>NZ_CM174443.1:0-4907500 GCF_023667525.1 Variovorax sp. MSC1_012 | reverse complement strand
CCGACGCTTCGCGCGCGGCCGAACTGAGCCAGCGCCATGCCCAGATCGACGACGAGTTGCTGGCGGCCCTGGAACGCCAGGAGGAGCTGTCCGCCGGGCGCTAGTTCATTGGTTCTACATCGGACTGTCCCGCCGTCCCACGCCGGGGCAACGCCGACTAGGCTATATATGCGGCTTCCAAGTTCCAGGAACGCCGCATGTCTTCTATCTACGCGCTCTTTGGCCGATCCATCGCACTTCTTGTCCTCGTCCTGCAGGGCGCCTGCGCACAACTGCCCGAGCATGTCGACCGGCCGGTATCGACCGCGCTCCCCTCGCCCAACGGCACCGCGCTGGAAGCCTTGGTCCAACAGCGGCGCAAAGCCGATGCGGCTCGGTTCGAATCCGGCTTCCTGCTGCTCGCGGGGCCTCCGGCCGCCTACGGCAGCCGGCTCGCGTTGATCGAAGGCGCACAGAAAACACTCGACCTGCAGTACTACGCCATCCACGCCGATGCCAGCACCGGCCGGCTGGTGCGAGGGATCCGGGCGGCGGCCGAGCGCGGCGTGCGCGTGCGGATCCTGCTCGACGATCTCCACAGCACCGGGCGCGATGCGCTGGTGCTGGGCCTGGCGTTCGTGCCCAACATCGAGGTGCGCCTGTTCAACCCGCTGGCCGGCGCGCGCGGGTCTTCGTTCGCGCGCGCGCTCAACTCGATCGGCGATGCCTCGCGGATCCAGCAGCGGATGCACAACAAGCTCTTTCTCGCCGACAACGTGCTCGGCGTCACCGGCGGTCGCAACCTGGGCGACGCCTATTTCGGCAATGCGCTGAAGGGCAACTACATCGACGTCGACATCCTGGCGGCCGGACCGATCGTGCGGGATCTGTCGCGCAGCTTCGACAGCTACTGGAACAACGAACGCGCCTATCCCGTCCAGTCGCTGGTCAAGCGCAGCGAGCTGGAAGCCATACGCGAACGCGCGCAACAGGCCGACCGGGAGCTGGCCGACGAATCGGCCCGCGCGCAGAACTCACCGCCGCCGGCAACACCCGAGGCAGAGCCGAAACCAGGCGCCGCTCCCACGCCGGCACAGCTCGCCCGCGCCTGGGACGAAAAGCCGATGGACCTGCGAACCGCCCGTTTCGTCTGGGCGCCCGCGGTAATGCTCGCCGACCAGCCCGGAAAGATCCCGGCCGACAAGGGCGCCGAGAAGACGAGGGCGCCGGGCCTGGTGGTGAGCCAGCCCGGGGACGCCGGCAGTTCGTCGCGGCGCGCGGCGGCGCTCGAAGCCAGTTCCGATCTTGCCGCGGGCAGCGACACGGTCGTCGAAGGCCTGCTTCAGCTGATCGGCCAGGCGCGCAGCGAGCTGCTCGTCATCTCGCCGTATTTCGTGCCCGGCCCGGACATGAAGCAGGCTTTTGCGGCGGCTCGGGGCCGCGGGGTGCGCATCCGCGTGCTGACCAACTCGCTGTCGTCGAACGACGCGCCGGTGGCGCATGTCGGCTATGCCCGGCATCGGGAGGACCTGCTCAGGATAGGCGTCGAACTCTACGAATTGCGCAGCGAACAGGCCAGCGTCAGCAATGCATTCGGCTCCTCGGGCAGCGGCAGCCTCGGCGAATCGCGCTCGATGCTGCACTCGAAGGTGCTGGTGATGGACGGCCAGTTGCTGGTGGTCGGCTCGATGAACCTGGACCTGCGCTCGCAGCTGCAGAACACCGAGATCGCCCTGCTCGTGCGAAGCGCCGAGCTCTCCCGCGCGGCGTCCGCCCAGATCGAGCGCGGCATGCGCGAGGGCTCATGGCGGGTCGAGCTGGACGGCGGCTCGCTGGTCTGGCGGGCGCCCGAAGGCAGCGGACTGAAGGACACCTCCACCGAGCCCGACGCCAGCCTGACCCTGCGCCTGCTGCTGCGGCTGTTCGGTCCGCTGGCGCCGGACCAGCTGCTGTAAGAGGCGCGGGCGTCAATGCTTGTGCTGATGGGCCGGCGCGGCCGCTTCGGCGCCTGCAGGCGCGCCCACCGGCAGGTTCAGGTCGAGCGAGGTCTTCTGGCCCTTGGCATCCTCGAAGCGCAGCGTCACCGGCACGGTCGAACCCTTGGCCAGCGCCTGCTTCAAGTCCATCATCATCACGTGATAGCCGCCCGGCTTGAGCTCCACGGTCTGCCCGGCGGGCAGGTCGAGGCCGCCCGGCAGCTCACGCATCTTCATGGTGTCGCCTTCCATCTTCATCTCGTGCACCTCGGCCACGCCGGCGGCCGGGGTCGTGATGCCAACCAGCCTGGCGCCGGTGGGCGCGGTGAGCTTCATGAAGGCCCCGGTGCCGCTCTGGCCCGGCACCGACTGGCGCACCCAGCCATCGCGCACGTCGACCGTGGCCACGCCCTGCGCCACCACATCGAGCCTGGCGGCGGGGCTCTTGAGCCCCGCGGTCGAGCTGCCCGACGCCGGCACTTCCGCCCAGTCGACGCTGCCCACGTCGCAGGTCTGCAGCACCTTGAACCACAGCGGCCCGGGCGTGCCGGGCACCTTGCCGCGCAGCACGAATTCGGCGCGCTCATTGGCAGGCAGCGCCGTTTGCGGGCTCTCGGCGGTCCAGCGCACTTCGCCGTCGCCGGCGTTCTTCTGGACGTCGAGCTTCCAGCCCTTGCGCGCCTGCGCGTCGCTCAGCAGGAAGCCCTTGGGCAGGCGGACGGCCAGGCCGGTGGTGACCTTGGCGCCTTCGCAGGCGTGGCCGACGCGGAAGGCCGCGTTGTAGTCGCTGCCGACGGTGGCGCCGCCCCGTGGCAGGGTGACATGGGCGCAGGCGGCCGTCGTGCCTGCCAGCAGGACGCAGGCGGCGGCGGTCTTGAGGGTGGTGCGTGGGTGGTTCATTGCGGGAACTCCTTGAAGAAAGCGGGTGAAAAGGATCAGAGGTCGAACTTGAGTTCGGCCACGTAGGTGCGTTGCGGATAGGGATGGAAGGCCCAGTACTTGTTGTTGTTCAGGTTGTCGATGCCCACGGCGGCGCTCCATTGCCGGTCGATCCGGTAGCGTATGCGCGCGTCGACCACGAAGAACTTCGAAAAGCCCATGTAGGCCGCGCCGTTGCCGTCACTGTTGTCGTGCGTGCCGTACTGCTTGCCGCTGTAGCGTGCACCGACCGTGTAGCTCCATCTGGCGTCGGGCCGGTAGGTGGCGAGCAGCGTGGCCCGCAGCTTCGGCACGCGCGGCTGTTCGCGGCCGACGCTGGCGGGAAAACCGCTGTTGGCCGCAATCTTCGAGCGCGTCAGCGTGAGGCTGCCGCTCAGGTCCAGCCCCTTCACGCCCACGTCGACCGCGTTCAGCGCCACCTCCAGCCCGCGCGTACGGATGGCATCGACGTTCTGCACCGTGCTCACCAGATTGGTGAGGGCCTGGCTGTAGAGCGCGTCCTTGGTGTTCTCGAAGAAGAGCGTGGTGCGCAGCACGCCGTCGAGCCCCCAGCCTTTCAGGTCGCGCTCGGCGCTGAGCTCCGTGGTCCACGAGCGCTCCGGGCGCAGGTTCGGGTTGGTGTTGACGATGCGGTTGCCGTCGATCGAGCCCTGGTAGAGCTCGCTCACGGTCGGCATGCGAACCGCCCGGCCGGTCGATGCCTTGAACAGCCAGTCCGGGGTGGCCTGCCAGGCGAGGGCGGCCTTGGGCGAGTCGTAGCTGTTCTTGCGCGGCGCAAAGTCGAGCAGCTTCGTCGCGTTGCCGAGCTGGCCGCCGTCAGCTTCCCAGCGTTCGTGGCGCAGGCCGAGGGTGGTCTTCCAGTCCTTGGCGAAGCGCCAGGTGTCCTGCACGTAGAGCGACTGCAATCGGGTGTTGCCGTTGAAGGCGGAGAACTGCGACACGGCCGGCCCGGCGATCCAGTCGAGCGTGTTGCCGACGCTGGTGCGCAGGCGGGCCGTGTCCTGCTGGAAGCCGAAGTCGACCACGTGCGCACCCACGCCCTCGGCCGAGCCGGTGGACCGCCATGTGCCGGCGGCCTTGAAGGTGTGCCAGCCGGAGCCGCCCATGTCGGTGGTGCGGCCCGGTCCGCCGTAGAAGGCGCCGGGCAGGGGCGTGGTGGGCGTGCGCGAGGTGTCGCGCGCATAGTCGAACAGGCTTGCGGACAGCTCCCAGTCGAACACGCCGCCAGTATGGCTCTTCACCGAAAGGCCATGCATGTAATGGGTGAGCGCGGTCTCGGTTGGTGCCAGCGCGGCGCTCGGCGCATCGAGGTTGTAGCTTCGCCCGGCGATGTTCACGCGCCCCGAATACACCGGCCGGCCGAAGGCATCGCGCAGGTAGGTGTCGACGCCGCCGTGCGTGGTGTTGTTCCAGGCGCCCAGCGTGTAGGTTGCGCGCACCGTGGGCGAGAAGTCGTAGGCCAGCTTGAGCTTGGCCTGTTCCTGCGTGGAGTCGTAGATCGTCGAGCCGCCCACCAGCCACCAAGGCTGGTTCGATGGGTTCAGCCCCAGAACCGCCCCGCTGACCGGCGTGCCGGCGTTGCCCAGGGTGCCGGCGCTCGCGAGCCGGTTGCCGAACACCAGCGCCTGCCCCTTGCTGTGGGTGCGAGAGGCGCTGAGCCACCACGACCAGTCGCCGCTGCGGCTGCCCAGCGAGAGCTCGAGCTGCTGGCCCGCGGGAGAAGAGTGGCTGTTGTACAGGTCGAAGTTCGAGGCGAAGCCGCTGAGCTTGGCGTGCGCTTCGAGCCGGGTGGGCATGCGCGTCATGTAGTCGACCACGGCGCCCACCGAGTTGCCCGGGTAGGCGGCAGAGAACGGCCCGTAGAGCACGTCGACCCGCTCGATCTCCTCGGGCGACACCATGCCCCAGCGCGGCGCGTAGGTAGCGCCGTTGCCCAGCGGGTTCGACAGCATGATGCCGTCGGCATACACCATCGAGCGCGCGCTGTTGCCCGTGCCGGAGGCCCGTGTGGCAAGCACCGCGTGGTTGAAATCGCCGATGTAGCGCTTGCGCACCACGAGGCTCGGCAGGTACTTGAGCGCGTCTTCGCTGTCTGTCGCGTTGACGGTTTCGGCGATCTGCTCGTGCGTCGTGCCCTCGATCGTGGTCGGGATCTGGGTCGGCAGCGAGGTCGGGCGGCCATCGCTGGCCGTGACGGTGCTCAGGGTGCGGGCACCGCTTCCGCCGGATGGATCAGGCGCGTCCTGCGCCCACGCGGGCGCGCCAAGGGGGAATGCCATGGCGATCGCCACGGCGCGGGAATGCTTTTTCACTGGGAACCTGCTCCACGAACTTCAAGCCGGACAGGCCGCATGCACCCTTCGAATCGGGCGCAGTCGGCGACGGTTTTGACAGCTTCAGGAGAGGGCGGGAGGCCCGCGGGCCGGCAGCGGCGCGGCGGTGGCCGCGGCCAGGCGCGCGGCGGGAATGGACTGGACCACGCGGCCCAGCGGCAGGGGAAGGTCGAAAACGGCGGCGGACGGCGATGGGGGCGGCGCGCCGGTCAGCACGCACAGCGGGCAGTCCATGTGCGAGGCGCCCATCTCCTGCACGCCGTCTTCGGTGTGGACCACCACCTTGATCGAACCAGCGCTCGAGCACACCAGCTCGACGGCCTGCGGATGCACGATCGGCGAGGCCACCGCCGCGCCGATCGAGAGCGCGAACCACAGCAGCACCCAGCGGCCGACGAGGCCGAGGAAGCGGGGGTGGTTTCGCAGCAGGTGCATGGCGTTGGCGATTATCGGCGCTGTTTGCTCTTTGGTGCCGGTGCGCGCCGGGCGGACTTGGCATTGCCCGTGCTCCGGGTGCCTGAAGCCTTGGCACCGGAAGCCTTGGCGCCGCGATTGCTCCTGGCCCCTTGCGCACCGCGGGCGCTCGCCTTGGGCGCGGGCGCGGTCGGTACCGCGGCGGGCGGCTGCGCCACCAGCGGGACCGCCGCCACCTGGAATCCGCGCGCCGCCAGCAGCGCCGGCAGCCCCTGCGGGCCGACCATGTGCAGCGCGCCCACGGCAGCGAATACGCGCTTGCCGCCCGCGTGCATGCGCTCGATGCCGTCAGCCAGGCCGGGGTTGCGGTCGTCCAGCAGGCGCTTCATGAGCCGCTGTTCGGCGGGCGTGTTGAGGCAGTTGCACCATTCGGGGTAGCGGCCGAGCTTGTCCGCGTCGCCGCGGGCCCAGATGTCGGCCAGCTCCTTCATCTGCGCGCGCAGCTGGCCCGACTCCAGTTCGGTCAGGGCCGCGTCGATCTGCTCGGCCTCTTCGGCCTCGGAACCGCCGGTCAGCGCCTTCAATTGCGCGGCGGCGTTTTCGAGGGCGAACACCGGCTTGTTGTTGTTGCGCGCGGAAACCGCCAGGGCCTCGTCGGCGCCGAACTCCGGGTACAGGCCATCGACGCGTGCCACCAGGCCCGCCAGCGACATGACCTGCAGGATGGGCTGCAGCCCCGCGGTCTGGCCGGGCGGCACGCAGGCGGCCTCGTTCTGGCGGGCCAACCGCTGCGCGCGCTCGCCGCTGAGCAGCCGCGCGACCACCGCCGGGTCGGCCTGCTGCGTCATGGGCTGCATGGCGACCGGGTCGCGCAGGTCGAGTTCCAGCGCGAGCGCATCGCTTTGCTCCAGCGCCTTCTGCACGGTGGGGCCGGGCCGCACCCATTCGGCACGGCCGAGATGAATGGTTCCATAGAGCCAGGTGGTGCGCCCGTCCCGCTCGGCGCGCCACAACAGGCCGCGGTCGGCCGCATTCCACTGGCCGACGGCCGCACCGGGCTTTCCGAGGCTGGCAATGGCGGACGGCGGGCAGGCGCCCTCTGCCGCCAGCGCGAGAGCGCAGCAGGCACCGGCCAGCGCAAGGCGCGGCAGGCGCGAAAGCAGCGACCCGCGCGCAGGTGTCTTCACAGGGGTGTCGCGCCTTGGCGCAACAAGTATCCGGAGTATCCGCAAGGCTTGCTCCACGATGAAAGAAAGTCCGGCATTCTCACAGCACCGCTGCCCATAATCCGGAACATGCAGAGCATCTTCCATCTTGCCTTCCACGTCCGCGATCTCGATGCGGCCCGTCGCTTCTATGGCCAGGTTCTCGGCTGTGCCGAAGGCCGCAGCACCGAAACGTGGGTCGATTTCGACTTCTTCGGCCACCAGATCTCGCTGCACCTGGGCGAACCCTTCGCCACCACGCGCACCGGCCGCGTCGGCGACGCGATGGTGCCGATGCCGCACTTCGGCATCGTGCTCGCCCTGCCCGACTGGCAGGCGCTGGCGAAGCGGCTGAAGGCTGCCGAGATCGAGTTCGTGCTCGAGCCGCAGGTGCGCTTCGAGGGCCAGCCGGGCGAGCAGTGGACCATGTTCTTCTGCGACCCGTTCGGCAATCCGATCGAGGCCAAGGGCTTTCGTTCCCTGGCAGCGCTCTACGACAAATGAACCCTCCGCCCCGGGCCGCCTCCGGCCGGCTCGCAGCCACCGCGGGCACCGGTACAGCCGCATTCCGGATCGCAGCCGCCGCACTCTGGCTCTTTGCGGCGGGCGCTGCCCACGCTGCGCTCGATTGCGAGCTCAACGGCCGCAAGGTCGATCCGTCCGACGGCAGCAGCACCGCGGGCAAGACGGGGCTGATGCGCTGCAAGGAGCGCGAAACCGGCGAGCTCCAGCGCGAGCAGCAGATCCAGAACGGCGTCTTCATGGGCCTGGCGCGCTTCTATGAAAAGGGCAAGCTGGCCAGGGAGCACACCCTCAACGCCAAGGGCAACATCCATGGCCCCGCCCGCGAGTTCGCGCCCAACGGGCAGGTCGTGCGCGAGGCGGTCTACGACGACGGACAGGAGCACGGCCTGGTGCGCAGCTTCTACCCGGGCGGGCAGCTGCGCCGGGTCACCTTCTATCCGGCCGTTGGAACCGACCGCGCCTTCGTCGAGTTCACGGAGCGCGGCCAGATGTCGGCGCTGCGCTGCGGCGAAACGCCCATGCTGGCGCCGGCCGCCGACGACGCCAGGCTTTGCGGATTCGTCGGCGGGCCGTCGCAGGTCGAGCTGTTCGATGCGGGCGGCATGCTGCGCTCGCGGCTGTCGTACCTGTCGGGCAAGCGGGTGCGTTCGCAGAGCTTCTACGACAACGGCAAGCCTTCCGTGCAGGACGAGATCGTCGGCCGCCAGCGCACCGAGCGCCAGTTTTCATCCGAGGGCGTGAAGCGCCGCGAAACGGTGTGGCTGCTGGTCGAGCGCAGCGCGGTGCGGCAGCGCGAGCAGGAGTTCTCCGAAAAGGGAACGCTGATCCGTGACCAGCGATGGAACCCGGCGGGCGAACCGATCGGCGACGACAGCTACCACCTCAATGGCCGGCCCCGCAGCAAGTCGGTCTACCGCGGAAGCGGCAATGCGCGCACGGTCGAGATCACCGAGTTCTACGAGAGCGGCCAGCGCGCCGCCCATGGCCGCTACCTGGTGGCGGGCCGCGGGCGCCAAGTGCCGGTGGGCACGCACCGGCGCTACAGTGAAAAGGGCATCCTGCTGGCGGAATCGAGCTTCGATGCCATGGGTCGCGTGACGCGCGAGCGCAGCTGGGACGAGAACGGCGCACTGCAGCACGACGAGCACGTCTCCGAGGACGGCTCGCGCAAGGCCTACACGCAGTAGCAGCGCGACCCACCCCAGGCCGCGCAGGCCTCAGTCCAGCTTGATGCCGGCCTGCTTGATGATCGGGCCCCAGCGCTTCGACTCGGCGCGCGACAGCGCCGCGAACTGCGCCGGCGTGCCCGGCATCGCTTCCATGCCGAAATCGTCGAAACGCTTCTGCACGGCCGGCGTGCCGAACGCGCGGTTCAGCTCGCCGTTGAGCCTGGCGACCACCGCGGGCGGCAATCCGGCCGGGCCGAGGATGCCCTGGAACGCGAACACCTCGGTGTTGGGCACGCCCACTTCGGCCAGCGTCGGCACACTGGGCAGCGCCTTGCTGCGCGCACCCGATCCGATGGCCAGCACGCGCACCTTGTTGCCCTGCATGATCGGCAGGCCCGAGGCCAGGTCGAGAAACATGCACGGCACCTGGCCGCCCATGACGTCGGCCATGGCGGGCGCCGCGCCGCGGTAGGGAATGTGGGTGATGAAGGTGCCGGTGCGGGCCTTGAACATTTCCATGGCCAGGTGGTGCGGCGAGCCATTGCCCGGCGAGGCGTAGTTGACCTTGCCGGGATTGGCCTTCGCGTAGGCCAGGAACTCCTTGAAGTTCCTGGCCGGGAAGTCGGGGTGCACCACCAGCGCGAGCGGGAACTTGCCGATCGCGCCGATGTAGGTGAAGTCCTTTTCCGGATTGAACGGCAGCTTGCTGAACAGGTGCTCGTTGAAGGCCAGCACGGCGTTGTCCGCCGAAAGAATGGTGTAGCCATCGGGCTTGCTCTTGGCGACGAGGTCGGCGCCGATGTTGGTCGAGGCGCCGGGGCGGTTGTCGACCACGATCTGCTGGCCCAGCGTCTGGCGCATGGCTTCGGCCAGCACGCGTGCGATCACGTCGGTGCCGCCGCCGGCCGGATAGGGCACCACCCACTTGATGAGTTGCGCGGGATAGTCCTGTGCGCGGGCAAAAGGCGCGGCGGCCACGGCGGCGCCGGAGGCGAGCGTGGCGAGAAGGGTGCGGCGATCCATGGATCAGTCTCCTTTTTGTAGTGGTTCGGTAGCGGACAGCGATGGTACGGGCAGCGCGCGCAGCGCGTCGGCCAGCGCGGCGCGGCAGCGCGCCTCGTCGCCGACCTGCTCGAACAGCAGCAGCGCGAGACGGGCCAGGAACAGCGATTCGCGCTCGGCGCCCGCCTCGGTGATGGCGCGCGCGCACTCCGCGTAGAGCCGGTCGCGCGCGTCGGGTTGAAGCGAGGTGGTCATGCGGCAATCTCCGTGGCAAGGGCGGCCGCCGCGCGAGCCAATGCGGCCGGCAATGCGCCACGGGGCATGCGCCGCCAGCGCGCGGCCACATGGCCGTCGGGGCGCAGCAGGTAGACGGCTCCGCTTCCCGCGCCCAGCGCCTCGAACACGGTGGGGCCGGCATGCGCGTCGGCGCCTTCGATGCCCAGGCCTTCAATGGTGCGAACCGCGAACGGCAGGGGGCCGCGAAGCGCCTCTTCCACTTCATCGTCCGGCAGCGGCACGGCATCGGCGCCCGGCCGCAGCACCAGCAGCGTGAAGACCGGGCCGATCCAGTCGGTCAGGTGGCCTTGCTCGAGCTGCTGCTCGGCCATGACCTCCCCCGGCAATGGCCCCGCCGGCAGCGCATCGCCTTCGCTCGACAGCGCCGAATCCGCATAGCGCACGGCCTGGGTCTGGCGCGGGTTGATCAGTTGCGCAATGCCGCGATGCACCTGCGACAGCGAGAGCGCGGCCTCGCGCAAGAGGTCGAAGCCGCGCGACGGCGGCGACATGAACTCGGTGCTGCGCATGGCGTTCTCGGCATTGACGTGAAAGGCTGCAATGCGCTCCTGCGAGTAGGAATCGAGCAGCGACGCATCCGAAAGCCCGCGCGCCACGAAGGCGAGCTTCCAGGCCAGGTTGTCCGCGTCGTCGAAGCCCGAGTTGAGGCCGCGCACGCCGAAGATCGGCATCGCATGCGCTGCATTGCCCGCGAACAGCACGCGGCCGTGCCGGTAGCTGTCGAGCGTCATCGCGCCTGCGCGGTAGACCGAGGTCCAGACGGTCTTCCACGGCAGGTGGCCTTCGCCGATGGCGTCCAGGTGGCGCTGCACGAATTCGGCCACGGCCGCCGGCTTCAGCGCATCCTCGGTGCTCTGGCCCGCGCGCAGCTGGTAGTCGATGCGCCAGATGTCGTCGGGCTGGCGGTGCATTAGCACGGTCGAGCCCGGGTTCCACGGGGGGTCGAACCAGGCGCGGCGCTCGGTCGGGTGCGTGCTGTGCAGCTCGATGTCGATGATCACGTAGCGGCCTTCATAGCCCGTGCCCTCGAGCGCGAGCCTGAGCACTTTGCGCACGAAGCTCTGGCCGCCGTCGCAGGCGGCAAGCCACTGGCCGCGCAGCCGGTAGGCGCCGTCAGGGTTGCGCACGTCCAGCGTCACGCCGTCCTCGTCCTGCGCAAGGCCGGTGAGCTCGGTGTTCCATCGGATGTCGACGAGCCCCGGCGCCGCTTCGTTGCAGCGGAGGATTTCGTCCAGCAGGTACTGCTCGATGTAGTACTGCTCGAGGTTGATCATCGGCGGCAGCTTCTGCCGCTCGTCGTGCGGCATCTCGAAGCGGAACACCTCGGCCGTCCTGTAGAAGCTGCGCCCGCCGGTCCACGGCAGGCCCTTGGCCATGAAGGCCGGCAGCACGCCCAGCCGTTCCATGATCTCCAGGCTGCGGCGCGAGATGCAGGCCGCGCGGCTGCCCACGCACACCGTGTCGTCGGCTTCGAGGATCACGCAGCGCACGCCCTGGTTTGCAAGCCCCAGCGCAAGCGCCATGCCGACGGGCCCGCCGCCCGCGATCACCACCGGATGGCGGCCGGGCTCCATGCCGTCGTGCGCAAGCGCAGGCGTGCGTGCGTGGTAGCGCGTGTAGTGAAAGGCGCCGACGGGGGACGGCAGTTCGGCGGCGCTGGCCGGTGGCGGCACGGGGCCGCTGGCGGCATCGGCGGCCCGTGTGCCGGTCGGCGGCGCGGTGGCCGCAACGGTGGGGTTCGTCATCATGCAGCGGGATTGTCCCGATGTGCGGCGCCCGCCATTGTCATAACTTCGTACGAAGTAATTACCCTACCTGCTCCCCTCATGAGACGCTGGCGCATCCAGCCCGCCACGTACACCACGCTTTCTGCCGCCCTCGCCGGCGACGTACTCGCGGGCATCGGCACGCCGCACCTGGCGGCCAGTTGCCTCGCGGCCATGCACCGCGTGATCCCGGTCACCTTCTGCACCGTGTTCGCCGTCGACGCCACCGGCCGCATCGAGGCGGTGTCGGCCGCCAGCAGCTACGGCAGCACGGCCGAACGCACGGCCGAGCGCTACGTGGCGCAGCGCTTCGACCTGCTCGATCCCAACATGACCTGGCTGGCGGCGCGCAAGCTGCCCCGGCGCGCGCAGCTCTGGCTGGGCCATCAGCGCGCCGACGAAGTGGCCGACCCGGCCTACCGCGCGGCCTGCTACGGCGACGTGGGCATCCGCGAACGCGCGTCGGTGCTGCGCCTGACGCCCACCGGCCAGCGCGTGGCCGTGAGCTTCTACCGGAGCCTCGCGCAGCCCGAATTCGGCGGCGCCGACTTCGCGGCCATCGAGCGCCACGCGACGCTGCTGGCCGACGCCACCCTGGCCCACGGCCGCAGCGCCATGGCCGCCCGGGAAGCGGTGGCGCCCACCCTCGCCTCGCGCCTTCTGACCCTGAGCCTGCGCGAGCGAGAAGTCATCGGCCAGCTGATGGCCGGCCGCACAGCCAAGGAAGCGGCGCGCGAGATCGGCATCGAACTCACGACGGTGCGCACCCACCAGTACCGGGCGTTCCGGCGGCTGGGCATACGCAGCCAGAAGGAGCTGCTGCGCGCCGCGCCGCCCTAGTCAGTCTTCGGCGCCGTTGTCGTCGTCCTGCGGGTTCACCAGCGACACCGGTGCCACCTTCGGCCGCCCCGCCGCCGACACGATCTCCTGGTCGATCGCACCGAACAGCGAGCGCCCGTCCAGCCCCTTCATCTCGATGCGGATGGTGTCGCCGAACTTCATGAATTCGGTCAAGGGCTCGCCGCCCTGGATGGTTTCGATGCAGCGCTTCTCGGCAATGCAGGAATAGCCCTTGGGCCAGTCCATCTGGCCGTTCTTTTCCACGCCCTTGTTGCTCACGGTGCCGCTGCCGACGATGCTGCCGGCGCGCACGTTGCGCGTCTTGGCGATGTGGGCGACGAGCTGGCCGAAGTGGAAGGTCATCTCGGGCCCGGCGTCGCACATGCCGACCTTGCGGCCGTTCCAGCTGCTTTGCAGCGTGAGGTGCACGCGGCCGTCCTGCCAGGCTTCGCCGATCTCGTCGAGCGTCACGGCCACGGGGCTGAAGGCGGTGGCGGGCTTGCTCTGGAAGAAGCCGAAGCCCTTGGCCAGCTCGGCCGGGATCAGGTTGCGCAGGCTCACGTCGTTGGCCAGCATCACCAGGCGGATGCCGTCGAGCGCCTGGTCGGGCGTGGCGCCCATCTTCACGTCGCCGGTGATCACCGCGATCTCGGCCTCGAAGTCGATGCCCATGGCTTCGCTGGGCACGATCACGTCGTCGACCGGGCCGAGGAAGTCGTCGCTGCCGCCCTGGTACATCAGCGGGTCGGTGTAGAAGCTCTCGGGCACTTCGGCATTGCGCGCCTTGCGCACCAGCTCGACGTGATTGAGGTAGGCCGAGCCGTCGGCCCACTGGTAGGCGCGCGGCAGCGGCGCCATGCACTGGGCAGGGTCGAACGGGAAGGAATGGCGTGCGCGGCCGGTGTTGACCGCGTCGTACAGGTCCTGCAGCTGCGGGCTCATGAAGCCCCAATCGTCCAGCACCTGCTGCAGCCGGCTGGCGATGCCGGTGGCGTAGTGGGCGAGCGTGAGGTCGCGCGAGACGACGACGAGCTGGCCGTCGCGCGAGCCGTCCTTCAGGGTGGCGAGTTTCATGATGGCAAATGCGTGATGAAGGACACGGCGCGAACACGAGAGCCGGCGCCGCGCCCACTAAACTGGTTGAACGGGCGGCAGTGTACCGAGGTGCTCCTTGTGAACCTCGGCGCCGGCGCCCACTCCACCACCTCATGCCGACGCTCGTCGCCTCCCAGTTGCCGTCCTCCGCCGCCCCGCCAGCACGCCCGTCATGGCGCGCGCTGGCCGGGCTGACGCTGGCGGTGGCGCTGGCCCACGTACTGCTGCTGGACCTCGCGCCCTCGGCCATCGGGCCCGACCCTTCGCCGCTCGCGAACAAGTTCATCACCCGCACCATCGTGATCGCGCCCCCGGCCGCGGAAAAACCGGCCGCGCCTGCCGCCGCGCCGCCCGTTGCGCAAGCCAAGCCGCCGCCACCCGCAAAGCCGCGCCGGCCGCGCGAGCCGTCCCGGCCCCGGCCGGCTGCGCCACCCGAGCCGGTGCCGGAACCCCAGGTTTCGGAACAGCCCCCGGCGCCCCCCCCCGCACAAACGCCCGACCTCACGGCGCAGAATGCTATTGATTCAGGAGCGCCAGCTCCCGAGCAGCCGGCCAGCGCCCCGGCAGGCGCTGTGCTGGGCGGGGCGGGCAGCACGGCCAACACCGGCGTCGGAAACGGGGCGCCCGGCGAGGCCGCGGGCGCCGCCAGCGCAGCGGCGGGCAATGTCGTCGGGCCCGAAGCGCTGCGCATCCCCGGTTCGGTCAAGCTCGCCTTCGCGGTCACGGGCCAGCAGGGCGCCTCGCCGATGCAGGGCGTTTTCGGCGACCTGGTCTGGCTGCAGGACGGCAGCAGCTACGACGCCCGGCTGTCGCTCAAATTCCTGTTCCGGACCATCCGCAGCCAGCACAGCACTGGCCGGATCGGCCCCACCGGCATCGAGCCGGCGCGCTTTTCGGAAAGCCGCAAGGGCGAGGTCGCCTCGCACTTCCTGCGCGACCAGGGCCAGATCATGTTCAGCAACAACGCACCCAGCGTTCCCCTGCTGCCCGGCGCGCAGGACCGGCTCAGCGTGGTGATGCAGCTGGGCGGCATGCTGGCGGGCGATCCGGGCCGCTACCCCGCCGGCAGCCGCATTTCCATTCAGACCGCAGGGCCGCGCGAGGCGGGCGTCTGGGTATTCAACATCGAGGGCGAGGAACAGATGAGCGTGCCGGCGGGCGACTACGCGGTGCGCAAGCTCACGCGCAGCCCGCGGCGCGAGTTCGACGACAAGATCGAGATCTGGCTCGCGCCGGCGCTGGGGTACCTACCGGTGCGGATGAAACAGACACAGCCCAACGGCGACTTCGCCGACATGCAGTTGCGTGAATCCCTTCCCGCGGGGCCGTCCAGCTGATAGTACAAATGAGGTAAAGAAACACCGTTGTGACCGCAATGCGACAACCCTTCTTGAAACTGGCGCGTTGATTGCTATCTAACCCCCATGAACGCCATCGACATCCTCACAGGCCCCGCAATGAACATGCTCTATGACTCGGAGTCCTTCGTCGTCGTGCACGTGCAGCCGAACGAAAGCGACACACCGGACCAGCCCAATGTCCCGGTGCTGGAACGCCACGGCTTCGAGATCGTCGACAAGCGCTCGGGCAAGGAGGTCTACCTCGACGGTTCCTGGGCCGAACTGTTCCAGCAGCAGATTGCCGCCTGGCAGCTCAACACGCCCACGCAGGAAGAGGTGGAGGACACGCTCGAGGGCTATGCCGAACTGGCGCACACGCCGGTGCTGGTGCACTGAAAACACGGGCTCTCCACCCCGCCCGAACAAAAAAGCGCCCGAGCGGCGCTTTTTTTGCGTCTTTTCAGCGCCCGCCGCTCATTTCCGTTGGTAAATCCATCGGTACATCGGCCCCACGAGCAACAGCACCGCCACCAGCCGGCACACCTGGAACGCCGTCACCACCGGCACGCCCAGCTGCAGCACCTTGGCGGTGATCGACATCTCGGCGATGCCGCCCGGCGAGGTGCCCAGGATCATGGTGGCGGGATGCAGCCCCGTCGCCCAGGCCAGCAGCCAGGCGGCGCCCGCGCACAGCACCAGCATGCCGACGGTGCCCAGCGCCACCGATCCCAGCCAGCGCGGCGCCGTATGCAGGAATTCGCGGCTGAAGCGCACGCCCAGGCTCACCGCAATCACGAGCTGCGCGGTGTTCGACATCCAGCCGGGCACCGCCGACAGCGGCTGGCCCGCGATGGTGAAACCCATCGCCACCACCAGCGGCCCCATGAACCAGGGGTTGGTGCGGCCCAGCGCCCGCATCGCAAGCCCGCCGGCGCCGGTGGCCAGCGCGAGCAGCAGGAGCCCGCCCGCATTCACTTCGCGCACCGTGGGCGGATTGACTTCGAGCCCGTGCAGGCTGCTCCACTGCATCGCGAACGGAATGGCGATAGTCACCACCACCAGGCGCAGGCTGTGCGCCGCGGCGACCAGGTCGGTGCGCGCGCCGGCCGATTCGGACAGCAGCGTCATCTCGGAGGCTCCGCCGATGGCGCCAGCGAAGTAAGTCGTAGCTCTCATGGATCTGGCCGGCACATGCGGCATTCGCCGGGCGTGCAGCCCGTGCAGCCAGCGCCCGAACCCCCAGCCGAGCAGCAGGGCCCAGGCAATGGCCAGCGCAATGGCCCACCAGACGCCGGCCACCAGCGCCACCACCTGCGGCGTGAAATAGAGGCCCAGCACCGTGCCGATGGTCCACTGCCCGGCATTGCGAAGCGGCGTGAAGCTGGCCGTGGGCGCGCCTGCAATCGATGCCAGCGACACCGCCAGCAGCGGGCCGATCATCCACGGCAGGGGCGTGTGCAGGGCGAGGCAGATTTCGGCCGCGGCGAGCGCGAGCAACAGCGTGGCCAGCACGCGAACCGGAAAGCGGAGAGACACGGGCGGGAAGGGAAGAAGCGGAATTGGATGGCGCTGCGGGCGAGCGCCAGCGCATAGTATGGCGCGATGCAATGCCAACCCTTTCCCGTACGGGCTTCCCGATTCCTGCTGGCCCTGTTCGCTGCCATGGCCCTTGCGGGTTGCACCGCTCTCCTCGGCGGCCCCGATGCGCCGGTGGCGCGCCGCGCGGCGGCCCTGCTGCCGGCGGACGCGCTCATCCTCGGCGAGCAGCACGACGCCCCGGAGCACCACACGATCGAACGCGAAACCGTCGAGGCGCTGGCCAGTCGCGGCAAGCTGGCCGCGCTGCTGCTCGAAATGGCCGAGGAAGGCCACAGCACCCTCCGCCTCGACGCCGCGGCCACCGATGCGCAGGTGCGCGACGCGCTGGCCTGGAACGACAAAGCCTGGCCCTGGCAGAGCTACGGCCCGGTGGTGATGGCCGCGGTGCGCGCCGGCGTGCCCGTCATCGGCGCCAACCTGCCGCGTTCGCGCATGAAGAACGCGATGGCCGACGTCTCGCTCGACGTGCAGCTCAATGGCGAGGCCTACACCGCGCAGCAGGACGCCGTGCGGGAGGGCCACTGCAAGCTGCTGCCCGAGCCCCAGATCGTGCCGATGACGCGCATCCAGGTCGGGCGCGACCGCGCCATGGCGCAGGCCATCGTCAAGGCCCGCCAGCCGGGCAAGACGGTGCTGCTGGTCAGCGGCGCGGGCCATGCCACCAAGGTGCTGGGCGTGCCGCAGCACCTGCCGACCGACGTGTCGGTCAAGTCGGTGCGGCTGCAGGCCGGGGAATCGGCGGACGAGGACGAAAACAAGGGCGCATACGACGCCGTCTGGCGCACAGCCCCGCTGCCGCCGAAGGACTACTGCGCGGACATGCGCGCTCGATCGCCGCGGTCTTCGCCCTGAAAACCGCGCGCCGGCTCAGGCGAACTTCTTGATCGAGTCCGCCAGCGTGTTGACCAGCGTGTCGATGTGCTGCTTCTCCACGATGTAGGGCGGTGCAATCACCAGCACGTCGCCCGCGGGCCGCACCAGCGCGCCCTTGTGGAAGCAGTCCAGGAAGACGTCGTAGGCGCGCTTGCCCGGTGTGCCCGCGATGGGCGCGAGCTCCACCGCGGCGGCCAGGCCGAGGCTGCGGATGCTGATCACGTTCGGCAGGCCCTTGAAGGCGCTGTGGAACGCGTCGCCCAGCACCTTGCCCATTTCGCCGGCGCGCGCGAACAGGTTTTCTTCCTTGAACAGGTCGAGCGTGGCAATGGCGGCGGCGCAGGCCACTGGATGGCCCGAGTAGGTGTAGCCATGGAAGAACTCGACCACGTGCTCGGGCGCGTCGGTCTTCATCATCGCGTCGTAGAGCTTGTCGCGGCAGATCACGCCGCCCAGCGGAATCACGCCGTTGGTCACGCACTTGGCAAAGTTGAGCATGTCGGGCACCACGCCGAAATAGTCCGACGCGAAGTTGGTGCCCATGCGGCCGAAGCCGGTGATGACCTCGTCGAAGATCAGGAGGATGCCGTGCTTGTCGCAGATCTCGCGCAGGCGCTTCAGGTAGCCCTTGGGCGGCAGGTACCAGCCGGCCGAACCGGCCACCGGCTCGACGATGATCGCGGCGATGTTGCTCGGGTCGTGCAGCGGCAGGATGCGCGTTTCGAGCTCGACCAGCGGGTCTTCGGCCCACACCGGCTCCTCGTTGTGGATATAGGCGTGGTTCACCGGATCGTGGATGAAGCGCATGTGGTCCACGCGCGGCAGGAAGGCCGAGCCGAACACCTTGCGGTTGCCCGGGATGCCGCCCACCGACATGCCGCCGAAGCCCACGCCGTGGTAGCCCTTCTCGCGGCCGATGAACACGTTGCGGTGGCCCTCGCCGCGCGCGCGGTGGTAGGCCAGCGCCACCTTCATCGAGGTGTCGGCCGCCTCGGAGCCCGAATTGCAGAACAGCACCTTGTTGAGGTCGCCGGGGGCCAGCGAGGCGATCATCTCGGCCGCCTTGAAGGCCTTGTCGTTGCTGACCTGGAAGGCGGTGGCGTAGTCGAGCGTGTCGAGCTGCTTCTTGATCGCCTCGTTGATCGGCTTGCGGTTGTGGCCCGCGCCCACGCACCACAGCGACGAGATGCCGTCGATCACCTTCTTGCCGTCGTGCGTGGTGAACTCCATGCCGTCGGCGGCCACGAAAACGCGAGGGTCTTTCTGGAAGTGGCGGTTGGGAGTGAAGGGCAACCACTGGTTGCCCATGTTGAAGTCCTGATAAGCCATCGATTGCTCCTGCTTAACGCGCACCAAAAAACGGCATTCTGGCACCCCTGCGACAATCGTGCCCCTCATGACGACCACTACGCCCGCTTACATCCTGACCCTCTCCTGCCCCGACCGGACGGGCATCGTGCATGCCGTTTCGGGCTTTCTGCTCGAACGCGGCGGCAACATCGAGGAGGCCGCCCAGTACAACGACCACGACACGGGCCTGTTCTTCATGCGCGTGCGCTTCGCCTGCAGCGACCACACCGAGGCAGCGCTGCGCGAGCAGCTCGCCACCTTCGGCGCCGGCTTCGGCATGAGCCTGCAGCTGCATGCCGCGGCCGAGCCCATGAAGACCGTGATCCTGGTCAGCAAGGAAGGCCACTGCCTCAACGACCTGCTGTTCCGCTGGAAGAGCGGGCTGCTGGCCATCGACGTGCGCGCCATCATCTCGAACCACCGCGACTTCTACCAGCTGGCCGCCAGCTACAACGTGCCCTTCCATCACATCCCGGTGACGGCCGCCACCAAGGCGCAGGGCGAAGCAAAACAGCTGGAAATCATCGAGGCCGAAGGCGCCGAGCTCGTGGTGCTTGCGCGCTACATGCAGATCCTGAGCAACGACCTGTGCAAGAGCCTGGCGGGCCGGGCCATCAACATCCATCACTCGTTCCTGCCCAGCTTCAAGGGTGCGAAGCCCTACTACCAGGCGCACGACCGCGGCGTGAAGCTCATCGGCGCCACCGCCCACTACGTGACGGCCGACCTCGACGAAGGCCCGATCATCGAGCAGGACGTGGCGCGCGCCGACCACACCGACACGGTCGAAGACCTCACGGCCCGCGGCCGCGACACCGAGAGCCAGGTGCTGGCCCGTGCGGTGAAGTGGCACAGCGAGCACCGCGTGCTGCTGAACGGGCACCGCACGGTCGTGTTCCGGTAGGCGCAGCCCATTCAGGAATACCGCGGGTCAGTTGCGGTTCGGATTGTCCGGACGGCGGTCGTAGCGGTTCGGCACGCCGTCGCGATCGCGGTCCCACTCGCCGCGGCGGTATTCCCAGCGGCCGTCGCGCTCGCGCCATTCCGGCGGACGGTAGGCATAGCCTGGCCGGGCGCGCACATACATGCCCCTGATCCACACATGGCGTCCACCCCGCCATTCATAGTGCCCCGGGGCCCACACGTAGCCACGGCGCGGCGGCGGCATGCGCTCGTGGCGAGGCGGCGGTGGGGGCACCTCGACGAACACTCCGGGCTGTGCCTGGGCGGCGGTCGGCACCATCAGTGCGCCCCCCACCGAGAGCAGCGAAGCGGCGGCGATGGAAAGGGTGATTGCGAGTTTTTTCATGGGTGTCCCCTCATGAGTGGTTGGAGCCTTCATGCTGACGAGGCCATGTGAAGCGCCTGTAAGCACTTGACGGGACTTTGTGTAGAGGTGTTTCCTCGAAATCAGTACCTTTGCAGGCACTCACTCCTGCAGTTCGCGAAGGTCGACGGCCGCGGCCATGGCGGCATGGCCCGCCTTGTTGGGATGCAGGTGGTCGCCGTTGTCATAGAGCGGGTTCAACATTGTCGGATTGGCGGGGTTGCGCAGCACGGCGTCGAAATCGATCACGCCGTCCACGTCCTGGCGGCTGCGGATCCAGCGGTTGACCTCGCCGCGCATGGCCTCGGTCGCCTCGGTCCAGTAGGGCGTGTTCCCGAACGGCGGCACGGTGCCGATCAGCACCTTCACGCCCTTGGCGCGGGCCTGCTTGATCAGTTGCTGCAGGCCGTCGGTGATGCGCTGTGCCGTCGGCACCTCGTGCTCCGGCGTCGGCCGGCCCGGCAGCACGAACACGCTGCGGCCGATGTCGTTGGTGCCCAGCAGGATCATCACGTGCGTCGCGCCGCTCTGCCCGAGCGCGTCGCGCGCAAAGCGCGACAGGCCGTTGGGTCCGATGCCGTCGACCAGCAGGCGGTTGCCGCCGATGCCCATGTTCAGCACCGAGACCGCCTGCGCCGCCGAAGGGCTGTTGCGCAGGCGCGTGGCGAGCAGTTCGGGATACGAGCCGTCGCCCGCCTCGCCGCCGCCCGCGGTGATCGAGTCGCCGAAGGCCACCACCGTTCGCACGGGCTGCGTGGTCATCACGTCGAGTCCGGTCACGATGTGGTTCAGCGGCAAGGGCGCGGCGTCCTGCAGCCTGGGCGTTGCGACCGCATTGCCGCCCGCCACCCAGTTGCTGTCGGGCGACCGCAGGTGAACGGTCGCGAAGGGCACGGCGCGATCGAAGAAGGCACTCACCGCCACCGCCTGCCCGGCCTCGACCTTCAGGTCGGCACCGTCGCTCCAGGCTTCGGCGCCCGGCGCGACGACCGTGCTTGCGCGCCCGCCGAAGCGCAGCTTGCGCAACGTGGCCGGCGAGACCGCGCCGCCACCGGTGCCGTGCCCCACGCTGGCTTCGGCGATGCGCAGGGGCGTCTTGCCGAACCGGTTCGAGAAGCGGATGCGAACGCGCTCGCCGCGCAGCGCAGGCTCGAACTGCTGCCGCAGCGTCTGTCCGCGGAATGCATCGCCGCCGGGCCGGGGTGCCGCCGCCGTGAGGAGCGGATTCGCACTGAGTTCGCGGAAATCCACAGCAGCGGCGGCCCAGCCGGCCACCCAGTGCGCCTCGACGGGCTGCTTCGGCTGCGGCTGCCCATCGGCATCGGGCTGGACGGCCTGCACGGCCACTGCAACGGCGAACAGCAAGCAACCCACCGCGGCCATCCAATGCCGCAGCGCACCTTGGCGAAGAGCGGAAAGCCGATGCGAACCCAGTTTCATGCGCGCAAAGCGACTCAGTTTAAGGAGCCCCCTTGCCATTGCATGTGACGAGGTCTAGTGCATGGTTACCAAGTGTCCACGTAGGGCGAGGCGGTTTGCGCGGAACGCCCCGCGGAGGCGAGCCCGCGCACCAGCCAGGTGCGCGTTTCGGCGGGATCGATCACCGCATCGATCTCGAGCGTCTGCGCCATGTGGATCGCCTCGCCGTTGGCGTATTGCTGCGCCACCAGCGCCTTGAACAGTGCATCGCGCTCGGCGCCTTCGGCCGCCGCGGCCAACTCCTTGCGGTAGCCCAGGCGCACCGCGCCTTCGAGCCCCATCGCGCCGAATTCGCCGGTCGGCCAGGCCACCGTGAACACCGGCGCATCGAAGCCGCCGGCCGTCATGGCCTGCGCGCCCAGCCCGTAGCCCTTGCGCAGCACCACGGCGAAGAAAGGCACGCGCAGGTGCGAGGCCACCATGAACATGCGGCAGACATGGCGCACCTGCGCCTGTGCCTCGATCTCCGGGCCCACCATGAAGCCGGGCGTGTCGCACAGCGAAACGATCGGCAGCCCGTGCGCATTGCAAAGCTGCATGAAGCGCGCCGATTTGTCGGCCGCCTCCACGTCGATCGCGCCGCCGAGGTGGTGCGGGTTGTTGGCCATCAGCCCCACCGGCTTGCCTTCGATGCGCGCCAGCGCGGTGACGATGCCTGCGCCGAAGCCCGCGCGCAGCTCGAGCAGCGAGCCCGTGTCGGCCACGCCGCGCATCGCGGCGCGCACGTCGTACACGCGCAGCCGGTTCTCGGGCACCACGTGGCGCAGCGCGCGCGGGTCGGCGCATTGCCAGTCGCTCACCGGCCCCTGGAAATACGAAAGGTATTGCTTCGCCGCAGCCACTGCCGCGGCCTCGTCTTCCACCAGGATGTCGATCACGCCGTTGCGCGACTGCACGCTGCTCGGCCCGATCTGCTCGGGCGCGAAGCTGCCGAGCCCGCCGCCCTCGATCATCGCGGGGCCGCTCATGCCGATGTTGCTGCCGCGCGTGGCAATGATCACGTCGGCGCAGCCCAGCAGCGCGGCATTGCCCGCGAAGCAGCGGCCATGCACGATGCCCACCACCGGCACCTTGCCCGAGAGCGCCGCGAACTGGCTGAAGGTGTGGTTGTTGAGGCCCGCGACGATCGGCATGTCCGTATCGCCCGGCCGGCCGCCGCCGCCTTCTGCGAACAGCACCACCGGCAACTTCAGCTGGTGCGCGATCGACAGCATGCGGTCGGTCTTGTGGTGGTTGCGCATGCCCTGCGTGCCGGCCAGCACCGTGTAGTCGTAGGCCAGCACGGCGCAGCGCGAGGCCTCGGGCCCGAACTGCTTCGCGTTGATGCTGCCCAGGCCCGTCACCATGCCGTCGGCCGGCGTGTTGGCGATCAGGTCTTCGAGCGTGCGGCGGCGCGTTTGCGCGGCCACCGCGAGGGCGCCGTATTCGATGAAGTTGCCGGGGTCGGAGGCGGTGTCGCACAGGTCGGCGATGTTCTCGCGCGCGGTGCGCCCGCCCTGCGCATGCCGCTTGGCCACGGCCGCGCCGCGGTTGGCATCGAGCGTGAAGGCATGGCGGTCGATCACCTTCTGCAGGTCAGGGCGGATCGCACCGAGGTCTTGTTCGGTGCGCGCCTCGGCTTCCAAAGCCTGCGCATCGACCGCTTCCAGTCGCACCAGCGACTGGCCTTCGACGAGGTAGTCGCCCGCCTCGGCGAGCAGCGCAACCACGCGGCCCGCGACGGGCGCGTGCAGCAGGTGCTCCATCTTCATCGCTTCGAGCACGCCGAGCTGCGCGCCGGCAGGCAGCACATCGCCCACCGCCACTTCGAACTGCACCAGCTTCGCGGGCATTGGGGCCTTGACCGTCAGGTCGTTCGCTTCATCGGCGGCAGACCCCGCCGCTTGCGCGCTGGCAGGTGCGATCTTCTTCGCATGCTTTTCAAGCGATGCCGCGGCGGCCAGCAGGTCGCCCAGATGCGCCTCCACGAAGCGCGTGTGCACCGCCTGCGCCGCGAACTCGGGCCGCGCCGCAATGGCGCGCAGCAAGGCAAGGTTGGTCGCGATGCCGTCGATGTGGCATTCCTCGAGTGCGCGCAGCGAGCGGCGCAATGCATCGGCAAAGCGGGGCGACGACGAATGCACGATCAGCTTGGCCAGCAGTGTGTCGTAGTGCGGCGAAGGTGCAAGGCTTGCGTAGCCGTGCGTGTCGACACGCACGCCGGGCCCGCTCGGCAGATCGAAGCGCGCCAGCGTGCCGCCCGAGGGCCGCGCGTTGCCATGGGCGTCGAGCGTCTCCGCGTTGATGCGCCATTGCACCGCGAACCCGCGCTGCGCTGCCGTGCGGTCCGCCTCCACGCCGAGCGAGTCCAAGCGCTGTCCGGCAGCCACCGCCATCTGCAGCTGCACGAGGTCGAGGCCGGTCACCGCCTCGGTCACCGTGTGCTCGACCTGCAGCCGCGGATTTGCCTCGATGAAGACGAAGGGGAGCGCGGCCGATTCGGCATCGACGAGGAATTCGAAGGTGCCCAGGCTGCGATAGCCCGCGGCCCTGGCCATGCGCAGCGCGGCCTGGATGATGGAAGCGCGCAGCGCACCGGGCAGCGAGGGGCTCGGCGCGATCTCCACCAGCTTCTGGAAACGCCGCTGCAGGGTGCACTCGCGCTCGCCGAGACTGGCCACGGCCTGGCCGTCGCCGAGCACCTGCACTTCGATGTGCCGCGCGTGGTGCATCAGCCGCTCGACGTACACGCCCTCGACGCCGAAGGCGGCCTTGGCCTCGGACATGCAGCGCGCATGCGCTTCGGGCAACTCGTCTGCATTCATGACAGCGCGCATGCCGCGCCCGCCACCGCCGCCAATGGCCTTGATCATCACGCCCGCGGCACCCTGCGCCTGCTGCTCGGCAAAGAAGGCCTGCGCCTGCGCGAGCGTCACGGCGCCGGCGCTGCCGGGCATCACGGGAACGTCGCACTGCGTGGCGAGTGCGCGTGCGCGCGCCTTGTCGCCGAACAGCGCCAGCTGCTCGGGCGCGGGCCCGATGAAGACCAGCCCGGCGTCCGCGCAGGCCTGCGCGAAGTCCGCGCGCTCGCTCAGGAAGCCATAGCCGGGATGCACCGCGTCGCAGCCCTGCGCCCTGGCCACGCCGATCAGCGCGGCAACGTCGAGGTAGGCCGCGGGCCCGGCCGCATCGAGTGCGACAGCCGCGTCGGCCAGCTGCACATGCAATGCCGATGCATCGTCGCGCGCATGCACCGCCACGCTCGCAATGCCGAGGTCGCGCAGTGCGCGCACCAGGCGCACCGCGATCTCGCCGCGGTTGGCAATCAGGACTTTGGAGAACAAGGGAGAACCTTTCAGGCTTTGTCTTTCAGCAGGCGCCGCAGCACCTTGCCGGCACCGGTGGTCGGCAGCGCATCGATGAAGCTCACGGCGCGCGGCGCCTTGTAGCTGGCCATGTTGTCGCGCGACCAGGCCATGAGCGCGTCGGCCTCGAGCGCCGCGCCGGGCTTGCGCACGATGAAGGCCTTGACGACCTCACCCTTCTCGGCATCGGGCTGCGCGATGACCGCGGCCTGGGCGACCGCAGGGTGCTTGATGAGGATGGTCTCGACCTCTTCCGGGAACACGCTGTAGCCCGAGACCTTGATCATCTCCTTGAAGCGGCCGATGAAGGTGAGATAGCCATCGGCGTCGAGCTTGCCCATGTCGCCGGTGTGCACCCATCCATTGCGCAGCGTGGCCGCCGTGGCCTCGGGCTTGTTCCAGTAGCCCTTGAAGGAGCCGGGGCTGGCGAGCACGATCTCGCCGACCTCGCCCGCAGGCAGGTCGGCCTGCGTCTCGGGGTCGACGATGCGGATGCGCACGCCCGGCACCGCGACGCCCTGGGTTCCCCAGCGCGGCGCATGGTGCGGCGTGTAGGTGTCGCAGGTGTGGGTTTCGCTGAGCCCGTAGGCGGCTTCGAACGAGGTGCAGTTGGGCGCATGCGCGCGCCACTGCGCGGCCAGCGGCTCGGTGAAGGCGATGCCGAAGCTCGTGACCGGATTGCGCCGCAGGCTCGAGAGGTCGAAGCCCGCGATGTCCGGCACCTGCATGCAGGCCACGTTCATTGGCGCGATGCTGTACCACCAGCTCACCTTGTGGCGCGCGATGGCCTGCAGCACCGCGCGTGGATCGAAGCGGTGCAGCAGCACCGACGCTGCGCCGCTGAGCACCGGCACGTTCACGCCCATCAGCATGCCGGCGATGTGATAGAGCGGCGCAATGGAAAGCAACACCTCATCGCCGGTCACGCCGTTGCAATCGGCGGCCGCGCGGGTCTTGAAGAGCGCGTTGCCGTAGCTCAGCATCGCGCCCTTGGGCAGCCCGGTGGTGCCGGAGGTGTAGGTCATGAGCGCCACGTCGTCGAGGTCGATGGCCACGGGCCGGGGCACCGCATCGCCCTGCATCACGGCCAGGAAGTCCTCGCATCCCTCGGGCGTGCTGCGCGGGGCGCTGCGCTCGGCGAGCAGTTCTGCGGGCAGGTCGGGCGCGGGCTCTTCGGGCAGCAGGTCGGCGTAGTGCACCACGAACACATGCGCGAGCGCGCTCTGCGGCTGCACCTTGCGCACCACCGGCAGCAGCGGCGCGGCGGCGACGATCACACGTGCCTGCAGGTCGTTGACCTGGTAGGCCAGCTCGTGCTCCTTGTTGAGCGGGCTGCCCGGACAGACGATGGCGCCGATCTTCTGGATGCCGAAATGCGCGACCAGGTACTGCGGGCAGTTGTTGAGGAACAGCACCACCGGCTCGCTCTTCTTCACGCCGATGGCCTGCAGCCGCGCCGCGAAGGCATCGCTCGCGCGATCCAGCTGCGCCCAGCTCATGGCATGGCCGTACCAGATGCAGGCCGGGCGTTCGCCGCGCTCGCGCGCGTGGGCGCGCAGGTACTCGTGCAGGGGCTGTTGCGGACGATCGGGCAATGTCTCCATGGCGTCACTTTCTCAGGGTTATCGATAGCCGGCTGCAGGGGCCAAGCGCTTGCCAATGGGTGCATGGTGCACCAACAATCCTACCCATGGGTATAACTTTCGCGACACGGCACAAACCCTCTGGCAAGGCCGCAACTGCGGCCGCTACCACGGCACAGCCGCACCTGCCCCAGGGCACCGGGCGCCAGCGTGCGGCCACGCAGGGCACCGACCTCCAGCGCGAGCGCATCCTGCAGGCGGCGGCACAGCTCTTCGCGGCGCAGGGCTATGCCAACACCACCATGGCGCAGATCGTGCGCGCGCTGGGCGTTACCAAGCCGTTCGTCTACTACTACTTCCGCGACAAGCAGGAGATCTTCGAAACGCTGTCGTGGCGCCCCGCGGTCGACTGCTTCACCGCGCTCGATTTCGCGGCCGGCGATCCGCGCCGCGCGAGCGAGAAGGTGCTCGAAGGCATCGAGCGGCTGATCCGCGCGACCATTGCACACCACCCCTGCGCCTTCTTTCCGTACCGCGAGCCGCAGGTGTACCGGCCCGAATACATCGCGGCGCAAAAGAAGCTCGCGCACCACTTCTACGACCTGCTGTGTCCGCTGCTCGAAGAGGCGCGCCGCGACGGCGACCTGGACTTCACCGAGACCAAGATCACCGCGCTGGCCGCCTGCAGCCTGCCCGGCTTCCTCTACAGCTGGTACCGGCCGAACGGGCGCCTCTCGCCCGACGAGGTGGCGGCCGAGCTCACGAAGCTCGCGAGCCGGGTGATCGGCCTTCGCAGCCAAGACTGACCACAAGAAACTAGAGACAAACCATGAAGTCCAAGCACGCGCCACTGGCGCCGGTCGCCCTCGCCTGCCTGCTGGCCGTAGCCGGCGGCGCCCAGGCCCAGCAGCAGCCCACCTACAAGATCGCCTACATCGATCCGCTCTCGGGGCCGTTCGCGAACGTGGGCGAGCTGATGCTCACGCACACGCAGTACGCCATCGAGGAGATCAACGCCAAGGGCGGCGTGCTCGGCGGCACGAAGCTGCAGCTGCTGCAGTTCGACAGCAAGCTCTCGGCGCAGGAAAGCCAGAGCGCGCTGCAGGCGGCCATCGACCAGGGCGCCAGGGCCATCGTCACGGGTGGATCGGGCTCCTCGGTGGTGACCGCGCTGGTTCAATCGGTGGCGCGCTGGAACCAGCGCAATCCGGGCAAGGAACTGATCGTGCTGAACCATTCCTCGATCGACCCCGAGATGACCGGCAAGAACTGCAGCTTCTGGCACTTCCAGACCGAGGCCAACACCGCGATGAAGATGAAGGCGCTGGCCAACTACATCAAGAAGACGCCCGACGTGAAGAAGGTCTACCTGCTGAATCAGGACTATGCCCACGGCAAGCAGTGGGCGAGCTATGGGCGCCAGCTGGTGGGCCTGGCGCGGCCCGACGTGCAGTTCGCCGGCGAAACGCTGCATCCGATCGGCCGCGTGAAGGACTTCTCGCCCTACATCGCGAACATCAGGCAAAGCGGCGCCGACTCGGTCATCACCGGCAACTGGGGCCAGGACATGACGCTGCTGCTCAAGGCCGCGGGCGATGCCGGCCACAACCTGCGCTACTTCAACCACAGCGCGGGCTCGGTGCCGGGCACGGTGCTGGCGGTGTCGCAGGCGAAGCTCGGGCAGCTGACCTGGGTGGCCGAATGGCATCCGGGGCAGGCCGACACGCCGCGCGCCGACGCGCTGGCCAAGGCCTACAAGGCGAAGACGGGCAAGGACTTCCTGGCGCCGCGCATCGACTTCACGCCGCGCCTTCTGGCCGCCGCCATCGACAAGGCCGGGAGCACCGACACAGTGAAGGTGGCGCGTGCGCTCGAGGACATGAGCTACGACTCGGTGGTGGGGCCGATCCGCATGCGCGCCGAGGACCATCAGCTGCTGCTGCCGCAGGTGGTCAACACCATTGCGCCGGTCGATGGCAAGAGCGTGAAGGTGGGCTGGGAAGGCACGAACTACGGCTTCCGGACGGACGCTGTCTACACGGGCAACGAGCTGGCACAGGGCTCTGAGTGCAAGATGATTCGGCCCTGAGGGCTTTGGTTTGAAGTCCTTCGGGGCGCGTGCACAGGCTACCGGGTACTCCCCTCCGCGAATGTCCCCCGGGGCTACGCCCCTCCTCCTTTATTTCGCTGCGGGAGCACCCGATGCCCTGTGCACCTGGGCACGCTGCTGGTGTATCGCTGATCAACGACCGCTCCGCCTAACGCTCCCGCCGATGGGGTGCCTTGCGCAGCGAAATAAAGGAGGAGGCCGCAGGCCGGGGGACATTCGCGGAGCAAGGCACCCCTTCGGCGGGAGCGCGCCCTGAACAAGACACCGAACAAGGCACAGAACAGGCCTAAGGGAAACCCCGTCCTGCCCCCCACCGATGCCCTCGGGATACTCCGGGTCACACGCCGGAATCTCCGAAGCGGGTCCACTCCAAAGGCACAGCACCCCATGGCAGGCAAAAACTCGCTCCATCCGATCCCGCATCCCGCAAAGAAGCCGTTCGTCGGCAACCTGCTGTCCATCGGCTCCGACTCCCCCGTGCTCGACATGTGGAAGATCGCGCAGGACCTCGGCGGCATCTACTGGCTCGACATGCCGGGCATGCCGGTGATCGTGGTGTCGTCGCCCGCGCTGGTCGACGAGCTTTGCGAAGAGGCGCGCTTCGACAAGAGCACGCGCGGGGCGCTGCGGCGGCTTCGCGCGGCATCGCACGGGCTCTTCACCTCCGACACGCATGAGGAGACCTGGTCGAAGCCGCACAACATCCTGTTGGCCAACTTCAGCCAGCGCGCCATGCAGGCCTACCATCCGATGATGCTGGACATCGCGGGCCAGCTGGTCACCAAGTGGGAGCGGCTGAACTTCGACGAAGAGGTGGACGTGGTGCGCGACATGACCGCGCTCACGCTCGACACCATCGGCCTGTGCGGCTTCGGCTACCGCTTCAATTCGTTCTACCGCGAGGGCTTCCATCCCTTCGTCGATGCGATGGTGCGCACGCTCGAGACGGTGCAGAACCGCCGCGGCCTGCCGCTCGAAGAGTTCATGCTGAAGAAGGAACTCGCGCAGCAGCGCAAGGACATCCGCTTCATGCACAAGATGGTGGAAGACATCATCGAGGAGCGCCGCGCGGGCGGGGCCGACATTGCCACCAAGCCCGACCTGCTGAGCTACATGATCGCGGGCGTCGACAAGAAGAGCGGCGAGAAGCTCACCGACAAGATGATCCGCGACGAGTGCATCGAATTCCTCATCGCGGGGCACGAGACCACCAGCGGCCTGCTCTCGTTCGCGATCTACTTCCTGCTGAAAAACCCCGGGGCGCTGGCCAAGGCACAGGCCGAGGTCGACAGCGTGTTCGGGCCCGACACCTCGCTAAAGCCGACCTACGCCCAGGTCAACCGCCTGCAGTACGTGATGCAGGTGCTGAAGGAGGCGCTGCGCCTGTACCCTACCGCGCCCGCCATCGCGATGCGCGCGAAGGAAGACACCACCATCGGCGGCCAGTACACGATCAAGAAGAAGAACATGGTCATCATGCATGCGCTAGCGCTGCATCGCGACAAGGGCATCTGGGGCGAGGACGCCGACGAGTTCAACCCCGACCACTTCAGCCGCGAGGCCGAGCGCGAGCGGCCGGTGAATGCCTTCAAGCCCTTCGGCAACGGGCAGCGCGCCTGCATCGGGCGCCAGTTCGCATTGCAGGAGGCGGTGCTCACGCTGGGCATGATCCTGCAGCGCTTCGACCTCGTCGACCACACGGGCTACAAGCTCAAGATCAAGGAAGCGCTCACGATCAAGCCCGAGAGCTTCAGGATCAAGGCGCTGCTGCGCGACCCCGCCACGCGTCCGCGCGGCAACGGGGAAGCAGCAGCAGCCACGCCCGCGACCCCGGCAAAACCCGCCGCGCGCAAGCCGCAGGCGGCGCGCCATGGCACCTCGCTGCTGGTGCTGCAGGGCTCCAACCTCGGCACGGCCGAAGACCTGGCGCGCCAGCTGGCCGAGGCCGGCGAGCTGCGCGGCTTCTCGACGCAGGTGGCTTCGCTCGACGACTACGCCGAGCGGCTGCCCGCCAATGGCGCCGTCGCCATCGTCTGCGCCTCGTACAACGGCGTGGCGCCCGACAACGCGGCCGAATTCCACCGCTGGCTCGACAAGGCCGACGATTCGCTCAACGGCGTGCGCTTCAGCGTCTTCGGCTGCGGCAACACCGACTGGGCCGCCACCTACCAGGCGGTGCCGCGGCGCATCGACGAGCGGCTCGGCGCGCTCGGTGCCACGCGCGTGCATCCGCGCGGCGAGGGCGATGCGCGCGAGGACATGGATGGCGCCTTCCAGGACTGGAGCGACGCGCTCTGGCCCGAACTGGTGAAGGCCTTCGGCATCCAGTCCGGCGCCGACACGCCCGCCGAGGCCGAGCCGCTCTACACGCTCGAGGAACTGCCGCCGCCGCAGAAAAACGCGCTCGTCGACGCGCTGGGCGCGGTGGCGCTGCGCGTGATCGAGAACCGCGAGCTGCAGAAGAACCCCGGCGCCGCCGGCGAAGCGGGACGCTCCACGCGCCACGTCGAGCTGATGCTGCCCGAAGGCCTGAACTACCGCGCCGGCGACCACCTGAGCGTGGTGCCGCGCAACAGCCCGGCGCAGGTGGAGCGCGCCATGGCGCACTTCGGGTTCGACCGCGCCGCGCATGTGCGGCTGCATGCCGAACCGGGCCGCAAGACGGCCCTGCCGGTCGACCAGGTGATGGCGGTCGACCGCCTGCTCGGCGACTATGTCGAGCTGCAGGACGTGGCCACGCGCAAGCAGATCGCCACGCTCGCGGCCTACACCGAGTGCCCGGTCACCAAACCGAAGCTCGCCGCGCTCTCTGGCAGCGACGAAGCCTCGCAGGCCGCCTACAAGGCCCAGGTGCTGCACAGGCGCAGGTCGCTGCTCGACCTGCTCGAGGAGCACCGCGCCTGCCAGCTGCCGTTCGCGGTGTTCCTCGAGATGCTGTCGCCGCTCTCGCCGCGCTACTACTCGATCTCGTCGTCGCCCACGATGACGCCGGGGCGCTGCAGCGTCACCGTGGGCGTGGTGAGCGCGCCGGCGCTGTCGGGCAACGGCACCTTCGAGGGCGTGTGCTCCAACTACCTGGCGCGCGCCGAAGCGGGCGACACGGTGCACGGCGTGATTCGCGAAACCACGGCCGAAGGCTTCCGCCTGCCCGAGGATGCGCAGCGCCCGCTCGTCATGATCGGCCCCGGCACCGGCCTTGCGCCGTTCCGCGGCTTTCTGCAGGAGCGCGCGGCGCAGGTCGAGCGCGGCGAAGCGCTGGGCGATGCGATGCTGTTCTTCGGCTGCCGCCATCCCGAGCAGGATTTCATCTACGCCGAGGAACTCGAGGCCTGGTCGCACCGCGGCCTGGTGAAGCTGCACACCGCGTTCTCGCGCGCGGGCGAGCGCAAGGTCTATGTGCAGGACCTGATCCGCGAGCAGGGCGCGGCCGTGTGGAAGCTGCTGGACGCGGGTGCGGTGATCTATGTGTGCGGCGATGGTTCGCGCATGGAGCCCGACGTACGGCGCACGCTGGCCGACCTGGCGAGGGGGCACGGCCACGACGGCGCGGCGTGGATGGACCAGATGATTGCCGACCAGCGCTATGTGCTGGACGTCTGGGCCGGGGCCTAGGGCCCTGGAAACTCAGGCCTCGCGGCCCGGGTCGGGATAGACCAGCGGCCCCAGCAGGCCGCGGTTGAAAGGCTTCCAGCCGCCCTCCTGCTGCGCAAGCCGGTCGGCCACCGCATAGAGCACCGCCGGATGCGCGCCAAGCCCGAGATGGCTCGCGACCACCTCGATGTTTTCCGCCTGCGGCCCCGGCTTCTCGAGGCTGCAGCGCCACGCGACCACGCCGTCGGTGCGGCTGAAGATCGAGGTCGTGGGCACCGGCGGCGTGGGCTGCACGAACTTCATGCGGCGCGGGTCATGCGAGCTCTGGCCGCTCACGCCCTCGTACACGCGCCATGCGTTGGTGGCGCGCGGGCTGCCGGCGAACGGACTGCCCAGGGTGATGACGTTGCGCACCAGCGCCGGCTGCGCCGATGCCAGCAGCCGCGCATAGACGCCGCCAAGGCTCCAGCCGATCACGCTGACCTTCTGGCCGCTCTTTTCGGCGAGCGATTTCAGGAGCGCGAGCATGCCGTCCTCCACGCCTTCGCGCGGGCCGAAGTTGCGGCCCTGGCCCCAGCCATGCGCGTCGTAGCCGCGGCTGCACAGGTAGCGGCGCAGCACCAGCGTGGAACCATCGCCCGCCACGAGGCCGGGCAGCACGAGCACCGGATGCCCGTCGCCGCGCGGCGCGAGCTGCAGCAGCGGCCACATGGCAATGCCGGCGCCCGTTTCCCAGAGTGCGCGCGCTTCGGCCAGCAGCAGCAGGCCGGACGGTGGCGCGATGGGGTCTCGGGTGGCGGTGGTCATGAGGGCGGCTTTCCTTTCTGTGCCTGGTTGCTGGGTGGGATGAGCATGGCGAACCAAAGTTTCACCGCCCCGTCGGACAACAGCGATCTTTATCCGAGGTATTTGCCCCGCAGGTAATCGAGGTAAGCCCTCGATTCGCTCGAAACATACGGCGAAATCAGGGTGAGCGTGTAGAAGGCCGCCAGCCCCGGGTCGGCCTGCGCGAGCGCGTCGCGCCCCGGCACCAGGCGTTCGAACGAGAGCCAGCAGGTGGTGGTGAAGACCATCTGCAAGGCGAGGATGCGGGCCTGCTCGGCGCTGGTCTCGATCACGCCCGAAGCCACCAGCCCTTCACACAGCGCCTGGGCCGCCAGCAGGTTCTGCGCGGTGAGCGCCTGCGCGCGCTGGCCGAGCGCGGGGTATTCGCTGGCCAGAAAGGCCATGTCGCGGTAGATGAACCGGTACTGGTCGATGGCCTCGAAGCGCAGGTGCAGCGCGAGCCAGAGGTCGTCGATGGCGGTGATCGAACCCGCGGAGCCGTCGAGCACCTCGAGCCGCTGCTCGAAGCGCCGGAACAGCCATTCGACGATCAGCTGCTTGGCCTTGAAATGGTAGTGCAGGTTGCCCGGGCTGATGCCGAGCTCGGCCGCGATCTTGTGCGTGGACACGGCCGCCAGGCCTTGTGCATTGAACAGCGCGAGGCTGGCCTGCAGGATGCGGTCGCGCGTGGTGTTGGAACTGGCCACAACCGGCTGATGCTGCGTGCGTCGGTGCTTCGCTGGGCTGCTGGCGCTCAGCGCTTGCCGCTGCCGCGCGAGCCGGCGTTCTTGGGCTCGAGTTGCGCGAGGCGTTCGCGCAGCCGAATGACTTCTTCGCGCAGCGCCTGCACTTCTTCCGCACTGGGCATGCCCAGGCGCTGCAGCGCGGTGGCCACGCGCTGGTCGAACACGTCCTCGAACTTGCGCAGGCCAAAGCTGTCGAGGCTCGGAAAGCCGCGGGGACCCGCGGCCTTGGCACCCGCCGCCGGATCGAACCTGGCCTGGCCGATGCCCAGCAGCCCCTCGATCACGTTGGCCTGGCGCTTGGCGACGTCGTCGCGCACGTTGCCGAGCACCTTGAGGCCGGCGCGCAGCAGGCCCTCGGCGCCGACGGCCTTCTTGCCCGGCGCGGCAGCAGCCGTCCTCTTCTTCGATGCCGCAGCCTTCTTCCCGGCTGCGGACCTCTTGCGGGCCGCAGGAGCCTTGCTGGCAGGCTTCGCAGGCGCCGCCGCCCTCTTCTTCCTGGAATCGTCCGTCGGATCGGGGCGGGTCGCCATGCGTTGTTGCTCCAGGGTCAGGCCGCCTTGCGGGCGGCAGTGCGGCGAACCGGCTTCTTGGCAGCAGCGGCCTTGGCCTTCACGCTGCGCACGGGCCTGGCTTCGTCGGTGCCGCTCACGCGCACTTCGATCTGCTTGGCACCGGCAGCGACCTTGTCGGCGATCTGCACCGACACGTTGGCGATCGGCTGGTTCAGCGCATTCAGCGTCTTGACCACAGAGCTGACGACAGGCGATTCGACGCGCGCCACGCGGCCGGCCACGGTTTCGATGCCGCTCGTGGTGCCCGCGGCGACGCGGTCCATCACCGAGACGATGCGGCCGGTGTCGATGTCCAGGCGGTTGGCCAGGAAGCCGTTGATCTTTTCCTGCGCGCCGATCAGGTTGGCCTTGACCTGCTCGCTCACCAGCGGAATCTGGCGGCTGCCGAGGAATTCGCTGTAACGCGAAGCGGCGCCGCCGAGCAGGCGATGGACACCGGCGCGGTAGGCGCCCACCAGGGTCTTGCCTGCGTCGTTGTACTGGCCGATGACGTGGATGGCTGCGGAAGAGAAGGAAGCTTGCGTGTTGGTCATTTGGATGTCCTGGAAGTTGATCGGTCGCTGGATTCGCGATGAAGTGATCTTCTTCCAGAGTGCCTAGGCCTGGAAAGCTAGAACGGTCGGAAAACTAGTCCAACTGCCCCAATTTTCCGGCCCTCGTGCCTGGCGATCATGCCGCAGCGGCCACCCTGGCGCGTTTGGCGGGCGCCGCGGGCTTGCGCGGTGCGGACTTGGGAGCCGCGGCCTTGGCCGGTGCTTTCCTGGCGGCGGTCTTGGCGACCGGAGCCTTGGCGGCGGGGGCTTTTGCCGCCGGCGGCTTCTTCGCCGCGGCCTTTTTTGCAGCAGGCCTGGGCGCCGCCTTCACGGCCGGTGCCGGCTCGGGAGCCGCCGCGGCCTTCGCGGGCGCCGCGCCCGCCGCCGCCGGATGCGTCTGCGTCAGGCCCAGCAGCAGCTGGTGCTCGGCCAGCATGTAGTCGCCGATCTCGGTGATGTCGGGCACCGCGCGGCGGCACGCGATGAGGCCGTAGTCCATGCGCCCGTTGTAGCTCTGCACCGTGACGTTGAGGGCCGTGCCGTGGCTCGCGATCGACACCGGGTAGTAGCTGGTGACCAGCGCGCCCGCAAAGTACATCGGGAACGGCGCGCCCGCCACGTTGGAGATGGCCACGTTGGCCGCCGGCGGCAGCAGGTTCACGAGGCCCGAGCGGCCCACCATCGAGGCGATGCCCGACACCAGCCAGGGCGCGGCAAAGGTCGGGAAGTCGTCCAGGATCACCGCCTTGAAGCGGTTCATGGTCGACTTCGAGCTGTTCGACGAGGCATTGATCGCCTTCAGCCGCTGCACCGGGTCGGTGATGTCCGTGGCCAGGCTCACGAGGATCATGCTGGCCTGGTTGTTGGCCGTGTCGTCGCCCGCTTCGCGCAGGCTCACGGGCACGCCGGCCACCAGCGGCTTGGCCGGCAGCTCGTTGTTGTCGGCCAGGTAGTGGCGCAGCGCGCCGGCCACCGTGGCCATCACCACGTCGTTGAGCGACACGCCGAAGTGCTTGGCGATGTGCTTGGTCTCGGCCAGCGAGATGGTGCGGCCCGCAAAGGTGCGCTGGTTGGTGATCGACACGTTCAGCGAGGTGCGCGGCGCAAACAGGTTGAACTTCTTGGGTGCGGTGGCGGCGTCCTTCTCGGCCGCTTTTTCGTCCGGCTTGGCAAGGCCGCCGAGCGCGCGCGCGATGGCCGGCGCCATCTTGAAGAGCTTCACGTACTGCTGCGCCGTGTTGCGCAGCGCCGCGGTCGCAAGCTCGGCCATGCCCAGCTGGTAGCCGCTGCTGCGCGCACGCGCGCGTGGCGGCTTCACCACGCGGCCCGTGGGCTCGAGGTCGAAGATGGCCTTGCCGAGCGCCACGCCGGCCTGCCCGTCGATGCCCGCGTGGTGCACCTTGGTGTAGAGCGCCACCTGGCCGCTCTTCAGGCCGTCGATGATGAAGAACTCCCACATCGGGCGGCTGCGGTCGAGCAAGGTGGAATGCAGCCGCGCCACGTACTGCTGCAGCTGCCGGTTGGTGCCGGGCCTGGGCAGCGTGATGTGGCGCACGTGGTAGTCGAGGTCGATGTCGTCGTCGGCCACCCACACCGGGTTGGTCATGTCGAAGGGCATCAGCGCGAGCTTGCGCGTGAACACGTCGGCCAGGTGGATGCGGCTGGCCATGAACTGCTTGGCGTCCTCGTAGAAATCGCCCTGGTAGCCCTTGGGCAGGTCGAGCACGTTGAGCGAGCCCACGTGCATCGGCATCTCGGGGGTTTCCAGGTGCAGGAAGGTGGCATCAAGACCGCTCAGGTGTTTCATGTGTCGTGTCTCCTTTTGCGCGCCAGGCGCCGTCCGTCCGGCAGGATACCCGTGGGAGCCCCGCCCATCGAGGCCAAACGGCCGAACGCGGGTTTGTCACTAGACCCGCGCGCGGTGCGCTATGAATTCAATAGCTTTGGCCGACCCTGCCGGCAGGCATGCCTTTCTTCACGGCGGATTCGTACACTGCGGCCATGACATCCACCGCTTCCACGCAGACCGACGAGCACCAGTGGCTCGAAGACATCGACGGCGCCGAACAGCTCGCATGGGCCCGCCAGCACAACGCGAAGACCGTGCAGCGCTATGCGCAGTCGCCCGGCTTCGAGCGGATGAAGCAAGGCATCCTCGAAGTGCTCGACTCCGAGGCGCGCATTCCGATGGTGCGCAAGATCGGCCCGCTGTTCTACAACTTCTGGCGCGACAAGAAGAACCCCAAGGGCCTGTGGCGGCGCACCACGCTGGCCGAATATCGCAAACCCCAGCCCGACTGGGAAATCGTGCTCGACCTCGACGCACTGGCCGAGGCCGACAAGGAAAACTGGGTCTGGCACGGCGCCGATTGCCTGCAGCCCGGCTACAAGCGCTGCCTGATCTCGCTCTCGCGCGGCGGCGCCGATGCCGACGTGGTGCGCGAGTTCGACCTCGAGCTCAAGGAGTTCGTCGCGAGCGGCTTCACGCTGCCCGAGGCCAAGAGCAACGTCGCGTGGAAGGACATCGACCACCTCTACGTGGCCACCGACTTCGGTCCCGGCTCGATGACCAGTTCGAGCTATCCGCGCATCGTCAAGGAATGGAAGCGCGGCACGCCGCTGGAAAGCGCGGCCACGGTCTACGAAGGCGGCGAGGACGACATGACGGTCAGTGCCTGGCGCGACAACACGCCGGGCTTCGAGCGCGACTTCGTCTCGCGCCAGATGGACTTCTACGACAGCGAGACCTGGCTGCGCGCGGCCGACGGCCGGCTGGTGAAGATCGACGTGCCCGACGATGCCAGCACCGAGGTCACGCGCGATTGGATGCTGGTCGAGCCGCGCAGCCCCTGGACCGTGGGCGGCACCACCTACCCGCCGGGCTCGCTGCTGGCGGCCCGCTTCGACGACTACATGGCCGGCCAGCGCGAGATCACCGTGCTGTTCGAGCCCGACGACACCACCGCGCTCGACGACTATTCGTGGACCCGCCACCACCTGATCCTCAACGTGATGCACGACGTGGTGAACCGGCTCGAAGTGCTTACGCCGCAGGCCGGCTCGCAGCCATGGAAGCGCGAGAGCCTGGGCGGCGCGCCCGAGCGCTCGACCATCGCGGCCGGCGGCATCGACGAGGACGAGAACGACGACTACTTCCTGACCGTGAGTGGCTTCCTGCAGCCGACCACGCTCTACATCGGCACCATCGGCCGGGGCGAGCCCGAGCCGCTGAAGGACAGCCCCGCCTTCTTCGATGCTTCCGGCTATCGCGTGAGCCAGCATTTCGCCACCTCGAAGGACGGCACGCGCGTGCCCTACTTCGAGATCGCGCCCAAGAACCTGCAGGCCGACGGCAAGAACCCGACGCTGCAGTACGCCTACGGCGGCTTCGAGATCTCGCTGCAGCCGAGCTACAGCGGCGCCATCGGCCGCGCATGGCTCGAGCAGGGCGGCGTCTACGTGGTCGCCAACATCCGCGGCGGCGGCGAGTACGGGCCGCGCTGGCACCAGGCCGCGCTGCAGCGCGACCGCCTGCGCACCTGCGAAGACTTCGCCGCGGTTTCGGAGCATCTCATTGCGCGCAACATCACCTCGCCGCGGCACCTGGGCGCCATGGGCGGCAGCAACGGCGGCCTGCTGATGGGCAACATGCTCACGCTCTACCCCAAGCTCTACGGCGCCATCGTGAGCGAGGTGGCGCTGCTCGACATGAAGCGCTACACCCACCTGTCGGCCGGCGCCTCGTGGATTGCCGAATACGGCGACCCCGACCAGCCGGAGGAATGGGCCTGGATCCAGGCCTTCTCGCCCTACGAAAACGCGAAGCCCGGCCAGCCCTATCCGCCGGCGCTCTTCACCACGTCGACGCGCGACGACCGCGTGGGGCCGGTGCATGCGCGCAAGATGCATGCGAAGCTGGCCGCCATGGGCTACGACAGCAGCTTCTACGAGAACATGGAAGGCGGCCACAGCGCGGCCACGGACAACAAGGAGGCGGCCTTCATGGACGCGCTGGGCTACGCCTACCTGTGGGAGCACATCGGACGATCATCGGCATGAGCAACGACAACGGCACCACCCTCGAACTGATCGGCGCACCCACCGACGTCGGCGCCAGTGTGCGCGGCGCCGGCATGGGCCCCGATGCGCTGCGCGTGGCCGGGCTGCCGGAGGCGCTCGCGCGGCAGGGCTTCACCGTGATCGACCGCGGCAACCTCGCGGGCCCCGCCACCCCGTGGACCGCGCCGGCCAACGGCCTGCGCCACCTCGACGAGGTGATTGCCTGGAACCGCTCCGTCTATGCCGCCGTCGACACCGCCCTGGGCACCGGCCACGTGCCGCTCATGATGGGCGGCGACCACTGCCTGGCGATCGGCTCGATCAGCGCCGTGGCCTGGCATGCGCGCAAGCGGGGCAAGAAGCTGCGCGTGCTGTGGCTGGACGCGCACTCCGACGTCAACACCGAAACCACCAGCCCGAGCGGCAACCTGCACGGCATGCCCGTGTCCTGCCTGCTGGGCCACGGGCCCGCGGCGCTCACCGGCTGGAGCGGCGAGCGCGCCGCGCTGGAGCACGATGCCATCCGCTTCATCGGCATCCGCAGCGTCGACGCGGACGAGAAGGACGCCATCCGCACGCTCGGCCTGCATGTGTTCGACATGCGCCACATCGACGAGCACGGCATGCGCACCACCATGACCGAGGCGCTGCAGGACGTGGACGAGGACACCCACCTGCACGTGAGCTTCGACCTCGACTGCCTTGACCCGAACATCGCGCCCGGCGTGGGCACCGGCGTGCGCGGCGGCCCGACCTACCGCGAGATGCAGCTGTGCATGGAAATGGTCGCCGACACCCGCCGCCTCGGCTCGGTCGACGTGGTGGAGCTCAACCCCGCGCTCGACGTGCGCAACCAGACCGCCGAGGTGGCGGTGGAGCTGATCGAGAGCCTGTTCGGAAAGTCGACGCTGGTGCGCTGAGCGGCTGCGCTCGGGCTCCGCGCAGGATCAGCCCGGATTCGGCACCGGCTTCACCGGAAAGGTGGTGGCCGGCGCCGCAGGGTTCAGCGGCGCGGCCGGCCGCGGCGCCTCGGGCGCCACGCTGGGTGCCTCGGGCTCTTCGCCGCCCTGGCCTTCGAGAAAGCGATCGAGCAGCGCGAAGAAGCGGTCGTAGAACAGCTCGTCGGTGAGCGTCTCGCTGGCCACCTTGACCATCGCGTCGTCGCTGCCGGCAAAGGGCAGCGAGAGCGACCCGAAGGCGCCCACGCCCACGCTGGCCGAGTTGTTGACCTTCTTGATGCCGTAGCGGTCCTGCAGCGCGGTCGCGAAGGCCACGGTGCTGCGCTTGCCGGCCTTGCCGCCCTCGCGCGCGCACACCACGCGGAACTCGACCTCCACATGCACCTCGGACGCCGGCTGGAAGCTCTTGCGCCCGGTCACCAGGTCGGTGTTGGCCGCGCTGATCATGTAGCCCTGGCTCAGCAGCGCGCGGCGCGCGGCTTCGCAGGTCTGGGCTTCGGTGGCGGCGTAGCTGCGCGTGTGGGTGGTGGTGGAGTCGAACTCCTCGGTCTCGTACGACACGCGGCGCGTGCCGCTGCTGCCGCAGCCGGCGAGCACCAGCATGGACGCGAGGCCGAGGACCAGGACCGGCGTGCGAAGGACGGAAAAGGCGGAAGTGGAAAGGGGAGGCAGGGTCATGGAGCGGCGAATCCTAACCGGCGTGTCCGCCGGCGAAGCTTCGAGCACGCCCCGGCGCCGGTGTTCCCCGCCGCCGCAAATTTTCAGGACCAGCGCAGCAGGTGGTGCGCACGCCCGCGCGTGGCGGCAATCAGGCGCGCATTGGGCGCATCGGTGCCGGCCACCCAGTCGCGCGCGGCCTCGGCGCTGCGGCCGAACTGCTGGTGGCGCTTCAGCAGGCGCTCTTCGCGCACGGCATCGTCGAGGTCGACATACCAGACCTCGTCGAGCATGGCCGCCGCGCCGGCCCAGGGGCCGGCGTCGTGCAGCAGGTAGTTGCCCTCGGTGATGACCAGTTGCGTCGAAGGCAGCACCGCGATGGCGCCAGCGATCGGCTCCTCGATCTCGCGGCGGAATTCGGGCGCATAGACGATCGGGTCGTCCGGGCCCTGCTCGCGCAGCCGCTGCAGCAGCGCCACGTAGCCGGCGCTGTCGAAGGTGTCGGGAGCGCCCTTGCGGCCGGCGCGGCCGAGCCGCTGCAGCTCGACATTGGCCAGGTGGAAGCCGTCCATCGGCACGACCTGCGCGCGCCCGGCACCCATGGCCCGCAGCAGCGCCAGCGCGAGCGTGGACTTGCCCGCCCCGGGTGCGCCGACCAGCCCCAGCAGCTTGCGCCGCCCGTCGGCCATCAGCGCCTGCAGGCGGGCGAGGGCGTCGGCGGGAACGGAGGGAAGGTCTTGCGCGGGATTGGTACTCATCCCGCGAGCGTACAACCCTCTCGGCCTCGCCGGATCAAGGATACAAACCGCGTTCCTGACGGGCCATCAGGATGCGCTCGCAGGCCACCGCATAGGTAGCAGTGCGCAGCGTGATCTTGTGCCTGTCGGCCGTGTCCCAGATCTGGTTGAGCGCCTTCATCATGATGCGGTCCAGGCGCACGTTGATCTCGTCCTCGTCCCAGAAGAAGGACGAGAAGTCCTGCACCCATTCGAAGTACGAGACCGTCACGCCGCCGGCATTGCAGATCACGTCGGGCACCACCAGCACGCCGCGCTCGGCCAGGATGTCGTCGGCCACGGGCACCGTGGGGCCGTTGGCGCCTTCGAGCACGAGCTTGGCACTCGTCTTCTGCGCGCGCTCGGCGGTGATCTGGCCTTCGAGCGCAGCGGGAATCAGGATATCGCAGGCCACCTCCCAGAAGGCTTCGTTGGGCACCACCTCGCCGCCCTTGAAGGCGATCACGCCCTCCTTGTTGGCCACCGGAACCAGCGTCGCGAGGTCGAGGCCGTTCGAATTGACGATGGTGCCGGTGTGGTCCTGCACCGCAACGATCTTGGCGCCCGCTTCGGCAAAAAGCTCGGCCGCGACCGAGCCCACGTTGCCGAAGCCCTGCACCGCGATGCGCGCGCCGCGCAGGTCCATGCCAAGGCGGCGCGCCGCTTCGCGGCCGGTGACGAACACGCCGCGGCCGGTGGCCTTGACGCGGCCCAGCGATCCGCCCAGGTGCAGCGGCTTGCCCGTGACCACGCCGGTGGCGGTGCCGCCGACGTTCATCGAGTAGGTGTCCATCATCCACGCCATGATCTGCGCGTTGGTGTTCACGTCGGGCGCGGGAATGTCGGTGTGCGGGCCGATGATGATGCCGATCTCGCTGGTGTAGCGGCGCGTGACCTTCTCCAGTTCCTGCAGCGAGAGCTTCTTCGGATCGACCCGGATGCCGCCCTTGGCGCCGCCGTACGGCAGGTTGACGGCGGCCGTCTTGATGGTCATCCAGGCCGACAGCGCCATCACTTCTTCCAGCGTGACGTCGGGGTGGAAGCGCACGCCGCCCTTGCCCGGGCCGCGGCTCATGTTGTGCTGCACGCGGTAGCCCTCGAAGTGGGCGATGGTGCCGTCGTCCATCTCGATCGGCACGTCCACGATCAGCGCGCGCTTGGGTCGCTTGAGGGTTTCGACCCAGCGGGCCAGCGGGCCGAGGTACGGCACCACGCGGTCGACCTGCGAGAGGTACGTGCCCCAGGGGCTGTTGGCGGTCGGATTGACGAAGGAGAGCTTTTCACTCATGGGAGATCCCTTGGTTTGAATGGATGGCCGCAACGATAGACCTCTCGCGCCCGCCGCGCCATGTCTTATGCGCGCCGCGATGGCGGTTATGCAAGAGAGGTTTGGCCGAACATGACAAAACGGTCATCGCCGGGTCATCGGCCCCCGAGCTGCGGTTTCTAGAGTGGGTGCTACCAACCACCGATCGAAAGGACCGATTCCATGACCCGCTCTTGCACCCGCCTCCTGGCCACGGCCGCCGTCTCGTCGCTGCTGGGCCTGGCCGCCGCGCCGAGCCTTGCCGGCAACTACGCGGAGGGCGATCCGCGGCCCGTGCCGTTCGCCTCCTCCACCACGCGCGCCGCCGTCTCGGCCGAGGCCCGGCAGTGGCTCGCGACCGCGCCGACGCAAGGCTATGCCGAAGGTTCGCCGCAGCCCGAGCCGCGGGTGTCGGCGAACAGCCGCGCGGCCGTGGCCGCGGACACGCAACTGTGGATCCGCTCCGGCCTGGCCGCTCAGCAGTACGGCGAAGCGGGCGCCGATCCGTCGAGCCCCGCCTACCGGCAGGCCGCCGCCGAATATGCGCGGCTGCGCACCAGCCCGGCCTACGGCGCGCTGGTCGACCAGTTCAACAGCCGGTCATCGTCCGCACGCGCGGAAGAAGACGGCAACTCCCTGCGCTGAAGACGACAGCGGCCTCAGGCCACCGCGCTCAGCAGCGCCGCGTTGCCGCCGGCCGCCGTGGTGTTGACCGTGACCGTCTGCTCGGCACAGAAGCGGTACAGGTAGTGCGGCCCACCGGCCTTGGGCCCGGTGCCGCTCAGGCCCTCGCCGCCGAAGGGCTGCACGCCGACCACCGCACCGATGATGTTGCGGTTCACGTAGATGTTGCCCACGTGCGCCCGCGTCGCGAGTGCCTGCGCGCGCGAGTCGATGCGGGTCTGGATGCCGAGCGTGAGGCCGTAGCCGAGCGCGTTGATGCGATCGATCACCTCGGCGGGATCGCTCAGCTCGCCCTGGCCCCAGCGCGCGATCTGCAGCACCGGCCCGAAGATCTCGCTGCTCACGCTGTCGATGGAGGGCACCTCGTAGGCTTGCGGCGCGATCAGGTTGCCCTCGGTTGAAGAAGAAGCCGGCGCGAGCAGCCGCTTCGCCTCCGAATCCAGCCGCTTCAGATGGCGCCGGATGTTGTCGGCCGCCTCGGCGTCGATCACCGGCCCCACGTCGGTCGCGAGCAGCGCCGGGTCGCCAGCGGCCAGTTCCCCGGCCGCGCCGCGGATCATCTCGATCACCGCATCGGCGATGCCCTCGTGCAGCACCAGGAGGCGCAGCGCCGAGCAGCGCTGGCCGGCCGAGCGGAACGCGCTCTGCACCACGGCGTCGACCACCTGCTCGGGCAGCGCGCTCGAATCGACCAGCATCGCGTTGATGCCGCCGGTCTCGGCGATCAGCGGCACGATCGGGCCCTCCTTGGCGGCGAGCGCGCGGTGGATGATGCGCGCCACCTGGGTCGAGCCGGTGAACACCACGCCCGCCACCCCCGGTGCCGCCACCAGCGCGGCGCCCACCGTTTCGCCGGGGCCATGCAGCAGCTGCAGCGCATCGGCCGGCACGCCGGCGGCGTGCAGCAGCTTCACGGCTTCGAGCGCGACGGCCGGCGTCTGTTCGGCCGGCTTGGCCAGCACCGTGTTGCCGGTGGCCAGCGCGGCCGCCACCTGCCCCGTGAAGATCGCGAGCGGAAAATTCCACGGGCTGATGCACACCCAGGGGCCGCGCGCCGTGAGCCGCAGTTCGTTGCTCTCGCCCGTGGGGCCGGGCAGCGCCACCGGCTGCATGATGCGCTCGGCCTCGTCGGCGTAGTAGCGCAGGAAGTCGACGGCTTCGCGCACTTCGGCGACCGCGTCGCCCCAGGTCTTGAAGGCCTCCTTGACCAGCAGCGCGCAGAAGCGCGGCAGCTCGCGCTGGAGCGCGTCGGCGGCCTGGCGCAGCATGGCGGCGCGCGCCTCGACCGGCGTCCTGCGCCAGCTGCGGAAGGCGGCGGCGCTGGCGGCCACGGCCTTGGGCGCGCTTGCGGCATCGAATACCTCGACATGGGGCACCGCGGTGGTCTCCAGGGCCGCGAGCAGCGGCGCGCGCATCGGCTCGACGGCAAGGTCCACGCCTTCGCTGTTGCGCCGCGCCGGCGCCGGGCCGTAGAGCGCGGGCGGCAGCGGCAGGGCGGGGTTTGCCTCTTCGAGCCAGAGCGGCGACATCAGCAGCTCGCCGATGTCCACCTGCTCGTCGCCGAGCTGGTTCACGAAGGACGAGTTGGCGCCGTTTTCCAAGAGGCGCCGCACGAGGTAGGCGAGCAGGTCCTTGTGCTGGCCCACCGGGGCGTACACGCGCACCGGCGCGGTGGTGCTCTTCATCACTTCGCGGTAGACGCCCTCGCCCATGCCATGCAGGCGCTGCAGCTCGAAGGGCGCGCCGGCCGCCTCGGCCATCTGCAGGATGGCCGCGATGGTGCCCGCGTTGTGGGTGGCGAACTGCGGATAGACCGCATCGGGCGCCGACAGCAGCGCGCGCGCACAGGCCAGGTAGCTCACGTCGCTGTGGTGCTTGTGCGTGAAGAGCGGGTAGTGCGGCAGGCCGAGCTCCTGGGCCCGCTTGATCTCGGCGTCCCAGTAGGCGCCCTTCACGAGGCGGCACATCAGCCGCAGCTTGTGCCGGCGCGCCACCGCCGTGACGTGCGCAATCAGTTCGAGCGCGCGCGTCTGGTAGGCCTGCAGCGCCAGGCCGAAGCCGCGCCACTGCGGCCGCTCGGCGGCCACGCGCTCGGCCAGCGCCTCGAACACGTCGAGCGAGAGCTCGAGCCGGTCGACCTCTTCCGCATCGATGGTGAGGTTGAGGCTGGCATCGGCCGCAAGCTCGCACAGCTGCCACACGCGCGGCACCAGCTCGCGCATCACGCGCTCGCGCTGCGCGTCCTCGTAGCGCGGATGCAGCGCGCTGAGCTTGATGGAGATGCCGTCGTTGTGCTCGGGCCCGCGCGCCGCATCGGCACCGGCCGCAATGGCGCCGATGGCCTGCGTGTAGCTCTTGAGGTAGCGCAGCGCATCGGCGTCGGTGCGTGCGCCTTCGCCAAGCATGTCGTAGCTGAAGCGCAGCGCGCCCTGCCGGCGGTGCGCCGTGCGGGCCTCGTCCATGGCTTCGGCGATGGTCTGGCCCAGCACGAACTGGCGCCCCAGCAATTGCACCGCGCGCAGCGTGGCGGCCACCACCGTGCGAGCGCCGAGTTTGGCCATGAGGCCGGGCGGGTGGTCGCCTTCGGGCAGGAATTTCTTCGACATCGCGATGGCGGCGGACGACAGCCGCGACAGCGTGGAATCGGCCGTGCCCTCGAAATCGGCCCGGCCCAGCTGGTCGGCCGTGAGCGCGATGGCCGTGGCGGCGTCGGGCACGCGAAGCAGCGCCTCGGCCAGGCGCATCAGCGCCAGGCCCTCGGCGCTGGAGATCGGGTACTCGCGCAGCAGGCTTTCCATGGCCCAGAACGGCGGCGGATGGCGGCGCACCGCCTCGACCCAGGGCGTGGCGGCGGCGGCCGCGGCGCTCCAGTCGAGCGCGCCTTCGAGCGAGGCGAGCCGGTGCGAGACGACATCGGCTTCAGGGCGGTAAGGGATGGGCAGGTGCATGGCAGTTCCTTGGTTCTATCCCCTATGGTCTTTGGATATAGACCGAATCTTTTGCCAAAAAATATGAGCACGGCCGGATAATTCACCAATGCTCGACCTGGATCTGGATCGCATCGATCTCCGGCTGCTGAAGATTCTTCAGGAAGACGGCCGCATCACCAACCTCAAGCTGGCCGAAACGGTGGCGCTCTCGCCCACCGCCGTGCTGGCCCGGGTGCAGCGGCTCACGCGCGACGGTTTCATCCAGGGCTACGAGGCGCGGCTCGATCCGCACAAGCTCGGGCGGGGGCTCACGGTGTTCGTCGAGATCCTGCTCGACCGCACCACACCCAACGTGTTCGAACAGTTCAAGGCCGCCGTGCAGGTGCGCGACGAGATCATGGAATGCCACATGGTCGCGGGCGGCTTCGACTACCTGCTCAAGACCCGCATGGCCGACATGGCGGCCTACCGCGACTTCGCGGGCACGGTGCTGTGGCAACTGCCCGGCGTGCGCGAAACCCGCACCTACGCGGTGATGGAAGAAATCAAGAGCAGCGCGCGGCTGCCGCTGGCCGTATAGCGCCCGTCAGGCGGGCTTGGGCCGGCCGCCGAAGATGGCCGTGCCGATGCGCACCATCGTGCTGCCGGCGCTCACGGCCGCCTCGAGGTCGGCGCTCATGCCGAGCGAGAGGGTGTCCAGTTCGATGCCGGCGGCGCGGATCGCGTCGTACACAGCGCGGGCGCGCAGGCACAGTTCGCGCTGCGCGGCGAAATCGGGCGCCGGTTCGGGAATGGCCATGAGCCCGCGCAGCCGCAGATGTGGCAACGCCGCCACAGCGCGCGCGAGCGGCAACGCCTCTTCGGGCGGCACGCCGGACTTGTTGGCGCCGCCGTCCACATTGACCTGCAGGCACACCTGAAGCGGTGGCAGATGCGCCGGCCGCTGCGCCGAAAGGCGCTCGGCGATCTTGATCCGGTCGATGCCGTGCACCCAGTCGAAATGCTCGGCCACGGGCCGCGTCTTGTTGCTCTGCAGAGGGCCGATGCAGTGCCATTCGAGTTCCGCGCGCAGGTCCGACAGCGCGGCGATCTTGTCCAGCCCCTCCTGCACATAGTTCTCGCCGAAGGCCCGCTGGCCCGCCGCATGGGCCTCGCGCACGGCCTCGGGCCCGAAGGTCTTGGACACCGCCAGCAGCCGGACTTCGGCCGGGTTGCGCCCATGTTCGGCGCAGGCCTTTGCGATCCGGTTCTTTACTTGCTGGAGGTCGTCGCCAATCATCGTCATAATCTTCCAAAATCGTATCAAAACGTCACCGAACTCGAGCCGAGGACCCCCGTGGACATTACCCAGTTGCTGGCATTCAGCGTCAAGAACAAAGCCTCCGACCTGCATCTGTCGGCCGGCCTGCCGCCGATGATCCGCGTCCACGGCGACGTGCGGCGCATCAACGTCGATGCGCTCGACCACAAGTCGGTGCACGCCATGGTGTACGACATCATGAGCGACACGCACCGCAAGCACTATGAAGAGTTCCTGGAGGTCGACTTCTCGTTCGAGATCGACGGCTTGGCGCGCTTCCGCGTGAATGCCTTCAACCAGGCGCGCGGCGCGGCGGCGGTGTTCCGGACCATTCCCTCGAAGATCCTCACGCTGGAGCAACTCAACGCGCCCAAGATTTTCGCGGAACTGGCGCTCAAGCCGCGCGGGCTGGTGCTGGTGACCGGGCCCACCGGCTCGGGCAAGTCCACCACCCTGGCCGCGATGGTCAACTACCTGAACGAAAACGAGTACGGCCACATCCTCACGGTGGAAGACCCGATCGAATTCGTGCACGAATCCAAGAAGTGCCTGATCAACCAGCGCGAGGTCGGTCCGATGACGCTGTCGTTCTCCAACGCGCTGCGCTCGGCGCTGCGCGAAGACCCGGACGCCATCCTGGTGGGCGAGCTGCGCGACCTGGAAACCATTCGCCTCGCAATGACCGCTGCCGAAACGGGCCACCTGGTGTTCGGCACGCTGCACACCTCGTCGGCCGCCAAGACCATCGACCGGATCATCGACGTGTTCCCGGGCGAGGAAAAGGAAATGATCCGCGCCATGCTGTCGGAGTCGCTGCAGGCCGTGATCTCGCAGACGCTGTGCAAGACCAAGGACGGCCAGGGCCGCGTGGCGGCGCACGAGATCATGCTGGGCACGCCGGCCATCCGCAACCTGATCCGCGAGGCCAAGGTGGCGCAGATGTACTCGGCCATCCAGACCGGCCAGGGCGCGGGCATGCAGACGCTGGACCAGAACCTGACCGACCTCGTGCGCCGCAATGCCATTTCGGCCGCCGAAGCGCGCGGAAAAGCCAAGATCCCCGAGAATTTCCCGGGCTGATCCCAGCCCTTCGGAGTACCGACACATGGAACGCGATCAAGCCAGCCAGTTCATCAACGACCTGCTCAAGCTCATGGTGAGCCGCAACGGCAGCGACTTGTTCATCACCGCCGACTTTCCGCCCGCGATCAAGGTCGACGGCAAGGTCACCAAGGTGTCGCAGCAGGCACTGGGGGCGCAGCACACGCTGGCGCTCACGCGCTCGGTCATGAACGACCGCCAGACGGCGGAGTTCGAGCGCACCAAGGAATGCAACTTCGCGATCTCGCCGACCGGCATCGGCCGCTTCCGCGTGAACGCGTTCGTGCAGCAGGGCAAGGTCGGCATGGTGCTGCGGACCATCCCGGCCAAGCTGCCGACCATCGACGGCCTGGGCATGCCGCAGGTGCTGAAGGACGTGTCGATGACCAAGCGCGGCCTCACCATCCTGGTGGGCGCCACGGGCTCGGGCAAGTCGACCACGCTCGCGGCCATGATCGACTGGCGCAACGAAAATTCCTACGGCCACATCGTGACGGTGGAAGACCCGGTCGAGTTCGTGCATCCGCACAAGAACTGCGTGGTCACGCAGCGAGAAGTGGGCATCGATACCGACAGCTGGGAAGCCGCCCTCAAGAACACGCTGCGCCAGGCGCCCGACGTGATTTTGATGGGCGAAATCCGCGACCGCGAGACCATGGAGCACGCGGTGGCCTTCGCCGAAACCGGCCACCTGTGCATGGCCACGCTGCACGCCAACAGTGCCAACCAGGCGCTGGACCGGATCATCAACTTCTTTCCCGAAGAGCGCCGCGCCCAGCTGCTGATGGACCTGTCGCTGAACCTGCGCTCGCTGATCTCGCAGCGCCTGGTGCCCACCGAGGACGGCCAGGGCCGCGTGGCGGCGGTGGAAGTGCTGCTGAACACGCCGCTCATTTCCGACCTGATCTTCAAGGGCGAGGTGGGCGAGATCAAGGAAATCATGAAGAAGAGCCGCAACCTCGGCATGCAGACCTTCGACCAGGCGCTGTTCGACCTGTTCGAGAGCCACTCGATCACCTTCGAGGACGCCATCCGCAACGCCGACTCGGCCAACGACCTGCGGCTGCAGATCAAGCTCAACAGCCAGCGCGCGCGCAGCACGGATCTCTCAGCCGGCACCGAGCATTTCGCGATCGTGTAGATGCAGGTGACGCGGGCGCCGCGTTGGCTTTAAGCTCTCGCCCATGAGCAGCATCAATCCCCGAACCTACGAATCCACCCCCTCCCAGACGGTGGCCTTCCTGGGCCTTGGCGTCATGGGCGGCCCGATGGCCGGACACCTGGCCAAGGCCGGCCACAAGGTCACGGTCTACAACCGGACGCCGGCCAAGGCCGAGGCCTGGGTCGCCGAATTCGGCGCGCCCGGCCGCCATGCCGCCACCCCGCGCGAAGCGGCCGCGGGCGCCGACATCGTCTTCAGCTGCGTGGGCAACGACGACGACCTGCGCGCCGTGGTGCTGGGCCCGAACGGCGCCTTTGCCGGCATGAAGAAAGGCAGCGTGCTGGTCGACCACACCACCGCCTCGGCCGACGTGGCGCGCGAACTGGCGAACGCGGCGGCGTCGGCCGGGCTGCAGTTCATCGACGCGCCGGTGTCCGGCGGACAGGCCGGCGCGCAGAACGGCGCGCTCACCGTGATGTGCGGCGGCGACAAGTCGAGCTTCGAGCGCGTCAAGCCGGTGATGGAGTCCTTTGCGCGCGCCGTCACGCTGCTGGGCGCGAGCGGTGCCGGCCAGCTGGCAAAAATGGTGAACCAGATCGCCATCGCGGGCCTGGTGCAGGGCCTGTCCGAAGCCATTGCCTTCGGCCAGCGCGCCGGCCTCGACATGAAGCTGGTGCTCGAGGTGATCGGCAAGGGCGCCGCCCAGAGCTGGCAGATGGACAACCGCGGCAAGACCATGATCGACGGCAAGTTCGACTACGGCTTTGCCGTCGACTGGATGCGCAAGGACCTGGGCCTGGTGCTCGACGAGGCCAAGCGCAACGGCGCGCGCGTGCCCGTGACGGCGCTGGTCGACCAGTTCTATGCCGACGTGCAGCAGGCCGGCGGGCGGCGCTGGGACACGTCGAGCCTGATCATCCGGCTCAAGTAAGGAAAAAGCCCGCGCAAGCGGGCTTTGTTTCTTGCTGGATCAGCGCACCGGCGTGGTCGTCGCGCCGCCGGGCTGGGCCGGCGGCAGCGGCTCCATCGGCGGCAGCGGCACGCGCGACGATGAAGAAGATCCGGGCGCCGACGACGGTGCCGGCGCGGGCGGCGGCGATCCGGTGCCGCCGCGTTGCGCCTGGCTGGCCAGCTCGGCCTCGCTCACCACCTCGACCACGCGCACCACCTTCTGCACGCCCGAGATGCCGCGCGCGATTTCGGTCGCGCGGTCGGTTTCGCGGCGCGTCGCGATGCCCATCAGGTAGACCACGCCGCGCTCGGTCACCACCTTGAACGAATTGGCGAAGATGTCCTTGGCGTCGAGCAGCGAGGCCTTGACCTTGCCGCTGATGAACAGGTCGTTCGAGCGTTCCTGGAAAGTGCTGGGCGGGCCGATGGTGAGCTCGTTGACCACCGAGCGCACGTTGTCCACGCGCTGCACCACTTCTTCGACGCGGCGGCGGTCGGCCTCGCTGCCCACGGCGCCCGTCAGCAGCACCTGGCGGTTGAAGCTGGTGACGCTCACGTACATGTTGTCGTTGGCGATTTCGCGCACGCGGGCGGCCGCGCGCAGCTCGATGCCCTGGTCGTCGAGCTGGGCGCCGGAGCTGCGGCGATCGGTCGCCACCATGCCCACGCCCACCGCCGCGGCCCCTCCGACCACGAGCGGCACGCAGGCCGAAAGCCCGGCAACCAAGACGGTTCCCGAGGCAAGAGCAATGGCGAGGCGTTGGAACGGTGTCGTTGTCATGTAGAAGCTTCCTGTTCTCCGAGTAGCTGGGCATCCACGCCATCGCACAGGCAGTGCAGTGCGAGCAGGTGGACTTCGTGGATACGCGCCGCACGTTCGTGCGACACGCCGATCTGGACGTCGGTTTCGCGCAGCGCGCGTCCGATGGCGCCGCCGGTTCCGCTGCTGCCCGCGCCGGGCGATGCCGGCTGGCCGGCGCTGGCGTTGCCCAGCAGCGCCACCACCGTCATGTCGCGCTCGTGCGCGGCCATGACCGCGGCCAGCACCGCCGCGGACTGCCCGCTGGCGCTGAGCGCAAGCAGCACGTCGCCGGCCTGGCCGAGCGCGCGCACCTGGCGGGCGAAGCGGTCGGCGTCGATGGCGTTGGCGCTGTCGGCCGCCGGATCGGTGGTGTCGCCGGGCAGCGCGATGGCGCCCAGCTCGGGGCGCTCGCGCTCGAAGCGGCCGACGAACTGCGCCGCGAACTGCGCCGCCAGCAGGCCCGAGACGCCCGCACCGCAGGCCAGCACCTTGCCGCCGCTGGTCACGCACGCCAGGATGGCCTGCATTGCCTGCGAAATGGGTTTGCTGAGGACTGGGCCGGCCTGGTACTTGAGGTCGGCGCTATCGATGAAGTGTTGCTGAATCCGTTGCTCGAGCATGGGGCGCGATGATACCGGGGGGCGATGAAACAAGACGTTTGCGTTCGATGTGGGGGTGGAGCCTGCGGCGCGCTTTCAGTTCCCGCCCGCATCGAATGCGCCCTGCAGCCAGGTGATGCGCTCCTCGACCAGCACCACGTCGAAGCGGCATGGCGGCAGCGTTCGCAGGCCGTTCAGGTAGTGGCGCGCCGCGAACACGATGCGCCGCTGCTTGACGCCCGTGATGCTGCCGCCGGCGCCGCCGTGCGTGCCGCTGCTGCGCTGGCGCACCTCCACGAACACCAGCGTGGCGTCGCGCGGATCGCGCATGATCAGGTCGATCTCGCCGCCGCCGCGCCCGGGCGTTCGATAATTGCGCGCTACCAGCGCCAGGCCGGCGCATTGGAGATGGTCGAGCGCGGCGTCTTCCGCCGCATCGCCGCGGTGCTTGGTCGTGATGGTCTTCATGCTGGCTCCCTGCCGGCTTCTTGGCTTCTTTTTTGTTCCTACGGAGAAACCCCTTGGCTTCACTAGCACCCGCTTCCTTCGGCGCCGCCCTTTCGGCCGCGCGCGATGCCTCGGGTGCTCAGCATTATCCGCAGGGCACGCTGTACGTGGTGGCCACGCCCATCGGCAACCTGGCCGACATCACGCTGCGCGCGCTGCACGTGCTGCAGATGGTGGATGCCGTCGCCTGCGAGGACACGCGCCACACGCAGAGCCTGCTGCGCGCCTACGGCATCGACCGGCCGAATGCCCAGCTCTTGGCCGTGCACCAGCACAACGAGGCCGAGGCCGCCCAGGCCGTGGTCGCGCGGCTCGCGCAGGGCGAGCGCATCGCCTACGTGAGCGACGCCGGCACGCCCGGCGTGAGCGACCCGGGCGCGCGGCTGGTCGCGGCCGTGCGCGCCGCCGGGCAGCGCGTGCTGCCGCTGCCGGGCGCGAGCAGCGTCACCACGCTGGTCGGCGCCGCCGGCCTCGTCGCGGCAGGCGACGAGAGCAGCGCCTTCGTGTTCGCGGGCTTCCTGCCGACCAAGGCCGGCGAGCGCGACGCGGCCGTGCAGGCGCTCGCGCAGGAGCGGCGCGCGGTGGTGCTGCTGGAAGCGCCGCACCGCATCGAGGCCGTGGCGCGCGCCCTCGCGACGCTGGGCGAGCGCCGCATCACCATTGGCCGCGAGCTCACCAAGCAGTTCGAGGAGATCGCCACCGTCGCCGCCGCCGAGCTGCCGGGCTGGTTCGCGGCCGGCCGCGACCGCACCCGCGGCGAATTCGCGCTGGTGCTGCACCCGGTGGCCGCGGCCGCCGACGACGGCAGCGCCGAAGGCGAACGCGTGCTGCGCCTGCTGCTGGCCGAGCTGCCCGTGAAGACCGCGGTGCGGCTTGCGGCCGAGATCAGCGGCGCACCGCGCAATGCGCTGTATGAAACGGCGCTGCGCATTCGCAACGGCAACGACGCAGCGGACGAGTAGCAGCTCCTACCTCGATTCGGAGAGGAACTCCGGTGGTACGGTTTCAGTCAGCCAAACCCCGTTCTCGGCGCGATGAAAGGCATGGCCGAGCGCATGCATTCGGCCTGAATCGACCCGCAGCACGTGCGCCTTGCCATGCCGGCTTCCCACCTGAAATGCCGTAGCTTCGTCGACGGAAAGATGAACATGTTGCCGCGAGCCGGGTACGAGGCCTTGCTCAAGAATGGCGGCAAGAAAGCGCGTGGCCGTTCCATGAAAAAGTTGCGCTGGAGGAGCCAGGACATCGAAGCTGCGATTGACCTGGGGCGTGGAATGGCCTTGCAGGGCACGAATGCGTTGCCCGTCGTCCGAAAGCTCGTAGCGTTTCTTCGCGCCCGAAGTCGCCGCTTGCATAACCTTTGGTCGAGTCAGATCGCGACCGGCGGCCGTTGAGCCTGTGACCAGCGCATCAATGTCGGCCCACCCCTCCGCGTCGAGTCGCAGGCCAATGGACTCCGGAGCGTGCCGCAGCACGTAGGCGATGAATTTGCTGACGTCTTCTGGAGTCATGCTGTTCTTTCAGTCGAGCGAAGGGGCGTCTGCCAACGGTCACCCTCGGCGAGCAACGCATCCATCAATTTCTGCATGTCCGCCGTCGGCGGCCGGTCGCCTGAATGAAACACCTGGTATTCGAGCGGCGGGTAACCATTCAATGGAATGGCGACCAACCCCTTGGGAATCCGGCAGCAAGCATTCACAACCGTTACACCGAAACCCAACTGGGCGAAGCGCAACATCAATTCCCAGCCATTGGCTTCCAGCACCGGCTGCCAAGGCACTGCCTCAGCCTGCAGAAGCCGGCCAAGAAGCTCGCGATGAGGCTTGCCTGCCGGCGGAACGATAAGTGGCGCATCCTTGAGATCTCGCAGTCGTACAGTTTTACGCGAGGCGAGGGCATGTGTACGAGGCACGACCAATACCTGTCCAACCGTAGTCAATCGGGCCGCTTTCAGATCCGCAGGAACCGTACCGAGCGGCGCAATGCCCAGCTGCGCCTGCCCAGCCCGCACTGCCCGAATTGACTCATCGCGATTGTGCGTAAGCAATTGCAGATGCAAAGACGCGCCAGCTCCGGAGAACTGTGACAGTGCTTTACCCAACAGGTAGAGATAGGCCCCTTCGCCCGCTGTCAGCGTGATGGTGGGCTTGTCATGCCCCACCTGCAATCCTTTCACGAAGCGGCGATTCAGCATCAGCAGCTCCCGTGCGTGCCGTGCGACTTGCTCGCCAAGACGTGTGAGTTCAAGGGAGCTTCCCACGCGCAGATACAGCTTCGCATCGAGCTGTTCGGAGAGCTTTCGCACCTTTGCATGCAGAGCGGGCTGGCTGATGTGCAGCAGGCGAGCCGACTCACTGAAGTTCAGCGTATCGGCAAACACGGCGAACGATTGCAGCGCGTCGAGGTTGGTGCGAGGAATTTCCATCTATCCATTTTATGGATAGCCCCTCCAATATCAGTAGTTCCTGGCGATTCCTTTCGTTTTTACGATTCATCTGCTTTCAAACAGGAACAAGAAATGAAAAACACAGACAATCATCTTCCCCGCCTTGGCATCGACATAGGACGCGTGTTGATCGCTGCCGAAGGCTCGGGCGGCGCCGATACCTCATTCATCGGTGGCTCGTTGGATGACGCACTGAGCACGCCGCCTTACGAAGGCATGTTCGATGCGGTCGCACCACTGGTCGCAAAGTTCGAGGGACGAGTCTGGCTGGTTTCGAAATGCGGACCAAGTGTGCAGGCCAAGAGTCGCGCGTGGCTGTTGCATCATCGCTTTTTCGAGCGAACTGGCATGGCGCCCTCAAACCTGCGCTTTTGCCTTGAACGACCTCAGAAGGCCGACCATTGCCGCGAGCTCCGCATCACGCACTTCATCGACGATCGAACCGACGTACTTCATCATCTGAAAGGCATCGTGCCAAACCGATACCTCTTCGGACCTCAGCGCAAGCCAGTCATGGACGCGGGGCTTGTCCTCCTGCCGGCATGGAAAGACGCGGCGGCACTCGTCAAGTGACGGTTCAACCTCAGCCATCCAGCTCCGCATAGCGCCTGAAGATCCCGTCCTCGTTGAACGCGATGCGGCGCGGGCTTTGCAGGTAGTCGTGCACGCGCTGGCGGCGGCGGACGTTGTCGTGCAGTTTCTCGACCGCCGGCGTGGCGGCCAGCGCGCGGGCCGCGGCCTTCGGGAACGCATAGCGCAGGCCTTCGACCAGCTGGAACAGCGACAGATCGGCGTAGGTCAGCACATCGCCCACGAGGTGCGACGGCCCCGCGGGATTGCGCTGCAGCACGCGCTCGAACCAGTTCAGGAACTTGGGGATCCGCTCTTCGCGGAAGGCCCGCGCGCGCTGCATGGCGGCATCGCGCTGTTCCTCGTAGTAGGCGCCGACGGAGATCGGATGGTGCGTTTCGTGCGCCTCGGCCACCACGTCGGCGATGGTGAGCTGCAGCTGGTGCGTCCAGAGGCCGTCGGATTCGCCGACGCCCGCGAGGCCGAGCCGCGGCCCGAGGTACAGCAGGATGGCCGCGGTCTGCCCCACGACGATGTCGCCGTCGATCAGGAACGGCGGCGCGAAGGACGGGCGGACGATCTCGGGGTCGTCGAGCCGGTCGCCCAATGCGGACTCGCCGCCGCCCTTCGATTCGGGCAGCCGCGCCACGTCGACATAGTCCGCGCCGGCGGCCTCGAGCGCGAGCCGCACGAATTCCCCGCGGCCCTGGATGGTGGGCCAGTAGTGGAGTTGATAGGTGGTCATGCAGCCATGGTGTCAGGCTCCGCATGCCCCTGCAACCGCCTCGCTCTTAGGCCCTCAGAGCCCCTCGGCGAGTTCCACTGCGCGGCGCTTGGCCTCGGCTCTTGCACCGGCATCGACCTCCGGGCCCATCAGCGTCTTCTCGACCACCACCGAGCGCACCTCCTGCACGCCGATGAAGCGCAGCCAGGTCTCGATGTAGGGCAGCTGGAAGTCGAGCGCGTGCGCGGAGCCGTCTTTGCCCAGGGGGTAGTCCAGCCCTCTTGCGCACACCACCGTCGCCCGCCGGGTCTGGAGCATGCCCGAGAGGCCCGAAGCGTCGAAGCGGAACAGCACGTCCTTGTGCGACACCACGTCGATCAGGTGCTTCAGCTTGTAGGGAATACCAAAGTTCCACAGCGGCATCGCCAGCACGATGTGGTCCGCCGCGTGGAAAGGCGCGGCAATGCGCCGGACCTCGTCCCAGGCCGTCTGCTGGGCGGCGGTGAGCGGCACGCCATTGATGCCGGCGTATTTGGCGTCGAGCATGTCCTGCGACAGCTCGGGGAGCTGCATCGTCCAGGGGTTCAGCGTGGTGACATGGCAGGCCGGGTGGAGGCGCTTCACTTCGTCGATGAAGGCGCCGGCCACTTCGATGCTGGCGGAGCGCGTGGTCCTTGGCGAGGTCTCGATGTACAGGAGTTCTTTCATGGCGTGCAGGGGTGAGTGGTACAGAAGGCCAAGGCTAGGCAGCACGAACCCTGCACACAAGCAACATAATTTGCTTCCATTCAGAACCAATCGCACTGAAACCTATGCTCGACTCCCAGCAGCTGCGCGCCTTCGTCTCGGTGGCCGACCATGGCAGCGTGACCCGCGCGGCCGAAGCCATGCACCTGACGCAATCGGCGGTGAGCGCACAGATCCGGCGGCTCGAGGAACAGCTGGGCTGCCGCGTCTTCGACCGCACCACCCGGTCGCTGCAGCTCACGGCCCAGGGCAGCGTGCTGCTGAGTTATGCCAGGAGCATCCTCAAGCTGCAGCAGCAGGCGGTCTCGCGGCTTGCGGCGCCGCGCCATGCGCCGGCCACGCTGCGCCTCGGATGCTCGGAGGGGTTTCCCAGCGAATGGCTGTTCGCCGCGCTCGCGGGCTTTCGCCAGCGCAGGCCGGACGTGCATGTGGAAATCACCTGCGGCATCAGCACGGTGCTTGCCAGGCAGGTGCGGCAGCGCTCGCTGGACCTGATGGTCGGCACGGTCTGCGATGCCGGCAGCGACACCGAAACGCTCTGGATGGAACCGCTGGTCTGGGCCTTTTCGGAAAGGGCGCTGCTCGATCCCGACGTGCCCGCCCCGCTGGCTTTTCTCTCGGAGCCCTGCCCGTTCCGCGAAGCCGCGCTCGCCTCGCTGGCCGGCCACGGCACGACGAACTGGCAGGTCGTGCTGACCGCGCAAAGCTCTGGCGCATTGGTGGCCGCCGCGGCCGCCGGCCTGGCCATCACGGTGCTGACGCCGTCGGGCATGCCGCCCATCCTGCGTTCCATTCCGCCAGGCAGCTTCCTGCCGCCGCTGCCGCCTGCCCGCTTCGTGATCCAGCAGGCCGAAGGCAGCGCGGCACCAGAGCCGCTGGCGGCCCTGATCGACGAGGTGCGCGAAGCCTGCTTCCGCTGGCGCGGCGCGCATTCGAGAGCGCTCGACGCATAGCGCAGCGCCCCCCCGCGGCGGCTGGTTTTATTCGGCCGTGATCCCCGCCTTGCGCACCACCTCGCCAAACTTCACGAGGCGCTCGGACATCATCTTCTCGAAGGCGGCGGGCGTCATTTCCTCGGGCGCGATCACGCCGCGCTCCTTGAGGCTGGCCTGCATGGCCGGCGACGTGGCCACCTGGCGCACGGCCTTGTACAGCGTCTGCACGATGGCGTCCGGCGTGCCCCCCGGGGCGGCCAGTCCGGTCCACGACGTGAGGTTGAGCTGGGGATAGCCCACCTCGGCCATGGTGGGCACGTCGGGCAGCTGCGGCAGGCGCTGGTCGGCCGCCACCGCCAGCGCGCGCACCCTGCCGGCCTGCACGTGGGGCAGCATGATGACCAGGTTGTCGAGGATGAACTGCACCTCGTTGGCCAGCACCGCCGTGATCAGCGGCGTGCCGCCGCGGTAGGGAATGTGGGTGGTGAACACGCCCGTGGCGGCCTTGAGCATCTCCACGTTGAGCTGGCCCATGCTGCCCACGCCGCCGCTGCCGTAGTTGAGCTTGCCGGGGCTCTTCTTCGCGTAGTCGATGAACTCCTTGAAGGTCTTGATGGGCAGGCTCGAATGCACCACCAGCGCATTGGGCTGGCGGCCCAGGATGGCGATGTTCTCGAAGTCCTTGATGGGGTCGTAGCCCACCTTGGGCTGCGTGAGCGGGTTGGCCAGGTGGCTGCTCTGCGACGACACCACCAGCGTGTAGCCGTCGGGCTTGGCGCGCGCCACCATCTGCGACGCCACCGAGCCGCCCGCGCCGGCGCGGTTCTCCACCACGATGGGCACGCCCAGCGCGCTCGACAGCGGCTCCGAATACTGGCGCGCCATGATGTCCACCGATCCGCCCGGAGGGAACGGCACCACGAGCGTGATGGGGCGCGAGGGGTACTTGTCGTCGGCGCGTGCCGCCAGCGGGGCGAGGCCCGCGAGGCCAAGCCCCAGGCCGGCGTTCAGGATGTGGCGGCGGGTGGGTTGTGTGGAATGCATGAGTCGGCTCTCGAAAATCAGGGGTGGTCCAGGACGGCCAGCGCCACGGCCTGGGCGCGCGGCACGAAGGTGGCGAGCTCGCAGTACTCGCGCTCGGTGTGCGCATGCCCGCCCACGGGGCCGGTGCCGCACAGCGTGGGCGCGCCCACCGAGGCGGTCAGGCCGCTGTCGGCCGCGCCGCCGGTGAACTCGCCCTGCACCTCGAAGCCCAGCGCCCTGGCGCCGCGCTGGTAGAGCGCCAGCAGCTCGTCGGGCGTGGGCTTCATGGGCATGGTGCGGCGCGATTCGGTCACGCGGCCCTTGGTGCGCGGCACCGACTCTTCCTCGACGATCGCGCGCACCTTCGCGAGCAGTTCGTCCGGATCGGTTTCCGACGTGAAGCGCATGTCCAGCTCGGCCTTGGCATGCGGCGCCACCATGTTGGGCACGATGCCGCCGTGCACCACGCCCACGTTGGCGGTGACGCCCGTGGCTGGGTCGGTCAGCGCATGCAGCGCGAGGATCTTGCGGGCCAGCGCCTCGATGGCACTGGCGCCGGCCGCGTGGTTGATGCCCGCATGGGCGGCGACGCCCTCGACCTCGAACTCCACCACCATCGAGCCCTTGCGGCTGGTCACGAGGTTGCCGCTGACGCGGCCCGGTTCGGCGTTGAGCACCGCCCGCGCACCGCGCGCCGTGGCCATGATGCGGTCGCGCGTGGCGGCCGAGCCGATCTCTTCGTCGCACGAGAAGAAGAGCTGCAGCGGCGCCTTCAGCCCACCGCAGCGTGCGAAGGCCTCGGCCACGAACACGTTCATCACCAGGCCCGACTTCATGTCGGCCACGCCGGGGCCGTAGGCGCGCCCGTCTTCCACGCGGAAGGGCCGGCGCGCCGCGGTGCCCGCCGGGTAGACGGTGTCCATGTGCCCCATGAGCAGGATGGGCGCGCCCTCGGCGGGCCCGGGCACCTGGGCATGCAGCAGCACGCCATAGCCCGGCACCGGCTCGAACTGCACGGCCACGCCCGCGGCCTCCAGCCGTTCGCGCAGAGCCGTGGCCACGGCGGTCACGCCCGCTTCGTTGCGGCTGCCGCTGTCGATGTCGACCACTTTCTGCAACAGGTCTTGCATCGCCTGCCCCTGGCCGGCCAGCCAGTCCAGGATGCGCGCACGCACCTGCGAGCGGCTCTCTTCAAGGGTATCCTGCATCTTCGTCCTTCGATGAACCCCGCGGCGGCGGGGTGAAATTTGGGCCGCAGTGTTGCACGCGTTGCTTGTGTTTGCAATGCTTTTTTCATAAATAAGACATCAATGAAATCATCATTGCAAGGATCGACCGGCCTGCTCACCGAGCGCCTGGCCCGCCAGGGCGGCGAGCTCACGGCCAGCGAACGCGCCCTGGCCGAGGCCCTGGGGCGCGACTATCCGCACGCACTGCTGGAATCCGCCACCGCCCTGGCCGCGCACAACGGCACCAGCGCCTCCACGGTGGTGCGGCTGTTTGCCAAGCTGGGCTATGCGAGCTATGCCGAGGCGCAGCGCGAAGCGCGCGCGGAAGTCACCGCGCTGCTGCAGACGGCGGGGCAGCGCGCCCCCGTGACCATCGGCACGCAGCGCAGCCTGCAGCAGTGCGTGGACGACGCCCTGCTGCATGACCAGCACAACATCAACGCCACGCGCGACGGCCTGGACATGGCGGCGTTCGAGGCCATGGCCACGCGCATTGCCAAAGGCAAGGGGCGCCTCTTCGTACTGGCGCAGATCAACAGCGCGCCCGTGGCCGCCTGGCTGGCCCTGCACCTCAACATGTGCCGCCCCGGCGTGCACGAGCTGGGCGCGGGCGCGGTGGCCGCCACCGACCAGCTGCTGTGGATCCAGCCCGAGGACGCCCTGCTGGCCTTCAGCATCCGCCGCTACGCCAGCGGGCCGGTGAAGGTGGCGCAGCGTTTTCGCGAAGCCGGCGCGCAGGTGCTGGCCATCACCGACAGCCCCGCCGCGCCGCTGGCCGCGCTGGCGCATCACCGGGTGCAGGTGCGCACGTCGAACGCATCGCCGTTCGATTCCTACACCGCGGCGTTCTTTGTCTGCAATGCGCTGGTGTCGGCGGTGGCGCAGCTGCGGCATGAGGCCGTGCCGCAGGTGCTGGCGCGGCGCGATCAGTTGTGGAAGGACGTGGAGGCGTCGCAGCTCATCGTGGATGAGGCGCCTGCGCGTTCAGGGCCCGCGCGGCGCAAGTCGGGCAAGGGGTAGGAACGGCAGGTCAGGGCACGCGATTGCGCTTTAGCGTCGGCTTGGCAGCCCTCTTCGCAAACAAGTCTTCGCACAATCCCCGAAGCCAGCGGTTGGCCGGGTCCTGGTGGTAGCGCGCATGCCAGTGCTGCTTGACGGTGAACGGCGGGACCGGCACCGGGCAATCGAACACCTTGAGCTCGCCGGTGCGAGCCAGCGTCTCGCCGATGTGGCGCGGCACGGTGGCAATCAGGTCCGTCGTCGACACGACGGCGGCCAGGCCCAGGAAGCCCGGAAGTTCCAGCAGGATGCGGCGTGCCACGCGTTGCCGCAGCAAGGCCGCCTCCAGCAGCTGGACACCCGTGCCGCCGACGATGCCGACGTGCGCCTCCGCCTTGTAGTCGCGCAGGCCGAAGCCCTTGCCGCCGATGCGCGGATGGCGCGCGTTGACCAGGCACACCCAATCTTGCGGGTAAAGCACCTGCTGATAGAAGCCTGACTCCAGCCAGGGCACCAATCCGATGGCCAGGTCCGCCTGCCCGGATTGCAGCGCCTGCGCGCTCTGCTCGTCGATGCGGGCCGCTTCCAACCTTACCCCCGGCGCCAGGGCACGCACGTGCGCCAGCAACTGGGGCAGCAGCGTGATGTGGCTGGCGTCCGTCATGCAGATGCGAAAACGGCGCGTGGCACTGGAGGGGTCGAAGGCCTGCGCGGGCGCAGCCAGGCGCCGCAGCGAAGCCAGCGCTTCGCGCGCCGGCACGATCAGTTCCTCCGCGCGCGGCGTCGCCTGCATGCCGGCGGCCGTGCGCACGAACAGCTCGTCCCCCAACTGCCTGCGCAGGCGCCCGAGCCAGTTGCTCACCGTCGGCTGGCTCTGGCCGAGCTGCTCGGCGGCGCGCGTCACGCTGTTGGTGCTGTAGAGCAAGTCGAAGAGCCGCAGCAGCTTGACGCTGAGCAGCGCCGTGCCGTCATCGGTGTCGTCGTCGAGGTTCATTTCAAAACGGAATGTAGATCATTTCAACCATGTCATGGACGCAATGATGGTCGAAACCTATCGTTCACCCATTCCAACGGAGACACGCATGAAGATCTACTTTCTCGGCGCCGGTGCACTGGGGTGCGCCATTGGCGGAACACTCGCCGCCGCAGGGTCCGACGTCACGCTGATCGACCCTTTCGAGACGCACGTCGACGCCATCAGGCGCGATGGCCTTCGCATGAAGGACGGCGACACGGAACGCGTCGTCAAGGTTCGCGCGACGGTGGGTTGCAGCGGCCTCGAACCCGCCGATCTGGTGATCGTGCTGGTCAAGTCCTTCCATACGCGTTCGGCCATCGAAGGCGCCAGGGGCATCGTCGGACCCGGCACGGCTGTGATGTCGTTGCAGAACGGCATGGGCCACGAAGAGATCCTGTCCGAGGTGGTGGGCCGCGAGCATGTGCTGGCCGGCAAGACCTATGTCGGCGGCGTGCTGCTCGGCCCCGGCCGCATCATTGCCGGCACGCGCGGCAAGCGCACGGTGATCGGCGAGCTCGACGGCGCCATCAGCGAACGCGCCAAGGCGATCGCCGCCGAGTTCGAGCGCGCCGCTCTGCCCTGCGAGGTCAGCGGCAACATCATGGGCGTGATGTGGGACAAGCTCCTCATCAACGTGTCCACGGGCGCGTTGAGCGCCATCACGGGGCAGGTCTACGGCAGCCTCTATGCGGTGCCGGAGATCGAAGCCACCGCCATCGCGGCCGTCGCCGAAGCCATGGCGGTGGCCAAGGCCGGCGGCGTGACCTTGTCGATCAAGGAACCGCGCGACGCCTGGCTGATGGCCGCCGAAGGCCTGCCTTACGAATTCAAGACCTCGATGCTGCAGAGCCTGGAGAAGGGCTCGATCACCGAGATCGACTTCATCAACGGCTCGGTGGTGCGCAATGGCCACAAGCACAACGTGCCGACGCCGGTCAACCAGACGCTGGTCGCCGCGATCAAGGGCATCGAGCGCCGCATGGAGGCGAAATAAATGAGCGCCGCACCCAAAGCCTATGTCGAGCATGTCGCGATCTGGGTGAAGGACATCCACTGGCACATCAAGTTCTTCCACGACGTGTGCGGCATGACCATGCGCGAAGTGCAGGGCACGGCGGAGGACCCCATCCAGTACTGGACGCTGGGCGGCATGCAGTTCATGGCCAAGCCTGACTTTGCAGGCCCCGAGGGCCGCCTCGGCCACCTCGGCGTGATGTGCGAAGACCTCGAAGCCGCGCTCGCCGCGGCGCGGGCCTTCGGCGTCACCGAAATGCCGCAGGGCCGCAACTGGCTGCGCCTGCCTGACGGCCTCGCCGTCGAATTCATCCAGGCCAGTGCCGGCGCGGTCGCGCAGGCCCTGGCCGTCAATCCCCGCGCCTGAACAAACCATTCCACAGAGACACACCATGACCACCATCGAAGACAAGTACTGGGACGACGCCGTCGTCGGCGAGGAGTGCATCAGCCCGCCCTACGAAGTGACCGAAGCCCGCGTGATGGCCTACGCGGACCTCACCGGCGACCACACGCCCGTGCACACCGACGAGGCCTATGCGCGCGCCACGCCCTTCGGCACGCGCGTCGCGCACGGCCTGTTCGGCCTGTCGGTCGCCGACGGCCTCAAGACGAAGAGCGACATGCGCTTCATGCCCGGCATGTCGCTCGGCTGGGAATGGAGCTTCGTCGGGCCAATCAAGCTGGGCGACACGGTGCGCGTGAAGTTCCACGTCGGCGCCAAGCGCGAATCGAAGAGCCGCCCCGGCTGGGGCATCCTGGTGCTGCCATCGGAGCTGATCAACCAGCGCGACGAAGTGGTGCAAAAGGGCGAGCACCGCGTGATGGTGCCGCGGAGGCCGTCATGAGCGCGCAGCAAGCCCTGCCGCTGGCCGGCATCCGGGTCGTCGACTACAGCCACTTCCTGGCCGGCCCGTACGTCGGCCGCTGCCTGGGGGCACTGGGTGCCGAAGTCATCAAGGTCGAGCGGCCCGGCACCGGCGACGCCGGCCGCCAGCACGCCTGGTTCGTTGGCGACCACAGCGGCTACTTCCTGCAGCAGAACATGGGCAAGAAAGGGCTCTGCGTCAACACCAAGGACCCACGCGGCAACGAGCTGATGCAGAAGCTGGTGGACAGCGCCGACGTGTTCGTCGAGAACTACCGACCGGGCGCGCTGAAGAAGCTGGGCCTGGGCTACGAGGAACTGGCGACGCGCAATCCGGGCCTCGTCTATTGCTCGATCTCGGCCTACGGCCACACCGGCCCCGATGCGCACCGCGCCGGCTTCGGCCTGATCGCCGAGGCCAAGAGCGGCATCATGCAGATGGTTGGCAATCCGGGCGAGGCGCCGCCGCTGCTGCGCATCTCGCTCGGCGACATGTACACCGGCATCCACGCGGTGGCCGCGATCAATGCCGCGCTGCTCGGCCGCGTGAAGTCGGGCCGCGGCCAGCACATCGACATGGCGCTGTACGACACGCTGGTGTCGATGCACGAATACGCGGTGCAGTGCTACACGCTCTCGGGCGGCAAGGAAGTGCCGGTGCAGACCGGCCACGACATGCCCAACTCCACGCTCTACGGCGTGTTCCGTGCGCAGGACGGCGACCTGGTGATTGCGGCGCAGGTCGACGATGCGTGGAAGCGCTTTGCCGCGCTGATCGAACAGACTGGCGGACCAGCGGGCTTCGGCAGCGACACGCGCTATCACACCTCGGCCGGACGCAACGCGAACCGGCTGGAGATCCTGCCGGTCGTCCGGGCCTGGGTGGAAGCTCGCCCCGTGGCCGAGGTGCTGAAGATGCTCGACGCCATCGACGTGCCCTGCGCCAAGGTCCAGCGCATCGACGAGGTGCTGGCCGACCCGCAGATCCAGGCGCGCGGCATGGTGGTCGAACAGGACCATCCGGCGCTGGGCACCATCCGCCTGCCCAACCTGCCCTTCCGCTTCTCGGACTGCGACACCACGCAGACGCAGGTGGCGCCCGACCTGGGCGAGCACAACGCCGAGGTTGCCGCCAGCCTGGGCTTCAGTGATGCGCAGATCGCTGCCATGCAGGCCGATGGCGTGCTCTACAGCAAGTGAAGGAGACGAAGCTCATGACCGACCGCTACGCCGTCATCGGCAACCCCATCGGGCACACCAAGTCGCCCATGATCCACGGCAGCTTCGCGCAGGCCACCAACCAGGACATCGACTACAGCGCCATCGAAGGCCCGCTCGACGGATTTTCCGGTGCCGTGCTTGCGTTTCGCGACGCCGGCGGCCGCGGCATGAACATCACCGCGCCGTTCAAGCTGCAGGCCTTCGAGCTCGCGACCGACAAGCTCGAGCGGGCCGAACTGGCCGGCGCCACCAACGCGCTGAAGTTCGAGGGCGACCGCATCCATGCGGACAACTTCGACGGGGTCGGCCTGGTCAACGACATCACGCGCAACCTCGGCGTTGCGATGAAGGGCGCGCGTGTGCTGTTGCTTGGCGCCGGCGGCGCTGCGCGCGGTGCGCTGCTGCCGTTCCTGGCGCAGCAGCCGGCGGAACTCGTCGTGGCCAACCGCACGCTGGCGACCGCCAGGACGCTGGCCGACAGCTTCGCATCGCATGGCCGCGTGATTGCGTCGGGCTACGAGGACCTTGCCCGGCAGCGCTTCGACATCGTCGTCAACGCGACCTCCGCGAGCTTGAAGGCAGAGCTGCCGCCGCTGCCCGCCGAAGTGCTGAAAGGCGCGAAGCTGGCCTACGAACTCGTCTACGGCAAAGGCCTCACGCCGTTCCTGCGCCTGGCCCGGAACGCAGGCGTGCCGCAGCTGGCCGACGGCGTCGGCATGCTGGTCGAGCAGGCGGCCGAGGCCTTCGCATGGTGGCGCGGCGTGCGTCCCGACACGCGCGCCGTCATCGAGCGCATGACCATTCCGCTGGCCTGAAGAAGAAGAGGAGACACCATGAAGATCCTCATGCTGCACGGCATCAACCACAACATGTTCGGCAAGCGCGATCCGGTGCAGTACGGCACCGTCACGCTGGCCGAGATCGATGCGCAACTCCAGGCGCTGGGCCGCGAACTCGGCGCCAAGGTCGAGAGCTTCCAGACCAACAGCGAGGCCGCGATGTGCGAGCGCATCCACCAAGGCTTCACCGACGGCGTGGATGCCGTGCTGATCAACGCAGGCGCGTGGACGCACTACAGCTACGGCATCCGCGATGCCTTGGCGATCCTGACGGTGCCAGTGGTCGAACTGCACATGTCGAACATCCACGCACGCGAACCCTTCCGCCACCACTCGGTGTTTGCAGAAATTGTCAGGGGCCAAATCTGCGGGTTCGGTTCCGACAGCTATTTGCTCGCGCTGCGCGCCGCCGTGTCGGCTGCGCGCCGGTAATCTTGCGCTCACTCCGCGCGAATGTCGTTCGCCTTCACGATGTCGCCCCACAGCTTGAAGTAGTGGCGCGTCATCTGTGCCAGCTGCTCCGGCGTGCCGCCGCCGGGTTCATCGCCGCGCTCGACGATGCCCTTCTGGATGCCCGCGTCCTTCAGCGCGGTGTTCATCGCGCCGTTGGTTTTTTTCACGATGTCGGCGTTGAGGCCGGGCGGGCCGTACAGGCCGATGAAGGAGATCACCTCGAAGTCCTTGAGCCCGCTCTCCATGGCCGTGGGCACGTCGGGGAAGGCCGGCACGCGCTTGGCGCCGGTCACCATCAGCGGCCGCAATTGGCCTGACTTGATGAACGGCGCAATGACCGAGGCGGCATCGAACATCGCAACCACGCGGCCGGCGATCAGGTCGGTCATGGCCGGGCCGCTGCCCTTGTAGGGCACGTGGTTCATCCGGGGCTTGCCGATGCGCTCGCGGAACAGTTCCATCGTCGCGTGCGTCAGGCTGCCGGGGCCGGCCGAGGCGTAGTCGATGCCGTTCTTTTCCTTGTCCTGCACCTTGACCCACTCGACGAACTCCTTGAGGTTCTTCGCCGGCACGCTGTTGGGCACGGCCAGGACAAGCGAGGACTGCAGCAGCAGGCCGATGGGCGTGAGCTTGAGCGGGTCCGCCATCGCCGTGTTGCGGTAGGTGTGCGGGTTGAGCGTGATGTTGCCGTTGCCCACCAGCAGGCGGTAGCCGTCGGGCGCCGCCTTCATCACGTTGTCGGTACCGATGTTGCCGCCGGCGCCGGCCTTGTTGTCGATGACCACGCCCTGGCCCAGCACGGCCTGCATGCCGGCCGTCACCATGCGACCCGCGAAGTCGGTCTGGCCGCCGGGCGGGTAGCCCACCACCAGCGTGACCGGCTTGCTCGGCCACGCACCCTGGGCAAAGCTGAGCGGGCTGGCAATGGCCGCCGCGGCCGCCAGGCCGTGCTGCAGGACGGTGCGGCGCGTGGCGCGCGCGTTGGCATTGGGTGTGTGACGCATGGGTTGTCTCCTGGTCGGGTGGGTGGAAGGAACTGGCGGGCTTCTTGTTGCCCAGTGTGTTGCTGTGGATTCTGCGTCAGGTCGCGGAACCAGAACTGCTGGCCCGGGATTTGGCATCGACCGACAACCGCCTTCGTGTTGTCAGATCTGTTGAGTGCGCAACTACGTGGGCGTCTCGCTGAACGGTTCGGCCGCGACCTGGAACTCGTCCTCGTAAACAAGATACCCGGGACGCTCGCTGCGCAGAACGTCAACCATCACGTCATGCGCAATCAGAATCTGTGCGAGCCCGTGCATCTTTCTGATGTGGTGGGTCGCAGAGTCCTTGAACCAGCTCAATGCCACGTTCTTTGCATTCGACTTCGACGAGCGAGCGAAGCTTCGAGGCTTGCGCAGATTCTTGCGGAACCAGTCGGAGATCTCGTGATAGCTCTCTTGATCATGGCCAATGAGCAGGCCTTGATGCTCGAGATCCGCCAGCGCTTGAAACAAGCCTTGCCTGCGACCGGAATCCGGGTCGTTGCTATGGATGACAAAGCGGATGAACATTCCGAGGGCAACGAATGGCAGCGGACAAGCTACCGATCAGACACCATGTAGAGCTTGAAGCGGCAACGCGTCTTGCCGTAGTTCACGCAGCCCCAGAACGGTGTGCCGCCCTCCTTGGGCTTTCTCTCCGCCATCTTCACACCGCAGTTCACGCAGGTCGGCTTCCAGTACTCGCCTTCATAGGCGACTGCGAGCAGTGCCTGCTGCTGCTCGGGCGTGCGCGTACCAATGAGGCGCAGCAGACCTGATCGATCTTGGGCGTTGATGCCATTGGCCTTGGCGAAGACCAACGCGTCGTCAGTGAATGTGGAGCTTGTGGCGAAGGTGCCGTACTGCAGATCGTTGGCTTTGAGCACGCCGAAGAACTCGCGCAACTGCTGCACGCCGACAGGCTTGCGGCGCCAGTGCTTGCACTGAACGATCATCGGTTTTGGGCTGTGCGCCGAATAGAGCCAGATGTCGACGCCGCCGTCCGCGCCGTGCGACTGGCTCTCCGTACGCACGCCGGCCTGCCCAAACAGCGTTTCGCACAATGCCTCGAAACGGCGCCACTCGATGTCCTCGAATACCTGAGGCGACCAGGCCTGTTGAGGCGCATGAGCCGCCCCGCCGGTTTCGCCTGTGAGTTCTTTCTTCAGCGCGCTCAACCACCCCGCCATACGTCACCTCCGCCTCTTGAGGCACCAATGTAACGCAGTGTTGCAGCACTTCTCCAGGCCGGCTTGATGCCCAGCTGCGCCGCGGACCAGCTACCGGCTCGGCTTTCGACGAGCATCCTGCGCACGAATCCGCTGGCCGCGCTCGACGCCTACCTGGTAGATGCTGACCAGCTCGCAGCGCCGCCAGAAACCCACGCCCTCCAATGCGGTGGAGATGTCGATCTTCGCCAGCTGGTAGAACCCCAGAACCACCCCTTGCGCGAATGCGGAAATCAGTGGCTCCGCGTGCCCGGCAACTCTGGAGCTGCCGCGGATCAGCTTGCCGCCAAGCTCCATGAGCTTGAGCGCATGGCTCGACCCGGTTGCGGTGCTTTCCTTCGGCACCCGCAGGCACCAGAGCCTGGAGCCGAGCGTCCACACCATGTGGCGCGGCACCTCGTCGAATGGGGCCTCTTCGATCACGATCTGCCTTGCGCGGATGTCGCCGAAGTCGTGATGGTCCTGGCCGTAGAAGAGCCTGGCGAACTCGTCGGCCTTTCTCTCCACGGCGCGGTCGCTGCGTGCCATCTTCTCCGCGGCCCTGAGGCCGGAGACATGCGCGACGAGAAAGCCCAACTCGTCGGATGACATCCGGCGGCCGGACGCCATGCGGCGGTCGTACCAGTCCGCCAACTGGGTCAAGGTCTTGCATTCCATGAAAGCCCTGTCGAAGGGCGTATCAGGAGAGAAGCAAGAGCGCCGCTTGAACTCGCCTTCAGGCCGTTTCATGGCAACGGTCCTCGATCCCCTCCCCCAACATCGACTCCGCCGCTGCCACCGCGAGCCGGCAGCACAAAGGCTGCGCCCACGGGTGTTGGATTCCGTCGATCTCTGACCCTAGATTTGGAGTGACCCCCCTTGGGGTCACTCCATTAGCCGGGTCAATTTTCGGTGGCAACCAACACTCTCCGCTCACTTCGGCGCGGTGGGTGAAATGTAGGCTAAAGAAGAACTAATGAGCCCTCGGGCTTCCGTGAACCAATCGGGCGACAGAACAACATTCCCCAGACGGGCAAAACAAAAAGCCGGACACCCTTGAAAGTGTCCGGCTTCATATCTGGTCCCGCCGCCAGGAATCGAACCTGGATCTCAGCCTTCGGAGGGCCGAATTCTATCCGTTGAAATACAGCGAGGAATCTGGGCTCCGGCAGAACCGGAGCCACGCATTATCGCCCATCAGGCGGCGACTTCTTCAGCTTCGTTTCCGATGCCCGCCGCCAAGTTCCGTGGAAAGCCCAGTCCGGCCAGGTAAACGTTGAAGGTGCGCCGGCCGGTGGGCACCAGGTCGAAGGCGGTGGGGTCGAGCAGCCAGTTCTGGATGAGCCCGCTGATCAGCGCGTGCAGGCCCTGGGCCGCCACGTCGCCGGGCACGGGCAGCTTGATGTGGTCGCGCCGCGCGGCCAGGCGCAGGGCTTTTTCGAAATCGCCCACGCAGGCGTTGCGCGCGGTCAGGTGACGCTGCTGCACCGAGGCCATGTCGTGGGTGTATTCGACCTTATGGGTGGCCACGTCGAACACGCGGCGCACCTGGGGGTCGGTGGTCATGAGGGTGAGGGCGTGCACCATGCCCTCCTCTATTTCGGCCAGGGGGTCGTCGTTGGGGCCCGCGGCCACGGCGGCGGCGCGGGGGCCGGCCTCCAGCGGGAGGATGACGCGCTCCATCATCGCGTTGAAGAGGGCGGCCTTGTCCTTGAAGTGCCAATAGATGGCGCCGCGGGTGGCTCCGGCCTGCTGCGCAATCTGCTGCAGCGTGGTCTGCGAGACGCCTTGCGCCTGAAACAGCAGCTCCGCGGCATCGAGCAAGCGATTCCGCGTGGCCAGTGCCTCTTCCTTCGTACGACGTGCCACCAAGTCTCCCAATTTGTAAAGCCAAGCCCTTTCCGGATCGTGGGGCCATTCGATGCTGTCACTATACATCCATGAATGTATGTAAACTATCGGGCTTCCCCGATGGCCCGGCTGTTTATGCTGGCTTTCTGTTCGCTTCGCGAACGCGCCATCTCCCGTCTTTGCTTCAAAGGATTCGCATGCCTCTCCTGCATGTTTCGCGTCAATCGTCGTTTTCGCCGCGCCTCGCGATCGTGGCCGCTGCTGTGGTGTTGGCGCTCGCGGCCTGTTCCAAGGGCGATGCGCCTGCCGGTCCGGGCGGCGGTGCCGGCGGCGGCGCTCCGCCGGCCCCCGAGGTGGGGGTGGTGGTGGCCGCGCCAACCGACGTGGGCCTGGTGACCGAACTGCCGGGCCGGCTCGAAGCCTCGCGCGTGGCGCAGGTTCGCGCCCGCGCCTCGGGCATCCTGCTGAAGCGCGAGTTCCGCGAAGGCAGCGACGTGAAGGCCGGCCAGCTGCTGTTCCGCATCGACCCGGCACCGCTGGTGGCCGCCGCGCAGAACGCCCAGGCCACGCTGGCGCGCGCCGAAGCCAACGCCGTGCAGGCCAAGGCACTGGCCGACCGCTACAAGCCGCTGGTCGAGGCCAATGCGGTGAGCAAGCAGGAATACGCGACGGCCGTGGCCTCGCAAAAGACCGCCGAGGCCGATGTGGCCGCGGGCCGCGCCGCGGTGCAGACGGCCAAGATCAACCTGGGCTATGCCGACGTGACCTCGCCCATCGCGGGCCGCATCGGCCGCGCGCTGGTGACCGAGGGCGCGCTGGTGGGCCAGGGCGACGCCACCGAGCTGGCCGTGGTGCAGCAGATCAACCCGATGTACGTGAACTTCACGCAGTCGGCCTCCGACGTGCTAAAGCTGCGCCGCGCACTGGCTGCCGGCCAGTACAAGCGCGCCAACGGCGAAGAGGCGGCCAGCGTAAACGTGGTGCTGGAAGACGGCACCGACTACGCGCTGCCCGGCAAGCTGCTGTTCTCCGACCTGACGGTGGATTCGACCACCGGCCAGGTCACGCTGCGCGCCGAGGTGCCCAACCCGAAGGGCGAGCTGCTGCCCGGCCTGTATGTGCGCGTGAAGCTCGAGCAGGCCCAGGCCACCAACGCGATCACGATTCCCCAGCAGGCCGTAACGCGCACGCAGCAGGGCGACACGGTGTCGGTGGTGAGCGCCGACGGCAAGATCAGCCAGCGCACGGTGAAGATCAGCGCCGCCAAGGACAACCAGTGGGTGGTGCTCGATGGCCTGAAGGCCGGCGAGCAGGTGATGGTCGACGGCTTCCAGAAGCTGCAGATGATGCCGCCCGGCACGCCCGTGAAGGCGGTGCCCTGGAAGAAGCCCGCGCCCAACGGCGCGGCACAACCGGCTGCGCCGGCGGCGTCTGCCGCGGCGGCGCCAGCCAGCGGTCCGGCGCCTGCCACGGCCGAGAAGAAGTAATCAGGAGCGCGCCCGCATGGCCAAATTCTTTATCGACCGACCGATCTTCGCCTGGGTGATCGCGCTGTTCATCCTGGTGATGGGCGGTGTCGCCATCACACAGCTGCCGATCTCGCAGTACCCGCCGGTGGCTCCGCCGGCCATCGTGATCAACGTCGCCTACCCCGGCGCCTCGGCCCAGACGCTGGAGGACAGCGTGCTGTCCGTGATCGAGCGCGAGATGAACGGCTCGCCGGGCCTGATCTACATGGAATCGGTGGCCCAGGCCGACGGCACAGGCACCATCACCATCAGCTTCGAGGCCGGCACCAACGACGACCTCGCGCAGGTGGACGTGCAGAACCGGCTCTCGCGCGCCACGCCGCGCCTGCCGGCGGCCGTGACGCAGCAGGGTGTGCGCGTGGACAAGTCGCGCAACAACTTCCTGATGTTCGTGATGCTGTCCTCGGACAATCCGCAGTTCGACCCGGTGGCGCTCGGCGACTATGCCGCCCGCAACGTGGTGCCGGAACTGCAGCGCGTTGTCGGCGTGGGCCAGGCCCAGCTGTTCGGCTCCGAAAACGCGATGCGCATCTGGGTCGACCCGGCCAAGCTGCAGGGCTTCAACTTGTCGGCCACGGACGTGAACAACGCGATCCGCGCGCAGAACGCGCAAGTGGCCTCGGGCACCTTGGGCGACCTGCCCAACATTCCGGGCCAGGCCATTGCGGCCACGGTGGTGGTGAACGGCCAGCTGGCCAACGTGGAGCAGTTCCAGAACATCGTGCTGCGCGCCAACACCGACGGCTCGACCGTGCGGCTGAAGGACGTGGCGCGGGTGGAGCTGGGCGGCCAGTCGTATGCCACATCGGCGCGCCTGAACGGCGTGCCCGCGGTGGGTATTGGCGTTCAGCCCACGCCCAACGGCAACGCGCTGGAATCGGCCAAGGCGATCCGCGCCAAGATGGCGGAGCTGGAGCGCTTCTTCCCGCAGGGCGTGAAGTGGAACATTCCGTACGACAGCTCGCGCTTCGTGCAGATCTCGATCACCGAAGTGGTCAAGACGCTGCTGGAAGCCGTGGCGCTGGTGTTCGTGGTGATGTTCCTGTTCCTGCAGAATTGGCGCTACACGATCATCCCGACCATCGTGGTGCCCATTGCGCTGCTGGGTACGTTCGCGGCGCTGCTCGGTCTGGGCTTCTCGATCAACGTGCTGACCATGTTCGGCATGGTGCTGGTGATCGGCATCGTGGTGGACGACGCCATTGTGGTGGTGGAGAACGTCGAGCGCATCATGAGCGAAGAGGGTCTGTCGCCGCTCGAAGCCACGCGCAAGGCCATGAAGCAGATCTCGGGCGCCATCATCGGCGTGACCGTGGTGCTGATCTCGGTGTTCGTGCCGCTGGCGTTCTTTGCGGGCTCCACGGGCAACATCTACCGCCAGTTCTCGGCGGTGATGGTGACCTCGATCGCCTTCTCGGCCTTCATGGCGCTGTCGCTCACGCCTGCGCTGTGCGCCACGCTGCTCAAGCCGGTGGAAGCCGGCCACCATCACGAAAAGACCGGCTTCTTCGGCTGGTTCAACCGCGGCTTTACGCGCACCGCCAAGGGCTATGAAAGCCTGGTCGCGCGCATCCTGCGCCGCGCGGCGCGCTACCTGATCATCTACGTGGCGATCATCGGCGCGGTGGTGTACACCTACACGCACCTGCCGAGCTCGTTCCTGCCGGCGGAAGACCAGGGCAACATCATCGTGAACGTGCAACTGCCCCCGGGTGCCACGCAGGAGCGCGCGCTGTCGGTCATGCAGCAGGTCGAGGGCTTCATCCTGAAGCAGCCCGAAGTGCAGAGCATGGTGGGCGTGATGGGCTTCAGCTTCTCGGGCCAGGGGCAGAACGCGGGCCTTGCCTTCGTGACGCTGAAGGACTGGGAAGAGCGCAAGGACCCGGCCCATTCGGCCAGCGCGCTGGCGGGCCGCGCCTTCGGTGCGCTCTCGGGCATTCGCGACGCGTTCATCTACCCGTTGAGCCCGCCGCCCATTCCTGAACTGGGCAATGCCAGCGGCTTCAGCTTCCGGCTGCAGGACCGCGGGGGCGCAGGCCACGATGCGCTGATCAATGCGCGCAACCAGCTCTTGGGCATGGCCGGGCAGAGCAAGATCCTGTCGCAGGTGCGCCCCGACGGCCTGGAAGACGCGCCGCAGCTGCAGATCGACATCGACCGCGACAAGGCCAACGCGCTGGGCGTGACCTTCGACGCGATCAACGCCACGCTGTCGACGGGCCTGGGTTCGAGCTACATCAACGACTTTCCGAACCGCGGCCGCCTGCAGCGCGTGGTGGTGCAGGCCGATGCGCCGGCGCGCATGCAGCCCGACGACCTGCTGCGCCTGAACGCCAGCAACACGCAGGGCCAGCCGGTGCCGCTGTCGGCCTTTGCGACCACCAAGTGGGTCAAGGGCGCCACGCAGACGGTGCGCTACAACGGCTACCCGGCGATCCGCATCAGCGGCGACGCTGCGGCGGGCTACAGCACGGGCGCCGCCATGGCCGAGATGGAAAAGCTCGCGAGCCAGCTGCCGCAGGGCTTCGGCTTTGAGTGGACGGGCCAGTCGCGCGAAGAAAAGCTCGCGGGCTCGCAGGCCATCATCCTGTACGGCTTCGCGATTTTGGCGGTGTTCCTGTGCCTGGCCGCGCTGTACGAGAGCTGGTCGATCCCGCTGTCGGTGATTCTGGTGGTGCCGCTGGGCGTGCTGGGGGTGCTGCTGGCGACCATGCTGCGCGCCTACTCGAACGACGTGTACTTCCAGGTGGGGCTGATCACCATCATCGGCCTGTCGGCGAAGAACGCGATCCTGATCATCGAGTTTGCGAAGGACCTGCAGGCGCAGGGCAAGGGCATCGTCGAATCGGCGCTGGCCGCGGCCCACCTGCGGTTCCGCCCGATCATCATGACCTCGCTGGCCTTCGGCCTGGGCGTGGTGCCGCTGGTGCTTGCCTCGGGGGCCGGTTCGGCCAGCCAGCGCGCCATCGGCACGGGTGTGCTCGGCGGCATGGTGACGGGCACGGCGCTGGCCGTGATCTTCGTGCCGGTGTTCTTCGTGGTGGTGCGCACCCTGTTCAAGGGCAGTGCGCGCCAGCATGAGGCCGACAAGCGGCACGCGGAAGCGGCCGGCATCACGGAAGAAAAAGCACATGACTAAGAAACTGATTCCCACAGCCCTGGCCGCAGCCATGCTGCTGGCCGGCTGCTCGCTGATTCCGACCTACGAGCGCCCGGCGGCGCCGGTGCCCACCACCTTTCCGGGCGATCCGGCCCAGCCGGCCGGCCAGGCCGCGGCCGCCGTGCCCTGGGAAGACTTCTTCACCGACCCGCGGCTGAACGGCCTGATCCGCACTGCGCTCGCGAACAACCGCGACCTGCGCGTGTCGGCGCTCAACATCGAGCAGGCGCGCGCGCAGTTCCAGATCGAGCGCTCGGCGCTGTTCCCGGCCGTGGGCCTCACGGGCAGCGGCTCGCGCTCGAGCCCCAACCCCTACCAGGCCTTCGACAGCAGCGTGGGCAGCGTGTCGTCGCAGTACAGCGTCAACCTGGGCGTCACCGCCTGGGAGATCGACTTCTTCGGCCGCATCCGCGCGCTGAAGGACCAGGCGCTGGCGCAGTACCTGGCCACCGAGGAATCGCGCAAGGCCGCACAGGTGAGCCTGATCGCAGCGGTGGCCACCGGCTGGCTCACGCTGATTGCCGACGACGAGCTGCTCGAACTCACGCGCCAGACGCTGGTCACGCGCGAGGAATCGGTGCGCCTGACGAAGATGCGCTTCGACAATGGCGTGTCGTCCGAGCTCGACTTCCAGGCCGCGAACTCACTGGCCGAAACCGCGCGCGCCTCGTATGCGCAGCAGCAGCGCACGCGCATGCAGGACGAGAACGCGCTCGCCCTGCTGCTGGGCGCGCCGGTTCCGGCCGACGCCACCGCGGGCGGCATCAAGGGGCTGGACAGCGTCAAGCCGATGCCCGATGTGCCGGCGGGCCTGCCCTCCGACCTGCTGACGGAGCGGCCCGACATCCGCGCCGCCGAGCAGCAGCTGATTGCGGCCAACGCCAACATCGGCGCGGCGCGCGCGAACTTCTTCCCGCGCGTCTCGCTGACCACGACGCTGGGCACGGCGAGCAGCGAGTTCTCGGGCCTGTTCGACAGCGGCTCCAAGGCCTGGTCGTTCGCGCCGTCGGTCACGCTGCCGATCTTCGACGCGGGCCGCAACAGGGCCACGCTCGACTCGGCCAAGGCCGGGCGCGAGATTGCCGTGGCGCAGTACGAGAAGTCGATCCAGACCGCGTTCCGCGAAGTGGCCGACGCGCTGGCCGGCCGCGCCACGCTGGGCGAGCAGGTGCGTGCGCAGCGCGCGCAGGCCGATGCGGAGTCCGTGCGCTTCAGGCTCTCGGACATGCGCTACCGCAACGGGATTGCCAGCGCGCTCGACCTGCTCGATGCGCAGCGTTCGCTGTACACGGCGCAGCAATCGGCGGTCACCACGCGGCTGCTGCAGCTGCAGAACCAGGTCACGCTCTACAAGACGCTGGGCGGCGGCTGGGCGACCCCAGGCAGCAAGGGCTGAGGCTTTCGCGCGACGGACTCGAAGAGGCCTTCCGTCCTTTGGGCGGAGGGCCTCTCTATAATCGCCGGTTGATTCGAAAAAGCCCCCCGACGAGCCCCCGTTAATTGAGGACGCCAATGAGCGCAGACCCGCATTACCAGGCCACAGAAGAAGCCCACACCGGCCCGATCAAGAACCCGAAGCAACTGCTGCTCGCGGTATTTTTCTCCTTCGTAGCACCCATCCTGATCATCGTGGGCCTTGTGGCCTATGTGGTGTCGGGCAACAAGCCGGCGGGCACGGCCGAGGGCGACAACATGGCGCTGTACGGCGTGTCGCAGGACACGCGCGACCGCGAAGTGGCCGAGCGGCTCAAGAAGGTCGGCGCCATCGAGATCCGCGATGCCAACCGCCCGCTGGCAGCCGGCGATGCCGTCTTCAAGGCGCAATGCGCGGCCTGCCATGCGCCGCCCGGCATTCCCGGCGCCCCGCACCTGAACGACGCCGCAGCCTGGGGCCCGCGCATCGGCCAGGGCTACGAAACGCTGCTCGACCATGCGCTGCATGGCAAGGGCGCCATGCCGGCCCAGGGCGGCGGCGACTTCGAAGACCTCGAAATCGGCCGCGCCGTGGTCTACATGGCCAATGCCGGCGGCGCCAAGTTCCCGGTGCCCGAGCGTCCCGCAGCGGCAGCGGCACCCGCCGATGGCGCGGCTTCGGCGCCCGCAGCGGCTGCAAGCAAGTAACCGGGCCCACGCCCAAAGAAAAAGCCGGCTTCGAGCCGGCTTTTTCATAGGCGGTGCAACTTGCAGCTATTCTTTTGATAGCGTGACGAGCCTGTTCGCCGCCGGGCTCAGCACATGGCCGAAGCGCTGCGGCAGATCGGTGGAGCGCACCGGTTCGGGCGTCCACAGGCCCTGCTCCACGGCTTCGGCGGCAAGGCCCACGTCCTGCGTGTGGACCAGCCCGAGCCCGATGGGCGCGGCAAGAAAGAGACGGCCCTGCTCGTCGAGCAGGCAGGCCGAGACGGCATCGACCGCCTGCCCGGTGTGGGCCGTGACGGCAAAGCCCTTGTCGTCGGCAATGCGCCAGACGAAAGGCGCGGCCTCCAGTTCGACATACACGCGCTGGGGGCCGTTCTGGAAGAACCACTGGCCCTCGTCGTCGTGGTCGTAGTTGCGCTGGATGAAGTCGATCAGCTTCTCGTGCCGCAGCATCGAGCCCCTGGCCAGCGGGAAGGGGCCCTCGGCCTGGGTGCGGTCGTCGCGCATGTACCAGTTGCCGCGCGCGTCCAGGCCGAGCCAGCCGTAGCAGTGCGGCACATTGGGCCACTTGGCGAGGGCCTGCTTAACGATGTCGTCCATGAAAGCTATTGTGCGCGCGCCTGCGGCGCAGTGGATGGTGCAAACCCGGCCAGCCAGCCGCCCACGCGTTCCGGCAGGCCGCGCACATGGCCGGGCGGCGGCCCGAGCGGAAAGCCCACGTGGCCGCCGTGCGCGGGCTGCCACAGCGTGACGTGCGGGCCGACCTCGCCGGGGCCGGGCAGGCTCCATGCCGGAATGAACGGATCGTTCAGCGCATTCACCACCAGCGTGGGCACCCGGATCGCACTCAGGTGCGGCTTGGACGAGCCCCGGGCCCAGTAGTCGTCGGTGTTGCGAAAGCCGTGCAGCGGCGCGGTGAACACGTCGTCGAAGGCGTAGAGGTCGCGCGCCGCGAGCAGCCGCTCGCGGTCGAACAGGCCGGGAAACTGCGCCAGCTTGGCCAGTGCCTTGGGCTTCATGGTCGCCAGGAACATGCGCGTGTAGACCAGCCGGTTGAAGCCGCGGCCAATGGCCTGGCCGCCGGCCGCCAGGTCGAGCGGCGCGGACACCGAAGCCACCGCGTTGACCGAATCGCGCGCCGTGTCGCCGGCCTCGCAGGCCCAGCGCAGCAGCGCATTGCCGCCGAGCGAGACGCCCACGGCCAGCACCGGGCCGCCGCCATGGCGCGCATGCTGGTCGTGCATGCGCTGCAGGATCCAGCCGATCTCCTCGTAGTCGCCCGAGTGGTAGGCGCGCGGCGCCAGGTTCATCTCGCCGCTGCAGCCCCGGAAATGCGGCACCGCATAGGCCATGCCCTGCGCGGCGGCAAAGGCCGCGAAGGCCTCCGCATAGTGGCTGCGGGATGACCCCTCCAGCCCGTGGAACAGCACCAGCAGCGGCCGCGGGCCGGGGACGGCCGCATTGACGAAGTCGACGTCGATGAAGTCGCCGTCGGGCGCGGTCCAGCGCTCGCGGCGGTAGGCGGGCGCGGGCCCCTCGAAGCGGCGGGCATAGAGCGCCGGCCAGATGGTCTGCAGGTTGCCGCCAGGCAGCCAGCGCGGCGCCATGTAGCCCATCGACGCATGCAGGGCGGATGAAGAATATGGCGCGTCGGGGGGCATCGCTTCAGTGCAGGGTCTGGGGCAGCTCGTTCACGTCGCCGGGTTCGCGCGCGCTGCCGGGGCTCGCGTGGTGCGCCACCAGGCGCCACCCTTCGACGGTCTTGTGATAGACGTTGGTGGCCAGCACGAAGGCGTGCTTGGGGCCTTCAGGCGTGAGCACCTCGATGCGTTCGAGCACATTGTGCACGGCGCTGGCCAATGACTCGATCTTGCGCACGCGCGCCGGCGTCGCATGGATGGCGCCGTTGCCGAACATCTGCTCGAAGGCCGCGCGGATGGCGATGGCGCCCACCAGCCGGGGGCCGCCGGGATGCACGCAGAACACCTCGTCCTCGTCGGCCCAGCACGCCATCAGGGCATCGATGTCGCCGCGCTGCAGCGCTTCGTAGAAGGCCGCTTCGATGTCGTCGGCAGTGCCGCCGATGGCCGCGGCGGCGCGGAGTGGGGTCTTGGGCATGGGGTGATTTTGCCGCGCGATCGGTGACATGGGGCTGCACCGCTTTGGCCTTGCGGCGCACCGCGTTGCCGCAGCGCGGGCGGTTCGTCCGCTCCACTTTGGACCAAATGGTCAAAACACAACATCCAAAAGCACTCAAACCGTTGATTTCAAACGGCTTTCCCAATTGGCACGGGGCATGCATAGGGCTTTGCGACCTCGCAACAGGAGCTTCTGCATGAACGTTGGCATCTTCATTCCCATCGGCAACAACGGCTGGCTGCTCTCCGAGAACGCGCCGCAGTACAAGCCCAGTTTCGAACTCAACAAGGAGATCACGCTGACAGCCGAGCGCTACGGCGTGGACTTTGTGCTTTCGATGATCAAGCTGCGCGGCTTCGGCGGCAAGACCGAGTTCTGGGACCACAACCTCGAGTCGTTCACGCTGATGGCCGGGCTCGCCGCGGTCACCACGAAGATCAAGCTCTTTGCCACCGCCGCCTCGCTGGTGATGCCGCCGGCCATCGTCGCGCGCATGGCGTCGACCATCGATTCCATCTCCAACGGCCGCTTCGGCCTCAACCTCGTCACCGGCTGGCAGCGGCCCGAGTATTCGCAGATGGGCATGTGGCCCGGCGATCAGTTCTTCGGCACGCGCTACCAGTACCTCTCCGAATACATCCAGGTGCTGCGCGAGCTCTGGGGCAAGGGCCAGTCCGACTTCAAGGGCGACCACTTCCAGATGGACGACTGCCGCCTGAGCCCGCAACCGCAGGCCGACATGAAGGTGATCTGCGCGGGCCAGAGCGATGCGGGCATGGACTTCTCGGCCAGGTACGCCGACTACAACTTCTGCTTCGGCAAGGGCGTGAACACGCCCAAGGCCTTCGCGCCCGCGGCCGAGAAGCTCATTGAGGCCACGCGCAAGACCGGCCGCCACGTCACCACCTACGTGCTGATGATGGTGATTGCCGACGAAACCGACGAGGCCGCGCGCGCCAAGTGGGAGCACTACAAGGCCGGCGCCGACCACGAGGCCATCGCCTGGCTGGGCCAGCAGGGCGCGGCCGACACCAGGTCGGGCGCCGACACCAACGTGCGCCAGATGACGGACCCGACCTCGGCCGTCAACATCAACATGGGCACGCTGGTCGGCTCCTATGCCACCGTCGCACGCCTGCTCGACGAAATGGCCGAGGTGCCGGGCACCGAGGGCGTGCTGCTGACCTTCGACGACTTCGTGCGGGGCGTGGAGGCCTTCGGCGAACGCATCCAGCCGCTGATGAAGAGCCGCGCGCACGTGCAGAGCCCCGTGCCCTCGCAGGCCGAAACCGAGCGCCTTGCGGCCTGAGCAGGAGCCTCACGTGAGCACTCCCGCACGCAACACCACCCTCACATCGAACATCCCCGTTGGCGCGCCGCGCCTGCCCGGCGCTCCCGCACCGCAGGTGCTGCCCGCGCGGCCCGAGCCGCTCGCGCTGCATGCCACCGACTCGGCGCTGATCGTGGTCGACATGCAGAACGCCTATGCGTCGATCGGCGGCTATGTCGATTCGGCCGGCTTCGATATTTCCGGCGCGCAGGGCACCATTGCCAACATCGCGCGCACCATTGCGGCGGCGCGCGCGGCCGGCATGCTGGTGGTGTTCCTGCAGAACGGCTGGGACGCCGCGTATGTCGAAGCCGGCGGGCCGGGCTCGCCCAACTGGCACAAGTCGAATGCGCTCAAGACGATGCGCGCGAAGCCCGAGCTGCAGGGCAAGTTCCTCGCCAAGGGCGGCTGGGACTACGAGCTCATTGCCGAGATGAAGCCGCAGCCCGGCGACATCGTGGTGCCCAAGACGCGCTACAGCGGCTTCTTCAACAGCACGCTCGACAGCACGCTGCGCGCGCGCGGCATCCGCCACCTGGTGTTCACCGGCATCGCGACCAACGTGTGCGTGGAGTCGACCCTGCGCGACGCCTTCCACCTCGAATACTTCGCCGTGATGCTGGAAGACGCGACGCACGAGCTCGGCGGCGCGGCCATCCAGAAGGCATCGGTCTACAACGTGGAGACCTTCTTCGGCTGGGTCTCCACCGTCGACGACTTCGTGCGCAGCTTCGCGCCGGCCGCCTGACTTTCAATCGTTCAACCCACAGCAAGGAACTCCCATGCCCAAGCAAGCCATCATCCCGGCCGGAACCACCACGCCGATCGCTCCCTTCGTGCCCGGCACCATGGCCGACGGCGTCGTCTACGTGTCGGGCACGCTGCCCTTCGACAAGGACAACAACGTGGTCCACGTGGGCGACGCCTCGGCGCAGACGCGCCACGTGCTCGAGACGATCCAGAACGTGATCAAGACCGCCGGCGGCACCATGGACGACGTGACCTTCAACATGATCATGATCAAGGACTGGGCCGACTACGCCAAGGTGAATGCGGTGTACGCCGAGTTCTTTCCGGGCACCAAGCCCGCGCGCTACTGCATCCAGTGCGGCCTGGTGAAGCCCGATGCGCTGGTCGAGATCGCCTCGATCGCCCACGTCGGCAACAAGGCCTGAGCATGCCGCTGCACTACGAAGTGCATGGGCCGGCCGATGGCGAGGCGGTGCTGCTGTCGTCGGGCCTCGGCGGTTCGGCCGCCTTCTGGCAACCGCAGCTTGGCGCGCTGGTCGAGGCGGGCCATCGCGTGATTGCGTACGACCAGCGCGGAACGGGCCGCAGCCCCGCCGCGCTGGACCTGGGCTACGCCATTGCCGACATGGCGCGCGACGTGGTGCAGATTCTCGATGCCACGGCCACGCCGCGCTGCCACCTGGTGGGCCATGCGCTGGGCGGGCTCGTCGGCTTGCAGCTGGCGCTCGACGAACCCTCGCGCGTGGCCAGCCTGGTGCTGGTCAATGCGTGGTCGAAGCCCAATGCGCATTCGGCGCGCTGCTTCGATGCACGGCTCGCGCTGCTCGATGCCTGCGGACCGCGCGCGTACGTGGAGGCGCAGCCGATCTTCCTGTACCCCGCGGCCTGGTGCGCGGAACATGCGCAGCGCGTGGCCGACGAGGTGGACCATGCGTTCGCGCACTTTCCGGGCGAAGCCAACATGCGCGCACGCATCGGTGCGCTGCGCGCCTTCGACGTCGACGCGCGCCTTGGCGACATCACCGCGCCCACGCTGGTGGCCGCCGCCATGGACGATGCCCTGGTGCCGTGGACCTGCTCGCAGCGCCTGGCCGATGGCCTCAAGGACGTGACGCTCCACTTCATGCCGCACGGCGGCCATGCGCACAGCGTGACCGAGGCCGCCGCCTTCAACCGCAGCCTGATCGACTTTCTTGCCCGGGTCAGCGCACCCGGCGTTCTTGCCTGACCATGATGAAACCTGCTCTCGACGACGCCGCACTGGCGCTTCTTTTTACCGAGGCGCGCAGCCACAACGGCTGGACCGCCGAACCCGTGACCGACGCGCAGATCCGGCAGATCTACGCGCTTGCCTGCATGGGACCGACCTCCGCCAACTGCTCGCCCGCGCGCTTCGTGTTCGTTCGCACGCCCGAAGGCAAGCAACGCCTCGCGCCGTCGCTTTCCAAGGGCAACCTCGACAAGACCATGGCGGCGCCCGTCACGGTGATTGCGGCTTGGGACCGCAGGTTCTACGACAAGCTGCCCACGCTGTTCCCGCATGCCGACGCGCGCAGCTGGTTCACCGGCAGCCCCGAGGCCGCGCACGAAACCGCCTTTCGCAACGCCAGCCTGCAGGCGGCCTACCTGCTGCTCGCCGCGCGCGCCGTGGGGCTGGATGCCGGTCCGATGTCGGGCTTCGACAAGGCGAAGGTCGACGCCGCGTTTTTCGAGGGCACCGACTGGAGCGCCAACTTCCTGATCAACCTCGGCCATGGCGATCCGGCCAAGGTGTTCGGCCGCCTGCCGCGGCTCGCCTTCGACGAAGCCTGCTTCCTCGCCTGAAGCCCGTCTTCACGGAAACTTTTCTCATGCTGCTCAACGCAATGGCCTCCAACCACGTCATGCCGAGCGGTGCGCCGCCCGCGCTGCCCAAGGCCGACTACCGCAACGCCATGGCGCGGCTGGGCGCGGCGGTCAACATCATCACAACCGACGGCCCCGCGGGCCGCGCCGGCTTCACTGCCTCGGCCGTGTGCAGCGTGACCGACGAGCCGCCGATGCTGCTGGTGTGCCTGAACCGCTCGGCCTCGGTGTATCCGGCGTTCACGGCCAACGGCGTGCTCTGCGTGAATGTGCTGTCGGCGGGCCACCAGGCGCTCTCGGGCCTGTTCGGCGGCAAGACGCCGATGGACGAACGCTTTGCCGCGGGCCGATGGAGCCGCAAGGCCACGGGCTCGCCGGTGCTCGAAGATGCCGCGGCGTCGTTCGACTGCCGCGTGGTGCGGGCCACGAGTGCGGGGACGCATGACGTGCTGTTCTGCGAGGCCTTGGCGATTGCCATCGGTGGGGCGGCGCAGAGCCTGATCTATTTCGATCGGCGGTATCACGAGATCGCGGCGCCGCCGCACTGATTTTTTGTCCCCTCTCCCGGAGGGAGAGGGAGTAAATCCCCCTAACGCGGCGCGATGCCCTGCAGCACGATCCGCTGCACGTTCTCCACCGTCTGCTCGAAGAAGGCCGGGTCTTCGAGCGTATGCCCCGTCAGCGCCTGCACCTGCACGCCGAAATCGGCGTAGTGCTGCGTGACGGCCCAGAGCGCGAAGATCAGGTGGTGCGGATCGACCGGCGCCAGCTTGCCGGCGGCGATCCATGAGCGGATGACCTCCGACTTGCGCTCCACCAGCGTGCGCAGTTCGCGGTCGAGCTCGTCGCGCAGGAGCGGCGCGCCCTGGATCATTTCGAGGCAGAACAGGCGCGATGCATCGGGCCGGTCGCGCGAGACCACGAGCTTGCGGCGGATGTAGCCGCCGATGGCTTCGCCCGGATCCTGCTCGTCGCTGAAGCCGCGCAGCGGCTCGAGCCACAGCGCGAGCAGGTCGCGCAGCACGTTGACGTACAGCTCCTCCTTGTTGGCAAAGTAGTAGAGCAGGTTGCTCTTGGACACATCGGCGCGCGCCGCCACCTGGTCGATCGACGTGCCATGCAGGCCGAAGCGCGAGAACAAACCCAGCGCGGCGCCGAGGATGGCGCTGCGCTTGTCCTCGATCTGGCGCAGCCTGCGGCTCACCGCGGACGCGCTGCGCACGGCGGGTTTCGCGCGCTGGCGCGCCGGGCCCTTCACCGGGATCTTCTTCTTGGTGCTGCTGGCTGCGGCCAGCGCCTTGGTCTTCGGCATCTTCCCTCGCTTCATCGATTGCTGGTTCTTCTTTCAACGCGCACCACTGTAAGGCCGCGGTGCATCGCGTTGCGCCAAGGCGGCCTTCACACGCCGCCGGCACGCACCATGCTGACGCGGCCAACGCGTTTTGTCCATTTGGTCCAACTGGCACAGACGTTGCATGGCGAAAGGCATGCCAAGCACGAGGACCGACACATGAGCACCCTGCTGTCCGTACCCATCATCGATCTCGCGCCCTACTTCGCCGGCACGGCCGAAGGCAAGGCGCAGGTTGCGGCCAAGGTCGACGAGGCCTGCCGCAGCATCGGCTTTCTGGTCATCACCAACCATGGCATTCCCGCCGAGCTGATCGCGCGCGTGTCGCGGCTCTCGCGCCAGTTCTTCGACATGCCGCTGGCCGAGAAGCGCAAGGTCGACCGGCCGCGCGAAGACGCGGTGCGCGGCTACAGCGCGGTCGGCGAAGAGGGGCTTTCGTACAGCCTGGAAGAGGCCGCGCCCGGCGACCTGAAGGAATCGTTTTCCGTCGGCCCCTCGAACGTGCCCGACGACGACTACCACCGCGGCCCCGCCGCCGGCCCGCACTTCGAGCCCAACAGCTGGCCGCCGATCGACGGTTTCCGCGAAGCCTATGAAAGCTACTTCGAGGCCATGAGCGATCTCTCGCGCTCGCTGATGCGAATCTTCGCGCTCGGCCTTGCGCTGCCCGAGACCTTCTTCGACGACAAGATCGACAGGCACATCAGCATGTTCCGCGTGCTGAGCTATCCGCCGCAGCGCGAAGCGCCGCTGCCGGGCCAGCTGCGCGCGGGCGCGCACAGCGACTACGGCAGCCTCACGATCGTGCTGCCCGACGACAAGGGCCTGCAGGTGTTCAACAAGGCGGGCCAGTGGGTCGACGTGCCGCAGGTGGAAGGCGGCCTGGTGGTCAACATTGCCGACCTGATGATGCAGTGGACCAACGACCAGTGGGTGTCGACGCTGCACCGCGTGGTCAACCCGCCGTTCGAGGTGGCCAGCACCAACCGCCGCCAGTCGCTGGTGTTCTTTCACCAGCCCAACTACGACGCGATGGTCGAGTGCCTGCCGAGCTGCCTGGCGCCGGGCGAGCAGCCGAAGTACGCACCGATTTCTTCGGGCGACCACCTGACCTCCAAGTTCGTCAAGCAGACGACCTTTGGTGGGACCAAGGTGGCGGCCTAGGCCCACGATGAAGACCTGCTCTTCGATTTGCTGGGTTCCTTGTCCGGGGCGCGCTCCCGCCGACGGGGTACCTTGCTCCGCGAATGTCCTCCGGCCTGCGGCCTCCCCCTTGATTTCGCTGCGCAAGGCACCCCATCGACGTGATCGTTGGGCAGAGCGGTCGTTGATCCGCCAGCACAAGCGCCGCGCCTCTCGTGCACAGGGCATCGAGTGCTCCCCGCAGCGAAATCAAGGAGGAGGCCGCAGGCCGGGGGACATTCGCGGAGGGGAGTACCCGGTGGCCTGTGCACGCGCCCTGAACAACAGCGCCAAGAAAAACTGACATGCCCCATCTCTCCTACGTCAACATCTTCGCAAAGGACGTGGCCGCGCTCAGCGGCTTCTACCAGCGCGTGTTCGGCTTCCCCGAGATCGAGGCGATCCGCTCGTCGATCTTTCGCGGGCTCGATACCGGCAAGTCGAGCCTCGGCTTCAACGCGCTCGAAGCCTACGAGCTGCTGCACCTGGCCGAATTTTCCGACACTCGCGGCGTGAAGTTCCTGCTGAACATCGACGTCGACAGCAAGGACGACGTCGACCGCATGGTGCCCATTGCACTCGAGGCCGGCGCCACGCTGGTGAAGCCGCCGTACGTCACCTACTACAACTGGTACCAGTCGGTGCTGCTCGATCCCGAGGGCAATGTGTTTCGCATCAACTTCATGATGTGACGCACGCAGTGTTCTTTCTCTCCGTCATTCCCACGCTTCCCACGAAAGGCTGCTCCATGCTGCGCACTCTCACCCCCGGCCTCGCCCTGGCGCTCGCAGCCGGCGGCGCGTTCTTCACGCTGCCCGCCGCGGCCGCCGACGGCTTCACGCTCAAGGACAAGCCGAAGATCGCGATGCTCTACTTCGGCCCGAAGAACGACGGCGGCTGGACGCAGGCCTTCGACGAGGCGCGCGTGAAGATCGAGAAGGAGATCGGCCAGAAGATCCAGTTCGTCGAGAACGTGCCCGAAGATGCATCGGCCATCAAGCCCGCGGCCGAGAAGTTCATCCAGCGCGGCGCCAACATCGTGATCGGCACCGCCTTCGGCTACTCCGACAGCTTCAAGGACCTGGCCGCCAAGTACCCCGGCGTGGCTTTTCTCAACGGCTCGGGCACCACCAACGGCGGCAATCTCGAATCCTTCTACGGCCGCACCTACGAGAGCCAGTATCTCTGCGGCATGGCCGCGGGCGCGGCCTCCAAGAGCGGCAAGCTCGGCTTCGTCGCGGCCAACCCCTTCGGCGTGGTGAACTGGACCATCAACGCCTTCGCGCTCGGTGCGCAGAAGATGAACCCCAACGCCACGGTCAACGTGATCTACACCGGCGCCTGGAACGACCCGGTGAAGGAACGCGCCGCCGCGGCCGCGCTGATCGACCAGGGCGCCGACGTGATCGGCCAGCACGTCGACTCGCCCACGCCGCAGATCGTGGCGCAGGAGCGCGGCGTGTACGGCACCGGCCACCACCGCGACCTGCGCCAGTTCGCGCCCAAGGCCACGCTGTGCTCGTCGGTGTGGGTGTGGGACCGCTTCCTGACGCCCGAGCTCAAGAAGATCATGGCCGGCAACTGGAAGCCCGGCCAGTACGGCGCCTTCATCGAGATGAAGGACGGCGGCACCGACATCGCGGGCTTCGGCCCCGCGGTGCCCAAGGACAAGGCCGCGCTGATCACGGCCGAGCGCGACGCCATCATGAAGGGCAAGCAGGTCTACGCCGGCCCGCTCGCCGACCGCGACGGCAAGGAGCGCGTGGCCAAGGGTGCGGTGCTGTCGGATGCCGAGCTCTGGAAAATGGACTGGTTCGTCAAGGGCGTGGTCACGCAGAAGTAAGCAGGCCGGCCGATGCCCAACGCGCTCCAGCTCACCGGCATCCGCAAGTCCTTCGACGGCTTTGCGGCACTGACCGACGCGCACTTCGAAGCGCGCTGGGGCGAGGTGCATGCGCTGCTGGGCGAGAACGGCGCGGGCAAGTCCTCGCTGATGAACATCGCGGCCGGACTCTATGCGCCCGAGGCGGGCCAGCTGCTGGTCGACGACAACCTGGTGCGCCTTGCCGGACCGCGCGATGCGGCCAGGCACCGCATCGGCATGGTCCACCAGCACTTCAAGCTGGTGCGGCCGTTCACGGTGGCGCAGAACATTTTGCTCACCGCGCCGCAGCCGGCCGAGTTCCAGAGCCACGGGGAGCGCCTGCGCGAGATTTCGCGCGACATCCGCAACAGGGCCTCGGAGCTGGGCTTCGAGATCGATCCGTCGAAGCGCATCGATGCGTTGTCGATCGCGGAACAGCAGCGCGTCGAGATTCTCAAGGTGCTGCTCGCGGGCGCGCGCATCCTGATTCTCGACGAGCCGACCGCGGTGCTGACCGACCGGGAAGCCGCGCGCCTGTTGCAGACGGTGCAGGGCCTCGCGCGCGCCGGCTCCGCCGTGGTGCTGGTCACGCACAAGATGGCCGACGTGAAGACCTATGCCGACCGCGTGACGGTGATGCGCGGCGGCCGCACGGTGGCCACGCTGGAGCCGGGCGCCGCCTCGGTGGCCGAGCTCGTGAAGCTCACGGTGGGCGAATCGGTTGCCGCGCAAGGCTTTCAAGCGGCGAAGTCGCCGCGCGGCCCGGTGCGGCTCGCGGTGCGCGGCCTGCGCTCGGCGGCATCGCCCGAGGGCCGCCGCGTGCTCGACGGGGTGGACCTCGAACTGCATGCGGGCGAAATCTATGGCCTGGCCGGTGTCGGCGGCAACGGTCAGGGCGAGCTGGCCGGTGCCATCATGGGCCTGCCGGATGCCGGCGGGCCGCTCGAAGGCGAGATCCATCTCGATGGCCACGGCGACCTCAAGGCCATGGCCGCACCCGAGCGCCGGAACATGGGCATTGCCGCGATCCCGGCCGACCGCTACGGCCTCGCGCTGGCCGGCAGCCTTTCGGTGGCCGAGAACTACGCGATCGGCCGCGTGCACACCGGCCGCTACGGCCCCGCCTGGCATCTGCGGCGCCGCCGCATCCAGGACGATACGCAGGAAGCGGTTCGCGCCTTCGATGTGCTGGGCGTGCGCTCGGTGGCACAGAAGGCCGCGCTGCTGTCCGGCGGCAATGCGCAGAAGCTGGTGCTCGCGCGCGAATTCGGCAAGGCGCCCTCGCTGGTGCTCGCGCACAGCCCGAGCCGCGGGCTCGACGTGCGCGCGAGCGCCGAGGTGCATGCGCGCCTGCGCGCCGCGCGCGACAGCGGCGCCGCGGTGCTGCTGATCAGCGAAGACCTCGACGAGGTGCTGCAGCTGGCCGACCGCGTGGGCGTGATGACGCGCGGGCGCATCGCCGGCGATTTCGCGCAGCCCGCCGACCGGCAGGCCATCGGACAGGCGATGGTGGACCATGGTTGACGCCACGCTCGCGGCCATCGCGCAGCCGGCGCAGGCCGATCCGGATGCCGCGCAACGGGCACGGCGCCAGCCGCTGGCGCGCCGGCGCTATGCGCTGGAGATCCGCCAGCACATGGGATGGCGGCGGCAGGCGCTGATCCTTGCGGCGGCGCTCCTGGCCGGGCTGGCGATTTCCGCCGCCATTCTGGTGGCGGCCGGCGTTCCCGCCAACGAGCTCGCCAACGAGTTCGTGATGCAGACCTTCTTCGACGGCCAGAACTTGCGCGCCGTGCTGTTCCAGGCCGCACCCATGGTCCTCGTGGGCCTGGCCGGCTCGCTGGCGTTTCGCGCGCGCTTCTGGAACCTGGGGCTCGAGGGCCAGATGATCTGGGGCGCCATCGGCGCGACGGCCGTCTCGATGTGGCAGATCGGCCCCGAGCCGCTGCGCCTGCCGCTGATGTTCACGGCCGCCATCGGCTGCGGGCTGCTCTGGGTGCTGGGGCCGGCGTGGCTGAAGATCAGGCTCGGCGTGAACGAGATCATTTCCACGCTGATGCTCAACTACATGGCGGCCAACTTCCTGCTGCACCTGGTCTATGGCAGCTGGAAGGACCCGAAGGACAACTTCCCCTATTCGCCGCAGTTCCGCGCCTTCGAGCGGCTGCCCGAACTGGGCGCCGGCGTGAGCAGCGCCATCGTGCTCGCGGCCGTGGTGGCGCTCTTCGCATGGTGGCTGGTGGGCGTGAGCCGCGCCGGGCTGTACCTGCGCTTCGTCGACGCCAATCCGCGCGTGGCGCATGCCAATGGGGTGCCGGTGCGCCGCACCATCTACGGCGCCGTGCTGCTCTCGGGCGCGATGGCCGGGCTCGCGGGCCTGGCGGTGGCCTCCGGGCAGGAAGGGCGGCTCACGCAGGCCTTCTACCAGGGCTACGGCTTCTCGGGCATCCTGATTGCCTTTCTTGCGCGCAACAACCCGCTCGCGGCCACCGTGGTGGCGCTGCTGGTGGCGGCGCTGTTCGTCACCGGCCGCAGCCTGCAGGTGTTCTACCAGGTGCCGTTCTCGATGGTGCAGCTGATCCAGGCCATCATCGTGGTGTGCGTGGCGGCCAGCGATTTCTTCATTCGCCATCGGCTGCGGCGCGTGGGTGCGGAGGCGCTGCAATGAGCGGCGGCATCGTGCTGAACTGGCTCGCGAGCACGCCCGATTTCGCGGTGCCCTATGCGCTCGCGGCGCTGGGCCTGATCATCAGCGAGCGTGCGGGCGTGCTGTCGCTCGGCGCCGAAGGCCTGATGTTGGTCGGAGCGCTCGCGGGCATCGGCGCACAGATCGCCATGGGGCAGCCGGCCGTGTCGCTGGTGCTGGCGATGCTCGCGGCCAGCGCGGTGTCGCTGCTGTTCGCGGTGATGGTGATCTGGCTGCGCGTGAACCAGGTGATCGCGGGGCTGGCGCTGGTGTTCTTCTGCCAGGGCCTCACGGCGCTCGTCGGCTCGCTGGCCGAATGGACCAACCATGCCACCGGGGGCATCGGCACGATGGCGCTGTGGCCGCTGTCGCTCCTGCCCGGCGCCGGCCGGCTGTTCGAGCAGAACGCGATGGTCTGGCTCACGCTGCCGATCTTCCTTGCCGTGGCGTGGTTCTTCTCGCGCACCTCGGCCGGGCTGCGGCTGCGCGCGGTGGGCGAGAACCCGCAGGCGGCCGATGCGGCCGGCATCCGCGTCGCCATGTGGCGGCTGGCCGCGGTGCTCGCGGGCGCGGCGCTGGTGGGGCTGGCTGGCGCGTACATCTCGGTGGTCAGCACCAAGCTGTGGATCGCGGGCATGACCGGCGGGCGCGGCTGGATCGCGGTGGGGCTGGTGATCTTCGCGCGCTGGTCGCCGTGGAAGGCGCTCGTGGGCGCGCTGCTGTTCGGCTGCATCGAGGCGCTGATCCCGCAGCTCGCGGCGGCCGGCGTGCAGCTGCCGCAGTACTTCGTGATGATGACGCCCTATGCGGTGACGCTCGGGGTGATGGTGTGGGTCGCGCTCTCGCGGCGCGGCGCCGACGAAGAGCCCGGTGCGCTGGGCCAACCCTACGTGCGGGAAGAGCGCCGATGAAGGCCTGGGTCTACAACGAGGAGCGCGAGCTCGACGCGGCGCAGTTCGCCGACTACCTGAACCCGGCCACCACCGCGGTCGTGTCCATCGACATGCACCGCGGCCACCTGGACGACAGCCCCGACTGCCCCTGCCCCGCGCCGCGGGCGCGCGACGTGGTGGCGCCCATCGACAGCTTCCACGACGCGGTGCGCGCGCTGGGCGTGCGCATCGTGCACATCCGGTCGGTGCTGCGGCCCGGCGGCGTGGACGATGTCCACGGCATTCCGTCCGCATGGCGGCGCACCTTTCCGCTGCACGTGGGCGCGATTCCGAATGCCGACGCGCACGCCATCGAAGGCTCGAAATGGACCGAGTGGGTCACGCGCGTGGCGCCCGGCGACATGCGCGTGGACAGCAAGCGGCGCCTCTCGGCCTTCTACCCGACCGACCTCGACTTCCTGCTGCGCAACCAGCGCATCGAGACGGTGGTGCTCAACGGCGGCTTCACCGACTGCTGCGTGCTCAACACCGCCTTCGACGCCAGCAACCGCAACTACCGCGTGATCGTGCTGCGCGACCTGGTGCGCGGCACCGATGCGCACCTGGAAGGCGCGGCGCTCGCGATGGTGTCGCTGCACCTGGGGCTGGTGCTCGACTCGGCCGAGCTGCTGCGCCAGTGGCGCCGCTGAAAAGCTAGCCGAGCCAGCGCTGCGCGACCGCCTGCATATCGCCCTGCGCAGCCTCCCACACCAGCTCGGGCGCCGCCACGTGCACGCCCGGCGGCGCGATGCGCAGCGCCAGGTCGACCAGCTCGGCCACCTTCGACGCGCGCACCGGCTGCTCGCTCGTCGGCACCATGAAGCGCACGATCGACAGCATCCAGGCCGCGAGCCTTTCGGCGGGGTTGGCGAACTTCGCATGGAGCGGCTTGCGCGCCGAGCGCACGAGGATCACGCGGTCGAAGCCGTTGGCGACCACGGCCTGCTCGTCGAGGCTCGCGAGGCCGCGCTTGAGCGCCTCGGGCAGCTTGCCCTGGTCGTGCGGCTGCACGATGGCCAGCGTTTGCACGCCGCAGGCGCGCAGCCAGCGCGCGAGCTCGGGCAGGTCCGAAGGCTGCGGCACCCAGAGCGCGCGTTCGCGGTCGTGGTAGAGCCGCGGCGGGTCGAAGGCGATGACCGCGCTGTCGGCCGATGTCAGCGGCCATTGCGCGATCGGCAGGCCGGGGACGAGGCAGGTCTCGACGCCGCGCAGCCCGTCGCGGATCGGCTCGCCTGCCAGCACGCGCGCATGGGCGAAACGGTGGCTGCCCGCGAGCCGGCGCAGCAGCTCCTGGCCCAGGGCGCCGGTCGCGCCGGCCACCAGCAGCGTGCCGGCACCTGCCGCGGCGGGCACGGGTGCTGCGCGGTTTGCGGCCCGCAGGGCATGGAGGGGATCGAGGGCCATGGAGCCTTCTATGCTAACTTCGGCTTCCTTCTGCGGAGGTAATGCAAATGACGATGATGAAACGCTGGCTCCTGATTCTTGCGGCGGCCCTGTCCCTGAGCGGCTGCGGCTACAACCAGTTCCAGTCGCTCGACGAGGCCAGCAAGTCGGCCTGGAGCGAGGTGCTCAACCAGTACCAGCGGCGCTCCGACCTGGTGCCCAACATCGTGGCCACCGTGAAGGGCGAGGCCAGCTTCGAGCAGGACACGCTCACCAAGGTGATCGAGGCGCGCGCCAAGGCCACCTCGATCCAGGTTTCGCCCGAGACGCTCAACAACCCCGAGACCTTCAACAAGTTCCAGCAGGCGCAGGGCGAGCTGTCGAGCGCGCTGTCGCGGCTGATGGTGACGGTCGAGCGCTATCCGGAGCTCAAGGCCAACCAGGCCTTCCGCGACCTGCGCGTGACGCTCGAAGGCACCGAGAACCGCATCACCGTGGCGCGCAACCGCTACATCCAGACGGTGCAGGAGTACAACGTGCTGGCGCGCAGCTTCCCGACCAACATCACGGCCAAGATCTTCAACTACGAGCCCAAGCCCAACTTCTCGGTGCAGAACGAAGCGCAGATCTCGACGCCGCCGACGGTCGATTTCAGTGCACCTAAAAAGTAAGACGCCCGCCTGATGGCCCTTGCCCTCTTCCGCCGCGCGCTGGCCACCGTCCTGCTGGCTGCGGCCGCGTGGGGCGGCCTTGCGGCAGCGGCATGGGCGCAGGGCCTGCTGCCGGTACCGGCGCTCACGGCGCGGGTGATCGACCAGACGCAGACGCTGGCCGAATCCGAGCGCGCCGATCTCGAAGCCAAGCTGGCCGCGTTCGAGCAGCGCAAGGGCTCGCAGATGGTGGTGCTGATGGTGCCCACCACCGAGCCCGAAGACATTGCGAGCTACGCCAACCGCGTCGGCAACGCCTGGAAGATCGGGCGCAAGGAGGTCGGCGACGGCATCCTGGTGATCGTGGCCAAGAACGACCGCAAGATGCGCATCGAAGTGGCCAAGGCGCTCGAGGGTGCGGTGCCCGACCTCGCGGCCATCCGCATCATCGACGAGGAGATGAAGCCGCGCTTTCGCAACAACGACTTCGCGGGCGGGCTGAACGCTGCCGTGGCCCGGCTCATCGGGCTGGTCGACGGCGAGGCGCTGCCCGCGCCTTCCAGCGGCGGCGACACCGATTCCAGCGAAGGCATCGACTGGGAGAACCTCGCGATCTTCCTGTTCATCGGGGTCTTCGTCGCGGCGCCGATCGTGCGCTCGATCGTCGGCAAGAAGCTGGGCTCGGTGGTCATGGGCGGCGGCATCGGCGTGATTGCCTTCCTCATCACGACCAGCATCGTCATCGCGGTGCTGGCGGGCATGGCGGCGCTCATGGTGTCGCTGTTCTCGGCCGTGGCTGCGACGAGCCCCGGACGCCGCGGCGGTGGTGGTGGCGGATTCGGCGGCTGGGGTGGCGGCGGCGGTGGTGGCTGGAGCAGTGGCAGCAGCGGAGGCGGCGGCGGCTTCAGCTCCGGCGGCGGCGGCGATTTCGGAGGCGGCGGCGCCTCGGGGGACTGGTAGGCATGGCATCGGCAACGCTTTTCTCCAGGCTCGCCCGCATCTGGCGCCACCAGTGGATGGACGAGGCCGATGTGCGGCGCGTGCTGCCCGATGCCGCCATGGAACGCCTCGCGGCGCGCGTGGCCGCGAGCGAGCGCCGCCACAGCGGCGAGATCCGCATCTGCGTGGAAGCGGGCCTGCCATGGTCCTACCTGCGGCGCAATGCCTCGGCGCGCGAGCGTGCCGTCACGCTGTTCGGCAAGCTGCGCGTGTGGGACACCGAGCACAACAACGGCGTGCTCATCTACCTGCTGCTGGCCGAGCATGCGATCGAGATCGTGGCCGACCGCGGCATCGATGCGCGCGTCGACGATGCCGAATGGGCCGCGATGGCGCAGCGCATGGGCGCAGCCTTCCGCGAAGGCCGCTTCGAGGACGGGCTCACGCAGGCGCTGGAAGAAATGTCGGCCTTGCTGGTGGCGCACTTTCCGCTGGCGCACGACCAGGCCGACAGCAACGAACTGCCCGACCAGCCCGTCGTCCTCTGACTTTCTTTCTCCCTCCCCTTCCGGGGGAGGGCCGGGGTGGGGGCAAGCTGCGTTGACACTGGGCACGCTCTGCCTGCCCCCATCCCAGCCTTCCCCCGGAGGGGGAAGGAGCTGAATCCTTACTCCGATGACGGCAGCGCCCACACGGCCGCGCCGCCCACCGCATAGAAGCGCCGCCCCGGCGCGCGCTCCATCAGCCACCCGCCCGTGAACTCGCCGAAAGCCGGCAGCACGGCCTGCTGCGCGTCGCTCACGAAACAGGGCAGCCGCACGCTGTCGCGCCCCGGCCCGTACAGCCTGCACACGGGATGCAGGTGCCCCGCGAGCACGAAGTGCGTGGCATGCGCCTGCGGATGGTGGCAGCAGGCAAAAGGGCCGAGCAGAAACGGCTCGTCGACCACCTCGATGCCGAGTGCGGCGGGCGGATCGCCCGCGCGGCTGTCGTGGTTGCCCCGCACCAGCACCATGCCGACGGAGGCATGCGCTGCGCGCCAGGCGGCCAGCGCCGCCAGCACCTGCGGCGTGCGCGCCTGCGCCGCATGCAGGAAGTCGCCAAGGAACACGATGCGCTGCGGTGCATGGACCGCCACGAGCGCATCGAGCCGCGCCAGGTTCTCTTGCGTGGTGCCGCCCGGCACCGGCTGCCCGAGCGCGCGGTAGGTCGCGGCCTTGCCGATGTGCAGGTCGGCAATGAACAGCACGCGGCCCTCGGGCCACCAGAGGGCGTGCTCGGGCAACAGGTGCAACAGTTCGCCGGCCCACTGGACCGGGAGCGCCGATGCGGGGAGATTCGAAGCGGTCACGGGCCACGAGTGTCGCAAAAGAAGCGCGGGCTGGCGGCCGTCTTGCAATTCACCCCGCGAGCCCCAGTTCTTCGTCATGACCGAAACGCCTTCGCTGCACATCGTCTGCCCGCACTGCCACACGACCAACCGCGTGCGCGCGGCGCAGCTGGGCAGTGCGCCCGACTGCGGCAGCTGCCACCGCGCGCTGTTCACCGGCCATTCCGCCGCGCTGCCGGACGAAAAGACCTTCGACCGCCACATTGCACGCAATGAAATTCCGGTACTGGTGGACTTCTGGGCGCCCTGGTGCGGCCCGTGCCGCCAGATGGCACCGGGCTACGAACAGGCCGCGGCCCAGCTCGAACCGCAGGTGCGGCTGGCCAAGGTCGACACGGAAGCCGTGCCGGCGCTGGGCGCGCGCTTCAACATCCGCAGCATCCCGACGCTGGCGCTGTTCCGCGGCGGCCGCGAAGTGGCGCGCCAGGCCGGCGCCATGGGTGCGGCGGACATCGTGCGCTGGGTCAAGGCGCACGGCGCGGGCTGAACTGAACGGCTCACAGCGGCGGCAAGGGCCGTGACGGCCGCCTGCGTTCGCGGCGCGGCGCAGACGGCGGCTTGCCCGGCCCTTCCTGGCCGAATGCGAGCGTGCGCTTCACGCGTTCCACGCCCCCGGCCGTGACCACGCCGCCCGCGGCCTTTTCGAGCTGCTCGACCATGCGCGCAATGCGGTCGGCCACGTTCTCGTTCGACAGCTTCTCGCGGAACAACTCGACCATCAGCGGAAACGAAAAAGGCGTGGGCCGCTCGAGCGGCTTCAGCACCAGCTGCTGAGTCGCCATGCGCGCGAGGCTGGCAGCCAGGCGGCCGATTTCGAGTTCCTGCGCAAGCAGTTCCTGCTCAGCCTGAAGCAGCAGCTTGTTCGCCGGGTCGTACTTGCGGAACACCTCCCAGAACAGCGAGGACGAGGCCTGCAGCTGCCTGCTGCTGCGCTTCTCTCCCGGATAGCCCTGGAAGATCAGCCCCGAGACGCGCGCGATCTCACGGAAGCGGCGCTGCGCCAGTTCGCCCGCGTTGAGCGAGGCCAGCACCTCGTGCAGCAGCGTGGCATGCGCATCCTCGCCCTGGGGCAGGCGCAGCACCTGCGGCAGCAGCGCGGGCCAGTCGACCGGTATGGCGCTCAGCAGCTCAAAGCCGTAGTCGTTCACCGCGATGGAGAAAGTGCGCGCCTCGTGCTGCGCCACGCGCCAGGCCAGGAGGCTCGCCAAGCCCATGTGCACATGGCGTCCCGCGAAGGGATAGAGGAACAGGTGCGAGCCTTCGCGCGTGGCGAGCGTTTCGGCCAGCAGGGTCTGCGGCGTGGGCAGGGCCGACCATTGCTGCTGGATCTCGAGCAGCGGCCGCACGCACTGCAACTCGGGCGATGCGTAGCGACCCTCGCCGGCCAACGCGAGCTGCTGCACCACCGCATCGGCCAGCGTGGTCGACAGCGGCATGCGCCCGCCGTTCCAGCGCGGCACCGCGGCACGCTTGCCGGTGGCGCGCCGCACCCAGGCCGTCATGTCGTGGATGCGCACGAGCTCGAGCAGCCGGCCGCCGAACAGAAAGCAGTCGCCGGGCTTCATGCGCGCGACAAAGCCTTCCTCGACGCTGCCGATTTTTGCGCCGCCCATGTACTGCACCGCCATGCTGGCGTCGCTCACGATGGTGCCGATGTTCATGCGGTGGCGCCGCGCGAGCCGCGCGTCCGGCACGCGCCAGACGCCCTCTGCATCAGGCACCGCGCGGCGGTAGTCGGGATAGGCGGACAGCGAAGGCCCGCCCTGCGAGACGAAGGACAGGCACCAGGCCCAGCTCTCGCGCGACAGATCCGCATAGGCGGCGGTGCTGCGCACTTCGGCATACAGCTCGTCGGGCACGAAACCGCCGCCGAGCGCCACGGTCACCAGATGCTGCACCAGCACGTCGAGCGGCTGCACCGGCGTGTGGCGCGCCTCGATGTGGCCGGCCGCGATGGCCGCGCGCGCCGCGGCGCCCTCGACCATCTCGATGCTGTGCGTGGGCACGAGCGTGATGCGCGAGGGCCGGCCCGGCGCATGGCCAGAGCGCCCCGCACGCTGCAGCAGTCGCGCCACGCCCTTGGGCGAACCGATCTGCAGCACGCGTTCGACCGGCAGGAAGTCCACGCCCAGGTCCAGGCTCGAGGTGCAGACCACGGCCTTGAGCTCGCCGTTCTTCAGGCCCAGCTCGACCCACTCGCGCACCGCGCGGTCGAGCGAGCCGTGGTGCAGCGCGATGATGCCCGCCCATTCGGGCCGTGCCTCGAGCATGGCCTGGTACCAGATCTCCGATTGCGAGCGCGTGTTGGTGAACACCAGCGTGGTGCTGCTGGCGGCAATCTCGTCGAGCACCTGCGGCAGCATCGTGAGGCCCAGGTGGCCGCCCCACGGAAAGCGCTCGGCGCGACCGGGCAGCAGCGAATCGACCATGAGCTTCTTGGGCACCGCGCCCTGCACCAGCACGCCCTGTTCACGCCCCAGCAAGGCGTGCATGGCCTCCTGCAGATTGCCGAGCGTGGCCGACATGCCCCACACGCACAACGCCGGGTTCCAGCGCCGCAGCCGCGCGAGCGCGAGCTGCACCTGCACGCCGCGCTTGTTGCCGAGCAGTTCGTGCCATTCGTCGACCACCACCATCTTCACGCGGCCCAGCACCTCGCCCGCGTCGGCGCGGGCGAGCAGCAGCGAGAGGCTCTCGGGCGTGGTGACGAGCACGGTGGGCAGGCGCTCGTTCTGCGCGCTGCGCTCGGCCGGCGAGGTGTCGCCGCTGCGCGCGCCGGCACTCCAGCGGTGCACGTCGATGGCCTGGGCATCCATCGCCTCGAGCGGCTGCTGCAGCGCGCGCAGCGTGTCGGCCGCGAGCGCGCGCATCGGCGTGATCCACAGCACGGTGAGCGGTGGTGGCGTGGTCTTTCCGGTGCGCGAGGGCGGCGGTGCCGCAGACGAGAACGCCTGCAGCGCGCCGAGCCACACGGCGTAGGTCTTGCCCGCGCCGGTGGTCGCATGCAGCAGGCCGGACTTGCCTTCGGCAATAGCCTTCCATACGTCGCGCTGGAACTTGAAGGGCTTCCAGCCGCGCGCTGCAAACCAGGCGTCGAGCGCCGCCTTGACTGCTGCTGCCTTGCTCCTTCCCCTCCCGGGGGAAGGTTGGGATGGGGGCTCGCGGCTTTCGAGAGGCGGCTGATCCTTGATACGCCGCTGGCCCCCACCCCTGCCCTCCCCCGGTAGGGGAGGGAGAAATTCGGGGTCCACGGGTGCGGTCATGGCGGCAGCAACGCAGCGAGCGTCTGCAGGGTATCGGCCTCTGCCACCGGCTTGTCCTCGCGCCAGCGCAGCATGCGCGGAAAGCGCACGGCGATGCCGCTCTTGTGGCGCGCGCTGCGCGCGATACCCTCGAAGCCGAGCTCGAACACCAGCCTGGGCTCCACGCTGCGCACCGGGCCGAAGCTCTCGACCGTGGTCTTGCGGATGATCGCGTCCACGCGCGCCATCTCGGCGTCGGTGAGGCCCGAATAGGCCTTGGCAAAGGGCACGAGCTTGCGGCCTTCCTGTTCGGGCGGGCCGTCCCAGACGGCGAAGGTGTAGTCGCTGTAGAGGCTCGCGCGCCGGCCGTGGCCGCGCTGCGCGTAGACGAGCACGGCGTCGATGCTGAGCGGATCGATCTTCCACTTCCACCACACGCCCACGTCCTTGGTGCGGCCCACGCCGTACTGCGCGTCGCGGCGCTTGAGCATCATGCCTTCCACGCCCATGCTGCGCGCCGCTTCGCGCTGGCGTGCGAAGTCGCTCCACTCGATGCCGGTGAGCATCGGACTCGGCAGCAGCGACGGGTGCTGCATGCGCGTGACGAGCTCGTCGAGCAGCAGCCGGCGCTCCGACTGCGGCAGCGCGCGCAGGTCGCGCCCTTCCCATTCGAGGATGTCGTAGGCCAGCAGCACCACCGGAATCTCGCGCAGCAGCTTCGCGCCCAGCGTCTTGCGGCCGATGCGCTTCTGCAGCTCCGCGAAGGGCTGCACGCGGTCGTCGCGCCAGACGGCAATCTCGCCATCGAGCACCGTGCCGTCGGGCAATGCGTCGCCCAGCACGGCCAGCTCGGGGAAGCGCTCGGTCACCAGTTCCTCGCCGCGCGACCACAGCCAGGCGACGCCCGCGCGCTTGACCAGCTGCGCGCGGATGCCGTCCCACTTCCATTCGATGATCCAGCTGGCCGGCGAGCCGAGCACGGCATCGAATTGCTCGAGCGGCAGGTTGAATGCATGCGCGAGAAAGAACGGGTAGGGCTGCCCGCTGGTCTTCTGCGCCTGCTCCGCACCCGACTCGGGCGCGATCAGCGCGCGGTAGTCTTCCGCCCGCGGCCGGCCGCCGATGTGGGTGTAGCCCATGAGGCGCTGCGCCACGCGCTTGGGATCGATGCCGCCCACGCCCGCGAGCGCCTGCGTGACCTGCAGCTTCGACACGCCCACGCGAAAGGCGCCGGTGATGAGCTTGAAGTACACCAGCCGCTCTTCGGCCGCGAGCTGGCGCCACTGCGCGCGCAGCCGCGCGGGGAGTTCGTCGGGCGCGGCCTTGCCGGCTTCGCGCAGCGGCAGCAGATGCTCCTCGACCCAGCGCGCCAGGCCGAGGTCGTGCGCCTCGGTGGGCGGCGGCAGCAGCAGGGCGATGGTCTCGGCCAGGTCGCCGACCGCCTCGTAGCTCTCGTCGAACAGCCATTCGGGCAGGCCCGCGGCCTCCTGCGCGAGCAGGCGCAGCAGCTTGGTGGGCACGAGCTGGCGCGGCTTGCCGCCGGCCAGGAAGTACACGGCCCAGGCGGCATCGGCCGGATCGGCCTCGCGCAAGTAGCGCTGCAGCGCGGCCTGCTTGGCGAGGCTCGAGGTGCTGGCGTCGAGTTCGCGGTAGAGCGCGGCGAAGTCCTTCATGGCTTTGCTCCTTCCCCTTCCGGGGGAAGGTCGGGATGGGGACTCTCGGCGTCCCTATCGAGCGCCGCTTGCCCCCTCCCCGGCCCTCCCCCGGAAGGGGAGGGAGCTTCCTGGTCGTCTTCATCACCGTACTCGGTCCTGAAGCCCTGCGCATCCAATCCGTTCTCTCCGAGCCAGCGCACCATCACCGCCACGCTGCCGTGGGTGACGAACACCCGCCCGGCCCCCGTGCCTGCGATGGCCTGCTGCAGGCCGGGCCAGTCGGCGTGGTCCGACATCACGAAGCCGCGGTCCACGCCGCGCCGGCGGCGCGTGCCGCGCAGCTGCATCCAGCCGCTTGCGAAGGCGTCGGCATGGTGGCCGAAGCGGCGCATCCACGGCGTTCCCTGGGCCGAGGGCGGTGCCAGCACCAGCGCGCGCTTGAGCAGCGCGGCATCGACGCCCGCATCGGTCACGCGCAGCGTCTGCGGCAGGGCCACGCCCGCGGCGCGGTACACCGCATTGAGCGGCTCCACGGCGCCGTGCACCACGATCGGCCCGATCGATGCATCCACGCCATGCAGGATGCGCTGCGCCTTGCCGAAGGCATAGCAGAACAGCACCGACGCGCGGCCGGCCTCGGCATTGGTGCGCCACCAGGCGTCGATCTCGGCGAACAGCATGGCCTGCGTGGGCCAGCGGTAGATCGGCAGGCCGAAGGTCGACTCGGTGATGAAGGTGTCGCATGGCACGGGCTCGAAGGGCGCGCAGGTGCCGTCGGGCTCGGTCTTGTAGTCGCCCGAGGCCACCCAGACGCGGCCGCCGTGTTCGAGCCGCACCTGCGCCGAGCCCAGCACATGGCCGGCCGGATGCAGCGAGACGCGCACGCCGCGGTGCGCGATCGCCTCGCCGTACGGCAGCGTCTGCAACGCGATGTCGCCGCCAAGGCGGGTGCGCAGCGTGCCGGCGCTGTCGGTGTGCGCGAGGTAGTGGCCGTGACCGGCGCGCGCGTGGTCGGAGTGCGCATGGGTGATGACGGCGCGCGCCACCGGCCGCCAGGGGTCGATGTAGAAGTCGCCCGGCGGGCAGTAGAGGCCCTCGGGGCGCGCCACCACGAGGTCGCCAGGGCGCAAGGCGGAACTGTGGGGCAGCGGCGCGGTCATGGCCCGACATCGTAGGCCGGCGCGGTGGTCCGCGTGCCGAAGGCGGGGCGCGAAGCGGTGTGGGCGGCGGCCTACGCTCGCTTCGCCGGCCCGGCCGCGCATGGCCCTGTGGAACAATCTTCGCCACTACCCATGCTGCATCCGCCTCGCCACTTCGTCTACCTCGATGCCGTCGCGCGCGCGGGGTCGATCCGCAAGGCGGCCGAGAAGCTGCACGTGGCCTCGACGGCGCTCAACCGCAAGATCCTCGAGATCGAGTCCGACATCGGCACGCCGCTGTTCGAGCGCCTGCCGCGCGGCGTGCGCCTCACGGCAGCGGGCGAGGTGCTGATCACCGCGGTGCGGCGCAGCATGGCCGACATGCGCTCGGCCGAGTCGCAGATCGAGCAGCTGCGCGGGCTGGTGCGCGGCACGGTGCGCATCGGCTGCGCCGAATCGGTCGCGACCGACCTGATCCCCGGCACCATCGCGCACTACCAGCAGACGCATCCGGGCGTGCAGTTCCAGATCGTCTCGGGCGTGACGGGCAACCTGGTCGCGTCGCTGATGGCCGACGATGTCGAACTGATCCTGGTGCACGACCCGCAGCCGTCGGAGACGCTGCGCGTGATCAGCGCGATCGCACAGCCGCTGTGCGCAATGCTGCGGCCCGACCACCCGCTGGCGAAGCGCGCCACGCTGCGGCTGGCCGATTGCCAGAAGTACATCGTGGCGCTGGGCGACCGGTCGTTCGGCAGCCGCCGGCTGCTCGACGACGTGATGGCGCGCTCGCGCATCGCGCTGCAGGTCGCGCTGGAGGCCAGCACTGTGCAGACGCTCAAGGAGTTCACGCGGCAGACGGGCGCGATCAGCTTCCAGTTCCAGATCGGCACGCTCAACGAGGTGCGCCGCGGCGAGCTGGTGTCGATCCCGCTGTCGGACCGGGCGCTGGCGCACAGCCAGCTGGTGCTGGCGGCGCGCGCCGGCCGCATGTTGCCGATCGCCACGCTGTCGTTCATGGAAACGCTGGTCAACCGGCTGGCGGCGCTGCCGGGCTGAGCGGGCCTTCGGGCGCGTGGCCGCGAACGCGGCGAATCTTCCACTGCACACAATTTGCGCTCGGTCCGAGCGAAACATTGCGCTGGAAGTTTGCACCCCGGCTGCCCATACTGCGTTCATCTGTTGCACCGCAGCATCCATGAACGCCCACACGCTCCTTCCCCCAGGCACCGCGCCGACGCAGGCCGCCACGCGTCCGCGCCTGGCCGTGCACCGGCTGCCGATGGCGCATCCGGGCGACCTCTCGGCGCTTGCCGCGCTGTTCGACCAGGGCGCGATCGAACCCGCGCAGGTGGTGGCCGTGATCGGCAAGACCGAAGGCAATGGCGGCGTCAACGACTTCACGCGCGGCTACTTCACGCAGACCCTGATGAACCTGCTGGCCGCGCGCCTGGGCCGGCCGGCCACCGAACTGCTGCGCGAGCTGCCCTGCATCCTGTCGGGCGGCACCGAGGGTGTGCTGAGCCCGCACTACGTGGTGTTCGCCCGCAGCGGGCGACCCGCAGCGGACGCGGCCGCCGGGCCCGGCCCGGGCGCGCTCGCGATCGGCACGGCCGTCAGCGCGCCGCTGCCCGCGCAGCATGTCGGGCGCTGGGCGCAGGTGGCGTCGGTTGCCGACGCGGTGCGCGAGGCGATGCGCGATGCCGGCATCGCCCGCACCGAGGACGTGGCCTTCGTGCAGGTCAAGTGCCCCTGCGTGACGGCCGCGCGCGCCCAGGCCGCCGCCGCAGCCGGCCACACGGTGCTGACCGCCGACTCGGGCCGCTCGATGGCGGCGGCGCGCGCCGCCGGCGCTTTCGGCGTGGCGATCGCACTGGGCGAGCTGCCCGACGACCCGGCGCTGGAGGCCGCGATGGGGGTCGACTTCGAGCGCTTCTCCCGCCGCGCGAGCATTTCGTCGGGCGTCGAGGTCGAGGCCAACGAAGTGATCGTGCTCGGCCACAGCGCGGCATGGGAAGGCACGCTGCGCATGGCCTGCGCACCGATGCGCGACGCGCTGGACATCGGCGCGGTGGCCGAGGCGCTGCGGCCGCTGGGCATGAACGCAGCGCCCCAGCTGGGCGCGGCCGATGCAGCACGGGTGGCGGCGGTGTTCGTCAAGTGCGAGCCCGACCGCCGCGGCCACGTACGCGGCCTGCGCCACACCATGCTCGACGACACCGACATCAATGCCCAGCGCCACATCCGCGGCGCGGTCGGCGGCATGGTGGCCGGCGTGCTGGGGGACGCGCGCATCTTCGTTTCGGGGGGCGCCGAGCACCAGGGACCGGACGGCGGCGGACTGGTCGCGGTGATCGCGCACGCGGCATGACGGCACGCTTGCAAACCGATGCCGGCGCGGACTTGGTACGCATCCTGCAGGTGCCCGCACCCACCATGCACGCCACCGGCCACGCCTTCGAACAACGCCATCCCCGGCAACACCGGCGTCGCGCGCCCGCCGCGGCGGCGCCTCTCAGCGAGAGCTCATCCGCATGAAGATCGTGATCATCGGTGCCGGCGTGGCCGGCGCCATCCTGGCCCGCCGGCTCGCCGCGCTGCCCGGCATTGAACTGCATTGCCTGGAGCGCGTCGGCCCCGACGACCACTCCGAGGCCGGCACCGGCCTGAACGTGGGCCCCAACGCGGTCAAGGCGCTGCGCCTGTGCGACGCGGCGCTGGCCGCCGAGGTCGAGGCCGCAAGCCTGCCGTGGAAGCACTGGCAGATCGCGCTGACCGACGGTACGGTGCTGTTCGACCTGCCGCTGTCGCAGGTGGCGGACAACCCCGGCATCCGCATCCGCTGGTCGGAGCTCTACCGCGTGCTGCGCGAAGGCGCGGGCGCGGCGATCCGGTACGACTGCGAGATCGCGTCGATCGCCGGGGCCACGGGCGGCGGCGGACGCACCGCCGTGCGCTACGTCCAGGGCGGCGTCGAGCACCGCATCGACGACATCGACCTGCTGGTCGGCGCGGACGGCCGCTATTCCGCCACCCGCGCCGCGTTCTCGGGCCTGCCCGAGCCGCGCCATGTGGGCGTGGCGATCCTGCGCACGCTGGTGCCCGACACCAGCGCCGGCCTGATCGACGACTACGGCCAGTGGTTCAACGGCCCGCACCGGCTGCTGGCCTTCCGCGTGCCGCCGGGCCATGTCTACATCGCGGCGACCTACCCGGTCGAACCCGGCGCGCCGCTGCGCGACGAATGGAAGACCGAAGCCACGATGCGCGCCACCTACCAGCCCGCGAAGGGTGCGCCGAGCGCGCAGGTGCAATGGCTGATGGACGCCATGTGCGCGAACCTGCCGCACAGCCACTGGGCCCGCATGCAGGAGTCCGACGTGCTGTTCGGCGAAGCCGATTTCAATGTGATGTACCTGGGCGACAGCGCCCACGGCATGGCACCCACGCTGGGCCAGGGCGCGACCCAGGCCATGGAGGACGCCTGCGCCGCCGCGCTGATCCTCGAGCGCGAGATCCGCGCCGGCCGCCGGGCGCCGCGCAGCTGGCTGGCGCTGGTGGACGCCGCGCGGCGCGAGCGCATCCGCTTCGCGATGGCGCTGTCGATCACGGCCACCGACACCATGCTGGCCGGCGCCGATCCGGTGGCCGGAACGCGCTGGAAGACCGGGCCCGGGTTCCTCGGCGACCTTTCCACCCTGTTCCGCGACGTGTCGCTGGGGCTGCGCGAGCCGGTGCCTGCGCCATGACAACAACGAACGCCGCCATCACGCACGGCCTCTTCCATCTTGCGATCAAGACCGCGGACCTCGGCCGCACCCGCGCCTTCTGGACCGGCGTGATCGGCCTGCGCGAGATCGCGCGGCCCGACTTCGGCTACCCCGGTGCATGGCTGGCCTGCGGACAACCGGGCGGCCAGGCCATCATCCACGTCTATGCCGGCGGCCCGGCGCTGGGCCAGGGCGGCCAGGTGCCGCACGGCAGCGGCGCCATCGACCACGTGTCGCTGGCCTGCTCGGGCTACCACGCCTACGTCGCGCGCTTTCGCGCCGCGGGGCTGGACTGGCGCGAATTCCTCGTGCCCGGCACCACGCTGTGGCAGCTGTTCGTGTACGACCCGAGCGGCGTGCAGCTCGAGCTCACCTTCGAAGGCGCTGTGGAAGACGGCGCGCCGCCCGACATGTCGGCCGCGCGCGTGTATCGCGCCGGCAGCTCCTTCTTCGACCCGCTGACCTATCCCGCCCTGACCCCGCCACCCCGTTCCGGAGAACCCCACGATGCCACCCCCTGAGCTTTCTTTCGCCGCGCCCCTTCGTGCCGCCACCCGTCTCGCCGGCGCCGTGGCCTTCGTCCTCGCCGCGTTCGCGGTGCTGCCGGCCCAGGCAGCCGACCGGATCAAGGTCGGCGTGTTTCCCTCGAGCGCGGCGCTGCCGTTCTACGTGGCCGTGAACCGCGGCTACTTCAAGGAGGCCGACCTGGAGATCGAGGAGGTGCCCATGACCAGCCACCCGCTGACCGTGCAGGCGCTGGTGTCGAACGGCATCGACGCGGCGGTGAACCTGGTGACGCTCGAAGGCGCCAACATGGAATCGCGGCGGCCCAACACGCTGAAGTACATCTCGCTCAACGGGCAGAACGCGCAGCACGTGATCGAGCAGTTCGTCGTCAAGGCCGACAGCCCGGCGCGGACGCTGAAGGATTTCAGGAACGGCTTCAAGCTGTTCTCGGCGCCCGGCCCCGCCAACATCGGCGCAGCGCGCGCGGTGCTCAGGAAGGTGGGCCTGGCCGAAGGCCGCGACTTCACGATCCAGGAGCAGCAGATCGGCGTGCACCTGGGCGCACTGCAGTCGGGCACCTTCGACGGCGGCTACACGCTCGAGCCGTCGGCCACCATCATGGTCGCGCAGAAGATCGGCAAGCGCATCGAGGCCGGCGTGATCTCCACCTACCTGCTGGGCAACAAGAGCGCCTCGGCCTTCGCGGCCGGCGCCGTGATGTCGGGCAGGTTCATGGCCGACAAGCCCGACGTGGCCCGGCGCTTCGCGGCCGCGTGGGCGCGCGGCGTGAAGGAAGCGCAGGCCGACAGCAGCGCGCGCGGCTACCTGGTGCAGGGCATGAAGGTGCCGCCCGAGCTGGCCGCCACCGTGCCGCTGCCGCGCATCGTGATGGCCAGGGACATGACCCCCGCCGACGTGGACGACTTCCAGAAGTTCCTGGACATCGGCACCGAGCTGGGCGTGGTCAAGGACAGGATCGACGGCAAGGCGCTGGTGCGGGCCTTCTGATGCGCACCATGAGCACCCATCTGCCGATCGGCACCGCCGCGCCCGATGCCGCGGATGCCGGCGCCTCGCACCGCTGGTACCCGAAGGGCACGCACATCACGATCCGCGGGCTGACCAAGCGCTTCCAGGACGCGACCATCTACGACAACTTCGACCTCGACATCCCGAAGGGAAAGATCGTGTCGGTGTTCGGCCCCAACGGCTGCGGCAAGAGCACGCTGATCAACATGATCGCGGGCATCCTGCCGTGCGACAGCGGCCAGATCCTGTTCGAGGGCAAGGAAGCGCGCGAGACACGCATCGGCTACGTGTTCCAGAACTACCGCGAGGCGGTGTTCCCGTGGCTGCGCGCAATCGACAACATCCGCTACCCGCTGCAGTACCTGAACCTGTCGAAGGTGGAGCAGCAGTCGCGCATGGACAGGCTGATGGAGAGCTTCGACGTCAGGCTCGACCTGCAGCGCTACCCCTATCAGATGTCGGGCGGCCAGCAGCAGCTGGTGTCGATCATGCGGGCACTGGTGGTCGACCCCGAGGTGCTGTTCCTCGACGAGCCTTTCTCCGCGCTCGACTACGAGATGGTGATGTTCCTGCGCGAACGGCTGCAGAAGGTGCTGGTCGAACGCCGGACCACCACCTTGCTGGTCTCGCACGACCTCGACGAGGCCGTGCTCTTGGCCGACGAAGTGCTGCTGCTGACCAAGCGGCCCACGCGCGTGGCCGAGAACCTGCCCTTCGACGTGGCGCGCCCGCGCACGGCCGACACCACGATCACGCCGGCCTTCATCGCCACCAAGACCCGCGCGCTGGACGTGTTCCAGCGGGAGGTGCGCAAGCCATGAGCCTCGCCCATCGAGCCAACGCCTTCGGCGCCCGCTTGCGGCCGCTGTTCGGCATCGCCGCGCTGATCGGCCTCTGGGCCTTCGTGCATGCGACACGCGCGGTCGACCCGGTGCTGCTGCCCTCGCCGCTCGAGGCCCTCGCGGCCTTCTGGAACGGCCTGGCGCACGGCACGCTGTGGGGCGACTTCTTCAAGACCATCGTGCGCACCGTCACGTCCTTCGGCCTCGCGCTCCTGACCGCGGTGCCGCTCGGCATCGTGCTGGGGTCGAACGAGAAGATCTACGAATCGATCGAGTTCGCGATCGACTTCTTCCGCTCGACGCCAGCCTCGGCCATGTTTCCGCTGTTCCTGGTGCTGTTCGGCGTCGGCGAGGCCACCAAGATCGCGGTCGCGGCCTTCGGCGCGGCGCTGGCCATCCTGTTCAACGTTGCCTACGGCGTGATGAGCGCGCGCAAGCAGCGCCAGCTCGCGGCCAAGGTGATGGGCGCGCCGCGCTGGCGCGTGCTGACCGACGTGATCCTGCTCGAATCGATGCCGCAGGTGTTCGTCGGCATGCGCTCGGGCGTGTCGATCGCACTGGTGATCGTGATCGTGGCCGAGATGTTCATCGGCTCCACCGATGGCCTCGGCCAGCGCATCATGAATGCGCAAACCATTTTCGACATGCCCGACATGTACGCCTCGATCTTCGCGGCGGGCCTGCTCGGCTATGTGATGAACCTCGTGTTCCTGGTGGCGGAGCGGCGCTTCGTGCACTGGGGCGGAAAGTAATGCAAGCCATGACCCTTTCCATGACCGACATCAACCTGCCCGCCGTGCTCGCCGAAGTCGAGGCCGCGTTCGCCGAGTACGAGCGTGCGCTCGTCACCAACGACGTGCCGGTGCTCGACAGGCTCTTCTGGGATTCGCCGCACACGCTGCGCTACGGCGCCGGCGAGAACCTCTACGGCTACGACGCGATACGCGCGTTCCGCCAGGGCCGGCCTGCGGTCAACCTCGAGCGCGAGATCACCGCCAGGGCCATCACCACCTTCGGGCAGGACTTTGCGGTCGCGAACGTCGAGTTCAGGCGCGCGGGCAGCGACCGCACGGGCCGCCAGAGCCAGACCTGGGCGCGCCTGCCGGAGGGCTGGCGCGTGGTGTCGGCGCACGTGAGCCTGATGGGCTAGGGCCCGCGCTATTTCTTCGGCTGGCCCTTCATCATGTCGACGACGTTCATCTTCATGCCGTTGCCCATGATCATGTCGCCGGGCTTCTGCCCGGCCTTGCACGGGCCAACCCACTTCGCCTCCATGACGAAGCTCCCGCTGGATCTGCCCATCATCGGCGGCTTGTAGGTCGAGCTGCTTTCCATCCGGTAGCTGGAACCGAAGTCGCCCGTGACCACCGCGTGGCTGGTGGCGGTGGTGGTGCCCATCTTGCACACGGAATCGATCACCAGCGTGCTGCCTTCCCTGCGCATCTCCTGCTTCGAGCAGGCGTCCTTGCCCATGCCCTGCCCCATGTCGCGCAGCGCCTGGTCGGTGGCGGCGTCGATGCACTGCTGGATGGTCTGCGCCGGCGCGCTGCTGGCGCCACCGGCGCCGTCCCCCATCTTCATCTCCCAGAGGCCGGGCTTGCGCGCGGGATAGTCGATGGCCAGCGCGGGCAAGGCCGTGCTGCAAGCCAGCATGAAAAGGGCAATGGCGGATGGACGAATCTTCATGGCGGGCTCCGCGTCGGTTCGAAGAAAAGGATGCCCGGGTTCTACCGCGCGCGGCGCGCAGTTGGAATAGCGCAATCGGCCTACGCCGGCCGTGCCTGCACCGCCGCTGCCGCCGCCACGGCCTTGCGGGGACGCGAGGCCAGCCCGAAGCCGATGCCGAGCGCCAGCCCGCCGAGCACGTCGACCAGCACGTGCTGGCGCACCGCCATCGTCGAATAGACGATGGCCACGGCCCACGCGATGTTGAGCGCGCGAGCCCATGCGGGTGCAGTCACCTCGCGCAGCTGCCGCGCGAGCACCACGCAGGCAAACACCGAGAACGACACATGCAGCGACGGAAACGCGTTGCCGGCCGCATCGACGGTTTTCAGCAGATGCAGCGTAGTGCCCGGGCTGGTGTCGATGCTGAAGTTCGGGATGGCCGTGGGCATGAACCAGAACACCACGAGCGCGATGCCCGTCATGAAGGCGCAGCCCAGCGCAAAGCTCCAGAGCTCCCGCCTGTCCTTGGCAAGGAACACCGGCAGCGCGATGTAGAGCCACAGCGAAAGATAGACCGGCAGCAGCGCCGGCCAGAAGGCGATCAGCCGGTCGAGCGCAGTGAGCGGCAGCGTCCAGGGCTGGCCGGCGTTCTTCATGATCCAGAAATACAGCGGAAAGAACCCCGCGGTCGCGACCGTGTTGCCGACCAGCTTCAGCGGCCAGAGCGCGCGGCACCGCCGGCCCAGGGCGCGAAGCCAGGGCTGTGGATTCGAAGGCGGCGGATCTTTGAAAGAAGAAGGTGTCATGAACGCCCGATGCGGTGCGCCTGGAACTCGCGCATGCGAGCCCGCGGCCCTACCAGGGCGTCCATTTTGATTCGCTTTGGGCCGAGGCCACCGTGCGCTCGATGAAGCGCACGCCGCGTGCGCCGTCTTCCACGCGTGGATAGTCGGCCGCGATGGCATCGGCCGGCTGGCCCGCATTCCGCGCGCGGATGTCGGCCACCACGCCGGCATAGATGTTGGCAAAGGCCTCGATGAAACCTTCGGGATGGCCGGCAGGCAGGCGGCTGGCGCGCTGCGCGGCCTCGCAAAGCCAGGGCGAGCCGCGCGTGAAGATCTGCTTCGGTCTGTCGTGCGGCAGGTGCACCAGTTGGCTCGGCTGCTCCTGCCGCCATTCGAGCGTTCCGAGCGTGCCCGAGACGCGCAGCCGCAGATCGTTCTCCAGGCCGGTGTTGATTTGCGAGGCAATCAGCACACCGCGCGCGCCGCCCTTGAAGCGCAGCAGCAGGCTGCCGTCGTCGTCGAGCATGCGGCCCGGCACCAGCGCGCTCAGGTCGGCGCACAGGCTCTCGATCTCCAGGCCGGTGACGCTGGCGACCAGGTTCTCGGCATGCGACCCGATGTCGCCGATGGCGCCGGCCGCGCCGCTCCGCGCGGGGTCGGTGCGCCAGTCGGCCTGTTTGTTGCCGGCGCCTTCGAGCTGGCTCGCGAGCCAGCCCTGGTTGTATTCGACCACCACCTTGCGCAGTTCGCCGAGCTGGCCCGAGCGGACCATCTCGCGCGCCTGCCGCACCATCGGGTAGCCGGTGTAGTTGTAGGTCACGCCGAACAGCGTGCCCTGCTTCTTCACGGCGGCGACCAGCGCGTCGGCCTGCGCGCGCGTGTGCACCAGCGGCTTGTCGCACACCACGTGGAAGCCGGCTTCGACGAAGGCCTGCGCGACCGGAAAGTGCACATGGTTGGGTGTGACGATCGAGACGAAGTCGATGCGCTCTTGCGGCGGGCGCTTCAGCTCGTCGGCCAGGAGCGACTGCCAGTCGCCATGGTTGCGGTCGTCCGCCAGGTGCAGGTCGCGCCCCGAGGCGCGCGCCTTCTCCGGACTCGACGACAGCGCGCCGGCCACGAGCTCGATCTGCCCGTCGAGCGCCATGGCGTTGCGGTGCACGGCGCCGATGAAGGCGTCGCGGCCGCCGCCGACCATGGCGCAGCGCAGTTTGCGAAGAGGTGTATCGGTCATGTCGTGTTTTTCAAGGAACACCGCGGAACCGGCTTTGCCGGGCCGCTGGTGTTGCCCCCGGTAGGGGGTTGGCGAAGCGACACGAAGTGCGCGCAGACTGGGGGCGAGCTTTAAAACGGCGAGTTCGGGTGATAGAAGTCCTTGGCGTTTTCCTTGGTGATCAGCACCGAAGGAATGATCGTCGTCGCGGGCAGCTTCTCGCCCTTCAGCCGCGCCTCGGCCGTGAGCTTGATCGCGTCGTAGATGAACTTGGGCGAGTAGCTCACGTCGGCGCCGATGCGCTTGTCCTTGCCGTCCATGATGGTCTTGACCATGCCCTTGGCGCCCGCGCCGCCAAAGACGATCTTGATGTCGTCGCGCTTGGCCTGCTCGATGGCCTTGAGCACGCCCACGGCCATGTCGTCGTCGGCCGCCCAGATGGCGTCGATGTTCTTGAAGCGCGTGAGGTAGTCCTGCGTGACCTTGAAGGCGTCGTCGCGGTTCCAGTTGGCGTACTTGGCGTCGAGCAGCTTGATGTCGGGATGGTTCTTGAGCACCGCGTTGAAGGCATCCATGCGCTCGTTGTCCAGCGTGGTGGCAATGCCGCGCAGTGCAACCACGTTGCCCTTGCCGCCGAGCTGCTTGGCGATGTACTCGGCCGGAATACGGCCGAAGGCGGTGTTGTCGCCGGCCACGTAGGCATCCTGCGCGCTGGTGTCGGTGAGGCCGCGGTCGACCACGGTCACGTAGGCGCCCTTGGCCTTGACCTGCGCCACCGGCTTGGTGAGCGCGGCCGATTCGAACGGGAACACCACCAGCGCATTGATCTTGGTGACGGTCGACAAGTCTTGCAGCTGGTTCGCCTGCTCGGGCGCGTTGGCTGCGGTCTTGATCGTGATCTTCAGGTCCTTGTGTTCCTTCTCCAGGTCTTTCTTCGCCTGGTTGGCCCAGTAGTTGATGCCGCCCATGAAGCTGTGCGTGGCCGCCGGAATCGAAACGCCGAGGTTCACTTTCTCGGCGGCGAATGCGGGCAGGCTCGCGAGCGCCGCGGCCGCCATGGCCGTGAGTGCGATGCGACGTGTGAAGAAACTTGTCATGCTGGATGTCTCCTTGTGGTTGATGAGTGAAAAGAAGGAACGAAACGCGAGCGCACTAGCGGCGCCCTCTTTGCAGGAACGCGACGATGATGATCACGAAGCCCTGCACCGCGGCGTTGAGGTACACGCTGATGATGCTGGTGAGGTTCAGGATGTTGCTGATGACCGAGAGCAGGATGGCGCCCACCACGGTGCCCGTGATGCTGCCCGCGCCGCCCTTGAGCGCGGTGCCACCGACGATCACCGCGGCAATCGCCTCGAGCTCCCACAGCAGGCCCGTGGTCGGCGACGCCGATCCGAGGCGCGGCACGTACAGCAGCGTGGCAATGCCCACGCACACGCCCAGCAGCACGTAGGTGAGGATCTTCACGCGGTCCACATCCACCGCCGCATAGCGCGCGACCTGTTCGTTGGAGCCGATGGCCTGCACGTAGCGCCCGTAGGCCGTGCGGTTCAGGATGACGCCGCCGATGATCGCGACGATCACGAACACCCACACCGGCACCGGAATGCCCGCGAGGCTTGCGTAGTACACCGGCGCATAGAGGTCCGACAGGTCGTTGTCGAGCGTGAGCGCGCCGCCATCGGCAAAGTACGTGAGATAGGCGCGGAAGATGCCGAGCGTGCCCAGCGTGACGATGAAGGGCTCGATGCGCCCCTTGGTGATCAGGAGCCCGTGCGCCAGACCGAACAGCGCACCCAGCACCACCGCGAGCACCGCGCCCATCACCACGGCCATCAGCGGCGAGCCCGAGGCCGGACCGGCCCAGTTGATGAACATGATCACGCTGCCCGCGATGAGCGCCGCCATCGAGCCTACCGACAGGTCGATGCCGCCGGAGATGATCACGAAGCACATGCCCACCGCGATGATGCCGATGAAGGCCGTGCGCGTGAGCACGTTCATCGCGTTGTCGACGGTCGCGAAGTCGCTGTTCAGCAGCGTGCCGCCGATGCACAGCAGCACCAGGCCGATGACCGGGCCGAGCCCGTGCAGGTACTCGGTCCAGCGCGGCTTGCCCTCGCTGCGGTGTTGCGCGGCTTCAGGCTGCGGCATGGGTGTCTGCTGTTCCGGTGGCATGAGCGATGAGCTCCTCTTCAGTCAAGTGGTCTGCGTCCAGCGTGGCAACGAGGCGGCCCGCGCGCATCACCGCCACGCGGTGGCACAGGCCGATGAGTTCCATCAGCTCCGACGAGATGACGATCACCGCGAGCCCTTCGCGGGCAAGTCGCTGGATCAGAAAGTAGATGTCGCGCTTGGCGCCGATGTCGACGCCGCGCGTGGGCTCGTCGAGCACCACCACCTTCGGCTTCGGCTGCAGCACCTTGGCGAGCGCGAGCTTCTGCTGGTTGCCGCCCGAGAGCGACGAGGCGCGCACGTCGAGCGAGCCGGTGCGGATGCCGTAGTCCTTCACCGCCTCGGCCAGCGCGCCGCGTTCGGCGTCGGGCTGGAGCCAGGGCTGCGCATAGCGTTCGAGCGCCATCAGCGTGAGGTTCTGGCGCAGGCCGAAGTTCACGTGCAGGCCTTTGCCCTTGCGGTCCTCGCTCAGATAGGTGAGCCCGTGCCTGGCGGCGTCGCGCGGATTGCGCCAGCCCTTGTGGTGGGGCACCGGCCTGCCGAGCATCTCGACTTGGCCGCTCGCGGGCCTGAGGCCCAGCAGGCCTTCGAACAGTTCGGTGCGGCCCGCGCCGACCAGGCCCGCGAAGCCGAGGATCTCGCCGGGGCGCACCTCGAAGCTCGCGTCCTGTGCCCAGCCGGGCACGTTGAAGCTGCGCACGCGCATGGCGGGCGCATCGGCGGCCACCACCAGGTCGCGCGGCGGGTACAGGTCGGCAAGCTCGCGGCCCACCATGAGGTTGGCCATCTGGTGGCGCGTGACCTGGGGCGTGGGCGCGCGCGCCACGAAGCGGCCGTCGCGCATCACGATCACCTCGTCGGTCACCTGCTCCACTTCGTCGAGCTTGTGCGAGATGTAGACGATGGTCACGCCGTCGCCGCGCAGCTGCGCGATGAGCTTGAAGAGGCGTTCGGTTTCGCCCGGGGTCAGCGTGGCGGTCGGCTCGTCCATGACCAGCAAACGTGCGCGGCGCGCGATGGCCTTGGCAATTTCGACGAGCTGCTTCTCGGCCACGATGAGCCGGCGCACCTTGGTGCGCGGATCGACCTGCAGGCCCACTGCGGCAAGGGCAGCCGCAGCGTCGCGCTCCATCGCGGCATCGTCGAGCAGCCAGCCCTTCTTCTTTTCATGGCCCAGGAAGATGTTCTGCGCCACGCTCAGGTCTTCGGCGAGATTGAACTCCTGGTGGATCAGCACGATGCCCAGCGCCTCGGCGTCGCGCGAGCTCGTGAATTGCTGCGGCTGGCCGTTGATGCGCAGCGTGCCGCCGGTGAGCGGCTCGTAGCCCGACAGGATCTTCATCAGCGTGGACTTGCCCGCGCCGTTCTCGCCGAGCAGGCCGTACACATGGCCGGGCGCCAGCGAGAAACTCACGCCGTGCAGCACCTGCACCGGGCCGAAGGCCTTCACCACGCCGTCGAATTCGACCGCGACGCTTCCCTTGGTTTCTGCTTCTGCCGTCATGGCGCCACTCCGCGGACCTTCAGTGTTTCGTGCATCGCGAGCACGCCGGCACCCACCAAGCCGCCCTGCACGCCCAGCGGCGTGTACTGGATTTCCAGGTGCCGCGTCGAAAGCGCAAGCGAGCGCTGGTACACGCTCTGCCGCACGGCCGCCAGGAACAGCGGCCCGATGCGCGTGATGCCGCCGCCGATGAACACGTGCGACGGATTGAAGAAGTTCACCACCGACGCCAGCATCTGGCCGATGAGGTTGCCCGCGCGCTGGATGATGCCGTTAGCCGCCGTATCGCCGGCGCGGCTCGCCTGGCCGACGTCGACGGCATCGATGCGGCCATGCACGCGCAGGCACTCGGCCAGCATGGCGCTTTCGCCGGCTTCGGCCGCCTGCACCGCCATGCGCGTGATGGCCGGCCCCGCGGCCATGGCCTCGACGCAGCCGACATTGCCGCAGTGGCAGCGCGGACCGTCCTGGTCGACGCAGATGTGGCCCACGTCGCCGGCCGAACCGGCGGCGCCGCGATAGACCTCGCCGTGGCAGACGATGCCGCAACCGATGCCGGTGCCGATCTTGATCACGAGGAAGTTGTTGAGCGAGCGCTTCAGCCGCCAGAGCTCGCCGAGCGCCATCAGGTTCACGTCGTTGTCGACAAAGACGGGCGCCGCATAGTCTTCGCGCAGGTAGTCGCGGATCGAGAAGCTGTCCCAGGCCGGCATCAGCGGTGGATTCACGAGCTGGCCGATCTCGAAGTTGACGGGGCCCGGCACGCCGATGCCGATGCCCAGCACGTCCTTCGGGCCATGGCCGCAGCGCGCGAGCAGCTCGCGCATCAGCACGCGCACCCGCGCCAGCACCACGGCCGGGCCTTCGCGCACGTCGGCCGGTTCGTCGTGCTGCGCGAGCACGGAGAGGTCGGGGCGCAGCACCGCGACGTCGAGGCTGGTGGCGCCAATGTCGATGCCGACCAGCACACCCAAGCCGGCATGCAGCTGCAGGTTTTCGGCGCGACGCCCGCCCGAGGAGCGCTGCAGGCCCGCTTCGGCCAGCAGGCCCTGCTCGACCAGGCCGGCGATCAGCGCATTGGCCTTGCTTTTGGAGAAACCGAGCTGTTCGGCCATGGCATGGCGCGAGCCGCCGGCTGACCAGAAGGTGGTCTCCAGCAACCGCATCTCGTCCGCAGTGATGCCACTCCAGGGTGCCACGCGCTTTGTCTCCAGATATTCTTTTGGCCATCGGCTGCAGCAACTGCAGTCCAGGGCGAAGGCGAATACTAGGGGCGCAGCTTCAGCCGGACAAGGCCGAACTTCGACCATATTCGGATCAAAGATGCCACCTTGCAGCAGCGGCAGACGCAAAAAAGCCGCCCGGAGGCGGCCTTTCGTGAAGAGCCTCTTCGGCTCCTGTTTATTTTTTCTGGCGGTACTTGCGCAGCGCAGCGATCTGCGCGGCCATCACGGCCAGTTCCGACTGCGCCATCGCGATGTCGATGTCGCTCTTGGCGTTCTTGAGCGCTTCCTCGGCGGCCGCCTTGGCCTGGTTGGCCTTCTCGTCGTCGAGGTCCTTGCCGCGGATCGCGGTGTCGGACAGCACGGTGACGGCGTTGGGCTGCACTTCGAGAATGCCGCCGGCCACGAAGACGAACTCCTCGCCGCCGTCGGCCGTTTCGATGCGCACGGCGCCGGGGCGGATGCGCGTGATCAGCGGCGTGTGGCGCGGGTAGATGCCGAGCTCACCGGCTTCACCGGGCAGCGCGACGAACCTGGCTTCGCCCGAGAAGATCGACTCTTCCGCGCTGACCACGTCCACATGAATGGTGCCTGCCATGGTGATTCCTTGTTAAGCGACCTTCTTGGCCTTTTCGAACGCTTCGTCGATGCTGCCCACCATGTAGAACGCTTGTTCCGGCAGGTGGTCGGCTTCGCCGTTCACGATCATCTTGAAACCGCGGATGGTTTCGGCCAGCGGCACGTACTTGCCGGGCGAACCCGTGAACACTTCGGCCACGTGGAACGGCTGCGACAGGAAGCGCTGGATCTTGCGGGCGCGGGCCACGGCCAGCTTGTCTTCCGGTGCAAGTTCGTCCATGCCCAGAATCGCGATGATGTCGCGCAGTTCCTTGTAGCGCTGCAGCGTGCCTTGCACGGCGCGGGCCACGTTGTAGTGCTCTTCGCCGACCACGTTCGGGTCGAGCTGGCGCGAGGTCGAATCGAGCGGGTCCACGGCGGGGTAGATACCGAGCGAAGCGATGTCGCGCGACAGCACCACGGTGGAGTCCAGGTGGGCGAAGGTGGTGGCGGGCGACGGGTCGGTCAAGTCGTCGGCCGGCACGTACACGGCCTGGATCGAGGTGATCGAGCCGACCTTGGTCGACGTGATCCGCTCCTGCAGGCGGCCCATTTCCTCGGCCAGCGTCGGCTGGTAGCCCACGGCAGAAGGCATGCGGCCCAGCAGTGCCGACACTTCGGTACCGGCCAGCGTGTAGCGGTAGATGTTGTCCACGAAGAACAGCACGTCGCGGCCTTCGTCGCGGAACGACTCGGCGATGGTCAGGCCGGTCAGCGCCACGCGCAGGCGGTTGCCCGGGGGTTCGTTCATCTGGCCATAGACCATGGCGACCTTCGAGTCTTCGAGCTTCTCGAGGTTCACGACGCCGGAGTCGGCCATCTCGTGATAGAAGTCGTTGCCTTCGCGGGTACGTTCACCCACGCCAGCGAACACCGACAGGCCCGAGTGAGCCTTGGCGATGTTGTTGATGAGTTCCATCATGTTCACGGTCTTGCCCACGCCGGCACCGCCGAACAGGCCCACCTTGCCGCCCTTGGCGAACGGGCACACGAGGTCGATCACCTTGATGCCGGTTTCCAGCAGGTCCTGCGAGGGCGACAGTTCGTCGTACGCGGGTGCCTTGCGGTGGATCGATGCGGTGAGGTCCTGGCTCACGTCGCCGCGCTCGTCGATCGGACGGCCGAGCACGTCCATGATGCGGCCAAGCGTGGCCTTGCCGACGGGCACCGTGATGGGCGCGCCGGTGTTGGTGACGATGAGGCCGCGGCGCAGGCCGTCGGACGAACCGAGCGCAATGGTGCGCACCACGCCGTCGCCGAGCTGCTGCTGGACTTCGAGGGTCAGCCCGCCGCCTTCGAATTTCAAGGCGTCATAGACCTTGGGCATCTGGTCACGCGGGAACTCCACGTCGACCACGGCGCCGATACATTGGACAATTTTTCCTTCAGCCATGGCGTTTCCTTCTGGATCTCAATAATGTTGCGACAGGTTCTTGCAGAAGCGTCCTTGTGCCATCGCGGGCCGCTTTTGCAAGAATGCCGGACGGGCCGGCACCCTTGGTTTCTTCAGTTGCTTCCGATCAGCACTTCAGCGCCGCGGCCTGTGCGGCGAAGGCATCGCTGGCAGCCTTGCAGGCCTGGCCCAGCGCGGCCTTGTCGGTGCCCATCGAAGCCCACGCCGCCTTGGTCTGCTCCACGCTTGCCTTCATCGCATCGGCGGCAGCGCCGCTTTGCGCGGACACGCACGCCTGGGCCTTGGCCAGGTAGTCGTTGCACTCCTGGGGCAGGTCCGCGGCCGATGCCGTGGGAGCGGTGGCCGCGGGTGCGGCCGGCGCTGCCGGGGCGGCAGGCGCCGCGGGAGCGGGCGCCGGTGCGGCGGCAGGTGCCGGCGGTGCAGCAGGCGCCTCTTCCTTCTTGGAGCAGGCAGTCAGGGCGGCGGCCATGGCCACCAGAACGAGAAGTTTCTTCATTTGTGCAGAGTCCCCAGAAAAAGGCCTTCGGTTATCGGTTCGCAGTGCTGCGAAGCGCGAATGGCAATGTGGCCCGGTCCATTGCCGCAATCAAACACCGGCAGCCGCAGCGGCGCCGGACACGATTTCCGAAAGCTCCTTGGTGATGCCTGCCTGGCGGGTCTTGTTGTAGACCAGCTTGAGCTCGTTGATCACATTGCCGGCGTTGTCCGTCGCCGCCTTCATGGCGACCATTCGGGCGGAGTGCTCGGACGCCATGTTCTCGGCCACGGCCTGGTAGACCAGCGACTCCACATAGCGCACCAGCAGCTCGTCGATCACGCTCTGCGCATCGGGCTCGTAGATGTAGTCCCACGAATGCTGACCGGCCTCGACCTGCAGCGAGTCCGCGGCCAGCGGCAGCAGCTGCTCGACGAGCGGCTCCTGCTTGATCGTATTGATGAACTTCGTGTAGCACAGGTACACGGCCGAGAGCTTGCCTTCCGCATAGGCGTCGAGCAGCGTCTTGACCGGGCCGATGAGCTTGTCCAGATGCGGCGTGTCGCCCAGGTGGGTGACATGGGCCACGACGCGCGCACCGATGCGGTTCAGGAAGCCCAGGCCCTTGCTGCCGATGGCCACCGACTCGATCGCGATGCCCGCGCTCTGTGCTTCCCGCAGCTTGGCCGTCACGGCGCGCAGCAGGTTGGTGTTCAAGCCGCCGCACAGGCCCTTGTCGCTCGTGACGATGATGAAGCCGATGGCCTTGGCCTCGTTCTTCTTCATGAACGCGTGCGTGTACTCGGGATTCGCCTTGCCCAGGTTGGCCGCGATGTTGCGGATCTTTTCGCTGTAGGGGCGGGCGGCACGCATGCGCTCTTGCGCCTTGCGCATCTTGGAAACCGAGACCATTTCCATGGCCTTGGTGATCTTCTTGGTGTTTTCCACCGATTTGATCTTGCCGCGGATTTCCTTACCAGCTGCCATGAGTGCTCCTTGTCCGGCCGATCAGGCGAACGACTTCTTGAACGCCGTGATGGCGGCGGTCAGCTCGGCTTCGGCGTCCTTGTCGAGCGCCTTGGCCTTTTCGATCTTGTCGAGCAGCGCAGCATGGCTGGACTTCAGGAACTGGTGCAGGCCGTGTTCGAACGGCAGCACCTTCTTGATCTCGAGGTCGTCCATGAAGCCCTTGTTCACCGCGAACAGCGTGGCGCCCATCAGCGAGATCGGCAGCGGGCTGTACTGGGCCTGCTTCAGCAGTTCGGTCACGCGGGCACCGCGGTCGAGCTGCTTGCGGGTGGCTTCGTCGAGGTCGGAGGCGAACTGCGCGAACGCAGCCAGCTCGCGGTACTGGGCCAGGTCGGTACGGATACCGCCCGAGAGGCCCTTGATGACCTTGGTCTGCGCCGACGAACCCACGCGCGACACCGAGATACCGGCGTTGATGGCGGGGCGGATACCGGCGTTGAACAGGTTGGTTTCCAGGAAGATCTGGCCGTCGGTGATCGAGATCACGTTGGTCGGAACGAAGGCGGACACGTCGCCGGCCTGCGTTTCGATGATCGGCAGCGCGGTGAGCGAGCCGGTCTTGCCCTTGACTTCACCCTTGGTGAAGGCTTCGACGTAGTCGGCGTTCACGCGGGCTGCGCGCTCGAGCAGGCGGCTGTGGAGATAGAACACGTCGCCGGGGTAGGCTTCGCGGCCTGGCGGGCGGCGCAGCAGCAGCGAGACCTGGCGGTAGGCCACGGCTTGCTTGGAGAGGTCGTCATAGACGATGAGCGCGTCTTCGCCGCGGTCGCGGAAGTATTCGCCCATGGTGCAGCCCGAGTAGGCCGACACGTACTGCATGGCCGCCGATTCGGAGGCCGATGCGGCCACCACGATGGTGTAGTCCATCGCGCCGGCTTGTTCGAGTGCGCGCACCACGTTCTTGATCGACGAAGCCTTCTGGCCGATCGCAACGTAGACGCAGGTCATGTTCTGACCCTTCTGGTTGATGATCGCGTCGATCGCCACGGCCGTCTTGCCGGTCTGGCGGTCGCCGATGATCAGCTCGCGCTGGCCGCGGCCGATCGGCACCATCGAGTCGATCGACTTGAGGCCGGTCTGCATCGGCTGGTCGACCGACTTGCGGGCGATCACGCCCGGTGCAACCTTCTCGATCACGTCGGTCATCTTGGCGTTGATCGGACCCTTGCCGTCGATCGGCTGGCCGAGGGCGTTCACCACGCGGCCGATGAGCTCGGGGCCGACGGGCACTTCCAGGATGCGGCCCGTGCACTTGACGGTGTCGCCTTCGGAGATGTGCTCGTACTCGCCCAAAATCACGGCGCCGACCGAGTCGCGCTCGAGGTTCAGCGCGAGGCCGAACGACGGCGTGCCGTCGGCCGTGGGCGGGAACTCGAGCATTTCGCCCTGCATCGCGTCGGACAGGCCGTGCACGCGCACGATGCCGTCGGTCACCGAAACCACGGTGCCCTCGTTGCGGATGTTGGCGCTGACCCCAAGGCCCTCGATGCGGCTCTTGATCAGTTCGGAAATTTCTGCGGGATTGAGTTGCATGACTCTTTCCTTCTTTCTTTGAGGCTACAAGTAGAGGGCTGAAGACCGTCAGGCCGCCAGCGCAACTTTCATTTGTTCAAGGCGCGCTTTGACGGAGGTGTCGAGCACCTCGTCGCCGACCACCACACGAATGCCGCCGATCAGTTCCGGCTCCTGCTGGACCGTGACCTGCAGCTTGCGGCCGAAGCGCTTTTCGAGCGCTGCTGCCACATTGGCCAGGGCCGATGCGTCGATCGGGAAGGCGCTGTAGACCACGGCGTCGGACGAACCGCTCTTCGCGTTGGCCAGTGCCCGGAACTGCTTCGCAATTTCCGGCAGCACCGAAAAGCGCCCGTTGTCGAGGAGCGCACCCAGGAAATTCTGGGCATGGGCAGCCAGCGGCGCACCGAAGGCGCCGGCGACCACGCCGAGAACCTGCTCGGCCGTGGCCTTGGGGTTGTCGGCGAACTGCTGGAGCTCCGGATTGGCCGCGATGGCGGCCATCTTTTCGAGCCAGGCGCTGGTGCCGGCAACGTCGGACGACGAGGCCTTGAAGAGCGCCTCGGCGTAGGGGCGTGCAATGGTGGCGAGTTCTGCCATGGCTTCTATCAGAGTTCGGTCTGCAGGCGGGCGAGCAAATCGGCGTGAACGCCTGCATTCACTTCCTTGCGCAGGATCTGCTCTGCGCCCTTGACAGCCAGGGCCGCGACTTGTTCGCGCAGTGCTTCGCGCGCCTTCAGTGCCTGCTGGTCGGCTTCGACGCGTGCGGCTGCAACGATCTTGTTGCCTTCTTCGGTCGCGCGGGCCTTGGCCTCTTCAACGATGGCCTGGGCGCGACGTTCGGCGTCAGCAAGACGTTGTGCGGACTCGTTGCGTGCCTGGCCCAGTTCGGCTTCCACGCGCTTGTTGGCGGCGGAGAGTTCGGACTTGGCCTTGTCGGCGGCAGCGAGGCCTTCGGCGATCTTCGCAGCGCGGTCGTCCAGCGCCTTCGCGATCGGCGGCCACACGAACTTCATCGTGAACCCGACCAGGATCAGGAACACGATCATCTGAACGATCAGGGTACCGGTAATGCTCACTTTTCACCCTCTCTTTGGGATTGAATGCGAAGCCATTCCACAGAGGGGAACGACGACACGGGTCCTACGAGAAAGACTTACTTCGGCAGGTTGGCGATCTGAGCCAGGAACGGGTTGGCCGTTGCGAACCAGAGGGCGATACCGGTGCCGATAATGAAAGCGGCGTCGATCAGACCGGCCAGCAGGAACATCTTGGTTTGAAGTTCACCCATGAGTTCAGGCTGACGTGCGGCCGACTCGAGGTACTTGCTGCCCATGATGCCGATGCCGATACATGCGCCCACAGCGCCCAGACCGATGATCAGGCCGGCGGCCAGTGCAACAAAGCTAATAACTTCCATGATGACTCCTAGAGGACTTTGGTTGAAGAGAAAACAAAAAACAAAAACGAAAACGGATGATCAGTGGTGATCGTGGGCCTGGCCGATGTAGACCAGCGCCAGCATCATGAACACGAACGCCTGCAGCGTGATGATCAGGATGTGGAAGATGGCCCAGGCCGTGCCCGCGATGATGTGGCCGATGGCCAGGCCGATGCCGGTGGCCGACAGCGACCAGGCACCGCCCATCAGCGCGATCAGCAGGAAGATCAGTTCGCCGGCGTACATGTTGCCGAACAGCCGCATGCCGTGCGAGACGGTCTTGGCGACGAACTCGATCATCTGCATTGCGAAGTTGAACGGATACAGCGCCCAGTGGTTGCCGAACGGCGCCGTGAAGAGCTCGTGCACCCAGCCGCCCAGGCCCTTGATCTTGATGTTGTAGTAGAGGCAGACCAGCAGCACGGCAACCGACATGCCCATTGTCACCGAGAGGTCGGCCGTGGGCACGACGCGCAGGTAGGCGTGGTGCGGGTCTTCGCCGGCGATGTGGAAGATCTTGGCCCAGATCGCCGGGAACAAATCGACCGGGAACAGGTCCATTGCATTGAGCAGGAAGATCCAGACGAAGATCGTGAGCGCCAGCGGGGCAACGAACTTGCGGCTGGTGGCGTTGTGGACGATGCCCTTGGCCTGCTGGTCGACCATTTCCACCAGCAGCTCGACGGCTGCTTGAAAACGGCCGGGAACGCCCGAAGTAGCCTTGCGGGCAGCCAGCCAGAGCAGCCAGCAACCCAGGATGCCCAGTGTTATCGAGAAGAAGAGCGAGTCGAAATTGAAAACCGAAAAGTCCGCAACACCGCCCGGCTTGGAGCTTTGCAGGTGCGTCAAGTGGTGAATGATGTATTCACCCGCGGTCTGACCATGTTCCGCAGCGTTTTCAGCAGCCATTCAGTTACTCGTCTCTATGTTGCCGGCGCCGGGGCGAGAACATCACCGCCAACCAGGCCGCCTTCATTGTCACCACCAAACCGATCAGCATTGCTGGCCAGCTCAGCGCCGTTATCAGCCTTGGCGCTGCGAACAACATCGCAATCGACAAGGCCATCTTGACCATTTCCCACAGGAAGAACCCAACCACCGCAGTGCCCGGATTCAGGGAAGAAAACCGGCCGGTCAGCCCCCGCGCGAACACCGCAGCAGGAATGACCACCGCAATCGCGCCGTAGCCGGCGGACCACCCCAGATTTTGCCTCCCCGTCAGTCCCCAGGCGGCCAAAGCCACCAGCAGACCGACAACCAACTGCCCCGCGATGACCCACCAGGGGGAGATCGAAGGATGCCTTGCTCGCAGTTCACGCGCCTCATCGGCGGTCAACGGCTTGTATTCTGCGTCGAGGTCTTCCGCGACTTCCTCATCTTTTCGGGCGATTGTTTTCATTTCGAATGAAGCCCGGATGACGACCCAGAATTTCTACAAAGCCATTGATTATAAGTAAAAACCCAGCCCGTCCGACCACCCGAGCTGTCGCGTTTGCAAATCGAGGCTTCGTTGGCTGACGAGAGCCCGACCTGCCGCGCACAACCATAATTCCAGCATGCACCCTCTTACCGCCGCACTCCCCTCCACGCTCTGCTATCTCGACGGCGAGTACACCGCGCTCAAGGACGCACGCATCAGCGTTCTCGACCGCGGCTTCATCTTCGGCGACGGCGTCTACGAAGTCGTCCCCGTCTACGGTGGCCAGCCCTTCTGCTTCGAGGAGCACATGGCGCGCCTCGATCGCTCGCTGGCCGAACTGCAGATTGCCAATCCGCTCACGCTCGCCCAGTGGCGCGGCATCGTGATGCGGCTCGTCGAGGCGGGCGGCGATGCGCCCCAGGCCGTGTACTTTCAAATCACCCGCGGTGTCGCGCCGCGCGATCATGCCATGACCCAGGGCGTGCGCCCGACGGTGTTCGTGATGGTGAATCCGCTGCCGCCGGTGGCCGATGCCGTGCGCGCCAAGGGCGTGGCCTGCGTGAGTGCGGCCGACTTCCGCTGGCAGAAGGCGCACATCAAGAGCACCAGCCTGCTGGGCGCGGTGCTGGCGCGGCAGATCAGCGTCGAGGCCGGCGCGGCCGAGACCATCATGTTCCGTGACGAATGGCTCAGCGAGGCCTCGTCGAGCAACGTGTGGATCGTGAAGGACGGCCGCCTCGTGGGGCCGCCCAAGGACCACCTGGTGCTGACCGGCATCCGCTACGGCCTGCTCGAACGCCTGTGCGCCGAGTGCGGCATCCCGTTTGCGCTGCGCCGCATCTCGCGCGATGAGGTTTTCGGCGCCGACGAGCTGCTGCTTTCGTCGGCCAGCAAGGAAGTGCTGCCGGTCGTGACGCTCGATGGCCAGGCGATTGGAAATGGCCGCCCCGGCCCCATCTATCAAGCCTTGTACGCGGCTTACCAAGAGGCCAAGCAGCGCAATGCCCAGCAGCCACACAAGCAAGGAGCGACCACCGCATGAGCAGCAGCACCACCAACGACATCACCGACACCGGCGCTCCGATTCCCGATCCGCGCAAGGAATCGCTGATCGAGTACCCCTCGCAGTTTCCGATCAAGGTCATGGGCATCAAGGCCGATGGCTTCGTGCATGCCATCACGCAGATCGCCGAGCGCTTCGATCCGGCCTTCGACGCCACCACGGTCGAGCTGCGCGACAGCAAGGCGGGCAACTACCTGGGCGTGACGATCACCGTCACCGCCACCAGCCGCGAGCAGCTCGACGATCTGTACCGCGCGCTCTCGGGCCATCCGCTGGTCAAGGTCGTTCTCTGAAGAAAGCGCCGGGCACGCGATGAGCACGGGCATCGAAGCCACATGGCTGGGCGCCGCCGACTACGCCGCGACCTACGGCGCAATGAAGCAGTTCACGCTCGAACGCCTGCCCGAGACGCCCGATGCGCTGTGGATCTGCGAGCACGCCCCGGTCTTCACGCAGGGCATCGCGGGCAAGCAGGACCACATCCTGAACCCTGGCGCGATCCCGGTCGTGCAGACCGACCGCGGCGGCCAGGTCACCTTCCACGGCCCGGGCCAAGTGGTGGCCTATCCGCTGATCGATCTCCGGCGCGCGGGCTACTTCGTGAAGGAATACGTCTACCGCATCGAGGAATCGGTGCTGCGCACGCTGGCCCACTTCGGCGTGACGGGCCACCGCGTGGCGGGCGCGCCGGGCATCTACGTACGGCTCGACGACCCTTTTTCGCATGCCGCGCTGACCGGCCCGCTACCCGCTGGCGACCCGTTCCGCGGCCTCGGCAAGATCGCCGCGCTCGGCATCAAGGTGAGCCGCCACGCCACCTACCACGGCGTGGCGCTCAACGTCGCGATGGACCTCGAACCCTTCTCTCGCATCAACCCTTGCGGCTATGCGGGGCTGCAAACGGTCGATCTTTCTACAATCGGGGTCCAAACCACATGGGAAGAAGCTGCCCGGGTCCTGAGCCAGAAGCTCAGCACCTACCTGGCGCCTTGACACTCCAATGAGCACCACAGAAGTCGTCCGCGACGCACAAAGCGCCGAAACCTACAACCCGCTGGCCAAGCAGAAGGCCGCGGCCAAGCTCTCGCGCATCCCCGTCAAGGTGGTGCAGCAGGGCGAGGTGCTCAAGAAGCCCGACTGGATCCGCGTGAAGGCCGGCAGCCCCACCACGCGCTTCTACGAGATCAAGCAGATCCTTCGCGAAAGCAACCTGCACACCGTCTGCGAAGAAGCCTCGTGCCCGAACATCGGCGAATGCTTCGGCAATGGCACGGCGACCTTCATGATCATGGGCGACAAGTGCACGCGCCGCTGCCCGTTCTGCGACGTGGGCCACGGCCGCCCGGACCCGCTCGACAAGGACGAGCCGCTCAACCTCGCCAAGACCATCGCCAAGCTGCGCCTGAAGTACGTGGTGATCACCAGCGTCGACCGCGACGACCTGCGCGACGGCGGCAGCCAGCATTTCGTCGACTGCATCACCAACATCCGCGAACTCTCGCCGATGACGCAGATCGAGATCCTCGTGCCCGACTTCCGCGGCCGCGACGACCGCGCCCTCGAGATCCTCAAGGCCGCGCCGCCGGACGTGATGAACCACAACCTGGAGACCGCGCCGCGCCTCTACAAGGAAGCGCGCCCCGGCAGCGACTACCAGTTCAGCCTCAACCTGCTGAAGAAGTTCAAGGCGCTGCACCCGCAGGTTCCGACCAAGAGCGGCATCATGGTGGGCCTGGGCGAAACCGACGAAGAGATCCTGCAGGTGATGCGCGACATGCGCGCGCACGACATCGACATGCTGACCATCGGCCAGTACCTGTCGCCGTCGGGCTCGCACCTGCCGGTGCGCCGCTACGTGCACCCCGACACTTTCAAGATGTTCGAGGAAGAGGCCTACAAGATGGGCTTCAGCCACGCGGCCGTGGGCGCGATGGTGCGTTCGAGCTACCACGCGGACCAGCAGGCGCACGCCGCGGGCGTCTGACAAACAAGCGGTCGGCGCGCGTCAGCGCCCGCCCGCCACCCGGGGCGAGGCGTCCCGCGCGGACGAGGCCTGCCGGCCGCCGAACACCGCGAAGCTGAGCGCCGCGGTCAACCAGGCGCCGAGCCCGCCATACAGCATGACCCATCCAAAGCCGTGGGTCACGGCGGCCTGCAGCACCGCACCGGAAACATCCGGCAGGGCCAGCGCCTGCTGCGCGCCCGCCACGTCCCCGCCCGCCAGCTGCTCGGCCAATGCGCGCAGCCGCGCAGCATCGAGCGCCGCCCCCAGCGAGCCCCGCAGCGCGGCCAGGATGCCCGCCACCAGCACCAGGCCCATTACCGCGATGTTGATGGCCAGGGAAATGAGGCGCGCGCTGACGTCCATGCCCGAGGCCATGCCGGCGCGGTGCGCAGGCACCGAGGCAGTGGTCATGTTGGTTGCGGGCGTGGTGGTCAGGCCCAGGCCGATGCCGGCGATCAGCGCACCGGGCAGCACCGTCCAGCCGCCCAGGTGCGCGAGGCCGCTGCCCCACTTCATCGCCATGAAGCCCAGGCCGATCAGGAACAGGCCGGCGGGAATCACGAAGCGCGCCTGGTAGCGCAGCAGCAGCCATTGCGCGATCGGCGGCATCACGAGGAAGGGCACCGTGTAGACCAGCAGCGCCAGGCCGGCGGTGGTTGTGCCGTAGCCCAGGCCGGCGGAGAAATACAGCGGCAGGTAGATCATGAACGGCCAGTAGCTGCAGTTCATGCCGATGCAGCCGACGATGGCGCCCGAGAAATCGCGGATGCGGAACACCGAGAAGTCGAACATCGGGTGCGGATGGAAGCGCTCGACCGCGACGAAGGCCGCAAGGCCCGCCGCGGTGGCGGCCATCAGGCCCAGCGCGGCCGGGCTGGTCCAGCCCAGGCTGTCGCCCTGCGTGATCAGCCACGTGAGCCCAAGCACCGCGATGGTCAGCGTGACGATGCCCGCCAGGTCCAGCTTCTGCTGGCGGGCCAGCGGATCGCGGGACTCCGCCACGCCGGCCATGATCAGCGCCAGCCCCAGCAGCGACAGCGGCGCATGCACCAGGAAGACCCAGTGCCAGCTGGCCAGCGCAATGATCGCGCCGCCCACCACCGGCCCGAAACCCAGGCCGATGCCGGCCACCACGCCCCAGATCGCAAAGGCGCGGCCGCGCGCCCGGCCGTCCGGAAACTGGTGCGACAGGATCGCGATCGAGCAGATGAACATTGCGCCGCCCGCCATGCCCTGCAGGAAGCGCGCGGCAATCAGCACCGGCGTGCCGGGCGCCAGGCCGCACAGCAGCGAGGCCAGGCCGAAGGCCAGCACCGTGAGCGCGAACATGCGGCGCCGTCCGTAGCGGTCGGCCAGGGTGCCGGTGGCCATCAGCACCGTGGTGCAGGCGATGGTGTAGGCGTTCATGATCCATTGCAGGTCCTGGAAGTCGGCATGCAGCCGCGCCTCCAGCACCGGCAGGATGATCGGCACGCTCGAAATCTCCAGGCCGAACATCAGCGCCGCCAGGCAGATGGCGGCCAGCGCGAGGGTGGGATGGCGGGGAACGGAAGAGGACATCGGAGCGTAAAGAGGAGAAGGAAGGTGGTCCGAGGCATTCTCAAGACCCCTATTTCATTAGGCAAATGATTAAATTTCTCTCCATTCAAGACGCAATTTCATTAATCTGAGCAGCCATGAGCTTCGACACCGGCCTCCTGCAGGCCTTCATCGCCGTCCACCGCGCCAACGGCTTCACCCGCGCCGCCGAGCAGCTGCACCTGACGCAATCGGCGGTCAGCCACCAGATCCGCCGGCTCGAAGAACTGGTCGGGCGCCCGCTGTTCCACCGCACCACGCGGCGCCTGAACCTGACCGCCGACGGCGAGGATTTCCTGCGCCATGCCGAGCGCATCCTGCAGGCGCAGGACGCGCTGGCGCGGCACTTCCGCTGCTCGCCGATCGAAGGCACGGTGCGCTTCGGCGTGCCCGAGAGCTTCATGAGCGAGGGCCTGCCGCAGCTGCTGCAACAGTTCGCGCGCAGCTGTCCCAACGTGCGGCTGGAAGTGAGCGTGGGCCTGACGCTCGACCTGGCCACGATGGTGCGCGAGCGCGAGCTCGACCTGGCGGTGGTGGTGTCGGTCTCGGGCACGGTCGAGGGCACGCTGCTGCGGCGCCTGCCGATGGTGTGGGCCGCCGCCGAGGGCTTCGAGCGCGCGGACGGCGCCTCGCTGCCGCTGGCCTACTCGCCGCCGCCCTGCGTGTGCCGCCAGGTCAGCATCGATGCGCTGAACCAGGCCGGCATTCCCTGGCACGGCGCATTCAGCTCGCACAGCCTGCAGGACCTGCGCACGGCCGCGCTGAGCGGCCTCGCGGTCGCCACCTTCACCCGCGACAACCTGCGCCCCGGCATGGCGGCGCTGGACGAGCGCCATGGCCTGCCCGCGCTGCCGATGCTGGACTTCACGCTGGCCTACGGCGAAGGCGATGCCGGGGAGCGCAGCCCGGCCGTGGCCGAACTCGGCCGCCTGATCGAACAGGCCGAGTGGGCGCGCCGGGACAAGCCAGCGCAGCGGTCGCGCCGCACCCTGCGTACGGCGTAGGCCCCGCCATGGCACCGCTGCATGCGCGCTCGTCGCGTGCGGCTCACCGCCGGGCCGGGGTCTTCGCTATCCTGCCGTCTGGCCAAGACGAAGGATAGATTTTGCAAACGCACCCTGCCATTCAAGCCGCCATGGAGCGCAGCTTCGGCGCCATCGCCGACCTGGTTCGCCTCCACGCGCAACACACGCCCGACCACGCAGCGCTCGCGGACGCGCAACAGGCACTGGACTACGGCGCGCTCGACGCGCTGATGGACCGCGTCGCGGCCGCACTGCAGCGCGACGGCCTCGGTCCGGGCGACGCCATCGCGGTCTGCGCGGCGTCCTCGGTGAACTATGCGGCGGTGTTCCTCGGCGCGTTGCGCGCGGGCGTCGCGGTCGCGCCGCTGGCTCCCGGGTCCACGCCGGCCAGCCTGGCCCGCATGATCGAGGATGCCGATGCGCGCATTCTCTTCATCGACGCCTCGGCGGCCGAGGTCGTCGGCCCTGCCAAGGAAGGCGGCATCCCGCGCGTGGCCCTCGACGGCTCTGCCGCCGGGCAGGGCCTCGACAGCTGGCTGCCCCCCTCCGGCACGCAGCCGCGCGCCGTCGAGACGCAGCCTTCCTGGCCCTTCAACATCATCTATTCGTCGGGCACCACCGGCGAGCCCAAGGGCATCGTGCAGGGCCACGGCATGCGCTGGGCCCATGTGCAGCGCGGCGCCAAGTACGGATACGGCCCCGACACCGTCACGCTGCTGTCGACCCCGCTCTATTCGAACACCACGCTGGTGGTGTTCTTTCCGACCATTGCCTTCGGCGGCTGCGTCGTGCTGATGCCCAAGTTCGACGCGCTCGGCTACCTGCAGCTGGCCGAGCAGCGCCGCGTGACGCACACGATGCTGGTGCCGGTGCAATACCAGCGCCTGATGGCGCATCCGCGCTTCGACGCGCACGACCTTTCGTCCTTCCGCTTCAAGTTCAGCACCAGCGCGCCCTTCAATGCCGCGCTCAAGGCCGACGTGCTCGCGCGTTGGCCCGGCGGGCTGATCGAGTTCTACGGCATGACCGAAGGCGGCGGCACCTGCATCCTCGAAGCCCACCTGCACCCCGACAAGCTGCACACGGTCGGCCAGCCGGCCGAAGGCAGCGACATCCGCCTGATCGACGAGGAAGGCCGCGAGATCCCGCGCGCCAACATCGAGCTGGCTGGCGAGGTGGTGGGCCATTCGGCCGGCATGATGACCGGCTATCACCGCCAGCCCGAGAAGACGCGCGAGGCCGAGTGGTTCGACGCCACCGGCAAGCGCTTCATCCGCACCGGCGACGTCGGCCGCTTCGACGGCGACGGCTTCCTCACGCTGTTCGACCGCAAGAAGGACATGATCATCAGCGGCGGCTTCAACATCTATCCGAGCGATCTCGAAGCGGTGCTGCGCGGCCATGCGGCCGTGGCCGACGTGGCGGTGGCCGGCGTGCCGTCGGAGCAATGGGGCGAGACGCCGGTGGCCTTCGTGGTGCGCCGCGAAGGCAATGGCACGTCCGAGGACGCGCTGCTGCAATGGGCCAACGCGCAGCTCGGCAAGACGCAGCGCCTGGCGCGGCTGCAGTTCATCGACGAGCTGCCGCGCAGCGCGATCGGCAAGGTGCTCAAGCGGGAGTTGCGTGAACTCGGCGGCCGCTGAAGCACAGGCGCAGGCAGCCGCGTCCTCCGAACAAGGCGGAGGCAACGGCCTGCTGTGGCTGCTGGCCGCCGTCGCGGTGCTGTTCGCTTTCCTGCGCCCGCGGGCGCCGATGGACTGGCTGAAGCTGGTCGACTGGCAGACCGTGGGCGCGCTGGCCGGGCTGCTCGCGATCACGCAGGGGGTCGAGAAAAGCGGCATGCTGCAGGCCGCCGCGCAGCGCCTGCTCGCGCGCACGCACAGCCAGCGCAGCCTGGCGCTGCTGCTGACCGCCAGCGCGGCGCTTCTTTCCGCGCTGGTGACCAACGACGTAAGCCTGTTCCTGCTGGTGCCGCTGACGCGCGTGCTCGCCAGCCAGGCGCACCTGCCGCTCGCGCGGCTGGTGGTGCTCGAGGCACTGGCGGTCAATGCGGGTTCGGCCCTCACACCCATCGGCAATCCGCAGAACCTTTACCTCTGGCACCGCTCGGGCGAGAGCTTCGTCGGCTTCATGGGCATGATGCTGCCGACAGTGGCCGTGATGCTGTTCTGGCTCTTCGCGGCGGCCTGGCTGCTGGTGCCGCGCACGCCCATCGCGCTCAAGCCCGAGACCGAAGCCGCGCCGGTGCAGCCGCGCCTGCTGGCACTGGCGGGCGTTCTGTTCATCGGCTTCGTGGTCGCGCTCGACCGGCACTGGCTGCTCGCGGGCCTGGGCGTGGTGTTCGCGGTGTTCCTGCTGACCTATCCGCGCGTCCTGAAGGGCATCGACTGGGCGCTGCTCGCGATCATTGCGCTGATGTTCGTGGACCTGCGGCAGCTGGCCGAGCTGCCGGCGGTTCAATCGCTGCTGAACCACTGGCCCATCACCGAGGGATGGCGCGCCTACCTCGCCGCCATCGTCGCCTCGCAGCTCATCAGCAACGTGCCGGCCGCGATCCTGCTCGACGGCCATGTGCGCGACCTGCCCGCGCTCGCGGCCGGCGTGAGCGTGGGCGGCTTCGGCTGCGTGCTGGGCTCGCTGGCCAACCTGATTGCGCTGCGGCTGGCCAAGTTGCCGCACGGGCTGCGCGAGTTCCATCGCATCAGCATTCCGTTCCTGCTGGTGTGCGCGGCCTCGGCGCTGCTGCTGCGGCTCGGGTGACAGGCGGGGAGCGCCGCAGGACAATGGCGCCCGACCCACCCATGCACCAACCCGCCCCGCCCATCCTTTCGCTGCGCCGCTACGGCACCTCGCGCGGCAGCCATTCGCACGACCACTTCCAGGTGCTGGTCGGCCTCGAGGGTGTGCTGGAGATCGAGGTCGAAGGCCGCGGCGCCGGCATCGGTGCCGGCCAGGCACAGGTGGTCGCGCCGGGCGACCGGCACGACTTCGAAGCCCGCGGCGGTGGCAGCAGCTGTCTCGTGCTCGACACCGCGCATGCGCCCTGGGCCCGGTGTGCCGAGCGCGCGCCGGCCGACCCGATTCAGCTGCATGCACTGGCGCGCTATCTCGCGCATTGCACGACGCAGCCGCAGCAGTTCGCGCTTGCGCTGCAGCACGGTCCCGCGCTGCTGCTGGAAGCCTGGAGCCCCGCGCCTTATTCTTCGATGCCGCACGCGCGCCGCCGCCGCATCGACTGGCCGGCGCTCGCGGCTTGGGCCCGGGCGCGATGGCACGAGCCGCTCACGGTCGCCGACCTGGCCGAAGTCGCCTGCCTGAGCCCCAGCCAGCTCGCGCAGCGCTGCCGCGAGGAACAGGGCGTGAGCGCGATGCACTGGCTGCGCGGCCTCAGGCTGGCGCATGCGCGCGAACTGCGGCTCGAAGGCATCGGCGTCGCGGAAACCGCACGCCGCACGGGCTACCGCTCGCCCTCGGCACTCACCGCCGCGCTGCGCCGCCTCGATTCCTGACGGCAAGACCGTCGTTTTGCGACGACGCGCCGGCGCTGCGCGACGGCCGGCCGGGTTAGCCTCGTTCTTCATGTCACCCACCTTCCACGCCCTCTTCGCGATCGCGCTCTGGGCCACGCTCGCCTCGCTCGGCACCGCCCTGTCGCACTTGCCGCCGTTCCTCCTGACCGGGCTCGCGCTGATCATCGGCAGCCTGCCGAGCTGGCCGCTGGTGCTGCGCGACCGCGCGGCCTGGCGCGTGCCGCCGCGCACGCTGGCATTGGGCGTCTATGGCCTGTTCGGTTTCCACTTTTTGCTGTTCATCGCGCTGCGGCATGCGCCGCCGGTCGAGGCCAACCTCGTCAACTACCTGTGGCCGCTGTTCATGGTGGTGCTCGCACCGGTGCTGCTGCCGGGCGTGTCGCTGCGGCCGCTGCACCTGGCGGCAGCGCTGCTGGGCTTTGCGGGCGCGGCGGTCGCGATCCTTGGCACGCGCGGCGATGGCGGCGCTGGTGCCAGTGCGCTCCAGGGCTACTGGGGCTTCCTGCCGGCGCTGGGCTCGGCCTTCATCTGGGCCAGTTATTCGCTGTGGACGAAGCGTGTCGAGGCCTTTCCGACCTCGGCCATCGGCCTGTTCGGGCTGGTTTCGGGCGTGCTCTCGCTGGCCTGCCATGCGGTGCTCGAAACACCTGTGGCGCTGTCCGGCAAGGACTGGCTGCTGCTCGCGCTGTGCGGCCTCGGCCCGCTCGGCGCGGCCTTCTTCGTGTGGGACATGGCGCTCAAGCGCGGCGACCCGCGGCGCATCGGCATCCTGAGCTATCTCACGCCTCTGGGCTCGACCGCGCTGCTGCTGCTCGTGACCGGCCGGCCGCTGACCTGGACCATCGCGCTGGCCGCCCTGCTCATCATTTCGGCGGCAGTCATGGGCACACGCGCCCGCTGAATGGCTCCTGTCCGACGGAGCCGCGCATTTTTATGGCTAGAGTGGAGGCTCAGGAAAAAAGGAGCCCCCACTCATGGAAAACAAGAACAAGAACGAAGATTTCGAGATCACGCCCAAGCTGGTGTTCGACCTGAACCTGGCGCTGTACCTCGACCTGGTGGCCGCACTCGAGGGCGCGGGCGCCATCACCTACCGCCAGATGGCGGCCCGGGTGCTCAATATCAGCATGGACGCGCGCGCCGACGGCGAGACCGGCCTCGCAACGGCGCTGGAAGGCGTTGCCAAGGGTTTCGCCGGCCAGCGCGGCGGCCTGTCGATCGAGCTGCTGAAGGCCGCGCGCGGCTTGCGCGAGGACGACGCGATGGGCGACATTCCGATGCGGCCGACCGACGAATGAACTGAACGGCGAGCGTCCCGCGCCGGTTACTTGTAATCGAGCGTGAAGGTGGCCGTGCCGTCGGCGCGGCCGGGCGCCACGCTGGCACCGGTCTGAAAGTAGCGCGCCGTGTAGGGCAGCACGTAGTCGCCGTCCTTCGAGGGGCCGACCAAGGCGTTTTCACCGAACCGCACCGGCACACTCTGGCCGTCGATCACCTGGATGCCCACGCCGGTGGCGGCGCCGGTGCCCTGGGTGATCTTCAGCACGCCCTGCTCGTTCGACGGGTCCGGCGTCGCGTCCATGCGCAGGTAGACGGTGTTCTGCGCGTTCTGCCCGGCCTTGCAATTGAGCTTGATGCTGAAGCTGCGGTCACCTGCGGTGGTGCCCCTGCCCTTGAAGTTGTTCTGGGGCACCCTGCCGAACTGCACCGAGATGTTCCGTGAACCCAGGTCTACGGTACATGACGGCGTGATGATCGTGATGCCCAAGCCCGAGAGGAAGGTGGTCAGTACCGACTTATTGTCCGCCAGGCTGTAGTAGCGGGTGTAAGTGCCCTGCGAGAGCGGGCCACTGCCTGTCACCGCGGCAATCTTGAACAGTTCGACCTGAAAGCGCGATGCCGAGTTGAATTCGCCGAAATCCCCAGTGGTGGTGCGCGTGTGCGGGTAGTAGGCGGACTCGGCCCCGTCGAAGTAGCGCGACAAGCGGATGCCGATGCCCGCCACATTGGTAGTGAACACACGGTTGTATCCAGGTACCTCAGTGCCCTGACGCATCTCGCCGATCACCGTCCCGCCTCCCGTGCAGATCCACGGCTTGTTGGTGGTTCCCGAAAGAGGCAAGGGAAACAGCTTCGGCGTCATGACGGACGAGCCCACGGGCAGGTCATTGGAAATGATCACGCGCCCCACTTCCATGTTGACCGTCTTCTCGATGTAACCCGGCGTGACGTAGCATGCCGCCCACGCACCCTGCGCACCGAGCAGCGGCGCCAGGGCCGGCACGCAGTGGCGCAGGAAATTCGTCGCGCCCGATGGTTTGCTGCGGTTCATTCCGCCTCCTTCTGCTTCATCGTGCCCGGCTCGGCCGCAGCACATTGGCCGTTCAGCTCGCGGATCGGCGGCGGGTTCTCTTCATCGGGCAGGCTGTAGGGCACGACACACTGGTCGGCCTTGTCCTGGCCCCATCGCACGGTCAACTGCCCGCTGTTGCCCGCGCCGGTCACGAAGGCCTGGCCATCGGGGCCGACAATGCCGACCTCCTGGCCCGCCTCGTTCTCGATCTTCGAGCCCAGCGGCAGCACGCGACCCTTGCGGTCGGTCAGCACCATCAGCAGGCGGAAGCCCACCGAGGTCTCGAACTTCGCGGCCACCATCGCGCCGCGCGTGGGCACCACCTCGGTGGCGGCGTTCTTCACTTCCACCGTGTCGCCGAGGTCGCCGGTGCGGATGGCCAGCCGGTTCAGCCGGTACGGCGTCAGGTTGGGGATGACCGCGTTGCCGGCCCAGTCGGTGGCCACGCCGGGCTGCGATTCAAAGCCCACGCCCTGCGCCTTGGGTGCCTGCACCAGCGCCACCGTTTCGCCGAGCGGCTGCGACAGGGTGACGCCGCCGCCATGAACCAGCACGCCGCCCGACACGCCGAAGGTGCTCTGGCCGTAGCCGCGGCCCTGCGAGTGGCCGGCATCGAAGCGGCCCACGGACGACAGGTAGCTCGCGCTCGCGCTGCCGCTGCTGCCGCCGTCCTGGTTGGCGCCGCCGGCCGTCACGTTGTAGGTGAGGCGGCTGTCGTCGAAGGCCGAGCCGTAGACACTGGCCTGCTGGTTGACGCGTCCGGTGCTGTCGCGGGTGAGGGCGTACTGCGCACTGGCGCGGGTGTCGCCGAGCGGAATGCTCAGCGTGAACATCACCTGGCGCACCGGCGCGCGGTTCAGGCTGGTGGTGTGGTTGTAGAAAACGCTGTAGCCAAACTGCCTGTAGTTGCCCGAGTAGCCCAGCTGCACCAGCCGGTCTTTCGCGCTGGTGCCCCAGTAGCTCTGCTGGCGTGCGGATGCGAACACACTGCCCCAGTCGCCGATCTGCTGCGAGAGTTCGAAGCGCACCTCGTTGCGGCGGCTGTGGAACGACTCGAGAGACCGCAGGTCCTGCATCTGCACCGCCGCCTGGAAGGTGCGGTAGCCGCTGGTGGAATAGCGATAGCCGGCCACGCGGAAGTTGGTGCCCGAGGCGAGAAAGGCTTTCGAATAGAGGAAGCGCAGCGACTGGCCGTCGTAGGTCTTCATGCCATCGACCGGTGCGCGGCCGGTGGTGCGCGCGCTCGACAGGTCGACCGACACGGCGCCGAAGTCGCGCAGATTCTTGCCCACGCCCGCGAGCAGCGACTGGTACATGTTTGCCATCAGCAGGCCGCCGTAGACCGAGAACTCGTTGCCCAGTCCGCGCGCGAGCGTGGCCTGCATGAAGACTGGCTGCGAGAGCGAAGACCGCAGGCCGAGCACGCTGCCGCTGCCGCTGTCGTAGCCGTTGCGGTACCTGCCGACAGTGGCCGAATAGCGCCAGGTGCCTTCGCGCAGCAGAGTGGGCACGGCCGAGAAAGCCTGGATGTACCTGGTCTGGCGGCCATCGGCTTCGGCAATGGTCACCTCGAGGTCGCCGCTCGATGCGGTGGGGTACAGGTCGTCGATCACGAACGGGCCCGGCGCCACGAAGGTGCTGTAGATGACGTAGCCGTTCTGGCGCACCGTCACGCGCGTGTTGGTCTGCGCCACGCCGCGGATGGTGGGCGCGTAGCCCTGCTGGCTGTCGGGCAGCATCGCGTCGTCGGACGACAGCTGCACGCCGCGGAATGGCAGGCTGTCGAAGAAGTTGCCGGGCGTGTTGCCGTCGCCGATGAGCAGCCGCCCGTTGATCGAGGCCAGGTCGCGCTGCGCATAGGTGCTGATGCCCTGCCAGCGGCTCTTGCCGTCGATGCCGCGGTTGTAGGTCGAGAAGTGGCGAAAGCGCCAGTCGCCGTGGTTGAAGCCGGCGCGTAACCCCGCGAACAGGGTGTTGCGCTGCAGGTTCTCGTCGCGCCTGGCGAAGGCGTTGCCGTCGAACACGTTCTGCGGCGGCGCAAAAGGGGCCGCGTTGTTGCGGTAGCCGTTGCCGCTGTAGCGCGCGAAGTTGAGCTGGTAGTCCAGCATGCCGGCGGTGATGCCCCTGTCCCATTTCTCGGGGCCCACCGCGCCGCGCGCCGATCGCTTCAGCGCCGCCTGCGGAATGCTGACGAACAGGCGCTGCTTGCCCGCCTCGTAGCTCACGGCCGCGTCGGGAATGACCTTGAGCAGGTCGATGCAGGCCTCGTCCGCGGCGCCTGCGAGCTCGGGAAACACGGCCACGTTGACGCCCCACGCATCGAGCATGCCGCGCGTGAGGCAGGGCTCGGCGTCATGCTTGCCGTCTTTCGCGGCGAAGCGGATTTCGGTCTGCCCCGCGCTGCGCTCGTTGAGCGACACGTCGACCATGTACTTGCCCGCGAGCACGCGGTTGCCGAAGGAGAAGAGCGAAAGGTCGGCATGCGGCTGGTCGCCACCGATGCCGAGGAATTCCTCGTTGAAGCTGGAGCCGGCGAGCTGCTGCTGTGCATGGCCGGGCATGCCGAACGCGCCCAGCAGGGCTGCGCACAGGGCGAGCCGGCATGGCGCACGAAGAGCAGGCGGCGAACGGCGCATGGCGATGTGGCCCCCGCGTCTCAGCGCCTCGCCGCGTCGGCGGACGGTGCAGAAGGCGCAGGCGGAGGCACCAGTTCGGCCTTCACGGCCACCGGCTCTGCACCCGCCGGCACCTGCACCCGCTCTTCGGGCGTCTCGCCGCCGTAGTCGTTGAGCGTGGTGAAGTCGACCTGGATGGCCTGCGGCGTCTTGACCGCGCTCAGCGGATAGGCCATCTCGCCGAAGGGCGGCACCATGTCGGCATTGATCAGCTGCTGTCCGCTGTTGATGTTCAGCGCGGTGAAGGTCACGTGGTAGGCCGTGGGATTGCCGACCTTGAGCACCGCGCCCTGGCCTTGCGCGCCGGCGCTGACGGCCCACTTGAGCTGCGCGCTCGATTCCTCGGGCTTGCCGGCGAGCTTCGCGGGACGGTAGAACAGCTTGATGCGGCTGCGCACCGCGATCTGCAGCACGTTCTCTTCCTTCGACTTCTCGGGAATCTCCTTGACGTTGAGCCAGAACACCGACTCGCGGTCGGCCGGCAACTCGCCGGCCACGCGCATGATGCGCAGGATGTTTTCCATGCCGGGATCGAGCCGCGACAGCGGCGGCGTGACGAGCAGCGGCGTCTTGTTCCTGCCTTCGCCGGCATCGATCCAGGCCTGGACCACATAGGGGGAGGTGCCGGTGTTCTTCACCGGAATGGAGGCTTCGCGGTCCTTCTCGCCGAGGATCACGCGCGTGCCGCCGAGCATCACGCCCGCATCGGCGGGCCACTGGAAGCCCAGCATCAGCAGGATGGCGAAAACCCACCGACGGCGATTGTTGCTGCACATAGGGAGAGAAATCCTTGACGGGCGGACGCATGACGCGCGCAGCCCGGCACCGCGGCGCACCGAGTCGCCGAGGAAAAAAGAAAAAAGGGAATTTGCCGACGCCGGCCCGGACCTAGGAGTCCAGGCGCGGCGCGGGCAAGAGCGGCAGCGCGGCCGCCGGCGGCTTACTTGTAGGCCACCGTGAACTGCGCGACCGAGTTGGCCGGGCCGGTCGTCACGGCCGTCTTGGTCGCCACGTAGGCTGCCTGGAAGTTCAGCGAGTTGTCGCCGAGGCCCAGAACGTAGACGCCGGACGGCGAACCCAGGGCGATCTTGGTGCCGGCGGAATCGCCGAGTTCGATGGCCACGCCCGAAGCGGAGCCCACGCCCACCTGGCCAGCGTTGCCAGGCGCAGATTGGTGGCGTCATCGAGGTCGGCGGTGCCCGAGAAGGTCACGGTGGCGCCCTTGGCGGTAGCGCCGCAGCCGAGCAGGTCGATCTTGAACCTGGCGGGCGTGGTCTTCTTGCCGACGACCGCGGTGCCGGCGGTGGCGCCGTCGAACACGGTGCGCGAAACCTTGCCGAGCGGCACGGTCAGGTTCTGGCTGTTGGGCGAGATCGAGCAAGGCGCATCGACGATTTCACCGGTGAAATTGATGGTGCCGTCGGCGGCGAAGGCAGCTTGCGACAGCACGCTGGCGACGGCCAGTGCTGCGAACTTGACGAATACGGTCTTTTGCATTTTTGCGTTCCCTGGGATTGATGTGACTGCGCCTGCTTGTGCAAGGCAGGGCGCAGCTTATTCACACAAAGATGCAAAAGAACACCGTCTGTCGTCAGTTGACGATAGTTAACACTCCCTACCCGGATCTTCGAGACTTAGGTCACAGATCAAGGGCAGGCGGCAGACCGAACTAGGCCTCCGCAACCTGCAGCACCAGCTTGCCGAAGTTCTCGCCGCTGAAAAGCCGGTTCAGCGCCTCGGGGAAGGTGCCGAGCCCCATGACCACGTCTTCCTTGCTCTTCATGCGGCCGTCCTTGAGGTAGCCGGCGAGTTCGGCCACGGCAATGGGGAAGCGGTCCGCATAGTCGAACACCACGATGCCTTCCATGCGCGCGCGGTTCACCAGCAGGCTCAGGTAGTTCCGGGGGCCGGCCGCGGGCATGCTGTTGGCGTTGTTGTACTGGCTGATGGCGCCGCAGATGATCACGCGGGCCTTGCGCGCGAGCCGCGCGAGCACCGCGTCGAGGATCTCGCCGCCGACGTTGTCGAAGTAGATGTCCACGCCCTTGGGGCAATGCGCCTTGAGGCCGTCACGCACGGCACCGGCGCCGGCCTTGTAGTCGATGCAGGCGTCGAAGCCCAGCTCCTTCACCACCCAGTCGCACTTGGCCTGGCCGCCGGCGATGCCGACCACGCGGCAGCCCTTGATCTTGGCGAGCTGCCCGACCGTCTGCCCCACGGCGCCCGCGGCACCGGAGATGACCACGGTTTCGCCCGCCTTGGGCTGGCCCACGTCCATCAGCCCGAAGTAGCCGGTCATGCCCGGCATGCCGAGCACGTTGAGCCACTGGTGGATGGTGCCCGCGCGCAGGTCGACTTTGACGAGCCCGTTGCGCTTGATCTCTTCCTTGGGAACGAGCATGTATTCCTGCACGCCCAGCGTGCCGTAGACCGTGTCGCCGACCGCGAAGTCCGGGTTCTTCGAGGCGATGACGCGGCCGATGCCGCCCGCGCGCATCACGGCGCCGATCTCCACCGGCGCGATGTAGCTCTTGGCGTCGTTGAGCCAGCCGCGCATGGCGGGGTCGAGCGAGAGCGAGAGTGTCTTGACCAGCACGCCGCCCTCGGCGGGCTCGCCGACCGGCTCGGTCGTGAACTGCCAGTGCTCGCGCGTTGCCGCGCCCTCGGGCCGCCTGGCGAGCCTGACCTGGTGATTGACGGGCGCTTCGGCCATGGGAGGTCTCCTTGGAAAGGTCGTTGTTGCGGCGCCATGCTAGCGGCGCGCGGCGCTGTTGGCCGTAGCGCAGGCGACAGCACCGCGCCTCGCCTGGGGCTGCCGCTCAGGCCAGGCGCACGACGATCCGCAGGCCCGGATTCGCGTTGCGCACCGCCAGGCTCCCGCCGTGCGCCTCGGCGATCAGCCGGCAAAGATACATCCCGAGCCCGACGCCGCCGGTGGCGCGCGCGCGCGCGCTGTCGGTGCGGTAGAAGGCCTCGGTCAGTCGTTCGAGCTGGGCCTCGTCGACGCCGGGGCCGTGGTCGCGGACCTCGATCTCCACGCCCTGCGCCGGCCCGTCGACCACGGCACGCAACGACACGCAGGGCGGGCGGGGCGCGTCGGTGCTGTAGCGCAGGGCGTTGTCCAGCAGGTTGCGCACCAGCAGGCGGATGCGCATGCGGTCGACGGCGTGCGGCGGCAGTCCCTCGGCCAGGTCCAGGTGCACCTGCTGGGCGCCCGGCATCTCGGCCGCGACCTCGCGCACCAGCGCCGCCAGGTCCACAGGCTCGCGCTGCAGCGCCACGTGCGGGCTCGCGAGCCGCTCGCTCTCGAGCAGGTCGCTGATCAGGTCGCGCATCTCGTTCAAGTCGCGCAGCAGCGCCTCGCGTTCGGCCTGGCTTTCGGGCGTGGCCGGCAGCAGCTCGGCATTGAGCCGGGCCCGCGTGAGCGGCGAGCGCAGCTCGTGGCTCAATGCCAGCAGCAGCCCGCGCTTGGCATCGAGCATGGCCTGGATGTCGTCGGCCATGGTGTTGATGTGCTCCGCAAGGTCGCCGAGGTCGTCGTTGCGGCGGATCGGAATCGGCTGCGTGAACTCGCCGCGGCCGAAGCGCTGCGCGCCTTCGCGGATGTCGATCAGCGGCCGCAGCAGCCGGCTGACATAGGCATAGCCCAGCACCACGAGCAGCAGCAGCGCGCAGAGCGTGGCCCAGCCGACGACGCGCGGCGCAAGCTGCCAGAGCCTGGGCGACCAGCCGAAGATGACGTGGTGGCCATCGGCCGTGGGGCGGATGAACCATTTGTCGCTCCACGGCTTCTCGTCGCGGTCGTGCATCCAGCCGCCGCGGCCCTGGATGCCGCCGGGATTGGAGTCCCAGTTGACCTTGGGGCCCACGATGCGGATCGTGATCGGCAGCCGGGCGACCAGCGCCTGTGCGCGCGCCACGTCGGGTGGCGTGCCGATCTCGGCGACGAGCCGGTCGGCATAGTCGACCAGCATCGGCTTGGCGGCCTCGGCCCAGCCGGTGGAAAAGGACTTCTTCATGCCGCCCATGAACACCGCCGCCATCACCAGCGCCAGCATCACGAACATCATGACCAGCCGGATGCGCAGCGAGCGGCGCCAGCGGCGCTTGCCCTGCACCTTTTCGTGCCACTGCGCGTGCCATTGCCTGTGCAGCTCCGCGCGACGCGATGCGATCCCGTGCAGCGCCTCGCGCAAGCCCCGCCGCCTGGGCCTCATGCGGGCTCGCTGCGCGCGACGGCCAGCGCATAGCCGGCATTGCGCAGTGTCTTGATGCAGTCCAGCGGCTCGAGCTTCTTGCGCAGGCGGCTCACCACGATGTCGACCGCCCGGGTGTAGAGCTCGGCCTCGTGGCCGCGCAGGCGGTTCAGGATGTCGTCGCGGCTGAACACCTTGCCGGGCTCGGCTGCCAGCAGCGCCAGCAGTTCGAACTCGGTGCCGGTGAGCTCCACGCGCTCGCCTTGGCGCAGCACCTGGCGCCGGTCGAGGTCGATCGACAGCCCGTCGAACACGCGGTGCTGGTTGCCGTTGCTGTTGGCCGCCGCCGGCGTGCTGCGCTGTCGGCGCAGGATGGTCTGCACGCGCGCCACCAGTTCGCGCGGCTCGAAGGGCTTGGGCACGTAGTCGTCGGCACCCAATTCGAGGCCGACCACGCGGTCCATCACTTCGCCGCGCGCGGTGAGCATCACGATGGGAATGTCGCTCTCCTTGCGGATCTCGCGGCACAACGCAAAGCCGTCCATCTCGGGCAGCATCACGTCGAGGATCGCCGCGTCGAACGGGCCCGCGCGCAATTTGGCGAGCCCTTCGCTCGGGCGCACCGCGCTCTCCAGCGTGTAGCCGAAGCGGGCGAAGTAGGTGGTCAGCGGCGCGGCGAGATGTTCGTCGTCGTCGATCAGCAGGATGCGCGGCATGGCGGGATTGTGCCTCCTGGCGAACAGTTGGCTGACGATCAGGCCCGCGGGCATTGCACCGCCGTTTCCGTCCGTTGCTGCGAGGCGCGCCACGGCATTGCCTTGAATGCGCTCACCACGGATCGGCCCGCCCGATGCGGCCCAGGTGCGTCGAGCCGAAGCCCGCGCCGTACTTGAGGCCCCAGCCGAGCGCGCGATCGAGGCCGATGTGGGCGCCCCAGATCAGGCCGCCGGCCACGGCCCAGGGGATGGCTGCGAGCGCACCGATGGCCAGCAGCGCCACGGCGCCGAGGTACGAATGCGTGGCGTTGTAGAAGGCGGCGCCGATGCGCGGTCCCGCCAGGTAGCCCAGCACCGCGAGATCGGGCGCCAGCAGCCAGAGCGCGAACACGCCCCAGCCGGCACCGAACTGCGCGTAGGCGGCCAGCGATGCGGCCAGCACCACCATGCCTTCCACTCGCAGCAGCATGCGCACGCCGCCAACGACGGCCTGTTCGCGGGACACCACGGAACCGGCTGCGCCGGGCCGCAGGTGTCGCCCCCCGGCAGCAGGTTGGCGAAGCGATACGAAGTGCGCGAAGGCTGGGAGCGAGCCAAGCCTAGCCATGATGGCGCCAGCGGCGGCCGCCGCGGTCCATGAAGTCACGCACCTTCTGCTGCTGCTCGGCGTTCAGGCTATCGAAGAAATCGGCGGCGGCCGCGATGATTTCCGGGCTGCCGTTGCGCACGGCCGTGGTCTTCTCGTCGACAAGGCGCGTGGCGGCCGCCTGGTCGAGCTTGTTGCCCGCGAACAGCGCCTTGAACTGCGAACGCGGATCGCCTGCACCGCCCGCGCCGCGCATCGCTTCGCGCTGCGCCTGCAGCTTCTCGGCCAGCACGGTGAGCTTCTGCTTCTGCGCAGCGTCGAGTTCCAGCTTGCTGCCGACGCGTTCGACCATCCTGGTGCGGAACTCGGCGGAGTCGCCGCTGCCCCAGCCGTGCCGGTGGCCGGCGCAGCCGGCAATGCTGCCCGCCACCACCGCAAGGCCGGCGAAACCGAAGAGAGTGCGTTTGATCCAGTGTTTCATGATGTTCCTTGCGGCCCGGAGGATGCCCTGCGGGCGTGGGTCTTACTTAGAGTCTGTTGCTGTTGCCGGCCGCTGCGGCACGTGCATCGACAGGGTTCTGCATGGTCGAGATGACCTTGCTGTTCACGCGCGAGCCCGAGGTCACGTTCTGGTCGGGTGCAGCGGCGGTGCGCATGGCTTCGAAGACGACGCCCGCGCGGTCCCTGGAAACGGCCATGGTCTCGGCGCCGCGCGAACCGCGCACGACGTTCTGGTCCGGTGCGGAAGCCTCGCGAACGGCCTCGGCGTTGACTTCGGCGCGGCTCTTCGCCGAGGTGAGCGGCTGGACGCCTTCGTAGGATTCAGCCTTGGCGCCGGCTGCAGCGAGCAGGGCGAAGGAGCCGATGGCGACGACTTGGGTCAGGGAGAGGGATTTCATGGTCAGGCCTTTCTGTGGTGGAAGAGGAGACCTGATGGTGCTTGCGGCGCGTCCGCAAGTCCTTTCGCCGCAGTTTCGGCGTGTTTCGTTTTATTTCGATTCCGCCCTGCCCTTGAGCGAATTGAATAGCTAAGAACTAACTTCCGGCGAGGACCGACGCCGGATCGTCCGACTCGAGCACGCCCTTGGCCCAGGCCTCGAGCTTGCTGGTGTCGGCGCGCAGCACCTCCTGCTTGACGGCGAGGATGCGCGAGGGATGCATCGAGAAGCTGCGCAGTCCCAGGCCGAGCAAGAGGCGCGTGAAGGCCACGTCGCCCGCCATTTCGCCGCACACGGCCACGCTCTTGCCCTGGCGGCGGCATTCGGCAATGGTGTCGGCCACCAGCTTCAGCACCGCGGGATGGGCCGGGTCGTAGAGATGGGCCACGGCCTCGTCGGCCCGGTCGATGGCAAGCGTGTACTGGATCAGGTCGTTGGTGCCGATCGACAGGAAGTCGAAGTACTTCAGGAAGGTCCTGAGCGTGAGCGCGGCGGCGGGAATCTCGATCATCGCGCCGAGCTTCACCTTGCCGTACACGGCGCCGCGGCTGTCGAGCTCCGAGCGCGCGAAGTCGATCAGCGAGAGCGTCTGGCGGATCTCGCTGAGGTGCGCAAGCATGGGGATCAGCAGGTGGATCTCGCCATGCGCCGCCGCGCGCAGGATGGCGCGCAACTGCGTGAGGAACATCGCCGGGTCGGCCAGGCTCCATCGGATGGCGCGCAGGCCGAGCGCGGGGTTCAGATGCTCCTGCTTGCTGACCGCCTTGCCGTCGAGCGGCTTGTCGGCGCCCACGTCGATGGTGCGGATGGTGACCGGCATGCCCTGCATGCCTTCGACCGCGCGCTTGTAGGCCTGGTATTGCTCTTCCTCGTCGGGCAGGCGCGTCTGGTGCTGCGACTCGCGGCCCATGAAGAGGAACTCGCTGCGAAACAGCCCCACGCCCACCGCGCCGGCCTTGACGGCGCCGACGGTGTCCTCGGGCATCTCGATGTTGGCGAGCAGCTCGACGCGCTGGCCGTCGAGCGTCACCGCGGGCTTGTGGCGCAGGCGCGCGAGCCGGCCGCGTTCGAGGTCGCCCTGGCGCTGCTTGAAGCCGTACTCGGCCAGGATGATCGGCGAGGGATCGACGATCACCACGCCGGCATCGCCGTCGATGATCACCCAGTCGTCCTGGCGCACCAGCTGGCTCGCGGTGCGCGCGCCCACCACGGCCGGAATGTCCATGCTGCGCGCGACGATCGCGGTGTGCGAGGTGCGCCCGCCCACGTCGGTCACGAAGCCGGCGAACACGCTCTTCTTGAACTGGAGCATGTCGGCCGGCGACAGGTCATGCGCAATCAGCACCAGCGGCGCGTCGATGCCGTCGCCGGCGGTGGGGTCGTCGTCTTCCTCGGTCGCGGGGCGCTTGCGGCGCGGCGGGCTCGGCGCCAGCACCGCGGCCGTGCCCTTCATGCGGTGCAGCAGCCGCTCGACCACCTGCTCGAGGTCGGCCTTGCGCTCGCGCAGGTACTCGTCCTCCATCTCGTCGAACTGACGCGCGATGATTTCGAGCTGCGTGGTCAGCGCCCACTCGGCGTTGTAGAGCCGGTCGGTGATCCAGTGCTTCACGCCGCCGGTGAGCGCCTCGTCCTGCAGCAGCATCTGGTGCACTTCGAGCAGCGCCGCGAGCTCGTGCGGCGCATCGTTGGGGCCCATCAGCGCCACGCTGGCCTGCAGCTTGGCAAGCTCGTCGGCCACCGCGTTGCGGGCCATGCGCACCCGGTCGATCTCGGTTTCTATTTCTTCGGGCTTGATGAAGTAGTGGGCCACGTCGATGCGGCTGGACACCACCAGCACCGCGCGGCCAATGGCAATGCCACGGGCAACAGGGAGGCCGTGGACTGCGAAGGTCATGGGAGCCTACCGAAGGTCACCGGCCGCCGCCGGGCCGCCCCAAGGCGGCCGCGCCCCCTCGGGGGGCAGCGACGACACGCAGTGCGGGAGCGTGGGGGCCACATTCATTCGCCTTCGCCGAACTTGTCGTTCATTAATTGAACGAGGGCGTCCATCGCCTCTTCTTCCTGCGGGCCGTTGGTCTCGAGTTCGACGGTCGAGCCGAGCCCGGCGGCCAGCATCATGACGCCCATGATGCTCTTGGCATTGATGCGGCGGTCGCCGCGCGAGAGCCACACCTCGCAAGGAAAGCTGCCTGCGATCTTGGTGAGCTTGGCCGATGCGCGCGCATGGAGGCCCAGCTTATTGCTGATGGTCACGGATTTCTTGATCACTGTGCTTTCTCTTCGCCTGATTCTGGGGTGCCGCCACCGCCACCTGCATGACACCCGCGGTGCCGCCCGCGATGGCGCGCTGCACCAGCGTTTCGAGCGGCTCGTGGCGGTAGGTCACCGCGCGCAGCAGCATCGGCAGGTTGACGCCCGCCACCAGCCGCGAGCGGACGCCGTCCACCAGCTTCTGCGCCACGTTGCAAGGTGTTGCGCCGAACACGTCGGCCAGCACCAGCACCTGCGAGCGCGGCGCATTGAGCTGCTGCGCGAGCGTGATGCGGGCCGCCGCCAGCGTTTCTTCGGGCGACACGTTGGGCAGCACGTCGAGTGCGACGACGGCCTGCTCGCAATCGGGGAACACATGCAGCGCGCACCGCCGCAGCGCCTGCGCGAACGGTGAGTGGGCGATGATGAGGATGCTGTTCATGCGGGTCGTGGGACTACGCACCGATTATGCGGGGGCGCCCAGAGGAAGTAGACATACGACATAACGCAGCAGGCGAGGAAAACGGACAGCGCCGCGCGGAACGAGGCCACCGGATCGAGCCCGGCGCTGGCGAACAGATCGATCAGCAGGCCGATGCCCCACTGCACGACAAATACGCCCGCAAAGACCACCAGGTTGTAGGCCGACAGCGCGCGACCCGCGAGCGCAGTCGGCAAGGCCAGGGCAACGGCGGGCTGGGCCAGCGTGACGACGGTGGAAACGCACAGGAAGACCACCCAGGCCACCGTCCCCGCCGCGGGGCCAGCTATCAAAACCAGAGCAAGCACGAGCATCCCGAGCGGCATGCCCCAAGCCAGCAGCCGGGCGGCGGGAATGCCGCGATGCGCGAGTCGCGGATTGACCATGCCCCAGAGCCCGTAGGTCGCGAGCAGCGCGATGCTGATCCAGAACAGCGCGCCGGCGGCCTCCTGGGGCGTGTAGCCCGCCACGCGCGTGAGCCATGGCACGACCCAGAGCGTCTGCATCGCGACGAAGCCGCCGTAGTTGAAGAAACCGATCGGCGCGAGCTTGCGGAAGAAGGGATCGCGCCATACGGCCGCGTAGCTGCTGCCCTCGCCCTGGTTCTTTTCCCGGGCGGCGCCGTCATGCCATGCCGGCGCGGCCCATGCAATCAGCGCCATCGACACGAGCACGCCCGCTGCCAGCAGCCAGAACAGCGGCCGCCAGCCGAGGTAGGGCATGAGCCACTGCACCGGCAGGGTCGCGCCGACCAGGCCGAACGAGCCCACCATCAGCATCCACGAGTTGCTGCGCAGCTGCATGGGCGGCGTCAGCCAGCGCCGGTAGCCGGTGAGTGGCGCCATCAGGCAGGCGCTCACGCCGACGCCGGTGAGCAGGCGCGCCGCCAGCAGCAGCCAGAAATGCGTGGCCACCGAAAACAGCAGACAGCCGGCCACCGCGGCGCACAGGAAGCAGACGATCACGCGCTTGGGCCCATGGCGGTCGAGCCAGGTGCCCATGGGCAGCTGCGTGAACGCGAAGCCCAGGAAATAGCCGCCCGCGAGCAATCCAAGGTCGCGCGATTCGAGCCCGAATTCAGCGGTGAGCGCGGGCGACAGCGTGGCCGTGATGGCGCGCACCAGCGTCGAGAGGAAATAGGCGAAGGCAAAGGCCAGGAAGACGGTGGCGATCCGCCGCCGTCCGGCAAGCAGGCCGCCGCTCATGGGAGACGCAGGCTCTCGAAGAAGGTATTGGCCGCGTCGGGCGCAGAAGGGCGGCCGAGTACGGTGGCCTGGTAGAGCGAGACACCGCCGTTCTTCTTCGACTGGGCGAACCAGAGCACCTGGACCGGCGCGGCGCCCTTTTGCGGCGGCTGCGCATCGAGCCGCACCGGTGCGGGCGCGGCGATCGCGCGTTTGAATACGGCGGGGGCTTCGGTCATCTGCGCCTCGCCCAGCTGGCTGCGAGTGGCGGCGCGCCATGCCCTGAGCCAGGCCTCGGCCTGCGCCGGACTTTCGGCGGATGCATGGGCCACGGCGAAGGTCGCGCCGCCGGTCTCGCAGCCCGCCATGTCGACCTGCACCGACTCGACGCCGAGCGGCAAGGCGCGATTGGCGCGGTCCGGCTTGCAGGGCAGGAGAACGACCAGGCCGTCATCGGCAACCGGCACCTCGCGCCAGTTGAAGGTGGGGCTGCAGGCGGCAAGCGCGAGTGCGGCGGCTGCGGCCAGCGCGGGCCGGAAACGGGAGTCGGACGATGGCATCGGAAAGCCATTATCGAGCCGCGCGGACGCCCGCCGGCACGATCCGGCGGGCGGAACTAAAATCGGCCGGCCTCCCTCCATCCGCTGCCATGAAAAAATACATCGCCGTCGCCGCAGTCGCCCTTGCATTGGCCGCTGGCGTGGGGGTGTACCTCGGCTCCGGCGCCACCGCGGCACCGGCCTCGACCTTCGTGCTGCTCGACGGCAGCAAGAAAAGCACCAGCGACCTGAAGGGCAAGGTCACCCTGGTGAACTTCTGGGCCACCAGTTGCGTGACCTGCGTGGCTGAAATGCCCAAGGTCATCGCCACCTACGACAAGTACAAGTCCAAGGGCTACGACACGCTGGCAGTGGCCATGAGCTACGACCCGCCGAGCTATGTCGTCAACTTTGCCGAGACCCGCAAGCTGCCGTTCAAGGTGGCGATCGACAACACCGGCAGCGTGGCGCAGGCCTGGGGCGACGTGAAGCTCACGCCCACCACCTACCTGGTCAACAAGAAGGGCGAGATCGTGAAGCGCTACGTGGGCGAACCCGATTTCGCCGAGCTTCACAAGCTGATCGAGAAACTGCTCGCCGAGGCTTGAAATCCGCCCGCTGGAATCATGAAGGCGCTGCGTTCGGCAGCGCCTTTTTTGTTTCCGCCGCTCGGCTACTGGTTGCGGAAGCTGTCGTGGCAGGCCTTGCAGCTCGAGGCGGTGGCGCCGAACTGGGCCTTGAGCGCCTCGACGGTGCCGGCCTTGGCTGCAACCACCAGCTTGCCGGTCTCGGCAACCATCTTGTCCTGGTGCTCCTTGAACTTCGTGGTCTCCTTCCAGACCTCGGGCTTGCCCTTGCCGCCTTCGGTTCCGGCCCCGAAAGCAGTCCAGGGCAACTTGGCCATTTCGGCCACGATCTCGGCGTTGGCGGAGGCGGCCGCCGCATCGTAGGGAATGCGTCCATTGGCCATGGCGCCGACACGGCTGAAATGCTGGCCCATCACGAACAGCGCGCTCTGGCGATACTTGATGGCGTCCTCGGGCTTGGCGAACTGGGCGGCCGCCGGCAGGGAAACCGCTGCGCAGGCAGCGGCCAGCGCGAACGAAGCAAGTCGAGTCATCGGGGGTCCTTGTTGTGGGTTGGGCACCGTCGAAAACGGCGCCGCGCCGAGTGTAGGGGCAGCGTTCCTGGCGCGCATAGCAACAACCCGAAGCATGCAGCGGCCCGGACTTTGCTAATCTGCGCCTTCCGCAGTCTTTTGCGCACCTCGCCTCTTCGATGACCGACTCTTCCGTGGCCGCCATGCAGGCCGCAGCGTCCGACACCCCCGTCCGAAAGCGCATCTGGGATCTGCCGACGCGCGTTTTCCACTGGACATTGAGCGTTGCCGTGATCGGCCTGATCGCCACCGGCCTCGGCGGCGTCATGGAGTGGCACTTCCGCCTGGGCTATACAGTGCTCGCCCTGCTGCTGTTTCGCCTGCTCTGGGGTTTCGTGGGTGGACGCTGGTCGCGTTTTGCCTCGTTCTTCTATGGTCCGGGCTCGGTCGTCGCGTACCTGCGCGGGCGGGCCCATCCCGATCATGTGATCGGCCACACGCCATTGGGCGCCCTCTCGGTTTTCGCAGTGCTCGCGGTGCTCGCGGTACAGGTCGGCACGGGGTTGATGGCGGACGACGAAATTTCCGCAGCGGGGCCGCTCACGCGCTTCGTCTCCGGCAATATGGTGAGCCTTGCCACGGGCTGGCACGAGGGCCCGGGCAAGACGATCGTGATCGCCCTGGTGAGCCTGCACGTGCTGGCGGTGCTCTTCTATGTGCTGGTCAAGCGGCACCGCCTGGTGCGGCCCATGGTGTCGGGCGACAAGCTGGTCGCACCCGCCCACAGCCAGGCGGCGCCCAGCCGCGACGACACCGCCTCGCGCGGGCTCGCGCTGGTGCTGTTCGCCGCATGCGCAGGCGCGGCCTGGTGGATTTCATCGCTGCGTGTATGAGCTTTTCGGTTTCACGCCCCCTGCCGCTGGCCGACACGCCAGCCGTCGTGCTCCTGACGCCGGAGGAACCTGGCGAACTCGATGCGGCGCGCGCGATCTTCCGCGACTACGCCGCCTCGCTGGGCATCGACCTGTGCTTCCAGAACTTCGCGGAAGAAGTCGCCACGCTGCCAGGCGACTATGCCGAGCCGCGCGGCGCCCTGCTGCTTGCGCTGGTCGATGCCGCCCACATCAAGGAAGAGGCCGGGCAACGCGCGCCGACCTTCATGCGCGCCAACGGCACGCTGGCGCACGTGGCCGGCTGCTGCGCGCTGCGCCCGCTCGACAACGCCGACTACGCCAATGCCGCGGAGATGAAGCGGCTGTTCGTGCGGCCCGGCTTTCGGGGGCTGGGGGTCGGCCGGCAGCTCGCCGAAGCCATCCTCGACGCCGCGCGCGGCGCAGGCTATGCCTGTGTGCTGCTCGACACCCTGGACGACATGGAATCGGCCCGCGCGCTCTACGAAGACCTGGGATTCGAGGAAGTGCCGCCCTACTATCACAACCCGATCGCGGGCGCGCACTACCTCAAGGTCGACCTTTAGCCAGCTCAGCCGCGGGCCTGGGCCAGCAGCGTCTCGGCATTGCTGACCTCGAACTTGCCCGGTGCCTCGACGTTCAGCGTCGCCACCTTGCCGTCCTTCACGAGCATCGAATAGCGGTTGCTGCGCAGGCCCATGCCGCGGCCGGCCAGGTCGAGCGTGAGGCCGGTGGCCTTGGCGAAATCGGCACTGCCATCGGCCAGCATGCGCACCTTGGTGCCGGTTTTCTGGTCGCGCGCCCAGGCGCCCATCACGAAGGCGTCGTTCACGCTCACGCACCAGATCTCGTCCACGCCGGCGGCCTTGAAGTCGTCGTAGTGCTGCACATAGCCGGGCACATGCTTGGCCGAGCAGGTGGGCGTGAAGGCGCCCGGCAGCGCGAACAGCGCAATGGTCTTGCCGGCCGTGGCCTTGCCTACGTCCACCGGGTTCGGTCCGATGCTGCAGCCTTCGCCTTCGACCTCGGAATATTCCTGCAGGGTTGCCGAGGGAAGGGTGTCGCCGACTTTGATCATCTGTGTGCTCCTGAAAAAGAAAAACGGCCCACATTGTGGGCCGTTTCCGGATGGGTTGCCTTCGAGAGGCTTCCCGAGGTCGATCAACCAGTGATCAGACCAGCACGGCCTTCTCGACCAGACGGGTCACGACCCAGTTCTTGGTCTTCGAGATCGGACGGCTTTCCGTGATCTCGATGGTGTCGCCCAGCTTGTACTCGCCCTTTTCATCATGGGCGTGGTACTTGCTCGTCTTGGCCACGATCTTGCCGTAGAGCTCGTGCTTCACACGGCGCTCGACCAGCACGGTCACGGTCTTGGCACGCTTGTCGCTGACCACCTTGCCGATCAAGGTGCGCTTGAGGGATTTTTTAGCTTCCGTCATGTTCACTCCTTACTTGGCGGCTTGGGTTTCTTGCTGCTTCTGAGCAAGAATGGTCTTGGCGCGCGCGATGTCGCGGCGCGTCACGCGCAGCGTCGAGGTGTTCGACAGCTGTTGCGTGGCTTTCTGCATGCGCAGGCCGAAATGGGCCTTCTGCAGTTCCTTGACTTCGGTTTGCAGCGCTGCGACGTCCTTCGTGCGCAGGGTTGCAGCCTTGGTCACCTTGGCCGGAGCCGCGGTTTCTTTTTTCTTACGTGTTGCCATGGATGTTCTCCTCTCAGGCGCCGAGCTGGCGAGCGACGAACGTCGTACGCAGCGGAAGCTTGGCGGCGGCCAGGCGGAACGCTTCGCGGGCGAGTTCTTCGGGCACGCCGACGATCTCGAACACGATCTTGCCAGGCTGGATTTCAGCGACGTAGTACTCGGGGTTGCCCTTACCGTTACCCATCCGCACTTCGGCGGGCTTGGTAGAGATCGGCTTGTCCGGGAACACGCGGATCCAGATACGGCCACCACGCTTCACGTGACGCGAAATCGCGCGGCGAGCGGCTTCGATCTGGCGCGCCGTGAGGCGGCCGCGGTCGGTGCATTTGAGACCGAAGTCACCGAAGGCAACCGAGTTGCCGCGGGTTGCGACGCCGGTGTTGCGGCCCTTTTGTTCCTTGCGGAACTTTCTGCGTGCAGGTTGCAGCATTTTTAATACTCCGTAGTTCTAAGACCGATCACTCGGTCTTGGCACCGTCAGCTGCTGCAGCTGGCGCGGCTTTGCGGACGCGCTTAACGGCGGGTTTCGAGTCTGCACCCGGAGCAGCGGGAGCTGCGCCAGTGGCTTCTGCGGGCTTGTCGCTGCCGTCGGCCGGAGCGGTGTTGCCACCGATCGGGCCACGGGCACCGGCGCGCGGGCCGGGACCACGACGGTCCGAACCCGGACGGTCGCCACCCGGGCGGCCATCGCGGCGCGGACCACGCGGACGACGCTCGTCGTCCGGACGCGGCGTCTCGACGGCCGGCAGGTCGTTGCGGCCCAGCGTGTCACCCTTGTAGACCCAGACCTTGACGCCGATGACGCCGTAGGTGGTCTTGGCTTCCGAGGTGCCGTAGTCGATGTCGGCGCGCAGCGTGTGAAGCGGCACGCGACCTTCGCGGTACCACTCGGTACGGGCAATTTCGATGCCGTTCAGGCGGCCAGCCGACATGATCTTGATGCCCTGGGCACCCAGACGCATGGCGTTCTGCATGGCGCGCTTCATGGCGCGGCGGAACATGATCCGCTTTTCGAGCTGCTGCGTGATGCTGTCGGCGATCAGCTGGGCATCGATTTCGGGCTTGCGCACTTCTTCGATGTTCACTGCCACCGGCACGCCGAGCTGCTTGCCCAGTTCGCGCTTGAGGTTCTCGATGTCTTCGCCCTTCTTGCCGATCACGACGCCCGGACGAGCCGAGTAGATCGTGATGCGTGCATTCTTGGCGGGACGCTCGATCATGACGCGCGACACCGAAGCGTTCTTCAGCTTCTTCTTGAGGTATTCGCGAACCTTGATGTCTTCGGCCAGCATGCCCGCGAAATCGCGGTCGCTTGCGTACCAGCGGCTGGACCAGTTACGGGTAACCGCAAGGCGGAAGCCGGTCGGATGGATTTTCTGTCCCATATTTCTTCCAGGCGTTCTTAGTTGCCAACCGTCACGTACACATGGCACGTGGGCTTGCTGATGCGGTTACCGCGACCCTTGGCTCGCGCCGTGAAGCGCTTGAGCGTTGCGCCCTGTTCGACGTAGATGGTCTTGACCTTCAGTTCGTCGATATCGGCGCCATCGTTGTGCTCGGCGTTGGCAATTGCCGACTCGAGCACCTTCTTGATGATCACAGCGGCCTTCTTCTGCGTGAATTGCAGAACGTTGAGCGCTTGATCAACCTTCTTGCCGCGGATCAGGTCAGCGACCAGACGGCCCTTGTCGACCGAGAGGCGGACACCGCGGAGGACTGCACGTGTTTCAGACATGGTCGTTCCTTACTTCTTCTGGACTTTCTTGTCCGCGGGGTGCCCCTTGAACGTGCGCGTGAGCGCAAATTCGCCGAGCTTGTGGCCGACCATCTGGTCGGTGATGTAGACAGGCACGTGCTGCTTGCCGTTGTGCACGGCAATGGTCAGGCCGATGAACTCGGGCAGAACCATCGAGCGGCGCGACCAGGTCTTGATCGGCTTCTTGTCCTTCGTCGTCACTGCCTTGTCGGCCTTGGCCACGAGGTGATGGTCAACAAACGGACCCTTTTTGAGAGAGCGAGTCATTTGCTATCCCTTACTTCTTGCGGCGCGACACGATGAAGACCTGCGTGCGCTTGTTGTTACGGGTACGGTAGCCCTTGGTCAGGTTGCCCCATGGGTCGACAGGATGGCGGCCTTCGCCGGTCTTGCCTTCGCCACCACCGTGCGGGTGGTCGACAGGATTCATCACCACGCCGCGAACGGTCGGGCGAATACCCATGTGACGCTTCACACCGGCCTTGCCGAGCTGGCGCAGGCTGTGCTCTTCGTTTGCGACTTCACCGATGGTGGCGCGGCATTCGATGTGGATGCGGCGCACCTCACCCGAACGCATGCGGACCTGGGCGTAGACGCCTTCGCGAGCCAGCAGCGTGGCCGACGTACCGGCCGAACGCGCGATCTGCGCGCCCTTGCCGGGTTGCAGTTCGATGCAGTGGATCGTCGAGCCGACCGGAATGTTGCGGATCGGCAGCGTGTTGCCGGCGCGGATCGGAGCTTCCGAACCGCTCAGCAGCGTTGCACCAGCCTCAAGACCGCGCGGGGCGATGATGTAGCGGCGCTCGCCGTCGGCGTAGCAGACCAGGGCAATGTGGGCGGTGCGGTTCGGGTCGTACTCGATGCGTTCGACCTTCGCCGGGATGCCGTCCTTGTTGCGCACGAAGTCGACAACGCGGTAGTGGTGCTTGGCACCGCCGCCACGATGACGGATCGTGATGTGGCCGTTGTTGTTGCGGCCGGCCTTCTGGAACTGGGGTTCCAGCAGAGGCGCATGAGGAGCACCCTTGAACAGGTGGTCCCGCGAGATCTTCACCGCGCCGCGTTGGCCCGGCGAAGTGGGTTTCATCTTGATGACGGCCATGATTAAGCGCCTTCCCCGACGAGGTTGAGCTCTTGACCGGGCTTGAGCGTCACATAGGCCTTGCGAACGTTGTCGCGGCGGCCGATGGACTTGCCAAAGCGCTTGGTCTTGCCCTTGGTGTTGAGCACCGACACGCCCTGGACTTCGACCTTGAACATCAGTTCGACAGCGGCCTTGATCTCGGGCTTGGTGGCGTCTTGCAGCACCTTGAAAGTGACAGCGTTCGACTTCTCGCCGACCATCGTGGCCTTTTCGGACACGATCGGGGCGACCAGCACCGCCATCAGGCGGCCTTCTTCGAACGTACGTTCAGCGGCGGTAGGGTTCACGCGGCTCATGCGAACATCTCCTTGAGCTTGTCGACGGCACCCTTGGTGACCAGCACCTTCTTGTAGTGGACCAGCGACACCGGATCGGCGTAGCGGGGTTCGACCACGAGAATGTTCACCAGATTGCGCGAGGCAAGGTACAGGTTTTCGTCGACTTCTTCGGCGATCACGAGCACGGACTCGAGATTCATCGCCTTGAAACGGGCTGCCAGCGGCTTCGTCTTGGGCGAATCCACGGTCAGCGAATCCACCACGGCCAGACGGCCTTCGCGAGCGAGCTGCGAGAAGATGGCGGCCATGCCGGCGCGGTACATCTTCTTGTTGATCTTCTGCGAGAAGTTTTCGTCAGGCATGTTCGGGAAGATCCGGCCACCCCCGCGCCACAACGGCGAGGACGTCATACCGGCACGGGCGCGGCCCGTTCCCTTTTGCTTGAAAGGCTTCTTGGTCGAGTGCTTGACCTGCTCGCGGTCCTTCTGGGCGCGCGTGCCTTGGCGGGCGTTGGCCTGGAATGCAACGACGATCTGGTGGACCAGGTCTTCGTTGTAGTCACGGCCGAACACGGTCTCGGGGGCGTCGTATTTCGACGCGGCCTGGCCTTGTTCGTTCAGGAGTTCGAGTTGCATTACTTCGCTCCTTCAGCCGCTTGCGGCTTGGCCTTGATGGCGGGACGCACGGTGACGAAGCCACCCTTCGAACCCGGGATCGCGCCCTTGATGAGCAACAGTTGACGCGCTTCGTCGATGCGGAAGACATCGAGGTTCTGCGTGGTCTTGGTGACGTCGCCGAGGTGGCCCGTCATGCGCTTGCCGGGGAACACGCGACCGGGGTCTTGTGCCATGCCGATCGAGCCGGGAACGTTGTGCGAACGGCTGTTGCCGTGCGACGCGCGTTGCGAGCTCATGTTGTGGCGCTTGATGGTGCCGGCGTAGCCCTTGCCGATCGAGGTGCCTTGCACGTCGACCTTCTGGCCCACCGAGAACACGCTGCTCGCGGCGATCACGCCGCCAGCCTTGTGCTGGCCTGCGGTATCGGCGGTCACGCGGAATTCGCGGATGATTTCACCAGCTTCGACACCCGCCTTGGCGAGGTGGCCGGCTTGGGGCTTGGTCACGCGCGATGCCTTGCGCGAACCGAACGTCACTTGCAGTGCGACGTAGCCGTCGGTCTCTTGCGACTTGATCTGGGTCACACGGTTGTTGGACACATCCACCACCGTGACAGGAACTGCGTCCCCGTCATCGGTGAAGAGACGCATCATCCCCACCTTGCGGCCCAGCAACCCGAGGGAGTTGCTCAGACTCATTTTGTTTTCTCCAAAAATGGAAACTCCCCTCGCCGCTGCCACTTCAATTGGCGACAGCGTTTGGCCGATTCCCTGTGGGGTCCCGGCCTGCGAAAGAAGGTTGATAAATCTCCGCCCTCACGGCACCCAAATGGACGCACGAAGGGCAGAGCCAGCGATTATAGCCCGCGATGCGGGCGCAGTGCAAGCTGCATTGCGAAGCGGCCTGCAGGGGCATTGCCCCCTGGTTTTCGGCCTTTTTTGCCCGCTTTGGGCCTATTTGACAGGCATCGTGATGATGCTGTCGCCGCCCGGCGTGGCCTTCATTTCGCCGCTGGACTTCAGGGTTGGCGCCGCCGTGCCGGTCTGGATGGGGACCGAAACCACGCTTGAGCCGCCGCCCTGATTGATGAACACATTGAGGTAGGCCAGCCCTTCGGCCTCGCTCACCACGACGACGGTGGCCGTGGTCCGTTTGCCGGCCGGCAGCGCGATGGCGTTGCTTCCCTGAAGGGTCAGTCCCTTGTCGGCGCTCAGGCGGACCGTGGCACCGTCGGCGTCGGTCACGCCGTCGAATTGCAGCACGACAGGCGTGGCCTGGCCCAGCTGCGGCGTGGCGTCGAGCCGATAGTCGAGCTTGACGCCGGCGCCGCCGGGCTTTTGCGGCGCCGTGGTCATCGGGGCGGCATGGCGCTGCGACGCCGGATGCCTGGCGCTGCGCGACCCGGGCTCGCCGTCGGCCGCGGCCGGCGCCGACAGCGCTGCCAGTGCGAGGCACGCGAGGGCCATCATCGAATTCAAACGGATGTTCATGGCGGCCTTTCTTGCTACTGAATGGAGACGTTGAAGCATGCGTCGAGACTGCTTCTGTCCCTCACTGCCAGAACGTACTCGCCAGCCGACAGGCTGACCGTATTGCCGGTGCGGGCAATCCGGCCGCCCCTGAAGATGTCGAAATCGGGGTTGGATCCTGCCGGACCGCCGTTCACGACGATCTGGTAGCTGCGGTTGGCAGGCGCAATGAAACGAACATAGGAGAAGTTGCCGAGCTTGTTGCCCGTGCCGGCAACATTGGAGACGCAAGCCTGGGTCACGGTGCCGCCGACGGTGGCGCTCCTGTACATCGGGAGCACGTTCGGAATCGTCGGGGTGCCGCCGCTGTTCGTTTCCGCGCCGCCGAACGGATCGTTGTCCGTCGCGTTGATGCTCTGCCCGCCGAGCAGGGCAGCCAAGGCCGAAGCGCTGCCCGGGGCGGTCGCGTTGAAGGCCGCCGAGAAAGGGTGGATCGAGGTAACTGCCGCACCGCTCCTGAACTGGAAGCCGGTCAGCGTATCGTGGATCGGCTTGAAGCCGACCTGCTGGTTGAGGTTCCAGAAGATCGATTGGATCGAGGTCTCGTTGTACCAGCCCGGCGTGGTTGTCGCGCCAGCAGAGAGATCGATGTTGGGCCCATCTACCGCCGCTTGCCGCGCGCCCAGCGAGTCGACGTAATTCCGGCGCCCGAGTGCAATGCCCGACCAGGCATTGCCCCAGCCCTCCGAGAAGGCGAGCCGGCGATCGGTACGCTGGCCCTGACTGTGGTCCCCGCCCATCGAGTCGTCGCGGCTGAATGAGGACTGGTAGTAATGACCCCATTCATGGGCGATCACCGAATTGTCGTATTCGTCGGTATCGGCGTCTTCCTTGCCCAGCACATAGATTTCGCGGCCGTTGCTGCCTCTGTCGACGAAGAAGGTGGTGCCGATCTGTCCCGTCGCAAGATTGAAAACATCATCGGTCGGCGCATTGTTCGGACTCCAGAACACGCGCAATACCGGAAACGCCGTTGCGGGCGCCACCGACATGACCTTCTGCATGGCGGTGTAGACCGTATCGAGGATGGCAAAAGGCGCCGCGACCCGGTCCTCGGTGTAGCTCGAGCCACCCCAGCCCGAAGGTGCGTGAAGGTCGCGCACCAAGGCGACCATGCCGGACGAGAAGGTGGGGCTCTGCATGGTGTACAGGCCGCCGGAACGCGTGTTGTCGCGCACCGTCACATCCCAGCTTGCGCCCGGGCCGCTTCGAACCAGCTGGGCCTTGACCCGCACCGCGACCATCGTGTTGGCGGGCACGGACACCGCATAGGCGCCGTTGTCGTCGGTGGTGGCCGTGGCCAGTTGCGCGGACGTTGCCGCATTGAGCACTTCCACACTGGCCCCTCGCACGGGCCTGGGAGCCGAACTGGCATAGACGAGGGAGCCATTCGGATTCGGCACGGACTCATAGGTGGCCGTACCGCTCAGGGTCACCGGACCCGCCACCGGCAGCGGGAAGCCGGCCAGGCCGCCGCCACCTCCCCCGCCTCCGCCACCGCAGCCGGCCAGCAACGCCACCGCGACACATGCCGCGATCCATGCAGAAGAGTTCTTGTAGCTCATAGCGTGTACTGCCCTCGTTTCAGCCCCGGCCCCGCTTGCCTCGAAGAATGCCGGTGCGCGAGGATGCCACAGTTGGGACACAAATGAAAAAAGCCCGCTTGCATTTCTGCAAGCGGGCTTTTCAGGAAACGCAGCGCGAGGCCGGTTTACTGCAGCTTGATTTCGACGTCCACGCCAGCCGGCAGGTCGAGCTTCATCAGCGCGTCCACGGTCTTGTCGGTCGGGTCGACGATGTCCATCAGGCGCTGGTGCGTGCGGATCTCGAGCTGGTCGCGCGAAGTCTTGTTGACGTGCGGCGAACGCAGGATGTCGAAACGCTTCATGCGGGTCGGCAGCGGCACGGGGCCCTTGACGATCGCGCCGGTGCGCTTGGCGGTATCAACGATTTCGGCTGCCGACTGGTCGATCAGCTTGTAGTCGAACGCCTTCAGGCGGATGCGGATTTTTTGCTTGGTAGCCATGATGATTCCTTTGCGTCCGGCTTAGATGTCGAGGATCTTTGCCACGACGCCCGAACCCACGGTGCGGCCGCCTTCGCGGATGGCGAAGCGCAGGCCTTCTTCCATCGCGATCGGGTTGATCAGCTTCACGGTGATGCTGACGTTGTCGCCAGGCATGACCATTTCCTTGTCCTTGGGCAGCTCGATCGCGCCGGTCACGTCCGTCGTGCGGAAGTAGAACTGCGGACGGTAGTTGTTGAAGAACGGCGTGTGACGGCCGCCTTCGTCCTTGGACAGCACGTACACCTCGGCGGTGAAGTGCGTGTGCGGCTTGATCGAGCCGGGCTTGCACAGCACCTGGCCGCGCTCGACTTCTTCGCGCTTGGTGCCGCGCAGCAGCACGCCCACGTTGTCGCCCGCTTGACCCTGGTCGAGCAGCTTGCGGAACATTTCCACGCCGGTGCAGGTGGTCTTGACGGTCGGGCGGATGCCCACGATCTCGATTTCCTCGCCGACCTTGATCACGCCGCGCTCGACGGCGCCGGTCACCACGGTGCCGCGCCCGGAGATCGAGAACACGTCTTCCACGGGCATCAGGAAGGTGCCGTCCACGGCGCGCTCGGGCGTCGGGATGTAGGTGTCCAGCGCCTCGGCCAGCTTCATGATGGCTTCTTCACCGAGCTTGCCCTTGTCGCCTTCCAGGGCGAGCTTGGCCGAGCCGTGGATGATGGGGGTGTCGTCGCCGGGGAACTCGTACTTGTCCAGAAGCTCGCGCACTTCCATCTCGACGAGCTCGAGCAGTTCGGCGTCGTCCACCATGTCGCACTTGTTCAGGAACACGATGATGTAGCCCACACCCACCTGGCGCGCCAGCAGGATGTGCTCGCGGGTCTGGGGCATGGGGCCGTCGGCGGCCGAGCACACGAGGATGGCGCCGTCCATCTGGGCAGCGCCGGTGATCATGTTCTTGACGTAGTCGGCGTGGCCGGGGCAGTCGACGTGAGCGTAGTGGCGGTTGGCCGTCTCGTACTCGACGTGGGCGGTGTTGATGGTGATGCCGCGGGCCTTTTCTTCGGGCGCCGCGTCGATCTGGTCGTAGGCCTTGGCTTCGCCGCCGAACTTGGCCGACAGCACCGTGGCGATGGCCGCCGTCAGCGTGGTCTTGCCGTGGTCAACGTGACCGATCGTGCCCACGTTCACGTGCGGCTTGGTGCGGGTGAATTTACCTTTTGCCATTTTTCAATCCTTGAAAGAGCATTCCCGTGTATTGGTTTTATGTCTGCATCCGATTGCTGGTTCGCCTCGCACGGGAACGCGGCGGCACCGGATCGCAGACAACGAAGGCCACGCACTGCGTGACCCCACATTCTTTTTAATCAGTTGGGGACAGAGCAGATTTGCTGCGCAAATCCTGGTCTGTCCCGCAAAGACATTATTTTGCGCGAGCGGCCACGATGGCTTCGGCGACGTTACGGGGAGCTTCGGCGTAGTGCTTGAACTCCATCGTGTACGTGGCGCGGCCTTGCGACATCGAACGCAGCGTGGTCGAGTAACCGAACATTTCCGACAGCGGCACTTCGGCCTTGATGGACTTGCCGCCACCGATCATGTCGTCCATGCCCTGCACCATGCCGCGGCGTGACGAGAGGTCGCCCATCACGTTGCCGGCGTAGTCTTCGGGCGTTTCGACTTCCACGGCCATCATCGGCTCGAGGATCACGGGGTTGGCCTTGCGGGCGCCTTCCTTGAAACCGAAGATCGCGGCCATCTTGAACGCCATTTCGTTCGAGTCCACGTCGTGGTACGAGCCGAAGTGCAGCGTGACCTTGACGTCGACGACGGGGTAGCCCGCCAGCACGCCTTGCGTCAGCGCTTCCACAACGCCTTTTTCCACTGCGGGGATGTATTCGCGAGGAACCACACCGCCCTTGATGGCGTCGACGAATTCGAAGCCCTTGCCGGCTTCCTGCGGCTCGAGCTTGAGCACAACGTGGCCGTACTGGCCCTTGCCGCCCGACTGGCGCACGAACTTGCCTTCGGCTTCCTCGACGGTCTTACGGATCGTTTCGCGGTAGGCCACTTGCGGCTTGCCCACGTTGGCTTCCACGCCGAACTCGCGCTTCATGCGGTCCACGATGATTTCGAGGTGCAGCTCGCCCATGCCGGCGATGATGGTCTGGCCCGATTCCTCGTCGGTCTTGACGCGGAACGACGGGTCTTCCTGAGCGAGGCGCTGCAGGGCGATGCCCATCTTTTCCTGGTCGGCCTTGGTCTTGGGCTCGACGGCTTGCGAGATCACCGATTCCGGGAACACCATGCGTTCGAGCGTCACGACGGCCGCCGGGTCGCACAGGGTTTCGCCCGTGGTCACTTCCTTCAGGCCCACGCACGCGGCGATGTCGCCGGCGCGGATTTCGTTGACTTCTTCGCGGTTGTTCGCGTGCATCTGCACGATACGGCCGATGCGCTCCTTCTTGCCGCGCACCGGGTTGTAGACGCTGTCGCCCTTGGTCAGCACGCCCGAGTAGACGCGAACGAAGGTCAACTGGCCCACGAACGGGTCGGTCATCAGCTTGAATGCGAGCGCCGAGAACTTCTCGCTGTCGTCAGCCTTGCGGGTGACGGGGGCTTCGTCTTCGTCGGTGCCGTTGACCGGCGGAATGTCGGTCGGAGCGGGCATGTATTCGACGACGGCGTCGAGCATGGCCTGCACGCCCTTGTTCTTGAAGGCCGAGCCGCACAGCATCGGCTGGATTTCGCCGGCGATGGTGCGCTGGCGGATGGCCTTCTTGATTTCTTCCTCGGTCAGCTCGTTGCCTTCGAGGTACTTGTTCATCAGCTCTTCGCTCGCTTCGGCAGCGGCTTCGACGAGCTTTTCGCGGTATTCGTTGCAGACGTCGGTCAGGTTCGCGGGGATTTCACCGTAGGTGAAGGTCACGCCCTTGTCTTCGTCCCAGATGATCGCCTTCATCTTCACGAGGTCGACGATGCCCTGGAAGTGCTCTTCGGCACCGATCGGGATCTGGATCACGACGGGGTTGGCCTTCAGGCGGTCCACCATCATCTGGCGCACGCGCAGGAAGTCGGCGCCGGTGCGGTCCATCTTGTTGACGAACGCGAGGCGCGGAACCTTGTACTTGTTGGCCTGGCGCCAGACGGTTTCCGACTGGGGCTGCACGCCACCGACAGCGTCGTACACCATGACGGCGCCGTCCAGCACGCGCATCGAGCGCTCGACTTCAATGGTGAAGTCCACGTGGCCGGGGGTGTCGATGATGTTGATGCGGTGTTCTTCGAACTTGCCGGCCATGCCCTTCCAGAAGCAGGTGGTGGCAGCCGAGGTGATCGTGATGCCACGCTCTTGCTCTTGCTCCATCCAGTCCATCGTGGCGGCGCCATCGTGCACTTCACCGATCTTGTGGTTCACACCGGTGTAGAACAGGATGCGCTCGGTCGTCGTGGTCTTGCCGGCGTCGATGTGCGCGGAGATGCCGATGTTGCGGTAGCGCTCGATGGGGGTCTTGCGGGACATGATTTACTTTCGGGTTAAATGCGTTGAGCGCTGGGCCTTGAGCACGGGCGACGTCGCCCGACACTCAACACCCAACGCCCAAGCGAAGTTTGATTCTTAGAAGCGGAAGTGGCTGAATGCCCGGTTGGCTTCTGCCATGCGGTGCACTTCGTCGCGCTTCTTCATGGCACCGCCACGGCCTTCCGTGGCTTCCATCAGCTCGTTGGCCAGGCGCAGGGCCATCGACTTCTCGCCGCGCTTGCGGGCGGCTTCCTTGATCCAGCGCATCGAGAGCGCCAGGCGGCGCACGGGACGCACTTCGACCGGCACCTGGTAGTTGGCACCGCCGACGCGGCGCGACTTGACTTCGACCATTGGCTTCACGTTGTTGATGGCGACGGTGAAGGCCTCGAGCGGGTCCTTGTCGGGGTTCTTCTTTTCGATGAAGTCGAGCGCGCCATAGATGATGCGCTCGGCAACAGCCTTCTTGCCGCCTTCCATGATCACGTTCATGAACTTCGACAGCTCGACATTGCCGTACTTGGGATCCGGCAGGATTTCACGTTTGGGGACTTCGCGACGACGTGGCATTTTTCTAACCTCTTTGCTTCAGTTGGCATCGTTTCCGATACCGCGAGAGCCATTCCGGACTCTCACTTACTCGACCCGACATTGGGTCACTTCGTTCGATGTGCCCGCCAAGGCAACCGAACACCGTTTTGTTTTTTACGACAGGAAGGCTTAAGCCTTCTTGGGACGCTTCGCACCGTACTTGGAGCGCGACTGCTTGCGGTCTTTCACGCCTTGCAGGTCGAGCGAACCGCGCACGATGTGATAGCGAACACCGGGCAAGTCCTTGACACGACCGCCGCGAACCAGCACGACGCTGTGTTCCTGCAGGTTGTGGCCTTCGCCGCCGATGTAGGAGATGACTTCGAAGCCATTGGTCAGACGGACCTTGGCAACTTTACGAAGCGCCGAGTTGGGCTTCTTGGGCGTCGTGGTGTAGACGCGGGTGCAGACACCGCGGCGTTGCGGCGAGTTCTGCATGGCAGGGCTCTTCGAATTGATCTTTTCGACCGTTCGACCCTGACGCACCAGTTGATTGATGGTTGGCATGAATGAATTAGTCCCAAAACAACCCGGCCCTGGCTGTGAAGCCGCCCCTGACTTGTCGTGACGCAAGGCAAGGAAACCGGGAATAACGAAAACGTGAAACCCTTCGGAAAATTCCGAAAAGCCCACGAGTATAGCAGGCGGGCTTGAAACGGCAAGGACAGCGCCGGCCGGCGTTGCCTGGCGCCCTTCCTTACTTGATCCAGAGCCGGACGGCATCCCAGGCGCGGCCGAGGATGCCCGCCTGCTCGACGCCTTCCAGCGCCACCAGCGGCACGTCCGCCAGGGGCTGGTCGTCCAGCGTCACCTTGAGCGAACCCACCGGCTGGTACTTGGTGAACGGCGCCACCAGCGGATCGGGGCGCGCCACCTGGGTCTTGATCTTGCTAGCGGTACCGGCCGGTACCGCGACCACGATGGCCTCCGGGCGGCCCAGCTTGAGCGTGTTGGCCTTGCCCTTCCAGACCGCCGGCGTGGCGGCCGGCTGGCCGGCGTCGAACAGGCGCACGGCGTCGTAGGCCGTGTAGCCCCAGTTCAGGAGCTTCTGCGATTCGTTCGCGCGCACGGTTTCGCCCGAGGTGCCCAGCACGATCGACAGCAGCCGGCGCCCGCCGGTCAGGTTGGGGAAGTCGCGCTTGGCGGTGGCGATCATGCAGTAGCCGGCCGCCTCGGTGTGGCCGGTCTTCAGGCCGTCGACGGTCGGGTCGCGGAACAGCAGCAGGTTGCGGTTGGTGTCGTTGGTCGACGGCGTTCCAGGATAGCGGTACTTCTTGATCGCGTAGTACTTGGCTTCCTCGGGGAAGTCGCGCACCAGGCGCGTCGCGAGAATGCTCAGGTCGCGCGCCGTGGTGGTGTGGCCGGGCGCGGTGAGGCCTTCGGGGTTCTTGTAGGTCGTGTTCTTCATGCCCAGCACCTTGGCCTGCGCATTCATGAGCTCGACGAAATGCTCCACGGTGCCGCCCACGCCCTCGGCCAGCGCCACGGTGGCGTCGTTGCCCGACTGCACGATGAGCCCCTTGATCAGGTCTTCGACCGGCACCTGCATCTTGGGATCGATGAACATGCGCGAACCGGGCATCTTCCAGGCGCGCTGGCTGACCGGCAGCGTCTGGGCCAGCGTGATCTTCTTGGCGCGCAGCGCGTCGAACACGACGTAGGCCGACATCAGCTTGGTAAGCGACGCCGGCTCCACGGGGCTGTCGATGTCCTTCTGCGCAAGGATCTGGTTGGCCGTGACATCGAGCAGCAGGTAGCTGCGCGCGGCGATCTCGGGCGGCGCCGGCACCTGGGCAGCGGCGATCATGCAAGCCGATGCGGCGGCGGCCAGCACCAGCGCGCGAAACGCGTCAAAAAAACGATTCATGGGAGCAATAGGGAGAGACGGGAGGAGACGAAAACACAAGCCCGTGAGGCTTTTCACGCGGCGCCCGCGCGCAGATGGCGGACGACCAGACTTTTGAGGAGCGGCAATTGTCCGTGAAAGAAATGGCCGCCCCCCGGAATAACCGTGACAGGGAGTGACTGCGGCCGCGCCCAGTCCATGACCGCCGCCAGCGGCACTGTGTCGTCGGCTTCGCCGTGGACCACCAGCGTGCACTCGTGCGCCTCAGCCGGCAGCGTGGGCACGGAGAAGCGCGAAGCCGCCGTTCCGACAAGCACGAGCTGCCGCAGGTCGCGGCTGGCCCAGAGCTTTTCGGCCGCGCAGCTTGCCACGAAGGCGCCGAACGAAAAGCCGGCAATCGCCAGCGGGCCCTCGGGCGCGAGCTGGGCGACGACGTTCAACATGTCTTCGCACTCGCCGCGCCCTTCGTCGTGCGCGCCTTCGCTCGCACCCACGCCGCGGAAGTTGAAGCGCACCGCGGTCCAGCCGCAGGAGACGAAGGCGCGCGCCAGGGTCTGCACCACCTTGTTGTCCATGGTGCCGCCGAACAGCGGATGCGGATGGGCGATCACGACGACGCCGCGCGCGGCATCCGCTGGCTGATCGCGCTGCACCTCGATGACGCCGGCGGCGCCCTGGAGGCGGATCTTTTCGGTCTGGGAATTCATGATGAGAGGAATGGAACTGACCGGCCCCGAGGGCTTGGGTGCACGGTACGAGCGCGGGATCCCGCCAAAAGTTCAGCGGCCCACATCGGGAGGCAGCAGCAGGCGCTCGACGACCTGGCCGTTCTTCAGGTGCGAGTCGACGATCTCGTCGATGTCGTCGGCATCGACGAAGGTGTACCAGACCGCTTCGGGATAGACCACCGCCACCGGGCCGCCGGCGCAGCGGTCCAGGCAGCCCGCCTTGTTGACGCGCACCTTGCCGGGCCCGGCCAGCCCCGCCTCCTTGACCTTCGCCTTGCAGCGGTCGAAACCCGCCTGGGCGTTGTGCAGGGCGCAGCAGTCTTCCCCGTTCTTGCGCTCGTTCAGGCAAAAGAAGATGTGGCGGCCGTAGTAGCCGCGCGGCGCGGCGGAAGAGGAACTGGGCATCGGGAGATTTTAGTGACGCCCGCCGCACGCCATCAGCCGGCCGGCCGCCCCCGGCGCGACAGCGCCGCCACCACATACGCAAGAACCGCGAACGGCCAGAGCCACCCGAGCCACTGCGCCAGACCGTGGAAGCGGATGAAGCGTCCCTGCTCCCAGGTGGCGAGGGTCTGTGCGAAATACGCGCTCTCGGGCGCCTGGTTCAGCAGGCTCAACTGGATCACCAGCGCCACCAGCAGCAGGGCCGCGCACAGCCGGCGCGGCGCCCCGAGCAGCAGCACGCCGGCAACCAGCGCCGTCGCAATGCCGACCTGCACCGGCAGGCCCAGCCATGCCCATGCGTGCTCGGGGCCGTAGCTCAGCGCCGCCGACAGCGCCGAGGCGCCGATGCCCGCGAGCAGCGTGAGCGGCAGCAGCACGGCACGCCGGGCGACCGTGCGCGTCACCATGAAAGCCAGCAGGCACGGCACCAGGGCACCGAGCATCACGCACAGCAGTTCGACAGCCGGCACCAGCGGCTCCAGCTCGAACTGGCGCAGCGGCATCCAGTCGATGAAGGGCGTGTCGAGCAGCCACTCCGAGACCGCGACCTCGAGCCGCTCGAACACCTGGCCGAGGCCGAAGGTCACGGCAGCCGGGAACAGCAGCGCCAACGGCCACAGCGCGAGCAGCACCAGCGCGCCGCGCGAATCGTCGACGAACCACTGCGAGCGCGTGCGGCTCCAGTGCGCCACCGCGCCAAGCCGTTCGAGCCCCGCCGCGAGCAGGGCCCCCAGCAGCGCGCCGGAACTGTTCAGGCCCAGGTCGACATTGGAAGGAATGCGCGCGGGCAGATAGCTCTGCAGCGTTTCCATGGCAAAGGCCACGGCCGTGCCGGCCAGCGTGGCGCGCAGCACCGCACGCCAGACGCTGGCGTCGCGCCGCGTTCGCAATACCGCCAGCGCACACAGGAAGCCGAAGGGAACGTAGCCGCCCACGTTGACCGCGAAATCGAAGCCCGTCCAGTACTTGGGCCACGAGGCCGACAGGTAGGCCCACGGCGCAATGCCCTGGTCGCGCCAGTCGGCGAACGGGTACAGGCTGGCATAGACGATCAGCGCCGCGTAGGCCAGCGCCAGGGGCAGCGCGGCGGACTTGTGCTGCGTCTCCACCGTGGCTTTCGGGCTCAGAACGGCTTGACGACCACCAGCACCACGATCCCGAGCAGCAGCAGGACCGGCAGTTCGTTGAACCAGCGGTACCAGCGGTCGTTGCGCTGGGTGCCTCCGGCCACGAAGCGGCGCAGCAGCACGCCGCAGGCATGGTGATACCCGATCACTGCCAGCACCAGCGCCAGCTTGGCATGCAGCCAGCCGTTGCCCGGGCCGCGGCCGATGCCATAGCCCAGCCAGAGCCAGAGGCCGAAACCCAGCGCCGGAATGGCCAGGAAGGTCGTGAAGCGCAACAGCTTGCGCGCCATCAGAAGCAAGCGCTCGCGTTCGGCCACGGACTCGGGCGGCACCATCGCCAGGTTGACGAAGATCCGGGGGAGGTAGAACAACCCGGCGAACCAGCTGGCAATGAAGACGATGTGAAGAGATTTAACCCAGAGCATGGGGCCAGTTTAGTGGCCGGCCGCGCCGTGCAGGCCGGGCTTTGCCGCCGGCGCGGATGCAGCGGGCAAAAAAAAGCCCGACGTCTTCACGTCGGGCTGGGAAGCCCTTTTGCTGTCACACATCAAGGCACCCGCTCAGGGAGGAAAAGCGGGGAGCGGTAAACCGCCCGCTTTTGAATTTAACAAAGGCGAAACAAAGTTTCAAGCGGCCCGGGCCAGATTCTTTGACATTTCCACGCAAAAAAGGAGAACCTTCGATCTACGTGTCCGGATGGTCATCGGACAACACTTGGCCAGTCACCCAGCGCACGAATGGAGGCTTCAGGCACAATTTTCCGCCTATGACGCCATCTTCCTTTGCCATGTACCCCGCCGGCCGGCCGCGCCGCCTGCGCCGCGACACCTTCACCCGCAACCTGGTCAGGGAGCATGCGCTGACGGCGCACGACCTCATCTATCCGGTGTTCGTGCAGGAAGGCGAGAAAAAGCGCGACGCCGTGCCTTCGATGCCTGGCGTGGATCGCCTGAGCCTCGACCTGCTGCTGCCGGTGGCAGAGCAGTGCGTGAAGGCCGGCATCCCGGTGATGGCGCTCTTTCCGGTGATCGATGCGAGCCTCAAGACGCCCGCGGGCGACGAGGCCTTCAATCCCGACGGGCTGATCCCGCGCGTGGTCGCCGCGCTCAAGTCGCGCTTTCCGGAACTCGGCGTGATGACCGACGTGGCGCTCGACCCCTACACCAGCCACGGGCAGGACGGCCTGCTCGACGATACCGGGTACATCCTCAACGACGCCACCGTCGAGGTACTGGTGAAGCAGGCGCTCACACAGTCGCAAGCCGGCGTCGACATTGTGGCGCCCAGCGACATGATGGACGGCCGCATCGGCGCGATCCGCACTGCGCTGGAGGCCCGCGGCGACATCCATACCCGCATCATGGCCTACAGCGCCAAGTACGCGAGCGCCTTCTACGGGCCGTTCCGCGACGCCGTGGGCTCGGCCGCGACGCTCGGCAAGAGCAACAAGAAGGTCTACCAGATGGACCCGGGCAACAGCGACGAGGCGCTGCGCGAGGTCGGACTCGACATTGCCGAGGGCGCCGACATGGTGATGGTCAAGCCCGGCATGCCGTACCTGGACATCGTGCGCCGCGTGAAGGACGAATTCCATGTGCCGACCTTCGCTTACCAGGTGAGCGGCGAATACGCGATGCTCAAGGCCGCCGCCCAGAACGGCTGGCTCGACCACGACGCGGTGGTGCTCGAAAGCCTGCTCGCGTTCAAGCGCGCCGGCGCCGACGGCGTGCTCACCTACTTTGCGCTCGATGCCGCGCGGTTGCTACAAAAACAATAGCGCATGCGCATCTTCGAAATCAACCGCTCGCGCGTGAGCGAGCATCCGGCGCTGGCTCCTCTCGCGCTGCCCGGGGCCTGCGCCGCGCAAGGCTATCTCTGGATTTCGCTCACGCGGGACGAGTTTCGCGCCTCGCTGCCCGAGGTCCAGCAGATCCTGCAGTCGCTCTGCCAGGCGCAGCTGGTCGACCTGCACGTGGCGGACCTGCTCAACGACCAGCTGCCGTCGCACTACGACTACACCTCGCAATACGACGTGCTGGTGTTCCGGCGCCTCTCGAGCGGTCCCGGCCAGGCGGCGCTGGGCAACGGCAAGGGCACCACGGGCGGCGAGCCGCCCCTTCCCGCGCCGTTGCGCCGCGGCCCGCCGGTGCTTCGGCGGGTCGACACCCGCCCCGTGGGTTTCGCGCTGTTCGACCGCGTGCTGCTGTCGGTGCACCCCGAGGACGGCGCCGTGCGCGACGCCTTTGCCGCCCGGCTGCTCGCCGCCGGATCGCCGGACGACAAGGGCGCCCCCGCGCTCGACGTGCGCGCCACCTCGGCCCGCGTGCCCACCGGCACCGCCGACCTGATGCTGCGCGTCATCAACCAGATCGTCGACGGCTACCTGGACATGCGCCGCGAACTCACGCGCCAGCTCGACCACTGGCAGACCGAGCTGATCGATCCGCGCAGCCGCTTCACCAACTGGGGCGCGCTGATGGAAGCCCGGCAGTCGCTGCACCACCTGGACGAGATCTGCGAAGACCAGCGCGCGGCCATCCAGGACTGGATCGACTCGCTCGAGACGCTGCCTCCTGCCAAGGGCGAGGCGGAGCAGCGCGAACGCGAACTGATCATGGTGCGAAGCCGCGACGTGCTCGAGCACATCGAACGCGTGGTGCACCACGTGCACCGGCTCGAACAGAACGCGGAAACCGCGGTGCAGATGCATTTCAGCGTGCAGGGCCACCGCGCCAACGACATCATGCGGGTGCTCACCGTGCTGACGGCCATCTTCCTGCCGCTCAACCTCATTGCCGGCATCTTCGGCATGAACTTCGAGTTCATTCCGCTGGTGCACAAGGCGGACGGCTTCTGGATCGCCATGATGGCGATGCTGGTGATCGCGCTGCTGCTGGTGCTGGTGTTCTGGCGCAAGCGCTACCTGGCGCGCACGCGCTGAAGCTCGCAACCCGCCCTGAAAACAAAAAGGCCACGCAATTGCGCGGCCTTTTTGCTTGCCCGCGAGGGGCAGCAGCGGTCTTGCCGATCTTACTTGGCGACGGCGCCCGAGCCTTGCTGGGCTTGAACGCGTGCGTCCATCGGGTGGGGCATCGTCGAGATGACCTTGCTGTTGACGCGCGAGCCGCCGGTCACGTTCTGGTCGGGAGCGTAGGCGGTACGGACGGCTTCGGCTTCCACGAGCGCACGGTCCTTCGACACGGCGACCGTTTCCGGGCCGCGCGAACCGCGGGTCACGTTCTGGTTCGGAGCCGATGCGGCGCGCACGGCTTCGGCGTTGACTTCGTCGCGGCTCTTGGTCGAGACGGCGGTGTTCACGCCTTCGTAGGATTCGGCTTGAGCGCCGGTGGCGGCCAGCAGGGTCAGGGCAGCGGCGGCGAGGATGTGCGAGGTCTTCATTTCAATTCCTTGTGTTCGTTGGATGGTTCGTCCACCAGGCTCGCTCGTTCGTTCGTGCTCACCTGTGCGGCGAGTTTCCAACTGAACGGCCTTTGTAAATCACGCGGAACAGAGACACGGTGTTTCCTCTATTGAAACAATGACGCCCCGGCGGCATGCACACGAACCGAGCACGCACCGGCGCCTGCAGTGCCGGGTCTTCCCGGAAAATCGCAGCAGGCTGGTCATGAAACGGAAACAATGGGCGCTTTGACATGGACAGTCTCGATCTGATCAGAACCTTCCGGGAAGTGGCCTCGCATGGCAGCTTCTCGCACGCGGCAAAGAAGCTCGATATGTCGAAGGCGACGGTCAGCAAATACGTGGCGGAACTCGAAACGCGCTTCGGCGTGCGCCTTCTCAACCGCTCCACGCGCTCCGTAAGCCTGACCGATGCCGGGCAATTGCTGCTCGAGCGCAGCACCCCGGTGCTCGAAATGGTGGAACTCACGCAGGCCGAACTGCAGGAGCGCGCCAGGCAGCCCGGCGGCCGGCTGCGGATTTCCGCGCCGCACGGCATGGGCAACGGCGAGTTTCCGAGCCTGCTGGCCGAATTCATGCGCTACTACCCGGACGTGAGCATCAGCCTGCAGCTGACCAACCGCGCGGTCGACCTTGCGGAAGAAGGCATCGACGTCGACATCCGCAGCGGCCCGGTGGCGGACGCCAACCTGATCGTGCGCAAGCTGATGCTCATGGAGATGGTGGTCTGCGCATCGCCGGTGTACTGGAAGAAGCACGGCAAGCCCGGGCACCCGCGCGACCTCGCGGCACACGAGGCGCTCACGCATTCGCTGCTGGGCGCCCAGCCGGTCTGGCGCTTCGACGACGGCGGCGAGCCGCTGGACGTGCCGGTGAAGAGCCGCATGGACTGCACCGAGGGCGCGCCGCTGATCCGGGTGGCGATGCACGGCTTCGGCGTGATCTACCTGCCCTCGATCCTCGTGCAGTCGCACATCGACCACGGCGAGCTGGTGCCGGTGCTGCAGGGCTATGCGCGCAAGGACATGTGGCTCTCGGCCGCCTACCTGCAGCGGCGCCACAACAGCGCCGCGCTGCGTGCGCTGCTCGACTTTCTGCAGACCCGCGTCGGCAAAGGACCGGGCTCCCCAAAAAAATAGCAACGGCCCGCCCGGCCGGCAGGCCAATCAGCCGACGTGCATGGCAAAGAACGCGAGCGTGCGCGTGCGCGCGAGCTTGGCGGCCTCGGCGTTGTAGGAGCCGCGCTGGTCGCAGTTGAAGCCATGGCCCGATTCGTAGACGTGCACTTCCACCTCGGGATGCGCCTTCTTGAAGGCCTCGATGGTGTCCAGCGGGATCCAGTGGTCCTGGTTGCCGAAATGCGCGAGCACCGGCACCTTGGGCTGGCGCGCGGTTTCTTCCGGCGTGGTCATGCCGCCGCCGTAGTACGGCGCCGCGGCGGCAATGCCCGGAACCAGGCTGGCGGCGCGCCAGACCAGCAGGCCACCCCAGCAATAGCCCACGATGCCGACCTTGCCGGCCTTGGACGCGTAGGCCACGGCGGCCTCGATGTCCTGCAGCACGCCGGGCGCGGGCAGCGCCTCGACCGCGGTCTTCAGCGCGAAGCCGGCCTTCATGTCCTCGTCGCTGTAGCCGAGCTCGACGCCGGGCTTCACGCGATGGAAGGTCGAGGGCGACACCGCCAGATAGCCGTCGGCCGCGTAGCCGTCGGCCACCGAACGGATGTGCGAGTTGACGCCGAAGATCTCCGGCACCACGACCACCGCGCCGCGCGGCTTGCCGGCGGGTTCGGCCACGTAGGCGGGAAAGGTGAAGCCGTCCTTGGCTTTCAGATCGATGAATTGACCCATGATGTCTTGCTCCTTGATGGCAACTGAGAAAAGAAGGCGGGGTTAGGGGCGCAGCGCCCGCTCGACGAAGTCGAGGCGGTCCTGCCCCCAGAAAATTTCACCGTCGATCACGTAGCTCGGCGCGCCGAACACCTGGATGTCGATGGCCTCCTGCGTGTAGGCCTCGTAGCGCTCCTGCACCGCCTGGCTCTGCGACTGCTCCGCGCGCTTGGGCGACAGCCCGCATTCGACGACCAGCGAATCGAGCACCTTCGGGTCGCCGATGTTGCGCTCCTGCACCCACACGGCCGCGAAAACCGCCGCGCACATGCGCATGGCGGCCTCGGTGCCGTCGTGCATGTCGACCGCGATGATGACCCGGGCCGCGTCGTCGCTGGCCACCGGAAAGAATTTCGGCTTGGTGTTCAGCGGCAGCCCGAGATGGCGCGAGCAGCGTGCGAGATCGACCAGCCGGTACGCCTGGCGCTGCGGCGCGCGTTTGCCCAGCGGCAGCCCGCCCGACACCGGGAACACGCTGCCCAGGTCGATCGGCCGCACGCGCACCGTGGCGCCGGCGGCCGCGGCAATCGCGGCAAAGCGGGAATGCCCCAGATAGGTCCATGGGCTCTGTGGCGCAAAGTAGTAGTCAATCGTCTTGCTGGTGCTCATGCGCATGCCCCCGATGATGTAATCCAAGCCGACGGTTTTAACTGACACGCAGTTTCTCTGCAGGAGGTAGGTTTTGGACCAGGTGCTCTTGATCACGGGCGGCGGCCGCGGCATCGGCGCCGCCACCGCCCTGCTGGCGGCGCAGCGCGGCTACGCGGTGGCTGTCAACTACGCGAGCAACTTGCTCGCCGCCGACGAGGTGGTGCGCGCCATCCGCGCGGGCGGCGGCACCGCCATGGCCGTGCAGGCCGACGTGGGCGACGAGGCCCAGGTGCTGGCCATGTTCGAGAAGGTCGATGCCAGGCTCGGCCGGCTCACGGCGCTGGTCAACAACGCCGGCGTCGTCGACGTGCAGGCCCGTGTCGACGAAATGAGCGTGGCGCGCCTGGAACGCATGTTCCGCATCAACGTGATCGGCAGCTTCATCTGCGCGCGCGAGGCTGTGCGGCGCATGAGCACCCGGCACGGCGGATCGGGTGGCGCCATCGTCAACATCTCGAGCGGCGCCGCGCGGCTGGGCTCGCCCGGCCAGTATGTCGACTACGCGGCCAGCAAGGGTGCGATCGACACCTTCACCATCGGCCTGGCGAAGGAAGTGGCCGCCGAGGGCATCCGCGTCAACGCGGTTCGCCCCGGCCTGATCGACACCGAGATCCACGCCTCCGGCGGCATGCCGGGCCGCGCCTTCGAGCTCGCACCCACCGTGCCGATGCAGCGCACCGGCAGCGCGGAAGAAATTGCCGGCGCGATCCTGTGGCTGCTGTCCGCCGAAGCGAGCTACACCACCATGGCGCTGCTCGACGTGACCGGAGGGAGATAGAAGTGAGCACCTCGATGGACCTGATCAAGCCGCTGGTCACGCTGGTGGCCATCGTCAACCCGCTGGCCATCGTGCCCTTCTTCATCCACTACACGCAGGGTTACAGCGATGCGCAGCGCCGGCACACCGTGCGCATGTCGGCCTTCAGTGCCTTCGTGGTGATTGCGGTCAGCGCGCTGATCGGGCTGCAGCTGCTGGCGTTCTTCGGCATCTCGATTGCCAGCTTCCAGGTGGGCGGCGGCCTGCTGCTGCTCATGAGCTCGCTCTCGATGCTCAACGCGAAGCCGGCCGAGAGCAAGACCAACGTCGAGGAGCTGCGGGCCACCGAAGTGAAGGCCTCCATGGGCGCATCGATCGCGGTGGTGCCGCTCACCATTCCGCTGCTCACCGGGCCGGCCACCATATCGACCGTGGTGATCTATGCCGACAAGACGCAGCACCTGTGGGAGCTCGGGCTCCTGGTGGGTTACGGCGTGGTGGTGGCGCTGGCCACCGCGCTGGCGTTTTCGCTCGCGCAGCCGATTGCGCGCGTGCTCGGCAAGACAGGCATCAACATCATGACGCGGCTCATGGGCCTGATCCTCGCAGCGCTCGCGGTCGAGGTCATGGCCGACGGCCTGGGCAAGCTGTTTCCGATCCTGCAGCGCGTGGGCTGACGCCCTTCAGCCCAGCATCTTCTCGATGACTCGCCAGTGCGCGGGCTCGACCGGCGTGATCGACAGCCGGTTGCCCTTGCGCAGCACGACGAGGTCGGCCAACTCGGGCTTGGCGCGCAGCTCGGGCAGCGGCAGCAGTCGTGTCTTGCGCACGGCCTGCACGTCGACCAGCAGCCAGCGCGGGTCTTCCTTCTTCGAGGCCGGGTCGTAGTAGGGCGACTTCGGGTCGAACTGCGTCGGGTCGGGCTTGATGCCCGAGGCCACGCGTGCAATGCCGGCGATGCCGGGCTCGGGGCAGCTCGAGTGATAGAACAGCACGCCGTCGCCGACCTTCATGCCGTCGCGCATGAAGTTGCGTGCCTGATAGTTGCGCACGCCGGTCCACGCCACGGTGGCGCCGGGTGCGGCAAGCGCGTCGTCGATCGAGACCTCGTCGGGCTCGGATTTCATCAACCAGTAGTTGGACATGGTCCCGCTATGGTGTCACATAGTCGGAGACCACGACCCATTTCCCATCCTTGATCTGGGACAAGCGGGACTGGTCGTTGCCCAGGCGCTTGGTGGCGGTGTAGGTGCTCTTCGCGCTGCCGAACATGTCGGGCTCGAAGGTCATGCTGTCCATGGCCTTGACGAAGCTGTCGGTCGAGAGGTTCGGGCCGGCCTTCTGCGCCGCCTTGATGAACGAATCGATGATGACGTAGCCGTACACCGAGAACACCGTCGGGTCCTCGTTGAACTTGGTCTTGTACTTGTTGGCCCAGAAGCGCAGCGGCTGCGACTGCTCGTCGGTGTAGGGGTTCTGCACCGTCATGGTGGCGTAGATGCCGTCCATCGCCTTGCCGCCGAGCTTGTGGATCAGGTCGGTGTAGGCCGCGCTCGAACCCAGGAAGGTCGGGTTGAAGCCGGTCTTGCGCGCCTCGCCCACGGTGCCGATGGTCTCGCGGATGATGGTGCCGAGCACCACGAGATCGCAGTTGGCAGCCTTCATCTTGGCGACCTGCGAGCTGAAGTCGGTGGCGCCGCGCTTGAAGGATGTTTTTTCTGCCAGTTCCATGCCGGCGGTCTTCAGGCCGGCTTCGGCGCCGCGCTGCACTTCGAGCCCGAACTCGTCGTCCTGGTAGATGGTGCAGACCTTCTTGGCGCCCTTCTCCTTGATCATCTTGGGCAGTGCCAGGCGGATCTGATCGTAGTAGGTGGCCGCGAACGAATACTTGAGCCGGTGCAGCGGCTCGTACATCTCGCGTGCCGCGGTGATCGGCATGAAGTTGACGATGTTCTTCTCGAACTGCACCGGCATGGCCGCCATGTTCTGCGCGGTGCCGATGTGGCCGGCCATGATGAATATCTTCTCCTGGTTGACCAGCTTCTGCGCCGCGAGCACGGCCTTCTTCGGGTCGTAGCCCGAGTCCTCGACGAAGAGCTTGAGCTTGCGGCCGTGGATGTTGCCCTGCTCGTTGAGTTCGTCCACGCGCAGCTGCATGCCGTTGCGCGCCTGCTTGCCGAAGCCCGCGAGCGGACCCGACAGGTCCTGGATGGTGCCGATGCGGATCTCGTCCTTGCTCACGCCCTGTTGCTGCTGCGCGGACGCGAACGCTGCGGCCAGGCCCAGCACGGCCAGGGTCGTCACTGTCTTGAGCTTCATGGGGTTGTCTCCTCGGGTTGACGAAAAATGAATCAGCGGTACATGGCCTCGATGCGCTCGGCGTACTTGGCCTGGACCAGCTTGCGCTTGAGCTTCATGGTCGGCGTGAGCTCCTCGTCCTCTGCGCTCAGCTGCGTTTCGAGCAGGAAGAACTTCTTGATCTGCTCGACCCGCGCAAACTTCGCGTTGACGCGGTCGATCTCGCCCTGGATCAGGTCCAGCACCTCCTGCGCGCGCGTCAGGCTCTCGTAGTTGCTGAACGGCACGTCGTGGTCCTGCGCAAACTTCTCGACGTTCTCCTGGTCGATCATGACGATCACCGTGAGGTAGGGTTTCTTGTCGCCGATCACCACTGCGTCGGTGATGTAGGGGCTGAACTTGAGCTCGTTCTCCAGCTCGCTCGGCGTGATGTTCTTTCCCCCTGCCGTGATGATGATGTCCTTCATGCGGTCGGTGATGCGGAAATACCCTCCCGCGTCGACCGTTCCCACGTCGCCGGTGTGCAGCCAGCCGTCGGCGTCGATGGTCTCGGCGGTCTTCTCCGGCAAGTTGAGGTAGCCCATGAAGACATTAGGGCCGCGCACCAGGATTTCGCCGGTTTGCGGATCGAGGCGAACCTCGTTGTAGCTGGTGGCCGGCCCGATCGAGCCCGGCATGATGCGCGAGGGCGGCACGCCGGTGGAGGCGCCGCACGATTCCGTCATGCCCCAGACCTCGAGCATGGGCACGCCCAGCGCCAGGTACCAGCGCACGAGCTCGGGCGAGATCGGCGCCGCGCCGGTCACGAGAAAGCGCGCGCGGTGGATGCCGATGAGCTTGCGCACGTTGTCCAGCGCCAGCCAGCGCGCCAGGCGGAACTTCAAGCGCAGCCAGGCGCCCACCGGCCGGCCCTCGAGCACGCGCTCGGCGATCTGCCGGCCGATGCCGATGCTCCAGCCGTACGCAGCCTGCTGCAGGCGGCTGGCTTCCTTCAGCGCGATCATCACGCCCGAATAGAACTTCTCCCACACGCGCGGTACGGCGGTGAACACGGTGGGCGAAATCTCGCGCACGTTCTCGGGCACCGTCTCCGGGTTCTCGACGAAGTTGAGAATCGAGCCGGTGTACATCGCGAAGTATTCGCCGCCCATGCGCTCGGCGATGTGGCACAGCGGCAGGAAGCACATGCGCTCGTCGCCCTCGCCCTGGGCCAGCAGGGTGTTGTAGCCGCGCATGGTGTAGACCAGACCGCGGTGGCTGTGCATCGCGCCCTTGGGCTTGCCGGTGGTGCCCGAGGTGTAGACCAGGATCGCGAGGTCTTCGGGGCGGCAGGCGGCAATGCGCTGCTCCAGCGCCTGCGGATGGGCCCGCAGGTGGTCGCGGCCGAGTGCGCGCAGGGCGTCCAGGCTGATGACGCCAGGATCGTCGAGTTCGCGCAGGCCTTCCATGTCGAACACGACGACCTTGCGCAGCATCGGCAATTGCGCGCGCACCCCGAGCGCCTTGTCGAGCTGCTCGTCGTCCTCGACGAAGAGCACCGTGGTGCGCGAGTCCTCGCAGAGGTAGTGCACCTGCGAGGCCGCGTCGGTGGGATAGATGCCGTTGGACACGCCGCCGCAGCTGAGCACGGCGACGTCGCACAGCACCCATTCGATGACGGTGTTGGCAAGGATCGATGCGCATCCGCCCTGGCCAAAGCCCAGCGCCAGCAGGCCGCCCGCGATCTCGCGCACGGCCTCGGCGGTTTGCCGCCAGGTCCAGGCGCGCCAGATGCCGAATTCCTTCTGCCGCATCCAGACCTTGTCGGCGCGCAGTTCCACGGCCTTCCAGAACACGGCCGGGATGGTGTCGCCCGGCACGGCGATGCCCGGACTCGGCTGCAGATGCGCCAGGTCCCAGAGGCCGACGGGAGCGCGCAGGGCGGTTGTGCTCATGCCGTCATCTCCAGGTCTTCTTCTTTTTCCAGCGCCGCTCGCCGCGCACGCCGTCGTCCTTGACGCCGAGGTAGAACTCCTTGATGTCTTCCTTCTCGCGCAGGCGTTCGCAGGTGTCTTCCATGACGATGCGCCCGTTCTCGAGCACGTAGCCGTGGTCGGAGGCGTTGAGCGCCATGTTGGCGTTCTGCTCGACCAGCAGGATGGTGGTGCCGCGTTCGCGGTTGATGCGCACGACGATCTCGAAGATCTCTTTCGTCAGCTTGGGGCTGAGACCGAGGCTGGGTTCGTCGAGCAGGATCAGATGCGGCGCGGCCATGATGGCGCGCGAGATGGCGAGCATCTGCTGCTGGCCGCCCGAGAGCAGGCCGGCATCCTGCGCGGCCCTTTCGCGCAGGATGGGAAAGTAGGTGTAGACGCTCTCCATGTCGCGCGCCGCGCCGTCGCGGTCCTTGCGGGTGTAGGCGCCCATCAGCAGGTTGTCCTTCACCGAAAGCAGCGGAAACACCTCGCGGCCTTCGGGCACGTGGCTCAGGCCCTGCTGGACGATGTGGGCCGGGTCCTTGGCGGTGATGTCCTTGCCCTGGAATTCGATGCTGCCCTTTCTCGGGTCGATGATTCCCGAGATCGTTTTGAGGATCGTTGTCTTGCCTGCGCCGTTGGAGCCCAGAACGGTCACGATCTCGCCTTGGCGGACTTTCAGGCTCACGCCGCGGATGGCCTTGATGGGACCGTAGGCGCTTTCGACGTTGAGCAGTTGAAGGACGACGTCGGTCACTTCGTTGCCCCTCGAATGTTCGACAAGGGCGGGGAGCGGCGTTGGGGCCCCTGCCCCGGCCGGGCCGACGTCACCGGCCCGCCCGGGGCATGGGCCCGAACGCCGGGGACACGCTCGGGGTGGTTCCACCTCCGCTCGAGCCCGGTGTGCGGTGCGGTGTGGGCGTCCCCTCTACGCCGCTGAGGAGCGCAGCTTTCCGCGGATAAGGGCTCGCCCTTGTTTGAGCGAAGCGAGTTTGGGCGAGACCCCGCGGAAAGCGAGCACCGGAAGGGAGCCCGAAGGGCCGGCGTAGTGGGGGCGACCGCGCCGCACCGCATACCGGGCGTCTCCAACGAAGCAGCGAACAGAACATTCACGCCCCAACCCTCCTCAAGCTGCTCACGTCATCCACAGTCCCGAGATAGGCCTCGACAACCCGCGCATCCGCCTGCACCTCGCGCGGCGTACCGGTCGCCAGTACCTCGCCCATGTTCATGGCCAGCACGCGATCCGACACCTTCGACACCAACGACATGTCGTGTTCCACCATCAGCACGGAAACTCCCAGCTCATGCTGGATGTCCTGAATCCAGAACGCCATGTCCGCCGTCTCCTCGACGTTGAGCCCGGACGAAGGCTCGTCGAGCAGCAGCAGCTTCGGCTCGGTGCACAGTGCACGCGCCAGCTCCACCACCTTGCGCACGCCGTACGGCAGGCCAGCCACCATCGAATCGCGGTGATGCTGCAGGTCCAGCAGGTCGATCACCTGCTCCACCTTCTCGCGCGCCGCGATCTCCGCGCGCCGCGTGGCAGCCGTGAAGAACACCTCGCTCCAGAACCCCGTCTGCCGGTGCGTGTGGCGGCCGATCAAGAGGTTGTGCAGGACAGTGGCATGTTCGAACAGCTCGATGTTCTGGAAGGTGCGCGCAATGCCCAGCGCCGCAATCGCGTGCGGCGCCTGCTGCGTCAGCGCCAGCGGCCCCGCGGCCGCGCCATGCCACGTGATCTCGCCCATCGTCGGCGTGTAGATCCGGCTGATCAGGTTGAACACCGTCGTCTTGCCCGCGCCGTTCGGTCCGATCAGCGTGAACACCTCGCCGCGCCGCACCTCGAAGCTCACCTTGTTGACCGCGAGCACGCCGCCGAAGCGCACGCTCAGGTCCTGGGCCGAAAGAAGAACGTCGCCGCTGCTCATCTCAATCGGTCCGACTTGGTGAACGACTTCTGCCGCTTGAACAGGCCCTTGCGGTAGAACGGAAAGAGCTGCAGCCAGGTGCGGATCTTGAGCCAGCGACCATAAAGCCCCAGCGGCTCGAACAGCACGAACGCGATCAGCACCACGCCGTACACCAGCCCCTGCAGCCCCGGCGCCTGGCCGATCACGGCCGGCAGCCAGTCCTTGCCCATCGAGATCAGCTGCGGCATCGCAATCAGGAAGATCGCGCCCAGGAACGCGCCATGCACCGAGCCCAGGCCGCCGATCACCACCATCAGCAGCAGGTCGATCGACTGCAAAATGTTGAACTGGTCCGGCGAGATGAAGCTCAGCTTGTGCGCATACAGCGCACCGCCCAGGCCCGCGAGCGCGGCCGAAATCGCGAACGACATCGTCTTGTAGCGCGCCAGGTGAATGCCCATGCTCTGCGCCGAGATCTCCGAATCGCGAATCGCGACGAACGCACGGCCGGTCGGCGAACGCAGCAGGTTCAGGATGCCGAGCGTGCTGAGCACCGCCACCACCAGGCACAGAAAGTAGAAGCCGCTGCCCGACCCGAGCGACCAGCCGAACAGCTGCGGCGACTTCACATGCAGCCCCGCGTTGCCGCCCGTCACGCTCTCCCAGCGCGCGAACACTTCCTCCACGATGAAGCCGAACGACAGCGTGGCAATGCCCAGGTAAATGCCCTTCACGCGCAGGGCCGGCAGCGCCACCACCACGCCCACCACCGCCGACAGCGCCGCGGCCGCGAGCAGCGCAATCGGAAACGGCACGCCCAGGTTTGTCAGCACGCCCTGCGTGTAGGCACCCGCGCCAAGGAACGCTGCATGCCCGATCGAGAACTGCCCCGTGAAGCCCGCCAGCAGCATCAGGCCCAGGCCGACGATGCCGTAGATCAGCACGAAGGTCAGCTGCGCAAGCCAGTACTCGTCGATCGCCCAGGGTGCAATGACAAGAAAGGCGGCGAGCAGCCCATACCAGAACACATGGCCGCCGTGCCGCGCGAGGCGGATGTCCTGGTCGTAGCTGGTCTTGAAGATGAAGCGCATGGGTCAGGTCCGCCGAAGAGCGTGGGGGCGCATGTTTTTTCTCAGACTTTCTTGCGCAGCTTCTCGCCGAACAGGCCGTTGGGCTTGATCATCAGCATCAGCAGCACCACGATGTATGGGGCCGTGTCCTTGAAGCCGTCGGGCAGGTAGAAACCCGCGAACGATTCGACGATGCCGATCACCAGCCCGCCGACGATCGCGCCCGGCAGGCTGCCGAAGCCGCCCACCACCGCGGCCGGAAAGGCCTTCAGCCCGATGAAGCCCATGTTCGCGTGCACGAAGGTGATGGGCGCGAGCAGCATGCCGGCAATGGCCGCGACCGCCGCTGCCAGCCCCCACACCAATCCGTTCAGGCGCTTCACCGGAATGCCCATGTAGTACGCCGCGAGCTGGTTCTGCGACGAAGCCTGCATCGCGATGCCGAGCTTGCTGTAGCGGAACATCGCGAACAGCAGGCCGCACAGGATGGCCGTGGCAACGATGATCGCGAGCTGTTCGAGGTTGACCACCAGTTCGCCCAGCTTCCAGATCTGGTCCTTGTAGGGCACGGGCAGCGTGTGGGTGTCGGTGCCGATGCCCGGCACCATGGTGATGAGCCCGCGCGCCACGTAGGCGATGCCGATGGTCAGCATCACGATGGAGAACTGCGGCTGCCCGAGGATCGGGCGGATCACCACCAGCTCGAGCAGCACGCCGAAGGCTGCCATCGCCACCACTGCAAGCAGGGCCGCGAGCCAGAACGGCAGGCCGAACAGCGACATGCCGGCAAACGCACCGAAGGCGCCGAGCATCATCAGATCGCCCTGCGCGAAGCTCACGGTTTCGGTGGCCTTGTAGATCAGCACGAAGCCCAGTGCGATCAGCCCGTAGATGCAACCTTGCGCAATGCCCGACAGCAGGAGTTGGAGGATCTGCATGGGGCCTCTTCTATGCCTACTGCCTGAAGCCGCCGGCTGCGTCGTGCAGCGCGAGGCGGCGCGAGCCGGCCAGGATGTCGCTGGGCTTCAGGCCGTAGACCTGGCGGATCGAATGGCTGAAGTGCGTCGAATCGGGGTAGCCGGTGTCCAGGGCGATGTCGGTCAGCGTGCTGGCCTGGCGCACGTAGCGCAGCAGGCTGCGCGCGCGCTTCCAGGCGCGGAAGGCGCGAAACGCCATGCCGGTTTCCTGCTTGAACAGATGCAGGAAGCGCGAGAACGACAGGTGCACCGAGGCCGCGCAGTCTTCCGCCGAGGTGGGTGCGGCCGGGTCGGCGTTGATGGCGTCGATGACCTTGCGGATGCGCGTATCGAGCGCGCGCGGCGCCAGCGGCTCGCCGAAGAACAGCGCATCGAAATCGAAGCCGTCGAAGTCGATGCCACGGCCCGACGCGGCAAGCAGGTGCGCATGGGCGTCGCGCATGCGCCGCACGAAGGCCGGTGCATCGACCGGACCGCAGTGCTGCATGAAGGCCGGCATGCGGGCGGGATCGACCGACTCCGATTCGATCAGCAGGTTGAAGATGAGCGGATGCGCGCTTTCCACGCGGTGCGGCACCTGCGGCGGCACCATCAGCAGTTCGCCCGTCTGCCAGGCGCCGCCGCCGATGCACAGACGGTTCGGCGGCGCGCCCGCGGGCGACACGTACACGCCGTGCCCGCCCATCGTGCGCTCGGCTGCGGCCCCGAGCAGCCCGGCGTAGAACACGCGCTGGTGCGTGAGCCACATCAGGCGCTCCCCGCGCTGCGCGCCGCCGCTTTCGGGCGGCGCCGTCTTCGTTCGCTGCATGGTGTCTGTCTCCTGCATCGGGCCGCCGCCGGCCCGGGGCCGGCGTTGCGTTGGCTGGATCGTAGCGGCGGGGGCCGGCTGCGCGGCGTGCATTTGCGCGGGGACTTTCCCTAGGCCGAACTAGGCCGGCGCGAACGCGCGGCGCAGTTCGGCGCAGCACAGCGCGATGGCCGTATCGGCCTCGTCGAGCACCTTGCCCATGGTGATGAAGCCGTGGATCTGGCGCTCGAAGCAAACGTACGCGGCGCGGTTGCCGGCGGCGGTCAATGCCTCGGCGTAGGCCATGCCTTCGTCGCGCAGCGGGTCGTAGCCAGCCGTGAGCACCAGCGCGGGCGGCAGGCCCGAGAGATCGGCATGCAGCAGCGGCGATGCGCGCCAGTCGAGGTCGTGCCGGGCGTCGTCGATGTAGTGGTCGTGGAAGTAGGCCATCGTGTCGCGGGTCAGGAGGTAGCCCTGGCCGTTGGCTTGGTGCGAGGGATGGCCGCGGCGCATGTCGGTGGCCGGATAGATCAGTAGCTGGAAGGCGATCGGCAGGTCGCCGGCATCGCGCGCCGCAATGGCCGTCACCGCCGCGAGGTTGCCGCCCGCGCTGTCGCCGCCCACCGCGAGGCGGCTTGCATCGAGGCCGAGCGAGGCGGCCTCGCGGCGCACCCAGCGGGTCGCGGCGAGCACGTCGTCGACCGCGGCCGGGAAGCGGTGCTCCGGTCCCATGCGGTAGCCGATCGAGGCGACCGCGCAGCCCGCGCCGTTGGCGAGCGAGCGGCACAGCACGTCGTGCGTGTCGAGGTCGCCGATGACCCAGCCGCCGCCGTGAAAGTACACGAGCACCGGCAGCGCGGCATCGAGCATGGAACCCAGCGGGCGGTACAGGCGCACCGGGATGGTGCCGTGCGGCCCGTCGGCCTCCAGCCCGCGGACTTCGGCGACCGGCGGGGCCTCGGGCTGCGTGGCGGTGCGGCGCTCGCGATAGAAGGCGCGCGCCTCGGCCGGCGAAAGCGTGTGGGTCGGCGGGATGCCGCGCGCCTCGATGAAGTCGAGCAAGGCGCGCGCCTGAGGATGCAGCATGGTGTCTCCGGTGGATCGGTCCGACCATGCCCGCGCCGCCTTGGCGCGGCTTGCGAAAACTGGCTATGCCTTGCGCGGCTTCACGCGCGAGGCGGCTTCCTTGGCAAGCCGGCGCGCCGTGCCGGTATCCGCGGCATGCACCAGCGCCACGCCCATGCGGCGCTTGGCAAAGCTCTCGGGCTTGCCAAACAGGCGGATGTCGCTGCCGGGCACCTGCAGCGCCTCGGCCACGCCGTCGAAGGCAATGCCGGTGGCATCGACGCCGCCATAGATCACCGCGCTCGCACCCGGGCTCTTGAGCGAGGTGTCGACCGGCAGGCCGAGGATGGCGCGCGCATGCAGCTCGAACTCGTTCTGCCATTGCGTGGCCATGGTGACCATGCCGGTGTCGTGCGGACGCGGGCTCACTTCGCTGAACCAGACCTCGTCGCCCTTCACGAACAGCTCGACGCCGAACAGGCCCTGCCCGCCGAGGTCGGACGTGACGGCCTCGGCAATCTGCTGCGCCTTCTGCAGCGCGGCGGGCGCCATCGGATGCGGCTGCCAGCTTTCGACGTAGTCGCCGCTCACCTGCACATGGCCGATGGGTTCGCAGAACTGCGTCTGCACCGCGCCGGCCGCGTCCCTGGCACGCACCGTGAGCAGCGTGATCTCGTAGTCGAAGTCGATGAAGCCCTCGACGATCACGCGGCCGTGGCTCACGCGGCCGCCGGCCATGGCGTAGTCCCAGGCCTTCTGCACGTCGGCCGGGCCGTCGATCTTGCTCTGGCCCTTGCCGGAGCTGCTCATCACGGGCTTGACGATGCAGGGATACCCAATGCCCCCATCGATGGCCGCCTGCAGCTCGGCCAGCGAGTCGCAGAACTTGTAGGGGCTGGTCGGCACGCCCAGCGTCTCGGCGGCCAGGCGGCGGATGCCTTCGCGGTCCATCGTGAGGCGGGCGGCGCGGGCCGTGGGAATCACGCGCACCACGCCGGCGTCCTCGAGCTGCTGGAGCATCGGCGTGGCGATGGCCTCGATCTCGGGCACCACGAGCTGCGGCTTCTCGGCCTCGATCAGCGCCTTGAGCTGCCCGGGGTCGCTCATGGTGATGGTGCGCGCATGGTGGGCCACCTGCTGGCCCGGCGCGTTCTCGTAGCGGTCGACCGCGATGGTCTCCACGCCCAGGCGCTGCAGCGCGATCAGCACCTCCTTGCCGAGTTCGCCGGAGCCCAGCAGCATCACGCGGGTGGCCGAGGGGGAAAGAGGGGTGCCGAGGGTGGTCATGGTCGGAGTCGAAAAGAGGGAGGAAAAAGCAATCGCCGCACTGTAAGCCACCCGCGCACCGCCCGTGTCACGCGCGGCAACGGCGCCCCGGCGGGGCTGCTTCACAATCGATCTCCTGCCGCGGTGGCGCATCCACCCGCTCCCTCTTTCCGCTTTTATTCTTCAAGGAGTTTTCTCATGACTATCCAGACCGTCGGCATCATCGGCGCCGGAACAATGGGCAACGGCATTGCGCAGGCCTGCGCGGTGTCGGGCGTCAACGTGGTGATGATCGATGTCGCCCAGGCGGCGGTCGACAAGGGCCTGGCCACCGTCTCGGGCAGTCTCGATCGCCTGATCAAGAAGGAAAAGCTCACGGCCGAGCAGAAGACCGCGGCGCTTGCACTCATCAAGGGCTCGACCGACTACAACGATCTGAAGGGCGCGCAGCTCGTGATCGAGGCCGCCACCGAGAACCATGCGCTCAAGCTCAAGATCCTGAAGCAGGTCGACGAGCTGCTGGCGCCCGAGGTGATCATTGCCTCCAACACCTCTTCGATCTCGATCACGCAGCTCGCGGCCGCCACCTCGCGCGCCGACCGCTTCATCGGCATGCACTTCTTCAACCCGGTGCCGATGATGGCGCTGGTGGAGCTGATCCGCGGCTACCTCACGAGCGACGCCACGCACGATGCCGTCAAGGCGCTGGCCGAGAAGCTGGGCAAGTCGCCCATCACGGTGAAGAACGCGCCGGGCTTCGTGGTCAACCGCATCCTGGTGCCGATGATCAACGAGGCCTTCTTCGTGCTGTCCGAAGGCATCGCCACGGCCGAGGACATCGACGCCGGCATGAAGCTGGGTTGCAACCAGCCGATCGGCCCGCTGGCGCTGGCCGACATGATCGGCCTGGACGTGTGCCTGGCCGTGATGGAGGTGTACCTCGAGCAGTTCGGCGACTCCAAATACCGCCCGTGCCCGCTGCTGAAGGAAATGGTCGCGGCGGGCCAGCTGGGCCGCAAGACCGGACGCGGCGTCTACGCCTACTGATCCGGCGTCCAACAAGAACAAGGAGACAAACGCCATGACTGCCACCCCCACCACCCCACCCGCGGAAGGCTGCATCGACACCCAGGTGATCGGCCACGTGCTGCTGATCGGCATCAACCGCCCGGCCAAGCGCAACGGCTGGACGCCGCCGATGTTCCGGCAGCTGGCCGAGGCCTACACCCGGCTGGACGACGATCCCGCGCTGCGCGTGGGCGTGCTGCATGCCTTCGGCGACCACTTCACGGCCGGGCTCGACCTGCCGGCGGTCACCGAGTACATGAAGCGCGGCGAGAAGGCGGTGCCGGCGGGCCTCGTCGAGCCGCACGACTTCGGCCTGCCCGGCTACCGCCGCCGCACCAAGCCGATGGTGGTGGCGGTCAAGGGCATCTGCTTCACGGTGGGCATCGAGCTGATGCTGGGCGCCGACATCGTGGTGGCGGCCGACAACTGCCGCTTCTCGCAGATGGAAGTGCAGCGCGGCATCATGGCCACGGGCGGCGCCACGCTGCGGATGGCCGAGCGCGCGGGTGTGGGCAATGCCATGCTGCATCTGCTCACGGCCGACGAGTTCGACAGCGCCGAAGCCTATCGCCTGAACTTCGTGCAGAAGGTGGTGCCGGCCGGACAGGAGCTCGACGCGGCGCTGGCCATTGCGCAGCGCATCGCGGCGCAGGCCCCGCTGGCGGTGGTGGCCACGCGGCTGAACGTGATCAAGGCCGTGGAGCACGGACCGCTCGCGGCCGTCTCGGAATTCATCGAGACGCAGAAGCGCCTGTCGAACAGCGAAGACGCGGCCGAAGGCGTGCGTTCCTTCGTCGAGCGTCGGCCCGCGCGCTTCAGCGGCCGCTGAGACGATGATCAGCCTCTTCAAACGCACGGCGCTCGCTGCCGTCTTCGCACTGCTCGCCGTGAACACCACCACCTCCCTGGCCCAGGCGCCCGTCGCCTCCCCGCCCGATCCCGCGGCCACCTCGGTCGGGGCCATGGGCTGGATGAAGGGCTTTCCACCCCCGCCCGACAGGCTGATCACCTTCGACGATCCGGCCGGCGGCGTGTTTCCGCGCACGCGCTGGAGCTTCTCGCATGTGCGCGAAACCGTGCCCACGGCCAATGTGTGGCGCGGCAGCGGCGCGCCGGGCCCCCTGCCGGCGGCGCCGCGCAGCGACCTCGAGGCCGTGACCTTCAAGCCCCTGGGCAGCGAGGAGACGGTGAGCTTCGGCCAGATGATCCCGCGCACCTACACCGACGGCATCCTGGTGCTGCACCGCGGCCGCGTGGTCTACGAAAAATACTTCGGTGCTCTCACGCCCGAGCGGCCGCACATCGCGATGTCGGTCACCAAGTCCTTCGTCGGCACGCTGGCGGCCATCCTCGCGGACGAAGGCAGGCTCGACCCGTCGGCGCCGGTCACCCGCTACCTGCCCGAGCTCAAGGACACGGCCTACGGCGACGCCACGGTGCGCCAGGTGATGGACATGACCATCGGCGTGCACTACTCGGAAAACTACGCCGACCCGAAGGCCGAGGTCTGGGACTATGCGCGCGCCGGCGGCATGCTGGCGCAGGGCCCGAACTACACGGGCCCGAAGTCGTTCTACGAATTCCTCGCGACGCTGAAGAAGGAAGGCGCGCACGACGCCGCCTTCGCCTACAAGACGGTGAACGCCGAAGTGCTCGCCTGGATCCTGCGCCGCGCCAGCGGCCAGTCGCTCGCCGACCTGCTGAGCGAGAAGATCTGGCGCCGTATCGGCGCCGAGCAGGACGCCTACTTCATGGTCGACCGCATCGGCACCGAGTCGGGCGGCGGCGGACTCAACACCGTGCTGCGCGACCTCGCGCGCTTCGGCGAGACCATGCGCAACGGCGGCCGCGCGCCCAACGGGCAGCAGGCCATTCCAAAGGCGGTGGTCGAGGACATCGCGCGCGGCGCCGACCCGGCCAAATTCGCCAAGGCCGGCTATGCGCTGCTGCCGGGCTGGTCGTACCGCAACATGTGGTGGGTCACGCACAACCCGCACGGCGCCTACATGGCGCGCGGCATCCACGGCCAGAGCATCTATGTCGATCCGAAGGCGGAAATGGTGATCGTGCGCTATGCCGCGCACCCGGTGGCGGCCAGCGCGGGGAACGACCCGCTCACGCTGCCGGCCTTCCAGGCGGTTGCCGAAGCGCTCATGCGCCCTTGAGTTCTCAGGCCAGAAACACCGCGGAACCGGCTTTGCCGGGCCGCTGGTGTTGCCCCCTGCAAGGGGGTGGGCGCAGCGACACGAAGTGCGCGAAGACTGGGGGTTAGCCCCGTACTTGGGCGATCACCAGCAGGCCGTCCATGATCAGGCTCTCGACCAGTTCGAAATGCCCGTTCATCACGGGCGCCATCTTCCAGCCCGCGCCGCCGGTCATGTAGCAGGCGGGCTCGGCGCCGCAGTGCGAGCGCACATGCTGCACCATGCGCTCGACCGCGCCGGCAATGGCATAGGTACCCCCGCTGGTGAGCGCATCGCTGGTGTTGGTGGGGAATTCGCGCACCTCGCCGGTCGGCACGTGCAGGCCCGCGGTGCCCGACTCCAGCGCGCGCAGCATGATGCCGTGGCCCGGCAGGATCAGCCCGCCCAGGAACTTGCCGCCGGCATCGATGGCCTCGACCGTCACGGCGGTGCCGATCATCACCACCACCATCGGCCGCGCCGGCCCCGCGCCCAGCATCCGGTGGCGCGCGCCGATCATCGCCACCCAGCGGTCGGCGCCCAGCCGTGTCGGATGGTCGTAGCCGTTGATGATGCCGGCCTCGGCCGCGCTCGACACCACCCAGCGCGGGGCGCAATCGAAGCGCTCGACGATCTGCTCCTCGGCGCGGCGGCGCACCGCATCGCCGGCCACCACGCAGCCGAGCATGGCGCCGGGCGCGGGCAGGTCGGCCCAGGGGCCGTCGGCCAGCCGCTCGATGTGGTCGAGGAACTCCGCGCCATGCGCCTGCAGCGCGGCCCCCGGATGCGCCGCATCGTAGAGCGCCCATTTGAGGCGGGTGTTGCCGATGTCGATCGCAAGGAAGGGGGATGCCATGGGCGGGATTATTGCGACTTTGTTGTTATCGATGCTGGCGCATCGTTGACACACGCGGCGCGGACCTACGCGCCCGTGCCCGGTTTCGCCGCTACATTCGCGATTCCCTCAACCAAGGCGCAAGGAGAGAACCATGGGTTTGCTTAGTTTCATCAAGGAAGCCGGCGAGAAGCTGTTCGGCGGATCGTCGGCTCAGGCGGCCGAGCCGGACGCCAACACCAAGGCCGCGGCAGCCATCAAGACCTACATCGAGACGCAGAATCTCGGTCTCACGGGCCTGGAAGTGACCTACACCGCGAGCAGCGGCGTGGTGACCCTGGCCGGCCAGGCGCCTTCGCAGGAAGCCAGCGAAAAAGCCGCGCTTGCCGCGGGCAACGTGGCCAACGTGACGAGCGTCGACAACAACCTGGTCGCCCCGCCCGCCCCGCCGGCGCAGTACCACGACGTGGTGAAGGGCGACACGCTGTCGGCCATCTCCAAGAAGTACTACGGCGACGCCAACAAGTACAACGCGATCTTCGAGGCGAACAAGCCGATGCTGAGCCATCCGGACAAGATCTATCCGGGGCAGAAGCTGCGCATTCCAGTGCTCTGAGCTGATTCACCCAATTGCAATGAAAAAGGCCCACTGGTTTCGGTGGGCCTTTTTTGTTCAGTTCTGCTTCCAGGGCAGCCCGCGCTTGCGCCAGCCGCCGATCTGCCCGCGGTGGCCGCTCTCGTCCGGATCGCCCTCGAAGCCTTCGAGGATGTTGTAGGCCTTCAGGCCCAGTTCGGTGGCGCGCCGGGCGGCGGCGATGGAGCGCACGCCGCTGCGGCACAGCAGTACCAGTTTCTTGTTGCCGTCCTCGCCCGCGGCGCGGATGCCGCCGTCGAAGGCCGGGTTGAGCGTCATGCCGGGCCACTGCTTCCAGGCCAGCGGCACGGCACCGGGCACGTAGCCGACCCATTCGCGCTCGGCGTCGGTGCGCACGTCCACCAGCACGGCCTCGCCGCTTGCCATCCACTGCGCGGCCTGCTCGGGCGTCACGTCGCCCGCATAGCCCTTTTCCCCAACGGGTTCAGTCATCTTTGTTCATTCCTTCCAATCGATAGGGTTACTTCACTGGCAGCAGCCGTCTTTACGTTGCTCTGCGTCCTCGCCGGATGATGGAATTTTTCACCAGTTCGTGAAAACCCTGTTTGTCACATATTCCAGCGCGCCAAAGATGCGTGTGGGCCTGCCGAACATCACGCCAAGAAGGCGGGCAGGGTTTCTTCGGTCAGAAATTGTATGGAGAGAGACAAGATGACAGACAGCAAATCGCCCCGCCGCCGCAACCTCCTGAAGGGTGCCGCCGTGGCCGCAGGCGCCATGTCGGCGCCAATGGTCAGCATGGCCCAGACCACCTCGCTGCGCTTCCAGAGCACCTGGCCGGCCAAGGACATCTTCCACGAATATGCGCAGGATTTCGCGAAGAAGGTCAACGACATGGCGGGAAGCCGCCTGAAGATCGAGGTCTTGCCCGCGGGCTCGGTCGTGCCCGCGTTCCAGCTGCTCGACGCGGTTGCCAAGGGCACGCTCGATGGCGGCCATGGCGTGGTGGCCTACTGGTACGGCAAGAACTCCGCGCTCGCGCTCTGGGGCTCGGGGCCCGGCTTCGGCATGGACGCCAACATGGTGCTCGCCTGGCACAACTACGGCGGCGGCAAGGCGCTGATCGAGGAAATCTACAAGAGCCTGAACCTGGACGTGGTGTCCTACCTCTACGGCCCCATGCCCACGCAGCCGCTGGGCTGGTTCAAGAAGCCGGTGGCCAAGGTGGAAGACATGAAGGGCCTGAAGTTCCGCACCGTGGGCCTGGCGGTCGATGTGTTCACCGACATGGGCACGGCCGTGAACCCGCTGCCGGGCGGGGAGATCGTGCCTGCGCTGGACCGCGGGCTGATCGACGCGGCCGAGTTCAACAACGCCTCGAGCGACCGCGTGCTGGGCTTTCCCGACGTGGCCAAGAACTGCATGCTGCAGAGCTTCCACCAGTCGGGCGAGCAGTTCGAGATTCTCTTCAACAAGGGCAAGCTCGCGGCGCTGCCGGCCGAGCTCAAGTCGATCATCGACTATGCAGTGCAGGCCTCCAGCGCCGACATGAGCTGGAAGGCCATCCAGCGCAATTCGCAGGACTACATCGAACTCAAGAAGGCCGGCATCAAGTTCTACAAGACGCCCGACCCCATCCTGCGCGCGCAGCTGGCATCGTGGGACAAGACCGTTGCCAAGAAGGCGGCCGAGAACCCGATGTTCAAGAAGGTGCTCGACTCCCAGCGGGCCTTCGCGGAACGCGCCGGCCAGTGGCAGAACGACTACACGGTCGATTTCAAGATGGCCTACAACCACTATTTCGGTGCGAAGGCCAAGAAGTCCTGAGACCGACCCGGTGACCCGAGGGCACCCGTTCGGTGCCCTCTTTCTTGCCTGTCCGTGCTGCGCCGGCCGCAGCGAGGAGTTCTTCCTGATGCAATCTTTACTGTTGGCCGTCGATCGCTTCTCGACCTGGATCGGCAAGACCTTCGCGTGGTGCGCGCTGCTGCTCACGCTGCTGATCAGCTGGGAGGTGTTCTCGCGCTATGTGCTGAATCGCCCGCATGCATGGGTGCTCGACGCGCAGATCATGCTGTACGGCGCCATGTTCATGACGGCCGGCGCGTACACGCTCTCGAAGAACGGCCATGTGCGCGGCGACGTGCTCTACGGGTTCTTCCGGCCGCGCACGCAGGCGCTGGTGGACCTGGTGCTCTACATCATCTTCTTCCTGCCGGGTATCGTCGCACTGACCTGGGCGGGCTGGATCTACGCGGGCGAATCGCTCGCCATCCGCGAGCAGACCTTCTCGGCCGAGCCGCTGCCGCTGTATCCCTTCAAGTACGTCATTCCGCTCGCCGGCTTCACGCTGCTTTTGCAGGGAGTGGTCGAGATCATCCGCTGCGTGCAGTGCATCCAGAGCGGCGCCTGGCCCTCGCGCGAGCAGGACGTGGAAGAGGTCGACGTCGAGAAGCTCAAGGAAATGGTGCACGTGAAGGACGAGGACATCGCCGCGCTCGACCGCGTGGTGGCAGCCAGGGAGACCGCGCGATGATCCGCCGCGAACTCTGGTTCGGCCTGTCGTTCATGGCGCTGATCGTGATCGGCGCGGCAGCGGTGCTGGTGAGCGCCGACACCATCACCAACGGCCACCTGGGCCTGTTGATGCTCTCGCTGGTGGTGGTGGCGATCATGCTGGGCTTTCCCACGGCCTTCACGCTGATGGGCATGGGCATGCTCTTCACCTGGCTGGCCTACGAGCGCGACTGGCACCGAACGCTCGACCTGATGGTGCAGGCGGCCTACAAGACCATGGCCAACGACGTGCTCATCGCCGTGCCGCTGTTCGTCTTCATGGGCTACCTGGTGGAGCGCGCGAACCTGATCGAGTCGCTGTTCAAGAGCCTGCACCTGGCGCTCGCGCGGCTGCCGGGCGCGCTGGCCGTGGCCACGCTGGTCACCTGCACCATCTTTGCCACCGCCACGGGCATCGTCGGCGCGGTGGTCACGCTGATGGGCCTGCTGGCGCTGCCGGCGATGCTGCGCGGGGGCTACAGCGTGCCACTGGCCGCCGGCGCGATCACCGCGGGCGGGTGCCTGGGCATCCTGATTCCGCCCTCGGTGCTGCTGATCGTCTATGGCGCTACGGCGGGCGTCTCGGTGGTGCAGCTGTATGCGGGGGCCTTCTTTCCCGGATTGATGCTCGCATCGCTCTATGTGCTGTACGTGATCATCATCGCGCGGCTCAAGCCGCAATGGGCGCCGCCGCTGTCGCAGGCCGAGCGCACGGTGCCGCTGCCTGCGCTGTCGCAACGGCTGGCCGACAGCCCGGCCGCGCATGCGGTGGTCGGGCTGCTCAAGGGCCGGCGCAATGCCGGCGTCCCGTTCTCGCACGTGCTGCGGCAGCTGGGCATCGTCGCGATGCCCGGCCTGATCTTTCTGCTGCTTGCCGGCTTCAGCTACCAGGCCGTGACCACGGTCGAGGCGCAGGCGCGCTACGACATCGAGGAGATCGGCGCCACGCGCAGCGGCTCTGCGGCGCAAGGCGAAAGCGCGGGCGGGTTGCAGGAGCCGCCCTCCACCGGAGGACTGCAGGAACCACCGGCCGAGGGCGGGCTGCAGGAGCCGCCTTCGGAGGACACGCCCTCTTCCGGCCCGCTCGCGGAACCGCCGGGCGCAGCTGCCGAATCCGCCGCGCCGGCCGAAGCGGCGCCGGCACAACCGTCCGCCGCCACCGCACCCGCGGCGGAAGGCGCCTCGGTACGCCCGGCACCCACCTGGTGGTGGGTCACCTTCGCCATCCTCGGCGCGATGGTCACGCTGTTCTATCTGTTCCTGAGCTTTGCGCGGCTCGAGATCTTCAAGATGCTGCTGGCCTCGTTCTTCCCGCTGGTGCTGCTGATTCTCTCGGTGCTCGGCTCGATCGTGCTGGGCCTTGCCACGCCCACCGAAGCGGCGGCCATGGGCGCCCTGGGCGGCATGCTGCTGGCGGCGGCCTACCGGCGGCTCAACCTCGCGGTGCTGAAGGAATCGGTGTTCCTCACGGCCAAGACCTCGGCCATGGTGTGCTGGCTCTTCGTGGGCTCGGCCATCTTCTCCGCGGCGTTCGCGCTGCTCGGCGGGCAGGCGCTGGTGGAGGAGTGGGTGCTCGGCATGAACCTCACGAAGGTGCAGTTCCTGGTGCTGAGCCAGGTGATCATCTTCCTTCTGGGCTGGCCGCTGGAGTGGACCGAGATCATCGTGATCTTCATGCCGATCTTCATTCCGCTGCTCGACAACTTCGGCGTCGATCCGCTGTTCTTCGGCCTGCTGGTGGCAATGAACCTGCAGACCGCGTTCCTTTCGCCGCCCGTGGCCATGGCCGCGTTCTACCTGAAGGGCGTGAGCCCGCCGCACGTGACGCTGAACCAGATCTTCCTGGGCATGCTGCCCTTCATGGGCATCCAGGTGCTGGCGATCGTGCTGCTCTACATCTGGCCGCAGATCGGGCTGTGGCTGCCGCAGCTGCTCTACAAGTAGCCCGCGGATTCAGCGGCGCCGCTCCACATAGGGCCGCGCCTGCAGCAGCACGATGCGCTCGCCCACGGTGGCCCATTCGATGTCCTGGTCGACGCCGCCGAAAGTGCGCTTCACGGCAGCGCCAACGCCAGCAAGGCGCAGCACCAGTTCGTCCGTCAGCACGGAGCGGCCGGCCTCCACCGGCACCTCCTTCACGCCGCCGTCCTTGTCCAGCTGCAGCGCCGTCTCTTCGGCCGAGCGGCTGAGCACCTGGATGGCCTTGGACCAGCTCGAGTACATCACCTGCTCGGCCACGCGCCGCCCCTCCACCACGCGGATGCCGATGCCGCGCTTGGCCGAGATGTAGGTGACGTGCGGGTGGCCGGCGTCGAAGGGGTCGCGCGTGATCATCACGCCGGCATTGGTGGAATCGATGGCCGTCTGCACGAACACGCCCATCAGCACCGACTCGGCGCCGAAGCCCGCGGCGCTGCGCGCCTCCCAGGCCTCGGGGTTGAACACCGAGGCCCAGACCTTCTTCACCGCGAGTTCGAGCGCGTCGCCGGTCTTGACGTTGGGCACCGTGGTGTAAAGCCCCGCGCCGCTGAAGCCCGGCAGGTCTTCCGAATTGGACGAGCTGCGCACGAACACGCCGCCACCGCCGAGCTGCGCCTGCCATGCGGCCCGCCATGCCGCCGCGCTGGCCGCATCGACCGGCCACTGCACGATCTCGCCCTGCAACTGCGCCAGTGCTTTCTGCCGAATCTGCGGATCGCCCGCGAAGCCGGGCTGCTGCCGCATGCGCGCGATGCGCTCGGCCAAGCCGTTCGTTCGCATGAAGCGGTCGTAGTGCGCGAAGGGAATGCAGAAGCCGTCGGGCACGGAGGTTCCCGGAATGCGCGCGGCCAGTACGGCGCCGAGGTTGGCGGCCTTGGCGCCGCACTGCGCACTGTTTCGCGCGCGCAGCGAGGCGAGCTGCAGCAGGCGCGTCTCGCGCAGGTCGGGCTTCGCGGCCCTGCCGCTGCCTGGCAGTGAGCCGGTGGCCGCCGCACGCGCCGCGCGCGGCGGCTGCGCGGCGATCTCTTCCGCCGTGAGGCGGCGCACCTGGTAGCCCGATGCGGCCACCTTGAGCGCCACCCACTGCCCCGCATGCTCGCGCAGCACGGCCGCGGCATCGCGCACATAGGCATTGGGAATGCCCCAGCCCTTGGCCAGCAGGTTGACGTGCGACAGCGCCGTGGACGGCCGCTCGGTCAGCACGCCGGCCACGGGCGGCAGGCCGATCGGCACCTGGCGCAGCACGGCGATGTCGTCGGGCAGCAGCGCGTTCAGTGCGTTCGCGCCCGAGGCCTCGTCCACGATGCGCACGCGGCCCGTGGCCGTGCCCAGATTCATCGGCATGTAGGGCTGCTCGCGGATCAACGCTTCCTGGCTGACGAAGTCGATGCCCGCCTCTTTCGCGATGCGTTCGTGCAGCGTGGAATTGGTCTTGAATTTCACGGGCACGAAGAAGCTGGCCTTCACCTGTGTAGCGGCCTCGCGCAGCAGCGCGGGAGTGAGCCGGTCGCCTTCCCAGAACTCGTAGGTGAAGCTGCCGATGTTCTGCTGCCAGCTCAGCGTGCCGAACAGGAAGCGGCGATCGGGTGCGAGGTAGTTGCGGTCGATCTCGCGCTTGCCCGCGCGCGGCGCAAGCCCGGTCTCGCGCACGAAGCGCACATGCAGCTGGTAGCGCGGCGTGTCGATGTAGTAGGTGCGCACGGGCCGGGCCCGGCGGTCGACGGCGAACAGCACGTGGGCCAGCTGCATCGGCGTGCCGGCGTCGTAGACGCGGGCCAGGGTGTCGAAGTCGCTGCGGCTGCGCAGCACCGGCAGCGACGCGGGCGCAGCCGGACGCGCGGGAAGCTGTGCGCCTTCCGGGGCGGACTTGTTGCTGTTCTGCTGCTGGTAGTAGGAAGGCTTGCGCGCAAGCTGCGCGTGCGCGGGCACAGCGGCAATGGCCAGCGCGGCGCACACGGGCACTGCCATCCATCGCGCCGCGCTATTGTTTGGGTAGCGCAGTTCGCCCGCTGCACAGGCGTTCTTGTTGTTTTTCATGCCGAGTCCTCGATTACAAGCGGTTGCCGAATGTGCGCGCGCTTCACCAAGCAGGGGACATGCGCTGACAGCGGCAGCGGATTCTCGCGCGTTACATATCCATCGCTTTATCCGCCCCGGGAACCGGAGACAAACCATGAACCGCCCCGCCTTTCTCGATCTTCACCGGCCATTGCACCGATGGCTGTTCGGCCTCGTGCTGCTGTGCCTCGGTGCGGCGGCCAGCGCGCAGCAGGACCCGCCGGGACGCGTGGCGCGCCTGAACCTGCAGCAGGGCACGGTGAGCTTCGCGCCCGCCGGCGAAGACAGCTGGTACGACGCGCAGCCCAACCGCCCCATCACTACCGGCGACCGTCTCTGGACCGACCGCAATGCGCGCGCCGAAGTTCACATCGGCTCGGCGGCGCTGCGCATGGATGGGCAGACGCATGTCGAATTCTCCGAACTCGACGACGACACCGTGCGCCTCACCGCGAACCAGGGCAACCTGCAGCTGCGCGTGCGCGACGACCTCGCGGGCCAGCGTGTCGAGGTGGACACCGGCAACCTCGCGGTCGTGATCGACGCGCCCGGCGAATATCGCGTGGCGGCCGACCCCGCCGCCGGCACCACCTGGATCGCGGTGGCTTCGGGCCGCGTCACGCTGCACGGCGAGAACGGCGAATCGCAATCGCTGGGTGCGCGGCAGCAACTCACCGTGTCGGGCCGCAACCTTGCCGCGGTGGGCGGCGCACCGGCGCAAAGCGGCAGCTTCGATGCCTGGGTGGCCGAGCGCAACCGCATCGAGGACCAGTCGATCTCCGCACGCTACGTGTCGCGCGAGGTCGTCGGCTACCAGCAGCTCGACGCCTACGGCGACTGGCAGAGCGACCCGACCTACGGCGACGTCTGGCTCCCGCGCAACGTGGACGCCGACTGGGCGCCCTACCGCGACGGCCAGTGGGTCAACATCGCGCCGTGGGGCCTGACCTGGGTCGACGCCGCGCCATGGGGCTTTGCGCCTTTCCACTATGGCCGCTGGGCGCGCCTGGGACCGCGCTGGGCCTGGGTGCCGGGACGGCCGGCCGCACGGCCCGTGTACTCGCCCGCGCTGGTCGGCTTCGTGGGCGGCGGCGGCGCCAATGCCGCCTTGCAGATCGGCGATGGCCGCAGCGGCGTGGGCTGGTTCCCGCTGGCCCCCGGCGAGGCATGGCGGCCCGGCTACCGCGCGAGCCAACGCTACCTCGACCAGGTGAACCGCATGGCGGCCTACCGGAACCGGCAGGCCGAGCTGCGCAGCGGCTTCTATGCCAACCAGCAGATGGCGGGTGCCGTCACCGTGCTGCCGGCCGACCGCTTCGGCCGCGGCCCCTTCGGCCGGCGCGACCTCGTGCGGCTGCCGGACGACCGCTTCGCGCGCGTGCCGGTGGCGCCGGCGCCGGGCATCCCGATGCACGGCTTCGGCGGCGGCTTCGGCCGGCCGGCCGCGGTGGCGCCGCCGACGCAGCTGATGGCGCGCGAGCAGCAGGAACTGCGCTACGAGCAGGCGCGGCGAATCCGGCAGATGCAGCAGGCGCAGCAGGTCCAGGCGATGCAGCAACAACAGCAAATGGAATGGCAGCGCCAGCAGGGCTCGCGTCAGCAGCAGGAGTGGCAGCAGCGCGGCGCACAGGACCAGTGGCAACAGCGCCAACAGCAGCAACAGCAGCAACAGCAGATGCAGATCCAGCAGCAACAGGCCCTGCGGCAGCAGCAGGAGATGCAGCAGCGCGCAGCCCAGGCGCAAGCCCTGCAGCAACAACAACAAATGCAGCAGATGCAGCAGCAACAGCGCGCGGCACAGCAGCAGGCATTGGCCCAGCAACAGATGCTGCGCCAGCAGCAGGAGATGCAGCAGCGCGCCGTGCAGGCGCAGCAGCAGGCCCAGGCGCAACAACAGGCGCAGCAGAACGCGATGCGCCAGGCGCAGGAAGCGCAGGTGCGCGCCCTCCAGCAGCAGCGCGGCTTCGCGCCTGCACCCTCACCGCAGCCGCCGCAGCTTCAGCCGGGCCAACGCGGCGGCGACGACCGGCGCAGGCTGATGAGCTCTCCGGACCAGCGCTGAGCCTCCATCAAGGCGCTGCCGCGCGGCAGCGCCGTCGCACCGCGCAAGTCCCGCCGCAAGCGGCACCCTTGGCCGGCGGCTACAGTCGCCGCCAAGGAGCGTCTTTTCCATGCGCACATTCGACTTCGATCTTTTCGTCATCGGCGGCGGCAGCGGCGGCGTGCGCGCGGCTCGCACGGCGGCCCAGCAGGGGGTGCGCGTGGGCCTGGCCGAGGCGGCCGAGCTCGGCGGCACCTGCGTCAACGTGGGCTGCATTCCGAAGAAGCTCTACAGCTACGCAGCCGGCTATGCCGAATCCTTCGAGGAAGCCGCAGGCTACGGCTGGCAGCTGCCGCAGGCGCCGAAATTCGACTGGGCTCACCTCAAGGCGCAGCGCGCGAAGGAAATCAAGCGGCTCAATGGCGTGTATGCCTCGCTGCTGAAGAATTCCGGCGTGGTGCTGGTCAGCGGCTGGGCGCAGCTGCTCGACGGCCACACGGTCGAGGTCGACGGCAAGCGCCACACCGCGCGCCATCTGCTGGTGGCCACCGGCGGCACGCCCTACGTACCCGACATTCCGGGCCGCGAGCACATCGCCATCTCCGATGCGATGTTCGACCTCGACCCGTTCCCCAAGCGCCTGCTGGTGGTGGGCGGCGGCTACATCGCCTGCGAGTTCGCATCGATCTTCAACGGCCTGGGTGCCCAGGTGACGCAGTTGCACCGCCGTGCGCACCTGCTCACCGGCTTCGACGACGACGTGCGGCAGTTCCTTGCCAACGAGATGGGCAAGGCGGGCATCGACGTGCGGCTGAACTGCGAGGCCACTTCGATCACGCGCGGGGCGCACGGGCTCACGGTCACGCTCGCGCGCGGCCAGCAGATCGAAGCCGACACGGTGCTCTTTGCGACCGGCCGCGTGCCCAACACCCAGGGGCTGGGCCTCGAAGCGGCGGGCGTGAAGCTCGACGAGCGCGGCGCCATCGCAGTCGATGCGCACTACCGCAGCTCGGTGCCGTCGATCCACGCGGTGGGCGACGTGTCCACGCGCGTGCAGCTCACGCCTGTGGCGCTGGCCGAGGCGATGGTGGTGGTCGACGAACTGTTCGGCAAGGGCCGGCGCCGGCTCGACTACGAGTTCATTCCGACGGCCGTGTTCACGCACCCCAACATCGGCACCTGCGGCTACACCGAGCTCGACGCGCGCGCGAAGTTCGGCGACGTGGCGGTGTTCTCGAGCGAATTCAAGTCGCTGCGCCACACGCTGTCGGGCCGCGCCGAGCGCACCTTCATGAAGCTGGTGATCGACAAGGCCAGCGACCGCGTGGTCGGCCTGCACATGGTGGGCGCCGATGCGGGCGAGGTGGTGCAGGGCTTTGCGGTGGCGATGCGCGCGGGCGCGACGAAGGCGCTGTTCGACAGCACCATCGGCATCCACCCGACAGCGGCCGAAGAGTTCGTGACGATGCGCGAACCGATGCCCGGCTAGCGCTGCTTGTTTTCGAGCAGCTTCACCATCACGAACAGCACGCGGTTGGCAGGCGTGGGCACGCCGAGCGCCTCGCCGCGGCGCACGACGAAGCCGTTGAGGTGGTCGATCTCGCTGGGCTTGCCGCGTGCGAGGTCCTGCGCGGTCGATGAATACTGCGAGGGCATCGACTGCGCAATGCCGCGGATGGCCGCATCGGTATCGCCCGGGATTTCGATGCCGTCGGCCTTGGCCACGGCCAGGCATTCGGCGACCACGTCGCGGATCACCTCGGCCACGCCCACGCCTTTCACAAGCTCGCCATAGGGCAGCTGCGACACGGCCGACAGCGCGTTGTAGGCGCAGTTCAGCACCAGCTTGGCCCAGAGCGAGCCGCGCACGTTGCCGGAAATCTGCGTGGGCACGCCGGCGGCCACCAGCTGCTGCGCGACCTGTTCGATGCGGCGCGACGGCGCGATCACCAGCTCGCCGCGGCCGTGGTGCTTCACGTGGCCGGGGCCGGCCATCTCGGTGGCCACATAGACCACGGCGGCGGCCACCTCGCTGGACGGCAGTACCGCGCGCACGCGCTCATCGTTGTCGACGCCGTTCTGCAGCGTGAGCACCAGCGCATCGGGCGAGAGATGCGGCCGGATCTGCGCCGCGGCCGCTTCGGTGTCGGTGGACTTCACGCAGAAGAGCACGAGGTCTGCGCCCTGCACCGCGCTGGGCTCGGTGCTCGCGCCAAGCGGCACGTGTTCGTCGAAGGTCCGGGTCTCCAGACGCAGCCCGTGGGCGCGCACGGCCTCCACATGCGAAGGCCGGCCGATCAGCACCACCTCGTGGCCCGCGCGCGCCAGCATGGCGCCGTAGTAGCAGCCGACTGCGCCGGCGCCCATGACTGCGACTTTCATCGATTCACCTTTCGAGCTTGTTTTCGAGAGCCTCTGAGGTTAATCGGTCGGCCGTTGCAAAATCACCATGTGACCGATATCGACAAGGACTGGCTTTCTTCAAGATATGCACGCAGTTTTGCAGCCTTGGAGCTGGTTGTTGGCGGAGTGAACCGGACCTACCGGGTCCGCGAAGCAGCAAACACTTTCTACCTGCGCCTCTATCGGAGATCGGGAAGGCCTCTGCCGCAGATCGCAGCTGAGATCTGCCTGCTGACAGAATTCAAGGGTGATGCAGACGTCGCCGTCAGCCGTCCTGTTGCGGCCAAGGATGGAACCTACGTTCTAGAAATCGCCTGGGGCGGCGAATCGCGCCTTGCTTGCCTTTTCGAGAGCGTCGAGGGCGATGGTTTTGACCTCACTCGCGCCGGCATGGAGCAATTTGGCGCGGCGCTCGCGCGCCTGCATCTGGCGATGCCAACCATCATTGGCGGCGAAGTGCGCAGCCTCGATCCGGTCGCGATCGTCCAGGATTCTCTACAGGCACTCCATCGCATTCGCCAGAGCAAAGACGTCGCGAGAAAGATCGCGCATGACTACCTTGCAACTTTGCAACGGCCCGAACTGCGCGCCCTGCCAAGCGGCCTGTGTCACGGCGACGCTTGGACCGGCAACGTTCGCGTTCACCGGGGTCGAGCCGGATTTTTCGATTTCGATGACTTCGGCCGTGGCCCCCTCGTGATCGATCTCGGAACTGCCGCCTGGCATCTCGCAGACGAGAGTGGTCCAGCCTCCGGTGGCCTGATCACTGCATTGGTCGCCGGATACGAAAAATCCGCCCGTTGTCGGCAATCGAGAAATACGTCCTCCCCCTCTTCATGCAGTTTGCCGAAATTCGCTCACTGCTTTTTCTCGCGCGCTATTGCGTGCTGACCGACGAGATGTGGGCATATACCTTTCAAAGGGCCGGTCGCATGTTCGGCAAGTTGCGAAACTTCTGACTTTTGCCCCGTCACCGGCGGCGCGATGCAGCAGGTCCCGGGCGGGCCGCTGCCAGCGCTGAATCTCGTCAGCCAAGGCTGAAGAAGCCTCGCGTTCAGACCTCCGTGCCGCGCGACTTCGCGCCCTCGGCCATCAGCCATTCGCGGAAGGCCGCGAAGGCCGGCAGGTCGAGCCGGTCCGGCCGGTAGCAGAGGTAGTGCCCCTGGTCCACGCGCACCGGCGTGCCGCAGGGGCTCAGCAGCGATCCCTCAGACAGTTCCTCCTGCACCAGCAGCTTCGGCACCAGCCCGATGCCCAGCCCATTGAGCGCCGCCTGGATCAGCGCCGAGTACTGCGCGAAGCGCGGCCCGGCCACGGTCTGCACCTCGGGCACGGCGTGCTGCGAGGCCCACTCGCGCCAGGCGGTGGGCGCGCCCTCGTGATGCAGCAGCGTGTGGGCGACGACGTCGGCCGGCTGCACGATACGGTGGCGTTTTTCGACCAGCGCGCGCGCCGCGATCAGCACGAACTCGCGCCCTGCGATGTATTCGGACACCACGCCGGGCCAGCCGTCGGGACCGTAGCGAATGGCGGCATCGACGCCGGCCGGGATGCCGTCGCTCGGCTCCAGGTGGCGGCTGAAGCTCAGCATCACATGGCGGCTCTTCTGGCTGAAGGCCGGCACGCGCGGAATGAGCCACTTGGTGAGGAAGGTGGGCACGCTCGCGAGCGTGAGCAGGCCGGCGCCGGCATCGCCCGAGCGCGCCTCGAAGGTCGCGGTCTCGATGGCGCGCAGGCCGCCCGAGATCTTCTGCCAGTACACCCGCCCCTGCGGCGTGAGCTGCACGCCGCGGCCGTTCTTCTGCAGCAGCTCGCGGCCCAGGAAGGCCTCGAGCCCCGCGATCTGCTTGCTGACTGCGCTCACCGTGATGCACAGGGCGCCAGCCGCGAGCGTGATGCTCTGGTGGCGCGCTACGGCGTCGAAGGCCAGCAGTTCCTGGATGGTGGGGCAGTCGCGCTTCATGCATGGCTCCGGTCGATGAAAACTCCGTGAAAAACACTTTCCGATTGCTCAAGCGTCGTCATCCAGCTTTCACCCATAAGTACGCATGTGCTTCCTAGAATTCGCTGGAGCGCGGCAACTGGCCGTGCGCAAAAGGTAGCGCACTCGGAAAGTATGCCGGCTGCGCAAGACATCGGGGGACATCATCTTGGTTCGCGGCATCTCGCTCATCTACGGCCTGTACCTGTTGCTGCCGATCGCCCTGCTGCTGGTCGGCAGCTTCGGCGGCAACTGGACCAACACGCTGCTGCCCACGGGCATCACCGGGCAGTGGTACCTCGACCTCTGGCTCGACCCCTCGTTCCGCAGGGCCTTCGCGAGCAGCCTGGTGGTGGCGATGTCGGCCTGCGCGATCAACACCGTGCTGGCGCTGCCGCTGGCCTATGCGCTGTACCACGGCGCCGGGCGCGGCAGCAGCCTGGCGGCGCGCATCGTGAGCGCCATGCCGATCGCGGTGCCGACCATCACGCTGGCTTTCGGCTACATGATCGTTTTCAACACCGACCTCGCGCCCTGGCTGGGCTCGATGCCGCTGCTGATTGCGGCGCACGCGATCCTCACGCTGCCCTATCTCACCAACACGCTGCTGAGCGACCTGCGCCACCTCGACCTCGGCCGGCTCGAACAGGCGGCCGCGACGCTCGGCGCCTCGGGCTGGCAGCAGTTCATCGGCATCGTGCTGCCCAGCCTGCGGCAGAGCCTGATCAGCGGGCTGGTGATGGTGGCCGCCATTTCGGTGGGCGAGTTCGGGCTGTCGAACCTGCTCACGAGCTTCCAGAACCGCACGTACCCGGTGGTGCTGCTGCAGGCCTTCTACGGCGCGACGGGCTTTGCCTGCGCGGCGACCGTCATTCTTCTCGTGCTGGCGAGCGCGTCGGCCCTTCTTTCTTCCTCTTTGGTGAAGCAACGCGCATGAGCCTCCTTCTGGATAACGTCAGCTACAACTACCCGGGCAGCACGCACGGCCTGCACGAGGTGTCGCTCGACGTACGCACGGGCGAGCTGGTGGCGGTGATCGGGCCCAGCGGCTCGGGCAAGTCGACGCTGCTCAAGCTGGTGTCGGGCCTGGAGACGGGCCACAGCGGACGCATCGCGCTCGACGGCGAAGACATGTCGCGCACGCCGGTGCACCAGCGCCACATCGGCATGGTGTTCCAGAGCTATGCGCTGTTTCCGCACCTGAGCGTGCTCGACAACGTGGCCTACGGACTCAAGCTGCGCAAGGTGGCCACGGCCGAACGCCGCAAGCGCGCGCAGGAGCTGCTCGACGTGGTGGCGCTCGGCGAGTATGCGCAGCGCGCGGTCGCACAGCTCTCGGGCGGCCAGCAGCAGCGCGTGGCCCTGGCGCGCGCACTCGCCATCGATCCGCGTGCGCTGCTGCTCGACGAGCCGCTCTCGGCCCTCGACGCCAGCGTGCGCGGCCACCTGCGCGACCAGATCCGCTCGATCCAGCAGCGCTTCAACGCAACCACGCTGCTGGTCACGCACGACCAGGAAGAGGCGCTCGTGATGGCCGACCGCGTGGCGATGCTCAAGGACGGCCGGCTGCTGCAGATCGCCACGCCGCGCGAGATCTACGAGAACCCCGCGAGCCGCGCGGTGGCCGAGTTCGTCGGGCTCTCGACGATCCTGCCCGCGAAGATCGGCGCGCCAGACCGGCTGGACCTCGGCTTTGCCGAACTCGCCGCACCCACGGGCAGCCGCGCCGCCGGCAGCGCGGTGCATGTGCTGGTGCGGCCCGAGCACATCCAGGCCGATCCGCCCGCCGGCAGCATCAACCGGCTCGCGGGCCGCACCGGCGCGCAGCGCTACCTGGGCGCACTCACGCGCTACGACTTCGAGGTGGCCGGCGCACCCAGGCCCTTCCTCGCCGAATCGGCCACACCCGCGGCCGAGGCGATTGCCATCGCGCCCGAACACCTCCGTTTGCTCGACCACTGAACCTTTTTTCCTTCCAAGGAGCCACCACCATGCAACGCAGACATCTGATCCAGGCCGCCGGCGCACTGCCCGTACTGTCATTGGCCACGCTCGCGGCCCGCACCGCCTTCGCCTTCGACGGCCCCGAGCTCTACGCGGGCGAGAAGGCGCTCTACGCCGAGGCGCAGAAGGAAGGCCTGTGCGTCTCCTTCGACACCGGCCCCGAATGGGCCAACTGGAAGTCGCTGTTCCGCGACTTCAAAAAGCGCTATCCCGAGATCGAGCTGACCTACAACGACATCGGCTCGGCCGCCACCGTGGTCGCGCTGGAGAAGACCAAGCGCCGCCCGCAGGCCGACACCGCCTACTACTTCGCGGCCTCGGCCGTCGACGCCGCGAAGAAGGACGTGGTCGCGCCCTTCAAGCCCGTCAACTTCGACAAGCTGCCGCCGGTGTTCCGGGAGGCCGAGGGCCGCTGGTTCACCATCCACACGCTCAACATCGCGTTCCTGGTCAACAAGAAGCTCGTGAAGAGCGTGCCCACCGGCTGGGCCGACCTGCTCAAGCCCGAGTTCAAGAGCACGGTGGTCTACCTCGACCCGCGCTCCACCGGCATCGGCCAGGTGCTGACCTTCGCCGCGGCCTATGCCAACGGCGGCAGCGTCGACAGCGTGCAGCCCGGCACCGACTACCTCGGCAAGCTGCATGCGGCCGGCAACGTGCTGCGCGTGGAAGGCACCACGCCGTACGCCAAGTTCCTCAAGGGCGAGATTCCGGTCTGGATCAGCTACGAGAACGACGGCCTCAAGGCCAAGCATGTCGACGGCATGGGCGATGCGGTGGAGGTGGTGATTCCGAAGGAGGCCAGCGTCGCCGCACCGTACGCGATCAGCCTCGTGAAGAACGGCCCCAACCCCAACGCCGGCAAGCTGTGGCTCAACTTCATCATGAGCGAGGCGGGCCAGTCGCTGTTCGCGCAGGGCTTCGTGCGCCCCGCCGTGCCGGGCACGCCGCTGAGTGCCGACGTGGCGGCCAAGATGCCGGCCGCGCCGCAGATCCGCCCGCTCGACGTGGTGAAGGCCTCGGAACGCAAGGCCGAAGTCGACAAGCTCTGGGCGCAGGCCGCACTGGGCAAGTAGGCCGCCATGCGACGCTTTGGCGCCTGGCCCGCCTGGGCCTTCATGGCGCTGTTCTTCGCGGTGCCGCTGGCGGCGCTGCTGCCCGAGGCCTTCGGCGACGGCGGCAGTGCCTTCGGGCGGCTGTTCGGCAACCCGCTGTTCCTGGGCGCGCTGCGCAACACGCTGGGCCTGGGCCTCGCGGCCGGCGCGATCTCGGCGCTGGTGGGCACCTGCATCGCCATCGAACTCGCGCGCCAGCCCGAGGGCCGGCGCCAGTGGATGATGACCCTGCTGGGCTTGCCGCTGGCCTTCTCGGGCCTGGTGATCGCCTACGGCTTCATCCTGGCCTTCGGGCGCGCGGGCTTCGTGACGCAGCTGCTGGCCGGCCTGGGCGCCGACCCGGCCGCGCTCGGCAGCTGGATCTACAGCGTCTCGGGCCTGGGTTTCGCCTATGCCTACTACCTGATCCCGCGCGTGGCGCTGTCCCTCTACCCGGTGTTCGCCAACCTCGACCTGCGCCCCGCGCAGGCGGCGCGCACGCTGGGCGCCTCGCGGGCGCGGGCCTTCCGGGACACGGTGCTGCCCGAGGTGATGCCTTCGGTGCTGTCGAACGCCTGCATGGTGGCCGCGATTGCGATGGGCACCTATGGCACGGCGCTGGCGCTGGTGGGCACGCAGCTCAACATCCTGCCGCTGATGCTGTTCGCGCAGGTGGGCGACGGCGGTTCGGATTTTGCGGTGGCAGCGGCCTTGTCGCTGGTGCTGATGGTGGTGTGTGTGATCGTGATGGGAGTGGGCGATGTCCTTACGCGAAGGCGCGAGCGCGGTGCGGCCGGCGCCGGTCATTGAGGCGCTGGCGCGCCTGGCGCAGAAGCAGCAGGGGCCGGTGCGCCACCGCCAGCCGGTGGCCATCCTCGGCCCCGGCGACGGCGGCCCGGCCGAATGCGAGGCGGCCTACGCCGTGGCGCATGCGCTGGCCGGTGCGGGCATGGCGGTGGTCTGCGGCGGACGCGGCGGCGTGATGGCCGCGGCCTCGCGCGGCGCCGCCGAGGCCGGCGGCATTGCCGTGGGCATCCTGCCCGAGGACGACGACCGCAACGCCAACGCATGGCTCAGCGTGGCCATTCCCACCGGCATGGGCGAGATGCGCAACGGCATCATCGCGCGCAGCGGCGTATGCCTGGTCGCCATCGGCGGCAACATGGGCACGCTGTCGGAAATGGCGATGGGGCTCAAGTGGGGCAAGCCGGTGTTCGTGATGCATGGCGACGTCGAACTGCCGGGCGCGGTGCAGGCTGCGGATGTGAACGACATGCTCGCCAAGGTGCTGGCCTGTCTTCTCGCCTGAGCCTGTTGCGGGGGCAGCGGCCGGCACGGCCGCATTGCACAATGCCGTCATGCCCTACATGCCCACTTTCGTCGCCCCCGCCCGCTTCAACGACGCCGCCGCCGCACTCGAACAGGTCAAGTCCATCTACCAGGGCGGCCTGGCGCATCTGCGCGAATCGATGCTGCGCTTCGTGGCCGGGGAGGCGCTGCCGGGCCGGGTGCGGGCCTGCTACCCCTTCGTGCGGGTGCACACGCACACGGTCTCGCGCCACACGCCGCCGGCCAACGCGGGGCTGAGCTACGGCTTCGTCGCCGGGCCCGGCCGCTACGAGACCACGCTGACGCGGCCCGACCTGTTCTCGCGCTACTACCTCGACCAGTTCCGCCTGCTGCTGGAAAACCACCAGGTCGAGATCGAGGTGGGCACCAGCACGCAGCCGATTCCCATCCACTTCTCCTTTGCCGAGAACGACCACATCGAAGGCACGATGAGCGAGGAGCGGCGCGCGCTGATGCGCGACGTGTTCGATCTGCCCGACCTGGGCGTGATGGACGACGGCATCGCCAACGGCACCTACGAGGCGCTGGCGGGCGAGGCGCAGCCGCTGTCGCTCTTCACGGCGGCGCGCGTGGACTACTCGCTGCACCGGCTGCGGCACTACACCGGCACCGCGCCCGAGTGGTTCCAGAACTTCGTGCTGTTCACCAACTACCAGTTCTACATCGACGAGTTCGTGCGCCTGGGCCACGAGGCCATGGCCGACGAGAAGAGCGAATACGTCGCCTTCATCGAGCCCGGCAACGTGGTCACGCGCCGGCGCGGGCTGGCCGCGGGCGCCAGCACCAACTACGGCGGCCTGCTCGACGGCAGCCAGGGCACGGCGCCGCCGCGCCTGCCGCAGATGCCGGCCTACCACCTGGTGCGCGAGGACTGCAGCGGCATCAGCATGGTGAACATCGGCGTCGGCCCGGCCAATGCCAAGACCATCACCGACCACATCGCCGTGCTGCGCCCGCATGCCTGGATGATGCTGGGCCACTGCGCGGGCCTGCGCAACGCGCAGCAGCTCGGCGACTACGTGCTGGCGCATGCCTACGTGCGCGAGGACCACGTGCTCGACGAGGAGCTGCCGCTGTGGGTGCCGATACCGGCGCTGTCGGAGATCCAGCTCGCGCTGGAAAAGGCGGTGGCCGACGTCACGCGCTACACCGGCCCCGACCTGAAGAAGATCATGCGCACCGGCACCGTGGCGAGCACCGACAACCGCAACTGGGAGCTGCTGCCGGGCAACCAGCCGCAGCGCCGCTTCAGCCAGAGCCGGGCCGTGGCGCTCGACATGGAAAGCGCCACCATCGCGGCCAACGGCTTCCGTTTTCGCGTGCCCTACGGCACTTTGTTGTGCGTGAGCGACAAACCGCTGCACGGCGAGATCAAGCTGCCGGGCATGGCCAACCACTTCTACCGCGAGCGCGTGGAGCAGCACCTGCGCATCGGCATGCGGGCCATCGACATCCTGCGCGAGCAGGGTTCGACCCGGCTGCACAGCCGCAAGCTGCGCAGCTTCGCGGAGGTTGCATTCCAGTAGCAGCGGGGTCTTCTTAGGGTTTTCACCTACCTCGAGATGTAGGCGGGCGACGCATTTCCCGGACATCATCCGGCAACATTGCTCACAACTGGAAACAAAATGCCTCGCTCGTCGCCCGAGAAGCTTTCTCGCCGCAACTTCAATGCATGGATGGCGGGCGCGGCCGCCGCTGCGGGCGCCGGGCATGCCGCCCTGTGGCCCCGGCTGGCTGGCGCGGCCGAGCCGCAGCTCGTTTCCAGGCTGCGCATCGTGATTCCGGCCAACGAAGGCGGCGGCTGGGACCAGACCGGCCGCGCGCTCGGCGCGGCGCTGCTGGCCTCGGGCGCGGCGGGCGAAGTGGTCTACGAGAACATCGGCGGCAAGGGCGGCACCATCGGCCTCGCAAAGTACGTCGAGAAATACGATGCCGACCCCGACACGCTGCTGATGAGCGGCATGGTCATGGTCGGCGCGGTGGCTCTGCAGAAGCCAGCCGTCACCATGGCCCAGGTGGCGCCGGTCGCGCGCCTCACCAGCGACTACGAAGTGGTGGCCGTGAAGGCCGACTCCCCCATCAAGACACCGAAAGACCTGATCGCCCAGCTGCGCGCCGATGCGGCCAAGGCCGTCATCGCGGGTGGTTCGGCCGGCGGCGTGGACCACATGTACGCCGGCATGCTGGCCCGCGTGGCCGGCAACACCGCGGGCCTGGTCTACCAGCCCTACCCGGGCGGCGCGCAGGTGGTGGAGGCGCTTGCCACCGGCAAGGCGGCGGCGGGCATCTCGGGCTTCAGCGAATTCAGCGCGGGCCTGTCGAACGGCACGCTGCGCGCGATCGGCGTGTCGTCGAAGCGGCCGTTCCTGGGCATTCCGTCGGTGCGCGAGCAGGGCGTGGACGCCGACCTGGCCAACTGGCGCGGCGTGCTCACCGGCAAGAAGGTGACGGCGGAGCGCCGGGCCGTGCTGCTCGAGGCGGTGCACCGCGCCACCATGGCCGACGTCTGGCAGAAGACCATCAAGCGCAACAACTGGGATGCGTACTGGATGGCGGGCAAGGATTTCGAGAGCTTCCTCGAGCTGGACCTGGCAATGGCCGGGCCGATGATCTACCTGCTCAAGCTAAAGGCCTGAGCGCGCGCTTCAGGCAAAGAGCTCTGGCATCTCGCGCTGCGCCTTCGGCGTGAGCGCGAGCGCGCGGCCGTCGAGCTCCTGGCGCACCCAGCCGCGGCGCAGCGACAGCTGGAGCCACGCCGCGCCGAGCGCGCCGCCCAGGTGCGGGCGGCGCTCGCTCCAGTCGAGGCAGGCGCAGGCAAAGCGCCGGCGCGAGCGGCGCACCGCATCCACCTCGACCCCCAGGCTCTCCAGCGCGATCGCGCCTTCGGGCGTGAGCTCGTACGAGCCGCTCTGCAGTCCGCTGAGCCAGCCCTGCGCATGCAGCCGGTCGTGCAGCGCGACGCCGGCGGCGCCGGCCATGTGGTCGTAGCAGGTGCGCGCGGCGCGCAGGCGGTTCGGCGTGCTGGGCTTGAACTGTGCGGTGCGCGGCGCGCCGGCCACCACCATCAGGCTTTCGAGCGCGGCCGCCACGTTGTCGCCCGCCAGCCGGAAGTAGCGGTGCTTGCCCTGCACGAGCAGCTCGACCAGCCGCTCTTGCTTGAGGCGCGCGAGGTGCGCGCTGGCGGTGGAGGGGGCCACCTCGGCCACGGTGGCCAGCTCGGTCGCGGTGCGCGCGTGGCCGTCCATCAGGCAACCGAGCATGCGGGCGCGCGCCGGCTCCGCGATGGCGCCGGCCAGGCGGGCCAGCTGCACGTCGGCATTGGAGGAAGAAGCCGGGGAAGAAGAACTCGTGTCCATGCGCCGATCCTAAGATGCCGCCGCATCCCACGCTTCGTTCGCGGCCGAAGTGTGGCGGCGGCGGCAATTGCACACTGCGCGGCATGAACACAAGCCCCACGCCTTCCTCCTTCGACGGCATGCCGCTCGACCCCGTCGCGGCCGTCACGCATGCCGATCCCTATCCCTTCTATGCCGAACTGCGCGCGGGGCCGCCGCTCGCGTGGAACGAGGCGCTGCGCCTGTGGGTCGCGAGCCGCGCGGAGGTGATCGAATCGCTGCTGCTCGCGCATGGCGCGCTGCGCGTACGGCCGGCGGCCGAACCGGTACCGCGCGCCATTGCGGGCAGCGCGGCGGGCGAGGTGTTCGGCCACCTCGTGCGCATGAACGACGGCACGGCGCACCAGGCGCATCGGCCCGCGCTGGAGCGTGCGCTGGCGGGGCTGGACCTGGGCGCAGCACGCAGGGCGGCCTTGCGAGTTGCGCATGGCGTGCCGGCGCAACCCTTGTCGGACGCGCTGTTTTCCATGCCGGTGCGGACCGTCGCGCACCAGCTGGGCTTTGCCGATGAGGCGCTGCCGCAGGTGGACCGGTGGATGCGCGATTTCGTCGCCTGCCTGTCGCCGCTGTCCACGGCGCAGCAGCTGCAAGGCGCCAGCGCCGCCGCGGGCGAGCTCATGACGCGCTTCGAGGCGCTGGCCGCGGGCGCAGCGCCGCGCGACGGAACACTGCTCGCGGCCGTGCTCGCCGAAAGCCAGGCCAGTGCACCGCTCTCGCGCGCGCTGCTCGCGAACCTCGTCGGCCTGCTCTCGCAGACCTGCGATGCGACGGCCGGCCTGCTCGGCAACAGCCTGGTCGCGGTGATGCGCGATCCGTCGCTTCGGCAGGCCGCGCAGACCCAGGGCGGGCTGCTGGCGATCGCGGAAGAGACGGCGCGGCACGATCCCTCGGTACACAACACGCGGCGCTTCGTGGCCGAGCCCGTCACCATCGCGGGCACGCCGCTGGCGGCGGGCGATGCGGTGCTGCTGGTGCTGGCCGCGGCCAACCGCGATCCCGCGCTCAACCCTGAGCCCGAGCGCTTCAGCCTCGTGCGCCCGCGGCGCCGCATGCTGGGGTTCGGCCACGGCGTGCATGCCTGCCCGGGCCAGGTGCTGGCCTGCACGCTGGCCGCCGCCGGGCTCGAGGCGGTGCTGCATCGCACGCCCGATCTCGCGGCGCTGCGCGCGCGCGGCTGGCACTACTGGCCCTCGGTCGCCGCGCGCATTCCCGTCTTTCATTGACGGGAGCGCGAAGGCCGCTCAGGCGCGCGCGGAAGCCCAGCGCCCGGTGCCTTCGAGATGCGGCGACAGCGCCGCATCGCCCCAGCGCAGCGGCAGGGCGGCGGGCCGGCGCAGTGCATGCTCCACATGCAGCCGCAGCAGCCGCTCGGCGCCTTCGAACTCGGCGATCTCGGGGCCGTCGAGCATCAGCTCCGCGGTGGCTGCCACATGCAGCAGATCGCCGTTGTCGTAGTCGATGAACAGCAGGCCCGCGCGCGGATGGGCCACCAGGTTGCCCAGCGTGTTGAAGAAGCGGTTGCCGTTGAAGTCGGGCACCGTGAGCACGCCGCCCGCGTCGACGCGAACGAAGCCGGGCCGGCCGCCGCGGTGCGACACGTCGACGCCGTGCGAACGTGCATCGGCTTCGTCGCCAATGGCCGCATCGCCTGGGTACGCAGTGGCGATGAACAGCGTGTCGGCGCTGCCGATGAGCCGCTGTGCGTCGAGGTCGAGCGCATCGAGCCGCTGCACGGGCGCGCTGCCGTCGCGCGCAGCCACCAGTTCCGGCTCGCGCGCCTGGATGTAGCGCGGGCAGTTGCCGAAGCTCTGCTGCACCGCGACCATGAAGCCACCCGCATCGAGCGCCTCGACCGTGCCGTTCATGCGGTTGCGCCGCCGCGTGTGCGGCTCGATGCCCAGCAGGCCCAGCGTGGCACCCTGCGCGAGCTGCCCGGCCAGCGGATCGCCAGTTGCCGGCAGCGCGTCGACGCGCAGGTGCGTGGCATCGGGCGAATGCGCGAAGCCCGCGGGCGCCGCGAGCACGCTGGCCCAGGGCTGCAGGTCGGCATCGAGGCTGCCGACCACGAGGAACGGCAGCTGCGCGAAGAATTCCCGGTGCTGGTCGGGCATGTAGTCGCGGATCACGCGCGGGCCCATGGCCTCCATGCGTTCGCGCCAGCCCGTCTGTATTTGCAGGGCGCGCTCGCCGGCGTGGAACGGTGCGGCGATCATGATGCCGCCGCCGCAAGGCCGACCGGCGTGCGCACCATCGGCACGAAGCCGGGCAGCGCCTCCACGCGCGCGAGCCAGGCGCGCACCTGCGGGTACGCATCGAGCGACACGCGGCCTTCGGGTGCATGCGCGACATAGGCGTAGTTCGCGATGTCGGCCAGCGTGGACGCGGGCCCGGCCAGGAAGGGCTGCTGCCCGAGGTGGATCTCCATCACCGCGAGCAGTGCATGCGAACGCGTCACCGTCTCGGCGGGATCGGCGGCCAGGCCGAACAGCGCCATGACGCGTGCGGCGGCCGGCCCGTAGGCCAGCGGCCCCGCGGCCACCGAGAACCAGCGCTGCACGCGCGCCGCGCCCACCGGGTCGCGCGGCATCCAGCGCGCCGGATCGGCCGAATAGCGCTCGTTGAGGTAGACCAGGATCGCGTTGGAATCGGCCAGCGTGGTTTCGCCGTCCTCGATCACCGGCACCTGGCCGAAAGGGTTGCGCGCCAGGAACTCGGGCGTGCGGTTGTCGCGCTTCTTCAGGTCGAGCTCGATCACTTCGAAAGGCAGGCCGAGCATCGAGAGGAACAGCCGCACCCGGTGCACGTGGCCCGAGATGGCGCTGCCGTAGAGCTTGATGGGTTGGGCGGGGCGTGCGGCGATGGCGTTCATGGGAGGTCCTCTGGAATGTGGGAGTGGGCGTGATCCGGATTCTTCTCTATTGCGCCAAATGAATGAATAGCCATTTCTGTATTTGACTGCTGCGTTATTCGGTTTAATCCGGTTTAATCGCGCCATGGATCGTTTCAAGGCCATGCAGACCTTCGTGCAGATTGCCGACCAGGGCAGCCTGACCCGCGCCGCCGAGGCGCTCGGCAGCTCGCTGCCCGCGGTGGTGCGCGCGCTCGCCGCGCTGGAGGCGCACCTGGGCGTGCGCCTGTTCCACCGCACCACGCGCCGCCTCTCGCTCACCGAGGAGGGCCGCCACTACCTGCCGAGCGCGCGCGAGGTGCTGCTGGCGGCCGATGCCGCCGACCTCGCGCTCAAGGCCGAGGCGCGCGAGCCCGCGGGCCAGCTCACCATCACCGCGCCGGTGCTGTTCGGCCACATGTACGTGGCGCCCGCCATCACGCGCTTCATGCAGCGCCACGACAAGGTGCGCTGCACCGTGCTGCTGCATGACCGCACGGTGAACCTGCTGGAGGAAGGCATCGACGTGGGCATCCGCATCAGCCCGCTCGCGGATTCGTCGCTCGTGGCGCAGACGCTCGGCACCATCCGGCGCGTGGTGGCGGTGAGCCCCGACTACCTCGCGCGCCACGGCACGCCGCGCCATCCGCGCGACCTCCATGGCGCACCCTGCGTGCGCGGCCGCGTTGACGCGCCGCCGCAGTGGGTGTTCCACGAACGCGGCAAGACCATCAGCGTGACGCCGAGCTGCCGCCTCGAGTTCAACCACCTCGCCCCGGCCATCGAGGCCTGCGCCGCGGGCATGGGCTTCGGCACCTTCTTCTCCTACCAGGTGCTGCCGCATGTGGCACAGGGCCGGTTGAAGCTGGTGCTCGAAGATTTCGAGCCGCCGCCGCGGCCGGTGAGCGTGATCTATCCGAACGCGCGGCTGCTGCCGGCCCGCACGCGCGCCTTCATCGACTGGATGAAGACCGAGTTCAGTGGCCTTCGCATGTAGGTGGCTTTTCGTCTGGTTATTGCCCGGCGGCGGGCGCGGGCAGCGGCCGGCCCTCGCACAGCGCCGCGGCATCCACCGCCATGCCGCGCACCGCCTCTTCCATGCCGAGGTTCAGCACCGACATGAATTCGCCATTGCCGCTCGCCCAGTTGGCGCGCGTGCCCATGCCGTGGTACAGCCGCGTGGCGACCTCGCCGCCGGGCAGGGAATAGCTGGCCTTGAGCACCACGTGCGACACCAGGTTGAGCCCCGCGGACCATGCATGGGCCAGGCGCAGCGCCACCACGGCCGTGGCCTGCCGCGCGGCCGCGGGCGAAGCCGGCACGCCGGCGATGGTGCGCAAGCCGTAGCGCCGCGTCGACAGCAGCGCGTCGCGCGTCCATGCGCCCGCATCGCCGCTGCGCAGCGACTGCACCGACCTTGGCGTGGCATGGACCGTCGGCATCATCAGCGTGAGGTGGCCCGCATGGACCTGGCTGCTGCGCGCATCCTCGATCGCCGGCAGGTAGAGCGTGCAGCCCTGCGGCGCGCGCAGCGACTCCACCGGCGGGCTGTTCGGCCGCTGCGCCGGTTCAGGCGCCTGCTCGTAGACCATGTCGAGCGGCTCGCCCTCGGTCAGTGCATGCGAGCTGCCGGACAAGGCGCAGAGCGCGAACAAGGCCGCGTGCAGGCAGGGCTTCTTCTTCATGGCGCGGTGCTGCGGATCGAATACATCGCGCCGTCCTGGTCGCGGAACACGGCGCGCCCGGGCTGCTCGTCGAAGCTGTGCCCGGCCAGCGTGACCCACGAGCCGTTCACGTTGAAGCGCGCGGTCCGCACCGCGCCGGAACGCGCGCCAGCCAGGTCCATGCCCAGCACGTGCATTGTCTGCCGGACCGACTCGCGCATCACGGCCTTGATCACCCGGCCGTCGTTGGCCGTCAGGCGCCGGAGCACGGTGGCGCGGGTTCCGCCGCCGATCGGCGTCTGGAAGATGATGGCGCTGCGGTAGGAAGGCTCGCTGTTGCCGGCTTGCCAGAGCAATGCCGTGGTCCGCGTGGTGAAGGCGCCCAGGCCCGGCTCCAGCGCGTACTGCAGCAGCAGCACGAGGCAGGCGGGCCCGGCCTTCGTGGCCGCGATGCGCGCCTCATGCTCGGCCTTCGACGGCATGCCCGCGAGCACCTGCGACGAAGCGATCTTCAGCGCAAACGCGTTGGGCGCGTTCAGCAGCTCGCCGAAAGCCAGGCCGGCCTCGACGCGGTAGTCGTAGTCGAGCAGCGGGCCGACGATGGCGCCCACCTCGGCGCTCATCTCCTTCTGCCGCGACTGCTGCACCGACGAGTCGATCAGCGCGCCGATCAGCCCGCCGCCGGTGGCCGCGCTCACGCCGGGCGCCTGCGCCGAGAACATGAAGCTCTCCTGCGCGACGACCACGCGCACGTCGACCTCCCGGACCCCGGCCCGGTCCGCCGCCGCGAGCGGCCGATGGAAAGGCGCGCAGGCGCCGAGCAGCAGAACGGCCGAAAGCGCAGCCAGCGCCAACAGGAAACGAAGCATCCTTGGGTCTCCCCCGCGACATGCACATACGAAAGCGGCGAGAACACGCCGATGGGCGTGGATTGTGCCGGCAACTGTTTGTTTGCTACGAACCCGCGCCGCCTGTCCATCGGTTGAATCGCTGCCGGCACGCATCGCGAGCCTGCGTCAGAATGGCCGCGTGCCCTTCTCCTCTTCCTCCACCACCTCTCTCTTCCACGCCAGCCACCTTTGCAAGCGCTACGGCGGCACCACGGTCGTGGACGACCTGTCGTTCGAGATCGCGCCCGGCGAATGCCTGGGCGTGATCGGCCCGAACGGCGCCGGCAAGACCACCACCATCCGCATGTGCCTGGGCCTCACCACGCCCGACGGCGGCGACATCTGCGCGCTGGGCCTGCAGATGCCGCGCGACGCGCTGGCCATCAAGGCGCAGCTCGGCGTGGTGTCGCAGTTCGACACGCTCGACCCCGACTTCAGCTGCGCCGAGAACCTCGTGGTGTACGGCCGCTACTTCGGCTTCAGCAAGGCGCAGGTGCGCGAGCGCGTGCCGCAGCTGCTGGAGTTTGCGGCGCTCTCGCACAAGGCCGATGCAAAGCCGGGCGAGCTCTCGGGCGGCATGCGCCGGCGCCTCTCGCTGGCGCGCGCGCTGGTGAACGACCCCAAGCTGCTGCTGCTCGACGAGCCCACCACCGGGCTCGATCCGCAGGCGCGCCACCTGATGTGGGAGCGCCTGCAGGTGCTGCTGCAGCAGGGCAAGTCGATCCTGCTGACCACGCATTTCATGGACGAGGCCGAACGCCTGTGCTCGCGCCTGCTGGTGCTCGACCACGGCCGCAAGATCGCCGAGGGCCGTCCGCGCGACCTGATCGCCGAGCACCTGGAGCCCGACGTGGTCGAGGTGTATGGCAACGGCGCGCTCTCGCTGGCCGAGTTGCCGGAACTGAAGGCGATGGCGGCGCGCGTGGAGGTGAGCGGCGAGACGGTGTTCTTCTACACGCAGGACGCGCGGCGGCTGCTCGATGCGCTCACGCAGCGTGGCGGCCTGCGCACCTTCCACCGTCCTGCGAACCTCGAAGACCTTTTTCTCAAGCTCACGGGTCGGCAGATCCGCGAAGACGGCTAGGCCACGACGATCATGAATACGACGACTGCAAGCTCTTCTTCTGCCGCGGCATCGCCGCCGGCCCGCTCCGTGTGGCGCGCTCCCGAGCTCTCGCTGCGCTGGTGGCCCGTGTTCCTGCGCAACCTGCTGGTGTGGCGCAAGCTCGCGATTCCCAGTCTCATCGGCAACATCGCCGAGCCGCTGATCTGGCTCGTGGCCTTCGGCTACGGCATGGGCGCGCTGGTGGGGCAGGTGGCGGTGGATGGCGTGAAGGTGCCCTACATCCTGTTCCTCGCGAGCGGCTCGATCTGCATGAGCGCGATGAATGCCGCGAGCTTCGAGGCGCTGTATTCGGCGTTCTCTCGCATGCAGGTGCAGAAGACCTGGGACGGCATCATGAACGCGCCGGTCGGCCTGGACGACATCGTGCTGGCCGAGATGCTGTGGGCGGCGTTCAAGTCGATCTTCACCGTGACCGCGATCCTGTTCGTGATGCTCGGGCTGGGCATCAGCCACAGCCCGAAGCTGATCGTCGCTTGGATGGTGCTGATCGGCGCGGGGATCACCTTCTCCTCGATCGCACTGATCTTCAATGCGCTTGCCAAGAGCTACGACTTCTTCACCTACTACTTCACGCTGTTCATGACGCCGATGATGTTCTTGAGCGGCGTGTTCTTTCCCTTGGAGCAGTTGCCTTCCGCCGTTCGCGCGGTGGCGGCTTGGCTGCCGCTGACGAATGCGGTGGCGCTGGTACGGCCGCTGTTCATGGACCAGTGGCCTGGTGACTGGTGGCTGCATGCAGGGGTGCTGGCGGTGTATGCGGTGGTGGCTTTCTGGGTGGCGCTGGCGTTGACTCGGAAGAGGTTTGGGGGGTAGGTTTTTTTCCGGGGCCGGGTCTCGCCCCGGCCCCCGAAAAGCCAACACCCAAACGAGCCCAAAACGAGCCCAAAACAATTACATTGCACACAATTCAATTGCGAACTACAATTCCAGCCATGCGCAGCACCCCACAAGCCTCAGACGAAATGCTCAAGCTGGACAACCAGCTCTGCTTCGCCGTCTATTCCGCCTCATTGGCCATGACCCGCCTCTACAAGCCGGTCCTGGAAAAGCTGCAGCTCACCTATCCCCAATACCTCGTCATGCTCGCCCTCTGGGAGCAGGACGGCCCCACGGTCTCCGAGCTCGGCGAGCGCCTCTCGCTCGACTCCGGCACGCTCACGCCCCTGCTCAAGCGGCTCGAAGCCGTCGGCTATGTCACGCGGCTGCGCGACGTGGCCGACGAGCGCCGCGTGCACATCACGCTCACCGCCGCCGGCCGCAAGCTCAAGGCGCGCGCCGCCAGCGTGCCCGGCTGCCTCATAGCCGCGGCGCAATGCTCGGTGCCTGAACTCATCTCGCTCACCCAGCAGATCCAGACGCTGCGCGACCGCATCAGGAAAGCGGCCTGACACGCACGCACCCAAGACAGGTTTCTCCCGCTTCTATCCAAGAAGCTCTTTTTCACCACCCTCACCAACCGAAGGAATCACCACCATGACCACCAAGCTCGACAAGGTTCTCTACACTGCTGAAGCCCACACCATCGGCGGCCGCGACGGCGCAGGCAAGTCCAGCGACGGCGCCATCGACGTCAAGCTCAGCTCGCCCGGTTCGGGCAAGCCCGGCACCAACCCCGAGCAGTTGTTCGCGGTCGGCTATGCCGCCTGCTTCATCGGCGCGATGAAGGCCGTCGGCCCGAAGATCGGCGTGAAGGTGCCCGAGGACGTGGCCATCGACTCCAGCGTTTCCCTTGGCCCGACGAATGGCGGCGCCGCCTACGGCATCGCCGTGAAGCTGGCCATCACGCTGCCGGGCCTGGACGCCGAGCAGAAGCAGAAGCTGGTCGACACGGCCCACCAGGTCTGTCCGTACTCGAACGCCACGCGCGGCAACATCGACGTCGAACTCTCGATCGCCTGATTCCGTCCCCCTGCACAGGGAAAAAAAGCAGAGCGTCCCGGCCACAAGCCGGGGCGCTTTTTTCTTTTTCATGGCCGGCGTTGTCCCGCGGGCGACGCGGAAAAGGGAAACGCGATAGCGCCTTTCATCGAGCTTGGCTAATGTGGCTGCAGCACGCGCCATCCCCGCAACCCACACCACCACCATGGAGATCGACACCATGAGCACCACCACCAGCTTCCTGATCCGCAAGGGCGAACTCGCCACCACGCGCCTGCACACGGCCACCGACCAGCCGCTGGCCGACGGCCAGGTGCGCGTGCGCATCGACAGCTTTGCGCTCACCTCCAACAACATCACCTACGCCGCCTTCGGCGATGCGATGAGCTACTGGCAGTTCTTCCCGTCCACGGAAGAAGGCTGGGGCAGCATCCCGGTGTGGGGCTTTGCCAGCGTGGTGCAGTCGCTGCATCCGGGCGTGGCGGTGGGCGAGCGGCTCTACGGCTACTGGCCGATGTCGTCTGGCGCCGTGCTGAGCCCCGACCGCCTCTCGCCCGGGCGCTTCACCGATGCCGCCGCGCACCGCGCCGAGCTGCCCGCGGTCTACAACCAGTACTTCCGCTGCAACGCCGATCCGCTCTACACCGCCAACACCGAAGACGTGCAGGCGCTGCTGCGCCCGCTGTTCATCACCTCGTGGCTGATCGACGACTTCATGGCCGACAACGATTTCTTCGGCGCCAACACCATGCTGCTGTCGAGCGCATCGAGCAAGACGGCCTACGGCACCGCCTTCCAGCTGCACCAGCGCGAAGGCATCGAGGTGATCGGCCTGACCTCGCCCGCCAACGTGGCCTTCTGCGAGGGCCTGGGCTGCTACCACCGCGTGCTGACCTACGACGCGCTCGACGGCATCGCGGCCGCCACGCCCTGCGTCTATGTGGACTTCGCGGGCAACGCCGGCCTGCGCAACGCGATCCACGCGCGCTTCACCAACCTCAAGTACAGCTGCTCGATCGGCGGCACGCACGTGGAGCAGCTCGCGGCCAAGGGCGCGGGCAAGGACCTGGCGGGTCCGCGCGCCACGCTGTTCTTCGCGCCGGCGCAGATCAAGAAGCGCACCGCCGAATGGGGCGCCGACGAATTCGGCCGGCGCATGGTGGCCGCATGGCACCACTTCCTGGCCACCGTGACCGATGCGAAGAGCCCCTGGCTGCGCGCCGAGCACCACCACGGCGGCGAGGCGGTGCAGGCCGCCTACGCGCAGGTGCTGGCCGGCAAGGGCGACCCGCGCACCGGCCATATCCTTTCGCTTTACAAACAACCGGGCGGCCTCTGACATTCCGGGGGCCGGGGTGGCGACAATCGCCGCATGACCCTTTCCCCCGCAGCGCCCGCGAACACCCACCCTTACGAGAACCTCACGCCCGACGTGGTGCTGGACGCCCTGGCAATGCTCGGCCTGCACGGCGATGGCCGGCTCACCGGGCTGAACTCCTATGAGAACCGGGTCTATCAGGTCTACCTGGAAGACCGCAGTGCCGTGGTGGTCAAGTTCTATCGCCCCGAGCGCTGGAGCGAAGCCGAGATCCTCGAAGAGCACGGCTTCTCGCTCGAACTGGCGGCGGCCGAAGTGCCGGCCGTGGCGCCGCTGGCTTTCGACGGCGCCACGCTGCACCGCCACGGCGGCTTTGCCTTCAGCGTGAGCCCCTACCGCGGCGGCCGCGCGCCGGAACTGGACGATTTCGAAGTGCTCGAATGGGTCGGCCGCTTTCTCGCGCGCATCCACACGGTGGGCAGCGCCCGGCCTTTCGAGGCCCGGCCCGCGCTCGATCTGCAAAGCTTCGGCATCGCCTCGCGCGACTGGCTGCTGGCCAACGACAAGGTGCCGCTCGACGTGCAGCGCGACTGGGAAAAGGCCTGCAACGAAGCGCTGGACATGATTGCCGCCACGGCGCTGGCGGTGAACGCCCCGGCCTCCGACTTCAAGCCGCGCAAGCTGCGCCTGCACGGCGACGTGCATCCCGGCAACATCCTGTGGACCCCGACCGACCGGCCCGGCGGCGGCCCGCACTTCGTCGACCTGGACGATGCGCGCACCGGCTTCGCGGTGCAGGACCTCTGGATGCTGCTGTCGGGCGAGCGCGCGCAGCGCACCGCGCAACTCTCGGGGCTGCTCGACGGCTACGAGCAGTTCCGCGAATTCGACCGCCGCGAGCTCGCGCTGATCGAGCCGCTGCGCACCCTGCGGCTCATCCACTACAGCGCCTGGCTCGCGCGGCGCTGGGAAGACCCGATCTTCCCGATCAACTTTCCGTGGTTCGGCTCCAGCGACTACTGGAAGGGCCAGATCCTCGTGCTGCAGGAGCAGTGCGAGCAAATGGCGGAAGAGCCGCTCTACGCCTGAGGACGGTCCTCGGCCGCGAGGCTTTCCGCCACGCCCTGCAGCAGCCGCTCGACCAGCACGTTCGGCGGCCCGCTGCGCCACACGCCATGAGCCTCCGATTGCGCCACCGCGCGGTCGAGCGGCCGGAACACCGCGCCGCGCAGGGCCGAATGCCGCATCGCCTGCGGCACCAGCGCCACGCCCATGCCCTGCGACACCAGCGAGACCACCGCGAGCCAGTGGCGCACCTCGTGCCGCACCTCGGGCAGGAAGCCGGCGTCGGCGCAGATCGACAGGATGCGCTCGTGATAGTCGGGCGAGGCTTCGCGCGAGAACAGCACGAAGGGTTGGTTGCGCAGGTCGGCCGGCGCGAGCACGCGCTTGCGCGCGAGCGCGTGGCCCGAGGGCAGGCAGCACACGAAAGGCTCGGACAGCAGCAGCCGGTGCTGCAGCTCGGGCGGCATGCGGCTGGTGTGCACGAAGCCCAGGTCGAGCCGGTCGTGCAGCAGCTCGGCGATCTGCACGCCTGAATTGAGCTCGGCGAGCGTGATGCGCACCGCCGGGTGCCTGACCTGGAACGCACGCAGCGCCTGCGGCAAGCCGCGATAGAGCATCGCACCGACGAAGCCGATGCGCAGGCGCCCCGCCGAGCCCGCGGCCACGTCGCGCGCCTCCAGCGCCGCCTCTTCCGCCTGCAGGAGCAGCCGCCGCGCCGAGATGCGCAGCGCCTCGCCCGCATGCGTGAGGCGCACCTCCTTGCTGTTGCGCTCGAACAGCCGCGCGCCCACCGACTCCTCGAGCTGGCGGATGGCCACCGACAGCGGCGGCTGCGAGATCGACAGGCGCCGCGCGGCGCGCCCGAAGTGCAGCTCCTCGGCCAGCACGGAAAAGTAGCGCAGGTGTCGCAGTTCCATGAATAGGCAAATCGAATCGAACAAGACCTATTCGATATTAGACACGGATCGCCTGGAAACCAACAATGCGGCGAACCAGGAGACAAACGCATGGCCCAGAACGACGCCACCGCCGCGCACGCACACCCGATTCCCGACCGCCACGGCCAGAACCTGTTCAGCACCGACACCGAGCTGCACAAGCTGCTCGCGCTCTACCTGCCCGCCGACCTGCTGGCCCACATGCAGCCGCATTTCGAGCGCCTGGGCGGCCTTGCGGGCGGCCTGCTCGACGATCTGGCCGGCACCGCCGACCGCAACCCGCCCACGCTGAAGCAGCGCACCCGCACCGGCCTGGACGAGCAGAAGGTCATCAAGCATCCAGCCTACGTGGAGATGGAACGCCTCGCGCTCAGCGAATTCGGCCTGGCTGCGATGTCGCACCGCGACCAGACGCTGGGCTGGAAGGGCAAGATGCCGCCGCTGGTCAAGTACGTGCTGACCTATCTCTTCGTGCAGGCCGAGTTCGGCCTGTGCTGCCCGGTCTCGATGACCGACTCGCTCACGCGCACGCTCAAGAAGTTCGCGAGGCCCGAGCTGGTCGCGCGCTTCCTGCCGCGGCTCACCTCGCTCGATTTCGACGAGCTCGCGCAGGGCGCGATGTTCATGACCGAGCAGGCCGCGGGCTCCGACATCGCGGCCACCGCGACGACGGCGCATCAGGAGGCCGACGGCAGCTGGCGCCTCACCGGCGACAAGTGGTTCTGCTCCAACCCCGATGCCGACTTTGCGATGGTGCTCGCACGCGCCGACAACGGCCCGGCCGGCATGAAGGGCGTGTCGCTGTTCCTGCTGCCGCGCCGGCTCGAAGACGGCAGCCTCAACCACTACCGCATCGTTCGCCTGAAGGACAAGCTGGGCACGCGCTCGATGGCCAGCGGCGAGATCCGGCTCGAAGGCGCGATCGCCTACCTGGTGGGCGAGGAAGGCCGCGGCTTCGTGCAGATGGCCGACATGGTCAACAACTCGCGCCTGTCGAACGGCGTGCGCGCCGCCGGCCTCATGCGCCGCGCGGTGGCCGAGGCCGAGTACATCGCCGCCGAGCGCCGCGCCTTCGGCCGCACGCTCGAGCAGATGCCGCTGATGCAGCGCCAGCTCGACAAGCTGCGCCTGCCGGCCGAGCAGGCGCGCACCATGGTGTGCCAGACGGCGCTGGCGCTCGCGCGCTCCGATGCCGGCGAGCCCGATGCCTACGCACTGCTGCGCATCCTCACGCCGCTCATCAAGTTCCGCGCCTGCCGCGATGCGCGCAAGGTGACGGGCGATGCGATGGAAGTGCGCGGCGGCTGCGGCTACATCGAGGAATGGAGCGACCCGCGGCTCGTGCGCGATGCGCACCTGGGCTCGATCTGGGAAGGCACGAGCAACATCGTGGCGCTGGACGTGATCCGCGCGGTGAAGCGCGAGGGCTCGCTGCCGGTGCTGCGCGCGCACTGCGAGCAACTGCTGGCCGATGCACAGCTGCCGCCGGCCTTTGCGAAGGCGCTGCGCGATGCACTGGCGCGCGCCGCCGCGCTGGCCGAGACCGCCGCGCGCGAAGGCGGCGACGTGCTGGCGCGCCAGGCCGCCTCGGCGCTCTACCACTGCACGAGCAGCATCGCGATGGCCTGGGAGGCGGCGCGCAGCGGCTCGGCCGCGCGCCTGCGCTGGGCCCAGCTGGTGCTGCTGCACCGCGTGCTTCCGCGCGACCCGCTCGCGCCCGACGCGATGCCCGCGGACTGGAACAGCGCCACCACCACGCGCACCGCCAAGGCCACGGCCTGATTCACGACACAAAGAACGGAGACATCACCTTGCGACACTTCACCCACCTCTTCGCGGCGTTGGCCGCCTGCGCCGCGCTGCTGGGCGCTGCACCCGCCGTGCAAGCCCAGGGGCCCTTCCCTTCCAAGCCCCTGGTGCTGGTCGTGCCCTTCCCGCCCGGCGGCCCAACCGACGCCATGGCCCGCACGCTGGCCGCCGAGATGAAGGACCGCCTCGGCCAGCCGATGATCGTGGAGAACCGCGCAGGCGCAGGCGGCAACATCGGCGCCGACTACGTGGCGCGCGCCGAGGCCGACGGCCATACGCTGCTGTTCGGCACCTCGGGCCCGCTCGCCATCAACGCGAGCCTCTACCGCAAGATCAGCTACGACCCCGTCAAGAGCTTCGCGCCGGTGATCCAGGTCGGCTACCTGCCGAACATCCTGGTGGTGAACCCCGCGCTGCCGGTGAAGAACGTGCAGGAGCTCGTCGCCTACGCCAAGGCCAACCCCGGCAAGCTCAGCTATGCGTCGTCCGGCAACGGTGCGTCGTCGCACCTGGCAGGCGTGCTGTTCAACTCGGTGGCCGGCACCGACCTGCAGCACATCCCCTACAAGGGCACGGGCCCCGCGCTCAACGACCTGCTCGGCAACCAGGTAGGCATGACCTTCACCGACATCCTCACCGCGCTGCCCTACGTCAAGACCGGCAAGCTGCGCGCGCTGGGCGTGGCCACGCTCGCCCGCTCCCAGGCGCTGCCCGAGGTGCCGACGATTTCGGAGCAGGGCTACAAGGGCTACGACGTGAGCGTGTTCTTCGGCATCGTCGCGCCCGCCGGCACGCCCGCGGACCGCGTGAGCAAGCTCAACCAGGCCTTCGCCGAGGTGCTGAACTCGCCCAAGGTGAAGCAGATGTTCGCGGCGCAGGGCCTGGAAGCCTCGGCGGACACCTCGCCGCAGAAGCTCGGGCAGTTCATCGTGAGCGAGTCGGCCAAGTGGAAGGACGTCGTCAAGAAGTCCGGGGCGCAGCTGGATTGATTTCGCCTTGTTGTTCGGAGCGCGCTCACGCCGACGGGGTACCTTGCTCCGCGAATGTCCCCCGGCCTGCGGCCTCCTCCTTGATTTCGCTGCGCAAGGCACCCCATCGACGTGAGCGTTGTGCGCAGCGGTCGTTGATCAGCGGTTCACCAGCAGCGTGCCCTGGTTCACAGGGCATCGGGTGCTCCCCGCAGCGAAATCAAGGAGGAGCCGAAGGCGGGGGACATTCGCGGAGGGGAGTACCCGGTGGCCTGTGCACCCGCCCTGAACAACAGCGCCAAGATAAAAAGCCCCAACACACAAAAGCACGGAACACCGAAATGACACTACCCCAAGGCGCCCTCGCCGGCATCCGAGTCCTCGACATCTCGCGCATCCTCGGCGGCCCCTACTGCGGCCAGATCCTCGGCGACCACGGCGCCGACGTGCTCAAGGTCGAACCGCCGCAGGGCGACGACACGCGCACGTGGGGTCCGCCCTTCAAGGACGGCGTGGCTTCCTACTACCACGGCCTCAACCGCAACAAGCGCGTGCAGCACCTCGACTTCTCCACCGACCAAGGCCGCGAGGCACTGCTCGCGCTCGTGGCCGAGGCCGACGTGCTGATCGAGAACTTCAAGACCGGCACCATGGAGCGCTGGGGCATCGGCTACGAGGCGCTTTCGGAACGCTTTCCGCGCCTCGTGTGGTGCCGCGTCTCGGGCTTCGGCGCCGACGGCCCGCTGGGCGCGCTGCCCGGCTACGACGCCGCCGTGCAGGCCATGACCGGCATCATGAGCATCAATGGCGAGGCCGACGGCGGCCCGCTGCGCGTGGGCCTGCCGGTGGTCGACATGGTGACCGGGCTCAATGCGGTGATCGGCGTGCTGCTCGCGCTGCAGGAGCGCAACCGCAGCGGACGCGGGCAGTTCGTGGAGGCGGCGCTGTACGACAGCGGGCTCTCGCTGCTGCATCCGCATGCGGCCAACTGGTTCATGGATGGCACCGAGCCGCGCCGCACCGGCAACGCGCATCCCAACATCTATCCCTACGACGCACTGGCCACCGGCACCGACCCGGTGTTCGTGGCGGTGGGCAACGACCGCCAGTTCGCGAGCCTGTGCCACTGCATCGGCCTGACCGCGCTGGCCGACGATCCGCTCTACCGCACGGCCGGCGCGCGTTCGGTGCACCGTGCGGGACTCAAGCAGCAGCTGGAAGCGGCCATGGCGGCGTTCGATGGCCGCGCGCTGGTCGATCAGCTGATGGCCGCGGGCGTGCCCGCCGCGCCGGTGCTGCCGGTGGATGCGGCGCTCCAGCATCCGCACACCGCGCATCGCGAAATGGTGGTCGAGATGGAAGGCGGCTACCGCGGCATCGGCGCGCCGGTGAAGCTCAGCCGCACGCCGGCGAGCTACCGCCACGCGCCGCTCACGCCGGGCGAGCGCTTCCTGCCCGGCTCCGCGGCCGGCGCCAGCGGCTCATAGCTCGGGCCGCACGCCGGCGCCCGCCTTGGGCGCATGGAAGGCCTGCATGAACGCGCCCTGCAGCTCCGCCGGCAGGTCGGGCCGGTGGCACATCGCATAGCCGAGGCTCGGCGGATCGTCAGACAGCGCAACGAAGCAGATGTCGGGCCGCGCAATGCAGGCGAGCGATTCCACCACCAGCCCGATGCCCGCACCGGCCGCCACCAGCCCCACGAGCGAGATCGACGAGCTCGCGCACTGGTTGACCTGCGTGGTGATGCCGGCGCGCGCAAGGTAGGCGGCGATGCGGTCGAACACCACCGGCCCGATGTCGCGGCGCACCCCGACCAGCGTCTGCTGGCGCAGGTCCGCCGCCGCGATGCGCCCGGCGCCCGCGAGCGGATGCGCGGCCGGCATCACGGCCATGAAGCGGTCGCGGGCCACCTCGCGCACCACGAGGTCGTCGCGCGAGGACGGCGGATGCACCACCGCGAGGTCGAGCCTGCGGTGCGCCACGGCTTCCTCGAGTTCGTCCGACAAGCCCTCGGTCAGCGCCAGCACCACGCCCGGGTGCGCGGCCGAAAAGGCACGCATGGCATCGGGAAAGAAGGACAGCGCCGCGATGGGCGTGACGCCGATCTCCAGCCGGTCGAAGGCGCCGCGCCCGATGGCGCGCGCGGCCTCGTCGGTTTCGGCGGCGCGCGACAGCAGCCGCCGGGCGTGCGGCAGCAGGCGCGCGCCCTGTTCCGTCAGCCGGACGCCGCGCGCCTGCCGGTCGAACAGGGCAAAGCCCAGGGCCTCCTCGAGCCGCTGCACCCGCACGCTGAGCGCGGGCTGCGAGACGGCGAGCAGCGAAGCGGCGCGGCGGATGTTGCCGATCTCGGCGAGCGTGACGAAGCATCGCCATTGCTTGAGTTCCAAGGAGCGGTCTCCAGCGCAGCGCCGCGGGCAGCGGCGATCAGGGCGCGACGGGATTGCCCGGCGTGCCGAGGCTGCCGGCCGGAGCGGCGGCGGCATTGGCGGGCGGGCGGTAGGAGACGCGCACCGCGGGAGGCTGCGGACCCGCCTTCGGCGCAGAGGCGGCGGCCGGCTGGGTCACGCCGCCCTTGGTGACCGTGACCGGCGCACTGGGTGGAATCGCCGCCACGGCCGCCACCGGTGCCACGCCCGTGATGCCCGAGGTACCGGAAACCGGGACCGTGGCCCCGACCGCCGCCGTCGTGACCGGCGCGGCACCGCCCGCCGGCGCGTACCCGGCCTTCCCCGCATTGGGATCGTGCAGCACCACGCTCTTGCCCACGCCCACGCCGGTGCCGATCGGCCCGATGCCGACGCCCACTCCCACGCCGGCCGTGCCGGCCACCACGCCGGCGTTGTTGACCACCACGCCCGCGCCGAGCGGGCCCCAGCCGGTATTGAGCCCGACGGAGAAATCGCCATCCTTGGTGGCGCCGAGGCCGAGCGAGAGCCCGGGCACCAGCGGAATGCCGATGCGATAGTGCGAACAGCCGCTCACCATTGCCAGCAGCAGCGCCGCCGCAAGGGCGGCAGCTGCACGGGCGGTGCGCGGCCGGGCGTTCACACCAAAAGCGCGTTGACGCGCCTCACGTAGGCCGCGGGATCGGCCGGCAGGCCGCCTTCGGCCAGCAGCGCCTGGTCGAAAAGAATGTTCGCAAGATCGTCGAAGTGCTCGGAGCCGTCGAGCTTCTTCACGAGCGCGTGCTCGGCGTTCACTTCGAGCACGGGCTTGAGGTCGGGCGCGGGCTGGCCGGCCTGCTTGAGCATGCGTGCGAGCTGCGTGCTCATGCCGCCGTCCTGCACCACCAGGCAGGCCGGCGAATCGACCAGGCGCGTGGTCACGCGCACGTCCTCGGCCTTGTCCTTGAGCGCTTCCTTGAGCTTCTCGAGCAGCGGCTTGAAGGATTCGGCGGCTTCCTCGGCGGCTTTCTTCTCGGCCTCGTCCTGCAGCTTGCCCAGGTCGACCGCGCCCTTGGCCACGCTCTGCAGCGGCGTGCCGTCGAACTCGGTGAGGTAGTTGAGCGCCCATTCGTCGACGCGGTCGGTCATCAGCAGCACCTCGATGCCCTTCTTCTTGAAGACTTCGAGCTGCGGACTGTTCTTGGCGGCGGCGAGCGTGTCGGCCGTGATGTAGTAGATCGCGTCCTGACCTTCCTTCATGCGCGCCTTGTAGTCGGCAAAGCTCACGCTCACCGTGTCGCTCGTGGTGGAGGCGAAGCGCAGCAGCTTGGCGATGCGGTCGCGGTTGCCGAAGTCCTCGCCCAGGCCTTCCTTGAGCACGGCGCCGAACTCGGCATAGAACTTGGCGTACTTGCCCGATTCGTCAGCCGCGGACGCAGCGGTTTCGGCGGCCGTGGGCGCGTTCTTGTCGACCACGTCGGTCACTGCCTCGGTCGGCTCGGGGGCCGGCACCGATTCGCCCGAACCCACGTCGATCTTGCCTTCGCCGCTTTCCGGTCCGGTCTTCTGCTTCTTCGCCAGGTCTTCGAGCATGCCGAGCACGCGCTTGGTGCTGCCTTCGCGGATGGCCTTCACGTCGCGGCTTTCCTGCAGCAGCTCGCGGCTCACGTTGAGCGGCAGGTCGGACGAGTCGATCACGCCCTTCACGAAGCGCAGGTAGCTGGGCAGCAGCGCCTCGGCGTCGTCCATGATGAAGACGCGCTTCACGTAGAGCTTGACGCCCGCGCTCTTTTCGCGGTTCCACAGGTCGAACGGCGCCTTCGACGGGATGTAGAGCAGCTGCGTGTACTCGGTGCTGCCCTCCACGCGGTTGTGGCTCCAGGCGAGCGGCGCCTCGTAGTCGTGGCTGATGGTCTTGTAGAACTCTTCGTACTGCTCGGGCGTGATGTCCTTCTTGGGTCGGCTCCAGAGGGCGCTGGCCTTGTTGACCGTTTCCCATTCGCCGGTCTTGACCATGTCGCCGGGCTGGTCGTTCTCGCCTTCCTTCCACTCCTCTTTTTCCATGAGGATGGGCAGCGAGATGTGGTCGGAGTACTTGCCGACGATCTGCTTGAGCTTCCAGGCGTTGAGGTATTCGTCGGCGTCGTCGCGCAGGTGCAGCGTGATGCGGGTGCCGCGCTCGGGGCGCGTGATGTCGGCCACCTCGAAGTCGCCGGCGCCGCCGCTCGTCCAGCGCACACCCTGCTCGGGCGGCAGGCCCGCGCGGCGCGATTCGACCGTGATCTTGTCGGCCACGATGAAGCCCGAATAGAAGCCCACGCCGAACTGGCCGATGAGCTGTGCGTCGGCCTTCTGGTCGCCGCTGAGCTTGCTCACGAAGTCTTTGGTACCACTTTTGGCGATGGTGCCGAGGTTCTCGATGGCCTCCTGGCGCGACAGGCCGATGCCCTTGTCGGTGATGGTGATGGTGCGCGCGGCCTTGTCGAAGGAAAGCCGCACGTCCAGCTCGGACTGGTCCTCGTACAGCTCGGGGTGGTCGAGCGCCTCGAAGCGCAGCTTGTCGCACGCGTCCGACGCGTTCGAGATCAGCTCGCGCAGGAAGATTTCCTTGTTCGAGTAGAGCGCATGCGTGACGAGGTGCAGCAGTTGCGCGACTTCGGCCTGGAACGGGAGTTTCGTATTGGAAGAATCAGCCATGGGAAAAGAAGAAATATCGAAGCCAAAAAATTCTAAGCCGGGCGGCCTTGACCGCACGCTCGACTCGCCAACTCTGCGAGTTGGGGCTTTCGCCCCCGAAAAACAATAGGCCTACCTGGCCTGCGATTCCACCTCGCGGGTCCAGCGGTCGATCAGCCGCTTGCGCTCGGCGGCCCTGCCGTATTTCTCGAAGTCGTACTTGATGAGCTTCACGTCGCTCATCGAGGGAATGCGCGCATCGGGCTTGAAGGTCTTGTTGGCGGGCGACTGCAGGCTGCCGACCTGCCCGCCGATCGCCTGGCCGGCCGGGCTCATGAGCCAGTCGTAGTAGCGCTTCGCATTCTCCTTGTTGCGCGCGCCCTTGACCAGCGCGATGCCGCCCACCTCGTAGCCCGTGCCCTCGCAGGGCGCGGCCGTCTTGACCGGGAATTTGTCATAGCGCCAGCGCTCGAAGCCGAAGATGAAGCTCACGCCCACCGCCACCTCGCCCTTGGCCACGTTGGGCGCCTGGGCCTGGCCGCTGCGGGTGTAGCTGGTGACGTTGCGGTGCAGCTTCTTCAGGTAATCGAAGGCCGCGTCCTCGCCCATCTGCTGCACCAGGCCCGCGATGATGGTGTAGGCCGTGCCGCTGGAAGCGGGATGCGAGATCTCGATCTCGCCACGGTATTCGGGCTTGACGAGGTCGGCCCAGCATTTGGGCTCGTGCAGCTTCTTGCGTTTGAGCAGTTCGGTGTTGAAGCCGAAGCCGATGGCGCTGGTGTAGAAGCCGCCCACCATGTTCTGCGACATCGCGTACTGGCGCACCGCCCAGTCGTGCAGGTCGTTGATGTAGGCCGGCCGATAGGCTTCGAGCAAACCCTGCTCGGCGGCCTGCAGGAACGGATCGCCGGTGCCGCCCCACCAGATGTCGGTCTTGGGGTTGGCGGCCTCGGCGCGCAGCTGGGCGCCGATCTCGCCGGTGCCCTTGTGCGCCTGCTGCACCCGGATGCCGGTCTCGCGCGTGAAGGCCGTGGCCGCGGCTTCGCACCAGCCCGCGTCGGTGCTGCACAGCGCATTCACCGTGCCCTGCGCCGCGGCGCCCGAGGAAAAAAGCAGGGCCATGGCGCCCGCGCATGCGGCAAGGGCCGCGACGTTCCTGATGGCAAAGGGGCGCATGCGTTCTCCGAAGGATGAAAGGCGACCAGAGGATAGCGGGCAAAGCCGCTCAGCGGGCCGCGAGCAGCGGCGGCAGGTGCTCGGCCAGCCAGTCGACCACCACCCGTGTCTTGTGGGGCAGGTAGCGGCCGCGCGAGCGGATCACGTTGAGCTCGAAGCCGAAAGGCCGCGGCTCCTCGAACACGCGCACCAGCGTGCCGGCCGCCAGCGCATCGGCCGCGAGCCAGGCCGGCAGGCGCGCCAGCCCCATGCCGCCGATGGCCGCTTCGAGCAGCACCTCGGCGCTGTCGCAGCGCAACCGCGAGGGCAGCACCACTTCGACTGGCCGGCCTTCCGCGTCGTGGAAGCGCCAGGGCGAGATCTGCCCGTCGCGCGCATAGAGCACGGCCTCGTGCGACGGCGATGCGCCCAGCTCGGCCACGCCGGCCGGGCGCCCGCGTTCGGCCAGGTAGGCGGGCGCGGCGCACAGCGCCATCCATTGCACGCCGACCGGCCGCGCGACCAGTTCGGCGCTGTCGGCCAGCTCGCCGCTGCGGATCGCCAGGTCCAGACCGTCTTCGACCAGGTCGACGCGCCGGTCGTTGAAGGAAAGCTCCAGCGACAGCCCCGGATGCCGGCGCGCCAACGCCAGCAGCAGCGGCCCGACCTTCAGCCGCCCCAGCATGGCCGGCATGCTCAGGCGCACCAGCCCGGCCGCGGTGCTGCGCGCGGCATCGGCCATGGCCTCGGCGGCGTCGAGCTCGGCCAGCACGCGCCGGCAGCGCTCGTAGTAGCCGTGGCCTTCCTCGGTGAGGCTCTGGCTGCGCGTGGTGCGCAGGAAGAGCCGCGTGCCCAGCCGCGCCTCAAGCCGCGCAATGCTCTTGGCCACCGCGGAGCGCGTGACGTGCAACCGCTCTGCCGCACGCGCAAAGCTGCCGGCCTCCACCGCGGCCACGAACTCTTCGATGCCTTGGAGGCGTGGACTCATTGGATACTTTCAGGCGCCATAGAGTTGAAAATTATCCACCACTGGATAGATCAACTCGCCAATAGCATGAAGGCTTCTTTTTTTGTGGAGGCTTTTTCATGCAGGCAAGCAGAACGCTCAGGCGCTGGCAACTTTCTTCCTTCGGCCGCGAGCAGCTCGAACAGGTGGAGCTGCCGCTGCCCACGCCCGGCCCGGGCCAGGTCCTCGTGCAGGTGGGCGCGGTGTCGCTCAACTACCGCGACCTGCTGATGATCCGCGACGGCATGGGCATGAAGTTCGAGCTGCCCTTCACGCCCGGCTCGGACATGGCCGGCACGGTGGTGGCCGCGGGCCCGGGCGTGCGGCGCCTGGCCGTGGGCGACCGCGTGGTCAACACCTTCTGGGGCGGCTGGATCGACAGCCACTGGCCGGCCGAGGCCGTGCCGATGGGCGGCCCCGGTCCAGGCATGCTGGCCTCGCATGTGCTGATCGACGCCGCCTGGGCCGTGGCCGCGCCGGCCACGCTCGATTTCGCGCAAGCCAGCACGCTGCCGTGCGCCGGCCTCACGGCCTGGTTCGCGCTGGCCGAGACCGGCGCGCTGCGGCCCGGCCAGACCGTGCTGATCCACGGCACCGGCGGCGTGGCGCTGTTCGGCGTGCAGCTCGCGCGGCTGCACGGTGCGCGTGCCATCGTGGTCTCGGGCAGCGAAGAGAAGCGCGCGCAGACGCTGGCGCTGGGCGCCAGCGAAGTGCTGATGCGAGACAGCGACTGGCCGGCCGAAGTGCGCCGGCTCACGCAGGGCCGTGGCGCCGACCACGTGCTCGAACTCGCGAGCGGGCCGAACCTCGACCGTTCGCTGCAGGCGGCGGCGCAGGGCGGGCGCGTGTCGGTCATCGGCATGCTCGGCGGCGAGACGCTCAGCGCTTCGTACTACGCGATGGTGCTCGGCCGCGTCACGGTGCAGGGCATCGGCGTGGGCCATCGGCGCGCGCTCGAAGACCTGGTGCGCGCCGTCGACGCCAATGCGCTCGAGCCCGTGATCGCGGCGCAATACGCCTTCGATGCCTTGCCCGATGCGCTCGACCACCTCGCGCGCGGCGCCTTCGGCAAGATCGTCGTCACGCCTTGACGAAGCCCTTTAGCGGTTTGCGCAACGCGTGTCAGAAACAAAAGATTGCTGAACTGTGAACAGGTTCCGCCAGGTGCAACAACATGCGTGACGCATGCTGTTTACGTTCCTAGAATCCGCCCGCGCATGGCCCCCGGGGGCCACGCAACTTTTCAACTTCTGAATGGATGGAGCAGATGGAACATAGCACCTACAAAAAGTGGTCGGCCGAGTTCATTGGTACTTTCTGGCTCACGCTGGGCGGCTGCGGAAGCGCGGTCCTGGCGGCGGCCTTTCCGAACAACCTGGGCATCGGCTTCCTGGGCGTCTCGCTGGCGTTCGGCCTGACGGTGGTGACCGGTGCCTATGCGCTCGGCCCCATCTCGGGCGGCCACTTCAATCCGGCGGTGTCGATCGGTCTCGCGGCCGCGGGGCGCTTCAAGGCCTCGCAGCTCGCGGGCTACATCGTGTCGCAGGTGCTGGGTGCGATTGCCGCCGCCGGCGTGCTCTACCTGATTGCCACCGGCAAGCCCGGCGCAGACATCGGCGGCTTCGCCACCAACGGCTTCGGCGAGCACTCGCCCGGCAAGTACGGCATGACCGCCGCGCTGGTGTGCGAGGTGGTCATGACCGCGGTGTTCCTGATCGTGATCCTCGGCGCCACCGCCAAGCGCGCGGCCGGCGGCTTCGCGGGCCTGGCCATCGGCCTGTGCCTCACGCTGATCCACCTGATCTCCATTCCGGTCACCAACACCTCGGTGAATCCGGCGCGCAGCACGGGTCCGGCGCTTTTCGGCCCGTCGTACGCGGTGTCGGAGCTGTGGCTGTTCTGGGTTGCGCCCATCGCCGGCGCGATCATCGGCGCGGTGATCTACCGCGCGCTGCTCGCGAACAGCGACGACTGAACAACGACGACTGATCAGCTGCCGCTGGCCGACTGCACGAGCGGCAGCGAGGTCGACTGCCCGATCGATTCGGTGCCCGTCGCATGCGAGGCCGCATAGGCACCGGCCTGCACGTCGGACACCGGCGTCGTCGAGTTCATGGCCGGCGCGCTGGTCGACTGGCCGATGGACTCGGTGTCGGCGGGCCGCGCGGCGGCCATTGCGCCGGCCTGCACTTCGGGGTTCTCGGGCGAATTCATCTGCAGCGGGTGGTAGTCCGAGCCGTCGGTCGTCTCGGCCGACGCATTCACGGCACCGAGCGCCGCGAACGCGGCGAAGGAACCAAGGGCAAGAAGCTTGAAGGAAGTGCGCATGGTGTGCTCCTGATGGTTTGTCCCCGGCCGCGTGCCATCGCGCGAACTGCGCGTGGCAGGGCCTGCATGGACTCTAGGCAGCCCGGCTGAGCCGGGCGTGAGCAGGAAATTAGCCCGGCGTGAGCGGCACTGATGCCACTGGCAGGTGCACCCGCGCCAGCAGCCCCGGCCCGCCACCCTCTTCTGCTTCATCGCGGTTGCGCAGCTCGATGCGCAGGCCGTGCCGCTCGGCGGCCGTGCGCGCAATCGCCAGCCCGAGGCCGCTGCCGCCCACCGGCGCACCCGGCACGCGAAAGAAGCGGTCGAACACGCGTCCGATCGACGAGGCCGGAATGCCCGGGCCGTTGTCGAGCACGTCGACCACCGCATGGCCATCGACCTCGTGCAGCCGCACGTCGACCACGCCGCCTTCGAGCGCATAGCGCAGCGCGTTGTCGATCAGGTTGTCGAACACGCTGCGCAGCTCGGCGGTCGGCGCCTGCACCACGGGCGCGATCGAACCCTCGAAGCCGATGTCCACGCGGCGCGCATCAGCCAGCACCATCAGCTGGCTCACGCTCTCGCGCAGCAGGGTTTCGATGTCGACCGGCTCGCCCGGCATGGGACGCCCCGGCGCGTCCTGTCGCGAGAGGCTCAGCAGCTGCTCGATCAGGTGCTGCGCGCGCGTGACGCCGGCCTCGAGCTGATTGAAGCGCTCGGTGGCTTCGCCCGCGGGCACGTGGGCGCGCAGGTTCTCGATCTGCAGGCCGATCGCGGCCATCGGCGTGCGCAGTTCGTGGGCCGCGTCCTGCACGAAGCGACGCTGCGTGGCGAAGGCGCTGCGCACCCGCGACAGCAGCTGGTTGAAGGCCTGCACCAGCGGCGCGATCTCGTCCGGCACGCGCGCCAGCGACAGCTCGGTGGGGCGGCGCTCGTCCTGCGAGGCCACGTCGCGCGCCACCGCGCGCAGCGAGCGCGAAGCCGCCGACACGATGAGCCACAGGATCAGCAAGGCCAGCGGCAGCAGCAGCGCGATGGGCAGGCCTTCGAGCAGCGCGCGGCGCAGGGCACGGCGCCGGCGGTAGTCCTCGTTCTGCAGCACCTGCACGCGCGGCTGGTCGGCGCGCGGCCCGGCCTCGGCCGTGAACACGCGCCAGCGCGAAGGCGTGGGCGCATCGGTGCGCGCATCGCCGAAGCCCGGCTGCGGCTGCAGCGGCACCACGGCCAGCGGCGGCCACGAGCTTGCGCGCAGCGTGCGGCCGTCGGCGCTCCAGACCTGCACCACGAAGGCACCGCGCACGAGGGCGGCGTTGCCGTCGAGCGGGTGCGGGCTGCGCGGCGGATCGCTGCCCGCATAGGAATCGGCCACCAGCCGCATCTGCTCGTCCAGCGCGTTGTGCACCAGGTCGCCATAGGCCACGAAGGTGAACCACGCGGTGAGCGCGGCGGCCGCCAGGTGCAGCGTGACGAGCCAGAACAGGAGCTGCGTGCGCAGCGAGCGCGGGCGCCACCAGCGGCCCGCTGAGGTCATCGGCAAACCTCCGTGCTTCGCACTGCGGTGCGAGCTTGCTTGGGGCGGCCCGGCGCTACGCTCATGCCGCCACGCGCCAACCGAGCCCGCGCACGTTGCGGATCGATTCCGCGCCGAGCTTGCGGCGCATGCCGTGGATCAGCACGTCGATGGCGTTGCTGGTCACTTCCTCGCCCCAGCCGTAGATGCGGTTCTCGAGCTGCTCGCGCGAGAGGATGGCGCCGGGCCGCTCGAGCAGGGCGTGCAGCAGCGCGAACTCGCGCGCGGTGAGCGCCTCGCGCACGCCATCGACCAGCACCTCGCGCGTGGTGAGGTCCAGCTGCATCGTGCTACCGCCGATCAGCGAATGCGCAGCGCCGTCGCGCCGGCGCACCACGGCCCGCATGCGCGCGAGCAGCTCGCGGAATTCGAAGGGCTTGAGCAAATAGTCGTCGGCGCCCAGGTCGAGGCTGTGGATGCGGTCGTCAAGCCCGTCGCGCGCGGTGAGCACCAGCACCGGCGTGGCGTCGCCGCGTTCGCGCGCGCGGCGCAGCACCTCGGTGCCGTCCTGCCGCGGCAGGCCCAGGTCGAGCAGCACGCAGGTGTAGCCGCCGTCGCCGAGCGCGCTTTGCGCCAGTTCGCCGTCGCGCACCCAGTCGGCCGACCAGCCCGCCCCCTCGAGCGCCTGCTTCAGGCTGCGCCCGATCATCTCGTCGTCTTCCACTAGCAGCACACGCATCGTGTCGACTCCTTGGGCGGCAAGGTAGCACGCGATCGGGATGACCGGTAGGGCCCTGCGCCGTGGCGCAGCGTAGGGGCGAAGTCTTAGACGGGGCTTAGGCGCCGTGCAGGCGCAAGGGTCACAGCACGCGAACCTCGTGCCGCTCGCCCTCGCCATCCGCCGCGAAGGCCAGCAGGCGCAGGGCCTCTTCCTCCACGCCGAGCCGGCCGGCCTTCGACCAGCGCGTGAAGGGCTCCAGCACCACCGTGGCCGTGTTCTTCGCGCGCTCGATCTTCCAGACGCCCGCGACGAACCCGTCGAGCAGCACCGTGCCGCGCACGATGCCGTTGACGGTGAACACGCGCGCGCGGTGCGCCTCGCTCATCACGCGGCTGCGGTCGGCATGCGAGAGCAGCAGGTTGTCCCATTCGGCGACCAGGCGCGGCGGCGCGGGCGTGTCGGGGTCGGGGCGCGGCGCGCGCGGCAGGTCGAACAGTTCCTGTCCCTGCTCGCCGATGAAGGTGCGCAGCTGCGGCCGCAGGCGCTCGGCCACGGCCTTCCAGCCCGTGAGGCCCGACCATGCGCCGACATCGGCGAGCGTGGCAGGCCCGAAGGCCGCGAGGTAGCGCAGCAGCAGGTCTTCCTGCGTAGCCGGTGCGGCATCGGCGGCGGATTCGCCGAGCCACTGTGCGATGGGCTGCAGCCGTGCGCTCTGGTGCGAGTCCCAGCTGCCCGCGGGCGGCAGGTGCACCAGCGGCACGCTGTTGCGGATGAGTGCAGCAAGCGAAGCGGGCTCGCGGTCTTTCCAGCGCACCGCAAGGGCCTGGCCGAGTTCGGAGCTGTTGAGCGGGCTTTCGCGCAGCAGCGCGAGGCCCGCCTCCACCACGGCTGCGCGGTCGATGCCTTCGAGCGCTCGCGCGTGGCTGCTGCCCTTCAATCCGCGCTGATGCACGGGCTCGAGCAGCGGCCGCCAAGCCAGCGCATCCGATGCGGCCATCAGGTGCAGCGTCGCGCGCATCGCCGACATGCGCACGACGCGGCGCTTCTTCAGGGCCTCGGTCAACTGCTCGCGGCGGAAGCCTTCGAGCCGGCTCCACAGGCCGATGTAGGGTGGGTTCGGCGCCTGCGCCTGCAGGCCTGCGAGCTTTTCGATGGCCTGCGCGGGAGTCGCCTTGCGCCGCTCCAGCAGCATCTGCCGCGCCAGCGTGGCCCGGTTCAATGCGCGCTGGCTCAGCACCACGGCCATCGGCGACGGCTCAGAACTTCTCGTGCGGAGCGAGGTAGCGCCACTGCCCGACCGGCAGGTTGCCGAGCATCACGCGGCCGATGCGCACGCGCTTCAGGCCCACCACTTTCAGGCCGACCAGCTCGCACATGCGGCGGATCTGGCGCTTCTTGCCCTCGGTGAGCACGAAGCGAAGCTGCTCGGGGTTCTGCCATTCGACCCGCGCCGGCTTGAGCGGCTGACCGTCGAGGCTCAGGCCGTGGCGCAGCCGGGCCAGCATTGCGGGCGGAAAGACCGCCTGCACATTGGTCGTGACGGGATCGTCGTCGTCCATGCGCACCAGCTGCCCGGTGGGCGCGGGCTGGCCCAGGCCGTGGTAGGCCACGCGCACCAGGTACTCCTTCTCCATCACCGAGTCTTCGCCGATCAGCTGGCGCGCGATGCGCCCGTCCTGCGTCATCACCAGCAGGCCAATCGAATCGATGTCGAGCCGGCCGCACGGCGCCAGGCCGCGCAGCTGCTGGGGGCTGAAGAAGAAGCGCGTGTTGTCCTCGGCCCAGCGGTTCTGCGGCGTGAACAGCGTCACCGCCGGCTCATGGCCATCTTCGGCCTGCGCGCTCACGTAGCCGATGGGCTTGTTGATCAGGATGGTGACCTGGTTCGCCTGCTGGCCCTTGGCGGCCTTGTCGACCTCGATGCGGTCGGCCGGCGTGACCTTCACGCCCATCTCGGCCGGCTTGCCGTTGACGCGCACCCAGCCGTTGGCGATCCATTCGTCGGCCTCGCGGCGCGAGCACATGCCGAGTTCGGCCATGCGTTTGTTGAGGCGGATCGGGGCGGGGGCGTCGGTCATGCAGGGGCGCGGTCGGTTGGGGGCTGGTCACGCCCGGTGAAGCGGTGCGCAGCGGCATTTTCGCCGATGGCGGCCGCCTGCGGGATGTGTCGCAATGCATGGGGATAATGCGCGCCAATGGCCCGCCGACGGCCCGGACCCGCATGACCAAAATCCTGATCCTCAGTGTGAGCGCCGGCAACGGCCACGTGCGCGCAGCGCAAGCCCTCGAAGCCGCCGTGCAATCGACCCCGCCGCACACGGCGGTCCACATCGATGCCATGGCCCATGTGGCCGGCGGCTTCCGCAAGGTGTACACCGACTGGTACATCCAGCTCGTGAACCGCGCGCCCGAGCTGTGGTCCTACCTGCACCAGCGCACCGACGCCACGCCGCACCACGCGCCCTCGCAGCGGCTGCGCCGCGGCGTCGAGCGGCTGAGCACCGGCGCCCTGCTGCGCGAAATACGCCGCGAAAAGCCCGACGCCGTGATCTGCACCCACTTCCTGCCCGCCGAGCTGCTGATGCGCGAGCGCAACCGCGGCCGCATCGACTACCCGGTGTGGCTGCAGATCACCGACTACGACCTGCACAATATGTGGCTGGTGCCGGGCATGGCGGGCTACCTGGCCGCGACGGAGGAAGTGGCCTTCAGGCTGCGTGCGCGCGGCATTCCCGCCGAGCGCATCCACGTGACGGGCATTCCGGTGATGCCGGCCTTCTCCGAGCCCGATGCGCCGGCGCTCGCGCGCAATGCCTGCGCCGCCGCACTCGGCCTCGACCCCGCGCGGCCGGTGCTGCTGATGGCCTCGGGCGGTGCAGGCGTCGGCGACCTGGCGAGCATGGTCGAGCGCGTGCTCTCGCTCGGCGGCGACAGCGGATTCCAGGTGATTGCCGTGGCCGGCCGCAACGCCGAGGCCCACGGCAAGCTGCAGGCCCTGGCCGCCCGCCATCCGGGGCGCGTGGTCGCCATCGGCTTCACGAACGAAATGCACAAGCTCATGGCCGCGGCCGATCTGGTGGTGACCAAGCCCGGTGGGCTCACGGTGTCGGAATGCCTCGCGCTCGGCAAGCCGATGCTGCTGATCTCGCCGATTCCGGGGCAGGAAGAGCACAACGCCGGCTTCCTGATGGAAGAAGGCGCGGGCTGGCTCGCCTACGACGCCATCGGCCTCGACTACAAGGTGACGCGCCTGATGGCCGACCCCGCCAAGCTCGCGGCCATGGCCGAACGCAGCCGCGCGCTCGGCAAACCGCGCGCGGCGGCCGCGGTGCTGCGCCACGTGCTGGGCGAAGCCGCATGACGGCCGCCGTGGAAAAGACGGGCGTGGCCCGCACACTCGGCTACCTGGCATGGGTGGTAGTGATGGCCTTCTTCTTTGCCAACGCCGAAATCCAGATCGAGGGCGGCGCCGGCTGGGCCACCTCGCTGCCCACCTGGCGCATCGAGAACAGCATCTGGCTCGACATCTTCTGGGGCGGACGCGCGATGACGGGCTATCACGCCTGGGTCTTCACCTTCATGGTGCTGGTGTTCTTTGCGCCGCTGGCCTTCAACGGACGCTGGACCTGGCGCGATGCGGGGCTGGCCGTGGCAGGCCTGATCGTGTTCTGGGTCTGCGAGGACTTTCTCTGGTTCATGATCAACCCGGCCTTCGGCTGGGCCCGCTTCAATGCGGTGGACGCGTTCTGGCACAAGCACTGGATCTGGGGCGCGCCGGTCGACTACTGGGGCGGCCTGGCGGTGGCCCTGCTGATTCTGGTGACGCGGCACTGGCGGCGCGCGAAATGAGCGCGAGGAAACCGACGCGCAGGCACGGCGACGCCGCGGCACACACCGCGCCGCGCCCCGGGCACTGGGCCGATCCGCTCGACACGCTCGGGGTCGAGAACCTGCACCGCATCACGCCCACGCTGTACCGCAGCGCGCAGCCGCGCATTGCCAACGTGGCGGCGCTGAAGGCGCTGGGCATCCGCACCATCGTGAGCCTGCGCTCCTTCAACGACGACCGGAAGGTGTTCGCGGGCAGCGGCATCCGCCTGGTGCGCGTGCCGATCAACACCTGGTCGATCGACGACGCCAAGGTGCTGCGCGCGCTGGTGGCCATTCGCGAGGCCGAGAAGCAGGGGCCGGTGCTGATCCACTGCATGCACGGCGCCGACCGCACCGGCGTGGTCGCGGCGGCCTACCGCATGGCGGTGCAGGGCTGGGACAAGGAGAGCGCGCGCCAGGAGATGTTCCGCGGCGGCTACGGCTACCACACGCTGTGGCGCAACATTCCGCGCTACATCGACCGCTTCGATCCGCAGAAGATGGGCCATGCGCTGGCCCATGCACCGGCGATTCCTGCCGTGTCCTGAAGGCGTCTGCAGCTTTCGCGCACCGCTCCTATACTGGCCGCCCCGTGGCCCCGGGGCCACCTTCGAACTCGCCTCTTTCACGAGGCACAAGGGGCTCATCCATGGCACTGCAACTGCGCTCCCTCATCCGCGCGAACGGCGAACTCGAACTCTCGCTGCACGACGAGCCGATTCCTGAACCCCAGGCGCATGAAGTCGTGATCCGCGTCGAGGCCTCGCCGATGAATCCGTCGGACCTGGGCCTGCTGTTCGGCGCGGCCGACATGGGCACCGCCAAGGTCTCCGGCACGCCCGAGCGGCCCATCGTGACGGCCACGGTGCCCGAGCGCGCCATGCCGGCGATGGCCGGGCGGCTGGACCAGTCGATGCCGGTCGGCAACGAAGGCGCCGGCGTGGTGGTCAAGGCCGGTTCGTCCGCGGCGGCGCAGGCGCTGCTGGGCAAGACGGTGGCCGCGATCGGCGGCGCGATGTATTCGCAGTACCGCGCGGTGGCCGCGGCCCAGTGCCTTGAATTGCCCGCGGGCACGCCGCCGGCCGAAGGCGCGTCATGCTTCGTGAATCCGCTCACTTCGCTCGGCATGGTCGAGACGATGCGGCGCGAAGGCCACAAGGCGCTGGTGCACACCGCCGCCGCATCCAACCTGGGCCAGATGCTCAACAAGATCTGCCAGAAGGACGGCATCGCGCTGGTCAACATCGTGCGCAAGCCCGAGCAGGAGGCGCTGCTGCGCGGCATCGGCGCAAAGTACGTGTGCAACGCGAGTTCGCCCACCTTCCTCGAAGACCTGACGCAGGCCCTGGTCGAGACGGGCGCCACGCTGGCCTTCGACGCCACGGGCGGCGGCAAGCTCGCGGGCCAGATCCTCGGCTGCATGGAAGCAGCGCTGAACCGCACCGCCAGGGAATACAGCCGCTACGGCTCGACCACGCACAAGCAGGTTTACATCTACGGCGGCCTGGACCGCTCGCCGACGGAGTTCGTGCGCAACTTCGGCATGGCGTGGGGCATGGGCGGGTGGCTGCTGTTTCCGTTCCTGCAGAAGCTGGGGGATGAAGGGGTGCAGCGGTTGAAGGCGCGCGTGGTGGCGGAGTTGAAGACGACGTTTGCGAGCCATTACACGCGGGAGGTTTCGTTGTTCGAGGCGCTGCAGCTCGATGCGATCGGGGTGTATGGGAAGCAGGCGACGGGGGAGAAGTTCTTGCTGAATCCGAACAAGGGCGTGGCGGCGTGAATGCCGCGGCCCTCACCCCGGCCCTCTCCCGGAGGGAGAGGGAGAAATACACCGGCCCGGCGCCGTGCATTCGGTCTTGTCCCCTCTCCCTCCGGGAGAGGGCTAGGGTGAGGGCTCTGTGCCCTCGACAAAGCGCGGCGCCCGCCAGCTAAACCACCAGCCGATATCCCACGGCCGTTTCGGTCAGCAAATGCCGCGGCTGCGCCGGATCAGCTTCCAGCTTCTGCCGCAAATGCCCCATGTAGATGCGCAGATAGTGGCTCTGGTCCGTATGCGACGGGCCCCATACCTCGCGCAGCAGCTGCCGCTGCGTGAGCACGCGGCCGGCGTTGGCGACGAGCACTGAAAGCAGTCGGTATTCGGTCGGCGTCAGGTGTACCTCGGCGCCGGCGCGCCGCACGATTCGCGCGGGGCGGTCCAGCTCGACCTCGCCGAAACGGAACACCGCTTCTGCCGTTTCGTCGCCGCCGGCCGCGCGCGGCCGGCGCAGGTTGGCGCGTACGCGCGCGAGCAGCTCGCCGGTGCCGAAGGGCTTGGTCAGGTAGTCGTCGGCCCCGGCATCGAGCGCGGCGATCTTGTCGGCCTCGTCGCTGCGCGCGGACAGCACGATGATCGGCACGGCCGACCAGCCGCGCACATCGCGGATCAGCGACACGCCGTCACCGTCGGGCAGGCCGAGGTCGAGCACCAGCAGGTCGGGCTGGCGCGTGCCGGCCGCCGCGAGGCCTTCGCGCAGCGTTCCGGCCTCGTGCACCAGCCAGCCTTCGGCCTCGAGCGCGCCGCGCACGAAGCGCCGGATCTGCGGCTCGTCCTCGATCACGATGGCGGTGGGCGATGGCATGGGTTCAGAGTTGGGCTTCTTCGGCCGGTTCCGGCGGCTCCCGGCGCGGCAGGGTGACCGTGAATTCTGCACCGCCGCCCTGCGCATTGGCCGCGGCAATCTCGCCGCCGTGCGCACTCACCACGGCGCGGCAGATCGCCAGGCCCAGGCCCACGCCCGGCGTGGCCGATTCGGTTTCGCCGCGGGTGAACTTGTCGAACAGCCTCTGCTCGCGGCCCAGCAGCGCGGCGGGCAGTCCCGGGCCATGGTCGCGCACCGTGAGCACCAGCGCGCCGGGCTCGGCCCGCGCGCCGACCGCGATGGGCGGCGCGCCGTACTTGGTGGCGTTCTCGATCAGGTTGACCAGCACGCGCTCGATCAGCACGGCATCGAACTCGACCAGCGGAAGTCCGGGCTCGAGCGCGGTCTGCACCACGGTATTGCCGAGCGCGGTGCGCGCCGCGCGGATGGCCGAGCCGACCACCTCTTCCACCGATTGCCAGTCGCGCCGCAGATTCACCGCGCCGCCCGCAATGCCGCTTTCGAGCCGCGCCATGTCGAGCAGGTTGTTGACCAGCGCGTGCAGTTCATGCGCCTGCGCAACGATAGCGCGCGCCGCCTCGGCATGCGCTTCGGGCGGCAGCGTCTGCAATGATTCGGCCAGCGCGATCAATGCGGTGAGCGGCGTGCGCACATCGTGCGAGATGGCGCCGAGCAGCGCGTTGCGCAGGCGCTCCGATTCCATCTCGACCACCGCCTGCTGCGCCACCTCCACATAGTGCACGCGCTCCAGCGCAATCGCGATCTGCCGGGCCAGCGTGTCGAGTTGCTGCGCCTGCTCCGGAATCAGCAGCCAGCGCGGCTGCGCCGGCGACAGCGCGAGCACGCCGCGCACGCGCATCGGCGCCTGCAGCGGCACGTAGTGCCAGGGCTGCGCCGCCAGCGTGGCAGTGGCGAGGCCTGCGGGCTGGCCATGGCGGAAGGCCCAGTCGGCCACCTGCGCATCGAAGCCCTCGGGTGGGCTCTGCGGCAGCACGAGCTGGTCGGCCGCGTCGGTGACCAGCACCAGCGCATGGCCGCCGAAATGCCCCTGCACCGCGGCGGCGCCCAGTGCCACCACCTGCGCGCTCTCCAGCGCGGCCGAGAGTTCGCGCGTGAGCTCGAACAGCGAGCGAGCGCGCCGCTCGCGGCTGGTCGACACGCCGGCCGCAAAGCGCAGCCCCGCCATCAGCTGGCCCACGAGCAGGCCCACGCCGAGCATGATGGCGAAGGTCAGCACGTACTGCACGTCGCTCACCGCGAACGACAGGCGCGGCGGCACGAAGAAATAGTCGAACGCCGCCACGTTGAGCAGAGCTGCGAGCGCCGAGGGCCCGCGGCCGAAGCGCATGGCCACGCCGACCACGCCCAGCATGAACAGCATCACGATGTTGGACAGTTCCAGCACGCTGGCCAGCGGCGTACAGACGAGCGTGAGCGCGATGCTCGCGGCCGTGGCCCAGGCATAGCCCGGCCAATGGACGGGAGCCTTCTCGTGTTCGTCGTCATCGGCGCGCGTGCCGTTGATGGACGCGCGCGCCAGGCGTCGCGAACTGTCGGCGCGGCCGACTTCCATGATGTCGAGCGCGGGTGCGCGCAGGGCCAGCGCGCGCGAAAGCGGCATCGGCGCGGCGGGCCACCAGCGGCGCCATCCGCCGGCCGGCTCCGGGCGCCCCAGCACCAGGGTTGCGCAGTTGAGCCGCCGCGCCTGTTCGGCGAGTTGCTCCGCCACGTCGGAGCCGGTGAGCACCGCGGTGGCTGCGCCCAGTTCCTCGGCCAGCTTGAGCACCGCGAGGATGCGGTCGCGCTCCTCGGCGGCGAGCCGCTGCAGCCGCGGCGTCTCGACGTATGCCGCATGCCAGCGCACATTGAGCTGGCCCGCGAGCCGCGCCGCGGTGCGCACCGTCTGCGCGGCGCCTTCGTGCGGCCCGACGCACGCGAGGATCGCGCCCGAGGTGTTCCAGGCCTGCAGCTCGCCGCCCTGCCCATTGCTTGCGTTGCGGCCGGTCGCGCCCGACTGCTCGACGCGCCAGCCGCGCACGTCGTCTTCCACATGCTCGGCGGTGCGGCGCAGCGCAATCTCGCGCAGTGCGATCAGATTGCCCTTGCGGAAGAAGTTCTGCGCGGCGCGCTCGGCTTGCTGCGGCAGATAGACCTTGCCCGCCGCCAGCCGCGCCGCGAGCTCATCGGGCGTGACGTCGACCAGCACCACCTCGTCAGCTTCGTCGAGCACGGTGTCGGGCACGGTCTCGTGCACCCGCACGCCGGTGATGGCGCCGACGGTGCCGTTGAGGCTTTCCAGGTGCTGCACATTGAGCGCCGACCACACCTCGATGCCCGCGGCCAGCAGCTCCTGCACGTCCTGCCAGCGCTTGGCATGGCGCGAGCCGGGCGCATTGGTGTGGGCCAGTTCGTCGACCAGCAGCACGGCGGGCCTGCGCGCGAGGGCAGCATCGAGATCGAACTCGGCCAGCATGCGGCCGCGGTAGTCCAGCTCGCGTGGCGGCAGCACCTCGAGCCCCGCGAGCAGCGCCGCGGTTTCGCTGCGGCCATGGGTTTCGGCCACGCCGACCAGCACGTCGCGGCCCGCCGCGTGCTCGCGCTGCGCGGCGCTGAGCATGGCCCAGGTCTTGCCCACGCCGGCGCTGGCGCCGAAATAGATGCGCAGCTTGCCGCGCAGCGCACGCGCCTCGTCGCTGCGCAATTGGGCAAGCAGGGTATCGGGATCGGGGCGGGTGTCGGGCATGTCGGTTGGCTGCGCAGGTTAGCGCATCGGGCCGCCCTTGCGGCGCCTGGCATGCCGCCGCGCGGTGCGCGACAGCACCCACCAGGCAAAGACCAGCGGCGCGAAGAGTGCTGCGAACGCCAGCAGCAAGTGAAAGAGGTCAGCGGCCATCGAGCGCGAGATTCAATGCCAGCACGTTGACGCGCGGTTCGCCCAGCAAGCCCCAGAGCGGCGCCTGCGTGTGGCGGGCGACCAGCGCATTCACCTGCTCGAGCGGCACGCCGCGCACACGGGCCACGCGCGCCGCCTGGTAATGCGCGGCGGCGGGGCTGATGTCGGGGTCGAGGCCGCTGGCCGAAGCCGTGACGAGATCGACCGGCACCGGCGCAGTGTTGCCCGGGTCCGCGGCGCGCAGCGACTCGACGCGGCCCTTGACCGCTTCGGCCAGCGCCGGGTTGAGCGGCCCGAGGTTCGAGCCGCCCGAGGCGCTCGCGTTGTACGGCTGCGGCGCGGTGGCCGAGGGCCGGCCCCAGAAGTGCTTCGGATCGCTGAAGTTCTGGCCGATGAGGCTGGAGCCCACGGTGGCGCCGCCCTGCACGACCAGGCTGCCGGCGGCCTGCGACGGAAACAGTGCCTTGGCGGCACCGGTGACGGCCAGCGGATAGACCAGGCCGGTGAGCGCGCTCAGCAGCGCGAAGAGCACGAGCGCGGGACGAATGACGTTGTTCATGGTGAAGAACTCCTCAGACCAGATGGACTGCGACCAGCAGCCAGTCGATCAGCTTGATGCCGATGAAGGGAACGAGCAGGCCGCCCAACCCATAGATGGCCAGGTTGCGGCGCAGCAGCGCGGCCGCGCCCACCGGCCGGTAGCGCACGCCCTTGAGGGCTAGCGGAATCAGGAACACGATGACCAGCGCGTTGAAGATCACCGCCGACAGAATGGCCGACGACGGGCTCGCGAGCCGCATCACGTTGAGTGCGCCCAGCTGCGGATACGTCGAGACGAAGATCGCCGGAATGATCGCGAAGTACTTCGCCACGTCGTTCGCGATCGAGAAGGTGGTGAGCGAGCCGCGCGTCATGAGCAGCGCCTTGCCGGTCTCCACCACCTCGAGCAGCTTGGTCGGATTCGAGTCCAGGTCGACCATGTTGCCGGCCTCCTTCGCGGCCTGCGTGCCGCTGCCCATGGCCACCGCCACGTCGGCCTGCGCGAGGGCGGGCGCATCGTTGGTGCCGTCGCCGGTCATCGCGACCAGGCGGCCTTCGGACTGGTACTGGCGGATCAGCGCGAGCTTGTCCTCGGGCGTGGCTTCGGCCAGGAAGTCGTCGACGCCGGCCTCGGCCGCAATGGCCGCGGCGGTGAGCTTGTTGTCGCCGGTGATCATCACGGTCTTGATGCCCATGCGGCGCAGCTCGGCAAAGCGCTCCTTGATGCCGGTCTTGACGATGTCCTTGAGCTCGACCACGCCGAGCACGCGGCTGCCCTCGGCCACGGCCAGCGGCGTGCTGCCGCGGCGCGCCGCTTCCTCGGACGCACGCAGCACCTCGGCGGGCACGCTGCCGCCCAGCGATTCGACATGCCGGCGGATCGCATCGACCGCGCCCTTGCGCAGCAGCACCGCGTCGGTGTCGAGGCTGTTGGATGCGGCCGGCAGGTCGACGCCGCTCATTCGGGTCTGCGCGGTGAACGAAATGAAGCGCGCGCCCTCGACCGGCACGGCATCGAGCCCGTCGCGGCGCGCGAGCTCCACGATGCTGCGGCCCTCGGGCGTCTCGTCGGCCAGAGACGCAAGCATCGCGGCGCGCGCGAGGCGGCCCTTCGGCACGCCGGGCGCGGGCAGGAAGGCGCTCGCCTGGCGGTTGCCGTGCGTGATGGTGCCGGTCTTGTCGAGCAGCAGCACGTCGACGTCGCCGGCCGCTTCCACGGCGCGGCCCGAAGTGGCGATCACGTTGGCCTGCATCATGCGGCTCATGCCGGCCACGCCCACGGCCGAGAGCAGGCCGCCGATGGTGGTGGGAATCAGGCACACCAGCAGCGCCACCAGCGCGGTGAGCGACACCACGGCGCCCGCACCCGCAGCCTCCACGCTGAACACCGAGAACGGCAGCAGCGTGACCGTGACCATCAGGAACACGAGGGTCAGCGCCACCAACAGGATGGTGAGCGCAATCTCGTTCGGTGTCTTGTGGCGCTTGGCGGCTTCGACCATGCCGATCATGCGGTCGAGGAACGACTCGCCCGGGTTCACCGAGATGCGCACCACCAGCCAGTCGGACAGCACGCGCGTGCCGCCGGTCACCGCCGAGAAGTCGCCGCCCGATTCGCGCACCACGGGCGCCGATTCGCCGGTGATGGCGCTCTCGTCGACCGAGGCCACGCCTTCGATCACCTCGCCGTCGAGCGGGATGACGTCGCCGGTCTCGACCAGCACCACGTCGCCCTTTCGGAGATTCGGCGCCTGTTCGGGAAGCCACTGCGCGCCGTGGTGCGGCTCCTTGAGCTTCCTGGCCCAGGTGTCCTTGCGCAGGCCGCGCAGCGAGGCGGCCTGCGCCTTGCTGCGGCCCTCGGCCAGGGCTTCCGCGAAGTTCGCGAACAGCACGGTGAACCACAGCCAGACGGTGATGGCCAGCACGAAGGCGGGCTTCATGCCGGTGTCGCCGGGGAAGCTCAGGGAATGCACCCAGAGCAGCGTCGTCAGGATGCTGCCGACGTAGACGATGAACATCACCGGGTTGCGCCACTGCGCGCGCGGGTCGAGCTTGACGAAGGCGCCCCACAGCGCGGGCTTCACCAGCGCCGCGTCGAGCAGCGAGAGGGAGGTCTTTGAATTGGTCATGGTGCGCTCCTTCATTTCCAGAGCACGAGGTGTTCGACCACCGGCCCCAGGGCCAGCGCCGGCACGTAGTTGAGCAAGCCGACCAGCACCACGGTGCCGATCAGCAAGGAGACGAACAGCGGCCCGTGCGTGGGCAGCGTGCCGCCGGTGACGGGCAGGCGCTTCTTGGCCGCAAGCGCGCCGGCAATGGCCAGCACCGGCACGATCACGCCGAAGCGGCCGAGCCACATCGCGAGGCCGAGCAGGCCGTTGTAGAACGGCGTGTTGGCCGAGAGGCCCGCGAAGGCGCTGCCGTTGTTGTTGGCAGCCGAGCTCAGCGCATAGAGGATTTCGGAGAAGCCGTGGGCGCCGGGGTTCGCGATGCCGGCCTTGCCCGCACCGGCCAGCACCGCCACGGCCGTGCCCGCCAGCACCAGCACCGGCGTGACCAGGATCGCGATGGAGATCAGCTTCATCTCGCGCACCTCGATCTTCTTGCCGAGGTACTCGGGCGTGCGGCCGATCATCAGCCCCGCGATGAACACCGCGAGCATCGCGAAGATCAGCATGCCGTACAGGCCGGTGCCCACGCCGCCGAACACCACCTCGCCGAGCTGCATGAGCACCATCGGGACCATGCCGCCCAACGGCGTGAGCGAGTCGTGCATCAGGTTCACCGCGCCGCACGAGGCGGCCGTGGTGATGGCGGCAAATAGCGCCGAGGCATCGATGCCGAAGCGCACTTCCTTGCCTTCCATGTTGCCACCGCTTTGCAACGCGCTCGACGCCTGGTCGACACCGAGCGCGCCGAGCAGCGGGTTGCCCGCCTGCTCTGCGGGCGTGATCACGATCACGGCGATGACGAACATGATCGTCATCGCGGCAAGCACGGCCCAGCCCTGGCGCATGTCGCCGACCACGCGGCCGAAGGTGAAGCACAGGGCCGCCGGAATCAGGAAGATCGCGAGCATCTGCAACAGGTTGGTGAGCGCGGTCGGGTTCTCGTACGGGTGCGCCGAGTTGGCATTGAAGAAGCCGCCACCGTTGGTGCCGAGCAGCTTGATGGCCTCCTGCGAAGCGACCGGGCCCATGGCCAGCGTCTGCGTCCGGGTGGTGGCGTCTTCCAGCACCGGGGCGCCGGCGGCGTCCTTCAGCGGCTGGCCGTCGGCGCCGTTCTTCGGTTGCTGGAAGGCGGTGGCCTCGAGCGTGTCCACGGTCTTGTAGGCGCCGAAGTTCTGGATCACGCCCTGCTCCGCGAGGCACAGCGCGAGCACGAACGACAGCGGCACCAGCACCCACAGCGTGATGCGCGTGACGTCGGCCCAGAAGTTGCCGACCAGCCCCTTGCCACCGCCGCGGCGGGCGAAGCCGCGCACCAGCGCGAAGGCCACCGCAATGCCGGTGGCGGCGGAGAAGAAGTTCTGCACCGTGAGGCCGAGCATCTGTGTGAGATAGCTCATGGTCGACTCGCCGGCGTAACCCTGCCAGTTGGTGTTCGACACAAAGCTCACCGCGGTGTTGAAGGCCGAGTCGGGCGACACGGCCGCCATGCCCGCGGGGTTGAGCGGCAGCCAGCCCTGCAGGCGCTGCAGGGCATAGACGAAGAGCGCGCCGATGGCATTGAAGGTCAACAGCGCGAGCGCGTAGCGCAGCCAGTGCATCGATCGCTCAGGCTGGGTGCCGGCGATCCTGTAGAGCGGTGCCTCGACGCGCCGCATCCAGCGCGGCACGCGCTCGTTGCAGAGCTCGGCAAGGAATTTACCGGCAGGCCAGGCCAGCACCAGCAATGCGACCAGGAAAAGGGCCAACAGGCCCCAGGCGGAGGAAGTCATCTCAGAATTCCTCTGCGCAGATCAGCGCGAAAACAAGGTAGGCGAACAGGATCACGGCGATCAGGGCGCCGAATCCATAGAGAACGTCGAGGCTGATCACGATGCTTCTCCGTTGCCGGTTTTCGGCGGGTTCGGTCCTTCGAGCCTGTTCAGCCCGACGACCAGGGCCGCCACCACGGCCCACAGCGCCAGCAAGGCGCCCATCCAGACGAAGTCCATTCATCACTCCTCAAGCGAAAACAAGGACTCGAGTCTCGGCAGGCGCCCGTAAAAACGGGGAACAGAGTCGGCCAGGGCGCATAAAGAAACCGTAAAAGCGTCTCCTCTTTTCCAAAGGGCTCGACAACACCTCGGCCACCGCTTGATAATCAAAGCAGTTTCTTTGAATAAGAAAGATGACCACGCGCCCCCTCGACGCCAAGCCCGGCTGGATGCCGCACCAGCCGGCGGACCGCATCCTGTCCACGCTCAAGACCCGTGGTGCGCTCGGCATTCCCGACATCGCCAAGGTGCTCGACGTCACGGTGGAGGCCGTGCGCCAGCAGATGGTGAAGCTGCAGGCCGAGGGCCTGGTCGATGCCGAGAGCCGCCCCGCGGGCCGCGGCAGGCCCACGCAGATATGGCGCCTCACCGGCGCCGGCCATGCACGCTTTCCCGACACGCATGCCGAGATGACCGTGCAGATGATCAGCGCCGTGATCAGCGTGTTCGGCGAGAAGGGCATGGACCGGCTCATCGGCGCGCGCGAGGAGGCCATGCGCACCAACTACCGCGAGGCCATGCGCAGCGCGCGCAGCCTCAGGAACAAGCTCGAGCGGCTGGCCGAGATCCGCAGCCGCGAGGGCTACATGGCCGAGTTCCGGCCCGAGGGCGACGGCTTCCTCTTCATCGAGAACCATTGCCCCATCTGCACCGCGGCGCGCGCCTGCACCGGCTTTTGCCGCAGCGAACTGCAGCTCTTCAACGAAGTACTGGGCCCCGGCGTGAGCGTGAGCCGCGTCGAGCACGTGCTCGCGGGCGCGCGGCGCTGCGCCTACCAGGTGAGCCCGAGGAGCGCGCCTTGATCCGATCTGATTTCTAAACCCGAAAGGAAAAACCCACCATGGAACACACCCTGCCACCCCTGCCCTACGCCCTCGACGCGCTGGCACCCGAGTACTCGAAGGAAACCCTCGAGTACCACTACGGCAAGCACCACAACGCCTACGTGGTGAACCTCAACAACCTGCAAAAGGGCACCGAGTTCGAGTCGATGACGCTCGAGGAGATCGTCAAGAAGTCCAGCGGCGGCATCTACAACAACGCCGCCCAGATCTGGAACCACACCTTCTTCTGGAGCTGCATGAAGCCCCAGGGTGGCGGCGCTCCGAGCGGCGCGCTGGCCAAGGCCATCGATGCCAAGTGGGGCAGCTACGACGCCTTCAAGGAAGCGTTCGTGAAGTCGGCCGTGGGCAACTTCGGTTCGGGCTGGACCTGGCTGGTGAAGAAGGCCGACGGTTCGCTGGACATCGTGAACATGGGCGCCGCAGGCACGCCGCTGACCACCGGCGACACCCCGGTGCTGACGGTGGACGTCTGGGAGCACGCCTACTACATCGACTACCGCAACCTGCGCCCGAAGTTCGTCGAGACCTTCCTGGCCAAGCTGGTGAACTGGGACTTCGCGGCCAAGAACTTCGGCTGAAGAGGCGGGTTCGGCCCCGGGGGCATCCTCACTCGTTGATGAGGTTGAGGATGTTGCCGTCCGGGTCCTTGAACCACGCGACCTTCATGTCGCCCATGACATGGATGTCGCCTTCGAGCCTTGCGCCGGGCATGTCGTAGTGCTCGAAGCGCACGCCCTTGGCCTTCAGCGCGGCCACGAGCCGCTCGATGTCGCCACCGACCGGCCAGGTCACGGCCGTGGCCTGGTTGGTGCCCGCAAAGGCCGAGCGGTACACGTTGATGCGAGAGTTGCCGCTGCGGTAGACGATCACCTCGTCGCCCTCGGCATCGACCTGCGCCAGGCCTAGCGTGTCTTCATAGAAGCGGCGCGCCACGGCGAGATCCTTCACCGCTAGATTGGCCACCGCGTTGATGTTTCCGAGCATGAGAGTCTCCTGTGAAGCCCATCGCACAGTGGAAGCGCGGCGGGCGAGCCAAAAATACTCAACCATTTGGTGGAGTATTTGGCGTTGGCGCGCCGCTGTCAATCCATCGGAAAATACCCCGCCAGCCGATATGGGACCCATCGCGAATGAAGAATCCGCAGGGCCCCGCTTCCGGCACACTGCACCCCCGGTGCAGTGACCGCCATCCACGGCTGCAACCCCGAATCGCTCAGACAAAGAGACAAGCAAACCCATGATCCGCAGACACTTCGGCTCGCTGGCCCTCGCGCTGGCACTTCCCCTGGCCTTCACCGCCCCCGCGCAGGCACAGTCCTACCCCTCCAAGCCCATCCGCATGGTCGTGCCCTTCCCGCCCGGCGGCGGCACCGACATCCTGGCGCGGCTGGTCGCGCAGAAGCTCACCGAGGCCAACCACTGGACCGTGGTGCCCGACAACCGCGGCGGCGCCGGCGGCACCATCGGCATTGCCGAGGCCGCGCGCGCCGCGCCCACGGGCTACGACATCGTGATGGGCCAGAAGGACAACATGGTCGTTGCGCCCTGGCTCTACAAGAACCTGAGCTACCACCCGGTGAAGGACCTCACGGCCGTGGCCCACGTGGCCTACACGCCGGTGGTGATCGTCACGCAGGCCAATTCGAAGTTCAAGACGCTCGACGACGTGGTGAAAGCCGCGCGTGCCGCGCCCGACACCGTCACCTACGGCTCGCCGGGCAACGGCACCACCATCCACCTGGCCGGCGAGATCTTCAACGGCGCCGCCCAGATCAAGATGCGCCACGTGCCATACAAGGGCTCCAACGCGGCCATGATGGACGTGCTCGCGGGCAACGTCGACCTGATGGTGTCGTCGGTGCCCTCGGCGCTGGCGCAGATCAAGGCGGGCAAGCTGCGCCCGCTGGCCGTGACCTCGGCCAGGCGCAGCACCTCGCTGCCCGAGACGCCCACCGTGGCCGAGCTCGGCTACAAGGGCTTCGACGTGTCGACCTGGTACGGCCTCTTCGTGCCCGCCAAGACGCCGAAGGACGTGATCGCCACGCTGAATACCGAAGTCAACAAGCTGCTGGCTACGCCCGAGATGAAGGCCGCCATCATTGCGCAGGGCGCCGAGCCGCAGAGCATGACGCCCGAGCAGTTCGAAACGCTGCTGAAGACCGACTACGAGAAGTGGAAGGGCATCGTGCAAGCCTCGGGCGCGACCATCGAATAAGCGCCGCCGTCGCAGAATGGCGTCTCCACCACAGGCCGCAGCAACGGCATGGAGACACCGATGGCAGCACAGCGCAAGAATTCGAAGAACGCCCTTCTGAAGGCCACCGCCCTGGCAGCGGTTGCCGCCCTGGTGCAGGGCTGCGCGCAGACGCCGGCGGGCAGCACCGCAGCGCTGGCCGCCACCCCGTCGGAGGCCAGCGTGGCGGCCCATGTGGCCACCGCCACGCGCGCGGCGGGCACCGACCTCAGGGCCCTGCTGACCCTGTGCCAGCCCGCCCCCGCCGCCCGGCCGCCGCAGGACGCGCTCGACAAGAGCCTCACCGGCTTCATCAACCGGCCCGCGCCGCCGCCGGGCCAGGCCTTCGACAACCTGTACTTCGTGGGCGCCGACTGGGTCAGCGCCTGGGCGATCAAGACCTCTCAGGGCATCATCCTGATCGATGCGCTCAACACCCAGGCCGAGGCCGCGGCGCTGATCGAAGGCGGCATGCGCAGGCTGGGGCTCGACCCGGCGCAGATCAAGTACGTGATCGTGACGCATGGCCACGGCGACCACTACGGCGGCGCCAGCTACCTCGCGCAGAAGTACCGCGCGCGCGTGGTGATGAGCGAGGCCGACTGGACCATGACCGAAACCAGGCTCGAGTTCGCGACGCCGATCTGGGGCGCGCCGCCCAAGCGCGACATCTCGGCGAAGGACGGCGACCGCATCAGGCTCGGCGACACCAGCGTCACGCTGTACCTCACGCCGGGCCACACCATGGGCACGATCTCGCCCGTGTTCGACGTGAGCGCGGGCGGGCGCAAGCACCGCGCGATGCTCTGGGGCGGCACGGGCTTCAATTTCGGCAAGGACGTGCCGCGGCTGGACGCCTACATCGGCGCCACGCAGCGCATGGGCGCGATCGCGCAGAGCCAGCGCATCGACGTGCTGCTGTCGAACCATTCGAACATCGACGGCTCGCAGGCCAAGCTCGCCGCCCTGCGCCAGCAGCCCGCGCCGGCCGCGAACCCCTTCGTTCTGGGCACCCCGACGGTGGAACGCGCGCTGGCCGTGATGGGCGGATGCGCGCAGGCGCAGCGCGACCGGTTCCTGCTGTAGCGACGTCGCCTTGCTCCTTCCCCCTCTGGAGGAAGGTCGGGATGGGGGCTGCCCCGCATTTGGCGCTGCGAGGGAATTGATGCCGCCGTGCCCCCACCCCTGCCCTCCCCCGGAAGGGGAGGGAAAAATGCGGGATCAGTCCGGCGTGAACTTCTTGTTGAAGATGTCGACGTCCGATGCCAGCTCGAAGGTCGCCACCTGGCCCATCTTGCCGTCGCTGAGGCGGCAGGCGGAGAACAGGCTGTAGCGGCCCTTGAAGTAGAACTCGTCCATCACGATCAGCGCGTACGGATACGGCACGAAGACCTGGTGCTCGAAGATGACGCGGTGCACGTTCCTCGGCGACGGAAAGAGCTTGTAGTCGCCGGTGTCGATCGACTTTGCGGTGGCCATGGTGTGCTCGCTTTGCTGGCGCTCAGGCCGGATCGCGCACGTCGGCCACGGGGTTGCGGCCGAAGTCTTCACGTGCCAGGTACTTGAGCACCTTGGCCGCGGCGGTGGCCGGGCTGTCGAGCCGGCCTTCCTCCTTCATGCTCACGAAGCGCGTGCGGTCCGGAAACTTCTCGGCCGATGCGCCGCGCAGCTGCACCTGCATGTCGGTGTCGATCACGCCGGGCGCGAGCGAGACGATGCGCGCGCCGTTCGGTACGGCAGCCTCCTCGAGCGCCACGGCGCGCGAGAAGTGGTCCATGCCGGCCTTGGCCGCGCAGTACGGCGCCTGGCTGCCCATGGCATTGCGCCCCAGGCCCGAGGAGATGTTCAGCACCTTGCGCGCGCCGCGCCATTCGCGCGTGGCGCCCAGGAAGGCGGCCGTCAGCAGCATTGGTGCTTCGAGGCCGATGCGCAGCGCCTGCGACAGTTCGGCGCCGACCGCGCTCGCCAGCGGTGCGGGGTTGCCGACGGTGCCGGCATTGTTGATCAGGGTGGCGCTGTCGAAGCGCTGGCCGTCGAGCGTCTTGAGCCAGGCCGCGAGGCGCGCCGATGCGGCGACCGGATCGGACAGGTCCTGCTCCCACTGGATGAGTTCGACGCCGGCCTCTTGCGCCAGCTGCGCAAGCTGCGGCTCCTGCCGGCGCGAAATGCCGAGCACCATGTGGCCGGCCTGCAGCAGCTGTTCGGCCATGGCACGGCCCAGGCCGCGCGAGGCGCCGGTGATCAGGGTGAGATGGGAGGAAGCGGTCATCGGGAAAGTCTTTCTGGAACGAAGGCGCGAGGTTAAGGGGTATCGAGAGGCCCCGGGGCTCAACCGGTACGGAACTGCTTGCGCAGGAAGCTGCGGTGCCGCGCAATGTGCTGCAGCTGCGCCGGCGCGATGGTGCCGCCGAGGTCGACCTCGTCGGCCCCGTTGAGCACCGCGTTGGCATGGGTCATCGCACGCGCCACGACCTCTTCCTCGCCCACGCCGAGCTGCGCCGCCAGGTCGAGCGCCACGCGGCGCATGGCGCGCTGCGAAAGCATCCACATCGCGCCGAAGCGGTCCCAGGCGAGCGCGGCCTCGTCGGCCTTCTCGCGCTCGGCAAGGATCTCTGCGAGCGGCTTGGCGAGCACCGCGTCGAGGGCGTCGATCTTCTCGGCGAGCGCCTTGTTGCGCGCGAGGGCTTCCTCGAGCGTCGGGCCGGTGTCTCCGGCCTTGGCCTTTGTTGGTGCCTCGGGCGGCGGAACGAAGGCGGTCTGCGCATCCGCGGGCACGATCTGGAGCTGGTCTTTGAGAGTCATGGATTTTCCGTTTCGGGTGAGCGGCTGTTGTTGTTGCTCTTCTTGTTCGACATCGCGCTCGCGCGCAGGCCCGGCAGATCGAGCACGCGCAGCCCACCGTACTCCACGCGGATCAACCCCTCTGCCGACAGGCCGTTGAGCGCCTCGTTCACGCGCTGGCGCGACAGGCCGACCAGGTAGGCCAGCTCCTGCTGCGTGATGCGCAGCACCTCGCCCACGCCCGGATAGAGCACCGGGTTGAACAGCGAGACCAGGTTGCGCGCCACGCGCGCATCGGGGTTGTTGAGCCGGTCGGTCTCGAGCGCCGCAATGAACTGGCCGAGCCGCTCGTTGAGCTGGTTCATCACGAAGCGGTTGAAGCCGATGGAATGATCGAGCAGCCAGTGGAAGCTCTCGATCGGCAGCCCCGCCACCACGCTGCGCCGCAGCGCCTGGATGTTGTAGCGGTAGGGCTCGCGCTTCATCACCGTGCCTTCGCCGAACCAGCCGCCGGGCGGCACGCCGGTGTAGGTGACGGAGCCGCCGTCGGCGTTGTCGTTGCTCATCTTGAGCAGGCCTTCGACCACGCCGAACCAGTAGGTGGGCGAGCGGCCGACGCGACAGACCAGGTCGCCGACCTCGGCCTCGCCCACCACCAGCGCGGCTTCGGCGCGGCGGCGCTCGGCTGGCGTGAGCGTGAGCAGCCACGGAATGCCGCCGAGTTCGGCACCGCTAGGGGGACGAACTCGGTCCTTGATAGAACCGCCCAGCACGTTGCGTTGATTGAGATTGCCGTGAGGCATCGGGAAACTCCGGGGAGTAGTGTCCCTAGGATTGTCGTTGGAACGACAACCTGACGTCAAAGTGGGGCCTACGATCCGCCCACTGTGCAAACCACCGCCCCCACCTTTCCCCGTCTGCTGCTTGCGCATGCGCAAGCCCAGCCCCAGGCGCCCGCCATCCGCGAGAAGGATCTCGGCATCTGGCAAACATGGAGCTGGAGCGCCGTGGCGCAGGAGGTGCGCGAAATGGCCTGCGGCCTCGCGAGCCTGGGCTTCAAGCCCTTCGACAACCTGTCCATCGTGGGCGCCAACCGCCCGCACCTGTACATGGCAGTGCTCGCGGCGCAAAGCCTGCGCGGCGTGCCGGTGCCGCTTTACCAGGACGCGGTGGCCAGCGAGATGGTCTTCATGCTGCAGGACGCGGCCATCGACTTCGTGATCGTCGAGGACCAGGAGCAGGTCGACAAGCTGCTCGAATGCCGCGAGCTGCAGAAGGACCAGCAGCACGGCATCCGCCACATCATCTACGACGACCCCAAGGGCCTGCGCCACTACGACCAGCCCGGGCTCATGAGCTACGAGCAGCTGCGCGAACTGGGCCGCGAATTCGACAAGGCCCACGTCGGCTACTACGACCGCGCGGTGGCGAGCGGCGAAGCCACCGACGTCGGCGTGATCCTCTACACCTCGGGCACCACCGGCCGGCCCAAGGGCGTGTGCCAGACGCATGCGAGCTTCATCGCGGCGGGCCGCGGCGGCGTGGAGACCGACAGGCTCGGCCCCTGCGACAACATCATGAGCTACCTGCCGATGGCCTGGGTCGGCGACCACCTGTTCTCGGTGGCGCAGTGGCTGGTGGGCGGCTTCACGCTCAATTGCCCGGAGTCGAGCGAGACGGTGATGAACGACATGCGCGAGATCGGACCGAGCTACTACTTCGGCCCGCCGCGCACCTTCGAGGGACTGCTCACGGCGGTGTCGATCCGCATGGAAGACGCGGCGCGACCGAAGCGCTGGCTGTATGCGAAGTTCATGGCGCTCGCGCAGCGCGTGGGCGCGGACATCCTCAACGGCGCGCTAGTGAGCACGGGCGACCGGCTGATGTATGGCCTTGGCAACCTGCTGATCTACGGGCCGCTGCGCAACGTGCTGGGCATGAGCCGCATCCGCGTGGCCTACACGGCCGGCGCGGCCATCGGGCCCGACCTGTTCCGCTTCTACCGCTCGATCGGCGTCAACCTCAAGCAGTTCTACGGCCAGACCGAGACCTGCGCTTATGTGTGCCTGCAGCAGGACGGCAAGGTCAAGCTGCAGACGGTGGGCACCGCGGCACCGGGCATCGAACTGAAGATCGCCGAAGACGGCGAAGTGCTGGTGCGCGGCGTCTCGGTGCTCAAGGAATATTACAAGCGCCCCGACGCCACGGCCGAGGTGCTCGATGCCGAAGGCTACTTCCACACCGGCGATGCCGGCGTGCTCGACAGCGAGGGCCATCTGCGCATCATCGACCGCGCCAAGGACGTGGGCAAGCTCGCGAGCGGCGCGATCTTTGCGCCCAACTACATCGAGAACAAGCTCAAGTTCTTCCCGCAGATCAAGGAGGCCGTGTGCTTCGGCAACGGGCGCGACGAGGTCTGCGCTGCCATCAACATCGATTTCGAGGCGGTGGGCAACTGGGCCGAGCGCCGCGGCCTGGCCTACGGCGGCTACGTCGACCTGGCCGGCAAGCCCGACGTGCTGGCGCTCATCGCCGACTGCATTGCCAAGGTGAATGCCGACCTCGCGAGCGAGGACGGCATGGGCGAGACGCAGATCGCGCGCTTCCTGGTGCTGCACAAGGAACTCGACCCCGACGACGACGAACTCACCCGCACGCGCAAGGTGCGCCGCGGCTTCATCGCCGAGAAATACGCGGTGCTGGTCAGTGCGCTCTATGGCGGAAAGACCGAGCAGTACATCGAGACCCAGGTCAAGTTCGAGGACGGGCGCACGGGCGTGGTGAATGCCACGCTGAAGATCGTCGAGGCCAGGACCTTCCCCATCGTGAAGGCGGCGGCATGAGCAGCAACAACAGAAAAGTCGGCGACGTCATCCTCGACGTGCAGAACATCTCCTTGAGCTTCGGCGGCGTGAAGGCGCTCACGGACATCAGCTTCGACGTGCGCGAGCACGAGGTGCGGGCCATCATCGGGCCGAACGGCGCGGGCAAGAGCTCGATGCTGAACTGCATCAACGGCGTCTACTGGCCGCAGCAGGGCTCCATCACCTTCCGCGGCAAGACCTTCAAGCACATGAACTCGCGCCAGGTGGCCGAGATGGGCGTGGCGCGCACCTTCCAGAACCTGGCGCTCTTCAAGGGCATGAGCGTGCTCGACAACATCATGACGGGGCGCAACCTGCGCATGAAGTCCAACCTCTTCCAGCAGGCGATCCGCTGGGGCGCGGCCGAGCGCGAGGAAACGAAGCACCGCGAGTTCGTCGAGCAGATCATCGATTTCCTGGAGATCCAGGCGCACCGCAAGACACCGGTCGGCCAGCTTCCCTACGGCCTGCAAAAGCGCGTCGACCTGGGCCGCGCGCTCGCCATGGAGCCGCAGGTGCTGCTGCTCGACGAGCCGATGGCCGGCATGAACGTGGAGGAGAAGCAGGACATGAGCCGCTTCATCCTCGACGTGAACGACGAATTCGGCAGCACCATCGTGCTGATCGAGCACGACATGGGCGTGGTGATGGACATCTCGGACCGCGTGGTGGTGCTCGACTACGGCAAGAAGATCGGCGACGGCACGCCGAACGAGGTGCGCAGCAACGAAAACGTGATCCGCGCCTACCTCGGGGTCGAACACTGATGGCCTTCTTTCTCGAAACCCTCTTCGGCGGCCTCATGGTGGGCATGCTGTATTCGCTGGTGGCGCTCGGCTTCGTGCTGATCTTCAAGGCCTCGGGCGTGTTCAATTTCGCGCAGGGTGCGATGGTGCTGTTCGCCGCGCTCGCGATGGCGCGCTTTGCCGAGTGGATCCCGATGTGGACCGGCATCGAGAGCCGCTGGTTCGCCAACGGCGCGGCCTTCGTCGTCGCGGGGCTGGTGATGTTCGCGGTGGCATGGCTCATCGAGCGGTTGGTACTGCGCCACCTGGTCAACCAGGAAGGCGCGACGCTGCTGATGGCTACGCTCGGCATCGCCTACTTCCTGGACGGCGCGGGCCAGACGCTGTTCGGCAGCAACATCTACAAGATCGACATCGGCATGCCGAAGGATCCGATCTTCCTGCTCGACAAGGTGTTCGAGGGCGGCATCCTGATCAACAAGGAAGACCTGTACGCCGCCGCGATCGCGGCCGCGCTGGTGGCGCTGCTCTCGCTGTTCTTCCAGAAGACCGGCACCGGCCGCGCACTGCGCGCGGTGGCCGACGACCACCAGGCCGCGCAGTCGATCGGCATTCCGCTCACGCGCATCTGGGTCATCGTGTGGTGCGTGGCCGGCGTGGTGGCGCTGGTGGCCGGAATGATCTGGGGCAGCAAGCTCGGCGTGCAGTTCTCGCTCACCACGGTGGCGCTGCGCGCGCTGCCGGTGGTGATCCTCGGGGGCCTCACCTCGGTGCCGGGCGCCATCATCGGCGGGCTGATCATCGGCGTGGGCGAGAAACTCTCGGAGGTGTACCTGGGCCCGTACGTGGGCGGTGGCATCGAGATCTGGTTCGCCTATGTGCTGGCGTTGGTGTTCCTGCTGTTCCGGCCGCAGGGTTTGTTTGGCGAGAAGATCATCGATCGGGTCTGAACATGTTCTACAGAGAAAACGGCCAGTTCAAGACCAGCTACCGCGCCGATCAGCAGGTCTTCCCGATCCTGCAGGACCGCGTGGCGATCGGCCTGCTGCTGATCTTCGCGTTCGCAGTCGTGCCCTTCCTGGCCAGCGACTACCTGATGCGCGCGATCCTGATCCCGTTCGTGATCATCTCGCTGGCGGCGCTGGGCGTGAACGTGCTGGTGGGCTACTGCGGCCAGATCTCGCTGGGCTCGGGCGCCTTCATGGCGGTGGGCGCCTACGGTGCCTACAACTTCTTCGTGCGCTTCCCGGGGCTGCCGCTGATTCCCGCGCTGATCCTGGGCGGCCTGTGCGCCACGCTGTTCGGCATCCTGTTCGGTCTGCCCAGCCTGCGCGTGAAGGGCCTGTACCTCGCGGTGGCCACACTGGCCGCGCAGTTCTTCAGCGACTGGATGTTCCTGCGCATCAAGTGGTTCACGCTCGACACGCCCTCGGGCTCGGTGTCGGTGTCGAACCTGCAGGTCTTCGGCTGGCCGATCGAGAGCGCCGCAAGCAAGTACCTGTTCTGCCTCGCGATGCTGGTGGTGATCGCCGTGCTGACCAAGAACCTGGTGCGCGGCGCCATCGGCCGCGAGTGGATGGCGATCCGCGACATGGACGTGGCGGCCGCGGTGATCGGCATCCGCCCTATGTACGCCAAGCTCAGCGCCTTCGCGGTCAGCTCGTTCATCATCGGCGTGGCCGGCGCGCTCTGGGCCTTCGTCTACCTGGGCGCCTGGGAGCCGGCGGCGTTCTCGGTCGACCAGTCGTTCCGGCTGCTCTTCATGGTGATCATCGGCGGGCTCGGCTCGATCACCGGGGCCTTCTTCGGCGCGGCCTTCATCACCGTGCTGCCGATCGTGCTGAACCAGGTGCTGCCGGTCATTGCCGGCTGGTTCGGCGCGCAGATCTCGACCGTCGGCATCGCGCATGCGGAACTGATGATCTTCGGCGGCCTCATCGTGTGGTTCCTGATCGTCGAGCCGCACGGGCTGGCCAAGCTGTGGTCCACGGGCAAGCAGAAGCTGCGGCTGTGGCCCTTCCCTCATTGAAGACAGCAATGCTTTTTTCGAGCGTGACTTTCCCATACAAAACCAGGAGACAACCATGAAGCTGAAATCACTCGCACTCGCCGTGGCCGCCGCATCCGCGCTGGCAGGCGCGGCCCCTGCGTTCGCGCAGGCCAATGAGCAGTTCATTCCCGTGCTGTCGTACCGCACCGGCGCCTATGCGCCGAACGGAACGCCCTGGGCCAATGGCTATGTCGACTACCTCAAGCTGGTGAACGCGCGCGGCGGCATCAACGGGGTGAAGATCTCCTTCGAGGAATGCGAGACCGGCTACGACACGGCGCGCAGCGTGGAGTGCTACGAGCGCCTGAAAGGCAAGAACGGCGGCGCCTCGCTGGTGCAGCCGCTGTCCACCGGCGCAACCTTTGCCATCACCGAGAAGGCACCCGTCGACAAGATCCCCGTGGTGACCGTGGGCTACGGCCGCAGCGAAAGCGCCGACGGCACGGTGTTCAAGTGGAACTTCCCGATCGCCGGCACCTACTGGGTGGCGGCCGACGCGATCATCCAGGCGATCGCCAAGAAGGAAGGCGGGCTCGACAAGCTCAAGGGCAAGAAGATCGCGCTGATCTATCACGACAGCCCCTATGGCAAGGAGCCGATCCCACTGCTGCAGGAGCGCGCGAAGATGCACGGCTTCGACCTGCAGCTGCTGCCGGTGACGGCGCCGGGCGTGGAGCAGAAGGCCACCTGGCTGCAGGTGCGCCAGGCGCGGCCCGACTACGTCCTGCTGTGGGGCTGGGGCGTGATGAATTCCACCGCGCTCAAGGAAGCGCAGGCCACCGGCTACGCACGCGAGAAGATGTACGGCGTGTGGTGGGCCGGCGCCGAACCCGACGTGAAGGACGTGGGCGACGGCGCCAAGGGCTACAACGCCGTGACCATGCAGCACGGTGCCGAGCCGCAGTCCAAGCTCGTGAAGGACGTGGTCTCGATGCTGCACGACAAGAACCAGGGCACCGGCCCGAAGGACGAAGTGGGACAGGTGCTCTACATGCGCGGCGCCATGAGCGCGATGCTCGGCGTGGAAGGCATCCGCGCCGCGCAGGAGCGCTTCGGCAAGGGCAAGGTCATGACGGGCGAGCAGGTGCGCTGGGGCCTCGAGAACCTCAACCTCACGCAGGCCAAGCTCGACGGCCTGGGCTTCGCCGGCGTGATGCGCCCGATCAGCACCTCGTGCACCGACCACATGGGCGCGGCCTGGGCGCGCATCCACACCTGGGACGGCAAGGCATGGAAGTTCACGTCCGACTGGCTGCAGGCCGACGAGCAGATCATCAAGCCGCTCGTGAAGTCGACCGCCGCCAAGTACGCGGCCGAGAAGAAGCTCACGGCGCGCACGCCCGCCGACTGCCAGAGCTAGACCCGCCCACCGTCTTCGCCAGTCCCTGGAAGCACCATGAGTTCACCCAGCATCGTCCTCAACGTCAACGGCATCGAGGTCATCTACAACCACGTGATCCTGGTGCTCAAGGGCGTCTCGCTCGTGGTGCCAGAGGGCGGCATCGTGGCGCTGCTGGGTGGCAACGGTGCCGGCAAGACGACCACCCTGCGTGCGGTGTCCAACCTGCTGGCCGGCGAGCGCGGCGCGGTGACCAAGGGCAGCATCGAGCTGCGCGGCGAGCGCATCGAGGCGCTGTCGCCTTCCGAACTGGTCAAGCGCGGCCTGATCCAGGTGATGGAGGGCCGGCACTGCTTCGCCCACCTGACCATCGAGGACAACCTGATGACCGGCGCCTACACGCGCAAGGACGGCAAGGCGGCAATCGCCGAGACGCTGGAGAAGGTTTACGCTTATTTCCCGCGGCTCAAGACGCGGCGCACTTCGCAGGCGGCCTACACATCGGGCGGCGAGCAGCAGATGTGCGCCATCGGCCGCGCGCTGATGGCCAATCCGACCATGGTGCTGCTCGACGAGCCCTCGATGGGCCTGGCACCGCAGATCGTGGAGGAAGTGTTCGAGATCGTGAAGGACCTCAACACCAAGGAGCGCGTGACCTTCCTGCTCGCCGAGCAGAACACCAACATGGCGCTGCGCTACGCCGACTACGGCTACATCCTGGAGAACGGCCGCATCGTGATGGACGGCGAGGCCAGGAGCCTGCGCGAGAACGAGGACGTGAAGGAGTTCTACCTTGGCGTCGGCGGTGCGGACCGCAAGAGCTTTCGCGACGTCAAAAGCTACAAGCGCCGGAAAAGGTGGCTGGCTTGATGGCATGCATTTCGTGTTGTCCCCTCTCCCTCCGGGAGAGGGCTAGGGTGAGGGTGCAGCGGCACTTGCACATGACCGTCGTGGCCTCGAGGCTACGGCCCTCACCCCAGCCCTCTCCCCAAGGGGAGAGGGAGCAAGACCGAACAGAAAGACAAAGGGTGCGGACATGACCGACCACTACGACAAGCTCGAAATCCGTGATCCCGCCGAACGCGAACGCGACCTGCTGGCCGCGCTGCCGAAGCACATTGCGCAGGCCCAGACTGCCGCGCCCGCGTTTGCAAAGATCCTCGACGGCGTGAAGCCCGCCGACATCACCACGCGCGAGGCGCTCGCCAAGCTGCCCGTCACGCGCAAGACCGAATTGCTCGAACTGCAGAAGCAGCGCCGCGCCGACGATCCCTTCGGCGGCTTTTCCACCATCGGCCGCGGCACCCGCATGCCGCGCGTGTTCGCGAGCCCCGGCACCATCTACGAGCCCGAGGGCGAGGCGCGCGACTACTGGCGCACGGCGCGCGCGATGCATGCCGCGGGCTTTCGCGGCGGCGAACTCATCCACAACAGCTTCAGCTACCACATGACGCCCGCCGGCTCCATCATGGAAAGCGGCGCGCGGGCCATCGGCTGCACCGTGTTCGCGGGCGGTACCGGCCAGACCGAGCAGCAGCTCGAGGCCATGGCCGACCTGAAGCCCGAGGGCTATGCGGGCACGCCGAGCTTCCTCAAGATCCTCTTGGAAAAAGCCGAGGAAAAAGGCCTGAAGCTGCCCTCGCTCACCAAGGCGCTGGTGTCGGGCGAAGCCTTTCCCCCGAGCCTGCACGACTGGATCGCTGCGCACGGCGTGCAGGGCACGCAGTGCTACGCCACCGCCGACCTGGGCCTGATCGCCTACGAGACCAGCGCCCGCGAAGGCTTGGTGCTCGATGAAGGCGTGCTGGTCGAGATCGTGCGCCCCGGCACCGGCGACCCGGTGCCCGACGGCGAGGTCGGCGAGATCGTCGTGACCACCTTCAACCCCGACTATCCGCTGGTGCGCTTCGGCACCGGCGATCTTTCCGCCGTGCTCGCGGGCACCTGCCCCACCGGCCGCACCAACAAGCGCATCAAGGGCTGGCTCGGCCGCGCCGACCAGACCACCAAGGTGCGCGGCATGTTCGTGCACCCCTCGCAGGTGGCGGAGATCGCGCGCCGCTTTCCGGAAGTGCAGCGCGCGCGCCTCGTGGTCTCGGGCGAGATGGGCGACGACCAGATGACCTTCAGGCTCGAATGCGCCGCAGGCGCGCCGGCCGGGCTCGAGGCGCGCATTGCCGATGCGGTGCGCGAAGTGACCAAGCTGCGCGGCACCATCGAGCTGGTGGCGCCGGGCACGCTGCCGAACGACGGCAAGGTGATCGAGGACGCGCGCAGCTACAAGTAGCGGCGGTAGAACCGGCGCGTGAGCGCGCGCATCGTCACCACCAGCAGCACCAGGTAGATTGCCGCCACCGCGATGGCGAGTGCCGCAAGGCGGCTGCCGCTGCTCACGCCCGAGAAGCTCGCGCTCGCGATCCACAGCAGCCCGCCGAGCGCGAGGGCGGCGCAGACCACCTGCAGCAGCACGAAGGCCGACACCGCGGCCGCCACGGCACGAAACGGACGCGTCTGCGCAGGCCCTGGCGCGGCGCCGAGCCAGCCGCCCCAGAACGCCAGCGCCCAGACCAGCAGCGGCACCGCGAACCAGCCGAGCAGGAGCGGCACCAGGTCCGAGTCCCTCGAGGTGTCGACCCAGCCGCTTGCCACATGGCCGATCCACGCCTGCAGCGAGACGAAAGTCGCGGCGGCCACGAGTGCCACCGCGCGGCGCGGCGCTGCCATGCTCGCGCCGCCATCCGTCGCGCCCGGCAATGAACCCGCGAGCCCGGCGCCGCGCTCGCGCAGCGCGAAGCGGGCGGCCAGCCACACGCTCGCGATGAGCACGAGCATCTGGATGGCCGACTGGACGAACATCGACACGGCCATGACCGGGCGCAGGCCGTACATGCCGACGCGTTCGTGCAGCGGCCCACCGGGCATGAAGAGCAGCTGCGCCTGGTAGAACAGCGGCGTCAATGCAAGCATGTTGACGACCATCACCGCAAGGAACACGGCAGCGAAGCGGCTGCCAGGGCCGCGAAGCTGCGCGATGCGGGCCGCGCCGCGCTCGTCGAGCGCCTTGCGCGCATAGCACCAGGCCAGCGTGGCCGCCAGCAGCCATACCGTGGCAACGCGCGACAGCAGCGGCACCCATACGCCGGGTTGCGCATACACGCCGCGCATCTGCTCGCCGTGCGGCGAGAGAGGCAGCAGCTGCGCCGCCATGCCCAGCGCGAACAGGGCCGCATCGACCGCCACCGCGATCCATGCGAAATTTCCGGGCAGGCGCTGCGCGCGCTCGAACGAAGAGGATGCCGCCATGGGATGCGAGCGTACCGGAACCCGCGGCCCCATCCGCGCGCGCGCGCACACCAGCCGCAGGCTCAGTGAATCGCCGCCTCGTGCGCGAGCTCGAACATCGTCGTCATCTCGCGAATGAACGCGGGCAGGTCGCCGGGCCTGCGGCTCGTCACCAGGCCGCTGTCGACCACCACCTCCTTGTCGATCCACGTCGCGCCGGCGTTGTGCAGGTCGGCGCGCAGCGAAGGCCACGAGGTCATCCTGCGGCCCTTCGCACCGCCGGCATCGATGAGCGTCCATGGCCCATGGCAGATGGCCGCGATGGGCTTGCCCGACTCGACGAAGGCACGCACGAAGGCCACGGCCTTCTGGTTGATGCGCAGCGCGTCGGGGTTGGCAACGCCGCCGGGCAGCAGCAGCGCGTCGAAGTCATCGGCATTGGCGTTCTTGAGCGGCACGTCGACCTCGAAGGTGTCGGCGGGCTCGAGTTGCTTCCAGGCGCGCACGCTGCCGTCGAGCGGCGAAACGATCTGCGTCTGTGCGCCGGCATGGTCGAGCGCCTTGCGCGGCTCGGTCATCTCGGCCTGCTCGAAGCCGTCCGCCACGAGGATGGCAACCTGCATTCCGTCCAGCGAAGAAGAAGAGATGGTGGGCATGGGTGAGTCACTCCTTGAAGGTGGTTTTTTGATGGCAATGACACTTCACCCTAGGGCCCGCTCCCGTGGCGCGCATCGGCGCCCGCCGGGTCCGCCTGTCGGACGGTTCGACGGGCGGCAACCTTCTCTTACGACGAGCTGCCGCTATTTGCGGCAGCTGGCCGGCAGCGCCTTTTCGGACAGGTCGTCGCCGGCCACGCAGTTCCAGGCAATGCCGTCCTCGGTGGCCGAGGGCTCCATGCGCAGCGTGCCCTTGGCCTTTGGAAGCACCGCTTCGACCACCATGGTGTCGGGGTCGAGGGTCAGCTCCGAGCCGCCGGGCAGGGTTTCGGGCGCGCCGGCCGTGGCCAGGGAATCGGGAATCTCTTCCTTCTGCTTGTAGTAGTTGCCGAGCGCTTCGCGCACCGGCGCGGCTTCGGACCAGGCCTGCGAAACGGCCGCGCGCGACTCGTATTGCTGATAGGCCGGCAGCGCCACCGCGGCCAGCATGCCGATGATGGCCACCACCACCAGGAGCGCCAGCGCGCCGCCGCCGGCGCGGCCGGTGTACGGCACGAAGACCGCGAGCAGGTAGGCGACCGGATTGCGGCTCGGCAGCTTCGCGCCCGGATCGATGGCGCGCGCGACGCGCTTGGTGAGCCAGGGATAGCCGGCGATCAGTTCATGGAACGAGGCCCAGAAGCCGCTGTTGCCCACCGACTGGTCGGCGTAGCGCTGCAGGTCGACGTGGCGCCATTGCTGCGCGCCGGCGGCCAGCGCCACCAGCGCGCGGGGCGCGGAGTCGGTCTGCTTGCAGCAGGCAGCGCCGTGCAGGTCGCAGGTGTATTCCTGGGCCCGCGAATAGGCAGCGCCGAGCAGCGGCAGCCATAGCACCGGGGCGCGCCAGATGTGGCCCGTGAGGTGACCGCGCCGGATGTGGCCCAGCTCGTGGCCGATGTAGAAGTTGATGCCGTCGGGCTGGGCTTCCATGGCGTCGACCACGTCGGACAGCAGCACCACGAAGTTGCGGCCGAAGAAGCGCGTGGCAAAGGCATTGAAGATGCCGTCGCCGTGCAGCAGGTAGGCCTCGGGCGGGTTCTCGATGCCCAGATGGCCGCAGCAGGCCTGGAACCGCGCATGCAGCTCCGGCAGCTGGGCGGGCGAGAGCTTCACGGCCGTGCCCTTGATCCAGGCGATGACGGCCGACTGCGCGAACACGTAGGCGATGAAGCCGAGCAGCACGTAGACGAGCGCGATGCCCAGGGTGCCCAGGACCAGCAGCACCCAGACCAGCAGGCCGAGCCAGAGCGTGATGTTGCCGAGCCAGCGCTCGCGCGGATAGACCCATGGATCCATTGGAATTTCCTCCTCGATGCGGCCCGAAGGCCTGCGGTGTTGTGGTTTTTCTTCGCGCCTCCCCAGGCGCGACTTGCGAGCGCGCATCATGCCCCAGGAAGGGGCGGATTCAGGCCCGTACCTAAGGGCTATTCGCTATTCGTCAGGTCATGGTCAGCCTTTATGATCGCGGCCGTTTTTGCATTTCACCAACCCGAGAGACACTCATGAAGAAACTGCTTGCACTCACGGCGTTCGCCGCTGCTGCCGCTGGCGCCTATGCCCAGGATTTCCCCGCAGGCAAGACCGTCACGCTGGTGGTGCCTTTCTCCGCCGGCGGTCCGACCGACCGGGTGGCCCGCGACCTGGCCGAAGCCCTGCAAAAGACCCTTGGCACGACCATCGTGGTGGACAACACTGCGGGCGCCGGCAGCTCCATCGGCACCGCCAAGGTGGCCCGCGCGGCGCCGGACGGCCACACGCTGCTGCTGAACCACATCGCCATGTCGACGATGCCGGCGCTCTACCGCAAGCTGCCGTTCAACGTCGAGAACGACTTCGAATACCTCGGCATGGTCAATGAAGTGCCGATGACGCTCATCGGCAAACCCGGCCTGCCGGCCAACAACTACAAGGAACTGACGACCTGGATCGCGGCCAACAAGGGCAAGATCAACCTCGGCAACGCCGGCCTGGGCGCTGCCTCGCACCTGTGCGGCCTGCTGTTCCAGAGCGCGCTCAAGACCGAGATGACGCCGGTCCCCTACAAGGGCACCGCGCCGGCCATCGCCGACCTGCTGGGCGGCCAGATCGACCTCTTGTGCGACCAGACCACCAACACCACCTCGCAGATCGAGGCCAAGAAGGTCAAGGCCTATGCCGTGACCACGACCAAGCGCCTGACCACGCCGGCCCTGAAAGACCTGCCGACGCTCGCCGAATCGGGCCTGAAGGACTTCGAGGTCACGATCTGGCACGGCGTGTACGCGCCCAAGGGCACGCCGGCACCGGTGCTGAAGAAGCTCAACGAGGCCATCAAGGCCGCCATGAAGGACCCGGGCTTCATCAAGCGCCAGGAAGGCCTTGGCGCCGTGATCACCACCGACAAGCGCACCGAGCCGGCCGAGCACAAGAAGTTCGTCTCGGCCGAGATCGGCAAGTGGGGCCCGATCATCAAGGCCGCCGGCGTGTACGCCGACTGACTGCGGCCCACCCCCGATGCGGCTCACTTCGTGTAGCCGCCTCCCCCTCGAGGGGGCAACACCAGCGGCCCGGCAAAGCCGGCTCCGCGGTGTTCCTGGCCTTGGATTCGGAAGCCGCCGCCCCCTTCGGGGTCGGCGGCTTTTTTTCCGGGAGCGCGGCGTCTACTTCGGCCGGATCGCGTCGGCCGTGCCCTGGATGAAGGCCTTGATGCTCTCGATGTCCTCGCCCGAGAGCTTGCCGGTGAAGTCGGGCATGCCGCGCGCCATGGCCGGGCCCTTGAGGATGAACTTGTCGAGGTTCTCGATGTAGGCCGCGTCCATGTAGCCGAGGTTCGGGATGTTGCCGCCGCGGTCCACGCCCGGCACGCCGTGGCAGAACACGCAGTTGCTCACATAGAGCATGGTGCCGGCCTGGACCTTGGCGGGGTCGTACTTCACGCCCTGCACCAGCTTGTCCATGCGGTACTGCACGAAGTCGGGCATCTTCGCGGTGCCGCCCACCGCGAAGGTGTAAACCGTGCCCGGGCCCTGCCGCTCGGTGGCGCGCTGCGCGAGGCCGTACACGCCGCCCCAGCCCACCGCGACCGACACGTACTGCTTGCCGTCGACCATGTAGGTGGCGGGCGCGGCCACCACGCCGGTGCCGGTGGCCGTTTCCCAGAGCTTCTCGCCGGTCTTCGCGTTGTAGGCCACCAGGCGGCCGTCGGCCGTGCCCTGGAACACGAGGTTGCCGGCGGTGGTGAGCGTGCCGCCGTTCCAGGGCGAGACGTAGTCCACGCCCCAGGCCTCCTTCTGCGCCACCGGGTCCCAGGCGACGAGGCGGCCGAAGGGCTTGCTCTTGGGCGCCTCGGCGTTGATCGACATCGCGGTGTTCCAGCCCAGCGCGGCATGCGGGCGGCCGGGCGCGTTCTGGTCGAACTTCCAGTCCTTGTCGTCCATCAGGTTGACCGGGATGTTCTGCGCCGGCAGGTAGGCCAGGCCGGTCTGCGGGTTGAACGACATCGGGTGCCAGTTGTGCGCACCGAAGGGGCCGGGGATGCTGTCGCCGGGCTTGTCGTTCTGGCGCGCGGCGGCGATCTCGACGGGACGGCCGTTCTTGTCGTAGCCCGTGGCCCAGTTCACGTCGACGAAATTCTTCGCCGAAATGAACTTGCCGTTGGTGCGGTCGATGACGAAGAAGAAGCCGTTCTTCGGCGCATGCAGCAGCACCTTGCGCGCCTTGCCGCCGAGCGTGACGTTGGCTAGGATCATCGACTGGGTGGAGGTGTAGTCCCAGTTGTCGCCGGGCGTCTCCTGGTAGTGCCACACGTACTTGCCGGTGTCGGGGTTCAGGGCCACCACCGAGCCGAGGTAGAGGTTGTCGCCGCCCTTGGGGCTGCGCTTCCTGTGCGCCCAGGGCGAGCCGTTGCCGGTGCCCACGTACATCAGGTTGAGCTCGGGATCGAAGGCGAAGCTGTCCCATGCGGTGCCGCCGCCGCCGGCTTCCCAGTATTTGCCGCTCGGGTCCCAGGTCTTGGCGGCGCGCGCCATCGATTCGTCCTCGAAGGGCTTGGCCGGGTCGCCCGGCACCACGAACCAGCGCCACTTCTGCTCGCCGGTCTTCGCGTCGTAGGCCGTGACGTAGCCGCGCACGCCGTACTCGGCGCCGCCGTTGCCGATGATGACCTTGCCCTTGAAGACGCGCGGCGCGCCGGTGATGGTGTAGGAGCCCTTCTGCCCCTCGATCGTGTTCTTCTCCCAGACCTTCTGCCCCGTGGCCGCGTCGAGCGCGATCAGGCGGCCGTCGTAGGCGCCGACGTAGACCTTGCCCTCGTGCAGCGCCACGCCGCGGTTCACCACGTCGCAGCAACCCCTGAAGCCCCTGGACTTGTCGACCTGCGGATCGAAGCTCCAGAGCTTCTGCCCGGTGCGCGTGTCGATGGCATGCACCACGCTCCACGATGCGGTGACGTACATGATGCCGTCCACCACCAGCGGCGTGGCCTCGACGCCGCGCGTGGACTCGAGGTTGTAGGACCAGGCCAGGCCCAGCTGCTTCACGTTGCCGGCGTTCACCTGGTCGAGCTTGCTGAAGCGCGATTCGGCGTAGTCCAGGCCGTAGCTCGGCCAGTCGGGCGTCTTCTTCTGGGCCGCATTGGCGCGAATGAAGTCGCCGTTCACCTGCTTGGCGGCCGAGGCCTGGGCCGCGGCGGGCGAGCTGCCCAGGCACAGCAATGCACCGGCGAGCACAAGCAAACCGGAGTGGATCTTTTTCATCGTGGGTCTCCTTTGTGCCGCAAGGATCGTTTTTGCCGCACTCGCGTTCACCTTCGGGATTTCCCCAGTCCGGCGCTGTTCCATTGCGGAACACATTCGACGGGGGCAGCGATCTCCCTTTCCTGATTCCCCCGATTTGCGAGGAGCGGCGAACAGCATGGCTTTCGAACGGCTGGGCACGGCAACCGCGCCGCGCCAACTTTTTTCCAGCACGCCGGCGCAGCGCGTGGCGCTCGCGCGGCAGCAGTTCTTCGAGGAAGGCGTGCGGCCTTCGGGCCTGGTCGGCGAGGCGGTGATCCAGTCGTGGCTGCGCTGCACCCGCAACCACAGCGACCGGCAGCGCATCGTGCCTTTCGACGCGGTCACGCCGAGCCGCCTGCACGCCACGCTGGCGCGCAACCGCGAGCTGCTCGAGGTGGCGCGGCAGGAACTCGCGAGCATGGAAAGCGCGCTCGCAGGCACCGACTGCCGCGTGATCCTGACGGACGGCGAAGGCGTGGTGGTGCACGTCACGCACCAGCCGGCCGCCGCGCACCAGCCGGTACTGCGCAAGACCGCGCGCGTGGGCGTGAACATTTCCGAGCGCATCGTCGGCACCACCGCCCCCGGCATCGTGGCGACCACCGGGCAGGCCTGCACGGTCGACGGCGCGGAGCACTACTTCGACGTGCTGTCGCAGATGCAGTGCGCCGCGGCGCCGATCCGCGACGTGGCGGGCCGGCTCGCGGGCGTGCTCGACATCACGATGGAGGCGCGGCGCTTCGGCTTCGATGCGGCCTCGATGGTGGGGCTCTACGCCACGACCATCGAGAACCGCCTGCTGCAGGCGCAGTCGCGCGACCACCTGATCCTGCGCTTCCAGGCCAGCCCCACCCTGCTGGGCACGCCCATGGAAGCGCTGGCCGGCGTGGCGCCCGACGGGACCATCGCCTGGCTCAACAGTGCCGGCGCGCGGCTGATCGGACGCCTGCCCGAAGAGGCCTGCGAACGCGATGTCGAATCGATGCTGGGCCACGACCTCGCGAGCCTGCTGCGGCTCGAAAGGCGCGAAGCCGCGCAGCCACTGCGCCTGGCGAGCGGGCTGGGCGTGTGGGTGCAGGCGCGCCTGAAAGCTGCGGACGGCGTGGACTTCAGGCATGCGGTGGCGATGCCCGGCAACGCCGGCGCGATGCTGCCCGCCGAGCCTGCAACGGCAGCCGAGCCGTTGACGGCGCACGAGCATCCGCCAGCGATCGCCTCGCACCACGTGCCGCCGGAACCGCCGCCGGGCGAAACCCTGCGCGAGCACAGCCGCAAGCTGATCGAGGAAACGCTGGCGGCGCAGGAGGGCAACGTGTCGCAGGCGGCGCGGCAGCTGGGCGTGTCGCGCGGCACGCTGTACCGGCGGCTGCGCGGCTGGCGCGAACAGGACAAGGGCCTGCCGCCGCGCGCGCCGGGCTGAACGCTCAGCGCCTGGGCAGCGCGTAGGCGATCACGTGGTCGCCCGTGCGCGTGCCCAACGAGCCGTGGCCGCCCGCTGCCACCACCACGTACTGGCGTCCGTCGCTGCCGCGGTAGCTCATCGGCGTGGCCTGCCCGCCCGCGGGCAGGCGGCTGCGCCAGAGCTCCTTGCCACTGGCCACGTCGTAGGCGCGCAGGTAGTAGTCGAGCGTGCCCGAGAGAAAGGCCACGCCGCCAGCCGTCATCATCGGCCCGCCGAGGCTGGGCACGCCCATCGCAAAAGGCAGCGGCAGCGGCGAGCTGTCGCGCACGGTGCCATTCTTGTGCTTCCACACCACCCGGCCTGTGCGCAGGTCGGCCCCGGCCACATGGCCCCAGGGCGGCGCCTGGCACGGCAGGCCGAACACCGAGGTGAAGGCGCGCAGCTGCACCGCGAATGGCGCGCCGAAGTTCTCGTTGAGCGCGGGCAGGCTGTCGTTGGGCCGGTCCTTGCCCTGCACGTAGAGCGAGGTGTCGTCGGCGCGCGGAATGAGCCTGGACACGAAGGCCAGCGAAGCCGGCGTGGTGAACGCCATCTGCCGCACCGGGTCGACCGCCACGCCGCCCCAGTTGAAGACGCCGAAGTTGCCGGGGTAGATCAGCGAGCCCTCGGTCGACGGCGGCGTGTAGCGGCCTTCGTAGCGCAGCCGGTGAAAGGCGATGCGGCAGGCCAGCTGGTCGAACACGGTGCCGCCCCACATGTCGGCCGGCGTGAGCGCGGGCGGATCGAAGGACAGCTCCGACACCGGCTGCGTGAGCGAGGTGTGGTCGCCCGCGGCCGGCCCCTGCGGCGCGGGCCGTTCATGGACCTTGGTCACGGGCTTGCCGTCGCGCCGGTCGAGCACGAACAGCTCGCCCTGCTTGGTCGGCTGCACCAGCGCGGGCACCGTCTCGCTGCCGATGCGCAGGTCGACGAGGCTGGGCTGCGAGGGCACGTCGTAGTCCCAGAGGTCGTGGTGCACGGTCTGGAAGCTCCAGCGCACGCGGCCGGTGGCCAGGTCCAGCGCCACCACCGAGGACGAGTAGCGCTCGGCCCCTTCGGTGCGCTTTCCGCCCCACTGGTCGGGCGGCTGGTTGCCGGTGGGCACGTAGACCAGCCCCAGCGCCTCGTCCACGCTGGAGATCGACCAGCTGTTCGGCGAGTTGGCCGTGTACGTGCGGTCGGCCGCGATGGGTGCGGTGTCGTCCGGGTTGCCCGAGTCCCAGTTCCACACCAGCGCGCCGGTGTCGATGTCGAAGGCCCGGATCACGCCCGAGGTCTCCTTGGTCGAGACGTTGTCCAGCACCGTGCCGCCCACGATGACGAGCGAGCGTGTCACCACCACGGGAGAGGTCGAGTAGTAGGCGCCGGGCTTCACGTTGGGCATGTTCTTCCAGAGGTCGATCTGGCCCGTGCCGCCGCCAAAGCGCATGCAGGGCCTCCCGCTCCCGGGGTCGAGTGCGATGACGCGGCCGTCGGCCGTGGGCATGAAGAGCTTGGCGTCGCAATCGCCACCCGCAGCGGGGGGCGATGAAGCAGCCGCGGCCGGCGCGGCCCGCACCGCGCTGCCCGGGTCGTAGGACAGGCCGCGGCAGGTCAGGTGCTGCAAGGCCAGCGGGCGCCGGATCTCGGGCGTGTAGCGCCAGAGCTGCTCGCCGGTGGTCGCGTTCAGCGCCACCACCGACTGGTGAGGCGTGCAAAGAAAAAGCCGCTCGCCGATCTTCAGCGGCGTGACCTCGAAGGTCGTCTCCTCGGGGTCGCCGCTCTGGCCGCGCATGTCACCGGTGCGAAAGTGCCACGCCTCCTGCAGCTCGCCCACATTGGCCGGCGTGATCTGGTCGAGTGCCGAATAGCGCTGGCCCATGCCGTTGCCGCCGTAGGCCGTCCAGTCGTCCTTCGGCGGGGCCGGTGCGGCGTTCGCCGATGCCGCGGCGGCTGCCGTCGGCGCCGGCATGGCGCCCTCCACGCGCGTCGCATCGCGCGTCCACGAGAACACCGCGGCGGCCAGGAAGGCCAGCAGCACCACGCCGAGGAAGCCGCGCGCGGGCGCCACGCCCGCGGCGCTGCGGCGCCCGAGCGCACGCGCCACCCAGGGCGTGAGCAGGAACACGCCGAGCACAAAGAACACGTCGCCGCGCGCCGCCAGCGGCCACCAGTCGAAGCCCACTTCCCACAAGGCCCACATCAGCGTGAACGCCACCACGGCCGCATAGACCCAGAGGCCCGCGCCGCTGCCGCGCGGCAGCAGCACCGCCGCGACGATCAGCCCGAACCCCGCCACGAGGTAGTACCACGAGCCGCCGAGCACGACGAGCCATGCGCCTGCCGCCGCCAGCCCCAGGCCTGCAAGGCCGATGACAACAGCAGTGATGTTGAGCAGCGCGGAAGAAGGCGCACGAACGCGCGCGGCAGCATCGGGCATGGCTTGGGCTCCAAGTTTTTTCTCGAACCTAGGCCAAGGCAGCGGCGATGCGCGTAGGCGGTTTGCGCATGTCGCCGTGTATCACCGGACGCGCGGCCACGCGCAGCCGATCTTTTTTAAACAGAAGGTATTCGGTATTCGCTGCGCGCGGCGCGGGCCCGGCGCGTGCGCGCATCGGGCTGCAGCGGCCGGAGGTATTCGTGCAGTGCCAGCGCGGCGGCGCCCACGGCGGGTGCAAGCGCGCGATAGCGCGCGATGCGCAGATCGGGCGCGGGCATGCCGGCTGCATCGGCATGGCGTCCCACGCTCTCGAAGGCCGCCTGCGCCAGGCCGAGATGGCCGGTGCAGGACTTGCCGCCGAGCACGATGGCGCGCGGATCGAAGGTGACCCACAGGTTCTGCAGCAGCACGCCGAAGAAGGCCGCCGCGTGCGCCATGCCGGGCGCTTCGCGCTCGAGCGCGCGCGAGCCGAAGAAGGCCTCGGCGCAGCCGCGGCGCCCGCACGAGCACAGCGGCCCATCGAGCTGCAGGATGGTGTGGCCGATCTCGCCCGCCATGCCTTGCGCGCCCGTGAAGAGCCGGTCGTTCAGCACCACCCCGGCGCCCACGCCCACGTCGCAGCTCACGAAGATCAGCGGATCCGCGCTTTCGCCACCGGAGAACTCGTACTCGCCGAGCGCGGCGGCATCGGCGTCGTTCTGCAGCTGCACCGTGACGCCCGGCAGCCCGGCCGCGGCAAAGGCTTCTTCCAGCGCGGGCAGCAAGCTCACGTTGCGCCAGCCGAGGTTGGGCGCAAAGCGGACCATGCCGGTGCAGTCGTCCACCGCGCCGGGCACGCAGACGCCGATGCTCGACAGGCGCAGCCCCAGTGCGTTGAGCTGCCCGTGCGCTGCCGCGGCCATGCGCGCAACCTGCGCGCAGGCGCCGGCCGGTGCGCTGTCGGTCAGCGCCTGCGTGTCGGCATGCAGCACCTCGCCCTGCAGCGAGACGCACACCAGCCGCACCGTTTCAACGGCGATCTCGACCCCCATCAGCGCGCGCACGCCGACGTTGATCCGCAGCGGCGTCGAAGGCCGCCCCAGGCCATCGGCAACGGTGGTGCCGGCTTCGCTGAGCCAGCCCTCGTCGAGCAGCTCGCGCACCAGCAGGCTCACGGTCGACTTGGTGAGGCCGCTCTCGCTCGCGAGCCGTGCGCGCGACAGGCCCGGGCGCGCACGCAGGAGGCGCAGCAGCACGCTGCGGTTCATGCGCTTGAGCAGCTGCTGGTCGCCGATGGTCACGGGGCCACCCTGCCTTCGTTCACCTGTGGGCCTGCTCTTTTCCCTCGGGGCGCTTGCCCGCGATGATCATGCCGAGCACTTCGTCTTCGGTGACGTCCGCGGTGCGGTAGGTGCCCACGAGCTTGCCGTTCTTCATGACCGCGACGCGGTCGCTCAGCGAGAACACGTCGGGCATGTCGTGCGTGATCAGGAAGATGCCGACGCCGTCGGCCTTGAGCTGCTTCACGAGCCCGCCGACCATCGCGGTTTCTTCGGGGCCGAGGGCGGCGCAGGGCTCGTCCATGATCAGGATGCGCGCGTTGAAGTACAACGCGCGCGAGATCGCCACCACTTGCCGTTGCCCGCCCGAGAGCCTTCGCACCGGAATGCGGATGTTGCTGAAGTTCTTGTTCAGGCGCTGGAACACCTTGCGCGCCTGCACCTCCATGAAGTGGTCGTCGAGCGTGTTCCAGCGCGTCATCTTCTCGCGGCCGAGAAAGAGGTTCGATACGGAGTCGAGGTTGTCGGCCAGCGCCAGCGTCTGGTAGATGGTCTCGATGCCGAGCGCCTGCGCTTCGGCGGGCGTGCGGATGTGGACCTTCTCGCCCGCGATCAGCGTGTCGCCCGAATCGACCGGGTAGGCGCCCGCGAGCATCTTCATGAGCGTGGACTTGCCCGCGCCGTTGTGGCCGAGCACAGCCACCACTTCGCCGGGATGGAGGTTGATGCTCACGCCGTCCACGGCCTTCACGCCGCCGAAGGCCTTGCGGATCTCCTTCAGTTCGACCAGGGGCGTTGATGTGTCGACCGTGGTCATTTGAATTCCTTTTGCGGTGTGCCGTGGAAAGGACTTTTTGCATCCTGGGTTCCGATGTTCAGGGCGCGTGCACAGGCCACCGGGTACTCCCCTCCGCGAATGTCCCCCGCCTTCGGCTCCTCCTTTATTTCGCTGCGGGGAGCACCCGATGCCCTGCGCACAGGGCACGCTCTGCGTGTACCGCCGATCAACAGCGGCTCTGTCCAACGCACTTGCATCCTAGTTCTCCCCGAACTTGCGCCGATACAGCACGTCGAACACCACCGCCACGATCAGCACCTGCCCGATGATCACCATGCGCTTGCCGATCGGCACGTCGAGCAGCAGCATGCCGCTGTCGAGCGACTGCATGATGAGCGCGCCCAGCACCGAGCCGAAGATCGAGCCGGTGCCGCCCGCGAGCGCCGTGCCGCCGATCACGGCGGCCGCAATCACATACAGCTCCATACCCGTGCCGAGCGAATTGGTACCCGCGTTGAGCCGCGCGATCGACACGATGGCCGCCACCGTCACCAGCACCGCGAGCAGCGCGAACAGCATCAGCGTGACGCGCTTGACCGGAATGCCCACCAGCGCCGCCGCATCGGGGTTGCCGCCCATCGCGAACACATAGCGGCCGAAGCGCGTGCGGTGCACGATGAACGACAGCACGATCGCCACCACGGCCCAGATCAGCACCGGGATCGGCAGGCCCTGCGGCGCGTCCTTCGAGGCGATCTGGTAGTTGTTCATGACCGCCGCGAAAACGAACACCACGGCCGCCGGCACCGCCGTCAGCAGCAGCTCCAGCCAGAGCGGCTCGTTGGGCATTTCGTGGTGCGCGCGTGCGCGGCGCTTCTGCAGCATGCGCGCGAACAGCACCAGCGCCACGAAAGCCGCGAGCACCCAGGTCATGGTGGTGCCGATGCCGCCGTCGTAGCCGCCGCCCAGGCGCTGGAAAAATTCGTCGTTCACGGGCTGGGTCTTGCCGTCGGCCACCAGGAAGGCGGCGCCGCGGAACGACATCAGCCCGCCGAGCGTGACCACGAACGAGGGCACGCCCAGCATCGCCGTGAGCCAGCCCTGGTAGATCGACACCAGCAGCGCCACAGCGAGCCCCGCGAGGCAGGCCGCGGGCCACGACCAGCCCGAGGTGTACTGCAGGTAGGCGATCAGCACGCCCACGAAGCCCATGACCGAGCCGACCGACAGGTCGATGTGGCGCGCCACGATCACCAGCACCATCACCGTCGACACGATGCCCACCACCGCCGTCTGCTGCGCCACGTTGTAGAGGTTCTCGGGCGACAGGAACACGCCGCCCGACATCACGTTGAAGACCACCCCCATGGCGATCAGCAGCACGCTCATCAGCAGGAGCCGCAGGTCGACGCCCGTGCGCCGCCACCAGCCTGGCGTTGGATTGCTCATTTTTCAGATCCTCTCGAAGGAACAACAGGTGCGCGGCGGCGGTCCGGGCGGGCCCATGGGCCGGCCGAACGCGGCAATGCGGCGCGGATCGGGGCGCTGCTTGCGGCTCGCTCTGCTACTTGCAGGCCGCGGGTGCGGTGGCCGCCGGGACGCCCTTGCAGAGCTCGTCTTTCTTGATCCAGCCGGCCTTCACGACCACGTCGAGGTTGTCGCGCGTGATCGGCACCGGCGTGAGCAGGCGCGACGACAGCGAGATCTTCTTCGGCCCGGAATTCCAGGGCGCGGCCTTCTCGGCCGGCTTGCCCTGCGACAGCGCGATGGCGGCGCTGGCGGCTTCACGGCCGAGTTCGCGCGAGTCCTTGAAGATGGTGGCGGTCTGCGTGCCCAGCGCAATGCGGTTGAGCGCCGCGAAGTCGGCGTCCTGGCCCGACACCGGAATGCCGCGCAGGCCCTTGGCGGTGAGCGCGGCCACCGCGCCGCCGGCCGTGCCGTCGTTGGCAGCCACCACCGCGTCGACCTTGTTGGCGTTCTTGGTGAGGATCTGCTCCATGTTCTTCTGCGCCACCTCGGGCTTCCAGCCTTCGGTGTATTCGTCGCCGACGATCTTGATGTCGCCCTTCTTGATGGCGGCGTCCAGCACCTCCTGCTGGCCCGCGCGCAGGAAGTCGGCGTTCGGGTCGCTCGGCGAGCCCTTGATGATCACGTAGTTGCCCTTGGGCTTGACCTTGAAGACCTCGCGCGCCTCCATGCGGCCGACCTCGACGTTGTCGAAGGTGATGTAGAAGACGCCCGGCGCCTCGATCAGCCGGTCGTACGCGACCACGGGCACCTTCTGGCGCGTGGCCTTGGTGACGGCGGGAAGAATCGCGTCCTTGTCCATGGCCAGCACGATCAGCGCCTTGGCGCCCTTCGACATCAGCCCCTCGATGTCGCCCAGCTGCTTCTCGGGCGAGCCGCCCGCATCGGCGCTGATGTACTTGGCGCCGAGCTTCTCGAGCTGCGCCTTGATCGCGGCCTCGTCGGTCTTCCAGCGCTCTTCCTGGAAGTTGGACCAGCTCACGCCGACCACGGTCTGGGCCACTGCGCCCACGGCAGAAAGGCCGAAGGCCATGGCGGCCAGGGTGTGCTTGAGTTGCATGGATGTCTCTCCTTGGAAGGGTGTGCCCGGCGAAGAACGCCGTGTAAGAAATTAGTTAGTTTGAAGGGCGAACTAACTATCCCATCGCGGCCACGCGCTGGGCACCCGGGAATTCCCGGGGGAATGCGCACGCCGGCGCGGCGGACCGAGCATCGAAAAAATCGATGCTCAGCAAGAAAAGATATCGTTTTCAGTTATGAGCGCGGCTGCTTAAAGTCCGGGCCATCCCGACCCCATCGATGCGATCGCTGCCATGAATGCACCCCACCCGAGAATTCCGTTCCACCTGGCCTTTCCCGTCCGCGACATCGCCGAAGCCCGCGTCTTCTACGGCGATCTGCTGGGATGCCCCGAGGGCCGCAGCGCGCCCGAATGGGTCGACTTCGACTTTTACGGCCACCAGATCGTGGCGCACCTGGCGCCCGATGAATGCGGCCACAAGGCCAGCAGCGCGGTGGACGGCCACGACGTGCCGGTGCGCCACTTCGGCGCCATCCTTCCCATGGACCAATGGCAAGCGCTGGCCGACAAGCTCATGGCCCGACAAACCCGGTTCGTGATCGAGCCCTACATCCGCTTCAAGGGCGAGCCGGGCGAACAGGCGACCATGTTCTTTCTCGATCCGTCGGGCAATGCCATCGAGATGAAGTCCTTCGCGAATCTCGATTCGCTGTTCGCCGTCTGAAGGCGCCAACGACAGTCCATCGTGATGAATCATTGAACCAGGCATCGATTCTTGAGATGCTCGGTTCATGATCAACGAGCTCAGAACCTTCATCGCCGTCTGCCGCCACGGCACCTTCGCCGCCGCGGGAGAGCGGATCGGCTTGACGCAGTCGGCGGTCAGCAGCCAGGTCAAGCGGCTCGAGGAAGCCCTGGGGTTCGCGCTGTTCGAACGGACCGGGCGCTCCGCCACCTTGAATGCGGCCGGCCAGACGACGCTGGCGCGCGCAGAGGAGATCTGCGCGCTCTACGCCAAGCTCGGCGAGCTTCCCGATGACGCCGCGAGCGGCGGGCTGCTGCGCATCGGCGCCATTGCCTCGGCGCAGTCGACGCTGGTCGCGCGGGCGCTCGCAAGGCTGCGCAAGGAACTGCCGCTGCTGCGCGTCCATGTGTCACCCGGCGTATCGATGCGGCTGATGGACGAGCTCGACGCAGGCACGATCGATGCGGCGGTGATCATCCGGCCGCCGTTCGGCATTCTTCCGGAGCTGGCGTGGCAGCCGCTGGTGCAGGAACCGTACGTGCTCATCGCGCCCAGGAAACTGCCGGGAAAGGACTGGCGCGCGCTCCTCCGGGAGCAGCCCTTCCTGCGCTACGACCGCGCATCGTTCGGTGGCCGCATGGTGGAAAGATTCCTCCGGCGCGAAGGCATTGCGGTCAACGATTCGATCGAACTGGACGAGATCGCCGGGCTCATCCACATGGCGTCCAAGGGGCTGGGCGTCGCGCTCGTTCCGCTGGTCGAAGCGCACCTTCCGCTGCCCGCGGGTGTTCGCATGCTCTCGCTCGGCGAGCTCACGTTCCACCGCGAGGTGGGGCTCCTGCTGCGCAAGCCGCGCGCAAGCCCGCCTGCCGCCGCACAGTTTGCGCAGTGCCTGCGGGAAGCCGCTCAGTAGACATCGCGCCGGTAGCGGCCCGCTGCCACCAGCGCGTCGCAGGCCGGCGCGCCCAGCACCTCGCGCAAGGCCAGGTCGACGCCCGGCGCCATGCCTTCGAGGCTGCCGCAGACGTAGACCACCGCACCCTCGGCCACCCATTGGCGCAGCAGGCCGGCCGCTTCGCGCAGCCGGTGCTGCACATACAGGCGCTCGGCCTGGTCGCGCGAGAACACCAGATCGACGCGCTCGAGCGCTGCGGCCGCCTGCCATTGCGCGACCTCCTCGGCGCAGAAGGCATCGTGCGCGGCGTTCCGCTCGCCGAACACCAACCAGTTGCGCCCGTGGCCTCGGCGCACGCGTTCGCGAAGATGCGCACGCAGGCCGGCAAAGCCGGAGCCATTGCCGATGAAGACGCAGGGCACCTCGTCGTCGACGAGTGCAAAAGCGGGATTGGGCAGCAGGCGAAGCTCGACCTGCGCATCCAGTGGCGCCCCGTCGGTCAGCCAGCCCGAGGCCACGCCCATGCCGTCCGCGTGGCGGACCTGGCGCACCAGCAGCTGCACGCAGCCATCGGCCATGGTCGAGGCCACCGAATAGCGCCGCGGTGCAAGCGGCACCAGCATGTCGGCCATCGCCTGCGCACTGGCCGCCGGTGCGGCCGGAAGCATGCTGCGAGACAGCGCGTCTTCGAGCGTGCACTCGCGGCCATCGCAGCGCACGTGCGTTCGCCCGTCGAGGCCGGCGCGGCGCAGGAATTGCCCGACGGCGTGGCCGGACTGGCGCGGCAGCAGTTCGACGAGCGCACCCGGCACCCAGGCGGCCTGGCCCGCATGCGCGAGCTCGATCTCGAAGAGCGGATCGCCCTGGCTGCCGGCATTGAGCAGGGTCCGCCGCACGAGCCGCCAGGGCTCGAAGGACGCCGCCTTCGGTTCGTGCGACTTCCATGCGCCGGGCTGCAGCACGCCGAAGGCCTCGGCCAGCGCATGCTGCCAGCGCGCCAGCGCACCGGCATCGCCGTTGTGCACTTCGATCATCGGGAACAGCGCCTCTGCGCCATGGCCGCGCAGGTCGTGGTCGAGCGACCGGCCGAAGCCGCAGAAGTTGGCGTAGTGCCGGTCCCCCAGCGCGAGCAGGCCATAGCGCACATGCTGCAGCCCGGAGCCGGTCTGCAGCGCGAACTGGCGCGCAAAGGCGCGCAGGCTGTCCGGCGGATCGCCATCGCCGAAGGTGCTGGCCACCAGCAGCACCTTGCGGTAGCGCCGCAGCGCATCCACGCTCAGGCGCACCAGCGGCTGCAGCACCACCGCGACGCCGGCCGATTGCAGCACCGCGGCCGTCTGCAGCGCGATGCGCTCCGCCTGGCCGGTCTGGCTCGCAAAGGTGAGCAGCACGGGCTCGGCGCCGGCCCCCTCGGGCCGCAGCGCAGGACCGAGTCGCATGCGCTCTTCGCGCACGGCCCGCTTGGTGCGGCGGCGCCCGAGGTAGAGCATCCACCCCGTGACCGCGAACAGCGCCAGGCCCAGGCTGCTGAGCAGCATCACGATGCGGCCCGGCAATCCCCAGTAGGTGCCCATGTGCATCGGATAGATGCTGTTGACCAGGCGGCCGGCCAGCGGCTTGTCGGCGTAGCGCTGGTGCCGGGTGGGCTCGCCGGTGGCGGCGTCGAGGTAGAGGCGGTTGCGCGCGCGTTCGTGTTCAGGGTGGGCACGCAGGTAGGTCACTTCCATCTGCGATGCATTGCGCGCTGGCGGGCGCAGCGTGGCCAGGCTCCAGTCGCCGCCGGTTTCGGCGAGGAAGGACTGCCACACGCGCTGCAGGTCGGGCGCCGCCTGCGCCTTGGCGGGCGCGCTGCCGGCATGCATGCCCTGCGCACGGACCACGCGCCCTTCGCCGGCGGCGTTGTCGACCACCGTACGCACGGCATCGAAGGCCCAGTAGATGCCCGTGAGGCTCGAGACCAGGTACACCAGCAGCGCGAGGGTGCCGGCCACCGCATGCAGGTTCCAGAGAAACGCGCGGCCGGTCAACGCGAAGTCCAGCTTCAACCAGGCCCGCCACGCGAGCGGCCGACGCGGCCAGCGCAGATAGAGGCCCGACAGCGCAAGCACCAGCAGCCCCGCGGCCAGGGTGCCGGTGACGGGCTTGCCCGCATCGCGCGGCAGCAGCAGCCAGCGATGCAGGTGCTCGGCGAACTCGAAGAAGGCATCGCCCGTGGGCACGGGCAGCAGCGCGCCGGTCCAGGGATCGATCAGCCGGACCTCGCCCTGGCGCTGGCCTTCGGTCGGCGCGAAGTTGACGCGCGCCGGCCGCCCGGGTTCGGCGAACACCGTGAGTGCCGCGATGCGCAGTGCCGGTTCCGCCGCCTGCACCTGCGCCGCCAGCGCCGCGGGCCGCAGCGCCGATGCACCGGCGGGGTTGGGAATGTGGCGCAGCGCAGGATTGAGCGCGTCGACGATCTCGGCGCGAAAGGAGAGCACCGCGCCGCTCAGCCCGATCACGACGAGCACGCTTCCGGCCGTGATGCCGATGAACCAGTGGATCTGGAACCAGATCCGTCTCAGGAGAGCCATGGAAAAACGCCGAAGGATGTGGAGGGCCGCTGCCGCCTTGTTGCGGATGCGTTCAAAGATCGACCTTGAGCGTCGCCTTGATGCTGCGTGGCGCGCCCACGGCCAGCCGCGTGCCGGCCGCCGCCCAGTAGCGCTTGTCGGCCACGTTGTCGATATTGACCTGCCACAGCGTGCGCTTGCCGAACAGCTGCGTCACGTAGCGCGCGCCCAGGCCGAAGAGGGTATTGCCGCCGATGAAGGCCTGGTTCAGGTCGTCCACCGGCCGGCGCCCCGTGTAGTAGGCGCCCGCGTTGACCGACAGGCCCGGCACCGCGGCAATGTCGTACGAGAGGAAGGCGCTGGCCGTTTGCCTGGCGGTGTTCTCGGGCATCTTCCCGTTGTATTGCGCGTTGATGCCGCGGAACTCGGCATCGAGCGACTGGGCCGACAGCTGCCAGGCGAGCGCGCGCGTCAGGCGGCCCTGCGCCGAAATTTCGAGTCCGCGGTAGCGCTGGCGGCCATCGGCCACGAAGGTGTTGGCGCTGTTGGTGTAGGCGCCGGGGCGTTCGATGTCGAACAGCGCGCCCGACAGCAGCATGCCGCCGTCGGTGAGCCAGCGCAGGCCGATTTCCTTCTGCTTGCTCACGCCGGGCGGCATGTGGGCGTTCTGGTTGGCGGTGCCGGCCGGTGCGATCTCGCCTTCCTCCACGCCCTGCGCATAGGAGACGTAGCCCACCAGCGCGGGCGTGAACTTGTAGCTCAGCGCCGCGAGCGGCGTGGTCTTGCGCACGTCGTAGGCGAGCGACGGGATCGTGGCGCTCGCGCCCTGCGTGCTCTCGTAGTGGGTGCGGCGCAGGCCGGCCACCAGCTGCCACTGCGGCGAGAAGGTGATGCGGTCGAGCGCATAGAGCCCGAGCTCCTCGCTCTCCTGGGCACCGGTGGTGGGCCGGGTCGGCCGCGCCGTCAGCGGCAAATAGCCGATGGGCACCGGGTTGTACAGGTTCTGCACGGTGCTGGCGCCGCCGTAGTTGCGCTGGAAGATCGGGTCCTGCGTCTTCTTGCTGCGCGCAGCGCCGAGCGTGAGTTCGTGCTGCACGCTGCCGGTCGAGAAGGTGCCGAACAGCTCGGTGCGCAGCAGGTCCGAGGTCTGCTTCAGGCTCTGGTCGTTGCCGGTGATGCGGCCGGCGCCGGTCAGCACGTTGTAGTTGCTGAAGCTTGCAAGCCGGCGGTCGCGCTCGGCTTCGGAGTGGCCGGCTTCCACGGTCAGCGCCCAGTTGTCGCCGAGCGAATAGTCGGCGCGCAATTGCGTGTTGGTGACCTCGGCGTCGAACACGGCCCACGGCGGCCCGAGCAGCTTGTCGGGGTTGGGCAGGGCGGGCAGCGCGATCACGCCGTTGACGGCCGCGAGCCGGGTGATGCCGGCCTGCTCGGTGATGCGCTTGCGGTAGTTCTCGACGTCGGCCTTCAGGGTGAGCCGGCTGTTGACGCGCCAGTCGAACGCGGCCGACACGAACCTGCGGTGGCCGTCCACGTTGTCGATGCTGGAGCCGATGCGGCCGCCGGCTGCGTTGATGCGCAGCCCGTACTGCTTCTGGTCGCCGAACTGCCGTCCGAGGTCGACCAGCGCCTGCGCCGAGCCGCGGTCGTCGAGCGTGAGGCCGACGGTGCTCACGGGCGTGCTGCCCGCGCGCTTGGTCACGAGGTTGACAATGCCCGCGGGCGTGGTGAAGCCGTAGTAGAGCGCCGATGCGCCTTTCAGTACCTCGACGCGCTCCTTGTTCTCCATGGGAATCTCGGAGATGTTGGGAATCGCGAGCGAACCGTTGAGCCGGTAGTTCGTGCGGTTCTCCACCGCGATGCCGCGGATCACGAGCTGGTCGAAGGTGTCGCCGCCGTTCTGCTGGCGCGTCACGCCGGCCGTGTTGCGCAACGCCTCGTAGATGCTGGCCGCGCCCTGCAGCTCCAGCACCTCGCGCGTGACGGTGTTGACCGTGGCGGGCACGTCCATGATGCCGGCGCCGCGGAAGGTGCCGGCCTCCACCGTGTTGGCGACGAAGCCGGTGGTCGCGCTGGATTCCACCGTGACGGTGCCGAGCTGCCCGCGCGCCTCGGCGGCGGCTGGATCGTTGGCTTGCGCGTAAGAGAAGGTCCCCGCGAGCGCGAGAGGCGTTGCCAGAAAAAGCTTGTGCATGGAGAAAGGCAAGGGCGGGCGCTGCGTCGCTCGACGCGAGCAGCACCCGGAGAAAGAATCGTGCGAACGGGGGCGCCATTCTACCGATGCACTTGAGAATCATTCTCAAATCATCCTTATTGAAGAGAGGCAGGGGGTAAGCACTGTGACGCCATGTCGTCACGCTTGATACGATTTTTGCCGGAACGCCCCCGTCAAGGGCGCTGGAGACACGATGGACCCGAGCAATTCAGGCACGGCGCTGTACCGCGCCATGGTGCGCATCCGCGCCTTCGAAAACGCCGCCGAAACCGCGAGCCAGGGCGGCGTGAGCGCCTATGGCCAGCAGGCCGCCGGCGCCGCCAAGGTGCGCGGACCGCTGCACCTGTCGACCGGCCAGGAGGCGGTGCCCGCGGGCGTCTGCGCTCATCTGCGGGCCAGCGACTACCTCACCTCCACGCACCGCGGCCACGGCCATACGCTGGCCAAGGGCGCCGACCTCGCCCGCATGATGTGCGAGCTGTTTGGCAAGGCCACCGGCTTCAACGGCGGCAAGGGCGGCTCGATGCACATCGCGGACTTCTCGGTCGGCATGCTGGGCGCGAACGGCGTGGTGGCCGCGGGGCTGCCGATTGCGGTGGGCGCGGCGCATGCGCAGAAGCTGCTCGGAAAGGGCAATGACATCACGGTCTGCTTCTTCGGCGACGGCGCCATCAACCGCGGACCTTTCCTCGAAGCGCTGAACTGGGCGCGCGTGTACGGCCTGCCGGTGCTCTTCGTCTGCGAGGACAACCGCTGGAGCGCCACCACCGCGAGCGGCCCGATGACGGCGGGCGAGGGCGCATCGGCGCGCGCCGCCTCGATGGACATCGCGGCCACGCAGGTCGATGGCAACGACGTGTTCGCGGTGCACGAAACCGCCGCGCGGCTGGTCGCCGAAGTGCGCGGCGGCAGCGGACCGCGGCTTTTGCATGCGCTGACCTACCGGGTGAAGGGGCATGTGTCGGTCGACCTTGCGGCCTACCGCGATCCGGCGGAGCTGGCTGCCGCACTCGAAACCGATCCGATCGCGCGGGCACGCGGGCACCTGCTCGCAGCCGGCGTGGGCGCGGCCGCGCTCGACGCCATCGAGAACGCGGCGCGCGACGAGGTCGATACCGCGCTCGCCATCGCCGAGGCAGCGCCCTGGCCCGAGCCCGGAGCCGCCTACACCGACGTGCAGACCACCGGGGCAGGCCAATGGCATTGAAGGATTTGAGCTATTCCGAAGCCGCCGTGCTCGCGCTCCAGCGCGAGATGCAGGCCGACCCGCGCGTGATCGTGCTCGGCGAGGACGTGGGCCGCGGCGGCATCTTCGGCCAGTACAAGGGCCTGCAGCAGGCCTTCGGCGACGAGCGCGTGATCGACGCACCGATCAGCGAGGCCGCGATCATGGGCGCCGGCGTGGGCATGGCGCTCGCGGGCCTCAGGCCCGTGGTCGAGATGCGCGTGGTCGACTTCGCGCTCTGCGGCATGGACGAGCTGGTGAACCAGGCCGCCAAGAACCGCTTCATGTTCGGCGGCCAGGGCCGCGTGCCGCTGGTGGCGCGCATGCCCGGCGGCATCTGGGACGCCTCGGCCGCGCAGCATTCGCAATCGCTCGAGGCCTGGTTCGCGCACCTGCCGGGCCTGGTGGTGGTGAGCCCGTCGACGCCGCAGGACAACTACGGCCTGCTGCGCGCCGCGCTCGCATGCGGCGACCCGGTGGTCTACATCGAGCACAAGACGCTCTGGGGCCTGCGCGGCGAGGTCGACGAAGACATCGCGGTGCCGCTCGGCAAGGCGCGGCGCGTGCGCGAAGGCAATGCGCTCACGCTCGTGAGCTGGAGCCGGCAGATGCAGGCCTGCGCCGCGGCCTGCGACGCGCTGGCGGCCGAAGGCATCGCGGTCGACCTGATCGACCTGCGCACGCTCTGGCCCTGGGACCGCGAGACGGTGCTCGCATCGTGTGCGCGCACCGGGCGGCTGCTGGTGGTGCACGAGGCGGTGCAGGTCGCAGGCTTCGGCGCCGAGATTGCCGCTAGCGCCGCGGAGGCCGCGGGCTGCCGCGTGGCGCGGCTTGGCGCGCCGCGCATTCCGGTCGGCTATGCGCCGGTGCTGGAGGCGCAATCGCGCGTCGGCCCCGAAGCCATCGCGGCCGCGGCGAGAAAACTGCTAGGCTGAACCGCGCCGCGCCATGGACCCGCTGTTCTTCAAGCTGGTGCGGGTGGTCAACCTCACGGCGCGGCCCTTTCACGAGAAGGTGGGCCGCGAGCACCATCTCACGCTCAACGAATGGCGCGCCATGGCGGTGCTTGGCGCACAGCCGGGGCTCAATGCCACGCAGATCGCCGATCTCACCGGGCTCGACAAGATGGCGGTGAGCCGCGCGCTGGCCGGCCTGAAGCGCCACAAGCGCGTGCAGCGCCTGGGCGACCCCACCGACCGGCGCCGCAGCCGGCTCTACCTGACGGCGGCCGGCAAGGCGCTGCACGAAACCGTCGGCATGCTGGGCCGGCAGCGCGAGGCCGCGCTGTTCGAGGGCATCGCGGCCGACGAGCTCGCCCGCCTCGACGCCACCCTGGACAAGCTCATTGCCGCCGTCCAGCGCGCCGGATAGCCATCAGGCCGCGAAACCGCCGTCGATGTTGAGGCTGGCGCCGGTGACGAAAGCGGCTTCCGGGCTCGCAAGGTAGGCCACCATGCCGGCGATTTCCTCGGGGCGCGCGTGGCGGGCCAGCGCCATCAGGCCGTGCATCGCGGCGGCGTTCGGGCCGTCGACCGGGTTCATGTCGGTGTTGACCGGGCCGGGCTGCACGTTGTTGACCGTGATGCCGCGCGGTCCGAGGTCGCGCGCGAGACCCTGCACCAGGCCCTTGAGCGCCGACTTGCTCATGGCATAGGCGCTGCCGCCGGGCCAAGGCATGCGCTCGGCATTGGTGCTGCCGATGTTGATGATGCGCCCGCCCTCGCCCATGTGGCGCACGGCGGCCTTGGCCGCCACGAAGACGGCGCGCACGTTGATGTCCAGCGTGCGGTCGAAATCCTCGAGCGAGAAGTCATCGAGGGTGCCGGGCAGGAAAACGCCGGCGTTGTTGACCAGCACATCGATGCGGCCGAGCTTGCGCGCGGCTTCGTCGATGCCGGCGGTGAGCCCGGCGGCATCGGCGCTGTCGATCTTCAGCGCCAGCGCACGGCCGCCCTCGGCCTCGATGCTGCGCACGAGTTCATCGGCCGGCGCGCCGGAGCTGGCATAGCTGAAGGCGACGGCGGCGCCGTCCTCGGCCAGGCGGCGCACGATGGCGGCGCCGATGCCGCGCGAACCGCCGGTGACGAAAGCGACCTTGCCCGTGAGCACAGGGGAAGTGGATTTGCTGAGTGCCATGGTGATGGTTTCCTATCGGTTGTGAGGTGGAAGAGCTTCAGTGTCGGGATTCCATTACCGTTCCGGTAGCCATCAATTGGTCCAATCAAATTCAACCATTGGTTGAAAATAGGCCCATGGAACCGCTCAATCACCTCCAGTCCTTCGTGCAGAGCGCCGAAAGCGGCAGCTTCTCGGCCGCCGCCCGACGGCTCGGGCTCACGCCGGCCGCGGTCAGCAAGAACGTCGCGCGGCTCGAAGCGCGGCTGGGCGTGCGGCTGTTCCAGCGCAGCACGCGCCGCCTGACGCTGACGGAGGGCGGCGAGCGTTTCCTGGGCCAGATCGGCGGGGCGCTGGCCACGCTGCAGGACGCCGTGGCCGGCCTGTCGCAGGACGACGGCCAGCCCGCCGGCACGCTCAAGGTGAGCATGGGCCAGGCCTTCGGCCGCGAGCATGTGCTGCCGATGATGGGCGACTTCCTCGCGCGATATCCGTCCATCCTGCCCGACTGGCACTTCGACAACCAGCAGGTGGACCTGGTGGGCGAAGGCTTCGACGCGGCCATCGGCGGCGGCATCGAGCTGTCGCCCGGCGTGGTGGCGCGCGAACTGGCGCGCATCCATGTGGTGGCGGTGGCCGCACCGGGCTACCTGGCAGGGCGCACGCTGCCGGCGCAGCCCGCGGAACTGGCGCAGCTCGACGCCCTGCTGCGCCGCTCCTCGCCCACCGGCCGGCTTCGCAGCTGGACGCTGCAGCATGCGAGCGGCAACCAGGCCACGGTGGAGTTGCCGCGGCCGCGCGCGATCTTCAACGATCCGGAAGCGATTGCGCATGCCGCGCTGATGGGGCTCGGCGTGGCCATGCTGCCGATGCCCTTCGTCGAACGCGGCCTGCGCAGCGGCGAGCTGGTGCGCCTGCTGCCCGAGTGGCATTTCGACGCGGGCGCGGTCTGGCTCTACTACCCGAGCAAGAAGCTGCTGCCCGCGAAGACGCGCGTGTTCATCGATTTCGTGCTCGAGCGTTTTCGCAGCGAGCGTTTCGCGCAGCGAATGCAGGTGGCATAGCCGGCATGCCCACGGGGTTTTTACCCGCCACACGCGCGGTGGTTCCCCTGTACAAACGCCCGCATGACTTCTTCAAACTTCAAGACGAACCGCCGCGCCGCGCTGGCCGCTTCCGCCGCAGTGATTGCCCTCGCGGCCACCCCTTCCTGGGCCCAGAACACCTGGCCGAACAAGCCGGTGCGCATCGTCGTGCCCTTCGCGGCCGGCGGCACCACCGACATCCTGGCGCGCGCCGTCGCGCCCGAGCTGTCGAAGGCCTTCGGCCAGCAATTCATCGTCGACAACCGTGCGGGCGCGGGCGGCAACGTGGGCGCCGAACTCGTGGCGCGCGCGCCGAACGACGGCTATACGCTCTTGATGGGCACGGTCGGCACGCACGGCATCAACCGTGCGCTCTATCCCAAGCTGCCGTTCGACCCGATCAAGGATTTCGTGCCGATCACGCTGGTGGCGGCCGTGCCGAACGTCATGGAAATGAACGCCGATAAGGCCAAGGCGCTGAACATCCACAATGTGCAGGACTTCATCAAGTACGCCAAGGCCAACCCGGGCAAGCTCAACATGGCCTCGAGCGGCAGCGGCACCTCCATCCACCTGGCAGGCGAGCTTTTCAAGAGCATGACCGGCACCTTCATGGCCCACATCCCCTACAAGGGCTCGGGGCCGGCGCTGCTGGACCTGGTGGGCGGCAATGCCGACGTCATGTTCGACAACCTGCCCTCGTCGATGGCGCAGATCAAGGCCGGCAAGCTCACGGCCCTGGCCGTGACCAGCGCCAAGCGCTCACCGGCGCTGCCCGACGTCCCGACGGTCGAGGAAGCGGGCGGCCCGGCGCTCAAGGGCTTCGAGGCGAGCTCGTGGTTCGGCCTGCTGGCGCCGGCCGGCACCTCGCCCGAGATCGTGAACCGGATCCAGCAGGAAGTGGCCAAGTCGCTCGGCACGCCCGCCATCAAGGAAAAGATGCTCGCCCAGGGCGCCATCCCGAGCGGCAATTCACCTGCCGACTTCACCAAGCTGATTGCCAGCGAGCACGTGAAGTGGGCGAAGGTGGTGAAGGACTCCGGCGCGAAAGTGGACTAACCCCCAGGCTTCGCGCACTTCGTGTCGCTTCTCCCTCCCCCTTGCAGGGGGCAGCGCCTGCGGCCCGGCGAAGCCGGTTCCGCGGCGCTCCTTGAAATGAAAAGACAGGCGCTCAGGTCTTCCAGGTCACGTCTTTTTTGTCGGCCAGGGAATCCCTGAGCATGTGGAGCAGCGGGGCTGCGCGCTGGTGCAGGCCCACGTGCTGCTTCTCGGCCTCGTTGGCATGGCCTTCGACGGCGTAGTCGTCGTGGTTGTGCGGATTGCTGGCCTCGCGTGCCAGCGCGGATTCGAGCGCTGCAATGGCGCCGGGAATCTGCTCGAGCGTGATGATGCCTTGCGGCGCAGGCGCCTTGCCGACGATGTCGAACAGCTGGCGGGCATGCACCTCCAGCATCACGAAGTCAGGGGAGGCCCGGGACTGGAATCGGTACAGCATGGTTGTTCTCACTCATTTGTAGATGTAGTCACGGGCAAAAGGGTACACCGATTGCGAACCGCGCAAAACACCATGCTCGACCCGGCCGTCGGGCTTGGTCGAAAGCATCTGGTGCAGTGAGATCCAGCCCTGCTCGAAGCTCATGGCCGAGCCCGCCAGGTAGAGGCGGTAGGCCCGCAGAATGCGCTCGGCATTCTCGCCCTGGCGCCCGCCCGCGCGCGCGAGCACTTCGCGCGCCGTGTCGAGCTGCGACTCCAGCGCGTCGGACCAGGCCCACAGCGTGCGTGCATAGTGCGGGCGCAGGCTTTCGGTATCGACCATCTCCAGGCCCGCGGCCGCCGTCTCGCGCAGCACGTGCGTCACGTGCAGCAGTTCGCCGCCCGGAAAGATGTACTTCTCGATGAAGTCGCCCATGCCCGCCCCCAGCTGGCGGTAGTCGAGCTGGCCCGAGGTGATGCCGTGGTTCAGCACCAGGCCGCCGGGCTTGAGCAGCGAATGGATCTTGCGGAAATAGGTGGGCATGTTGGCCGCGCCCACGTGCTCGAACATGCCGACCGACGAGATCTTGTCGAAGGGCGCGTCGGCGGAAAGTTCGCGGTAGTCGCGCAGCTCCACCCGCACGCGGCCCTGCAGGCCCTTTTCCTCGATCAGGCGCTGCACGTGCGCATGCTGGTTCTTCGACAGCGTGATGCCTGTGGCGTCGACGCCGTAGTGCTCCGCCGCCCACAGCAGCAGCCCGCCCCAGCCGGAACCGATGTCGAGAAAGCGCTCGCCGGGCTGCAGCAGCAGCTTGCGGCAGATGTGGTCCAGCTTGGCCTCCTGGGCCTGCGCCAGCGTCAGCCCGGGGGTGCGGAAATAGGCGCACGAATACACCCGGCGCGGGTCGAGCCACAGCGCGTAGAAGTCGTCGGAAACGTCGTAGTGGAACTGGATCTGCTCGGCATCCTTGTGCAGCGAATGCGAGTTGTGGGACTTGGCCAGCCGCATCAGGCGGGTCCACCAGGTGGTGTTGGTCTCCGCGGGATTGCCCGGCAGCATGCCGACCGTGGCATCGATCAGGTCGCGCATCGCGCCTTCGATCTGGACCCGGCCTTCCACATAGGCCTCGCCGATGGCCCCCACCTGGTGCGCCGCCAGCTTGGCCAGCGCCGACCACTCGCTGAACGCCAGGGTGACGCGCGACCCCGGCTTGGCAACTCTCCGACCATCAGGCAGTTCCAGCGCGATGGGCACGGGCAGCGACGCAAGCTGCGACTCGATCTTGGGTATCAAGCTTTGCATGGTGAAGCGATGGTATTGAGTTTTTCAGTTTTTTGCATGCCGCCCGCAGCACCCGGGGTACCCCGCTGGGGATGGTCCCGTTGACACCAGATTGTTTATGCTTAAACTATTCAATCATGAACAGCCTAACCGCCGGCTCCTCTGCCGCACCCGCCATGGACCTTCAACGCATCCTGTGCATCGGCGGCGGCCCCGCGGGCCTGTACTTCGCGCTGCTGATGAAGGCGCGCAACCCCGCCCTCGAGATCACCGTGGTGGAGCGCAACCGCCCCTTCGACACCTTCGGCTGGGGCGTGGTGCTCAGCGACCAGACGCTCGCCAACCTGCGCGCGGCCGACGCCGAGACCGCGGCGCTGATCGGCAGCGAGTTCCATCACTGGGACGACATCCAGGTGTTCTTCAAGGGCCGGCAGGTGCGCTCGGGCGGCCACGGCTTCTGCGGCATCGGCCGCAAGCGGCTGCTGAACATCCTGCAGGAGCGCTGCCTCGCGCTCGGCGTGAAGCTGGTCTTCGAAACCGACGCCACCGACGACCAGGCGATCGCCGCCCAGTACAACGCCGACCTGGTGATTGCGAGCGACGGCCTGAACAGCCGCATCCGCCAGCGCTATGCCGACGTGTTCAAGCCCGACATCGACCTGCGCAACTGCCGCTTCGTGTGGCTGGGCACGCACCAGACCTTCGACGCCTTCACCTTCGCCTTCGAACAGACCGAGCACGGCTGGTTCCAGGCCCATGCCTACCAGTTCGACGACAAGACCTCGACCTTCATCGTCGAAACGCCCGAGGCGGTGTGGAAGGCCCACGGCCTCGACCAGATGGAGCAGCCCGAGGCCATTGCCTTCTGCGAGAAGCTGTTCGCCAAATACCTGGGCGGCCATTCGCTCATCAGCAATGCCACGCACCTGCGCGGCTCGGCCAACTGGATCCGCTTTCCGCGCGTGGTGTGCGAGCGCTGGACCCACCGCATCGATGTCGAGGGCCGCTCGGTGCCCGTGGTGCTGATGGGCGATGCGGCGCACACGGCGCACTTCTCGATCGGCTCGGGCACCAAGCTTGCGCTGGAAGACGCCATCGACCTTGCAAACGAATTCGAGCGCGGCGGCACCGTGGACCATGTGCTCGAGGGCTACGAGGCGCGCCGCAGCGTCGAGGTGCTCAAGATCCAGAACGCCGCGCGCAATTCCACCGAATGGTTCGAGAACGTGCCGCGCTACACCGGCATGCAGATCGAGCAGTTCGCGTATTCGCTGCTCACGCGCTCGCAGCGCATCAGCCACGAGAACCTGCGCGTGCGCGACACGCAGTGGCTCGGCGGCTACGAGCGCTGGCTCGCCGGCGGCAAGCCCGTTGCGCCCATGCTGATGCCGCTGCAGGTGCGCGGCCTCACGCTGAAGAACCGCATCCTGGTGTCGCCGATGGCCACCTACAGCGCGGTCGACGGCGTGCCGCAGGACTTCCTGCTGGTGCACCTGGGCGCCCGCGCGCTCGGCGGCGCCGCCATGGTGTTCGTCGAGATGACCAGCCCGGCGCCCGAAGGCCGCATCACCCCCGGCTGCACGGGCCTGTACAACGACACGCAGCAGGCCGCGTTCAAGCGCATCGTCGACTTCGTGCACACGCAGTCGAGCGCGAAGATCGCCATGCAGCTCGGGCACAGCGGTCCCAAGGGCTCGACCCGCGTGGGCTGGGAAGGCACCGACGAGCCGCTGGCAAGCGGCAACTGGCCGCTGCTGGCCGCCAGCGCGGTGGCCTACGGCGAACAGAACCAGCTGCCGGCCGCCATGACGCACGAGCAGATGGACGCCATGCGCGACCAGTTCGTGGCGTCCACGCGCCGGGCCGCCGAATGCGGCTTCGACTGGCTCGAGCTGCACTGCGCGCACGGCTACCTGCTGTCGGCCTTCATCAGCCCGCTCACCAACCTGCGCACCGACGAATACGGCGGCGGCATCGAAGCGCGCTGCCGCTATCCGCTCGAGGTGTTCCGCGCCATGCGCGCCGCCTGGCCGCAAGACAAGCCAATGAGCGTGCGCATCTCGGCGCACGACTGGGCACCCGGCGGCAACACCGATGCCGATGCCGTGGTGGTGGCGCGCCTCTTCAAGGAAGCCGGCGCCGACTTCATCGATGTGTCCTCCGGCCAGACCACGCGCGCCGCCAAGCCGGTGTATGGCCGCATGTATCAGACGCCGTTCTCGGACCGCATCCGCAACGAGGTCGGCATCTCGACCATCGCGGTGGGCGCCATCACCGACGCCGACCAGGCCAACAGCATCATCGCGGCCGGCCGCGCCGACCTCTGCGCCATTGCGCGCCCGCACCTTGCCGACCCCGCATGGACCCTGCACGAAGCCGCCAAGCTGCAAAGCCGCGACGTCGACTGGCCCAGGCAGTACCTGAGCGGGCGCGACCAGATGTACCGCGAGATCGCCAAGCAGCAGCAGCTCGCGGCGGCCGCCAATGCAGCGATGGCCGCGCAAAGCAGCGAGGAGGCGCACTGACATGGACCTCGAAGCACGCGCCCACAGCGAGCACCCCGAGGCCCTGCGCCTCTGGCTGCGGCTGCTCACCTGCACCCAGCTGATCGAGAAGCAGGTGCGCAACGAACTGCGCTCGCAGTTTTCAACCACGCTGCCGCGCTTCGACCTGATGTCGCAGCTGGAGCGCTCGCCCGATGGCCTGAAGATGAACGAGCTGTCGCGCCGCATGATGGTGACGGGCGGCAACGTCACCGGCATCACCGACCAGCTCGTGACCGAAGGGCTGGTCGAGCGCATCAACGTCGAGGGCGACCGCCGCGCCTGGCGCGTACGGCTCACCGCGCGCGGCCGCAAGCTCTTCAACGAGATGGCGCAGCAGCACGAGGACTGGATCGTCGATGCCTTCGCGGCGCTCAGCGCCAAGGAGATCGCGCAGCTGCACAAGCTGCTCGGCAAGGTCAAGCAACACTCACACAGCCAGATGGCGGAGGCCGAATGAAGCACTACATCGGCGCGGGCAATCCCATGCACGCGCAATTCGAGGCCAAGGCGCCTTACGCGGCGAAGCACTTCGCATGGCACTGCGAAGCGGGCGTCGGCACCATCACGCTGAACCGCCCCGAGCGCAAGAACCCGCTGACCTTCGATTCGTACGCCGAGCTGCGCGACCTGTTCCGCGCCTTGACTTATGCGACCGACGTGAAGGCCATCGTGGTCACCGGCGCCGGCGGCAACTTCTGTTCGGGTGGCGACGTGCACGAGATCATCGGCCCGCTCACCGGCATGCGCATGCCCGAGCTGCTCGAGTTCACACGCATGACCGGCGACCTGGTCAAGGCCATTCGCCATTGCCCGCAGCCGATCGTCGGCGCGATCGACGGCGTGTGCGCTGGCGCCGGTGCGATGATCGCGCTGGCCTGCGACCTGCGCTACGGCTCGCCCGCCACGCGCACCGCCTTCCTGTTCACGCGCGTCGGCCTTGCCGGCGCCGACATGGGTGCCTGCGCGCTGCTGCCGCGCGTGATCGGCCAGGGCCGCGCCTCGGAACTCCTCTTTACCGGCCGCGCGATGACGGCGCAGGAAGGCCAGGCCTGGGGCTTCTTCAATGCGCTGCACGAAAGCGAAGCACTGCTCGAAGCGGCCACCAAGGTGGCACGCGAACTGGCCGAAGGCCCGAGCTTCGCGCACAGCATGACCAAGACCATGCTCTCGCAGGAGTGGTCGATGACCATCGACCAGGCCATCGAGGCCGAAGCGCAGGCGCAGGCAATCTGCATGCAGACCGAGGATTTCAAGCGCGCCTACGAAGCGTTTGCGGCCAAGCGCAAGCCCGTGTTCGGCGGAGACTGAAGTCATGATGACCAAGTTCCCCGCACCGCCCTCGACAGCGCACCTCGCGCTGCCGTTCTTCGACGACGCGCATCGCGCGCTCGCAAGCGAGCTGCTGCCCTGGTGCGCCGCGCAGGAGATAGACGAGCGCGACGACCGCGCGGCCTGCCGCGAATGGGTGCGCCGCCTCGGCGACGGCGGCTGGCTGCGCTATGCCGTGCCCGGCAGCGCAGGCGGCGCGCTGGAGCGCCTCGATTCGCGCGCGCTCGTGCTGCTGCGCGAAACGCTCGGCTACCACTCGCCGCTGGCCGACTTCGCGTTTGCGATGCAGGGACTGGGCAGCGGCGCGATCACGCTCGCGGGCACGCCAGAGCAGCAATCGCACTACCTCGGGGCCGTGGGCAAAGGCGAGAAGATCGCGGCCTTTGCCCTCAGCGAACCCGATGCGGGCTCCGACGTGGCAGCCATGGCCATGCGCGCCGAGGCCACGGCCGACGGCTGGCGCCTTCACGGCGAGAAGACCTGGATCAGCAACGGCGGCATCGCCGACTTCTATTGCCTGTTCGCCAAGACCGACCCCGCGGGCGGCACGCGCGGCATCACGGCATTCATCGTCGATGCAACGGCGGCCGGCCTCGACACCTCCGAGCACATCGACGTGATGGCGCCGCATCCGCTTGCCACGCTGCGTTTCGAGAACTGCATCGTGCCGCGCACGGCGCAACTCGGCGAGCTCAACAGCGGCTTCAAGCTCGCGATGCGCACGCTCGACATCTTCCGCGCATCCGTTGCGGCGGCGGCATTGGGCATGGGGCGCCGCGCGCTCGCCGAAGCCATCGCGCATGCGAAAGGCCGGCGCATGTTCGGCCAGACGCTCGCCGATTTCCAGCTCACGCAGGCCAAGCTCGGCGAGATGGCCGCGCTGATCGACAGCGCCGCATTGCTCACCTACCGCGCCGCATGGATGCGCGACGACGCCGAACAGCGCGGCGCCCCCGCGGCGGGCGACGTGTCGGCCGCCGCCGCCATGGCCAAGATGTGCGCCACCGAGAACGCGAGCCGCGTGATCGACATGGCGCTGCAGATGCATGGCGGTCTCGGCGTGAAGGTTGGCACGAAGATTGAGAGCCTCTACCGCGACATCCGCTCGCTGCGCATCTACGAAGGCGCGACGGAAGTTCAGCAACTGATCATCGGCAAATCCGTTTTGCGGGGATAAACATCGTGTCTGTCCAAGTCGACCGCTTCGTTCACGACCGCCTGCCGCCCGCCGAGCAGCTGCCGGTCTTCCGCTACGACCTTCCGGAGCTGCAGCTGCCCGACCAGCTGAACCTCGTCGAGGAGCTCCTGGACAAGGCGCCCGCCAAGGGCTTCGGCGACAAGCCGATGCTGCGGTCACCCGCCAGCACGCTGACCTATTCGCAGGCCGCCGTCGAAGTCAACCGCATCGCGCAGGTGCTGACCGAAGACCTCGGCCTCGTGCCCGGCAACCGCGTGCTGCTGCGCGGCGGCAACTCGGTGGCCATGGCGCTGTCGTGGCTCGCGGTGGTCAAGGCCGGCTTGATCGCGGTGGCCACCATGCCGCTGCTGCGCGCCAAGGAACTCGGCGAGATCATCGAGAAGGCACGTCCCGTGGCGGCGCTGTGCGACGGACGCCTGCTCGACGAGCTCGTGCTGGCGCAGCGGGAGCATCCCGTGCTCGCATCGGTGATCGCATTCAACAAACCCGACGCGCCCGATTCGCTGTCGGCACGCGCGACGAGCAAGAGCGGCGTGTTCACCGCCTGCCCCACGGCTTCGGACGACATCGCCCTGCTCGCGTTCACCTCCGGCACCACGGGCAGGCCCAAAGCACCGGTCACCACGCACCGCGACGTGCTCGCAATGTGCGAAACCTGGCCGCGCCACGTGCTGCAGGCGCGCAGCGACGACATCGTGATCGGCTCGCCGCCGCTGGCCTTCACCTTCGGGCTCGGCGGGCTGCTGGTGTTCCCGATGTGGGCCGGCGCCTCGGTGTACTTTGCCGATGCGCCGTTCACGCCCGAAGGCCTGGTGAAGCTCATCAACGAGGTCGGGGCGACCATCTGCTACACCGCGCCCACCTTCTATCGCCAGATGGCGCCCTTCGTGCGCCAGCACGGCGCGCCGAGCCTGCGCATCTGCGTGAGCGCCGGCGAGGCACTGCCCGACGCCACGCGGCAGCTGTGGAAGGAAGCCACCGGCATCGAGATGCTCGACGGTATCGGCGGCACCGAGGTGTTCCACATCTACATCTCGGCCGCCGGCGACCAGGTGCGCCGCGGCGCGGTCGGCAAGGTGGTGCCCGGCTTTACCGCCAAGGTGGTGGACGACCAGGGCAACGAAGTGCCGCGCGGCACGGTCGGCAAGCTGGCGCTGCAGGGCCCCGTGGGCTGCCGCTACCTCGACGACCCGCGCCAGGCCGACTACGTGAAGAACGGCTGGAACTACCCCGGCGACTCGTTCGTGCAGGACGACGACGGCTACTTCTTCTACCAGGCGCGCGCCGACGACATGATCATCACGGCCGGCTACAACGTCGGCGGACCCGAGGTCGAGGATGCACTGCTCAAGCACCCGGCCGTTGCCGAGTGCGGCGTGATAGGCAAGCCCGATGCCGACCGCGGCATGATCGTGAAGGCCTTCTGCGTGCTGAAGCCCGGCCATGAAGGTGATGCGGCGCTCGTCAAGGCGCTGCAGGACCACGTGAAGGCCACCATCGCGCCCTTCAAATACCCGCGGGAGATCGAGTTCGTGACGGTGCTGCCGCGCACCGAGACCGGCAAGCTCCAACGATTCAAACTGAGACAACTCAACGACGACACCACATCATGATGAACAAACTCTTGCAGCCCTCGGGCTGGTTGCCCCCCAAGGGCTATGCGAATGGCGTGGCCGCGCGCGGCACCATGGTGTTCGTCGGCGGCCAGATCGGCTGGAATGCGCAGCAGCAGTTCGAGTCGGACGACTTCATCGAGCAGTGCGGCCTGGCGCTGCGCAACATCGCCGAAGTGCTGCGCGAAGCCGGCGCCGGTCCCGAGCACATGGTGCGCATGACCTGGTACGTGACCGACCGCGACGAATACAGCCGCCGCCTCGGCGAACTCGGCCCGGTCTACCGCGACGCGATGGGGCGCAACTTCCCGGCCATGACCTGCGTGCAGGTGGCCGCGCTGGTCGAGCATCGCGCCAAGGTCGAGATCGAGGTCACGGCGGTCATTCCGGACTGACGGAACGCCTGCGAGAAGCCGCAGCGCGGCATAAACAAGAATGCCCTCTTCGCGAGGGCATTTTTTATGGACGCATGGATCTGCCGATCCGAAGATCGACGGCCAAAGAAAAAAGGCCCTTTGAAATTCAAAGGGCCTTTTAAATTGGTTGCGCGAGCAAGATTTGAACTTGCGACCTTTGGGTTATGAGCCCAACGAGCTACCAGGCTGCTCCATCGCGCGGCAAGATGGAATTATACCTTATTCAGCAGCGCCTTGCTCGGCGGCTTCTTCTTTAATTTCAGGACGGTCGACCAGTTCGACGAGTGCCATGGGTGCATTGTCGCCAACGCGGAAACCCATCTTCAGGATGCGGGTGTAGCCGCCCGGACGCGCTGCGAAGCGCGGGCCGAGTTCGCCGAAGAGCTTGACGACGCTGTCGCGGTCGCGCAGGCGGTCGAAGGCCAGGCGCTTGTTGGCAACCGTGGGCTTCTTGGCGAGCGTGATCATCGGTTCGATGACGCGGCGCAGTTCCTTGGCCTTGGGGACCGTGGTCTTGATGACTTCGTGCTCGATGAGCGAATTCATCATGTTCTGCAGCATCGCAAGGCGGTGCGAGCTGGTGCGGTTGAGTTTGCGGAGTCCGTGTCCGTGACGCATGGTGCTTTCCTTTACTTTATTAAACAGGCAGCCGTATCAGGTACTGCCCGGGCACGAGCCCTCATGGGCTCAATTCAAAAATCAACGCTTGTCGAGACCGGCCGGCGGCCAGCTTTCAAGCTTCATACCCAAGGTCAGGCCGCGCGAGGCAAGCACTTCCTTGATTTCGTTGAGCGACTTGCGACCCAGGTTAGGGGTCTTGAGCAGCTCGTTCTCGGTGCGCTGGATCAGGTCGCCGATGTAGTAGATGTTTTCGGCCTTCAGGCAGTTGGCCGAACGCACGGTGAGCTCGAGCTCGTCGACAGGGCGCAGCAGGATCGGATCGAATTGCTGTGCGCTGCGCGGTGCCGGCGCATCGAATGCAGCCAGTTCGCCGCCTTCGAGCTGCGCGAACACGGCCAGCTGTTCAACCAGGATTTTAGCCGAGGCGCGCACGGCGTCTTCGGCGCTGATCGCACCGTTGGTTTCGATTTCGACCAGCAGCTTGTCGAGGTCGGTACGCTGTTCGACACGGGCGCTTTCGACCGTGTAGCTCACGCGCTTGACGGGCGAGAACGAGGCGTCCAGGACGATGCGGCCGATCGACTTGGTCGGCTCGTCGGCATAGCGGCGCATCGTGCCGGGCACGTAGCCACGGCCCTTTTCGACCTTGATCTGCATGTCGAGCTTGCCGCCTTGCGACAGGTGCGCGATCACGTGGTCGGGGTTGATGATCTCGACGTCGTGCGGGGTCTGGATGTCCGATGCCAGCACCGGGCCTTCGCCGTCCTTGCGCAGGCTCAGCGTGACTTCGTCGCGGTTGTGGAGCTTGAACACCACGCCCTTGAGATTCAGCAGGATGTTGACGACATCTTCCTGCACGCCGTCGATCGACGAGTACTCGTGCAGGACGCCGGCGATCGTGACTTCAGTGGCCGAATAACCGACCATCGACGACAGCAGAACGCGGCGCAGCGCGTTGCCGAGCGTGTGGCCGTAGCCGCGCTCGAAAGGCTCGAGCGTGACCTTGGCCTTGTTGGCGGCAAGTTGCTCGACCTGGATGGTCTTGGGTTTCAGCAGGGTGGTTTGCATGCAGACTTCCTCTCAATACCCCCGGCTCGTTACACCGGTAAGGCTGGTGAAGCACCCGTCGGGAGTGCCTCCCGATGGGAACAAAAAAATCAAAATCGGGCCGCGAAGCGCGGCCCGTTGTCGCCCGTTTAGCGCGAGTACAGTTCGACGATCAGCGATTCGTTGATGTCGGCTGCGAATTCGTCGCGATCGGGCACCTTCTTGAAGGTACCTTCGGCCTTGTCGGCGTTCACTTCGACCCAGGCCGGAATACCGACTTGCTGGGCGAGCTGGAGCGCTTCGGCAATGCGGGTCTGCTTCTTCGACTTGTCGCGAACGGCGATCACGTCGCCGGTCTTCACCAGGTACGACGGGATGTTGACCGACTGGCCATTCACCGTGATCGCCTTGTGCGACACCAGCTGGCGTGCCTCGGCGCGCGTCGAGCCGAAGCCCATGCGGTAGACGACGTTGTCCAGGCGCGATTCGAGGATGAACAGCAGGTTGGCGCCGGTGTTGCCGCGGCGGCGGTCGGCTTCTTCGAAGTAGCGGCGGAACTGCTTCTCGAGCACGCCGTACATGCGCTTGACCTTCTGCTTTTCGCGCAGCTGCAGGCCGTAGTCGGAGGTACGCTGACCCGAAGTGCGGCCATGCTGGCCGGGCTTGGAATCGAACTTGGCCTTGTCCTGGATGGAGCGGCGGGCGCTCTTGAGGAACAGGTCGGTGCCTTCACGGCGGGAAAGTTTGGCCTTGGGGCCGAGGTAGCGTGCCACGATTTTTCCTTTGTGTCATCTGCCGCAGTTGCCTGCGGGAGCCATCGGCGAGGACGCGGATGGCGGTGGGCTTAGTAAAAAAACAAATGCGCAGCCGCTCAAAAGCCGGCTGCGCCTTGCGGACTGACGATCAGATGCGGCGACGCTTCTGGGGACGGCAGCCGTTGTGCGGAACGGGCGTCACGTCGGCAATGGAATTGATCCGGATGCCGAGCGCAGCCAGTGCGCGCACAGACGATTCGCGACCGGGGCCAGGGCCCTTGATCTCGACGTCGAGGTTCTTGATGCCTTGTTCGACAGCAGCACGGCCGGCCACTTCGGAAGCCACCTGCGCAGCGAACGGCGTCGACTTGCGCGAGCCCTTGAAGCCCTGGCCACCCGACGAAGCCCACGACAGGGCGTTGCCCTGACGGTCGGTGATCGTGATGATGGTGTTGTTGAACGAGGCATGCACGTGGGCGATGCCGTCCGCAACGTTCTTGCGAACCTTCTTGCGAACGCGCTGTGCGGCGTTGTTTGCAGGTGCTTTAGCCATGCTGGTCTATCCTTATTTCTTCAGGGACTGCGCAGCCTTGCGCGGACCCTTGCGGGTGCGGGCGTTGGTGCGCGTGCGCTGGCCGCGCATCGGCAGGCCGCGACGGTGACGGAAGCCGCGATAGCAGCCGATGTCCATCAAACGCTTGATGTTCATCGTCGTCTCGCGACGCAGATCGCCTTCGATGGTGAACAAGGCGATCTGGTCGCGGATCTTTTCGAGATCGGCGTCAGTCAGGTCCTTGATCTTCTTCGAATATTCGATGCCGCTCGCTTCGCAGATCTGACGGGCGCGGGTGCGACCGATGCCGAAGATGGCGGTCAGGCCGATTTCAGCGTGCTTGTGCGGCGGAATGTTGATGCCAGCAATACGTGCCATGTGCGTCCTCTAATACTCTTCAATCAACCCTGGCGCTGCTTGTGGCGCGGGTCGGTGCAAATCACACGCACCACACCTTTACGGCGGATGACCTTGCAATTACGGCAGATGGTTTTGACCGAAGCCGAAACTCTCATTTCATTCTCCTAAAACTGTTTAACGTGGCGGTACACCGCCCACACCCAAATTCTCAATACTGAAACTCACAGCCCTACGATGTCTTGAAGTTGGCCTTCTTCAGCAGCGATTCGTACTGCTGGGACATCATGTAGTTTTGCACCTGGGCCATGAAGTCCATCGTGACGACCACGATGATCAGCAGGGAGGTACCACCGAAGTAGAACGGTACGTTGTACTTCAGGATCAGGAACTCGGGCAGCAGGCAGACGAAGGTGATGTACACCGCGCCGGCCAACGTCAGGCGAACCAGAATCTTGTCGATATAGCGAGCGGTCTGGTCACCCGGACGAATGCCCGGAATGAATGCACCGCTCTTCTTCAGGTTGTCGGCCGTTTCCTTGCTGTTGAACACGAGTGCCGTGTAGAAGAAGCAGAAGAAAACGATCGCGGCAGCGTACAGCAGCACGTAGATCGGCTCGCCCGGACGCAGTGCGCCGGCAATGTCCTTGATCCAGCCGAAACCACCTTCGCCGGTGCTGAACCAGCCGACCACCGTTGCGGGCAGCAGGATGATCGACGAGGCGAAGATCGGCGGAATCACGCCGGCCATGTTCAGCTTCAAGGGCAGGTGCGACGACTGGCCGCCATAGACCTTGTTGCCGACCTGGCGCCGCGCATAGTTCACGAGGATCTTGCGCTGGCCGCGTTCGACGAACACCACGAAGTAGGTGACCAGCACCACGATCGCGATGATGAACAGCGCGATGATCGGGTTCATCGCACCGGTGGTCACCAGCGAAGCGAGGCCGCCGATGGCTGAGGGCAGGCCGGCCGCGATACCTGCAAAGATCAGGATCGAGATGCCGTTGCCGAGTCCGCGTTCGGTGATCTGCTCGCCGAGCCACATCAGGAACATCGAACCTGCCGTGAGGCTCACCATGGCGGTCAGGCGGAAGCCGAAACCAGGGGAGTTCACCAAGCCGGCCGAAGACTCGAGCGCCACTGCAATGCTGAACGACTGGAACAGGGCCAGGCCGAGCGCGCCATAGCGCGTGTACTGCGTGATCTTGCGGCGGCCGGCCTCGCCTTCCTTCTTCAATTGCTCGAAGGTCGGAATCACGTAGGTCATCAACTGCATGATGATCGACGCCGAGATGTACGGCATGATCCCCAACGCGAACACGGTGAAGCGCGACAGCGCCCCGCCCGAGAACATGTTGAACAAGCTCAGGATGCCGCCCTGCTGGCCCTGGAACAACGCTGCCAGCTGGTCCGGGTTGATGCCCGGCACAGGAATGTGCGCGCCGATCCGATAGACCACGAGCGCGAGCAGCAAGAAGACGAGCCGGCGACGCAGGTCGCCGAACTTGCCTGTCTTTGCGATCGTTGCCGCGTTAGTTGCCACGAAGAACTTCTTTCAGTCCAGTGTGATCAGGCGACGCTGCCGCCGGCTGCTTCGATCGCAGCCTTGGCACCAGCGGTTGCACCCACGCCCGTCAGCTTGACGGCCTTGGTGAGTTCACCGGTCTTGACGATCTTGACGACCTTGGCGAGCTGGCCCACGAGGCCGGCTTGCTTGAGCGCCAGGACATCCACTTCGGCCAGGCCGAGCTGCTCGAGGGCAGCCAGCGTGACTTCGGCGTTGAACTTCAGCAGGTGCGACTTGAAGCCACGCTTGGGCAGGCGGCGCTGCAGCGGCATTTGACCGCCTTCGAAGCCGACCTTGTGGAAACCGCCTGCGCGCGACTTCTGACCCTTGTGACCGCGGCCTGCGGTCTTGCCGATACCGGAGCCGATACCGCGGCCGACACGGCGCTTGGCGTGCTTGGCGCCAGCTGCCGGCTTGATGCCATTGAGTTCCATATCAGTCTCTCTTACAGAACTTTGACCAGATAACTGATCTTGTTGATCATGCCGCGCACCGCCGGGGTGTCTTGCAGCTCGCTCACGCTGTTGAGCTTGCGCAGGCCGAGGCCACGCACGGTCGCGCGATGCGATTCCTTGGTGCCAATCGGGCTCTTGACCAATTGCACCTTGAGGGTTTGTTGTTGCGTCGTCATTTGAATGCTTCCTTCAGCCTTGCGAGAGCTTGCGCTCAGGCGAAGATTTCTTCGACGGTCAGGCCGCGCTTGGCAGCCACTTCGGACGCGGTCGTCGAGTTCTTCAACCCGTCGAGCGTGGCGCGAACCATGTTGTAGGGGTTCGACGAACCATGGCTCTTGGCCACGATGTCGGTGATGCCCATGACTTCGAACACGGCGCGCATCGGGCCGCCGGCGATGATGCCGGTACCCTTCGGGGCCGGGATCATGACCACCGAGGCAGCGCCCCAATGGCCCGTCACGCGGTGATGCAGCGTGCCGTTCTTGATCGAGATCTTGGCCAGGTTGCGACGGGCTTCTTCCATCGCCTTCTGCACGGCAGCAGGCACTTCCTTGGACTTGCCCTTGCCCATGCCGACGCGGCCGTCGCCGTCGCCCACGACGGTGAGTGCTGCGAAACCGAGGATACGACCACCCTTCACCACCTTGGTGACGCGGTTGATCGCGATCATCTTCTCGCGCAAACCGTCTTCAGGGCCTTCGTTCTGCGTTCTTGCTTGAATCTTTGCCATTTTGAATCTCGTGTCCGTTTAGAACTGCAGGCCGGCTTCGCGGGCAGCGTCGGCCAGCGCCTTGACGCGGCCGTGGTACGCGAAACCAGCGCGGTCGAAGGCAACCTTCTCGACGCCGGCAGCCTTCGCCTTTTCAGCGATGCGCTTGCCGATGGCCGTTGCAGCGGCGGCATTGCCGCCCTTGCCCGAACCGCCGAGTGCGGCGCGCACTTCGGCTTCGGCCGTCGATGCGGTGGCGATCACCTTGGTGCCGTCGTCGGAGATGACGGTGGCATAGATGTGCAGGTTGGTGCGGTTCACCGTCAGACGGGCCACACCCTGCGTCGCGATGCGGATGCGGGTCTGGCGCGAGCGGCGAAGACGCTGTGCTTTTTTGGTCAACATCATTTTGCTGCCCCTTACTTCTTCTTGGTCTCTTTGATCACGATCTTCTCGTCCGAATAACGGATGCCCTTGCCCTTGTAGGGCTCAGGCGGACGAACAGCGCGGATCTCAGCGGCGATTTGACCAACGCGCTGACGGTCAGCACCCTTGATCACGATTTCGGTCGGGGTCGCAGTGGCCACCGTGATGCCTTGCGGCATGTCGATGTTGACAGGGTGCGAATAGCCGACTTGCAGGTTCAACTTGTTGTTGGACGCCGCAGCCTTGTAGCCGACGCCGACCAGATTGAGCTTCTTCTCGAAGCCCTTGGTCACGCCAACCACCATGTTGTTCACCAGCTGACGGATCGTGCCGCTCATCGCGTTCGCTTCACGCGACTCGTTGGCGGGCTCGAAATTCAGCTTGCCGTCGTTGCTGACGACCTTGACCAGGGGGTTGCGCGCGAGGTTGAGCGTGCCGCCCGTGCCCTTGACGCTGATCTGGTCTTCCTTGATCGACACATCCACGCCTGCGGGGATGGTGATCGGCATTTTTCCTACTCGGGACATTTCAGTTACTCCTCGATGTCTCGGTTAGGCGACGTAGCACAGCACTTCGCCACCGACACCGGTAGCGCGCGCCTTGCGGTCGGTCATCACGCCCTTGGGGGTCGTGACGATCGCGACGCCGAGGCCGTTCTGGACTTGCGGAATGGAAGCACTGGCCTTGTAGACGCGCAGGCCGGGGCGGCTCACGCGCTCGATGCGCTCGATGACCGGGCGGCCAGCGTAGTACTTCAGGGTAATGACGAGTTCGGACTTGCCGCCTTCGGTCTTGACCTCGAAACCGTCGATATAGCCCTCGTCCTTCAGGACCTGCGAGATCGCGATCTTCACCTTGGAAGACGGGATCGACACAGTGGGCTTCGCCACCATCTGCGCGTTACGGATACGCGTCAGCAGGTCGGCAATGGGATCACTCATGCTCATGTTGTTTGCTCCTGCCTGGCTTACCAGCTGGCCTTGGTGACACCGGGGATGTCGCCATTGAAGGCCAGTTCGCGGATCTTGGCGCGGGCCAGACCGAATTGACGGAAGGTGCCACGGGGGCGACCGGTGATTTCGCAACGGTTGCGCTGGCGCGTGGGGTTCGCGTTGCGCGGGAGCTTCTGCAGGCCCAGGCGGGCAGCAGCGCGCTCTTCGTCGCTCTTCTTCAGGTCGTTGGAAATTGCCTTCAGTTCCGCGTGCTTCGCAGCGTACTTGGCGACCAGCTTGTCGCGCTTGAGTTCGCGTTGGATCAGGGATTGTTTAGCCACGGTTCGCCTCAGTTCTTGAACGGGAAACGGAAACCAGCGAGAAGCGCCTTGGCTTCTTCGTCGGTCTTGGCCGTCGTCGTGATGCTGATGTTGAGACCGCGCAGGGCATCGACCTTGTCGTATTCGATCTCGGGGAAAATGATCTGTTCCTTGACGCCGATGTTGTAGTTGCCACGGCCGTCGAACGCACGGCCGGAAATGCCGCGGAAGTCGCGAACACGCGGCAGCGCGATGGTCACGAAACGGTCCAGGAACTCATACATCTGCACGCCACGCAGCGTGACCATGCAGCCGATCGGCTGGTTTTCGCGGATCTTGAAACCGGCGATGGCCTTCTTCGACTTGGTGACCACGGGCTTCTGGCCGGCGATCTTGGTCAGGTCGGCAACTGCGTTGTCCAGGACCTTCTTGTCGGCGACAGCTTCACCCACGCCCATGTTGAGCGTGATCTTGGTGAGGCGGGGGACCTGCATCGGCGACTTGTAGCCGAACTTTTCCGTCAGGTCTTTCGCGATCTTTTCGCGATAGTGTTGTTGGAGACGTGCCATGTGAGTACCTCTTAGGCGAACTTGATTTCGTCGCCGCTGGACTTGAAGACGCGAACAGCCACGCGCTTGCCGTCAGCACCCTGGGTGATCTTGATGCCCACGCGATCGGCCTTGCCGGTCGCGGCATTGAAGATCGCCACGTTGGATTGGTGGATGGGCATGGTCTTCTCGACGATGCCGCCGGTCGTACCCTTGAGGGGGTTCGGCTTGGCGTGCTTCTTGACGATGTTCACGCCCTCGACGACGAGGTGCGAATCATCCTTGCGCAGCGAGACGGTGCCGCGCTTGCCTTTGTCGCGCCCGGCCAACACGATGACCTGGTCGCCTTTGCGAATCTTGTTCATGGCGTTGTTGTCCTTAGAGAACTTCGGGGGCCAGCGACACGATCTTCATGAACTTTTCGGTGCGCAGCTCGCGCGTCACCGGTCCGAAGATGCGGGTGCCGATCGGCTCCAGCTTGGCGTTGAGCAACACGGCTGCGTTGCCATCGAATTTGACGAGCGAACCGTCGGCGCGACGGATGCCCTTGGCGGTGCGGACCACCACTGCGCTGTAGATCTCGCCCTTTTTGACGCGACCACGCGGAGCGGCTTCCTTGATGCTCACCTTGATGACGTCGCCCACGCTGGCATAACGCCGCTTGGAGCCACCGAGCACCTTGATACACAGGACGGACTTCGCGCCTGTGTTGTCGGCCACTTCGAGCCGGGATTCAGTTTGGATCATTGCTAGTAGTTCCCAACTTGTACCGATGCGCCTCCGGGAGGGAAACGCTGCGGTCAGTCTTGGGCCCGTCGTCCGCACCCCGAACCACTCGAGGCACTTCCGCTTTGGGCTGAAAGCTTCGCCTTTTTTGAAGCGAAGCCTGCGATTGTTGCACGCAGGCCAAGGCATGTCAACTGCCTTGTGCGATCGAAATGGACTGGAACTAGACTTGGCGGCGTGCGCACCTTCGATCCAGGCCTTACATCGCCCATGCGCCGCCGGCTGCTGGCGGGCGCGGGCGCCATGGCGGCGGGGCTGGGATTGGCCGGCTGCCGCAGCCCGGTCATTCCGCCGGCGGGGCCGGCGCGGCTGCGCCGGCTTGCCGAGGCGCACTGGTCGCACCGGCTGAATATACAGGGCACGACCGCTGGCGGCCTTTCGGGGATCGACTACGATCCAGAAAGAAGTGAGTACCTGCTACTGAGCGACGATCGATCAGACCTCGATCCTGCGCGCTTCTATCTGGCGCAATGGGCGCCTCCCTGGGTCCAGCCGCCCGAGCCCAGGAGTGTCGTGCAGATGCAACGCCCGGGCGGCGGCCCTTGGCCTGCACGGCGCCGCGCCGAGCCCGGCACCCCGGTTCCGGACCCCGAATCGCTGCGCCTGCGCCCAGGTGCCGGAACCCTGCTCTGGACAAGCGAAGGCGACGTCGTGCGGGGGTTCGGGCCGGCCTTGTACGAGTCGGCGCGCGATGGACGGTTGCTGCGCGAGTTCGCGCTGCCGGCCATGTTCAACCCCGATCCGGCGCAGCGCCGCGGCCCGCGCGACAACCTGGGCTTCGAGGGCCTGGCGCTGACAGCCGACGGCCGGTACGCCTGGCTTGCGATGGAGAACGCGCTGATCCAGGACGGCCCGGTGCCCACCACGCGTGTGCCGGGCGGCCCCTGCCGGCTGACCCGGATCGACCTGGAGACTGGCCGGGCCAGGCGCCAGATTGCCTATGTTCCCGATGCGATCCCGCTGCGGCCGCTCGTTCCCGGCACCTATGCCGACAACGGCATCAGCGAGATCCTGATGCTCGACGCCGACCGCATGCTGGTGCTGGAACGCGCCTATGCCACCGGCGCCGGAAACTCGCTGCGCCTCTACGAGATCGATACCCGCAACGCCACCGACGTGCTGGCCATCGAAGCGCTCGCCGCAGGCAACCACGGCGCCGTGGCGAAGGCCCTGGTCGCCGACTTCACCTCGCTCGGCCTTTCGCGCCTCGACAACACCGAGGGCATGTGCTGGGGACCGCCGCTTCCGGACGGCAAGCGCATGCTGGTGGTCGTGAGCGACGACAATTTCAACCCGCTGCAGACAACCCAGTTCGCGGCATTCGAATTCACCGACCGACCATGACCATCGCCGTCACCTTCCTGCCCCGCACCGCACCGCCGCCGCTGCCTCCGATCGCCTTCATCGGCGGCGGCAACATGGCCAGCGCCATCATCGGCGGCCTTATCAAGCAGGGTACGCCCGCCGGCGCCTTCGAGGTGGTCGAGCCCTTCGAGGAAGCCCGCACCAAGCTTGCGCAAGCCTTCGGCATTGCCGCCCACGCCGAGGCCGGCGATGCCCTTTCGCGCTGCTCGGTGGTGGTGTGGGCGGTCAAGCCGCAGACTTTTGCGCAAGCCGCCGCCCCGGTGCGCGGGTTCGCGGCCAACGCACTGCACCTGAGCGTGGCGGCCGGCATTCCGTCGGGCAGCATCGCGCGCTGGCTGGGCAGCGAACGCGTGGTGCGCGCCATGCCCAACACGCCGGCGCTGGTGGGCCAGGGCATGACCGGCCTCTATGCGCGGGCCGCGGTGGACGCCGCCGACCGCGCGCTGGTCGGGCAGCTGCTGGCGCCGACCGGCGAGCTGCTCTGGGTCGACGACGAAGCCGCGCTCGATGCGGTCACGGCCATGTCCGGCTCCGGCCCGGCCTATGTGTTCTATTTCATCGAGGCGATGACCGAAGCCGGCGTCGAGATGGGCCTGCCGCTCGAGCAGGCGCAGCGGCTGGCCATCGGCACCTTCACCGGCGCTTCGGCGCTCGCGCACAGCGCCACCGAACCGCCTTCGGTGCTACGCGAACGCGTGACCTCGAAGGGTGGCACCACCCATGCAGCGATCACCTCGCTCGAGGGCGCCGACGTCAAGGCGAAGTTCAAGGCCGCCATCCACGCGGCGCAAAAGCGCGCCGCCGAGCTGGGCGAGGAATTCGGCCGCGCCTGAACTTCCTCAGGCCGGCAATGCGCGCGGCCCGAGGAAGAACAGCCACTCGGCCGCCAGCGTGACGGTGCCGTCCTCGAGCTCGAGCAGCACCGCCTCCTTCAGCAGGAAGCTGCCGCCGGGCTTGGGCGCCACCTCGAGAATGCGTACCCGCGCCCGGAAGCGCGCGCCGACCGGCATCGGCCTGACGAAGCGCAAGCGGTCGAATCCGTAGTTCAACGCGTGATTCGAATCGAAGGGCAGCAGCGTCCGCATGGCCTCGCCGGTCAGCTTTATCAGGTGCGACACCTGGAAGAAGCCCGGCACGATCGTCCCGCCATAGTTCGCCTCGCGTGCGGCGCGCTCCGGATCGAGGTGGATCCATTCGCCCTCGCCGTCGCCCGACAGCGCCGCGTAGCGGTCGACCATCTCCTGGGTGATGAGGTGCCATCCGGACAGGCCTTCCTGGCCGATCTTCTGTGTCAGGCGATCGAGCATGTGCGTCCTGTCTGTCTAGCGAATCGCGTAGCCGGCCACGATGCCGGCGAACACCGTGAAGCCGAGCCAGTGGTTCAGCCGGAAGGCCTTGAAGCAGCCATCGCGCGTGCGCCCGCGGATCAGCCGCCAGTGCCAGGCCGCCTGTCCCGCGGCCACGGCGATCCCCGCGAAGAACAGGGCACCCAGCGAGCGGCTCGCACCGGCCCAGGCCCAGACCGCCAGGAAGATCGCGTAGCTCAGCATCACCGCCGCCACGTCGAAGCGGCCGAAGGTGATGGCCGAGGTCTTCATGCCGATCTTGAGGTCGTCGTCGCGGTCGACCATCGCGTACTCGGTGTCGTAGGCCAGCACCCAGAACAGGTTGCCGGCCAGCAGCCAGGCGGCGAACGCGGGCACGGTGGCTTGCACCGCGGCAAAAGCCATCGGAATGCCGAAGCTGAAGGCGATGCCGAGCACCGCCTGCGGCACCGACACGAAGCGCTTGGCGAACGGATAGGCCAGCGTGATGGCCAGCGCCGCGAACGACCACAGGATGGTGAGCCGGTTGGTCGTGAGCACCAGCCCGAAGGCCACGAGGGCCAGCACGGCGCCCAGCACCAGCGCCTCCCTGACCGAGACCGCGCCGCTGGTCACCGGCCGCTGGGCGGTCCGCTTGACGTGGCGGTCGAAGTCGCGGTCGGCCACGTCGTTGACGCAGCAGCCCGCGCTGCGCATCAGGATGGTGCCCAGCACGAACACGGCCAGCAGGTGCCAACCCGGCCAGCCTTCGGCCGCGAACCAGAGCGCGCCCAGCGTGGGCCACAGCAGCAGCAGCCAGCCGGCGGGGCGATTCCAGCGGATCAGGTCGAGATAGAGCGCAAAACGGCGGGCGAGCATGCGGCAGGCAAAAAAAGAGCGGCCATTGTGCCGCTCCTGGGTTCCCGGGCTCGGGCGATCAATCCTCGAGCAGCGAGCGCAGCATCCAGGCGGTCTGGTCGTGCACGGTGCAGCGCGCGGTCAGCATGTCGGCCGTCGGGTCGTCGCCGGCTTCTTCGGCCACGGGAATGAATTCGCGCGCGATGCGCGACACGGTTTCGTGGCCCTTGACCAGGATGCGCACCATCTCCATCGCCTTGGGCGGGGTGAGCGGCACGTCGGGCACGGTGGCGATCTTGCTGAACTCGGCGTAGGAGCCCGGTGCGTAGTGGCCCAGCGCGCGGATGCGCTCGGCAATGATGTCGGTGGCACCCCAGAGCTCGGTGTACTGGCCCATGAACATCGCATGCAGCGAATTGAAGTGCGGCCCCGTCACGTTCCAGTGGAAGTTGTGGGTCGTGAGGTAGAGCGTGTAGGTGTCCGCCAGCACGCGGCTCAGGCCCTCGGCAATCGCGGCGCGGTCCTGCCGCTCGATGCCGATGTTGATGAGGGGCGCATTGCGGCTGCCGGACTCCTGCGCCACCACGGTGCCGCCCTTCTTGGGCACCTTGCCGGACGACGAGGACGACGATGTTTTCTTCGATGCTTTGGCCATGGCTGGAAACTCTTTCTTCAGGTTTTGCGGAGACACCGTTATTCTGAAAGCCGACCCGCGGCTTCGCAACAGCGCCACTCTATCCCGGCGATGAATGAATTCGAACGGCCGCTGCGTAGGCCAAGTTCGCGTCTTTCCTTCTACGACAGCCGCTTGACGCCCGGCAGCTCGCACGCATAGATCGCGTTGCGCAGCGCCGCGATCGCCTCATAGCGCGTGAACGTGCGGCGCCAGGCCAGCACCACGCGCCGCGTCGGCGGATCGCGGTCCTGCGCGTCGCGCACCGGCAGGTAGCGCACCATCTGCTCGGGCTCCTTGCGTCCCTTGACCTTGGGCTTGAGCGCTTCGGCCGGCACCGACAGGCGCGGCACCAGCGTCACGCCCATGCCCGACGCCACCATGTGCTTGATGGTTTCGAGCGACGAGCCCTCGAAGCTCTTGCGGATGCCCTCGGCATTGCTCGAGAAGCGCGCGAACTCGGGGCACACCTCGAGCACGTGGTCGCGAAAGCAATGGCCGGTGCCCAGCAGCAGCATGGTCTCGTTCTGCAGTTCTTCCGAAGTGATCGACTCGCGGTCGGCGAACTTGTGCTTCACGGGCAGCGCCGCCATGAAAGGCTCGTCGTAGAGCGGCGCCATGGCAAGGCCGGTGTCGGGGAAGGGCTCGGCCATGATCGCGCAGTCGATCTCGCCGGCACGCAGCATCTCGAGCAGCTTGGCGGTGAAGTTCTCCTGCAGCACCAGCGGCATCTGCGGCGTGCGCGCAATCACCTGGCGCACCAGGTCGGGCAGCAGGTAGGGCCCGATGGTGTAGATCACGCCAAGGTTCAGCGGGCCGGCCAGCGGGTCTTTTCCGCGCTTGGCAATTTCCTTGATGCTGGCGGCCTGGTCGAGCACGCTCTGCGCCTGCTGCACGATCTGCTCGCCGAGCGGCGTGACGGTGACTTCGCCCGCGCTGCGCTCGAAGAGCTTGACCTCGAGTTCGTCCTCGAGCTTCTTGATGGCCACCGAGAGAGTGGGTTGGGAGACGTAGCAGGCCTCGGCCGCCTTGCCGAAGTGCCGTTCGCGGGCTACTGCGACGATGTATTTGAGTTCGGTGAGAGTCATAGCTTGCGTCAATTATGCGCAAGCGTCCGTGACCGGACGCTGCCTGGGGTTGCCTTTCGGCCGGTGGGCCGTGTCGGCTACGCGCCGGCGCAGCGAACAGGCCTATGCCTTCAGGTACTCGGCCTTGGTGCCGAGCCAGCGATCGATGTGGCGCTGGGCCAGGTCCGGGTGCTTGTCGAGCATCAGCGGCGCGAGCTCGCGCGCCCAGTCGAGCAGCATCGTGTCGGTGGCGAGGTCGGCAAAGCGCAGCAGCGGCGCGCCCGACTGGCGCGCGCCCAGGAATTCGCCGGGGCCGCGGATCTCGAGGTCGCGCCGCGCGATCTCGAAGCCGTCGCCGGTTTCGGCCATGGCCTTGAGCCGGGCGCGGGCCGCTTCGCCGACGCGGCCGCTGTCGCCCGGCGCGTAGAGCAGCACGCAGGCCGAAGCCGCGGCGCCGCGCCCCACGCGGCCGCGCAGCTGGTGCAGCTGCGAGAGCCCGAAGCGCTCGGCATGCTCGATCACCATCAGCGAGGCGTTCGGCACGTCCACGCCCACTTCGATCACCGTGGTGCTCACCAGCACCTGGATCTCGTTGGCCGTGAAGGCGGCCATCACCGCCTGCTTCTCGGCCGTGGGCATGCGCGAATGCAGCAGCCCGACGTTGACGGCCGTGCCGAGTGCATCGGCGAGCTCGTCGCGCGTCTCGGTGGCGTTGCGCAGGTCGACCGCCTCGCTTTCCTCGATCAGCGGGCAGACCCAGTAGACCTGCCGGCCCTGGGCGATCTGCGCCTGGATGCGGTCGACCACCTCGTCGCGCCGGTGGTCGGCCACCAGCTTGGTGACGATGGGCGTGCGGCCCGGCGGCAGTTCGTCGAGCGTGGAAACGTCCAGGTCGGCGTAGTAGCTCATCGCCAGCGTGCGCGGGATCGGGGTGGCGCTCATCATCAACAGGTGCGGTTCGAGGTGGCTTACCGCCTTGCCGCGCAGCGCAAGGCGCTGTGCCACGCCGAAGCGGTGCTGCTCGTCGATGATCGCCAATGCGAGGTTCCTGAAGCGCACTTTCTCCGAAATGACGGCATGGGTGCCGATGACCAAGGCCGCCTCGCCGCTCTCGACGGCAGCCGACATCGCGTCGCGCTCCTTCTTCTTCTGGCTGCCCGTGAGCCACGCCACGCGCAGGCCGCGTTCGGCCAGCAGTGGATCGAGCCAGCCGACCAGCTTGCCGAAGTGCTGGGCCGCAAGGATTTCGGTCGGTGCCATCAGCGCGCACTGAAAGCCCGCATCGATGCAGCGCGCCGCCGCGAGCGCCGCCACCACCGTCTTGCCCGAGCCCACGTCGCCCTGCAGCAGGCGGTGCATCGGGATCTCGCGGCGCAGGTCGCGCGTGATTTCCTCGCCCACGCGCTGCTGCGCGCCGGTCAGGCCGAAGGGCAGCACCGCGAGCAACTGCGCATGCAGCGAACTTGCCTGCGGCTCGGCCGGGGAAGGCAGCATCGGCGCACGCTGCGCCGCGCGCTCCAGCCGCGCCTGCAATTGCGAGAGCTGCTGCGCGAGCAGTTCCTCGGCCTTGATGCGCTGCCATGCCGGATGGCTGTGGTCTTCGAGCGTGGCCATCGCCACATCGGGCGTCGGGTAGTGCAGGAAGCTCAGCGAACTGCGCAGGTCCCAGGCGCCGCGCCATCCAATCTGCACGGGAATCGTCTCGTCGAGCACCGCGCGCGCCAGGCCCGAGCGCACCTCGCGCCGCAGCACCGGCTGCGGGAGGCCCGCAATGGTCGAGTAGACCGGCGTCAAGGCCTGCGGCAATGCCGTGCCGGCCGCCTTGACGGTAGGATGCATCATCTGCCGCCCGACGAAGCCGCCGCGAATTTCGCCCCGCACGCGCACGCGCGCGCCGACGGCCAGCTGCTTCTGCTGCGAGGGATAGAAGTTGAAGAAGCGCAGCTGGCAGGTGTCGCTGCCGTCGTCGATGGTGGCAATCAGCTGCCGGCGCGGGCGGAACACCACCTCGCATTCGGTCACCACGCCCTCGACCTGGGCCATGTCGCCGTCGCGCGTGTCGGCCAGACGCACGATGCGTGTCTCGTCCTCGTAGCGCATCGGCAGGTAGAGCGCGAAGTCGATATCGCGCACCAGGCCGAGCTTGCGCAGCGCGCGCTGCACGGCGCTCAGCCCGGCACCGGGCGCGGCCGGGGCGGCGGCGGGCGGGCTTGTGGTCTTTTCGGGCGGCGCGGACTTCGCGGAGGCGGGCATGGGACAATTCTGCCCGGCTCCGGCCACGTCTCACTCATCTTCCATGCCTCCTTGGCACGGGCCCGTCCGGCCCTCAAGCACCATGCGCGCCTTCACGCTTTCCGATTTCGATTTCAACCTGCCGCCCGAGCTGGTGGCACAACACCCGGCCCCCGAACGCACGTCCTCCCGCCTCCTCGACGGCACGGGCGACGCGCCCGCCGACCGCATCTTCAAGGACTTGCCCTCATTGCTGCGCGCGGGCGACCTGCTGGTCTTCAACGACACGCGCGTGGTCAAGGCGCGCCTGTTCGGCGAGAAGCCGACCGGCGGCAAGCTCGAACTGCTGGTCGAGCGCGTGCTGCAGGGCCACGAAGTGGTGGCGCACATGAAAGTGAGCAAGAAGCCGCCCGTGGGCACCACGCTGCAAATGGTCGGCGGCTTTCGCGCGACGCTGCTGGGCCGTTGGCCGGAGGAAAATGGCGCCCTGTTCCGCTTCGGCTTCGAGAGCGACGCCGGCGAAGATCCCTACGCGCTGATGGCTCGCTGCGGCCACGTGCCGCTGCCGCCCTACATCACGCACAGCGATTCGGCCGACGACGAGCGCCGCTACCAGACCGTGTTCGCGCGCGTGCCCGGCGCCGTGGCTGCGCCGACCGCCGCGCTGCATTTCGACGAAGGGCTGCTGGCCGAACTCGAGGCGCGCGGCGTGCAGCGCGCCAGCGTCACGCTGCACGTGGGCGCCGGCACCTTCCAGCCGGTCAAGACCGAGAACATTTCAGAGCACACGATGCACGCCGAGCGCTACGAAGTGCCCGAGGCCACGCAGCGCGCCATCGCGGAGTGCAAGGCGCGCGGCGGCCGCGTGGTCGCGGTCGGCACCACCACCGTGCGCACGCTCGAATCGTGGGCCAGGAGCAGCGAGGCCGCGGGCGACACGCGCATCTTCATCACGCCGGGCTTCGTGTTCGAGCACGTCGACCTGCTGGTCACCAACTTCCATTTGCCGAAGAGCACGCTGATGATGCTGGTCTCGGCCTTTGCGGGCTATGAACACGTGATGGCGCTCTATGCCCACGCCATCGCGCAGCACTACCGTTTCTTCAGCTACGGCGACGCCATGCTGCTGGCGCGCGCTCCCGCATGAAAACCAACGCCGTCCGTTCCTCGCTGGCCGCGTTCGCATTCGGATGCGCGGTGCTGCTGCCCGTGGCCGTGCATGCACGCGGCTACACGCCGCAGGGGCTCTGCGGCGGCTATGCGCGGCTCGACATCGGCAGCCCCGCGGGCACCTGCGTCGCGCTGCTGGCCGACGAGGCCCAGGGCCTGCGTGCGCCCCGGCGCATCCTCGAGGTGGCGCCGGGCCGCTACTGGGTCGTCGACATGGGATCGTGGGAGCCGCGCCGCGGCCGCCTGCTCGAGATGGTGCTGCCCACCGAGGGCCCCGCGCCGCGGCGTGCGCGCTTCAGCGTGCTGGCCGAGCAGCTCGACCGGCCGCTGGGCCTCGCCGCCGGACCCGACGGCAAGATCTACGTCGGCGAGTCGGGCACGATCTGGCGCACGCCGATCCCTTCTTCGCCCGGCGGCGCGCTGCAGCGCGAGACGGTGATCGACGGCCTGCCGGGCGACGGCACGCATCCGCTCAAGGAATTGGCCTTCGGACCGGGCGGTCGGCTCTACGTCAACGTCGGCTCCGACTCCGATGCCTGCCGCGATGCCTCGTCGAAACAATACCCGCTGCCCTGCCCCGACCTGGCCGGGCCGAAGCCGCGCGCCGCCGTGTACGAAGCCGTGCTCGCCGGGCCGGACCACAAGCTGCAGAGCTTCAAGCCCTTTGCCACCGGCCTGCGCAACTCGGTCGCCCTGGCCGTGCTGCCGGACGGCCCCGCCAGGGGCACCGTGCTGCAGGGCGAGAATTCCATCGACTACGAAGACGTGGGCCAGCCGCCCGAAGAGCTGAACCGGCTGCAGGCCGGGCGCGACTACGGCTGGCCCTATTGCGTAGGCAACCGGCGGCCCGCGCGCGGCTACGAGAACCGGCACGACTGCAAGGCCACCGAGGCACCGCTGATGCTCTGGCCCGCGCACGCCGCGCCGCTGCAGATGATCACCGGGCCCGCGGACAGCCGTTTCGCGGGCCAGCTGCTGGTCGCCTGGCGCGGCCACCAGCCGCCCGGGCACCGCGTGGTGGGCTACAAGCTCGATGCGCGCGGCCTGCCATCGGGCAAGCCGATCGAATGGCTCGCCGGCTGGAGCCCCAAACCGGGCGTGCGCCCGATGGGCCGCCCCACCGGCATCACCGTCGACCGGCAGGGCCGCCTGCTCGCCGTCGAAGACTTCAACCGTACCATCCTGATGCTGCTGCCGGACACCGGCGCCGCCCCCCAGAAATGACCGACACCACGTCCCTGCCGCGCCTGAAGTTCGAACTTCTCAAGACCGATCCCGGGAGCCACGCGCGCCGCGGCACGCTCACGCTCAACCATGGCGTGGTGCAGACGCCGATCTTCATGCCCGTGGGCACCTACGGCACCGTCAAGGGCGTGATGCCGCGCAGCCTCGATGAGATGGGCGCGCAGATCATCCTGGGCAACACCTTCCACCTGTGGATGCGCCCCGGCCTCGACGTGATGGCCAGCTTCGGCGGGCTGCACCAGTTCGAGAAATGGAACAAGCCCATCCTCACCGACTCCGGCGGCTTCCAGGTCTGGTCGCTGGGCGCGATGCGCAAGATCAGCGAAGAGGGCGTGAAGTTCGCCTCGCCCGTCAACGGCGACAAGCTGTTCCTCACGCCCGAGGTCTCGATGCAGATCCAGACCATCCTCAACAGCGACATCGTGATGCAGTTCGACGAGTGCACGCCCTACGACACCAAGGGCCACATCACGACCGAGGCCGAGGCGCGCATCTCGATGGAGCTGAGCCTGCGCTGGGCCAAACGCTGCCAGCACGAGTTCGCGCGGCTCCAGAACCCGAACGCGCTGTTCGGCATCGTGCAGGGCGGCATGTTCGAGAACCTGCGCGAGGAATCGCTCGCGGCGCTGGTGGAGATGGACTTTCCGGGCTACGCCATCGGCGGCGTGAGCGTGGGCGAGCCCAAGGAGGAGATGCTGCACATCATGGGTCACACGCCGCATCGGCTGCCCGCGAACAAGCCGCGCTACCTGATGGGCGTGGGCACGCCGGAAGACCTGGTGCAGGGCGTGGCCGACGGTGTCGACATGTTCGACTGCGTGATGCCGACGCGCAATGCGCGCAACGGCACGCTGTTCACGCGCTTCGGCGACCTGAAGATGCGCAATGCGCGCCACAAGAACGACCCGCAACCCATCGACCCGAGCTGCACCTGCTACGCCTGCGCGGGCGCACCACGAGGCCCCTCCGGTAGCCCGGGCGTCTCGTGGAACGACGGCGGGCGCGAGGGCTTCAGCCGCGCCTACCTGCACCACCTCGACCGCTGCGCCGAGATGCTCGGGCCGATGCTCGCCACCATCCACAACCTGCACTACTACCTGAACCTGATGCGCGAGATCCGCGAATCGCTCGAGGCGGGCACCTTCACGGAATTCCGCGCGCGCTTCAAGTCGGAGCGCGCGCGCGGCGTCTGACGCGGGCGCGTGCCACGCACGCCCGCGCCGGCCATTCGCCGGAAGCCATACGCCGGCCGGCGGCCCCTCGCCATGCAGGGGCACGCCCATCCGGTACGCTTGCCGCTCGTAGCCATCGCTGTTGCCGCATTCACATGACCGACGCATCACCACTTTCGTCCTACACCGCCCGTTATCCCTCGCTGGCCGGCCGCACCGTCTTCATCTCCGGCGGTGCGAGCGGCATCGGCGAGGCGCTGGTGCGGGCCTTCCATGCGCAAGGCGCGAAGGTCGGCTTCTGCGACCTCGACGCGGCCGCCGGCACCGCGCTCGCGGCGCAGCTGCAGGGCGACACGCCCGCACTGTTCATCGCATGCGACGTGACCGACACGGCGGCGCTCGCGGCCACCATCGCCGCAGTGCGCGCGCAATTCGGCCCGATCGGCGTGCTGCTCAACAATGCCGCCAACGACCGGCGCCACGAGATGGCCGACGTCACGAGCGAGGAGTTCGACCGCCTCGTGGCCGTCAACTTCAAGCACCAGTTCTTTGCCGTGCAGGCGGTGGCCGACGACATGCGCGCGCTGGGCGGCGGCTCGATCATCAACTTCGGCTCGATCAGCTGGATGATCAAGGGCCAGGGCTATCCCGTCTACCAGGCCTGCAAGGCGGCCGCGCGCGGCCTCACGCGCTCGCTGGCGCGCGACCTGGGCAAAGAGAACATCCGCGTCAATTCGATCGTGCCGGGCTGGGTGATGACCGAGCGGCAGATCAGGCTGTGGGTCAAGCCCGAGTCGGCCGCGGAGATCGATGCGGCGCAATGCCTGCCGGGACGCGTGATGGCGGAAGACATCGCCGCCATGGCGCTGTTCCTGGCAGCCGACGATTCGCGCATGTGCACCGCGCAGGACTACGTGGTGGATGCCGGCTGGACCTGAAGCACAAAGCCCGGCATGCCGGGCTTTGTGCTGGGCCGAAGCGGACGATCAGTCGCGCAGTTCGGCAGGCACCTTGCCGCCGTTGGCGGCCAGCTTGGTCATGACCTGGCGATGCAGCCAGATGTTCATCTTGGCGCTGTCGCTGGTGTCGGCGCCGTAGCTCAGTTCGGCGGCGAGCTGCTTGCGCGCATCGAGGCTGCTGTCGAGGCCGAGCAGCTTCATCAGGTCGACGATGGAGGTGCGCCAGTTCAGGCTGCTCGCACCGGGCATGCCATCGAGCAGGGCCTCGACATCCACCACCGTGATGGCGGGCGGCGGTGCCGCGGCGGCGGGTGCGCCTGCGGGCACCGGGGCTGCCGGAGCAGCAGGTGCGGGGGCGGCGTTTGCGGAAGGAAATATCTTGGAAAGGATGCTGCCGAAAATGCTCATGCTTTTTGCTCCGTCAAGGTTGATGGCTGGCTGAAAACCGCGGCACCTCCGTACCGCAGCCGGCGGTTGTAGCACGCGCATGCGGCGCCGCCGCTACACGGCCGGCTTGAGCGGCCCGCCGGGCGTGAACGAATCCACAGACCCGGGCGCCGATCCACCGGTCGCTGCCTGCGGCACCCGCGGCGCGGCGGAGGTACCGCAGGCATGGCAGAACTTGGAGAACGCGCTCTTGCGCGCCTCGCACTGGCCGCAGTGGTCGAACAGGCCGATGCCGCAGTGCGGGCAGAAGTCGATCTCGTCGTTCTTCAGGTCGACCGGGCGTTCGCAGCCGGGGCACACGCCCTTGCCGAGCCGCGCGAGCGCGACGTCGTAGCTGAGCTCCTCGCGTCGCACCTGGTCGGGCTGCTGCTCGGCGAGCTTCTGCCGCGCGAGGTAGGCGTTGAGCGCGACGATCGCATAGCGGCCCACGAGCACCGTGACCACAATGCCCACCGCGTAGCGCACATAGCCGCCGTAGCTCGGCAGGTAGGGCACCAGTTCGACAAAGAAGGCGAACAGCGCGAAGAAGATGAAACCCCAGACGAAGGGCCAGTAGGTGCTCTTTCGCTTTTTCGCGAACAGCCAGCCGGCCACGACCAGAAGCGGCAGCGTGAGCGCAAGGCGGTAGGCGAACACGCGCAGTTCGACACGGCGGTACTCGGCGTCGAGCTTTTCCCGCGCATCGCGCTCCAGCAGCGACAGTGCCTCGCGGGCGCGCTGCTCGGCCTGGCGCGCGTCGAGCACGACCTGCTGCTGCGCATTCACGAGCCGCTGGACCTCGTCTTCCTTCTGCTTGAAGGCATCGAGCGCCTTGGTGCGCGCAATCAGCTCGGTGTCCTGGTCAGGCTGCGCGGTGGCGCGCCGCGTGGCGATCCAGTTGCCGAAGGTCTCGCGGGCGTTGGCGCTCGCCTGCCGCGCGGCGCTCTGCTGCAGGCGGACCTGCTCCAGCTGCCGCGTCGCCTGCAGCTCGGCGGCCTCCGACGCCTTGATGGTGCTGCGCAGCGGCTCGGCCGCGGGGCGGTCGATGAAGTCGTCGAGCTCGAGCGCGCGCTCGACCCGCGGCAGGTCGTCCACGATGGCGCCGCCGAGTCCGATCAGGAAGCTCGCGAACACCAGCGCCACGAGCCAGAGGCCGCGGCGAAACCACTTTTCGGACAGACGCAATGACTTGCTCATTTCATTCTTTCGGTGAGAGAAAGGGATTTCTTACTGCAGCTTGAACGCCACCGGCGCCGCGCCGAGCCCCGCGCGCGGCATCCACGCGAACACCGAGTCGACCGTCACCGTCTCGATGCGGTCCGAGAACCGCTTCTCGTTCGGATGGTCGTCGAAGGCCACGTTGGCCGAGCCCACGCGGCCGCCCAGCCGCGTGAGCGGGCCGAGCTTGAGCGTGGTCGGCTCGTAGCCCTTGAACTGCAGCCACGCCTGCGCCTGCGCGCGGCTCGCGATGGTGGCGGGCTCCATGGCCGCGGCCAGCGTCTCGACCGCCCACTGGTTCGACTGCTGGTACTTCTGCCCCCAGGCGTAGCTCACGATGCTGTAGGGCGCGATGTTCAGCCGCACGATGCGCGCAGGCGGCTCGTGCAGCGCGGCCAGCAGCTGCGTTTGCACGGCAGGCGTGGGCACGACCCAGGCGGCCTCGTAGCGCCACAGGTCGTCGAGGAAGAACTCCCCGAGCCCCTGGCGGTAAACGGCGGCCACCGAGGTGCCGCACTGGTTGAGCTTGTGCACCACGCGCCATGGACCCTCGTCGGTCTTGTAGGCGATGCCCAGGTGCGAATAGCGCAGGCCGTACTTGCCCAGGTCCTGCCCGGCGCGCGCCAGCAGCACGGCGCGCGCGCCGCTCGCATCGAGCTGCTGCGAGGTGCGCTCGGCCAGCTGCATGCCCTTGACGATCAGCGCCGCGGTCGGCCTGGCCTGTTCGCAGGAGCGGCCGGCCTGCGCCTGCAGCGGCAGTGCCGCCGCGAGCGCCAGCAGGAGCGCAGGAAAGGCCGCGCGCTTCACGATAGCCTCTCGTTGTGCAACAGCGCGCGGCCGATGGCATTGGGCACGAAGGCCAGCACCTCGCCCGCGGCCGACAGCACGACGCCGCTGCCGATCACGCTGACCAGCACGCCCATGCCCACCGCCGCCGATGCGCCGTTGGCGGCGCGCCCCATCACCTTGACGCTGGCGCGCGCGCCATCCGAGGCGCGCTCCAGCAGATAGACGGTGCCATCGGCCGAGGCCTCGACCGCCACCACCGTGAGCATCGAGCCACCCACCGAGAGCGCGGCGGGCAGCGCGACCACGGCCGTGGCAGAGGCGCTCACCGCCGAAGCGGCGCCCACGACCGAGGCCACAGGCAGCAGCGAGAGCGCGGCCGAAGCCTCGCTCTGTGCCTGGGCATGGAGGGGCAGCGCGGCGCCCGCGAACGCGGTGCAGGCGGCAACCAGAAGCGCAGCAACGGATTTTTTCATGGCGGTCTTTCGTGGATGGATTGATGAAGAAAAAGGCGGCGCTCATTCGGCCGAGGCGGCGGCTTCCTGGCGGGCGGCGCGGCGGCCTTGCAGCCGCGCTTCGGCCAGGTCGGCCTCGTGGCGGTCGCGCAGGGTCTTGGCCAGCGTGAAGGCCGAGCTGATCAGGAACAGCCAGCTCACGCCCAGGAAAGCCTTGTAGGCCTCGTTGATCTCCATGCGGACCAGGCCCCAGCCGGTCAGGCCCATCGCGGTGAAGAAGCTGCCCCAGACCACCAGGCGCCACATCGGCACGTCGCGGCTCGCTGCCGTGCCGCCGGCGACCGCCGGCTGGCTGTCGCGCACGAACTTGGCCAGCATGAAGGCGGTGCTGAGGCAGAACACATAGCCCATCACCATGAACGCACGGTCCAGCGCCTCGCCCGGCAGCCAGCTCAGGCCGGTGGCGCACAGGAACACGGCAATCGCGAAGGAAGCCCAGACCTGGAACTGCCAGGCCCGCGTGTCGCGCTGGATCGAAACGGTGGTGGAAGGGAAGGGTTGCATGAGTGCCTCGCGGCGTAGTGAAGGTGAGCGAATGATGGTTCGCTCCCGCACTGCGGGGCTCGAATGCTTCGACCAGTTCCGGTTTGAGCCGCTACGGGTATCTGGAAGAGATACTTTTTTGGCGCCTCAGGCGGCCAGCAGTCCGCTCACGCGCTGCTGCAGCGCCTCGGGCCGCACCTCGAGCGGCGGCACGGCATGGCCGACGTTGAGCCCCACGCGGCTGAAGAAGCCGCGGCGGAAGGGCTTGGCCATGGCCACGTTCTCGCCGCCGCGCAGCTCGATGCGGCTGAAGTACGAGCCCCAGAGATTGGTCAGCGCCATCGGGATCACCGGCGGCTCGATGCCTTCGGCGCGCGCGCTGTCGATGATCTTCATCACCCCGCCCTTGAAGGGCTGCAGCTGGCCGTCGCGCGTGATCGCGCCCTCGGGAAAGATGGCCAGCAGGTCGCCTTCGCGCAGCACGCCCAGCGCCCTGGCAAAGGCTGCTTCGTAGGCGGCCGGATCTTCCTTCTGCGGCGCGATCGGAATCGCCTTGGCCAGCCTGAACAGCCAGCCGAGCACCGGCACCTTGAAGATCCGGTGGTCCATGATGAAGCGGATCGGGCGCGGGCTTGCGGCCATCAGCAATATCGCGTCGATGAAGCTCACGTGGTTGCACACCAGCACCGCGGCGCGTTCGGTGGGAATGTGCTCTTCGCCCTTGATCTCGAAGCGGTAGACGAAGTGCGACAGCATCCACGCGATGAAGCGCAGCAGGTACTCGGGCACCAGCATGAAGATGTAGAACGCCACCAGGGCGTTGGCAATGCCGGTGAACAGGAAGATCTGCGGAATCGTGAAGCCCGCGCCGAGCAAGGCGCCCGCGATCACCGAACTGCCGATCATGAACAGCGCGTTGAGGATGTTGTTGGCCGCGATGATGCGTGCGCGGTGCGTCGGCTGGCTGCGCAGCTGGATCAGCGCGTACATCGGCACGCTGTACAAGCCCGCGAAGAGCGACAGCAGCGCCAGGTCGGCCATCACGCGCCAGTGCGCGGCCTGGCCCATGAAGGCGCCCAGGCCCATGACCGCCACCGGAGGCAGCGCGCGCGATGCAAAGTACAGGTCGATGGCGAACACGCTCATGCCGATCGCGCCCAGCGGCACCAGGCCGATCTCCACCTGCCGGCGGCTCAGCGTCTCGCACAGCAGCGAGCCCACGCCGATGCCCACCGAGAACACCACCAGCAGCAGCGAAGCCACCTGCTCGTCGCCGTGCAGCACTTCCTTCGCGAAGCTGGGGAACTGGCTCAGGAACACCGCGCCGAAGAACCACATCCACGAGATGCCCAGCAGCGAGCGGAACACCACGATGTTGCCGTGCGCGAGCTTGAGGTTGCGCCAGGTCTCGCTGAACGGGTTCCAGTTGATCACCAGCCCCGGGTCGGTGGCAGGCGCCCGCGGAATGGCCTGCGCCACGCCGCGCCCCACCAGCGCCAGCAGCACGCAGGCCACCGCCACCGTGGTGTGGCCGACCTGCGGCAGCGCCACCAGCAGCCCGCCCGCCACCTGCCCGAGCAGGATGGCAACGAAGGTGCCCATCTCGACCATGCCGTTGCCGCCCGTGAGCTCGCGCGCGTCGAGCACCTGCGGCAGGTAGGCGAACTTGACCGGCCCGAACAGCGTGGAATGCAGGCCCATGAGAAACACGCAGCCCAGCAGCACCACCGCATCGGCCGCGACGAAGCCCCAGGCCGCAATCAGCATGATCGCGATCTCGAGGTTCTTGACGAAGCGGATCATCTTCGTCTTGTCGAACTTGTCGGTGAGCTGCCCCGCCGTGGCAGAGAACAGCAAGAACGGCAGGATGAACAGCGCGCCGATGGCCAGGCCCGCCATGGCCGGCGGCATCCAGCTCAGCTGGAGCTGGTAGGTCACCATCACGGTGAAGGCGAACTTGAAGAGGTTGTCGTTCGCCGCGCCCGCGAACTGGGTCCAGAAGAAGGGCGCGAAGCGCCGCTGCCCGAGAAGCGCGAACTGGTTCGCGTGGGCGTTTGCCTCGTGGGGCGCGGTGGCGGCAGTGGCAGCAGCGGCGGGGGTTGTCATTCGGAACATCTCCTCTTGTTATCTACTGGCGCAGCGACACGCAGTGCGCGAAGACTGGGGGGCCTATGTCATGCCGTCAGGGCGGCGGCTGCGTCGGGATTGTGCCGCAGCAGGGTCGCGCGCCAGTTCATGTCGAGCTTGCGCAGCGCCGCCAGCACCGGCAGGCCCGCCAGCGATGCGGTCAGGTGCTTGAGGGTGTGGCCCGAGACCACCTGCTGCGTCGCCTCGTAGATCGCGTGGTCCGCCAGCTCGAAGACCTTGGCCAGGGCATAGAAGCAGATCACCCAGCCCAGCTTGAGCCCGACCGCGCCGCGCATCGGCGTGGCCAGTGCGAGCGTGAGCACCAGCGCCATGCCGCCGAACTGCACGATGGCCCAGGGCAGCACGTTGCCGCTTTCCTGGAACACCTCGGCCGACAGCAGCCCGGCCATCAGCACGAACCAGGCGGCCGGCCAGCCGGCGCGCTGGCTCACGCGCTCGCAGACCGCGATGCCGATCAGCCCCGCAAAGGCCACCGCCATGCCGGCGCGGTCGGCCGCGAGCCGGGCGCCGTCGGGCACCAGGTGGAAGAAGGCCGATCCCGCGGCGGTGGCGACCAGCCCGGCAAAGAAAAGCCAGGCGCAGTCGAGCGTGTTGTCCGGCGGATCGTTGGCCGGCGGCGCCAGCGGGAACTGCGCCAGCGCCTCCTGGTGGGCGCGGTCGATCCGGTTGAGCCGGTACAGGCCCCAGAAGCCGATCAGCAGGAAGGGCAGGTTGCTCAGCACGTCCATCGCGTTGGGCAGGCCGTGCCAGCTGCGGCCGTCGGCGAACACCGAGGCAATGGCCACCTCGGCCGCCGGCAATGCGGGTCCGAAGAGGGCCACCAGCGCGAGCAGCGCGAAGGTGAAGAGCAATCCGCGTTCGCGGCGGCTGAGGGTGGGCAAAGGCATGGCGGTCCTCGGTGGTGATGGGTGGCAGGAGCCGCGGAATCTAGTTGCCAGTCGCGCCACAGGCATCGAGAATCGATACGAGGCACTAATTCACACCTTTCGGTATCTTTTTTCAATACCCCTTTCCGCATCGCCACCCTCATGAGCACCACCGTCGACCTCGTCCAAGCCCTCAAGAACGAACTCAAGAGCGCCCGCATGACCTACGCCGACCTGGCGCGTTCGCTCGACATGGCCGAATCCAGCGTGAAGCGCATGCTGGCCAAGAGCGACATGCCGCTGTCGCGGGTCGACGCGATCTGCCGCGCGCTCAAGATCGACTTCGCCGAGCTGGCGCGCCGCGTCGCCGACGCCCAGCCGCTGCTGAAGGAACTCACGCAGGAGCAGGAAAAGGCGGTGGTCAAGGACAAGAAGCTGCTGCTGGTGGCCATCAGCGTGCTGAGCCAGTGGACGCTGGAGCAGATCGTGGCTTCGTACCGGATCAGCGAGGCCGAGTGCATCAGCTGCCTGGCGCAGCTGGACCGCATCGGCATCATCGAGCTGCGCCCGCTGAACCGCTACCGGCTGAAGCTGGCCAAGACCTTCCGCTGGCGGCCGCACGGCCCGGTGATGGAGTTCTTCCGCGAGAACGTGGTGCTCGACTACTACCGCGGCGGCTTCGATGGCCCGGCCGAGGGGCTGCTGCTGGTGCACGGCTCGATCAGCCGCTCGCTCGCGCCCGCGTTCCTGGAACGCCTGCAGCGCGTGGCTCAGGACTTCGCGCAGCAGCACCAGACCGACCAGAAGCTCTCGGCCAAGGACCGCGAGGGCTACACGCTGCTGCTGGGGATGCGCAACTGGGAGTTCGAAGCCTTCACCAGGCTGCGCCGCGCCTGATTGGCTCTCCCCCAGGCTTCGCGCACTTCGTGTCGCTTCTCCACCCCCTCACCGGGGGCAACACCAGCGGCCCGGCAAAGCCGGTTCCGCGTGTTCCACGAGAAGCCCGTCAGGCCTTGGCGGTTTCCAGTGCGTCGCGCGTGGTGCGCGCGGCCTTTTGGGCCGCCTCGGCAAAGTCGTCGCCCGAGGAGGCGTAGATGATGGCGCGCGACGAGTTCACGATGATCGGCGCATCGGGGCGCCAGCCGGCGCGTACCGTGGCCACCGCATCGCCGCCCTGGGCGCCGACGCCCGGAATCAGCAGCGGCACGGTCGGCGCGAGTTCGCGCACGCGCTCGATTTCCGCCGGATAGGTCGCACCCACCACGAGACCGAGTTGCCCGTTGAGGTTCCACGGGCCCTGCGCCAGCTTGGCAACGTGCTCGTAGAGAAAGGGCTGGCCCTCGATGTCCGCCAGGCGCTGGCCCTGCAGGTCGGAGCCGCCGGGGTTGCTGGTGCGGCAGAGCAGGAAGGCGCCCTTGCCCTGGTGCTTGAGGTAGGGCGCCACCGAGTCGAAGCCCATGAAGGGCGACAGCGTCACGGCGTCGGCGCCGTAGCGCTCGAAGGCCTCGATGGCGTACTGCTCGGCCGTGGAGCCGATGTCCCCGCGCTTGGCGTCCAGGATCACCGGCACGTCGGGCGCGTTGCGGCGCATGTGCTCCATCAGTTGTTCGAGCTGGGCTTCAGCGCGGTGGGCCGCGAAATAGGCGATCTGCGGCTTGAAGGCGATGACCAGGCCGGCCGTCGCGTCGACGATGCGCGCGCAGAAGTCATAGATGCGGCTGGCGTCGCCCTTGAGCTGCCCCGGGAACTTGGCTGGCTCCGGATCGAGCCCCACGCAGAGCAGCGAACCGTTTTTTTGCTGTGCGTTGGCCAGCTTGTCGAGGAAAGTCATGGGGTCCGATTTTAAGGACCCGCCCGCCGGCCCCTAGTTCGACGGTGTTTGCTGTTCAGCGGCCAGGCAGAGATCGGCCCAGGCGCGGGCCTTGTCGGCCGGGTTTCGCAGCAGGTACGCCGGGTGGTAGGTGGCCACCACCGGCACCCCGCTGGCCGAGGGCAGCGGCACCGCGCGGCCGCGCAGCTTGCCGAGCGGATCGGTGCTTTGCATCAGGCTCTGGGCGGCCAGCGGCCCCATGGCGAGCACCAGGCTCGGTGCCAGCGCGGCCGCATGTTCCGCGAAAGCCTCGTCCATCGGACGCGGACTGCCAGGCTGGCCGGCGCCCACGCCGCGGTGCGTGCGCATCAGGTGCACCGGCGTCCTGCCGTCGTGCAGCTGGAGGGCGCGCAGCATGTTGTCGAGCAGCTTGCCGGCATCGCCCGCAAAGGGCTCGCCGTGGCGGCCGTCGGCTTCGGGCGGCATGTCGGCCACCACCAGCCAGCCGCCTTGCGCCGCTTCGGCGGCGGCCTCGGCGTAGAGGCGGCGGGGCGCGTCGACCAGCACGGCGGCGCCTTGCGCGAGCAGCGCGGGCGCGGTGGGACGCGCCGCCGGGGCCGGTGCGGCTGCAACGGGCCTTGCGGCCGGCGTGGGCGCGGCGGACGGCGCTTCGGCCACGGCGGGCGCGCGCTCGCGGACGGCGGACGGCGGCGCGGCCACCGCTGCCGCTTCCACGGCCACGGGCGCCGCTTCGGCAACTTCGGGCATCGGCCACCAGAACTTCACGCCCATCTCGTCGAGCATCGCGCGCCGGCGGGCGTCGAGCTTCAGTGTCTGTACCGCGTTCATCGCAAGGCTCCCCAGGCAGAGCCTGATTCGTTCAATCGCAGGCTCATGACGACCGCGTCCTCGCGCTTGCCCTCATGCGCCGGGTAGTAGCCCTTGCGCACGCCGACGCTGCGAAAACCCTGGCGCATGTAGATGTCGAGCGCGCGCCGGTTGCTCTGGCGCACCTCGAGCCAGAGCCACTGCGCGCCCTGCCCGCGCGACCAGCCGGTCAGCGCCTCGAGCATCAGCGGCGCCCAGCCCTGGCGCTGGAAGATCGGCGCCACGGTGATGTTGAGCAGGTGCACCTCGTCCACGCCCTTCATGGCGACGAAGTAGCCGATCAGCGTCTCGCCGAGGCTGGTGATCGGCGTGCCCAGGTCGGGCCGCGAAACCGGGGCCAGCAGGCATTGGCAGTGGTAGCCGACCGCCATCGAATCGATGAAGTTGGCCCGCGTCCACGGATGGCTGTAGGCCGTCTGCTCGACCGCGCAGACGGCATCGAGCCGCTCGACGGTGAGCGGCTCGAGGCGGGCTTCGACGGGCTGGAGGACGGCGCTCATGGCTAGTTGGCAACAGGTGGAACCGCCAGTGCGGCCGCCTTGATGGCAGCGCGCTCATCGGTGGTTTGCGCCACTTTATCGCGAACATAGAGCGGCCAGGCATGTGCCGCATCCACCGTGCGCCCCGCGGCCAGCAGCGCCGGCGCCAGCCGGAGCATGGCGGTGGCCGTGGGCAGCACTTCGTGGCGCGCCGCGGCCGGGGCCAGGCGGGGGCCATAGGCGGCAAAGGCGTTGCCGGCCAGCGACCAGCCGGCGGGCACCTCGAGGGCTTCGGGCGCGAGCAGCAGCGGTTCGACGGCCGGGCCGCCCAGCGCACCGCCCCCATCGAAGTCGTAGCGCGCGGCATAGAGCTGGTCCATGCGCGCGTCGAGCACCGCCACCACCTGGCGCGCACCGAAGGCATGGCGCGCTTCCTCGGCCACGGCCAGCAGCGTGTCGACCGGCAGCAGCGGCACGCCGGCGCCGAAAGCCAGCCCCTGCGCCACCGAGCAGGCGGTGCGCAGGCCCGTGAAGGAGCCCGGCCCGCGGCCGAAGGCGATGGCGTCGAGCGCGGCCAGTTCGAGCCCGGCCTCGGCCAGCAGTTGCAGGATGAGCGGGATCAGCGTGCTCGACGCCTGCGCGCCGCCGGCCCCGCCGTGCGTGAACAGGCGCTCGCCGTGGCGCACCGCCACCGACAGGTGCTCGGTGCTGGTGTCGAAAGCCAGGAGCCTAGGCATCGCGGCACCCCGTGGCGGTGGCCGGCACCGCGGGCCGCGCAGCAGCCGCGCGACCACCGGCCGATGTTTTCTGCACGCCGAACAGGATGCCGGCGGTCACCAGCAGCAGGCCGGCGATCAGGTTCCAGTAAAGCGGCTCGTCGAGCCAGATCACCGCGCCGAAGGCCGAGAGGCCGGGCACCAGGGCCGTGATCATGGTGCTGCGCACCGGCCCGAAGTACTGGATCATCTTCGTGAAGGTAATGCCCGAGACGACGACCGAGCCGACGCCCTGGAACAGCATCTGGAACGCCACCTCGCCCCAGGGCGCCGAGCCGATGTGGCTCACGACCGCGCCGCCCGCCACCAGCAGGCCGTAGGCCGGAACGTAGGCCAGCAGCGCGAACACGGTGATGGCGATGGTCGCGCGCACGGCGTCCAGCCCATGGCGGCGCGCCACCACGCTGTAGCAGGCCCAGCAGAAGGCCGCGGCCATGAAGAGCAGGTCGCCCTTCCAGACCTCGCCGCCCTCGAAGGCATGCAGCAGGCTGCGCCCGCCGACCACCAGGTCACCGGCCACGATCAGCGCGAGGCCGAAGGCACGGCCCGGCGTGATGCGGTCGCGCAGCACCAGCGCGGCCAGCAGCGTGGTCCACAGCGGCAGGCTGCCGGGCATCAGCACCGAGGCGTGGCCCGCGGGCGCGAAGAAGAAGCCGCTGTAGGCCAGCAGGGCATAGGCCACGCCGCCGAAGATGCCGGCGCTGGCCGTGAGGCGCAGGGACAGCGGCGACAGCCCGAAGAGCGACGACGCGGTGCCGTCCTTCTGCCGCAGGTCCTTCATGACCATCCAGGCGCCCCAGGGCACCAGCACCAGGCTGGCACCGCAGATGCGCGCGAGCGCCAGGTCCAATGGGGTGAGCGAGCGTGCGGCCGAAGCCCGGGCGATCACGATGAAGGCGGTCCAGACCAGCACGGTGACCACGGCCGCGCCGATGCCGATCGTGCGGGGCGAGAAACGGGGCGGGGCGGGCATCCCCCGATTATCCAGGGCAGGCCGCGGCCGCGCCGGCCAGGGGCGAATGCATCGGCGGCAGACGGGCGCGCTTAGCCGCCGTCGCTGCGCAGGATGGCAAGCCCGGCCTTGCGCAGCGGTGCCAGCGCGGCGGCGGGCGCTTCCGGCGACACCAGCAGGCTGGTGGCGGCCGAGACCGGGTGGATGACCCAGGCCGAGGCCGCGCCGATCTTTTCCGACGAAGCCAGCACCACCGTCTCGGCCGCGGCCGCCATGAGTGCGCGCTTGATCGCGGCCTCCTCGACGTCGCCGGTGGTCAGGCCCGCCTCGGCATGCACGCCGGTCACGCCCAGGAAGCAGGTGTCGGCGTGGATGCGCGAGATGGCGTCCATGGCCGCGGCGCCCACCGCCACCATCGAATGCCGGAACAGGCGCCCGCCGATCAGCACCACCTCGATGCCGGCATGGCCCGCCAGCTCGACCGCCACCGACGGGCTGTGCGTGACCACGGTGGCGCGCAGGCCGGTCGGCAGGTGCCGCACCATCTGCACGGCCGTGGTGCCGCCGTCGATCAAGACCACCTGCCCGGGCCGCACCAGGCGCGCGGCGGCGCGGCCGATGGCCACCTTTTCCGCGGTTGCGAGCTGCAGGCGGCCCGCGAAGTCGGCTTCGGCCGGGGCGACCGGCAGCGCGCCGCCGTGCACGCGCTGCAGCAGCCCCTCGGCGGCCAGCTCGCGCAGGTCACGCCGGATCGTGTCTTCCGAGAGGCCGAGTTCCTCGCTGAGCGACTTGGCCACGACGTTGCCGTCGCGTTGCAGGACCGAGAGGATGTGTTGCTTGCGCTGGCGGGTGAGCATCGGGCGATGGTAGCGGGCAGGACCGCGGATTGCACGAATTTTCTTGTTTCTGCACGAATTTGCACATAAGCTGCGCGCCATGACAACCCTCCACGACCGCGTCCGGGTGCACGAAGTCACCCTGCTTTCCGACAACTGGTACACGCTCAAGACCACCGCCTTCGACTGGCGGCGCAACGACGGCCGGTGGCAGCGCATGCACCGCGAGACCTACGACCGCGGCAACGGCGCCACGCTGCTGCCCTACAACCTCGCGCAGCGCACGGTGCTGCTGACGCGGCAGTTCCGCTACCCGGCCTTCGTCAACGGGCATGACGACCTGCTGATCGAGGCGGCCGCCGGCCTGCTCGACAACGCAGCGCCCGAGGAGCGCATCCGCGCCGAGGTGGAAGAAGAACTGGGCTATCGCCTGGGCGCGGTGCAGAAGGTGCTCGAAGCCTTCATGAGCCCGGGTTCGGTGACCGAGAAGCTGCATTTCTTCGTGGCCGAGTACGAGCCGTCGATGCGCATCGGCGACGGCGGCGGCCTGGCCGAGGAGGGCGAGGACATCGAGGTGCTCGAGCTCGGCATCGACGAGGCGCTGGCCATGGTGGCGGACGGGCGCATCGCCGACGCCAAGACCGTGATGCTGCTGTATCACGCGCAACTGCATGTTTTTCCGCCGAGATAATCGGCACGATGCGTCTTCTTCGTCTCTCCTTCTTCCTGCGCACCGCCTGCGCGCTGTCCTTCATCGCCCTGGCCGTTCCGGGCGCCCTTGCGCAGCAGGCCTTCCCAGGCGAAGTGGAAACCGCCCTTGCGCGTGCCAAGGTGCCGCGCGATTCGGTGACGATGCTGGTGGCCGACGCCGACGGCCTGCGCCCGCCGCGCCTGGCCTGGCGCACGCAGGTGCCGGTGAACCCGGCATCGATCATGAAGCTGGTCACCACCTACGCCGCGCTCGACCTGCTCGGGCCGGCCTACAGCTGGAGCACGCCGGTGTATGTCGACGGCACCGTGAGCAACGGCGTACTCAACGGCAACCTCTACATCAAGGGCCAGGGCGATCCCAAGCTGGTGCTGGAGCGCGCCTGGCTGTTGCTGCGGCGCGTGCAAGGCCTGGGCATCACCAGCGTGAGCGGCGACATCGTGCTGGACCGCAGCGCCTTCGACGGCGCGATCGAGAACGACCCCGCCGCCTTCGACGGCGAGCCGCTGCGGCCCTACAACGCCTCGCCCGAGGCGCTGCTGGTCAACTTCAAATCGGTCAACATGGTCTTCACGCCCGAGCGCGGCGGCCAGCAGGCGCGCGTGAGCTACGAGCCGCCGCTCGCCAGCGTGTCGATGCAGCCCACGGTGGCGCTCGCGCCCGGCGAATGCGGCGACTGGCGCGCGGCCATCAAGCCCGACTTCAGCGACCCGAACCGCATCCGCTTCATGGGTGCCCTGCCGACCGCCTGCGGCGAGAAGAGCTGGGCCGTGGCCTATGCCGATCCGCGCACCTACGGCCTGCGCGCCATCGGCGGCATGTGGGCCGAGATGGGCGGCCGCGTCGGCGGCCAGATGCGCGACGGCCGCGTGCCGGCCGGGCTCAGGCCGGTGTTCGAGTTCGGCTCGCCGCCGCTTGCGGAAGTGGTGCGCGACATCAACAAGTACAGCAACAACGTGATGGCGCAGCAGCTGTTCCTCACGCTCGGGCTGACGCAGAAGAACCGCGGCAGCTTCGAGGCCTCGCGCAGCGCGCTGGGCCAGTGGTGGCGCGAGCGCATCGGCACCGCCGAGGCGCCGCCGGTGTTCGACAACGGCTCGGGCCTGTCGCGCGACGAGCGCATCAGCGCCGCGGCGCTCGGCAAGATGCTGCAGGTGGCCTGGCGCTCGCCGCTGATGCCGGAGCTGGTGTCCTCGCTGCCCGCCATGGGAGTGGACGGCACGCTCAGGAAGCGCACGCTGCGCTCGGGCGGCGCGGCCCACCTGAAGACCGGCTCGCTGCGCGATGCGGCCGGCGTGGCCGGCTATGTGCACGGTGCGAGCGGCCGCCGCTACGTGCTGGTGGCCATCGCCAACGGCGAGAACGCAGGGGCTGCGCGCGCCGCGTTCGACGCGCTGGTCGACTGGGCTTCGCAGGACAACTAGCAACGGCATCCGGCCATCGAAAAGCCACGGGCGGCCGGCCTCATGTCGATCCGCGACATGTCGGCGTCGCATCGAGCGAACCCGCAGCGCGGGGCGCAACTACAGTCGAACCGGCATCTTTAACCGCCCGTTCGGAGCCCACCCATGACCTGCGATCTGTCGAGCCTGAATCGCCGCCGTTTCATCACCGGCACCACCACCCTGGCACTGGCCAGCACACCCCTGGCCGTGCTGGCCCAGGCCAAGCCGATCCGCATCGGCTGGACCGCGTGGTCGGACGCCGAGGTGGTGACCCAGATGGCCAAGCTGATCCTCGAGCAGCGCCTGGCGCAAAAGGTCGAGCTGGTCATGACCGATGTCGCGCTGCAGTACGCCGCACTGCAGCGCGGCCAGATCGACCTGATGCTCATGGCCTGGCTTCCGGGCACGCACAAGGCCTACTGGGAGAAGGTCAAGGACGATGTGGAGGACCTCGGCGTGCTCTACACCGACGCCCGGCTGGGCTGGGCCGTGCCCGACGAGATCCCCGTGTCCGTACTGCGCTCCATCGAGGACCTGAAGAAGCCGGAGGTGCAGGAGAAGCTGAACGGGCGCATCCAGGGCATCGACGCCGGCGCCGGCCTGATGAAGCTGTCGGAGGCGACGATCAAGGCCTATGGCCTGGACTACAAGCTGCAGGCCGCCTCCGACGCCGCCATGGTCTCGACGCTGGACCGCGCGATCCAGCGCAAGCAGTGGATCGTCGTGACGACCTGGTCGCCGCATTGGATGTTCTCCCAGTACAAGCTGCGCTACCTCGAAGATCCCAAACAGACGCTGGGCAGCACCGAAGAAATCCACGCGCTCGCGCGCAAGGGCTTCGGCGCGGCTTTCCCCAAGGCTGCGGCCTTCGTGCGCAACATGAAGCTGCCGCTGGCCGACCTCGAGGCCGTGATGTTCAAGGCCCGCGAGAGCAGCGCCGCGAAGGAAGCGGCGGCCTACGTCTCGACGCACGGCGAGGTCGTGGAACGCTGGCTTGCCAACGCCGTCTGAAGTCGGCGGGGCCGGGTCAGCCGGCCGCGGCGCTCGTCAGGTCAGGAGAGGTGCATGGCCGCGCCGCCAGCGGCAGCCTGCTCGGCGGCCAGCATGCCCGCGACGGTGCCGGCATCGGACGCCGCGCCCAGGTGCACCAGCCCCTGGCCACCTCCTTGGCGGCGATGGTCGCTGGGCGAGTGCCCGAACTGGGCCCTGTAGGCCTTGCAGAAATGCGATGCGGTCTGGAAACCGCAGGCGACGGTGATCTGCATGATCGGCGCGCTGGTGTGCGCCAGCAGCTCGCGGGCGCGGCGCAGGCGCAGCGCCAGGTAGTGCTGCGCGGGCGTCACGTCGTGGTAGCGGTGGAACAGGCGCTCCAGCTGGCGCAGCGAAACGCCGGTCGCGTCCGCAATTTCCGACAGCGCCAGCGGCTCCTCGATGTTCGCGGCCATGAACTGCGTGGCCTCGACCACGTGCTCGTAGCCCGGACCGACGAACTCGGGCTGCGGCAGCTTTTGCTGATCGGTCTGGTCCCGCACGCGGTCGATGATGAACTGCTCGGAAATCGCCATTGCCAGCTTGCTGCCATGATGGCCGCGCACCAGGTGGAGCATCAGGTGCAGCGGCGCAATGCCGCCGGAAGCCGTGACGCGGTCGCGATCGACGACGAAGACCTCGAGCGCGAAATGCACCTTGGGACAGGCTTCGCGCAGCGCCGACAGGTTCTCCCAGTGCACGGCACAGCGGTAGCCGTTCATGACGCCGGCCTCCGCCAGCGCGTGCGTGCCGGTACACAGCCCGCCCAGCTTCTGGCCCCGGGCCGCACGGCGGCGAAGGTCCTGCACCACGGCATCGCTGATCGCCTTCTGCACTTCGACACCGCCGCAGACAAAGACCACGTCGCACTCGTCCAGGTCGGCGAGGCATCCCGGGTTCGCAAACCTGAGGCCGTTGCTCGCGCGGATACTCTCGCCGTCGACCGTGGCAATGCTCCAGGCATACAGCCGCTGCCCGCTCAGCAGATTGGCCATGCGCAGCACTTCCAGCGCATTGGCAAAGGCAATCATCGAATAGCTGTCGAGCAGCAGGAAGCCGAAGTGGCGGACCGTCGAATCGGGGCAGGAAGTTGCAGTCATCGTGGTGGGGCGTTTTTTTATGATCAGCCGACCGCTCTACGCTCTCGCTTGCGCCGCGATCTGCAGGGGCCTATGGGCGGCGCACGCTATACAAGCTCATCGCGACTTCGGTTTTGATTCTCATCAAGGCGGGTGCTGCCAGCACCGGGACTTACGCTTAGGGGAACGTGTCGCAAAGTGTCCCGTCCGCGATACGAGAGGCACTGGGCACCGCTGCCCCATCGTCGTGCCGTCTCGCGCTGGCCTGTTCGATCCATGCAAGCGCCGCGCCAGGTTTGCGGAAACTTGTGCAGCCGGCGCTCGGCCCATCGACGGCATGCTCGGCATCGCTGCGTCCAAGCCGGCCATGCCCAGTCTCCAGGCTCGCTAGGCCGGAGGCCGGACGAGCGACAGCCTGCGCAGGTGGTCCAGCAGAAGCTGCGCCTTGTCCATGGCGGAGCCGTCGCGGACCACGGTGCCGCCCTGGCCGGCCGACTCGGCCGCCCCCGTCGCGCGCGCCATGCGCGCAGCGCCGCTTTCCGTGGATACCGGTGCCAGTGCCCGCCGCTGCTTGCGTGCCGGCTCGAAGCGCCAGTCGGCGGCAGCCTTCGACCGCGGGGACGCGGGTGCGGCCGCCAGCAGTTCCACGATGCGGCCCGCCTGTGCGGCCACCCAGGAATGCCGCTGCGGCAGGTCCTCGCGCTGCGCCAGGCGCGGGCTGGTCACGAGCACCGCCGGCACCCCCGGTTCCAGGCGCCAGGAGCGGCGGGCGCCGCGGGGCAGCGCCTGCACGACACGCCAGCCGCCGTCCGCTTCGGGCAGCAGGTCGATCACCTCGTGGATCACCGGCCGCTGCAGATGCTGCGCCAGCGCGTAGGGCAGCAGCCCGCTGCCGAGCCCGGATTCGGCACGCGGCCCCGTGATGGCCAGTCCGCCATCGCGGCAGGCGCTTGCGAGCGCGGACACGACCTCGTCCAGCGTGGCCTCGCCATGGACCGGCAGCCGCGTGAGCTGGCTCACGCCCTGGGCCAGGTAGTCCCGCGCGACGCCGGCCGGCATCTCGCCCGCCGTGCACAGCCGCGGCTCATGGTCTTCGCCGAGCGCCTTCTGCGCCAGCGCGACGGCCGCGGCATCGGCCCGGCTGCGCGTGGCGCGGCCGCTGGTGGGATCGATCCGGACGCTCACCAGGACCACGATCCCGGATCGTTCGATTGCACTCATTGCACCACCTCCGGCGACTCCGGCGCCGCGCGCACCAGTGTGAGCAGCGCGCGCATCAGATCCTGCACATCCTCGGCCACGATGAATTCCGAGCGCTGCGCGATCGGCGCGGCGGGATCGGTGTTGACAGCCATGACGTGCCGGCATTCGCGTATGCCCTGCAGATGCTGGACCGCGCCGGAGATGCCCATGGCCAGGTAGCCGCGGGCCTGCACGGTGCGGCCGGTGGCTCCGATCTGCTGGCTGCGCGGGAAGCGCCCGTCGTCCACCGCCACGCGGGAGGCGCCCACGGCGGCACCCAGCGCTTCCGCCAGCTGGCGGAACAGTGCGACGTCGGTGACGCCGTTGCCGGCCGCCAGGATGAAGTCGGCTTCTTCCAGCGCGACCTGTTGCGCCGTGCCGGCAACGCACCCCAGGTCCCGCAGGCCGGCGGCCGGCCGCGCCGCGGGCGCTTCCAGCACCAGTTGCTCGCCCAGGCCGAGAAAGGGCAGCTCGGTGCGCGCAACCTGGCGTGCGACCAGCAGCAGGTCCAGGCCCGCGAGCTCCGCCGTCGCATCGCCGCTTGCCCGGTCCACCGTGCCGTGGTCGCGCACGCGGGCCCGGCCGTCGGCGATCTCGACCACGGAGGCAGCCGATGACAGGTCTTGCACCACCGCCAGGCGGCGTCCCAGGTCCGCGTCATCCCCCCGGTCGGGCACGAGCACCAGCCGGGGCCGCAAGGCCCGTCGGCGCTGCGCCACGGCCTCGGCCAGCGCGTCGGCCGTGGTCGCAGGTGCGACCGGCAGGAGTTCGAGCCGGTCGATGCCGAGCGCGGGCGCATCGAGCTGCAGCGCCGTATCGGCGCAGGGAACGAGGACAACGACGGCTTCGTCGGCGCGCGCCAGCAGCGCTGCCGCGGCGATGGCCTCGCGGGCGTGCTCGTCGAGGCTGCCGCTGTCGGGATGGGTCACGACCAGCAGGCAGTCCGGGACCGCCTGCGCCAGGCGCGGACGGCGCACGGCGGCATGGCTGGCGGCGGACTGGCGCAGGTCCCGCTCGCCCTCGGTGCCACCCAGGACGATGCGGCGCAGGCCCTGCGGCGTGATGAGCGCCGGACGGCGCGGATCGACACGTCGGATCATCATGCGGCCTCCAGCGCGCGCGCCACCAGTTCGGCCACGTCCAGCACTTCGGGACGCTTGCCGACCACGCCTTCCAGCATTGCGGTGCACTGCGGGCAGGCCACGGCCAGGATCTCGGCGCCGGTGGCGCGGGCGTCGTCCATGCGGATGTCGGGGATGCGGCGCTGGCCCGGGATGTCGGTGGTCGGTGCCCCGCCCCCGCCGCCGCAGCAGCGCGCATTCAGGCCGTGGCGCTCCATCTCGACGATGCGGATGCCGATGGCCTTGAGCGCGCGCCGCGGCGCTTCGGTCTGCCCGTTGTAGCGGCCGAGATAGCAGGGATCGTGCAGCGTGACGGTGGTCGCCGGCGCATCATCCGCGCGCGCGGCCGGCCGCAGCGCCTTGCGCTCCAGCAGGTCGGCCAGCAGTTCGGTGTGGTGCCACACGCGGGTCTGGCCGCCGGCCAGGCGCCGGGCCCAGTCCGCATCGAGCAGCGGGTATTCGTTGCGCAGCGCGTGCAGCAGGTGCGGGTCGGCCGTGACGAGGTTCGCCGCCGGCCGGCCCTGCAGCGTGGCGATGAGCTGGCGCGCCAGGCGCTGGTAGCCCTCTTCGTCTCCGAGGCGGCGCGCCACGTCGCCGCAGTCGGTTTCGGCCGCGCCCGGCACCGCCGGGACGATGCCGCCGGCCTTCATGGCCTGCACCAGCGCGCGCAAGGTCTTCTGGCCGCGCATGTCGAAGCCGGCCTCGCCCGCCAGCAGCAGCCACTCCACCTGCTGCCCCGGCTCGGCCAGGGGCAGGCCCAGGTCCACGGCCCAGTGGTAGCGCGCGGCCAGCGGATAGCGGCCCTGCGTGTCGGTCTCGCGCAGCGCGGCCAGCACCTCGCCACCCTTGTTGGGCACCACGCCGCCTTCCATCGTGAGATTGCGGCGCAGGTCGACCACCAGGTCGACGTGCTCGATCAGCATCGGGCAGGCCTGCACGCAGGCGCGGCAGGTGGTGCAGCTCCAGAGCGTGTCGGCCTCCACCAGGCCGGGCACGGCGCGCCGGTCCGGCGCGCCGGCGCGGCGGCCGAGTTCGCGGCCCGGATAGGGATTGCCGTGGTAACCGGCATCGCTGCCGCCCGCCATGCCGACGACCAGATCCTGGACGAGCTTCTTGGGATTGAGTGGCTGCCCCGCGGCGAAGGCCGGACAGGCCGCCTCGCACTTGCCGCACTGCACGCAGGCATCGAAGGACAGCAGCCGGTTCCACGCCAGGTCGGCCGGCCTCGCGATGCCCGGCGCATCGCGGTCCAGCGCCAGCGGCCTGAGCGCGCTGGCGGGACGCTGTGCGGCCGGCCCCACCTGCTGGCGCTGGAAGCGCTCGGGGCGCGGATGCAAGCCGAGGTGCAGCAGGCCGGCCACGGCATGCTTCATCGGCCCCGCCAGGCCGACGCCCAGCGCCAGTTCGGCGGCGCCGGCGCACAGCGCCAGCGCGCAGAGCGCCGCCCACCACGGCGCGATCTGGTCATGCCACAGCGCACCCGCGGCCAGTGCGCCCATCCCGGCGGCGCCGGCGGCGAGCGTCCAAGGCAGCCGGGTCCAGGGCCCGCGCGACACCCGCGCGGCCACGGCAGGCTGGCGCCGCCGCTGCGCCATCATGAGCGCGCCCCCCAGCATCAGCGCGGCGCAGGCCACCAGCGCGATGTCCAGCACCGCCAGCCGCAGCCGCAGGCCGTCGTTGACGGCAACCAGCGCCAGGCAGCCGAGCGCGCCGCCGGCCACCGCGACGTGCGCGCGCGCCACGGCAGGCTCGCGCGCCACGACGTCGTGCAGGTCCACGAAATAGCGCTTGGGAATGGCCAGCAGGCCGCTCCAGGCCACCGGCGCCGGGCGACCGCGGCGCCACAGCGCCGCGCGGCGCGCCGTGCCCACGGCCAGCGCCGTCACGGCCAGCCAGAACACGGCGGTGACGAGGTCCCGCCACACGAAGGCAGACATCAGGCTTTGCATGCTCAGAAGTCCTTGGCGAGGCGCAGCGCGTCGTAGATGGCGCCGTGGATGTTGTGCATCGACACCCCGTCGCCGATGCGGAACAGCGCGAACTTCCCTTCGCCGCGCAGCGCCTGCGACAGCACCGGCTGGGGCTGTGCGGCGTAGAGCGCGTCGATGTCGGTCTGGCCGCGGTTGGCGGAGCGCTCCTTGAGTTGCCAGTACAGCGCCTCGTCGGGGCGGATGCCGTTCTCGATCACGACCTGGTCGACCACGCGCTCCTCCTGCACGTCGGTGTATTCGTTGCGCAGCACCGCCACGAGCTTGTCGCCGTCCGGCGTCGTCTCGCGGTAGACGCGGTCCAGCCAGTGGTTGGGCGTGAGGATGACACCGTGCGCGTAGAGCCCTCGGTAGAAGATGGGAAAGGTGGTGCCGCCGGTGTCGTCGGCGATCTTCACGTCCGGCGTGACCATCTCGACCAGATGGCCGCGGCTGGCGATGAAGTCGGCCACGCCGCTGCCCGCATGCGTGCTGATCGCGTCGTACACCAGCACGTTGCCGCGCGGTGCGACGCGGCCGCTCAGGATGTCCCAGCCGGACACCGACAGGCCCTCGGCCACGCCCCAGCCCGGGGTCTGGCCGGTGTGCGGAATGCCGCCGGTGGCGAGCACCACGATGTCGGGCCGCTCGTCCATGATCATGGAGACGTCGGCCTCGGTGTTCAGCCGCCGGTCCACGCCCAGGCGCAGCGTTTCCAGGTCGAACCAGCGGATGATGCCGGCCATCTGTTCGCGCCTGGGCGCCTTGGCCGCCAGGTTCACCTGCCCGCCGACCTGGGCCTGCTTCTCGAACAGCACCACGTCATGGCCGCGCTCGCGCGCCACGCGGGCGGCTTCCAGCCCCGCCGGACCTGCGCCCACGACCACCACCTTCCGCTTGGGGCCCGTGCTCCTGGCAATGGTGTGCGGCATGGTGCGCTCGCGGCTGGTCGCGGCGTTCTGCACGCACAGCACGTCCAGGCCGTTGTACTGCCGGTCGATGCAGTAGTTGGCGCCGACGCACTGCTTGATCTGGTCCTCGCGACCATCGCGGATCTTGATGACCATGTGCGGATCGGCGATCTGCGCGCGGGTCATGCCGACCATGTCGACGGTGCCGTTGGCGAGCAGCCGTTCGGCCTGCTGCGCGTCGCGGATGCTCTGGGCGTGCATCACCGGGATCTTCACCACGCTCTTGATGCCGCCGGCCAGGTGCACGAAGGGCTCGGGCGGCAGCGCCATGGGAGGCATGCAGTTGGCCAGCGTGTTGTGCGTGTCGGCGCCCGAGCCGATGACGCTGAGGAAGTCGATCAGGCCGGTTTCGCTCATGGCCTGGGCGATCTCCTTGAACGCCTCGTGGTCCAGCCCGTCCTCGTGGAACTCGTCGCCGCACATGCGCAGGCCCACGCAGAAGTCGCGGCCCACCTCCTCCCGCACCGCATCGAGCACCTCGATGCCGAAGCGCAGCCGGTTCGCGAGCGAGCCGCCGTATTCGTCGGTGCGGTGGTTGCTGCGCGGACTCCAGAACTGGTCGATGAGGTGCTGGTGCGCGGCCGATATCTCGATGCCGTCCATTCCCGAGGCCTTCACGCGGCGCGCGGCCCGCGCGTAGTCCTTGACGATGCGGCGGATTTCCTCGATCTCGATGGTCTTGGCGTTGCCGCGGTGAACGGGCTCCCGCACCCCCGAGGGACTGACCAGGTGCGGCCAGTCGAAGCCGTGCCAGGCATTGCGACGCCCCATGTGCGTGGCCTGGATCATGATCTTGGCGCCATGGCCGTGCATGGTCTCGGCCAGCTTGGCGAGGCCTTCCATGGTTTCGTCGCGCGAGAGATTCACGGAGCTCCACCAGTCGCTGGGACTGTCCTTGGCCACCGGGCTGGAGCCGCCGCAGATGGCCAGGCCCACGCCGCCGCGGGCCTTCTCCTCGTAGTAGCGGATGTAGCGCTCGCCGGGCATGCCGTTTTCGGCATAGACCTCGGCGTGGGCCGTGCTCACGATCCGGTTGCGGATCTTCAGCTGGTTGAGCTGGATGGGTTCGAACAGGTGCGGGTAGCGCATGGTCGGGTGCTGCGTGTGAGGGTCAGGCCGCGAGGGGCGCCACCGTGAACACGCAGTGCGCATGTCCCTCGGCGGCGCAGCGGGTTTCTTCGCTGTGCGTCTTCCAGCTCTTGCCCGTGTCCTGGCCGACCCAGTCCATGGCACCGGAGAACCAGCCGGAGAACAGGTAGCAGACCTTGTCCCGCGTCACCGGCACGCCGGCGATGCCCTGGGCCAGCACGAACACCGAGTGCTCGAGCACGATGCGGGCATGGCCGGTGGCGGCGTCCACCGCCTCGAAGGAGAACAGGCCCCAGCCGCGCTGCGACAGGCGCTTGAGGTAGTGCTCGTACACAGCCAGGCCCTTGAGGCCATGGGTCTTCGATTCCTGCTCGCACCAGAAGTACGCGGAGCGGTAGCCCGCCTTGTAGAGGCTCTGCGCATAGGCTTCGCGGCCGATGGCGGCTTCGGCCTCCACATGGTTGTTCACGAAGAAGTGCCGCGGCACGTAGATCATCGGGAGCCCGTCGGTGCTCCAGATGCCGGTGTGTTCATCGACCTCGATGGGCAATTGCGGCTGCATGCTCAGGCTCCCCACACGTCCTTGAACACCCGCAGCCAGTTGCCGCCGATGACCTTCTCGATCTTGCTCGCCGGCCAGCCGGCATGCGCCATCTCGGCCGTCAGGTTGGGCATCTCGCCGATGGTGCGGATGCCTACGGGGTTGAGCACGGTGCCGAAATCGGTGAGCCGGCGGTGGCGCCCCTTGTCGTGCGTGATGTGGTCGAAGAACTCCTGCCCGTAGCCCTGGGTGTGGTCGGTGCCCACGCCTACGCAATCCTCGCCCACCAGGTTGACGACGTAGTCGATGGCCTCGACATAGTCCGCAACGGTGGCCTCGATGCCGCGGCGCAGGAAGGGCGGGAACATGGTCACGCCGATGAAGCCGCCGCGCTCGGCGATGAAGCGCAGCTGCTCGTCGCTCTTGTTGCGCGGGTGCTCCTTGAGCCCTGCGGGCAGGCAGTGGCTGTAGGTGACGGGCTTCTTCGAGGCGAGGATCGCCTCCTCGCTCGTTTTGGCCCCGACATGCGACAGGTCCACCATGATGCCCACCCGGTTCATCTCGGCGATGACTTCGTGGCCGTAGCCGGAGAGCCCGCCGTCGCGCTCGTAGCAGCCGGTTCCGATCAGGTTCTGCGTGTTGTAGCAGAGCTGGACCACGCGCACGCCCATGTCGGCGAAGGCTTCGATGTGGCCCAGGTGGTCCTCGAAGGCATGCGCGTTCTGGAAGCCGAGGATGATGCCGGTCTTGCCCTCGGCCTTGGCCTGCCCGATGTCGCGCGTGGTCCGCACCAGCGTGAGCAGGTCCGCGTTGGCGCGGATGAGCGACTTCATCTGCGCGATGTTGTGCACCGTGCCCTTGAAATCCTCCCAGACCGAGACGGTGCAGTTGGCGGCGGTGAGGCCGCCCTTGCGCATGTCCTCGAATACCGGGCGATCCCACTTGGAGATGATGAGGCCGTCGATGACGACGGCGTTGGCATGGATCGGATTCATTGTCTGGGTTCCTTGCGTCTGGTTCATGGGTGGCTGGCGTTGTGGCTGGCGGCGGACCGCGCCGGGTGCCTGATTCTTCGAGCCCCCGGTCGCCAAGGCTTGTGCAGCGCGGACGCGCACTTGCGCAAATCCGACATCGGCGGCCGCAAGCGGGCACCGGGCCCGGAGCGCTCGAAGCGGCGTGTCGATTCCTGACAAGTCCGCGTCCTGCCGACGCAAGGTGCGCGCGGCGGCTCGCCAAACAATGCGCCCACCACGTTGACAGGCGCTCCCCGGCGCCAGCTCTCGCGAGGCTCATCCAACGGATTCCAGGATCTCCGTCATGCCCACTCAAGCTTCCATCATCACCCTGCATCCCCGCGCCGGTTCGGCGAACGACATGCTGAGCGCCCTGCTGGCGCGGCGCCGCCCCGGCTACAGTCTGGAGGCGCCCTTCTATCTGAGCGAGGACATCTTCGAGGCCGACATGGAATACATCTTCCGGCGCCACTGGATCTTCGCGGGCGTTGCGCCGCAGGTGCCTGAGCCGGGCGACTACATCACGGTCGACGTCGGCGCCGATTCGGTGCTGATCGTGCGGGACGACGACATGAACCTGCGCGCGTTCCACAACGTCTGCCGCCACCGCGGCTCGCGGCTGTGCCAGGACCACCAGGGCAGCCTGGGCAACATCGTGTGCCCCTACCACCAGTGGACCTACGACCTCGAAGGCAAGCTGATCCATGCCGACCACATGGGCGAGGCCTTCCTGCGCGAACAGCACGGCCTCAAGAAGGTGCACCTGCGCAACCTCGAGGGCCTGATCTTCATCTGCCTGGCCGATGAGCCGCCGGCAGACTTCGAGGAAGCGGCCGCGCGCATGCGCCCCTACCTCGCACCGCACCGCCTGGACGACTGCAAGGTGGCGGCACAGATCGACATCATCGAAGAGGGCAACTGGAAGCTCACGCTGGAGAACAACCGCGAGTGCTATCACTGCATGAGCAACCATCCGGAACTGACGATCTCGATCTACGAGCAGGGCTTCGGCTACCAGCCCGGGCCGCAGAACGCCGAAGGGCTGGCGCAATTCGAACATGCCGTGAACGAGAGCCGCGCCCGCTGGGAAGCCATGGGCCTGCCCAGTGCGCGGATCGAGGAGCTGGACACCCGCGTGAGCGGCTTTCGCGTCCAGCGCCTCCCGTTGGACCGCGCCGGCCAGTCCCAGACGCTGAACGCCGAGGTCGCCTGCAAGAAGCTGCTGGGCAATTTCGAGGACAAGGCCCTGGGCGGCCTGTCCGTCTGGACCCAGCCCAATTCCTGGCACCACTTCATGAGCGACCACGTGGTCAGCTTCTCCACCATCCCGCTGAGCGCCGGACGAACCCTGGTGCGCACGACCTGGTGCGTGCACCGGGATGCGGTGGAGGGCGTGGACTACACGGTGGACAACCTCACCGCCGTGTGGAACGCCACCAACGCCCAGGACCGCCAGCTGGTCGAGGCCGCGCAGTCCGGTGTGGCCAGCAGCGCCTACGAGCCCGGGCCCTACTCGCCCTATACCGAGGCCCTGGTCGAGGCCTTCTGCACCTGGTACGTGGATCGCATGCGGGCCAGTACCACGGCCGCGCGCTGAAGCCGCGACCGCACGCACCGACCCTGCCGCCGAACCGGAGCGCCGACCCCATGACGGTTTCCTACCTCGACCTGGCGGAGCCGCCCGCCGCTGCCTGGGGCCCCGACGACGAGTGGCTCGAATGCGTGCGGGTGCGCGACGAGACGCATGACGTGCGCAGCTTCGTGTTCCGGCCGGTGGAGGCGCGCAGCTTCCGCTACCGCCCCGGCCAGTTCATCACCCTGAGCCTGGACATCGACGGCGAGCGCGTGAACCGCTGCTACACGCTGTGCTCCAGCCCGACCCGGCCCGACACGCTGACCATCACCGTCAAGCGCGTGCCCGGCGGCCGCGTGTCGAACTGGCTGCACGAGCACATGCGCCCGGGCACGCGGCTGTCGGCGGCCGGCCCGGCCGGAGGCTTCTGCTTCCCGCCCGGACCGGTGCAGGCGCCCGCGCGGGGACAGCTCTACCTCTCGGGTGGCAGCGGCATCACGCCGTTGATGTCGATGTCCCGCGCCTGGAGCGACCTGGGGCTGGACGCCGACGTGCAGTTCATCCACGCCGCCCGCACGCCGCAGGACATCGTCTTTGCCGACGAGTTCAGGCTGCTGGCGCGCTCGCTGCCGCGCTGGCGCGCCACCATGGTGTGCGAGGGGCGCGGCAGCACGCCCGGCTACAGCGGCCTGCTGGGCCGCCTCAGCCTGCCGCTGCTGCGCGCCCAGGTGCCCGACCTGCTGGAACGCGAGGTCTGGTGCTGCGGCCCCGGGCCGTTCATGGCCGCGGTGCGCGCCATGCTGGCCGAGGCGGGCTTCGACATGGCGCGCTATCACGAAGAGAGCTTCTCCTTCGAGAGCCTGGCGCCAAATACGGACGAGGCGGGCGAGGCATCCGCCGAAGCCGGACCCTCCGGTACCGAGGCCAGGCGCTTCATCGTCACGCTCAAGTCGCGCGGCGAACGCTTCGAATGCGCAGCCGACGAAAGCATCCTGAAAGCCGCGCAGCGCGCCGGCATCCGCTGGCCCTTCTCGTGCGCCAGCGGCGTGTGCGGCACCTGCCGCACACGCAAGATCGCCGGCGACATCGACATGAACCAGGGCGGCGGACTGCGTCCGCGCGAGGTGGCGCAGGGCTGGATCCTGCCCTGCTGCAGCAAGCCGCTGAGCGACCTGGAACTCGACCGATAGCCGGTTTGCCCCGGCCACTCCTCCGATGAAAAATCCCCCACGCCCACCACTGTCCCAGGAACCGAGCATGTCTAGACCGAAGATCCAGATACGCGACTTGACCAAGGTCTTCGGCACCAAGCCGGAGCAGACGCTGAAGCTGCTGCGGGAAGGCCAGTCCAAGGACGACATCTTCCAGCGCACCGGCCAGGTCGTTGGCCTCAACCGCGTCAGCTTCGACGTGCATGCCGGCGAGATCTACGTGCTGATGGGCCTGTCCGGCTCCGGCAAGTCGACGCTGATCCGGCTCATCAACCGACTGGTCGAGCCCACGTCTGGCTCGGTCATCGTCGATGGGCAGGACATCGTCAAGATGCGGGCGGCGGATCTCGTGCGCTGGCGCCGCAAGCGCGTGGCCATGGTCTTCCAGAGCTTCGCGCTGATGCCGCACCGCACGGTGTTCGACAACGTGGCCTTCGGCCTGGAGATCGCCGGCGACAAGCCCCGCCTGTACCGGGAAAAGATCATGGGCGTGCTGGAGCAGGTCGGCCTCAAGGCCTATGCGCAGAAATACCCGCACCAGCTCTCCGGCGGCATGCAGCAGCGCGTCGGGCTGGCGCGGGCCCTGGCGGCGGACCCGGACATCCTGCTGATGGACGAGGCCTTCTCCGCGCTGGACCCGCTCAAGCGCACGGAGATGCAGGACCTGATGCTCGATCTGCAGCGCGAGCAGCGCCGCACCATCTTCTTCGTCTCGCACGACCTGGAGGAAGCGCTCAGGATCGGCTCGCGCATCGGCATCATGGAAGGTGGCAGCCTGGTGCAGGAGGGCACGCCGCACGAGATCGTCACGCGGCCGGCCAACGACTACGTGCGCCGCTTCTTCAAGGGCGTGGACACATCGCGCTATTTCACCGCGGCCGACCTGGTCGACAGCGCACATGCGGACTTCACCGCATACAGCAAGTCGAACAGACTTTTGGCGACTACCACTTTGCCCGATGCCCTGCGCGCCGTCCTTGAGGTAGATCAACCCGTGAGAGTCTTCGACGATGCCGAGCACCTCGTGGGCTGCATCACGACCAGGAGCCTTCTCATCAAGATTGCGAGTACCCGCCATGCCAACTGACATCATCCGGGCCCTCATGGGCCAAGACAAGGACGTGCTGCCGCTGGGCGCACTGGTGAACGACGGTGTCAAGCTGCTGCTGAGCCGGGGCGCGGGCCTGTTCGACGCGGTCGGCCACGTCGTCGAGGCCTTCGCGGGCCGGGTCGAGTCCGCCTTCGTCGCGCTGCCCTTCTGGCTGGTGCTGCTGGCCGTGGTGGCCGTGGGCACGTGGCGGCTGAAGTGGCGCTTCGGGCTGTTCGCCTTTGCCAGCCTGATGGTGATCCGCCTCACCGGCTTCTGGGACCAGACCATGGTGACCCTGGCCCTGGTCTTCTCCGCCACGCTCATCAGCCTGTTCGTGGGCGTGCCGCTCGGCATCCTGTGCGCGCGCAGCGACCGCTTCAACGCCCTGCTGCGCCCGATGCTGGACTTCATGCAGACCATGCCGGCCTTCGTCTACCTGATCCCGGCCGCCATGCTGTTCGGGCTGGGCCGCGTGCCGGGCATCCTGGCCACCGTGGTGTTCGCGATGCCGCCGGTGGTGCGGCTCACCGCGCTGGGCATCCGCCAGGTCAATCCGGAGCAGGTCGAGGCGGGCAAGGCCTTCGGCTGCACATCGCTGCAGCTGCTTTGGAAGGTGCAGCTGCCCATCGCGCTGCCCACGCTGATGGCGGGCGTCAACCAGACCATCATGATGGCGCTGTCGATGGTGATCATCGCCTCGATGGTCGGCGCGGGCGGCCTGGGCAACGATGTGCTCTCGAGCATCCAGCGCCTGGACATCGGCCTGGGCTTCGAGAGCGGCCTGTCGGTGGTGCTGCTGGCGATCATCCTGGACCGCCTGACCGAGAGCTTCGGCACGCGGCACCGGGACGGCTGAAAGCCCGGCCCCTTCGGACCTGCCGCCTCGCCGGCGCCGTACGCAAGTGCGGCGCTTGTTTTGTCGCGCGCGCATGAACCGCAGCCTTGCTTCATGCCGGCGCAAAACGGCCCGCATACGCGTGTCGGCATCCGGTTGATCCGCGTCGCCTCACGGCAATTGCACGCGCAGCGCCTCCCTAGCATCGCCTGGCGTGATGTTCACGTGCTCCACATCAATCACACCCATCGACCGGAGAGAAACACGATGAGATCGTTCAGGCTTATTGCCAATCCCGTCACGACGACGGCGCTTCTTTTCGCAAGCACGGCGGTTCATGCCCAATCGTCGGTCGTCATCTCCGGCCTGTTCGATTTGGGTGTGTTCCGGGATTTCAACAAGACGAAGAACGTCGGCACCATCCAGCGCAGCAACATCGCGTTCAGCGGCACCGAGGATCTCGGCGGCGGCCTGGCCGCCACCTTCAAGCTGTCGCATCGATTCGAAGGCGACACGGGGCGGCCGGAAGGGGAGGGCTCCAAGCCCTACTGGCAGGGCGAATCGACCGTCGGCCTCAAAGGCGCCTGGGGCAGCGTGCGTCTCGGCCGTGCGCTCGATGCCGTGTGGGCCAATGACTGGGCCTACGACCCCTGGTACAACTTCAACCGCATCGCGTCGCCGGCCTGGCAGTACTGGCACTACAACTACTCGAGCAGCCGCACCAGCAACAACGGCTCACCCGAGTATGGGCGGCTCGCCAACGGCGTCTTCTACGACTCGCCCGTGTTCGGCGGCTTCAGCTTCCACTACAGCGGCGCGTTCGAGAAATCCGACGCGGCCGGCGCGGGCCGCGGCCACAACAACGGCCTTTCGCTCAACTACGACCAGGGACCCCTCTCGATGATGGCGGCCACCTCGAAGAACAGCAACAACGACACGGTCACCTTCCTCGGCGCCAAGTACACCATCGGCTCCCTGTCGCTGATGGGTGCCTACGACCGGAGCAAGTTCGAAGCGGCGGTCGACTCCATTGCCAAGGCCTACACCGTGGGCGCGAGCTACACGATCGGCGCCGCGGTGCTCAAGGCCAGCTACGGCCAGCTCAAGGTGGACGGCGCCAGGTCGCGCTTCCTCGGAATCGGCGCCGACTACCTGCTGTCGAAGCGGACCAGCCTCTACGCGAGCGCGGGCCGCAGCAAGCCCGACAACAGCAGCGGCGCGACGGCCTACGGCGTCGGCATCGCCCACAGTTTCTGACAACCCAAGGAGATCGAAATGACGAGCAATCGCGGCGTAGCGTATGTGGGAGCGGGCACAGTCGAAGTCCGGTCCATCGACTTTCCCAAGCTGGAAGATCCGCGCGGCAGGCGCATCGACCACGGCGTGATCCTGCGCGTCGTGTCGACCAACATCTGCGGTTCGGACCAGCACATGGTGCGCGGCCGGACCACGGCGCCGGAAGGCCTCATCCTCGGCCATGAGATCACCGGCGAGGTCATCGAGCTCGGGCGCGACGTCGAGACGCTCGCCATCGGCGACCTGGTCTCGGTGCCGTTCAACGTCGCCTGCGGCCGCTGCCGCACCTGCAAGGAGCAGCACACGGGCGTGTGCATGACGGTCAATCCGGCGCGTGCGGGCGGGGCTTACGGCTATGTCGACATGGGCGGCTGGGTCGGCGGCCAGGCCGAGTACGTGATGGTGCCATATGCCGACTTCAACCTGCTGAAATTCCCCGACAAGGCCCAGGCGATGGAGAAGATCCGCGACCTGACCTGCCTGTCGGACATCCTTCCCACCGGCTACCACGGCGCCGTCACCGCAGGCGTCGGGCCGGGCAGCACCGTGTACATCGCGGGCGCGGGGCCTGTGGGCCTGGCGGCAGCAGCTTCGGCGCGTCTGCTGGGCGCGGCCGCGGTGATCATCGGAGACGTCAATCCGGCGCGGCTGCAGCACCCCAGGAGCCTGGGGTACGAAGTCGTCGACCTGTCCCTGGACGCGACACTGGCCGAGCAGGTGGCGCAGATCCTGGGCGTGCCGGAAGTGGACTGCGCGATCGACGCGGTGGGCTTCGAGGCGCGCGGGCATGGCCACGAGGGCGCGCGCCATGAAGCGCCGGCCACCGTGCTGAACTCGCTGATGGAAGTGACCCGCGCGGCCGGCCGCATCGGGATTCCGGGGCTCTACGTCACCGAGGACCCGGGCGCGGTCGACAGCGCGGCCAGGCAGGGCGCGCTGAGCATCCGGCTGGGCCTGGGCTGGGCCAAGTCGCACAGCTTCTTCACCGGCCAGACGCCCGTGATGAAGTACAACCGCGCGCTGATGCAGGCCATCCTGTGGGACCGCATCAAGATCGCGGAGACGGTGGGCGTGGAAGTCATCGCACTGGATGACGCGCCTCGGGGCTATGCGGAATTCGACGCCGGCGCGCCGAAGAAGTTCGTCATCGACCCGCACGGCCTGGTGTCAAAGGCCGCCTGAGCCCGCCGAGCAAAAAGGGCTGCGCCTACCTCAGCACCACGGTGCGCAGCCCGTTGATGAAGACCCGGTGCTCGAGCACGTAGCGGATGGCGCGCCCGAGCACCAGGCATTCGACATGGCGCCCCGCATTCAGCAGCTGCTCCGGTCCGTACGCATGGTCGACCCGCTCCAGCGCCTGCTCGATGATCGGTCCTTCGTCCAGGTCGGTGGTCGCGAAGTGCGCCGTGGCGCCGATCAGCTTCACGCCGCGGGCATGGGCTTGCGCATACGGACGCGCGCCCTTGAAACCCGGCAGGAAGGAATGGTGGATGTTGACGACGCGACCCGCGAGCGCCCGGCACATGTCTTCCGACAGCACCTGCATGTAGCGCGCCAGCACCACGAGTTCGGCATCGTATTCGTGGATGCAGCGCAGCACCTGCGCCTCCTGCTGCAGCTTGGTTTCGGGCGTGATCGGAAAGTGGTGGAAGGGCACGCCCTCGGCCGCCGCGACGGCAGCGAGGTCGGCGTGGTTGGACACCACCGCGACGACCTCCATGTCGAGCTCGCCGCGCCGGCGCTGCGCGAGCAGGTCGTGCAGGCAGTGGTCCGCCTTGGACACCATGATCAGCACGCGCGCCGGGCGCCGCGTGTCGTGGATCGCGCCCTCTGCATCTGAAAAGTCCGACAGCGCCGCGGCGTAGCCCGCACGCAGCGTGTCGATGTTGCGCGCAGCCGCGCCGCGGACGCGGAAGACCGCGCGCACGTAGAAGCGCTCGCTCAGAACGTCGTCGAACACCGCGAACTCCTCGATGTAGGCACCGTGCCGCTCGAGCAGCGCGGTGACCGTCGCCACCTGGCCGCGGGCACTCCGGCAGGCCAGGGTCAGGCAGTAGCGGTCTTCGTCAGGCAGGCTGGTGCTCATTGCGGGTCCTTTCGCTCGGCATGCACAAGGCCGCCATCGTCTGTCCATGGCGGCGCTGCGCTTCGAAATCCGCGCGCGAGACGCTGCGTTCGATGCCCACCGACACCGCCGAGCCGCTCACGCGTTCCTTGGCGAGGCCGGCGCGCACTTGCTGCACGCGCCCATCGAAATCGAAGGCGAAGGCGATCAGCTCGTTGACCCGCGTCTCCAGCAGCGGAATGTGCGGGGTGCCTGGCCACTCCTCGGTGATCCAGCGGCACAGCGGCTCGTAGTCGAGGCACTCGCCGAGCGCCGCCGGACAGGCCGCAGCGGTACCGTGCAGCACCAGGTCGACCCATACCGGCTGCGGCTCGAGCTCATCGGCATAGATGCCGACGCGAAGCTGCGTGCAGAGGCGTTCGATCCTCACCGACCAGGTCGTGTTCACGCAAACCGCCGCGTGACGAGGCCGCACTCTGCGGTGGCGCGCTCGAGCATCAGCCACACATAGCCCGTGAAGCTGCGGCGCACCAGCAGCTCGTACTCGGGCGCGTCGTCGGTCTGCCACAGCCAGACCCCTGCCTTGAAGAAGTGCGACCCGGCACATGCGCCGCGCGCGAAGGCGCGCGGATGCAGATCCAGCGGGCAGCCCTGGGCGAGCACGTCGCGCGCCGGCGTACCGCTCAGGTGCAGCACCGTATAGCCGCTGCTGACGTCGGTCACGGCGTGGTGCTGGCCGGCCAGCGCCTTGCGCAGCCGGCTCGCCAGCGCATCGGCCTGTCCCTTGGGACCGACGATGAACCAGTCATCGGGCCCCGCCCACAGGACGCGCACCGCGCTGCCTTCGCCGGTGGTGCAGGGCTTCACCGGCAGCGGCGCATCCAGCACGCTTTCCACGGCCTGGCGGAACGCCGTGTCCTCGGCATTGCCGCGCAGGTTGACGATGGAGAGGCCCTCGCGCCATCCGGCGAGCAGGCTTCGGGTGACGGGGGTGGCAGACGCCACCGGCCGGCGGGTGGCCGTCTCGGCTTTGCGTTGGATGACCTCAGGCATTTTGACGCTCCGATTTCGGGTCGAAGAACACGGGACTGGCGATGGTGGCGGTGACCGTGCGGCCACCGTGCATGGAGAGGTGCACCCGTTCGCCCATGCGCTGGGCACCGCCCTTGACCAGCGCCAGCGCGATCGAACGGCCCAGGGTGGGACTGGCGTAGCTCGACGTCACATGGCCGGCCGAGCGCGCGGGGATGCTCGGCGCCGGCTCGTCGATGACCTGGGCGCCCTCTTCGAGCACGACCTGGGGGTCGTCGGTGAGCAGGCCGACGAACTGCTTGCGGTCCGCGCGCGCGGTGTCGCTGCGCGAGAGCGAACGCTTGCCGAGGCAGTCCTTGGTCTTGGCCACCATGGCGCCCATCCCGAGGTCGACCGGCGTGACCGAGCCATCGGTGTCCTGGCCGACGATGATGTAGCCCTTCTCGGCACGCAGCACGTGCATGGTCTCGGTGCCGTAGGGCGTGATGCCGTACGGTGCGCCCGCGGCCTGGATCGCTTCCCATACGCGCAGGCCGTCCGCCGCCGGCACGTTGACCTCGTAGCTGCGCTCGCCCGAGAAGCTGATGCGCATGATGCGCGCCCTGACGCCGGCCACGGTGCCCTCGCGGTACGACATGAAGGGGAACGCGGCGTCGTCGAAGTCGATGTCCTGGCACAGCTTCTTCAGCACCTCGCGGCTCTTCGGCCCGGCGAGCGCGGTGGTGGCCCAGTGGTCGGTGACGGTCGTGAGGAACACCTTCAGGTGCGGCCATTCGGTCTGCAGCCAGCGTTCCAGCCAGGCCAGCACGCGCGCCGCACCGCCCGTGGTCGTGTGCATGAGGAAGTGGTTCTCGCCCAGGCGCACGGTGACGCCGTCGTCGAACACCATGCCGTTCTCGTCCAGCATCAGGCCGTAGCGGCACTTGCCGACCTCGAGCTTGGACCAGGCGTTGCTGTAGATCCAGTTGAGCAGCGTGGCGGCGTCCGGCCCCTGGATGTCGATCTTGCCGAGCGTCGAGGCGTCGAGCGTTCCGACGCTCTGCCGCACCGCGAGGACTTCGCGCTTCACCGCGGCATGCAGGTCTTCGCCCGGCTGGCGGTAGTACCAGGGCCGCTTCCACTGGCCCACGTCCTCGAACAGCGCGCCTTGCCGCAGGTGCCAATCGTGCATGGCGGTGGTGCGCACCGGCTCGAAGGCGTCGCCCAGCTCCAGCCCGGCCACCGCGCCGAAGGTCACCGGCGTGTAGTTGGGACGGAAGGTCGTGGTGCCGACCTGCGGAATCGACTTGCCGAGCGCCTGGGCGGCGATGCCCATGCCGTTGATGTTGCCGGTCTTGCCCTGGTCGGTGCCGAAACCCATGGCGGTGTAGCGCTTGACGTGCTCGATCGATTCGAACCCCTCGCGCACCGCCAGGTGGATGTCGGAAGCGGCCACGTCGTTCTGCAGGTCGACGAACTGCTTGGGCGCCCGGCTCACGCGCTTGGCATGCGGCACCAGCCACAGCGGACGCAGCGAACCGGGCTCGGTGTCGGCCACGCGGGGCAGCGGCGTTGGCTTCACCTGGAAGCCCGCTGCCTGCGCAGCGGCCACGCCCGCGGCCCATCCGCTGTGGGCGCACAGGAAAAGGCTCTGCAGGCCGCAGCAGCTGCCGGCCGAAGATTCGGCCTGCGCCGGACGGCCGGGCAGGAAGGCGGCATGGCCGTCGTCCCAGACCGGCTTGCTGCCCGCCTGGCACTGCAGGTGGATCACCGGGCTGAAGCCGCCCGACACGGCGACGAGGTCGCATGCGAGCATTCGCGGCGATCCGCCGAGGCGGCCCTGTGCATCGAGCTGCTGCACCACGGCCGCACTCACCCGCTTGCGGCCGTGCGCTTCGGTGATCACCTGGCCCGGAAGGATCTCGATGCCCTTGCCTCGGGCACGCTGCGAGAGGCTGCCGTCGGGCTCGCTGCGCGCATCGACGACAACCACCGATGCGCCCGCGCCGTGAAGCGCCAGCGCGGCGTCGTAGCCGGTGTCGTTGTTGGTGAAGACCACGGCCCGCTGCCCCGGCAGCACCGCATAGCGCCGCACATAGGTCGACACGGCCGACGCCAGCATGATGCCGGGCAGGTCGTTGTTGCCGAACACCAGCGGACGCTCGTGCGCGCCGGTGGCCAGCACCACCTGCCGGGCGCGAAGCCGCCACAGGCGCTCGCGGAAGACCGGCGCTTCGGCGAAAGGCAGGTGGTCGGCGCGGCGCTCGAGCAGCGTGACCAGGTTGTGGTCGTGGTAACCGAAGGCGGTCGTTCGCGGCAGCACCTGCACCTCGGGCAGTGACGCAAGCTCCTCGCGTGCCTGCTCGACCCACCGCGCCGCGGGCAGGCCGTCGATCTTCTCGTCGCTGGTCAGCAGCCAGCCGCCGAGCTCGGCCTGCTCGTCGCACAGCATGACGCGCGCGCCGCTTCGGCCCGCGGCGAGCGCGGCCGTGAGGCCCGCAATGCCGCCACCCACCACGAGCACGTCGCAATGCGCGAAGCGTTTCTCGTAGCGGTCCGGATCGCCGACCGTGGGCGAGGCGCCCAGGCCGCTGGACGCCCGGATGTGCTTCTCGAAGAAATGCCAGGCCGCCTGCGACGCCATGAAGGTCTTGTAGTAGAAACCGGCCGGGATCAGGCGCGAGAACCATCCGTTGACCGCCTTCAGGTCGAACTCGACACTGGGGCTCGCATGGATGGACGTCGCAACCAGCCCTTCGACCAGGCTCACCTCGGTCATGCGGGCGTTGGGTACGGTGCGTGCGCCGTCGAACAGCTGCACCAGCGCATTGGGCTCTTCCACGCCAGCGCTCAGGATGCCGCGCGGGCGGTGGTACTTCCAGCTGCGCGCCACGACCGACACGCCGCTCGCGAGCAGCGCCGAGGCCAGCGTGTCGCCGGGATGCCCGCGGTACGCACGGCCGTTGAAGGTGAAGTTGAGGACGCGGTCGCGGTCGATGCGTCCTCCGGCGGCAAGGCGGGCGTTCATGCGTTGCTCCCGGAGGCGGCGGCCTGGCCTTCGGCATCGGGCATGGCCTCGCCGATGCGCCACGTGGCATGGATGCGGTAGCTCACCGTGTCGCGCAGGACATTGAACCAGCGGCCGCAGCCGCTCGCATGGCGCCACTGCTCGTGGTGCACGCCCTTGGGGTTCTTGCGCATGAACACGTAGTCGCCCCATTCGGCATCGGTCAGCGACTCGCTGTTGGGCGGGCGGACGATGCCGCCCTCGCCGCCGCAGCTGAACTCGGACTCGGCGCGCGGGCCGCACCAGGGGCAATCGATCTGCAGCATGGTGTGTCTTTCGAAAATGATCTGGAAGTGAAGGCGGTCAGTGGGCGACGGCGGCAGCGCCGTGCTCGTCGATCAGGTGGCCGTTGTAGAAGCGGTCGAGCGAGAAGGCTTCGTTGAGCGGGTGCGGCCGGTCCTGCGCCACCGTGTGCGCCATGGCCCAGCCCGAGCCCGGCGTCGCCTTGAAGCCGCCGGTGCCCCAGCCGCAGTTGATGTACAGGCCCTTCACCGGCGTGAGGCCGATGATCGGGCAGGCATCCGGCGAAACGTCGACGATGCCGCCCCACTGCCGGTTCATGCGCACGCGCGAGAACAGCGGGAACAGCTCCACGATGGCCTGCAGCGTGCTTTCGATCACGTGGTAGCTGCCGCGCTGGCCATAGCCCGCGTACTGGTCGATGCCGGCACCGATCACCAGATCGCCCTTGTCCGACTGGCTGATGTAGGCGTGGATGGCGTTGCTCATCACCACCGTCGGGAAGATCGGCTTCAGCGGCTCGGAGACCAGCGCCTGCAGCGGATGGCTTTCCAGCGGCAGCCGGATGCCCGCCATCTCGGCCAGCACGCTGGAGTGGCCGGCCGCGACGATGGCCACCTTCTTGGCCTTGATGAAGCCGCGCGCCGTGTCCAGCCCCGTCACCGCGCCGCCGTCGCGGCGGATGCCGTGCACCTCGCAGTTCTGCAGGATGTCCACGCCGTAGGAGTCGGCTGCGCGCGCGAAGCCCCACGCGACCGCGTCGTGCCGCGCCACGCCGGCGCGCCGTTGCAACGATGCGCCGAGCACCGGATAGCGCGCGTTCAGGTTGATGAAGGGCAGCATCTCCTGGATCTGCTGCGGCGTGAGCACCTCGGCATCGACGCCGTTCAGGCGGTTGGCGTTGACGCGTCGCTGGATGTCGCGCATGTCCTGCAGCGAATGGCCGAGGTTCATCACGCCGCGCTGGCTGAACATCACGTTGTAGTTGAGGTCCTGCGACAGGCCCTCCCACAGCTTCATCGACTTCTCGTACAGCTGCGTCGCCTCGTCCCAGAGGTAGTTGGAGCGCACGATGGTGGTGTTGCGCGCGGTGTTGCCGCCGCCCAGCCAGCCGCGCTCGACCACCGCCACGTTGCGCAGGCCGTGCTCCTTGGCCAGGTAGTAGGCGGTGGCCAGCCCGTGGCCGCCCGCGCCCACCACGACGACGTCGTATTCGCGCTTGGGCTCCGGCGAGCGCCATTGCTTCTGCCAGCCCTCGTGGTACGAGACCGAGTTGCGCAGCAGCGACCAGATCGAGAATTTCTGCATCACTATCTCCTGTTGGCTTCAACATTCCACGACGTTGACCGCGAGGCCCCCGCGCGAGGTTTCCTTGTATTTCGTCTTCATGTCGGCGCCGGTCTCGCGCATGGTCTTGATCACCCGGTCGAGGCTCACGTGGTGCGTGCCGTCGCCGCGCAGCGCCATGCGCGCGGCGTTGATCGCCTTCACCGAGGCGATCGCATTGCGCTCGATGCACGGGATCTGCACGAGGCCGCCCACCGGGTCGCAGGTGAGGCCCAGGTGGTGCTCCATGCCGATCTCGGCGGCGTTCTCCGCCTGCTCGGGCGTGCCGCCGAGCACCGCGCACAGGGCCCCGGCGGCCATCGAGCAGGCCACGCCGACCTCGCCCTGGCAGCCGACCTCGGCGCCGGAGATCGAGGCGTTTTCCTTGTAGAGGATTGCGATGGCGGCGGCCGTGAGCAGGAAATCGAACACGCCCTGCTCGTTGGCCCCGGCCGTGAACCTGCGGTAGTAGTGCAGCACCGCGGGCACGATGCCGGCCGCGCCATTGGTCGGCGCCGTGACCACGCGGCCGCCGGCGGCGTTCTCTTCGTTGACGGCCAGCGCATAGAGATTGACCCAGTCCAGCACCTGCAGCGGATCGCTCAGCGCCGCCTCCGGGTGGGCCGTCAGCCCGCGGTACAGGTCGGCCGCCCGCCGGCGCACCTTGAAGCCGCCGGGCAGCGTGCCTTCGCTGGCCACGCCGCGCTTCACGCAGGCCTGCATGGCCTCCCAGATGCGGCGCAGGCCGCCGCGCAGATCGTCGGCGCTGCGCCAGGCCAGCTCGTTCTGCCACATCAGCTGTGCGATGGTGAGGCCGCTCGCCCGGCACTGCTGCAGCAGTTCCTCACCGGTGCGGAACGGGTGGGGCAAGGGGCGCGTGTCCGGCGCCAGCTGAGGCGTGCCGGATTCGTCATGGAGAACGACGAAGCCGCCGCCGACCGAGAAGTAGGTGCGCTCGAGCACCGGCTGCGCCATCGCGTCCAGTGCCGTGAGCCGCATGCCGTTGGGATGGAAGGCGAGCGTTTCCCTCCGCAGGAACAGCAGGTCCTCGCGCTCGTCGAAGGCGACCGGATGGCTGCCCGCCAGGTTGAGCATGCGCTGGCCGCGGATCTGCTCCAGCCGGCCAGGGATGCAGTCCGGGTCGATCTGGTCGGGCTGCTCGCCTTCGAGGCCCAGCATGACGGCCTTGTCGCTGCCGTGGCCTTTCCCCGTGGCCCCGAGCGAGCCGTAGAGCGCACAGCGCACGCGCCGCACCGCGTCGAGCGAGCCGCTGTCGCGGAGGTCCGCGATGAACAGGTTGGCCGCGCGCATGGGGCCCACGGTGTGCGAGCTGCTCGGCCCGATGCCGATCTTGAACAGGTCGAAGGTGCTGACGGCCACGGCAGCTGCCTCAGGCGGTGTAGACCGGGAAATCGCGCGTCAGCGTCGCCACCTGCGAGCGCGCCTCGGCCAGCGTGGCCGCATCCTGCGGGCGGTCCAGCAGGTCGGCGATCAGGTGGCCCACCAGGCGCGCTTCGCGCTCCTTGAAGCCGCGCGTGGTCATGGCCGGCGAGCCGAGGCGCACGCCGCTGGTGACCATCGGTTTTTCCGGATCGTTGGGGATCGCGTTCTTGTTGACGGTGATGTGCGCCTGGCCCAGCAGGGCTTCGGCCGCCTTGCCCGTCAGGCCCTTGGCGCGCAGGTCGACCAGCATCACGTGGCTTTCGGTACGGCCGCTGACGATGCGCAGCCCGCGCTCGACCAGCGCCTCGGCCAGCGCCGCGGCGTTCTTCACGACCTGCTGCTGGTATTGCTTGAACTCCGGCGCCTGCGCCTCCTTGAACGCGACCGCCTTGGCGGCGATCACGTGCATCAGCGGGCCGCCCTGCAGGCCCGGGAACACGGCGCTGTTGATGGCCTTCTCGTGCTCCGGACGCATCAGGATGATGCCGCCGCGCGGCCCGCGCAGGCTCTTGTGCGTGGTGCTCGTGACGATGTCGGCGTGCGGGATCGGGTTGGGGTACTCTCCTGCGGCGATGAGCCCTGCGTAGTGCGCCATGTCGACCATCAGCAGGGCGCCGACATCCTTCGCGACGCGCGCGAAGCGTTCGAAGTCGATGCGAAGCGCATAGGCCGAGGCGCCGGCGATGATGACCTTCGGTTTGCTCTCGTGCGCCTTGCGCTCCATGGCGTCGTAGTCGATCTCCTCGCGCTCGTTCAGGCCGTAGCTCACCACGTTGAACCACTTGCCGCTCATGTTCAGCGCCATGCCGTGGCTGAGGTGCCCGCCTTCGGCGAGATTCATGCCCATGAAGGTGTCGCCCGGCTTCATGAGCGCCATGAACACGGCCTCGTTGGCCTGCGCGCCCGAATGCGGCTGCACGTTGGCGGCCCAGCCGTGCGTGTCCGCGCCGAACAGCTGCTTGACGCGCTCCAGCGCGAGCTGCTCGGCCAGGTCGACATACTCGCAGCCGCCGTAGTAGCGGCGGCCCGGATAGCCCTCGGCGTATTTGTTGGTGAGCTGCGTGCCCTGCGCCGCCATGACGGCCGGCGATGCGTAGTTCTCGCTGGCGATCAGCTCGATGTGCTGCTCCTGGCGCTGGTGTTCCTGTTGCACGACCGCCCACAGATCGGGGTCGACGGCCTTGAGCGATTGTTTGCTGTAGCTGAACATGGATGACGTCCTGGGTGGTAGGTGGCGAAGTGGGCTCATCTTCGGCGCGCAGGGCCGCCGGTGCTGGTCTGCTTACGACACACAACATGCCATTTGCGACAGCCCTTCATGGCTGGATGTCGATCTTCGATTCGCGGATCACGCGGCCCCAGCGCACCGACTCGGAGGCCTGGAAGGAGCGCAGCCTGTCCGCGGGCAGGACCATCGGCTCGCCGCCCTGGGTCTCCAGCCAGGCCACCATGTCCGGCTGCGTCGCCGCCTTCGAGAACCAGTCGCCGAGCTTCTTCTGGACCTCGGGCGCAGTGCCCCTGGGAGCGACCAGCCCGAACCATTGCTGGACGACCACATCCGCATAGCCCAGCTCGGCTGTCGTCGGCACGTCCGGCAACACGCGGGCGCGGCTCGGGCCGGCGAGCGCCAGCACCTTGAGCTTGCCGGTCTTGCGGTTCTGCTCGGCCGCGGCCACCGGCAGGATCATCATGTCGACGGTGCCCGCCAGCAGCGCCTGCAGGCCCGGCGCCGCCCCCTGGAACGGCACGTGCATGAGCTGGACGCCAGCCGTGGCACCGAAGGCTTCGCTGCCCAGGTGGGCCAGGCTGCCGTTGCCCCAGGTGGCGTAGGTGTAGCGGCGCGGGTTCGCCTTGGCCAGCGCCACGAATTCGGCCAGGGTGTTCGCCGGCACGTGCGCGCCGATGGCGAGGGTGTAGGAAAACTTCGCGAGGCCCGTGATTTCCGCGAAGTCGCGGGTGCCGTAGTTCAGCCGGGCGTAGTAGACGGGATTGATGGCATGCGTGTCGGACGACGAGACAAGCAGCGTGTAGCCGTCTGCGGGCGCCTTGCTGACGGCGTATGAACCGATCGCGCCGCTGGCGCCGACCTTGTTCTCGACGATGAAGGCCTGCCCTGCGTCGCGCGAAACGGTTTCCAGGATCTTGCGGGCGGTCGCGTCGGTGATGGCGCCGGCCGGCCACGGCACCACGACCTTCACCGAGCGGCTCGGATAGTCCTGGGCCTGCGCGCCGATCGCCGCGACGAACATGCCGCCCACCGCGGCGAGTCTTGCCTTGGCGATGAGGCCTCTGGGCATTGCACGGATGATGAGAAGCATGGGGTTTCCTGTGGCTTGGTGATGTGTCGGATGCGGCTTTTCATCTTCGGCGTGCAGGGCCGCGGACGCCGATCGGTTTGCGACGCGCAACTTGCGCTTTGCGACATAGCCGCTAGCATCCCGCGATGAAATCCCACCCGCGGGACAAGGTCGACTGCAAGCTCCGCGTCGCATTCCTCCTGACCCCAAGCTTCACGCTCACGGCCTTCGCCGGCTTCGTCGATGCACTGCGGCTCGCCGCCGACGAGGGCGACCGGAGCCGTCCGCTCCTGGCCCGGTGGGCCGTGCTGGATGCGAGCGGCGGGCCTGTGCTTTCCAGTTGCGGGGCGAGCGTGGCGCCCAATGCGCCGCTCGATTCGCCGCAGGCCTACGACTACGTCGTGGTGGTCGGCGGCCTGCTGCACGGCGGCCAGCGGGTGCCCGCGCGCCTCAGCGCGTTCCTGCGGCAAGCGGCGGCAGCGGGCGTCAAGCTCGTGGGGCTGTGCACCGGCTCCTTCGTGCTGGCGCGCGCCGGGCTGCTGGACGGACACGTGGCCTGCGTCAGCTGGTTCCACCGCGAAGAGTTCGCCGCCGAATTCCCCGAGTGCCGCATCGTGTCGAACCAGATGTTCGTGGTCGACCGCGACCGGCTCACCTGCGCGGGCGGCACCAGCGTCGTCCATCTTGCGGCGCACGTCATCGAGCGCACCATCGGCCGCGCCAGCGCGGTGAAGGCGCTGCGCATCATGATCGAGGAACAGCCGCTGCCCTCGCGCACCCTGCAGCCGGAGCAGGTGCTGTCGGTTCGCTCCACCGACACGGTGGTGCACAAGGCGATGCTGCTGCTGGAGCAGCAGCTGCACGCGCCGGCCACGATCGAGAAGCTGTGTACGCCCCTGGGCATCGGCCGCCGCCAGCTCGAACGGCGCTTCCGGCAGGACGTGGGCCTCAGCCCCGCCGAATACCGGCAGCAGCTGCGCCTGGAGCGGGCGCGCTGGCTGCTGCAGAACACCGACCTCGAGGTGACCGAGGTGGCGCTGGAGTGCGGCTTCCAGGACGGCGCGAGCTTTGCGCGCGTGGTGCGCAAGGCGCTCGGAAGCAGCCCGCGCGAAGTGCGCCAGGCGGCGCGCACGGACCGGTAGCCGGAGCCAGGCCGCCCTCGCAGCGGCCCTGTACTGAAAACTTCTGCTGGTAGACGCGCCGCTTGCGCGCGGCCGTGGCGCTGCCCAGAATCGGACGCCCGTTCGATCCGACGACCAGCGAACAAACGACACGCAGGAGCCACGCCTTGAAAAAGCCGCAACGACAACTCCCCACTCCGCTGCACAAGATTGCGGCACTCGCCGGCGCCACGCTGCTGCTGGCGGCCTGTGGCGGCGGTGGTGGTGGTGGAGGCAGCATCGGCATCGGCCTGCCGCCGCCGGCCGGCGACACCGGCCGCGGCACGGTCGTCACGGACCCGCCCGAGCAGACCGCCAAGCTCTCGGCCGACCAGTTCCGCACCAGCCTCCAGGCTACCGACCAGGGCAAGGCCCTGCTGCAGGTGGCCGGCACGCCCAGGTGCGGGGTCGAGGTGCGCTATCTCGAGTACCGCACCGTCGGCGGCAAGAACGAAGCCACCAACGCCACCGCCGCGATCATGCTGCCCACCGGCGCCGACGTGGCCTGCAACGGGCCGCGGCCGGTGGTGCTGTATGCGCACGGCACCACCGCCGCTCGCAACTACAACCTTGCCAGGTGGACCGATTCCACCCAGCCGGCCGCCGGCGAAGGCCTGACGGTCGCCGCCATGTTCGCGGCGCAGGGCTACATCGTGGTGGCGCCCAACTACGCGGGCTACGACAAGTCGACGCTGGCCTACCACCCGTATCTCAACGGCGACCAGCAGGGCAAGGACATGGTCGATGCGCTGACCGCGGCGCGCAAGACCTTCGCGGGCATCAGCGCCAGCGACGCCGGCTCGCTGCTGATCACCGGCTATTCGCAGGGCGGCTACGTGGCGCTGGCGGCGCACCGCGAGATGCAGGCCACGGGCCGGGCGGTGACGGCGTCGGCGGCGCTCTCGGCGCCTTCGGCCATCGGCCTGCTGGCGGACTACCCCTTCATGGGCTGGCCGGCGCTCGGCAGCACGCTCTTCGTGCCGCTGCTCTCGGCCAGCTGGCAGCAGCAGTTCGGCGATGTCTACGGCAGTACCGGCGACGTCTACGAGTCGCAGTACGCCACCGGCATCGACACCCTGCTGCCGAGCCTGACGCCCATCGCCACCCTTTATGCCAACGGCAAGCTGCCGCAGCTCGCGCTGTTTCCCGCCGGTGCAACGCCGGGGCCTGTGAGCCCGGAGCTGTCGATCTTCTATGGCGCCAACAACCTGATCCGCCAGAGCTACCTGACGCAGGCGGCCGGCGACATCCAGGCGAATCCCTGCCCCGGCAATGCGCTGCCCGCCACGGCCGCCTCGCTGAGCACGACATCGCCGCTCGATTGCCGGCCGGCCGTGGGCTTCCGCAAGGCGGCGCGCGCCAACGACCTGCGCAACTGGCTGCCGACGCGGCCGGTCCTCATGTGCGGCGGCGCCAACGATCCGACCGTGAACTTCCTGAGCACCCGCGCCACCGCCGGCTACTTCCGCGCCCGCGGCATGCCCGCCGCCGCGCTGACGGTGGTCGACCTCGAGGATCCGGGCACCACCGATGCCTATTCAGCCGCGCGCGCCGGCTTCGCCCAGGCCAAGAGCACCTTGGCGCAGAACACCCCCGGCAGCGACGCCGACAAGCGGCAGGCCGTCACCCTGGCCTACCACGGCACCCTGGCGCCGCCGTTCTGCCTGGCTTCGGCGCGTGGCTTCTTCCAGGGCGTGCTGGCCGCCGGCGGCTAGCGAAGGCTTGAGGGGTCAGCCCATTGAAGCGCGATGCAGGCGGTCGCGCACGCCTTCCCATTCGGGCGTGTCGGGCGGCGTCTCGACCCAGATCAGCTTGACGCCCTCGGCATCGAACTCGCGCAGCACCGCGAACAGCTGGTGCGCGCTGGCCGCCGCGTCGTCCGGCATGCGCCGCTGCAGCACGCGCTGGGAGTGGCTGCGCACCTCGGCGCGCGTCCACACCGCGATGTGGGCCGCGCCCGGGCCGAGCACGTCGAGGCCGGCCTGGATGGCCTTGGCATCCATCAGCCGCAGCTTGGCGTTCGGCGCGTAGTGCGCCTCGAGCGTGCCGGAGGCGCGCGGATCGGGCGTCTCGAGCACCTCGCGGTTGCTCAGGCGCTCGCCCGCGGCGGCCTCGATTTGCGCGCGCGTGATCAGGCCCGGGCGCAGCAGCACGGGCGCGCCGCGGCTGCAGTCGACGATGGTCGACTCGATGCCGACCTCGCAGGCGCCGCCGTCGATCACCGTCAGCGCATCGCCGAACTCGTCATGCACATGCTGCGCGGTGGTGGGGCTCACGCGGCCGAAGCGGTTGGCGCTCGGGCCCGCGAGCCCCGGCACGCCCTGCTCGGCGCAGGCCTCGAGCAGGGCCTGCGCGACCGGATGCGACGGGCAGCGCAGGCCGATGGTGTCCTGCCCGCCGGCGGCCGCGGCCGCCACGCCGGGCTGGCGAGTGACGATCAGCGTCAGCGGGCCGGGCCAGAAGGCCTGCACCAGCTTCTGCGCGAAGGGCGGCAGCGGCTGCGCGAAGCGCGACAGCGCCTCGGTGCCCTTGATGCCGGCCGCCACGTGGACGATCAGCGGATGGTCGGCCGGCCGGCCCTTGGCCTTGAAGATGCCGGCCACCGCCATGTCGCTGGTGGCGTCGGCGCCCAGGCCGTAGACGGTTTCGGTCGGGAATGCGACCAGCCCGCCCGCGCGCAGCACGCGCACGGCCTCGGCAATGGCTTCCGGGGATTGGCCGTCGAGGATCATGCGAAGTCGGCCGCCGACAGCGCCGGCAGGCCGAGCACGGTGGCGGCCCGGGAAGCCGCGGCGCGCACGCTTTCGAGCGTGGCGCCGGTGAGGGTCAGATGGCCCATCTTGCGGCCGCGGCGCGGTTCGATCTTGCCGTAGAGGTGCAGGTGCACGCCGGGCAGCGCGAGCACTTCGCTCCAGCGCGGCGCCACCGGCTTGTCGCCGCCCGCGGTGAACCACAGGTCGCCCAGCAGGTTCAGCATGATCGCCGGGCTGTGCTGGCGCGGCGCGGCCAGCGGCAGGCCCGCGAGGGTGCGCACCTGCAGCTCGAACTGCGAGACGTCGCAGGCTTCCATGGTGTAGTGGCCGCTGTTGTGCGGCCGCGGCGCCATTTCGTTCACCACCAGCGAGCCGTCGGCCAGCGCGAAGAACTCCACGCACAGCACGCCCACGTAGTCCAGCCCGGTGGCAATGCTCTTGGCCGAATTGATGGCCGCCTGCGCCACGGTCTTGGGCATGTTCTGCGCATGCACCTCGGTCACGGCCAGGATGCCGTCGCGATGCAGGTTGCGCTGCGGCGGAAAGTGCACCAGCTGCCCGTCGCGGCCGCGCGCGACGATCACCGAGCATTCGAATTCGAGCGGCAGCAGCTTCTCGAGCACGCAGGGCACGCAGCCCGCGGCCTGCCAGGCGTCGACCAGTTCGGCGCGCGTGGACACGCGCTGCTGGCCCTTGCCGTCGTAGCCCAGGCGCGCGGTCTTGAGGATGCCGGGCAGCAGCACATCTTCGACGGCGGCGAGCTGGGCCGCGGTCTCGATGACCGCATAGGGCGCGCAGGCCACGCCGCAGCGCGTGAAATGGGCCTTTTCGGCGATTCGGTCCTGCGCGATGGCGATGGCGCCCGCGTCGGGGGCCACGGGCCGGGCCACCGACAGCTTCTCCAGCGAGGGCGCCGGCACGTTCTCGAACTCGGTCGTGACCGCATCGGCCAGGCCCGCGAGCCGCGCCAGGCCGTCGACGTCGGCGTAGTCGGTGTGGATGTGGTGGTGGCTCACGCGGCCGGCGGGGCTGTCGGCGTCGGGGTCGAGCACGGCCGTGAAATAGCCCATGCGCTGGGCGGCATGGGCGAACATGCGGCCGAGCTGGCCGCCGCCGAGCACGCCGAGCGTGGCGCCCGGAAGAATGGGAAGGCCGTTGTTGCCGTTCACAGCGCACCCCCGCCCTGGGGCGAGAACGGCGACACGGCAGCGGCATCCGGCGGCGGCGGCAGTGTCATGGCCTCGGCCGCGGCGGTTTGCGCGGCGCGGAAGGCATCGAGCCGGGCCCGCAGCGCCGGGTCGTTCACCGCCAGCATGGCCACCGCGAACAGCGCCGCATTGGCCGCCCCCGCGTTGCCGATGGCAAAGGTGGCCACCGGCACGCCCTTTGGCATCTGCACGATGCTGTAGAGCGAATCGACGCCCTGCAGGTGGCGGCTGGCCACCGGCACGCCGAGCACCGGCACCGTGGTCTTGGCGGCCAGCATGCCCGGCAGGTGGGCGGCGCCGCCCGCGCCCGCGATGATCGCTGCGAGCCCGCGCCCGGCGGCGCTTTCGGCATACGCGAAGAGCGCATCGGGCATCCGGTGGGCCGAGACCACCTTCGCTTCGTGCTGGATCCCGAATTGCTGGAGAATCTCGACCGCGTTGCGCATCGTCTCCCAATCGGAGTTCGAGCCCATCACTACACCGACCTGAATGGTTTCGTTCATGGTTCCAATTTTACGTTTCACCCCCAGTTGTTCCCGATGATCGACATCACTCTCGAAAATTTTCAGGCCGAACTGATCGAAGGCTCGGTCGCCACGCCGGTGCTGCTCGACATCTGGGCCGAATGGTGCGGACCGTGCAAGCAGCTCGGCCCGGTGCTCGAAAAGCTCGAAACCGAGTACGCCGGCCGCTTCACGCTGGCCAAGCTGGACGCCGACAAGGTGCCCCAGATCTCGTCGCAGCTGTCCGAAATGTTCGGCGTGCGCAGCATCCCGTTCTGCGTGATGTTCAAGGACGGCCAGCCGGTCGACGGCTTCGTGGGCGCCATTCCGGCCGACAAGATCCGCGAATTCCTCGACAAGCACGTGCCCGCCGCCGAGCAGCTCGAAGCCGCCTCCCAGGAGGCCGCGGCCCAGGAAGCGCTGGCCGAAGGCGACACCGAGGGCGCGCTCGAGCGGCTGCAGCATGCGGTGGCGACCGATCCGGCCAACGACGACGCGCGCTTCGACTACATCAAGCTGCTGCTGCAGATGGGCCGCATCGACGATGCCAAGGTGGCGTTCGCGCCGGTGATCGCCAGGACCACGCTGGTGCGCCGCTTCGATTCGCTGCAGCGCTGGATGGACGCCCTCGATTTTGCCGCGCCGGTGTCGGGCGCCGCGCCCGCCATCGCCGAGCTCGACGCGAAGATCGCCGCCGGCAAGCGCGACTTCGACGCCCGCTTCGCCCGCGCCCGCCTGCTGATGGCCGCGCAGCGCTGGACCGACGCCATGGACGAGCTGCTCGAGATCCTGATGCGCGACAAGACCTGGAACGAGGAGCTCGCGCGCAAGACCTACATCGCGATCCTCGACCTGATCGAGCCGCCCAAGGTGAAGGTGGCGGACGGCCAGATTCCGCCGGACGATCCGGTGGTGGCCACCTACCGCCGCCGGCTCAGCAGCGTGGTGCTGAGCTGAGCTGAACCGGGCTGCGCGGCCGATTGCGGCAAACGCAAGCATCTTGGCGAGCCGGGGCGGCCTCGCATACGATGGCGGCGATTCAACTTGTTGCAATTGAGAAGGACACACCGGCCATGCGCTTTCCCGCCCGCCACCGCGCCCGCATCGCGCTTTCCGTTTTCGCGACCGCACTGATGGCCGCCGCCCTGGCCGGCTGCGGCAGCGGCATCAGCCTCGACGAGCCGATCGAAGGGCCGGTCTGGCGCCTGGTGCAGCTGGGCGACGAGCCCATGCCGCCCGGCGGTGAAGCGCAGATCCAGTTCGACCGCAGCAGCGGGCGCGTCAGCGGAACGGGCGGCTGCAACCGCGTGTCGGGGTCGTTCACGCGCAGCGGCATCACGCTGCGCATCGGCCAGCTGGCCTCGACCCGCATGGCCTGCGCGGACCCGGTGCGCGGCGCCAACGAGGCGCAATTCATCTCGGCGCTGCAGACCACCGCGACCTACCGCCTGGCCGGCCCGGGACGGCTCGCACTGCTCGACGCGAGCGGGCGGACCGTGGCCACGCTGAACTCGGCGAACCGCTGAGGCGGGCGTCGCCGGGGGGCCAATGCGGCCGCCGCCGGGCCGCCCCAAGGCGGGCCGCGCCCCCCTCGGGGGGTGGCGAATTACACGCAGCGAAGCGAAGTGAAAAGCCGGGGGGCCAATGCGGCCGCCGCCGGGCCGCCCCAAGGCGGGCCGCGCCTCCCCCTCGGGGGGTGGCGAATTACACGCAGCGAAGCGAAGTGAAAAGCCGGGGGGCCAACACTTCAGCCGGTAAGGCGCTCCAGCGCCTCGCGGTACTTGGCCGCGGTCTTTTCGATCACTTCGGCCGGCAGGCGCGGCGCCGGCGGGGTCTTGTCCCAGGGCTTGCCGTTGATCTTGGTGGCTTCGAGCCAGTCGCGCACGAACTGCTTGTCGTAGCTCGGCGGATTGGCGCCCGCGGCCAGCGCGGCCTGGTAGCCCTCGACCGGCCAGTAGCGCGAGCTGTCGGGCGTGAGCACCTCGTCCATCAGCACCAGCGTGCCGGCCTCGTCCAGTCCGAACTCGAACTTGGTGTCGGCAATGATCATTCCCTTGGCCAGCGCGATCTGCGCAGCGGTTTCGTAGATCTCGAGGCTGGTCTCGCGGATCTGCTGCGCCAGCTTGGGGCCGACGATCTCGACCACGCGGTCGTAGCTGATGTTCTCGTCGTGCTCGCCGGCCGCAGCCTTGGCGGCGGGCGTGAAGATCGGGCGCGGCAGTTTGCTCGCGTTGGTGAGCCCTTCGGGCAGCGGCACGCCGCAGACCGAACGGCTTTCCTGGTACTCCTTCCACCCGCTGCCGGCCAGGTAGCCGCGCACCACGGCCTCGACCGGGATCGGCGTCAGGCGCTTGACCAGCATCGAGCGGCCGGTGACCTGCGGCACTTCTTCGGGTGTGACCACGCTCTCGGGCGCCTCGCCCGTCAGGTGGTTGGGGCACAGCTGGCCGAGGCGGTCGAACCACCAAAGCGCCATCTGCGTGAGGATCTCGCCCTTGCCCGGAATCGGCTCGCCCATGATCACGTCGAAGGCGCTGAGCCGGTCGCTCGCGACCATCAGGATGCGGTCTTCGCCGACGGCGTAGTTGTCTCGCACCTTGCCGCGCGCAAGCAGGGGCAGGCTCTGGATGGAAGAGGTGTGGACGGTGGTCATGGGACGGTGCTGCTGTGCGGAAACGGGTGACGGGGAAAACGGATTGTGCGCGCAGAAAAAAGCCACCGCGAACGGTGGCCTGCGAATCGCGGAAAAAGTTTGTCTTCAGACCACTTCTTGCGCGAGCTCGCCCTTGGCGTACTTGGCGGCAACGACCTGCAGCGTGTCGCCCTTGATCTTGGCGCCCTGGCCTTCGCAGCCGAACTCGATGTAGCGCTGCTTGCAGATCAGCCTGGCGGCTTCGCGCGCGGGCTTGAGCCATTCGCGGGCGTCGAACTTCTCGGGGTTCTCGGCTAGGAACTTGCGCACCGCGCCGGTCATGGCCAGGCGGATGTCGGTGTCGATGTTGATCTTGCGCACGCCGTGCTTGATGGCTTCCTGGATTTCCTTCACGGGCACGCCGTAGGTTTCCTTCATGTTGCCGCCGTACTGGCGAATGATGGCCAGCAGCTCCTGCGGCACGCTGGACGAGCCGTGCATCACCAGATGGGTGTTGGGAATGCGGCGGTGGATTTCCTTGATGCGGTCGATCGCCAGGATGTCGCCGGTGGGCTCGCGCGTGAACTTGTAGGCGCCGTGGCTGGTGCCGATGGCAATGGCCAGCGCGTCGATCTGGGTGCGCTTGACGAAGTCGGCGGCCTGCTCGGGATCGGTCAGCAGCTGTTCGCGCGTCATGGTGTCGTCGGTGCCGTGGCCGTCTTCCTTGTCGCCCTTCATGGTCTCGAGCGAGCCCAGGCAGCCGAGCTCGCCTTCGACGGTCACGCCCAGGCGGTGGGCCATGTCCGACACCTTCTTGGTGACGTCCACGTTGTAGTCGTAGCTGGCAATGGTCTTGCCGTCGGCCTCGAGCGAGCCGTCCATCATGACCGAGCTGAAGCCCAGGTCGATGGCGCCCTTGCAGACGTCCGGGTTCTGGCCGTGGTCCTGGTGCATGACCAGCGGGATGTTGGGGTACTGCTCGATCGCGGCCTGGATCAGGTGCTTGATGAAGGCTTCGCCGGCGTATTTGCGGGCACCGGCGCTGGCCTGCAGGATGACGGGCGCGCCGGTTTCCTTGGCGGCCTCCATCACGGCCTGGACCTGTTCGAGATTGTTGACGTTGAAGGCCGGAATGCCGTAGCCGTTGGCGGCTGCGTGGTCCAGCAGTTCGCGCATCGAGACGAGTGCCATGGGAAATACCTCGCGGAAATTGGGAAAAAAGAAGGCGGAAAGACGAGAGAAAACTGCCCCAATTCTATCGAGCCCCCTTGTGGGACGGCACTGACACGGGCCGCAAGGCCCGCCGGCGCGCAGCCGCAGGCGCTCCTAGATCGGCAGCTGCGTGGTCGACAGCACCTGCTTGAGCACCACGAAGGTCCGGATCTGCCGCACGCCCGGCAGGTACAGCAGCTGCTCCGCATGCAGGCGGTTGAAGCTGTCGTTGTCGCGCGTTCGCACGAGCATGAAGTAGTCGAACTCGCCCGTGACCACGTGGCATTCGAGGCAGCCCGAGACCTTTTGCGCGGCCTTCTCGAAATCGGCAAAGGAATCGGGCGTGGAGCGGTCGAGCACCACGCCGATCATCACCAGCATGCCGAGCTCGAGCGCCTGGGCGTCGAGCAGCGCCACGATGCCCTTGACGAGCCCCGCGGCCTTGAGCCGCTCGACCCGGCGCAGGCAGGCCGGCGCGCTGAGGTTGACCTTGGCGGCCAGCGCCACGTTCGACACCGAGGCATCGCGCTGCAGGGCGCGCAGGATGGCGCGATCGGTGCGGTCGAGCTCCGCCGCCGCTTCGGCTGCCTGTGCCGGCGTGCTACGCAACTTTGTTGTGCTCATTTGTGTTCTGGCGAATCAAAAACCGCTGATTCCCCGATCTTGTCTTTTTTTGCGCCGAAATTCCACCAAAGTTTGCAAGCACGTTTCGGCGGCTTCTTCCTACGATCGATGGCATCCCTTTTCTGCTGGAGCAGCACCGATGAACCTGAAGAAATTCCCCCGCCACGCGCTCACCTTCGGCCCCACGCCGATCCATCCGCTCAAGCGCCTGAGCGCCCACCTGGGCGGCGAGGTCGAGCTCTACGCCAAGCGCGAGGACTGCAACAGCGGCCTGGCCTTCGGCGGCAACAAGACGCGCAAGCTCGAATACCTGATTCCCGAGGCGCTCGAGGGCGGCTACGACACGCTGGTGTCGATCGGCGGCATCCAGTCGAACCAGACGCGGCAGGTGGCGGCCGTGGCCGCGCACCTGGGCCTGAAGTGCGTGCTGGTGCAGGAGAACTGGGTCAACTATTCCGATGCGGTGTACGACCGCGTCGGCAACATCGAGATGTCCCGCATCATGGGCGCCGACGTGCGGCTGGACAGCGCGGGCTTCGACATCGGCATCCGCAAGAGCTGGGAAGAAGCCATGGCCGACGTGCGCAAGGCCGGCGGCAAGCCCTTTCCGATTCCGGCCGGCTGCTCGGAGCATCCGCGCGGCGGCCTGGGCTTCGTCGGCTTTGCGGAAGAAGTGCGGCAGCAGGAGGCCGAGCTGGGCTTCAAGTTCGACTACATCGTGACCTGCTCGGTCACGGGCAGCACGCAGGCCGGCATGGTGGTGGGCTTCGCGGCCGACGGCCGGGCCGACCGCGTGATCGGCATCGACGCCTCGGCCAAGCCGCAGCAGACCTTCGCGCAGATCGTGCGCATTGCCAAGGGCACGGCCGAACTGGTCGAGCTGGGCCGCGACATCACCGACAAGGACGTGGTGCTCGACCGCCGCTTCGGCGGCCCCGAATACGGCCTGCCCAACGAAGGCACGCTGGAATCGATCCGCCTCTGCGCGCGCCTGGAAGGCATGCTGACCGACCCGGTGTACGAGGGCAAGTCGATGCACGGGATGATCGAGAAGGTGCGGCTGGGCGAATTCCCGGCCGGCTCGAAGGTGCTCTATGCGCACCTGGGCGGCGTGCCCGCGCTGAACGCCTACAGCTTCCTCTTCAGGAACGGCTAAGCGGGCTCAGCTCGCCCTGCAGATCTTGAGCATGTTGGTGCCGCCCGGGGCACCCATCGGCTCGCCGCAGGTGATGGCGTAGACATCGCCGGTCTGCACGATGCCGCGCTTCTTCAGGTGGGCTTCGGCCTGCTCGAGCGCGGTGTCGCGGTCGCTCTCCGAATCCATCAGCAGCGGGCGCACGTTGCGGTAGAGCGCCATCCTGCGCTGCGTGGCCAGGCGCGAGGTCAGCGCGTACATCGGGATGTGCGCGCGGTGGCGGCTCATCCACAGCGGCGTGGAGCCCGACTCTGTGAGCGCGACGATGGCCTTGGCGCCCAGGTGGTGGGCCGTGAACAGCGCGCCCATGGCAATCGACTGGTCGATGCGGCTGTAGGTCTTGCCGCTGAAGTCGGCATCGAGCATCTTGTCCTCGGCCGATTCGGCGGCCTCGCAGATGCGGCTCATCTCCTGCACGGTTTCGAGCGGATAGCGGCCCGAGGCGGTCTCGGCCGAGAGCATCACGGCGTCGGTGCCGTCGAGCACGGCGTTGGCCACGTCGCTCACCTCGGCGCGCGTGGGCACGGGGTTGGTGATCATCGACTCCATCATCTGGGTCGCGGTGATCACCACCTTGTCCATGTCGCGCGCCATGCGGATCATCTTCTTCTGCAGCGCCGGCACGGCAGCATTGCCCACCTCGACGGCCAGGTCGCCGCGCGCCACCATGATGCCGTCGCTTGCGCGCAGGATTTCCTCCAGCTTGGGAATGGCCTCGGCGCGCTCGATCTTGGCGATCAGGCCGGGCTTGTGGCCATATTCGGCCGCGGCCACGTTGCAAAGCTGGCGCGCCATTTCCATGTCGGTGGCGTTCTTGGGAAAGCTCACGGCCACGTAGTCGGCCTGGAAGCTCATCGCGGTCTTGATGTCTTCCATGTCCTTGGCGGTGAGCGCCGGCGCCGTGAGGCCGCCGCCCTGCTTGTTGATGCCCTTGTTGTTGGAGAGCTCGCCGCCGAGCTTGACGGTGGTGTGCACCGCCTCGCCGCGCACCGCGTCGACCGTGAGCACGATGAGGCCGTCGTTCAGCAGCAGCCGGTCGCCGGGGCGCACGTCGCGCGGCAGGTCCTTGTAGTCGAGGCCGACCGCCTCGGCGTCGCCGGGCTCGGTGCGCGAGGCGTCGAGCACGAACTTGGCGCCCGGCTCGAGCCAGACCTTGCCCTGCGCGAACTTGCCGACGCGGATCTTGGGGCCCTGCAGGTCGGCCATGATCGCCACCTCGCGGCCCGTCTTGCGTGCCGCCTCGCGCACCATGGCCGCGCGGTCGATGTGGTCCTGCGCGGTGCCGTGGCTGAAGTTGAGCCGCACCACGCTGACCTTGTTCAGGATCATCTGCTCCAGCAGCTCGGGCGTGTTGGACGCCGGGCCGAGCGTGGCGACGATCTTGGTGGCGTGGCGGGGAAGGCGATCCGTGATCATTGAACTTGTCTCCATTTTGTATCCGCTACTGTATACACTTTGTGTGACAACAGGAAGCGGGCACCGCCGCGCGGGCGCGAAAAATCAGCCTGCGGCACGCTTGGCAAGGATTTCGAAAGCCGGCAGCGTCTTGCCCTCGAGCACTTCGAGGAAGGCGCCGCCGCCGGTCGAGATGTAGCCGACCTGCTTCTCGATGCCGTACTTGGCAATGGCCGCGAGCGTGTCGCCGCCGCCGGCAATCGAGAACGCGCTGCTCTCGGCAATGGCCTGGGCGATGGCCTTGGTGCCGCCCGCGAAGGCGTCGAACTCGAACACGCCCACCGGGCCGTTCCAGACGATGGTGCCGGCTTCGCGCAGCTGCGCGGCCAGGATCGCGGCGGTCTTGGGGCCGATGTCCAGGATCAGGTCGTCGTCGGCCACGCCGCTCGCGTCCTTGACGCTGGCGGGCGCATCGGCCGCGAAGGTCTTGGCCGTGACCACGTCCACCGGGATCGGCACGTCGGCGCCGCGCGCGCGCATGGATTCGATCACTGCCTTGGCCTGGTCGACCAGGTCGGGCTCGGCCAGCGACTTGCCGATCTTGAGGCCGGCCGCGAGCATGAAGGTGTTGGCGATGCCGCCGCCGACGATCAGCTGGTCGACGTTGGCCGACAGGCTCTTCAAGATGGTGAGCTTGGTGCTGACCTTGGAGCCCGCCACGATGGCCACCAGCGGCCGCTTGGGCTGGGCCAGCGCCTTGGTGATGGCGTCGATCTCGGCCGCGAGCAGCGGGCCGGCCGCGGCCACCTTGGCGAACTGCGCGATGCCGTAGGTGGTGGCTTCGGCGCGGTGGGCGGTGCCGAAGGCGTCGTTCACATAGATGTCGGTGAGTGCGGCGAGCTTGCGGGCGAGCGCCTCGTCGTTCTTCTTCTCGCCCTTGTTGACGCGGCAGTTCTCGAGCAGCACGACCTGGCCGGGCTTGACGTCGACGCCGTCGACCCAGTTGGCGACCAGCGGCACTTCGCGGCCGAGCAGCTCGCCCAGGCGCTTGGCCACGGGGGCGAGCGAGTCCTCGGGCTTGAATTCGCCTTCGGTCGGGCGGCCCAGGTGCGAGGTCACCATCACGGCTGCGCCGGCGTCGAGCGCCAGCTGGATGCAGGGCACCGCGGCGCGGATGCGCGTGTCTTCGGTGATGTGGCCGGCATCGTCCTGCGGCACATTGAGGTCGGCACGGATGAAGACGCGCTGGCCGGCGGCCTTGCCCTGCGCGCAGAGGTCGGTGAATCGAATGACGTTCATGGATCTGGAGGAGGAGGTGGTGGAAGACAGGTCGCCTTCCATTGTAGGTTTGGCCCCGGCACCACCCTGAGCGCCTGTTGCGGCGCGCCGATGCTTTTCGTCAGCCCTTGGGCTGCGCCCGGGCGTAGCGCTCGAGGATCTCGACGAAGCTCGCGGCCGCGGGCGACAGGGTGCGCCGCGCCGCGCTGTAGATGCAGACCTCGCGATGGAAGTCGGGCGATTCGAGCCGCACCATCTGCAGGCCGTGGGCGCGCACCAGCGGCGCCGAATAGGTCGGGCACACGGTGAGCCCCAGCCCCGAGGCCACCATGCCGAGCGCGGTGGTCATGTACGACACCTCCTGGGTGCCGGGACGCAGCATGTAGTCGCGCTCCGCCGGCGCCAGCTCGGGCAGCACGCGCTGGCGGAAGTCGCGCGTGGGCGCAATGAAGGTGTAGGGGCCGAGTTCTTGCCAGCGCACCTTGCGGCGTTTCGCAAAGGCGTGGCCGGGCGGGCAGATCAGCCAGTGCCGGTCGCGAAACAGCGTGCGGCGCTCGATGGCGCCGTCGACCGCCACGTCCTGCCCCACCGCGAGTTCCACGTCGCCGGCCGCCACGCCAGCCAGCAGGTGCTCGGGCAGCGTGTCGGCCAGGCGCACGTCGACGTCGGGGAAGGCCTCGCGGTAGAGCGCGATCACGCGCGGCATCAGCGTGCAGGCCATGAGCTGCGGCGCTGCAAGCCGCAACAGCCCTTTCTTCTTGTCACGCAAATCCGTGACGCCGGCCACCGCGCCCGCGAGGTCGCCCAGCAGCCGGTGCACCGAAGGCAGGAACTCGCGCCCGGCCTCCGACAGCTGCACGCGCCGCGTGTGGCGGTCGAGCAGCTGCACGCCGATCTCGCGCTCGAGTTCGCGCACCAGCACGCTGAGCGCCGATTGCGTGAGGTGCAGCTGCTGCGCCGCCGCGGTGAAGCTTCCGGTCTCGGCCACGGCCGCGAAGGCGCGCAATTGGCGCAGGGTCAGATTCATATGCTTATTTCATCAATCGATGAATTAATTTCGATTGCATCATAAGACGCGGCATTGCCCAATCGCGGCTCACCGGAGACAAGAAAGCCATGCCGACGACCGTCCACGCGGCCCCGCCAGTTCGCGGGCTGCACCATTTCGCCTGGCGCTGCCGCGACAGCGAGGAAACCCGCCGCTTCTACGAAGACCTGCTGGGCCTGCCGCTCGCGCACGTCATCAAGAGCGACCACGTGCCGAGCACGGGCGAGTACTGCCCCTACGTGCACATCTTCTTCCGCATGCGCGATGGTTCGTACATCGCCTTCTTCGACCTGGGCGACGACGTCGCCGCGCTGCCTTCGCCCAATACGCCGGCCTGGGTGAACCACATCGCGCTGCGGGTCGATTCCGTGGCCGACCTGCTCGCCGCCAAGGCGCGGCTCGAGGGCGCGGGCGTCGAAGTGCTGGGCGTGACCGACCACCACATCATCGAATCGATCTACTTCTTCGATCCCAACGGCCTTCGCGTCGAGCTGACCACGCCGACGGTGCCGCAGGCCGAGATGGAGGCGCATGCGCTGCGCGCCCGCGCGGACCTCGATGCGTGGACCGTGCGCAAGGCCGGGCTGCGCACGGCGAAAGGCGCGGCGCATGTCTGAGCTGCAACTCGCCGTCATCGACGTGAAGCCCGGCGCGGCCATGGAGAGCCAGTCGGGCCTGCAGATGCTGCGCCCGCGCATCTACGGCGCCTTCCGCGCGCCGCCGGGCCCGAAGAAGGTCGCGGCCATCGTGATGCACCCGACCAGCAACTTCATGGGCCACTACCTGATCGGCCCGCTGGCCGAGCGCGGCATCTGCTGCATGGGACTGAACTCGCGCTACGTGGGCAACGACACGGTGCTGCTGATGGAGCGCGCAATCCAGGACCTGGGCGCCGGCGTGCAGTACCTGCGCGCGGCCGGCTACCAGAAGGTGTTCCTGGTCGGCAATTCCGGCGGCGCGGCGCTCTCGGCCTTCTACCAGGCGCAGGCCGAGAAGCTCACCGCCACCCACCTGCCCGACGGCGATCCCACGCACCTGCACCCGGGCGACCTGCCGCCCGTGGACGGCATTGCGCTGTGCGCCGCGCACCTGGGCCGCACGCGGCTGATGCGCGACTGGATCGACCCGTCCGTCACCGACGAGCACGACCCGCTCTCGGTGGACCCCGAGCTCGACATGTACGACCCGCGCCACCGCATGCCCTACGACCGCGGTTTTCTCGCGCGCTTCAGCGCGGCGCAGAAAGCGCGGCTCGATCGCATCGAACAATGGTGCGTCGACCGCCTCGCGCTGCTGCGCAGCACCCCGGGCGCGCCGCGCGACCAGACCTTCATCGTCTACCGCACGCATGCCGATCCGCGCTGCGTGGACCTTTCGCTCGATGCCAACGACCGCCTGCCGGGCAGCGTGTGGGGCGATGCGCGCCAGGTCAACTACTCGGCCAATGCGATGGGCCGCACCACCTCGCTCACCGCGTTTCTCTCGCAATGGTCTTCGCGCTCGCAGGCCGATGGGCCGGCCAACCTCGCGCGCACCAGCGTTGCGAAGCTGCTGCTGACCTACACCGGCGACCAGTCGACCTTCCCGAGCACGCGCGCCGCCTGGATGGCCGCGGGCGGTGCGCGCATCCGCAACGTCGACATCGTGGGCGGCAACCACTATCTCGCGGGCCAGCCCGAGCTGATTCCGAAGGCGGCCGACGCCATCGCCGAATTCGCCCACGCGCTGTAGAAGAGACATGGAAAGCTTTGCATTTGCGCCGGCCTACGAGTTGCCGGTCTGGCCCTTCGTGCCGCCGCCCGAACTGGGCAGCACCCAAACCGTTCGCCACCCGATCGTGATCGTCGGCGCCGGCCCCTCGGGCCTCACGCTGGCCTGCGACCTGGCACAACGCGGCGTGCGCGCGGTGCTGCTCGACGAGGACGACACCGTCGGCGTGCGCGGCGCGTCGTCGCGCGGCATCTGCTACGCGCAGAAGAGCCTCGAAATATTCGAGCGCCTCGGCATCTACGAGCGCATCGCGGCCAAGGGCATCACCTGGTCGCTCGGGCGCACCTTCTCGGGCGAGCAGGAGGTCTACAGCTTCAACCTGCAGGCCGAGAGCGTCTCCAGGCAGCCGCCCTTCATCAACCTGCAGCAGTTCTATGTCGAGTGGTTCCTGGTCGAGCGCATCCTCGAACTCGGGCTGACCGACGCGCGCTGGAAGAGCCGCGTGACGCACATCGAGCCCTTGAGCGATGGCGTGCGCATCGACGTCGAAACGCCCGCAGGCCGCTACACCATCGAGGCCGACCGCCTGATCGACGCGACCGGCGCCAACAGCCCGATCCGCACGCAGCTCGGCATCGATGCACACGCCTCGCGCAGCACCGACCGCTGGTGCATCAGCGACGTGCGCTTCAAGAAGCCGCTGCCCACCGAGCGCTGGACCTGGGTCGACGCACCCTTCAACGAAGGCCGCGGCGTCTGGCAGCACCTGATGGCCGATGGCGTGTGGCGCATCGACTGCCAGATGCCCGAGGACTGCGACACCGCCCACATCAGCCGGCCCGAAGTGGCGGGCGCGCGGCTACGCGAGCAGCTCGGGCCGGGCGTGGAATTCGAGTTCGTCTGGATCGGCCCGTACGGCTACCGCGACCACCTGCTGGACAGCTTCCGCCACGGCCGCGTGTTCTTCATCGGCGACGCCGCGCACGTGGTGAGTCCCTTCGGCGCGCGCGGCGGCAACAGCGGCATCCAGGATGCGGCCAACCTCGGCTGGAAGCTCGCGCTGGTCGCGCAAGGCCGCGCGGGCGATGCGCTGCTCGACAGCTACGACGCCGAACGGCAGCCGGCCGCGAAGGAGAACCTCAGGGTGACGAGCCGCTCGGCGCGCTTCCTTGCGCCGCGCTCGCCGGCCGAGCACACGCTGCGCCGCGCGGTGGTGGCGCTGGCCGCGCGCCATCCGTTTGCGCGTGCGCTGGTCAACACCGGCCGCATGTCGGTCGCCAACGACTATCCGCCCGCGCCGCAGTTGCCGGAAGGCGCACGCACGGTGCAGAACCTGCCGCTGCGCTGGGCCGATGGCCGTGAGACCACGCTGATGCAGCTGCTGGCCGAGGGCACGCAGTGCCTGGGCCTGTGGCTCGCCCCCACGCGCGCCGCGGCCAGGGCGGCAATGGACGCCACGGCGTCCCTGCCGCTGCGCCTGCTGGCCATCGGCGGCGACAGCGGGCTGCCCACGCTGCAGGCCGACGAGAAGCTCACGCGCCACCTCGGCCTCCACGACGCGGGCAGCTTCGTCCTCGTGCGGCCCGATGCCTACCGCGGCGCGACGCTGCCGAAGGCCACGCCCGACGCGATCGCCAGCGCGCTGCGCACGGCGCTCGCCCTCGACCAGCACGCCCCATGATCACCGAGCCCCGCATTCCCGACCCCGACGGCTTCTACGCCGCGCTGCTGGCCGCGCACGAAGGCCTGGACGAAGCGCGGAGCGCCGACCTCAACGCCCGCCTCGTGCTGCTGCTGGCCAGCCAGTGCGGCGACTCCGCCGTACTGCTCGCCTGCATCCGCGCCGCGGCCGAAGACCTCACGACTACCGCCACCCCATGACCAGCAACGTCTCCTTCGCCTCGGCTTCCGACACGCGCGAGCAGAAGCCGCAACTGCGCGAACTCGCGCCCAACGTGTATGGCTACATCAGCGACTTCGATCCGAACTGCGGCTTCGTCGTCGGCGGCGAACAGGTGGTGCTGATCGACACGCGTCCCACGCCGCGCATGGCGCGCGACTTCCTGGCCGCCATCCGCACGGTGACCGACAAGCCGATCAAGACCATCGTGCTCACGCACTACCACGCAGTGCGCGTGATGGGCGCGAGCGCCTTCGGCGAGGTCGAGGCCATCATCGCGAGCCACGGCACGCTCGACTGGATCCGAACGCGCGGCCAGGCCGATTTCGATTCGGAGGTCGGCCGCTTCCCGCGCCTCTTCGCGGGCGTCGAGGAGATTCCGGGCCTGACCTTTCCGACGCAGAGCTTCGAGCGCGAGATGAGCCTCTGGCTCGGCCCCCATCGCGGCCAGAACCGCGAGCTCCGCCTGATGGCCCTGGGCCGCGGCCATTCGAGCGGCGACACGGTCGCATGGCTGCCCGACTGCGGCGTGCTGTTCTCGGGCGACGTGGTCGAGAACCGCTGCGGCGTCTACGCGGGCGACGCCTACATCGGCGACTGGTCCGGCACGCTCGATGCGGTGCAGGCCTTGAAGCCGCGCGTGCTGGTGCCGGGCCGCGGCGCCGTGCTGCAGGGCGAGGCCGAATGCGCCGAGGCCATCGGGCTCACCCAGGCCTTTCTCCAGGCCCTGCTCGACAGCGTGAAGGCCGGCATTGCCGCGGGCGAAACGCTCAAGGGCTGCTTCGCGCGCGCCGAAGCGGCGATGGCGCCGCGCTTCGGCAGCTGGCCCGTATTCCAGCACGTACTGCCCTTCGATGTCTCGCGCGCCTACGACGAACTGCGCGGCATCGAACATCCCGTGGTGTGGACCGCGGAGCGCGACCGCGCGCTGTGGCAGACGCTGCGCGGCGAATGACCCGAACAGATTTCAAGTCAAGCAACGGAGACACGAAATGATGAAGCGACTGATTCCCCTCGTGGCCGCGGCCCTCGCGCTGGCCGCCCCCTTCGCATCCGCGCAGCAGCCCGCCGCCTATCCGAGCCAGCCGGTCAAATGGATCGTGCCCTACGTGGCCGGCGGCGGCACCGACAACCTGGCGCGCTCGCTGGCCGAGGCGATGCAGCCTTCGCTGGGGCAGCCGCTCGTCATCGACAACCGGCCGGGCGCATCGACCAACATCGGCGTCTCGGTGCTGATGCAGGCCAAGCCCGACGGCTACACCATCATGCAGGCCGAGAACGCGGCGCTGCTCTTCAACGAGCACATGTTCGCCAGGCTGCCCTACAAGCCCGCGAGCGACTTCACCTACATCGGCGCCATCGGCCGCTTTCCGGTGGCGCTGGTGGTGCACCCGGACTTTCCCGCGAAGAACGTGGCCGAGTTCGTGCGCTACGTGAAGGCCAACCCGGAGAAGGCGAGCTATGCCTCGCCCGGCAACGGCTCGCCGCACCACGTGGCGATGGAGCTCTTCAAGCAGAAGGCCGGCCTGACCATCACGCACGTGCCCTACAAGGGCGCCGCGCCCGCCATGACCGACCTGATGGGGGGCCAGGTGCCCACGATGATGCTCGACCTGGCCTCGGGCCTGCCGATCATCAAGGCGGGCAAGGTGCGGGTGCTGGCGATTGCGCTGCCGCAGCGCGCGAGCGCTCTGCCCGAGGTGCCCACCTTCGTCGAGGCCGGCTTCAGCGACGTCAATGCCTACGCCTTCCACGGCCTGATCGGCCCGGCCGGCATGCCGCCCGAGGCGGTGGCGCGCATCAACGGCGAACTGCACAAGGCGATGAAGGCACCGAAGGTGGCGAAGCTGTTCTCGGAGTTCGGCTTCGAGGCGCTGCCGGGCACGCCGCAGGATTTCTACAAGCTCTCGCGGGCCGAGAGCGATCGCTGGGGCAAGATCATCCAGGCCGCCGGCGTGAAGCTGGACTGAAAGGAAGTGCCGCCGGCTACCAGCCGAGGCCCAGGTGCAGCGGCAGGTACACCGCCATGCCCGCGAGCATCGTGCCGAGCACGCCGCGCCGCCAGTAGTAGTAAGCGGCGCCGACCACGGCCGCATACAGGCGCGCGTCGTGCAGCGTGGTGATCAGGTGGCCCTGGGTCATCACGATCTCGGGCGCGATCACGCCGGCCAGCGCGGCGGCCGGTGCGTAGTGCAGCGCGCGGTGCGCCCACTCGGGCAGGCCCCAGGGCCGGTCGAGGATGAAGAAGAAGCAGCGCGTGAGCACCGTGACCGCAGCCAGCCCGACGATCACGCCCATCGTCCACAGGTCGGTGCCCTTCACTTGTCGTCCTCCGCGTCGGGGTCGAGCCCGAACCGCCTCTCGAGCCAGAAGCACAGCAGCACCGCGGCGCCAATGGCCACCACGATGTTGAGCTTGAGCGGCAGGGCATAGGCGGCCACCGCGGTGGCGCTGGCGACCAGCGCGGCCAGCACGCGCAGCCGCGTGGTGGCCATCGAGCAGACGATCGCCACCAGGCTCAGCACACCGGCAAAGCCCAGGCCCCAGCTCTGCGGAATGAAGTTGGCCAGCGCAATGCCCAGGAGGCTCATGCCCATCCAGGAGCACCAGGTCACGAAGTAGTTGCCGGTGAGGTAGGCCTCCTGCGACTGCTGCTCGGCGACGGTGGCCGGCGGTGCCGCGTATTGCCGGGTGAAGAGCGCATAGCTCAGGTCGGCCGTCAGGTAGCCGTGCGTCATGCGGCGCCAGCGCGGCATGTGCATGAGGTAGGGCCGCAGGTGCAGGCTGAAGACCACGAAGCGCAGGTTGACGCAAAAGCCCGTGGCCAGGATCACCCAGGCCGGCGCGCCCGCGAACAAGAGCGGAATGGCCGCGAGCTGGGAGCTGCCGGCGTAGACCAGCAGCGTCATGGCCACCGACTCCAGCACGCTCATGTTCGACTTGACCATGGCCACGCCGGTCATCAGGCCCCAGGCGCCGATACCCAGCGCGGCCGAGGACATGTCGCGGATGCCGGCGCGGAATTCGGGGCGGCGGCGGATGGCTGCGGAAAGGAACATCAGCCGAACCGCTGCCCGGGCTTCAGGTCGAAGCCGCGCAGGAAGTCGGCCACGGCCAGGCGCTTGCCGCCGGGCCGCTGCAGTTCGGTGGCCATCACGATCGAGCCGGCCGCTGCCACCGCAAGGCCGGCGTCGCTCACGGCCAGCAGGGTGCCCGGCGCGGCCGACGAGACCTCGGCCGGCGGCGCTGCATGCGCGGCCCAGAGCTTGATGGTCTCGCCGTCGAGCGAACTGTTGGCGCCCGGAAACGGGTCGAAGGCCCGGATGCGCCGCACGATGGCGTCGGCCGGCTGGCTCCAGTCGACCTGGGCTTCGTGCTTCTCGACCTTGCTCGCGTAGGTGACGCCTTCGTCCGGCTGCGGCGTACGCACAAGGTGGCCGATGTCGGCCAGCGCCTGGACGATCATGCGGCCGCCCAGTTCGGCCAGGCGGTCGTGCAGCCGGGCGGTGTTGTCGCTGCCGATGTCGACGGCTTCGCGCAGCAGCATGTCGCCGGTGTCCAGGCCGGCGTCCATCTGCATGATGGTGATGCCGGTCTGCGCGTCGCCGGCCTCGATGGCGCGGTGAATGGGCGCAGCGCCGCGCCAGCGCGGCAGCAGGCTCGCGTGGATGTTGAGGCAGCCGTGCGCCGGCAGGTCGAGCACCCATTGCGGCAGGATGAGGCCGTAGGCCGCCACCACCATCACGTCGGGCGCGGCCGCCAGCAGCGCCTCGCGCGCGGCCGCGGCGTCTTCCGGGTACTTGCCGTCCAGCCGCAGGCTGCGCGGCTGCGCCACCGGCCAGCCGTGGGCGGCGGCGCATTGCTTGACGGGAGAGGCCTGCAGCTTCATGCCGCGGCCCGCGGGCCGGTCGGGCTGGCTCAGCACCAGCGCGATCTCATGGCCGGCGGCGGCAATGGCTTCGAGCGCGGCGCGCGCGAACTCGGGCGTGCCCGCGAAAACGACCTTGAGCGCAGTCAATCGCGGATCCGGACGAGTTCGAGGTCGTCCCCCGTGTGATAGCGGCGAACCACGCCGGTGGGGTCGATGTAGATATAGAGCATGCGGCGCTCGTTCACGGCCTTGTAGCGCCAGGTCCAGATCACGCCGTCGAACGAGCTCACGCGGCTGATTTCAAAAGGCCGGCCATAGAAGGCGAGCACGTCGTTCTGGCGCCACTGGTCGACCTTGATGTCGTGGCCGAAGCGCGCCTCGCTGAGCACCTGGGTCACGGAGACGACCTTGCCGGAAGCATCGACGTCGATGTCGGTGACCTCGAAGCCCGCCGGCATGCGCGAATACTGGAGGCGCTCGCCGCCGCCGGTGAGCGGATAGCGGCCCGTGGGCGGGCCCAGGCGCTGCAGGGTTTCGGCGGCGGTGGTGCCGGGAACGATGCGCGTGGGTTCGCTGGCGCAGCCCGCAAGCACGAGCACTGCGGCAAGGCCGAGCGCCCAGGGCCGCAGGGAGGCTTTCATGCCCGGCCCTCTTTGGCTTCTTCCCGCTGCTGCTTGAGCAGCTTGCTCTTGATGCGGTTGCGCTTGAGCGGCGACAGGTATTCGACGAACACCTTGCCCAGCAGGTGGTCGAGCTCGTGCTGGATGCACACGGCCAGGAGGCCTTCGGCCTCGATGGTGCGCAGTTCGCCGTTCTCGTCCAGCGCCTGGACCTTGACCGAGGTGGAGCGCATGACGCCGTCGTAGATGCCCGGCACCGAGAGACAGCCCTCTTCGTTCAACACCTTTTCGTCGCTTGCCCAGATAATTTCGGGGTTGATGAGCACCAGCGGCTCGTTGCGTTCCTCGGACACGTCGATGACGACCAGCCGCTCGTGCACGTCGACCTGGGTCGCGGCCAGGCCGATGCCGCTGGCGTCGTACATGGTCTCGAGCATGTCGGCCACCAGGGCCTTGATGCGCGCGTCGACGCCCTGCACGGGCTTGGCAACCGTGTGCAGGCGCTTGTCCGGGTAACTCAGAATGATTCGTTTGGCCATGAAACAGGGAGAAAGTTGTGGCTATTTTCGCCAATTCCGCGACGCGGCGACTCCGGATCGCCTGAAAACGTTGCCCTCCCAAGGGCTTCGGGCGCAGAATTCGTAGCAAATTGTGAGATTCGTATGCGCGCCGATACGCGGCGCGCTCACCCATCCAGACATGAAAAAGCTCCGAATCACTGTCCGCCAGCGCCCGCATCTTCTCGCCACGTTGGCTGCCCTTGCGGTGATCACTGGCGGCACAACGGCGTGGGCGCAGAACTACCCCGTCACGCCGCAGCAGCGCGCCACCGCCCAGCAAACCGCCCAGAACGGCGTTCCGCTGAGCGAGCTGGCGCCCAATGCGCCGGACGAATACACGGTCAAGCCCGGCGACACGCTGTGGGCCATCTCGCGCCTCTACCTGCTGCGCCCCTGGCGCTGGCCGGAACTGTGGGGCATGAACATCAGCGAAATCGCGAACCCGCACCGCATCTACCCCGGCCAGGTTCTCTACCTGGACAAGACCGGCGGCCGCGCACGCCTGACCATGCGCCGCGGCGCGGGCGGCAGCGCCGACAGCGGCACCATCAAGCTGTCGCCGCGCACGCGCTTCGACTCGCTGGCCGGCATGGCATTGCCCACGCTCAACCCGAGTGTCATCGAGCCCTTCCTGAGCGAGCCGATCGTGGTCGATGCCGACACGCTGCAGGCCGCGCCGCGCATCGTCGCGGGCAACGACAGCCGCGTCCTGCTGTCGCGCGGCGACCGTGCCTATGCGCGCGGCAACGCCGAGACGCCGCTGCTCGAAACGCCCGGCCCGCTGAAGAATTTCCGCGTGTTCCGCAGCGCCACGCCGCTGAAGGACCCGGGAACCGGTGAAATCCTCGGCTACGAGGCGCAGTACCTGGGCAAGGCGCAGCTCCAGCGTGGCGAATCGACCACGGTCGAGACCACCAACGACAAGGACGTCATCACCGTGGTGCCGGCCAGCGTCGACATCATCGCGGCGCGCGAGGAAATCCGCGCCGGCGACCGCCTGCTGCCCGAACCGCCGCGCCAGCTGCTGAGCTATGTGCCGCGCGCCCCCACCACGCAGGTCGAGGGCCGCATCATCTCGGTCTATGGCAACGCGGTGCAGTTCGCGGCCCAGAACCAGGTGGTGGCCATCAACAAGGGCACCCGCGACGGCATCGACAGCGGCCACGTGCTGGCCATCCTCAAGAACGGCGAGACCATTCTCGACCGCACCGGCGCGCGCAAGGAAACCATCAAGCTGCCGAACGAACGCATCGGCTTGCTGATGGTGTTCCGGCCCTTCGAAAAGGTTTCGTACGCACTGGTGCTCGAGATCACCGACACTCCGAAGGCGGGCGACTTCCTCGTCAATCCCTGACGCTTTTTCCGTTTTCTTCTTTCTCCGCTTCATTTGGACCGAGCAGAACTCGCAGGCTGGCTGCGGCTTTCACTGACGCCGGGCATCGGCGATGGCGCCGCGCGCCGGCTGCTGGCGGCCTTCGGCCTGCCCGAGAAAGTCTTTGCGCAGACGGGCGAGGCGCTGCGCCAGGTGGTGTCGGCGGCGCAGGCCGATGCCTTGCACCAGCCGCCGCCGGGCCTGCAGGCCCAGCTCGACCAGACCTGGCAATGGCTGCAGCCCGGCCACGATGACGGCGCCGCGCGCCGCCTGGTCACGCTGGGCGATGCCGCCTACCCCGCCTCGCTGCTCGAAATGGCCGACCCGCCGCTGATGCTCTACGTGCTCGGCGCCGCGGACTTCGACCTGACCCAGCTCGGCCACAGCATTGCGGTGGTCGGCAGCCGCAACCCCACGCCGCAGGGCGCCGCCAACGCCCGCGCCTTTGCGCGTGCGCTCGGCGAAGCGGGCCTGCCGGTGGTGTCGGGCCTCGCGCTCGGGGTCGATGGCGCCGCGCACCAGGGCGCGCTCGATGCGGCCGGCGACATGCCGCGGCTGGCCACGGTGGCCGTGGTGGGCACCGGCCTGGACCGCGTCTATCCCGCGCGGCACCGCGACCTGGCGCACCGCATCACGCTGCAGGGCCTGATCGTGAGCGAGCTGCCGCTCGGCACGCCGCCGCTCACGCAGAACTTCCCCAAGCGCAACCGCCTCATCGCCGGCCTGGCGCGCGGCACGCTGGTGGTCGAAGCCGCGCTGGCATCGGGCTCGCTGATCACCGCACGGCTCACCTCGGAGCAGGGCAAGGAAGTGTTCGCCATTCCGGGTTCGATCCATTCGCCGCAGTCGCGCGGCTGCCATGCGCTGATCCGCCAGGGCGCGAAGCTGGTCGAATCGGTCAACGACATCCTCGAGGAGCTGCCGTCGCTGCACGCGGGCAGCGCGGCGGCGCCGGCTGCCGCGAACGGCGATGCCGGCGCTATGCCCGCCGCGCGCGAAGAGCCCTTGCTGGATGCGCTCGGCTTCGATCCCGTGAGCCTGGACGCGCTGAGCGCGCGCACCGGCTGGAGTGCCGCCGCGTTGCAGGCCAGGCTGCTCGAACTCGAGCTCGACGGCCACGTCGCGCGCCTGCCCGGCGGCCTGTTCCAGCGAGCAGCCATCGGCTGACGCCCGGGCCCGCGCCCGCTTTTTCGTGAAACACCGCGGAACCGGCTTTGCCGGGCCGCCGGTGTTGCCCCCGGTGGGGGGAAGGCGCGCGTGACACGAAGTGCACGAAGCCTGGGGCAAGCCACGTTTCCTCGGCTATATTGGGCCCATGTTCGAAGTGCTCGTGTTTGTCTACGAAAACTATTGGCGCGGCGATGCCTGCCCCGAACCCGAACAACTGGGCCGCAAGCTCAGCGCCCACGGCTTCGAGGCAGAAGAAATCCGCGATGCGCTGCACTGGCTCGACGGCCTGAGCCTTGCCACGCAGGGCATGCAGCTCGAACGAAGTCCCGGCGACGACGCCGTGGCCACGGTCACGCTGCGCGGCGTGACCGAAGCGGCCCTGCCCCAGTCGGACAACGCCATGCGGGTCTATTCGCAGGCCGAGCAGGAGCACCTGGGCGCCGACTGCCTGGGCTTCATCCGCTTTCTCGAATCGTCGAACGTGCTGTCCTGCGGCCTGCGCGAGATCGTCATCGAGCGCGCCATGGCAGCACCGGGCGATCCGGTCGCGCTCGACGAGCTCAAGATCATCGTGCTGATGGTGCACTGGAGCACCGGCATCGAGCCCGACGCGCTGGTGCTCGACGAACTCTGCGAGAGCCGCGAGGGGCGTACAGCGCACTAGCTAGGCTCTCCCCCAGGCTTCGCGCACTTCGTGTCGCTTCTCCCTCCCCCTCGCCGGGGGCAACACCTGAGGCCCGGCGAAGCCGGTTCCTCGGTGTTCCACGAACGGACAAGAACAGCCAAGGCGGCTGACTAATTCAAGAGCCGTTCGGGATTCGCGTCGAGCTTGGCCAGCGCCTCGCGCGTGGCGCGCACCGTGAGCGTTTCTTCCTCTGCCGGCACCAGCAGGCCGGCCTGCAGGTAGTTGGCCAGCCGGCCGACCTGGATCAGGAAGCTGCGGCCATCGGCCGAGGCGAACAGGTGCAGCTGCTTGCGGTCGCTGCGCCAGACGAACTGCACCTGGCTCACGCGGTCGTTGTGGTCGAGCATGAACCAGTTGCCCACCTCCAGTTCGTGGGCCCACGCCAGCATGTCTTCGGCCGGAACGCCGCCCACAGTGTCGGCCACGACCTCGATCGAGGCTGCATCCACGCCCAGCAGCAGTTCGATGCTGTTCGCATCGAGCGGCAGGCTGGAGGCGCCGCCGTCGTCGGTCACGAAATCTTCCAGGTGCGCGAGGCGCTCGGCCATGGCCTCGATCTTGGCCGCGGGAATGGCTTCGGTCTTCGACAGGAAGGCGTCGGACAAGGTGGCGCCGATGGCCTTGATATGGGCTTCCTGCGGCTCATCGATGATGCCCAGCAGGTTCATGCCCAGGCGCAGGCGCTGCAGCAGCTGCGGCAGGTCCTGGATCACGCGCGCGCGGTCGGCGCGGTTGGGCTTGGCGCTTGCCGCCCACACCAGCTCGGAGGCCACGCGCTTGAGCATCACCGTCTGCTCGCCCTGGGCGCCGTAGCGCAGCGCCGCAATCGCCAGCACCTCGGCCCAGACCTTGAAGAGGAACTCGCGGATCTCCTCGCGCACCGGCATGTCGTTGAGCATCTTGCGCAGCTCGATGGTGTATTGGATCGCCATCGTCTCCTTCTGCTCGACCTGCTGCGCCACGCTCATGACGCGCTGGGTGGCGTCGCTTTGCGTGAGATAGCGGTTCAGGAAGGCGACGAACTCGTCGAACACCAGCTTGAAGACGCGCTGGCCGGTTTCGGGGTACTGCTCGATCACCTGCACCACGCGCCGGATCTCGCCCTCGAGAGCACTGCCCGAGATGGCGGCGGCATCGAAGCCCATCACGCACGAGCCCATGCGGTCGATCAGCATGCGCGCCGGATGCTGCAGCGTGCCGAAGAACTCGGGCTCGGCAATGGCCACGCGCAGCACCGGCATCTGCAGGCGGGCAAACCACACGCGCGCCGAGAAAGGAATGCGCTCCTCGGCGAGGATGGCCTGGAACATGAGCGCCACGATCTCGACAGTGGCCTTGTCGGCGGTGGTGGGCGCCCTTTTCTTGAGCTCGGTGCTGCGCCGCCGAAGGTCGACCGCGGTCTGCTGGATGAGGGTGGCCTGCTCCTCGGAGCCCGGCACCGAGCCCTGCATGTACTGCGAGGCAGCCGCCCGGTAGGCGGCCTCGGCCTCGGCGATCACGCCGACAAAGGTCCTGGAGGCGGCGCGGGCGCTCCCCGCGCTGGTCACGCCGGCCCCCGCGGCGGCCGCATGGCCGTCCATTCCCGTCGTCGTCATCGAAGGCGAAGCCGGCGGCTCCGCGCCGATGCGGGCAGCGACGAAGCGCTTGAGGCTCAGGAGCGCCGTCTGCGCGCGCTGGCGGGCGACCATCAACGGCGAGCCGCCCGTGGTGAAGGCCGGCGCGGACGGCGCAAAAGCCCGTGCCTGCGGGGAGGAGTTGTCGGCGCTGCCCGGCCGCTGCACGGCACCCGCGGCCTGCGCCGCACCGCCGGCGTAGGGCGATGTCGGCATCGTCGCCGGTCCGGTGGCGCTGCCGCCGCTGCTGCTGCTGCCGGTGCGGCGGACAAAGCTCTTGAGATCGATTTCGGGCATCACGCCCTGGGAAACCAGGAAGGCGTTGGCGTCTTCATAGGCCTTGACGACCACGCCGACGAGCTGCTGCTGCACGGTGTCCTGCACCCGCGCCCACAGCGCGCGGCTCAGGCCGGCCGCCAGCCACTGGTCCACCAGCAGCCTGGCCAGGGTTTCGGGCCTGAGCACGTCGTGGGCGTCGAGTTCTGCGGTGCCTTCCAGGAACTGGATGCGCAGCCGCAGGTCGCTGAGTTCGAAGCTGGCCTTGTCGTGGATCAGCTGCGCCAGGCGCGACGACAGGATGCTGCTTTCCATCGCATCGTCGTCGATGAGTTCGAGCCGCAGCTTCGCGCCGGACGACACCACCGGCGCCGCCCCCGGGGTGCCGACCGACCTGCGCCAGCCCGCCTGCGCGAGCGACACCCATTGCGAGGCCTGGCCCTGGAATGCCACGAAGTCGTCGCGGCTCTCCTGCATGGCGCGCGCACTGCCGATTTCCGAGGCCTGCTGCGTCAGGCGGTCCCGTATCGCCTGCGCCAGCGGGACGATGACGCCCTCGGTGGCGCGAACGAAACGCTCGCGCGTCTCGCGTGCGAGCTGCAGGGAGGAGGCGGACCGCGCAATGCTCATTGAAGGATCGGGAAGGCCAATGGGACTCTATTTTTCGGCGAAAGCCGAGAGCTTGCATCGGCAAGCGCCACCGCACAAGTGTGCATCACCTGCGGCATGGCGGCGGGCTTGCGCGGCGCGTCCCGTTGATCCGGCGCAAATCAGACCACGGCGCCGGCGTTCGGGTCGTCCTCGGAGCCGCCGTCGCGCTTGGTCGGTCCGCCCTTGATCAGGTCTTCGCGCTTGATGCCCAGCCACATCGCGATGGCGGCCGCCACGAAGCACGACGAGTAGATGCCGAACAGGATGCCGATGGTCAGCGCCAGCGCGAAGTAGTGCAGCGTCGGGCCGCCGAAGAAGAACATCGAGAGCACCACCAGCTGGGTCGAGCCGTGCGTGATGATGGTGCGGCTGATGGTCGAGGTGATCGCGTTGTCGATGATCTCGACCGTGCTCATCTTGCGGTAGCGCCGGAAGTTCTCGCGCACCCGGTCGAAGATCACGACCGACTCGTTGACCGAATAGCCCAGCACCGCCAGCACCGCCGCCAGCACCGCGAGCGAAAACTCCCACTGGAAGAAGGCGAAGAAGCCTAGGATGATGACCACGTCGTGCAGGTTGGCCAGCACGGTGGCTACGGCGAACTTCCATTCGAAGCGAATCGCCAGGTAGATCATGATGCCCACCACCACCATGGCGAGCGCCTTGAGCCCGTTGGTGGTGAGCTCCTCGCCAACCTGCGGGCCGACCACCTCGATGCCGCGCTGCGTGGCCGAGGGATCGACCGACTTGAGCGCCTGCATCACCTGCGCGCTCTGCTGGTCGGAGTTCATGCCCTTTTGCGCCGGCAGGCGGATCTGCACGTCGCGCGAGGTGCCGTAGCTCTGCACCTGGACTTCAGGGTAGCCGAGCTTGCTGACGGCTTCCCGCACCTTGCCGATGTCGGCGGACTGCTGATAGGCCACCTCCATCACGGTGCCGCCGGTGAACTCCACCGACAGGTGCAGCCCGCGGTGCAGCAGGAAGAACACCGCCAGCGCGAAGGTGACGAAGGAGATGATGTTCAGCACCAGCGCGTGGCGCATGAACGGGATGGTCTTGTGGATGCGGAAGAATTCCATGGCGCTTGTCCTTGACCTTTACTTGCCTTCAGCCACGGCGGTGCCGTCGGTCTTGGGGCGCCAGACCGTGCCGATCGACACCGTCTTGAGTTTCTTCTTCTGGCCGTACCAGAAGTTCACGAGGCCGCGCGAGAAGAACACGGCGGAGAACATCGAAGTGACGATGCCGATGCAGTGCACCACCGCGAAGCCGCGCACCGGCCCCGAGCCGAAGGCCAGCAGCGCGATGCCCGCGATCAGCGTGGTCACGTTGGAGTCGAGGATCGTGCCCCAGGCGCGGTCGTAGCCGGCGTGGATGGCCGCCTGCGGGGAGGCGCCGTTGCGCAGTTCCTCGCGCACGCGTTCGTTGATCAGCACGTTGGAGTCGATGGCCACGCCGATGGCCAGCGCCATGGCCGCGATGCCGGGCAGCGTGAGCGTGGCCTGCAGCATCGAGAGAATGGCCACCAGCAGCATCAGGTTGACGGCCAGCGCGATCGAGGAGAACAGGCCGAACAGCGCGTAGTAGGCGCACATGAACACCATGATGGCCAGGAAGCCATACATCACGCTCTTGAAGCCCTTCTCGATGTTGTCGGCGCCCAAGGTCGGGCCGATGGTGCGTTCCTGGATGATTTCCATCGGCGCGGCCAGCGAGCCGGCGCGCAGCAGCAGCGCAAGGTCGGCGGCTTCGGTCACGGTCATCGAGCCGGAGATCTGGAAGCGGTTGCCGAGCTCGCCGTTGATCGACGGGGCCGTGAGCACTTCGCCCTTGCCCTTCTCGAAGATCAGCATGGCCATGCGCTTCTTGTAGTTCTCGCGGCTCACGTCGCGCATGATCCGGCCGCCCTTGGCGTCCATGGTCAGGTCGACCTTGGGCTGGTTGCTCTGCTGGTCGAAGCCGGGCTGCGCGTCGGTGAGGTTCTCGCCGGTGACGAGCACCTGCTTCTTCACGATCACCGGGCGGCCGTTGCGCTCGAGGAATTTCTCGGAGCCGAAGGGCACCGGCCCGCCGCTCAGCTCGGCCGCGCGGCCTTCGGCGCTTTCGTCGACCAGGCGCATCTCGAGCGTGGCGGTGCGCCCCAGGATGTCCTTGGCCTTGGCCGTGTCCTGCACGCCGGGCAGCTGCACCACGATGCGGTCCAGGCCCTGCTGCTGGATCACCGGCTCGGCCACGCCGAGTTCGTTGATCCGGTTGTGCAGCGTGGTGATGTTCTGCTTGAGTGCCGCGTCCTGCAGCCGGCGCGCGGCTTCGGGCTTGATGGTGGCCACGAGGCGCCAGTTGCTGCCATCCTGGCTGTCGGTGGTGGCGAGATCCTGGAACTGGTCCTGGATCAGCCGCTTGGCCGCTTCCAGCGCGGCCGCGTCGCGGAACGAGACCTCGATGGCCTGGCCATTGCGGTTCACCGAGGTGCCGCGGATGCCCTTGTCGCGGAAGGTGGTGCGCAGGTCGCTGGCGAAGGATTCGGCCTTCTTGTCGATGGCTCCCTTCATGTCGACCTGCAGCAGGAAGTCGACGCCGCCGCGCAGGTCGAGGCCCAGGTACATCGGGAACGCATGCAGCGCCGTGAGCCAGGCCGGCGAGCGCGAGACCAGGTTCAGCGCCACCACGTAGGGCGGATCGGCGGGATCGGGCACCAGCGCGCGCTGCACCGTGTCGCGCGCCTTGAGCTGCTCGTCAGGCGTGGCGAAGCGCGCGCGCAGCGAGCCGCCTTCGAGCGTGAGCAGGTCGGGCGCGAGCCCGGCTGCCTTGAGCGCCTCCTCGACCCGGCTCTGGGTGGCCGCGTCGACCTTGACGGTGGACTTGGCCGCGGACACCTGCACGGCAGGCGCCTCGCCGAAGAAATTCGGCAGGGAATAGATCAACCCCACAAGCAGCACGATCACGATGATCGCGTACTTCCAGACCGGATAACGGTTCATGAGAAAGCGCTTTTCAGAAACGGAACAGTGGCGTGACTTGAGGCCATGCGCCGCAAAGCGCAAGGCCGGGCCGCGCGTTGATTGCCTGGCTTACTGCTTGACGGCGCCCTTGGGCAGGACCTGGACCACAGCGCTGCGCTGGATCTTGATTTCCACGCCATTGGCGATTTCGAGGCCGAGGTACTGGTCGCCGAGCGAGGTGATCTTGCCGAGCACGCCGCCGGCGGTTGCGACTTCATCGCCCTTGGCCAGCGCCTCGATCATGGCGCGCGCTTCCTTCTGGCGCTTCATTTGCGGACGGATCATCACGAAATACAGCACCACGAACATCAGCACCAGGGGCAGCATGCTGCCCAGCGAGGACAGCATGTCGCCACCGCCGGAAGCTGCGGGTGCGGTTTGGGCGAAAGCAGAGGAAATGAACAAGAGAGTCTCCAGCAGAGAGAAGAGAGGAATGTCAGAAGCGCGGATCGGGCCCGCGGTTCCGCGGCCCCGTGGAAAAGGCCGCGAGTCAGAGCTTGAGGCGGCGTCGGCCGCGCGCAGCAGCGGGCATTGTATTCGTGGCAATGCCCCGCTCCGCGCGCTTATCCGGCGCGCGGGGCAGGGCTTTCCATGGGCTTCGGCTGCGCGTCTCTTGCTAGCTTTTCAGGAGCAATAGCGCGGGGCGGCCGGCGGCGCCAGGCCGGCCTCGGGAAAATCACGCGGCGGTGCGCTGCGCCTGCTGTGGATTGCGCCACTTGGCGAGCAGTTCGCTCCAGCGGGTGCGGGCGGCGGCAAGGTTGCGGTCCTTCACATGGCCGTAGCCGCGGATCTGCTCGGGCAGGCTCGCGATCTCCAGCGCCAGCGCATGGTTCTCGGCGCGAAGGCCAGCAATCACTTCCTCGATGCTCGCGCGGTACTCCCCGATGAGCGCGCGCTCGGTCCTGCGCTCTTCGGTGCGCCCGAAGATGTCCAGCGCCGTGCCGCGCAGGCCCTTGAGCCGGGCCAGCAGCCTGAAGCCGGAGAGCATCCAGGGGCCGAACTTCTGCTTCTGCAGCTGGCCCTTGGCGTTCTTCCTGGCGATGATGGGCGGCGCGAGGTGGTAGTTGAGCTTGAAATCCTTGCCCATCTCACCTTCGAACATGCCTTCGACGCGATCGAGGAAGCTGCGGTCGGTGTGCAGGCGCGCCACCTCGTACTCGTCCTTGTAGGCCATGAGCTTGAACAGGTAGCGGGCCACCGTTTCGGCCAGCGCGGTCTTGCCCAGCGCCGACTCGGCCTGCCGGACCTTGTCCACGAACTGCCGGTATTCCTCGGCATAGGCCGCGTTCTGGTAGCCCGTGAGGAATTCGGCCCGGCGCGCCACCAGGCTTTCGACGGTTTCGCGCTTCTTGAACTCGATCACCTGGCCCGGGCGCAGGCGCTTTTGCAGCTCGTCCGGACGGACGGCCGCCTGGCGGCCCCATGCGAAGGCGGCCTTGTTGTTCTCGACCGCCACCGCATTGAGCTCGATGGCGCGCAGCAGCGACTCGAGCGCCAGCGGGATCCAGCCCTTTTGCCAGGCGAAGCCCAGCAGCATCGGATTGGCATAGAGGCTGTCGCCCATCAGCGTGGTGGCCGCGGCATCGGCGTCGAAGGTGCCGAGCGCATCGGCGCCGATGGCGCGCGCGATCTGGCTGGCGCAGTCGTCCTGCGGGTTCACCCAGTTGGCGTTGCGCACGAAAGCCGCCGTGGGCGTGCTGTGCGTGTTGAGCGCCACGTGCGTGCGCCCTTCGCGCATGCGCGCCAGGGTTTCGGCGTTGACGGCCACCAGCGGATCGGCCGCCAGGATGAGGTCGGCCGCGGCGGTGCCGACGCGCGTGGTGCGGATCGCGTCCTGCGACTGGCCGATCAGCGCATGGCTCCAGGTGGCGCCGCCCTTTTGCGCGAGGCCGGCCGCGTCCTGCGTGACGATGCCCTTGCCCTCGATGTGCGCCGCCATGCCCAGCAGCTGGCCGATGGTGATGACGCCCGTGCCGCCGACGCCGGCCACCACGATGCCCCACACCTGGTCTTGCGCCAGCACCGGCACGGCCGGCTCGGGCAGCGGGCCCAGCGCGAGCGGCGAATCGGCCTTGTCCCTGGCCTTCTTCTTGAGCTGCCCGCCTTCGACCGTGACGAAGCTGGGGCAGAAGCCCTTGAGGCAGCTCATGTCCTTGTTGCAGCTGCTCTGGTTGATGGTGCGCTTGCGGCCGAACTCGGTTTCCAGCGGCTCGACCGACAGGCAGTTGCTCTGCACGCTGCAGTCGCCGCAGCCTTCGCAGACCAGCTCGTTGATGACCACGCGCTTGGCCGGATCGACGGCCGTGCCCCGCTTGCGGCGGCGGCGCTTCTCTGTGGCGCAGGTCTGGTCGTAGATGATGGCGGTGGTGCCGGCGATCTCGCGGAACTCGCGCTGGACCTCGTCGAGCAGGTCGCGGTGCTTGACCGCCACATGGTCGCCCGGGATGTTCACGCCTTCGTACTTCTCGGGCTCGTCGGTGACGATGACGACCTTCTTGGCGCCCTCGGCATGCAGGCTCTCGGCGATCTGCAGCACCGAGTGGCCCTCGGGCCGCTCGCCGACCTGCTGGCCGCCGGTCATGGCGACGGCGTCGTTGTAGAGGATCTTGTAGGTGATGTTCACGCCGGCCGCGATGCTCTGGCGGATGGCCAGCAGGCCGCTGTGGAAGTAGGTGCCGTCGCCCAGGTTCGCGAAGATGTGCTGGTCGGTGGTGAAGGGCTGCTGGCCGACCCACGGCACGCCCTCGCCGCCCATCTGCGTGAAACCGATGGTGGAGCGGTCCATCCAGGTGGCCATGAAGTGGCAGCCGATGCCGCCCATGGCGCGCGAGCCCTCGGGCACCACGGTGCTGGTGTTGTGCGGGCAGCCCGAGCAGAACCAGGGCTGGCGGTCGGCGCCCTGCACGCCGCCCACCTTGAGCACTTCCATCGAGCGCTCCTTGGCCTCGAGGATGGCCATCTGGGCGTCGATGCGCGCGCGCATGTCGGCGCCGGCCTGCTCCAGGATGCCGAGCTTGCGCAGGCGCTGTGCAATCGCCTTGGCGATCAGCGCCGGGTTCAGGTCGGCATTGGCGCGCAGCAGCGTGTTGGCCGTGGGGTTGGGCATGGCCCATTCGCCGCCGGAGAAATCGCCGTCGAGCTCGTTGAACTTGCCGAGCACGGTGGGGCGCACGTCGGCGCGCCAGTTGTAGAGCTCTTCCTTCAGCTGGTATTCGATGACCTGGCGCTTTTCTTCCACCACCAGGATCTCTTGCAGGCCGGTGGCGAAGTCGCGCGTGAGCTGCGCCTCCAGCGGCCACACCACGCCCACCTTGTGCAGCCGGATGCCCAGCTGGCGGCAGGTGGCGTCGTCCAGGCCCAGGTCGATCAGGGCCTGGCGGGTGTCGTTGTAGGCCTTGCCGCTGGCCATGATGCCGAAGCGGTCGTTCGGGCCCTCGATCACGTTGTGGTTCAGCCGGTTGGCGCGGATGTAGGCGAGCGCGGCATACCACTTGTAGTGCATGAGCCGCGCTTCCTGCTCGAGCGCGTGGTCGGGCCAGCGGATGTGCAGGCCGCCGGGGGGCATCTGGAAATCGGTGGGAATGACGATCTCGACGCGGTCCGGGTCGATCATGGCCGTGGCGCTCGACTCGACGATTTCCTGGATCGTCTTCATGCCCGACCAGATGCCCGAGAAGCGGCTCATCGCAAAGGCGTGGATGCCCAGGTCCAGGATTTCCTGCACGTTGGCCGGAAAGAACACCGGCGTGCCGCAGGCCTTGAAGATGTGGTCGCTCTGGTGCGCGGCCGTGCTGCTCTTGGAGATGTGGTCGTCGCCCGCCACCGCGATCACGCCGCCCCATTCGGTGGTGCCCGCCATGTTGGCGTGCTTGAAGACGTCGGAGCAGCGGTCCACGCCCGGGCCCTTGCCATACCAGATGCCGAAGACGCCGTCGAACCTGTTGGTGCCCGCGGGCGAGAAGCCCAGTTGCTGGGTGCCCCAGAGCGCGGTGGCGGCGAGCTCTTCGTTCACGCCGGGCTGGAAGACGATGTTCTGTTCCTTCAGGAACTTGCTGGCCTTCCACAGCGCCTGGTCGTAGCCGCCGAGCGGGGAGCCGCGGTAGCCGCTGATGAAGCCTGCGGTGTTCTTGCCGGCCTGCTTGTCTCGCAGGCGCTGCAGCATCGGCAGCTTGACCAGCGCCTGCACGCCGCTCATGAAGGCACGGCCGTAATCGAGGCTGTATTTGTCGTCGAGCGTGACCGTTTCGAGGGCCTTGCGAATGTGCTCCGGCAGCGGTGCGTTCATTGTTGTCTGTCTCCGTGTGGCAGGGCTTTTTGGGCCTGGCTGATGGGGTGTGGGTCTATGCCCGGGTCGGGCGCGAGCCCATGATCACGCAAAGTGTATGCCGGGGTGCGCGATAGGTGTTTGCGTTCTGTGCCCCAAAAAACCGGCTTCCCGGAAGAATCTTGCTTAATATCGCCTTCCATGGAAAGCATTGACAAGTTTGACCTCTCAATCCTGCAAGAACTGCAGGCCGACGGCCGCCTCACCAACGCCGAGCTAGCGCAGCGCGTGGGGCTCTCGGCGGCGCCCTGCTGGCGCCGCGTGCGGGCGCTGGAAGAGGCCGGCTTCATCAAGGGCTATCACGCCGAGATCGACCGCCACAAGATCGGGCTGGGCGTGCTCGCTTTCGTGCGCGTGGACACCGAACGCGTCACCCACGAAGCCACGCGCAGGCTCGAGGACGCGATCCGCAAGCTGCCCGAGGTGGTGGCCTGCCACTACATCAGCGGCACCGGCACCTTCGAGCTGCAGGTGGTGGCGCAGGACCTGGACAGCTTCTCGGCCTTCGCGCGCCAGCACCTCATGAACCTGCCCAACGTGAAAGACCTGCACACCAGCTTCTCGCTGGGCGAGGTGAAGGCCAGCAGCGCCTGGCCGCTCGGGCATCTGGCGCGTTAGCCGCACCCTAGAATTCCCGCCCACCCCGCATATGCATACACATACCGCCGTCTGGCGGAACAAAGAGGAAGAGGTCCCCGCATGAATCCCATCCGCCGCGCCCTGGCGCTCGGCCTTGCCGCCGCCACGCTCGCCTTCGGCGCCGAGGCCCAGAACCGCGAACTCACCGTGGCCTCCAGCGCCACCTACGCGCCCTTCGCCTTCGAGAACAAGGACAAGCAGATCGTCGGCTTCGACATCGACATCATCAACGCCATTGCCAGGCAGCAGGGCCTGAAGATCAAGGTCGTGAACACGCCGTTCACCGGCATCTTCGGCGCGCTCAACAACGGCGACGTCGACCTCGTGATCTCGGGCGTCACCATCAACGACAAGCGCAAGCAGAGCTACGACTTCACGCCGCCCTACTTCGCGGCGCGCCAGCTGATCGCGCTGCCCAAGGGCAGCACGGTCGCCTCGCTGAAGGACCTCGCGGGCAAGAAGATTGCCGTGGTGAGCGCCTCCACCGCCGACGACATCGCCTCGCGCGAGTTCGGCAAGACCAGCCCCAACATCCGCCGCTTCGAGAGCACGCCGCTCATCATTTCCGAGCTGGCCGGCGGCGGCGTCGATGCCGCCATGGGCGACAACGGCGTGATCGCCTACCGCGTGGCGCAGAACCCCGAGCTCAAGACGCTCGATGACAAGTCCTTCCCCGAGGAAGGCTTCGGCATCGTCGTGAAGAAGGGCGACAAGGCGCTGCTCGACAAGCTCACGGCCGGCCTCGCCGCAATCCGCGCGGACGGCAGCTACGCCGCGATCTACAAGAAGTGGTTCAACAAGGACCCGAACGCGCGATGAGCGCGGCAGGCCCGGGCGCGAGGGCGCAATAGATGGAACAGCCGATCCTTCTGTTCGGATGGTTCCGCTGGGACATCCTGGTCGAATACAAGGACCTGTTCTGGCAGGGCGCCTGGATGACGCTGCGCATGACGGTGGTGTGCGTGCTGCTGGGCGCGAGCTGGGGCCTGTGCCTGGCGCTCGCGCGGCTCGCCCGGCCGCGCCATGCGCCCTGGAGCTGGGTGGCGCGCTTCTTCCTGCGCTGGCCGGCCACGGTGTACGTGAGCTTCTTCCGCGGCACGCCGCTCTTCGTGCAGATCCTCTTGATCCACTTCGCGGTGATGCCGGTGTTCATCCATCCGGCGACCGGCCTCCTGATCAGCGGCGACCTGGCGCGCGAGCTCAAGCAGGAGCATGGCGCGCTGATCTCCGGCGTGGTGGCGCTCACGCTCAATTCGGCGGCCTACATCTCCGAGGTGTTCCGTGCCGGCATCCAGTCGATCTCGCGCGGGCAGTTCGACGCCGGCCGCTCGATCGGCTTCACGCCCATGCAGGTCATGCGCTACGTGGTGCTGCCGCAGGCCTTCAGGCGCATGCTGCCGCCGCTGGGCAACAACGCGATCGCGCTGCTGAAAGACACCTCGCTGGTCTCGGCCATCGGCCTGGCCGAGCTGGCCTATGCCGCGCGCACGGTGGCCGGCGCCTATGCGCGCTACTGGGAGCCGTACCTCGCGATCTCGGTGGTGTACTGGGTGATGACGCTGGTGCTCACGACGATGCTGCGGCGGCTCGAACACCGCCTGGCTCGCAGCGACAGGGGATAGGCACAATCGGGCGACATGCCACCGATTTCCCCCGAAGAGACACCCATTCCCCCGGCCCGGCCGCAGCCGCCGAAGTTCGCGGCGCTCGAGCCGCTCAAGCTGCCCGTGTTCCGCATGCTGTGGAGCACCTGGCTCATCGCCAACATCTGCATGTGGATGAACGACGTGGCGGCGGCGTGGATGATGACCTCGCTGACCACCTCGCCGATCTGGGTGGCGCTGGTGCAGTCGGCCTCCACGCTGCCGGTGTTCCTGCTGGGCCTGCCCAGCGGGGCGCTGGCCGACATCCTCGACCGCCGGCGCTGGCTGGTGGCCACGCAGTTCTGGCTGGCGGGCACGGCCATCGTGCTGTGCGCGGCCATTGCGATGGACATGATGACCGCGCCGCTGCTGCTGGCGCTCACCTTCGCCAACGGCATCGGCCTGGCGCTGCGCTGGCCGGTGTTCTCGGCCATCGTGCCCGAGCTGGTGCCGCGGCCGCAATTGCCGGCGGCGCTGGGCCTGAACGGCATCGCGATGAACGCCTCGCGCATCATCGGCCCGCTCACGGCCGGCATGCTGATTGCCAGCGCGGGCAGCGTCTGGGTGTTCGCGCTCAACGCGGTGCTGTCGGTGGCCTCGGGCTTCGTGGTGCTGCGCTGGCGGCGCGAGCACACGCCCAATCCGCTGGGCCGCGAAAAGCTCATCAGCGCGATGCGCGTGGGCGTGCAGTTCGTCTGGCAGTCGCAGCGCATGCGCGCGGTGCTCTCGCGCATCACGATCTTCTTCTTCCACTCGACCGCGCTGCTCGCGCTGCTGCCGCTGCTGGCGCGCAACCTCAAGGGCGGCGGCGCGGCCACCTTCACGCTGCTGCTGGCCGCCATGGGCGCGGGCGCGATCATCGCGGTGCTGTTCCTGCCGCGGCTGCGCCAGGCGCTCGGGCGCGACCAGCTGGTGCTGCGCGGCACGGTGCTGCAGTCGCTCGCCACCGCGGTGATGGCCTTCGCGCCCAACGCCTGGGTGGCGGTGCCCGCGATGTTCTTCGGCGGCATGGCCTGGATCACAGTGGCCAACTCGCTCTCGGTCTCGGCGCAGCTCGCGCTGCCCGACTGGGTGCGCGCGCGCGGCATGTCGACCTACCAGATGGCGATCATGGGTGCGAGCGCGATCGGCGCGGCGCTCTGGGGCCAGGTGGCCACCGTCACCGACCTGCGCTCCAGCCTCGAGATCGCCGCCGTGAGCGGCACCCTGCTGATGCTGGCGGCGCTGCGCTGGGTCACCGACGTGTCGGGCGAGGAAGCCGACATGAGCCCCGCGCGCGCCGGCTGGGCCGCGGGCCCGCCGGCGGAAACGCCCGAAGAAAACGGCCGCGTGGTCATCACCATCGAATACATGATCGACCCCGCGCGCGCGGCCGCCTTCCACCTGGTGATGCACCAGACCCGCCGCGCGCGCCTCGGCCAGGGCGCCATCGGCTGGGAACTGCTGCACGACATCGCGGAGCCGGGCCGCTACCTGGAAGAGATCGTGGACGAAAGCTGGACCGACCACCTGCGCCGCTTCAACCGCGCCACGGCCGCCGACATGGCGCTGCGCGAGCGGCGGCTGGCCTTCCACATCGGCGAGTCGCCGCCGGTGGTGACGCGCTACGTGGTGAAGCGCTGAATTGACCGGCCGCTTCGATTTGCAGCGGCGGCGTCTTTGGGCACTCCCATGTTTGGGTAACTACCAACCCATCTTTTTTTGACCGATCGGATAATTTAGCTCATCATCACGCCCTGTTGCCGCCACCACGAGGTACGCCACGATGAACCCGCACCCCCTGCGCAGCCGCTTCTGGTCCGACCTGACCAGCGAAGAGTTCTCCCGCCTCGACCGCGAACGGCTGATCGCCGTGCTGCCGGTGGGCGCGACCGAGCAGCACGGCCCCCACCTGCCGATGTCGACCGACACCGCCACCATCGACGGCATGGTGCGCGCCGCGCTTCCGCACCTGCCGGACGAGCTGCCGGTGCTCTTCCTGCCCACGGTGGCCTACGGCAAGAGCAACGAGCACTCGCGCTACCCGGGCACGCTCACTGTCTCGGCCACCACGTTGATCGCGCTGTGGAAGGACATCGGCGCCTGCGTGGCCAGGGCCGGCGTGCGCAAGCTGGTGCTCTACAACAGCCACGGCGGCCAGATGAGCGTGATGGACATCGTGGCGCGCGACCTGCGCGAGGAGCACGGCATGATGGTCATCGCCGCCAACTGGTACACGCTGGGCCTGCCCGAGGGGCTCTTCACCGCACACGAAGGCCGGCACGGCATCCATGCCGGCGACCTCGAAAGTTCGGTGATGCTGCACCTCACGCCCGACCATGTGCGCCGCGACCGGTTCCAGAACTTCAGCTCGATGACCGAGCAGCTGGCCGACGAGAACAAGTTCCTCTCGATCACGCCCAGCGGCAAGCTCGGCTGGCAGATGCACGACATCAACCCCGCGGGCGCGGCCGGCGACGCCACGCGCGCCACGGCCGAGAAGGGTGCCGCGGTGCTCGACCACGTGGGCCAGCGCTTCGTAGAACTGCTGCAGGAGGTGGACCGCTTCCCGCTGTCGCGCCTCGCCAACGAACCCGCCTGGCGCTAGGCTCGCACCCACCATGGAAAGCCTCGCGACCTCTTCCCCGCCTTCCCCGCCGCTGGTCAGCCTGCGCCGCGTCAGCAAGCGCTTTGCCAACGGCACGCTCGCGCTGCAGGGCATGACGCTCGACATCGGCGAGCACGACTTCATCAGCTTTCTCGGCCCCTCGGGCTGCGGCAAGAGCACTGCGCTGCGGCTGATCGCCGGCCTCACGCGCCTGAGTTCGGGCGACATGCACTGGTCCGGCACCAACACCGGCAAGACACAGAGCGACCGCGACCTCGGCTTCGTGTTCCAGGAGCCCACGCTCATGCCTTGGGCCAAGGTGTTCGACAACGTGTGGCTGCCGCTCAAGCTCGCTGGCCAGAGCCGTGATGCAGCGGCGCCGGTGGTGCAGCAGGCCCTCGAGATGGTCGGCCTCTCGCGCTTCGCGGGCGTGTACCCGCGCGAGCTCTCGGGCGGCATGAAGATGCGCGTGTCGATTGCGCGCGCGCTGGTCACGCACCCGCGGCTCCTGCTGATGGACGAGCCCTTTGCCGCGCTCGACGAGATGACGCGCATCAAGCTCAACAACGATCTGCTCACGATCTGGCGCGAGCATCGTTTCTCGGTGGTGTTCGTCACCCACAGCGTCTACGAGTCGGTGTACCTCTCGAACCGCATCGTGGTGATGGCGGCGCGCCCGGGCCGGGTGATCGACGAGATCCGCATTGACGAGCCCTATCCGCGCGGCGAAGAATTCCGCACCTCGAGCCGCTACAACGCGCACTGCACCGCCGTGTCGCAATCCCTGCACGGAGCCCTGCATGGCGTCGACATCGATCACTGAGCCGGTCACCCTCGCGGATGCGGACACGGCACCCTCCGAAGCCGCGCTGCGCGCGCACGAAGACAAGGCGCGCCGGCGCGAATCGATGCTGCGCATCGCGGTGCCCGCGGGCATCGTCATCGCGCTGCTGCTGGCGTGGGAGTGGATGGTGCGCGCCAACAACATCCCGCACTACATCCTGCCCGCGCCCTCGCTGATCCTGCGCACGCTGTTCGACAACTGGGGCTCGCTCTCCAGCGCGCTGTGGTTCACGGTGAAGCTCACGCTGCTGGCGCTCGGCGCGGCCATCGTCGGCGGCGTGCTGCTGGCGATTGCCTTCGCGCTCTTCAAGTGGGTGGAGATCGGCCTGTTCCCGATCGCGGTGATCCTGCAGGTGACGCCAATCATCGCGATCGCGCCGCTGATACTGATCTATGTGTCGAGCACCACCGCGGCGCTCCTGCTGTGCGCCTGGATCGTGGCCTTCTTCCCGATCCTGTCGAACACCGTCATCGGCCTGAAAAGCGCCGACAGCAACCTGCGCGACCTGTTCCAGCTCTACAAGGCCTCGCCGTGGCAGACCTTCCGCTACCTGCTCGCGCCCAGTGCGCTGCCCTACTTCATGGCGGGGCTGAAGATCGCGGGCGGGCTGAGCCTGATCGGCGCGGTGGTGGCGGAGTTCACGGCCGGCACCGCGGGCAAGGAGACGGGGCTGGCCTCACGCATCCTCGAATCGAGCTTCCGCACCGAGATTCCGATGATGTTCGCGGCGCTGCTGCTGGTATCTCTGCTCGGCATCGTGATCTTCATCGTGTTCGCGGCCCTGTCCAGGTTGGTGCTCGGCCACTGGCACGAGAGCGAGATGCGCCGTGAGAACTAGGCTCGCCCCCAGTCTTCGCGCACTTCGTGTCGCTTCGCCAACCCCCTACCGGGGGCAACACCAGCGGCCCGGCAAAGCCGGTTCCGCGGTGTTCCACGAACAAAGTTGAAACGCAGTCCATGAACTCAACTACCGCACGCGCGACTGAATGGGGGGCCGTGCGCAATGACCTGCGCGGGCTCAACCTCGTCACCGCGCCGGCCCAGCGCAAGCAGCTGTCGAAGGACTTCTACTGGTACAGCCCCATCCTCAGCGCGCAACTCGCGGGCTGCGTGGCCGACCTCGTCGTCAAGGTCAGCACCGAGGACGACGTGCGCCAGGCCGCCGCGGTGGCCGCGAAGTGGAAGCTGCCGCTCACCGTGCGCGCCGGCGGCACCGGCAACTACGGCCAGTGCGTGCCGCTCGAAGGCGGCATCGTGCTCGACGTGACGCAGATGTGCCGCGTGCTCGACATCCAGGATGGCCGCATGCGCGTGGAAGCCGGCGCGCGCATGCACGACATCGACCTTGCGGCGCGCGAAACCGGCCAGGCGCTGCGCATGTGGCCCTCGACCTGGCACGTGGCCACCATCGGCGGCTTCATCGCGGGCGGCTTCGGCGGCATCGGCTCGTTCCGCCACGGCATCCTGCGCGACCCCGGCAACCTGCTGCGCGCGCGCGTGATGACGGTGGAGCGCGAGCCGCGCATCATCGAACTGCACGGCGACGAGATCCAGCAGGTGCATCATGCCTACGGCACCAACGGCGTGATCCTCGACGCGGAAGTGGCGCTGAGCCCGGCCGTCGAGTGGGTGCATTGCACGGTGCTGTTCGAAACCTATCGCGCAGCGTTGGCCTTCGCCGTCGCGGCGCAGGCGCCCGCGCTCGACATCTTCCTGCTCTCGACGGTCGAGGCGCGCTTCTCGCCCTACTACACGGCGATGCGCGATCGCTTTCCTTCTGACCGGCATGCGGCGTTCGCGATGGTCTCACCCGAATCGATGGCCGGGTTCCGCGCGCTGGCCGCCGCGCATGGCGGCACCCTCTCCGTCGCCGGCACCGAGCCCGAGCTGCTCGCCGAGGGCCTGCCGCCCGCCTATGAATGCGCGTTCAACCACACGACGCTGCAGGCGCTCAAGGCCGACCGCGGCTGGACCTACCTGCAGGTGGCCTACGCCCAGCCCTTCGACCCGGCCGTGGTCGAGCGCCATCTGCAAATCTTCGGCGACGACGTGCTGCAGCACCAGGACTTCGCGCGCGCCGGCGGCGAATGCGGCACCTTCGGCATCCTGCTGGTGCGCTGGAAGGGCGAGGCTCACCAGTACGAAGTGATCCGCGAGATCGAGTCGCAGGGCGGCTGCAAGATCTTCAACCCGCATGTCGTGACCATCGAGGACGGCGGCATGAAGACCATCGATTCGCAGCAGATCGAATTCAAGAAGCGCAGCGATCCGATGGGCTTGATGAACCCCGGCAAGACGCGCGGCTGGACTTCCGAGATGGCTGTCGAGCGTTGAAGCAGCAACGCCTCTGAACTGACATGAAAATCCCCCACACGCATTCAACCCAGGAGTCCACTGCCATGCGCGTTCCCGCTCTGACAATCCGTCCGCTTGCCCTAGCCCTGGCCCTTGCGGCCACTGCCTTCGCCGCGCAGGCGCAGGAAAAAGTGGTGTTCGCCACCAACTGGAAGGCGCAGGCCGGCCACGGCGGCTTCTACCAGGCGCTGGTGGACGGCACCTACAAGAAGTACGGCCTCGACGTCGACATCCAGCAGGGCGGACCGATGGTCAACAACCGGCCGATGCTGCCGGCCGGGAAGGTCGACTTCCTGATGACCGGCAACCTGCTGCAGTCCTTCGACAACGTGAAGAACGGCGTGCCCACCGTGGTGGTCGCGGCCTTCTTCCAGAAAGACCCGCAGGCCATGTTCGCGCATCCGGGCCAGGGCTTCGACACCTTCAAGGACATGGCGAAGGCGCCCGTGGCCTTCATCGGCAAGGACGGCCAGTTCAGCTTCTGGCAGTGGATGAAGTCGGAGCACGGCTTCAAGGATTCGCAGCTCAAGCCCTACACCTTCAACGTCGGCCCGTTCCTGGCCGACAAGAAGTCTATCCAGCAGGGCTACGCCATTTCGGAGCCGCTCTCGATCAAGGCGCAGGCCGGCTTCGACCCGGTGGTGCAGCTCTTGGCCGACAACGGCTTCTCGACCTACTCGACCACCATCGAGACACGCGCCGACCTCGTCAAGACCAAGCCCGAGACGGTGCGCAAGTTCGTCGAGGCCTCGATCATCGGCTGGAACAACTACCTCTACGGCGACAACCAGGCCGCCAACGAGATGATCGCCAAGATCAACCCCGACTCGCCCGTGGCCGCGTCGCAGGGCTCCATCGAGCTGATGAAGAAGATGGGCATCGTCGACAGCGGCGAATCGCTCGCCAAGGGCATCGGCGCCATGGACGAGGCCCGCGTGAAGGACTTCTACGACAAGATGGTGAAGGCCGGCCTCTACAAGCCGGGCGAGGTCGATCTGTCGAAGGTCGTCACCACGCAGTTCGTCAACAAGGGCGTCGGTCTCGACATCCGCAAGAAGCTCGCTGGAAAGTAGGCGCGCCGATTTTTTTATCTCCCGCGGGCCGCGCGGGGCTTGCGCCGGGGTCAGATGCCGGCGCCTGGGTTGCCATAAGGCACCGCGCGGCTCTTCATTCCCTGGGCTCTGACCCCGTCTCGCCGACCCGGCGAACCGGCCCTCCTCATGAAAACGCTCGTCGTCCACTGCCATCCGAACCCTGACAGCTTCAACCACGCGCTCTACCGCACCGCCCTCGAAGCCCTCGAACCGCGGCACCCGGTCAAGGCCATCGACCTCTACGCCGAAGGCTTCGATCCCACGCTGACGCGCGAAGAGCGCATTGCCTATCTCGACAACCCCGAACTGATCCGCGAACGCGTCAAGCCGCATGTCGAAGCGCTGCTGTGGGCCGAGCACCTGGTGTTCATCTATCCCACCTGGTTCCATGGACCGCCGTCGATGCTCAAGGGCTGGCTCGAGCGCGTGTGGCTGCCGGGCGTGGCCTTCCTGCCGGCAGAGCGCAAGGGACAGCTCGCGAGGTCGGGCATGCGGCACATCCAACGGCTGACGGTGGTGACCACGGGCGGCTCGCCGCGCTGGTTCGTGATGCTCATCGGCGATCCGGGCCGGCGGCTGTTCACGCGCGCGCTGCGGGCGCTGTTCGCATGGCGCTGCAAGGTCACGTGGCTGCAGCTGCACGACATGAACGCGGTCACCGCGCGCGACCGCAGCCACTTCATCGAACGCGTTGCGCGCAAGCTGCAGAGCATCTAGCAGGAGAGAGACAGAACCCACCATGAGCCTCGAACGCACGCTCACCGTCCGCGTCGAACGCATCTCGCGCGAGACGCCGGAAATCCTGGCCTTTGAACTGGCCCACCCGTGGGGCCGCGCGCTGCCGGGCTACGAGGCCGGCGCGCACATCGACGTGCACATGCCCGGAGGCTTCTCGCGCCAGTACTCGCTGGCGCGATGGTCTCTTTCGAATGCGCCGTCGAACGCCGCCTCGTCCTACGTGATCGGCGTCAAGCGCGAGGCCGAAAGCCGCGGCGGCTCGGCCTCGATGCACGAGCGCGTGCGCGAGGGCGACCTGCTCGCGATCAGCGCACCGCGCAACACCTTTGCGCTGCGCGAAGAGGCCGGGCACCATCTGCTGATGGCCGGCGGCATCGGCATGACGCCGCTGCTGGCGATGGCGCAGGCGCTCGCGGCGCGCGGTGCCTCGTTCACGCTCTGCGTGTTCGCGCGCAGCGAGGAGCACCTGGCCTTTGCCGATGCGCTGCATGCACCCGCACTGACGCCGCACCTGCGCCTGCACCTCGATCAGGGCGACGCTGGCCAGCGCATCGACCTGCACGCGCTGCTGGCCGAGCGCACGCCGGATACGCACCTGTATGTCTGCGGCCCCGGCGGCTTCATGCGGGCGGTGCGCGAGGCCGCGGCGCATTGGCCCGAGGACACGTTGCACGCCGAATACTTCGCCGCCCCCACCGATGCGAACTCGAGCACCGGCCTGCCCTTCACGCTGAGGCTCGCGCAGCGCGGCATCAGCGTCCAGGTGGCGGCCGACCAGACCGCCGTCGATGCGCTGCACGAAGTGGGCATCGACATTCCGGTGTCGTGCCAGCAGGGCCTGTGCGGCACCTGCGTGGTCGAGGGCGATGGCGAAGGCGCGGAGCACCGCGACTTCTGCCTCACGGGCAGCGAGCGGCGCCACAAGGTGGCCCTGTGCTGCTCGCGCGCCAGAGGCCGGGAACTGGTGCTGCAGCTGTGAGCATCGAAGAGGAAGAAGAACAAGGCGACGCCGAGGCGCCCGCCGCCACGCGCGGCCGCTCGCGCAAGTACACGCAGGTGCTCGGCCTCATCAACCAGGCCGCCATCGAGGTGTTCGCAAGCGAGGGCCTGGCTGGCGCATCGACCCAGGCCATTGCCGACAGGGCCGGGCTCTCGAAAGCGCAGCTGCACTACTACATCGAGAGCAAGGAAGCGCTCTACCGGCAGATCCTGCAGGACATCCTCAACGACTGGATCGTGGTGTTCGGCTTTGCCGACGAGGCCTTCGGCCCGCGCAAGGTGCTGGGCGACCTGATCCGCCGCAAGATGGTGTTCTCTTTCGAGCACCCGCTGCGCTCGCGCATCTTCACGGCCGAGATGATGCGCGGCGCGCCGGTGCTCAACACCATGATGGACACGAGCAAGCAGCGCACCGACCAGGCCGCCGCCGTCATACAGAACTGGATGAACCACGGCTTGATGGACAAGGCCGACCCGATGCTGGTGCTGTTCCACATCTGGGCAGTGACGCAGTTCTATGCCGACCACGCCACGCAGGCCGCGTACTTCCGCGACACGGCGCAGCAAGGTGACGACAAGGACCGCCGCTACCTGATCGAGCAGGTGACCGAATTCCTGCTCAAGGGCGCGGGCGTCAGGTAGGGCGGGATTTTTCGCGGAACACCGCGGAACCGGCTTTGCCGGGCCGCAGGTGTTGCCCCCGGCGAGGGGGTTGGCGTAGCGACACGAAGTGCGCGAAGCCTGGGGGAGTGCCTATTTCGGCAGGTACATGGTGGCTTCCACTTCCACCAGCACCTCGTCGCCCGGCAGGAAGCGCGACACCTCGACCACCGTGCTGACCGGCGGCTCGCCCGGATAGAACAGGCCGCGCACGCGGTTGTAGAAGGCGTAGTGCGGCAGCTGGCGGAAGTACTGCACCAGCTTCACCACGTCTTCCATCGTGCCGCCGTGCTCGGCCGCGATCTGGCGGATGCGTTCGAGCACGAACCAGCTCTGCGCCACGATGGGCGCCTCGAAGATGTCGACCGACATCTGGCCCGTGGCATAGCCCAGGCCCTGCAGCGCCGTGCGGCCTTCCTCGGGCAGGGCGTCGTAGCCGGCCACGGCGCGGCGCGTGGCCGGGTCGACCGCGACCACGCCGCTCATGAAGACGAAATCGCCCACGCGCTTGGCGGCCGCGTAGTTGGCCATTGGCTTGCCCATGCTCATTGCGTTTGCTCCAGGATTTTTTGACCGCCGCGGATCACGGTGCGCCGGCGCCCGCGCGGGCCGACGAGTTCATGCTCGCCGGTGGCCGCGAGCAGCACCAGGTCCGCGGGGCAGCCCGGCGCGATGCGGCCGTCCCACGCGAGGCCGAGCGCCTTCGCGGGGCTGACGGTGATGGCGTCGAGCCATTCTTCCGCGGGCGCAAGGTGCGCCATCTGCACGCCGAGGCCGAAGGTTTCGAGAAGGTCGTAGCTGCCATAGGGATAGAAGGCGTCCTGCACGTTGTCCGTTGCCAGGCTCGCACGCAAGCCCCGTGCCGCCGCCTCGTGGATGCGCGTGATGCCGCGCGGCACGGGCGTGCGGTCCCAGGCGCCCTGCAGGTAGAGGTTGGTGGTCGGCAGCGCGACGATGTGGATGCCGGCGCCCGCGCACAGCGCCAGCGTTTCGTTGGCGACGGCATCGTCCTGCATCGCCAGCGAGCAGCAGTGGCCGCAGACCACGCTGCGCCGGAAATCGCGCGCACGCATCAGCTGCGCAATGCTGCGCAGGCCGCTCGCATCGGCGTCGAGGCCCTCGTCGACATGGAAGTCGAGGCCGAGGCCCTGGTCCTGCGCCAGGTCGAACACGCGGCCCAGCTTGTGCACCAGGCCCTCGTTGCGATACACGAAGGCGCCCAGCACGCCGCCTGCGCGCTTCACCTGGCGCGCAATGCGCTCGCCGGCCGCGAGGTCCGCGAACAGGTCGAGCGGCGTGAGCGAGACGAACTGCAGCTCGATGCGGCCGCGCCATTCTTCGCGCAGCGCCTCGAACACCGCCAGCGCGGCGGGCGGCTCGCCCTCCACCCAGTCGATGTGGGTGCGCAGCGCGCGCGCGCCCGACTGCCAGGCCTCGTGCAGCGCGCGCTCCATGCGTGGGCGCAGCGTCTGGCCGCTCCAGCCAGCACGGTGCTTCGCCATGCGGTCGATGGCCGCGAACAGGTTGCCCTGGGCCGCGCCGACTTCCTGAACGGTGTAGTTCTTGTCGATGTGCGCATGCGCCTCGACCAGTGCGCTCAGCAAGGTGCCACGCGCCTGCGACTGCGATGCGCTCGGCGCGATCGATTCGACCCTGTCGCCGGCCAGCGTGACGTCGAAGACCTGCGCATCGCCCGCGGCAAAGCCGCGCAGCCGCGGCGGAATGCGCAGCGACTCGAGCTTCATGCGCGCTGTTGCAGCGCCCGCAGCCAGCCCAGGCCGGCCGAGGTGCCGCCGGGTTCCGAACCGCGCCGGGGCCGGTACTCGCAACCGATCCAGCCCTGCCAGCCGCACTGCGCCGACACCTCGTCGATCAGGTCGAACAGGTAGGGATAGTTCTGCTCGCCGATGTCGGGCTCGTGGCGCTCGGGCACGCCGGCAATCTGTATATGGCCCACGCGGCCCGTGGGCAGGTACTTGCGGATCTTCATGGCCACATCGCCCTCGACGATCTGGCAGTGGTACAGGTCCATCTGCACCTTGAGGTTGGGCGCGCCCACCATGCCGACGATCTCGTGCGCATGGTCCTGCCGATTGAGGAAGAAGCGCGGAATGTCGCGCGTGTTGATCGGCTCGATCAGCACGTCGCGCCCGGCCTTGGCCGCCTCGGCCGCGGCCCAGCGCAGGTTGTCGACGTACACGGGCTGCACGGCCTCGCGCTCCAGGCCTTCGGGCACCAGGCCCGCCATGACGTGGATGCGCGGGCAGCCGAGCGCCACGGCGTAATCGATGGCGCTGGCCATGCCTTCGCGGAATTCGGCGTCGCGTCCCGGCAGGCAGGCCAGGCCACGCTCGCCGCGGTCCCAGTCGCCCGGCGGGGCGTTGAAGAGCACCTGCTGCAGGCCGTTGTGCCGGAGCCGCGCGGCGAGCTCTTCCTTTGCGAAGGCATAGGGGAAAAGATACTCGACGGCCTTGAAGCCGTCCTTCGCGGCGGCTTCGAAGCGATCGAGAAAGTCGAGCTCCGGATAGAGCATCGAGAGATTGGCGGCGAATTGGGGCATGGCGTGTTTTTACTACTAGTGGCTACCAGCGCGCACCGAAGGCGCGGCGCAGTTCATCGATCTGTTCGCTGCCGAGCGGCTCGGGCCTGGCGGGGCCGGCGAGCAGCTGGAGCTTGGCGGTTTCCTCGAGTTCCTCGAGCACGGCCATGGCGGCGGCCGGGCTCTCGTGCCACACGTTGGGACCGAGGCGTTCGAGCATCACGGCGCGAATCGGCATGCCGGCCGCGCCGTGGCGCTCGATGGCCTGCGCCACGAGTTCGGCCGCTTCGGGCGCGCCGGGGCGGTGGTACGGAATGAGCGGCACGTGGCCGACCTTCATCACGAAATACGGCGTGAGCGCGGGCAGCAGTTCGTCGCCCGGCGTGTTCGCCAGCGTGAGTGCGACGCAGTGCGTGCTGTGCGTGTGGATCACGCAGGCCGTGTTCGCATCGAACCTGCACGCCGCGGCGTAGATGCGGGTGTGCAGCGCAATGGTCTTGCTGGCGCGGTCGCCGCCGGTCTGCTGGCCCTGCGCATCGAGTTTTGCCAGGCGCGCAGGGTCGAGAAAGCCCAGGCAGGCATCGGTCGGCGTGATCAGAAAACCGTCGTCCAGCCGCACACTGATGTTGCCGGCGGTGGCATGCACGTAGCCGCGCTCGAACAGGCTACGGCCGACGCGGCAGATTTCTTCGCGGACTTGGTTCTCGGTCATGCCAGCACTGTAAAGGCCTTGGTGAAGAAATCGTCCCCACCGAAGTTGCCCGACTTCAACGCAATGTGCAGACCCGCCTCGCGCGCAGCGTCGGAACGCGCATGGCACCACGGCACCCCCGGATCGATCTGCGGACCGATCTGCATCTGCGCGATACCCAGCGCCTGAACGCAGGCACCGGAGGTTTCGCCGCCCGCCACCACCAGCTGGCGCACACCCCGCTCGACCAGGCCGCGCGCAATCGCGGCAATGGTGCGCTCGACCATCGCCCCGGCTTCCTCGACGCCGAGCTTGCCCTGCACCGACTTGACGGCGCCGGCCTCGGCCGTGGAATAGACCAGCACCGGCTGCTTCTCGACCAGCGGCGCAGCCCATGCCAATGCCTCGGCAGCGACATCCACGCCCGCGGCAATGCGCAGCGGATCCACGGCCAGCGCCGCGCCGCCGCGCTGGATGAAGTCGAGCACCTGCCGGTTGGTCGCGAGCGAGCAGCTGCCCGACACCACGGCGCGCAATCCGCCGGCCGCCGGCAGCGCACTGGCCTGCGACGACGGCGCAAGGCCGAAGTTGGCCGGCAACCCGATGGCCACGCCCGAACCCGCGGTGACCAGCGGCATCTTCGCGAGCGCCGGGCCGAGGCGCAGCAAGTCGTCGTTCGACACCGCATCGACGATGGCGATCGACACGCCCTCGCCTTTCAGCTGCTCGATGCGCTCCGCGATGGCCGCCGCGCCGCGCGCCACCACCGCATGGTCGATCAGCCCCACCTTGCGGGTGCACTGCGCCTGCAGCACGCGCACGAGGTTCGGGTCGGTCATGGGCGTGAGCGGATGGTTCTGCATGCCGCTCTCGTTGAGCAGCACCTCGCCCGCGAAGAGGTAGCCCTTGAACACGGTGCGCTTGTTGTCGGGGAAGGCGGGCGTGGCGATGGTGAAGTCGCACTTCAGCGCCTCCATCAGCGCCTCGGTCACCGGGCCGATGTTGCCTTGCGGCGTGCTGTCGAAGGTGGAGCAGTACTTGAAGTAGATCTGCTGCGCACCCTGCGCCTGCAGCCAGCGCAATGCGTCGAGCGATTGCGCGATGGCCTCGGCCGGCGCGATGGTGCGCGACTTGAGCGCGACGACGACGGCATCCACGTCGGCATCGAGCGGCGTGGCAGGAACTCCGATGGCCTGCACCACGCGCATGCCGGCGCGCACAAGATTGTTGGCGAGGTCGGTCGCGCCGGTGAAGTCGTCGGCGATGCAGCCGAGCAGCAACTTGGCCATGGATCAGTCCTTGGTGACAGCAGGCAATACAGGCAGCTTCACCGCCTGCGGGTTCTCGCGCACGTAGTCGCGCAGGATGGCGTCGAAGCTCGCGTCGCCCTGGAGGCCCAGCGCCTCGGCGCGCGCGGCGTGGATACGGCTGGGCCAGCTGGTCACGATCTTCGCGATGGCCGCGTCGGGTTCCCAGTCGATCAGCCCGCTGGCTTCCTTGCCGGCGATGCGTTCGAGCGCATCGGCCATCTCGCGCACGGTGGTGGTCAGCGCCGGCAGGTTGATGGCGGTGCGCGCCCCCCATTCGGCGGCGCTGGCCGTGGCTGCGCGCACGATGCCCGCGACGGTGTTGCCGGGCGATGCGAGCGCGACCGCCGTCTCGGGCGCGACGGGGCAGCGCGCGCGCTCGCCGGCCAGTGGCTCGCGCAGCATGCCGCTCAAGAAGCTGGAGGCCGCGCCGTTGGGCCGGCCCGGGCGCACCGACACGGTCATGAGCCGCACGTTGCGGCCCTGCACGAAACCCTTGCGCGTGAAGTCGGCCACCAGCTGCTCGCCGATGAACTTCTGGATGCCGTAGCTGTTCTGCGGTGTCGGCAGCGTGGTGTCTTCGATCACCGCGGGCAGCCGCTGCTCGGGCGAATCGCCGAACACCGCCACCGAGCTGGAGAACACGAACACCGGCGCATGGCCCGCGCGGCGGCAGGCGTCGAGCAGGGCACGCGTGGTGTCCAGGTTGCTGCGCATGCCCAGGTCGAAGTCGGCCTCGCATTCGCCGCTCACGGCTGCGGCCAGGTGGAACACGGCATGGGTGTCGGCCAGCGGCAGCGCGCCGCCGGTGGCCTGCTCGTACAGGTCGCCCTGCACGAACTGCACGCGCGCATCGGCCCCGAGGTCGGCGGGCGGCGCCACGCGGTCCGCCAGGGTGATGCGAGAGATCGGCTGTGCCGCGCCGCCGGCCAGCGCCAGCGGGCCGCCTGCGAGCAGCGTGCGGGCAAGCCGCGCGCCGAGAAAACCGCAGCCGCCGGTGATGAGGATGTTCATGGTGTCGTCTTTTCTTTCTGGATTCAGGAAATCGCGGGCAGGAAGCGCAGCAGCGCGGCCGCCACCGCCGCGGGCGCTTCGCGCTGCGGGAAATGGCCGACGCCGTCGAGCAGTTCGCGGCGATAGGGGCCGCTGAAGAATCGCTCCTTGCCTGCCGAAGTATCGGGATGATTGCAGCTGTCGGCCGCGCCATGCAGCACGAGCGTGGGCACCGGCAGCACCGGCGCCGGATCGAGCGCGGCGTCGTCCGCCGCATAGCGCGGGTCGCCGGACGCGTAGCCCCAGCGGTGGCGGTAGGAATGCAGCACCACCCGCGCCCAGTCGTCGCCTGCGAAGGCGGCGGCTGTGGCCTCGAATTCGGCTTTCTCGTACCAGCCCGTGGGCGCCCAGGTGTCCCACATCATCCGGGTGAAGGCGATGCGGTCGTCGTGCACCGTGCGTTCGCCGCGCGGCGTGGCCATGTACCAGTGATACCAGTAGTTGCGCGCCTGCTCGAGCGCCATCGGCTGGTCTGGCGCATTGGTGCCGTAGCCGACCGACATCAGCACCAGCGCACGCGCCACCTCGGGCCTCAGCCCGCAGGCGTTGGCCACCGCGCGGGCGCCCCAGTCGTGGCCGACCAGCGCGGGCTTGTCGAGGCCGAGTGCATCGACGAAGTCGAGCAGGTCGCGCCCGAGCGCGGAGAGCTGGCCGCTGCGCGGCGTGCCGTCATGCAGGAAGCGCGTGGGTGCAAAGCCGCGCAGGGCGGGTGCGAGCACGCGCCAGCCGGCCTCGGCCAGGCTCGGCGCCACGCCATGCCAGCTGCGCGTGCTGTCGGGCCAGCCATGCATCAGCACCACGGTGGCGCTGCCGCCGGGGTTCCACTCTTCGTAGCCGATGCGAAGCAGCGGCGTGTCGATGGTCTTGAGATCGGTCACGAAGCCTTTCCGTTTGCAGCCGGCAATTCGATGCCGGGGAAAATCTTGATGACCGCGCTGTCGTCCTCGCGCGCGAAGCCCGCGGTCGATGCCTGCATGAACATCTGGTGCGCGGTGGACGACAGCGGCAGCGGAAACTTGCTGGCGCGCGCCACGTCGAGCACCAGGCCCAGGTCCTTCACGAAGATGTCGACGGCCGACAGCGGCGTGTAGTCGCCCGCCAGCACGTGCGCCATGCGGTTCTCGAACATCCAGCTGTTGCCCGCGCTGTGCGTGATGACCTCGTACAGCGCGGCCGGGTCCACGCCTTCGCGCAGGCCCAGCGCCATGGCCTCGGCCGCCGCGGCAATGTGCACGCCGGCCAGCAGCTGGTTGATGACCTTGACCTTGCTGCCCGCGCCCGCGCGGTCTCCGAGACGATAGACCTTGGCTGCCATGGCGTCGAGCACGGCGCCGGCCTTTTCGTAGGCCGCGGGGGTGCCGGCGGTCATCATCGTCATCTGGCCGCTCGCGGCCTTGGCGGCCCCGCCGGAGATCGGCGCGTCGAGGTACAGGATGCCCTGGGCGGCCAGGCGCGCCTCGAGCGCGACCGACCAGTTCGGGTCGACGGTGGAGCACATCACGAACAGGCTGCCGGGCTTCATCGCCGCCGCGCAGCCAGGCGTGGTGCCATCGCCGAACAGCACCGACTCGGTCTGCGCCGCGTTGACCACCACGGAAACCACGATGTCGCACTGCGCGCCGAGCGCGGCCAGCGTGTCGCAGGCCACGCCGCCGTCGCGCGCGAAGGCGTGGGCGACGTCCAGGCGCACGTCGAACACATGCGGCTCGTAGCCCGCGCGGCGCAGCGACTGCGCCATGCCGCTGCCCATGGCGCCGAGGCCCACGACGCCGACGACGGGTGTGTTGGTGTTGGAAGTCATGTGGGGGTTCTTTCGATCAGCGGTTGACGAGTTGCTTGGGCGTGAGCCACACGCCGATGGCTCCGAGCACCAGCGCACCGGCCAGTACGTACATGCCGATCTGCGTGCTGCCCGTGAGGTCCTTCAGATAGCCGATGAGATAGGGGCTCACGAAGCCCGCGAGGTTGCCCACCGAATTGATGGCCGCGATGCCGGCCGCCGCCGCCGTGCCCGAGAGAAAGGCCGTGGGCAGCGACCAGAAGAGCGGCGCGCAGGTCAGCACGCCGGCCGCGGCGAGCGAAAGGAATGCGAGCGACACGACCGTATTCTGCGTGTACGACGCGGCCACCGTGAAGCCCACCGCGCCCATCAGCGCGGGCACGATCAGGTGCCAGCGGCGCTCCTGCCGGCGGTCGGCGCTGCGGCCGAAGAGGTTCATCGCGACGATCGCGCAGATGAACGGAATGGCGCTCAGGAGGCCGATGTGCAGGTTGCCCTTCACGCCCGTGGCCTTGACCAGCGTGGGCAGCCAGAAGGTCAGCGCGTACTGGCCCATCACGAAGGCGAAGTAGATGAGCGCCATCCACCACACGCGCATGTCGCGGAACATGGCGCCCACCGAGTGCGGCCCCTTGGCGCCATGCGCCTGGTCGCGCTCGACCTCGCGCTGCAGCAGGCTCTTCTCCTCGGGCGAGAGCCAGCGCGCATGCTGGATGCCGTTGTCCAGGTAGAGCAGCACCATCACCCCCACGAGCACCGCCGGAATGGCCTCGATGATGAACATCCACTGCCAGCCCTGCATCGACGACACGCCGTGGAAGGCGTCCATGATCCAGCCCGACAGCGGATTGCCGAAGATGCCCGCCACTGGAATGGCCGACATGAAGACCGCGATGATCCGCGCGCGCCGGTGCGCCGGATACCAGTGGGTGAGGTAGAGGATCACGCCGGGATAGAAGCCCGCTTCCGCCACGCCCAGCAGGAAGCGCAGGATGTAGAAGCTGGTCGGCGTTTCCACGAACACGAAGCAGGCCGACAGCACGCCCCAGGTGATCATGATCCGCGCGATCCAGATGCGCGCGCCCACGCGGTTGAGCAGCAGGTTGCTCGGCACCTCGAACAAGAAGTAGCCCAGGAAGAAGATGCCCGCGCCCAGGCCGAACACCGTTTCGCTGAAGCCCAGGTCCTGCCCCATCTGCAGCTTGGCAAAGCCCACGTTCACGCGGTCGAGGTAGGCGACCACGTAGCACAGCATCAAAAAGGGAACCAGGCGCCAGAACACCTTGGCATAGGCGCGCTTCTCGAGCGCGGCGTCGGCGGACACGGGCAGTGCGCCCGCCGGGAGGGTGGAGGAAGTCATAGGAAGGGTTGTCCCGCTTTGGATGAGAAAGAGGCCTTGCCGCCGCTGGCTCGCGTGGCCGCCGCCTTATTTGTCAGGTCATCATACAAATTTGATTTCAGTGCTTTGCCTCGGGTAAACCCGAAGACATCGCCATCCGCAGCGCCTTTTTGGTTTCCTTGTGTGTCGCGGCCGCTCAGCTGCCGAACGGCCAGCCTTCGACCAGCGGCCGCGCGAGCTGCGCGCCCTCCTGCTGCCAGAACGCGGGGTCGGCCTGCTCGATGCGGCGGATCGCGTTGTCCATGTGGGACTTGGCCGCCTCGCGGGCCCGCAGCGGATCGCCGGCCTCGATGGCCTCGACGATGCGGGCGTGCTCCTGCGCCACCTCGCGCGCGAAGTCGGCACGGCGCGCCTCGTTGGCGCGCGTGACGCGCGTGGCGCCATGCAGGAACTGCCGCAGGTATTGCAGCGTGCCGATCAGGAACGGGTTGCGCGCGGCTTCGGCAATGGCGCGGTGAAAGCGCACGTCTTCCTCGGCGCCGTTGCCGCCCGCGGCCACGGCCGCATGCAGCGCGTCGATGGCCGCACGGATGCGCTGCACGTCGTCGGGCGTGCGGCGCTCGGCCGCGAGCGCGGCCACCTCGGCTTCGAGCGCGCGGCGCAGCTCGACCATCTGGATCACCGCTTCGCGCGAGGCGACGTGCGGCATCTCGAAGCGCAGCGGCTCCACGCCCGCGGCGCGCACGTACACGCCGCTGCCCTGGCGCGAATCGAGCAGCCCCAGCGACTTGAGCCGCGACACCGCCTCGCGCACCACGGTGCGGCTCACGCCGAACTGCTCGGCCAGCGCGCTCTCGGTCGGCAGGCGGTCGCCCTCGGACAGGCGGCCGCTGCGCACTTCGGCGGCCAATGCGTCGGCCACCTGGTCGGCGAGGCGGGCACCGGGAGCGATGGATTGGAAGCGGGCGGTCATGGGCGCGAAAGGGATGGGGCCTGCGACTCTAACGCAGGCCCGCACGACAAGGCGCCGCCCGGAAGGCTCAGCCGAGCGCGTGGCGCGCCGCGTTCGCAATGCTCGCCGCATCCACCCCAAAGAACGCCCGCAGCGCCGCGCGTGTGTCGCTGCGCCCGAACCCGTCGGTGCCCAGCGTGAGGTAGCGGCGCCCCTCGGGCAAAAAGGCGCGCACGCTCTCGGGCACGGCGCGCACATAGTCGGTGGCGGCGATGATCGGCCCCTTGCCGGCGCCGAGCTGCTGCGCGATGAACGGCACGCCGGCGTCCTTCTTCTCGCCTGCGATCGCGCGCTGCTCGCAAGCCAGGCCGTCGCGCGCGAGCTCGCTCCAGCTCGTGACACTGAACACCTCGGCCTCAATGCCTTCATCGGCCAGCAGCTGCGCGGCCTTGACGACTTCGGTGAGGATCGCGCCCGAGCCCATCAGCGTGACCTTCTTCTTCGCCTTGCCCGAAGCCGGCGCATACACGCCGAAGCGATAGCAGCCGCGCAGGATGCCGGCCTCCGCGCCTTGCGGCACGTCGGGCTGCGCGTAGTTCTCGTTCATGAGCGTGACGTAATAGAACACGTCCTTCTGCTCGACCATCATTTCGCGGATGCCGGCATCGACGATCACCGCCATCTCGCCCGCGAAGGCCGGGTCGTAGGCCTTGCAGTTGGGAATGGTCGCGGCCACGAGGTGGCTGCTGCCGTCCTGGTGCTGCAGGCCCTCGCCACCGAGCGTGGTGCGGCCCGAGGTGGCCCCCAGCAGGAAGCCGCGCGCGCGCTGGTCGGCCGCGGCCCAGATCGCATCGCCCACGCGCTGGAAGCCGAACATCGAGTAGTAGATGTAGAAGGGCAGCATCGCCAAGCCGTGCACGCTGTAGCTGGTGGCCGCGGCCGTCCAGCTTGCGATGGCGCCGGCTTCGCTGATGCCTTCTTCGAGGATCTGGCCGTCGGTGGCTTCGCGGTAGCTCAGCACGGAGCCGATGTCTTCGGGCGCGTAGCGCTGGCCCACGCTCGAATAGATGCCGACCTGCTTGAACAGGTTGGCCATGCCGAAGGTGCGCGCCTCGTCGGCCACGATGGGCACGATGCGCGGGCCCAGCGCCTTGTCCTTCAGCAGGTTGCCCAGCATGCGCACGAAGGCCATGGTGGTGCTCATTTCCTTGCCGGCTGCCGCTGTCGCGAACTGCGCGTAGCTTGCGATGTCGGGCTTGGGCACCACCTCGCAGGCGGTCTCGCGGCGCGGCATGGCGCCGCCGAGCGCGGCGCGGTGGCTGCGCAGGTACTGCATCTCGGCGCTGTCTTCGGGCGGGCGGTAGAAGTCCATCGCAATCGCCTGCGCGTCGGTCAGCGGCAGGCTGAAGCGGTCGCGGAATTCGAGCAAATCGACGTCGCCCATCTTCTTGTGCGAGTGCGTGGTCATCTTGCCCTGCGCGGCGCTGCCCATGCCGTAGCCCTTCTTGGTGTGGGCGAGGATCACGGTGGGCCGGCCCTTGTGCGCGGCCGCGGCGGCGTAGGCCGCATGGATCTTCACGAGGTCGTGGCCGCCGCGCTTCAGGCGGTCGATCTGCTCGTCGGTCATGCCTTCGGCCAGCCGCGCGAGTTCGGGGTTCTGGCCGAAGAAGTTGTCGCGGTTGAAGCGCCCGTCCTTGGCCGCGAAGGTCTGCATCTGGCCGTCGACGGTTTCGGCGAAGACGCGCGCCAGCGCCCCGCTCACGTCCTGCGCGAAGAGGCCGTCCCAATCGCTGCCCCACACGAGCTTGATGACGTTCCAGCCCGCGCCGGCAAAGAGCTTTTCGAGCTCGTCGATGATGCGGCCGTTGCCGCGCACCGGGCCGTCCAGGCGCTGCAGGTTGCAGTTGACGACCCACACGAGGTTGTCGAGCTTCTCGCGTGCGGCCAACGTGAGCGCGCTCATCGATTCGGGCTCGTCCATCTCGCCGTCGCCGAACACGCCCCACACTTTCCGGCCTTCGCAGTCGAGGAGGTTGCGGTGCGTGAGATAGCGCATGAAGCGCGCGTGGTAGATCGAGCTGATGGGGCCGATGCCCATCGAGCCGGTCGGGAACTGCCAGAAGTCCGGCATCAGGTAGGGGTGCGGATAGCTGCTGAGGCCGCGTGCGCCGCTGCCTCGCGTGAATGCCGGCGCGGTCAATTCCTGGCGATAGTGCTTCAGGTCTTCTTCGCCGAGGCGGCCTTCGAGGTACGCGCGGGCATAGACGCCCGGTGCGCTGTGCGGCTGGAAGAACACGAGGTCGCCGCGGTGCGTGTCACTGCGCGCGCGGAAGAAGTGGTTGAACCCGGTCTCGAACAGATCGGCCGCGCTCGCATAGCTCGCGATGTGGCCGCCGAGCTCGCCATAGGCCTGGTTGGCCTTGGCCACCATCGCGAGCGCATTCCACCGCATCAGCGAGGCCAGCCGCTCCTCGATGCCCAGGTCGCCCGGAAAGGGCGGCTGGTCTTCCACCGCAATGGTGTTGACATACGGCGTCGCAAGCTCGGGCTGCCAGCCGATGCGCTGCTGCCGCGCGAGGCGGGCGAGCTCCGCCAGCATCTGCCGCGCGCGCTGGGGCCCGTGCGCCTGGGCCAGCGCCAGGAAGGCGTCGCGCCATTCGGCGGTCTCGGCAGGGTCGGGGTCGTGCGTGAGCGGCGTGTCGAGCAGCAGCGCGCGCATCTGGTCGGCGGAAATCGGGGCGTTCATGCCGGCACTTTAGGCCGCAACAGCAAGAATTAGCTACCGGCTTGGACATATCCATGGCACGAGCGCAGCATAAAATTCCTCGAAATCATCTGAGCGCCGCATTTCGTGCAACTCGACACCATTGACCTGCGCATCCTCGACGAGCTGCAACGCGACGGCGGGTTGTCGAACGTGGAGCTTGCGCGCCGGGTTCAGCTGTCGCCGTCTCCGTGCCTTGCGCGGGTGAAGGCGCTCGAAACCAGCGGCGTGATCGACCGCTACGTGGCGCTCGCGAACGCAAAAGCGCTGGGCCTGGGGCTCAACGTGTTCATCTCGATCAGCCTGACGACGCAAAGCAAGCAGTCGCTCGCCGACTTCGAAGAGCGCATTGCCGAGCACGATGAAGTGATGGAGTGCTACCTGATGACGGGCGACAGCGACTATCTGATCCGCATCGCCGTGGCCGACATGGCGGCGCTGGAGAAATTCATCCTGGAACAGCTCACGCCGATCCCGGGCATCGAGAAGATCCGCTCGAGCTTTGCGCTCAAGCAGGTGCGATACAAAACGGCGCTGCCGTTGCCGGTAGCGCCGCTTCAGTTCAAGGGGTGAGCCGGCCACCCGCATGGGCGGCCTGGCTCATCGCCGGCCGTCGTCAGCTGCCGACGCGTCCGCCGTCATCCTTGGTGATGACGATGGTTGCCGAGCGCGGGCGCTTGCCTGCGCCGTAGCCAGCATTGGAAGGCCACTGGCTGGTGTACTTCGACGGATCCGCCAGGTCGGTTTGCTTGGTGCTTTCGCCCGGGTGCTGGATGTTGACGAAGATCGCCTTGCCGTCCGGCGTTTCGCAGAGGCCGGTGAGCTCGCAGCCCGAGGGGCCGACCAGGAAGCGCTTGAGCGTGTCCGCCGTCGGCTGCTTGCCGATCATGGTGTCGACCGTGTACTGCGTGCTGTCCGCGCGCTGGTAGGTCAGGGTCTTCTTGGCGCCGTCTCCGACCTGGCCCGGCAGCGCGGCCAGCATCATGCAGTTGGTCACGTCGGTGTAGGCGCCGTCGTCGGTCTGGATCCAGCAGATGCCGGTCGACCGGCTGAACACCAGGCCGTCCGGGCTGGAGAAGTCCTGGTCGGCGGTGAGCTTGGAGAGATTGACCGTGTCGGCATTGGCGCCCGACTCGGCGCCGAAGGCGTAGACGTCCCAACGGAAGCTGGTGCTCGCCGGATTGCTGCCGGCATCGGCCATGCGCAGGATGTGGCCGTTCGGATTGCCGGATTGCGCCGTCGCGCCCTTGAAGTCGGTGTAGACGCGCGGATTGGCCGCATCGGGAGCCAGCTGCGAGGACGAGGCCGGCTCGATGCGCCGGTTGCTGTTGTTGGTCAGCGTGAGATAGACCTCGCCGTTGGCCGGGTTGGTGGCGCACCACTCGGGGCGGTCCATCTTGGTGGCGCCTGCGGCATCGGCGGCGAGGCGCGCGTTGACAACCACGTCGGCCAGGTTCGCGAACGAATAGCCGGCAAAGCCTGCCACCGCCGGATTCGACAGCGACAGCTCCTGCCAGGTGCCCGTGCCGTCCGCCCCGAAGCGCGCCACGTAGAGCGTGCCCTGGTCGAGGTACTTGGCGCCGGTGGCGAGCGGATCGACCGGATTGGCATCGGCCTCGGACCAGACCGCGTCGGAAACGAACTTGTAGAAGTACTCGTTGCGCGCATCGTCGCCCATGTAGCAGGCCACCTTCTGGCCAGCGACCGGCTTGCTGAAGGCAATGCTCTCGTGCGCGTAGCGGCCCAGCGCCGTGCGCTTGACGCCCAGCTTCGACTTGTTGTACGGGTCGAACTCGACGGGGAAGCCCATGCCGTTCATCTCGTTGCGGTAGTCGTCCGTACCATCGACGGAAGCGCCGGTCTTGCTGATGTTCCAGCGCTGGTACTTGTCGTCCGCGCCGCCGGTTTCCCAGCCATGGCGGCTGGCCCCGCCTGCGGCCCGGCCGTAGCGCTTGAGCGAGGTCACGCTCTTGTCATTGCCGCGCGCAGCATCGTCGCCGGCAACGCGGGTGAAGTAGTTCACCCAGTTCTCCTCGCCGGTGAGGAAGGTGCCCCATGGCGTCTTGCCGGTGCCGCAGTTATTGAGCGTGCCGCGCGTCTTCACGCCGGTGGGCGAGTACTTGGTCTTCATCAGCGCGTCGCCCTTCGCGGGGCCGGCGATGTCGATCTCGGTCAGGGGCGTGACGCGGCGGTTGAAGGCCGAGTCCTGGACGTAGCTCCACTTGCCGGCGCCATCCTTGCGCACTTCGAGGACCGCGATGCCGTGAACGGCAACTTCCTTGTCCACTTCCGCCGCCGGACGGGGCAGCGTGGTGGTGCCGCCATTGGCGTGCAGGAAGAACGAGGACAGGGTTTCGTCGGTGGTTGCCTCATGGTTCACCGCGAGCAGGCCGCGATCGATGCTCGAGTCGGAGCGCTTGCCATCGGCGCCCAGGCCGAACCATTCCATGCCGTCGTGGTGGTCGCCGCCGCGGTTCTCGAAGCCGGTGTCGGTGCCGTCATTGGCATAGGCCGGCGTGGCGCCGGTCAATGGGTCGCCCAGCGCATACAAGACACTGGCGGTGTAGCCGGCGGGGATGACCACGCTGTCGGCCAGGCTCTTGGACACGGCGCCGAAGCCCAACAGCTTCTCGGTCGGTCCCGGCGCAGGTCCAGGGGCAGGCGCGGGCGCGGGGGCAGGCGCCGGGGGAATGATGGGAAAGGCCGGGCCGCCGCCGCTACCGCCGCCGCAGGCGGTCAGCACGGCAGAACCGACGCCGCCCAGCAGCAGGCCACGCCGGTTGAGCCGGCTGGTCAGGATGCTGTCGAACGTGGGGTTGGCGGATCGGTTGGAGTCTTCGTCGTTGAAGTCGATGCGGTCTGACATGGAGGATCTCGTGGGGTGTTGGAAAAAAACACCTCATGCTAGAAACCGCCCATGACATCGCCATGAATACGAAATGACAGTCCGCTTACTGCCTAAGTCTTACTGCTTGGGCCACAGCGCCCACAGGCGCAGCGGCTGGTTCATGCTGGCCGCCAGGCGCCCCGCGTCGGCGCCGGTGCCGGCAAAGTAGTCCGCGCGCACCGCGCCGACGATGGCGCTGCCGGTGTCCTGCGCCACCACCAGCTTCTGCAGTTGCGCCGCGGGCCCGCTCGATGCGAGCCAGACCGGCGTGCCGTACGGGATGCTGTCGCGGTCGACCGCGATGGAGCGACCGGCCGTCAGCGGCACGCCCTGCGCGCCGCGCGGGCCGAAGGCCGCATCGAGCTCGCTCATGGTCTCCTCGCGGAAGAACACGTAGCGCGGATTGCTCCACAGGAGCTGCGTCACGCGCTGCGGGTTCTGCGCGGCCCAGGCCTTGGTGTCGTCGGGCCATTTGCCGACCTTGGCCACGCCCTGGCCGATCAGCCATTGCTGCACGCTCTTGTACGGCTGCTCGTTGGTGGCCGAGAACGCCACGCGCACGGTGCGCTGGACGCCGTTGGCCTCGGTGATGCGAAGGCGCCCCGAGCCCTGGATGTGCAGCATCAGCGCGTCGATGGGGTCGGCCATCCAGGCGATCTCGCGGCCGCGCAGCGCGGCCTGGGCTTCGGGCAGGGTTTCGATTTCCTGGCGGGTGTACCAGGGGCGGCGCGGCACCAGCCCTTCGGGCGCCTGGTAGATCGGAACGCTGAAGGTGGCGGTGGGCACGCGCGAAGCCTCGTACACCGGCTCGTAGTAGCTCGTGAGCTTGCCTTCGCTCGAGCCCGCGAGCGATTCGACGCGGTAGGGCTGCAGCCTGTCGGTCATCCACTGGCGCTGCTCCTCGGGCGTGGCGATGGCCAGCTGGCGCACGTCGCGGCACAGCGGCGCAAAGGCGGCGTTGGGCCGCGCGCAGTTGGCCAGGAGCGCAATCCAGGCTTCGTGCAGCGGGTCGTCGCCGAAACCCGGCAGTTCGGACCAGCCAACGGGCACCCACCGGCTCTTGGGATGCGCCAGCGAACCGGTCAGCGGTCCGAGGTCGCGCGGCGGCGTGGCGGCCGGCCGGGCCGGGGTGTCGGGCGTGCGCGGGGCGATCGAGCAGCCGGCCAGCGTTGCTACGATCGCGAGCCCAACCAGCCACTGGAGTCCATTTCTCATGGGTTTGATTTTGCTTGAAGCCCTCGGGGCCGGGCTCGTGTTCATATTGATCGTCTGGTGGACCATGTTTTCCGGTCGAAAAAAAGGCGAACTGCACGACGACGACGAAGCCGCCGATGGCAATGGAGCCGAAGAGAAAAAGAATCCCCCGCCCGAAGTGTGAATTCCTTGCGTAGCCGAGCACCGCCGCGGAATGTCGGAGAACAGGCCGTCAGCTATTACTTTAGTAGCAATCATCGCAGCATTCACGGGCCTTTGCAGAAAGTTTTCTGCTTTCCTGCAGGTTGGGAAGGCCGTACCATCGCACGTTCGCCGAGGCTAAGCTGTGGCCCGCCTGATTCAACCTTGAAAGGGATTGCCATGAAAAAGTTTGTACTCGCCACCACCGCTGCTGCCCTCGTCCTGTCCGGCTGTGCCGGCGGCATGACCGAAACCCAGCGCAACACCGGCATCGGCGCCGGCATTGGCGCACTGGGCGGCGCGGCCATCGGCTCGGCCACCGGCGGCGACCGCGGCGCCATCGGCACGGGTGCCGTGGTCGGCGCCGCAGCCGGCGCGCTCGGCGGCTACCTGTGGTCGCAGCGCATGGAAAACCAGAAGCGCCAGATGGAAGCCGCCACCCAGGGCACCGGCGTGGCCGTGACGCAAACGCCGAACAACGAGCTCAAGCTGCAGATCCCGAGCGACGTCTCCTTCGACGTGGGCCGTTCCAACATCAAGCCCAACTTCGCACCGGTGCTCGACCAGTTCGCGAGCGGCCTGCGCAACAACCCGAACGCCGAGGTGCGCATCATCGGCCACACCGACAACACCGGCTCGGACGCCATCAACAACCCGTTGTCGGTCGACCGCGCCGCCAGCACGCGCGACTACCTGGTGGCGCGCGGCGTGAGCGCCGCGGCCTTCCGCATCGAAGGACGCGGCTCGCACGAGCCGGTGGCCAACAACAACAGCGATGCCGGCCGGGCGCAGAACCGCCGCGTCGAGATTTACGTGGGCGAGCGCGCGCCGCGAGGCTGACCGGATCGGCTGATATAAATAAAAACAAAGCCGGCCGTGCGGGAGCGGCCGGCGCCCATCGTCATCGTTTCATGTTCACAAAGAGGGAAAAACTCATGAGGAAGCTTGTTGTTTCGGGTGCGGCTGCGGCCGCATTGTTCGTTGCGGGGTGCGCCTCGCAATCGCCCGCGCCGGGAGCGGCCGCCGCGCCGGCCGCCCAGGCGGCTGCGCCGGCCAACAGCTGGACTGCGCGCCTGGCGGCGCTCAAGACCGAGCTGGAAAATTCCACCAAGGGCACGGGCGTGGTGATCGAGCAGACCGCAGACAACCAGCTGCATCTCGTGGTTCCCAACGAACTGTCGTTCGACGTGGGCCGCGCCAACGTCAAGCGCAACCTGGCCCAGGTGCTCGACAAGGTGGCCGAAGGGCTGCGCAGCGCGGCCGCGGCCAGCGTGCGCGTGGTGGGCCACACCGACAACACCGGCAGCGAGGAAGGCAACGAGCGCCTCTCGGTGAGCCGCGCCGACAGCGTGCGCAACCACCTGGTGAGCCGCGGCGTCTCGACCACGGCCATCACCACCGACGGCCGCGGCTCGCGCGAACCGCTGGCCGACAACAGCACGCCGGCAGGCCGGGCCCAGAACCGCCGCGTCGAGATCTTCGTCGCGGAAAAAAGCTGACCCCCAGTCTTCGCGCACTTCGTGTCGCTTCGCCAACCCCCTTCCAGGGGGCAACACCAGCGGCCCGGCAAAGCCGGTTCCGCGGTGTTCACACGAAAAACCGAAGCTCGTGACAGCTAGAGGTCCCGCAGGCGGTTGGCCAGCTCGACCGCCGATTTCACTTCCATCTTGTCGAACACGCGTGCCCGGTGGACCTCCACCGTGCGCACGCTGATCGCCAGCTGATCGGCGATCAGCTTGTTCGGCAGGCCCTCGACCACGAGCCGCATCACGTCGCGCTCGCGGTCGGTCAGCTCGCTGATGCGGCCCACAAGGCCGCGCCGCACGCGCCGCACCTCCAGCGCCCGCAGCGAAGCACCGAGCGCCTGCTCGATGCGGTCGACCAGGGCGTTGTCGGAGAACGGCTTCTCGCAGAAGTCGAAGGCACCGCGCTTTACCGCGTCCACGGCCGTGGGCACGTCGGCATGGCCGGTCAGGAAGATCACCGGCATGGCGTCCAGCAGGCCGCGCTCGGCGAGCCGGTCGAACAGCACCAGGCCGCTGGTGCCGGGCATGCGCACGTCCAGCAGCAGGCACAGCGGCTGATCGGGCAGCGGGCCTTCGGCCAGGCGCAGCTCGAAGGCCTCGGCGCTCGCGAAGTGCTCGCTCTCGAGGCGGCGCGAACGCAGCAGCCAGGCCAGCGCCTCGCGCACGCTGGCGTCGTCGTCCACGATGAAGATCAGGCCGTCGATCAGCGGTTGCATGTCATGTCGATTCCAGAAACGGGCGCAAAAGCCTGGGAGTAAATCATGTGCTCGGCAGGGTAAACCGGAACACGGTGCCGCGGGGGCGGTTGGGCTCGAACACGAGCACCCCGCCATGCTGCTCCACCACGGTGCGACACAGGCTCAGGCCCAGGCCCATGCCGTCGGCGCGCGTGGTGAAGAAAGGCGTGAAGAGGCGGCCCGCCACCTCTTCGCTGATGCCGCAGCCGAGGTCGGCCACCGAGAACTCCAGCCAGCGCCGCGCGTCCTCGGTCCCTGCCAGGCCACCGACCGCGACGACGCGCGACACGCGCAGCCGCAGCACGCGCTCGCCCACGTGCTCCGGCGTGTCCATGGCCTGCATGGCATTGCGCGCGAGGTTGAGCAGCACCTGCTCGACCAGCGTGCGGTCGCACACGGCCGCAGGCAGGCGGTCTTCGAACACCACCTCGATGCTCACGCCGAGCTTGCGCGCCTGCAGCCGCACCAGCGGCAGCACCGCATCGATCAGCGCCTGCGGCGCCACCGCCTCGCGCGTGCGGTCGCGGCGGCGCACGAAGTCGTGCACGCTGCGGATCACCTGGCCGGCGCGGTCGGCCTGCTCGGCAATGCGCCGCACCGCCATGGCCACCTCGGCCTGCTCACCCCTGGCGTGCGGCCCGAGCATGTTGAGCGACCCGGTCGCATAGCTGGCGATGGCGGCCAGCGGCTGCGTGAGTTCGTGGCTCAGCAGCGAGGCCATTTCGCCCACCGTGGCAAGCCGCGCGCTGGCCTGCAGCCGTTCCTGGCTGGCGCGCGAGAGCTCCTCGATGCGGCGCTGCTCGCTGATGTCGATGAAGGCGCTCATCCAGCCGGTCTGCACGCGCTGCGCGTTGATCAGCGGGGCCTCGAAAATGAGCACCGGAAAGCGCGTGCCATCCTTGCGCATGAAGACCGACTCGAAACCCTCGCGCGGCGGCATGCCGCCGGCCAGCCGGCGGGCCTGCCGCTGCTGGTATTCGTGCGCCAGCTCGGTCGGCCAGTAGGGCGCCTCGATGGCTTCGCCGCTGCCGGCCATCAGCTCTTCGGGGCTGAAGCCGACCATTTCGCAGAACGCGGGGTTCACGTAGGTGATGCGCCCCTGCAGGTCGCGCGCGCGCAGGCCGGTGATGACCGAGTCTTCCATCGCCTTGCGGAAGGCCAGTGCATCGGCCAGGTCGCGTTCAGCGCGCAGCCGGCGGCGCGTGTCGCGCGCGAGCAGCACCAGCACCGACACCAGCGCAATCGAAATCGCCGTAACCAGCGCCGTCAGCACGTTCGGAAAAAGATCGGGCGCGGCGCGCCAGCCGTCAACCCGCAGCATCAGCGCGGCGCCGGGCAGGTCGATCAGCTGCTGCGAGGTGAAGACGCGCGTCCCGGTGCGGCGCGAGGTGCCGAGCGCCACCAGGCGCGTGCCGTCGGCCTCGGTAAAGGCCACTTCCTGGCCGCGCGTGAGCGTGGGGCCGACCAGCTCGATGAGCGTGTCGCGCAGCGAGTAGCTCGCCACCAGGAAGCCGCCCGCGTCGATCGGCACGCAGAGCTCCATCACCTCGACACCGCCTCCGCCGAGGATCGGCACGTAGTGGCTCGGCGAATAGGCCGGTGCGCCGAGCTTGCGCGCGGCCGCGCAGGCGAGCCCCACGTCCGACTGGTCGGCGCCGCGGCTCTCGTCGGCGATCAGCCGCATGCGGTAGGGCGTGTTCACCGCTTCGAGCGGGCGCAGCGCGGCGTCGCGCCATTCGAGCCGGAGCCACTCGCGGTGCTCGCGCAGCAGGGAGGCCGCGGCTTCGGGCCAATGCGTGCGGTCCAGGCCCGGGGCCTGGGTGGCGCGCAGGCTCTGGGCGTTGCGCTGCAGGCCGATGCGAAGGTCCGAGACCGCATCGGCGGTGTCGCGGTCGAGGTTCGCCTGCACCTGCTCGACCTCGTGCCGGCCCGCGAGCCACACCACGGTGACCAGCAGCGCCGACACCAGCACGGCCAGGATCAGCCAGAGGAACCAGCGCTGCCACAGCGAACGCAGCCGCGCGAAGGCCAACAGCGCCCACCGCGGCGGTGCGACAGTCAGGGCGGCTTCCTCCATCTAGAGCACGCAGTGCGAGAGAACGGGCAGCTGGGTGCGCACGCGCTCGATCTGCCCGGCATCGAGGTCGAACAGCACCACGCCCTCCTCGCTCGCCTGCTGCGCCACCACCGTGCCCCAGGGGTCGACCACCATCGACTGGCCCCAGGTGTGGCGGCCGTTCTCGTGCGTGCCGCCCTGCGCGGGCGCCACCACCCAGGCCAGGTTCTCGATGGCCCGTGCGCGCAGCAGCACTTCCCAGTGCGCGGCGCCCGTGGTGCGGGTGAAGGCGCTGGGCACCAGCAGCAGCTCGGCGCCCTGTTTGGCGAGCGCGCGGTACAGCTCGGGAAAGCGCAGGTCGTAGCAGACGCTCATGCCCACGCGCCAGCGGTGGCCGTCGCGCGAGGGCAGCTCGAACACCACGGGCTCGGCGCCCGGCGCGATGACGCGGCGCTCGTCGTAGCGCTCGGTGCCGTTGTCGAAGAAGAAGAGATGGATCTTGTCGTAGCGCGCCACGCACTGGCCGTCGGGCGCGTAGCACAGCGAGCTGTTGAACACATGCTCGGCATCGCCGCTTTCGATGGGCAGCGTGCCGCCCACGATCCAGAGCCCGAACTCGCGCGCCGCATCGGCCAGAAAGCCCTGCACGGCGCCCGCGCCGGCGGTTTCGCGCAGGCCCAGCTTGTCGGTGTCGCGCGCGCCCATCATGCAGAAGTACTCGGGCAGCACCGCCAGCTCGGCACCGGCCGCGGCGGCTTGCGCGAGCAGGCCGCGGGCGCGGGCGAGGTTGGCTTCGCGGGCGATGGCCGACACCATCTGGATGGCTGCGACTTTCATTGCGTGGTCTCCGTTTTCACTTGCCCTGCCCGCCGGCCGGCGCCGCGGCGGGGCCGGGTACGTTCGGCAGGATGGATCGTGGCACCTTGGCTATTTTGGGGTCGGCCCAGGTGCCTTCGATATGGAACTCCTGCGTGGCCGCGGCCGCAAGCGGCTTGCTCAGCACCCACTGCGCAAGGAAGGTGCCCAGGCCGATCGCGGGATTGATCGCGGTGGCCACCAGCGCGGCCGTGCCGGCGTTGATCTCGGGCACCACCACCACGCGCAGGTCCTGCGTTTCGCGCACGATGTCGGCCGAGCCGTCCATCAGCGCGCCCGCGTTGACGCCCTTCATCTGCAGGTTGTTGGTGCTCGCGATGCCGTTGTGGATCTTCGCGTCACCGCGGATGAAGTCGAAGGCGAAGCCCTGGCTGAAGACATCGCGGAAATCCAGCGTGAGCCGGCGCGGCAGCGCCTGCAGGCTCAGCACGCCCAGCAGCTTGGCAAGGCCGGGGTCGGCCTTGAGGAACTGGCCCGATTCGACATTGACCTGGAGCTGCCCGCCCAGGCTCGGATAGTCGAGCGAGAACGGCGAGCCGCGCCAGTTGACGTCGCCTTCGAGCCGCCCGCTGCCGCGCCGCAGGACGCCGGACATGCCGAAGCGCGTGAGCAGGTCGCCGGCGTCCGCGATGTCCAGCCTGAAGGTCATGGCCGTGCGGCGCTGCTCTGCATGCCCAGGGGTGCCGCCCGGCGCGGCGGCCCAGGTGCCCTTGGCCGAAAAACTGGCCTCGGGCATGGTGAAGCTCAATTTGTTGAGCATCCATTCGCGGCCCGCGCCGCCGCGGTTGACGGCATCGATCTCGGCGCGGCCCAGGCGCTTGCCCAGCAGCTCGAAGTCGTCGATGACGATGTCGAGCGCGGGCAGCGTGCCCGGCTGCTCGTCGAGCAGGGTTTCGACCTGCTTCGCCTCCGTGGGTGCAATCTTGAGCCGCGCGAGCCGCGCATAGAGCCGCCCGGCCTGGGTGTGGCGGTATTCGGCATAGCCGCTGAGCTCGGTGGCATCGATGTTGGCGCGCCAGAGCGCGCCGTCGCGCGTGCCGCCGAGCACCACGTTGTGCAGCGTGCGCCCCGCGATGCCGAGTTCCTGCGCACGCACCGCGACGCGAGTGGGCAGGTAGCCCGTTGCCGCGTCTTCGGGCCGCTCGGCGCCGCCCGCCGCTTCGGGCGCGCTGCTTCCGGTGTCACCGACCAGCGCCTGCCACGCAGGCATGTCGAGCTTCGCGACGTTGACGTTGGCCAGCACGCCCTTGTCGGGCAAGGGAGCGGTCTCGCCCGCGGCCAGGCCGATGCCGATGCTGCCGCGCAGCACGCGCGCCTCGGCGCCGGAGATGTCGCGCACATATTGGGCGGCGCCGACGCGGCCGAGCTCCATCGAGAGCTGATCCTGCACGGCGACGGCGGCACCCGCCCGGGTCTCGCGCTGCAGCACTTTTTTCTCGATGCGCAGCGGCATCTGTTCGTCCGCCGTCTTCACGAGCGGTGCGGGCAGCTGCAGCGCCAGGCCCTGCAGCGTGCTGGTGAGCAGGAACTCCGGCGCGCCGTCGCGCATCGAGAAGGTGGCCGCATAAGGCGTGCTGCCGCTCGCCTTGGCCGCGATGCGCGGGAGCCACTCGGCCTCGCGCGCAGCGCGCAGACCCTCGGCCGTTGCGGTGCCCTGCGCCTTCAATGCGACCTCGCGGTTGGGCCCGGCGAAGCGGCCGCGGCCTTCGACCCGGACGTCGCCGCCGAGCAGCCTGGCGCTGACGCCGGCCAGCGAAAAGCCCGTTTCGGTGAAGCCGACGACGCCCTTCGCATGAATGAAGGACGGCGCCTCGGGCACCAGTTGCAGCTCGCTGTCGGAAAGCGCGATGCTGGCCTGGACCTTGGCCGACTCGAGTGCGGCAAGCGGCAGTTCGAGATGCAGGCGGTAGTCGGCCGTGCCGGTGGCGCGCACGCGGGACAGCACTTCGCCGGTTTCCCCGGCCAGCGGCGCGCCCACACGCAGCAGTTCGGCGAGCGGGCCCTTGGCCTGGGCATCGACGCGCAGCAGCGAGGCATGGTGCGACATGTCGGCAATCTGCGCCTCGGCCTTGGTCACCTCGATGCCGGTGGCGCCCGCCAGCCGCCCGCGCGCATTGCGCACCAGCATGCCCGCGCGCTCGAACACCAGTTCGCCCGAGAGCCCGGTGAGCGCGGGCCACACGGGCGCCGGCGCGCCGCTGCGGGCCGCGGAGGCCGGCGCCTTCGATGCCGTCGACGCGGCAATGGCCGAGGCCGGCGGCACATAGGCGTAGTTGACGTCGGCCACCTTGGCCGCGATGCGGAACTCGCCCTGCTTCGGGTCCATGAACGGCATGTCGTGCAGGTCGCCGCGCACGCGGAAGTCGACGCTGCTGGCCGTGCCCTTGGTGACCGCATCGCGCACGTAGTCGCGCGTGTGCTGGGGAATCTCGAGCGGCAGGTAGCGGAACACGCGCGTGCCGTCGGCGCGGGTCAGCTTGCCCTGCAGGTCAAGCACGCCGGGATAGAGCGACTGCCCGCGGGACACGGCGGGATCGCTGGTGCGCCAACTGGCTTCGGCTTCGCCGTCGGCATCGGCATTGGCGAAACGCAGCTTGGAAACCTGCAATTGCGCATGGCCCTTGTCGAGCTTCCACTGCAACTGGGCCGCGAGCCGGTCGATGGGAATGACCGGCTCCTCGAACACGCCTGGGAATTCGAGCGTGCCCTGCGCCATCGACAGTGCGGCGCTGCCGCCGGCTTGGGTGGCGTCGAACTCGATGGTGGCGCCGCTCAGGCCCGGCGAGCCGGCATGCGGCCGCTGGGGCGCCGGCGCGGCGCCGCCGGGTCGGGCTGCGGTGGCCGGCGGGACGGGGGTGGTTTCAGGCGGGGCTGCCGCCTGCGACGCGACGCGCAGGCCGCTGACCCGCCCCTTGGCCTGGTAGCGCTCGGGCGCGCCCAGCGAGCCTTGCCAGTTCAGGTCGATGCGCTCGACCAGCCCGCGCGGCGCGTAGGCATCGAGCACGCGGTGCGTGGCATCGCCCAGCGGCAGCCGGTCGGCAATGAGGGCCAGCGCGGCCAGGTCGAGCCGGTCGGCGCGCAAGGCGCCCTGCTCCGGCGTGCGGCCCCGCGCCGGGGAGTGCTGCAGCCACAGGTTGCCGCCGGGCCAGCGCATGCCGTCCGCGGTGTCGAACTGCAGGGCGGCGGTCGAGAACTCGAGCTTTTCGTCGTCCAGCTGGCCGGCCAGCCGTCCGGTCACCGCGCGCAGCACCAGCGGCTGCAGGCCCCGGCCCAGCGAGGCGTCGATGCGGTTGAGCCCGAGGTCCGCCGCGCCGCCCACGATCTGACCCCTCTTCACGTCGGCCCAGAGGCGCAGCGCGCCACTGCCTTCGCGGATGCGGGCGTCGATGGAGACGTAGCGGCCCAGGCGCGTGACGTCCATGTAGGGCAGGTCGGCGTAGATCTGGCCATCCCACGTTTGCCAGCGGCCCGAGCGCACCGACAGCAGCGGCTGGCGGAACTGCCCGCGCAGCGTGAAGCGCTCGCCCCAGCCGACCGGCGGCGTGGCGTCGAGCCGCATGCCATGGCGCCGGGCCGTGTTGCGCGCCACAAAGCGCACGTCGGTCAACAACAGGGGCTCTGCCTGGCGCTGCTCGTCGGTCCAGCGCACGGTGCCGCCTTCGACCACAAGCTCGCGCTGGGCGAAAAACCAGTCGGCGGCGCGGGTCTCTCCCGTGGTGTCGGTTTCCATGTGGAGGCCCGCCACGTGCAGCTTGCCGAGCGCATCGCGGCGCACGTCGACCTGCGGCCCCTCGATGTAGAGCTGCTCGAAATTGAGGCGCCACAGCGAGCGCGGCGACACGCTGGCCACCACCCGTACGAGGCGCAGGGCTTCCCGCTTCTGGGCGTCGTGCAGCACCACGTCGCGCAATTCGAAGACGGGAAACAGACTATCGGAACGGGCCGTGATCGACCCGATGCGCACGGGTACCCCGATGGCCTTGCTGGCTTGTGCCTCGAGCGCACCACGGTAATCGCCGATTCGCGGCACAATCCATGCGTGTAGGACAACCACTGACAGTGCCAGCAGAAGCCATGCAGCGATCAGTAAACCCAACAGCCAGCGCGCCGTCGCAGCGGTGATCTTGAGCAGACGTGAAGGGGAAGACGCCGTGTCGTTCATTGAGGATCGCGCTGTGTCCGGAATTATGACCGCCAGCATTCAGAGGGGTTCCACGGAAACCAACACCAGTGTGAACCAGTTGCCAGCCACGCCATCGACGACAGCCGCGACCGAGGTCGCGCTCTCTTCCTATTCGCGCTTCGTCCAGCGCCTGCGCCGCAGGTATGCGGCCGAACTTGCATTGCTTTCCCCTGGCGCGCCGCGGCGCGAGTCGATGTCGAAGGCTTACGAGGCACTGCGCAAACGCGGGGACGGCGTCGGCGATGCGCTGCGCATTGTGCGGCAGCTCGTGATGGAACGCCTTGTCACCCTCGATTGCGACGCGAAGGCGCCGCTGGCCGTGGTGACCACCGCCGTGACCGAGCTCGCGGAATTCGCGCTCGACGTCGCCTGCCGCGACGCCTGCCAGGAACTCGACGCGGTGCATGGCGCCCCGCTCGGCCCCGAAGGCCAGCGCGCGCAGCTCTGGGTGGTGGGCATGGGCAAGCTCGGCGCGCGCGAGCTCAACGTGTCGAGCGACATCGACCTGATCTACCTGTACGACCTGGACGGCGAGACCCGCGGCGATGCCGACGGCCGCGGCCGCCTCTCCAACCAGGAGTATTTCTCGCGCGCAGTGAAGCGCATCTATGCACTGGTGGGCGACATCACCGAGCACGGCTTCGTGTTCCGTGTCGACCTTGCGCTGCGGCCGAACGGCAACTCCGGGCCTAGCGTGGTGTCGCTCGACGCGCTCGAAGAATATTTCCAGGTACAGGGCCGCGAGTGGGAGCGCTTTGCCTGGATGAAAAGCCGGGTCGTCGCGCCGCGCGACATCGTCGCGGAAGGCCTTGCGCAGGGCCTGCGCGCCACCGTGCTGCCCTTCGTGTTCCGCCGCTACCTGGATTACAGCGTGTTCGATTCGCTGCGCACGCTGCACCGGCAGATCCGCGAGCAGTCGGCCCGCCGCAGTGCGGGGCGGCCCGAGCGCGCCAACGACGTCAAGCTCTCGCGCGGCGGCATCCGCGAGATCGAATTCACCGTGCAGCTGCTGCAGGTGGTGCGCGGCGGCCAGTTCCCCGAACTGCGCACCCGCCCCACGCTCGACGCCCTGCAGCGGCTCGCGCGCGCCGGCCTGATGCCGCAGGAAACCGCCGGCACGCTGGCCGCGGCCTACGAATTCCTGCGCCGCGTGGAGCACCGCATCCAGTACCTGGACGACCAGCAGACCCACGTGCTGCCGGTGGCCGACGACGACCTGCGCTGGATCGCGCAGACCATGGGCTACGCCGGCTGCTGCCCGTTCCTCGAGCAGCTCGACACGCACCGCGAGTTCGTGGCGCAGGAGTTCGACAAGCTGCTCGGCGGCGAAAAGCCCTGCAACGGCAAGTGCAACGGCAAGAAGGCGGCCGCGCCCACCGACCTGGCCGACCTGCTCGACGAACTGCCGCCGGCCTTTGCCGACCGCATCCGCAACTGGTGCGAGCAGCCCCGCGTGCTGGCGCTGCGCGAGGAAACGCGCGCACGGCTGCGCCAGCTGGTGCAGCGCACCGGGCAATGGCTGAAGGAGCCGGACGGCGACGGCCCCGGCCAGACGCCGCGCCATGTGGACGCCGCCCTGCGCTGGGCCGACTGGATCGAACCGCTGCTGCGGCGCGAGGGCTACCTGGCGCTGCTGGTCGAGCGGCCCGCGGTGCAGGAACGGCTGCTGCGGCTCTTGGGCGCCGCGAAGTGGCCCGCGCGCTACCTGATGCAGCACCCGGGCGTGATCGACGAGCTCGCGAGTGACGAGATGCTCTCGGGCCGCTTCATGGCGGCCGAGTTCGAGCGAGAACTCGAAGCGCGCCACGTCTCGCTCAGCCGCACCGGCGAAGCCGACGAGGAGCGCCTGCTGAACCTGCTGCGCCACGCCCACCACGCCGAGGTGTTCCGCACGCTGGCGCGCGACGTGGACGGCCGCCTCACGGTGGAACAGGTGGCCGACGACCTGAGCGCACTGGCCGACACCACGCTGCGCGTGACCGCCCATTGGTGCTGGCCGCATGTGCGCAACAGGCACCGCGAGTTGCCGCAGTTCGCCATCATCGGCTACGGCAAGCTCGGCGGAAAGGAGCTGGGCTACGGCAGCGACCTCGACATCGTGTTCGTCTACGACGATGACGACGAGCGTGCGGGCGAGGTCTACGCGGCCTATGTGCGCAAGCTGATCAACTGGCTCACCGTGAAGACGCGCGAGGGTGACCTGTTCGAGATCGACACCGCCTTGAGGCCGAACGGCAACTCCGGCCTGCTGACCACGAGCTTCGAAGCCTACGAGCGCTACCAGCTCGGACGCGGCAGCAACACCGCATGGACCTGGGAACACCAGGCCATGACGCGCGCGCGTTTTGTGCTCGGCAGCGCCGAACTCGGCACCCGCTTCGACCAGGTGCGCGAAGCCGTGCTGGTGGCGCCGCGCGATCGCGAGGCACTCAAGGCCGAGATCATCGCGATGCGCAACAAGCTGCGCGGCGCGCGGCCGGTGAAGGCCGACCGCTTTGACGTCAAGCACAGCCCCGGCGGCATGGTGGATGCCGAGTTCGCGGTGCAGTTCCTGGTGCTGTCGGCCTCGGGCGAGCATCCGGAGCTGATTCCCAACGTCGGGAACATCGCGCTGCTGGTGCGCGCGGAAGAAGCCGGCCTGCTTCCTGCAGGCGTCGGCCGCAACGCCGCCGCCGCCTACCGCGAACTGCGGCGCGTGCAGCATCGCGCCCGCCTCAACGAAGAACCGACCCAGGTCACCCCGCCTGCATTGGCCGCCGAGCGCGACGCGATGCTGACGCTATGGAAGGCCGTATTTGGCTGACCGCGCCCGCTCCCTCGCCACCCCCGCGCTGGCCGCCTGCGCGGTGGCCGCCGCCGTCCTTCTCGCGGGTTGTGCGAGCGGCACGCGCAGCGGTGGCGGTGCACTGAGCGGCCGCGATGGCCCGGGCAGCAACATCCCGTCCGACCTGGACCGCGTGCCCGATGCCGAGCCCCGCGTCGAAGCCATCCGCAACAGCGGCGGCACCAGCAAGCCCTACACCGTGCTGGGCCGGGCCTACCAGCCGATCACCGACGACCGGCCGTTCCGCGAATCGGGCATCGCCTCGTGGTACGGCCGCAAGTTCCACAGCGCCTCGACCGCGAGCGGCGAGCCCTACGACATGTACGCCATGACGGCCGCGCACAAGACGCTGCCGCTGCCCAGCTACGTGCGGGTGCGCAACCCGGCCAACGGGCGCGAGGTGATCGTGCGGGTGAACGACCGCGGACCCTTCGTCGACGGCCGCATCATCGACCTGAGCTACACGGCGGCGCTCAAGCTCGACCTGCTGCGCGGCGTGGCGCCGGTGGAGATCGAGCGCATCACGAACGAGGACATCCGCACGGGCGCATGGCGGCGCGATGCGGGGACGGCGTATGCCTCGGCGTCGCAGGTGCCGGCGCAGGCGCAGCCCCAGCGCGCGGCGGCTGCGCCGGTGGCCGTGCCCTCGGCATGGGTGGCGCCGGTGGCGATGAACGCTGCTCCATCGGCGTCGGCGATGCCGGTCGCGCCGCAAACGCCGACCACGCAGATGGCGCCCGCCGAGCGGATCGCGCAAGCCGCGCCGGCACCCGAGCCGGAGGTCGCGTCGCCCCGCCAGCCGATCATGGTCACCGACCTCCCGCCGCTGGCGCCGCTCACCGCGCCGCCACCAGCGCCCCGGGCCGCATCGCAGGACCCTGCGCCCTCCTCGCCTTCAGCCGCGGCCGCGGGCTTCTGGGTGCAGCTCGGCGCCTTCCGCGAGCGCGATGGCGCCGAGAGCCTGCGGAGCCAGGCCGCGCGCGGACTGCCCACCCTGGCGCCGCAGCTGCGCGTGTTCAGCGAAGCCGGCACGCACCGCCTGCAGGCCGGGCCCTTCGCCTCGCGCAGCGAAGCCGGCGAGGCCGTCACGCAGCTGCGCGAGAACCTGCGCATCGCGCCGATGGTGGTCGAGCGCCGCTAGTCTTGCCCGCGCTCAGCGCGCGCAGGAAGCAACGGCGCAACCACCTCGGCCACCTGCCGAGCGTTGCCGGCGCTGATCTTGCGCATCGCCTTGGACAGCCGGTCATCCCTGGCCGCCTTCGTCCAGAAGGCGTGCGCGGCCTGGAACGCCGGTTCCCAGACCTCGGGCCTGGCCCCCAGCGACTGGAACGAAGGGGCGACGAGCCGCAACTCCGGCTCGATGCTGCCGCCCACAGGCGCGTACATCATGGGGAGCATGTCGTAGGCAGGTGCCACGCCAACGGGTCGCCCGCGCTCGTCGGTCATCAGCGAGAGATTCTCGAAGTGCCGGTCCCCATTTCCAATCAATTCCGAAAAGGCGGTCAGGACGAGGACCTGCCGCACGGACTCCGGCCCGAGCATTCCAGCCTCCTCGCAGCGCTGCGCGAACGACGGCCAGTTGTCCCGCATACCGAACAGCTCGTCGTCGATCGCGCCTGCGGAGATCATTCCCCTCCGGCCGAACCGCCCCACGCGGTCGAAGCGCTCGACTTCGAGGAAGCCATACCCGCCGATCTCCAGATAGCGCGCTGGCGCTGCCTCGACCCCGGCTTCGTCGAGCGCACGCAATGCCAGTTCTTCCAGGACGAGCATCTCCGAGGACCGAGTTCCGGCGCGGGCAAACTTCACGATGAGATGCCCACGGGCCTCGGTCTCGCAGGTGAACTTGGGCTGCTCGCCACCCGCACTGCTGCCGGCACCGGTCTGGCTGGTGGCGCTCGCCAGGTCCTGGTAGGCCGTGGGGACATCGGCGACGGCGATCGGCGCGACCTGCCGAGAAGCCATGTGGGCAGCGAACGAGCTCGCACCCCACATCAGCGAACCCGCCACGTCCGAACCGACCGAGCACAGGAACTTCATGCGGTGGTCGTCAGACCAGTCGCGAAGCGAGGACGGCACGCCGATCTCCGCGGCCACGGCCTTCGCAATGCGCGCTCCAAGGTAGCCGGACGGTGCCGCGAACGCCATGGCGGGCGGCAGCCCCTCGTGAAAGCGGCTGTCCGGTCCGCCCAGATCAACCCAGGTGCCGCCACGCAGGAAGGTGACGGCGCCCACCTCGGTGACCCGGCCGTCTTCGCCAACTCGAAAGATGGGCTGGGGGGAAGGGACGGGCTCGCTTCGCACGAGCGCATACCGCGGTGTGCGCACGCCGGGCTCCCTGAACCGGATCACCTCGCGACCAAGTTCCTGAATAGTTCGGGAAAAGGTTGCTTGGCTCACCTGGAGACCGGCCACCAGCTCGGCAACGGGCCTTGGTCCCTGGGCGAGCGCCTGCCGGACAAGAACTGCCCTCTCGGATTCCCCGGCTCCCGCAGGCTTGGATGCGGTGTTCATTGAATGCGTCGATGAATAGTTCGACGCATTGTATGCGGACTTCCTTGCGAAGGCTGTAGCTGGCCCCGGGCCGATGCCTCAGGGCATTGCCTTGGCCGCCACCGGCAGGCGCATGCCCACGCCCATGCGGTTCCACGCGTTGATCTGCGCAATCGCGATCGAGAGTTCGACGATCTCGAGTTCGCTGAAATGCGCCTGGAGCGCCTCGAACTCGGCGTCGCGGTCTTCGTGATGGTCGGGCAGGCGCGTCAGCGTTTCAGCCCAGGCGAGGGCCGCGCGCTCGCGCTCGCTGAAGAAGCTCACTTCGCGCCAGGTGGCCAGGCTGTTGATGCGCTGCCAGTCCTCGCCCTGCTGGCGCAGGTCGCGCACATGCATGTCGAGGCAATAGGCGCAGCCGTTGATCTGCGAAACGCGGGCAAAGACAAGGTCGATCAGCACCTTGCCGAGGCTGGACGATTCGATGGCGCCGTTGACGGCGATCATGGCCTGGAAGGCCTTGGGGGCGATCTTGACCCAGGTGAGGCGGGGGGTGGTGGTGTTGCTCATGGCGTGTACTCCAGGTGGTCGAGATGAAAAATCTGCTTGCTACCTGTTGAAGACGGGCCAGCCATCGGCCCTGTGACACACCGCCGGAAAATTATTTTGGCGAATAGAGCTGCGCGATGCGCGCGAGCTTGTCGGGATTGCGCTGCACGCGGACGCGCACGATGCGCTCGCCCTCGATCTCGAAGGTCTGGGCCGATTCGAGCTGGCCCTCCAGAAAGCGCAACAGCCCCGGCTCGCCGTTGATCTCCACCAGTTCCATGCGCACCGCGGCGCCCATGCGGCGCCACAGCGCGAAGTACAGCTGCGCGAGCCGCTGGCTGCCGCGCAGGACCTTGCTGAAGCTCTGCACCTTGCCGCCGCCGTCGCCGATGAGCTCCACGTCTTCCGCCATCAGCGCCTTCAGGTCCTGCAGGCTGCCGCGCGCGGCCGCCTCGGCAAAGGTGCGCAGCAGGCGCTGGTGGGTTTCGCGCGGCACCTGGAAGCGCGGGCGGGCCTCCTGCACCTGCGCCTTGGCGCGGTGCACCAGCTGCCGGCAGGCGGCTTCGCTCTTGCCGAGCGTGCGGGCCACCTCGTCGTAGCCGGCGTCGAACACTTCGCGCAGCAGGAAGGCCGCGCGCGCCTCGGGTGCCAGCCGCTCGAGCACGGCCAGGAAGGCAACGGAGATGCTGTCGGCGCGTTCGAGCAGCTGCTCCGGGGTGTCCGGCCCGCCGGTCAGCGTGGGCTCCGGCATCCAGGCGCCGATGTAGTGCTCGCGCTGGACCTTCGCGGCGCGCAGCCGGTCGATCGAAAGGCGTGTGACGACGGTGACCAGCCAGGCTTCGGCGCTGCCCAGGGCGGCCTTGTCGGCCTCGTGCCAGCGCAGCCAGGCGTCCTGCACGACCTCCTCGGCCTCCGCGACGGAGCCGAGCATTCGGTAGGCGATGCCTTGCAGGCGACGGCGGTGGCTGTCGAAGGCGAGGGTGGGATCGTCCATGCTCACAAGACGGGCGACCCACCGGCTTTGTGACAGGCGGCTGTTATGCGCCCTGGTATTCGGCCTTGGGGCCGAGCGTGGCGGCCAGTTCCTTGCGGTAGCGGTTGAGCTCCTGCACGGTCTTGAAGCTGCGGTTCATCAAGAGGCTCAGGTTGTGCAGGATGCGTTCGCCGACCTTGCTTTCCCAGACCGCGTCGAACTTGATCTGCTTGTCGAGCCAGTGCTCGAGCCAGTCAGGGTCGGGCATGCGGCTCTGGATGGTGTCGTTGGGGAACAGCGCCTTGTTGACGTGCAGGTTGGTCGGATGCAGCGCCTGCGCGGTGCGGCGCGCGCTGGCCATCAGCACGCCCACCTTGGTGAACGCGGCGCGCGCCTCGTCGCCGAACTTTTCCATGGCGCGCTTCATGTAGCGCAGGTAGGCGCCGCCGTGGCGGGCCTCGTCCTGGCTCAGCGTGGTGTAGATGTGCTTGATGACCGGCTCGGTGTGCCACTGGGCGGCACGGCGGTACCAGTGGTTGAGGCGGATCTCGCCGCAGAAATGCAGCATCAGGGTTTCGAGCGGCGGGGCCGGGTCGAAGTCGAAGCGCACTTCGTGCAGTTCCTGCTCGGTGGGCGCATGCTGGGGGCTGAAGCGCTTGAGGTACTCCATGAGCACCAGCGAGTGCTTCTGCTCCTCGAAGAACCAGATCGACATGAAAGCGGAAAAATCGCTATCGTGGCGGTTGTCGCGCAGGAACATCTCGGTGGCCGGCAGCGCCGCCCACTCGGTGATGGCGTTCATCTTGATGGTCTGCGCCTGCTCTTCGGACAGCAGCGAAGCATCGAATGACTGCCAGGGAATGTCCTTGTCCATGTCCCAGCGGACAGATTCGAGTTGTCTGAAGAGTTCCGGATAAAGCATCAAAGTCTTTCTAAGGCCGTCGATTTTAGTCGGCTCGTTTGGCGCACCCATGACAGACGCGCGATGATGTGTGGATAAGCGCGGTCTTATGACGCGAAATGCACACCTTTTTGTCTTCAGGAGCCCCCTTATGCGAATCCCTGCCGCCCTGGCCGCATGCCTCCTTGCCGCTGGCACGGCGGCCGCCCAGGCACCCTCTCCCAGCCCCTCTCCCAGCCCCTCTCCTGCGCCGTCCGCTGCGGCTGACGGCGCCGCTGCGGCCTGCCCACCCACCCTGCAACACACCTTCCCGCGGCTGCAGGACGAAAAACCACAATCGCTGTGCCAGTACGCGGGCAAGGTGGTGCTGGTGGTGAACACCGCGAGCTTCTGCGGCTTTACCCCGCAATACAAGGGGCTGGAGGCGCTGGACAGCAAATACCGCCCGCGCGGGCTGGTGGTGCTGGGCTTCCCGTCCAACGATTTCTCGCAGGAATCGGGCTCGAACAAGGAAATTGCCGATTTCTGCGAAAGCACCTTCGGCGTGAAGTTTCCGATGTTCGCGAAGTCGTCGGTGCGCGGCGCCAATGCCAACCCGCTGTTCAAGCAGCTGGCGCTGGCCTCCGGCACCACGCCGAAGTGGAATTTCTACAAGTACCTGATCGGACGGGACGGCAAGGTGGTGCAGGCCTGGTCCAGCATGACGGCGCCCGACGAGAGCGCCTTCATCAAGGTCATCGAGAGCCAGCTCGCGGCCGGGGGCTGAGGGCCTTGCCGCCCTGAACTAACGGTCACAAACGTTTACCACTGGAGGGGGAACCGGGCTGGCACACTGTGCTCATAACGGACGAGGGCAGCAAATGCCTTCCAGTTTTTATGTTGCGAGGTCTTCCGGGCGTCTGCCTGGTCGAAATCCCGAGGCGATTCTTCTCCTCCTCCCTCCCTCCCTCCTTCGCGTCGGGGCGCCTCGCAGCATTTTTGTATTTCCCGCACGGGCGGGGCGCGGCAGACACCGGCGCCCTGAAACGAAAAAGGCGCCAGAGGCGCCTTTTTTTCATGGTTGGGTGTCGATGAAGCTGGGCCGCAGCATCAGCTTGTCGTACAACTTTGCGAGATTGGCGTGCTCATGGCGCCAGTCGATCTCGGGAAAGCGCAGCCCCAGCCAGCCGAGCGCGCAGCCCACGGCGATGTCCGAGAGGCTCAGGTGGATGCCGCTGCAAAAGGGCTTGTCGGCCAGACCCTTGGCCATGGCGGCGATGCCGCCTTCGACCTTGGCACGCTGGCGCTCGATCCAGGCGGCACTGCGCTCGCCGTCGCTGCGGCCGGACCAGGTGGCTTCCAGGCGCCAGAGCACGCCGGCGTCCATGACGCCGTCGGCCAGCGCTTCCCAGGTCTTGACCTCGGCGCGCTCGCGGCCCTGCTGGGGAATCAGCTTGCCCACGGGGGACAGGGTGTCGAGGTATTCGACGATCACGCGCGAATCGAACATCGCGTCGCCGCCTTCCATGATGAGGCAAGGCACCTTCCCGAGGGGGTTGGAGTGCGCGATGGTGGTGTCGGCCGCCCAGACGTCCTCGATCACGAACTGGTAGTCGAGACGCTTTTCGGCCAGCACCACGCGCACCTTGCGCACATAAGGGCTGGCGGCCGATCCGATCAGTTTCATGAAAGCTCTCTCCCCTTGCATTGATAACGTTTGTTCATGATCATTTTAGGGGAAGGGCCAAGGAGCGGGCCCCGATCCGTGGCAAACGTGCATCGGCGCCAAGCCACCTAAAATTCGGGGAATGAGCTTCTCCACCGTTTCCGCCCTCTCCCCACTTGACGGCCGCTATGCGGCCAAACTCGCGGCCTTGCGCCCGCTGATGAGCGAACAGGGCTACATGCACCGGCGCGTGCAGGTCGAAGTGGCGTGGTTCATCGCGCTGTCGGACTGCGGCTTTGCCGAATTCAAGCCGCTCACGGGCGGCGCCCGCAAGTACCTGCTGGGCTTGGTTTCGCACTTCTCGGAGGCCGACGCGCTGGCCATCAAGGACATCGAGAAGACCACCAACCACGACGTGAAGGCGGTCGAGTACTGGATCAAGTCCAAGTTCGAAGCCCGGCCTGAGCTGCTGGCCGCCGCCGAGTTCGTGCACTTCGCCTGCACCAGCGAAGACATCAACAATACCAGCCATGCGCTGCAGATCCAGGCCGCACGCGAGAAGGTCATGCTGCCGGCCATCGACGGGCTGATTGCCAAGCTGCGCGAAATGGCGCACCAGTTCGCCGGCGTCTCGATGCTGTCGCGCACGCACGGCCAGACCGCCAGCCCGACCACCGTGGGCAAGGAAATCGCCAACGTGGCGGTGCGGCTCTCGAAGGCGCGCGCACAGATCGCCTCGGTGCAGCTGCTCGGCAAGATGAACGGCGCCGTGGGCAACTACAACGCCCACCTGGCCGCCTGGCCCGACTTCGACTGGGAGGCGTTCAGCCGCAAGGTCATCGAAACGCCGGCGCCGCTCGGCCTGGGCCTGAGCTTCCAGCCCTACAGCATCCAGATCGAGCCGCACGACTACATGGCCGAGCTGTTCGACGCGGTGGCGCGCGCCAACACCATCCTGATCGACTTCTCGCGCGACATCTGGGGCTACGTGAGCCTGGGCTACTTCAAGCAGCGGCTCAAGAAGGGCGAGATCGGCTCCTCGACCATGCCGCACAAGGTCAATCCGATCGACTTCGAGAATGCCGAAGGCAACCTGGGCCTGGCCAACGCGGTGCTGCGCCACCTGAGCGAGAAGCTGCCGATCAGCCGCTGGCAGCGCGACCTGACCGACAGCACGGTGCTGCGCAACATCGGCGTGGCCTTCGGCTATGCCACGCTGGCCTACGCGAGCCTGGCCACGGGCCTGGGCAAGCTGGAGCTCAACGAGGAAGCGCTGGCCGAAGACCTCGACGCGTCCTGGGAAGTGCTGGCCGAGCCGATCCAGACCGTGATGCGCCGCTTCGGCGTGCAGGGCGCCTACGAGCAGCTCAAGGAAGTGACGCGCGGCAAGACCGTGACGGCCGAGGCGCTGCACGGCCTGATCCGCTCGCTCGACATTCCCGAAGCGGAAAAGGAGCGCCTGCTTGCCATGACGCCCGCGAGCTACGTGGGCAAGGCCGCGGAGCTCGCCAGTAGAATCTAGCCTCCCCGCACGCCGATGCAGCAGCCGCCCGAGGGCGGCTGTTTTCTTCGTGCCACGCCCCCTTTTCAGCCAACGCGCCCCATGCGGCGCGCCAGCCAACAACCAGACGGGGCTTTTTCGAAGTCCCTGTTGCCCATGCTGCGCGCCCCCCTGAGACGCCTCTGGCTCAAGATTCACCGCTGGGTCGGCCTCTCGCTCGGTCCGGTCCTGGCCCTCACGGCGCTGCTTGGCGCCGTGCTGGTGGTGGCCTTGCCGATCGACCGCTACGCGCATTCCGCGCTCTTCGTGGCGCGAAGCGCGGACCATGCGGGAACGACAACGGCCGCGCTGCCGCTCGAGCCGCTGCGCCAGCGCATCCTGGCCGAGTTCGGCCCCGGCACCAGCTTCACGCTGCGCCCGCCGCGCACCCCGCGCGAGACGCTCTGGGTGTATGTGCGCGGGCCCTGGGACGGCACGCTCTACCTCGACCCCGCCACCGGCGCGGAGCAAGGCCGGCGCGGCTCGCACGAGGGCGCCTACAACCTGCTCTTCGAGCTGCACAGCAGCCTGCTGCTGGAAGACACGGGCAAGGGCATCCTGGCCTTCGTGGCGCTGGCCTACCTCTTCCTGCTGGTCACCGGCCTGGTGCTCTGGTGGCCCACGCGCTGGCCGCCGCCGCTGCGCATCGTGCTGAACCGCGGCCTGCTGCGCGGGCTGTTCGACCTGCACCGCATCGGCGGCGCGGTGCTCGGGCTGGTGATCGCAGTGTCGATCTTCACGGGCGCCTACATGGCCTGGCGGCCGCTCGGCGGCTTCATTTCCACCGCCATGGGCCAGGAGCTGGTCAAGCCGCCCGTGGTTCCCAAGAGTCCCGCAACAGGTCCGCGGCTCTCGCTCGACGAGCTTGTCGCCCGCGCCCAGCAGGTGTTTCCTGGCCAGCCGATCGGCTATGCCCAGGTGCCCGCCAAGCCGGACCGACCGATGCGCGTGCGCTTCCGGCTGCCCGACGATCCGCATCCGAACGGCATCAGCTCGGTGTGGCTGCATCCGCTGACGGGCGAGGTGCTGGCGGTGCGCCGCTGGCAGGACCTGGACGCCGGCAGCGGCGCGGTGGTGGTGATCTACCCGCTGCACACGGGCGAGCTGGGCGGGCTGGTGCACCAGGCGATCACCGTGCTGCTCGGCCTGGCGCTCGGCGGCCTGGGCCTGAGCGGGGTCTGGCTCTGGTGGCGGCGCCGCGCGGTGGCCGCCGCGGCCCGCGACATCGCCCTTGCCAACAACCGCACGAGCTCCTGAGCGGGACGTCGCGGCTTTCGATTTACTGATATCCGAGGAGAAGCCTTGTTCAAACAAAAGAAGTGCGCCGCGCTGGTCATGGCGCTGTTCCCCATCAGCTTCCAGAGCCTGGCGGCCGAAGCCGAACCGGCCGGTCCCGCATCCGGCGCGAAGTCGCTGGAGGCGGTGACCGTCACCGGCGACTGGCTCGGCACGCCCAGCGAGACCAAGGTGCTCGAGCACCCGGGCGCGCGCAGCATCATCGAGCGCACGCAGATCCAGGAAAGCGGCGCCACCAGCGTGCGCGAGGCGCTGCGCCAGGTTCCCGGCGTGCAGGTGCAGGAGAGCAACGGCACGGGCGGCAGCGACATCTCGCTCAACGTGGGCGTGCGCGGGCTCACCTCGCGGCTGTCGCCGCGCTCGACCATCCTGCTGGACGGCGTGCCGCTGGCCTATGCGCCCTATGGCCAGCCGCAGCTGTCGCTGGCGCCGCTGTCGCTCGGCAGCCTGGAGGCGGTCGACGTGGTGCGCGGCGCGGGCTCGGTGCGCTACGGCCCGCAGAACGTGGGCGGCATCATCAACTTCGTGACGCGCGCTATTCCCAAGCAGTTCGCGGGCGAAGTGAGCGTGGGCGTGGAAAGCGCGGGCCATGGCGGCGGCACCAAGACCACACCCAGCCTGTTCATCGGCGGCACCAACGAGAACGGCCTGGGCCTGGCGCTGCTCTATTCGGGCACGCATGGCGACGGCTTTCGCCGGAGCAACGACCACACCAGCATCGACGACCTGATGCTCAAGGGCGCCTACCGCCTGTCGAAGACCGACGACATCGCGGTGACGCTGCACCACTTCGAGGGCAAGGGCCGCATGCCGGGCGGGCTGACCACCGCGCAGTTCGCGGCCGACCCCTTCCAGTCCGATCGCCCCTTCGACGAATTCACGGGACGCCGCACCGACGGCTCGGTCAAGTACACGCACGACGACGGCGTGAACAAGTTCGAGATGCTGACCTACTACACGGACTCCTACCGCAGCAGCTACCTCGAGCAGGAAGGCACCGGCGCCAGCGCCGGCCGGCGGCGCCTGACCTCGGCGCCGCGCAACTACAAGACCTACGCCTTCGAGCCCCGCTACTCGCGCCTGATCGATTCGGGCAGCGTGGTGCAGGAGATCAGCGTTGGCGCACGCTACCTCAAGGAAGAGGCCTCCGAGGTGGCGACGCGCAGCGGCTACTACCAGCCGCGCCCGGGCTTCGACGCTTACACGCTCGCCCAGCCCGCCTACCAGTCCAGCAAGGGCGGCACCACCGCCCATGCCTTCTACATCGACGACCGCATCGACTTCGGCAATTGGACGGTCACGCCCGGCGTGCGCTACGAATCGATCCGCTCGCACAACGACGTCTTCACGCTCGTGAACGGCCGGGTCACTGGCGCGAACTATCCGAAGATCGACTCCAACGAAGTGCTGCCGACACTGTCGGTGCTCTACCGCATGAACGAGCGCTGGTCGGTGTTCGCGAACGCCGGCGTGTCGTTCGGGCCGCAGCAGTACGCGCAGCTCGCACAGTCCACCAGCGGCCTGCACCCCGAGAAGGCCAAGACGTATGAGATCGGCACGCACTACAAGGGCGAGGCCTGGAGCGGCGAGCTGACGCTGTTCAACATCAACTTCGACAAGGAACTGCTGCTGGCCCGCTCCATCACCGGCGACGTCGGCCAGTGGACCGACCTGGGCGCCACGCGGCACCGCGGCCTGGAGTCGGCCCTGCGCTACCAGCTCGGCAGCCTGAGCGACTCGCTCAAGGGCCTGTCGGTGTCCGCGACCTACACCTACACGCAGGCCATCGCCAAGGCCGGGGCCTTTGCCGGCCGCGACCTGCCCTTCTACTCGCGCCAGGTGGCCACGCTCGGCGCGCGCTACGAGCGCGGGCCGTGGACCTTCAATGCCGACGTGTACGCGCAATCGAAACAGCGCTCGCCGGGCTCGCCCGACGACGGCGCGCAGTACATCACGCTGGAAGACTCGAACGGCCGGCTCGGCAACATTCCGGGCTACGCCACCATGAACCTGCGCGCCGCGTACGACTTCGGCCCCTCGATGAGCAACCTGAAGCTCGCCGTGGGCATCAAGAACCTGTTCGATCGCCGCTACTACAACCGCTCGGTCGACAACAACGGCGGCAAGTACGTGGGCCAGCCGCGCACGGTGTACCTGCAGGCCTCGGTGGCGTTCTGACGCGGCCCGTGGGGGCGCATACACTCGCGCACCCATGGCCCTCAAATCCACCATCTTCAAGGCCGCCCTCGCGGTGGCCGACATCGACCACGGCTACTACGCCGACCATGCGCTGACCCTGGCGCGCCACCCGAGCGAGACCGACGAGCGGATGATGATCCGGCTCGTCGCGCTCGCGCTCAACGCGCACAAGCTGCAGGACGTGTGCAACGGCGACGGCACGCTGGCCTTCGGCGCGGGCCTGTCGAACGTGGACGAGCCCGATGTCTGGCTGCGCGACTTCACGGGCGAGACCAAGCTGTGGATCGAGGTCGGCCAGCCCGAGGACAAGCCCGTCATCAAGGCCTGCGGCAAGGCGGACGAGGTGATCGTCTACTGCTTCAACCACGCCGCCGAGATCTGGTGGCGCGGCATCGAGAACAAGCTCACGCGGCCGCAGAACCTGCAGGTCTACCGGGTGCCGACGGAAGCCTCGCAGGCGCTGGCCGCGCTGGCGCAGCGCAGCATGCAGCTGCAGGCGACGATCCAGGAGAACACGCTGACGCTGGGCGACGGCACGAACAGCATCGACGTCGAGCTCCTGCGCTGGAAGTAGCCTCAGGCCACCGGCATCATCGCGCCGCAGTGCCAGCACTGCTCGAAGCCGCCTTCGATGCGCTCGCCGCAGGCGCACTGCCAGTTGCGCTGCGGCCGATGCTGGGCCGCATGCAGCACCTGCTGCGCGCGCTCGAACTGCGTTTCGTCGTCGATCCAGATTTCGGGCAGGCACTGGTCGGGCGGCAGCTGGCCCATGACGGCGCCCAGGTATTCGCGCTGCACCGTCGCCGCCACGCCCTCCTCGCGCAGCGCATGCACCCACAGGGCCGCGATCGCGAGGTTCGGAGCCTGGGCAAGGCGGCGCATGGGGCGGCCTCTTTCAGGGGGTGTCGTCGGGGCCGAGGGGCTCGGCGGGATCGTCGGGCCATTGCGGCGGCTCGGCCTCGCGCGCGCGCTCCGCGTACTTGTTGAAGCGCCAGGCCGAGTCTTCCATGGTGATGCGGCGCCAGGTCACGCGCTTCTCGGCCGGCGTCATGGCGGGCCAGTGCTGCACCTCGTCGAAGCTGCGCCCGCAGCCCTTGCACTGGTCGTCGCCCTGGCTGGTGGAGCAGATGGCGATGCAGGGGGTGTCGGGCGTGGAGTGATACCAGTCGAGCCAGGCGGCCCAGGCCTTTTCGGGAAAGCCGAACTCGTCGACCTCGTCCTCGTGGTGGAACACCATGAGCGCGTAGACCTCGGCGAGCGCGCGCAATTCGGGTGCCAGCGTGATGCCGTCGGGCGAGGGGCTTTTCTCCCGCCAATGGTTGATGGCGGCCTCGATGTCGGTGATGTGAATGGCGGCCATGAAGAGAGAAAAATCAGCGAGCGGCGATCATAGTCCGGCAATGTCCCACGTCAGCCGAAGGTTATAGGAGCTACAAAACCCATAGCGCCGCAGCCCCTGTTCATACGGCCTTCGAGAGCATTCTTTTCGACGCCCAAAAATTTTCAGGTTGCCAGAACAGGGGCTGCGATGCTTTAATCCCGCCCACGAAGGGGAGTAGCTCCCGACCGCCGCGCACAACGGCGGAAATCGACAGGTCGTCAATACGAAGCACAACACTTCCGGCCTGTCGGGCAACACGTGCCCTCCGGGGTGCGCGCTGTCGAGCAAGACCTTCGATTTGAACCTGCGCAGGTTTGGTCGAAGCGTTCCAGAAATCCCCGGTCTTCATCGCCCGGTCTTCGCCATCGCTTCGACATTCCTGCACGGGATGGATCGAAATGCAACGCATGCGCCGGACCGGCGCCATCCAGCCTAGGATGGACGGACCGCGCGAAGACAAGAGGAATCTATGGAACAGTTCATGACCCCGGAATTCTGGGTCGCGGTCGGTCAGATCATCATGATCGACATCCTGCTCGGTGGCGACAACGCCGTCGTCATTGCCCTGGCGTGCCGCAAGCTGCCGCCCGCGCAGCGCACCAAGGGCATCCTTTGGGGCACGGCCGGTGCCATCGTGCTGCGGGTCATATTGATCTTCTTCGCGCTCACGCTGCTGGCCATTCCGTTCCTGAAACTGGTCGGTGCCGCACTGCTGGTGTGGATCGGCATCAAGCTGCTGGCGCCCGACCATGACGACGCGCACGGCAACATCCAGAGCAGCGACAAGCTGTGGGGCGCGGTCAAGACCGTGATCGTGGCCGACCTGGTGATGAGCGTGGACAACGTGATTGCCATTGCCGGTGCCGCGCAAGGCGCCGGCCAGGACCACCAGATGCCGCTGGTGATCTTCGGCCTCTTGGTGAGCATTCCGATCATCGTCTGGGGCAGCCAGCTGGTCATCAAGCTGATGGACCGCTTCCCGATCATCATCACGCTCGGCGGCATGCTGCTGGGCTGGATTGCCGGCACCATGGCTGTGTCCGACCCCGCGCTGGCGAACACCGCGGCCTGGACCTGGGTGCCGAAGCTCCCTCAGACCGACACCATCAGGTACGCAGCAGGCATTGCCGGCGCGCTGCTGGTGCTGGCCGTCGGCAAGTGGGTGGCCGTGCGCCAGGCTCGCCAGAAGCCGGCCGAAGCCGCCACGTCGTCGAGCTGACGGCCGCCTAACTACTTGAAGGAGCACCCATGGAAAAGGTCATTCTGTACGTCGACGACGCCGGCTACGCGGCCGAGCAGTTCGCCGAACTGGCCCCGGACGCCAGCAGCGTCGTGGCACGCCATTGGGTACTCGTGGCCTGCGCTCCGCGCATGACGCACCGCATCAGCAAGTGGGTGAGCCACAGCGCGCGCGAGAACTGGCGCGCCAAGTGGTTCAGCAAGGTGCAGGCGCAGCTGCTGCCGCTGCTCGAGCGCAATGGCGGACAGGTGACGCCGGTGCTGGCCAAGGGCCCGCTGGCCGAACTGACGCAGCAGCTCAAGCGCGAGCATGCGGCCACGCTGGTGGTCGATGCGCGCCGCCCCAAGATCGGCGTCGACCTGGAGCCGGTCACGCTCGACCAGGCGCCGCCGCGCCAGTCGGGCTGGGCCTTTCCCGGCGCCGTGATGGGCATGGGGGCGCTGCTGGTGCTGGCGAACGAACTGGCCGAATAAGGGCGCAACTTCTGCCTGACGAGCCCCGGCGCGGCAACGCTCCGGGGCTCGTTGTTTTGGGGGCTCTGGGGTATCCTGCGCCGCATGCGCATCATCATCAAATGGCTGCTCAGCGCTGTCGCGCTGCTGGCGGTGGCTTATCTCTATCCCGGTGTCCAGGTTGCCAGCTTCGGCTCCGCGCTGATCGCGGCAGCCGTCATCGGCCTGCTCAACATGGTCGTGCGGCCGGTGCTGGTGGTGCTGACGCTGCCGGTCACCATCGTCACGCTCGGGCTGTTCCTGTTCGTGATCAATGCGCTGTTGTTCTGGGCCGCATCGGGCCTGTTGTCCGGCTTCCAGGTCAGCGGCTTCGTGGCGGCGCTGATCGGCTCGCTGATCTATTCGCTGCTGGGCCTGCTCATCGAAGCCGCGCTGGGCGGGCTGCTCTCGAAGCGCTGAGCCGCCAAGGCGAGCAGCGAGCGCTCTCCTCGCTCACCTCAGCGGCGGCTCCTCGGCCTGCCGCTTCACCAGCACCTCCACGGCCCGCGCGCGGGTGTCGATGATCGACGCCTCGTAGTGGTCAACGGGCACGCCGGGCTTGCGGATCAGCTCCTGCGCGGCCTTGAGGCGGTCGCGTGCGGCCGGATAGTCGAGGATGGCCACGTTGGCCTCGGCATCGGCGCGCACCGCGCGCACGGAATCGTTCTGCGCGCCATACAGATTGGCCAGGGCCCGCCAGGCGGTGGCGTCGCGCGGATTCGTGGCCACCCAGTCGCGCAGCACCGGCACCATGGGCGCGGGCTGGCGCGTGGCCACGGCGGCATCGGCTGCGAGCAGCATCTCGGGCCGCTCCTTCGACTTGGCGTCGAGCAGGCTGGCGGCCTTGGGGGCGCCGCCGCCGGCAAGCTCGATCTCGGCATTGAGCCAGCGCGCCAGCCTGGCGGCCGAGGGATCGTCGGCGGTGCGCGCCGTCAGCCGCTCGGCCATGGCGCGCGCGGCGCGGAAGTCGCGCAGTTCCTTGGCCGACAGCGCCGCCGCGTAGAGCGTGCCGGCCTGCTGGGCCGCGCTGCTCTTGGCGAACTCGCCGCTGGAGGCCGCATCGACCCACAGCCGCAGCACGTCCACACCCGGCCGCGTGAGCACGCGGGCACGCGCGGCGATCATCGCGTGGTCCATGGCCAGCGGCATGGCCGGGGCGGTATCGAGGCGGAACTGGAAGCGTCCCTGCATGTCCGAGATGCGCTCCGAGGTGAGCGGATGGCTGCGCAGGTAGGGGTAGGAGCCGTTGTCGTTCAGGCGCGAGGCGTACTGCAGCTTTTCGAACATGGCGGCCGCGCCCTGCGGCGCGAAGCCCGCCTGCGTCATCACGCCAAAGCCGACGCGGTCGGCCTCGCGCTCCATGTCGCGCGAGAAGCTCAGCTGGTTCTGCATGAAGAGCGCCTGGCTACCCATCATCACGGCCTGGCCCGCATCGGCGTTGCGGCTCTTGCTGGCCGCGATCATGCCGAGGATCAGGCCGGCCAGCATCAGCGGCAACTGCTTGCCCTGCTGGTTCATCATGCGCGAGATGTGGCGCTGCGTGACGTGCGACAGCTCGTGCCCGAGCACCGTGGCCAGCTCGTCGCGGCTGCCCACCGTGGCAATCAGGCCCATGTTCAGGCCCAGGTAGCCGCCCGGCAGCGCAAAGGCATTGATGTTGCGGTCGCGCCCCAGCAGGACGGTCCAGGCAAAGCGCTCGTCGAGCTCGGGCGTGAGCTCGCCGCGCTGGCGGGCGGCCGCCAAGAGGCGCTGCCAGATGTCCTGCACGTAGGCAGCGACCACCGGATCGTCGATGTAGTCGGTGTCGCGGTAGAGCTCGCGCGCAATCTGGTCGCCCAGCTGGCGCTCGGCACTGGCGGTCATTTCGCCGCCGTCGCCCAGGCCCGGCAGCACCTGCATCTGGGCGCGGGCCGGCACCGGCAGCAGGACCTGGCCCGCTATCAAAACGGCAGCACAGAGCGACCGCAAGGCGGGCGCGGCGGAAGTCTTTGTGGTGGACTTTTTGGTGGCAAAGGGAGTCAAGCGCGGCATTCCTCGTCCATTGGCTCGGGCTCGTATGATGCACCTCCACACCGATCGTTCACACCATGAGCTCCCTCACCCATTTCGATGCCCAGGGCCAGGCCCACATGGTCGACGTTGCGGCCAAGCCCGCCACCCATCGCGTGGCCGTGGCCACGGGCCGCATCGAGATGCAGCCCGCCACGCTGGCGCTGATCGAATCGGGTACCGCCAAGAAGGGCGACGTGCTCGGCATTGCCCGCATCGCCGGCATCCAGGCCGCCAAGAAGACCAGCGACCTGATCCCGCTGTGCCACCCGCTGGCGCTCACGCGCGTGGCGCTGGCATTTGCGCTGGCCGAAAAAGGCAATGCACCGCAGGTGGTGTGCACCGCCACCGTCGAGACCGTGGGGCCGACCGGCGTCGAGATGGAAGCGCTCACCGCCGTGCAGGTGGCGCTGCTCACCATCTACGACATGTGCAAGGCCGTGGACCGGGGCATGCGGATCACCGACGTGCATGTGCTGGAGAAGCATGGGGGCAAGTCGGGCAGCTACCTGGCAGCCCCTCAAGGCTAGGGTGCCAGCCCATCCACGGGCAGCCCCTTCAGCCAGCGCTCGTACTCCGCCGGAAAGGCAATGCGGAAACGCTCCGCCTGGTCGCGGGCTTCCTCGCCCCGCCCCATCAGCTCGGCGCTTTCGATCAGCTTGACGATCACGCGCGGCTCCGGCGAAAAGTGCAGCGTGCGCTCGGCCAGTGAATGCATCGCGGCCGCGTTGGCCGGCGTGACGGCCGTGAGCGTCAGTTCGGCAAAGTCGACCTGCCTTGCGAAGAGCCACGATTTCCGGGCCTTGGCGAGCGTGCCGTCTTCATAGGCCGGCAGGCGCTCGTCGCGCGGCAGGTAGATCTGGCTGATGCGGATGTAATCCCAGGTGGCATAGCCGACCACCGCCATCAGCACCGTGGCCGCAATCGAAGACAACACCGGCGGCTCGAGCCACCGGGCCTTGAAGCGCTGCCGCAGCGATGAAGCCGTTGCGGCGCCCCGCGCCGGCCACAGCATGCCCAGGCACAGCCCGAACACCAGCTGGAATGGCCCGTACCAGAGCGGATATTCAAGCAGGCTGTGCAGCGCGATCGCGCCCAGCATGCCCCACGCCATGAGCCGCACCGCATCGCGCTCGCGCCAGGGCCTGGCCCCCATCACCATCCAGAGGAAGCCGCCGCACACCAGCACCGACACCGGAATGCCCATTTCCACCGCCAGGTGCAGCGGCAGGTTGTGCGCGTTGTCCAGGATCTCGGGGAAGCGCGGCCCGTCGTACAGCGTGCTGTAGTGCGCGAAGGCCAGCTCGCCCCAGCCCCACCCCGCGAGCGGATGCGCGGCAATCAGCGAGAGCACGTTGCGCCAGAGGATCATCCGCGTGTGGTCGCCCGGCGCGCCCTCCTGCAGCCGCTGCATCATGCCCTCGACCTCGCCCGCCGCAAGCTGCGGCAGCGCCCACGCGATGGCGAAATAGACCGGGACCATCGCCAACAGCACCAGCGGCGGCGGCAGGCTGAAGGGCGTGCCGGCGTGCTCGGCGGCCATGCCACGGCGCTCCCGCCGCGCGATAAAGGCGGCAACGCCCACGATCGACAGCAGCTGGAGCAGCCCGGTGCGCGAGGTGGACGCCGCCGCGGCCACCAGCAGCAGCAGCACCGCCGCCACCAGCCAGCGCCGAATGCGCGCTGAAGGCTGCACAGCGTAGATCCAGAGCGCCGCCACCAGCGCCATGCTGATCAGCGTGGCGAACTGGTTGCGCTGGCGCAGGTTGCCATACGCCTGGCCGAGTGCGGGCGTGGTGGTCCAGGGCACCAGCGGCTCGGCCAGGCCGTAGTACTGGAGCAGCCCGAGCACCGCGCTGACCAGGCCGGCCACGAGCACGCCCACCGCCAGCACCCCCGAGGTGCCCGGCCCGCCGCGCCCCATGCCCGCGCCGACACAGGCCGCAGCCGCCATGGCGGCGAGTACGACCACGGCGGGCAGCCACGAGGCGGCGGTGGCATGCGGGGAGGAAAAAAGCACGACCGCCGCGGTTCCGGCGCCGAGCCAGGCCCAGATGCCGCGCGCCGGCACGGCGGCAGGAACGGCCAGGAGCATCGCCGCTAGGCAGACCCAGGTGGCCAGCAGCTGCCAGGCCTGGACCGAAGGGCCGGCGACGAGGGGGCAGAGGAACGGAAACGCGACCAGCCCTGCCTGGGTCACGAAAACTACACGCTGAGCCGCAGGCTTTTGAGCGCGGGCAATGTCGGCGGTCATCCGCCCGCATTGTGCCCTTGGCTCAGATCTCGGGCAGACGTCGGGTCCGTCTCAGCACGCTCTTGTCGACATCCTGACATCCTGCTCAGAACGGCGGGGAGACCACCGGATGCCAGCTGCGGCGCCAGGCCTTGGCCACACAGCCGTCGCCGGCTTTCTGCGTGCCCCCCACACCGGTCAGGAAACCGGATTCGTTGGTGCAGTCAACGTCGGGCTTCAGATCCGGACGCCCCTCATTGGGCTGGCCGATCAAGTTGCGCGAACTCACGTTTCCGCGTGTGAAGCCGCCGGCAGGAATGGAAACGATGGAATAGAGGTCAAAACTGCCATTGGAATCGACGTCGAAGGAATACTTGTTCTTGCCGGTCAAGGCGTCCAAGACATAGATGATGTTGGGCAGACTGCCGGTGGCCGTACAGGACTCGAGGGTCAGGTTCTTGTCCTCCGGCAGGAAGGACGTGATGATGACACTGCTCCCTAGGTTGGATAGATCGCCCACTACCCGCTCGCCATTCGCCATGGCGCCGGTGTAGGTAATCACGCCCAGATTCAGCAGCCATCCCTTCTTCGTCTTCCAGTCCACCGGATTGGCACTGACCTGGTAGAACTTCTTGCCAGTTTCGATGCCCGTCCCGTCCTTCGCCGAGCTCAGGTCGATGGTTTGCGCTACCAGATCCGTGACCGTGACCTTGCCGAAGCTTGTCTTGTCGTCACCACCGATCGGCGTCTGGTCCCAGATCCCGTAGATGGCCTGCTTCGTGGCCGGCGTCGCCAGGTCGTCCTCGTCCAGCAGGATGCCAGTGCCCACCACCACGATGGCGCCGCACTGCGAGGTGGTGCTGTACGTGCAGGCGGTTGCGTCACCGGGGTGAGTCTGCCATGTCGGCGTGGCGTAAATGGGCTGCTTCTTGCCGAGCGGGGTGGTGAACAACGGCCTGCCATAAGACACAACGAACTTCGAACTGCGCAGGTCGAAGCGCCACAGGTTGCCATTGGCGTCGCCCGCATAGGCCGCCACGATCTTGCGGTTGGTGTCGCGCACGGCGACCACGCCGCCCAGGCCGCGGTTGCCGCCGTTGGCCGTGTCGTCGGTGCCAAAGCCTGCCGGCAGTGGAATGAATGCCTTGAGCTTGCCGGTCAGCGCTTCCACCACATACAGGCCGATCTTCTTGCCCGAGGCCGCGTAGTGCCCGCTCCCCGTTAGCATGACCCAGGTACCGTCGTCCAATTGGCCCGCGGTTGGGTTGTTGGTCACATTGGCCAGATCGCCGTAGCCAGTGGTCTTGTTGTCCAATTCCCAGAGGAAGTGATTCTTGGTTGGCGTCCGGTTGCCCTCGTTCATGGGCGACTCCAATCCATACATGAAGCTGCCCGCGCGCCCGCCGGTGCCCAGTACCAGTTGGCGCCAAGCGGCCGTGCCGCCCGCGGGAGTCTGGCTCCTCGTGTCATAGACGTCCTGCTCTACCAGCGGACCATCCAGCGTGTAGCGGAAGCGGAAATTGGTGTTCGCCAGGTCGATCTGCGAGGCCATGGCGCCCTTAGGCATGAACTCGGCCAGTTCCGTGCCGGCCGGGACTCCCGTCAGCGTGGTGTCGTTCTTGGCGGCGTTCAGCACATGCACCTTGCCGTTGTTGGTGGCGGCAAAGATGGTGGGCGGCAGCGTTGTCTTGCGCGTCTTGTAGGCGGCATAGGCGTCCTTGCCATCGACCGAACCATAGGTGTTGTAGCCCATGTCGATGCGCCCCCCCACGAACACCGGCGGCGAGTTGACCGAGGCGCCGATCGGCTGCTTGCGCGAACGGTAGATGGTGCCGTTGATATCCGTCTGCGGGTCTTCGCCCAACATGTAGCGGATAAAGCTGTTGTCGGTCTTCTGCAGGCTGTCTGCGTTCAGCAGTGCCTTGAAGTCGGCCGGGAGGCTCGTTAGCGTCGTGGTGGAGTTCAGTTCCTTGCGCTTGGCGGCCGCTGCGTCGGGCGCATTGGCGTCATAGTCCGACAACGCAAAGATCTTGCGGTTTGCCAAGGTCGGCATCCTAGTATTGGCAGACCAGGCGGGTATCGGCTTGCCGGACGTATCCACCGACAGGTAACCGCCATTGGCATTCAACTGGAAGGCCTTGATGTCGCCGCTGTTGTCTGCGGTCTGATACTCGGTCGTGTATTTGTATTGGTTTTCCAGGGTCTGGAATTCGCTGCTGTTGCCCGAAACCGCCACGCCGGCATCGTTGCCTGAGCCCACCATGCTGCTCAGTGCATTGTCGAGGGCTCGGCGAACGTCTTCGCCCGAGTAGACGCTGTAGGCACGGCCACCGCCGGTGAAGCCTGCGCGAATGAAATCATTCACTCGCAATGAATCGCTCGTATCCGAGCTATCCAGATTGACGCTCGACGAGCCATCGGCCCATTTGGGTCGCGTAGTCGCTTGTCCTGCAAGCCAATCGTTGTTGTATTTGTTGATTTGATCCCAGGTCAAGCCGCCCGAAGCGCCTGCATCGCCGGATGGCGTCAAACCCCAACCAATGGTGAAGGTGGTCATGTTCTGCCAGAACGTGGGATTGTGCTGACCCCCAATGGAAGGGACGTTGTTCGGCAGAGAGGAGAAGTCTGTATTCCAGAAATAGCGGGCGGTCAGGTCGGCGAAGCCCTTGCTGCTGATTCCTCCGTCGCTGTAGGGGATGTAGAGATTTCGGGCAGCCAGCTTGGTTGCCAAATCGTTGCTGTTGTAACCGACGGCCCCACTGGGATCGAATTGGAGTGCAGCCGCATTGCCTCCTGGATTTCCGCTGTAATTGGTTCCTTGGGTGCTTGCATATTTGGTGCCGGCATTTGTTGAGGTTTCAGCATTCCAAGCGCCATCAGACAGCACGATCGAATATGCGCGCCTGCAACTCAAGTCTTGACTGTTGCTGACATCAGCGGTGCTCGTCGGATCATTTTTCCAAGGATTGCCGTAATCGGATTTTACGTTACCAGCATAATAATTGGCCGCAAGGACTAGGGCATTGTGGCTTGGCGTTCCTTGGGCTGGAATGATGCCGTAAATCCAATCGTAAAATTGTGTTTTCCATTTGTTGCTTGAATTGACCGCATCATCCTTGAAATAGCGTACACCACGTACGATATTACTGGCTCTTCCACTGGTCTGGTTACCGGTGTTGGTGAAGTTGTATTGACTATATCCGACCCGGAATTTATTCTCATAGCTTTGCATCGCTTGACCCACGGCCGTACCAACCGCAAGCGCCCGGTTGCGATACCACCGATACCAGTTCAAGATGTTTTGGAGTTCCAACGCCTTGGTGCACGTGGTCGTGTTCTTTCCACAGTCTGTACGTTTGTGGTCAGAGGGCAAGTCGACGGTATCGGAACCAACTGGGTAGGCTATTTCCGTGACCGTTCGATTCGAGCTGGAGCAATTTTCACTGCGACACTGCACATAAGTGAACTTGCTTCCGGAAGGAATTGAATTTTTGTCTGTATAGGGACTGTAATAAGGCACGTATGGCCCAGTTGGATTCCCCCCACGATCTAACCCCCACGAGTAGCCGACGCTTGGCGCGTTTATATAAAATCTGCCCGAATTTTGATTATCAACAAAGGCAAGGGGATTCACCATCGAAGCACCGGCCGGCTCAATTCTTGGCAGATAGGTGATCGCAGGGTTGTAGTATTGCGTATTAACGTCGCTTGAACGCATGCGATACCATGCGAAATTGCAATTGCTGTTTTTGCAATCGCTTCCCATCGAATACCCTTCTTGGTATTCGAACCCCATCGATCCCGAGTTGTCCAGCACAAACATCAGGTTGGGCTTTGCGCCCGGCACAGCGCTGTACAGGGGTGCCTGACTCGGCGCATCGGCGGCGAGCGCGTCGCCAGTGGGCAGGACGGCGGCAACCCAAGCCACGGCAAGGCCAACGATCGTCAGCAGCAGGCTCAAGCGCGCGCGCTCGGCTCTGGCAGGTGCAAGAACAAGAACTGGGGGGGTGGTTTTCATGCGATCTTCCCTATCGATCAAGGGCTTCATGGGCGTGTGTGTGCAGCCAGCCAATGGCTGCTGTTGCTATTTCCAGCAATCCGTAGCGGTGAGGCCGGTGGTCGCGCTTTCCATGCCTTTGACGCCCTGCCCGCTTAAAACCAGCGTGCCGCACTTGTCGCCGGTCATGCTGCCGGTGCGGGTGGCCTTGAGGGTGTAGCTGGGCGGCGTGTCACGCGCCAAGACGGCGATGGTGTAGTTGGCAGAACCCGATTTGGGTGATTGGCGCAGACTGGCAGGCAAGATGCTGACGTTGTCGACTTCCTGCACGACTTCAGTGGTAGCAGTGCCACCAGCAGTGGCGGTATAGCGGTCGTTGGCCGAGTAATAGCGCTGCATGAACTGCGCGGCTTCCATCAGGATGCCCTCGGCTTCGGCGCGCTTGGACCGGCGCACATATTCTTGGTAACTAGGCATCGCAATCATCGACAGGATGGCGACGATGGCAACGACGATCATGACTTCGATCAGCGTGAAGCCGCGACCGGATCGGCGGAAATCAGAAGGTTGGCGTGTCATTGCAGTGATGGATGGGTGCATGGTGGTGGTCAACTGCCGCGCGTCAGCACGGACTGCATCCACGATTCGGCGCCCTTGGTCGATTTCCCGGTCGAGGTGTCGAAAGCGGCGTTGTTGGCAAAGCCTCGGGCGGTGATCAGATAGCCGGTCAGCTTGGGCGTGGAGGTGGTTTCGATCTTCTGGATGAGACAACGCGGTGCAGTGACCAGCTGCAAGGCATCAGCGTCGGCGCTGCCGCCAGTGGTCTTCTTGAAGTACGCGGCCGGGACATTGATGACATTGCCGCCCGTCCAGTTGGAACTGGTGCGCCATGCGGCCTCGGCATCGGATTCCGAGCCGACTGTGGTCGTGATGATCTTGTCGCGCAGGCCAGTGGTGGCGTACTCGGTGTAGTCCTTGCTGTCGCCGTCGAAGATGGCCACCTGCTCGCAGAAGCGCAGGGCGGTTTCCGCTGCTTCGCGGGCCACTTCTGCCGATCGGATGCCGTTGATGCTGCGCTCGCTCTGAGTGGCGTTGCGGATGGCGAAGGTGCCCAGCAGCGTCAGGATCACGATCAGGATCAGTGTGATGACCATCACTACGCCGCGCTCCTGGGGACGTAGGCTGCCGATGGTGCGACGCAAGGAAGCGTGCGGGCCGGAGGGGGCGAAGGGCATTGTTGTCATTGAATGACCAGGCGATTTCTCAGCAGAACCGTGGTGATGTAGGCCCTGCGCAGATAGCCGTCGGTGCCGGTCTTGTCGACATTGCTGCAGTCCTTGTAGGACATGCCGCCAGCAGGCACGTCTCCCACGCGCTGGTCACTGCGCATAAGCAGGCATACGCGTACGCTCAGCACACGGCCCCAGCGGTCTTCGGTGATGTTGGGCAATACGCCGGTACTGGCCAGGGCGTCTACGCCGGTCGCATTCAGATAGCTGATGATCTGGTGCCGCATGGGATCGTAGGTGGCGGCCAGTTCGGCGCTGGGACGACTGGCCACGCCGTAGAGGATCTGCATGCTTTCGACGTTGGACAGCAGCGGCTGCGAAGTGCCGATGACGTTGCCGGCGCCGCTCTTTTCCGATCCCTGGCAGGACAACATGGGCTGCGCACTGGCGTCGGTGACCAAGTAGCGGTTGTCGGCCAGGGCGTAATTGCCGGCTGCAGACGCGGGCGTGGGAGCCGGGGCCACCTGTGACGGCGTCGCGGCGTTGATGCCGTTGCCCACGCAGTTCGTCGCCAAAGGTGGGGTATCTGCCGTGGGCATGGTGTTGTCGACGGTGGCCTCGTAGCGGATGGCGATTGCGTCGCTGCCGGCGCCCGTGGCGCACGTGAGGCTGCCGAAGGCGGCGCCCGCATCCGTAAAGCCGCCGTCGCATCCGCGCACTGCGGGGCCTGCGTAGTTGCCCATCACACTGGCGCCACTGCCTGGAATGATCTGACGGGAATAGCCGGCCTGCTTGAGTTGCTGCTGGATCAGGTTGATGGCGAGGATGCCGTCCTCGTTCATCTGCGTTTCGACCTGAGACATCTGGCTGCCGCGGCTGGACGCGACATACATGGACAGGCTGGACGCCAAGATCACCAATCCGATCGTCAAGGAGATCAGCAGTTCGACCAGCGTGAAGCCATCGGCTGCATGGCGCACCCGCGGTGGAAGGAAGAGTGCCTTTCTTCTCATAGCGTGATCCGGAAGTACATGCAGTTCACGGTAGTGGGGTCCGAGATGTTGGCGCCCGTGGGGCAGAGTTGCTGCTGCCGAAAGCCGTCCTCCTCCCGGATGGCGTTCCAGATCAGCCAGATGTTCAACACGCGGGTGGCCGGCAAGCCGTTCACGCCAGGTGGAGCGGGCGTCAATTCCGTGGTGACGTAGGCCGTGCCGCCCGGCAGTCGGTTGGCGACGTTGGTGAGCCACTGGGACTGGTCGTAGTCCGCGATGGCTGAGCCGCAAGTGTTTATCGGGTTGGTTGGAGTGGAGGTATCGACTTGGCAGCTGGTCGGTGCCGCCGTGGGGTCGGTCGTGGCAGCTGAACGCGAGCTGGCGCTGTAGGCCGTGGTGTAGGCATAGTCAGCAAAGCCCGCGAGATTGGCGCGGGCGCGCTCCGCGTAATCGGCCACCAAGCTCAGACCCGTCGCCTGCATACGGGAAAACTGGTTGTACTTGATGGCCGAGGATGTGAGTCCCGCCATTCCGAACAGTGCCACGGCCAAGATGACGATGGCCACCATGACCTCGATGAGCGTGGCGCCTCGCTCCTGCGTGTTGTGGATTCTCATGTCCGTGAAAAGAGGTCGGGGCTGCATAGAAGCAGCCGATCGTTGCGGTCTCATCCTTCGTTGTCGCCGCAGTTGGCCGAACTCGCCACAGAGCGAATGCGGCCGGGTTTGGTGATGCAGAGGCCTTTGCGCAGCCATGGCGTGGTGCTGGCGCTGTTGAAGCCGGTGGCGTCGATGTCGACACCATTGGCCGTGGCGTTCAACAGACCGTTAGGAAGGAAAACGAAGCGACCCGCGTTCGTCAGAGTGATGTTCGCGATGCCAGCAGGCGCTTCCTGGCGCAGCAGCAGTTCGTCGCCGTTTGTCGGGGAATAGTCGAAGCTGGTGTCGCGATCATTGTTGACGAAGACGATCCAGCCGCTGGCGAACCCGTTGGTGCCCGCGGTGGACAGACAAGTCGTGGAGCTGTTGGAAGCCACCCGGCACACGACGACGGGACGCGCGCGAGCGATGGCTTCGGTGCGCGCGGTACGGAGCGAACCGGTCAGAGCGTTGACGGCATTGGAGGCGCGCCACTGGCCGATGAAGCGCGACATCGAGGGGGCGGCAATGCCGATCAGGATTGCCAAGATGGCGAGCGTGACCAGCAGCTCTATGGCCGTCAAGCCGCGCTGACGGCATTGAAAATCGAGGCGGTTCGTGCTCATAGGCAAGTGATGCGTTGGAACGCGGGAGCCTAGTTGAAGCTTTGCCGATTCGGTGACAGTTGCCGACGATCGGTTAACTTGAATGGACGAACGGCAACATTTTGTTGCATCGCTGAGCAAGAACGGCTCGGTTCTTCGCCCATAGCACCATCGGCACGTATGGCTTGCCAGCCCGAACGGCAGTGCTGCAGCAGTCCGAGGATGACGACCTCAACGAAGAGGAAGTCCTTTCGTATTCAGCGTCGTGAAAGTTCGCCGCCGTTTTTCAGCGGCAGCGTCGCCGAGCCGCTCACGCCAGCCGCAATGCTCATGTGTCATTCAGCCCTTTGTGAATGGCCCATCGTCCGGCCTTCTACAACTAGATCAGGCACAGCACAAATGAATCTCGATGCTTCACAGCTAACGGAGGTTTCTCTCGACGACAGCAGGTGGGCAGGCGATAGGTGTATCCAGCAGCTCTGCAATCGGTTTCTCAAGATCCGCCAACGCATTAAGTTCTAAGCGACGAAGCGCCCCCGCGTAAAGCACCCCTTGAGACGTCAACATGTGCGTGCCAGTGTTGAAATAGGATCGAACGTATTGGCCACTGGTCAATACAGTGCTCGACCCTGGAGGATAGAAGCTGCTTGGGCACCTACGCTCTAAGTGCTCAAACAGCCGATCAAATCGTGTTTGTTGCGCGACGGCAGCGGCTACTTCGCCTTGGCTCGCCCGCTGCAGCCGACAAAAGAAAATCTCGTAGCCACCGCGACGCGTGCTTTCCGCAAAAAAAGTTGTGGGAGTGAAGTTCAGCGCGCCACGCGCGCATTCGCCACCTGGCGTCATCTTGAGGCCGTAGGGCATTAATACAGTGTTCAAGCCTGACCAATCAATGCGTTCCCAATCAATTGCCTGAATCACTTGTTCAGCCCGATTGAACGACCTCATCAGATAGATAGGGCGCATCTCATTCTGAAGAATTGCTCGCAACCGAGGTGGCATGCTTGTGCCGCTAGGCTGTACATACTGCCCTGTTAAATTCAGGAGAGCTGCGTCGGGAGACAGTTTGAGCCCAACGGCAGACAATGATTGAGTCTCCAGCGACAAAAATATGCCAGAGCTCTCCGATATTTGACGAGGTATATCAAGGTCGAGCCAAGCGCCAGACCAGCGAGTTCCCTCCCAACGCTCTAGCCTATTCTCTGCACTCAGTAAGCCTTGAGCGAGGACGATCATGCCGCCCAGCCCGATGGCATAGCGCTTAAAGAGTTGCGTCTGAAGCACCGCAATGATTAGTACCGGAAGCATCAACCACAGCACAAGAGCGTAGCGACCAATGCGGAACAGCCCTCCCCAGATGAGGAACGAAACGACAAAGAAAAGAACGATCTGCTTGGTAACATGCCTCTGCGTACTTGCAGGCGTAGGCCCGTGCAACGCTGCTTGGCCAATCCTTCGGAGTCGAAGTATTACAAAAGACGCAGCCAGAATTGCCATTAAGATGATCAGTGCTGCGAAGCGCAAATCCGGTGCAATGGTTTCGGTGTAGATCCACGCCTCAGAGCGGACCATCTGGAAGGGTAGCATGAAGAGCCCTAACCACCCACCACCAAGGAATCGCCGGTCTTGGATAGCTATGTCGGGAAAATCAGGGGCGTGAAATAGATTGTTGTAATAAGGAAAAATTGGGCTATGAAAGTTGATGAGAAGCTTCCAACTCCAGTAGCCATGCAATGCAAGAAAGCCGACGACCAACCCAAGTCCAAGTACGGTTGCCCGCACCAGAATAGATGTGTCACGACGGTAGAACCTCAGCGCGTAGTCGACGGCAGCGACGGCGAACAGGCTCAAAATAAAAATGGCATTGGTCAGTTTGATGCCCAGCGCAACACCAAGACACAGACCGGTCAGCACCAGCGACCAAAGAACGCGACGCGATTCTTCATGCGACACATAAAGCAGCAGCGCACCCAGCACGAAGATGGAACTCAATGGATCATTGAATGAAGATCCGACTTGAATCAGATACATCGGCGCCATCAGAGCCAGCGCACCTGCAATAACGAGGAGTGCGAGTCGCTGCCACGCCGATCCTTCAAGCAATCGAGCCATCAATGCGAGCACCAGAAGAATGTTCACGAAATGAACTGCCGCCAAAATGATCGCAATGAGACGATCGTTCCAGCCCTGGGTCACCATCCAATAGAACGGAAGGTACGACACCCCGTTCAGGTATGTCTGCAGACTTGCAGCGAAATAATCAACCTGCCACCGGTTCTCGAGCAGCAGACGAGGGCCGTATAGATGGTAGTTCAGCTGGTCAAAGTTAATGTCCTTGCCCGCGAGAAGAGTCCAGCCAATGGAAAGGGCAAACAGGATGAGCAAAGACATCGCTAAAACGATGCGTTGCGTGCGATCGAAAGGACGAAACAACGACATCACTTCGTAGCATTCTCATAGGGATCAATTGGGACTAAATCGATCACCCGAAATGAGGAGGAAACAAAAACGGCTGCCCATGCCTCGTCACGGTCAGTGATTGGTAGAAAACGAAGGCTCGTTTCGGCTAGGTGCGCCCGCTTGGCATCCGCGATCACCGGCTGAAGCAATGCTATTTGTCGGTCACTGCCGGCAAGTCGCTCAAGACCATGACCGGCGTTAGGCGCTGTCAGATCGGTTTTCTCTATCGCTGTCCACAGTTCACGTCGAGCTTGGAGCGGCGCCCCGCTCAGAGCTTCGAAGGTATAGCGCGTACTCTCTTCAGGACTGGTAAACGGCCTAAGCGCAATTACAGGTATGCCGTGAAACCGTGCCGTAGTCCGCGTTAAAAATTCATGGCCGGTGGCGTCGGGAACGTTGATCGCGCGCAGCACGGTGAACTTGCTGTATTCGTAGACCAGCGCCACGGGCCGGGCAACGTAGAGGGCATGCATACCGTAGATCAGCGCGGCCAACTGTATCAACACAATCACGGATGCGTCGAGGATGCGTTCGCGCACCGACTTGTGACCGCCAAAAACTACAAAGGTAAGGCACGGGCCAAGGATCACGTCCACGGCCAACAGAATAAAAAACAAGTGCGTTCCGCCAGCCAACCGATGCAGCGGCGCGGGGTACCACGCTAAGAAAACAACAGCGGCAAGGGCAGCGCTAACTACAAGGCCCGCTCCAAGGTGTGCGCCCGCGGCTCGCCAACGAAGAGGTTTGAACATAAAAAAAAAGGCCCCGAAGGGCCTCTTGGTGACACGTAGCCCAATTAGGTGGTCGACTTGCAGGAGCCGGGCAGGTACTTCGTCGCAAGCGGATTGGTAGTAGCGGGGCCGCACTTCCAAGAAGTGATGGTCTTGCCGCCATCGGTCGTAGCAACAAAAGCCGTTGCACCGATATATGGAACCATGCTGATCGCGTTGGTAGTTGCAGTCACGGCGCCACCAAGAGCCGTTGCATCGCCAACAACCGTGATCACGCCGGCTGCCGAGGTGTCGACAGATGTCACGAACTTGGTATTGGTGCTTGTAGCAGTGCCAGCTTGGCAAGAGTTCTGCAGACGGGTACCCATGGCCGCGTCAGGTGACGTTGCGACTGCTTCAGTAATCGAAGTGCGGCAGGCAGACGCGGCCAGAATCATTTCCGACACACGCGCGCGCACCGTGTAATCCTGATACGCCGGCAGAGCCACAGCAGCCAAGATACCGATAATCGCCACAACGATCATCAATTCGATAAGGGTGAAACCCTTTTGCACAGCACGTGCGATAGAACGACGGTTCATTCAAAAACTCCAGGTTGGTTTGTACAGCCCGGGAACCAAGCCCGGAGCGCAGTACCTTCCGCAGCATCTGTGCCATCCCCCTACCGAGGCCGTGCGGCGCCAAAATCGAGTACTTTGTGCCCACAAAAGTTACATTAAGTGACACAAACAGCCCTCAGGTGCTACGAGTCGTGACAAATTTGTCAGGCCTCTCCCCGCCACAGACTCAAAACGTCAGCACCCCATCCGCCTTCAACCACCGAATATCCCGCTGCGCCAACCCCGCCACCTGGTGCCCCGCCAGCTGCTCGATCTGCCACATGATCTCTTCGGTCTCCGCAGGCTTGGTGTGCGTGATGTAGATCGGAAACTTCTTCCCCGGATCGATATGCGCCAGCTCGTCGGCCAGCGCGCGGGGCGACAGGTGCAGGCTGCGTTCCGCCAGGGCCTGCTCGCGGTTGCTGAATGCCGTTTCGATGACAAGCATGGCCACGTCCAGGGCGTTGAGGCGGTCCCAGAAGGGGGTGTTGCGCTCGGTGTCGCCGGTGAAGACCCAGTTGGCGCCGCCCTCGGCGCGGCTCACGGCAAAGCCGCAGGCGGGCACGGTGTGCACGGCCGGCAGCACCTCGATGCGCTTGGGGGCGGCGGTGCCCAGCTGCAGCACCTGGCCCACGGCAATGTCGTGAAAGCTCACGAAGGGCGCCTCGGGGCTGGGAATGCTCTCGAAGTCGGGCCAGATGACGTTGTTGAACACATGGGCGCGCAGCGCCTCGATGGTGGCGCGCAGCGCGTGCACACGCAGCGGGCGGGTGCGGCGGCCGGCCACGGCGTCGAGCATGAGGGGCAGCGCGGCGATGTGGTCGAGGTGGCTGTGGGTGAGCACCACGTCGTCGATGCCGGCCATTTCTTCGAGGGTGAGGTCGCCCACGCCGGTGCCCGCATCGACGAGCAGGTCGGTGTCGATCAGGAACGAGGTGGTCCGGCAGTCCTTGGCAATGGCGCCCGAGCAACCCAGCACGCGAACCTGCATTGTGAGAGACCCTCTGCTTGTGTCTTCTGCTGCCGTCATTTGGTTTCGAACCGGGTTGCGCCGTCCCATTCGGGGTCTTGGGGCCGCAACGCCATGGAGGCTAATCGTTGTGCGTAGAGCTGGTAAAGGACTTTTTTGGCATCCGCGGCCAACAGCGGATCCAGCAAGTTTCGGCCCATGGCCCAGTCCTGGCGGCGGTAGGCGGCAAGCACTTCGGCCCAGCGCTGCAGCTGCGCGGATTGCTGCAGTGCGGCAGGCGTTGGCGCTTCGGCTTCCTGGGTGGCGGCGCCCAGCGGCGTGAACACGGCCACGGCCTGGGCGCGGCCCTTGACGAGCACGCTGTCGAGCTCCTGCCAGACGAAGCCGGGCGCGAGTTCGCGGGTGGCGCCGCTGGCGACGATCTCGACACCGTAGTGCACGCTCAGGCCTTCGAGGCGGGAGGCGAGATTGACCGCATCGCCCACCACGGTATAGCTGCGCCGCGCGGCCGAGCCCATGTCGCCCACGCTCATGACGCCGCTGTTGAGGCCGATGCCCACGCTGATCTCGGGGCGGCCGGTGGTGCGGTGGATGTTGTTGATGTCGCGCACGGCCTCGGCCATGTCGAGCGCGGCGCGCACGGCCAGGGTGGCGTGGTCGGGGGTGTCGATGGGGGCGCCCCAGAAGGCCATGACGCAGTCGCCCATGTATTTGTCGACGGTGCCGCGGTGGGTGCTGATGACGTGGGTGAGCCGGTTGAACACGTTGTTCAGGAAGGCCTGCAGTTCGGCCGGGGCCATCTGCTCGGACAGGCGTGTGAAGTTGCGCATGTCGCAGAACATGACGGTCATGTGCTTGCTCTCGGCGCGCATGCTGTAGCGGCCGGGCGTCGCGAGCATTTCGTTGACGAGCTGCGGCGGCACGTAGGTGCCGAAGAGCCGCACCAGCCCCCGGCGCGCGCGCGATTCGATGAAGTAGCCCCAGCCCATGTTGAAGGCAAAGGCGAGCGCCGCCATGGCCAGTGCGGAAGCAAGTGGCAGCACGAGGCTGTGGCGCTGGTAGAGCCAGGCGTTGACGCCGACCAGCGCCGCGACGGTGGCAATGGCCAGCACCACCGCGCGCGGGGCCGGCAGCAGCGACAGGCCGAGTGCGAGCACCAGGCCCGCGGCCAGCACGCTGAGCACTTCGTAGCCGGGGGCGTAGTCGGGCACCGCGAGCAGGCGGCGGTCGAGCATGGCCGAGACGATGTTGGCATGCACTTCGACGCCGGGAAAGGCGGCGCCGACGGGGGTGGCGCGCAGGTCCTGCAGGCCCGGCGCGGTGGCGCCGACAAGCACGATGCGGTCCTTCAGCTCGCCCGGTGCGAGTCGCCCTTCGAGCACGTCGCCGGCGGACACGTAGCGGAACGACCCGCCCTGCGCGCCGCCGGGGCCGCGGAAGGGCACCTGCATGGAAGCGGCTTCGTTGACGGGGATGCGCAGGCCGCCGACCAGCAATGACTGGAGCGGGGGCGCGGCACCACCCGACGCAAAGGCCGGCCGCACGGGCGGCGAGCCGCTGGCGAGCCGGTAGACGGCGAGCCCCAGCGACTCGTAGTAGCCGGGCAGGGCGCGGTCGCCTTCATAGCGGGCGATGAGCGGCACGGCGCGGATGACGCCGTCGCCGTTCGACATGACCAGCGTGTTGAGAAAACCCGCCGCTGGCGCGGCAGCGGCCAGCACGGGCAGGCTGGCGCCAAAGCCGTTCCAGGCGGTGGCATAGCCGCGGCCCGGCGGAAAGGCCCCGGCCTGCAGCACGGGGGCCGGCGGCAGCTGTCCCTTGGCGCCGGGCTTTTCGGTGCGCGTGAAGTAGTAGCCGAGCGCCACGCGCTGGCCCTGCATGGCGGCGGCAAAGATGGCGTCGTTGTCGAGCGTGGGGGCGAGGCGGTCTATTTCCGCAGACAGGCCCGGCATGTCGCGCAGCGGGCCGCGCGCGATCTGGCGCAGCTTGTCGAGGCCGGCGCTCCGGTCGGGCTCGACGAACATCACGTCGAAGCCCAGCGCCGCCGCCTGCTGCCGCCCGGTGAGTTCCCGGGTGAGCCGGGCCAGCTTGTCGCGCGACCAAGGCCACTGGCCCTGCCGGGTGAGGCTGGCGTCGTCGACGTCGACGATCACGATGCGCGGATCGAGCGTGCCCGGCATGGTGGCGCGCAGGCGGGTGTCGTAGATCAGGTGGTCGAGCCGGTCGATGGCATCCAGGCGCCAGAGGCCGGCGGCATGCGCGAGCGCGAGCAGGACCGGCAGCAGGGTGATGGCAATGCGCGGCCAGTGGCGCCTCATGGCAGTCACCAGCGCACCCTTGGCGCCGCGCCGCCGCAAGGAAAATCAGACCCGCACGAACTGCATGCGCGTGGTGCCGCCGAGCTCGAGCACGTCGCCCTCCTGCAGCCCGACGGGCTCGGCGCCGAGCGGAGCGTCGTTGAGCGTGACGCCGCCCATGATGGTGGAAGCCAGGTAGCTCTGCCGGCGGCGCGTGACCACGGCCACTGCGACGCCGGGCTTGCCGATGGTGGTGACCACTTTCTGCAGCGGCACTTCCTGGCCCTGGTCGGTGCCCGAGAGAACGCGCAGCACGGGCACGCCCAGTTCGAGCAGCGCGCCGGCTTCGGTGGGCGCGGCCGACAGGGGGACGGAGGCCGCGTAGTCGCCCCGCGCAGCGCGGGTGGAACCGGTATCGGAAGCCGCGCTGCTGCGGGCGCGGAAGTGCAGGCGGCAGCCGCCGATTTCGATGACGTCGTTGTCCTTGAGCTTCTGCTGCTTCTGGACGACGATCGCATTGACGTAGGTGCCGTTGGTGCTGTTGAGATCTTCAATTTCGACTTCGCCACCGCGCATGTGCAGCACGGCATGCTCGCCGCTGACCGCGAGATTGTCGAGCACGATGTCGTTGTAGGCGCGCCGCCCCAGCGTGGTCCGGTCCTTGGCAAGCGCCATTTGCCCGATGACAGTGCCATCGATCGAAATGATCATCTTCGGCATTGCCGACTCCCTGAATGCATGTTTTTATTCAAGCGCACTGCCAACGCGCGCCCTGGCCAGGACAACTGAAATATTGTCTCGGCCGCCATTGTCGTTGGCAACGGCCACCAGGAGTGATGCTTTCTGCTGAAGCTCGACATCGTGATTCAAAAGCGTGAAAAGCTGCGCATCCGGGACCATCTCGCTGAGCCCGTCGGAGCAGAGCATATAGAGATCGTCGGGCCTGGCGGTGTGCTCGTGCATCTCGAGCACGACCTGCGGCTCCACGCCCATGGCGCGCGTCACCAGGTTGCGGTGCGGCGAGATCAGCGCTTCCTCGGCCGTGATGGCACCGGCGTCGAGCTGCTGCTGGCGCAGCGAATGGTCGCGCGTGAGCTGCTCGAGCTTGTTGTTGCGAAGGCGGTAGCAGCGCGAATCGCCGATGTGGCCGACCAGCACGCGCTGGGGCCGGAATGCGGCCAGCACCAGGGTGGTTCCCATGCCCTGGAGTTCGGCATTGGCGATGCCGGCGTCGAGGATCGCGGAATTGGCCTCGTCGGTGGCCGCCTGCAAGGCACGTCGGACCACGCGCGCGGGCGCCTGCAGGCCGGCCTGCGCGAACCAGCGCGCGAAGCTGGCGTGCACCAGCGACACGGCCATGGCGCTGGCCACTTCGCCGCCCTTGTAGCCGCCCATGCCGTCGGCCAGCACGGCCAGGCCGAGGGCGGGGTCGACGTGCAGGTCGTCCTCGTTGTGGGCCCGCGCGCGGCCGACGTCGGTCAGTGCCGCAAAGTCCCAGGAGAGCTGGGGCCGGGTAGAGAAAAGGGACGCGCCGACACTCGCCATATGTTTTTAGAAATGTCGACGCGCGACGGTTTCAGCGCCTCGCGCCGGCCTGCGCGCGCCGCTGAAGCAGGCGGCCCACGGCAACGACGAAGAAGGCACCGGCGGCGGCTGCCGCATGGAGGAGCCACGGGTTGGCAGCCAGCACCTCGCGCAGCGAGACGTCGCTCACCATTGTTTCGCCGCCGACCCAGCCGATCAGGGCGGCGCCCAGCATGACGACAATCGGAAAGCGTTCCATCAGCTTGATCATGAGCGTGCTGCCGAAGATCACCAGCGGAATGCTGATGGCCAGGCCAAGCACCAGGAGCAGCATGTTGCCCTGCGCGGCGGCCGCCACGGCAATCACGTTGTCCAGGCTCATGACCAGGTCCGCCAGCAGGATGGTGCGCACGGCCGCCATCATGCTGCCGTATTCCTTGGCTTCGCCGCCGTCATCATCTTCTTCCTCGCCGAGCAGCTGCAGGCCGATCCACAGCAGCAGCAGGCCGCCGACGATCTGCAGGTAGGGCAGCGCGAGCAGCCTGGCCGCCACCACCGTGAGCACGATGCGCAGCACCACGGCCGCGCCCGAGCCGAGCAGGACGGCTTTTTTCTGCTGCGCGGGGGGCAGCGCACGAGCCGCCATGGCAATCACCACGGCGTTGTCTCCCGAAAGAATGATGTTGATCCAGACAATCTTGATCAGACCGATCCAGAAATCGGCGCCTTGAAGGAGTTCCATGTCTCTTGTTCCACTGTGTTGTAGTGAAAAAAGCGCCCGCAATCCAGATTGCGGGCGCTTTTTCTTTTTGCGTGGTTCGCGAGAAACTGCCTGGGGCTGGTTTAGAGCTGTGCCTTGAGCAGCTTGGCGAGTTCCGAGAAGTTGCGCGTCACGGTGAAGCCGCACTCTTCCATGATGGCGAGCTTGGCATCGGCCGTGTCGGCGCCGCCCGAGATCAGCGCGCCGGCGTGGCCCATGCGCTTGCCGGGAGGAGCGGTGACGCCGGCGATGAAGCCGACCACCGGCTTCTTCATGTGTTCCTTGCACCAGCGGGCCGCGTCGGCTTCGTCGGGGCCGCCGATTTCGCCGATCATGATGACGGCGTCGGTGTCGGGATCGTCGTTGAAGGCCTTCATCACGTCGATGTGCTTCAAGCCGTTGATCGGGTCGCCACCGATGCCGACTGCCGACGATTGGCCGAGGCCGATTTCGGTCAGCTGCGCCACGGCTTCATACGTGAGCGTGCCCGAGCGCGAGACCACGCCGATGCGGCCCTTGCGGTGGATGTGGCCGGGCATGATGCCGATCTTGATTTCGTCGGGCGTGATGAGGCCGGGGCAGTTGGGGCCCAGCAGCAAGGTCTTCTTGCCGCCGGCCGCTTCCTTGGCCTTCATCTTGTTGCGCACTTCGAGCATGTCGCGCACCGGGATGCCTTCGGTGATGCAGATCGCCAGGTCCAGGTCGGCCTCGACGGCTTCCCAGATGGCGGCCGCGGCACCTGCCGGCGGCACGTAGATCACCGACACGGTAGCGCCGGTCTGCGAAGCGGCTTCCTTCACCGAGCCGAAGATCGGGATGTTGAAGATCGACTCGCCGGCCTTCTTCGGGTTCACGCCCGCCACGAAGGCGTTCTTGCCGTTCGCGTATTCCTGGCACTTCTCGGTGTGGAACTGCCCGGTCTTGCCGGTGATGCCCTGGGTGATGACTTTGGTGTCTTTGTTGATGTAGATCGACATGACTTGTTCCTTAGGCCTTCTTGACTGCTGCCACGACCTTCTGGGCCGCTTCCGCCATGGTGTCGGCGCTGATGATCGGCAGGCCCGAATCGGCCAGCAGCTTCTTGCCTTCGACTTCGTTGGTGCCCTTCATGCGCACGACCAGCGGCACCTGGAGGTTCACGGCCTTGCAGGCTGCGATCACGCCGGTGGCGATGGTGTCGCACTTCATGATGCCGCCGAAGATGTTGACCAAGATCGCTTCCACGTTCTTGTTCTTCAGCATGATCTTGAAGGCTTCGGTGACCTTCTCGGGGGTGGCGCCGCCGCCCACGTCCAGGAAGTTGGCCGGCTCGCCGCCGAACAGCTTGATGGTGTCCATGGTGGCCATGGCCAGGCCGGCACCGTTCACCAGGCAGCCGATGTTGCCGTCCAGGCTGATGTAGGCGAGGTCGAACTTGGAGGCTTCGACTTCGGCCGCGTCTTCTTCGTCGAGGTCGCGCAGGGCCACGATTTCGGGGTGGCGGAACAGCGCGTTGCTGTCGAAGTTGAACTTGGCGTCCAGCGCCATGACCTTGCCCTTGCTGTCACGGTTGAGCGGGTTGATCTCGACCAGCGAGGCATCCGTCTCCATGTAGCAGGTGTAGAGCTTCTTGAGGATGTCGACCGTTTGCGCGGTGGAGTCGGCCGGCATGCCGATGCCGTCGGCGATCTGCTTGGCTTGCGCGTCGGTCAGGCCTTCCTTGGGGTCGGCATACACCGTGATGATCTTCTCGGGCGTGGAATGGGCCACTTCCTCGATGTCCATGCCGCCTTCGCTCGAAGCGATGAACGCAACCTTCTGCGTGGCGCGGTCGGTCACGGCCGAGACGTAGTATTCCTTGTTGATGTCGGCGCCATCTTCGATGTAGAGGCGGCGCACCTTCTGGCCTTCGGGGCCGGTCTGGTGGGTCTTGAGCTGCATGCCGAGGATCTCGCCGGCGAGCTTCTTGACGTCTTCGATGGACTTGGCCACCTTGACGCCGCCGCCCTTGCCGCGGCCACCCGCGTGGATCTGGGCCTTGACGACCCACACCGGGCCTCCAAGTTTCTGGGCGGCCTCGACCGCCTCCTGAACCGTATAGGCCGGAATGCCGCGCGGCACCGGCACGCCGAACTTGGCAAGGATTTCCTTGCCTTGGTACTCGTGAATCTTCATGAGGGATGTCTCTCGGAAGGAGGAGGTTGAGAACGGGGGATCTGGGGTCTGAGGCGTCTTTGGCTCTGTTGCTCGCGGGCGACGGCAGCCTGACGGCTGGGGGCGGCGAACAACCGCGGACTGTATCATGGTGCGGCGCACCAATACTCGACGTAGCCTTGCGGTCAATACGTACTTTCTTCTAGCCTCTCTACGCATACTCCGATATGGCCAAGGTTTTCATCGACGGCGAAGCCGGCACCACCGGTTTGCAGATCCGCGAGCGGCTCCAGACGATGCCGCAGATCGAACTCGTGAGCATTGCGCCCGAGCTGCGAAAAGACGTGGCCGCCAAGCGCGAGCTGATGGCGGGCGTCGACCTGGTGGTGCTGTGCCTGCACGACGATGCGGCGCGCGAATCGGTCGCGCTGATCGACCAGCTGCCCGGCAGGAAGCCCAAGATCATCGACGCCTCCACCGCGCACCGCGTGGCGCCCGGCTGGGTGTTCGGCTTTCCCGAACTGGTGGAAGGCCACTGGCAGGCCGTGGCCGCGGCCGACCGCGTCGGCAACCCGGGCTGCTATGCGACGGGCGCCATTGCCATGGTGAGGCCGCTGGTCGATGCCGGCCTGCTGCCGGCCGATTTTCCGATTTCGCTGCCCTCGGTGAGCGGTTATTCGGGCGGCGGGCGGGCCATGATCGAAGACTACGAAAACGGCAAGGCGCCGCTTTTCGAGACCTACGCGCTGGGCCTCAAGCACAAGCACATTCCCGAGATCATGAAGTACACCGGCCTCACCCGCCGGCCGGTCTTCATTCCTTCGGTGGGCAATTTCAAGCAGGGCATGCTGGTGCAGCTGCCGCTGCATCTCGACCTGCTGCCCGGCAAGCCGAAGGCGGGCGACCTGCAAGAGGCGCTGGCGGCGCACTACGCAAAGAGCAACACGCCCGAGCAGTTCGTGAAGGTGCTGCCGCCGACCGACGACGGCAAGCTCGACGCGCTGGCGCTCAACGACACCAACAATCTCGAAATTCGCGTGTTCCCGAACGAGGACCACCGCCACGCCGTGGTGATTGCGCGCCTCGACAACCTGGGCAAGGGCGCGAGCGGCGCCGCGGTGCAGAACCTGAAGCTGATGCTGGCGCTCTGAGCGCCTGCTGCTGAGCCTCCCTTGGCAGGCCGGGGCCGCGCGCCCGGCCGTCAGTCTTCGTTGAAATCGCTGCGGAGCACCTTGGCCACCACCGCGCCCGAAAAGCCGCGCGCCAGCAGGAAGCGCGTTTGCCTGGCGCGCTCCTTCGCATCGGCGGGCGGTGCGTCGAAGCGGCGGCGCCACAGGGCCGTGGCGCGTTCCACCTCGGTGTCCTGCAGGCTGGCCACGGCCTGTGCGATGGCCTCGGGCGCAATGCCCTTGGCCTGCAGTTCCTGCCGCACCCGCAGCGCGCCCGAGCGGGCGGCGCGCTGGTTCAGCACCGAGGCCACCACGCGCGGCTCGCTGATGAAGTCCTTGGCGGCCAGCTCGTCGAGCGCGCGGGCCAGTTCGCCAGGCACTTCTTCGTGCCTTGCGAGCTTGCGCTCCAGTTCCGCACGCGAATGCTCGCGCTGGCTCAGGAGCCGCAGCGCGCGGCCTTTGAGGGAGGGGGCGCCGAAAGCCATGCGCCGCTTCCGTGCGTGCTCGCCTGCTTACTCGCCCTTGTCGGCTTTGTCGGCCTTGGCCGCCTTGGCGGGCTTCTCGGCCTTTTCGGGGGCGGGAGCACCGGCATCGGCCGCCAGCAGCGGGATGCCCAGCGATTCGCGCACCTTGTTCTCGATCTCGCGCGACAGCTCGGGGTTCTCGCGCAGGAACTCGCGGGCGTTGTCGCGGCCCTGGCCGATCTTTTCGCCGTTGTAGGCGTACCAGGCACCCGACTTGTCGAGGATCTTGGCGGTCACGCCCATGTCGATGATCTCGCCTTCGCGGCTGATGCCTTCGCCGAACAGGATGTCGAACTCGGCCGTCTTGAAAGGGGGCGAGACCTTGTTCTTCACCACCTTGACCTTGGTTTCGTTGCCGATGGCCTCGTCGCCCTTCTTGATGGTGCCGATGCGGCGGATGTCCAGGCGCACCGAGGCGTAGAACTTCAGCGCGTTGCCGCCGGTGGTGGTTTCGGGCGAACCGAACATCACGCCGATCTTCATGCGGATCTGGTTGATGAAGATGACCATGCAGTTGGTCTTCTTGATGGTGGCGGTGAGCTTGCGCAGCGCCTGGCTCATCAGGCGGGCCTGCAGGCCGGGCAGCGAGTCGCCCATTTCGCCTTCGATTTCGGCCTTGGGCGTGAGCGCGGCGACGGAGTCGATGACGATCAGGTCGACGGCGCCCGAGCGCACCAGCGAATCGACGATTTCGAGCGCCTGCTCGCCGGTGTCGGGCTGGCTGATGAGCAGGTCGGACAGGTTCACGCCGAGCTTCTGGGCGTACTGCACGTCGAGCGCATGCTCCGCGTCGACGAAGGCGCAGGTGCCGGCCTGCTTCTGCATGGCGGCGATGACCTGCAGCGTGAGCGTGGTCTTGCCCGACGATTCAGGGCCGTAGATTTCGATGACGCGGCCGCGCGGCAGGCCGCCGACGCCCAGCGCGATGTCCAGGCCGAGCGAACCGGTGGAAACCACCTGGATGTCTTCGAGCGCCTCGCCTTCGCCGAGCCGCATGATCGTGCCCTTGCCGAACTGCTTTTCGATCTGGGCCAGCGCGGCCTGCAGGGCCTTGGCCTTTTCGCTGCCTGCGACCGAGATGCTGGTGCCTTTGACGAGTGCGTCCATGTGGAAATCTCCTTGAAAATCAACGGTTTGTGTGCGGATGCGGTCCATCTGCTTTTAATTACAGGCTGGATGCTTGAACAGTAGTGTAGGGGCTGATTGGTTTGAGTAAACCCATTTTTTGGTCAGTTTGCTTTACCATCTAGCCGATGGCCGAAACCGCTTTTCCGACCGACCCGGACGCCTGGCGGCAGACCCACCTGGGCCGCCTGCTGGGCCATGCGATGCGCCGCTTCGACGAGCGCGTGCTCGAGCTCATGGCGCACGACATCGACGTGCCGCTGGCACTGTCGAACCTTGCCGCGCGCGCGCAGGTGAGCGCCGCGCACATCCACATCACGCGGCACCTGGCGCGCGAGGGCTCGCGCCTGACCGAGCTGGCCGGGCGCGCCGGCATGACCAAGCAGGCGATGGGTGCGCTGGTGGACCAGTGCGAGGCCTGGGGCCTGGTCACGCGCGGGCCCGATCCGCTCGACGCGCGGGCGCGGCGCGTGCTCTTCACGGCCGACGGCCTGGCCTGGCTCGACGCCTTCCGCGGCGCGGTGACGCAGGCCGAGCGCGAGTTCCGCGCCAGCGTGGGCAACGACGTTGCCACCGTGGTAACCATCGGACTCGAAGCCTACACGGCGGGCTAGACTCGGCTGGAGAGAGACATATGTGAACGCGGCGCCGGGGCGGCGCCCGAACCGGCCGGAGGTGGCTCATGCGGATTCTGATTGCCGAAGACGACCAGGTGCTGGCCGATGCCCTGCTGCGCAGCCTGCGCACCTCGGGCGCGGCGGTCGACCACGTGGCGAACGGATCGCAGGCCGACACCGCGCTCATGACGCACAGCGAGTTCGACCTGCTGATCCTCGACCTGGGGCTGCCCAACCTGCACGGCATCGAGATCTTGAAGCGGCTGCGCGCACGCGGCTCGCAGCTGCCGGTGCTGGTGCTCACCGCGGCCGACAGCGTGGAAGAGCGCGTCAAGGGCCTGGACCACGGCGCCGACGACTACATGGCCAAGCCCTTCAGCCTGCAGGAACTCGAGGCGCGCGTGCGGGCGCTCACGCGGCGCGGCATGGGCGCCACCAGCAACACGATCCGGCACGGCCCGCTGGTGTACGACCAGGCCGGCCGCGTGGCCACCATCGACGGCAAGATGGTCGAGCTGTCGGCGCGCGAACTGGGCCTGCTGGAGGTGCTGCTGCAGCGCGCCGGCCGCCTGGTCAGCAAGGACCAGCTGGTGGAGCGCCTGTGCGAATGGGGCGAGGAAGTGAGCCTCAACGCGATCGAGGTCTACATCCACCGGCTGCGCAAGAAGATCGAGAAGGGGCCGGTGCGCATCGCCACGGTTCGCGGCCTCGGCTACTGCCTCGAGAAAATTCCCTAGATGAAACCCACCCCCGCCCCTCGCTCACTTCGTGTAGCTCGACTCCCCCTCCAGGGGGCAACACCAGCGGCCCGGCAAAGCCGGTTCCGCGGTGTTCCTGGGCTTGGGCCGTATCGGTTTCATGCGTCGTGGGTCGCGCACAGCGCGGTGGAAAACTGACTTGACGCGCGGCACGTCGTTCGCGTAGACCGGGGGCGAGTCCTTTGAAACTCTTTCAGCGCGCACAGCGCTCCCTGTTCGGCGAGATCCTCGACTGGATGCTCACGCCGCTGCTGCTGCTGGTGCCGGTGAGCATCGGCGTGACGTGGCTGGTGGCGCAGGGCATTGCCAATGCACCCTTCGACCGCGCGCTCGAATACAACGTGCAGACGCTGGCGCGGCTGGTCACGGTGCAGCAGGGGCAGACGCAGTTCGTGCTGCCGCAGCCGGCGCGCGAGATCCTGCGGGCCGACGGCGCCGACCGCGTCTACTACCAGGTGCTCGACAGCCACGGCGCGCTGCTCAGCGGCGAGCCCGACGTGCCGCATCCCAGTACCGACGAGCCCCCGGTTCCCGGCGTGGTCACGCTGCGCAACGGCGAGATGCGGGGCAAGTCGGTGCGCGTGGCCTCGCTCTGGCTCGCGGGCCCCGACAACGACGCGGAGCCGGCGCTGCTGCAGGTGGCCGAGACGCGCGAGAAGCAGTCGGTGCTGGCCACCGAGATCATCAAGGGCGTGCTGCTGCCGCAGTTCGCGATCCTGCCGCTGGCCGTGCTGCTGATCTGGCTGGCGCTGGTGCGCGGCATCAAGCCGCTGTCGGTGGTGGAGGCGCGCATCCGCGAGCGGCGTCCGGGCGACCTGAGCCCGCTGGACGAATCGTCGGTGCCGCTGGAGGTGGTGCCGCTGGTGTCGTCGGTCAACGAGCTGCTCGACAAGCTCAACGATTCGATCCACACGCAAAAGCGCTTCCTGGCCGATGCAGCGCACCAGCTCAAGACGCCGCTCGCGGGCCTGCGCATGCAGGCCGACCTGGCGCAGCGCGAGGGCGCCAATGCCGACGAGCTCAAGCAGTCGCTCAAGCAGATCGGCCGCGCCAGCGTGCGCGCCACCCACACGGTGAACCAGCTGCTTTCGCTCGCGCGCGCCGAAAGCACCGGCGCCGGCACCGGCCGCCAGCCCTGCGACCTGGCGCGGCTCACCATCGAGGTGGTACGCGAAGCCGTGCCGCGCGCGATCGAAAAGCGCATCGACCTGGGCTACGACGGCGCCGAGGCGGGCGCGCCCGGCGTGGTGATCGAAGGCAACCCGACCCTGCTGAAGGAGCTGGTGCGCAACCTGGTCGACAACGCGCTCAACTACACCTCGTCGACGGCCGGGCGGCCCGGCGTGATCACTGCGCGCGTGCTGGCCGACCCCTTCGGCCAGGTGGTGCTGCTGCAGGTGGAGGACAACGGGCCGGGCATTGCGGAGGCCGACCGCGAACTGGTGTTCGAGCCGTTCTACCGCGTGCTCGGCAACGAGGCGGACGGCTCGGGGCTGGGCCTGCCGATCGTGCGCGAGATCGCCAACCAGCACCATGCGCAGGTGAAGCTGGAGGACGCGCATCCGGGCCGGCAGCCACCGGGGGCGCGCTTCACGGTGCGCTTCGAGGGCGAAGAAGCCGCGTCCTGAGGCGCGGCAGCGGGTTCGTCAGGGCGTGCCCTTGGCGTCCTTGCGGATCTGGAGCCACTCGGGATGCACCTGGCGCGAGAGGCGCTGCGGTTCGCGCTCGTTGAAGCCCGCGGGTGCCAGACCAAAGCCGGCCAGGTCGCCGCGCGACCACAGCCAGTAGGCGAGGTTGGCGACGAGCAGGGCAATCAGCACCAGGCGCAGTTTCATGGTGGCGGGCCTCAGAACGCCATGCCGCTCGGGCGCACGCTGACTTCGTCGCTCGAGACCAGCTGCAGCCCGTCGGCGGTGCGCACCTGGAGCTCGCCGCCCCAGGCCACGCCCTCGCACAGGCCGAAGCTGCCGTCGCTGAGCTGGACTTGCCGCCCGCGCAAGGCGTCGCGCGCGGCAAAGCGTTCGGCAAACGGCCCGAAGCCCTGCGCCTCGAAGGCCTGCACGCTGCGCACCAGTGGCGCGGCCAGCTCGGCCAGCACCTCGGGCGCGGTGGCATCGGGGCGCCACTGGCGCAGCCAGGCCGGCGGGGTGCGCATGCCATCGCCCTCGCGCGGGCCGATGTTGATGCCGATGCCGATCACCAGGTAGCGCGGCGGGGCCGGCGCATCGGCGCGGCCCGCATGCGGCATGGCGGTTTCGATCAGGATGCCGGCCAGCTTGCGGTCCTCCACCCACAGGTCGTTGGGCCACTTGAGCGCGACCTTGGCCGCGCCCGTGGGATCGAGGCTTTCCGCCACGCTCACGCCCACGGCCAGCGAGAGGCCGGCCCAGTCGCGCGGCGCGAGCGGCAGGCCCAGCGAGAAGGTGAGGGAGGCGGCGCCTTGTTCCTCGCTCTGCTGCGCGCTCTGCCAGGGCCGGCCGAGCCGGCCGCGCCCTGCCGTCTGGCGCTCGGCCACCAGCAGCACCGGCGGGGTCTGGCCGGCGCGCGCGCGGCGCATCAGTTCTGTATTGGTGGAATCGATCTCGGCCACGGCCTCGACCGCGAAGCCGGGCAAGAGCGGCGCCACCGCCGCGGCGATCCGGTCTTCGAGCCAGGCAGCCTGGGTACCCATGCTCAGCCCTTGCCGGCTCCGTCGTCCTTTTTGGACTTCTTTTTTTCCGGCTTCTTTTCGGCCTTGTTCCCGGCCTTTTTTTCGGCCTTTTTTTCGGCTTTCTTGTCCGCCTTCCTGGCTTCCTTCTTCTCGGCCTTTTTCTTGTCGGCCTTCTTCCTGGCCTTTTTCTTCTTTTTCTTTTCTTCGTCTTCGTCCTTGGGCGTCAGCAGCGTGCCGCGGCAATTCTCGGAGCCGCACCAGCAGGGAAACTCGGACAGCAGCTTCGGCGTGTAGGGCTCGTCGATGATCAGGCCGTAGTCGTAGTTGAGCTCTTCTCCTGCAGCAATGTTGCGCAGCGCCTTGATATAAACGCGCCCATTGATCTCGTCGGCCTCGCAGTTCGGCTCGCACGAATGGTTGATCCAGCGCGCGTCGTTGCCCTTGACGTTGCCGTCGATCACGCGCCCGTTGTCGATGTGGAAGTAGAAGGTGTGGTTCGGCTGGGCCGGGTCGTGCGGATGGCGGCGCAGTGCCTCTTTCCAGCTGATGACCTCGCCCTTGTATTCGATCAGCGTCTCGCCCTCGGCCAGGTCGTCCACGGCGAACACGCCGTTGCCGTGGACATCCGAGCGCCGCATCTGGATGCGGCGGCCGCTGGGCCGCCCCGAGGCAAGCCGCGCCTCCCCCTCGGGGGGGCGGGGGGCTTCGGTATTGCGGCCGGCGAATTGTGGGGATTTGGAAGGCATCGCCGAAGTCTGTTAGGTTGAATATGCACACATGCGCGTGTGCGCGTGCGCACACGCGGGAAGCCGCAGATTGTATGTGGCCCCCACGCTCCCGCACTGCGTGTCGTCGCTGCCCCCCGAGGGGGCCGCAGGCCGCCTTGAGGCGGCTCGGCGGCGGCCTGAGAACTCTTTTAGGAATTTGTTGATGAAGACCTTGGTAATCGCAGAAAAGCCGTCGGTGGCACAGGACATCGTCCGTGCACTCACGCCGGTGGCCGGCAAGTTCGACAAGCATGACGAGCATTTCGAGAACGACAGCTATGTCGTGACCAGCGCTGTCGGCCACCTGGTCGAGATCCAGGCGCCCGAGGAGTTCGACGTCAAGCGGGGCAAGTGGAGCTTCGCGAACCTGCCGGTGATTCCGCCTCACTTCGACCTGAAGCCGGTCGACAAGACGAAGACGCGCCTGAACGCCGTGGTCAAGCAGGCCAAGCGCAAGGACGTGACGCAACTCATCAACGCCTGCGACGCGGGCCGCGAGGGCGAGCTGATCTTCCGCCTGATCGAACAGTACGCGGGCGGCAAGACCGGCCTGAACAAGCCCGTGAAGCGCCTGTGGCTGCAGTCGATGACGCCGCAGGCCATCCGCGACGGCTTCGACGCGCTGCGCACCGAAAAGCAGATGCAGGGTCTGGCCGACGCCGCACGCTCGCGCTCCGAGGCCGACTGGCTGGTGGGCATCAACGGCACGCGCGCCATGACGGCCTTCAATTCGCGCGACGGCGGTTTCTTCCTGACGACGGTGGGCCGCGTGCAGACGCCCACGCTGTCGGTGGTGGTCGAGCGCGAGGAAAAGATCCGCAAGTTCGTGAGCCGCGACTACTGGGAAATCCACGGCGCGTTCCAGGCCGAGGCCGGCCAGTACCCGGGCAAGTGGTTCGACGCCAACTTCAAGAAGCCGCCGCCGGGCCCCGACGACATGGCCGACGCGGAGATCCGCGCCGATCGCGTGTGGAGCGAGCGCGAGGCGCGCGAGATCGCCGATGCGGCGCGCGGCAAGCCCGCCACCGTCACCGAGGAAAGCAAGCCCACCACCCAGGCCTCGCCGATGCTGTTCGACCTGACCTCGCTGCAGCGCGAGGCCAACGGCCGCTTCGGCTTCTCGGCCAAGACCACGCTGGCGCTGGCGCAGAGCCTGTACGAGCGCCACAAGGCGCTGACCTATCCGCGGACCGACTCGCGCGCGCTGCCCGAGGACTACCTGCCGGTGGTCAAGGACACCATGAAGATGCTCGCCGACAGCGGCATGAAGCACCTGGCGCCCTTCGCGCAGCAGGCGGTCGACGGCAGCTACGTGAAGCCGAACAAGCGCATCTTCGACAACGCCAAGGTGTCGGATCACTTCGCGATCATTCCGACGCTGCAGGCGCCGAGCGGCCTCTCCGACGCCGAGCAGAAGCTCTACGACTTCGTGGTGCGCCGCTTCATGTCGGTGTTCTTCCCGAGCGCCGAATTCCAGGTGACCACGCGCATCAGCACGGTGGAAACGGGCGGCAAGAAGTACCCCTTCCGCAGCGACGGCAAGGTGCTGGTCAAGCCGGGTTGGCTCGCGATCTGGGGCAAGGAAGCCATCAGCGACGACGACGAGAAGGACGGCAAGAACCTGGTGGTGGTGAAGCCGGGCGAAACGGTGAAGACCGAATCGGCCGACCTGAAGGCGCTGAAGACCCGACCGCCCGCGCGCTATTCGGAAGCCACGCTGCTGGGCGCCATGGAAGGCGCCGGCAAGACCATCGACGACGACGAGCTGCGCGAAGCCATGCAGGAAAAGGGCCTGGGCACGCCAGCCACGCGCGCGGCCACCATCGAAGGCCTGATCACCGAGAAATACATGCTGCGCGAAGGCCGCGAGCTGATCCCCACGGCCAAGGCCTTCCAGCTCATGACGCTGTTGCGCGGCCTGGGCGTGGAGGAACTCTCCAAGGCCGAACTCACGGGCGAATGGGAATACAAGCTCGCGCAGATGGAAAAGGGTGCGCTGAGCCGCGACGCCTTCATGCGCGAGATCGCCGAGATGACGCAGCACATCGTCAAGAAGGCCAAGGAGTACGACCGCGACACCGTGCCGGGCGACTACGCCACGCTGTCGACCCCATGCCCCAACTGCGGCGGCGTGGTGAAGGAAAACTACCGCCGCTACAGCTGCACCGGCAAGGCCGGGCAGGAGCCCTGCGGCTTCTCGTTCGGCAAGTCGCCGGCAGGTCGCACCTTCGAGGTGGCCGAGGCGGAAGTGCTGCTGCGCGACAAGCACATCGGCCCGCTCGAGGGCTTCCGCTCCAAGGCGGGCTGGCCCTTCACCTCCGAGATCATCCTGAAGTTCGACGAAGAGGCGAAGAACTGGAAGCTGGAGTTCGACTTCGGCGACGACAAGAACGCCGACACCGGCGAGATCGTCGACTTCAGCGAGCAGGACACGGTGGGCCCGTGCCCGATCTGCGGCGCGCCGGTGTTCGAGCACGGCAGCAACTACGTCTGCGAGAAGTCGGTGCCCACCAATGCGCAGCCGACGCCGAGCTGCACCTTCAAGACCGGCAAGATCATCCTGCAGCAGCCGGTGGAGCGCGCGCAGATGGAAAAGCTGCTCGCCACCGGCAAGACCGACCTGCTCGACAAGTTCGTGAGCATGCGCACGCGCCGCGCCTTCAAGGCCTTCCTGACCTGGAACGCGGAGGAAGGCAAGGTGACCTTCGAATTCGCGCCGCGCGAGGGCGGCAGCAAGTTCCCGCCGCGCAAGACTTTCGGCAAGGCCGCGCCGGCGGGCAAGACCGCGGCCGCCAAGAAGGTGGCGGCGAAGAAGACGCCCGCCGCCAAGAAGGCACCGGCCGCGAAGAAGGCCGCGGCGCCGCGCAAGCCCGGTGCGGGCCTGAAGCCCAGCGACTCGCTGGCCGCGGTGATCGGCGCCGAACCGGTGGCGCGCACCGAGGTCATCAAGAAGCTCTGGGACTACATCAAGGCCAACGGCCTGCAGGACGCGGCCAACAAGCGCGCGATCAATGCCGACGCCAAGCTCAAGCCAGTCTTCGGCAAGGACCAGGTGACGATGTTCGAGCTCGCGGGCATCGTGGGCAAGCACCTGTCGGCGCCATGAGGGCGGGGCGCAGGCATTTCGCCACGGGCCTGGCGGCCGGCGCGGCGGCGTTGCTTGCCGGCGCGGCCGGCCTGGCGCAGGCCGCGGCGTGGCCCGAGCGGCCCGTGAAGCTGGTGGTGCCGTTCCCGCCGGGGCAGGCCACCGACATCTTCGCGCGCGCACTGGCCGAGCAGCTCGGCAAGCGGCTGGGCCAGCCGGTGATCGTGGACAACAAGGCCGGCGCCGGCAGCAACATCGGCACCGAGTTCGTGGTGCGCTCGCCGGCCGACGGCTACACGCTGGTGGTGGCGGGCAGCGCGATGGCGGTGAACCAGACGCTCTACGCCAAGCCGGGCTTCGACCCGCGCCGCGACCTGGTGGGCATCTCGCTCATCGCCACGGTGCCGCTGGTGTTCCTGGCCACGCCCGAAAGCGGCATCCGCAGCATGGCCGACCTGGCGGCGCGCGCCAAGGCCGAGCCCGGCCGGCTGAGCTACGCGAGCGCCGGCATCGGCGGCACGCAGCACCTGTCGGGCGAGATGTTCAAGACGGCCGCGCGCGTCTTCATCACCCACATTCCGTACCGCGGCAGCGGGCCGGCGCAGTCGGACTTCCTGGGCAACCAGATTCCGCTGATGGTCGATTCGGTGACGGCCGCGCTGCCGCACATCAAGTCGGGCAGGGCGGTGGCGCTGGCGGTGACCTCGGCCAAGCGCTCCTCGCAACTGCCCGACGTGCCCACGGTGCGCGAAAGCGGCGTGGCCGGCACCAGGGACTTCGAGGCCGTGGGCTGGCTCGGCCTGATGGCGCCGCGCGGCACGCCGCCCGAGATCACGGCGCGGCTGAACCAGGAAGTGACGGAGATCCTGAAGAGCGAGCAGATGGCGCGCTTCATCCGCGACCGCGGCTCGGAGCCCGCGCCCACCACGGGCGCCGAGTTCGACCGCTTCGTGGCGAACGAGATCCAGCGCTGGGGCGGCGCGGTGAGGGCATCGGGCGCCAAGCCCGAGTAGCCCGCGGCGCCGGTCAGGCGAGGGCCGGCGGCGTTTCCGCGCTGCGATCGGCATCCGCCAGCAGCCAGCGGCGGAAATGGTCGAGCGTGGCCAGTTGCCCTCGGCCCTCGGGGTAGCAGAACCAGTAGCCCTGGTCGCCGCGGTAGCCGCCGCCCGGCAGCGGCTCGTCGACCAGCCCGGACGCGATCTCGTCCTGCACCAGGCAGCGCGGCACCAGCGCCACGCCCATGCCCACCATCACCGCGCGGATCATGGTCTGGAACTGGTCGAACTGCGGGCCCGCGAGCGGGTCGAGCCCGCGCACGCCATGCGCCTCGCTCCATTGCAGCCACGATTGCGGCACCGTGACGTGGCGCAGCAGGGTGCAGCGCGCCACGTCCTGCGGCGTGCGGATGGCGGCTTCGGCCAGCTCCGCGCGCGGCGCGATCAGTGCCACGTCCTGCCCGGCCAGGTAGTGCGAGCGCGCGCCGGGCCAGTGGCCGTCGCCGAACAGGATGGCGCAGTCGAGTTCGGGCCGCTCGAAGTCGTAGCCGTGCACGAAGGGCACGAAATGCAGCGTGATCTGGGGATGCAGGCGCTGGAAGTCGGGCAGGCGCGGAATCAGCCACTTGGCGCCGAAGGTAGGCAGGGTGGACAGGTGCAGCGCGCCGCCGCCGTCGCCGCTGGTGATGAATTCCAGCGTGGCCGCCTCCAGCTGCGCGAGCACGGCGCGCACGGCCTTCTCGTAGCGCTCGCCCGCGGGCGTGAGCGCCAGGCGCTTGCGGCTGCGCTCGAACAGCGGCACGCCAATCCAGCGCTCCAGCTCCTGCACCTGCTTGCTGACCGCGCCCTGCGTCAGATGCAGCGCCTCGGCGGCGCGCGAGACGCCGCCGAAGCGCACCACGGTGGAAAAGGCGCGCAGCAGGTTCAGCGGCGGGTTGAGGCGGCGGAGCGACATGTCTGGATGCCCATTAAAACATTCCAAATCAGAATGTTAGCTGGTCTATCCTTTGCTTCAAGTAGCGCAGCAACTTTTGCTTCATTACTTCCGTCTCATTGGAGAAACCCCCATGCAACGTCGTCATCTTCTTTCCGCCCTGGCCGCTGTTTCTGTCGCGCCTGGAATATCCTTTGCCCAGCAAGGCAAGCCGATCCGCATGATCGTGCCGTTCCCGCCCGGCGGCGCCACCGACATCACGGCGCGCGTGCTGTCGGAGCCGCTGGCCAAGATCCTCCAGCAGCCCGTGGTCATCGACAACCGCGCCGGTGCCGGCGGCTCCATCGGCATGGCGGAAGTGGCCCGCTCCGCGCCGGACGGCCTCTCGTTCGGCGTGGCCACGCTCTCCACGCACGGCGTGAACCCGGCCGTGTACCAGAAGCTGCCCTACGACCCGGTCAAGGGCTTCGTCGCCGTGACCGAGCTGGTGAAGGCGCCGGGCGTGGTCGTCATCAACCCGCGGGTGCTGCCGGTGCAGAGCTTCGCGGAACTCGTGAAGTACTTGAAGGCCAATCCGGGCAAGGTGTCGTACGCCTCGCCGGGCAACGGCACCATCGGCCACATGTGGGGCGAACTCTTCAAGAGCAGCACCGGAACCTCGATGGTGCACATCCCCTACCGCGGTGCGGGCCCGGCCATCAACGACGTGCTCGCGGGCGAGGTGCCGGTGTACTTCGACCAGGTGGCCTCGTCGCTGCCGCACGTGAAGGCGGGCAAGCTGAAGGCGCTGGCCGTGTCCTGGAGCAGCCGGCTCGACGTGCTTCCCGAGGTGCCGACCTACCGCGAGCTCGGCTATCCGGCCAACAACGATCCGTCGTGGTTCGGGCTGGTGGCGCCCGCCGGCACGCCGGCCGACATCGCGCTGCGCATGCAGCAGGCCGTGGCCACGGCGCTGAAGGACAGCACGGTGCGCGAGCGCCTGGCGCTGCAGGGGCTGTACGCCTCGGGCACCACGCCGGCCGAGTTCGCGAAGCAGATCGACAGCGAGATCGAGAAGATGAAGAAAGTCGCCGCCTTTGCCCGCATCCGATTGGACTGAGACATGAACCCCCACGCTCATCACTTCGTGTATTCGCTGCCCCCCGAGGGGGCGCAGGCCTCCCTTGGGGCGGCCCGGCGGGAGGCCTGAGCCGCCTATGCATCCTGTCCTGAAACTGATCCAAACCCGCGCCCAGGTGACGAGCGTCGCCGGGCACACGCCGCTGGTGCTCGATTCACCGCACAGCGGCACCGTCTACCCCGAGGACTTCCGGCCTGTGTGCGACCTGGCCACGCTGCGCCGGGCCGAGGACACGCATGTCGAGAAGCTCTACGCCTTTGCGCCCGCGATGGGCGCGGCGTGGATCGAGGCGCACTTTCCGCGCAGCTACCTGGACGCCAACCGCGACACCACCGAGCTGGACCCCGCACTGCTCGACGGCCCGTGGACCGGGCCCCTTTCGACCGACCCGCGCGTGCTTTCGAAGGTGCGCCTCGGCAAGGGCCTGGTCTGGAAGCTCACCGACGAGGGCCTGCCGATCTACGACCGGCTGCTCACTGTGGACGAGGTGCGCGCGCGCATCGACAACTGCTGGCGGCCCTACCACGCCGCGGTGGCCGAGGCCATCGACGCGGCCCATGCGCGGCACGGCTACAGCATCCACATCAACTGCCACTCGATGCCGGCGGTGGCGGGCAGCCATGCCACCGATTTCCCGGGGCTCGTGCATGCGGACTTCGTGATCGGCGACCGCGACGGCAGCACGGCCGATCCGGCGCTGTCGAAAAAGATCTGCGAGCAGCTGCGCGCGCGCGGCTACAGCGTGGATTACAACCATCCGTACAAGGGCGTGGAGCTGGTGCGCCGCCACGGCCGGCCGGCCGGGCACCGGCACAGCATCCAGGTCGAGGTCAACCGCAGGCTCTACATGGACGAGGCCACGCTGGCGCTCGACGAGGCGGGGGCGGCGCGGCTGCGGCAGGACCTGCAGTCGATGGTGGCGATGCTGCTGGCCACCGATCCGCGCTGACCGGCACAACAACCCTGCCGCCGGCGCGTGTGTTGCGGCAGGGCCGGAAGGCGCCGGGCCTATAGTGGCCGCAAGTCTTCCCACCATTGCCTGGAGTTTTACGTGAAGCCATTCATTGCAGCTGTTCTTGCCATTGCGATGGGCGCCCTGGCGGCGGGCTGCGCCGGCACGGGGTCGGCCGGCGGCAGCGACCGCGCCGCCTCGTCGTCCGGCAGCGGCGTGACGGTGTTCGGCACCATCGACGCGAGCGTCAGCGGCAGCTCGAACCGCTCCGAGCGGCGCTAGCCGGCCGGGGCGTCAGCGCCGCAGCAGCGCCTGGCGCAGCACCCGCGCCGCGCGGTCGCGGATCCGGCCGTGCCCGGCATCGGGCACGGTGCGCGGCGCGACCTTTGCTGTGGCACAGGCCCACAGGAAGTCGTGCAGGATCGGCGTGTCGTCCACAGTCTCGGTGCTGCCGTACTTGTGAAACTCGGGGTGCCACTGCGTGGCGGCGATGTAGCTGCGGCCCCTGTCGGCACTGCGGCGGATGGCCTCGGGCACGCGGTCGGGCAGGCTCCAGGCCTCGATCTCGAAACCCGGCGCGAGGTCTTTCACGCCCTGGTGGTGGATGCTGTTGACCTTGGCGGTCTTCACCTCGGGGTAGAGCTTGGCCAGGCGCGTGCCCTCCACGATCTCGATCTGGTGGAAGTTCTGGTCGTAGGTCACCGGGTCGCGGTGTCGCACGGTTTCGGGGTGCTCGTGCTGCGCCTCGATGTCCTGGTAGAGCGTGCCGCCGAAGGCCACGTTGATCAGCTGCAGCCCGCGGCAGACGCCGAAGATGGGCTTGCCGGCCTGTTCGAAGGCCTCGACCAGCGCCAGGTCGTAGAGGTCGCGGATGCGGTCGCCCACCCATGCATCCTTGAGCGGCACCTCGCCGTAGCTGCCGGGCCAGACGTCGGCGCCGCCGTGCATCACGACGCCGTCGAGCCATTCGGCGTAGTGCGAGAGCTTGGTGTCGCCGCGTGCGGTTTCGCCCGTGGGGCAGGGCACCATCACCACCATGGCACCGGCCGACATGAGCCAGTGCGCAATGGACTGCTCGACGTACTGCAGCGTCTTGTTGGTGAAGAGCGAACGCGCCGGGTCGGCATGGGAAAAGCAGGCGGACAAGCCGATCTTGAGCCGGGCGGAAACTGGTTGCGGCATCGCGGGACGAGCAGGGCGTGCTGTGCGAAAAGGAAAGTCCATTGTGGCGCTTTGGCCTCTCGCACGGGGTCGGACGACACGCCAAAGTATGCTTTCAACGCCGCCACGACCAAGAAGGAAGACAAGCCATGAAAACGATCAAGGGCCCAGCCATATTCCTGGCCCAGTTCGTCGGAGACGAAGCCCCGTTCAATTCGCTCGACGCCATTGCCGGCTGGGCCGCCGGGCTGGGCTACAAGGGCGTGCAGATCCCGAGCTGGGACGCGCGCCTGTTCGACCTCAAGAAGGCCGCCGAGAGCAGGACCTACTGCGACGAGGTCAAGGGCACGCTGGCCGCGCACGGCCTCGAGATCACCGAGCTGTCGACCCATCTGCAGGGCCAGCTGGTCGCGGTGCATCCGGCCTACGACGCGGGCTTCGACGGCTTCGCGGCGCCCGAGGTGCGCGGCGACCCGGTGCGGCGCCAGCAGTGGGCGGTGGAGCAGTTGCACTTCGCCGCGAAGGCCTCGGCCAACCTCGGGCTCACGGCGCACGCCACCTTCTCGGGCGCCTTGGCGTGGCCGTATCTCTACTCATGGCCGCCGCGCCCGCCGGGACTCATCGAGGAAGCCTTCGACGAGCTCGCGCGCCGCTGGCATCCGATCCTCGATGCCTTCGACGCGGCGGGCGTGGACGTGGGCTACGAGATCCATCCGGGCGAAGACCTGCACGACGGCGTGAGCTACGAGATGTTTTTGGACCGCGTGAACAACCATCCGCGCGCCTGCCTGCTGTATGACCCGAGCCACTTCATGCTGCAGCAACTCGACTACCTCGCCTACATCGACCACTACCACGAGCGCATCAAGATCTTTCACGTGAAGGACGCCGAGTTCAATCCGACCGGCAAACAGGGCGTGTACGGCGGCTTCCAGAGCTGGATCAACCGCGCGGGGCGCTTCCGCTCGCTGGGCGACGGGCAGGTCGATTTCAGCGCCATCTTTTCGAAGATGGCGCAGTACGACTTCCCGGGCTGGGCGGTGCTCGAATGGGAGTGCTGCATCAAGCACCCCGAAGACGGCGCGCGCGAGGGCGCGGCCTTCATTGCCGACCACATCATCCGGGTTGCGGAGCGGGCTTTCGACGATTTTGCGGCGGGCGGCGTGGACGTGGCGGCCAACAAGCGGATGCTGGGGATCGGCTGAGACGCTTTTCAGCTATATGTTTGATAGCATCAAACACCTGGTCGGCGGGTGTTTGATGCCGAATTCGCTAATGCGTTGTTTTTAAGACAAGCAACTGTCATGCCCCGCGGGCTATAATGCCGGGTTCGTTTCGATACCACGACGAAGCACTTTTCGTCACTCCGCCGGCTGACCTGCACCGTCCCTTGGATTTTTCAGGCCTCTTTCCCTCAAGCCGGCTTCACAGTGTGTTGGAGCGCCAGACCGGGCGCCCATGATTGCCACCACTGCCTTCGTTCTTGTTGAAGCGAATAGCGCGTCCGTCGCGCCATTCCGGCCGGCCCACGCCCGTTTTCAATTATTTTTCCGGCATCTTGCGCACACTTTTCGCGCAGGGTGCCAAGGCTTCATGGACATCATTCAACACAGTATCGCGGTGGGCAAGTACCTTGTTTCCCCGCTCATTCGCCACCAGGACGACGGCAAGTACGCCGCGTCCGTCTCGATCCGCTCCGGCCGGGGCAGCGGCATGCACGACCGCGTGATGCGTTTCACGCCGCGCTTTGCCAGCCACGCCGCAGCAGCACGCTATGCCGTCGCCCAAGGGCTCGGCTGGGTGCGCGAACGCCACCCCCGCAGCGCGCCGCTCGCTTTGCCGTGCGCGGGCTGAAACAATTACGCCCATCTTCATCTCCAACACACATCGAACGAGAATTCAGAGGTAATCACACATGCCCAAGGAAGAACTGATCGAAATGAACGGCGCAGTGACCGAAGTCCTGCCCGACTCGCGCTACCGCGTGACGCTCGACAACGGCCATCAGCTGATCGCCTACAGCGGCGGCAAGATGCGCAAGCACCACATCCGCATCCTGGCGGGTGACAAGGTGTCGCTCGAACTCTCGCCCTACGACCTGACCAAGGGCCGTATCACCTTCCGCCACCTGGAGCGTCGCGGCCCGCCGCCGACCAACTCCGGCAACAACAACGCACCTCGCCGCTGATCCGCGACGGACGAAGGGCCTTGCAAGCGCCCCGCGCGGGCGCTTGGCAAGGCCTTTGTTTTTGTTGCGGCCGTCCGGCTGCAAAACGATGACCACACCCTCTTCCACAGCCGGCGGCCCCCAGGCCGAGAACGGTTTTGCCGCGCTGGCGCTCTCGCCCCAGATGCTGGCCAACCTGACGCAGCTGGGCTACACGCAGATGACGGCGATCCAGGCGGCCGCGCTGCCGCCGGCGCTGCTTGGCAAGGACCTGATCGCGCAGGCCAAGACCGGCAGCGGCAAGACCGCCGCCTTTGCCCTCGCGCTGCTCTCCAACCTGAACCCGCGCCGCTTCGCCATCCAGGCGATGGTGCTGTGCCCCACGCGCGAACTGGCCGACCAGGTCACGACCGAAATCCGCCGCCTGGCGCGCGCGGAAGAGAACATCAAGGTGGTCACGCTCTGCGGAGGCGTTGCGCTGCGCGGGCAGATCGCGAGCCTGGAGCACGGCGCGCACATCGTGGTGGGCACGCCGGGCCGAATCATGGACCACCTGGAGCGCGAGAACCTGAACCTCGAGGCGCTCAACACGCTGGTGCTCGACGAAGCCGACCGCATGCTCGACATGGGCTTCTTCGACGACATCGTGAAGGTGGCGCGCCAGTGCCCTTCGGCCCGCCAGACGCTGCTGTTCTCGGCCACCTATCCCGAAGGCATCGCCAAGCTCGCGCAGCAGTTCATGAAGAGCCCCGAGCAGATCACGGTGCAGGCGCAGCATGAGGGCAGCAAGATCCGCCAGCGCTGGTACCAGGTGAAGGAAAGCGAACGGCTGCATGCCGTGAGCCTTTTGCTCGACCATTTCCGCCCCGTGAGCACGCTGGCCTTCTGCAACACCAAGCAGCAGTGCCGCGACCTCGTCGAGGTGCTGCAGGGCCAGGGCTTCAGCGCGCTCGCTCTCTTCGGCGAGCTGGAGCAGCGCGAGCGCGACCAGGTGCTGGTGCAGTTTGCCAACCGCAGCTGCTCGGTGCTGGTGGCGACCGACGTGGCGGCGCGCGGGCTCGACATTGCGCAGCTCGAAGCCGTGATCAACGTCGACGTGACGCCCGATTCCGAAATCCACATCCACCGCATCGGCCGCACCGGCCGCGTGGGCCAGCAGGGCGGCGCCGAGGGCCTCGCGCTGAACCTGGCGAGCATGGACGAGATGGGCAGCGTCGGCAAGATCGAGCAGCTGCAGGGCCGCGAATCCGAATGGCACGACCTGGCCGAGCTCACACCGGCCAAGGGCGCGCCGCTCGCGCCGCCCATGGCCACGCTGCAGATCGTGGGCGGGCGCAAGGAAAAGATCCGCGCCGGCGACGTGCTGGGCGCCCTCACCGGCGACTGCGGCTACGCCAAGGACCAGATCGGCAAGATCAACGTCAACGAGTTCTCGACCTACGTGGCCGTGGAGCGCGGCATTGCGGCCGAAGCGGCGCGCAAGCTCTCGAGCGGCCGCGTGAAGGGCAAGAGCGTGAAGGTGCGCCTGCTGGAGCTCTGAAAGAACCCCTGCCGTGCCGGTTGCTTCGGCTTCCGGCAGGCAAAATCCCCGCTGTGGCCTAATTGAGCCTCGAACATCACTTTTTTACCCGAGCTTTTCATGCCCAAGAAAATTCGTACCGAAGCCGACCGCGTTGCCACCCCGAAGCCGACGCCCATGCCCGGCTACGCCCTGACCAAGTCCGGTGGCGGCCAGAAGGTCAGCCTGGAACGCGGCACCGCCACGCGCAGCAAGAAGAACCCCGGCAAGCGCGCCAAGAAGGGCGGCTGATCCAGCCCCCGGAGGCTCGCAAGAGCCGCGACGAACGCGCCCCCGGGCGCGTTTTGTCATTGGGGAGCCCCCTTCAGATCCACAGGCCCGCGATGTCCGACGACAACCAGATCTTCATTCCGCCCTCGTTCTTCGCGGTCTACAGCGATGCGCGCCAGCGCCTCCTGGAGCCGATCGGCGTGGTGCGCGAGCGCTACGAGATCTGCGAGGACCTGGCCAGCCACCTCGTGGGCCACGCGCAGATCCAGCACCACACCGAGGTGCCGGTCGAGAGCGAGATCCTGCGGCGCATCCATGCCGGGCTCGCAACGCCCGAAGCCGGCGTGTCGGCGGCCGAGGCCGGCTGGATCGTGCAGCGGCTGGCCGAACTGCTGGGCTGGCCCGGCCCCGAGCCGGCGCCGGCCGAAAACTGAAGCGCGAACGCCCAACGGGACAACTGGCTACATTCATCGAATGACCAGCCGCACCACCGACCTTCTGCTCACCGCGGCCGCGCCCGCCATCTGGGGCAGCACCTACATCGTGACCACCGAGCTCCTGCCGGCCGACTACCCGCTGACGGTCGCGCTGCTGCGCGCGCTGCCGGCGGGCCTGCTGCTGCTGCTGATCGTGCGGCAGCTGCCCGAACGGGCATGGTGGGGGCGCATCCTCGTGCTGGGGGCGCTGAACTTCTCGATCCTCTGGGCCATGCTGTTCCTTGCGGCCTACCGGCTGCCGGGTGGCGTCGCCGCGACGATCACTTCGGTGCAGCCGCTCTTCGTGGTGTTCCTGGCAAGTTTCTTCCTGGGCTCGGCGGTGCGCGCGCTCTCGGTGGCGGCGGCGGTGGTGGGCATCGGCGGGGTCGCGCTGCTGGTGCTCACGCCGAACGCCACGCTCGATGCGCTCGGCATTGCCGCGGCCTTTGCCGCCGCGGTGTCGATGGCGTTCGGCACGGTGCTCAGCCGGCGCTGGCAGCCGCCGGTCTCTGCACTGACCTTCACGGCGTGGCAGCTGACCGCGGGCGGCCTGCTGCTGCTGCCGGTGGCGCTGTGGCTGGAGCCGCCGCTGCCCACGCTCAGTGCCGCGAACTGGATCGGCTTCGCCTGGCTCGGCCTGGTGGGTGCCGCGCTGACCTACATCGTCTGGTTCCGCGGCGTGGCCCGGCTGGAGTCGTCGGCAATCGCGCCGCTGACTTTCCTGAGCCCGGTCACGGCCGTGATCCTCGGCTGGGCGCTGCTGGGGCAGAGCCTGTCGGCGCTGCAGGTCGTGGGCATCCTCGTGGTGATCGCGAGCATCTGGCTCAGCCAGCATGCGCAGCGCGGCGTGCAGCCGCCGGCGCTGGCGAGGCCCGCCGCCCGCTAGGCGGAGCGAGCCGGGGCGGCGCGCTTCAGCAGGCCCAGGTAGCCACCGGGCTGCACTTCCATGCGTGCGGTGGCGCCGCGCCGCTGCAGAAGCCGGTGCGCCTTCGGCAGGCTCCAGCAGGGCAGGCTGGTGAACATGTGGTGCTCGCAGTGGTAGTTGACCCAGTAGGGTGCCACCAGCGCGCGTTCGAGCCAGCCGGCGTGCGTGGTGCGCGCCTGGCGCAGCGGATCGGCCTCGTTCTGCGCCACCAGCGCATGCTCGGCGATGTTGCGCACGCGGCTCACGAGCGGCAGCCAGGTGGCCATCGGCAGCAGCCACATCAAAAGCCAGGCCCACCCGTACCCGGCCAGCGCGAAGGCCAGGAAGCCGAGGCCGTTGCCGGCGAGGAAGCGCCGGTCCTTCGCCAGCTCGCGCCTGAATGCCTTCAGCGCCGATTCGCCCGGAGCGCGACGGCGGATGCGCTCGGCGATGTGGCCGAAGCGCTGCTTGTAGAAGGTCTGCCCGCTGAGGTCGCGCACGACCTTGCGCCACATCGAATCGCGCGTGATCGGAAAGGGCGCGGACAGCACGAGGTCCGGGTCTTCGGTCTGCTGCACGAAGCGGTGGTGCTGCAGGTGATAGGGCCGGTAGTCGCGCAGCGTGGACGAGCAGAGCCAGTAGCCCACCCAGTCGTTGACCCTGCGGCTGCGGTGCAGGCCCGCATGCGCGGCATCGTGCATGAGGATGAAGAGCCCGAGCTGCCGCGCACCGACGATCGGCACCATGAGCGGCACGGTCCACGGCCAGACGATGCCCGCGAGCATTGCGGCGCCGATGACGCCCCAGCAGTGCGCCACCAGCCACAGGCCCTTCCATGAAGAACGGGTGGTGAGCGACTGCCACTCTTCGGTGCTGAAGAAGTCCTCGGGTTGGGCGCGGGGGGCGACGGCCATCGGGCCAGTATGCGCCGATGGCCCGGCCGCGGCACGCGGAATTCCCCGGGCTTGCCGCTTGGCGGATGCGCTCGCGGCAGCCCGGGCCTCAGTTGTCGATCACCTTGCGGGCGAACAGTTCGAGGTAATCCATCAGGCGGTTGGCGCCGGCAACGGCCGCCGCCTCGTCGCCGGTCGCGATGCCCTGCGCGAGTTCGAGGTGCGCATTGGCGCCTTCGACGATCTCGCCTTCATGCTGGTAGGCGTACCAGAAGCGCCGGCACTGCACGATGAGCGGGATCACGGCCTTCACCGCCGAGTCGTTGTGGCTCGCCTGGTGGTTGACGAGGTCGAGCGCGCGGTCGGCCTGCATGTAGTCGTTCAGGTCGCCGCGATGGGCGGCCTTCACCATCAGCTCGGCGCAGCGCACGATCTCCTTGCGCTGCAGCGCGGTGGCGCGGCGCGCCGAACAGGCCGCAATCAGCCGCTCGAGCACACGCCGGGTCTGGATCACGTCGAGGTGGTCGGCCAGGTCGATGGTCGACACCAGCAGGCCGCGACGCGGCTGCTGCACGATGAGGCCGATGGACACCATGCGCATCAGCGCCTCGCGCACCGGCGTGCGGCCCAGGCCGGTGCGCTCGGCGAGGTCGGCCTCGACGATCTGGCTGCCGGGCTCCAGCTGCAGCGTGGACAGCAGCGTCTCGATCGCGTCGTAGGCGAGGTCGGCGGCCCGTCGCTTGGGCTGGGGGCGGGGCACGGTCTTCGTGGCGGGCATTGTTTTCTTTTGCTGCAGCTGCTTCGGGCTCATTGTCGGTCCACATCCTCATGGCCCGCGAGGCCGGCCAGCGTTGCAATGCGCGCCGGCGAGAGCGGCGGACGCGGCGCGGGCGGCGTCCAGCCGAAGAGGAACTGCGCCGCATCGCCGCACACGCGGCCCTGGCAGGCACCCATGCCGCAGCGGCGATGGAGCTTGGCGTCGGTCCAGCCGCTGCAATCCACCAACGCGGAGAAGGGTACGTCTTCGCAGCGGCACACGAGGGTGTCAGGCTGCGGCATCTGCCTGATGGCGGCGCCGAGCGCGAAGCTGCGGTGCAGCTGCGCAGCAAAGGCATTCCAGCGGGCGCGCCCGGCTTCGTGCGGCTTTGCGGCGCGCTCGTTGCCGACGGCCGCATGGCCGGCGATGGTGCCCTGGGCCAGCGCGCGCTCGCTGCCGCCGAAGCCGGTGCATTCGCCGGCTGCGTAGATGCCGGGCAGGCTGGTGGCTTGCAGCGCATCGACAGCCAGCGCCTGTGCGCCGGCGTCGGCAGGCGTGAGCGCGCAGCCCAGCATCCGGCCGAGCTGTATGTTGGGTGTGAGGCCGAAGCCGCAGGCGATGCGGTCGCAGGCGAGCTCCACCTCGCGCTCGCCCTGCAGGAGCCGAACCGACGCGACCTGCGCGCCGCCGTGTGCCGAGACGATGCGCGACGAAGTGCGGTACTGCGGATCGGCCAGCGCCACCGCCTGCACTGCCTTGCCCGGCCATCTCAGCAGGCTGGCGGCGAAGCCCGCGACCGCCGCGAACGAAGCCTGCTCGGCGATCCGCACGACCTTTGCGCCCGCCGCGCGCGCCGTGGCCGCAGCGGCGAGCAGCAAGGGCCCGCTGCCCGCGATCACGATGCGCTCGCCCTCCACCAGCAGCCCCGCCTTGATGAGCGCCTGCAGTCCACCCGCGCCCGTGACGCCGGGCAGCGTCCAGCCAGGGAAAGGCAGCAGCAGCTCGCGCGCGCCGGTGCAGAGGATCAGCTTGCTCCACCGCATGTGCCAGCCGCGCTCGGCATCTTCGAGCAGCAGTTCGTTGCGCGCAGGCGCCGCAACGACGCGCGTGCCGCTGCACACGCGGATGTTGGCATGGCCTTCGAGCGCATCGCGCCACTTGCGCGCAGCCGCGGGCAGCGATGCGCCGGGACCGTCGCGCCAGATCTGCCCGCCGGGCGCGGGGTTGTCGTCGATCACGGCGATCGATGCGCCGCTCGGTGCAGCGGCCACCGCCGCGGCCATGCCGGCAGGGCCCGCGCCGACGATCAGCAAGTCGCAGTGCTCCAGCGCCATGGCGGTCATGCCAAGGTCTCCACGCGCATGCCTTCGGCGCAGACCGCCTGGCAGGCGAGCCTTTGCCGGCCGTCGATCCGCACGCGGCATTCCTGGCATACGCCCATGCCGCAGAAAGGCGCGCGCGGCTGGCCCGTAACGGAGCGGCGCGCCACGCCCACGCCGCCGGCCACGCGCAATGCGGCGGCGACCGAGCTGCCCGCCTTCACGCGGACGGGTTGGCCGTCGATATGCAGCAAGGTCTCACCGCTCATGCGCGCTTCTCCAGCAAGCCGCGCGGCGCATAGGGCGCCGCATCGAACCCGGGCGCCGCGCCGGTCATCAGCGCCGCGAGCAGGAGCGCGCTGCCTGGCGCAGTGGTCACGCCCAGACCTTCGTGGCCGACCGCGAGCCAGAGCTTCTCGCGCCAGGGATGCTTGCCCAGCAGCGGCAGCCCGTCGGGCGTCGCGGCGCGCAGGCCGGTCCATGAGCGGACCGCGTTGAGTTCCGCAAGCCCCGGCAGATAGCCGATCGCGCGCTGCAGCATGCGCGCGAGCATCGGCGCTTCGACGGCCAGATCGGTGGTGTCGAACTGGCGCGAGGAGCCGATCAGCAGTTGGCCCGTGGGCCGCGGCTGCACGTTGAAGGCGACCGAATCGCCGTCGCTGTGGTGTGCGCTCGTCACATAGCCGAGTTCGACGAGCTGGTGGTGCACCGTGCCCGGGTAGCGGTCGGTGATCAGCAGGTGGCCCTTCTTGGGGCGGATCGGGAGTTCGGGGCACAGCGCCGTGGCTTCGATGCCGTTGGCCAGCACGACCTGCGGCGCGCTGCGGCAGCTGCCGTCCGCGAGCTGCAGCGTGCCGTCGTCTTCGATCGCATCGACCTTCGCATGCTCGACGCGGATCGAAGCGCCGCCCTGCGCGAGCAGCCAGCGCGCCGCGTTCGGCGCATAGAGGATGCCGTCGCCGGGCACTTCGAGCGCGCCTGCGAGGCCTTGGCGCAGCGCCGGCTCGGCGCGTACGAGCGCGGGCGCATCGAGCAGGCGGCTGTCGATGCCGTGTGCATGCAGCCGCTGCTGCTTGCGCTCGGCCTCGGCCATCTCTTCTTCGTTGGCGGCGATCCAGAGCGTGCCGCAGGCGCCGTACGCGCAGTCCTCGCCCATGCGGGGCACCAGGGCGCGCCACTGGGCAATCGAATGGCGGCTCAACGCGAGTTCGGCCGGGTTGTCGTCCATCACCACGAGGTGGCCCATGCCCGCGCCGGTGGCGCCGCCGATGCGCGCATCGAGCACCAGCACATTGCGGCCGGCCTGCGCGAGCGCGTGTGCGCACGCGGCACCGACGATGCCGGCGCCGATGACGATGGCATCCGCATCCATGCCGCGCGGAGTCAGAGCCGGATACCCCAGCCGAAGGGGTCGTTGTCGTCGATCAGCAGCGTGGCTTCGGCGCTGATGTGGGCGCGGCCGCGCAGCGTCGGAATGACCTTGCCGCCGTCTTCCAACGCGTAGCTGGCCTCGAAGCGGCTGCCGATCACGCTGGCCTGCGTCCACACTTTGCCTGGCGCGAGCTTGCCGTCGGCCGCGAGGCAGGCGATCTTGGCGCTGGTGCCGGTGCCGCAGGGCGAGCGGTCGTAGGCATTGCCGGGGCACAGCACGAAGTTGCGGCTGTCGGCGCCTTCGCTGTCGTCGGCAAAGAGTTCGATGTGGTCGATCTCCGCGCCGTCGGCGCCCGTGATGCCCTGCGCCGCGAGCGCGCGGCGCAGGGCCGCGGTGTAGCCGGTCAGCGCGTCGAGGTTGTCGCTGGCCACGCGCTGGCCGTGCTCGCTCACGAGGAAGAACCAGTTGCCGCCCCAGGCCACGTCGCCGTGCACCCTGCCATGGCCGGGCAGTTCCACCGCCGCCTGGTGCAGATGCCGGTACGCGGGCACGTTGCGCACGCTGACCGAACCATCGGCATGCAGCGTGGCCGTGACCGTGCCCACGGGCGTTTCGATCCGGTGCTCGCCGGCGCCGATGCGCCCCATGTGCGCGAGGCTCGCGACCAGGCCGATGGTGCCGTGGCCGCACATGCCCAGGTAGCCGGTGTTGTTGAAGAAGATCACGCCGGCCGCGGCGTCTTTCGACACCGGCTCGCACAGCAGCGCGCCCACCACCACGTCGCTGCCCCGCGGCTCGAGCACGGTGGCCGCGCGCCATTTGTCGTGCCGGTCGGCCAGCAGCGCGCGGCGCTCGGCCATGGAGCCGCCGCCCAGATCGGGAAACCCGCCGATGACCAGGCGCGTGGGCTCGCCGCCCGTGTGCGAATCGATGATCTGGATGCGCTGCATGCGGCCTCGTCCGTTCAGTAGCTGGCGATGGGCACCGGGGCCGCGTTCTTGAAGGTGAAGACGGTGATCGGCGCCTGCTTCATGTTGCCCTTGTCGTCGTAGCTGTAGGTGGCGGCCACGCCCTTGTAGGTGTCCTTGTAGAGCTGTGCGCCCACCTTGTCGGGGTCGATCGAGTTGGCCTTCTTCATCGACTCGCCGATGAAGAGCACCTGGTCGTAGTAGGAGGCGGCATACGCATCGGGGTCCGCATTGAAGCGCTTCTTGAATTTCTCCTTGAAGGCCGGACCGGTCTGCGCCTTCTCGAGCATGGAGCCGCCCTGCGCGCAGAACACCAGGTCGTTGACCGCGTCGCCGCCGATCTTGCCGGTGGCGGGGCTGCAGACGGTGTCGCCGCCCAGCAGCTTGCCGGGCACCGCGAGCTGCTTCATCTGGCGCGCCATGGGGGCGGCCTGCGGCGCATAGCCGCCGAAGAAGATGGCCTCGGGCGCCTTGGCCTTCAAGTTGGTGAGGATGGCGGTGAAGTCCACGGCCTTGTCGGTGGTGAACTCCTGGCCGACCACCGTGAGGCCCTGCTTCTTCGCTTCCTTGGTGAACTCTTCCGCCAGGCCCTGGCCGAAGGCGGTGCGGTCGTCGATCACGCCGACCTTCTTCACCTTCAGCTCCTTGGCCGCATACACGGCCATGCTGGAGCCGATCTGGTTGTCGCTCGCGATGATGCGGTAGAGGTTCTTGTAGCCGCCCTGCGTGACCTTCGGGTTGGTGCCCACGGTGGAGACCATGGTGCCGCCGTCGGCATAGATGCGCGAGGCCGGAATGGCCACGCCCGAGCAGTACGGGCCCATGACGTACTTGACGCCGTCGTCCACGAACTTCTGCGCCACGCTCACGCCGGTCTTGGCGTCGCACTGGTCGTCTTCGGACACCAGCTCGAACTTCAGCGTCTTGCCGCTGGCCGTGAGCTTCTTCGCATTGAGCTCCTCGATGGCCAGGCGCACGCCGTTTTCATTGTCCTTGCCCGCGAAGGCATTGGGACCCGAGAGCGGCCCGCTGTGGCCGATCTTGACGACCTGCTCCTGCGCGTTCGCCAGGCCAGCGATGGCAAATGCCACGAGGCCGACGACGCCGAGAAGTGGAACCATGCTTGCTTTTGTCTTCATGCTTCTTCCTGGGTTGGAACAATGAAAAGAGCGGTTATTACATAACCGACTGGTACTGCACCGGCCGCGTGGCCAGCGCCTTCTTCACGATGGCCTCGATGGCCGCGCGCTCCTGGCCGATCAGCGGCAGCCGCGGGCGTCGCATGTGCTCGCTGCCCACGCCCACCAGCACGTCGATCAGCTTGAGGTTCTGCACCAGCTTGGTCGACACGTCCAAGTGCAGCATCGGCGTCATCCACTGGTAGAGCTTCAGCGCCTCGACGAACTTGCCCGCCTTCATCAGGTCGTACAGTGCCACTGTCTCGCGCGGGAATGCGCAGCCTACCCCGGCGAGCAGGCCGTCGCAGCCCAGCGCCAGGCCTTCGTAGGCCAGGTCGTCCACGCCCAGGAACAGCTGGTAGCGATCGCCCACCGTGTTGCGCAGGTCCGTGATGCGGCGGATGTCGTCCGAGCTTTCCTTGATGGCCGCGATCCATTCGCAGTCCGCGAGCTCCAGCATGTGCTCGGGCTTCAGGTCCACCCGGTAGGCCACCGGGTTGTTGTAGACCATGATGGGTTTCTGCGCCGCATTGGCGATGGTGCGCACATTGAGCATGGCCTCGCGGGCGTCGGCCACGTAGATCACCGAGGGCATCACCATGAAGCCGGCCACGCCGAGCTTGTTGGCGCCGTCCACATAGCGCAGCGCCTCGCGCGTGCTGGTTTCTGACACATTGGCCAGCACCGGGATGCGGCCGTCGGCGGCTTCGAGCGCGATCTTCGCGACCTGCAGCTTTTCTTCGAGCGTGAGCGTGCTGGCCTCGCCGAGCGAGCCGCAGGTGACGAGGCCGTGGATGCCGTTGCGGATCTGGAAGTCGATATGCCGCGCGGTGCCTTCGGCATCGATGCTTTCGTCGGCGTGGAACTTGGTGGTGATGGCGGGGAAGATGCCTTGCCAGCGGGGGTTGGTCACGTGAGCGCTCCTGGATGTGCGGTGGGGAAGGGTCCTACTTTAAATATATTAAGGATATATCGTCAAGATATGCATGGGGCATGCGCTCTTTCGGGCGGGGTTTTTGTGTGATATCCGTGGAGGGCAGGTGTCTGCCGTTCAGGGCGCGCTCCCGCCGACGGGGTACGCGGCGAAGCGAATGTCCTCCGGCCTTCGGCCTCCCCCTTGATTTCGCTGCGCAAGGCACCCCATCGACGTGATCGTGTTCAGAGCACTGGTTGATCAGCCGCGAACCGACAGCGTGCCCTGTGCACAGGGCATCGGGTGCTCCCCGCAGCGAAATCAAGGAGGAGGCCGAAGGCCGGGGGACATTCGCGGAGGGGAGTACCCGGTGGCCTGTGCACGCGCCCCGAACAAGAGCGCCGAGTACAACGGCACAAGTTCAGTCGATCTTCGCCCCCGAAGCCTTCACCACCGCCCCCATCGCATCCCAGTCCGCGCGCAGCAGCTTCTGGAACTCCTCGGCGCTTTGCGTGCGCGGCTCCACGCCCAGGCGCTTGAATCGCTCCTGGATCGCCGGATCGGACAGCACCTTGTTGGTGGCCGCATTGAGGCGCTCGACCTCGGCCTTGGGCGTGCCGGCCGGCGCGAGCAGGCCGATCCATGAATCGAAGGCGTAGCCCGGCAGGCCGCTCTCGGCCACCGTCGGCAGGCTGGGCAGGAACGGGCTGCGCGCCTGGCCGGTGGACGCGAGCAGCTTCATGCGCGGATCGGCCTGGAAGCCCATCACGCCGATGCTCGACGAGATCACGGCCTGCACGCGGCCCGCGAGCACCTCGTTGACGGCCTCGCCCGTGGACTTGGTCGGAATGTGCGTCATCTGCAGCCCGGCCTTGGCAAGGAACGATGCCATCGCGAGGTGCGTGGCGCTGCCGTTGCCGGCCGAGGCGTAGTTGTACTTGCCCGGGTTGGCCTTGACCTCCTTGATGAAATCGGCCGTGCTCGACACGTTGAGCCCGCTCGCCACTGCCAGCACATAGCCCGCGTTGCCGATGTTGGCCACGCCCACGAAATCCTTCAGCGGGTCGTAGGGCAGCTTGCTGTACAGGAAGCCCGCGATGTTGTGGCTCGCGGCCGCGAGCACCAGCGTGTTGCCGTCCGGCGGCGCCTTGGCCACGACGGCCGCGCCCACCGTGCCGCCCGCGCCCGCGCGGTTCTCGACGATGGCGCTGGCGTTGAGCGCCGCGCCCAGTTCGGCATTGAAGGCGCGCGCCACGGTGTCCTGCACCGCGCCGGTGCCGAAGGGCACGACGATGTGGATCACGCGCGGCTGCTGCGCGTGCACGGGCGCGAACGCGCCGAGCGCCGTGGCGGCTGCAAGGGCAGCCAGCGAACGCCGGGTGAACAGGGAGGAGGTCATCGAAGTGGCCACTTTCATCATCGTCAACAGAAAAAGATTCAGCCGCCCGAAGGCAGCCAGCGCTGCACCAGCTTCACGAAGTAGCTGGCGCCGATCGGAATGATCTCGTCGTTGAAGTCGAACGACGTGTTGTGGATGATGCAAGGGCCGGGCCCGTGGCCGTCGAGCCTGTGGTCGCCGTCGCCATTGCCCAGGAACGCATAGCAGCCGGGCCGCGCGAGCAGCATGTGCGCGAAGTCCTCGGCGCCCATCACGGCAGGAAAGTTGTCGGTGACCATGCCGTCGCCCACCACCTCGCGCATCACGCCGGCGGCAAAGCGCGCCTCCGCCGGGTGGTTGACCACCGGCGGCGAGGAGCGGTTGAAGAAGACCTCGGCCGTGCAGCCATGCGCCGCAGCCACGCCCGCCGCGACCTCGCGCAGCCGCGCCTCGATCTTGTCGATGGCGTCGATAGAGAAGGTGCGGATGGTGCCACCGACCGTGGCTACATCCGGAATCACGTTGGGCGCGTCGGAGCCCTGCAGCTGCGTGACCGCAAGCAGGGCACGCTCGGTGCTGGGAATGGTGCGCGGCACGATGGTCTGCAGCTGCTGCGCGAGCGTGACCACCGCGGCCACGGGGTCAATGCCGGTGTGCGGCATCGAGGCATGCGTGCCGCGCCCGCGCACGGTGATCTTGTAGGTGTTGCTCGAGGCCATCAGCGCGCCTTCGTTGAGCGCGAAGCGGCCCACATCGCCGACCGGGAAGTTGTGCAGCGCAAAGACCGCGTCGCACGGAAAGCGCTCGAACAGGCCGTCCTGGATCATCTTCTTGGCGCCGGCCTTGCCCATCTCCTCGGCCGGCTGGAAGATGAAATGCACGGTGCCGTCGAAGTCATCGGGCCCCTGCTGCGACAGGTGCCAGGCGGCGGCCAGCAGCATGGTGGTGTGGCCGTCATGGCCGCAGGCGTGCATGCGGCCGGCGTGCGTGGACTTGTGGGCGAACTCGTTGGCTTCGTGCAGCGGCAGCGCGTCCATGTCGGCGCGCAGGCCGATGGTGCGCGTGCCGGTGCCCTTGCGCAACACGCCGACCAGGCCGGTGCCGGCAAGGCCGCGGTGCACCTCGATGCCCCATTCGGCGAGCAGGCCCGCCACCTTTTCGGAGGTGCGGTGCTCCTCGAAGCCGAGCTCGGGATGGGCGTGGATGTCGCGCCGGATATCGACGAAGCGGGAGGCGTGGGCGGCAAAGGAATCGACGATGTTCATGGTGGCAAGGGTCGTGGGGGCGAACAATTCTGGCGCAAGGCGGCGCGCGGCGCCATGCGTGGCAGCGAGGAGGCGATGCGTCAGAGGCCGGCCAGCACCTGGCCCAGCGTCTCGACCAGCAAGTCGGCATGGGCCTCGGAAAACACCAGCGGCGGGCGGATCTTGAGCGTGTTGGCGTGCTCACCGGTGGCGCTCAGCAGCACCTGCCGCTCGCGCAGGCCGTTGACGATGCGCGCGGTTTCCGCGGTGGCGGGCGTGCGGGTGCGGCGGTCGGTGACGAGCTCCACGCCCACGAACAGGCCCGCGCCGCGCACGTCGCCGATCAGGCTGTGGCGCTCGGCGAGCTTCGCGATCTGCGCGCGCAGGTAACCGCCGACGCGGTGTGCATTGGCCATCAGTTCTTCGCGGTCGATCACGTCGAGCACCGCCATGCCCGCGGCCATCGACACCGGGTTGCCGCCGAAGGTGTTGAAGTAGCGGCACTCTCGTCCGAAGGCGGCCAGCACCTCGGGGCGCACCGCGAGGCCGGCCAGCGGATGGCCGGCGCCCAGCGGCTTGCCCATGGTGACGATGTCGGGCACCACGCCGTGCCGCTGGAAGCCCCAGAACGCGTCGCCGGTGCGGCCGAGGCCGGGCTGCACTTCGTCGGCGATGAAGAGTCCGCCGGCCTCGCGCACCACATCCACCGCCTCGGCCACGAAGCCTGGCGGGTCGGTGAAGATGCCATCGCTCGAGAACACGGTGTCGACCATCAGCGCGGCCGGGCGCATGCCCTGCGCCTTGAGGTCGGCGATGGCCTCGCGCACGCCCTGCGCGAACGCGCGGCCCAGCTCGCCGGGCGCGATGCGGTAGCTGTCGGGCGCGGGCACGGTGCGCACCGCATCGCCGAGCTGCACGAACTTGCCGAGCGAGGGCGAGGCCTCGGCGATCGACGCGGTGACGCCGTGGTACGCGAAGCGCGTGACGATCAGCCCCTCGGCCCTGGTGTGCGCGCGTGCGATGCGCATCGCGAGGTCGTTGGCCTCGCTGCCGGTGCAGGTGAACATCGCGTGTGCGAGTTCGGCCGGCATGGTGGCGAGCAGCCGCTCGGCGTAGTCGAGCACGCCCTCGTGCAGGTAGCGCGTGTGGGTGTTGAGCACGCCGGCCTGGCGCGCGATGGCCTCGACCACGTGCGGATGGCAGTGGCCGACCGAGGCGACGTTGTTGTAGGCGTCGAGATGGGGCCGGCCCTCGGCGTCGTACAGCCACACGCCTTCGCCGCGCACCGGGTGCAGCGGCGTGTCGTAGAACAGGCGATAGGCCGGGCCGAGCATGCGCGCGCGGCGCTCGACGAGGGCCTGGGTCGAAGGGGCGAGGGAAGTCATGGGCGATCTCTCAGAGGTTCAACGCGCGTCGGAAGGCGGCCGTTGCCGCGGCGCTGCCGACGCGCTCGCAGGCCTGCAGCCGCGCCCACGACAGCGGGTTGTTGCGCAGCAGGTAGGGCGCGTTCTCGGGGTAGCGCGCGGCGCGCCAGCCGCTGATGGCTACCACCATCACGAGCCGCGCCGCAATCAGGTCGAACAGCACGCCGGCCTCGGCCGGCGACAGCGGCCGCACCGCGTGATAGGCCGCCACCAGCGGCACGATGGCCGCGAGCGGGTCGTCGCCGGTGCCGGCCTGGTAGGCGGCGGCCACGGCCAGGTCGTTGATGCACGGCGCGCGCACCATGTCGCCGAAGTCGAGGATCGCGGCGATGCGGTCGGTGTCGGCCGGGTCGACCAGCAGGTTGTAGATGTTGAAGTCGTTGTGGATCGGCTGCGCGGGCAGCGTGCGCAGCACCGGCTTGGCATCGCGCTCGAAGCGGTCGAGCGCGGCGGCGGCCAGCGCGCGGCGCTCCGGCTCCGCGATGTGCGCGAGCAGGCCGCGCACGCTCTCGGCGCGCTGCAGGTCCCAGGGCAGCGGCAGATCGCCGGCCGGGTGGTCGAAGCCCGCGAGCGCGAGGTCGAGCCGGGCCAGCATGCGCGCGAGGTTCCGCTGCTGCCGCGGCGTGCGCGGCGCCTCGGGCAGCGGCAGGCCCGGCAGGTAGGTGAAGAGGCGCACCACGCGCGGCAGGCCGTCGCCCGGGTCGCACACGAAAGAGGCTGCGCCCTCACACGTCGGCACGATGCGCTGCACCGGCAGGCCGGGGTCGGTGGCCGCGAGATGCAGCAGGGCCTGGGTCTGGAAGTCGGCGACCAGCGCGGTCTCGGCCGGGTGCGAGATCTTCAGCATGAAGCGGGCGCCGTCGGTGGCGCGCTCGAGCCGGTAGTTGCGGTCGCGCTCGCCGGTCAGCGGCTTCATCTCGCCTTCGATGCGGTAGCGCTCGCGCGCGAACTCGCGCACCCAGGCGTCGTCGAGCGCGGGCGAGGCTTCGCTGAGCACCTGCGCGTCGGCAAATTCCACCGCCGTCATGCGGCGCTCTCGAAGCCGCGCAGCGCGCTCGCGATGTTCGGACCGAGGTCGTCGGAAAGGTAGCCGCCTTCCTGCACCAGCACCGTGGGCAGTCCCAGGCGTGCGATCTCGGCCAGCAGCACGGCGAAGCCGGCGGTCTGGATCTTCATGCCCTTGTAGGGATCGCGCTCGTGCGCGTCGAGCCCCAGCGCCACCACGAGCGCGCCGGGCGCATAGGCGCGGATGCTGTCGCAGGCGTCGCGCAGCGCGGGCAGGTAGCTGTCGATGCCGGTGCCCAGCGCGAGCGGCTTGTTGATGTTGTAGCCCAGGCCTTCGCCTTCGCCGCGCTCGTGCGCGTGGCCGATGAAGAAGGGCGTGAAGTTGCGCGGATCGCCGTGCAGCGAGATGGTCAGCACGTCGGCGCGGCGGTAGAAGATGCCCTGCGTGCCGTTGCCGTGGTGCACGTCGATGTCGAGGACGGCCACGCGGTCGTGCACGCTGCGCAGGTGCTGTGCGGCAATCGCCACGTTGTTGAGGTAGCAGAAGCCGTTGGCGCGGTCGGCGTAGGCGTGGTGGCCGGGCGGGCGGCACAGCGCATAGGCCGCGCGCTCGCCATCGAGCACGAGCTGCGCCGCATGCGTCGCCATGTTCGCCGAGGCGATGGCGGCGTCCCAGGTGCGTGCGCCGATGGAGCAGGCGTTGTCGCCCATGTGGAAGCCGGCCTGGCCGACCACGCTGTCGGGATAGGTGCAGGGCTGGCCCGGGAAGGGATGGATGTTGGGCATCACTTCTTCCGACGGGTCGTCCAGCAGCTGCCAGCGCGCGTAGGCGGTTTCGAGGAAGCGCAGGTACTCGGGCGTGTGGATGGCGGCGCGCGGGCCGGCGCCGAAGTCGCGCGTGGCGACGATCTCGTGGCCTTCCCGCTGCACCGCCTCGAGCAGGCGGAATGCGCGCTCGGGCTGCTCGTTGCTGCGCTTGAGCTTGCCGCGCACCATGAAGAGCTGCGGGTCGTGGTCCTTGTGGGTGTCGCTGTAGACGACTTTCATCGGCGTGTTTCTCCGGTCTCAGGCATTGGCGGGAAGGGGCGCGGCGCCGTGCTGCTTCACGAACAGCGCGCGCACGTGCTGCCAGGCGTCTTCCAGGTGCACGCGCATCGCCGCCTTGGCGGCCTCGGGGTCGCGGCGCACCAGGGCGTCGACGATGGGGCGGTGGGTTTCGGCCATGGCGGTGGGGTCGTGGTAGACCGCGTCGATCAGCGCGATGATCATCTGCATCTCGGTCTGCGTGTTCATGAAGATGCGGTGCAGGTGCGCGTTGCCCGACAGCTCGCAGATCAGCGTGTGCAGCGCCAGATCGTTGGCGATGCGGTGGTGCTGCGGCTGCGTGTTGGCCTCGCGCACCATGGCCTCGACCAGCGCCTGCACGCGCGCGATGCCCGCGTCGTCGGCCTTGCGGCAGGCCAGCTCGATGGAGGTGAGCTCCAGGCTCAGCCGCACTTCGAACAGATCGTCGATCTCCTGCACGCTGATGGTCCGCACCGCGAAGCCGTGGCGCGGCTTGGCCACCAGCACGCCCTGGCGCTCGAGCCGCCGCGCCGCTTCGCGCACCGGCGCGCGGCTCACGCCCATGCGGCGCGCGATGTCGGCCTCGACGATGCGGCTGCCGGGCGCCAGGCGGCCCTCGACGATGGCGCGCGTCAGCTGGGCCTCGACCAGGCCGACGAGGTCGGTCGACTCGACCGATTCGAACAGCGCCGCGTCGGCAGAAGGAGGAGGAGAAATTGTGGAAATTGCCATGTTGCTTGTCTCGTCATTGGTGTGCGCCAGGGGCGATTCTTCACCGGATGGCATCCGGCGCGGCCGGTGCGGTCTTCAGGCCCCGCCCCGCGCGCGCCAGGTAGATACCCGCCGCCATGATCAGCGCGATGCCGGCCATCGCGATCGCGTCGGGCGGCCGGCGGAACCAGAAGGTGCTGAAGGCCACGGCCAGCAGCAGCTGGAAGTAGTTGAGCGGTGCCAGCGTGGAGGCCTCGACGCGCTCGAAGGCGGCCAGCAGCAGCCACTGTGCGGCCGCGCTGCAGGCGCCGCCCGCGAGCAGCAGCGCCACGTCGCCCCAGGGCGGCTGATGGGCGGGCAGGAAGAAGGGGGCTGGCAGCAGCGTGACCACGAAGCAGGCCAGCGCGGTCCAGGCGTACTGCACCGGCCCCGCGACCAGGCCGGCGAGCCGCCGCGTGAGCAGCTGAAAGATCGCATAGCAGACGGCCGACACCGCCATCAGCACCGTGCCGAGCAGCGGCAGGTCGGCGCCCGGGCGCACGATCAGCAGCATGCCCCCGAAGCCGACCATCACCGCCACCCAGCGGCTGCGCCGCACCTGCTCGCCGAGCAGCCACGGCGACAGCGCCACCATCAGCAGCGGCGCGGTGAAATAGATGGCCGTGGCCTCGGCCAGCGGCATCCAGATCAGCGCCGTCATGAAGCAGGTCGCCACCGTCGCGAGCATCAGCCCGCGCAGCAGCAGCAGCGGCTTGTGCGGCGTGCGCCACATGCGCAGGTCGCCATGGCGCAGCAGCATCGCGAAGGCAATGCCGCTCACCGCGACATAGCGCATCACGTTGACGAAGGGCGCCGGGTAGAACTGCAGCATGTGCTTGCAGAACGCGTCGTAGGAGGCAAAGGCCACCAGCGCGCAGAAGAACAGCGCCACGCCGGCGCGCCTGGAGCCCGCGGAGCGCAGTGCGAGAGCCGTGGCGGCAGTGCTCATCGCGCGGCCTGGAAGCCCCGCAGGAAATTGTCGAGCGCGGGGCCGATGGCCTCGACCATGTAGCCGCCTTCCTGCACGATCACCGTCGGCAGCTTGAGCGCGCCGACGCGCTCGCCGATGTGGCGGTAGGCGTCGAGGTCGAGCTTGAGCACGCTGATGGGGTCGTCCTTGTAGCTGTCGAAGCCGAGCGCGAGCACCAGTGCCTTGGGCGCGAATTCGCGCAGCGCGGCCGCGCCCTGGTCCACCGCCTGCAGGAATGCCGCGTTGTCCGCGCCGTGCGCGAGCGGCAGGTTCAGGTTGAAGCCTTCGCCCGCGCCCACGCCGCGCTCGTGCGCGTAGCCCGTGTAGAACGGGTAGTAGCCCGCAGGGTCGGCATGCGTCGAGACGGTCAGCACGTCATCGCGCGCATAGAAGATGTTCTGCGTGCCGTCGCCGTGGTGCGCATCGACGTCGAACACCGCCACGCGGCCGTGCCGCTCGCACAGGCGCTGCGCCGCAGTGGCGCTGTTGTTGATGTAGCAGAAGCCGCCCGCGCGGTCGCGGTGCGCATGATGGCCCGAGGGACGGCACAGCGCGTAGGCCGCGTCACCGCTTTCCAGCACCGCATCGGCGGCGGCCACTGCCGTGTGCGCGGAGCGCAGTATCGAGCGCCAGGTGTGCGGGCCGAGCGGGCACGAGAGGTCGCTGATGTAGTAGCCCGTGCGCGCCACCAGCGAAGGCGAGGGGCAGGGCGCACGCGCCACGCCCGGCGTGCCGTTGTAGTACGGCGAAAGATTCGGCAGCACCTCGATGCCGGGCTCCACGCCGGGCACATCGAGCTCGCGCCACAGCGCGTAGGCGGTTTCCAGGTAGTCGAGGTAGTCGGCGCTGTGCACGGCTTCGAGCGGCGCGCGGCCGTAGTCGCGCGGCTCGGCCAGCGCAATGCCGCGCTGGGCCAGCGCGTCGCGCAGCGCATGCGCGCGGCTGGGCAGGTCGGTCGGCTTGCAGATGCGGCCCAGCCGCATGAACTGCTGCGGATCGTGCAGCAGCTGCTCGTCGGTGAAGAAGGCCTTCACGCGAAGCTTTCCTCGAAGATTGCCATGGCGCGGCCGAAGCGCGCGAACATGTCGTCGATCTGTCCGGCCGTGATGATGAGCGGCGGGCAGAAGGCGATGGAATCGCCCATCGCGCGCACGATGAGGCCTTGCGCCAGCGCGAGTTCGGCCAGCCGGGCACCGGCCTTCTGCGCGGGATCGAACGGCGTGCGCTTCGCGGGATCGGCATACAGCTCGATCGCGCCGATGAACCCCACGCCGCGCACTTCGCCAACGTACTTGCGCGCGGCGTGGCTGCGCAACCCCTTCTGGAATTGCGGCGCCAGCGACTGCACGTGCGCGAGGATGTTCTCGTCCTCGTAGACCTTGAGCGTCTCGAGCGCAACGGCGCAGGCCACCGGATGGCCCGAGTAGGTGAAGCCGTGGCCGAAGGTGCCGATCTTTCCGCTGTTGGCGGCCACGGCCGCATGCACCTTCTCGTTGACCATCACGGCCGAAATCGGCACGTAGCCCGAGGACAGCGCCTTGGCCGCGGTCAGGATGTCGGGCCTGAGGCCGAAGGTGCCGGAGCCGAACATCTGGCCGGTGCGGCCGAAGCCGCAGATCACCTCGTCGGCGATCAGCAGCACCTCGTACTTCGCGAGCACCTTCTGGACCTTGTCGAAGTAGGTGGCCGGCGGCACCAGCACGCCGCCCGCGCCCATCACGGGTTCGGCGATGAAGGCACCGACCGTCCCGGGGCCTTCATCGAGGATGCGCTGCTCAAGCGCAGCGGCGAGCCGCGTCGCGAAGTCTTGCTCGCTCTCGCCGGCCTCGGCGTAGCGGAAATGGTGCGGGCAGTCGACGTGCAGGATGCGGTCGATCGGCAGGTCGAAGTCGCGGTGGTTCGGCACCAGGCCGCTCAGGCTTGCAGCCGCGACGGTGACGCCGTGGTAGGCATTGCGGCGCGCGATGACCTTCTTCTTTTCAGGCTTGCCGATGGCGTTGTGGTAATACCAGACCAGCTTGACCGCGGAGTCGTTGGCCTCCGAACCCGAGTTGGCGAAGAACACCTTGGACATCGGCACCGGCGCCAGCGCGAGCAGCTTCTCGGCCAGCGCGATCGCGGCCGGGTTCGAACGACCGTTGAACGTGTGGTAGTACGGCAGCCCATGCAGCGCATCGCTGCCGGCCTTGGCCAGGCGTGCGTTGCTGAAGCCCAGAGAGGCGCACCACAGGCCCGACATCGCTTCGAGATAGCGGCGGCCCTGGTCGTCCTCCACGAAGATGCCGTCGCCGCGCTGGATCACCAGCGGGCCGAGCTGCGGATGGGTCGCGAGGTTGGTGAAGGGATGGAGATGCGCGGCGATGTCGTTGGCGGCGTTCTCTGCATGCGTGCTGGCGTTCATGAAGTCGGTTCCGGTTTGTGGGAGTTCAATAGCCGCGCGCCAGGTCGACCTGGTTGGCGGGCCGGCGGCCTTGCCGCAGCGACGCAAGGTTGTCGAGCGTCTGGCGGGCGATCACGAGGCTGTCGGTGCGCGTGGCGATGTGCGGCGTGACGAGGATGCGCGGGTCGCCCCAGAACGGATGCTCCGGCGGCAGCGGCTCCTGCGAAAAGGCATCCAGCGTGGCTGCCGAGAGCTGGCCCGCGGCGAGCGCCGGCTGCAGGTCGGCCTCGACCAGGTGATCGCCGCGGCCGACGTTGACCAGGTGCGCGCCGCGCGGCAGCTTGGCGAACAGCGCGGCATCGAGAAAACCGCGCGTCTCTGCGGTGAGCGGCAGCAGGCACACCAGCGTGTCGCAGCCCGAGAGGAATTCATCGAGCTGCGCCGTGCCGTGGAATCCTTCGACGCCGGCCGGCAGCGCCTCTTTCGCACTGCGGCTCCAGCCGCGCACCGGGTAGCCGATGGCGGCCAGCGCCTGGGCGCAGGCCATGCCCAGCGTGCCCAGGCCCGCAATGCCGACGCGGTGGTGGCGCGGCGACACGATCGGCTGCTCCTCCCACCGGCGGGCCGCGGAACTCGCAACGTACGCGCGCATGCCACGGTGCTGCTGCACCACGGCCCAGCAGACATAGGCTTTCATGCCGGCCGCCATGCCGGTGTCGACGATGCGGCACAGCGGCACCTCGCGCGGCAGCTGCGCATCGGCCGTGATGTGCTCGATGCCCGCGGCCAGCGATTGCACGAGCCGCAGCCTCGGCATCTGCGCGAGCAGGCCGTGCGGCGGAAACCAGCAGACGGCCGCTTCGATCTGGTCGAGCGCGCCGAGCTCTTCGCCCAGGCGCAGGTCGATGCCGGGATGGGTCTCGCGGAAGGCCGCGGCAAGGTATTCCATGTCCAGCACCTCGCTCAGGATCGCCACGCAAGGCGTGCCGCCTTTGTCGTCCAGCGCCATCACGCGACCAGCGCCTCGGCCGGCGACGCGGCGGACACCAGCCGCGGCACCGCCTCGATCAGCTTGCGCGTGTAGGCGTGCTTCGGATCGCCGAGCACCTTGTGCGTCTCGCCATATTCGACGACCTCGCCGCGCTGCATCACCGCGATGTGGTCGCACATCTGGCCGGCCACGCGCAGGTCGTGCGTGATGAAGACCATGGCGAGCTGGAACTGCTCGCGCACCTGCGCAAAAAGTTCGAGCACCTGCGCCTGCACGGACACGTCGAGCGCCGACACCGGCTCGTCGGCCACCAGCAGTTCGGGCTGCATGGCCAGCGCACGCGCAATGCCGATGCGCTGGCGCTGCCCGCCCGAGAACTCGTGCGGATAGCGCTCGGCCGCATCGGCGCCCAGGCCCACGAGCATCAGCAGCTCCATCGCGCGCGCCATGGCTTCGGCCTTGCCCACGCCCTGTGCAATGGGCCCGCCCGCAATGGCCGCGCCCACGCGGTGGCGCGGATTCAGCGATGCGTACGGATCCTGGAACACCATCTGGATCTTGCCCGCGGCCTCGCGGCGAAACGCCGGACCCTGCGACAGGCTGCGGCCCTTGAAGAGGATGCGGCCGCTGTCGAACGGCGAGAGCCCCACCAGGCAGCGGCCCACGCTCGACTTGCCCGAACCCGATTCGCCGACCAGCCCCAGCGTCTGGCCGCGTCGCAGTTCGAAGCTGACGTTCTTCGCGGCCTGCACCGAGCGGCCGCGCTTGAAGAGGCCGTTGCCCGACGTATAGGTCTTGCACAGGTCCTGCACCTGCAGCACGCGCGCGATCTCGCCGCTCGGCGTGTCGCGCTCCGCGTTGCCGGTGGGAATGGCCGCGATCAGCTTGCGCGTGTACGGGTGCTGCGGCGCGTCGAGCACCTGGCGCACCGGCCCCGCCTCGACCACCTGGCCGGTCTGCATCACCACCACGTGGTCGGCAATTTCCGACACCACGCCAAAGTCGTGCGTGATGAACAGCACCGCCGTGCCGCGGCGCTGCTGCAGCTCGCGGATCAGCGCGAGGATCTGCGCCTGCGTCGTCACGTCGAGCGCGGTGGTCGGCTCGTCGGCAATCAGCAGCACGGGCTCGAGCACCAGTGCGCAGGCAATCATCACGCGCTGGCGCTGGCCGCCCGAGAGGCGGAACGGATAGGCGTCGATCAGCAGTTCCGGGTCGGGCAGGCCCACGTCAGCCAGCGCGGCCAGGATGCGCCGCCGCTTCTCGGCCGCGGGCACGCTGCCGTGCGCGTCGAAGACTTCGCCGATCTGCTCGCCGATGCGCATCACGGGGTTGAGCGCCGTCATCGGCTCCTGGAACACCATGCCGATGCGGCGTCCGCGCAGCTCGCGCATCTGCGGCTCGCTGAGCTGCAGCAGATCGCGGCCCTCGAACAGAATCTGCCCGGCCACGGGCTCGACGTGCGGGCGCGGCAGCAGGCCCATCACGGCGTTGGCGATCATCGACTTGCCCGAGCCCGATTCGCCGACCACGCACAGCGTCTGGCCCGGCAGCACCGACAGCGTGGCGCCGTCGACGGCCAGCGCGCGGTCCGCGCCCTTGGGCAGGCGGATGCCGAGGTTGACGACGTCGAGCACCGGCTGCACCGGCTTCATGGGCGTGACGGTGGCGCTCATTTGCCCCTCCCGTCGAGCCGCGTGTTGAGCCCGTCGCTCAGGCCTTCGCCCACCAGGTTGAGCGCAAGCACGGTCAGCACGATGGCCAGGCCGGGAAACAGCGCCATCCACCAGGCCTGGCGCAGCACGGTGCGCGCGGCGCCCACCATGTAGCCCCAGCTCATCTGGTTCGGGTCGCCCAGGCCGAGGAAGCTCAGGCTCGACTCCAGCAGGATGGCCGTGGCCGTCATGAGCGAGGCCATCACGATGATCGGCGACATGGCGTTGGGCAGGATCTGCGTGAGGATGATGCGCGGCGTCGACTGGCCCGCGAGCAGCGCGGCCTGCACGAAGTCGCGCTGGCGCAGCGTGAGGAACTCGCTGCGCACCAGCCGTGCTACCGGCGGCCACGAGACGATGGCGATGGCCACGACGATCGAATTGACCGAAGGCTGGAAGATGGCCACCAGCACGATGGCGAGCGCGAAGCTCGGCACGGCCTGGAACAGCTCGGTGAAGCGCATCAGCGCCGCGTCGATCCAGCCGCCGAAGTAGCCGGCGATGGCGCCGAGCGTCACGCCGATGAGCAGCGCCGCCACGGTTGACACCAGCCCGATCAGGAGCGAGATGCGCGCGCCGTAGATCACGCCCGAGAGGATGTCGCGGCCCAGCGTATCGGTGCCGAGCGCGAAGCCGGGCTCGGTCCACGGCCGCAGGAACGGCTGCTCGACCATGTTCCATGGATCGTTGGTCGCAACCCATGGACCGATGATGGCGACGACCGCCACCAGCACCAGCACCGCCATGCCGAGCACGGCGCCCTTGTTGCGGCAGAAGCGCCGCCAGAATGGACTTTGCAGCAAGGTCATAGCTCGATCCGGGGATCGACCAGCGTGTAGACGAGGTCGGTGATGAGGTTGAACAGCACGGCCATGGCCGCGGTCACGAGGAAGGCGCCGAGCAGCAGGTTGTAGTCGCGCTGCAGCAGCGCGTCGAACATCAGGCGGCCGATGCCGGGCCAGGCGAACACGGTCTCGGTCAGCACCGCGCCGCCGATCATTCCGCCGGCCTGGATGCCCGCGAGCGTGACCACCGGCAGCAGCGCGTTGCGCAGCACGTGCGCGCGCAGGATGCGCCCGGGCTTCACGCCCTTGGCGCGCGCGGTCTTCACGAAGTCCATCTGCGCGACTTCGAGCATGGCGGCGCGCGTCATGCGCGCATACACCGCCATGTAGAAGAGCGCGAGCGTCAGCGCCGGCAGCACCAGGTGGCCCGCGATGTCCCAGGCCAGCGCCAGGCCGGTGGCGCCGGAGCCCACGGTGCTGAAGCCGAAGCCCGGCAGCCAGTCGAGTTGTACCGTGAACACCAGCACCGCCATCAGCGCGAGCCAGTAAAGCGGCGTGGCATAGAAGATGAGCGCCACCACGGTGATCGAGCTGTCGACCCAGGTGCCGGCGCGCCGCGCGGCAAGGGCACCCAGCGTGACGCCGAACAGCAGCGACAGCGCAAACGCCGTGCCCGTGAGCAGCAGCGTGGCGGGCAGCCGGTCCATGATGAGCTTGAGCACCGGCTGCTGCTGCCGGTACGAGAAGCCCAGGTCGAGCCGCACCACCTTGCCGACGTAGGTGGCAAGCTGCGTCGTGATCGGCTGGTCGAGCCCGAACTGCGCGCGCAGCTGCGCCACGAACTGCGGATCGGACGCGCCCGCCTCGCCCGCCAGCACCGACACCGGATCGCCCGGCGCGGCGCGCACCAGCATGAAGTTGACCGTGGCAATCAGCAAAATCGCCAGCAGGCCCTGCATCACGCGGCCCAGCATGAACTGCGTACGTTTCATCGGCGGCTCCTGTGGAGTTGCATGTGCGGCAGGCTGGCCGTCATGCGAGCGTTGCCGTACCGAGGCTGTCGTTCAGGCCGATGCCCGATGTGATCAGGTTGCCGAGCTTGGTGCGGTACAGCGTCGGAAAGTTGAGCTCGTGCAGCCAGGCGACAGGCACCTCGTCGAGCAGGATCTTCTGCACCTGCAGGTAGATGGCCTTGCGCTTCTCGGGGTCGCTCTCCTTGGCGCCGGCGTCGAACAGCTCGTCCACCTTCGGGTTGGAGTAGCCCTCGACGTTGTTGAAGGGCGAGCCCTTGGCGATGTTGCCGGTGGTGTAGTTGCGCGCCACGCCCAGCGCCGGGTCGCCGTACTGGTACACGTAGGTAAAGGCGAGGTCGTAGTCCCACTCGTTGAGCTTCTGGTTCCACCCCGCCACGTCGGTGGCCACCAGCTCGACCTTGATGCCGGCCTGCGCCAGGTTCTGGCGCAGGATCTCGGCCGAGCGCGCCCAGGTTTCGCCGTAGGGCAGCGGCAGCAGGCGCAGCGTCTCGCCCTTGTAGCCGGCTTCCTCGAGCAGCTTCTTGGCGGCGGCCACGTTGCGCGGGTACTTGGCGACGTCGGTGCTGTGGAACTTGATGTTGCTGTTGAACGGGCCGGTCGCCGGCTTGGCGAAGCCCTGCCAGGCGATCTTGGCCATGGCCTCGCGGTCGATCGCGTACATCACGGCCTGGCGGAACTTGACCTTGTCCATCGGCGCCTTGCGGTTGTTGAGCCACAGCCACGAATGCGGCGCGAAGAACTCCCAGCCCTTGGTGGTGACCGCCGCGCCCGGCAGCTTGGAAAGCCGCAGCACGTCGAAGTACTCGACCGCGCCGCCGGGCACCAGGTCGACCTTGCCCGACTCGAAGGCCGCCGCGCGCGAGGCCGCATCGGGAATGACGTGGAAGTACACGCTCTCGACCAGCGGCACGTCCTTGACGTGGTACTTGTCGTTGGCCACCAGCTGGATGTACGAGCCCTTGACCCACTCCTTGAACTTGAACGGCCCGGTGCCGATGGGCGTGGCGTTGGCCGGGTTGGTCGCGAAATCGGTGCCTTCGTAGATGTGCTTCGGAAGCATCGGCATGCTGCCGACCTCGAAGATGCCGATGAAGGGGCCGAAGGGGTACTTGAGCTTGAACTCGACCGTGAGTGGGTCGATGGCCTTGATGCTTTCCACCGCGGCCAGGTTGGCGCGCAGCCGCGCATGCGTCTTGCGCAGGAACACGTCGGCCGAAAACACCACGTCGGCCGAGGTGAAGGGCTTGCCGTCGTGCCAGGCGACGCCGGGCTTGAGCTTGAAGGTGTAGAGCGTGCCTTCCTTGTTGACGGTCCACGAGGTGGCCAGCGAGGGCAGCGGGTTGATCTTCTCGTCGTAGCGCAGCAGGCCCTCGTAGATGTTGCCCGCGATCATCTGCGTGGGGGCGTTCTGCGTGATGCCCAGCATCAGCCCCGGCGGCTCGGGCTGCACGACGGCGTTGATCACGCCGCCTTTCTTGCCCTGCGCCAGCAGATGCAGCGGGACACCCGCCAGCGTCAATCCGGCGGCCGAGGCGGCGCCCATCTGGATGAGGTTGCGACGTTTCATGTGCGGAAACTCCTTGTGGCTCTGTGCGAGCGGGTGGGGACGAAGAAACGGGGAGCGGGAGAACGCGGACGCCGCAGATGGCGGCGCCGCCGCGTTCAGTCGCGGTACGAGGTGGCGGGAAGCGGGTCGATGCGCTGCAGCAGTGCACGCCATTCGCGCGCGTTGGGGTCGGGCTGGCCCGGCTGGCGCACGCTGTCGCCGCTTTCGTACTGCTGCGCGGTCTTCTCGCAGACCTCGGGCGGCACGGGGTAGACCGGCTGCCCGCTCGAGGCGATGGCCACCTGCACGCGGCAGGCGCGCTCGAGGTTCAGCATCAGGATGAAGGCCTCCGGCACCGTGCGCCCGAGCGTGACCAGGCCGTGGTTGCGCAGGATCAGCGCACGCGCCGCCGGGCCCAGGTCGGCCACGAGGCGCTCGCGCTCGTCGGCGTCGAGCGCGATGCCTTCGAAGTCGTGATAGACCACGCGGTTGTAGAACTGCAGCGCCCACTGGTTGCACGGCTGCAGCCCCGCGGCCAGCGACGACACCGCCACGCCCGCCACCGTGTGCGTGTGCAGCACGCAGGCCGCGTCGTGGCGCGCCGAATGCACGGCGCTGTGGATGGTGAAGCCGGCCGGGTTCACGTCCCAGGGCGAGTCGTCGAGGATGCGGCCGTCCAGGTCGATCTTGACCAGCGACGAGGCCGTGATGTCCCTGAACAGCATGCCGAAAGGGTTGATCAGGAACTGGTCCTCGGTGCCCGGCACGCGCGCGGAGATGTGCGTGTAGATGCTGTCGTCCATGCCGTAGTGCGCCACCAGGCGGTAGGCGGCGGCCAGGTCTTCGCGCACCTGGCGCTCGGCATCGGAAACGGGTGGGGCCTTGCGGCCCACTGCCTGCAATTGCATGTCGCGTTCCTTTTTCAGGCCCGGCGGGAGGCCGCCGGTGCCATGTTCGGGGTTTATCGGATCGACTGTGCAAACTGTCGACAGTCAACCGACGACAGTCTTAAGCAATATGCAGGCCTGCGTGATGGGGTAAGCCCTTGGTGAGCCGGTTGGAAGCGTGCAAAGGCGCGCCGGCAAAGGGCGCGCGCCAGGAAAAACGCCCCGCGCACTGGGGAAAGTGCGCGCGGCGCGTGGGGCCGGACGGTGCCTTTGGGGCGGCATGGCTGCGCCATGAAGGCGCCGGCTGCACCAGGGTGCAGCGCTGAAACGCGCCTCAGCGCAGGCGGCCTTCCTCGCGCAGCCGCGCGCCGATGCGGCGGATCTCGGCCTCGCCTTGCTCGAGCGCGGCCTTGCTGGTGTGCACCGAGTAGTGCCCCATCACCAGCTCGTGCGGATGCTTCGCCGCCGAGCCCAGCACGAAGGACGTGTCGCCGTGGGCCACGAAGCCGATGGCCGCGCCCGATTCCTCGAACACCGCCAGCTCGCCGGCAGCGACCGGTTCGCCGTCGCCCGCATCGAGCCGGCCCGCGTCGACCGCGATCCAGCCCACCGTGTGGCCGGCGGGTGGCGTGTAGCGCCAGTGCTCGCCATCCTTCAGCTGCACGGCCAGGTAGTTGATCGGCGCCGGGGCCGGAATGGGGCTTTGCGCCGCGCCGTGGCGCCCGAGCAGCACGCGCGCCGGGCCTTCCCGCGGCACCTGCGAGGGCGACAGGTAGATGCTCTGCGCCGGCGCGTTTTCTTCCGAGGCCGGCAGGGCCACCCAGAGCTGGAAACCCTGCACGCGCCTGGTGCCCGGCGCGGGTGCGCCGTCGTGCCACACGCCGTTGCCGGCGCGCATCCACTCGACGCCGCCGGCCGGCAGCACGCCTTGCTCGCCGGTCGTGTCTTCGTACAGCGTGTCGCCTTCGATCAGCCAGGTCAGCGTGGCAATGCCCGAATGCGGATGCATGCCGAAACCCTTGCGGCTGCCGGAAGTGTCGAAGCCGAAGAGGTCGAGGAACACGAAGGGCTTGAGGAATTCGCCCAGGTCGCCCGGGCTCATGAGCCGCGTGATCGGCCCGTGCTGCGAGCCGCGCGTGCGGTAGACGATGGCGCGGGCTTCGGTGGTGGGGGCAGTGGCAACGGCGGTGGTCATGGGAGGCTCCTTAACCGATGGAAGAAGAAAAGAAAGATCAGGCGGCCCTGGCCGCCGGCACGGGCCGCAGGCGCCAGGCCACGAAGGCCGACAGCAGCAGGAGCACCACGGCCGGCGCGGGACTGCCGCCGATCAGCACGAGGTGCGTGGCCACGGCGCCGGCCATGGTCGCGGTCAGCAGCAGGCCGCCGATGAAGCCGGTTGCCGGCACCAGCAGCAGCACCGCGCCGCCGACCTCGACCACGCCCGTCAGGTAGCGGAACCACTGGCCGAAGCCGACCGCCTCGAACACCTGGACCATCTGCGGCAAGCCGGCCAGCTTGGCGAGGCCGGCGGCACCGAAGGCCAGCGCGAGAAGAATGCGAACGCCCCAGACGATGCGGCGCTGGATCGGGGAAGTGGAGGATGAGGAAGTCATGGGCACAAGGTTAGGGCTGCACCCATTGATCGACTAGACGGCAGAATCGGATTGCACTCGTCCATCAATAAAAGGAATCCACACCATGCTCGACCTCAACGACATCGCCATGTTCGTGCAGGTGGTGCGCCACGGCAGCTTTGCCGGGGCGGCGCGCCGGCTGGGCCTGCCGCCCAACACCGTGAGCCGGCGCATCCAGCAGCTCGAGGCGCAGCTGGGCACGCGGCTCATGCAGCGCTCCACCCGCAGGCTCACGCTGACCAGCGCGGGCCAGGCGTTTCACGAGCGCTGCGCGGGCCCGGTCGACGGGCTGGTCGAGGCCGGGCAGGAGCTGATCACCGGCAGCCAGCAGCCCAGCGGCCTGGTGCGCGTGGCGGCGACGGCCGATTTCTTCGATTTCTTCCCGATGGAGTGGGTGGCCGACTTCCTGGCCGCGCATCCGCTGGTGCGCGTCGACTTTGTTCTGAGCGACGCCCGGGCCGACCTGATCGCCGAGCAGATCGACATCGCATTCCGCGGCGGCGCGCTGCCCGACTCCGGCTACGTCGGCCGCAAGCTCCTGGGCGCCCGCACCGACGGCATGGTCGCGAGCCCCGCCTACATCGCCGCGCGCGGCGCGCCCGCCACCCTGCAGGACCTAGCGGACCACGACTGCGTGACCTCGCCCCACCCGAGCGGCCGCACCCTCTGGCGCCTGGCCGGCCCCGGCGGCGCGGACGAAGAAGTGCAGGTCGCGGGCCGCTTCAGCGGCAACACCGCGCAGGCGCTGCGCAAGGCCGCGCTCGCCGGCCTGGGCATCGCGCTGCTGCCGCCCACCATGGCCCGGCTCGACCTGGAGGCCGGCCGGCTGGTGCCGGTGCTGCCGCAGTACCAGCGCACGGGGCAGGGGCTGAGCGTGCTCTACCCGAGCCGCAAGCACCTGCCGCTGGCGGTGTCGGCGTTCATCGGAATGGTGATGGAGAAGCTCAGCGCGGTGGAGGCGCTGCCGGAGATGCTGCGCACCGACCGGATTTCATGACCCATGCTCAGCCGCGCGGGGCCGTGTTGCGCAGCGCGTGCCGAATGGTCGACAGGCCGCGCAGCAGGTGCGCATCGAGCTCTTCGAGCATCGCGTTGAGGTCGTTGCCGATGGCCAGCTCGAGGAACAGGTGGTGGTTCTCCGCGAAGTCGGGCTTGGGCGCATGGGTCAGACGGCACACCGCAAAGCCGAGCTGGATCTTCTGCGTCATCTGGCGCCAGACATCGAGCAGCAGCTGATTGCCGCAGCGCTCGTAGACCAGGCCGTGGAAGTGGGCCTCCGCCGCGCTCTCGCGATGCAGCTCGCTGCTGGAAGCGGCTTCGGCCAATGCCTCGTAGCGCGCGGTCATCTCGGCGCGAAAGGCTTCGTCGCGCTGCGGCCACAGGCGGATGAACGCCTGCCTTTCCATGATGCGGCGCACCTCGTACACGTCGCTCATGGTTTCTTCGCTGATGTCGGTCACGTAGGTGCCGGCGTAGGGCTTGTTCACGAGCAGGCCGGTCTCGATGAGCTCGCGGATCGCCTCGCGCAGCAGGCCGCGGCTGACGCCGAACTGGGTGGCGAAGTGGCTCTCGACCAGCTGCGTTCCGGGCGCGATCTTGCCGGTGAGGATGGCGTCGCGCAGGGTCTGCGCCACGTAGTCGCGCCGCGTGGCCGAGGGGGCGGGTGCGAAATCGGGGAGGGTCTTCATCGCGGCGGGTCGGGTGTCGGGGCGTGGGCGGTGGACGTCAATGGCTGCGCAGGGCAAGGCGCTTTTCGAGGCGGCTTGCGGCATAGGCGCCAGGGTAGATGAGCACGAAGTACACCACGGCCACGGCCGTCAGGATTTCCAGCGGCCGGTAGTAGGCGGCGCTCAGCGCGCGGCCCTGGTACATGAGTTCGTGCACCGCGATGACGGACGCGATGGACGTGTTCTTCGCCAGCTCGATGCCGCGGTTGGTGAAGGCCGGCAGCATGCGCTTGAGCACCTGCGGCAGCACCACGCGGCGCAGCACCTGCACACGCCGCATGCCCAGCGCGCGCGCGCCCTCCCACTGGCCCGCCGGCAGCGAGGCGATGCCGCCGCGGAAGATCTCCGAGCAGTAGGCCGATGCGTTGAGCGAGAGCGCCAGCAGCGCCGCCACGTAGGGAGTGAGCTGCCAGCCCGTGAGGATCGGGAACGCGTAGAAGAACCACACCAGCTGGATCAGGATGGGGATGTTGCGGAACAGCTCCATGTAGCCGCGCGTCGCGGCGCCCACGAGGCGGCTTTTCGACCGCGCGCCCAGCGCGATCAAGAGGCCGATCGCCATGGCCGAGGGAAAGGCCACGGCCCACAGGCCGGCCGTGACGCCCACGCCCTTTAGCAGCACGGGCCAGTGCTGCAGCACGGCCGAGAAGTCCCAGGTGAAGTCCATCGTCAGTGTCCTGCGGCGCGGGTGGAAATGGCCAGGCGATGCTCGGCCACGCGTGCGACGAGGCTCAGCGAGAACAGCGCCAGGAAGAAGATGGCCGCGACCACCGTGTACACCTCCAGCGGGCGGAAAGTGATCGAGTTGACCTGCATGGCCTGGTAGAGCAGGTCGGAGTAGGCCAGCGTGGAGGCCAGCGCGGTGGTCTTGATGAGTTCGAACGAACGCTCGATGAACGGCGGCAGCATGCGCGCGAGCGCCTGCGGCAGCACCACGCGGCGCAAGGCCTGGTGCGAGCGCATGCCGACGGCGCGCGCCGCTTCCCACTGCCCGCGCTCGATCGACACCAGGCCGCCGCGGAACACCTCGGCGAAGAACGCGCCCGACTGCGTCGACAGCGCAATGACCGCCGCCGCGTACGGGTCCAGGCTCACGCCGATGAGCACCGGCAATGCGTAGAAGGCCCAGAAGAAGTGCACCAGCGGCGGCGTGTTGCGATAGAACTCGATGATCCACAGCGCGGGCCTGGCGAGCCACGCCCTGCCCGATAGCCGAAGGGCCGCGAGCACGATGCCGAACACCACGCCCAGCGCGATGGCGACGGCAGCGATCTTCATCGTGCCGACGAAGCCCGCGAAGAGCATGTCGCGGTGCGCCCAGACGCCGCTGAAGTCCCATTCATAGTTCATGTGCGCCCGCCCGCCAGTTCGATCCGCTCGGCCTATTGGCCGAGTGTTTCCTTCATCACGCCAGGCACGGTGGCCGGATCAATGCCCTTGGTCTTGAGGTACTGGCCGTACAGCGCTTGCGTCTGCCCCGATGCATAGAGCTTGGCGATCAGGCCGTCGAGCTGGTTGCGGAAGCCCGCATCGGCCTCGCGCCGGATGCCCACGCTGGTTGGCAGCGCAACGACCGGCTGCGGCACCTGCACCTTGCCCTTGCGGATCTTCGAATATGCGATGACCAGCGCCGGGTGATAGAAGCCGATCGCGTCGACGCGGCCCGACATGAAGGCCGCCACGGTTTCGTCGGTGTTGGTGAAGCGCTCGATCTTCGCCTTCGGCAGGCGCGTGGTCAGGTCGCGGTCGGTGGCCGTGCCGAGCGCCACGCCGATGCGCACTTCGGGCTTGTCGAGGTCGGCCCAGTTCTTGGCGACGAGGCCGTCCTTCGCGAGCACGCCCTGCGCGTACCAGAGCAGAGGGCTGGCCGGGAAGTCGATGGCCTTCTTGCGCTCTTCGGTGGCGTCGAGCACGAACATGGCATCGATCTGCCCGGCCTGCAGCGCCGCCACGCTGTTGCCCCAGGTGGTCTCGACCGGCGTCATTTTCACGCCCATCTCCTTGGCCACCTGTTCGCCGAGCAGCACGCCGAGCCCGGTCCAGGTGCCCGAGGCGGGATCGCGGAAGTACCACGGGTCGCCGGGCGCGACGCCGATGCGCAGCTCGCCGCTCTGCTTGATCTTCTGCAGCGTGTTGGTCTGCGCGCCGGCGGCGAGGCTGGCGAGCGACAGGGAGGCGGCCAGCGCAAGGGCGAGGGCACGGCGCAGGCGCCGGAAGGGAGTGGTGGCGTTCATGGGATGGCTTTCCGTGGACTGTGAAGTTGAAGGGAGCAGGCGGTGTGCGGTGTTCAGGCGGCCGCGGGCAGCGCGCCGTGGGCCTCGTTCGCGCTGGCGATGTAGGCGCGGTAGAGCGCGTCGAGCCGCTGCGTGAGCGGGCCGAGCGGCGCCAGCGCGCGGCCGTCGACCGACGACACCGGCGTGAGGCCGGCCAGCGTGCCGGTAACGAAAGCCTCGTCGGCCGCGTAGACCTCGGCCAGCGTGAAGTCGCCTTCGTGCACCGGGATGCCCGCCTCGCGTGCGAGCCGCACCACGGTGGCGCGCGTGATGCCGTTGAAGCAGTAGCGCCCCGATGAGGTCCACAGTGCGCCGTTGCGCACCGCGAAGAAGTTGGTGGAATTGCAGCTCGAGACGAAGCCGTTGGGGTCGAGCATCAGCGCCTCGTCCGCGCCGGCCTGGATGGCCTGGATCAGGGCCTGGATCAGGTTGAGGCGGCTGTGCGAGTTGAGCCGCAGGTCGAACACGTCCGGCCCGCTGCAGCGCAAGGTCGAGGTGAAGAGCTTCAGGCCGTTGCGCTTGGCCTCCGGCGTGACCACCTTGTGCTCGGCCACGCACACCACGGTGGCGCCGCCGATGATGAAGCGCGGATCCTGGTTGGGCGTTTTCTTGACGCCGCGCGTCACCATGAGCCGTGCGTGCGCGCCATCGCGCATGCCGTTGCGCAGGAAGGTATCGACGACCACCTGCTTCATCTGCGCCCGGGTCCTGCCGATGTCCAGCGCGATCGACTTCGCGCCCTCGTACATGCGGTCGATGTGGGCGTCGAAGGACACGATGCGGCCGTCGACCAGGCGCACGCCTTCCCACACGCCGTCGCCGCACACGTAGCCGGCGTCGAACACCGACACCACCGCCTGGTGGCGCGGAACGAACTGCCCGTTCACGTAGACGAGCACCTCGTCGTTGCGTGCATCGGGGGCATAGGCCTGGGAACTGGTCTTCGAGGGGGCGCTGTCGGCATGCATGAATAAGGGTCCTGCGGTGGTTCGCGTGGGATCAGAAGTGGAAGGCGGTGAAGCGCTCGATGAAGCGCTGCGTGCGCTCCTGCTTCGGGTGCTTGAGCACCTCGTCGGGCGTGCCGCTCTCGTGCAGCAGTCCGTCGGCGAGGAACACCACCTTGTTGGCGAAGTGGTAGGCAAAGCCGAGCTCATGCGTCACGAGCAGCATGGTCCGGCCTTCGTCGGCCAGCGTGCGGATGGTGCCGAGCACCTCGCCGACCAGCTCGGGGTCGAGCGAGGAAGTGGGCTCGTCGAACAGCAGCACCTCGGGCTCCATGGCCAGCGCGCGGGCGATGGCGACGCGCTGCTGCTGGCCACCGGACAGGTGGCCCGGGTAGGCGGCGGTCTTTTCCGCCAGCCCCACCTTGGCGATTTCGGCCAGAGCGCGCTCGCGGGCCTGGGCCGCGGGCAGGCGCTTGACGGTCACCAGACCCTCCATGACGTTCTGCAGCACCGTCATGTGCGGGAACAGGTTGAACTGCTGGAACACCATGCCGACCTGCTTGCGCACCTCGCTGAGCTCGGCCTCGCCGTAGCGCAGGGTGTCGGAACCCGGCGCGGGCCGGCCCACGGCGCGGCCCTTGAGGATCACCCGTCCGGCGGAAGGCATTTCCATGAAGTTGAGGCAGCGCAGCAGCGTGCTCTTGCCCGAGCCGCTCGCGCCGATGATGGCGATGCGGTCGCCCGGCAGCACGTCGAGGTCAATGCCGCGCAGCACGTGGTGGCTGCCGAAGCGCTTGTGCAGGGCCTGGATGCGGAGAACGGGCGGCGGGGCGGCTGTCATGGCATGCGATGGTATGGATTGTCGAACAATCGACAATCGGGAGTTGTACTATCCAAGCAAAGTCCATGCCATGCCTACCCGCGGCCGCGCTCGCCAGGCGCGCGGCCGCTTCGCCCCTGCGGGAGAATCGCCCTCATGAAAATCGAAAAAGACACAGTCGTCACCCTCAAGTACAAGGTTGCCGACGCGCAGGGCAAGCTCATCGAAGCCAGTCCCGAGCCGATGGCCTACCTGCATGGCGGCTACGAGAACACGCTGCCCAAGATCGAGGAAGCGCTCGATGGCAAGGAAAAGGGCTTCCAGACCACGCTGAACCTGGCGCCCGAAGACGCCTTCGGCCTGCGCGACGAGTCGCTGGTGCGCAGCATCCCCAAGTCCGAATTCCCGCCGGGCGTGAAGGTGGGCGGGCAACTCGAGGGGCGGCTCGACGATGGCACCGAGCACCTCTTCACCGTGATGAAGATCAAGGGCCCGGTCGTGCTGCTGGACGGCAACCATCCGTGGGCCGGCAAGGCGCTGAAGTTCAGCCTCCAGGTGACGGACGTGCGCGCGGCGCTGCCGGTGGAGATCGAGCATCGGCACGTGCATGGTGCGCATGGGCACCATCACTGACCGTTCGGGTGCGGCGGTCCGGTCGTTCTCGTTCTAGTTGTTCTTTTTCCAGAACCGCGGCGCCTTCCCGATCCGGCCCAGTGCCTTGCGGCAGGCCTTCGCATGCGCCGCATGGCGCGCGCTGAACCAGCCGACGGCGAACCATGCGCGGGCATCGCGCCCGGTGGCTTCGCGGTAGAGCGCGAGCGCCACGGCTTCGTCGTTGAACTCGCCCAGCGCGTCCTGCGCGGGGCGCAGGCGCTTCAGGTAGCGCTCGGCGGCCGGTTTTTTTTCCTCATCCACATCGGCAAACAACGGCGCCGCGAATTCGGCCAGGTAGCGCAGGCGCTTGAGCCGCTTGCGCGTGCGGTGCTGGTCTTCGGTGGCCAGCGATTCGAAGCGCCGGCCGTCGCGCACCGCCTGTTCATGCAGGCGCTGCAGGCGCTTGCGCAGATGGCGGCGCGCCTCGCCGGCATCGAGCGGCGCCGGCGCTGACGGGGGCTGCCCGGCGCCTTCGGCATCGCCTTGTGGCAGTGCTTGTGCAGCGGTGGCCGCGGTGAAGCCGATCAGCGACACCAGCACCGACTGGAACGCGGGTGCGCGCACCACCTCGCCGGGCGACGGTGCCTCGGCCGCCGCATCGTCGCCAGCCAAGGGATCGAACTCCGGCGCCCTCGCATCGCGCAGTTGCGGCTGGGCCAGCTTCACGATCTGCTCGCGATCGCGCAGGGCGCCGAGCGCGCGGAAGGCCTCGACCAGCGGCGGCTCCCATTCGGCGCCGTTGAAAAGACCGGCGCGCGGGTCGAGCCCCGCGAGTTCGCGCAGCGCGGTGCGCAGGCGCCGGATGCCGATGCGCAGCTGGTGGATCTGCTCTTCATCCGTGCTGCCCGCGGCGATCTCGCTCGCGTTGGGCAGCATCTGCGCCAGGCACGACGCGACCACCGCCTGCTGGATGGCACGGCCGTCCGGCTTGCGGTCCTTCTCTTCGGCAAAGCGCGGCGCCTCGGCCTTCACGGCCGGCACCACGTCGAGCCTGGCCAGCAGGCGCGCGCCGCGCTCGGCCTTGGACACGGTGCTGAACCACAGGCCGTGCTGCTGCGACCAGCGGCGTGCAAACGCGACCAGCCCCTGCACATCGCCGCGCTTGAGCTCGAGCTCCAGCTCGCACACGGGCGATTCGCGCTCGTCCGGCGTGCCCGCATGGGCGATGACCTTGCCGACATCGAGCGCCAGCTCCACCACGGCCGCGCCGGCGCCGGTGGTGCGCACGTCGCGCGTGAGCCGCACGATGTCGGTGGACTGGCGCTCGACCAAGTGCGCGCCGCCCGCGGCCAGCGCCTTGGCAAGCCGCTCGCCCACAGGCGTGCCGTGGTGGCGCTGCGGGTCGATGGCCGGCGCGGCGCCGCCCGCCGCCGCGGCGCCCAGGTCGACGTTGTGTTCGAGCCGGTGCAGCGCGTTGTCCCCGGTGGCCTTGGCGGTTTGCACCCAGCGCCGCCCTTCCTTGCGCAGGCGCAGCACGATGCCCTGGGCGGCCAGCGCCTGGTCCGCGGTGTCGAAATAGCGCGCCTGCAGACGGGTGCGCACCACGGCGCCGCGCCGCATGGCAGCCTCCACGGCTTTCAGGTGCTCCGCGGGAACATGAAACTTGAACTCGATTTCCATGACGGCCATGATGCCCGGTCTTTTCATCGCGCAGCCGGCTCTGCGTCCGCCGCCGCGGCATCAAGAAAGAAAGAAAGGCTCGCCATGGCCACACCGCTCGATCCCACCGCCCTTCTTGCTGCGGGCGCCGCCCGATCGGCCAGGGCACTGGCCGCGGGCCAGCTGAGCGCCGCGGCGCTGTGCGAAGCCGCCATCGCCCGCATCGAAACGCTCGATGGTGCGCTCAACGCGGTGGTGGTGCGCGACTTCGACCGCGCGCGCCGTCAGGCCGCCGAGGCCGACGCGGCGCTCGTGCGCGGCGAGCGCCGGCCGCTGCTGGGCGTGCCGATGACGGTGAAGGAGGCCTTCAACGTCGCCGGCCTGCCGACCAGCTGGGGCCTGCCGCCGTTCCGCGATTTCGTGCCGCGGCAGGACGCCGTCGCCGTGGCGCGCCTCAAGGCGGCGGGCGCGGTGATCCTCGGCAAGACCAATGTGCCGCCGGCGCTGGCCGACTGGCAATGCGCCAACCCGGTGTACGGCCGCACGGTGCACCCGCTCGACGCCGGGCGCACGCCGGGCGGCTCGTCGGGCGGCGGCGCCGTGGCGGTGGCCGCCGGCATGGTGGCGCTGGAACTCGGCAGCGACCTGATGGGCTCGCTGCGCATTCCCGCGAGCTTTTGCGGCGTGTACGCGCACAAGCCGAGCCACGGCCTGCTGCCGACGCGGGGCTTCGCGTTTCCGGGCACGGAGGAGGCGCCGGCTGGGCTGCCCTCGGTGATCGGGCCGATCGGCCATGGCGCGGACGACCTCTCGCTGGCGCTCGATGTGCTGGCCGGACCCGACGCGGCCCACGTGGCGCAAGGCCGCTTCATGCTGCCGGCAGCGCGCCATGCGGTGGCCAAGGACTGGCGCGTGCTGGTGGTCACCGCGCATCCGCAAGCCGCGGTGGCGGCCGACGTGCGCGCCGCCATCGACGGCGCCGGGCAGCGGCTAGCGAAGTCCGGCGCCTCGGTGGCCCAAGCCTCAGACCTGTTGCCCGACCTGGCCGAAGTCGGCGACACCTACGGCCAGATCGTGCAGACCGTGCTCGCGCATGCCGAGCCCGGGGGCCGGTCGCCGATGCCGCTGCGCACCTGGTTCGACCTGCTGGCCACCCGCACACGCATCCGGGCGCAGCTGCGCACGCTGTTCACGCAATTCGACGCCGTGCTGTGCCCGGCAGTGGGCTGCGCGGCCTTCAAGCATGTGGCCGAGCCCGATTTCGAGAAGCGCACGCTCACTATCGACGGAAAGCCCACACCCTATGGCGCACTGGCCGCCTGGTCCGGGCTCGCGAGCCTGGGCGGGCTGCCCGCTACAGTTGCTCCCGCGGGCTTCACGGCCGACGGATTGCCGCTGGGCGTGCAGATCGTCGGCCCGTATTTCGAGGACCGCAGCACTCTCGCGCTGGCCAGGCTGCTGGCAAAAAGTGCCGCTTAAAAAAATAATGTGGACACCGTACATTTTCTTTGGTATCTTTTGTGGACGGTGTACACAACACACCGGCAACCCTCCGATCCACTCGTCATCGATATAGGAAGACAACCATGGCCAACAAGCAGATCTTCGTGAACCTCGCCGTCAAGAACCTCGACAAGTCCAAGGCTTTCTTTGCCGCGCTGGGCTACACCTTCAACGAGAAGTTCACCGACGCCAACGCCGCCTGCATGGTGATCCAGGAAGGCAGCATCCACGCCATGCTGCTGGTGGAAGACTTCTTCAAGACCTTCACGAGCAAGAGCCTCACCGACACCAGCAAGAGCACCGAGGTGCTGCTGTGCCTGTCGTGCGAAAGCCGCGCCGAGGTCGACGAGATGGTGGCCAAGGCGGTGGCTGCGGGCGGTACGGTGCCGCGCGAGCCGCAGGACTACGGCTTCATGTATGGCCACGGCTTCCAGGACATCGACGGCCACCTGTGGGAGCTGATGTACATGGACCCGAACGCCGAAATGCCGGCGCAGTGAGCTTGCGCCACAGCGGACCAGAACGATGCCCATCGTTCCATATGCGCTCCTCACTGTTGCGCGGAAGGCCCCTTCCTTGAAGCGGGTGCGCCCCGATATTCCAGAAAGCAGCGTCGCCGCGCATTCAGCGGCGGCGCACCCAACCGAAAGGAATACCGAGGTGTCCAGCAACAACGACAGCAGCAGCCATATCGAGGAAGGCCGCAGCCCCGTGCTGCAAGTGAGCCCGCTCGGCTTCCCGTGGCAGACGATCGACCCGTTCCTGTTCTGCGTCTATCACGACGACGCCTATCCGAAGGCCAACGCGCAGATGGGGCCCGAGGCCCCGCTCGCGGGCCGCCAGATCGGCCAGGACTTCAGCCGCAAGGACGGCTGGAGCATGTACCACGGCGACACGGTGCCGGGCTTTCCCTCGCACCCGCACCGCGGCTTCGAGACGGTGACCATCGTGCGCAAGGGGCTGGTCGACCATTCCGATTCGCTGGGCGCCACCGCGCGCTTCGGCGGTGGCGACGTGCAGTGGCTCACGGCCGGCAAGGGCATCGTGCATTCGGAGATGTTTCCGCTGCTCGATGCGAACGCGCCGAATCCGCTGGAGCTGTTCCAGATCTGGCTCAACCTGCCGGCCAGAAGCAAGATGGCCGAGCCGCACTTCACGATGTTCTGGTCGGAAGCCATTCCGCACTTCACGTCCGACGATGCGGCGGGCGGCCGCACCGAGGTCGCGGTGATCGCGGGCCGGTTCGGCGGCACTGCCGCGGACGGCGGACCGGCGCCGATCCACCCGCTGGCGCCGCCGCCCGATTCATGGGCCGCGCAGGCCGATGCCGACGTGGCGATCTGGACGCTCAAGATGACGCCCGGCGCGCAATGGACGCTGCCTGCCGCCGCGGGCGAGGGCACGCAGCGCATGCTGTACTTCTTCAAGGGCGTGGTGGCGACCATCGCAGGCCGGCGCGTGGAAGGCCCGGCCGCCATCGAACTGCGCGCCGACACGGCCGTCGAACTGCGCAATGGCGATGAAGAGCCGGGCGAATTCCTGCTGCTGCAGGGCCGGCCCATTGCCGAGCCGGTGGCGCAGTACGGTCCGTTCGTGATGAACACGCAGGCCGAGATCAGCCAGACGCTGGCCGACTACCGCCGCACGCAGTTCGGTGGCTGGCCCTGGAGCGATCCGGCGCCGGTGCATGGCCGCGATGCGGAGCGTTTTGCGCGGCACCCCGGCGGGCGCGAGGAAAAGCCGGCGGCCTGAACCCCGCGGCCCCGCGGCCTTGTATCTTTAAGCCTCGGACCGGCTCGGGTAGCCCGAGCGGCCTCTGGGCCATTTGTTGAAGCCCGCCTCTGAGCACTGGGCGCCCGAGCCGGACCGTCCTTCTCTGCAGCCCGAACGGTTGTAGGAATTTGAAGTTCGCATAGACAAGGATGGGAGTGAGAGGACGTGTCCGACTCTGTTTTTATCGGTATTGACGTCTCCAGCCAGACCCTGGAGATCGCCAGCAGCGATCAGGCCAAGACTTGGCAGCTCGCCAATGACGTGGCTGGCATCGAGCAACTGGTCAACCAGGCATCGGCTTTGGCGCCCGCGCTGGTTGTGCTGGAGGCCACGGGCGGCTACGAGTTCGAAGCGGCCTGCGCGTTGCAGGCCGCGGGCCTGGCGGTGGCGGTGGTCAACCCGCGCACCGCGCGCGACTTCGCCCGCGCGATGGGCGCGCTGGCCAAGACCGATGCGCTGGATGCGCGCATGCTGGCGGCCTTCGCCCGCGTGCTGCATCAGCACCCCGAGCGCGAGCGCTTCGTCAAGCCGCTGGCTGATGCCGAGTTGCAGCAACTGCAGGCCTTGGTGCTGCGTCGGCGCCAGTTGGTGCAGATGCTGACCTCCGAGCGGCAGCGCCTGCGCCTGGCTCACGCGGCGGCGCGCCCGAGCATCGAGCGGCTCATTGAATTCTTGAAGCACGAACTCGGCGACAGCGAAGCCGAGGTGGCCGCGCATGTGCAGCGCCATCACGCCCAATTGGCCCAGGCGCTGGCCAGCGTGCCGGGCATCGGCGCTGCCAGCGTTGCAGTGCTGCTGGCCGAACTTCCCGAACTCGGCAAGCTCGACCGGCGCCGCATCGCTGCGCTGGTGGGCGTTGCGCCCTTGAACCGCGACTCCGGCCAGATGCGTGGCCAGCGCTGCATCTGGGGTGGGCGCGCCGATGTGCGGCGAACCCTGTACATGGCCACGCTGACGGCGGTGAGGCATAACCCGGCGCTCAAGGCCTGCTACGAGCGCCTGCTGGCGGCAGGAAAGCGCAAGAAGGTCGCCCTGGTGGCCTGCATGCGCAAGCTGCTGACCATGCTCAATGCCATCGCCAAACACGGCTCCACATGGGATTCGACTATGCATATCGCTTGACTGCCAAGACGGTTGCTCAGAGCGCCTTGAGGATCTCGGTCGCGGGCGCGGTCATGCTGGGCACGAACTCGATCACGTGCGTGCTGGCCGCGCCGTTCTGCACGAAGGGGTCGCGTGCGAGCACGGCCTCGAGCTCTGCCCGATCGCCCGAGCGCGCGAAGATCACGCCGCCCTTGCGCGGCACCTGCCGGCCCGAGGCCAGGAACAGGCCACTTTGGTAGTGCTTTCGCAGCCACGCCATGTGCCCATCCATCAATACATCGAGCTCTTCAAGCGGACGGATGTAGGTGAGGGTGACGATGAACATGGCGGGGGCGGCAAGTGGATCGGAAGGCTCCGATCGTATGGCCTGGAACGCGGCCATCTCATGACCAGAAGTAACGGAGTGATCCAGGTTTTACGGCTTTCTGATACCGTCTTTTTTGTTGCCCTCAACTGCAAAGGAGAGTCGCCCATGCCGCTTCGCTCGCCAGGCCTTTCGCCGCCCAGCTTCGTACCGCCGTACCTGCTGGACCGGCTCGCGCAACATGCCAGTGCGCATGCCAGCGCGAAGGCGGCGCAGACGCTGATGATCGACCGCCAGCACCGCGGCCTGCGCGAGGTGGTGGCCGGGCAGGGCGTGTCGTCAGGCCCCGCGCCCAGCTATGTGCGGCGCGGCTCGCCCGCACGCGCCATCCACGACGCGGAGCACACCATGGCCCTGCCGGGCCGGCTGGTGCGCGCCGAAGGGCAGGCCGCCATCGGCGACATCGCCGCCGACGAGGCCTACGACTACCTGGGCGCCACCTACCGCCTGTTCCACGACATCTACGAGCGCGATTCCATCGACGGCGCGGGCCTGCCGCTCACGGGCAGCGTGCACTACGGCAACGACTACGACAACGCCTTCTGGAACGGCAGGCAGATGGTGTTCGGCGACGGCGACGGCGAGGTCATGAACCGCTTCACGATCGCGGTGGACATCATCGGCCACGAGCTCACGCACGGCGTGATCGACCACGAGTCGGGCCTGGTCTACCAGGGGCAGCCGGGCGCGCTCAACGAGTCGATCTGCGACGTGTTCGGCGCGCTGGTCAAGCAGCACCTGCGGAAGCAGACGGCGCAGCAGGCCGACTGGCTGGTGGGCGCGGGGCTCTTCACCGACAAGGTCAAGGCGCGCGCGCTGCGCTCGATGGCCGAGCCCGGCACGGCCTACGACGACCCGGTGCTGGGCAAGGACCCGCAGCCTGCCCACATGAAGGACTTTGTCGACACGCGGCAGGACAATGGCGGCGTGCACATCAACTCCGGCATTCCGAACCGCGCCTTCCATCTCGCTGCCACGGCCATCCAGGGCCCGGCATGGGAGACGGCCGGGCGCGTCTGGTACGACACGGTGTGCGACCGGCGGCTGCGCCAGGACGCCGATTTCCTGGCCTTCGCACAGCTCAGCGTGGAAAATGCGGCCAAGCGCTTCGGCGCCGGCAGCGCGGCGCACAAGGCCGTTGGCGCCGCATGGAACACCGTGGGAGTCACACCATCATGATTCAGCTTCCGCCCCTGGACCAGGCCTCCGTCGTGCGCGTGACGCGCGAGGGCGGCGTGGCCTACGTGCCGGGCCTGTCGCGCCCGCGCAGCTACCAGCTGGGCAACTGCAGCGAAGAACTGCGCCAGCAGATCGGCGAAGCGCTGCAAAGCGCCGCGCCCCACGCGGAGCCGCGCGGCGGCCCCGGTTCGCCGGGCGGCGACCAGCGCTTCTACCGCGTGGAAGTGGTGGTGGAAAGCGCCACTTCCCATTCAGGTTCTTCGGTCAGCTTCGAGGTGCCCGAGAACGAGGCGCCCGAGTCGCTGGTGCACCTCTGGAAAGACGCGGCCGAGCGCTGAGGCTCCGTCTCTTCACCGACTCAAAGGCCGCCGAGCACCGTCGACGCCACCAGCCACACGTTGGCCGAGCTGATCACGCCGAACAGCCCCCAGGCCAGCAGCTTGACCAGCGTGCCGTTGGCAAAGCCGCCCATCAGCGCGCGGCTGCTCGTGAAGCGGATCAGCGGCCACATCGCGAAGGGCAGCTGAAAACTCAGCACCACCTGGCTCAGCACCAGCATCTTGCCCACACCGCCATCGCCGAACCACCAGACCCCCAGGAACGCCGGCCCGAGCGCCAGCCCCCGCGTGATCAGGCGGCGCTGCCAGCACGGGATCTTCAGGTCGAGAAAGCCTTCCATGATGATCTGGCCCGCAATGGTGCCGGTGAAGGTCGAGCTCTGGCCCGAGGCCAGGAGCGCAATGCCGAACAGCGTGGCCGCCACCGCGCTCCCCACGATGGGCTCGATGAGCCGGTAGGCGTCGTCGATCTCGGTCACTTCCACATGGCCGGTGCTGTGGAAGGCGCTGGCCGCCAGCACCATGATGGCCGCGTTGACCAGCAGCGCGAGCGAGAGCGAGAACACCGCGTCGAAGGTGCAGAAGCGCACCGCCTCGCGCCGCGCCGCATCGCTGTCGGCCACCAGCCGGGTCTGCACGATCGACGAATGCAGGTACAGGTTGTGCGGCATCACGGTGGCGCCGACCACGCCGATCGCAAGGTACAGCGCACCGGGCTGCTGCAGCCGCTCGAAGCTGGGCGCGAAGCCCATCGCCACGCCGAACCAGTTGGGCTGCGACATCGCAAGCTCCACCACGAAGCAGCCCGCGATGGTGCCCACCAGCCCGAGCACGATCGCCTCCACGCGCCGGAAGCCCGCGCCCTGCAGCCCCAGCACGAGCAGCGTGTCGAACGCCGTGATGCCGATGCCGACCGGGATCGACACGCCGAACAGCAGGTGCAATGCGAGCGCGCTGCCCAGCACCTCGGCCAGGTCGCAGGCCACGATAGCCAGCTCCGCGCCCAGCCACAGGAAGCGGCTCGCGCGCGGCGAATAGTGCTCGCGGCAGGCGCGCGCCAGGTCTTTCTGCGCCACCAGGCCGAGCCGCACGCACAGCGTCTGCAGCAGCATGGCCGCCAGGCTCGCGAGCAGCACCACGAAGAGCAGGCCGTAGCCGAAGCGCGAACCGGCCTCGATGTCGGTCGCCCAGTTGCCCGGGTCCATGTAGCCCACCGACACCAGCAGACCGGGGCCCGCGTAGCGCAGCAGCTTCTTGCCGAACGGCAGGTCGTGCGGGACCGCCACGCTGCCCTTGACTTCGGAGGGGCAGAAGGGCGCGGTGGCCGTGCGGGGCAGGGGAAAGAACATGCGGGCGATGATAGGGGTCGCGCACGGGACCGCTGGCCGGGCGGCCGGTCTTTTAGATTCGGCGGTCCCACTCATTCACAAGCACACCGGAGCCTCTTTCATGATCCACGTCGTCGCCGTCATCACCGCCAAGCCGGGCCAGCGCGCCAGCCTGCTCGAAGCCTTTGCCGCCAACCGCGCCGCCGTGCTGGCCGAGGAGGGCTGCATCGAATACGGCGCCACGGTCGACGCCGCGGGCGTGCCGGCATCGAAGGCCAGCTTCGGGCCGGACACCTTCGTGGTGATCGAGAAATGGGAAACGCTGGCGCATCTGCAGGCCCATGGGGTGGCACCGCACATGGCGGCCCATGGGGCGAAGACGAAGGAGCTGGTCCAGAGCAAGCTGATCCACGTGCTCGAGCCGGTCTGACGCGGCCGGTTTACGTCATGTTACTGTCGCGCCTCCAAACAACTCTGGAGGAGAAGAAACATGGCAAACAACCGCCTGCTCGGCGTTGTCCTCTGCGCGCTCGCCGTCCTGGCGACGGGTTGCGCATCGCCCAAGGCACCGCCCTACGCGCCGGACTACGCCGCGCTTGACCAGCTCAAGGCCTCGAAGCCTTCGACCGTCGCGGTGGTGAAGGTCGAACCCACCGATCCCAATGCGTCCGTCAACCGAATCTCGCTGCGCGGAACCCGGCTGGATTCGCCCAGCGGCACCTTTGCCAAATATCTCGAGGAAGCGCTGGTGCGCGACCTGAAGGAAGTCTCCGCCTTCGATGCCAAGTCGCGCACGCGGCTCGACGCCCGCATCCTGGCCAACGACGTCAGCGTGGGGAACATCTCCACCGGCACGGGCGTGATGGAAGTGCAGATCGAGGTCACGCGCGAAGGCGTGCAGCGGCTGAAGAAGACCTACAAGGCCGACATCAGCTTCGAGTCCAGCTTCGCGGGCATGGTGGCCATTCCGGCCGGTCAGACGGCCTATCCGACCCTGGTTCGCGCGCTGCTGAAAAAGGTCTACACCGACCCGCAGTTCGCCGCCGCCATCGGCTCCTGACGCCATCCGTTCGAAAAAAAAAGGAAGACCATCATGTCCTTTTCCGGAACCGTCCGCATTGCGCTGGCGCTGGCCTTCGCCGCGGTGCTCGCAGGTTGCGCACACCCCATCTCGCTCAGCACCGAGGCGGCGCCGCCGCAGCGCGTCGACACCTACCTGGTGCCGAAGAAGGTGGCCTATGCCATGAGCGATGCCGAGCGCGGCAAGCAGGCCATCACCCCCGGCGGTGGCGGCGACCGCATCAGCTACTACCCGTATCGCGACCTGGAAAAGTCGATCCGCGATGCGCTGCGCGCGGTCTACCAGGACGTGGTCGTCATCCCCTCGGCGGCAGATGCCAGTGCCGTCAAGGCGTCGGGGGCAGCCTATGTGTTCACGCCGATGATCACGACCAGCTCCAGCTCCTCGTCGGTCCTCACCTGGCCACCCACGGAGTTCACCACCGAGATCGCCTGCACCGTGACCGACCCGGCCGGCGCGGAAATCACGCGGGTCAAGGCGACCGGCAGGGGTGCCGCGGAGTTCAGCGAGTTCAAGCACGACCTTGCGCTCTCCGCCAAGCGTGCATCGGCCGAGGTGGCGAACCAGCTGGCCAGCGAGATCCGCAGGAACGAGAAGCTGCGCTGATACGACCGGTGCCTCGCCCATGAAAAAACGCGCCCGAGGGCGCGTTTTTGCTGCCGAGGCCGCGAAGCCCTGCTTACTTGGCCACAACCTTCACCATCTCCAGGCACTTGTTCGAGTAGCCCCATTCGTTGTCGTACCAGCTCACGAGCTTCACGAAGGTGCTGTCCAGCGCAATGCCGGCTTCGGCGTCGAAGATCGAGGTGCGCGGGTCGCCGCGGAAGTCGGTGGCCACCACCTTGTCCTCGGTGTAGCCCAGCACGCCCTTGAGCGCGCCTTCGCTCTGCGACTTCATCTCGGCGCAGATCTCCTTGTAGGTGGCTTCCTTCTCGAGCTCCACCGTGAGGTCGACCACCGACACGTCGGAGGTCGGCACGCGGAAGCTCATGCCCGTGAGCTTTTTGTTGAGCTCGGGGATCACCACGCCCACGGCCTTGGCGGCGCCGGTGCTCGAGGGAATGATGTTTTCCAGGATGCCGCGGCCGCCGCGCCAGTCCTTGTTGCTCGGGCCGTCGACGGTCTTCTGCGTGGCGGTGGCAGCGTGCACGGTGGTCATCAGGCCGCGCTTGATGCCCCACTTGTCGTTCAGCACCTTGGCGAGCGGGGCCAGGCAGTTGGTGGTGCAGCTGGCGTTGCTGACGATGGCTTCGCCGGCGTACTTCTTGTCGTTCACGCCGTAGACGAACATGGGGGTGTCGTCCTTCGACGGCGCCGACATGATCACCTTCTTTGCACCCGCGTCGAGGTGCTTCTGGCAGGTTTCCTTCGTGAGGAAGAGGCCGGTCGACTCGAGCACGATGTCGGCGCCGACTTCGTTCCACCTGAGTTGCGACGGGTCGCGCTCCTGCGTGAGGCGGATCTTCTTGCCGTTGACGATCAGCGTGTTGCCTTCAACCGTGACTTCGCCCTTGAAGCGGCCGTGCACCGAGTCGTACTGGAGCATGTAGGCCAGGTAGTCGGGCTCGAGCAGGTCGTTGATGGCGACGATCTCGATGTCGTTCTTGAAGTTCTGCACCGCTGCGCGCAGCACGTTGCGACCGATGCGACCGAAGCCGTTGATACCGAGTTTGATAGCCATCTGATTTGCTCCTAAGGTTGAAAAACTTGTGGTCGGACAGAAAGGAAAAACGCCTCGCCGGGCTCAGCCGCGCAGGGCGGCTTCGACCGTGGCGGCAACGTTCTCGGCGGTGAAGCCGAAGTGCTTGAACAGCGCCGGAGCCGGTGCCGACTCGCCATAGCTGTCGATGCCCACGACGGCCGCGCAGCCGTATTTCCACCAGCCGCCGGTGCAGCCCATTTCCACCGCGATGCGCGGCAGCTTCTTGGGCAGCACGGCCTTCTTGTAGGCCACGTCCTGGCGGTCGAAGGTGGTGGTCGAGGGCATCGACACCACGCGCACCGCGATCTTCTTCTCGGCCAGCAGCTTCTGCGCGGCCAGCGCCAGCTGCACCTCGGAACCGGTGGCGATGATGACCGCCGCGGTCTTCTTGCTCTTGAGGCCGACGGCTTCGGGCTCCGACAGCACGTAGGCGCCGCGGCTGATGTCGCCGAGCTCGCCCTTGGACGCATAGGCGATGTTCTGGCGGCTCAGCAGCAGCGCGGTCGGGCGCGACTGGTTCTGCAGCGCCACGGCCCAGGCCACGGCGGTCTCGGCGGTGTCGCCCGGGCGCCAGACGTCGAGGTTCGGAATCAGGCGCAGCGAGGCGGCGTGCTCGATCGACTGGTGCGTGGGGCCGTCTTCGCCCAGGCCGATGGAGTCGTGCGTGAACACGTGCACCACGCGGCGCTTCATGAGCGCGGCCATGCGGATGGCGTTGCGGCTGTAGTCGCTGAAGGTCAGGAAGGTGCCGCCGTAGGGAATGAAGCCGCCATGCAGCGCAATGCCGTTCATGATGGCCGCCATGCCGAACTCGCGCACGCCGTAGTTGATGTGGCGGCCGATCTCGCCGTGCGGCGGCTCGACGGCTGCCCCCTGCGCGGCTTCGTCTTCGGCGCCTTGCGCAGGCTGCGTCGCGACAGGCGCGTTCTGCACCACGGCGCCGGTCTTGGCGTCGAAGCGCAGCGCGGCGGTGCTCTTGGTGTTGGTGAGGTTGGAGCCCGTGAGGTCGGCGCTGCCGCCGAGCATTTCGGGCAGTGCGGCGGTGAAAGCCTCGAGCGCGAGCTGGCTGGCCTTGCGGCTGGCCACGGTTTCGCCCTTGGTGTGGGCGGCCACCACGGTGTCGAACGCCACCTGGTGGAAGTTCTTCGGCAGCTCGCCCTTCATGCGGCGGGTGAACTCGGCAGCCAGGCCGGGGTAGGCCTTGGCGTAGGCCTCGAAGCTGTCGTTCCAGGCCGCTTCGGCCCGGGCGCCTTCTTCCTTGTGGTTCCAGTCGGCATACGCCTCCTGCGGCACTTCGAAGGCCGCGTATGGCCAGTTCAGCGCAGCGCGGGTGAGCGCGATTTCGTCGGCGCCCAGCGGCTCGCCGTGGGCCTTGGCGGTGTTGGCGCGGTTCGGGCTGCCCTTGCCGATCTGCGTCTTGCAGATGATGAGGGTGGGCTTCGAATCTTCCTTCTTGGCCTTGGCGATGGCCTTGGACACGTCCTTGGCGTCGTTGCCGTCGATCGGGCCGATCACGTTCCAGCCGTAGGCCTTGAAGCGTTCTTCGGTGTTGTCGATGAACCAGGGCTTGACCTGGCCGTCGATGCTGATGCCGTTGTCGTCGTACAGCGCGATCAGCTTGTTCAGGTGCCAGGCGCCGGCCAGCGCGCAGGCTTCATGGCTGATGCCTTCCATCATGCAACCGTCGCCCAGGAAGGCGTAGGTGTGGTGGTCGACGATGGCGTGGTCCTTGCGGTTGAACTCGGCCGCGAGCAGCTTCTCGGCCAGCGCAAAGCCCACGGCGTTGGTGATGCCCTGGCCCAGCGGGCCGGTGGTGGTTTCCACGCCGGGGGTCACGTCGACCTCGGGGTGGCCCGCGGTCTTGCTGTGCAGCTGGCGGAAGTTCTTGAGTTCGCTGATGGGAAGGTCGTAGCCCGTGAGGTGCAGCACCGAATACAGCAGCATCGAGGCGTGGCCGTTCGACAGCACGAAGCGGTCGCGGTCGAACCAATGCGGGTTCGCGGGGTTGTAGCGCAGGTGTTCGCCCCAGAGTGCGACGGCCATGTCGGCCATGCCCATCGGTGCGCCCGGATGGCCGGAGTTTGCTTGTTGGACGGCATCCATGGCCAGCGCGCGAATCGCGTTGGCCATCAGGGCTTGGTTTGCCATGGGCGGTGGACTTTCGGGGAATGTGGATTGGGGGGAACCCGCGATTTTACCGGGCTCGCTCCAACCCCCTCCGATACGGGCCGAACACCCGACTGATGTTCTTTGGCGACACGCGGACTGCTAGAGTTGCCACCCATGCACGGGCTGCACCTCACCGCCGATCTCCACGACTGCCAATGCGCCATGCAGTGGCTCACCGACAAGGAGGCGCTCGGCGCCGTCTGCCTCAAGGCGGCAACGGCCGCAGGGTTGCAGCCGGTGGGCAAGCTGGTCCATGGTTTTCCGGCCACGCCGCAAGGGCCGGGCGGGGTCACGGCCACCGTGCTGCTGGCCGAATCGCACCTGTGCATCCACACCTGGCCCGAACAGCGCGGCGCAACGCTCGACGTGTATGTGTGCAACTTCGGCGGCGACCATTCGGCCAAGGCGCATGCGCTGATGGAATGCCTGGTGGCCCTCTTCCAGCCCCGCCACAGCGAACGCAACGAACTGCTGCGCGGCCAGGTGGCGGCTTGAAGCCGGTGGCGTCTTCCTTTTCTGCGGTGCGGGCGATGATCCTCGCGGCCGGCCGCGGCGAACGCATGCGGCCGCTGACCGACACCACGCCCAAGCCGCTGCTCGAAGTGCGCGGCAAGCCGCTGATGCAGTGGCCCATGGAGGCGCTGGCCGCCGGCGGCTTCACCGAACTGGTGGTCAACACCGCCTGGCTCGGCGAGAAGATCTCCAGCCGCTTCGGCCCCAACCCCTTGCTGGATGGGCATCCTGCGCTATCGATTTCATACTCCGACGAAGGCCGTGACTTCGGCGAAGCGCTGGAAACGGCCGGCGGCATCGTGCGTACGCTGTCGCAACTGGGCGAGATTTTCTGGGTGGCCGCCGGCGACGTGTTCGTGCCGGATTTCGCCTTCACGCAGGCCGCGGTGGACCGCTTCGCGGCCAGCGGCAAGCTGGCGCACCTGTGGCTGGTGCCGAACCCGGCGCACAACCCGAAGGGCGACTTCGGCCTTTCCGCGGAAGGCCTGGCGCTCAATTCGGCGGCCGAGAAATACACCTTCTCGACCATCGGCCTCTACCGGTCCGCGCTCTTCGCGCCGCCTTACTGCGGCATTCCGGCCGGTAACCCGGCGGGCGACAAAGCCCCGCTGGCCCCGATCCTGCGCGCCGCGATGGACAATGAACTCGTGAGCGCCGAGCTCTACACCGGTCCCTGGACCGACGTGGGAACGCCCGAACGGCTTCTTCAACTGAACACGCCAAGATGACCTCAGAAGACAACCGGATCTACGCCGAGCGCCGCGCGCGCCTCGCCTCGCAACTGGGCAAGGACGGCATCGCCATCGTCCCGACCGCGCCCGAGCGCCAGCGCAACCGCGACAGCGACTTCCTGTTCCGGCACGACAGCTACTTCTATTACCTGACCGGCTTCACCGAGCCGAACGCCTGGCTGGTGCTCGCGGGCGACGGCCGCAGCATGCTGTTCTGCGCGCCCAAGGACCTGGAGCGCGAGATCTGGGACGGCTATCGCCTGGGCCCCGACGCGGCGCCCGCGGCGCTTGGCGTGAACGAGGCCTTCTCGGTCGACGAGCTCGACGCCCGGCTGCCGAAGCTGCTCGAGAACAAATCGACCGTGTGGTTCCCGTTCGCGATCCACAAGGGGCTGGAAACACGCGTCGACGGCTGGCTGCAATCGGTGCGCGCGCGCGTGCGCTACGGCGCGCTGTGCCCCGAGGAGCTGCACGACCTGTGCGGCCCACTCGACGAAATGCGCCTGGTGAAGGACGCCCACGAGCAGGACATCATGCGGCGCGCCGCGCAGATCAGCGCCCGGGCGCACATCCGCGCGATGCAGCTGTCGGCGCGCATGCTGCGTGAAGGCAAGGACGTGCGCGAGTACCACCTCGATGCCGAACTGCTGCACGAGTTCCGCCTGGGCGGCTCGCAGTACCCGGCTTACGGCTCGATCGTGGCGGCGGGCGCCAACGCCTGCGTGCTGCACTACCGCGCCGACGCGGCGCCGGTGCGAAGCGGCGAGCTGGTGCTCATCGACGCCGGCTGCGAACTCGACGGCTACGCGAGCGACATCACGCGCACCTTCCCAGCCAACGGCAAGTTCAGCGGTCCGCAGCGCGCGCTGTACGACCTGGTGCTGGCCAGCCAGGACGCCTCGGCCGCAGCCACCAAGGCCGGCAACCGCTTCAACGATCCGCACGACGCGGCGGTGAAGGTGCTGGCGCAGGGCATGCTCGACCTCGGCCTGCTCGATGCCAACAAGGTGGGCAGCGTCGACGACGTGATCGACTCGCGCGCCTACTTCCAGTTCTACATGCACCGCACCGGCCACTGGCTCGGCATGGACGTGCACGACTGCGGCAGCTACGTGGAGCCCACGCAGGTGGGCGAGGTGAGCGAGCGCAAGGACCCGCTGTCGAACGAAGTCATCAAGAACCGGCCGAGCCGCATCCTCCACCCGGGCATGGTGCTGACGCTGGAGCCCGGCATCTACGTGCGGCCCGCCGAGGGCGTGCCCGAGCAGTTCCACAACATCGGCATCCGCATCGAGGACGACGCGATCGTCACGGCCACGGGCTGCGAGCTCATCTCGCGCGGCGTGCCGGTGAAGGCGGACGAGATCGAGGCACTGATGCGAGCTTGACGGCGCGCTGCGACACCGGCGGCGGCGCATGCCGCGCCTGCAGGAAGTCGATGAACACCCTGAGCTTGCGCGGCATCTGCGCGCGGCTCGGGTGGTACAGGTAGAAGCCCGGAAACGTGGGCCACCAGGGCTCGAGCAGCGGCACCAGGCGGCCGCTTTCCAGATCGCCGCGCACCATGCCTTCGAAGGCCACCATGATGCCCGCGCCGTCGCGCGCGGCGGCCAGCAGCACATCGCCGTCGTTGCTGATCAGCGGCCCGGCCACTTCGACGTCGAGCACGCGGCCGTCCTGCGCGTATTCCCAGCGATAGAGGGCCCCGGTGGTCAGGCGATAGTTCAGGCACTGGTGCTCGCGCAGGTCCTCGGGCGTCTTCGGCAGCCTGCGCCCCGCCAGGTAGCGCGGCGACGCCAGGGTCACCATGCGCTGCGGCCCACCCACCGGCAGGGCCACCACGTCCTGCGCCAGGCTTTCGCCAAGCCGGATGCCGGCATCGAAGCCGCCTTCGACCAGTTCGATCATGCGGTTGTCGCAGACCAGCTCCAGCGTGATGTCGGGATAGGCCTCGGCAAAGTCCGCGAAGTGCGGGTTCAGCAGCAATTCGGCCGACACGCGCGCGACATTCAGGCGCAGCAGCCCGGCCGGCTTGTCGCGCGCCTCGTCGAGGCCTTCGACCGCCTGCGCGAGCGCGGCCAGCGCCGGCTGCGCGCCCTTGAGCAACTGCTGGCCCAGTTCGGTCACGCCGACGCGCCGCGTGGTGCGGTCGAGCAGGCGCACGCCCAGCCGCCCCTCGAGCGTGCGCACGGTCTGCGACAGGGCCGAGGGCGATACGCCCAGCTCTTGCGCGGCCCGCGTGAAGCTGGCGTGGTGCGCAACGCGTGCGAAGGCGGCGATCGCGGGGAGCAGTTCGGGGGACATGCGCGAATTATGAGGACGCGCTTGTGCCGACGGCTCGCGCCGGCGCTACCTACCTGGCCTGCAGCAGCGCCCCGGCTTCCAGCAGCACCAGCTCGTTGTCGTCCGCCTTGTTGGGCTCGCGGCTGCTGGAGAACGGCAGGTTGTTGTCGTTGCCCACCACGATGTGCGTGGCATCGACGACGTCGACGTTCTCGATCGTGAAGAACGGGAACTTGAGCACGCCGTCGTTCAGCGGCTTGCGCGCGAGCCTGGCCGGGTCGGCGATGTTCAGCAGGTCGATGTAGCCGATCTTGCGCACGGCGCCGCCCACGTTGGCGTCGCTCAGCTCGATCTTGTAGACGCGCTTGAACTTCGCGATGTCGTGGAAGCAGTCGCTGCGCTTCTGGCCCTCGGGGCAGGCCTTGTCGCTGGTGCCCTCGCCGTTGTCGCGCTCGATGATCAACCCGGTGGTCGCGTCGATCATGTTGAAGTCGCCGATGGCGTGGCCGTTGGCTTCGAGCGGGTACTTCCAATGACGGCCCGTCCATTTTTCAGACGCCACGTCGAACTCCAGCACGCGCAGTGCTTCCTTGCCGTCCAGCTTCTCGTAGTCCTTCGCCTCGGCGTTCCACACCGGGCCTTCGAGCAGCGCGTAGAGCTTGCTGCCGTCCTTCGATGCCGCCATGCCTTCGAAGCCCTTGGAGCGCTTGACCTGGAAATCGACCGTGCCGCCCGGTGCGCCCGGCGTCGTGACCGCCGGATGGTCGGGCGAGCGCACGGCCTTTCCGTCGACCTGCGTGTCGAACACCGCGAGCACCTTGCCCTTCCGGTCCGCCTTGATCAGGAACGGGCCGAACTCCTCGCCGATCCACAACGCGCCGCCGGCAAACTGGAAGCTCTCGGGGTCGAATTCGGAGCCGGTCAGGTAGCGCTGCCTGGTGCCTTCATGGACGATGCGGAAGGGCACCTTCTTGTCGGGGTCGTGCAGGAAGATGGTGTTCAGGCGATTGAACTTTCCGCTCTTGAAGTCCACCTTGTAGTGGTTCAGGTAGAGCATGAAGTCGGGCGAGTTGGCCTTGGCGCCGGCGCCGTTGTCGGTGAGGATCCAGAACGAGCCATCGTCCATCTTCTTGATGCCCGAGTGGCCCTGCAGCGGCTGGCCCTTGAAGGGCACCGAGACACCGGTGCCGCGTCCGCCGGAGAGGCCTTCGATGGTGCCCAGTGCCTCCACGCGCTTGCCCGAGGTGAACTTGCCGCTGGCCTGCAGGTCGGGGGATGCATCCTTGGGCGCAGCGACGAAGCTCTGTGCAGGCAGCACGGCGTGGCCCGCGAGCGTGGCGGGGAAGGCGGTCTGTGCGGCGGCGTGGCCGCAGGCGAGCGCGGTGGCCAGCGCGATGAAAGAAGAACAGAAAAGAGAGGCAGGGCGCGTCATTGGAAAAGAGGGGTTCCGTGTCGAAACGCGAGACCATGCCGGCCACGCGTGACGCGGCCATGACATGAAGGCACCTGCGCCTTCAGGCCAGCGCCGCGCCCGCGACGTGACCGCGCGTGAACGCCTCCTCGAAGATCGAGTAGCCCGACCAGTCGGCATGGGCGAACGAAAGCCGGCCCGCGACGACGCTGCCGCGGTGCGCCGGGTCCGGTGCCGTGCGGTGCGCGCCGAGCTGCGCGAGCAGGCCGGGCCGGGGAATGGCCATTGCATGGCCATAGCGCATGATCTCGACGCGCGTGGCAAGCGAAGGCAGGTCGGGGTGCGGCACCGAGAGCTCGGCGAGCAGGTCGTCGCGCCAGCCGGTCCAGGGGCGGTCGAGCAGCAGGCGGCGGCCATCGGCGCCGTCGTGGCGGCTCGGGCCGAGCGGGCGGTACCAGCTCAGCACGGTGCCGCGCGGCGTGGGGTCGAGCGCCTGATGGCGCGCATCGACGTAGCCGAGGCCGCGCGTGCCGTAGATCACGTTGTCCCAGCTCGGCGCGGCGCCTGGGCGGTCCGCAAGCGGTCCGCGCAGGTGCACGTTGGCCACGAGCCAGGGGGCATAGCGCAGGTGCGCGGCGGCGTTCTTCAATACCTCCGGCGCGTTTTCGACCACGCGCGCGGCAACGAACACCGGCAGCGCGACGATGCAGCGCTCGGCCTGCCAGCGCACCAGGGATTTCGTCCCCACGTCCCACGCATCGACCTCGACGCCGCCGCGAAGCCCGGCGATGCGCGTGACGGCCTGGCCCGTATGCAGGCGATCGCCCAACGGCTCGGTCAGCCGCTTCGTGAGCCAGCCGTTGCCCTCTGGCCAGGTCAGCACGCCGTCGCGTTCGGTGTTCGGATCGGCGCCGCTGCTCGATGAACCCGGCGCGTGAAATCCGTGCCGGCTCGCGAAGTAGTGGATGCCGGCCCAGGCCGAGACCTGTTCGATGCCCGCGCCGTAATCGTCGCGGCAGCAGTAGTCGAGATACCAGCGCAGTTGCGCATCGCCGAAGCCCTCGCCGTCGAGCCAGTTCGCGAAGGGGAGGGCGTCGAGCGCGAGCAGCTCGGGCGTGACCGCGGCCCGCTGCGCGGGAATGGCGAAATGCGCAGCGTGCTGCAATGCGTCGATGCGCTGCGCGAACTTGCGGTATTGCGCGTGCGTCTCGGGGCCCACGCCGTGCACGGGCAGCAGGCCGTCCTGCCACTCGCCCTGGAAGAACAGCCGCTCCTGCGGGCTGTGGCAAAGGTGGCGCTCGTCGTATTCCCAGCGGCCCGCCACGCGCCGGCGCAGGCCGAGTTCCTCGAGCAGGTCCTGCACTTCGCGCGCATCGTCGCCGGGCGTCGGCAGGTAATGCGCGCCAAGCGGACAGGCAATGCCGCTCACCATGCCGCCGCGCGCATTGCCGCCCGCCGCGTCCTCGAGTTCAAGCAGCACGAAGTCCTCGATGCCCGCGAGCCGCAGTGCGCGCGCGGCGGCGAGACCTGCGACACCGCCACCGGCAATCACCACGCGCGTGCGCTTGACGGCCGCCGGAGACGAGCTCTTGAGTGCGCCGTCGCGCAGCGCATGGCCGCGCGCCACATCGATGCCGGTGAAGCCGCCGTCAATGGGCGGCGGCGGGGCCTCGCAGCCCGCGAGCGCAAGGGCGCCCGCCGCACCGGCCACGCCGAGGAAATCGCGCCGCTGCATGCCGCCCGTCCCTAGTGGGTCGTGATCACCTTGCCCCACTCCTGCTCATAGGTGGTGACAAGGGTCTGGTTCGACAGCCGGTTCACTTCGGCCGGCACGCGCGCCATGTCGAGCGGAAAGTCGAACATCAGCGGCAAGGTGGAACGCGAGAGAAAACGCAGGCCCGAAGGCAGCGCATCGGGCAGCCGGTACGGCCGCCGGCTCGCGATGATGTAGCCCCATTCGCCGAAGCTCGGCACATGCGCGTGGTAGGGCGTCGCGCGCAGGCCGACCGATTCGATGGTCGCCGCCACGGTCCAGTAGCTCTTGCGCGCGACCAGCGGCGAGGTGGTCTGGACCACCGCGTAGCCGCTCGCCGAAAGGCGCTTTTCGAGCAGCGCATAGAAGCTGTTGGTGTAGAGCTTGCCGATCGCGAAGTTGGTGGGATCGGGGAAGTCGACCACGATCACATCGAAAAAGTCCCCGGCCTCCTGCAGCCACTGGAACGCATCGGTATTGACGATCTTCACCTTCGGCGACGAGAGCGCATGGCCGTTGAGCGCCGCCAGCGTTTCGTGCCCGGTGAAGAGCTGGGTCATGTTCGGATCGAGCTCCACCAGCGTGACCGATTCGACCGAGGGGTATTTGAGGATCTCGCGCACCGCCATGCCGTCGCCGCCGCCGAGCACCGCGACTTTCTTCGGTGCGCCCTGCGCGGCCATCACCGGGTGAACGAGCGCCTCGTGGTAGCGGTACTCGTCGCGCTCGGCGAACTGCAGGTTGCCGTTCAGGAACAGCCGATGCCCGAGCTGCCCGCGCGTGACCACGATGCGCTGGTAGGGCGAGGTGGCGCTGAACACGATGCGGTCCTGGTAGAACCTGTCTTCGGCCAGCGTGGTGATGTGACCGGCCCCGGCGAAGGCGCCGATCAGCGCGGCCAGCGCGAGGAAGCAGGCCAGCGCGTGCGCGCCGATGCGGCGCAGCTCATGCCGGAACAGCCACAGCGCCCACACGGCCACCGCCGCATTCATGATGCCGAACAGCAGGCCGGTGCGGATCATGCCGAGCTGCGGCACCAGGATGAGCGGAAAGGCCACCGACACCGCCAGCGCGCCGAGATAGTCGAAGGTGAGCACCTGCGACACCAGGTTCTTGAGCTGGATATTGCGCTTGAGGATGCGCATCACCAGCGGGATCTCGAGCCCCACCAGCGTGCCGACCACCACCACGAGCCCGTAGAGCAGCAGGCGGAACGCGCCGGGCACATAGGCATTCGCGAGGAAAAGAATGGCCGGCAGCGCGCCGCCGACCAGCGCCACGAGCAGCTCGATGCGCAAAAAGTGCGCCGGCAGCTGACGCTCGAAGAAGCGCGAGAGCCACGAGCCCACGCCCATCGCGAACAGGTAGGTGCCGATGATGGTGCTGAACTGCAGCACCGAATCGCCGAGCAGGTAGGAGCTCAGCGCGGCCGCGGTCAGCTCGTAGACCAGGCCGCAGGCCGCGACCACGAACACGCTGGCGAGCAGCGCGATCTCGACCGGCTGCGGCCCGCGCGCATCGGCGGAATGCGCGGACACGGCCGCCTCCCCGCTCAATGGATGGCTGCGGCGACGATGACGCAGATGCCCAGGCTCATGGCGGCCACGACCAGGCCCAGCGCCACGTTCTGCTTCTCGACGATCTCGCCCCAGAGGTCATAGGGCGTGACCTTGTCGATGATCAGGAAGCAGAGCCAGAAGATCAGCACGCCAAGCAGCGCATACACGAGCGATCCGAGGACCACGCCCGGTTTCAGCCATTCAAATCCCATGGGGACCTCCAGTCGTAGTAGCAGTAGTAGTAAGTGACATCAACGCGAACCTGCCCTGTCGTTCCTCATTTGTGGCCGCCGCCGCTCGAATAGCCGCCATACGAGCCGCCGTAGCCGCGCGACCCGCCGGACGATCCACCGCTGCAGGTGCTCAGGATGACCAGCAGCACGATGATGAAGATCACGATGAGGATGATGGTGCCGCAGCCCAGGCCCGATGCGGCGCTGACCGGCAGCGCATCGCCGCGCACGAACATGTCCTTCTTGTCGTCGAGCTTGAAAGCGGCGGACACCAGGCCGCTGTCGAGCTTGCTGCCCGAGGACCAGGTCAGCTCGTTGGCCGAGCGCTCCATCGAGAGCAGCGCGCTGCCGTTGGCGAAATCGCGGTTGAAGGTTTTCTGCCCGCGCTCCACCTGCCAGTAGAACTCGCCCGCCACGTAGGTGGTTTCGGCGTTGTAGGCGTATTGCTGCGTGTAGCGCTTGCCCAGGTAGCTGGCGCTGCTGCCGTTCTCGGCCATCACCGGTGCGCCGGTGGTCGGCTTGACCATGCTCCAGCCGTCCTCGGCATCGACCAGGAAGCTGAAGCCGCGCTTCTTGTTGTACAGCAGGTATTCGTTCCAGCCGAAGTGCTCGTCGTCGCCGGGCTCCACGCCCATGCGGTGCTGGAAGCCCACCACCTGCCATTGCGCACCCTGCAGCTGGCCCATGCTGCCGATGGCGATGAGCGGACGGACCGGTTCGTTCTGCTCCGCGTGCTTCAGCTCGCCGCCGATGCCCTGCGACAGGTCGATGATGCTGTCGCACGAACCGCAGGTGATGCTCTTGCTGTCGGCCAGGTTGACCGTGACGGGCGCGCCGCAGTTGGGGCAGTTGAAGGCGCGGCCCTTTTCGTCCTTGGCGGATTCGTCGCGCAGGCCGGTGAGCTGCAGGTCCTCCAGCTGGACCGAGCGGCCCAGGTAGGCGCCGGGCGGCTCGGTGCCGTAGTCGATGCTGAGCACCAGCCCCTTGTCGCTGCGCAGCTCGACCATGGGGAACGGGCGGCCCAGCTCGGGCAGGTGCGGCAGTTCGCCCTGCGCGGACAGCAGCGCCACCTGTTCGTTCGACGAAACGGTGTAGCTCTGGCCGTTGAATGCGCTGGTGGCGCCCACGCGCAGATCCATGGGCGGCGGCGCAGCGCGCTGCAGCTCGAAGGGCAGCGCGAAGACATAGGCGCCGTTGTCCTCGCTCAGGATGCCGGTGCGGTCGCCGTCGAGCGCGGCGATCCACTCGGTCCAGCGCCCGCCCGGGTTGCTGTATTGCAGCCGCCCGACGATGGTGAACGGCTGGTTCTGGATGCGGCCCGCGGCAAACAGCTGGAGCGGGCTGAAGTCGTCGAACAGCTCGGCCATCTTGCCGATGCGCGCGAGCGTCTCGCCCTGGCGCACGACGGTGCTCTGGCAGTACGGGCAAACGGCGAAGGCCGATTGTGCGGACCTGAATTCGACCGGTGCGCCGCAGCCAGGGCAGGGCGCACGGTAGGCGCGCTGGGCGCCGCCTTCTTCAGCCATGGCAAACGGCAGCGGATGCAGTTGCGGGAAATGCCGTGGAACCGGCTACGCCGGGCCACAGGCATTGCCCCCTGCAAGGGGGAGGGAGTAGCGACACGAAGTGCGCGAAGCCTGGGGGTTAAACCAACTTCTTGAGCAGTTCCGCCTTCTTGGCGTCGAACTCTTCCTGCGTGAGGATGCCCTTGGTCTTGAGCTCGCCGAGCTTCTCGAGCGTGGTCATCACGTCGGCCGGGCTCACCACGGCCACGGCCGGCTGCTGCTGGGTCGCCGCGGCCTGCGCTGCCGCGCTCGGGCTCAGGCCCTGCGCGAGGTTCTGCGCCAGCACCTGGCCCAGTGCCACGCCGGCGCCCAGGCCCATGGCATCGCCCGCGATGCCGCTGCCGCCGCCTGCGCCTTCGGCGAACTTGGGGATGGCCTGCGCGGTCTGGTACTGCATGAACTTGCCCATGTCGTTGCCGACCATGCCCATGCCGATCTTCTGGTCGAGGATCTTCTGCAGCTCTTCGGGCAGCGAGACGTTCTGGACCGTGATGTTCTCGAGCTTGATGCCGATCTTCTCGAACTCGGGCACCAGCTGCGCGGCCAGCGCCTGGGCAAACTGGATCTGGTTGGCGGCAAGGTCCAGAAACGGCACGCCGCTGGAGGCGATGGCATTGCTGATGTTCTGCAGCACCAGCCCGCGCAACTGGCCGTCGAGGTCGGCCACGCCGTAGACGTCGCGCGTACCCGAGATCTCGGTGTGGAACAGCTTGGCATCGCCGATGCGGAAGCTGTAGTTGCCGAAGGCACGCAGGCGCACGGCGCCAAAATCCTTGTCGCGGATGGTGATGGGCTGCGGCGTGCCCCACTTCTGGTCGACCTGCTGGCGCGTGCTGAAGAAGTAGACGTCGCTCTTGAATGGGGATTCGAACAGCTTGTCCCAGTTCTTCAGGTACGTGAGCACGGGCAGCGTCTGCGTCGTGAGCTTGTACATGCCGGGGCCGAACACGTCGGCCACCTGGCCTTCGTTGACGAACACCGCCACCTGCGACTCGCGCACGGTGAGCGAGGCGCCGTTCTGGATTTCCATTTCCGCCATCGGGAAGCGCCAGGCCAGCGTGCCGTCGCCAGTCTCGGTCCACTGGATGATGTCGATGAACTGTTTCTTGATGAAATCCATCAGGGCCATGGCCGCTCCTCGTCGATTTTTTTCCGGACTGCGCATATTGCCACATCGTCTTGACGGGTCTTCGTGCTTTTGACATGGCCGATCTCCGCCATGCGGCCTATGGCGTCATGGGCCGAGGTCTACAATCGGCGCCCCCAGAAGAAGCGCCACCAGGAGCAACGGCCCATGTCCGATTCGACGATCTCATCGACCCCCACGCCCGAAGACAAGCGCGCCGAATTGCGGCGCGCCGCCCTCGAGTACCACGAGCTTCCGGTGCCGGGCAAGATTGCCATTGCCGCCACCAAGCAGATGGTCAACCAGCGCGACCTGTCGCTGGCCTATTCGCCCGGCGTGGCCGCGCCCTGCGAGGAAATCGTCAAGGACCCGGCCAACGCCTTCAAGTACACGGCCCGCGGCAACCTGGTGGCGGTGATCACCAACGGCACCGCGGTGCTCGGGCTGGGCGACATCGGCGCGCTGGCATCCAAGCCGGTGATGGAAGGCAAGGGCGTTCTCTTCAAGAAGTTTGCCGGCGTCGACGTGTTCGACATCGAGATCGACGAGAAGGACCCGGCCAAGCTGGTCGAGATCATCGCCTCGCTGGAGCCCACCTTCGGCGCCATCAACCTGGAGGACATCAAGGCCCCCGACTGCTTCTACGTCGAGCGCGAGCTGCGCAAGCGCATGAAGATTCCCGTGTTCCACGACGACCAGCACGGCACGGCCATTACCGTGGCCGCGGCCATGCTCAACGGCCTCAAGGTGGCTGGCAAGGACATCAGCGAGGTCAAGCTGGTCACCTCGGGCGCGGGCGCCGCGGCGCTGGCCTGCCTGAACCTGCTGCTCAAGGTGGGCCTGAAGCGCGAGAACGTGTTCGTGACCGACCTGGCCGGCGTGGTCTATGAAGGCCGCGAAGAGCTCATGGACGACGACAAGCGCCAGTACATGCAGAAAACCACGGCCCGCACGCTGGCCGAGGTGATCGAGGGCGCCGACGTGTTCCTGGGCCTGTCGGCCGGCGGCGTGCTCAAGCCCGCCATGGTGGCCCGGATGGCGCCGCGCCCGGTGATCTTTGCGCTGGCCAACCCGAACCCGGAAATCTCGCCCGAGGACGCCCATGCGGTGCGCCCCGACGTGATCATGGCCACCGGACGCACCGACTACCCGAACCAGGTCAACAACGTCCTGTGCTTCCCGTACATCTTCCGCGGCGCGCTCGATTCGGGCGCCACCACGATCACCGACGAGATGGAAATTGCCGCGGTGCGTGCCATTGCCGATCTCGCCCAGGCCGAGCAGAGCGAGCGCGTCGCCGCCGCCTACGTCGGCGAAAAGCTGACTTTCGGCCCCGAATACCTGATCCCTAAGCCCTTCGATCCGCGTCTCATGATGAAGATCGCGCCGGCGGTGGCCAAGGCCGCCGAGGAAAGCGGCGTGGCTTCGCGCCCGATCAAGGACATGGACGCCTACCGCGACCGGCTGCAGAGCTTCGTCTACGCCTCGGGCACCACGATGAAGCCGATCTTCGACGCCGCCAAGCGGGCGCAGAAGAAGCGCGTGGCGTACTGCGAGGGCGAGGAAGAGCGCGTGCTGCGCGCCGCCCAGATCGTGGTCGACGAGGGCATTGCGCGCCCCACGCTGATCGGCCGCCCGGCCATCATCGCGCAGCGCATCGAGAAGTTCGGCCTGCGGCTGAAGGAAGAACTCGACTACGACATCGTCAACGTCGAGCAGGACCACCGCTACCGCGACTTCTGGCAGACCTACCACCGCATGACGGAGCGCAAGGGCCAGACGGTGCAGACCGCCAAGATCGAGATGCGCCGCCGCCTGACGCTGATCGGCGCCATGCTGCTGCACAAGGACGAGGTCGACGGCATGATCTGCGGCACCTGGGGCACCACGCTGATCCACCTGCACTACATCGACCAGGTGATCGGCAAGCGCCCCGGCGGCTGCGAAAGCACGCCGCAGGACGTGCCGGTGTACGCCTGCATGAACGGCCTGCTGCTGCCCGACCGCCAGGTGTTCCTGGTCGACACCCACGTCAACTACGATCCCTCGCCCGAGGAACTGGCCGAGATCACGACCATGGCGGCCGAGGAGATGATGCGTTTCGGCCTCAAGCCCAAGGCCGCGCTGCTGTCGCATTCCAACTTCGGCACCAGCAACGAGCCCAGCGCCATCAAGATGCGCAAGACGCTCGACCTGCTGCGCGTGCAGGCGCCCTGGCTCGAGGTGGACGGCGAAATGCACGGCGACGTGGCGCTCGACAGCAAGCAGCGCGCGGTCGTCATGCCGCACAGCGCGCTGGCGGGCGACGCCAATCTGCTGGTTTTCCCGAACATCGACGCGGCCAATATTTCCTACAACCTGCTCAAGACCGCGGCCGGTGGCAACATCGCGATCGGCCCGGTGCTGCTCGGCGCCGCCAAACCTGTGCATATTCTCACGGCCAGCGCAACAGTTCGGCGCATCGTGAACATGACAGCCTTGACAGTGGCTGACGCAAACGCAGAGCGATAAGCCATTTGGCGAGAGTGGCCGCCAACTTAAAGCGCCACTCCATCCCCTGGCGACTGCTCAAACTTTGGGCAGTCGCTTGCTATTTTCGCCAGCGTGGTGCACACTCGCGGGCTTGAATTTGCGGGTTAACCCCAGGGTTGGCTGCCAATTCGGAACCCCGCTCTTTTCTTGTGGTGCCCCATGGCGGCTTACGCCTCGATCACGTCCTCTATCACTAAGTTTGCGCTCACCGGCTTGATGCTGGCGGCGTTGGCGACGGGGGCCGAGGCCCGCGGATGGTTCGGCACCGGAAAGCCCGCCCAGGAATCGATCGCACTGTCCGACTTGCCGGTTCAGGGCCAGCGAACCTACGAAGCCATCCTGAGTGGCGGCCCCTTCCGATACGAAAAGGACGGCACGGTATTTGGCAACCGCGAGCGTCTTTTGCCGCCCGCGCGGCGCGGTCACTACCGCGAGTACACGGTGGCAACGCCCGGCTCGCGCGATCGCGGTGCACGGCGCATTGTCTGCGGCGGAGAACAGCGCACCACACCCGAGGCCTGCTGGTACACGGCAGACCACTACGCGAGTTTCAGACGGATTGCACCATGAGCGATGACAAAGACTTGAGCGGCGCCCCGAAGCGCCCCGAAGAAATGATGATGACTATGGAAAGACCAGCGGAGATGACTTTATCCCTTCGTGCCGTACGCCCGAACATCGTGCAGTCGATTCGTGCGTTCCGCGTGAACGACCTGCAGGAAGCCGCCAATGCCGCGGGCCAGCATTTCCTGTACGCCAATCTGGGGAATGCCCAGACCAAGCAGGACGTTCTGGACCTGATCGCCCAGCAGTTCACCTTTCCGGCGCATTTCGGCAAGAATTTCGACGCGCTGTACGACTGCATGACCGACCCGTTGCATAAATCGGGCCCGCAGCCCGGTTTCGTGATCGTGCTCGAGCAGATCCCGGCCAACGCCAAGTTCGACAAGGAAGCGCGCGAGCAGCTGCTCGACATCTTCCGCGACGCCTCCGACTACTGGGGCGACCGAAAAGTCCCGTTCCGCTGCTTCTATTCTTTTCTGTAGCCCGTTCTGCACACACCAGCCAAGCAGAACGGGCGAACGAGGCTCAGCCGAACGGCGCAGCACTCGATGGCATCGAAATCAACGGCAACACCGCCAATGCGGCAGCCGGCACGGAACCCGAAGGCGAGAAGATGCCGACCGACAAACTGGTCGACGTCTCGCCGCTCGCATTGCGCATGAGCAGCCCCTTCAACGCGGGCTACTGGCTCGCGGCGGCCTGAACGAGCCCACCCCAGCAGCGGCTCACTTCGTGTAGCCGCCGCCCCCTCGAGGGGGCAACACCTGCGGCCCGGCGAAGCCGGTTCCGCGGTGTTCACGAACGAAAGCCCGCCTTTGCCAAGGCGGGCTTTTTCATGGGCGCGGGGGAACGGCTTGCGCGAGCGCCACGTATTCGGCCACCGGCACCTCTTCGGCGCGGCGCTGGACGTCGAATTCGCCTGTAAAGCCGTGTTCGTCGAGCCATTTGCCCAGCGTGTGCCGCATGATCTTGCGGCGCTGGCTGAAGGCAACCTGCACGATTTCGCCCAGGCGGGCGGCATCGACGGCCGGGGGCTCGGCCAGCGGCACCATCCGCACCACGGCGCTGTCGACGCGCGGCGGCGGATCGAAGCTCTCGGGCGGCACGAACAGCACGTTTTCCATCCTGTAGCGCCACTGCAGCATCACGCTCAGGCGGCTGTAGTCGGACGTGGCAGGCCGCGCGACCATGCGGTCGATCACTTCCTTCTGCAGCATGAAGTGCTGGTCGGCGATCAGGTGGGCGAAGCCCAGCAAATGGAACAGGATGGGCGTGGAGATGTTGTAGGGCAGGTTGCCGACCACCCGCAGCGGCGCCGCAAACCTGGTGGACAGCGCGGCGAAATCGACCTTGAGCACGTCGGACTCGATGACGTCGAGCTGCGGATGCTCGCGCAGCCGCCTGGCCAGGTCGCGGTCGAGCTCGATGACGGTCAGGCGTCCGAGCCGCTCGACCAGCGGCTGGGTGAGCGCCGCCAGGCCCGGACCGATCTCGACCATGGCATCGCCAGGCTGCGGCGCGATCTCCTGCACGATGGCATCGATGATGCCCCCGTCGGACAGGAAGTGCTGCCCGAACCGCTTCCTGGCGATGTGTGCCATCAGGACTGGGGCGCCTCGCGGTATTCGACGTAGGCGCGCGCGCGCACTTCCTGCACCCAGGTGCTGAAGGCTTCCTCGACCCGCTGCTCGCGCAGCACGGCCCGCGCGGCTTCGCGCTGCTCGGCCTGAGTGAGCTTGGATTCGCGCCGGCCGACCACCTGGATCAGGTGCACGCCGAAGCGCGACACCACGGGGTCGCTGATCTGGCCCGGCGCCAGGCGGTCCATGGCTTCCTCGAACTCGGGCACGAACTGGCCCGGGCGCGACCAGCCGAGGTCGCCGCCTTCCTTGGCGCTGGCATCCTGCGAGTTGTCGCGCGCGAGGCCGGCGAAGTCGGCGGTGCCGGCCTGCAGGCGGCGTTTGAATTCCGCGAGCTGCGCGACGGCCTGCGCGGTGGTGCGCCTCGGGTCGTTGAGCAGCAGGATGTGGCGCACCTGCGTCTGGGTCACGGTGGCGTCGGTGGCGCCGACCTGGGCCTTGGCCAGCACCTTGAGCACGTGGAAGCCCGCACCCGAGCGGATCGGGCCGGCAATGCCGTTGACCGGCGTCGACTGCGTGGCTTCGACGAACAGCGACGGATAGCGGTCGGCGCTGCGCATGCCGACGGCGCCGCCATTGGCGCGGTCGGGCGAATCGGAGTTTTCCTGCACCAGCTTGGCGAAGTCTTCGCCCGAGCGGGCGCGCTGCGCGAGGCCCTGGGCCCGCTGCTGCAAGGTGGCGACCTGCGCCTCGGTAGCGTTCTCGGGCACGGCGACCAGCAGGTGCGCGAGGTTGATGTTCTGCAGTGCCGCGTCCTTGGTGGGGGCGTTGCGCTGGTCGCGCAGGTATTCGTCGGCCTCGGAGTCGCTGATCTTGACCTTGGACTCGACCTCGCGGTCGCGCAGGCGCGTGAGCAGCAGCTGGTCGCGCAGGTCGTTGCGGAATTCGCGCAGCGAGAGGCCCTCGGCCACCACGCGGCGGCGCAGTTCCTCGACGCTGACCTGGTTCTGGCGCGCCACGGTCTGCTCGGCCTGGTCGATGGCAACGTCGTCCACCTTGATGCCGTTTTCCTTGGCCAGCTGGAGCTGTGCACGCTCCGAGATCAGGCGTTCGAGCACGAGGCGCGTGAGTTCGGCGCGCGGCACGCGCTCGGCTTCGGCATTTTCCCGCATCAAGCGCGTGACGCGCGACTGCACCTCGGTGTTGGTGATGGGCTCGGAATTGACCAGCGCGACGATGTATTCGGCCGCGCGCTGCACCGGAGCGGCGGTGGAAGGCGCGGTGCGCGGCGCCGGCGGCGCCAGGCGCGGGCCGGCGCGCATGATGTCGGTGATGCCGCTGCCGCCACCGGGACGCAGGCCCTGCGCGCCCGAGGTTGCGGCCAGCGCCGCGAGGCAGCCCAGGGTCAGGATGGAACGGATGTGTTTCATGGCGTTGCTCAATCGTCTCAGTCGTAATTGGTGAAGCGGCTCGGCCCTTCGGTGGGCTGGCGAAGGGGCTGGTAGCGCTGGATGTTGGTCCGCAGGGTCTGCATGGGGCTCGAGCCGATGCTGGAGAACCCGACGAATTCGAGCTGGAACATGATGCGCGTGTTGGCCGTCACCGTGCCGGTCGTGATGCGCTGCAGCACCACGCGTCCGATCCAGCAGCAGCCGTCGTACTCGAAGCCGAGCACGCCGTCGGTGAGTTTCTTGTCCTGCAGGCTGTAGTTGAGCCGGCCGACCGCATACCACCGCCCGCCGCCCTGGCCCTTGCCCGGGCCGAGGTCCTTGCCCTTGTCGCCCCACAGGTCGTTGAGCGGCCACTGCCAGCCCACGTCGAAGGACTTGTTGCCGTCGGTGGCAAGGGGGGTGGTGGGCGCCTGGTAGCGGAAGGCCGCGCTCAGGTTGCGGTACGGCCCGGGGTTGTAGCGCGCGGTGATGGCGGAGCGCTCCGACTTGCGCGTGTCGGGGTTGTACTGGACGACCGTGTCCAGGCTCCACTTGGGCGTCCAGTTGATCTGGGCGCCCAGCAGCAGGTCGCTCGCGCGGTCGGTCACCGGCGTGCCGCCCGGCAGCGTGACCCTCTGGTCGCTGAAGCGCAGCCGCTGCGCAACGCCGAAGCGCGCCGCCTCGACGCCGGTGTCGGGGTCGATCAGGCGCGAGGTGACGCCGAGCGTGAGCGTGTTGGTGTCGGAAATGCGGTCGTTGCCCGAGAAGGCGTTCTCGGTGTAGATGGTCGCAAAGCTGAAGTCGTTGGCCGCCGAATCGTAGTTCGGCAGCATGCTCTGGTTGCGGAACGGCGTGTAGACGTAGTAGGCGCGCGGCTCCAGCGTCTGTCGGAAGGCGCGGCCGAAGTAGTTCGCGTCGCGCTCGAAGATCAGGCCGCTGTCGAGGCTGAAGGTCGGCACCGTCCGGTTGCTCGAGGTCGGGAAGAAATACAGCGAGTTCGGGTTGTAAGGCACGCCGTTGACGTACTGGGTCCCGTTCACGGTGAGCCTGGGAACGTCGGACTGCGGCAGGTAATAGTTGTACGAAGCCGTGTTCAGCTGCAGCTTCGGGATGACGAATGAGCTCGGCGTAATGAACGGCCGGCTGATGGTGGCAATGGCCAGGGCGCGGTCGCCGTCGGGCTGCGACTGCTGGTTGACGTCGAAGCCCGGCTGGCCGGCCAGGATGGTGTTGACGCGGAAACGCGTGTAGTCGAGGTTCAGCGAAACGTCGAAGCCGTGCCAGTCGTACTTGTTGTAGTTGGCCGTGATCTGCGGCATCCGGTCATAGGACGGCACGATCGGCGACAGGCTGTATTGCAGGGTCTGATAGCGCAGCGCGCGGATGCCGCCGTTCCAGTCGCCCTTGCTCCAGTTGAGCGAGGCGTCGTTCGACAGCTGGCGCTGTGCCAGCGTGGGCGTGCGCGTGAAGTCGCGCCAGTAGTCGTTGTCGCTCACCCGGTTGATGTTGATGCTGGCCGAGAGCGAATCGAGCCCGAGCGCCTTGGCGTTGAAGTCCTGGTGGTGATTGGCCCAGATGCCCCAGCGCTTGGTGCTGCCGGGGGCGGCCGTCAGATCCTTCGCCTGGATTTCGCCGTTGGCCAGCTGCTGCAGCTGGGTGGCGCGCAACTCGTTGTAGCGCTGGCCTACCAGGCGGTCGCTGCCCATCAGGTCCATGCGGATGCTGCCGCTGTATTCCTTCTCGAGGTAGCGGAATTCCGAACCCAGGTTGAGGCCGCGCTTGCTCATCAGCGTAGGCGTGAAGGTGGCGTCGCGGTTGGGCGCGATGTTCCAGTAGTACGGCTGCGAGATCTCGATGCCGTTGGTGTTGTCGATGCCGATCGTGGGCGGCAGCAGGCCGCTCTTGCGCTCGTTCGACAGCGGAAAGCTCACGCTCGGCAGCGGCGGCGTGCTGATGCCCATGAAGCTCAGCCGCGCGTCGGTGGCCACGCCGACGTTTTCCTCGGTGTCGGTGGTCAGCGTGGCCGCGGACAGCAGCCAGGCCGGCATCCAGCCCGGGTAGTCCTCGCGGCGGCAGGTGGTGTAGGTGGCGGTGCGGGCCACCGACACGTTGCTGTCGACGAAATCGATGCGCTGCGCCTCGCCATGCCCGCCGGTGGAAAGGAAGGAGTAGCGCACGTTGTTGAAGAAGCCCTCGAAGGTCTCGAGCTTGAGTTCGAGCTCGGGGCCTTCGTACACATTGCCGGCCTGGTTGACGCGCACGTTGCCCTTGGCCCTGGCGCGGTCGTCGGGCTGGTAGTACTCGAGCCGGTCGGCGGTGATGGCGACTTCGCCGCGACGCAGCGTGGCATGGCCTTCGACCACGGTTTCGAGGTCCTGGCGGCCCGACAGGCGGTCGCCGGTGATCAGGCTGGGCAACTGGCTGCGTTCGGCGGGCGGCAGCGTTTCGGTCAGCTGCGGCGTGCGCTTGAGCGTGAGCGGGCCATCGAGGCCCCCGGCCGGCTGGGCCGAGGCGCCGTGCGCATGCAGCAGCGCCAGCGACAACAGGGCCAATGGCAGGGGCGGGCCGGAACGCCGCAAGGCAACGCGCCGCCTCATCAGGCCTCCCGCCGCATCGTTCCGGAGAAGGTCCGCAGTCTTCCCGAAGAGGGCTGCGAGTGCACAGGGTGCCAAGCGTGGGGGCTTTGGATCGTAGGCATCGGTCAGGAACGAAGGATCGTCGGGAGGACGGCGCGGCAGGCCGGCAGGTTGCAGGAGCCGGCGGCAACTCGGTTCGACCAGGGAGGACCGCAGGAGTTGCCGCGCCAGGCGGATTTGTAGAATCGATTATCCATGACAGCACCCCCGCTCCCGGCCTCCGAGCCCACACCCTCCGCCACCGCCATTCTCTGGGCAGATCCGGAGCGCGCCGCGGCGTTCCAGAACTGGCTGGCCGGCATCGGCCCCGCGCACGGCCTGCTGCCCGAAACGGTGCGCCTTGCGTCCGCCGACGCGAGCTTTCGCCGCTACTTCCGCATCGAAGCCACGGGGAGCGCCGCCAGCCGCATCGTGATGGATGCGCCGCCGGACAAGGAGAACAGCGAGCCCTTCGTGCAGGTTGCCCGCCTGATGGCCGAGGCCGGCGTGACTGCGCCGCAGGTGCTCGAGTGGGACCGGACCCACGGTTTCCTGCTGCTCGACGACCTCGGCCGCGAAACCATGCTCGACGTGATCGACCCGGCCCGGCCCGACGCCAGCCGCCCGCTCTACGACCAGGCGATCGATGCGCTGATCCGTTGGCAGCTCGCCTCCAGGCCGGGCGTGCTGCCGCCTTACGACCGTGCATTGCTCGAGCGCGAACTGGCGCTTTTTCCCGAGTGGTACATCGGGCGCCACCGCGGCATCGCCGTCGAGGGCCAGATCAAGGAGCGGCTGGAACGCAGCTTCAGGCTCATCGTCGAGAGCAACCTGGCTTCGCCGAGCGTTTACGTGCACCGCGACTTCATGCCGCGCAACCTCATGGTCCGCAATGGGGCCGATCTGGGTGTGCTCGACTTCCAGGATGCGGTCTACGGCCCCATCACCTACGACATCGCGAGCCTGATGCGCGACGCCTTCCTGAGCTGGGACGAGGAATTCGTGCTCGACATCACCATCCGCTACTGGGAAGCCGCCCGCAAGGCCAAGCTGCCGGTCGATGCCGATTTCGGCGCGTTCTACCGGTCGGTCGAATGGATGGGACTGCAGCGCCACCTCAAGGTGGCCGGCATCTTCGCCCGCCTTACGCTGCGCGACGGCAAGCCGCGCTACCTGGCGGACACGCCGCGCTTCATCGCCTACATCCGCTCCACCGCCAGCCGCTACATGGAGCTGACGCCGCTGCTGCGCGTGATCGACGAGATCGAAGGCACTTCGGCCCTCACCGGTTTCGCCTACGGCAGGGTCTAGATGCCCCGTTTCCACTGCCCGGTGCCTTTGACGGCAGGTGCCACGCTGGAACTGCCTCCCGGCCCCGCGCGCCACGTGCAGGTGCTGCGCATGCAGCCCGGCGACGCGCTCACGCTGTTCGATGGTTCGGGCGGCGAATACGCGGCCACGGTCGAGCGCATGGGGCGCAGCGATGTGTCGGTGGCGATCGGCGCCCATGCGCCGGCCGAGCGCGAAGCCATGCGCGCGGTGCACCTGGCCGTCGGCATGCCGGCCAACGAGCGCATGGACTGGCTGGTCGAAAAAGCCACCGAACTGGGCGTCGCGAGCATCCAGCCGCTGGCCACCGCCCACGGCGTGCTGCGGCTCACTGGGGAGCGCGCCGAGAAGAAGAGGGCGCATTGGGAAGCGATTGCCATTGCCGCCTGCGAGCAATGCGGCCGCAACCGCGTGCCGCGGATCCATCCGGTGCGACCGTTCTCGAGCCCCATGGCCTGGATCGACGCGAATGCGGGCGAGGCCCCGCTGCGCCTTGTCCTGAGCCTTGCCGAAGGCACGCGGCGCCTGGCCGATGCCACCGCCTCGGCGCCGTCCGATCGCAGCGTGCTGGTGCTGAGCGGCCCCGAGGGCGGCCTGAGCAGCGTCGAAGAGCAAGAAGCGCTGGCATGCGGCTTTGCGCCGGTCACGCTCGGGCCGCGCGTGCTGCGCGCCGAAACCGCAGCGCTGGCCGCGCTGGTATTGCTTGCCGGCCCTTGAGGAATGCTTTCCGCAAAGGCTTGCCACACCCACTCCCCGTCACAAGAAAAGGAACTTCACGCCATGCCTCGTTCGCCCCGCGCCCTCCGGCTCGCTCCCCTTGTGCTGGCCATGCTCTGCGCCGTCCACGGCGCACAGGCCCAGAACACCGCCGTGGCGCCCACGCCGGCACAGGTCGCTCCCGAGGTGGACAAGACCTTCACGCAGCTGATGGCGGCGCCCGCGATCCAGAAGCTGCTCGACGCGGTCAAGGCCGACCATGAGCGTTCGGTCGAAGACCTGAAGATGCTGACCGAGATCGAAGCGCCGCCGTTCAAGGAAAGCAGGCGCGCCGAAGCCTTTCTTGCGCGCATGAAGGCGCTCGGGCTCGCCGACGCGAAGATCGATGTCGAGGGCAATGTGATCGGATTGCGCAAGGGCAGCGGAAACGGCCCCAAGCTGCTGGTCTCCGCCCATCTGGACACCGTGTTCCCCGCCGGCACCGATGTGAAGGTGAAGGAGCGCGACGGCAAGCTCCACGCGCCCGGCATCGCGGACGACACGCGCGGCCTGTCGGTGCTGCTGTCGTGGCTCAAGGTGCTCAACGACAACAAGATCCAGACCGTCGGCGACCTGCTCTTCGTCGCCAATGTCGGCGAGGAAGAGCTCGGGAACCTGCGCGGCATGAAGGCCATCTTCCGCGACCATCTCGACATCGACGGCATGGTGGGGCTGGAGCCTTCGCCGGACGGCAATGTGCTGGTGCTCGGCACGGCGAGCCACCGCTACGAAGTCACGTTCAAGGGCCCGGGCGGCCACAGCTTTGCCGCCTTTGGCCAGGTGCCCAGCGCGATCCACGGCATGGGCCGCGCCATTGCCAAGATCGCCGAGGTCCGCACGCCCAGCTTTCCCAAGACCACCTTCACCGTCGGCACCGTGGGCGGCGGCACCTCGGTGAACACCATTGCGCCCGATGCCCGCATGGCCATCGACATCCGCTCGGACGACATGGCATCGCTGCTGGAGACGGAGAAGAAGATCCTCGCGGCCATCGACGAAGCGGTGGCCGAGGAGAACAAGCGCTGGAACGTGGCAACGCTGAGCGCCAGCAACAAGCTGATCGGCGACCGGCCGGGCGGGCGCACGCCCTCCGATTCGGTGATCGTGGAAGCGGCCGTCCGCTCGAACACCGCCTTCGGCCACAAGACGCTGCTGCGCGGCGGCAGCACCGACGCCAACGTGCCGATGTCGTACGGCATTCCGGCGATCATCATCGGCGGCGGCGGAAAGTCGACCGGTTTCCATGCCCTGAGCGAATCGATCGACGTGACAGATGCATGGAAAGGCGCGCAGAATTCGCTCGTGACAGTGCTGGGTCTGGTCGGCGTGCAAGGGGTAAGCCCCGCATTGCTGCCGAAACGCGCTCCGCGTCCCAGGTAATTTGTCACGCTGCGGACTGAAAAGTAAACAAGCTTGTTCGCCCGCAGGCCCTTCGCGCTGGGAAAATGCCAGCGGTTCTGTCACACACCAAGGAAACGTCCATGGGAATGCTCGATTCGGTACTCGGCCAGGTTCTCGGGGGCGCCGCTCAACAGCAGCAGCCGCAAGGCGGCGGCATCGGCGGGCTGGGAGACCTGGGAGGCCTCGCTGGCGCGCTGGGCGGCCTGCTGGCCAACAACGGCGGCGCGGGTGGCCTGGGAGGGCTGGTCTCGAAATTCGAGCAGGCCGGCATGGGCGACGTGATCGGCTCCTGGATCGGCAAGGGCGAAAATCAGCCCGTGTCCGGCGGCCAGCTGGAGAACGCGCTGGGCAGCGACACCATCGCCAGCATCGCTTCCAAGCTCGGCATCAACGCGCAAACGCTGCTGCCCATGCTGGCCACCATGCTGCCGGCCCTGATCGACCAGCTCACGCCGCAGGGCAAGGTGCCGGAGCAGGGCCTGGACAACCCGAACGACCTGCTGGGTGCGCTCGGCGGCCTGCTGCAGAACAGGCAGCCTTGAGCGAACTGTTTGCTCATCGGAAATTCTGGCGCCCGCGAGGGCGTTTTTTTTGGCCTGCCGCATCTCGGCTGGCGCATCCGCGGCGATTCGCGTAGAACCGCAGCCTTCCATGCCGCATCGCGCCTTCGCCGCCATTTCTCCATGAACCGCAACCTCTGGCTGCTCGCCATCTGCCAGGGCCTGTTCCTGACCAACAACGTCACCTTCATTGCCATCAACGGGCTGGTGGGCCTGAGCATCGCGCCGCGCGGATGGATGGCCACGCTGCCGGTCATGGGCTATGTGGTGGGCGGTGCGCTCACAACCGGGCTGGTGGCGCGCACGCAGCAGCGCTTCGGGCGGCGCGGATCGTTCCAGATCGGGCTGGCGGTGGGGCTGGGCTCGGCCTTGCTGTGCGCATTCGCGGCCATCTCGAAGAACTTCTGGCTCCTGTGCCTTGCCACGGTGGTGGCGGGCTACTACAACGCCAACGCAAACCTCTATCGCTTCGCGGCCGCCGAACTCGCGGCCCCGGCCTGGCGCGAGAAGGCGGTGTCGCTGGTGATGGCCGGCGGGTTGATCGGCGCCGTGGCGGGCCCCAACCTCGCGGCCGCCACGCGCGAGGCGTTCGCGGTGCCTTTCGCGGGCGCCTACATCGCGCTGGCGGCGGTGGCGCTGCTGTCGATGGCGGTCATGCGCTTCATCGAGTTTCCCGCCACGCTCACGCGCCAGGAGGCGCTGGGCGGGCGGCCGCTGTCGCAGATCATGCGTCAGCCGGTGTTCATCGTGGCGGCAGCGGCCGGCGCGCTGGGCTTTGGCGTGATGAACCTGCTGATGGCCGCCACGCCCATTGCCATGCAGATCTGCAGCCTGCCTTTTTCCGATGCCGCACTGGTGCTCGAATGGCATGTGATCGGCATGTTCGCGCCGGGCTTCTTCACCGGCCACCTGATTCGCCGCTTCGGCGCGCTGCCGGTGATGGGCGTGGGGCTCGCGCTCAACTTCGGCTGCATCGCCGTTGCGCTGTCGGGCGTGGAGCTGCAGCACTTCCTCGTGGCTCTGTGCCTGCTGGGCGTGGGGTGGAATTTCCTGTTCACGGGCAGCACCACGCTCTCGCTCACGGCCTACACCGCGGAAGAGCGCGACCGGGCGCAGGGCGCGCTCAATTTCTGCGTGTTCGCGACGCTCGCGCTGACCTCGTTCGCCTCGGGCGTGCTGGTCACGACACAGGGTTGGCAGCTGCTGAACTACGGCTCGCTGGTGCCGGTGGCGCTCACGGGCGCGGCGCTGCTGTGGCTTGCGCAGACGCGCCGGCGCGAGGCGGCGGCCGCGCGCACCTGAAGCGCTTCTTCCTTCCTCAGTCCGGCGGAAAGCGCTTGCCGAGCCAGCGCTGCAGCGCGGCGAACACGGGTTCGGCATCGAACTCGTTGAATATCTCGTGGTACAGCGATTCGAAGCACCGCGCTTCGACCATGCCGGCGGGCGCGGCGGCGGCCGCGAAGGCACGGCTGGCGGCCGGCACCACCAGGCGATCGTCGCCCGCATACATGAGCAAGGTGGGCACCGGCCAGTGCGCCGCCGCCTGCTGCACTACCGCCCCTTCGTACGCAAGAAAGCGCGCGAGCCGGCCGCCAATGCGGTCATGCGTAAGCGGATCGTTGCGATAGGCCTGCACCACCGCCCGGTCGTGCGAGAGAAAATTGTCGTCGAGCCCGTTGCCGACGCGCAGCCCCGGCGCAATGCGCGGCAGCACCGCGAGCAGCGCCTTCTGGAATCCGTTGAGGCCCGGGTCGAGCCCCGGCGAAGACAGCACCAGCCCATCGACCGGACGCACACCGCGCGCTACCAGGCTGGCAGCAACCAGCCCGCCCAGGCTGTGGCCGAGCAGCACCAGCGGCAAGCCGGGGTTCTCGCGCCGCGCATCGTCGATGACCAGCGCGAGGTCCTCGACCAGCCGCAGCTCGCCGGGCAGTGCGCCGCGCGCGCCGGACGATCCGCCATGGCCGTGATGGTCATGGGCCCACACCGCGAAGCCCCATGCGTGCAGTCGCGCCGCCAGTTGGTGATAGCGCCCGGCATGCTCGCCGAGCCCATGCACCAGCACGACGACGCCGCGCGATGCGCCGGCCGCCGGAAGGCGGCGCAGCAGCAGCGTTTCGCCGTCCGGCGTGGGCAGCGAAACCCGCTGCGGCAAAGGCAGCGGCGGTGCCGCCGGGTTCAAGCGGCCGCCGGCTCCGCAGCCGCGGCGCGGTGCGCCGCCGGCAAGGCCGCAATCACCTCGGCCACCGCGGCCGTCAGCTTCTTGGCGTAGGGCACGTGCAGGAATTCATTGGGGCCGTGGGCATTGCTCTTCGGACCCAGCACGCCGCAGACCATCATCTGCGCCTTCGGGAAGCCGGCGCTCAGCATGTTCATCAGCGGGATCGTGCCGCCCTGGCCAATGTAGCCGCAGGACGCGCCGAAATGCGCCTGCGAGGCCTTGTTGAGCGCATCCTCGAACCACGGCGTGATCGTCGGCGCATTCCAGCCGGTGGCGCCGCCGCCGCTTTCGAAGGTCACGCGCGCCTGGTAGGGTGCGTTGTCCTCGAGCAAGGTCTTCAGCTGCTGCACCGACTCGGCCGCATCGACCAGCGGCGGCAGGCGCAGCGAAAGCTTGAAGGCGGTGTAGGGGCGCAGCACATTGCCCGCGTCCTTCAACGCCGGGAAGCCTTCGGCGCCGGTCACCGACAGCGTGGGCTTCCAGGTGCGGTTGAGCAGCGCTTCGACCGGGTCGGTGGTGGTCGGCAGCGCGAACATGGTCGAGCCGCCGCAGTCGTAGTGCGCCCACGGAAAGCGCTTGTAGACCTCGTCGCCCAGGATCGCCGCGGTTGCCCTGGCCTGCGCCAGGCGGTCGGCCGGCACTTCGCAGTGGAAGCTCGCGGGCAGCAGGCGGCCGGTGGCGCTGTCCTCGAGGCGGTCGAGCACCTGCCGCATGATGCGGAAGCTCGAGGGCACAAGGCCCGAGGCGTCGCCCGAGTGGATGCCTTCAGTCAGCACCTCGACCTTGAGCGTGCCGCTGGCCATACCGCGCAGCGAGGTGGTGAGCCACAGCTGGTCGTAGTTGCCAGCGCCGGAGTCGAGGCAGATCACCAGTTCGACGTTGCCCAGCCGCGGACGCAGTGCGTCGACATACGGCAGCAGGTCGTAGGAGCCGCTTTCCTCGCAGGTCTCGATCAGCCCGACGATGCGCGGATGCGCCGCGCCCTGGTTCTTGAGTGCCTGCAGCGCGGCAATGCTGGCGTAGACCGCATAGCCGTCGTCAGCGCCGCCGCGGCCGTAGAGCAGGCCGTTCTCGTACTTGGGCGTCCAGGGGCCGAGGTCGTTGCGCCAGCCGGTGAATTCGGGTTGCTTGTCGAGGTGGCCGTACATCAGCACGGTCTCGTCCATGTCGGTGCCGCTGGCGGCCACTTCGAAGAACAGCACCGGCGTGCGGCCTTCCAGGCGCACGATCTCGAGCTTCAGGCCCTCGACCTTCTGTGCCTCGACCCACGCCGCCGCATTGCGCAGCACCGTCTCCAGATACCCGTGGGCCGACCAGTCCTTGTCGAAGCCGGGCGACTTGGCGGGAATGGCGATGTAGTCGGTGAGCTGTTTGACGATGTCGCCGTCCCACTGGGCGCTGACGTCGGACAGGGCACGCTCGGCATCGAGCAGGCCGGCGGGCATTTCGCGGTGCAGGGGGGCGTTCATCGGGTTCTCCGCGGGTAAGGAAAAAATCGCATTTTGCGCCCTTGGGCGACCACGCGTAGAGTGCGGCGATCTCAACCCGGAGCGCAATGTGAGCAAGGCAGCATCGACTCGGATCAAGGTGGGCATCGGCGGCTGGACCTACGAGCCCTGGCGTGACAACTTCTATCCCAAGGGGCTCGCGCAGGCGAAGGAACTGCGCTATGCGAGCCGCCAGGTGAGCGCCATCGAGATCAACGGCACCTACTACAGCACCTTCAAGCCCGAGACCTTCCGCAAATGGCACGACGAGGTGCCGGAAGACTTCATGTTCTCGATGAAGGCCTCGCGCTTTGCCACCAATCGCAAGGTGCTGGCCAGCGCGGGAGATTCGATCAAGCGCTTCATCGACAGCGGCGTGAGCGAGCTCGGCGACAAGCTCGGCCCGATCGTCTGGCAGTTCATGCCCACGAAGCCCTTCGATGCGGAAGATTTCGAGGCGTTTCTCGAGCTGCTGCCCAAGAAGGAAGGCAGCCGCGCGCTGCGCCACGTGATGGATGTGCGCCACCCGAGCTTCATCACGCCCGCCTACCAGGCGCTCGCGAAGAAGCACAAGGTTTCGACCGTGTTCACCGACGCCGACAAGTTTCCTTCGTTCGAGGAGCCCGAAGGCGACTTCGCCTATGCGCGGCTCATGATGGCCGACGCCAAGCTCAAGACCGGCTATGCGCCAAAGGCGCTCGACGCCTGGGCCGAGCGCGCGCAGCGTTGGGCCGAAGCACCCAAGAAGCGCGACGTGTTCGTCTACTTCATCAACGGCGCCAAAGAGAAAGCACCGGCCGCGGCCGGTGCCTTGCTGGAGCGCCTGGGTTGGAAGCCGCCCGAAGAGGCGGCCTGGGCCGAAAAGGCCTGATCGGTCAGGCTGCGGCTTGCAGCGACGGCTTGGCGCCGAAGCTGATTTCGCCGGACAGCTGGCCGCCTTCCTCGATCACGATCTTGCCGTAGCGGATCTTGCCGGTGACCTTGCCGGTCGAGTGGATCACGAGCTTTTCGCGCACCGTGAGGTTGCCGTCGAACACGCCGCGGATCTCGGCGATGTCGATCTCGGCCGAGCCCTTGAACTCGCCCTGTTCGGCGATCTGCATCAGGCGCGAGTCCATGGTCGCTTCGACCAGGCCTTCGACCACGAGCGTGTCGCAATCGGTGATCTCGACGCCCTTGAGCTTGATGTTGGGGCCGACGGTGAGCTTGCTGCCGCCTTCCTTGGCAGCGGGTGCGGCCGCTGCGGAGAGGCCGCCTTGCTGTGCGGTCAGCGACGAAGGATTGACGGGCGAGCCCGAGAGATTGGTGCCCGAGCCCACCAACGGCGCGGGGCGAGAGGTCAACGAGTCGGTATCACGATCACGCTTGCCGAAAAAGGGGGACTGTGTGGCCAATGGGGAGCTCCTCAACAAAACGACTATCGTAAGAACCCGCTCGCGGCCTGCGGCACTTCATTGCGCAAGAAACGTAACTGAATAAGTCCCCCGGGGCCCCCGACAATGACCCTCTCCAGTGACCCCGGCCCCGCAAGATGACCCGATCGAACACCGCACCTGCCGCCCGGAGCCTCGCGATCTCCTCGACCATCGATTCGCGCTTCGACAAGCCTGCCAGCGGCTGGCGGCGCCAGCTCTTCACGGTGATCTTCGAGGCCGACACGCGTGCGGGCCTGCTGTTCGACCTGGCCTTGATCGCCGTGATCGTGGCCAGCGTGCTGGTGGTGATCCTCGACAGCGTGCAGTCGATCCGCGAACAGTGGCGGCCCGTGTTCAACGTGCTCGAATGGATGTTCACCATCCTGTTCACGCTCGAGTACATCGCACGGCTCGCCTGCGTCAACAAGCCGCTGCGCTATGCGCTGAGCTTCTATGGCGTGATCGACCTGCTCGCGCTGCTGCCGACCTTCCTGGTGGCGCTCGCGCCCGAGCTCGCCTACCTGATCGACGTGCGCGTCCTGCGGCTTTTGCGCGTGTTCCGCATCTTCAAGCTCTCGCGCTACTCGGTGGAATACCGCGCGCTGGTCTCGGCCGTGGCCGCGAGCCGGCGCAAGATCACGGTGTTCGTGGGCTTCGTGATGCTGGTGGTGCTGGTGATGGGCACGCTGATGTACGTGGTGGAAGGCCCGCAGCACGGCTTCACGAGCATTCCGGTGGCGATCTACTGGGCCATCTCGACCATGGCCACGGTGGGCTTCGGCGATCTCGTGCCCAAGACGGACCTCGGCCGCGCGATTGCCTCGGTGATGATGCTGCTCGGCTGGGGCGTGCTCGCAGTGCCGACCGGCATCGTGACGGCCGAGATGGCGCGGCGCGGTCCCGACGACGACACGCCAGTGCCCGTGGCGCTCGCGTCGCGCGGCGTGCTGGCGATGGCGCCGGCCTCGGCCGTGGCCGCACCCGCGCGGCGGCTCACGCCTGCGGCCAGACGGCGCGCCCTTGCGCAGCATCGTCGAGCCGGGCGATGAAGGCTTGGGCCTCGGGCTCGGGCAGCGTGAAGGTGAAGTCCACCGCGTCGCCATGCCGCACGTCCACCAGCGAGGCACCGGCCACGGCGGCGATCTCGCGCCGTACCAGCCCTTCGAGCGCATAGGGCACGGCGCATTGCAGCAGCCGCTGGCGCACCAGCGGCACCAGCGTGGCACCGAGGCAGGCCTGCGCAACCGCATCGGTGTAAGCCCGCACGAGTCCGCCCGCGCCGAGCTTGATGCCGCCGAAGTACCGGACCACCGTGGCAAGCACGCCTTCGAGCTGCTGGTGCCGCAACACCTCGAGCATGGGACGCCCCGCCGTGCCGCCCGGCTCGCCGTCGTCGTTGGCGGCCGACTGGCCGCCCGCCATCAGCGCCCAGCAGACATGCGCGGCGGCGGGATGCTCGCTGCGCAGCGAGGCCACCACCGCCAGTGCCGCAGCCCGGTCCGCCACCGGCTGCACGCAGCCGATGAAGCGGCTTTTCTTGATCAGCAGTTCGCTGTGCGCCGGTTGCGCGAGCGTGAAGCTCATGGCCTGCCGTTTTCAGTCGGGGCGCGGAATCGCTCAGCGCTCCCGCTCGAACTTGAACACGGCCGTGCCCGCGCGCGCATTGGGCAGCCAGCGCACGCTGCGGCCTTCCTGCACGCCGAAGGCATCGAGCACGCGCAGGCTGTTCTTCTGCGCCAGCACCTCGAAATCCTTGAAGGTGCCGACCCGGATGTTGGGCGTGTCGTACCACTGGTAGGGCAGGCGGCGCGTCACCGGCATGCGGCCGCGCGCAATGCTGATGCGGTTGGGCCAGTGCGCGAAGTTGGGAAAGGCCACGATGCCGATGCGGCCCACGCGCGCGGTTTCGCGCAGCATGATCTCGGCGTTTCGCAGATGCTGCAGCGTGTCGATCTGCAGCACCACGTCGAACGAGGCGTCGTCGAACATCGCGAGGCCTTCGTCGAGGTTCAGCTGGATCACGTCGACGCCGCGGCGGATGCACTGCAGCACGTTGCCGTCGGCAATTTCCACGCCGTAGCCGGTGCAGCCGCGCTCGCGCTGCAGCAGGTCGAGCAGGGCGCCGTCGCCGCAGCCGAGGTCGAGCACGCGTGCGCCTTCGGGCACAAGGTTGGCAATGAGCCGCTGGGTCGCTATATCGCTCACGATGCGCTCCCTTCGGCCAGCACTTCGTGCGCCACGCGTTCGAAATAGGAACGCACCACGCCCATGTAGCGCACGTCGTCGAGCAGGAAGGCGTCGTGCCCGTGCGGCGCATCGATCTCGGCGTAGCTCACGTTGCGGCGGTTGTCGAGCAGCGCCTTCACCAGCTCGCGGCTGCGGGCGGGCGAAAAGCGCCAGTCGGTCTTGAAGCTCACGAGCAGGAACTTGGCCGTGGCGCCCGCGAATGCCGCGCTGAGGTTGCCGCCATGCGAACGCGCGGGGTCGAAGTAGTCGAGCGCGCGCGTGATCAGCAGGTAGGTGTTGGCATCGAAGTATTCGCTGAACTTGTCGCCCTGGTAGCGCAGGTAGCTCTCGATCTGGAACTCGACATCCTGCGTGGAGTAGCGGTAGTCGAGCCCCGCCGCCTCGCCCTCGACCGCGCTGCGCAGGATGCGGCCGAACTTCGCGTTCATGACGTCGTCGCTCAGGTAGGTGATGTGGCCGATCATCCGCGCGATGCGCAGGCCGCGCTTGGGGATCACGCCGTGCTCGTAGAAATGGCCGCCGTGGAAGTCGGGATCGGTGACGATGGCGCGGCGCGCCACTTCGTTGAAGGCGATGTTCTCGGCCGTGAGGTTGGGCGCGCTGGCCACCACCACGGCATGCCGCACGCGATCGGGATACTGCAGCGTCCACGACAGCGCCTGCATGCCGCCCAGGCTGCCGCCCATCACGGCCGCGAGCGTGCGGATGCCGAGCGCGTCGAGCAGCGCCGCCTGCGCATCGACCCAGTCTTCGACCGTGACCACCGGAAAGTCCGCGCCATAGACGCGGCCGGTGGCGGGATCGACGTGCATCGGGCCGGTGGAGCCGAAGCAGGAACCGAGGTTGTTCACGCCGATCACGAAGAAGCGGTCGGTGTCGACCGGCTTGCCCGGGCCCACCATGTTGTCCCACCAGCCCTCGGACCGCGCCTGGCCTTCGTAGGTGCCGGCCACGTGGTGCGAGGCATTGAGCGCATGGCAGACCAGCACCGCGTTGCTGCGCTCGGCGTTCAGGCTGCCGTAGGTTTCGTAGGCGAGCGTGTAGCTGCCGAGCGATGCGCCGCTGCGCAGGGCCAGCGGGCCCTCGAACTGCATCGACTGCGGAGTGACGACCAAGGGAGGTGACGACATCAATGAAAAAAACCCGGCCTCGCCAAAAACGAGCCGGGTTGCTTGTTCGCCAACTTGACTGTCTTTAGCTGAATTTATTAAGCGCCCGCAAGCTGAAGCAAATCGGCGCAGCCGGCAGTATATCGCCCCGCCGCGCTACCAGCCGACGATCATCACGATGCCGAGCACGAGGAAGATCGCGGCCGAGATGCCGTGCACCAGCTTGATGGGCACGCGCCGCACGATCTTCTCGCCGAGCCACACCACCGGCGCGTTCGCCAGCATCATCCCGAGCGTCGTGCCGGCGACCACCCAGACGTAGTCCTGCATGAAGCGGGCGGCCAGCATGACGGTCGCGATCTGGGTCTTGTCGCCCATTTCGGCCAGGAAGAACGCGACCAGCGTGGTGCCGAAGACCCCGTAGTGGGTGGCCGCGGGAGCGTCGTCCTCGTCGAGCTTGTCGGGGATCAGCATCCACGCCGCCATGGCGATGAACGAGCCGCCCAGGATCCAGCGCAGCACGTCGGGCCCGAGCCAGTGGGTGATCCAGTTGCCGACCGCGCCGGCCAGCGCGTGGTTGACGATGGTGGCCGCGAAGATCCCGAGCACGATCGGCCAGGGTTTCCTGAAACGCGCCGCGAGCAAGAGAGCCAGCAGCTGGGTCTTGTCGCCCATTTCGGCGAGCGCAACCACGCCGGTTGCAACGAGAAAAGCTTCCATGAAAGAGCAGGGTTCCTTGGGCCGAAGGACGCAATTGACCGTGCAACACCTTCGGCCATAGTCCCGAAGTTGCACGGTCAAAGGTCTCGCCAGGTGTGTTCACTGCACGCGCCATGTCCTGTGTGGGGCAGGACAAGTCTGTTGACGCGGGCCCTTCTCGCGATGGAAGGCGGCTACTCCCCAATGACGGGTCGGATTCTACCTGCTGCGCCGCAGGCACCGGTCAGGCTTGTAAGCGTGCGCTAGCTTCTCTTAAATTTTTGGAGGCCCTACAGGATGCGGCAAATTACTGCTTGCATTTCACGTATTTCACCCATAATGCACGAGCCTCCCTCTTCATTTTGCCGGGGAGGAAGTTCGGTGATCGGTCAGTTTCGCGCGACTCGACGGCTCTCGTTTGAGTGATGCTTTCGGGACTCCATCGCTTTTCTTGCTATGTGTTTATAGGAGTCCCTTGATGGGCAACAAACTGTATGTCGGCAACCTGCCTTATTCGGTGCGCGACAGTGATCTCGAACAGGCTTTTGGACAGTTCGGCGCAGTGACCAGCGCCAAGGTCATGATGGAACGCGACACGGGCCGTTCGAAGGGCTTTGGCTTCGTCGAGATGGGCAGTGACGCGGAAGCGCAAGCAGCCATCAATGGCATGAACGGCCAGCCGCTCGGCGGCCGCAGCGTCGTCGTCAACGAAGCGCGTCCCATGGAAGCACGTCCCCCGCGCAGCGGTGGTGGCGGCTACGGCGGCGGCGGTGGTGGTTATGGCGGCGGTGGTGGCGGTGGCTACGGCGGCGGTGGTGGTGGCGGCTACGGTGGTGGCGGCGGTGGCCGCTCCGGCGGTGGCGGCGGCTACGGCGGCGGTGGTGGTGGCCGTTCCGGCGGTGGTGGTGGTGGCGGTGATGGCGGCTTCCGCAGCCCCTACGGAGCCGGTCCCCGTGGCGGTGGCGGCGGTGGCCGCTCCGGCGGCGGTGGTGGTGGCGGCTACGGTGGTGGCGGCAACAGCGGCTACTGAACGCTGCATCCAGGTACACACAAGTAAAAAAGGCTCCTCAGGGAGCCTTTTTCATTGGGGCTGCCGCCCCCGGGGTGAATTCATCAGCCTTCGCCGCTGCGCTTCTTGCGGGCGCGGCCCTGCACGGCGCGGTCGAGCAGCGCGTTCGGCAGCATGCGCATCAGCTTGGCGACCACGCCCATCTGCCAGGGAATCACGCGATAGCTGGTGCCGACCTCGATGGCGCGCAGTGCCTGGTCGGCAAAGTCCTGGGCCTTCATGAGAAAGGGCATTCCGTAGCGGTTGCCCTGGGTCAGCGGCGTGTCGATGTAGCCGGGACAGAGCGTGACGACCTTGACGCCGCTGTTGTGCAGCTCGCCGCGCAGGCTCTCGCAGTACGCGACCACGCCCGCCTTGCTGGCGCAATAGGCGCCGTGCCCCGGCAGCCCGCGAATGGCCGCGACGCTCGCAATGCCGACCAGCCGGCCGCTGCCGCGCTGCCTCATCGCGGCCACGAAAGGATGGAAGGTGGCCATCAGGCCGACGTTGTTGGTGGCGAAGGTCCGGGCCATCACCTCGATGTCCTCGCGCTCTGCCGTGTCGATGCCCACGCTGATGCCGGCGTTGGCAATCACCACGTCGGGCAGGCCCTGGCGCTCGATGCAGGCAGCGCCGGCGGCCACGATGCTGTCCGTTTGCGCCACGTCGGCGCCATAGACCTGGTAGCGGGCGAGGTCCAGCTGGCGCTCGCCGGCCCAGGATTCGATTTCCGCGGTGCGCCGTGCCACCAGCGCGAGGCGGTAGCCTGCCTCGTAGAAGCTGGCCGCCAGGGCCTGGCCGATGCCGCTCGATGCGCCGGTGATGAAGACGAGCGGGGATGGGCTCATGCGCGGATTCAGCGCGGCTTGCCGGCCGCCGATGGAATCAGGACGCCGCGCACCCGGCCGGTCAGATTGGCGACGCCGCTCAGGTTGTCGTAGTCGAGGTTGTCGGCGGTGAACTGGTCGGTGCCGCGGATGAGCGTGACCGGCTTGTTCGAGGTCACGCGTTCGGTATCGAGGAAGGCATGCAGGAAATCGCCGCGGAACTCCAGGCGCGGCGTGGACTTGCCGTTGGCGCCCACCACCGGGTCGCGAATGACGATGGCGTTGCCGAAGAGCTGGATCTCGCTGCCGTCGGAGTTCGAGAGGCCGCGATTGGCAGTGGCGTGGGTCGTGAAGCCCTGCGGCGAAACGGAGCGCATGCGCACCTCGTCGACCTCTACGGTATCGGTGTCCGGATAGTGCCGGCCTTCCTTGCCGTGGAGTTCGCTGCGCAGGTCGCCGTTGGGCAGGAAGTTCTTGATCACGAAGCCGCGCATGAAATAGTCGGGCTCGTGCGTGGGTGCGGCCTTGGCCGTGGGTTCGAGCAGCTTGGGCGCGTTGCGCACGAGCCAGTAGGTGCCGAGCGCAACGGCCGCCGTGAGAATGATGGGCAGGTAGATCGTGGCGCGGTCGAGCACGTCGCGCAGCAGGTCCCAGGCACGCTTCATTGCCTCGGACCCCGGGCGGCATCGAGCAGGCGGAGGTACTGGCCGCAGGCGGTCAGCAGCAGATCGCAGAACTCGCGCGCCGCGCCTTCTCCGCCGCGTGCGCGGGTGACGTAGTTGACCGCATCGCGCACTTCGACATGCGCATTGGCGGGTGCGGCCGCAAAACCGACGCGCGCCAGCACGGGCAGGTCGGGCCAGTCGTCGCCGATGGCCGCGGCCTGCAGCCAGCTGAAACCGAGCTCCTCGAGCATGGCCTGCGCCGCGGGCAGCTTGTCTTCGGTGCCGTAGCGCACATGCTGGATGCCCAGTGCTTCGAGCCGCACGCGCAGCGGCTTGGAGTCGCGCCCGGTGATCACCGCGGGCGTGATGCCCGCCAGGCGCAGCAGCTTGAGGCCGTAGCCATCGAGGATGCTGAAGCGCTTGAGGGTTTCGCCGTGTTCGGTGAAATACACGCCGCCGTCGGTCAGCACGCCATCGATGTCGAAGAACGCGATGCGCACGTCCTGCGCGGCGAGCAAGGTCTCGGCCTGGAAGTCGATCGGCATCAGATGACCTTCGCGCGCATCAGATCGTTGGTGTTCACTGCTCCGACGATCACCCCCGCGCCGTCGATCACGAACAGGCGGGTGATGCCGCATTGCTCCATGAGTTCGGCCGCTTCCACCGCCAGCGCATCGACGCGGATGGTGCGCGGGTCGCGGTGCATGATGTCGGCCGCCTTGGGCGTGCGCAGGTCGGCGCCGGCCTCGATCAGGCGGCGCAGGTCGCCGTCGGTGAAGATGCCCAGCGCCCGGCCGTCGGGCTCGACCACCGCGGCGGCACCGAAGCCGTTGATGCTCATCGCGCGCATCAGCTCGCTGACGGTGGCCGTCGGCGCCACGCGCGGCACATCGTCGCCCGAGCGCATCACGTCGCTCACATGCGTGAGCAGCTTGCGGCCGAGCGCACCGCCGGGGTGCGAGCGCGCGAAGTCCTCGGAGCCGAAGCCGCGCGCGTCGAGCAGTGCCACCGCCAGCGCGTCGCCCATGGCCATCTGGGCCGTGGTGCTTGCGGTGGGGGCGAGGTTGAGCGGGCAGGCCTCCTTGGCAACGCCGGCGTCGATCACGATGTCGGCATGGCGCGCGAGGGTGGAGTCGGTGCGGCCGGTCATGGCGATCAGGGGCACGCCCTGGCGCTTGACCACCGGCAGAATCACGGTGAGTTCGTCGACCTCGCCGCTGTTGGAGATGGCCAGCACCAGGTCGACCGGCTTGATCATGCCGAGATCGCCGTGGCTGGCCTCGGCCGGGTGGACGAACATGGCCGGCGTGCCGGTGGAGGCCAGGGTCGCCGCGATCTTGCGGCCGACATGGCCGCTCTTTCCCATGCCCATGACGACCACGCGGCCGCGCACGTCGAGGATCTTGCGCACGGCGTCGACGAAGCTCGGGCCCACGCGCGACTTGAGGCCGAGCACGGCATCGGACTCGATGTCGAAGGTGGCGCGCGCCCGCGCCAGGATTGCGCCGGCGTCGACCACGGGGGGCAGGGGAGCTGAACTCATCCGGCGGATTTTACGGGCCGGCCGGCGCGCACTGCCGCTCGGTACAAGCCGCACGTTCGGGGCATGGACATTGCTCTAGCATCCGGCCATGTCCTCGTTTGATCTCACGCTGATGTATTTGCTGGCCGCAGTGCTCGGCGTGGTGGTCTGCCGCTCGCTGAAACTGCCGCCGATGCTGGGCTATCTGTCGGCCGGCGTGCTGATCGGGCCGCATGCGCTGGCATTGGCGCAGAACTCCGAGGCCATCCGCCACCTGGGCGAATTCGGCGTGGTGTTCCTGATGTTCGTGATCGGGCTGGAGTTCAGCCTGCCCAAGCTGCGCGCCATGCGCAAGCACGTGTTCGGCCTGGGCCTGCTGCAGGTGCTGCTGACCATGGCCATTGCCACCGCCGGGGCGCTCGTCATCGCCTCGCAGCTCCCGCCGGCCTGGCGGCTCGGATGGCAGACGGCGCTGGCGCTGTCGGGCGCCCTCACGATGAGCAGCACCGCGATCGTGGTCAAGCTGATGGCCGAGCGGCTCGAGCTCGAGAGCGAACACGGCAAGCGCGTGATGGGCGTGCTGCTGTTCCAGGATCTGGCGGTGGTGCCGCTGCTGGTGCTGATTCCTGCGCTCGGCGCACCGCCCGAGGCGCTGGCCAAGGCCATCGGCCTGGCGCTGGTGAAGGCCACGCTGCTGATCGGCGTGCTGCTCTACGGCGGCCCGCGCATCATGCGCTGGTGGCTTACCCTCGTTGCGCGGCGGCGCAGCGAGGAGCTCTTCATCCTGAACGTGCTGCTGGTCACGCTTGGCCTGGCCTGGCTCACCGATCTGGCCGGCCTGAGCCTGGCGCTGGGCGCCTTCATCGCCGGCATGCTGGTGTCGGAGACCGAATACAAGCACCAGGTCGAAACCGACATCCGCCCGTTCCACGACGTGCTGCTGGGCCTGTTCTTCATCACGGTGGGCATGTCGCTCGACTGGCACATCGTGGTGGAGCGCTGGGCGCTGGTGGCGGTGCTGCTGCTGCTGCCGCTGGCGTTCAAGCTGGCGCTGGTGACGGTGCTGGCGCGGGTGCTGGGCGCCACCTCGGGCGTGTCGCTGCGCACCGGCCTCTACCTGGCGCAGGCCGGCGAATTCGGCTTCGTGCTGCTGGCGCTGGCACAGGAGCGCAGCCTGCTGCCGCCTTGGCTGGCCAACCCGGTGCTGGCCTCGATGGTGCTGTCGATGCTCGCCACGCCCTTCATCGTGATGTACACCAACGCCATCGTGCGCAAGCTGGTGGCGAGCGACTGGCTCCAGCAATCGCTGCAGATGACCAGCATCGCGCGCAAGACCATCAATACCGCCAAGCACGTGATCATCTGCGGCTACGGGCGCTGCGGCCAGAACCTGGCGCGCATTCTGGAGCGTGAAGGCATTCCCTACATGGCGCTGGACCTCGACCCCGACCGCGTGCGCCAGGCCGCCGCCGCGGGCGATTCGGTGGTGTTCGGCGACGCGGCGCGGCTCCAGGCGCTGATGGCGGCCGGCCTGGCGCGTGCGAGTGCCGTGGTCGTGACCTATCTCGACGTGCCGGGCGCCATGAAGGTGCTGGCCAACATCCGCTCCCACGCGCCGCAGGTGCCGGTGATCGTGCGCACGCAGGACGACCTCGACCTCGAGAAGCTGCAGGCGGCCGGCGCGACCGAGGTGGTGCCCGAGGCCATCGAGGGTTCGCTGATGCTCGCGAGCCATGCGCTGGCGCTGGTCGGCGTGCCGATGCGGCGCGTGATCCGCGTGGTGCAGGACCAGCGCGACGCGCGCTACAACCTGCTGCGCGGCTACTTCCACGGCGCGGACGACGACAACGCCGACGAGCTCGACCACGAGCGGCTCAACACCTTCACCCTTACCCCCGGCGCCCGCGCGGTCGGCCAGACCCTGGCGCGGATGGCGCTCGAAAGCCTGGGCGTGCGCGTCGCCAGCCTGCGCCGCCACGACGGCCAAAACCAGGTGTTCACCGACGACACGGTGCTGACCGACGGCGACACGCTCGTGCTGTGCGGCAAGCCCGCCGCCCTGGCCGTGGCCATCGAGCGGCTGCAAAAGGGCTGAGCCCTCTGCGCCAGAGCGGGTGAGCTCAGTTCATCAGCGTCGGATTGCGCTTTTCTTCTTCGATGCGTTGCTGCCGGCGCACGGCTTCGCACTGCGCATGCGGCTTGTATTCGGGCTTGAGGCACTGCGCGGCCATGCACTGGGCCTTCGCGATGAAGTTCCGGTCGCCGCAGAGGGCCTGGGGATCGGCAGGCGCCGCCGGTGCCGGAGACGAAGGTAGCGCGGCGGCGGGAGCCGGTGCCGGCTCGGCCGCGCCAGGCTGCGAAGGTGCCACTGGCGCCGGCTTGCGCGGCTTGGCCGTGGCGGCCGGCGGCTTGGGGTTGGAGGCGGCCGACGCGTCCACTGCCGAAACCGATGCCGCCGTGTCCGCGGCGGTCGCTTCGGCGGCAGGAGGTTCTTCCGGCACCGTCGCGGCAGGCTCGGGCAGCAGGGCGGGCGCCGGGGGCGGCATGGGAGGCACCGCAGCCGGAGAAATCTCTTCGGACGGCTTGCCGGTCCCGTAGCCGTACCAGCCGGCGGCGATCATGAGCAAGCCCACCGCCAGCAACGCCCCCCACAGCCACATGCCGCGGGAGCGCGACGGCTTCTTCTGCGCCTGGGCTCCAGCGGGCCGCCGCGTCCTGCTCCCGGAAGAAGAAGAGGATTTCTTCCTCGCACGGCCCTCCCGCTGCCGCGAAGGCTGCCGCTCGGAAGACCCCGGCGCAACGATGACGGTCTTGTCGTTGTCCGGCAGGCCCGTGCTCGCGGAAGAGGCAGCGGAAGCCGCGTAGGCGTCGGCTTCGAACAGCCCGCCCGGAATGGTGGGTGCACGCAGTTGCGCGGGCGCCGTGGCGGCCCACTCGCGCTCCGATCTGCTGCCGGGGCCCGGAGGCGGCGCCATCGGCGCAGGGGCCGCGGGCGCCAGCTTGCCGCCGCAGCCGCGGCAGAAATTGGCGCCCGCGCGGTTCTCCGCGCTGCACACCGGACAGATCAAGGCCATGACGACGGACTTCTAGGGGAAAACGATTTCAGAAAAACTGGCGGCGAAGAGCCGTCGGGGCCGAATGAATTCGAGGAGCGAACCGGCAGGCCGGTGCTCAGGTCACCGCAACGCGCTTGGACCGGTGGGCCATGCGCTTGGCGATCACCGCGCCGAGCCCCATGGCAATTTCGAGGGCCAGGTTGGGCTGCCGGTTCGACATTTCCGCGAAACGGATCGCCGTGAGACGCCACACGCGGCCCGCGCCGGTGACCACCACGTTGGCGGAGTGCGGCTGGCGCGAGAAGAAGGAGCCCTCGCCCACCACCGATCCGGGCATGAGCACGGCCAGCTTCATCTGTTCCTTGCTGCTCACGCGGTGCACGCTGATTGCGCCGCTCTCCAAGAAGTACACAGACCGGTCGTGCGTGCCCTGCTCGATGAGAACGTCGCCGACGCCCGTCTCGATGGGCTGCAGGTAGCCCGCCAGCGTTTCCCATTGCTGTACGTTGAGCGTCAACGCGAAGGCGTCGCTGCTGCTGTTGTTGTCCGCGATTGCGCGGCTCAGGTTCTGGATGGACATGCTTTTCTCAACCCCCGCATCTGTGCCGGAGTATCCGCGAAGGGCGCGGTTTTCGACTACAACTCTTTACGTTTTTCGGGCGAGCTGTCGCTATTTGCCGATACAGAAGCGAGAAAAGATGACGCCCAGCAAGTCGTCGGCGCCGAATTCGCCGGTGATTTCGTTCAGCGCGTTCTGCGCAAGGCGCAGCTCCTCGGCCAGCAGGTCGAGCAGTTGTGCCTGCGCCGCCAGATGGCTCGCGGCCAGCCCCAAGTGGATCTCGACCTCGTCCAGCGCCTGCACATGGCGCGCCCGCGCCAGGTAGACGCCCTCGGGCACGGCCTGCCAGCCGGCCATGGCCAGCAGCTGTTCGCGCAGCGCCTCGATGCCGAGGCCGGTCTTGGCGGACAGGGCGATGCCTTGGGCCGCACCCGCCGTATCCGGCATTGGCGCGGCATCCTGCTTGTTCCAGACATCGAGCACCGGCACGCTCGCGGGCAGCTTCTGTTGCAGCCCGCGCAGGATCTCGGCGTCGGCGGCGGCGTAGTCGGGCTGGCCGGCACGCGTCAGGTCGTGCAGGAACAGCACGGCATCGGCGCCCTCGATCTGGCCCCAGGCGCGGGCCACGCCGATCTGCTCGACCTCGTCGCTGCTTTCGCGCAGGCCGGCCGTATCCACCACGTGCAGCGGTACGCCGTGGATCTGGATGGTCTGCGACACCACGTCGCGCGTCGTGCCCGCCACCGCGCTCACGATGGCCAGCTCGGCGCCCGCCAGCGCGTTGAGCAGCGAGCTCTTGCCCGCATTGGGCTGGCCCGCAATGACCACCTTGATGCCTTCGCGCAGCAGCGCACCTTGTTTTGCGCGCTGCTGCACTGCCGCCAGTTGCGCCTGCAGCTTCGCCAATTGCCCCGCCGCATCGGCTTTTTGGAGAAAGTCGATTTCCTCTTCCGGAAAGTCGAGCGTCGCCTCGACCAGCATGCGCAGATGGATCAGCGCATCGCGCAGCGTGTGGATCTCGCGCGAAAAGGCACCTGACAGCGAACGGCCGGCGCTGCGCGCGGCGGCCTCGGTGCTGGCGTCGATCAGGTCGGCAATGGCTTCGGCCTGGGCGAGGTCGATCTTGCCGTTGAGAAAGGCGCGCTGGCTGAACTCGCCCGGCTCGGCCACGCGCAAGCCGGGCAGGCGCGGCCGTCCGGTGACCGGGTCAGGCTCGGCCGCGGCTTCGAGGCAGCGCGCCAGCAGCAGCTGCAGCACGACCGTCCCGCCGTGGGCCTGCAGTTCGAGCACGTCTTCACCCGTGAACGAATGCGGCGAGGGAAAGTGGATGGCCAGGCCGTGGTCGACCGGCTCGCCGGCCGCATCGCGGAAAGGAAGGTAGGTGGCTTCGCGTGGCTTCAACGGCCGGCCGCAGAGCGCGTCGATCAGCGGCACGAGCCGGACACCAGACACCCGCACGATGCCCACCGCCCCGCGCCCCGAAGCGGTGGCGATGGCGACGATGGGATCGGTGGTACGGGCGAAGGTCATGGAGGTGCGATTCTTCCAGCAAAAAGAAAAAGGGCCGCGCAGGCGGCCCTTTCTTGCGAGTGACGTGGCGCCCGGCTTACTTGCCCAGCACGCCCAGCCGCTTGTTGATGAACCATTGCTGCGCGATCGACAGCACGTTGTTGGTGATCCAGTACAGCACCAGGCCGGCCGGGAAGAAGATGAACATCACGCTGAACGCGAGCGGCATGATCCACATCAGCTTGGCCTGCATCGGATCGGGCGGCGTCGGGTTGAGCCAGGTCTGGAACAGCGAGGTGAGCGTCATCACGATCGGCAGGATGTACCAGGGGTCCGGTGCCGACAGGTCGGTGATCCAGCCGATCCACGGCGCGTGGCGCATTTCGACCGACGACAGCAGCACCCAGTAGAGCGCGATGAACACCGGGATCTGGATCAGGATCGGGAAGCAGCCGCCCATCGGATTGACCTTCTCGGTCTTGTAGATCCGCATCATTTCCTGCTGCATTTCCTGAGGCTTGTCCTTCAGCCGCTCGCGCATTTCCATGATCTTGGGGTTGATGGCCTTCATCTTGGCCATGCTTGCGTAGGCCTTGGCGTTGAGCCAGTAGAAGGCGGCCTTCAGCAGCACCACCAGCGCCACGATGGCCCAGCCCCAGTTGCCCAGGATGCCGTGCAGCTGGTTCAGCAGCCAATAGAGCGGCTTGGAGATGATCGCGAAGATGCCGTAGTCCTTGACCAGGTCGAGGCCCGGCGCGATGGCTTCGAGCTTCTTTTCTTCCTCGGGGCCGGCGAACAAGGCGCTGTTGACCACCTGCGTCTGCCCCGGCGCGATCTTCGGCAGCGTCGCCACCATGGCGACGGTGTAGAGGTTGTCGCCCAGGTCCTTCACGCGGAATTCGCGCTTGAGCTGTTCGCTGGCCGGGTCGCCCTTGAGCAGCCAGGCCGACACGAAGTAATGCTGCACCATGGCAATCCAGCCATCGTTGGCGGGCGGCGGCGGCTGGACCTTGCCCTTGGCAATGTCCGAGAAGTCGAGCTTGTGGAACTTCTTCTCGTTGGTGTAGGCGGCCGGACCGGTGAAGGTGTTGGTGCCGAACATCGTGCTGGCGGCCACCGTGCCGTGGCGCAGCAGTTGCATGTAGAGCTGTGCATCGCGCGGCTGGTCGCTCACGTTGACGACCTCGTGGCGCACGCCGATGGTGTAGTCGCCGCGGTTGAAGATGTAGGTCTTGACGTACTTCAGCCCGCCGACGGGCGCGCTTTCGAAGCCCACCTCCAGCGTGTTCTGGCCTTCGGCCATTTCGCGCGGACCGGCCTTCGGCGCCATCGCCGTCAGGTGGTTGGGAAAGCGTTCGCCGGTATCGACCGGGTTCAGCAAGCCGGTCTGCGCCAGGTAGCGGGTGGCCGGCGAGGCGTTCTCGAACAGCACGACGTGCTTGGTGCGGTCGGCCTCGTCGTACTTGAGCAGTTCGAGGTAGTTGACCGTGGCGCCTTCGCTGTCGATCACCGCCTTGAACAGGTCGGTGGTCACGTTGACCTGCTCGCGCGGCGCCGCGGGCGCGGCCTGCGTGGGCACGGCGCCGGCGCTGCCGGCGGATGCGGTGGGCACACCGTTGCTGGCGGCTGGCGTGGTGCCTGCCGGGGCGCTGGCCACGGCCGCCGGCTTGCTCGATGGCAGGAAGGTCGGCTTGTTGCCGTTGAAGACCTGCCATTGGTCCCACAGCAGCACCAGCGAGAAACCAAAAATCACCCACAGGATCGTGCGGCGGATATCGTTCATGACGAAGACTTCTTGTCGGAGGAGAGGAGAGACGAAAACAGTGAGCCTGACTTGTCAGTACGACACTGTGATGCCGGTGGAACCGGATCGTGCCCGCCCTGGCACCAGGGCTGGCAGCGCGCGATGCGGTGCAGGGTCAGATAGCTGCCCTTGAGCGCACCGTGCACTTCCAGCGCCTCGATCGAATACACGGAGCAGGTCGGCGTGAAGCGGCACGACTGGCCGAGCCAGGGGCTCAGCAGCAGGCGATAGCCCTTCACGAGGCCGATCAGCAGGCGTTTCATGAGGAGGAGGAGGGAGAAGAGGGCACGGCGGGCGGCACCGGCGCACGCGCAGCGCGCGCCAGCAACTGCTGGAGTTCAGCCCGAACGGCACCCTTGAGCTTGTCCGAGGAGGCGCTCACGAATTCCTTGCGGTCGAAACCCGCGCGCAGCCGCACCACGTGCGCAGCACGCGGCAGGCCGGCGTCGGGCGCGGCGCTCACGGTGTAGATCTGGCGCTTGATGGCATTGCGCGTGACCGCGCGGCGCGCCCAGCGCTTGGGCACCATGGCGCCCAGCCAGACATCGTCGGACGCGAACAACGGCTGTGCGCTCGACGAAAGATCGAGCGCACAGCGATGCAATGCGAAATGAGCAGTGCGCGCCACAGTGGCACCTGCGAGGACGGCCTGGAATTGCGCGCGGGTCTTGAGCCGCTGCATGGAAGCCGAGCCGCGTCCGCCGTTACGGGTCGGGCCAGAAGCGCTGGCTGCAGGAGCTGGCGCTGGCGGTTCGGCTGCTGGCAACGGCAGGTGGGCTGCCGTCAGACGGCCAGGCGCTTGCGGCCCTTGGCGCGGCGTGCGTTGATGACGGCACGGCCGCCACGGGTCTTCATGCGGACCAGAAAGCCGTGGGTACGGGCGCGGCGGACTTTGGATGCTTGGTATGTGCGTTTCATGATGGTTCCTGATTCCCTGTTTCCGCAGGCGAAAAAGCCGCGGGCGCCGGAGAGCGTGTTTCGGATTGGCCCCCGAAAGACGCAATGAGGTTTTCAGGGAAACCCGCAATTATCGCAAACATTCGGCCCCCGAACAATCTTCGACTGGAATTGCGGGCCTTTCGCCGCCGCTGGCAGCGTGTGGATAAGGTTTTGACAAGTTAGAATGCCGAGCGCCTTCAGCAGAGAATATCCACAATACATATACCAAAAAATGCCCGAGGGTTTCACCATTTTTTCAAGCGCCCATGTCCACTGACGGCATCGGCGAAAGCCTCTGGCAAGCCTGCGTCGACCAGCTCGCGCAGGAGCTGTCCGAGCAGCAGTTCAACACCTGGATCAAGCCCCTGACAGCGCAGGTCGCGGACGACCTTTCGCGCATGACGGTGTTCGTTGCCAACCGCTTCAAGCTCGACTGGATTCGGGCCCAGTACGCCGGCAAGATTGCCGCCATGGCCGAGAAGATGTACGGTCAGCCGGTAGCGGTTGAGTTAGCGCTTGCTCCGCGGGAGGCGCCCGTGCGTTCTGCCCCGGTTGCCGTGCTGGCTGAAACCGACGTGCCGCGTGACGTGGCCGGCCCGGGCGAGGAGCCCGCCAACGCCGGCTTCAAGAACCGGCTGAATTCAGGCCTCACTTTCGACACCCTGGTGGAGGGCACGGCCAACCGCATGGCGCGCGCCGCCGCCATGCACGTGGCCGGCATGCCGGGCCACCTGTACAACCCGCTGTTCATTTACGGCGGCGTCGGCCTGGGCAAGACCCACCTGATGCACGCGGTGGGCAACCGGCTGTTGGCCGACCGCCCGGATTCCAAAGTTCTCTACATCCATGCCGAGCAGTTCGTCTCGGATGTGGTCAAGGCCTACCAGCGCAAGACTTTCGACGAGTTCAAGGAGCGCTACCACTCGCTCGACCTGCTCTTGATCGACGATGTGCAGTTCTTCGCCAACAAGGACCGCACGCAGGAAGAATTCTTCAACGCGTTCGAGGCCCTGCTGGCCAAGAAGTCGCACATCGTGATGACCAGCGACACCTATCCGAAGGGCCTGGCCGACATCCACGAGCGGCTGGTCTCGCGCTTCGATTCGGGCCTCACGGTGGCGATCGAGCCGCCCGAGCTCGAAATGCGCGTGGCCATCCTGATCAACAAGGCGCGTGCCGAATCGGCCGAAATGCCCGAGGAAGTGGCCTTCTTCGTGGCCAAGAACGTGCGCTCCAACGTGCGCGAGCTCGAAGGGGCGCTGCGCAAGATCCTGGCCTACTCGCGCTTCAACCAGAAGGAGATCTCGATCGCCCTGGCGCGCGAGGCGCTGCGCGACCTGCTGTCGATCCAGAATCGGCAGATCTCGGTCGAAAATATCCAGAAGACGGTGGCCGACTATTACAAGATCAAGGTCGCCGACATGTACAGCAAGAAGCGCCCGGCCAGCATTGCGCGGCCGCGGCAGATCGCGATGTACCTGGCCAAGGAGCTCACGCAGAAGAGCCTGCCCGAAATCGGCGAGCTGTTCGGCGGGCGCGACCACACGACGGTGCTGCACGCGGTGCGCAAGATCTCGGGCGAGCGCCAGCAGCTCACCGAACTCAACCAGCAGCTGCACGTCCTCGAGCAGACGCTCAAGGGCTGATCCCGGATGTCATCAGGAATGCCCCTCGCAACAGCGGAGAATGGCGTCTCACTGGCGGATTCAAAGAGATAAGAGAAGAGGAAGAAGACATGATCGTTTTGAAGGCAACCCAAGACAAGGTCCTCGCCGCGCTGCAGTCGGTGGCAGGCATCGTGGAGCGGCGCCACACGCTGCCGATCCTGGCCAACGTGCTGATCCGCAAGACCGGCGGCCAGCTGCAGCTGACCACCAGCGACCTCGAGATCCAGATCCGCACCACGGCCGAGCTCGGCGGCGATGAAGGCAACTTCACCACCACCATCGGCGCGCGCAAGCTGATCGACATCCTGCGCACCATGCCGGCCGACCAGACCGTGAGCCTCGAATCGAGCGCGAGCAAGCTGGTGCTCAAGGGCGGCAAGAGCCGCTTCACGCTGCAGTCGCTGCCGGCCGAGGACTTTCCGCTGGTGCAGGAAGCCGCCAACTTCGGCCCGGTGTTCAGCGTGCCGCAAAAGACGCTGAAGGACCTGCTCTCGCAGGTTTCGTTCGCGATGGCCGTGCACGACATCCGCTACTACCTGAACGGCATCCTGTTCGTGGCCGAAGGCAAGCAGCTGAGCCTGGTGGCCACCGACGGCCACCGCCTGGCGTTCTCGTCGGCCACGCTCGACGTCGAGGTGCCGCGCCAGGAAGTCATTCTTCCGCGCAAGACCGTGCTCGAGATGCAGCGCCTGCTGTCGGACGCCGAAGGCGCCATCGAGATGCAGTTTGCCAACAACCAGGCCAAGTTCAGCTTCGGCGGCATGGAGTTCGTCACCAAGCTGGTCGAGGGCAAGTTCCCCGACTACAACCGCGTGATCCCCAAGAACCACAAGAACAGCGTCACGCTCGGCCGCGCCCCGCTCCTGGCCAGCCTGCAGCGCACCGCCATCCTGACGAGCGAGAAGTTCAAGGGCGTGCGCCTGAACATCGAGCCCGGCACCCTGCGCATCGCGTCGAACAACGCCGAGCAGGAAGAAGCGCAGGACGAGCTCGACATCGACTACGGCGGCGACGCCATCGAGATCGGCTTCAACGTGACTTACCTGATCGACGCGCTGTCCAACATGGGCCAGGACATGGTCAAGCTGGACCTGGCCGACTCCAACAGCTCGGCCCTTTTGACCATCCCCGAGAACGCATCCTTCAAGTACGTCGTGATGCCGATGCGAATCTAGAAGCCAGAAAACACAGCGCCTTGCGCAGACAGCCCGCGGCCCTCCGCGGGTTTGCGCTTTCAAGAGGCAGGAAAAACCGGCTCCGAGAGCCCGAGAAATCCCGTGAATGCCGTGAGAGATAGAGGAATATCCGAATGAGTGCAGAAGAGAACAAGCCCGAAGTGCCCCACACCGAACCGGTCTACACGCCCGAGATCGAGAGTGCGGTGCCGATCGAGATCACGCCCGCCGACACCAGCTACGGCGAAGGCTCGATCACGATCCTCGAAGGGCTCGAGGCGGTGCGCAAGCGCCCCGGCATGTACATCGGCGACACCTCCGACGGCACGGGCCTGCACCACCTGGTGTTCGAGGTGGTCGACAACTCCATCGACGAGGCGCTGGCCGGCCACTGCGACGACATCGTCGTCACCATCCACACCGACAACTCGATCTCCGTCACCGACAACGGCCGCGGCATTCCCACGGGCGTGAAGATGGACGACAAGCACGAGCCCAAGCGCTCGGCCTCCGAAATCGCGCTCACCGAACTGCACGCGGGCGGCAAGTTCAACCAGAACAGCTACAAGGTGTCGGGCGGCCTGCACGGCGTGGGCGTGAGCTGCGTGAACGCGCTGAGCGTGATGCTGCGCCTGGTGGTGCGGCGCGAAGGCAAGATCCACGAACTCGAATTCAGCCGCGGCTTCGTGCAGAACCGCCTGATCGAGACCGTGAACGGCGTCGAGGTGTCGCCGATGCGGATCATCGGAGAGACCGACAAGCGCGGCACCGAAGTCCACTTCCTGCCCGACACCCAGATCTTCAAGGAGAACGCCGATTTCCACTACGAAATCCTCTCGAAGCGCCTGCGCGAGCTGAGCTTTTTGAACAACGGCGTGCGCATCCGCCTGAAGGACGAGCGCAGCGGCAAGGAAGACGACTTCTCGGGCGCCGGCGGCGTCAAGGGCTTTGTCGACTTCATCAACAAGGGCAAGACCGTCCTGCACCCCAACGTGTTCTACGCGATGGGCGAGAAGCCGGCCGACACCTACGGCGGCATCCCGGGCACGCACATCGGCGTCGAGGTGGCGATGCAGTGGAACAGCGGCTACAACGAGCAGGTGCTGTGCTTCACCAACAACATCCCGCAGCGTGACGGCGGCACCCACCTCACGGGCCTGCGCGCCGCGATGACCCGCGTCATCAACAAGTACATCGAAGAAAACGAGTTCGCCAAGAAGGCGAAGGTCGAAGTCACCGGCGACGACATGCGCGAAGGCCTGTGCTGCGTGCTGAGCGTGAAGGTGCCCGAGCCCAAGTTCTCGAGCCAGACCAAGGACAAGCTGGTGTCCAGCGAAGTGCGCGCGCCGGTGGAAGACATCGTCGGGCGCCTCTTGACCGACTACCTGCAGGAACGCCCGAACGACGCCAAGATCATCTGCGGCAAGATCGTCGAGGCCGCCCGCGCCCGCGAAGCCGCGCGCAAGGCCCGCGAAATGACGCGCCGCAAGGGTGTGCTCGACGGCATGGGCCTGCCCGGCAAGCTGGCCGACTGCCAGGAAAAAGATCCCGCGCTGTGCGAGGTCTACCTGGTGGAGGGCGACTCCGCCGGCGGCTCCGCCAAGCAGGGCCGCGACCGGAAGTTCCAGGCCATCCTGCCGCTGCGCGGCAAGATCCTGAACGTGGAAAAGGCGCGCTACGAGAAGCTGCTCACCAGCAACGAAATCCTCACGATGATCACCGCTTTGGGCACCGGCATCGGCCGCGCCGGCGCCACCAGCGCGGGCGGCGGGGCGGACGACTTCAACGTCGCCAAGCTGCGCTATCACCGCATCATCATCATGACCGACGCCGACGTCGACGGCGCCCACATCCGCACGCTGCTGCTCACCTTCTTCTACCGGCAGATGCCGGAGCTGGTCGAGCGCGGCCACATCTACATCGCGCAGCCGCCGCTGTACAAGGTGAAGGTCGGCAAGGAAGAGCAGTACCTGAAGGACGGCCCCGCGCTGGACGCCTTCCTGCTCAAGGTGGCGCTGAAGGACGCGAGCATCGAGACCGGCGGCCCCAACTCGACCACCCTCGCCGGCGACACGCTGGCCGAGCTCGCGCGCAAGCACCAGCTGGCCGAGGCCGTGATCGCGCGGCTGCGCAACTTCATGGATGCCGAAGCCCTGCGCGCCATTGCCGACGGCGTGGCGCTCGACCTCGACACCACGCCCGCGGCCGAAGCCTCGGCCGTGGCGCTGCAGGCCAAGCTGCGCGAGCTCAACACCACCGGCGTGCCGGCCGAGGTGAGCAGCGAGTTCGACGCCCGCACCGACAAGCCGCTGCTGCGCATCAGCCGCCGCCACCACGGCAACGTCAAGAGCAGCGTGCTCACGCAGGACTTCGTGCACGGCGCCGACTACGCCGCGCTCGCAGAAGCCGCCAACACCTTCCGCAACCTCTTGAGCAGCGAGGGCGCCACCGTCCGCCGCGGCGAAGGCGAACGCGCCAAGGAAGAAAAGGTGGCCGACTTCCGCATCGCGATGAAGTGGCTCATCGGCCAGGCCGAAAACGCCACCTCGCGCCAGCGCTACAAGGGCCTGGGCGAAATGAATCCCGCGCAGCTGTGGGAAACCACCATGGACCCGACCGTGCGCCGCCTGCTGCGCGTGCAGATCGACGACGCCATCGAAGCCGACCGCGTGTTCACGATGCTGATGGGCGACGAGGTCGAGCCGCGCCGCGAGTTCATCGAGCAGAACGCGCTGCGGGCGGCGAATATCGACGCCTGATCGGTCGACCGATCAGCGGCAGCCCAGGCGAAATCGCTGGTCCCTGGCCTGCTGCCTGTCGTTGCGCAGCCAGTCCTGCATGGCCGCGCCCTGCGGCTGCCGAGCCATGGTGTCGATCCACTTGACGTGGGCGTCGAGCGCATCGCACTCGGCCCGTGTGTCGCTCGCCGTGTTGCGAGCGACCTGGCGTTCATGGGACTGCTGCTGCGCCGCAAGCGCAGCGCTGTTCCGATTCGATGCCTCGCGCGCCTCGGCACTCATTCCATCGGCCAAGTTCAGATTGCGGTCGACGCGCACGGTCGTGGCGGTCGAGCCTTCGGGGCAGGGCCCGTCGGAATAGGCTGTCTGACCCGCCGCGCCCGTGCATTTGCTGACCTCGACAGTCGTTGAGGTGGTTGAAGAACCACCTGAAGGATTTGCCGCGGGCCGCGACGGAACGCGGCGCGGCGACTCGGCCGCGCCCGGCACAGGCGGCGGCGTTGATTTCACGCCGACCGGCCGCGCCACACGTTGCGCCAACAGCCATTCGGCGCCGCGATAGAGCCCGAACAGGAGCAAGGCCGACAGCGCGATCCACATCGCCCAGTGGCGCTCCCGCACGGGGCGCAGGCTGCGCTCCCATTCCGTCATCGCATTGCGGCTATCGTGCAGCGGGTCGCGATGATCGGGGTGCATGAAACCGAGTATCCCCGCTTGGCCGCCTCTTTCGACAGCCAAGCGGGCCCCGGCTCAAATAGACCGATGCACGCGAACGCCGCTTTTGCCTCCGCCTCGCTCGCCCCGCCCACCGTGCATCATCCGCGCGACGCGCGCCAGTCCGCCGGTGCCGCTCGCCGCGCGGCCGACCAGCGCACCGCCGGCGGCGCCTGCCAGCAGGCGGCGTCCCAGCGAGCGGCTGCGCCCCGCCGTCAGCAGCAGCAGGAGACCCGTGCCCAGAACAGCGAGGTGTTCACCCGGAAAACCCGGCCTCCGGGCGTCCTTCTGCTTGATTGCTTCGATCCTGGATCCGATGTTCATTTGAACGCTCCTTTTCTGTACGAACTTTCTTCATAGCCAGCGATGCGGTGCACCGCTGTAGGCGCCGATGACGTGCGTCGCGTCGAATCGGGCCCACAGCGCGGTCTCTCAGGGTTTTCATAGGCAAGAGCCTCCGAAAGGGCGCCGACGCCCGTCACACGTCTGTCATCAGCTATTAAAACAATAGCGTTCAGTACTTCCCTGAGGATCCTTCCTCGTAAACGCTATATCTAGCCCGACTCTTGCTAAGCAAAATCCTCGACGGATTTCACGTCACCCCATGATCGAGGACATCGAAGCAATGAACCTTATGCGTCTGCGGCAGCCGATGGCTGCACTGGTACTGGGCGGCACAGCAGCATTCTTCGGGGCGATGACATCGGCCCATGCGTTCTCGAACCCGCCCATCCAGATGGCGCAGGGCGTCGAATACATGTGCGGCGGCACGAACAAGGCCGAGGCGGCCTTCATGCAGATGGTCTCGCCGCGTTGGGCGGCCACCATTGAGTTCGGCATCAACGACAGCGCGCAGCGCGGCAATTTCCCGGTGCGCGCGGCGGTTCAGGTGCGCGAGAAGTACACGGGCCGCCCCGTGATGGAAGCGCAGTCGCACGGGCCCTACATGCTCGCGCGGCTGGATCCGGGCGCCTACGACGTGAACGTCACGCTCGGCGGCCTCACGATCACGCAGACGCTGACGGTGATTGCAGGCGTGCCGGCCCGGGCGGTGTTCATGTGGCCATCGAACTTCGACATGGCCTCGGTGATGCCGCCGATGCCGCAGGCGCTCGCGCAGACCTCCGCGGCGCGCTGAGCCTTCCTTGCGTTAAGCCTTGTCTAAGCCGTGCGCCGCACAGTGGCGCCGTGGCCTTTTTTCGGCCATGCAGACAAGCAAGCAAGAAAGGACTCAGACCATGACTCCCCGGATTTCATCGCAAACGCGGCTCGTGGCGGCCGCCATGCTGTGCGGCGCCGTTCTTCTCGCGGCGCTTTCCTCTTCGGCGCATGCGGCGTTCAATCCGCCGATCCTCATGACGCACGGCATCGAATACATGAGCGGCGGCATCGGCAGCGACGAGGCCAAGCTGATGGAGACGGTGGCGCCGCGCTGGCCCGCCACCTTCGAATTCGCGATCAAGGACCACAAGGGCGCCGAGTTCGCATCCGACGTGCGCGTGACCGTGCGCGACAGCCATGGCACGGTGCTGCTTGACAACGTGGAATCGGCCGGCCCGTTCATGGTGGCGCGGCTCGACCCCGGCATTTATGAAGTGGAGGCTCGCTTGCGTGGAAATACGCTCAAGCAAACGCTGCAGCTCAGGCCTGGCATGCCCGCGCGGGTGGCATTCCTGTGGCCGGCGGGCACCGATATGGCTTCTGCCGGCACGCACGCGGTGCAGTGATCGGCAGGCTCCGCTCCGGAGGCGGGGCACCGGAACTGGAGCTTGGCCGTCCACTTCACTCGCAGCGCACGCTATCCGGCTGCCCGGCGCTATAGAAAAAATAGCGAAAGGTCGATCGCAGGCTGCCTTGAATGCGCGGCATGCGCCTTGCAGATGCCGTGTCCCGGGCCATGCCCGTTCCCATTGCCCTCATGCCGATACGTTCCCTGAGCGTGCTCACCGCGCTCCTGCATGCCTACATCGCGCTGCGGCTGCTGCCCGCGCTGGCCATGCTCACGCCGGCCTGGCCGCTCGCCCTGGCCGCGCTCGCCATCTCGGCCTTCACGATCCCGCTGCCCTTTGTCTCGCGCGGCAGGGAGCACGGCGCCTCGGTGGGCGAACTGCTCCAATGGACGGGGCTCATCAGCATGGGCTGGTTCTCCTCGCTGTTCGTGGCGACGTTGCTGCGCGACGCGGGCCTGCTGCTCGCCTGGCTGGCGAGCGTGCTGTTCGGCGCGCCGGTGCCCTGGCACGCCGTGCTGCCATGGAGCGCGATGGCCGTGCTGATGCTGGCCACGCTGGTGTCGATGGTGGGCTTCCTCAACGCCCGCCGCACCGCGGACGTGAAGCGCGTCGAGGTTCCGATCCGCGGCCTGCCGGCGGCGCTCGAGGGCTTCACGATCGCGCAGCTCAGCGACATCCACGTCGGCCCCACGATCAGGAGTGCCTACATCCAGCGCATCGTCGATGCGGTGAACCGGCTCGGCGCCGATGCCATCGCGATCACCGGCGACCTGGTGGACGGCAGCGTGGCCGAGCTGCGCGAGCACATCGCGCCGCTGGCCGGACTGCGTGCGCGGCACGGTACTTTCGTCGTCACCGGCAATCACGAGTACTACGCCGGCGCGCACGCGTGGATCGACGAGCTGCGCAGGCTCGGCCTGAAGGTGCTGCTCAACGAGCACGTGGTGCTGCAGACGCGCAATGTGCGCGGCGCCCAGAACGACGAAGAGCTGTTCGAGAGCCAGCTGGTGCTGGCGGGCGTGACCGACTACACGGCCGGCCATTTCGACGCCGCGCACGCCAGCGATCCGCACCTGGCGCTGCTCGACGCGCCGCCGCTGGTGCACACGCGGGTGCTGCTAGCGCACCAGCCGCGCAGCGCGACGCTGGCGGCCCAGGCCGGCTACCAGTTGCAGCTGTCGGGCCACACGCACGGCGGCCAGTTCTTTCCATGGAACCTGTTCGTGCCGATGCAGCAGCCCTTCACCGCCGGCCTGCACCAGCTGCACGACATGTGGGTCTATGTGAGCCGCGGCACGGGCTACTGGGGGCCGCCGAAGCGTTTTGGCGCGCCGTCCGAAATCACGCTGCTGACGCTGGTGATGGCGCGCGGCTGACGCGCCGGCGGGTCAGCCGCGCAGCTCGGACAGCCGCCGGGCGTTCGAGGTGGCTGCGGCGTGGATCGGCTTCAACCCTTCGCGCGCAATGCGCACCGCCGCGCCCGAAAGCCGGCTGGCCGTGCCCGCCGCCCGGGCCGTGGCCTGCACGAAGGCGTCGCTGCGCTCCGCGGCCTGCGCGGGGGTGATGCTGCCGGCCATCGACAGAAAGGCCCCGGCACTCAGAAGCCATTGCTGCAGCGCGCGGTTCGCCAGCGAGACATGGCTGCTGTGCCATTGCCTGACCATGGCGGCCCCGGATGCGCCCGCGGCGGCAATTTTTTCATCGCCCATGAGCTGAAACTCCGCGAGATCGGCCGCGCTGGGCGCGAGCCCCGCCTTGGCCATGCGCTCGGTGCGCATCTGGATCACGGACCCGGAGGACAGCAGCATCTCCTGGGTCTTGAGAGCCACGTCGACCCACAGCATCAGCGGGTTGGACAGGCGGGCGACAGAGGTGAGGGACGGCATGGGCGCGATCTATGAGGACGGATGAGTCCCACTATAGACGCGAGCCGCGGCAATTGCTGCACTGCAACAAAACCGACTCTGCAATTTGTTGAACAAGTCCGACTTTCCGACATGGCAATAGCCTCGGCCCAAGGCGCGGACTGCTGCGGAAAGTAATTATTTCTTTTCTTTCATTATTTGCAGACAACAACCACATCATGAAAGCACACAGGTCCGCGTCCCTCGGGGCCGCCGTGTTCGCAGGCGTCCTGAGCCTGCTGGGCGCGCAGGCTCATGCGTTCGAAGACAGCGCACGCGGCTTTTATTTCGAGGGCGGCCATGCGCCGCATGGCGACAAGGGCGGCACCGAGTCGGCCACGGTGGGTGTGACGCTGCCGTGGTCGCCGCGCCAGCCGGTGCACGAAGGGGCGCTCACTTCGTACTGGGATCTGTTCGCGAGCCATTGGCATGCGCCGGCCCTGGGCGGCGGTTCACGCAACTACACGCAGATCGGCGCGATCTACACCTGGCGCTACCGCTTCGACAGCGGCAGTTCGCCCTGGTTTGCCGAAGGCGGCGTCGGCGGCACGGTGATGGACCACCTCTACAGGACGCCCGACCGCACCTTCAGCACCGCGTTCCAGTTCACCGAAGTGCTCGGCGTGGGACGCAGCTTCGGCGAGAACGGCAAGCACGAACTGACGTTGCGGCTGCAGCATTTTTCGAATGCCGGCATCAAGAAGCCCAACCCGGGCGAAAACTTCGTCCGGCTGCGCTACACCTATCACTTCTAACGCTTGGACGGCACGGCGTGCCGCCAGCGCCGCGCACGCAGTTCAGTGACGAAGTAGGCCACCGTGGCCACGCCCAGCGGCAACAGGTAGTAGAGCCCGCGGTAGACCAACAGCACGCCCAGCAGCCGGCCCTGCGCCACCTCGTGCGAGAGCAGGGCAAGGAACACCGCCTCCAGCACGCCCAGGCCCGCCGGCACGTGCGTGACCACGCCCGCCACCGCGGCCACCAGCAGCACCGCAAGCACCGCGTGATAGGCCACCTCGCCCTGCAGCAGGACCCAGATCACGCTGCCGATCAGCGCCCAGTTCAGGCACGACATGGCCAGCTGGAGCAAGGCCATCCGAAGGGACGGCACCTTGAACGGATAGTGGCGCAGCCGGAACACGTGCCCGCTGGCCAGGGCGCACAGCACGAAGTAGGCTGCGGCCAGCAGCAGCAGCACCGCGCCCAGGATGCGCAGCCCGCCGTTGCCGACCTTCCATTCGGCCGGCAGCACGAGCGGCCAGAAGCTGAAGGCGACACCCGCCACCACCAGGTAGCCGAGCCAGTTGGTCAGCATGCTGAAGCCGAGCACCCGCGTGATGGTGCCGTTGGGAAGGCCCAGGCGCGAATAGAGCCGGTAGCGGAACGCCACGCCGCCCACCAGCGAACCGAGGTTCAGGTTGAAGGCATAGCTGATGAAGGTCACGCCCATGACGGTGCGGGTGCCGAGCGGATGGCGCGTGAGATGGCGGCCCAGCAGGTCGTAGGTGCTGTAGGTGGCAAAGCTGCCGGCGGCCAGCGCGCCGGCCAGCCACAGCGTGGCCGCGGGCAGCGCGCGCATGGCGTCGAACACCTCCTGCCAGTCGATGGAACGCGCCTGGCTCACGAGCAGCCAGGCAATCAGGCCGAAGAAGGCCCAGACCGCGATGCGGCGCAGCCAGGGCCACCAGGGCCGGTGGGCGAGCCTCGCGGTGCGGGCGGAGCTCATCATGCTGCTTCCGTCGGCGTGGCCCCGTTGTCGCCGGTGCCCTCGCGCTTTTCGCGCTTCTCGGCAAGCTCGGTGGCCTCGGCCAGGGTGAGGCGCGGCACCTGCCGCGGCAGCCACCCCAGCCATGACGGATACCAGCGCAGGAAGTGGAAGATGAAGAAGCTGCGCACCAGGCGCCAGCCGCTCCATCCGGTCTCCAGGTCGGCCTCGCCGATCTGCTGGCAGCTCTTGCACATGAGCGTGTCCATGCGCTCCCACAGCAACTGGTTGAAGGCCCGGTCGCGCGCAAACACGTTGGCCTCCAGGTTGAGCGACAGGCTCAGCGGATCGAGATTGCTCGAGCCGACCGTGGTCCACTCGTCATCCATCAGCGCGACCTTGGCATGCAGCGGGCGGTCGCAGTATTCGTAGATGCGCACGCCCGCATGCAGCAGGTGGTGGTAGAGCATGGTGGCGGCCGTCTTGACGATCGGCATGTCGGGCTCGCCTTGCAGGATGAGCCGCACATCCACGCCGCGCCGGGCGGCACGGCGCAGTTCCTTGATGAGCCTGTAGCCGGGAAAGAAATACGCGTTGGCAATCACGATGCGCTTGCGCGCGGCGCGGATCGCGGCCAGGTATTCGCGTTCGATGTCGCTGGTGTGGCGCCGGTTGTCGCGCGTGATGAGCACGGCCTCCACATCGCCGACGGGCTCCCGGTCGACGGGCGGCGCCTGCTTGAGCCGGCGGCGAAACCAGCGCGGCCCCTTGTCGCCGAGCGCGATGGCGCGCAGCACGAACTGGTGGATCTGCGCCACGACGGGCCCGTGCAGCTCCACTGCGTAGTCCTGCTTGGCCTTGGGCCCGAAGTCCAGCAGGTGGTCGGCCGAGTAGTTGATGCCGCCCACGAACGCGAGTTCTCCATCGACCACCACGATCTTGCGGTGCATCCGCCGAAACACGTTGAGCCGCTGGCCGAGGATGGGTTGCCCCGGATCGAACACCCGCACCCGCACGCCCACGGCGCTCAGTTCTGCGATGAATTCGCGCGAGAGATCCGGCGAGCCGAAGCCGTCGACCATCAGGTCGATCTTCACGCCGCGCTGGGCCGCCGAGCGCATGGCGGCATGCAGCGCAAGGCCCACCTTGTCCTCGAACAGGATGAAGGTTTCGATGATGACTTCGCGCTGCGCGTGGCGAATGGCATCGAACACGCGCGCGAAGAATTCCTCGCCGTTCTCGAGCAGCGCGATGCGGTTGCCGCCCACCCATTGGCCGACGTTATCCATGGCGTTCACCGCAGGTCATGGGGAGTCCGCTTCAAAGATCGATGTTCGCCACCAGCGGCGCGTGATCCGACAAGTGCGACCAAGGCTTGCGCGGCAGCACCACGGGCGCATGCACGCCGGCGTTGCGAACATAGATGCGGTCCAGCGACAGCAGCGGAAAGCGCGCCGGAAAGGTCTTGGCGGCTGAACCGTTCGCATGCACGAAGACCTCGCGCAGCGCGGCGCCTTCCTCCAGCACCTGGTGGGCACGGCCGCGCCAGTCGTTGAAGTCGCCCGCGACGATCAGCGGCGCATCGGCCGGCACCTCGTCGCGCACGATGTGCAGCAGCAGTTCCAGCTGCTGCTGCCGGTGCGCCTCGGCCAGGCCGAGATGCGCGCAGATCGCATGGACGTCGACCGTGCGGCCCGGCAGGCGCAGCACGCAATGGAGCAGGCCGCGCTTTTCGGGCCCGGCCACCGACACGTCGTGGTTGCGGAAATGCACGATCGGAAACTTGGACAGCACCGCGTTGCCGTGATGGCCCCTCGGGTACACGGCGTTGCGCCCGTAGGCGAACTGCGGCCACATGGTGTCGGCGAGGAATTCGTAGTGCGGCGCCTCGGGCCAGTTGTTGACCTTGCGCGAATGACGCGAATGGGTACCGAGCACTTCCTGCAAAAACACCACGTCGGCTCCCACCGTGCGCACCGCGTCGCGCAGCTCCGGCAGGATGAACTTGCGGTTGAGCGCGGTGAAGCCCTTGTGGGTGTTCACCGTCATGACCTTGAGCGAAGTCGGCGCCGCAGCGGCAAGTGGAATCGGTGAGGAAGACATCGGTGTTGTGGTTGTACGTTGCCGCGCCCGGCGCGCCTGTAGGAACGCGCCACCTTCTTCGCCGCCTTTCGAGAGGCGACGGCCGGCTCCTACAGGCAGGCCTGCCGCACCCCGACACGGGCCGGGCGGGGGCCCTCCTACGGTGGTTTTCAGGCCGCAGGAAACAAGCCGGCGGTCTTCTTCCTCATCATCATTTTTCAAAGGAACGGACCATGAAGCACGCAATCCTTCACGCCACGGCGCTGGCCGGCCTGATGGCCGCGGCCGGTGCCGCCATGGCGCAAGCCACGTCGATACCCGCCCAGCCGGACCCGGCCTTGGGCGGCCAGGCCAGCACGCAGACACCCGCCGGCGTGCCCAACCCGCCGCAGCGCCCCGACGCCAGCATGCCGGTGTCGCGCGAAGCCGTGAAGGCCGAGGCGCGCGCCCACAACCGCAACAACACCAACAACCTGGTGCCGAAGGGCGAGGCCAGCACCACCGTGAACGGGCAGCCGAACGCCATGCCGCAACCCACGGGCGAGATGTCGCGCGCCGAGGTGAGCCAGCTGGCCCGCAAGCCCAAGCCCCAGTTCGGCCAGCCGGGCGAGCGGCCGGAGGTGCCCACCAACCCGACCGAAAAGACCGGCACGCCCCAATAAGGGTTCGTGTACGAAAAAAGCCCGCGGTGCTCGAGGCATCGCGGGCTTTTCATCGTGTGCGCCGCACGGGCGCACTGTCTGCGGGTCAGCTCTTGGCAGGGGCCGTGGAGGCCTCGCCGTGATGGCCATGACGGCCCCGGTGGCCGTGCATGCCGGCATGCACCGTTTCCGCGTCGAAGGTCTTCTGCTGCTCGGGCGTCAGCGCGGCATAGAAAGCCTTGGTGGCCTCGGCGCGCTTGGCGAACCTGGCGCTGCGCTCGGCCTGGCGGGCCTGCATGCGCTCCAGGCGCTCGGGCGTGGTGAGCTTGGCGAATTCCGCACGGTCCATGCGCTGCGTGCGGGCCGCCGGCTGGCTGGCCGCTGTGAAGGTGGTCCACGCGCTTTCCTGTCCGGCGTTCAGCTTGAGCTTTTCCTTCAGCGCGGCAAGCCGCTTGGCGCGGTGCTCCTGCATGCGCTCCATGCGCTGTGCCGGATCCATGCGCTTGTGCTGCGCCTTGGGTGCTGCGCTGCCCTCGGCCTGCGCAACGGCGGCGGCGGGCGTGGAAGTCGAAGTGCCGGGTGCCGCCGGGGCCTGTTGTGCAAAGGCGCCCGAAGAGGCGAGGGCGGCCGAGCCCAGAAGGCTGGCCCAGACGATGCGTTGGCGAAGAGAGATCATGAAAAGTGCTTCCTTTCGAAGAAGCCCGCCGCCAATGGGCAGCAGGTGAGACGAAGTGTGGAAGACCTCTGTATCGCCCAGGTGAGCCGGAAGTGAGCGTGCGTAAAGAATCATGAACGCGCAGGCCTTTCGCCGCCCGCGGCGTGACTTACTTGGGCCTTGGCGGCTTCAGTCCGCGGTCGGGCGCCTGCAGCCTGCCCGAGCGCAGTTCGCCCACGGCCAGTGCCACGACACGGGCCACGTTGCGCACTTCCTCCTGCACGCCTTCGTCGGCATCGAGGCTGTCGTGGCTGGTGGCGTAGGGCTCGTAGTAGCCGATGTAGCGGTCGAGCCGGGCCTGTGCGCCCGCGTCGACCAGGCCCATCCAGTCGAGCCAGTCCGACAGGTTGCGCCGCAGGCTCTCGGCGCCTGCCACGTCGCCGTGCACCACCACGCCGTAGACCCGACCCGCCAGGTGCTTGGGATAGCCCCAGCCCTGGAGCTCGAGGGCCTTGGCTTCGTCGGGCTTCTTGCCGTGGGTGCTGGTGGGGTCGGGGTTGCCGCCGTCGGCGCACACCAGCCGGTCGGCCATGAGCTTGAGCGGGCTGGTGGACTGGTACCAGTGCGTGGGCGTGAACAGGATCACGCCATGCGCGGCCACCCAGCGCTCATAGATCTCGTTCATCCAGTCGCCGGTCTGGCGCATCGCGTGGTTGGGATAGCAGCTGCAGGGCCAGTGGCACAGCGGCATGGCGGTGGACACGCAGCCCTTGCAGGGATGGATGTGGCGCCCGTAGTCGGAGGCGAGCAAGCTCAGGTCGAGCACGTCGGCCTCGATGCCGCAGCTTTCGAGCACCTCGCGCGCAAGCTGCACCAGCCGCCATGTCTTCGATATCTCGCCGGGGCAGGTGCCGTCGTTGCGCGGCGAGCCGTTGACCAGCAGCACGCGCGACTTCGTCTGCGCCTGGCCCCAGGCGGCCTGCGCAGCATCGATGCGCGCCCTGGCTTCGAGCCAGTCGACCGAAAGTTCGTAGTCGGGGTCGGCATGGCCCGGGCCGGCCTTGCGCGTGACGGGTGCCTTGCGGCCTTGCTCGTAGGCCTCCCATGCGATGAGTTCGATGCGCTGCAGCGCATTCTTTTCGGCCTGGAAGGCGGGGTCCTGGAACGGCTGCATGAAGCGCTCGTGGAACTGGTCGCGCTTCAGTGTTTCGGGCGCCTGTCCCTTGCGGACCTCCGGGGCTTGGATCGTGCGATGCGGCATGGCAGCCAATCTATGCCCCACGCGTGCGCCCGTGACCTGCGGGCGATGCCGATTTTCGGTAGGCCGGCGACTACATCAAGCGCCGAACTTGCCGCTCTGGAAGTCCTGCACGGCCTCCTTCAGCTGCTCCTGTGTGTTCATCACGAAGGGCCCGTACTGCGCGATCGGCTCGTGCAGCGGCTTGCCGGCGATCAGCAATGCGCGCGCCGGGCTGTGGTTGGTGGCCCCAGCGCGCAGCACCACGCCGTCGCTGCCGGGGTCGTTCGCAAGAATGGCCATGCGGCGCGTCGACACCTCGCTGCCCGCGATCCACACCGATTCGCGAAACGCATACACCAGCGCGTTGTGGTCGTCGGGCAGCGGCTGAGCGAATTCGGCGCCGGGCGGCAGGGTGATGTCTAGGTACAGCGGCTCGGTGTTCTCGCGCCGCACCGCGCCCTCGATGCCATGGCTCGCGCCTGCGATCACGCGCACGTGCACGCCAGCGGCGGTGGTGTATTCCGGAATTTCCTCGCTCTGGATATCGCGATACCAGGGCTCGCGCATCTTGTCCTTGGCGGGCAGGTTGAGCCAGAGCTGGAAGCCTTCCATCAGGCCGTCCTCCTGCTCGGGTAGCTCGCTGTGGACGAGCCCGCGGCCGGCCGTCATCCATTGCACGCCGCCGTTCTGCAGCAACCCCTCGTGGCCGGCACTGTCGCGGTGCCGCATGCGGCCCGCGATCATGTAGGTCACGGTTTCGAAACCGCGGTGCGGATGATTGGGAAAGCCGCCGATGTAGTCGCCCGGGTTGTCGCTGCCGAAGGCGTCGAGCATCAGGTAGGGATCGAGCCTTTTCTGCAGCGGCTGCTGCAGCACGCGGGTGAGCTTGACGCCGTCGCCATCGCTGGTGGAAACACCGGCCACGATGTGGTCGATGCCGCGCGGCGTGGCCACGGGATCGGTCGGGTGGTTGGCGTGGTGGTTTGCATTCGTCATGCAGCCATGGTGGCACTAACGGCCCGACCGCGCCACCCGGTAGGAATTGCGGAATCCGCCTCGCCGCACTGCTGCGGCTTCAGCGCGGCCACTGCTGGCGCTGCCAGTAGCGGTACTGCCATTGCGTCGAGAAACCGGCGCGCCGGTAGAGCGCATGGGCGGCCATGTTGTGCGCGTCGACCTGCAGGAACACGCGCTCGAAGCCGCGCTCGAGCGCGGCCCGCGCAAGGCCCGCCAGCACGCGCCCGGCCAGGCCCCGGCCGCGCTGCGACTGCTCGGTTCGCATGCCGTGCACGCTGGCCCACCCGTGGCCGAAGGCCATGGCGCCCGCTGCGACGGTCCGGCGGCCCTCGCGCACGCTGGCATAGAGCGAGCCCTTGGCGCGCGAGAGCGCACGCACGCGATGGGCACCATCCACGGGATCGAAGCCCTCGCCAAGGAACAGGGTGGCCCAGGCGTCGTCGGGCGCAAGGTCGACATCGGCCAGCGCAGCGCCGGCCGCGGCCACCTCGCGCATGCGCCGTGCGGAGCCGATCTGCACGCAGGTCGGCGAGTCCCCGACGTAGTGCCGCTGCTCCAGCTCGGACTGCAGCGCCACGAAAGAGGGCACATCGGCCAGGCGGAAGGCGGGCACGAAGTGCCGGCGGTCGTAGCGGTCCTCGATCCGGTCGATCGTGCGGCCTGCGACCGGCTCGCGGTGCAGCGGAACGGCCGACCTGGCGCGCTTGACGGTGCCGTCGTCGAAGGGCAGCAGCCAGCCGTCGATCTCTTCGACGGCAAGGGGCGAAACGGCGGCCACGGTGGCGCGCTCGATGGCTTCGACCTCGTTCATGGGAAAGCCTCCGGTGCGGTGAATCTGGCCGCCGCCACGCTCTTGAGCAGCGTCTCGCGCTGGTTGCGGCTGATGCCACGCACGCTTTCGGCGACCCACTTGGTGCGGTCCGGGTCGATCTGCCCGTCGCGCCGCCATTGCTCGAGCACCGCCTGCGGCTTGTGCAGCATCGACGCGAGCCAGACCGCCTGCGCGGGCTCCAGGCTGCGCGCGGAACGCTTGAAATAGCGCCGGGCGGCGGCTTCGGCGCCGCACAGGTTGCCGCCCCATGGCGCGTTGTCCAGGTAGAGCTGCAGGATGCGCGCCTTGCCCAGGGTCTGTTCCATTTCGACCGCGTAGAGCAGCTCGCGCAGCTTGCGTTCCGCCGTGCGGTCGCTGCCGGTCACCAGCATCTTGGCGAGCTGCTGCGTGAGCGTGCTGCCGCCGCGCTTGGGCTGGCCTTCCTTCTGGTTGTTGTCGATCGACGCGACGATCTCCGCCAGGTCGTAGCCGGCATGGGTGAAGAAACGCTGGTCTTCGGCCGCGATGACGGCCCGCGCCAGCCAGCTGTCCTTGGCCAGCTTCGACGGTGCGCCGCAGCTGGTGCGCGCGCCCAGCATGGCTTCGGTGCCCAGCCCCTCGACGGTGAACTGGCTCACGGTGGGCTGCACCGCGAACGTGGCCTCGGGCAGCGCGACTTGCCCACGCAGCGCCAGCGTGCCGCCGATGCGGGCGCGCTGCAGTTCGGGCAGGTTGGGCGCGAGCACGGCATACCAGCGGGCAATGGGCGCGTCCTTGATGTCGGCGCTGAGCTGCAGGCCTTTGCCCTTGGGCGGCAGCTGTCCTTGCCACTGGCCCTGGAGCATGGCGGCGGCATCGGCGCTGCGGGGCGTGGCCTCGATGGTGCCGGCCAGCGTGTTGCCGTCCCGCTTCACGGTGGCGACCAGGCCTTCGAACACGATCGGCTGCGTGCCGAGCGCGGCAACCTCGGCGCTGCAGGGCGAGCAGCGCACTTCGAGCACGCCAGCCGCATCCTTCCAGGCGAAGTGCAGGGTGCCGAACCGGCTGTCGAACGAGTGTCCGTCGAGCCGCGGCGCGAACCAGGACGAGGTGGCCAGGCGCACCGCCGTGGGCACGCCCACCGCCACGCGCAGCGGGCCGGCTCCGACCGTGGTGCTCCACTCGCCCGCCGCCGGTGCGAGCACCAGTTTTACTATCAGGAAGATAGCAACACACGTCGTCACGACAAGGGCCAGCAGCCCGTAGATCACGAATCGCAGAAACTGTTTCACAAAACTCTCATCACATCGGCCTCGCCACCGTCACAGCTTGCCACGGACCGCTCGAGCGTCCACTGGCCGCCGCCCAGTACCAGGCTGAAGTGTCGGTGAAAGCCGTGCCTTCGGCATCGACGATGCGCTCGCAGACGCGGATCTTTTGCGTGCTGTGCCGTTGCGCAACAAAACAGCGCCACAGCCGCTCCTGCGCATCGCGTTCGAGGCGCGCCTGCTCGATGCGAAAACCCAGCGCGCGGTAGCAGTCGGCCGCCGGATGCAGCATGCGCGTGGGGGCGTTCACCGCGCGCATCACGATGGTCTGCGTGCCGTCGGTCATGCGGCCGATGGCGCCCGGAAAGCGGTCGGCAAAACGCTGCTCGACGTCGCCGAGCGCCAGCGGCCGCAGTGGAACGCCGTCCCATTGGCTGGGCCATTCATGCGAGGCCATGGCCATCGAAGGCTCGGGCGGCGCGCGCAGCGCCGCCGCGGTCGACCACAGCATGCACAGCAGCATCGCGAGCGCAAAGGCGGTCTTGTGGCCGATGCGGTTGATGAAATGGTTGGCAAACAGGGCTTCAAAGAACCGTGTCGACATGGCGGCCTCCTTGCGTGGTGATCAGGCCCGGGATCGGCTGGTCGGCAAATTCGCGCAGGGTGCGCGCCGGCACCATCAGGCGGGCGATGCCGCCGCACACCGCGGCCAGCACCACCAGCCCGAGCAGGTTGTGCGCCCAGGGCGCGAGCGGGTGGCCTGCGCCTTCGAATGCAATCAGCACGCTGTTGCGCAGGATGTTTCCGCCCAGCACCAGCAGGCCGACCATCGGCAGCCGGCGCAGGAAGCCGCGATCGCTCCGGCGGGCCCAGAGCGCCACGGCGCAGGCCGTGAAATAGCCGAGCCACACCATCTGCACGCCCGAGCACGGCGCATCGACGATCACCAGCCGGCCATCGACCACCAGGCTCGCGCCCTCGCGCGCCACGCTGAAGCCCGGCGCCAGCAGCCAGCGGCTCGCCTCGGCCGTGACCACGCGCAGCGGATAGCCCGCATAGAACTGCAGCGACGACAGCAGCGGCAGCGCGAGCACCGCCAGGCCGGCCACCGGCAGCGCGGCCACGCGCCGCGGCAGGAAGGCCAGCAGGCCGCAGGCCAGCGCCAGCACGGCCACCAGGCCCGCCGCGAGCGGTGGCAGCGCGGGCAGGGCGCCCAGCCCGGTGCGCAGCAAGGTCGCGAGCACGGTGCCAGCGCCTGCCAGCGCCAGCCAGCCCAGCTGCGGCGCGGCCCGCAATTCGCGCCGGCAATGCCACGCCAGCGCAGCCAGGGCGGCTAGCGCCAGCGGGCCCAGCGGATCGTCGGAGCCGTCGCGCAGCCGCCGGACCATCCAGGCCCAGGTCGGCGCGAGCGCGGCAAATTGCAGTGCGAGCCAGCCGGCGGCCGGTGCGCGGTCGACGTGGATGCCCCAATCCACGATGCGCGGATGGCGATGGGCGAGTGCGGCCAATGACATTTTTTCTTCTTCCCTGGCTCAGGCCGTGAAGCGGCGCGGATCGTTGCGGCGCGCGCGGCGGCGCAGCATCGCGAGCATCGACAGCACCACGGCAATGGCGCCCAGCGTCTCGGGCTCCGGCGTGCTCGGCACCTCGGCGCCGAGCGCGAGTTCGCTCACGCCCTGCGGCAATGGCAGCGGCTGGTTCACGCCCACGCTGTTCTGCGGCGCGGGGTTGCGCACCACCTTGTCGACGGCGATGAAGCTGGTGTACTGGGTCAGCAGGCTGTACTTCAGGCCGAGCTCGGTGATGCGCTCCTTGAAGGCGTTGCCGCCCTCGAGCGTTTCCTGGTCGCTCAGGCTCTGGATGCGGTGGCGCGCCCACAGCGTGCGCAGCGCAGCAGTGTCCTGGCGCAGCTGCGGGTCGATGCGCAGTTCCTGGCGGTACGGGCCATTGGCAGCCTGGCCTTCGACGATGACACGGCCCTTGGCTTTGCCTTCCGAATCAGCGCGCCACTTGCCGAACACGATCACCGGGCGCTCGCCCAGCACGTCGGGCAGCGCCTGCGGCTCCACGTCGTACACGTCGAGCCCGCCGAAAGTCACCTTCACGTTGGTCAGCACCGGCGACTCCACCATGCGGCGGAAGCGCGCGGCCTGCTCCGGCGCCTGGATCGGGTCGGTGATGATGAAGGGCTCGCCCATGCCGGCGCGCGCAATGCCTTCCATCAGGCTGCGGTTCACCGACGAGCCGATGCCGAAGGCGAATACATTGGCCTTCGAAAGGTTCTTGCGCACGAGCTCGAAAGCCTCGCGCTCCACGCTCACGTAGCCGTCGGTCACCAGCACCACGGTGCGCGACACGTTCTCTTCCTTCGGTTCGGCGTAGACGCGCTTGAGCGCGGGAATCAGCTCGGTGCTGCCGCTGCCGCCGTAGTTCCGGAGGGTGGCCAGCGCCTGCTCGATGTTGGCGCGCGTGGCCGGCACCGACCTGGGCGAGAGCATCTTGTTGCTGCCCGAGAACAGCAGCACGTTGAAAGTGTCGCTCGGCCTGAGGCCGCCGATCAGCCGCTCGAGCACGGTCTTGGCGGTGTCGAGCGGGAAGCCGTGCATCGAGCCCGAGATGTCGACCACGAAGATGTAGTCGCGCGGCGAAATCGCGCTGGCAGCCACGGCCTTGGGCGGCTCGACCATCGCAAGAAAGAAGTTCTCGGCGCTGCCATCGGTGTTCTGGCCCTTGTAGAGCATCAGGCCCGATTCGATCTTTTCGCCCGCAAGGCGGTAGTCGAGCACGAAGTCGCGGTTGTCCGCGGGCCGGCCGTCGGCAGCGAGCACGATGTCGGCGTGCCGGTCTTCGTCGCTCTTCTTCACCTCGATGGTGTGGGACGAGGAGCGCACCTCCTTCAGCCCCATGGGCGTGTCGATGCTGGCCTTGAGCCTGAAGCTGGTGTTCGGCGCCACGCCTGCGCGCAGCGTGGGCTGCGCCATCCACTTGGCCTGGGCGTTCTCCGACTGCGGGCTGTTGTAGCGCGGGCCCACCACGGTGGGAAAGACGAACGCATAGTTGCCCGACTGCGGCACCAGCAGTTCGGTGTAGCGCAGCTCCACCTTCACGTCGTCGCCCGGCAGGATGTTGGCGACGTTCATCTGGAACACGTTGGGCAGATGCTGCTCGAGCAGCGCGGCGGTCTTGCCTTCCTTCTTGGCGGTGTCGTATTCGATCTGCGCCTGCTGCTTCTCGCGGATCTGCGCGGTGATCAGCCGGTCGGCCAGGCGCACGTTGAGGCCGCTCACGGCAGCCTTGGTCGAGCCCGGAAAAACATACTTGGCCTCGATGGCGCGCTGGCCTTCGTTGCGGTAGGTCTGCGTGACGGTCACGTCGGCAATGACGCCCGAGATCTTCACCGCTACCTCGGTGGCCTTGAGCGGCAGGCGGTCGACCGAGGGATCGTCGCTTTTCACGAAGAAATACGGGCTCTCGGTCTTCAGCCGCGGGCCCGGTGCTTCCTGTGCATGCACGGGGTTGAGGCTGAGCGCGACGAAGCCCGCCGTGGCCAGGCTCACGGTGGCGAGCCAGAGCCAGCGGCCGGGACGGGTGGAGATGTGGGCATCCATGGCGGTGTGGGTGTTGGTGTCCGTGCGAACTTGCACAGCCGCAACTGTCGGCACCGCGCGAGAAGGAAATTGGAAGGCTCTTTGAAGTCCGGCGCGCGGATGCGGCGTTGTGTGAAGCCTGTGTGAAGTCCGCCGGCGTCTGCGCTTCACACGAGCTTCGGATTGCGCGGCGAGCATCGCGGCTTCGACAATCGACGAGGAGAAAGAACATGTTCCAGTTGCTGAAGGCCCTGCAGGGTTCGATGCTGGTCAAGGTGGCCGGGCTGCTGATGCTCACGCTCTTGCTGTGCATTCCGCTGGCCGAGATCAATGCGATCAACCGCGAGCGCGGCAACAGCCAGCGCGAGGCGGCCGCAGAACTCGCCGCCACCTATGCAGGTCCGCAGACCGTGGTAGGCCCGCTGCTGCTGGTGCCCTATGTGGAGCGCTGGACGGAGCCGCTGCGCAACGCGCAGGGCCAGGTGATCGGCCAGGAGGCGCGCAGCAAGGAAATGACCCATGTGGTGTTTCCCGACAAGCTGCACATCGAAGGCTCGATGACACCGCACGAACGCTACCGGGGCATCTTCAGGATTCCGTTCTATACACTCGACGCCACGCTCGGCGGCGGCTTTGCGGCCTTCGATCCCAAGTCGGTGGCGCACAGCGAAACCGATTCGGGCATCGAGTTCAAGGCGCCTTTCGTCGTCTTCGGCGTGAGCGACCTGCGCGGAATCGATGGTTCGCCTTCGATCGCGATGAACGGCGAGGCTTTGCGTTTCAGGCAGCGCGTGCCTGGCCTGGCGGACGATGCCTCGCTGGCCGATGGCATCCACGCACCGCTCACCGGCGCCGCGCTCGCCGCATGGGAGGCGAAGGCGCCGCTGCCCTTCGAGATGAAGCTCGGCCTCGTCGGGCAGGACACGCTCTCGATGGTGCCGATTGCCGAGGAGACCACCGCCCACCTGAAGTCGCCCTGGGCGCATCCGAGTTTCGGCGGCCGCTTTCTCGCCACGCAGCGCGAAGTGACGCCGCAGGGCTTCGATGCGCACTGGCGCGTGTCCTCGCTCGTGACCTCCGCGCGCGAGCAGGTGCGCGCCGGACTGCCTGGCCGCGGCGATGCCGCCAGTGCTGCCACGGCGGCAGCCGCAGTTGCAACCAGCCGCGCGCCACGCGACCTCGGCCCGCTGCAGACCTTCGACGTGTCGCTCGCGCAGCCGGTCAACGTGTATTCGATGAGCACGCGCGCCGGCAAGTACGGCGCGCTCTTCATCGGCCTGGTGGTCATGGCGGCCTTCATGTTCGAGCTGTTCCGCAGGCAGCGCATGCATCCGGTGCAGTACGGCCTGGTCGGCCTCTCGATCGCGCTGTTCTTCCTGCTGCTGCTGGCCCTGTCCGAGAAGCTGGCCTTCTGGCTGGCCTATGCCAGCGCGGCCGGCGCGAGCGTGCTGCTGCTCGGCATCTATTTCAGCGCGGTCTTGCAAAGCTGGAAACGCGGCGCGGGCTTCGGGGCCTATGTCGCGGTACTCTATGGCGCGCTCTACGGCCTGCTGGCATCGGAAAGCAATGCGTTGCTGCTCGGCGCCCTGCTGACATTCGGCATGCTGACGGTGTTGATGCTCGCCACGCGCAAGGTCGACTGGTATGCACTGTCGGCCGGGAACCCCCGAACGCCCGAGCCGGTCTTACCTGAGGCGGCCGCGTCCGTGTAACCAACGCTACGGACTGTTTTTTTCCTTACCTATTGCCAGTGACCTCCATGGACGATTCTTCTCCTTCCACCGACCCCGCGCGCTCGCAGCGTTCAGTGAAGCTGCGTCGCGCGGCGCGGTGGGGCGCCATCGCGCTCGGCTCCGGCGCGCTGGTGCTGCTGGTGGCCGCCGTCGTCGCGGTGGCCGCCATCTATCCCCGGCTGCCCGACATTTCCGAACTGGCCGACTACCGGCCGAAGCTGCCCCTGCGCGTGTACACGGTCGAAGGCACGCTGATCGGCGAATTCGGCGAGGAGCGCCGCACGCTCACGCCCTTTGCGAGCATTCCCAAGGTCATGAAGGACGCCGTGCTCGCAGTGGAAGACGCGCGCTTCTACGATCATGGCGGCGTCGACTACAAGGGCTTCGCACGCGCGGCTGTGGCCAGCCTGAAGGGCGGCCGCAAGCAGGGCGCATCGACCATCACGATGCAGGTGGCGCGCAATGTCTACCTGAGCTCGGAACGCACGCTGAGCCGCAAGGCCTACGAGATCCTGCTGGCCCTGCGCCTGGAGCAGCAGCTCAGCAAGGACCAGATCCTGGAGATCTACCTGAATCAGATCTACCTGGGCAACCGCGCCTATGGCTTTGCCGCCGCATCCGATGCGTATTTCGGCAAGCCGCTGCAGAACATCACGCTGGCCGAAGCCGCCATGCTGGCCGGCCTGCCCAAGGCGCCCGGCGCGAACAACCCGGTGGCCAATCCGCGGCGCGCCCGCGCGCGCCAGCTCTACGTGATCGACCGCATGCAGGAAACTGGCTTCATCACCGCCGAGCAGGCGGCCGAAGCCAAGAAGGAAGAACTGCACCTGCGCGATGCCGCCGATCCGAACCGGCTGCATGCGGAATATGTGGCCGAGACGGTGCGCCAGATGATGTACGCGCAGTACGGCGACAGCATCTACACCAGCGGCATGAAGGTCTACACCTCGCTGGTCGCGGCCGACCAGGCCGCGGCCTACAGGTCGCTGCGCAAGGGCATCATGGACTACGAGCGGCGCCAGCCCTATCGCGGGCCCGAGCGCTTCGTCGACCTGCCGAGCGATCCCAGGGAAGTCGACGAGGCGGTGGACGAAGCGCTGGCCGAGCATCCCGACAACGGCGACGTGATGGCCGCCGTGGTGCTGGAGGCCGGCAGTAAGGAAATCAACGCGGTGCGCGCGAACGGCGAAACCGTGCAGATTACCGGCGAAGGCCTCCGGCCCGCGCAGTCGGGGCTCGCGGCAAAGGCGCCGCCCCACATCAAGATCCGCCGCGGCGCGGTGATCCGCGTGGCCCGCACGCCCAAGAACACTTGGGAGATCACGCAGCTGCCCGAAGTGGAGGGCGCCTTCATTGGCATGGATCCGCGCACCGGCGCCATCAAGTCGCTGGTGGGCGGCTTCGATTTCGGCAAGAACAAGTTCAACCACGTGACACAGGCCTGGCGCCAGCCGGGCTCGAGCTTCAAGCCCTTCATCTATTCGGCCGCGCTCGAGAAGGGCTTCACGCCCGCGACCATCGTCAACGACGCGCCGCTGTACTTCGAGCCGGGCACCCAGGGCGGACAGCCCTGGGAACCGAAGAACTTCGACGGCGGCTTCGAGGGTCCGATGCCGCTGCGCACCGCGCTGATGAAGTCGAAGAACCTGGTGACGGTGCGCGTGCTGCAGGCCATCGGCGCGCCGTATGCGCAGGAGTGGATCACCCGCTTCGGCTTCGACAAGGACAAGCATCCGGCCTACCTGCCGATGGCACTGGGCGCCGGTTCGGTCACGCCGATGCAGATGGCCACCGCCTATTCGGTGTTCGCCAACGGCGGCTACAAGGTCAATCCGTACCTGGTCACGCGCATCACCGACCTGCGCGACAAGGTGCTGGTCGAAACCGAGCCGCCGGTGCTCGACGAAAGCCGCCGTGCCATTCCCGAGCGCAACGCCTTCATCATGGATTCGCTGCTGCAGAGCGTGGTGAAGGGCGGAACCGCCGCGCGCGCCTACCAGGCGCTCAAGCGCGACGACCTGTTCGGCAAGACCGGCACCACCAACGACTCCTTCGACACCTGGTTCGCGGGCTTCCAGCCCACCACCGTGGGCATTGCATGGATCGGCTACGACACGCCGCGCCAATTGGGCGTGCGCGGCGAAACCGGCGGCAGCCTGAGCCTGCCGATCTGGATCGGCTATATGCAAGCCGCGCTCAAGGGCGTGCCGGTGAGCAAGATTGCCGAGCCGCCGGGCGTCGCCAACATCGATGGCGAGTGGTACTTCGACGACTTCACGCCCGGCCACAGCGTGGCGAGCCTGGGCGTGGAGAGCGAGGCGCCTCCAGCACCGGCCGAAGAAATCATGGGCGTGCCGCCGGCCGCCGTCCCGGTGCCGCTGGGCCCGCCGCCGCCACCCGAAGAGCGCAACCGCATCCTCGATTTCTTCCGCTGAGGCGGCATGGCGGAAAGGAGCCGCACCGAGTCTCTACACTCGGTGCGGCTCCTTTCGCTTTACCCTCCCACGCTTCTTTCCCCATGGAAATCCTTATCCTGGCGACGTCGATCGTCGTCGGCGCCTACATCCTCAAGTCCAGGGACCAGCGCCAGCGCATCGCGCTGCTGGGCAGCCACCTGGGCAGATACCAGATCGAAAGATTGATGGAGAGCCTCACCGAAGGCTACCTGCGCTGCCTGGGCGAGGACAACGCCGAGCGGCGCCAGCAGATCTGGAGCCTGCTCGACTCCACCGAGGAAAAGCTCTCGGCCCAGTTCGACAGCTTTGCCGCCGAGTTTGCGCGGGTCGACGCGGCGGAGGCACGCGTGAGCAAGCTGCCCGTGGCCATTCCCTTTGCGCACAAGCTGTTTCCGGCTGCGACCTTCGATCTGCGCGAAGCACTGGCGATCCACGCGCGCGGCATTGCCGAGGTCATGCGCAACGACGCGGGCCGCTCACCGAAGGCCAAGGCCTTCACCATGTCGGCCGAGCTGTTCCTGATGCAGCACACCTGCCACTGGTTCTGCAAGTCGAAGACGGTGGCCTCGGCGCGCATGCTGGCGCGGCACAAGACCTCGTACGAACAACTGCTCGCCGCGGTGAGCCCCGCAACGCGCAGGGCCTACGCGGCACTCACGGGCCAGTGACCCGCTCAGTGGTGCGACAGCAGCGGCAGCGTGAGTGTGGCCACCGCGCCGCCCCGCGCCGCATTGCCGAGCTCGATGCGCCCGCGGTGCAGCGCGGCAATCTCCTTCACGAAGGCCAGCCCGAGCCCGGTGCTCTTCTTCTGGCTGTGCGGCCGCGCGAGCGAATAGAACTTCTGGAAGACCTTTTCCTGCGCGTAGTCCGGAATGCCCGGGCCGTGGTCGCGCACGCTCACGCGCGCGAGCTTCGCGGTGGTCTCCAGCGTCAGCAGCACCTCGCTGCCCTGCGGTGAAAAATCGATCGCGTTGTCCAGCAGGTTGCTGATGGCGCGCCGCAGCAGGAACGGATCGCCCTCGGTGCGGGCCTCGGTGCGGATGTTCACGCGCACGCCGATGTTGCGCTTGGCCGCCGCAGGCTGCACGCTGATGGCGATGTCCTCGATCAGCGAAGCCAATGCCACCGGCTCCGTGCGGTCGAGCCCGTGGCGGGTTTCCAGTGCGGTGAGCTCCATCATGCGGTCGACGATTTCCTGGATGCGCTGCGTTTCGCGTTCGATGTTCTTCAGGAAACGTTCGCGCTCCGCATGCGGCATCGACGGTTCCTGCAGCAGCTCGGCCGCGCCGCGGATCGCCGAGAGCGGGCTCTTCACTTCGTGCGTGAAGGTCTGCACGTAGTCGGCCACATAGTTGCGGCCGGTCAGCGCGTCGCGCATTTCGCTGAAGCCGGTGCGCACCGCATCGACCGCGCGCCGCGCCATGCGCGAAAGGCTCAGCGTGCGCTGCGCGCGCACCCAGGCCCAGTAGTCCGAGATCAGCCCGAAGGGCCGCACCAGCCAGACCGAGACGATCACCGCCAGCAGCAGCAGCGCCAGCCCCGAACCCACGCCCACCCACAGCGTGCGGGCCCGCGCGTCCTCCACGAACTGGCCGAAGCTCTGCACCGGCTTGCCGACGCTCACCATGCCGACGATCTCGTTGTTCCACCGGATCGGCGCACCCACGTACATCACCAAGGTGCGCGGATCGCCGTCGACGTCGCGCGAGGTGCGTGCGCCGTACAGGCCGGCGAGCGTGCGGCTCACGTCGCTCCACTGCGAGTAGTCGGCGCCCAGGTGCCTGCCGAGCGAATCGAACACCACGCGGCCGCTGCGGTCGGTGACGTACACGCGCAGCTCGACGCGGTTCTTGTGCAGGTTGTAGATCTGTGCGGAGAACTCGCGCGCATAGACCGTGCGGAACAGCGGCTCCAGCCGCGCGGTGTTGATGGCGCCCGCGATCACGTCCTGCTCGACCAGGCTGGCCATGAGCTGCGAAGTCTCGACCAGCGATTCCTCGGCCGACTCGCGGTAGCGCGGATCGATGTCCGAGACCACGCGGTAAAGCAGGAACGCGATGCCCGCCGTGTAGATCAGCAGAATCCCGATAAAGATGCGCGTGCGCCGGCTCACGGCGCGTTGAGAGGCAGTTCTTCGTTCAGCGCATAGCCGGTGCCGCGCAGCGTGCGGATCGGCTCCACCTCGGGCGCCACGGCCTTGAGCTTGGCGCGCAGGGTCTTCACATGGGCGTCGACCGTGCGGTCGAAGCTTTCGCTCGCGTCGTCCCAGACCAATTGCAGCAGCTCATCGCGCGTGAACACGCGCCCCGGCCGCTGGACCAGCAACCGCAGCAGCCCGTACTCGTAGCGCGAGAGCTCGAGCAGGCGCCCGTAGTAGCGGATCTGCATGCGCTCGTTGTCCAGTGCAAACGGCATTGCGGGGGGCTGGGCGGGCGCTGGAGGCGCCGCGCCCGGAATTCGATGGGGTACCCCATCGCTCGGTCCCGCGGGCGCTCCAGGGACCGCTCGTGCGCTGCGCCGCAGGATGGTGCGTACCCGCGCCACCAGTTCGCGCGGCGAAAAGGGCTTGGCGATGTAGTCGTCGGCACCGAGTTCCAGCCCCACCACGCGGTCGATCTCGTCGCTCCTCGCCGTGAGAAAGAGCATCGGCACCTCGGCACCGCCCTGCGACTGGTTCAGCGCGCGCAGCCGCTTGAACAGCTCGAAGCCGTTGAGGTCGGGCAGGCCGACATCCAGGATCGCGAGCGCGGGCGGTTCCTGTGCGAACTGCGCAATGGCGTCTTCGGCCGTGGCGCACCAGACCGGCGTGAAGCCGTCGCTCTTCAGGACGTACTGGAGGGTGTCGGCAATGCCTGATTCGTCTTCGGCGATCAGGATCCGCGGTTTGAAACTCATCCCCGGATGTTAGCGAGCGAGCGCCGATCGGCGAGGCAAGTTTGCCTGCGTGGCGCCGCGAACACGGCGCGGCCGTTCACGGATTTTTTTTCGGGCGCGGCGCTGTCCCCGTTTCTATTTCTTATTTCTCTTATTCAAATTAGTAGTAGTAGATAAGGGTGGCGCCGGTCTGTGGACATGGCACTTTTTCCCTTGCGTGACATGGACTTGTCATGCCTGCGTCACTGTGCGCAGCTGCGCTTCCGTGCTGTCGCGCCAAAAGGAACAACATTGCTGGAAGCGCCAGCCCTGTGGATAACACCCTGTTTGTGCCGGAAATCTCCCCAGGGTTGTCCTTTGACATGGTCCGGAAAATCTGCCAAAGGCGTTTTTCGGCGCGAGAAATTCATTGCCTCATATTTGGGCAGACTGTAGATTTGTCTTTCAGATCAATCACTTAGCTTTCTCTTACAAGGAAGTGCGAGTGTTATCCACAGAGTTGCCCAAGCTTTGTGGGGAGAACCGGCGGCGGAACCTTTAGGCTCCGCGCCGAACGAACTTTGTCCCTCAACCAGTGGAAATTCGAACGTGACACCTTCCGAAACCCGGGCCATCGTGTCCCTCAGCCTCCTGGCCGCCTTCGTCGACGGTGAGAAGCACGAGCGCGAACGCGCCGAGATCAAGCGCATTGCCGAGGGCCTCTCGCAAGCCGACGGCGTGAACCTGCCCACGCTCTACCAGGACGTGCTGATGAAGCGCGTCTCGCTGGCTTCGGTCGCCGGCGAGCTGAAGAGCACGGAATCGAAGCAGCTGGCCTATGAGATGGCGGTGTGCGTGTGCGATGTGGACGGCACGCAGTCCGATGCCGAGCGCATGTTCCTGGCGGACGTGCGCACCTCGCTCGGGCTCGATGCCTCGGCGGCGCAGTTCTCGCGGCAGGCGGAAGAGATTGCGGCAGCGGTGCCGGCGGCGGCCGCCGGCACGGCCGTGGCCGTGACGCCCGCCGCTGCTGCTGCTGCTGCTGCTGCTGCGCTATCGCCCGACAGCGCGGAGCTCGACAAGTCGATCCTCAACGCATCCATCCTCAACGGCGCGCTCGAACTGCTACCCGAAACGCTCTCGACCATGGCGATCATTCCGCTGCAGATGAAACTGGTCTACCGCATCGGCAAGGCCCACGGCTACGAGCTCGACACCGGCCACGTGAAGGATTTCCTGGCGACGGTCGGCGTGGGCTTGACCTCGCAGTACCTGGAACAGGCCGGGCGCAAGCTGCTCGGCGGCCTGCTCGGCAAGATGGGTGGCGGGCTGCTGCGCGGCCTCGGCAACCAGGCGGTGAGCTCGGGCATGAGCTTCGCCTCGACCTATGCGCTCGGACACGTGGCCAAGCGCTACTACGCCGGCGGCCGCACGCTGTCGGCACAGATGCTCAAGGACACCTTCTCGGGCGTGGTGCAGGAAGGCAAGAGCCTGCAGACCCAGTACTTGCCGGCCATCCAGGAAAAGGCCCGCACCCTGGATGCTGGAAAAGTGCTGTCTCTCGTCAGAGGAGCCTGATCCCTTTTTCAGGAACACCGTGGAACCGGCTTCGCCGGGCCACCGGTGTTGCCCCCGGCGAGGGGGAGGGCGTAGCGACACGAGGTGCGCGAAGCCTGGGGGAGAACCTATCCAGCGAGATCGTCGAGGATGGGGCAGTCGGGGCGCGCGTCGCCGTGGCAGCAGTGCACCAGGTGCGCGAGCGTGCTGCGCATCGACTGCATGTCGGCAATGCGCTGTTCCAGTTCGCCCAGGTGCCTTTGCGCGATGCGCTTCACGCTGGCGCTCGCGCGCCGGCGGTTGTGCCACAGGCCCACGAGTTCGGCGATTTCCTCCATCGAGAAACCGAGATCGCGCGAGCGCTTGATGAAGCGCAGCGTGTGGATGTCGGCATCGCCGTACTGGCGGTAGCCGCTGTCGGTGCGCGCCACCGGGGGCAGCAGGCCCAGGCCCTCGTAGTGCCGCACCATGCGCGCCGAGACACCCGAGAGCCGCGCGGCCTCGCCGATCGAGACAGTGCCGAAGCTGCTCATTGGACCCGGTAGCCGGCGTTCTCGATGGCCGCCACGATGTCCTTTCGGGGCTGCGCGCTCAGCACGTCGACATGGCCGGTTTCTAGATCCACCGTCACCTGCGCTTCGGGGTCCACCGTCTGCACCGCGTTCTGCACCGCGCTCACGCAGTGGCCGCAGCTCATGCCCGAGACCTGGAATTTCTGGCTCATCGTCTTTGCTCCTCTGTTGAATGAAATGAAGTGAACGAAGCGCCAGTTTGGACCTTCTCATGATGTCAATGTCCAGCGCAGGGACACTGCGCGTGCCGGCTTGACCTTGCCATGATGTGAGGCTTTAGCCTCGGTGCATGGACAATCTGCTGCAAAACCTACACGACCCGATGAGCACCCTCGATCTTTCCGTCGGCGGCATGACCTGCGCCTCTTGCGTGATGCGCGTGGAACGCGCGCTCAAGAACGTGCCGGGCGTGCAGGACGTCAGCGTGAACCTCGCCACCGAATCGGCGCGCGTGGTGACTGCCGCCGGTGGCGAAGACATGGACGCCCGCCTGCGCCGCGCCGTGCGCGCCGCGGGCTACGAGCCGCGCGCGGCAAGCGGCGCGGCCGACGAGGCCGCTGCGCTGTCGCCCTGGCATGGCTTCGGGCCCGTGGGCCTCGGGCTGCTGCTGTCGATACCGCTCCTGGCACCGATGCTCGGCCAACCCTTCGGACAGGACTGGATGCTGCCGCCCTGGCTGCAGCTGCTGCTGGCGGCGCCGGTGCAGTTCTGGCTCGGCGCGCGCTTCTACCGCGCGGGCTGGCATGCTGCAAAGGCCGGCACCGGCAACATGGACCTGCTGGTGGCGCTCGGCACCAGTGCGGCATTCGGCCTGTCGCTCTGGCTCTGGTGGCGCGCGACCACAGGCGAGCATGCGGGGCACGGCGGCATGCCGCATCTGTATTTCGAAGCCTCGGCCGTGGTGATCACGCTGGTGCTGCTCGGCAAGTGGCTGGAGGCGCGCGCCAAGCGGCAGGCCACCTCGGCCATCCGCGCGCTGCAGCAGCTGCGGCCCGAGACCGCGCATTTGGTGGGCCCGCGCGGCGAAAGCGACATGCCGCTGGCCGAGGTGATGGTGGGCGACCGGCTCGTGGTGCGTCCGGGCGAGCGCGTGCCCGCGGATGCGCGCGTGATCGAGGGGCAGTCCGAGGTCGATGAGTCGATGCTCACGGGCGAGCCGCTGCCGGTGCCGAAGGGACCTGGCGACGCACTGACGGGCGGCGCGGTGAACGGCGACGGCCGCATGGTCGTCGAGGTGAGCGCGGTGGGCGCCGAGAGCGTGCTGGCGCGCATCATCCGTCTGGTCGAGGACGCGCAGGCCGCCAAGGCGCCGATCCAGCGGCTGGTGGACCAGGTCGCGGCCGTGTTCGTGCCGGTGGTGCTGGCGATTGCGCTGGCCACGCTAGCGGGCTGGCTGCTTGCGGGCGCCGGCATCGAGATCGCCATGATCCACGCGGTGGCCGTGCTGGTCATTGCCTGTCCCTGTGCGCTGGGCCTGGCGACCCCGGTCGCCGTGATGGCCGGCACTGGCGTGGCGGCGCGCCGCGGCATCCTCATCAAGGACGCGCGGGCGCTGGAGCTTGCGCACCGTGTCGGCACGGTGGCCTTCGACAAGACCGGCACGCTGACGCTCGGCCGCCCGGTGCTCACGGCGCTGGTGCCCATGGCAGGCGGCAGCGATGAAGCCGCATTGCTCGCAACCGCCGCCAGCCTGCAAGGCGGCAGCGAGCATCCGCTGGCACGCGCCGTGATGGCGGCTGCCGCGCAGCGCGGCCTGCAGGCGCCGCCATTGGGCGTGATGCAGGCGATGCCCGGCCGCGGCGTGCGCGGCCAGGTGAACGGCGAGCCCTGGGCCATTGCCAGCCTGCGCTGGTGCGCGGAACTCGGCGCCGTGCCCGAGGCTGCGCAGGTCGAGCGCCTGCACGCGCAGGGCGCCACCGTATCCGCATTGCTGCGTTTCGACGCAGTGGGCGCTGCCCGGGTGCAGGCGCTGCTGGCCTTTGCCGACGAGCCCAAGCCCGAGGCCGCGCAAGCCATCCGCACGTTGCACGCACGCGGCCTGCGCGTGGTGATGATCTCGGGCGACAACCTGCGCGCCGCGCAGGCCATGGCGGCGCGGCTCGGCATTGCCGCCGAGGACGTGCGCGCCGAGGTGCTGCCCGCCGACAAGGCAGCGCAGGTCAGCGCCTTGAAGAAGAACGGCCAGGTGGTCGCGATGATCGGCGACGGTGCCAACGACGCACCCGCGCTGGCCGCGGCCGACGTGGGCATTGCCATGGCGCCTGCGGGCGGCGGCACCGACGTTGCGATGGAAGCGGCCGGCATCACGCTGATGCGCGGCGACCTGGCGCTCGTGGCCGAGGCGCTCGAGCTCTCGGCGCGCACGGTGGCCAAGATCCGGCAGAACCTGTTCTGGGCCTTTGCCTACAACGTGGCCGGCATTCCGCTGGCCGCCTTCGGGCTGCTGAGCCCGGTGGTGGCGGGGGCGGCGATGGCGCTGTCGAGCGTCAGCGTGATGGCCAACGCGCTGCTGCTGCGGCGCTGGAAGCCCTGAGGCTCATCGATCTCAGTCGATCAGCAGCGCCAGCAGGTGGTCGTCGATGTAGTCGGCCTCGCCGGCGCGCTTGTAGAACTTGCGCAGGGTGCCTTCGTATTCGAAGCCCAGCTTCTCGTAGAAGCGCAGGCCCGGCGCGTTGTCGCTTTCGGCATAGAGCTCGATGCGCTTGACGCCCTCGGCCTTGAGCCTGGCGATGGCATCGCTCACCATCGCCTGCGCAATGCCCTTGCCGTGCAGCGACGGATCGACCGCGAGCGTGCCGAAGCAGGCCACGTGCCGCACGCGGCCCGGATAGCGCGTCGCGCGGTAGAAGCCCGCGACGCGGCCATCGACTTCATAGACATAGAAGCTGCGGCTGTCGACCAGCTCCTTGTGGATGGCGCGGAATTCGTCGAGCGGCATCGGGTCGTAGCCGAGGAACGGCACCACCTGCTCGTGCATGTAGATGGAGAAGACGGCTTCGAGGTCCTGGGGTGTGGCGAGCCTGCGCATGGATGACGGTTTTCTGCAGATGCGGCGAAGGCGTCAGCATACCCAGTCCCGCCGTCACGCCGTTCTTCAGCGTCCCGCGATCAGTACGGCGTTGGTGCCGCCGAATGCGAACGAATTGGAAAGCACGTAGCGCAGGTTGCGGGCCTCGCGCGCCCCGCCGCGCACCAGGTCCAGGTCGAAGGCCGCATCGGGCACCCGCAGGTTGGCAGTGGGCGGAAGCATCCCGCGCGCCAGCGTTCGCAGCGCCGCCACGAGCTCGATCGCGCCGCCGCCGCCCAGCACATGGCCGTGGATGGCCTTGGTGGCGCTCACGGGCGTGGCATTGCCGAACACTTCGCGGATGGACGCGGCCTCGGCGGCGTCTCCGGCAATGGTCGCCGTGCCGTGCGCGTTGACGTGGCCGATCTGCGCCGCCTCGATGCCTGCATCGCGCAGTGCCGCGCGCATGGCGCGCACCTGGCCGGCCGTGTCGGGGTTGGTGATGTGCGTCGCATCGCAATTGGTGGCGTAGCCTGCAAGAAAGAGCGACGAGGCATGAACGGCGCCTCGCGCATTGGCATGCGCCGCTGATTCGAGCACCAGCGCGGCCGCGCCTTCGCCCAGCGCGAAGCCCGCGCGGTCGCCCGAGAACGGCCGGCAGGCGCTGGCCGGCGCACCCGGCGGTGGCGGCGCCGTCACGCGCATTGCATGCCAGCTGGCCATCACGCCCGGCGTGAGCATGGCCTCGTGTCCGCCGACGATGGCCGCGTCGATCCAGCCGCCCCGGATGGCGCGCATTGCCTCGCCGATGGCCACGGCCGACGACGCGCAGGCGCAGGCATACGCAATGGCCGCGCCCTGGGCGCTGAACTGCAGGGCGAGCTCCGCCACCGCCGCATTGGGCATCACGGTGAGCACGGTCGTCGGCCGCATGCGGCGCTGCTGGCCGTAGAGCGCGCGCGTGGTGTCGTCGAAGCTGCCGGCGCCCGCCAGCCCGCTGCCCCAGAAGATGCCGAGGCGCTCGGGGTCGATGCTGCCGGCCCCGAGCCCGGCCTGCGCGGCGGCATCTCGTGCGGCCGCGAGCGCCATCGCGCTGCCTCGATCGAGCGGCAGGCGCGAGCTGCTGCGCACGGCGGCCGGGTCGAAATCGCAGGCGGCCACGGCAAGTTCGATCGGATCGAGGCCTTCGATCCCGAGCGTTCGCGTGCGCACTGCGGAATGGCCGTTGAAGAGCGCATCGTCGAACGACACGGTGGTGCAGCCCAGCGGCGTGACGAAGCCGATGCCCGTCACCTGCACGCGCGTGCTGATCACGCCTGCGCGGCCATCGGCGATTCGAGCTTGCACTCGATCTGGGCTTCGATCGCCTCGCACAGGTGGCCGAGCGTGATGCCGGCCTCGCGCGGATCGAGCCGGTCTTCGGGCAGGCGCAGATGAAAGGCATCCTCCACCGCGAACACGAATTCCATCAGCGACAGCGAATCGAGGCCGAGCTCGGACAAGGCCGCGCCGGGCGCGATGGTGTCGCGCGCCACGTCGAACTGCTTGACCAGGATGGTTGCGATGCTGTTGAAGACGGGCGAGGAAGAAGAATAGGAGGGCATTGGCGTGCTTTGTTTCAGGCGGCAAGGGAACGTGCGGGCAGGGCGCCGGCGGGGCCGGGCGTGCCATGCGCCACGGCGTCGGCGAAGGCGGAGGTTTCGCGCGCCACCTGGTGGCGGTCGTTGTCGATCGTGATCATGTGGTAGCTGTTGGCAAGCACCACGCTGCGGAACGTGCCGCAGCGAAGCCCGCGCGCAAGGAGGCCGAGATTGGCCACGCTGGCCACCTCGTCCTCGCGTGCATGCAGCGCGAGCACGCTGCCGCATTGCACGCGGTGCAGGTTGCGCCTCACGTGGCGGATCAGCCGGTCGTGCTCGCGCAGGTGGCCCACGCCGATCACCGTGCTGCCGGCGCTCGACACCTTGCGGTGGCGCAGCTCGCGCTCGATCCAGGCGCGCACGCGTTCGTTCTTCACGCCGTAGGGCGGGCATTCGCGGTATTGCCAGAATCGCCCGAGCGGCGTGTAGAAGGCCAGCGGCAGCAGCACCTGCGTTCGCGGCACGGCCCAGCCGTCGAAGCGCAGCGTGGTCGACATCAGCACCAGCGCATCGACGCCGCTGCCGCAGCGGATGGCCGTGCCAAGCGCCAGTGAAGAGCCGGCCGAGATGCCCACCAGCATCACGCGATCGTGCTGCGCGCGCAGTGCCTTCACCCGTGCTTCGACGGCGTCGATCCAGCGTTCGTACGGCAGGGCCTGCTGCACCGGTGCGGCGGCATCGAAGGAGTAGCCGTCGATGCGCATCGGATGCACCGGATAGCCGCTCGCGCGCAGGGCCGATTGCACGGTCAGGAGCTCGTCAGGTGTGCTGCATAAACCATGCAGCAGCACGATGGCCGTGCGGCGCACCGCGGGGTGCACCACGCTCAGCAGATCGGAGGGATCGCGGGCGCTCATCGCGTTGTCGCAGCGGCCTGGAAAGAGACCCGTGCCGCAGGTTGCTGTCGTATGCTCATGGCGCGTTTATCGCCGGGGTGTGCTGACCGGCCGCTGACCCTCCTTCGCGCAAGAATAGGCACTTCAAACCACCACACACACCATGCGAATCCTGCTTGTCGAAGACGATGCCGTGCTGCGCGACGTGATGCTGCGCAGCCTTGCGGATGCCGGCCACCGGGTCGACGTGTCGACCAACGTCGAGGACGCCGACCACCTCTGGCGCGTGCAGCCCTTCGATGCGGTGCTGCTCGACCTGAACCTGCCGGCCACGGCCAGCCCCACGAGCGGGCTGGCGAGCGGCCTCAGCGCCCTGCGCCAGGCGCGTGCGCGCGGCGACCGCACGCCGGTGCTGGTGCTGACGGCGCGCGGCCGCACCGAGGAGCGCATCGCGGGCCTCGATGCCGGTGCCGACGACTACCTGGGCAAGCCCTTCGACCTGGCCGAGGTCGAGGCACGGCTGCGCGCTTTGGTGCGGCGGGCCAAGGGCACCGAAGACATCGTGTTGCTGGGCCAGCTCAAGCTGGACCGCAAGGCGCGCCGCTTTTCCACCGCGAGCGGGCCGCTCGACCTGCCGGCGCGCGAGTTCGAGGTGCTGTGGGAGCTGATGAGCCCGCCGGGCCGCACGGTGAGCAAGCGGGCGCTGTCCGACAAGCTCTCCAGCTTCGATGAATCATTGGGCGACAACGCGCTGGAGGCCTTCATCTCCCGGCTGCGCAAGAAGCTGGCCGGTTCGGGCGCGGGCATCCGCACGCTGCGCGGCATCGGCTACCTGCTCGAAGCCGAAGTGTGAGCCGCACGCAACCGGCCGCGTCCGGGCCGCCGAAGGCCGCGCCTTCGCTCACGCGGCGCGTGCTGCGCAACGTGCTGGTGCCGCTGGCGCTCACGTGGATGGTGGGCGCGGTGATCGCGCTGGTCATTGCCAACTATTTTTCCGAACAGGCCTTCGATCGCGCCATGCTCGACGACGCCTATGCGCTCTCGGCCAACGTGCAGGCGGGCGAGCGCGGCATCGAGCTGCTGCTCACGCCGCGCGAAGTGGCCACGGTGCTGTTCGACCAGGTCGACAAGATCTACTTCGCGGTGCAGCGGCTCGACGGCACGCTGATCTCGGGGCAGGCAGGCCTGAATGCACCGCTGCCGCCGGCAGGCGCGCACTATCGCTTCTCGGACCTGGACTACGATGGCAAGGTCCTGCGCGCGGTGGTGCTCGAGCCCGTCACCGAGCCCGGCCGGCTGACGCCCTACCGGGTGGTGATTGCACAGACCACGCTGAGCCGCGCGGCGCTGGTGCAGCGGCTGCTCGGCTACGCATTGGCGCCGCAGGTGCTGCTGCTGATGCTGCTCGCGGTATGGCTCTGGCATGGCATTCGCAGCGACCTGCGCCCGCTCGGCGAACTCCAGCAGGCGCTGGACCGCCGCGACGTGTACGACCTCTCTCCGGTCGCGGTGGTGCGCACCTCGCGCGAGGTGCAGCGCCTGGGCAATGCGGTCAATGCGCTGTTCGACCGGCTGAACCACAGCGTGCGCGCGCAGCGCGAGTTCGTGGGCAACGTGGCGCATGAGCTGCGCACGCCGCTCGCGGGCATCCGCGCACTGGCCGAATACGGGCTCGCGCAGCACGACTCCACCGTGTGGCGCGAGCAGCTCGCGCGCGTGGCCGAGCGGCAGGCCCGCGCGAGCCATCTCATCGACCAGCTGCTGGCGCTCGCGCTCGCAGATGAAGCGCGCACCGGCCTCGCGCGCGAGCCGGTGCAGCTCGACATATTGGCCGAGCAGACGGTGCTGCGGCACCTGGCCCGCGCCGACGCGCACGGCGTCGACCTGGGTGCGCGCGGCCTCGACGAGCGCGTGACGGTGCTTGCGAACGAAGCGCTGGTCGAAGGCATTCTCGACAACCTGATCGACAACGCGCTGCGCTACGGCGGACGCACCATCACCGTCGAGCTGGCGGGCCGCACCCTGAGCGTGATCGACGACGGCCCCGGCATTCCGCTGGAAGCGCAGCGCGACCTGATGCAGCGCTGGGCGCAGGGGCCGGCGGGCCAGAAGCTGGGGCAGGGCTCGGGCCTGGGGCTGTCGATCGTGTCGCGCTATGCGGAGTTGCTGGGTGCCGAGCTGCGGCTCGATGCGGCCGAACCCGCGGGACTGCGCGTGAGCATCACCTTCGCGGAGCTGCGTCCGATGGCGGCGGGCGATGCGGCCGGCACGGCGCCGGCGCGCGGCGCCTGACCGACGGCGCGGCGCTCAATCCCCGAACTCCACTTCGCCTTCGATCTCGACCGGGATGCTGAACGGAAGCTCCGCCATGCCGACGGCACTGCGTGCGTGCGCGCCGATCTCCGGGCCGAAGAGTTCGAGCACGAGGTCCGAGAAGCCGTTGATGACGGCGGGCTGCTTGTCGAAGCCCGGTGCCGAAGCCACCATGCCGAACACGCGCGTCCAGGCCGTGATGCGGTCGAGGTCGCCGAGCGCGCGCTGCAGGCTGCCGAGCATCGCCAGCGCAGTGAGCCGCGCCGCTGCGTAGCCCTGCTCGACCGTCAGCTCGCGGCCCAGCTTGCCGAGCGGCGCGGCAATGGTGCCGTCGGCATTCAGCGGGCCATGGCCCGAAACGATGGCGCGGCGCCCGGCGATGCGCACGAAGGCGAAAGGCAGCACCACGCTGGGCGGCGGCGCGACCGGCGGCGGCAGCACGAGGCCGAGCGTGGCGAGTCGCTGTTCGATGCGGGCCATGGCGTTTTTCTCCTGCGCACTCAGCCCAGCGCCGGGTAGTCCGTGTAGCCCTTGGTGCCGCCGCCGTACATCGTGGCCTTGTCCACGGCGTTGAGCGGGGCGTTCTCGCGCAGGCGGCGCACCAGGTCGGGGTTGGCGATGAAGGGCTTGCCGAAGGCGACGAGGTCGTCGCCTTCCTTGACGGCTTGGTCCGCCAGCGGCTTGTCGTAGCCGTTGTTGACCATCCATGCGCCCTTGCCGCCGGCCTGGCGGTAGGCGGCCTTGAGCGCCTCGTAGTCGAAGGGACGGTCCTCGATCTCGCGCGGACCGCCGGTGGCGCCTTCGATGATGTGGATGTAGGCCAGGCCGAGCGGGGCGAGCTGCTTCACCACGTAGGTGAAGAGCGGCTGCGGATCGGAGTCGTGCACATCGTTGGCCGGCGTGACGGGCGACAGGCGGATGCCGGTCTTGCCGCCGCCGACCGCATCGACCACGGCGCGCGTGGCTTCCAGCAGCAGGCGGGCGCGGTTCTCGATGCTGCCGCCGTAGTCGTCGGTGCGCTTGTTGCTGCCGTCCTTGAGGAACTGGTCGAGCAGGTAGCCGTTGGCGCCGTGGAGTTCCACGCCGTCGAAGCCGGCGGTTTCCACCGCGTTGCGCGCGGCGGCCGCATAGGTGTGGACGATGCCGGGCAGTTCCTCGGCGTCGAGCGCGCGCGGCTCGGAGGTTTCGACGAAGGTCGGCACGCCCTCCTTGATGAGCACGGTCTTGGTCCTGGCAATGATGGCCGAGGGCGCGACGGGCTTGCCGCCGCCCGGCTGCAGTTCGCTGTGCGAGACGCGGCCCACATGCCAGAGCTGCACCACGATCTTGCCGCCCTTGGCATGCACCGCATCGGTCACGCGCTTCCAGGCATCGAGCTGCTCGGTGCCATAGAGGCCCGGCACGTCGGCGTAGCCCTGGCCCTGGTGGCTGATGGCGGTGGCTTCGGTGATGAGCAGGCCCGCGCTGGCGCGCTGTGCGTAGTAGGTGGCGGCGATGTCCTGGGGAATCGCGTTGGGCGAGCGGTTGCGCGTGAGCGGCGCCATCACGATGCGGTTGGCGAGCTGCAGGTCACCGGCCTGTACGGGATCGAAGAGGGAGGGCATGGCGAAACGTCAAAGAGTGGGACAGAGGCCGCGAGGCTAAACCTGCGCAGTCAAACCTGCTGTCGCACGGTTGTCCGTTTGCTGCTAGGCGTTCGGAGCGCTGCGATCGGACCCAGCGAGCGCGAGCAGTTCCGCGCTCACGCGCACGGGCATCGCGAGCAGGATCTGCCCCATGCCTTTGCCGAGCGGATCGTTGCGCAGCGACGCCATGCCGCCGCCGCCGAGCGCCTGCTCGCAGACGAAGTTGAAGGCGCCGATGCCCGGCACTTCATAGCGCCTGACCGGCCCCTTGACCAGGTGTGCGAGCCATTCGGCCACGCGCGCTTCGGTGAGCTGCTCGCGTAGCAGCGGCAGCAGGGCAGGGTGGCGCGCAATGACGCCGATGTTCGAGGTGTCGCCCTTGTCGCCGCTGCGGGCCCAGGCCAGGTGGATGAGCGGCACTTCGCTGGCGCCGGCATCGACGGAGACCAGGGCATTCGCATCGCCGGTGGCCTGCCGTGGTGAAGGCGCGTCGGCAGCCGCCGCAACCACGGCGTCGCGCGGCAATTCGATGCGCTGCCCGTCGATGCTCACGCGCGCTTCGACCATCGTCTTGTCAAGCAGGAAGGCGTACTGCCGGATCGACGGCGAAACCGAGGCGCGCCCGCCCGCGCCCGTGGTGCCCGGCGCCCACGAGGTGCCGGCGGGCGCCACTTCGCGCGCGAAGAGTTCCAGCGCCTCCTTGCGCGCATGCGTGACCGCGAGCCGCAGCACGGCTTCGCGGGTTTGCAGGGCCTGCGCATGCGGGCCGTAGCAAGATTCGGCGCCGAGCACCTCGAGTTGCGCGCCGCTGTAGGGGCCGAAGCCTTGCTGGTCGAACAGCGCGCCGGTGCGCGCAAGGATCGCCTCGCCGGTGCGCCTGGCCTTGGCGACGGCGTCGAAGCCGACGATGGTGAGCTGCGCCGCGGCCTTGAAGCCTTCTGCATAGGTGGCGCAGACCTTGTAGCTCGCAGTGGACGGGCGGCCCCGGGCGCCATGCACGCGCACGCGGTGCTCGCCGGCCTGCGCGATGCGCACCTGCGTGAAGTCGGCCACCACGTCGGGCAGCAGGTAGGCCGACGGATCTCCGATCTCGTAGAGCATCTGCTCGCCCACCACGGCCGGTGTGACCTTGCCGCCGGTGCCCGCGGGCTTGGTGACGACGAAGCCGCCATCGGCGCTGCACTCGACGATCGGATAGCCGATGTTCGGCCAGTCGGGCACGGTGTCCCAGTCGGTGTGCAGGCCGCCGGTGGCCTGGCAGCCGCATTCGATGATGTGGCCCGCGAGGCTGCCGGCGGCGAGCAGATCGTGGTCGCCGGGCTGCCAGCCGAACTCGTGCATCAGCACGCCGAGCGTCACGGCCGAATCGACGCAGCGGCCCGTGATGACCACCTGCGTGCCCGCATCGAGCGCGGCCTGGATCGGCCGCGCACCCAGGTAGGCATTGGCCGTGAGCACGCGCTCGGGCAGCGGCGCGCCGCTCTGCAGTTCGCGCACGGCGGGCTGTTGCTGACGCAGCTGCGGTAGCAGCGGCGATACGTCGTCGCCGCTGACCACTGCAATCTTCAGCGCGATGCCTTGCTCGGCCGCGAGCGCGGCCAGTGCATCGGCGCAGCCCTGCGGATTGACGCCGCCCGCATTGCTCACCACGCGAATGCCCTGCTGCACGACATCCTTCAGCACCGCCTTCATCGCGATGGAGACAAAGTCGGTGGCGTAGCCGAGCTCGGGCTTCCTGAGCCGCGCGCCCGCGAGGATCGACATCGTGAGCTCGGCCAGGTAGTCGAACACCAGGTAGTCGATCTGCCCGCTGGCCACGAGCTGCGGTGCGCCCACGCTGCTGTCGCCCCAGAAGCCCGAGGCGCCGCCGATGCGTACGATGCGTTCGTTGTTGTTGCTGCTGCCGTGGGTGCTCATCGGCCGCTCCACTGCGGCTTGCGCTTTTCGCGGAAGGCGAGCTGGCCTTCGGCCGCATCTTCCGTGAGCGCGAAGAGGCCGATCTGGCTTTCGGTGAAGGCGATCGATTCCTCGAAGGCCATGGCCTCGATCTTCTTCATCGTGTACAGGCCGCGGCGGATGGCGGCGGGCGACTTGTCGAGCATGCGGCCAAGCAGCCAGTCCAGGCTTTCGTCGACGTCCTCGCCCACGCGATTCACGAGCCCGTGTTCGAGTGCCTGCGCGGCGGTGATGGGTTCGCCGGTCAGGCACATCTGGGCCAGCACGCGGCGCGGCAGCAGAGGGCCGAGCACACTGAGCACCTGGGCCGGAAAGAGGCCGACCTTGACTTCGGGCAGGCCGAACACGGCGTGGCTGCCGGCGGCCGCCATGTCGCACATGCCCAGGATGCCCATGCCGCCCGCCATGCAGGCACCGTTGACGCGTGCGACCAGCGGCACCGTCAGCTGCCGGGCCTGGCGCAAAAGGTTGGCGAAGCCCTGGTACGGCTCGGCATGGTCGAACTTGAAAGAGGTGCCGCCTTGCAGGTCGGCGCCGGCGCAGAAGGCGCGCGTGCCGGCGCCGGTGATGACTACCGCGCGCACGGCGCGGTCGGCGTCGGCGCGGGACAGTGCCGACGAGAGCGCCGCCAGCACGCCGGGGTTGATGGCGTTGCGGCGTGCCTCGCGGTCGATGGTGAGCCACATCACGGGCCCGCGCATCTCCTCGCGCAGTTCTTGATGATGAAGTGCGGGGGCCTCGGCCATCGGCGGTTCCTTCGCTACGGAGTCTGGAGCAGGGCCGTAGCGTGACCCGAAAAAAAAGCCGCGGCATGCGGCTTGTGGCTGAAGCAGTCCGGGTTTTCCCGGGGTTGGGGCGGACTGCTTCGCGGCTCTTTCGAGCTTCTGTCGGCTTCTTCTTACTTCAGCAGGCCTTCAGCCTTCATCGCCTCCTGAACAGCGGGGCGAGCGGCCACGCGCGCGTGCCAGGCCTGGAGGTTGGCGAAGCCCGCGATGTCGACGCCGGTGGGCTTGGCCCAGTTGGTAACGGTGAACAGGTAGCCGTCGGCCACGCTGAACTGGTCGCCCATCAGGTACTGCTTGTCGGCAAGCTGTCCGTCGAGCCATTCGTAGCGCGACTTGAGCTTGTCCTTGAAGATGGCCTTGGCTTCTTCGGGCATGTTCGGGTTGAACAGCGGGCTGTAGCCCTTGTGCATCTCGGTGCCGATGAAGGTCAGCCATTCCTGCAGGCGGTAGCGCTGCAGCGTGCCGGCGGCCGGTGCGAGGTTCTTGGTGGGTGCCAGGTCGGCGATGTACTGCACGATGGCCGGGCCTTCGCGCAGGCGGGTGCCGTCGTCGAGCTCGAGCATGGGCACGTAGCCCAGCGGGTTGATGCCGTAGTAGTCGGTGCCGTCCTGCAGCTTGTGGGTCTTGGTGCTGGCCAGCACGGGTTCGAAGGCAAGGCCTGCCTCGTGCAGCGCGATGTGGGGCGAAAGGGAGCAGGCGCCGGGCGAGTAATACAGCTTCATGCGAAGAATCTCCAATGTTGGGAATATGGATATCGGGGAATCGATCCATGGACCCACGGGATGCTAGCGGGTTTGTGTGCTGGGCGTTTGTCCTACGGCCGCTCGCGCGGGGCGACTATCGGGGCGGGTGTGGCCGGTTCCTAAGCTCCCCCGCACGGTGGGCGAGGCTCGCCGCAAGGAGTTTTTCAGATGTTGAAGTACGCGATTATTTTTGCCTTGATCTCGCTGGTGGCCGGGGTGCTTGGCTTCGGCGGCATTGCGGCAGGCGCAGCCGGCATCGCCAAGCTGCTGTTCGGCCTGTTCCTGGTCCTGGCGGTGGTGTTCGTGGTCTTGGCGGCACTGGGGATTGGCGCAGTGAAAAAGGCGATCGATTGAGACACCGTCCGCAACCGGTCTGGCCGCGGTCCCGCCCCCTCGGCCTGCTGCTTCAGAGCCCGGCACATCGCGTGGTGCGCGTGCTGCTCGTCACGCAAACGCACTGGCAGCTTCCCGAGCATCGCTCGCGCCGGCGACACGCCTGAGAGCTTGGATGGATTGCTATTAAATTAATAGCGAACTATCCAAGATACGAGAGGGAAATGGCGGGCACAGGTGATTCAGGCGCCATTAACCATATTGCCCGCATATCGGACGCAGACCGGTACCCCCGATTAAAATTGGTGCCCCTTTGCGCAGCGCACGCGTCAGTAGTGCGCCCCTCTTTCAAATGCTGTATCCCGAAGAATTCGATGTAATCGTCGTCGGCGGTGGCCATGCCGGCACCGAGGCCGCGCTCGCGGCTGCCCGCATGGGCGCCAAGACGCTGCTGCTCTCCCACAACATCGAGACGCTGGGGCAGATGAGCTGCAACCCGTCGATCGGCGGTATCGGCAAGGGCCACCTCGTGAAAGAGGTCGATGCGCTGGGCGGCGCGATGGCCATTGCCACCGACGAGGCGGGCATCCAGTTCCGCATTCTCAATTCGAGCAAGGGTCCGGCAGTGCGTGCGACCCGCGCGCAGGCCGACCGCGTGCTGTACAAGGCCGCGATCCGCCATCGCCTGGAAAACCAGCCGAACCTGAGCTTGTTCCAGCAAGCGGTCGATGACCTGATGGTGGAGGGCGACCGCGTGGTTGGCGCCGTCACCCAGGTGGGCATCGCCTTTCGCGCGCGCACCGTGGTGCTCACCGCGGGGACTTTTCTCGACGGCCGCATCCATGTGGGCCTCGACAACTACCAGGCCGGACGCGCGGGCGATCCGCCCGCGGTCAGCCTGTCGGCGCGGCTCAAGGAACTGAAGCTGCCGCAGGGACGCCTGAAGACCGGTACGCCCCCGCGCCTGGACGGCCGGAGTATCGATTTTTCGAAGTGCACCGAACAGCCCGGCGATGGCATGCCGGGCGGGGCGGGGCCGATGCCGGTGTTCAGCTTCATGGGTCGGGTCGACATGCATCCGCAGCAGATGCCGTGCTGGATCACCTACACCAATGCGCGCACGCACGACATCATCCGCTCGGGCTTCGACCGCAGCCCGATGTTCACGGGCAAGATCGACGGCGTCGGCCCGCGCTACTGCCCGAGCGTGGAAGACAAGATCAACCGCTTTGCCGACAAGGAAAGCCACCAGATCTTTCTCGAGCCCGAAGGGCTGACCACCAACGAGTACTACCCCAACGGCATCTCGACCAGCCTGCCGTTCGACATCCAGTACCAGCTCGTGCGCTCGATGCCTGGGCTGGAGAACGCCCACATCCTGCGGCCGGGCTACGCCATCGAGTACGACTACTTCGATCCGCGAGAACTCAAGAGCAGCTTCGAGACACGCTCGATCAAAGGCCTTTTCTTTGCCGGGCAGATCAACGGCACCACCGGCTACGAAGAGGCTGCGGCCCAGGGCCTGTTTGCCGGCATCAATGCGGCGCTCCAATGCCGTGGTGAGGAAGCCTGGCTGCCACGCCGGGATGAGGCTTATCTGGGCGTGCTGGTCGATGACCTGATCACCAAGGGCGTGACCGAGCCATACCGCATGTTCACCAGCCGCGCCGAATTCCGGCTGCAGCTGCGCGAGGACAACGCCGACATGCGACTGACCGAAGCAGGGCGCAAGCTGGGCCTGGTGGACGATGCGCGATGGGACGCCTTCAGCCGCAAGCGCGACACTGTTTCACGTGAAACAGAACGGCTCAAGTCGATCTGGGTGAATCCGCGCAACCTGCCGGCCGCCGAATCGGAGCGCGTGCTCGGCAAGGCCATCGAGCATGAATACAACCTGGCCGACCTCCTGCGCCGGCCCGATGTGAATTACGAGACGCTGATGTCACTGGACGGCGGAAAGTACAGCGCAGGGTCACCACTCAGTGAAATTGAAATCGAGCAGATCGAAATCTCGGCCAAGTACTCGGGCTACATCGAGCGCCAGCACGATGAAGTGGAGCGCGCAGCGCACTTCGAGAACCTGCGCCTCCCGGCCGATTTCGACTACAGCCAGGTCAAGGCGCTGAGTTTCGAAGTGCGCCAGAAGCTCGACAAGCACCGGCCCGAAACGCTGGGCTTGGCGTCACGCATTTCGGGTGTCACGCCCGCCGCAATTTCCCTGCTGATGATCCATTTGCGGAAGGGCGGCCACAAGGCTTTCAACCGCGACGCCGCCACGGAAGCCGCTGCAGAATCGCAGCCCGCCCAATGAGCGCCGCGCCGGGCCGCCCCAAGCAAGCTCGCTCCCGCTTGGCGGGAAGGCGCGCAGCGCCAAGGGTGCACCAATGACCGCGCCCATCGACACGCTGCGCCAAGGCGCGGCGGACCTGGGCACGGCCTTGTCCGATCAACAAGCAGAGCAGTTGCTGGCCTACGGCACGCTGATGCTCAAGTGGAACAAGGTCTACAACCTTACAGCTCTGCGCGATCCGGCCAGCGTGCTGACGCACCATCTGCTCGACAGCCTGGCAGCCGTGGCGCCGTTGCAGCGCGAATGGGCAGGGAAGGGCAAGTTGCTCGACGTCGGTTCCGGGGGCGGCCTGCCGGGCGTGGTGATTGCCATCATGCGGCCGGATCTCGAGGTGAGCTGCCTCGATGCCGTTGCCAAGAAGGCAGCTTTCGTCCAGCAGGTGGCAGCCGAACTCGATCTGCCCAATCTGCGCGGCCTGCATGCGCGCGTCGAATCGCTGACGGGCAGCTATGAAGTCATCAGCTCCCGGGCTTTTGCCTCGCTGCCTGATTTCTTCAACGGGTCCAGGCACCTGCTCGCGCCTGACGGCGTCTGGTTGGCAATGAAGGGTAAGGTACCCACCGATGAACTCGCTGCCTTGCCCCAAGGTATCGCAGTGTTTCACGTGGAACAATTGACCGTTCCAAGCCTGGACGCCGAGCGCTGCATCGTCTGGGCGCGCAAAGAAGCGGCCTGAATCGCCAAAAAGAAGCCGCCGCATCGGTGAAAGCCGATGCCGGGTGGTCCTCGCAAGGGCCGGCCTCGCTTAGACTCGACGCCTCCCCCTGGCTCTCTTTCTCGAGGCAAATCCCATGTTCGGCATTGCTGACTACGGCGCATTCGTTGCCGCCATCGTCCTCTTTCTCCTGATTCCCGGTCCGGGCAACCTCGCGTTGATCACCTCGACCAGCAAAGGCGGAATCCGTGGCGGCTTGGCGGCCACGTTGGGCGTGATCATCGGCGACCAGTTCCTGATGTGGGCGGCGGTGGCGGGCGTGGCGGCGGTGCTGGCGGCGTATCCGGCCGCATTCAAGGCGGTGCAATGGCTGGGCGCCGCCTACCTCGCATGGCTGGGCGCCAAGATGCTGCTGGCCAAGCCCGGCGCGGCGCCGATCCTCAACATCCGCCCCAGCCACTTCATGCGCCAGGCGCTCGCCATCACCTTGCTGAACCCCAAGGCCATTGTGTTCTACATGGCCTTCTTCCCGCTGTTCGTCGACCCCGCACGCCACCAGGGCCTGGTCACTTTCGGCGCCATGGCCGTGACGATTGCCGTTCTGACCTTTCTTTATGGCCTGACTTCGACGCTGCTCACGCACTTTCTGGCGGAGCGCATTCGCGCCAACCCGCGCATTTCGGGCATGCTCGAAAAGCTCGCGGGCGTCTTCCTGATTGCCTTTGGCGTCAAGCTCGCCATTTCCCGCTGATCCTCATATGGCCAAGATTTTCTGCATTGCCAACCAAAAGGGCGGCGTCGGCAAGACCACCACCACCGTCAACCTTGCCGCCGGGCTGGCCAAGGTGGGCCAGCGGGTGCTCATGATCGACCTCGATCCCCAGGGCAATGCAACCATGGGTTCGGGCATCGACAAGCGCCAGCTGGAGCTCACGGTGTACGACGTGCTGCTCGAGTCGGCGTCGGTGGCCGAGGCGCGCGTCAAGGCCGACAAGCTCGTGGAGGGCGGCTGCGGCTACGACGTGCTGGGCGCCAACCGCGAACTGGCCGGCGCCGAAGTCGAGATGGTGGCGCTCGACCGCCGCGAAAAGCGCCTGCGGACGGCGCTTGCCGCGGTGGGCGCCGAGTACGACTTCGTGCTGATCGACTGCCCGCCGAGTCTGAGTCTGCTGACGCTCAACGGCCTGTGCGCCGCCCATGGCGTGATCGTGCCGATGCAGTGCGAGTACTTCGCGCTCGAGGGGCTCACGGACCTGGTCAACACCATCAAGCAGGTGCATGCCAACCTCAACAAGAACTTGCAGATCATCGGCCTGCTGCGCGTGATGTTCGATCCGCGCATCACGCTGCAGCAGCAGGTGAGCGAGCAGCTCAAGGCCCACTTCGGCGACAAGGTGTTCGACACCGTGATCCCGCGCAACGTGCGACTGGCCGAGGCGCCGAGCTATGGCCTGCCGGGCGTGGTGTTCGACCCGGCCGCGCGCGGCAGCCAGGCCTTCGTTGCCTTTGCCAGGGAACTGGTCGAGAAGATGCCGCCGGCCAGTGCCTTCGCATCCGGGGCCGTTGCGCCGCCCATTGCGCCGGTCGGGCCGGTCGCGCCGCCCAACCTGGCCGTCCCCGAGGACGTGTTGTCGCCGGCGGGTGGCCCCGATTCGGGCGAGAAAAGCTTCTGATGGCAGCGTCCCGTGTCTTCCTGCTGCCGGGCTGGCAGAACAGCGGTCCCGGCCATTGGCAAACCCGCTGGGAGTCGGTCCACGGCGACCACCGCATCGAACAGCACGACTGGATGCGGCCGCTGCGCGGCGACTGGTCCGCACGGCTCGAGGAAGAGGTGCTCGCAGCGCCTGGCCCCGTGGTCTTTGCGGCACACAGCCTGGGATGCATCCTCGTCGCGGCCTGGGCTGCGCATTCGCGCAACACGCACAAGGTGCGGGGTGCGCTGCTGGTCGCACCCGGTGACGTCGAGCGCGACGACCTGCGCCAGCTGATCCCGGGCTGGGCACCCATCGTGCGCAAGCCGCTGCCGTTTCCCTCGGTGCTGATTGCCGCCAACGACGATCCCTACTGCGAGGCCGCGCGCTCGCGCCAGATGGCCGCCGACTGGGGCGCGCGCTTCGTCGACGCCGGTGCGGGCGGCCACCTGAACGCCGAATCCGGCCTGGGCGACTGGGTCCAGGGCCGGAAACTATTGAACGAAATCTCGAAAGACACGCACTGATGGCGACCAAGAAACCCAAGGGCCTGGGACGCGGCCTCGAAGCGCTGCTCGGCCCCACGGCCGCGCCGTCCGCCGACCCCACCGGCTCCGACGAGGGCGCCGCCGCGCAGAATCCGAACACGCTGATGCTCGACGAGATGGTGGCGGGCGTCTACCAGCCGCGCACCCGGATGGACGAAGGTGCGCTGTACGAGCTGGCCGAGAGCATCAAGGCGCAGGGCATCATGCAGCCGATCCTGGTGCGCCGGCTCGATGCCGAATCGGCCGCCGCCAAGAACGCCGAGTACGAAATCATCGCGGGCGAGCGCCGCTTCCGCGCCGCCAGGCTCGCGGGCCTGGACCGCGTGCCAGTGCTGGTGCGCGACGTGCCCAACGAGGCTGCGGCGGCCATGTCGCTGATCGAGAACATTCAGCGCGAAGACCTCAATCCGCTCGAAGAAGCCCAAGGCCTGCAACGCCTGGTGTCAGAGTTTGGGCTCACTCACGAAGCTGCCGCACAGGCCGTAGGGCGGTCGCGCAGCGCGGCCAGCAACCTGCTGCGCCTGCTGAACCTGGCCGAGCCGGCACAGCAGATGCTGATGGCGGGCGACATCGACATGGGCCATGCCCGCGCGCTGCTCTCGCTCGACCGCGGTACGCAGATCACCGCCGCCAACCAGATCGCGGCCAAGAAGATGTCGGTGCGCGAAGCCGAGGCGCTGGTGAAAAGGCTGGCGGCCGAGTTCACCCTCACGCCGTCGCGCCGCAGCAACGACGGCGAGAAGTCGCGCGACCTGCAGCGCGTGGAAGAGGAACTGGCCGACCTGCTGACCGCCGAGGTCGAGGTCCGCATCAAGAAGCGCAGCAAGCGCGGCGGCAAGGTGGAGGAGAGCGGCGAGCTGGCGATCCACTTCGGCTCCATCGAGGCGCTCAATGGACTGATCGAGCGCATCCGCCGAACGGCCTAGGCGCGGGGGCGTCCAGTCGGACATTCGCGTGATTGATTCTTGCAATCTTTTACGCGTATCCTCGCCGCTGACGTTTCAACACCAGATCTCGACGAGAGGGAGTTCTCCATGAAGTTCAGGACAAAGTTTCCGTTCGCGGCCGTGGCTGCGGGCGCGCTGCTGCTGACCGGTTGCGCGACCACCGACATGCAGATGGGCAGCCAGTCGGCCAAGACCATGGCCACGGGCAGCGCCGCGGGTTCTGCCACCGCTGGCGAAAGCAGCCAGCTCGAGCGCTGCGAATCGCCGCTCGGTACAGTCTCGCTGATCGAGAACGTGAATTCCGGCTGGTACACCATCCTCACCGGCGAATACCGCCTGCCGCCCACGGCCAACCTGCTGCGCCTCTTGGTGCAGCAGTCGAACTGCTTCGTGGTGGTCGAGCGCGGCGCGGCCGGCATGAACGCCATGACGCGCGAGCGCGCGCTCATGCAGTCGGGCGAAATGCGCGGCGGCAGCAACTTCGGCCGCGGCCAGATGGTGGCTTCCGACTACGGCCTGTCGCCCGAGATCGTGTTCAGCAACAGCGATGCCGGCGGCATCGGTGGCGCGCTGGGCGGCTTGGTGGGCGGCGGCCGGGGCCGCGCCCTGGCGGCCGTCGGCGGCAGCTTGCAGACCAAGGAAGCCAGCGCGCTGCTGACGCTCATCGACAACCGCTCGGGCGTGCAGGTCGCGGCTTCGGAAGGCAGCGCCTCCAAGACCGATTTCGGCGCCTTCGGTGCCCTGGCGGGCCGAAGTGCCGGCGGCGGCCTCGGCGGCTACACCAACACGGCGCAAGGCAAGGTGATTGCCGCAGCCTTCATGGATGCCTTCAACCAGATGGTGCGCTCGCTGCGCAGCTACAAGGCGCAGACGGTGCGTGGCCAGGGCCTCGGCGGCGGTGGCCGCCTGGGCGTGGATGGCGGCGCGGCACCGTCGCAGACCTTCGTGCCGGCCGAGCAGCCGGCGCCCGCGCGCCGCCGCAGGTAAGCAAGGCGCGCGGCCACCGACAAGAAAGCCCGGGGCTCTCGCGAGCCGCCGGGCTTTTTTCATGGGCGCTTTCGAAGAGATCAGAGCGCGAAGATCTTTCCGGGGTTCATGATGTTCTTCGGATCGAGCGCGCGCTTGATCGTGCGCATCATGTCGATCGCACCCACGCCTGCTTCCGTCACCAGGAAGTCCATCTTGTGCAGCCCCACGCCGTGCTCGCCGGTACAGGTGCCCTCGAGCGCCAGCGCGCGGCTCACGAGCGAGTGGTTCAGCTCCTCGGCCTTCACGCGCTCTTCGGGAATGTTCGGGTCGAGCAGGTAGCCGAAGTGGAAATTGCCGTCGCCCACGTGGCCGACCAGGAAGTAGGGGATGCCGCTGGCATCGGCCTCGGCCACGGAGTCGAGCAGGCAGTCCGCCAGGCGCGAGATGGGCACGCAGGTGTCGGTCGAGATCACGCGGCAGCCGGGGCGCGACTGCACGGCCGCAAAGTAGGCGTTGTGCCGCGCGGTCCACAGGCGCGTGCGCTCTTCGGGCGTGCTGGCCCATTCGAAGGCATTGCCGCCATGGCCGCTCGCGAGCTCCTGCACGGTCTCGGCCTGCTCCTTCACGCCGGCCGGCGAGCCGTGGAATTCCATCAGCAGCATCGGCTCTTCGCGCAGGTTCAGCTTGGCGTAGGTGTTGACCATGCGCACCGTGTTCACGTCGATCAGCTCCACGCGCGCGATCGGCACGCCGAGCTGGATCGTCTCGATGGTGGTGCGCACCGCGGCCTCGATGCTCGGGAACGAGCAGATCGCGGCCGACACCGCCTCGGGCAGCGGATAGATGCGCAGCGTGACTTCGGTGACCACGCCCAGCGTGCCCTCGCTGCCCACCATGAGGCGCGTGAGGTCGTAGCCGGCGGACGACTTCTTCGCGCGCGTGCCGGTACGGATGACCTCGCCACCGGCCGTGACCACTTCGAGCGCCAGCACGTTCTCGCGCATGGTGCCGTAGCGCACGGCGTTCGTGCCGCTCGCGCGCGTGGCGGTCATGCCGCCGATGGAGGCGTCCGCGCCCGGGTCGATGGGAAAGAACAGGCCCGTGCTCTTGATCTCGTCATTGAGCTGCTTGCGCGTGACGCCGGGCTGCACGGTCACGGTGAGGTCGTCGGCATTGACCGACAGCACCTTGTTCATGCGCGAGACGTCGATGCTGATGCCGCCCTGCACCGCCAGCAGGTGGCCTTCGAGCGACGAGCCCACGCCGAAGGGAATGACCGGCACGCTGTGCTCGCTCGCAAGCTTCACCGCGTCGGCCACGTCCTGCGTGCTTTCGGCAAACACCACGGCCGAGGGGGGCGGCGCGTCGAAGGAGGACTCGTCCCGGCCATGCTGCGTGCGCACGGCCATGGCCGTGGAACAGTTGCCGCCGAAGCGCGCTTTCAGGCCCTCGATCAGGCTGTCGGGCACATCGCGCAGATGAAGCTCCGGCATCAGGTGCGAGGTTTGGGTCGGGGCGTTCATCGGGCGTCTCCTGGGCGTGAAATGGGGCGGGGGCTCTGTTCGGCCATTTTACGGAGCGAGCACCATAATGCGCTTCGGAAAAAGCCATGAACCCCACGACCCTCGCAGCGCTTGCTGCATTCCCCTCGCAGCTCGAAGCCCACTATGCGGCCATTCCCGATGCCTTCCGGCACTGGGCGCCGCCCTCGTGGGAGGGCGTGCCCAGCGAGGCCTTCACGGCCATCGAGCAGCTCTGCCATGTGCGCGACATCGAGGTCGAGGGCTACCACGTGCGCTTTCGCCGCACACTGGAAGAAAGCCATCCGACGCTGGCCTCGATCGACAGCGAGCCGCTCGCCATTGCGCGTGCCTATGGCATGGCCGACGCGGCAAAGGTGCTGGCTGAATTTCGCATCGCGCGTACCCGGACCATGGAAATCGTCTCGAACCTGACGGACGTGCAACTTGCGCGCACGGCGGTGTTCGAAGGCTATGGGGCGCTCACGATGCGCAGCCTTGTCCACTACCTTTGCAGCCACGACCAGCAGCATCTGGCGGGCCTGCAATGGCTGGCCGGCAAGATCGACGCGTCGAAGGCCGCGGTCGCCGCATAAACCAGGAGCAGCCATCATGGGCAACCGACTTTCGCAGATCGCCACCCGCACCGGCGACGACGGCACCACCGGCCTCGGCGACAACACCCGCGTGCCCAAGGACCATCTGCGCGTGCACGCGATGGGCGACGTGGACGAACTCAACTCGCAGATCGGCCTCTTGCTGTGCGAGCCCATGCCGGGGCCTGTGCGCGAGCTGCTGGTCGACGTGCAGCACCAGCTCTTCAACCTGGGCGGCGAGCTTTCGATGCCGGGCTACACGCTGCTGAAGGCCGACGCGCTGCTGCAGCTGGACAACGCGCTGGCCGAGCACAACGCCGCCTTGCCGCGCCTGGCCGAATTCATCCTGCCCGCGGGCACGCGCGCGGCCTCGCTCGCGCATGTGTGCCGCACGGTGGCGCGGCGGTCCGAGCGCGCCGTGGTGGCGCTCGGCGCGACGGCCGAGCTCAACGATGCGCTGCGCCAGTATCTCAACCGGCTCAGCGACCTGCTCTTCGTGCTCGCGCGCGTGCTCAACCGCATGAACGGCGGCGACGACGTCTACTGGAAGAGCGAACGCATGGCGCGCGCCGCGGCGGCGGATGCAGCCGAGTCCATCGATGAAAAAGGAAGCCCGTCATGACGAAAATACCTGCCCATGGATTCGCGTTGGCCGCGGCAAGCGCCGCGCTCCTGCTGCTGTCCTCCGCCACCGTTCACGCGCAGAGCGCCGACAGTCCGCCCACGGCGCAGCCCGCGCACACGCTCAAGCCGCCGCCGCGTGACAGCAAGGTCGTGAACGGCGTGCAGCGCGGCACCAACGCCGCCGGCCGCGGCATCGACCGCGCCGAGGACGCGACGCGGCGCGGCGTCAACAACGTTTCGGAAAAAGCCAGCCGGCCGGTGCGCCGGGTGGGCGAGTCCTTCGGACGCAAGCTGGCCCCCGGTTCCAGCGGCCGCACCGCGCCGCCGCCTGTGGGGCCGCAGGGCAACGCGCCCTGAGCGAGAGCCGCCGCGACGAGGCAGACCACCCGAAATGGCAAGAAACATAGAGATCAAGGCCCGCATCGACAGCGTGGAACGCGTGGCACTCATCGCCGCGAAGCTTGCCGATTCGGGCCCCATCGAAATCGCGCAGGACGACACCTTCTTTCGCTGCGAAAACAGCGCCGACCGCCTCAAGCTGCGCACCTTCGCGCCCGACCGCGCCGAGCTGATCTTCTACCGCCGCGCGAACAGCAGCGGCCCGAAGGAATCGTTCTACCTGATCTCGCCCACCACCACGCCCGACGTACTGCGCGAATCGCTCACGCTCGCCTGGGGCCAGGCAGGCCGCGTGCGCAAGCAGCGCCGGCTGTTCATCGTGGGCCGCACGCGCGTGCACCTCGACCGCGTAGAAGGCCTCGGCGAATTCCTCGAACTCGAGGTGGTGCTGAAAGAAGGCGAGCCCGCCGAGGTCGGCACGGCCGAAGCCCATGCGCTCATGGCGCAACTGGGCATTGCGTCCGGCCAACTCGTGCAGGGTGCCTACGTCGACCTGCTGCAGGCCGCCTGAGCCCCGCCGTCAGCGCCAGCCCGCGGCCTTGAGCTGGTCGGCGAGCTGCTGCGCAACGCGGGCATAGCCCTCGGCATTGGCATGGATGCGGTCGGAGCGCAGCGATGCGTCCGACAGCACGCTCGAATACACATTGGGCACGAGCAGCGCCTGCCCCGTCTTCGCCACCTCCTCGTAGAACAGCGCATCGCTCAGCGAGCCGACGGCCGCGCGCATCGCGTCGGGCGAGGGCGTGGCCAGCAGCGCCACGTAGGGCGTGTGCGCGCGCGCCTGGCTGACTAGGGCCGCGAGGTTCTCGCGCGTGGCCGCTGGCGACACGCCGCGCAGCATGTCGTTGCCGCCGATGCCGATCAGGACCGCGTCGTAGCTGCCGGCGGCCAGCAGCGGCGGCAGGCGCTCCAGCGCGCCGGCCGAGGTGTCGCCGTTGAGGCCTGCGTTCTCGATCTGCCAACCGGTGAGCTCGCCCAGCTTCACGGGCCAGGCAGCCTCGGGCGGCGCGCCGTAGCCGAAGGTCAGGCTGTCGCCCAGTGCGAGCACGCGGGCATCGGGTTTCAGTGCGGCGGCGGAAGGCTTGCGCTTGCCGCAGGCGGCCAGGATGGCGGCTGCAGGCACGCCGGCCAGCAGGTGGAGGAGGTGTCGTCGCTTCATGCTGCGCGCGAGCATAAACGCAGTCCAGGAATCGCCCGCTTGCGCCTTCGCTCAATCGGAACGCTTGAAGAAGCGGTACAGGCCCGCAACCAGCATGACGGCGCCCAGGAGAGCCCCGACGGTCTGGCCGCCTTGATAGCCGCCGATTCCAGCAGGCGGCCCCGACATGAGCCACCTCAGGAGCATGCCGCCGCCCCACACGATGCCGATGGCACCAATGATCTTGTCACGCATGTTGATGAATGGCGCCTCCACGCCTGATGCTTTGCAGGCCCATTGTCGCCAGAGCCCCGGGCCCGGCGCAAATCGGTACCGCGGAAACCGGCTTGAAGGACAACGCGCCGCCCCGATACCAGCACTTACCTGATTTCACCTGACCGCGACCTGATGGGTGCAAGGCAGACACAAGCGCCGCTGACAATGGACTCGTCATCAACACGAAGGAGTTCCAGATGATCATCAATTCAAAGAGCATGGCCGTCGCTGCTGCGGCGCTCGCGATGTGCATGGCAGCGGGAAGCGCCTTCGCACAGGACCGAGGCCATGATCGCGATCATGACCGCGGCAACGATCGAGGCAACGGCCGCTACGAACAACAGGACCGCCGCTTCGACCGGCACGACGACCGCCGCGGCGACCGCTACGGGCGCCAGGACTATCGGCCGGGCCGCCAATTCGACCGCGCCGGCTACCCCCAGCCGCACGCGGAGTGGCGTCGCGGCGGGCGCGTGCCTCATGAATACCGTGGCCGCAACTACGTGGTGAACGATTGGCGTGCCTACCGCCTGCAGCAACCGCCGCGCGGCTACCAGTGGGTAGGTGTGGGCGGCGACTACGTGCTCGCGGCCATTGCCACCGGCGTGATTGCCCAGATCATCGTGGGCAGCCAGTAAAGCGCCTTGCGCGCAGGCCGTAGCCTGCGCCAAGCCTCATCAAGACCGCCGCAGCTTCCTGCGGCGGTCTTTTTGTTTTGAAAGGAGCGAAGCCTCTCAGGCGGCCACGGTGGGCAGCGACTGGGCGCAGACATTGCGCCCGGTGATGGTGAGCCGCAGGCCGCCGCCGTGCCATTCGAGCCAGTTCAGGCTCACGTAGGCGTCGATGTCGCTGTCGTCGATGCGATCCGCCTGGCGGCTCTGCAGCAGCTCCACCGTGGCGGGCAATGCCCGCCTCAGCCGCTCGCGCCGTTCGGCGGCGTCGGCGGCCTTCAGGGCGGCCCTTGTTTTCTGTTGCTGCTGCGGGGTCGATGCCATTGCTGATCCGTTCCGGGAAGCCAAGGAATTAACCCGAATGTACGCCCCCTGTGTGAAGCAGCGCGCATCTTTTTAAAACCTGTTGCTGCGGCCGCCGAATACGTTGCGCAGACGCTAGATTTCGTAGTGCGATCCCCTGGGATCATCGCCCAGAGCCTTTTCGACGACCGCGCGCGTCAAAGTGGGTGCGAACGACTCGATGAAGGCGTGGACGTACTTGCGCAAGTAGTTGCCGCGCCGCACGGCGAGCTTGGTCATGTTGATGCCGAAGAGCCGGCCCGCATCGAGCGCGCGCAGCTGCGTGTCGCGCTCCGTCTCGTAGGCCACGCCGGCCACGATGCCCACGCCCATGCCCAGCTGCACGTAGGTCTTGATCACGTCGGCATCCATCGCGGCCAGCACGATGTTGGGTTCGAGCCCGCGCTGCGCAAATGCCTCGTCGATGCGCGAGCGCCCGGTGAAGCCGGTGTCGTAGGTGATCAGCGGATGGCGCATGAGCGCCTCGAGCGTCAACGGCGCGTCGAGCAGTGCATGGCCCGGCGGCACGATGACCGAATGCGTCCAGCGGTAGCAGGGCAGGGCCACCAGCTGGGGATAGTCGCCCAGCGCCTCTGTTGCGATGCCCACGTCGGCCTCGCCGTCGATCAGCATCTGCGCGATCTGCTTGGGCGAGCCCTGGTGCAGATGCAGCTTCACGTTGGGAAACTGCGCGCGGAATTCCTGCACCGCCACCGGCATCGCATAGCGCGCCTGCGAATGCGTGGCCGCCACCGAGAGCAGGCCGCTCTGCTGCGCCACGAACTCCTGCCCCGCATGCCGCAGGTTGCTGCTCTCCATCAGCATGCGCTCGATGATCGGCAGCACGTGGCCGCCCGGCTCGGTGAGCCCGGTGAGCCGCTTGCCGGCGCGCACGAAGAGTTCGATGCCGAGCTCTTCCTCCAGCTCGCGGATCTGCCGGCTCACGCCCGGCTGGGAAGTGTGGAGGGTATGGGCGACTTCGGTCAGGTTGAAGCCGCAACGAACGGCCTCGCGTACCGAGCGCAGTTGTTGGAAGTTCATCTGGCGCGGAGGAAGATCGGAGAGAAAAAGAAAGGCCCGGATCGGGCCGAGCGGCGATTCTCGGCACAAGTGCTTATGCGGGGAACGATGCGTTTGTTGGTTCCACATGAGCAAAACATCTGTGCCTGCCACCTGTCGCTGTGGCTGCGAGCGAATTTGCAATTTCGCACGACTGTGCTAAAGTTGCCTGCATGGACGCCAAGACCCAGAAAAGCGAACTCACCCGCGCCGCCATCGTCGGCGCGGCGATGGACCTTGCACTGGCCGAAGGCCTGGAGGCCATCACGCTGCAGGCTGTGGCCAGCCGCCTGGCGCTCTCCAAGAGCGGCGTGTTCTCGCGCGTGGGCTCGCGCGAGGCGCTGCAGAAGGCGGTGATCGAGGAATACGGCCGCCGCTTCCTGGCCGACGTGTTCGTGCCGGCCATGCAAAAGCCCAAGGGCCTCGCGCGGCTCGACGACATCGTCGGGCGCTGGATCGCCCGCACCCGCGACATCGAGGCCGAAACCGGCTGCATCTACATGGCGGGCGCCTTCGAATACGACGACCGCGAAGGCGAACTGCGCGACCTGCTGTTCGGCGAGATCACGCGCTGGCGCGCCGCGCTGCGCCGCACGGTGCTCCAGGCGGTGGAAACCGGCGAGCTGCGGCCCGACACCGACCCGGCGCAGCTGGTCAGCGAATTGAACGGCCTCATCATGGGCCTGCTGCACGACGCGCGCTTCCTGCGCGACCCCCAGGCCGCCGATCGCGCCACGCAGACCTGGCAGCGGCTTCTTTCGAGCTACCGCGCCTGAGCCGCGGCACAGGCCATTCCGTTACGTCTTTCTTTGTCTTAATTTCGCACGATCGTGCGATAAAAAGGAGAAGCACCATGCTGATCATTGCCCTCTGTCTTGTCGTCTACCTGGGCGCCATCGGCGCCGAAACGGTCCGCACCGCGCTGCGCAGCCTGCCGCGCAGCAATGAGGACTGGGTCTGGTACTGAATGAAGAACGCAGGAGCCCACGCATGACGAGTACGACCACCTCCGCGGCCACGCATGCCGCGCAGTCGAACTATTACCGCCCGGGCCGCCTGATGCGCGCCTTGCGCTTCGGCCTGACCGCCTCGCAGCGCCTGTGGCCCGCGCTGGGCGTGCGCGCTGCCTACCGCGTGTTCGGCACGCCGCTGCCGCCCAAGTGGCTCTACCGCGGCCAGGGGCCCGGTGCCGGTTGGCGGCGGGAGGCCTGGGCTTTCGAAAACGCCGGCCTCGGCCTCTATCACCTGGCTGCGCAGGACTTCGGTGCGGAATCTGCGCCCGTCGTGCTGCTGGTGCACGGCTGGGGCGGGCATGCGGGGCAGATGCTGGCGCTTGCGCAGGCGCTGGCCGATGCGGGCCTGCGGCCCGTGCTGCTCGAACTGCCGGCCCATGGCCGCAGCGCGGGCACGATGAGCAACTCGCCGCAGTTCGCGCGCGCCATTGCGTACGTGGTCGCCAGGCTCGCGGCCGACGGCCATGCGCTGCGCGCGGTGGCCGCCCATTCGCTGGGTGCCAACGGGCTGGCGCTGGCGGCCGCGCAGGGCCTCTGCGCCGATCGGCTGGTGCTGCTTGCGCCGCCGGCGTCGCCGCGCGAATACACGCGCTATTTCGCGCACACCTTCGGGCTCAGCGAGGCCACGCGCCTGGCCATGCAGCGGCGGTTCGAGGCGCGCGAAGGCATCCTGATGGCGCAACTGGAGCCGGTGGCCGTCGGTCCGCGCATCGCGCAGCCGACGCTGATCGTGCATGACCGCGACGACCGCGTGAACCGCTTTGCGGACGCCGAGGCCTATCGAGACGCGATCAGGGGAGCGCGGCTGGTGGCCACGCAGGGACTGGGGCACCGTCGCATCCTCAAGGAGGAGGACGTGGTCCGCCAGGTGGTGCGCTTCGTGGCGCAGCCCTGAGCGACGGACGGGCAAGCGCGGGCGGGCAATGCCGCCCGCCGCGCGTTCTTTCTTTTTCAGCGCGCCGGCGAAGGTGCCGGGTCGGGCAGCTCGATCTTGATGTCGAGCACTTCGAGGTCGTCCTGTTTTTCCAGGTGAACCTTGATGTCATCGGCATTGATCTTCACGTACTTGGAGATCACCGCCATCAGCTCGCGCTGCAGGTCGGGCAGGTAGTCGGGGCGCTTCTTGCCGCTGAGGCTGGACCGCTCGTGCGCGAGGATGATCTGCAGCCGCTCCTTGGCGACGCTGGCCGTCTTCTTCTTTTCGCCGAGCAGGAACGAGAAAAAGGACATGGCCTACTTGCCTCCGAAAATTCGCTTGAAGAAGCCCGGCTTTTCGGCGTCGACGAAGCGCATCGGGCGGTCTTCGCCCAGGAAGCGCGCCACCACGTCGCTGTAGGCCTTGGCCACGTCGGTATCCTTGTCGTGGATCGCGGGCACGCCCTGGTTGGAAGCCTGCAGCACGCTTTCCGACTCGGGAATGACGCCGATCAGCTTGATGCGCAGGATGTCCTGGATGTCTTCCAGCGAGAGCATCTGGCCGCCGGCCACGCGGTTGGGGTTGTAGCGGGTGATCAGCAGGTGCTCCTTGATGGGGTCGCCGCCTTCCTTCGCCCGCTTGGTCTTGCTGCTGAGCATGCCCAGGATGCGGTCGGAGTCGCGCACCGAGGATACCTCGGGGTTGGTCACCACGAGCGCCTCGTCGGCAAAGTGCATGGCCATCATCGCGCCGGTCTCGATGCCGGCGGGCGAATCGCAGACGATGTAGTCGAAGTCCATCGCGGCCAGGTCGGTCAGCACCTTTTCCACGCCTTCCTGCGTGAGCGCTTCCTTGTCGCGCGTCTGCGAGGCCGCGAGCACGAACAGGTTGTCGCACTGCTTGTCCTTGATGAGCGCCTGGCTCAGGTTCGCCTCGCCCTGGATCACGTTGATCAGGTCGTACACCACGCGGCGTTCGCAGCCCATGATGAGGTCGAGGTTGCGCAGGCCCACGTCGAAGTCGATCACCGCCGTCTTCTTGCCTGCGAGCGCGAGGCCCGACGCGAAGCTGGCGCTCGTCGTGGTCTTGCCGACGCCGCCCTTGCCTGAGGTCACCACCACAATTTTGGCCATGGCCATTCCTTCTTGTTTCGATTCGGTTGTTGGTTTTTCAGATTCGCCGCGCCCGTCAGGGAATCGCGTCGATCACTAGCTTCTTGCCATCGAGGCGTATCTGGGCCGGCTTGCCGAGTACCGGGTCCGGCAGCGGCACTTCGTTGGTGCGGTAGATGCCCGCGATGGCCACGAGCTGCGCTTCCATGCAGGTCGAGAAGATGCGCGCCTCGGTGTTGCCGCGCGCGCCGGCAATGGCCTTGCCCCGCAGCGGCGCGTAGACGTGCACGTTGCCGTCGGCAATGACCTCGGCGCCGAAGCTCACCACCGCGGTCACCACCACGTCGCCGCCGCGGGCGTAGACCTGCTGGCCCGAACGCAGCGGCTTGTCGATCAGCAGGGTACCGTTGGCCGGTACCGGCACTTCGCGCACGATCTGCGGCGCTTCGCTGGCGGGCGCCGGCGAAGCGGCCGGTGGCGCCGGTGAGCGCGGCGCGGGCGCCACCGGCATGGCCGTGAGCGACAGGCCGGCCGCGCGGGCCGCGGCATTCTGGGCGTTGTTGCCCCCGCGCACCGCAATCGGCTGCGTCTGGTGGCGCGCCAGCAGGCCGCGCAGCGCCGCGAAGTCGAGCTCGGCGGGTTCCTCGCCGCTCTCTTCGTCCGGCTGCAGCTGCGAGAGGTCGATGACCACCGGCTCCTGCTCGAAGAAATCGGGCGAGTCGGCCAGCTGCGCGTCGAGGGCCTCGGCCAGCACGGCCAGGTCGGCCGTCTTGAGGATCACTGCGATCAGCGGCAGCGTGGCGCTCTTGAATTCGAAAACCGCCTTGGTGCGCGCGGCGGAGACATCGGCCATTGGAAAACGTCGGTGCGAAAAGCGTTGAAGTCTAACGGGCGCGGGCTTCGGGCCAATGACCGGGGCCCGCTTCAAGCACCTCGGACAACATTTCTTGCACGAGGTTTCACTTTGCAGGGCCTCAGGCGTTGCGCGTCCGGCCCAGAAGCGCGTAGAGGATGATCGCGCCGAAAGTCGCGGTTCCGATGCCGCCCAATGCGAAGTCGCCGAACTTCAGGGTGAAGTCGCCGGTGCCGATGATCAGCGTGATGGCTGCCACGATCAGGTTCTTGTTCTGCGAGAAGTCGACCCTGTTGTCGACCCAGATCTTGGCGCCCGCAATGGCGATGAGACCGAACACCACGATGCTCACGCCGCCCATCACCGGCAGCGGAATGGCCTGGATCAGCGCACCGAACTTGGGGCTGAAGCCCAGCACCAGCGCGATGAGCGCGGCCACCACGAACACCGCCGTCGAGTAGATGCGCGTGGCCGCCATCACGCCGATGTTCTCGGCATAGGTGGTCACGCCGGTGCCGCCCGAGGCACCGCTCACCACGGTGGCAATGCCGTCGCCGATGAAGGCGCGGCCGATGTAGGGGTCGAGGTTGCGGCCGGTCATGGCCGTGACCGCCTTCAGGTGGCCGAGGTTCTCGGCCACCAGGATGATGGCCACGGGCGCGATCAGCAGCATGGCACTGGCCGTGAACACCGGCGCGGTGAAGGTCGGCAGGCCGAACCAGGCGGCATTGGCGATGCCGCTCAGGTCCACCGGCTTGCCAAGGCCCATGCCGTTGGTCAGCGCCGCATAGACCAGCGTGGCCAGGATCAGCCCGACCAGGATCAGCAGCCGCTGCAGCATGCCGCGCGTGAACACCGCCACCAGCCCCACGCAGAGAAAGGTGACGGCCTGCATCCAAGAATCGAAATTGCTGGCCGCCATGTTCTTGATCGGCACGCTTGCCAGGTTGAGCCCGATCACCGCCACCACCGCGCCCGTGACCACCGGCGGCATGAAGCGCTCGATCCAGCCGGTGCCGATGGCCTGCACCAGGGCGCCGATCAGGATGTAGACCACCCCGCAGGCCACGATGCCGCCCAGCGCCACCGCGATGTTGGCGTTGGGCCCCTTGCCCGCATAGCCGCTGGCCGCGATCACCACGCCGATGAACGCGAAGCTCGAACCCAGGTAGCTGGGCACCTTGCCGCCCGTCACCAGGAAGAAGATCAGCGTGCCGATGCCGCTCATCAGGATGGCGATGTTGGGATTGAAGCCCATCAGGATGGGCGCCAGCACCGTGGCGCCGAACATCGCGATCACGTGCTGCACGCCCATCGCGCCGGTCTGCAGCCAGGGCAGGCGTTCGTCGGGCGCGACCACGCTGCCCTCGGTGGCGGCGACTTCGCGCCAGCTGAACAGGTTGCTCATGAGTGGTTATCTCCTCGGTAGTTATGTTCCTGGGGGGCTTCTCTCGGCCCGCTGCCGCCCGCGTGCCGGGCGGATTTCTTCTCTTCGCTAGCGCGGCGGCAGCACCGCCATTGTGATGCGTGAGACGCAGGTCAATTCGCCCGCGTCGTTGGTCATGTCGATCTGCCACACCTGCGTGGTGCGCCCGCGGTGCACCGGCCGCGCGGTGCCCGTGACCCAGCCGCTGGTGGCCGAGCGGATGTGGTTGGCGTTGATGTCCAGCCCCACGGCCCGGTCGCCCTCGGGGGCCGAGTAGTGCGCGCCGCAGGAGCCCAGCGTCTCGGCCAGCACCACCGACACGCCGCCATGCAGGATGCCGTAGGGCTGGCGGGTGCGTTCGTCCACCGGCACGCGGGCGCGGATGAAGTCGTCGCCCACCTCCAGGAATTCCATGCCCAGCGTCGACACGGCGGTGCCGATGTGGTTGCGGGTCAGCTCCTCGACAGAGACTTCTTTTTTCCAGATACGCATTCGGTTTCTCCGGTGCAGGGTTTGGGAAACTATAGCGACGGCAGCTGACAACGGCAGTCGCCTTTGCGTGCTAAGTTGGCCCGATGAAACGCCCTGTCCGCCGTTGGCTCATCGGCATTGCCGCAGTCCTGCTGCTGGGCATCGGTGCGGTGGTGTGGGTGGCGAGCACCCGCCTGCCCAGCGACGAGGAAGTGGCCGCGCGGATTGCCGATGGCTTCGAGAAGCGCTTCGGCGTCGGCCTGAAGATCGGCGGCGCGCACTGGGCGCTGTGGCCCAGCCCGGTGCTGGTGCTGTCCGACCTGGCCACCGAACAGCCGCGCCCCGTCACGCTGCGCCGCATCACGGTCCAGCTCAAGCTGCGGGAACTGCTGCGCCGCGTCGTCGCCATCGACGAGGTCGAGATCGAGAGCCTGGTGCTGCCGCGCGAGTCGGTGCGCGCCTTCCGCGGCAAGGGCCCCAAGCCGAACGAGGGCGGCGGCATCGTCACGCTGCCCGCGCCCTGGGCGCTGGCGCCGGTTCCGCTCGAAAAGCTGCGCTGGCGCGACCTGACCTGGATCGACCGGCGCGACATTGCGCTGGCCTACGACGGCGAAATAACCTTCGACGCCGGCTGGCGCCCGCGCCAGGCGCGCATCGAGCGCGCGGGCGTGTCGCCGCCCGCCCGGCTGCGGCTGGACCGCGCCGCCGGACAGGACCGGTGGCGCACCCGCATCGACATTGGCGGCGGCACGGCGAACGGCGTGGCCTGGTTCGAGACACTGCCGCCGAACGACCTGCTGCGCGTGTCGGCCGAGCTCGAGCCCCGGCAGGTGGACATCGAGGGCCTGCTGCAGGCCTTCGACCGGCGCAGCGCCGTGGCCGGCAAGGCCTCGGGCCAATCCACGCTGGTGGCCGAGGCCGGAGAGGTGGGTGCGCTCTTGCGCAGCCTGCGCACCCGCACCGCCTTCTCGGTCCAGCCCGCCACGCTCACGCGGCTGGACCTGGCCAAGGCCGTGACCACCGCCGGCATCAGCCGTGGCGGCAGCACGCCGCTGGACGAGCTCACCGGCGTGCTCGACACGCAGGGCACCGACGACGGCGTGGTGCTGCGCTACACCGGGCTCAGGGCGCGCTCGGGCGTGCTCACGGCCAGCGGCCACCTGCGGCTCTTCAACCGCAAGCTGGACGGCGAGATCGCGGTGGACCTCATCGACGGCGTGGTGGGCATGCCGCTCCAGATCGGCGGGACCATGAGCGAGCCGGAGGTGTCGCTGACCGGCGGCGCGCTGGCCGGCGCGGCGGTCGGCACCGCGGTGTTGCCGGGCGTGGGCACGGCGCTCGGCGCGCGGGTGGGACAGCAGTTGGAGAAGCTCTTCGGCGCGGAAGAGCCGGCGAAGAAGAAGCCGGCACCCCGCCAGGGGGCGCGGGCTTCGCCCTGAGGCGCAGGCGGGGCATGGCGGCGGAAGCTCTTCGAAGCCTTGCTGCACATGCCGGGGCGTCAGCCGAAGGCCTTGATGGCGGCCGGCACCGTCAGCACCGCCGTGTAGTAGCCCATGAACTGAACGCCGGTGTTGAAGCCGATGGCGCGCGACAGCAGGCCGCCGAGCAGGCCCATCGTGAGGATCACCAGCAGGCCGAGCAGCTGCCCTTCCCATACGCTGATCACGACGATCAGGCCGACGAAGGTCGCAATGATGGCCTCGTGGCTCACCTTGCGCGAGACGAAGAGCGCCGCGCGGCGCGCGAAGTTCATCGTGAACGGATAGGCCACCAGCGCCGCGAGCACCACCGCCAGCAGGCCGTAGCCCAGGAACTCCCAGTGGTTCAGCAGGTTGTGCAGGTTGTGGGTCTGGCCGGTGGCCGAATCGATGGTGAACACCGGCGGCGCATTGAAGAGCGGCGCCGCCGGCCCCGCCGCCACGGGACTCAGCGGCAGGCCGATCGCGATCAGCGGAATCAACGCCTCGGCGATGTAGGTGGCCTCGGTCACGCCGTTGCGTGCGGCCAGCGTGGTGGTGAGCCGGTGGTAGGCGTGCTTGATGCGCGAGCCCACCAGCTCGCCCAGCACCACCGTCATCGCGACCGGGCTGAACACGAAGGTGGCGCTGGAGATCGCGGCGGTCGCGAAGGTCCACTTCACCTGGCCGCGGTCGAGCACCTTGAACGGGTTCGGGAAGTAGCCCGACCAGCCCTTCACGTCCGGCGCGAGCGAGAAGGTGCGGACCTTGTCGCGCTTCATGCGCGCCCGCGCCGCGGGAGAAATCACCGAGAACAGATCGGCCACCAGCGGCCCGATCGCGATGCCCAGGAAGTAGCTGATGCTGAGCTTCACGCCGTACTTGCCGGTGAGCGCCTGCAGCGCCACGATCACCATCACGAACGGCACCAGCGTGGCCACCGAGGCCCAGCGCCCGCTCGAGAAATATGCAATGGCCGCGGCCGCCACCACGAAGATCCAGGGCGCCGCCTTGGTGATGGCCGCGCCGTAGGGCGCCAGCAGCACCGCGAAAAGCACGGCCAGCGGGACGGCGAGAAAGGCCGCGATGATTGCGCCCGACACCATCTTGCGCAGCGCGATGTGCGGCACGCCGAGGTTGCGCAGCACGTTCGCGTCCTGCAGCAGCGGTGTCGCCATGGTGTCGCCCGGGATGCCCAGCAGCGCGGTGGGCACCGCATGCGTCATGTGCTTGGCCACGGCCGCTGCGAGAAAGAAGGTGAACACGCCTTCGGGCGGCACGCCGAGCAGCACCACCAAGAGGGTGAGCGGCGCGAGCGTGGTGGTTTCGTCGGTGCCCGAGACGAGGCCGATGGCCGCGAACACGATGGCGCCCACCAGGCCCATGCCGGTGGCGACGAGGATCTGGTTCAGGAGTGCGGCATCGATCACGGTGCGGCTCCTTCGGCATTCCTGGCGCGGGGCTTGTACGACGCGAACAGGTCGTAGATCTCCAGCTCCTTCATCTCGCGTACCACGGACGGCGGCAGGTCATCCACCGAGCCCAGGTCGCCGTGCTCGCCGGCCAGTTCGGCCAGCACTTCTTCGCGCCAGCGCGGATCGGCTTCTGTGCCTTCCACCACTTCGCGCTTCGGCGTGAAGAGCTTCGCGCAGACCAGGCCCGACACCACGCAGCCGCCGAGGCCGGCGAGCATGGCGTAGGCGCGTGCCAGCTCGGGCGTGCTCACGGCGCTCGCGAGCACGCGGCTGGCCACGAGATAACCCGTGAGGCTCACCGCGACACCGATGACGATCGACCATCCGAGATGGCCCAGGTCGGCCGTGTCGCCCCATATCTCCACCAGCCGCCATCTGGCGCGCGTTGCACTGTCTGCGTTCATTTTTCGTGTGTCTCCGTCTGTGGTTATGTGACGGCCACTTCCATGGCCGCCGCGGTTTCGGCCGCGGTCCGTCGCGCGGGCCTCTCCCGCCTTGCCTACTTCCTGCGCAGCGCTTCGAGCAACGCCATGGCGCGGTCGGTGCGCACGTCGTGCTCTGCGGCCATCTGCCTGGCGATGCTGTCGATCTCGTCGCCGATGGCACCCGCGACGAGCGCGATGTTGCGGGCATGCAGCGCCATGTGGCCACGCTGGATGCCTTCGGTGGCGAGCGCGCGCAGCGCGCCGAGGTTCTGCGCGAGGCCCACGGCCACCGCGACTTCGCCGAGCTCCTGTGCCGACTTCACGTCGAGGATCTTCAGTGCGAGCCGGGCGAGTGGATGCGTCTTGGTGGCACCGCCGACCAGCCCCACCGGCATCGGCATCTCGATGGTGCCGACCAGTGCGCCCGTCGTGTCCTTCTCCCAGGTGGTCAGCGAGCTGTAGCGCCCGCTGCGGCACGCATAGGCATGCGCACCGGCTTCCACCGCGCGCCAGTCGTTGCCGGTCGCGACGATCACCGGATCGACGCCGTTCATGATGCCCTTGTTGTGCGTCGCCGCGCGATAGGGGTCGACGGCCGCGAAGGTGTAGGCATCGATCACACCCTCGACCACTTCCTCGCCGCTGCGCTCGCGCGTGGCGAGCACAGCGGGGGCGAGCCGCACGCGGGCGCGCGCCAGCCGCAGGTCCGCGAGGTTCGACAGGATGCGCAGGCGCACCGTGCCGCCCGTGAGCTTTTCGACCAGCGGCGACACCGCCTCGGCCATCGTATTGACGGTGTTCGCGCCCATCGCGTCGCGCACGTCGACGATCAGGTGCATCACCACCATCGCGCCGCGCGGCGTGTCGCCGAACACATGCACCTCGATGTCGCGGCAGCCGCCGCCCAGGCCGATCAGCACCTTGTCGCGGCTGTTCGCCGCGGCCAGGATCTGGTCGCGCGCACGCAGCAGCGCGAGCCGCGCGCCGTACGGGTCGGTGAGGCCGATCACCTGCACCTGCGCGCGCATCAGCGGCCCGGTGCTCGAGGCCTCGAAGCCGCCGCCCTCGCGCGCCAGCTTGGCCATGAACGACGCGGCCGCCACCACCGAAGGCTCTTCGACAGCCATCGGCACGAGGTAGTCGCGCCCGTTCACGGTGAAGTTGCCGGCCACGCCCAGCGGAAGCTCGAAGGTGCCGATCACGTTCTCGACCATGCCGTTGGCGCGGTCCACGCTCAGGGCGCCGGGTTGGGCGAGCAGCGCCACCTCGTCGCCGGTGAGCGAGGCGGCTTGCGCAATGTGGGCCAGGCGCTGCGCGGGTGTGAGCGCGCGGAAGTTGGGAATGCGGGAATCGGCGACCATCGTTGCTTGTCTCTTCGGAGGATGAATTCAGGAGCAGGCAATTTAGGTCGGCTGTACCGGCAGCGGAAGGTACAGTTTGGCGGGACAGTACGGACAGTGCTGCGCCGCAGCGGCCCGCTGTGTCACAGTCGCAGCCCATGACCACGATTGCCGATTCGCTTGCCGACACCCTCGCGCGCCAGATCGCGAGCGGCGCCTACAAGGCCGGCGACAAGCTGCCGTCGCTGCGCGAACTCGCGCAACTGCACGGCTATGCCAAGAACACGGTGGTGGCCGCGTTCGAGCTGCTGGTGTCACGCGGCCTCGTCGAGCCGCGGCGCGGTTCGGGCTATTTCGTGCTCGCGCAGTCGACCCCCAGGCCCGTCGAGGAAGACGCGGGCAGCCTCGGCCGCGCGATGGACATCGTCTGGCTCATGCGCGAGCAGCTCAAGACCCAGCCCGACGCGGTGGCCGTGGGCGATGGCTTTCCGCCGGTCGAATGGCTGGCCGACGTGCGGCTCGACAAGTACCACCCGAAGGTGGTCCGCACGGGGCTCGGCGCGCTGTTCCGCTACGGCAGCCGCTTCGGCTATGCGCCGCTGCGCGACCACCTCGTGCGCAAGCTGGCCGACTTCGGCATCGGCGCCGAGCCGCGGCAGATCGTGCTCACGCACGGCGCCAACGAGGCGATGGACATCGTCATCCGCTATTTCGTGCCGCCCGGCGGCAAGGTTCTGGTGGACGACCCGGGCTACTACCCGCTGTTCGGAAAGCTCAAGCTCGCGGGCGCGCAGATGCTGGCCGTGCCGCGGCTGGCCGACGGGCCCGATCTCGACGTGCTGGAGCGACTGTTGATGGCCGAGCGGCCGCGCCTCTTCTTCACGCAGTCGCTCGCTCACAACCCCACGGGCTCCGACATCTCGCCGGCCAAGGCCTTCCGCGTGCTGCAGCTCGCGCAGAAATACGACCTGCTGATCGTCGAGAACGATCCGCTGGCCGACTTCAAGCCCACGGCCTTGCCGCGGCTGTCGGCGCTCGACCAGCTGGAGCGCACCATCTACATCGGCAGCTTCTCGAAATCGTTCTCGGCGGCGCTGCGCGTGGGCTTCATCGCCTGCGGGGCCGACCTGGCGAGCGACCTCGCGGACCTGAAGGCGCTGATCCACGTGAGCAGCTCGGAGTACAGCGAGCGCACGGTCGACGTGATCCTGAACGAAGGCCACTACCAGCGGCACCTGAACCGCCTGCAGGACCGCCTCGGCGAGGCCACGCGCAAGGCGTTGCAGCTGTTCGATTCGGTCGATGCGGAGGTCTTCGCGCGCACCCCGCAGTCGCTCTATGTCTGGGCCGCGCTTCCCGGCGTGGCCGACTCGCTGGTGCTGGCGAAGGAACTGCTGCCGCGCAAGATCGTGATGGCGCCGGGGCGCATCTTCAGCGTCGATTCGACGCAGGTCTCGCGCTGGTCGCGCTTCAACGTCGGTGCCATGGCCGATCCGCGTTTCGCGAAGGCGCTGCGCACCGCGCTGCGGCGCCGTCCCGGCGGCTGATCTTTTTCAGTCAGTCGCGCAGCCGGATGACCTGCAGGTCGTGATCCGCGCCGGCATGCAGCCGCGCCACCTCGGCCGCGCGGCGCGTGAGCACCGCGCGCTGGTTGATGTAGCCCTTGTCGGTGATCTCGCCCGCGTCGAGGCTCGGCGGTTCGCTGAGAACCAGCGCACATGCGGGGCATTGCGAGGAGCCCGCACCTTCGCTGCGCAGCGTGCGAAGCACTTCGGCGATGCGCCCGGCCAGCGCCTGCGGCGCGAGCGAAGCGGCCTGCGGGCTGGCAAACACCAGCATGCCGATCTCGTCGCGGTCATGGCCCGTGAGCACCACGTCCTGCACATGCGGCGCCAGCAGCGAGACCAGTTTCACGCGCAGCGTGCCCACCGAGACCCAGGTGCCGCTCGAGAGCTTGAAGTCCTCGGCCACGCGGCCGTTGAAGATCACCCCCTGCGAGGGCTCGGTGGGATTCGCAAGAAAACCGGCATCGCCGATGCGGTAGTAGCCCTCTTCGTCGAAGGCCTCCGCCGTTTCGCGCGGCGCATGGCGGTAGCCCGGGAACACCGAGACGCCCTTGACGCGCATCTCGAGCTTCTGGCCGTTGGGCACGAACTTGAGTTCGAGCCCCGGCAGCGGCGCGCCGATGCAGCCCGCGCCATCGAGCTTCCAGTGCGCCGAGGTGATGGCCGGCGAGGTCTCCGTGGCGCCCCACGAGGTGGTGAGCCACAGCGGGCGCTCGGGCCGCACGCGCTGCGCCACGGCTTCGAGCCGCTGCCAGGTCGAGGGCGCGAGCGCCGCGGCCGCATAGAAGGCCAGCCGCAGCCGCGAGAGCACTTCGCGCGCGAGCGCATCGTCGGCTTCGAGAAAAGGCAGCAGCATGTCGAAGCCGCGCGGCACGTTGAACAGCAGCGTGGGCTTCACCTCGCGCAGGTTGCGCATGGTCTTATCGATCAGGCCCGGCGCGGGCCGGCCCTCGTCGATGTAGAGCGCGCCGCCATGGGCGAGCACCATGTGCAGGTTGTGGTTGCCGCCGAAGGTATGGCTCCAGGGCAGCCAGTCGACCAGCACCGGTTTTTCCTGCGCGAGGAAGCGCCAGGTCTGCGCCATCATCTGCTGGTTGGCGCAGAGCATGCGGTGCGTGTTGATCACCACCTTGGGCTTGCCGGTGGAGCCCGAGGTCAGCAGGTACTTGGCGTGGGTGTCGGGCAGGATGGCCTCATAAGCCTGCATCACGGCGGGTGTCTCGCGCGCCTGCAGAAGTTGCGCAAAGGGCAGGGCGCCGGCATGCGTGTCGGCATGGCGGCTGAACACCGTGACCGCCTCGACGCCGCAGCCCGCGAGCGCGCCGCCGTAGATCCTGGCGTCCGAGGCGTAGATCAACGCGGGTTGCAGCGCCTGCAGCATGCCGTGCAGCCGCGATGGATCCCTGGCCAGGCGCGAGTACGCGCTCGACAGCGAGCACGCCGTGCGCCCGATGTGCATCGCCGCGAGCATCAGCACCGCGTGATCGATCGCGTTGTCCGAGAGGATCACGACGGGCTTTTCGGCCGGCAGCTTCAGGTCGAGCAGCGCCTGCGCGACGGCACCCACGGCCTGGCGCAGCGCGCGGTAGTCGAGCTTGCGCCAGCCTTCGCCGTTGTCGTCGCGCTCCGCGAAGGCCAGCGCCTCGGGTGTCTCGCGTGCCCAGCGCTCCAGCCATTGACCGATGCAGCGCGCATACGGCTTGAGCACCATCGGCGATCGCAGCGCGAAGGAGCCGTCGTCGAAGTCGATGCGCACCGTGCGCGGCGGGGCGATCTGGCTTTCGTCCAGGAGGAAATCGTCGTTGGTCATATGCGGTCGCTGCCGGGCCGCCCCAAAGCGAACCGCGCCTCCCCCACGGGGGGTGGCGAAGCACACGAAGTGGCAAGCCGGGGGGCAGTCATTTCTAGTCGAGTCTGCCGGTTTCGGACTTCGCGCGAATCAGGTCCAACAGCAGGATGTCGCGCGCGGCCTCGAGCTCGGCCACGCGACGCGCGCCCAGTTCCTCGGCCACGCCCTCGGCCACCTTCTGCTTGAGTTCTTCCGTCATCGCCGGCGCGCCCAGGTCCTTCCACCAGTCCTCGATCGGGCCGCCCAGGTGCGCGAGCACATGTTCGATGCCGCCCGCGCCGCCCGAAAGATGCAGGTTCATGAACGGCCCCATCACCGCCCAGCGCAGGCCGGGGCCATGCGCAATGGCGGTGTCGATGTCGGCCACGCTCGCTACGCCTTCATCGACCAGGTGGAAGGCCTCGCGCCAGAGCGCGGCCTGCAGCCGGTTCGCGATGTGGCCCTTGACCTCGCGCTTCACGTGGATCGGCCGCTTGCCGATGGCGGCGTAGAAGGCCATCGTGCGTTCGATGGCCTGGGCCGAAGTGCGCTCGCCGCCGACCACCTCCACCAGCGGGATCAGGTGCGGCGGATTGAAGGGATGGCCCAGCACCACGCGTTCCGGATGCTTGCATTCGGCCTGCACCGCGCTGATCGCCAGCCCCGAGGAGCTCGATGCCAGGATGGCGTGGGCCGGCGCGGCCTCGTCCATGCGCCGGAACAGGTCGACCTTGAAATCCAGCCGCTCGGGGCCGCTTTCCTGGACGAAGTCGGCCTGGGCCACCGCATCCTCGAGCCGCGCGTGAAAGTGCAGACGCCCGGCCGAGGCGCCGGTGGCCAGGCCGAAGCGCTCCAGCGTGGGCCAGTGGGCGGCCACGGCCGCGCGCAGCCGCGCCTCGGCATCAGGGGATGGGTCGGTGGCCTCCACGTCGAGGCCGCGCGCGAGAAAGTAGGCGGCCCAGCTGGCGCCGATGACGCCGGTGGCAACCACCGCCACGCGTTTAGGAGTCGGGTCCATCTGCATCGCCTCAGGAGTCGGCCGTGAAGCCGATCTTCTTGACCAGCGGGCCCCAGCGCTCGGCCTCGGCGCGCTGCGAGCGCGCCATCTCCTCGGCGGTGGAGCCCTGGGCGATCAGGCCGACCACGGCCAGGCTGTCCGTCACCACCTTTTCCTTGATGGCCGCGTTGATCGCCGCATTGGCCGTTGCCACCACGCTGGCCGGCGTCCTGGCCGGGGCGTAGAAGCCGAACCATTCCTCGGTGGTCAGCTCGGCGAAGCCCTGTTCGGCAAAGGTCGGCACTTCGGGTGAGAAGGGCGAGCGCGCCTTGCCCGAGGTGGCGAGCAGCCGCAGCTTGCCGGCCTTGTGGTTGGGAATGAAGTCGCCGCTGGGCGTGACCATGGCGGCGATCTGGCCGCCCACCACGTCGGTCACGCCCGGGATGGAGCCGCGGTAGGGCACGTGCTTGAGATCGACCCCGTTGTTGAGGCCCAGCAGCGCGCCGATGAAGTGCGGCGTCGAGCCGGCCGCGGGCGAGCCGTAGCTGGCCTGGTTCGGGTTGGCCTTGGCCCAGGCGAGGAAGTCCTTCACCGTGCGCACCTCGGGCGGCACCAGCGGGCCGACAGCGAGGCCGTGGTGCATGACGGCGGCGATCGACACCGGCACGAAGTCCTTGGCCGGGTCGTAGCTGAGCTTGCCGTAGATGTGCGGATAGATCGAGGTGCACGAGAAGGGCGACAGCGCCAGCACGCTGCCGTCGGCCGGCGCGCTCTTGAGGGTTTCCAGCGCGATGCGCCCGCCGGCGCCCGGCTTGTTCTCGACCACGGCCACGTTGCGGGAATAGGCCGAGCCCGCGAGCTTTTCGCCCACGCGGCGCGCCACGCTGTCGCCCGCGCTGCCGGCCGGGAAGCCGTAGTAGATCTTGACCTGTTCGAGCGCCTGGGCCAGCGCGGCCAGTGGCGAGAGGGCGCCCAGCGCAGTGGCTGCGCCGAGCGTGTGGAGGAAGTGGCGGCGGGTGTTCATGGGATGTCTCCTTGGGTTGTTCTTCAGCGCGGCGCGAATTCGGGTCGCGGGCCGCCCTTGCGCGGCAGCCCCATCATCTGCCTTGCTTCGGCCGGCGTGGCCACTTCCATGTCGAGCTCATGGATGACGCGCACGATGCGTTCGGTGAGCTGCACGTTGGTGGCCAGCTCGCCGTGGCGGAAGTAGAGGTTGTCTTCGAGCCCCACGCGCGCATGGCCGCCCAGCAGCAGCGCCGCCACGTTGGCTTCCAGCTGCGAGGGGCCGATGCCGCTCACGCCGAAGATGCTGCCGCGCGGCAGGGTGTCGACCATCATCTGCAGGAAGCGCGGCGAATACGGCATCGCATTCTGGAAGTTGCGGTGCACGTTCATCACCAGGTTGATGAAGTAGGGCTCGTCGTCATGGCCCTCCTCGATCAGCGTCGTTGTGTCCTGCAGGATGTGCGTGGGGCTGAACACCTCCCACTCGGGCTTGATGCCGCGCGCCTTCATGCCGGCGGCGAGCTCGCGGCCCTTGGTAATGGGCGTGTCCATCAGGATCTGCCTGCCCTCGAAGCTCAGGTTCAGCGTGGTGGCGTCGAGCGTGCACATCTCGGCGCCCGCGTCCATGCCCTTGATGCGCTCTTCCCAGGCGATCTCCCAGCGATCGCCGGCCAGAGGCTTCACCATGTCTCCGTGCACGCCGCCGCCGGTGGAGTTGTTGATGACGATGTCGCAGCCGGCGTTGCGGATGCGGCTGTTGATGTCGCGGTAGACGTCGGCGCTGCAGGTGGCGCCGTCATCGGGGCGGCGCGCATGGATGGCGGCCACGCTGGCGCCGGCGTTCCAGCAGCGCAGCACGTCGGCCGCGATCTCGTCGGGCCGGGTGGGAAGGTGGGGGTTCTGCGACTTGTGCGCCATGCCGCCGGTGGGGGCGATGGTCACGATCACTTTGCGCTTGGACGACGACATGCTCCGGATCTCCTGGGGTGTCTTCTTTCATGAGGGGCGCGCTATTATTTTTGGCGGCGCAGGCACACTCAGTCATTGCGACGACATTTGGGCTCAGGGTTTACGCACCCGGGCCCCAGGAGCTCTCATTTCATGGCCACGACGAAGCCGGCCTTCAAGGCGGCATCGCTGACGATTCCCCAGTTGCTGCAGCGCTCGGCCTGGTATCCGCTGCTCGACGAAACGGCGCGCGAACGCGTGCTCGACGAGATCCGCGAGGTCGAAGTCGCGGCCGGCGCCGCGCTGTGCCGGCGCGGCGATACGCCGCTGCACTGGTACGGCACGCTCGAAGGCTTGCTCAAGTGGTCGATCACCTCGAGCGACGGCCGCTCGGTCACCTTCGGCGGGCTGTCGGTGGGCAGCTGGTTCGGCGAAGGCACGCTGCTGCGCGGCGCTCCGCGCTCGGCCGATGTCATTGCGCTGCGGCCGAGCCGCGTCGCGCAGCTGCCGGTCGAGACCTTCGAATGGCTGCACCGCACGCAGCGCGGCTTCGATCACTTCCTGCTGCAGCAGCTCAACGAGCGGCTGCACTGGTTCATGGGCAACTACGCGGCGCACCGGCTGCTCGACGCCGACGGCCAGGTGGCCCGTGCGCTGGCGGGGCTGTTCCATCCGTGGCTGTATCCGGGCAGCGAGCTGCACCTGCAGACCTCGCAGGAGGAGATCGCCAACCTTTCCGGCGTGTCGCGCCAGCGCTGCAATGCGGCGCTGAACCGGCTGAAGGAAGCGGGGTTCCTGCGGATCGAATACGGCGGCATCACCGTGATCGACCTCGAAGGGCTGCGCCGCTTCATCAGCGAATAAGCCGCCTGCTCACCGCGTGTGGAAGGACGGCGCGCGCTCGTACACCGGCGTGTCGATGCCTTCCATGCGCGCCTTCAGCTGCAGCGCCAGGAACTGCGAGTAGTGGCGCGACTGGTGCAGGTTGCCGCCGTGGAACCAGAGGTTCTCGACCTGCGTGGGCTTCCACATGTTGCGCAGCTCGCCCTCCCAGGGACCCGGGTCCTTCGGCGTGCCGGAGCCCAGGCCCCAGCACTTGCCCACCTTGTCGGCGATCTCGGGCGAGATCAGGTCGGCCAGCCAGCCGTTCATCGAGCCGTAGCCGGTGGCGTACACCAGCAGGTCGGCCGGCAGCTCGGTGCCGTCGGTCAGCGTGACCGAGCGCTCGTTCACCCGCTCGATGTTCACGCCGCTCTTGAGGTGGATGCTGCCGTTGGCCACCAGCTCGGAGGCACCCACGTCGATGTAGTAGCCCGAGCCGCGCCGCAGGTACTTCATGAAGAGCCCGGAGCCATCGACGCCGAAATCGAGCAGGAAGCCCGCTCTCTCGAGCCGCGCGTACAGGTCGGCATCGCGCTTCTTCATCTCCTCGTACACCGGGATGTGGAAGGTGTGCATGATCCTGTAGGGCACCGAAGCGAAGATCAGGTCGCCCTTGTGGTGGTCGATGCCGTTCTTCACTGCCTGCTCGGAGTAGAGCCCGCCCAGTGCCAGCTCCATCAGCGACTGCGACGGCGCGATGTGCGTGGATGAGCGCTGGATCATCGTCACGTCGGCGCCGTGTTCCCACAGCGCCGCGCAGATGTCGTGGGCCGAGTTGTTCGAGCCCAGCACCACGCACTTCTTGCCGGCATAGGCCTCGGGCCCGGGGTGTTGGCTCGAATGGTGCTGGTCTCCCTTGAAGTTCTCTGCGCCCGCGATCTTCGGCACGTTCGGGTAGCCCGAGACGCCAAGCGCGAACACCAGCTGCTTCGGCCGCAGCACCACCTGCTTGCCTTCGCGCTCCACCGTCACCTCCCAGCGCTGCGTGGCCTCGTCGAAGCGGGCCTTCTTCGCGGTGGTGGAGCTCCAGTAGTTGAGCTCCATGATCTTCGTGTACATCTCCAGCCAGTCGCCGATCTTGTCCTTGGGCGCGAACACCGGCCAGTCGTCGGGAAAGGGCATGTAGGGCAGGTGGTCGTACCAGACCGGGTCGTGCAGGCACAGCGACCTGTAGCGCTTGCGCCAGGAGTCGCCGGCCTTCGCGTTGCGCTCCACGATGATGGTCGGCACGCCCAGCCGGCGCAGCCGCGCGCCCAGCGCGATGCCGCCCTGGCCGCCGCCGATGATCACCACCTCGGGCTGCTCGGTGTAGCCGAGCGCGGCCTCTTCGTCGCGGCGCTTCTCGAGCCAGTTCTTGCGGCCCTTGTGCACGCCGTGCTCCGCGCCCTTGACGCGGTTCTCGCCGGTCTTTTCCTCGAAGCCCTTGAGCTCGGTCATGGTGGTGAGCAGCGTCCAAGCCTTGCCGCTGCGCAGCCGAAGATGGCCGCGGCCGCGCGCCACGCGGGTCTCGAAGCTGAACCAGGCATCGACCACGCCGTCGACCTCTGTTGCCTCGCCCTCCAGCGCGAAAGCCGCGGGTTGCGTGTCGGCCAGCCGCGCCTGCAGCATCGCGCGGATGGCATCGGCGCCTTCCTGCGTGCGGATGTTCCAGGTGAAGGCGACGAGGTCGCGCCAGTAGCTGTCGGCCTCGAACAGCGAGACGGCCGCGTCGACTTCGCCGTGCGCGAGGGCGGCGGCAAAGTCGGCGAGCCAGGTGGCGGCGGCCCGGGTGGGGCCGGTGGTCGGGTCTGTCATTGCATGTCTCCGTGTGTCGTTGAACGAATCGCGGCGCGGCAAGGCGCACGCGGGGTTCGTGGCGCAGCTTTCGTGCCGTGCGGGACAGGGCGAAGAATCAACGGCTTGGCGGGGGTTTTGTCGCCGGCGCTTGTCGCTGTCTCACCGAGACTGAGACAAGGCATGAGAATTTGAACGACGTTTAAAATTGGACGAAGTTTAAATTCAAGGGCCCTGCACCGTGACAGAACTCGACCCCCCCGGCCGCCGCGAGCGCCGCCGCACCCAGACGCTCGACCACGTGGCCTCCACCGCCATGCGCCTGTTCGAAGCCCAGGGCTACGACGCGACCACCATGGAGCAGATCGCGCAGCAGTCGGACGTGGCCAAGGGCACGCTCTACAACCACTTTCCGACCAAGGAAGCGATCCTGGCGCACTGGGTGCACCTCGAGCTCGAGGCCGATGTGCAGCGCCTGCACGAAGCGGTCGACCCGAAGGCGGGCTTCGCGGTGCAGCTCGCCGGCCTGCTCGACGCGTCGGCCGAGTGGTCCGAGCGCTACCGGGCCTACCTGCTCGACTACTTCCGCTTTCGCTTCCTCAACATCGAGAGCGAACTCGGCGGCGGCGACCGCAGCACGCCGCGCGACCTGTCGGGACTGTTCGAGGCGATGATCGCCGCCGCCCAGCAGGCGGGCACGCTGCGCACCGACGTGTCGGCCGCGCACCTCGCGAGCCTGCTGCACCATCTGTACTTCGGTGCGCTGATGCGCTGGCTCACGCTGCCTGGCCTCGTGCTGCGCGACGAGTTCGCCGTGGTCGTCGATCTCTTCTTCGGCGGCGCACGCGTAGCCCCGAAACCTCCTGCGAGGAGGCGCTCCTCATGAAAATTGCCGTGCTCACCTACGGCACCGAGGGCGACGCCCGGCCGCTCGCCGCGCTGTGCCGCGCGCTGGACGACGCGGGCCATGCATCGGTGCTGCTGGCGGACGCGACCACGCTCGGCGCGGCCGAACGGCTCGGCGTGCGCTCGCAGGCGCTGGCCGGCGACATGCGGCAGGCCCTCGGCGGCGTCATCGCGCAGGGCGATAAACCGGCCGCGGCCGCGAAGGCGCTCGCGGACATCGCCAATGCCAACGCCACACCCTGGCTGCGCCAGACCGTCGAGACTGCGCAGGGCTGCGACGCGGTCGTCTGCGCAGGGCTCGCGGCCTTCGTGGGCCTGTCGGCGGCCGAGGCGCTGGGCGTGCCCGCCATCGGCGCGGGCATGTTCCCGCTTACGCCGACGGCCGCATTCGCCTCGCCCTTCCTTCCGCCCACACGCGTGCCGCGCTTCCTGAACCGCGCGAGCCACCACCTCGTCAACGGGCTGCTCTGGCGCGCCTTCCGGCCGGCCGTGAATGCCGCGCGCGCCGAGGTCTGCGGCCTGCCGCCGCGGCGCCGCCTGTGGACCACGCACGCCGTGCTCTACGGCTATTCGCCGAGCCTGCTGCCGCGCCCGGCTGACTGGCCCGCCAACGCCGCGGTGTGTGGCCAGTGGCTCGCGCCCGCGCCCGACTGGCAGCCACCGCCGGCGCTGCGCGACTTTCTCGCCGGTGGCGAGGCGCCCGTCTACATCGGCTTTGGCAGCATGACGGGCTTCGACAAGGCGCGGCTGCTCGCGGCCCTCGTCGAGGGCGTGGCCGGCCGGCGCGCGGTGCTGCATCCCGGATGGAGCGGCCTGGATGCGCGGCAGCTGCCACCGAACTTCCACGCCGTCGGCGACACCCCGCACGACTGGCTGTTTCCGCGGGTGGCGCTGGTGGTGCACCACGGCGGCTCGGGCACCAGCCACTCGGCCGCGCGCGCGGGCGTGCCCTCGGTGGTCGTGCCGTTCGCGGGTGACCAGGCCTTCTGGGCGCACCACCTCGCGCAGGCGGGCGTGGCACCGCCCGCTGTGGCGGGTGCCCGGTTCGGCGCCGAGGACCTGGCGCGCGGCATCGCGTTCGCGCACGACCCGCAGGTGCGCACGCGGGCCCAAGCGCTGGGCGAACGGATGCGCGCGGAAGACGGCCTGGGCACGGCCGTCCGCGCGATCGAGCAGATCCTGGCGCGTTAGAGCAGGTCAGCCGCGCTGCGGCGCCACGATGCCGAAGCGCTTCATGTGGCGGTACGCGGTGGCGCGGCTGATGCCGAGCGCCTGCGCGGCCCGCGCCACATGCCAGCGATGGCGCTGCAGCGCGTCGAGCAGGCGCGTGGCGTTGGCGGCGCTGTCGCCGTCGTCGGTCGGAGAGGGCGTGGCGCCGCAGGGGTCGAGCGATGGACGATGCGGCGCCAGGCGAAGCTCTTCGGGCGTGATGCCGGCGCCCGTGCAGAGCGCGAGCGCCAACCGCAGCACATTGCGCAACTCGCGCAGGTTGCCCGGCCAGTCGTGCGCCATCAGCCGCAGCATCGCGGCTTCCGAAAGCCGCGCGGCCGAGCCCATCGCCGCGGCCTCTTCATTGAACATCGCCTCGATCAGGTAGCGCCGGTCGCCCCGCGCGCGCAGCGGCGGCAGCTTCAGCACCGCGCCGCACAGCCGGTAGTACAGGTCCTCGCGGAAGCGCCCGGCCGCGACCAGCGCCGGCAGGTCGCGGTGCGTGGCCGCCACCACGGCAAGGTCCACGCGCTGCGGCGACTCCGCCCCCAGCGGCAGCACCTCGCCTTCGGACAGCACGCGCAATAGCCGCGTCTGCAGCGCCATCGGCATGTCGCCGATCTCGTCGAGGAACAGCGTGCCCCGGTCGGCCTGCGCGATCAGCCCCTTCATGCCCTTGGCGCGGCCGCCGGTGAAGCTGCCGGGCGTGTAGCCGAAGAGCTCGCTCTCGATCAGCGAATCGGGAATGGCCGCGCAGTTCACCGCCACGAAGGGCATGGCCGCGCGGCGGCTCGCGCCGTGCATGGCGCGAGCCAGCACTTCCTTGCCGCTGCCGGTTTCGCCTTCGACCAGCACATGGATGCCGCGGTCCACCAGACGGCGCGCCTGCGCGAGAAGCTGCTGCATGGCCGGGTCGTCGCCGGCGATGCGCGCGAGCGGCGGCAGGCGATCGGAAGGACGGGCCGTGCCAGGCGCTGGCGCTGCCGCCCGCCGCATGCGCGGCGCCAGCAGCGAGGCGTGGTATTCGCCGCCGCCCGGCAGCAGCACCGTGTGGGCGAAAGGCATGGCCAATGCGCCGCCATTGCCCAGGCGCCAGACCGCGTCCATCGGCATGTGCAGCAGCTGCGACACCTCGCGGCCCAGCGGGTTTCCGGCCAGGGCCTGCCGCGCACCGCTGTTGGCGCCGACCACCGTGCCGCCCTCGTCGAAGGCCAGCATCAGCTCGCCGACCACGTCGACCAGCCCGTAGGCCGTGCCCAGCCGCAGGATCCAGTGGCCGCGGAAGCTGCGCAGGAAATCGGCGTCCTCGATCATCCGCGCGTAGATCGACACCAGGTGCCGCACCAGGTGCTGGCTCTCCCGGGCCTCGGGCGAGCGCAGCGCCGAGACGTCGAGGATGGCCGTGAGCTTGCCGCTGTGGTCGAACAGCGGCGCCGTGGTGCAGGTCAGCGCGATGTGCGTGGCATCGAAGTGCTCGGTCTGGTGGCAGGTCATCGGCTGGCGCTCGACCAGGCAGGTGCCCACGCCGCAGGTGCCCGCGTGGGCCTCGTTCCAGTCGGCGCCTAGGTAGAGGCCGGCGCGGCGCAGCTGGTCGTCCCAGGCTGGGTTGCCGATGTAGTCGACCGTGATGCCTTCGGCGTCCGTCAGCAGCACCATGTAGCCGAGGTCCGCGACGCGGCGGTAGATGTCTTCCATGCCGGCGCGCGCCGCGCGCAAGAAATGCTCCAGCTGCTGCTGGTGCGCGCGCAGCTCCTGCGCCGGCAGGATGCGCGCGGGGCTCGGCTTCGTCGGATCGAGCCCGTGCTCGCGCACGCAGCGCGCCCACGACTTGTGGACCAGGCTCGCCGCCGGATCGGCCAGCGCCGTGCCGGTGGCGATGGAGTAGACGTTGTCGATGTGACGCGATTGCAGGGAAGTCATGCGCAGCCTCGTGCGTGGAGTGGGCGCGGCACTGGGAGGGGCCGCGCAGCCGGACATGATTCGGCTGTCGCACTGTCGCAGGACAGAGGTGAAACCCGGTGGGTTGACTTGATCTGTCCGCTTTTCGCTTGCTCAAGAAGAAATTTTCTCAACTTAAGACAGCACGTCGTCGCCAAGACAGGGCTTGCTACAAACTGTAGAAAAGTAACCCCATCAATTCGCGAGGCGCAGGATGAAGCTGTCGGACTTCATATTTCAGTTCCCTATTGGCATCGCTCACACGAGGCAAGGCCTTTGTCGCGTCCGCACGTTCTTTGGTCCTCAAAGTGGCGTCACCGCGCTTCTGACGGATCTCGGTGAGTTTGTTGTTGGGTCGTCGATAACGAACTCCGTTGAACACATTCACCAAGCACTGCTACTGCGCGGAATGATTCAGCCCGACGCGCGTGTCATCGAGCACTACGAGAGGCACGATGGCGGAGGGGGATCGTTCTCGGGGGTCAGCTTTGGACCCATGGGCGATCCGTCGTGGGCGCGGATGTCCATGCAAGACGTGCTGTCGACTCTTTCTTGTGATTCAAGCGAGTTCAAAAGCTCGACAGCGATGAATCTGCGGTTGGTCGCGGAAATCGAACGTCTGCGAAATGCAATCGATCCCTTTGCTGATGCGCCATGGTTGGAAGAACCCGAGATCGTCAACCGACGGGAAACCATAGAAAGCGGAATGATCTCCAAAGCCATGCTTTCTCAGCTGGTCAATGCGGGCGCAACGGAACGACAGTTTCAGGAATTGTTGAAGCGAGACCCTTCCTTCTTCGGGGAGGTCTACGGAGATCCCCATGAGGAGTACATCGTCCTTTCAGAGTATCCGCTGGCCGATGGATTCATTGACTTCGTTGTCTTCACGGGGCGCTCACGGATGGAGGTCGTGCTGATAGAGATCAAAGGAGCGGATTTCTTCCTGGTAAACGACGACAGCTATGCTGAGTTCTCGCACAAGGTCAACCAAGCGGCGGGCCAGATACGACGTCGGATCGGGGACATCTACAGAGACATGTCGACGTTCCGGCGCTACGCCCACAAAGTACGGCACGCGGTCGAGTCAGGCGCTGCTCGTCACGGCGCCTTCATGGGACCGCATCCGAAGTTGTTGGTCGACTCCGACAAGGACATCGAGATTCGCTCGGTGGTTATCGGTGGCCGGACACGCGACGACTTCTCCGAGAGCAAGAAGCGGCACGATTTCGAGCACGGCATGTCGCCGCCCATACGCATCGAGTCATGGGACACATGGATTCGGAAACTTCAGCGTCAGTGAAGTCCCTGCATCGCAGGCCGCCTGAAACCTGTCTGTAGACAGTTGGAAGCGGCGGGCCGTAGCGTTGCGCATGGCCCTATGGACCTTCAAACGCCCAGCAGTTCTTCCAACACCAGCGGCTGCCCCAGCAGGTCCGCCGACGTCCCGTGCCGCACGATCTGCCCCTTCTCCATCACCACCGCCAGGTCGGTGTGCGCGAGCACCTTGCGGTAGTCGCGGTCGACGATCAGCGTGGCGATGCCGGTCGCGCGGATCTCGCCGATCACGCGCCAGATCTCGGCCACGATCAGCGGCGCGAGGCCCTCGGTGGCCTCGTCGAGGACCAGCAGGCGCGGGTTGGTCATGAGCGCGCGGCCGATCGAGAGCATCTGCTGCTCGCCGCCCGAGAGCTGCTGGCCGCCGTGCGAGAGCCGCTCGGCCAGCCGCGGAAAGGTGGCCATCACGCGGTCGAAGGTCCAGGCGCGCCGGCCGTCGATGCCCGCGCGCTCGCTCATCACGAGGTTCTCGCGCACCGAGAGATTTGGAAAGATGCCGCGGCCCTCGGGCACGTAGCCGATGCCGAGACGCGCCATCTTCTCGGGCGGCCAGCCGGTGACGGTGCGGCCATCGACCTGCACTTCGCCCGACGCGGGGCGCACATAGCCCATGACCGTGCGGATCAGCGTGGTCTTGCCCATGCCGTTGCGCCCGAGCAGGCCGACCGAGGTGGCGGCCGGAATGCCGGCATGCACGCCGCGCAGGATGTGGCTGTTGCCGTAGCAGGTGTTGAGATCGCGGACGACGAGCATGGTCAGTGATCCTCTCCAAGGTAGGCGGTGCGCACTTCGGGGTTCTCGCGGATCGATTTCGGATCGCCGGTCGCGATGACCGTGCCGTTCACCATCACCGTGATGCGGTCGGCAATGCGGAACACCGCATCCATGTCGTGCTCCACCAGCAGGATCGCGTGCGTGGCCTTCAGCCGCGCGAGCAGGGTCAGCATGCGGTCGGTTTCCTCGGCGCCCATGCCCGCGAGCGGCTCGTCGAGCAGCAGCACGCGGGGCTTGGTGGCCAGGCACATTGCCACCTCGAGCTGGCGCTGCGCGCCGTGGCTCAGCGTGCCGGCGATGCGCAGGGCTTCGTTCGAAAGGCCCGCGGCCTCGAGTGCCGCATCGGCCGCCGCATTGCTGGCCGCGCAGCGCCCGGACGACTGCCACACCGTCCAGGGCCGCGCCGTGGCGGCTTGCGCTGCGAGGCGGCAGTTCTCGTGCACGCTGAACTCCGGGAAGATGGTCGTGCGCTGGTAGCTGCGGCCCACGCCGGCACGCGCGCGGCGCCACTGCGCGCGCCGCGTGATGTCGACACCGTCGAGCGCGATGCGGCCTTCGGAGGCTTCGATCTCGCCCGAGAGCATGTTGATCAGCGTCGACTTGCCCGCGCCATTGGTGCCGATCACCGCATGGACTTCGCCGATGTGCAGGTCGAGCGTGATGGCGTTGACGGCCGTGAGGCCGCCGAAGCGGCGCGTGAGTCCTTCGACGGAAAGCAGTGCGGTCGTCATGCAGCCCCCTTCGGCGAGAGCCGCTTTGCCAGCCCGATCAGCCCCTTGGGCAGCCACGCCACGAACACGATGATCGCGATGCCCAGCGTCAATTGCCAGTGGTCCGCCAGCGGCCCCATCACGGCGTGCGTCGAGAAGATTTCCTTCAGCAGCGTGAACGCAATGGCGCCGATGACCGCACCGCGCAGGTGGCCGAGGCCGCCGAGAATCACCATCAGCAGCACCTCGCCCGAGTTGTGCCAGGCCATCAGCTCGGGGTTGACCACGCCGTCGCGCGAGGCCAGCAGGAAGCCCGCAAGCCCCGCCAGTGCACCCGCCAGCACGAAGGCCGCGAGCTTGTAGCCGTACACCGGGAATCCCGCCGCGCGCATGCGCTGCTCGTTCACGCGGATGCCCGCCAGCGCCGCGCCGAAGCGCGAGCGCCGCACCAGCGCCAAGAGGCCGTAGGTGAACACCAGCGATGCGAGCACCACGTAGAACAGCACCATGCGGTTCTCCAGGTCGAGCTTGCCGATGGCCGGCCGCACGTACAGGTAGATGCCGTCGCTGCCGCCGCCCACCTTGGTGTCGTGGAACACGAAGAACGCCATCTGCGCGAAGGCCAGCGTCACCATGATGAAGTACACGCCGCGCGTGCGCAGGCTCAGCGAACCCACGAACAGGGCATAGAGCGCCGCCGCGCCCATGGCCAGCGGCAGCAGCAGCGCGAGGTTGCCGCCCTCGTTGCCCGAGGCCAGCACCGTGACGTAGGCGCCGATGCCGTAGAACGCCGCATGGCCCAGGCTCACGAGCCCCGTCATGCCGACCAGCAGTTCGAGGCTCAGCGCGAAGATCGACAGGATCATCACCTTCACGACGAAGTCCGAGACGTAGTTGCCCATCAACGGGCCGAGCACGCCGATGGCAATGGCGCAGACCACCGGCACGAGAAACGCGCCGCGCCGCATGGAGGTTCCGGTCTGCGTCATGGCCGCCTCCCCATCAGCCCTTCGGGCTTCCAGATCAGCACGATGGCCATCAAGAGGTAGATGCCGATGCCGCTCAGGTCCGCGAAGAACACCTTGCCGAAGGTGTCGACGAAGCCCACCAGCAGCGAGGCCACGAGCGCGCCCGTGATCGAGCCGATGCCGCCGATCACCACCAGCACGAAGCAGATGATGAGCACGCTCGCGCCCATGTTCGGATACACCGAGGACATCGGCGCCGCGATCATCCCGGCCAGCGCCGCGAGCGCCACGCCGGCCGCGAACACGATGCGGTAGAGCCGCTTCACGTCGATGCCCAGGCCCCGCACCATGTCGCGGTTGCTCGCGCCGGCGCGGATCATCATGCCCAGCCGCGTGCGGTTGACCACCCAGTACAGCGCCACCGCCAGCACGATGCAGGCGGCCGAAGCGAAGAGCCGGTACCAGGGATAGCTCATGACGTTGCCCAGCGCGAAGCTGCCGTCCAGCCAGGCCGGCACCTTCACGCCATGCACGTCGTTGCCCACGAGGATGGAGCGCAGCTCCTCGAACACCAGGATGAGCCCGTAGGTCATCAGCACCTGCTGCAGGTGGTCGCGCTGGTAGAGGTAGCTGAAGAAGGCCCATTCGAGCAGGTAGCCGAAGATGGCCGCCAGCACCACGCCGGCCACCAGCATCAAGAGGAACTGGTCGCCGAACAGCGGCGCGAGCGCGAACGCCATGTACGCGCCGATCATGTAGAAGCTGCCGTGCGCAAGGTTGATCACGCCCATGATCCCGAAGATCAGCGTGAGCCCCGAAGCCACCAGGAAGAGCAGGAGTCCGTACTGAACCGAGTTCAGGCACTGGACAAGAAAGGTGCCGAAATCCACGTTAGGTCATCCCGGTAGGGGCTTAAAGAAAGAGCGTGGCGCGAAAGCGCCCGCGATGTTCGTGAGACACCGCGGAACCGGCTCCGCCGGGCCGCAGGTGTCGCCCCCTCGAGGGGGGAGTCGAGCTACACGAAGTGAGCGAGGGACGGGGGTGGGTCACATCCTGCAGCCGCGCGCCGGGTCCGTCAGGCCCTTGATCGCGATGCTCACCAGCTTGTTCTCCTTGCCTTCCACCTTGCGCAGATAGATGTCCTGCACCGGGTTGTGCGACTTGCTCATGGTGAACGTGCCGCGCGGGCTGTCGATCTTCGCCTTCTCGATGGCGGCCGTGAATTCGGCCTTCTTGCCGATGTCGCCCTTGGTGGCGGCCAGGCCCACGCCCAGCATCTGCGCCGCGTCGTAGCCCTGCACGGCATACACGTCGGGCTGCAGCTTGAAGGCCTTGGCGTAGCCGACGCGGAAGGCGTTGTCGCGCGCCGTGTTCAGGCCGTCGGCATAGTGCAGCGTGGTCAGCATGCCTTGCGCGGCTTCGCCCTGCGCGTCGAGCGTGCCGTCGGTCAGGAAGCCCGGGCCGTAGAGCGGAATCGTCTTGTTGAGGCCGGCGGCCTGGTAGTCCTTGACGAACTTCACCGCGCCGCCGCCCGCGAAGAAGGCGTACACCGCATCGGGCTTGGCCGCCGCGATCTCGGTCAGGAGCGCCTGGAACTCGACGTTGGGGAAGGGCAGCGTGAGCTGCTTGTCGACCTTGCCGCCGTTCTTCTCGAAGCCTTCCTTGAAGCCGTTGACCGATTCGTCGCCGGCCGCGTACTTCCAGGTGATGGTCATCGCCTTCTTCTTGCCCTGCTGCTTGGCCGCCACTTCGCCCATCGCGAAGGCCGGCTGCCAGTTCGAGAACGAACTGCGGAAGATGTTGGGCGCGCACATCGGGCCCGTGACCGCGTCGGCGCCGGCATTCGGCACGATCAGCACGGTGCCGCTTTCCTTCGCGGCCTTGGCCATGGCCATCGCCACGCCGGAGTGCACGGTGCCCACGATCACGTCGACGTTGTCGCGCTTGATCAGCTTGTTGACGTTGTCGGTGGCCTTGGCGGGGTCGGACTCGTCGTCGACCTTGAAGTATTCGATCTCGCGGCCGGCGAGCTTGCCGCCCTGCTCGTCCACGTAGAGCTTGAAGCCGTTCTCGATGGCGACACCCAGGGCGGTGTAAGTGCCGCTGTAGGGCAGCATCAGGCCGACCTTGAGTTTGCCGGTGCCCTGGGCACCGGCGGCGGTGGCCAGGGCGGCGAAGGCGATCGCGGTGAGCGCGAGGCGGGCGGTACGGATGGTCATGGTGTTTGTCTCCTGTTTTTGGCAATGAAAGAAGTGGCCGCGACGATGACACGATCCGGCTGATCGCGATGCGGGGAATGCCCGCATTCCGGGATTTCGAGCAGCTCGCATCCCCTGACCCGCGCCGCAATGCCGTGGATCTGCGCGAGCGTGCCGTACTCGTCGCCCGTGCCCTGGATGGCGAGGACAGGGCAGCAGATGGTGTCGAGCTCGGCCTCGATGTTCCATTCGCGGAAAGGCGGATGCAGCCAGATGCGGTTCCAGCCCCAGAAGGCCGAGTCGGCGCTGTCGTGGTAGCGGCCGAGCTTCGCCGGCAGGTCGGTCGAGAGATACGCGGTGCGGGCCTGCTCGATGTTCGCGACTGTCACGTCTTCCACGAAGATGTGCGGCGCGAGCACCACGAGGCCGCTGGCGCGGTCCGGAAAGCGCGAGGCATACAGCAGCGAAATCGATCCGCCGTCGCTGTGGCCGAAGAGCCAGGGCTTCTCGTCGTCGAGCTTCAGGGCGGCGAAGAGCGCGGGCAGCACCTCGTGCGCCTGGCGGTGCATGAAGTCGACGTCCCAGATCTCGTCGTCGGCGCGCGGCGTGGAGCGGCCGTAGCCGGGGCGCGAGAACACGAGGCCGCGGGCGTTGGCGGCGTTGCAGACTTGCGCGGGGAAGTCCTTCCACATCGCGATGGAGCCGAGGCCTTCGTGCAGGAAGACGATGAGCGGAGCATCGGTGCGCTCGGGGGCGATCCACTGGCATTCGATCTGCACGGGGCGGCCGCGCCAGTTGATGGTGGTGAAGTCGGGGGTGCTCACAGCCTTGCCCCTGGCTGTTGCTCCCTCTCCCTCTGGGAGAGGGCGGGGGTGAGGGCCAGCGGCGCTGGCGAAAGCGGTGCGTTTGCGAAGGCCGACGCCCTCACCCTGACCCTCTCCCAGAGGGAGAGGGAACAACACGGGAACCTCATGCTCATGCCTGCCTCTCCCGCTCGCGCAGCCTGAACCGCTGGATCTTCCCCGTCGCCGTCTTCGGCAGCTCCTGCACGAATTCCAGGAAGCGCGGGTACTTGTACGGCGCGAGGCGTTCCTTGACGAAAGCCTTCAGTTCCTCGTCGCCGACCGACTGGCCGTCCTTCAGCACGACAAAGGCCTTGGTCTTGGTCAGTCCGTCCGCATCCTCCTTGCCGATCACCGCGGCCTCGAGCACCGCGGGGTGCTGCATCAGCGTGGCTTCCACCTCGAAGGGCGACACATAGATGCCGCTGACCTTCAGCATGTCGTCGCTGCGCCCGGCGTAGGTGTAGTAGCCGTCGGCGTCGCGCGTGTACTTGTCGCCGCTCTTGGTCCAGCCGCCCTGGAAGGTCTCGCGCGACTTCTCGCGGTTGCACCAGTACATCAGCGCCGCGCTCGGGCCGCGGATGTAGAGGTCGCCCACTTCGCCATCGGGCACCGGGCGGCCGTCCTCGCCGCGCAGCTCGACCTCGTAGCCCTCCACCGGCTTGCCCGTGGTGCCGTAGCGCACGTCGCCGGGGCGGTTGGAGATGAAGATGTGCAGCATCTCGGTCGAGCCGATGCCGTCGATGATCTCGCAGCCGAAGTGCGCCTTGAAGCGCTGCGCGATCTCGCCGGGCAGTGCCTCGCCGGCGGAAGAACACATGCGCAGGGCCACGGCTTCGCGCGCCGGCAGCTTCGGCGAGGCGAGCATGCCGGCAAAGCCGGTGGGCGCGCCGAAGAAGACGGTGGGCCGGCGCGAAGCGCCCTGGGGGCCCGTATCTCCGACCCAGCGGCGGAAGGTGGCGTCGGGCGTCGGCCGCTCGGCCATCAGCACCACGGTCGCACCGACCGACAGCGGAAAGGTCAGCGCGTTGCCCAGGCCGTAGGCGAAGTACATCTTGGCGGCCGAGAAGCACACGTCGTTCTCGGTCAGCCCCAGCACCGGCTTGCCGTAGAGCTCGGCCGTCCACCACAGGTTGGCATGCGTGTGGACCGTGCCCTTGGGCTTGCCGGTAGAGCCCGAGGAATACAGCCAGAAGCCGGGGTCGTCGGAGGCCGTGGGCGCCGGCGCCGCCATCGGCTGGGCGGCAGCGAGCGCGGCTTCGAATTCCTGCGCGCCTTCGGGCAGCGCGCCCGTGGGCTGCGAGACGATCAGCGTGTGCACTTCATGCGCGCCGAGCGCCATCGCCTCCTGCAGCGCGGGCAGCAGCGCGCCCGACACCAGCGCGGCCTGCGCGCGGCTGTGGTCGAGCATGTAGGCGTAGTCCGCGGGCGTGAGCAGCGTGTTGACGGCGACGGGAACGATGCCGGCATAGAGGCAGCCCAGGAAGCTCACGGGCCAGTCGCTGCTGTCGAGCATCAGCAGCAGCACACGCTCTTCGCGCCGCACCCCGGCGGCCTTGAGCGCGGCGGCCAGGCGGCGCGCGCGGTCTTCGAGCTGGCCGTAGGCGAGCGTGCCGCGGTCGTCGATGTAGGCAGTGCGCTCGGCGCGGCCGCGATTCAGCGCGAACAGGTGTTCGGCGAAATTGAATCGTTGGGGCAGGGTCATGGTTGTCTCCTTCGGCCGGGTTCTTTTTCTAGAGGCCCAGTGCGGCCAGCACGCCGGGGCTCGCCTGCACCGCGCTGCGGCGGTGGTAGAAGTCCAGCGCGCGGAGGCCGCCGAGTTCGGCGCCGCCGCCCGCGCGGCCCGGGCCGCCGTGCAGCGACATCGGCATCACGTTGCCGTGGCCGGTGTGGGCCTGCGCCACCTCGGGCGTGATCACGTGCACGCGGCCGTGGCTCGGCGCAATGGCGAGTGCGGCTTGCGCCAGCGCGGCGTCGTCGCTGCCATAGAGCGAAGTCACCAGCGAACCCTGACCGCGGTGCGCCAGCGCGATGCCGTGCGCCAGATCGCGGTAGGGCAGCAGCGTGGCGACGGGTCCGAACACTTCCACGTCGTGCACGCGCTGCGCCGCATCGGCATCGCGCGCGCCCAGCAGCACGGGGCCGATGCAGGCGGCCACGGCCGGTTCGGCATCGATCAGCGGCGTGTTGCGGCCGTCGTACAGCACGGTGGTCTGCGCAGACAGTGCCTCCAGACCTTCGCTCACGGCGTTCATCTGTGCCCGGCTCACGAGCGAGCCCATGCGCACGCTCTCGTTGCGCGGATTGCCGACCGTGATGCCCGCGAGCTTGGCGCCGATGGCCTGGGCCGCGGCGTCGTAGAGCTCGGCCGGCACCAGGATGCGGCGGATCGCGGTGCACTTCTGGCCCGACTTGACCGTCATCTCGCGCACCGCTTCGCGCACCAGCAGGTTGAAGGCGTCGCTGCCGGCCGCGGCGCCGGGCAGCAGCAGGGCGCTGTTGAGGCTGTCGGCCTCGATGTTCACGCGCACCGAGCGCTCGGCCACGGCCGGGTGCGAGCGGATCACGGCGGCCGTCTCGGCCGAGCCGGTGAACGAAACCACGTCGAAGGGCTGCAGCGCATCCATCAGGCCCGCCGAGCTGCCGCAGACGACCGAGAGGGCGCCCGCGGGCAGCACGCCCGCATCGACCACGTCCTTGACCATGCGCTGCGTGAGCCAGGCGGTGGCCGTGGCGGGCTTCACGATCACCGGCACGCCCGAGAGCAGCGCCGGCGCGGCCTTTTCCCACAGCCCCCATGACGGGAAGTTGAAGGCGTTGATGAACAGCGCCACGCCGTGCGTCGGCAGCTGCAGGTGCTGCGACTGGAACACCGGCTCCTTGCCGAGCTTCACGGCCTCGCCGTCGCGCAGCGCGTGCACGTCGCCGAGCGCATCGCCCCACTTCGCGTACTGGCTCAGCGTGAAGATCGCGCCGTCGATGTCGACCGCCGAGTCGTTCTTCACCGTGCCGGAGTTCGCGGTGGCAATCTCGTAGTAGGCATCGCGGTTCGCCTGCAGCACCTTCACGATGGCGCCGAGCAGCCCGGCGCGCTGGCGATAGGCGAGGGTGCGCAGCGCGGCGCCGCCCTGTTCGCGCGCAAAGGCAAAGGCGGCGGGCAGGTCCAGGCCGGTGGCGTCGACGCGCACGAGCTCGGTGCCTAGCACCGGATCGAAAAGCGGCGTGCCGGCGCCCGATCCGCCTTGCCAGCGGCCGGCGACGTAATTGGGGAGGAGTTCGGTCATGCGGTGAACTTGATCTGCCCTTCGGGCAGGAGATAGAGAACGAGCGCGCGGCCGTTCGCCACGGTCGGGCGGTGTGCGGTGCCGGGGCCGTAGACGCACCAGCCCGCGGGCCGGCCGTCGAAGGTGGCGCCGGGGCTGCCTTCGAGCGGCATGATCAGGTCGATCTCGCCGTTCGGATGGGTGTGGTGCGGACCCGCGATGTCCTGCATGTCGACCACGTCGACCGAGAAGCGCTGCAGCGCGTCTTCCGCCTTGAACGCGCGGCCGTAGCGGATGCCGCCGCCCTCGCGCTCGCACAGCCAGCCTTCGGCCACGCCGCCGATGCAGGCCTGGCGCAGCGCCTCGAAGTGCGCGCTGCCTGCGCCGTGGGTGGCGTTGAGCCACTGGTCGAGCTGTTCGTCGAGCGGCCGGCCGGCGATTTCGGCGGCCAGGGCGGCGATCAGCTGGTGAAATGCTTCCTTGCTGGACATTGGCGGGCTTCCTTTTTGGAGGCTGGCTGGCAGGGTGAATGGCGCAGCGAACTTTCGAACTACCTTGCAGGATTGGTGCGCGTGCAGTATCTTGCTTGTGGCCGAACAATAAGCATCGACTCCGTGGGTGTCAAGCAATATAGTGCATATATGGTGTTTACCCTGAGCGCGCACAATCCCGGCCAAGAACGAGGACATGCATGAACGAGCACGTAGACGCGGTGCTGGCCCCCGCGCCCGAAGAAGGCCACCGCGCCGGCAACGCAGCGGCGGCGGCCGCGGAGACCAAGAATCCATTGCTGGCGGCGCTGGGCGAGCGCGTGCGCAACCTGCGCGCGCAGCGCGGCCTCACCCGCAAGGCGGTGGCCATTGCGGCCGATGTGTCGGAGCGGCACCTGGCCAATCTCGAATACGGCATCGGCAATGCGTCGATCCTGGTGCTGCAGCAGGTGGCCGGCGCGCTGCACTGCTCGCTGGCCGAGCTGGTCGGCGACGTGACCACCAGCTCGCCCGAATGGCTGCTGATCCGCGAGCTGCTCGAAAACCGCAGCGAGGCCGACCTGCGCCGCGTGCGCGTGGCGGTGGGTGAGCTGCTGGGCACGGCCTCGGTCGATCCGGCGCGCCACCGGCGCATCGCGCTCGTGGGCCTGCGCGGCGCGGGCAAGTCGACGCTCGGGCAGATGCTGGCTGATGACCTCGACGTGCCTTTCGTGGAGCTGAGCCGCGACATCGAGAAGCTCGCGGGCTGCAGCGTGCGCGAGATCCACGACCTCTACGGCACCAACGCCTACCGCCGCTACGAGCGCCGCGCGCTCGAGGAAGCCATCCAGATCTACGGCGAGGTGGTCATCGCCACGCCGGGCGGCATCGTCTCGGACCCCGCCACCTTCAACGAACTGCTCGCGCACTGCACCACCGTGTGGCTGCAGGCCGCGCCCGAGGAGCACATGGGCCGTGTGGCCGCGCAGGGCGACACCCGTCCGATGGCGGCCAGCAAGGAAGCCATGGAAGACCTGCGCCGCATCCTGAACGGCCGCGCCGCCTTCTATTCGAAGGCCGATCTTTCGGTGGACACCAGCGGCAAGACGCTGGCGCAGAGCTTCCAGGCGTTGCGCGCCGTGGCCCGCCAATCGATGGGGCTGGGCGCTTGAGCTGAGTGTTCAGGGCGCGATCCCGCCGACGGGGTACGCGGAGGGGAGTACCCGGTGCCCTGTGCACGCCCCCGAATCTGAAAAAAAGCACAACAGGCATTGACTTGCCTGTTTGCATGCAGCATGATGCATGTCATCGGAGCAAGAAAGTGCATTATCTTTCCTGTTCACGGTTTCCGAACACAGCCCCACAGGAGACTTCCGCATGACCGACACCACCACGCTCCAGGCGCCGCCCCGCGTCGACTACCGCACCGAGCCCGCCCAGTACCGCCACTGGTCGCTGAGCTTCGACGGCGCCATCGCGCGCCTCGTGCTCGACATCGCGGAAGACGGCGGCATCCGCCCCGGCTACAAGCTCAAGCTCAACAGCTACGACCTGGGCGTGGACATCGAGCTGAGCGACGCGCTCAACCGCGTGCGCTTCGAGCACCCCGAAGTGCGCAGCGTGATCGTCACCAGCGGCAAGGACCGCATCTTCTGCTCGGGCGCCAACATCTTCATGCTCGGTGTATCGAGCCATGCCTGGAAGGTGAACTTCTGCAAGTTCACCAACGAGACGCGCAACGGCATCGAGGATTCGTCGAAGCACTCGGGCCTGAAGTTCCTCGCGGCCGTGAACGGCGCCTGCGCCGGCGGCGGCTACGAGCTGGCGCTGGCCTGCGACGAGATCCTCCTGGTGGACGACCGCTCTTCCTCCGTCTCGCTGCCCGAGGTGCCGCTGCTCGGCGTGCTGCCCGGCACCGGCGGCCTGACCCGCGTGACCGACAAGCGCCATGTGCGCCATGACCTCGCCGACATCTTCTGTACCAGCGTCGAAGGCGTGCGCGGCCAGCGCGCGGTCGAATGGCGCCTGGTCGATGCGGTGGCCAAGCCCGCGCAGTTCGCTGCCGCCGTGCAGGAGCGTGCTGCGCAGCTCGCCGCCGCGAGCGACCGCCCGGCCAGCGGCAAGGGCGTGGCGCTGACCCGCCTGGAGCGCACCGACAGCGCCGACGGCATCGCCTATTCGCACGTCGACGTGAAGATCGACCGCAGCAAGCGCACCGCCACGATCACCGTCAAGGCACCCACGGGAACGCAGCCCGCGGACGTCGCCGCCATCGAGGCCGCGGGCGCCGCCTGGTGGCCGCTCGCCGTGTGCCGCCAGCTCGACGACGCGATCCTCAACCTGCGCACCAACGAGCTCGACATCGGCACCTGGCTGCTCAAGACCGAAGGCGACGCGCAGGCCGTGCTCGCCTCGGACGCCGTGATGCTCGCCCACAAGGACCACTGGCTGGTGCGCGAAACGATCGGCGCGCTGCGCCGCACGTTGGCGCGGCTGGACGTGTCGTCGCGCAGCCTGTTCGCGCTGGTCGAGGCGGGCTCCTGCTTTGCCGGCACCTTGGCCGAGCTGGCCTTTGCGGCCGACCGCAGCTACATGCTGGCGCTGCCCGACGACGCAGCGCGCGCACCGAAGCTCGTGCTCAACGAATTCAACTTCGGCTTCTTCCCGATGGTGAACGACCAGAGCCGCCTGCAGCGCCGCTTCTACGAAGAAGCCGCGCCGCTGGACGCCGCCCGCGCCGCGGCCGGCAAGCCGCTGGACGCCGACGAGGCGCTGAAGCTCGGCCTCGTCACCGCCGCGCCCGACGACATCGACTGGGAAGACGAGATCCGCATCGCCATCGAAGAGCGCGCCGCCATGTCGCCCGACGCGCTCACCGGCCTCGAAGCCAACCTGCGCTTTGCGAGCAAGGAGAACATGGCCACCCGCATCTTCGGCCGGCTCACCGCCTGGCAGAACTGGATCTTCAACCGCCCCAACGCCGTCGGCGAAAAGGGCGCGCTCAAGGTCTACGGCACCGGCGAAAAGGCCGGCTTCGACTTGAACCGCGTCTGAAGAAGAACCCCCAGTCCGCACAACCCAAGGAACAGCGATGAGCACGATCAACTACAGCGAGAAGATCCCCAACAACGTCAACCTCGGCGAAGACCGCACGCTGCAGCGCGCGCTCGAAGGCTGGCAGCCCAACTTCATCAACTGGTGGGACGACGTGGGCCCCGAAGGCTCGACCAACCACGAGGTCTACCTGCGCACGGCCGTGAGCGTCGACCCGCAGGGCTGGGCCCAGTTCGGCCACGTGAAGATGCGCGACTACCGCTGGGGCATCTTCCTGAACCCGGGCGATGCCAACCGCGAGATCCACTTCGGCGACCACAAGGGTGAGAAAGCCTGGCAGGACGTGCCCGGCGAACACCGCGCCAACCTGCGCCGCATCATCGTGACGCAGGGCGACACCGAGCCCGCCTCGGTCGAGCAGCAGCGCCACCTGGGCCTCACGGCGCCTTCGATGTACGACCTGCGCAACCTGTTCCAGATCAACGTGGAAGAGGGCCGCCACCTGTGGGCCATGGTCTACCTGCTGCACAAGCACTTCGGCCGCGACGGCCGCGAGGAAGCCGAGGCGCTCTTGCAGCGCACCTCGGGCGACCAGGACAACCCGCGCATCCTGGGTGCCTTCAACGAGAAGACGCCCGACTGGCTCGCGTTCTTCATGTTCACCTACTTCACCGACCGCGACGGCAAGTTCCAGCTGGCCGCGCTGGCCGAGAGCGCCTTCGATCCGCTGGCGCGCACCACCAAGTTCATGCTGACCGAGGAAGCGCACCACATGTTCGTGGGCGAGAGCGGCGTCTCGCGCGTGCTCGCGCGCACCGCGCAGGTCATGAACGAACTCAAGACCGACGACGCGCAGAAGGTGCGCGCGGCCGGCGCCATCGACCTGGGCACGATCCAGCGCTACCTGAACTTCCACTACAGCGTGACCATCGACCTGTTCGGCGCCGACCAGTCGAGCAACGCGGCCATCTTCTACAGCTCGGGCCTGAAGGGCCGCTACGAGGAAGGCAAGCGGGGCGACGACCACGTGCTCAAGGGCCAGACCTACAAGGTGCTCGAGGTGAAGGACGGCCAGCTCGTCGAAAAGGACGTGCCGATGCTCAACGCGCTCAACGAAGTGCTGCGCGACGACTTCATCAAGGACTCGGTGGCCGGCGTCGGCCGCTGGAACAAAGTGCTCGAGAAGGCCGGCATCCCCACGCGCCTGACCGTGCCGCACAAGGCCTTCAACCGCCAGATCGGCGCGCTCGCCGGCATCAAGATGTCGCCTGAGGGCCGCGTGGTGAACGAGGTCGAATGGGCCGCCAAGCGCGATGAATGGCTGCCGAGCGCCGAAGACTTCGCTTTCGTGGCATCGTTGATGGGCCGCGTGGTCGAGCCGGGCAAGTTCGCAGGCTGGATCTCGCCGCCGGTGATGGGCATCAACCGCCAGCCGGTGGACTTCGAGTACGTGCGTTTCGGTTGAACGGTATTGGTATTGCTCCTTCCCCCGCTGGGGGAAGGCTGGGATGGGGGCAAGCGGCGCGACCACGACAAGCGCCGCTTGCCCTCACCCAACCCTCCCCGGAAGGGGGAGGGCTCTAGGAGAACAACATGGACATGGCCGTTGAAGCCGGGGTCATCAAGCAGCACCTGATCGACCCCGAGATCTGCATCCGCTGCAACACCTGCGAGGCCACCTGCCCCGTCAACGCGATCACGCACGACGACAACAACTACGTCGTGCGCGCCGATGTCTGCAATGGCTGCATGGCCTGCATCTCGCCGTGCCCCACGGGTTCGATCGACAACTGGCGCACCATGCCGCTGGTGCGCGCCTACACGATCGAGGAACAGCTCGGCTGGGAGTCGCTGCCCGCCGAGCTCACGCCCGAGGAGCTCGAGGCCGCAGGCATTTCCGCCGATGCCGGCGATGAAGCCGCGGTGGCTGTCGCGCCGGCGCAAAACCCGGCGCAGCAGGCCGCGGTCGACCCCATCGAGCCGGTCTTCAACTCGGCCCAGTACGGCGCCACCGTGCCGCCCTGGTCGGCCGCGCACGCCTACACCAACCTCTTTGCGCCGAAGTCGCCGACCACCGCCACCGTGGTGGGCAATTTCAACTGCACCGAGGCGGGCTTCGACAGCGAGACCCACCACATCGTGCTCGACTTCGGCGTGGTGCCGTTCCCGGTGCTCGAAGGCCAGTCGATCGGCATCATCCCGCCGGGCGTCGACGCCATCGGCAAGCGCCACCATGCGCGCCAGTACTCGGTGGCCAGCCCGCGCAACGGCGAGCGGCCCGGCTACAACAACGTGTCGCTCACCGTGAAGCGCGTGACCGAAGACCACCAGGGCGATCCGGTGCGCGGCGTGTGCTCGAACTACGTCTGCGACCTGAAGGTGGGCGACACGGTGCAGGTGGTGGGGCCCTTCGGTTCCTCGTTCCTGATGCCGAACCATCCCAGGTCGCACATCGTGATGATCTGCACCGGCACCGGCAGCGCGCCGATGCGTGCCATGACCGAATGGCGCCGGCGCCTGCGCAAGAGCGGCAAGTTCGAAGGCGGCAAGCTCATGCTGTTCTTCGGCGCGCGTACGCAGCAGGAGTTGCCGTACTTCGGTCCGCTGCAGTCGCTGCCCAAGGACTTCATCGACATCAACCTCGCGTTCTCGCGCACGCCGGGCCAACCCAAGCGCTACGTGCAGGACCTGATGCGCGAACGCGCCGCCGACCTGGCCGCGCTGCTGAAGGATGGCGCGAGCCACTTCTACGTGTGCGGGCTCAAGAGCATGGAAGAGGGCGTGGTGCTGGCCTTGCGCGACGTGGCGAAGGAAGCGGGGCTCGACTGGGACACCGTGGGTGCCGCACTGAAGCGCGAAGGCCGCCTGCACCTCGAAACCTATTAAGCTGCGGCGAATGAAGTTCGCCGACTTCCACCCCGGCCAGGTCATCGAGGCCGGGCCTTATGTCGTCTCCGAAGCGGAGCTCGTCGGCTTCGCACAGGCCTACGACCCGCAGTGGTTCCACACCGACGCCGTCGCCGCGGCGGACAGCGCCTTCGGCGGGCTGATCGCGAGCGGCTGGCACACCTGCTCGATCGCGATGCGGCTCGTGGTCGATGCCGCGCTCGAGGGCTCGGAGTCCTTTGCCTCGCCGGGGCTCGAGCATGTGCGCTGGCCCCATCCGGTGCGGCCCGGCGATGCCTTGCGGCTGGTGGCCGACGTCATCGAGGTGCGGCGCTCCGGGAAGCGGCCCACGCTCGGCATCCTGCACTGGCGCTGGCGGCTCTTCAACCAGCGCGAGCTGATGGTGCTCGATGTCGAAGTGACGAGCCTGTTCAGGCTGGAAGCAAGTTAAAAAAGCCCGCGGCGCAACGCACCGCGGGCTTCTTTCCCTGAGCGAAGTGCTTTATTTCTTGACGTCGACCGCGCCGGAACCCTGCGCCTTGCCGCGCGCCTTGGCATCCACGGCCGGCGCCTTCAGCGCGCCGCCGGCCGAGCCTGCGGCACCGGTCGCACCGCCCAACGTGTCACCCACGACATTGGTCGCGCCGGTCACGTTGCCGGCCGCGCCGGTCGCGGCATTGGTGGCACCGCCCACCGCGCTGGTCGCGCCGCCGACTGCACCCGTGGCACCGCCGACCGCACCCGTCGCGCCGCCGACCACGCCGCCCAGGGTGTTGCCCAGCCCGCCTGCGGCCTTGGGGACTTCGACCGGCTGCACGCCGGCATTCGTGGCGGCACTGCCGCCGGCACTTCCCTCGGTGCGTGCACCGGCACCCGCGGCGCCCTGGCGTTGAGTCGCGTTCGCGCTGCCCGACGTGTTGACGTCGGCATTCACGCCCACGCCGACCCCCACGCCTTGTGCCTGTGCGAAGCCGCTCATGGCAAGAAGGCCTGCGAGCAAGGCGCCGACGAAAAGGGATTTGTGTTGTTGCTGCTTCATAGGTGACTTTTCCTTTCGTTGAATGGTCATTGACCAGAACCGGCTTTGGGCCAATTCGGTCGCTACCGTGACCACCTCTGCACATGTCGCCGTGTGCGAGGCGGCCGCCGGCGCGTGTGGGACGCCTCCGTCGTCCGGAATGGGGGGTGATGCGTTGGGCGGCGCCTCCTTCTTGCCTGAGAGCGGATCGGAATCGGATCGGCGGGAGGCCAGCAACCTTTTCAGCAGCAGGGTCAACGGCGATCTTCCCAGGTGCCTGGCTTTTCACGCAACTAATAATGTTGCATGAAACGAGACAGCAAGCTTTCAGGCGTTCTCCACGCACTGCTGCACATGGCCGAGATGAAGGGGCCCGTCACCTCCGAATCGCTGGCCATGGCCATGCAGACCAATCCCGTCGTCGTGCGCCGGGTCATGTCGGGCCTGCGTCAGGCCGGCTTCGTGAGTTCGGCCAAGGGCCATGGCGGCGGGTGGGTGCTGTCGTGCCCGCTCGATGCCGTGACGCTCGGCGACATCCACCAGGCGGTGGGGTCTCCGGCGCTGCTGGCCATGGGCAACCGCACCGAGAGCCCGGGCTGCATCGTCGAGCAGGCCGTGAATGCGGCGCTCGACGGCGCCTGCCGGGAGGCCGAGGCCCTGCTGCTCGAGCGTTTCAACAGCATCACGCTGGCCGATCTTTCCAGGGACTTTCATCGCCGCATGACGGGCGGCGGCTTCACTCACAAGGACATCGAACATGCACTATGACGCTCTGGTCGTGGGCGGCAGCTTTGCCGGCCTTTCCGCTGCCCTGCAGCTTGCGCGCGCGCGAAAAAAGGTCTGCATCGTCGATGCGGGCGCGCCGCGCAACCGCTTCGCCGCCGCTTCGCACGGCTTCTTCGGCCAGGACGGCACGCCGCCGCTGAAGATGATTGCCGATGCGCGCGCCAAGGTGCTCGCGTATCCGAACGCCAGCTTCGTCGAGGGCCGGGTCGTGCAGGCGCAGGCCGATGGCGCGGGCGGGTTCGCTGTTTCGCTCGAAGGCAGCGGCGCGCCGCTGTCGGCCAGCCGGATCGTGCTCGCCTTCGGCGTCGAGGACGGCTTTCCGGAGATCGAAGGCGTGCGCGAACGCTGGGGCCAAAGCGTGCTGCACTGCCCGTACTGCCACGGCTATGAAGTCAGCGGCCGGCGCCTGGGCATCCTGATCGAGCGGCCGCATGCGCCCGAGCATGCGATCCTGTTCGCCGAATGGGGATCGGCCACGCTGTTCCTCAACGGCAACAACACGGTGGACGAGGAGACGCGCGCCAGGCTGCAGGCGCGCGGCGTGGCGATCGAGCCGGGCCGCATCGCGGCGCTCGAGGGGCCGTCGCCTGCCGAGCTCTCGGACGTGCGCCTCGCGGACGGGCGGCGGGTGCCGCTCGATGCGATGTTCCTCGTGCCGCGCACGCGCCTGGCAAGCCCGCTGGCCGAGCAGCTCGGATGCGCGATCGACGAGGGCGGCTTCGGCCCGCTGATCCGCACCGACGCGATGAAGATGACCACGGTGCCCGGCGTGTTCGCAGCCGGCGATGCGGCCATGATGTTCCATAACGCCACGATGGCTTCGGCCGATGGCGTGATGGCCGGCATTTCGCTGCACCGCGCGTCGGTGTTCGGCCACTGAAAAAACCAGGCTATAATCTGCGGCTCGAAATGCGGGAATAGCTCAGTTGGTAGAGCGCAACCTTGCCAAGGTTGAGGTCGAGAGTTCGAGACTCTTTTCCCGCTCCACATTTCATGCAAAAGGCCACCTCACCGGTGGCCTTTTGCTTTGGGGCGGCGGCTGTCCTCAGCCCTTCGCGGGCAGCACCATCCCGCGGCTTTCGCCGAAGCCGATGCGCGCATGGCCCGGCTTCTCGCACCATCCGCGCAGCAGCACCGCATCGCCGTCCTCGAGAAAGCCGCGCTGCTCGCCGCTGGCCAGCGTGACCGGGTCCTGCGCGGCGCGCGTCAACTCGATGATCGCGCCGGCCTCGCCCGGCCCCGGTCCTGAAATGGTGCCGCTGCCGAACAGGTCGCCCGGGTTCAGGCTGCAGCCGCCCACCGTGTGGTGCGCCACCATCTGCGCCACGCTCCAGTACTGGTGCCTGAAGCTCGTGCGCGACAGGCGCGAAGGACCGCTCCCCTCGTTGCGCGCCTTCTCGCTTTCGAGCCAGACCTCCAGGCGGATGTCGATCGCGCCGCGTTCGCGGTTGGCCGGGCCTTCGAGATAGCCGAGCGGCTGGGGCTCGTTTGCCGGCCGCGTCCAGGCCAGGCGGTAGGGCGCGAGCGCTTCCGTCGTCACGATCCACGGCGAAATGGTGGTCGCAAAGTTCTTCGCAAGGAAGGGACCGAGCGGCGCCATCTCCCAGAACTGGATGTCGCGCGCCGACCAGTCGTTGAGCAGGCAGATGCCGAAGATGTGCTCTTCCGCGCGTTCGAGCGGAATCGGTTCGCCGGCCGCATTGCCTTCGCCGATCCAGATGCCGAGCTCGAGCTCGTAGTCGAGCCGCGCGCAGGCGTGATACGCGGGCGCCTTCGCACCCGGCGCCATCGTCTGCCCCATCGGTCGATGGAAGCGCTGGCCGCTGATGCCGATGGTCGACACGCGCCCGTGGTAGGCCGTCGGAATCCAGCGGAAGTTGGGCGTCACGTCGCCTTCGGGATTCATCAGGCGGCTGATGTTCAGCGCGTGGTCGATGGAGGTGTAGAAGTCCGTGTAGTCGCCGATGCGTGCGGGCACCGTGTATTCGACCTCGGCCTGCGGCACCAGGCATTCGCGCACGGCCTGCACCGTGGCGGCCGGCGCGTCGTCGCGCAGCAATGCGAAGACCGCATGGCGCAGCGCGCGCCAGGCGGCGGCGCCGAGCGCGAAGAAATCGTTCAGCGCCGGCAGCGCGGCGGCACGGGCCGCGTCGAGCGCGAGTCCGTCGAGCAGCTGGCGCGCGCAGAGCGCGGCCATGTCGAGCACCTGGTCGCCAATGGCCACGCCGCCGCGGAACGGCTCCGGGCTGCCGGTGCGGCGGAACACCGCATACGGGAGGTTCTGGATCGGAAAGTCGGTGCCCGCCGTGTTGGCGGTGGCGACCCAGCTCCTGGCGTTGGCGTCGTGCGTGTGGTTGAGCGTAATCATCGGCTTGGCCTCTCGCGCTTCAGACCGACGCCATCAACGCATCGTCGAAGATCGCCACCGCGCGTGTCCAGCCGGCCGATGCGCCGCGGATCTTGTGCGGGAAGCAGCTGATGAAGAAGCCCGTGGGCGGCAGCGCCTCCAGGTTGTGCAGCTTCTCCAGGTGGCAGTAGCCGATGTCGCGGCCGGCCTTGTGGCCTTCCCAGATGAGGGACGCATCATGCGTCTCGCCATACTTCTTCGCGGTGTGCACGAAGGGCGCATCCCAGCTCCAGGCGTCGGTGCCCGTGAGGCGCACGCCGCGCTCCAGCAGGTACATCGTCGCCTCGTAGCCCATGCCCGCGCCGGCCGAGACGTAGTCGGGGTTGCCGTAGCGCGAGCCCGCGCGCGTGTTGACCACCACGATCTCCAGCGGTCTCAGCGTGTGGCCGATGCGCTTGAGTTCGGCCTCGACGTCGGCTGCCGTCACCACGTAGCCGTCCGCGAAGTGGCGGAAGTCGAGTTTCACGCCGGGCTGGAAGCACCATTCGAGCGGCACCTCGTGGATCGCGATGGCGGGCTTCTTCTCGCCCAGCGCCTTGTCCATGGTGGAGTGGAAGTGGTAGGGCGCGTCGAGGTGCGTGCCGTTGTGCGTCGACAGCTGCACCAGCTCCACGGCCCAGCCTTCGCCGTCGGGCAGGTCTTCCTTCTTGAGGCCCGGAAAGAAGGGCTCGATCTGCTCATAGGTCTGCTCGTGCGTGAAGTACTGGATCTTCGGCGCGAAGGCCGGCGGATCGGACAGCACATCGTTTTCAAGAAAGATCGAGAGATCGACGAACTTGCGTGGCATGGCGGGGCTCCTTGTGGAATGGGGATCTGAGGGAAGACATCAGGGCTGCTGCCAGCGCAGCAGCCGCTTCTCTGCAAAGGCCAGCAGCGCGTTGCTCGCGAAGCCGATCAGCCCGAGCAGCACGATGCCGGCGAAAAGATCGCTGGCGCGAAATGCGCGCGCCGCGAGAAGAATGGCCTGGCCCAGGCCGCTCTGCGAGGCGATCATTTCGCCCACCACCGCGACGATCAGCGCAATGGTCAGCGCGAGCCGCATGCCGGCCAGGATGTCGGGCATGGCGTTGGGCAGGCCCATCTTCCAGACGAAGGCCGCGCGCGACATCTGCAGGCAGCGCGCCACTTCCGAAAGCCGCGGCTCCACGGCCGCGAAGCCATGCACCGTCGCCAGCAGTACCGGCCACATCGCGCCGAAGGCCACCACGAACAGCACCATGCCGGGGTTCAGCCCGAAGATCGAAATCGCGAGCGGCAGCAGCGCGGAGGCGGGCAGGGGGCGAATGAATTCCAGCGTCGGCTGCACCCACGCGCGCACCGCGGGCGACACGCCGATGGCCGCGCCCAGCAGCACGCCGAACAGCGAGGCCAGCAGCCAGCCCTGCACCATGCGGCCGACCGTGGCCTGCGTGAAGGCGAGCAGCTCGCCGTTGCTGTTCGGTCCGCTGAGGTTGAGGCCTTCGAGCAGGCTTGCGAAGGTGGCCTGCGGTGTCGGCAGGAACACGCGGCTCACCCAGCCCGCGTTGCTCGCCGTCCACCACATCGCAATCAATGCGCAGAGCATGGCGAGCGAGCCGAGCCGGTTCATGACGATGCCAACGCGGCCGCGGTCATTGCCGCTCATGGCAGCACCCCCATGCGCCGGGCCACCACGCGCTGCAGCCGCACCATGCCCGCGTTGACCGCAAAACCCACCACGCCGATCCAGCCCAGCCAGGCGAGCATCAGCGCGGGGTCGAAGCTCTGCTGCGCGATCATCATTGCGTAGCCCATGCCGTTGGGATTGGCCGCAATCTCCACCGTGACGGCCACCACCAGCGCCACCGCCACGCCGAGGCGCAGCGCCACGAACAGGCGCGGCACGATGGCCGGCAGCACGATCTTGAAGGCGCGCTCGCGTGCCGAGAGGCCCAGCACGCGGCTCACCTCGAGCAGCCGTGGTTCGATCTGCTGCACCGCCGACTGCACCAGCACCAGCAGCGGCCAGAAGGTGGCAAAGGCGACGATGGCCAGCTCCATGCGCACGCCGAATCCGAAGGTCAGCATCGCGAGCGGAATCAGCGCCACCGAGGGCACGGGCCGCAGCACCTCGATGGAGAGCGAACCGAGCTGCGACGCGCGGCGCGAGAGCCCGAGCACCAGGCCCAGCGCAATGCCGAGGACCGCCCCCAGCAGCAGGCCGAGCGCGGCCGTGCCCAGCGTGAAGCCCGTGGCCTGCCACAGCGAGCCGTCGAGCGCGGCGCCCACGAAGGCCCGGGCCGCCGCGCTCGGCGGGGCGAGCGCATCGCTGCCCAGCGCCGCCGCGCGCCGCGCGTACCACTCGAACAGAGCCAGCAGCAGCAGCGGCAGTACAAAGGGGCGGACCGTACCAGGAACACCGCGGAACCGGCTTTTCCGGGCCGCTGGTGTTGCCCCCGGCGAGGGGGTGGGCGAAGCGACACGAAGTGCGCGAAGACTGGGGGTGTGCCTATCCATGGCCCTGCTCGATGAAGGCGAACAGCTCGCGCCGCAGCCGTAAATACTCCGGATGCTCCTTGGTCGTGAGCTGGTCGCGCGGCCGCGGAATCTTCACGTCGATCATCCGTGCCAGGCTGGGCCGTCCCGGCCCGGGATTGGCCTGCAGCGCGATCACGCGGTCGCCGAGGTAGATGGCCTCTTCGAGATCGTGCGTGACGAACAGCACCGTGAGCCCGTCGTCGCGCACCAGCCGCGCGAGCTCGTCCTGCAGGCTCTGGCGCGTGAGCGCGTCGAGCGCGCCGAAGGGCTCGTCCATCATCATCAGCTCGGGCTTCTGCGCGAGGCAGCGGGCAATCTGCGCGCGCTGCTGCATGCCGCCCGAAAGCTGCACCGGAAACTTCTGCGCATGCTTCGCGAGGCCGACCTTGCCGAGCACCTCGGCAATGCGCGGCGCGCGTTCGGCTGCAGGCACGCCGGCCGCTTCCAGCGCGAGGCTCACGTTGCCCTCGACCGTGCGCCAGGGCAGCAGCGCGCGCCCGTAGTCCTGGAACACGAAGGCCACTTCGCGCGAGGGCTCGCTCATCTTCGCGCCCTTGCGCCGCACCTCGCCGGCGCTCGCGGCCACCAGCCCGCTGGCAGCGCGCAGCAGCGTGGTCTTGCCGCAGCCGCTCGGACCCACGATGCAGACGAACTCGCCGCGCGCCACGTCGAACGAGGTGGGCGACAGGATCTCGCGCCCGCCGAGCCGGATCGCGACGCCGTCGAAGCGAAGGAAGTCGGCGGCCGTGCTCACTTGGCGATCAGCTTTGCGACGTCGATGGAGGTCTTGAGCATGTCCTGGTCCTTCATCAGGCCGACCCAGTAGCCCAGCTGCTTCTCGTTCACCAGGGCGCCGGGCGGCGAGATCTGGATCTTCGCGAGCACCTCGGGCGGCAGCTTGATGTACTTGCCGATGGCCGCACGTACCTTGGCGTCGTTCTTCGGCTGCTGCATGAAGGAAGCGGCTTCGACCAGCGACTCGCGGAACGCGCGCGCGGCGCCCGGGTTCTTCGCCACCCATTCGCGCTTGGCCGCGTGCACGATGGTCTGGTTGTTCTCCGGCAGGAAGGTGGAGTAGTACGAGGCCACGTAGCCCGCACCGCTCTCGGTGATGCGGCTCATGAACGGGTCGGCCGACACCACCGCGTCGACCGAGCCGCCGCGCAGCAGGTCGGCATGCTGCGGGAACGAGGCCTCGACGAAGTTGACCTTGCGGTAGTCCACGCCGCTGTCCTTGAGCCAGGCGCGAAACGTGACGTGCAGGAACGCGCCGAGGCCCGGCACGCCGATCTTCTTGCCCACGCAGTCCTGCGGCCCCTTGATGCCCGAGCCGGCGCGCGCCACCAGCCCGAAGCCGGTGATCGTCTTCGACGTGAGCCCGCCGCCCGCCACCAGCACCAGATCCAGCCCGCCGTCCACCGCCTGCAGGAACACCGAAGGCGTGGGCCCGCCGATCTGCAGCGAGTCGGACTGCAGCGCCGCGGGAATGGTGGAGTTGAGCGGAATGAACTTGAGCTCCACGTCGAGGGTGCGCTTCTTGAAGTAGCCCTCTTCCGCGGCCACGAAGACCGAGGCGAAGTCGGACACGGCCGTGTAGCCGAACACGATCTTCGGGTTCGATTGCGCGCGCGAGGGCAGCGCCGCGGCGGCCGATGCGGCGGCCAGCGCCGACAGCAGGGTGCGTCGTTTCATCATGTCTTCTGTCTCCTGGGAGTGGTTTTCTTCTGCGGGGCCTTGGGTCGCGGCAGCGCGGCGCGCAGCCCGCCGACGATGAAGTTCACGAGCATCGGCGCCGCGGCCGGATCGCTGCGTCGGTTCTCGCCGCGCGAGAGCCGCTCGATGCGGCTGTCGTTCAGGTGGTGCAAGAGCGCCCCGAGCGAGAACTGGTAGCCCCAGGCGGCCTGCCCGCGCGTGGCATGCGGCAGCGCGACGTGCAGCGCGTCGATGTAGGCCTCGGCCAGCGGGTCGAAGTAGCCGCGCAGCACGCGGTCGGCTTCCTCGGTGGCGTGGTAGAGCTCGCGCGCCACCAGCAGCGCGTAATACTCGCCCTCGGCGCTCGCGCGCAGCGCCAGTACGGGCCCGGTGAAGGCCTCGATGATGCGCGGCAGCGTGCGCGCGTCGTCGGGGTCGTTGTTCACGGCCCGAAGGCCTGCGAGCCGCTCCTCGATGCTGTGGCTCCAGTGCTCGAAGATCGCATGGAAGAGCTCGTGCTTCGGCCCGAAGTAATAGCCCACCAGCGCCAGCGGCACGCCCGCTTCCTCGGCGATCTGGCGGATGGTGACCGCGTGGTAGCCGTGCTGCGCAAAAAGCTTTTCCGCCGCCAGCAGGATGGCGTGGCGCCGATCGGGCCGGGCCGCTTCGGAGGCTGTGGCTGCGGCCCGGTGGGCGCTTCGCTTGGCAGGCTGGGTGCGGGCATTCATCGGGCGTATTGAACGTCTGTACAAAACTATTGAACACACGTACAAACCCTGAGGTCAAACCCGGTTGAACGGCGCGGGATGCGGCATTAGGCTCGACCCATGCCCGCTCTCAATATCCCCCAGATCCGCCTCTACCAGGACTGGCTGCGCGACCAGCGCGGCCTGTCCTTCGACACCTACGACGCACTGTGGCACTGGTCCGTGACCGACCTCGATGCCTTCTGGCAGAGCATCTGGGACTACATGGGCATCGTGTCGCCCACGCCGCACACGGCGGTGCTGGCCGAGGACCGCATGCCCGGCGCGACGTGGTTTCCGGGCGCGCAGGTCAACTACGCGCGCGAGGTGCTGCGCCATGCCGACGCGGCGCATGCGGCCGGCATGCCCGCCATCGTGAGCGACAACGAACGGGGCGAAGTGCGCGAGATGTCCTGGCCCGAGCTGCGCCGGCAGGTGGCCTCGGTGGCGCTCACGCTCAAGTCGCTGGGCGTCAAGCGCGGCGACCGCGTGGCTGCCTACATGCCCAACGTGCCCGAGACCATGGTCGCGTTTCTCGCGTGTTCGAGCATCGGCGCAGTGTGGAGCGTGTGCGCGCCCGACATGGGCACGGCCGCCGTGGTCGACCGCTTCCGCCAGATCGAGCCCAGGCTGCTGATCGCCGCCGACGGCGTGCACTACGGCGCCAAGCCCATCGACCGCAGCGCGGTGGTGCAGGAACTGCGCGATGCGCTGCCCAGCGTGCAGAAGCTGCTGTTGCTGCGCACGCCCCATGCCGCCGAGCAGCTCGCCGCCGACGCCGACTGGCAGGGCGCCATCGCGCGCAGCGATGCCGAGGTGGCGGCCTTCGAGCCCGAGTGGCTGCCCTTCGACCATCCGATCTGGATCGTCTATTCGAGCGGCACCACCGGCCTGCCCAAGCCCATCGTGCACGGGCAGGGCGGCATCATCATGACGATGTACGCCTGCGGCCTGCACAACGACATCGGCGCAAGCTACGGCGCCAACAACTTCGATGAGCGCTTCCACTGGTACAGCTCGACCGGTTGGGTCATGTGGAACTGCCAGCTCGCGGGCCTGGCCTTCGGCGCGACCATCGTCATCTACGACGGCCATCCGGCAGGCAGCAAGGAGAAGCCCGACTGGAGCGTGCTGTGGCGCTTTGCCGCGAAGCACCGCATCAGCTTCTTCGGCGCCGGCGCGGCCTATTTCACCAACTGCATGAAGGCCGGGGTGGTCGCGGCCGAGTGCGGCGACCTGTCGCGCGTGCGCGCGCTCGGCAGCACCGGCTCGCCGCTGTCGGAAGAGGTGCAGCGCTGGGGCACGCAGCAGATCCTCGCCGCGGGTTCGAAGGAGGTCTGGTGGTGCAACATCTCCGGCGGCACCGACTTCTGCGGCGCCTTCGTCGGCGGCAACCGCGAGCTGCCCGAGGTGCCCGGCCAGATGCAGTGCCGCCAGATCGGCCATGCGGTGGAGGCCTGGAACGAGAACGGCCAACCCGTCATCGGCGAAGTGGGCGAGCTGGTCTGCACGCGGCCCATTCCGTCGATGCCGCTGTACTTCTGGGGCGACGAAGGCAACGCGCGCTACCTGTCGAGCTACTTCGACACCTATCCCGGTGTCTGGCGCCACGGCGACTGGATCAAGATCGGCGAGGACGGCGGCTGCATCATCTACGGCCGCAGCGACGCCACCATCAACCGCCAGGGCCTGCGCATGGGCACCAGCGAGATCTACAGCGCCGTGGAGGCGCTGCCCGAAGTGCTCGACTCGATGGTGGTCGACCTCGAATACCTGGGCCGCGAAAGCTACATGCCGCTGTTCGTGGTGCTGCGCCCCGGCGTGGTGCTCGATGACGCGATGCGCGGCAAGATCAACAACGCGATCAAGACCTCGCTCTCGCCGCGCTTCCTGCCCAACGACATCTTCCAGGTGGCCGAGATCCCGCGCACGCTCTCGGGCAAGAAGCAGGAGCTGCCGATCAAGAAGCTGCTGCTGGGCCAGCCGCTCGAGAAAGTGGTCAACCCCGAGGCCATGGCCAACCCCGGCTCGCTCGGCTGGTATGTGGAGTTTGCGGCGCGGCGTGCCAGAGCCCCTCAGGGCATCAGCAGTTCGTAGAGCACCATGCGCGTCTGGCGGCCGCGCAGCGCCACCCGCTCGTCGATGCGGCGCGTCTGCAGCCGGCCCTTCAGGCCCGCGAAGGTGACCTCCGAGATCAGCGTGTGCGTGCCCAGCTGCTTGTTGATGCCCTCGATGCGGCTCGCCACGTTGACCACGTCGCCCAGGGCCGTGTAGGACAGCCGGTCGTTCGAGCCCAGCACCCCCGCGATCACCACGCCGGTGTGGATGCCGATGCGGGTGCGGAACTCGGGCAGCCCGTCGGCGCGCCACTTGCGGTTGAGCGCGGCCATCTCGATGTGCAGCTGCAGCGCGGCCAGGCAGGCGCGGTACTCCGCATCCTTCAGGTCCGCGGGTGCTCCCCACAGCACCATGATGCCGTCGCCCATGAACTTGTCGACCACGCCGCCATAGCGTGCCAGCACGCCCGTCGCCAGGTTGAAGTATTCGGTCAGCATGCGCACCAGCACATTGGCTTCCATCGATTCGGAGATCCGGGTGAAGCCCTCGATGTCGGTGAACATCACGGTCATGCGCCGCGGCGAGCCGCTGGGTGCCAGCGCCTGGCCTTCGGCCACGAGCTGGCTGATCACGTCCACCGGCACGAACTTGCTGAACGCCCGGAGGCTGCGCGCCGACTCGTCCAGCGCCTGGTCCAGGTGCTGGATCTCGAGCACGCGGCTCGGCTCGCGTGGCAGGTTGTCGAGCTCCAGCAGGCCAATGCGGCGCGCGGTCTGCGCGAGCTTCTCGACCGGCGAGGTGACCAGCCTGGACAGCTGCAGCGACACGAACAGCGCCGCCGCGAGCAGCGCCAGGCCCAGCAGCAGCCACCACAGCACGGCGCGCCGCAGCTCGCCCAGCACGAAGTCCTCGGCCACCCAGCTCACCAGCTGCCAGCCAGTGGAGGGGATCGGCGAGGCCTGCGCGAGGTAGGGCCGCCCGTCGTGGTCGAACGAAAAAGCCGCGCCGCTTGCGCTGCCGGCCGTGCCGTCGCCCAGCATCTGCTCGTGCAGCGCGCCCAGCACGCCGGTGGGTGGCTCCGGCTGGCGCAACACGCCGGGCTGGTCGCTGCGCGCCAGCACCTGGAAGTCGGCGCCCAGCACGGCGCTGTCGCCGCGGCCGTCGCTCGCGAACAGCCGCACGAATTGCGAGAGCCGGCCCAGCGAGATGTCTCCGCCCACCACCAGCATCTTCGAGCCGCCTTCGGCATGGCGGCGCTTGCTGGTCAGGGCGTAGCTCACGCCCAGCTCCTGCGTCGCGGCGAAGGTGTAGGGCGCTGTCCATACGGGCCTTTGCATCTGGCGGGCCTGCTGGTACCAGCGCTGCAGCCGCGGGTCGTAGCTGCTGCGGAAGGACTCGATGCGCTGCGTGGCAAAGCGCTGCTGTGCGTCGATCTCGGGCGCGGGCGGCAGCTTGTACTGCCAGGTCTCGATGGCGAGTTCGCCGGCGCCCGCGCCGCGCGCGATGCGCCGGATGGCCGGCACCGGGTAGCGCAGCGCGATCAGCATCTGGCCCGTGTCGTCGGCCACGTAGAGGCTGTCGAGTTCGGGCGACTGCTGCAGCAGGGTCCAGAGGAGTTCGGCCGTGCGCTGCGCATGCTCGCCCGCGGGACCAAGGCTGGGCGCAGCGGCCAGCGCACCGACCGCCGATTCGGTCTTGGCGAGCACGGCGCGCATGTTCTCCTCGGTGCGGTGGTGGTTGGCCGCATGCGCGGAGGCGCCGATCCTCGCCACCAGCCGCTGCGAGCCCCAGTAGCCGAGCGTGGCCAGCAGCAGCGACTGCGTCAGCGCCACGGCGCTCACGATGGTGCTCACATCGACCCTGAAGCGGCGCGAGAGACGCGCCACCGCCGCGGAAAATTCAAAGAATGCGAGAGGCGGCTTTCCCGCCCCCTCCGCAGACCCGGACGAGTTCTTCTTGTTCACATACAGCTCCCTGTCGACCACTCGAACGCACCCGCGGCCGTCACGTCGGGCCGCGGATCGCACCCGGCCGCTCGCTGCTCCGATCGTTTTTGTTGTCGGAAATCATGGCGAGCACCCGGGGTGCAGGGCGGATTTTGCGCGACTTCGGACCGCGCGCGCCATGGCACGGTCGTGCGCAAACCTCGGGGGGTTCGCTAGCGCGCGTCGTGGAAGATGATTCCCAGCGTGTGCCGCCGCCCCGCGCGCACGCGGCTCACGCCGTGCCGCATCGTCACGCGATAGGTGCCGCGCGTGCCCGCCACCGGCCGCTGGTTGACCGCGAAGATCACCGCCTCGCCCTGCGCGAGCGGCACCACCTCGGCGCGCGACTGCATGCGCGGGCGCTGCTCGGTGAGCACGAATTCGCCGCCCATGAAGTCTTCGCCCGGCCGGCTCAGCAGCACCGTGAGCTGCATCGGAAACTGCAGGTCGCCGTACAGGTCCTGGTGCAGGCAGTTGTAGTCGCCTTCGACATAGCGCAGCAGCAGCGGCGTAGGGCGCAGCTGGCCCGCCGCATGGCAGCGCGCGAGGTAGGACGCATGGTCCGCCGGGTAGTCGGCCGGCTGGCCCATGGCGGCGGCCCACGCGTTCGCGAGCGGCGCGAGGCGCTCGTACAGCGCGCTGCGCCAGGCCGCGATCGAAGCGGGCAGCGGGTTGTCGAAGTACTGGTATTCGCCTTGCCCGAAGCCGTGGCGCTGCATCACCACGCGGCTGCGGAAATGGGTGGGCTCGTCATAGAGCGCGGCCAGCGCGGCGCATTCCTTCGGGCTGAACATCACGCCCGTGGTTGCGCAGCCGCGCGTGGCAAGCTCGGTTTCGATGCGGGGCCAGTCGAGGGCGCGGACGATGTTGGCAGGGGAAGTCGGCATGCCGAAAGTTTGCGGCCGGCGCGGCCGCGGCGCTCGCTGTTTCCGGACATGGGTTCCTGCCGCCCAGCGATGCCCGCGAACGAATGTCAGAACGAAAGGGCCACTGGCGCCAGCTCGCCGATTTCCACGCGCACGGCCGTGCCCGCCGACGCGAACAGCATGCCGGTGCACGAGCCGCTCGTGACGATCTGCCCGGCCTTGAGCCCGCTGCCGCGCGCGGCGCAATGGTTGGCCAGCCACACCAGCAGCGCGCCCGCGTCGGGGCTCGGATGCTCGCCCACGGTGTGCGCGACGGTCTGCCCGTCGAAGTGCAGCGCGGCCTCCGCGCGCTGCAGGTCGAACCAGGCCGGCGCGAAAGGCTGGCGCTGTCCCAGCACCAGCGCGCCATGGCTCAGCAGGTCGGACAGCAGGGCGTTGGCATCGGCCCCGAACCAGTCGGCCAGCCGGGTCTCGACGATCTCGATCACCGGCAGCACCGATTTGACGGCGCCTGCCACATCGGCCAGCGTGTAGGGCGCGGCGCGCGGCGGCAGGTCGGCGCCGAGCTGGAAGCCGACCTCGGCCTCGATGCCGCGCAGCCGCCATGCCGGGCCCTGCAGGCGCACGCCGCCGGGCAGCAGCCCCTCGGCCGGCAGCGGCGCGCAGGTGGGCTCCTGGCCGGGCGCGCGCGCGCCGACCTTCCAGCCGCCGACCGGGCCGATCGCCGCCAGCGTGGCGTCCTGGATGGCATAGGCCTCGGCGCGGCTGGCCGTCTGCAGCAGCGCCGAGGGCACGCGCCGGCCCTCGCGCCGCGCGAGGTGCAGCGCGTGCGCGGCGCTGGCTGGCGCAAGGCCGCCGGCCGCCGCACTCACAGGGCGGGAAAGCGCTGCCACGGATGGGCGCGTTCGAATTCGCGGGCCAGCGCCAGCAGCGCGTCATCGCCGCCTTCGCGCGCGACCAGCTGCAGCCCCACCGGCAGGCCCTCGGCAAAGCCGCATGGCAGCGCGATCGCGGGCAGGCCCACGGCATTGACGAAGCCCGCGAACACCGCATGGCCGCGCGGGCCGACCTCGCGGCCGTCGATGCGCGGCGGATGCGTGTCGGCCGCGGGCCAGGGCAGCGCCGCGGTCGCGGGGGTCAGCAAGAAGTCGTGCTGCTCGAACAGGCCCGCGAGTTCACCGCGCAGGCGTTCGGCCTCGAACAGCAGTTCGAACAGCTCGCGCGCGGAGGCGGCGCGGCCGGTCTCGGTGTTGGCCTGCATCGCGGGGCCGAACAGCGCGGGGTCGAAGGGGCGGGGAGAGAGCTCTCGCGGATGGTCCACCAGCCAGGCCAGCCCCACCTGCGCGAGCAGGGGCCAGCGCTGGTTCACCGCCTCGGCCAGCTCGAAGCGCGGCAGCGTCGTGACCTGGTGGCCGAGCGCGGCCAGGTTCTCGGCGGCGGCATCTACCAGCCGCGCGATGCGCGGGTCTACCGGGTGGTCCGCGAAGCGCGGCAGGTAGAGGATGCGCGCGGGCTTGGCTTCATGCGGTGCATCGGCCGCCGCGCGCGGCGCGATCGCCCGCATGACCGCGGCCACGTCGTCCACGCAGCGCGCCATCGGCCCCACCACCTCGAAGTCCAGAAAGATCGGCGGCAGCCCGTTGCCGCGCCGTACGCGGCCGCGCGAGGGCTTGAGTCCGACGAGGTTGGTGTGCGAGGCGGGCCGGCGGATGGAGCCGCCGCCATCGGTGCCCAGCGCGATCGGGCAGCCGCCCGCGGCCACCAGCGCCACCGCGCCGCCCGAGGAGCCGCCGGGCGTGAGCGCCGGGTTCCACGGATTGCCGGTGGGACCGAACACCGGGTTGGCGGTATAGCCCTGCATCGTGAACTCGGGCACGTTGGTCTTGCCGAAGATCACCGCGCCGGCTTCGCGCAGCCGCGCCACCGGCAGCTCGTCGCGCTCGGCGACCAAGTCGGCCAGCGCGCGGCTGCCCCAGTGCGTGGGCAGGCCGCGCACCTGCAGGTTGTCCTTGATGGTGGCCGGCACGCCGTCGAGCGCGCCGAGCGCCCGGCCCGAGCGCCAGCGCGCGGTGCTTTGCGCGGCGGCCTCGGCCGCGCCTTCGGCATCGAGCACCACCAGCGCATTGAGCCGCGGGTTCACGTCGGCCGTGCGCGCCAGGCAGGCCGCGAGCGCCTGCTCCGGCGTGAAGGTGCCGGCGCGAAAACCATCGGCGAGCTGGGCCGCCGTGAGTTGCCAGAGTGCTTTCATCGTGGCTTACCGCAGGCCCACCACCGGCGCGACGACCTGTTTCCAGGTGGCCGAGCACTTGTCGTAGGACTTGTCGCAAACCTCGGCCCACAGCGGCAGAGAGACCGCGCCGACCGCGTCGCGCACCAGCTTCTGGTCGGCCGGCTTCACCGGCACTTCCTTCATGGCGTAGCGCTTGCCGAGCCTGCACGGCTCGCGCCCCACGTTGCAGCGCGAGGCGTCGTCCCACAGTTCGCGCGAATAGGCCCAAGTGTCGGTCTCCAGCTGCTGGAAGGCGGCAGTCATCCTGGCTTGCTGCTCGGGCGGCAGCGCGTTCCACTTCTTCAGGTTGATGGCGTAGGCGACGAAGTGGATCTGGAACCCGATCGGCATGACGTGCGTGGTCACGTCGGGCCAGCCGGCCGAGTTGGCGGAGCTCGGCCCGGTGATCGCGCAGTCGACCACGCCGCGCTCCAGCGCCTGCTGCGTCTCGGTGAATGCAAGGGCCACCGGAATGCCGTCGAGCCGCTCGATGAAACGCGCGAGCGACTGGTCGCTGACGCGTACCTTCTTGCCCTTGAGATCGGCAAGGCCTGCAATCGGGGTCTTGCAGAACATGATCTGCGGGCCGAACGGATAGGTGCCCAGCAGCTTGGCGCCGTGGCGTTCCTGCAGCCGTGTGTCGAGCGGCGCGCGGTAGGCATCGACCACCTTGCGCGCGGTGTCGTAGTCGGTCGAGAGGCCGACGATGTCGGGGCCGAGCAGGAACGGGTCGTCGCGCGAGACCTGCGCGAGGCGCAGCGCCACGATGTCGAACAGCCCCGACTTGACCACGCGCAGGCCGTCGGCGTCCTTCATGCCGAGCACGTCGAGCGGCTTGTACTCGGCATCGATCGGCAGCCCGGTGTTCTTCGCGAAGTTCTCGAAGAAGGGCTGTTCCCTGTTCTGCTGGATGAGGCCGCCGGACACCAGGCTGCCCGCCACGCGCAGCCGCGTGTTCTGGGCCAGCGCGGGCAGCGCCAGGGCGAGGGCGGCCGCGGCAACGAGGGCGAGCTTGAGTTTCTTCTTCATCACATGCGCCCCGGCAGCCAGGTCACCAGCTGCGGCACGGCCAGCAGCAGCAGGGTGAACAGGATCATGATCAGCGCATAGGGCAGCGCCCCGTAGATCGCGTCCTCGATGCCGCCCTTGTCAGGCCGGATGCCGTGCACCACGAACAGGTTCATGCCCACTGGCGGCGTGATGAGCCCAAGCTCGCACATCAGCACGATGAAGATGCCGAACCAGATCGGGTCGACGCCCAGTGCGGTCGCGATCGGATAGGTGATGGGAATGGTGGCCACCTGCATCGACAGCACGTCCATGAACATGCCCAGCACCAGGTAGAACACCATCAGCGCGAGGATCAGCCCCGTGGCCGACAGGCCCAGGCCCGAGACCCACTTGGTCATGGCCTCGGCCACGCCGGTGAGGCTCACCGTCAGGTTCAGCACGAAGGCCGCCACCACGATCAGCAGGATCATGCCGCTCACCCGCGCGGTCGAGACGAAGCAGTTGCGCATCAGCTCCCAGCTCAGCTTGCCCGAGTGCAGCACGAAGCCCAGCGCCGCAATCACGCCCAGCGCGGCGCTTTCGGCCGCGGTGGCAATGCCGAAGTAGAGGCTGCCCATGACGATGCCGAACACCACCGCCGGCGGCACCAGGTGCACCAGCGCGCGGATGCGCTGGTCCAGCGGCACCTTGGGCTCGCGCATCGCGTTGCCGCTCGCCAGGCTGGAGCCCGCGATCCAGAGCATGAAGAAGCCGGTCAAAAGCAGGCCCGGGATGATGCCCGCGATGAACAGCTTGCCGATCGAGTTGTTGGTGAGGGAGCCGTACACGATCATGTTCACGCTGGGCGGAATCAGGATCCCCAGCGTGCCGCCGGCGGCCAGGCTGCCGAGCGATGCGCGCATGGAGTAGCCGCGCCGGTGCAGCGAAGGCAGCGCCACGGTGCCCACCGTGGCGGCGGTGGCCACCGACGAACCCGAGGTGGCCGCGAACAGCGCGCAGCTGCCGATGTTGGTGTGCAGCAGCCCGCCCGGAAGCCGGCCGAGCCAGGCCGACAGCGCGATGTACATGCGGTCGGCAATGCCCGAGCGCAGCAGCAGTTCGCCGAGCAGCACGAACAGCGGCACCGAGGTCAGCAGGTTCTCGTTCTGCACGCCCCAGACCACGGGTGCGATCGAGTCCATGAAGGGCGTGCCGTAGGCCGCGATGCCGCCGACGATGCCCACCAGCGCCATCGACACGGCAATCGGCATGCCGACCAGCATCATGCCGAGCATCGCGAAGAACGCGAGTCCTATGACGAACAGGTTCATGGCTTGTCTCCTTCGCCGGGCAGCGCGGCCTGGCGCACCGCGAGGTCGTCGAGCTCTTCCTTCAATTCTTCCTTGGCGCTCTTGGGATGGAAGTCGGCATTCAGCGCCGCGATGTTGCCGCCGAGAAGCAGCCTGGTGGCGCGCAGCGCGAGCCCGCAGGCCACCAGCGCGAAGATCACCAGCCCCGCATACCAGACGCCCTGCGGAATGATCAGCGGCGTGGCCCAAGGCGTCTGCGCGGTGCTGCGGTAGGCCATGGTGTCGCCGATCACCTTGAACGCCACCCAGCCGATGAACACCGCGAGCGCCGCCAGCGACACCGTCGAGATCCAGTTCAGCAGCGCCTGCACGCGGGCCGGAAACTTGTCGTGGAACACGTCGACGCGGATGTGGTTGCGGCCCATGAGCGCCAGGCTGAAGGCAATGGTCGAGCCCACCGCGAGCGCATAGCCGCCAAGCTCGTCCGCGCCCTGCAGCGAGATGTTGAACAGCTTGCGCGCGGCGGTCTCGACGGTCACGATGACCGACAGGCCGAGAAAGATCACGCCGAAGATGGTGGCCAGCACCGTCTCCACGCGCGTCTTGAAGTCGACGCGCCGCGGCGCGCGCTGCGCTTCCTCAGGCGACGCGGCGGTGGGCTGCGGCCGCTCGCTCATGGCCGCGCTGCTCACTTGCTGAGCCCCAGCACCGGCGCCACGGTCGCCTGCCAGCCCTTGGAACAGCCTGGGTTCGACTTGTCGCAGACCTCGGCCCACACCGGCAGCGACACCTTGCCGACCGCGCTGCGCACCAGCTCGAGGTCGGCCGGCGTGACCGGCACGTCGACCAGCTTGAACTTCTTGCCGGTGGTGCATGGGTCCCTGCCGGCGTTGCAATTGAGCGCGTCGCGGAACAGCTCTTCGGAGTACTTCCACACCTCTTCGGTCAGGCCGTCGAAGGCCGCCTTGAGCTTGGCCTGCTGGTCGGGCTTGAGCGCGTTCCACGATTTCATCGTCATGCCGTAGCCGTTGAGCGCCATCTGGAAGCCGATGGCCAGCTGGTGCGTGGTGACTTCGGGCCAGCCGGCCGAGTTGGCCGAGCTCGGCCCGGTGATGGCGCAGTCGACCACGCCGAGCGACAGCGACTGGTGTGTGTCGGCGAACGACACCGGCACCGGCGTGCCGCCCACCATCTCGATGAACTTGGCCAGGTTCTGGTCGTACACGCGCACCTTCATGCCCTTGATGTCGGCCAGCGAGGCGATCGGCTTCTTGCAGAAGAGGATCTGCGGGCCGAAGGGCCACACGCCGAGCAGCTTCACGTTGAACTGCTGTTGCAGCCGCGCATCGACCGTGTCGAAATAGGCCTTGGCCACCTTGCGGCCGGTGGCGTAGTCAGGCGCGGCGCCCACCAGGTCGAGGCCCAGGATCGTCGGCTCGTCGCGCGAGTTCTGCGACACCCGCAGGGAGACGATGTCGAACAGGCCCGCCTTCATCACGCGCAGCTGCTCGGTGTCCTTGATGCCGAGCGTGTCGATGGGCTTGTAGTCCACATCGATCGGCAGGCCGGTGCGGGCGGCAAAGTTCTCGAAGAAGGGCTGTTCCTTGTTCTTCTGGATCAGCCCGGTGGCCAATGGCTGGCCGATGGCCTTCAGCTTGATCCGGTCCTGCGCCTGGGCGGCGGGAAGGGCGAGCACGGTGGCCAGCGCGAGCACGAAGGTTGCGGCGAACAGTTTTGAAAAGGGCTTGGCAAGAGGGCGCATCGGCATGATTTCTCCTGGGAGGGCAGAGGTGGGCGGATCGGCAGGGCGGTACTGGAGGAGGCCATTGAACCGCGCCGCAAGGCACGCGCGCGGAGTTTTCCGCGCACCGGGAACGGTGAAAAAAATCGTTGCGGATCAAGCACTTGGCGCTGCGCGCCGGTGGAAGAAGCGGGGCGGGCGGCTACTTCGGGCGCCCGCCGTAGGCCGCGGTGATCTCGTCGGCGGCGGCGCGCACCGTGGCGCCGAGTTGCGCGAAGTCGGCCGCCTTGATGCGCTGCGTCGGCCCCACCAGCGAGATCGCGCCGAAGGGCTGGCCGTGCTCGTCGCGGATGGCGGCGGCAATGCAGCGCAGGCCCACGGCGTTCTGCTCGTCGTCCACCGCATAGCCCGCACGGCGCACCTCGCCCAGCGTTTCGTGCAGCCGCGACGCGCGCGCGATGGTGTTGGGCGTGAGCTTGGGCAGCCCGTAGGTGCGCAGGTACTGCAGCACGTCGTCCTCGGCCATGGCGGCCAGGATGGCCTGCCCCATGGCGGTGCCGTGCAGCGGTGCACGGAAACCCGGCTTGCCGATGGCGCGCATCAGCTCGCGGCTTTCCACTTGCGTGACGAACACGATGTCGCCCAGGTCGGCAATGCCCAGGTTGATGCTTTCGCCCGAGCTGTCGCGCAGCCGCCGCATCACCGGCAGCGCCAGGTGCGCGATGCGGCGCCGGCGCCCGAAGGCCGCGCCCACCGAGAAGCAGCGCACGCCCACATACCAGAGGCTGGTTTCGCGGTCGAACTGGACGAACTGGCGCTGCTCCAGCGTGGTGAGCAGGCGGTGCGCGGTGGACGACGACAGGCCGCTGCGCGCCGCGATGTCGACCAGGCGGTAGCCCTCGTCGTCGTCGGCCAGCAGTTCGAGCAGCTGCATGGCCCGCGTGAGCGATTGCACGGTGCCGTCGCCGTCGCGGTCGATGCGCATGACCTTGCCGGCGGCCTTGGAGGAGGAGGAGCGGGGGGAGCTGCTGTCCGTCATGACGAAATCCTTGCAAGTTGCACGCCACCCAGCGGCCTCCGGCACGCCCATCGCACCCGCTCAGCCGCGCCGCCGGGGCTGCAGCGTGGGCGCGCCGCATGGCAGGAAGCGCCCGTGCCCGGTGCGCCCGGTGAAGGCCGCGCCGTCCCACACCACCTCGCCGCGCGCCAGCGTCATGGCCGGCCAGGCCGACAGGCGCATGCCTTCGTAGGGCGTGTAGTCCACATCGTGGTGCAGCCGTGCATTGCCGAGCACGAACTCGCGCTCCTCCCAGATCACCAGGTCGGCGTCGCCGCCGACCGCGATGCTCCCCTTGCGCGGATGCAGTCCGTAGGCCTTGGCCGGGTTGGTGGCGGTGAGCTCGACGAACTTCTGCGGCGTGATGCGCCCGGCCATCACCCCTTCGGACCACAGCAGCGCCATGCGAGTTTCCAGGCCCGGAATGCCGTTGGGAATATGGCGAAACCCGACCTCCTGGCCGCCCGGCTTCTTGCCCTCGGGATCGTCGAAGCAAAACGGCGCGTGATCGGACGAGAACACCGTGAAGAGGCCGTCGTTGAGCCCGTCCCAGATCACCTGCTGGTTGGCCTTGTCGCGCGGCGGCGGGCTGCACACGCACTTGGCGCCCTGGTAGCTGTCGTCCAGCCCCAAGTCCTCGGCCGTGAGGAAGAGGTATTGCGGGCAGGTCTCGGCAAACACGTGGAGCCCGTGCGCGCGCGCCCAGCGGATCTGCTCGACCGCCTCGCGGCCCGACACGTGCACGATCAGGATCGGCACGTCGACCAGCTCGGCCAGCGCAATCGCGCGGTGCGTGGCCTCGCGCTCCACCAGCATCGGCCGCGCATGCGCGTGGTAGCGCGGCGCGGTGCGCCCGGCGGCCTCGAGGCGGCGCGTGAGCCACTCGATGCAGTCGGCGTTCTCTGCATGGATCATGGCCATGGCGCCGTGCTCGCGCGCGACGTCGAGCACGTCCAGCACCTGGCCGTCGTCGAGCTTGAGGTCGTCGTAGGTCATGTAGATCTTGAACGAGCTGTAGCCCTCGCGGATCAGCGCCGGCAGCTCCTCGCGCAGCACCGTGGGCGTCGGGTCGCTCACGATCAGGTGGAAGGCATAGTCGACGTGCGCCTGGCCTTCGGCGCGGCGGTGGTAGTCGTCCACCGCCGCGCGCAGCGACTGCCCCTTGGCCTGCGCGGCGAACGGAATCACGGTGGTGGTGCCGCCGCAGGCCGCGCTGCGCGTGCCGCTGGCAAAGCCGTCGGCCATGCGCATGGGCGCGGGCATCGGCTGGTCGAGATGGCAGTGGGCGTCGACGCCGCCGGGCGTCACCGGGCGGCCGGCCGCGTCGATCTCGCGCGCGCCGCCGGCCAGCGCGAGGCCGAGCTGCACGATGCGCCCCTCGCGCACCCCGATATCGCACTGGAAGGTGTCGCTGGCCGTGACGGCCTGCGCATTGCGGATCACCAGGTCGAAGGCCGAGTGGGAGCTCATGGAAAGGCGCGCCTCATTTTTGTCAACAAAAGATATTCAATATTGTCGACATAATCATCAACAATCAAGCGGCCGGAAGCAGTGATTACGCTGATGCCGGCCATCCGCACTCCAAAGGAAACCCATGACGCGCCCCATTCGCCTTGGCGTGCTCACGCCCTCGTCCAACACCGCGCTGGAGCCGCTGAGCAGTACCCTGGCCGCTTGCGTGCCGGGCTGCAGCGCCCATTTCTCGCGCTTCAGGGTGACGGAGATCTCGCTCTCGGCCGCGGGCCTGGGCCAGTTCGACGACAGCAAGATCCTTGCCGCCGCCGAGCTGCTGGCCGATGCGCAGGTCGACGTGATCGGCTGGAGCGGCACCTCGTCGGGCTGGCTGGGCTTCGATGCCGACCGGCGCCTGGTCGAGCGCATCCGCGAGCGCACCGGCATCGCCGCCACCACCGCCGTGCTGGCGCTCAACGAACTGCTGGCGCTGCGCGGCGTGAAGCGGCTCGGGCTGGTGACGCCCTACACCGCCGACGTGCAGCAGCGCATCGTGGACAACTACCGCGCGCTCGGCATCGAGGTGGTGGCCGAGCGCCACCTGGGCATCCGCGTGAACCACGACTTCGCGCTGGTCGAGCCGGCGCAGCTGATGGCCTCGATGCGCGAGGTGGCGGCCGCGCGGCCCGAGGCCATCACCACCTTCTGCACCAACCTGCACGCCGCGCCCCTGGCCGGGGCGTTCGAGGCCGAAACCGGCATTGCGCTGCTCGACACCGTGAGCACCACGGTCTGGGGCCAGCTGCGCGCCGTGGGGGCCGACCCGGCGCAGGTGCGCGGCTGGGGCGCGCTGTTCGGCTGGCGGTGACGGGCCCGGCTCAGGCCCGGGCTGCGCGGCCTACAGCCACTTGCCGCTGCCCGTCGGCATCTGGATGGTGGTGGCGGGGTCGCCGCTGCCCACCAGCGAATCGATCGCAATGCTCAGCAGCGAGATGAAGATGCTCGCGAAGAACGCGGTCCAGAAGCCCGAGAGCTTGAATCCGCGCACCAGCGCGGCCACCAGCATGATCATCAGCGCGTTGATCACCAGCAGGAAGAGGCCGAGCGTCAACAGCGTCAACGGCAGCGTGAGCACGATCAGGAGCGGCTTGACGACGGCGTTGGCCAGGCCCAGCAGCAGGGCCGAGATCACGAGCGCGGAAGTGTTCTCGAACTTGATGCCGCGAAAGATCAGGCTGGCCACCCACAGCGACAGCGCAGTGATGGCCCAGTGCACGAGAAAGGGAGCGAGGTTGTTCAGCATGGTGTGAGGAGCGCAAGACGGTGCGCGATGGTGCGGACCATCATATCGGCACTGTCTCAGGCGGCGCTGCGCTGCGCTGCGCCTCGGCCAGCAGCCAGTCGCTGAAGAACTTCAAGAGCGGCCGCTGGTCGGCGCGCTCGGGCGTCACGAGGTAGTAGTTGCGCTCGCCCGACAGCGGCCGTGCGCAGGCCACCACCAGTTCGCCGCGCGCGAGCTCGTCGGCCACCAGCATGGTCGGCATCAGCGCCACGCCCAGGCCGTGCGAGGCGGCCGCGGCCAGTATGGAAAACAGCTCGTAGCGCGGCCCGCCGCGCGCATTGGGTGCATCGACCTGCTGCGCGTCGAACCACTGGCGCCAGCCGTCGGGCCGCGTGCTCTGCTGCAGGAGCGGCATCTGCGCGATGGCCGCGGGTGCCACGGGCTTGCCCCTGCGTCCGGGTGACTGCAACAGCGAGGGGCTGCACACCGGCACCACGTCCTCGTGCATCAGCATGAGCGCGCGCGTGCCGGCCCAGTTCTCGACCTGCGCGGGCGTGCCGGCATACAGCGCGGCGTCGAACTCCGCATCGGCAAAGAGAAAGGGCCGGGTGCGCGTCTCGATGTGCACCACCACGTCGGGCTGCAATGCCGCGAAGCCCTTCAGCCGCGGCATCAGCCAGCGCGTGGCAAAGGTGGGCACGGCCGCCAGCGCGAGCGAGCCGCCTTCGCCCTGGTGCGCCATGGCGTCGAGTGTGTCGCGCTCCATCGCCTCGAGCCGCTTGGTGATCTGGCGCGCATAGGCCGCACCGCTGGCCGTGAGCGCCACGCCGTGGCGGGTGCGGCGGAACAGCGCCACGCCCAGGAAGGCCTCGAGCGTGCCGATCTGGCGCGACACCGCGCTCTGCGTGAGCGCGAGTTCCTGCGCGGCGCGCGTGTAGCTCTCGTGGCGCGCGGCGGCGTCGAAGCACACGAGGGTCTGCAGGGGCGGGATCTTGCGGCGCATGTATGCCGGTAGTGTATGACTGGGCGGATGCCGTCACCAATGGAAACGTCTTGTCGAATGGGTTCCAGATGTGCGCATGATGCATATCTGGGTGAGGATTCATCGTTTGCGCCCAACCCCCTGCATGGCTAGGATCGGCCCATTCCCCCTCTTTTTCCTCTTCCGGAGACAAGCACATGGCCGCCAAAGCGCAATTCCACTGGGACGACCCCCTTCTTCTCGACCAACAGCTGACCGACGAAGAACGCATGATCCGCGACGCGGCCAATGCCTACTGCCAGGAGCGCCTCGCGCCCCGCGTCATCGAGGGCTTCCGCAGCGGCGAGACCGACCCCGCCATCTTCCGCGAAATGGGCGCGCTCGGCCTGCTCGGCCCGACGATCCCCGAGCAGTACGGCGGCCCCGGCCTCAACTATGTGGCCTATGGCCTGATCGCGCGCGAAGTCGAGCGCGTCGACTCGGGCTACCGCTCGATGGCCAGCGTGCAGAGCTCGCTCGTGATGGTGCCGATCAACGAATTCGGAACCGAGGCGCAGAAGCAGAAATTCCTGCCCAAGCTCGCCACCGGCGAATGGATCGGCTGCTTCGGCCTGACCGAACCCGACCACGGCTCCGACCCCGGCAGCATGGTCACGCGCGCCAAGAAGGTGCCGGGCGGCTATTCGCTTTCCGGCGCCAAGATGTGGATCAGCAACTCGCCGATCGCCGACGTGTTCGTGGTCTGGGCCAAGGAAGTCAGCGAAAGCGGCGCCGTGGGCCCGATCCGCGGCTTCGTGCTCGAGAAGGGCATGAAGGGCCTCTCGGCCCCCGCGATCCACGGCAAGGTCGGCCTGCGCGCCAGCATCACCGGCGAGATCGTGATGGACGGCGTGTTCTGCCCCGAGGAAAACGCGTTCCCCGAAGTGCAGGGCCTGAAGGGCCCCTTCACCTGCCTCAACAGCGCGCGCTACGGCATCTCGTGGGGCGCGCTCGGTGCCGCCGAAGACTGCTGGCACCGTGCCCGCCAGTACACGCTGGACCGCAAACAATTCGGCCGCCCGCTCGCCGCCAACCAGCTGATCCAGAAGAAGCTGGCCGACATGCAGACCGAGATCACGCTGGGCCTGCAAGGCAGCCTGCGCCTGGGCCGCATGAAGGACGAAGGCACGGCCTCGGTCGAGATCACCTCGATCATGAAGCGCAACAACTGCGGCAAGGCCCTCGACATTGCCCGCCTGGCGCGCGACATGATGGGCGGCAACGGCATCAGCGACGAATTCGGCGTGGCGCGCCACCTGGTGAACCTCGAGGTGGTCAACACCTACGAAGGCACGCACGACATCCATGCGCTGATCCTCGGCCGTGCCATCACCGGCATCGCCGCCTTCGCCAACTGAACGAAGAGCGCATGACGGCCAAGCCCGCAGCCCTGGACGGCATCAAGGTCCTCGATCTGTCCCGTGTGCTCGCGGGCCCGTGGTGCACGCAGATCCTCGCGGACCTGGGTGCCGACGTCATCAAGATCGAACGCCCCGGCGTCGGCGACGACACGCGCACCTGGGGTCCGCCCTTCATCAAGGACGCGGACGGCAACGACACCGACCAGGCCAGCTACTTCACGGCCTGCAACCGCAACAAGCGGTCGGTCACGGTCGACATGGCCACGCCCGACGGGCAGGCGCTCCTGAAGCAGATGGCGGCGCAGGCCGACATCGTGGTGGAGAACTTCAAGACGGGGGGCCTCAGGCAATACGGTCTCGACCACGAGAGCCTGCGCGCGGCCAACCCGCGCCTTATCTATTGCAGCGTAACGGGCTTCGGCCACGACGGCCCGTACGCCGAGCGCGCGGGCTACGACCTGATGATCCAGGCCATGACCGGCATGATGAGCATCACCGGCCGCCCCGACGGCGAACCCGGCGGCGGCCCGCTGCGCGTGGGCGTGGCACTCACCGACCTGTTCACCGGCGTCTATGCGAGCACCGCCATTCTTGCGGCGCTGCAGGTGCGCGACCGCACGGGCGAAGGCCAGCACATCGACATGGCGCTGCTCGACGTGGGCATGGCCATCCTCGCCAACCAGGCCAGCGCCTTCCTCAACACCGGCAAGCCGCCGCAGCGCCAGGGCAACACGCACCCGAGTCTGGCGCCCTACCAGGATTTTCCGACGCTCGACGGCTCGATGCTCTTGGCCATCGGCAACAACGGCCAGTTCGCGCGCTTCTGCGAAGCGGCCGGCCATGCCGAATGGGCCGCCGATGCGCGCTTTGCGAGCAACACGCTGCGCGTGAAGCACCGCGGCGTGCTGATTCCGATGATGGAAGAGCTCACGCGCACCCGCAGCACCGCCGACTGGGTCGCGCTGCTCGAAGACAAGGCCGTGCCCTGCGGCCCGATCAACGACATCGCGCAGGCTTTCGACGACGCGCAAGTCAAGTCGCGCGGCCTGGCGGTCACGCTGCCGCGCGATGCGGGCGACGGCATCGCAAGCATCACCGGCGTCGCGAGCCCGCTGCGCCTCACGGCCACCCCGCCCGTGCTGCGCCATGCGCCGCCGGCGCTCGGGCAGCACACGCGCGAGGTGTTGGCCGAGTTCGGCATCGACGCCGCGCGCTTCGACGCGCTGCGCGCGGCCGGCGTGGTCTGAACCCCATGTAGAAAGGACGCACGCCATGGCCAACCCGACGCACAGCCCGCCGTTCTCGGTCCTGCGCATCGACCATGTCGTGCTGCGCGTGAAGGACATCGAGCGGTCGATTGCCTTCTACCGCGACGTGCTGGGCTGCCAGGTCGAGAGGCGCCGCGACAACCTGGGGCTCGTGCACCTGCGCGCCGGCTCGAGCCTGATCGACCTCGTCACGCCCGAAGGCCCGCTCGGCCGGCAGGGCGGCGCGCTCGCCGGCAAGGAAGGCCGCAACGTTGACCACCTCTGCCTGCGCATCGAGCCCTTCGACGAGGCGGCCATCCGCGCGCTGATGGCCCGGCACGGCGTGCCGGTGCATGGCGAGGTGCAGAACAACTTCGGCGCCGAGGGCAACGGGCCTTCGATCTACATCGCCGACCCTGACGGCAACGGCGTCGAACTCAAGGGCCCGGCCGGCTGACCGCAGCGCGGCCGCGACGGCCGGCTTTTTTTGTACGCCACTGTGTCCAGCCGGCGAAGCGCACACACGCGCATGCAAAACGGCCCGGATGTGGACACATCGCAGATACGGCCGGCCGATGTAATTCATCCATCGCCACGCGATATCCCGACGCAGCGATGAATGTTCATCCCATCCTTTTGAAAGACACTGCCATGAAGACCACCAAGCTCCTCCTTGCCGCCGCCGTTTTCTCTGCGCTTGCCGCCAGCGCCAGCGCCGAGGAATACCAGGGCGTGCTGCAATTCCAGCCGACCGCCAGCCGCGTCGCCGTGCGCGCCGATGCCGTCGCCGCCGCCCACGGCGCCGACCAGTACGCCGAAGGCGCCACGGCCGGCGTGCCCGTCGCCATCGCCAGCGCAACCGATCGTGCCGCGGTGCGCACGCAAGCCGTGGCCGCCGCCCGCGCCGGCGACCTGTACGCCGAAGCTGCCTCGGCCGGCCCCGCGCCGCGCCTGTCCAGCACGCTCGACCGCGCCACCGTCCGCGCCCAGGCCGTGGCGGTTGCGCACGGCATCGGCTCCCTCGGGCTGTAAGCTTGCCACCTAGCCGGCGCGTCCGATGATCGCCACGCCGAACACCGCCACGCCGAGCGCGAGATTCAGGCTCACCAGCTTGCGGACCATGTCGAGCCGCCCGGCCGCCACCGGCCACGCGCTTTCCTCCACCGCACGCCGTAGCGTCCTGAACACCGAGGCGCGGATGTACACGTAGATGCCGGCCATCACGATGGCGATGCCCATCATCGCCTCCACGCGCCAGTGCACCGAGCGGAAGCCGCCCGCGAGCAGGATCATCGCCACGCCGGTCGCGAACAGCAGCGTGACGGCCGCGTCCACGCCCACGAAGAAGCGCCGCAGCGCCGCGGCCATGGTGCGCAGCCGCAGCGGCGGCTCCAGCGTGGCGACCGCGGCGGGGCGCACCGCGAAGTGCAGGGTGGCCATGCCGCCGACCCAGAAGGCGGCGGCAAGAAGATGGATGAAGAGCAGGATGACGTAGGACATGGGGGTCGATCAGAACACCGAAAGGTGCGCTCGCGCAATCTCCACGCCGTTGCGTTAAAACCCCATCCTTCGCACGCAAGAAAGAAAGATGAGGCTTCCATGACCCGCACCGTCGCCCAGAAACGCGCCGACTTCCGCGCGCTGCACGAACAGGGCTGCTTCGCCATTCCCAACCCCTGGGACACCGGCAGCGCCCGCTGGCTGCAGGGCCTGGGCTTCAAGGCGCTGGCCACCACGAGCTCGGGCCACGCCTGGTCGCAGGGCCTGGCCGACGGAGGGCAATCGCGCGACACCGTGCTGGCCCACCTGCGCGACATCGTCAATGCCACCGACCTGCCGGTGAATGCGGACTTCGAGAACGGCTTCGCGGCCGATGCCCAGGGCGTGGCCGAAAGCGTACGCCTCGCGGTCGAGACCGGCGTGGCGGGCCTGTCGATCGAGGACTCGACCGGCGATGCGGCGAATCCGCTGTTCGAGATCGGCGTGGCGGTCGAGCGGCTGCGCGCGGCTCGCCGTGCCATCGACGCGGCCGGCGGCGACACGCTGCTGGTGGGCCGTGCGGAGAACTTCTTCGTTGGCCGCCCTGACCTCGACGACGCCATCGCCCGCCTCAAGGCCTACGCCGAGGCCGGCGCCGATTGCCTCTACGCGCCGGGCATCCGCACGCGCGAGCAGATCGCGGCGGTGGTGGCCGCGGTGGCGCCCAAGCCGGTCAACCTGCTGATCGGCTGGCCCAGCGAACTCAGCATGCAGGACATCGCCGCGCTCGGCGTGCGGCGCGTCAGCGTGGGCGGCGCGCTCGCGCGCGCGGCCTGGGGCGGCTTCGACCGCGCCGCGCGGGTGCTTGCCGAGAAGGGTTGCTTCGATGGCTTCGAAGGCGCGGCCTCGGGGGCCGATCTCAATGGGTTCTTCGGCCGGTTCTCCGAATAGCGCGCCGGCTGGCGCCATGGACGCGCTGCTGGCGGAAATCCGCGGCTGCACCGCATGTGCCGCGCAGCTGCCGCTGGGCCCGCGGCCCGTGGTGCAGGCCAGCGCCAGCGCGCGCCTGCTGATCGTCGGCCAGGCGCCGAGCCTGACGGTGCATGCCACCGGCCTGCCATGGGACGACAAGAGCGGTGAGCAGCTGCGCCGCTGGCTCGGCATCGACCGCGAACTGTTCTACGACGCCGCGCGCATCGCGATCATGCCGATGGGTTACTGCTACCCGGGCCGAGGCAGCAGCGGCGACCTGCCGCCGCGCCGCGAGTGCGCCGAGCTCTGGCATGCGCGCCTGCTCGCGCAGATGAGCCGGGTCGAGCTCACGCTGCTGATCGGCCAGTACGCGCAGCGCCACTTTTTGGGCGCGGCGCGCAAGGCCGGCGTCACCGAAACCGTCGCGGCCTTTGCGGACTACGCACCGCGCTTCATTCCGCTGCCGCATCCGTCGCCGCGCAACACCGGCTGGTTCAAGCACCACCCGTGGTTCGAGAGCGAGGTGCTGCCGGTGCTGCGCGAACGCGTGCGGCAGGCGCTCGCGCAGACCTCCTAGGGTGCCGCGGCCACCGAGGTGCCTGCCGCATCGAAGGGCCGCGCGGCATACACCACGCGCCCGCCCACCACCGTCATCAGCGACACCGTCTTGCCCATGCGCTCCAGCGGCACCGAGAAGAAGTCCTGGTCGAGGATCGCGAAGTCCGCGAGCTTGCCCACTTCGAGCGTGCCGCGCTTGCCCTCGTCGAAGCTGAACCACGCGCTGCCCGCCGTGTAGAGCCGCAGCGCCTGTTCGCGCGTGGGCGTCTCGTCGGCGCCGCGCATGGGCTTGCCGCTCACCGTCCTGCCGTCGAGCATCCATTGCAGCGCGACGAAGGGGTTGTACGAAGCCACGCGGTGCGCATCGGTGCCGGCGCCCACGTTCACGCCGGTGCGCAGCGCGCTGCCGATGGGCGGCATGCGGCGCGCCGCGTCGCCGCGCGTGGCGAGCGCGCGGTCGCCCTGGAAGTACATCGCGTCCTGCATCGTCCAGCCGATGCCCAGCGCCTTCATGCGCGCGAGCGTTTCGGGCGAGGCATCGTCCAGGTGCGCGATCGACCAGCGCAGGTCCTTGATCGGCACTTCGGCGTTGAGCTTCTCGTAGAGCCCGAGCAGGTGGTCGACCGAGCCGTTCTCCTGCCAGTGGATGGTGACCGCGAGCTTGCGCATCGCCGCCCACTTGATGAGTTCGTAGAACTTCTCCTTCGCGGCAGCGTCGGGAAAATTGTTGTTGTACATCGCGAGCGTCACGCGTTCGCCGAGGCCATTGAACTTGAGCATCTCGTCGCCGAAGCCCATCGGCAGCATCTGCGTGAGATCGCGGAACTCCTGCAGCTCGGCGCCGGGCTTCTGCGCGAACACGCTGTAGGCCACGCGCAGCGTCAGCGCCTTCTCGCGCCACAGCTCGAACAGCGCCGCGTACTGCGACGGCGCAATGCTGAAGCCGCCCGGGTCCACCAGGCCCGTGACGCCCAGGCGGTTCAGCTCGCGGAAGAAGGCGCGCGTGCCGGCCAGGTTGTCCTCGTAGGTCGGCTTGGGCAGCTTGTCGAACAGCGCCGAGATGCCGACGATGTCGCCCGTCATCCAGCCCGGCGCGCCGTCCGCTGCGGGCTTCATGCCGGCCGGCAGCGCGCCCGCCGGAACGCCGAGCGCTTCGAGCGCCTTGGGCGTCATCACCACCGCTTCGTAGAACAGCTGCACGTACACCGGATGGCTCGGCGCAGCCTCCTGCAGCTCGGCCGCGGTGGGGCGTCGGCGCTCGGCGAACTGCTGCTCGGTCCAGCCGCCCGCCACGATCAGCCAGCCGCCGGGCCGCGCACGCGCGGCCGCGGCGCGGATGCGGTCCATGGCTTCGCCGATGCTGCCGGCGCCGATCCAGTTGACCTCGATCGAGTAGCTCAGCGCTGCGCGCACCGCATGCATGTGCGAGTCGATGAGGCCGGGGATCACGGTGCGGCCGCCCGCATCCACCGTGCGCGTGATCGGGCCCGAGAGCGCGCGCACCTGCGCGGCATTGCCGACCGCCACGATGCGGCCGTCGCGCACGGCCAGGGCCTGCGCGGTGGTGGCGGCCGCGTCGAGCGTGGCGATCTTCGCGTTGGTGACGATCAGGTCGGCCGGCTGGGCCTGCGTTGCAGGCGGCAGCAGCAGCAATGCAGCCGTCGCGGCCGCCGTGAGCAGTGTGCGCAGCATGGTCAGTCGACCTTGATGCTGGCTGCCTTGACCACCTGCTGCGCCTTGGCCGTTTCATCGCCAATGAACTTGTTGAACTGCGCCGACGGCATCGTGAAGGGCTCGGCGCCGAGCTTGTCGAGCCGTTCCTTGAGTTCGGGCGAGGCCATGATCTTCGCGACCTCCGCCTGCAGCCGGTCCACCACTGGCTGCGGCGTCTTCGCGGGTGCGAAGAGCCCGACCCAGAACAGGTACTCGGAACCCGGCACGCCGGCTTCCACCGTGGTGGGCGCCTCGGGCAGCGCGGGCGAACGCTTCGCGGTGCCCACGGCCAGCGCCTGCAGCTTGCCGCTCCTGATGAGCGGCAGGGCCGACACCATCGGCGCGAAGAACCAGTCCACGCGTCCGGCCATCACCTCGGTCATGGCCTCGGGCGTGCCGCGGAAGGGCACGTGCTGCGCATCGAGCCCGGCCGCGAGGCGGAACACCTCGGCGTTCATGTGCGTGGCCGAGCCGTTGCCCGCGGAGCCGTAGTTGAGTCCGCCCGGCTTGGCCTTGGCCTTTGCGACCAGGTCCTGCACGTTCGCGAAGTGCGAAGGCGCGGTGACCAGCACGTTGGGCAGGCTCGCCATCGGCGTGATGCCGCTGAAGTCCTTGATCGTGTCGTACGACAGGCCCTTGTAGATCCACGGGTTCACGAGATGCCCGGCCGAATGCACCAGCAGTGTGTAGCCGTCGGCCGGCGCCTTGGCCGTGATGGCCGCGCCCAGCGTGCCGCCCGCGCCGGGCTTGTTGTCCACCACCACGCTGGTGCCCAGCGCGGGCCCGAGCTTCTCGGCCACGAGCCGCGCGACGATGTCGGTGCCGCTGCCCGCCGTGAAAGGCACCACGAGCTTGATCGGCTGCGTGCCGGGCCATGCGTTCTGCGCGTGCGCGACGCCGAGCGTGCTGATGGCCGCGAGCGCCGCGGCCAGCGTGAGCGCCTGCCGGCGGCTGCAGGTGTTGAATGTCTTCTTCATGCGTCTTGTCTCCGTTGATTTAATTGGGTGAGCGATGAATGACTGGAAGCAAGGAGCGCTAGCCCGGCGGCGCGCTGTTCGGCATCACCAGCGCCACCAGCACCGGCCGGTTGCTGCGGTTCTCGAGCTGCCGCTTTTCGCCGGGCGCGAAGCGGCAGCTGTCGTAGGGGCCGAGCACTTCTTCCTCGTGCGCGCCGTCGAGCTCGCCGACCACATGAAGCTGGCCTTCGAGCACGAGGTAGAGCTTCTCCATTGGCGAGCCGTCGAGCCCGGTGCGGCCGCCGGGCAGGATCTGGCTCATGCCCATCCACATCTGCGTCGAAGGCCCGGCCTCCTTGCCCTGCAGGCGCAGGCAGCGCATGTCGAAATGGTTGGGCGCCTCGTAGTGCGGCGCTTCGCTGAAACGGGTCACGTGCATGGCGGTGTTCCTTGGGTTGTTCGATTCAGGGGCGCAGCACGACGCGGTCGGTGCTGCCCGAGAGCACCAGCCGGTAGGCGTCCATCGCTTCGTCGAGCGTGAAGTGCCGCGCCACGGGAAAGGGCTTGAGCATGCCGCGCTCGAAGCCTTCGCGCATCGCATCGAGCTGGGCTGTGGAGGCCACGCAGTCCATCGCGAGCGAGTCGATGCCCACGAAGGTGTGCATGCCGCGGTAGAACGCGAAGATGTCGAAGGGCACGGCGCGTTCGTGCGTCGCAATGAAGATCTGCGTCGCGCCCTTGGCCATGGCCTTGTTGGCGGCCTCGAAGTAGGCGCTGCCGACGGTGTTGTAGACGATGTTTGCGCCGCGCCCGCCGGTGAGCTCGCGCACCTGCGCGCCCACGTCGGCATGGTGGCGTGCATCGATCACGTCGACCGGCCCGCACGCGAAGCCTTCGAACGGCCCGGCGCGGCGCTGCACCGCGATCACGCGCGCGCCGGCCTGCGAGGCCAGCTGCACCGCCGCCTGCCCGACCTTGCCGTTGGCGCCGAGCACCAGCACGGTCTGCCCGGCCTGCGGCATGCCGCTGCGCCTGAAGCCCTCGTAGGCGGTGACGAAGGGCACGCCCACCGCGCCGGCCTCGTCCATCGAGATGCCCTGGGGCTTGGCGCGCAGTGCGGCTTCGGGCAGCACGAGATAGCGCGCATGCGAGCCGTCGCGCGTGATGCCGATGTCGCCGCCCGAGCCATAGACTTCGCGGCCGATCCATTCGGCTGGACCGCTCACCACGGTGCCCGCGAAGTCGCGGCCCGGCGTGCGGGGCCAGACGGCCTGGGGCATGAGGCCGAGCGTCGCCTTGACGTCGCTCGGGTTGACCGCGGCGGCGGCGACTTGCACCACGGCGTGGCCGGGGGGAGCTGCGGGTTCGGGCTGTGGCGCGGCTTCGAGCTGCAGTACGTCGAGGTTGACGGCCTTCTCGTTCACGCGCAGTGCGCGGGAGGTGTGGGTCGTGTGCATGGCGGCGATGCTCATGTTGCGGAGTGCTTGTGTTGTTTGGATGTGCTGTTGTTCAGGGCGCGTGCACAGGCCACCGGGTACTCCCCTCCGCGAATGTCCCCCGGCCTTCGGCCTCCTCCTTGATTTCGCTGCGGGGAGCACCCGATGCCCTGTGCACGAGAGGCGCGGCGCTTGTGCTGGCGGATCAACGACCGCCCTGCCCAACGATCACGTCGATGGGGTGCCTTGCGCAGCGAAATAAAGGGGGAGGCCGCAGGCCGGAGGACATTCGCTTCGCCGCGTACCCCGTCGGCGGGATCGAGCCCTGAACAACGCACCTCAAACACAGCAGAGAAGCAGGTTCCCATCTCCTAGCTCCCCGCACCAGACAGACCCAGCATGGCGCGCGCCTCCCGCGGATTGGCAACCTCGCCGCCCAGGCTCAGCAGGATGTCGCGCGCCTTCGCCACCAGCTGCGCATTGCTCTCGGCCAGCACGCCTTTCTCCAGGTAGATGTTGTCTTCCATGCCCACGCGCACATGGCCACCGAGCAGCCAGGCCTGCGCGACGATCGGGAACTCCATGCGGCCGATGCCGAAGGCACTCCAGAAGGCGCCGCGCGGCAGCATGCTGCGGGCATACAGCAGCGTCTCGGGCGTGCGCGCGAAACCGTACTTCACGCCGAGGACGAAGGTCCACATCGCCGGGCCGTCGAGCGTGCCGTCGGCAATCAGGTCGAGGGCGAGATTGATGTCGCCCGAATCGAAGATCTCCAGCTCCGGCTTCACGCCCGCCTCGCGGATCACCTTGGCCATGCGGCGCACGTTCCTCGGCGTGTTCATCACCACGTCGGGGCCGGAATTCATGGTGTTGAGATCGAGCGAGCACACGTCGGGCCTGATCAGCGCGATGTGCTCCACGCGCTTCTCGGGCGGCAGCAGCGTGGTGCCGGGGGCGGCGATCTTCGGATCGTCCTCGCTCGGAATGAAGCGCCCGCCCGGGCCGGTCGTGAGGTTGATGACCAGTTCGCGATTGCCGCGCCGGATGCGGTCGACCACTTCGCGGTAGAGCTCGACCTCCATCGAAGGCTTGCCGGTCTCGGGATGGCGCACGTGGATGTGCACCTGCCCCGCACCGGCCTCCGCGGCGGCCAGGCATTCGTCGGCGATCTGCACCGGCGTGATCGGCAGGTGCGGCGTCTGCTCGGGCTTCACGAGGTTGCCCGTGACGGCGCAGGTGATGAGGGTCTTGGCGTTGCTCACAGGTGACGCCCTCCATCGACCACGATGCGCGTGCCGGTGACGAAGCGCATCGTCGTCGCGAGCGCCTCGACCGCGGCGGCCACGTCGTCGGGCTTGCCGATGCGTCCGAGCGGCGTGGTGCTCGCCATCTTGCCGGCGAACTCCGCGCCGCGGCCCGGCACGAAGCCCGATTCGACCGCGCCCGGCGACACCGACACCACGCGCACCGCCGGCGCCAGCGCCTTGGCGAGCGCATCGCCCACCACGTCGAGCCCGGCCTTGGCCGCGACGTATGCGAGGTTGCTGCCCACGCCCGTGAAGCCCGCGATCGACGAGATATTGGCGACGAGCCCGTCGCCGCTGTCCTTCAGCATCGGCGCGAAGGCGCGGATGGTCGCGAACACGCCGCGGAAGTTGGCGCGCAGCAGCTCGTCGATGAGTTCGTCGGTCAGCGCATCGAGGTCGCCCGCGGGAACGGGCTGAGTGTGCCCGGCGCTGTTGACCAGGATGTCGCAGCGCCCGTGCGTGGCTTTCACCTCGGCGGCCGCGGCCTGCAGGCTCGGCGTATCGACGATGTCGGCGCGGATCGCCGTGTGGCGTTGTCCGCTGGTGGAGGGCAGGGCGGCCGCGCGGGCAGCCGCATCGTCGCCCTTGCGGTGCAGCAGCACGCAGGTGGCGCCTAGCGTTGCAAGTCGCACCGCCGTGGCGTAGCCGATGGCGCCAAGGCCGCCGGTGATGACGGCAACCTTGCCGTCGAGTCGGGAAACAGGATCGAAGCTCATGGATGCAAGCGTGGGTTCAGGGGATGGGGGGACGCGGAAACTTCATCTCGCCCGGTTCGAGCTGGAAGTCATATTGCAGGGTGGCGCTCTGCCCGTCGGGTGCCAGCGCGAAGCAGCCGATCAGCCGCTGCGTCACGCCGAAGGTCGGGTCGCTCTCGAGGTTCTGGTCGTCATCGGCGAACACCTGCGTGACCAGCACCTTGTGGCCCGGCTTGCTCACCATGAAGTGCAGGTGCGCGGGCCGGTTGGGGTGGCGCTGCTGCGCGCGCAGCAGCACGCCGCAGGGCCCGTCGGTCGGCACCGGATAGCCGGCCGGCCGCACGCTGCGGAAATGGAAGCGCCCTTGCGCGTCGGTGGTGAAGCGGCCGCGCAGGTTCATGTCTTCCTGCGCCGGGTCCTGGTTCTCGTAAAGGCCGATGGGCGAGGCTTGCCACACGTCGACCGTGGCGCCTGCGATCGGCTCGCCCCGCGCATTGCGCACCGTGCCCGCCACCGCGAGCGGAAGGCCCGGCGTGCCCGAGCGCGCGATGCTGTCGCCCAGCGCGCAGGCCGGCGAATTCGCGCGCCAGAACGGGCCGAGCAGCGCGGCCGGCGATTCGCCGTGCGGGTCCTGGTTGTTCTGCAGCGCCACCACGGTGGAGATACCGAGGATGTCGGCCGCCAGCACCACCTCGTTCTTCTTCTCGCCCGTGGCCTGGCCGATGGCGACGATGAATTCGAGCGCCTGCTCGAACTCTTCCTCGGTCAGCTTCACCTCCTGGACGAAGGCATGGAGGTGGCGCGTGAGTGCGTTCATCACGGTGCGCAGCCGCGGGTCGGGCGTGCGCTCCATGGCTTCGAGTGCGAAGCCCAGCACCGAGTCAGGGGAAGTGGCGATGTTCATGGGAGTCTCGTCGGGGTTTCATGCAATCGTTTGCATGATCTTAGTCCAAACCGGCAGAAAGTAAAATGCCCCTGTTACCCGACCTGGGAATACCGGAAAGCCATTCTTGGCAGCCAGCCTAGTGACAATCGTTTGCATCAACCAGCCCATGAGTACCAGCTCGCCTTCTTCCCCCGTGACCATCCGCGACGTTGCCCACGCGGCCGGCGTGCATGTGTCGACCGTCTCGCGCGCACTCAGCCCCGAGAAGCGCTCGCTGATCAGCGACGAGGTGCTGCGCGTGGTGGAGGAGGCCGCGCAGCGCCTGGGCTACCGGCCCAACCGCGCGGCCTCGGCCCTGCGCACGGGCCGCACCCACACCATCGGCGTGCTGGTGCCCGACATCACCAACGCGGTGTTCCCGCCCATCCTGCAGGGCATCGAGGCCAGCGCGGCGGCGCGCGGGTACTTCGTGTTCGTCACCAACGTGGTCGACCCTGCGCTCGCGCGGCCGGTGCTCGAACGCATGCTGGCGCAGCGCGTCGACGGCGTGATCCTGGCCACCGCCACGCGCGACGATCCGCTGGTCGACTTCGTCGCCAAGGCCGGCATGACGGCGGTGCTGGTCAACCGCGCCGACGAGACCGGGCGCCTGCCGGCCGTGGTGAGCGACGACCGGCTTGCGATGAAGCTCGCGGTCGACCACCTCGTGGGCCTGGGCCACAAGCGCATCGCGCATCTCGCCGGGCCGCAGAACATTCCCACCGGCGTGGGCCGGCGCCTGGGCCTGGAGCAGGCGCTGCGCGACCACCGCATGAAGCCGCTGCGCGTGGTCGAGTGCGAGAGCTACAGCCGCGAGGCCGGCGCGGCCGCCATGCGGCAGATGCTGGAGGCCGGCCCGGCCCCGCAGGCCGTGGTGTGCTGCAACGACCTCGTGGCGCTGGGTGCCTACGACGCACTGCGCCAGGCCGGCCTGCGCGTGCCGAAGGACATCTCGGTCACCGGCCACAACGACATGCCGCTGGTCGACATGGTCGACCCGCCGCTCACCACCATCCGCCTGCCGCATCGCGAGCTCGGCTGGCGCGCGGCCGAGATGCTGTTCGAGGAGATCGACGGCCGCGCGATGTCGGCATCGACCGTGGTGCTGCGTCCCGAGCTCGTGGTGCGCAAGTCGACCGGCGCGCCGGCTGCGCGCTGATCAGCGGGGCAGGGTTTTCTTGCGCGCTGCCGGCCGCCGCGGCGGCTTGGCTTCGAGCACCAGCTCGGCCGGCAGCGTGTCGTTCCACGACTCGGTGAAGTAGGCGCGGTCGCTCGGCACCAGCTGCGGCAGGGCTTCGCGCAATGACGCCAGCGACTGTTCGGCCGCCTTCAGGTCGCCCGCGTGCGCCGCGTACCAGGCGTGCTCGAACAGCAGGCTGCAATGCTGCAGGCCGGGGTAGCGGCGCCGGCCGGCCTGGTGGTCGGCCAGCCGCGCCTGCGCCACCTCGACCCAGCGCGCGGGCCAGTGCGCGGCATCGAAGGCGTCCGCGAGCGGCCCGGCGAGCCGGGAGACCGCGGCCGGGTCCAGCGGCTTCTGCGCGCGGAACTGCGCGAGCGTGGGCTGCTCCTCAGGCCGGCAGTGGCCGCGCGCGATGCGCATCAGGTAGATCGCGTTCCAGGCCGAGCGGCCCTGGCCGTCGGTGTGGCCGCAGAGCCATTCGCTGAAGGCGATCCATTGCACGGCGCGGCGCGTGGTGTCGGCATGGCCGTCGTGCGCGAGCGCCGGCAGGTCGGACAGGCCCACGCGGTCGAACAGCCACGCGGCCATGCCCATGTTGGCGGCCACGTGCTGCGCGGCATCGAAGGAATGCGATTCGAAGGCGGCCGCCAGTGCCTCGCCGAAGCGCTGCAGCGATTCTTCGGCGAGCGCCGCGGCGGCTGGCTTGTCGTCGCCGGAAAGCCCCAGCGCGCGCGATCGGCACACCAGCGCCCAGAGGTTGCACCACTCGAAGCGCACGTCGGGGTGGTGCCGCAGCACCAGGCTGCGCGCCGCATCGTTCGCCATGCCGCCCAGCAGCGATTGCGCGAGCGGCAGGTCGCGCGCGGTGTAGGCGCACCAGGCCGAGACGATGCATTCCATCGCACCCAGGTAGTCGTTGCCCGCCACGTGGTGGGCCAGGCGCTGCTTCTTGAGCGCCTGCAGGCGGCGGCGCGCCTGCTCGTTGTCGCCGAGGCGGCGCCACAGCATCGCCTCGTTGAGCGTGACCAGCGCGCGCTGGAAATCGGTGGCCGCCAGCGTGCCGGCCAGGCGGATCGACTCCAGCGCACTGGCCGGCGACCCGGCCGCGCTGCCGCCCGCCACCGGCGCCATGAGCCGGCCTTGCCGCGCCGCCTGCTGCGAGGCCACCAGCTGCTTCCAGAACGCGGCGTCCTGCAGGTGCACGGCATCGGGCGGCAGCGAGCCGGGTTCTGCCGCACGGGCCCTGCGCGAGCGCAGCCCCAGGAAAGAAGCCACCTCGGCGGGCGTCGCGGCGCGGCCGCCCACCAGCATGCGCACGCGCTTCGCCTCGGCGGGCGGCAGCCAGAAAGGTCCCTGGCTGCGGCGCTCGGCATTCAGGAAGCGCGGCTCGCGCTGCGTGTCCTCGCCCCAGCCGACCTCGATGTGCCAGGCCCTGAAGTCTCGGAACGCGCGGCTCACGACCATGCGCAGCGTGCTCGCATCGGAGACTTCGCCGCGCAGGTCGGCCAGCCGCACGAGGCCGCCTTCGGCATCGTGCGCATGCTTCATGCGTGCGAGCAGCCAGAGCGACTGGAACGCCGCGCGCTGGCCGTTGACCGATTGCGGCGAGGTGAGTTCGATGGAAAGCGGGGTGGGGGCGGCGGTTTGGGGCACGCCCCGGATTGAACCTCAAATCCGGTGGTCAGCGATGCCGGTCGAGCAATCCGGCCACCTCGCTGCGGCCGATGCCCAGGTCGCACAGTTCATGATCGTTCATGCCGGCCAGGTGCCGCGCGTCCATGTGGGCGCGGCGGCGCTCCGCGGCGCGGCGGCGCCAGCTGCGCAGGGCATGCATCAGGCGTTGATGAAAGGTCGAGTGCGTCGGCGCTGTCACGATGGGTCTCCTTGTGGGGAGCGCTCATCTTGCGGCGGTGCGTGCTATTGTGAAAGTTGAGATTTCTGACACCTTCAATCAGTATTCCTGATGCGACAGCTCAACCTCGATCAACTTCGCACGCTCATCGCCATTGCCGATCTGGGCACGTTCTCGGCGGCGGCCAAGGCGCTGCATCTCGCGCAACCCACTGTGAGCCTGCACATCAGCGAACTCGAATCGCGGCTCGGCGCGTCGCTGGTGCTGCGCGGCGCGCGGCGGGTCACGCCGACCGCGGCAGGGGCCGTGCTGGTGGAGCGCGGCAGGCGCCTGCTGCGCGATGCCGACGACGCCATCGATGCGGTGCGGCGCCAGCACAAGGGACTGGCCGGCCAGGTGCGCATCGGCTGCAGCACCACCAGCGTGGTGGTCGACCTGCTGCCGCCGGTGTTCCATGCCCTGCTGGAGCGCTATCCCGACATCGTGCTGACGCCCAGTTTCATGGGCTCGGAGTATTCGGTCGCCGGCGTGCTGGCCGGCACCCTGGACCTGGCCATCATCGCGCTGCCCCAGCCCGCGATGCCGGGCCTGGCGCTGACACCCTGGCGCCAGCATTCGATGATGGCCTTCATCCCCGCGCGCTGGCAGGCGCCGCGGCGCATCACGCCGGCCTGGCTGGCGCAGCAGCCGCTGATCATGAACGAGCCGGGTTCGCGCATGTTCGCGCTGACCATGGAGTGGTTCGCGCACGCCGGCTTCGCACCCCGCGCGCGCATCGAGCACGACTACGACGTCGCGATGCGCGGCCTGGTGGCCGCCGGCTACGGCGTGGCGCTGCTGCCCGCACCCGACGGCGGGAAAGTCACCGACGCCGGCGAGCACGTGCAGACACGGCCGCTGAGCCCGAAACTCACGCGCCACCTGGCCATTGCGTACCGCGCGCAGGGCACGCTGGACGGTGCCACGCAGCGCGTGATCGAGACGCTGCTGGAGTTCGCCAGGGGCTGAGCACCGGGTCGCGCTCGGCGCCACGCAACACGTGCTGCTGGTGCTGGCGGCGGTTCGCCAACTCTGATTCAACCCTGGCCGGGCCTGCGCGTGCCGAGTGAAAGGATTTCGTTGGCGTTGACGATGGCTGCGGCGATCTCTTCCATGGTCGTGCGCTTGCTCATCGCCTGGTCGCGGATCAGGTCGTGCGCTTGCCCTTCGGAGACGCTGTGCGTCTTCATGAGGATGCTCTTGGCTTCGGCAAGCTGCCGCACGCCGAGCAGCTTGGCCTCGACCTTGCGAAGGCGCCGCGCGAGCGATCGGCTTTCCTTGTGCGCTTCGCGCGCCACGACCAAGGCGGAGAGCAACCCGAAGGAGCGCACCGGCGAGGGCAGCACCGCCTTGGCGCCGATCTCCAGCACGGCCTCGACGATGGTCGGATTCTCGTAGGTCACCACGGCGATGATGGCGGGCGCATCCTCGCTCTGGGTCCACTCGAAGCGCAGGTTGATGAAATCGGGCTGCACCGCCATGAAGGCCACGTCGATGCCCTCGGGCAACACCTGCACCGGCGGCCAGAAGGCCTGCACCTGGCAGCCGATGCGCTGCAGCTGCTGTGTGAGCTGGCGGCCGTCTGCATCGTCAGGGTGGATCACCGCGATCTTCAGCAGGCGCAGTTCTTTCAGCTGCGGCGGCGTCATCCGCAGGGTGTGTCGCTTGGGGGCGGCGCCGTCCATCCTAGAGCTCCAGCGTATCGAGCCTGGCCGTCCAGTCGCCCAGCGAGTGGGTGACCAGATAGGGATCGGGGTACACCGCGCGCGTCGCCTGCCGAACGATGGTGAACTGCCCGTGCGCATCGACCCGGCCGATGCGGGGGTATAGGCAGGTGTGATGGTTCGCCGGATCGATCTTCACGCGGCCCTGCGGCGCATCGAACTCGCTGCCCAGGATGTGCGGCAGGATCTCCGCAATGCCGTCGCTGCCCGATTGGCGGAACGCATTGGCGAAGATGTGCATCTGGAAATACGAGGCCTCCCAGCACAGGTTGGGCACGCAGCCGTCGCCGAAGCGTTCGCGCAGCCGCGCGAGGCAGCGCCGGTTGGCGGCCGAGTCGATCGACTGGAAATACGGCGCTGCGGTGAAGTGCCCCGTGGCCACGCCGGGCCCCATCTGCGAAATCTCGGCTTCCGACGTGGTGAGGCTCGAGATCGGCATCGTCTTCGGATCGAAGCCCGCTTCCGCATACGCGCGGTAGAGGCTCGCCGTGGAGTCGCCCACCACGGTCGAGAAGATGAAGTCGGGCTGCCTGTCGCGGATGTCGTCCATGATCGCGCGGTAGTCCTTTTCAGTGGCGTCCAGCGCTACGTAGCGCTCGCCCAGCTTCTCGCTGCCCGGTCGCTGCATCACCAGCTCGCCCATGATGCGGTTCGACTCGTAGGGATAGATGTAGTCGGAGCCGATCAGATACACGCGCGCGCCGAAGTTCGTGGTCATGAATTCGGCCAGCTGCACGCTGTTCTGGTTGGGCGCGGCTCCGGTGTAGATCACGTTGCCCGAGTACTCGAAGCCCTCGTAGAGCGTGGGGTAGAAGAGCAGCTTGTTCCATTTCTCGATCACCGGGATCACTGCCTTGCGGCTGCTGGACATGTAGCAGCCGAAGATCACGTTGACGCGGTCCTGCACGATCAGCTTCTCGGCCAGCTGGGCGTAGCGCGCGGGGTTGGATTGCGGGTCGTAGCGCACCGCCACGATCTCGCGGCCGTCGATGCCGCCGGCTTCGTTGATTTCCCCGATGGCGAGCAGCGCGCCCTGCAGCTGCGACAGCCCGATCGTCGAGGTGACGCCGGTTTCCGAGTAAAGGATGCCAACGCGAATGGGGTCCTTGTCAGCCACGGGGGTGTCTCCTGGGTGTGTGAACCATCATTCTCCTCAGTTTGCGGCGGCCAGCCGTGCGCTCATGCGCGCGAGCCGCGCGGGCAGGCTGCGTGCGTCGTCGGCGATGCAATAGTTGCGCCAGCCGAAGATCCGGCGCACGTAGGCGTCGGCTGCGCCATCGACCGCGATGCAGGCAGTGCGCACGCCGGCTTCGCGCGCTTCGGCGACGGCCATGCGGGCGTCTTCGATCAGGTAGCGGGGGTCGTGCACGTCGATGTCGGAAGGCGCGCCGTCGGTCACGAGCAATATCGCGCGCAGGCCTGAAGGCTCGGCGCGCAGGTGCGATGCGGCATGGCGCAGCGCGGCGCCGATGCGCGTGGAGTAGCGGCCGCGCACCGCGCCGATCATGGCGCGCGATGGTGCTTCGAGCGGCCTGCCGAAGTCCAGCAGGCGGTAGTAGTAGACCTCTGCGCGTGTATTGGACGAGAAGCCGTGGATGGCGAACCGGTCAGCGCCGCGTGCGTTCGAGCCGGCCAGCAGCAGCGCGGCTTGCTTTTCGATGTCGAGCAGCGAACGCGCACCGCCATGGCCGGGGTCGTTCGCCGATTCCGACAGGTCGAGCAGCACCAGCACGCTGCTCGGGCGCGGCGCCTTGCCGGGGCGCATGAAGAGGCGCGGATCGGGGCGCAGCCGCAGGCGACGGTCGACCAGCACCTCGATGGCGGCGTTCAGGTCGACGTCGTCGCCTTCCCATTGGCGGCGCAGGCGGTGGGTGCGGTCGAGCTGGCGGGCGCGGGGCAGCGCGAGCGGTGTCGGGCGCTCGGTGGTGTTGCTGGCGGCCGCTGGTTGTTCACGCGCTGGCAAGAGGCCCTGCCATGTTGGCACCTTCTCGATCACCGTGCACCAGTCGGGCCGCAGGCGTTCGAGCCTGTGGTCCCATTCGGGGTAGCTGTAGCGGCCCAGTTCCACTTCGGCGGCGCCTTCGGGCGACGGACCATCGCTTGGATTGGCAGCATCGGCATCCGTCGGCGGTGGCGGCCGGGCACCCGACTGCTGCAGCGCGATGGCTTCGTCGGGCGGCGTTTCGGTCTCGCCGAAATCCCACAAATAACTGTTGTCGTCGCGGTACGGTGCCGGCACTGCGTAGTGCTGCGGGTCGAAGCGCACGCGCATCTGGCCGAGATCGTTGGCCAGGATCGACGCGATCGTGCGGAAGGCGCCGTGGTCTTCCAGCCCCGCGGAGGCGGCGGTCTCGTCGAACAGGCGGCGCGCCTTGTTGACCCAGTGGTTGTCGTCCTGCCACGCGGGCAACATCAGCATGCGGTCCATGCGCGAGACGAGCGCCGCGAAGCCCAGGTCGAGCGGATCGGGTACCGGCGCGAGCGATCCGGCGAACCAGCCGTGCACCCCGGGGAAGTCGCGGCACAGCAGCCGCTCGACGCGTGCGTCCTCGATGGCGGAGACGATGGCGAGGCCCATCGGCTTGAGCGCGCGCGCGGGCCGGGAGGGCGGGGAGTGGCGCAGGTGCGCGACCGCATGGGCCACCATGGCGCAGCGCAGCCGCTCACCGTCGCTGCTGTCGTCGTCCTGCACAGGGAGCAGCAGCCGCTTGCCCACCAGCACCGCTCGCGTGCCTGCGCTGCCTTCGAGCGGCTGCACCTCGATGTCGACGCCCACCAGCCCGCGGGTGAGCAGGGCCAGTGCGGCGTAGCTGGCTTTCATCCGAACTGGGCTGCGACGAAGCCCTGCAGCGCGCTGGCCATGTCGGGGTCGTCGGTGAGGGCGCGCGTCATCGTCATCTCGCAGCTGTCGCGCGGCGACACGCCGTCGCGGATCAGCACGCCCGCGTAGATCAGCATGCGCGTCGACACGCCCTCGTCGAGCCCGCGGTGCTTGAGCTCGCGCGAGCAGCGCGCAATGGCCACCAGCTTCGCGGCCAGGTCGAGCCCGACCACGGCCTCGTGCGCGACGATTTCCGCTTCGAGGCCGCTGTCGGGATAGTCGAACTCCAGCGCCGCGAAACGCTGCCGTGTCGAGGGCTTCATGTCCTTCGCGCTGCTCTGGTAGCCGGGGTTGTACGACACCACCAGCTGGAAGTCGGGGTGCGCGCGCACCAGCTCGCCCTTCTTGTCGAGCGGAAGGATGCGGCGCGCGTCGGTCAGCGGATGGATCACCACGGTGGTGTCCTGCCGCGCCTCCACCACCTCGTCGAGATAGCAGATGCCGCCGTGGCGCACCGCCAGCGTCAGCGGGCCGTCGTGCCAGGCCGTGCCGCTTGCGTCGAGCAGGTAGCGGCCCACGAGGTCGGAGGCCGTCATGTCCTCGTTGCACGCCAGCGTGACCAGCGGCCGTCCGAGCGACCACGCCATGTGCTCCACGAAGCGGGTCTTGCCGCAGCCGGTCGGCCCCTTCAGGATCAGCGGCATGCGGTGGCGGTAGGCCTGTTCATAGAGTGCCACTTCGTTGCCCGCGGGCCGATAGAAGGGCTCGGTCTCGATGCGGTAGCTGGCGAGCGGATCGGTGGAACGGGGCAGGGCGGCGTTCATGGCGTGGCGAGCAGTTCCTTGAGGGCGGTGTCGATGAAGCGGGTGTCGGCCGGGCTGCTGCCGCCGCCGGCAAAGTGGCCCCACACGCCAGGGATCGGGCGGCACTCGGCGTTCGGCATGTGCGACACCTCCCATTCGTTGTCGGCCACGGGAAAGTACAGGTCGCGCTCGGCCGGCATCACGATGGCGCGCGCCTTGATGGCGCCCAGCGCCTTCTTGAAGTCGCCCTTGAACACCGGGTTGTCGCTGATGTCGCCGTTCTGCCACGACCACAGCATCGCGAGAAGGTTGTTGGCGTCCTTCTGCAGGAAGAAGCCTTCCCAGTAGCCGACCAGGAAATCTTCGAGCGAACTGAAGCCCAGCTCGCGCCACAACTCCTGCATGTAGAAGGGTTGCGACAGGCCCCAGCCCGCGTACACGCGGCCCACCGCGCGCAGTCCGCGCGTGGGCGGCGTGCTGTACCAGCCGCCGTTCCACGCCGCGTCGGCCGTGAGCGCGGCCTTCACGCCTTCGAGAAACACGATGTTGTGCGGTGCCGTCTTCGCCGAGCCGCAGAAGGGCGCAATGCGCTTCACCATCTCAGGGTACAGGCAGCCCCACTGGTTGGTCTGCTGCGCGCCCATCGACCATCCCACCACCAGCGCGATGCGCTGGATGCCGAATTTCTCGGTCACCAGCCGGTGCTGCAGCGTGACGTTGTCGTAGAGCGTGATGTCCGGAAAGCGCGACAGGTTGTACGGCTCGGGCGTGTTGCTGGGCGACGAAGAGAGGCCGTTGCCCAGCATGTTCGGCACGATGATGAAGTACTTCCCGGGGTCCAGCGCCATGCCCGGGCCGATCAGCCATTCGTTGTCATGGTGCTGGCCCGAGTACCAGGTCGGGTAGACGATCACGTTGCTCTTGTCGGCATTGAGCTTGCCGTAGGTCTTGTAGGCGAGCCTGGCGTTGCGCAGCGTCGCGCCGCGTTGCAGGGGTACATCGCCGAGGTCGAAGATTTCGTAGTCCATGGTCGTTGTCGCTTTCGAAAGAGGTGTTCAGTTCTTGATGGACGGCGCGGCCGCCGCCACCGGCGCGGCACTGCCGATGTGGAGCACGAAGTAGCAGACGCCTGCCGCGATGAAGGCCGCCACCGCCGTCGACAGCTGCGGCGCCATCGTCTCGGTGGCGTAGGCCACCAGCGAGCCCACGCCCCAGGCGATGAAGGCGCGCGGACGCCAGTCGGCACCGATGGCGGCGCCGGGCCGCACGAAGTAGAGGTCGGCGATCAGGATGGCGCCGATGGGCGGCACCAGGATGCCCAGCAGCGACAGCCACGGAATGAACAGCGCCCACACGTTGGCTGCGGCAACCGCGATGCCCAACGCGGCGAGCACCACGGCGAACACGCGCATGCGCCCGTTGCCGATGCGCGACCAGCCCACGGCCGAGTTGTAGAGGCAGTGCGCGCACACCGAACCCAGGTTGCACAGCAGGAACACGAAGGCCACCACGGCCAGCCAAGGCGCGTTCTGCGCGAGCAGGTAGCCGAACATGTTGTCCAGGCCGAAGGGCTGCGGTTGCGGCAGCGCCAGCGCGGCCGTCATGACACCGCCGACCAGCATCGCGACCAGGTTGGCCACGGGAAAGGCGCAGGCCGTGGCAATCAGCGAGCTCTTGCGGTCGGCGGCCCAGCGGTTGAAGTCGGCCGTGACCGTGCCCGCATCGATGAACAGCGCCACCACGATGGTCAGCCCGATGCCGAAGGACATGGGCAGCGCCGGCTGCGTGCCGGCGTACGACAGCACCTTGTCCCAGCCGGCGGCGCCGGCCGAGTGCAGCGCCACCCAGCCGCCCAGCACCACGAACAGCGGCACCGACACCATGCCGATCCAGTGCAGGCCGCGAATGCCGACGAAGGTGATGCCCAGGTACAGCGCGCCTGCCGCGATGGTCATCGTCAGGTAGTCGAACTGGAAGGCCGTGTGCATCAGGTTGCCCGTGATGCCGGTCTGCACCGCGTACCAGCCCAGCAGCAAGGTCGACAGCAGGCCCGAGGCGAACACGTAGCCCTTCCTGCCGAAGCTGGCGCTGGCCAGCAGCGCGAAGTTGTGGCCGCGCGCCGTGCCCAGTGCGCCGAGCGACCCCACGTACGCGAACATCAGCAGGTTGCCCACGATCATCGCGAGCAGCGCGGACTGGAAGCCCATGCCCGCCACCAGGATGGAGCCGGTCATGGCCCCCGTGATGATCATCGGGAACCCGAGCCACACCATCGAGACCGAGAAGGTGCTGCGCCGCTTCGAGAGCGGAACCGGGTCGTGTTCGTACTCGTCGCCGAGTACCTTGTCGTCGACATGCGTCTGGTTCATGGCGTACCTCTTTTTCTTGCGATCGTTCAGCGGTGCCGGGCCGGCTCGTTCGGAATGCCCTCGATCGGGCATTCGGGCGTGCCGACGGTGCTGCGCGTGAACGACTCCACCATCTCGCGGGTGCCCTCGGGGTCGTTGATCCACTGCGTGTAGAAGTTGTAGGGGCAGGCCGCAACGCCCTTGTCGCCGTCGCCCGAATTGATGGTGCCGGTGTAGCCGCGGTGCACGAGCTTGAAGAGGTGGTTCTGCGACTGGCCGTTCTTGCGCGCGTCGCGGATCAGGCCCATCGACAGCTCGGCGTAGTTGATGCCCATTTCCTCCTCGCCGCATTCGCCGAGCGTGCGGCCGTCGAAACCGATGAGTGCCGAGTGGCCGAAGTACGAGTACACGCCGTCGAAGCCGGCCGCGTTGGCCACCGCCACGTAGGTGTTGTTCATGAAGGCCATGGCCTTGGACACCAGGATCTGCTGCTCCTTGGCCGGGTACATGTAGCCCTGGCAGCGGATGATGAGTTCGGCGCCGCGCATCGCGCAGTCGCGCCAGATCTCGGGGTAGTTGCCGTCGTCGCAGATGATCAGGCTCATCTTCATGCCCTTGGGGCCTTCGCTCACGTAGGTGCAGTCGCCCGGATACCAGCCCTCGATCGGCACCCACGGCATGATCTTGCGGTACTTCTGGACGATCTCGCCCTGGTTGTTCATGAGGATCAGCGTGTTGTAGGGCGCCTTGTTCGGATGCTCTTCATGGCGCTCGCCGGTCAGCGAAAACACGCCCCACACGTTGGCGCGGCGGCAGGCGTCTGCGAAGATCGCGGTTTCCTCGCCCGGCACGGTGGCCGCTGTGTCGTACATCTCCTTCGCGTCGTACATGATCCCGTGGGTGGAATATTCGGGAAAGATCACCAGGTCCATGCCCGGCAGGCCCTTCTTCATGCCGACCAGCATCTCGCCGATCTTGCGGGCGTTGTCCAGCACCTCGGCCTTGGTGTGCAGGCGGGGCATCTTGTAGTTGACGACCGCGACGCCAACGCAATCGTTGCTGCTCGAAATATCACCATGTCTCATGACGCTGCTCCTGGAGGGGGTTGAGAAAAAAACGGGAAGGGCTCACACGGTCAGGAAAGACCTGACCTTGTCCTGGTCGAGGCTGGCGCGTGCTTCGTCGTGCACGAGGCGCCCGCGATCGATGACGAGAAAGCGGTCGGCCAGGTCGAGCGCGAAGCTCAGCACCTGCTCCGACACCACGATGGCGAAGCCACGCTCGGCGCGCAGCACGTTCAGCGTCTGCGCGATCTCCTTGATGACCGAAGGCTGGATGCCCTCGGTGGGTTCGTCCAGGATCAGCACCCTGGGCTCGGAGATGAGCGCGCGCGCAATCGCCAGCATCTGCTGCTGGCCGCCCGAGAGGTTGCCGGCGCGGCGCTGCTTCATGTCCTTCAATACGGGGAAGAACTTGTACAGGTAGCCGGGCACCGTGCGGTGGCCCGACTTCGCCGCGCCCGAGAGGATGTTCTGCTCCACCGTGAGCAACGGGAACATCATGCGACCTTGCGGCACGAAGGCCAGGCCCTGCGCCACGCGCTGGTAGCTCGGCAGCCTTGTGATGTCGGCGCCGCCGAGGCGGATGCTGCCGGCGCGCGCGGGCAGAAGGCCGATGAGCGACTTCAGCAGCGTGGTCTTGCCCATGCCGTTGCGGCCCATGATCGCGACCGCTTCATCGGCCGCGACGCGCAGCGACACATCGCGGATGACGTGCGACTCGCCGTAGGCCACGTTGAGTTCGGAGACTTCGAGCATTTTTTTGAATCTCCTTCAATGGCCGAGGTACACGTCGATCACGCGCGGGTCGGCCTGCACCTGGGCGGCCGTGCCTTCGCTCAGCAGCTTGCCCTGGTGCAGCACCGTGACGCGGTGCGCGATGCGCTTGACAAAGTCCATGTCGTGCTCGATCACGACCACCGACCTGCCCGTCGAGATGCGACGCAGCAGGTCGCCCGTCTGCTCGCGCTCGCGCGGGCTCATGCCGGCCACGGGCTCGTCGAGCAGCAGCAGCTCGGGCTCCTGCATCAGCAGCATCCCGATCTCCAGCCACTGCTTCTGCCCGTGGCTGAGCTGCCCGGCGCGATGCCCGAGCCGCTCGCTCAGGAAGACCTGCCCGGCCATCGCATCGATGCGCTCGCGCAGCGCGGGCGTGCGGCGGAATGTCAGCGACTGCAGCAGGCCGTGCATGCGCGGCAGCGAGATCTCGAAGTTCTCCAGCACCGTGAGGTCTTCGTAGACCGAAGGCGTCTGGAACTTGCGGCCTACGCCGGCGCGCACGATCTCGTATTCGTTCAGGCGGCGGAGGTCCTGGCCGTTGAACAGCACGCGGCCCGCGCTCGGCCGGGTCTTGCCGCAGATCATGTCGAGCAGCGTGGTCTTGCCCGCGCCGTTCGGGCCGATGATCACGCGCAGCTCGTTGCGCTCGACGACAAGGCTCAGGCCGTCCACCGCCTTGAAGCCATCGAAGGACACCGTGAGGTCTTCGACGCGCAGGATCTGCTCGTTCGAGTGCGAGAACGCAGCGGCCGCTTGCGGCATGCCGCCGTTGGGCATCGTCATCGTGGCATTCATGGCGTCGCCTCCGCGCCGCGGCGGCGCAGCAGCTTCCCGCCCAGGCCCGCGAGCCCGTTCGGCATTACCCAGACCACGAGGATGAACACCGCACCCAGGAAGTACAGCCAGCCCTCGGGGAAGGTCTCCGACAGGTACGACCTGAGAAAGCCGATCAGCAGCGCACCGATCACCGCGCCCGGGATCGACAGCCGCCCGCCGACTGCCGCATAGATCACCATCTCCACCGAGGCGACCACGCCGATCACGCCTGGCGCGATCAGCCCCACCTGCAGGCTGTAGAACGCGCCGCCGATGGACGACAGCACCGCTGCCACCGCGAACACGAAGGCCTTCATGTGCGCCGTGTTGTAGCCGCTGAAGCGCACGCGGTCCTCGCGGTCGCGGATGGCGATGAGGATCTTGCCGAAGCGGCTGCGCACGATCACGAGCGACACCGCCATCGCGAGCGTGATGGCCAGCACCTCGACGAAGTACATGACGCGCTTGGCCTCGTCGCCCGCAATGTCCCAGCCCAGCAGCGTGCGGAAATCGGTGATGCCGTTGGCACCGCCAGTGTCCCCCTGCTGGCCGACCACCACCACGGTGAGCGTGAGCGCCAGCGAGAGCGTGACGATCGCGAAGTACACGCCGCTCACGCGCCGCTTGAAGATCGCGTAGGAGAACAGGTACGCGAGTACTGCCGGGATGACGAGGATGCCGGTGACGGTCCAGCCCAGCGAGTGGAACGGCTGCCACCACGCCGGCAGCTGCTCGACGCTGCTCCACACCATGAAGTCCGGCAGCTCGGGCGCCGAGGCTTCGAGCTTCAGGAACATCGCCATCATGTAGCCGCCCAGGCCGAAGAACATGCCCTGGCCCAGGCTCAGCACACCGCCGTAGCCCCAGGTGAGCACCACGCCGACCGCGACGAACGCGAAGGCGAGGTACTTGCTCACCAGGTTCAGGCGGAACGGATCGAGCGTGAGCGGCAGCATCACGGCCAGGAGCAGCAGCACGGCCGCCATGCCGGCGAGGTCGCTCTTGCGTTGGAAAGAAAGCTTGAACATGCCTTCAGCTCCTCGACCGCGTGGCGAACAGCCCGTTGGGCCGGAAGTACAGCACCGCGATCACCAGCAGCAGGATCGTGGCCTTGGCCATCGAGCCACTCATCAGGTACTCGAGCCAGGTCTGCGACTGCGCGATGGCGAAACCCGATAGCGCCGTGCCCACCAGGCTCTGCACGCCGCCGAACACCACCACGATGAACGAGTCGACGATGTAGAGCTGGCCGGTGCCGGGGTTGGTCGAGCCGATCATGGTGAACACCGCGCCGGCGATGCCCGCGAGCCCCGAGCCCAGCGCGAAAGTCATCGCGTCGACGCGGTGCGTGTCGATGCCCGCCGCGCCGGCAATGGCGCGGTTCTGCGTCACTGCGCGCACCTTCAGCCCCCACGAGGTGCGGTAGAGCAGCAGGTACACGCCGACGGCGACGATGGCCGTCAGCCCCACGATGAAGATGCGCGTGAGCGGCAGCTGGATGCCCGCCGTCGGCTCCCACGCCCCCGCGAGCCAGGAGGCCAGCGGAACGCTCACTTCCTGCGCGCCGAAGATGGAGCGGTAGGCCTGCTGCAGGATGAGGCTCAGGCCCCAGGTCGCCAGCAGCGTGTCCAGCGGCCGGTCGTAGAAGAAGCGGATGAAGCCCCGCTCCAGCAGGTAGCCGAACGCGAAGGTCACGGCGAACGCGAACGGGATCGCTGCGAACAGGTACAGGTCCGTCCAGCCGGGCGCGAAGTGCGCGAAGAAGCGCGCCGCCAGGTAGGTCATGTAGGCGCCCAGCGCCATCAGCTCGCCGTGCGCCATGTTGATGACGCCCATCAGGCCGAACACGATGGCCAGCCCGATGGCCATCAGGAGCAGGATGGTGAACAGGCTCACGCCGTTGAACACCTGCATCACCGCGATGTCGAAGTTCATCGGGGTCAGACCTTCGGGAAGGGGTTGGGCTCGACCGGCTGCGGCGATTCCCACACGATGTCGAACTGGCCGTCGGGCCGTGCGCGGCCCACGCGCACCTTCTTCCATACATGGTGGTTGGCGGCGTGCACGCGCACCGTGCCTTCGGGTGCCTCGATCTCCACGCCCGCCGCGGCGGCCGTGACCTTGTCGACGTCGAAGGACTTGGCCTTCTCGACCGCCAGCTTCCAGAGGTACACGCAGTTGTAGGCCACTTCCATCGGGTCGCCGATCACGCGGTCCTGCCCATACTTTGCCTTGAAGGCCTTCACGAATTTCTCGTTGGCCGGCGACTTGATGCTCTGGAAGTAGCCCATGCAGGCGTAGTAGCCCGCGGCGTTGTCCTTGCCGATGCCGTCGATCTCGTTCTCGGATACCACGGTCGACAGCAGCACCTGCTTGCTGCCGTCGAGGCCGGCCGCGCGCAGCTGCTTGTAGAAAGCCACGTTGGAGCCGCCCACCACCGTGCTGTAGATGCAGTCGGGCTTGGCGGCCTTGATCTTGTTGATGATCGACGAGAACTCGGTGTGGCCCAGCGGCGCATATTCTTCGCCGAGCACCTTGCCGCCGGCCTTGGCAATGGCGGGCTTGGCGATCTTGTTGCAGGTGCGCGGGTAGATGTAGTCGGAGCCCACGAGGAAGAAGCTCTTGCCCTTCTCGCGCGTCATCCATTCGACCGCCGCGATGACCGACTGCGTGGCCTCCTGCGAGGGGTAGAACACGCGCTTGTCCTGCTCCTGGCCCTCGTAGTAGGTCGGGTAGAAGAGGAGGCCCTTGGCCTGGTTGAGCACCGGCAGCAGCGCCTTGCGCGAGGCCGAGGTGTAGCAGCCGATGATGGCGGCGACCTTGTCGCGCTCCAGCAGCTTGCGCGCCTTCTCGGCGAAGACCGGGTTCTCGCTCGCGCCGTCTTCCACCACGGCCTCGATCTTCCTGCCCAGCACGCCGCCGGCGGCATTGATCTCCTCGATGGCGAGCTTCTCGGCATCGACCAGCGAGGCCTCGGCGATGGCGATGGTGCCCGACAGCGAGTGCAGGAGGCCGAGCTTCACCGTGGTGCCTTCCTGTGCGGCGGCAAGGCCGGCCAGGCCGCCTGCGGCGCCCAGCGCGATCATCGAGCCGCCGGTCTTCACGAGCTGGCGGCGGTTGAGGGAAACGTTCGTCATGTCAAATTCCTTTGCTTTGGTCTTGTGCGAGTCATCAGGAACATCCGACCTTCGGCCGCCGTGCGTTGGGTGTCTCCTCCCGCGGCGCGGCGCCTGCAAACGGGCGCCTGTTTCCAGCGCCTTGTTTTCTCCGGGCAAAGCTGCGCCACCGGATGGCGCGCATCCGTTTTGAAAAGGCTTCTTTGCGACCGAAAAACAAAAAAGCCCGAACCGGTGTTGAAACCGATTCGGGCTCTATTGCCCGACCCCTCGCTGGCAGCACTGGCAGCGGGCGTCGTATGAATGAAGGACTGGCAACGATTGCTCGTTGGGGCGGATTCTTCTCAACTCACCCCTGGGTGAACATACGTTCTTTCGCTGATTGGCGAATGCGCGCGACGTGTGGTATTCGCGCGTGCACCGCCGCGTCGGCGCTCAGCGCGGGCGCGCGAAGTCCGCTTCGATCCAGGTGATGGCGCTGGCGGATGTGAGCTTGAACGCAGGCGAGACATTGACGCTCGCGAGCTCGCTGTCGTCTTCGTCGTCGTGCGCGCTCAGCGTCGCCGAAGGGCTGTCCTCGTCGGGCACGATCGCGAGCGACACGCGAATGCGCCGGCCGTCGCGCGCCGTGACGGTCACGCTCTTGTTGAGCGTTGCGTGCAGCTGCTGCTCGTGGCGGCGGATCACCTCGGCGGCGGTCTTCACCAGCGTGGAGAAGGCGGGTCCGTCGAGCGGCTTCGGGTTCTTCTTGTCGCGGCCCATGGTCCAGGGGCCGACCAACGCCGGCTCGGGGTCGCCGTGGCGCGTCATCTCGACGGCCCAGCCGTCGTCTTCCTCGTTCTTGATGACGCGGGCGGTCCATTGGCCGTCGCGCCAGAGGCGGGGTTCGTGCAGGGGGAGGGTGTCGGAGTCGGTGGAGTCTGAGGCTTCGGTCATTCGGATGCTCGGGTTCGTGCGTGGCCCATTTTCGCCCGGACCTGCACCCCGAGCCGCACGCGCCGCTCAGAAGACCGACAGCCCGGTCCGCGCCACGAACAGTTCGAGCGCCTTCATCCCGAGCAGCGAGTTGCCCGTGGCATCCAGCGCGGGCGACCACACGCACAGCGTGAGCCGGTCGGGCACCACGGCCACGATGCCGCCGCCCACGCCGCTCTTGCAGGGCAGGCCGATCGAGAACGCCACGTCGCCCGCGGCGTCGTAGGTTCCGCAGGTGAGCATCAGCGCGTTGATGCGGCGCGTCTGCCGCTCGCCGGTCACCTCGGCCTGGCCGTCGATCGGATGCGCGCCGTCGCGGCACAGGAAGGCCGCCGCGCGCGCCAGCTGGCGGCAGCTCATGCGCAGCGCGCACTGGTGAAAGTAGGTGTCGAGCACCACCGCCACGTCGTTGTCGATCTTGCCGAAGCTCTTCATGAAGTTGGCGAGCGCGATGTTGCGAAAGCCGGTCGCGGCTTCGGAGCGTGCCACTTCGTCGTCGAACGCGATCGGTTCGCCGCACAGGCTCCCCATCAGCGCCAGGATGTCGGCCTTGGCGCTGCCGCCGGCCTGCAGCGCCTGGCTCACGAGGCGGTCGGCCACGGCAATGGCTCCGGCATTGATGAACGGATTGCGCGGCTTGCCCTGCTCGTTCTCCAGCTGCACCAGCGAGTTGAACGGGTTGCCCGAAGGCTCGCGGCCGATGCGCTCCCACAGCGCGTCGCCCATGCGCTGCATGGCCAGCGTCAGCGTGAAGAGCTTGGACACGCTCTGGATCGAGAACGGCGTTTCGGCGTCGCCCGCGAAGGCCTCGGTGCCGTCGCAGGTGCGCAGCGCAATGCCGAGCTGGCGCGCATCGATGCAGGCCAACGCCGGGATGTAGCTGGCCACCGTGCCGGCGGTGCCCAGCAGCGGCCGCAGGGTGGCGACGATGTCGTCGAGCACCGGCTGGAAGTCCGTGTCTTTCATGCCCGCGCCTTTCGCCGGTTGACCATCACGATGCCCAGGCCCACGCCCGCCAGCGCCAGCATCAGCTGCAGCGTGAGCGGTTCGCCGAGCAGCACCACGCCGAACACCAGCGCGAACAGCGGCGTCAGAAAGCTGAACGACGACATCTGCGTGGCGGGGTAGTGCCGCAGCAGCCACATCCAGGTGAGATAGCTCGCGAAGGCGCCGATCACGGTCTGCAGTCCGATCGAGGTCCACGCCCAGGCCGAATACGAGAAGCCCCAGCTTTCGCCGAGCGCCAGCGACAGCAGCGGGCACACGGCCGCGGTCACCGCGACCTGGTAGAACAGGGCCTTCTCGGCGCTCGCGGTGGCGAGCCGCGTGGTGCGCAGCGCCAGTGTGGTCAGGCCCCAGAGCATGCCGCCGACGATCGCCATCGCGTCGCCGAGCAGCTGGCCCGAGCCCGAATGTCCGAAGCCTTCGCTGAACGCGAACAGCACAGCCGCGAAGGCGATGCCCAGGCCCAGCCACTGCAGGCCGCGCAGGCGCTCGGCAGGCACCCAGCGCGGCAGCAGCAGCGAGACCCAGAACGGCGCGGTGTAGAGAAACACCGTGAGCCTGGAGGCCGAGGTGTGCTGCAGCCCCAGGTAGATGCAGGCGAATTCGCCCGCGAACAGCAAGCCCACGAGCAGCCCGCCCGGCAGCGTGCCGTCGCGCTCGAAAAGCGGCACGCGGCGCCACAGGCACCAGAGCCACAGCAGCACCACGGCGCCCACCATGCGCACCGAGGCCTGCCAGAGCGGCGGCACTTCGGCGACGGTGGTCTTGATGAGGATCTGCTGCAGCCCCCAGAACGCGCAGCATGCGATCAGAAGGCCGATGGCGAGGGAGTCGAGGTGGGTCTTGCGCTGGATCATTCGTCGCGTTGTTGTTGCTGCTGCTGCTTGTTGTTCACCGGCCGGCCACGGGATACGGCGGCTTGCCCCGCGTGCCCACCATCAGGTCGGGCACCACGGTTTCCACATCGGGCACCGCACGCGCGGCGCGTTCGAGCTTCCTGGCCAGTGCGGCCGAGGGCACGCAGCCCTGCAGGTAGACCCAGCGCCGCTGGATCATCACCCACACGCTCGCCTTCTGCACGCCCGTCACGGCCAAGAGCGCGGCGCGCACCTTGGGCGCGAGCGGCTTGTCGTAGCGGTAGGCGTTGCTGTCGGTGCATTTGCCCGCGAGCCAGCAGCTGGTGCCGCGCTCCAGCCGCGAATGGGTCTGGGCGCGGCGCTCCTCGGCGGTATAGAACGGGCCTTCGGGCATGGCGCAGGCGGGCAGGCCGGCGGAAACCTGGAAGAAGGGATCGTCGAACCAGTTCTGCTTGAGCGGTGTGGCCGGCTCCTGCGCCACCACGTTCTGCGCAGCCAGCAGCAGCGACATGCACATGAACGCGGCGCCGCGGCTCACAAGGGATGTTCCGTGTAGAAGCGCCCGCCGTGGAACAGCAGCGGCGAGGCGCCGGCGCTGTGCGTGCAGCGCTCCACTTCGCCCACGAAGATCACGTGGTCGCCTTCGTCGTAGCGGCTGCGGTTGAAGCATTCGAAGCTCGCCGCCGCGCCCGCGAGCACCGGCGCACCGCCAAGCCCTTCGGTAAAGGCCACGTCGGCCCAGCGGTCGATGTTCTTGGTGGCGAAGCGCTCGGCCAGCCCTTTCTGGTTGGCGGCCAGGATGTTGATGGCGTAGTGCGAGCCGGTGCTGAGCGCCGGCATCGAGCCGGCCGCGCGCGCCAGGCTCCACAGCACCAGCGGCGGCGCGAGCGACACCGAATTGAACGAGTTGGCCGTGAGGCCGACCAGCGTGCCCTCGGCCGAGCGCGCGGTGACGATGGTCACGCCGGTGGCGAACATGCCGAGCGCTTCGCGGAACTCGTCGGGCGAAAAGGTGGGGGGCTTGGCCCGGCGGGGAGTGGTCACGGAAAAGGCTGGGCGGTGATCGGCAGGAGGACCATTTTGGCTCAGCGCACGGCGGACTGCTTGGCCGGGCCCATCAACTCTGTCACGAGCCGGATATAGACACTGGCGGCGGCCGAAGGCGTACGGCCCGCAAGCATCACCAGGCTGTAGTGCGTCTGCATGCCTGCAAAGCCGACGACCGGCAAAGGCGCGAGGGCGTTCGCGTCGGTGTCCAGGGCCGGTGCATGCGGCGCGAGGATCACCGCATTGGCGGTCAGGGCCAGGTGGCGAAGGGTGCCGGCGTCGTCGCAGGTCACGTTGAACGCGCCGCGGCCGTTGCGCCGAGTCTGGCGATCGAAATGCGCGGCCACTTCGGCGGGCAGGTTCGGGCCGGCCAGGGGATAGTCCATGGCCTTTTCCAGCGTCACCTGCTTCAGGCGGCGCAGCGGATGCCTGGGCTGCACGAAGAACGAGACCGGCAGGTCAGGCAGGCGCGCGAGCTTCAAGCCGGGCTGCTTCTTCAGGTCGCGGGTGTCGGCGATGAACAGGTCCAGCTGCCGCCGGTGCAGGCGCTCGCAGAGCGTGGCGGTGTCGGCCACTTCCATGCGCATGAGCAGTTGCGGATGGCGCTGCGTCATCAGCGACAGGGCCATGCGGCCGAGCGTGCTGGCAGCGAAGGGGCCGAGACCCACGGCAAGGCTGCCGATGGCGAGGCCTTCGAGCTGCAGCACGTCGCGCTGGATCTGCTGCGCATCTGCGAGGAGTTCGCGGGCGCGCGCCAGCACGAGCTCGCCTGCCTGCGTGAAGCGCACGGTGCCGTAGGCGCGGTCGATCAGGCGCGCTTGCAGGCTGTCTTCCAGGGTATCGATGCTGCGCGAGAGCGCTGGCTGCGACAGGTGCACGGCCTGCGCGGCGCGGCCGAAGCTGCCCTGCTCGGCAAGCGCAACGAGATGCTGGAGCTGGCGCAACTGCATTTTGCGTTCTGGTTAAAAAGGGAGTTCACATTTTGCATTTGCCAATGCTTCCGGTGGTTCGGAAAATCGCTCGCTGTTCCTGCTTTCGCCAAAGACAAAGAGACACCGATGCCCGCTTTTCCCTTTTCCGCCGTCCTCGCCGCACTGGCTTGCACGCTTGGCAGCGCGCCGGCCTTCGCGCAGGTCGCGCCCAAGGCGCCCGAACCCGCCACGCTGAAGGCCAATGCCGCCATGGCAAAGGCGCTGCCCTTCGCCAACCGTCAGGACTTCGAGGACGCGGTGCGTGGCTTCGTCGGCACGGTGCCCGATGCGCTGGTGCCGGGCGCCGGCTCGCGCCCGGCCTGGAGCATGAAGCCCTATGACTTCCTCAAGGCGAACGAAGCGGCCGACACGGTCAACCCGAGCCTGTGGCGGCAGGCGCAGCTCAATGCGATTCACGGCCTGTTCAAGGTGACTGATCGCATCTACCAAGTGCGCGGCTTCGACATCGCGAACATGACCATCGTCGAAGGCGACAACTCGCTGATCGTCATCGATCCGCTGCTCACGGCGGAGACCGCGCGCGCCGCGCTCGCGCTGTACCACCAGCACCGACCGAAGAAGCCTGTCGGCACGGTGATTTACACGCACGGGCACGCCGACCACTTCGGTGGCGTGAAGGGCGTGGTCAGTGAAGACGACGTGGCTGCCGGCAAGGTGCAGGTCATTGCACCCTCGGGTTTCATGGAAACCGCGGTGGCCGAGAACATCCTCGCGGGCAACGCGATGAGCCGGCGCTCGCAGTACCAGTTCGGCACGCTGCTGCCGCCCGGTGTGCGCGGGCAGGTCGATACCGGCTTGGGCAAGGCGCTCGCGCGCGGCACCATCACGCTGATCGCGCCCACGTCGACCATCGAGAAGACCACGGAGCAGCGCACCATCGATGGCGTGGAGATCGTGTTCCAGCTGGTGCCGGGCTCGGAGGCGCCGTCGGAAATGCTCATGTACCTGCCGCAGTTCCGCGTGCTCAACATGGCGGAGGACGTGACGCACAACATGCACAACCTCTACACGATCCGCGGCGCCGAGGTGCGCGACGGCAACCTGTGGGCCAGGTACATCGACCAGGCGCGCGTGGCCTTCGGCGAGAAGACAGACGTGCTGATTGCCCAGCATCACTGGCCCACCACCGGCCGCGATCGTATCGTCGACCTGCTGAAGAAGCAGCGCGACATGTACAAGTTCATCAACGACCAGTCGCTGCGCCTGCTCAACCACGGCTACACCGCGGCCGACATTGCCGAGACGCTGCGCATGCCCGCGAGCCTGGAGCAGGAATGGTCCGCGCGCGGCTACTACGGCACGCTGCGGCACAACGCCAAGGCCGTGTACCAGAAGTACCTGGGCTGGTACGACGCCAACCCGGCCAACCTGAACCCGCTGCCGCCGGTGGACCATGCGAAGAAGACGGTCGAATACATGGGCGGTGCCGACGCCGTGATCGCGCGCGCCCGCGAAGACTTCAGGCAGGGCGAGTTCCGCTGGGTAGCGAGCGCGATGAGCCAGGTCGTTTATGCCGATCCCGCCAACCGCGCGGCACGCGAACTCGGCGCCGATGCGCTCGAGCAGCTCGGCTACCAATCGGAGGCCGGCACCTGGCGCAGCGCCTACCTGGTGGGCGCGATGGAGCTGCGCAACGGCGTGCCGAAGATCCCCGGCGGCAGCAGCTCGAACGCCGACACGCTCAAGGCGGTGAGCAACGACCTGTTCTTCGACTTCCTCGGCGTGCGGCTCGATGCCGTCAAGGCCGAGGGCAAGGCGATGGTCATCAACTGGAACTTCACCGATTCGAACCAGAAGTTCGTGCTGACGCTGGAGAACTCCGCGCTCACGCATGTGGCGGGCCTGCAGGCAAGCGGGGCGGATGCCACCGTGACGCTGGGCCGCGCGACGCTCGATGCGATCACGCTGAAACAGACGACTTTTCCCGAGGCGGTTCAGTCCGGGCTGGTGAAGATCGAGGGCAACCGCGCGAAGCTCGGCGAGCTGCTGTCGATGCTCGATACCTTCGAGCCGATGTTTCCCGTGGTCGAGCCGCGCAAGCAAGCCGCCCTATCCCAGGCAGCTCAGGCTCAGCCAAAGAACCAGTAGCACACCGCAATCGCCGCCACCACCCCCGCCAGCTCGGCCAGCAGCGCGCAGGCCACCGCATGCCGCGCGCGCTGGATGCCGACCGCGCCGAAGTACACCGCCAGCACGTAGAAGGTGGTTTCGGTGCTGCCCTGGATGGTGGCCGCCACGAGGGCGGGGAAGCTGTCCACGCCCTGGCTCTTCATGGTCTCGATCAGCATCGCGCGCGCCGCGCTGCCCGAGAAGGGCTTGACCAGCGCCGTGGGCATGGCGTCGACGAAGCGCGCATCCCAGCCGCCCGCGCTTACCAGCCAGCGCAGGCCGCCGAGCACGAAGTCCAGCGCGCCCGAGGCGCGCAGCACGCCGACCGCGCACAGCATTGCCACCAGGTAGGGCAGCAGGTTCTTCGCGATGTCGAAGCCTTCCTTCGCGCCCTTGATGAAACATTCGTAGACCTTGATGCGCCGGATCGCACCGGCCAGCAGGAATACGATGATCACGCCGAACAGCGCGAGATTGCCCATGAGCGACGAGAGCGACGCAATGGCCGCCGCCGAGAGCGTGCCCAAAAGCGCCATGAAGCCGCCCAACAGCAGCGCGCCCGGCACCAGGTAGGCCAGCACCACCGGGTCCCACAGCCGCAGGCGCTGCGCCACAGCCACCGAGAGCAGACCCACCAGCGTCGATGCGCTGGTGGCCAGCAGGATCGGCAGGAACACCATCGTCGGATCGCTCGCGCCCTGCTGCGCGCGGTACATGAAGATCGTCACGGGCAGCAGCGTGAGCGAAGAGGCGTTGAGCACCAGGAACAGGATCTGCGCGTTGGTGGCCGTGACCGGGTCGGGGTTGAGCCGCTGCAGTTCGCGCATGGCCTTGAGGCCGATGGGCGTGGCCGCGTTGTCGAGCCCCAGCGCATTGGCCGCGAAGTTCATCGTGATGAGGCCGAGCGCCGGATGCCCCGCGGGCACGCCCGGCATGAGCCGCCTGAACAGCGGGCCCAGCAGGCGCGCGAGCCAGCCCACCAGCCCCGCCGCCTCCGCAATGCGCAGGAAGCCGAGCCACAGCGTGAGCGTGCCGAACAGCAGCACCATCACCTCGACCGCAAGCCGCGCCATGGCGAACAGGCTTTCGACGATCGCCGCGAAGACCGCCGGATCGCCGCCCACGAGCCAGCGCCCGAGCGCCGCCAGCATCGCCATTCCGAAGAAACCCAGCCACAAGCCGTTGAGCACGCGTGTTCTTTCCCTTTTTGTGAGCGCGATCATAGGGCTCCGCCCGCACTGCCGCGGGCTTACAGTGCGGGCCATGGCAGCCTCGCCTCTCGTTCGCAGACTCGCGGCCCTGATGCGGGCCGCCGTGGCCTGCGCGTGGCTGGCGGGCTGCGCAAGCCTCCCGCCGCCGCAACCGCACCCGCCGTCGTCTGCGGCCATCACCGACGTGACCGATACCGGACTCGGACGGCTCGCGGTGCAGGATGCGCCCGGCGGCTCCACGGGGCTGTCGGGTTTTCGGCTGCTGCCGGAAGCGGCCTTTGCGTTCGATGCCCGCATCTCGCTCGCACGGCATGCGGAGAAATCGCTCGACGTGCAGTACTACCTGATCCAGAACGACGACGTCGGCCTGCTGCTGCTGCGCGAACTGCGCGACGCGGCGGCGCGCGGCGTTCGGGTGCGCCTGCTGGTGGACGACCTCTACACCACCGGGGAGGACGAGGTGTTCAGCACGTTCTCTGCCTTTCCGAACGTCGAGGTGCGGCTGTTCAATCCGCTGCCTTCGCGGGCCGACTCGCTCGCGCTGCGGATCCTGTTCTCACTGGCCGATTTCGGCCGCATCAACCACCGCATGCACAACAAGCTGCTGGTGGCCGACAACAGCTTTGCCGTCTCGGGCGGTCGCAACATCGCCAACGAATATTTCATGCGCAGCACGGCGGCGAACTTCATCGACATGGACGTGCTTTCCGGCGGGCCGGTGGTGCGCCAGATGTCCGAAGGCTTCGACCGCTACTGGAACAGCGAGCATGCGTGGCCCATCGAGCGCATCGCGCCGCTGCGCATGACGGTGGACGAAGCGCACAAGCGCTTCGATGCCATCGCCAGCACCGCGCAGCCCGACGTGCGGATTCGCCAGCGCGACGTGATGGACAAGTCGCCGGTGGGCGAGCAGCTCGCCACCGGCAAGGTCGAGCTGCGCTGGGCGCCGTTCACGCTGTTCGTGGACGATCCCGCAAAGATCACGCGCACGCCCGAGGCAGCCTATGCGGGCAGCGTGAACGAGGGTGCGCTGGGCGTCATCAATTCGGGCAAGCGCGAGGTCAAGATCGCCTCGCCGTACTTCATTCCCGGCGCGCGCGGCATGGCCATGATGAAGGCCGCGATCGAGCGCGGCGGGCGCATCACGGTGGTGACCAATTCGCTCGGCGCCACCGACGAGCCGCTGGCCTATGCGGGCTACGAACGCTACCGCGCCGACATGCTGAAGATCGGCGTCACCATCTACGAGATCGCGCCGATGCTCACCACGCGTTCGGGGCATTTCGGCGACTTCGGCCGGTCGATCAGCCGCCTGCACGCCAAGCTTGCGGTGATCGACGACGACCGTTTCTTCATCGGCTCGATGAATCTCGATCGCCGCTCCGCCGCGGTCAACACCGAGATGGGCCTCGTGATCGACAGCCCGGAACTGGTGGCCGACTACGAAAAGCTCTTGAGCGGAGCGCGCGTGAGCCTGGGCTACCGGCTGCGGCTGGCACCCGACGGCCGCCGCGTGCAATGGCTGGAATACGACGACGCCGGCGGCGACATCGTCCACGAGGACGAGCCCGGCGAATTTCTCTGGCTGCGCTTCAAGAACTGGCTGCTGCTGCCGATCGTGGGCGAAGAGCTGCTGTAAGCGCGCTCAGGGCACCTCGATCAGCAGGTCCGGCCGAAAGCCCTCCTGTTCGCCCTTGCCCTTGTAGCCGAGCGGGTTGGCGACCACGCGACAACCGTCCTTCACGTAGTCGAAGGGGCAGTGCAGGTGGCCGTGCAGCCACAGCCGGGCGCGCGGCAGCAGCGCATCGAGCGAATTGCAGAAGCCGGCCGTGCCGGGTGTGAGGCCGTAGCGCGGATCGGCGCTCGCAAGGCTGGGCGCGAAATGCGTGATGGCGACCGTGGTGCCGTCGAAAGGCTCGGCCAGGGCCTGTTCGAGCCAGGCCTGGCAGGCCAGCGCCTGCTCCCGCATGGCGCCGGCCATGAAGGGCTGGCCGCGGCGCACCGTGGCGGCTTTCTCCAGGTAGAAGTCGGCCGCGCGCATCGCCTTGCCGCGCTTCTTGAGCGCGTCGGCCAGGCCGTCTGTGGGCTCCACCAGCGCGTCGAAGTCGGCCCAGAGCGTGGTGCCGATAAAGCGGATGCCGCCGATCACCAGGGTCTCGCGCTCCAGCCAGAGGATGTCGAGCTCCCGGCACAGCGCGCGCAGGCGCTCGTGGGTCTGGTCGAAGTCGGCGTTGTCGTATTCGTGATTGCCCGGCACGTACATCACGGGCACCGGCCAGCCGTTGCGGGGCGAGAAGCGTCCCAGGCCGAAGTCGGGGTCGGCCAGGCGCGAGCCTTCCTGGTAGGAGCCGATGTCGCCCGCCAGCACCAGCATGTCGGCGCCCGCCGCGGGCTCGGCGTGGAAGCGGGGGTGAGATTCCAGGTGCAGGTCGGAAAGCAGTTGCAGCTTCATCGTCTGCTCAGTCTAGGGGAATCAGCCCATGCACAAAGCGCATGAAGTGGGGCTTTCAATATTAGGGATAACCCCTATTCTTAGGACATCAACCACTCCAGCGCAGCCAAAAGCAGCGCACTGTCATGTTCAGCCTCATTGCCCAAGTGGCCCGTTTCTTCCGTTCTTCCGCCGCCAACGCCCCGGCCAGCCATGCCGCCGCGCTGATGGAAAGCGCCGATGTCCGCGCCGGCCGCGGCGCGCATCACGCGCAGGAACTGCGCGCGGCCGCCAGCGCCTGGCTCTCGGTCATCCGCTAAAAAAAACCGGTCATCCGGGCACCTTCTGCCCGAGGACCGAATCCGCAAAAGCCGCCGCGGCGGAGCGCAGCAGCGCGGTGCGCAGCCACTCGTGCGCATGCCCGTGCTGCGCGCGCCGATGCCAGATGGCGTCGACGTGCACCATCGGCTGGTCGAACGGCAGGTCGCGCAGCACCAGTTGCTCGTCGATGCCGGTCACGGTCACGAAATGGCGCGGCAGCACCGTCAGCAGGTCTGAATTGGCGACCACCCGGCCGGCCGTGAAGAACTGGTTCACGGTCACCACGATGCGCCGCTCGCGTCCCAGGGCGCCCAGCGTCTGGTCGATGAAGCCGTAGGGACGCCCCGAAAAGCTCACGAGCAGGTGCCGCGCGGCGCAATAGTCGTCCAGCGTGAGCGGCGCATTCGCCAGCGGATGGCCGCGCCGCATCACGCAGACGTACTGCCCCAGGTAGAGCCGCTGGGTCTCGAACGCCACCCCCACGCCCGACTGCCCGCGCGCCGCCAGGCTGGCGATCACGGCCGGAAAGTAGCCGATCGCCATGTCGACTTCTTCCTGCTCCAGCATCCGCCGCGGATCGCGGGTTGTAAGCGGTAGAACGCGCAGCGAGATAGCGGGCGCTTCCTTCTCCACAATCCGGACCAGCCCCGGAATGAGTTCGGCAGCAGTGGCGTCGGCCATGGCCAAGAGGAAGGTGGTGTCCGCGGTCGCCGCGTCGAACTCGCCCGGCGCCAGCGTGTGCTGCAACTGGCGCAGCGCGTCGCGCACCGTGGGCCAGAGCGCCAGCGCGCGCGGCGTGGGCTCGACACCCGCGCCGGAGCGGCGCACCAGCTCGTCGCCGAGCACCTCGCGCAGGCGGCGCAGCGAATTGCTCACCGCGGGCTGGGTGATCGACAGGTTGCGCGCGGCGCGCGTGAGGTTGCGCTCCGCCATCACTTCGTCGAAGACGCGAAGCAGGTTGAGGTCGAGTGTGCGGAAGTTGACGTCCATCAGTGATGTGAATGATAAACATCAGAAAGATAAAGTGGCAAAACACTAGGGCAAACCCTAATATCTCTCCATCGGCACCAGCCATTCGTCCCACGGAGGGATTCATCATGACCAGCTTTGTCCACGTAGACCAACCCACTGTCCATCCCGGCGTCCAGCGCGCCGAGATCCTGTTCGGCCAGATCAAGGCCGCACGCGCCGGCGCGAACGGTTCGCGTCCGCTGATCGCCCTGCTGATCGTCGCCGTCGTCGCGGCGGTGATGGTGGTGGCCGACAAGCTCGTTTCCAACTGGGACGAAGGCGCGCTGCTCGCCGCCTGGACCGTGCTCTGCGGCGCCGCCTTCGGTATTGCCGCGCTGTTTGCCGGCTCGCTGCGCGCTCCCCTGGCCCGCGTGGCCAGTGCCTGGAACGCAGCCGCCGCGCGCCGTGCCTCGGCCCGCGCCGACGCCCGCTTCCTGGAAACCGCCCAGAACGACCCGCGCGTGATGCAGGAACTGCAGGCCGCCACGTGGCGCCAGCAGTCCGAAGGCAAGGTTTCGGTCGCTGCTGCGGCCAAGGTGGACGCGGTGGCCCGCGTGGCCGCACGCTCCAGCGAAGCGCGCATGCCGACGCTCTACGAAGCCATGCGCCGCATGAACAGCTCGCGCTACTACTGATCGATCGCCAGCCGTTCAATGAAAAAGCCGCCCTCGGGCGGCTTTTGCGTGTGCGGACAAGCCGCACAAGGCCCAAGGGCCGGGCGTCAGGCCGCCAGGCGCTGCTCGATGGCCGCCTTGGTTTCCGGCAGCTCCTTCGGCAGGTGGTGCGCCAGCTGCTGGAACAGCTCGGCATGCAGCTTCAGCTCGGCTTCCCAGGCGGCCTTGTCGATGCTGGTGACGGTGGCGAACTGCTCGGCGCTGAAATCCAGGCCGGTCCAGTTGAGGTCTTCGTAGCGCGGGCTCACGCCGAAGACATGGTCCACGCCCTGGGCCTTGCCTTCGATGCGATCGATGATCCACTTCAGCACGCGCATGTTCTCGCCGTAGCCGGGCCAGACGAACTTGCCATCCGGCCCCTTGCGGAACCAGTTGGTCGTGTAGATGCGCGGCTGCCTGGCACCCGAAGCCTCGACTTTCTTGCCCAGGTCGAGCCAGTGCTGGAAGTAGTCGCTCATGTTGTAGCCCATGAAAGCGAGCATGGCGAACGGGTCGCGGCGCACCACGCCCACCTGGCCGACGATGGCGGCGGTGGTTTCCGAACCCATGGTGGCGGCCATGTAGACGCCTTCTGTCCAGTTGCGGCCTTCGGTGACCAGCGGCACCGTGGTCGAGCGACGGCCGCCGAAGATGAAGGCGTCGATCGGCACGCCGGCGGGGTCGTCCCAGGCCGGATCCAGCGCCGGGTTGTTGGTGGCGGCCACGGTGAAGCGCGAGTTGGGGTGCGCGGCCTTGGCGCCGGTTTCCTTGGCGATCTGAGGCGTCCAGTCCTTGCCCTGCCAGTCGATCAGGTGCTCGGGCAGCTTCTTGCCGGGCACGTCGTCCTCGAGGCCTTCCCACCAGACGTCGCCATCGTCGGTGAGCGCCACGTTGGTGAAGATCACGTCATGGTCCAGGCTCTTGAGGCAGTTGGGGTTGGTCTTGAGGTTGGTGCCGGGGGCCACGCCGAAGTAGCCGGCCTCGGGGTTGATGGCGTACATGCGGCCATCCTTGCCGGGCTTGATCCAGGCGATGTCGTCGCCGATGGTCGTGACTTCCCAGCCGTCGAAGCCGGCCGGGGGCACCAGCATCGAGAAGTTGGTCTTGCCGCAGGCCGAGGGGAACGCGGCGGCCACGTGGTACTTCTTGCCCTCGGGCGAGGTCACACCCAGGATCAGCATGTGCTCGGCCAGCCAGCCCTCGTCGCGGCCCATGGTGGAGGCGATGCGCAGCGCGAAGCACTTCTTGCCCAGGAGTGCGTTGCCGCCATAGCCCGAACCGTAGCTCCAGATCTCGCGGGTTTCGGGATAGTGAACGATGTACTTGGTCTTGTTGCAGGGCCAGGTCACGTCCTTCTGGCCGGCCTCGAGCGGGGCGCCCACGGTGTGCACGCAGGGCACGAACTCGCCGTCGGCGCCGAGCACCTCGTACACGGCTTTGCCCATGCGGGTCATGATGCGCATGTTGACCGCCACGTAGGGGCTGTCGGAAAGCTCGATGCCGATGTGGGCAATGGGCGAGCCCAGCGGGCCCATGCTGAACGGCACCACGTACATCGTGCGGCCCTTCATGCAGCCGTCGAACAGCGGCTGCAGCGTAGCGCGCATTTCGGCCGGGGCCATCCAGTTGTTGGTAGGGCCGGCGTTTTCCTTCTTCTCGGAGCAGATGAAGGTGCGGTCCTCGACGCGCGCCACGTCGCTCGGGTCGGACGCCGCGAGGAAGGAGTTGGGGCGCTTGGCCGGATTGAGCTTCTTGAAGGTGCCCGCGTCGACCAGTTGCTGGCAGAGGCGGTCGTACTCTTCCTTGCTGCCGTCGCACCAGTGAATGGCCTCGGGTTTGCAAAGCGCGGCCATGTCGGCCACCCAGGCAATCAGTTTTGCGTTCTTGACGTATGAGGGTGCCTGGATGGCGAGGCCCTGCATCGTGGGTGCGTTCATCGGAAATCTCCTAAGTTGAAAAAATCGTCTTTCCGAACGGGACGCCGCGCCTGCGATGGCGCGGAGGTCCGTTTGAGAAAACGTTTTCGCTTCGGGAGACTGCGTCAACGCGGGCCGCACAACCCGCGGACGAAGACGCAAACGACTGTCAGGCCAAGTAGACAGCGATGGATGCCAGCAGCAGCATCAGCACGCCGCCGGCCAGCGGGAGCACGATCGGCATCAGGTGCACGATCGATTCGACGGCGTCTTCTTCAACGGCGGCGGCGTGGCCGGGCTCGACGGGAGTGGGGTTGGACATTGAATTACCTCGAATACGCAAATACAAAAACTGCGGCCATTTTACCGGCGGCCCCCGGCGCCAGGGTCTAGGGGGTTGCGAGCCCCCTTCAGTGCTGCTCCTCGGCCTCGAAACCGGCGTCGTGCAGCGCGCCCAGCACGCTGGCTAGGTGGGCCCGTCCGCGGGTCTGCAGCACCAGCTCGATGTCGACGTTCTGGGCTGCCAGCATGGTAAACGCTCTTTGGTGATGAACTTCGTCGACGTTAGCGCCCGCTTCTGCCACGGTGGCCGTGATCTGGGCCAGCGAGCCCGGCACATCGCGCGCACTCACGCGCACGCGCGCCAGCCGGCCGGCCCGCACCATGCCGCGCTCGATGATGGCCGCCAGCAGCAGCGGGTCGATGTTGCCGCCCGACAGCACCAAGCCCACGCGCTTGCCCTTGAAGCGCGCCGGATGCCGGATCAGCGCCGCCAGGCCGGCCGCACCCGCGCCCTCGACCAGGGTTTTTTCGATTTCGAGCAGCATCAGCACGCCCTGCTCGATGTCGCCTTCGTCGACCAGCAGCAGGTCGTCGACATGCTGGGCGATGATTTCCCGCGTGAGCACGCCGGGCGTTCCGACCGCGATGCCTTCGGCGATGGTGCTCTTGCCCTGCAGGTGCTGGGTGCCCTTGACGGCATTCACCATGCCCGGAAAGCGCGTGGTCTGCACGCCGACGATCTCGATGTCGGGTTTGCGCTCGCGCGCCGCGATCGCCATGCCCGCGATCAGCCCGCCGCCGCCGACCGACACCACCAGGGTGTCGAGGTCCGGCACCGCATCGAGCATTTCGAGCGCCACGGTGCCCTGGCCCGCGATGATGGCTTCGTCGTCGTAGGGGTGGACGAAGGTCAGCCCCTCGCGTTCGGCCAACTCCAGCGCATGCGCGCGCGCCGCGTCGAGCGTGTCGCCGTGCAGCACCACCTCGGCGCCGAAGCCGCGCGTGCGCTCGATCTTCACGCCGGGCGTGAAGCGCGGCATCACGATGAGTGCGCGCAGGCCGAGCCGCTGCGCGTGGTAGGCCACGCCCTGGGCGTGGTTGCCGGCCGACATGGCGACCACGCCGCGCGTTGTTTCCTGGCCTTCCAGAAGATCGACCAGCTTGTTGCACGCCCCCCGCTCCTTGAACGAGGATGTGAACTGCAGATTCTCGAACTTCAGGTAGACCTGCGCGCCCACGATCTCGGAGAGCGTGCGCGATTCGACGCAGGGCGTGTTGAGCACCTGACCCTCGAGACGCGCCGCGGCGCGCCGGATTTCTTCGATTCCGACCATGGCGGGCATTGTGGCTGGAATCGCGTCATCAGGGTTTTTACCGCTTCCGCGTCTTCCCGAAGCCAAAAGTCTGCGTTATGGTCGCCCCAAGAAGTTCCTCGTCTGGAGGTTGTCCGATGGTCAAGCGTGCGGGTGTCGATGTAGTGGCTGCTGCGGTACGCGGGCAGGCATTGCCGTCGCCCGGGCTCAAGGGTGCGCCGGTGCTCGAGCTCATGTGCTCGCACTTCGTGCTCACGCTGGCCGCCAAGCAGGGGCCGCGCTTCAACGTGCGCCGCGACATCAACGGCCTGCTCTCGCTCACCGGCCGCCACCTGGTGTGGCCGGCCGCGGTGCTGCAGCGGCTGCGCGAATTCCTCGGCCGGCGCTGCGCCGGCAACGAGGCCTGGAAGGGCGTCGAGAACTTCGACGGCCGCACGCTGCTCGAGCGGCATGGCGTGTGGCGCGGGCCCTACGAGGAAGGCACGCTGTTCTTCTACCTCGACGAATACGCCAAGGACTACCCCAAGGACCTGCTCTCGGTGCTGGCCGTCACGCGCGACTGGCTCACGCATGCGCTGCGCAAGCAGTCGACGCTGGTCGAGAAGAACATCGACGCGCTCGCGGGCCTCCTGCAGCTCAACAAGGCCGAGCGCGCGCTGCTGCTCTACGGCACGCTCGCGCGCTACCAGCGCGACCTGCGATCGCTTCTGGTCGAGTTCAAGGTCAACAACGCGCCCGAGGCCTATGCCGCCATTGCCGACATCGCGGGCGTCAACGCCACCGAAGTGGGCGAGGCCCTGCGCGCAGGCTCGCGGCTGGAGCGCATCGGCCTGGTCGAGAACCTGATCTCCGAGCACAACATCACCGACCTGGCCGACCTCATGAAGGTCAGCGAGAAGCTGCCACCGGTGCTGATGCGCGAGTACCGCGACCACAACGAACTGATGGCCGTGTTCACGCGGCCCTCGGCCAAGAGCGCGCTCACCACGCACGACTTCTCCTTCGTCGAGGAAGACGCGCAGATGCTCGTCACGCTGCTGCGCGCGGCGGTGGCGCGCAAGGAGCCCGGCGTCAACGTGCTGCTCTACGGGCCGCCCGGCACCGGCAAGACCGAGCTTGCCAAGGTGGTGGCGCAGGCGGCGGGGCTGGAGCTGTTCGAGGTCGAATATGCCGACCGCGACGGCAACTCGCTCTCCGGCCGCGACCGCTACCGCTCGCTGCAGATCGCGCAGGTGTTCCTCAAGGGCAGCGCGCAGGCCGCGCTGCTGTTCGACGAGGTCGAGGACGTGTTCCCGCCCATCAGCACCGAGGCCGCGCAGTTCATGGCGCGCGCCGAGCAGATTCCCGCGCCCACCAGCGGCAGCGTGAGCGGCAAGGCCTGGGTCAACCAGATCCTCGAGGCCAACCCGGTACCCACGCTGTGGGTCACCAACCGCATCGAGCAGATCGACCCCGCATTCCGGCGCCGCTTCGCCTACCACCTGGAGCTCAAGTCGCCGCCGCCCGGTGCGCGCGAGCAGCTCGTGAAGAAGACGCTCGAAGGCATCGTCGTGTCCGAGGCCTTCACCGCCAAGCTGGCCGAGCGCAAGGGCCTCACGCCCGCGCAGATCCGCACCGCGGTGCGCTTTGCAGGGCTGGCGCAGACGGAGGACGGCGCCTCGATGGAGGCGCTGATCGAGCGCCAGCTCAAGAACGCCGACCTGGCGCTCGGCACGCTCGACACCGGCCCGGGCGAGCGGCGCAGCGTCACCACCTACGACCTCGACATGCTCAACGTCGAGACCCGGTTCGAGATCCCGCGCATCGTGGCGGCGATCAAGGCGCGCGGCCATGGCACGCTGTGTTTCTACGGCGCGCCCGGCACCGGCAAGACCGCGCTGGCCGAGCACATCGCCAAGGCCATCGGCCGGCCGCTGATCATCAAGCAGGCCAGCGACCTCATGAGCAAGTACGTCGGCGAGACCGAGCAGAACATGGCGGCCATGTTCAAGGAAGCCGAAGCCGAGAAGGCCGTGCTGCTGCTCGACGAGGCCGACAGCTTCCTGCAGGACCGGCGCGGCGCCCAGCGCACCTACGAAGTGACCGAGGTCAACGAGATGCTGCAGGGCATGGAGCGCTTCAACGGCGTCTTCATCTGCACCACCAACCTGCTCGACCGGCTCGACCAGGCGGCGCTGCGGCGCTTCACCTTCAAGATCAAGTTCATGCCGCTGACCGCGCCGCAGCGCGAGCGCATGTTCGTGACCGAAGCGCTGGCGGGCGACGCCGCGCTGCTCACCGGAGACATCAAGGCGCGGCTGGCGCCATTGCACCAGCTGTGCCCGGGGGATTTCGCGGCTGTGAAGCGGCAGACGGATATTCTCGCGGTCGAGTTCTCGGCCGCCGAATTCCTCGACCAGCTCGAGGCCGAGCACCGCATCAAGCCCGAGGTGCGCGAGTCGCGCGGCATCGGCTTCATGCAATAGCAAGCAAGCAAGAGGACCGCGGGAGCGCGGCAGACAGAAAGAAAAAACCGTCCGCCGCGGCGGACACCAGGAGGGCTCGATGAGCTTGGGCAATGGGCACGCGCGGGCGACGCCGCGCTTCAACGCATCGGCTGCGGCCGCATTCGCATTGGCCGGCATCGTCTGCGTGCTGGCGGGTTGTGGCGGCGGCGGAGGAGGGGGTGGCGGCGGCGGGTTTCCGATCGTCGCGCCGCCCGGCAGCACGCCGCCTCCCACCAGCGGCGGCGATGGCGCTGGCGGCGGGGACGACGATGCCATCCTTGCCTCTGCCACCGTGGCCGGCCTGTGCGCCGCGCCGCGCGCCGGCGTCAACCCCGCAACGGGGAAGGCCTATCCCGACAAGCCCGGCACGCTGACCGACGAGAAGCGCTGGGTGCGCGGCTGGATCGACGAAACCTACCTCTGGTACGGCGAGGTGCCGACCACCCTCAAGGCCGCCGACTACGCCACGCCGGTGGCCTACTTCAGCGTGCTCAAGAGCCCGGCCCTCACGGCCTCGGGCCGCGCGAAGGACCGCTTCCACTACGTGTACGACACCGAGCGCTACCGGCAGCTCTCGGAGAACGGCGTGGCGCCGGGCTACGGCATGGAGATTGCCATCGTGCGCAGTTCTCCGCCGCGCAACATGCGCATCGCCTTCCTCGAGCCGAACTCGCCCGCCGCGAACGCAGGCCTCCAGCGGGGCGCGAAGATCGTCGAAGTCGATGGCGTCAATGCCGTCAGCAGCACCGGCACCGAGAACGTCGACGCGATCAACCGCGCGATCTCGCCGCAGACGGTGGGCGAATCGCACACCTTCGTGTTCGAGGTGGGCGGCGTCCGGCAGGCGCCCGTCACGCTGGCGGCCGCGAAGATCACGCGCACGCCGGTGCAGAACGTGAAGACCATCGACACCGGCAGCGGCCGCGTCGGCTACCTGCTCTTCAACGACCACATCACGACCTCCGAATCGCAGCTCGTCAACGCCTTCAACCAGTTCAAGCAGGACGGCGTGCAGGACCTCGTGCTCGACATGCGCTACAACGGCGGCGGCCAGCTCAACATCGCCAATCGCCTCGCCTCCATGGTGTCTTCGCCGGGCGCCACCTCGGGCAAGGTTTTCGAGCGCCTGGCCTTCAACGACAAGAACCCGTTCCACCTGACGCCGGCCCAGACCATCTACCCGTTCCTCGGCACCAGCCGCACCGGCGCCACGCTGCCGAGCCTCGGCCTCTCGCAGGTCACGGTGCTGGTCAGCCGCGACACCTGCTCGGCCAGCGAGGCGGTCGTCAACGGCCTGCGCGGCATCGACGTCAAGGTCAATCTCGTGGGCGGCACCACTTGCGGCAAGCCCTATGGCTTTTCTCCGCAGGACAACTGCGGCACCAGCTATTTCGCGATCCAGTTCCAGGGCGTCAACCACAAGAACTTCGGCGACTACGGCGACGGATTCGCGCCCGACTGCGCCGTTGCCGATGATTTCAGCCACCAGCTCGGCGATCCGGCCGAGGCGCGGCTGGCGGCTGCGCTCGCGATGCGCAACGGCGGCGCCTGCCCCGTTCCGGCCTCGGCCAAGTCCCAGGCGGAGTCCGAGAAATCCGGGACGGCCGACGAGCAGCCCTACCTGCTCCATCGCTCGCCGCTGCGTGAAATGCGCCTGCTTGAAGCCGCTCCATCGCCGGGCTGAACGGCTGCGACACCGGCCTCGTTACCCCTTGAAACCTTGCGCTTTGCCACACCCGTGGCATGCGCTTTAGAGTTCAAGCAAACGTTTGCGCAAACGTTTGGCATTTAGTTCTACATGGCAAGACCACTCGAAAAGGAGCCGGGATGACGATTCGGATTCAGCGACGCAGGTGGATGGCGGCGGCCTTGCTCGCCACGGCGCTCTCGGCCTGCGGGGGCGGCGGCAACGGCAACAGCGGCATTGGGCTCGCACCGGGCTTCGGCGCCCCGCCGCCTCCGGCGCAGAAGATCATCATCGACAGCGACTACAACACCATGAGCGACGACGGCCAGCTCGGCGTGATGGCCGCGCAGCTGCAGGCCCAGGGCAAGGTGCAGGTCATGGGCATCAGCGTGGTCTCGGGCAACCAGTGGCTCAGGCAGGGCGTGGCCGACGCGCTGAAGTCGGTCGAGCGGCTGGGCGTGGGCAACCGCATCGGCATCTATGCGGGCGCGAACTACGCCTTCAACCACGACTACGCGACCATCGAGGCCGAGATGGCGGCCGGCTCCGGCGGCGACGGCTACCTGGGCGCCTGGAGCTCGCCCGAGCCCAAGAGCGATGCCGACCTGAAGCCCTCGCCCGACGGCTTTGCCACCCACACGGTGCTCCAGCGCACCAGCGCGGTCGACTTCATCGTCGACACCGTGAAGGCCAATCCCAACGAGATCACCATCCTGGCCATCGGCCCGCTCACCAACATTGCGCTCGCGGTCAAGCAGAACCCCGAGATCGTGCCGCTGATCAAGAAGATCATCTACATGGGCGGCGCGGTCGACGTGCCGGGCAACACCACCAGGTACGCCGAGTTCAACTGGTGGTTCGACCCCGAGGCCGCGCAGTTCGTGGTGCGGCTGCCGATTCCGCAGGTGGTGGTGCCGCTGGACGTGACCGACACCGTGTTCCTGACCAAGCCGATCTACGACCGCATCGCGCACACAGCCAAGCCCACCGCCGTGACCGAGGTGTTCCGCCAGCTCAACGGCTACGGCTTCAGCGGCACCAACGGCTTCGAGAACAACCCGGCCTACACGCAGAACATCTGGGACACGCTCACGCTCGCCTATCTGATCGATCCGGCCTATGCCACCGAAACCGTCGAGCGCTATGTCGACGTGGTCGCCAAGCCCGGCGCCGCCGACAACGGCCGCTCCATCGGCTATGCCTCGCAGCCCGCGGGCCCGGCGCTGCAGAAGATGACGGTGGTGAAGAAGTTCGACAATGCGCGCTTCTTCGAGCTCTATGTCGACCTGCTCACGCGGCCGGTGCCGATCGTGCTGCGGCCCTGAAAGCTGGGGGCGGCCTGGCTAGAACGCGCTGCAGACGCGCAGCACCTCGGTGCCGTAGGCCTCGAGCTTCTTGGTGCCGATGCCGCTGATGCCCTGTAGGTCTTCGAGCGTCGCGGGCGCGCGTTCGGAAATTGCCGCCAGCGTGGCGTCGTGGAAGATCACGTAGGCCGGCAGGTTGTGCTCGCGCGCTACTTCCGCGCGCCAGGCCTTCAGCGCCTCGAAGCGCTTCTGGCCATCGGCATCGAGCGCCGCGGCCGCCGGAGACGGGGCGCCGCGCGCCGCCTTCTCGCGCCGGGGCTTGCCGCCGCGCGCGGCCGGCGACGAAACCGATTCGCGCAGCGTCACGTTCGCTTCGCCCTTGAGCACCGCGCGCGAGCCTTCCGTGAGCTTCAGGGTGTTGAAGGCTTCCGCATCGACGGCCAGTGCGCCCGTGGCGATGAGCTGGCGCAGCACGCCGCGCAGCTGCACTTCGCTGAACTCCGCGCCAATGCCGAAGGTGCTGATGCGCTCGTGCCCGAACTGCTTGACCTTCTCGGTTTCCTTGCCGCGCAGGATGTCCATGATATGGCCCGCGCCAAAGCTGATGCCGCTCAATTGCTGCACGCGGTAGATGGTGGAGAGCAGCTTGCGCGCGGCATCGGTGCCGTCCCACACCTGCGGCGGGTTCAGGCAGTTGTCGCAGTTGCCGCAGGGTGTGCTCTTCTCGCCGAAGTAGCCCAGCAGGCGCACGCGCCGGCAGTCGCTCGCCTCGGCCAGCGAGAGCAGCGCGTCGAGCTTGCCGCGCATCACCTGCTTGAACTCTTCGCCTGCGGGACTCTCGTCGATCATGCGGCGCTGGTTCACCACGTCCTGCAGGCCGTAGGTCATCCAGGCATCGGCTGGCGCGCCGTCGCGGCCCGCGCGGCCGGTTTCCTGGTAGTAGCCCTCGATGTTCTTGGGCATGTCGAGGTGGCCGACAAAGCGCACGTCGGGCTTGTCGATGCCCATGCCGAAGGCGATGGTCGCAACCATCACCACGCCCTCTTCGCGCAGGAACCGGTCCTGGTGCTTCTGGCGCACCGCCGCGTCCAGGCCCGCGTGGTAGGGCAGCGCGTTGATGCCGGCGCCCTGCAGCATCACGGCCACGTCTTCCACGCGCTTGCGCGACTGGCAATAGACCACGCCCGCATCGCCTTCGTGCTCGCGCTCGATGAAGCGCAGCAGCTGCGTGGTCGCGTCCTTCTTCTCGACGATGGTGTAGCGGATGTTCGGGCGGTCGAAGCTGGAGACGAACTGGCGCGCTTCCTCCAGCTGCAACCGCTCGACGATGTCGGCGCGCGTGAGCGCATCGGCAGTGGCGGTGAGCGCGATGCGCGGCACGCCCGGGTAGCGCTCGTGCAGCACCGTGAGCGCACGGTATTCGGGGCGGAAGTCGTGGCCCCACTGGCTCACGCAATGCGCCTCGTCGATCGCGAACAGCGAGAGCTTGCCGCGCTCCTTCAGCGAATCCAGCTGCGAGAGAAAGCGCGGCGTGTTCACGCGCTCGGGCGCGGCGTACAGCAGCGTGATCTCGCCGCGCAGCATGCGGCGCTCGACGTCCTGCGTCTGTTCCCAGTCGAGCGTCGAATTCAGGAAGGCCGCGTTCACCCCGGCCTCGTGCAGCGCGCCGACCTGGTCGTGCATCAGCGCGATCAGCGGCGACACCACCACCGAGACGCCGCGCCCCGCGCGCTGCCGCGCAATGGCCGGGATCTGGTAGCACAGCGACTTGCCGCCGCCCGTGGGCATCAGCACCAGCGCGTCGCCGCCGCCCACCACGTGCTCGACGATGTCCTGCTGCGGTCCGCGGAACTGCGAATAGCCGAAGACTTCGTGAAGGATGTCGGCGGGTGCGCTGCTGCTGCCGGGGGCGTCAAGGGGGAGGGGAGCGAGCGAGGACACGGGCAGCGGATGCGAAGGGTAGGGATGGCAAGAAGGGGGAGGCGCCGATTGTCCCCCAGCGGCATCGATATGACTGTGGCACGAGGTTTGCAATCGTGAAGCCCGTCCCGCCGCCCCTCCTGTATAGACAGCAATCTGGTGCATTTTTGCTGAAGGGATGCACCGAAAAGGCACTCCCGGGTTATCCTGTATATACAAGTTGGGGCGCTTGGCAACAATGCGAGGCACGCGCAGCCCATGGTCGGGAGCGCGTCGCCGAGCCTTTTTCTAGAAAACAGACCCAGGAGTACCCATGGTCAAGACGGTAGTTGTGAAAGTCGCTTCGCTGCTGGCAGCAGGGGCATGTGCAGCGGGCATGGCCGGAACGGCCGCCGCGCAGGAAACCAGGATCGCGCTCGGCATGTCGGGCTGGACCGGCTTCGCGCCGCTCTCGCTGGCCGACAAGGCCGGCATCTTCAAGAAGAACGGCCTGGACGTCGAGCTCAAGATGATTCCGCAGAAGGACCGGCACCTCGCGCTGGCCTCCGGCGCCATCCAGTGCGCGGCTACCACGGTGGAAACGCATGTGGCCTGGAATGCCAACGGCGTGCCCATCGTGCAGATCTTCCAGATGGACAAGTCCTACGGCGCCGACGGCCTTGCCGTGCGCAACGACGTGAAGGGCTTTGCCGACCTCAAGGGCAAGACCATCGGCGTGAGTGCGCCGGGCACCGCGCCCTACTTCGGCCTGGCCTGGATGCTCAGCAAGAACGGCATGACGCTGAAGGACGTGAAGGTGGTCTCGCTCGAGCCGCAGCCCGCGGCCCAAGCCTTCGTGGCCGGCCAGAACGACGCCGCCATGACCTACGAGCCCTATCTTTCGACCGTGCGCGCCAACCCCACCGCGGGCAAGATCCTGGCCACCACGCTGGACTACCCGATGGTGATGGACACCGTGGGCTGCGCGCCCACCTGGCTCAAGGCCAACGCCAAGGCTGCGCAGGCGCTCACGAAGTCGTACTTCGAGGCGCTCGACATGATCAAGGCCGACCCCGCCAAGGCCAACGAGCTCATGGGCTCGGCCGTCAAGCAGACCGGCGAGCAGTTCGCCAAGTCGTCGGCCTACCTGCGCTGGCAGGACAAGGCGGCCAACCAGAAATTCTTCGCGGGCGAGCTCACCAGCTTCATGAAGGAAGCCACGGCCATCCTGCTGGAGGCCGGCGTGATCCGCAAGGCGCCTGAAGACTACACGGCCATGTTCGATGCAAGCTTCGTCAAGTAAGGCCCTGCCGCAGGTGGCGCCGCGCGCGGCGCTGCCTGCATCGGCCGCAACCCCCCAGGCCGCCGCGCCCGCGCGGCGCCGTTCGCTCGCGCCGCTCGAGCCCATCAGCGGGCGCGCGCGTGTGCTGCTCGGCCTCGGCTTCTTCGTGGCCTTCGTGCTCGTGTGGTCCGTTGCCACGCTCGGCGGCTTCGTGCCGCCGACCTTCCTGGCCAGCCCCGTGACCATGCTGAAGGAAGGCTGGATGCTGTTCGCCGAGTTCGGCTTCCTCGGCGACGTGGGCATGACCGTGTGGCGCGTGTTCGGCGGCTTCCTGCTGGCGGCCGTGCTGGCGGTGCCGCTGGGCATTGCCATGGGCACCTGGAAGGCCGTGGAGGCCTTCTTCGAGCCCTTCGTCTCGTTCTGCCGCTACCTGCCGGCGTCGGCCTTCATTCCGCTGCTCATCCTGTGGGCGGGCCTGGGCGAGATGCAGAAGCTGCTGGTGATCTTCATCGGCTCGTTCTTCCAGATCGTGCTGATGGTGGCCGTGACGGTGGGCGGTGCGCGGCGCGACCTCGTCGAGGCCGCCTACACGCTCGGCGCCAAGAGCCGCGGCATCGTGGCGCGCGTGCTCATCCCGGGTGCCGCACCGGGCATCGCCGAAACGCTGCGCCTGGTGCTGGGCTGGGCCTGGACCTACGTGATCGTGGCGGAACTCATCGGCTCCTCGTCGGGCATCGGCCACATGATCACCGACAGCCAGGCGCTCCTGAACACCGGGCAGATCATCTTCGGGATCATCGTGATCGGCGTCATCGGGCTGGTGTCCGACTTCGCTTTCAAGGCGCTCAACCGCCGTCTCTTTGCATGGGCGGCACTGTGATGACAACGAACAACCAGCTTTCCATCCAGGGCGTCTCGCGCGTCTTCACCGGCACCAGGGGCCAGAGCACGCAGGCGCTGCTGCCGATCGACTTCGAGGTGCGCGAGAACGACTTCGTCACCATCCTCGGCCCCTCGGGCTGCGGCAAGTCGACGCTGCTGCGCATCGTCGCGGGGCTCGACTTCCCGACCACCGGCCAGGTGCTGCTCGACGGCGAGCGCATCGAAGGCCCGGGCGCGGACCGCGGCGTGGTGTTCCAGAGCTACACGCTCTTTCCGTGGCTCACGGTGGCGCAGAACATCCGCTTCGGGCTGCGCGAGCGCGGCATGAGCGAGGCCGACCAGAAGGAGCGCAGCGAGTTCTTCATCGCCAAGGTGGGCCTGCGCGGCTTCGAGCACCATTTTCCGAAGCAGCTCTCGGGCGGCATGCAGCAGCGCACCGCGATTGCGCGCGCGCTCGCCAACGACCCCAAGATGCTGCTGCTGGACGAGCCCTTCGGCGCCCTCGACAACCAGACCCGCGTGCTGATGCAGGAACTGCTGCTCGGCATCTGGGAGTCGGCGCGCAAGACGGTGCTGTTCGTCACGCACGACATCGACGAGGCGATCTTCATGGCCAACCGCGTGGCGGTGTTCAGCGCGCGCCCGGGCCGCATCAAGACCGAGATCGCAGTCGACTTTCCGCATCCGCGCAGCTACACCATCAAGACCTCGCCGGAGTTCATGGAAATCAAGGCGCGGCTGACCGAAGAGATCCGCGCCGAGTCGATGGCCGCGGCCGAACACTGACATGAAACGCGACCTGCCGTCCCTCGCGCTCTATGCGCAAGTCAAGGATCACATCTCCCGCAAGATCCAGGACGGCACCTGGCCGGCCGGCCATCGCCTGCCGTCCGAGAGTGAATTGGTCGCGCAGTTCGGCATCTCGCGCATGACGGTGAACCGTGCGCTGCGCGAGCTGATGGAGCAGGGCCGCATCGTGCGCGTGGCCGGCGTCGGCAGCTTCGTGGCCGAGAACAAGCCGCAGTCCACGCTGCTGCAGATCGCCAACATCGCGAGCGAGATCCGCCAGCGCGGGCACGACTACCGCTGCGAGATGCTCGCGGTGGAACGCCTGGCCGCCTCTCCCGACGTGGCCGCCTGGCTCGACATGCGCGCGGGCACCTCGGTGTTCCACAGCGTCTGCCTGCACCTGGAGAACGACACGCCGGTGCAGCTCGAGGAGCGCTATGTCAACCCGCTGGTCGTGCCCGATTTCCTCGAGCAGGACTTCGCCTCCGTGCCGCCCAGCGAGTACCTGGTGCGCAACGTGCCCTTCGACCAGATCGAACACGTCGTCGATGCCGTGCTGCCCACCGCCGAGCAGGCGGGCCGGCTCGCGATGGAGCCCACCGATCCCTGCCTGCTGCTCACGCGCCGCACCTGGACGCGCAACACGCCGGTCACCTGGGTGCGCTGCCTGCATCCGGCGTCGCGCTACAGCCTGGGCAGCCGCTTCCGAGCCGACGGCAATCCGTCCTTCGGCTAGACCTATGGCTCTCCCCCAGTCTTCGCGCACTTCGTGTCGCTCCGCCAACCCCCTCGCCGGGGGCAACACCAGCGGCCCGGCAAAGCCGGTTCCGCGGTGTTCCACGAAGGGACCGTGAGTCTTTTTTAAATGTCCGAAGGACAAGGTTTTCTCTCGCAACCACTTGTATAGACAGGTTCACATGCCAAGAAGCAATCACACCGCCACCACCCTGACCCTCACGCCCGGCAAGGTGGATCTCGCCATGCTGCGCCGCATCCAGGCCGGCGGCGTGCGGCTGGCGCTCGACCCTTCGGTGCAGGAGGGCATGGCGCGCGCCGAAGCGGCGGTGCGCCACATCGTCGAGAACGACCAGGTGGTCTACGGCATCAACACCGGCTTCGGCAAGCTCGCGAGCACGCGCATCGGCAACGACCACCTGGCCGAGCTGCAGCGCAACCTGGTGCTTTCGCACAGCGTGGGCACGGGCGAGCCGCTGGCCGCGCCGGTGGTGCGCATGGTGCTCGCGACCAAGGCCGTGAGCCTGGCGCGCGGCCATTCGGGCGTGCGGCCCGCCCTGGCCGATGCGCTGCTGGCCTTGTTCAATGCGGGCGTCATGCCGCGCATTCCGTGCAAGGGCTCGGTCGGCGCCTCGGGCGACCTCGCGCCGCTCGCGCACATGGCCTGCGTGCTGATCGGCGAAGGCGAGGCGACCCTTGCCGACGGCAAGGTCGTCGGCGGCGCCGAGGCCATGCGCAGCATCGGCCTCGAACCCTTCGTGCTCGGCCCCAAGGAAGGCCTGGCGCTGCTCAACGGCACGCAGGTGTCGACCGCGCTCGCGCTCGCCGGCCTGTTCGGCGCGGAGGACGTGTTCGCTTCGGCCCTGATGTCGGGCGCGCTCTCGCTCGAAGCCATCCAGGGTTCGATCAAGCCTTTCGACGCGCGCATCCATGCCGCGCGCGGCCAGCCCGGGCAGATCTCGGTGGCCGGCGCGGTGCGCACGCTGCTCGAAGGCAGCGAGATCGTGCCGTCGCACGCCGACTGCGGCCGCGTGCAGGACCCGTATTCGGTGCGCTGCATTCCTCAGGTGATGGGCGCCTGCCTCGACAACCTCGCGCATGCCGCGCGCGTGCTGGTGATCGAGGCCAATGCCGCATCGGACAACCCGCTGGTGTTCTGCGACACCGGCGAAGTGATCTCCGGCGGCAACTTCCACGCCGAGCCGGTCGCCTTTGCGGCCGACATCATCGCGCTGGCCGTGAGCGAAGTGGGTGCGATTGCCGAGCGCCGCATCGCGCTGCTGCTCGACACCGGCCTCTCGGGCCTGCCGCCGTTCCTGGTGCGCGACGGCGGCCTGAATTCCGGCTTCATGATCGCGCAGGTCACGGCCGCGGCGCTGGCGTCGGAGAACAAGTCGCTCGCGCATCCCGCGAGCGTCGACAGCCTGCCCACCTCGGCCAACCAGGAGGACCATGTCTCGATGGCCACCTTCGCGGCGCGCCGGCTCGGCGACATGGTCAACAACACCGCGGTGGTGGTGGGCATCGAAGCCATGGCCGCCGCGCAAGGCATTGAACTCAAACGTGGACTCAAGAGCTCCCCGCTGGTCGAAGCCGAGTTCGCCGCCATCCGCAAGAAGGTCGCCTTCCTCGAACGCGACCGCTACCTCGCGCCCGACATCGAAGCCATGCGTCAGTGGGCGCTGAAGGCCGAACTGCCGGCCGCGCTCTTGAACATCCTGCCCAGCCACGCCTGAACACCGATCAAGGAGAACCTCGCCATGAACGCACCCGAAAAGCTCCCGCTGCAAAACACCGACCCGCGCCATGATCCCGCGCGCGTGATCCGCGCCCCGCGCGGCAGCACGCTCAACTGCAAGAGCTGGCTCACCGAGGCGCCTTACCGCATGTTGCAGAACAACCTCGACGCCGAGGTGGCCGAGCGCCCGCAGGACCTCGTGGTGTACGGCGGCATCGGCCGCGCCGCGCGCAACTGGGCCTGCTACGACCAGATCCTCGCGTCGCTGAAAGAGCTGAACGACGACGAGACCTTGCTCATCCAGTCGGGCAAGCCGGTCGGCGTTTTCAAGACGCACGAGAACGCACCGCGCGTGCTGCTCGCCAACTCGAACCTCGTGCCCAAGTGGGCCAACTGGGAGCACTTCAACGAGCTCGACCGCCAGGGCCTCTTCATGTACGGCCAGATGACGGCGGGCAGCTGGATCTACATCGGCAGCCAGGGCATCGTGCAGGGCACCTTCGAGACCTTTGTCGAAGCCGGCCGCCAGCACTACGGCAACAGCCTCGCAGGCAAGTGGATCCTCACGGCCGGCCTCGGCGGCATGGGCGGCGCGCAGCCGCTCGCGGCCACGCTCGCGGGCGCGGTGTCGCTCAACATCGAGTGCCAGCAGACCAGCATCGACTTCCGCCTGCGCACGCGCTACGTCGACAAGCAGGCGCGCGACATCGACCACGCGCTTGAACTCATCCAGCAGCACTGCGACGCGAAGGAAGCCGTGTCGATCGCGCTGCTCGGCAATGCGGCCGACATCCTGCCCGAGCTCGTGAAGCGCGCGAAGGCCGGCGGACTCAAGCCCGACCTCGTGACCGACCAGACCTCCGCGCACGACCTGATCAACGGCTACCTGCCCTCGGGCTGGAGCGTGGCGCAATGGCAGGCCGCGATGAAGGACGCCTCGCAGCACGACGCGCTCAAGAAAGCGGCAGCCAAGTCGTGCGCCGTGCACGTGCAGGCCATGCTCGACTTCCAGGCCATGGGCATCCCCACGGTCGACTACGGCAACAACATCCGCCAGGTCGCCTTCGACGAAGGGGTAAAGAACGCCTTCGACTTCCCGGGCTTCGTTCCGGCCTACATCCGCCCGCTGTTCTGCGAAGGCAAGGGCCCGTTCCGCTGGGTGGCGCTGTCGGGCGACCCGGAAGACATCTACAAGACCGACGCCAAGATCAAGGAACTGTTCCCCGAGAACACCCACACGCACCGCTGGCTCGACATGGCGCGCGAGCGCATCGCGTTCCAGGGCCTGCCGGCGCGCATCTGCTGGCTCGGTCTGGGCGAGCGCCACATCGCGGGCCTGGCCTTCAACGAGATGGTGAAGAACGGCGAGCTCAAGGCGCCCATCGTGATCGGCCGCGACCACCTCGACACCGGCTCGGTCGCGAGCCCCAATCGCGAGACCGAAGCCATGAAGGACGGCACCGATGCGGTGAGCGACTGGCCATTGCTCAACGCGCTGCTCAACACCGCGGGCGGCGCCACCTGGGTCAGCCTGCACCACGGCGGCGGCGTGGGCATGGGCTATTCGCAGCACTCGGGCGTGGTGATCGTGTGCGACGGCACCGACGCCGCGGCCAAGCGCATCGAACGCGTGCTCTGGAACGATCCGGCTACCGGCGTGATGCGCCATGCCGACGCGGGCTACGACATTGCCGTGGCCACGGCGAAGAAGCAGGGGCTCAAGCTGCCGATGGTGCGCTGACCGGCGAGTGAAGCAGCGGTAAGACGAAGGTAGAAAGAAAAAGCGTGCTCATTCCCACCCAGTGGGAATGAAGGCTTGGATGTGGGAACGGCGGGCAAGATACTGCACACCGCATCCACTTTCGACGCCCCCGCGATTGGCCCAGATGACGTCCATGCCCGAAGCTTCCGCCCACAACGACCGCGCGCTGCGCGTGCTGTCGGTGCTGGCGCAGAGCAAGTCGGCGATGAGCGCGGCCGATCTCGTGCAGGCCACGGGTCTCGTCAAGAGCACGCTGTACCGGCAGATCGCGGTGCTGCGGCGCTGGGGCTTCGTGATGGAGACCGATGGGCGCTATTCGCCCGGCCCGGTGAGCGTGCAGCTTGCGAGCGGCTTCGACGGCAACTCCGACCTCGTGATGGCGGCGCGCGCCGACATGCGCGCGCTTGCGCAGCAAAGCCATGAAAGCGTGGCGCTGGTCACGCTGGTCAACGACCGCGTCGTGTGCCTGGAGATGATCGATAGCGAGCAGTCGCTGCGCTGCTCGTTCGACCGGGGCCGCAGCGTGCCGGCGCGCGACGGCGCCAGCGCCAAGTGCCTGCTGGCGCACCTGCCGATCGATCAGCGCGACGCCTTGCTCGACGCGTTCGGCGAGAGCCCCGGACGCCGCGCCGAGCGTGCCGCCGAGCTCGACGCGATCCGTGAAGCCGGCCATGCCGTGACCCACGGCGAGGTCGACGCGGGCGTCTGGGGCGCGAGCGCTCCGGTGCTCGGCCCGGGCCGGCGCCTGCGCGGCGCGATCACGCTCATGGCGCCGCTCACGCGCGCCGGGGGCATGGAAGCTGCATGGGTTCCCCTGACCGCCGTCACGGCGGCGCGCATCTCGCGCGCGCTGCAGTAGACGATCGCTGCCTTTCCCTCTTTCTTTTTCAAACCCACGGAAGCCTTCACATGAACACCCGCCGCACCCTCGTTGCCGCCGCACTCTCCAGCCTCGTCTTCTTCGGTTTCGCCGCCACCGCGCAGGCGCAGGGCGAGCCGCTGCGCGTGGCCACCGACGCCACCTTTCCGCCGATGGAATTCGTGGAGAACGGCAAGCGCACGGGCTTCGACGTGGAGCTGGTCGAGGCCATCGGCAAGACGCTGGGCCGCAAGATCGAATGGATCGACATCGACTTCAAGGGCCTGGTGCCGGGACTTGTCTCCAAGCGCTTCGACATGGCCGTGTCGGCCATCTACATCACCGACGAGCGCAGGAAGGTGGTCGATTTCACCGTGCCCTACTACGCGGGCGGCCTCGTGGTGATGGTGAAGGACGGCAACACGGCCATCAAGGCGCCGGCCGACATCAACGGCAAGAAGGTCAGCGTGCAGGTGGGCACCAAGTCGGTCGCCTACACCAAGGAGAAATTCCCGCAGGTGCAGCTGATGGAGGTCGAGAAGAACCAGGAAATGTTCAACCTCGTCGACATCGGCCGCGCCGATGCCGCCGTGACCGGCAAGCCCGCCGCCTACCAGTACGTGCGCACGCGCGGCGGCCTCAAGGTGCTGCCCGAGCAGATCACCACCGAGGAATACGGCATGGCCATCCGCAAGGACACGCCCGAGCTCACCAAGGCCGTGAACGGTGCCATCGAAAAGCTCAAGGCCGACGGCACCTACGCGCAGATCGTCGCCAAGTGGTTCAAGTAATGTCGGCCCCCCGGCTTTTCACGCGCTGCGCGCGTGTAACTCCACCCCCCATGGGGGAGGCGCGGCCGGCTTGGGGCGGCCCGGCGCTCGGCCGCCGAAAAGGTTGACCCATGGATCTCGACTTCTCGCCGGTCTGGCAGGGCTGGCCCGACCTGCTGCGCGGCGCGCTGGTCACGGTGGAGATCACCGCCTGCGCGCTCGCGCTCGGCTGCGTGCTGGGCCTGCTGGTGGGCATCGGCCGGCTCAATCCGAAGCGACGCTGGCTCTACGGCATCTGCACGGCCTACGTGGCGGCGATTCGCGGCACGCCGCTTCTGGTGCAGCTGTTCATTTTGTTCTTCGGACTGCCGCACTTCGGCATCCTGCTGCCGGCCTTCCTGTGCGGCGTGCTGGGGCTGGGCGTGTATTCGGGGGCCTACGTGTCGGAGATCGTGCGCGGCGCGATTCAGTCGATCGACAAGGGCCAGACCATGGCGGCGCAGTCGCTGGGCATGACGCCAGGCACGGCGATGCGCGAGATCGTGCTGCCGCAGGCGGTGGTGCGCATGATTCCGCCGCTGGGCAACGAGTTCATCGCGCTCATCAAGAACTCGGCGCTGGTGTCTCTGCTGACGATCCACGACGTGATGCACGAAGGGCAGAAGATCATCAGCGTGTCGTACCGCTCGCTCGAGGTCTACCTGGCGATTGCGCTCGTGTACTTCGTGCTCACGGGCACGATGACGCTGGTCCTCAGGCACTTCGAGCAGAAGCTGCGGCAGGGCGGGCTGATGCGATGAATGGCGCTGCTGCATTTGCATTTCTCCCTCCCCTCCCGGGGGAGGGCCGGGGTGGGGGCACGACGGCCTTGCCCTTCGCGCGGCGCTCGTTGCGCGCTGCCCCCATCCCAGCCTTCCCCCGGAAGGGGAAGGAGCAAGAGGACCCATCATGAGCAACGTGCAGCGTTTCTCGCGCACGGCGCTGCCGGCCATGCCCTGGAAGAACGGCGGCGGCACCACGCAGGAGATCGTGAGCTGGCCGCAGGGCGCGGGCCTCGACAGCTTCGGCTGGCGCGCGAGCATCGCGACCATCGCGGCGGCCGGGCCGTTCTCGGTGTTCCCGGGCGTGGACCGCAACATCATGCTGCTCGAAGGCGACGGCGTGCGGCTGTTCACGCACGACGGCCGCATCGAGCACCGGCTCGACGTGCCGCACCGGCCGTTCGCGTTCAGCGGCGACGACGCGATCGACTGCGCACTGCTCGGCGGCGCATCGAACGACTTCAACATCATGACGCGGCACGGACAGTGGCGCGCCGACGTGCGGGTGCTGGACCAAGCATCGGCCATCGAGGCCGCACCGCACGGCGTGCTGCTCGCGATCCGCGGTGCATGGCGCCTGAACGGCGAGCCCTGCCTTGAAGGCGAAGGCCTGTACTGGACCGACAGCGCACAGCCATGGCAGGCCGAGCCCGCGCAACAGGAAGGCGCTCGGCTGGCTGCGGTTCGCATCGTGCCGGCGTAAGCTGTGCAAACACCAGACAAGACATGACATCCGCAACCACATTCCCATCGGCCGACGGCCTCTGGACGGGCCTGCGCCTGGCGCCCGGCGCGGCGCCCGGCACCACCCTGGAGGCCAGCACCGAAGCCGCGATCGCGGTGGCCGAAGGCACGATCCGCTGGGCTGGCGCGCGCAGCGCGCTGCCGGCCCGATTCGAGGCCCTGCCGCTGCACGATGGTGGCGGCGCGCTCGTCACGCCCGGCCTGGTCGATTGCCACACCCACCTGGTTTACGGCGGCCAGCGCGCCAACGAGTTCGCGATGCGGCTTGCGGGCGCCACCTACGAAGAAGTGGCGAAGGCCGGCGGCGGCATCGTCTCGTCGGTGCGCGCCACGCGCGAGGCCGATGAAGACGCGCTCTTCGCGCAGGCCGCGCCCCGGCTCGAACAGCTGCTGGCCGACGGCGTCTGCGCGATCGAGATCAAGTCTGGCTACGGCCTCGCGCTCGAACATGAGCGCAAGCAGTTGCGCGTGGCGCGGCGCCTGGGCGAGACTTATGGCGTCACCGTGCGCACCACCTTCCTCGGCGCGCATGCGCTGCCGCCGGAGTACGCGGGCCGCAGCGGCGACTACATCGATCTCGTCTGCAGCCAGATGCTGCCCGCGCTCGCGGCCGAGGGACTGGTCGATGCAGTCGACGTGTTTTGCGAACGCATCGCCTTCACGCTCGCGGAAACCGAGCAGGTCTTCCAGGCCGCGAAGGCGCTGGGCCTGCCCGTCAAGCTGCATGCCGAGCAGCTCTCCGACATGGGCGGCGCCGCGCTCGCCGCGCGCTACGGCGCGCTCTCGTGCGACCACATCGAGCACCTGTCGGCCGAAGGCATCGAGGCCATGCGCCAGTCGGGCACCGTGGCCGTGCTGCTGCCTGGCGCCTACTACACGCTGCGCGACACGCACATGCCACCGATCGAGGCGCTGCGCACTGCCGGCGTGCCGATGGCCGTGTCGACCGATCACAACCCCGGCACCTCGCCCGCGCTGAGCCTGCTGTTGATGATGAACATGGCCTGCACGCTGTTCCGCCTGACCGTGCCCGAGGCGCTGGCCGGCGTCACGGTGCATGCGGCGCGCGCGCTGGGCCTGCAAGACACGCACGGCGCGATTGCCGAAGGCATGCCCGCCAACTTCGTGCTGTGGAACGTGCGCGATGCGGCCGAGCTGGCCTACTGGTTCGGCCAGCGCCCGGTGCGCAGCGTCGTGCGGCAAGGCCGCATCGCCGTGGGAGCGACCCGATGAACACGCTGTTCGCGGCCGATGCGCTGCTGCCCGGCGGATGGGCGAAGAACGTGCTGCTGTCGTGGAACGAGGCCGGCCAGCTCACGAAGGTGCAGCCCGCGGCCCAGCCGGCAGCGGGCACGCAGGTGGCGAAGGGCCCCGTGATCCCCGGCATGCCCAACCTGCATTCGCACGCCTTCCAGCGCGCCTTCGCGGGGCTCACCGAATACCGCGCCCAGCAGCAGGACAGCTTCTGGAGCTGGCGCACGCTGATGTACCGCTTTGCCGCGCGCCTCGGCCCGCAGCAGATGGAGGCCATCGCGACCTGGCTCTATGCCGAGATGCTCGAGGCGGGCTACACCAGCGTGTGCGAGTTCCAGTACGTGCATCACGATGCCGACGGCCGCCCCTATGCCGACGATGCGACGCTGAGCCTCGCATTGCTGCGCGCCGCGAAGAAGGCCGGCATCGGCTTCACGCTGCTGCCTGTGCTCTACCAGGCCAGCGGCTTCGGCGGCCTGCCGCCCAACGAAGGGCAGCGCCGCTTCATCCGCTCGACCGATTCGATGCTGCGCCTGCTCGACAGGCTCAAGCCCGCGTGCGACGCGCAGGGCGCACCCGGACCGCAAGGCGGTCCTTCGGCCCGCCTGGGCCTCGCGCCGCACTCGCTGCGCGCCGTGCCGCCCGACGCGCTGCGCGAAGCCATCGCGGGGCTCGAGGCCATCGACCCGGGTGCGCCGATTCACATCCACATTGCCGAGCAGACCAAGGAAGTCGACGACTGCGTGGCCTGGAGCGGCCAGCGCCCCGTGGCCTGGCTGCTCGACCATGCGCCGGTCGATGCGCGCTGGTGCCTGGTGCATGCCACGCACATGGATGCGGCCGAATACGAGCGCGGCGCCAAGAGCGGCGCGGTGGCCGGCCTGTGCCCGACCACCGAGGCCAACCTCGGCGACGGCATCTTCGATTTCTCCGCCTGGCGCCACCATGGCGGCGCCTGGGGCCTGGGCTCCGACAGCCATGCCACGGTCAACGCCGCGGAAGAGCTGCTGATGCTCGAATACAGCCAGCGCCTGGCCTGGCGGCAGCGCAACGTCGGCGCCAGCGCGGCGCAGCCGCACGTGGCCACCGCGCTCACGCTCGAAGCGGTGCGCGGCGGTGCGCAGGCTTCGGGCCGGGCCATCGCCGGCCTGGCCGCGGGGCAGCAGGCCGATTTCGTCGTGCTCGATGCCGCACAGCTTGCGCTGCAAGGTCTGCCAGCGCCCGACATGCTGTCGGCCCACGTCTTCGCGAGCCACCGCACCTCGGCCATCGACACCGTCTGGGTGTCGGGCCAGCCGCGCGTCGCGGCCGGCCGCCATGCCTTGCACAACGAGGCCGCCGCCGCCTTCGTCGCGGCGCGCAGCCAGCTTCTCCAGGAAAATTGAGCCCATGAGTTTCACCACCACCGAACCCGCCTTCCGCTTCCGCCAGGGCACGCGTCCCCTGCTGATCTCGATGCCGCATGTCGGCACCTACGTGCCACCCGCGCTCGCCGCCCGCCTGAGCGACGAGGCGCGCCAGGTGCCCGACACCGACTGGCACCTCGAACGGCTCTACGACTTCGCCGATGCGCTCGGCGCCTCGGTGCTCGTTGCCACGCATTCGCGCTACGTGGTCGACCTGAACCGACCGCCGGATGGCGCCAGCCTCTATCCGGGCCAGAGCGTCACCGGCCTGTGCCCGGTCGACACCTTCGACGACACGCCGGTCTACGCGTCGGCCGACGACCTGCCGGGCGACGCGGAAATCGCCGCGCGCCGCGACGCCATCTGGCAGCCCTACCACCGGCAGCTGCAGGCCGAGCTCGACCGCCTGAAGGCCGCGCACGGCACCATCGCGCTGTGGGACGCGCACTCGATCCGCTCGGTGCTGCCGCGCTTCTTCGAGGGCAAGCTGCCCGACCTGAACCTGGGCACCGGCAAGGGCAGCAGCTGCGACCCCGCGCTGGCCGCCACGCTGCTGGGCATCGCCGAATCGGCCACCGGCTACACGGGCGTGCTCAACGGCCGCTTCACGGGTGGCTACATCACGCGCCAGTACGGCAACCCCGCCGCCGGCGTGCACGCGGTGCAGCTGGAGATGACGCAGTCGAGCTACATGCAGGAGAAGCTGCCCTTCGACTACCTGCCCGAAATCGCAGCCGGCGTGCAGCCGCATGTGCGGCGCATGATCGAGGCGGTGCTGGAATTCGTCGAACGGCGCTAAAGCACTGACGCCGCCCAGGGGCAGCCTTGCTTCCTACAATTGGAAGTTATGAAGCCCCTTGTCTACACCCGCGGCCAGGCCCTGGCCGGCATCCTCGAAAAGCGCATTGCCATCCTCGACGGCGCAATGGGCACGATGATCCAGCGCTTCAAGCTCACCGAGGAACAGTACCGGGGCGAGCGCTTCAAGGACTTCGAGCGCGACGTGAAAGGCAACAACGAACTGCTCTCGCTGACACGGCCCGACGTGATCCGCGACATCCACGAGGGCTACCTCGCGGCCGGCGCCGACCTGATCGAGACCAACACCTTCGGCGCCACCACCATCGCGCAGGAGGACTACAAGATGGCGCATCTCGCACGCGAGATGAACCTCGAATCGGCCAAGCTTGCGCGCGCGGCCTGCGACAAGTTCAGCACGCCCGACAAGCCGCGCTTCGTGGCCGGCGCCCTCGGCCCGACGCCCAAGACCGCGAGCATCAGCCCCGACGTGAACGACCCCGGCGCGCGCAACGTCGACTTCGAGCAATTGCGCGCGGCCTACTACGAGCAGGTCGAGGCGCTGGTCGAGGGTGGTTCGGACGTGATCCTGGTCGAGACCATCTTCGACACGCTCAACGCCAAGGCCGCGCTGTTCGCGGTGGACGAGTATTTCGACAACAGCGGCCAGCGCCTGCCGCTCATCATCAGCGGCACCGTGACCGACGCCTCGGGCCGCATCCTGAGCGGCCAGACCGTCACCGCGTTCTGGCACAGCGTGCGCCATGCGCAGCCGCTGGCCGTCGGGCTCAACTGCGCGCTGGGCGCGGCGCTGATGCGGCCCTACATCCAGGAACTGGCAAAGGTGGCGGGCGACACCTTCATCAGCTGCTACCCGAACGCGGGCCTGCCCAATCCGATGAGCGAGACCGGCTTCGACGAGACGCCCGACGTCACCTCGCGGCTGCTGCACGAGTTCGCGGCCGAAGGGCTGGTCAATATCGTGGGCGGCTGCTGCGGCACCACGCCGGACCACATCGCGGCCATCGGTCGGGCCGTGGCGCCGATGAGCGGCCGGCTGTTGAACAGCAACGGCTTCTACCGCGAAGCAGCGTGACTGGCGCCCGGGGCTGTCGCGCCCCTGGCTGATTGACGGCATCCGGGCCGCCGCCTAGGCTGGCGGCGCAAAGGAAGCTGATCATGAACAACAAACTCTCCATGCGCTGGATCGGCATCGGCGCTGTTGCGCTGGCCTTGCCGCTGGCCGCCGCGGCGCAGCAGGCCTTCACGCGCGGCACGGTCAACCTGCGGGCCGGGCCCTCCAGCGACTATCCGCTGGTGGCGCGCCTCGGCCCGGGCCAGCCGCTCGACGTGATCGGCTGCACCGGCGGCTATAGCTGGTGCGACGTGGTGCTGCCCGACGGCGGGCGCGGCTGGGTCTGGGCCCGAAGCCTGGACTACGCCTACCAGGAGCAGCGTGTGCCGCTGGCCAGCTATGCCGCGGTGATCGGCGTGCCCATCGTCACGTTCGTGATCGGCAGCTACTGGGCCGACTACTACCGCGACCGGCCCTGGTACGGCGAGCGCCGCTGGTGGGGCAGCCGGCCGCCGCCTCCGCCGGTGCCCGGCTGGCGTCCCCCGCCACCGGTGCGGCCGGCCTGGCAGCCCAAGCCATGGCCGGGCCCAGGGTTCAAGCCCGCGCCGCCGCCCGGCGTGCGTCCACAGCCCGGGCCGGGCTACCGCCCACAGCCGGGGCCGGGCTACCGCCCACCGCAGCCGGGCCCGGGTTTCCGCCCGCCTGCGGACCCCGGCTTCAAGCCGCCGCGGCCCCAGCCGGCCTTCCGGCCCGGGCCGCCACCCGGCCAGCCGCAGATGCATCCGGGCGGCGGACGGCCCGGCGCAGGTGGTGGCGGGGGCGGCGGCCGCCCGCACGGCGGCGGTGAAGGCGGCGGCAAGGGCGGCGGCCAAGGCCACCGCGACTGATCAGCCGCGCGCCTGCGCGGTGGGAATGCCCGCCGCGGCCTGCCGGTCGCGCGCAATCAGCGCCACGAAGCGCTGAGCCCCCAACCCCAGCGGCCGCTCGCGCGACCACACCACGTCGACCCACAGGTCGAGCCCGTTGCTGAGGTTCTCGAATGGAATCTCGACCAGCGCGCCCGCGGCCACGTGCGGCCTGGCGAAATTGCGCGGCAACCAGCCCCAGCCGAGTCCGGCCGTGATCAGGCTCAGCGCGGCCAGCGCGTTGTCGGTGCGCCAGACGTGGCGCGCGAACACGAAGCGCGGGTCGCTGGTGGCGAGGTCGCGCCCCGCCACCACGATCTGCCGGGTGTTCGTCAGGTGCTCCTCGCGCAGCCGCTCGCCGGCGGCCGCCATCAGCACCGGATGGCCGGGCGCCATCACGGCGACCATGGTGTCGCTGCCGACTTCCTGGAACCCCTCGCGGCCGTCGAGGCTCGGGCGTTCGAACACCAGCGCCAGCTGCGCGCGGCCGCTGTGCAGCAGCGCCAGCGCATCGGCCTGCGGCGCCGCCAGCACCTCGACCTGCAGCAGCGGATATTCCTCGGCCAGCGCGGCCAGCGGCCCGCTCCAGGGCGCGGCCAGCAGTTCGGGCGCAATGGCCAGCGTGAGCCGGTTTTCCAGGCCCTGCGTGAGCGCCAGGGCCTGCACCTGCAGCTGCTTCAACTGGGCGGCGAGGAGCCGCGCCTGCGGCTCCAGCGAACGGGCGGCGGCGGTCGGCTGCGGCTCGCGGCCGCTGCGGTCGAACAGCGGCAGGGCCAGTTCGGCCTCCAGGTTGGCAATGGCCATGCTGACGGCCGAAGGCACCTTGTGCAGCGCGCGCGCCGCGGCCGAGAAGGAGCCGTGGTCGATCACGGCCAGGAAGACTTCGACGTTGTCGCTGGAGAAAGCCATCTGCTGTGCCGATCTATCAATAAAACTGAAATAAGTTGACTTTTTATATCAGCGAACAGCAAATAAAGTCCAGCCATCTCTTCATTTGCCAGAGGAAACAGTCATGCAAGGGTTCCAGCGCCGCGTCGTCTACATCAGCCTTTACGAAGGCATCGCCATCGTGGCCGCCAGTGCCGGGCTGGCGCTGATGACGGACGCGGGGCTCGGCCATTCGGGCGTGCTGGCGGTGGCCGCCTCGGTCATTGCCGTGATCTGGAACCTGGTCTTCAACGCCCTGTTCGAGCGCTGGGAGTCGCGCCAGGCGGTGCGCGGGCGCAGCGTGCGCCGGCGCATGGCGCATGCGGTCGGCTTCGAGGGCGGATTGATCGCGGTGCTGGTGCCGCTGTTCGCCTGGGGCCTGGGCGTGACGCTCTGGCAGGCGCTGGTGATGGACCTGGGCCTGGTGGTGTTCTTCCTGGTCTACACCTTCGTCTTCAACTGGGGCTTCGACCGGGTGTTCGGGTTGCCGGCCTCGGCCGCGCCCGCCAACGCCGGCTCGGCAGCGGCGGCCGGGCAGGGGGCCTGAACGCCCCTGGCGGCCGCGGCCCTTGCCGCAGCCGGTAAAATTGCGCTCCCTTCCAAGGAGCGTTGCAGCGGCGGCCCGCATCAAGAGGCCCGCCGTCAGGCTTGGAAGGCGCCCCGCCGGCCGGGGCGCAAGCCGCAACAAACGACGCTCACCTGACGTTTTTTCCTGCCCAGGTGAGCCCCCATGAGCGAAGTTTCCACGCCCCGCGTCCCCCCGATGAAGCTGTCCGGCCTCGAACCGGTGGCCATCGACGCCGGGTCGCTGTTCGTCAACATCGGCGAGCGCACCAACGTCACCGGCTCCAAGGCCTTCGCGCGGATGATCCTGAACGGCCAGTTCGAAGAGGCCCTGGCCGTGGCGCGCCAGCAGGTGGAGAACGGCGCGCAGGTGATCGACATCAACATGGACGAGGCCATGCTCGACAGCAAGGCCGCCATGGTGCGCTTTTTGAACCTGATCGCCAGCGAGCCCGACATCGCGCGCGTGCCGGTGATGGTCGACAGCTCCAAGTGGGAAGTCATCGAGGCCGGCCTGCGCTGCATCCAGGGCAAGGGCATCGTCAACTCCATCTCCATGAAGGAGGGGGTCGACAAGTTCAAGCACGAGGCCAAGCTCGTGAGGCGCTACGGCGCCGCCGCGGTGGTGATGGCCTTCGACGAGAAGGGCCAGGCCGACACCTACGAGCGCAAGATCGAGATCTGCGAGCGCGCCTACCGCATCCTGGTGGACGAGGTGGGCTTCCCGCCCGAGGACATCATCTTCGACCCCAACATCTTCGCGATTGCCACCGGCATCGAGGAGCACGACAACTACGCGGTCGACTTCATCAACGCGGTGCGCTGGATCAAGCAGAACCTGCCCGGCGCCAAGGTGTCGGGCGGCGTGAGCAACGTGAGCTTCAGCTTCCGCGGCAACGACCCGGTGCGCGAAGCCATCCACACCGTGTTCCTGTACCACGCGATCCAGGCGGGCATGGACATGGGCATCGTCAATGCCGGCATGGTGGGCGTGTATGACGACCTCGAGCCCACGCTGCGCGAGCGCGTGGAAGACGTGGTGCTGAACCGCCGGCCACGGATCGCCGAAGGCGAGCCCGTCATGACCGCCGGCGAGCGCCTCGTCGAAGTGGCCGAGACCGCCAAGAGCGGCGCCAAGGACGACAGCAAGAAGCTCGAATGGCGCGGCACGCCGGAGCATCCGGTGCACGTCAACCAGCGCCTGTCGCATGCCATGGTGCACGGCATCACCGACTTCATCGTCGAGGACACCGAGGAGGCCTACCAGCAGGTCCTCGCCAAGGGCGGCCGGCCGCTGCACGTGATCGAAGGGCCGCTGATGGACGGCATGAACATCGTGGGCGACCTGTTCGGCCAGGGCAAGATGTTCCTGCCGCAGGTGGTGAAGTCGGCGCGTGTGATGAAGTCGGCCGTGGCTCACCTCATCCCCTACATCGAGGAAGAAAAGCGCCAGGACGAGGCCGCGGGCCGCGACGTGCGCACCAAGGGCAAGATCATCATCGCCACCGTGAAGGGCGACGTGCACGACATCGGCAAGAACATCGTCACCGTCGTGCTCCAGTGCAACAACTTCGAAGTGGTGAACATGGGCGTGATGGTCCCGTGCCACGAAATTCTCGCCAAGGCGAAGGTCGAGGGCGCGGACATCGTGGGCCTCTCCGGCCTCATCACGCCGAGCCTGGAAGAAATGCAGTACGTGGCCGGCGAGATGCAGAAGGACGACCACTTCCGCATCAGGAAGATTCCGCTTCTGATCGGCGGCGCCACCACCAGCCGCGTGCACACCGCCGTGAAGATCGCGCCGCACTACGAAGGCCCGGTGGTCTACGTGCCCGATGCCTCGCGCAGCGTGAGCGTGGCGCAGTCGCTGCTCTCCGACCAGGCCACCGCGTACATCGACGAGATCAATGCCGACTACGAGAAGGTGCGCACGCAGCACGCCAACAAGAAGCAGGTGCCGATGTGGCCGCTGGCCAAGGCGCGCGCCAACAAGACGCCGGTCGTCTGGTCCGGCTACACGCCGCCGGTGCCCAAGTTCATCGGCCGGCGCCTGTTCAAGAACTTCGACCTGACCGAGCTCGCCAGGTACATCGACTGGGGCCCGTTCTTCCAGACCTGGGACCTCGCGGGCCCGTTCCCCGCCATCCTGAAGGACGAGATCGTCGGCACCGAGGCCGTGCGCGTGTATGCCGATGGCCAGCGCATGCTCAAGCGCCTGATCGAGGGCCGCTGGCTCAGCGCGAGCGGCGTGGTCGGCTTCTGGCCCGCCAACACGGTGAACGACGACGACATCGAGCTCTACACCGACGAGACGCGCAGCGAAGTCGCGCTCACCTGGTACGGCATGCGACAGCAGACCGAGAAGCAGGTGATCGAGGGCGTGATGCGACCGAGCCGCTGCCTGGCCGACTTCGTCGCGCCGAAGGACAGCGGGCTGAAAGACTACGTGGGCGTGTTCGCGGTCACGGCGGGCCTGGGCGTCGAGAAGAAGGAGAAGTACTTCATCGACGACCTCGACGACTACTCGGCCATCATGCTCAAGGCGCTGGCCGACCGGCTGGCCGAGGCCTTTGCCGAATCGCTGCACCATCGCGCGCGCACCGACCTCTGGGGCTATGCGCCCGACGAGGGCTTGAGCAACGAGGACATGATCGCCGAGAAATACCGCGGCATCCGTCCCGCGCCGGGCTACCCGGCCTGCCCCGACCACAGCGTGAAGCGCCCGATGTTCGACCTTCTGGGTTGCGCGGACATTGGCATGACGCTGACCGAAAGCCTCGCTATGATGCCCGCCGCCAGCGTGAGCGGCTTCTACCTGAGCCATCCCGAGTCGACGTACTTCAACGTCGGCAAGATCGGGCACGACCAGTTGCAGGACCAGGCGGCGCGCCGCCGGACCAGCGAATCCGAACTCGAGCGCCTGCTGGCGCCGAACCTTTGAACCTGCCGGCCGGCGTGGCCGCCCGGCGCCGGGAGTTGTTATTCAGAAGCTGATGTTTGCTGCCGCGCACTACGCGGCATTGGCGGTCTTTGTCCTTGGCTGCTGGGGTTTCGGGCGCGCGCTGCTGGTGCGCCTTGCACCGCCGCCGCGCCGGGACGCCTGGCTCGAGGCAGCCATGGCGGCGGCCCTGGGTGTCGGCCTTTTCATCTGCGCCTTCCAGCTGCTCGCGATCTTCGGCGCATTCAAGCCGGGCGCCACCGCGGCGCTGATTGCCGCCGGCGTGCTGGCGGCCGCGCTGCAGCTGCGGCCCTGGTGGCGCGAAGTGCGGACGCTGCGCGCCCCCGCTGCGCCGTGGACCCGCGCCGAAAGGATCGCCGCCATCGCGCTGGCCCTGGTGGCGCTGCCCGCGCTGGTCGCGCCGCTCGCGCCGCCCGCCGCCTTCGACGAGCTGATGTACCACCTGCCCTATGCGCGGCAGGTGGCGCAGCAGGGCTCGCTGGGCATCCACGAGTGGCTGCGCTACCCCTGGTTCCCCTACAACTACAACCTGCTGTATGCGGCCGCGCTCCAGGTGGGCGACGACGTGCTGCCGCACTTTCTCAATGCGCTGGCTGGCGCGCTTTCGGCGGTGATGGTCTACCGCCTCGGCATCCAGCATGCGAACCGGCTCACGGCCTGCATCGGCGCGGCGATCTGGATCGGCATCGGCGACTATTCCAACGCGCTGATCGACATGGGCGTGGCGCTCTTCGTGCTCAGCGCCTGCGTGGCGCTGTGGTGGTGGCGCGAATCGCAGCCGCTGCAGGGCGGCACGCGCTGGCTCGGGCTGGCGGCGTTCTGCCTCGGGGTGGCCGCGGGCTCCAAGTACCAGGCGCTCACCTTCCTGCCGCTGGTGGCGCTGTTCGTCGTCTGGCACGAGCGCCGGCCCAGGGCCTGGGCGCTGGCGCTGCTCTGCTTCCTGATCCCGTGCATCTACTGGTACGCGCGCAACGCGGTCATGACCGGCGATCCGTTCAACCCCATCGGCGCGCGCGTGTTCGGCTTCACCGACTGGATCCCGGCCGACTACGTGCAGCAGGTGGCCGACGTGCGCGACCATGCAGCGCGGCCCAACGCGCTGATCTGGGCCGTGTTCCTGGCGCCGTTCAGCCTGCTGTGGAAGCGCTCGGCCGCGCTGCGCGCCGCGGGCTGGTTCTGCTTCTATTCCGTGGCCGTGTGGCTCTTGACCTCGCGCTATCCGCGCTACCTCACGGCCTCGTTCCCGCTGCTCGCGCTGATGGCGGCCATCGGCTGGCAGGTGCTGTTCGGCGGGATCGCCGCGGGCGTGCGCCGCGCGTTCGGGGCCAGGGGCGGGCCGGTGGAGGCCACGCCCGCAGCTGCCGCACCTGCGGGACGCCTGGGCCTTGCCGGCGACTGGATCGTCGTCCTGCTGCTGGCCGCGCTGGCCGCGGTGTCGCTGGGCCAGACCGCCGGCAAGGTGGCGATGATCTCGCCCACGCCCGAAACCCGCGAAGCCTTCCTGCGCCAGCATGTGCCGGGCTATGCCGCCATGGACTACCTGCGCCAGCATGCCAACGGGCGCGTCTACCAGATCGCGCTGAACGAGGCGATCTACTACGGCCCCAATCCGATCTGGGGCGATACGCTCGGCCCGTGGCGCTACCGCGATTTCCTGCTGCTGCTTCCGGGCGACATGGCGCGCAAGCTGGCCGCCATGGGATTCACGGCCATCGTCATGCCGACCTCGATGGTGCCCACGCTGGCCACCCGGCCCGGCTTCGACGAACATTTCGCCCTGCTGTACGAAAAAGACGGTGGCCGGGTCTACCGCATTCTCTCGACCGCACCATGACCGACGACAACCCCTCCGCTGCCGCCCGCGCCCCGATCCGCATCGCGGCGGTGATCCCCTGCTACAACGAGGCGCTGTCGATCGCGCAGGTGGTCGCGCAATTCCGCGCGGCACTGCCGGAGGCCGAGATCCACGTCTTCGACAACAACTCGACCGACGACACGGCCGCCATCGCACGTGCGAGCGGCGCCACGGTGACGCACGTGGCGGCGCCCGGCAAGGGCAACGTCGTGCGGCGCATGTTCGCCGACGTCGAGGCCGACGTGTACGTGACGGTCGACGGAGACGCCACCTACGACGTGGCCAGCGCACCGCGGCTGGTGGATGCGCTGGTGGAGCGCAACCTCGACATGGTGGTGGGCTGCCGCGTCGACGATGGGCAGAACGCGCTCACCTACCGCGCCGGCCACCGCTTCGGCAACCGGCTGCTCACCGGTGCCGTGGCGCAGCTCTTCGGCGGCGGGCTGACCGACATGCTCTCGGGCTACCGCGTGTTCTCGCGCCGCTATGCGAAATCGTTCCCGGCGCTCTCGCAGGGCTTCGAGATCGAGACCGAGCTCACGGTGCACGCGCTCGAGCTGCGCATGCCCCATGCCGAGTTCGACACCGCCTACAGCACGCGGCCCGAAGGCTCGCACAGCAAGCTCTCGACCTACCGCGACGGCTGGCGCATCCTGAAGACCATCTGCAAGCTGTTCATCAGCGAGCGGCCGCTGCAGTTTTTCTCGATCCTTGCCGCAGTGCTCGCGGCGGGCGCGATCGCGCTGGCCATTCCGCTGCTGCTCACCTACCTGCACACCGGCCTGGTGCCCCGGCTCCCCACGGCGGTGCTGGCGACCGGCGCCATGCTGGCCGCGATGCTATCGATGGTTTGCGGCGTCGTGATGCACGCCATCCGGCTCGCCCGGCGCGAGGCCAAGCGGCTGCGCTACCTCGCGATTCCCGGCGTCGGGCAGTTCCGCCGCAAGCCATGAAGGCGGGCCGCGAGTTCCTGGCGTTCGCCATCGTCGGAGCGGCGGGATTCGTGGTCGACGTGGCCGTGCTGTACCTTGCGGCGCCGCTTTTGGGCTGGTACGGCGCGCGGGTGCTGTCATTCCTGGCGGCCGCGACGGCCACCTGGGCACTGAACCGGCGCTACACCTTCGCGGCGCGGCGCTCCTCGGGCGCGGCGACGCCGATCGTGCGCGAGTACCTCGGCTATCTGGCCACCATGCTGGGCGGCGCGGTCGTCAACTACGGCGCGTATGTGCTGGTGCTGCACTGGGCTTCGGGCGCCTGGGCGCCCGCGGCCGGCGTGGCGCTGGGTAGCTGCGCAGGGCTGGCCGTGAACTTCCTGTCCGCGCGCTACCTGGTGTTTCGCGCGAAGTAGCAGTGTTGCTCTCTCCCCCTCTGGGGGAGGGCTGGGGTGGGGGCAGGCGGCTTAGCCATCGGCCTCTGCCTGCCCCCATCCCGACCTTCCCCCAGAGGAGGAAGGAGAAAGTCAAGCGCTGGCGCCTCAGTGCGCCGTCGACACCACCACGGGGATTTCGGTCGCGGGCGGCGTGTTGCGGCTGCGGCCGCAGCGCACGATGCCGTCGATCATCACCATGCCCACGCCCGGGATGTCGCCGAGCTGCACGCTCTCGAGCAGGCCCGGCGCGGGCGAGTGCTGCGCGCGGTCCATGAAGACGAAGTCGGCGTCGCGGCCCACTTCGACCAGCCCGCAGTTGAGCTTGCGGATCTTCGCCGTGTTGCCCGTGGCAAAGCAGAACACCAGCTCGGCCGGGATGTTTGCAATGGACGACAGCATGGCCACCATGCGCAGGATGCCCAGCGGCTGCACGCCCGAGCCCGCCGGCCCGTCGGTGCCGAGGATCACGCGGTGCGGGCACTTGAGTTCGAGCGCGGCCTTGGCCGCCGCGATGGCCACGCGCTCGTTGCCGTTGTGCACGATCTCGATCGCGCGCGAGCTCTTCTCGCACAGCTCGCACACATGCGCCTCGGGCAGCGAGGTGTGGCCGCCGTTGATGTGGCCGATGATGTCGGCGTCGGCCTCGAGCACCACGTCCTTGTCGATCAGGCCCGAGCCCGGGATCGACGGGCCGCCCGTGTGGATCGTGCTCTGGATGCCGTACTTGCGCGCCCAGGCCACCATTTCCTTGGCCTCGTAGCCTGCTTTCACCGAGCCCAGGCCCACTTCGCCGAGCAGGCCCACGCCGGCGTCGGCGAGTTCCTTGAAGTCGCTCTCGACCATGCCCTTCTCGATCACCGGCGCGCCGGCCAGCACCTTCACGCCGCCGGGGCGGAAGTTGTCGAAGGCGCGCTGCGCGGTAATGGCCAGCGCCTTCAGGCCCACGATGTCCTTGGGCCGTCCGGGCAGGTGTACCTCCCCGGCCGAGATCATGGTGGTGACGCCGCCGTGCATGGTGGAGTCGATCCAGCCGATCTGGCCCTGGCGCGGCGTCCAGTCGCCGAACACCGGGTGCACGTGGCTGTCGATCAGGCCGGGCGCCACGCAGGTCTTCTTCGCGTCGATGACGGTCTGCGCGCCTTCGAGGTCGCAGTCCTTTTCCTTGCCGACCGCCACGATCAGGCCGTCGTTCACCACGATGGTGTCGGCGTCCAGGATGGGCTTGTCGATGTCGCCCGAGAGCAAGAGCCCTATGTTCTTGATGACGACCTTGCCCGACTTTGCGCTGCTCGCGATTTCTGCCATTTCGTGGTGTCCTCGTCGTGGGGTGGGATGTTGTTGTCCTGCGCCTCGTCCGCGCGCACGGTGCGCAGCACGGTCTCGATCACGAAGTCTTCCCAGTGCGTGATCGCCTCGGGCGACTCCAGCGGCTCGCCCAGGAAGGCCGTGAGCGTATGCCGGTTCGAGGTGTAGAAGTAGCCGGTGGACGCGATCAGAAGGTAGATGTCGCGCGCAATCAGGCTCTTGCGGAACAGGCCCTGCGCCGCGCCGCTGGCCAGGATCTCGGCAATGATCGCCACCGCCCGCGACGAGTATTCGCGCGCCCGCAGCGACTTCGAGATGTGCCGGCCCTTGTGCAGGTTCTCGGTGTTCAAGAGCGTCACGAACTCGGGGTTCCTGCGGTAGTAGCCCAGCACGAAGCGGATGACCTCGGTGAGCGCCTCCACGGGCCGCGAGGCGTCCAGCGCAATGGCGGCCTCGGCGTCGTCCATGCGCTTGTAGATGCCTTCGAGCACCGCGATGAACAGGCCTTCCTTGCTGCCGAAGTAGTAGTAGATCATGCGGTCGTACGACTTGGCGGCCTTGGAGATCTTCTCCACGCTGCCGCCGTCGTAGCCGTACTTGGCGAACACCTTGGTCGCCGACTTCAGGATGCTGTCGCGCGTGGCCTGCGCCGCGGCCTCGCGCACGCCGGTGCGGCGCTGGGGCTTGGTTGCGGTGCGGCTGTCGGCCATCGTGCGCGGTGCCGGGCTTATTTTTCCGCGAAGGCGCGTTCGACGACGAAGTCGCCCGGCGTCGAGGTGTTGCCTTCCTTGAAGCCGCGCTTCTCCAGGATGTGCTTCAGGTCCACCAGCAGGCCCGGGCTGCCGCACAGCATCACGCGGTCTTCCACCGGGTTGATCGGCGGCAGGCCGAGGTCGTCGGTGAGCTTGTTGGTCTCGATCAGGTCGGTGATGCGGCCCTGGTTGCGGAATTCCTCGCGCGTGACCGTCGGGTAGTAGAGCAGCTGCTTCTCGACCATCTCGCCCAGGAACTCGTGCTTGGGCAGGTGGTCGGTCACGAGGTCGTGGTAGGCCAGCTCGTCGACCTGGCGCACGCCGTGCACCAGGATGACCTGCTCGAACTTCTCGTAGGTGTCCGGGTCGCGGATGATGCTCATGAACGGTGCGAGGCCCGTGCCCGTGCCGAACAGGTACAGGCGCTTGCCGGGCAGCGTGTAGTCGATCAGCAGCGTGCCGGTGGGCTTGCGGCCCACGATGATGGTGTCGCCCACCTGGATGTGCTGGAGCTTCGAGGTGAGCGGGCCTTCTTCCACCTTGATGCTCAGGAACTCGAGATGCTCCTCGTAGTTCGGGCTCACGATGCTGTAGGCGCGCAGCAGCGGCTTGTTGTTGACCTTCAGGCCGATCATCGTGAAATGGCCGTTCGAGAAGCGCAGCGCCGGGTCGCGCGTGGTGGTGAAGGTGAACAGGCGGTCGGTCCAGTGGTGGACGCTCAGGACGCGTTCTTCGCTGAAAGCACTCATACGGAACTCAAGAGTTGGTTGGAACAGTGGAAGGTGGCTGAGCCGGAGTGCACGCCTATGGGGCATGCAGCCGCCGGCCGGCTGCGAACCCTCCATTGTCGTTGGTCGGAAAAACCCCGATGAACACCGCGAGAAAACACCATTGCAAGCATCGGGCCTGTTTGCTACATTGATCTCGAATGTAGTGAACGCAACATGAAAGTGTAGGGAATGCTACACAAACGGAAGGCGGCGCACAAGCGGGCAGGCGGCACGTTTGTTGCAACCCTCCGCTGACCGAGTTTCCCCGCGCCCGACCCGCATCACGCCCCACGAGATCGCCCCGATGACAGAACACACCAAGACAGACGGACTGCCCGGCATGGACATGCCGGTGGCCGGCGCTGGCGCCTTCGGCAAGGCACCGCCGCGCAACGAGAAGATGAGCAGCGCCAAGGTCGAATGCAACGCCTGTCCGGTGCTGTGCCAGATCTCCGATGGCCGCACGGGCGCCTGCGACCGCTATGCGAACAAGGAGGGCGTGCTGGTGCGCGTCGATCCGGTGGTGCTGCTGCGCCGCGAGATCGCAAGCGAGGCCCCCGTGCTGGTGCCGTTCGACCGCCCCGCCGCCGAGAAGGTGGCGGGAAGCGCGGCCGACTGGAACGGCGACCTGCTGCACGCCGACGAAGTCTTCGTGACCGGCGTGGGCTCGTCCACCACCTACCCCGACTACAAGCCCGCCCCTTTCATCGTCGCCTCCAAGGCCCAGGGCGTCGACATGGTCACCGTGGTCACCGAAGGCATCTTCAGCTACTGCAGCTTCAAGGTGAAGATCGACACCGACCGCTTCCTCGGCTCCGAGCAGGCCAACGTGCGCTACAAGGGCGAGGTGGTCGGCCACGTCACCACGGCCGAATACGGCTCGCAGATGCTGTCCCTTGGCGGCGTGCACCACCTCACAGGCGGCAGCAAGAAGGAAGGCCGCATGACGGCCGAGCTGATGCAGCTCCTGGGCAACAAGAAGGCCGTCGAATGCACCATCGACGGCGGCTCCACGCTGGTCATCCAGGCGGGCAGGGCGCCCATCGTCAACGGCGTGGAAGAGCAGCGCATGCGCGTGGGCTGCGGCTCGGCGGCCGTGGGCATCTTCGCGCGCCAGTTCGCGGGCGTGGCCGACGAAGTGGTGGTGGTGGACGACCACATCACCGGCGTGCTCACCGAGCACCAGGCCGGGCGCTGCCTCGACATGGCGCCTTCGGGCATCCAGATGCTGGGGCGCAAGTCCACGCCGGGGCGCTATTTCCAGGTGGCGAACCCGGGCAACGGCTGGGGCGGCACCGACATCGCCGATCCGCTGTCGATCATCGAGGGCTGGGAAGAAGGCGTGGCGCGGCCGGGCCTGCGCCTGTTGATGACCTCGACCACCGGCGAGCATGCCCAGTGGTACGTGCTCGACGAGGCGCTCAAGCCGGTCGAGCAGCCCATGCCGCCCGAGGTGCGCCGCATCGTCGAGCGCATCGGCGAGAACTGCGAACCATCGCTGTGCACCGTGCTGTTCCTCGGTGGTGCGGGCGGGTCCTTGCGCGCCGGCGTCACCGAAAACCCGGTGCTGCTCACGCGCGCCATCAAGCGTGCGCTCGTCAACGTCACCTGCGGCGGCGCACCGGCCTATGTGTGGCCCGGCGGCGGCATCACCGTGATGGCGGACGTCATGCGCATGCCCGACAACAGCTTTGGCACCGTGCCCACGCCGGCCATCGTGGCGCCCATCGAGTTCAGCATGCGGCGTGACGACTACCAGGCGCTCGGCGGCCACATGGAACACATCTTCCCGCTCGAGCAGGCGCTTGCGCGCGGCGCATGGCAGGAAGACGGCGCGCCGCTGGCGCGGCAGTGGGTCGTCGTCGACGATGCCAATCCGTGGCCGCTCGGCCACCCACCCATGCTGGGTTGAGCGATGGCCGTCTTTTCGTGCGCCGTGGCTGTTGCTCCTTCCCCCACTGGGGGAAGGCCGGGATGGGGGCGGGCAGAGCGCCCGGCGGTTGCGCCGCGTGCCCCCGCCCCGACCCTCCCCCGGAAGGGGAGGGAGAAACAAGGCGCCGTCCCCGCGCTCTTGCTGCCATGACCGCCCAACGTACCGCGCTCGACGCGAACCGCTGGCACTTCAACCACGGCCCGATCGACATCGTGGCCGAGGCGCATGGCGACCCGTACGCCGTTGCCGCCGCGCACGACGCGGCCTGGGCGCGCTTCGGCCATGTGCTGGACGAACTGGTGCGCGAGCTGCCGCTGCTGCGCGCGCCCGTGACCGGCAGCGTGCGCCCACGCGGCGTGGTCGGTGCGCGCATGTGGAATGCCTGCGCTGCGTTCGCGCCGATGTTCATCACGCCGATGGCGGCGGTGGCCGGCTCGGTGGCGCAGGAGCTGATCGCGTTCTACGAGCGCCCCGGCATCGAGCGCGCCTGGATCAACAACGGCGGTGACATCGCGCTGCACCTGGCGCCGGGCCAGTCGGCGCGCGTCGGCGTCTACGCCGACCTCGCACGCTTCGACTGGCGCAATCATGTGGAGGGTGAAAGCGGCATCCTCACCACCGACGGCCAGTTCGAGATCGGCGCAGCGCAGCCGGTGCGCGGCGTGGCCACCAGCGGCTGGCGCGGGCGCAGCTTTTCCCTGGGCATTGCCGACAGCGTGACGGTTCTCGCCGCCACCGCGGCCGAGGCTGATGCCGCCGCCACCGTGATTGCCAATGCCGTCGACGTGGACGATGCGGCCATCGGGCGCCGCCCCGCCAGCGAATGCAAGGACGATAGTGACCTGGGCGACAGGTTGGTCACGGTCGACGTGCCGCCGCTTCCGCCCGCGCTGGTGAAAAGCGCGCTCGATACCGGCGCCGTGTGCGCGAAAGTGCTGCAGGAAGAGGGGCTCGCCTGGGCCGCTCTGCTCGTTTGCCAGGGGCAGTGGCGACTTGTCGAGCCCTTATGCTCGAAGGCGCTGCCCAGAGCGCCGTCCGGTGCAGTTGGTTCAGTATTTGCTTAACGAAAAGCAAGGTTCCTTTCCATGATCGATATACGCCGCGTCTTCACCCATGTCGAGCACATACACCACGAGTTCGGACCACGCGCCGCAACGCCGCTGGTGCGCGGTGCCATCGGCGCGGTGCTGACCAATCCCTTTGCGGGCCGCTACGAGCCCGACATCCTGCCGATGATGGCGCTGCTCGACCCGGTGGGCGTCGACATGGCGCACAGGCTGCACGCCGCCATGGACGTGCCGCTCGAGCAGATCGCCACCTACGGCAAGGGCGCCATCGTCGGCGCCGCCGGCGAGCTCGAGCACGGCGCGCTCTGGCATGTGCCCGGCGGCTATGCGATGCGCGAACTGCTCGGCTGGAAGGGCGACCGCGCGGCCTACACCGCGGGCAAGGCCGAGGAAAAGACCGGCCAGCCCGGCAATGCGCTGTCCATCGTGCCCTCGACCAAGAAGGTCGGACCGCCCGGCGCCGCGCTCGACGTGCCGCTCACCAACATCAACGCCAGCTACGTGCGCGGCCAGTTCGACGCCATCGAGGTGCGCGTGCCCGGCGCACCGGCGGCCGACGAGATCGTCTTCATCCTGGCAATGAGCACCGGCTACCGCGTGCATGCACGCGTGGGCGGCCTGCTCGCAAAAGACATCAGCAAATGGGACGGCCTGCGCTGACCTGATGAACAAGAGACACGAAGAAGGAACACAAGACATGACTGCCAACATCCGCAAGCTCGTCATCCAGGTCGACGAAACCCGCAAGGAAATGGGCAAGGAGATCACGCCGCCCACGCGCCGCGCCGTCGCCATTGCGGTGATCGAGAACCCCTATGCGGGCCGCTTCAGCGAAAACCTGGACGAGCTGATTGCCATCGGCGAAGAACTGGGTGCGCTCCTCGGCCAGAAGGCCGTGAAGGCGCTCGGCATCGAGCCCGGCCAGGCGCAGAGCTATGGCAAGGCCGCCATCGTCGGCGAGAACGGCGAGCTCGAGCATGCCGCCGCCATCCTGCATCCCAAGCTCGGCGCGCCGCTGCGCGTGGCCGTCGAAAAGGGCGCGGCGCTGGTGCCGTCGGCCAAGAAGCGCGGCACGCTCGGCACGGCCATCGACGTGCCGCTCGGCTACAAGGACGCGGCCTTCGTGCGCAGCCATTTCGATGCCGTCGAGGCGCGTGTGTCCGACGCGCCGCGCGCCAACGAGATCGTGGTGGCGGTGGCCGTCACCGACAGCGGCCGTCCGCTGCCGCGCATCGGCGGGCTGCAGGCCAGCGAAATCAAGGGCGAGGACGGACTGCGCTGAATCCACGGCTTCCGTTTCCACGTCGTTTCCTTTTTGTTCTCTCTTTCTCGATCCCAAGGAGTTTCCCCATGAACCCATTGCGTCACGTCTTCAGCGCCGCGGCCGTTGCCACGCTGGCCACCGCCCTCGTTCCTGCCCATGCCCAGGGCGTGATCAAGATCGGCGAGGTCAACAGCTACAAGGCCCAGCCCGCCTTCCTCGAGCCCTACAAGAAGGGCATGGAGCTGGCCGTGGAAGAGATCAACGCCAAGGGCGGGGTCAACGGCCGCAAGGTCGAGCTCATCACGCGCGACGACAACGCCAACCCCGGCGATGCGGTGCGCGTGGCCGAGGAGCTGGTGGCGCGCGAGAAGATCGACGTGCTCACCGGCACCTTCCTCTCGAACACCGGCCTGGCCGTGGCCGACTTCGCCAAGCAGAAGAAGATATTCTTCCTGGCCGGTGAGCCGCTGACCGACAAGATGACCTGGCAGGGCGGCAACGAATACACCTTCCGCCTGCGCCCCGGTACCTACATGCAGGCCGCGATGCTGGTGCCCGAGGCGGCCAAGCTCAAGAAGAAGCGCTGGGCCGTCGTGTACCCCAACTACGAATACGGGCAGTCGGCCGTGGCCGCGTTCAAGACGCTGCTGAAGGCCGCGCAGCCCGATGTGGAATTCGTCGCCGAGCAGGCGCCGCCGCTCGGCAAGGTCGATGCGGGTGCCGTGGTGCAGGCGCTGGCCGATGCCAAGCCCGATGCGGTCTTCAACGTGCTGTTCGGCGCCGACCTTTCCAAGTTCGTGCGCGAAGGCAACACCCGCGGCCTGTTCAAGGACCGCACCGTGGTGAGCGTTCTGACCGGCGAGCCCGAGTACCTCGACCCGTTGAAGGACGAGACGCCCAACGGCTGGATCGTGACCGGCTACCCCTGGTACGGCATCCAGACGCCCGAGCACAAGGCCTTCTTCCTCGCGTACCACGGCAAGTACAAGGACTACCCGCGCCTCGGTTCGGTGGTGGGCTACAGCATGATCAAGTCGGTGGCGGCCGGCATCGAGAAGGCCAGGAGCACCGAGACGCCGAAGCTCGTCGCCGCCTTCAAGGGCCTGCAGGTCGACACGCCGTTCGGCAAGATCAGCTACCGCGCCGAAGACCACCAGTCGACCATGGGCGCCTTCGTCGGCAAGACGAAGAACGAGAACGGCAAGGGCGTGATGGTCGACTACACCTACTTCGACGGCGCCAAGTTCCAGCCAACCGCCGCCGACGTGAAGAAATCGCGCGCCGCAGACTGACCTTTTCTTCCCGGAACGCTTGCACCCATGAGCCTCTCGTCCCTGCTGCTTCAGTTCCTCACCGGTCTGTCGTCGGCTTCGTCGCTGTTCCTCGTGGGGGCCGGCCTTTCGTTGATCTTCGGCGTCACGCGCATCGTCAACTTTGCGCATGGCTCCTTCTTCATGGTGGGCATCTACCTTGCCTACACGCTGGTCGAGAAACTCGGCACGCTCGGCTTCTGGCCGGCCGTGCTGATTGCCGCGCTGGCGGTGGGCGTGATCGGCGCGCTGATCGAGATGGTGCTGCTGCGCCGCATCTACAAGTCGCCCGAGCTGTTCCAGCTGCTGGCCACTTTTGCACTGGTGCTCGTCATCAAGGATGCGGTGCTCTATGTCTGGGGGCCGGACGAACTGCTCGGCCCACGCGCACCGGGCCTGTCGGGCTCGGTCGACATCCTGGGCCGGCAATTTCCGACCTACGACCTGTTCCTGATCGTGGTCGGACCGGTGGTGCTCGGCCTCATGTGGCTGCTGCTCACGCGCACCCGCTGGGGCACGCTGGTGCGCGCCGCCACGCAGGACCGCGAGATGGTCAGCGCGCTGGGCGTGAACCAGGCTTGGCTGTTCACCGCCGTGTTCGCGCTGGGCGCCACGCTCGCGGCGCTGGGCGGTGCGCTGCAGCTGCCGCGCGAGCCGGCCACGCTTGCGATGGACCTCAACACCATCGGCGCGGCCTTCGTGGTGGTGGTGGTGGGCGGCATGGGCTCGATTCCCGGTGCCTACGTTGCGGCGCTGCTGTTGTCGGAGATCAAGGCGGTGTGCATCTGGCTTGGCGTGGTCGATATCTTCGGCTACAGCGTGTCGTTCTCCAAGCTCACGCTGGTGGTCGATTTCATCGTGATGGCCATCGTGCTGGTGTGGCGCCCCTGGGGCCTGCTCGGCCGCCCGCAGGCGCCCAGCCGCTACGTGGGCATGCAGGAAGAACCGCTGCGGCGCGCGAGCAAGGGCTACCTGTGGCTCGTCGCCGCGCTCGGCCTCGCGCTCATGGCGATGCCGCTGCTCACCGCCGATTCGCCCTACACCACGGTGCTGATGATCGACCTGCTGATCGCGGCGCTGTTCGCGGCCAGCCTGCACTTCATCATGGGCCCTGCCGGCATGCATTCGTTCGGGCATGCGGCCTACTTCGGGCTCGGTGCCTACGGTGCCGCATTGCTGGTGCGCACCAGCGGCATGCCGATGGAACTCGCGCTCATCGTCGCACCGCTGGTGGCCGCCATCGGCGCTTTCGTCTACGGCTGGTTCGCGGTGCGGCTTTCGGGCGTATACCTTGCGATGCTCACGCTGGCCTTCGCGCAGATCACCTGGGCCGTGGTCTACCAGTGGGATTCGTTCACCGGCGGCAGCAACGGGCTCACCGGCGTGTGGCCTTCGGAGTGGCTGTCGGACAAGCGCACTTACTACTGGCTCACGCTGGTGCTGGTGGCCGCGGGCATCCTGATGCTGCGCCGCGTGCTGTTCTCGCCGTTCGGCTATGCGCTGCGCGCGGGCCGCGATTCGGTGCTGCGCGCCGATGCGATCGGCATCGATGTCAAGCGCATGCAATGGACGGCCTTTGTCATCGCGGGAGCGGCGGCTGGATTGGCCGGGGCGCTCTATGCTTTTTCGAAGGGCAGCATTTCGCCTGAAAGCCTGAGTGTGGACAAGTCGGTCGATGGGCTGGTGATGGTGCTGCTTGGCGGTATCCAGACGTTGGCGGGGCCGGTGGTGGGTGCGGTTACGTTCAGCTGGCTGCATGACACGGTGGCGCGCAATACCGACTACTGGCGGGCTACGCTGGGGGCGATCATCCTGCTGCTGGTGCTGTTGTTTCCGCAGGGGATTGCTGGGTTTGCGAAGCAGTTGAGCGATCGCTTGCTGCGGGGGCGGCGCCGAGCGGAAGTGGATGTGGCTGCTTTGAAGGAGAAGCGGACGTGAAGGCTGTTTGTCTTTCGTTCTGCAGGGGTTTTCTTTTGTTCCGAGGCCGGGTCTCGCCCCGGCGGGCGACTCACTTTCTTTGCTTCGCCAAAGAAAGTAAGCAAAGAAAGGCGACCCCTGCTGTCTGCGTCCCTCCGCTTCGCTGCGGGCAACCTGCGGTGCTCGACTCCGGCGGGGGTCCGCAGAACTCGCTTCGCTCAAACAGCTGCGGCCCTGATCCCGCCTCCATCTGCGCTCCTCGGCGCATACAGAAGGGGTGGGAACCAACAGGCCATCGCTTCGCTCGGCCCCAATACCAACCCCAACAGCCAAATCCAACCACCGCGGCGCTGCGCGCCGCGGTGGCTTGGTGGCCGAGCGGAGCAAAGGCCCGTTCGGTTTTCAATCCCCTCTGTATGCGCCGAGGAGCGGAGCGTTTCGCGGATCAGGGCCGCAGCTGTTTGAGCGAAGCGAGTTCTGCGGACCCCGCGAAACCCGAGCACCGCAGGTTGCCCCGTAGCGCAGCGAAGGGGTCGCAGACAGTGGGGTCGCCTTTTCTTTGGCTACTTTCTTTTGGCGAAGCAAAAGAAAGTAGCTCGCCCGCCGGGGCGAGACCCGGCCCCGGGAAGCAATCGCTCGGCATTGATCGAAAAATCTGCAGAGTTCGAAAGCCGCGAGCCCTCACCCCAACCCTCTCCCACAGAGAGAGGGAGTAAATCCAAATGACCCTCCTCAAAGTAGACAACCTGGGCAAATCCTTCGGTGGCGTCAAAGCCGTCGACGGCATCAGCTTCGAGCTCAAGGCCGGCGAGCTGCTGGCCCTCATCGGCCCGAACGGCGCTGGCAAGTCCACCACCTTCAACATGGTCAACGGCCAGCTCAAGGCCGACCAGGGTTCGATCGTGTTCGACGGCCACGAGCTCGTGGGCCAGAAGCCGCGCGAGATCTGGCGCAAGGGCGTGGGCCGCACTTTCCAGATCGCCGAAACCTTTGCCTCGCTCACCGTCGCCGAGAACGTGCAGATGGCGATGCTCTCGCACGACGGCAAGCTGTTCTCGATGTGGCGCCGCGCGGCGGACCACAAGCGCGACGAGGCGCTGGCGCTGCTTGACCAAGTCGGCATGAAGGCGCAGGCCGACCGGCCCTGCAGCGAGCTCGCCTACGGCGACGTCAAGCGCGTCGAGCTCGCGATCGCGATGGCCAATGCGCCCAAGCTGCTGCTGATGGACGAGCCCACCGCCGGCATGGCGCCGAAGGAGCGCAATTCGCTGATGGCGCTGACCAAGGAGCTCGTGGTCCAGCGCGGCCTGGCCGTGCTGTTCACCGAGCACAGCATGGACGTGGTGTTCGCCTACGCCGACCGCATGATCGTGCTGGCCCGCGGCCGCCTGATCGCGCAGGGCAGGCCGCTCGAGATCCGCGACCATCCGAAGGTGCAGGAGGTGTACTTCGGCAGCGGCAAGACCTTCGAGAAGATTGCAGAGAAAGCTGCCGAAGTGAACGCAGCAGTGGGAGCCATCGGATGAGCACGCACGAAACACTGTTGAAGGCGAACTCGCTGTGCGCCTGGTACGGCGCCGCGCAGATCCTGTACGACGTCGATCTTGAAGTGCGGCGCGGCGAGGTCGTCGCGCTCATGGGGCGCAACGGCGCCGGCAAGTCGACCACGCTCAAGACGCTGATCGGCATGCTCGCCAAGCGCAAGGGCAACGTCAGCTTCCTCGGCCACGACATCTCGAAGAGCGAACCTCATCACGCGGCGAAGCTCGGCCTCGGTTTCGTGCCCGAAGACCGCCGCGTGTTCACCGATCTCACGGTGATGGAAAACCTCGAAGTCGGCAAGCAGCCACCCCGCCGCTGGGCCGACGGCAGCGAGGCGCCGCTGTGGACGCCCGAGCGCCTGTTCAAGCTCTTTCCCAACCTGGGCGAAATGCCCGACCGCCCGGGCGGCCGCATGAGCGGCGGCGAGCAGCAGATGCTCACCGTGGCGCGCACGCTCATGGGCAACCCCTACCTGGTGCTGCTCGACGAGCCCTCCGAAGGCGTGGCGCCGGTGATCGTCGAGCAGATGGCCAACATGATCCTGGAACTCAAGGCGCAGGGCGTGAGCATCCTGCTGTCGGAGCAGAACATGCACTTCGCCGAGCTGGTGTCCGACCGCGCCTACGTGCTCGAGAAGGGCCAGATCCGCTACCACGCCACCATGGCAGAGCTGGCGGTCAACGAAGAGGTGCGCCGCGCCTACCTGAGCGTCTAGCCGCACCGCGCGGCCCTCTTCTCCATTTCTCGTCAACCACCGGAGCACACGCCATGCACGACACGCACCGCAGATCCCTTCTGAAGTCCACGGCCGCGCTGGGCCTGCTGGGCGCGGCCGGGACGCTGTTCGCGGCCCCGAAGCTCAAGCCGAACGGCAAGTCCGCGCTGATCGTGATCGACGTGCAGAACTGCTTCGTCGATGGCGGCACGCTGCCCGTCAAGGGTGGTGCCGAGGTGGTGCCGGTGATCAACAAGCTGGCCGATTCGTTCGAAAACATCGTGGTCACGCAGGACTGGCACACGCAGGGCCATGCATCGTTCGCGAGCGCGCATCCGGGGCAGAAACCGTTCAGCAGCATCAAGCTTTCGTACGGCAACCAGGTGCTCTGGCCCGACCACTGCGTGCAGGGCACGGATGACGCGGCGCTGCACAAGGACCTGAAGCTGCCCACCGCGCAGGTCATCATCCGCAAGGGCTTCCACAAGGGCGTCGACAGCTATTCGGCCTTCGAGGAGGCCGACCGCAAGACCGCCACCGGCCTGGGCGGCTACCTCAAGCAGCGCGGCATCAGGACGGTCTACGTGGCCGGCCTGGCCACCGACTTCTGCGTGGCCTGGACCGCGCTCGATGCGCGCAAGGCCGGCTTCGAGGTCTACGTGATCGAGGACGCCACGCGCGCCATCGACCTCAACGGCTCGCTCGCCGCGGCATGGAAGCAGATGGCGGCCAAGGGCGTCAAGCGTATCCAGTCTGCCGACATCGAGGCGGCCTGAGCCAACCAGATCCGCACCGCATTCATCGCACCCCGCCCGGCAACAACGACAACAACGAGCTCGACAACGCATGACGATTCCGATTTCAAGGCGCGCCCTGGTGGCGGGCGGCGCAGCCCTGGCATTGGGTCCCGGCCTTCTTCGTTCGGTGCGCGCCGACAACGGCGTGACCGACGGCCTCATCCGCATCGGCCAGTCGGCCGTGTTCAGCGGCCCGGCCAAGGACTTCGGCATCGACTACCGCGCGGGCATCAAGCTGTACTTCGACCGCGTCAACAAGTCGGGCGGCATCAACGGCCGCAAGCTCGAACTCGTCAGCTACGACGATGCCTACGACCCTGCCAAGACAGCCGCCAACACCGCGAAGCTGATCGACGAGGACAAGGTCTTTGCGCTCGCGGGCTTCGTAGCCACCGGCAACCTCGCGGCCGCGATGCCGTTGGTCGAGAAGGCCGGCGTTCCCATGTTCGCGCCGCTGGTGGGCACCAGCTCGTTCCGCGCCAAGGTCAACCGCCTGCTGTTCCACGTGCGCGCCGGCTACGACCTCGAGCTGCGCAAGATCATCAGCCATCTCTCGACCATCAGCCTCTCGTCGATTGCGGTGGTCTACCAGGACAGCGCGTTCGGCAAGTCGAACCTCGCCACCTGCGAGCAGCTGGCCGCCGACTACAAGGTGCAGGTCGTGAAGGCGCTGCCGCTCGCCATTGCCGTCGAAGACGCGAAGCAGGTGGTCGCCAGCCTGGCCGAGGCCAAGCCCGGCGCGGTCCTGATGATCATGGCGGGGCGCATGGTCGAAGTGTTCATGCGCGACTACCGTGCGAACGGCGGGGCGGCGCCGCTCTACACGCTGTCGGTCGGCATCACCGATGCGGCGGGTTCCGCCAAGCGGCTCGAGGGCAAGCTCGCGGGGCTGGTCACGGCCAGCATCGTGCCGCCGCCGCAGGCCCTGCGCGTGCCCATCGTGGCCGATTACCAGCGCGACCGCGCCGAGCTCGGCGAGAAGATCGATGGCTACACCACGCTCGAGGGCTACATCGCATCGCGCGTGATGGTCGAAGGCCTGCGCCGCGGGGGCAAGGCGCTCACGCGCGACAGCTTCATTGCCGGGCTCGAAAGCATCGGCAATGCGCGCTTCGGCGATTTCCCGGTCGAGTACAGCGCGAAGAATCACAACGGCTCGACCTTCGTGGACCTGGAGATGTACACCCGTGACGGCCAGTTGCGGCGCTGAGCCGCCGCTGCACCTGCAGGTCAACGGCAGGGCCTGTTCGATCGCGGGCGTGCCGCGCGAGGCCACGCTGCTGCACCTGCTGCGCAACGACCTCGGCCTGAACGGGCCCAAGTACGGCTGCGGGCTGGGGCAATGCGGCGCATGCACGGTGCATGTCGGCGGCGTGGCGGCGCGTGCCTGCGTGATTCCCGCGCACGGCGTGGCCGGCCGCGCCATCACCACGCTCGAAGGCCTTGGCACGCGCGGCCGCTGGCATCCGGTGCAGGCCGCCTTCGAGGACGCGCAGGCCGCGCAGTGCGGCTATTGCCTGAACGGCATGGTGATGCAGGCCGCGGCACTGCTCGCGCGCGATCCGCAGGCGAGCGAGGCGCGCATCCGCAGCGAGCTTTCGGGCAACCTGTGCCGGTGTGGAACGCACATCGAAATTCTGGACGCCGTGCAGCGGGCAGCGGTGCGCATGCGCGCGGAGACAAGCCGATGAGCGGCCTGCCTTATTCCCTCTCCCTCTGGGAGAGGGGCAGGGTGAGGGCATCGGCCCGTGCACAAGCATGGCCTTTGCCATCGTCGTCAGCCCTCACCCCCGCCCTCTCCCGGAGGGAGAGGGAGCAAGGCAGGGAGCAAAAGCCATGACGCGCCGCGCCGATCTTCCGCGAACCCGCGCGGACTTTCTCTCGGCCGACGGCGTGCTGCTGGTCGTGCGCGAGACCCCGCCCGCGCCGGCGCCCGCCAAGGGCCAGCCCACCGCCGTGGCGGGCAACCCGCTCGAAGGCGACGAGATCCTGCTCGCCGTGTGGGACGACGGCAGCGCGTCTGCGCTCAACGGCCATGTCGACCTGGGCACCGGCATCCAGACCGCGCTCGCGCAGATCGTGGCCGAGGAACTCGAGCTCGGCATGCCCTGCGTGCGCATGATGCTCGGCGACACCGCACGCGCGCCCAACCAGGGCGCAACGATCGCGAGCGCCTCGATCCAGATCCATGCGCAGCCGCTGCGCCTGGCCGCCGCGCAGGCGCGCGCCTGGCTGCTCGCGCGCGCGGCCGAGCGGCTCGGCGTGGCCGCCGATGCGCTTCAGGTGCGCAACGGCGTGGTGCGCGTGGCCGAGGCGCCGGACCACCGCATCAACTACGCGGAGCTGGTCGCGGGCCAGCGCACCGTGCTGCGGCTCGACCCCGCCGCAGAGCCCAAGGACCCGGCCGACTACCGCATTGTCGGCACGCCCCAGGCCCGCGTGGACATTCCCGCCAAGCTCGCCGGCGACCTCGTCTTCGTGCACGACATGCGCGTGCCCGGCATGCTGCATGGCCGCGTGGTGCGACCGCCGTATGCGGGCGCGGACCACGGCGAGTTCATCGGCAACACGCTCGAGTCGGTGGACGAGTCGTCGATTGCGCACATCCCCGGCATTCGCGCGGTGGTCGTGATCCGCGACTTCGTCGGCATCGTGGCCGAACGCGAGGAGCACGCCGAGCAGGCGCTGCGCGAACTGCGCGTCAGGTGGAAGCCCTGGCCCGGCATGCCCGACCTGTCCAACCTCGCCCAGGCCCTGCGCGACAATCCGTCGACGCAGCGACTGCTGGTCGACGAAGGCGATGTCGACGGCGCGATCGCCGCGGCCGCGCAGCCGATGCACCGCACCTATGTGTGGCCCTACCAGATGCACGCTTCCATCGGCCCCTCGTGTGCACTGGCAGAGTGGCACCCGGATGGCGGCATTGCCCTTCGCGTCTGGGCCGGCTCGCAAAACCCGCACGTGCTGCGCGCCGATCTCGCGAAGCTCATGGGCCTGGACGACGTGCAGGTCGACGTCATCCGCATGGAAGCCGCGGGCTGCTACGGCCGCAACGGCGCCGACGACGTGGCGGCCGATGCGGCGCTGCTCGCGCGCGCCGTGGGCGCACCGGTGCGCGTGCAGCTCACGCGCGAGCAGGAGCATGCCTGGGAGCCCAAGGGCGCCGCGCAGCTCATGGAAGTGGATGGCGGCCTGATGGCCGATGGCCGCATCGCCGCCTACGATTTCGAGACCTCGTACCCCTCAAACGGCGCGCCGACGCTCGCACTGCTGCTCACGCGCACCATCGAGCCGGTGGCGCAGGCCTTCGAGATGGGCGACCGCACGGCGCGCCCGCCCTACAGCGTCGACAACCTGCGCGTGAAGGTCAACGACATGGCGCCGATCGTGCGCGCCTCGTGGCTGCGTGGCGTGTCGGCCTTGCCAAGCTCCTTCGCGCACGAGTCGTACATCGACGAGCTGGCCACCGCCGCCGGCGTCGATCCGGTGCAGTTCCGCCTGCGCCACCTGGACGATCCGCGTGCGATCGAACTGGTGCAGGCCACCGCGCAGAAGGCCGGCTGGCGCATGCGCACCGGCCCAGAGGAGGACGCCGACGGCGACCATCCTTCGAGGCCCGCGCATGCGCGCGTGGGCAAGGGCGGCGACATCCTCTTCGGCCAGGGCTTTGCCTATGCGCGCTACATCCACAGCAAATGGCCGGGCTTCGGTGCCGCATGGGCCGCATGGGTGGCCGACGTCGAGGTCAACCGCAAGACCGGCGAGGTACACGTGCGCCGCGTGGTGGTGGGGCACGACGCGGGGCTGCTGGTCAACCCCGCGGGCGTCGAGCACCAGGTGCACGGCAACGTGATCCAGACCACGAGCCGCGCGCTCAGGGAAGAGGTGCAGTTCGCGCCGCAGCAAGACGTGGCAACGGCCGGCGCGCAGCTGCTGCCCGGCGTGCTGCCCTCGGGCGTGGTTGCGAGCCGCGAGTGGGGCGGCTACCCGATCATCAACTTCCGCGACGTGCCGGTGATCGAGGTCATGCACATGCCGCGGCCCGGCGAACCGTCGCTCGGCGCGGGCGAGTCGTCGTCGGTGCCGGGAACGGCGGCGATTGCGAATGCGATCTTCGACGCGACGGGCGTGCGCTTCCGCGAGCCGCCGTTCACGCCGGAGAAAGTGCTGGCGGCGTTGAACCCGGGTTTGCTCCCTCCCCTTCCGGGGGAGGGCGGGGGTGGGGGTGGGGGCGAGCGGCGCTCGAATGGTGGCGCTGCCGTGCCCGCATCCCAACCTTCCGCCGGAAGGGGAAGGAGCAACACGGGCTGGCCCCGGCGCAAAGGCCTCTGGGCCACCGCCTCCGCCCTCGCCATTGGCGGTATCGGCCTCATCGCCAGCCTGCTCGGCTGGCGCTCCGCCATCGCCCCTGTCTCGCTCAGCGCCCCGGTCTACAGCGAGGCCACCATCGAACGCGGCCGCGTGCTCGCCGCGCTCGGCGACTGCGCCGTGTGCCACACCGCACCGGGCGGCGCGCCCAATGCCGGCGGCCGCGCGATGCAGACGCCCTTCGGCACGCTCTACACCACCAACCTCACGCCCGATGCCGATACGGGCCTGGGCCGCTGGTCGTTCAGCGCCTTCCAGCGCGCGATGCGCGAAGGCGTCTCGCGCGACGGCCACCACCTGTACCCGGCGTTCCCGTACACCGCCTTCGCGAAGACCAGCGACGACGACCTGCAGGCGCTCTACGCCTACTTCATGTCCATGCCCGCGGTGCGCGCCGAAACGCCGAGGGCCGAGTTGAAGTTTCCGTTCAGCATGCGGCCGCTCATGGCCGGATGGAACGCGCTCTTCCACGACCCCGCGCCCCTGCAGCCGGTCGCTGCGCAAAGCGCCGAGTGGAACCGCGGTGCCTACCTTGTCAATGGCCTGGGCCATTGCGGCGCCTGCCATACGCCGCGTAACGCGCTCGGCGCGGAGCAGGGCGGCAGCGCGTTCCTCTCGGGCGCGATGGTCGACGGCTGGGAGGCACCCGCGCTCACGCAGCGCTCCAAATCCGCCGTGCCATGGGATGTTGACGAGCTCTATCGCTACCTGCGCCAGGGCCACACGCAGCGCCATGGCATCGCGGGCGGGCCGATGGCCGAGGTGGTGCGCGAACTCGCGCAGGTGCCCGATGCCGACGTGCGCGCCATGGCCACCTACCTCGCCTCGTTCAATCCGGCACCCGCGGCCGATCCGCAGGCCGTGGCGCAGCAGGTGGTCGACAACGCAGCACGTACGCAGGGCCGGCTGCTCGGCCCCGCGCAGCGCATGTTCGACAGCGCCTGCGCGTCGTGCCATCACGACGGCGACGGCCCCACGCTGCTCGGCGTGAACACGCCGCTCGCGCTCAACGGCAACCTCACGAGCGCACGGCCCGACAACCTGCTGCGCACCATCCTCGATGGCGTGCGCGAGCCCGCAAGCCAGGGCATCGGCTTCATGCCGGCCTTCCGCGACGCACTCGACGACCGGCAGATCGCCGAGCTCGCGGGCTACATGCGCGCGCGCTTCGCACCGCAGGAACCGGCGTGGAAGAACCTGCCGGCGGAAGTGGCGCGCGTGCGCGCCGCGCGCGGCCACGGCGCTCAATAGCAGTCCTGCTTTCCGCTTGCGCAGCGGCAGCGAGCACATTCATTCAGAATGTCCGCTCCAAGAACCCAACCCAAGTGCCTCCGGAGACAACATGCCCCTCGATCTTTCCACCGCCGCCAGCCTTCCCCGCGACGCCGAGCGCGCCACGCTCGTCGGCCGCATCTGGCAGCCCGGCGTGGGCCCCGTGCTCGTGGCGGTGCACGAGGGCGGGCTGCACGATCTCTCGCGGCTCGCGCCCACGATGAGCGACCTGCTCGAGGCGAAGGAGCCGCCCGCCGACGCGGTGCAGCGCGCACTGCGCAGCGGCCAGGCTCCGCGTGTCGCCTCGCTGGCCGAGGCCATTGGCAACAGCGACGCCACCGCGCGCGACGAAGCGAAGCCCTGGCTGCTCGCACCCTGCGACCTGCAGGCCATCAAGGCCAGCGGCGTGACCTTCGTCGAAAGCCTGCTGGAGCGCGTGATCGAAGAGCAGGCGCGCGGCGATGCCTCGCGTGCCGAGGCCACGCGCGCGGCACTCAGCGGCGTGCTGGGCGACAACCTCGCGGGCATCGTGCCGGGCTCGGCCGAGGCCGCGAAGGTCAAGGAGGTGCTGATCTCGCAGGGCGCATGGTCGCAGTATCTCGAGGTCGGCATCGGGCCCGACGCAGAGATCTTCACCAAGGCGCCGGTTCTCTCGGCCGTGGGCATGGGCGCCGACGTCGGCATCCATGCCGCCTCGGTGTGGAACAACCCCGAGCCCGAGGTCGTGCTCGCGGTCAACAGCCGCGGCGAGACGCTGGGCGCCGCGCTCGGCAACGACGTCAACCTGCGCGACTTCGAAGGCCGCAGCGCGCTGCTGCTCGGCAAGGCCAAGGACAACAACGCCTCCTGCGCGATCGGCCCGTTCATCCGCCTGTTCGATGCGCACTTCGGCATCGACGATGTGCGCCGCATCACGGTGGCGCTTGAAGTGAGGGGCCCCGAAGGCTTCACGCTCGAAGGCTCGAGCTCGCTCGCCAGGATCAGCCGCGATCCGCTCGACCTCGTCTCGCAGGCTGTCGGCGCGCACCACGACTATCCCGACGGCTTCATGTTGTTCCTGGGCACCATGTTCGCACCGACACAAGACCGTCATGGTCCTGGGCAAGGATTCACCCATGTCGTCGGCGATCGCGTGAGCATCGCCGCGCCGGAACTCGGTGCCCTCGTGAACCGCGTGGTCCATTCGGACCAGGCGCCGCGGTGGACTTTCGGGTTAAGTGCGCTGATGCGGAATCTGGCTGCGCGCGGGCTGCTGTAAGCGTTCTTTCTACGGTTTAAAGGGAGTTGTACTCCTTTGTGATTCATAGGCTGCACGTAGCAATCTGTTGCTGTTGACCGCGTCTCGCGTTCCCCTCAAGATAACCGGTCTTGAAAATGGTTAACACGGGAGATGGGGTTGCCGCCGAGCGAGATCGAACTACTGCAGTTGCCAGTTGAAGGCCCGCTTCCTTGCGGTGAAGACCTCGAATACGACCCCGATTTCATGGCGTTGCAGCAAGCGGCAACGGGAAAGCGGGAGCAGCAGTTCGGCTCGACCATCATTCCGGCCGAGCCGCCCGACTGGGCCCGTGTCGAGCGCATTGCCAAGCAGCTGTGCCAGCGCACGCTCGACGTACGCGTGCTGGTTCTGCTGACGCTGGCATGGACCGAGAGCCGGGGCCTGCCGGGCTACGTCGATGGCTTGCGCGTGGTGGACGGCATCCTGCAAAAGTTCTGGAACGACGTGCATCCGCGCGTCGTCGATGGCGATTTCGAAGACCCGCTGCCGCGCATGAATGCGCTGGCTGCATTGGCCGAAGCCGAAGGACTCGGACGCAGCGTGCGCGATGCGCGCCTGCTCGAGGATGCCGGCGCGTCGATGAGCCTGCGGCAGGTCGAGGCCCTGCTCGACTCGAGCAAGGCCGACCAGATCGATTACCCCGGCGGCATCGGCCGGCTGCGGGAGGTGGCGCGCCGCGCACAGGAGAAGGCAGCGCCCGCGGTGATGGCATTGCATGCGGCGCTGGAGCTGCTGCGGCGCATTCGGGAGACTTCGGAGCGGGCCTTGGGACAGAGCTGGGCGCCCGATTTTTCCCGGCTCGAACGCTCGCTTCGCACCGTGGTTCAGCTGCTGCCGGAGCAGGCCCAGCCGGAGCCGGCCGAGGTACCGCAGGCGGCCGCGCAAGGCAATGGATCGGCACCGGCCGCTCCTTCGGCGCAGGGCGCTGCGGCCTTGGGCAATGGCGCTTCCGGCGTGCGGGCGGCAAGCATTAAAGATATTGAAATATCGACTCGTGATGATGTGCAGGTCCTGTTGGAAAAGGCGTGCCGGTACATGGAACGTACCGAGCCCAGCCATCCGGCACCCATGCTCATCCGCAGAGCGCAAAGGCTGCTGGACCTCAACTTTTTCCAGATCATCGAAGAACTCGTTCCCGAGGGCCTGCAGAAGATAGAAAGCCTGGCCGGCCGCTCGCTGAGCGGCGGCGGGGCCGCGGCGGAATGAGCGGCCGGCGCAAGCGCCCGGAAACAGGCCGCCGGGACTCGACCCATACGAATACGCATTGAGATTCAAGAGGAAGCTTTATGGCAGACAACCGTGTCAGAAACAGTGGTCAGAAGTTCATCGCGCGCAACCGGGCACCCCGCGTGCAGATCGAGTACGACGTCGAGATCTACGGCAGCGAGCGCAAGATCCAGCTGCCCTTCGTGATGGGCGTGATCGCCGATCTCGCGGGCAAGCAGGTCGACCCGATGCCCGACCTCGCGGACCGCGACTTCATGGCGGTGGACATCGACAACTTCGACGACCGCATGAAGTCGATCAAGCCGCGCGTGGCCTTCCAGGTGCCCAACACCCTCACGGGCGAAGGACAGATGAACGTCGACATCACCTTCGACAGCATGGACGACTTCTCGCCCGCGCGCATCGCCCGCCAGGTGGGCGCGCTGCAGCATCTGCTCGAAGCGCGCACCGAGCTTTCCAACCTGCTGTCCTACATGGACGGCAAGAACGGCGCCGAGCAGCTGATCGCCCAGGCGCTGCAGAACCCGGAGCTGCTCAAGTCGCTCGCATCCGCACCCAATCCCGCCGTTGCCAAGGCGATCGAGGCCGCGAACGAAAAGTCGGGCAACCCCGGCACCACACCTTCCGAGTAAGCCGAGTAAGCCGACAGGATCTCCATCATGAGCACCGCACCCAAACAGACAGCGCGCGGACAGGCCGCCACCATCGAAGCGCTCGAGCCGAACGAGTTCTCCGACCTCCTGCAGCGCGAATTCAAGCCCAAGACCGACCAGGCGCGCGAGGCGGTGCAAAGCGCCGTCAAGACGCTTGCGGTGCAGGCGCTTGAAAGCACCGTCACCATCTCGAACGACGCCTACCGCACCGTGCAGGCGATCATCACCGAGATCGACCGCAAGCTCTCCGAGCAGATCAACCAGATCCTCCACCACGAAGACTTCCAGCAGCTCGAAGGCGCATGGCGCGGCCTGCACTACCTGGTCAACAACACCGAGACCGACGAGCAGCTCAAGATCCGCGTGATGTGCGCCTCCAAGCGCGAAGTGGCGCGCTCGCTCAAGCGCCACAAAGGCATCGGCTGGGACCAGAGCCCGCTGTTCAAGAAGATCTACGAACACGAGTACGGCCAGTTCGGCGGCGAGCCCTTCGGTGCGCTGATCGGTGACTTCCATTTCGACCACAGCCCGCCCGATGTCGAGATGCTCGGCGAAATGGCCAAGATCGCCGCGGCCGCGCACTGCCCCTTCATTGCCGGCGCATCGCCCACGGTGATGCAGATGGATTCGTGGCAGGAACTGTCGAACCCGCGCGACCTCACCAAGATCTTCCAGAACACCGAGCACACCGCATGGCGGTCGCTGCGCGAGTCGGAGGACGCACGCTACATCGGCTTGGCCATGCCGCGCTTCCTGGCGCGCCTGCCCTACGGCGCGCGCACCAATCCGGTCGACGAGTTCGAGTTCGAGGAAGAAACCGACTCGGCCCTGCACAACCGCTACACCTGGGCCAACTCGGCCTACGCGATGGGCGTGAACATCAATCGCTCGTTCAAGCAGTACGGCTGGTGCACGTCGATCCGCGGCGTGGAGTCGGGCGGTGCGGTTGAGAACCTGCCCACCCACACCTTCCCGACGGACGATGGCGGCGTGGACATGAAGTGCCCGACCGAGATCGCCATCAGCGACCGGCGCGAGGCCGAACTCGCCAAGAACGGCTTCATGCCGCTGGTGCACCGCAAGAACTCCGATTTCGCGGCCTTCATCGGCGCGCAGTCGCTGCAGCAGCCGGCCGAGTACTACGACGCCGATGCCACGGCCAATGCCAACCTGGCCGCGCGCCTGCCGTACCTGTTCGCGTGCTGCCGCTTCGCGCACTACCTGAAGTGCATCGTGCGCGACAAGATCGGTTCGTTCCGCGAGCGCGAGGACATGGAGCGCTGGCTCAACGACTGGATCATGAACTACGTGGACGGCAGCCCGGGCACGTCGTCCCAGGACACGAAGGCAATGAAGCCGCTGGCGGCGGCCGAAGTCCAGGTGGAAGCCATCGAGGACAACCCCGGCTACTACGCCGCCAAGTTTTTTCTCCGGCCGCACTATCAGCTCGAAGGGCTGACGGTGTCACTGCGGCTGGTTTCGAAGCTGCCATCCAACAAGAAGGACAGCAGCTAGTTCAACGGTGTCCCGCAATCGGGCATATATATAACTCTGGGGGTTAATCATGGCAGTAGACATGTTCATGCGCGTCGAGGGCGCGAACGGCGAATCCAAGGACTCGAACCACAAGGACTGGACGGATATCAAGTCGTTCGCATGGGGAGCGACGCAGCCTGGCAACATGGTCAGTGGCGGCGGGGGCGGTGTGGGCAAGGCGAGCTTCAATGACCTGCAGGTGCTCGCGCGCATCGACAAGGCGGCGCCGTCGGTGATGAAGAACTGCGCGAGCGGCAAGCACCTGAGCAAGGTGGAAGTGTCGGTGTGCAAGGCCGGGGGCTCGCAGATCGAATACACGCGCGTGACGCTGGAAGAAGTGCTGGTCACCTCGGTGCAGTACACGGCCGAGCAGGGCGGCGATGCGGTGCTGGTGCAGTTCGCGTTCCAGGCGGCCAAGGTGAAGCAGCAGTACTGGGAGCAGACCGACAAGGGCGGCAAGGGCGCCGAGACCGTGCTGGCCTGGAACATCAAGGAAAACCGGGAATCCTGATTTCCCCTTTTGCTTGTTCCCGACCGGCCCGCGCATGCCGCGGGCCGGTCGCCTGCAGATAGTTGTCGACGGCCTCCAGGCCGTGCGCGAGTCAATGAGGAAGTTTCATGGGCGATGGGTTTGCAGTGCTGGGCGAGCGCTCCGTGGCCGAACACACCGAATGGGTACAGCGGCAGATCCGCGCGAGTCCACAGAATGCCAGCCTGCGGCTTGCCCTGTGCCACTTTCTTGCGCTGCGGGGCGACTGGCAGCGGGCTGAAGACCAGCTCAAGCTGGCCGCGAAGATCGATCCTTCCTTCGCTCCCGCCAGTGCCACCTGCGCAATGGCGCTGGCCGCCGAGCGGCATCGAACCGAATTCTGGAACGGCGGCCGTGCGCCGGCCGTCATTGCCGGCCAGGCCGACTGGGTCGCGGGGCTGATTGCCGCCGCGGGTCTGTCGGCCGAACGTGCCGCCGAAGCGGCCGACCTGCGCGAAGCCGCGCGGCAGGATGCACCCGCATTGCAGGGCACGCTGAGCTGCGTCGACCGGTCGGATTCCCGCGCCGTGCAGGCTATCGACGGCGAGCCGGTGCAAAGCAATGAGTTCGCCTGGCTTTGCGACGGCGACGCGCGCATTGGCGCCGTGCTCGAGCTCCTCACGCCTTCGGGCTATGCGTGGCTGCCGCTGCCGGCAGTGCGCCGCCTCAAGTTCTCCCGTCCGCAGCACCTGGTCGACCTGCTCTGGGCACCGGCCGAGATCGAGTTGCATGACGGACGCGGACTCAACGGCCTGGTGCCGGTGCGCTATCCCGGCGCGCTTGACGCGCTGGACGACGAAACAACCCTGGGCCGCCGCACCGACTGGCTGCCGCTGGCCGGCGAAGACCAGTACGCCGGCGTCGGCCAGCGCACGCTGATCAGCGAAGCCGGCGACCATTCGCTGCTCGATATCCGGCTTGTCGAGTTCGCGCCTGCCGAGAGTGCCGCGCAGTGAGTTCCGTCCTGCCAGCCAGCCGTCCGGCGATGGAGGCCGATGGCGACCAGCAAGAAAGCGTTGCACGCGACCGCCTGCAGCCGGTGCTGCTCGACCGCCTGACCGACAAGCAGCCGCAAAGCCGCCAGGAGCGCGCGGGTGCGTTCCTCATGAGCGGCAAGCTGCTGCGCGACTCGGTGCTGCGCGACCTGCAGTGGCTGCTCAACACCACCAATTTCGGCGCGGACCACACCATCAACGCCATGCCGCGCGCGCGGCGCTCGGTCGTGAACTACGGCGTGCGCGGCTGGGCCGGCGGACGCATGTCGGAGGTCGACTTCGCGGACGTCGAGGCCGCCATCCGCGCCGCGATCATCGACTTCGAGCCGCGCATCATGAAAGACAGCATCGACGTGCGCTGCGTCACCGATGCCACCGACCTGGAGCACCACAACCTGCTCGCGCTCGAGATCCGCGGCACCTTGTGGTCGGTGCCCTACCCGATCGAATTCATCCTGCGCTCCGAGCTCGACCTCGAGAGCGGCCACATGGTCCTGCGTCCGACCGGGGGGCTCTGAATGGACGCGAGGCTGCTGGATTACTACAACCGCGAGCTCACCTACATGCACGAGCTCGGTGCCGAGTTCGCGCAGCGCTACCCGAAGATCGCCGGGCGGCTGGGCATGCGCGGCATCGAGGTCAGCGACCCCTACGTGGAGCGCCTGCTCGAGGGCTTCAGCTTTCTCACGGCGCGCATCCAGCTCAAGATGGATGCGGAGTTTCCGCGCTTCTCGCAGCGGCTGCTCGAGGTGGTGTACCCCAACTTCCTCGCGCCGCTGCCGGCCATGGCCGTGGTGCAGATCGACGGCAACCTCAACGAGGGCTCGCTGAAAGCCGGCTACGAGCTGCCGCGCCACACGATCATGCGCGGACGCATGATCAAGGGCGAGCAGACGGCCTGCGAATTCAGGACCGGCCATGAGGTCACGCTGTGGCCCATCAGGATCGCGGATGCGAGCATCGGCCCCGTGCCTGCGGAAATCGCGCACGCGATGCCCGCGGTGGCCCAGCGGGCCAAGAGCGCGATCACCATCAAGCTCGAAGCGGTGGGCGGCACCACCTTTGCCGAGCTGCCGATCGACCGGCTCGAGTTCTTTCTTTCGGGCGCGGAGCTGCATGCGCTGCGCGTGCTCGAGCTTGCGGTGCACCACAGCATCGGCACCGTATGCCGCAGCAGCCCGGGCAGCAAGGCGCGCATCGTTCCGCTCGGCGACGAAGCCATTCGCCACGAGGGCTTCGATCCCGAGCAGGCGCTGCTGCCTTATGACGCGCGCTCGTTCCAGGGCTACCGGCTGCTGCACGAGTACTTCGCCTTTCCCGACCGCTACCTGTTCTTCAGCGTGAAGAACCTGCGCGCGGCGGCCTCCGCCATGGGCGGCACCACGATGGAAATCGTGATCCTGCTCGACCGCGCCGATGGCGACCTGGAGCGGGTCGTCGACGCCAAGCACTTCTCGCTGTTCTGCACGCCAATCATCAACCTGGTGCCGCGCCGCAGCGACCGTATTCCGGTGGGCCCCGGGCAGCACGAGCATCATGCAGTGATCGATCGCACGCGTCCGCGCGACTTCGAGATCTTCACGGTGGAGCGCGTCACGGGCCACATGGCGAGCGGCTCGGAAGAGCGCGAATTCAGGCCCTTCCTGGGCTCGTTCGCCGCCGACGACGGCGACTTCGGCGCGTACTTCTCGCTGCGCCGCGAGCCGCGCCTGGTGTCCGACCGCGCACGCGCGCAGGGCACGCGCACCAGCTACACCGGCAGCGAGGTGTACGTGTCGCTGGTCGACCAGCACGACGCGCCCTTTCCGCACAGCCTGCGGCACATCACGATCGACGCGCTGTGCACCAACCGCGACCTGCCGCTGCTGCTGCCGACCGGGCTGGAGTCGGACTTCTCGCTGCGCGTGTCGGCGCCGGTGCGCGGCATCCGCATCCTGCGCGGGCCGTCGCGGCCCTATCCCGCGCTGGCGGAAGGTGCGCTCACCTGGCGCCTGATCAGCCACCTGGGCCTCAACTACCTGAGCCTGACCGACGTCGACGCCACGCAGGGCGCGGCCGCACTGCGCGAGATGCTCGACCTCTACGGCAACCTGGCCGACCCCGCGGTGCGCCGCCAGATCCAGGGCGTGCGCTCGATGGCGCTGGCGCCGGTGTTCCGCCGCCTGCCCGAGCCGGGGCCGATCGTCTTCGGGCGCGGGGTGGAAATCGCGCTGAAGATCGACGAGGTGGCCTTCTCGGGCGCGAGCCCTTATCTCTTCGGCGCCGTGCTCGAACAGTTCTTCAGCCGGCACGTGTCGCTCAACGCGTTCACCGAGTTCGCGCTCTCCAGTCTGCAGCGCGGCGAGATCGCGCGCTGGACGCCGCGCATCGGACGCCGTCCCGCCGTATGAGCATGAGCACCCGCCCGGCCGCTCCGAAGGGGGCTCGCACCGCAGCGCGTAGCGCGGAGGTTGCCTTATGAACACGGCCGACCTCACCGACGATTCGCAGCAGGTGCCGCTGGCTGCGATCGAACATGCCGCGCCCGAGGATGCCAAGGCACGCGCGCGCCGCGGCGCGGCCGAAGCCGATCCGGTCCTGTGGGCCGGCCTGGTCGACCAGCCTTTCGAGCACGACCTGTTCATGCTGCTGCGCCGCCTCGATGCGCACGGCAGCCATCCGCTGCTGGGCCGCGCCCCGCGCCCGCTCGACGAGCCGCTGCGCCTGGGCCAGGAGCCGTCGATGGCTTTTGCGCCGTCGAACGTCTCGGGCGTCGATGTCGATGGCGACGGCCCGCCGCGCATCTCGATCTACGGCTTCGGCCTGTTCGGCCCCAACGGGCCGCTGCCGCTGCACCTGACCGAGTACGCGCGCGAACGCAAGCGCCACCACAGCGACAACACGCTCAGTGCCTTCGCCGACCTGTTCCACCATCGGCTCATCCTGCTGTTCTACCGTGCCTGGGCCGATGCGCAGTCGGTCAACAGCCTGGACCGCCCCGACGGCCACCGCTTCGTCGACTACGTGGCGAGCCTCATGAACATGGGGCAGCCGGGGCTCAAGGAGCGCGACCGCATCGCCGACCACGCGCGCACCTTCATGGCCGGGCACCTCGTGCGCCAGACGCGCAACCCCGAGGGCCTGATCCAGATCCTGCGGCTGTACTTCGATGTGCCCGTGCGCGTCGAGGAGTTCGTGAGCGGCTGGGTGATGCTCGACGATCGGGAGGTCAGCCGCATCGGCACTTCCGGGCGCAACCAGAAACTGGGTGCCGGCGCCACCATCGGGCTGGCGGTGCGCGATGCGCAGGGCAAGTTCCGGCTCGAGCTCGGGCCGCTCTCGCAAAGCGAGTTCCGCGACTTCCTGCCGGGCAGCAGGCGCCTGCAGCAGGTGGTCGACTGGGTGCGCCAGTACGTGGGCATCGAGTTCGCCTGGGAGCTGCGGCTCGTGCTCAAGAAGCAGGAAGCCCTCGGCATGCAACTGGGCAGCGACCAGCGCCTGGGCTGGGGCAGCTGGCTCGGCACGCGCCTCTCGCCCACCGATGCCGGCGACATGCTGTTCCAGCCCGAAGCCCTGTATTCCCGTTCCGCATCGGCTGCTTCCACGGCGGCCGAAGCTTCTTCCATGGCCTTATGACCGATATCCGCCGCGTCTCCCTTTTCTCCAAACTCAACCCGATGCTCTACAAGGCATTGGAGACCGCCACTGCCTTTGCCAAGCTGCGCGGAAATGCCTACGTGGAACTGGTGCACTGGCTGCACCAGATACTGCAACTGCAGGACAGCGACCTGCTGCGCATCGTCAAGCGCGCGGGCCTCAACCTCGATGCAGTCGAGCAGGACCTCGTGCGTGCGCTCGACCGCCTGCCGCATGGCGCCACTTCGATCAGCGACATCTCCGAGCACGTCGACAACGCCGTCGAGCGCGCCTGGGTCTATGCGAGCCTGCGCTTCGAGGCCACATCGATCCGCGGTGCCTACCTGCTCGCGGGCATCGTCAAGACGCCGGGGCTGCGCCAGGTGCTCTCGGGCATCTCGCGCGAGTTCGACAAGATCGTGCCCGACGTTCTGATCGCCCAGCTTCCCGCATGGACCGAGGGCTCGCCCGAGGACGACTTCGATGCTGCGGTCGCGCCGGGGCAAGCCGCCGCGGCGGTGTCCCACCAGGGCGATGGCGCTGCCGCGGGCGGCTCTGCGCTCGCCAAGTACGCGAGCGACCTCACGGCCAAGGCGCGTGCGGGCGAGCTCGATCCGGTCTACGGCCGCGACGACGAGATCCGCCAGATCATCGACATCCTGATGCGCCGGCGGCAGAACAATCCGCTGCTCACGGGCGAAGCGGGCGTGGGCAAGACGGCGGTGGTCGAAGGGCTGGCCTCGCGGCTCGCGGCGGGCGATGTGCCGCCCTCGCTCAAGGACGTGTCGCTGTGGGTGCTCGACCCCACGCTGCTGCAGGCCGGCGCGGGCGTGAAGGGCGAGTTCGAGCAGCGGCTGCGCCAGGTGATCGACGAGGTCGAGAAAAGCCCAAGGCCGATCGTGCTGTTCGTCGACGAGGTGCACACGCTGGTCGGCGCGGGCGGCACGGCCGGCACCGGCGATGCGGCCAACCTGCTGAAGCCGGCGCTCGCGCGCGGGCGGCTGCGCACCATCGGCGCCACCACCTGGTCCGAGTACAAGAAGTACATCGAGAAGGATCCGGCGCTCACGCGGCGCTTCCAGACCATCCAGGTGCACGAGCCCACCGAGTCCAAGGCCGTGGTCATGCTGCGCGGCATTTCGGCCGAGCTCGAGAAGCACCACGGCGTGCTCATCCTGGACGCCGCGCTCGAAGCGGCCGTGAGCCTGTCGCACCGCTACATTCCCGCGCGCCAGCTGCCCGACAAGGCCGTGAGCCTGCTCGACACGGCCTGCGCGCGCGTGGCCTTGAGCCAGCATGCGCTGCCCGCCGCGATCGAAGACCTGCAGCGCCGCATCGAGGTGCTGGGCATCGAGTCGGGCATTGCGGGGCGCGAGGCCGCGATCGGCGTCGGCGAGCACCAGCGCGTGGAAGACATCGCGGCGCAGGTGGCTGTGGCACAGGCCGAGCTCGACCTGCTCGAGCAGCGGCGTGCGGAAGAAAGCGTGCTCGTCGAACGCATCGTGGCGCTGCGCAAGCTGCTCTCGCCCGATGCGGTGCCGGTGCGGGCCGAGGCGCAGACGGATGACGAGGCCGAGGAGGGCGGCGATGCCGAGGCACCGGCCGACGCCGCTCCGTCAGAGCCCGAGCGAACGCCCGAAGAGATTCGCGCCGAACTCGACCAGGCGCAGGACAAGCTCGTCCAGCTGCAGGGCGAATCGCCGCTCATCCTGGCGGCAGTCGATGCGCAGGCCATTGCCACCGTGGTGGCCGACTGGACCGGCATTCCGATCGGCCGCATGGTGCGCGACGACGCGCAGTCGGTGCTGCGCCTCGGCGAGATCCTCTCGGCCCGCGTGGTGGCCCAGCCCGATGCACTGGAGACCATCTCGCGGCGCATCCGCACCGCGCGCGCTCGGCTGGACAATCCGAACAAGCCGGTGGGCGTGTTCCTGCTGTGCGGCCCCTCGGGCGTGGGCAAGACCGAGACCGCGCTCGCGCTGTCGGAGGCGCTCTACGGCGGCGAGCAGAACCTCGTCACCATCAACATGAGCGAGTTCCAGGAGTCGCACACCGTCTCCACGCTCAAGGGCGCGCCGCCCGGCTACGTGGGCTACGGCGAAGGCGGCGTGCTCACCGAGGCCGTGCGCCGCCGGCCCTACAGCGTGGTGCTGCTCGACGAGATCGAGAAGGCCCACCCCGACGTGCACGAGATCTTCTTCCAGGTGTTCGACAAGGGCTGGATGGAAGACGGCGAGGGCCGCCACATCGATTTCCGCAACACCGTGATCATCATGACTTCCAACGTCGGCACCGACCTGGTCATGCAGCTGTGCGAAGACCCGACCCTGCGCCCCGACCCCGAGCCGCTCGCAGCCGCGCTGCGCGAACCGCTGCTCAAGGTGTTCGCGCCGGCGCTGCTCGGGCGGCTGGTCGTGGTGCCATATTACCCATTGCAAGCCGATGCATTGCATCGCATCATTCGCCTCCAGCTCGACCGCATTGCCACCCGCCTCGATGCGAACCATGGCATTGCGCTGGACTACGACGACAGCGCCGTCGAACTGGTGGCGCGCCGTTGCACCGCCATCGAGTCGGGCGGACGGATGATCGATGCAATCCTCACGCACACCATCCTTCCGAGATTGAGCGAGGAAGTCATCGGCGCCACGGTCAGTGCGCGCAAGCTCGCCGGCGTGCGGCTTGGCGCGGCGAACGACGATTTCCACTACGAATTTTCTGAACGCTGAGCGAAGAAAGGGAGTAAGCCATGCCCAACCGAGTCGTCAAGGCCCACACGCCGCTGGGAGAGGAGCAGCTCCTCTTTCGCTCGATGCACGGCACCGAGGGGTTGTCGCAGCTGTTCGAGTTCGAGGTGGACCTGCTGAGCCCGAACACATCCATCGACATGAAGGCTGTGCTGGGCAAGCCGCTGGCGCTCGAAATCCAGACCGCCGGGGCGCCCCGCTTCCTGAACGGACAGGTCGTGCGCTTCTCGATGATAGGACGCGAGGGCGGGACCTCCCGCTACACCATCTACAGGGCCACCGTCAGGCCCTGGCTCTGGTATCTCACGCGGTCGAGCGACAACAAGATCTTTCAGAACAAGACGGTTGTCGAGATCCTCGAGGAAGTGTTCGGCGACTACAACTTTGCCTTCGAGAAGAAGCTCAGTGCCTCGTACCGGCAGTGGGAACACTGCGTGCAATACAACGAGACGGACTTTGCCTTCGTGAGCCGGCTCATGGAACTGGAGGGCATCTACTACTACTTCAAGCACGAGAAAAACCAGCATACGCTGGTGCTCGCAGACGACGTCGGCGCGCATGCCCCGGTGCCCGACTACGAAACCATCAACTACTTCGCAGCCGATCGCGAGCTGACCGAGGACATGGAGGTCATCGACCACTGGGAGGTTGTCGAGGAGATCCGTTCCGGCGGCTACGTGATCGACGATTTCGACTTTTCCAAGCCCAAGGCCGACCTGAGCAACGTGCGCAGCCAGCCGCTGTCGAACGATCACGCGGACTACGAAATGTACGAGTGGCTTGGCGACTACACCGACCCCGGTCAAGGCGAGCATTACGCACGCGTGCGCCTCGAGGAAGCCCAATCGATGGCGCAGCGCAGTTCGGGCCACGCCACGGTGCGGGGCCTGGCGCCGGGCTATCGATTCACCATGCAGAACTCTCCGCGGGGAGACGACAACCAGGAATACCTGACGGTGGCCGTTTCCTATGCGTTGCGTGAGGGCGGCTACGCGACCGGCGCTGCCGATGGCAGCTATGGGTTCAGCTTCGTGGTCCAGCCCGCGTCGGTGCCGTTTCGGCCCGCGCGCACCACGCCCATGCCGCGCACCAGCGGCCCGCAAACGGCCACGGTCGTCGGTCCGGCAGGCGAGGAAATCTGGACCGACCAGTACGGGCGGGTCAAGGTGCAGTTCCATTGGGACCGCTATGGACAGCGCAATGAAAACAGCTCGCGCTTCGTGCGCGTGTCGCATGTCATTGCGGGCGACGGCTTCGGCGCCGTCTTCACGCCGCGCATCGGCCAGGAGGTAGTCGTCGACTTCATCTCGGGGCGTCCCGACCGGCCGATCATCGTCGGACGCGTCTACAACGCCGACCAGATGCCGCCCTTCAGCCTGCCGGGCGAGGCGAGCAAGAGCGGCTTCGTGACCCGTTCGACACCGGGGGGATCGCCCGCCACCGCCAACTCCCTGGTCTTCGAGGACAAGATGGGATCGGAGTTCGTGGCCCTGCATGCCGAGCGCGAACTGAACGTCTCGGTCGAAGCCGACGAGACGCACGACACGGGCGGATCGAGGACCACGGTCATCGAAGGCCCCGACATCCTGACCGACAACACCTTGCGCGACACCACCGTCAACGGGCCCGATACCCTGCTGGTCAACGGGCCCCAGACCGTCACCATCAACGGCCCCGAGACCTTCACGGTGAACGGCATCGAGACCACGACGATCAACGGCCCGCGCTTCGACACCGTGACGGGCGGCGAGGTCAACACCGTGCTGGTCCAGCGCACCACGACCGTCGCGGGCCCCGACACGCTCACTGTCAATGGCGGACCACGCACCGAGAACATCCATGGAGCCCAGACAACGACGGTGGACAACCACTATAAGGAAACCTCGGGCAGCAAGGAGGTGATCGTGAAGGGGGTCGAGACCTATACGGTTGCCGCCGGCAGCACGCGGACCGTCACGGGCACCGAGCAGATCGAGGCCACCGATCAGCTGAACCTGTTCTCCCAGGGCAGCACCGAGATCAGGGCCACCAACGACATCAACATCAACGCCAAGAAGGTCACCATCAAGGGAACGGACGAGATCGTGCAGGACACGCCGAAGCTCACGCGCCTGGGCGCGAGCTTCTTCGACTTCAGGAGCTCGGTCTATGCGTTCCAGTGGTTCAGTGGCTCGACGAGCGCGGTCGCGATGTTCAACAACGGCGTGACGATGTCGAACGCGCTGGTCAAGATCGACTACTGCGCACTCAACCTCAAGAACATCCCGATCAAGATGGAGTTCTGCGACTACCTGTCGTATTGGACCGGTCTTGCCATGGAGGGTGCCGGCCTGAAGGTCGAATGGTAGCTGCGACCGCGATGCCGTCGTTCGCGCGCTACCTGGTTGCGCTGCTGCTGCTCGGCGGCGGCGCGCTCCTCTGGTATCTGGCGGAGACGCGACACAGCGAGCTCCTCTTCGTGCTGGGAGCGTTCGCGCTGTGCTTCGGTTTCGTGGCCATGGCCTTCGGCGGCATGATCTCCGGAGTGATCGCCTCGGTGCGCGCCACGCGCTTCGAAGGCATCCGCGCGACGGGTCGGGTCGTGTCGTCGCGCTCGACGGGCGTCTTCGTCAACAACCATCCGATGCTGAGCATCACCATTGCCTTCGAGACGCGGGAGGGTGTGCGGCACGAGTCCGTCGCGCGCTGCGTGGTGCCGCTGCACCAGCTCTCCAGGGTCGAGCCCGGGCGCGACGTGGTGCTCAAGTACAACCCCGCCGACATCGCGCAGATCGCCCTGCTCGAAGTCGTCAAGCCCGAGGCGCGCACCCCGGCTCCCTGATTCATGCGCACCGTCAAGCCATTTCGCCTGGGATCGCTGACGCGGCCCTACAAGCACCGCGGGCAGTGCCAGCTCGGCATTGCAAGCCTTGCGATGGTGTCGATGGAGGAGTCCAGCCAACGCCTCCTGCCCGAGTCCGCGCTCTGGAAGCTGTTCGCGCAGGCGGCCGGTCCGTCGGCGATGCTGGATGCCGCCATTCCCAAGCTCGGCGGCGAGTTCCTGGTTTCGGGGCTGGCCTTTCCACGCGATGGCTCGGACCGCACGCACTCGGCCGTCGCGGTGAATCTTGCTGGCAGAGAGAAGCGGCTGAGCATCTTCGGCGACCGCTACTGGATGTCCGGCAGCGCGAGCCACCCGCTGCCTTTCGATGCAATGCCGATCGACGCGGCACACGCCTTTGGCGGTGCAGCGGACACGCGAAATCCGCAAGGCAAGGGGCTGGATCCCGTCGACGTGAACGGCCTGCGCCTGGTGCCTCTGCCCAACATCGAGACACCGGGCCGCCAGGTTGCCAAGCCGGGCGATCGCCCGGAGCCCGCCGGCTTCGGTCCTGTCGACATCATGGATCCCTCGCGCGCGCGGCGCGCCGGTACCTATGACGACCGCTGGCGCGAGTTCGATTTTCCGGGCTTTGCCGAAGACGTCGACTGGCACTACTTCAACATCGCACCCGGCGACCAATGGCTCGACGTGCTGGCCGCCGATGCGCCCTTCGAGCTGGTGGGCCTGCATCCCTCCAGGCCGGTCATCCGCGGCCGCCTGCCCGGCCTGCATGCGCGTTGTTTCGTACGCCGCCGCGGCAGCGAGGCACTGGACGAAGTGGCAATGCGGTTGACTACCGTCTGGTTCATCCCGCACCTGGAGCGGTTGATCCTCGTGTATCACGGCGCTGCCGACGTCGCGTACGACGATGGCGGCGACGTGACGGACCTGATGCACGCGATCGAACGCAACGGTGAGGCTCGTCCAGCAGCCCACTACGCCGAAGTCCTGCGCCTGCGCACGGCGCCGCGCACCGGCGGCCTGGCCATGCTGAAGGAGTCGGATCTGGTTCCGGCGGGACTCTATGTCGACGAGCCGGAATGGGGGCTCGCCGCCAATCCGCAACGCTCACCCCAGCTCGAGGAAGCGAGATTGCGCCACCAGGCCGAGATGGCGCAACTCGACGAGAAGCTCGGGCCCTACAAGGCCGATGCCGACACCCCTGCTGCTGCGCGCCGGCCGCCTCGCCTTCCGGAGACCTTCGACCAGCTCCACGACTTCTACCTGGCGCACAGGGCGGATGCGGAACTCGGCGCGGATGGCTCGAAAACGTCGCTGATCAAGCGTTCGCGTGAGTTGCGCGATGCGCTGTCGAAGGTCAAGCAGGCCGGCCACATGCCAGGGCCACGCCTTGAAGGCGGACCGCCGCGCATCGATCCGCCGCCTCCAGAGGCTCAGGCGCTGTATGCCGGCGGCAGGCCGGCGCCCGACATGCAGTCACTTGCGATGAGCGGCTATCTGCAGACGGCCCACCTGCGCGCGGCAGCGCCACGCCAGGCGAACGGAAAACGCGAGCAGGTGCTGGAGGCGATTCGCACCGGCACGTCATTGGGCAAGGCCGACCTGACGGGCGCCGACCTGTCGCAACTGACGCTCAGCGACTTGGACTTCGAGGGTGCCCAGCTGGAGGGCGCCGATTTCACCGGCGCAACGCTGACGGATTGCCGCTTCAGGAATGCCGTGCTGTCGCGTGCGCGCTTCGCCGCTGCCACGATGGCCCGGTGCCATTTCGACGGCGCGAACCTGGGAAAGAGCGAACTCTCCGACCTCGCGGTTACTGAGTGCACGTTCGAGGGTGCGATCTTCGAGCAATCGCGCTGGAACCGTGCCCGCTTCAAGGACTGCCGGTTCGCCCATGGGCGCTGGCGCTCGCTGCGTGCCGACGACGTCGAGTTCACAGGCACGGGCTTCGTCAACTGCACTTTCATGCAGGCATCGATGAAGGCCATGCGCTGGCATTCGTGCAAGCTCGAACGAACGGCCTTCGTCGAGGCCGATTTCGAGCAATGCGCGTTCGAGTCCTGCGAGCTGGCACCGGTGCTGTTTCGCATGTTGCGCAAATGCGCGCCGACGCGCTTCTCGCAGTCGCGCCTGCACCAGTCCTTCTTCTCGCCGGAGTGCGGCTTCGCGGGCTCGCGGTTCGACGGCTGCCAGTTTTCCGAGACCTCGCTGCGCGGCCTGGACCTGTCGGGAGCGGACTTCGGCGATGCCGTGCTCGACGGGCTCGATTTTTCGGAAGCCAGGCTCATGCGCTGCAGCTTCGACCGCGCATCGGCGCAAGAGGCGCTGTTCATTCGCGCAGACCTGAGCGGCGCCAGCCTGCGGGCTGCGAACCTGGCGCAGGCAATCTTCAAGTCGGCCCGGCTGAACGATGCCTGCCTCGACGGCGCGAGCCTGTACCAGAGCGACCTCTCCATGGTCGAGGCGAACGCGGGAACCTCGTTCGACCAGGCGTTGACGACATGGATGAATACCAAGCCGGTGTTCAGGGCGAAGTGAAGCAATGCCGATGACATCATGGGAAGAACTCGTCCACCAATGCCGCCAGGGCAAGCCGACCGCATCGATCGTGTTCGAAGGCGCCGCGCCAACCGAGATGCGCCTGGTGGGCGGCATCGTGCAGGACTGCAGCTTCCAGGCGGCGCAACTGGCGGGCGGCACCTGGAGCGACATGCAGTTCATTCGCTGTCGCTTCATCGGCGCAGTCTTCGAGCGCCAGCGCTTCGAGCGGGTGCAGTTCATCTCCTGCACCTTCGAGGATTGCACATGGACACAGCTCGAGGTGGCCGGCCTGGTCATGGTCTCGTGCGAGTTGCGGCGACTGGGCTTTGCACAGGCGCGCTTCGCCGATTCGGTCTGGAGCAAGAGCGTGATTGCGCAGATGCACTTCGAAGGGGGCGAGTTCGACCGCTGCGCCTTCATGGATTGCGCTGACTTCGAGATGTCTGCGCAGGACACGCGCTTTGTGCGCACCGTCTTTCATCACCTGTCGCTCTCGCGCTGCGTATTGCCGGGCTGCACCATCGGCAATTGCGTGCTGATCGCCATCGAGGCGGCGGGCTTCTCTTTCGCCGGCATGGCGCTCGCCATGACCCAGTTCACCGACAGCGACCTGCGGCGTTGCGACTTCACCGGCTGCGACCTGCGGCAGGCCAATTTCAAGGGCGCGAATCTCGCGGGTGCCGTGCTGCTGCGGGCCATGGCCACGCATGCGCTGTTCATCGGGGCAAATCTCGAAGGCGTCGATGCCACGGCCATTCATTGCCCACAGTCGATCTTCGACGGTGCCGCGCTCACGCGAAGCCGCTGGGATCGTGCGCATATGGACCAGTCGATGCTTCGACGCACTACTTGCCACGAAGCCGTTTTTGCGGAAGCATCGCTCATCTACTGCGACTTCTCCCATGCCGACGTCAGCGCCGCGGACTTTCGCGGCGCGAGATTCGGACGGACGAACTTTCATCAGGCCGCCCAGGAAGCGGCGCTCTTTTCGGACCGCGCCGGCATCTTGATGGCCGACGACAAACTTAGCGAGGCAGAGAAATGGAAGCAACCCGAGCATCGACAGGCCATGTTCCAGCAAACATCGACGAAACGGCGTTGAGCCAGTCCGGCCCGGTGCATGCCGAAGCCGAAGTGGTGGCGCAGGACCAGGGCAATGCACTGCTGGTCCGGCTGGCCAGTGAACTGCTTGCGGCGCGGCGTGCCGTGAGCTGCCTCGTGGCGCCGATGCCCGGGGACAAGGTGCTGCTGAGCGGTGCACGCGAAACCGGGCTGTGGGTCATCGCGGTGCTCGAGAGCCGCAACCCCGGGCAGCAATTGCTGCTGGACGGCGATACCCGCCTGGTGGTGCGCAATGGCGACCTGAGCTTGCAGAGCGACAAGAACATCGCGCTGGATGCCGACTCGATCGCCCTGCGCGCGAAGTCGACGCTCAGCATGCTGTGCGAGCGCGCCGTCTCCACTTGTGCGCAATGGCTCGGGCACATCGGCCTGTACCGGCTGGTGGGCAAGGAGATGGAGACCGCGCACGAGCACGTGAGCATGCATGCGGCCACCACGGTGCGCACAACGGAAATCAGCGAGACGGTGCGTGCCGGACACCTCGACTGCCAGGTCGAAGGCGTGCTCGAACTGCACGGCCACGCCACCTTCATGAGCGGCAAGACGCTGCTCAAGTTCGACAGCGAACAAGTCCATCTCGGCTAGGAGCAAGACCCATGTGTTTCGCCTGCTGCCAACTCTCCGGCTTCGATTTCGGCCTTCCGGACGTGTGCCTGACACCACCGGTGCCCGTGCCCGTGCCATACCTCAACGTCGCGGCCGGCATGACCGCTATCCCCAACGTCACCAACATCCTCGTGCTGGGCATGCCCCAGCACAACATGGGCACGAAGATTCCTTTCAGCAATGGAGACAACCCCGGCGTTTCGCTGGGCGTGGCCTCCGGATCGGTGATGGGCCCGGCCCAGCCCGTGGCGAACTGCGCCTATACGGTTATCGTCAAGGGAATGCCAGCCAGCCGGATGGGCACCGTATCGATCCAGAACCGGACCAATGTGCCGGGCGTCCGGGGAACGCCCAGCCAAGGCAGGGTCTTGGTCCCCGCGGCCTGAGCGCGGCGTATCTCAAAGAACTTCAAGCCGGCCGCGCCGTCCCCGCCAGCGTCACCTGCTGCGGAAACCCCACCCACACCGCCAGCGCCGAATAGTTGTCGCGCGACTCGTCGGCCTTGGCTTCGGCCGCGCGGCGCAGCAGGGCGAGCCATTCCTCGGCGCTGTCGGCGAGTTGCAGCGAGCGTTCCATCACCTGCTGCGAAATGAGCTGCCAGAGGCCGTCGGTGCACAGCAGGAACGCATCGCCGTCGGCGAGCCGCTGCGGCGTCGACACGGTGGTTTCCGCCGTGGCCCGGGCGCCGAGCGCGCGATACAGCAGGTTGGTCTTCACCAGCCGCTCGCCGCCGTTGGCACCGTTGCCGAGGGCCGCTTCGCCCGAGCGCTCCGACAGGCTGTGGTCTTCGGTGCGCTGCATCAGCGCGCCGCGGCGGAACCAGTAGAGGCGGCTGTCGCCCACATGGGCCCAGCAGGCCTGGCCGCTGGTGCGGTCCACGAACAGCGAGACGATGGTCGCGCTCATCCGGCTCTGATCGGCCAGCTCCCGCTGCTTGGCGAGGATGGCGTCGTTGGCGGCCTTTACGGCCTGCAGGATGTCGTGCTGCGCCACCGAGGGGTTGTCGACGAAGGTGTTGAGCGCGGTATCGACCGCGATGCGTGCGGCCAGTTCGCCGCCCGCGTTGCCGCCCACGCCATCGCTCACGACGAAGCAGGCGTTGTATTCGTCCAGGTGATAGCCAATGGCGTCCTGGTTGCCGCTGCGCTCGCCCACGCAGGAGAACTGCGAGGTCGAGATGGGCACCGCGAACGCGCGAGGGGTGGTCTCAAGCACGGCGCGCCTCCTTCAGCCGTTCCATCTCCTTGTCGTAGGCCTGCTGGAAGGCCCGGCCGAAGACGGCCTGGAAATCGTCCTCGACGGCGGCGGTGGTTTCGGCATGCAGTTTCTGCAGCTGGCGCCACAGGCGCGCCTCGCGGCCGCCGGGCAGCAGCTTCTCGCCCAGCCCGCCGTCGTGCGGCGTGGCGGTGTTCAGCGCCGTGGGGTCGAAGCGCTTGAGCACCGTGAGCAGCGCGGCGCGCATGCCGGCCACCATGCCGAGCTGATGCGACTGCAGGTCGCCGAGCGCGTCGTGCACGGCGGCCTCTGGCGACAGGAAGCCGGGCATGCGCGCGCCGAACATCTGCATCAGCACGGCGCGGCCGTTGGGAAGGATCTTGAAGGGGTTGTTCTCTTCGTCGACGATCATCGTGATCTCGGCACGCACTTCGCGCTTGAGCATGGCGCGCGACGAGAGCAGTTCGATGGTGCCGTCGGTGAACGCGCGCATGAGCCGGCCGAGGCGCCGCATGGCTTCGGCGTCCAGCGGCTGCTGGCCGGCCACGTCGGGCACGCCGGCGCCTTCGAGGAAGGCCTTGAAGAGTTCGTCCGAAGAGGACGGTGCCGATGGCGGCGCTGCGACAGGGGCTGGCGGCGCGGCCACGGGTGAAGGTGCGGCAACAGGCTTCGGCTGCTGCGTTGCGGGCGGCTCCGGCAGCGCGGCCTTCGGGGGCAGCGCAACATCCTCCACGCGCGCGGCCGCGACGGGCACCGGTGCTGGCGGTGGCGGTGGCGGTGCTGGCGGTGGCGGTGGTGGTGGCTCGGCCTGCGTGGATGCCTGCGGTTCGGCCGGCTTCGCAGCCGGCGGATCAAAGGGAACCGGGTTCGGCGGCCTGAACTGCGCCGTCAATTCACGCGCATGGTTCGAATGGCTGTAGCCCTGCGGGGCCGCCGCGGGCCTGGCCAGCAGATCGATTGCCGGGTGCACGTCGCTGAGCGGATCTTCGTGGGTCAACGCGGTGGGGCGCGGATCGGACAGCGGCGAGGGCGCGTCGTTGTCGGCGGCAAAGAAGGACAGCGGGTCCATGCCGCGCTTGAGCGCCACGTCGGACATGCCGTCTTCCGCACGCGGATTCAGCTCGGCCAGCGGATCGATCGGATTCCTGCGCGCCTGCGAGGGCAGCTCGAAGGGCTCGTGCGCCATCGGGTCGGGCATGGGCTCGGAGGCGCTCGCCTCGCGGCGCGGCGCGTTCGCGAGGATGGCATCCCAATCGGCGGCGGAGGGAATCTGCGAGGCGCTCGTCTGCGTGATTGCCGGTGATGGCGATGGCGATGGCGACGTCGCAGGCACCGGCGCGGCCGCCAATACCTGTGCGGGCGGTGGTGCCGGCACGGCCGGCGGTGGCGGCATCGCCACGGTCACGGGCTGCGTATCGCCGATCGGCAGCGCGCCGGCGCCGAAGAGGTCCGAGAACACATCGGAGACGGGTGCCGTCGGCAGCAGCGAGTCCATCGGCGCCGGCGCCATGGTGCTGGCCGGCGGTGCGCTGCGCACAGGTGCGGCCGGCGGGGGGGCCGCCGCCATCAGCGGCGCGGCGGGCTCGACGGTCGCGCCGCGCTGCCCGCTTCCGGCCACCAGCACATAGCTTCCGATGGTCACGCGGTCGCCATCGGCGATCGGCGCTTCCTGCTCGTGCTGCAGCGTGCGCTCGTTGACGCCGATGGGCAGCACCGCGCTCATGTTGCGCAGCACCGCCGCGCCACTGTCGTCGAAGCGCACCGTGGCCTGCAGGCGCGAGATCTGGCGCTGCTCGTCAGGCAGCACCAGGTGGTTGTCGGGGCTGCGCCCGATGGTTCCTCCGGGTGCCGCGAGCAAGGCCGACGGGCCCGCGGTCACCGGCTTGCCGGCATGTTCGATCACCGTCCAACGCATGGCATCTCCGTGTTGATGTCGAGCCGAGGCTCCCTTGCGGCGTTCAACGCTTCATTCGCTTGGCGGCCTCGAAGGCAGGGCCCCACACCGGGTGCTTGCGCTCTGCAACGGTGAGGTCGAAGTTCGGGAACGCATCGATGAGCTTGCGGAATTGCGCGCGGCATTCGGGCACCTGGTTGGCCACGCAATAGCTGAACGCCTCGAGCTTCATGGCGTCGAGCCGCGTGGCCGGCTCCGCGGCCTCGAACACCGAGACGCCGCCGCTCTTGAGCGTGGTGATGGCCTTGGCGTAGTCGCCCTCGTCATAGGCCTGTTGCGCGCGTTCGAGCGTGCTGCGCGCGACTTGCTGGCTCAGGCGTTCGGGTTGCGGCGGCTCGGGCGGGGGTGTGGTCGTGCAGCCAGCAAACAGAACCAAGGTGAACGCCAAAGCAGGCAGACGTGACTTCAATCTTCTCTCCTACCTTGCAAAAGGCAATGCTTGAGATAGTGTGCCGCTGTCATGCGACAGGCACGCGATGCGACGCGATTCGTGCGCACGACTTCGATAATATAGGCCGCGAACCACTAGGGAAGATCTCAATGCATCGACGAACCCTGCTTCAAGGCGCACTTGCAACCGCACCGTTGCTTGGTGGCCTCAGTGGATGCGCATCGACTGCGAAGTCATTGCCCACGCCCTACGCCGTGACGATCAGGATCGACGACGGCGTCAACCCCGACGGACGCGGCCAGCCGGCGCCGATTCTCGTCAAGGTCTTCGAACTGAAATCTTCCGGTAACTTCGAGACGGCAGACTACTTTGCACTACAGGACCGCGACCGCGAAACGCTTGGGGCGGAACTCGTGAACGCCGACCAGGCCATCATGCGCAGCGGCGAAGAGCGTGTCTTCAAGCGCGAGGCAGGACTCGACTCGCGCGCCATCGGCATCATCGCCGGCTACCGCAAGCTCGAGGCCGCGCGCTGGCGCATCGTGCTGCCGCTCAAGGAGCCGAAGCAAACCAATCTGTACAAGGTGTGGCAGTTTTCTCCGAGCGAGCAAGCTGTGCGCATCGTGATCCGCAAGAGCGGCATCGAGTTACTACCAACTCGTTAATTTCGCAGCTTTGTAGCTAAAAAGTGCGAGGAATTCGCACGCGAAATGCGGTGCAAAACGTAAGAAGCGCCGTGTAGCATCAGAGAAAAAAACCGAATCAATCGGGAGGTCGTTAACAAGCACCTCCCGCTTCAGTGTGGGCACTCCCCAGGAGGTTCTTTGGTGACAGTTCGCAATCCGGGCGCAGGAAAACAGGGCGCCCTTCCGCAGGCATTGGCGAATCGCGTGGTGTGGTCCGAAGGCATGTACCTGCGGCCGCAGCATTTCCAGCAACTGGAGCGCTATGTGGAGCAGTACGTCACGCGCCGTACCGCGGGCCTGCAAGGTGCCTATTGGGGATGGCTCAGCCTGGACATCGATCGCGATGCCCACGCGCTCGGCCGCGTGTCGCTGCTCGGCGGCGCCGGCGTGCTGCCCGATGGCACGCCGTTCTCGTTCGGCGCCGAAGATGCACCGCTGCCCTACGAGGTGCCGAGCGACCTGACCGATGAACTCATCGTGCTTGCGCTGCCGCTGCGCCGCACCGGCAGCGAAGAGGTCATCTTCGCCGACGACGAAGGCTCGGCCGCGCGCTTCGGCGTGATCGAGCGCGAGGTGGCCGATGGAAATTCGGTGGCGCTCGGCCCGGCGGTGCTGCAGCTTGCGAAGCCGCGCCTGCGCCTTGCGCGCGCATCGTCGCTTACGGCGGAGTGGCAGGCCATCGGCGCGGTGCGCGTGATCGAACGGCGCACCGACCACAAGCTGGTGATCGACGCCAACTACATTCCACCGGTGCTCGATGCATCGGCGCACCCCATGCTGCGCAGCATGGTCGCCGAACTGCACGGCCTGCTCACGCAGCGTTCCGAGGCCCTGGCCTCGCGGCTCTCGCAGCCCGGCCGCGGCGGCGTGAGCGAGGTCTCCGACTTTCTCCTGCTCGAGCTCGTCAACCGCTATCTCGCAACGACTTGGCATGCGCAGCACGCGGTGCAGGTGCACCCCGAGGAACTGTTCATCGACTGGTTCAAGCTGGCCTGCCATCTCGCCACGCACACCTCGCCCACGCGGCGTCCCGTGGTGTGGCCGAAGTACGACCACGACAATCTCAACGAGACCATCCGGCCGCTGATGGAAGAGCTGCGGCGCTCGCTCTCGGCGGTGCTCGAGCAGAGCGCCATCGCCATCGAACTGGAGGAGCGCAGCCACGGCGTGCGCGTGGGCCGCATGCCCGACCCGGTGCTGGTGCGCAACGCGGGCTTCGTGCTCGCGGTGCATGCCAACCTGCCCGCCGATGCGATCCAGCAGCGCTTTCCGACGCAGGTCAAGATCGGTTCGGTGGAGCGCATCCGCGATCTCGTGCAGCTGCAGCTGCCGGGCGTCACGGTGCGGCCGCTGCCGGTGGCGCCGCGCCAGATTCCATACAACGCGGGCTACCACTATTTCGAACTCGACAAGAGTGGCGACATGTGGCGCCAGCTCGAAAAATCGGGGGGCGTTGCAATGCACCTGGCCGGCGACTTCCCGGGGCTGGCCATGGAGTTCTGGGCAATTCGTCCGTGAGGGACCCTATGAACGGTGTCAACGACATGGCGGTCGGTCCGGGAGGCTTCGTGCCGCCCAACCCGGGCGGCGGCGCCAACAACAGCGGCAACGGCGATGCGGCAGGCATGCCACAGGCATCGCGCGGCGCGGGGCAGCAGCAGCCCCAGTCATTCACCGCATGGCATGACGCACGCCGTCCGCATGCGGGCGACACGGCACTGGCCGGCAACAACCCGCTCGTCGCGGCGGCCAACCCGCTGCTCGACCTGATCCCGCAGATCCGCGCCACCGGCCACCACGATGCGCCCGCGCAATTGCGCGAGCACCTGGTCGACGAGGTCAGGCGCTTCGAGACGCGCGCGCAGCAAAGCGGCATTGCGCCCGAAGTGATCATCGGCGCGCGCTACTGCCTGTGCACCGCGGTCGACGAAGCGGCCGCGCTCACGCCGTGGGGCGGCAGCATCTGGTCGTCGCAGAGCCTGCTCGTGATGTTCCACAACGAGACCTGGGGCGGCGAGAAATTCTTCCAGCTGCTGTCGCGGCTGGTGCAGAACCCGCAGCAGCACCTGCAGCTGATCGAACTCATCTACTTCTGCCTGGCCATGGGCTTCGAGGGGCGCTTCCGCGTCATCGACAACGGCCGCACGCAGCTCGAAACGCTCAAGCAGCGGCTGCTGCAGATCATCCGCCAGGCGCGCGGCGAGATTGCCGTGCCGCTCTCGCCGCACTGGCAGGATGCGAGCGCGCCGGTGCGCCGCACGCGCAACTGGGTGCCGCTGTGGGCCGTGGGCGCGGTGGCGGCGGTGCTGCTGGTGCTGGTGTTCGGCGTGCTCACGTTCAGCCTGGCCGGCCGTTCCGACGGCGCATTCGCCGCAGTCAATGCGGTGCGCCTGCCGCAGACGCAGCGTGCCGTAGCCGTTGCGCCGGCGCCGCAGCCGCGGCTGCAGCGCTTTCTCGAACCCGAGATCCGCGATGGCCTGCTGACCGTGCGCGACGAGGCCGACCGCAGCGTGGTGGTGCTGCGCGGCGACGGCCTGTTCGCGTCGGGCTCCGACCGCGTGCTCGACCGCTATGCGCCCGTGCTCGCGCGCGTGGCCGATGCGCTCAACTCGGTGGAGGGCAACGTGCTCATCAGCGGCTTCAGCGACGACCAGCCGATTCGCAGCGTGCGCTTTCCGTCCAACTGGCAGCTCTCGCAGGCGCGTGCCGATGCGGTCAAGAAGATGATCGCCACGCGCGTCACGCGGCCCGAGCGCCTGCGCGCCGAAGGCCGCGGCGATGCCGACCCGCTGGTGCCCAACGATTCGCCGGCCAACCGTGCGCGCAACCGGCGGGTCGAAGTGACGCTGCTGGTGGCACCCGTGGCCGCAGGCGCCGCTCCTGCACCGCAGGGAGGAACCCGCTGATGCTGCGTGCGATTTTCCGCTTTCTCGTGAGCCGCGACCTGTGGGTCTTTTTCGGCTTGCTGGCCGTTGCGTTCCTGATCTGGATCATCGGCCCCGTCATCGCGGTCGGCCGCTACCGGCCGTTCGAAAGCGAGTTCGTGCGCATCGTGGTGATCGCGCTGATGTTCGCGATCTGGATCGCGCGCGTGCTCTACCGCAAGTGGCGCGAGCGGCGCCTCAATGCGCAGCTGCTCAACCAGCTGCGCACCCCGTCGCCCAAGGAGAAGGCCGCCAAGCCCGAGGACGCGCCCGAGATCAAGGAGCTGCAAAGCGGCTTCACCGACGCGACGTCCATCCTGAAGAACATGCGCTTCGGCGCGGGCGCCGACGGCAAGCCCGCGGGGCGCTTCGCGGTGTTCGACCGCCAGTACCTGTACCAGCTGCCCTGGTACATCTTCATCGGCGCGCCGGGCTCGGGCAAGACCACCGCGCTGGTCAACTCCGACCTCGACTTTCCGCTGGCCGACCAACTCGGCAAGGCCGCGGTGCGCGGCATCGGCGGCACGCGCAACTGCGACTGGTGGTTCACCAACGAGGCGGTGCTCATCGACACCGCCGGGCGCTACACCACGCACGAGAGCAACCGCGAAACCGACGAGGGCGAGTGGAAGGGCTTCCTCGACCTGCTCAAGAAGTTCAGGCCGCGCCAGCCGATCAACGGCGCCATCCTCACCATCAGCATTGCCGACCTGCCGCTGGCCGACGATGCGCAGCGCGCGCGCCACGCCATGGCGCTGCGCAAGCGACTGCTCGAACTGCGCAACGGCCTGGGCATCAATTTTCCGGTGTACGTGCTGGTCACCAAGACCGACCTGCTGGCCGGCTTCAACGAGTACTTCGGCTCGCTGGGCCGGGCCGAGCGCTCGCAGGTGTGGGGCTTCACCTTCCCGATCGACGCCAACCCCGCGGACCCGGCCAAGGCCGACCTGCGCGAGCGCTTCCACCAGGAATACAAGCTGCTGCACCAGCGCCTGGACGAGCGCCTGCCGGAGCTGCTGGCGGCCGAGCCCGACCAGCTGCGCCGCGCGCAGGCCTACCTGCTGCCGCAGCAGTTCGCGAGCTTCGAGGACATCCTCGGCACCTTCCTGGCCGACGTGTTCAACCCTTCGAAGTTCGAAGTGGCACCGATGCTGCGCGGCGTGTACTTCACCAGCGGCACGCAGGAAGGCACGGCCTTCGACCGCGTGATGGGCGCGATCAAGCGCTACCTGCAGGTCAACGCGCCGCCCGCGCCGCCGCCGGGCCCGGGCAAGAGCTACTTCCTCAAGGAGCTGCTGCAGCAGGTGATCTTCCGCGACGCGGGCGTGGCCGGCACCAACCTGCGCTGGTACCGGCGCAAGCGGGCCATCGACCTGACGGGCTACGGCCTCATCGGCGTGCTGCTGGTGGTGGTGCTGGGTGCCTGCGTGAACAGCTGGCGCAACAACCGCGACTACGTGGCCGAGGTCGACAACAACGCCAAGGCCTTCAACAAGGCCGCGGCGCGCGGCGAGCTACCGACGGTGGTCGATTCCAACAGCGACATCGCCAGCTCGCTGCCGGTGCTCGACCGCCTGCGCGACCTGCCCAAGTCGAGCCAGTTCGACATCGGCGATCCGCCCGTGGGCTACCGCTTCGGCCTCTACCAGGGCGAGAAGCTGCAGGCCGCGACCGACGGCGTCTACCAGCGGGCGCTCGAAAGCGTGCTGCTGCCGCAGGCCGCGCAGCGCGTGGAGCAGGCGCTGCGCGAGGCCTCCAAGACCGATGCCGAATACAGCTACGAGGCGCTCAAGGCCTACCTCATGCTGTACGACGCCGAACGCTACGACGCCGACTTTCTCCAGGCCTGGCTGCTCACCGACGTCGACCGCAAGATCGGCGCCGGCCTCACGCGCGAACAGCGCACCAACCTCGAGTCGCACCTGCAGGCGCTGTTCGCCGAACGCGTGGTGACCTCGCCCTTCGCCAAGGACGACCGGCTCGTCACCGAGACGCGCAACCGCCTGGCCGGCGTCCCGCTGGCACAGCGGTCCTATGCGCGGCTGCGGCGCATCCTGCTGCAGACCAGCCCGCCCAACGCCTTCAGCATCGCGGAGGCGGCGGGGGCCGAGTCGGCGCTGGTGATCAAGCGCGCGAGCGGCAAGCCGCTCACCGACGGCATCCCGACGCTGTTCACCTACCGCGGCTACTGGGACATCTTCGACAAGCGCATGGCCGAGACCACGCTCGCGCTCGAACAGGAAGACCGCTGGGTGCTGCAGATCCGCGCGCCGGGCATGGCCGACATCACCTCGCGCGAGCTGCTGCTGCGCGAAGTGCGCCGGCTCTATCTCACCGACTACATCCGCGTCTGGGACGACTACCTGGCCGATGTCCGGCTGGCCGACAGCCGCTCGCTGCTGCAGAGCATCCAGATGACGCGCGTGCTCTCGACCAGCGAGTCGCCGATGTCGCGCCTCATCCGCGGCGCGGCGCGCGAGACCGACCTGCTGCGCAACCACGACGAGGCCACGCGCAGCCTGCTCGACCAGGCGCAGAACCGCGTGGCCAGCACGCGCGAGCGCATCGAGCAGCTCATCGGGCAGCCCGACGGCAGCCAGCGCCGCAACACCGTGCCGGACCGCCCCGAATCGCTGGTGGACAACCACTTCGCGCCGCTTCGCCGCATGGTCACCGCGCCCAAGGCCGGCGGCCAGGCGCCGATCGACGCCACCGCCGCGCTCATCAACGAGCTCTACACCTTCCTCACCGCCACCGACACGGCATTGCGCAGCGGCAACATCCCGCCATCGAGCGACGCGGTCACCAAGGTGCAGGCCGAGGCGGGCCGCCTGCCGGTGCCGTTCCAGGGCATGCTGAACGACCTCTCGGCCACCGCGTCGTCCAAGGCGGCGGCGGTGACGCGGCAGAACATCGGGCAGAACGCAGCCGCCACCATCGGCCAGTTCTGCAGCCAGGCCATTGCGGGGCGCTATCCGTTCTCGCGCGGCTCGAACCGCGACGTGGCCGCCGGCGACTTCGCGCAGCTGTTCGCGCCGGGCGGCATGATGGACGACTTCTTCCAGAAGAACCTCGCCTCGCAGGTCGACACCTCCGTCAACCCGTGGTCCTTCAAGAAGGGCGTCGACGGCAGCTCGCCGGGGCGCTCGGCCTACCTCGATTCGTTCCAGAAGGCGCAGGCGATCCGCGACGTGTTCTTCTCGGGCATGGCGGGCGGGCGCACGCCCTCGTTCACCATCGACATCCGGCCCGAGGACATGGACGCGGCCATCAGCCAGTTCACGCTCGACATCGACGGCCAGACGGTGCGCTACGCGCACGGGCCGCAGGCGCCCAGCACCGTCAAGTGGCCCGGCCCGCGCAACAGCAACCAGGTGCGGCTGCAGGTGACGACCGCCAGCGGCACGCCGGCCGGCGGCATCGTCACCGAGGGGCCGTGGGCGCTGCACCGGCTCTTCGACAAGGCCTCGATCTCGTCGGGCAGCGCGCCCGAATCGTTCAACGCGACCTTCGACCTGCAAGGCAGGAAGGTGGTGCTCGCGGTGACGGCGAACAGCGTCTACAACCCGCTGCGCCTGAACCAGATGAACGGCTTTTCATGCCCGGGGAAATCCTGAGATGAACAGCGGCATTCCTTCGCCGCGGGTGTGGGTGCCCGACGACCAGCAGATCGGCTGGTACGGCAAGCTGCCCGCGGCCGGCGACTTTCTCTATCGCCGCGTGCCGCGCGAGCTCCAGGCCTGGTGGGACCGCTGGATGCAGAACGGCCTGGGCACTTTCAAGCGCTGGCCCGACGCCATGACGCGGCACTATGTGGTGGCGCCGGTCTGGAACTTTGCGATTCCGGCCACGCAGGGCGTGGACGCGGTGCAGTTCGGCTGCCTGGCGCCCAGCTGCGACCGCGTGGGGCGCTACTACCCCGTGTGCGTGACCTTGCAGGTGGCCGCATCGAGCTACCGGCCCTCCATGCTCGAGGGCTCCGCCGCGTGGTACTGGCAATGCGGCACCGCGCTGCTGCAGGCGATCCGCCACAGCGTGGCGCCCGACCAGTTCGACCGCCAGGTGCTGGCCGCGGCCCACGGCGGCTTCCAGACCGCGAGCGGCGGCTCGGACGACATCCTTTCGATCCTCGGACCCGCGGCCGGAGGTGCTGGGGCCACAGGCGCGCAGCAGCGCCTCGGCTGGCCCGAGCTGCCGCTGTGCTTCGATGCCTTCGGAAGCACCAGCTACTGGTGGACCAACCAGGCGGACGGCTCGCCGCTGCGCACCGCCGCCCACGGCGGTGGCCTCAACACGCCGTTGTTTTCGAAGTTGTTTTCACAGGGGCATGTGCCATGGGCATGAACGACCAGACCCCCGCCGCGGGAGGAGATGCATGACGACGAACGCCAGCAATAACGACAACAGCAGCACCAGCATGCAGGCCGATCCGCAGGAGCGCCCCCATCCGCTGGACGCGGGCCACCGGCTGGACGAATTCGAGCTGCTCGAGGTCATTGGCGAAGGCGGCTTCGGCATCGTCTACCGGGCCTACGACCACTCGCTGCAGCGCGAGGTGGCCATCAAGGAATACATGCCCTCGATGCTCGCGCGCCGCGTGGGCGACGACAGCGTGCACGTGCGTTCCGACCGTCTCACGGCCACCTTCCAGGCCGGCCTGCGCAGCTTCATCAACGAGGCGCGCACGCTCGCGCAGTTCAGCCACCCGGCACTGGTGCGGGTGCACCGCTTCTGGGAGGCCAATTCCACCGCCTACATGGCGATCCAGCTCTACCGCGGCCGCACGCTGCGCCGCCTGGCCGAGGAAGAGCCGAAGAAGATCTCCGAGGCCTGGCTGCTGAGCATGCTGGGCCCGCTGCTCGGCGCGCTCGAGACGCTGCACCGCAGCCAATGCTTCCACCGCGACATCGCGCCCGACAACATCTTCATCCAGCAGGACGACCTGCCGGTGCTGCTCGACTTCGGCGCGGCGCGCAAGTCGATCGCCGACCTGGTCGACGAAGTGGCGGTGATGGTGAAGTCCGGCTACTCGCCGATCGAGCAGTACGCCGACGACAACACGCTGCTGCAGGGCGCATGGACCGACCTCTACGCGCTGGGCGCCGTGCTGTACCGCGCCGTCACCGGCCATCCGCCGCCATCGGCCGTGGTGCGCAGCGTGCAGGACGCCTACGTGCCGCTGTCGTCGCTGGGCCGCAGCGACCTGAGCCCGGCCTTCTGCGCGGCTGTCGACCACACGCTGGCCGTGCACAGCAAGGACCGCACGCAGACCGTGGCCGCGTTCGCGGCCGAACTGGGGCTCGCCAAGCTCGGCGACACCTACGTGAGCGGGCTGGCGGCGCCCACGGCCGTCGTTGCGCCGCCTGCTTCAAAGGCCGCGCCGGTCGTGGCGCCGGTGCCGCAGCAAGCGCCGGCTGCTCCGGCGCCCCAGGCATCGGCGCCGGCGGCGGCAGCAGCAGCATCGCAAGCCGCTGCATCGGCAAGTGTTGCGCGGCCTGAAGCCGCCGCTCCCGAACCCGCCAAGCCCAGGCCTCAACCCGCGTCCAAGCCCGAGCCAGCCCCCGCTCCCAAGTCCGCCGCGCCCAGGCCCGCCGCGCCGCGCGAGGCGGCGGCAGCGCCGGCACGCGCGCCATCGGTGGCCGCCGGCAAGCAGCCGTCGCCGTCCGCCGCCAGGAAATCGTCGATGCCGCGCTGGGGCCTGGTCGGCGTGCTGCTGGTGGCGCTGGTGGGCGTGGGCACCTGGATCGGCATTCACCTGACTTCGGGCCGGCAGGAGACATCGACTGCCATGGTGCCGGTGCCCCCGCCTTCAGGGCCGATGTCCGCCACCGCGCCGCCGCCCGCCGCCATGCCACCGGGCGAAAGCGCCCCCGGCGGCTCATCATCTTCGACGCCTGCGGGCGAGAACGTGGCGGCAGCGCCCGGCACGCCGCCTCCCGCGGCGGCCGCCAGCGCGCCGGCCGGCCCGTTGACGCCGCTGACCAGCGTGCCGGTCGGCGCGGCGCCAGCAGCTGCACCGGCAACACCGGACCCCGCCGCCACGCCGCCGGGCGCGACGCCCACGCCCCTGCCGCCGGAGGCCGCCATGGCCACCGCCGAAGCCGAGGACTGGAACCTGGCCCAGGCCGAGAACACGCGCGAAGGCTACGAGGCCTACCTGCGCCGCTACCGGCGCGGCCCGCATGCGCGCGATGCCCGCAACGCCATCGCCGAGCTGAACCGGCTCGCGCAGACGGTGCCCGCGGCACCCGGCACGGCGCCAACGAATTCCGTACCCACCGTGATTGCCGGCGGCCCGACACCGCCGACCGCGCCGCCGGCCGCTGCGCCCGGCATGGGACGCGTGGTGCTCAACATCCGGCCCTGGGGACAGGTCTTCGTCGACGGCGCGGAGCGCGGCGTGAGCCCGCCGCTCAAGTCGCTGTCGCTGCGCCCGGGCATCTACAACATCGAAGTGCGCAATGGCGACCTCGATGTCTATCGTCAGCGCGTGACGGTGCAGGACAGCAGGTCGGCGCCTGTGGTGAGCCACGAGTTCAAGTAGGCGCTCCTCCCGACTCTGGCGGCGACGGTCAGTTTCGCAGCGCCCTGCGGTACTGCACCGCTTCCGCCACATGCACCACCCCCACCGACTCGGCGCCCGCCAGGTCGGCCACGGTGCGCGCTACCTTGAGCGCGCGGTGCGTGCTGCGCGCCGACCAGCCGAGCTTGGCGGCGGCGTTGTAGACGAACTTGCGGGCCGCATCGTCGAGCGCGGCATGCCTGTCGATGGCGCCGGCCTGCAGCGCCTGGTTGGGGCTGCCCTGGCGCTGCAGGGCGAACTCTCGCGCGGCCACCACGCGGCTGCAGATGCTGGCTGTCGACTCGCCGGCGGGCGCATCGATGAGCTGCTGCGCCGATACCGCGGGCACCTCGATGTGCAGGTCGATGCGGTCGAGCAGCGGGCCGCTGAGCTTGCCCTGGTAGCGCGAGATCTGGTCCGGCGTGCAGCGGCAGGCCTTCAGCGTCGAGCCCAAGTAGCCGCAAGGGCAGGGGTTCATGGCCGCGACCAGCTGGAAGCGCGCCGGAAACTCGGCGCGACGGGCGGCGCGCGCGATGGTGATGGTGCCCGTCTCCAGCGGCTCGCGCAGCGCCTCGAGGGCGGAGCGCGCGAACTCCGGAAACTCGTCCAGGAACAGCACGCCGTGGTGCGCCTGCGAGATTTCGCCCGGCCGCGGGGGCGAGCCGCCGCCGCCCACCAGGGCCACGGCGCTCGACGTGTGGTGGGGCGCCGAGGTCGGCCGGTTCATCCAGCGCGCGGCCGAGAAACTGCCGGCCAGGCTGGCCACGGCCGCGCTCTCCAGCGCCTCGTCGACACTCATCGGCGGCAGCAGGCCGGCAAAGCGCTGCGCCAGCATGGACTTGCCCGAGCCGGGCTCGCCGACCATCAGCAGGCTGTGCCCGCCCGCGGCGGCGATCTCGAGGGCGCGCTTGGCGCTCGCGTGACCCTTGACGTCGGCCAGGTCGGCATAGAGCGGCGCCGGCGCCGCGGCCGCGGCATGCACCCGGGCCCAGCCGTCGGCGGCGGGCTGCTGCCCCTCTTCAGTCTGCAGCAGCGCGGCGCCCTCGGGCATGAAGCGCTGCACCACGTCCAGCAGGTGCCTGGCGCCGTACACCTCGCTGCCGGGCACCAGCGCCGCTTCCTGGGCGCTTGCGGCAGGCAGCACCAGGCGTGTCGCGATGCCGCGCGTGTGCAGGGCCAGCGCCATGGCCAGCGCGCCGCGCACGGGCCGCAGCTCGCCTGAGAGAGAGAGCTCGCCGGCAAATTCATGCCCCGCAAGGAGCGCAGGCTGTATCTGCCCGCTGGCCGCGAGGATGCCGAGCGCGATGGGCAGGTCGAAGCGGCCGGAGTCCTTGGGCAGGTCGGCCGGCGCCAGGTTGACGACGATCTTCTTGTTGTTCGGAAACTCCAGGCCGGCGTTCTGGATGGCCGAGCGCACCCGTTCGCGCGCCTCCTTGACCTCCGTTTCCGCCAGCCCGACGAGCGTAAAGCTCGGCAGGCCGTTAGCCAGATGCACCTCGACCGTGACACTGGCCGCTTCCAGCCCGAGCAAAGCACGGCTTTGCACCAAAGACAGGCTCATTCCACTCCCTCTCACCATTGTGGTGCGCCCGTTTTTGGTCGGGCTCATGCACCGCGGTGCCCCATGGGGTACCGCAACTGAACACGCTTGTAACTATTTCGCCTGGGTTGCAGGTGCGGGAGCGGCCGCCGTGCCGCAGGGCAAAACGTGCACTTTGGCACGCTCCCTGCTATGAGACGGTGTCCCCCAACAATCCAACCAACTCCGAGGAGTCCCGATGATGCACCGTAAATTCGCCCAGGCAATGGCCGTGGTTGCCCTTGCCGCCCTGCCGATGCTTGCGAGCGCACAGCTCACCGGGAATGTGGCACTGACGAGCAACTACAAGTTCCGCGGCCAGGACCAGGACATGATCGGGAACAACGACTACGCCAAGACCAAGGGCTTCAAGCCCGCCATCCAGGGCGGCTTCGACTACGCCTTCGGCGAGAGCGGCTTCTACGTGGGCAACTGGAACTCCAGCGTCAACTGGCTGCAGGGCAACAGCATCGAGAGCGACCTGTACGGCGGCTACAAGTTCAAGGCCGGCCCCTTCGACCTGGACGTGGGCGCACTCACCTACATCTACCCGGGCAACTCCATCGGCAACACCACCGAGCTGTACGGCGCCGGCACCTGGGCCGACGAAGCCATCGGCTCGTTCACGCTGAAGTACTCGCACACGGTCTCCAAGGACTACTTCGGCTATGCCGGCTACAAGTCAGGCTCGGGCCTGAAGGGCCGCAACACCGGCTACCTGAACCTGGCCTACAGCAAGGAAATCGTGCCCAAGCTCACGCTGAAGGCGGCCGTGGGCTACACCCGCATGTCCAGCGACATCCGCAGCCTGGGCTACAAGAGCTACGTGGACTACAACGTGGGCGTGTCGTACGACTTCGGCAACGGCCTGGCGCTGGCCGGCTCGGTGCAGGGCGCCAACAAGAAGAGCTCCTACCTCGCGCTGAGCAACCCGGGCGTGGACTTCGGCTTCGGCCCCATCGGCGAGCAGTACTACTCGCCCAACAAGGCGCGCTTCATCGTTACGCTCAGCAAGACGCTGTAAGCAGACACAAGAACAAGGTGCGGCCCAAGCTGCCGCACCATTCATTCCATCCAAGAAGGAGAAAGTCATCATGAAGCTGGTCACAGCCATCATCAAACCGTTCAAGCTCGATGAGGTGCGCGAAGCCCTCTCGGCCATCGGCGTGCAGGGCATCACGGTCACGGAAGTCAAGGGCTTCGGCCGCCAGAAGGGCCACACCGAGCTGTACCGCGGCGCGGAGTACGTGGTCGACTTCCTGCCCAAGGTCAAGATCGAAGCGGCGGTTTCCGACGACCTCGTCGACCGCGTGATCGAAGCCGTCGAAGGCGCAGCGCGCACCGGCAAGATCGGCGATGGAAAGATTTTTGTCTACAACCTCGAGCAGGTCGTTCGCATCCGCACCGGCGAAACCGGTCGCGAAGCCCTCTGATCCAGCCCGGAAAAAAACAACCATGAAAAAACTGCTTGTTTCTCTTGCGCTCGGTCTGAGCCTGCTCGCTGCAGGCACGGCGAGCTTCGCCCAGGCGCCTGCTGCCACGGCCGAGGCGCCGGCGGCGTCCGCGCCCGCAGCCGCCGCGCCGGCACCCGCGGCCGCCCCGGCTGCCGCCGCTCCTGCTGCCGAAGCAGCGCCCGCCGCGGCTCCTGCCGCTCCTTCCTTCAACAAGGGTGACACCAGCTGGATGATGCTGTCCACGCTGCTCGTCATCATGATGACCATCCCCGGCCTGGCGCTGTTCTACGGCGGCCTGGTGCGCAGCAAGAACATGCTGTCGGTGCTGATGCAGGTGATGGTCACCTTCTCGATGATCGTGGTGCTGTGGCTCATCTATGGCTACAGCATCGCGTTCACCGAGGGGAACGCCTTCTTCGGCGGATTCGACCGGCTCTTCATGAAGGGCGTGTTCGATCCGGCCACCGGCGTGTTCGCGCCCGGCGCCACCTTCAGCAAGGGCGTCTACATCCCCGAGCTGCTGTTCGCCGCCTTCCAGGCGACCTTCGCCGGCATCACCTGCTGCCTGATCGTGGGCGCCTTCGCGGAGCGCGCCAAGTTCTCGGCCGTGCTGCTGTTCATGGTGATCTGGTTCACCTTCAGCTATGCGCCGCTCGCGCACATGGTCTGGTTCTGGCTCGGCCCCGATGCCTACACCGCTGCCAACGTGGTGGATGCCAACAACGCCAAGGCCGGCCTGATCTGGCAGTGGGGCGCCCTCGACTTCGCGGGCGGCACCGTGGTGCACATCAACGCCGCCGTCGCAGGCCTGGTCGGTGCCTACGTGATCGGCAAGCGCGTCGGCTACGGCAAGGAAGCCTTCACGCCGCACTCGCTCACGCTCACCATGGTCGGCGCTTCGCTGCTGTGGGTCGGCTGGTTCGGCTTCAACGCAGGTTCGGCCCTCGAAGCCGGAACCAGCGCGGTGCTCGCCTTCATGAACACCTTCACCGCCACGGCCGCCGCCGTGCTCGCATGGTGCATCGGTGAAGCGCTGATGCGCGGCAAGGCCTCGATGCTGGGCGCCGCTTCGGGCGCTGTCGCAGGCCTCGTGGCCATCACCCCGGCCGCCGGCAACGTCGGCCTGATGGGCGCCATCATCATCGGCTTCATCGCCGGCTTCGCCTGCCTCTGGGGCGTCAACGGCCTCAAGAAGCTGCTCGGCGCGGACGACTCGCTCGACGTGTTCGGCGTGCATGGTGTCGGCGGTATCGTCGGCGCGCTGCTCACCGGCGTGTTCAACACCCAGGCACTCGGCGGCCCCGGCCTCGTGGGCGACTGGGTCACGGCCAGCATCGTGTCCAACGGCATCGGCGCCCAGGTCTGGATCCAGCTCAAGGGCGTGCTGCTGACCATCGTGTGGTCGGGCGTGGTGGCGTTCATTGCCTTCAAGATCGCCGATCTCACCATCGGTCTGCGTGTGTCGGAAGAAGAAGAGCGCGAAGGCCTCGACATCTCCTCGCACGGCGAGACCGCATACAACAGGTAACCCCCCAGTCTTCGCGCACTTCGTGTCGCTACGCCAACCCCCCTGCTGGGGGCAACACCAGCGGCCCGGCAAAGCCGGTTCCGCGGTGTTCCACGAAGAAGGCATATGGCGCGCAGGCTGGTTATAAAAAAACCAGGAACTCTTTTTCAGCGAGGTCTCCTTTGGATGTTCAGCCCGCGAGCGCTTCGGCGTCAGCGGGCTTTTTTTTGCCTGCGTTTTTCCTCTGGAGCGGCGATCTCCGCGCATGCACAATTCCGGGCATGTGGACCTCCATCGACAACAGCCTCTGCGAACTCGGCGAATCGCCGTTCTGGCATCCGCGGGAACGCGCCCTGTACTGGCTCGACATCCCGGGCCGCGCGGTGCTGCGCACGCGCGGCGAGATCGGCTCGCCTTCCGCCGCGGTCGAGCGCTGGGCCTTGTCCACCGAGCCCGGCTGCATGGCGCCGGCGCGCAGCGGCGGCCTCGTGATCGCGCTGCGCGACGGCATCTACCGGGCGCGCGAGTGGGGCGGTGAACTCGTCGCAATCGCGCGCGTGGAGCACGACGTGCGCACCATGCGCTTCAACGACGGCAAGTGCGATGCGCTCGGCCGCTTCTGGAGCGGTTCGATCAACGAGGCGAAAGACCGCGCCAGCGCCGCGCTCTACTGCCTCGATGCGCGCTCCGGCACCGGCGTGGCGCCGGCCCTCACGCAGATGGCCAACCAGGTGACGACGGCCAACGGGCTCGCGTTCTCGCCCGATGCGCGCACCCTGTACTGGGCCGATACGCCCGCGCACCAGGTGCGTGCCTGGGACTGGGACGCCGAAGCCAACACGCTCTCCCAGCCCCGCGTGTTCCGCCAGTTCGACGCCAAGCCCGAAGGCTGGACCCCCGGCTCGCCGGTGCGCTACGCAGGCCGCCCCGATGGCGCCACGGTCGATGCGCAAGGCCACTATTGGGTGGCGATGTTCGAAGGCGCCCAGCTGCTGCGCCTCGCGCCTTCGGGCGAGACCGTGGCTGCCGTCCCCGTTCCGGTTCAGTGCCCGACCATGCCCTGCTTCGGCGGCGACGACCTGAAGACGCTCTTCGTCACCAGCGGGCGCAAGGGTCGGCCCGCCGCCGAGATCGAGCGGCTGCCGGCCTCGGGCACGGTGATCTCCATGCGCGTCGACACCCCGGGCCTGCCGGTTGCCTTCTTCGAAGATTGAGCGGCCCCGCATGGCCCTGCAGCACATCCCGCCCATCCAGTGCCTGCTGACCTTCGAGGCCGTGGCGCGGCTGCGGCATGCGGGCCGCGCGGCCGACGAGCTGTGCGTGACCGCCAGCGCCGTGAGCCACCGCATCCGCCAGCTCGAGGCGCACGTGGGCTTCAAGCTCTTCGGCCGCGGCGACTTCAGCCTGACGGCCGACGGCGCGGCCTACCTCGCCAACGTGCGCACCGGCCTCGCGGCGCTGCAGGCCACGCCGCTCAGTGCGGCCGCCCAGCGCGCCACGCGCCTGCGCATTGCCGTCACGCCCACCTTCAGCCGCGTGTTCCTGATGCCGCGGCTCGAACTGTTCCGCAACATCTACCCCGACATCGAGCTGGTGCTGCAGGTGTCCATTCCGCTGCTCGACGTCACGGCCGAGCAGGCCGACCTCGAGGTGCGCTACGGCAGCGGCGCGTATGCCGACTGCGAACACCGGCTGCTGCTCGAAGAAGAAGTGGTGCCCGCCTGCAGCCCGAGCTACCTCAACGAGTTCGGCCCCTTCGATGGCTTTCGCACCGCGGCGGAGGTGGCCAGCGCCCGTCTGATCCGCAGCCCGCTCGAACCCTGGGGCACCTGGTTCGCGAGCTGCGGCCTCGACCATCCCGAGCCGCATGTGGGCTCCCAGTTCAACGACCTGGGCCTGGTGTACGACGCGGCGGCCAGCGGCTTCGGCGTGGCGCTGGTGCGCCAGAAGATGGGCGCCGCGTGGTTCGAATCGGGCCGGCTGGTGCCGCTGTCCGACCGGCCCGTGCCCTCGCCGCACCGCCACACCATCTGCTGGCAGCCCGGCACGCTCGATCGCTGGGAATGCGCGGCTTTTGCCGACTGGCTGGCGCAGGCGTTGCGCTGAGCCGGCGGCCGGCCGCCGCATGCGGCAAAGTTCTCTCAAGCCCGGCGCAAAAAAGCTTCAACCCGGCCGCGCCGCATTTTGCGTAGAGTGCAGGGCACCACGAGAGACATCCATGAACGCGCCGCTCACCGCCGCCCAGAACGATTCGCTGCAGAAAACCGAGCGCCAGTCGCAGATCGTGCGCGCCCTGCAGGCCCACCTGCCGGCGCACGCGCTGATCTGGCACACCGAGGACACCACGCCCTACGAGTGCGACGGCCTCACCGCCTACCGGCAGCGGCCGCTGGTGGTGGCCCTGCCCGAGACCGAGGCGCAGGTGGCGGCGGTGCTCAAGGCCTGCCATCAGCTTTCTGTGCCCGTGGTGGCGCGCGGTGCGGGCACCGGGCTCTCGGGCGGCGCCATGCCGCATGCGCTGGGCGTGACGCTGTCGCTCGCCAAGTTCAACCGCATCCTGAAGATCGACCCGGTGAGCCGAACGGCCGTGGTGCAGTGCGGCGTGCGCAACCTTGCCATCAGCGAGGCCGCCGCGCCCTTCAACCTCTACTACGCGCCCGATCCGTCGAGCCAGATCGCCTGCACCATCGGCGGCAACGTGGCCGAGAACTCGGGCGGCGTGCACTGCCTCAAGTACGGTCTCACGCTGCACAACGTGCTGCGCGTGCGCGGCTTCACGGCGGAGGGCGAGCCCGTCGAATTCGGCGGCGAGGCGCTCGACGCGCCGGGCCTGGACCTGCTCGCGCTGGTCATCGGCAGCGAAGGCATGCTGGCCGTGACCACCGAGGTCACCGTCAAGCTGGTGCCCAAGCCGCAGGTCGCGCGCTGCATCATGGCCAGCTTCGACGACGTGCGCAGGGCCGGCGACGCGGTGGCCGCGGTGATTGCGGCCGGCATCATTCCCGCGGGGCTCGAGATGATGGACAAGCCCATGACCGCCGCCGTCGAGGACTTCGTGCACGCGGGCTACGACCTCGACGCGGCCGCGATCCTGCTGTGCGAATCCGACGGCACCGCCGAAGAGGTGGAAGAAGAAATCGGCCGCATGACGACCGTGCTGCGCTCCTGCGGCGCCACCGCCATTGCGGTGAGCAGCAGCGAGGAAGAACGCATGAAGTTCTGGAGCGGCCGCAAGAACGCCTTCCCCGCATCGGGTCGCATCAGCCCCGACTACATGTGCCTCGATTCGACCATTCCGCGCAAGCGCCTGGCCGACATCCTGCTGGCCATCCAGCAGATGGAGAAGAAGTACAACCTGCGCTGCTGCAACGTGTTCCACGCGGGCGACGGCAACCTGCATCCGCTGGTGCTGTTCGATGCCAACGACCCCGACGAGCTGCACCGCTGCGAGCTCTTCGGTGCCGACATCCTCGAGACCAGCGTGGCCATGGGCGGCACCGTGTCGGGCGAGCATGGCGTGGGCGTGGAAAAGCTCAACAGCATGTGCGTGCAGTTCACCGCGGCCGAGAACGAGCAGATGTTCGGCGTCAAGCGCGCCTTCGATCCGGCCGGCCTGCTGAACCCCGGCAAGGTGATCCCCACGCTGCAGCGCTGCGCCGAGTACGGCAAGCAGGTGGTGCGCGGCGGCCGACTGCCGCATCCCGACCTGCCGCGCTTCTGAGAATGACAACAAGAACACAGACCATGGAGCCCGCCCTCAGCCAGATCGCCGAACGCATCCGCGCCGCGGCCGCCGACGCCACGCCGCTTCGCATCCGCGGCGGCGGCACCAAGGACTTTCATGGCGAGCCGCCGCGCGGCGACATCCTGGGCACCACGGCGCTCACCGGCATCACGAGCTACGAACCCAGCGAACTGGTGGTCACCGTGCGCGGCGGCACGCCGCTCGCCGAGCTCGAAGCCGTGCTGGCCGAAAAAGGACAGTGCCTGCCCTTCGAGCCGCCGCATTTCGGCCCCGGCAGCACCGTGGGCGGCATGGTGGCCGCCGGACTCAGCGGCCCGGCGCGCGCCAGCGTGGGCGCGGTGCGCGACTACGTGCTGGGTGCCACGCTTGTCAACGGCCGCGGCGACGTGCTCACATTCGGCGGCCAAGTCATGAAGAACGTGGCGGGCTACGACGTGTCGCGCGTGCTCGCTGGATCGCTCGGCACGCTGGGCGTGATTGCCGAGGTGAGCCTCAAGGTGCTGCCCGTTGCGCCCGCCGAGGCCACGCTGGCCTTCGACTGCAGCCAGGCGGATGCGCTGCGCCTGCTCAACGAGTGGGGCGGCCGGCCGCTGCCGCTCAATGCGAGCTGCTGGTTCGAACATGGGAGCGCCGGCATCCTGCAGCTGCGCCTGCGCGGTGCGGTCGCGGCGGTGGAAGCCGCGTGCGCGCATCTCGGCGGCGAGCGCAAGGACAACGCGCAGGCCGCGGCGCACTGGCAGGCGCTGCGCGACCAGCAGCTGCCGTGGTTCGACACGGCCGAGAACGCGCTGTGGCGCCTGTCGGTGCCGCAGACCGCATCGGCGATTGCATGGGGCGATGGCAATGGCGCCGCGCCGCTGGTCGAATGGCATGGCGGGCAGCGCTGGTACCAGGCACCGCCCGCGCAGGCCGCGCGCATCCGCGAAGCCGCGCGTGCGGCCGGCGGGCACGCCACGCTGTTCCGCATGCCCGCGGGCCACGCCGCGGACAGCCGCGTGCCGCGCTTCGAGGCGCTGAGCGCGCCCGTGGCCCGCATCCACCAGGCGCTGATGCACGAGTTCGATCCGCACCGCATCTTCGATCGCGCACGGCTGCTCGCCGATGCATAGTTAAAAAAAACCAAGACACCCCCCGCGATGCAAACCGAACTCGCCCCCGAATTCCGCGGCACCAACGAAGGCCGCGAGGCCGAAGCCATCCTGCGCAAATGCGTGCACTGCGGCTTCTGCACCGCCACCTGCCCCACCTACCAGCTGCTCGGCGACGAGCTCGACGGTCCGCGCGGCCGCATCTACCTGATCAAGCAGGTGCTCGAAGGCAAGCCCCCCACGCGCAGCACGCAGCTGCACCTGGACCGCTGCCTGACCTGCCGCAACTGCGAGAGCACCTGCCCGAGCGGCGTGCAGTACGGCCACCTGGTCGACATCGGCCGCAAGATCGTCGACGAGAAAGTGCCGCGCCCCGCCATGGAGTCGGCCACGCGCTGGCTGCTGAAGGAAGGGCTGCCGTCGCCGCTGTTCGGCCCCGCGATGAAGCTCGGCCAGTCGGTGCGCGGCCTGCTGCCCGATGCGCTCAAGGCCAAGGTGCCGGCCAAACAGGAGGCCGGCGCCTGGCCCACCGCCACGCATGCGCGCAAGGTGCTGATGCTCGCGGGCTGCGTGCAGCCGGCGATGATGCCCAACATCAACAGCGCCACCGCGCGCGTGCTCGATGCGGCCGGCATCCAGGCCGTGATCGCGCCCGAGGCCGGCTGCTGCGGCGCCGTGAAGTTCCACCTCAACGACCAGGAAGGCGGCAAGGCGCAGATGCGCGCCAACATCGATGCCTGGTGGCCGATGGTCGAACGCAACGAAGTGGAAGCCATCGTGATGAACGCCTCGGGCTGCGGCGTCACGGTGCGCGAATACGGCCACATCCTGCAGCACGACGCGGCCTATGCCGCTAAGGCCGCACGCATCAGCGAGTTGACGCGCGACTTGAGCGAGCTGCTGCCCGACCTGGTGCCGGCCCTGAAGGCCCGCGTGCATGCGCCGCAGGGCGTGGTCGCCTACCACCCGCCCTGCACGCTGCAGCACGGCCAGAAGCTGCGCGGCGGCGTCGAGACGCATCTGCGCGCACTCGGCTTCGACGTGTGCGTGGCGCTGAATGAATCGCACCTGTGCTGCGGCTCGGCCGGCACCTACTCGGTGCTGCAGCCGGAGCTCGCCTATCCGCTGCGCGACCGCAAGCTCGGGCACCTGGAGCATCTGCAGCCGAGCGTCATCGCCTCGGCCAACATCGGCTGCATCACGCACCTGCAAAGCGGCAGCCAGAAGACGCCCGTGCGGCACTGGGTGGAGCTGCTGGACGCGGCGCTGGCAGCGGCCTGATCGCACACCGAAGAGCGCCCTGGTCCGACTCGCGCCCAGAGCTTTTGCGCCGCATCATGGCGGCACCGAATTTCCAAGGAGCAAGCCTCATGTCTTCTGTTCAAGCAGCTTCCATCGTTCCGAAGAAGCATGTGCGGCACGCCCTGCTGGTGCTGGCATGCGCGGCCGGCGCCGTGGGTGCGCAGGCCCAGTCGGCCATGCCGCAATGGAAGAGCGAGGGCGCGGTGCGCTATGTCTGCGGCGGCATCGGCTCGGACGAATCGACCGCCATGCGCGCGGCCATGAAAGACCATCCGCTGGCATTGCTTTTCGCGCGCTCCGACGGCGCCTACCTGGCCGATGTGCAGGTCGACATCAAGGGCGCCGACGGCGCGCCTTCGCTGGCCCTGCGCGCGAGCGGACCGGTTTGCCTGGTCGACCTGCCCGCGGGCCGCTACACGATCGATGCTGCCATGGCCGGCAGTGTCAAAAGCCAGACGGTGACGGTGGGCGGCGGCTCCAAGACCGCCAGTTTCCGCTTCTGAGCGGGCCTTGAATCAGCCCGCCGCCAGCGCCGCCTCGATGTCGCGCGCGATCGAGGCCGGCGTGTCCAGCGGCGCATAGCGCTTGCGCACCCGCCCGTCGCGGTCGACCAGGAACTTGGTGAAGTTCCACTTGATGGCCGTGCTGCCCAGGAGCCCCGGCTTTTCCTTGGTGAGCCACTGGTAGAGCGGCGCGGCGTTGCTTCCGTTGACGTCGATCTTTTCCATCATCGGAAAACTCACGCCGTAGTTGGTGGTGCAGAACGCGCCGATTTCCTCGTTGGTGCCCGGGTCCTGCGAGCCGAACTGGTTCGACGGGAAGCCCAGCACCACCAGCCCCTGGTCGGCGTACTTTTCGTGCAGTTCCTCGAGCCCGGCGAACTGCGGCGTGAAGCCGCACTGGCTGGCCGTGTTGACGATCAGCAGCACCTTGCCGCGGAAGTCCGAGAGCTTCACCTTCTTGCCGTCGATCCGGTTGGCTTCGAAGTCGTAGATGCTGGTGGTCATGGCGCTGCCTCGTTCAGGTGGGGGACGAAAGCCGATCATCGCCCTGCACCGGCGCTCGCGCAAACGCCGACCATACGGCCGCCAGCACGATCAGTGCGCCGCCCGCCAGGATGCGCGGATCCATCTGGGCCGCGCCCAGCGCCACGGAAGAGACGCTCGCGAACAACACCTCCGACAGCATGATCACCGCCGTGGCGCTGGCCGCCAGTCGGGCCGCGCCGTACTGCAGGCAGACGTTGGCCACCACGAAGCCTACGCCCAGCAGGGCCGCCCAGCCGATCCAGCCCGGCTCCGCGGCGAGCGGGGAGCCGAAGGCGCCCAGCAGGGTGCCGGCCGCCGCCGCGATGCCGGCCACCGCCGCGCATCCGCAGAACATGGCCAGCGCGCGCGATTCGCCGGGCGCGTCGCGCAGGTGGCGCAGCACGATGTTGGTCACGGCAAAGCTGAATCCGGCCGCCAGGCCCAGCCAGTCCGGCAGGCTCGAAGGCACCGGCCATTCGACGCCGGGCGTCTTGAGCACCACGGCCACGCCGGTCAGCGCCAGCGCCACGCGCGCGAGCGCGCCGCCGGTGGGCCGCTCGCCCAGCACGGCCCAGCCCAGCAGCACGCTCCACAGCGGCATCAGGTAGAACAGCAGCACCACGCGCACCACGTCGCCCTGCGTCACCGCCCAGTTGAAGCCCAGGTTGGTGAAGCCCGCCGCAAGGCCCAGCAGCACCAGCATCGGATACGCCGCGAAGCCGCGCCAGGCATGGCGGCGAAAGAAGCCCATCGCCAGCGAGATCGCCACGTAGATGATGCAGGTGGTCCAGACGGGATGGAGCCCGTGGCTTTCGATGTGTCGGAACGGGAACCAAGACACGCCCCAGACGAACGCGTTGAAGATCAGTGCAAGAGCAGGCATAGGTTGTTGCTCGCCCCCAAGCTGCGCGCACTTCGTGTCGCTACGCCAACCCCCTACCGGGGGCAACACCAGCGGCCCGGCAAAGCCGGTTCCGCGGTGTTCCTGGTGAAAGCAAAAGGCCGCAGCAGCGGGGGCTAGTGGTGTTTATCGCTGCGGGCGATGGCGAGCAGGTGCTCGACTTCCTCGGGGTATTTGCGCAGGTTGTGATGATGCCAGCGCTGGATCAGCCACATGCAGCCCGCCACCACGCCGCCGAAGGCGCCGATGGCCGCAAAGGCCGACAGGCCCAGGCCGGTGCAGGCGCTGTAGAAGCCGCCGAGCAGCAGGATGCAGGCCTGCTCGTTGAAGTTCTGCACCGCAATCGAGCGGCCCGCGCCCATGAGGTTGTGGCCGCGGTGCTGCAGCAGCGCGTTCATCGGCACCACCAGGAAGCCGCCCAGCCCGCCCAGCAGGATCAGAAAGGGCACCGCGATCCAGACATTGCCGATCAGGTTCATGCTGATGACCAGCAGCCCCATGCCGATGCCCATGGGGATCACGCGCGTGGCCATGTCCAGCCGCATGCGCATCGACGCGACGATGGCGCCCACCGCCATGCCGATCGTGACCACGCCGGTGAGCGCCGTGGCCTGCGTGGTGTTGTAGTCGAGCGCGAGCGCGGCCCAGGCCAGCACGATGTATTTGAGGTTGGCGCCCGCGCCCCAGAACAGCGTGGTGGTGGCCAGCGAGATCTGGCCCAGCTTGTCGCGCCACAGGCGCGCGTTGCAGTGCCAGAAGTCGGGCAGCAGCGAGAACATGTTGCGCGCCAGGCCATGCTCCGGATTCGCGCGCAGCGGCCGCATCTCGACGCCGGTATGCGGAATGCGCGTGTTGAACCAGGCCGCCAGCGCGTAGACGAAGATCAGCACCGAGATGGCCGCCTCGGCCGGTGAGTCGACCCCCGTGTCGATCAGCGGCATGTCGAAGGACAGCAGCTGGCTGGAGACCGCATGGCCCACCAGCGAGCCGCCGAGCACGATGCCCAGCAGGATCGAGGCGATGGTGAGGCCTTCGATCCAGCCGTTGGCTTTTACCAACTGCGACGCCGGCAGCAACTCGGTCAGGATGCCGTACTTGGCCGGCGAATAGGCCGCGGCGCCAAGCCCCACGATCGAATACGACAGCAGCGGATGCGAGCCGAACAGCATCATCAGGCAGCCGACCACCTTGATTGCGTTGCTGATGAACATCACCCGCCCCTTGGGCAGGGCGTCGGCGAAGGCGCCCACCAGCGGCGCCAGCACCACGTAGAAGACGGCAAAGATCGGCACCAGCGCCGCGCGCTGCCATTCGGCCGCTCCCGTGCTTCGCATGAGCTCGACCGCCACGACAAAGATCGCGTTGTCGGCCAGCGACGAAAAGAACTGGGCCGACATGATCGTGTAGAAACCGCGCTTCATCGATGGGCTGGCTGGCCAGGGAGGTGCTGGCAGTAGTGAGAAAGTGTCGCGTCTTTTGGGCGAATGGGCGGTTATAGCATGGGGGTACGACAGCGAAATCAGCGTTCCCACCCTGGACGGCCTTGTACGGGAAGATGCTAAAACCCCATCTGTTCACCATTCGACGCCACCCATGCCGCGCCCCATTCTCGCCACCGTCCACACCGCCGCGCTTCGCCACAACCTCGACCGGGCACGGCGTGCCGCTGTCGATGCCCGCGTCTGGGCCGTGGTCAAGGCCAATGCCTATGGCCATGGCATCGAGCGGGTCTATGAGGGCCTGCGCGGCGCCGACGGCTTTGCGCTGCTCGACCTGGCCGAGGCCGAGCGCGTGCGCGCCCTCGGCTGGCGCGGCCCGGTGCTGCTGCTCGAAGGCGTGTTCGACGCGCGCGACCTGGAGCTGTGCTCGCGGCTCGACCTGTGGCACACGGTGCACTGCGACGAGCAGATCGACATGCTCGCGGCCCACAAGACGCTCAAGCCGCAGCGCGTGTTCCTGAAGATGAATTCCGGCATGAACCGCCTGGGCTTCGCGCCCGAGCGCTTCGGCTCGGCCTGGACGCGCCTCAACGCGCTGCCGCAGGTCGACGAAATCTCGCTGATGACGCATTTCAGCGACGCCGACGGCGCGCGCGGCATCGCGCACCAGCTCGAGGTGTTCGAGCGCGCCACCCACGACCTGCCGGGCGAACGCTCCATCGCCAACAGCGCCGCCACCCTGCGCCATGCCCGGCAGACCCGCGGCGACTGGGTGCGCCCGGGCATCGTGTTGTACGGCAGCGCGCCCGACTTTCCCGAGCACGACGCCGCGCACTGGCAGCTGCAGCCCACCATGACGCTCTCGACCAAGCTGATCGGGGTGCAGGCGCTCCAGGCCGGCGACACCATCGGCTACGGCTCCAACTTCACGGCCGACGGGCCGCTCACCATCGGCGTGGCGGCTGTCGGCTATGCCGACGGCTATCCGCGCCACTGCAACACCGGCACGCCGGTGCTGGTGAACGGCGTCCGCACGCGCATGGTGGGCCGCGTGAGCATGGACATGATCACCGTCGACCTCACGCCCGTGCCCGGCGCGAAGTTCGGCACCGAGGTCACGCTGTGGGGCCGCTCGGCCGTGACCGGCGCGGTGCTCTCCATCGACGAGGTCGCGCAGGCCGCCGGCACCGTCGGCTACGAGCTCATGTGCGCAGTGGCGCCGCGCGTGCCCTTCGCTCCTGCCGATGAGGAATGAAGCGGGCGGAGCAAGGGCCTGCCGATCGTCATACGCTGTCCGTGGGATGGCTGCGCGCCCGTGCGGCCGCCACACTCGTGGCATGGCTGAACCACTTCCCGCACCCGCATTCCCTCCCGAGTACGAGCTTTTCGACACCGTCACCGAGGCGGCGCGCGCGGCACTCGAGTCCGTGCTGATCGAGTCGATCGAACGCCGCAAGGAGTTCGGCGCCATGATCTGCCAGCAGGGCAATCAGTTCTTCGCGATGCCGCCGCGCGAGGGCGACACCAACACGGTCGACGTCGGCCACCGCCTCGGCAACAGGGGCTGCCCCGAGGGCACGACGGCGGTGGCTTATTACCACACGCATCCGGCCTACAAGGGCGCAGGCTTCAACATGGAACCTGACCGCTTTTCGCCCGAGGATCGCGGCGTCGCGAACGACATGAAGATCGACGCCTACGTGGGCAGCGTCTCGGGCCTGTTCCTGCGCTACGACCACCGCATGCGCAAGATCATGGTGGCCGGACCGCGGCTGCGCAACGCCCGCGACCTGCCGCAGCCGATCCCGGTGAAGAAGCCCGCGCCGAAGACGCCGCGGCGACGCATCATTCCGGCGCCGCGGCTGCTCTGAAGCGCGTGCGCCGATGCCCCGCGGCGCTCAGTACAGCCCGAGCTTGCGCATCTTCAGCCGCGCCAGCCCCAGCAGCGCGTCGGTGAACGGCGCGGCCACCGCGGTCAGCTCGCCCAGCTCGCGCACCACGGTGACCAGCGCATCGAGCTCCACCGACCGCCCGGCCTCCACGTCCTGCAGCATCGAGGTCTTGAACGCGCCGAGCTTCATCGTCACCGCATGCCGGTCTTCGGGGCTCTGCGTGATCTCGATGCCGATGCGGCGCCCGATCTCCTTGGCCTCGAGCATCACGGCCGAGATGAAGCCGCGCACGTAGTCGTCACCCATGATCAGGTCGGTGGTGGTGCCCGTGAGCGCGCTGATCGGGTTCACCGTCATGTTGCCCCAGAGCTTGAACCACACGTCCTTCTGGATCTGCGGCGACAGCGTGGTGTCGAGGCCTGCGCGCTGCAGCAGCGCGACCAGCTTCTGCACGCGCGGCGTGGCTTCGCCCGAAGGCTCGCCCACGATCAGCCCGTTGCCGAAGTGATGCCGCACCACGCCGGGCCCGTCGAGTGAACAGCTCGCGTGCACCACGCAGCCGATCACGTTGCGCGAGGGAATGGCCCTTGCGATTGCGCCGTCGGGGTCCACGGCCGCGAGCCGGTGGCCCGTGATCGGGCCGCCGAAGCCGCCTTCGAGGAACCACCACGGCACGCCGTTCATCGCCACCAGCACGAGCGTGTCGGGCCCGATCAGCGGGCCGATGCGCTCGGCCACGCCGGCCAGCGCGGGTGCCTTCACGGCGATGACCACCAGGTCCTGCACGCCGAGCGATTCGGGATCGGCCACTGCGTTGACGGGCACGCGCGTGCGCACCTCGCCCCGCATCAGCGAAAGGCCGTCCTGCTGCAGCGCCTCGAGCGTGGCGCCGCGCGCCACCACGTTGAGCCGCTCGCCGGCCTGCGCCAGGCCGGCGCCGATCCATCCGCCGATCGCGCCGGCGCCGTAGATGCAGATCTTCATGTCAGTTCTTGTAGCTGGCGTCGACGCGGTCGACCTGGCGCACCAGCGCGTCGAACACGTCCTGCCCGGCGCCGTGCTCGGGGCTGAACTGCAGCGCATCGCGCGTGCAGCGCTGCGCGACCTCCTCGCTCACCGGAATGGCCGCGCCCATCGAGAAGGTGGCCATCTGGATCTCGCAGGCGCGCTGCAGGGTCCAGAGGATCGCGAAGGTCTGCGGCAGCGTCTGCCCCCAGGCCAGCAGGCCGTGGTTGCGCAGGATCACGGCGTTGCGGTCGCCGATGCTCCTGAGCAGGCGCGGGCCTTCGTCGGCATGGATGGTGATGCCCTCGAAGTCGTGGTACGCCACCATGCCGTGCAACTGCGCGGTATAGAAATTGGTCTGCTGCAGGCCGCCCTGCAGGCAGGCCACGGCCACGCCGGCCGTGGTGTGCGTGTGCATCACGCAGTGCGCGCCGGGCAGGCCGTCGTGGATGGCGGCGTGCACCGTGAAGCCGGCCGGGTTCACTGGCCAGGTCGAACCGTCGAGCACCTTGCCCTGCAGGTCGATCTTCACGAGGTTGCTGGCTGTGACCTCGCTGTAGTGCAGCCCGAACGGGTTGATGAGGAACTGCTTCTCGCCACCCGTCACGCTGTCGGGCAGCCGAAGGGTGATGTGGTTGTAGATCATCTCCGTCCAGCCAAGCATCGCAAAGATGCGGTAGCAGGCCGCGAGCTGTTCGCGCGCGGCGCGCTCGTCCGGATGGATCGAGGGATGGACCGGTGCCGAGGGCAGCACGCGGGTGGCGAGTGTGGTGTTCATTGCAGTTCCTTCATGCAGGTTTATCCCTCCGCGGTGAACCCGACCTCTTTCACGATCGGCGCCCACTTGGCGGTGTCTTTCTTCAGCAGCTCGGTCAGCTCGTCGGGCGTGGAAGACATGGCTTCCAGGCCGAAGTTGCCGAGGCCTTCGATCACGTCCTTGTGCGCCAGCGCGGTCTTCATCGACGCGTTGAGCCTGGCGACCAGTTCCGGCGAGGCCTTGGTCGGCAGGAAGAAGGCGAACCATTCGCTGTGCGCCATGTCCTGGATGCCCTGCTCGCCGAAGGACGGCACGTCGGGCGCGAAGCGGCTGCGCTTGGCGCCCGAGACGCCCAGGATGCGCACCTTGCCCGAGGCCAGGTGCTGCGTGATGTCGCCGATCGGGCCCGAGACGGCCGAGATGTTGCCGCCCAGCAGGTCCAGCATGGCCGGCTGCGTGCCGCGGTAGGCGGCATGCTTGAGTTCGACGCCGCCCTTCTTGCCCAGCAGCGCGCCGATGAAGTGCGGCGTGGAGCCCGCGGCCGGCGAGCCGAAATTGGCGCCGGTCGGGTTGGCCTTGGCCCAGGCCAGGAACTCGGGCACCGTCTTCACGCTGGCGGGCACCGAGGGGCCGACCGCAAAGCCGAAGTCGAAGATGCAGGCGATGCTCACCGGCGTGAGGTCGACCATCGGGTCGTACGGCAGCTTCTTGTAGATGTGCGGATAGATCGTGAGGATGGAGGTGGGCGTCTGCAGGATGGTGGCGCCGTCGGCGGGCCGGCCCTTCACGTAGCTCACGGCGATCTGGCCGCCCGCGCCGGTGCGGTTTTCCACCACCGCGGACTTGGCGTAGTCGGGGCTGAGCTTCTGCGCGATGCGCCGGCAGGTGGTGTCCGAGGTGCCGCCGGCCGCGAAGCCGGTGACGATGGTGGCGGTTTCGAGCGAGGCTTGCGCGAAGGCGTGCTGGCCCAGGCTGGCGAGCAGCGCCGAGGCGCCGGTGGTCTGCAGCAGCTGGCGGCGGGTGAAGGTCATGGTCTGTCTCCGGGGTGTTGTGGGTTGCGTTCACGACTCGTCGCGCAGCCAGGTGACTGCGCCCGAATGGGTCACGGCGCCCTGGTGGGCAGGGCGCACGGTGAGCGCGTATTTTTCCAGCAAGCCGCGGTGCGGGACCCCCGCGTTTACCTCACGTCGGGAAAGGCGCAGTGCGATCTCTTCCGCCGTCAGTTCCACCGAGATGGTGCGCGCCCCGGCCCGCGCGTCGATGGCCACCATGTCGCCGTCCTGCAGCGCCGCAATCGGCCCGCCGTCGGCCGCTTCGGGCCCCGCATAGCCGATGCACAGGCCGCGCGTGGCGCCCGAAAAGCGCCCGTCGGTCAGGAGCGCCACCTTGTCGCCCATGCCCTGGCCGTAGAGCAGGGCGGTGATGCCCAGCATCTCGCGCATGCCGGGGCTGCCCTTCGGGCCTTCGTTGCGGATCACGATCACGTCGCCGGGCTCGTAGCGGCGGTTCTGCACGGCGGCCTGCGCTTCTTCTTCCGAATCGAAGACGCGCGCCGGGCCGCGGTGCACCAGCGTCAGCAGGCCCGCGGTCTTGAGCAGCGCGCCGTCGGGGCAGAGATTGCCCTTGAGCACGGCCAGCCCGCCGTCGCGCGTGATCGGGTGGCCGGGCGCGCGCACCACGCGGCCGTCGGGCGCGGGGGCACCGGCCAGTTCCTCGGCCAGCGTGCGGCCGGTGAAGCTGAGCGCATCGCCGTGCACGAAGCCCTGCTCCATCAGCGTGCGAAGGATGACGCCCGCGCCGCCGATGTAGAACACGTCGCGCGCCAGGTACTGCCCGCCCGGGCGCAGGTCGGCAATGAGCGGCGTGCGCGCGAAGACCTCGGCCACGTCGTCCAGGTGGAACCGGATGCCGGCTTCGTGCGCGATGGCCGGCAGGTGCAGCGCGGCGTTGGTCGAGCCGCCGGTGGCCGAGACCACCGCGCAGGCGTTCTCCAGCGCCTTGCGCGTGACGATGTCGCGCGGCAGCGGGCTGTCGCCCAGCACCGCCTTCATGAGGTTCTTCGCGGCGCGGCGCATCAGCGGTGCGCGTTCGCTGAACACCGCCGGCACCATGCTCGAGCCGATGGGCGCCAGGCCCAGCGCCTCCGACACCATGCCCATGGTGTTGGCCGTGAACTGGCCCGCGCAGGCGCCCGCGGTCGGCAGGCAGGCGCGGCTCATGGCGTCGAGCTCGTCGTGCGTGGCGGTGCCGGCCAGCACCTTGCCGATGGTCTCGTAGGTGTCGACCACGTTGAGGTCGCGGCCGTCGGGTCCGGGCATCTGCCCCGGCAGCGCCGAGCCGCCATGCACGAACACGCTCGGCACATTGCAGCGCACCATGCCCATCATCAGGCCCGGCAGGTTCTTGTCGCAGGCGCCGATGGCGAAGATGCCGTCCCACTGGTGGCCGCGCGTCGAGGCCTCGACGCTGTCGGCAATCAGCTCGCGCGAGATCAGCGAAAAGCGCATGCCCGAATGCGCCATGGTGAGCCCGTCGCTCACCGACACCACCGGGCATTCGTGCGGCGTGCCGCCGCCCGCGTAGATGCCGGTCTTGGCATGCTGCGCCTGCTCGCGCAGGTTGAGGTTGCACGGGCTCATCTCGCCGCCGGTGTGGAACACGCCGATGTGCGGGCGCGCGATGTCCTCGTCGTCCTGGCCGAGCGCATGCAGGAAGCTGCGCGTGGTCGCGCGGATCGTGCCTTCGCGGATGGTGGCGGAGCGGAAGCGCTTGGGATCGGTCGGGGAAGTCATGGCGCGAAAGAGGTTCAGTAGCCGCTGGGCGTCACCGCGCTCGCGGCGTTCTTGTACCGGGACGACAGCTGCCTTGCCGCCGCCGTGAGCAGGATGGTGTCCACGCCCACCGCCACGAACTGCGCGCCGGCGGCCAGCCACTTGCGCGCTTGCTCTTCGGTGGTCGACAGAATGCCCGGCGCCTTGCCGGCCTTGCGGATGCGCGCGATGGCGTCGCCGATCATGGCCTGCACCTCGGGATGGTTGGGCTGGCCCACGAAGCCCATCGAGGCCGACAGGTCGGCCGGCCCGATGAACACGCCGTCCACGCCCGGCGTGGCCGCGATGGCGTCGAGGTTCTTCATGGCCTCCACGGTTTCGGCCTGCACCAGCAGGCAGGTTTGCGCATTGGCCTCGTGCAGGTAGCGCGGATAGGCCTGCCAGCGCGAGGCGCGCGCCAGGGCGCTGCCCATGCCGCGGATGCCTTCGGGCGGATAGCGCATGCCCTGCACCAGGCGCGCCGCCTGCTCGGCGGTGTCGACCATCGGCACCAGGATGGTCTGGGCGCCGATGTCCAGGAATTGCTTGAGCAGCGTGACGTCGCCCACCGGAACCCGCACCACGGGATGCGAGCGATCGGACTCGGGCTGCGCCGACCATGCGCTCGAGATGCCCTGCAGTTGCGCGAGCACCGAGCGCACGTCGTTGGGCGCGTGCTCGCCGTCGACCAGCAGCCAGTCGAAGCCGGTGCCAGCCAGGATCTCGGCCGCATAGCCGTCGGCCATGCCGACCCAGAGGCCGATCTTCTGTTCGCCGGCCTGCATGGCCTGCTTGAAGGTGTTCAGGGGTGTTTGCATGGTGTGTCTTTTAGATGAGACGAAAGGCAATGCTGCCCAGAGGGCCGTAGTCGGCATGGAAGGTATCGCCGGGCAGCGCGGCGGTGGGCCGCGTGAACGAGCCGCCCAGCACCACTTCGCCGGCTTCGAGGTGCTCGTCCCACGGCGCTAGCTTGTTCGCGAGCCAGGCCACGCCCGTGGCCGGATGGTTGAGCACGGCCGCGGCCACGCCCGATTCCTCGATCACGCCGTTCTTGTAGAGCAGCGCGCTCACCCAGCGCAGGTCGACCGCATCGGGCTTGACCGGACGGCCGCCCATCACGATGCCGGCGTTGGCCGCGTTGTCGGCAATGGTGTCGAACACCTTTCGCGGCGCCTTGGTGTGGCGGTCGAACTGCTCGATGCGCGCGTCGATGATCTCGATGGCCGGCACCACGTAGTCGGTGGCCGCCAGCACGTCGAAGATGCTCACGTTCGGCCCCTGCAATTTCTTGCCGAGGACGAAGGCCAGTTCCACCTCGATGCGCGGCGCGATGAAGCGCTTGAACGGAATGTCGCCGCCCTGCTCGAAGAACATGTCGTCGAGCAGGGTGCCGTAGTCGGGTTCGTCGATCTGGCTGGACTGCTGCATGGCGCGCGAGGTCAGGCCGATCTTGTGGCCCTTCACGACGCGGCCTTCCGCGATCTTCTGCCGGACCCATTCGCGCGAGATGGCGTAGCCGTCCTCGATGGTCATGCCGGGAAAGCGCTTGGAGAAATGTTCGACCTGCACGCGCGACTTTTCGCTTTCGTGCAGTTCGGCGGCCAGCTTGGCGATGGTGTCGGCAGTGAGCATGGTTCTACTTGTTGAAGAGAGGATGCAGGTTGCTGTGCTTGCCGTCGTACACCTGGCCCGGGCTTTCGTCGATCTGCAGCGTGATGCCGATGTGGCGCTTGTCGAAGATGGATGCGAAGTGCTTCTTCGCGCCATCGAGCAGCGCGTCGCCGGCCTTCTTCTTGTCTTCCTCGCTTCGGCCTGCCGCGATGCGTACGTTGATGTAGACGAAGGCATAGTCGTCCGCATCGTCAGCCACGGCGTAATGCATGGCCGGGTAGGCCAGCACCCGTGTGCCGCCTGTGGGAAAGAGCTTGCGGCGCGCGGTGTCCTTCTGCGCGACCAGGACGGCGGCGAGCGAGCGGCACAGGCCGCCCATGTCGGCTTCTGCTTCGAGATTGGCGGTGTACTGGATGACGACGTGGGGCATGCGATGCTTCCTCAGGTGGTGGTTTCCGCGGGCAATGGCGTCACGGGAAAGATCGCGTTGATCTGCCCCGTGCCCGAGCTCCCGAAGTAGGGCGTGACCACCTCCACCGGCGCGGCATAGCGGTCCCAGCCCAGGAGGCCCAGCAACATCGCGGTGTCGTGCATATCGCCTTCGCCCCAGCACTTCTCGGCATACATCGGCAGCATGCCGACGAAGGTCTGCCAGTCGCCGGCTTTCCACAGCTCGACCACACGCCGGTCCACCTGCTCGAGGAAGGGGTCGTACACCTTGTGCATGAACTCCGGCGCGCGGCCGTTGTCCGCGAAGTGGTGCGAGAGCGAGCCGCTCGCGAACACCGCCACCGTGCCCTCGTAGCGCTCCTCGATCGCGCGGCGCACCGCCAGGCCGAAGCGGCCCGACTCGGCGAGGTCGTGCCAGTCGCACCAGCCGCTGATGCTGATCACCTTGTAGTGCTGGTCGGGGTTCATGTAGCGCATCGGCACCAGCGTGCCGTACTCGAGTTCGAGCGTGGTGTCGCTGTGCGCGCGGCTCTTCACGCCCATTTCGTTGGCCACGTCGGCGATCAGGTGGCCCAGCGCCGGGTTGCCCGGGTAGGCGTAGGGCATGTTCTTGATAAAGTGCGGCAGCTCGTTGCTGGTGTAGGTGCCGCCGAACTTCGGGCCGCAGTTGATGTGGTATTCGCTGTTGACCTGCCAGTGCACGTCGAACACCACGATGGTGTCCACGCCCAGCGCGCGGCAGCGCCGGTCGATTTCCTTGTGGCCGTTGATCGCGGCGTCGCGGCAGCCGAAGTTCGGTCCCGGGAATTCCGAGAGGTACATCGACGGCACGTGCGTGATCTTGGCGGCGAGTGCGAGCGTGCCCATGGTCAGGCTCCCCAGTGCGGAATGTGGTGCGAGCCCATCGACACCGCAATGTTCTTCGGTTCGCAAAACACTTCATAGCTCCAGGTGCCGCCCTCGCGCCCCGTGCCCGAGGCCTTGGTGCCACCGAAGGGCTGGCGAAGGTCTCTTACGTTCTGGCTGTTGACGAAGCACATGCCGGCCTCCACCGCGGCGGCCACGCGGTGGGCGCGGCCGATGTTCTCGGTCCAGACGTAGCTGCTCAGGCCGTAGGCAATGTCGTTGGCGAGTTCGATGGCGTGCGCCTCGTCCTTGAACGGAATCAGGCAGGCGACCGGCCCGAAGATCTCGTCCTGAGCGATCTTCATGCGGTTGTCGACATCGGCGAACACGGTGGGCATCACGTAGTTGCCCTTCTTCACGCGGTCGGGCAGGTTCGCTGGCGCATCGAGGCCGCCGCACAGCAGCGTCGCGCCTTCCTTCGGCCCCAGCTCGATGTAGCTGCGCACCTTGGCCAGATGCGCCTGCGAGATCATCGGCCCGACGATGGTCTTCTCGTCGAGCGGATCGCCCACGACGATGCGCTTCGCGCGCTCGGCGAACCTGGCGGCAAAGTCGGCATAGATCGACTGCTGCACCAGGATGCGCGAGCCGGCGGTGCAGCGCTCGCCGTTGTTGCTGAAGATCATGAACACGGCCGCGTCGAGCGCGCGGTCGAGGTCGGCATCCTCGAAGATCACGAACGGGCTCTTGCCGCCGAGTTCCATGCTGAATTTCTTCAGGCCCGCGCTCTTCACGATGCGGTTGCCCGTGGCGGTGGAGCCGGTGAACGAGATCGCGCGCACGTCGGGGTGCGCCACCAGCGGCTCGCCAGCTTCCTTGCCGTAGCCGTGCACCAGGTTCAGCACGCCGGGCGGAATGCCCGCTTCGAGCGCCAGCTCGCCCAGGCGCGCGGCCGTGAGCGGCGAGAGCTCGCTCATCTTCAGCACCGCCGTATTGCCGAAGGCCAGGCAGGGCGCGACCTTCCAGGTGGCGGTCATGAAGGGCACGTTCCAGGGACTGATGAGCGCGCACACGCCGACCGGATGGAACAGCGTGTAGTTCAGGTGCGTGGGCGTGGGGTAGGTGTGGCCGTCCACCCGCGTGCACATCTCGGCGAAGTAATAGAAGTTGTCGGCCGCACGCGGAATGAGCTGCTTGCCCGTTTGCGCGATGACCTGGCCGCAGTCGTCGGTCTCGGTCTGCGCGATCTCGGGCACGTGCCTGGCGATCAGGTCGCCGAGCTTGCGGACCAGCTTGGCGCGCTCGGGGGCGGGCATGCCGGCCCACTTCGGGAAGGCTTCCTTGGCGGCGGCCACGGCCGCATTCACTTCGGCCTCGCCGCCCGAGGCGACCTCGGCCAGCACTTCCTGCGTGGCGGGGTTGACGGTTTCAAAGTAGTCCTTGCCGGCAACTGCCTTGCCGGCGATCAGGTGATCGACTCTCATGCTTTTCCTTGGATGGTGTTGACCAGCGCGCCGATGCGCTCGATCTCGCAGACGACTACATCGCCCGGCCTGCAATCGACGACCCCGTCGGGCGTGCCCGTGAGGATCAGGTCGCCCGGCGACAGCGTCATGAAGCGGCTGAAGTACTCGATGAGGAAAGGCGCGTCGAAGATCATGTCGCGCGTGTTGCCCTGCTGCGTGACGGTGCGGTTCACCGTGGTCTTCAATGCGAGCGCCATCGGATCGGGCACGTCGGCCGCATCGACGAACCAGGGGCCGAGCGGCGTGCAGGTGTCGCGGTTCTTCACGCGCAGGTTGGGGCGGTACCAGTTCTCCAGGTAGTCGCGGATCGCGTAGTCGTTGGCCACGGTGTAGCCGCCGATGAAGTCGTAGGCATCGTCGCGCTTCACGTGCTTCGCGGTCTTGCCGATCACGATGGCGAGCTCGCACTCGTAGTGCATGAACTGCACGCCGGCCGGCCGGTGCGTGTGCTGGCGGTGACCGATCAGCGTGCTCTGGCCCTTGACGAACACCAGCGGCTCCTCGGGCGCCTTGAACTCCAGCTCTTTCGCATGGTCGGCGTAGTTGAGGCCCAGCGCGAGGATGGTGCGCGGGAGCGGCGTGGGCGGGAGCGGCGGCAGCCACACGAGCTGTTCCTGCGGCACCACGCGGCCGTCGTCCAGCCGCACGGCGGCGTCGGCCTGGCCGTTGAAGTCGTGCGCGGTGCCGGTGTGCTCGCGGCCTTCGAAGATGACGCGTGCGTGCTTCATGCGGCGGCCTCCTGCACGAGCGTGTTGCAAAGGGTTTCGAAGCCCGGCGCGGAGATCTCGATGCGGTCGCCTGCGCGCGCCAGCGGTCGGCCGGCGTCGCAGCCCAGCATCAGCACGTCGCCATGCGCGAGCGTCATGAATTCGCCGACGTCGGCCAGCAACTGCTGCGCGGGCCGCACGAGCTGCGAGAAGTCGATCGACTGCTTCAGCGCACCGTTGACGCGCACCTCGGCGCGAAAGCCCGCGGGATCGGCCACCTCCTGCGCATCGCGCAGCGCCGGTCCGACGCCCAGGAAACCGTCGACGCACTTGAACTTCACGGGCGGGCGGAAGAAGCTCGCATGCGGGATCGAGAGGTCGTTCATCAGCACGAAGCCTTCCACGTCGCCCTCGGCACCGATCACCATGCCGATGCTCGCGCCGATCTCCACTTCGGGCACCGAAGCAGGCACCGTGATGGCGCTGCCGTGCGGGCTCCAGGTGTTGGCGGTCTTTACATAGAGCACGGGCGCCTTCGGCGGTGCCTTGTAGGGCGGCTCGGTCATCTGCGGCGCGAGCGCTTCCACTTCCGCACGGAAGTTCAGCAGCGTGCCGTACACGGTGCCGGCGGGCAGGAAAGGGGAGGAGGTCATTCGGGTTGCTCCAGCGCGATCAGTTCATCCAGCAGCCCATACAGCTGCGTCAGCTTGGCCTTGCCCAGCGACTGCTCCAGCCACTGGTAGTGCGACTCGATGCTCGAGGACAGCTTCTTCACCAGCTTCATCCCGTGCGCCGTGGCCTCGACCACGGTGCGGCGCTGGTCCTCGGGGTCGCGGCTGCGGGTGATGAGGTCGTCGCGCTCCATGCGCGCGAGCACGCCCGTGAGACTGGGCCCGAGGATGAAGGCCTCGCGCGCCACGCGGCCGGTCTCCACCGCGCCGTGTTCGCCGAGCACGCGCAGCACGCGCCATTGCTGGTCGGACAGCGCGTGCTCGCGCAGGCTGGGCCGCGTGTGGGCCATGACGGCTTCGCGCGCCTGCAGCAGCAGGCGCGGGAGGTTGCGGTGGGTGAAGGTGCTGGCCACGGAAGGTGTCTTGCGGATTATTTAATATATTAAATGATCTGCTGTGACGGGCCCAATGGGCAATCGGGAAAACCCGTGTCAGGCGAGCGGGCGCTGCTCAGCGCGGCGCTGAGGGCTCAGAACGTGTGGTGTTCTGAAAGGGCGTGATCGGAGATGCCGCCGCGATCACCGTGTCCAGTTCACTCAGAACTTGGGATAGTGCGTGGCGTCGCGCTTCCTGAAATCCGACGCTGCAACACCGAATTCCTTTTGGCAGTGGTCGAGCAGTGTCGACAGGTTGTCGAACACCTCTGATCTGTAGTCCGTCGCGTGGTCGTTGAATACCTCTTGATCGTCGTGATACTCCCGACCGACCTTGAACGACTCCACTTCGTACAACCAGCGTGTTTCGGGAGAGGGCGTCCTGCCGAGCCTGAGCACCTCCGGATGCAGCTCTTCCAGCGAAAGTACTCCCTGATCGATCAGTTCCCGGTCTCTGGCCGTCAGATAGGGTCTGGGACGAATGATCAGATAGAAGGAGGTTGCACCGCCGTCGAGACTCCGCTCGAAGAAGGCGCCGTCCGGGTCTGCTTCCATTGATGCCGGAAACGGGCGGTGTGTCTGCGCGATGTTCGCCATAGGTAGAGCAGTGTTTCGGCTCAGGGAAAAAAGATCCGGATGATCTTCCCGTCGAAGTTGTGAATCTGCAAGTGATTGCCTTCGAGGGCATGGTCTCCTGCCTTGGCATTCGGGTCCGCTGCATCCCAGTGGTAGGTGCCTTCGCGCTGATAGGCGCCGCGTCCGCCCGGCAGCCAGTCCGAGCCCGACTCGGACTTCTTTCCCTCGGGCAGCGGTTGATCCGTAGTGTTCCGGAACGCGCCCCGGCGGCCGGCCGGTCCTGTGATGTAGGCGAGGAGCAGCTCGATCGCATCGTCCTTGGACGCCACATCGATTCGCGCACGTCGGCCCTGCTGAAGCTGTTCGTCGATGCTCCTCAAGTGCCTTTCGCAACTGGCAGCGAGTCCCAGCGGATCGATCCAGAAGTAAGGGTTGCTGCAGCCGTAGGCGTAAGGATTCACGCCACCCCGCAGGCCGATGGGGTCTGCTGAAACATAGGCGCCGGTGATGGGGTCGAAGTACCGATGCCTGTTGTAGAAGAGGCCCGTCTCGGCGTCTTCCTGTTGCCCCTGGCATCTGATCGGCTGTGCAAGAAGCTCGCAATCCTTGCGGGCGATGCCGCCCCAGACGTCGTAGCGAACGGCCCATACGATCTGGCCGTCACGGGTTGTCATGCGCAAGGGACGGCCATCGGGGGCGTTGTGATAGTGAAGAACCCGTGCGGTGTCCTCAGGGGTGTCCACGCTGGGCGGCGGCATATCCTTGTCTATCAACGCCAGGGGCTCGAAGGTGCCGGGCTTGAGGACGAATTCGCGCGTCTTCGCATGCAGCTGTCTGAACGCGTCCTCTTGCCTGCGTCGTTCCAGCAAGCTCGTCACCGGGGATTTTTTTGCCTTCGGCGCCACGGCGTTTTCCTGACAAGCCTCGCCGAGCAGCGCATCCCCATCCCAGAAGAACCAGGTCGTATGCGTCGTGTTGCGTTTGAAGACACGGCGGCCCAGGGGGTCGTAGCCGTAGGTGGTCACTTCTCCGTGGTGTGGGCCGCGCTCCCATCGGCTCTGGGTCAGCCGCTGATTGGCATCCCATGCCAGGTGCAGGGCAGGCTGATCGGGTGCGCGCGTCTGTGTACGGCTCGTGAGGTTGCCGGCGCGGTCGAAGACGTAGTGCCATCCCTCGTGCTCGCCCTCACGTGTCCAGTGTTCGGGTTGCTGCTGGCCGCTTGCGGTCTGCGCCATCGCGACGGTTCGCACGCTTGTCCTGAGCCGATCGCCCGCAGGGTCGTTCAGGTAGTGCCTGACGCGACCCATGGGATCGACGTGGGACAGGATGCGCCCCATCGGATCGTGGGTGTAGAGGTCATTGCCTTGTTGGCTGTCCGTTCGCCGCGTCAGATTGCCGGCGGCGTCGTAGTCGAAGCGCGTGTCGAACAGTGGCGCGCCGTCCTTCGCGACGGCTTGGGCAGCGAGCAAGCCCTGGTCGTTGTAGCGCAGGGTGCGAACCACATGCTCGCTCAGATGCTCCACCGTCGCTTGCCCCAAGGCGTTGCGTTCGATGGTGATCGGGGTTTCGTCGTTGATGGCGATCGCTGCGGGTCGATTGAGCAGGTCGTAGCTGACGGCCACCCGGTTGCCCGCACTGGTCTTACGCTCGACGGAGTTTCCGGCCGCGTCGTAGGCGCGTTCGATCCGGAAGCTGCCCTGCTGTTCCTCGACCAGGCGACCGAGCGCGTCGAAGCGATGTTTGAAATGGCTGTGGGCGTTGCGAGCCTCGACGAGCCGGCCCGCTGCGTCGTACCTGAAGTCTTCCGCACCGGCCGGCCCGGCCCCCCAGGTATCGGGCCAGGTCTTGTGCGTAATGCGGCCCATGGCGTCGGTGCGGAAGCTGATCGTGCGGCCCATTGGATCGATGCTGCGCAGGAGTCGCCCGCTGGCGTCGTAATGGAAGCGTCGGCGTTGCCCCCAGTAATCGATTTCCTCGACGATTCGGCCCAAGGGATCGCGTGTGAGTTCATGGCGTTCGCCGCGCGGATTGATTACAGCGACGAGCTGCTCTTCACTGTCGTAGTCGTAGCGCACGGCATGGCCGTCGGGTTGAACTCGCAGGGCGATCAGTCCCGTGCCGCTGTAGGTCAGTTCGGTGACCGCACCGTTCTCGTCGGCATAGCGTGCCAGCCGGTCCTCGGCGTCGTACGCACAGGTGAGTTGGGTGCCGTCGTGCTGCGTGATGCGTTGCAGCCTGCCTTTCGCGTCGCAGTGATACCGGCTTCGTTGCCCCAGTGCGTTGACTTGCGTGCGCAGTCGCCCGAGCGCGTCGTAGTCGAAGCGGGTGACATGCGCCAGGGCGTCGATCATTTGGGCGGGCAGCCCATACCGGTCATAGCGCAGCTGCGTGACCGCACCCCGCGCATTGACATGGCGCACCAGCTGGCCGTGGGCATCGTACTCGAAGCGAGTGACCGCGCCCAACGGATCGGTCTGGCTCGCCGGCAGGCCGCGTGCATCGTTGGTGTGTTGCCAGCAATGACCCAATGGATCGACGATGACGCGCAGCTGGTCTTCGTCGTCGTACTCGCAGCCGATGGTGCTCCCATCCGGCCGCTGCACCCCCAGCAGATTGCCCCGCGCGTCATACGTGAACCCCGTGCGCAACCCTCCAGGCGCCGTTACCGCCACCGTCCGCCCCGCATCGTCGTATTCAAACGTCGTGACCCCATCCAGCGGATCGATCTCCGCCAGCGGCAGCCCCGCCTCGTCGAACTTGACCACCGTCAGATGCCCCAGCGAATTGGTCACCTCGGTCTGCCGCAGCGCCGCGTTGTAGGCAAAGCGGTAGTCGTGCAGCCCGCCGTCGCCCCAGGCGTGCACCACGCGCCATTGTTCGTCGTACGCATAGTGAAACGACAGGCCCGTGCGGTCGGTGTGGCGCGCCATGCGGTGCTGCAGGTACGCGAACTCGCGTGCCGCGCCCAGCGCGTCGATGGCCGCCAGCAGGTCGCCGTCGGCATGGCGGTAGCGCACCAGCGGATGGTCCTGCCCCGTGGCGGGGTCGCGCAGCGCCATGGACTCGATGTACCCGCCGCGCGACTGCACCTCGATGCTGCGGCCCGGCAGGCCGTTCACGCCGCTTTCGGCGATGCGCACCAGTTCGCCGCCCTGGCGCACGAAGCGCCAGTGGTTGCCGCACGCATCCTCGATGCGCGCGATGGGCAGGGCCGCGGCCTGCGGCTCTCCCTCGGGCGACAGCGCATCCTCGAAGTGGTAGCGCAGGCCGCTCTTGAAGCGCACCACCAGCGCCGAGCCCTGGCGCATCAGCCGCGCGCCGTCCACCACGTCGAGCACCTGCTGTCCCTCGGCCTGCGGCAGGGCAGGGAACAGCGCGAACTCTTCCGGCCCCTGCAGGCTGAGCAGGCCATCGGCTTCCACCGCCAGGCGCACATCCGCCGGGGTCTGCCAGCCGTGGCCGCAATGGCCGGCCAGGCCGTGGTCGCGCGATGCATAGACGCGCGTCCAGCTGAGCGGCAGCCGCCCCGGAATGCTGAAGTCCTCGTGCGTCACCGAGACGCTGCCGTCGCGGATGTCCACCGGCTCGGCCCGCAGCACCTGGCACTTCAGAAGGCCCGGCGGCATGTTCTTGAACACGCGCCGCGCGACGCGCGTGTAGGCCCGGCCCAGCGCCTTGAACAGCCCGCGCTGGACCATCGCGCCCCACGAGATGGTCGGCGGCCCGCCCACGAACACCTGCGGCGGAATGGCGACGTTGAAGGTGGTCGGCAGCATCAGGCTCAGCCGCAGTGGCTTGACCGCCTTCTTCTTGCGGAATGGCGGCACCAGGCCCACGATGTTGCAGGCCAGCACCGGCACGCTGATGCGCGAGAAGGGCTCGCCGTCGGCCAGCACGATGCGGCTGCCCATGAAAAGCTCGTCGTCGAACTGCGGGCCGCCGGGCGCCTTGATCACCGGCATGGGGGCGCCGACGAGGATGTGGAAGTCCACGCCGCCCGTGCCGGCATTGGCCCGGCGCACGCCCGCCACCTCGACGGTGGCACCGAGCGGAAAGGGGATGCTCGCGGGCATCTCGCCGCCGCCGGCCGGCGCGCCCGGCGGCGCCGGCACCTCGGGCGCCGCGGTGCCTTGGCCGATGGTGTCCAGGCCGGCCTGCATGGCGCTGTCCATGGCGCTCAGGCCCTTCACGATCGGGTTGTCGGGCGAGACCTGGATGGTTGGCAGGTAGTCGAACGGGTCCATCACGATGCCGATGTGCAGCGTGGGCCATACGCCGGGCGGCGCCAGGTAGGTGTGGGCATCGATGCCCAGCTGGGGGTCGAAGTGCTTGGCCGCGAAGAACAAGGTGTTTTTCTCTCTGGCGTGCGGTAGGGGTGGGGCGGCGCGGCTCAGGCCGCTTCGACGAAGGGCTGCGGATCGGGCAGGCGGGCGAACGCGGGCGGCTCGCGCCATTCGTCGACCCCCTGGTCCAGCGGATGGCTCACGTGCGGCAGCCCGCTCCAGGCCGGATCGAGCCACTGGCGGCCCAGCGCGACGACGGTGCGGAACACGTCCTCGCTGCCCTGGACCCACTGCTCGCGCTCGCGCAGCAGGGTCTGGAACGCCTGCTCGTAGCGCTGCGCGAGCCGTGCCTCGATGGCATCGACCGCGGGCCGCGGCGGCCGCTCGCCCAGCCGATGGCCGGCCAGGTCGGCTTCGACCAGTGCCGCGCGCGCGTCGCGCTCGTATCGGGTGGCGCAGTGCGCGATGCGCTCGCAGCGCCTGGGGTCCTGCATGACGAGCATGTCGTGCAGCAGCTGCGGCACGGTGCTCTGGGGGCGGTCGCGGTCGGCCATGGTGCGCGCCTCGCGGATGCCGGCCAGCGCCGCGGCCCACGCCCGGTCGCGCTCGCCGGCGCCGCGCCAGGCCTGGGCCGCGGCGCGCTGGCCTTCGACGGCGAACATGGGATGGGGCACGCGGCGGGCCGCTTCGGCGGCCTGCTCGAACGCATGGGCGGCCTGTTTCATGTCGCCCGCCGCGGCCCAGGCCCCGCCTTCGGCCATCCAGCCCTGCATGAACAGCGTGGCACCCATGGGGTTGCCGGCTTGCGCCGCCTCGGCCGCCGCGCCGCGGGCCCGGCGGTAGCGCGTGATCGATGCGCCGAAGTCGCGCGCCTGCAGCCAGGCGCCGCCCACCATCATGTCGAGCACGGCGCGCTGGTCGGCCCAGCCGTTGCGCGCGGCCAGCCGCAGGGCGCGTTCGCCTGCAGCCTCCACCCCGGCCGCGTCGCCCTGGCGCAGCAGCGACAGCATGTCGGCATAGAGCTGGCGAAAGAGGGCCACGCCGCTGCCTCCGCCGCCGCTCTGGGCGGCGATCTCGCGCGCGGCCTCGAGGATGTCCAGCGGCGCATCGACCACGCGCATCGCGCCCGCATGCCGCTCCACCAGCGGCTGCCAGGCGCGCGAGTCGCTGTCGTCCACCAGCACCAGCCGCAGCAGCCCGGCTTCCTGCGGCGGCACGGGCGTCTGCATCGCCGCATCGAACCAGCGCTCGAAGCAGTCCGCGTCGCTCACGCTGGCGGGCTGCAGCACGATGGAGATTCGCTGGCAGCGCAGGTGCCGCGCCAGCGAACAGCCGGCCTCCACGAAGCCGGCGGCGCTGTCCCAGCCGGGCTGGTCCTCTTCGTCCCAGCTGCCCGCGACACCCTGCTTCACGAGCTGCGGCCGGTTGTGCCGATATGTGTCAATCAACTGCTGCCGCAGCTCGCGGCTGTAGCGAAAGCCGGTCTCGAAGGCCGTGTCCAGCCGCAGGAAGAGATCGGGCGTGCTGTATTCGCTGTCGACCATCTGGAGCGTGAAGAAGGCCTCCAGCATGCGCTGCGAGTCGGGTGATGCGCGCAGCACGATGGCGCGCAGGGCCGGGTCGTCGGTGCGCTCCCACCACAGGTCGTGCAGCTGGGCCATGCGCTTCTCGACGGGGTTGCGTGTCGACACGGCGGCCTCAGCAGTTCAGGAAGATCTTGGTGCCATTCACCGTGACGCCCGCGTCGTCCAGCATCAGGGTCGCGCTGCCGGCGCGCAGCACGATGCGCCCGGGCGTGACCTCCACCGTCGTGCCCTCGACGTTGAGCACCACGCTGGTCGGGCTCGCGTGCGTCATGGCGCCGGAGGAGTAGGTGTCCAGCGTGCCGCCCTCGGCGCTCAGGCCGACGTTGGTCGAGGCCACGGCGGAGAAGTCCCCGCCTTGCGCGAACAGGCCCATGTTGAGGGCGGCCGTTCCATAGATGTTGGCGGCCGAGCTGGTCAGGGAGAAGTCGCCCTGCGAGGTGGCCGAGGCCGGGCCGGCCGGCACGTTCAGCGTCATCGCGTCGTTGTAGGTGCCGGTGTGCGACTTGGCGGACACCTGGTAGGCCTGCCCGATGGTGGTGGTCTGCCCGAGGGCGACGTTCCAGGTGTCGCTGTCCTGGACCGTGACGGTGCGGGCCTGCGTCACCGCGAGCGAATCCGTGCCCGTGACCGAGGTGCTCTGGTTGCCGGTGACGCTGGCGGTGCGGTTGGCCTTGGCGGTGTGGGTCTGGTCGCCCGTGACCGTGAGGGCCTCGGTGCCGGTGACCGAGTGGCTGCGGTTGGACTTGATGGTGACCGTCTCATCGCCATCCACCGTCTCGGCGCGCTTGCCGTGGACCGTGATCGTCTCGTTGCGGTCCACCGTTTCCGTGCGGTCGTTCTTGATGTGATTGGTCTCGTCGTGGTCGACGGTCTTGGTGCGGTCGCGGCCCACCGTGTGCACCTCGTCGTTCTCGACCTCGATCAGCTGGTCCTTCTCCGCATGCAGCCAGAGCTGCTCTTCGCCCTTCTTGTCCTCGAAGCGAAGGGCATTCGCATTCTCGCTGGTCCCGCCTTCGGAGCTGCGCGACAGCAGGCCGCTTTGCGTGGCGTTTGCCGGCAGCTCCCACGGCGGCATGTTGTCCGCGTTGTAGACGCGGCCGGTGATGATCGGCCGGTCCGGGTCGCCGTATTCGAAGTCGACCACCACCTCCTGGCCAATGCGCGGGATCTGCATGCCCCCGAAGTTGGTGCCGGCCCAGGGCGATGACACCCGCACCCAGCACGAACTGCTTTCGTCCCTGGTGCAGTAGCGGTTCCAGTGAAAGCTGAGCTTCACGCGCCCGTACTGGTCGGTCCAGATCTCGCGGCCCGCGGGGCCGGTGACCACCGCGGTCTGCGGGCCGGTGGTGCGCGGCTTGGCCGCGTCCGGAGTCGGGCGGAAGATGTTGCTTGCCGGGATGACCTCGAACTCGACGTTGCACTGGAACTCTTCCTGCCCGGTGGCATCGCCTGCTTCCTGCAGGAACAGGCGTGCCGCGGTGACGAGGTAGTCGGCGTTCGCGCTGTCCTGCGGATGATCGACCAGCGTGAAGCGATGGCCGGCTGCCACGGCCCGCAGGTTGCCCGCGCCGCTGGCGACCTGGCCCGGCGCGCCGGCTTCTTCCATGCGTGCACGCGCGAGCTGCTCGCCCTCGGATTCCACGGTGTAGTTGCCGGGCCACGCGAACACCTCCCGCGTGCTGTGCTGCGTGCGCCGCGGCATGGCGCGGGCCTGCGTGAGGTCCGCCTTCGGCCGCGTGAAGTCGAAGTCGCCCGTGACCCACTTGCCGCTTTGCAGGCCTTCGGACAGCCGGAAGCGGTGGCAATGCTCTTCGTTGGAGGATGCCTGCATGGCAGCGAAGGGAACCTGCTCGTAGCCGCCGGCCGGAAAGGGCCGGTGCGACTGCATGTCGTCGACGATCACCATCGTGTGGCTGGCCTCGCCATGCTCGAAGTAGTAGTACAGGCCCCACTCGTGCAGCAGGCGGCTCGCGAAGTCGTAGTCCGTCTCGCCGTACTGCACCACGAACTCGCGCGCGGGATAGCTGCCCGTGGCCCGTACCGCGAGCGGAAAGCCGTACGCGCCAAGCACTTCGCTCACCGTGTCGAGCACGCTGTTGTTCTGGAAGATCCTGAAATCGCGCGTTCGCTGGGCCAGGCTCAGCCAGGGCTCGATGACCACCTCGTAGAGCGCCCGCCTGCTCTCCAGGCGCAGGAAGCGGGCGCGCGTCACCAGGCCGGAAATGTGGCGCTCCTGTCCCGCGCCGCCGGTGCGTCCGTCGAGCAGGATGTGCACGCTGAACTCCTCGCCGATCAGGGGCTTGAGCTTGACGTTCGCCGCCGAGCGCGCGTCGATGTCCGGCGACTCCGGGGTGGTCAGCGTGATGGTGTAGCTGTAGGGGCGGCTGAGGGCTTCTTCCCCCTCCACCCGCATCGGTTCGAGTGCATCCATGCCTGCCAGCGTGGGCATGGCACTGGATGTCGCGGCGAGCTTGCGGCCGCGGTTGAAGGCGGACATGACGATGAGACTCCCTGGATTGCCGATGGGTGCGCAAAGGACCCGGGCCCCGCTCTTGCGTTTCCGAGCGTTGCGCCGAAAGGGCGGGGCTGCGCATGCTATCGCGGCCGCTCCCCCTTCCGCAATGCAGACGTTTTCATGACATTTCCCCCGGCGGGCCGCCGTTTTGCTTCCTGCGCCTCCCTACACTTGGGCATGGCCAAGGAAAAATCTCTCTTCGTCTGCAGCGAATGCGGCGGCACCAGCCCCAAGTGGCTCGGCAAATGCCCGAGCTGCGGCGCCTGGAACACTCTCATCGAACAGGTGGCGGGCAGCAACGGTCCGGCCAACAACCGCTTCGGCACGCAGTACGCCGCGCTCGCGGGCGTGTCCGAGCTCGCGACCCTTTCCGAAATAGAAGCGACCGACGTCGCGCGCACGCCCACCGGGCTCGACGAGCTCGACCGCGTGCTGGGCGGCGGCATCGTCTCGGGCGGCGTCACGCTGATCGGCGGCGATCCGGGCATCGGCAAGTCGACACTGCTGCTGCAGGCGGTCGATGCGCTGCAGCGCGCGGGGCAGAACGCGCTCTACGTCACCGGCGAGGAAAGCGGCGCGCAGGTGGCGCTGCGTTCCAAGCGGCTCGGCCTGGACCACTCCCAGGTGCAGGTGCTGGCCGAGATCCAGCTCGAGAAGATCATCGCCACGCTCGACGCCACGCGCCCGGCCATCACGGTGATCGACTCGATCCAGACGGTGTACTCCGACCAGCTCACCTCCGCGCCGGGCTCGGTGGCGCAGGTGCGCGAGTGCGCGGCCCACCTCACGCGCTTTGCCAAGACCAGCGGCACGGCCGTGGTGCTGGTGGGCCACGTCACCAAGGAAGGCGCGCTTGCGGGCCCGCGCGTGCTCGAGCACATGGTCGACACGGTGCTGTACTTCGAGGGCGACACGCATTCGAGCTTCCGCCTCGTGCGCGCCATCAAGAACCGCTTCGGCGCCGTGAACGAGATCGGCGTGTTCGCCATGACCGAGCGCGGCCTGAAGGGCGTGACCAACCCGAGTGCGATCTTCCTGAGCCAGCATGCGGAGCCGGTGCCCGGCAGCGTGGTGCTGGTCACGCTCGAGGGCACGCGGCCGATGCTGGTGGAGATCCAGGCGCTGGTCGACAACGGCGGACCGAGCCCGCGCCGCCTCTCCGTGGGCCTGGACCGCGACCGGCTCGCGATGCTGCTGGCCGTGCTGCACCGCCACGCCGGCGTGGCCTGCATGGACCAGGACGTGTTCGTGAACGCGGTGGGCGGGGTGCGCATCAGCGAGCCCGCGGCCGACCTGGCCGTGATGCTCGCCATCACCTCGAGCCTGCGCGGCAAGCCGCTGCCCAAGGGCTTCATCGCCTTCGGCGAGGTCGGGCTGGCCGGCGAGGTGCGCCCAGCGCCGCGCGGACAGGAGCGCCTGCGCGAAGCGGCCAAGCTCGGGTTCAGCGTGGCCGTGGTGCCCAAGGCCAATGCGCCGCGCAAGGGATCGAAGGAGATCGAGGGCCTGACCATCCATGCCGTCGAGCGCATCGAGGAGGCGATGGACGTGGTGCGCCGCCTCGATTGACCGAGGGATCGATCGCGCAAAAAAATGCCCGGCGCACCACTGGTGCGCCGGGCGATCCTCCCTGTTCCCCGATATGTGTGACGTGTCTTCTTGTTGTGCTGGCAAGCTCGGTTGCCTCTCCCTGAAGCCGGTGGCGTTGGCCCGTGCGGCGAAATGTGCCTGCTGGCGCCGCGGCGCGGCGCGCTTTTCGGGGCGAGTACCGTCTTGCGCGCCCGGCGGTAGTCAGGGCCGCTACCGTGCGCGGCGACAATGCGCGCCATGAATTTCCAGAAAATACTGGTGCCCGTGGGCGCCATCGTCCTGCTCGGGCTGGCCTGGCGCAGCGGTGGCTGGGGCGGTGTCGCCCTGGCGGGCGGGGCCATCGTGATGTTCTTGCTGCTGCATTTCCATCGTGCGATGCAGGTGCTCAAGCGCGCGGCCGACCGCCCGATCGGCTACGTGGCGAGCGCGGTGATGCTCAACGCCAAGCTCAAGCCCGGCGTGACGCTGATGCACGTGATTGCGATGACGCGCGCCCTGGGCGAACTGCGTTCGCCCAAGGACGAACAGCCCGAACTCTACCGCTGGACCGACACCGGCGGCTCGCATGTCGACGCCGTGTTCAACGGCGGCAAGCTGCAGAGCTGGACACTGACGCGGCCCGAAGCCGCGCCCGACGACGCCCCGTCTTCCGAGGAAAGCAAGGCGGGCTAGGAAGAAGCCAGGAAGCGCCGGCCCTCAGAAGGGCGCGTCTTCTTCCTCGGTTTCGGCATCGGCCGGTGTGGTGGTCGCAGGCACTTCCGCGGCAGCCTTCGGCGCTGCTGCGTCCGTTGGCGCGCCGCTGAAAGCCGCCTCGCCGCCCAGCGCGTCGAGCAGCGCCGGCACCAGCTGGCCGAGTTCGCCGGTGGCAATCGCCACGTCGGCGTCGAAGTTGTCTTCCTTCTTGCCTCCGGCCGCGCCGTCGCCCGTGCCTTCGAGGAACACGATCTTGCGGATCAGCATACCGTGCGTCAGCTCGAAGGACACGCGGTCGTCCCAGGTGAGCGCCAGGCGCGTGGGGCGCTTGCCGTCGGTGATGTGCTTTTGCACTTCCTCGATGTCGAGCGGGTGCTTGGCGTAGCGCACCACGGCCTTGGAGTCGTCCGAGGCCTTGAGCTCGCACTCGCGGTCGATGGTGAAGCCGGCGGGCGGCTCCTGCGTCAGGAGCCAGTTGGCCATGGCGGCGGCCGGCTCCACCTGCGTGTTGATCAGCGCCACCGCAAAGCCGTCGAGTGACTTCACGAGGCTGGTGACCACTTCGTCGGCGCGCGCGGCATTGCCGCTGTTGATCACCAGGCGGTGCTCGGCCTTGTCGATCCACACGGCCACGCGGACGCTGCGCGTGAAGGCCATCGGCAGCAGCTCCAGGGTGATGTCCTCCTTGAGCTCCTTCTTTTCCTTCTTGCCGGGCTTGCGGCCGGTGGTGGCCTCGATCTGCGCGCAGCGCTCGTCGAGCTTGCGGCGCACCACGGAACCGGGCACCGCCTTGCTCTCGATCATGTATTCGACCAGCCACTGGCCGTCGATGGATTCGACCAGCGGGCCGTTGGCTTCGCCGCGGGGTTCGACCCAGCCGGCGGACTTTTCCTGCGAGGGGCCGCAGGGCTCGAAGCGCGCCTTGGCGAGCGCTTCTTCGGCCTCGGCCAGTGTTTGGGACCAGGCAGGTTCGATGCGATAGACGATGACGTTCTTGAATACGGACACGGAAACCCTTTTTTCCACTGGTTTGGACAACCGGCCATTGTCGGGCAGCACGCCGCGCCCGCCGCCGTAAAATCGAAAGCTTTTGCGACTTCCCCCGGTCGCTCCCCACACAGCTCCCAAAGGAATCAGGAAATGAGCTCGATCCCCCCCTCGCTGGACGACCGTGACGGCAAGATCTGGATGGACGGCGAACTCGTGGACTGGCGCGACGCCAAGATCCACGTGCTGAGCCACACGCTGCACTACGGCTGCGGCGCCTTCGAGGGCGTGCGCGCCTACAAGACGGCCGACGGCAGCACCGCCATCTTCCGCCTGGCCGAGCACACCGAGCGCCTGTTCAATAGCGCCAAGATCCTGCGCATGAAGATTCCCTTCACGCAGGAACAGCTCAACGAAGCCCAGAAGCAGGTGGTGCGCGAGAACAAGCTCGAGAGCTGCTACCTGCGCCCGCTGATCTGGATCGGCTCCGAAAAGCTCGGCGTGAGCCCCAAGGGCAACCGGATCCACGCCATGGTCGCGGCCTGGTCCTGGGGCGCCTACCTGGGCGAAGAGGGCATGAAGCGCGGCATCCGCGTGAAGACCTCCAGCTTCACCCGCCACCACGTCAACATCACGATGACGCAGGCCAAGACGGTGAGCAACTACACCAACTCGATCCTCGCCAACATGGAAGCGCTGGACGACGGCTACGACGAGGCGCTGCTGCTCGACGCGAGCGGCTTCGTCTCCGAAGGCGCGGGCGAGAACATCTTCGTGGTCAAGGGCGGCGTGGTCTACACGCCCGACCTCTCGGCCGGCGCGCTCAACGGCATCACGCGCAACACCATCCTGCACGTGTGCAAGGACCTGGGGCTGGAGCTGGTGCAGAAGCGCATCACGCGCGACGAGGTCTACATTGCCGACGAAGCCTTCTTCACCGGCACGGCCGCTGAAGTCACGCCCATCCGCGAGCTCGACCGCATCGAGATCGGCAACCGCGGCGACGGCGGCTCGCGCGGCCCGATCACCGAAAAGATCCAGGCTGCCTTCTTCGACATCGTGAACGGCAAGAACCCCAAGTACGCCCACTGGCTCACGAAAGTCTGAGAAAAACCATGCCTACCAACGCAGTCGTCGAACTCCTGGCCCGGGAGCTCAACCATCAGGGCGGCGTGTTCTGCCCCAGCCCCAAGGCCGACATGAAGCTCTGGGACACCCACCCCAAGGTCTACCTGGACGTGGCGCGCACCGGTGAAGCCAAGTGCCCGTACTGCGGCACCGTCTATCGCCTGAAGGCGGGCGAGACGGTGTCCTCCCGGCATTGACCGTTCGCGACCCCTGAAGCCAAGCGCAGCAGCCGATAGCTATCGGGATTGCAGCGGGACCTCGAGCGCCGCCGCGATGCGGCGCGTCGGCCACAGGTCGCGCCAGGGCTGCGTATCCCGCGGTTCCTGCGCGAGCCGCAGGTAGACCATCGCGATCCACAGCAGCGCCAGCCCGATCTGCGCGTCGCGCACGGCCGAGTTCACGCTCGATGCGATCAGCGCGATCAACGTGGCCGCCAGCGCGTAGCGGCCCGCGATGTCGGGCCGCTTCCATGCCTGCCAGACGGCGCCCGCCATGATGACCAGCAGGCTCAGCAAGGCCGGCAGCCCGCCCTGCGCGCCGACCCACAGGAAGTCGTTGTGCGGCATGTTCGAGTCGGCGAAGAGCGCCGGGCCGCGCTTGTGCCACTGGTCGGTCCAGCCGCCGATGCCCCAGCCGGCGAGCGGCCGGTCGGCGATCATGAGGCCGGTATCGCGGTACATGTAGTAGCGGATGACCCAGCTGCCCTTGAAGATTTCGCCGGCCTGCGCCTTCTCGATTTCCTCCACGCCGGTCTCGACCTTGTGCTGCAGCTGCGGCACCTGGTAGAGCGCGGCCGCCAGCACCGCGGCCCCCAGCACCAGCGCGCTCACCAGCATCTTGAGGTGGCTGCGCCATTGGTGGATGCAGACCGCCGGGATCACCAGCATCAGCGCGAGCACTGAGGTGCGCGAGGTCAGCGGCAGCGCCACCACCAGCCCCAGGCCCAGCACCAGCGCAAAGGCGGGAACGGCGCGCAGCGGCCGGTGCGCGGCGATCTGCGCAATGCCCCACACGGCGGCCGTGGACGCCACCACGCTGAACAGCAGCGCATTGCTGATCGACTTGTTGCCCACTTCCATGACCACCGCGCGCAGCGGCGACCAGATCGGAAAGCCGATCGCGTAATAGGCCACGATCAGCAGGATGTTCAGCGCCGCGATCAGCAGGAAGCCGCGCAGCGCCCAGACCGCTTCCTCGCGCGTGAGCGCCATCGCCATCAGGATGGTGAGGCCGATGCGCAGGCCGTGGAACAGGTTGGAGCCGGTCTGGGGGTAGTGCGGCCCGATGGCCAGCACGATGAAGGTCCAGGCCAGGTACGCCACCAGCGGCCACCACAGCGGATTGGTGCGCAGCCGCGCGAAGCGGTCGCGCAACCCGCCGGCCAGCAGCATGGTGGCGAGCAGCAGCAGGGCCGAAAGGTAGGTGACGCCGACGGGCATGAACACCACCAGCCCCCAGAACATGGCCGCGGGCCTGACGATGTGCGATCTCTGCATAGGGGCGGGATTTTAGGTGGGGCCGGCGGGCCCAACCTGACTTGCCCCGGTGCACCCCCCGGGGCGCGGGCTTAGTGCGCGGGCGCGCTCGCCGGCAGACGGATCACGAAGCTCGCGCCGCCCTCCGGGCCGTCTTCGCAGCGCACGCTGCCGCCATGCCGCTCGGCGATCGACTTCACCAGCGCGAGCCCCAGGCCCACGCCGCCGTTGCGCTCGCTGGCGCCAGGCAGCCGGTAGAAGGGCTCGAAGATGCGTTCGCGCAGCGCCGGTGGCACGCCCGGGCCGCGGTCGGTGACGCGCACCGTGGCAAAGCCGTTGGCGCTGCCGAGCTCCACCCTGATCTCGCCCGCGCCGTAGCGGCGCGCGTTCTCGAGCAGGTTGCGTATCGCGCGGCGCAAGAGGCGCGAGACGCCGGGCACGGTGAGCCTGGCGTTGTCGGTGCCTTCGACCAGGTCGAGCTCGGCATTCACCTGCGAGCACTCCTCGGCCGCGAGCCCCGTGAGGTCGACCGCCTCGATGGTGCCCATGTCGGCTTCGCTCGCGTCGAGCCGGCTGGCCAGCAGGATCTCGTCGATGAGCTGGTCGAGCTCGCCGATGTTGCGCGAGATTTCCTCGCGCGCCTTGGGGCTCGGGCGCTCGCCCATCAGCTCCAGGCCCATGCGGATGCGGGTGAGCGGCGAGCGCAGCTCGTGCGATGCATTGGCCAGGAGCGACTTGTGCGAACGCACCAGCTGTTCGATGCGTTCGGCCGACGCGTTGAAACGTTTGGAGAGATCAGCCACTTCGTCCTGCCCTTCTTCGGTCACGCGCGCCGAGAGATCGCCCTCGCCCCAGCGCTGCACGCCGCGCTGCAGCGACTCCAGCCGCTGGGTGAGCCGCCGCACGATCGGATACACGCCCAGCGCCACCGCAATGCCCACGAGCGCGATCATCCAGCCCAGGCCGAACGGCGTGCGCCAGGGCGCGAACCCGCCGGTGCCCGAGGGCCGGTCGCGCGGCGCCACGCGCAGCGTGAGTGCCTTGCCGTCGCTGAGCGTCACGTCGAACTCCAGCCCCTGGCCCGGCACGCGCAGCGCCTTGCCGGTGCCGATGGGCGTGTCCTGCGCATCGAGCACCACCACGTTGCGCGGCACCGGCGCCAGGCGTTCGCGCTCGGCCTCGGCCGCCTCGCGCACGATCCAGTTGGCCATCAGCGTGAGGATGACGACGCCGCCCACCACCGCGAGCCAGATGCGCACGTAGAGATGGCGGGAATAGAGGCTGCGCAGCATCGGCCGGTCAGTCCTGCTGCTTGGCGAACACGTAGCCCACGCCGCGCACCGTGAGGATGCGCTTGGGGTTCTTGGCGTCGACCTCGATGGCGGCGCGGATGCGGCCCATGTGCACGTCGATCGAGCGGTCGAAGGCCTCCAGCTCGCGGCCGCGCACGGCCTCCATGATCTGGTCGCGCGTGAGCACGCGCCCGGCGCGCTCGGCCATGGCCACCAAGAGGTCGAACTGGTAGGAGGTGAGGTCGGCCAGCGCGCCGCCCACCGACACGGTGCGCGCGTTGCGGTCGATCTCGAGCGTGCCGAAGCGCATCACCGTGCTGGCTTCGGTATCGGCATTGTTCTCGCTGCGGCGGCGCAGCACCGCGCGGATGCGCGCGAGCAGCTCGCGCGGCTCGAAGGGCTTGGGCAGGTAGTCGTCGGCGCCGATCTCCAGGCCGATGATGCGGTCCATCGGATCGCCCTTGGCGGTGAGCATCAGCACCGACACCTTCGAAGCCGGAGGCGGCAGCGAGCGGATGCGCCGGCAGATCTCCAGGCCGTCGGTGTCGGGCAGCATCAGGTCGAGGATCACGAGGTCTGGCGCGTGCTGCTGCAGCTGCTCGAGGCCGCTCGCGCCGTCGCCGGCATGCGTGAAGAGGAATCCCGACTGCGTCAGGTATTCGCCCACCATCTGTGCCAGGCGGGCGTCGTCTTCGATCATCAGGAGCTGGGGGGTACTCATGCGCTTCATGGTCGTGCACGGGGGGCAACGGGGCTTGAACGCTCCGTAAAGTTGGGTAAACGCGGCTTCCGGCTGTCCTCCGGAAGTGCTGCGAAAAGCATAGCGCCGTCTTGCGCGCCAGCGGGCAGGCCGGCGATGTTTTCCTCAAGCAGCGAGGGCAGGGCGCAGCCGCCCAGGTCCGCATTGTCCGCCCGTGCGCGCGCGAGGATCTCGCCGGCCAGCTGGCGCAGCTGCGCGGCCGAGGCCCGGATGCGCGCTTTGAACGCGGCGTCGCCCATCCGCGGGTCCTTCAGGCTGCGGTTGAGCTCGGCGAACCAGGGCATGGCGGCCTGGTCGAGCATCACGGGCGCGTTGCGCCTGGCACTGGCGGCGGACCAGCTGCGCAGCAGCTGCTGCACCGCGAGGTTCAGGCGCTGGCAATGCTGCAGTTCTTCCTTCAGGCTGCCCAGCAGCATCAGGTCGGTGAGCCGCTGCTGGAAGAAGATCTGCGACAGCACGCCCCAGTAGTAGGCATAGTCCCAGATGACTTTCACCGGCAGCACTTCGGGGTCGCCGAACAGCGGGTACTGGTCCTGGTAGAGCGCCAGTGTGCTGTCGTAGAACGAGTGGTAGATCTGGTCGTAGAGCTGCGCGCGGGCTTCCACCGGGCGGCCCGCGCGGTCGTGCGCCACCAGGTCGGCGATGTAGGTGTTGCTGATCGCGATGAAGTCGCTGCCCGGCGAATAGAAGGGGTCGAGGAACAGGCCGGCCTCGCCCGTCAGGGCCCATCTCTGGCCCGAGAACACTTGCCTGCATCCGTGCGAGAAGTGCTTGAGGAACGCGAAGTCCTGCAGCAGGTGCCGCTTGCCGTCGAGCGCGTCGTACAGCCGCGGCTGGTAGGTGGCGAACCACTGCATGGCCTTGTCGAAGGTGTCGATGGTGTCCAGCGGATGCAGCTTCGGGTCGGCCACGATGCCCACCGAATGCGAGCCCGAGGCCAGCGGAATCAGCCAGGCCCAGTAGCCCGCGCCCACCAGGTGGTTGGTCGAGAGCCAGCGCGCCTGCGGATCGCAGCGCCCGCGCCAGGTGGCGTCGTCGCTCCACTCGTCGATGGCAATGCGCTCGCCGATGCGGAACCACACGGCATTGACGTCATGCGCGTTGGCCTCGGCCAGGCCGAGCTTGCGCTTGAGCAGGCCGGCGCGCCCGCAGGCATCGACCAGCCAGCGCGCCTCGGCGTTGTGGGTTTCGCTGCCGCGCGTCCATTCGAGCCGGTGCAGTGCGTCGGCGTCGGGGGCCAGCTCGACGCGGCGCACCAGCGCGGCATCGTCGAAGCGCACGCCGCGCCGCACGGCCTCCTCGGCCAGGTAGTTCTCGAAGATGCCGCGGTCGATCTGGTAGCTGGGCACCGCCAGGTAGCGGCTGGCGCCGATCTCGGTGACCTGGTCGATGTCGCGCCGGCCCTCGCTGAAGAAGAAGCGGAAGCCGAACTTGCGCAGCTGTGCGCCGTCCATGTGGGGCTTGAGGCCGAGCACCGTGTCGAAGTAGTGCGCGCCGATCTCGACCGATGACTCGCCCACCTTGTGCGCTGCATGCGGCACCGGGTGCGTGCGGCGCTCCAGCACCAGCACGTCGATGTCCTGGAAGCGCTGCTTCAGCTGCAACGCCAGGGTCAGCCCCGCGAGCCCGCCGCCCATGATCACTGCGTCACATCGTTGCGCAGTGCCGGTCATGGAGCCTCAGTCCCGGATCGGCCGCAGTTGCAGCCGCAGCGACAGGGTGGCGGAAAGCGGCAGGCCGATGGGCGGCGGCGGGCCGTCTTCGTCCAGCCGCGCCAGCGCTTCGAACAGGCCGAGCGCATGGGCCATCGGGTTGATGTGCGCCAGGGTTTTGGCGGCGTCGGAAAGCGGCGCCGGCGCGGCGCCGTCGCCACCGCTGTCGTCCACCGACCAGTCGAGTGCGGCCACGCTGCGCGCCGTGCGCCCGGGTGCGATCACCAGCGCCACGGCCAGCAGGCCCTGGCTGTCGGTCACCGAGGTCAGCGGGCCCACCGTTGGCGTGTCGTAGCCCACCAGCAGCACCGGCGACTGGTCGGCCGCGCATTGCACGGCCGCTTCGAGCAGGCCGGCCGCAAAGCTGTTCTCGTAGGCCGAGACCGAGTTGCTGGCCGCCATGCAGCCGGTGCCGATGGTCCAGTAGCCCACGGCCGCGTTGTGCACCGAGTTGTGGAAGCGCGTGGGCGACAGCACGGTGGGGTCGGTGGCCAGCGTGCTGCACATGTAGTCGTTGATCGACAGGTCGCCATGCGCCGAGACGAACACGCAGGGCACGTCGGCCGCGTTGCGGCCCGAGCCCGCCATCGACGCGGCGGCCACTTCGAGCGCCAGCGCCACGGTGTCGGGCGCGCGGCGGCGCTCGGCCGGCGCCAGCACCTGCGGCGACGGCCGCTTGGCCGGCGGATCGGCCAGCCCGCCTTCGCCGCGGAAGGCGGCGCGCGCGGCGTCCCAGCCGGGCAGGGTGGGCGTCCAGAAGGCCGGGCCTTCGATGTAGAGGGTCGGGGGCGTGGGAGCGCTCATGCGGGCTGTCATTGGGGGGATTCTTCGCGAAACACCGTGGAACCGGCTTTGCCGGGCCACCGGTGTTGCCCCCGGTAGGGGGAAGGAGGAGCGACACGAAGTGCGCGGAGCCTGGGGGCGAGCTTCATTTTTTGCCGAACACGAGCGAGCAGTTGTTGCCGCCGAAGCCGAAGGAGTTGGTCAGCGCATAGCGCACCTCGCCATGCGCGGGCGCGAGCCGGATCTGCGGACCGAAGCCGGCGTCGAGCTGGTTCGTGTTGACCGTGCCCGGCATCAGGCCGCGCTCGATCGCGAGCAGGCTGATCACCGACTCGACGATGCCCGCCGCGCCCAGCGTGTGGCCCATGAAGCCCTTGGTCGAGCTGGCATGGGTGCGCGCCGGAAAGCGCCGCGCCACCAGCGCGCCTTCGACCTCGTCGTTCTTCTGGCTCGCGGTGCCGTGCATGTTGATGTAGTCGATCGCCTCGGGCGCGAGGCCCGCGCGCGCCAGCGCCTCGTCGAGCGCGCGTTCGGCGCCCAGGCCCCCGGGGTGCGGCGTCGACATGTGGTGCGCATCGCTGGCTTCGCCGTAGCCCAGGAGCCGCAGCGGCGTGGCGTCGTCGTCCTGCACGCGCTCCACCAGCGCGAAGCCGGCCGCCTCGCCGAGGCTGATGCCCTTGCGGCTCGCATCGAACGGCCGGCACGGCTCGCTCGACACCAGTTCGAGCGAATTGAAGCCGAACAGCACACTGCCGCACAGCGTGTCGACCCCGCCGACCACGGCAGCGTCGGCCAGGCCCAGGCGGATCAGCCGCTCGGCCGAGGCGAACACCTTGGCACTCGACGAGCAGGCCGTGGAAATCGTTTCGCTCGGCCCGGTGAGCCCGAGCACCTGCTGCACGAACATGGCCAGCGAGTGCGGCGTGTGCACGGCCGCACGGCGCTGGTCCATGGGAAAGAGGCCGTCGGCGTCGAGCTGGGTGTAGGCCAGCTCGGTTTCGCCAATGCTGGAGGTCGAGGTGCCGAGGATCAGCGCGATGCGCGACGGGCCGTACTTGGCCCGCGCGGCCGCCACCGCTTCGGGAAAACCATCCGCGTGCAGGCCCAGCCAGGCCAGCCGGTTGTTGCGGCAGTCCCACGAGGCCAGCGCCTCGGGCAGGCGGATGTCCTCGAGCCCGTCCACCCGGCCGATCCAGGTGGGCAGCGGCGCATCGCCGAAATCGTTGGCGCGCAGGCCGCTGCGCGAATGCTCGAGCGCCTCGGCGAGCGGCTCCTTGCCGACGCCGACGGCCGAAGTGGCCGTGAAGGCGCTGATCTGAAGGGGAGAAATGCGGGGCGGCACGTTGCTTGTGGGTTGGCGGACGGAAGGTGAATGGTCGCTCTGGGAGCGAAGCGGAGGTAACCAGAAAGTGACAGCCTACCAGTTGCGCGGGCCCCGCAGCGTCAGCTGTTTTCCTATAGGGCCCGTGCCCTATTGACGCCCGGCCGGGGCCTTGGTGGTGGTAATGCGGGCGGCCAGCGCCACCAGCAGCAGCACCGGCACGCCCAGAAAGGCGGTGGCGGTGAAGAACTGGGCGTAGCCGTGGCTGTCGACGAAAGCACCCGAATAGCCGGCAATGAACTTCGGCAGCAGCAGCATCAGCGAGCTGAACAGGGCGTACTGCGTGGCCGAATAGCTGATGTTCGTGAGGCTCGACAGGTAGGCAATGAAGGCCGCCGAGGCAATGCCGCCGGCCAGGTTGTCCGCCGACACCACCGCGATCAGCGCCGTCAGGTCGTGCCCGCGCGAGGCCAGCCAGGCGAAGAGCAGGTTGCTCGCGGCGCTGAGCACCGCGCCCAGCATCAGCACGCGCATCACGCCCAGGCGCATCGACAGCACGCCGCCCACGAAGGCGCCGGCCAGCGTCATCACCACGCCGTAGATCTTGCTGACCGTGGCCACCTCGTCCTTGGTGAAGCCCATGTCCACGTAGAAAGGGTTGGCCATGATGCCCATCACCACGTCGCTGATGCGGTAGATCGCAATCAGCGAGAGGATCAGCGCGGCCTGCCACTTGTAGCGGCGGATGAAGTCGGCAAAGGGCTCGATCAGCACGCTTTGCAGCCATTCGGCCGCGTTCCTCGCCTTGGGCAGCACGCGGCGCACCGGCTCGGGCGACAGCAGCACGGTGAGCACGCCCACCGCCATCGAGGCCGCCATCACCAGGTAGGCCGTCTTCCAGGCGCTGTTCTGGTAGGCCGCCGCACCCGTGGCGCCAGCCACCGGCGCCACCTCGGCCCAGGCCGCCACCCACAGTACGCCGGCGCCGGCCCAGATCATCGCCAGGCGGTAGCCGGTCTGGTAGGCGGCGGCGAGCGCGGCCTGCTTGCGCGTTTCGGCCGACTCGATGCGGAAGGCGTCCAGCGCGATGTCCTGCGTGGCCGAGCCGAAGGCCACCAGCAGCGCGCACCAGATCAGCGGCGCGAGGCCCTGGCGCGGATCGTTGAGTGCCATGCCGACCAGCCCCGCGACCACCATCCCCTGCGCCAGCAGCAGCCAGCCGCGCCGGCGTCCGAGCAGCGTGGTCAGCGGCGGCAGCGGCAGCCGGTCGACCAGCGGCGCCCAGACCCACTTGAAGCCATAGGCCAGGCCCACCCAGCTCAGGTAGCCGATGGTGGTGCGGTCGATGCCCGCCTCGCGCAGGCGAAAGCTCAGCGTGCCCAGCACCAGCAGCAGTGGCAGGCCGGCGGAAAAGCCCAGCGCCAGCATGCGCAGCGTGGCGGGCTCGAGGTAGACCTTCAGCGCATCGCGCCAGGGCAGGGAAGGGGCGGTGGAGGTTTCGGCGGGCTGGGCAGACATGAACTTCGGATTGTCCATGAGCGCGCGCCGCCTGCCGAGCCGTCTTTTTGTCGGCAATTGTTCCTATGATCCGCGCATGTGCACACGATGCGAGCTTCTCCTTTCTTCCGCGGCTTCCTCGGCGCCGCGCGCCTCCGCCTGGCAGCCGCGGCGGGCCTTCCTGCTCGCGGCGGCCGGTGCCGCGCTGGCCGGGCCGGCCCTGGCGCAGGTGAACGTGGGCAATGCCTCGGTGGCGCGCAACCTGGTGCCGGCCGACCGGATCGAAGCCGCCGGCGTGCAGCAGTACGGCCAGCTGCTCGAACAGGCGCGCGCCAAGCGTGCGCTCGCGGGCGATGGCAATGTGCAGCTGCAGCGGCTTCGCACCATCGCGAACCGGCTGATTCCCTTTGCCACGCCATGGAACTCGCGCGCGCGTGAATGGAAATGGGAGGTCAATCTGATCGGCAGCAAGCAGATCAACGCCTTCTGCATGCCGGGCGGCAAGATCGCCTTCTTCACCGGCATCCTCGAACAGCTCAAGCTCAGCGACGACGAGGTCGCCATGGTGATGGGGCACGAGATGGCCCACGCGCTGCGCGAGCACGCACGTGCCCGCATGGCCAAGAGCGCGGGCACCGGCGCGGCGCTTTCCATCGGCGCACAGCTGCTGGGCCTGGGCCAGATGGGCGACCTGGCGGCGCGCGCCGGCACGCAGCTGCTGACTCTCAAGTTCAGCCGCAGCGACGAGACCGAGGCCGATCTCGTCGGGCTCGAACTTGCGGCGCGCGCGGGCTACGACCCGCAGGCCTCGGTGTCGCTCTGGAAGAAGATGGCCGTGGCCTCGAAGAACCAGGGCGGGCTGAGCTTTCTGTCAACTCACCCGAGCGGGCCGGACCGGATCCAGAAGCTCGAGGCCAACCTGCCGAAGGTCGAGGGGCTTTACAAGGAAGCCAGGCGCAGCTGAGGCATGGCGCCCCCGCGCGTCAGACCATCGCGTTGTCTGCGCCCGGGATCTCGTGCGCCTTGATGCCCTTGCGGTGCAGCTTGAAGTTGAGCTTGGCGATGAGGCCGTCCTCGTGGTGGATGCGCGTCATGTTCTTCACATAGCCGTCGTCGGGCGCCACCGCCTGCGCTCCGAGGATCCAGCGCACGCTCTCGCGGTAGTCGTAGAGCTGCTTGTCGGAGGGGTCGGCCAGCAGGCCCGACAGCGCCGCCATGGCCGCCGCATTGCCCTGCTGCGCGTGCTCGCGCACCAAGTCCACGTAGCGATGCCGTGCCGGAATCTCGTCCAGGTCGCCGATGAACATCAGCATGCCTTCGAGTCCGTCGGTGTGCCCCATCTCGTGCGCCTTGCGCATCGCCTCCACGGCCTCCAGCATCAGCTGCCCGCGCTCGGCGGGGTCCTTTGCGGCGAGCGAGATGTTGTAGCAGGCGTAGCCCAGCTTGTAGGCCCCCATGTTGCCGCCGTCCTCGGCGGTCTTGCGGTAGTAGGGAATGGCCTGGCTCAGATCGGGTGCGACATGCACGCCGTCTTCATGGAACAGCCCGAGCAGGTAGTCGCAGGAGTCTCCGCCCGCCGCCTGGCCCATCGTCGCCAACGCGAAGGCGTCGGCCTCGCGCCCGCCGTACCGGAGGGCGGACGCCAGCTTGTTCCATGCCAGCGTGCCAGGCGCGCGCATGCGGGCGAGTTCGAGCCAGGCCTGGCCCGCGGGCTCGTCGGGCACGAATCCAAGCACGCCCTTCAGGCTGCAGTAGCCGTGCAGGATCATCGCGGCCGGGCATTCCCCGGCATTGGCGCTGCGCACGACGGCCTGGCCCAGCCAGGACGGGTCCTGCGGCTCGAGCTGGCAGGCCAGCAGCACCGCGAGGGACATCGCGTGGTCGTCGTCGATGGGCGCGTGGACCTCGGCTTCCTTCAGGCAGGCGAGCGCCTGCGGCCGCTCCTCGCGGCCGTAGTGGCTCTTGGCGATCCAGTACAGCGTTTCCCAGCGGTGGTAGGGGTGGAGTGCCTCGCCCGCGCGCTGGCGGGTCGCGGCCATCCACCGGCGCACGTCCTCGGGGTCGTCGTCGCCGTCGACCTCGTTCTCCAGGTAGTCGTCGCGCCAGATCTCGTGCCGCAGGCGGTCTTTCTCGATCTCGCTCAGGTGCGCACAGGCCGGCGACGCGATGAAGGCGCGCACCCGGTCATGGCTGCCGCCCCAGCGCGGCTGCATGAACCAGATGCACTGGCGCAAAAAGAAGAACAGCCGCGGATGGATCTGCATCGTGGCGTGCATCCAGTACTGCTTGCCGGTCAGCATCTTCTTGCCCTGCATCGGCGATGGCAGCGCCGCGGGCGCGCTCGACGGACAGGCGATGCGTTCGTCCGCCTGCAGGCCGGAGCGCGCGAGCATGGCCAGCAGTTCCTCGCGCGCCTCGGGGGACATGCCTTCGAGCGGCAGGTCGTGGACGAGCGGGGCTTCGGGCCCGCGTCCGCTGCGCACGAGCTCGGTGAGCCAGTCGGGCTCGTCGAAGGCCGACACGCTCTGCATCATCAGTGCGGTGGCGTTCCACAGGGTGGCCTCGCGCTCGAGCGAGCGCATCGCCGACACGGCCGCATGCGTGGCGCAGGCGTGGGCGCAGGTCCATCCCAGGTCGGTCACCGAACCGGCCCAGCCCGAACCGCGGTATTCGTAGGCCCAGTGGAACCAGTAGTGCGCCTCGCACAGCCATGCATGGGCCGACTGCGGGCGCGCGGCCTGCCAGGCGCGCAGCCGCGCCAGGCCTTCGGCGCCGGCCCCGGTGCAGCCCTCGAGGTCGGCGGGCAGGGCGCCGTGGTAGCGCTCTTCGGCGGCGCGGTCGTGGAAGCTCGCGGCCAGCGCCTCGTCGAACAGGCGGTCGAGCGTGGCGTGCTCGCCCGCGCGCAGCAGCGCATCGACGTCGCAGATCTTCCATGGCGAGGGAACGGACGGGATCGGGTTCGTGGTCATGGTTCGTAGCGAATGGAGGAAAGGAACGCCGGCCGTCTCAGGCCGGCAGCGGTTGCGGATCGAAGATGCGGTAGCGCTTCCAGGGCAGCATGAGCCAGCTGCCCTCGACGTTGCGCAGGTGCTCGCGCACTTCCGTGGTGGCGCGCGTGGAGGCGGGGCCGTCCTGGGTGCTGATGCGCAGCCAGTGCTCGCGCGCCCGTGCATAGGCCAGGCCGAAATCTTCCCAGCTGTCGAAGCTGTCCTGCGCACGCTGGGCGTTGAGGAACAGCACGGGCCACGCCTGCGCCTCGGGCACCCAGCCGAGCAGTGCGATGCAGCGCACCAGGAAGGCGGTGCGCGCGCAGTCGAAGGCCAGCGCGTCGCGCACACGGCCCTGGGCCGCGAGCTGCTCGTAGAAGCCATCGTGCGAACGGCCGAGGCCACCGACCCAGCCGGTGAGCGCGGCCTGCATGCGCGCGGGAATGGCAGCGGCGGGCAGGTCGGCGGGGAAGTTCATTTCCCTCAGCACCTGGCGCGCGAGCTGCACACGCTTTTCGGCGGGCAGTTCGAGCGCGAGCGTGTCGCCGTTGCACGGCAGGCCATTGCGAATCAGCAGGATGTCCGCGAGCGCAAGGGCCCAGCGGCGCCTGTTGGGCAACGCGTTGTCGGCTGCGGCGCGGGCGGCGCGCAGTGCAGGGTCTTCCCTGGCGGGGGCAGCGCCCTGGCTGCCGGGAGCGGTTGTTTCGCGGTCCTCGCGCATCAGGCCGGACAGCACGACGGCCACGCGCCACGCGAAGAACAGCAGGCCCAGCCCCACGAGCCACAGCAGCAGCTTCAGCATGGCAGTGCGCCCGGGGCGATGGCCGTGAACGGAATGCCCTCGATCTCGCAGGCCGCGGCCGGCAGGTCGCGCAGCATCGGCGGCAGCGATTTTTCGGGCAGGGTCAGCCGCGCGGCCGCGGCAACGGCCGGATCGACATACCGCAGGCGGCCGAGCTCGTGGGGCGCAATGCGCAGCAGCAGCCATTGCAGTGCGGCCGGCGGGCGTTCGAAGTGTTCGATCAGGTGGAAGTTGGCACTCATCACGCTGAGCAGGAAGCCGGCGTCGGCCACGTCGGTCACGAATTTCCACTGGCCGGCCGCGCTGCCTCCGGCCGGCGCGGCCGCATCGGGCTCGAACACCAGGCCCATGCCTTCGCAATCGGCATGGCGTTCGCCGCGCGGTGGCAGGGCGCGCAGGAACTGCAGCACGTCGTCGGCGTACTTGCGGACGGGGTGGCGGTTCTGCTTGCCCTTGATCTGGTCCACGCGCAGGCCGTCGGCGGCCACGCCGAGGCTGATCGTCACATGCGGCAGGTTGCCCGCGCTGCGCAAGGTGAAAAGACGCAGCCGGCCGTCCTGCGCGGCCTGCGCATACTGCTCGCCATAGCCGCCGCTGAGCTTCTTCAGGCTCGCGAACTGTCCGAGGCAGTGCTGCATGTGGTAAGACTCGTAGGCCATCTCTTCGCGCAGCGCTGGATGGCTGCCATCGAACTCGAAGAAGGTGCCGTTGGGCGTGCGCAGCACTTCGCGCAGCGCGAGCCCGCTGCTGGGCACCCAGCCCTTGCTGCGCCGCGCCTGCATGCGCTGGTGCTCCCGCTCCCACATCGCCAGGGCCATGAAGCAGGTGATGCGCTGCAGCTTCTGTTCGAGCCGCGTGCCGCGCCGCGCGCGCAGGAACTCGACCAGCACGCGCTCGCGCTCGATCAGCAGCAGATGGTCGGGGTCGAGGTAATGGCAGGCCGGGGGCTGTGCATCGGCGCGCGGCTGCAACCGCCTGGCCAGCCACTCGGGCGCCAGCCTGCCGGGGCCCGCCGCCGCGAGGTAATCGGCCATCGAGTGCACCGGCAGCACGTGCTCGAAGCTGCCGATGGCCCAGCGAAAGAAATGATTGCGCAGCCAGGCCGCCATGTCGGCGTCGTCGCCGCGCTCGGTGCTGCGGCGTGCGATGGCCGCCTTGACCGCGGGCGCGTTGACGACATCGCGCGGCAGGTAGGCCGCCGGTGGCGCGGGATCGGCGACGGGCGTGGTCAGCGGCATCGGCCAGCGGGCTACAGCGTGAAGTCGTAGTCCACCGTGATCGGCGCGTGGTCCGAGAACTTCACGGTCTTGTAGATCTGCTCGCTGCGCGCCAGCGCGCCCAGGGCCGGCGTGGCCAGGTGGTAGTCCAGCCGCCATCCCACGTTGTTGGCGTAGGCCTGGCCGCGGTTGCTCCACCAGGTGTAGGCCTCGGCCGTGGTGTCGGGCTTGAGCAGGCGGTAGACGTCCACCAGCCCCGCGCCGTCGGTGCCGGCATCCAGCAGCCGGGTCATCCAGGCGCGCTCCTCGGGCAGGAAGCCGCTGTTCTTCTGGTTGCCGCGCCAGTTCTTGAGGTCGATTTCCTTGTGGGCGATGTTGATGTCGCCGCAAAGGATGAATTCGCGCTCCTTCTTGAGCGCGGTGAGGTGCGGAAAGAACCCCTTCAGGAAGCGGAACTTGGCTTCCTGCCGCTCCTCGCCCGAACTGCCGCTCGGGAAGTAGCAGCTGATGATCGAGAGCTTGCGCTTGGGCGTGTCGAAGCGCAGCTCGAGGTAGCGGCCCTCGGCGTCGAATTCGGCGTCGCCCCAGCCCACGACGACGGCGCTTGGCGCATGCTTTGTGTAGATCGCGGTGCCGGCATAGCCTTTTCTCTCGGCGAAATGGAAATGGCCCTTGAGGCCGGCCATTTCCTCGAAGCGGCCTTCGATGTCGCTCGCCTGCACCCGGATCTCCTGCATGCAAATACAATCCGGCGCAAGTTCGGCCACCCAGTCCGCCACCCCCTTCGTGGCGGCCGAACGCAGGCCATTGAGATTGAGGCTGGTCAGTTTGAACACAAGGAATTTCCGATGGCTGTAGATGGTGTGCAAGGCAGCGCGGTGGCGCAGGATTTCGTCCAGTTCGCACTCGACGCAGGGGTGCTGCGCTTTGGCGAGTTCAAGACCAAGGCCGGGCGAATGAGCCCTTATTTCTTCAATTCGGGCCTCTTCGACGACGGCGCCAAGATCGCGCGGCTCGCCGGATTCTATGCAGACCGGCTGATCGAGAGCGGCGTCGAGTTCGACATGATTTTCGGCCCCGCCTACAAGGGCATTCCGCTGGGTGCCACGGTGGCGGCCGAACTGGCCCGGCGCGGGCGCAACCATCCCTTTGCCTACAACCGCAAGGAAGCCAAGGCGCATGGCGAAGGCGGCAACCTGGTGGGTGCACCGCTCAAGGGCCGCGTGCTGATCGTCGACGACGTGATGTCGGCCGGCACCGCAGTGCGCGAATCCATTGCCGCCATCGAAGCCGCGGGCGCCACGCCGCACGCCGTGGCCATTGCGCTCGACCGGCAGGAAAAAGCCACCGAGAACGGCGTCGACGTGGACCACAGTGCCGTGCAGTACGTGCGCAACCAGCTGGGCCTGCAGGTGGTGGCCATTGCCACGCTCGACGACCTGCTGAACTACCTCTCGGGCAGTGCCGCCGCCGACCTGGGCGTGCATCGCGAGCGCGTGCTCGCCTACCGGGCGCGCTACGGCGCCAGCTGAGATCGACGCCGTGCCCAAGCGCAAGCTCGACCTGGCGGCCCGGCCGTTCGCAGCCCCCTGGGCGCTGCTGCTGATGGCCCTGTGGGCCGGCGCGGTCCCGGCGCAGCCCGCACCGGCGCCGGCCGCCGGCATCTATTCGTGCACCGACGCGCGCGGCCGCACGCTCACGGCCGACCGCCCTATTGCCGAATGCATCGACCGCGAGCAGCGCGAACTGAACCCGAGCGGTACCACGCGCCGTCGGCTCGAGCCCACGTACACCGCCCGTGAACTGGCCGAGCGCGAAGACCGCGCCCGCGAGGCCGCCTTGCAGGCCGCGCGCCTGACCGACGAACGTCGCCGCGAACGCGCACTGCTGGTGCGCTATCCCAATGCCGAGGTGCACGACCGCGAGCGCGCCGAAGCGCTGGTGCAGATCGACGCGGTGATCCAGGCCGCGAAGAAGCGCCTGGCCGAACTCGCCGAAGACCGCAGGAAGGTCGACGAGGAGCTCGAGTTCTACAAGCACGATGTGAGCAAGGCGCCCGGTGCCGTGCGCCGCAAGCTCGAGGACAACGCGCAGAGCGTGGCGGTGCAGAACCGCTTCATCGGCGAGCAGGAAGACGAGAAGAAGCGCGTCAACGCGCGCTTCGACGAGGAGCGCACGCGCCTCAAGCAGCTCTGGTCTCCCCAGAACGGCATCAGCAAACGCTGAGGGCCGGCGTCAGCCCAGCTTTGCCTTGAGCAGTTCGGTCACTTGCGCGGGGTTCGCCTTGCCGCCGCTGGCCTTCATTACCTGGCCCACGAGGCCGTTGAGCGCCTTTTCCTTGCCGCCGCGGTATTCCTCGACGTTCTTCGCGTTCTTTGCGATCACTTCGTCCAGGATTTTGTCGAGCGCGCCGGTGTCGCTCATGGGCTTCAGGTCCTTGGCCTCGATGATCGCGTCGACGTCGCTGCCTTCGCCGGTCCAGAGCGCGTCGAACACCTGGCGCGCGGCGTTGTTGGGCAGCGTGCCGTCGGCAATGCGCCCGACCAACTGCGCCAGCTGCTGCGCCGTGACGGGCGCGGCCTCGATGCCGATCTCCTGCGCGTTCAGGCGGCGCGCCATTTCGCCGGTGATCCAGTTGCTGGCCAGCTTGGGCGTGGCGCCGGCCTTGACCGCATCGTCGAAGTAGCGTGCGAGCGCCGGGCTCTGCGTGAGCTGCGCCGCGTCGTATTCGGACATGCCGTGGTCGCGCACATAGCGCTCGGCCATGGCGCGCGGCAGCTCGGGCATGGTGGCGCGCACGCGCTCGATCCACTCGGCCTCGATGGCGAGCGGCGGCAGGTCCGGGTCGGGAAAGTAGCGGTAGTCGGCCGCGTCTTCCTTGGTGCGCATGGTGCGCGTCTCGCCGGTGTCGGGGTCGAACAGCACGGTGGCCTGCTCGATCTTGCGGCCGTCCTCCAGCTCGTTGATCTGCGAGTTGATCTCGTAGTCGATCGCCTGCTGCATGAACTTGAAGCTGTTCAGGTTCTTGATCTCGCGCCGCGTGCCGAGCTTCTCGCCGGGCTTGCGCACCGACACGTTGGCGTCGCAGCGGAAGCTCCCTTCCTGCATGTTGCCGTCGCAGATGCCGATCCAGGTGACGACCTTGTGCAGCTCGCGCGCATAGGCCACGGCCTCGGCGGTGGAGCGCATGTCGGGCTCGGTCACGATCTCCAGCAGCGGCGTGCCGGCGCGGTTCAGGTCGATGCCGCTCTGGCCGATGAAGTTCTCGTGCAGCGACTTGCCCGCGTCTTCCTCGAGGTGGGCGCGCACCAGGCGCACGGTCTTCTTTTCCTGGCCGAGGAAGAACGAGACCGCGCCGCCCTGCACGACCGGGATCTCGTACTGGCTGATCTGGTAGCCCTTGGGCAGGTCGGGGTAGAAGTAGTTCTTGCGCGCGAACACGCTGCGCGGCGCAATGTGCGAGCCGAGCGCCAGGCCCAGCTTGATGGCGCGCTCGACCGCGCCCTTGTTCATCACGGGCAGCGTGCCGGGCAGCGCCAGGTCGACCGCGCAGGCCTGGGTGTTGGGCTCGGCGCCAAAGGCGGTGGAGGCGCGGCTGAAGATCTTGCTCGCGGTCGAGAGTTGCGCGTGCGTCTCGAAGCCGATGATGACTTCATAGCCGCGCACCAGCGGGCCGGTCGGGCGGCCTTCCTGCTGTGCTTCGAAAGTGTTCACGGGTTCGCTCATTTCAAAAGCCCTCCGGCGTGCGCGTGTGCCAGTCGGTGGCCTGCTGGAAGCGGTGGGCCGCGTTCAGCAGCTTCGCTTCGCCGAAGTAGTTGCCGATCAGCTGCAAACCGACGGGCATGCCGGAGTCGAAGCCCGCGGGCACGCTCATGCCCGGCAGGCCGGCCAGCGAGGCCGGCAGCGTGAAGATGTCGGCCAGGTAGTCGGCCACCGGGTCGCCGCCGTGCTCGCCGATCTTCCAGGCGGTGGTCGGCGCGGCCGGGCCGGCGATCACATCGCACTGCCTGAAGGCCTGCTGGAAATCGTCGGCGATCATGCGGCGCACCTTCTGCGCCTGCAGGTAGTAGGCGTCGTAATAGCCGTGCGAAAGCACGTAGGTGCCGATCATGATGCGGCGCTTGACCTCGTCGCCGAAGCCTTCGGCGCGCGTGCGCTCGTACATCTCGGCCAGGTCTTTGTACTGCTTGGCGCGGTGGCCGAACTTGACGCCGTCGAAGCGGCTCAGGTTGCTCGAGGCTTCGGCCGCGGCCAGGATGTAGTACACGGGAATCGACAGCTCGGTGAGCGGCAGCGACACCTCGACGCGCTTCGCGCCGAGCTTCTCGTACTGCGCGAGCGCCGCATCGATGGCCGCGCGCACGCCGGGCGCAACGCCTTCGCCGAAGAACTCCTTCGGCACGCCGATGCGCAGGCCTTCGAGCGAATCGTTCAGCGAGCGGCCGAAGTCTTCGGCGGGCCGGTCGAGCGAGGTCGAGTCGCGGTCCAGGTCGGGGCCGCAGAAGGCCGACAGCAGCAGCGCGCAGTCTTCGGCCGAGCGGGCCATCGGGCCGGCCTGGTCCAGGCTCGATGCGAAGGCCACCATGCCATAGCGCGAGGCGCGGCCGTAGGTCGGCTTGATGCCGGTGATGCCGCAGAACGAGGCCGGCTGGCGGATCGAGCCGCCGGTGTCGGTGCCGGTGGCCGCGGGCGCGAGGCGTGCCGCCACGGCCGCCGCGCTGGCGCCCGAGGAGCCGCCCGGAATGCGCTCGCGGTTCCAGGGGTTCTGCACCGGCACGGCCTTGTCGTGGCCCACGGCGGGCACGGCGACGTTCTCGTTGGCCGAGCCCATCGCGAATTCGTCGCAGCTGAGCTTGCCCAGCGTCACTGCGCCGGCCTCGGCCAGGCGCTTGACCACGGTGGCGTCGAAGGGCGAGCGGTAGCCCGCGAGCATCTTGGAGCCGGCGGTGGTGGCGAAATCGGTGGTGACGAAGATGTCCTTGTGCGCAATCGGCACGCCGGCCAGTGCGGGCGCGTTGCCCTTGGCAATGAGCGCGTCGGCCGCGCGGGCCTGGGCCAGCGTGACTTCCTCGTTCACGTCGACGAAGGTGCCGAGCGACTGATGGGCCTTCATGCGGCCCAGAAAAGCCTGGGAAGCCTCGACGGCGGAAATCTTGCGGTCGGCCAGGGCCTTGGTCAGGGCGACCACGCCCATTTGATGCAATTCGCCGCTCATTCGATCACTTTCGGCACCAGGAACAGGCCGGCTTCGACGGCCGGGGCGCTCTTCTGGTTGGCTTCGCGGTTGTCGGGCTCGCTCGCCACGTCGTCGCGCAGGCGCAGCGTGATGTCCTCGACGGCCGCCACCGGATGGGCCAGCGGCTCTACCCCCGTGGTGTCGACCGAACGCATGCGTTCGACCAGGTCAAAAAAGCCGTTGATCTGGCTGAGCATGCGCTCGCTTTCGTCGGAGGCAAGCTGCAGCCGTGCCAGGGAGGCAATGCGTGCAATATCTGAGGCGGAAAGTGACATGGGTCGGACCGGCCGAAAAACCGGAAGTAATCGCACGCCGGAGAGGGTGCTAACACAGGAATCAGAGGGGATTCGGGTATTATCCCGCCTTTGCCGCAACCCCCGCGAACGCGCCGGCTTTTGCGCCAAAAACGATCAATTCACCCCCGTCATACGACCCAAAAAACAGAGCGACGACCTGCCGACGCGCAGGCGTGCTCCAGAGGATTCCGCACATGTTTGGAGCTTTCCGTCGGTACTTTTCCACCGACCTGGCGATCGACCTCGGCACCGCCAACACCCTGATATTTGCCCGCAACAAGGGCATCGTGCTGGACGAACCCTCGGTCGTCGCCATCCGCCATGAAGGCGGCCCCCACGGCAAGAAGGTGATCCAGGCCGTCGGCCGCGAGGCCAAGGCCATGCTGGGCAAGGTGCCCGGCAACATCGAAGCCATCCGCCCGATGAAGGACGGCGTGATCGCCGACTTCGTGATCACCGAGCAGATGATCAAGCAGTTCATCAAGATGGTGCACCCGCGCACGCTGCTCACGCCGAGCCCGCGCATCATCATCTGCGTGCCCTGCGGCTCGACCCAGGTCGAGCGCCGCGCCATCAAGGACGCGGCCGAGGCGGCAGGCGCCACTTCCGTCTACCTGATCGAGGAACCCATGGCCGCGGCCATCGGCGCCGGCCTGCCTGTCAGCGAGGCCTCGGGCTCGATGGTGGTCGACATCGGCGGCGGCACCACCGAAGTGGGCGTCATCAGCCTGGGCGGCATGGTCTACAAGGGCTCGGTGCGCGTGGGCGGCGACCGCTTCGACGAAGCCATCATCAACTACATCCGTCGCAACTACGGCATGCTGATCGGCGAGCCGACGGCCGAGGTCATCAAGAAGAACATCGGCTCGGCCTTCCCGGGCTCCGAGGTCAAGGAGATGGAAGTCAAGGGCCGCAACCTCTCCGAAGGCGTGCCGCGCAGCTTCACCATCAGCAGCAACGAAGTGCTGGAAGCCCTGACCGATCCGCTCAACAACATCGTCTCGGCCGTGAAGAACGCGCTGGAGCAGACGCCGCCCGAGCTGGGCGCCGACATCGCCGAGCGCGGCATGATGCTGACCGGCGGCGGCGCGCTGCTGCGCGACCTGGACCGCCTGCTGGCCGAGGAAACCGGCCTGCCGGTGCTGGTGGCCGAAGACCCGCTGACCTGCGTGGTGCGCGGTTGCGGCATTGCGCTGGAACGCATGGACCGCCTGGGCAGCATCTTCACGAGCGAGTAAAAGGCGTAAGCCATCATCGGCCGGCCTCTGCTTGCGCAGGCCGGCTTTTTTGCCATCTGACGTTGCACACAGCCAGGCCTGAACCATGCCCTTGGGCACGCTCGATCGCACAGCCCCACCCCTGTTCAACCAGGGGCAGTCGGCGCTCAGCAAGCTGATCTTCTTCGGCGCGCTCTCGCTGTTCCTGATGGTGGCCGATGCGCGCTTCCATCTGGTTCAGCCGCTGCGCGCGGCCGTCGGCGCGGTGCTCTATCCGGTGCAGTGGCTGGCGCTCAAGCCGGTGCAGATGGTGGTTGGCGGCAGCCGCTATTTCGAAGACCTGCAGACGGCCCAGCGCAACGAAGACGAGGCGCACAAGGCGCTCATGCTGCAGGCCGAGCGCGCGAGCCAGGCCGACACGCTCGCGCAGGACAACGCGCGGCTGCGCGCGCTGCTCGAACTGCGCCAGACCACCCAGGCCCCGGGCCGGGCGGCCGAGGTGCTGTACGACGCGGCCGACCCCTACACGCGCAAGATCGTCATCGACCAGGGGCTCACGCAGGGCGTGGCCGCCGGCTCGCCCGTGATCGACGCGCACGGCGTACTGGGACAGGTGACGCAAGTGCAGCCGTTCACGAGCGAGGTCACGCTGGTGATCGACCGCGATCTTTCCATTCCCGTGCAGAACACCCGCACCGGCGTGCGCAGCGTGGCCTTCGGCGACGCGTCGGCGCATGGCGGCGGACTGGAGCTGCGCTTCATGGCCGCCAATGCCGACCTGCAGGAGGGCGACCTGCTGTCCACCAGCGGCGTCGACGGCGTTTATCCGCCCGGCCTGCCGGTGGCGAAGATCGAGCGCATCGAGCGCCGGGCTGATTCGGCCTTTGCCCGCATCTACTGCGTGCCGCTGGCCCATGTGACCGCCGCGCGCTACGTGCTGGTGCTCGCGCCCACCGGAGCACCCTCGGCACCGCCGCCCGCGGCGCCTGCGGCAGCGGTGCGCAAGAAGCCCGAGGCCAAGCCGGCCGCCAAAGCGGACAAGAAAGCCGCGGAGCCCACCCGATGATCAAGCGTCCAGGACAACAGCAGCTCCTGCTGCCCGTGAGCCCGCTGTTCATGTGGGCGAGCCTGGTGGTGGCGCTGCTCATCAACATGATCCCGATCGGCCGCGCCGCGTGGATGCCCGACCTGCTCGCGCTGGCCATCGTGTTCTGGGGCGTACACCAGCCGATGCGCGTGGGCATCGGCGCGGCCTTTGTCTTCGGGCTGTGCATGGATGTGCACCAGGCATCCATGCTGGGCCAGCATGCGCTGTCCTACACCACGCTGGGCTTCTTCGCGATCACCATCCACCGGCGCCTGCTGTGGTACCCGGTGGCCTCGCAGGCGCTGCAGGTGCTGCCGCTCTTTGCGTTGTCGCAGCTCATCGAGGTCATCACGCGGATGGTCGGCGGCGGCGTGTTCCCGGGCTGGAGCGTGCTGATCTCGCCGGCCGTCGAGGCTGCGCTGTGGCCGCTGGCCACCGCCTTGCTGCTCGCGCCCCAGCTTCGCACGCCGGACCCCGACGAGAACCGGCCGTTATGAGCTCACCCCCAGTCTTCGCGCACTTCGTGTCGCTTCGCCCACCCCCTCGCCGGGGGCAACACCAGCGGCCGGGCAAAGCCCGTTCCGCGGTGTTCCACGACAGATCTGCGCTGCTTTTGAGCGCCTAAGCTCGCATGCCATGACCGAAATCCGCAACGTCGCCGCCGATCTCGCGCGCTTCAAGCGCCGCGTGGTCGTGATCGGCCTCGTGGTGCTCTTTGCATTCGGCCTGCTCGGCGCCCGCCTGTTCTACCTGCAGGTGGTGCGGCACGAAGACCTGGCGGAGCAGGCCGAGAGCAACCGCACGGCCATCGTGCCCGTGGTGCCCAACCGCGGCCTCATCCTCGACCGCAACGGCATCGTGCTGGCCTCCAACTATTCGGCCTACACGCTGGAGATCACGCCTTCGAAGGTGGGCGACGTCGAGGAGACCATCGAAAGCCTGACCCAGGTGCTTGAGGTTTCCCCGCGCGACCGCCGCCGCTTCAAGCGCCTGCGCGAAGACTCGCGCAGCTTCGATTCCATTCCGATCCGCACCCGCCTGAGCGACGAGGAAGTCGCGCGCTTCGCTGCGCAGCGCTACCGCTTCCCGGGCGTGGAAATCAAGGCCCGGCTGTTCCGCAACTACCCGCACGCCGAGCTGGCCTCGCACGTGCTCGGCTACATCGGCCGCATCAACCAGCGCGAGAAGACCGCGATGGAAGACTGGGCCGAGGAAGACCAGGCCAACTACAAGGGCACCGACTACATCGGCAAGCTCGGCATCGAGCAGAGCTACGAGAAGACGCTGCACGGCCAGACCGGCGTCGAGCAGATGGAAACCTCGGCCGGTGGCCGCGCGGTGCGCCGGCTCGCCAGCCACCCGGCCACGCCTGGCAACACCGTGATGCTGTCGCTCGACATCAAGCTGCAGAAGCTGGTGGAAGACATGTTCGGCGACCGCCGCGGCGCGCTGGTGGCCATCGACCCCAAGACCGGCGAGGTGCTGGCCTTCGTGAGCAAGCCCACCTTCGACCCCAACCTGTTCGTCGAAGGCATCGACACCGAGAGCTGGCAGGCACTGACCGAATCGCTCGACAAGCCGCTTTTGAACCGCGCGCTGCGCGGCACCTACCCGCCCGGCTCCACCTACAAGCCCTTCATGGCGCTCGCGGCGCTGCAGACCGGCAAGCGCGGCCCGAACGTGGTGGTGAACGATCCCGGCTACTTCAACTTCGGCGGCCACCGCTTCGGCAGCCCCGAAGGCAACATCGGCGGCGTCGACATGCGCCGCTCGATCCAGCTGTCGAGCAACATCTACTACTACTCGCTGGCCAACGAAATGGGCGTGGACCTGATCCACGACTTCATGAAGCCGCTGGGCTTCGGCCAGATCACCGGCATCGACCTGGGCGGCGAGGTGCGCGGCGTGCTGCCGAGCACCGAATGGAAGCGCAACGCCTACAAGCGGCCCGAGCAGAAGAAGTGGTACGCGGGCGAGACCATTTCGCTGGGCATCGGGCAGGGCTACAACACCTTCACGATGCTGCAGCTCGCGCAGGCCACGGCCATCGTGGCCGACGGTGGCTTGAAGCGCAAGCCGCACCTCGTGCTGGCCACGCGCAACACCGTGAGCGGGCAGGTGGTGCCGCTGCCCCAGCCGCCGGCCGAGAACCTGGGCTATACCGCGGCCAACATCGCGGTGATTCGCGAGGGCCTGACCAGCGTGGTCAGCAGCGGCACCGCGCGGGGCGTGTTCGCGGGCGCGGGCTACCAGGCGGCGGGCAAGACCGGCACCGCGCAGGCCGTGACGCAGGCGCAGAACACCAAGTACAACGCCAAGGCGCTCGAGGAGCACCAGCGCGACCACGCACTGTTCATGGCCTTCGCCCCGGCCACCGACCCCAAGATCGCGCTGGCGGTGATCGTCGAGAACGCCGGCTGGGGCGCGGGCGCAGCGGCGCCCATTGCCCGTCGCGTGTTCGACTACTGGCTGATGGACCAGTATCCGAGCGAAGCCGACATGGCGGCCGTCAGGATCGGCAAGGCTACGGCGCCGATCGGCAAGCCGCGCGTGGCGAGTGAAGTGGCCTGGCCCGCGGCGGCCTCTGCCGCAACCGCACCTTGAATCCTGCTCCCTCTCCCAGAGGGAGAGAGGACAACACGCAGACCTCAGGCGGCCACCGTGCCGCTGACCTCGCCCAGCCCGATGCGCACCGCCCCCGCGCGCTCGCAGTAGCCGCGGATCACCAGCGTATCGCCGTCCTCGAGGAAGGTGCGCTTCTCGCCATTGGGCAGCGTGATCGGCTGCTTGCCGCCCTGCGTGAGCTCGATCAGCGAGCCGGCCTCGTCGGGCCTGGGGCCCGACAGCGTGCCCGAACCCAGCAGGTCGCCGGGCTGCAGGTTGCAGCCGTTCACCGTGTGGTGCGCCACCAGCTGCGCGGCGGTCCAGTAGGCGGCCTCGGTGGTGTTGCCGCGCGTGAGGCGCGCGGGCGCCACGCCTTCGGCGCGCATCTTCGCGGTCTGCAGCAGCACCTCGAGCGTGATGTCGAGGGCGCCGCTCTCGCGATTCGAGGGCGCGTCGAGGTACGCGAGCGGCTGCGGATCTCCCGCGGGCCGCTCGAACCTGGCACGGAACGGCGCCAGCGCTTCCATTGTGACGATCCACGGCGACAGCGTGCTCGCGAAATTCTTCGAGAGGAAGGGGCCCAGCGGCTGGTACTCCCAGGCCTGCAGGTCGCGAGCCGACCAGTCGTTGAGCAGCGCCACGCCGAACAGATGGTCCTCGGCCTCGCCGATGGCAATCGGCTCGCCGAGCGCATTGCCGCGGCCGATGAAGAAGCCCAGTTCCAGTTCGTAGTCCAGCCGCTTCGAGGGACCGAAGCCGGGCTCGGCCGCATCGGGCGCCTTGGTCTGTCCCTGCGGCCGCTTGAAGGCCTGCCCGCTCACGCCGATGGACGAGGCGCGGCCGTGGTAGCCGATCGGCACCCACTTGTAGTTGGGCATCAGCGGCTGGTCGGGGCGGAACAGCTTGCCGATGGTGGTGGCGTGGTGGATGCCGGTGTAGAAGTCGGTGTAGTCGCCGATGCGGCAGGGCACGGTCATTTCGACCTTCGATTGCGGCAGCAAGGCTTTGGACCATGCGGCCTGCTGGCCGCTGCCTTCGGCGAGGCCCGCGGAGATGGCTGCGCGCAGGGCCTGCCGCTCCTTCACGCTCGCGCTCATCAGCACGTTCATGTCGTCGGTGTCGACAAGGCCGGCCGCCTTCAGGTCGAGCACCTGGTCGCCGATGGCCACGCCGATGCGGAAAGCCTCGCTGCTGCTGCCCGCCGCGCGGAAGCGGCCGAAAGGCAGGTTCTGGATCGGGAAGTCGCAGCCGGCTTCGTTGGCGGAGGCGACCCAGCTGCGCAGCTTCGGGTCATGGGTGGCGTTCAGTGCGGTGGTCATGGATGTCTTTCTGTATTTGAGTCGGCGGTCATGCCTTGAACTGGTCCTGGAGACCGGCCCAGCAGTCGGCGTAGTCGGTGTCGAGCGCGGGGCTCTTGAGCGCGAAGTTCGTTGGAATGAAGCGGTAGCGGCTCTCGAACATGAAGGCCAGCGTGTTGTCCAGCTTGTGCGGCTTCAGGTCGGCGTGCGTGGCCTTGTCGAAGGCTTCCTCGTCGGGGCCGTGCGGCACCATGCAGTTGTGCAGGCTCGCGCCGCCGGGCTTGAAGCCGCCCGGCTTGGCGTCGTATTCGCCGAACACCAGGCCCATGAATTCGCTCATGAGGTTGCGGTGGAACCACGGCGGACGGAAGGTGTTCTCCATCACCATCCAGCGCGGCGGGAAGATCACGAAGTCGCAGTTCGCGGTGCCGGGCGTGTCGCTCGGCGAAGTCAGCACGGTGAAGATCGACGGATCGGGATGGTCGAAGCTGATCGAGCCGATCACCATGAAATTGGCCGTGTCGTATTTCACCGGCGCCAGGTTGCCGTGCCAGGCGACCACGTTGAAGGGCGACTGCCTGGCCGGTGCCTTCCAGAAGCGGCCGCCGAATTTCTTCACGAGTTCGTAGGCGCCTTCTTCGGATTCGAACGCTGCCACGGGCGCCTGGAAGTCGCGTGCGTTGGCCAGGCCGTTGGAGCCGATGGGGCCGAGTTCGGGCAGGCGGAAATGCGCGCCGTAGTTCTCGCAGACGTAGCCGCGCGAGAGACCGTCGGGCAATGCCACCTTGAAGGCCATGCCGCGCGGCAGCAGCGCGATCTCGCCGGGCTTCACGTCGAGCACGCCGAGCTCGGTGGTGATGACGAGGCGGCCCTGCTGCGGCACCACCAGCATCTCGCCGTCGGCGTTGACGAAGGCGCGGCGCTCCATCGAGCGGCCTGCGAGGTACATGAGCGAGCCGATGCCCACTTGCGATTCGGCATCGCCGTTGGCCGCGATGGTGCGCATGCCGTCGATGAAGTCCGCTTCGGCCGCGCCGGCGTCGAGCGGCAGCGGATGCCAGCGCAGGGGCTCGGGCGGCAGCGCGATCTCGCGGTCGGCGCCGGTGGTCCAGTGCGCCTGCGCATACGGCTGGTAGCGGCCCGAGACCACCGAAGGCTGGCGGCGATACAGCCAGGTGCGGCGGTTCTCGTGGCGCGGCGCGGTGAAGGCGGTGCCCGAGAGCAGCTCGGTGTAGAGGTCGAAGGGCGCGCGCTGCGGGTTGTTGCGGCCCTGCGGCAGGGCGCCGGCAACGGCTTCCGAAGCGTACTCGTTGCCGAAGCCGCTCTGGTAGCGCGGCTCGGTATTGGCTGTTGGATGGGTCATGGTGTTCTCTTTCGAAAATCAGGGCGATGAGCCGGCCCGCGCTCAGCTGCCGCGCGCGGCCTCGAAGGCCTCGCGCAGCACGGCCAGCGAGCCGATGTGGTTGGCCAGCACGAGCACGAGCCGCGCATTGAAGGCGTGGCTTTCTTCGGTGGAAAGCCCCTGGTGCGCCTCGATCAGCGCCTCGTAGAAGTCGTCGGGCGCTTCGAGATTCGGTGCGGTGATCAGTTGTTGTTGCTGTTGCATGGTGGTCCTCATGCCTTGGCGAGTGCGCGGCCGATGGCTGCGCGGATGTTTTCTGCCGCGGGTTGCCGCCAGCGCGCGCACACATGCTGGTCGGGCCGCAGCAGGTAGACGGTGCCGGGTTGCGCGTCGTAGCGCTGAGTGGCGAGTTCGCCTGCGGGCATTGCGCCTTCCACGCGCACCACGTGCAGCGGAAGGTCGCAGGACTTCAGCGCCTGCAGGCTGCGTTCGGCCGCTTCGCCGGTGCCGAACAGCAGCGCCGTGAACTGCGCCACATGGCATTCGCGCAGCAGCCAGCCGCTGCTGCCGTCGGCGCGCACGATGGGCGCATCGGCGGCCGCGGCGCCGGGCACCATCGCACCCGCAAACACATCGGCATCGGGCGTGTTGAGCGGCGAATCGCGCAGCACCGCGGGCACCGAGAGCCGCCCGCTGTTGACCAGCGTTCGCGCAAAGGCGTGGCGCTTGGTGAGCTCGAGCACCGCGTCGCGGAACAGCCGGCTCACTTCGCTCTTGGGCGTGATGAAGTCGGTGGCGCGCGTGGAGTGGCGGATGTTCTCGTCGGCCGCGTATTCGCGCTCGCTCGCATAGCTGTCGAGCAGCGCGCCGGGTGCCTCGCCCTTGAGCACGGCCGCGAGCTTCCATGCGAGGTTGTCGGCGTCCTGCACGCCCGAGTTGGCGCCGCGTGCGCCGAAGGGCGAAACGCCATGCGCCGAATCGCCCGCGAACAGCACGCGGCCATGGCGGAAGCGCTCCATGCGCTGGCACGCAAAGGTGTAGACGCTGGCCCAGCCGATCTGGAACTGCACGCCCTCGAAGCCGATGCTGTCGAGCAGCGCGCGCACGCGCGGCGTGATGTTCCCGGGCTTGCGCTCTTCCACCGGATCGGCGTCCCATCCGAGCTGGAAGTCGACGCGCCACATGCCGTCGGCCTGCTTGTGCAGCAGCACGCTCTGGCCGGGGTGGAACGGCGGGTCGAACCAGAAGCGGCGCTCGGTCGGCAGGTCCGCATCCATCGTGATGTCGGCGATCAGGAAGCGGTCGCGGAACACGCGGCCCTTGGTTTCCAGGCCCATCAGCTGCCGCAGGTTGGAGCGCGAGCCGTCGCAGGCGCCGACGTAATCGGCGGCCAGCTGATAGCTGCCCTCGGGTGTTTCGACGGTGAGCACCGCGCCGTCATCGCGCGACTCGATGCCCGTGACCTTGTTGTTCCAGCGCAGGTCGATCAGCGGCAGCGTGGCGGCGCGCTCGACGAGATAGCCCTCGACGTAGTACTGCTGCAGGTTGATGAAGGCCGGGCGCTCGTGGCCGGGCTCGGGCAGCAGGTCGAAGCGGTAGACCTGCTCGTCGTGGAAGAACACCTTGCCCACGTGCCACGACACGCCCTTGTCGACCATGCGGTCGCCGCAGCCGAGGCGGTCGAACACCTCGAGCGTGCGCTTGGCGAAGCAGATCGCGCGCGAGCCGCTGGACAGCGTGTTGTCGTTGTCCAGCAGCACCACGGGAATCCCGCGCAGCGCAAGGTCGATGGCCAGCGTGAGGCCGACCGGTCCGGCACCGACGATCACGACCGGGTGATGGGCGGGCGTGGACGCATCCTGGTCGGCGTGGCGCCTGTAGTCGAAGCGCAGGCTTTGATAGTCGATCACGTTTTGTCTCCGTGTCTTTGTATTGCTCCTTCCCCCGCTGGAGGAAGGCTGGGATGGGGGCTGGCGGCGCTCGAAATTGGCGCTCTGCGTGCCCCCACCCCAACCCTCCCCGGAAGGGGAGGGGAGCAGGACAGGTCAGCCCTCGAGTGCCTTCCACATCTCGATGTCCCGCTCGGCCGTCCACACGCGCGGGTCGGCATGGCCCGAGGCCTCGTCGTACGCGCGGCTCACGTCGAAGGGCATGCAATGGTCGAAGATCACCCACTGGCTGTACTTGGGGCTCAGCTTGGCGTAGGTGTCCTTGTAGACCGTGTTCAGGTCGCGGCCGGCCTTCACGCCCTCTTGCACGCTGGCGTACACGTCGGAGATGAAGTCGCGCGTGCCGCGCAGGCCCTCGGCCACTTCGGCCGGCGTGGTGAGCGCGGCGCCGCGGCCCGGCACCAGCGCGGCGGGTTTGAGCGCGGCGATGTTGTCCAGCGTCTGCGGCCAGTCCTGGAAGTAGGCGTCGCCCGCATACGGCGTGGCGCCGAACTCGACCAGGTCGCCCGACAGCAGCGTGCGCTCCTCGGGCAGCCAGACCACGGTGTCGCCCTTGGTGTGGCCGCGGCCCAGCTGGATCAGCTGCACCTCGAGCTTGCCGAGCCACAGCGTCATCTTGCCGGTGAAGGTCATGGTGGGCCAGGTCAGGCCCGGGGGCACGGTCTCGACGTTCTGGAACAGGCGCGGGAAGCGGCCGATCTCGCTGGCCTTGTCGGCCTCGCCGCGCTCCACGATCAGGTCGCGCGTGTCCTGGCTGGCCAGGATGTGCTCGGCCCCGTAGCCGGCCGCGCCCAGCACGCGCACCGCGTGGTAGTGCGTGAGCACCACGTACCTGATGGGCTTGTCGGTCACTTCGCGGATGCGGCGCACCACGTCGGCCGCCATGGCGGGCGTGGCCTGGGTGTCGGCCACCAGCACGCAGTCGTCGCCGATCACGATGCCGGTGTTGGGATCGCCCTCGGCGGTGTAGGCCCAGGCGTGCGCCGAGATCTGGCTGAAGGTGATCTTCTTCTCTTCCATGTCGGCCTGGCTGGCGAACTTCTTGGCTTGGCTCATCGTGTGTCTCCGTCGGTTGGATCGAAATTGGGATTCGTCTAAAACAAATGAATTTGCGGTTAGCGAATTTCGAGAGTGTAAGCCCGGGATCGGTTCATGTCTAATCCCTTCTTCATGAACGAACAACCAGACGCCAAGGCGGGCCATGGCAGCCAATGACACCGACCGCGCCGCCCAGCGCGGCATCCAGAGCATCGAAGTGGGCGGCCAGCTGCTGCGCGCGCTGGTGCACCACGGCCGGCCGATGGCGCTGAAAGACCTGGCGCGCGAAGCCGACATGACGGCTGCCAAGGCCCATCCCTACATGGTGAGCTTCGGGCGGCTCGGCCTGATCGAGCAGGACCGCGCCAGCGGCCACTATCTGCTCGGGCCGCTGGCCTTGCAACTGGGGCTCATCAGCCTGCAGCAGGCCGACCCGGTGCACATTGCGACGCAGCTGATCGCCGAGGTGGCGCAGCGCATCGGCCACACGGTGGCGCTCGCGGTCTGGGGCGCACGCGGCGCCACCATCGTGCGCACGGCCGAATCGCCGTCGCCGGTGCACGTGAACATGCGTCACGGCACGGTGTTCTCGCTCACCAACACCGCCTCGGGCCGCGTCTTCGCCGCCTACCTGGAGGCGGGGACGGTGCGGCAATTGCTCGACGCCGAGCGCCAGCGGCAGAAGCAGCGCAAGGCCGGTGAAGAGCCGCCCGCGGCCGGCATGCCGCCGCAGCCGCCGCTGCCTTCGTGGAACGAATTCGAGCGCCAGCTGCAGGAAGTGCGCGCGCACGGCATCAGCCGCTCCGAGGGCGAGGTCATCGAGGGCGTCAGCGCCATGTCGGCGCCGGTGTTCGACCACACGGGCGCCATCGTGCTGTCGGTCACGGCCATCGGCCCGGCTGCCATCTTCGACACCGCGTGGGACGGCGAAATCGCAGGCGCGCTCAAGGCCTGCGCGGGCACGGTCTCCGCGCGCCTGGGCGCAACGTCTTCGGGAAGAAACGCTTCCGGAAAAAACCTGGATCCATGACCCTGGGCACTGCTTTTTCTTCTTCTTCCGCGTCTGCCGTCGAATCCGCCATCGCCCTGCTGGGTGCAGCGCGGCGCATCGCCGTGCTCTCCGGCGCGGGGCTGTCCAGGGCTTCGGGCATTCCGACCTACCGCGACGCCGACGGCCTCTGGATGAACCAGAACGCACTGCAGTTCTCCCACGCCGAAGACCTGCAGCGCGATCCCAAGGGCTTCACCCGCTTCTGGGCCCGGCGGCTCGACACGGTCGAGGCCGCGCAGCCGAACCCCGGGCACACGGCGCTCGCGCTGCTGCAGCGGCTGCGCCCCGCCACGCGCCTGATCACGCAGAACGTCGACGGCCTGCTCTCGATCGCGGGCGGACTGGACGTGCTCGAACTGCACGGTTCGCTGCGCCGTTGGCGCTGCGACCACTGCGGCAACCGCCGCGGCCCCTGGCCCTTTCACCGCTGCATGCGCTGCGCCTCGCGCGCCCGGCCCGACGTCGTGATGTTCGGCGAGATGCTGAACCACGGCGTGCTGCAGGATGCCCAGTCGGCTGCGCAGGAGGCGGACGTGTTCATGGTGGTCGGCAGCACGGCCGTGGTCTATCCGGCGGCCGAGCTGCCACAGCTGGCGATGTCGCGCGGTGCCCGGCTGATCACGCTCAACATGGAGCCGCTGCCGCACCTGGACGAGGCGGCCTCGGTGGTCCTGCGCGGCGCGGCGGAGCTGTTGCTGCCGCAACTGGTGGCGGGGATGGGCGGCTAGCTTTCGGAAGCCCTGGCCTCGCGCAGCGCACGCCAACGCGCGAGGCTTGCTGCAGGCCAGTATGCCTCGCGCTCGTAGTATTCGGCCACCGCTGGCGTGCCGGGCGGCAGCACCACCCAGGGCTGCTTCGACATCGTGAAAATGTGCAGGTCCGGCGCCAGCCGGTCGGGCGTATCGAGCGTGCCCACGCGCACGAAGCACACGGCATCGCCCGCACCGGCGTAGTGGCTCCAGAGTGCGACACGGCAATGGGAGCAGCGAACGTATTTCTGGCCGCGTCCGCTGGCCGAAGGCGTCAGCACCACATCGACGGTGCCTTGCAGCAGTTGCATGTGCGCGGGTTCGATCAAGGCGTTGAGCGCGAAGGACGAGCCCGTTTCGCGTTGGCACCAGCGGCAATGGCAGCAGTGCACGAACAGCGGCGCAGCCGTCATGCGGTAGCGCACGGCGCCGCAAGTGCAGCCCCCGTCGAGGGGCACGAAGTCATTGCCGTCAACAGCGGCGGCCATGGTGCTTTCCTGAAAGGGCGCTCAGCCCTTCTTGCCCCCCAGCAGCACCAGCGCCCCGCCCACCACGATGGCGGCCACGCTCGCCCAGGCCGGGAAGTTGACCTGCTGCTTCTCCTTCACCGAGAACTCCAGCGGCCCCAGCTTGGCCTGGTGCGTTTCCTTCGTGAAGCTGAAGCCGCCGAGCCCGAGGCCCGCGATGCCGGCGACGACGAGCAGGATGCCGATGATGCGTGTGGCGTTCATGGTGAGGTCTCCTCCGTTGATGAAAAAAAGCGGGCCGGGGCCGAAGCCGAGCTTACTGCCGCGGCTGCTGGTCCACCCACTGCACGATCTCGGCCACCGCCGTGTCGGTGGCCGCGGCCAGCGCCTTGACGCCGCCGGGCGCATCGGCGCTTGGCGCGGGGCGGCGCACGGTGAAGCTGCGCTGGCCCAGCACGCGGTCGCCGCCGGTGGTGCCGCGGATCAGCGTGGCGCGCATGCGGACCAGGCCAACGCTGCTGCTGGCCGAATCGAAATAGTGGCTGAACTCGTCGAGCGAGATGCGCAGCGTGTCGGGCACCTTGCCCTCGGCGCGCGCGATGGTTGCGGCTTCTTCGGGGCCGAGCACGGTGCGCCGCTCGGCGAGCGCGTCGCGCAGCCGCTGGCGCAGCAGCTGTGCCGGCGGCAGGCTCCAGCGCGACTGCCCGTAGGGACGCAGCTCGTTGGCATCGGCATAGCCGAGCCGGTAGAGGATCTGCGTGCCGTCGAGCCGCGTGTTGCTCTCGATCTCGGCCAGCGCGAGCGTGGGCAATGCGGCCGCGGGCGGATTGGCGGCGGCGGCCGAGGCGGCTGGACCTGGCCCGAAGTCGTACAGCGTGGCGCGCGCGGGCTTGTCGGGCAGCGCGCCGCAGCCGGCGAGCAGCAGCAGGGCGAGGCCGGCGCAGGCGGCCCGGCGCGGATGGAGGTGGATGGCGTTCTTCATGGTCATCATCACGTTCAGGGACGTGCCAGCGAATGGGTGGCGGGCGGCGCGGAGAAGCCGGGCTCGCCGGGCCCCGCGGCGGTGCCGCCGTTGCCGAACAACAGCGACTGCGGGTTGTCGTTGATGCTGTCGGCCGCGCGGCCGAGCCGGCGCACCGCGCGCGAGGTGTCGTCGGCCACGCGGTTCACGCGCGGCAGCGTGGCGGCGTTGAACGAATCGACCGACTGCGCCAGCGCCTTGGTGCCGTCGCTCAGCCGCTCGATCGGACCGTCGGGTGCGTTGAGCCGGCCCACGGTGGTGTTGAAGTTGTTGGCCACGCGCGAGACGTCGCCGGCGGCCGTCTTCACCGAGGACAGAGTGCCCGGAAGCGCCGCGAGCGCCGGGTTCAGGCCGGTCTTCACCGTGCTGTCGAGCTGCTTGAGCAGCGTGTTGGCGCTGGCCGAGGCCGCCGCGATGTTCTCGAGCGCATCGGCCGCGCGCTTCTGGTTGTCGTCGCCCAGCAGCTGGTTGGCGCGCTTGGTCGCTTCGTCGACCTGGTTGATGATCGCCTCGCCGCGGTCCTGCAACTGCGCCAGCATCGAGGGCTTGAGCGGAATGCGCGGCGGATCGTCGTTGTTGGGCGCGAGCGCGACGTTCGATTCGCCCTTGTCGTCCAGCGCGATGAAGGCCAGGCCGGTCACGCCCTGGTAGCTCAGCGTGGCAAAGCTCGAGGTGGTGAGCGGCACGCGCTGGTCGACCGTGATGCGCACGCGCACGTTGCCGCGGGTCTTGGGGTCGAAGTCGATCGAGGTCACCTTGCCGACCGCGATGCCGCGGTAGCGCACCATGGCCTGCGGCTGCAGGCCGCTGACCGGGTCGCGCGTGGAAAGTTCGTAAATGTTGCGCACGGTGTTGTCGCGCGTGAACCAGACCACCAGCCCCACGAGCACGGCGATGAGGCCGAGCACGAAGGCGCCGGCGGCGATGGCATGGGCTTTGTTTTCCATGGTGTGGCTACCTTTCAGTGGACCGCGCCGGCGGGCGGCGGCGGGGCATCGGCGGGTTTGTCATGCAGGGCCTCCAGGGCGCGCTGGCCGCGCCCGCCCAGAAAATATTCGTGGATGAACGGATGCGGATAGGCGATCACCTCGCGCGCCGAGCCGCTGACGATGACCTTGTGGTCGGCCAGCACCGCAATGCGGGTGCTCAGGTCGAACAGGGTGTCCAGGTCGTGCGTGACCATCACCACCGTCAGGCCCAGCTCGCGGTGCAGGCCGCGCAGCAGGTCGCAGAAACTGTCGGAGGCCTCGGGGTCGAGGCCCGCGGTGGGCTCGTCCAGCAGCAGCAGCGGTGGGTCCATGATGAGCGCCCGCGCCAGCGCCACGCGCTTGATCATGCCGCCCGACAGGTCGGCCGGGCTCATGTTGGCATGCCGCGGTTCCAGGCCCACCATCTGCAGCTTGACCAGTGCCGCGTTGCGGATCAGCTCGTCGGGCAGCAGCTTGAGTTCGCGCAGCGGAAAGGCAATGTTCTCGAGCACGCTGAAGGCCGAGAACAGCGCGCCGTGCTGGAACAGCATGCCGACGTTGGCCGCGCCCTTGGCGCTGAGCTCGCCCGGCGCCCGGCCCAGCACCTCGACCGTGCCCTTCGACGGCTTCTCGAGCCCGAGGATCTGGCGCAGCAGCACCGTCTTGCCGGTGCCCGAGCCACCCACCAGCGACAGCACCTCGCCGCGCTCGATGCGCAGGTCGAGCTCGCGGTGCACCACGTGCTCGCCGTCGGCGTTCTTGAACACCGTCCAGAGCTTGCGGATGTCGACCACGGTGTTTGACACATCGCTCATTCGAATGCCTCCGCGCTACGCGCTGCGGTATTCGCCTTGGGAACGGCCCGGCGGCTCATGCCCGAAACCCCACGCCCTTGAACAGCACCGCGAACAGCGCGTCGACCAGGATCACCGCGGTGATCGAGGTCACCACCGACGAGGTGGTGCCGCGGCCCAGGCTCTCGGTGTTGGGCTTGACCTTCATGCCGAAGTAGCAGCCGATCAGCGCAATCAGGATGCCGAACACCGCCGACTTCGCGAGCGCGAGCCAGAGGTTGGCAATCGGCACCGCGCGCGGCAGCGCCGACAGGAAGTAGGCCGGCGAAATGTCGAGCGCGGCGTCGGCCGCGAGCATGCCGCCCAGGAGCGCCGCCATCGAGGTCCAGAGGCTGATCAGCGGCATCGCGATGGCCAGCGCCAGCACGCGCGGCATCACCAGCCTGAAGCCGTGCGGAATGCCCATCACGCGCATCGCGTCGAGTTCCTCGGTCACGCGCATCACGCCGATCTGCGCCGTGATGGCCGAGCCCGAGCGACCCGCGATCAGCACCGCGGCCAGCACCGGCCCGAGCTCGCGGATCAGCGACAGCCCGAGGATGTTGACCACGAAGGCCTCGGCGCCGTACTGGCGCAGTTGCTGCGAGATCAGGTAGGCCAGCACCACGCCGATCAACAGGCCCACCAGCGCCGTGATGTGCAGCGCGGTGGCGCCGAACTGGTAGAGGTGCCCCGAGAAATCGCGCCAGGGCGCGCGGTGCGGCGCGCGCAGCAGCGTGCCGGCGTCGAGCGCGAGCTGGCCGATCAGCCCCACGAAGTCGCGCACCACCTCCAGCGCGCGCGGGCCGGTGTGCGAAAAATGCCGCAGCCGCTCGGCCAGCGTGGGCGGCGGCTCCTCGGGCGTGCCCACCGTGAACTGCGCGACCTGGTCGAGCACCGCCTTGTGCTGCGGCGACATCTCGAGCGTGGCCGGCCAGTCATGGCGCCAGTGGTCCCAGAGCAGCTGCGCGCCGATGTGGTCGAGCTGCTCGATGGGGCGCAGGTCCCAGGCGCGGTCTTCGGCCGGCGGCGCGCCTGCCAGGTCCTTGGAAAGCGCCTGCCACGCGCTGCGCGACGACATGGCCAGCGTGGTCCAGCGGCCGCTGGCCACGGTCCAGCGGCGGCCGTCCTGCTCGCGCTCGTCGACGCGCGGCAACACGCTGTCGGCGGCGGATGCGTCGGCAGTCGGGGTTGCTATGGGCATGATGCGGCGATGGAGGGCGAAGTAAGAAGAAAGAGGCGGTCCGGAAGGGCGCATCGTAACCGGATGAATCGACATTCCCGGTGCGCACCGCCGCCGCTTCGCGTAGGGCGGAACGCCGTTTCGCCGGTCATTCGTAACCCTTTTCCGCTCAGTTCCAGGCCCGCGCGAGCGCGTTCCATGCGCTCGCGATCACCGGCTCGTTGCGCCGCGCCGCCAGCGAGACGAAGCGCAGTGCGCAGTCCAGCTGCACGCGGTCGGCCATCACGAGGCCGTGCGACTGGCTTTCGCGGATGGCGATCGAGTCGCGCAGCAGGCTCAGGCCCACGCCCGATTTCAGCAGGTCGAGCATCGAGGCCTCCTGGTCCACCAGCGCCACGCGGCGTGGCGACAGCCCGAGCGGGCCGAACACTTTTTCCAGCAGCCGGTGGTGCGCCGACTCCGACGGCGTGGCCAGCCAGGGCAGCGCGGCCAGCGCCTTCCAGTCGCGGCCCAGCACCTGCGGGCCCCAGCCCGCGGGCGCGACCACGCGGTAGGTGAAGCGCGTGAGCGTGCGCGCCGCGAGCGGTGCCGGCGCGGCGGCATCGCCTTCGTCCGCATCGAGGTGGAAACCCACGTCGAGCTCGCCGCGCAGCACCTGGGCCAGCACCGTGCCGCTCATGCCGTGGCGCAGCTCGGTCTCGATCTGCGGGGCCGATTCCACCAGTTCGCGCAGGAACATGCCGAGCCGGGTGAACTCCGGATCGAGGATGGTGCCGATGCGCAGCGCCCCGCGCACCGTGCCCTGCAGGTTGCGCGCGGCCTGCTGCAGGTCGCCCACGGCCGCGAGCACGCGCTCGGCCTGCGGCAGCAGCGCGGCGCCATCGGCCGTGAGCGCCAGCCCATGCGGCGTGCGCGTGAAGAGCTGCAGCCCGGTTTCCTCCGCCAGGCGCTTGAGCTGCAGGCTCACGGCCGGCTGCGTCAGGTGCAGCCGCTCGGCCGCGCGCGACACATTGCCCTCGCGCGCCGCCAGGACGAAGGCACGCAGAATCTGAAGGTCCAAGGCGGCGGCTGTCATATAAGAACGATTTATATGCCAATCGCTGCGAAATCATTGGCTTTTTGCGCATGGCTTGAGAGAAACTGCCCGCCGAAGCCCTCACCGGGCCCATGAGCACAAGAAATACCGTTGACCCCCGGAGACAAGCCAGCGCCATGAGCGACAACACATTCGACTACATCGTCATCGGCGGCGGCACGGCCGGCGCATTGATGTGCAACCGGCTGACCCGCAAATCGCAGCAGCGCACGCTGCTGATCGAAGCCGGCCGCAAGGACGACTACCACTGGATCCACATTCCGGTGGGCTACCTCTACTGCATCGGCAATCCGCGCACCGACTGGCTCTACAGCACCGAGCCCGACGCCGGCCTCAACGGCCGCGTGCTGCGCTATCCGCGCGGCAAGACGCTGGGCGGCTGCTCCAGCATCAACGGCATGATCTACATGCGCGGCCAGTCGCGCGACTACGACCGGTGGGCGCAGCTCACGGGCGACGACGCCTGGCGCTGGCAGAACGTGCTGCCCGACTTCAAGAAGCACGAGGACTACTACCTCGGCGCCGACGAGCTGCACGGCGCCGGCGGCGAATGGCGCGTGGAGAAGCAGCGCCTGCGCTGGGACATCCTCGACGCCTTTGCCGAGGCCGCGGTGCAGGCCGGCGTGCCGCACAGCACCGACTTCAACCGCGGCAGCAACGAAGGCGTCGGCTACTTCCAGGTCAACCAGAAGAACGGCTGGCGCTGGAACACCGCCAAGGCCTTCCTGCGGCCGGTCTGCTATGGCCGGCCCAACTTCGAGATGTGGGTCAACGCGCATGTGACCAAGCTGATCATCGAGACCCAGGCCGACGGCAGCCGGCGCTGCACCGGGGTGCAGGTGTGGGACGGCCACGAGATGGTCACCGCCCATGCCACTCGCGAGGTGGTGCTGTGCGCCGGCAGCATCGGCTCGCCGCAGATCCTGCAGCTCTCGGGCATCGGCCCGGCCGAGCTGCTGCGCCAGCACGGCATCGAGGTGGTGGTCGACGCGCCCGGCGTCGGCGCCAACCTGCAGGACCACCTGCAGATCCGCGCGGTCTACAAGATCAACGGTGCGCCCACGCTCAACGTGCTGGCCTCCTCGATGTACGGCAAGGCGAAGATCGGCCTCGAATACCTGATGAAGCGCAGCGGGCCGATGAGCATGGCGCCGTCGCAGCTGGGCGCCTTCACGCGCAGCTCGCCCGAGCATGAGTGGCCGAATCTCGAATACCACGTGCAGCCGCTGTCGCTCGATGCCTTCGGCGATCCGCTGCACAGCTTTCCGGCCTTTACCGCGAGCGTGTGCAACCTCAACCCCACGAGCCGCGGCACCGTGCGCATCAAGAGTCCGCGCTTCCAGGATGCGCCCGCGATCGCGCCCAACTACCTGAGCACCGACGAAGACCGCAAGGTGGCGGCCGATTCGCTGCGCGTGACGCGCCGCATCGCCTCGCAGCCGGCGCTCGCCAAGTACAAGCCCGAGGAATGGAAGCCCGGCGTTCAATACCAGAGCGACGAGGACCTGGCGCGCCTGGCCGGCGACATCGCGACCACCATCTTCCATCCGGTCGGCACCACGAAGATGGGTGCCGACGGCGACCCGATGGCGGTGCTCGATTCGAAGCTGCGCGTGCGCGGCGTGCAGGGACTGCGCGTGGTCGATGCGGGCGCGATGCCGACCATCACCAGCGGCAATACCAACAGCCCGACGTTGATGATGGCCGAGAAGGCCGCGGGGTGGATTCTCGAAGACAACCGCTGAGTTTGTGCCCTGCGTTTTCGTGGGATGCCGCGGAACCGGCTTTGCCGGGCCGCTGGCGTCGCCCCCGGAAGGGGGTGGGCGAAGCGACACGAAGTGCGCGCAGACTGGGGGTGAGCCTATTTCTCGATCGTCTTGTTCCACCGCGCGTTCCACGCGGGCCGATTGGCATTGATGCTGTCCCAGTCGATCGTGACCGCCGTCTTCATCCACTTGTTGATATCGGCCACCTGCTGCACACCGTCGCCCACGGCCGGCGCCTTGGGGTTGGTCGGGATCTGCGCGCCGTACTGAAGCACGTTGGCCTGGGCCAGCGGGCTCAGCAGGAACTCGGCGAGCTTTTGCGACAGCTCGGGCTCGCTGTTGTTCGCGATCACGCACTGGCCCACCATCAGCACCACCGCGCCTTCCTTCGGCGGCGCGTATTCCACCGGAATGCCCTTGGTCTTGAGCGCGGCCACCGCGGTGGGCGTGAGCGGGAAGATGGCGGCCTCGCCGGTCTGCACCATCTCCGACAGCTTGGCCGAGCTCGGGATGTACTCCAGCACGTTCGGGCCGATGGTGGTGGGCCAGGCCTTGAAGCCGGGCTCCACGTTCTTGTCATTGCCGCCCTGGATGCGGTTGAACATCAGGAAGCCGTGCAGCCCGAAGGACGATGAGGACATCGACTGGAAGACTACCTTGCCCTTGTACTTGGGGTCGGCCAGGTCCATCCACGAGGTGGGCGGCGCCCAGCCCTTTTCCTTGAACATCTTCGCGTTGTAGGCCAGGCCCGTCATGCCCAGGCTCACGCCGCTGGCCATGTCGTCCTTGAAGCGCGCCGCCGGGTAGATTTCGCTGAGCGACGGGTTGGTACGCTGCTTCTGGCACAGGCCCATGCCGATGGCGCGCACCATGATGCCGTCGTCCAGGAACATCACGTGCATCTGCGGGCGGTCCTTGTTGGCCTGCGCCTTCGCGAGGATGTCGGACGAGGTGCCCGGCACCACCACCACCTTGGCGCCGTAGAGCTTCTCGAAGGCCGGGAACACGTACTGCGTGTACGCCTTCTCCATGGTGCCGCCGTTCATGCCGATGTAGAGCGTCTTGGTCTGCGCGCCGGCCGCGCCGCCGGCCGCGAGCGCGGCCACCGCCGCCGCACCGAGCATGGTCCGGCGAAGAGAGAAGAAGGAAGTCTTCCGGAAACGGGACATGGTGTTTTCCTTTCAGGGTGGGGTGGGGGTGAAGCGTTCGATCGAGAAGCTCTCGATCGGCGTGCTGCTGCGGCCGTCGCGCACGAGTTCGGCCAGCACTTCGCCGGCAGCGGGGCCGACCTGGAAGCCCGCGCCCGAAAAGCCGAAGCCATGGAACAGGCCGGGCGTGGTGCGGCTCGGCCCGAGCACCGGCTGGCGGTCGGGCAGGTAGCCTTCGGTGCCGCTCCAGGTGCGGATGAAATGCGCATGGCGCAGCGCGGGCAGCAGCTCGACGGCCTGGGCGGAGAGCGAGGCGATGGCGTCGCGGTCAGAGCGGGCGCGGTCGGCATCGAGCGCGATGCCCTTGCCGCCGCCGCCCAGCACGAGGTTGCCGCGCGCCACCTGGCGGCAGTAGATGCCGCCGCCCTCCACGCCGAGGCTCCAGTCCATGAAGAAGGGCAGCGGCTCTGTCACTGCCATCGCGGGATGGCCCGATTGCAGCGGCACCTCTTCGCCGAACTCCGTGGCGATCGAACCGGCCCAGGCGCCCGCGCAGTTGAGCAGCGCCGGCGCATGCACTTCGAGCGCATTGCCCGAGCGCAGCATGAACGCCTGGCCGTCATGCGCCACCTCGTCGACCTTGTGGCGCTCGAAGACCTGCGCGCCCGCGCGCTGCGCCGCGAGCGCGAAGGCCGGCGACACCAGCCGCGGATTGGCCTGCCCGTCTTCCGCGCACAGCGAGCCGCCGACGGCGCGCGCGCCGAGCCAGGGACAGCGCTCGCGCAGGCGGGCATCGGAGATCAGCTCGAGGCCCAGGTCGAAGTCGCGGCTTTGCGCACGGTAGCGTTCCAGCGACGCCATGTCGGCCTCGCTGCGCGCGATCTTGAAGTGGCCCGAGCGCAGGTACTCGCCGTCGGTGCCGATGGTTTCGCGCAGGCGGCCCCAGATGCGGTGCGCGCGCTGCGCCAGCGGCAACTGGTCGATCGGACGGCCCTGGCGCCGCACGCCGCCGTAGTTCACGCCGCTCGAACGCGAGCCGCACAGGTCGCGCTCCAGCAGCACCACGCCGATGCCCATCTGCCGCAAGGCCAGCGCGGCGGACGCGCCGACGATGCCGCCGCCGACGATCGCTACGTCGGTGCGCAATGTCTGGCGCCCGCTCATTCGCCGGCTCCTTCGGCGGATGGCGCGGCGGCCAGGCGGATCGGAATCGGCTTGATGGGCGCCTGCCCGCGCAACCGGCCCACCTGCCGCAGCGGCAGCCCCGTGGCATGCGCGAGGATCTCCGCCGCCGCTGCGCCGCACATGCGGCCCTGGCAGCGACCCATGCCGATGCGCGACAGCGCCTTCAGGCGGTTCATCTCGTCGGCGCCGGCGGCGGCGACGGTCTGGCGCAAGGTGCCGGCCGTGATGTTTTCGCAGCGGCAGACCACGAGTTCGTCGGGCGCATGCGCGGCCCAGTCCTGCGGCACGGGGAAGGCGCGTTCGAGCCCTTCCCGGAATCCGCCGAGCTTGTAGAGCTTGCGTTCGAGTTCGGTGGCGCGCATCGCATCGACCGCCACGCCGTTGTCAGCCAGCAGCGCGAGCGCCGCGCGTTCGCCGGCCCATTCGGCCGCATCGGCACCCATGATGCCGGCGCCGTCGCCCGCAAGGTACACGCCGCGCACGCTGGAGCGGCCGGCCGCATCGCGCACCGGCAGATGGGCGCGGTGCAGCGGCGCGAATTCGAAACGGCAGCCCAGCAGGTCGGCCAATTGCGTTTCGGAGCGCAGCGCGTAGCCGAAGCCGACGGCATCGCAGGCCAGCGCGCGTTCTTCGCGGCCGTCGTGCCACGCGACGCCGGCCACCCGGCTCTCCTGGGCATCGCCGAGCACGCGCAAGGGCCGCACGCCGCTGTGCAGCGCCACGCCGTGCGCGCGCAGCCAGGCCACGTAGTACACGCCCTTCGCGAATACGGCGGGCTGCCGCAGCATCGCGGGCGTGGCGGCCAACTGGTCGGCGAGGCGCGCGGTGTCGAGCACCGCGGCCACCTTCGCGCCGGCCTTGGCGTACTGATACGCCACCAGATAGAGCAGCGGGCCGGTGCCCATGAACACCACGCGCTCGCCGATGGCGCAGCCCTGGAACTTGAGCGCCACCTGCGCGCCGCCCAGCGTGTAGACGCCGGGCAGTGTCCAGCCCGGCACCGGCAGCACGCGGTCGGTGGCGCCGGTGGCAACGATCAGCTGGCGGTACGAAAGGTTCGACGTGCTGCGCGTCGGGCCATGCAGCACGTCGAGCCGGCCGCCTTGCGCATTCCACACCAGGCTGTCGGGACGGTAATCGATGCGCTCGCGCAAGGAATCGAAGGCGGCATGCACCGCATCGGCGCGGCCGGCTTCGAAGCCATAGAGCGCCTGCGCGCTGCGCTGGGCCAGGCTCGCGGGCGGCCGCCGGTAGATCTGCCCGCCGGCGCGCGACGCCTCGTCGATCACCACCGGCCGCAGGCCGTGCGCCACCAGTGCCTGTGCGGCGCGCACGCCGGCCGGCCCGGCGCCCACGATCACCGGCCGCAATGCGGCAGGAGAAGCCGTCATGCGCCGCTCCTTCCGGTGACCAGCGCCATGCCCGGCGCGATGAAGGTGGAGCAGGCGCGCAGGCGCTCGCCCTGCTCGGTGGCGATCCAGCAATCCTGGCAGGCGCCCATCATGCAGAAGCCCGCGCGCGGGGCGCCGCTGAATTCGTTGCGCCGCAACTGGGCGGCCTGCGTGAGCACCGCGGTCAGCACGGTGTCGCCCACGAGGGCGGAGGCGGGCTGGCCGTCGAGCGTGAAGGGCACCGCGGCGCGGCCGGTCTCGGCCACGCGATGCAGCAGCGGTTGAAGCTTTGGCAAGCTCATCTATCGGCGCCCCACCAGCACGCGGTCCAGCCCGTAGACGCGGTCGAGCACCACCATGGCGATGGCCGTCACCGCCACCATCAGCGCCGACACCGCCGCCATCAGCGGATCGATCGACTCGGTGGCATACATGTACATGCGCACCGGCAGCGTCACCGTGCTGGGCGAGGTGACGAAGATCGACATCGTCACTTCGTCGAAGCTGTTGATGAAGGACAGCAGCCAGCCGCCCGTGACGCCCGGCAGGATCATCGGCAGCGTGATGCGCCGGAACACCGTGGCCTGGCTCGCGCCCAGCGAGAGCGCGGCCTGCTCGGCGCTGCGGTCGAAGCCCACCAGCGCGGCCACCACGAGCCGCAGCGTGTAGGGTGTGACGATCAGCGCATGCGCCATCACCAGCCAGCCGAAGCTGCCCGTGCCGCCCACCAGCGCGAACAGGCGCAGCAGGGCCACGCCCAGCACCAGGTGCGGAATGATCAGCGGCGAGAGGAACAGGCCGTTGAGGAAGTCGCGCCCCGGAAACGCGTAGCGCGTGATCGCCATGCCCGCCGGCACCGCGAGCAGCGTGGCGATGGTGGCCGAGGCCAGCGCGAGCCACAGGCTGTTCCAGAACGACTGCATGAAGTCCGGATGCGCGAACACCGCCTTGAACCAGCGCAGCGAGAAGTGCGTGGTGGGAATCGTCAGCGTGTTCTCGGGCGTGAACGCGACGACGCACACCACCACGAGCGGCGCCAGCATGAAGGTGATGACGAGCGCGTTGAACGCCAGGGCGAGGGGGCCGTTCTTGGTCATGAGGCCTCCCGCCGGGCCGCCCCAAGGGAGGCCTGCGCCCCCTCGGGGGGCAGCGAATACACGAAGTGATGGAGCGTGGGGGTCATATCACCCGAGCGCTTTCTTGTAGCGGCCCTCGACGAGGCGGTTGTAGCTCAACATCACGATGAGGTTGGCCACCAGCAGAACCAGCGCGACGGCGGCGCCGAGCGGCCAGTTGAGTTCGTGCAGGTACTCGTCGTACACCACCGTCGCGACCATCTTCAAGCGGCGCCCACCGAGCAGCCCCGGAATCGCGAACGAGCTCGCGGCCAGGCCGAACACGATCAGGCTGCCCGAGAGAATGCCCGGCATCACCTGCGGCAGCACGATGCGCCTGAGCGTGGTGAAGGGCGAGGCCCTGAGCGAGAGCGCGGCGTTCTCCACGCCCGCGTCGAGCTTCTGCAGCGAGGTCCAGACCGGAATCACCATGAAGGGCAGCATCACGTGGACCAGCGCGACGATCACCGCGGTCTCGGTGTAGAGCATCTTCACCGGCCCGATGCCCACCAGCCGCAGCAGCCCGTTCACCGCGCCTTCGGGCCCGAGCAGCATGCTCCAGCCGAAGGCGCGCACCACCACCGACACCAGCAGCGGCGCCAGCACCACCAGCAGCAGCACCGAGCGCCAGGGGTTGCGCATGCGACTCAGAACATAGGCCTCTGGCGCGCCGACCAGCACGCAGATCAGCGTGACGAGGCCCGAGATCCAGAAGGTGCGCCAGAAGATGCCGTGGTAGTACGAGTCGGTGAACACCTGCGCGTAGTGCGCGAGCGTGAACTCGCCGGCCTTCGGACCGGTGGCCGGGTCGTAGACGTTGAACGACAACACCGCGGTGAGCGCGAGCGGCACCACCAGCAGGGCCGCGAACAGCAGCAGCGCGGGCCCCGACAGCCACCAGGGCGTGGCCTTGCCCTTCATGCCGCCACCGCCTCGCCGGCCGGCAGCAGCCGCGTGCAATGCGCAGGCCAGTCGATGCCGGCGGCATGGCCTTCGCCGAGCGCGTCGCGGCCGTCGTTGGGGCTCAGCACCATCAGGTCGCCGGCGGGCGTGCCCAGGCGATAGAGCCACTGGCTGCCGAGGAAGAAGCGCTCCAGCACCTGGCCATCGAGCCGACCGCGGCCGGCCTCCACCAGCTGCAGCTTTTCGGGGCGCACGCTCATCAGCACCGCATCGCCTGGCATGTAGCCGGTGTCGTCGACCTCGACCGCGAGCGCGCCCACCGCCACATGGCAGCTGCGCGCTCCGCTGGCCGTGACGCGCCCGTTCAGCAGGTTGGCCTTGCCCACGAAGGTGGAAATGAAGCGCGTGCTCGGATGCTCGTACACGCGGTGCGGATGGTCGATCTGCGTGGCGCAGCCGCCTTCCATCACCACCACGCGGTCGCTGATCGACATGGCCTCGCTCTGGTCGTGCGTGACCATCACCGTGGTGGTGCCCACCTTGCGCTGGATCTGGCGCAGCTCGAACTGCATCTCCTCGCGCAGCTTGGCGTCCAGGTTGGAGAGCGGTTCGTCCAGCAGCAGCACCGGCGGCTCGATGACGAGCGCGCGGGCCAGTGCCACGCGCTGGCGCTGGCCGCCCGAGAGCTCGCGCGGGTAGCGCGCGGCATGCGCTTCCAGGTGCACCAGCGCGAGCGCCTGCTTCACCCGTTCAGCGCGCTCGGCCTTGGGCATCTTGCGCATCTCCAGGCCGAAGCTCACGTTGTCGGCCACCGTCATGTGCGGGAACAGCGCATAGGTCTGGAACACGATGCCCAGGCCGCGCGTGTTGGCCTTGGCATGCGTGATGTCCTTGCCCGCGAGCTCGATGCGCCCGCTCGACACCGCCTCGAAGCCCGCGATCATCTGCAGCGTGGTGGTCTTGCCGCAGCCCGAGGGGCCGAGCAGCGAGACGAACTCGCCCTTCTCCACCGTGAGGTTCATGGCCGACACGGCGCGCGTGGCGCCGTAGAACTTGGTCAGGTCGGTGAGCCGTAGGAACGACATGGAAGGGCCTTTCTGCGGGGGTCTTGATGGCATGCAGCACCTTGGTGCACGCCGCGGACAAAGAGAGAACTTTCAATTCACTCTATTGCAACGATCGCGCCAGAACGCCTCGGGTATTCCATTAAACAGAATTTTTATCGAATTTATTCCGTTCAATGGAATATAGTGTGAAGAATCGAACTCAGGAATTCCACAGGAGCAAGGCATGGAAACCCCTTCGGCAGCCAGCGGCGGCGTGCCGCGTGTCTTTTCGGTGATCCGCGCGCTCGGCGCGGTGCAGGCCGAGGGCGGGCGAGTGACCCAGATCGCACGGTCCGTGGGCCTCACGCAGGCCACCACGCACCGCCTGCTGCAGTCGCTCATGGCCGAAGGCATGGTCGAGCAGGACGAGCACAGCAAGCTCTACCGGCTGAGCATCGATTTCTTCGCGCTCGCGGCCAGCGCCGGCAACCCCGGCGACCTGCGCTCCATCTGCCGCCCGGTGCTGCTGCGCCTGTGCGCGAGCCTGGGCGACAGCATCTTTCTCTTGGCGCGCAGCGGCTTCGATGCGATCTGCCTCGACCGCAGCGAAGGGCCGTTCCCGATCCGCTCGTTCACGGGCGACATCGGCGGGCGCATCGCGTTGGGCGTGGGGCAGGGCGCGCTCGCGATCCTCGCCTTTTTGCCGGAGGCGGAGCGCGAGGAGGTGATCCGCTTCAATCTCTCGCGCGTGCGCGAGTACGGCGTGTACGACGAGGTGTATCTGCGCACCGAGATCGAGCGCGTGCGCCAGGCCGGCTATGCGGGGCGCAACACCGGCCTGCTCGAAGGCATGGCTGGCGTCGCCGTGCCCATCCTCGACCGCGAGGGCCGCGCGGTGGCCGCGCTCAGCGTGGGCACCATCGCCGACCGGCTCAATGCCGACCGCATGCCCACGGTGGTCGAACTGCTCAAGCGCGAGGCAGCGGCCATCGGGCCGAAGATCAATCCCTTCGACGCGACCTTGCGGCGGCCGGCGCAGAGCCTGGCGGGTTCGCCGGCGGGGCAGAAGATCCCATTGCCCGACGCGCCGGGCCCCGCATAGGCGCGGCGGCGCCGGCCGGATTCATTTCAGCTTCCTGTCTTCGCTCTTGGCTTCTGCCATGGCCTCGGGTTCCAGCTCCTCGGCATAGCGGTTGAGGCGGATGAAGAGGCCCCAGCCTGCCATCAGCAGCCCCACGGCGCCGAGCATGGCGGCGGCATGCAGCATCAGTTCGGGCGCCTCGCGCGCCTTGAAGGTCGCGACCAGCCCTTCGACCGCAACGGCGACCACGATCACCACCATGAACCGCGAGAGGAACCTGCGCACCCGCGTCGGCGCGCCGATGTGCGCGTCGCGGACCACTTCCTCTTCCAGCACCGTCTGGGAAATCTGCAGCGCCACGACCCCGGCCGCCAGCAGCCCCACCGCCTCGATGACCGCCTCGGCCGCCGGAAGGTCCAGGCCCCGCATGACCGCGCCCCAGCCGGCGCGCGCCGCAATCACGACCAGCACGAGCGATGCAGCGGCGAAGGCCAGCGCCATCAGCGCGTGGATCGCGGCGTAGAGGGAATGGATCACTTTCATGGCGGCAGGGTGGTTGCGCGTGGGGGTGGAATCTTCGGTGCCGGGCGGCGGCTCGCGCGTAGGCGCGCAGCCCGTTGCACGCTGGGCGAAAGAGCAGTTCATTCCCCAAACGCATCAGGTCCTTCCGTTTTTTCACTAGGCAAGCGCGCGGGATTCGCTGATATTGGCCGGGTTTCCCGCCCCTTCCGTCCTTCCTCCTCCTTGCCGGAGCGCGCTCATGTCCGAAGCCCAAGCCCCTCTCTCCCTCGCCACCGAAGTCGAACAGCTGCTGCAGCGCCTGGGCGTGCCCCGCGGCGCCCACACCGGCGGCGAGCTGACGGTGCGCTCGCCGGTCACCGGCGAGGTGGTCGCGCAAGTGCGGCAGACCAGCGCCACGGAAGCGGCCGCGGCCATCGGCCAGGCGCACGAGGCTTTCAAGGCCTGGCGCAGCGTGCCCGCGCCGCGCCGCGGCGAACTGGTGCGCCTGCTGGGCGAGGAGCTGCGCGCGGCCAAGGCAGACCTCGGCCGCCTCGTCACGCTCGAGGCCGGCAAGATTCCGTCCGAAGGCGCAGGCGAGGTGCAGGAGATGATCGACATCTGCGACTTCGCGGTCGGCCTCTCGCGCCAGCTCTACGGCCTCACGCTCGCCACCGAACGTGCCGAGCACCGCATGATGGAAACCTGGCATCCGCTGGGCGTGTGCGGTGTGATCTCGGCCTTCAACTTTCCGGTGGCCGTGTGGTCGTGGAACGCGGCGCTGGCGCTGGTGTGCGGCGATTCGGTGGTGTGGAAGCCGTCCGAAAAAACGCCGCTCACCGCGCTGGCCGTGCATGCCATTGCGCAGCGCGCCATTGCGCGTTTCGGCGATGCGCCCGAAGGCCTGCTCGGCCTGCTGCTGGGCCAGCGCGACATCGGCGAAGTGCTGGTCGACGACCACCGCGTGCCGATTCTCTCGGCCACCGGCTCGACCGCGATGGGCCGGCAGGTGGGCCCGAAGCTGGCCGCGCGCTTCGCACGCGCCATTCTCGAACTCGGCGGCAACAACGCCGCCATCGTCACGCCCTCGGCCGACCTCGACCTCACGCTGCGCGCCATCGCGTTCTCGGCCATGGGCACGGCCGGCCAGCGCTGCACCACGCTGCGCCGGCTGTTCGTGCACGACAGCGTGTACGACGCGCTGGTGCCCAAGCTCGCCAAGGTATACGGCAACGTGCAGGTGGGCGATCCGCGCGAGGCCGGCACGCTGGTCGGTCCGCTGATCGACCGCGCCGCCTTCGACGGCATGCAGAAGGCGCTGGGCGAAAGCCGCGAGATCGGCGCCACGGTACATGGCGGCCAGCGCGTGGAGGGCATCGGCACGAAAGAGGCCTTCTATGTGCGCCCGGCGCTGGTCGAACTGAAGTCGCACGACGGCCCGGCGCTGCGCGAAACCTTCGCACCGATTCTTTATGTGGTGCGCTACAGCTCGCTGGACGACGCCATCGAATGGCACAACGCGGTGGGCGCGGGCCTGTCGTCCTCGATCTTCACGCTCAACGTGCGCGAGGCCGAGCGCTTCCTGTCGAGCGCGGGCTCGGACTGCGGCATTGCCAACGTCAACATCGGCCCGAGCGGCGCCGAGATCGGCGGCGCCTTCGGCGGCGAGAAGGAAACGGGCGGCGGCCGCGAAGCCGGCTCCGACAGCTGGAAGGCGTACATGCGCCGCGCCACCAACACCATCAACTACTCGACGGCGTTGCCCTTGGCTCAAGGCGTGACCTTCGACATCGGCGACTGATCGCCCCGGCCTTCGCGTTCCTGCCGCGCGGCGTTTCGCTGCAGCGGCCGGGCGATGGTCGTGCCCAAGAAAAACAACCAGGAGACAGAGAAAATGAAGATGCGATTGAAGACCCTCGCCACCGCCGCAGCGCTGCTCGCGCTCGCATTCGGCGCCGCCGCGCAGCAGGCGCCGGCCGGCGGCACGCTCGACAAGATCAGGAGCAGCGGCCGCGCGGTGCTGGGCGTGCGCGAAGCCTCGCCGCCCATGGCCTACATGCTGGGCGCGAACGACAAATACGTGGGCTACCACGTCGAGCTGTGCGAGCGCGTGCTCAAGGACATCGCGCCGCAGGCCAAGCTCGAATACATGGCCGTGACCGCGCAGAACACCATCCCGCTGGTGCAGAACGGCACGCTCGACATCGGCTGCGGCCCGACCACCAACAACACCGCGCGCCAGCAGCAGGTGGCGTTCGCGCTCACCACCTACGTGAGCGAGGTGCGCATGGCCACGCGCGTGGATTCGGGCATCAGCTCGCTCGACCAGCTGGCGGGCCGCACCGTGTCGGCCTCCACCGGCACCACCGCTGTGCAGCTGCTGCGCAAGCGCGAGCGCGCGCAGAACACCACCATCACCACGATGCTCGGCAAGGACCACCTCGAGAGCTTCCTGCTGATGGAGTCGGGCCGCGCCGATGCCTTCGTGCTCGACGACAACCTGCTCGCGGGCATCATCGCGAACGCGAAGAACCCGTCGGCCTACCGCATCGTCGGCGATGCGCTCGGCTCCGAGCCCATTGCGCTGCTGTTCCGCAAGGACGACCCGGCCTTCAAGGCCGCGGTGGACGACGCGCTGCGCCGCCTCATGAAGAGCGGCGAGCTCGAGAAGATCTACACCAGGTGGTTCGTCGCGCCGATTCCACCGAAGAACACCAGCCTGAACCTGCCGATGAGCGCGGCGCTGAAGCAGCTCATTGCCGAACCCAACGACAAGCCGCTGGAGGCCTACGCGAAGTGACATCCGCCGTTCTCGATCCCGCGCTTTCGGCTTCCGCATTCGAGCCCGCGCAGCGCGTGCGCGCCATCGGCGTGTCGGAAATCCTGCGCATCACCGACCATGCCAACGCGCTCAAGCGGGCCGGCCGGCCGGTGATCGTGCTGGGCGCGGGCGAACCGGACTTCGACACGCCCGAGCACATCCGCGCCGCCGCGGCCCGCGCCATGGAGCGAGGCGACACGCGCTACACCGTGCTCGACGGCAGCCCGGCCATGAAGGCCGCGGTGCAGCTCAAGTTCAGGCGCGACAACGCGCTGGACTTTGCGTTGGACGAGATCAGCGTGGGCGCGGGCGCCAAGCAGGTGACCTTCAACGCGCTGATGGCCAGCCTGAACCCGGGCGACGAGGTGATCCTGCCCGCACCGTACTGGACCTCCTACGCCGACATCGTGCAGATCTGCGGCGGCGTGCCGGCGAGCGTGCCCTGCGGCGAGGCCAACGGCTTCAGGCTCGATGCCGCGCAGCTCGAGGCCGCCATCACGCCGCGCACGCGCTGGCTCTTTTTGAATTCGCCGTCGAACCCGAGCGGCGCGGCCTACAGCGCGGCGCAGCTCGCGCCGCTGTGCGAGGTGCTGCTGCGGCATCCCGCGGTGTGGGTGCTGGTGGACGACATCTACGAACACATCCTCTACGACGGCCTCGCCTTCGCCACACCCGCGGCCGTGGAGCCGCGGCTGCGCGAGCGCACGCTCACCGTGAACGGCGTATCCAAGGCCTACGCGATGACCGGCTGGCGCGTGGGCTACGGGGCAGGGCCGCGCGCGCTGATCGCGGCCATGGCGGTGGTGCAGAGCCAGTCGACCTCGTGCCCGTCGTCGGTGAGCCAGGCCGCCGCGATCGAGGCGCTCACCGGGCCGCAAGACATCGTGGCCGAGCGGCGCGACGACTTCCAGGCACGGCGCGACTTCGTGGTGGCCGCACTGAACCGCGCACCGGGCCTGCATTGCCGCATGCCCGAGGGCGCTTTCTATACGTTTGCCAGCTGCGCGGGCGTGCTCGGCCGGCGCACCCGCGGCGGCGCGCTGCTGCAGACCGACAGCGACTTCTGCAACTACCTGCTGCAGGATTTCGAAGTGGCGGTGGTGCCGGGCAGCGTGTTCGGGCTGGCGCCGTATTTCCGCATTTCGTATGCCACGTCGATGGTGCAGCTCGAGGAGGCGTGTGCACGCATTGCCGCGGCATGCGAAGCTCTCGAATGACCTCGCATTTCTCCCTCCCCTTCCGGGGGAGGGCAGGGTTGGGGGCAGGCGGCGTATCCATCGCCCGCGACCTGGTCAGCGCCGCTTGCCCCCATCCCAGCCTTCCCCCGGGAGGGGAAGGAGCGAATACCCATATCCACAGCCATCCTTCGGAGTGCACATGACTTCTCCCCGCACCGGCGGCCAGATCCTGGTCGACCAGCTCCTCACCCACGGCGTCAAGCAGTTGTTCTGCGTGCCCGGCGAAAGCTTTCTGGCCGTGCTCGATGCGCTGCACGATGCATCCATCGACGTGACCGTGTGCCGCCAGGAAGGCGGCGCCACGATGATGGCCGAGGCGCAGGGCAAGCTCACGGGCCGGCCCGGCGTCTGCTTCGTCACGCGCGGCCCGGGCGCCACCAACGCGGCGGCCGGCGTGCACATCGCGCACCAGGATTCGACGCCGCTCCTGCTGTTCGTGGGCCAGGTGGCGCGCGAGGCGCTGGGCCGCGAAGCTTTCCAGGAGCTGGACTACGGCGCGGTGTTCGGCACCATGGCCAAGTGGGTGGTGCAGATCGATGACCCCGCCCGCGTGCCCGAGCTGGTCTCGCGCGCCTTCCATGTCGCCACCTCGGGCCGGCCCGGGCCGGTGGTGATTGCGCTGCCCGAGGACATGCTGACCGAAGCCGCCACGGTGGCCGATGCGCAGCCCTATGCGGTGGTCGAGACCCATCCGGGCGCGGCGCAGATCGCTGAGTTGCAGCAGCGCCTGTCGCAGGCCGAGCGGCCGGTCGCCATCCTGGGCGGCAGCCGCTGGTCGGAGGCCGCCACGCAGCAGTTCGCGGCTTTCGCCAAGGCGTTCTCGCTGCCGGTGTACTGCTCGTTCCGCCGCCAGATGCTGCTGTCGGCCGAGCATCCCTGCTACGCGGGCGACCTGGGCCTGGGCGCGAATCCGCGCATGCTCGAGCGCATCCGCAATGCCGATCTCGTGTTGCTGGTGGGCGGGCGCCTGTCGGAAGTGCCGTCGCAGGGCTATGAGCTGCTCGCCATCCCGAAGCCGAAGCAGGCGCTGGTGCATGTGCACGCCGATGCCGACGAGCTCGGCAAGCTCTATCGCCCGGCCCAGGGCATCCACGCCACGCCGCAGGCCTTCGCCGAGGCCGTGTCCGCGCTGCGCCCGGCCGCGCCGCCCGCCTGGCAGGCCGAGACGAAGGCCGCGCGCGAGGACTTCCTGCGCTGGAGCGATCCGGCGCTGATCCGCATTCCGGGCCCGCTGCAGATGGGCGAGGTCATGCAGCACCTGCGCGAGGTGCTGCCGGCCGACACCATCTTCTGCAACGGCGCGGGCAACTTCGCAACCTGGGTGCACCGCTTCTGGCCGTTCCGCGCGTTCGCGAGCCAGCTGGCACCCACCAGCGGATCGATGGGCTACGGCCTGCCGGCCGGCGTGGGCGCCAAGCGCCTCTGGCCGCAGCGCGAGGTGGTGGTGTTCGCGGGCGATGGCGATTTCATGATGCACGGCCAGGAGTTCGCCACCGCGGTGCAGTACGGCCTGCCGATCCTCGTGGTGCTGCTCGACAACGCCATGTACGGCACCATCCGCATGCACCAGGAAAAGCACTACCCGGGCCGCGTGAGCGCCACGCAGCTGAAGAACCCCGACTTCCGCGGCTATGCCGAGGTGTTCGGCGGCCACGGCGAGCGCGTAACCAGCACCGAGGAATTCGGCCCCGCGCTGGCGCGGGCGCGTGCCAGCGGCAAGCCCGCGATCCTGCATTGCCTGCTCGATCCCGAAGCCATCACGCCGGCCAGCACGCTGCAGTCGATCCGCAAGGCCGCTCTCGCGGCGCGCTGAAGAATCAGCCCAGCCCGTCCGCATAGCGCGGCAGCGGGTTCGGCAGGTGGCCGTCGGGCGCACGCGCCGCCAGCCGCGCGGCGCGCGCCAGCGGCTCCATGGCCTGCTCCAGCCGGGTGGCGAGCAGGTACAGGTCTTCGTCCTTGGTCTCGACCGCATGCGCGCGCGTCATGCGCACGATCTCCGCGGCGTAGTCGGCATTGGTGGCCATCCATTCGGTGTCGGTCACGCGCCCGTGCTTTCGCCTGAGCGCCACGTGCAGGCGCGCGGCCAGCGCAATGCGTTCGCTTTCGGACATGGACATGGCGGTCTCCATGGATGGATCAAGCGCTTGCGTGCACAAGTCATGCCATGTGGTTAACGGTCCGAAACACTTTGGTTTGCGAACCGCCCCCCAGAGGTAAGGCAAAGCGGGTAATTCCCAATGCACTGGGGCGGTGCACCGCCTAAAGTCTGCCCACTCGCGAACGGGCCCAGCTCGTACTGCCGAGGGTCCGAGGAGACAAATTCGGTCTACAACAAAAATTCTTCAAGGCTTCCGATCGAGAAGCCGTGCTGAACTTGAAAGGCGCCGCTGGTCGGCGTCTTTTTTTTGCCTGCCGCAACCCTCCCGTCGCGGCATTTTCTTCCGGCCGAAGAAGGCTCTCGCTCCCGCCCCGCTTCTGGTTGAAGCTCCTTTTTTGATAGCAATCCGGGTGCGACAATCCCGCCATGGAAATGCTGGTGGTGACGGGCGCCTCGCTGCTCGCGGGTTTTGTCGATTCGATCGTGGGCGGCGGAGGACTGATCCTCGTGCCGGCGCTCTTTGCCGTCTTTCCGGGCGCGCCGCCGGCCACCTTGCTGGGCACCAACAAGAGCGCGTCCATTTGGGGCACGGCGGCCGCGGCCGCCCAGTTCAGCCAGCGCGTCCAGATGCGCTGGGGCGCCCTGTGGCCGGCCGCGCTGCTCGGTTTCGTGGGCTCGATGCTGGGCGCCTGGGGCGTGACCGTGTTTCCTGGCGACTTCCTGCGCCGCGCGCTGCCCGTCGTGCTTCTGGGCGTGCTGCTCTACACGCTCGCGCGCAAGGACCTGGGCCGCAACCATGTCCCGCGCTTCAGCGGCCGGGCCGAAACGCTGGCGGCCTGCGCCATCGGGCTGTCGATCGGGTTCTACGATGGTTTCTTCGGCCCCGGCGCGGGCAGCTTCCTGGTCTTCCTGTTCGTGCGCTGGATGGGCTACGACTTCCTGAACGCCTCGGCCTCGGCCAAGATCATCAACACGCTCACCAACGCCGCGGCCCTGCTGCTGCTCGCGCTCAAGGGGCACGTCTGGTGGCACTATGGGCTGGTGATGGCGGTGGCCAACGTGGCCGGCAGCCTGCTGGGCACGCGTGTTGCGCTGAAGCACGGGGCCGGTTTCGTGCGGTTGGTGTTCATCGTCGTGGTGAGCGCGCTGATCCTGAAGACCGCCTATGACGCATTCCTGAAATAGCAAGTCCCGAAAGTCCTCCTGCATGCCGCCACCAGAGCCTGTCGAACCTCCCGCACCCGTCAGCTTCTGGCAGGCCTTCGCCTACTGGCTCAAGCTCGGCTTCATCAGCTTCGGCGGGCCGGCCGGGCAGATCGCGCTGATGCACCAGGAACTGGTCGAGCGCCGGCGCTGGATCTCGGAGAAGCGCTTCCTGCATGCGCTGAACTACTGCATGCTGCTGCCCGGGCCCGAAGCCCAGCAGCTGGCCACCTACATTGGCTGGCTCATGCACCGCACCTGGGGCGGCATCGCGGCGGGCGTGCTCTTCGTGCTGCCGTCGCTCTTCATCCTGATCGGCCTGTCGTGGGCCTACATGGCCTACGGCCACGTGCCGGCCGTGGCGGGCCTGCTCTATGGCGTGAAGCCCGCGGTGACGGCCATCGTGCTGTTCGCCGCCTGGCGCATCGGCTCCCGGGTGCTCAAGAACGCATGGCTCTGGGCCATTGCCGTGGCGGCCTTCGTGGCGATCTTCGCGCTGCGCCTGCCGTTCCCGCTGATCGTGCTGGCCGCCGGGGCCATCGGCTACTTCGGCAGCCGGTTCGCGCCGGCGTACTTTGCGGTGGGCGGCGGGCACGGCAGTGCCGCGGCATCGGCCGGGCCGGCGCTGATCGACGACCACACACCGACGCCGGTGCACGCGCTTTTCGGCTGGGGCCGTTTTGCGCGCGTGCTGGCGGTGTTTTTTGCGCTGTGGCTCGGCGCCCTTGGCGCACTCACGGCGATGTATGGGTGGAACGGCGCGCTCACGCAGATGGCGTGGTTCTTCACCAAGGCGGCGCTCTTGACCTTCGGCGGCGCGTACGCGGTGCTGCCTTATGTGTTCCAGGGCGCGGTCGACCACTACCACTGGCTCAGCGCCACGCAGATGATCGACGGCCTGGCGCTCGGGGAAACCACGCCCGGACCGCTGATCATGGTGGTGTCGTTCGTGGGCTTCGTCGGCGGCTGGGGGCAGGCGCTGTTCGGCCCGCAGGCGCTGTTCGCGGCGGGTGCGGCGGCGGCGGCGGTGGTGACCTTCTTCACCTTCCTGCCGTCGTTCCTGTTCATCCTGCTGGGCGGCCCCTTCATCGAATCGACCCACGGCAACCTGAAGTTCACCGCCCCGCTGACCGCCATCACCGCGGCCGTGGTCGGCGTGATCGTCAACCTGGCGGTCTTCTTCGCCTACCACGTGCTCTGGCCCGCGGGCCTGTCCGGGCCCTTCGAGATCCCCTCCGCCGTCATCGGCGTCCTCGCGGCCATCGCGCTCTTCCGCTTCAAGGCCGGCGTGATCCCTGTGGTGCTCGCCTCCGCGCTCGCAGGGATGGCCTGGCAACTGCTTGCGCGCTGACCGCCGCAAGCGGAGTCGAGGCCAGGAACACCGCGGAACCGGCCTTGCCGGGCCGCTGGTGTTGCCCCCTTGAGGGGGAGGCGGCTGCACGAAGTGAGCCGCTTCGGGGGTGGGCCAGGAACACCGCGGAACCGGCTTTGCCGGGCCGCTGGTGTTGCCCCCTTGAGGGGGAGGCGGCTGTACGAAGTGAGCCGCTTCGGGGGTGGGCCAGGAACACCGCGGAACCGGCTTTGCCGGGCCGCTGGTGTTGCCCCCTTGAGGGGGAGGCGGCTGCACGAAGTGAGCCGCTTCGGGGGTGGGCCAGGAACACCGCGGAACCGGCTTTGCCGGGCCGCTGGTGTTGCCCCCTTGAGGGGGGAGTCGAGCTACACGAAGTGAGCGAGGGACGGGGGTGGATTTTATTCTTCGACGAAGGCTTCTTCGCGTTTTGCCTTGATGGAAGGCAGCAGCACGATGCCGAGCAGCAGCGCCGCGGCCACCAGCAGGCCCGCCGACAGCGGCCGCGTGACGAACACGCTCCACGTGCCGCGCGACAGCAGCAGCGCGCGCCGCAGGTTCTCTTCCATCATCGGCCCGAGGATGAAGCCCAGCAGCAGCGGCGCCGGCTCGGTCTTGAGCTTCAGGAACAGGTAGCCGATGAAGCCGAAGATCGCGACCATCCACACGTCGAAGGTGTTGTTGTTGGTCGAGTACACGCCAATCGCGCAGAACAGCACGATCGCCGGGAACAGGAACTTGTAGGGCACCGTCAAGAGCTTGATCCACATGCCGATCAGCGGCAGGTTCAGCACGATCAGCATCGCGTTGCCGATCCACATCGAGGCGATCAGGCCCCAGAACAGCTCGGGGTTGCTGGTCATCACCTGCGGGCCGGGCTGGATGTTGTGGATGGTCATTGCGCCCACCATCAGCGCCATCACCGCGTTGGGCGGAATGCCCAGCGTGAGCAGCGGGATGAAGGAGGTCTGCGCGCCGGCGTTGTTGGCCGACTCGGGCGATGCCACGCCTCGGATGTTGCCCTTGCCGAAGGGCACTTCGCCGGGGCGCATCTTGATCTTCTTCTCCAGTGCGTAGGCCGCGAAGGCCGCCAGCAGCGCGCCGCCGCCGGGCAGGATGCCGAGCGCCGAGCCCAGCGCCGTGCCGCGCAGCACCGCGGGCGTCATGCGCTTGAAGTCATCCTTGGTGGGCCACAGGCCCCTGACCTTGTGCGTGAACACCTCGCGCTCGTCGTCGGGCTGCGAGAGGTTGCCGATGATTTCGCCGTAGCCGAACACGCCCATGGCAATCACCACGAAGCCGATGCCGTCTGTGAGCTCCGGAATGTCGAAGCTGAAGCGCGCCACGCCCGAATTGACGTCGGTGCCGACGATACCGAGCAGGAGGCCCAGCACGATCATCGCCACCGCCTTGAGCAGCGAGCCCGAGGCCAGCACCACCGCGCCGATCAGGCCCAGGGTCATCAGCGAGAAGTATTCGGCCGGGCCGAACTTGAACGCCAGCTCGGTCAGCGGCGGTGCGAAGGCCGCCAGGATCAGCGTGCCAACGCAGCCGGCAAAGAACGAGCCCAGGCCCGCAGCGGCCAGCGCGGGGCCCGCGCGGCCCTGCCTTGCCATCTGGTAGCCGTCGATGCAGGTGACCACCGAGGACGACTCCCCGGGCAGGTTCACCAGGATCGCGGTGGTCGAACCGCCGTACTGCGCGCCGTAGTAGATGCCGGCCAGCATGATCAGCGCCGACACGGGCGGCAGCGCGTACGTGGCGGGCAGCAGCATCGCGATGGTCGCGACCGGGCCGATGCCCGGCAGCACGCCGATCAGCGTGCCCAGGATGCAGCCGACCAGGCAGTACAGCAGGTTGGTGAAGGTGAAGGCGACGCCGAAGCCGGTCGCGAGGTTGTGGAACAGTTCCATGGCGGTGTGCTCCTCAACCCGAAATGAAAGTAGGCCAGACCTGGATCTGCAGCTTGAGCGCCCAGATGAAGGCCACGTAGCTGCCGGCCGCCAGGATGGTGGACAGCACCAGCACGTCGCGCAGCTTGAAATGCTGGCCGGCCATGCTCGAGATGATGGTGAGCGCATAGATCGCGACGATCATTCCCATGGCGGGCAGGCCGATGCTCGGCAGGCCCCCGAGCAGCACGCCGAACGCCAGGTTGGCGCCGAGCACGAAGGCCAGCGGCTTCCAGGCCCATTTGCCGATCGGGTCGCCGCCCGCGGTCTCGACCACCATCGCCTGGAACATGATGAGCGCCCCGAGCACGGCCAGCAGGATGCCCAGCATGAGCGGGAAGTAGCCGGGGCCCATGCGGGCACCGTCGCCGATGTTGTAGGTGGTGGCACCGATGGCGAAGGCGCCGCCCACGGCTGTGAACATGACTCCCGAAAAGAAGTCAGCCTGACTCTTGATACGCATTGTCTCGACCCTCTTGATTGGACGGGTGAGGGTCGTCGCCCAGGGCTGACCGTTGGCTGACCGGCCCGGTAAGGACAAATGCGTACAAGGGTTCTCCCGCGGGCCTTGCGCAAGCAGGTGCCAAGAGCAGGGCAGAAACGAAAAAAGCTCCCGAAGGAGCTTTTTCATTTGAGAGCGAGGTCTCGGGGGAAGGGCTTAGTAGCCGCCGCGACCACCGCCGCCGCCGCCGTAGCCACCGCCACCACCGCTGCGGCCACCGCCGCCGCCGCCACCGTAGCCGCCGCCGCCACCACCACCGCCGTAGCCGCCACCACCAGCGCCGCCGCCGTAGCCGCCGCCACCACCGGTACGGGGGGGACGAGCTTCCATCGGACGTGCTTCGTTCACGGTCAGGGCGCGGCCCTGGAGCGAATGGCCGTTCATGGCTTCAACGGCTGCCAGCGCTTCAGCGTCGGTGCCCATTTCCACGAAACCGAAGCCCTTGGAGCGACCGGTGTCGCGTTCCATCATGACCTTGGCGCTGACGATCGAGCCGAACTCGCCGAAAGCCTGTTCCAGGTCGTTGTCACGCACGGAGTAGGCGAGGTTGCCTACGTAGAGTTTCTTGCCCATTGAGGGACTCCTAATTCAAACCAACAAGACAAAGCGATGGAGTCCCAGAATCACAACAAACAAATGCGCTGTGGCGCGAAACTGACCGATCACCGAATTACGTGCACGGGAGCAAGCTCACAGACACGTAGGCTGGATTATCAATCCGATCTGGGAAAAGCGTGCCGAAATCCGCGCTTATTACGAAACATCACGCCCTGACGGGCGGTTTCGCAACGGTTGGAGCAGGCCGGAGAGCCCGTTGTGGTCTATTTCATGCATCAAATGGAGCAGCCGGCCAATTTCGCCCGCGGGAAAACCCTCGCGTGCGAACCAATTCAGATAATTCCCGGGCAAATCGGCAATCAGCGTGCCCTTGTGCTTGCCGAAGGGCATTTGGAGCGTGACGAGGCGCTGCAGGTCTTCGGGTTTCATTGAAATTCAGCCTCCCGCGCGCTTGACGGTGTGGCCCTGCTTCGAAAGCGCGGCAATCACCAGTTCGCGGTGGTCGCCCTGGATCTCGATGATGCCGTCCTTCACCGTGCCGCCCGAGCCGCAGGCCGTCTTGAGCTGCCTGCCCATGGCCGCGAGTGCCGCGGCGTCGAGCGCGAGGCCCTTGACCACGGTCACGCCCTTGCCTTTGCGGCCCTTGGTCTCGTGCGATACACGCACAATGCCGTCGGTGGCCGGCGCGCGCGCCTTGATTTCCCTGCAGCGGCACTGCGCCATCGGCGCGCCGCAGTCGGGGCACATGCGGCCGCCCGCCTCGGTGGAGTACACCAGCGCGCTGGCCGGATTGCTTTTCATCGTTGCCATTCGATCGATCTTTTCGTCTTCTTCACTTCTTCACTGTCTCCCGGTTCATCTCTCTGTCTGCTCACATGCCATTCGACTCACTGGGCCTGGCCCCCGCGCTCGTGCACGCTGCCGCCGAAAGCGGCTACGCCGCGCCGACCGCCATCCAGGCTGCGGCCATTCCCGCCATTCTGCAGGGCCGCGACGTGCGGGGCTCGGCGCAGACCGGTTCCGGCAAGACCGCCGCATTTTCCCTCCCGCTGCTGCAGCGGCTGGCCGCAGAACCGGCACAGGCGCCGCGGCGCGTGCGCGCGCTGGTGCTCGTGCCCACGCGCGAACTCGCGGCCCAGGTCGGCGAGACCCTGCGCAGCCTGGCGCAGCACCTGCCCGAGCGGCTCAAGATCGCGATCGCCTTCGGCGGCGTGTCGATCAACCCGCAGATGATGAGCCTGCGCGGCGGCGCCGACATCGTGGTGGCCACGCCGGGCCGGCTGCTCGACCTGGTGGAGCACAACGCGCTGAAGCTCGGCGCCGTGTCCATGCTCGTGCTGGACGAGGCCGACCGCCTGTTCGACCTCGGCTTTGCCGAGGAGCTGGGCCGCATCCTCGCGCTGCTGCCGGCGCAGCGCCAGAACCTGCTGTTCTCGGCCACTTTCCCGCCCGCCATCCAGGCGCTGGCCGACGGCATGCTGCAGGGCCCCGCGCTGATCGACGTGCAGGGCGAGCCCGGCACCGAGCCCGCCATCGTGCAGCGCGTGATCGAGGTCGACGCGAACCGCCGCACCCAGCTGCTGCGCCATCTGCTGAAGGAAAACAACTGGGACCGCGTGCTGGTCTTCGTCGCCACGCAGCATGCGGCGCAGACCGTGGCCGAGAAGCTCTACAAGAACGGCGTGTACGCGGTGCCGTTCCACGGCGACATTGCGCAGGGCACGCGCACGGGCATCCTCGCGCAGTTCAAGGAGAGCCGCTGGGACGTGGTGATTGCCACCGACCTCGCCGCGCGGGGCATCGACATTGCGCAGCTGCCCGTGGTCATCAACTACGACCTGCCGCGCTCGCCCACCGACTACATCCACCGCATCGGCCGCACGGGCCGTGCCGGCGAAAGCGGGCTTGCTATCAGCTTCGTGAGCGCGGCCACCGAGGCGCACTTCCGCCTGATCGAGAAGCGCCAGGGCCTCAGCCTGCCGCGCGAGCGCATCGAAGGCTTCGAGCCCACCGAGGCGCCCGTGCCGATGGCCGATGCCTCGGGCACCGGCGGCATCAAGGGCAAGCGGCCGAGCAAGAAGGACAAGCTGCGCGCGGCGAATGCGCTCGCCGCGGCGCGGCCGGGCGAGAGCGAGCAGAACGACTGAGCCTAGAGCCAGCCCAGCTGCCGCGCGGCCAGCTCCTTCATGATGTCCTCGGCGCCGCCGCCGATCATCATCACCTTCACTTCGCGGTAGATGCGCTCGCTCACCGTGCCGCGCATGAAGCCCATGCCGCCGAGGATCTGCACCGACTGGTCGGCGCAGAACTGCATGGTTTGCGTGGCGTGGTTCTTGAGCATGCAGACCTCGGCGACCCACTCCGGCGCATTGACGTGGCCCGCCGCCTCGAGCACATCGCCTTCGGCCGACACCGCTTCGAGCCAGGCTTCGGTGGACGCGATGCGCATCCGCATGTCCACCAGCTTGTGGCGCACCGCCTGGTGCTCGATCAGCGCGGCGCCGAAGGTCCTGCGCCCCTGCGACCAGGCCAGCGCCTCGTCGAGGCAGGCCTGCGCGAAGCCGAGCGCGCCGGCCGCCAGGCCGATGCGCTCGCCGTTGAAGTTGCCCATGACCATGCGGAAACCCGCGCCCTCTTCGCCGAGCAGGTAGCGCGCGGGCACGCGCACGTTGTCGAAGTGCAGCTGCGCGGTGTCGGAGCACCACCAGCCCATCTTGGCGAGCCGCGTGCGCCTGAGGCCGGTCGCATCGCCCGGCACCAGCAGCATCGAGAGGCCGCGCGCGCCGCGCTCTTCGCCGGTGCGCACCGCCAGCGTGATCCAGTCGGCGCGCATGCCCGAGGTGATGAAGGTCTTCTCGCCGTTCACCACATAGTGCTCGCCGTCGCGCCGCGCGGTGGTGCGCAGCGCCGCCACGTCGGAACCGCCGCCCGGCTCGGTGATCGCGAGCGCGGAGATCTTCTCGCCGCGCAGCACGGGCGGAACGACCTCGGCGTGCACTGCGTCGCTCGCATGCAGCACCACGGGCGGCAGGCCGATGTTGTGCGAGAACAGGCTCGCGAGCACGCCGCCGCTCCTGCCGTGGCGCGCGAGCGCAATCCACGCCGGCAGCTTCAGCGCATAGGAGGCCGGCGTGCCGCCCAGTGCCTCGGGATAGCCGAGGCCGAGCAGCCCCAGCTGCGCGGCGCGCGTGTAGAGCGCACGCGGGAATTCGCCCGCGTCGTCCCAGGCCTCGACATGCGGCGCGATCTCGTTTTCGGCAAAGCGCCGCACCGTGTCGGCGAGCGCCGCGCGGTCGGCCCGAAGTTCGGCGTCCATGCGCTTCAGCCGCGCGGCGGCCGCTTGGCGATGCCCATGGTCTTGGCGAGGATGCCCAGCATCACTTCGTCCGCACCGCCGCCGATCGATCCCAGGCGGCCATCGCGATAAAGACGCGAGACGCGGTTCTCGAGCGTAAAGCCCATGCCGCCCCAGAACTGCAGGCAGGTGTCGGCCACCTGCCGCGTAAGGCGGCCGGTCTTGAGCTTGGCCATCGAGGCCAGTTCGAGCACGTCCTGGCCCTGCACGTGCAGGTCGCAGGCGCGGTAGGCAAGAGCGCGCAGCGCTTCCACCTCGGTCTTGAGTTCGGCCAGCTTGAACTGCACCCACTGCTGGTCGGCCAGCGTGGCGCCGAACATCTGGCGCTGCTGCGCCCATTCGATGGTCTGCGCGATGCAGTCCTCCATCGGTTCGAGCGAGCTCGCGGCGGCCCACAGGCGTTCTTCCTGGAACTGCTGCATCTGGTAGGCGAAGCCCTGGCCCTCCTCGCCGATGCGATAGCGCTGCGGCACGCGCACGCTGTCGAAATGGATCAGGCCGGTGTCGCTCGAATGCATGCCGATCTTGCGGATTTTCTTCGCCTTCTCGATGCCGGGGCTGTCCATCGGCACCATCACGAGCGACTTGTTGCGGTGCACCGGGCCATCGCTGGTGTTGACCAGCATGCACATCCAGTCGGCCTGCAGGCTGTTGGTGATCCACATCTTCTGGCCGCTGATGAGGTAGTCGCCGCCGTCCTTGCGCGCATGGCTCCTGAGGCCCGCCACGTCGCTGCCCGCGCCGGGCTCGCTCACGCCGATGCAGCCGACCGTGTCGCCCGCGATGGCGGGCGCCAGGAACTCGCGGCGCAGCTCGTCGCTGCCGAAGCGAGCGAGCGCGGGCGTGCACATGTCGGTCTGCACGCCAATCGCCATCGGCACGCCGCCGCAACTCACATGGCCGAGCGCCTCGGCCATGGCCATCGCATACGAATAGTCGAGCCCGGCGCCGCCGAAGGCTTCGGGCTTGTTGAGGCCCAGCATGCCCAGCTTGCCGAGCTTCCTGAAGACCTCGTGCGCGGGAAAGATCTCGGCCTCTTCCCACTCGTCCACATGCGGGTTGATTTCGTCGTCGATGAAGCGACGCAGCGTCTTCTGGATCTCGAGGTGCTCGTGGGTGTACTGCATGCGGTTGTCTCCAATCAGTCGTTCGCCTCGCCGCCGTCCCGGAACACGCGCGGCGTCTCTGCCAGGTGAAAGCCGCCGAAGGGCCGCACCGCCGCGCGCTGCCGAACCTGCGCATCGGGCAGCGCCATCGGCCAGCCCATGCGCACCTGTGGCCGCGCGCCGTCCACGCGCAGCACGCTGCCGCTGATGAAGCTCGCCGCCGGGCTCAGCAGGAAGGCGATGGCGGCGGAGGTCTCGGCCTCGTTGCCGAAGCGGCCCGCGGGCACGGTGTCGCGCATGGCGCGCAGCATCTTGCCGGCCTCGGGCGGGTAGTGGTCCATGCCGCTCGATGCGATGTAGCCCGGCGCCACGGCGTTCACGCGCACGCCGCTCGCGGCCCATTCGAGTGCAGCGGTCTCGGTGAAGCTCACCATGCCCGCGCGCGCGGCGCCGCTGTGGCCCATCTGGGGCATCGAGCCCCACATGTCGGCCACGATGTTGACGATGGCGCCGCCATGCGCCTGCATGCTCTGCAGGAAGCATTCGCGCGCGACCAGGAAGCCGCCCGTGAGGTTGGTGTGGATCACCGCCTCCCAGCCCTTGGCCGAGATGGCCGCGAGCGGCGTGAGGTACTGGCCGCCCGCGTTGTTGACGAGGCCGTCGATGCGGCCGTGCGCTGCAACGATCTCGGCGACGGCGGTGCGCACCGCTTCTTCCTGCCGGATGTCGAAGGCCTGTGTGCTGGCCTTGCCACCCGCATCCGCGATTTCGGCCTGCACCTGCTGCAGCTTGTCGGCCTTGCGGCCGGCCAGCACCACCTGCGCGCCGAGCGATGCAAGCTCGTGCGCCGTGCAGCGGCCGATGCCCGAGCCGCCGCCCGTGACGAGGATCACCTGTCCGGCGAACAGGTCGGGCGAGAACACGGAGCGGTAGCGAGAAGGAGCGTTCATGGTGGAGGCTTCCGCAAAGGCTGGCAAGGTGCAGCGTGCGCCGTCATGCGTCGGCAATCTCGGCCACCACATGGCGCGCGGCCACCTGCGCGCCCACCGCCACATGCAACGCGGCGACACGGCCGGCGCGCGGCGCACAGTGCACATGTTCCATCTTCATCGCCTCGAGCGTGGCGATCGGCTGGCCGGCGGCGACGGCCTCGCCTTCGGCCACCAGCAGCGCGATGACGCGGCCGTTCATCGAGGCGCGCAGCAGGCCGTCGCCGCCGGCGGCTTCGGCGCGCGGCACTGCGGCATGCGTGAGGTCCTGGAGGTCGAAGGCCCGGCCATGGAAATGGAGCCACAGGCGCAGCGCAGATTCGCGCACCGCCAGGGCCTGTTCCGAGACGCCCTCGCACGAGAAGCGCAAGGCGCCATTGCCGGGCAGCGAAAGCAGCTCGATCCGCGTCGGCGCTGCCGCATCGAGCGCGACGTCGAAACGGCCCGCGCCCCGAGGCGTCACGCGGGCGGCATGCACCTGGCCGTCGAGCGAAAAGCGCAGCGCGTTGGGCAGTGTGTGCGCGAGCGGCGAGGGCCATCCGCGTTCGCCGAGCTGGAGCAGCAGCGCCGCGAGCCATGCGGCGCGGCGCTCCATGGCGGCGTCGGGTGCCAGCAATGCGTCGGCGTGTTCGGCAATGAACGCCGTCGTCGCCGAACCGCCGGCAAACACCGGATGCGTCAGCGCGCGCTGAAGGAACTGCTGGTTGGTCGCAAGGCCCAGGGCCACCGTGTCCTGCAGCCCCGCGACCAGCCGGCGGCTGGCTTCTTCGCGCGTGCGGCCATGGGCCGCGAGCTTGGCGATCATCGAATCGTAGAAGGGCGGCACCGCGGCGCCGTCCCGCAGCGCGTGCTCGACGCGCAATGCCGGCGAAGGCCGCCATGCGGCGAGCGTGCCGCTCTGCGGCATGAAGCCCTGCCGCGGATCTTCGGCACACAGCCGCACTTCGATGGCATGGCCGCTCAGGCGCACGTCCTGCTGTGCAAGAGGCAGCGGCTCGCCCGCCGCGACGCGCAGCTGCAGCTCGACCAGGTCGAGCCCCGTCACGGCCTCGGTCACCGGATGCTCCACCTGCAGCCGCGTGTTCATCTCCATGAACCAGTACTGCCCGCCGGCATCGAGCAGGAATTCGAGCGTGCCCGCACCTTCGTAGCCGATGGCTTTCGTCGCCGCCACGGCCGTAGCACCCATGCGTTCGCGCAAGGCCTCGGACACCGCGGGCGAAGGCGATTCCTCGATCAGCTTCTGATGCCGGCGCTGCACCGAACAGTCGCGCTCGCCCAGGTGGATGGCGTTGCCGTGCCGGTCGGCGAACACCTGGATCTCGATATGGCGCGGCGCGGCGATGGCGCGCTCCAGGATCACGGTCGCATCGCCGAAGGCATGGAGCGCCTCGGACTGCGCGCTCTGCAGCAGCTCGGCAAAGACCTCGGCCGAAGGCGCGAGCCGCATGCCCCGCCCGCCGCCGCCGGCCGTGGCCTTGATCATCACGGGCCAGCCGATGCGCGCGGCTTCGGCTGCGAGCGTGGCCGTGCGCTGGTCTTCGCCCTGGTAGCCGGGGATGCACGGCACGCCGGCAGCCTGCATCAACCGCTTCGCCGCGGCCTTGTCGCCCATGGCGCGGATGGCTTCGGGCGAGGGGCCGATGAAGACGAGGCCCGCATCGCGGCAGGCTTGTGCGAAGTCCGCGTTCTCGGCGAGGAAGCCGTAGCCCGGATGGACCGCTTGCGCGCCGCTCGAACGCGCGGCTTCGACGATCGCGGCGATGTCCAGGTAGCTCTGCGCGGGCAGCGGCTCGCCGATGCACGCGGACTGGTCGGCCTGGCGCACGTGCTCCGCATCGGCATCGGCGCTCGAATACACGGCGACCGTGCGACAGCCCATGGCGCGCGCCGTGCGCATCACGCGCAGCGCGATCTCGCCGCGGTTGGCTACGAGGATCTTGTGGAAGCTCATGGCCGCGCCACCGAGAACTGCATGGCCTGCAGCTCGCGCGCATCGGCATCGCGGCACACCGACAGCACTTCGGCCAGCACCGCGCGCGTGTCGCGCGGATCGATTACGCCGTCGTCGAGCAGCAGCGCGCTGGTGGTGAAGACGCTGGTCTGCCGCTCGAAGCGCTCGAGGATCTGCCGGCGCATGGCGTCGATCTTCGCGTGATCGACCGCGTCCTTGCCGCCGTTCTTTCGCGCCATGCCCGCCTCCATCACGATGGCCATGGTCTGCGCCGCCTGTTCGCCGCCCATCACCGCGGTGCGCGCGTTGGGCCACGAGAAGCAGAAGCGCGGCGCGAAGCCGCGGCCGCACATGCCGTAGTTGCCCGCGCCGTACGAAGCGCCGCAATGCAGCGTGACCTGCGGTACGGTGGCGCTGGTCACGGCCTGGATCATCTTGGCGCCGTGCTTGATGATGCCGGCCTCCTCGTGTGCGCGGCCCACCATGTAGCCGGTGATGTTCTGCAAATACACGATGGGCGTGCGCGACTGGCAGCAGGCCTGGATGAAGTGCGTGGCCTTGGTGGCGCCGTCGGAGTCGATCGGACCGTTGTTGCTGACGATGCCCACCGCGCGGCCTTCGAGCCGCATGTGGCCGCACAGCGTGGCGCTGCCGTAGTGCGCGCTGAATTCGAGGAACTCGGAGCCGTCGGCAATGCGCGCGATCACCTCGCGCATGTCCACCGGCCGCCGGCCGTCGCTCGGCATGATGCCCAGCAGTTCCTCCGCCGCGTAGAGCGGCGGCGCGAACTTGCGCGGCGCCTCGTCGCGCGCCCAGTCGATGCCGCCGAGGATCGCGCGCGCGATGCGGATGGCGTCGCGGTCGTCCTCGGCCAGGTAGTCGCCCAGCCCCGAGACGTGCGTGTGCATCACGGCGCCGCCCAGTTCTTCTTCGGTGGCGATTTCGCCGGTGGCGGCCTTGAGCAGCGGCGGGCCGGCCAGGAAGGCGCGCGTGCGGTCACGCACCATCACGATGTAGTCCGAAAGGCCCGTCTGGTAGGCGCCGCCCGCGGTCGAGGAGCCGTGCGTCACCGTCACCACCGGCAGGCCCGCGGCGGAGAGCCGCGCCAGGTTGCGGAAGATGCCGCCGCCGCGCACGAAGTCCTGCACCCGGTACTGCATGAGATTGGCGCCCGCGCTTTCCACCAGCTGCACGTAGGGCAGCTTGTTTTCCAGCGCGATCTCCTGCACGCGCAGCTGCTTGTCGAGGCCCATGGGCTGCAGCGCGCCGGCGTCGATGCCCGAGTCGGAGGCGCTGACCATGCAGCGCACGCCCGCGACCCGGCCGATGCCCGCGATCACGCCGCCGCCGGGCACGCTCCGGTCGAGGTCTTCGCTGTCGTGCCCCAGCCCCGCGAGCGAGGCCAGCGGCAGGAAGGGCGCGCCGGTGTCCAGCAGCAGGGCGAGCCGTTCGCGCGGCAGCAACTGGCCGCGCCTGGCAAAGCGCTCGGCCGAGGCGTTCGATGCCGCTGCCGCGCGGGCCTCGTGGGCGCGCACCTGCCCGAGCAATGCCAGCATGCCGGCGCGATGGGCCTGGAAGGATTCGCTGGCCGCGTTCAGCCGGGATTCGATGGCGGGCATGGAAGAGTCAGTGCAGATCGCTTTCGCTCTGCACCGACTCTAGGGCGCTGATGCGCGCCCGGCTTGCGCCAATTAGCTGGTGCGGGCCCGCCGCGGCGCAGCGGGTGCGTCCATGCTGGTGCCCGTGATCACCCAGTAGATGAAGATCAGCACCGCGCCGGCCGTGCCGAACACCGACAGGCCCATGTAGTTGCCGCCGATGGCCAGCGCGTCGGTGGGCGCGGCCGCGATGCAGATCATGCTGGCCGCGCTCATGCCCACGTAGTGCATGGTGCAGACGGCCACGCCCATCACGGCCGCCGCCGCAATCTGGTGGCTCAGCCGGCGCAGGTTGAAGGCCAGCCACAGGGCCGCGCCGGCGGCGGTGATGGCAATGGCCACCGACAGCGCCACGATGGTGGGGTCGAAATCCATCGAGGCGCGCATGTTCATCGCGAACATGCCCATGTAGTGCATCACGCACACGCCCAGCCCCGCGAGCAGGCTTCCGGCCAGCCAGCCGGCCCGGCTGAACTTGCGCCGCCCGCCCGCCATGTACAGCGCAATGCCCGAGATCAGGATGGCCGCCACCAGCGAGACGACCGTGAGCGGCACGTTGTACGAAATGCCCACCGGCAGGCGGTACGCCAGCATGCCGATGAAATGCATCGACCAGATGCCGATGCCGCCCAGCGCCACCGCGGCGCAGGCGACGACCGCGAGGTTGGGTTTGCCGTCGGCGCCGACCATGCGCCCCGCGCAGATCAGCGCCACCAGGGAGCCCGCGAACGAGATGAGGAACGAGAGCGCCACCAGCCCCAGCGAATACTCGGGCGACAGCAACTGGCCTACAACGAGGGGAGTCATGTCTTTCTTCTCCTTAAAAGGAACGACTCGCCGCCGCAGGCCGGCCGGCCAAAGATGTAACGAGACGTCCGCTCAGAAGTTTGTAATAGTTGTTTTCAAAAGTAAACCCGATTTCATGGGATTTACTCCCATTTTGTTGCTGTCAGTTTTTCGGACGAATGCGGTAGATCGCATTGTTGCGGTCGGCCGCCATATAGATGGTCCCGTCGCTGCCGACTGCGACCCCGGTGACCACGTAAGGCGGCGGCAGGCCCGGTCCCGCGGCCAGCCCGATCGGCAGGTTTTCCGCGACGGTGCGGCGCGAGCCGTCGGCCGGAGCTATCTCCACCAGCCGGCGCGCCGCGCTCTCGGCCACGATGAAGCTGCCCCAGGGCGTCTCGGCCACGCCTTCGGGCAATGCCAGGCCTTCGGCAATCGCACGCAGCGGGGCGCTGGCATCGAGCGGAATGCGGGTCAGCTTGCCCGCGGCCTCGGTGACGTAGAGCGCGCCGTCCCGACCGACGATCATCTGCACCGGGCCGCCCAGTCCGCTGGCGAGCACTTGCTTCTCGGCAAAACGAGGGCCGCTCGCGCGGGTGATGCTGCCGGTGGCGATCTCGGCATAGATCACGCTGCCGTCGGCCATGGGAATGGCGTCGAACGGCGCCTTCAGCCCGTGGATGGTTTCGACGGTCCGCAGCGTCTGGCGGTCCACCAGCTGCACGGTGCCCGTGAACCACGAGGTCAGCGCGAAGCGCGTGCCCGACAGGCCGATGGCGAACGGATAGTCGAGCTCCGGATCGCGCTGCATGCGGAACACGTCGCGCACCTCGCCCGTGCGCACGTCCACCTGCCGGAAGCCGAACACATCGGCCACCCAGAGCGTGCGGCCCTCGATCTTGAGCCCCGCCGGCGCGGCGAGCTTGCCGCTGGTGAGCGTGCGCAGCACCCCGGTGGCGGGGTCGAAGGCCTGCACTTCGTTGTTGGCCATGTTCGACACGTAGATCGTGCCGTCGGGGGCGATGGCCAGATTGTCGATCGACGGACGCAATTGCCTGGCGACGGTCTTGCGGCCCGTGGCAAGGTCCACCTTGACCAGCTCGCCGCTGCGCGCATCGACCACCCAGAGATTGCCCTTGCCGTCGAGGTTGGCGGCCGCGGGAATCTTGAAACCGCCGGCGATCACGGTCATGTTGCCGTTGACAGGATCGATCTTCACCACCTGGCCCTTGAACCACAGCGGCCCGTAGAGCATGCCGTCGGGCCCGACCTCGAAGCCGTTGAAGCCGCCCATGTCCTTCTTGATGAGCCGCGGCGGCTTCTGGCCCGTGCGGTCGATCTCCCAGAGCGCGTCGCCCAGGAACACCTGCGAGGCGTAGAGCTTGCCGCTGCTGCGGTCGAAGTCCAGCGAGTTGAGGCCGGGCAGGCCCTTGGCGAGCACGCGCATCGGCGCGCCGTCGCTTTCGCGGTAGCGCAGCATGCCCATGAGGTAGTTGGTCCATGCCAGCTCGCCCCTGGGGCCGACCGCGATGTCGTCGGCCTGGCCCTCGGGCGCATCGACCAGGACCTTGGCCGCGCCGGTGCCGCGGTCGACCTCCCACAGCGTGTTGCCGAGCACCGAGCCCGCGAGCAGGCGTCCCTTCTGGTCGAGGGCCAGGCCGTGCACGCCCGCGAACGAGGACGGCGCGACCAGCACTTCGGGCTCCGACCACGCGGCGGGGCGGGTGGGCGGTGGCGACGGCGGCGCGATGCCGGCGCAGGCGGCCAGCAGGGCGAGGATGGCGATGAGCACGGCGGCGCGGAGGGGGCGGCGGGGCATGTCTTCTCTCCTTCTTGTGGATGCATCTTGTCTTGCGATGTGCAGGCAGTCTAGAAGCAGGCACGGGGGGCCGGGCAGTCGCTCCCGGGACATGCGGCCTTTGGTCCGCGCCAGCTCAACCGCGCAGAAGCTGCGTCGCCGTGTGGATCGAAAGCCCCACCAGCCCGCCCACCAGCGTGCCGTTGATGCGGATGAACTGCAGGTCGCGCCCGATGTGGCGCTCCAGTTCGTTGGTCATCTCGCTGGCGTTCCATTCCCCGACGCGCTCCTCGATGTAGCGGCGGATGTCCTCGCGGTAGCGCTCGATGGCCAGCGGCGCGGCCGCCTCGATCTGCTCGTTGATCCAGCGGCGGATCGCCTCGTCGGCCTGCAGCCGCGTGCCGAGCGCGCCCGCCATCGATGCGATGCGTTGGCCAATGGTGGAGTCGCCCCGGCCGAGGTCGTCATGCAGCCAGGCCAGCAGCTCGCCCCAGATGCCGTGCAGGTAGTCGCCGAGCGCGGGGTGCGCCATCAGTTCGGCGCGGATCTGTTCGCCCCGCTGCTGGAACTCGGGGTCGAGCTTGAGCCGCACCACGAAGTCGTCGACGAAGTGGTCGAAGCGCCGTCGCATCGGATGCTCCGGCTCGGCCGCGAGTTCGGCGATGGTGCGCGCCACGGCCGCCACGATCTTGCGCGTGGCGAGCTTGGCCGCCACCTGATCCAGGCCCACGTAGCGCAGCGTTTTTATCTCGCGTGCAATGGCTTCGGTGATGTGTGCCTGCACCTCCTCGCCTTCGAGCAGGCCGGCCACCTGCTGCAGCACGTCGTCCAGCAGCGCCTGGTGGCGCCCGCCGGCCGTGAGCGCATCGAGCGCCTGGCCGGTGAGGCGGGAGAGGTCGATCTTCTGGAGGCCCGCCGCGGCGGCACGGCCCATGAAGGCGCGCACGCGCTCGTCGTCGAATGCAGAAAGCCCGTAGCGGGTGGCCGCCACGCCCCATTCGCCGAGCTTCTGGCCGCTCGCGGGCCGCGCCAGCCAGTCGGCAATGCGCCCGGCCGCGTCGAACTCGCGCAGCTTGGCGAGCACCTGTTCGGTGCCGAGGAAGTTGTTGCAGATGAAGCCGGCCAGCTTGGCGCCGATGCGGTCCTTGTTGCTCGGGATGATCGCGGTGTGCGGGATCGGCAGACCCAGCGGATGGCGGAACAGCGCCACCACCGCGAACCAGTCGGCAATGGCGCCGACCATCGCGGCTTCGGCAAAGGCGGCCACGTAGCCCCAGACCGGATGCTCGCCGTGCAGCGCGCTGGCCAGCGCATAGAGCAGCGCCGCCGCGCACAGCAGGCCGAGCGCGACGCGCTTCATGCGCTGCAGCGCGCCGCTGTCGTGGTTGTCCTCAGCCAATGGTGGGCGTGGCGGCAAGGCGTTCCATGAACAGCTCGCAGCGCGCCAGCTGCTCCAGGCTCACGAACTCGTCGGGCTGGTGCGCCTGCTCGATGCTGCCCGGGCCGCACACCACGGTGGGGATGCCGGCGTTCTTGAACAGGCCCGCTTCGGTGCCGAAAGCCACCAGTGTGGTGCGCTCCTCGCCCGCAAGGCGCTGGGCCAGCTGCGTGACCGGATCGCCGGCCGCGCCCAGGAAGCTCGGAATCTCGCAGATGGTCTCGAACCTGAAGCCCGCATCGGGCGCCACCTTCTTCATCGACGCCTCGAGGCTGCCGGCATAGGAGACGACCTCGTCTTGCATCTTTTGGGCGTCGGCGGTCGGCAGGTCGCGGAATTCGTAGCGGAACTCGGCGTCGCGCGGCACCACGTTGTCGGCGATGCCGCCATGGAACTGGCCCACGCTCGCGGTGCTGAAGGGCACGTCGAAGCCTTCGTAGCGCGGTTCGCTGCGCTCGAAGCCTTCGGCCATGTCGCGCACCTTGCCGACCACGCGCGCGGCCATCTCGATGGCATTGACCGACTGCGGCGTGAGCGACGAATGCGCCTCCTTGCCGCGCACGCAGCAGCGGTAGCGGTACACGCCCTTGTGGGCGATGGCCGGCACCATGCTGGTGGGCTCGCCCACGATGCAGGCGAGGGGCCTGATGCCGGCGTCGCGCATGTCGGCGATGAGTTCCTTCACGCCGAAGCAGCCGATCTCTTCTTCGTAGCTGAAGGCAAAGTGCACCGCGAAGGGCGAGTCGCTTTCGAGGAAGCGCCTGGCATTGGACAGCGCGATGGCGATGAAGCTCTTCATGTCGGCCGAGCCGCGCCCGTAGAGGCGCTCGTTCTGCACGGTGGCGGAGAGCGGGTCGACGCTCCAGTCCTGCCCGTCCCACGGCACCGTGTCGGTGTGGCCCGAGATGATCACGCCGGCCGGCTTGCCCTCGCCGAGGGTGGCGAACAGGTTGGCCTTGGTGCGCTCGGCGTTGTAGGTGATGCGGCTCTTCACGCCCAGCGCGGCCAGGTGGCTCTGCGCGAGGTCGATCAGCTGGAGGTTGCTGTTTGCGCTGACGGTGTTCATGCGCACCAGCGTCTGGGCCAGTGCGAGGCTTTGGGGGGAAAGCGTATGGGGCATGCAACACATTGTCCAAGAAGTCGGTGCCGACCGCCGGCGGGCGCCCGGGCTGTCATGCGCAGCGGGTACCCTGCGCCTCTTTTGGATGGAGAAAAAAGACGATGCGCACCGTTCACTTCGCCCTTGCCGCGACCGCCGTCCTTGGCCTGGCGGCCTGCAGCACCACCGGTCCTGCCCACAAGCTGCTCACGCTCGACGGCAACCCGCCGCTGGTCATTGCGCACCGCGGTGCCTCGGGCCAGCTGCCCGAGCAGACGCTCGAAGCCTATGCGCGCGCCATCGAACTGGGGGCCGACGTGATCGAGATGGACCTGGTCTCCACCAAGGACGGCGTGCTCATCGCCCGCCACGACCCCAACCTGGCCATCAGCACCGACGTGGCGAAGCACCCGCGCTTCGCCTCGCGCAAGAAGACCATCAAGGTCGACGGCGAAACCCAGACCGGCTGGTTCAGCAACGACTTCACGCTGGCCGAGATCAAGACGCTGGGCGGCATCTCCACCGACCCCGAGCGCCCGCAGGAATTCAACGGCAAGTTCAAGATCCCCACCTTCCAGGAGATCATCGACTTCGCCAAGGCCAAGTCGAAGGAAACCGGCCGCACCATCGCGATCTACCCCGAGACCAAGAACCCGACCTACTTCCGCGACCTCGGGCTGCCGATGGAAGACAAGGTCGTCGCCGCCATCAACGCCGCCGGCTGGAACAGCAAGACCGCGCCCATCTACGTGCAGTCCTTCGAGCCCGGCAGCCTCAAGTACATGAAGGCCAAGGGCCTGAACACCCGGCTCATCCAGCTGATCGACGGCGATGGCATCGACATGAAGACCGGCGCCATGACCTACGCCGTGCCGGTCGACCGACCCTACGAATGGACCAAGGCGGGCGACAAGCGCAACTTCGACGTCATGGTCACGCCCGCGGGCCTGGCCGAAATCAAGACCTATGCCGACGGCATCGGCCCGTGGAAGCGCTACATCGTGAGCATCAAGGGCAGCATCGGCTCCGACGGCAAGCCGCTCGACGTCAACAAGGACGGCAAGATCAACGATGCCGACGCCACCTCGGTCTCGCCCACCGCGCTCGTAGCCGATGCGCACAAGGCGGGGCTCTTCGTGCACCCGTTTACCTTCCGCAACGAGTCGCGCCGGCTGGCGGCCGACTACAACAAGGACGGCAGGAACGAGTACGCGGTCTACTACAAGCTGGGCGTGGACGGGGTGTTCACCGACTTCCCTGACACCGCAACCGCCGCGCGTGCGGAGTACCTGAAGAGCATGGGCCGCTGAGTTTCTGTTCGTGAAACACCGCGGAACCGGCTTTGCCGGGCCGCTGGTGTTGCCCCCGGTAGGGGGAAGGCGTAGCCTCGGGGGCGTGCTTATTGCATAGACTGTGCCCCATGAAACTCATCGATTCGCTCGTCACGCAGGCGGCCGGCATCGCCGCCGTGCGGCGTGACCTCCACGCCCATCCCGAACTCTGCTTCGAAGAAGTCCGCACCGCCGACGTGGTGGCAGGCAAGCTCACCGAATGGGGCATACCCATCCACCGGGGGCTGGGCACCACCGGCGTGGTGGGCATCGTCAAGAACGGCAGCAGCCACCGCGCCGTGGGCCTGCGCGCCGACATGGACGCGCTGCCCGTCACCGAGCTCAACACCTTCGCCCATGCCAGCAAGCACCACGGCAAGATGCACGCCTGCGGCCACGACGGCCACACGGCCATGCTGCTCGCAGCCGCGCAGCACCTGTCGAAGAACCGCAATTTCGACGGCACCGTCTACCTGATCTTCCAGCCGGCCGAAGAGGGCGGCGGCGGCGCGCGCGAGATGATCAAGGAGGGGCTGTTCGAGCAGTTTCCGATGGACGCCGTGTTCGGCATGCACAACTGGCCCGGCATGAAGGCCGGCCAGTTCGCGGTGAGCCCGGGGCCGGTGATGGCGTCGGGCAACAAGTTCTACGTCAACGTGATCGGCAAGGGCGGCCATGCCGCGCTGCCGCAGACCGGCATCGACCCGGTGCCGATCGCCTGCGAGATCGTGCAGGCGTTCCAGACCATCCTCACGCGCAAGATGAAGCCGACCGACTCGGCCGTGATCTCGGTCACCACCATCCATGCGGGCGAGACCAACAACGTGATCCCCGACAACTGCGAGCTGACGGGCACGGTGCGCACCTTCTCGATCGAGGTGCTCGACATGATCGAGTCGCGCATGCGCAAGATCGCCGAGCACATCTGCGCCGCGCACGACGCGACGTGCGACTTCCGCTTCGAGCGCTACTACCCGCCCACCATCAACACCGAGGCCGAGGCCAACTTCGCGCGCCGCGTGATGGGCGAGATCGTGGGCGCCGAGAACGTGCTGCGGCAGGAAGCCGCCATGACCTCCGAGGACTTCGCCTTCATGCTGCAGGCCAAGCCCGGCGCCTACGCCTTCATCGGCAACGGCGACGGCTCGCACCGCGACGTGCACCACGGCGAAGGGCCGTGCACGCTGCACAACGCGAGCTACGACTTCAACGACGACCTCATTCCCCTGGGCGCCACCTGCTGGGTGCAGCTGGCCGAGCAGTTCCTCAAGCCCGGGGGAGCCGCGCCTTGATCAGCATCGGCGAGGCGTTTTCGCCGCGCTACGCCCAGGCCCGCCAGAAGTTCCTGCAGGCGTGCGTGAGCGCGGGCCTCGCGGCGCTGCCGCATGCGCATCCGGGCAAGGGGCGGGACGGCGAGGAGCTTTCGATGGACGTGGCGCTCGACGGCGCCGCGGACGCCGAGCGCCTGCTGATCGTCACCAGCGGCTGCCACGGCGTGGAGGGCCACTGCGGCAGCGGCGTGCAGGTGTTCGCGCTGCACGACGCCGAATGGCGCGAGAAGGCCCGGGCGCAGGGCGTGGCGGTGCTCTATGTGCATGCGCTCAATCCGCACGGCTTTTCGTACGGCCGGCGCGTCACGCAGGAGAAGGTCGACCTGAACCGCAACTTCGTCGATTTCTCGAAGCCGCTGCCGGCCAACGATGCCTATGCCAAGCTGCATCCGCTGCTGGTGCCCGAGACCTGGCCGCCCACGCCCGAGAACGAGGCCGCCATCGAGAAATGGATCGGCAAGCATGGCGCCGCTGCCTACCAGGAGGCCATCACCAGCGGGCAATACCAGTTCGAAGACGGCCTGTTCTTCGGCGGCAAGGCGCCGGCCTGGAGCAACAAGACCTTGCGCGGCGTGCTGCGCCGGCATGCCGCCAGCGCGCGCCGGCTGGCATGGATCGACTTGCACACGGGGCTCGGTCCGAGCGGGCTGGGCGAGCGCATCTTCGCCTGCCGCGACGACAAGGCCGCCTACGCGCGCGCCAATGCCTGGTGGGGCACGCCCGCGGCGCCCGTCACCTCGATCTACGACGGTTCCTCGAGTTCGGCGCTGCTGCGCGGGCTGATGTGGGACACCGCGCATCAGGAGTGCCCGCAGGCCGAATACACCGGCATCGCGCTCGAATACGGCACGCTGCCCATGCTCGACGTGCTGGCTGCGCTGCGGGCCGACCACTGGCTGCACAAGCACCCCGAGGCGCCGGCCGACCTGGCCGACGGCATCCGCGCGCGCATGCTCGAGGCCTTCTATACCGACACCGACGCCTGGCGCGGCCAGGTCATCAGCCAGGCCAGGCAGGCGATGTTCCAGGCCGTGGACGGCCTCGGAAGCTAGGTCCGAACCCGCCCGTCGCCCGTCAGCATCGACAGCTCGACGAACTTCGATGCCACGTGGTTCCTGGCCGAGAAAGACACCTCGAAGCCGCCGAACTGCTGCCGGTCGATGCTTTCGAGCCCCGCGATGAGGCCGTCGCGCGAGGCCTTGCCCGGCGCGCGGCGCAGGCCCTCGGTCAGCACCTTGGCGGCGATGTAGCCCTCCATGCTCGAGAAGTTGGCGCTCGTGCCGGCGCCGGCCTTCTTCACCGCCTCGCTGAATTCGCGCGTGATCGCATTGGCCGGGTTGTAGGGCGAGGGCACCACCTGCGTCACCATCACGCCCGCGCCTTCCTTGCCGAGCTCGTCGGCCAGCGCCTGGGTGCCCACGAAGGACACGTTGAAGAAGGTGCCGCCGTAGCCCGCCTTGCGCGCCTGGCGGATGAAGGCCGCGCAGGCCTTGTAGGCGCCCACCTGGACCACCGCGTCGGGCCGTGCCGCCGTGATGCTCTTCACCGCCGACGCCACGTCGACCGAATTGCGCTCCACCGTGGCCAGCGCCACCGGCTTGAGATCCTGCTGAGACAGCGCCAGCGTGACGCCGTCGAGCCCGGCCTTGCCGTAGGCGTCGTTCTGGTAGAAGACCGCGATCTTCTTCAGGCCCAGGTGCGTGAGCTGCTTCACGATCAACGCGGTCTCGTCGTTGTACGAGGCGCGCAGGTGGAACACGTTCCTGTGGAAGGGTTCGCGCAGCGACATCGCGCCGGTGAAAGGCGCGACGAAAGGCACCTTCTCCTTCACCGCGAGCGGCAGCGCCGCCATGCTGGTGGGCGTGCCGATATAGCCGAAGAGCGCGAACACGTCCTCTTCGATCAGCTTTTGCGTGTTGGCGGCGCAGCGGTCAGGCTCGTAGCCGTCGTCCAGATTCTTGATGACGACGTTGCGCCGGCCGGCCTGGGCGTTGTATTGGTCCAGGAACAGCTTGGCGCCCTGGTGGAACTGGATGCCGAGCTGCGCGGCCGGGCCGGTGAACGCTGCCGACTGGCCCAGCACCAGCGGCGCATCGCCCTGTGCCCGCGCCAGCTGGAAGCCGCCGAGCGCCGCCGCGCCGGTGGCCAGGGAAAAATGTCTGCGATTGATCATGTGAAACCTCCTTTGCGCCTTGCCGCGCCACTGCCTGGAAAACTTTAGACTTGCCGGATGGTCGATGCCCCGGTCTCCACAACTGCTGTTCTCCCCACCCCCACGTCCACGGTCCTGGGCGCCTGTCCGCACGACTGCCCGGACACCTGCGCGCTGGTCACCACCGTCAAGGACGGGGTGGCCGTGAAGCTGCAGGGCAATCCGGCCCATTCGCATACCGCTGGTGTTCTCTGCACCAAGGTTTCGCGCTACATCGAGCGCAACGACCACGCCGAAAGGCTCGTCCAGCCCATGAGGAGGACCGGTCCCAAGGGCAGCGGCCAGTTCGAACCTGTGAGTTGGGAGGCCGCTCTTGACGACATCGCCGCGCATCTCCGTGCATTGCAGACAGATCCGGAAACAATTGTGCCTTATAGTTACGCAGGCACGATGGGTCTGGTGCAGGGCGAGTCGATGGATCGACGTTTTTTCCACAAAATGGGCGCCACGCTGCTGGACCGCACGATCTGCTCCATGGCCGGCGGCGAGGCCATGGTCCACACCCTGGGCGCCAAGACCGGCATGCGGATCGAGTTTTTCGCCGAGGCGAAGCTGATCCTGATCTGGGGCAGCAACTCCATTGCCAGCAATTTGCATTTCTGGCGCCACGCCCAGGCCGCCCGGCGCGCCGGTGCGCGGCTGGTGTGCATCGACCCTCGCAAGACCGAAACCGCCGACAAGTGCGACGAGCACATCGCCCTGCTGCCCGGCACCGACGCCGCGCTGGCCCTGGCGCTGATGCACGAACTCATCGTGCACGGCTGGCTCGACCACGACTTCATCGCCAACCACACGCTCGGCTGGGAGCAGCTGCAAGAGCGCGCACTGCAATGGCCGCCCTCGCGTGCGGCTGCCGTGTGCGGCGTGCCCGAGGCGCAGATCGCGGCGCTGGCGCAGGCCTACGGCACCACCCGGCCGGCCGCGATCCGCCTGAACTACGGCATGCAGCGCGTGCGCGGCGGCGGCAACGCGGCGCGCGCCATCGCCTGCCTGCCCGCGCTGGTGGGGGCCTGGCGCGACCGCGCGGGCGGGCTCCTTCTGAGCAGCTCGGGCCACTTTCCGGTCGACCGCGCCGCGCTGCAGCGCCCCGACCTGCTCGCGGGCCGCCAGCCGCGCACCATCAACATGAGCACCATTGGCGACGCGCTGCTCGATGGCCAGGCAAAGCCGGTGAAGGCCATCGTGGTCTATAACAGCAACCCGGTCGCGGTGGCGCCCGAATCGGGCAAGGTGGTGGCGGGCTTCGCGCGCGAAGACCTTTTTACCGTGGTGCTCGAGCAGTTCCGCACCGACACCGCTGACTACGCCGACTACCTGCTGCCCGCCACCACCCAGCTCGAGCACTGGGACATCCACACCAGCTACGGCCACACCGACGTGCTGCTGAACCGGCCCGCGGTGGCGCCGCGCGGCGAAGCGCGCAGCAATGCCTGGGTGTTCCGCGAGCTCGCGCGCCGCATGGGCTTCGACGAGCCCTGCTTCTCGGACGACGACGAGGCGCTGTGCCGCAGCGCCTTTGCGCCGGGCGCCATCGACTACGCGCAGCTGCTGGAGCAAGGCTTCACCAGCCTCGCGCTGCCCGAGGCGCCCTTTGCCGAAGGCCGCTTCCCGACCCCTTCGGGCCGCTGCGAATTCTTCAGCGCGCGTCTGCAGGCGCAGGGCATGGACGGCCTGCCCGACCATGTGCCCAACTACGAAGCGGCCGGCAGTTCCACCGAGTTTCCGCTGGCCATGATCTCGCCGCCGGCGCGCAATTTCCTCAACTCGACCTTCGTCAACGTGACCAGCCTGCGCGCCATCGAGGGCGAGCCGCTGCTCGAGATCCACGAGGCCGACGCGGCCGCCCGCGGCATCGAGGACGGCGCCGTGGTCCGCGTGTTCAACAAGCGCGGCGAACACCGCTGCCGCGCCGAAGTGTCGCGCCGCGCGCGGCCGGGCGTGGTGCATGGCATGGGCATCTGGTGGCGCAAGCTCGGCTTGGACGGCACCAACGTCAACCAGCTCACCAGCCAGCGCCTGACCGACATCGGCCGCGGGCCGACCTTCTACGACTGCCTGGTCGAAGTGGAGCGTATTGCTCCCTCTCCCTCTGGGAGAGGGTTGGGGTGAGGGCTGCCCCCGTATTCGCCCTGGCCGGCGCACTGATGCTCGGCGGCTGTGCCGACCTCGGCTACTACTGGCAGTCGGCCAACGGCCACCTCGGCATCCTGCGGGTGGCCAAGCCGGTGCCCGAGTGGCTCGCGGACCCCGCCGTTTCCGCGCCGCTGAAGGCCAAGCTCGAGCTCGCGCAGCGCATCCGCCGCTTCGCCGTGACCGAACTGGCGCTGCCCGACAACCCCAGCTACACCTCGTACGCTGATCTGCGCCGCCCCGCGGCGGTGTGGAACGTGGTGGCCGCGCCGCCGTATTCGCTCACGCTCAAGAGCTGGTGCTTTCCGGTGGCCGGCTGCGTGGGCTACCGCGGCTACTACGACGAGGCCGCCGCCAAGGCCGAGGCCGAGGCGCAGCGTGCCAAGGGCCTGGAGACGGCCGTGTACCCGGTGCCGGCGTATTCCACGCTGGGCTGGATGAACTGGGCCGGCGGCGATCCGCTGCTTTCCACCTTCATCGGCTATCCCGAAGGCGAACTGGCCCGCATCGTGTTCCACGAGCTCGCGCACCAGGTGCTCTATGTGCCGGGCGACATCGTCTTCAATGAGTCGTACGCCACCGCGGTGGAACGCATTGGCGGTGCGATGTGGCTGCAGCGCGAGGCCAGCGAAGCGGCGCGCAGCGAGTACGCGCGCTTCGACGCGCAGCGCCAGCAGTTTCGCGCGCTGGCCCTCGAAACGCGGCGCGCGCTCAACCGGGCCTACGAATCCGCCGAGGCCAAGGCCGGCGACTGGCCCGCGGTCGACGCCATGAAGAAGGCGGCGATGGATGCCTTTCGCGAACGCTACGCGATGCTGCGCGCGCAATGGCAGGGCCCGCGGCAGGGCGCCTACGACCTGTGGGTGGCGCGCGCCAACAATGCGACTTTCGGGGCCCAGGGTGCCTACGACGACCTGGTGCCGGGCTTCGAGGCCCTGTTCGTGCGCGAAAGCCGCAACTGGCCGCGCTTCTACAAGGAAGTCCGCCGCATCGCCGCGCTGCCGACCATGGAAGAGCGGCGCAACGCATTGCAGACCGCGACCGGCATCCTGCAGACGAATTCCAGCCACGACCACAAAGACAACAACGGAGGCCACGGTGCCTGACATCCATATCGAACGAAACCACGCACTCGGCATTGCCGGCGCCCGCGAAGTCGCACGCCAGTGGATCGAGCAGGTCGGGCAGGACTACGGCCTGGAGTGCACCTACACCGAGGGCGAGGCCCGTGACGTCGCGCAGTTCAGCCGTGCGGGCATCGACGGCACGGTGGAGGTCACGGCCGACACGCTGACGCTGGAGGCCACGCTGGGCTTCCTGTTCAGCAGCTTCAGCGATCAGATCGAGCAGAAGATCTCGCGCAAGCTCGATGCCTTGCTGGCGTCGCCCGGCGGCGGTGCCCGCTTCGCCTGAGCGGCCGTCGATCAGGCGCTGATCGGCGCCGCCACCTCATCGGCCGGTGCGAACCGTCCCGGCGGAATGCTTCGGCACACTCGGACTCCATGACGAACACCTCTTCTTCTCCCCCGGCCGCGGGCCCGCTGGCCGGCCTCAAGGTCGTCGAGCTCGGGCAGCTGATTGCCGGGCCTTTCGCGGCGCGCACGCTGGCCGACTTCGGCGCCGAGGTCGTCAAGATCGAGCCGCCGGGCGCGGGCGATCCGCTGCGCACCTGGCGGCTCCTGAAGGACGGCACTTCGGTGTGGTGGCAGGTGCAGTCGCGCAACAAGCGTTCGCTCGCGCTCGACCTGCGCCAGGCCGAGGCACAGGCCGTGGTGCGGCAACTGGCCGCCGAGGCCGACGTGCTGGTCGAGAACTTCCGCCCCGGCGCGATGGAAGGCTGGGGCCTCGGCCCCGACGAGCTGCTGGCCGCCAACCCAGCGCTCGTGATGCTGCGCATCAGCGGCTACGGCCAGACCGGTCCCTACCGCGACCGGCCGGGCTTCGGCGTGGTGGCCGAGGCCATGGGCGGACTGCGCCACCTCACGGGCGAGCCGGGCCGCGTGCCGGTGCGCGTGGGCGTGTCCATCGGCGACACGCTGGCCTCGCTGCACGGGGTGATCGGCGTGCTGATGGCGATGCAGCACCGCCATGCCACCGTCAGCGCCGAGTATCCGAAGGGCAGGGGCCAGGTGGTCGACGTGGCGCTCTACGAGGCGGTTTTCAACTGCATGGAAAGCCTGCTGCCCGAGTACAGCGCGTTTGGCGCGGTGCGCGAGGCGGCTGGCAGTGCGCTGCCCGGCATTGCGCCGACCAACGCCTACCGCTGCGCTGACGGCGGCTATGCCATCGTGGCGGGCAACGGCGACAGCATCTTTCGCCGGCTGATGGAATGCATCGGCCGATCCGATCTTGCGGCCGATCCGTCATTGGCCGGCAACACGGGCCGGGTGGCGCAGGTGGAAATGCTCGATGCCGCCATCGGCGACTGGGCCGCGGGGCGTACGGTGGACGAGGTGTTGGCCGCGCTCGATGCGGCGCAGGTGCCGGCCGGCCGCATCTACACCATCGCCGACATCGCGGCCGACCCGCACTACGCCGCGCGCGGCATGCTGCAGCAGGTGCACATGCCGGACGGCAGCGCGCTCGCGGTGCCCGGCTTCGTGCCCAAGCTCTCGCTCACGCCAGCCAGCCACCGGCGCAACGCGCCCGCGCTGGGCGCGGACACCGACGCGGTCCTGAAGGAGATCGGCCTCGACGCCGGGCAGATCGCCGCGCTGCATGCGCGCGGGATCGTGGGAAGCCCTTCGTGAGACACCGCGGAACCGGCTTCGCCGGGCCGCTGGTGTCGCCCCCGGCGAGGGGGAGGGAGAAGCGACACGAAGTTCGCGAAGCCTGGGGGAGAGCCTAGTTCTGCAGCGACTCGATCAGGTCGATGTACTTCTGCTTCGCCTCGTCGGCGCCTAGGCCCTTTTGCGCGGTCCAGGCGTCCCACTTGGCACGCGCGACGATATCGCTGAAGCTCGGTTTCTTGGCCGTGTTGTCGCCTTCGGTGGCCTGCTTGAAGAGGCCGTAGATCTTGAGCAGCGTCGGGTTGTCGGGGCGCTCCGGCAGCAGCTTGGAGTTGGCCTGGGCAGCTTCGAAGAGGGCGTTGAGGTCGGACATGGCGGTCGGTTTGAAAAGCGGGAAATCCGCATCTTAAAGTGCGCGGTACCCGCGGGTACCAGGCCGTGGCTCAGTCCGACAGGCCGGCGCGCGCCAGTTCCACGTCGAGCCGTTCCTTGGCGTCCGCCGGCTTCAGCGCGGCGGCCTTCTCGTAGAGCTGCGTGGCTTCGCCCAGGCGCGCGTCGCCGTGCAGCATGAGCAGCGCACGGCCGTATTCCATGAGCGCGCTGGGCGAATGGGGATGCAGCTCGAGGCCGCGCTCGAACAGCTCGACAGACATTTCGGCGCGCACGCCGTAGGTCATGCGGCCGACCAGCGCGCCCACCTTGTCGATCACCTCGGCATGGAAGGCGGCCAGCGCGATGTGCGCATCGGCATGCTGCGGCTGCAGTTCGATGACGCGCTCGAGCGCTCCCTTGAGCTTGCTGCCAAGGCCCTGCGCCAGGGCGCGCGCCACGCTGATGCCCTGGCTGTAGCGCCCGAGCGCATAGGCCTGCCAGTAGAGCGCATGGCAGTTGTCGGGCTCGGCGCCGGCCTGGGCGGCGGCGCGTTCGATGACCTGGCGGAACATCGAGAGCCGGACCGATTCGCGCGGCTCGAGGTAGTTGGCATAGACGGCGGTGGCCTGGTTGGCCAGCACCAGGCCGTCCGGCCCGTGCGCCAGGCCGAGCGCGGCGGCGCGCTCGAATTCGCCGTTGTGATAGAGCGCCCAGCCGTCGGCCAGCGGATGCCCGCTCGGCGGGGGCGGCAGGGCGTGGCCGGCGTGCAGCCGGGGCCAGTGCGGCAGCAGGCTGTGCGCGTCGTAGCGCGGCAGGTCGGCATAGGGCAGCGGTGTCCAGGATTGCGCAGCAACCGCGGCAACCGGGCTGGCGGACATCAGCGAGAGCGGCTTGAAATCTGGATGGGGCATGGCGTTATCGGGCCTCGGCTGCCAAATCGGCGGTGGCCTCCGCAGGCCGCGCGCTTGCGGAATCATCGCCGCTGTAGGCATTGCTGAGTGTCAGCAAATGCCGCCGCTGCTCGCCTGCCAGATACGGCGCGAGCAGGTGCAGCGTGTGCTGGCCGCCGCGCATCAGCGCGCCCTGGGCGTGCGCGGGTTCGAGCGCCTCGCGCGGATTGCGCACGTACTCGTAGCTGAGCCAGTAGGTCAGCACCACCACCATGCTTTGGGCGAGGGTGTCGACCTCGTGCACGTCGATGTCCAGGTGCCCGGCCCGGCTCAGCCCCGCGATCAGCACTCGGATCGCGCGGGTCTTGTTCTTGAGCACCAGCTGGAACTGCGTTTCGAGATGCCGGTTCTTGCTCAGCAGGTCGTTCAGGTCGCGGTAGAGAAAGCGGTAGCGCCAGATCAGTTCGAACAGGCTGTGCATGAAGAACCATGCGTCTTCCACATCGTGCACGCCTTCGCTGGCATGCAGCAACTGGTTGAGCTCGGCCTCGTAGCCTTCGTAGAGCTTGTTGATCAGCTCTTCCTTGGCGGGGTAGTGGTAGTAGAGATTGCCGGGGCTGATGTTGAGCTCGCCCGCCACCAGCGTGGTGGAGACGTTCGGCTCGCCGAAGCGGTTGAACAGCTCGAGTGCGGCTTCGAGGATGCGTTGCGCTGTGCGGCGTGGCGCCTTCTTGGCCATGTCAGTCCCCGTTTTTTGTCTCTTGGGGACACTCTAGCGTATGTGCACTGCACCATGAATGCGCCAGCGCAATGTTTTGCGGTGGCACGTGTTGTGCACCGCCGCAAAAACGGGGCTCGAAGAGGCGTTCAGTCCGGCTTGGTGCTGTTGCTGCGCCGCACGGTCTTCTTGGCGGCGGTGGCGGGTGCTGCGCTGCGGCCCGCGGTCTTGCGGCTTGCGGTGCGCGCCGGGGCGGCGCTCTTGCCCGGGCGGCGCTGCAGCTCGGCCTCGAGCGCGGCCACGCGGGCCTGCAGCGCGGCGTGCTCGGCGGCCGAGGGCACGCCCAGCTTTTCGAGCGCGCGCGCCACGCGCTCTTCGAAGATGTTCTCGAGCTTGCCCCACTGGCCCGCGGCCTTGGTGCCGAATTCGCTCGCGAAGCCGGCCATGCGCGTCTGCGCCTGCGCGAGGGTTTCCTCGGCGGCCTGCTGGGTCTTCTTCTGCATGCCGGCACCGTCCTTCACCAGCGCCTCGAAGGCCTTGCTGCCTTCCTGCTGCATCTTGGCGAAGGCGCCAAGCCCGGCAAGCCAGATCTGCTGGGCCGAGTCCTTGATGCGGTCGGAGCCCTTGTTGCCGTCGTCGTCCTGGGTAGCCATGCGATATGTTCCTGTGAAACCAACGAGCGACTCTAGCCGCTCGGCCCGCTCGTTTTTAGAGCTTTGTATCTATGGCCACGGGGCTAAACCGTGGCTCCAGCGGCGCGGCTGGCGTCCAGATGGGTCTTGGCACGCTCGGCCAGCGCCATTTCGCCCGGCGTGCCCGGCACGAAGGGCTGCACCGGCAGCGGCCGGCCGTGCGAATCGACCGAGACGAAGACGATCAGGCACTCGGTGGTCTTGTCCATGGTGCCGCCCTTCATGTCGCCGCTTCGCACCTCGACCGAGATGTTCATGCTGGTGGTGCCGGTGTAGGCCAGCCGGGCCTCGACCTCGACCAGGTCGCCGATCATGATCGGGTGGTGAAAGCGGATGCTGCCGATGAAGGCCGTCACGCAGTAGCGCTTGGCCCAGCTGGTCGCGCAGGCGTAGCCGGCCTCGTCGATCCATTTCATGACGGTGCCGCCGTGGACCTTTCCGCCGAAGTTGACGGTGCTGGGCTCGGCCAGGAATCGAAGGGTGATGGAGGACATGCGCCGCCTTTTCTTGTGGGCCGTGGATGGGGTTCCGATTATGCGAGCGAGCGCCCACCGCGGCGCGCGCCGCCGGTCGGCGCGGCGCACACGCTCAGCCGCCGCCGAACAGCTCCGCCAGCGTGCGCCGCAGCCAGGCGTTGCCGGCGTCCGCATGGAAGCGCTCGTGCCAGTGCTGCTTGACGGCATAGGCCGGCAGCTCGAAGGGCGGCTCCAGCAGCTTCACCGGCTCCTGCGTGGCCAGCACCTTGCCGAGGATGCGGGGCACGATCACGATCAGCTCCGTGTGCGCCACGATGCGCGCCACGCTCAGGAAGCTCGACAGGCTGGTCACCACGTTGCGCCGAAGCCCCAGCCGCGCGATGGTCTTGTCGACGATGGCATGGCCCGTGCCCGACGAGGCCACCACCGCATGCGCCTCGCTCTCGAAGCGCTTGCGCGTGAGCCGCTCGCCGATGCGCGGATGGTTGCGCGCGGCCAGGCAGACGAAGTTCTGCATGAACAGCGTCTGCTGGTAGAAGCCCGCGTCCAGCTGCGGCATGAAGCCCACCGCCAGGTCCACCGCGCCGTCCTCGAGCCGGCGCCCGCTCTCGGTGGAGATGATCTCGGTCTCGATGCGCACGCCCGGTGCCGTGCGCCGCAGGTGGTCGAGCAGGCCGGGCAGCAGCACCACTTCGCTGATGTCGGTCATGCAGATGCGGAAGCTGCGCGCCGCGCTCGCGGGCTCGAAGCTCGCGCGTCCGCCCTTGGCCCGGTTCAGCCGGTCGAGGATGTCGAGCACCAGCGGCTGGATCTGCCGCGCATAGGGTGTGGGCTCCATGCCGCGCGAGGTGCGCACGAACAGCTTGTCGCCGAAATGCGTGCGCAGCCGCGCCAGCGCGGTGCTGGCCGCCGACTGCGAAAGGCCGAGCCGCTCGGCCGCGCTCGACACGTTGGACGTCTTGTAGACCTCGTCGAACACCAGCAGCCATTCGAGATCGAGCTGGGCCATGAAACTTCTCCTTTTGCAGCCACCACTATCAAGAAACCAGATCAGGCCTATCGCCGTGGCCCCATTGCGCCAATAGTAGTGCCGGCGGAAGATTGCCGTTCCCTGGAGACAACCGCCCGAAGACAACCGCCGCACGACGGCCGAAGCTGCTGCTGCCCATGAACCCCACCGCCCAGAAACAACCCGCCGCCCCGGCGCCCGCCAATGCCGCGGAGCGCCGCGGCTACTACGAGCGCATCCGCCCGCTCCACCTCACGCCGCTGTGGGAGTCGCTGCACGCCCTGGTGCCGCGCGAGCCCACCACGCCCTGCGTGCCGGCGCTCTGGCGCTACGACGAGATCCGCCCGCTGCTGATGGAATCGGCGGACCTCATCACCGCCGAGGAAGCGGTGCGCCGCGTGCTCGTGCTCGAGAACCCGGCGCTGCCCGGCAACTCGTCGATCACGCAATCGATCTACGCGGGCCTGCAGCTCATCATGCCGGGCGAGGTGGCGCCCTCGCACCGCCACGTGCAGTCGGCACTGCGCTTCATCGTCGACGGCAAGGGCGCCTACACCACGGTGGGCGGCGAGCGCACCACCATGTACCCGGGCGACTTCATCATCACGCCTTCGTGGGCCTGGCACGACCACGGTAACGAGGGCGTCGGCGGCACGGTGGAGCCGGTGGTCTGGCTCGACGGGCTCGACATTCCGATGCTGCGCTTTTTCGACGCCGGCTTTGCCGAGAGCGACGACGCCAAGGTGCAGCACGTGGCGCGCCCCGAGGGCAACAGCCTCGCGCGCTTCGGCCACAACATGGTGCCGGTGCGCCACGACCACGTGTCGCCCACCTCGCCGATCTTCAACTACCCCTACGACCGCAGCCGCGAGGCGCTGGCCATGCTGCAGAAGCAGGAAGTGCCCGATGCCTGGCTGGGCCACAAGCTGCGCTATATCAACCCGCTGACGGGCGGCGCGCCGATGCCCACCATCGGCACCCAGCTGCAGCTGCTGCCCAAGGGCTTCGCGGGCAAGACCCACCGCGCCACCGACGGCACGGTCTACAGCGTGGTCGAAGGCCGCGGCATCGCGGAGATCGCGGGCCGGCGCTTCGAGTTCGGCCCGCGCGACACCTTCGTGGTGCCTTCGTGGGCGCCGCTGCGCCTGTCGGCGCCCGCCGACGACGTGGTGCTCTTCAGCTTTTCGGACCGCCCCGTGCAGCAGGCCATGGGCGTCCTGCGCGAAGCCTTTCTCGACGACGCCTGAAAACCGTCCGCATTTTTCTTTTTCTCTTGTTGTCTTGACCCTGTGCCGCCGCGCGCGGCAGGAGCCCACATGTCCTTCGTCTTCACGCCCCCTTCCATCGTCGGCCTGCCCATCGTGGGTTCGAGCGAGCTGTTCCCGGTGCGCCGGGTCTATTGCGTGGGCCGCAACTACGCGGCGCATGCGCGCGAGATGGGCTTCGACCCCGACCGCGAACCGCCGTTCTTCTTCTGCAAGCCCAACGACGAGGCCTCGGTGGTGCCCGTGGCCGAAGGCGCAACCGGCGCCATTCCCTACCCGCCGCTCACGAGCAACTACCACTACGAAGCCGAACTCGTCGTGGCCATCGGCAAGGGCGGCAAGGACATCGCGGTGGCGCAGGCAGCCGGCCACATCCACAGCTATGCCGTGGGACTGGACATGACACGCCGCGACCTGCAGATGAAGATGCGCGAGGCGGGCAGGCCTTGGGAAATCGGCAAGGCCTTCGATTTCTCGGCGCCCATCGCGCCGCTGCGCACACTGGCCGATGTGGGCGAGATCAACGCCGGCGCCATCACGCTCGAGGTGGACGGCCAGGTGCGCCAGAACAGCGACATCACGCACCTGATCTGGTCCGTCAACGAGGTGATCGCCAATCTCTCGACGCTCTTCACGCTGCAGCCCGGCGACCTGATCTTCACGGGCACGCCCGAAGGCGTGGGCGCGGTGAAGCCCGGCCAGACGATCAGGGTGAGCATCGACAAGCTGCCTTCGCTCACCGTGCGCATCGACTGAGCAAGCGCAGCGCAGCAGAGGCCCCGCGATGAGCACATCTCTCCCGAAGACTCCCCCCACCGTGCTGCTCGTCGGCGGCGGCATCGGCGGCATGGCGGCCGCGCTGGCGCTCGCGCGGCTCGGCGTTTCCATCGACCTGCTCGAGCAGAGCGCGACCATCGGCGAGATCGGCGCCGGCCTGCAGCTCGGTCCGAATGCTTTTGCAGCGCTCGATGCGCTCGGCGTGGGCGAGGCGGTGCGCCGCAACTCGGTCTTCACGGACCGGCTCGTGATGATGGATGCGGTCGACTGCGGCGAAGTGGCTTCCGTGCCGGTGGGCGAAGCCTTCCGCGCGCGCTTCAGGAACCCCTATGCGGTGAGCCACCGCGCCGACCTGCACGGCGCCATCCACGAGGCCGTGAAGCAGCATCCGCTGATCCGCTTCCACACCTCGGCGCAGGTCGAGGCCATCGACATCGGCGCAGGCGGCGCGAAGGGCGTGGTTGCCACCACGCGCGACGGCCGGCGCTTCAAGGCCGATGCGATCGTGGGCTGCGACGGCGTGAAGTCCGTGGTGCGCGCCAGGCTCGTGGGCGACGAGGCGCGCGTTTCGGGCCACGTGGTGTACCGCGCGGTGGTGCCGGTGGCCGACATGCCGGCCGACTTGCGCTGGAATGCGCCCGTGGTCTGGGCCGGCCCCAACTGCCACCTGGTGCACTATCCGCTGCGCCATGGCGAGCAATACAACCTGGTCGTCACCTTCCACAGCCGCGAGCAGGAAGAGTGGGGCGTTTCCGAAGGCAGCAAGGAAGAAGTGCTTTCCTACTTCGAGGGCGTGCATGCGCGCCCGCGCCAGCTGCTCGACAGGCCAAGCTCATGGCGGCGCTGGAGCACGGCCGACCGCGATCCGGTGGCGCGCTGGAGCGACGGCCCGGCCACGCTGCTCGGCGACGCCGCCCATCCGATGATGCAATACCTCGCGCAGGGCGCCTGCATGGCGCTGGAGGACGCGGTCACGCTGGGCGCCGCGGTGCGGGCCTGCGATTTCGACATGCCGGCCGCCTTCAAGCTCTACGAGGCTGCGCGCATTCCGCGCACTGCCCGCGTGGTGCTGTCGGTGCGCGAGATGGGGCGGCTCTATCACGCCAGGGGCGTGGAGCGGCTGGTGCGCAACAGCCTCTGGGTGGGCCGCACGCCCGAACGCTTCTACGATGCGGTCGAGTGGCTCTATGCCTGGCGGCCCGAGCATTGCCTGGACGACGCGCCGCAGCCGCTGCCACGCTCCGTCGCGTTGCCCGGTGCCGATGTGGCCGCCATGCTTTCGCCACACTGAACGAGCGAGTTTCTTTCATCATCACTATTCGAGGCCACAGGCCCAGGAGACAAGACACCATGAGCTTTTCACCACGCGCATTGCTGACAGGCATCCTGGCCCTGGCGTCGCTGGCTGCCGCCAGCGGCGCGCTGGCGCAGGCCGGCGACTATCCGAACAAGCCGGTCACGCTGGTCACGCCCTTCGCGGCCGGCAGCGGACCCGACGCGGTACTGCGGCTGGTCTCCGACAAGCTCTCGCGCCTGTGGAACCAGCGCGTGCTGATCGACAACCGGCCAGGCGGCGGCGGCTTCATCGCCATCGACCAGGCGCGGCGCGCGGCGCCCGACGGCTACACGCTGCTGCAGCTCGACAGCGAGCACATCGCCGCGCTGCCGCACCTGTACAAGTCGCGCAACTTCGTGACGCTGCAGCACTTCGACCCCGTGGCCTCGCTGTTTCGCACGCCCTTCTTCGTGGCGGTGTCGAGCGAGTCGAAATGGAAGAACATGAGCGACCTGATCGCGGCCGCCAAGGCCAATCCCGATGCCATCGTCTACGGCTCCTGGGGCGTGGGCAGCCCGGGCCACCTGGGCGCGCAGCAACTCGAGGCGCTCACCGGCATCCGCATGCGGCACGCGCCGTTCCGCGAGGTGTCGCAGCTGTTCTCGAACGTGGGCACCGGCGAAGTGCCATGGAGCTTTGCCAGCATTCCGTCGAGCCAGGGCATCTACAAGGCCGGCAAGCTGCGCTACCTGGCCATTGCCGCGCCCCGGCGCATTCCGCAGATGCCCGACGTGCCGACCATGGCCGAGGCAGGCGGGCCGGCCTCGCTCGAGGTCAACTCCTTCGTCTCGCTGCTCGCGCCCAAGGGCGTGGCGGCGGCCGTCAAGGCAAAGATCAACGCCGACGTGGCCAAGGTCATTGCCGACCCCGAGATCCGCGCCCGCTTCGACACCTTCGCCTTCGAGCCGCTGGCCTGGTCGCCCGAGGAGATCGAGCGCAACGCCGAGGCCAAGTCCAAGGTGTATGGCGAACTGGTCCGCCGGGGCAACATCAGCCTCGACTAGTGGCCCTCATTACCATTACGTTTTTTCACATTTCCTTTTCACCTTCCATGCACGCCACCAAGAGAGCCCTCCTGATCGCCTGCGGCCTGGCCGCCGCCGCGCTGCCGCTGGCGGCCAGCGCACAGAACAATGCCTGGCCGACCAAGCCGATCCGCCTGCTCGTGGGTTTTCCGGGCGGCTCCACGCCCGACATCGCCGCGCGCACCATCGCTGAGCCGCTGGCCAAGGCGCTGGGCCAGCCCGTGGTGGTGGACAACAAGCCCGGCGCCTCCGGCAACATCGCCGCCGACATGGTGGCCAAGGCCACCGACGACCACACGCTGGGCATCGTCATCAACGGCAATCTCACCTCGTCGAAGATGCTGTATCCGCGGCTGCCCTACGACCCGGCCAAGGATTTCGCCTACCTCTCGCTGATTGCCACGGCCCCGCTGGTGCTGGTGGCGCAGAACAGCCTGCCTTCGGGCACCGCCTTCTTCGATGCGGCGCGCAAGGGCGGCGACAAGTGGAACTACGGTTCGGTGGGCGTGGGCTCGGTCGGGCACCTGGGCATGGAACTGCTCAAGAGCCGCGTGGCCGGCTTCAACGCCGAACACGTGCCCTACCAGGGCAACCCGCAGGTCGTGACCGCGATGCTCGGCGACCAGGTGCAGATGGCCCTCATCCCGCCGGGCGTGGCCATGCCACAGGTGCGCGCCGGCAAGCTCAAGGCCATCGGCCTCACGGGCGGCCGCAGCGCGCTGGTGCCCGAACTGCCGCCGCTCGCCGAAGCCGGCGTGCGCGACTTCAACCTCGAGGTGTGGGTGGCGCTGCTCGGCCCGGCCGACCTCTCGAAGACCGCGCAGGCGCGCATCAGCCGCGAGATCGAGGTCATCATGAAGCAGCCCGAAGTGCGCCGGAAGCTCTTCGAGCAAGGCTGGCAGGCGGTGGGCACCTCGCCCGACGGCATGCGCCTGCGCGTGAAGGAAGAAGCCGCGATCATGACGCGCATCATCTCGGCCCGCGGCATCAAGATCCAGTGATGGCCGCCGTCCAGCACAAGAAGAAGACCCTGGCCGAACCGGCGCGCGAGCTGCCGGTGTTCGGCGAATACGACGTGGTGGTGGTCGGCGGCGGCCCCGCCGGCATTGCCGCCGCCGTGAGCGCGGCGCGCCATGGCGCGAACACGCTGCTGGTGGAGCGCTACGGCTTCCTCGGCGGCATGGGCACCGCGGGCGGCGTGACCAACTTCGCGGGCCTCTACGGCAAGCGCAACGGCGAGATGACGCTGCTGGTGCGCGGCGTGGCCGACGACCTGCTCGCGCGCATCGATGCGCTGGGCGGCCTCAACACGCCGCAGGACGGCATGCAGGGCCGCATCCGCGTGCGCTCCTACGACACCTCGGCCTACAAGATCGCGGCCGACCAGCTGCTGCTCGATGCAGGCGTGAACCTGCTGTTCCACGCCTGGGCCGCCGCGGTGGTGCGCGAGGGCGACCGCATCGCGGCGCTGGTGGTCGAGACCAAGTCGGGCCGGCAGGCTATCCGCGCCAATGCCTTCGTCGATGCCAGCGGCGACGCCGACGTGGCGGCTTTTGCGGGCGTGCCCTTCGAAGTGGGCGACGGCCATGGCAGCGGCCTGTTCCCGACCACGATGTTCCGCGTCGGGCAGGTGGATGCGCAGCCCGCGCTCGCGGCCGTCGGCGAATTCAAGGCCATCAACGACCTGATGGCACGGGTGCAGGCGCAGAAGCCGGGTGCCTACAAGTTTCCGCGCGAAGGCGCGATCCTGCGGCCCAACATCGATCCACGCGAATGGCGCGCCAACGTCACGCAGATCCGCAACGCGGCCGGCCGCGCGATGAACGGCGTCGATGCGCGCGAACTCACCGAAGGCGAACTCGAAGGCCGGCGCCAGATTGCCGAGTACTTCAGGTTCATGAAGGCCGAGGTGCCGGGCTTCGCGCGCTCGGCCATCGTCGAGATCGCGCCGCAGGTCGGCATCCGCGAAACGCGGCGCATCGAGGGCCTCTATGCGCTCACGGGCGAGGACATCCTGTCTTCGGCCAGCTTCGAGGACAGCATCGGCATCAACGCCTGGCCCATGGAGATGCATGCCGACGGCCGCATCGAGTGGGCCTTTCCGCGCGACGAGAGCCGCACCTACAACCAGCTGCCCTGGCGCATGCTGGTGCCGCGCACGGTCGACAACCTGCTGGTGGCCGGCCGCTGCGCCGCCATGACGCACGAAGGCCAGTCGGCCGCGCGCGCGAGCGGCGGCTGCTTCGTGATGGGGCAGGCGGCGGGTACGGCGGCGGCTTCGCTGGGCGGCCGTGCGAAATTCGCGGATGTCGATGTGCCTGCGCTTCAGAAGAAACTGGCCGCCGACGGCGCCGATCTCGATCGCTGAGCCGCTGGCGAGGCACTGACCGCCCCGCGACAGCCCGCGGGCGCAGCCTTTGCTATGGTCGAGGGTTGCTTCCTTCGCATTGAACGCCCCGATGACCACCGATCCCGCCACCGCCGCCCGCCTTGTCGCCGAACTCGTCGCGCTCATGCAGCTCGAGCCGCTCGGGGGCGACCGGTTCCTGGCCCAGAGCGAAGACATCGGCACGCCCGCCGTGTTCGGCGGCCAGGTGCTCGGCCAGTCGCTCGCGGCCGCGAGCCTCACGGTCGGTGCCGACCGGCCGGTGCATTCGATGCACGCCTACTTCCTGCTGCCGGGCGAGCATGCGCCCATCGAATACAGCGTGGACCGCGTGCGCGACGGCCGCAGCTTCACCACGCGGCACGTGGTGGCGCGCCAGCAGGAGCGCATCATCTTCGAGATGTCGGCCTCGTTCCAGACGGTGGACGACGGCGTCGAGCACCAGTTCGCCATGCCCGCCGCCGCTGGCCCCGAGGGCCTCGCGAGCGAACTCGACCAGCGCCTCGCGCTCGGCGAGCGCCTGCCCGAACGCTGGCGCATCAAGGGCCTGGAGCCGCACGGCATCGAATACCGCGGCGTCGAGGCCGACGACCTGCTGGCGCCGGCGGTGCGATCCTCCGAAAGCGCCATCTGGATGCGCGCCATCGCGCCGCTGCCGGACGACCCGGTGGTGCACCGCGCGCTGCTGGCCTATGCCTCCGACCACGGCCTGCTGCGCGCCGCGATGCTGCCGCACGGCCTGAGCTTCATGAGTGGCCAGGTGCGCCCCGCGAGCCTCGACCACGCGATGTGGTTCCACCGCGATTTCCGCATGGACGACTGGCTGCTCTACGTGCTCGATTCGCCGAGCGCCAGCGGCGCGCGCGGCCTGTGTCGCGGCAGCCTGTTCACGCGCGATGGGCGGCTGGTGGCGTCCACGGCGCAAGAGGGAATGCTGCGGGTCAAGCGCTGATAGGTTGCTTGGGTGCTCCTGTTTCCGGGTGCTGCTGTTCGGGGCGGCGCACCCGCCGGCGGGGTACGCGGCGAAGCGAATGTCCCCCGGGGCTGCGCCCCTCCTCCTTTATTTCGCTGCGCAAGGCACCCCGTCGGCGGGTGCGTTGCAAAGAGCGGTCGTTGATCAGCGAGACACCACGAGCGTGCCCAGTGCACAGGGCATCGGGTGCTCCCCGCAGCGAAATAAAGGAGGAGGGCGAAGCCCGGGGGACATTCGCGGAGGGGAGTACCCGGTGGCCTGTGCACGCGCCCCCGAAACAAAAGCCCTGAACAAGAACCAGCCTGTACATACGCCCAGAATCCTTGGCTAAATACGTCCCTCACAAAAAATGAACCAAGGACCCGGCATGTCTTCCGAAGCACCAAAAAAAGTAGCCATAGTCACCGCAGGCGGTAGCGGCATGGGTGCCGCCGCGGCGCGCAAGCTCGCCGACGACGGCTTTCGTGTCGCCATCCTCTCCTCATCGGGGAAGGGCGAGGCGCTCGCCGCCGAACTCGGCGGCATCGGCGTGACCGGTTCCAACCAGTCGAACGACGACCTGAAGCGGCTGGTCGACAAGGTCACTGAAGAATGGGGCCGCGTCGACGTGCTCGTCAACAGCGCGGGCCATGGTCCGCGCGCGCCGATCCTCGACATTACGGACGAAGACTGGCACCGCGGCATGGACGTCTACCTGCTGAGCGCGGTGCGCCCCGCGCGGCTCGTGGCGCCGCTCATGGTCAAGCAGGGCGGCGGCGCGATCATCAACATCTCGACCTTCGCCGCGTTCGAGCCCGACCCCGTGTTCCCGACCTCCGGCGTGTTCCGCGCCGGCCTCGCCGCCTTCACCAAGCTCTTCGCCGACAAGTACGCGGCGCACAACGTGCGCATGAACAACGTGCTGCCCGGCTTCATCGACAGCCTGCCCGAGAAGGCCGAGTTTCGCTCGCGCATTCCGATGGGCCGCTACGGCAAGAGCAGCGAGATCGCGGCCGTGATCGGTTTTCTCGCGTCTGAGGGCGCAGGCTACATCACGGGGCAGAACCTGCGCGTGGACGGCGGCATCACGCGCTCGGTGTGAAGCCCTGAGCGCGGGGGAGGGCCGGCAGCCGCTCCTTCCTACAATCGAGGACATCTGCCCGTGAGGCGCGGCGCGGCCTTTCTTGTCGCCGCGTGCGGGCCACTCCTCATCCATGTCTTCCCCACACAGCCGCCTGCGCACCGAGTGGTGCCCGAGCATCCCGCGCGAGCTCATGGCCGGCGCCGTCGCCACCTTCGCGCTCATCCCCGAGGTCATCGCCTTTTCGTTCGTGGCCGGTGTCGATCCGGCAGTCGGGCTGTTCGCTTCCTTCGTGATCGGCATCGTCATTGCCTTCGCCGGCGGCCGGCCCGCCATGGTGTCGGCCGCAGCCGGCTCGGTGGCTCTCGTGGCCGCGCCGCTGGTGCATGCGCACGGGCTGCAGTACCTGCTGGCGGCCGGCGTGCTCGCGGGGGCGATGCAGATCGTGTTCGGGCTGCTGCGGCTCGGCGTGCTGATGCGCTTCGTCTCGACCTCGGTGCGCACGGGTTTCGTCAATGCGCTCGCGATCCTGATCTTCGCGGCGCAGATGCCGCATTTCATTGGCGCCAACACCGCGACCTGGGCCATGGTGGGCCTGGGTCTGGCCATCATCTACCTGCTGCCGCGCATCACCACGGCCGTGCCGTCGCCGCTGGTGTGCATCGTGGTGGTGACGCTGGTCGGGCAGTGGCTGGGCCTGCCGCTCAAGACCGTGGCCGACCTCGGGCACCTGCCCGATGCGCTGCCCGCATTCGCCTTCCCCTCGGTGCCGCCCACGCTCGACACCCTGCGCATCATTGCGCTCCCCGCCTTCGCCATCGCGATGGTCGGCCTGCTCGAATCGATGATGACCGCCAGCGTGGTGGATGACCTCACCGACACGCCGAGCTCCAAGAACCGCGAATGCAGCGGCCTGGGCGTGGCCAACGTGGTGGCCAGTTTCTTCGGCGGCATCGCGGGCTGCGGAATGATCGGCCAGACCGTCAGCAACGTGCGCTACGGCGGCCGCGGGCGCCTGTCGACGCTGTTCGCGGGCGCCTTCCTGCTGATCCTCATGGTGCTGCTCAAGCCCTGGGTGTCGCAGGTGCCGGTGGCGGCGCTGGTGGCGATCATGGTGATGGTCTCGGCCTCGACCTTCGACTGGGGTTCGCTGCGCGCGCTCGTGCGCCATCCGCGCATGTCCAGCGCGGTGATGCTCGCGACGGTGGCCGTCACCGTCGCCACCGACAACCTGGCCGCGGGCGTGGCCACCGGCGTGATGCTCAGCGGCGTGTTCTTCACCTTCAAGGTCGCGCGGCTGCTGCACGTGCATGCCGAAGCCGGCGATGGCGGCACGCGCGTCTACCGCGTCACGGGCCAGGTGTTCTTCGCCTCGGCCGACATGCTGGTGGACGCCTTCGACGTGCGCGAGATCGACGGCGCGCCGGTGCACATCGACGTGTCGCAGGCCCATTTCTGGGACGTGACCGCGGTGGCCGCGCTCAACAAGGTGGTCGAGCGGCTGCGCAAGCACGGCAGCGTGGTGGAGGTTGCCGGGCTCAACCAGGCCAGCCGCGACCTGATCGTGCAGCTGGACGCAGCGCCCTAGGTGGTTTTCCTCATGAGCCGGCGCTGCCTCGGCTCTAGCCTTTGCAGTTCCGTCGGGTGGCCGATGGACGACTGGAAAGGCTTCCATGAAGATTCCCGACCCGGCGCAGGAGAACATGCGCCGCACCATCGCGTCCTACGAAGCGTCCGCCCGCGACTACAACGCGATCGTGGCGGGCCATCGGCCGCCTGAAATCGAGGATGCGCTGCGCCGGATGATGCAGCTCGTGCCGGCAGGCGGCAGCGTGCTCGAGATCGGTTCCGGATCGGGGCAGGACGCTGACTTCGTCGAGGCCCTGGGCGGGGCCGTCAGGCGCACCGATGCGGTCCAGGCCTTTCTCGACCTGCAGGCGGAGCGCGGCAAGAAGGGCGAACTGCTCAACGTCGTCACGGATGCGCTGGGCGGGCCCTACAGCGCGATCGTCGCGATGTGCGTGCTGATCCATGTCGACCGCGCGCAGATCGCGCCGGTCCTGCGCAAGGTGTTCGATGCGCTCGAGCCCGGCGGGGTCTTCCTCGCGGCGATGCGCATCGGCGAAGGCGAGACCAACGGCGACTACCAGACCGTGTACTGGGCGAAGGACCGCTTCGCCGAGCAGATCGAGGCGGCGGGCCTGCGCATGCACTGGGAGAGCCAGTGGATCGGCCGCGACAACGTGACGTGGGCCAACTTCCTGGCACGCCGTCCGCTGTAGCGAACCGGGATCTACACGCCCAGGTAGCGCGTCCAGAGCGAGCGGTCGGCGTCGAGCGCAGCCGAATCGCCCTGCCACACCACGCGCCCGCGTTCGAGGATCACGTGGCGGTCGGCCAGCGGCAGCAGGCGCTGCACGTACTTGTCGACCACCAGGATCGCCTCGCCCTCGGCCTTGAGTGTGGCGATGCAGTGCCAGATCTCCTCGCGGATCACCGGGGCCAGGCCCTCGGTGGCTTCGTCGAGGATCAGGAGGCGAGGATGCGTGGAAAGCGCCCGCGCAATAGCCAGCATCTGCTGCTCGCCGCCCGAGAGCTGGTTGCCCGCGTTGGCCTTGCGCTCCGCGAGGCGCGGGAACAGGCCGTACAGCGCCTCGACGGTCCAGCGCGGCGCGCTGCCCGGGCGCGGCCGCGCAAAGGCCCGCAGGTGTTCGTCCACGCTGAGGTTCGGAAACACATGGCGCCCCTCCGGCACGATGGCCACGCCGCCCCGTGCAATGGCGTCAGGCTTGTGGCCGCCGATGGCGGCGCCGCCGAAATGCACGCTGCCGCGCATCGGCGCCAGCGTGCCCGTCAGCACCTTCAGCAGCGTGCTCTTGCCCATGCCGTTGCGGCCCAGCAGCGCGAGCACTTCGCCCGCGCCGATGCGCAGGTCGATGCCGAACAGCACCTGGCTCGCGCCGTAGCCGGCCTCGATGGATTTCGCTTCGAGCAAGGCCTTGGTCGTTGTCGTCGTCGCGCTCATGCGTGTCCCTCTGCTTCCGTCCCGAGATACACCGCTTGCACATCGGGATGTCCGCGCACTTCATCGGCCGTGCCGCTCATCAGCACGCGGCCCTGCACCAGCACCGTGAGCCGGTCGGCCAGGCGGAACACCGCGTCCATGTCGTGCTCGATCAAGAGGATGGCCATCGATTCGCGCAGCGATTCGATCAGTTCCACCATGCGCGCCGATTCGTCGGGGCCCATGCCGGCCATCGGCTCGTCCAGCAGCAGCAGCTTGGGCTCGGCCGCAAGCGCCAGCGCCACGTCGAGCGCGCGCTGCGCGCCGTGCGGCAGCGTGCCCGCGATGCGCTGGCGTTCGCGGCCGAGGCCCACGCGGTCGGCCAGCGCCGCGGCGCGTTCCACCAGGCCGCGTTCCGTCGCGCGCGGCGCCATGAAGCGCAGGCTGCTGCCCGCATGGGCCTGCGCCGCGAGCATGAGGTTGTCGTGCACGCTTTCCTTGGCAAACACGCGCGTTACCTGGAAGCAGCGCGACATGCCGGCCGCCACGCGCTGGTGGTCCTTGAAGCCGGTGATGTCCTTCTCGTCGAGCAGGATGCGCCCGGCGTCGGCCTGGAGCAACCCGGTGATCAGGTTCACAAGCGTGGTCTTGCCCGCGCCGTTCGGCCCGATCAGTGCATGCACTTCACCGCGCTCCACGGTGAGGTTCACATGGTCGGTTGCGAGCAAGCCGCCGAAGCGCTTGACCAACCCTTCGATTCTGAAAAGGCTCATGGTGTCGTCTTACTCCCTCGCCCCTCCGGGGAGAGGGTTGGGGTGAGGGGCAAGCGGCGCTTGTACAGGGCAGCAAGCCCCTTCGGTGCCCACAGCGCAACAGCAATCAGCAACAACCCAAGCGGCATATGCCAATGCTCCGTGTGCTGCTTCAAGGCCTCTTCGAGCACCAGCCAGACCACGGCGCCGACAGGCCCGCCCCAGCTGCGCCCGAGCCCGCCGATCACCACCATCACCAGCAGCGTGGCCGACTGCGTCCAGTGCATCGTCGCCGGGCTCACGAAGCCATTGCCGCCGGCGAGCAGCGCGCCCGCCAGTCCCGCGATGGCACCGGCAATTGCAAAGGCCACGAGCTGCAGCTTGAACACCGGGTAGCCCAGCGCCCGCATGCGCGTCTCGTTGTCGCGGATGCCCATCAGCGCATGGCCGAAGCGCGATCGCGTCGCGCGGTGCAGCCACCAGAGCGCGAGCGCCACGATGGCCAGCACCACCCAGTAGAAATTCGATTCGTTGCCCAGGTCGAGGCCCGGCAGCAGCGTGGGCCGGCTCATCAGCGTGTAGCCGTCGTCGCCGCCATAGCGCCGCAGTGACACCACCACGAAGTACAGCATCTGCGCAAAGGCCAGCGTGGTCATGATGAAGTAGACACCTCGCGTGCGCAGCGCCACCGTGCCGATCAGCGCGGCGACGATGCCGGCGACGAACGCGGCCAGCGGCCACATCACCCATGCGGACATCACGCCTGCATCGCTGAGCGCCACCACCGTGTAGGCGCCCATGCCGATGAAGCCCGCATGCCCGAGCGCCACCATGCCGCCGAAGCCCAGGATGAAGTTGAGGCTGGCGGCAGCCAGCGCCACCACGAGCACGCGCCGCACGAAGCCGATGTAGAACTCGAGCCCGAACAGCGGCGCGACCAGCGGGAAGGCCGCGAGCAGCAGGAGGAGCAGCCCGAGGCCGAGAGAGCGAGAGGAAGGCTTCATGACCGGGCGGAGAAAAGGCCGGAGGGCCGGAAGATCAGGACGACCACCATCAGTGCGTACATCGCGACTTCGGCGAACAGCGGCCCCAGGTCGGCGGCGGTGGCGGGCGGCAGCGTGGCGCGCAGCAGCATCGGCACGAAAGCGCGTCCGACCGTGTCGACCACGCCCACCATCAGTGCGGCCACGAAAGCGCCGCGCACCGAACCGATGCCGCCGATCACCAGCACCACCAGCGCCGGGATCAGGATGGCTTCGCCCATGCCCACCTGCACCGCGACGATTGGCCCCATCAGCGCGCCGGCCAGCGCCGCCAGCGCCGCGCCGAGCAGGAACACGCCGTTGAAGATGCGGCCCACGCGCACGCCCATCAGCTCGGCCATCGGCCGGTCGGACGCGCCCGCGCGCACCCGCATGCCGATGCGCGTGTGGTTGACCAGCAGGTAGAGCGCGAGCGCCACCAGCAGGCCGCCGGCGAGGATCACGAGCCGGTAGGACGGGTAGGGCAGGCCGTCCACCAGCTCGATCGGCCCCGACAGGGCGGCCGGCGTCGGCGCCATCACCGGCGACGGACCCCAGGCCATCTTGACGATGTCGTCGGCCACGAGGATCACGCCGAAGGTAGCGAGCACCTGCGCGAGGTGGTCGCGCGTGTAGAGGCGGCGCATCAGCAGCACTTCGAGCAGCAGCGCCACCACCACCGTGACCGCCACCGCGATGACGATGGCCGCTGTGAACGAACCGGTGCGCGTGTGCGCCTCGGCCGCCACGTACGCGCCCGACATGAAGAGCGAGCCGTGCGCGAGGTTCAGCACGTCCATGATGCCGAACACCAGCGTGAGCCCCGCCGCCAGCAGGAACAGCATCAGCCCGTAGCCGAGGCCGTTGAGCAGCTGCTCGAGAACAAGAATTCCACTCATAGGATCCAATGAATTGCCCGCATTTCATTCGGGAAACACCGAGGAACCGGCTCCGCCGGGCCTCTGGTGTTGCCCCCGGTAGGGGGAGGGAGGAGCGACACGAAGTGCGCGCAGCCTTGGGGGCGAGCCTATTTCAGCGGGCACTTGTCTGCGTAGCTGTCGCCGTAGTTGGTCAGTACGGTATTGATCAGCTTGTTCGTGACCTTGCCCTGCGCATCCTTGCCGACCACGCGCAGGTAGAAGTTCTCGACCGGATAGTGGTTGTTCGCGTACTTGAAGCTGCCGCGCGTCGATGCGTAGTTGGCCTTCTTGAGCGCGGCCACCACGGCCTCGCGGTTCTGCGCGTTGCCGCCGGCCTGCTTCACGGCCGCGTCCATCGCGAGGATCGCGTCATAGGCCTGCGCCGCATACACCGACGGATAGCGGCCGTTGTATTCCTTGCGGAACGCGGCCACGAAGGCCTTGTTGGCGGCGTTGTCGAGGTCGTGCGCCCAGTGCGAGGTGTTGAAGAGACCCAGCATCGGCTCGCCCACCGCGCCGATCACGTCCTCGTCGGCCGAGAAGCCGCTGGTCACGAGCGTGATGTCCTTCGACAGGCCTGCGCCCACGAACTGCTTGATGAAGTTGATGCCCATCGCGCCGGGCAGGAAGAAGTAGATGGAGTCGGGCTTGGCCGCGCGCAGCTGCGCGAGTTCGGCGGCGTAGTCGATCTGGCCGAGCTTGGTGTAGAGCTCGTCGGCCACCTGGCCCTTGAACTGGCGCTTGAAGCCGCCGAGCGCGTCCTTGCCGGCCGGATAGTTGGGCGCGATCAGCACGGTCTTCTTGAAGCCGCGGTCCTGCGCGAACTTGCCGGCGGCCTCGTGGAACTGGTCGTTCTGGTAGGCAGTGCCGAAGAAATACGCATTGCACTGCGCACCCGCGAACTGGCTCGGGCCGGCATTGGCCGAGAGGTAGGGCACCTTGGCATTGAACAGCGTCGGGCCCACGGCCAGCGCCACGTTCGAGCCGATCGGGCCGCTGAAGAGGTCGATCTTGTCGCGCTGGATCATGCGGTCGACCAGCTGCTTGGCCTGGTCGGGGCTGCCGGCCATGTCGGCCTGCACGAACTCCACGTCCTGCCCGCCGAGCTTGCCGCCCAGCTGCTTGATGCCGAGCGCGAAGCCGTCGCGCGCCTCGGCGCCCAAGGCCGCGAACGGCCCCGAGATGTCGAGCGCCAGGCCCACCTTCACGGGCGCGGCCATGGCCGATGCCGCGCCACCAAGGGCCGCGCCGCAGAGCAGCAGCGAAAGCAGGGTGCGCGGCAGCAGCGCGGGCGACTTCGGGGATGGGTGGCTCATGGATTCTCCGGCAGAGGAAGGGTGAAACGGCGCCTCGGCGCCGCGCCATGCAGCACCGAAGATGTCGAACCGTTGATAGCTAAATACTTTAACCATAAACAATTCGGTGTCAACGGTACTAGCACGAATGGTGCCAATGGTTCGTGTCACTTCCTGGTGCGCGGGGCCCGTTTCGGTGGGCCTTTTCTCCGGCTTCAGCCGAAGGGATTGGCCGTTGCAAACCACAGGCCGATGCCCGTGGCGATGATGAATGCGCCGTCGGTCACGCCCGCCACCAGGAAGAACTTGGTCTGCAGCGTGTCGACCAGTTCGGGCTGGCGCGCGGTGCTTTCGAGAAACTTCTGGCCGACCAGCCCGATGCCCAGGCAGGAGCCGAGCGCTGCCACGCCGATGAGCAGGGCGACTGCGAGGGGAAGGATGTTGAAGCCGGTCATGGTGTTTTCTCCTGTGGTTGATCGATGGAGGTACTTTCCCAGAGCGGGTGCGTGCGGTCGATGACGTGGGAGGTCATGCCTGGTGCGAGAAGACCGGCTTCGCCGGGCTGCTTGTGTGAGGGCCGGGGCGCGATCACGCCGACGGGGTGCCCTGCTCCGCGAATGTCCCCCGCCTTCGGCTCCTCCTTGATTTCGCTGCGCAGGGCACCCCATCAGCGTGATTGTTATGCAGAGCGGTGATTGATCGGTCAGCACAAGAGCCGCGTCCACTGTGCACAGGGCATCGGGTGCTCCCCGCAGCGAAATCAAGGAGGAGGCCGCAGGCCGGGGGACATTCGCGGAGGGGAGTACCCGGTGGCCTGTGCATGCGCCCCGAATGCACCAAGCCATGCAGCGCCCCCCACAGGCATCTGCATGGACTTGGATAGACCGTGAATGGGCGCTAAGGCAGCTGAGTCCAGTTCTGGTTCGTTCCGCCGTTGCAGGTCCACGTGATCAGCGCCGTGTCCTGCGCCGTCGAGCCGTTGGGCACGTCGAGGCACGACCCCGAGGCGCGGTTGCGGAGGGTTCCTCCGACCAGGCTCCACTGCGCCGTGTTGCCCACCGTGCATGCCAGCTGCACCACCGGCGCGTTGGTCGCCGCGGTGCCGTTCTGCGCCAGGCACAGGCCGCTGTGCTCGGCCACCAGCTGCACATAGCCGCCCGTGATCGAAGTCACCGTGAACTTCTCGTTGCTCGCCGTGCCGCAGGGCCACTGCACCGCCACCGTGCCGCTTGCGGTCGCCCCGCCCTTGATGTTCACGCACATCGTCGGGTTGAGGTCCGAGCGCAGCCGCGTGACCACCGCCGGAGCCGTGTCCAGCGAGCGCACGTACTCGCGCAGCGCCACCACGTCCGTTGACGGCAGGCTCGATGCATTGCCGTGGCCGCTGTTCAGCACGTCCTGCAATGTCGCGGCCTGCCCGTTGTGGAAGAAGGCCGTGGTGTTCCAGGTGCCCGAGAGCGTCGGCGTGTCGAAGCCCAGGCCCGCGAGCGGCTGGTTGTGGCCCTTGCCCGACGAGAGCTGGATCGTGCCCACGTCGTGCCGCAGCCCATCGCGGAAGGTGCCGCCGGTGTGGCAGGTGGCGCACTGCGCGGTGTTGAACACCGTCTGGCCGCGCACCGCCTCCACGCTCAGGCTGCCATCGCTGGCACGCGCCGGGCTGCGCATGTACTTGTTCAGCGAACTCAGGTAGGCCGCGAGATCGTCGAGCTGCGCACTCTTGCCGGCCTTGGGCGTGCCCAAGGGGTCGGCTGTGGCGGCGAAATCCGCATTCGTCAGGAAGCCGGTGCCGCCGAACTCGTTGCGGATGTCATTCTCGAAGTCCTGCACCTCGTCGAAGTTGGCGGTCCAGTGCATCTTGCCGTGGCCCGCGCCGCGCCGGCCCATGAGGCTGATGGTGCGGCGCAAGCCTTCGCCGCGCTGCGTGAAGTCCCACACCATGCCGTCGTCGCCGCCGTCCGCATGGCAGCTCGCGCAGGAGATGTAGTTGTCCTTGCTCATGCGCCGGTCGGAGGCGTTGTAGAACACCTGCTTGCCGCGCAGTGCCGCGGCCGCCATCGGCTCCTGCGCCACCGTCGCCACGTTCTGCAGGAAGGTCGCCGCCGCCGATTCCGACGACAGCACCAGCGACACGTCGTGCACCGACACAGACCGCGCCAGGAAGTTGTTGACGAACAGCCGCTTGCGCGCCGCGTCCAGGTACAGGCCGTGCGGCGCGCTGCTCGCGTTGATCTCGCCGCGCACCGTCCGGCTGTACGGGTCGACGATGGCGACGCGGTTGCCTTCCATCTGCGCCACGAAGAGGTAGTCACCGGGCGGGGAGAACAGCGCCGCGCGTGCCGGGGCACGGTCGTCGAAGTCGATCTGCTCGTCGAACACTTCCGCGGCCGCCTGCAGGTCGACCTGCGAGAGGATGGAGCGCACGCTCTGGTCGTGCGTCAGGTCCACGCCGTCGCGGAAGCGGCCGCGCACGATGTTGTCCTTCTTCGAAGGCAGCACCGCGCGCCTGCCGTCGGGCGAGATCACCACCTGGCTCAGGTAGTTGGCCACGCCGCGCGCGCGGCTCTCGGTGTCCACCGTGGTGGTGTCCACCGGCAGCGCGATCGTGGGCATCGCGCTCATGCTCTGCAGGTTCACCTTGTGCAGCTGGCCGCCCGTCAGCTTCGACTTGAAGCGCGTGACGTAGGCCACCTGCGAATCGGAGTTCACCGCAATGCCGCGCAGGTTGCCTTCGAGGGCGACCGCGCCGGTGGTAGCGCCGCTGCCCGGGTCGAAACTCATCAGCACCGACTTGCTCTCCAGCGTCAGCAGGCCCTTCGCGCCGTCAGGCGTGAAGGCCACGCCGTACGGGCCGCTGCCGTAGGCCAGCGGCACGGTGGTCGAGAGGCTGCCGTCGGCCGCCCCGAGCGCCACCAGCTTGTCCTCGCCCTGCACAGCGACCCAGACGCGCCCATCGGGGCCCACGGCCAGCGTCTTCGGCTCGTCGCCCACGCGTACTTCCCAGCGCTTGGCCAGGGTCTGCGCGTCGATGGCGGCGACCGTGCCGCTGTCGGGGTTGACCGAGTAGACCGAATTCGCATCGCCCGCGATGTTGGTCGTGTGCGTGGGCGCCCGCGCCGTGACCGGGACGATCACCGTGAGGTTGTAGGTGTAGAAAGTCTCGCGGCCACTCGCGTCGCGCACCGTCAGCGTCACGGTGTAGTGCCCCGGCCGCGTGTAGGTGTAGGTGTAGCGCGGCTGGTTGGAGTAGGCCGTCTGCGTGCCGTCGCCGAAGTTCCAGCGGAACTGCGCGCCGCTGCTGCCGAGCGTGGCCGGGTCGAACACCAGCTGCCCGTTGACGATCTTCGGGCCGCCGCCGATGCCCGGGTCGCCGATGATCGCCTGCCCGCGCAGCGTGGCCACCTCGCCGTCGGTGAGCACGCGGCTGTACACGCGCACCTCCGCCAGCGTGCCCTTGAACAGATCGGTGTTGCCCTGGATCTGGCCCATGACCTGGAACTTGTTCGCGAGCCCCTTGGTGCCGGTGAGGCCCGTGGAGCTGGTCTTCACGCCGTCCACGTAGATGGCCTGCGCGCCCGATGCCGCGTCGCGCGTCATCACCACGTGGTGCCAGTTGCCGTCGTTCACGGCCGCCTGCGAGCGGGTGCCGGCATCGTTGCCGACCGACAGCTTGATGAAGCCGCTGCCATCGATCCAGCCCCAGAACACGTCGTCGGCGCCGCTGGCCTGGTCGCGCCCGAAAATGCCCGGCGCGGTCCATGGGTTCGCACTGCCGGCCTGCGTGGTCTTCATGTAGAAGCTCAGCGACGCGGTGCCGCCGAGCACGGTGGCGACGGTGTCGTTCTTCAGCGGCACACCGGCAGTGCGGTTGGCGAAGCTCATGCCGATGCTCTCGAACGCGTCGCCCGAGACCGGCGTGCCGTTGTTGCTGCCGATCTGGTCCGAGAGGTTGCCGGCCAGCGTCCAGTGGTGCATCAGGTTGATGTCGGTCGCATTGCCGGTGTTGAAGACCGACTTGAAATCGGCGCCGATGGCATTGCCCGCATAGTCCTTCACGCCGTTGGCCGGCAGGAACACTTCATAGCTGGTGCCGGGCGAAAGCGGCTGCTCGGGGTGGAAGTTGATGATGCCCAGCTGCACGCTGTAGGTGCCCGCCAGCGTGTTGCCGCCCACCGCGCGCACGATGAAGGTGTTGGCGTTCACGCTCTCGGGCCGGATGTTGTCCGTCATGCCCAGGCCGATGCGCGAGGTCAGCGCCTGCTGCTTGGCGCCGTTGGCGGGCGAGACCTGTGTAACTTCGGGCTTGGTGATGTCGGGGTCCACCGCATGCACGACGAAGCCGCTGCCCGAACCGTGGTCGTTGCCCACGAAGACAAGGTTGCCGAACATCGCGACCTGGCCGTTGTCCGAATGCGAGAAGTTCGGATCGTCCTCGCGCAGGATGCTGCCGCGGCCCACCTCCACGTGATTGAGCGGATTGCTCACGTCGACCTTGTGGATGCGCGTTTGCGCGCCCTGGATCACGTAGTTGTCCTGCGTGGCGCAGTACAGCTGTTCATCGATGACCAGCCGGTTGTCCTGGGGCACGAATCGCGAGCGGTCGCCCAGGTCGTAGCTGTACATCCTGGCGCCGCTGTTGCGCGCCGAGGTATGCAGGTTCCTGCCGTCGAAGCAGGTGGCGTAGTAGAACGGCGTGGTGCCCACGATGGAATCGAGCACCTTGGGGTTGAGCGGATCGGAAATATCCAGGCTCGCGAACCCGCCGTTGCTTTCCATCGCGGTCAGCACCATGTGGTTGCCCATGGTGAAGATCGGGCCGATCCGGAAGTTGCCGAGTTCGCCCGTGGGCACCGGATTGGGCTTGCCGGCGCCGCGGTTCGCAACCACGGCGTTCACCGGGTCCGTTGCGTCGACGATGAACATGCCGCGGCCCGCCGATGCCACGTACAGGTAGGGCGCCTGCCACCAGAGCTGCCAGGCGACGTTCTCGTAGTCGCCGGCGTTGACGCCGGGCAGCGCCAGTTTCTTCACCTGCTTGATGTCGTTGATGTCGGTGAAGTCCCAGAATTCGACGCCGGTGATGCTGGGCAGCACCACGTACGTCTTGCCGCCGATCTTCGCGGTGCCGAAGGAGTGCGTCTCGCGGAACTCCTTGGTGCGGCCCTCGGGTTCGTAGATCTTCTTGACCAGCTGGATCTGGCGCGGGTTCGACACGTCGTACAGCAGGAAACCGCCCGGGCCCAGGCCGCTGTCCGGCGCGAAGGAGGTCAGGAAGTAGCCGTTGATCATGATGCCCGCGTTCATGCCGTAGTCCTTGCGGCCTGGGTAGGTGGCGGGCACCTCGCGCGATTCGTAGGCACTGCTGTGCGCCGGGTCGAGCGGATGCGCGAGGCTCGTGATCATCGACACCGGCTTGAACAATTCCGCCGATGTGTAGGTGAGATTGCCCAGGCCCGGCCCCTGCAGCGGGAGCGGGTCGGCGACGGCTTCGGAAACCGCTGCCGCCATGTTGCCAAGGGTGGTCATCGGGCTGACCCCGGTGATGGCCGCATGCGTCAGCAATGTGACGAGCGGGGCCAGGAACGCCATCAGGAAATACCGGATCTTCATCGTCGCCTCCAGGTTGTTAGAAGTTCGCAGGGCAACCCATTTGCTCGATCCCTCTCCAGTGCGCGCGCAGGACGCACCCCGGCAGGCGACGGGTGCATCGCCTGCCGTGCTGACTTTTTTTGCTACTTGCGCCGGCGCTTCTTCTTTGCCTTAGTTCGCGCCGCCCGATTCGTAGAGGGCCCAAGCCGCCTCGGCGCTGGCGCCGCGGTGGATCATGGCCATCAGCGCACTCACCACCGCGGAAGGGTTGGCGTGCTGGTAGACATTGCGTCCGTACACCATGCCGACGGCACCCTGGTCCAGCAGCGCGCGAGAGCGCGCGAACACCTGCTGCAGGTCTTCGCGCCCGCCGCCGCGCACGAGCACGGGGCAGCGCGCCGCCTGCACCACGCGGTGAAAGTCCTTCGGGTCGCTGGTCGGGTCGGCCTTGACGATGTCGGCGCCCATCTCGCGCGCCAGGCGCACCAGCGTGACGATTTTTTCGGCGTCGCCGTCGACCTGGTAGCGGCTACCGGGCGTGGGCGACTGCATCACCAGCGGCTCGATCATCAGCGGCATGCCGTAGCGGTCGCAGTCGGCGCGCACGCGGGCGATGTTCTGCACGCACTGGCGGAACAGGTCGGGCTCATTGGGCAGCATGAAGAGGTTGACCACCACGCAGGCCGCGTCGCGCTGCACCGCCGGCAGCACCGGATCGTGCTCGTTCTGCAGCTGGGCCCACATCACGCGGTGCAGCGTGGCGTTGTAGGGATTGCCCATGTCGATGCGCATCACCAGCGCGGGCTTGTTGCGGCCGGGGCGGTCCTGCAGCAGGTCGGACTGGCCGTAGTTGAGCTGGATCGCGTCGGGGCCGGCGGCCAGGAGCTTGTCCATGACCTGGGGCATGTCTTCCAGGCCGTCGAGGAAGGAAGGCTCGTTGCAGACGCCGTGGTCCAGCGCGATGTCCAGGCAGCGGCCGTTGGTGAGCAAGCGGTTGAGCCGCGCTGTCTTGTCTTTCGACATGGAAAGAACTCCTTGTTGGGGATCGGAAAAATGAAGGGAAGCTCAGGCGAGGGCGCCCAGGTGGCGCCTTGCCGCCGCGTCGATCAGCCGCAGCGCGTCGTCGCCCAGTTCGACCGCACCGGCGCCGGCGTTCTCGATGGCCTGCTGGCGCACGCGGGCGCCGCACAGCGCGACAGCCACGGTGCCGCGCGCGACGGTCCACGCGATCATCATCTGGCCGAAGGAACAGCCCAGCTGTTCGCGCAGCGGATCGAGCTCCTCGAAGAAGGCCTTGAGCCCGGCGCGGTTGGCTTCGCTGAAGCGCGGGTTGCTCGCGCGCTGGTCGTCGCCCTTGAACTCGCGTGCCGGATCAATAGGCCCCGCGAGCAGCCCGAGCGCCAGCGACGAATAGCCCAGCACCGCCACGCCGTGCTCGCTGCACAGGGGCGCGAGCGTCTGCTCGATCTCGCGGTCGATCAGGCTGTAGCGCTCCTGCGCCGCATCGACCGGGCCGTGGCGAAGGTATTCGGCCAGCGTCTCGGGGCTCACGTTGCTCACGCCGATGGCGCGGATCTTTCCCTGCTTCTTGAGTGCGAGCAGCGCGTCCATGGTCTCGGCCACGGGAGTCGTGCTGTCCTGCCAGTGCGTGATGTAGAGGTCGATGTAGTCGGTCTGCAGGCGCTTGAGGCTCTCTTCGCATTCATGGAAGATCGATTCGCGGCCGAGGTAGCGGTACACGGGGTGTCCGTCTTCCTCGAAGAAGTGCGTGCCCTTTTGCGTGTGCCACACCAGGCCGCACTTGGTGGCGATCACGGCCTCGTGGCGGCGCCCCTTGAGCGCGGTGCCCACGATGCTCTCGGAGCGCCCCAGGCCGTAGGCCGGCGCGGTGTCGATCAGGTTCACGCCCGCGTCCAGCGAGGCCTGGATCGCCACCACCGCGGCCGCGTTGTCGCCGCCGCCCCACATCCATCCGCCCATCGCCCAGGTGCCCAGGCCAATGGCCGAGCATTCGATGCCCGAGGGGCCCAGGGTTGTCTTCTTCATCATCGCGTTGTCTTTCTCGTGTTCAGGAGGTGGTCGATGGTCACGGCCGCGAGCAGGATCAGGCCCTTGATCACGTCCTGCCAGTAGGGCGAGACGTCGAGCAGGATCAGCGAGCTGGTCACCACCGACAGCAGCGCGAGGCCCAGCACCGCGCCCAGCACCGTGCCGGAGCCGCCCTTGAGGCTCGCGCCGCCGATCACCGCGGCGGCAATCACGTTGAGCTCCATGCCCACGCCGAAGGTGGGCGTGGCGGCGCCGAAGCGGGCCGTGTAGATCACGCCGGCCAGGCCCGCCGATGCGGAGCACAGCACCGTGACCCAGAACTTCACGCGCCCCACGCGGATGCCCGAGTACAGCGCGGCCTTCTCGTTGCTGCCGGTGTAGAACACGCGCCGCAGCAGGGTCGAGCGGCGCAGCACGAAGTCGCTCACGACGACGATCGCCACGAAGATCAGGATGACGGCGGGAATGCCGAACAGCGTGCCCTGCCCGATGAACTTGAACTCGGCCGGCAGCGAGAACAGCGACTGCGGCGTGCCCTGCGTGAGCGCCAGGCACAGGCCGCGCACGATCACCATGAAGGCCAGCGAGGCGATGAAATGGTTCAAGCCGATGCGCGTGACGCAGCCGCCGATCATGGCGCCGATGAGCCCGCTCGCGCCGATGGCCACCAGGCTCGCGATCCATGGGTCCACGCCCATCAGGAACAGCTTGCCCGTGACCACCATCGCGAAGCACACCACCGAGCCCACCGACAGGTCGATGCCGCCGACGATCAGCAGGATCGTCATGCCCACCACCACGATGCCTTCGATCGAGAAGGACAACAGCATGGCGCGCACGTTGTCCCAGGTGAGGAAGTAGGGCGACGCGAAGCTCATCGCCACGCACATCACCGCAATGATCAGCAGCAGGCCCATCTCGCGCATGCTCGTGAGCTTGTTGGCGGGCTTCACGGGGCCGCCTCCCGATGGGCGCGGTGCAAGGCCCGCATCGAGTTGTGCCGGGTAGTTCATGCCATCTCCTGTTCGCAGAGTCCGGAGGCGAGCCGCAGCAGGGCTTCCTCCGTCATTTCGTTGGAATTCAATTCGCCGGCCAGCCGGCCGTCGCGGATCACCAGTGCCCGGTCGCACAGGCCGATGATCTCGGGCAGCTCCGAAGAGATCACGATCACGCCCACGCCCTGGTTCGCGAGCTCGCGCAGGATGTGGTGGATCTCCGACTTGGCGCCCACGTCCACGCCGCGCGTGGGCTCGTCCATCAGCAGCACCGACGGGTTGGTGGCCAGCAGCTTGGCGATCGCCACCTTCTGCTGGTTGCCGCCCGACAGGCTGGACACCTCGATGGCCACGCCGTCCGACTTGAGCTTGAGCCTGGCGCCCAGCTCGCGGGCCAGGCGGTGTTCGGCCGAACGCTGCAGCAGGCCCCAGCCGGAGCTCACGCGCCGCAGCGCCATCGACGAGATGTTCTGCGCGATCGGCAGGTCCAGGTACACCCCCGCCGCCTTGCGGTCTTCGCTGAGATAGGCGATGCCTTCGCGCAGCGCATCGCTGTACTTGCGGATCGCGAGCGCCTTGCCGTGCAGGCACAGCGTGCCGCGCGTGGCCGGGCGCAGGCCGCAGAGGGTCTCGGCCAGCTCGCTGCGGCCGGCACCCATGAGCCCGGCAATGCCGAGGATCTCGCCGCGCTGGAGCGCAAACGAGATGCCGTGCACGCGCTCGCCGTCGGCGATGTCCACCGCCTCGAGCACAGGCTCGGACGATTCGGTGGTCTCTTGCTTGGGCGGGTAATAGTTGCCGAGGTCGCGCCCCACCATGCGGCGCACCAGCTCGTCCGCGCTCAGGCCGGCCAGCGGGCCGCTGTGCACGTTGCGCCCGTCGCGCAGCACGGTGACGCGGTCGCAGTGCGTGAATATTTCAGCCATGCGGTGGCTGATGTAGATGATGCCGATGCCCTGCGCCTTCAGGTCGTGCAGCACGCGAAAAAGCGCGGCCGACTCGTTGTCGGTCAGCGCGGCCGTGGGCTCGTCGAGGATCAGCACCTTGCAGTCCAGCGTGAGCGCCTTGGCAATCTCCACCAGCTGCTGGCTCGAAATGCTCAGCTCGCGCACGGGCGCGGCGGGATCGATGTCCTGCCCGAGCCGCGCCAGCACCTTGGCGGCGCGCGCGTTCAGGCTGGCGTAGTTCATCCAGGCCTGCCGGCCGGCGTTGATCTCCGGCATGAAGATGTTCTCGGCCACCGTGGCGTCGGCGCACAGCGCGATCTCCTGGTGCACCAGGCCGATGCCCAGGCGCATCGCATGCGCCGGGCCGTCGATCACTGCCTTCTCGCCGTTGAGCAGGATGTCGCCTTCGTCGGGGCGGTGGATGCCGTCGATGATGTTCATCAGCGTCGACTTGCCCGCGCCGTTCTCGCCGCACAGGGCGTGGATCTCGCCCGCCTGCAGCGAGAAGTCCACGCCCGAGAGCGCGCGCGAAGCGCCGAAGCGCTTGCTGATGCCGCGCAACTCGAGCAATGAAGAAGAGCCCACAGCGCTCACTCGCCGATTCCCTTGGTGCCGCGGCGCGCGAGGTACTTGTCCCAGTAGAAGTCGTCGGCGTTGGCCTTGCTGACCACCGACAGGCCGTTGTCCAGGAACGGCACCGACATCGGATTGGTGCCGTTGCGCTTGGCGTCGTTCATCGGATCGATGAGGGAGGGGTTCTTGGCCAGGAACAGCATCATCATGCCCATGTAGCCCTGCATGCCCTGGTTGGGGTTGATGGCGCCGAACACGTCGCCGGCCTTGATCATGTCGAGGATCTTGGCGTTCACGTCGCAGCACATCACGCGGATGTTCTTCTTCGATTCGATCTTGGCCTGCGCGGCACCCAGGGCCGAGTTGGCTTCGGGCATGAACAGCGCACCCAGGTTCGGGTTGGCCTGCGCCAGGCTCAGCACCGCCTGGTAGGCCTTGCTCGGGTCCTGGTTGCTGGCGGCGCGGCCGACCAGCTTCATGCCCGTGTGCTTGGTCTTCATGCGGTTGATGAAGGCCGCGATGCGGCGGTCGTGGTTGTCCTGGCCGGGGTTCTCGAGCACCGCATATTCGCCCTTGCCGCCCAGCGCCGCGGCAATCGCGTCGGCCGCCTGCGTGCCTTCGCGGTCGTTGTCCGACGTGACGAAGGAGGCGCGCTTGGAGTTGGGCGAGTCGGCCGCGAAGGTCACCACCGGGATGCCCATGGCCACCGCCCGGTTGATCGGCTCGATGAACGGATCGGGGTTCATCGGATGCAGCAGGATGCCTGCGGGCTTGCGCGCCAGCTCCTGCTCGAACGAGGCCAGCTGCTTGTTGACGTCGTACTCCGGCGTGCCGGTGTAGCGCGTGCGCACGCCCAGCGTGCGGCCGAGCTGCTTCATCATTTCGTAGACCGGAAACCAGTACTCGACGCCCGACACCATCACGTTCATCACGTAGACGTCGCTGGCGTTGCCGCGCAAACCGGTGGCGGCGGTGGGTGCGGACTGCGCAAATGCGCTGGTGCCGGCCAAGCCGATACCGGCGGCCGCAGCGGACTTCAGGAAATTTCGCCTCATCTTGTGTCTCCTCGCGTTGACTGGCAGAGCTTGCGACCTGCCTTGGGAGAGCAGATCTTTGGGACCTCATTGTCACGACAGTTGTTATGACAGGTAGAATGTAATCGCGGGTTGTTTGCCGCGATAACTAGGGGAAACGCTACTGGCAAGCTGCTTTCAACTCGCCGAAGCTGTTATGACATGAAGTCCAACATATTGATCGGCGTCGACATGGGCTCGAGCAGCCTGAAAGCGCTGGCCCTCGAAGCCGCGAGCGGCCGCACCGTCGCCTTGTCCCGCATGCCCCTGCCGCACGACCGGCTGCCTGGCGGAGGCTGCGAGGTGGGCGCGCCCGCGATCCGCGCCGCGCTGACGCATGTGCTGCGTGATGTCGCCCACCAGCTCGGCCTGCGTGCGGCCGAGGTCCGCGCCATGGCCTGCACCGGCCACGGCGCCGGCCTCTACGCGCTCGATGCCGGCAACCAGCTCGTCGGCGGACGCGCCGTCGCCTCCACCGACCAGCGCGCCGATGGCCGGGCGCACGCGCTGGCCGCGAGCCACGGTGCGCAGTTGTTCGAGGACGTGGGCTGCAGCCCCTGGCCCGGACAGCCCACGGTGATCGCAGCCGAGCTGCTGGGCGCGGATGCGGTGCAGCGCGGTGGACTGCACCGCCTGCTGTTCGCCAAGGACTACCTCGGCTTCCTGCTGACCGGCCAGATCGCCACCGACGCCAGCGATGCGAGCACCGCCGGCCTGGTGTCGCTTGCCACTGGCAGCTGGTCGCGCGCGGCCTTCGAGGCCTCGGGCATTGCGGATCTCGGCGCGCGCGCCTTCGGCCCGATCGTGCCGAGCGGCACCGTGATCGGAAAGCTCCTGCCCGCCGAGGCCGCGCTGTGCGACCTGCCCGCAGGCATTCCGGTGGCGATGGGCGCGATCGACCTGCTCGCCTCGATGACCGCGGTCCGTGCGGAAGGGCGCGGCCGCGCGGTCTCGGTGTTCGGCACCTGGTGCGTGAACGCGGTCATCGGCCCGGTGATGGCGCCCAAGCCCGCCGTTGCCGCCATCGTGAATTTCGGCCGCAGCAACGCGCGGCTCTACATGGAGAACAGCCCGTCCTCGATGGCCAACATCGCCTGGCTGGCCGGCGCGCTCGCGCTGCCCGATGCGCGCGCGGTGGTCGACCTGGCCATGACGGTGCCGCTGGGCGCCAGCGGCCTGCGCTTTCTTCCTTTCGTCAACGGCGGAGGCGACGTGGCCGCCGGCTTCGTGGGCCTCAAGAGCCATCACACGCGCGCCGACATGGCCCGCGCCGTGGTCGATGCCGTGGCGGCGCTGCATGCGCGGCACACGGCGCGCCTGGCCGCGGCCGGCCTCGCGGTGGGCCAGACGACGGTGCTCGGCGGCGGCGCGGGCGATGCGCGCCTCGTGCGGCTGCTGGCGTCCCTTCTGGGGCGCCCGGTCGAACGCTGCGCCGATGACGAGACCGGCGCACGCGGCGCCGCGATCTACGCCGCCATGTCGCAGGGGCTGGACGACGCGTCGCAGGGCAGCGCACTGCTCGCGCCCTGCGACGTGATCGAGCCCGATGCGCGCGAGGCCCGCGCCCATGCGGATTTCAATGCCGGCTTCAACGAACTGATCGACAGCATGTCACCTGTATTCACCCACCTCGCGGGCGGTGCCGAATGAGCGCCTGGCAACTTCCCTTCGTGCGCCCGGCCTCGCTGGCAGGCCGCCATTTCTCCACCGTGATCGTGGGCGCCGGCATCAACGGCGTGGGCGTGTTTCGCGACCTTTCGCTGCAGCGCGTCGACTGCCTGATCGTCGACAAGGGCGACTTCGGCGCCGGCGCCAGCAGCGCGCCCTCGCGCATGATCCACGGCGGCCTGCGCTACCTGGAGAACGGCAGCTTCTCGCTGGTGGCCGAAGCCACGCGCGAGCGCAACCTGCTGCTGCGCAATGCGCCGCACCTGGTGCGGCCGCTCAAGACGGTGGTGCCGCTCGCGAGCTTCTTCGGCGGCCTGATGAGCAGCGCGCTCAAGTTCTTCGGCCGCACGCCGCCGCAGCGCACGCGCGGCCTGCTGGCGGTGGCGCTGGGCCTGCGGCTCTACGACATCCTGGGGCGCCGCCAGCGCGTGATGCCGGGGCATCGCATCAGCCGCGTGCCGTCGGCCGACCGCGGCCTGTTCCGTGCGGCCATCCGCTGGACCGCCACCTTCTTCGATGCGTGGATCAGCCATCCCGAATGGCTCATCCTCGAGCTGATCGGCGATGCCTGCCGCGACCAGCCGCGCTCCGCGGCCGCCAACTACTGCCGCGTGATGGGCTGCGCGGGCAACATCCTCACCTTGCGCGACGAGATCACCGGCGAACTCGTGCGCGTGACCGCCGACACGGTGGTGAACGCCACCGGCGCCTGGCTCGACCGCAGCGCGGCCGTGCTCGGCGGCGCCGGCCCGCGCGTGATGGGCACCAAGGGCTCGCACCTCGTGCTCGACCATCCCGCGCTGCGCGATGCGCTCGACGGCCGCATGGCCTACTTCGAGGCGGTCGACGGGCGCGTGTGCATCGTCTATCCCTTCCTCGACCGCGTGCTGGTGGGCTCCACCGACATCCCGGTCGAAGACCCGGACCAGATCGTCACCGAGCCGGCCGAGGTCGACTACCTGATCGACGTGCTGCGCGAGGTCTTTCCGAACATGGCGTTCGGGCGCGGCGACGTGGTCTACACCTATGTCGGCGTGCGGCCGCTCGCGCGTTCGGAGGCCGACAAGCCGGGCCAGATCTCGCGTGACCATTCGGTGGTGGTCGATCCGCCGAACGCGACGCGCGACATCGCCATCGTCGGCCTCGTCGGCGGCAAGTGGACCACCTTCCGCTCGCTGGCCGAGGAGGCCACCGACGAAGTGCTGCAGCTGCTCGGCCGCTCGCGCACCGCATCGACCGAGCTGCTGCCCATCGGCGGCGGCGCGGAGCTGCCGGCCGATGCGCTGGCGGCCGACCGCCTCGTAGAGAAGATGATGGCCGCCTGCGGCATCGACCGCGCACGCGCGCAGACGCTGCTCGGCCGCTATGGCTCCAAGGCGCTGCCGCTCGCGCAGCGCCTGGCGGCCTCGGACGACGTGCCGCTGCAGCATGCGCCGGACTACTCGGCCGCCGAGCTTTCCTACCTGTGCCTCGAAACCGGCGTGGTGCATCTCGACGACCTCGTCATCCGACGCACGCTGCTGGCCATTCGCGGCCTCGTCACCGATGCCGCGCTTGCCGAGATCGCGGGCGTTGCGGCCGAGGCGCTGGGCTGGGACGCCACCCACGCCCACAACGAGCTGTGCGCCTGCGCCACCGCGCTGCGCGAGCGGCACAACGTGCGCCTGCACCCGGTGGTGGCCGGCGAGGCACCTTCTTTCGATGCATCATTGATGGCCAGCTCAGTCCTCGGCCAAGCCTAAAAGTGAACAGTCCCAACGACATGTCGACCGTGCTCGACCGCAATTCCGAATCGCCGCTGTGGGCGCAGTTCCGTGACGCCATCCGGCTGCAGATACTGCAGGGCGTGCTGCCCATCGGCGCCAAGCTGCCTTCGGAGGCGGAGCTCGGCGAGCAGTTCGGCATCTCGCGCATCGTAGTGCGCGAAGCCTTGGCCGACTTGGTGCGCAACAACCTCATCTACAAGATCAAGGGCCGCGGCGCTTTTGTATCGGCGCGCGAACGCGATGAAGATTTTGTTTCCACCGTGCTCGGCTTCTCCGACGAGATGGAGCGCAAGGGCCGCTCGGTGCGCACGCAGATCCTCGCACAGGAATTGCGCGCGCCCACCGAGCATGAAGCCGCATCGCTGGGCCTGGCCGACGACACGCAGGTAGTGGCCCTCAGGCGCCTGCGCAGCGTGGATGGCGAGCTGCGCCTCCTGGTCGAGACGGCAGTGCCGGCGGACCTGGCGCCGGGCCTGCACCGCGCGCGCCTGGAAGACCGCTCGCTCTACGACGTGCTGCGCCGGCAGTACGGGCTGCGCCTGGTGCGCGCCGAGCGCTGGATCGACGCGGTGCTGCCCGATGCCGAAACCTGCAGGCTGCTCGACCTGCCGCAGCCCGAGCCGCTGCTGCGCATCGAGTCGATTGCCTACGGCGCCAACGGCCGGCCGCTGGAGCACTACCGCGCGCTGCACCGCTGCAAGACGAGCCGCCTGCACGTGCAGACGACCACCTGATCTTTCTTCAGGCCGTGGCGGCGCCGCGCGAGGGCCAGAGCACCGAGGCAATGGCCACCATCATCAGCGCGACGGCCACCCAGTCCTGCCAGTGCACCACCTCGCCGAGCCACACCGCGCCGCTGAACACGCCCAGCACCGGAATGAACATCACGCTCAAGGTCGAAGCCACCGGCGGCAGGCCGCGCGCCAGGTAGAACCATGCGGCGTGCGCAAAGCCGAAGATCAGCACCGCGTTGTAGGCGATCGATCCCCAGGTCACGGTGCCGGGCCAGCGCCATGGGTCGCGCTCGAACAGGAGCGAGAGCACCGTCATCACGACGGCTGTCATCGCCGTCATCCAGAACGACAGCGTGAGCGTCGGCAGACCGATGCGCGAGTGGCGCAGCAGCTGCGTGCCGAGCGCCCAGGTCGCGGCCGCCACCAGTGCGAGCGCCACGTAGCCGGGCCGCCCCGCAAGGTCGGTGAGCTCGTGCCACAGCAGGAGCCCCACGCCGATCGCGCAGGCGCCCACGCCGATCCATGAGCGGCGCGTGAGCACGGCCGAGAACAGCAGCGCGCCGATCACCGCCGAGAACACCGGCATCGTGTAGCCCAGGATCGCGGCGCGCCCGCCCGAGAGCGCCTTCACCGCCAGGATGATGCAGGCGTGCCAGATGAACATGTTGGTGGCGCCCAGCCAGACCAGCTCCGGCCATGCGCGGCGCGGCACGCGGAACGGCACCTTCATCCATGCCAGCGCGAGCCCCAGCACCGGCACGCCGAGCCAGATCGAGATCGCGCGGAAGGCCAGCGGCGGATAGTCCGCCACGCCGAGCTTCATCACAGGCCAGTTGAGGCCCCATGCAAGCGTGAGGAGAACGAGCAGGGCGAACTGGCGCGGCGTGAAGGAAGGCATGGGCCGCGATTGTGGCGCGGCCCGCGCATTCGTGCTGAAGAGGTGCGGGCGCGCGCTACAGCAGCCGCTTGAGGTAGCGCCCCGTGTGGCTCGCCTCGTTGGCCGCGATGTCTTCGGGCGTGCCTTCGCCCACCACCGTGCCGCCGCCGGCGCCACCTTCGGGGCCCATGTCGATCAGCCAGTCGGCCGTCTTGATGACGTCCAGGTTGTGCTCGATCACCACGATGGTGTTGCCCGCGTCGCGCAGCTGGTGCAGCACCTTGAGCAGCAGCTCGATGTCGGCAAAGTGCAGGCCGGTGGTCGGCTCGTCGAGGATGTAGAGCGTGCGTCCCGTGTCGCGCTTGCTGAGTTCCAGCGCGAGCTTCACGCGCTGCGCCTCGCCGCCCGAGAGCGTGGTGGCCGACTGGCCGAGCTTGATGTAGGACAGGCCCACGTCCAGCAGGGTGCGCAGCTTGCGCTCGATGGTGGGCACGGCCTTCAGGAACTCGTGCGCGGTCTCTACCGTCATCTCGAGGATCTGCGCGATGTTCTTGCCCTTGTAGAGCACCTCGAGCGTCTCGCGGTTGTAGCGCTGGCCGTGGCAGACCTCGCAGGGCACGTACACGTCGGGCAGGAAGTGCATCTCGACCTTCACCACGCCGTCGCCCTGGCAGGCCTCGCAGCGCCCGCCCGCCACGTTGAAGCTGAAGCGGCCCGGACCGTAGCCGCGCTCGCGTGCGGTGTTGGTCTCGGCCATCAGCTCGCGGATCGGCGTGAACAGGCCCGTGTAGGTGGCCGGGTTGCTGCGCGGCGTGCGGCCGATGGGGCTCTGGTCGACGTTGATGACCTTGTCGAAATACTCGATGCCCTCGACCGACTCGTGCGCGGCCGGCTCCTCGTGCGCGCGGTAGAGCGTGCGCGCCACGGCCGTGTAGAGCGTGTCGTTCACGAGCGTGGACTTGCCGGAGCCCGAGACGCCCGTCACGCAGGTGAGCAGGCCGACCGGGAAGGCGACGCTCACGTTCTTGAGGTTGTTGCCCGTGGCGCCGACCACGCGGATTTCCTGCAGGTCGGTCTGCGAGGCGAGGTGCGCCGCTTCGCGCGCGGCACGCCGCTCGGCCGCGGGGCTCTGCGGAAAGCGCGAGGCCTTCTTGCCTTCGTTGAAGGCCGGCTTCTTCACGACCGGCAGCCACGCAGTGCGGCGCCTGGGCACTTCGATCTTCTTCGTGCCCGACAGGTACTGGCCGGTCAGCGAATCGGGGTTGGCGGCCACCTGGGCATAGGTGCCCTGCGCCATCACGCGTCCGCCATGCACGCCCGCGCCCGGGCCCATGTCGATCACATGGTCGGCCGCGTGGATCATGTCCTCGTCGTGCTCGACCACGATCACGCTGTTGCCGATGTCGCGCAGATGCTTGAGCGTGCCGATCAGCCGGTCGTTGTCGCGCTGGTGCAGGCCGATGCTGGGCTCGTCGAGCACGTACATCACGCCCGTCAGGCCCGAGCCGATCTGCGAGGCCAGCCGGATGCGCTGCGCCTCGCCGCCGGAGAGCGTCTCGGCGCTGCGGTCCAGGCTCAGGTAGTTCAGGCCCACGTCGTTCAGGAACTTCAGGCGCAGGCCGATCTCGCGCACCACCTTGTCGGCGATGTCGGCCTTGGCGCCGCGCAGCTTGAGCGTCTGGAACCAGGCGAGCGAATCGCGCAGCGTGAGGTGGCTGAGCTCGAAGATGGCCATGCGCGGTGGCTCGCCGCCGTCCGCGGAGCGGGCCGATTCATCGACCAGGAACACGTTGCGAGCTTCAGGCCGCAAGCGCGAGCCGCCGCAGTCGGGACACGGCTGCAGGTTGCGAAAGCGCGCGAGGTCTTCGCGCACCATCACCGAATCGGTCTCGCGGTAGCGCCGCGTCATGTTCGGGATGATCCCTTCGAAGGGATGCTTCTTCGTGAGCTTCTTGCCCGCGAAGTTGCCCGATTCCATGGTGTAGTTGAACTTGATCTCCTCGGCCGCCGAGCCGTGCAGCAGCACCTGCTGCACCGAGGCGGGCAAGGATTCGAAGGGCGCGTCGACGTCGAACTTGTAGTGCTTGGCGACGCTCTCGATCATGCTGAAGTAGTAGCCGTTGCGGCGATCCCAGCCCTTGATGGCGCCGCTCGCGAGCGAGAGCGACGGAAAGGCGACCACGCGCGCCGGGTCGAACACCTCGCGGTGGCCGAGGCCGTCGCAGCTGGGACAGGCGCCCACGGGCGAGTTGAACGAAAAGAGGCGCGGCTCCAGCTCCGACAGCGAGTAGTGGCAGATCGGGCAGGCGAACTTGGCGTTGAACAGGTGCTCCTTGTCGGGCGCGCCCGCAGCGCCATCGGCGCTGCCTTCCGGCCTTGTGCCCAACTCCAGTGCGATCGCGCGGCCCTCGGCCAGCCGCAGCGCGGCCTCGAAGCTCTCGGCCAGGCGCTGCTGCATGTCGGGGCGCGCGCGCAGCCGGTCGATCACCACGTCGATGTCGTGCTTCTCGGTCTTCTTGAGCTTGGGCAGGTCGTTGTATTCGTAGGTCTGCCCGTCGACACGGAAGCGCACATAACCCGCGGCCTGCATTTCGGCGAAGAGTTCGAGGAACTCGCCTTTTTTCTCGCGCGCAACGGGCGCGAGGATCATCAGGCGCGGCTCGTCGGGAATGGCCAGCGTGGCATCGACCATCTGCGAGACTGTCTGCGCCTGCAGCGGCAGGTGGTGCTCGGGGCAGTAGGGCGTGCCGGCGCGCGCATAGAGCAGGCGCAGGTAGTCGTGGATCTCGGTCACCGTGCCCACGGTGGAGCGCGGGTTGTGGCTGGTGGCCTTCTGCTCGATGCTGATGGCGGGCGACAGGCCCTCGATCACGTCGACGTCGGGCTTGTCCATGAGCTGCAGGAACTGCCGCGCATAGGCCGAGAGGCTTTCCACGTAGCGCCGCTGGCCTTCGGCATAGAGCGTGTCGAAGGCCAGGCTCGACTTGCCCGAGCCCGACAGGCCGGTGATCACCACCAGCTTGTTGCGCGGAATGTCGAGGTCGACGTTCTTCAGGTTGTGGGTGCGCGCACCGCGGATGCTGATGCGCTGCTGCGCGAGCACCGCGCCGAGGTAGGTGTCGCGTTCGAGTTCCGCGTCGCGCGCGCGCTGCGCGTCGTCGTCGGCGGCGTATTCAATGGCTTTGGAATTCAAGGGGGCGATCGTCCGAGGGCAACCGGACATGATAGTCCGGGCGGCATTTCATGGCGAGCGGGCGGGTTGCGGCGGTTTTACGGAAGCGGCGCTTCGAAAGGGGTCCGGCCGGCCGGCATCGGGCACAATCTAGGGTTCTCTTCCTCCTTCTCCTTCATCTACTTATCAGGGGCAGTGCATATGGCATCGGTCAACAAAGTCATCGTCGTCGGCAATCTGGGGCGCGACCCCGAAATGCGTACCTTCCCGAGCGGCGACCAGGTCGCGAACGTCACCGTGGCCACCACCGATCGCTGGAAAGACAAGCAAAGCGGCGAAATGCGCGAAGCCACCGAATGGCACCGCATCGTCTTCAATGGCCGCCTGGCCGAAATTGCCGGCCAGTACCTGCGCAAGGGCTCGCAGGTGTACGTCGAAGGCAGCCTGCGCACGCGCAAGTGGACCGACAAGGACGGCATCGAAAAATACACCACCGAAATCCGCGCCGACCAGATGCAGATGCTGGGCAGCCGCCAGGGCCAGGGCGGCCCCTCGGGCGGTCCCGAGGACGACGGCGGCTACTCGCAGGGCGGCGGTGGTGGCGGCGGCTACTCGCAAGGCGCCGGCGGTGGTGGCGGCGGCGGCGGCGGCGGTGGCGGCTATGCCCCCCGTGCACCGGCCGCGGCACCGCGCGCTCCGGCGCCGGCACCGCGCCAGGCTCCGGCCAAGTCGTCGTCGGGCTTCGACGACATGGACGACGACATTCCGTTCTGAGTTGAATCGCACCGTGGCTGAAGCCGTTCCATCGCTGCTTCAGCCGCGCGGCTTGCCGGGGGCGCAGCTGCTCGCGGCAAATGTTTCCTGAGCCGGACCGGGCAGGCCGCACGCGGATGAGCCTCGCATCTGCGCGCCGGCTGCTCGAACATTTCTCCAGATACCGCTTTGCATCGTTCTGGGCGAACGTGGTGCTCGCCGCGTCCGTGGCGCTGCTGGTGGCCATGGCCGCCTTTTTCGGCACGACCGACGCCGCGCAGCACAACGCGGCGCTGCACCTGACGCAGGCCGATTGGCAGGTGCAGGACGCACCCGGCTTCCGTGCGCTGCCGCTTGCCGTGGACAGCAAGGCCCTGCCTTCCGCCTGGCAGCCGGTCGAGTTGCCGCTGGCCCTGCCCATTGCGCTGCTGCGCCAGGCCGACGGCAGCGTGTCGACCGGCGCGACCCGCATCACCTGGCTGCGGCTTTCCACACGCGGCCTGCCCGACACGCCGGCGCCGCTCGCGCTCTATGGGGCGCGCATCAAGACCGACGGCACCATCGCGGTGTATGCCAACGGGCGGCTGGTCCACCGCGCGCAGGTGCAGGGCCCGCTGTGGAACAGCACCCGCACGCCGCTGTGGGTGCTGCTGGGCAAGACGACCGACGGCGAGCCGTTGAACGAGATCCTGGTGCGGATGGAGCACACGCGTGGCGCGCAGGTGGCGGTTTCATCGCTGTGGCTGGGCCCCGTCGAAGCGCTGGAAGTGCGCCATCGCACGCGGCAGTGGCTGCAGCAGGAGCTGCCGGCCATGCTCAGCGCGGCCTTCATGGCGGTGGGCGTGTTCGCGCTGTTCGTGTGGTTCAGGCGCAGCCACGAAACCGGCTACCTGCTCTTCTTCAACCTGGCGACCACGTCCTTCCTGCGCAGCCTGCATTTCTCCGTCGGCGTTCCGATCGCCAACGACTGGTTCGCCTGGCTCACGGTCAACTCGCTGTTCTGGCTGGTGGCGGTGGTGCACTTCGCGCTGCGCCAGTTGCACGGCCGTCCGCTCAGGTGGCTGACCTTTGCGGTGGTGGCATGGACGGCGCTGATCGGCGTGCTGACGCTGCCGGGCCTGGCGATATTGAGGAACACGCCGCAGGTCACGCCGCTGATCTACCTCGGCGCGGCACTGATGGGCGCCGCCGTGGCGCTGGTGGGCGGCGTCAGCGCCTGGCGCCGTTCCAGCGAGGGGCGGCTGGTGGCGGTGGGCATCGGCATGTGCGTGCTGCTGGGGGTGTCCGACTGGCTGCTGCAGAACAATTTCGTGAGCCCCGAGGGCTGGTACCTGGGCGCCTACACCAATGCGGTCACGTTCAGCGTGTTCGGGGTGATGCTGTACCGGCGCTACGTCAATGCCATTGCCGAGGTCGAGCGGGTCAATGCCAGCCTGGCCCAGCGCCTTGCGGCGCGCGAAGCCGAGCTCGAGCTCAGCCACCAGCGGCTGCGCGAGGTCGAGAGGAAGCAGACCATCAGCGACGAGCGCCAGCGCCTGATGCAGGACATGCACGACGGGCTGGGCTCCTCGCTGATCAGTGCCATCCGCTCCGTGGAGGGCGGCAGCATGAGCGACGACAAGGTTTCGCAGGTGCTCAAGAGCTGCCTGGACGACCTCAAGCTCACCATCGATTCGATGGAGCCGCTCGAGGACGACCTGTTGCTGCTGCTGGCCACGCTGCGCTACCGCCTCGGCCCGCGGCTCGAGAGCTCGGGCGTGGCGCTGCAATGGCAGGTGCAGGAGCTGCCGGCGCTGGGCTGGCTCGACCCGACCAGCGCGCTGCACATCCTGCGCATCGTGCAGGAGAGCATCGCCAACGTGCTGCGCCATACCCGCGCCACCGAGATCCGGGTGGGCACCGAGCGCCAGGCATCGGGCGTGCGGGTGAGCATCGAGGACAACGGCCAGGGCTTCGACGTCGAGAAGGCCTTGGCCGGCGCCGGCGGGCGCGGCATGCAGAACCAGCAGCGCCGGGCGCTGGCGGTCGGGGGCGAGGTCTCGTGGCGCTCGGGGCCGGGAGGCACGCTGTTCACGCTCTGGCTGCCGCTCAAGCGCGGCGGGCGGGCGGCGTAGCCAGGCCGGGGTTCAACCGGCGTCGGCGTGGCCCGCGTATTGGGGCAGGTTGTCGGTGATCGTGAACCAGGGCGCCTTCGAGCCCACGAAGATGTGCGCGCGCGGTCGGATCGAAGGGTCGTCGGCCAGCGTGCCCAGGGTCACGTGCACGAACAGGCCGTCGCGCACCACCGAGTAGAGCAGCGAGCCGCAATGGCAGCAGTGCACATTGCCGGCGTCTTGCTCGCCGAAGACCAGGAGTTCATCCTGGCCTTGCGCAAGGGCCAGCTTGTGCCGCTCGATGCCGGCGAAGGGCTTGAAGGCCGATCCGGTCGCGCGCCGGCAGTCGGCGCAGTGGCAGTTCAGCGCATAGGCGAACTCGTCGGCCACGGTGTAACGAACGGCGCCGCAGAGGCATTGGCCGGCAAGCGTGCGGGGGGCCGCGTTCTCGGGGCTGCTCACCGGACTGTCCATCGAACGAGAGGCAGCGGCTCAGCCCGCCAGACCCACGAACACGTTCTGCACGTCGTCGTTCGCATCGATGGCCGCGAGGAACACTTCGACCTCTTCGAGGTGCTCCGCGCTGAGGCTGGCCGGATCGACCGGGTTCTTGGGCTTGTAGCCCAGCTTGGCCGACAGCACGGTGAAGCCCTGGGCCGGCAACGCGCGGCTCACCAGGTCGAGGTCGGTCGGGTCGGTCAGGAACACCGTGGCGCCGCCTTCGCCGGCCGCCTCGAAGTCCTGCGCACCCGCTTCGATGGCGGCAACTTCGGCATCGGCATCCGCACGCGAGGGCTCGGCCTCGATCATGCCCACATGGTCGAAGTCCCACGACACCGAGCCCGAGGTGCCGAGCTGGCCCTTGCGGAACAGCACGCGCATTTCAGGCGCGGTGCGGTTCACGTTGTCGGTCAGGCACTCGACCATCACGGGCACCTGGTGCGGCGCAAAGCCTTCGTAGATCACATGCTCGAAGTGCACCGCCTCGCCCGTGAGCCCCGCGCCCTTCTTGATGGCGCGGTCCAGCGTGTCCTTGGGCATCGAGACCTTGCGGGCCTGCTCCACCACCAGCCGCAGGCGCGCATTGGAGGCCGGATCGGCGCCGCTGCGCGCGGCCACCATGATTTCCTTGGCCAGCTTTCCGAACAGGCGGCCCTTGGCATTGGCCGCCAGGTCCTTGTGCTTTGCTTTCCACTGTGCGCCCATGGCTGATGTTCCTTGTGTTGTGTGTGGCTGGATGGGCCGTTTGGGGCAGCTACTTTAGCCGCAGCGCTTGAGGGCGGCAGTTTTTTCCAATCCGCGAAGGCCGGTGCCTCCGTGGCCCCGGCTCCTGGCCTTTGGCGGTGGGATTGTTTCCTTTCCGTGAACGCCGTGGTTCCTTTTGCTAAGGGTTTTTACGTAGAAGACGGCGCACAATTCATCTCACAGACCGGCCCCCAAGCCGATCTGGGTGAACAGGGCCCCGAGCGAGGTGGCCGCCCCCCAGAAGAGGGGCGGTGACCCACCCAAGACCGGTTCGAAATCATCCAAAGTCAAAACTGAACTGAATTGAAGGAAATCAAAATGACCGCCTCGAAGATCCTCTCCGCCGTTGCTGTTGCCCTCATGGCCGTCGCCGGTGCCGCCCACGCCGAAACCTACGAAGGCGTGCATCAGCTGACCTCCGCCGCCAGCCGCGCCGACGTCGCCGGCCAGGCCGTGGTTGCCGCGCACAGCGCCAACCCGTACGCCACCGGTGCCAATGCAGGTCCGGCCCAGGTGCTCGTTTCGTCGAACAGCCGCGACGCGGTCCGTGCGGAAGCCGTGGCCGCCGCACGCAGCGCCGATCCGTACGCCGAAGGCGCCTCGTCGGGCGTGGCCCCGATCGTCGCGAGCACGGTGGACCGCGCCACGGTGCGCGCCGCAGCCCGCGCCGCGGCCCGCGGCGACGCACTGCCGCTGTAAAACGGCCCCGGCGCTCGGCGAGCGCCAGTCCTCAAAAAGCCGGTCATGCGAAAGCATGGGCCGGCTTTTTGCCGTGCTGGCCGGCCCGGACGCGGTGGCCGCGGCCCGGGCGTGGTTGTGGTTGATTCGCCACGCAGGCCAATGCTTTCACCTTACAAATCGGCCGCCGCCTCCACGGGCGGACACCGAGCTTGGGCCGCAGCCCGGTACGATGGTGCCCGCCGCGGCGGGGCTGGCCGACGCGGCTTTGATGGCCTCCCATCCGCAAGATACCCACAACGTGAGCTGCACCCTGGTTCTGAAAGACGCTGCCGGCCGCCTTGAAGCCGATGCCTTCGTGTGCCTGGCAGGTTGAACCGAGCCCGCATGGCCCTCACGCTCGACCCCGAAGACACGCGCGCACGCATTCACGGGCTCGCGTGGTGCGGCTTCTACCAGGACGGCGACATCGAATGGATGATCACCGACGAGTACCTCGACCCCGACGAGCTCACGGCCGAAGACCGTGCCTGGGTCAAGGCCGAGGCGGCGCGCGCCTGCGCCGCCAAGCGCGCCGCAGAGGCTTCCTGGCCCGCCCAGACCGAATACGACCGGCTCGAAGCGGTGTTCGCCCAGTTGCGCAGCGAGAAGATCATTGCGCTGCACCGCGCCGGCAACTCGCTGGCCGACGGCCATGACGACGTGCGCGAGCAGTGGCGCGCCGCGGGCCGGCTCGCCTCGGGCATCCGCGGCTGCTGCTTCTATCACGCGCAGGATCTCGACGCCGCCGTGCGCACCGGCCGCCTCTACCTGGCGTTCAGCGGCGGCATGATTCCCGAGATCGACCAGCGCGAGGCCAACACCGTCGCAGTCGGCCGGCGCATCGTCGAGCTGCTGCGCGCGGCCGGCTTCGGAGCCCAGTGGAGCGGCAACATCAACGAGCGCATCGAGGCCGACCTGGGCCAGTGGCGCAAGCGAAGCCCGTAGCCGGGCCACGGCCAGCCCTAGCAGAGCGCGCAATGGCTTGCATGAGCAGGGATCGCCGGATCGCGCCATCATCCGGCCCATGATCCCGTTCTCGATCCTCGACCTTTCCCCCATCACCGAAGGCAGCGACGCCGCGCAGTCGTTCCGCAACTCGCTTTCGCTCGCGCAGCACGGCGAAAAGCTGGGCTACCGGCGCTACTGGCTCGCGGAGCACCACGGCATGCCGGGCATCGCGAGCGCGGCCACCGCGGTGCTGCTCGCCTACGTGGGCGCCGGCACCTCGACGATCCGCATCGGCGCCGGCGGCGTGATGCTGCCCAACCATTCGCCGCTGGTGATCGCCGAGCAGTTCGGCACGCTGGAGTCGCTGTATCCGGGGCGCATCGACCTGGGTCTGGGCCGCGCGCCCGGCTCCGACCAGCGCACGGCGCGCGCGCTGCGCCGCAACCTCGAATCCGATGCCGACCAATTTCCGCAGGACGTGGTCGAGCTCATGGACTTCATGTCGAAGGCGCCGCAGCAGCCCGTGCGCGCGGTGCCGGGCGCGGGACTCGAGGTGCCGGTGTGGATCCTCGGGTCGAGCACCTTCGGCGCCCAGCTGGCTGCGCACCTCGGCTTGCCCTATGCCTTTGCCTCGCACTTCGCGCCGCAGCAGCTGATGCAGGCGATCCAGATCTACCGCGAGACCTTCAAGCCGTCGGCGCAGCTGCAGAAGCCCCATGTGATGCTGGGCTTCAACGTGTTCGTGGCCGACACCGACGAAGAGGCTGAATTTCGCGCCACCTCGTGGCAGCAGGCCTTCGTGAACCTGCGCAGCGGCCGGCCGGGGCGCCTGCCGCCGCCGGTCGAGGGCTATCGGCAGAAGGTTGGCCCGGCCGAGAACGCGCTGCTCGATTCGGTGCTGTCGTGCTCGGCCGTGGGCTCGCCCGCCCGCGTGCGCGAAGGCGTGCAGGCTTTCATCGAGCGCACCGGCGCCGACGAACTGATGATCACTTCGCAGGTGTTCGACCACGCGGCGCGGCTGCGCTCCTACGAGCTCTTGGCCGGCCTGCGCAGCCAGGCCTGATTCCCCCACGCCGGCCGCCCGGGCGCCGGGCTGGGACAATGGCGGGCTTATGGCAAAGCAACGGATCGTGGTGGGACTGAGCGGCGGGGTCGATTCCGCGGTCACGGCGCACCTGCTCAAGCAGCAGGGGCACGAGGTGGTCGGCATCTTCATGAAGAACTGGGAAGACGACGACGACAGCGAATATTGCTCGTCGAACATCGACTTCGTGGATGCCGCCAGCGTGGCCGATGTGCTGGGCATCGAGATCGAGCACGTCAACTTCGCGGCCGACTACAAGGACCGCGTGTTCGCCGAGTTCCTGCGCGAATACAAGGCCGGCCGCACGCCAAACCCCGACGTGCTGTGCAACGCCGAGATCAAGTTCAAGGCCTTCCTCGACCACGCGATGCGCCTCGGGGCCGAGAAGATCGCCACCGGCCACTACGCGCGCGTGCGGCTGAACGAGGCCACGGGCCGGCACGAACTGCTCAAGGGGCTCGACCCCTCCAAGGACCAGAGCTATTTCCTGCATCGGCTGAACCAGGCGCAGCTGTCGAAGACGCTGTTTCCCGTGGGCGAGCTGCACAAGACCGAAGTGCGCCGCATCGCGGAAGAGATCGGCCTGCCCAATGCGAAGAAGAAGGATTCGACCGGCATCTGCTTCATCGGCGAGCGGCCGTTCCGCGAATTCCTCAACCGCTACATCTCGAAGGAGCCGGGCCCCATCAAGGACGACCGCGGCCGCAAGCTCGGCGAGCACCAGGGCCTGAGCTTCTACACGCTGGGCCAGCGCCAGGGACTGGGCATCGGCGGCGTCAAGGAAAAGGGCGCGCAGCGCGGCTCGGGCGACCATTCGCCATGGTTCGTGGCACGCAAGGACGTCGAGAAGAACACGCTCTGGGTGGTGCAGGGCCACGACCATCCCTGGCTGCTGTCCTCGGCGCTCGCGGCCGGCGACGCGAGCTGGGTCTCGGGCGAGGCGCCCGCGCCGGGCCGCTACGGCTCGAAGGCGCGCTACCGCCAGGCCGATGCGGCCTGCGAGCTGGAAGAAGGCGGCGCCGAGGCCGGCTTCAGCCTGCGCTTCGGCGAGCCGCAATGGGCCGTCACGCCGGGGCAGTCGGCCGTGCTCTACGACGGCGAGCGCTGCCTTGGCGGCGGGGTCATCGTCTAGGGCCTGCTAACGCTATGGAAGGGAAGCTCGCCACAGCCCGCCCCTCGGTGTTGCGTTCCTTGCGCGTGCGGACGCACGCACGGCGTCACGCGCCTTGATGGGCGGGCTGTGGCGAGCTTCGCGACCCCTTCCATAGCGTTAACAGGCCCTAGGTCAGCGCACCGATTCGTGGACGTGGATCAGGTCGAGCGGATACCGCTTGCCGGCCAGGTGGTCCTCGACGCACTGCAGCAGCAGCGGGCTGCGGTGCCGCGGCACGCAGGCGCGGATCTCGTCGGCGCTCATCCAGACCGTGCGCACGATGCCTTCGTCGAGCGCGCGCCCCGCTTCCTGCGCACCGAGCGTGCCGGCAAAGGCAAAGCGCAAATAGGTCACGTCTTCCTTGCTGCCGGTTCGGTGGCTCGAGCGCGCCATGTAGATGCCGACCAGCGCGGTGGGCGTGAAGGCGTGGGCGGTTTCCTCGAGGGCTTCGCGGGCGCAGCCTTCGATGGGCGATTCGCCCGGGTCGAGGTGGCCCGCCGGGGTGTTGAGCCTGAGCCCCTGGGCGGTGTGTTCCTCGACCAGCAGGAAGCGGCCGTCCTGCTCGATCACGGCGGCCACGGTGACATTGGGTTTCCAGCGCGGAGTCGTCATGGTCTTGGGCTCTTGATTCAACGCAGCATGTAGCCGCTGAAGCGCCAGATGCGGTCGCGATCGAGATGGAAGCTCACGAGTTCGCGCAGGGTGCCATCCGGCTTGTTGCTGAAACGGGTCTCGTACTCGATGCTGACATACTGGCCGGCCGTTTCGGCATCAGGGTCGGCCACGGCCCGGCGGTTGACCGCCACCCAGGTGCGCTGCAGCGGCGCGCCCAACGGCGAACGGCTGCTGGAAACCTTGGCGGCGAAGTCGGCGCGCGCGATGCGCTTGCGGGTGGCGGCCGTGGCGCCGTCCCAGAGTTCGCCGGTCTTGCCCTGGTCGATCATCCGGATGGCCTGCATGCCGCCCTGCACCATGTCGCTGGCTTCCACGTCCTGCGCGGCGGCCGTGCCGAAGGCGCCCCAGCACAGTACGGCGGCCAGCAGCAGCCTCGTGAGAACTTTCATCGGCTTCATTCCTTGTGAGGCCCACAGGAGCCCGAAGCCGTTTGGAGCCCGTATCGGGGCGGAGATTCCCCGGCGAGCCTCAGCGCACGAGGCTGTCGGGGTGCGTGCTGGCGTCGACCACTTCGAGCCGGTAACCCAGCCCATAAATGGCCAGCAGCAGGAAGCCGCTCGAGGGCCCGAGGCCCAGCTTGGTCCGCAGGCGGGAGACGTGGGTGTCCAGCGACCGCGACAGCGCCGCCGTGCCAACGCCCCACACCGCCTCGTGCAGGTGCTCGCGCGACAGCAGCCGGCCGAGGTTCTGGAACAGGAACAGCGCAAGCGCGTATTCGCGGTTCTTCAGCTCGACCGTCGCGCCATTCACCTTGAGGACGCGCGCGGGCGGGTAGAAGTGATAAGGGCCGAACACCAGCTCGGTCTCGTGCTGCGCAGGATAGGACCGGCGCAGCAGCGCATTGACGCGGGCTTCGAGCTCGGTGGCGCGAACCGGCGCGACCATGAAGTCGTCGGCACCCGCATTGAGTCCTTCGACCACGGCGGTCTCGTCGCGCGTGGTGGTCACGAAAAGAATGGGCGCGCGGCTTCGCAGCTCGTTGCGGGCGGTCGTCACGAGCTCGATGCCGCGCATGTCCGGCGGGTTCCATTCGAGGATCAGAAGATCGAAGGTTTGCCGGCGCAGCGCCTGGAGCAAAGGACGCCCTTCGGTGTACGAGTGACATTCGTGGCCGAGCCCCGACATCACCTGGGCGATCAGCTGAAGCTGATCGGGCTCGTGATCAAGTACTGCAATACGCATTCCATCCCCTTCTTCCTGCCGAATGTGCCTCTGCGGGCTTTCGAGTGAAAGAAGTGTATCTATCTGCGTCTTGTGAAAAAAGCCTTCGCGTAACTAATGCACGAAATGAAGGTATCTTTCTTGAAGTTGATGTCAATTGCAAACAAATGCGTGCTAGTTGACGACAAGGGTTGCCGGACGCCGATGGTGGACAGCCGGGCCCCTCGAAGCGCGGGTCTCGGGTGCCGGGGAAACAACCGATGTACGGGTGTGCCCGTTGCGATGCCGCTGGCTTCGCTACCATTTATATAGCTACACATGCAATGACTACGGTCATCAAGCCGCGAACAGGCGGTGGATTTTGGCGACAGCGCAGCCGTAATCTTGCTGTAAGCTCTGGCCGCGTTCCCGTATTGCCCTTGCCCTGAGGAGATCTCTATGCTGATAGGCGTGCCTGCCGAGACAATGGCCGGCGAAACCCGCGTGGCCGTAACGCCCGAGACGGTGAAGAAACTGGCCGCTTCCGGGCACACCGTGCGCGTGCAGTCCGGGGCCGGCATTGCAGCCAGCGTCACCGATGCCGCCTACCAGGCCGCCGGGGCCGAAATTACCGACGCGGCGGGCGCCTTCGGGGCCGACATGGTGCTCAAGGTGCGCACGCCCAGCGATGCCGAAACCGCGCTCATGAAGCCTGGCACCGTGGTCATCGGCATGCTCAACCCCTTCGATGCGGCCGGCCTGCAGCGCCTGGCCACGGCCGGCCTCACGGCCTTCGCGCTCGAAGCGGCGCCGCGCACCACCCGCGCCCAGAGCATGGATGTGCTCTCGTCGCAGGCCAACATCGCCGGCTACAAGGCCGTGATGATCGCGGCCGACAAGTACCAGCGCTTCTTCCCGATGCTCATGACCGCCGCCGGCACCGTGAAGGCGGCGCGGGTGGTCATCCTGGGCGTGGGCGTGGCCGGCCTGCAGGCCATTGCCACCGCCAAGCGCCTGGGGGCGGTGATCGAGGCCTCCGACGTGCGCCCGAGCGTGAAGGAGCAGATCGAATCGCTCGGCGGCAAGTTCATCGAAGTGTCCTACGACACCGACGAAGAGAAGGAAGCCGCGGTCGGCGTCGGCGGCTACGCCAGGCCCATGCCCCCGAGCTGGCTCGCGCGTCAGCAGGTCGAGGTGGCCAAGCGCGTGGCGCTGGCCGACATCGTCATCAGCACCGCGCTCATTCCCGGACGCGCGGCGCCCACGCTCATCACCGAGGACATGGTCAAGGCCATGAAGCCCGGCTCGGTGATCGTCGACATCGCGGCCGGCAAGGGCGCCGATGGCGTCGGCGGCAACTGCCCGCTGTCGGAGGCCGACAAGACGGTGGTCAAGCACGGCGTGACCATCGTGGGCGAGACCAACCTGCCGGCGCTGGTGGCGGCCGATGCGTCGGCGCTCTATGCGCGCAACGTGCTCGACTTCCTCAAGCTGATCGTCACCAAGGAGGGCGGCCTGAAGATCGACCTCGAGGACGACATCGTCGCCGCCTGCCGCGTCGCGCAGGACGGCCAGGTCACGAAGCAATAAGCGGTCACGCGAGGAGAAGAAATCATGGATCCCGTTTCCCATACCGTCATCAACCTCATCATCTTCGTGCTGGCCATCTACGTGGGCTACCACGTGGTGTGGACCGTCACGCCCGCGCTGCACACGCCGCTGATGGCCGTGACCAACGCGATCTCGGCCATCGTGGTCGTGGGCGCCATGCTGGCGGCCGCGCTCACCGAAACCCCCCTGGGCAAGACCATGGGCGTGCTCGCGGTGGCGCTCGCGGCGGTGAACATCTTCGGCGGCTTCCTGGTCACGCGGCGCATGCTCGAGATGTTCAAGAAGAAAGAGAAGAAGGCCGCACCCAAGGCCGAAACGGGAGGCTCCCAATGAGCATGAACGTCGTCACGCTGCTGTACCTGGTTGCCAGCGTCTGCTTCATCCAGGCCCTGAAGGGCCTGAGCCATCCCACCACGTCCATCCGCGGCAACCTCTTCGGCATGGCCGGCATGGCCATCGCGGTGGTCACCACCGGCGCGCTGATCTACAAGCTGGCCGGCGGCCAGCTCACGGGCCTGGCCTGGGTGCTGCTGGGGCTGGTGGCCGGCGGCGGCTACGGCGCCTACCGCGCCAAGACGGTCGAGATGACCAAGATGCCCGAGCTGGTGGCCTTCTTCCACAGCATGATCGGCCTGGCGGCGGTGTTCATCGCGGTCGCGGCCGTGGTCGAGCCATCGGCCATGCTCGAAGGCATCGCCAAGGGCGCGCCCATTCCCGCCGGCAACCGGCTCGAGCTGTTCCTGGGCGCGGCCATCGGCGCCATCACCTTCAGCGGCTCGGTGATCGCCTTCGGCAAGCTGTCGGGCACCTACAAGTTCCGGCTGTTCCAGGGCGCGCCGGTGCAGTTCGCGGGCCAGCACATGCTCAACCTGGTGCTCGGCCTGGCCATGATCGGCCTGGGGCTGGTGTTCATGTTCACCGAAAGCTGGCCGGCCTTCTTCGCGATGCTGGCGCTGGCCTTCGTGATGGGGGTGCTCATCATCATCCCCATCGGCGGGGCCGACATGCCGGTGGTGGTGTCGATGCTCAACAGCTACTCGGGCTGGGCGGCCGCGGGCATCGGCTTCAGCCTGAACAACGCGATGCTGATCGTGGCCGGCTCGCTGGTGGGCTCTTCGGGTGCGATCCTGAGCTACATCATGTGCAAGGCCATGAACCGCTCGTTCTTCAACGTGATCCTGGGCGGCTTCGGCGGCGAAGCAGTCAGCGCGGCCGGCGGCGCGAAGGAGCAGCGCCCGGTCAAGAGCGGCAGCGCCGACGACGCGGCCTTCGTGCTGGGCAATGCCGAGACGGTGGTGATCGTGCCGGGCTACGGCCTGGCGGTGGCGCGCGCCCAGCATGCGGTGAAGGAACTCGCGGAGAAGCTCACCCACAAGGGCATCACCGTGAAGTACGCGATCCACCCGGTGGCGGGACGCATGCCGGGCCACATGAACGTGCTCCTGGCCGAGGCCGAGGTGCCCTACGACCAGGTGTTCGAGATGGAAGACATCAACGGCGAGTTCGGCCAGGCCGACGTGGCGATCATCCTGGGCGCCAACGACGTGGTGAACCCGGCCGCCCTCACCAAGGGCAGCCCGATCTATGGCATGCCCATCCTGGAGGCCTACAAGGCCAAGACGGTGATCGTGAACAAGCGCTCCATGGCCGCGGGCTACGCGGGCCTGGACAACGAGCTCTTCTACATGGACAAGACCATGATGGTCTTTGGGGATGCGAAGAAAGTAGTGGAAGATATGGGCAAGGCCATCGAATAGGCCCAAGGTCCGCACCGCGCGCAGTGCGGGTCAGATCATCACCGCGGCGCCACTTGTGCGCCGCTGTCGTTTCAAAACATGCGATTCCGAGGAGACACAACCATGACCGACCGCCCCTGGCTCAGCAGCTATCCGCAAGGCGTGCCCGCCGACATCGACGCTTCGCAGTATTCCTCGCTGGTCGGGCTCATGGAGGAGAGCTTTGCCAAGCACGCCAACCGCACGGCCTACAGCTTCATGGGCAAGGACGTCAGCTATGCGGAGACCGACAAGCTCAGCAAGGCCTTCGGCGCCTACCTGCAGGGACTGGGGCTGGCCAAGGGCGACCGCGTCGCGGTCATGATGCCCAACTGCCCGCAGTACCCGATCGCGGTCGCGGCCATCCTGCGCGCCGGCCTGATCCTGGTGAACGTGAATCCGCTGTACACGCCGCGCGAGCTCGAGCACCAGCTCAAGGACTCGGGCGCGAAGGCCATCGTCATCATGGAGAACTTCGGCACCACGCTGCAGCAGTGCATCGCGGCCACGCCGATCAAGCACATCGTGCTCGCCGCCATGGGCGACCGGCTCGGCTTCCTCAAGGGCGCGCTCGTCAACTACGTGGTGCGCAACGTGAAGAAGCTGGTGCCGCACTACAGCCTGCCGGGCGCGGTGCGCTTCAACGATGCGCTCGACCAGGGCGCGGGCCGCACCCTGCAGGTGCCGGCCATCGGCCCCGACGACGTGGCCGTGCTGCAGTACACCGGCGGCACCACCGGTGTCTCGAAGGGCGCGGTGCTGCTGCACCGCAACGTCATTGCGAACGTGCTGCAGTCCGAAGCCTGGAACGAACCCGCGATGGCGCAGGTGCCAGCGGGCGAGCAACCCACGAGCGTGTGCGCGCTGCCGCTCTATCACATCTTCGCCTTCACCGTGGGCATGATGCTGAACATGCGCACGGGCGGCAAGCTGATCCTGATCCCGAATCCGCGCGACCTCGCGGGCGTGCTGAAGGAACTGTCCAAGCACACGTTCCACAGCTTCCCCGCAGTCAACACGCTGTTCAACGGGCTGGCCAACCATCCTGACTTCAACACAGTCAACTGGAAGAACCTCAAGGTGTCGGTGGGCGGCGGCATGGCCGTGCAGGCGGCGGTCGCGAAGCTCTGGCTCGAAAAGACCGGCTGCCCGATCTGCGAGGGCTACGGCCTTTCCGAAACCTCGCCCTCGGCCACCTGCAACCCCACCGACAGCAAGGCCTACACCGGCACCATCGGCCTGCCGCTGCCGAGCACCTGGCTCAAGCTGCTCGACGACGAGGGCCGCGAAGTGCCGCCGGGCCAGCCCGGCGAGATCGCGATCAAGGGACCGCAGGTGATGGCCGGCTACTGGCAGCGTCCCGACGAAACCGCCAAGGTCATGACGCCCGACGGCTACTTCAAGAGCGGCGACATCGGCATGGTCGACGAGCGCGGCTACTTCAAGGTGGTCGACCGCAAGAAGGACATGATCCTGGTGTCGGGCTTCAACGTGTATCCCAACGAGATCGAGGACGTGGTGGCGCAGATTCCGGGCGTGCTCGAATGCGCGGCGGTCGGCGTGGCCGACGACAAGACCGGCGAGGCCGTCAAGCTGGTGCTCGTCAAGAAGGACGAGTCGCTGACCGAAGCGCAGGTGCGCGAATACTGCAGAGCAAACCTTACGGGTTACAAGCAGCCTCGAACCGTGGAGTTTCGTACCGAGCTTCCGAAGACGCCGGTCGGAAAGATCCTGCGGCGCGAGCTGCGCGACGTCAAGAAGTAAGGGTTCGGCCCGGGTAGGGCCGCGGCATCGATCTTGCATATTGCGGGTCGATGCTTCGCTTCCTCCTCACGCGCGTGAGCCTGCTGGTGCCGACCTTCGTCGGCATGACGCTGCTTGCTTTTTTTCTGATCCGGCTGGTGCCGGGCGATCCCATCGAAACCATGGCCGGCGAGCGCGGGATCGATCCCGAGCGCCATGCCCAGCTGCGCGCGGCCTACGGCTTCGACAAGCCGGTGATCGTGCAGTACGGCATCTACATCGGCCGCGTGCTGCATGGCGATCTCGGAAAGTCGCTCATCACGCAGGAATCGGTCGCCAACGAGTTTCTCGCACTGTTCCCCGCCACGGTCGAGCTTGCGGCGTGCGCGATCGTCTTTGCGCTGCTGCTGGGGCTGCCGGCGGGCATCCTGGCGGCGGTGCGGCGCAATTCCATCTTCGATCATGGCGTGATGGCCACCTCGCTCACTGGCTATTCGATGCCGATCTTCTGGTGGGGGCTGCTGCTGATCCTGTTCTTCTCGGTGCAGCTGGGCTGGACACCCGTGTCGGGCCGCATCTCGGTGCAGTACTTCGTCGAGCCTGAAACGGGCTTCCTCTTGATCGATGCGCTGCGCGCCGGCGACACCGGCGCCTTCTGGTCGGCACTGCATCACCTCGTCCTGCCGGCCATCGTGCTCGGCACCGTGCCGCTCGCGGTCATTGCGCGCATGACACGTTCGGCCATGCTCGAGGTGCTGGGCGAGGATTACATCCGCACCGCGCGCGCCAAGGGCCTCTCGCGCCTTCGCGTGGTGGGGCTGCATGCGCTGCGCAACGCGCTGATTCCGGTGGTCACGGTGATCGGGCTGCAGGTGGGCGTGCTCTTCACGGGCGCGATCCTCACCGAGACCATCTTCTCGTGGCCCGGTGTCGGCAAGTGGCTGATCGAGGCCATCGGCCGGCGCGACTATCCGGTGCTGCAGGGCGGCATGCTGCTGCTGGGCGGCATCGTGATGCTGGTCAACCTGCTGGTCGACGTGACCTATGGCGTCATCAATCCACGCATCCGGCACTGACTGATCCCATGGCAACGACACACGCAGTTTCGAACAGCGCCGGGGGTTCGGCGCCCCCCGGTCCCTGGCGCGAGTTCTGGACGGCCTTCTCGGCCAACCGCGGCGCGGTGATCGGCCTTGCCACCATCGCCCTGCTGTTGTTTGTCGCGCTGTTCGCGCCGTGGATCGCGCCGCATGCGCCCAACGAGACCAACAGCGCCGTCTTCCTGCTGCCGCCGGCATGGCAGCAGGGCGGCTCCGCGAGCTATCTGCTGGGCACCGACGCCATCGGGCGCGACATTCTTTCGCGGCTGATGTACGGCGCGCGGCTGTCGCTGTCCATCGGCGTGGCGGTGGTGGCGCTGTCGGTGGTCGTCGGCGTGGTGCTCGGCCTCGTCGCAGGCTTCTTTCGCGGCGTGCTGGAGATCGCGATCATGCGGCTGATGGACATCGTGCTCACGATGCCGAGCCTGCTGATGGCCATCGTGATCGTCGCGATCCTCGGGCCGGGGCTGATCAACGCCATGGTCGCGGTGGCCATCGTCGTACTGCCGCACTATGTGCGCATCACGCGCGCCGCGGTCATTGCCGAGATCTCGCGCGACTACGTGACCGCCGCGCGCGTGAGCGGCGCCGGCACGCTGCGCCTGATGTTCCGCGAAGTGCTGCCCAACTGTGCGGCGCCGCTGATCGTGCAGGCCTCGCTCGGCATCTCCACGGCCATCCTCGATGCGGCGGCGCTGGGCTTCATCGGGCTGGGCGCGCAGCCGCCGTCGCCCGAATGGGGAACGATGCTGGCCGATGCGCGCGAGTTCGTGCTGCGCGCCTGGTGGGTCGTCACTTTTCCGGGGCTCGCGATCCTCGCGGCCGTGCTGGCCTTCAACCTGCTCGGCGACGGCCTGCGCGATGCGCTCGACCCCAAATTGAAACGATGAACAGTATTGACCGTCTCATTCCAGAGATACCGCGGAACCGGCTTTGCCGGGCCGCAGGTATCGCCCCCTGCAAGGGGGTTGGCGTAGCGACACGAAGTGCGCGAAGACTGGGGGTGGGATGAGTCTTCTGGACATCAAGGATCTGCACGTCGAGTTTCCCACTCAGGGCGGCGTGCTGCACGCGGTCGACGGCGTGAGCCTCACGCTCGAGGAGGGCGAGGTGCTCGGCATCGTCGGCGAATCGGGCTCGGGCAAGAGCGTGACCATGATGGCGCTGATGGGCCTCGTGGGCTTTCCGGGCCGCGTGCGCGCGCAGCACATGCGCTTTGCGGGCAAGGAACTGCTCGGCATCTCCGACAAGGCCCGCCGCGCGCTGGTCGGCAAGGAGGTGGCCATGATCTTCCAGGAGCCCACCACCAGCCTCAACCCCTGCTTCACCATCGGCTTCCAGTTGATGGAAACGCTGCGGCTGCACCTGCGTCTGGACCGGCGCACGGCGAAGAAGCGCGCGACCGAACTGCTCGAGCAGGTCGGCATCCCCGCCGCATCGTCGCGCCTGGGCAGCTATCCGCACCAGCTCTCGGGCGGCATGAACCAGCGCGTGATGATCGCGATGGCCATCGCCTGCAACCCGCGCCTCCTGATCGCCGACGAGCCGACCACCGCGCTCGACGTGACGATCCAGGCGCAGATACTCGACCTGCTGCGCGAGCTGCAGAGGGAGCGCGGCATGGCGCTGGTGCTCATCACGCACAACATGGGCGTGGTCAGCGAGATGGCGCAGCGCATCGCCGTGATGTATGCGGGCCAGGTGATGGAGCAGCAGCGCGTCGACCGGCTCTTCGCGGTTCCGCAGCATCCCTACACCGAGGCCCTGCTGGCCGCGCTGCCCGAACGCGCCGCGCCCGAGGGGCGGCTGGCCACCATCGCGGGCGTGGTGCCGGGCGTGCACGACCGGCCGGCCGGCTGCCTGTTCGCGCCGCGCTGCAGCTATGTGACGACCAGGGCCTGCAATGTGCGGCCGGCGCTGCGGGCGGTTGCGTCGCCGCCCGGCGCCGAGGTGCGCTGCCATTTCCCGCTCGGCGAGCCGGGGCGGATGGCGGACATCGAGGCCGACCGGCCGCGGCCGCAGGCCGTGGAGGTGCAGCCATGAACAGCGATGTCGTCGTGGAGGCGCGCAACCTGCAGCGCACCTATGCAGTACGGCGCGGCATGTTCCGCGCGCCTGCGCAGTTGCGTGCGGTGGGCGACATTTCGTTTCGCATCGAGCGCGGCCGCACGCTGGCGGTGGTCGGCGAATCGGGCTGCGGCAAATCGACGCTCGCGCGCATGGTCGCGCTGATCGAGAAGCCCACGGCCGGGCAGCTCGTGCTGGCCGGCCACGACGCGGTGGACCCGCCGCCCGCGTACCGGCGCGAGCTGCGCCAGGCCGTGCAGCTGGTGTTCCAGAACCCCTATGGTTCGCTCAATCCGCGCAAGAAGATCAGCGCCGTGCTCGAGGATCCGCTCGCCATCAACACCGCGCTCGGCAAGCCCGAGCGGGCCGCCAAGGCGCGCGAGATGCTTGCACGCGTGGGCCTGCGGCCTGAGCATGCGAACCGCTATCCGCACATGTTCTCGGGCGGCCAGCGCCAGCGCATTGCCATCGCGCGCGCGCTCATGCTGGAGCCGCGCCTCCTGGTGGCCGACGAACCGGTGTCGGCGCTCGACGTGTCGATCCAGGCGCAGGTGCTGAACCTGCTGGCCGACCTGCAGGCCGAGCTGGGCCTGGCCTATCTCTTCATCTCGCACGACCTGGGCGTGGTGCGGCACATCGCGCACGAGGTGCTCGTGATGTACCTCGGCCATGCGGTGGAGCAGGGCCCCAAGGCACGCATCTTCGAGCGGCCGCTGCATCCCTACACGCAGGCGCTGCTGGCGTCCACGCCCGGGCTCAGCAGCCAGCGCATCGTGCTCAAGGGCGAGCTGCCGTCGCCGCTCGATCCGCCCACGGGCTGCGTCTTCAACACGCGCTGCCCGCACGCGACGCAGCGCTGCCACGAGGAGCGGCCGCTGCTGCGCGCGCTCGACGAGCGCCTGGTGGCCTGCCACTACGCGGAGAAATTCCTCGATGGCGCGCCGCCGGTCAGCGCCGATGTGCCCTTGTCCCCGCCGTTCGTCGCGCCCCTGGCGATGAATCCCTAGTTCACTTCAACCGTGTCCCAAGGAGTTGCCATGAAGAAGATCACTCAGCCATCCGTTTCGCGCCGCTCACCCAGGCTTGCCGCGCTGCTCGCGCCGGCGGCACTCGCCGTGCTCGCACTGGGCGCGGGCGCCGTGTCCGCCAAGACGCTGGTCTATTGCTCGGAGGGCAGTCCCGAGAACTTCTATCCGGGCGTGAACACCACCGGCACCTCGTTCGACGTGACCACGCAGGTCTACAACACCATTGTCGAATTCGAGCGCGGTGGCACCAAGGTCGTGCCCGGCCTCGCCGAAAAATGGGACATCTCGGCCGACGGCACGGTCTACACCTTCCACCTGCGCAAGGGCGTCAAGTGGCACAGCACCAGCAAGAGCTTCAAGCCCACGCGCGACTTCAATGCCGACGACTTCATCTTCATGCTCGAGCGGCAGTGGAAGGAGAGCGATCCCTTCTTCAAGGTCACAAGCCAGAACCACTCCTACTTCAACGACATGGGCATGCCCAAGCTGCTGAAGTCGGTGGACCGCATCGACGAGTACACGGTGAAGATCACGCTCAACCAGGCCGAGGCGCCGTTCCTTGCCAACCTCGCCATGCAGTACGCGGGCATCCAGTCGAAGGAATACGCCATTGCGATGCTGAAGGCCGGCACGCCCGAGAAGGTCGACCAGGACCCGATCGGCACCGGCCCGTTCTACCTCGTGCAATACCAGAAGGACGCGGTCATCCGCTTCAAGGCCTTCCCGCAGTACTGGGGCGGCAAGGCGAAGATCGACGACCTGGTGTTCGCGATCACGCCCGACGCCTCGGTGCGCTGGGCCAAGCTGCAGAAGGGCGAATGCCACGTCATGCCGTATCCGAACCCGGCCGACCTCGACGCGATCCGCAAGGACGCGAACGTGCAGGTGCTCGAGCAGCCAGGCCTCAACGTGGGCTACCTTTCGTACAACACCACCAAGAAGCCCTTCGACGACGTGCGCGTGCGCAAGGCCCTCAACATGGCGATCAACAAGAAGGCGATCATCGACGGCGTGTACCTGTCGACCGGCGTGGCCGCGAAGAACCCGATCCCGCCGACCATGTGGTCCTACAACGACGCGGTCAAGGACGATCCGTACGACCCCGAAGCCGCCAAGAAGCTGCTGGCGCAGGCCGGCTTTCCCGACGGCTTCTCGACCGACCTTTGGGCCATGCCGGTGCAGCGGCCCTACAACCCGAACGCCAAACGCATCGCAGAGCTGATGCAGGCCGACCTTGCCAAGATCAACGTCAAGGCCGAGATCAAGAGCTTCGAGTGGGGCGAATACCGCAAGCGCCTGCAGGCCGGCGAGCACCAGATGGGCATGCTCGGCTGGACCGGCGACAACGGCGACCCCGACAACTTCCTGTACACGCTGCTGGGCTGTTCCTCGGCCAAATCGGCCAGCGGCAGCAATATCTCGAAGTTCTGCCACCAGCCGTACGAAGACCTCGTGCTCAAGGCCAAGAGCACGACCAAACAGGCCGACCGCGATGCGCTCTACAAGAAGGCGCAAGTCATCTTCAAGGAGCAGGCGCCGTGGTTCACCATCGCGCATGCGGTGCAGCTGAAGCCGGTGCGCAAGGAAGTTGTCGACTTCAAGCTCAGCCCGTTCGGCCGCCATACCTTCTACGGCGTGGATATCAAGTAAGCGGTGAGCGCGCCGGTCGCCATCGTCGCTGCCATGCACGAGGAGCTCCGTGCGCTCCTCGCGCAGATGCCGGACGAGCAGCGCGTGCGCGCCGCGGGGCGCGACTTCTGGGTCGGCCACCTGCACGGCCAGCCGGTGGTGGCCGTGCTGTCGCGCATCGGCAAGGTCGCGGCGGCGGTCACGGCCACGGTGCTGCTCGAACGCTTCGGTGTGCGCGCGATCGTGTTCACCGGCGTGGCCGGCGGGCTCGCGCCGGGCGTGAACGTCGGGGACGTGGTGGTCGCAACGCAGCTGCTGCAGCACGACCTCGATGCCTCGCCGATCTTTCCGAAGTACGAAGTGCCGCTCATGGGCCTTTCGCGCTTTGCGGCCGATGCCTCGATGGGCGATGCGCTGGCAGCCGGGGCCGAAGCCGCGTTGCGAGATCCGGTGGCGCTGGTGGGGCAGGCGGCCGTCGATGAATTCGGCCTCCGGTCGCCGAAGGTGCACCGCGGCCTGCTGGTGAGCGGCGACCGCTTCGTCTCGACGGCCGCCGAGAGCGATGCCTTGCGGCGCAGCCTGCCCGATGCGATCGCGGTCGAGATGGAAGGCGCGGCGGTGGCGCAGGTGTGCCACGACTACGGCGCGCCCTTCGCGGCGATGCGGACCATCTCGGACCGGGCCGACGACGCCGCGCATGGCGACTTCGCGCGCTTCGTCGCCGAGGTGGCGAGCCGCTACAGCCTGGCTTTGGTCGATGCGTGGCTGGCCACGCTGCCTCCGAGCGGAATGCCGGCTACTACTTGAGCCAGCCGCGCCGGCGGAAGTACCACATCGGTACCAGCGCGCTCGCTGCCATCAGCGCCAGCGCATACGGATAGCCGAGCGACCAGTCGAGTTCGGGCATGAACTTGAAGTTCATGCCGTAGATGCTCGCGATCAGCGTGGGCGGCAGCAGCGCCACGCTGGCCACCGAGAAGATCTTGATGGTCTTGTTCTGGTTGATGTTGATGAAACCGACGGTCGCATCCATCAGGAAGTTGATCTTGTCGAACAGGAAGGCCGTGTGGTTGTCCAGCGATTCGATGTCGCGCAGGATCTGCCGCGCCTCCTCGAACTGCTCGGCGTTGAGCATGCGGCTGCGCATCATGAAGCTCACGGCGCGGCGCGTGTCCATCACATTGCGGCGGATGCGGCCGTTCAAGTCTTCCTGGCGCGCGATGGCGCCCAGCACCTCGCCGGCCAGTTCGTCGCTCACGTTGCCTTCGAGCACCTTCTTGCCCGCGATCTCGAGTTCGTCGTAGATGTTCTCGAGCGTGTCGGCCGAGTATTCGGCGTCGGCGTCGAACAGCTTGAGCAGCACTTCCTTGGCGTCTTCGATGAGGCCCGGCGCGCGGCGCGCACGCATGCGCAGCAGGCGGAACACGGGCACGTCCTCGTCGTGGATCGAGAACAGCACGCCGCGGCTGCGAAGCTCGGTGTTGTGCTGGTTCAGGATGAAGGCCACGCGCACCGACCGCGGGTCTTCGTCGTCGTCGATCAGGAAGTCGGAGCGGATGTGCAGCTCGCCGTTGTCTTCTTCATAGAAGCGGGCCGACTCCTCGATGTCCTCGTCCATCGCGTCTTCGGGAATCGAAAGGCCGTAGTACTGCTTGATCCAGCGCTTTTCCTCGAGCGTGGGCGATTCGAGGTCGACCCAGATCGGCTGGAACTTGGAAAGCTCCTCGAGCGCCTCGATCTCTTCCTGGACAAGGCGGCCGTTGGCGAGCGTAAAGATATTGAGCATGGGCTCACTCCCGTGAAATGGCTGAGGCGATGGGGCGAGGGGAGGGGTGCTTTCAATCCCCGGGCCCTGGTGTCAGCGATCGAGGCGCGTCAGGACGCGGGAGTTGAAAGCTGCCGAGACGGTGCGGTTTCCATGATGCGGTCTCCAGTTGCAGCGAGCGGCGATTATGTCATCGGCCATGTGACGGCAGGCCCGCCGATCTGGATGGACATACAGTAAAGTCGCGGGCATGCAGACCGCTGCGCTCCCCGCTTTTTCCGCCGCCCGCACCACCGGCGCCACCCAGGCCGAGCGCCTGGCCGCGGCGCTCTCCGCGCTCAACGACGAGCAACGCGCCGCCGTCGAGCACGGCGTCGGCACGCTGACCGGGCGCGACGAGCGGCCGCTGCTGGTGATCGCCGGTGCGGGCTCGGGCAAGACCAGCACGCTGGCGCACCGCGTCGCGTACCTCATCGCCGGCGGCGTCGATCCGCAGCGCCTGCTGCTTCTGACCTTCTCGCGCCGCGCGGCGCAGGAAATGGAGCGCCGCGCGGGCCAGGTGCTGGCACGCGTGCTCGGGCTCCAATCCGAAAAGCCGCCCGCGCTGCCCTGGGCCGGCACTTTCCACGGCATCGGCGCGCGCCTGTTGCGCGAATACGCCGCGCACATCGGCCTGAACGACCACTTCACCATTCACGACCGCGGGGACGCCGAGGACCTGATGGGTCTGGTGCGTCACGAGCTCGGCCTGTCGTCGAGCGTGAACCGCTTTCCGCGCAAGGGCACCTGCCTTTCGATCTATTCGCGCTGCGTCAACACACGTGCCCCGCTGGCCGACGTGCTGGCCGAGGCCTTTCCGTGGTGCGCCGAATGGGAAGCCGAACTCAAGCGCCTGTTCGGCGCCTACGTCGAGGCCAAGCAGCAGCAGAACGTGCTCGACTACGACGACCTGCTGCTCTACTGGGCCGGCATGGTGGCCGAGCCCGCGCTGGCGGCGCTGGTGGGCGAGCGCTTCGACCACGTGCTGGTCGACGAATACCAGGACACCAACCTGCTGCAGGCCTCGATCCTGCAGGCGCTCAAGCCCGATGGCCGCGGCGTGACGGTGGTGGGCGACGATGCGCAGTCGATCTACTCGTTTCGCGGCGCAACGGTGCGTAACATCCTCGACTTTCCGTCGCAGTTCTCGCAGGCCGCTCGCGTGGTCACGCTGGAACGCAACTACCGCTCGACCCAGCCGATTCTCGATGTCTCGAACCGGGTCATTGCGCAGGCGGCCGAGCGGCATGCCAAGACGCTCTGGACCGACAAGCCCTCGGCCGGCCGGCCGCAGCTGGTGCTGGTGCCCGACGAGGCGCAGCAGGCCGTCTGGGTGGCCGACAAGGTGCTGGCGCACCGCGAGGGCGGCCTTGCGCTCAAGTCGCAGGCAGTGCTGTTCCGCGCCGCCACGCACAGCGCGCCGCTCGAGCTGGAACTGGCGCGCCGCAACATTCCGTTCGTGAAGTACGGCGGGCTCAAGTTTCTCGAGGCCTCGCACGTGAAGGACCTGCTCGCGGTGCTGCGCTTCGCCGAGAACCCGCGCGGGCGCATGGCGGGGTTCCGCGTCACGCAACTCATCCCGGGCATCGGGCCGGCCACCGGTGCGCGGCTGCTCGACGCGATGGACCAGGCCGCCGATCCGGTGGCGGCGGTGCGCGAGTTCCTGCCGCCCTCGGCCGCACGCGCGGAATGGGCGGTGTTTGCCGACGCCTATGCCGCGCTGTGCAAGCCCTCGCTGCCCTGGCCGGCCGATGTGGAGCTGGCGGTGCGCTGGTATTTGCCGCACCTCGACCGGCTCTACGACGACCCCTCCGGCGTGCGGCGCGGCGACGTCGAGCAACTGGCGCGGCTGGCATCGGGCTACGCCTCGCGCGAGCGCTTCCTGACGGAACTCACGCTCGATCCGCCCGAAGCCACCAGCGACAAGCCGGGCCCGCCCTCGCTCGACGAGGACTACCTGATTCTTTCGACCATCCATTCGGCCAAGGGGCAGGAGTGGAATTCGGTGCACGTGCTCAACGTGGTCGACGGCTGCCTGCCGGCTGACGTGGCGCAGAGTGCGCACGAACTCGAGGAGGAGCGGCGGCTGCTCTACGTGGCGATGACGCGGGCGCGCGACCACCTGCATCTTCTGGTGCCGCAGCGCTTCTACGTGACGCAGCAGGCCGTGCGCGGCGACCGGCACCTGTATGCCAACCGCACGCGCTTCATTTCCGAATCGGATCTTGCGGGCTTCGAGCAGCAGACCTGGCCGCCGCCGCCCGAGCGCCCGCCCGCGGTGCCGCCGCCGGCCGCGGTGATCGACCTGCGCAACCGCATGCGCGCGGCCTGGAGCTGAGCCGGCAAGCCCTTCGCCTGGCAGGGTCACCGCTGGTGACGCTCTGAAACACTTGCTGCCAACGTGCCGCATCGACGGGCCGGCATGCGCGGGCCGCTATGGAATCGCTAGCGTGAGTGGCGCATGGCGCGTTGGCGTCCGTCACCCGGAGAAGTCTGCTATTGCAATACCGTGACAGCTTGGGCATAGTGAATCGACCGTCCCTTCTTTTCTCTTCTTCCCCTTTTCTCCCCAACCCCCATATCTGTTTCGCCGGCCACGCCCCATCCCGGAGCGGGGCCATTTCCCCAACCGTCAATTCTCAGGAGGTCATTCATGAATTTGACGATCAGCGGTCATCACCTCGACGTCACACCTGCCTTGCGCACCTACGTTACGAGCAAGCTGGACCGGATCACACGGCACTTCGACCAGGTGGTCGATGTGAAGGTGCTCCTCACGGTGGAAAAGCAGAAGGAAAAGGAACGCCGCCAAAGGGCGGAGTGCAACATTCACGTCAAGGGTAACGACATGTTCGCGGAGTCGAGCCACGCTGATCTCTATGCTGCGGTCGATGAACTGGTCGACAAGCTCGACCGCCAGGTGGTGCGCCACAAGGACCGCCTGCAGGACCACCACCACGCCGCCCCCAAGCGCGTGATGTAGCAGGCCACGGGCAGGGCTGCGGCCCTTGCCGACAAGCCGCCTCCGGGCGGCTTTTTGCTGCCTGTTCCTGTTACCGGCACTGACAGGGACGCGAGGCCTCTGGGCAACATGTAGCCAAAAAGTAAGTAACGGGAGTGGGGGTTTTTACCAAGCGGGTGCATAATCGCCCCCGCCCTTCCCCCACCATGAATCGCCTCGCGTCCATCCTGCCGCCCGCTCAAGTGCTTGTGAGCGTTGACGCTACCAGCAAGAAACGTGCTTTCGAAGAAGCCGGCTTGCTGTTCGAGAGCCTTCACGGCCTCGGCCGCGCGCTCATCACCGACAGCCTGTTCGCACGCGAACGCCTCGGGTCCACCGGGCTCGGGCATGGGGTGGCCATTCCGCACGGCCGCATCAAGGGCCTCAAGGCTCCCATGGCCGCGGTCTTCCAACTGGCAAACCCAATCGGCTTCGACGCGCCGGACGAGCAGCCCGTCGGGCTCCTGATCTTCCTGCTGGTGCCCGAGGCGGCCACGCAGAAGCACCTTGAAATCCTCTCCGAGATCGCCGAGCTGCTGAGCGACGCCAACCTGCGCGAGCAGATCAAGTCGAGCACCGACGCGGCCGAACTGCACGGACTCATTGCCGGCTGGCAGTCGACGCAAGTCGCCTGAAGTGCCCGCCCGCAGGCTCCCGCGGCCCCGCCAGGCCGGTTCCGCGGTATTCTGGCCGGCCTCCAACTAGGCGCGCAGCGCCATCTCTCTACGCATGAAGCCGACCGTCATCAGTGCCGACGCCATGTTCGAGGAATTCCGCGGGTCGCTCCGCTGGGAATGGCTCGCCGGGCTCGGGGCGTCAGAGCGCCAGTTCGACCCTGAAGTCATCAGCCGCGCCCAGTCGGCGGCCGATCTGGTCGGTTACCTCAATTACATCCATCCGTACCGCGTGCAGATCCTGGGCGCGCGCGAAGTGGCCTACCTGACGCGCGGCAGCCAGGAAGACTGCGCCCGGCGCATCGCCCGCATCGTCACGCTGGAGCCGCCCATGCTGGTGCTGGCCGACGGCCAGGCCGCGCCGGACGAGCTGCTATCGATTTGCGAGCGAGCCCAACTGCCGCTGTTCGCCACCCGCGAGTCGTCGGCCTTCGTGATCGACCTGCTGCGCGCCTACCTGTCCAAGCATTTCGCGGAACGCACCTCGATGCACGGGGTGTTCATGGACATCCTGGGCATGGGGGTCATGATCACCGGCGAATCGGGGCTCGGCAAGAGCGAGCTCGGGCTGGAACTGATTTCGCGCGGCAACGGGCTGGTGGCCGACGACGCGGTCGACCTTTTCCGCATCAACCAGAACACCATCGAGGGCCGCTGCCCCGACCTGCTGCTCAACCTGCTGGAGGTGCGCGGCATCGGCCTCCTGGACATCCGCGCGATCTTCGGCGAGACGGCGGTGCGGAGGAAGATGCGGCTCAAGCTCATCGTGCACCTGGTGCGGCGCGACAGCTTCGAGCGCGACTACGAGCGCATGCCCTCGGCGCCGCTCACGCAGGACGTGCTGGGCATCCCGGTGCGCAAGGTCATCATCCAGGTGGTGGCGGGGCGCAACATCGCCGTGCTGGTGGAAGCCGCCGTGCGCAACTCGATCCTGCAGCTGCGCGGCATCGACACCTATGCCGATTTCGTGGCGCGCCACCACAAGGCGATGGAAAGCGGGCGCGACGGGGACTGAACGGGCGCGCGGCGTTGCGGGACCATGCGGCCGCCGCCGGGCCGCCCCAAGGCGGGCCGCGCCTCCCCCTCGGGGGGTGGAGTTACACGCAGCGAAGCGAAGTGAAAAGCCGGGGGGCCTTACCTCTTGCTGGCGCAGTCGCCGCACAGGCCGTAGAGCGACATCGCGTGGTCCTGCAGGATCCAGCCCTTGTCCTTGGAGATCATCTGCTGGCGGCGCTCGATCTCGGCATCGTAGAACTCCTCGACCTTGCCGCACGAGGTGCAGATCAGGTGGTCGTGGTGGGTGCCCTCGTTGAGCTCGTAGACCGCCTTGCCGCTTTCGAAATGGCTGCGCTCGAGGATGCCGGCCTGCTCGAACTGCGTGAGTACGCGATAGACGGTGGCCAGGCCGATGTCGGAGTGCTCGTTCAGGAGCACGCGGAAAACGTCTTCGGCCGTCATGTGGCGCTGGCTGCCGGTCTGGAAGATCTCGAGGATCTTCAGGCGTGGCAGAGTGGCCTTGAGGCCGGTGTTCTTGAGTTCGTCGATATTGGCCATGATGGTTCCTGCGCCCTGGGCTGCAGACGGGCCCCAAAAAGGGCCAGCCGCTACAATGGCCGATCATATCGCTACCCCCCTTTTTCCTCCCATGCCTGCCATTCTCCAACGCCGTCCCTGGCTGCTGGCCGCGGCCGTCGCCGCGACGTTCTGCCTCGGTGCCTGCAGCGGCTTCAGCGATCGCACGCGTGGTGCGCTGACGGCCATCACGCCCTACAAGGTCGAAGTGGTCCAGGGCAATTTCGTGTCGAAGGAACAGGTCGAGGCGCTCAAGCCCGGCATGTCGCGCCAGCAGGTGCGTGAAATCCTCGGCACCTCGCTTTTGACCGACGTCTTCCACAAGGACCGCTGGGACTACGTCTTCACGATCAGGCGCCAGGGCGTCGATCCCCAGGAGCGCCGCCTGACCGTCTTCTTCAACGGCGAACTGCTCGAGCGCTTCGAAGGCGACCCGATGCCCAGCGAGGAAGAATTCGTCGCCACGCTGGACACCCGCAAGAAGAGCGGCAAGGTGCCGTCGCTCGAGGCGTCGGAAGAAGAGCTCAAGAAATTCGCCCCCAAGGACGACGGCAAGAAGGCCGATGCCACCACCGCGGCCACCGGCCTGGCGCCGCTTCCCGCCGCGTATCCCCCGCTCGAAGCTGCGCGCTGAGCACGCGCCAAACACAGGGCGAGGGCGGGCGCACCCGCCGGGTCAGGCGGGCGTGCCGGTTTCCGTGCCAATTTCGAAGGCTGAATCCGCGTGACTGAATCCATTTCCACTTCTTCGCTTCATTCCGAGTCTTCCACGCCCCCGCTGCGGCGCATCGCGATCGCGGGCGCCTCGGGCCGCATGGGCCGCATGCTGGTCGAGGCGGTGCGCGAGGCGCCCGATTGCCGGCTGGCCGGCGCGCTCGACATGGCGGGCAGCAACGCCATCGGTGCCGATGCGGCTGCGTTCCTCGGCTTCACGAGCGGCGTGCCGATCGTGGCCGACCTGCGCACCGGCCTCAAGGACGCGCAGGTGCTCATCGACTTCACCCGCCCCGAAGGCACGCTCGCACACCTTGCGGCCTGCCGCGAACTCGGCGTGCAGGCCGTGATCGGCACCACCGGCTTCAGCGATGCGCAGAAGGCCGAGATCGCCGAGATCGCGAAGGACATCGCGATCATGGTCTCGCCCAACATGAGCGTGGGCGTCAACGTCACCTTCAAGCTGCTCGAAATGGCGGCCAAGGCGCTCTCGACGGGTTACGACATCGAGATCATCGAGGCGCACCACCGCCACAAGGTCGATGCGCCCTCGGGCACCGCGCTCAAGATGGGCGAAGTGATCGCCGGGGCACTGGGCCGCGACCTGAAGGACTGCGCCGTGTACGCGCGCGAAGGCATCACCGGCGAGCGCGACCCGTCCACCATCGGCTTCTCCGCCATCCGCGGCGGCGACATCGTGGGCGACCACACCGTGCTGTTCGCGGGCACTGGCGAGCGCATCGAGATCACCCACAAGTCGGCGAGCCGCGTCACCTACGCGCAGGGCGCGCTGCGCGCCGTGCGCTTCCTGGCCGGCCAGAAAGCGGGCTTGTTCGACATGTTCGACGTGCTGGGCTTGCGCTGAAAGAACGATGAGCGTCCTCGAACTGCTCACCCAGGGCGACGGCGTCAGCCGCTCGGTGGCGGCACTGTTGCTCGCCATGTCGATCGCCAGCTGGGTGGTGATTCTGTGGAAGGCCTGGCTGCTGCGCGGCGGCACGCGCGACGTGCTGCGCAGCATTGCGGCATTCTGGCAATCGGCCACGCTCGCCGATGCGCAGCAGCGGCTCCAGGCCTTCGACCGCGCCATGCTGGTGGGGCCGGCCGTGAGCGCCATCAGGAATGCGGCAGCGGCAGATGCAGGCGACGCAACGCTCGGCGCCACCACCGGCGACCGCAACCAGCGGCTCACGCGGGCGCTGCGCGGCGCGCTTCATGGCGCGCTGCGGCGCCTGCAGTCCGGCCAGATCCTGCTGGCCACGGTCGGCGCCACGGCGCCCTTCGTGGGCCTGCTCGGCACGGTGTGGGGCATCTACGGCGCGCTGTCGGGCATTGCGGGCCAGACCGGCGGCTTCACCATCGACAAGGTGGCCGGCCCGGTGGGCGAGGCGCTGGTGATGACGGCCTTCGGCCTGGCCGTGGCCATTCCGGCGGTGCTGGCCTACAACGTGTTCGGCCGCGTCATCGGCCGCATCGAAGCCGAGCTCGAGGGCTTTGCGCACGACCTGCTCGGCAGCTTCGGCAGCGCCCCGGCACCGGCTGCGCCGCCGCCCGCGCGGCCCATGCCGGTGTCGGCCTAGCCGAACGGAGCACGGCAGAACCATGGCCTTCGGTCGCACCTCCCTGGGCAGCAGTGCCGCCGGCGGCGGGCGCGCGACGGGGGCGGGCGGTCAGCGGCCGCTGTCCGACATCAACGTCACGCCGCTGGTCGACGTGATGCTGGTGCTGCTGGTGATCTTCATCATCACCGCGCCGCTGATGGCGAGCTCGATCAAGCTCGACCTGCCGCAGACCGATGCCGGCCAGCCCAACGACACGCCCAAGTTCGTGAGCGTGTCGGTCGATGCCTCGGGCAAGACCTTCTTCAACGACCAGGCCGTGACCGACGAGGAACTGGCCGCCCGGCTGCAGAAGGCCGCCGCCGACAGCAAGGACACCGAGGTGCAGCTGCGCGCCGACCAGACCGTGCCCTACGGCAAGCTGGTGGCGCTGATGGGCATTGCGAACAAGGCGGGCCTGAACCGCATCGGGTTCGTGACCGAGTCCGAGGCGGCAGGCGAAAAGAAGCCGCGCTGACTTTGCCTTGTCTTGCTCCTTCCCCTTCCGGGGGAAGGTTGGGATGGGGGCGCGGCGGCCTTGACGACTGCGCAGCGGTCGAGGCCGTCAGCCCCCACCCCAGCCCTCCCCCAGCGGGGGAGGGAGAAAGACGAAGACTCAGCCCAGCACCACCGGCTTGGTGTGCCAGATCTCGTGCGCGTACTGTGCAATCGTGCGGTCCGAGGAGAACGCGCCCATGCCCGCCACGTTGAGGATGGCCATGCGCGTCCAGGCGTCCGGGTCGCGGTAGAGGGCATCGACCTCGGCCTGCTTCGCGACGTAGCTCGCGTAGTCGGCCAGCAGCAGGTAGTGGTCGCCCCAGTTCACCAGTGCGTCGTAGATGCCCTGGTAGCGCGAGGGCTCGCCGGCCGAGAACGCGCCGTCGCGGATCGCATCGAGCACGCGCCTGAGTTCGGCGTTCTCTTCGTAGATGTCGCGCGGCTGGTAGCCGTGGGCGCGAATGTCGGCCACCTGCGGCGTGGTGTTGCCGAAGATGAAGATGTTCTCCGCGCCCACGTTGTCGCGCATCTCCACGTTGGCGCCGTCGAGCGTGCCGATGGTGAGCGCGCCGTTGAGTGCGAACTTCATGTTGCCGGTGCCCGAGGCCTCGGTGCCCGCGGTGGAGATCTGCTCCGACAAATCGGCCGCGGGCATGATCACCTCGGCCAGGCTCACGCTGTAGTTGGGCAGGAACACCACCTTCAGCAGCTTGCCGACGCGGCTGTCGTTGTTGATGGTGTGGGCCACGTCGTTGATCAGCCGGATCACGAGCTTGGCCATCTGGTAGGCCGAGGCCGCCTTGCCCGCGAACACCACCACGCGCGGCACCATGTCGATCGGCCCGCCCGCGGCCTGCGCATCGAGGATGCGGTGGTAGCGCGTGATCACGTGCAGCACGTTGAGCAGCTGCCGCTTGTATTCGTGGATACGCTTGACCTGCACGTCGAACATCGCGTCGGTGTCGAGCACCAGGCCCATGTGCTGCTCGACCCAGTTGGCCAGGCGCAGCTTGTTCTCGCGCTTGGCATGGCGGAAGGCGCGCGCGAAGGGCGGCTGGGCCGCCATCGGCCGCAGCGCCTCGAGCTGCGAGAGGTCGCGCCGCCAGCCCTTGCCCAGGCGCTGGTCGAGCAGGCTCGCGAGCGGTGGGTTGGCCTGTGCGAGCCAGCGCCGCGGCGTGACGCCGTTGGTCTTGTTGTTGAAGCGCTCGGGGAAGATCTTCGCGAAGTCCGCGAAGATCGATTGCTTCATGAGCTCCGAATGCAGGCCCGACACGCCGTTGATCGAGTGGCTCGCGAGCACCGCCACGTAGGCCATGCGCACGCGGCGCTCGCCCGCCTCGTCGACCAGCGACAGCCGGCGCAGCAACTCCACGTCGTTACCGGCCTTCTGCGTCACGGCCGCGAGAAATTTCGCGTTCATGTCGTAGATGATCTGAAGGTGCCGCGGCAGGATGCGCCCGAGCATCTCGACCGGCCAGGTCTCCAGCGCCTCGTGCATCAGCGTGTGGTTGGTGTAGCTGAACACCTTCTGCGTGTGGGCCCAGGCCGTGTCCCACGCCATGCCGTGCTCGTCGAGCAACAGGCGCATGAGCTCGGGCACTGCGAGCACCGGGTGCGTGTCGTTCAGGTGAATGCTCACCTTGTCGGCCAGCTGGTCGAAGGTCTTGTGGTTGCGCAGGTAACGCCGCAGCAAGTCTTGCACGCTCGCGCTGCAGAAGAAATATTCCTGGTGCAGCCGCAGCTCGCGGCCCGAGGGCGTGGAGTCGTCGGGGTAGAGCACGCGCGAGACGTTCTCGGAGTGATTCTTGCTCTCTACTGCCGCCATGTAGTTGCCGCGGTTGAAGGCCGAGAGGTCGATCTCCTCGGTGGCGCGTGCCGACCACAGCCGCAGCGTGTTGGTGGCCTGCGTGCCGTAGCCCGGAATGATGGTGTCGTAGGCCACGGCCAGCACGTCGTGCGTGTCGACCCAGTCGGCCGCGCCGTAGGGCGCGTTCTTTCCCTCGCGCTTTTGCACGTGGCCGCCGAAGCGCACGCGGTAGTTCACCTCGGGCCGCTGGAACTCCCAGGGGTTGCCGCGCGTGAGCCAGTAGTCGGGCGTCTCGACCTGCTGGCCGTCGACGATGCGCTGGCGGAACATGCCGTATTCGTAGCGGATGCCGTAGCCCATGCCCGGCACGCCCAGCGTGGCCATCGAGTCGAGAAAGCAGGCCGCGAGCCGGCCGAGGCCACCGTTGCCGAGGGCGGCATCGGGCTCGCGCTCGGACAGCGCCGCCATGTCCACGCCGAAGTCGACCAGGGCTTCCCGCACCGTCTCGTAAAGGTCGACCGCCAGCAACGCATTGGTGAAGGTGCGCCCGATCAGGAACTCCATCGAGAGGTAGTAGACGCGCTTGAGGTCCTGCGCATAGTTGGCGCGCGTGGTCGCCATCCAGCGCTCGACCAGCTGGTCGCGCACGGCCAGAGCGGTGGCGTGCAGCCAGTCGTCCTGGCTGGCCGCGACGGGGTCCTTGCCGACCGCATAGATCAGCTTGTTGGCGACGGCGCGCTTGAACGCGGCCACGTCGCGGTCGGGATGGTCGTAGGCGAAGTCTTTGATGGTCATGGGCTTCGGTGAAGAGTGGTGGGGTTGTGCGCCGTGGCGCTTTGTTCAGGTGCCGGCGGACTCGAGCGCCTGCCGGTAGACCTCGATGTACTGGCCGGCGGCGCTGGCCCAGTCGGCAGGGCGCCGCATGGCATTGCCGCGCACGCGGCGCCAGTCGGGCGCGCGCTGGTAGAGCGCGAAGGCGCGCCGCAGCGCGCGATCGTAGTCGGCGGCGTCGAAGCGGTCGAAGACGAAGCCGGTGGCGTCGCCGCTGGCCATGTCCTCGAGCGTGCAGTCGACCACGGTGTCGGCCAGGCCGCCGACGCGGCGCACCAGCGGCAGGCTGCCGTACTTCAGGCCGTACATCTGCGTGAGGCCGCAGGGCTCGAAGAGCGACGGCACCAGCGTCACGTCGCCGCCGCCGAAGAGCTGGTGCGCCAGCGTTTCGTTGTAGCCGATGGTGACGCTGACCGAGCGCGGCGCGGCCGCCGCGCGCTCGCGGAAGGCGTCCTCGAGCCAGGCCTCGCCGCTGCCCAGCAGCGCGAGCTGCCCGCCTTCGGCCAGCAGGGTATCGAGGCCGCCGAGCACGAGGTGCAGGCCCTTCTGCTCGGTGAGCCGGCTCACCAGGATGAAGAGCGGCGCATCGGGGCGCTCGGCCAGTCCGAGCTGGTGCTGCAGCACCGCCTTGCAGCGCGCCTTGCCCGCCATGTGGCGGCCTTCGGGCGTGTGGTAGCCCTGCACCAGCGCGCTGTCGGTCGCCGGATTCCAGACCTGGCCGTCGACCGCGTTGAGGATGCCCGTGAGCACGCCGCCGCGCAGGCGCAGCAGGCCGTCCAGGCCGAAACCCTGCTCGGGCGTCTGGATCTCGCGGGCGTAAGTCGGGCTCACGGTGGTCAGGTGGTCGGCAAAGTAGAGGCCGCCCTTCATGAACGACACCTGCCCGTGGTATTCGAGGCCGTTCATGTGGAACGCCGGCGCGGGCAGGCCGAGGTCGGCAAAGTTCCATGGCGCCGAGATGCCCTGGTAGGCCAGGTTGTGCACCGTGAACACGCTGCCCGCGCGGGTGGCGCCGGCCTCGCGCGCGAAGTGCAGGTAGGCCGGCGCCAGCCCCGCATGCCAGTCGTGCGCATGCACGACCTCGGGCTGCCAGGCGGGATCGAGCCCCTGCGCCAGCTGCGCCGCGGCCCAGCCCAGCAGCGCGAAGCGCCGGTGGTTGTCGCCGTAGGGCTGGCGCGTGGCGTCTTCATACGGGTTGCCGGGCCGGTCGTAGAGCGCGGGCGCATCGATCACGTAGGCGGGGATCGGCGCCGCCGCGCCGTCGATCGCGATGCGGCCCGCGCGCAGGCCGAAGCGTTCCGGACCCCAGGGCGCCGTGAACTCGGCCACCGGTGCCAGGTCGCGCACGCCGGCCAGGATGGCCGGGAAGCCGGGCAGCAGCACCCGCGCGTCCTGTCCGGCGGCCATGAGCGCGAGCGGCAGCGCGCCGGCCACGTCGGCGAGGCCGCCGGTCTTGAGCAGGGGGAAGAGTTCGGCGCTGACCTGGAGGATTCGCATCGGGGAAGCGGTGCGGCCTCAGGCAGCCAGCAGGCGCTTGAGCATTTCGCGGGTGACCAGCACCACGCCGTTGTCGGTGCGCTCGAAGCGCGCGGCATCGGCCGCGGCGTCTTCGCCGATCACCATCTCGTCCGGAATGACGCAGCCGCGGTCGATCACCACGCGGTTGAGCCGGGCGCCGCGGCCCACCTCGACGTCGGGCAGCAGCACGGCCTCGTTGATGTCGCAGAACGAATGGATGCGCACGCCCGAGAACAGCACCGAGCTGCTGACCTTGGAGCCCGAGACGATGCAGCCGCCCGAGACGATGGTGTTGACCGTCATGCCGTGCTTGCCTTCGCGGTCGAGCACGAACTTGGCCGGCGGCAGCTGCCGCTGGTAGGTCCAGATGGGCCAGTCTGTGTCATAGATGTCGAGTTCGGGCGTGATGGAGGCCAGGTCGAGGTTGGCTGCCCAGAATGCATCAATCGTGCCCACGTCGCGCCAGTAGGCCTTGGCGTCGGGCCCGCGCGAGGCGCGCGTGACGCAGGACATGCCGAAGGGATGCGCCAGGGCGCGGCCCTGCGCCACGGCGCGCGGGATGATGTCCTTGCCGAAATCGTGGCTCGAATCGGGGTTGGCGGCGTCTTCCTCGAGCAGCTGGTAGAGGTACTCGGAATCGAACACGTAGATGCCCATGCTGGCCAGCGCCACGTCGGGATGGCCCGGCATGGCGGGCGGATCGGCCGGCTTCTCGAGAAAGGCCGTGATCTGGCGGCCGTCGTCGATGGCCATCACGCCGAAGGCGGTGGCCTCCATGCGCGGCACCTCGATGCAGCCCACCGTGCAGCCCAGGCCGCGCTCGGCATGGTCCTTGACCATGATCGAGTAGTCCATCTTGTAGATGTGGTCGCCGGCCAGCACCACCACGTAGTCGTGCCTGGTGGAGCGGGTCTGGATGATGTCCAGGTTCTGGAACACCGCGTCGGCCGTGCCGCGGTACCAGTGCTCGTCGCCCGTGCGCTGCTGCGCGGGCAGCACGTCGACCATCTCGTTGAGCTCGGCGCGCAGGAAGCTCCAGCCGCGCTGCAGGTGGCGCATCAGCGAATGCGACTTGTACTGCGTGACCACCGCCATGCGCCGGATACCGGAGTTCAGGCAGTTCGACAGCGCAAAGTCGATGATGCGAAACTTGCCGCCGAAGTACACCGCCGGCTTGGCGCGCCGGTCGGTCAACTGCTTGAGGCGGGAGCCCCGGCCGCCGGCCAGCACCAGAGCGATGGTGCGGCGGACCAGTTGATGCGCCTGCAGGGAAGCCTGCGGCGTGCTGTTGCTGCTGATGCTGTTGTTGTCCATCCTGTGTCTCCGTTCGTTTGGCGGTTTGTCGTCTTGTGGTCAGCGTTTCTGCAGCCAGCCTAGCACCGTGCGGCGCGGCTGGCTTCTACCTTCTTGCAATCCGGAGGCTCGAACGAGGTACCTCCACCGTGCCGCCGGGGGACTGTGGCAGCGCGGCAGCGGCATTGGGCGCCGGATCGTCGGTCGCGAGCCGCCACTGCCACGAACCCGCCGGCAGCGCAAAGGAAACGGCCGCCGGCCCCGCATTCACCAGCACCAGCCAGGCGCCCGCATCCGCTGCCGCGGCTTCGAAAAGGATTGCAAGCGCCGTGCCGCCGTGCCAGTCGGCCTCCTGCATCGGCTGGCCGTCGGGCCGCAACCAGTGGATTCCCGGCGCGCCCTCTGCAGGCTTGGCCGGCCACCAGCGCGTGCTGCGCAGCACGGGCGCTTCGCGGCGCAGCGCAACGAGCCGGGCGACGAAGGCGCTCAGGCGCGCTGCTTCGCTCGCGGGATCGTGGGCGCCGATCCACGCGAGCCAGGTGGTTTCGTTGTCCTGGCAGTAGGCGTTGTTGTTGCCTTGCTGGCTGTGGCCGAGCTCGTCGCCGGCCAGCAGCATGGGCGTGCCCTGCGACAGCAGCAGCGCGGCGAGCAGCGCGCGCTGCAGGCGGCCGCGCTCGCCCTGCACGGCGGGGGCATCGCTCGGCCCCTCGACGCCGCAGTTGTTGCTCAGGTTGTGCGCATGGCCGTCGCGGTTGTTCTCGCCATTGGCCAGGTTGTGCCGCTCTTCGTAGCTGAGCAGGTCGCGCAGCGTGAAGCCGTCGTGCGCGGTGATGAAGTTGACGCTGGCGGTGGGCGCGCGGCCGTGGTGGGCGAACTGCGCGCTCGAGGCGGTGAAGCGGTGCGCGAAGTCGCCGAGGCCTGCGGCGCCCTCGCGTCCCTGCCGCAGCCAGAAGCCGCGCTGCGTGTCGCGGTAGCGGTCGTTCCATTCGAGCCAGCCCGGCGGGAATTCACCCAGGCGATAGCCGCCCGGACCGACGTCCCAGGGCTCCGCGATCAGCAGCGTGCGCGAGAGCACCGGGTCTTGCGCGATGGCCGCGAAGAAGGGGGCGCGCGGGTCGAAATTGCCATCGGCGCCGCGGCCCAGCACCGGCGCGAGGTCGAAGCGGAAGCCGTCGACGCCGAGCGCGCAGGTCCAGTGGCGCAGGCTGTCCATCACGAGCTGCAGCACGCGCGGCTCGGCCAGGTCGAGGCAATTGCCGCAGCCGGTCCAGTTGGCGTAGAGCGCACGGTCATCGGGGCGCAGGTGGTAGTACAGCGCGTTGTCGATGCCGCGCAGCGAGAGCGTGGGGCCGAACTCGTCGGTTTCGGCGCTGTGGTTGTAGACCACGTCGATCACCAGCTCCATGCCGCGCGCATGCACGGCGTCGGCCATGGCGCGGAACTCGCTGGCCGGCGTGGTGCCGGCGCGGCCGCTCCAGTAGCGCGCCTCGGGCGCGAACCAGCCGATGGTGTTGTAGCCCCAGTAGTTGCCGAGGCCCATGGCGAGCAGCCGCTGTTCGTCGGCACGGTGCTGCACCGGCATCAGGCTCAGCGTGGTGACGCCGAGGGCCTGCAGGTGGTCGAGCACCACGGGCTCGGCCAGGCCCGCATAGGTGCCGCGCAAGGCAGCGGGCACGCCCGGGTGCAGCCGGGTCTGTCCGCGCACATGCAGTTCGTAGAGCACGCGCTCGCCGGCCGGGATGCGGGCATGGCCCGGTGCGGCCGAGCTGCTGCCGGCCGGCGCGACGCGGGCCTTGAGCGCGACGGCGCCGTTGTCGCGGGTGTTGCGCTGATCCGGATTGGCGGGGTCGTGCCCGAGGAACAGGTCGCTGCCGTCGTAGGTGCCGACGATCTCGCGCGCATACGGGTCGAGCAGCAGCTTCGCGGGATTGAAGCGATTGCCCTCGTGCGGCGCCCACGGGCCGTGCACGCGATAGCCGTAGACCAGGCCGGCACGGCCGCTCGGCAACTGGCCGTGCCAGACGCCGTCGGTGAAGGCGGGCAGCCGCAGGCGCTGTTGTTCGTGCTGGCCTGTGCTGTCGAAAAGGCAAAGCTCGACGGTTTCGGCGTTCGGCGCAACCAGCGCGAAGTTCACGCCGTTCGGCGACAGCGTCGCGCCCAAGGGGGAGGGATTGCCTTGGCTCAGCATGTTGCTGCCGCCTCTGAGGGTTTGCTTCCCGAGGCCGGGACTCGCCCCGGCGGGCGACCTACTTTTCTTTGCTTCGCCAAAGAAACGTAGGCAAAAGAAAGGCGACCCCACTGTCTGCGACCCCTTCGCTGCGCTACGGGGCAACCTGCGGTGCTCGCGTTTCGCGGGGTCTCGCCCAAACTCGCTTCGCTCAAACAAGGGCGAGCCCTGATCCGCGAAACGCTGCGCTCCTCGGCGCAGCCAGAGGGGAGGGGAGACCGCACGGGCCATTGCTGCGCTCGGCCACCAAGCCACCGCGGCGCGCAGCGCCGCGGTGGTTGGTATTGGCTGTTGGGATTGGTATCGGGCCGAGCGAAGCGACGGCCCGTCGGCTCCCACCCCTTCTGTATGCGCCGAGGAGCGCAGCGTTTCGCGGACAAGGGCTCGCAGCTGTTTGAGCGAAGCGAGTTCTGCGAGACCCCGCGAAACGCGAGCACCGCAGGTTGCCCGCAGCGCAGCGGAGGGACGCAGACAGCAGGGTCGCCTTTTCTTTGCTTACTTTCTTTTGGCGAAGCAAAAGAAAGTGAGTCGCCCGCCGGGGCGAGACCCGGTCCCGAAACCCAAACCAAAGCCAAGAACCTCAAACCAGCACCCACATCACAGTCCCCAGCGGCGGCACGCTGATGACGATCGAATCGGCCCTCCCATGCCACGGCACCGGCGAACTCTCGACCACGCCATTGCCGACCCCGCTGCCGCCATACACCGCGCCGTCGGTGTTGATGGCCTCGCGGTACGCGCCCGCCGCAGGCACCCCAAGGCGGTAGCCGTGGCGCGGCAGTGGCGTGAAGTTGCACACCGCCACCACGAAGGAGCCGTCGCGGGCCCGGCGCACGAAGGCGAACACCGACTGCTCCCAGTCGTCGTGCACCAGCCACTCGAAGCCGGCCCTTTCGGTGTCGAGTTCGTAGAGCGCGGGGAAGTGCCGGTACACGTTGTTGAGGTCGCGCACCAGCCGCCGCACGCCCTGGTGCGGCGCCTGCTCGAGCAGGTGCCAGTCGAGGCTGCGGTCGGCGTTCCATTCCGCCACCTGGGCGAATTCATTGCCCATGAACAGCAGCTTCTTGCCCGGATAGGCCCAGAGGTAGCCATAAAGGTTGCGCAGCCCCGCGAGCTTCTGCCACTCGTCGCCGGGCATGCGGCCGAACATCGAACCCTTGCCGTGCACCACCTCGTCGTGCGAGAGCGGCAGCACGAAGTTCTCGCTGTGCGCATACATCAGGCCGAAGGTGATCTGCTGGTGGTGGTGCTTGCGGTGGACCGGGTCGATGCCCGCATAGGCGAGCGTGTCGTTCATCCAGCCCATGTTCCATTTGTAGTGGAAGCCGAGGCCGCCGTCCTCGGGCGGCCGCGTCACGCCCGGAAAGCTGGTCGATTCCTCGGCCAGCGTGATGGCGCCCGGGCGCTCGACGCCCACCACCCGGTTCATGCGCCGCAGGAAGTCGATGGCCTCGAGGTTCTCGCGCCCGCCGTGGATGTTGGGCACCCATTCGCCGGGCTCGCGGCTGTAGTCGCGGTAGAGCATGGAGGCCACGGCGTCGACGCGCAGGCCATCCACGCCGTAGCGCTCGAGCCAATACAGCGCATTGCCGACCAGGTAGTTGCGCACCTCGGTGCGGCCGTAGTTGAAGATGAACGTCTTCCAGTCGTTGTGGAAGCCTTCGCGCGGATCGGCGTATTCGTAGAGCGCGGTGCCGTCGAAGCGGCCCAGGCCATGCGCGTCGGTGGGAAAGTGCGCGGGCACCCAGTCGAGGATCACGCCCAGCCCCGCGGCATGCGCGGCTTCGACCAGATGGCGGAAGTCGCCGGGCGTGCCGAAGCGCGAGGTGGGCGCATACAGGCCGATCGGCTGGTAGCCCCAGGAGCCGTCGAACGGATGCTCGCTGACCGGCAGCAGTTCGATGTGCGTGAAGCCCATGTCGCGCGCGTACGGCACCAGCGTGTCGGCCAGCTCGCGGTAGTCCAGCCATTCATGGCCGTTCTTGCGGCGCCAGGAGCCCAGGTGCACCTCGTAGATGCTCATCGGCGCATGGCGGCCGTTGGCGGCGGCGCGCCCGGGCGGCATCGCCACCGGCGCGGGCAGCGGCGCGACCACGCAGGCGGTCTCGGGCCGCAGGCGCGAGGAAAAAGCGAAGGGGTCGGCCTTGCGCAGCACCTCGCCCTGGGCCGAGAGGATCTCGAACTCGTAGCTGTCGCCCGTGGCCACCTGCGGCGCGAAGATCTCCCACACGCCGCACTCGCGGCGCAGCCGCATCATGTGGCGGCGGCCGTCCCAGTTGTTGAAGTCGCCGACCACCGAGACGCGCCGCGCATTGGGCGCCCAGACCGCGAAGGCCACGCCCTTGACGCCATCCATCTCGCACAGGTGCGCGCCCAGCCGCTCCCAGGGCCGCAGGTGCGTGCCTTCGGCCAGCAGCCACACGTCGGTGGCGCCCAGCACGAACGCAAAGCGGTACGGGTCTTCGAGCCGCGAACTGTGCGTGCCCCAGTCGACCTGGAACGAATAGCCCAGCAGCGCCTCCGCCGCGGGCACCAGGCCCGCGAAGAGGTCGGATCCTTCCTGCCGCGACAGCAGCGCCAGCGGCCAGCCCGTGCGCGTGTGCACCACGGCCACGCTCTGCGCCCCGGGCAGCAGCGCGCGTACCAGCAGGCCGTCGCGCGTCTCGTGCGGGCCGAGCACCGCGAACGGATCGCCGTGCTCGGCGCGCATCAGCGCATGGACTTCGCGTTCGGACAACAGCAGGGAAGGCATGTTGTTCTTCACATCGGTTCTTCTTCACCGGCGGGGCGGCCGAAAAAGACACCATAGGGCGCCAGCTTCAGCATGCGCCTTTCGGTGCCGGCCTGCAGGGACGACGACGATGCCAGCGGATGTCCCGCGAGCGGCTCGACCGCTTCACGCAGCGCGATGGACACGGACTCGCCTCCCAGATTGAAGACGGCCTGCAACGATTGCTTCCCTTCGCGCCGCTCGAACCATAGCACCGGCTCCGGCGCATCGATGAAGGCGATGCTGCCGGTGCGCAGCAGCGGCTGGGTGCGGCGCCAGCGCAGCAGCGCGCGGCTGAAGGCGAGCATCGAGTCGGGATCGGTGGACTGGCGGTCGACGGCCAGCGGCAGGTGGCGGCCGTAGACCGGCAGCCAGGGCCCGCCGGTGGTGAAGCCGGCGTGCAGTTCGTCGGCCTTCCAGGGCATGGGCGTGCGGCAGCCGTCGCGGCCCTTGAATTCGGGCCAGAAGGCGCGGCCGTACGGGTCTTGCAGCAGCTCGAACGGCACCTCGGCCTCGGGCAGGCCAAGCTCCTCGCCCTGGTAGATGCTGGCGCTGCCGCGCAGCGCGAGCAGCAGCGCGAGCCAGAGCCGGTCGCGCCGCGTGTCTTCCGGGCCGCCGCCGCTCCAGCGCGTGGCCACGCGCGGCACGTCGTGGTTGGACACGGCCCAGCAGCCCCAGCCGCCGGTCGGCGCGAGCGCATGGTCGAGCGTCTCGACCTGGTGGCGCAGGTGCCGGGCGCTGTGCTCGGCCGTCAGCAGGCTGAAGCTGTAGGCCAGGTGCAGGCGCTTGCCCAGTTCGGTGTACTGCGCCATGACGGGCGGTGCGTTCTCGTCGCCGACCTCGCCGAGCGCGACCGCGCCATAGTCGTCGAGCAGCCCGCGCAGGCTTTCCAGGAAGCGCAGGTTCTCCATCTGGCTTTTGTCGTAGAGGTGCTGCTGCATGGCATAGGGGTTGTCGGCCCGCACCGTGCTCACCTCGTCCAGCGAGGCGGCGCTGGCCGGCGGGTTGTCGCGCAGCAGCGCATCGTGGAACTGGTGGTTGCAGGCATCGAAGCGGAAGCCGTCCACGCCGCGCTCGCACCAGAAGCGTACTTCGCCGAGCAGTGCCTCCTGCACCTCGGCGCAATGGAAGTTCAGGTCGGGCTGCTCCTGGAGGAAGCTGTGCAGGTAGTACTGGCGGCGGCGCGAATCCCACTGCCAGGCCGGCCCGCCGAACACCGAGAGCCAGTTGTTGGGCGGCGTGCCGTCGGGCCGCGGGTCGGCCCACACGTACCAGTCGGCCTTGGGGTTGTCGCGGCTCGTGCGGCTTTCGGCGAACCAGGCGTGCTGGTCGGAGGTGTGCGAGAGCACCTGGTCGATGATGATCTTCAGGCCCAGCGCATGGGCGCGCGCCAGCATCTCGTCGAAATCGGCCAGCGTGCCGAAGATCGGATCGACCGCGCGGTAGTCGGCCACGTCGTAGCCGAAGTCCTTCATCGGCGAGCGGAAGAAGGGCGACACCCAGATCGCATCGACTCCCAGGCTCGCCACATGATCGAGCCGCGACGTGATGCCGGGCAGGTCGCCGATGCCGTCACCGTTGCTGTCCATGAAGCTGCGCGGGTAGATCTGGTAGATCACCGCGCCGCGCCACCATTCGCCATTGCTGCTGTCGTTGCTGCGCATGCTGCCCCTGTGGTCTGAAAATCATTGTGGCATGCGAGATCCGGGCCCGGTCCGTGCATGGGCCTGTCCCGGTCCCGCCTGAAAAGCTTTCTACACTGGGCAGGGTTCCATGCGAACCCGCTTCCCGTTTCGTTTTGCAAGATGACCACCGACGCCGCTTCCCCCACCCCATCCTCCCGCCCGCAAGGCCTTGCCGCGCTCGAGCAGCGGCTCGCCAGGGATCTCGAATGCCTCGGCTGGCCCGCGCGCGCATGGATGCCGGCTCGCACGCACGGCGGCGAGCCTGTGCTGGACGTGGCCATCATCGGCGCCGGCCAGGCCGGGCTGGCGGCCGCGGCCGCCCTGGCCCAGCAGGGCATCCGGGCCGTGGTGTTCGACCGCTCGCCCGCGGGCAGCGAAGGGCCGTGGGCCACCACGGCGCGCATGGAAACCCTGCGCTCGCCCAAGGAGCTGACCGGTCCTGCGCTGGGGCTGCCCGCGCTGACCTTCCGCGCCTGGTTCGAGGCCCAGTTCGGCTCGGAGGCCTGGACTGCGATGGACAAGATCCCACGTCTGCAGTGGATGGACTATCTGCGCTGGTACCGCCGCGTGATGAACGTCGATGTGCGCAACGACACGGCCGTCACCGGCATCCAGCCGCTCACCGATGGCGCGGCGGTGCGGCTCGCGCTGCGCACGCCGGCTGGTGCAGAGCAGGTGCTGGCGCGCCGTGTCGTGCTTGCCACGGGCCGCGACGGGCTCGGCGGCCCCGCGGTTCCCGCGTTCGTCAACGCGCTGCCGCGCTCGCAGTGGGCCCACTCCTCCGACGAGATGGACTACAGCCGGCTCGCCGGGCTGCGCGTGGGCGTGGTCGGCGCGGGCTCGTCGGCCATGGACAGCGCGGCCACCGCGCTGGAGGCCGGCGCGCACAGCGTCGAGCTCCTGATCCGCCGGCCCGACCTGCCGCGCGTCAACAAGGGCAAGGGCGCCGGCGTGCCGGGCCTGACGCAGGGCCACTACGACCTGCCCGATGCGTTCAAGTGGCGAATCCGCCACTACATCAACGTGGCCAACGTGCCGCCGCCGCATGGCAGCACGCTGCGCGTGTCGCGCCATCCGAACGCGTTCTTCAATTTCGGCTGCCCGGTGCTTGCGGTCGAGCCGCAGGGCGCAGCGATGCGCGTGGCCACGCCCAGGGGCAACTTCGTGTTCGACTTCCTCGTTGTTTCCACCGGTTTCAAGATCGACTGGCGCTGCCGTCCCGAGTTCGACACCATTGCATCGCATGTGCGCACCTGGAAGGACCGTTTCGTGCCCGCGCCCGGCGACGAAGACCAGGAGCTGGCCGATTCGCCCGATCTCGGGCCGGTGTTCGAATTCCGCGAGCGCACAGCGGGCCAGTGCCCGGGCCTGGCCCGCATCCATTGCTTCTGCTACCCGGCGGCCTTGTCGCACGGCACGGTGTCGGGCGACATTCCCGCGATCAGCGATGGCGCCAGGCGGCTTGCGAGCGGCATGGCCAGCCTGTTCTACCGCGAGGACTTCGAGCAGCACTTCGCGAACCTCGAGGCCTACAGCGAGCCCGAACTGTTCGGCGACGAATGGGTGCCCGCGCCGCCGCCGGCCGAACGCGGCTGAACTCCAGACTTCTTCATCGAAACGCATGACCACTCTTTCCGATTCATCCCCCGCCATCGACGTGATCGACGCCACGGTGCCATTGGTGCCCGGCCACGCCATCCGCATGCTGCGCCAGCAGCGCGACAAGGTCGTGGCGGCCACGCAGGGCAGCTACGACGCGATGTTCTCGCCATCGGTGGAAGGCCTCTCGGTGGCCGAGCGCCTGCTGGTCGCGCTGCATGCATGCAGCGTGTCGAAAGCCGCGACGCTCGCCGCGCACTACCGCGAGCGCTTGCTGGCCGAGGGCGTGGACCGCGAACTGATCGCGGCCGTGGGCAGCGGCGCCCCGGTGGCCGATGCGCGGCTGCGCACGGTGCTGGCATTCACCGCGAGCCTGATCGAGCGACCCATCGAAGGCGACAAGGCCGCGGTGCAGTCGCTGGCGGATGCGGGCCTCTCGACGCCCGCCATCGTCGCGCTGGGCCAGCTGATCGCCTTTCTCTCCTACCAGGTCCGCGTGGTCGCGGGGCTGCAGGCGCTGGCCGCCGCGGAGGCTGCAGCATGAGCAATGCGAACGCGCCGATCCGCATCAAGGGCTTCACCAACGAGGTGCTGAGCTGGAAGCCCTGGCTCGACCCGGTCGATGTCGCCGCGGCCACGCCGGCCCAGCTGGCCGCGCTCGACGAGATGAGCCCGCAGGCGCGCAGCTCGCCGTATTTCCTGGTGCTCGCGCACCAGCCCGAGATGCTGCTGCAGCGCTCCATCGCCTTCAACGCGATCATGTTCGCGCCGGGCGGCATGCCGCGCGCGGAGCGCGAGCTGGGCGCCACGGTGGAGTCGCGCGTCAACGGCTGCGTGTACTGCGCCTCGGTGCATGCGCAGCGCTTCGAGCAGCTGGCCAAGCGCAGCGACGTGATCTCGCAGGTGTTCGAGGAGCCGGCCTCCGCGGGCACCACGGCGCGCGAAAGGGCCATCGTCGAATTCTCGATCCGGCTCGGCGCCGAGCCCGGCAAGGTGTCGGCCGACGATGTGCGAACGCTCAAGGAAGTGGGGCTCAGCGAGCTCGAGATTCTCGACCTGATTCACTCCGTGGCGCTCTTCGCCTGGGCCAACCGGCTGATGCTCAACCTGGGCGAGCCGGTCTTTCCGGCTGCGGCTGCCGCGTCATAGGCGGGCGAGCAGGCCGGCCACGGTTTCGCGGTCCAGCCCGAGCGGCGCCAGCAGGTCGTTTCGCTGCCGGAAGTCGATGCCGCTCACCAGCGAGGCAGCGTCCACGATGGTGCGCGTCGCGGGTGTCGCCACGCCGGCGATGGCGCCGAGCGCTTCCACGAAGGCCAGGCCGTAGGGCATGTCCTCGCTCAGGTAGCGGGTGTCGGTGCGCACGGGGCCGGGCGGCCCGCCGCGCTTGGCATGCAGTTCGGCCGCGATGTCCTCGAGCCGCGCCGATTCCGTGCCGAAGGAGCGCGCGAAATGCTCCTCGATGGGACCGAGCGCGATGCCGAAGGCGCTGGCCACGGCCCGCCGCTCCCGGTCCAGCGCCTCGATCGCGCGGGCCACGCCGGGCGTCAGGCAGTGGTACTGCGGCCAGTTCTCCGCATGCTCGATGCGGGTCCAGTTGAAGACGGCCAGCGGGCCGTGGGACTGCGGGTTGACGTTGGCGAGCGCGCTGGCGAGCGTGTTCTCCTGCGCGAAGAAGCCGCCGCCGAACAGCGCGGTGCACAGTTCGATGGCGCTCTCGATTTCCGAACTCGGCAGCGCGGAGACGCCGACCGCCTGCCTCCGCGTCATCACCCTGACCTGCGTGGCGGATTCCCGGCGCGCGGTCAGCACCGTGGTGCCGAAGCTCGCGACCGTCACCCGCTTGCCCGCGTGCCGTGCGCTTTCGTGCAGATAGAGCGACGACAGCGAGGCCATCGAGCTGACGATCACGGTCTGCCCGTCGCGCAGGAAGGGCAGCAGCGCATCCATGACGCGCTTGTGTCCGTTGACCGGCAACGCGAGCAGCAACACATCCGATGCGCCGCAAAGCTGCGCCGCATCGCCGGCCACTTCGACCGCCACGCGGCAGGGCTGCACGCCGACCGCTTCGAGCGGCTGCGTGCGCAGGGCCTCGGCACCCCGGCCGCCCGGCGACCAGAGCATGGCGCCGTGGCCCGCCTGGCACAGCCACGCCGCGCTGGCCAGGGCGATCGCCCCGGTGCCTGCGATGCAGACGTGCAGGCGCCCTGTCGCAGGCTCAATCAATTTTGATCCCGCCTTGCTTGATGACCTTTGCCCAGCGCTGGCTGTCCTCGGCAATTACCTTGCCCAGCGCCGCGCCGCCGCCGCAGGTGTTCACCGCGCCCAGCTGGGCGAAGCGCTGCCGGGTCTCGGGCAGGTTGCACACCTCGACCAGCGCCGCGGAGAGTTTTTCGATGCTGGCCGCCGGCATGCGCGCGGGCGCCATCACGCCCACCCACACTGGCACGTCCATGCCCGCGAGGCCCGCCGCCTCCGCGACCGTCGGCGGCGTGCCGAGGCCGGGCAGGGCGGCGCGCGAAAAGGTGCCGAGCACGCGGGCCTTGCCGCTCGCGACCATCGGTTCGATGGAGGCGGCGCTGGTCACGATCAGCGCCACCTGCCCGCCCACCAGGTCGGTCAGCGCCGGCGCCGCGCCGCGGTAGGGCACGTGCAGCAGGTTCACGCCGCTTGCCTGCGCCAGCAGCGCGCCCGTCAGGTGCGAGACGGTGCCGTTGCCGGTGGAGGCGTAGGTCACTTGCCCGGGTTTCGCCTTGGCGTCGCGCAGCGCGTCGGCCAGCGTCTTGTAGGGGCTTTCGGTGCGCACGGCCAGGGTCATGGGCGTGTCGCCGACCAGGGCCACGGGCGCGAGGTCGTTCACGGGGTCGTAGGGCAGCCTGGACTGCAGGTGGGGCGCGATGGTGATGGCGCCGCCGGTGGCCAGCAGTACGGTGGCGCCGTCGGTCGCCTTGGCCACCGCATCGGCCGCCAGGATGCCGCCCGCGCCCGCCTTGTTGTCGACGATCACGCTGCCGCCGAGCTTGTCGGTGAGCTTGGCGCCCAGGTAGCGGGCGATCACGTCCTGCGCCCCGCCGGGGGCGAAGGGCACCACGATGCGCAGCGGCTTGTCGCCGTTCGGCTGCGCATGGAGCGGCATCCCGGCCAGGCTGGCGGCGGCCGCGAGGCCCAGGGCGAGGTGTTTCAGGAGCAGTTTCATCGCGTTTTTTCCGTCTGCGTCACGTGGCAGGAACTCGTGCATTTTTCGCGGAACACCGAGGAACCGGCTTTGCCGGGCCTCAGGTGTTGCCCCCGGTAGGGGGTGGGAGTAGCGACACGAAGTGCGCGAAGCCTGGGGGCGAGTCTAGTCCGGCGCGATAATCCGTCCTCCCCGGCCACCCCGCGCCGGGTCTTGCCGAACCGCCATGAACCCCAGCTACAAACCCAGCGACGTCGAGTCCGCTGCCCAGGCGCAATGGAGCGCCGCCGATGCCTACCGCGTCACCGAGGACGCGAGCCGTAAAAAGTACTACGCCTGCTCGATGCTGCCGTACCCCAGCGGCAAGCTGCACATGGGCCATGTGCGCAACTACACCATCAACGACATGCTCACGCGCTACCTGCGCATGAGCGGCTACAACGTGCTGATGCCCATGGGCTGGGACGCCTTCGGCCTGCCGGCCGAGAACGCGGCGCTGAAGAACGGCGTGCCGCCGGCCAAGTGGACCTACGAGAACATCGACTACATGCGCGGCCAGCTCCAGGCCATGGGCCTGGCGATCGACTGGAGCCGCGAGATCGCCACCTGCGACCCAAGCTACTACAAGTGGAACCAGTGGCTGTTCCTGAAGATGCTCGAGAAGGGCATTGCCTACCGCAAGACCCAGGTCGTCAACTGGGACCCGGTCGACCAGACCGTGCTGGCCAACGAGCAGGTGATCGACGGCAAGGGCTGGCGCACCGGCGCCACGGTCGAGCGCCGCGAGATTCCGGGCTACTACCTGAAGATCAGCGACTACGCCGAAGAGCTCCTCGAGCACACCCAGCACAAGCTGCCGGGCTGGCCCGAGCGCGTCAAGCTGATGCAGGAGAACTGGATCGGCAAGAGCGAGGGCGTGCGCTTCGCCTTCACGCACGACATCAAGGACGCGAGCGGCCGACTGATCCAGGACGGCCGCATGTACGTGTTCACCACGCGCGCCGACACCATCATGGGCGTCACCTTCTGCGCCGTGGCGCCCGAGCATCCGCTGGCCGCGCATGCGGCCACGCTCGACCCCAAGGTCGCGGCCTTCATCGAGGAGTGCAAGGCCGGCGGCACCACCGAGGCCGAGCTCGCCACGCAGGAGAAGAAGGGCGTGCCCACGGGCCTGACCGTCAAGCATCCGATCACCGACGAGCAGGTGCCGGTGTGGGTGGGCAACTACGTGCTCATCAGCTACGGCGACGGCGCCGTGATGGGCGTGCCCGCGCACGACGAGCGCGACTTCGCCTTCGCCAACAAGTACGGCATCCAGATCATCCAGGTGGTGCTGGTCGACGACGAGCCGCACTTCGACTATCACAAGTGGCAGGACTGGTACGCCGACAAGCAGCGCGGCGTGACCATCAACTCCGACAACTTCAGCGGCATGACGCACAAGGAGGCCGTGGCCGCCGTGGCGCATGCGCTCGCCCAGAAGGGCCTGGGCGAGATGCAGACCACCTGGCGCCTGCGCGACTGGGGCGTGAGCCGCCAGCGCTACTGGGGCACGCCGATCCCGATCATCCATTGCGACGAGCACGGCGCGGTGCCGGTCCCCGAGAAGGACCTGCCCGTGGTGCTGCCGACCGACTGCGTGCCCGACGGCTCTGGCAATCCGCTCGCCAAGCACGAAGGCTTCCATGCCGGCGTCGTCTGCCCGGTCTGCGGCAAGCCCGCGCGGCGCGAGACCGACACCATGGACACCTTCGTCGACAGCTCGTGGTACTTCATGCGCTACTGCGACCCGAAGAACGACCAGGCCATGGTCGCCGAGGGCGCCGACTACTGGATGCCGATGGACCAGTACATCGGCGGCATCGAGCATGCGATCCTTCACCTGCTGTATGCGCGCTTCTGGACCAAGGTGATGCGCGACCTGGGCCTGGTGAAGGTCGACGAGCCCTTCAGCAAGCTGCTCACGCAGGGCATGGTGCTCAACCACATCTATTACCACCGCGACGAGAGGGGCGGCAAGAACTACCACCCGCCGCTGGAGGTCACGCCCACGCTCGACGCGCAGGGCCGCATCGTCGGCGGTACCACCGCGGACGGCACCAAGGTCGAATACGGCGGCGTCGGCAAGATGGGCAAGAGCGAACGCAACGGCGTCGATCCGCAGGACCTGATCGAGAAGTACGGTGCCGACACCGCGCGCCTGTACACCATGTTCACCGCGCCGCCCGAGGCCACGCTCGAGTGGAACGACGCGGCCGTCGAGGGCAGCTACCGGTTCCTGCGCCGGGTCTGGAACTTCGGCGTGGCGCAGGCCGACGTGCCGCCTGCGGCCACCGGCGGCCAGGCCTTCGGCAAGAACGCCCAGGCGCTGCGCCGCGAGGTGCATACCGTGCTGCGCCAGGTCGACTACGACTACCAGCGCATGCAATACAACACGGTGGTGTCGGGCGCGATGAAGCTGCTCAATGCACTGGAAGGCTTCAAGCCCGATGGCAGCACCGGCGATGCCGCCGCACTGCGCGAAGGCCTGGGCATCCTGCTGCGCTGCCTGTATCCGGCCACGCCGCACATCGCCTACCAGCTCTGGCAGCAGCTCGGCTACGACAAGGAACTGGGCGACCTGCTCGACGCGCCCTGGCCCGTGGTGGACGTGGGCGCGCTGGAGCAGGACGAGATCGAGCTCATGCTGCAGGTCAACGGCAAGCTGCGCGGCGCGCTGCGCGTGCCGGCCGGCGCCTCCAAGGCCGAGATCGAAGCGCTCGCGCTCTCGTGCGACGACTTCGTCAAGTTCGCCGAAGGCGCTGCGGCCAAGCGCGTCATCGTGGTTCCCGGCCGGCTGGTCAACGTGGTCATCTGAACGAAACGAACGATAGAAGCATGAACAATCGCAACGCCCCGCTGCCGCGCCGCGGCTTTCTCATGGGCCTGACCGCGGCGGGTGCCAGCCTCGCGCTGGCCGGCTGCGGGTTCGAACTGCGCAAGGCGCCGGTGTTCGCGTTCAAGACGCTGTCGCTGTCGGGCAATTCGGAACTGATCAACCGGCTGCGGCGCGAGATGCGCGCCGCCGGCACCGTCACGCTGGTGCCGCCCGAGCAGGCCCAGAGCGCCGACGCGGTCCTCGAGATCCTCGGAGAAAACCGCGACCGCATCGTGATCTCAACCAATTCGGCGGGCCTGCTGCGCGAGCTGCAACTGCAATTGCGCGTTCGCTTCAGCCTGCGCACGCCGGGCGGCAAGATGCTGCTGGCGCCCACCGAGGTGTCGCAGACGCGCGACCTGAGCTTCAACGAAACCAACGCGCTCGCCAAGGAAGGCGAGGCCGAGCTGCTGTACCGCGACATGCAGGCCGACATTGCACAGCAGCTGATGCGCCGCCTCGCGGCCGTCAAGGAACTCTAGGATTCCATGCAACTTGCCAGCGCCCAGCTGGGCTCCCATCTGCAGAAGGGACTGAAGCCCCTCTACACGATCCATGGCGACGAGCCGCTGCTCGCGCAGGAGGCGGCGGATGCCATCCGCACCGCGGCGCGCGTGGCGGGCTATACGGAGCGCAGCTCCTACACCGTGGCCGGCGCGCACTTCGACTGGAGCGCGGTGCTTGCGGCGGGCGGCTCGCTCTCGCTGTTCGCCGACAAGCAGATCGTCGAGATCCGCATTCCCTCGGGCAAGCCCGGCAAGGACGGCAGCACTGCGCTGCAGCAGCTGGCCGAGGCCGCGCAGGGCAACGACAGCACGCTCACGCTGGTGATGCTGCCGCGGCTGGACAAGGCCACGCGCACCGGCGCCTGGTTCTCGGCGCTCGAGAACAACGGCGTGAGCCTGCAGGTCGACCCGATCGAGCGCAACGCGCTGCCGCAGTGGATCGCGCAGCGCCTGGGCCTGCAGGGCCAGCGCGTGATGCCCGGCGACGAAGGCCAGCGCACGCTGCAGTTCTTTGCCGACCGCGTCGAGGGCAACCTGCTCGCCGCGCACCAGGAAATCCAGAAGCTCGCCCTGCTGCATCCGGCCGGCGAATTGAGCTGGGAGCAGGTCGAGGGCGCGGTCAACAACGTGGCGCGCTACGACGTCTTCAAGCTCTCCGAGGCCGTGCTGGCCGGCAACCCGCAGCGCGTGGCGCGCATGCTCGACGGCCTGCAGGCCGAAGGCGAGGCCGAGGTGCTGGTGCACTACACGATCGCCGAGGACATCCGCGCGCTCAAGCGCGTGAAGGACGCCATGGCCGCAGGCCGGCCGCTGCCCATGGCGCTGCGCGAGAACCGCATCTGGGGCCCGCGCGAGCGCGCCTTCGAGCGCGTGCTGCCCCGCCTCGACGACCGCATGCTGGCCAGGCTGCTGCGCGCGGCCCATGTGGTGGACGGCATCTGCAAGGGGCTGAAGCAGCCCGACTGGCCCGCCGGCGGCTGGCAGGCCCTGCAGCGGCTGGCGCTGATGCTGTGCCGGGCCTGCAGCAGTGCTGCTCGTGCTCCCTCACCCTAGCCCTCTCCCGGAGGGAGAGGGGACAACACGGCAAATGGGCGAAGCCTGGGGTTGATCCAAATGCGGGAAAATGCCCGCATGAACGCGTTCAACGTCAGCGAGCACATGCAGACCCTCGGCCTGCAGGCAAAAACCGCTGCATTCCTCATGGCCCGTGCGGATGCAGCTACCAAAAACAGAGCATTGAAGGCCCTGGCCAAGCGCCTGCGCGAAGCCGGCCCGGACCTGGCCGAGGCCAACCAGAAGGATCTGGCGCGCGCCACGGCCGCCGGCCTGTCGGCGCCGATGGTCGACCGCCTCAAGCTCACGCCCAAGGTCATCGAGACCGTGGCGCTGGGCTGCGAGCAGCTCGCCGGCATGGCCGACGTGATCGGCGAGATCATCGGCATGAAGCAGCAGCCCAGCGGCATCCGCGTGGGCCAGATGCGCGTGCCGATCGGCGTCTTCGGCATGATCTACGAGAGCCGCCCCAACGTGACCATCGAGGCTGCGAGCCTGGCCATCAAGAGCGGCAACGCGGCCATCCTGCGCGGCGGCTCGGAAGCGATCGAGTCGAACAAGGCGCTGGCGCTGCTGGTGTCGGGGGCGCTGGCCGAGGCCGGCCTGCCGGTCGATGCGGTGCAGCTGGTGCAGACCACCGACCGCGAAGCCGTGGGCCAGCTCATTGCGATGCCCGAGTTCGTCGACGTGATCATCCCGCGCGGCGGCAAGGGCCTGATCGAGCGCATCAGCCGCGATGCCAAGGTGCCGGTCATCAAGCATCTGGACGGCAACTGCCATGTCTACGTGGACGACACGGCCGAGTTCGAGATGGCGCTGCGCATCGTCGACAACGCCAAGACGCAGAAATACAGCCCCTGCAATGCGGCCGAAGGCCTGCTGGTGTCGGCGGTGGTGGCGGAAGACTTCCTGCCCCGCATCGCCGCCATCTTCGCGGCCAAGGGCGTCGAAATGCGCTGCGACCCGGCGGCGGCCCGGATCCTGCGCGCCGACGAGGCACTGGCCGCTTCAGGCGCAAGAATCGTCGATGCGGTCGAGTCCGACTGGTCCGAGGAATACCTTGCCGCCGTGATCAGCATCAAGGTGGTCGAAGGGGTCGACGAGGCCATTGCGCACATCAACCGCTACTCGAGCCACCACACCGACGCGATCGTCACGCGCGACCATGTGCATGCGCAGCGTTTCCTGCGCGAGGTCGATTCGGCCAGCGTCATGGTCAATGCGAGCACACGCTTCGCGGACGGTTTCGAGTTTGGCCTGGGGGCGGAAATCGGCATCAGCACCGACAAGTTCCATGCGCGTGGGCCGGTCGGCATCGAAGGGCTGACCTCGCTCAAGTACGTGGTGCTCGGGCAGGGCGAAGTCCGCAGCTGATGCGCCGGAGGCGGGCGGACTGAACCAAGTCCGCTCTACGTAGTCTTGTCATTGGGGCGGCCATCCCCAAATCCTACAATTCCGCTCTACCTTTCAAGTACAAATCCAACAAGGCCGCCGCATGGTTCCGCATCTTGTCACCGCCCTGACCGGCCCGATCAACGAACTGGAGCAGCGGGTACTCGACTCGACGCCCGCCATCGAGCGCTGGTTCCGCCTCGAATGGATGGAGCACACGCCGCCGTTCTACAGCGCGGTCGACATCCGCAACGCGGGCTTCAAGCTGGCGCCGGTCGACACCAACCTCTTCCCCGGCGGCTGGAACAATCTCACCAAGGAGATGCTGCCGCTGGCGGTGCAGGCTGCGCAGGCGGCCATCGAGAAGATCTGCCCGGAAGCGCGCAACCTGCTCGTCATTCCCGAGAACCACTCGAAGAACACTTTCTACCTCGCCAACGTCGCCCAATTGGTGCGGATCTTCCACATGGCGGGACTCAATGTGCGCGTGGGGTCGATCGATCCGGCCATCAAGTCGCCCAAGAAGATCGAACTGCCCAACGGCGAAACCGTGTGCCTGGAGCCCGTGGTGCGCAGCAAGCGTCGCCTCGGGCTCAAGAACTTCGATCCCTGCACCATCCTGCTCAACAACGAGCTGACGGCTGGCACGCCGGGCATCCTCGAAGACCTGCACGAACAATACCTGCTGCCGCCGCTGCACGCGGGCTGGTCGGTGCGGCGCAAGAGCAATCACCTGCACAGTTACGAAGAGCTGTCCAAGCGCTTCGGCAAGCTGCTGGGCATCGACCCCTGGCTGATCAACCCGATCTATGCGCGCGCCGACGGCGTCGATTTTTCCGAAGGCCGCGGCATCGACGTGCTGACCAGCCATGTGGACGCGGTGCTGACCAAGGTACGCCGCAAGTACAAGGAATACGGCATCAACGAGAAGCCCTTCGTCGTCGTCAAGGGCCATGTCGGCGGCGACGGCCCGGGCGTGGTCACCGTGCGCGATGCGAAGGAAGTCGAGGGCCTGGTCGGCAAGCCGCGCAGCGCCCCGGCAGGCAAGGCGGGCGCGGCCGCCAGGGAACTGCGCGAGCCCGGCGAGGTGATCGTGCAGGAAGGCGTGCTGACCAACGAGCGCGTGCACAACGGCGTGGCCGAGCCGGTGGTCTACATGATGGACCGCTACGTGGTGGGCGGCTTCTACCGCGTGCATGCCGAGCGCAACCCCGACGAGAACCTCAAGCTCCCGGGTGCGAGCTTCGTGCCGCTGGCGTTCTCCGAAAGCGCGCATCTGCCGCAGCCCGGCGCCAAGCCTGGCGCGAGTGCCCCGAACCGCTTCTACATGTATGGCGTGGTGGGCCGCCTGGCAATGGTGGCTGCGAGCTACGAAATGGAAGCCACCGATCCGGACGCCGAAATCTACGAATGATTTTCCGGGGCGGCTTGCGCGGGCGTCGGTCGGCGGCAAAATAGCGGCCCCACAGCAAAGGAAACAAAAGGGCGGAGGGCGCGTGCGGCGGCTGGAAATTCCACCGCGGCAGCGTCTCGGTGCGTGTGACGTCTGGTTACGCGCGGGCAACCTCCCTTTTTCCCATCGACTTCGTGTCACCTCCCAAATCCTCTTCCGCCGCCGCCTTGATCATCGGCACCATCGGTGTCGTCTATGGCGACATCGGCACCAGCGTGCTGTATGCAGTCAAGGAAGTGTTCGGCCACGGCCACCTGCCTTTCACTGTCGAAAACGTCTACGGCATCCTGTCGATGTTCTTCTGGACGCTCACCGTCATCGTGTCGATCAAGTACGTGGTGCTGGTGCTGCGCGCCGACAACGAAGGCGAGGGCGGCCTGGTCGCCATGCTGGCGCTGGCCTCGCGCGCGGTGGCCGACAAGCCCCGGCTGCGCCATGTGCTGCTGCTGGTGGGCATCTTCGGCACCTCGCTCTTCTATGGCGACGGCGTCATCACGCCGGCCATCTCGGTGCTTTCCGCGGTCGAAGGCCTCGAAGTGGTGTCGCCCCACTTCAAGCACTATGTGCTGCCGGTCACGCTGGTGGTGCTGTTCGGCCTCTTCGTGGTGCAAAAGCGCGGTACGGCAGGCATCGGCAAGTTCTTCGGGCCCATCACGCTCGCGTGGTTCCTGGCGATTGCGGTGCTCGGCGTATCGCAGATCGTCCACCACCCTGAAATCCTCAAGTCGCTGAACCCCTGGTTCGCGCTGAAGTTCATGTGGGACAACCCGGGCACCAGCTTCATCCTGCTGGGCGCCACGGTGCTGTGCGTGACGGGCGCCGAGGCGCTCTACGCCGACCTGGGCCACTTCGGCAAACGGCCGATCCGGGTGGCCTGGTTCACGGTCGTCATGCCGGCGCTCACGCTCAACTACTTCGGGCAGGGCGCGCTGCTGCTGGAGAACCCCGAGGCCGTGAAGAACCCGTTCTTCATGATGGCGCCCGAATGGGCGCTCGTTCCGCTGGTGCTGCTGGCCACGGCGGCCACGGTCATCGCTTCGCAGGCGCTCATCACGGGTGCCTTCAGCGTCACGCGCCAGGTCATCCAGCTGGGCTACCTGCCGCGCCTGAACATCGAGCACACGAGCGTGCGCACGGCGGGGCAGATCTACATTCCGCTGGTCAACTGGGGGCTGTTCGTGGCCATCGTGCTGGCGGTGGTCATGTTCCGTTCGTCGAGCAGCCTGGCCGCGGCCTACGGCATCGCGGTGACCACCGACATGCTCATCACCACGGTGCTGACCTTCTTCGTGATCCGCTACGCCTGGAAGCTGCCGCTGGCGCTGTGCATTGCGTCGACCGCGGTGTTCTTCGTGGTCGACTTCCTGTTCTTCGCCTCGAACCTGCTCAAGCTGTTCGAGGGCGGCTGGTTCCCGCTGGTGATCGGCGGCGCCGTGTTCACGTTGATGATCACCTGGAAGGAAGGCCGCCGCCTGATGGGCGAGGTGCAGCGCGCCGACGCGATCGAGCTGAAGGCCTTTCTCGATTCGGTGTTCGAGAGCCCGCCCGCGCGCGTGGACGGCACCGCGGTGTTCCTCACCGCCGAACCCGGCGTGGTGCCCAACGCGCTGCTGCACAACCTGAAGCACAACAAGGTGCTGCACGAGCAGAACCTGTTCGTGACCGTGCGCAACCACGAAGTGCCCTGGATACCGATGGACAAGCGCATCGAGATCGAGGCGCTCGGCCACCATTGCTGGCAGGTCATCGTGCACTATGGCTTCAAGAACGACATCGACCTGCCGCGCGCGCTCGACCACGCGCGCCTGCGCGGCTGCCAGCTCGAGCCGATGACGACGAGCTACTTCCTCTCGCGCGACGTCGTCATTCCCACGCTGGGCAGCGGCATGGCGCCATGGCGCGAGAAGCTGTTCGCGCAGATGCACCACAACGCGAGCGGTGCCGCCGCGTTCCTGGGGCTGCCGAACAATGCGGTGGTGGAGCTGGGCTCCAAGATCGAGATCTGACCGGTGGCGGCCCGCGCGGCCTCGCGCAGCCGCCGGCCTCTGCCCCGCCTCAGCCCAGTCCCAGCATCTGCCCCAGGCTGCGCTGCGAGGCGGGCCGGTCGAGCGCGATGTTCTTCTCGAGCACCAGCAGGTGCTCTTCCATCAGGCGCACGGCCTCGTCCGCATCGCCGCGCGCCATGGCATCGACCACGCCCGCATGCTCGCCGTGTTCGCACGATGCATTGCCGGGCGGTTCGTAGAGCGCCACGATCAGCGAGCAGCGCGACATGAGCTCGTTCAGGTAGCGCTCCAGGATCGGATTGCGCGCGAGCTTCGCCACGCGCAGGTGAAAGGTGCTGGCCAGGCGCGCCCACTCGGGCTGCGCATAGCGGTGCATCGCCGCATGCTCTTGCTTCAGGTGGCGCCGCAGCTCGGCGATGTCGGCGCGCGTGGCATTGCGCACGGCCATGCGCACCAGCGCGGCCTCGAGCGCGCGGCGCGCCTCGAAGATCTGCCGCGTCTCCTCGGGCGAGGGCATGGCCACGATGGCGCCGCGGTTCGGCCGCAGCTCCACGATGTGGTCGTGCGCGAGCCGCTGCAGCACCTTGCGCACCAGCGCGCGGCTCACGCCGAACAGCTCGCACAGCGACGCCTCCGGCAGCTTGGTGCCGGGCGCGAGGCGCTGGCTGGTCACGCCTTCGAAGACCGAGCGGTAGATGCGGTCCTCGATGTCGCTGTTGTCGCCGTTCTTCGCCGCCGCACTGTCGGTGGACGGCGGCTTGCGCCGGGCGGGGCGCGGCGCGATGGCGGGCTTGGGTGGCGGGGAAGAAGAGCGGGGCATGAAGCAGGCGATGGGGGAACCTGCCCATTATCGAGCGCGTGCGGCGCGTGCCCGGGCCTATGCAAAGTCCGCGGGCCGGTCCGCCGCAAGCTGCTGCATGTGCGACGCGATCGCACCCGGCGTGGTGAACCAGATGTCGCCGCAGTCGCGCGCACGCGCCAGGTGCGCCAGCGCGCTGCGCAGGTGGCGCAGCCGGTAGGGCTGGCCGACGATGTAGGGATGCAGCGCGAGGCCCATCACCAGCGGCTGCGCACGCGACTGCTCGCGCATCTCGTCGAAGTTGTCGATCACCATCGCGCTGAAGTCCCTGGCGTCCATGAGACGCCCCACGATCATCGGAATGTCGTTGAGCTCCTGCGGATACGGCACCGACCAGATCGAGCCGCCACCGCGCGTGCGCATGCGCACCGGCTGGTCGTCGTGGCACCAGTTGAGCGTGTAGCCGTAGCCGGTCTCGGCCAGCAGGTCGGGCGTCACGGCGCTTTCGGATATCCACGGCGACAGCCATCCGGCCGGCGCCTGGCCGCTTTCGCGCAGCATGCGTTCGCGGCAGCGCGACAGCAGTGCGCGCTCGTGCGCCTCGTGCCATGCGCCCTGGCGCTCGGCGTTGCTGTGGCCGTGGCCGATCAGCTCGTCGCCGCGCGCCACGCAGGCCTCGACCAGTTCCGGGCAATGGTCATAGAGCGCCGTATTGATGAGTGCGCCGGCCGGTAATGCCAGCGCATCGAACAGTTCGAGGCAGCGCCAGGCGCCCACGCGGTTGCCGTATTCGCGCCAGCCGTGGTTCAGCACGTCGGGCTGCGGCGAGGCCGGGCCGATGCAGGCGCCCAGGCCGTCCCCGAACGCGAAATGCTCGATGTTGAAGCCGATGTACACGGCCAGCCGCGCGCCGTTCGGCCAGGCGTAGTCGGGCCGCCGCGTGATCGGGCTGTAGCCGAAGCGGCCGTGCGTGGGCAGCCGTTCGGGCCAGCGTGCGGTCATGCGCGCGGCCTCACAGCACCGCCAGTCCGGCGCGCACCAGCAGCCATTCGGCGCTGTCGTTCCACACGTCCATGCGGCTGATGAGGCCGCGGCGCACCACGTAGCGGTCGACATAGCGATTGCCCTCGAAGGCGGTGCCGTCGGGCCAGGCGCCGTACAGCGTGCCGAGGCTGTAGACCACCGTTTCCTCGGGCGTACCGCCCGCCACCACTTCGGTGCGCTCGATCTTCTTCTTCACCCAGGCGTAGCGCTTCGCATTGAAGGCCGAGGTGTCGCCGGGCGCGTGCATTTCGCGGTTGCCGGTGAAGCGGATGCGGATGTCGGGCGCGGTGAAGCGCGATGCCGATTGCGGATCGGGAATCATCACGAGGCGAAGGAATTCGTCGACCACTTCGGCGGGTGTGGAAAGATGCGGCGATGTGCGTGCATCGGACGAAGCAGGCGTGTTCATGGGTTCTCCAGCATGTGGGCCATGGCGGTGCATGGCGGGAAGCACGACGGTGCTGCAGCAATTCTCGTGCCGATTGTCGACGTTAATTGATGAAAATTGTCGACAATCAATGAGCGCGCCGGCGAAACCGGCAGCTGCGCGCCGCCACGGCGTCCCCGGCACAATCGCGCGATGCGTTTCTTCAAGGATCTGAGCCTCTCGGCCTTCACCGCGGGCTTCGTCGCGGTGCTTGTGGGCTTCACGAGCTCGGTGGCCATCGTGTTCCAGGCCGCGCAGGCCTTCGGCGCCACGCCCGAGCTTGCGGCCTCGTGGATGTGGGCGCTGGGCATCGGCATGGGCCTGCCTTCCGTCGTGCTGTCGCTGTGGTGGCGCAAGCCGGTGATGATCGCCTGGAGTACGCCGGGCGCCGCGGTGCTCGCCGTGGCGGCCGGCAGCTATGGCATGGGAGAGGCGGTCGGCGCCTTCATCGCCTGCGCCGTGCTGGTCGTGCTGGCGGGCGCCACGGGATGGTTCGAGCGCGTGATGAACCGGATCCCGATGGCCATTGCCGCCGCCCTGCTGGCCGGGGTGCTCGCGCGCTTCGGGCTCGACGCGTTCATCGCCGCGAGAACCGCGCTGCCGCTGGTGCTGCTGATGCTCGGCACCTACCTGGTGGCCAGGCGCCTGCTGCCGCGCTATGCGGTGCCGCTCACGCTGCTGGTGGCCATTGCGTTCGTGGCGGCGCACGGCGAGATGAGCCTGTCCGCGGTGCAGTTCTCGCTCACCTGGCCGGTGTTCACCATGCCCGTGTTCAGCTGGCAGGCCATCGTGAGCCTGGCGCTGCCGCTCTTCATCGTCACCATGGCATCGCAGAACCTGCCGGGCGTGGCGACGATACGCGCGGCCGGCTACGGCGACCTGCCGGTCAGCAAGCTCATCACGGCGACCGGGCTGGCCACGCTGGTGCTCGCGCCCTTCGGTGCCTTTGCCCTGAACCTGGGCGCGATCAGCGCCGCCATCTGCATGGGCCGCGAGGCGCACGAGGACCCGGCGCGCCGCTACACGGCCGCGGTGAGCTGCGGCGCGCTCTACGTGGTGATCGCCTTCTTCGGCGCGGCGGTCACCGGGCTGTTCACGGCCTTTCCGAAAGAGCTGGTCGCCGCCATTGCCGGCCTCGCGCTGCTGGGCACCATCGGCAGCGGGCTGGCTGCCGCGGTGCGCGACGAGCCGCACCGCGAGGCCGCGGTCATCACCTTCCTGGTGACGCTCTCGGGCGTGGCCATCGCGGGCATCGGCTCGGCCTTCTGGGGCGTGGTGGCGGGCGCGCTCGCGCTCGCGGTGCAGCAGGCCGGGCGCGCAAAGGCCTCCGCCGGCAAGGACATCGCAGCTTCCGGCAACATCGCGCCAGACAGCAGCAACATGGCGGCCACCCCCGGCGCCGGAAAGACTCCCAGATGAAAAACATCCTCTTCGTCGCCGATCCGCTCGATCACTTCAAGATCTACAAGGACACCACCTTCTCGATGATGCGCGAGGCCCAGCGCCGCGGACACCGCATCGCGGCCTGCCTGCCGGAAGACCTGCAGTGGGTGTCGGGCGGCCTGGTCACGGCCAACGTGCAGCAGATCACGCTCACCGGCGACAGCAAGGCCTGGTACCGCGAGGACATCCGCGAATCGAAGGCGCTGAAGGACTTCGAGGCGGTGCTCATGCGCAAGGACCCGCCCTTCGACGCCGAATACATCTACGCCACCCACCTGCTCGAGCAGGCCGAGCGCGAAGGCGCGCGCGTGGTCAACAAGCCGCGTGCGCTGCGCGACCACCCCGAGAAGCTCGCGATCATGGAGTTTCCGCAGTTCACCACGCCCACGCTGGTCACGCGCAGCGCGCAGGCCGTGCGCGACTTCCATGCCGAGCACGGCGACATCATCCTGAAGCCGCTCGACGGCATGGGCGGCATGGGCATCTTCCGCGTCAGGCAGGACGCGCTGAACCTCGGCTCCATCGTCGAGACGCTCAACAAGAACGGCGCCGAGACCATCATGGTGCAGCGCTTCGTGCCCGACATCGTGCAGGGCGACAAGCGCATCCTGATCATCGCGGGCGAGCCGGCGCCGTTCGTGCTGGCGCGCATTCCGCAGGGCTCCGAAGTGCGCGGCAACCTGGCGGCCGGCGGCAAGGGCGTGGCGCAGCCGCTCACGCCGCGCAACCGCGAGATCGCCGAGACCGTGGGCCGTGCCCTCGCACCGCGCGGCCTGCTTTTGATCGGGCTCGACGTGATCGGTGATTCGGTCACCGAGATCAACGTGACCAGCCCGACCTGCTTTCAGGAGATCACCGAGCAGACCGGCTTCGACGTGCCGAAGATGTTCATCGACGCGCTTGAAGCGCATCTGGCCGCACTGCGCTGAGTTCCTTCGGTGCCAGCTCGCGCTGGCGGCGCACCTGCACCAGCCGCGCGCGCCGCTTGCGCCACCAGATCACGATGCCCGTGATCGAAAGGCCCGCCACCGCGAGCCCCATGAGCGACATCAGGATGCGCCCCGGCAGCCCGAGGATGCGGCCGCCATGCAGCGGCAGCTGCAGTTGCGCGAACACGTCGGCCGCGGTGCCATGCCAGGGCCGGTTGCTGCTGATGACGCGGCCGTCGCGGCCGTCCAGGTAGAGGTTCGACAGGCCCATGCCGTCGCTGCTGTCGTGCGTGGCATGGTCGAAGAACGACACGTTGTAGAAGCCGCCGCGCTGGTTGTAGAACACCCCGCCGAGCGGCGTGGTCCAGCCGCGCCGCCGCGCCTCGGCCTCGGCGTCGGCAACGATCTGGCGAAAGCCGATCGTGGGCTCGATGCGCGTGCCCAGCGGCGCGAGCGGCACCAGCGCCGACGGCCCCGGTGTGGTCTTCGAGACCAGCGACAGCATCGGATGGAAGATCTCCTTGTAGAGATTCAGCGAGAACGAGGTGAAGGCGATGACGATGATCAGCAGCCACATCCACAACCCGCCCGCGCGGTGCAGGTCGAAATTGAGCCGGTAGCCGCCGGCCGCCCAGCGCACGGCCCAGGCCGGCTTCCAACGTTTCCACCATTCGCGCGGGCCGCGGTGCTCGGGGTGCGCGGCAGGGCGCAGCCGGCGCGGCGTCGTGAGGTAGAGCGCAACGAAGCTGTCGAGCAGCCACACCAGCGCCACCGTGCCCATGATCCAGTAGCCCAGCCGGTCGGTGCCCCACATCGCCGGCACGTGCAGCGTGTAGTGCAGCTTGCGCAGGAAGGGCATCAGCGTCTCGGGCTTGAGCGAGATCGCGCTCGCGTCGCGGCGGCCGCGCACCTCGGCCGTCACCGGGTCGACGAACACCTGGTTGTAGCCGAGCCTGAAGGGCTTGCCCGTGGCGGGATCGGTGCGCGGCTGCACGAAGTAGCGGGCTGTGTGGCCCTCTTCGAAACCCAGCGGCAGGTACGCGACCCGCGCGCGCGGGTCGTGGGCCTCGACCGCGGCCACCAGGTCGAAGGGGTCGCGGAACGGCCCGCGCGAGGCGGTGTCGTAGAGCTTGCGGTTGAGCCAGCCGTCGATCTCGTGGTCCCACGAGATGACGGCGCCGGTCAGGCCCGAGACGACGAGGAACAGGGCCACCGCCAGTCCCGCCCAGCGGTGCACGGCAGTCGCAAGGGCGCGCATCAGAACTCGAGCGTGGCCGAGAGGTTGAACGTGCGGGGCGCGCCGAGCACCAGGTAGCCGGAGCCGGGATAGCCGCCGACCGAGGACCAGTAATTGCGGTCGGCCACGTTCTCGATGCGCGCGCGCAGGGTGAGCAGCTTGCCGCTCACTTCGGTCACGTAGCGCGCACCGATGTCCATGCGGGTCCAGCCCGGCACGCGCAGCGTGTTGGCGGCATTGGCGTAGCTCGATCCGCTTGTCACCACGCGGCCGTCGAGCGAGAGGCCCTGCACGCCCGGCACGTCCCACTCGACGCCGATGCTGCCCTGCGCCTTGGGCACGCCGATCACGCGCTTGCCGTCCGTAACGCTGCTGCCCGTGTCCTTCTGCTTGGCGTCCAGCCAGGTCACGCCGCCCAGCAGCCGCAGGCCCTTGCTGACCTGGCCGAAGACGCTGAGTTCGGCGCCCTGGTGGCGGTCCTTGCCGTTCGCGGAGAAGTAGTTGCCCTGCACGAAGGCGCGCGGCTTCTCGGTGGAGAAGAAGGCCAGCGTGCCGCCGACCTGGCCGGCGTCGTACTTGATGCCGACTTCCTTCTGCTTGGAGACGTAGGGGCGCAGCTGCTGGCCGGCATTGAGCACCGGCTGGCCGCCGGACTGGGCGGGCGCGCTCTCGCCCTGCGCCAGTCCTTCGATGTAGTTCGCATAGACCGAGAGCCGGTCGTTGGCCTTGAACACGATGCCCGCCAGCGGGCTGGTGCGGCTCTGGTCGTACGAGGTGACGGTGCCGCCGGCGGCGGTCTGCTGGCCGTTGCTCACGACGCGGTAGCTGATGTCGCTGGTCTCGATCGTCTGGTGGCGCGCGCCGAGCATCAGGCGCAGGCGGTCGTCCATGAAGGACAGCGTGTCGCCGATGGCCAGGCTCTTGAGCGTGGTGGTGCCGTTGAGCGCGGGGTTGGCAAGGTCGTTGCCCAGGTAGGTCAGCGCCGGCGGGAAATAGCTGCGCGGATAGTAGATGCCGGTGTTGAGCGTGCCGCCGGCGCCCAGGCCCATGCCGTAGGCGTTCTTCTTCTCGAGGTCGAAATAGGAATAGCCCAGCACCCATTCATGGCCCACGCTGCCGGTGCGCAGCTTGCCGCGCACGCCGATCTCGGCCGTCTTGACCTTGTCCTCTCGCGTGTTGTCGAAGCGGGTCATCGTGGCCGCTCCCGTAAGGCCGTTGGAGACTGTCGCGCCCGCGAGGGAATTGTTCTCGTAGCTGCTGCGCGCGCCGGCGGCAGCCCAGGCCGTGATGTCAGGCGTGATGTCGTACTCGCCGCGCACCGAGCCGAAGGTGTCGCGCTCGTAGGAATAGGTCCAGGGCTGCGCGAAGTTCGTGCTGTTGTCGGGTGCCCTGGGCACCACCGTGACGCCGCTGCCGAGCGTCACGTTGGGACGCGTGTTGCGCAGGCGGTGCTCCTGGTGGCCGATGTCGGCCGAGATGCGCGCGTCGCGGCTGCGCCAGTCCAGGCCCACCGAGAGCACGTCGAGCTTGACGCCTTCGCCGTCCACGCCGGTGCCGCCGTCGCGGTGCGCGGCGTTCAGGCGCACGCCCACGCTCTGGTCGGGGCCGAAGCGGCGCGCGATGTCGGTCGCGGCATAGGCCTGCGAGCCGCTGGCCGTGCCGAGCGTGACCTGCGTGAGCGGCTCGTTCGGCGCGCGCTTGGGCAGCAGGTTGATGTTGCCGCCGATGCCGCCGCCCGAGGGCGTGGCGCCGTTCAGGAATGCGCTCGCGCCGCGGAACACTTCCACGCGCTCGAACAGCTCGGACGAGATGTACTGCCGCGGCAGCAGGCCGTAGAGCCCGTTGTAGGCGATGTCGTCCGAATTGACGATGAAGCCGCGGATGAAATACGACTCCTGGAAGTTGCCGAAGCCGCGCGCCACGCGCACGGTCGGGTCGTTCTGCAGCACGTCCGCCACGCTCCTGGCCTGCTGGTTCTGGATCAGCTCGTGGGTGTAGCTGGTGCCGGAGAACGGCGTGCTCATCATGTCCTGGTTGCCCAGGATGCCGACGCGGCCGCCGCGCGCCACCTGGCCGCCCGCGTAGGGCTTGGTCAGGCCTTCGGCCGAGGCATCGGCGCTGGCTTCGACGGTGACGGTGGCGAGCGTGCCGGTTGTCGACGGCGAGCCTGCCGGCGCTGCGGGCGCCGGCGTGGTCTGGGCAAGGGCGGCCACTGCATGAAGGGCCAGCAGCGAGGCGGCCACGGTCGGGCGAAGCCGGGGAAATGGAGCAGCGGACATGGAACGGTTCAATATGTAATACAAATGAGAACCGTTATTATTCGCTAGCAAGCGCCCGATTTCGATACTTTCCTGCACTGTTGCGGAAAAGTGTCAGATAAAAGTTGTCAGCCGAGGCGGCTGAGCGGGGCCGCGTTCAGAACGCCGCCAGCTGCCCATCCACGAACACGTGCAATTCGCCGGGCGCGAAGGCGGTCCAGCTTTCGTTGGTGGTGAGCGGCGCGGTCACGACCACTGCCACGCGGTCGTTCGGCGTGGTGTGCTGCGCGAAGTCGATCTCCAAGTCTTCGTCCGACAGCTGCGCGGTCACGAAAGGATGGCGCCGTTCCACGTACCAGAGGTGCGTGGAGGCGTGGGCCCAGAGCGCCTGGCCGTTCGACAGCATGAAGTTGAAGGTGCCGTGGCCCGCAAGCTGCGGCGCCAGTTCGCGCAGCGTGAGCGTGAGCTCCTCGATGCTCGGCACCCCTGCATGCGACTTGGCCAGCTCCTGCATGATCCAGCAGAAGGCGTGCTCGCTGTCGGTGTTGCCCACCGGGTGGAAATTGCCGTGCAGCCGCGGGCGGAAATCCTTCAGGTCGCCGTTGTGGGCGAACACCCAGTAGCGGCCCCACAGCTCGCGCACGAAGGGGTGGCAGTTCTGCAGGTTGACGGCGCCCTGCGTGGCCTTTCGGATGTGCGCAATGACATTGCGGCTCTGGATCGGGTAGCGCCGGATCAGCTCGGCCACCGGCGATTCGCTCGCGGGCATGTGGTCGACGAAGTGGCGCAGCCCGCGGTCCTCGAAGAAGGCGATGCCCCAGCCGTCGGCATGGTGGTCGGTGCGGCCGCCGCGCTGCGCGAAGCCGGTAAAGCTGAAGGTCACGTCCGTGGGCGTGTTGCAGTTCATTCCAAGCAGTTGGCACATGGCGCTATTAGAGCGCGAGCGCCGACTGCTCGGGGAACCTGGCCGCCCGCTCAGCGCACGAAGCGGCCTTCGGGCGTCACGCGCACCATCTCGATGAAGCGCGAGCCGGCATTGGCGCCGGTCGAGAAGTCGATGTCCATGCCGGCCAGGCGCAGCCTGAATGCCCGCAGCGTTGCGTGCAGGCGGGCCCGCGTCAGGTCGCGGCCGGTGCGCTTGAGTGCCTCGATCATCACCAGCGCGTTCAGGTAGCCCTCGAAGCTGCCGTAGCCCACCGGCACCTGCGCGCGTTCGGCCAGGCGGCGGTAGTCGCGCGTGACGGATTCCACCTCCCCCCAGGGATAGGGCGTGACCTGCGAGATGGCCAGGCCGCTGGCCTGCAGCTGCACCACCTTGGCCGTGACCTCGCCCGGCACGATCGACATGCCATAGAACATCGGCTTGCTGCCGGCGCCATAGGTCGCCTTGATCACCTCGCCGGCCACGGTGCCGGCCAGGTACATCAGCACGGCCTGGGACTGGCTGTCGGCCAGCAGCTTGCCAGCGGCCGCGGAGGTCGAGCCGTCGCCCTTCACCGACACCACCAGGGCGGGCGCCTGCTTGTGCGTGGCCATGGCCGCCTCGATCAGCTTCACCGCCTCGACGCCGCCGGGGTTGTCCAGGTGGGCGATCGCGATCTTGTTCACGCCGATGGTCGACAGGTGCTCGACCAGCGCCTGCGCCTCGCGCGCATTGCTGGCGCGCACGAAGTAGGCCGAACCCGCCACGCGCTCACGCGCGCTGTCGCCCACGCCGTAGCCGCCGACGCTGGGCGCGCCGCTTTGCTGCAGCAGCTTGGCCGCGGCCGCCGTGGTGCCCGAACCCACGCAGCCGAAGAAGGCGAAGACGCGGTGGTCGTTCAGCAGCTTGCCGTAGTTCTCGAGCGCCTTCTCGGGCTTGAGCTCGTCGTCCAGCGCCACCAGCTTGATCTTGCGTCCACCCACGCCGCCCTGTTCGTTGATGGCATCGAAGGCCAGCGCGGCGCCGTTGTGCACCACCTTGATCTGCGAGCCGAGCGGGCCGCTCAGCACGGCCGAACTGCCGAGCACGATTTCGGTGTCGGTCACCCCGGCCTCAGCGGCCTGCGCGGACGAGAGATGGGCCAAGCCCGCTGCGAAAACCGCCGTTCCGGCGACAAAACTTCTGCGTTGCATCAAACCCATCCCATCATTAGCTAACAAATGCTAACAATTAGAAACGATGGGTGCTTAAGTATTACTTGGTGCTTACCCTTGCCGGCTCGGGTTGCCGAAGCTGCCAAGCCGCGCAGATGGCCAGCGCGCACAGCCCGGCCAGCATCAGGAACACCTCGTCGAAGGCCGCCAGCCGCGCGGGGCTGCTCGCGGCATTGGCCAGCGAATCGCCATGAGCGGCCAGGCGCCACTCGAGCACGATGGCGCACAGGCTCACGCCGGCCGCGCCGCCGAGCATGCGCAGGAAGTTGATCGCGCTGGCCCCCTGCGGAATCAACGGCTTGGCCAGCGGCCGCATCGAACCGAGGTTGAGCGAGGGCAGGATGAAGCCGAGCCCGATGCGCCCGATGACGGCAAACGCCACCAGCAGCCAGAGCGCGCTGTCGAGCCGGAGCACCACCATCAGCGCGAACGAAGCCGCCAGCAGCACCAGCCCGATGCTCACCAGCATCCACGTCGGCTGCCGGTCGGCCAGCCGGCCTACGCCCGCAATGGTCAGGGCCAGCACGATGCCCGCCGGCAGCAGGATGGTGCCGACGTGCGACGCGGACAGCTGCAGCCCGACCTGCATGTACACCGGCAGCAGGTAGGTCGAGCCGAACAGCGCCGTGCCGTAGATGAAGGCGACCACGCTGCCCATGGCGAACTGGCGGTACTGGAACAGCCGCAGGTTCATCAGCGGTTCGCCGCCGCTGGCCGCGTAGCGGCGCTGCCACCAGACGAAGGCGCCAAAGGCCAGCACCGCGGCCGCCAGCAGCAGGCCGGCCTGCACCGGCGAATCGCCGCGCAGCTCGACCAGGCCGTTCAGCAGGCAGAGCGTGCCCACGGTGCCCAGCGCGAGGCCGCGCCAGTCGAGCCCGCTGCCGCGCGTGGCTGCCACGCCGCCGGGCGCCGTGGTGGGCACGAACCTGTAGGCCAGCCAGAGCGAGGCCAGGCAGAACGGCACCACCATGAAGAAGATCGAGCGCCAGCCGAACAGGTCGACCAGCACGCCGCCGATGCTCGGGCCGATGGCCGGGGCCAGCACCACGCCCATGCCGAAGATGCCGCTCGCGCGCCCCTGCTCGTGCGGCTCGAAGGCGCGCAGGATGATGATGGCCGGGATCGGCTGCACCACGCCCGCCGCGAGCCCTTCGGCCACGCGCGCCAGCAGCACCAGCGAGAAGTTGTTGGCCAGCCCGCCCGCAATGCCGCCCGCGAGCAGAAGCACCATCGTGCCCACGTAGGTGCGCCGGTAGCCATAGCGCGACAGCAGCCATGGCGTGGTCAGCATCGAGACCGTCATGGCCACCATGAAGCCCGAGCTCACCCACTGCGCGCGCTCCTGGCCCAGCGAGAAATGGTGGCTCATGCCCGGGATCGCGACGTTGACGATGGTCGAGGACATGATCGACGCCATCACGCCCACCATCACCGAGAGCAGCAGGTACCAGCGGTAGCGCGGGCCGTAGCGTTCGCGCAAGGTGCCGATGGAAGGCGGGGCCGGCGAGGCGGCTTCGGGCTTGGGAGTGGTGGTCATGGGCGGGGGTCCCGGCTTTTTTTTCGATGCGGGTCCGTCGTCCTACAAGCATATCGGGCTTTGCGCGGCGGAGCCGGCGCCTGCGCGTCCCACAATGCACCGCTGTCCCGCGCTGCCTTTCCAGAACAATGAAATGAATACGCCACCTGACCCCGCCAGCGCTCCCGAGCCGGGTGCGCCCTCCCACCTTGCCTCGGAACTCGCGGCGCCCACCGTGAGCCGCGCCTACCGCTGCCAATGCGGCCGGCCGGTGTTCCTGCGCAACAGCCAATGCCTGGCCTGCCGCACGCCGCTGGGCTATGTGATCGAGCGCCTGGGCGTCGTGCCGCTGGCGCCCGTCGAGACCGACGACCAGGCCGAAGGCGGCGCGGCCGACGGCGCCGAGCCTGAAGAACAGCTCTTCACCGTGTTCGGCAATCCTGACGGCCGCACCTACCGCCGCTGCGCCAACCTCATGACCGCCGCCAGCTGCAACTGGATGGTGCCGGCCCCGCGCGAGGGCGACGACCCGTCGTTCAACACCGACGGCCTCGCGCCCGGCTACTGCCTGGCCTGCAGCGTGACCCGCACCATCCCCGATCTCTCGGTGGAGAGCAACGGCGAACTCTGGCGCAAGCTCGAGCATGCGAAGCGCCGGCTCATCTCGCAACTGCTCGCGCTCGGGCTGCCGGTGGTCAGCCGCCATGCCGATCCGGTGCACGGGCTGGCCTTCGACTTTCTCGGCAACATGCCGGGCGGCCCGCACGTGATGACCGGGCATGAACAGGGCGTGATCACCCTCAACGCCGAAGAGGCCGAGGACGCCGTGCGCGAGCGCATCCGCGCCGAAATGCGCGAGCCCTACCGGACGCTGCTCGGGCACTTCCGCCATGAGGTCGGCCACTACTACTGGGACCTGCTGGTGCAGCCCACGCCGTGGCTCGACGAATTCCGCGCGCTCTTCGGCGACGAGCGCGCCGACTATGCCGCGGCGCTCCAGCAGCACTACGAACAGGGCCCGCCGCCCGACTGGGCCAACCGCTTCGTGAGCAGCTACGCAAGCATGCATCCCTGGGAAGACTGGGCCGAGACCTGGGCCCACTACCTGCACATGGCCGACACCGCCGACACCGCCATGAGCTTTGGCGTGGACGCCACCAACGTCGAGCTTGCGACCGACCTGTTCACCGCGGAAGACCTCTGGCAGCCCGAGCATCCCGGCGCCGCCAAGTTCCTGGACTTTCTCAACGGCTGGGTGCTGCTCACCAACGTGCTCAACGAGCTTTCGCGCAGCATGGGCCAGCCCGACTACTACCCCTTCGTGCTGCCGCGCGTGGCGGTCGGCAAGCTGCAGTTCATCCACTGCGTGATCACGCAGCAGCGTGACCGCGGCGTGTCCGCAGCCGCTTCGCCCGGTGTGCCGCTGCCGCCGGAGGCAAAGGCCCCCGCACCCGCTTCCGAAGCGGCGCCCACGCAAATACCGCAGGCCCAGAACCAGCAGCAGGGCACCGCTCAGTCCTGACGAGGCTCGGCCGCCACCCCCGCGGCGCATCGCGCGCACATGCAGGCCTTGCCGCGCGATGCCGGCGGCAGGGCCCCAAACGGCGCCTTGCCGAAGTCCGCCGCCATGCACCAGCAGGGCGGCTGCGACTGGCCGGTCTCGCGCGCGGTTTCCATCGCGCAGCGGTTCTCCTCGCCGCACAGCGGACAGCGCGTGGTGTCGATGGTGGCGGTGGCCGTGTCCATTGCGTCAGGCGAGTTCGAAGGCCGGCAGCTTTCTGGGCACGGCCACGTTGCGCAGGGTTGCATACACCGGCAGGCCGTTGCGGTAGGCGGGATAGTCCTCGCCTTCGATCAGCGGCAGCAGGTAGCGCCTGCACTTGTCGGTGATGCTCCAGCCGTCGTCCGAGATGAAGTCGCGCGGCATCGGTTTTTCGACATTCGCCACCGCATCGAGCGGTGCGCTGCCGATGCGGTAGCTGTAGGGCACATCGGAGGTGCGTTCGATGGTCGGCATCACCGCGTTGCGGCCCTCGAGCGCGAGCTCGACCGCGCGCTGCCCCAGCTCATAGGCCTGCCGCACGTCGGTGGCCGAGGCAATGTGCCGGGCCGCGCGCTGCAGGTAGTCGGCCACGGCCCAGTGGAACTTGTGGCCCAGCGCCTCCTTGACCATCTGCGCCACCACCGGCGCCGCGCCGCCGAGCTGCGCATGGCCGAAGGCGTCGCGCGTGTCCTGCTCGGCCAGGAAGGTTCCGTCGGGGTAGTGGCAGCCCTCGGACACCACCACCGAGCAGTAGCCGTGCTGCTTCACCAGTTCGTCGACGCGCGCGAGAAAGCGCGCCTTGTCGAACTCGATCTCGGGGAACAGCACCACCACCGGAATGCCATGGTCGGCCACGAGCCCGCCGGCCGCCGCGATCCAGCCCGCATGCCGACCCATCACCTCGAGCACGAACACCTTGGTGGAAGTGGCCGCCATCGAGCGCACGTCGAACGAGGCTTCCAGCGTCGACACCGCCACGTACTTGGCCACCGAGCCGAAGCCCGGGCAGCAGTCGGTCAGCGGCAGGTCGTTGTCGATGGTCTTGGGCACGTGGATCGCCTGCAGCGGATAGCCGAGCGACTGCGACAGCTGGCTCACCTTGAAGCAGGTGTCGGCCGAATCGCCGCCGCCGTTGTAGAAGAAATAGCCGATGCCGTGCGCCTTGAATACCTCGATGAGCCGCTCGTATTCGCGCCGGTTCTTCTCGAGCGACTTGAGCTTGTAGCGGCACGAGCCGAACGCGCCCGAGGGCGTGCTGCGCAGCGCCGCAATGGCCTCGGCCGGCTCGGCGCCGGTGTCGATCAGTTCCTCGGTCAGCGCGCCAATGATGCCGTTGCGCCCGGCGTAGACATTGCCGATGCGGTCCGGGTGTTTTCGTGCCGTCTCGATCACGCCGCAGGCCGACGCATTGATGACCGAGGTGACGCCGCCCGACTGGGCGTAGAAGGCGTTGAGGATGGGCATGCGGCCATTCTCCCGCAGCCTCAAGTCGGGCGCCAGTGGCCCTGTTTCAGCGCCCGCCCAGGCCCATCGCCCGCGTGATCACTTCCTTCATGATCTCGTTCGTGCCGCCATAGATGCGCTGCACCCGCGCATCGGCATACGCGCGCGTGATCGGGTACTCCCACATGAAGCCGTAGCCGCCGTGCAGCTGTACGCAGGCGTCCATCACCTTGCACTGCAGGTCGGTGGTCCAGTACTTGGCCATGCTGGCGGTGGCGGTATCGAGCTTCTCGGCCATCAGCAGCTCGATGCACTTGTCGACGAACACCTGCGCCACCTGCACCTCGGTCTGCAGCTCGGCGAGCGTGTAGCGCGTGTTCTGGTAGCTGCCCACCGGCTGGCCGAACACCTTGCGCTCCTTCACATAAGTTACCGTCTGGTCGATGGCGGCCTGCGATGCCGCCACTGCGCTGATCGCAATCTGCAGCCGCTCCCACGGCAGCTGCTCCATCAGGCAGACAAAACCGCGGTTCAGCTGCGCGGCGTCGCCGAGCAATGCATCGGCTGGCAGCCGCACGTCGTCGAAGAACAGTTCGGAGGTGTCCTGCGCCTTCAGCCCGAGTTTCTTGAGCCGCTTGCCCTTCTCGAAGCCCGGCATGCCGCGCTCGACCAGGAACAGGCTGGTGCCCTTGGCGCCCGCGGCCGGGTCGGTCTTGGCGACCACGATCACCAGGTCGGCATGCCAGCCGTTGGTGATGAAGGTCTTGCTGCCATTGAGCAGGTAGCTGCCGTCGGCCTGGCGGATGGCGCTGGTCTTCACCGCCTGCAGGTCGCTGCCCGCGCCGGGCTCGCTCATCGCGATGGCGCCGACCATCTCGCCGCTCGCGAGCCTGGGCAGGTAGTGCTGCTTCTGCGCCTCGGTGCCGTAGCGCAGGATGTAGGGCGCCACGATCTCGCTGTGCAGCCCGAAGCCGATGCCCGTGAAGCCGCGCGCCCAGAGTTCCTCGAACTGGATCACCGAATAGAGCAGGTCGGCGCCCGCGCCTCCGTATTCCTCGGGCAGCGCCATGCAGAGAAAGCCGTTCTCGCCGGCCTTGGACCAGACGGCGCGGTCCACATAGCCCTGTTCTTCCCAGGCCTCGTGGAAGGGCGCGATCTCCTTGTCCATGAAGCGGCGGAAGCTGTCGCGAAAGGCCTCGTGGTCGGCGCTGAAAAGCGTGCGTTCGATCATGGCCTCAGCGCCCGGGGAAGCTTGGAGGGCGCTTCTGCAGGAAGGCGTTCACGCCTTCGCGGAAGGTGAGGCGGTCGATCAGCTCGCGCTGGCGCTCGCTTTCGTAGTGCAGCTGCTCGGCCAGCGTATGGCGCTCGGCGGCCTCGAAGGCTTCGCGCGCCTCGACCACCGCATGCGCCGGCAGGCGCGCGAGCCGCTGCGCGATCGCGCGTGCTTCTTCCAGCAGCTGTTCGTCGTCGGCGCAGGCCCAGATCAGGCCCCATTGCACCGCGCGTCCTGCGCTCAGGCGTTCGTCGAGCAGCGCCATGCCCATCGCGCGCGCCCTGCCGGCGCGCCGCGGAATGGCCCAGGTGCAGCCCAGGTCCGGCACGATGCCGAGCTTGGGCAGGAAGGGCAGGTAGAAGTAGGCGCTGCGCGCCGCGATCGTCACGTCGGCCGCGAGCGCCAGGCCCACGCCGGCGCCGGCCGCGGCGCCGTTGACGGCCGCCACCACCGGCACGGGCAGCGTGCGCAGCGTCTCGATCAGCGGGTTGCTGAGTGACTGCATCCACTCCGCGGTTTGCGCGCCGAGCGACTTGCCTTCTTCGCCGGGTGCCATGGCGCTGAGGTCCGCGCCCACGCAAAAGGCCTTGCCGGCGCCGGTCAGGATCACGGCGCGCACCGCGCGGTCGTCGCGGATGCGCTCCAGTGTGTCGCGCAGCTCGACCTGCAGTTCGCGCGCAATCGGGTTCAGCTTGGCCGGCAGGTTCAGCGTGAGGGTGGCGATGCCGTCGGCCAGCTCGTAGAGCACATGAGGCTGCGGTGCGTTCATCAGAGCCTCTCCACGATGGTGACGTTGGCCATGCCGCCGCCTTCGCACATCGTCTGCAGGCCGTAGCGCTTGCCGCGCCGGCCCAGCGCGTGGACCAGCGTGGCCATGAGCTTGGTGCCCGAGGCGCCCAGCGGATGGCCGAGCGCAATGGCGCCGCCGTTCACGTTGAGCCGCGCCGGGTCGGCATCCAGCGCCTCCAGCCAGGCGATGGGCACGGGCGCGAAGGCTTCGTTCACTTCATAGAGATCGATGTCCTGGATGCGCATGCCGGCCTTCTTGAGCGCGCGCAGCGTGGCGGGCAGCGGTGCCTCCAGCATGATCACCGGGTCGTGCCCCATCACGCTCATGTGGTGGATGCGCGCGAGCGGCTTCACGCCCAGCGTCTTGAGGCCGCGTTCGTTGACCACCAGCACGCCGCTTGCGCCGTCGCAGATCTGGCTCGCGGTGGCGGCGGTGCAGCGTCCGCCCTCGGCAATCAGCTTGACGCCTGCGATGCCTTCGAGCGTGGCATCGAAACGGATGCCTTCGTCCACCGTGTGCTGCTCGCCCGTGCCGCTGCCGTCGGCCTGCAGGATCTCGATGGGCACGATCTCGTCGTTGAACGCGCCCGAGCGCGTCGCAGCCATGGCCCGGCGATGGCTTTCGAGCGCGTAGCGATCCAGCGCGTCCTTCTCGATGCCGTAGTTCTTCGCGATCATCTCGGCGCCGGTGAACTGGCTGAACTCCACGCCGGGGTAGCGCCTTTTCATGGCCGGGCTCATGTAGGTGCCCAGGCCCGCCTTGGCCGGCAGCGCGTTGGGCGTGAACATCGGCACGCGCGTCATGCTTTCGACGCCGCCAGCAATCACCGCGTCCATGGCGCCCGACATCACGGCCTGCGCCGCGAAATGCAGCGCCTGCTGCGACGAGCCGCACTGCCGGTCGACCGAGGTGCCCGGCACCGACTCGGGCAGCTTCGAGGCCAGCACCGCATTGCGCGCCACGTTGGTCGCCTGTTCGCCCACCTGGCTCACGCAGCCGAGGATCACGTCCTCCACGGCGGCCGGGTCGATGCCGCTCCTTGCCACCAGCGCGTCGATCACCTGCGCCGCCAGGTCGGCCGGATGCCAGCCCGCGAGCTTGCCGCCGCGCCGGCCGCCGGCCGTGCGCGCGGCGGCGACGATGTATGCCTCTGCCATGGTCATGTCCCTCTAGAAAAGAAAACAGCGCGAACCGGATACCCAACGCAAAAAAGCCGCCCGTCACAGCGGCGGCGTTCGGTGCTTGGGAGGTCCATGCATCGAGGTTCGATGCCGGGGGCGCTCAGGTCAAGCCGGGGACAACCCGAGCGGCAGCAGTCGCCAAGGCGACCGGCGGCGCACCGGCGCGGGCAGCGGCATGGCCGCGGGCTGCGCGTCCGAGACCGTGATGCACGAGGCTTCGAGTGCCGACACCAGCATGCGCCGGTGCTCGCTGCCTTCGAAACGCTCGCCCGGCGCGAGCACGATGTCGCGCGGGTCGCGGTCGAGCGTCACCCAGACCGAGCCGCTGCGGCATTCGATGCCCACGCCGGCGCCATCGGGCACGGCAAAGATGGAACGGGTCGGCAGGCTGACGTGAAAGCGGGAAGAAAGAGGCTGGGTGCTCATGGCAAGCTCCATTGCATTCGTGATACGAATGAATATAGTGAGTTGACGCCGCTCTTACACGCGGTCATTTGGAACTCGTTGCATGCATGCAGAGAATGCGAAGGCCCCCGCGGACCCGCTTCCCCCGCTCGAGCTGCTGCGCAGCTTCGAGGCGGCGGCCCGCCGGCTGAGCTTCACCCTGGCGGCCGGCGAACTGCACCTGACCCAGTCGGCCGTGAGCCGGCAGATCCAGCAGCTCGAAACCAGCCTGGGCGTGCTGCTGTTCGAGCGCCGCCACCGCGCGCTGGCGCTCACCGAGGCGGGTGGCGTGATGCAGCGGGCCGTGACCGACAGCCTGGAGCGCCTGCGCGACGCCACGGCCCGGGTGCGCGCCAGCTCTGCGCCGCGCCAGGTGGCGATCACCACCACGCCGGGCTTTGCGTCGCTGTGGCTCATTCCGAAACTGGCGCGCTTCACCGGCAGCCATCCGCAGGTCGACGTGCGCGTGTCGGCCACGCTCGATGTGCTGGACCTGGAGAGCAGCCGTCTCGACCTCGCGGTGCGCTTTGCGCCGATCGGCCGCGGCGTCGGCCCGGCGCTATTCGAGGAGTCGGTGATCCCGCTGTGTTCGCCGCAGCTCGCCGCCTCGCTGCGCGCGCTGTCCGATTTTTCGAAGCTCACCCTGCTCACCGTCGAATACCCGGATCACAGCGAAGCGCCCACCGCCGATTGGGAGCCCTGGCTCAAGGTGATGGGGCTCGACGACGTGCGCATGAAGAGCACGCTGCGCTTCACCCAGTACGCCGATGCGGTGGCCGCCGCGGTGGCGGGGCAGGGCGTGGTGATCGGCCGGCTGCCGCTGCTGCGCGAGCTGGTGCAGGACGGCCGGCTGGTGGCACCGCTCGGCGAGGGAGCGGCTTCGCACCGCGGCTACTTCATCGAGGCCTCGCGGCGCGCCGCGGGCAACCGCGACGCACAGGAATTCGCGCAATGGCTGCGCGACGAAGCCGAGGCGGCGCAGCGGAACTGAAGGATTTGCGCGAAGCGAGGCGTGGGCTTTGCGCCACAGCCGCGGGCGCCGCGCTTGCGCGCCGCGCGCGTGCTCGCCAGAATCCGCCCTTCGTTTTTCAGCAACAGTTTTTTATCCGCGCCTGGCGACGACCAACCTCCCGGGCGGCAACACATTCAATGAACCGTTTCCTGAACACCTGACCCGCACACCGACCGCCCCGGCCGGATGTGCATCCACGCATCCGCCGAGGCCCATCGACAAAGGCCCCGCGCAGCCATTCGCCGGGGCTTTTCTTGTTTCTGGAGTGTGCGCACATGAGTGCTCAACGAAAGGCCCGCGACGACGACAAGCGTCTGGGCCGGTTCTATTTTTCGGTGCCGAACGCGGCACCTCGCAATCCCGTGGTGGCCGCGATCGCGCGCGGCGAATCGAACCAGAAGGCGGGGCGCCACCTGCGCACGCACCGTGCGGAGCGGCGCGCGCAGAAGGTCGCATTGCAGAAGGCTGCGCGCAGTCTGGCGCGGGAGGGCTGACGATGCGCGAAGACATGGACAAGGTCATCGTGGAACGCCCACGTCGCGGAGGCGGCGTGCAGGGCGATGGGCGCGCATTCCGAAACAGCAGGGAGCGCGGTTCGCATCTCGGCATGAAGCGTGGCTACGACCACCCGAAAGGGCTCAACGAGAACCTCCAGCCGCTCAGGCGCTGGCTGCACAAGCAGGTGCACCGGCCGTGGGACAAGGTGTGGAGCGAGCTCTGCGAGGGCATCGACCGGCGCAGCACGGTGCAGGCGCACATCTTCCTGCACATCGACGACTTCGTCGTGCGCGATGCGGTGATGCACGGCGGCGAGGTGCTGGTGCGTTCGCGGTGGTGGGCGGGCAGCGACCGCGTGCCGCTGCGCGAAGCGCCCCACGTCGAACTCTTCGTCCATCCGGGCACCGGCATCCTCTTGCCCAACCGGTATCGGCGCGGCTCGGCGCAGCGCCGCAAGGCCGAACGCGAGGCGAAGGTGGCGGCGGCGGCGCAAGGGGTGGTGAAGCCCTACGCGCCCTACCATGCGATCGACGCCGTCACGCAGTGGCATCGCATCGATGGCTGCTGGTGGGAGGTGACGCTTGCGCGTGTGCCCGAGGTGCGCCGGCTGGAGCCCGCGCCGCGCTGCTACGACGTGCTGCGGCGCTGCCTGGTCACGCGCCGCGGCTGCGAGCCGCCCGCTTTCGGCACCACCGACACGATGGCGATGTATGGCCGGCCTCACGTATATGCAGAGTGCATGCGCAAGCTCGGCCGCGCGGAGGTGCGCTCGCGGCTGGGCGAGCGCGGTTGAGCGAGCGCCTGCGCGATGCCGCTCAGGGCCGCGCGGACGAGAGGCTCGCGCTTTCGTGCGCACGCGGCAGCAACAGGAATGCCAGAGTGCCCACCGCCAGCATGCCCGTGATCGTGAGGAACACCGCGCGAAACGGCTCCACGCCGTTCGACGCGGCCCACGATGCGGCCACGCCCGTGGTCCACTGCATCAGCGACACGCCGAGGAACATCGCCATGTTGAGCAGCGAGAGCGCGCGCCCCGTCATGGCCGCCGGATAGGCGGCGCGCGTGTACGAATACTGCAGCACCGAGTAGCCCGAGAGCAGGCCGTAGAGGATCGGCAGGCCGATGTCGACGGCGAGCGAATGCGTGAGCGCCATGAACGCGAACATCACCGCGGCCGCAAACGCGCAGCCCATGAGCCAGCGGCCGCGCCGCGCGCCGCCCGGGTCGAGGCGGCCGAACATGGCGGGGCTGATCATGCCCGCGATGGTCATCACCAGCGCCACGTTGCCGCTGCTGACCAGCGACAGCCCATGGCGGTCGTGCAGCACGGGGCCGAGCCAGAGGCCGCGCAGGGTGATGAACGCGGCATACGACACGCAGGCGAAGCACAGCAGGCCCAGCGTGTGCGGCATGGCAAAGAGCGGCAGCAGTTCGCGCACGGCCTTGGCGAGCGTCTGGCGTTCGTGCGGCGCCGCCCGCGGCGGTTCGTGCACGCGCCAGAACACGAAGCCCCACGACAGCACCGCGAAGCCCGCGAGGCAGGCGTAGCCCGCGCGCCAGCTCGCGGCTTCGATCAGCAGTGCGAGCGGTGTGCCGGTAAACAGGATGCCGAGCCCCGCCATGCTCATCACGAGGCCCGACATGGCAGTGAAGCGCGCGGCTTCGAAGTGCCGTGCGATGAACACGGTGCAGGCGAGAAAGGCCGGCGCGCAACCGACGCCGATCATGGCCTGCCCGAGCAGCAGCGCATGGAAGCTGGGCGCCGCTGCACACAGCACCGCGCCCGCAATGGCAAGCGGAAAGGCCGTGAGCACCGTGCGCCGCACGCCGTAGATGTCGATCGACACACCCATCGCGAGCTGCGTCGCGCCGAACATGAAATGGAAGGTGCCGGCCCACAAGCCCAGCGCCTGGGCGGTGAGGCCGAAATGCTGTGCGAGCGGCGTGGCCATCATCGCGCCGACGGTGCGAAAGGCCTGGCTTAGCGCGAAAGCGGAGGCCAGCACGATCAGCATCGATGTGGCCGAACGTGCCGAAGCGGGGGAGAGGGTCATGGGGGAGGCGCAGCGCTGGAGACGGAGGCAGCACGGATCCTAACGGCATGCCAAACGAAAAACGGCGCCTCGGGCGCCGTCGTTCTCAAGCCGATGCGCGAGCGCGGTCAGGCCTCGCCCTTCACCTTCAGCCGCCACGCATGCAGCAGCGGCTCGGTGTAGCCGCTGGGCTGCTCGATGCCCTTGAACACCAGGTCCTGCGCCGCCTTGTACGCGGCCGAGGTTGCGAAGTTGCCGGCCATCGGCTGGTACATCGGGTCGCCGGCGTTCTGCTCGTCGACCACCTTGGCCATGCGCTGGAAGGTCTCGTCGACCTGCGCCTTGGTCACCACGCCATGCAGCAGCCAGTTGGCGATGTGCTGGCTGCTGATGCGCAGCGTGGCGCGGTCTTCCATCAGGCCCACGTTGTGGATGTCGGGCACCTTGGAGCAGCCCACGCCCTGGTCGATCCAGCGCACCACGTAGCCGAGGATGCCCTGCACGTTGTTGTCGATTTCCTGCTGCTTCTCGGCATCGGTCCACTTGGCCCCGGCCGCGATGGGCACCTGCAGCAGCGCGTTCAGGATGTTGTCGCGTTCCGCGTCGGCGTCGATCTTCTCGAGCTCCTGCTGCACGGCCGTGACGCTCACCTGGTGGTAGTGCAGCGCATGCAGCGTGGCTGCGGTGGGCGAGGGCACCCAGGCGGTGTTGGCGCCGGCCTTGGGGTGTGCGATCTTCTGTTCGAGCATGGCGGCCATCAGGTCGGGCATGGCCCACATGCCCTTGCCGATCTGCGCCTTGCCGCGCAGGCCGCACGAGAGACCGACCAGCACGTTGTTCTTCTCGTACGCGCCGATCCACGCGCTGGACTTCATGTCGCCCTTGCGGATCATCGGGCCGCCTTGCATGGCGGTGTGCATCTCGTCGCCGGTGCGGTCGAGAAAACCGGTGTTGATGAAGGCCACGCGCGCGGCGGCCTCGGCGATGCAGGCCTTGAGGTTCACGCTGGTGCGGCGCTCCTCGTCCATGATGCCGAGCTTCACGGTGTTGGCGGGCAGGCCGAGCAGCTGCTCGACGCGGCCGAACAGCTCGCTCGCAAAGGCCACTTCGGACGGGCCGTGCATCTTGGGCTTGACGATGTAGATGCTGCCGGTGCGCGAGTTGCCCTTGCGCTTCAGGTCGATCATGGCGATGGTGGTGGTGACCACGGCATCGAGGATGCCTTCGGGGATTTCCTTGCCGCCCGCGTACAGCACGGCCGGGTTGGTCATCAGGTGGCCTACGTTGCGCAGGAACATGAGCGAGCGGCCATGCAGCTTCACGGGCCGGCCGTCGGCGCCGGTGTATTCGCGGTCGGGGTTGAGGCCGCGCGTGAAGGTCTTGCCGCCCTTGGCGACTTCTTCCGTCAGCGTGCCCTGCACGATGCCCAGCCAGTTCGAGTACGCGACCACCTTGTCGGCCGCATCGACCACGGCCACCGAGTCTTCGAGGTCGAGGATGGTCGAGAGCGCGGCTTCGAGCACCAGGTCGCTGACGCCGGCCGCATCGCCCTTGCCGATGGGCGTGCTGCGGTCGATGCGGATGTCGAGGTGGATGCCGTTGTGCTTGAGCAGCACCGACGATGGCGCAGCGGCATCGCCCTGGTAGCCGACGAACTGCACGGGATCGGCCAGGCCGGTGCTGCTGCTTTGCAGCGTGACGACGAGCTTGCCTTCCTTCACGCTGTAGCCGGTCGCCATCTTGTGCGAACCGTTTTCGAGCGGCGCGGCCTGGTCGAGTACGTTGCGCGCGAATTCGATGACCTTGGCGCCGCGCACGGGGTTGTAGCCCTTGCCCTTTTCGGCGCCGCCGGTTTCGGGAATGGCGTCGGTGCCGTAGAGCGCGTCGTACAGCGAGCCCCAGCGCGCATTGGCGGCATTGAGCGCGTAGCGGGCGTTGAGGATCGGCACCACCAGCTGCGGGCCGGCCTGCAGCGCGAGCTCGGAATCGACGTTCGCGGTGGTGGCCTTCGCGCCCTTGGGCTGCGGCAGCAGGTAGCCGATCTTCTCGAGGAAGGCGCGGTAGGCGGTCATGTCGGAAGGATTCGACGGATCACCTGCGGTGATGGGACCGGGGTTCTTCTTGTGCCAGGCGTCGAGCTCAGCCTGCAGGCGGTCGCGTTCGGCCAGCAGCGCGATGTTCTTCGGCGCGAGGTCATGGACGATGGCGTCGAAGCCCTTCCAGAAAACCTCGCTGGCCACGCCGCTGGCGGGCAGGACCTTGTCTTCGATGAAGCGATGAAGCTCGGTCGCAACCTGGAGGCCGTGGGTGGTGGTGCGGGCGGTCATGTTTTTCTCTCCTTGAGAACGGTGCAATGCTGAATGAAATGAGGAGCGGTGTCTGTCAGAAGAACCCGAGCACGTCGCGCAGGCTGCTGCCGATGCGTTCGGGCTGCGTGCCGAGTTCTTCGAACGGGAGCTGGTAGCGGTTGACCCAGAGCGTGCGGAAGCCGAACCAGGTGGCGCCGAGCGCGTCCCAGCCGTTGCAGCTCACGAAGGCAATGCGCGAAGGCCGCAGGCCGGTGGCGGCGACGCCGAGCTGGTAGGCGTCGGGATGCGTCTTGTACTTGCGGATGCCGTCGACGCTCAGCACGTGGCCCAGCAAGCCATCGAGCCCGGCGTTGCGCACGGCGGCGTCGAGCATGCCGGGGTCGCCGTTCGAGAGGATGCCGGTGACCACGCCGCGCGCCTTGAGTGCCTGCAGTACTTCGCGGCATTCGGGAAAAGCCGTGAGCGTGCGGTACTGGTCCATCAGCTGCTGCTCGGCGGCTTCGGTCAGGGTGAGGCCCAGCCGCTTGCAGGTGTAGCGCAGCGCAGCGCGCGTGAGTTCGCCGAAAGGCCGGTAGTGCGCGCCGTGGTTGCTGGTGGTGACGAGGCGCGTGTATTCGATTTGCTTGTCGCGCCAGCCCGCGGCCAGCGCCTGACCCTGGCCCGCGAACAGCCGCTCGGCCGTCTGCCCGACGCTGTAGACATCGAACAGGGTGCCGTAGGCATCGAAGAGCACTGCGCCGGGTTGATCCATGGCTTGGACTTTATTCGATACTTTGCCGATCAGTAATAACCAGGATCGGGATTTATCAGTGACAAAAATGAACGTAATCGCAGGGAGGCCTGCGTTTTCTCCTCCTTTTTGTCAGAGGGTTCCGCTCAACTCGCGGGCCGCCGTGCGCACCGGCTCGATGTGGCGCGCGTCGTAGCGGTGCGCCGGCATCGTCAGCGTGACCGCCGCGGCCAGGCGGCCGTCGGCATGGAACACCGGTGCCGAGATGCCGGCCAGCTCGGCCGTGCGGTCGCCCACCAGCGCGCAGTACCCCTGGGCGCGGATCGCGTCGTACAGCTTGCGCTCTTTGGCGCCGCGCGGGCGCCCGGCTTCGGGCCCGAAGGCGATCAGCACGCGCGCGCCCGCACCGCGGTCGTTGGGCAGCAGGTCGCCCGCACGCACGTGGTCGCGCACCACATGCGACGAATCGACGCGGAACTGGCACAGCCGCACCCAGCTGTCGCCCTGTTCCTGCCGCACGTGGTAGGCCGCGCTCTCGCCCGTCGTTGCGGCGAGCGCGCGCAGCACCGGCAGCACGATGCGGTCGAGCGACAGCGACGCCGCATAGAGGCCGTGCAGCCGCGCGATCTCCGCGCCCAGTGCATAGCGCCCGTCGTCCTGCCGGCGGATCAGCCGCGCATGTTCGAGCGAGGCCAGAAGCCGCAGCACCGTGCTCTTGTAGAGCTGCGTGCGCTCGGCAAACTCCGCGAGCGTGAGTGCCTCGTCGCCGGGCCGGAATGCCGAGAGCAGGCTCAGGGCGCGGTCGACGGCCGCGGCGCCGCCGGGCGCGGCGTTGAGATCTGAAACCGATTCGGTCTGGGCTTTGCGGGGCATGGCGTCGGCTTGACAGTGAAAGTCGTTCGGCGGTCTAATTCTGTTTAACGGAATTTAGTTCTGTAAGATAGAACTGTCAAGAGATCAGTGCCCGATCGCTCAAGCTCAAAGGAGACGAAACCGATGACTCCCCCCGACGTCCTCATCAGCGAGGTTGGCCCGCGCGACGGCCTGCAATCGGTCAAGGCCACCATGCCCACGGACCACAAGCTGCGCTGGATCGACGCGCTCCACGCGGCCGGCGTGCGCGAGATCGAGGTGGCCTCCTTCGTGCCCGCCAAATTGCTGCCGCAGATGGCCGATGCCGCCGAGGTGGTGCGCCACGCCATCACCTTGCCCGGCCTCACCGTGATGGCGCTGGTGCCCAACCGCAAGGGCGCGCAGGCCGCGCTCGAAGCGGGCGTGCACAAGCTCACGATGCCGGTCTCGGCCAGCGTGGCGCACTCGCTTGCCAACGTGCGCAAGACGCCGACCGAGATGGTGGACGAAGTACGCGCCATCTCCGAGCTGCGCCGCGCGATGGCGCCGCATGTGAGGCTCGAGGCCGGCATCTCCACCGCCTTCGGCTGCACGCTGCAGGGGCTGGTGCCTGAAGACGACGTGATCCGCCTCGCGGCGCAGTGCATCGAGGCCGGCGCGGAAGAAGCGGGCCTTTCGGACACCGTCGGCTACGCCAATCCCGCGCAGGTGCGCCGTCTCTTCAGGCGCCTGCGCGCCGAACTCGGTGCGCACGCTGGCGCCGCCCACATGCACAACACGCGCGGCCTTGGCATCGCGAACTGCCTCGCGGCCTGGGACGAGGGCGTGCGCACTTTCGATGCTTCGCTCGGCGGCCTCGGCGGCTGCCCGTATGCGCCGGGCGCCTCGGGCAATGCGGTGACCGAAGACCTCGTCTTCATGTTCGAGGCCATGGGCGTTCGCACCGGCATCGATATCCAGAAACTCATCGCGGCGCGCGCGCCGCTCATGGCCGGCCTGCCCGGCGAACCGGTCTACGGCATGACGCCCGAGGCCGGCCTGCCCAAGGGCTTCGTCCAACAGGAAACCACCGCACATGCCTGAATCCCAACCCCTGCCGTACGCCGGCGTCCGCGTCGTCGAGTTCACCCACATGGTGATGGGCCCCACCTGCGGCCTGCTGCTGGCCGACCTCGGTGCCGAGGTCATCAAGGTCGAGCCCATCGAGGGCGACAGCACGCGCCGCCTGCTCGGCTCGGGTTCGGGCTTCTTCCCGACCTTCAACCGCAACAAGAAGAGCATCGCGCTCGACCTCAAGACACGAGAGGGCGTGGAGGCCGCGCTGCGCCTCGTCGCCACGGCCGACATCGTGAGCGAGAACTTCAAGCCCGGCACCATGAAGAAGCTGGGCCTGGACTACGACAGCCTGAAGCAGCTCAACCCGCGCCTCATCTACGTGAGCCACAAGGGCTTCCTGCCCGGCCCTTACGACCACCGCACCGCGCTCGACGAGGTGGTGCAGATGATGGGTGGCCTGGCCTACATGACCGGCCGGGCGGGCGACCCGCTGCGCGCGGGCACCAGCGTGAACGACATCATGGGCGGCATGTTCGGGGCCATCGGGGCGATGGCCGCGCTGCGCCAGCGCGAGCTCACCGGCAAGGGCTGCGAGGTGCAGTCCGCGCTGTTCGAGAACAACGTGTTCCTGGTCGCGCAGCACATGATGCAGTTCGCCGCCACGGGCAAGGCCGCCGACCCGATGCCCAGCCGCATCTCGGCCTGGGCCGTGTACGACGTGTTCACCGTGAAGGACGGCGAGCAGATCTTCCTCGCGGCCGTGAGCGACAAGCAGTGGGCCATCTTCTGCAGGGCCTTCGGCCTGGAAGAAATGCTGGCCGATCCGCGTTTGAAGACCAACAACGACCGCGTGCTCGCGCGCGACTGGATGATGCCGATCCTGCGCTCGCACCTGGCCGGCTACAGCGCGGCCGAACTCAGCGCGGTGTTCGAGCAGAACGAGCTGCCCTTCGCGCCCATCACCAGGCCACAGGAGCTGTTCGACGATCCGCACCTCAACGCCACCGGCGGCCTCGCGCCCGTGCGCATGAACGACGGCCACATGGCCAAGGTGCCGCTGATGCCCTTCACGCTCGACGGCGAGCGCCCCGGCATCCGCCTTCAGCCGCCGCGCATCGGCGAGCACACCGGCGAGCTGCTGAGGGAAGTGGGCTACAGCGACGCGGAGATCGCCGCCCTCAGGACACGCAACATCACCTTCGGAGACTGACCCAATGCCTTCCATCCCGCGGCGCGCCTTGCCCGTCTTGCTCTTCTGCGCCGCGACCGCGGCTTGCCTTCCCGCCCTGGCGGCGGACACGGCGTGGCCCGCCAGGCCGGTGCGCCTGGTGGTCCCGTACGCACCCGGCGGCACTACCGACTACGCTGCGCGCCAGATCGCTCAGAAGCTCACCGAGCAGACTGGCATCTCCTTCTATGTGGAGAACAAGGCCGGCGCGAGCGGCACGATCGGCTCCAGCCTCGTGGCCAAGTCCATGCCGGACGGCGGCACCTTCCTGATCAACGACACCACCTACGCGATGCTGCCGCACCTCTTCAGGAAGCTGCCGTGGGGGCCCGCCGACCTGGTGCCGGTGACAACGATCGTCGATGCGCCGCTCGTGCTGGTGGTGGGCGCGAATTCGCCGTACACCTCCCTGGAGGCGCTGATCGGCGCGGCCCGCAAGAACCCCGACAAGCTGACCTTCGGCTCGGGCGGCGTCGGCAGTTCCACCCACCTGGGCGGCGAACTGCTCAAGCAGAACGGCAAGCTCGCGCTGACCCATGTGCCCTACAAGGGCGCGGGCGAAGCGATGCTGGGCGTGGTGTCGGGCCAGGTCGACGTGCTGGTCACCGCCGCGCCCACGGCCATTCCGCAGGTCAAGGGTGGCAAGGTGCGTGCCCTGCTCGTGACATCGCCCAAGCGACTTGCCGCCTTGCCCGATGTGCCCACCAGCGCCGAGGCCGGCCTGAAGGAATTCACCGCCACCAACTGGTTCGGCATCGCTGCGCCCAAGGGCACGCCGCAGCCGATCATCGACAGGCTGCAGGCGGAAGTGAAGAAGGCGCTGGCATCGCCGGACCTCGTGCAGCGGTTTGCCGAGCAGGGCGCCAGCCCCGGCGGGCTGCCCTCGGCCGACTTCGGCAAGTTCGTTCACAGCCAGACGCAAACCTGGGGCCAGGTGATCAAGGCCGCGGGCGTGCAGCCCGAGTGACCCCGTCGGAGACCGTGCAGCCATGTGGAACCTGAGCTTCCAACCCCCCGAGATCATCGAAGCGCGCGTGCTCACGCGCCTGCCCGATGCGTTTCGTACGCCGCGCCGCACCGACTGGGTTGACGCCAACAAACCGGGCCACGTGATGGACAGCTTCCTGGAAGGCCCCGCGTTCGACCGGGCCGGAAACCTGTACGTCACCGACATTCCCTACGGCCGCATCTTCAGGATCGCTGCGTCGTCGCTCGAATGGCAGCTCATGGCGGCTTACGAGGGCTGGCCCAATGGCCTGGCGATCCATGCCGACGGCAGACTTTGGATCGCCGACTACCGGCGCGGCATCCTGCGGCTCGATGCGGCCGGTGGCGTGGTCGAGACCATGCTCGGGCATCGCAACAGCGAGTCCTTCAAGGGCGTGAACGACCTGAGCTTCGACCTGGAAGGGCGGCTCTATTTCACCGACCAGGGCCAGACCGGCCTGCACGACCCCACCGGCCGCGTCTACCGGTGGAGTGCCGACGATGGCCGCCTCGATCTGCTGTTGGCCAACGCACCGAGTCCCAATGGCGTGGCGACGAGTGCCGACGGCAAGGTGCTGTTCGTGGCCGTCACCCGCGGCAACCAGGTCTGGCGCGCACCGCTGCTGCCCGACGGCAGCCTTTCCAAGGTCGGCGCGCTGCAGACCTTCTTCGGAACCAGCGGCCCCGACGGGCTTGCGCTCACGGCCGATGGCGGGCTGGTCGTTGCCCATGCGAGCCTGGGCGGGGCCTTCGTGCTCAATGCGCGCGGCGAGGTCACGCACATGGTCCGCAGCCCGGCCGGCCAGACCGTGACCAACGTCGCCTTCCGGCCGGGAACGCGGCAGCTGGTACTCACCGATTCGGCCACCGGCAGCGTGCTGGAAGCCGACCTGCCGATGGGCGGGGCCCCGCTGTATTCGCACTCCACGTATTCGCGGGCCCAGAAATAGCCGCTGCAGGTACTGGCCCATGCCCGCGGCGCTGCGGGCTATAGTTCCGCCGCCATGGATCGCCTGAAACAACTCGAATCCTTCGTCTCCGTGGCGACCCGCGGCGGTCTCACGGCCGCGGCCAAGGCCGAGGGCGTGGCGCCCGCGATCATGGGGCGGCGGCTCGACGCGCTCGAGGCGCGGTTGGGCGTCAAGCTCCTGGTGCGCACCACGCGGCGCATCACGCTCACGCATGAAGGCAGCGCCTTTCTCGAAGATTGCCAGCGCCTGCTGACCGAATTCGCCAATGCCGAAGCGAGCGTGAGCGCGGGTGGCGTCAAGGCCAGCGGCCACCTGCGCGTGACGGCACCGGCCGGTTTCGGCCGCCGCCATGTGGCGCCGCTGGTGCCGCGCTTCCATGCGCTGCATCCCGAGGTCACGATCTCGCTGAACCTGAGCGACCGCGTGGTCGACGTGCGCGGCGAGAGCTTCGACTGCGCGGTGCGCGTGGGCGACATGCCCGACTCGTCGCTGGTCAGCGTGCGGCTGGCCGACAACCGCCGCCGCTGCGTCGCCACGCCGGAATTCGTGCGCCGCCATGGCATGCCGCGGCATCCGAACGAGCTGTCGCGCTTTGCCTGCCTCACGCTGTCGAGCGACGCCTCGCAGACGCGCGGCTGGGCGTTCCGTGTTCCGCGCCTCGCCCAGGGCCAGGACCAGGAGCGCCCACCAGCGGGTGCCGGCGAGGAGGGCGGCGAAGAGCTGATCTACCTGCGGCCCGAGGGCCCGCTCGATTGTTCCGACGGCCAGGTGCTGCACGACTGGTGCCTGGCCGGCCACGGCATCGCGTGGCGCAGCACCTGGGAGGTGGAGGCCGAGATCGATGCCGGCCTGCTGGTGCCGCTGCTCGACGAATTCGCCGCGCCGCCCAATGGCATCTACGCGGTCTTCGCGGGCACCAAGCACCTGCCGCTGCGGGTGCGACTGTGGCTTGATTTCCTCAAGGAGCAGTACGGGCGGCCCGAATTCTGGGGCGGCAGGAGGTAAAGCGCGCGAGCGGCGTCACAATCTGCAAGCATTTGCAACCCCATTGAAGAAGAAAGCCATCGATGACCCTCGAAGCCATCCTCGCCTACCTGCACTTGCTGGCCATCCTCACGATGGTCGTGTTCATCTCGAGCGAAGCGGCGCTGTGCCGCGTGCAGTGGCTCAATGCCGCCGTGGTGGAGCGGCTCGCCAAGGTCGACATGGTCTACGGCATGGCCGCCATCGCGGTGCTGGCCACCGGCATCGCCCGCACGGTGTGGGGCGTGAAAGGCACGGCGTGGTATTGGACCAACCCGCTGTTGCATGTGAAGCTGGGCTTGTTCATCATCATCGGCGTGCTCTCGATCTTTCCGACGCTCACCTACTTCCGCTGGCGCAAGGCGCTGCGCGCCAATGGCACGCTGCCGGCCGAAGCCGACATCCGCAAGACGCGCAGGCTGGTGATGGTGCAGGCCCACCTGATCGCGCTGATTCCGCTGGTCGCCGTGTTCCTCGCGCGCGGCTTCGGCAAGTAGGCCCGCATGGGACGCACCGGCATCCAGCTTCTGTTTGCCGGCACCATCTTCAGCAGCGCGTTCCTGCTGTTCCTGGTCCAGCCGCTGATCGCCAAGCAGATCCTGCCCTGGTTCGGCGGCTCGGCCGCCGTGTGGTCGATCTGCATGGTGTTCTTCCAGGCCGTGCTGCTCGCGGGCTATGCGTATTCCGACTGGGCCACGCGCCGCCTTCGCGTGCGGGCGCAGGCCGCGCTGCACGTGGGGCTGCTGCTGGCGAGCCTGGCGTTCCTTCCGATCGTGGTGGCCGCGCGCTGGAAGCCCACCGGCGCCGAAGACCCGGCGTGGCTGATCCTCGGGCTGCTGCACGCGACCATCGGCCTTCCGTACTTTCTTCTGTCGACCACCGGCCCGCTGGTGCAGTCGTGGGTGGCGCGCACGCCCTGGAGCGCGCGGGTGTACCGGTACTTCTCGCTTTCCAACCTGGCATCGCTGCTGTCGCTGCTGAGCTACCCGGTGCTGATCGAGCCGCGCAGCTCGCTGCTGCAGCAGGCAGGGGGATGGTCATGGGGCTACGGCCTGTTCGTGCTGCTGTGCGCCGGCACGACATTGCTTGTGGCGTACCGCTGGCCCGCGGCCGTCCCGGTGCCGCCGGCGCAGGGCCAGGCCGCGGCCGCCGACGACGGCGAGCAGCCGCCGCGCTGGTCCGACGGCCTGCTCTGGCTCGCGCTGCCGGCGCTGGCGTCGTGGCTGTTGCTGGCCGTGACCAACCACATCACCCAGAACGTCGCGGCGGTTCCGTTTCTCTGGGTACTGCCGCTCTCGCTGTACCTGTTCACCTTCGTGCTGTGCTTCGAGAGCGACCGCTGGTACCGGCGCGGCGTCTTCCTGCCGCTGGCGGCGGGCGTGCTGCTGCTGTGCGCCTTCGGGCTGCAGAACCCCGTCGGCTCGGATGTGCGCACGGGGCTGCCGATCTATGTCGGCGGCCTGTTCGTGCTGTGCATGTTCCTGCACGGCGAAACCGCCAGGCTGCGGCCGGCGCCGCGCTATCTCACGCGCTTCTACCTGATGCTCGCGCTCGGCGGCGCGCTGGGCGGTGCCATGGTGGGGCTGGTGGCGCCGCATGTGCTGCCGGCGTATTACGAGTTGGGCATCGGCCTGGTGCTGACGGCGCTCGCGGCGGCCGCCGTTCTGCGCCAGCGGATCTGGCTGCGGGTTTCCGGCGTGGCATTGGCGGCCGGCTGCGCGTACTTCCTGATGGCGCAGATCGCGAGCGACAGGTCGGACGCGCGCTACCTGATGCGCAATTTCCATGGTGCGCTGATCACCTTCGACGTGCGGCGCCTGCACCCGTCGGACAGCGTGCGGCTGCTGTCGCACGGCTCCATCAAGCATGGCGAGCAGTTCCTGGACCCCGCCCGCCGGCGCGAACCCACCACCTACTACGGCGCCACCTCCGGCATCGGCCGCGCGATGGCCGCCGCACCAGCCGGCCCGCGCCGCGTGGGGCTGATCGGCCTGGGCGCCGGCACGCTCGCAAGCTACGGCCGAAGCGGCGACGTCTACCGGATCTACGAGATCAATCCGCAGGTGTTCGAGCTCGCGGACAGCGAATTCACCTTCCTGCGCGACAGCCCGGCGCGCATCGAGCGCGTGCTCGGCGACGCGCGGCTGGCGCTGGAGCGCGAGCCGCCGCAGGGCTTCGACCTGCTCGCGGTGGATGCCTTCTCGGGTGATGCGGTGCCGGTGCACCTGCTCACGGCGCAGGCCATGGATGTCTATCTGCGGCACATGAAGCCGGACGGCGTCGTGGCCTTTCACGTGACCAACCGCTTCCTCGAACTGGCACCTGTGGTCGCGCGGATCGCCGAGCTGAAAGGCCTGCACGCGGTGCTCGTGAGCGACGACGCGCAAGCGTCGAAATCGCTCGACCCGACCGACTGGGTGCTGGTGGCTCGCGACCCGGCCGTGCTGGCGCGCGAGCCCCTGCGCGGCGTGGCCTCGCCGATCGCGCTGCGCGCCGGCGTCCGCCCCTGGACCGACGACTTCAACAACCTGCTGGGCGTACTGAAGTAGCAGCCGCCGGCGCGGCCCTCATGAAAAAGCCCGCGCGCGGCGGGCTCTTTCTTCCTTGGCGCGCAATCTTCGGCGCGGCGTGGCGTCAGGCCTTGGCGGCATCCGCTTCGCACTTCTTCATGAAGCTGTTCTTGGCGGCACCCGCGAGCGCCTTGCCGTTCTTGTCGACCGCCTTGGCCGCACAGGCGGGCGCCGCGGCTGCCTTGGCGTCCTTTTCGCACTTCTTGACGAAACTGGTCTTGGCGGCGCCGGCCAGGGCCTTGCCGTTCTTGTCGATGGCCTTGGCTTCGCAGCTCGCGCCGGCGGCGGGGGCTGCTGCGGTGGCGGGCGCTGCGGGGGTTGCCGCCGCAGGAGCGGCGGGGGTAGCGGGCGTGGCCGCGGGAGCGGTGACAGGCGCCGGAGCCTTGGCCGGGGCCTTGTCTTGTGCCTGTGCGACGCCGAAGGAGAGACAGGCGCCCAGGGCGACCAGGGAAAGGAACTTCTTCATGGTGATATGTCCTTGCAAGGTGGGTTGTGACAGGTGCCCCGCCTCGGGGCCGAGGCTTCTAACGGCCGAAGGTAACGATCGGATGACGATGGTCAACTGCGCCCGGGTTTGCCCCCGGTAAAATTCGCAGATGCTATTGGTCAAACAGGAGCTGCTCGCGGCGCTCGCGAACACGCTCGAATCCCTCTCGCCCGGCGCTGGCTCCAAAGCCGCGTTCGAGTCGCCCAAGGTGGCTGCCCACGGCGATTTCGCCAGCACGGCCGCCATGCAACTCGCCAAGCCGCTCGGGCGCAAGCCGCGCGAACTGGCCGAGGAGCTCAGTGCCGCGCTGCTCGCCACCCCGGTTTTCGGCCAGTGGGTCGAAGCCATCGAGATCGCCGGCCCCGGCTTCCTCAACATCCGCCTCAAGACCGCTGCCAAGCAGCAGATCGTGCGCGAAGTGCTGGCCGCCGGCAGCGCCTTCGGGCAACAGCCCGCCACCGGCGAAAAGGTGCTGGTCGAGTTCGTCTCGGCCAACCCGACCGGGCCGCTGCACGTCGGCCACGGCCGCCAGGCCGCGCTCGGCGACGCCATCTGCAACCTGCGCGCCTCCCAGGGCGACACCGTCTGGCGCGAGTTCTATTACAACGACGCCGGCGTGCAGATCCAGACGCTGGCCAACAGCACCCAGCTGCGCGCCCGCGGCTTCAAGCCCGGCGATCCCGAATGGCCGAGCGGCGAAAAGGCGCCCGCCTACAACGGCGACTACATCGCCGACATCGCCGAAGACTTCAAGCAGAAGAAAACTGTCAAGTCGGACGACCGCGAATACACCGCCACAGGCAACATCGACGACCTCGATTCCATCCGCGAATTCGCGGTCGCCTACCTGCGCCGCGAACAGGACCTGGACCTGCAGGCCTTCCGCGTGCGCTTCGACAACTACTATCTCGAATCGAGCCTCTACACCAGCGGCCGCGTCGAGGCTGCGGTCCAGAAGCTCGTGGCCGCCGGCAAGACCTACGAGCAGGACGGCGCGCTCTGGCTCCGGTCGACCGACTACGGCGACGACAAGGACCGCGTGATGAAGAAGCAGGACGGTACGTACACCTACTTCGTGCCCGACGTCGCCTATCACATCGCCAAGTGGGAGCGCGGCTTCCACAAGGTGGTCAACATCCAGGGCACCGACCACCACGGCACCATCGCGCGCGTGCGCGCCGGCCTGCAGGCCGCGGGCGTCGGCATTCCCGAGGGCTACCCCGACTACGTGCTGCACACCATGGTGCGCGTGATGAAGGGCGGCGAAGAGGTCAAGATCAGCAAGCGCGCGGGCAGCTACGTCACGCTGCGCGACCTGATCGAGTGGACCAGCACCGACGCCGTGCGCTTCTTCCTCTTGAGCCGCAAGCCCGACACCGAATACACCTTCGATGTCGACCTGGCCGTGACCAAGAACAACGACAACCCCGTGTACTACGTGCAGTACGCCCATGCGCGCATCTGCTCGGTGCTGGCGGGCTGGGGCGGCGATGCGGCCGCGCTCAAGGACGTGGACCTGTCGCCGATCGAAAGCCCGGCCGCGCAGGCGCTCATGCTGCTCTTGGCCAAGTACCCGGCCATGCTCACGGCCGCCGCCAAGGATTTCGCGCCACACGACGTCACGTTCTACCTGCGCGAACTGGCCGCCAGCTACCACAGCTACTACGACGCCGAGCGCATCCTGGTCGACGACGAGCCGGTCAAGCTGGCGCGGCTCGCGCTCGTCGCCGCCACCGCGCAGGTGCTGCACAATGGCCTCGCGATTCTCGGCGTCAGTGCGCCGAGCAAGATGTGAACTGACTATGAAGAAGACAACCAGACAACGCGGCAACATCGTCATCGGGCTCATCGTCGGCCTGGTGCTGGGGTTGGGTGTCGCGCTGGGCATCGCGGTCTACGTGACCAAGGTGCCGATCCCGTTCGTGACCAAGACCCAGCGCGGCGGCGCCGAGCAGGACGAAGCCGAAGCCCGCAAGAACCGCGACTGGGACCCCAACGCGCCGCTGGCGGGCAAGGCCGGCGCGCCCAAGCCGCCGGCCGCGGCCGGCCCGGTGGCACCACCGGCCGGCGGTGACACCGCGGCCGTGGCGCCGGGTGCGGCGCCGCCCGCTCCGCCGGTGCCGGTGGTGGTTGCGCCGAAACCCGCGCGCCCGGCGCCGGTGCCGGCCGAGGCCAATTCCCTGCCGCCGTCGAACGATCCGCTCGGCGACCTGGCCCGTGCGCGCGCCGGCGGCAGCAGCGGCAGCACCACCACGGCTTCCGCCGCGCCCAGCAGCAACAGCGCGGCGCCGGGTGCCGATCCGTTCATGTACTTCGTGCAGGCGGGCGCCTTCCGCACCACCGACGATGCCGAGGCCCAGCGCGCCAAGCTGTCGCTGATGGGCGTCGAGGCCCGGGTCACCGAGCGCGAGCAGGCCGGCCGCACGGTCTACCGGGTGCGCGCGGGCCCGTTCAACAAGAAGGACGACGCCGATCGCCTGAAGGAGCGGCTCGACAGCGGCGGCCTCGAATCGGCGCTCGTGCGCGTGCAGCGCTGAGCTCGTCGGCAGCCGTCACGGATATTCTTTAAGCTTCGCCGCGCGGCACGGGCCGCCGCCAGGATCGTCCTGGGCATGCCGCAAGCGGGAACTCCGCGCGGCGCGCCGGCTCAGTCTGCCGTACCCAACAGGAGAACTCTTTCAATGAAACGTCGTGACTTTTCGCTGGCCGCCACCTCGCTGGGCCTGCTTTCGCTGGCTGGCAACACCGTGCACGCCCAGGCGCGCGCGCCCAAGGCCGGCACCGAGTACCTGGTGCTCGACAAGCGCGTGCCGGTCGACGCGCCGGCGGGCAAGGTCGAGGTGATCGAGTTCTTCTCGTACAACTGCCCGCACTGCAACGACTTCGAGCCGCAGCTGGAAGCCTGGCTCAAGACGGCCCCCAAGGAAGTGGCCTTCCGCCGCGTGCCCGTGCCTTTCGTGGGCAACGACGTCGAGGCCAAGCAGCGCCTGTACTACGCGCTCGAAGCCATGGGCAAGATCGAGGAATTCCAGCCGAAGGTCTTCAACGCGATCCACAAGCAGCGCCAGAACGTGAACGGCGATGCCAACATCATTGCCTGGGCCTCGGCCAACGGCCTGGACGGCGCCAAGTTCAAGGAAGTCTTCACCTCCTTCGGCGTGGCCAGCAAGGCCAAGCGCGCCGCGCAGCTGACCGACGCCTACAAGGTGGCCGGCGTTCCGGCGCTGGCCGTGGCCGGCCGCTGGTACGTGGACGGCGAACTGGCCGGCAACATGACCAAGGCGCTGCAGGTCACCAACTACCTGATCGGCGAGGCCAAAAAAGGCTGACCCCAGGCTGCGCGGCACTTCGTGTCCGCTGCGCCCACCCCTTGCAGGGGGCGACACCTGCGGCCCGGCAAAGCCGGTTCCGCGGTGTCTCCCGATGGGGACACCGGCCCGCCTCGGCGGGCCTTTTTCATCGGCGGTGGTGGCTGGGGTTAATCCGCCGCATACAATGGTTCAGAGCAAGTTTCGTGCCTCTATGACATTGCCCTCCTATCCTCACACCATCCCCTTCGTTCGCCGCATCGGCCGCCTGGCCGCTGGCGCGCTGCTGCTGGCTGGCCTCGCCTCGGGTGCCCTGGCCGAGACCGCCGACCGCAGCAAGCCGATGAACATCGAATCCGATGCGATGCGCTACGACGATCTCAAGCAGACGAGCGTGTTCACGGGCAACGTGCTGGTCACCAAGGGTACGATCATCATCCGCGGCGCGCGCATCGACGTGCGCCAGGACGCCGAGGGCTACCAGTACGGCGTGGTCACGGCGGCGCCCGGCAAGCGGGCCTACTACAAGCAAAAGCGCAATGCGCCCGACGAGTGGATCGAGGGCGAATCCGAAGTCATCGAGTACGACAGCCGCGCCGACAACGTCAAGTTCATCCGCAATGCCGTCATGCGCCGGCTGATCGGCGCCACGCCCAACGACGAGAGCACCGGCGCGCTCATCGTCTACGACCAGAGCAACGATACCTACACGGTCAACGGCTCCACCGTGCCGCCCAACACGGGCGTGAACGCACCCGCGGGCGGGCGCGTGCGGACCATCCTCACGCCCAAGAGCGCCACCGCGCCGGCCCCCGGGGCCTCGGCGCCCGCCGGCGGACGGGCCGCGCCGGCGGCGGCCGCGCCCCAGCCGGCGCCCGGCGCCGGCCTGCGCTCGACCACCACGCTGGGCGGCGAAGGGGAAAGGCGCAAGTGATCGAAACCGCTGGAACCCAGAACGCCGACGGCACGCCGGGCAGCCGCCTGGTGGTGCGCGGCCTGCAGAAAAGCTACGGCAGCCGCAAGGTCGTGCGGGATGTCTCGCTCGACGTGCAAAAGGGCGAGGTCGTGGGGCTGCTCGGCCCCAACGGCGCCGGCAAGACCACTTCGTTCTACATGATCGTGGGGCTGGTGCGGGCCGATGCGGGCGAGATCACCATCGACGGCGAACCCATCGCCCACATGCCGATCCACCGGCGCGCGCGCATGGGCCTGAGCTACCTGCCGCAGGAAGCCTCGATCTTCCGCAAGCTCACGGTCGAGGAAAACGTACGCGCCGTGCTCGAGCTCCAGCGCGAACCCGACGCCAGCGGCAAGCCCGCGCCGCTGAGCCGGGAGCGCATCGAAGAGCGCCTCTCCGGCCTTTTGGCCGACCTGCGGGTGGACCATCTTCGCGACTCGCCCGCGCTCGCGCTCTCGGGCGGCGAACGGCGCCGGGTCGAGATTGCCCGCGCGCTGGCCACGCAGCCGCGCTTCATCCTGCTGGACGAGCCCTTTGCCGGCATCGACCCGATCGCGGTGATCGAGATCCAGCGGATCATCAGCTTCCTGAAGGAGCGCGGCATCGGCGTGCTCATCACCGACCACAACGTGCGTGAAACGCTGGGCATCTGCGATCACGCGTTCATCATCAGCGACGGGCATGTGCTGGCACAAGGCACACCCTCGGAGATCGTCGACAACGCCGAAGTACGCAGGGTGTACCTCGGCGAGCACTTCCGGATGTAAGGGAGGAGTCGGTCTCCATGAAGCAAGGGCTGTCCCTTCGCGTTTCGCAGCACCTGGCGCTCACGCCCCAACTGCAGCAGTCGATCCGGCTGCTGCAGCTGTCCACGCTCGAACTGAGCCAGGAAGTGGAGCAGATGCTGGACGAGAACCCGTTCCTCGAACGCACCGCGGAAGAAGCCGCGCGCGAGGAATTCGGGCTCGACGCCATCGACACGCCGGTGCCGCGCGACGAGGCCGGCGAGGCGGCCGAGGGCGAATTCGTCTCGGCCCCCGTCAGCAGCACGACCACCACGTCCAGCGAAACCGCCTCGACGGCCGAGTCCGAGGTTCCCGCCGCCGACGCCACCGAGCGCGAGCCCGACTGGGAAGGCGACGGCACTGTCGACATGGCGCCCGACGACAGCGAATGGGGCAGCGATGCCCCCGCGCGCCAGAACAACCTGGGCGACGACGAGCGCGCCGACGCCACCGAACTCGCGCGCAGCCAGGAATCGCTGCAGTCCTTCCTGCACCGGCAGGCGCTGAGCCTGCGGCTCAACGAGAACGACAGCGCCGCACTGCGCTTCCTGATCGAATCGCTCAACGACGACGGCTACCTGGAGGATTCGCTGCCGGCGCTGGCCTCGGGCCTCGCGGGCGACGACAACGACCAGTTCGACGAACTGGTGCACCACTTCCAGGTGGCGCTCGGCCTGCTGCAGAGCCTGGAGCCCGCCGGCGTCGGCGCGCGCGACCTGGGCGAATGCCTGTGCATCCAGCTGCGCGCGCTTGCCAGCGAAAGCGAGACCGAGGAACAGGCGCTGGTGCGCAAGACCGCCATCGCCATCTGCAAGCAGCCGATGGAGCTGCTCGCGCGGCGCGACTTCAAGCGCCTGGCCACGCTCACGCGCACCAACGAAGAGGTGGTGCGCTCGGCGCTGCAGGTCATCTCGCGGCTGGAGCCCAAGCCGGGCCGCCGCTTTGTCGACGTCGAGCGCAACATCGTCATTCCCGACGTGATCGTCACCAAGATCGGCCGCGGCACCAACGCCAAGTTCCGCGTCATGCTCAACCCCGAGGTGATGCCGCGGCTGCGCGTGCACGACATCTATGCCGGTGCGCTCAAGTCGCACAAGGGCGAGGGCAGCCAGGCGCTGTCGCAGCGGCTGCAGGAGGCGCGCTGGTTCATCAAGAACATCCAGCAGCGCTTCGACACCATCCTGCGCGTGAGCAACGCCATCGTCGAGCGGCAGAAGAGCTTCTTCGTGCACGGCGAACTCGCGATGCGGCCGCTGGTGCTGCGCGAGATTGCCGACGAACTCGGCCTGCACGAATCGACCATCTCGCGCGTGACCACGGCCAAGTACATGTCCACGCCTTTCGGCACGGTCGAGCTCAAGTACTTCTTCGGCTCGGCGCTCGGCACCGAGACCGGCGGCAATGCGTCGAGCACCGCGGTGCGCGCGCTGATCAAGCAGTTCGTGAGCTCCGAGAGCATCAAGAAGCCGCTGTCCGACAGCCAGATCTCCGAGATGCTCAAGGAGCAGGGCATCGAGTGCGCGCGCCGCACCGTGGCCAAGTACCGCGAAGCCCTGCGCATCGCGCCGGCCAACCTGCGCAAGGCCCTGTAGAAAGCCGCCGATGGCCCGCCGCCTGCTGTCGCGCTGTGGGCAATGGGTCTTCGCCATGGCGGCGGCGCTGCTCTTCGCCGGCTGCGCCACCCTGCCCGACGAGGCGCCGCGCCCCCCCACCAAGGCCATCGCCGCCTCGGCCGACACCGCGCTCGGCAAGATCGCGCTGGCCTCGCAGCCCGACCCCGACCTGAGCGGCTTTCGCCTGATGCCGGGCGGCGACTTCGCCTTCGACACGCGCATCCAGCTCGCGCGGCGCGCCCAGCGCACGCTCGACGTGCAGTACTACCAGATCGAGAACGACGAGACCGGCCGCTACCTGCTGCGCACGCTGCGCGATGCGGCCCGGCGCGGCGTGCGCGTGCGGCTCCTGATGGACGATCTCTACACCTCGGGCGAGGACGAGCTGCTGCTCGGCCTGGCCGCCACGCCGAACGTCGAGCTGCGCCTGTTCAACCCGTTTCCGGCCGGGCGCGGCAGCCTGCTCAGGCGCTTCACCGCTTCGCTGTTCGACTTCAGCCGCGTCAACCGGCGCATGCACAACAAGCTCTTCATCGCCGATGGCGCCATGGCGGTGGCGGGCGGGCGCAACATCGGCAACCAGTATTTCAGGCGCACGGCGGGCGAGAATTTCATCGATCTCGACACCTTCGTGGCCGGGGCGCTGATTCCGCGCCTGGGCGCGCTGTTCGACCAATACTGGAACAGCGCCTACGTGCGGCCGGTCCAGTCGGTGGTGGCCAGCGAGCTGCCGCCGGACGAGTTGCAGGCGCGCTTCGAAGCCGCCACCGGCCCGGGCACCACGCCGCCGCCGCCCCGGCCCGCGCCCAACGACCTGCTCGGCTACAGCCCGATCGCCGAAGACCTGGACGCCGGCAAGCTCAACCTGATCTGGGCCCTCGCCGAGGCGTACGCCGATTCGCCCGAGCGCGTGATCGGCAAGACCGCCTCGTACGGCGGCGTGCCGCTGCTCGACGTCGACAGCGTGCGCTACAACGTGGTCGAGCAGATGCGCCGCGCGCGCTCCGAGGTGACGCTGGTCTCGCCCTACCTGATTCCAGGCAAGGCGGGGCTCGAAGTGATGCGCGAGATCCGCCGCCGCAATGTGAAGATCAGCATCGTCACCAATTCCTTCGCCGCCACCGACGAGCCGCTAGTCCACACCGCCTACCGCCGCTACCGGCCCGAGATGCTCGAACTCGGCGCCGAGCTGTACGAACTGAGCACCACGCGCACGCGGCGCAGCGTGCGCCTCGGCCTGTTCGGCACTTCGGTGGGCCGGCTGCATGCCAAGTCGGCGGTGATCGACCGGCAGGTTCTTTTTGTCGGCTCGATGAATTTCGACCCGCGCTCCGAGACGCACAACACCGAGATCGGCCTTTTCATCCGCAGCCCCGAGATGGCGCAGCAGACGCTCAAGCTCATCGAGGTGCTGAAGCAGCAGGGCGCCTACCGGCTGCGCTTTGCGAAGGACAGCGGCAATGCGCGCATCGAGTGGATCAGCGAGGAGGAGGCCGGCAGGACCATGGTGCTGGCCGAGGAGCCCGATTCGGATTTCTGGGGCCGCACCATGCTCGAGCTGCTGGCGCCGCTGACGCCGGAAAGCCTGCTGTAGCCCGGCTCAACTGCCGCGCACGCCCGACAGCAGCTTGAGGCCCAGCAGCACCATCACGCCGCCGGCCGCGCGGTCGATCCAGGCCTTGTAGCGCAGGTAGGCCGAGCGCGGCGCCGCCGACGACAGCGCCAGAGCGACGATCGCGTACCAGCCCGTTTCGATGCAGAAGATCACCGCCGGCACCGCGAGTGCCAGTGCCAGCGGCACCTCGCGCGGCAGGAAGGCCGCGAAGATGCTGGCGTAGACCACGGCAGTCTTCGGATTGCTGATCTGCGTGCCCATGCCCAGGAGAAACGCGCGACGTGCATCGCCCGTGCCTGCGGCCGCGCGTTCGTCCTGCGCGGCGGCCAGCGGCTCGCGCGCACCGCGCCAGATGCGGATGCCCAGGTATACGAGGTAGGCACCACCGAGCAGCTTCACCGCCAGGTACAGCGCCGGAACCGCGAGGAACGCCGCCTGCAGCCCGGCCAGCGCCGCAATCGCGAACACGACGCCGCCCGCGCCCATGCCCAGCGCCGCGGCCAGGCCGTCGCCGCGCGACGACGACACGGCGGTGCGCGCCACCATGACGAAGCTCGGACCGGGGCTCATGGCCCCGACGATCATCGCGCCCGCAATGCCCAGCAACGGAACCGTGATGCTGCTCATGGTTGGCTCCTTCTTCTATTGCTGCACGTTGACCGCTTCGACCTGCACCAGCAGCTTCACCTTGTTCTCGAAGCCGAAGTTCAGGCCCCAGGTGATGCCCCAGTCGCTGCGCTGCACCGTGGTCTCGAAGTCGCCGCCGCAGACCTGGCGGTTGATGAGCGGGTTCAGGTAGCAGTTGAAGCGCACGGCCTTGAGCGTGACCGGCCTGGCCTGCCCCATCAGCGTGAGCGTGCCCGGCACGTCGACCACCTTGTCGCCGTTGAACTCGATGCGGTCCGCCACGAAGCGGCCGGTCGGGAATTCGGCCACGTTGAAGAAGTCCTTGCTCTGCACGTGGCGGTTGAGCAGGTCGACGCCGGTGTTGATGGAGCTGATGTCCATCGTGATGTCGACCTTGCCGCTGCTGCCGGTGCCGTCGATCTGCACCGAGCCGTCCTTGGTGCTGAAGCGGCCGCGGTTGGTGGTGGTGCCGTAGTGCCCCATCTCGTACATCACGAAGGTGTGGGTGGGGTCGATCACGTAGCTGGCGTTCTTCACCGGGCCGCCTGCGGGCTTGGCGGCGACAGGCGGGGCGGTGTAGTCCTGTGCCAGGGCGGGGGTGGCAAGGGCCACCGCAGCAGACAGCGCGGCAGCGAGGAGGAGCTTCTTCATGGCAATGGGCGTGCGTGGCGTGAGAAAGAAGTAAAGAATTTCAAAGCGGGCCGAGTCCCGCGAGCGTGAGCCTGAAGCGAACCAGCACCTCGTTGCCGACCACCGAGGTGTCCGTCCATTCGCCGTCGCCCACCTTGTAGTCGAGCCGCTGGATCGTAAAGCTTCCGCTGGCCACCGCGTGGCCGTTGGCCGGTGCAATGCTCACCGGCACCGTGACCTGGCGCGAGATGTTCTTGATGGTGAGCTTGCCCGCCATCTCGAAGCGGCCGTCGCCCAGCGCCTTGATCGCGCTCGACTGGAAACTGGCCCGCGGAAAATGCGCCGTGTCGAACCACGGTGCCTTGGGCAGTTCGGCGTCGCTCATCGGAACGCCGAGCGATGCGCTGGCCGTGTCGATCTGCAATGCGACGCTGCCGCCTTCGGGCTTGCGCGGGTCGAAGGCCACCTGCGCATCGAACTTCTTGAACGTGCCCTCCACGGGCACGCCCATCTGCTTGCTCACGAAGGCGATCTGGCTCTTGTCCGCGACCAGCCGGGTGGCCGCTGCGGGCTCGGCGAGCGCGGGCGCCAGGGCGGCGAATGCCAGGGCTGCAAGACAGAAGATGCGCTTCATCCGGCGGATTCCTTGCGTGGCGCGGGCCACATGCGTTTCAAGATGCCATCGCGGTCGATCCAGTGGTGCTTGAGCACTGCCACGACGTGGAGCAGCGCCACCGCGGCCAGCGCGAAGGCGCTGCCCTTGTGCAGCGGCTTGAGCACGGCCTCGGCCCATTCCTTGTCGACCGGCACGAAGTCGGGCAGCGGCAGCACGCCGAACCACACGACCGGAAAGCCCAGCGCCGAGCTGTAGGCCCAGCCGAACAGCGGAACCGCGAGGAACAGCAGGTACATCAGCGCGTGGCTCGCCCGATGGGCGCTGCGCTGCCAGCGCGGCATGGCGGCCGCCGCATCGGCCGGCAGCGGCGGCGGCGGACGGTGCAGCCGCCACAGCAGGCGCACGGCCGACAGCAGCAGGATCGTCACCCCGGTCCATTTGTGCCAGTTGTAGAGCTTGATGCGCCCCGGCGAGAGCGGCAGGCCGGTCATGTAGAGGCCGATGCCGAGCGAACCGATGATCAAGGCCGCGAGCAGCCAGTGGAGCGCGATCGCGACCGGGCCATAGCGCAGTTCGCGCAGGGCGCGCGGATCGGCGGGCGCATCGGCGGGCGCATCGGCCGTGGCGGCGGGATGGGAGGGTGTGTCGATGGACATCGGAAGCAGGACCGGCGGCCTGTGCGCGGAGCATATATCGGAAGCTGCGAAGGCGCCGCGGCCCGATCGGCCGGAGCAACCATGGACGCGGTGCTGGAATTGCTCGTCCGATCCACTGTGTGGAGAAGCGGCCCGGCGCGGCGACAATGGCATCCCCCAGCCGGCCAATGATGATGATGGCGAACCCCTTGTGAACGATCTTTCCCTTTTTCTGCCTTGCGCCGCCGGCGTCGAGGAACTCCTGGCGCAGGAAGTCCACGCGCTCACCGGCCGCGTCGGCCAGGACCTGCTCACGCTGCGCGGCGGCGTGCGGGTGCGCGCCGAATGGCGCGACGCGCTCAAGCTCAATCTGCACAGCCGGCTCGCGCAGCGCGTGCTGGTCGAACTGGCCCACGCGCCCTACCGCAGCGAGAACGACCTCTACGCCATCGCGAGCGGCGTGGCCTGGGAGATCTGGTTCACGCCCAGGCAGACCTTCAAGATCGAGACCACGGCGCAGCACAGCCCGCTGCAGAGCCTGAACTTCGCCACCCTGCGCATCAAGGACGCCATTGCCGACCGCTTCCGCGCCAAGGCGGGCGGCGTGCGCCCGAGCATCGAGACCCAGTGGCCCGACTGCCGCGTGTTCGCCCACCTGACCACCGAGCACTGCACGCTCTACATCGACACCTCCGGCGAGCCGCTCTTCAAGCGCGGCTGGCGCCAGGACAAGGGCGACGCGCCGCTGAAGGAAACCCTGGCCGCCGCCATGCTGGCCGCCAGCGGCTGGTGGAACCCCGAAACCGGCGCCGTGGCCGCCGAGCCGCTGTACGACCCCTGCTGCGGCAGCGGCACCATCGCCATCGAGGCGGCGCAGATCGCGCGCGGCATTGCGGCCGGGTCGCTCAGGCGCTTCGGCTTCGAGAAGCTGCTGCCGTTCCAGGCGCATGTGTGGGAGGCCATCAGGAAAGAGGCCCAGTCGTCGGCAGTGCCGCGCGATGTGGCCATCTTCGGCTCCGACGTCTCGCACCGCATGGTCGACTTTGCCGAGCGCAACGCGGAGCGCGCCGGTGTGGCCGATGCCATCGAGTTCCGCGGCGGGGACGCACTGCAGCGCATGCCGCCAGCCGAGGGTGGAGTGATCATGCTCAACCCGCCGTACGGCGAGCGCATAGAGGTCGGTGGCGTGGCGCGCTTCGGCGCCCGCGAAGCCGCGCAGACTTCGGGCGACGCTGGGGGTGAAAGCGGCGACGGCGGCGAGTTCTTTCCGCAGCTCGCCACCCACTGGAAGAAGAACTATGCCGGCTGGACCGCCTGGGTGCTCACGCCCGACCTGAAGCTGCCCAGGCAGATGCGGCTCAAGGAATCGCGCCGCGTGCCGATGTGGAACGGGCCCATCGAGTGCCGGCTGTTCCGCTTCGACATGGTCGCGGGTTCGGCCAGGAAGTAGCTTCGCGCGCCTGCGGGTGCACGCCACCATGACCGTTCCGGAACCCGGCCTCGTCGTCATCGACACCAACATCGCGCTCGACCTGCTGGTCTTCGAAGACCCCGCCTGGGTGCCGCTGATCGCCCTGCTGGCCGCGGGCGAACTGCGCTGGCTCGCAACGGCCGCGATGCGCGCCGAACTCGAGCGCGTGCTCGGCTATCCGCTGATCGCCCGCCGCATGGCGCAGCGCGGCCTGCAAGTGCCCGCCGTGCTGGCGGACTTCGATGCGCGGGTGCGCATGGTCGAAGGCGTTCCATCGCGCGCGCCCTGCGTCTGCAGCGACCCCGACGACCAGGTCTTCATCGATCTTGCGGTGGCGCACCGCGCGCTGCTGCTCAGCAAGGACCGCGCGGTGCTGTCGATGAAGAAGCGGCTGGCCTTGCGCGGCGTGGTGGTGCAGGCGGCGCTCGGGGCCTGACTGCATCCACAGTCTCGGCCAGTTGCCGCTGCGCGCCGAGAAGCGCGAAATCCGGCGGCTTGACTACTTCCTTCTCATCGACACCTGCCAGGGGTGGTGTTAGCTTTCCGGCAAGGCGAGGATGGTTGCGGCGAACGGGTATGGCAGTTCCTTGCCTTGTGCGGTCCCTGCGCCACCCTTCAGCTCTTGCTTCGACTGGAAATCATGCAACCATCATTCGCGACGCTCTGGGCGAATCATCCCAACATCAAGGGCGACGGCGCCTTGCTGGACAAGGACGTTTACAAGGACCAATGCGCCATCAATGTGGGCGCAGCATTCATGCGATCCAGCCTGAGCTTTGAGAGCTTCCCCGGTGTCTTCTCCTGGCAGAAGGACAAGCCGAAGTACCCAATCAGGGCGCAAGAATTGGCGAACTGGCTGGATTCCGGCAAGGCCGGGCTGATGTCCCGGACCGAAAAATACACGGGAAAAGAAGGCTTCGAGAAAATCGCCAACCGCACGGGGATCGTGTTCATCCAGAACTACTGGGGCGAGGGGCGGCAAGGCGACCACATCGATCTCTGGAATGGATCGCGCATGACGGAACTCATGTCATATTTCCGTGTTCAGTGGCATCTCTCCTGGGAGGGGGTCATCACTGACATGCGTCTGGCACGAGCCATATGGTTTTGGCAGGTTTTATGAAAATCCTACTTCGCCTCATCTGCATCGTGCTAGGGGGGCTGGCGCTGAGTTTTGTTGTGGCAAAGGGAGTGCTCGTTCCCATTGGCCAGTGGTACGAAATGAACAAGGCCCAAAGCGAGAGCGATCTAACTCAAGCTTTTGTAATCGCCCTTGCGGTGCAGGCAATTTGCGCCGTCTTGGGGGGCTGGCTAGGCGACTGGGTATTTCGCAAATGGCGACAGAAGCACGGTCATCATTGACAACGCGCCATATGGTCTTGGTCGGTCCAATGAAAACCCCCATTCGGCTGCTTTGTATTCTGGCCGGAGCAATTGCGCTCGGCTTTGTTTTCTACAAGCTCATCGGCCCTGTGGGCCATTGGTATGAGCTCAACTTTGCAAGGAACGATGGGGACCTGGGCCAGGCGTACATGGTCGCGCTCGCCGTTCAATTCCTCGCATTGATAGTGGGCGGCTGGCTCGGCGACTGGGCATTTCGCAAGTGGCGGCAGAAGCAGCCTGATCGCCCGTAGCTCATGTGGCGACTATCGGTTGGCCGAGTCCCGTGAAGATGCTCATTCGACTGCTCTGCATTTTGGCCGGGGCACTTGCGTTCAGTTTTCTTGTTGCGAAGGTCGTGCTCGTTCCCGTTGGGCAGTGGTACGAAATGAACAAGGTCCAGAGCTTCGACGATGTATCCGAAGCTTTTGTTGTCGCTCTTGTTGTGCAAGCGATTTTTGCTGTTGTGGGCGGCTCGCTTGGCGACCGCGCATTCCGGAAATGGCGGCACAAGGAACTCGGCCGCCAACAGCGCTCGTAAAAGAGCGCTGCTAGTTCCGGAGCGCAGCGGCCGGCGCCAGGTGCCAGCGCCCCAGCAGCCGTGCCACCGCCCGCACCCGCTGCGTATCCCGCCCCCATCGCCGGCTCGCAGGCAGCTTCTGCGCCCATTTCATGCGTCGCGCCGCCTCGGCGATGCGCTCGCGCACTTGTGCGTCCACCTCGGCCAGCGCCGCGTGCCAGTGCTGGCCGGCGGCTTCGGGTGCGGCGGCCTCCAGCATCATGGCCGTGGAGTGCAGGTAGCTGAGCCAGTCGCGCGCCTGGCACTCGGCCAGGGTCATGACCTCGGACGGGTCGTCCTCGAAGTCGATGTAGCCGATCACGCCGTCGGGGCACTGCACCAGGTTGCGGTCGAAGGCCTGGCTCAGGTGCTGGCCGCGCACATGCACCCTGGCGATCGCGGCCAGTCCTTCGCGCCAGACCGCGAGCAGCGCGGCCGGGCCGGCCGCGGCGGCCTGGTCGAGCCGCTCCTGCAGCACGATGGTGTTGCGGCCGCTTTCGCCGAGGTCCGAGATCAGCAGGCCGTCGGGCTGCTGCGCCAGCACCGCCGGCACGCGCAGGCCCGCGGCCGCGAGCTGCCGCAGGCGCCGCGCCTCGGTGGCGATGGCGGCCTCGCCGCCCGGGTTGGGCACCGGCTTGATGATGTCCAGCCGGGCCATGCGCGCGACCGCCGCCATCACGCGGTAGCCCCACTTGCCGTGGCGCGGGCCGGCCTTCTTGAGCCACACGCGCTCGCTGCCCAGGCGGTGGCTGGCCACGTTCTTCTGCTGCCTGGGCAGCATGAGGCGCAGGAATTCGGCGTAGTCGCCGGGTGCCGGCACGAAGGGCTGCGCGTCCAGCGGCGCGGGCGCGGAGGCCGCGCCCTTGGCGCTGTGCAGCCGCGCCGAAGCCCCGCGTCGCAAGGGGTTCATGCGGCCAGCGGAAGGTTCGACACCAGGCCGTGCGGCCCTTGCGTCAGGGGCTGGAAACTCTCGGCGCTGGCCAGCGGCCAGTAGGTGCGGAACACGTTGTGCTGCTTGTCCAGCGGGCCGAGCAGCGCGCCCGGCTGCACCTGCATCACCAGGTTGCTCAGCAGGCGCACCTCGGTGTCGGAAATGCGCCGCACGATGTGGTGCGCGGTGATCTGCTGCGGATGGTCGAGGCCGGCGGCCTGCACCAGCTCCTGCAGCGCATGCAGCGTGCTGCGGTGGAAGTTGCGCACGCGTTCGGCCTTGGTCGGCACCACCAGCGCCTGCTGCCGCACCGGGTCCTGCGTGGTCACGCCGGTCGGGCAGTGGCCGGTGTGGCAGCTTTGCGCCTGGATGCAGCCCAGGGCCATCATGAAGCCGCGCGCCGCGTTGCACCAGTCGGCGCCGAGCGCCATCATGCGCGCCACGTCGAAGGCCGTGATCACCTTGCCCGCGCAGCCCAGCTTGATGCGGTGGCGCAGGTTCACGCCGACGAGCGTGTTGTGCACCAGCAGCAGGCCTTCCTGCAGCGGCGCGCCCACGTGGTCGCTGAACTCGACCGGCGCCGCGCCCGTGCCGCCCTCGGCGCCGTCGACCACGATGAAGTCGGGCGTGATGCCTGTCGCCTGCATGGCCTTGACGATCGCGAACCATTCCCACGGATGGCCGAGGCAGAACTTGAAGCCGGTCGGCTTGCCGCCCGAAAGCTCGCGCAGCCGGGCGATGAAATGCATCATCTCGATGGGCGTGGTGAACGCGCTGTGCGACGACGGCGAAACGCAGTCGATGCCGATCGGCACGCCGCGCGCGGCCGCGATCTCGGGCGTGACCTTGGGCGCGGGCAGCACGCCGCCGTGCCCGGGCTTGGCGCCCTGGCTCAGCTTGATCTCGATCATCTTGACCTGCGGGTCGCGCGCGTTGGCGCTGAAGCGCTCGGCGTTGAACGTGCCGTCCTCGTTGCGGCAGCCGAAGTAGCCCGAGCCGATTTCCCAGATCAGGTCGCCGCCATGCACGCGGTGGTGCTGCGAAATGGAGCCTTCGCCAGTGTCGTGCGCAAAGCCGCCCAGCCTCGCGCCCTGGTTGAGCGCGAGGATCGCGTTGGCCGACAGCGCGCCGAAGCTCATGGCCGAGATGTTGAACACGCTCGCGCTGTACGGCTGCGTGCAGGGATGGTGGGACGACGCCCCGGCCGCGCCCGATGGCGGCGGGTTTGCGTCGGCGGTATGCGGCGTGCCGCCGATCACGATGCGGAAATCGTGATTCTCCAGCCGGGTGGGTTGCATCGAGTGGTTGATCCACTCGTAGCCCGCGATGGTCACGTCGAGCTGCGTGCCGAAGGGCCGGTTGTCGGGCTCGCCCTTGGCGCGCTGGTACACCAGCGAGCGCTGCGCGCGCGAGAACGGGGCGGCTTCGGAATCGCTCTCGATGAAGTACTGCCGCATTTCCGGCCGGATGAATTCGAGCAGGAAGCGCAGGTGGCCGATGACGGGGTAGTTGCGCAGGATGGCGTGGCGCGCCTGCCGCAGGTCGTGCACGCCGGTGCCCGAAAGCACCGCGAAGACGGCCACACCCACCCAGGCCAGCCACAGGTGCGGCGACACCAGCACCAGGGCGATGCAGGCCGCCAGACCGACCACGCACAGGGCGAAGGCGCTGTAGCGCGTCGGAAACGGAATAATCGTGGGCATAGAAATAGTGTCGACCGGAGCCTGCTGCATCATAGAGGGCTGCCCCGAACTTGCCATGACCAACAACCACGACACCCCCCAGGCCGAAGCGGCCGCTTCCGCCCCCCTCGGCCCCGACGATTTCGACGCCCTCGACCAGGCGCTCGACGCCATGCGCGAGCACGATGAGGAAATCCCCCAGTGGGAGTTCTGCGAAGGCTTCATGGCCGCGCTGATCTGCACCCGCCGTCCCATCGAGCCCGCCGAATACTGGCCCGTGCTGCTGGGCGAGGGCTTCGTGCCGGCCCAGCACATGGAGTTCGTCTGGAACTGGAAGCGCCGCTGGCTCGAGATCGAAGAGGGCCTGGATGCCGACGTGCAGTCGCTCGACGACGAGCGCAGCTGGCAGCCCGAGGTGCTCGACACCCGCGGCGCCATCGCCTCGCTGCCCGAGGAAGAGCGCGCCGAGGTGGCGGGTGAGGAGATTCCCTCGTTCGCGCAGGTCTGGGCGCTGGGCTTCATGTACGCGGTCGAGAACTGGCCGGAGGACTGGGCCGCGCCGCGCGACAAGGAAGCCGCCCAGATGCTCGACGACGCGCTCGACAACATCGTCGCGCTGACCGAGGACGACAAGGCCAAGCCCACGCTCTCGATGTTCAGCGACGACGGCCCGCCGAGCGTGAGCCAGCAGCGGCTGGACGATTTCGGCGCCGCCATCTGGGCCGTGTACGACCTGCGCCAGCTCTGGAAGAGCCTGGGCCCGAAGGTCGAGACCGTGCGCAAGGAAGCCACGCCCGGCCGCAACGATCCCTGCCCCTGCGGCAGCGGCAAGAAATACAAGAAGTGCCACGGTGCCTGACAGCGCCCCTGCCAGCGCACGGCTGACGCCACGCGCGGCGTGGGTCATGGTGCTGGCGCTGTGCGCCGGGGTGGCGCTGAGCCAGGCCTTCCGTACCGTGGGCGCCATCATGGCGAGCCCGCTGCAGGCCGACTTCAGGCTGTCGGCCCAAGCGCTGGGCATTTTCTCGGGCGCCTTTCATTTCGCCTTTGGCGCGATGCAGCTCTTCATGGGCATCGGCATCGACCTGCATGGCGTGCGGCGCACGGTGCTGGTGGCCTTTCCGGTCGCCATCGCGGGCGCGCTGCTGTCGGCGTTCGCGCCGAGCTACGCGGTGCTGGTGGCGGGGCAGGCGCTGATCGGCGTCGGCTGCGCGCCGGCCTTCCTGGTGTGCACCGTGTTCATTGCGCGGCACTTTCCGGCCGCGCGCTTCGCCACCGTCTCGGGCCTGGTGCTGGCCATCGGCGGCCTGGGCATGCTGGCCACCGGCACGCCGCTCGCGTGGCTGGTGCAGGCGTATTCGTGGCGTGCGGGCTTCCTGGTGCTCGCCGTGGCCTCGGCGCTGGCGTGGCTCGCGATCTGGCGCTGGGTGCGCGAGCCTGCGTCGGCCGTGCCGCAGGTGAACGAGTCCATTCCCGAGGCCATCCGCCAGTTCGGCGCGCTGCTCGCGATGCCGCACACGCTCGGCATCGTCGTGCTCGGGGCCGTGACCTACGCCGCCTTCATCTCGCTGCGCGGGCTCTGGCTCGGGCCGCTCATGATGGAGCGCCACGGCTATTCGCTGGTGCAGAGCGGCAACGTCGCCATCGCGGTGTCGGTGATCTCGCTGTTCGGTGCGCCGCTGTTCGGCCGCTTCGATCGCGACGGCGCCGCGCGCCGCCGCTGGATCGTGGTGTGCGCGCTCGGCTATGCAGCGCTGTTCGCGCTCATCGCCTTCACGCACTCGGCCTGGCTGGACATCGGCGGCATGGTGCTGATCGGCGTGCTCTCGGGCTTCATCGTCTGGCAGTACGCCGACGTGCGCGTGGCCTACCCGGTGACGCTCACGGGCCGCGCGATGGCGGTCTTCACGATGGCGATGTTCCTCGGCGTCGCGCTCATGCAATGGGGCACCGGCGTGGCGGCCTCGGTGGCCGCGGCGCATGGCGGCGACCCGCTCACGGCCGTGCTGGCCACCATTGCCGCGCTGCTGCTGCTCGGCATCGCGGCCTTCGCGTGGCTGCCCGCACCGAAGGCGCAAGCCCTCAGATCTTGAAGGCGCGCTGGATGTCGGGCCGCACGAGCTCTGCGTATTCGCGGTGCTTGCGGATGTAGCCCGCGATGAACTGGCACACCGGAATCACGTGCAGCCCCCTGGCGCGCGCTTCGTCGAGCACATGCCGTGCAATGCCCGAGCCCACGCCCTTGCCCTCGTGCTCGGGCAGCACCTCGGTGTGGGTGAACATGATGGCGTCGGTCAGCAGGTTGTATTCGGCGTAGGCCGCGAGCTGGCCCTCGAGCGCCGCTTCGTAGCGGTGCTGGGCTTCGTTGTTGGTGATGACTAGGTTGCTGTTGCTCATGGTTGGCGTGCGAGATAAGTGGCGAGATTGGCGGCCGCGGTGGCGCGGACCTTGTTGCGCAGCATCGGCGTCCAGCCGAGCAGCAGGCCCGGCGCGCCCAGCGCCTGGCGCGACCAGGTCCAGAAGGCAAAGCTGTCGCGGTGCGTGGCAATCAGCCCGTCGGGCGTGAAGCCGAAGCGCGCGTCGACGCTGTTGTCGACCAGCCGGCCGGTGGCGCTGAAGCGGTAGTGCGCGTCCCAGTGGGCCTGGCCGCTGGTGTCGTCGGCCTGCACGTCGCGCCAAGTCAGCCGCCAGACGTCGGCGCCCTTGGCCCGCGTGGCGTCGCAGAGCATGCGCCACATGCCGCCCACCTGTTGCCGGCCGCGCAGCGAGAAGGCCTCGTCGTCGAAGGCCGCATCGCTGGCGTAGCAGGCGGCCATGGCGCGGGCGTCGAGCCTGGAGAAGGCCTCGTAGAAGCGCTCGATGGTCTGGGCATTGGCGGTTGCGGCTGCTGTTGTCGTCATGTCATGGGGCCTTTGTTGTTGTGCCGGCGTGCGGGCCGAGCAGGCCCACCAGTGCCTGCAGGGCGTAGTGCACCGTGGCCGCGCGCACCGCGGCGCGGTCGCCGTCGAAGCGGCGGCGCTCGGTGCGCACCTGCCCGTCGACCGACCAGCCGAACCACACGGTGCCCACCGGCTTTTCGGGGCTGCCGCCGGTGGGGCCGGCCACGCCGGTCACGGCCACCGCGGCGCGTGCTGCCGAATGCGCGATGGCGCCTTCGGCCATGGCGCGCGCCACGGGCTCGCTGACCGCGCCGTGGGCTTCGATCAGCGCGGCATCGACGCCCAGCAGCTCGGTCTTGGCCGCATTCGAGTACGTGACGAAGCCGCGCTCGAACCAGGCACTGGAGCCCGCGAGCTCGGTGCATGCGCCGGCAATGAGCCCGCCGGTGCAGCTTTCGGCGGTGGCCAGCATCCAGCCCTTTTCCAGCAGCAGTTCGGCCAGGACCGCGACGAGCGCAGGCGTGTCCTGGTCGGCAAGAGAGTCCGTCGCAATCGAGGGTTCCATTGAATTCACCATGCGCGCCAGAGCGCGATGACCAGGAGCGTACAGAACGCCGCCACCAGGTCGTCGAGGATGATGCCGAAGCCCGCGCGCCACCAGCGCACCCGGGCGGCGTCGCGCTGCTTGAACAGCGCATCGGCCCAGGCCACCGGCCCCGGCTTGGCGGCATCGAAGAAGCGGAACAGGCCGAACGCGATGGCCTGCGCGAACAGGCCGGCGGGCGTGACGAGCCACAGCACGATCCAGAACGCGATCACCTCGTCCCACACGATGCTGCCCGGGTCGGCCACGCCCATGTCGCGCGCGGTGATGCTGCAGGCCCACCAGCCGATCGGCAGCGCGGCCAGGATGATCCAGCCGATGGTGGCGGGCGTGAACCACAGCTGCATCACGGCAAAGGCGGCCCAGGCCCAGAGCGTGCCGACGGTGCCGGGCGCCACGCGCGGCAGGCCGGAGCCGAAGCCCATGGCGATGAAGTGCGCCGGGTGGGACAACAGGAAAGCGATCGAAGGGCGGCGGGGCGTGGCTTGCGGCATGGGGCCTGCGGAGGAAGAAGCAGCTTGCATCAGGCCAGAGTGTCGCGCATTCGCGCGGCGGTCCAAGCCCCTCTATTTATCAAAGCAATAGCTTGTTTAATTCGCAGGGCCGGCCTAGTATGCAGGCCTTGCCACCTGTCGTCCGCCAAGGACCGCATCACATGCCCTCTGCCTCTTCCAGCTCTTGCGCCGTCGCCGATCCTTCTTCCTCGCAGTTGCATCCGCCGCCTTCCGCCACCTGGAGCGAACTGTTCAGCGGCCGCAACGGCTGGCGCGCGCTGGCGCTCACGGGCGGCGTCGCGCTGCATGCGGTCAACGTGCACATCGTGACGACCGTGCTGCCCTCGGTGGTGAACGAGATCGGCGGGCTCGACTGGTATGCCTGGAGCACCACCCTGTTCGTGGTGGGGTCGATCCTCGGGGCCACGCTGTCGGTGCGGCTGCTGGCGCGGCTGGGCCCGCGCGGCGCCTGCCTGGCGGCGCTCGTGGTCTTCGGCGCGGGCTCGATGGCTTGCGCGCTCGCACCGGCCATGCCCTGGCTGCTCGCGGGCCGCACGGTGCAGGGGCTGGGCGGCGGCTTGCTCGCGGCCCTGAGCTATGCGCTGATCCAGCTGGTGTTCGCGCCGCGGCTGTGGCCACGCGCGGTGGCGCTGGTGTCGGGCATGTGGGGCGTGGCCACGCTTTGCGGGCCCGCGGTGGGTGGCCTGTTCGCGCAGGCGGGGCACTGGCGCTGGGCCTTCTGGTCGCTGCTGCCGCTGGCCGCCGTGCAGGCGCTGCTGGTCGCGGTGCAATTGCGGCCCGCGGCCGGCGTGCGGCACGAACGGCCGTCGGCCATGCCGCGGATCCCGGCGCTGCAGATCGGCTTGCTGGCGGCCTCGGTGCTGGTGATCGCGGCCAGCGAGTTCCTGTCGGCAATGGCCTGGCAGGCCGCCGGGGTGGTGCTGGGCCTGGCGCTCGGCGTGGCCGCCACGCGGATCGACCGGCGTGCCGCGGTGCGGCTGCTGCCCACCGGTGCCTATGCGCTGCGCACGCCGATGGGCGCCATCTACGCGAGCGTGGTGCTGCTCCTGATTGGCACCACCACCGAGATCTTCGTGCCGTACTTCCTGCAGCTGCTGCATGGCCATTCGCCGCTCTCGGCCGGCTACCTCACGGCCGCGATGGCCGGCGGCTGGAGCGCGGGCTCGCTGCTGTCGTCCGGGCGAAGCGCCGCGGGCGCCGACCGCATGCTGCGCGCCGGGCCGGTGGCCTGCACGCTGGGGCTTGCCGCGCTCGCGCTGTTGCTGCCGGCGCCCGGGCGCTTCGCGCCGGGGCTCGAGATGCTGCTGGCCGCCATTGCACTGGCAGCCGTGGGGCTGGGCGTGGGCATCGGATGGCCGCACCTGGTCACGCGCGTGATGTCGCTCGCGCCGGCCGGGCAGGAAGGCCTGGCCTCGGCCTCGATCACGACCGTACAGCTCTACGGCATGGCCGTGGGTGCGGCGGTGGCCGGGCTGGTGGCCAATGCGGCCGGCCTCAGCGAGCCCGGCGGCGCGGCGGGTGCGCGCTCCGCCGCGGCCTGGCTGTTCGCGAGCTTCGCGTTCGCGCCCGTGCTGGCGGCGTGGCTGGTCGTCCGCTTCGTTGCCGCGCGCAGCTCGGTCGGCGTGCTCAGGCAATCGCTCTAGGCCTTCCTGCATGCCGTCCGGCGTATTCGCCCGCGGCATTGGGCATCGTATGCTTGGCGGCCCATCCAAGCGCGAGAGCCCATCCATCATGAACAGAACCGTGGTCCGTTTCAACGCGTTGTGGCTGTGCCTTGCGTTCAGCTTCCTGCTCGCCGCCTGCGGCAACAAGGAAGCCGAGCAGCGCACCGCCTTCATCGGCTTCCTGCAGGCCCGCGTGCTCGACAAGCCCGGCCTGCGCGTGCCCACGCCCAATGCCGACGAGAAGGCCTCCTTCGGCGACTATGCGCAGCACTATGCGGTGATTGCCGATTTCAACGAGGGCATGAACAAGTCGGTCAGCCAGCCGATGGGCCAGGTCATGGCCAAGGGGGCGCTGCGCTCGATTGCCGACCTGGGGTCGCGCCGCGACGACCTCAAGGCCGCCAAGGACGGCCTGGGCGGCCTGCGCACCGCGCTCGACCAGGAGCTGGCCAAGGCCGATGCCGCGCACGCGAAGCTCAAGCAGCCCGACGACCTGAAGCGGGTCTACGACAAGGCCTACGAGAAGACCGTCTCGGCGCCGGCCGCCACTTTCAAGGAAGTGTTCCCGGCCCTCGACAAGGTGTTCGACGGCGCGCTCGCGGTGGGCGACTACCTCGAGCAGAACAAGTCGAAGATCCAGGTCTCGGGATCGTCGGTCAGCGTGAGCGATCCGGCCGTGCAGGCGCAGCTCAACAAGATGCTGCAGGAGCTCAATGCTCACTCGAAGGACATCAACGCCGCGCAGGCCAAGATGCAGGCGATGGTCCGAGGGTCCTGATCAGACGAAGTGGTCGAAGGAGCCGAAGCGCTGCGATACCGGCGCGCCGCTGGCGTCCACGATGCGCAGGCCGGCTTCGGTATCGATGCGGCCGATGCGCGTCACGCGTGTGGCGCTTTCCCTGCCGGCTTGTTCGACCGCGGCGCGCGCCGCGGGCGGTGCGGTGAAGACCAGTTCGTAGTCGTCGCCGCCCGAAAGCGCGCAGGTGCGCAGCATCTCGGTGCCGAGGCCGCAGGACGCGGCCGCGGCGATCACGCCCGTGGCCGCATCGGCATCGAGCGTGGCGCCCACCTTGCTCGACGCGAGGATGTGGCCCAGGTCGCCCACGAGGCCATCGCTCACGTCCACCGCCGCGGAAGCCGTGCCCCGCAGCGCCTGGCCCAGCGCCACGCGCGGCGTGGGCTGCTCCATGCGCGTGCGCGCCTGCGCGAACACGTCGGCAGGCAGTGCGATCGTGCCGCGGAATGCCTCGAGCGCGAGCCGCGCATCGCCGAGCGTGCCGCTGACCCAGATGTCGTCGCCGGCGTGCGCGCCCGAGCGCAGCAGCGCCGCACCGGCCGGCACTTCGCCGAACACGGTGATGCAGATGTTGAGCGGGCCGCGCGTGGTGTCGCCCCCCACCAGTTCGCAGCCGTGTTCGTCGGCCAGTGCGAACAGGCCGCGCGAAAAAGCTTCGAGCCAGGGCTCGTCGACACCGGGCAGCGCGAGCGCGAGCGTGAAGGCCAGCGGCTTCGCGCCGCAGGCCGCCAGGTCGCTGAGGTTCACCGCCAGCGCCTTGTGGCCGAGCCGCGCGGGATCGACGGTCGAGAGAAAGTGCCGGCCCTCGACCAGCATGTCGCAGGACACGGCAAGCTGCATGCCGGGCGCGGGCGCGAGCAATGCGCAGTCGTCGCCCACGCCGAGCGGGGAACGCTTGGCGGGGCGCTGGAAGTAGCGTGTGATCAGGTCGAATTCACCCATGGGGCGAGCATAAGCGCTGAACCGCTCACCCCCGCGCGCGCCGGTTCGACATCACCACGTTGTCCTTCTCGATCGCCTGGCCGGCCTGCAGCGCGGCAATCCATGCCTCGGTGCTTGCCACGGCCGCGAAGTTGCTGTGGAACACGACGCTGAAGACGCGGTGGATTTCCTCGGCGCTGACCTGTCCGGCTGCATTCGAATAAGGCAGCGCGCCGCTCGCGTCCGACAGGAACTCCACGTTGAGGCCGCGGTGCATGGCCTCGAACACGGTGGACGCATCGCAGTTGTGGGTCATGTAGCCCACCACGCTGAGCGTGTCGATCTGGTGGCGCGCAACCCAGTCGGCGAAGTCGGTTCCGGTGAAGACGCTCGGGAAGGCCTTGGTGATGAGGTGGTCGCGCGGCCGCCTGGCAATTTCGGGATGCAGCTGGCCGTTGTGCGCGTCGGCCTGGAACACCGGCGCGCCCTTGGGCGCGTGGTGCTGCACCACGACCACCGGCGTGCCGGCCGCGCGCGCGGCGTCCATGGCCTGCGCGATCTTCGGCAGCGAGCTTTCGACCGGCGGGTACTCGATGGGCAGTCCGCCGCCTTCGAAGTATTCGTTCTGCACGTCGATCACGACAAGGGCGCGGCGCGGTGCGGGATGGTTGCTCATGGTGAAGGCTCCGTGTTGCAAGTGATTGGGATGGCGCAATTGTTCGCGCTGGAGCCTTTGTGAGAAAGTGGCCCGAAAGCCATTCATCGATAAAATCGGGCCATGGCTCGAAAAACCACGGAAACCATCGCCGTCGTGGCCTTCGACGGCATCAGTCCCTTTCACCTGTCGGTGCCGTGCATGGTCTTCGGCGAAGACCGCACGGAAGCGGGCGACCCGCGTTTTCGCCTGCTGGTGTGCGGCACCGAGCCGGGCCCGCTGCACACCAATGCGGGCTTCACGCTCGTGGTGCCGCACGGGCTCGAAGCCATCCGGCGCGCGCAGGTCGTGATCGTGCCCTCCTGGTGCGACGACGGCCGGCCCGCGCCGCCGGCGCTGATCCGCGCGCTGCAGGCGGCGCATCGGCGCGGCGCCATCGTGGTCGGGCTGTGCCTGGGCGCCTTCGTGCTGGCCGAGGCGGGCCTGCTCGACGGCCGCCCGGCCACCACGCACTGGAACCTGGCCGAAGCCTTTGCCAGGCAATATCCGAAGGTCCGGCTGCAGCCCGAGGTGCTGTACGTCGACGACGGCGACGTGCTCACCTCCGCCGGCACGGCCGCGGGCATCGACTGCTGCCTTCACCTGCTGCGGGTGCGCCATGGCGCCGAGGCGGCGAACCGTGCCGCGCGCCGCATGGTCGTGGCGCCGCACCGCCAGGGCGGGCAGGCGCAGTACATCCGCCAGCCGATGCCCGCCGCGGCCGACGGCGACCGCCTTGCGCCGCTGCTCGAATGGCTGGGGCGCCATCTTCAGAGCCCGCACGAGCTCGACAGCCTCGCGCGGCGCGCGCTGATGAGCCGGCGCACCTTCACGCGGCGCTTTCGCGAAGCCACCGGCACCACCGTCGGCCAGTGGCTGCAGAACCAGCGCCTCGCGCTCGCGCAGCGGCTGCTGGAGACCACCGACCGCCCGATCGAACGCGTGGCCGGCGACGTGGGCTTCGGCTCGGCGGTGTCGCTGCGAAAGCACTTCGCGGCGGCGTTCAAGGTGTCGCCCACGGCGTACCGCAGGCAGTTCTCGCAGGAGGCGGTGGCCGCCTAGGCCCCGCCACCGCGAAAGCGCAGCGCCGCCTGCCGCACCACCTCGGCCAGCAGGCGCTCCTTGCCCTGCTTCTCGCGCAGCCAGCGCGCATCGTTGCGGTTGGCTTCCACGCTGGTGCGCAGTTCGCCGAGCGCCTGCGTGGCGTTGAGCGCCTCGCTGTGCCATTCGAGCTGCGTCATGGTCATGAGGATGTGGTCGCGCAGCGGCATGTGCTGGCCGCTGGCCGGGTCCACGTACACCGCATCGAGCCCGAAGCGGCAGGCCTGGAAGCGGTTGTAGGTGTAGACGAGGTAGTCGTCCTCGGTCGGCTCGAAGGGCTGCTCCTGCAGGAACCATGCGGCCAGCGACTGCACGTAGCCCGCGAGCGCGGCCGCGCGCTCGACGGTGAGCGGCGTGTCGAACACGCGGATCTCGATGGTGCCGAACTCGGGCTTGGGCCGGATGTCCCAGTAGAAGTCCTTCATGCTGCGCACGACGCCGGTGCGGGTCATGCGCTCGAAGTAGGCTTCGAATTCCTTCCAGCTCAGCGTGAACGGTGCGCGGCCCGAGAGCGGGAACGCGAACACCGAGTTCAGCCGCGCCGAGTCGAACTGCGTGTCCTGCCCCTGCACGAACGGCGACGAGGCCGACAGCGCAATGAAATGCGGGATGTAGCGCGACATGCGGTGCAGCATCAGCAGCGCCGAATCGGCATCGGGGCAGCCGATGTGCACGTGCTGGCCGAAGATGGTGAACTGCTTGCTCAGGTAGCCGTACAGCTCCGACAGCTCGCGAAAGCGCGGCTTGTCGTAGATGCGCCGCTCGTGCCACTGCTGGAAGGCATGCGTGCCGCCGCCCACCACCGCGATGTTGAGCTTGTCGGCGTTCCTGATGAGCGCCTCGCGGATCGGCGAGAGCTGCGTGATCACGTCCTGCGCCGAATGGCAGATGTCGGTCGAGATCTCGATCATGCTCGAGGTCATCTCGGGCACCACGCTGCCGGGCAGCGGCGTCTGCGCCATCAGCCGCAGCATGTCTTCCGCATAGGGCGCGAGGTCGTAGTCGTGCGTGTTGACGAGCTGCAGTTCGAGTTCCACGCCGAGCGACAGCGCTTCGGAGCGGTTGAAGGGCTCGAGCTTGACCACGCGGCTCGCGGGGTCCGCGGGCAGCGCGGCGGAGCGGAAGTCGTCGCTGTCGGGAAAAGCCATGGCCGCGGTCATCGCTGCGTGTCCTCCGTGGTGCTGAAGGCCTGGGGCGTCCAGGGCACCGAGCTTTCGCCCACCGCGTGGATGGCCACGGTGGCAAGCACGGCGCCCATCACTTCCATCAGGAGAATCGAGGGCAGGGCCACCTGCGTGATCATGGTGCCGAGCAGCGGCGACGCGGTGGTGAAGTTCGAGGCGATGAGCAGCGCGATCGACGACAGCGGCGACATCGCGCAGCCGACCCAGAAGGCCTGGTTCCAGCTGGCGCCGCTGCCCGGGTTGGCAATGGCCACGCCGGCGATCTTGGCGAACAGGCGGATGCCGATCACCGCCAGCACCACGCTGGCCACGGGCAGCGTCCAGTCGGCCTGCGCCGCCACGATGGACACCAGCACGAACATCAGCATGGTGAGCAGCGACGAAGCCGTGCCGAGCTGCCGCTGCCAGGCCCAGGGCTTGGGGTTCAGCGTCTTGAGCAGCACTCCGCCGATTAGCGCGGCCAGCGGCGCCGAGCCGCCGACGTGGGCCGTGAGCGCGCTGGCGGCCGCGATGAGCGCGAGCAGCAGGATCGAGGTGTTCTCGCTCGTCGGGCTCATGAAGCGCAGGGCAGTGCGCAGCGCCAGCGCGAGGATCCCGCCGATCACGAACGACAGGCCGAGCACCACCGCCACCGGATAGAGCTTCTGCAGCAGGGTCTGCGGCGCCCGCTCGATCAGGCCGGCCTGCGCATAGCCGAGCGCCAGCGCGTAGAAGGTGTTGAGCGTGGCCAATGTCATGGCGCGCTCGGTCACCGGCCCCGAGGCGCGGGTGTCGATGATCACGCGGCTCAGCACCGCGGGCGAGGCGACGATGGCCATCAGCGCGATCGGGTTGGCCACCGGATCGGGCAGGCCCAGCAACTGCAGCATCCAGAACACGCCGAAGTAGGTGAGCGTGGCTTCGAGCAGGCTCTGCACCAGCACCATCGGGTTGTGGCGGAACCAGCGCAGCGGCAGCCGGCCACCGGCCTCGAACAGCACCACGGCCGCGCCGAGCTCCAGCAGGAACAGGCTGATGCCGCGCAGCGGCCAGATCGCGCCCTCGAAGCCGGCCAGGCCGAACACCGCGCCGACCATCGAATAGCCCACCACCTTGGGCAGCCCCAGGTAGCGCTGCACCAGGTGGCCCGAGGCCGCGGCCGCAGCCAGCAGCAGCGACCACAGCACGGTGGGCAGGCCCGCCGACGGGCGCAGCCACTCGGACCAGAAGCCCAGCAGATCGTTGAAGAGACTCGTCAGGTTCATGCAGGTAGAAAAAAGCTGATGGGCCGGCTGCGCCAGCGCGCCCGGATGGCGCTGCGGATGCGTGCACGGTCACCCAGGCTGACGCTGTGCGCACGCAGCGCCAGCCTGAATGCGAAATAGAAACTCACGCTCACATTGAGCGCGCCGATCACCGGGATGGCCGCCACCGCCCACCACAGCGCGGGCTGCTGGAGCACCGCGATGCCGGTGGAGGCCGCGGCCGCCGCGATCTGCCCGGCCGACAGTGTCACGTGGCGCACGTCCAGCCCGAGCCCGAAGAAACCCGCGAATGCGGGCAGCAGGCCGAGCATGAGCCCGAGCGAAATGTTGGAGGCAAAGCCCGATATGTTCGTGCGCATGAAGGTGGCCCACCGGCGGGCGCGGGCGGCACCCAGAAAAGCGCCGATGCGAGGGTTGTAACGCATGGCGGAGTCCAGGCGATGCAGGACAAAGGCGTTTTCTGTCCAGCCCGCGACGATGCTGGCTGCGAACAGCAGCACGCCGGTCATGGCCGCGAAGAGCGCGGTCGGCCCCGCCAGCGAGAGCGATTGCAGCGTGGCCGCGGCGTGCGCCGCGTCCAGCAGCGGCCGGCCGAGCGCGAACTGCACCAGCAGGGCGAGCGCCAGCATCGCGGGCACCACCAGCCCCACATTGCCCAGCACGGCCGCCACCTGCGAACGCACCAGGTTGGCCACTTCGTCGACGAAATCGGCCACCGCGGCATCGGTCTTGATGTCGCGCAGCCGCGCCGCCATGGCGGGCGCCGTCATCGCGGGCTGCTTGGTGGCCAGCGTGAGGTGCAGCAGCTGGATTGCGACAAAGCTGGCGGCATACATCAGGCCCGACCAGAGTCCGCTCCAGAAGGCCGACAGGGCGAGCGAATAGATGCCGAACTTGAGCAGCACCGTCAGCGCGGTGAGTGCGCCGCCGCCCGCGGCCTTGCGCACCATCTGCAGGTAGCTGCCGCGGTCGCGCGTGATGTAGTGCTCGCCGGTTTCGGCGCTGCGCTCGGTCACCTTGGCCGCCAGCATCGAGGAATTCGACGCGATCAGCGCGCGGATGCTGTTGCGCTCGCCGCCGGCCAGCACCAGCCGGCCCACCAGCCGCGCCACGCTGGGGGCGGGTGCGGGCGAGATCAGGCAGTCGAGCAGTTCGCGGATGCGCAGCACCCGCTCGCGCAGCTGGCGCAGACGGAACACCAGGCCAACCGAGATGCCGTTGTCCTCCAGGTGCGTGTAGACAGACGATGCGCTGGCGCGGCAGGCATCGAGCCGGTCGCGGAAGGCCACGAACGCGGCCTGCAGCGCGTCTTCGTCGCGGGGTGCCCGAAACATCTGCTCGCGCAAGGCGTCGAGGTCGGACATCAGCGCATGGAAGGCGCGGCTTTCACTGGCGGCGCTCATGCGCAGCCGCAATTCGGGCGAGAAGCCGGCCGCCACCACCTGGCTGCTGCAGTAGGTGACGGCGTCCATCACGGTGTGGCGCCAGCGCGGCGCGCCATCGATGTCGTCGAGCGCGGCGTCGGCCAGCAGCGCGCCGATGCGCGCGAGCTGTGCGTCGTCGAGCAGCGCGATCCAGCCCGCGTCGAAGGCGCCGGGCAGCACCATGCGGAAAAGATCCGAGGCATCGGTGGTCTCGGGCGTGCCGGGCAGGATCTTGCGGCGCAGCCGTTCGGTGAGCTCGCTCACGAAGGCGGTGCGCGGCGCAAAGCCGTAGTCCGCGAGCAGCGCGGTCAGGTCGACCGCCTGCGTGAAGGCGCGCCACCATGCACGCAGGCGCTCGCGCAGCTCGGGCCGCGCCTCGACCGCGTCGAGCAGCAGCGACACGCGCCCCACCGCGGCCTGCGGCGACGCACGGTCGCCGCGCAGCCAGTCGAAGACGTCGATCAGCCAGATGTGGCGCTGCGCCACCTCCGCCGTCGGATCGAGCCGGGCCAGCAGCCCCTGCAGGTCAAGCGATGCAGCAGCCATACAAAAGAATAAAGAACAAAAAGAACAAAAAAGGTCATCAGACGGGAAACACCGCGGAATCGGCTTTGCCGGGCCGCTGGTGTTGCCCCCGGTAGGGGGTTGGCGTAGCGACACGGAGTGCGCGAAGACTGGGGGCGAGCCAAGCTACACCGGGCCTCCGGTGTTGCCCCCGGCGAGGGGGAGGGAGAAGCGACACGAAGTGCGCGGAGCCTGGGGGAGTACTAATGAAGCACTCGCGAGACGGGTGCTCCGCCGATGTCCGCCTCCAGCACGAACATCGGAATCGGCACGTCGAAGCGCTCGCCGTCCTCGGTCACCATGAAGTAGCTGCCGTGCATGGTGCCGCTGGGCGCCTGCAGGCGGCAGCCGCTGGTGTAGCGGAACGATTCGCCGGGCGCCAAGAGCGGCTGCTGGCCGATCACGCCCAGGCCCTTGACCTCCTGCGCGTGGCCCGAGGCGTCGTTGATGAGCCAGTGGCGGGCGATGAGCTGGGCGCTCGTCTCGCCCTCGTTGGTCACGGTGACGGTATAGGCGAAGGTGTAGATCTTGTCCTTGGGCGAGGACTGGTCTGCGAGATAGCGCGGTTCGACCTGGACGCGGATGGGGCTGTGCGGCATGCGCGCGATGGTAACTGGAGCCTTCTCTTGCACTGCTTTCCGGGTTTTCCGCCGGCTGCGACAATCGGCGCATGAACACGCCGTTCCGCATCGCCCCCTCCATTCTTTCGGCCGATTTCGCCCATCTGGGCGACGAACTGGCCAAGGTCATCGCCGCCGGCGCCGACTGGATCCATTTCGACGTGATGGACAACCATTACGTGCCCAACCTGACCTTCGGCCCGATGATCTGCAAGGCCCTCAAGCCCTACGCCAGGACGGCCGACGGCGAGGCGGTGCCGATCGACGTGCACCTGATGATCCAGCCGGTCGACGCGCTGGCCGCCTCCTTCGCGGAAGCGGGCGCCGACTACATCAGCTTCCACCCCGATGCCTCGCCGCACGTGAACCGCAGCATCCAGGCCATCAAGGCCGCGGGCTGCAAGGCGGGGCTGGTGTTCAATCCGGGGCTGGGCCTGGAGGCGCTCGACTGGGCGATCGACGACATCGACCTGATCCTGATCATGTCGGTGAACCCCGGCTTCGGCGGGCAGAGCTTCATCGATTCGGCGCTGCGCAAGATCGAACTCGCGCGCAAGCGCATCGAGCAGAGCGGGCGCGACATCCGGCTGGAAGTGGACGGCGGCATCAAGGCCGACAACATTGCGCGCGTGGCCTCCGCCGGCGCCGACACCTTCGTGGCGGGTAGCGCGATCTTCAACGCCAAGGACTACGCGGCGGTGATCTCTTCCATGCGCGACCAGCTCGCGGGCGTGGGCCGCAAGTAGGAACTTCGGTCAGCGCTTGACCTTGTCGTTGTAGACGCGGTCCGCCACCGGCCCGCGGTCGGTGTCCACGCTGCCGCGCTCGATGTCCTCGTGGCCCTTGCGGCCGACTTCGGGCGGCTGCCCGTCCTGCGCTTCCTGGCTGTCGGAAGACTGGTCGTGCTCGTGCGGCAGGCGCGGCGCCGAATCGCCGCCCTGTTCGATCTTGGTGTTGCCGCTGCCGGCGTCCCGCAGCGGGTCGCTCGGTTGGGCCGGATCCTTGGTGCGGGGCTTGCTGCTGTTCATGGCTTTCTGTTCCTTCGCGATGTCTGTCTGTCCTGCCTGCATCTGCCGCGAGCCTGCATGGCGCGCCGGCCGCGGCCGGTAGGACAGGCCAGGCACGCCCTGTAGGCACGGCACGCCGGGCCGCGCTCGACGCGCCGCTATGAAAGGAGTAGCGGCTTTGCGCACAGGGGAAGGCCTCCGCAATAATCGCCGGGATGTCCTCCGATTCCCTTGCCGCCGCCGCAACCGACAACTTGCGCATCCACACCTTCGCCGCGCTGGAGCCGGGGCCGCGGCTGCTCGTGCTGGGCGGTGTGCATGGCGACGAGACCTGCGGCACCGAGGGCATCGAGCGCGTCCTGGCCGAGCTCGATGGCGGCACCTTCCAGTTGCGGCGCGGGCAGCTCACGCTGGTGCCGGTCGCCAACCCGCTGGCGCGGCGGCGCCTGCAGCGCGAAGGCGAGCGCAACCTCAACCGACTGTTCAAGCCGAGCGCGGAACCCGCGGACTACGAAGACCGGGTCACCAACGTGCTGTGCCCGCTGATCGAGCGGCACGACGTGCTGCTCGACCTGCACTCCTTCCAGAGCGAGGGCGAGGCCTTCGCGATGATCGGCCCGCGCGACAACACCGGCACGCTCGAACCCTTTGCGCGCGCCAGCGAGGAAGGGCTGCTTGCGCTGCACCTGGGCACGCCCATCGTGGTGGAGGGCTGGCTCGACATCTATGCCGCCGGGCTCGCGCAGCGTTCCGCCGGCATCGCGGTGGGCGAGGACGCGATCGACTTCGGCCGCGGCACCAACGAATACATCCGCAATTGCGGCGGCTACGGCGTCACGCTCGAATGCGGCCAGCACCAGGACCCGAAGGCGCCCGAGGTGGCGTGGCGCGCCATCCGCCGCGCGCTCGCGCTGCTCGGCATGGCGGCGCTGCCCCAGGGCCTGGCAGGCACGCCGCCCGCGCCGCCCCGGCTGCTGCGCCTGGCGAGCGTGACCGACCGGCTGCACGAGGACGACAGCTTCGTGCGCGACTGGGCCACCTTCGATGCGGTGCAGCGCGGCGAGCCGATCGGCATGCGCCACGACGGCGCGCTGGTGAGCGCGCCGGACGACGGATTCATCGTCTTTCCCAACGCGCTGGCGCTGCCCGGCGCCGAATGGTTCTACTTCGCGCATCCGAGCGAGCGCGTGCTCGGGCCTGTGGCCTGAAGCATTCGCTCCTTCCCCCTCTGGGGGAAGGCTGGGATGGGGGCGGCCAGAGCGCCCAGTAGACACGCCGCTTGCCCCCACCCCGGCCCTCCCCCGGAAGGGGAGGGAGAAAAACGCCGGCCCGCGCCTTACGGCAGGCGCCGCCGCGCTCCTACATCGCGCACCAGTGCGGGGCGCAGAGTCTCCAGGCTGAAGGAGTGTGTCCATGGCAGTCTCGAAAAAAGCCCCCGCGCCGCGCGTCCTGTGGAAGGGCGCGATCAGCTTCGGCCTCGTCCACATCCCGGTGGCGCTCTACTCGGCCACCACCGACCACGGTATCGACTTCGACTGGCTCGACAAGCGCACGATGGACCCGGTCGGCTACAAGCGCATCAACAAGAAGACCGGCAAGGAGATCGCGCGCGAGAACATCGTCAAGGGCATCGAGTACGAAGACGGCGAATACGTGGTGCTGAGCGACAAGGAAATTGCCGACGCGTATCCCAAGACCACGCAGACCATCGAGATCGAGAGCTTCGTTCCCGCCAACGGCATTCCGTTCGTCTATCTCGAGCGGCCCTACTATGTGGCGCCCATCAACCGCGGGGCCAAGGTGTATGCGCTGCTGCGCGAGACGCTGCAGCGCAGCCAGCGCATCGGCGTGGCGCGCGTGGTGATCCAGACCAAGCAGCACCTAGCCGCGCTCGTGCCCGTGGGGCCGGGGCTGGTGCTGAACCTGCTGCGCTGGGGCGCCGACATCCGGCCCTGGACCGAGCTTCCGCTGCCGTCGGAAGACGCGAAGAAGGCGGGGCTGCGCGAGCATGAGATAAAGATGGCCGAGCAGCTGGTCGAGGACATGAGCGCCGAATGGGACCCGGACGACTACAAGGACGAGTTCAAGGACGAGATCCTGCGGCTGGTCGACCGCAAGGTGGCCGCGGGCCAGACCGAGACCGTGACGCAGATCGAGCCTGAGGAAGGCCAGGCGGTCGAGAGCCGCGGCGCGAAGATCATCGACCTCACCGAGCTGCTGCAGCGCAGCCTGCGCAAGGGCGGTGGCGGCGGCAAGGCGGCCGCGGCCAGCGAAGACAGCGACGATGAAGAAGAGGCGCCCGCGGCAACCAAACCGAGGTCCAAGGCCAAACCCAGGGCCCACGGCAAGACCGCCGCAAAAAGCAGCAGCGGCGCCGCACGCAAGCGCAGCGCGGCCAAGAGCGCCACCGCCCGGCGCCGCGCGGCATGAGCGCGCGCATGGCCACGGCGCAGAAGGCGCCGCGCATCACCCACGCGGAGCGCGTGATCGACGCCGCCAGCGGCCTCACCAAGGGCGATCTTGCGGCCTACTACGCGCGCGTCGCGCCGCTGATGCTGCCGCACCTCGAGGGGCGCCCGGTGGCGCTGGTGCGTGCGCCCGACGGCGTGGGCGGCGAGCTGTTCTTCCAGAAGCATGCGCAGCACAGCGACATCGCGGGCATCAGGCTGCTCGATCCCGCGCTCGACCCGGGTCATGACCCGCTGCTGCAGATCGACACCGCCGAGGCGCTGGTCGGCGCGGCGCAGTTCAACACCGTCGAGCTGCACACCTGGAACGCCACCTCGCGCGCCCTCGGCAAGCCCGACCGCATGACCTTCGACCTCGACCCCGGCGAAGGCATCGACTGGCAGCAGATGCAGGAAGCGGCGCTGCTGGTGCGCGTGCTGCTCGACGAGCTCGGCCTGACGTCGTTCCTCAAGACCAGCGGCGGCAAGGGGCTGCACGTGGTGGTGCCGCTGCGGCGCCAGCTCGGCTGGGACGAGGTGCGCGGCTTCTCGCGGGCCATCGTCGAGCACCTGGCGCGCACGGTGCCCGAGCGCTTCGTGGCCAAGAGCGGGCCGCGCAACCGCGTGGGCCGGATCTTCGCGGACTATCTTCGCAACGGCTTCGGCGCCACCACCGTCAGCGCATGGTCGGCGCGCGCGCGTCCGGGCCTGGGCGTGTCGGTGCCGCTCGCCTGGGAGGAACTGCCCGACCTGGACAGCGCCGCCCACTGGACGGTGGCGAACATCGGCCCGCGCCTGGCCACCGGCAACACGCCCTGGGACGCGATGGAGCGCAGCCGCACCGGCCTTCGCGCGGCGATGGAGATGCTCGGCTTCATGCCCGCGTGAAGCCGCGGGCCTGCTACTGCGGCACTTCCTCGGTCGTCACTTCGAAGCGCTTGAGCGAGTTGGCGCCGAACACCATGGTGATCGGCACGTCGGCCGCGTCGCGACCGCGCGCAATCACGATGCGGCCGATGCGCGGCACGTTGTGGCGCGCATCGAAGGTGTACCAGCGCTCGCCCAGGTACACCTCGAACCATGCGCTGAAGTCCATCGGGGAGGGCACCGGCGGAACGCCGATGTCGCCCAGGTAGCCGGTGGCATAGCGCGCGGGAATGTTCATGCAGCGGCACAGCGTGATCGCCAGGTGGGCGAAGTCGCGGCACACGCCCGTGCGCTCGCGGAATCCCTCCAGCGCCGTGCGCGTGGCGCGCGCGCTCTGGTAGTCGAAGCGCAGGTGCTCGTGCACGAAGTCGCAGATGGACTGCACGCGGTGCCAGCCCGGCGCCACGCTGGAAAAGTTGCTCCAGGCGAAGGCGAGCAGTTCGCTGTCGACCTCGCAGTAGCGGCTCGGCAGCAGGAAGGGCAGTGTGGCGACCGGCAGGTCCGCCGCCGCGTGCTCGACGGCGCCGAAGTCCACCGGATCGGCCCAGCCCGGGTCGAACACCACCGCATGGTTGCGCAGCCGCACGCTCGGCACGCCCGCGGGAATGCGCACGCGCGCGCAATGGTTGTCGAAGCCGTCCATGTAGTAGTCGGTATGCAGCGGCGGCGTGAGGGTGACGTGCTCGCCGTCCTGCAGGTCCGCTGCACGCGAAGGGTGGACATGCAGCATGTAGACCAGTGCGGTGGGGGCCGTGACGGCGAGTTCGATGTCGAAACCGATCTTGATCTGCATGTTTCTTTCTTTCTTCCCTGTGTAAATGGCTTCGGTCCACGAATGCCCAAGCAGGCTTCGTGCCGCCCGTGCTCGATGCTACGGCTGCGCACGAGGCGCGGATGCGGGCCGACACGCCAGGCCGCGTAGGCGGCAGCCATGCGCTGTCGGCGTGCTCCTACCGCGTAGACGCCGCCTCTCCCACAAGCGCGGGCGAGGCGCCACTACGGGTAACAGTGTGAGAAAAACATAACCTTTGGATTCGCTCGCAACTGCCCCCGCGAACCCGCTTTCGTGGCTTCATGGAGGCCGCAGCGCAAGCATCGAGTTGTTCAATCTGATCTGCTGGAGCGAATCATGGATCTGTCGTCGCTGTTCGATTCACTTACCGGTGCTTGGGGAGATGAAATCCTGTTCTGGGTGGTGGCCGCCGTGGCGGGCTTCATCTGCCTGATTGCGCTGGTGAACGTGCTGGACCTCTTTATCGACAACGAAGCCGACCCTCCCATGAAAGACCCTCGATGACGCCTCAGAACAAGGCCGCCGCCGGACGCCGCTCGAAGGCCACGGACGGCAGCAACGCCAAGCAGCAGCAGCTCGATGGATTCGCAACCGATCATGCGCCCAATCTGACGACCAACCAGGGTCTTCAGATTCCGGACAACCACAATTCGCTCAAGGCCGGGGTGCGCGGGCCCACGCTGCTCGAAGACTTCATCCTGCGCGAGAAGATCACGCACTTCGACCACGAGCGCATTCCCGAGCGCGCGGTGCATGCGCGCGGCTCGGCGGCGCACGGCTATTTCCAGGTCTACAAGTCGATGTCGCAGTTCACCTGCGCCGACTTCCTGCAGGACCCGGACGCGAAGACGCCCGTTTTCGTGCGCTTCTCCACCGTGGCCGGCTCGCGCGGCTCGGCCGACACGGTGCGCGACGTGCGCGGCTTCGCCGTCAAGTTCTACACCCGCGAGGGCAACTACGACCTCGTGGGCAACAACATCCCGGTGTTCTTCATCCAGGATGCGATGAAGTTTCCCGACCTGATCCACGCCGTCAAGCCCGAGCCGCACCACGAGATGCCGCAGGCTGCCAGCGCGCACGACACCTTCTGGGATTTCGTCTCGCTCATGCCCGAGAGCACCCACATGCTGATGTGGGCGATGAGCGACCGCGCCATTCCGCGCAGCCTGCGCATGATGGAAGGCTTCGGCGTGCACACCTTCCGCTTCGTGAACCTGCGCGGCGAGAGCCACTTCGTGAAGTTCCACTGGAAGCCCAAGCTCGGCATCCATGGCCTGGCATGGGACGAGGCGCAGAAGGTCGCGGGCAAGGATCCCGACTTCCACCGCCGCGACCTGTGGGAAGCGATCGAGCAGGGCGACTTTCCCGAGTGGGAGCTCGGCGTGCAGCTGGTGCCGCCCGACAAGGCCGATTCGCTCGGCTTCGACCTGCTCGACCCCACCAAGCTGATCCCCGAGGAGATGGTGCCCGTGCAGCGCATCGGCCGGCTGGTGCTCAACCGCAACCCCGAGAACTTCTTTGCCGAGACCGAACAGGTGGCGTTCCATCCGGGGCACGTGGTGCCTGGCATCGACTTCAGCAACGATCCGCTGCTGCAGGGGCGCCTGTTCTCCTATACCGACACGCAGATCTCGCGCCTGGGCGGCGCCAACTTCCACGAGCTGCCCATCAACAAGAGCGTGTGCCCGTTCCACAACTTCCAGCGCGACGGCATGCACCGCCAGGCCATCGCGCGCGGCCAGGTGGCCTACGAGCCCAACTCGCTGGGCGACGGCAAGGAGTTCAGGGTCGACGGCGGCAGCGTCGGCTTCCAGCCGCATCCCGACGAGCTCGAGTCGCCCAAGGTGCGCCGGCGCAGCCCGACCTTCGACGACCACTTCACGCAGGCGCGGCTGTTCTTCAACAGCCAGAGCGCGGCCGAGAAGGAGCACATCGTTGCGGCCTTCCGCTTCGAGCTCTCCAAGGTCGACGTGCCGGCCATCCGCCAGCGCATGGTCGACAACCTGGCGCACGTCGACGAGAAGCTCGCGCGCCGCGTGGCCGAGCCGCTGGGCATCGGCGCGCCGGACGCGAAGGCGGCCGCGGGCCGCGCGGGCTACCGCGAGCACCGCATGACCCTGCCCATCGAGGAGTCGCCCGCGCTCAGCATGGCCGACAGCGGCGACGGCTCGATCCGCACGCGAAAGATCGCGATCCTCGCGGCCGACGGCATCGACTCCGCCTCGCTCAAGCCGATCCGCGATGCGCTCGAGCAGGCCGGCGGCAAGTGCAAGGTGGTGGGCGCCCGCCTGGGCACCATCGCCAGTGCATCGAAGCGGCAGATCGACGTCGACATGACCTTCGCCAACGGACCGTCGGTCGTGTTCGATGCCGTGCTGATCCCCGGTGGCGCCCAGGGCGTGGCGGCGCTGGCGGGCATGGGCGATGCGGTGCACTTCGTGCTCGAGGCGTACAAGCATTGCAAGGCCATCTGCACCGTGGGCGATGGCGTGCAATTGCTCTCCACGCTCGGCATCAGCGCGAACGCGCAGCAGGGGGACGCACCCGCCGGCGTCATCGTTGCGGCCACGCCGGTCACCAACCTCGGTGACACCAGCGAGGCGACGCAGATCGCGCAGGCCTTCATCGCCGCGATTGCCAAGCACCGCCACTGGGACCGCGTCAACATCGATGCCATACCTGCGTGACCGAGCGACGGCGTGATGTAGTCCATTCGCGCTAGGCCTTCTTGCGAATAGGCGCGGCAGGGGCCCGCTCCTAGACTTTCCCCACGAGGCCTGAACGGCGCGCACTTCCGCGGCGTCGACCCCCGCAACCGCGGGCACACGGGCCGCGCGCGGGGGTCCAATGACGTGGTTTTCGAGAAGAACGGAACGGGAGCGCTCGGCACGTCGTGCAGGGGCTGCGGGTGCGCTGGGGCTGGCAGCCATTCTTCTGCTGGGCCATGGGTCCCCGGCATCGGCGCAGCAGCAACAGGCGCCGAATGCCGAAGCCGCGGCCGGCAGGGCGGAGCAGGCCCGGCTCGCCGATACCGACACCTTGCTCGCATTGACCAGCGAGGGCGCGGTGCTCTATGGGCAGGATGCGGTCAAGCTGTCGGGCTACCAGTACTGCAGCCAGGCGGTGGCGCTGGCCGAGGCCGGTGAATTCCGCCAGAGCGTGCGCGCCGCCAGCAAGGCGCTGCACCTGGCCAATGCCACGCGCGATCCGAACCTGCTGGCCATGGCCAACCGCGACCTGGCCATCGTCTACAGCTATTCGGGCCAGCTCGAGAAGGCCGAGGAATTCGCGCGCGAGGCGCTCAAGCATCCGGCGCGCGATCCCAAGCTGGTGGTCGGCCCGGTGCAGAAGGTGATCGGCGACGTGCGCACCCGCCGCGGCGACTACGCGGGCGCCGTCATCAGCTATGACGAGGCGCTGGCCAACAGCTCGTCGCGCTATGCGCCGCTGGTGCAGGCCTCGCTCGTCAATGCGCTGATCGAATCGGGCGATGCCGCCAGGGCGCGTGAAGTGCTCGCGGGCATGGCGCCGCCCCGGGACGCGCCGCTCACGGCCCAGCTCGATCGCACTCGCGCGCGGCTGCTGCTAGCCGAGAACAAGCCGGCCGAGGCGCGCGACCTCTACCGCGCGCTCACTGCGCGGCAGGTCGGCACCGACACCGAGTACTACCGCCTCTGGGCCTGGGACGGCGTGGCGCGCAGCGAGCTCGCGCTCGGCCAGAAGCAGGCCGCGGCCGAGGCCGTGGCGCGCGCGCTGGGCGGCATCGACCAGGTGCGCGCCAGGTTCCGCAGCGAAGAATTCAAGATGGGCCTGTTCTCGGACCTGCAGTCGGTGTTCGAGCGCGGCGTTGCGATCTACAGCGACGCGGGCGATGCGCGCCAGGCCTTCGAGGTGAGCGAGCGCAGCCGCTCGCGCGCGCTGCTCGACGCGGTGCGCGGCCGCGCGAAGATCAACGAGCGCGCCGCGACCACCGTGGACCTGGCCGCACTGCAGGGCATGCTGGCGCCCGACGAGCGCGTGGTGCAGTTCCATTCGCTGCCCGACCGCCTGCTGGTGTGGGTGGTCGGCCCCGCCGGCATCGAGGCCAAGACCGTGGCCGTGCGCCGCGAGGAGCTCACCGAACTGGTCGAGGTGTTCCGCAACTCCATCGTGCGCGGCCGCCGCGCGGCCATCACCAATGCCGACAAGCTGGGCGCCGCGCTGCTCGGACCGCTGGCCCTGGCGCCGGGGCAGCGGCTGATCGTGGTGCCGCACGGGCCGCTGCACTACCTGCCGTTCCAGGCGCTGCGGCTCGACGGGCGCTACGTGATCGAGACGCATCCGGTGGCGGTGGCGCCCTCCATCAGCATCGCTGTGCAGCTCGCGCAGCGCTCGCCGCACGTGGGCGCATCGCTCACCGCCTTCGGCAATCCGCGCATCGAGGACAAGTACGACCTGCCCGGCGCCGAGGTCGAGGTGAAGCAGCTCGCGCAGCTGTTCCCGCGCAACACCGTGTACATGGGCACCGCGGCCACCAAGACGCAGTTCCGCGACGTGGCCGCGCGCTCGTCGCTGATGCACGTGGCGGCGCATGCCGAAGCCGACGCGGTGGATCCGCTGTACTCGCGCATCCTGCTGGCCAACGAGGGCGGCAAGCAGAATTTCCTGGAGGCCCACGAGATCCTCGGCCTGCCGATGGACGGCACGGCGCTGGTCACGCTCTCGGCCTGCGAGTCGGGGCTTGGGCGCATCGCGCAGGGCGATGAGGTGCTGGGCTTCACGCGCTCCTTTCTCTCGGCCGGCAGCTCGAGCCTGATCGCATCGCTGTGGCCGGTGTCGGACGACGCGACCGCAGTGCTCATGGGCACGCTCTATGGCGAGCTGGCCAAGGGCCGAGACATCCAGAAGGCGATGCAGGCCGGGCAGCTGGCGGTACTGAAGGATCCCAAGATGTCCCACCCCTTCTTCTGGGCGCCGTTCAACCTGATCGGCAACTGGCGCCTGACCGTTGGGAGCTGACATGAAAAGAAGAACTGCCATGTCTATTTGTCGCGTTGTGTCTGGAGTGCTGTGTTCGGGGCGCTGCTGTTCAGGGCGCGTGCCCAGGCCACCGGGTACTCCCCTCCGCGAATGTCCCCCGCCTTCGGCTCCTCCTTTATTTCGCTGCGGGGAGCACCCGATGCCCTGTGCACGAGGGCACGCTCGTTGCGCATCTCTGATCAACGACCGCTCTGAACAACGCTTCCGTCGATGGGGTGCCTTGCGCAGCGAAATCAAGGGGGAGGCCGCAGGCCGGAGGACATTCGCTTCGCCGCGTACCCCGTCGGCGGAAGCGCACCCTGAACAGCAGCGCCCACAACAACAGCAAAGCGCAACGGAGCACTGAGATGCGCGCCACCCAACGCTCGACGCCGATCGCTCTTGCCGTCACCGCCCTGGTGAGCGCAACGCTGCTTGTTGCCGCCCAGCGCACCCACGCCGCGGAACCCGATGCCAATGCGCTGCTGCCGACAAAAGATCCCTGCGGCAGCTGCGACCGCCCCCTCGCGCAGGCCACCGGCGGCGTCGCTCCGCAGAGCCTGCCGGCGCCGCTGCGGCCGCCCGCGGCCACCTTCAAGCTCAACGACCTGCGGCTCAACGGCGTCAAGGCCCTGAGCAACGAGGAACTGCAGGGCATCACCGCACCCTACATCGGGCGCGACGTCACGCTCGGCGATCTCGAAAGCCTGGCGCAGGCCATCACCGCGCGCTACAAGGAGCGCGGCTACTTCCTCGCGCAGGCCGTGGTGCCCGTGCAGACCGTGCGTGACGGCATCGTCGAGATCAGCGTCATCGAAGGCCGGCTCGGCAAGGTCGAGGTGATCGTTGCACCCGATGCGCCCGTCAGCGAGGCGCGCGTGCGCGGCTTTCTTGCACCATTGCAGCCCGGCGAGGCCGTCAACGCACCGGCCTACGAACGCTCGATGCTGCTGCTGTCGGACCAGCCCGGCATCAAGGTCTCTTCCGCACTGCAGGAAGGCACGCAACCGGGCACCACCGACCTGTCGGTCGAAGTGGCGGCGGCGCCGCGCTGGGCCTTCGCGGCCGAGGCCGACAACCACGGCACCAGGGAGTCCGGCCGCTACCGCCTCGGCGGCACGATGCGCTGGGCGAGCCCCCTGGGCATTGGCGACAACCTGGACGTGCGCGCCATGGTCTCCAACGGCAATGCGCTGCAGTTCGGCCGCATCGCCTACGAGGCGCCCATCGGCAGCAGCGGCCTGCGCGCGGGCCTCGGGCTGGCGCGCGTCAACTACGAGCTGGGCGGCGAGTTCGCGGAACTGGGCGCCCAGGGCAAGGCCGATGTGTTCGACGTCTCGTTGAGCTACCCGCTCATCCGCCAGCGCCAGCACAACCTCTTCCTGCGCCTGTCGGCCGACAGCAAGAAGCTCACCGACGAGTACACGGCGGTCGACTTCTCGGCGCGCAAGCGGGTGCGCGGCTTCGGCCTGGGCTGGACCTGGGAGCGCCGCGACGACTGGCTGGGCGGCGGCTACTGGGCGAGCACCGGCAATCTCTATCACGGCAGGCTCTCGATCCGCGATGCCGACAGCCTGCTGACCGACCAGGGCCTGGGCGGCCACCGCACCGAGGGCGGCTTCACCAAGGCCACCGTCCAGCTCTCGCGCCTGCAGGCGGTGCTGCCCCGGCACTCGCTGTACCTGGCGCTGGGCGGCCAGTGGGCCAGCAAGAACCTCGACGCCTCGGAAAAGCTCTCGCTGGGCGGCGCGCGTGCCGTGCGCGCCTATCCCTCGGGCGAACTGCTGGTGGACCAGGGTGTGATCGGCACCGTGGAATGGCGCTGGTCGCTCGACGCCGAGTTCACGCCCTTCGTGTTCTACGACGCGGCGCGCGGGCGCCAGACGAAGAACCCGACGATCTTCGACGCCAGCCCCGGTTCGCGCAGCCTGCGCGGCGCGGGCATCGGCCTGAGCTGGACGCGGCCCGGCAACTTCACCATCAACGCCACGCTGGCCTGGCGCGCCGGCACTGACCCGGCGCGCACCGACGGCGGCGGGCGCAACCCGCGGCTGTACGTGCAGGCGCAAAAGACCTTCTGAGGGCAGCATGAGAAACCATGATCTTTCCGCGAAAGCCCTGCCGCGGCACTGGCGCGTGCGGCCGCTCGTGCTGTCGCTGGCCTGCATGGGCATGGTGCCGGCCTGGGCGCAGCTCAACCTGCCGGCGGGCTTTCCCCAGAACGGCGCCGTGGTGTTCGGCAATGTGAGCGTCGCTCCCAATGGCACGGCGGCCATGCAGAGGCTCAACCAGAGCACGATGAATGCCATCGTCAACTGGAATGCGTTTTCGCTGGACGGCGGCAAGACGCTCAACATCAACCAGCAGATGGGCGCCGCGAGCGTGATGCTCAACCGCGTGGTGGGCAGCGGCGGCGTGATCGAGCGGTCGGTCATCAACGGCACGCTGTCGGCCAACGGGCATGTGTTCGTGGTCAACCCCTCGGGCGTTCTTTTCGGCAGCAAGGCCCAGGTGAACGTCGGCGGACTGGTGGCCTCCACGCTGGACATCAGCGACAGCCAGATCGCCAAGGAGACCAGCGTGGTGGGCAAGGGCGGCCAGCTGGTGTTCGGCGGCGGCATCAACGACGCCAACAGCATTGCCCGCGTGACGGTTCAGCCCGGTGCGGTCATCAACGTGGGCGACGGCGGCACGCTCGGGCTGATTGGTGCGCTGGTGCGCAACGAAGGCGAGATCAACGTGGCGCGCGGCTCGGCGGGCCTGGTGTCGGGCGCCCGGGTGACGCTGGACTTCGAGGGCGACGGACTGACGAAGTTCACGGTGCCGCTCGAAGGCGGACTCATGAACACCTCGGTGGCCAGCGAGCAGGCCACCGATCCCACCACCAAGGCGCTGGTGATGAACACCGGCACCATCACGGCCGACGGCGGGCGCGTGGTGCTGGTGGGCGCCTCCGGGCTGGTGCAGCAGGTGGTCAACCAGAGCGGCACGGTGCGCGCGCGTTCGCTGGTCGAGCGCGGCGGCGAGATCGTGCTGGAAGCCGTCGGCGCGCAAGTCGACAGCGGGGCCGGCCTCGAGGTGAGCGGCACGCTGGATGCGCGCGGCAATGCGGCGGGCGTGGCCGGCGGCAGCATCCGCACCACGGCCGGCAACCTGAATGTGCTGGCGAGCGCACAGATTGCCGCCGGCGGCAATGAAGGCGGCGCCAACGGCAGCTGGACGGCCGAGACGGGCCGCAATCTCTCGGTCGTGGCCGACACCGATTCCGGCAACATCGCGGCCAGCGTGATCGGCAAGGCGCTGAGCCAGGGCACCGACGTGACGCTGACCACGCGTTCGTCCAGCAAGGTGGCGCAGATCAACGATGCCGTCGTGTTCCAGCCCGGCGCCCAGGTGATCAAGGACGGCGGCGGCGCGGCCACGCTGCGCGTGAATTCGGTGGGCAACATCGACATGCGCTGGGACGCCGAAGGCGAAGGCGCAACCATCGCCTCCACCAGCGGCGTGCTGAACGTCGAGTTCAATGCCGACGCGCAGGGCCTGGCCGCCGCCGAGGTCGGCCAGGACAACGGCATTGCGGCAGCCATCCGGCTGGACCGCGCGCGCATCGATGCCAACGGCGGGAACATCCGCTTCTTCGGGCAGGGCGACAGCGAGAACGGGCGAGCGATCGGCGGGCAGGTCAAGGGCCCGGACGCCGATGGCGCCGGCGATATCCGCAGCGGCGTCTGGCTGGGCGGCAGCACCTTGAGCACGCTCGGGACGGGGAGCATTTCGCTGCGCGGCGAAGGCGGCACCGCCGAGGTGGGCAGCGGCTTCCTGAGCGCCACCGATGGCGTACGCATCGACGGCGACAGCACGCTGAGCACGCAGGCCGGCGGCATCGCGCTGGCTGGCCGCGGCGCCGCGGGAGGCTCGGGCGTGCGGCTGAACGGCGACGACTATTCGGTCGCCCTGTCTTCCGCGAGCGGCGACATCGCCCTGACCGGGACGGTGCGCGACTGGGCCAGCGGCGGTCCGGTCGGCGAGCCCCCGGACGGCGCCGGCGTACTGATCAGCGGCTCGAAGTTGACCACCGGCGGCGATGTGCGCATCACGGGCCAGGGCGGCAACCTGTCGGGCATGGCCGACGGCCTGCGCACGCAAGCCGTCGAACGCGGCACCAGCTTCACCGTGGGCGCCTCGAATGGCGTGGTGATCGACGGCACGCGGGTCGAGGCCGGCGCGGGTCGCAGCATAGAGATCAACGGCACGGCCGGCAGCGCGGGCTTCGGCTACGACGGCGAGGGCGTGGCGCTGGGCTTCGCGCCCATGGACGCGACGGTCACGCCCTTTGGTGTGCGGCTCTCGTCTTCGCAGCAGACCGACGGGCTGCATGCCGCGGGCGGCAGCATCCGGGTCGCAGCCGGCACGAGCGATGTGGCCTTGAGAGCCGGCGCCTTCGAAGGCACGCTGCTCGATGCCGCCAGCACCACCGGCATGGGCGGCAGCATCAGCGTGACGGGGCGCAACATCCTTGCGGAGTCCACAGCGGACGCCAGCGGCCTGGCGGACGCCAGCGGCGCGGGCGGCGGCGGCAGCATCGAGATCCGCGGCACGACCGCGCCCGGCGCCGGCAACGAGAATTCGGGCGTGGTCTCCATCGGCCCGAACCTCACGCTGCTGGCCAACGCCCTGGGCAGCGGCAACGGCGGCAGCATCACCGTCGTGGGCGAGCGCTCGGTGCGCGTCTTCGGCGACCTGCAGGCCAGGGGCGGCAGCGCCGGTGGCAACGGCGGCGCGATCGAAACCTCGGGCGGCTCGTTCGACGTGCGCGGCATTCGCGTCGATGCCTCGGCGCCGGCCGGCCTGGCGGGCCGGTGGATCGTCGACCCCTACGACGTGACCATCGAACACGGGACGGCCAGCGGCTCGCTGCCCACCAATCCCTTCGACCCGGTGGCCACCTCGACCATCCAGGACGGCGACATCAACAATGCCCTCAACGGTGGCACCAGCGTGACCATCACGACCGGCACCGGTGGCACCGACGCGGGCAACATCAACTTCGACAGCGGCGTGGCGATCGAGCGCAACACCGGCGCAGCGCCGGTGTTCTTCCAGCTGGACGCGGCCAGCAGCATCGGCCGCACCTTCTCCTCCTCGTGGCTGGCACCCACCATCCGCTCGACCAGCGGACCGATGGACGTGATCTTCAACGCGGGCACGGCCGGCGGTACGTTCGGGAGCATCTCCTTCCAGGGCAGCTCGGCCGCCGATGTGGCCACCATCTCCACGCAGGGTGGCCGCGTCACGATGCATGCCAACAGCGCGGTAAACCTGGGCAACGCCCGCATCGACACCGGCGGCGGGGCGGTGTCCATCACCACCGGTCCGTCCGGTGCGCCCGTGGGGCTGGTCAGCCTGGACGAAACAGTGATCGACACGCGGGTGGGCCAGTCCGATGCCGGCGCCGGAGGCGATGTCGGCATCGTCAGCGGCAGCGTGCGCCTCACCGGCTCGCAGATCGCCGCTTCCACGGGCGACATCGGCATCACGGGCGTGGGCAATCCGTCGTTTTCCGCCGGAAGCGGCGTCGTGATCGACCGCAGCAGAAACAACGTCGCCAGCAGCATCTCCACCACCAGCGGCGACGTACGGGTGCAGGGTGTGGCCCGAGCCAACCCGTCCTCGGCCTTCGCGGCCACGCACGGCGTCCTGGTGCGCGGCGGCAGCAGCATCACCGCTGGCAGCGGCAACATCGCCTTGCGCGGCAGCTTCGACGGAAACGTGTTCGACGGCACCGACAGCGGCGTGCGGCTGGAAGACGGCGCGCGCCTGGCCACCACGGGCGGCGGCAGCATCGAGCTCACCGGCGCTTCCAGCCGGGCCAGTCCCGGCGTGTCGATCCAGGCCGGCACGACGCCGGCCGGTGGTCCCGGTGCGGCGCCCCAGGTGCAAAGCAGCGGCAATCTGGTGCTGCGTGCGGCCAGTGATGGCACCGTGCCCGCCCTGGTGATCGACGCGCCGGTGAGCGCCGCCGGCACCATCAACCTGCGGCCGGGCGGCATGGACACGGCGCTCAACGCCTTCGATGCCACGGCCACCGGCATCACCGTCGGAGGCGCGGCGGGGCCCGGCTTCACGCTGTCCGATGCGCTGATGTCGCGCTTGAACGCGCCGAGCGTGGTGGTGGGCAGCAATACACACGCAGGCACCATCACCGTGGCCGGCCCGGTCGCGACCGGCGGCGCCCTCACGCTGCAGAACGAAGGCGTGGGCGGCGCCGGCGGCATCGTGCTGAATGGCGCCGTCACGGCGGACCGCCTGGGCCTGCTCTCGGCCGGCGACATCACGCAGACGGCGAACGCGCCGATCACCGCCCAGCACCTGCTGGCGCGCTCCAGCCGCGGCAGCGTGCTGCTGGACCGGGCGGCCAACAACGTGAGCGAGAACACGCTGGGCGGCGGCGCCGCCGGCGCTTTCCGCTACCAGGACGTGGACGGCGTGCGCATCGGTGCGCTGTCGGTCACCGGCTTCGACGCCGGCACCAACCAGCCGCAGGTGGTGTCGGCCACCTCGATGGCGGCGGACACGGTGTTTGTGCGCACGCTCTCGGGCGACCTCACGCTGGACACCGCCGTCAGCAGCACCTCGGGCACCGACCTGGTGGCCGCGTCGCGCTTCCAGAATGCGGGCGGCGGCAGCATCGGCGGCGCGCCCTGGCGCATCTGGGCCGACACCTGGGTGGGCGAATCGCGCGGCGGCCTCGCCGGCTCGGGCGCCACGCCCAACCTGTTCCACTGCGCCTACCTGGGCCTGTGCACCGTGAGCATCACGCCGGGCGACAACCATTTCATCTACGCCCAGCAGCCGCGGGCCACGGTGGTCATCGGCGACGCCAGCCGGCCCTTCGGCATGGCCAACCCGCCCTTCGGCTTCACCATCGGCGGGCTGATCCTGGGCGACGGCACGGCCGGCTTCCTGGGCACGCCCACGAGCCTGGCCGGCATCCTCAGCCCCGCCGGGCGCTATGCGATCACCGGCAGCTTCACCTCGGCGGCCGGCTATGCGGTGGACGTGGTGCCCGGGACACTGACCGTGACGGCCAGCCTGCGCCGGCCCGACTTTCCGAGCGTGGACCTGGTGCGCGAGCTGCCCAACACCAACACCTACACCTTCGACCGCAACCTCGGTGCACCGCCGATCTGCTTTGCCACCGGGCCGCTGGAGGGCGAACGTGCGCAGCAGGACGGCGACCTGCTGGCGCGCGAATGGTCGCGCGTGCGCTCGCGGCCCAACCTCACCAGCTGCGTGGCCACCGATCGCAAGAACGGCTGCGCGGATTTCTGAGAGCGAAGCTGGCCGTGGAACTGCCGCCGCCCCTGTTCCTGTTCATCCAGATGAACAAGCGCTGCAACCTGCGTTGCGAGCACTGCGACTTCTGGAAGCTCGACGACGCCGACCGTGCGCGCTACCTCGGCCCGGCGCGCCGGCACGAGGTGCTGGCAGAGTTTGCCGGGATGAATCCCCAGGGCAGCGTGGTGATCTGCGGCGGCGAGAGCATGCTCGACCTGGAGGACTACTTCCACATCTCGCGCACCTGCCGCGAACTGGGCCTGACCTGCCTGTCGGTCATCAACGGCACCCGCGTGCGCGACGAGGCCACGGCCGAGCGCATGATCCGCGAGGGCCCGCACGGCATCTCGGTGTCGCTCAACAGCCATCGGCCGGCCCTGCACGACCGCACGCGCGGCGTGAAGGGCGCCTTCGGCAAGGCGGTCGCCGCGCTGCGCCTGCTGCTGGCGGCGCGGGCGCGCACGCCGGGCAGCGACACGAAGATCAACGCCATGGGCCTCATCTTCGACGAGAACTATCTCGAACTGGAGGACTTCTACGCCTTCGTGCTGGACGAACTGGGCGCCGACAAGCTGAAGCTGAACTTCCTGCAGCCCAGCTTCGGCCAGATGGAACTGGTCGATCCGTTCTTCGCCGCCCACCGCGACGTGGACCCGGACCGGCTGGTCGAGGTGATCCGCCGCTGCGACCAGCGCTTCCGCCTGGGGCTGAACCCGCTCTGGCTGCATCAGGTCCACATGTACTTCTCCACGCTGCGCGCCTGCCCGGACGCGGCGCGCGGCTGGGGCTCGGACACACGCACGCCGGAACACATCTGCAACACCTACGAGCGCAACATCATGGTGGACCACTACGGCGTGGCGCGCCTGTGCTTCTCGGGCAGCTTTCCGGGCATGCGGCTGGACAAGCCCGGCGACCTGCACCTGTTCTGGCGCGAGGCGGAGTTCATCCGCGCGGCGATGCGCGGGTGCAACCAGTTCTGCGGCATCAGCCACAGCGTGCGCAGGGAGACCAGCACCTGCGCCTCGCGCCGCCCGGCCGCGCTCTTTCCCGCGTCGCGGCCTGCGGCCCGCAGCATCCCCATACTGGCAGACCGCGGGAGCTGAGGTGCACGGCACGCCGCTCCGGGTGGCTGTGGTCACCCCCTATCACCGCGAGCCGCCCGAGGTGCTGCGCCGCTGCATGCAGAGCGTGCGCGCGCAGGGCCATCCGCACGTGGTGCACTACATGGTGGCGGATGGCCTTGCGCAGCCCGGGCTGCTGGCCGAGTGGCCGCAGGTGCGGCACATCCCGCTGCCGCACGGCAACGCCAACTTCGGCTGTACGCCGCGCGGCATCGGCGCGCTGTGCGCGCTGGCCGACGGCGCCGATGTGGTGTGCTTCCTGGACGCCGACAACCTGTTCCTGCCCGGCCACGTCGCCTCGGTGGTGCAGGCCTACGCCGAGGCGCGGGCGCGGGGCCGTCCGGTCGACGCGGTGTTCTCCTCGCGCCACATGTTCCTGCCGGGCCACGAGCACCTGCGGATCGTCCCGCCGGACGAGGCACCAGGGTCGGAATTCGTGGACACCAACTGCATCAGCCTGGCCCGCTCGGCCGGCTTCCTCTGGGGCGCCTGGTCGCAGCTGCCGCGTTCGCTGACGCCGGTGTGCGACCGGGCGATGTGCTGGCTCATGCAGCACCACGGGTTGCGGGTGCGCTGGACGCAGCAGTACACCGTGCTGTACGAATCGCGCTGGCGGGCCACCTATTTGCAGGCCGGCCTGCCGCCGCCCGAGGGGCTGCACGACGAGCTGCTGCGCTCGGCCGGCGCCGGCCTGACGCCGGAGGAGCTCTGGGGCCTGCTGCGGGTGCGGTGGACCTTCGATCCGCCGGCCCGGCGGACATGACGGGCCCGGCGCGCCGGCTCACCGCGGGAGGCCGTGGCCGTCCAGCGCGTCCAGTGCGCCCAGGGCGCGCGGCAGGTCCCCGTGCCAGGTCTTCAGGCCCTGGTGCGACAGGCGCGACTGCAGGTCGACGAACACCTGGCCGCCCAGTTGCTGCCAGCGCCGGCAGAAGGCGAAGTCCTCGCTCAGGTAGCGGCCGGTGGCGGGCTCGAACTGGGTGTCAAAGAAGCGCCAGTGCGGCAGGTGTGCGTTGGCGTGGTCGCCGGCCTCGGGGGTGTAGCGCAGCTCGGGCATGGCCGCGGCCATGCGTTCGAACACGCCGCGGGCGATGAGCATGAAGCCGGTCGGCGCGTCCAGCACCTCGACGAAGCCGTCCGCGTCGGCCTGCGTCGGCGTGTGGCGCAGGTTCAGCGGATAGCGGGCATGCAGCGCGTCGAAGTCGGCCTGCGTGGCGCCCGCCGGCAACGGCCGCGCCAGGCCCTGGGCCGGCCAGCCGTCGTGCTTGTGCGGGTAGACGCCGGCCACCACGTCGCGGCCGGACAGCAGCAGGCGCAGGGCAGCATCGGGCGTGAAGCCGACGTCCGCGTCGATCCAGAACAGGTGTGTCCATTGCGCATCGGCCATGAACTCGGCCACCAGCCGGTTGCGTGCGCGCGTGAGCAGGCTGTCGCCGTCGAGGAAGCGCGTCTGCATGGCGAAACCGTGCGTCCACGCCGCATTGACCAGGCCCAGCAGGCTGCGCACGTAGAGGCTGGTCATGGCGCCGCTGTAGCTGGGCGTGGCGACGAAGGGACGGATGCCCTTGAGGGCGGCGGTGTCGAGCATGGCGTGGTCGATGCGTGGTGAATGCCTGGTGGAAGGGGGCGTGCAGTTCAGGCCGCGTGCGCATGGCGCCGCGTGGTGAGCAGTGCGCGCAGCTTGGCGGGCGCGACCGGCTTGGTCAGCAGCATCACGCCGCCGTGGCGCAGCCGCTGCAGCACCTCGGGGCCGGTGGCGCCCGAGACCAGCACCGCGAGCGCATCGGGCTGCAGGCGCCTGGCGGCGTCGATCACGTCCATGCCGTCGGCGTCGCCGGCCAGCTGCAGGTCGCACAGCACCGCATCGAAATGCACGTCGCCAGTGCCCAGCCGCGCAATGGCCTCGGCGCCGGTGGCCACGCATTCGACCTGGCAGCCCCATTGCTCCAGCAGTGCGCGGCTGCCGTCGAGGATGGCGGGGTCGTCGTCGACCACCATGCAGTGCAGCCCGGCCAGCGGCGTCAGCGCCAGCGGCGCGGGCTCGGGCGCGGTGGCGTCGGCTGCATGGGCCGCGGGCAGGGTGAGCGCGAAGGTGCTGCCCGCCTGAAGCGCCGAGCGCAGCGTGATGCGGGTGCCCAGCAGCGCCGCGATGCGCGCGCAGATCGCCAGGCCCAGCCCGAAGCCGCGGCGGCGGTCGCGCTCGGTGTTGGCCACCTGGTAGAACTCCTCGAAGATGCGGCCCTGGTGGATGGGCGCGATGCCGATGCCGTTGTCGCGCACCTCGATGCGCACGCTGTCGCCGTTCTTTCCGCGGGCGCGGCGCGCAGCCACCAGCACGGTGCCGCCGGCCGGCGCATGGCGCAGCGCGTTGGCCACCAGGTTGCCGACGATGCGCTGCAGCAGTGCCGCGTCGCTGCGCACCGCGAGGCCGCGGTCGCTCCAGCGCAGGCGCACATGCGTTTCGACCGCGGTGGCGGCATGCTGCGCATCGAGCTGGTCGAACAGCGCCGCGAGCGGCACCTTGGTGATCGCCGGCGTCAGCACCTGGGCATCGAGCCGCGAGATCTCCAGCAGGTCGTCGAGCAGCACGCCCATGAATTCGGTGCTCTCCTGCAGCCGCAGCATGGCGGGGCGCTGCGCGGGGCTGGCGCCCGGCAGCAGGCCGTCGATGAACAGGCCCATGGCATGCAGCGGCTGGCGCAGGTCGTGGCTGGCCGCGGCCAGGAAGCGGGCGCGCGAGAGCGCCGCCTGCTCGGCCTCGGCCATGCGCTGCAGCGCCACCGCGGTGGCCTCGCGCACGCGCTCCTCGCTGATCTGCCGGTTGCGCTGCAGGCGCTCGGCCAGGCGGTCGATGTCATGCGCGAGCACCGTGAGCTCGTGCGCGCGGCCCTTGCTGGAGCCTCCGGCGGCCGCGCGGCTGTCGCCCTCGGCCACGTCGCAGCGCGCCTCGAAGTGCCCGGCCTGGAGTGCGGCCACGGTGCGCGACACGCGCCGCAGCGGCCGCGCCACCGTGCGCGCCATGTGGCGCACCGAGGCCCAGGCCGCGAGCAGTGCCACCAGCGCGATGCCGATGCTCGCGATCAGCGAGCGGCTGCGCTCGCGCGCATAGGCCGTGGTATCGCGAAAGGTCTGCACCAGGCCGATGGGGGTTTCGCCGGCGGCGGTGGAGCCCGCCGGCGCGAAGGCGCTGGCACGCGAGGCCTCGCGCAGCGTGACCGGCGAGGTGAACATGCGCAGCTGCGCGAGCGACGAGGCCTTGGGGCCGGCCGTCACGTAGACGCCGGCGCTGTTGCTGATTTCCACGCGCATCACCTGGCCGCCGCGCAGCGCGGCATTGGCCACGTTCTGCAGCGCCGGCAGGTCGCCGGCATAGAGGCTCAGGTCGGACATGGCCGCCACCTGGCGCGCCACCGCCTGGCCTTCGGCGTCGAAGGCGGCCTCGAGCGTCTGCAGGCGGCTGTGGGTGAACCAGCCGGTGAGCGCGAGCGCCACCGCGGCGCACGGCACCACGCCGAGCCGGAACAGGTCGCGCTGCAGGTTGCCGCGCACCAGCAGCGTGGGCGTGGAGGCAGGGGAGGAGGGCGGTGCCGATGCATCGGCGAGCCCGCCCGCGGAGGGCAGCGTCTCGCTCATCGGACGACCGTGAGCCGCTCGGTCAGTTCCCGCTCCTCGGGCAGGCGCAGGCCGAGTCCGCGCGCCACGGTGACGTTGACCCGCACGGTCGCGGGCGCGGCCGATTCCACCAGCGGGTTGCCGCTGCCGCCGGCGCCGCTCGCAAGTTTCTGCCCGAGCAGGCGTGCCTGCTGGGCCAGCTGCGCCGGCGTGGAGACGGCCGCGGCCAGGCCGCCCGAACGCACCAGCCCTTCGCTGGCGCCGAACACCGGCAGGCCCGCGCCGGCACCCGCGTGCAGCACCGAGAGCGTGGCGGCCTGGTTGTCGCCGATCAGGTCGGGCAGCACCAAGAGGGCATCGCTGCGCGGCACCACCGAGCGCAGCGCGCCGGCCAGCGACCTGTCGTCGGGCGCGTACTCCACCTGGATGTCCCAGGGCGGAGTGCCGTTCTGCGCGGCGCGCTGCAGTTCGCGCACCAGCGGTTCGGATTCGAGCGTGGCGACCACGCCGATGCGGTGCTTCTGCGGCAGTACCGCACCGATCAGCGCGAGCTGGTCCGCCATGGCCGGGTCGCGCAGCAGCACGCCCACGCGCCGGTCGCCGCGCTTGAGCGCCGCGCTGCTGGCGCGAAGGCTCTCGTAGTCGAGCCGGCTCAGCATCGCGAGCACCAGCGGCTGCTGGCCCGGGCGCTCCAGCGCGGCGCGTGCGGCGGGCGCGCCCACCGCGAGGGTGAGCGCGGCGTTCGCGGGCGCGATGCGCAGGCTGCGCGTGCGCACGCCGGCATTGGCGCCGCGCTCGGACTCGGGTTCGGCGCGAGCCGTTTCCACCGGCTGCGCGGCTTCGGCACCGCCCGGCGCCAGCCGCACCAGTTCGAAGCGGCTGCCAGGCTCCTGGCTCGCGCGCAGATGCTGCACGAACTCGGCATGCGCCGGGAGTTCGTCGCTCACCAGCACCGTGAGCTCGGCCGCCCAGGCACTGGCGGCGAGCTGCGCCATGCAGACAAGAACCAGCACGGCGCAGGCGCCTTGGCGTCGCCGTTTCCGGAGGAGCGAGATGAGAGGGTTCACGGCGACAAACATGGGCTGCTTCAGCAGCAAGTGCAGCACCCAATGTACGGAAGCCGCCTGCCTCGCGCGATAAGGCAGAGGGCTTATGTCGCTGCCCGCAGCCCCGCGCGGCTGTGATGAAGATCACAGCCGCGGCAGCCGCTTGGCCTATGTCCGACGCACTACCCTTGTCAGGCGTCGGCGTTCGACAGCACCGCGGCGCGCTGCGCCTGGATCGCCTGGCGCAGCACGCGCGGCGACACCGGCTTGTAGAGCACCGCGATGCCGGCGCTCGCCACTTCGCGCAAGCGGTCCGGCTTGGTCTCGCCCGTGACCAGCAGCCGCGCCGTGCCCGGCCCGATGCCGCGCGGGTGGCGCTCCAGCGCGGCGATCACGTCCAGGCCGTTGTCGCCGCCCTGCAGCAGCAGGTCGCTCACCACCACGTCGGGCGGCTGCTCCCAGGCGTCGGCCAGCGCCAGCGCTTCGGCGCGCGTCTGCGCGGCCAGCACTTCGGCGCCCCAGTTGGCAAGCACCACCGTCAGGCCTTCGAGGATGGTGCGCTCGTCGTCGATCACCAGGATGCGCAGGTTCTCCAGGCTCGCTTCTTCTTCGGCACCGCCGGCCGCGGGCGCGGTGGCCGGCTGCGGCAGCGCGGCCGGCGCCGAGCGCACCAGTACGCGCACGCAGGTGCCCTTGTGCGGCCTGGACGTGAGGTCGACGCGCGTGTTGAGCAGCTCCGCCAGGCGCTGCACCGTGGCCAGCCCGAGGCCCATGCCGCGTGCGCCGCGCGGTGCCTGGCGGCCCGTGGCCTCCACCTGGTAGAACTCCTCGAACACGCGTGCCTGGTGCTGCGGCGCGATGCCCACGCCGGTGTCCACCACGTCGATGCGAACCCCCTTGCCGCGCCGCCGTGCGCCGATCAGCACGCCGCCCTCGAGCGTGTGGCGCAGCGAGTTCGACACCAGGTTGTTGAGGATGCGCGAGAGCATCACGTAGTCGCAGCGCACCCAGAGCTCGGTCTTGCGCGCGACCAGCCGCAGGCCCTGCTGCTCGGCCACCGGCCGGAAGTTGCGGCTGATCTCGTCGAACAGCCGGTCCAGCGGAAAGTCGGCCCACTGCGGCTGCAGCACGCCGGCGTCGAGCTGCGAAAGATTGAGCAGCTCGGAGAACAGCCGGTCGAGCGAGTCGACGCACTCGCGGATGTGGCCGATGCGCTGCAGGCGCGCCGGGTCGGTCTCGCCATTGGCCAGCCCGTCGGAAAAGAGCGTGAGCGCATGCAGCGGCTGGCGCAGGTCATGGCTGGCCGCGGCCAGCAGGCGCGTCTTGGCCTGGCTTGCCACTTCGAGCTGCTGGTTCTTGCGCGCGAGCTCGGCGGTGGCCTCGCTGATGCGGCTTTGCAGCAGGCGATGGCTCTCGGCCAGCGCGCGCGCCGCCTGGTTGAAGCCGTGCTGCAGATGCCGGATCTCGGAGGTGCCTTCGATCGATACGCTCGCGGCCTCGCCCGCGCCGAGCCGGTCCACGGCCTTGCCGAGCGCGCGGATCGGCTCGCTGATGCGCCGCGCCGCCCACCAGCCCGCCAGGCCCACGCCCACCAGGCTGATCGCCAGCACCAGCACCACGTTGAGCCACACCGAGCGCCGCGCGTCCTGCACCGCGTCCAGGCTCATCTCCACCATCACCTTGCCGTTGTGCCGGCCCTCGTCGCTGACGATCGGCACCACCACCTGCAGGCCTTCGCCGCGCGCGCGGTCCACCGTTTCGGAGTTGGCCACGATCTCGCCGTCCTCCGACCAGATCTGCACCTGCTGCACGTGCGGCTGGTAGGTGCCCGACTGGGCGGTGCGCTGCAGCATGCGGCGGTCCATGCGCACCAGCGGCGTCTGCGCCGCCGTGGCCACCTGCATGGCCACCGTCTGCGCATTGGCGCGCATCAGCTCGGTCAGGTTGTCCAGGTGCTGGCGCGTCAGCACGGCAATGGCGGCCAGCGTGGCCGCGGTGGCGGGCACCAGCGCAAGCAGGATCAGCTGCTGGGCGAAGGTGAGGCGCGCAAGCCCCCGGAGGACGCGGAAGTTCCAGTTCATGGGGGAATTTGGCGCATGAAGGTCAAGCTTAGGGGAGTGGCCGAGCGCGCGAAAGATGGGAAAAACATCACGAAAACTACTTGTATTTAGTATCTAATCGCGTCGCGTTGTCCATGTTAGACCCGCTGGTCCGCAGCGGCCCCATGTCTTCGTGTTCCAAAAATGCAGGCCTCTCCATGCCGCGCCCGGAAGGTTTCCGGCACTTCCGACGCCTCTGGCGCCTCCCGCCGCCCGGGCTTCGGGCGCGCTGCCGCCACCATGGCGCGCATGGTTTGCCGCGGCGCCGCAACCGCCATCCTGACGCTGCTTGCCAGCCTGCCGCTGGCAGCCCTTGCCCAGCCCGCGCCGCAGCCCGATGCGCCGGTGCGCTTCGGCATCCTGCCGCTGGGCGGCGCCTTCGAGTCGCGCAGCGACTGGGATCCGCTGCTGGCCGAATTGAGCCGCGCCATCGCCAGGCCCGTGAGCGTGCTGTCGGTCAACTCGTACGAAGCGCTCGAGCAGGCCATCCAGCGCGGCGAGGTCGACATGGCCTTCCTGTCCGGCAAGATGGCGCTGGACGCCGTCACGCAGCGGCGCATGAAGGTGGTGGCCCAGGTGGTGCGGCACGACGGGCTGCCCGGCTACCGGGCCCTGCTGCTGGCGCGCAAGGCGCCCCCCTTCAACAGCATGAAGAGCCTGCTCGCGGAGCCGGAGCGCTGGCGCCTCGCGCGCGGCGAGCGGCAGTCGGTGTCGGGCTTCATCGTGCCGCAGCTGCAGCTGTTCCTGCCCAACCACATCGCCATGGAAACGCGTTTCCTGAGCGAGATCGTCGGCACCCACCAGACCACCGCGCTGGCCGTGGCCAACAACGAAGCCGACGTGGCCACCAACAACACCGCCGATTTCGAGCGCTTCAAGCAACGCTTCCCGGCCGAGGCCGAGCGGCTGCAGGTGCTGTGGGAGTCGGAGCTCATTCCGCATGCGCAGATCGTGGTGCGGCGCGAATACCCGCCCGAACTGCGCAGCCGCGTGCAGGCCTTCCTGGTCGGCTATGGCCGCGCGAAGGGGCCCAAGGGCGATGCCGAGCGCGTGGTGCTCAAGTCGCTGCATGACCTGGCCGGCTTCATGGCGGCGGACAACAGCTCGCTGCAGCCTGCCGCCAAACTGGCCTACCAACTGGCCAGGCAGAACGCCATGAGCGCGCAGTGGGTCAACGATGCGGCGCGGCAGGCGCGGCTCTCGCGCATCGAAAGCGGGTACGCGGAACAGACCGCCGTGCTGCGCGACCTCTCTCCCTGACGCGGGCCCTGCCCATGTCCATGCTGCGTCTCCTGCGTTCGGTTGCCGCGGCGCTCGCGCTGCTGGCCGTTGCCGCCGCCTGCCTGGCGCAGGGCAGTGCCAGCATGGCGGACAAGGCAGGTTCTGCGCCGGTCAAGTCGATTCGCTTCGGCGTGCTGCCGCTGGGCGGGGCAGTCGAATCGCGTGCCTTGTGGACGCCGCTGCTGGCCGACCTGAGCCAGGCCATGGGCGTGCCCGTGAGCGCCTACTCGGTGGCGTCGTACGAGGAGCTCGACCGCGCCATCAAGCGCGACGAGATCGACATGGCCTTTCTCTCGGCCAAGATGGCGCTCGATGCCGTGATGCAGCGGCGCATGAAGGTGGTGGCGCAGATCGCGCGCCGGCCCGGCATGCCGACGCACCGCGCCGTGCTGCTGACGCGCAAGACCGGCCTGCCCAGCACGCTGGAGGCCGTGCTCGCCGAGCCCGAGCGCTGGCGGCTGGCGCGCGGCGACAGCCGCTCGGTGACCGGCTTCCTCATTCCGCAGAGCCAGCTTTTCCTGCCGCGCAAGATCGCGATGGAAACGCGCTTCCGCGGCGAGATCGTCGGCACCCACCAGGCCACCGCGCTCGCCGTGGCCAACGGCGATGCCGACGTGGCCACCAACAACACCACCGACTTCGAGCGCTTCAGGGAGCAGTTCCCGGTGGAGGCCGCGCGGCTGCACATCGTGTGGGAGTCCGAGCCGCCGCCCGGTGCGCAGATGGTGGTGCGGCGCAGCTATCCGCCCGAGTTCCAGGCGCGGCTGCAGGCCTTCCTGGTGGGCTACGGCCAGGGCAAGGGCGCCGGCGCCGATGCCGAGCGCGAGGTGTTGAAGACCCTGCGCGCGGCCCATGGCTATGCCGCCGCCGACGACAGCGCGCTGCTGGCCGAGGCCATGCTCGAATACCAGCTCGGCAAGCAGAGCGCCATGGCCGCCGCCTGGGTCAACGACGCGGCGCGCGAGAAGCGCCTGCAGCGCATCGAGAAGAACTACCGGGAGCAGGTCGAGGCCCTGCGCGCCGGAGTTGGCGCGCGCTGAGCATCTACAGCTGGCGTCTCAAGGCTGAGCCCTGCTGATGTGCTCGACAGCCCAGGCCCCGCTGACCCGAAGTGGGAACCTTGACCAACCGGCAGCACCCGTCCAGGCCGATATCATGGATCGGGCCTGCCAGGGCAACTGGCCAATCAAGGGAGAGAACAATGTCAACGAACATGAATTCGGCTGCGCGTGCGCAGCATTCGGAGCCCAACATCACTCTGTACGGGCGCATCGCTGCAGATCCTGTCGGCTATGTCACCTGGCCCACGCCCGACCTGCATTTTTCGATCGTCATCGACGACGCCTACAGCGGCATCACCGTGATCGATGGTCAGCCATCCTTCTTTGAAGCAGGCAGGCGAAATTTTGGTCTGATCCGATCGAACCGATACACGAACTCGCTTCCTGGCGAGGTGCGGGCCAAGATTCCTTTGAATCCCCCGCAGGACATGAGTCGACAAGAGTTTGCACGCCAGCTCATCGTCAACTCTCAGAAATTCGCGAGCTATGTTTCTCCGTACTCGGCGCCGAAGAACATCCTCGGCTCGCGCATGCGTCCCGGGGAGTACAAGCAGTTCCTATGTCGCAGGCTTGCTCAAGAGCGTGACGGGCTATGTGCCTTTGGTGTCCGTACCTGGATATCAGACGCCAGGTTGGGAGAGCCCCATGCCGGCGCATTACTACAAGGGCGAGGCGATCCGATGAAAACGCGGTGGTGGCTGCCGCTGAACATGCTGGCCTGGACCTTGGCGATGCCCTTGCTCAGTGTCGGCCTGCGCTTCCTGGAGCAGCATCGGATCCTGGCGATGTCGGGGAGCGTCGTGGCGGCCGGAGCGCTGGCGCTTGTACTGTGGGCCGCCTGGATCTACGCGAGATGCGTTCCGGCAGCGCCCGAGCTTTCGCGCCGCATCGGGTACTTCGTAGCGTTCGTCGCCGCGATGCTTGCGCTGGGCGCAGGAGCCCTTTGGCTGACCTTCTGGGCGATCGTCGCAATCTACGGCCTGTAGCACCCGCCCGGAGGTGCCCGTTTTCCTTTTGCCGGTGCATCTACTCCCTTCGCCGTAGCTCCAAAACCCCGCATCTAGGCCGTTAGGCGGATTTGCCCGCCGCGGCGCGCGCCGGAAACTTCGTGTTTCTTTCAGGCAGCCCTTGCCGTTGACGGAGTGCGGATGAGTTGGCGAACAAAAGTGGTCTGGAGCGAGGGGATGCTGCTGCAGCCCCAGCACCTGCAGCAAAGCGAGCGTCATGCCGACCATGCGAGGCATGTGCTGCTGCGTTCCACCACGCCCTATGCCTGGGGATTCGCGGAGATCGAGATCGATCAGGCCGCGCTCACGCTGGGCAAGCTCGCACTGGTGCGGGCGGTGGGCCTCCTCGGCGACGGCACGGTGTTCGACATGCCGGCAGTCGATCCGCTGCCCGAGCCCATCGACATTCCCCTCACCATGCGCGACGAGACCGTGGTGCTGGCGCTGCCGCTGCGCCGCGCCGGCGCCCGCGAGGCCGATGCCGAAGACTATGAAGAGCTGGTGCGCCACCGCGTGCTCGAGTCCGAGGTGCCCGACTCCAACACCGCGGGCGAGCGCACCGCGGTGCTGCAACTGGGCCAGCTCCACACGCGCCTGATGCGCGCCAGCGAAGCCACCGACGCCTGGACCACGCTGGGCGTGGCCCGCGTGCTGGAGCGCCGTGTCGACAACCAGGTGCAGCTCGACCGCGCCATGCTGCCGCCGCTCCTGGACGTGGCGGGCCATGCCGTGATCCGTTCCTGGCTCGACGAGCTGCTGGGCCTCCTGCGCCAGCGCGGCGAGGCGCTGGCCGGCCGCATGACGCAGGGCGGCACCGGCGGCGTGGCCGAGATCGCCGACTTCATGCTGCTGCAGACCGTCAACCGCAACGAGGCGGTCTTCGCGCACCTGGCCAGGAGCGCCATGCTGCACCCGCAGCATTTCTTCGAGCATGCGCTCGGGCTGGCCGGCGACCTGGCGAGCTTTCGCGATTCGCGCCGCGTCACGCGGTTCGGCCCCTACATCCACGACGACCTGGCGCTGAGCTTCCGTCCGCTGATGGACGACCTGCGGCGCAGCCTCTCGATGGTGCTGGAGCAGTCGGCCATCCGCATCGACCTGCACGACCGCAAGCATGGCGTGCGCGTGGCGGTGGTGACCGACGTGGAGCTGCAGCGCAAGGCGACCTTCGTGCTCGCGGTGAACGCCAACATGCCGAGCGAAGCGCTGCGCGCGCGCTTTCCCACGCAGGTCAAGATCGGTCCGGTCGAGCGCATCCGCGACCTCGTGAACCTGGCGCTGCCGGGTGTCACGCTCACGCCGATGCCGGTGGCGCCGCGGCAGATTCCCTTCCACACCGGCGCCAACTACTTCGAACTCGAAACGCGCAACAGCGACCTGTGGCGCCAGCTGGAGCAATCGGGCGGCATCGCGATGCACATCGCGGGCGACTTCCCGGGGTTGGATCTGGCTTTCTGGGCCATTCGTTCCTAGCCGCATCGGGCTGACGGAAACGGAACACCACCATGACAACACCCGATCCCTTCGCCGCCTTCGAGTCGGAGCGCACGGTCATCAAACCCAAGCCGCGCACGCCGGCCGGAACGCCGCCCGCGCCGGCTCCCGCACCGTTCTTCGGCGGCGCTGATCCGACGCCGGCCGTGGAGGTCGGCGAGATCGGCCTGCTCAATCCGCTGGTCTCTGCCGCGGGCAAGCTGCTGGTGCTGATCGGAAAGCTGCGCAACCTGGTGCAGCCGCCCAACGTGCCGGCGCTGCGCGCCTCCACCGCCGACGCGGTGAACCAGTTCGACGCCGCCGCGCGCCGCGCCGGCGCCAGCAACGAATCGGTGCTGGCCGCGCGCTACGTGCTGTGCACCGCGCTCGACGAGGCCGTGGCCAACACGCCCTGGGGCGTGCAGGCCGGCTGGAACAAGCAGAGCCTCCTGGTGCAATTCCACAACGAGACCTGGGGCGGCGAGAAGGTGTTCCAGCTGCTCGCCAAGCTCGCGCAGGACGTGCCCACCCACCGCCAGCTGCTGGAGTTGATCTACAGCGTGCTCGCACTCGGCTTCGAAGGCCGCTACCGCGTGGTCGACAACGGCCGCGCGCAACTCGATTCGGTGCGCCAGCGCCTGGCCGACCTGATCGCCAAGGACCGTCCGCCCCTCGAGGCCGAGCTTTCGCCGCATTGGCGCGGGCAGGGCGCGGGCACGGTGCGGCTGCGCGAATCGCTGCCGCTGTGGGTGTTCGCGGCCGGCTTCGCGCTGCTGCTCGCGCTGGCCTGGTTCGGCCTGCGGCTCACGCTCAACTACCGCTCCGACACCACCTATGCCGCCGTGTCGGGCCTGCGCGTGCCCAACATCCAGATCGCGCCGCCCGCAGCGCCGGCCAAGTCGCCGCGGCTCGCGCGCTTCCTCGAACCCGAGATCAAGCAGGGCCTGGTCACCGTGACCGACGAGGCCGACCGCAGCGTGGTGCGGCTGCGCGGCGACTCCTTCTTCGGCTCCGGCAGCGCCGAGCCCATGGCGGGCTCGCTGCCGGTGCTGCGCCGCATCGGCCAGGCGCTGGCCGAGGTGAAGGGCGAGGTGCTGATCACCGGCCATTCCGACAACCAGCCGATCCGCTCGCTGCGCTATCCCTCCAACTGGCACCTGTCGGCCGCACGCGCCGATGCGGTGAAGGGCGCACTCACCACGCTGGTCGATCCGGCGCGCATGCGCTCCGACGGCAAGGCCGACGCCGAGCCCGTGGCCGCCAACGACACGCCGGCCAACCGCGCGCGCAACCGGCGCGTCGACATCGTGCTCTTGTCCGAGCCGGACCGCGTTGCTGCGGCGGGAGTGACGAAATGATCAAGAAATTCTTCGGCTTCCTGTTCAGCCCGCTGCTGCTGACCCTGCTGGCGCTGGTCATCGTCGCGCTCTTGATCTGGTGGATCGGTCCGCTGGTGAAGATCGGCGCGTGGGTGCCGCTCGAAACCGAGCTCGCACGCGCACTGCTGATCGGCGCCATCGTGCTCATCGTGGTGCTGCGCGCGATCTACCGCCGGTGGCGCGCGCGCCGTGCGAGCCAGCACCTGACCGACGGTCTCATGAAGGCGCCGGCCGCCAAGACCGACGCGCCGGTCAACGGCGAACAGAAGATCCTCGACACGCGCTTCAGCGAAGCCGTGGCCACGCTCAAGCAAATGCGCCTGCACGCCGCGGGCAAGAAGCCCGGCTGGCGCGACTGGCTCTCCATTTCCGGCGGCAGCTACCTGTACGACCTGCCGTGGTACGTGTTCATCGGCGCGCCTGGCGCGGGCAAGACCACGGCGCTGGTCAACTCGGGCCTGTCGTTCCCGCTGGCCGAGAAGTTCGGCCCCGGCGCAATCCGCGGCGTGGGCGGCACGCGCAACTGCGACTGGTGGTTCACCGACGAGGCCGTGCTCATCGACACCGCCGGCCGCTACACCACGCAGGACAGCCACCAGTCGGAAGACAAGAGCGCATGGGAAGGCTTCCTGGGCCTGCTCAAGAAGGCGCGCCCGCGCCGGCCGCTGAACGGCGTGTTCCTGACCGTGAGCGTGGCCGATCTGCTGAGCCAGGGCCCCGAGCAGCGCACGCAGCTGGCCGCATCCATTCGCGCGCGGCTGCTCGAGCTCGATGCCAAGCTCACCACGCGGCTGCCGGTGTACGTGCTGGTCACCAAGAGCGACCTGCTCTATGGCTTCACCGACTACTTCGACGACCTCGGCAAGGAGCAGCGCGCGCAGGTCTTCGGCTTCACGCTGGCGGCCGACGAGAACGTGCAGGCCGACGAGAAGGGGCTGTCCACCGCCTTCCACCGCGAGTTCGCGCTGCTGCACAACCGCGTCAACGACGGGCTCATCGCGCGCATGCAGCGCGAGACCGATGGCACGCGGCGCGCGGCGATCTTCGGCTTTCCGGCGCAGTTTGGCTCCATCGGCTCGATGCTGTCCGACCTGCTCGACCAGGTCTTCACCGGCTCGCGCTTCGCGCAGCCGCCGTGGGTGCGCGGCGTGTACTTCACCAGCGGCACGCAGGAAGGCAGCCCGATCGACCGCGTGATGGGCAGCCTTTCGCGCAGCTTCGGCATCGAGCGCGCCATGCTCGCGCCGCAGAAGTCCAGCGGCCGCAGCTACTTTCTCACCGCGCTGCTGCGCGAGGTGGTGTTCCCCGAGCAGCGCCTGGCGGGTGCCAACGTGAAGCTCGAGCGCCGGCGCCATGCGCTGCGCGTGGCGGGTGTGTCGGCCATGACGCTGGTCACGCTCGCGCTGCTCGCGGGTTGGGGCTACAGCACGCTGCAGAACGTCAACTACCTGAAGTCGGTCGAGGCGCGCGTCGAGCCCGCGCGCCAGACCCTTGCGGCGCTGCCGTCGCGGGTGCAGAACCTGGTCGAGGTGGCGCCCGTGCTGCAGGGCCTGCGCGACATCTGGAAGACGCCCGACAACCGCCAGGGCGACGAGCCGCTGTCGATGACGCTCGGCCTCTACCAGGGCGACAAGCTCGACGCCGCCGCCATGCTCACGCACCAGCGCGCGCTCAACGACGCCTTCCTGCCGCAGATCGCCAAGCGCATCGAGGACCAGCTGCGCACCGCGCAGAAGGACAACCTCGAATACACCTACGAGGCGCTCAAGAGCTACCTCATGCTCTACCAGCCCGAGCACTTCGATGCCGAGGCGCTCAAGGCCTGGATCACGCTCGACTGGGCGCGCAGCCTGGACCGCGGCATTCCCGAAGACCAGCGCCAGGCGCTCGAAGACCAGCTCGACGTGCTCATTGCCCAAGGTCCGCCGCGCTCGCCGCTCAAGATGGACGAGAACCTGGTGCGCAGCGTGCGCGCCGTGCTCGCGAGCTATCCGCTGGAGCAGCGCGTGTTCAGCCGCCTCAAGCGCCAGCGCGCCACCAAGGACATTCCGGCCTTCAGCATTGCCACCGCGGCCGGCCCCTCGGCACCGCTGGTGTTCGAGCGCATCAGCGGCAAGCCGCTGACCGAAGGCGTGCCGGGCATGTTCACCTACGACGGCTACCACAAGCGCTTCCAGAATGAAGTGACGGTGCTCACCGGCCTGCTCGCGCAGGAAGACCCGTGGGTGCTCGGGCAGGACCGCAGCGCCACCGACCGCATGCGCGACGTGGCGGCGCTCGGCGCGCTGACCGACCGCGTGCGCCGGCTCTACCTGGCGGAGTACGTCAAGGTCTGGGAGGCGCTCCTGGCCGACGTGCGGCTGATCCGCGCCAGCGGGCTCGAGAAGAACATCGAGGCCGCGCGCATTCTCTCGGGCGTGGGTTCGCCGCTGGCGAACTTCCTGCGCGCGGTGGTGAAGGAAACCACGCTCATTCCCGCCGACCAGCCCAAGGACGTGGTGAGCAAGGCCACCGCCACCGTCGCGAGCACGCGCAAGGGCCTGGAAGACCTGTTCGGCGGCGATCCGAGCAAGCCCGTGGCCAGCGGCAAGCGCATCGAAAGCATCGTGGACGACCGCTTCGAGCCGCTGCGTCGCCTCGTCACCGCCGCCGGTCCGAACCAGCCCGCGCCCATCGACGATGCACTCAAGCTCTTCAACGAGGTGTACGTGTACCTCAACGCCGTCGACACGGCCGTGAAGGGCCGCACCTCGCCGCCGCCCGGCGATGTAGCCGGCAAGCTCAAGTCCGACGCGGGCCGCCTGCCCGAGCCGGTGCGCACCATGGTCGAGAACCTGAGCCAGTCGGGCGCGGCGCAGGCGCAGGTGGCCGAGCGCGGCAACCTGAGCCAGGACCTGCGCCCCGTGACCGATTTCTGCAACCGCGCCATCGCGGGCCGCTATCCCTTCGTGGGCAGCAGCAAGCGCGACGTGCTGCCCGAGGACTTCGGGCAGATGTTCGGCGCCGGCGGCCTGATGGACGAGTTCTTCCAGAAGCGGCTGGCCGCGCTGGTCGACACCAGCACCAAGCCCTGGCGCTACAAGCCCGTGGCCGAACGCGGCGCCGTCACCACGCAGGCGCTGGCGCAGTTCGAGCGGGCCGCGCGCATCAAGGACATCTTCTTTCGCGGCGGTGGCCGAGGCCCGTCGATGCGGCTCGACTTCAAGCCGGTGGAGATGGATGCGGGCATCACGCAATTCATTCTCGACGTGGACGGCCAGCTCGTGAAGTACGCGCACGGCCCGGTGGTGCCCATGGCCGTGCAGTGGCCCGGGCCGAAGGGCAGCAACCAGGTGCGCATCCAGGTGAGCCCGCCTTCGACCACCGGCAGCTCGGGCGCCGCGGTCGACGGGCCATGGGCGCTGTTCCGCGCGCTCGACGACGGCCAGCTCGAAGCCGGCGATGCGCCCGAGAAATTTTTCATCACCTTCCAGATCGGCGCCCGCAAGACGCGCTTCGAGGTGACGACGAACAGCGTGCAGCATCCGATCCGCTTGAAGGAACTGCGCGAGTTCTCCTGTCCGGAGGGGCTGTGAGCGAAGCCGCTGCCTTGCCCGGATGGTTCGGCAAGCTGCCGGGCATGGGCGACTTCGCGCACCGGCGCCTGCCCGAGTCGTTCCGCTCGTTGTGGGACCCGTGGCTGCAGCGCGGATTGGCGCGGCTGCGCGATCGGCATGCGGACTGGACCTCGCATTACCTCGAAGCGCCGGTCTGGTGCTTTGCGCTGGGGCCGCAGGTGGTTGGCGAAGGCGCATGGATCGGCGTACTGATGCCGTCGGTCGACGGGGTGGGGCGGTACTTTCCGTTCACGCTGGCGGTGGAGTTCGATGCCGCCTCGGGCGAGATGCTGCTGCAGGGCGAGGCGCTGCAGCAGGCGCTGCGGTGGTGGGCGCAGGGGACGCAGGCTGCGCTCGAAGGGCTCGAGGGGGATCTGGATGCGCTGCGGTTCGATGCGGTGCTGCAGAGGCTGTTTGCTGCGGATGGCCTCGCACCGCGCGAGGGGGCTGTGGAGTCGCTTGCCTTGCCGGGGGTGGGAGAGTCTCTATGGCTTGGCGATCCGGGCGCTGGTGAGGGAGCTCGGATGCTTGTTGCCGGATTGCCTTTGGATGCTCGGTTTGAGGCTTTGTTTTTGGGGGGTGGGGAATGAATTTCCTGCTTCCTTTTGGGTTTCGGGGCCGGGTCTCGCCCCGGCGGGCGACTCACTTTCTTTTGCTTCGCCAAAAGAAAGTAAGCAAAGAAAAGGCGACCCTGCTGTCTGCGTCCCTTCGCTTCGCTGCGGGCAACCTGCGGTGCTCGCGTTTCGCGGGGTCTCGCAGAACTCGCTTCGCTCAAACAGCTGCGAGCCCTGATCCGCGAAACGCTCCGCTCCTCGGCGCAGCCAGAAGGGATGGGGAGAAGACAGGCCATCGCTTCGCTCGGCCCCAATGTCAACTCCAGCAGCCAATACCAACCACCGCGGCGCTGCGCGCCGCGGTGGCTTGGTGGCCGAGCGAAGCAAAGGCCCGTTTGGTTTGCCCTCCCCTCTGTATGCGCCGAGGAGCGGAGCGTTTCGCGGATCAGGGCCGCAGCTGTTTGAGCGAAGCGAGTTCTGCGGGCCCCGCGAAACGCGAGCACCGCAGGTTGCCCCGTAGCGCAGCGAAGGGGTCGCAGACAGTGGGGTCGCCTTTCTTTTGCCTACGTTTCTTTGGCGAAGCAAAGAAAAGCAGGTCGCCTGCCGGGGCGAGTCCCGGCCCCGGAAAGCAAACACGCCAAGCAATACAAAAAGGAGCCAGTCAATGACCGAAGCTCCAGGAACAGGCATGCCCCCCGAAGACGACCGCACTCGCGTCATGTCGAGGCCCGGCCAGTCCGCGAGCAACGAGACCGAAGCCGACACCGCCGCCACCGTCATCACATCCGGCTCCACAAGCCTCTCCAACGCCCCGGCCGCCGCCGCAGCAGAAACCAGCGAGGCCGGCCTCCTCCCCGTAGGCAGCCGCCTCGCAGAATTCGAGATCACGCGCGTCGTCGGCCAGGGCGGCTTCGGCGTCGTCTACGAAGCCTGGGACCACACGCTGGAACGCGTGGTGGCGATCAAGGAATACCTGCCGACCTCGCTGTCGACAAGGCAGCACGACGGCACAGTGGTTCCGCTTTCGGAGCGCCACCGCGAAACCTTCGACCTCGGCATGCGCAGCTTCATCAACGAAGCCCGCCTGCTCGCGCAGTTCGACCATCCCTCGCTGCTGAAGGTCTACCGCTTCTGGCAGGAGCGCGGCACCACCTACATGGTGATGCCGTTCTACCGCGGCGACACACTGCGCCAGGCGCTGGTTTCCATTCCCGCGGGCGTGGACGAGGCCTGGCTGATCCGCATCATGGACGGCGTCACACAGGCGCTGGCGGTGATGCACGGTGCCAACTGCTACCACCGCGACATCGCGCCCGACAACATCATCCTGCTCGAAGGCTCCGGCCGGCCGGTGGTGCTCGACTTCGGCGCCGCGCGCCGCGTGATCACCGACAAGACGCAGGCGATCACCGTCATCCTCAAGCCGGGCTACGCGCCCATCGAGCAGTACGCCGAGATGCCCGACATGTCGCAGGGCGCGTGGACCGACGTCTACGCGCTCGCGGCGGTGATGCACGTGGCCGTCTGCGGACGCGCGCCGCCGCCCTCGGTGGCGCGGCTCTTGTCCGACAGCTACGTGCCGCTTGCGGGCAACGACATCCTGCGCCAGCGCTACAGCCTGCGTTTGCTGCAGGCGATCGACGCGGGCCTGGGCGTGCGGCCCGAGTCGCGGCCGCAGTCGATGGCCGAGTTCCGCGCCGCGCTTGACCTGGAGGTGGGCCACAGCATCGCGCCGCCGCCGCGCACCACGCCGGGGGGCTCCGGCGCGCGCAGCACCGGCAACGCCGACCTGCCGACCACGATCGGACGCGGCAAGGCATCACCCGCACCGGCACCTGCTCCGGGCGTGGGCGCCGGCCGAAAGAACAACGGCAAGGCCCTGGCCGCGATCGCCTCGGTGGCCGTGCTGGCCGCCGCCGGTGGCGGCTGGTGGTGGTACCAGGGCCGCACCACCGCGGGCGCGGAAGGCGACAACAGTGGCAAGCAGGTCGCCGTCGCACCGCCGCCGCCACCCGAACCGCGCGTGGTCCAGGCGCCGCCGCCACCGCCTCCCCCCCCGCCCGCGCCACGCACGCCGCTCGAATCGCTGCAGTCGCTCGCGGCGGGCGCGGCCCCGGGCTTCGACGTGACGGCCGCGCCCAGGAAGGCCGAGGTGTCGATCGGCAAGGACAAGCTCGCCTTCGAGGTCCGCAGCAAGCGCGAGGGCTTCGTCTACGTGTTCCTGCTGTCCAGCGGTGGCGAGATGTTCCTGCTGTTCCCGAACCTGCTCGACAAGTACAACAAGATCACCGCCGGCAGCCCGCTCTCGCTGCCGCGCGCCTCCTGGCCGATGGATGCAGGCGGCCCGGCCGGCACCAACCAGTTCGCGGTGCTCGTGAGCGAGCACGAGCGCGACTTCGGCGGCTCGGGCGTGCAGAACGACGGTGTGTTTCCGCAATTTCCGCTGCCCGTGCTGGCGGCGCTCGAGGCCAGCCGCGGCACGGGTCCGTCGCCTTTGCTGGGCAAGCCGGTCTGCGCGCCCAACACCCCATGCAACGACGTCTACGGCGTCGCGAATTTCAAAATCGTCGAGAAGTAATCGTCTGCAAAGCGTTGGCCCGATGGGCCGTTCTTTCCGGACAAGGAGGCTTTCATGTTCACAACACCGTCGCCGATTTTCATTTCCGCCCTGCGCCGGGCTGCCGCAACCGCAGCCGCCGTGCTTGCGGCGGGTTGCGTCAACACGCCGCCGGCCGCCACCGCCGGCGCCGACGCGGGCAGCAGCGCCACGGCCGGCACGGCGGCCGGTGCAACGACGACGACCACGCCACCGCCGCGGCCGGCCGCCACCGGCTCGAGCACGGCCGGCCAGGCGCGCACCTTCTCGACCCAGCTGGCCACCTACACCTCGGTCAGCTTCGATGCCGTGCCCGGATGGGCGCGCGACGACTTCTCCGAAAGCTGGCCGGCCTTCCTCGGCAGCTGCAAGGTGCTCACCGGCCGCGGCGCCGAGTGGAAGGAGGTGTGCGCGCGCGCCCTCCGGGTCGACAGCAAGAACAACACCGCGATCCGCGCCTTCTTCGAGCAGGAGTTCTCGGCCTACCAGATCCGCGACGACGACCGCAAGCCCGACGGCGTGGTCACCGGCTACTTCGAGCCCGAGATCCCGGGCAGCCGGCAGTACGCGGCGCCGTTCATCTATCCGGTCTACGGCCAGCCCGAGGACATGCTGTTTGCCGACGCGCGCAAGCTGCCGGCCGGCAACGGCACGGTGGCGGCGCGGGTCGAGGGCCGCAACGTGGTGGTGCAGACCGGCCTCAGCACGCGGGACATGGGCGCGCCCGGGCTCTATGCGCTCGACCTCTCGGGCGTCACGCGCGACACGCTCGACCGCAAGGTCCGCCTGCGCATCGAAGGCAAGCAGCTCTTGCCCTACTACACGCGCGAAGAGATCGAAACCAAGGGCGCGCCCAATGCCAAGGTGCTGGCTTTCGTGAGCAGCGCCACCGCGCTCTACGAAATGCAGATCCAGGGGTCGGGCCGCATCAAGCTGGCCAACGGCGACATCATCCGCGTGGCCTATGCCGAGCAGAACGGCCAGCCCTTCCGCCCCACGCTGGCGCAGGCGGCCAACGGCAAGCCGCGCACCCCGGTCAAGGTGCGCGGCTCGTCCATCGAACTGGAACTCGACGATGGTGACGAAGACGACGACGTCGGCGGCACCTCGACCAGCACCATCCGCACGCGCGGCTTCACGCTCGCGCGGCCCACGGCCAGCGGCGCGGTGCTGGTGCCGGGGCGGCGCACGGCCGGGCCGGTGGTCGGCTCGGGCATCAAGGACCCGAGCTACGTGTTCTTCAAGGAATCGCCGTCGCCCTCGGGCGGACCGGTGGGCGCGTTCGGCGTGCCGCTGTCGGCGGGCCGCTCGATCGCGGTGGACCCGCGCAGCACGCCGCTGGGCTACCCGGTGTTCGTGTCGACCCGCGCGCCCGGTACCGGTGCGCCGATGCAGCGGCTGACCATTGCGCAGGACACCGGCGGTGCGATCCGCGGCGCGGTGCGGGCCGACTATTTCTTCGGTAACGGCCAGCAGGCCGCGAACAACGCGCGCCGCATGAAGGAGCGCGGCCAGCTCTGGATCCTGCTGCCGCGCGGCCTGGCCGTGGCCACGGCAGCGGTGTCCTCGGCCATCCGCACGCGCGGCGGCCCGGCGGGCGCCGGCCTGCCGCAGTGCCTGGTGCCGACCGAAGGCGTATGCGTGGACGACTGACGGACTCGGCGCGAAGCCTGGGTTGAGCCAATGAATGAAACGCTGTCGTCCGCGGAAAGCACTGAACTCGTCCGCCTCTGGCGGCGCCGGCAGACGCTGTCCCCCGGCGACATGGGCACCATGTACCGCATCGTCGGCGATGCGCTCGTGGCCTGCAATCCGCCCGAGTTGCAGGTGCTGGGCGAAGGCCGGCAGGAGCTGGTGGCGCAGTTCATCTACGTGAAGGTGCTGCGGCTCGATGCCGATCCCGACGAGGCCGACGAGCGCGCGGGCCACAGCGCGCCCTCCACCGCCTTTGCGCTGTGCGCGTACTTCCGCCGCTACCTGATCGACTGCACGCGCGCGAGCGCGTTCCGCCGCAAGCTCTCGATCGGCGAGCAGGTCAGCGAAGCGCAGCTCGAAGATGCGCTGGGCGCCGGCGAAGACCTCGAGGGCTGCCTCGCGGAGCACGGCCTGAGCGTCAGCGCGGTGCAGCTGGCCGCGCGCGCCTTCATCGCCGGGCTGCCCGAGCCCGAGCGCATCCTGCTGTGCGAGGGCTTCGGCAAGGAGGCCGAGGGCGGCCTCTCGGGCATTGCCTCGCGCCATGCCATCGCCTCCTATCACTACCGCGCAGGACGGCTGGGCCTGGTGCACAAGCGCGAGGGCCTCACCGCCGACTACGCCAGGACCCGACTGGGCGGCTGGATCCAGCAGACCCTGGGCATTGCGATAGCGCCCGACAACATGGCGGCGATCCTGCAGGTTTTCAAAATCCTCGGTGCTGAAGCGTCTTATGCCTGAAGACATAGCCATTCAGGAACAGACCGCCATGAACACCGACCTCTGGCCCCCGCTCAGCGTGATCCGAAGCGCGTTCCAGGCCGCGGGCACCGCGCCTGCGATGCCTGGCATATCCGGCGCACCCGGCCAGGAAGCCGCCGTGGCGGCCGTCGTGATGCCCGGTGCCGCACCCCATGCCGCGCAGCAGGGCACCGCGGCCGCGCCGCCGCGCACCGTGCTCGATCTCGTGCTTCCGCTCACCGAATTGGCCCGGCGCCGCGAGGCTGTCGCCCAGCGCGCCTTCAGTGCGCGCTGGGCGCCGGGCCGCCTCGTGAGCGTGGTGCACGAAGGCCGGCTGCTCGGCGTGCTGCTCGACCGCTGCATCCACGGCAACCTGTGGCAGGGCTGGATGGCCGCGGGCGAGGCCGACTGGGCCGGGCCGTTCGACGTGCTGCTCGAGCCCGACGACGAGCCCTTCGAGCCGGCGTTCGGCTTGGTGCAGGCCTGGAATGTTCTCACCCTCGAACCCAGTCCGCAGCTGTGCGCGCGCGTGCTCGGCGAAGTCTCGGCCACCCGGCTCGCCGCGATCCGCGCGGTGCACGACGAATGGGCCGCACAGGCGCCGCTGGCCATCGCGCCCGAGCCCGGGCGCATCGCGCTGCGCACCGTGGGCGGCGTGTTCTCGGTGCTGTCCGGCACGCCGCTCGGTGCGCAGGACCCGCGCGCCGACTATCAGGCGCTGTACCGCGCCGCCGGTCTGCAACTGGGCCCGGCACGGGTGCAGTCCCCCGGCGCGACGCCGGCCGCCGCACCTGCTTCCCCGCGCGCCCGGCCGCAGGAGCGGCCCGAGGGCGGCTGGTGGGGCAGCATCCGGCACTGGTTCGGTTCCGGCGGATGGCTGCGTCCCGCGTTTGCGGTGCTGGCGCTGTTCGCGGTGGTGCAGAACGCCGGCCTGCTCGGCGGCCGGGATGCGGAACAGGACGATGTGCGCTTTCGTGCCGTGCCCGCAGCGCCCGCTGCAGCACAGGCCAACCTGGTCGTGCGCTGGAAAGACGGCGTGCGCATCGACGAGGCCGACCGGCTCTTGCAGGCGGTGTCGGCCGAGGTGGTGGGCGGGCCGGGTGCGAACGGCGTCTGGCGGCTGCGCGCGGCCGATCCGGTCGGCGGCCTCGCGGTGCTCGCGGCATCGCCACTGGTCGAGTCGGCCGGACCCGCGACGCAGCGGCCATGACGTTCACGGTGCGTCCGTTTTTCTCCCTCCCCCGCCGGGGGAGGGCAGGGGTGTCGCGCGTGCTGCTGGTGCTGGCGCTGATCGCATTCGCCGGCAGCGCCTTCGCCACCCAGCGCGCCCTGCTCGTCGGCGTTTCCGAGCTCGTCAACCAGCCGCAGTCGCTCTGGCTGCAGGCGCCGCGCAACGACGTGACGCTGATGCGCGATGCACTGCTGAAGCAGGGCTTCGCGGCATCCGACATCACCGTGCTCGCCGACGGCGTGAGCGGCGCGGTGCTGCCCGAATCGCAGGCCATCCACGATGCGCTCGGCCGGCTGCTCGCGCAATCGAGAAGCGGCGACTTCGTGCTGCTCTACTTCTCGGGCCACGGCACCCGCCTGCGCGACAGCAGCAAGCGCTACCAGGAGCCCGACGGCCTTTCGGAAAACTTTCTCGCACGCGATGTGCGCGGCGCACTCGGCAGCGACAGCGCGCTCACGGGCGACCTGCGCGATGCCGATTTCGATGCCTGGATCCAGGCCTTCCTGGCGCGCAACGTGTTCGTCGCCTCCGTCTTCGACACCTGCTCGGCAAACTCGATGACCCGCAGCAGCACGGCCGACAGCCCGCTCATCGCCGAAGGGCCGGCCGACGACGAGGTGCGCTGGCGCGGCTTGCGCACCGGCCAGCTGGTCGGCGCAACCGGTCCCGCAGCGCGCGTCGCCATGGCGCGGCCTGCCGCGGCCGAGCCGGTGCCGCGCGCGCGCTATGTCGCGCTCTTCGCCTCCGAGAGCCACCAGATCACGCCCGAGCTGCGCCTGCCGCGCAAGAGCCGCAATGCACGCCCGCAGGGCCTCTTGACCTGGGCCGTGGTGGAGGCGCTCTCGCGCAAGCCCGCCACCTGGCGCGACCTGTTCGACGGCGTGCTGGCAATCTATCCGCCGGTGATCGACGAACTCGCGCAGCGCTTTCCCACGCGCGAGCTGCCATCGCCGGTGGCCGAGGGCAACCTCGATGCGCCGATCTTCGCCAACCGCGCGCAGGCCGTTTCGACGCGGCCGGTCTGGCGCGCGCAGCGCTCCGGCGACACGCTGGTCCTGCAGGCCGGCCAGCTCGACGGCCTGGTGGCGCAGCAGCCGCTGCGCGTGCTGGCCACGATGGAAGACGGCACGGTGCGCAGCGCCGAAGGCCTGCTCCTGCAGGCCTACACCGACAAGGCGCGCATGGCCGTGCCGTCAGCGCTGCGCGAGCTGTCCGGCGCCGCGCTCTGGAACATCACGCCGCTCGGCGAACCGGCTTCGGTCGCGCTGCGCGTGCGCGCGGAGCAGGGCCTGCCGCCCGGGCTGAGCCTCGACTACCCCGCCTCGGTCGTCGCCGTGGCCGAGGCGGACGGCGCCGACGTGCACTGGAGCGCCACCCGGCTCGACGTGCTCTCGCCCGCGCTCGGCGCCGGCGCCAGGCCTGTGCCGGTCGATCCCGCAGCGGCCCGCCGGCATCTCGAAATGCTGGCCCGGCTCAAGTGGCTCAACCAGCTCTACACCATTGCCAGGGATGCGCAGTTCGATGGCTTCGACGTGGTATTCGAAGTGTGGAACGGCGATCGCCTGGTGCGCAGCGGCCCGGCCCGCCAGGCCGGTGCCGGGCTGCTGCCGCTGCGCAGCGGCGAGCGTGCCGTGCTCAATGTGCGCAACACCACCGGGCGCTCGGTGGACCTTGTCGTCGTCGGCATCGATCCGCAGGGCGGCGCGCGCCAGGTCTACCCCGGGGACCCGGGCGAGACCAATCGCTTCAAGCGCGGCACGCGCGATGCGCCCGCCGTCAAGCGCTTCGAATTGCCCTGGTTCAACGCCGAAGGCGGCCGGCTGCTGGTGCTGGCCGCGCCGGCAACGCCCTACAGCGCGCCGCGCCTGTTCGGCGCCGGCACGGCCGACGGGGTGGCCCAGGTGCGGGTGCGCGGCGCCCTGCAGCAAGACAGCGAGCGGCAGAGCTTTGCCGCGATGGTGCATTGGGCGGGCGAAGCCTTGTCCGCCAGGTAACGACAGACAACCGGATTTTTTCAGGAGATCGACATGAGCTGGACCTACGATGGAAAACTGGACCCCGACGAGGCCCTGCGCCTGCTCGACTACCTGTCGGGCGAATCGGGCAACGACTTCGCGATGATGATCGAGAGCAAGGGCTCGCCGATCGAAGGGGAGTCCAAGCGCACGTACGAAGACGGCAAGCAGCGCATGGACATCGGCGGCTACTCGTACAAGTCGGACGTCGTCGTTCCGCCCGGCTCCACCAAGGGCAAGCTGCGCAACCACGCCTTCATCGTGATCCGCGACTGCGATGCGGCCACGGCCTCCATCGCGAGCCTGCTGAAGAGCCAGGACAGTGACCTGAAGGTGACCATCTCCGTTTTCAAGGCCGGCGGCGACAGCTCGAAAGACCTGCAGTCGCACCTCGAATTCGTGCTCGAGGGTGCACGCGTGAACTGCCATGCCATCGTCACCGGCGGCACGCCCAAGCGGCCCTGCGACATCATCTTCTTCGACTACACGAAGCTGGAGATCCGTTCGGCTCCGCAGCAGCAGACGGGCGCGCGGGGTGCCGTTCGCACCTGCACCTTTTCGGGGAGCTGACATGGCCACCTCCGCCGAACTCCTCAAGTCCGCCGATCCCGTCGCCGCGCTCAAGGCCCTGAGCGACGAGGTCCGCGCCAGGCCCGCCGACAGCAAGCACCGCGTCTTCATGGCGCAGCTGCTGTGCGTGCTGGGCCAGTGGGAACGCGCGCTCAACCAGCTCACCGTCGCGGCCGAGCTCGATGCGCTGGCCGTTCCCATGAAGCAGGTGTATGGCGACGCCGTGCGCTGCGAAGGCCTGCGCGCCGAGGTGTTTGCCGGCACGCGCACGCCGATGATCTTCGGCCAGCCCGACGAATGGCTGGCGCTGCTGATCGAATCGCTGCTGCGCCAGGGCCGCGGCGAGAGCGAGCTGGCCGAGGACCTTCGCCAGCGGGCCTTCGACGGCGCACCTGCCATTGCCGGCACCATCGACGGCGTGCCCTTCGAATGGCTGGCGGATGCCGACATGCGGCTGGGCCCCGTGCTCGAAGCCTTCGTCAACGGCAAGTACTACTGGATTCCCTACGCCCGGCTCGCGCACATCAGGATCGAGCCGCCCGAGGACCTGCGCGACTGCGTCTGGATGCCCGCGCACCTGCAGTTCGAGAACGGCGGAGAGACGCTGGCGCTCATTCCCACCCGCTACGAAGGCACCGAGCAGAGCGAAGACGGCGAACTGCTTCTCGCGCGCAAGACCGAGTGGCGCGAACTGCGCCCCGAGGTCTGGGCTGGTCGCGGCCAGCGCGAGCTCGGCAGCGACGCCGGCGAGTACGCGCTCATGGACGTGCGCGAGATCCTCTTCACGCCGACTGCCTCTGCCGCAGCGCAGGACGGCCCCGGCGACGCAGGCGGCTGATCGTGGTTGAACTCACCGCCCAGGAACGCCTGCAGCCATCGCTGCTCGACCGCCTGGTCGACAACGCGCCCGCCGAAAAGCGCGAGAGCGACGACAAGCGCACGCTCACCAAGCAGGCGCTGCGCTCGGCCGTGCTGCGCGACCTGAGCTGGCTCTTCAATGCCACCGGCTTCGGGCTGGCGATGGACGACAAGCAATACCCGAACGCCGCGCGCTCGGTCATCAACTACGGATTGCCTATGCTGTCTGGCCAGTTCACCTCGTCGGTGCAGCGTGTCAGCATGGAACAGGCTTTGAAGAACGCAATCCTGCAGTTCGAGCCGCGCATTTTGTCCCGCACTCTCGAAGTTGAACTCGTCATGGAAGGCTCGGCACTCGACTCGCACAACAGCATCGGCCTGCAGATCCGCGGCATGCTGTGGGCGCAGCCCGTGCCGCTCGAGTTCCTGATGCGAAGCCGTGTAGACCTGGAAGAAGGACGCATCGAGATCGTGGACATGGCGCAAAACCCAAGGTGAGTCCGACATGGACCCTCGGCTGCTGAACCTGTATGAACAGGAACTGCGCTATTTCCGCGAGAGCTCCTCGGAGTTCGCGCGCGCCTTTCCGAAGATCGCGCACCGCCTGGGCATCGAAGGCCAGGAGGTTGCCGATCCATACGTCGAGCGGCTGATCGAGGCCACGGCCTTTCTGTCGGCGCGCGTCAACCTCAAGCTCGATGCCGAATACCCGCGCTTCACGGGCCACCTGCTCGACATCGTCTATCCGAATTTCCTCGCGCCTACGCCGGCCATGGCGGTCGTCTCGTTCTCGCCCGACCTGGACGACGCCAACCTCGCGACCGGTCCGAAGCTGCCGCGCGGCGCCGGGCTGCGCGCGCGGCAGGCCGTGGGGCAGAACACGCATTGCGAGTTCCGCACCTCGAGCGCGCTGCGCATCTGGCCGATCGAGATCCAGCGCGCCCAGTACTTCACCTATGCGCCCGACCTGCCGCTCGCAACGCACCCCCAGTCCCGTGCCATCCGCGGCGGCCTGCGCATCACGCTGCATGCGACGGCGGGGCTCAACTTCAGCCAGATCGCGCTCGACGACCTGGTGCTGCATCTGGGCGGCGCCGAAGACGTGGCGTGGCAGCTGCAGGAGTGCGCGCTGGGCCAGCCCATCGGCGTGATGGTGCGGCCGCTGTCGCCCACCGGTGCGCTGCAGGGCGCGGCGCAGAGCCTGCCGGCCACGGCGATCCAGCCCGTCGGCTTCGAGGACGATGAAGCACTGCTGCCGGTCACGGCCACCGGCTTCTCGGGCTTCCGCCTGCTGCAGGAGTACTTCGCGTTTCCGCAGCGCTTCCAGTTTCTGCGCATCGCCGGGCTGCAACCGGTGCTCGCGGCAATGCCGGTGGCCGAGGTAGAGCTCGTGCTGCTGTTCTCGCGCGGCGATGCGGCGCTCGAAAAACTGGTGAGCGCCGACAACGTGCAGCTGCACTGCGTGCCGGTGGTCAACCTGTTCAACAAGCGGCTCGACCGCGTGCCGCTGACCGAAGGTGTGAGCCAGTTCCACCTGGTGCCCGACCGCACGCGGCCGCAGGATTTCGAGGTGCACACCGTCACCGAGGTCATCGGCCACGGCGCACCGGGCGCCGATGCAGCGGCGGCCGAACAGGTGTTCCGCCCTTTCTATTCGGCCTTCCATGGCACGCGGCACAGCCACCCGGCCTACTTCACGATCACGCGCGAGCCGCGGATGCTGTCGGTGCGCCAGCGCACCGAGGGCCATCGCAGCAGCCACATCGGCTCCGAGGTCTACATGCAGATCGTCGATCCGCAGCAGGCGCCGTACGCGGCCACGCTGCGGCAGCTTGCGGTGGCCGCGCTGTGCACCAACCGCGACCTGCCGCTGCTGATGCCGCTGGGACGCGACAACGACTTCGATTGCGTCGACTCCTTCCCCGTGCAGCGGGTGCGCATGGTGCGCGGTCCTTCGCGGCCGGTGTCGCCGGTGGTGAGCCAGGGGCTGGGCTGGCGGGTGGTCGATCACCTGGCGCTCAACTACCTGTCGATCTCCGACAGCACGCCGGAGCAAGGCGCTGCCGCATTGCGCGAAACGCTGATGCTCTATGCCACGCATGCCGACGAGATGCGCCAGGGCCAGGTGCGCGGGCTGCTCTCGGTGAGAGCCAAGCCCGTGGCGCGCCGCCTGCCGCTCAAGGGGCCGATCGCCTTCGGGCGCGGGCTCGAAGTGACGCTCGAAGTCGACAAGGACGCATTCCACGGCCACAGCGTGTTCCTGTTCGGCGCGGTGATGGCGCGCTTTCTCGCGCGGCACGTGGAGGTCAATCATTTCGTCGAGACCGTGCTGCGCGTGGCGGGCAAGGGCGAGACCATGCGATGGAGGCCGCTGTGCGGGACCCGGCAGATCCTGTAGCTGTAGCCGCGCGGGTAGACACCGCATTGCGCGGGTGGTCGGCCGAGCCGTGGTCCTACGACTATTTTGCGGTGCTGCGCCGGCTGGAGTCGGTGGCCGCGACCACGCCGCGCTGGGGCCGCGCATTGCTGCCGAGCGCGGAGCCGGTGCGCGTGGGGCAGGAGCCGTCGCTGTCGTTCGCACCGGCCAGCTTCAGCCGCTTCGAGCCGGCAAGCACGCATTCGCCGCCGCGTCTGCGGCAGCATTTCTTCAGCTATGTCGGGCCCAACGGTCCGCTGCCGGTTCATTTGAGCGACTTCATCCGCGAGCGCAGCCTGAACCATGGCGATCCGACCTGGCTGGCCTTTCTCGACAGCTTTTTGCACCGCTTCTCGCTGCACTTCTATCGCGCATGGGCGCAGGCGCGGCCTGCAGTGGCGCTCGACCGGCCGGGCGAGGACCGCTTCCGCCTGCAGGTCGGCGCGTTCGTGGGCATCGGCACGCCGGGCCGCATCGGGCGCGACGAGGTGCACGACGATGCCCGCCTCCATTTTTCGGGCTGGCTCGCGCGCCGCGTGCACAACGCCGAGAGCGTGGAATCGGTGCTGTGCAGCTACTTCGGCGTGCCCGTGAAGCTGGAGCGCTGGGTCGGCCACTGGATGAGCCTGCCCGCGGGCGAGCTCACGCGGCTGGGGCAGGGCGAGAGTTCGCGCTCGATGGGCATGGGTGCGATGCTCGGCACGCGCGCGTGGGACCGGCAGCACCGCGTGCGCCTGCACATCGGCCCGCTCACGCTCGCGCAGTACCGCATGTTCCTGCCGATCGGCAACGCGCAGCCGGTGCTGCAGCACTGGATGCAGCAGCTGCTCGGCGACGAACTCGAATGGGACGCCGAGCTGGCGCTCGAGAAGGCCGAGGTGCCCGCCACACGCCTCGGCCAGGCCAAAGGCAACGCGCCGCGCCTGGGCTGGGTCTCGTGGCTCGGGCAGCGCACGCGCGCCAAGGATGCGGCGGACGTGCGCATCGGCAACCGCCCGATGAGCGCCCGTGCCGTCCAGTCCACCGTGGGAGCCGCCGCATGACGACGACGCCCGTGCAGCTGGACACGATGACGCACGCGGCCGCGCTGGCGCAAGCCGCGGCCCTGATCAAGGCGCAGAAGCTGGACGCGGCGGGCGAATTGCTGGACCGCATCCTGGAGGCCGCGCCGGCCGACCCCGATGCCCTGCACTACCAGGGCCTGCTGCGCCATACGCAAGGCCGCAGCAACGAGAGCATCGCGTTGATCGGACGGTCGCTCACGCTGCAACCCGCGCAGAGCGGTGCCTGGAACAATCTTGGCAACCTGCTGGTCGAGACCGGCCGCATCGACGACGCGATGCGCGCCTACGGCAACAGCGTCTCCTTCGCGAAAGGAGGCGACGAAGGCGCCGATGCGCTGAGCAACATCGCATCGCTCGAACGCCGCAAGGGCCACTGGCAAGCCGCCGAGCGCGTGAGCCGCCAGGCGATCGAACTGCGGCCGGAATTCAGCGAAGCCTGGTACAACCTGTCGATCGCACTGATGGAGCAGGGGCGCATCCATGAGAGCGTCATCGCCAACAGCCGTGCGGTGCTGCTGCAGCCGCGCAACCTGAGCGCCCGCTCGCAGGTGATTCGTGCGCTGGAACTGCTCGGCGAGCATGAGCAGGCCCTCGGCATGTACCGGGAGTGGCTGGCCGAGGATCCAGGCAATCCCGTGGTCACGCACCTGCTGGCCGCTTGCGAGGGGCATGCGCCCGCGCGTGCCAGCGACGGCTATGTGGAGACCGTGTTCGACAGCTACGCCGGAAGCTTCGATGCCAGCTTGGAGAAGCTGCACTACCGTGCGCCCGAACTGGTGGCGCAGGCGGTGCAGCAAATGCATGGCGCGCCGGCCGCGAACCTGGCCGTGGTCGATGCCGGCTGCGGCACCGGACTCTGCGCCCCGCTGCTGCGGCCCTGGGCCGCGCACCTGGCCGGCTGCGACCTGTCGGTCGGCATGCTGCAGCGCGCGGAGCAGCGCGGCGGCTACGACGTGCTGCACAAGGCCGAGCTCACCCACTACCTGCAGACCCAGCCCGGCCGCTTCGACCTGGTGATATCGGCTGACACGCTGTGCTACTTCGGCGACCTGCACGAGGTGCTGGCGGCAGCCGCGCGCGCGCTGCGTCCGGAGGGCGGGGTGGTGTTCACGGTCGAGGCCATGCCCGGGGGCCAGGACGACTTCAGGCTCGAAGGCAGCGGCCGCTACCGCCATGCGGCTGCGCATGTGGAGGCCTGTCTTGCGGCCGCCGGCTTTGGTGCCGTGCGCATCGAGCCGATCGTTCCGCGCCGCGAGGCGGGGCAGGACGTGCAGGGGTGGCTGGCCAGCGCAAGGCTTTCTGCGCATTGACGCCGGACACGGATCACCGAACTTCAAATTTTCCGGCATGAATCGTCTTCAACAGATACGGAGTCTTCCATGAGTGAAATCAGTCGCACCGCCCTTTTCGGCAAGCTCAACTCGCTGGCCTACAAGGCCATCGAAGGCGCCACGGTGTTCTGCAAGATGCGGGGCAATCCGTATGTGGAACTGGAGCACTGGTTCGCCCAGCTGCTGCAGGCGCAGGACTCCGACCTGCACCGCGTGATCCAGCACTACGGCCTGGACGTCTCGGTGATTGCCAAGGACATGACGGCCGCGCTCGACCGCCTGCCGCGCGGCGCCACCGCCATCAGCGACTTCTCCCCGCACATCGAGAACGCCATCGAACGCGCCTGGACCTATGCCACGCTGCAGTTCGGCGAGGCGCAGGTGCGCACCGGCTACATCCTGGTGGGCATGCTGAAGACGCAGAGCCTGCGCAACCCGCTGTTCGGCCTGTCCAAGCAGTTCGAGAAGGTCAAGGTCGAAGACCTGGCCGACAACTTCGTGAAGATCTGCGACGCCTCGCCCGAGTCGCAGATGCGCGCGCAGGACGGCACCGGCATGGGCAGCGGCGCACCGGGCGAAGACTCGGGTGCGATGGCGCCCGCCGCCATGGGCAAGGGCGATGCGCTCAAGAAGTTCGCGGTCGACCTGACCGAGAAAGCCAGGAAGGGCGAGATGGACCCGATCACCGGGCGCGACGAGGAGATCCGTCAGATCGTCGACATCCTGATGCGCCGCCGCCAGAACAATCCGCTGCTCACCGGCGAGGCCGGCGTCGGCAAGACGGCCGTGGTCGAAGGCTTCGCGCAGCGCCTGGCGCGCGGCGACGTGCCGCCGCAGCTGAAGGACGTGAAGCTGCTCACGCTCGACATCGGCCTGCTGCAGGCCGGCGCGAGCATGAAGGGCGAGTTCGAACAGCGGCTGCGCCAGGTGATCGACGAGGTGCAGGCATCGCCCACGCCCATCATTCTTTTCATCGACGAGATCCACACGCTGGTGGGCGCCGGCGGCGCGGCCGGCACCGGCGATGCGGCCAACCTGCTGAAGCCGGCACTGGCGCGCGGCAACCTGCGCACCATCGGCGCCACCACCTGGGCCGAATACAAGAAGTACATCGAGAAAGACCCGGCGCTGACGCGGCGCTTCCAGGTGGTGCAGGTGCCCGAGCCCGACGAGGTGAAGGCCATTTTGATGCTGCGCGGCGTGGCCAGCGTGCTCGAGAAGCACCACCGCGTGCAGCTGCTCGACGAGGCGATCGAGGCGGCCGTGAAGCTGAGCCACCGCTACATTCCCGCGCGCCAGCTGCCCGACAAGGCGGTGAGCCTGCTCGACACGGCGTGTGCGCGCGTGGCTGTGAGTCAGCACGCGACGCCACCGGAAGTTGAAGACTGCATGCGCCGTATCGAGGGGCTCACGGTCGAACAGGAGATCATCGGCCGCGAGGAAGCCATCGGCATCGACGTGACCAAGCGCGCTGCGCAGGTTGCCACGCTGCTGCTGGAATCGAACGGGCAGCTGGAAACGCTCAACGCCCGCTGGAAGGAAGAGAAGGGGCTGGTCGATCGGTTGCTCGAACTGCGCGCGAAGCTGCGGGCGGGGAACAAGCCGGTGGATGCGGCGTCCGCCGAGGGCGATGCGAAGGCCGACATGCCCCCACCCCAACCCTCCCCCGGTAGGGGAGGGAGCGAAGACCGCACCGCGCTGCTGGCCGAACTGCACGAGCTGCAGGCCAAGATCCACACGGTGCAGGGCGAATCGCCGCTGATCCTGCCCTCGGTCGACGAACAGGCCGTGGCCTCGGTGGTGGCCGACTGGACCGGCATTCCCGTCGGCCGCATGGTCAAGAACGAAGTGGAGGCGGTGCTCAAGCTCGCCGACACGCTCAACCAGCGCGTCATCGGCCAGAAGCACGGCCTGGAGATGATCGCGCGGCGCATTCAAACGTCTCGCGCGCGGCTGGACAACCCGCAAAAGCCGATCGGCGTGTTCATGCTCTGCGGCACTTCTGGCGTGGGAAAGACCGAGACCGCACTGGCACTGGCCGAGGCCCTGTACGGTGGCGAGCAGAACATCATCACCATCAACATGAGCGAATTCCAGGAGGCGCATACCGTCTCCACGCTCAAGGGCGCGCCGCCCGGCTACGTGGGCTACGGCGAGGGCGGCATCCTGACCGAAGCGGTGCGCCGCCGGCCCTACAGCGTGGTGCTGCTCGACGAGGTCGAGAAGGCCCACCCCGACGTGCACGAGATCTTCTTCCAGGTGTTCGACAAGGGCTGGATGGAAGACGGCGAGGGCCGCATGATCGATTTCAAGAACACGATCATCCTGCTCACCACCAACGCCGGCAGCGAGCTGGTGATGAGCATGTGCCGCGATCCCGAGCTGCTGCCCGATTCGAACGCGCTGGCCGATGCGCTGAAGGCGCCGCTCATGAAGGTGTTTCCGCCCGCGCTGCTGGGCCGCATCGTCACCATTCCCTACTACCCGCTGTCGCCCGACATGATGAAGAAGATCGTGCGGCTGCAGCTGGGCCGCATCAAGAAGCGCGTGGAGACCAACCACGGCGTGCCCTTCGAGTACAGCGACGCGGTGGTCGACCAGGTGGTTGCGCGCTGCCAGGACCCGGAGTCGGGCGGGCGCGTGATCGACGCGATTCTCACGAACACCGTGCTGCCCACCATCTCGGTCGAGTACCTGCAACGGCTGGCGTCGGGCGGCGAGATCCGCCGCGTCGCGCTGGATGTGAAGGACGCCGACTTCACCTACGCGTTCGACTGAGCAACTGCGCATCAAGAGTAAAAAATGGCCGATCACGAGTTCCGCATAGAGACAGATTCACCCGCCAAGGACGACCTGATGTTCTGGCGCATCGTGGGCCATGAGGCGCTGGCGCGCCCGTCGGCCTACGAGCTCACGGTGCTGTCGAAGAACAAGGCGCTCGATGCCAAGGACATTCTCGGCCGCGCCTTCGACGTGGTCATCCAGTTCCAGGACAAGGACGGCGGCATGCACGAGCGCCACTGCCAGGGCCACGCCGTGCGCTTCGTGCGGGCCGGGCATGTGGGAAGGCATTTCGAATACCGCATCACGCTGCGCTCGTGGTTCTGGCTGCTCACCAAGCGCACCAACTCGCGCATCCTGCAGGACAAGAAGGTGCTCGAAGTGCTCGACGCGGTCTTTGAAGACAGCCCGATCAAGCGCTTCAAGAAGACCAAGGCCGGCAACGTGATCGGCACCCACACACCGCGGCGCTACTGCGTGCAGCACCAGGAGAACGACTACCAGTTTCTCTCGCGCCTGCTCGAGGACGAAGGCATCTACTACTGGTTCGATTCGCACGACGCGCCCGGCACCATGCACCTGTCGGACGCCAGCGACCTGGCGCACGAGAAGCTGCCGGTGGAAGGCACCCTGCGCTACATGCACAGCGACGCGAGCGAGGCGCGCCACAACGAGATCTCGCGCTGGGTGAGCGCGCGCCAGTTCGACACCGGCAAGCAGGCCTCGCGCGACAGCGACTTCAAGGCGATCAAGAAGACGCTGGCTGCCACCATCGACGTGAAGGACGACCACGAACTCGCCGACTTCGAGGAGTTCGAATTCCCGGGCGGCTATTTCACCGGCGACGACGCCGAGAACCGCACCAAGCTGCGCGGCGACGAGCTCAATGCGCGCCGCGACCGCCACTGGGCACTGACCACCTGGCCCGACGTGAGCGCGGGCCGCAGCTTCAAGTTCGAGGGCGACCCCGACGGCACGCGCAACGGCGACTACGTGATCGCGGCCTGCACTTTCATGGCAAGCCATCCCGGCTATGAAAGCGTGGGCGCCGGCGCGGCCGTTTCGCAGGATGTGCATTCGGCACTGGCCGATGTGCTGCGCGACGATGCGGTGAACGCCGACACGCTGCAGGTGCTGGAAGACCTGATCGCCAGCACGCCGATGCTCAACACGTCGCAGCCGGGCACCAGCGCCTTCCTGATCACCGCGATCCCGATGGAGCGTGCCTACCGGCCGCCACGCCTCACGCCGCGCGTGACCATGCCCGGTCCGCAGACCGCCATCGTGGTCGGCCCCGCCGGCGACGAGCTGCACGTGGACGACCACGGCCGCGTGAAGGTGCACTTCCACTGGGACCGCTACGACGAGAGCAATGAGAAGTCGACCTGCTGGGTGCGCGTGTCGCAGCCCTGGGGCGGCAAGGGCTGGGGCGGGTATTTCATTCCGCGCATCGGGCAGGAGGTGATCGTCGACTTCATCAACGGCGACCCCGACCGACCGATCATCGTGGGCCGCGTCTACAACGACGACCAGCCCATTCCCTACAAGTCGCCCACGCAGAGCGGCTTCAAGACCCGCTCCACGCCCGGCGGCGGTCCCGCGAACTACAACGAGATCATGTTCGAGGACAAGAAGGGTGAGGAGAACATCAACATCCATGCGGAGCGCAACATGAGCCGCAGCGTGGAGCTGGATGACTCAACGACTGTAGACCGGGACCAGACGGTGACGGTCAAGCGCGACCAGACCTCCACCGTCGTGCGGGACCGCAAGCTGACCGTGGAGAACAACGACACCACCGAGATCCAGCAGTTCCAGAAGCTCACGGTCGGAAAGAACCAGGACAACCACGTCATCGGCTACCAGACCACCAAGGTCGACATCGACCATGCGTTGCTGGTGAAGGGCCATCACAAGATCCAGTCCGACGGCAACCGCACCGACGTCACCGGCGGCAACGAGATCCGGTCGGTCACAGGCACCCAGACCGTCACGGTGCAGGGTGGCATGAAGTACAAAGCCCCGACCATGCTGTTCGAGGCGGGGCACATGGAGTTCAAGGTGACCGGCGGCAATTCGATGAAGATCGATGCCAACGCCGCGCCCTATGCCGCGGCATTCCAGAAGTACACGCTGGTGAGCAACACCGAACTCAACATGGTGGCCATCGGCAACATCAACACCGTGTCGGTGGGCTCCAACACCACGGTGCTCGGTCCCAACACCAGCGGCTACATCGGGAACAACACCGACTTCAATCTCGGCGTGGCACGTTCGACTTTCGCGGGGCTGAGCATGGACAACGCGTTGGGTATCGCGATGTCGAACTTTCTGGGCCTGAAGATTGACAACACGCTGGCCATCAGCATGGAGTCGGTGGCGGGCCTGAAGATCGAGCGCGACGGCACCGCGGTGCGGCAGGCGCCGCTGCATTCGATCATGCCCGGTGCGGGCTCCGCCGGGACGGCGGACGCATCGGCGGCGCAGGCGTTCGCCGGCACCGTGGGCGCGGTCGCGGGTCTGGGCTACGGGATCGTCAGCGCCCTGAGCGGCATCGGCTCGCTGGGCGAGCAGTACGCCGGCGCCAAGGCGCTGATCGACGAAGTCCTCTCCAGCCCCGACATCGACAAGATTCCCGGCATGCGCGCACGCCTCACGCGCATGCGCGGTCTGGTTGACACCAACGTGAAGGACGGGCTCCTGGTCTGGGGGACCGCCGGCATCGCCGGCGCGGTGATGGGTCTGATGGGCATGACCTCGCCCATCGGCGACTCTGTGGGCAGCGAGCGCGGCGCCAGCGGTCTGCTCAGCCGCGACAAGAAGACCGGCGAGCCCAACGGCTGATCCGCAAGCAACATTCACATGCATACGCACAGCCCATGCAAGTCGTCAAACCCCAGGTCATTTGCCTGAGCACCCGTCCGATCGAGTACCGCAAGCGCTTCGGTCTCTGCGTGACGGCCATGCTGCACGTTCCATTCGCGCAGGCCGCAGGCGGCACGCTGTGGGGCGAGCAATCGGCCTGGAACTTCATCGGGCGTGAAATGCCCGTGCCCCTGGTGGACGAGGGTGTGGCCAAGCTCACGCCCGAGTTCCTGGTGCACGGCAAGGCCTTCGCGCCGCCCGGCCGTCCCAACGCGTGCGCAGTGCGCGCGCGCCTGGGCAGCCGCAGCAAGACCTTGCTGGTCTTCGGCGACCGCCATTGGGACGGCACCAACGCGAGCACGCCGATGGACTTCGAGGCCATGCCGGTCGACTGGGCGCATGCCTTCGGTGGTCCAGCGGTCGAGGCCAACCCCGAAGGCTTCGGCGCGGCGCCCGCCAATGGCGTGCACAGGCTGCCCAACATCGAGCGGCCCGACCAGCTGCTGCGCGATCCGGCGCAGAGCGTGGCGCCAGCCGGCTTCGGCCTGCGCGGGCCGATGCATCCGGAGCGCGCGCGCTTTCGCGGAACCTACGACGCGGGCTATCTCAAGGCGCATGCGCCGGGCTTCGCCCCCGACTTGGACTGGCGCTATTTCAACCTCGCGCCCGAGGACCAGTGGTTCGACGCGCCGCTGCGCGGCGACGAGCCCTTCCAGTTCGATCACATGCACCCCAAGAAGCCTTCCATCGAAGGTCGCTTGCCCGGGTTGCGCGCGCGAGTGTTCGCCGACTACCGCGCGGCGGGTGCCGCCGAGCCGCGCCTGCGCGAGGTGCCGCTGCGCCTGACGACGGTCTGGTTTTTTCCGCACGCGGAGCGCGCGCTGGTGCTCTTCCAGGGACTCGCCGAGATCGGTACCGACGACGGCTCCGACGTGTACGGACTGCTCGGCGCCGTCGAACGCATCGACGCACCCCGGCCGAACGCCCACTACCTGGATGCGCTCGCGCGGCGCGCCGATCCGCGTTGGGGCGGCATCGAGTGCCTGGACGACAGCGACCTGCTGCCCGAGGGCCTCGACGTGGTGGACCCCGAGGCCGAGCGCGCCGCCCAGGCCTTCGCGAGCCAGGGCCTGCAGGCCGAGGCGCAGTACCGCCGTGCCGAGATCGACGTGGCGCTGGCGCGCGAAGAGTTGCGCGCCAGCGGCCGCGATCCGGACGCGATGGGCGTGGTCATGCCGCCGCGCGAGAAGCCGCCCGCGCCGGCCGAGCGCGTGGCCCACTTGAAGCAGAAGCTGCGTGAGGCCGAGCAGCAGAAGCTGGCGGCCGTCGACGACGCGCTGGATGCGCTCGAGCAGGCGTTGACGGTGCGCAAGGCGCACAAGGGCATGCCGCCGGGCGAGCACCGCGGCCCGCCGGTCTTCGATGCCGACGTGGCGCTGCGGCGCCTGGCGGCCGCGAACGCGGGCGCCACGGGTAGCTTCGACCTGTCGACCACGCCGCCCCGGTTGATGCAGCAGGAAATGATGGAGCGCCTGGGCTACCTGCAGGGCGCGCACGAGCAACCGCCGGCCTACGCGATGCAGGCGGCGCAGGCCGAGACCCTGCGCCTGGGCATGAAGCAGGCGCTGGCCGGCGGACTGCGCTTCTTCGGCGGCATGGATTTCACGGGCGCCGATTTCTCGGGGCTCGACCTGCGCGGCGTCCATTTCGGCGGAGCCTGGCTCGAGAGCGTGGATTTCAAGGGAGCCAACGTATCGCAGGCGGACTTCACCGCGGCCGTGCTCGCGCATGCGAATCTCGATGGCGCGATCGGCGTGCGGGCCGTGCTCAAGGGCGCGAACCTTGGTCGCACGCGCTGGAAGGGCGCCGTGTTCGACGACGCCGATTTCAGTGAGGCGCAACTGAGCCATGCCGACCTGAGCGGCCTGGCGCTGCGCCGCGCGCGGCTCAAGGGCGCGATGCTGATCGGCACGCGCTGGGAAGGGGCCGATGCGCACGGAGTGCACGCGCCGGAGCAACTCTTCTACCGGCTGTCGTTGCCGGGCCTCGCGCTCGCCGAGGCCGAACTCGCGGGCTGCCAGTTCGTCGAATGTGATCTCGCGGGCGTCGACCTGCGCGATGCCGACCTGGCCGGCGCCAATCTGATCACCTGCAAGCTGTCGGGCGCGAAGTTCGGCGGCGCGCGCGGGCCGGGCATGGTGTTCGCGCAGTACTGCGATCTGAGCGATGCGGACTTCTCCAACGCGCAGATGCGCGGCGCGAACTTCGGCGCCGCAGACATGTCGCGCGCGTGCTTGGTCGCGAGCGTGCTGGACGGCGCCAACCTGTGCGAGGTACGGCTCGCCGACAGCGACTGGCACTTGGCCTCGGCCAAGGGCGCGTTGTTACGTCGCGCCGGACTGCAGCGCGCGAAGCTGGTCGGCGTGAATTTCAGCGAAGCAATCCTGCAGCATGCGGATCTGCGCGGCTGCGACCTGCGCAACAGCAATCTGTTCGCGGCGGACCTGTCGCGCGCGCGGCTCGATGGCGACGTGCGCCTGGAGGGCGCGCTTCTCAAGCGCACGCGCACCTGGCCGCGGCTCACGACCGAACAGCAGGCGGTGGGCTCGTGAGGACTCCCCCATGCTGAACGCAACGGCCCTGTCACTGGCGGTGCTGCTCGGCGAGTCGGTGCCCGACCTGGATCTGTCGGGCGGCCACTTCGAGCGCGCCCGGCTGGCCGGTGGACTGTTCGACCGAGTGAACTTCGCCAAAGCCGATCTGCGCGGCGCCGACCTGCGCGAAGCCGTGTTCAACCAGTGCGACCTGCGCGGTGCGTTGTTGGGCGGGGTGCAGTTGCAGCGCGCCGTGTTCAACCAGTGCCGCATGGACCACGTCGACCTGCGCGCGGCGGCCCTGCACTCGGCTGTGCTTAGCGAATGCGAGGCGCCGCATGCGAACCTGTCGGATGCCGACCTGAGCATGCTCGTGTGCACCAGGACTCGGCTCGACCACGCAATGCTGCGCGGTGCGTTGCTGGACGCCAGCGTTCTGACCGAGAGCAGCCTGATCGACCTGGGCGCCGAATCCACGCGTTGGGTGCATTCGACCGTGGCCGGTTGCGATCTGCGGCATGTGGCATGGCGCGGCGCCAGCATGCTGCGCGTGGCGTTCTCCACCACCCGGCTGGGCGGCGTGTCGTTCGACGGCGTGGCGCTGGAGAGTTGCCAGTTCGCCGGCGCCGACCTGCGCGCGGCCGTATTCAGCGGCGCGCCGCTGCGCCAGTGCAATTTCCAGGGGGCCACTCTCGACGAGGCCCGCTTCGACCATATCGATGCGCCGCTCGCGCTGTTCTGCGAAGCCCTGGGCAAGGGCGTCGATTTTTCCGGCGCCAGGCTGCCGCAGGCGCTGTTCACCGGCGCCAAGTTGCCCGAGGCGAACTTTGGCTCCGCCAACCTGTACCAGACCCATTTTGCGGGCGCTGTGCTCGACCGCGCTCGCTTCAATGGCGCGGACCTCACCTATGCCGACCTGCGGCATGCGCGCCTGCACCAAGCCGACCTGCGCGGCGCGACCCTCGTGCGCGCATGCCTCCACCGCGCCTTCACCGAAGAGGCGCAGATCGACGACCGCGCGCGTGCGCTCGAAACCGACCCCCAGCTCGCGGAGGCCGAGGACTGGCGCCCGCTGCCGGGCTGACGCGCCATCGTCGCGATGCTCCTGCTTCTTTCCATGGAAAACATGTCATGAAAACCACTGCCCACCATGCTGTCCACCGAAACGCCGCCGCACCGCGCCGCGCGCCGGCGCCTGAAGCCACGCAGCCGCCGCATGCTGAACCCGCCGGGAACTGCTGGACCGCGCTGCTCGAAGCGGACCGCAACGGACTGCTGCACGTACGCCGAGGCGGCATGGCGCTGGCTGTGCGCACGGCGGAGAGCTGCCTGCTCTCGCCAGTGGCGGGCGACACGGTATTGTGCTTTGGCAGCGCGCCCGGCGGCATCTGGGTGCTGTCGGTGCTTGCGCGCTGCGCGGGCGCGCAGGAACGAGTGCTCCGGTGCAAGGGCGACACCCGGCTCGTGGTCGAAGGCGGCAGGCTCGCGCTCGAAGCCGATGACCTGCACATGAAGTCGCAGCGCCTGGGCGTGCGCGCAGCCGCGGCGGCCCTGTCGCTCGATTCGACCGAGTTCGTCGGCGAGCGGGTGCGCGTCGTCGCCGGCACGCTCAAGCTGGTAGGCAGCCTGCTGAGCACGGTCATGGAACGCGTCAACCACTTCAGCCAGAACTACCTGCGCACGACCCGCGGGATGGACCGGGTGAACGCAGCCCACATCGAATGCGATGCCAGCGAGCTGCTGCACCTGCGCGGTGACCATACGCTGATCAACGGTGCCAAGCTCGTGAAGACGCGGGGCGCACAGATCCATTTCGGCTGAGGAGTACGCGCCATGTTCGCCAACTGCCAGATGATGGGAACGGACATGGGGTTTCCCGATGTCTGCATCACGCCCGCCGCGCCATCGCCGATTCCGGTTCCCTATCCGAACATCGCGATGGGGCCGATGGCCATACCGAACTGCCCGACCATCCTGTTCATGGGAACGCCGGCGCACAACCTCGGCACGACCATCCCCATGACCAACGGCGACAACTCGGGCGTGCTGCTGGGGGTGGCCTCGGGCACGGTGATGGGGCCGAGCCGCCATCTGACGGGCGCCTTCACCGTGCTGCTCAACGCCATGCCCGCAACGCGCCTGACCAGCACGAGCCTGCAGAACAGCACCAACTGCCCGGGCGTTCGCACCGTGCCGAGCCAGACGCTGGTGCTCCTGCTGGCGCCCTGAGGCCGCCGCGACTGCAGGCCGGAAGGTCCGCCGGAAAGAGTCGAAAACCGCAGAAATCGCAAGGGGGCCTCGAGCCGAAGCACATGGCCGATCACGAATTCCGCATCGAAAGCGACTCGCCCGCCAACGGCGAGCTGATGTTCTGGCGCATCGTCGGCCACGAAGCGCTCGCACGCCCGTCGACCTACGAGCTCACGGTGCTGTCGAAGAACCGCGCGCTCGACGCCAAGGACATCCTGGGCCGCGCCTTCGACGTGGTCATCGAGTTCCAGGACAAGGACGGCGGCATGCACGAGCGCCACTGCCAGGGCCACGCCGTGCGCTTCGTGCGGGCCGGGCATGTGGGAAGGCATTTCGAATACCGCATCACGCTGCGCTCGTGGTTCTGGCTGCTCAGCAAGCGCATCAACTCGCGCATCCTGCAGGACAAGAAAGTGCTGGAGGTGCTCGATGCCGTGTTCGAGGACAGCCCGATCAAGCGCTTCAAGAAGACCAAGTCCGGCAGCGTGATCGGCACCCACAATCCGCGACGCTACTGCGTGCAGCACCAGGAGAGCGACTACCAGTTCCTGTCGCGGCTGCTGGAAGACGAAGGCATCTACTATTGGTTCGACGCGCACGACGCGCCCGGCACCATGCACCTGTCGGATGCGAGCGACATCGCGCACGACAAGCTGCCCGTGGAAGGCACCCTGCGCCACGTGGCCACCGACACCACCGAGGCGCGCCACAACGAGATCTCGCGCTGGGTGAGCGCGCGGCAGTTCGACACCGGCACCTACGCATCACAAGACAGCAACTTCAAGTCGATCAAGAAGAAGCTCGAAGCCGCGGGTGGTGAACCCGACAAGAACGAGCTGGCCGAGTTCGAGGCCTTCGAGTTCGCGGGCGGCTACTTCTCGGGCAGCGATGCGGACGACAAGGGCAAGCTGCGCGGCGAAGAGATCGTCGCGCGTCGCCAGCGCCACTGGGCGCTCACCACCTGGCCCGACGTGGCCGCCGGCCGCAGCTTCACCTTCGAGGGCGACCCCGACGGCACGCGCGACGGCGACTACATCATTGCGGCCTGCACTTTCGTGGCGAGCCACCCCGGCTACGAGAGCATTCCCCATGCCACGCCGAGGATGCCGATCGAGCAGGCGCTGCGCGAGGCGCTCGACGACGACGCCGTGAACGCCCAGGCGCGGCCCGCGCTGGAGGCGCTGATCGCCGACGCACCCGCGCTGCGCACCGATCCGCAGGGCACCAGCGACTTCCTGATCACCGCGCTGCCGATCGAGGTGCCGTTCCGTCCGCCGCGCCTCACGCCGCGTGTCGTCATGCCCGGGCCGCAGTCGGCCATCGTGGTGGGGCCGGCCGGGGAAGAGATCCACGCCGACGATTTCGGCCGCGTCAAGGTGCACTTCCACTGGGACCGCTACGACAAGAGCGACGAGAAATCCACCTGCTGGGTGCGCGTGTCGCAGCCATGGGCCGGCAAGGGCTGGGGCGGGTATTTCATTCCGCGCATCGGCCAGGAGGTGATTGTCGACTTCCTGAACGGCGACCCCGACCGGCCGATCATCGTGGGCCGCGTCTACAACGACGACCAGCCGATCCCGTTCGGCTCGCACACGCAGAGCGGCTTTCGCACGCGCTCCACGCCCAAGGGCAGCGCCTCGAACTGCAACGAGTTCCGTTTCGAGGACAAGAAGGGTTCAGAGCAGGTGTACCTGCACGCCGAGAAGAACCAGGACATCGAGGTCGAGAACGACGAGACCCACTGGGTGGGCCACGACCGCACCAAGACCATCGACCACGACGAGACCACGCACGTCAAGCACGACCGCACCGAGACGGTGGACAACAACGAGACCATCACCGTGCACGGCCAGCGCACCGAAACGGTGGACAAGGACGAGACCATCACGATCCACCAGAACCGCACGGAGACGGTGGACCTGAACGAGACCATCTCGATCGGGCAGAACCGCACGATCACGGTGGGCGCGAGCGAGACGGCCACGGTAGCGCTGCAGCGCACGCATTCGGTGGGGATCAACGAGACCATCACAGTGGGTGCGGCGCAGGAGATCACGGTGGGGGCGATGCAGGCGGTGACTGTGGGAGCGAGTCAGACGATCAGCGTGGGGGCGAACCAGTCGAGCAGCATCGGGGCGAACCGGTCGGTGGATGTGGGGGCGGCGCTGTCGACGAACGTGGGCGCCGATGAATCGCGCAGCGTAGGCGAAGGGCGCTCGACCAGCGTGGGAAAGGACGATGCGCTCTCGGTCGGAAAGAACCTCGTCATCAGCGCGGGCGACTCGATCTCGATCACCACGGGCAGCGCGAGCATCACGATGAAGAAGGACGGGACCATCGTCATCAAGGGCAAGGACATCACGATCGACGCTTCGGGAAAGATCAATGCGAAGGCGAGCAGCGACATTGTGATGAAGGGCTCCAAGATTTTGCAGAACTGATTGCCACAAGCGAGGACACGATGAGCAAACGAGAGTCGATCGACGAGCTGCTGGCCGCACGGCTGGAGCCATTGCCATTGACACTGCCGGGCGTCCCGGCCGTGGTCCTGGGGGAACTGGTGGCGCTTGCAGACGAGGGCAGCACGCCGCTCGTGCTGTTCACGGGCCAGCCCACGAGCGCTGCGGTGCGCGCGCGCACGACTGTGGACTTGCACGGTGCCCACATCGGGCAGCAGGTGACGCTGGTCTTCGAGGCGGGCGATGCGGCGCGGCCCATCGTGACGGGCGTGCTGCGCCCGGCGCAGGGTTGGCCGCTCGCGGACGTCCCGGGGCAAGTCGAGGTTTCGCAGGACGGCCGGCGCATGGTCGTCGGCGCCCGAGACCAGCTGGTCATGCGATGCGGCAAGGCAAGCATCACGCTGACCAGGGCCGGCAAGGTCCTGATCCGCGGCGCATATATCGCCAGCATCTCCAGCGGGGTCAATCGCGTCAAGGGCGGATCGGTCCAGTTGAACTGAAGGGGGCGCGAGGCGATGGAACTGATCAACGCCACCCGCATGGTCACCGGGTACACGATGGGCGTGGAGCCCAGCGGCAGGGAACTGCTCGTCGTCGTGATCAAGGGCACCTTCGTACTTCCCAGGCCCGGCGAAACGGTGCGCCTGCACGACGAGCAGTTGCCATTGCTCATGGCAGACACATTCACCGGTGCGCCCGGTTTCAGCGCGCCCTTGCAGGAGGCCGACTTTGCACTGCGCAAGAACCACTGCGACGTGCTGCTTGCCGGCAGCGCCTACGCACCGGGTGGTCGCCCGGTCACGCGCACCCGCGTGGGGTTGCACGTCGGTCCGATGCACAAGAGCTTCGATGTTGTCGGCCACCGGGTCTGGGAGGCCGGGCTCGGCGCGATTCGCGCAAGCCTGCCTTCGCCGTTCGAGAAGGTGGACCTGAGCTACGGGTGTGCGTTCGGCGGGGTCGACGACGCTTCCGGGGACCCGGCCGAGCACAGCGCCTACGGGCCCAATCCGGTGGGGCGCGGCTACCGAAAGCAGCTGAAGGCGTCGTGGGTCGACGGCACGCCGCTGCCCAACACCGAGGAGTCGGGTGTCCTGGTGGATGCCCCCGACGGCGCCTTTCGTCCGATGGCCTATGGACCCGTCGGCCGCGGGTGGCCGCAGCGCGCCTGCCATGCCGGCACCTACGACCAGGCATGGCTGGACCACGGTTTTCCGTTTCCGCCCGCGGACTTCGACGAGCGCTACTACCAGGCGGCACCGCTCGACCAGCAGATTCCGATTCCCGAAGCCGCGCTCGAAGTTCGGCTGGAGAACCTCACCTCCGACGGGCTGCGTCATTTCGCGCTGCCGTTCTTCGAGGCGCCCGTCCATGTCTTTCCGAAGAACAACGCAAGGCGCGAAGACCTTGTCGCCCGGCTCGACACCATCGTTCTGGAGCCCGACCAGGAGCGCTTCACCATGCAGTGGCGTGTAGCGCGGCCGCTGCGCGACAACATGTTCGAGGTGTCGCAAGTCCTGGTCGGCCGCAAGGGCGAGGACTGGTGGCAGGCGCGCGACGAGATGACTTTCCCGATCCGTGTGGTGAGCGCCCCGGTCGATGGCGATGCGGACCTGGAGGTGTTCGAATGACCGGCGTTGCGGTCTCCGGTGTTGGGCTCGTCACCAGCCTCGGCCTGGACGCCGAGTCGACCTGTGCCGCGCTGCGCGCGAGCGTCACCAATCCTTCGATCTCCCGGTTTCGAGGACGCGACGGGCAGCGCATCAATGCGCACCAGGTCGAACTCGACGCGCCCTGGGTCGGCATCGCCAAGCTCGTGCAGATGGCGCTGCTGGCGGCCGACGAGTGCCTCGCCGGCACGCGCGATGCGCTGGCCGGCGACGCGATTCCCGTACTGCTTTGCACCGCCGAGCAGCGCCGCCCCGGCCGCCTGGAAGACCTGGACGATGCGCTCTTCGACGGCGTCCGGGCGGGGTTGGGCGTGCGCGTGGACGATCGGCACTCGGCAATTTTTCCGCTCGGCCGCGTGGCGGCGCTGGCGGCGCTGGAGCGCGCGAGGCGCCTTGTAACCGAGCATGGCTGCGGGCAGGTGCTGATCGTCGCGGCCGATGGGCTGCTCTCCTGGCCTGCGCTGAAGCACTACGTCGACCAGGACCGTGTGCTGCGGGAGGACAACTCCAACGGCTTCATGCCCGGTGAAGGTGCCGGTGCGCTGCTGATCGCCGCGGCGCATGCCGACGACACGCTGCGCTGCACAGGCATCGGCGCGGGCGTGGAGCCAGCGCCTGTGCTGAGCGGCACGCCGCTGCGCGGCGACGGACTCACCGCCGCCATCGCGCAGGCGATGCGCGAGGCGGGCCTGCTGGCGGACGACGTGGACTTCATCGTGGCCGACATTTCCGGCGAGCAGTACTTCTTCAAGGAGGCGGCGCTCGCGCGTGCACGCGCGCTGCGCGGACATGTGCGAACGCTGGACCTTTGGCACCCGGCCGAAGGCATCGGGGAGGCTGGCGCACTGGCCGGTGTGGCCGCGATCGCTGCCGCGTGGACCGCGATGCGCAAGGGTTACGCGTGCGGGCCACGGGTGCTGGTACACGGCTCGGACGACGGCTCGTACCGTTTTGCGGCCGTGCTGTGCCGCCCGGAAACCCGCAACATGGAGAGGATGTCTTGAGCAACGAGGTCTACGCCAACAACATGGAGGTGTCGTGCAAGGCGGCGGCGGGCAAGTCGATCTGCGCCTTTCCCGATGTCTGCTTCACGCCGCCGCAGACGCCCGCCACGCCGCCAGGCGTACCCATTCCCTACCCGAACACGGGTCTTGCGACGGACTGCACCAACGGCTCCACCAGCGTGAAGATCTCGGGCAAGGAGGTGATGCTGAAGAACAAGAGCTATTTCAAGAAGAGCACCGGCGACGAGGCCGGCTGTGCGCCCAAGAAGGGCATCATCAACAGCAAGATCACCGGCAAGGTGTACTTCAACGCCTGGTCGATGGACGTGAAGGTCGAGGGCGAAAACGTGGTGCGCAATCTCGATCTGACCACCCACAACCATGGCAGTACGGCCAACGAGGCGGTTCCGTGGCCCTACCAGGACGCGATCGCGATGAACGTGAAGGGCCATCCGTGCAAGGCCATGGCCAAGGACATCAAGGACAACTGCTCGGGCGCCAACGACTACGGGCGCGACTGCTGCAAGGCGCGCAAGTGCATGCTGGCGCCGTACTCGCCCAACACCTGCTGCAACGCGCCCAGCACCTCCAAGCAGATGACGCCGCACCACCCGCTGCCCTCCAAGGAGTTCGTGGCCCACGCGGGGCGTGGCAAGCCCGACCCGGCCACCAACTACGTGTCGAACAAGGCGCCTTGCGTCTGCCTGAAGGGAACCTCGCATGCCAAGCACACCGAGCACGGCAAGGTCGGGTGCAACTACACGGTCGAGAAGAACAAGTGGTTCAAGGACCCGGCCAACAAGGGCAAGAAGTACACGCTGAAAGAGGGCATCAAAACGGCCGCCAAGTCGGCCCAGGGAAAGATCAACGCGGGGGATTCCAAGGGCTGCGACGAGAAATGCATGGCGCGCCAGCTGGCCCTCGGACACAGCCGCATGAAGCTCACTGTGAAGACCAACGACCCGCTGCCGCGATCCAAGCAGCACGCATGAAATCTGAAAGGACCCGCTCATGAACCCGTTCCCCAAGGTGCTCAAGCGCCTGGACTACATCCAGGAGGGCGCCAACCCGGCGCCTGGCGTCGTGCTGCTGGGCTGCACCGTCGGCGACGACTACGACAACCCCGACAACCGCGTGGTGGTCGTGCGCGACGACGCAGTGGCCGCGTTCTCTTTCGGAGGGGATGAGCTTGTCTCGATCGACGCCGCGGCCGGTGGCGCGGGCTACGCGCTCGGCGAGAACGGCACCCTGATTTCCTTCGACTGGCTCGGCGGCACCACCGATGCGGCGCTTGCGCAGTCGCTGCAGCGCTTTGCCAACCCCGCCGTGGAAGATCTCGGACCCCTGCGGCGATTGCGTTTGCTGGGCGACGATGTCGTCTGCGCGGGATCGGTGGGGCAGGTCTATCTGTTCGCGAGCGGGCGCTTCGCGGCGCTGCCGCAGCTCACGGTCGAAGGCGAGGACGTGACCATCGAGGACCTGGCGGGCACCTGCGCCTCCGACTTCATGGTCGTCACCTCGGACGGCTACGGCGCGCGTTTCGATGGCCGTGCCTGGCACAAGCTGGACCTGCCGGGAAATTCGAGCCTGAACACGGTGTGCATGCTTGCTGACGGGCACTTCGCCATCGGGGGCGACAACGACACGCTGCTGATCGGCGCGGCCGACCAGTGGCTGGCCGTGGCCACGGACGACATGGAGCGGGACTACTGGGGCATCGCCGCCGAGGGGGACGCGATCTACCTGGCGCACGTCGACGGCATCGACACCTATGACGGCGCATCGCTGCAGCCGCTGGCCATTGCGAAGCGGCAGAAGAACGAGTTCGTCGTGCTGCGCTCGGGCCCGGACGGCGTGTGGTCGCTGGCCGGACGCAGCGTAGGGCTGATCGCTGGCGGCCGTTGGCAGGTCATGGTCTAGCGGCAGGCGCAGCGCCATGTCTGTTGCAGAGCATTCCGCCGCCGCAGTGCGGCCGCGCCGCAGCCCGGTGCCGCTGGTGGTGCAGCAGCACGTTGACGAGGCCGTGCAATTGAGGCGGGTGCGCTCGGTGCTGGTGCGCGCGCCGCACGTCGGGCTCACCCGGCTCGCGCGGCTGGACGAACGCATCGCCGCGCACCTGGACGGTATCGGGATCGCAGGCGCGCTGGGCTCGGCCCTAAGCCTGCGCGCGCTGGAGCGTGCGGGCACTGCCGAGTTCTTCGCCGTGACGGTGCGCGCCATCGAAGATCGCGACACCGACCGGCTCTCCAGGCTTCTCGCCGCGGCGGCCGCACTACCGCAAGGGCGTGCCGGCCTCTTGTCGGCGTTCGGCTGGGTCGAGGCTGCCGCGTTGCGAGGCCTGGTCCAGCCGCTGCTCGATTCCCGCGATCCGTGGTGGCGCGAAGTGGGGCTCGTGGCTTGCGACCAGCACGGCGTGGACCCGGGGGACACGCTCGTCGACGCACTGGCCGATGTCGACACGGGCCTGCGGCAACGGGCCCTGCGCATGGTGGGCCGGCGCGGCCGCACGGACCTGCGCGCCGCATGCCTTGCGGCCATGGACGATGAAAACACTGGCTGCGCCTTCGAAGCCGCGCGCGCCGCGTTGCTGACAGGCGATAGCGGTGCATCGATGGCCGTGCTCCAAACCATGGCGACCGCAGGCGGACTCCACGCGCACGAGGCACTGTCGCTCGTGCTGCAGGTCGCGCCCCCCGAGCGAGGCCTGATCATGCTGGCGGGGTTTGCAAAGGATCGCGCGCACATCCGGACGCTGGTTCGCGGTGCTGGCGAGCTGGGTGATCCGCACGGCATCGCGTGGCTCATAGAGCAGATGCACGATCCGAAGCTGGCACGGCTCGCAGGCGAGTCCTTCAGCCTCGTCACCGGGCTCGACCTGGCCCTCCTGGACCTGGAGTGCGATTCGCCCGATGGCCTGGCGTCCGGCCCGAGCGAAGACCCCGATGACAACGACGTGGCAATGGACGATGACGACGGCCTGCCCTGGCCCGATCCGGGCAGGATCGGCGCATGGTGGCAGGCGAACGGTCACCGGTTCCCGTCCGGCCAGCGCTTTTTCATGGGCGAGCCGCCGAGCGAAGGGCATTGCATCCGCGTGCTGCGCGAAGGCTGCCAGCGCCAGCGTGCGACGGCCGCACTGCACTTGAGCCTGATGAAGCCCGGCACGCCGCTGTTTCCCACTGCGGCACCGGCCTGGCGCCAGCAGCGGTGGCTCGACGGCCTGCTGGCATGAGAGCCTGAAGCACATGGCCGCCAAGCATGTACTTGCCGCGCTGGCGTTCGTGTTCCTCATCGCCGCCGTGCTGCGCTGGTCGCGCAACGCCCGACGCGTCGATTCGGCCACCCGCACCTGGCTCCTCATCGCCCTCATCTTCACCGCCGTCGCCGCCTGGCTGCAATGGCATACCTCTTAAGGCGAGATTGCCAACCCGCTCCACGGAATGAATACTCCTTCTGAGTTTTTTCGCCCGCATTCGCCAGCATTCGCGCGGGCTGTGTCGGGCATAGAAAGGCCGAGAGCCTCGGGGGCAGATTCATGATCCATATCGCTGTCATCACCCGGCAAGGCGCTCCGGCGGGGCAGCCCATCGCTGCCGATTTCGGGCCCAATGGGGGCACCATCGGACGCGCCGACACCAACACGCTGGTGCTCGTCGACCCGGACCGCACGGTCTCGCGCGTGCACGCCCAGGTGCTGTGCCGCGACGGCCAGTACTTCGTCATCGACCGCGGCAGCAATCCGATGCAGTGCAACGGCGTGTCGCTGGGCTCGGGCAAGGAGGCGCCGCTCACCGATGGCGCGCGGCTGGTCGTGGGCAGCTTCGAGCTCAGCGTGCGCATGACGGCCGCGGCGGCGCCGCCGTCGCTGGCGATTCCCAACACCATCATGTCGGCGCCGGCCGGCGCCGCTGCGGCCGCGGGCACCAGCGACGATCCCTTTGCCGACCTGCTTGCGGGACTCGGGTCGCCCGCCGCAGCCGCGCCTGCCGCGGCCGGCGCATCCCGTGCCAGGGCCGCCGCGCCCGCGAGCGCGGATCCGCTGCTCTTTCCCGACCCGATGGAAAGCGGCTCGCGCAACGCGCAGGCCGCACAGGTCGATCCGTTCGCCAACCTGCTCGGGCCCACGCCGGCCTCCGCGCCGGCCGCGGGCATCGGCGCGCTCGACGATTTCTCCGACCTCGGCGCGCCGCCCGCGCATGGCAAGGCCTCGGGCATCGACGAGCTCTTCGGCGGCATGGGCGGTGGCGGCGGCATCGGCGGCGATCCGCTCGCGCTGTCGCCGCTGGCCGACCCGCTGCTGCAGCCGAACACGGCTTCTTCCGCCGATCCGCTGGCCGCGTTGCAGAGCGCGGCGCCGGCCACGCCGACACCGCGCTCCGACCACCTGCCGATCGACCAGTTCGGCTTCACGCCACCGAAGGCGATCACGCCGGCACCGGCCGCCGCGCCGGTGGAAGCGCTGCCGCAGTTCGACGACATCACGGGGCAGCCGATCCGCATCAGCGGGCCCGAGGTCGCCAGCCGGCCGTTCGAGCCGCTGCCGCCACCACCGCCGCCGCCGCCACCCATCCAGCGGGCGCCCGCCGCGGCCCCGCGCACCGCTTCCGACGACGAGCTGCTCGCCGCCTTCCTGCGCGGCCTCGCCAGCACGCACCAGGCGCCCGAGATGCTCACGCCCGGCCTCATGGAGCGCATCGGATCGATCCTGCGAAGCGCCACCGAGGGCACGCTGCAGCTCTTGCTTACGCGCCAGGAGTTCAAGCGCGAGGTGCGCGCGGAGGTCACGATGATCGCGGCGCAGGCCAACAACCCGCTCAAGTTCTCGCCTACGGTGGAGGTGGCGCTTGCGCACCTGCTGGGGCCGGGCGTGCGCGGCTTCATGCCGCCGGAGGCCGCGATGCGCGATGCCTTCAACGACCTGCGCGCCCACCAGTTCGGCGTGATGGTGGGCATGCGCGCGGCGCTGGCCCATGTGATTGCGCGCTTCGAACCCGAGGAGCTCGAAAAGAAGATCAGCGCGAAGTCGGCGCTCGACGCGCTCTTCAGCGCCAACCGCAAGGCCAAGCTCTGGGACCAGTTCGTCGCGCTCTACGGCGGCATCGCGAGCGAGGCGGAAGACGACTTCCACAACCTCTTCGGCAAGGCCTTCCTCGAGGCCTACGAAGAGCAGATGGCGCGCCTCAAGTCGGACACCTGAAGAACGCCCGCCCCCTCAGGCACAGTACAACAGCACCAGCAAACGCGAGGCACCCCGCTTGGAAATCGAAATCGTCACGCTGTCCCGGCAGGGCGGCCGCAACTACAACGAAGACGTCCACGGCCACTGGCATGACGAGCGCTACGTCGCCTGCCTGGTGGCCGACGGTGCGGGCGGCCATGGCGGCGGCGATGTGGCGGCGGCAACGGCGCGCAGCAGCGTGCTGGGCGGCTTCTCGGCGGCGCCGGGGCTGGACGAATTCACCTTGCGCACGCTGGTCGAACAGGCCAACCGCGACGTGGTGGCGCGGCAGGCCGAAGGCGGCAAGCTCGCCGGCATGCGCTCCACGGTGGTCTTTGCGGCCATCGACCTGGAGAGCCAGGCGCTGGCCTGGGTGCACAGCGGCGACAGCCGCGCCTACCTGTTCCGCGGCGGCGCCATCGTGGCGCGCACCACCGACCACAGCCTGGTGCAGCAGATGGTGGCCGGCGGCATGCTCGACGAGGAGGGCGCGCGCCTGCATCCACAGCGCAACATGCTGCTCTCGGCGCTGGGCTCGGTGGAGGAAGCGCCCGATATCACCGTGTCCGACCGCATGCGCCTGATGCCCGGCGACGTGCTGCTCCTGTGCAGCGACGGCGTGTGGGAGCCGCTGGGCGACGAGTGCCTGGTCGACACGCTGCACGCCTCGCGAACGCCCAGCCAGTGGACCGAGCAGCTCGACGCGCAGATCAAGGCGCGCGCCAAGCCGGGCCACGACAACTACACGGCGCTCACGCTGTGGGTGATTCCCGATGACGTGGACGACGCCACGCGCCTGATGCCGGCGGCCGAGGAAGAGACGATGCCGGCGGCCATCGAGGCGAACGAGAAGCCGGCGGACTAGGCTCGGCGCTGCCGGCGCTCCGCCGGCAGGCTCCCTCAAGGCTTCTTCGGCCGATAGGCCTTGAGTTTTCCGCTCACCGTCACGTCCACCGTGACCACCACGACGGCCGATGCCAGCTTGCCGTTGTCCTGGCGCGTCATCTGCTTGCTGGTGGTGGTCGAGGTGGAGCTGCCCTTCCAGCGGATCGTGCTGGCGCGCACGGGCTCCTTGTTGCCCTCGTGGTTCTGCTCCAGCACCGTGATGGCGCCGGTGCCCGGGTTCTTGGAGAGGATCGAGGTGTGGTGCGGATGGCCGACCGTCACGTAGGGGCTGTCGGTCCAGCCCGAGCCATCGGCAAAGGTGACGTCGGTCGTGGTGGTCGTCGTCATCTCGTAGTCGCGGTACTGCAGGATGTCGCCGGGAAGCGCATCCTTGAGCGCGACTTCGTCGCCCCAGATGTAATCGTCGTCGTCGCCCATCGGGCCGAAATCCGACGAGGTGCCGGCGCCGGCCTGGCCCAGGGCCGAGTTGGCCAGGTCCCAGCATTCGCCCGCGCCGATCTGCTTGCCCAGCTGCGCGCTGGCCCACTGAAGGACCGTGGTGTTGAGTGTGGCCATCGCGTCTCTCCGGCTGGAAGGTCAAGGGGCGGCCGCCGTCCACCGGGCGGCCGCGGCGCAAGGCGCCTCAGACCTTCTTGTTGGCGGCGATGTCCCAGCCGGTTTCCTTGGTGCCGTCGCCGGAACCGTCGGCCTTCTGCGGCGTGTACTCGTACTTGAACTTCGAGAAGTTGAGCGTGATGGTCTCGGTCAGGCGGTCTTCGCCGCCGCTGCCGCCGGTGTGGACGTTGCTGACGATGATGTCTTCCATCGTGAGCTTGATGTACTCGAGCGGCGTGGCCCCGGCCTTGCGGACCACCAGCGTGCCCTTCTTGATGTGTTGGCCGTTGCAGCAATCGAGCAGCAGCAGGTGCGAGGCGGAGTCGACATACTTGGTGACTGAGAGATCCTGCACGCTCACCTTGCCCGCGCCCGAGCCGCCGCCGACGTGGCCGGTGCCGGACTGGGCGGCACCCCAGCTCCAGGAGAGAACGTCGATTTCCTTCTTGTGCGAATCGTCCTTGGATTCACCGTCGACGCCTTCGAGCTTCAAAAACATGTCTGCAGCCATGATGCTTACCTTTCAGTTGTGTGCGAGTCAGAGAAAAAAAGGGCTTCCGGGCGGTGCCTGATCGGCGTTGGTGCCCGGGAGCTATGGAGAGAACGAGCAATGGGCCCCGATTTCAAAGGCCCACCGAAGGCATATGCCGCCTGCTACTTGGCGCCCTTGCCCGAGGGCAGCTTCGACACCAGCCGCAGCGACACCGTGAGGCCTTCGAGCTGGTAGTGTGGGCGCAGGAAGAACTTGGAGGTGTAGTAGCCGGGGTTGCCCTCGACCTCTTCCACCACCACCTCGGCCGCGGCCAGGGGCTTCCTGGCCTTGGTTTCCTCGGAGGAGTTGACGGGGTCGCCGTCCACGTAGTTCATGATCCACTTGTTGAGCCAGCGCTGCATGTCGTCGCGCTCCTTGAAGCTGCCGACCTTGTCGCGCACGATGCACTTCAGGTAGTGCGCGAAGCGGTTGCAGGCAAAGAGGTAGGGCAGGCGGGCCGCCAGGTTGGCGTTGGCCGTGGCGTCCGGGTCGTCGTACTCGGCCGGCTTGTGCAGCGACTGTGCGCCGATGAAGGCCGCGAAGTCGGAGTTCTTGCGATGGATGAGCGAGAGCAGGCCGGCCTTCGACAGCTCCGCCTCGCGCCGGTCGCTGATGGCGATCTCGGTCGGGCACTTCTGGTCCACGCCGCCGTCGTCGCTCGGGAAGGTGTGCAACGGCAGGTTCTCCACCGCGCCGCCCGATTCGATGCCGCGGATGCGCGAACCCCAGCCGTACAGCTTGTAGGAGCGGTTGATGTTGGTGGCCATCGCATAGGCTGCGTTGGCCCAGGCGTACTTGCTGTGGTCGGCGCCGGCGGTGTCTTCCTCGAAGTCGAATTCCTCCACCGGATTGGTGTTGGCGCCGTAGGGCGTGCGCGCCAGGAAGCGCGGCATGCACAGGCCCAGGTACTTGGCGTCGTCGGAGTCGCGCAGCGACCGCCAGCCGGCGTACTCGGGCGTGAGAAAGATCTTGGTCAGGTCGCGCGGGTTGGCGAGCTCCTGCCACGATTCCATCTGCATCAGGTTGGGGCTCGCGCCGGTGATGAAGGGCGCATGCGCCGAGGCCGCGATCTTGGACATCTCGCCGAGCAGCTCGATGTCGGGCGGGCTCTGGTCGAAGTGGTAGTCGCCCACCAGCGCGCCGAAGGGCTCGCCGCCGAACTGGCCGTATTCCTGTTCGTAGATCTTCTTGAACATCGGGCTCTGGTCCCAGGCCGCGCCCTTGAACTTCTTCAGGCTCTTGGCGAGGTCCGTCTTCGAGATGTCCATCACCCGGATCTTCAGGTGCTCGTCGGTCTCGGTGTTGTTCACCATGTAGTGCAGGCCGCGCCACGCACTCTCGAGCTTCTGGTAGTCGGGGTGATGGATGATCTTGTTGACCTGGTCGGTCAGCTTGGCGTCGATCGCGGCGATCATCGACTGGATCGACTTGGTCACGTCCTTGCCGATGACGGTGCTGTTGCTCAGCGCCTGCTGCGCGAGCGTGAGCACCGCGGCTTCGACGGCGCTCTTGGCTTCGTCGCTGCGCGGCTTGAATTCCTTTTGCAGGAGCGACGAAAAATCGCTGCCCGCATAGGCGACATCCTTGAGTGCGCTCTGCTCGAGTGCTTCGGCCATGGTGGTTCTCCTCGGGGTCCGGTGTGTCGGGTGTTGGGGATCAGGCGGCCGGCTTGGCCGCTTCGTCGTCGGGCTTGGCGGTGGCCGCCAGCGACTGCAGCAGGGCCGGGTCTTCGAGCACCTTGGCCAGCAGTTCCTCGGCGCCGTTCTTGCCGTCCATGTAGGTCACGAGGTTCGACAGCTGGGTGCGCGCCTCGAGCAGCTTGTCGAGCGCACCGACCTTCCTGGCCACGGCGGCGGGCGAGAAATCTTCCATGTTCTCGAAGGTGAGCTCGACCTTGAGTTCGCCTTCGCCGGTCAGCGAGTTCTCCACCGCAAAGGCGGCGCGCGGCTTCATGGCCTTCATGCGCGAGTCGAAGTTGTCGACGTCGAACTCGAGGAACTTGCGGTCGGCCACGGGCGCGAGCGGATCGGCCGGCTTGCCCGACAGATCGGCCAGCACGCCCATCACGAAGGGCAGCTGGATCTTCTTCTCGGCGCCGTAGAGTTCCACGTCGTATTCGATCTGCACGCGTGGCGCCCGGTTGCGGGCGATGAATTTCTGACTGCTCTTGGCCATGGCGATGCTCCTTGCGGGGGTAGATGGGGCGGTTCGATCAACAGGAAAAAAAAGCGGGAACGGAAAAAGGCGGCTATTCGGACGGGCGCTTGCCGGTCACGGTCTCGATCGTGTCCAGCGCGCCGGGCGCGAGGTTGGCCATGATTTCGAGGAAGCTCACGCCGATGAGCTTCTTGGCGCGCTCGATCAGGAGCGGCGCGGGGTTGCCGGGCTCGGTCTGTTCGAGAAAGCGGATCACGCGGTCCAGCATCTGCAGTGCGTCCTGCCGGCTCTGGATCTCGCCGCGGGCGGCAGCGGGCCGGGGCGCGCCGCCGGCCTGCAACGCATCGCCTTCCATCTCTTCGGCGGCGCCGGCTTCTTCGGGTGCACCGATGGCGGCGCTGCAGGCCTTCTGCAGCATGCGGCCGATGGCGCGCAGCGGGGAGAGGTCGATTGCGTCGGAGCGGCCGGTGCGCTCCACCAGCAGGGCCTGCAGCTTCTCGACCAGGCTGGGCACGCCGATGGCGGCCTGGATCAGCTCGGGCCGCTCGGCATGGAGCGCTTCGAGGCCGCCCTGGATCTGTGCCGGCGAATAGGTGGCTTCGCCGCCCACCGCATTCAATGCATTGTTGGCCACCGCGATGTCGCGCACGCGGATCGCGCCCACGCCGGGCGCCACGCCCACCTGCGCGTCGTACAGGTCGCGCAGGCCCATGGCCTCGTCGGTCAGCGGCGCGAGCGCGTTCAGGCGCATGGTCGGATCGTTGTCGTCGTCGGCATCGAGCTTTGGATGTATGCCGTCCCAGAACTTGTCGAGCAGGCCGATCAAGAGCTGGAGCCCGGCCACGAAACCGGCCACGCCCTGCAGCCGCGTCGATGCGCGCAGCAGCAGCACGGCGGCGCGCACGTCCTTGCTGCGGCGCAGGATCGCGTCCGACTGCTCGGCCACCTCACGCCACTCCGGCTCCACCGCGGCAATGACGGTGTCGCCGAACTGCTGCTCGGGCTTGCCCTGCGCTGCGGTGGTGAGCGCGGTAAAGGCCGCGTCGTACTCCAGATCGTCGCCGCACGGCGAGGCCTCGCCGATGGGCGTGAGCAGGGCTTCGACAAGTTCGTTGGTCAGCATGTTGCCTGTTCGAGTTGGCTGGTGATAATCAAAGATGCGTCCGAACCGGTCAATGCAACGAAGGGAATAGCATGCGCACGCTGGGTACACACCATTCGTCCTATGGACGCTCTTTTGCTGCGGTCTCGCGGCGCCTTGCGCTGGCCTCCGGCCTTGCATTGACCGGTGCCCTGATCGCAGGCTGCGCAAGCAAGCCCGTGGTCACGCCGGTGTCGATCACGCTCACGGCCGGTGCCGATGCCAACCCCGATGCGCGCGGCCGCGCATCGCCGCTCACGGTGCGCATCTATGCGTTGAAGTCGCCCGGACCCTTCGAAGGGGCCGACTTCTTCTCGCTGTTCGAAAAGGACCAGGCCACGCTCGGCGCCGAGCTGGTGCAGCGCGAAGAGATGCTGCTGCGCCCGGGCGAAAGCCGGAAGCTCGACCTCACCCTGCCGGCCGATGCCAAGGCCATCGGCGTGATGGCGGCGTTCCGCGACCTCGACCGTGCGCGCTGGCGCGAAGTGCGCGCCGTGGAGCCCGGCAAGCCGCAGACGCTCACCGTGACCTTCGGCGCCCGGCAGATCCGCATCGACAGCAAATAATCCCTGCCTGCGGTCCATTCATGCCTTTGCCGCGCTGGCGTTTGGCGGACGGCCAGGCCGCGCGAGCGGCTGGTCGGCGGGCAGGAAGCGCTCGAACAAGTCGGTCACGAACGCGCCGCCGGCCGCGCCCGATGCGGCGGCCGTGAGATAGAGGCCGCGCCATCGCGGGCCGCGCGAGCCGCGGCCTTGGCTTTCGAACAGGGCGTCGGCCAGCTGGCGCAATGCGGGTTGCAGCGCACACACCGCCTCGATGAACTCATGGATCGCGAGCCGGCCCGATGCGCCCGGCTGTTCGCGCAGCAGAGCCATCCGCAGCGCATGCAGCTGCCGCGCCATGGGGTCGAACAGGGCATCGAGCCGTTCGGCCGCCGTCTCGCCATGGGCGGCGGCGCCGGCCAGGCGATGGCCGATGGCCTGCGCCAGCACCTCGGGTGGCAGCGCGCCGCGCAACGTCGCATAGCCGGCCAGCTGCTCCAGGCCGGTCACGACCAGATAGACCGGCAGCCGCAGGCGCAGCGTGTCCGCGGCCTCGTCGAGCAGCCGGCGCATCCTGCTGGCCAGCGGCTTCATGCCTGCGTCGGCCGGGTGCAGCAGTTCGCTCGCTGCCACGCAGACCACCACGCCGTTGATCGGCACGCGGTCGCGCCGCTCGGCCAGTGCGAGGAGCGCCTGGAGCCACAGCGCGCGCGTGTGCGGCGCCGCGGACACGTCGCTGACGGCGCTCGGGTGAAGTTCGATGGCCGTCATCGAGCCGGTAAGCCACCAGCGCCAGTAGGGTTCGCCGAAAGGCTCGCTGCCTGAAGGTGCCAGGTGCTCGGCATGGGCCGCCGCCAGCAGCCCCGGCAGGTTGGCCGCCGCATCGCCGAGAAAGAGAAACCAGGGCACCGGGGCGGCTTGCTGCCGCGGTGGCTGGCGCAGGAGCTGGCGTGCGTGCGACATGGCTTCCCTCATGGCTTCGATCGCGGCTTCGTCGGTTTCGGCCGCCGGCGGGCCGAGCGCGGCAATGCGCCGGCGCAGCGCGCGGCGGCGCGCACCGCGGCCGGCGTCGCGGGCCGCTGCGTACAGCAGTGCAAAACCGGCCAGACACAGCGCGAGCAGGAGCCAGAAGAAATGGGCGGACGACAGCGCGGCGGGCATGGCGGGGAGCGTGCTTGGGTTCTCAACGCGCGGTGGTTTCGAAGAACTCGAAATCGGCCAGCAGCCGCTCGTTGCCCTTGTTGGCCGCGAGCGCCTCGCGCAGCCGCAGCAGATAGGCCGAAGCGAGTTCATACGGCGGCCGGTCGGCGGCGCCGCCGAATGGCGTGGGGGACGAGAGCACGGTGACCAGCACGGTGCCGAAGGGCGGGGCCACCAGCCAGCTCGCCGGGATGTCGCGGCCCAGCTCCAGCTTCTCGCCGGCGCGCAGCCGCATCGGCTGGCCGGTGTTCAGGTGCATGACCGAACCGTCGGCGGTGTAGTAGTCCACCCACAGGTAGCTGTCGTGCCTGGGCGCGGCCACCTGCATGCGCACGTCGTCTCCTTCGCGCAGCCGGCCATCGCGGGCCGTCACGGCCGTCACGCCCAGTCCGTGGGCCTTCTCGCGATTGCGCAGCTGGTAGGGCTTCAGGATGGCGAACACCTCGCAGTGGGGCCACACGCGCAGCCTGACATCGAAGGTGGGCGAGCCCACATCGGGCAGCAGGCCGACCACCTCGCGCTCCACCCGCTCGACGTCGGCCGGCAGCGAGACGAAGCCGCTCACATGCAGCCTGCCGCCCTTGCCGGCGGAAGCCGAGAGATCGGCGCATGCATAGCCTTGAAGATGCTGCTCGATGCGCTGCGCCGGCCCCGGCTCGCCCGCGTGTGGCCCCGCCAGCCACTGCCACCACAGCAGGTAGAGCAGTGGCAGCAGCAGCGCGAGCGCGCCGACCGCGCGCAGCAGGGTGCGGTCGCGGCGGTGCAGGTCGTGTGGACCCGGCGGATCCGCCACGCCATAGGGCTGCGGCGTGATGCGGTCCTGCACCAGGCTGCCGAGCGCCAGGGGCCTGAGCCGCAGCTGGCGGCCGTGCAGTTCCTTCAGCTTGCCGAGCTCGCCGCGATCATCGCTCTCGAAGTAGTACTGGCCCTTGAAGCCGTGCACCAGCGCATGCCAGTAGACCTCGCGCAGCTCGTCGTCCTCGGCGCCCAGCGCGGACAGGTGATGGAAGAACTCGCTGTGCGCATTGTTCGAATTGAACAGCTGCACCTGCAGCGGCGCCGCGCCCGCGGCCGCTCCAGGGTGGCGCGCCAGGATTTCGTCGATCCAGGCGACCATCGCAAAGACCGCCGATTCGACCTGCGCGGCGGGCTGGCCCGATGCACGGGCGCGGGCCGCATCGAGCAGCCGGCGCGCCTGTTGCTGGGCGGCATCGTGCGAGGGCGGCGCGGCGCGGCCGGCGGCAATCGATGCGTCGAGGGCGAGGCCGAAGGAGACGAATGCGGAAAAACAGTCGAGCAGCCGGACCATGGATGACCGCGCCCGCTCACCGCGCCTGCATTGCGGAGGATGCCTTGCACCGGCGTCTGCTGCGATGGCACATCCCCATGTCCCCGGTTCCTTCGAGTAAGGATTCCATCTTCCGAACGCCGGGCGGCGGGCGCCATATCGCTTGGGGACTATGCCGTTCGTCGGGCAAACCGGCTTGCTGCGCGGGGCAATCGCCGGTATCTTCTGCATCCGCTGAGTTCAATGCACGCACGCTGGGACACCCGGGGACACTAGGACATGCCATGAAAATTCTGATCGCCGACGACCACCGGCTCGTCATCGAGGCGGTCAAGGCCAAGTTGTCGGAGCTCGAGCCCGGCATCGAGTTCGTCCTGGCGATGAGCGTCGACGAATTGCTTGCCGGCGCCACCGACGAGCTCGACCTGGCCCTGATCGACCTCAACATGCCCGGCGCCGATGGCCAGGCGCACATCGACGAAATCCGCCGCCGCCATCCGGCCGTGCCGGTCATCGTGCTCTCGGGCTACGAAGACCCGGCCATCATGCGCAGCGCGCTGGAGCGCGGCGTGCTCGGCTTCATTCCCAAGGCGTATTCGCCCGAGGTCATGCTGTCGGCCGTGCGGCTGGTGCTGGCCGGTGGCGTGTACGTGCCGCCGATGATGCTCACGGCGCTGCCGCCCGGCATCGTGGCCGGCGTGGCGCCAACGCAGGGGAGCGAAGCACGCGTGGCGGGCGCTTCCTCGCAGACCCTCGAGCACCTGCGCAGCGTGCTCACCGAGCGCCAGGTCGAGGTGCTGCAGCTGCTCTCGCAGGGCAAGCCCAACAAGCTCATCGGCCGCAGCCTCGGCATCAGCGAAGGCACGGTCAAGATCCACCTGGCGGCCATCTTCCGAGCGCTCAACGTGCGCAACCGCACCGAGGCGGTGGTGGCCGCGCAGGCGCTGACCGAAGCGCAGCAGGCCTGAACTGCGCGCCCGGGCCGTGCGGCGGGCCGCGAACCTAGGCTGCTGCGTGCAGCTGGGCGCCGGCCGGTTCCTCCTCCTGCGTATCGGCCCGGCCTGCCGCTGCCGCGTTCTTTCTCTGTTGGATCGCTTCGGCAAGAAACTCCGCATCGCGCGCCACGCCCGAGAAGCGGCCCGATCCCCAGGTGTGCAGCCAGGGCAGCCCCAGGAAGTAGAGCCCTGGCACGCCCGTCACGCCGCGCTGGTGCACCGGCGCGCCGCGGCCGTTGAAGACCGGCGCATCCACCCATTCGAAGTCGGGCGAGAAGCCGATGCACCAGAGCACGCTCGCAATGCCCGCCTCGGCAAGGTTCAGGCGCGTGCGCTCCTCGGGCGGCTCCCACACCGGCGTGTAGATCGAGGGCGGCGGCGCCTCGATGCCCCGGGAGGCAATGAACTTGTCGATCGAGGCGTTGATGCGGTTGTAGGTGGCGTCGGCGCTGTCCAGGTGCTCGCGCAGGTTGGGCTGGAACTCCAGCGTGCCGTCGCCGGCCAGGCCGGTCAGCAGGCCATACAGCTCCATGCCTTCGAGCGCGAAGCGCCGCAGGTCGATGTCGCGCCCGCCGTCGCGGCCGGTCACGTAGTGGTTGGTGTTGTCGCGCACGCCCTCGCGCAGCGGGTGCTCGGTCACGGACATGTCGTAGTACTTCATGTCGGCCAGCCAGTCGACCACTTCTCGGCCGCGGTAGAAGCGCGCGCAGCGCGGCGCATCGCCGGTGGCAAGGTACACCTTGCGTCCGGCCAGGTGCAGGTCTTCGGCGATCTGCGCACCCGACTGGCCGCAGCCCACCACCAGTACCGCACCCTCGGGCAGCTGCGCCGGGTTGCGGTACTGCGCCGAGTGGTACTGCACCACGTGCGGCGGCAGCTTCTCGGCCAGGCGCGGCACGATCGGGCGGTGGTAGCCGCCGGAGGCCACCACCACCTGGTCGGCGGTGTAGAGGCCGGCGTCGGTCTGCACCATGAAGCGGTCGCGCTCGCCCGTGCCGGGCACGCGCGCCACGCGCTCGACGGTCACGCCCTCGATGGCCGGCGCCTTCACGTGAGCGACGAAGCCGGCCAGCCACTCGTTGATCTGGTCCTTCACCATGAAGCCGTGCGGATCGTCGCCGGCGTAGGCCCAGCCCGGCAGCTGGCACTGCCAGTTGGGCGTGACCAGGCAGAACGAATCCCAGCGCTGCGTGCGCCAGCTGTGCACGAGGCTGCGCTTCTCGATCAGGAGATGGTCGATGCCGCGCTGCTGCAGGCAGTGGCTCAGCGACAGGCCGGCCTGGCCGCCGCCGACGACGATGACGCTGTAGTGGCTGCGTCCGCCAAATGGATAGGACATGGGGTCTTCTTTCTTTCTCTCTGGATGTGGTGCGCGTCAATCGAAGGCGACGACGGTGACTTCGGCATCGGCGGTGCCGGTGAAGCGGGTGGCGATGCGCTCGATCTCGGCGAGCTGGTCCATGGCCTGCGAGCACGCGAAGCCATACTTGGCGCGCACGCGTTCGGAGGCGATGCCCAACGCCTCGCGCGAGCGCCGCAGGAAGTCTTCGAGTGCATAGCGTTCGCCGGGCGCGAAGAATTCCTGCACCACGGAAGAGGGCGAGTAGCAGCGCGTTTCGCTGGCATCTGGCCAGCGCACCTGGAAGTGCATCACGGGCATGCGAGCGCCTCCTGTGATGGCTGGATGAAGGCATCGCGGCTGAAGTCCCACAGCAGCGCCTCGTTGCCGCCTGCCTGCAGCCGCACCTGCCGCGTCGAATCGACCTCGCCGACCACCGCGCAGGCGATGTCGCGCGCGGCGAAGCGGCCGAGCACCGGCGCGATCTGCGAAGGCGGCACGCTGAGCACGAATCCGTAGCTCAGAAAGGAAGAAAGCCAGCGCAGCAGCGGCACGCCGCCGGGTTTGGGCAAAGCATCGAGGTCGATGCGCGCGCCGACGCCCGAGCATTCGAGCAGCATCATCGCGGTGCCCACCGCGCCGGCCATGCTGATGTCCTTCGCGGCGCGGCACAGCCCGTCTTCCGCGATGGAGGGCAGCAGTTCGAGGTCCGCGCGCAGCCGCGCGGCCGGCGCCGCGGTCGATGCGTTCCAGTAGGGAAAGGGCTCCTCGTAGGCGCCGCGCAGGTCGACCGCCATCACCAGCAGGTCGCCGGGCTTGGCGTCGAAGCTCGTGAGCAGCTTGCGCGCATGGCCAAGGATCGCGACCGCCAGCTGCGGCCGTTCGCTGCGGTTGTTGCTGTGGCCTCCCACCACCGGCACGCCGTAGCGCACCGAGGCCTCGGCCATGCCGCGCAGCACCTCGTCGGCTGGGTTCATGCCCGTACTCCACAGTGCATCGACCACCGCCGTCGGGCGGCCGCCCATTGCATAGATGTCGCTCACGTTGACCATCACGCCGCAGTAGCCCGCGAACCACGGCATGCGCACGATGAAGTCTTCCACCATGCCTTCGATCGCGAACAGCAGGTAGCCGCCATGGCCGTCGGGGATGGCCGCGCAGTCGTCGCCGATGGGCACGGCCTGCGCAAGCGCTGCGTGGCCGCCGGGCAGCGACCGGCCCAGCGCCGACACCACGTCGCTGATGTCGCGCTTGTGGGCGAAGCCGCGCGTGGCGCGCAGGGCTTCGGCGATGGCGTGGACATCCGTCATGACAGCCCCTTCGCGCGCGTGACGAAGCCGCTCACCGGGTCGTGGCAGGGCGGGTAGCAAGCGAGCCCGGCCTGCATGCGAGCATGCGGGCGGCCGTGGATGGCGCTCTCCTCGAGCAGCTGCCAGCCGAGCTTCTGGAACAGCGGCACGTTCTGCATCTGCACCTGCGCGAAGAACGCATCGCAGCCCAGCGCGTTGGCGCGCGACACCGCGAGCCGTATCAGCGTGGCGCCCAGGTGGCCCTGGCTGCGGAACGCGGGATGCACGGCCAGCCGCGAGCCCCACCATTCGCCCGGTGCCTCGCCGCGGTGGATGCGCACCGTGCCCACCACCTGATCGGGCATGCCGGCGTTGCACGACATGGCGACCAGGAGCCGCGCACGGCCATCGATGGCGTCGCGGTCATCTCGCGCGAAGATGCCCTGCTCGATGCAGAACACCGCGCGGCGCAGCGCCATGGCTTCGTCGCGCTCCCACTGCTGCGCCGCTTCGCGCACCAGGTATTCGACCGGCGCGTAGTGCGGGTCGAGTTGGCTGAGGTCGTCGATGCACAGCATGTTCAGCTTTCGCTTTCTTTTTCGTAGATCGACAGCGACGAGCACGCGCCGCACTTGCCGCAGCCCGCCTTGATGTCGGCCGATCGCAGCCCGGCCGCCACCACGCGCTCGCCCAGCGGCGCGAGCAGCGACTTCATGAATTCCGGAGACGGTGCGGGATGGTCCTCGAGCGGCGTGCCGCTGATCGGCACGAAGGGCACGACGAAGGGGTACACGCCGCGCGCGAGCAACTGGTCGCAGGTGTCGAGGATGGCCTCGCGCGTGTCGCCCAGGCCGGCCAGGATGTAGGTGCTGACCTGGCCGCGCCCGAACACGCCCACCGCCGCCTCGAAGGCGCTCATGTAGCGCGAGACGGGCACGCTGGCCTTGCCCGGCATGATGCGTTCGCGCACCTCGGGCGTGACCACCTCCAGGTGCATGCCCAGCGTGTCGATGCCCGCGGCCTTCATGCGGTGGAACCACTGGTCGTCGTCGGGCGGCTCGCACTGACCCTGGATCGGGATATCGACCGCGGCCTTGATCGCGAAAGCGCTCTCGCACAGGATGGCCGCGCCGCGGTCGGTGGCGTTGGGCGTGCCGGTGGTCATCACCATGTGCTTCACGCCGTCGAGCAGCACGGCCGCGCGCGCCACTTCGGCCAGTTGTTCGGGCGTCTTGCGCGCGATGGTGCGGCCGGCCGCGAGCGACTGGCCGATCGCGCAGAACTTGCAGCTCTTCTTTCGGCTCTCGTAGCGGATGCAGCTCTGCAGCACGGTGGTGGCGAGCACGTCGCTGCCGTGCAGCGTGGCGATGTGCGAGTAGGGCACGCCGTCGAAGGTCTGCATCGCGTAGAAGCGCGGCTGCTTCGGAAAGCTGATGCTCGCAATGGGAATGCTGCCGCGCATCACGCGGCTCATGCCCGCTGCATCGGGCGCCTCGGCCGTGAACGGCGAATGCCAGGCGCTCGAGGTGTGGACCGGCACCATGATCGTGTGGCCGTCCACCGTCACGGCCTTGTGGTCCGATGGGCCCGCGCCGCCGCGGCGGCTCGCCACGCCGGCGGAAGGATCAACCAGCCGCAACCCGAAGGACTGGAGCTCGGTCATCAGCTGCCGGCTGTCCGGCGGGGTCGTCGTGGTGGTGGTCATGGTCGGAGCTCCGTTGAGCGAGGGGTTGCGTGAGATGCATCGGCACGGTGGTCTGCGCCGGCCGGTCGTTGATGGCGAGCGACAGCAGCTCGGGCCGCGCGTAGTGGCCGACCGAATCCATCATTCGCTTGCGCTTGGCGATCAGCGCCATGTCGAGATCGGCCACCACCATGCCTTCGCCCTCGGTGAGCGGCGGCGCAAGATGCTTGCCCTCGGGTGACACGATGGCGGTGTGGCAGCCGCCGCGCAGCGCCTTCTGCAGGTTGGCGTCGGGCGTCACGCTGCGGATCTGCTCGTCGCTGAGCCAGCCGGTGGCGTTGACCACGAAGCAGCCCGACTCCAGCGCGTGGTGGCGGATGGTCACTTCCATCTGCTCCGCGAAGATCGGGCCCACCAGCGAGCCCGGGAACTGGGCGCAGTGGATCTCCTCGTGCTGCGCCATCAGGGCATAGCGCGCGAGCGGGTTGTAGTGCTCCCAGCAGGCGAGCGCGCCGACGCGGCCGGCGGCGGTGTCGACCACCTTGAGGCCGGCGCCGTCGCCCTGGCCCCAGACCATGCGCTCGTGGTAGGTCGGCGTGATCTTGCGGCGCTTGAGCACCAGCGCGCCGTCGGCGTCGAACACCAATTGCGTGTTGTAGAGGCTGCCGTGATCGCGCTCGTTCACGCCGAGCACCACGACCATGCCGTGATGCCGCGCGCGCTCGGCCACGGCCTGGGTGACCGGACCCGGCACCACCACCGCGCGCTCGGCCAGCCTCAGGTGCGGCGCGCCTTGCAGCACCGGCGGCAGCACGAAGCTGAAGTAGGGGTAGTAGGGCACGAAAGTCTCGGGGAATACTGCCAGCTGCACGCCCTTGGCCGCGGCCTCGTCGATGGCGCCGCACACCCGCTCGAGCGTGCCGTCGGGCCGTTCGAAGTCGGGCGCGATCTGGATCGCCGCGGCACGCACGATGCGTGGGGAAGAGTTCATGGTCACCCCCTGTCCGCAGCGGCAAGCGAAGCGAAGCCAATTCGGGGAACACCGCAGAACCGGCTTTGCCGGGCTGCTGGTGTTGCCCCCGGCGAGGGGGTTGGCGAAGCGACACGAAGTGCGCGAAGACTGGGGGTGGACATGTTCACAGCGTCCAGGTGTCGAGGATCACTGCGCCGGCCTTCTTGTGCAGCAGCACGAGGTCCAGCACATCGAGCGGATTGATCGGCGTGATGCCCTCGATCAACGCGCCTTCGCCGTGGCCGTACAGCGCCTGCAGCGCGAAGCGGCACGCATACACCTTGCCGCCTTCTTCCATGAACTTGCTGATCTGCTTGTTGAAGTTCTGGTGGCCCGGAAAGGCCTCGTCGCCCAGCGTCGGAAAGCCGCGCTGCACGCCCAGCGTCACGCCGGGCCCGTACAGCAGGACCGAGGTCTCGTAGCCCTTGCGCCTGAGGCGCGTGGCCTGCAGCAGATTCACGAAGCCGATCGAGCCCTCGAAGGCCACGGTGTGGAAGGTGACGAGCGCCTTCTCGCCGGGCTCGGCCTTGACGTCTTCGAACACCTTCTCTTCATAGTCGACGAGGAACTCGCCTTTCTCGTTGCGGGGGCGGGTGACTTTGGGCATGGGGTACTCCGGTTGAAAGGGGAATGAACGCAGGTCCTGCGTGCCTTTCTCTTCGCAGGCGATGTGCCAGCGCTCGGTGCGGCGCATGCGATCAATGCGCGATCAATTCGCCGGGATGCGGCCTGGGCGCCCGAAAACTTTTTTGGGGCGCACGAAAAGACCCCTGCAGAGGCGGCCGGCACGGCCTCGCCTGCACCGGAAAGACGCATCCGCCATGCGATCAATGCACCCGATCAACGGAGTTGATCGCACCTGATCGAGGCGTGCGGCCCCTCTGGCGCGGGCGCGATTCGTGCGTGCCTGATCGGTGGCCCGATGCAATCAATGGATGCAATCAACTCCGCCGATGACCACGATCACCGCCCACTGGCGCAAGCAGTTGCGCAACACCGCCAAGCCGGCCTACCTGCTGCTGGCCGAATTGATCGCAGACGACATCAAGACCGGCCGCCTCGCCGTGCGCGACCGGCTGCCCACCTTGCGCGAGCTCGCGGCCGAGCTGGAGCTCAACTACACGACCGTGGCGCGCGGCTATGCCGAGGCGCGCAAGCGCGGCCTGATCGATTCGCGCGCCGGCACCGGCAGCTTCATCCGCTCGGGCAGCCCGAGCCTGCGGCTGCGCGGCGGCAGCGGCTCCGAGATGACCATGAACATGCCGCCCGAGCCCGACGATGCGCACCTGATGGCGCGGCTGCACGACAGCGCCAGCCGCTCGCTCGCAGAGGCCAACCTGCACGACCTGCTGCGCTACCAGGACTTCGGCGGCACCGCGCACGACCGCGAGGCCGCGATGCACTGGCTGCGTCCCTTCGTGCCCGACGCGGGCATCGACCGCATCCTCGTGTGTCCCGGTATCCACGGCGTGCTCACGGCGCTGTTCTCGCAGCTCGCGCGGCCGGGCGAGCTGATCTGCGTGGAGTCGCTCACCTATCCGGGCGTGAAGGCCATCGCGGCGCAACTGGGCGTGCAGCTGCATGCGCTGCAGCTCGATGACGACGGCCCCATTGCCGATGCCTTCGAGCACGCCTGCAGGACACTCAAGCCCAAGGCGCTCTATTGCAACCCCACGCTGCTGAACCCGACCGCCGGCACCGTGTCACGCGCACGGCGCGAAGCGCTGGCCGACGTGGCGCTGCGCTATGCGGTGCCGATCATCGAGGACGACGCCTACGGCATGCTGCCGCGCCAGACGCCGGCCGCGCTCGCCACGCTGGCGCCCGGGCTCACCTACTACGTGAGCGGGTTTTCCAAATGCTTTGGCGCAGGCCTGCGCAGCGCGTATGTGTGCTCGCCCACCGTGGTCCAGTCGCAGCGCCTGGCCGGCGCGATGCGCGCGACCACCGTGATGGCCTCGCCGATCACCAACGCGTTGACCACCTTGTGGGTCGAGGACGGCACCGCCGAGGCCATGCTGCAGGCCGTGCGCGGCGAATCGATGGCGCGGCAGGCGCTGGCCGCGCGGCATCTCGGCGGCAGCGGGCTGCAGGCGCATCCCGAGGGCTTCCATGCCTGGCTGCCGCTCGCGCCGGGCTGGAGTCCGGTGGAATTCGCCTCCTACCTGCGCACGCAGAACGTCGGCGTGGTGGCGAGCGCGGCCTTCTCCACCGACGGCGATCCGCCCGAGGCGGTGCGCATCTGCCTGGGCGGTCCGATGTCGCGCGAGCAGTGCGACCAGGCGCTGCGGCTCATTGCCGACACGCTGGCGCATCCGCTGCATCCGCACGCCACGCTGCGCGGTGGCTGAGCGCAGCGGCCGCGTTCAGGCGCAGTCGAGCTTCATCGCCTCGATGCGGCCGCCGAAGCCGAGCTTGCGCATCAGGCCGCCCTCGCGGCTGTTCGCCGGGAAGTCGACCGTGCGGTCCCTGAACATCGCGTGCTCGTACACCTTCAGCGTGGCGCGCGGGCCCACGCTCACGCTGTCGATGTCGCGCTTGAGCTGCCGTGCGGTGCCGCGGTCCATGCTCTGGACTTCGGCCGGCCCCACCAGCGTCAGCATGTCGCCCTGGAAGTTGCGCCCGGTATAGAACTGGGCCCAGCAGCCCGAGGCCAGCGCGGGGTCTTCGATGCGCACGGGCACCAGCAGGATCGTGGGATCGGGCCGGTTGTCCGCCGAGGCGGCCGGGCTGGCCGAGCGCGTGGGGCCGGACATGTTGGAGCAGGCACCGAGCGTCACGGCGCCGGCAATCAGGAGATAGCGGAAATTCTTCATTGGACAGGGATGGTGGTTGCTGCGGTTGGGAAGCGAGCCGTTCAGGCTACCGGCCACGGTTCCCCGCCGCGTAGGAGTAAGGCTCGAGCGCCCGTCCCCGCGCCGCGACGGCGGCGTTTGCCGCACGCAACGCCGGGCGCCAAACAAATCTCCGCGAATGGCTGCGCCCCGGATGCGCCCATTTCCTACGCCGGCCGGTGCTGCGGATGTCCAGTCTGGCGATTCGCACCCATCCAGTTCTTTTGTTCAACATCGAAGGAAGCCATGGCCACGAGCAGCATCCTGGGAGGCGAACGCCCGCCGGAGGAACCCAAAGGCAAGGACGTCGACAGCCTGGGCCCCAGCGACACGAGCGACAGCGGAAGCGACGTGCGCACCTCGCGCGAGCGCAGCGCCATTCCCGAAGACGCCGCGGAAGGCGCCATTCCCATTGCGCATGAAAGCCGCACCGATGCCGAGGGCACCGGCGAGCGTGCCTCGGCGGACGCTCCGCCGTCGGCGCCCGATGCGGACATCCTGCCGGACCGCACCGAGGACGCGGGCTCGGCCGCCGGGCTTGCCGGCACGGACGAAGAACACGACGACAACGACGACGAAGCGGAGGACGCCGGCAACAAGCCCGCTTGAGGCGAGCTCGGCGCAACGCCATGCACGGCCAACTTGACTGCGCGCTCCACGGGCTCCAGCAGCTTGCCTACGCACGGATCACGCGCGAATTCCACCTGGCCTGGCAGGCGAGGACGGACTGCCCTGCATCGTGCGAAGCCGCGATCGGCGAGTCGCACCGCCGGGTGCGGCACTGCGAGCAGGTGCTCGCGCAGCTGCGCCTGCTGATCGACGATCCACACCAGATCGCGGAAATCAAGATTGCGCGCGCGCTCTACCTGCGCCTGCTGCTGGAAAGCGCGCCCGTGCGCCTGCAGTCGTGGAGCGACAGCGAAAGCTTCGACGACATGCCGAAGTCCCACCTGCTCGAATGGATTTCCTACGACTTCGAACGGCTCGAACTGGCCGACCTCGAGGGCTCCATGACGCCGGAGGAAGCGGCTTCGTACGCGCAGGCGCTCGACGCGCGCGCCAGCAGCCTGCGCGAGGAGTAGCGCAGGGGCGGAGCGGTCAGCCCCGGCCCAGGACGATCGCGCCATCCTGGATGTATCGGTCGAATTCGAGCTTGGGAATGGCCGCGGTCAGCGACTGGCCGCCTTCGGTCCAGGTGAGCACGACGCTGTCGTCGGCCATCAGGATCTGGCAGTTCCCCTTCGGGATCTTCAGCTGTGGGCCATCGCCGGCACGGAAGGCGACATCGCCCACGATGCGGGCATCGATCTGCGTGGTGGAAGTCATGGGACTGTAGATCCTTCGAAAAGCTGCAAGCCTCATTTCTCGCGCGCTCCTGGCTCGCGCGTGTAGGCAAGAACAGCATTCCCGCGCCGGCCGCAGGCCTGCGGGGATTCGCAGGCCGGGGGCGCGCCCCGAAGAACACTTACAGCGGACGTCAGGCCAAACCGACACCGGTCCTCGTTCACTCGAACACCATTTCTCCTGGGACCAGCGCAATGCGGCTGCCTTCCGGCACCGCCTTTGCTGGCAATTTTCAACCCGCCTCCCTGTCGATGAGGCATACGAAGGAGTCAGACATGGCCAACCACACGAACACCGCGGACACCGCCACCACCGAGGACGTGGTCGAGGTGCTGAACGATCTGCTCGAAAACTCGCGCGACGGCGAATACGGCTTCCGCGCCTGCGCCGAGGAGGTCGACTCGCCCCAGCTCAAGCAGGTCTTCCAGAGCCGCTCGGCCGAATGCGCCAAGGCGGCGGGAGAGCTGGTCCAGCTCATCCAGCGTTTCGGCGGCTCGCCCGACAAGGGCGGCACGGCGACCGGCGCCATGCACCGCGGCTGGGTGCACGTAAAGGGTTCGGTGGGGGCCAACAGCGGGCTCTCCATGCTCGAGGAGTGCGAACGAGGTGAAGACGCTGCGGTGGCGCGCTACCGCAAGGCACTGAAGGCCGATCTGCCGGCCGATGTGCGCGCGCTGATCCAGCAGCAGGCCGAGGGCGCCAAGCGCAACCACGACCAGATCAAGCGGCTGCGCGACGAGATGCGCAACAAGTAAGGGGCTGCGCCCGATGGGGCCGCCCGGGGCAAAATGGACATCGTCCTGCAACTCCGGCGGCCTTGTCCTTGACCTCCATTCACTACGACCTCACGCGCTTCGATGCCACCATCGTCGATCTCGACGGCACCATGGTCGACACCCTCGGCGATTTCGCGGTGTCGCTCAACCATATGCTCGATGACCTCTCCCTGCCTGCAGTGGCGCCGGCTGCCATCGAGAAGATGGTGGGCAAGGGTTCGGAGCACCTGATTCTTTCAGCGCTCGCGCATGTGATGTCATCCGGCAGGGCGGCTCCCGATGGCGCCGGCGCAGAGGTGCTGCACGCGCGCGCACAGGCGCTCTTCGACCAGGCCTGGGAACGCTACCAGCACCACTATCTCGCCATCAACGGACAGCACTCGGCGGTGTACCCGGGCGTGGTCGAGGGGTTGAAGGCGCTGCGCTCGCGCGGCCTGCGCTTGGCCTGCCTCACCAACAAGCCGACCTCGTTCGCCAAGCCGCTGCTGGCTGCGAAGGGGCTCGACGGCTTCTTCGACGTTGTGTTCGGCGGCGATGCCTTTGTGCGCAAGAAGCCCGATCCACTGCCGCTCCTGAAGACCTGCGAGACGCTGGGCGTCGTTCCCGCGCGCACGCTGATGATCGGCGACTCCAGCAACGACGCCAAGGCCGCACGCGCCGCCGGCTGCCCGGTGGTACTGGTCACCTACGGCTACAACCACGGCGAGCCGATACGCGGCGTCGATGCCGATGGCTTCCTGGATTCGCTCGCCGAGTTCGACCGGGCTGCTTCCTGAAGAATTTGGGGAGAAGGCCGCGGCGCCGCGGCTACTTGCCGAGCAGCGCGTCCTTGAGCTTCCAGTCGGCCGGCGCCGGCCCGAGCCAGATGCGCAGCAGCGCGTTGAAGAACGCCGGCTCCTTCACCGGATCGGGCTGCGGCACGCCGCGCACCGTCACCAGCGTGCCCGTGCCGGGCAGCCAGTCGATGGTGAAGGTGTCGCCGGCCTTGAGCTGCTTCTGGTCGGAGAACATCCGGCCCATGCGCAGCAGCCCCGGAATGAGGTTGACCATTTCGCTCTTCGGCGAGTTTTCTTCCACGCCCTTGGTGAAGAACCTGCCCAGCTCGTCGGCATCGATGTCGCGCAGCATGGTGATGGCCACGCGCTTGGGGCCGGGCGCGGCCAGCGCCTCCTCGGGCGTGGAGACCTTCTTGCCCATGTACAGCCCGGCCGCGTACACCTTGAAGACGGCCTTGTAGCGCACCTCCGCGCCGTTGAGCTGCAAGGTGCTGCCGCGCAGGTCGAGGGTGTCGTTCAGCTTGACGCCGGCCACGTCGACCTGCGCGGCCGAGGCACCGAGCGCGGACCAGACGCAGGCCAGCATGGCCAGGCGGGAGAACAGGGTCGGGAGCGAAAGGGCAGCGGGCACGTGGCTTCCTTGATTTGCGAACGATCGTTCGAATGTATCTTTTCGTTTTACTCTTGGTCCTCGGGGGAACCCTGAAGGGGGCGGTTGCACCCGGCGGCGTTTTCGTGGGCTAAACTCCACGCTCCATGTTCGTTCATCACATCATTCAAACAGGTGAAGGCAGCCGGGGAGCCTGGCCCTGGCGTCGCCATACATCGCTGACTGTTTGATTGCACGGCGCACGCCGTGCGCCCGCGGCACCGGATCGCTTTTTTTCACGACTCCGGGCCACCAGTGAATGACCTTGCCACCGGCCAAGAAGCGCCGGCAGGCAACTGGAGAACGAATCCGTGATCACCGAACTTGAATTCAAGAGCCTCAGCGCCCAGGGCTACAACCGCATTCCGCTGATGGCCGAGGCCTTTGCCGACCTCGAAACGCCTCTTTCCCTCTATCTCAAGCTCGCCCATTCCCAAGGCGGCGGCAAGCACAGCTTCCTGCTCGAATCGGTGGTGGGCGGCGAGCGCTTCGGGCGCTACAGCTTCATCGGCCTGCCCGCCCGCACGCTGCTTCGCGCCAGCGGCTTCGGTGCCGAGGCGAAGACCGAAGTGGTGACCGATGGCCAGGTCGTCGAGACGGCCGCAGGCAATCCGCTCGATTTCGTCGCCGAATACCAGAAGCGCTTCAAGGTGGCGCTGCGGCCCGGCCTGCCGCGCTTCTGCGGCGGCCTCGCGGGCTACTTCGGCTACGACACCGTGCGCCACATCGAACGCAAGCTCGAAAAAAGCTGCCCGCCCGATGCGCTCGGCTGCCCCGACATCCTGCTGCTGCAGTGCGAGGAACTGGCCGTCATCGACAACCTCTCGGGCAAGCTCTACCTGATCGTCTATGCCGACCCGAAGCAGCCCGAGGCCTATGCGGCGGGCAAGCGCCGCCTGCGCGAGCTGAAGGAGAAGCTCAAGTACTCGGTGAGCGCGCCCGTCGTGAAGCCCACGCAGCCGCATCCGCCCGAGCGCAGCTTTGCCAAGGCCGACTACCTCGCGGCCGTGGAGCGCGCCAAGGACATGATCGCCGCCGGCGACTTCATGCAGGTGCAGGTGGGCCAGCGCATCAGCAAGCGCTACACCGAGTCGCCGCTGTCGCTGTACCGCGCGCTGCGTTCGCTCAACCCCTCGCCCTACATGTACTACTACCACCTGGGCGATTTCCACGTGGTGGGCGCTTCGCCCGAAATCCTGGTGCGCCAGGAGAACACCGGTGACGGCGAGCAGAAGATCACCATCCGCCCGCTGGCCGGCACGCGCCCGCGCGGCGCATCGCTCGAACTCGACAAGGCGGCCGAGGAAGAACTCATCAACGACCCCAAGGAGCGCGCCGAGCACGTGATGCTGATCGACCTCGCGCGCAACGACATCGGCCGCATCGCCAAGACCGGCACCGTCAAGGTGACCGAGGCCTTCGCGGTGGAGCGCTACAGCCACGTGATGCACATCGTGAGCAACGTCGAAGGCACGCTGAAGGACGGCATGACCGCCATCGACGTGCTCAAGGCCACCTTCCCGGCCGGCACGCTCACCGGCGCGCCCAAGGTGCATGCGATGGAGCTCATCGACCAGCTCGAGCCCACCAAGCGCGGCCTCTACGGCGGCGCCTGCGGCTATATCAGCTATGCCGGCGACATGGACGTGGCCATCGCCATCCGCACCGGCATCGTGAAGGACCAGATGCTGCACGTGCAGGCCGCGGCCGGCGTGGTCGCCGACTCGGTGCCCGAGCTGGAGTGGAAAGAAACTGAAGCCAAGGCGCGCGCACTCCTGCGGGCGGCCGAACTGGTCGAGGAAGGCCTGGAATGAGCAACCCACCCGACATCCAGAACGACTTCTCGCACGAGATCATCGGCGCCGCCGTCGAGGTGCAGCGCGTGCTCGGCACGGGCCTGGGCGAGGAGGCCTACGCCGCCGCGCTGGCCATCGAACTCGCCGAGCGCGAGATCGGCTTCGCCCGCGACGTGGCGCTCTCGGCCAGCTACAAGGGCCGCTCGCTCGGCGAGGTGTACCGCGCGGGCTTCGTGGTCGAGCAGTCGGTCATCGTCGAGCTCAAGGCGGTCGACGTGCTGACCGACCTGCACCGCGCGCAGGTGCTTGCCGCGCTGCGTCTCTCGGGCCTCAAGCTGGGCCTTCTGATCAACTTCAACGTGTTCCCCGTCGTCAAGGGCGTGCACCGGATTGTGAGCAAGCCATGAAACTGCTGATGATCGACAACTACGATTCCTTCACCTACAACATCGTCCAGTACCTGGGCGAGCTGGGTGCGGATGTCCAGGTGCACCGCAACGACGAGATCACCGTGGCGCAGATCGGCGAGCTGATTGCCTCGGGCGTCACGCGACTCGTGGTGTCGCCGGGGCCCTGCTCGCCGGCGGAAGCGGGCGTTTCGGTGGCGGCCATCAAGGAGTTCGCGGGCAAGCTGCCGATCCTCGGCGTGTGCCTGGGCCACCAGGCCATCGGTGCGGCCTTCGGCGGCACGATCGTGCGTGCGCAGCAATTGATGCACGGCAAGACCAGCGAGATCACGACCACGCAGGAAGGCGTCTTCGCGGGGCTGCCCGAGAAGTTCATCGTCAACCGCTACCACTCGCTCTCGATCGAGCGCGAGAGCTGCCCGAAGGCCCTGGCCATCACCGCCTGGACCGACGACGGCGAGATCATGGGCGTGCGGCACACCGGCTTTGCGCATGACGCGCGCATCGAGGGTGTGCAGTTCCATCCCGAATCGATCCTCACCGAGCATGGCCACGCGATGCTCAAGAACTTTCTCGATTGACCCCGCCATGACAGACCGCTCCACCCTCGTCGACCTGCGCAGCGACACCGTCACGCAGCCCACCCCGGCGATGCGCGAGGCCATGATGGCGGCGCCGCTCGGCGACGACGTCTTCGGCACCGATCCGAGCGTCAACGCGCTGCAGGAGAAGATCGCCGCGCTGCTGGGCTTCGAGGCGGCGCTGCTGGTGCCGACCGGCACGCAGAGCAATCTGTGCGCGATCCTTTCGCACTGCGGGCGCGGCGACGAGTACATCGTCGGCCAGCAGGCGCACAGCTACCGCTGGGAAGGCGGCGGCGCCGCGGTGTTCGGCAGCGTGCAGCCGCAGCCGCTCGACCATGCACCCGACGGCACGCTGCCGCTCGCGCAGATCGAAGCCGCCATCAAGCCCGACGACGCGCACTTCGCGCGCACACGGCTGCTGGCGCTGGAGAACACGCTGGGCGGCAAGCTGCTGCCGTTCGAATACGTGCAGGCGGCAACGGACCTGGCGAAGAGCAGGGGGCTGCAGCGACACCTCGATGGCGCGCGGCTCTTCAATGCGGCCACCGCGCAGGCCGCGCTGAACAAGAACGGCGACGTCCGCGCCGAAGCCCGCCGCATCGCCCAGTGCTTCGACAGCGTGTCGGTCTGCTTCAGCAAGGGCCTGGGCGCGCCCATCGGCTCGGCGCTGGTCGGTTCGCGCGAGTTCATCGCGCGGGCGCACCGCGTCCGCAAGATGGCGGGCGGCGGCATGCGGCAGGCCGGCTTGCTTGCCGCGGCGGCCTCGCATGCGCTTGACCATCACATCGACCGCCTCGCCGACGACCATGCACTCGCCCGGCGCCTGGCCGAGGGGCTCGAAGGCATCGAGGGCCTGAAGGTCGAGGCGCCGCACACGAACATCGTGTTCGTCGACCTTACGGGCGCGGCGAAGGCGCGTTCGCCCGAACTGCTCGCGAGCCTCAACGGGCAGGGCATTCTTGCCACCGGGCTCTATCGGCTGCGCTTCGTGACGCATCTCGATGTCGATGCGGCCGGCGTGGACCACGCCGTGGCGGCCATCCGCGGTTTCTTCAACGCCTGAACCTCAAGGAGCTGTGCGATGCCCGATCTTCCGCATCTGCTCGCTTTCATCGCCGCCGGCTGGCTGTTGAACCTCACGCCGGGGCCCGACGTGCTCTACATCGTCGCCAACTCGCTGCGCTCCGGCGTGCGCGCCGGCATCGTCGGCGGCTTCGGCATTCTGACCGGCTGCTTCGTCCACATCTTCGCGGCGGCGGTGGGCGTCGGCACGCTGCTGGCCACCTCGGCGGCGGCCTTCGCGGTGCTCAAGTACGTCGGCGCGGCCTACCTGCTGTACCTTGGCGTGCGCATGGTGTTATCGCGCGCCAAGGCGCCGGCCGATCTGCAGCAGGCGGCCGCCGCGCCGGGCGAGCGCGGGCTCAAGGCCATCTTTCTCGGCGGCTTCTGGACCAATGTGCTGAACCCCAAGGTCGCGTTGTTCTTCCTGGCCTTCGTGCCGCAGTTCATCGCGCCGGACGCCGACAGCAAGGGCCTGTACTTCGTGCTGCTGGGCGTGCTGTTCAACCTCAATTCCATTCCCGTCATCGTGGGATGGGCTGCGTTTGCCGGCTGGATGGCGCGCAAGAGCGCCGTGCAGAAGGGCATGCACTGGCTCGACCGCGCGGCGGGCGTGCTGTTCATCGGCTTCGGCCTCAAGCTTGCATTCACGGACGCGCCGGCCGGCCGCGCCGGCCCCTGAAAACTCCGAGGAGACTCTCCATGATCACCCCCCAGGAAGCGCTCCAGCGCACCATCGAGCACCGCGAGGTGTTCCACGACGAGATGCTGCACATCGTGCGGCTCATCATGAGCGGCGAATGCTCGCCCGTGATGATGGCGGCGCTGATCACCGGCCTGCGCGTCAAGAAGGAAACCATCGGCGAGATCACCGCGGCTGCGCAGGTGATGCGCGAGGTGTCGACCAAGGTGCCCGTGAAGGACACCACGCATCTGGTCGACATCGTCGGCACCGGCGGCGACGGTTCGCACACCTTCAACATCTCGACCTGCTCGATGTTCGTCGCGGCCGCAGCGGGCGCCAAGGTCAGCAAGCACGGCGGGCGCAGCGTGTCGAGCAAGTCGGGCAGCGCCGACGTGCTGGAGTCGCTGGGCGTCAACATCAACCTGCAGCCCGAGCAGATCGCGCGCTCCATCGAGCAGGTGGGCATCGGCTTCATGTTCGCGCCCAACCACCATCCGGCCATGAAGAATGTGGCGCCGGTGCGCAAGGAACTCGGCATCAAGACCATCTTCAACATCCTCGGGCCGCTGACCAATCCGGCGGGCGCGCCGAACATCCTGATGGGCGTGTTCCACCCCGACCTCGTGGGCATCCAGGTGCGCGCATTGCAGCGCCTGGGCACCGAGCACGCGATGGTGGTGTATGGCCGCGACGGCATGGACGAGATCTCGCTCGGCGCCGCCACCATGGTGGGCGAACTCAAGGACGGCGAGATCCGCGAATACGAACTGCACCCCGAGGATTTCGGCTTTGCCATGTCGAGCAACCGCGCGCTGCGCGTGGAAACGCCCGAACAGTCGAAGACCATGCTGCTCGGCGTGCTCGACAATCAGGCCGGCCCGGCACTCGATATCGTGCTGCTCAACGCCGGCGCGGCCTTGTATGCCGCCAACGTGGCCGATTCGATGGCCGCGGGCATCGAGCGTGCGCGCGAGGCCGTGGCATCAGGCGCGGCGCGCGCCAAGCTGGCCGAGCTGGTCAAGGCCTCCACGGCCGCCGCGTGAAGCAGGAAAACAGGTAGGAACGCAGAAAAATGTCCGACATCCTCGACAAGATCATTGCCGTCAAGCGGCAGGAAATTGCTGCAGCGCAGAAGAGAAGCCCGCTGGAAGCCGTGCGCTTCGACGCCGAAAGCCGCGTGCTGACGCGCGATTTCGAGGGCGCGCTGCGCGCCAGGATCGCCGCCGGCCACGCCGCCGTGATCGCGGAGGTCAAGAAGGCCAGCCCGAGCAAGGGCGTGCTGCGCGAAGACTTCATTCCGGCCGACATCGCGCAGAGCTATGCCGAGGGCGACGGCGAGATCAGCGCGGCCTGCCTGTCGGTGCTGACCGACAAGCAGTTCTTCCAGGGCGGCGTCGACTACCTCAAGCAGGCCCGCGCCTCGTGCGACCTGCCGGTGCTGCGCAAGGACTTCATCGTCGATGCCTACCAGGTGTACGAATCGCGCGCGATGGGCGCCGATGCCGTCCTGTTGATCGCCGCGTGCCTCGACGACGCGCAGATGAAGGACTACGAAGCCATTGCGCGCGGGCTCGGCATGGCGGTGCTGGTCGAAGTGCACGACGCCGCCGAACTCGAGCGAGCGCTCAAGCTCAAGACGCCGCTCATCGGCGTGAACAACCGCAACCTGCGCAATTTCGAGGTGTCGATCCAGGCCACCATCGACTTGCTGCCCGGGCTGCCGGCCGACCGGCTGGCCGTCACCGAATCGGGCATTGCCACGCGCGAAGACGTGGCAACCTTGCGCGCGGCCGGTGTTCACGCCTTCCTGGTCGGCGAGGCCTTCATGCGTGCCAAGGAACCCGGCGAGGCGCTCGCCGCATTGTTCAAATGAGCCGGCCCGATCAGCTGGCGAGCAGCGATCCGGCCGACTGGCCCGTGGCACCAGGCTGGCAGCCGCTGGTGGACGGCTTCTTTGCCGGCATCGTGGGCCAGAAACTGCTCAGTTTCCTGCGCGAGCGCCTCGATGCGGGCGCGGTCATCTTCCCGCCGCAGCCGCTGCGCGCACTGGAGCTGACGCCGCCCGAAGACGTGCGCGTCGTCATCCTTGGGCAGGACCCGTACCACGGGCGCGGCCAGGCCGAGGGGCTCGCGTTCTCCGTGGCGCCCGGCGTGGCGCTGCCGCCGTCGCTGCGCAACATCTTCAAGGAGCTCCAGCGTGACCTGGGGGCGCCGCCGCCGCCGTTTCCGAACCCCGGCGGCAGCCTGGTGAAATGGGCGACCCACGGCGTGCTGCTGCTCAACACCTGCCTCACGGTCGAGGAAGGGCAGCCGGCCAGCCATTCGGGCCGCGGCTGGGAGGTGCTGACCGACGCGGTCATCCGCCATGTGTCAGCCGGCGGGAAACCTGTTGTTTTTATGCTCTGGGGCTCGCATGCCCAGAGTAAGCGCGCGTTGATCGACATTGGCCGCCATAAGGTGCTGATGTCGAATCATCCGTCGCCGCTTTCGGCCTTGCGCCCGCCCGTTCCGTTCATCGGCTGCGGCCACTTCGGCGAAGCGCGCGCCTGGCGGCTCGCGCACCAGCCGGACGGCGAAATTCACGGATAATGCCGGCTGTTTCGCCTCGGGCAGTTCCCCCGCATCTTCTTGGTGCTGAGTTCTGCGTAGTCACAAAACCGTGCTATATTTCGAGGTTCGCCGGAGAGGTGGCCGAGTGGTTAATGGCAGCAGACTGTAAATCTGCCCTCTAACGAGTACGCTGGTTCGAATCCAGCCCTCTCCACCAGCGATGAATTTGGTTTCTAAGAGCGATTGGATCTAGCGCTTTGGGTGCCTTGAAGTGCCCCCGATGCGGGAGTAGTTCAATGGTAGAACCCCAGCCTTCCAAGCTGATGACGCGGGTTCGATTCCCGTCTCCCGCTCCAGAGACCCGGTTCGGCGCCGGAAAGCGATTGGTTAGACAAAGCCCTTTTGGCTCAGTGGTAGAGCACTCCCTTGGTAAGGGAGAGGTCGCGGGTCCGATTCCCGCAAAGGGCACCAGTTTTTAGGGGGTTGCAATAGCAGGGTTGCAACCCATCTGCATGCGTTGAAATCGTTTTTTTCGGAGTCGAAAAATGGCAAAAGGTAAATTCACCCGCACCAAGCCGCACGTGAACGTGGGCACGATCGGTCACGTTGACCACGGCAAGACCACGCTGACGGCGGCCATCGCCACGGTGCTGTCGGCCAAGTTCGGCGGCGAAGCCAAGGCCTACGACCAGATCGACGCGGCGCCCGAAGAAAAGGCCCGCGGCATCACCATCAACACCGCCCACGTCGAGTACGAGACGGCCAACCGCCACTACGCTCACGTCGACTGCCCCGGCCACGCCGACTACGTCAAGAACATGATCACCGGCGCTGCCCAGATGGACGGCGCCATCCTCGTGTGCTCGGCCGCCGACGGCCCCATGCCCCAGACCCGCGAGCACATCCTGCTGGCGCGCCAGGTGGGTGTGGGCTACATCATCGTGTTCCTGAACAAGTGCGACATGGTGGACGACGCCGAACTGCTCGAGCTCGTCGAAATGGAAGTGCGCGAGCTTCTGGACAAGTACGAGTTCCCCGGCGACGACACCCCCATCATCCACGGCTCGGCCAAGCTCGCCCTGGAAGGCGACAAGGGCAAGCTCGGTGAAGAAGCCATCATGAAGCTGGCCGAGGCGCTGGACACCTACATCCCGACGCCCGAGCGCGCCGTGGACGGCACCTTCCTGATGCCCGTGGAAGACGTGTTCTCGATCTCCGGGCGCGGCACCGTGGTGACCGGCGCCGTCGAGCGCGGCGTGATCAAGGTCGGCGAGGAAATCGAGATCGTGGGCATCCGCCCGACCGTCAAGACCACCTGCACCGGCGTGGAAATGTTCCGCAAGCTGCTCGACCAGGGTCAAGCGGGCGACAACGTGGGCGTGCTGCTGCGCGGCACCAAGCGCGAAGAAGTCGAGCGCGGCCAGGTGCTGTGCAAGCCCGGCTCGATCAAGCCGCACACGCACTTCACCGCCGAGGTGTACGTGCTGTCCAAGGACGAAGGCGGCCGTCACACGCCGTTCTTCAACAACTACCGTCCGCAGTTCTACTTCCGCACGACGGACGTGACCGGCGCGATCGAGCTGCCCAAGGACAAGGAAATGGTCATGCCTGGCGACAACGTCAGCATCACCGTGAAGCTGATCAACCCGATCGCGATGGAAGAAGGCCTGCGCTTCGCCATCCGCGAAGGCGGCCGCACCGTGGGTTCGGGCGTCGTGGCAAAGATCCTCGACATCTAAGCCGAGCAAAGAGTACCGGAGGGGTATAGCTCAATTGGCAGAGCGTCGGTCTCCAAAACCGAAGGTTGTAGGTTCGATTCCTACTGCCCCTGCCACTTAGGTGGCACCTCCGAAAAGCCCCATCGTTGACCCGATGGGAGGCTAAAAAGCCCATCGTGACCCGATGGGCTTCGGCGTCTCAAGAAGGCGCATTGAATTGAAGGCCGAAAGGCCACAGGAAATCAGCCGAACATGGCCACTTCTCAAATCGAAACCGTGAGCACGGGTGCCGACAAGGCCAAATTGGCCGCGTCGGTGGTGCTGGCAGTGGGCGCCATCGTGGCGTTCTACCTGCTGGCGCGCCAGGGCTCGCTGGTGCAATGGGCTGCGCTGCTGGTCGGCCTGGCCGCGGCCGTGGGTGCCTTCGGCAGCTCGGAGAATGGCCGCCAGTTGTGGGCTTTCGGTCGCGACTCGTGGCGCGAGGTCAAGAAAGTCGTCTGGCCGACCCGCAAGGAGGCCATGCAGATGACGGCTTACGTGTTTGCCTTCGTGGCTGTCATGTCCGTTTTCCTCTGGCTCACCGACAAGACGCTCGAATGGGTGTTTTTCGACCTCATTCTGGGCTGGAGAAAATAAATGACCGCTGATCCAGTGAACGCAGTTGACACCACGCCGGGTACACCGGAGGAAGAAAGCACTTCCGTGCTGGCTCCCGCCGCCAATCCTGATCTGCGTTGGTACGTGGTGCATGCCTACTCGGGCATGGAAAAGGCCGTCGAGCGCAACATCATCGAGCGCATCAACCGCGCCGGCATGCAGGATAAATTCGGCCGCATCCTGGTGCCGACCGAAGAAGTGGTCGAGATCAAGAACGGCCAGAAGCGCACCACCGAGCGCCGCTTCTTCCCGGGCTACGTGCTGGTCGAAATGATCATGGACGACGAGAGCTGGCACCTGGTGAAGCACACCAACAAGGTGACGGGCTTCGTCGGCGGCGCCAAGAACCGTCCGGCCCCGATCTCGCAGAAAGAGGTCGAAGGCATCGTCAGCCAGATGCAGCAGGGCACCGAGAAGCCGCGCCACAAGGTCGAGTTCACCGTCGGCGAATTCGTGCGCGTCAAGGAAGGCCCGTTCACCGACTTCAACGGCACCGTCGAAGACGTGAACTACGAAAAGAGCAAGGTCAGCGTGTCGGTCATGATCTTCGGCCGCGCGACGCCCGTGGAGCTCGAATTCAGCCAGGTCGAAAAGACCTGAGCCCCGCCGGTCCTCGGGCCGGAACCATTTTCGGCTGCGCGTTGTCCGACTCGGCGCGCGGCCTTGATCGAAGAGTCGTTCAACCCCGGGGAGCCGCGGCGAGAGCCAAGGCGATATCACCCGCAAGGAGCAAAGCATGGCGAAAAAAATCGTCGGCTTCATCAAGCTGCAAGTCCCAGCTGGTAAGGCCAACCCGTCACCACCCATCGGTCCCGCACTGGGCCAGCGTGGTTTGAACATCATGGAGTTCTGCAAGGCGTTCAACGCGCAGACCCAGAGCGTCGAGCCTGGTCTGCCGCTGCCGGTGGTCATCACCGCGTTCGCTGACAAGAGCTTCACCTTCATCATCAAGACGCCGCCGGCGATCACCTTGATCAAGAAGGCCATCAAGCTGGACAAGGGCTCGGCCCGTCCGCACACCGACAAGGTCGGCAAGATCACGCGCGCACAGCTCGAAGAGATCGCCAAGACCAAGATGAAGGACCTGACTGCCGCCGACCTGGACGCAGCAGTTCGCACCATCGCCGGCTCTGCCCGTTCGATGGGCGTGAATGTGGAGGGCGTGTAAATGGCCAAGATCACCAAGAAGCAAAAAGCGCTCGCAGGCAAGGTCGACAGCAACAAGCTGTACCCGCTGGCTGACGCGATCGTCATCGTCAAGGATGCCGCCACCGCCAAGTTCGACGAATCGATCGACGTGGCCGTGCAGCTGGGCATCGACGCGAAGAAGTCGGACCAGGTCGTGCGTGGCGCCGTCGTGCTGCCCAACGGCACCGGCAAGACCAAGCGCGTGGCTGTGTTCGCCCAGGGCGCCAAGGCTGAAGAAGCCAAGGCCGCCGGCGCCGACATCGTCGGCATGGACGACCTGGCTGCCATGGTCAAGGCTGGCGACATGCCTTTCGACGTCGTGATTGCCGCCCCCGACGCCATGCGCGTGGTCGGTACGCTCGGCCAGATCCTCGGCCCGCGCGGCCTGATGCCCAACCCCAAGGTTGGCACGGTGACCCCGGACGTCGCCACGGCCGTGAAAAACGCCAAGGCTGGTCAGGTCCAGTTCCGCGTCGACAAGGCCGGCATCGTGCACGGCACGATCGGCCGTCGCTCGTTCGACAACGACAAGCTGCAAGGCAACCTCGCCGCGCTGATCGACGCTCTGGTCAAGGCCAAGCCGGCGACCAGCAAGGGCGTGTACCTGCGCAAGGTGGCTGTGTCGTCGACCATGGGCCTGGGTGTCCGAGTGGACACGCAGACCATCGCGGCGAGCTAAAGAGATTTGCCCGATCCGCAAGGAGAGGGCAGATGTGGTGGGTCGCGGCAGCTCCGGTTGCTGCGAGCCATCCAAGACCGCTGGTGTGCAGGGCGCTGCACTTAATTGCCGGATCGATCCTTCCGGTATCCAGCGCAGATGGCGACCCCACTGCAAGGAATTTTGATTTTTGTTCCTGACAGTTGGTCGCTGCATGAAGCGCGATCCGAGGCCCCGGCCGAAGGTCGCATTAAAAGGAGTAGACCTTGAGTCTGAATCGCAGTGAGAAAGAAGCGGTCATCAGTGATGTGACCAGCCTCGCCGCTAAAGCTCAAACGCTCGTGATGGCGGAATACCGTGGCATCACGGTGGCCGATATGACCAAACTGCGCAGCGAAGCTCGCAGCAAGGGTGTGACCCTCAGCGTGTTGAAGAACACGCTGGCACGCCGTGCTGTCGCTGGTAGCGCATTTGAGATTGTTGGCGACCAGATGACCGGCCCGCTGATCTATGGCTTTTCCGAAGACGCAGTGGCCGCCGCCAAGGTGGTGGCCGATTTCGCGAAGACCAACGACAAGTTGGTGATTCGCGGCGGCGCATTCGGCGGCAAGGCCCTGGACGTGAACGGCGTGAAGCAACTGGCCAACATCCCTTCCAAGGAAGTGCTGCTGGCGCAATTGCTGGGCTTGATGCAATCCCCGATCTCTCGTACCGCCCGCGTGCTCGCGGCGCTGGCCGAGAAGCGCGGTGGTGGCGAAGCTGCACCCGCCGATGCACCGGCAGAAGCGCAGGCTGCATAAGCCTTGCGTTTGAAATATTCAACCCAATTGTTAGGAAACAAAAATGGCATTCGATAAAGACGCATTTCTGACCGCGCTCGACAGCATGACGGTCCTGGAACTCAACGACCTGGTGAAAGCCATCGAAGAGAAGTTCGGCGTGAGCGCCGCGGCAATGTCGGCTCCGGCTGCTGGCGGTGGCGCTGCTGCCGTCGTGGCTGAAGAGCAGACCGAGTTCAACGTCATGCTGATGGATGCAGGCGCGAACAAGGTCTCGGCGATCAAGGCCGTGCGCGAAATCACCGGCCTGGGCCTCAAGGAAGCCAAGGACCTGGTGGAAGCCGCTCCCAAGGCAGTCAAGGAAGGCCTGTCGAAGGCTGACGCTGAAGCCGCCAAGAAGAAGCTGGAAGACGCTGGCGCCAAGGTGGAACTGAAGTAATTCAGACCCCCTAGAGGGCTGGAGGTGCCTGAAAAGGCCCTCCAGCCTTTGCCGCTTTCAGAGCGCACCCGAAAACCGGAAAAAAGACGGTTTTCGAGTGTCTTCTGACCCCGACTGCAGAAGACCCCTTGGTTCGGGCGATGTGCAACGCATCGCTGTCCGCCAACGGCTGGTAGTGGCCAGCCGCCAAGCAGTAGTGCCTCGGCATTGCTGACAAGTCGCTGAAGATCTCAAGCTCCGGAGCTCTCATGGCCCAATCGTCCGCGTACAGTTACACCGAACGCAAGCGCATCCGAAAAAGTTTCGGTAATCGCGACAGCGTCGTCGAAATCCCCTACCTGCTGCAGATGCAGAAAGACGCGTACACCGCGTTCCTGCAAGCCGGCATTCCGCCCAAACAACGCACCGTCGAAGGCCTGCAGGCCGCGTTCGACGCTGCCTTCCCGATCGTCTCGCACAATGGTTTTGTCGAGATGAAGTTCCTCGAGTACAACCTTGCGAAGCCCGCCTTCGACGTGCGCGAATGCCAGACCCGCGGTCTGACCTTCGCCTCGGCCGTGCGCGCCAAGGTACAGCTCATCATCTATGACCGCGAGTCGTCGACGTCGCAGTCGAAGGTGGTCAAGGAAGTGAAGGAACAAGAGGTCTACATGGGCGAAGTGCCGCTCATGACCGAAAAGGGTTCCTTCATCATCAACGGCACCGAGCGCGTGATCGTCTCGCAGCTGCACCGTTCGCCGGGCGTATTCTTCGAACACGACAAGGGCAAGACGCACAGCTCGGGCAAGCTCCTGTTCTCGGCCCGCGTGATTCCCTACCGCGGTTCGTGGCTCGACTTCGAGTTCGACCCGAAGGACATGCTGTACTTCCGCGTCGACCGCCGCCGCAAGATGCCGGTCACGATCCTGCTGAAGGCCATCGGCCTGAACCCGGAATCGATCCTCGCGAACTTCTTCGTGAACGACAACTTCCGCCTGATGGACAGCGGCGCGCAGATGGAATTCGTTCCCGAGCGCCTGCGCGGCGAAGTCGCGCGCTTCGACATCACCGACAAGTCGGGCAAGGTCGTGGTCGCCAAGGACAAGCGCGTGACCGCGCGCCACACGCGCGAGCTCGAGCAGTCGGGCACCACGCACATCAGCGTGCCGGAAGACTTCCTGGTCGGCCGCGTCATTGCCCGCAACATCGTCGATGCCGACTCCGGCGAGATCCTGGCCAAGGCCAACGACGAACTGACCGAAGCACTGCTGAAGAAGCTGCGCACGGCCGGCGTGCAGGACATCCAGGTGATCTACACCAACGAACTCGACCAGGGCGCGTACATCTCGCAGACCCTGCGCATCGACGAGACGGTGGACGAGTTCGCGGCGCGCGTGGCCATCTACCGCATGATGCGCCCCGGCGAGCCGCCGACGGAAGACGCGGTGCAGGCCCTGTTCCAGCGCCTGTTCTACAACCCGGACACGTACGACCTGTCGCGCGTCGGCCGCATGAAGTTCAACGCCAAGGTCGGCCGCGACGAATCGACCGGCCCGATGGTGCTGACCAACGAAGACATCCTGGCCGTGGTCAAGATCCTCGTGGACCTGCGCAACGGCAACGGCGAAGTCGACGACATCGACCACCTGGGCAACCGCCGCGTGCGCTGCGTCGGCGAGCTGGCCGAGAACCAGTACCGCACCGGCCTCGCCCGCATCGAGAAGGCCGTGAAGGAACGCCTGGGCCAGGCCGAGCAAGAGCCGCTGATGCCGCACGACCTGATCAACAGCAAGCCGATCTCGGCCGCGCTGAAGGAATTCTTCGGTGCCTCGCAGCTGTCGCAGTTCATGGACCAGACGAACCCGCTGTCCGAAATCACCCACAAGCGCCGCGTGTCGGCCCTTGGCCCGGGTGGTCTGACGCGCGAGCGTGCCGGCTTCGAAGTGCGCGACGTGCACGTGACCCACTACGGCCGCGTGTGCCCGATCGAAACGCCTGAAGGCCCGAACATCGGCCTGATCAACTCGCTGGCCCTCTACGCCCGCCTGAACGAATACGGCTTCATCGAGACGCCGTACCGCCGTGTGGTCGACAGCAAGGTCACCAACGAGATCGACTACCTGTCGGCCATCGAGGAAGGCAAGTACGTCATCGCCCAGGCCAATGCGGTCCTGGACAAGGAAGGCAAGCTGACCGGCGACCTGGTCTCCGCGCGTGAAGCCGGCGAATCGATCCTGGTCGGTGCCGAGCGCATCCAGTACATGGACGTGTCGCCCGCACAGATCGTGTCGGTGGCTGCTTCGCTCGTGCCGTTCCTCGAGCACGACGACGCGAACCGCGCGCTGATGGGCGCCAACATGCAGCGCCAGGCCGTGCCGGTGCTGCGCCCCGAGAAGCCGATGGTCGGCACCGGCATCGAGCGCGTCTCCGCGGTCGACTCCGGCACCGTGGTCACGGCCACCCGCGGCGGTATCGTCGATTACGTCGACGCGACCCGCATCGTGGTGCGCGTGAACGACGCCGAAGCGGCAGCAGGTGAAGTCGGTGTGGACATCTACAACCTGATCAAGTATCAGCGTTCGAACCAGAACACCAACATCCACCAGCGCCCGATCGTCAAGCGCGGCGACAAGATCGCCAAGGGCGACGTGGTGGCCGACGGCGCATCGACCGACCTCGGCGAACTGGCCCTCGGCCAGAACATGCTGATCGCGTTCATGCCCTGGAACGGCTACAACTTCGAAGACTCGATCCTGATCTCGGAACGCGTCGTCGCGGAAGACCGCTACACCTCGATCCACATCGAGGAACTGGTGGTGATGGCCCGCGACACCAAGCTCGGTGCCGAGGAAATCACGCGCGACATCCCGAACCTGGCCGAGCAGCAGCTCAACCGCCTGGACGAGTCCGGCATCATCTACGTGGGTGCCGAAGTGCAGCCGGGCGACACGCTGGTGGGCAAGGTCACGCCGAAGGGCGAGACCACGCTGACGCCTGAAGAGAAGCTGCTTCGCGCCATCTTCGGCGAGAAGGCTTCCGACGTGAAGGACACGTCGCTGCGCGTGGACCAGGGCTCGCAAGGCACCGTGATCGACGTGCAGGTGTTCACTCGCGAAGGCATCACGCGCGACAAGCGCGCCCAGCAGATCATCGACGACGAGCTCAAGCGCTTCCGCCTCGACCTGAACGACCAGCTTCGCATCGTCGAAGCCGACGCGTTCGACCGTATCGAGAAGCTGCTGACCGGCAAGGTTGCCAACGGCGGCCCGAACAAGCTGGCCAAGGGCACCAAGCTCGACAAGGCCTACCTGTCGTCAGTCGAGAAGTTCCACTGGTTCGACATCCGCCCGGCGGACGACGAAGTGGCCACGCAGCTCGAGTCGATCAAGAACTCGCTGGAGCAGACGCGCCACAGCTTCGACCTCGCATTCGAGGAAAAGCGCAAGAAGCTCACGCAGGGCGACGAGCTGCCCGCGGGCGTGCTCAAGATGGTCAAGGTCTACCTGGCCGTCAAGCGCCGCCTGCAACCCGGCGACAAGATGGCCGGCCGCCACGGCAACAAGGGCGTGGTGTCGAAGATCGTTCCGGTCGAAGACATGCCCCACATGGCCGACGGCACGCCGTGCGACATCTGTCTGAATCCGCTGGGCGTGCCTTCGCGGATGAACGTGGGCCAGGTGCTCGAAGTGCACCTGGGCTGGGCCGGCAAGGGCATCGGCCACCGCATCGGCGACCTGCTGCAACAAGAGGCCAAGGTGGCCGAACTGCGCAAGTTCATGGAGCAGCTGTACAACGGCTCGGGCCGCAAGGAAGACCTCAGCCAGCTGAGCGACACCGACGTGCTCGAAATGGCGGCCAACCTGCAGAGCGGTGCGACCTTCGCCACGCCGGTGTTCGACGGTGCCTCGGAAGATGAAATCCGCGGCATGCTGAAGCTCGCCTATCCGGACGACATCGCCAAGCTCAAGGGGCTGACCGAGACGCGCACGCAGGCCTACCTGTACGACGGCCGCACCGGCGACCAGTTCGAGCGTCCCGTCACCGTCGGCTACATGCACTTCCTGAAGCTGCATCACCTGGTGGACGACAAGATGCACGCCCGTTCGACCGGCCCGTACTCGCTGGTCACCCAGCAGCCGCTGGGCGGCAAGGCGCAGTTCGGCGGCCAGCGTTTCGGCGAAATGGAAGTGTGGGCGCTGGAAGCCTACGGCGCCGCCTACGTGCTGCAGGAAATGCTGACCGTGAAGTCCGACGACGTGCAAGGCCGTACCAAGGTGTACGAAAGCATCGTCAAGGGCGAGCACTCGATCGAAGCCGGCATGCCGGAATCGTTCAACGTGCTGGTCAAGGAAATTCGTTCGCTGGGGCTCGACATCGAGCTCGAGCGTTCTTAATTTGAAAAGGGAAAGAGTCTTATGAAATCGCTACTCGACCTGTTCAAGCAATTCACGCCCGATGAGCATTTCGATGCCATCAAGATCGGCATGGCTTCGCCCGAGAAGATCCGTTCGTGGTCCTTCGGCGAGGTGAAGAAGCCCGAGACGATCAACTACCGCACGTTCAAGCCCGAGCGCGACGGCCTCTTCTGCGCGAAGATCTTCGGCCCCATCAAGGACTACGAGTGCCTGTGCGGCAAGTACAAGCGCCTGAAGCACCGCGGCGTGATCTGCGAGAAGTGCGGCGTCGAAGTCACGCAGACCAAGGTGCGCCGCGAGCGCATGGGCCACATCGACCTGGCCGCGCCCTGCGCGCACATCTGGTTCCTGAAGTCGCTGCCGTCGCGCCTGGGCCTGGTGCTCGACATGACGCTGCGCGACATCGAACGCGTGCTGTACTTCGAAGCCTACGTGATCACCGATCCCGGCATGACCCCGCTGAAGAAATTCGGCATCATGTCCGAGGACGACTATGACGCGAAGCGCAAGGAATACGGCGACGAGTTCGTCGCCAAGATGGGCGCCGAAGGCATCAAGGACCTGCTCGAAGGCATCGAACTCGACAGCGAGATCGAACGCCTGCGCGGCGACCTGACCGGCTCCGAAGTCAAGGTCAAGAAGAACTCCAAGCGCCTGAAGGTGCTGGAGGCCTTCCGCAAGTCGGGCATCAAGCCCGAGTGGATGGTGCTCGACGTGCTGCCCGTGCTGCCGCCGGACCTGCGTCCGCTGGTGCCGCTGGACGGCGGCCGCTTCGCGACCTCCGACCTGAACGACCTGTATCGCCGCGTCATCAACCGCAATTCGCGCCTGCGCCGCCTGCTGGAGCTCAAGGCTCCGGAAATCATCGCGCGCAACGAAAAGCGGATGCTGCAAGAGGCGGTCGACTCGCTGCTGGACAACGGCCGCCGCGGCAAGGCCATGACGGGCGCCAACAAGCGCGCGCTCAAGTCGCTCGCCGACATGATCAAGGGCAAGAGCGGCCGCTTCCGCCAGAATCTGCTGGGCAAGCGCGTCGACTACTCGGGCCGTTCGGTCATCGTGGTGGGCCCGACGCTCAAGCTGCACCAGTGCGGCCTGCCGAAGCTGATGGCGCTCGAACTGTTCAAGCCCTTCATCTTCTCGCGCCTCGAAGCCATGGGCATCGCGACCACGATCAAGGCTGCCAAGAAGGAAGTCGAATCGGGCACGCCGGTGGTCTGGGACATCCTGGAAGAAGTGATCAAGGAACACCCGGTGATGCTGAACCGTGCGCCTACGCTGCACCGTTTGGGCATCCAGGCGTTCGAGCCGATCCTGATCGAAGGCAAGGCGATCCAGCTGCACCCGCTGGTTTGCGCGGCCTTCAACGCCGACTTCGACGGCGACCAGATGGCCGTCCACGTGCCGCTGTCGGTGGAAGCGCAGATGGAAGCCCGCACGTTGATGCTGGCCTCCAACAACGTGCTGTTCCCGGCCTCGGGCGAACCGTCGATCGTTCCTTCGCAGGACGTGGTGCTGGGTCTGTACTACACGACCCGCGACCGCATCAACGGCAAGGGCGAGGGCCTGATCTTCTCCGACATCGGTGAAGTGCAGCGCGCGCTCGACGCCAACGAAGTCGAGCTGACCGCCAAGGTGGCAGTGCGTATCACGGAATACACCAAGGACAAGGAAACCGGCGTGTTCACGCCGTCGACCTCGCTGGTGGACACCACCGTGGGCCGTGCCCTGCTGTCCGAGATCCTGCCGAAGGGCCTGCCGTTCTCGAACATCAACAAGGCGCTGAAGAAGAAGGAAATCTCCAAGCTCATCAACGTCTCGTTCCGCAAGTGCGGCCTGAAAGAGACCGTGGTGTTCGCCGACAAGCTGCTGCAGAACGGTTTCCGCCTGGCCACCAAGGCCGGCATCTCGATCGCCATCGACGACATGCTGGTGCCCGCCGAAAAGCACGGCATCATCGAGCGCTCGGCCAAGGAAGTGAAAGAGATCGAGCAGCAGTACGTCTCGGGTCTGGTGACCTCCGGCGAGCGCTACAACAAGGTGGTGGACATCTGGGGCAAGGCCGGCGACGAAGTGTCGAAGGTCATGATGGCCAAGCTGTCCAAGCAGAAGGTCATCGACCGCCACGGCAAGGAAGTGGAGCAGGAGTCGTTCAACTCCATCTACATGATGGCCGACTCCGGCGCCCGCGGTTCCGCAGCGCAGATTCGCCAGGTGGCCGGCATGCGTGGACTGATGGCCAAGCCGGACGGCTCGATCATCGAGACGCCCATCACCGCGAACTTCCGCGAAGGCCTGAACGTGCTGGAGTACTTCATCTCCACCCACGGTGCCCGCAAGGGTCTGGCCGACACGGCGCTGAAGACGGCGAACTCGGGCTACCTGACCCGCCGCCTGGTCGACGTGACGCAGGATCTGGTCGTGACCGAGCAGGACTGCGGCACGCACGGCGGTTACCTGATGCGCGCCATCGTCGAAGGCGGTGAAGTGATCGAGTCGCTGCGCGACCGTATCCTTGGCCGCTCGGCTGCGGACGACGTGCTGCACCCGGAAAACCGCTCGGTGCTGCTGAAGGCCGGCGAGATGTTCGACGAGGACAACATCGAAGAGCTCGAGGCGCAAGGCGTCGACGAGGTCAAGGTGCGTACCGCGCTGACCTGCGAAACGCGCTTCGGCATCTGCGCGACCTGCTACGGCCGCGACCTGGGCCGCGGCGGCCTGATCAACATCGGCGAAGCCGTCGGTGTGATCGCTGCGCAGTCCATCGGCGAACCCGGCACGCAGCTCACGATGCGTACCTTCCACATCGGTGGTGCGGCATCGCGTGCGGCGGTGGCCTCGAGCGTCGAAGCCAAGTCCAACGGCGTGATCGGCTTCAACGCCACGATGCGCTACGTGACCAACAGCAAGAACGAGCTGGTGGTGATTGCACGTTCGGGCGAGATCGTCATCCATGACGAACACGGCCGCGAGCGCGAACGCCACAAGGTGCCGTACGGTGCGATCCTGGCGGTCAAGGCCGACCAGCAGATCAAGGCCGGCCACGTGCTCGCCAACTGGGATCCGCTGACGCGCCCGATCATCACGGAATTCGCCGGCAAGACGCAGTTCGAGAACGTGGAAGAAGGCCTCACCGTCGCCAAGCAGGTGGACGAAGTGACCGGCCTGTCGACCCTGGTGGTGATCGATCCGAAGCGCCGCGGCGCTGCCAAGGTCGTGCGCCCGCAGGTGAAGCTCATCGACGCCTCCGGCGCCGAAGTGAAGATCCCGGGTACCGACCACTCGGTGACGATCGGCTTCCCGATCGGTGCCCTGGTGCAGATCCGCGACGGCCAGGACGTGGGCCCCGGCGAAGTGCTGGCGCGCATTCCGGTCGAAGGCCAGAAGACCCGCGACATCACCGGCGGTCTGCCGCGCGTTGCCGAGCTGTTCGAAGCCCGTTCGCCGAAGGACAAGGGCATGCTGGCCGAAATGACCGGTACCGTGTCGTTCGGCAAGGAAACGAAGGGCAAGATCCGCCTGCAGATCACCGATCCCGAAGGCACCGTCTGGGAAGACCTCGTGCCGAAGGAAAAGAACATCCTGGTGCACGAAGGCCAGGTGGTGAACAAGGGCGAAAGCGTGGTCGACGGCCCGGCGGACCCGCAGGACATCCTGCGCCTCTTGGGTTCGGAAGAACTCGCGCGCTACATCGTGGACGAAGTGCAGGACGTGTACCGCCTGCAGGGTGTGAAGATCAACGACAAGCACATCGAGGTGATCGTTCGCCAGATGCTGCGCCGCGTCGTGGTCGACAACATCGGCGAGACCGGCTACATCTCCGGCGAACAGGTCGAACGCAGCGAAATGCTCAACACCAACGACGCCCTGCGCGCCGAAGGCAAGATCCCCGCGACGTTCACCAACCTGCTGCTGGGTATCACGAAGGCATCGCTGTCGACCGACTCGTTCATCTCTGCCGCTTCGTTCCAGGAAACGACGCGCGTGCTGACCGAAGCCGCGATCATGGGCAAGCGCGACGAGCTGCGCGGCCTGAAGGAAAACGTCATCGTCGGCCGCCTGATTCCCGCGGGCACCGGCATGGCCTACCACCAGGCGCGCAAGGCCAAGGATCAGATGGACGAGGCCGAGCGCCGCGCCATCGCCGAATCCGAAGCCGCCGAACTGGCCGGTTCGACCAGCGATGTTTCCACCACGGCCGACGCCAGCGAAGGCGCCGCGTCCGAATAACTGGTTAGCATCACCGGCCATGACCGGTATCCGACGCCCCCCGACCGCCCCCGGTTGGGGGGCGTTTTTCTTTGAGTTGTCTATTGCGAAGCGTTTTTGCCGATGAGCGTGTTGCCCGATTCGATGGTCGGCTGGATCGTCATTGCCGTGCTCCTGTTCTGGTTCGTGGGCGCATACAACCGGCTCGTGCGGCTGCGCGCTGCCGTGCTCCAGGCCTATGCCACGCTCGACGCGGCCCTTCGGAAGCAGCTGGATTTCGTCCAGACCAGCATCACGGCCGCGCTGCCGGAAAAGGATGCGTCCAGTCATTCGTCGGCCGTGGCGCCGCTGCAGGCCGCCACCACCCAGCTTGCGACCCTGCTGGGCGCCACCCGGCTACATCCGCTCGACCCCGGCGCCATGGCCGCACTGGCCACGGCGCTGCAGGTGCTGATCACGGCCTGGCAGCGCCAGCACCCGGACGCGGTGACGGTCTTCGAGGCGGACGGAACGCTCTCGCGGCCGGCGCCGCTGCTGCCGGCCGGTGCGGGTGCGGCCTCCGGCACACTCGAACCCATGGCCTGGCCCGAGCCTTCGGCCGCGGCGGAAATCGCACGCAGCCAATTCAACCTGGCGGTGGGGCAGTACAACGCCGCCATCGTCCAGTTTCCGGCGCTCCTGGTGGCATGGATGGTGCGTTTGCGTCCGGCCGCGCCGTTGCTTTGAAGCCGACCCGACGCCGGCGTTGCATTTTTTCTCCGTACGCTCGCGGGGCGCCGCACCTGCGGCGCGCCCGTTGACGCCCATTACCATCGCCCCAACTTGTCAGAACTATCTTCCGATCATTCCGCCGGCACCGCGCCGCCGATGCAACCTCCGCTGTGGCGCCAGCTGCAGCTGACCGCGGCGGCGCTCGCGTCGATCCGCGCCGGCAGCTCGGGCACCGTCGCGTTCGAAACCGTCGAGCCCGCCATGCGCCCCGGCGTGCAGGCGCTCGGCTTCCAGGTGCTGCGCTGGCTCGGCCGCGCCGAGGCCCTGCGCCGCCACCTGGCCAAGCGCACGCCGCCGCCGCTGCCCGACGCGCTCCTGTGCACCGCATTGGCGCTGGCCTGGGATGCGCAGCACGCGCCCTACGAGCCCTTCACGCTGGTCGACCAGGCCGTCGAGGCGGCCAAGCGCAATCCCGCCACGCGCGCGCAGGCGAGCTTCATCAACGCCTGCCTGCGCCGCTTCCTGCGCGAGCGCGACGAGCTCGTGGCCGCGACGGACCATGAGCCGGTCGCGCAATGGAACCATCCGCGCTGGTGGATCGAGCGGCTCAAGCGCGACCACCCGCGCGACTGGCAGCGGGTGCTCGCCGCCGACAACGCGCAGCCGCCGATGACACTGCGCGTCAACCTGCGCAAGACCACCGTGGCTTCCTATCAGCTGGCGCTCCAGGCGGTGGGCCTCGAGGCTGTCCGGGTGGGGGAGGCGGGCCTGCAGCTGGCGCGTGCGCGCCCGGTGCAGCAGCTGCCCGGTTTTGCCGACGGCGAATGCTCGGTGCAGGATGCCGCCGCGCAGCTGGCCGCGCCGTTGCTGCTCGAGGGCCTGCTGTCCGCGGCCGGGGCCGCGCCGCTGCGCGTGCTCGATGCCTGCGCCGCCCCCGGCGGCAAGACCGCGCACCTGCTGGAGTTTGCCGGCCCGGCGGCCGTCGAGGTGACGGCGCTCGAGGTCGATGCCGCCCGCAGCCGCCGCATCGACGAAACCCTGGGCCGGCTCGGCCTGTCCGCCAAGGTGGTGGTGGCCGACGCCGCGCGGCCGTCCGCCTGGTGGGATGGCACGCCATTCGACGCCATCCTGCTCGATGCGCCGTGCACCGCCTCGGGCATCGTCCGGCGCCATCCCGACGTGCGCTGGCTGCGCCGCGAGAGCGACACCGCCCAGCTGGCGGTCCAGCAGGCGGCGCTGCTCGCGGCCCTCTGGCCCCTGGTCCGGCCCGGCGGCCGGCTGCTCTACTGCACCTGTTCCGTATTCCGGGAAGAGGGCTCGCAACAAATCGATGCGTTCCTTGCGCACAACACCGACGCCCGATTGGGGGCATCGCCGGGCCATTTGCTTCCCCAAAGCGGGGCGAATGCCCGCGCCGTCCCGGACAATCCCTCAGGTGACCACGACGGCTTCTTCTACGCCCTGCTTGAAAAACGTCCGCGCTGAGGCCCGCAGGCGGCGCATTCTGACGCCGCTGGCCGGGCTCCTGCTGGCCTGGGCATTGCTGCTGACCTGCCTGCTCCCGATTGCGGTGGCGCAGGGGCGCGTCGTGCCATCGGTCACCCAGATGCGGCTGGAGCAGGCCGACGATGGCGTCTATCTCACTGCGGCCGTGCAGTTCGAGCTGCCGTCGCTGGTCGAGGAGGTGCTCGACAAGGGCATTGCCATCTACTTCGTGGCCGAGGCCGAGGTCTTCCAGGAGCGCTGGTACTGGACCGACCGCAAGGTGGCGCAGGTCACGCGCCACATGCGCCTGGCCTACCAGCCGCTCACGCGCCGCTGGCGGCTCAACGTGTCGCCGGTGCCCATCACCGGCACCGCGGGATTCGGCGTTTCGCTGAACCAGAACTTCGACAGCCTTGCCGACGCCATGGACGCCGTCAAGCGCGTCGGCCGGCTGCGGCTGGGCGACGCGGCCGAGGTGGGCGACGAGCCGCTGCACCAGGTCGTGTTCCGCTTCCGGCTCGACACCTCGCAGCTGCCGCGGCCGTTCCAGATCGGCGTGGTCGGCCAGGCCGACTGGAACATCGTGGCCGAGCGCAGCGCCAAGCTCGCGCTGGAGAAGCAGCGGTGAGCAACAAGCCGCGCAGCGGCGCAGCGGCCACGCCCGCCGCACGCCGCTCGCGCGCGGTCCGCTGGGCCGTGGGCGTGGGCGCCGCGCTGGTCACGGCCATCGGCCTGGTGCTGATGTTCCTGCTGGCCCAGGCCACCAACAACCGCGCGCTGTACGAGCGCTACTACGTGCGCCTGTTCGGCATCAACGTGGTGGTGGCGGTGCTGCTGGTGCTGGTGATCGGCTGGGTCGCCTTCAGGCTGCTGCGGCGGCTGCGCCAGGGCAAGTTCGGCAGCCGCCTGCTCATCAAGCTCGCGGCCATCTTCGCGCTGGTGGGCGTGGTCCCGGGCGCGCTGGTCTATGTGGTGTCCTACCAGTTCGTCGCGCGTTCGATCGAAAGCTGGTTCGACGTCAAGGTGGAGGGCGCGCTCGACGCCGGCCTGAACCTCGGCCGCGCCACGCTCGATTCGCTCGCGGACGACCTGGCCGCCAAGACGCGCGTGGCCAGCGCCCAGCTGGTGCAGGTGCCCGATGCGAGCGCCGGCCTTGTCCTCGAGCGCATCCGCGACCAGCTCCAGGCCAGCGACGTGGTGCTCTGGACCGGCACCGGCCAGCTGGTGGCCGGCGCCGGCGCCTCGCGCTTCCAGCTCAACCCCGAGCGGCCGACCACCCAGCAGCTGCGGCAGGTGCGCGCCGACCGCGCCATCGCCCACATCGAGGGCCTGGACGAAACCGCGGCACCGGGCGCCAGCCTGCCGCCTGCCAGCGTGCGCGCCCTCGCGATGGTGCAGCGACCGGGCTTCGACTTCGACACGGCGCCGCGCTTCCTGCAGGTGACGCAGCCGCTGCCGCCCGCGGTGGTGGCCAACGCGCTCGCCGTGCAGGAGGCCAACCGCGAATACCAGGAGCGGGCCCTGGCCCGCGAGGGCCTGCGGCGCATGTACATCGGCACCCTCACGCTGAGCCTTTTCCTGGCCGTGTTCGGCGCCGTGCTGCTGGCGGTGCTGTTCGGCAACCAGCTCGCGCGGCCGCTGCTCGTGCTGGCGGACGGCGTGCGCCAGGTGGCCGGCGGCGACCTGCGGCCGACCGCCGTGCTGCAGGGCAAGGACGAGCTGGGCGGCCTCACGCGCTCCTTCGCCGTCATGACCCAGCAACTGGCCGATGCCCGCGGCGCCGTCGAAAAGACCATGGGCCAGCTCGACGCCGCCCGCGCCAACCTGCAGACCATTCTGGACAACCTGACCTCCGGCGTGATCGTGCTCGACGCCAAGGGCACCATCCTTTCCACCAACCCCGGCGCCACCCGCGTGCTGCGCGCGCCCCTGGCCGCCTACGAGGGCATGCCGCTCGCCCAGGTGCCTGGCCTGGCCGACTTCGGCAACAGCGTGCAGCAGCAGTTCGACGAATTCCAGGTCGAGCGACTGCAGCACGGCCTGGACCACTGGCAGCACGCCTTCGAGCTGCATGCCAGCGGCATCGACCTGCCGCAGCAGGACAGCGCCATCAACATCGTGGCGCGCGGCGCGGAGCTGCCGGGGGCCGCGCGGCTGCTGGTGTTCGACGACATCTCCGAAATCGTCTCCGCTCAGCGCGCCCAGGCCTGGGGCGAAGTGGCGCGCCGGCTGGCCCACGAGATCAAGAACCCGCTCACGCCCATCCAGCTCTCGGCCGAGCGGCTCGAGATGAAGCTCTCGGGCAAGGTCGCGCCGCCCGAGCAGGCCGTGCTCGTCAAGTCGGTCAAGACCATCGTCGACCAGGTCGACGCCATGAAGCGGCTGGTCAACGAATTCCGCGACTACGCCCGCCTGCCCGCGGCCGACCTGAAGCCGGTCGATCTCAACGCGCTGCTGGCCGACGTGCTCCAGCTCTACAGCGCCGAGAACGCGCCCATCGCGCTGCGCTCCGAGCTCGACGAACGCTGCCCGCCCATCCGCGGCGACGCCCAGCAGATCCGCCAGGTCATCCACAACCTGCTGCAGAACGCCCAGGACGCCGCCGAGGCCGCCGCCAGCACCACTGGCCGCGCCGGCGAGGTCGTCATCCGCACCCGCCTGGGCGATTCGGGCCAGCGCGTGCGCCTCACCGTGCAGGACAGCGGGCCGGGCTTTGCCGAGAACATTCTCAAGCGCGCCTTCGAACCCTACGTCACCACGAAAACAAAAGGTACAGGTTTGGGGCTGGCCGTGGTCAAGAAGATCGCGGACGAGCACGGCGCCCGCATCGAGCTTTCCAACCGCGTTGTCGATGGGGCTGTAGCAGGGGCGCAAGTCTCGCTATCATTCGCGCTGGCAGGCGAGCCGCAAACAGCGGTCGCTCACACCGAAGATCCGAAGTCTTCCGCCGCCTGAGCGTGAAAGAAACCCGTCGCGCGCAGACGATGGGGCGGCTGGCGGACCCTACACACATTGCAGATACCGGCGCATACAACAAGCAGCACTCATGGCAAACATTCTCGTGGTCGATGACGAGCTGGGCATTAGGGACCTGCTCTTCGAAATTCTCAATGACGAAGGCCACAACGTGGAGTTGGCGGAAAACGCGGCCGAGGCACGCGCAGCGCGGCAGCGCGCACGGCCCGACCTCGTGCTGCTCGACATCTGGATGCCCGACACCGACGGCGTCACGCTGCTCAAGGAATGGTCCACCGCCGGCCTCTTGAGCATGCCCGTCATCATGATGAGCGGCCACGCCACCATCGACACCGCCGTCGACGCCACCCGCATCGGCGCCTTCGCGTTCCTCGAGAAGCCCATCACGCTGCAGAAGCTCCTGAAGGCCGTGGAGCAGGGCCTCGCGCGCGAGAACGCCAGGCGCGCGGCAGCCGGCGTGGTGCCCCCGGCCCCGGGCATCAACCCCTCGGCCGCCATCACCACCACCGGCGACAGCCTGCTGCTGGCCTCGCTCGCCTCCGTGCCGGTGCCCGACGCCGGCCCGCAGTCGACCCAGAGCTTCGACCTCGACCGCCCGCTGCGCGACGCGCGCGACGGTTTCGAGAAGGCCTACTTCGAATTCCACCTGGCCATGGAGAACGGCTCGATGACTCGCGTGGCCGAGAAGACCGGGCTGGAACGCACCCATCTCTACCGCAAGCTCAAACAACTTGGCGTCGATCTTTCGAGAGGGCGCAGAAGCGCTGTATAATTTAAGGCTGCACACCAAGGCCCGGTAGCTCAGTTGGTAGAGCAGCGGATTGAAAATCCGCGTGTCGGTGGTTCGATTCCGCCCCAGGCCACCATTTTTCTTTCTCGGTAGATCCCAAGACAGCTAAAAAGCCCTTGTACATCAAGGACTTAGCCTCAAAAAGGCGGCTCAAGCGGCATCACCGAACCTCACAAAGTCCCGTTCTTGCGCGTACCCCACGGTGTACCCCAGACTGCTTTTCAATCGCAGTCGATTTTGGGTACACCATGGGGCAACTCAACGAGCTTCAGATCAAGGCGGCAGCGCTGCGGGACAAGGAATATTTGCTGGCGGACGGCGACGGTCTCTACCTTCGCGTGCGCCCGACCGGCAAGGCGTGGGTTTATCGCTACAAGCGGCATGGCAAGGAGGCCAAGCTCAGCATCGGGCACTACCCGGTCGTGACGCTTGCGGCTGCGCGCAGGAAGGCGCGTGCCGAAGCCGAGAAGCGCGCCGAGGGTGTCGATCCCCGCGAGGCACGGCGGGTGGAGGAAGAACGCGATCGCGTTGCGCGCCTCAATACCTTTGAACGGACCGCCCGTGCATGGCATGCGCAGGCGCGGAAGGATCGCGAATGGTCCGCCGGCTACGCCGAGAAGGTGATGCGTCACCTGGAGCTGCACATCTTTCCGTGGATCGGTGCGCTGGCCATGGAGGCCATCTTGCCGACCGAGGTGGTCCGATGCCTTCACCGCATCAAGGAGCGCGGCAATCTGGAGACGGCGCAGCGCGTGCGCGAAGCGGTGCAGCATGTGTTCCAGTACGCCGTCGATGTGGGCGCGCTGGATCCGGCCAGGAACTTCGTGAACAGCCGCACGGCTGGCCTGCCGCCACCTCGCACGCGCCACTATGCAGCCATCACGGACCCGCAGAAGCTCGGCCAGTTGCTTCGGGACATACGTGCCTACAACGGCAACGTCATCACACGCGCGGCCCTGCAACTCTCGCCCTTGCTGTTCCAGCGGCCGGGTCAACTCCGGTTGGCGCACTGGGAAGATGTGGATCTCGATCAGGCGCTGTGGCGTTGCCCGCCCGAGAAGATGAAGCTGCGGGAATGGAAGAAGCGCGATGTACGCACGCCGGCGCATCTGGTGCCGCTGCCGACGCAGGCGGTCGAAATCCTGCGTGACATCCACCCGCTGACCGGTCCGAGCGGGCCGATCTTCCGCAGCATGTCGAAGCGCTCCGAGAAGACGCGCTACATGAGCGACAACACCATCAACAGCGCGCTGCGCACGTTGGGGTATGACACAAAGGAACAGATCACAGGCCACGGGTTCCGCGCCACGGCCCGGACCCTGATTCGCGAGCTGTTGGGATCGGACCGTGAGGTGATCGAGCGGCACCTGGCGCATGGTTCCGATGAGGAACTGGGTAGCGCCTATGACCGCGCCACTTTCCTGAATCAGCGGCGCAAGATGATCCAGTTGTGGGCGGATCTGCTCGATGACCTGGCCGCGAACAAGGCGTTGGCGATGCCTTCTTGCACGGGGTTCGCGACAGCAAGGGGGAGCGGGATGAGCGTGGAGGCTGGCCCTCTTGCCGGTGCGTTGCCCACGTTGACGCCCGATGCCGAGAGCCGTGTTGACCGGTTGCTGTGGCACACCTCCGGCGAAATTCAATCGGACGAGATTAAGTCGTAAGTCCCTTCTTCAAGGCAAGCGCTGCGACTTGGCCAAGCGGATCCGGGTGCGCATCGTCGAGATGCTCGATTCCTGAATCAGCGGCGCAAGATGATCCAGTTTTGGGCGGATCTGCTCGATGACTTGGCGGCGGGCAAACCGTTGGCGACGCGGTATTGCACCGAGTTCGCGACAGCAGAAGGGGACGAGATGAGGGTGGCAGGGGCGGGCTCTCTTGCCGGTACGCTGCGCATCTTGATTCGACAGGAATCGCAGGTATGTAAAAAATCCGCATGGATACTGGATTTTTTGGGCTGGCGGAAAAAAAGATGCCGACAAAAGTACCGTCAAACTTCAATGCATGGCTCAGTCTGATGCGCTGTCCGGCCCATCAACGCACCTATGAGAGCAATGCTTCGCAGTGAGCGAGAGCTACAAGTGAAGCGATCGGACCCGCATGCCGCGATAAGGGTCCTCCTTGGCCAAAGCGCGGAGCAAGCGTACGGCCACATGCTCTGGCCGCAGCTGCAGCTCATGCTCCCATATCCGCATTACGCGCCATCCAGCGCGGCGCAGATTGGCGGCAACCCTTTTATCCCGGGCGCGGTTGCCCTCTATCTTTTCGGTCCAATAGGACTCGTTTGACGTTGGGGCGCGGAAGCAAGTAGGGCACCCGTGCCAAAAGCATCCGTCCACGAAGACCAGCAGGCGCTCTGCCCGAAACGTGAAATCGGGCTTACCGATCAGCGGTTGATTTCGGCGCCAGCCGGTAATTCGGTGCTGCCTCATCAACTCGATGAGTCGTAGTTCAGTTTTAGCGTTACCGGATGACCGGATACGCCCCATCACCTCGGAACGCTTTTCAATGCTCCAAATGTCCGCCATGCGAGCCCCCAGCCCCTCTTGTAGTAGGGGCAGCTTGTGATCTAATGCTGTGTATGCATCCAGTTCGGCCTCTGACCATAGTTGACCTATTCGCTGGTGCTGGAGGCATATCTGAGGGGTTCAGACAGGCCGGGTTTCGGCCAATAGCCGCAAGCGACATCGATCCCGACGCTTGTGCAACCTATGCCCTCAACTTCCCAGATGCCAAGGTCGTCCATGGGGATCTCCGCAACAAGCGCGTGGCCGCAGAATTGCTGGAAGCAAGTCGGGGAGTGGACGTCGTGGTGGGCGGCCCCCCGTGCCAAGCATTTTCGCAGATGCGCAACCATGTGCGACTCATTGACGACCCGCGGAACAGCCTCTACAAGGAATTCGTTCGCCTCGTGTCAAAGGTGGTCCCATCGGCCTTCCTGATGGAAAATGTCACAGGCATTGACCAGATGGGCTTCAGGGAGCAGATCGTCGGGGATCTGGAGTTAGGGGGCAAGTACGTCGTAATGCCCCAAGTCATTGATGCTGCAGATGTCGGGACGCCCCAGACGCGGAAGCGCCTGATTTTCATCGGGGTCCTGAGGTCACTTGGTATCTCGCCGCCGATAGTCACCCAAGGGGGCGCCACGCGAGCCCTCGCGTTGCAAAGGGTAATTCGGAGGGGCAAGTGTAGGTATGAGCTTGCCGCTGACGACGATCTAGCCGCCCGTTGGTTACAGCGACTGGCGGACCCTCAAGACCTTTCGGTTGTCACGGCAGAGCAGGCCCTTAGCGACTTGTTGCCATTGAAGGCGGGCAATCGAATCGATGTACTCCCCTACGATCGCATGCTTCCGGTGCAGTCGGCTTACCAGCGATTTATGCGCGAAGGCGCTGGCGATGCACTTGCCAATGTCCAAGTTCCTAGGATGCTTGAGGACACTGCGCAACGACTGCAAGCCATCCCACCGGGAGGGAACCATCGAGACTTGCCCGAAACGCTAACCCAACGAAACCTTTCTGGTCAGAAGTGGGGGCAAGAAAATGGTACCGGCTTGCTGTCGCGGAAACATTTCTATGCCTACCGGAGGCTTCATCCCGACATGTGGTCGTGGACGCTCAACACCAAAGCCGACAGCGTCTATCACTACCGGCACATCCGAGCGCTATCGGTGCGTGAATTTGCCCGAATTCACTCCTTCCCCGATAAGTTTGTCTTCACTACGGACTCTCGTTCTGGTCCATTGCTGGGGCGGCACGATGGGGGGCCTGCGCATTCACGCTATCGACAGATCGGCAACGCTGTCCCGCCACTCCTTGCCCGAGCATGTGCAGTTGCAATTTTGGAGGCGGTGTTCACTTCTGCGGACTCTGCGCTTCCTGAATCGGCTCGATTGCGCCAAGCTGCTTGACCCACGATGCCAAATGAAACCTCGGCTTCAGCCGAAGAACTCAACTCCAGAGAAAGCGGCGCCATTGTCGAAGCGCCATTAGTTAAAGCGGCGTTCGGTGCCGCCAACCGAAACCGACTGATCGACCTTTTCCTAACGGACGCCACTGCTGACGAGCCTTGGAAGGCCGTTTACAAACTCATCCTGTGGGTGGATAAGACCACCGGTTTGGCGCACTGTTACGAGAGCGACAAATGCCAGCCCGGAAAGCCGTGGCACGTTCGAGCCTTGAGGTTCCACGACTGGCTGACAACCGCGTGTGGAGCAAGCCCCACCACGCTCGGCGAGCAACTCGATTGGCTCTTTAGGCACGTTTCCGACGACTACGCCCGTTTCATGGTCAATAGGTACCGTCAGTTGCTGGTGAAAGCCGAACTGCAACGTGCGCCTTACACCGGACGCGACTTCCCTGAACCCGGCGATGATCCTGGCATCGTAGCGACCATACGGGAGGTGTTGGGCCCCCATCTCGCATCAGAGCCGACCCACGAACAATGGCGCCAGCTGACTGGCCGTGTCCGGGATCTGATCACGTTGGAAAACAAGCGAAAAAACATTGTCGGGGAGGGGTTCGAAGATGTCCTCGGCGCGGTTGTGCGGCGCAGCGCTCCACAGGGAACTTTACAGGTACACGCGCGGCGCTTGCTGTATGAAATTCCCGGTTTCGCAAACCGCCGAAACGACGAGAAGCCAACGAAGGTTGACCTCTCGATTGTTCGCCCTGCCGACGGAAGACGCACCCTTGTCACTGCTAAATGGAGCACCCGGGCTGATCGCGAGGAGCAATTTAGGGCAGATTTCACCAAGTACCTAAATGCCCAATCCGAGAATGGCATCTTCGACTACGTGCTTGTCACCAACGAGTTTGATCCTGCGCGACTGAAGCGGGCTTGCGAACTGAACTCAGGCAACAACCTAATGCTCACCAAGGTAGTCCACATCTGCCCTGCCGCGCTGAGAGCGGTATACGGTAATCAGCCGCCGGAGCCGACGATGGCTCAAGTACTCGGGTACATCGACTCCGGACGCATCTTGGGGCTCGACGACTGGATTGCGAGCCTATCGCCCGCCACCGAGTAAACCGCGGCGCCCGGCACTAGGCGCCCAATCCGCCAATTCCGCCTAACTCCCGGTTTTTGCCAATTTGGCATTGCTGCCCTTCAGTTCGGCGGCGACAGGCGTGCGGCGCATCGGCTTCGATAGAGGGCTGTCCGCCCCGAGGCTGTAGCAAACCTAGGTGCTGTTCGATCTCTGAATGGTGGCAGTGCTGTAATCGGCACACTGCCCCGACCGGACGAGCTTTTGTGCGTTTGAAGAAGCTGGGGCGCGCCTGAGGGCCTCCTTGCACCCCAAGCGAGAGACACATCCCCGTATCATCGCGGCATGAATCCCTCTGAGCGCTCTGTATATACCCCGCTAGATTTCAACCAGTGGCGAGCGACACGCTCTCATTGACCCCCAAATTTCAGCGGCGAGGTGTCTGGAAGACCGCAGCCCGATCATTTTTCATTGACACGCTGCTGCGCAGCATGCCGATTCCACTAATTTATATCCGCCAGAAACAATCATCGCGTCGCGACAAAGTGATTCGCGAAGTTACTCATTCAATGCGCCGGTCGGTCACGAAGCTACGATGCGCGCACTGACACTCAGAACCTAGGACTGAAGCCGATGGTTGCCAACAAAGAATGACCGAACCTGCACCGCGCTTCCGAGCAGTCGATGACGCGCTTTCCGCACTGGGCGGCTCCACGATTGCAACGCTCTACCTCGACCGCTGTCAGGTGGACACGCCGCATCCGCTCGTCAAGAAGGTCTGGGACGTTGTCGCCAAGAGCCGGGCCCACATCGGCAAGGTTGTGGATTTCGGCGCCGGAGACGCGCGCTTTGCGCGATATGGGATCTACGACTCGTACGTGGGTTACGAGATCGATCCGTCGCGTTGCTCGCTGAAGGATCTGCCGGGTCACGCGGAGATCGTCAACGCCTGCGCGTTCTCGGAGGACATGCATGACGCCGACTTGTGCATTGGGAATCCACCCTATGTCCGAAACCAGGACTTGCCGGAAGGTTGGCGCCAGCAGGCGGCGGCAACCGTGGAGCGCCGCACTGGTGTGAAGATCTCTGGCTTGGCTAACGCTTGGCAGTACTTCTTTCTGCTTTCGTTGGCCAGCACCTGCGACGAAGGCTTGGTCGCTCTGGTGATCCCCTATGAGTGGGTTTCCCGCCCTTCCTCGGCGACTTTGCGTGATTACATCCGCGCCCAGGGTTGGGGTGTCAGCGTGTACCGCATGCATGACAAGACGTTCGACGGTGTGCTGACCACCTCGTCAATCACGGTGATCGACAAGGCGGCCGACAAAGGGACCTGGCGTTATTTCCGCGAGAACGATGACGGGCGTTTTTCCCCGATGAAGTCCGCGTCCGGTGGTCGGCTCAAGCTGCTGGCGTACGAACGCAATGACGGTGCGCAGATTGCGGCCAAGCGTGGTCTCAGCCCGGGCACCCAGGAATACTTGACCCTCACTGAGGGCGAGCGCGCCCGGTGCGGACTCAAGCGCAACGACGACGTCGTGCCGTGCGTGACCAGCCTGCGGATGGTCGACGATGACACGAGGGCGCTAACCGAGACCACTTTTCAGGCGCAATTCGTGGCCTCAGGCCGCAAGTGCTGGCTGGTGCGCACCGACAAGACCCCAGGAGCGCGCCTTCAGCGCTACCTGGACAGCGTCCCGGAAGAGGGCCGCCAGACCAGCACCTGCACGGGACGTTCGGTCTGGTGGAAGTTTTCCATGCCGGCTGTGCCTGCTTTGCTGATGGCGACCGGTTTTCGAAGCCGACCCAAGGTGATGATCAACGAGGTCGGCGCCATCGCTGTGGGCGGCGTCTGCGGCATCCACGGCGCCTCGTTGCAAAAAGCCAAAAAGATCGCCGAAGCGCTGCGCAGCGAGGACTACGATGGCCGCGTCGTGTCACACTCCAACGGCTTGCTCAAGCTTGAGATAAATCAGATCAACGCGCTGCTCAGCTCCCTAACCGACAAGTGAACAAACGCTCGGCACCACCTGCGGCTTCCACACCGATCCTGGAGTCGGGCGAAGAGGCTTTCACCATCGAGAGCCGCATCATCCGCGAGTTCGGCGAGCGACTGGTCAAGCACCCTGAAGTTGCGCTACTCGAGTTGATCAAAAACGGGTACGACGCCGATGCGCGGACTTGCACCGTCGATCACGACTATCCCGATCATCTCACCGTGACCGACACCGGCCATGGCATGACGCTCGAGGAGTTTCAAAACGGCTGGATGCGCATCGGGACGAGCTCGAAGGAGTCGAAGTCGACCAGTCGCGCGTTCAATCGCTCGATCTCGGGCGAAAAGGGAATCGGGCGGTTTGCCGTGCGGTACCTCGGTCGCCATCTGGTGCTCGAGACGACGGCTTTCGACAAGAAGCGCAAGCGCAAGACGACATTGCAAGCCAACTTCAATTGGCCGCAGTTCGACCGCAATGAGGATTTGGGGACGGTGAAAGTGCCGTACCAATTGGTCGAGGCGAAAGCTGACACCCCGCTAGGCACTGTTTTGCGAGTGACCCAGTTGCGCGCGAGCACTGAAAAGATTGATTTTCGGCAGGTGCTTACTGCCTCGCTGGGGCTGCTGTCGCCGTATCAAGCGCTGCTTCGCAAGCTGGATGATGACGACCAAGAGGATTTGCCCGCGGCCCCAAGCAACAACGCGACAACAGAGGATCCCGGGTTTAACCTGGTGATCAACTCAGCCGGATTCGAAGACAAGGCCTCGGTGGCGAATGCCATCTTGAAGAATTTCGTTTTCCGCTGCGTCGTCTCGGTCGAGGGTGGGCGTCTCGCCTTGCGGCTCTATAGACGCGGCGAGAAGAAACCGTGGCTGAGAGTGAACGACCGGTTTGAGAATCTGGTTGGACGTGTCTACGCGGACATCCGCTTCTTCCCGGCTCGAAAGGGCACGTTTTCTGGCATGCCCGTCGATGGCCGAGAGGCGCGCACCTGGGTGAAAAACCACGCCGGCGTCGCCGTGTTCGATAGGGACTTTCGCGTGCTGCCATACGGGACGGCGGGTGACGATTGGCTTGCTCTGTCCGCGGACACCGCGCGCAACCAGCGAAACCCCCAGTCGAGCGTGGCCCAGCGTCACTTCCCCATGGACGAGGCGACGAGGAAGTCGACGCAGCTGAACTACATGTTGCGTCTGCCGTATCCGAGTCAACTCGTGGGCGCGGTGCAGGTCTTCGGCGTCCGTAGCAAGGATCAAGACGGGGATGAAGGCTTGCTTGCCACGGCAGACCGTCAGGGATTCGTCGAAAACGAGGCCTACAAGCAACTGGTCGACATCGTGCGCGGGGCTGCTGAGGTGATGGCGTATGCCGACCGGGAACTTCAGCTTGAGGAAGAAGAGCGCGAGACCGCTGAGGCTGCAAAGACGGCACACGAAGAGACGCAAGAGGCGATAGCGCAGATTCGCTTGAATGCGAACCTGACCACGTCTGAAAAGGCCTCGCTCGTCAAGCGCCTCGCGCTCGCCCAAGAGGCCTCGGAGAGACACGGCAACTTAGCGCGAAGCCGGGACGCGGCTCTCGAAGTAATGAGCTTGCTGGGCGTTGTGGCGGGGTTCATGACGCATGAATTCGGGACTGCGATTAACCAGCTCGAACGTTCGCACGCGATTTTGGCCAAGCTGGCCAAAAACAACGCGGCGCTAGCCAAGGAAGCCACAGCCATTCACGCGCACATCGCGGTTTTGAAGGACTTCGTCGCCTACTCGCAGGGGTACGTGAAAGGCACGTCCATCGTGCCCGACAAAGCGCTTCCCGCGAAGCCGCGCATCAAGCAGGTGCTTCGCGTCTTTGGCAAGTACGCCAGCGACCGTCAGATCGAAATTTCTGAGGACGTGGGAGCCGACGTTCGAATCCCACGAGTGCCCATCTCGCTTTATAGCGGGATCGTGTTGAACCTGTACACCAACGCACTGAAAGCGGTGACGGCGCGAGCTGGCGCCGAGCATCAGGAAATCGCGGTGCGCGCCTGGAACGAAAAGGGCTTCCATCGGTTGCAAGTGTCCGATACCGGCGTGGGTATTCCCAGCGCGCTTCAGGAGCGCATCTTTGACCCCCTGTTCACGACGACTGATAGCAATCGAGATCCTCTAGGTTCGGGAATGGGGCTGGGCTTGACGCTCGTGCGCAGGGGGGCCAAGGCGTTCGGCGGATCGGTGCAGCTAGTCAAACCGCCGCCAGGTTTTTCGACCTGCTTCGAGGTGAAATTCCCCATGACGGAGGATGAATGACGCGCACGATTTTGCTCATCGACGACAAGGAAGACTTCCTTGGCGAACTCGAGGCGGAGCTGAAGTCCCGCCTCAAGGACGAGGCCTTGCTCTTGACCTGGGTGCCACGAAAGGCCGACCTTCCGTCTCAGCGCTTCGAGCAGTTGCTCAATGACAACGACATTCGACTCGTCGTGACCGACTACGACCTGACCGAGCAGGGGCAGCTGGGGTTCTTCGGCGCGACCGTGGTGGACTGGTGCCAAAACCGAGGCATTCCAGTCGGCGATTTCTCTCGCGGCAACGCAAGCTCGCTTGCCCAAGAGCCAAACCTGTTCGAGCTGCGCGTTCCCGTTGAATCGAACGATGCAGCTGCTGATTACGTTGCGGCGGTGTTTCGCGGCTTCACGGCCATTCGGCAGGCCATCGATGCAGACGACACCCTCCTGAGCCAGCGCAGCCCTGCAGCAGCCTTGGCACTCATGTTGGGTGCCAAGGGGCTGGAAAGCCAATTTTCCCAATACGGCATCAGGTATGGCGGCGCCAACAGCTCGCTGATCGACCGCGTCTCCGAGACTGCTCCGGAGCATTTGAAGCCGGCAAAAGAAAAGAAGGCAGCGCTTCTCACCTACATCATGGGTCACCTGCTGCGCAACGCCGTCCTGCGCTTTCCGGGACCGATCATGACTGGCGAGGCACTGGCTGCTTATTTGGCTGTTGATCGCGCTGATGAGTCAAAGTATCTCCCAGCCTTCGCGTCTACACGTTACGCAGGTCCTTTTGCGGAGCTGGATGACTATTACTGGACGAGGCAGGTCGACGAGGTGCTTTCCAGCTACGACAATCTAGTTCCAGAAAATGACGAGTTCGTGAGCACTGGCGCGTACAACCGCGCGCGCATCGAAGCCGGGCTGAGCGTGAAGTTGACGCTCTCGACTGTTTGCAAAAGGTGCGACGGAAGTGAGGGCGGGTTTCTGTGCCCCTTCACGCACCGGACGGTCTGCCAGCGACCGGACTGCTCGGTCGTGTCGAACGTGTGGATCCCTGCGGGTGCGCGCCTATCGCGGTTCGAGCGCGATTTCTACGACGAGTGGGCTCCGATACTGGGAATGTGATGGGCATGAATTCAGTAGAGATCCAGGCCAAGCGGCTTCTGGTCGATCAGTGGAGCAACGTGGTCACGCAGCTCGGGCGCCTGAACTTGCCTGATACGCGGCCAATCGACGGGCACCAGATCTTCGCGTTGATCGACTATCCCAAGGTCGACGGGCAATTAGCATTCACGGTCAACCCCGTAACTTTCAACGTCCCCGAACGGGCAGATGGTTCAGCGGACATGTACATCACCGTCAAGGGGCGCATCTACCTCGATGAAGCGGCGGTGCGTACGTCACGCAACCTGATGACCGTCAGCTTTGGGACGGAGGTCGCCTACTTCCGGATGCGACAAGGGAAGCTGAACCACGTGTACGGCGCGCATTACGACTTCTCGCTCAATGAGATCGGTCATCCGATTTTTCATGCTCAGATGAAAAGCTTTGTCGATCGCGGCAAGCTGGTTTCTGACACTTTCACGCTCGATTGCGAATCCGAGGACCACATCGCCAACATCCTGCGCACCGTCAGGGTGCCCACCGCGCAGATGGACTTCTTCGCGCTGGTGCTTCAGATCTGTGCCGATCACCTGATGAGCAAGAACTCAAGCGCTGAGCAACGCGAGGCGTTCGAGGATCTACGGAAGGCGAGTTATTCGATCCAGGGCGCCGGTCACTTGTGGGCCCAGTTGGCTGTGGCTCCGCCGTGCATGCGAACTCAGCATTGGTACCGCTAGCCACGCGTGCGGCCTCTGCTTGGTCGAGCCGCTGCAGGCCCTCTCCGCCTGCAAAAAGGCTGCGATCACTGCTGCCACATCCCGCTGACCATCGGGCAGGTCGAAGCGAAGCTGATCGGCAAGGCAGCCGGTCGATGGCCGGCGTTTCCCGCCCCTTCGGTTCGTGACCCCACCTTGAACGGGACTTTCTCGACGACGCGTTTCCCTGAAGCGCATCTATCGAGGGATAGTAGAACGCCCGACACAGTGATTAAGGAGGACAGGGAATGAATGAGTTCCACTCGATCGCCAGGACGTACTTCCGCCAAATCGAAGGCTGGCATCTTTATCGGACTGAGGGCGACAAGTTGCTCTGGCTCTGGACCGCGCTTGTTGCTCTGGGAGCGCTTTGCCTTGTGTGGCCGCTTTGGGATGCGATTCGCAAGAGTGAGTGGATCCAGTACGGGATCTGGCTTGGAATCGTCCTCGTCATCGAAGTGATCGTTCTTGCGATCACCTCGCGGATCTTGAAAAGGAAGAGCGCCGCATTGATCGCGGAAGTCAGCGAGCAGCACTCCGTCGTGATGAAGACTGAACAGGAGTGTCGCGCGTTCCTGTTGTCGAAACTGCTGGGCAGGCCAACAGATGAATTCTTCGCTGTGGCCAAGGAGATCAGCGATCTGCTGAAGATGCGCCAAGAGTTTCGCGCGCTGAATGAAAGCGAACCGGATCATTTCTGGAGGGCGGTCTACGATCGTGATTCGAAGCCAAGGTTGATCGCCGTGACGCTTGGCGCAATTACGCTGTTTACCGCTCTGACGATCCGGTCCATCCCGGAGGGGCCATCATTGTTTGATGTTCTGAACAATGAAGCTAGCCTAGACTTCGTGTGGAAGTTCGTTCTGCTCGGCGGTTCGATGTTCTTGCTGCTCGTGCTTGCACGCGTGGTGGGAACGAGCTTCTGGCATGTGGCGACGACTTGGTGGACCAAGTCGGTTTCTAGCAAGGAGAGTCGCACGGCACTGCGACACCTAGCGCGTGATCTTGTGCTGTATCACAAGCCCGTGGTCGCAAAGGATGGAGAGGACTCAACAGTGGGCGCAGCTGCCCAAGAGGTCCAGCATCACCGCTCTCCTGGCGAAGGTGGAGCGCCTGGCGACGTTCATCGGGCCGTTCAGCTTGCAGTGGTTTGTTCAGTGGTCCTTGTAGGTGTCCTTGGCGCCCGGCGCCTTCGAACCCAAAGGCAAGATTGATCTCCCTCGACTCTCGCAGCCCCATCGAATACCGACGAAGTCTCGGACTCGCGAAATGGAAACAGTCCAATTTTTATCCGCACCCCCCCTAGGTCAGAGGTCGAGGGAATCCGACAACCATGGTGTCTAGAGCCGCGCCTTGGCCGCTAAATCGGTTACGGAAACGCCAATGCCTGCGGCGATCCGAACAACGGTCATCACGCCAGGGTTTTGCATCCCTCTTTCGATACTGCTCATGTAAGAGCGATCGATGTGACTGCGATGCGCGAGTTCTTCTTGCGAGAGTCCGTGCGCTTTGCGCAATGCCTTGATGGCAGTACCCAGCGCCAACAGCGCTGGGTCGAGCGCGTGTTTGGGCGAGGCAATTGGCATGGACAAAATGCTCTCGCCTTGTGTACGATCGCACCACGGACGATCTTCCACATACCGGCCTTTCCTCCATATGTACTGCGTCGCCTCCAGACCGGTTCTCGCGCTCAAGCGCAGCTTCGTGGCTGTATGACTCGCAGACACGTCGCCTCACCTCTACCAACGGCTCGCCCTCTGCGGTTGCCGGTTTCGGTGACGCGTGTCCGCCCGAGGCAATCTGCCCCTGTCGTGCGAAGCCTGTCCGCGGCTCGCATCGGCGCGCAGGTGAGGGCGCTTCGCATGGCGGCCGAGGTGTCCGGCGGCGAACTGGCCAAGACCTCGGGGATTTCTGCTTCGATGCTTTCTCGCATCGAGCGCGGTCTGGTCTCGCCTTCGGTGGAGACCTTGGAGCGCCTGGCGAATGGTTTGGGTGTGCCGACGTCGCGCTTCTTCGGCGATCAGGCGCGCCGCACGGACTTCTGCCATGTGCGTGCAGGACATGGTGTCTTGGTCGATCGCATCGGCGCGGTGGCGGACTACCGCTACGAGCTGCTGGGTCACCTGCTGTCGGGCAACCTGTTCGTCGAGCCCTACCTGGTCACGTTGCTGCCCGGTGCCGATCCCTACGTGACCTTCCAGCACCCGGGCCTCAAGTTCCTGTACTTCCTGTCCGGGGAGGTCAGCTACCGCTATGGCGGCAGGACGGCGGAGGTGAGGGCAGGGGACTCGTTGCTGTTCGATGCAACCGCACTCCATGGGATCGAGGCCATTCAGACCCAGCCGGTCTCTTACCTGTCGGTGGTGTTCACGCTGCGAGAGTAGGCTGTTCTTGGCGGCCCTGCCGCGCTGCACGGGCGACGCGGATGCCCATTCGATGGTTTCCCCTGCGAATTCGCTACGTGCCGAATTCACCTCTCCGCCCATCGCTTTTTCTCGGTGTTCGGCATGCCGAACACCGAGAAGGTCTCGAACGGTAGCAACAGCGGAGGTCTTCTGCTTGATGGAGCCGACCACGAAGGGCCGGATCGCGTTCTCCACCGGGTTGGAGTCCAGCGGCCAAGCGCCGTTGTCCAGGAACCGCACGAGCTTGGGCCACTGCCCGTGCAGGTAGTGCAGTGCCTCGCCCAGCAGGCTCGACGGTGCAACACTGTGCAGGTGCGTCAGCAGCAGTCGCTCGATCTCGCGCACGACCGCGGCGCTGTAGCGCGAACGCAGCCGCAGCCGGCGCGCGGGCGCCCAGTCCCTGGCCAAGGCCTCCGCACGGTACAGCTTGCCAATCAGCCGCACGAATCGGGTCGCGATCTGATCCGGTGAGCGAGCCGCCTTCGGGGTGGCTTCCTCGGCCTTGATGAACGGCCTACGCGCGTGAACCCAGCACCCGAGATGCGTGAGGCCGCCGGCCTTCGCGATGCCGTTGTAGACCTCGTAGCCGTCGGTGATGAGCGTGGTGCCTGGGCGGATGCCGGCATACAGCTTCTCGGCGTGCACGGCGCCGCGCCCCGGCGCATAGGCGAACAGCCGTACCGGTGGGCCGGTGCCGTTCATTTGCGCCCACATAAAACTCTTCGTCTGTGCCTTGCGCCCAGGCTCCTTCAGTACCTGGACGTGGGTCTCGTCGCCATAGATCAGATCCGAGTCCAGCAAGTGATCGCGCAGCAGGTTGATGACCGGCTGCACGGCCTGGCCGATGCGCACGATGCCGGCAGCCAGCGTGTTGCTCGCGATGTCGCCGCCGAAGCGGCGCAGCAATACGGCCGTGCGGTACAGCGGCATGCCGAACTGGTACTTGCCGGTGATGACCCAGGCCTGGGCCTCTTCGGTGAGGAGGCCTCGCGGGATGATGCGCGCCGGCGCCGACGCCGGTGCAAGCTTCAGGCTCTGGTCGCAGCACGGACAGGCGTACTTGATGCGGTGGTGCTGCAGCACACGCACCTGCTCGGGGATGACATCCATCTGCTCGCTGACCTCGGCGCCGATCTCCACCAGCGCGTGCCCGTCATGGGCGCACACCCGCTCGGCCTCGGGCAGCTCGTGGCGCACGATCTCGCGCGGCAGCGCGGGGTCCAGCGGCTTGCGTCCACGCTTCTTGCGCTGGTGCCCGGCGACCGGCGTCGATTCCTCTTCGTCGATGTCTTCGACCTCGGCCTGCGGCGTCTGATCGGTGGGCGCGAGTGCCTCGGCCTCGTTCAGGAACAGGTCCTTCTGATCGGTGCCACGGGCTTCGCTCTTGGCGGCGAAGAGCTGGCGCTGCAGCGCCTTCAACCGCTCCAGTGCGAGGTCCCGCTCGGTGGTCGCTACCCGCAACGCGCCGGCCAGCGCATCGCGCTCGGCAATGAGCGCGGCGAGTTCTTCAGCGGTGATGGTGGCAGGGGCGGCTGGTGGCGACACGCCCGCTTGGATCGACATGCCCCATCATTGTTCCGTCAAACCTCAAGCCACGCTGGAATAGCGCAGACGGGAGTGGCGTTGCATCACCGCGATGTCGATGCCCTCGAGCAACCAGTGCAGTTGCTCGGGGGTCAGCGTAGGAACCGCCTCGGCCGAGGGCCAGATGAACCTGTCCTTCTCCAGGCGCTTGAGCAACAGCCAGAAGCCGTTGCGCTCCCAGCCCAGGATCTTCACCCGGTCGCGCCGGCGGTTGCTGAACACGTAGGCGCACGAGGCGAACGGGTCCAGGCCCAGGGCCTGCTCCACCAGCACCGCCAGACCGTTGATGCTCAGCCGGAAGTCCACCGGCTCGCGGTGCAGGTAGACCTTCAGCCCTTCGTCGAAGCGGAACATGGCAGTCGGCTCAACATCTGCACCAGCGTCGGCAATTCTTGCAAGCTCATCTCGCCCAGATCGAGCTGCACGCCGTTGGGCAGCCGCACCTGCAAACCGACCATCGGGATCGGTGCCGCTGCCAAGGGGCTGTCATCCGGGATCACCGCCACTGCCGTAGCAGGTGCGTGGGCCATCGCGGGCGCAGCCACTGCACACTCGCGATGAGGCAGATCTTGCTCACCCTCGACGTGTACAGCAACGAATGCTGCATCGTGCGTTCGCGCGATGTCACCTGTCGGCACCTGGGCACTTCGCCGCTGGTAAGCCGTGATCCACGTCCTCAGAAGGTTTGTGTTGACACCGTGCTCCATCGCCATGCGTGCCACCGACACTCCCGGCTTGAGGCAGGCAATGATCAATTCCTTCTTGGCAGCTTCGTCGTAGACGCCGCGACCGTCACTCTTGCGTCCCACAAACCAACCGGCTTCTCAACTCTGCGTACTGCTCTGTCATTTCTACATGTCCATGTTGCTCTACATGGACACGTAGCCTCACAGCTCATCATTCACTCAACAAGGGCGTGGTTAGTTGACCGCATACGATGGAGCCGTGAGCAAACGCGGCGGCCGTGTGGGCTCGCTCTGCGAGCGGAATGAATTTTCGGTTTCGGTGGCCGGGACGCGGCGAGCGCAGGACGACGTCGAAACTTCGAGGGCAAAGTCCTTATGCGGCTATGAGGGCAGGCCGCCATGCCAAAGCCAAAAGGAAAACGTCGATGCTTATGAAACGAAACTGGCCGTGCTGCTGCTGGCTATGCTGAGTGATGCGCCAGCAGTTCGCTGCCTTTGCCACCCGTGATCGGAACCAAGCCGCAAGCGACCCCGCCGCCGGTCAGCGTAGCGCGGATCCGCGGTTCTCGGAGACTTGGCTGCGCGAGGTCGATTCGTTGTTGAGCAGCGAGATGCCGTGGTGAGGTTCCTGCTCAGGTTCGAACTTCATTGAACGTGTCGCACGTACAAACCACATAGGACGCATCTCTTCCTAGCGCGCACTGACAGCGCGGCCGACAAAAGCAGGGCCTTCGGGCTCTCGTTGTGCGGGTTTCGTCCACACACTTCCACCGCAAAGTGTGCAACCATAAGCCGTTAGCAAGCGTAACGAAGCGCGCTTCCCCTGCCTTTATTTTTAATCTCAACGGACCTACAGGGATTATATATGCGAATTCTGGATGAAATTAAGGAATGGAAATTGGAGGCCAAATCCGAAAATACTGCGCGCTATTTTTATCATGTCGAAGAACTTAAGAATATCGCCAAAGGATCGGCTGCATATGTAATTGGGCGCAAAGGCACCGGGAAAACCGCAATTGCGGAGCATTTGCTGCGTGTCAAAGAATTTGACACATTCACGGAGAAGGTGACTTTCAAGAACTTTCCCTTCAACAGTTTGTATAAATTGGAAAATTCTTCTTACACGAATCCCAATCAATACATTACTTTTTGGAAATATCTTATCTACGGCCTCGTTTGCAAGATGATGGTGCGGAATGAGGCTGTGGATCTCGCTACGCGCCAAGTCTTAGAGAAAATTTATGCACCCCCTCCGCTGAAGGCGCTGGAAAAATGGATCTCACGTTGGACCGCAAGCGACTTTTCTTTGTCTATTTTTGGTAGTGGCGGAAAATTATCGCTTAAAGAAGAGTCATCTTCTTCACAAACATGGATTGAGCGTATAGATATACTTGAACAGGTAATCGCTGAAAATGCAGGAAGCTTCAAGTATTACGTGGTTTTCGATGAGCTAGACGAAGACTATAAAAACATGACGGACCCAGATCATTATCAGCAGTACACGGATCTAATTACCGGGCTTTTTAAAGCGGTCCAGGACGTCAAATCAGTCTTTAAGGAACAACGATCAAGCATCTTGCCGGTAGTCTTTCTTCGAGATGACATTTACGCCGTTTTGATGGACTCGGATAAGACCAAATGGGATGACTTTAAGATTGAGCTGGAATGGGACAAAGAACGTATTCGGCGGCTGCTTGCATTTAGACTAACAAGGGCTTCAAACGAGTCCGCAACAAAAATTTTTGGATTTGACCCCGCGTGGTTTCGAGTTTTTGCTCGACAGGAAATGGACTTGGGGCATGCTCATCATAGGAAAATACCCATTTTTGAATACATCGCTCGCAATACTCAGCAGCGCCCGCGGGATTACATAAAGTACATTCAGACCTGCGCGCTAGAGACTAGAACAGGCGATGTTATTTTCCCTAATACCGTCAAAAGGGTGAGCCGGGCATTTTCGACGCATCTAAGGAAGGAGATTATTGATGAGATACACAGCGTTGTCCCAGACATAACTGCGGTGCTTGGAATTATCTCTGAAATAAGAAAGCAAACCTTCTCAATCGAAGATTTTACTAGGGCATACGACCGACAAGTAGCCAAAGGGATATTGAAGGAAAAAGACGTTTCGTTCGTTTTAAACGTGCTTTTTAACTTCAGTGTGATTGGAAATCAACCAAGCCAAAAAAACAACACGGTGTTTAGGTATGAAAAAAAGGATTCGCAGCTGAATTTCCGAGAACCACTAGTAGTTCATCGAGGTCTATATAGTGCGCTGCAAATACTATAGGTCGCCGAAGTCTATCTATGGCCAGATGTGTTGAATGCATCTAGCGTCGGCTTGCAGGCAAACGGACTTCAAGTACAAGGTGGAGGATGCTCAGGACCTTTCGTCATCTTTGTCCGGCTGTGGATAGCTATCAATAATGTCAAACGCGAATATTCCTGCAATCGATGAAGTGGCTTCTTGGTATCGAGACGCTGAGCCACGCTTCAAAGCCTTGGCAGACATCGTCGCGGCCACGATAAATAGCCTGCTAAAAGAGCAACGCGTTGCGTATTTGGCGGTTTCTGCTCGTGTAAAAACTCTTGAAAGCATTTTGGAAAAGTTCTCGCGAAAGAGCTACGAGTCATATAAGGATCTAACCGATTTTTTGGGGGTGAGGGTAATCGTTTATTTGGACTCTGAAATTTCAACGGTTTGCCAGCTCTTGGAGAAGGCGTTTCAAGCTCACCCTGAATTGGGGGTTGATAAATCCGAAGAGCTTGCGGTGGATCAAATTGGCTACAGATCTGTGCATTATATATGCGATTTGGGAAGCAAACGCCTCGAATTGCCGGAATTGTCGCAATATAAGGGGCTGAAATTTGAGGTTCAAATTAGGACGGTGCTTCAGCACGCATGGGCAGAAATTGAACATGATCGAAGCTATAAGTTTTCTGGGGATCTTCCTCAGATTATGCGCCGCCGCCTGAACTTGCTGGCAGGTACTTTAGAGTTGGTTGATCGCGAATTTTCGACCCTCGCAAAAGATCTTGATGAGCATGTAAGGCAAGAAACTAAGAAGAAGCCAATTGAAGTAAATGATTCTCAAGAATTGAACCCAGAAGTAGTTAGTCGGTTTTTGAATTCTCTACCATTCGGTAAGAATGTGCAGTCTGAAGGAAAAAACTCCTCGCTGGCTTCGATGTTTGAAGAATTGACGAGTTTTGGGCTTTTGAATGTCGAAGATTTGCGAAAGATATTTTCTCCCGAATTCTTGGCGGAAGTGGCTATAGATTCCCCTGGGACAAAGGTCGGAATCTTGAGGCGAGCAATGATGTTCAATGATGTCGATAAATATTTTGCTCGGGCTTATAAAAAAAGCTTTAGTGGCTTGAGCAAGCAGACAAAGGATATGCTGCAGAGGAAATATGGAAAACAAAAATTGAATGAGATAGTAAATTTGCTCGCGCCAAAGAAAACAAGTTAAGAATGGCATTTGATGCGTGTTGGTGGGCGTCGTAGGCGCGCCCAATTTCGCGGCGTGACACGACTATTGCTATCGCTTCTGTTCCGTAAGGGCGCGGTGATCCCGTCTTGACGACGATCGATTGGCGCACTGCGGTTGACTGCCAGCGATGCGGCGCAAGTCTCCGACGCGACTGGCCGGATGCGTGGGCAGGCGCGCGAGGAATCGCTGAGGTATGCGTGCGGCGCGTGCCCGTTGAGCTTGGCCGACGGGATCAAGCTCCTGATGGCCGTGTGCGCCAGGACCTTCATGCGATTGGCACGCCGGTTGGCGAACAGGTGGGCCTGGTGCAGACGCGCGGCGCTGAAGACACGAACCACGCGCGCCGGTGCCGCTTCAGTGCCTGCACGCATGGCCACTGCCTTCGAGCACTTAAACGGAGTGCATCCACACTCGGCATAAAGATGAAATCACCCCGAGAATTCGGGCGGCATCGCGCTACCCAATAGCGGCTTGTGAACGGCGGTCAGGAACCGCGCTTATTCGGCGGCCAGACGGCGGTTTTGGACGAGACGTGCCGAAGCTCGGTTTGTCGTTGATGGGTTGATGCACGAGAGACGCCTGAGCAGGCCGCCCTGCAGGGCGGCCTGCTCAGGCGTTGGCGATCGTGGTGTCGTCGATGAGGCGCGAGCGAGCTCGGAAGGGCTGAGTCCAGCAGACCGCGAGGGGCAGACGGGACACGCGGACGTGGTGTAGAACCACGGCGTACCCCGAGTCATAGGCGGGCACGGCGTCGGCCCTGATCGCCTGGAAGCTTTAGCACCGAACGCCATGCCCTACACCGAGCCGAAGCTGCGGATGCAGCGCCAGTGTTGCATTGCCGGACATCCTCGTCCAGTGCGACGCGGCGCAGTTTGGGCGCCCTCGGGGGAGCTTCTCCGGAGGAGAGACGCGCCTGGCCGACCATCCTGCCCGCCTGTTCGTGTGTGCGCGTTGCCATGCGCAGGTGCTGCTGTGCAGCCGCTGCGATCGCGGCCAGCGGTATTGCGGCCGAGTCTGCTCCCGCGCGGCGCGCAGCGAGTCGCGGCGCGATGCCGCCGAGCGCTACCAGCGTAGCCTTGCCGGGCGCATCGCTCACGCTGCGCGTTCTCGCCGATAGCGACAGCGCCAACGCGAGGTCGCCCGGATCGCCTGTAGCGGCGATGTCGTGGACAGTGCCGTCATCAACTTCGTGACGCATCAGGGTTCCCCGATCACAGCCCTTGATGCTCCACTGCCCCTGAACGAGCAAGCCGCCGAAGTCTGCGTCGTCGCCAAGCCCACCCCGATCGCCCCGGCACGCTGCCAACACGGCTAGCTCAGTTCGAGCAGACGCGATATTGCGAATAGCCTGCGTCCTGAAATATGGGGCAGGATCACCAAGGCCTGCAGGCGTCTTGGAGGTCAAAAGAAAGGCGTGCAGGCGATGGCGCTTTCGAGCCGTGTTGCGGATCGCCCGCTTTTCTATGCTAGCCATGCTGCTGCCGCTACGCGCTCTGGCGGGCGAGATTTCGGGCTCTACGTTGGAGAAGGAAAAGATTTCATCGTGGCGCTCCAAATTCTTCCGGCAGGCCAAGGCCGGATGATGGGCGATTGCGCACCACTTTGCTTAATAAAAAAGCAAGCTCCGAATCTACGACGGCCCCTCTCCGGCGGGGCGAACGGGGAATCGTTTGTTGGAAAACTAGAGGCCAGCTGGGACAACGGGCTATGTTGCAATCTCTGGCAATTTGAGTGGCAGATACCTTCTGGTCCCTGCTGCAAATGGCTTGAAGGTTGCACTGCGCGCACCTTCACAGCAGGCGGATGAGAAGGCCGGTCACTAGATGCCTGCGCCGTCTGTCGATCGTCGGAGGATTACTCGGCTCGACGAATTCTTTTTCTGAGTGTGACTGGGGCTGTTAGCCGGCTCGGCGGACACGTTTGACCACCCGCGCGGGCAGCGTTTCCACAAGTTGAGATACCGAGACCTCCAGGCCGCCGGCCAGCCTCCAAATGTTGAAGAGAGACAAGTTGCGCTCGCCGCGTTCAACAGAACCCACGTAGTTGGGGTGCAAGCCGGCCAACTCCGAAAGTTGCTCGATCGTGATGAGGCGGTCGTGCCGTAGGGCGCGCAGATGCTCGCCAAATGCTTGTTGCAGACGCTTCAGCTCTCTGCTGGACGCGGAGTCCAGTGGCTGGGGCTTGTTTGCAACTACTCGGGGCATGTGCCCAAGTTTTCAATCTCCAACACTAAGAGTACACAAACTATCAGTTTGGTTATGAGGCGGATTCTGGCAAACTAGCCGAAAACAAAACGCAAAGTGTGTTTTGTTTCGACCAAGCTTCTTTCTTCGTCAGCTCAACTATCCGGAGCGGAGTGGAGATTCAAATGATGCGTCGACAGATCGCTTCGCCTCTGCCAACGGCCCGACCCCTGCGGTTGCCGGTTTCGGTGACGCGTGTCCGCCCGAGGCAATCTGCCCCTGTCGTGCGAAGCCTGTCCGCGGCTCGCATCGGCGCGCAGGTGAGGGCGCTTCGCATGGCGGCCGAGGTGTCCGGCGGCGAACTGGCCAAGACCTCGGGGATTTCTGCTTCGATGCTTTCTCGCATCGAGCGCGGTCTGGTCTCGCCTTCGGTGGAGACCTTGGAGCGCCTGGCGAATGGTCTGGGTGTGCCGGCGTCGCGCTTCTTCAGCGACCAGGCTCGGCGCACGGACTTCTGCCATGTGCGTGCAGGACATGGTGTCTTGGTCGATCGCATCGGCGCGGTGGCGGACTACCGCTACGAGCTGCTGGGTCACCTGCTGTCGGGCAACCTGTTCGTCGAGCCCTACCTGGTCACGTTGCTGCCCGGTGCCGATCCCTACGTGACCTTCCAGCACCCGGGCCTCAAGTTCCTGTACTTCCTGTCCGGGGAGGTCAGCTACCGCTATGGCGGCAGGACGGCGGAGGTGAGGGCAGGGGACTCGTTGCTGTTCGATGCAACCGCACTCCATGGGATCGAGGCCATTCAGACCCAGCCGGTCTCTTACCTGTCGGTGGTGTTCACGCTGCGAGAGTAGGCTGTTCTTGGCGGCCCTGCCGCGCTGCACGGGCGACGCGGATGCCCATTCGATGGTTTCCCCTGCGAATTCGCTACGTGCCGAATTCACCTCTCCGCCCATCGCTTTTTCTCGGTGTTCGGCATGCCGAACACCGAGAAGGTCTCGAACGGTAGCAACAGCGGAGGTCTTCTGCTTGATGGAGCCGTGAGCAAACGCGGCGGCCGTGTGGGCTCGCTCTGCGAGCGGAATGAATTTTCGGTTTCGGTGGCCGGGACGCGGCGAGCGCAGGACGACGTCGAAACTTCGAGGGCAAAGTCCTTATGCGGCTATGAGGGCAGGCTGAGTTGGATGTTTGCTCGTGAATTCGCTGCCGCTGGACCGTGCTAGTTCGCTCCATCGATGTTCGGCATGCCGAACATTGATGGTGGTCTTCGAGCTGTCGATCGACGGCAACGCTCCGGAGCCGCGAAACGGCGAGGTGAGTTCGACGCTGGAATTCCGAGGGCAAAGTCCTTGTGCGTCTATGAGGGCAGGATAGACTGACGTCAGACATTGTTTACTGCCACGGCGTTGCAATGACCCAGACCTCTCTTTCGAGCCGCGTGATATCCACCCGGGTGCCGCCCGATACCAGGGCGCGGTTCGCCGCGCTGGCCGCGCGGCATCATCTCAATGCGTCGAGCCTGCTTGCGAAGATGGTCGACGAGGTGCTCAAGACCCACGGCGACATCTCGCTGGGCTCGGGTGGTCAGCGCTCCCTACGCGAAACGGAAGACAGCGTTGGCCTGGCGGATCGCGTCACGCTGCGGCTTCGCACAGGCGATCGCGCGTTGGCGGCGCGGCGCGCCCATTCCCGTGGAATGAGGACAGCCAGCTACCTCGCCCTGCTGATCCACAACCATGTGCGTGACGCGGCCGTGCTGCCGCCGAACGAACTGGACCAGCTCAAAGTGACCAATGCCCAGCTGGCCGCGCTGGGACGGCAGCTTCGAATGTTCGGCATGCCGAACACTCCGTCTCAGTCGACATCGGACCTCGGCGAAGCGATCGCGCGGGTCCGGCGGGAAGTCGAGGCGGCACGCGAAGCCGCGGCCGCCCTCGTGCGCCGCAACCTCCTCAGCTGGGAGACCGGCGCTGGGAGTGCCCGTGCCTGAACAGACGGCGCGCATCGGCCGAAGCGGCCGCGGCGCGGCCGGTGCGCCGCGCGACATGGCGCTGGACATCGTGAGCTACGGTCGGCGCGGGCCGGGCGGCACGCTGCGCCTCGGCGCCGACCAGATCGCGCAGATCCAGCGCACGGTGGGGCGCACGCCCGAGGTGATGGTGAAGGTCTCCGGCGGCGCACGGGACGTCGGCGGCGTCGAGGCCCATCTGCGCTACATCGGCCGGCACGGCAAGCTGGAATTGGAAACCGACGAGGGACTGGCGCCGCAGGGCCGGGGTGCCGCCAAGGAGATCACGGCCGACTGGCAGCTGGCGCTTTGCAGAAGCCAGTACAAGCCGAGACCCGCGCTGGGGCAGAAAGACACGCGTGCGAAGCTCGTGCACAACATCGTCCTGTCCATGCCCGCCGGCACGCCACCGGAAAAAGTACGGGCTGCCGCCCGCGACTTTGCGCGCGAGAACTTCGCGCTGCAATATCGCTACGCCATGGTGCTGCACACCGATCAGCCGCACCCGCATGTGCATCTGGTGGTCAAGTGCGAGCACGAGTTCGAGCCTGGCAAGCGTCTCTACATCCGTAAGGAGACATTGCGGCAATGGCGCGAGCAGTTTGCCGCACTGATGCGGGAGCAGGGCGTGGCGGCCAATGCCACGCCGCGTCAACTGCGAGGGCAGATCCGCAAGCCGTACAGGGATGCAATCCATCACCGGCTCCGCGCGCTTTGGGCATTCGGGCAACTGCCCCCGAGCGACCGGACCAGGCATCGGCCGCCGAAGACTTCGACCTTCATGCGCGCCAAGCTGGACAGCGTGCTCCAGGCCTTACAGACAAAGCGAGGCACCCTGGATGCCGGCAAAGAGACCATGCAGCGCACGCGGCAGGAGGTGGTGGGGGACTGGCACGCCATTGCGGATGCGCTTCGAAGGCGGGGCCAGGCCGAGTTGGCCGACCGGGTGGAGCGCTTCGTCGCGCGCATGCCGGCTGTGCAGACTGATGCGCAGCGAATCGCGGATCGGTGGAGGGAGACAGAGAGAAGTCGATCGCCGGAGCGCGCGGATGCCAACTCGTTTGGGCCACGTGTCCGATGATGGTTGAGTCGTCCTCGTTCCAGCGACCTTCTGCGGGGTCGCCGCATTGATACCGTGACGGTGTGGTCGTCTGTGCGTGGTAGTGAAGGTGCCCGGGCAGGGCGTTGCCTCCTGTCAAAACTGCTAGTTGTCAGAAGCTGTGAGTCGTCGCACGCTCGGCGCAAAAAAATCCATGCGAAAGACGGGTCTAGGGGGCGCTGGGTTAGGCCGCAATTGCCGGGGTCCGATGGCCGCGCTGCTCTGGTTCCGGTGCCGGTTCTGCTTTTGCCGGGGGTCTTCAAGTCAGAAATTCACCGTCGGTACGCAAGCCGCTACTTGAGGGCTCGACCCAACTTCAAGGAGTTGTCATGCAATTTGAACCCCACGCCAATCACCGCCATGTTGAGATGTCGAGTGCGACAGGCCCCGCGTTTTTTCGCATGGCCGACGTGATACGCATCACCGCACTGAGCCGCGCCACCTTGTATCGCAGGATTGCTGGAGGCAAGTTTCCTCCTCCTGTGCATTTGGGCGGACGCGCCTGTGGATGGCCGCGTGGGGCACTTCAGCGCTGGATCGACGATCCGGAGGGGTACTCGGACGACTCCCGAACCAGCTGATTTCAATATTGGAACCTGTCCACGTCTTGGCTGGTTGACTTCTACCGGGCAGTCGGAGATCCAGTGGCTACGACCGGTCTGGTTGAGGGTTGTCCGACACCTGCCCGTGTGAGACCACGAACCCGCGCGCGACGACGGCATGAGGGCAGGTGTTGGACAACCCTTAACCGTTGCGGTCGGTCACCGCCGCGACCTTGAGTGCACGCCAGCGGACAATTGCAAGGGTCCGGCGGTTGGCGATATCAATCCGCGGAGCGCCACAGGCACCATGCCAAGCACCAGTCTCCGATGTGCGTATGCCCGACGAACGCTGCGCTCGGCCGCCGTTCTGGGCGCGTTCATGGATCCGCGAAGTGCTGGAAACTGACGAACTCATGCACGGCCCGACGCGGCGTGGCCACCTGATTGACAGGCACATCGCGATCGGGGTAGCCCAGCGACATGCCGCACACCGTCAGCTCGTGCTCCGTGAAGGCCAGGTGCTGTGCGATGACCGGATGGAACCGCGCGAACGACACCTGCGGACAGGTGCCCAGGCCGCGCGCTGCGGCGGCGATCATCACGTTCTGGACAAATAGGCCCAGGTCGAGCCAGCTGTGGGGCGCCAGGCGCCGGTCGATGGTGAAGATCAGGCCGACCGGCGCGCCGAAGAACACGAAGTTCTTTTCGGTCTGCCGGATGCGGCTCGGCATGTCGGCGACGTCAACGCCGAGCGTCTGGTAGTAGATCGCGCCGAAATCGCGCTGCCGCTGGGCGTATTCGTCGGGCAATGGGTCGGGGAAGTGCGGGGATGGCGGAAGCGTGTTCTCGCGGCAGGCGCTCACCAACGCGGCGCCCAGTGCTGCCAGGTGCGCACCGGCGACGGCGTGCACCTGCCATGGCTGGGTATTGGAATTGCTGGGCGCGCTCGATGCCACGTCCAGGATCTCTTCCAGCAGGGAACGCGGAACGGGGTCCGGCTTGTAGGCGCGCAGGCTGCGCCGCCCCCGCAGTACACCGTCGACCACGCGCGTGGTGTGCGCGATGTCGCCCTGCGTCATGGCCGCTCCTCGGCCTGCGCTTCGACCGGTGGCGCGTGGTATGCAATGCGCCCGGCAGGCAGGTAGAACAAGGCGATGACCGCGCCGCCGCGGGCTTCCGGGTAGTGGTGGCTGCCCGGGCCGGGCGCCGTCCAGCCCGCTTCGCACCAGCCGTTGGGCCCTGCCAGCGCTGCGCCGGCGTTGAGGGGGACCACCATGTTCAGCTCGCCATAGGGATGCGCGTGGTACTGCCCGCGAAAGGTGTTGCCCGGGTTGCCCTGCGTGTTGGCCGTGCTGTCCATGTACACGGCCGTGATGCTGAACCAGTGCGTGCGCTCCGACGGCTCCACGAGGCGGCTGCGCCGGTAGTGCGGTCCGGTGATCTCGACGTTGGCGGCCCAGCCGTCGCGCACGCCGGCCTTCACCAGGCGCGCGAGCTGTTCGTACACCTCGCTGCCTGGGCCATGGGTCTGGTTCAGCCAGCGCTCGACGTCTGTGCCCGCGGTCATGTCCTTCACTTCGCCGAGAAAGGCGATGCTGCGCGCTATCAGTTCTTCCCGATCTTGGTTGCGGTCGTGCTTGCTCATGGTCACTCCTCTGATGTGAAGCCGGAGGCCCGCACGACCGGACCCCATTTGTCGCGTTCGGTCCGGATGTGGCTTTCGTAGGCCTTGGGCGCGAGCGTGAACAGCTCCATCCCGACCTCCTCGAAGCCCGCCACCAGGGCCGGGTCCTTGCTGGCCGCGAGCACGTCGTCGTACAGCTTCTTCACCACGGCTTCGGGTGTGCCGGGGGGAGCGAAGACACCGTAGGATTCGACGCCGGTGATCGCGGGGTAGCCCTGCTCGGCGAAGGTCGGAACGCCAGGCATGGCGCGCGAGCGCTTGTCGCCGCTCACGGCCAGGATGCGCAGTTTGCCGCTCTGCAGGTACGGCAGGAAGTCGGCGACAAAGCCCAGGTACGCGGGGATCTGACCACCGAGCAGGTCGTTCATGGCCGGCGCCGAACCCCGGTAGCCCACGTGCTGCAATTTGAGCGCCGCCGCCTCGGACAACTGGAAACCCAGAAAGTGCGCCATGGAGCCCGCCGCCGGCGACGCGAACATAGCGCGGCTGGGAGCCTGTTGCGCCCACCGCACGTAGTCGGCGAGGGTCTTGGCGGTCGCGGGGACGGCGTTGCTGACGGCCAGGGCACAGGTCGCCGAGACGACCGGTGTGATGGGCACGAAATCGGCCGCCGCGTCGTACGCAAGCTTCGTGTAGACGTGCGGGTAGATGCTGAGCGCCGAGGTGTGCGTGCACAGCAGGGTGTTGCCGTCCGCGCGTTCGCGCTTGAGCTGTGCGTTGGCCAGGCGGCCCGCGCCGCCGGGCCGGTTGTCGACGATGGTGGTGATGCCTTGCTTGCGCCATGCCTCGGCCACGCGGCGCGCGGTCTGGTCCAGCGTGCCTCCTGCGGGGTAGCCCACGATGATCCGTCGCGGGGGCGCCGGGGCTTGCGCCCAGCCCATGGTCGGCAGTGCCGAGGTGGCCAGCGTGACGAGACCGAGGGCACCGAAGCGCCGGCGTGATAGTGGGTTCATGGGGGGCTCCGCGAGGTTGCAAGGGGTTGAGGGCTCCATGATCGTCATCCGTCGCCATGAACGGAATCGCCCATTTTGCAAGAGCACAATGCACGCCGTGCAATATCGGAGACGCGCACCATGAGCATCGGACGCATCGACCTGAACCTCATCAAGGTGTTCGACGCGGTCTATGAAGACCGCAACCTGCTGCGTGCGGGAAAGCGCCTGAACCTGAGCCAGTCGGCAGTCAGCCACGCGCTCACGCGCTTGCGCGAGGTGGTGGGCGACGAGCTGTTCGTCCGCACGTCCAAGGGCATGGTGCCCACGGCACGGTCAGCGGCGATGGCCGACGGGCTGCGCGACTCGTTGCGCCGGATCGAGGCCACGCTGGGGGTGGAGCCCTTCGACCCGGGCAAGTCCACACGCCGCTTCGCGGTGGCCGCCAACGACCACCTGACGGCGGTGATGGTGGCGGAGCTGAGCCGGCTCATGGCGGTGGAGGCCCCCGGCATCGACCTCGTGGTCCGGCCGTCCACGCGCCTCGATCTCGCCGAGCAGATCGACGTCGGCAAGATCGACATCGCCGTGGGCATCTTCGCGCAGGTGCCGTCGCGCCTGAGCGCGCGGACCTTGATGACGCAGGGCGAGATGATCGTCATGCGCAAGGGGCACCCGGCTTCTCGCCGCAAGCTGGCACTGCGCGACCTGGCGCGTTATCCGTTGGTGACGGTGTCTGTGGGCGGCCAGGAGGAGGGCGCCGTCGGCGGCTTCATCCTGGAGCGTGGCCTGGCGCGGCAGGCCGAGATGTTCGACCGCCATGCGCTCGAAGAGGCGTTGTCGGCCGAGGGCCTGGCGCCGCGGTATCGCACGACCGTCCCGCATTCCCTTGCGATTCCGGCCTTGCTACGCGGCTCCGACATGTTGTCCATCATGCCGTCGTCGCTGGCGCGCAGTCTGGCAGGTGCGGGCGAGTTGCTGGTGCGCGAGCCGCCCTATCCAACCGCGCTGTCCACGTTCCGCGCGGTCTGGCACCGCCGCAATGACCACGACCCCGCGCAGGTGTGGCTGCAGGAAAGCATCGCGCGGGTGGCGCAACAGGTGGCCTAGCCGTTCGCCGGGGGGTGTGGGTGGTCGTGGTGCGGGCAGCCGCCTGCCGCTTGGCAGCCCGTTCGGCGGGTCCAGTCCGAAGCCAGGATGATGCTGCACATGTCCATGCGCTGGAAGGCGGGGTCCTTGAAAGCCAGGACATCGTCGTTGAAGGTGCCGAAGGTGCTGAGCGGGCGGTGTTGCATGCCTTCGTAGAAGGCGTCGAGGATGCCCTGCGCGAAGTCTGCTTCCCGCGGAGAGGCGGCGACCACGGCCGCGCGCTGCGCCTCGGAAAACTGGTCGTAGCCGCGGCCCGCCACGTCCATGCCTGCCCCGGCCTGGACCAGTGCGATCTCCGGGCGCATGAACTGCGGTATGCCCGGCGTGGTGTGCAACGCAACGGCGTTCCAGACGGTCTCGATGTCGGCATCGCGCACGCCGTGGCCCCGCAGGAATTCCCGTGCGGCATTCGCACCGTCCACTTCGAAACGCAGCTGGCTGTCGCGGTAACGTGCGGTGAGGCCGATGTCGTGGAACATCGACGCCGCGTAGAGCAGCTCCGGATCGAAGCTCAAGCCTGTGCGGGCCCCGGTCAGGTAGCCCCAGCAATACACGCGCACGGAGTGGTGGAAGAGCAGATCGCTCTCGGTGTCGCGGATGAACTGGGTCATCTCCCGCGCGAGCTGGCTGTCGGGTATGTACACCCCTGGGATGGCTGAGTGCGTCATGGCGTGGTCCTTGTGCTGGTGGATGTCGCTTGTGCGTGCGCGCCGCTGCAGTGGCCCCGCATCACAGGGCGGCCAGGGCCTGGGGCGTGTTGCGGAACGCGATCGCCATCCGGTTGTAGGTGTTCATCAGACCGATGGCGATCGTCAGGTCCACGAGTTCGGGCTCGCCGAGCACGGAGCGGGCGGCGGCGAAATCGCTGTCGGGCACGCCGGTCTCTGCCACGCGGGTCACCGATTCAGCCCAGGCCAGAGCAGCGCGCTCATGCGCGTCGAAGAGCGCGCCTGCCTCGCGCCATGCCTGCAGCAGGGCGATCTTTTCGATGGGCTGGCCCTTCTTCAGCAGATCGCGCGTGTGCATGTCCAGGCAGTAGGCGCAGTTGTTGATTTGGGAAACGCGCAAGTACACCAGGTCGACGAGAACAGGCGACAGGCTGCTCTTCGAGATGTACCCATGCACGCCGCCCAGCGCCTTGACGCCAGCCGGGGCGACCGTGTTGTAGTCGATGCGGTTGCTCATGGTCGTGATCCTCTTGGCCGGTTATTGAATGGGGGTGGTGAGTGCCGTGTCGTCGCTGTCCACGACGAACACCGCCAGCAGTTTTGCGGGCCGGGTCTTGCTGGCATTCCTGCTGACGGTGTGCCGTGCGCCGGGAGGCTCATAGAAACTGTCTCCAGCACGCAGGATCTGCCTGGGGCCTTCATTCACCTGCGACTCGACGGCGCCCGAGACCACGTAGCCGTAGATGAACGCGGACGTCGCGTGCACATGGGAGGGCGAACCGGCGCCGGGCGCGTAGTCGACGACCACGGCAACCAGCGACTTTCCGGGAAGGTTCGCAATCTGCTGCTGTAACGCGGGCGTGACTTTTTCGCCCGCGCCGTGTGCGTTCGCGGCAGGGGTCGTCAACAAGCCGGTCGCTCCGGCGGTGAGCGTGATGGCGAGCAGCCAGGAAGCATGCATGGAGCTTCTCCTTGAAAAAATGATGGGTGGCGTTGCAGGGGTTCAGCCGGCGAACCCGAGGATCTGCGCGAAATCCTGCAAGCGAACCCGGGGCATGGCAGCCCGGTTCACCGGGGCCTGCGTGTCCCCGTATCCCATGGACATGCCGAACGCGGTGATCTCTTCCTGCGGCATCTGCAGATACGACGCAATCGGCTCGTGGAACTGCGCGAAGGCCACCTGGGGGCAGGTGTCGATGCCGCGTGCCTTGGCCGCGAGCATCACGGTCTGCGCGAACAGGCCGAGGTCGATCCAGCTGTGTGGCTTCAACCGGCGGTCGATGCTGAAGATGAGGCCGACCGGGGCGCCGAAGAAGGCGTAGTTGCGCTCGGTCTGGCGCGTGCGCGCAGCGGTGTCGGAGCGTTCGATGCCGAGCGATGCGTAGTAGCGGGCACCGAAGTCCTGCAGCCGGTTGCGAAACATGTCGGGCAAGGGTTCAGGGAAATGCGCCGGTGCTGGCGCAACGCCGGCGCGTGACGCGGTGACCAGCGCATGGGTCAAGCCGTCCTTCACCTCGCCACTGACCACGTACACGCGCCAGGGCTGGATGTTGGCGCCACTGGGGGCGCAGGCTGCCTCGGTCAGGATCTCCTCCACGGCTTCCCGAGGAAGAGGGCTGGCTTTGAATGCGCGCGTGGCCCGGCGCGAACGCACGACGCAAGAAACGCATGCTGCGGTGGTTTCTGGCGACCATGGCGCAGCGATGGCGCTCGGGACGTCGCGGTGTTGGGTGAGGGTTTCAGTCATCGTGTTCTCTTCGTGATCGCTTGGAGAAACGCGATCTTCGAGGAGATCCGACTTGAATGGAATTGATGTGTTTGCAGTTGCATATTGCACGCAATGCACTGCGCAGACCGGCATCTGGGGGTCCCACCGAACTGCGGATCTACACCGACCTCAGCGCCCGCGGGGCGACTCCAAACCGAGAGCAACGGCGTCTGAAGCCCCGGCCGGAGTTGATCACCGTGGGATAGCGGCGAATCGCCTGCGGTACTCTGCGGGCGTGACGCCGACTTGCCGCATGAACGCTCTGCGCAAGACGTCCGCATCGGAGAACCCGCAGCTCGCCGCAACCTGCTTGGGCGCCAAGTCTCCCTGCTCCAGCAGGCGACGCGCGGTGCCTACGCGCACTTCTTCCACCCAAGTCGCCGGCGTGATCCCCACCGCCACGCGAAACAGCCTCGAAAGGTGTCGAGGACTCAAATGCATGCGTTCGGCCAGGCGTGCGACGCTGTGATTGAGCGCGGGGTGCGCGGCGACCCAACGCTGCAGATCCTGCAGCGCCGCCCGACCGACAGGCGCAGCTGTGCCTTGCCTGCTGAACTGCACCTGGCCGCCGGGCCGCTTGAAGAACATGACAAGCTGGCTCGCGACCCGGATCGCGATGTCATGCCCGAGATCTTCTTCTACCAACGAAAGTGCCAGGTCGAGCCCCGCGGTGACGCCAGCAGCCGTGCGTAGCCGCCCGTCGCGCACATGAATGGCATCCTTCTCGACCACCACGTCAGGGAATCGCTCGCTGAGCTGCTCGGCCACGGCCCAGTGTGTGGTGACCCGCTTTCCGCTCAACAAGCCGGCTGCCGCGAGGACGAAAGCGCCACTGCAGACAGATCCGTAGCGTCTCGTGCCCGGCGCACTTTGCCTGAGCCAGTCGAGCACCTTGCCAGACACCGGCAGTTCAACGGGGTTCGGGCAGCCAGCGACGAGCAAGGTGTCGATGGGTTCGTCAGCGTCCCGGTTGATGGTCCAGTCCGGCATCAATCGCACGCCGGACGAACTGCGCAGGGGCCCCGGGGCAGCGGCGGCGACGACCAGTCGGTACACCTCCCGCTGCGCCTGCGTATTCGCTTCGGCAAAGACGTCCAGCGGACCCGACACATCGAGAAGCTGCACACCCGGAAATGCCAGCAGCACGATCGTCTTCAACTTCTTGGTCACCGATGGCCGCTCCGGTCTTGAAATGTCTTAAATCGACGTGCCACGTTGATTTAGGACGTGGCACGACGATCCTATCCTTCTTCAGACCACTCAGCGAAGGAAACCCATGTCATCCGCCCAAGACGCCGCCATCCCCGACTCCACGCTGGCGAGAGCCATCACGGAGTTCATTCGCGACAACGAAACGGACTTGCTCTTCAACCATTCGAGTCGCGTGTACCAATTCGGTGCACTGGCCGGCGTCAAGCGCGGCCTGAAGTTCGACCGCGAGCTGCTCTATGCCGGTGCAATGTTCCATGACATCGGTCTGATGCCGGGCTACAGCAGCCAGGATGAGCGCTTCGAGGTAGACGGGGCACATGCTGCCCGCGCCTTCCTGCGCAGCCACGGCATCCCTGAGCAGGACGCCTACACCGTGTGGACCGCCATCGCGCTCCATACGACGCCCGGTGTGCCACAGCACATGCATCCTGTCGTCGCGCTGGTGACCGCCGGCGTCGAGATGGATGTGCTGGGACTGACATACGCTGACTATTCGGAAGCTGAACGCCACGCGGTAACAAGCGCATTCCCGCGCACTGCCAGGTTCAAGGAGCACATCATCCAGGCCTTCTACGACGGTATCAAGCACAAGCCCGGCTCGACATTCGGCAACGTCAAGGCAGACGTCATGGCCGACAAGGAGCCGCACTTCCATCGTGGGAACTTTTGCAGCGCGATCCGCTGCTCGCATTGGCACGGCTAAGTTGCCTAGCCTCTCGCTCTGTCACTTGCACATAACGGCACGTTGGGAACTATCGCCGATGGAGTCGTGTTCATGATCGCCGCCCGTTGATCAAGGTGGCAAGGCTGCCTCGCGGATAGCAGCAGCTCAGGGATGACGCGCCCACGTATCGGTTGTGGCGCTCACAGATCGAGCGGCAGTGGCCAGAGTGGCTGAACTCCTGTCTGTCTTGGGTTAGTAGGCACCCATGTAGTCGCGCTTGCCGATCTCAATACCGTTGTGGCGCAAGATGGCATAGGTGGTGGTCACGTGGAAGAAAAACTGCGGCAGACCATAGTGCACAAGATATGCACCTGCGGTCAGCTTCTTTTCCTTGGGGGTGCCGGGGCGCAATACGATCTCGCGGCTCTCGCTTGAATCAAATTGCTCTGACTTGAAGGAGCCGATATGGGCCAAAGCTTTGGCGATCAACGCTTGCAGGTCGGCGAAGCTGACCTCAGTGTCGGGCCAGGACGGCACCTCGGCATCAGCCAGGCGGGAGGCAATGCCCTTGGAGAAGTCTGCGGCGATCTGTACCTGACGTACCAGCGGAAACATGTCAGGGAACAGTCGCGCCTGCAGCAGCGCATTTGGATCGATATTTTTTTGCGTCGCGTGGTCTTCGGCCTTCTTGAGCACGTCGGACAGGGCGCGCAGCATCTGCTGCATGACGGGAACGGAGGCGTTGTACAGTGGGCTGGTCATAGTGAGTTCACTTCTAAAATTGGGCACATGGCCGGAGTTGGCGTGGCAGAGGCCCTGCCGACCATGTAAGGCTAACAGCACAGAGCGAACTGAATCGCCTACATGGTCCGCCCGAGAGGAGCAACAGGCTTTTTGCGCTGCGAGATTCAGGAAGGCGTGCGACCTTACATTCGGGCTGGTGTTGCAGTGATCCTGCTGCCCATGATGGCTATACGCGGCCAGGGTTCCTATCTCCGGGATGTACTCGAGGTACAGGCGATTCATCGGATTTCCCCCGGCCCGGCTTGACCTTCAATCCATCACAACGCTTGCTGCCGGCTCTTCTCAAAAACTTAGGGTAAGCGATCGACTTGCCGTGACTGTCCTTTTGCTTAGGCGCCGCATTTGGCCGGGTTCCATTTGGCTTGGTCGAAGGCCGCGCCTCTGGTCAGTACCGCCCAAGCGGTACGAGCGATCTTGTTGGCCAGCGCCACAACCACCACGTTGTAGTGCCTGCGCTGAAGTAGCAACTCGATCCACTTCGATTTGGTCGACCTGGTGATCACGGCTCGGGCGCCGGCAATCAGCAGCGTTCGCAAGTACGAGTCGCCGCGCTTGGATATGCCCAACTGCTGCGTCTTTCCACCGGTGCCTACTTGCCGCGGCGTCAATCCCAGCCACGAGGCAAACTGGCGCCCGCTCTTGAACGCCGAGAAGTCGCCGACGGCAGCCACTAGCGCCGAAGCGCCCAGCTCTCCTATTCCAGGGATCTGCCGTATCGCCTGCATCTGCCGATCCTCCCGGATCATGAACAACAGCCGTTGGGCAATGCTATCGATGTCGCTTTGCAAGGCATCGATGCGCTTGATCTGCTCTTGCACGCTGATCACGAGATCTGCTGGCAGAAGATCCAGCTGCTGAGCCCGGGCCAGTTCGCCCTGGATCGTCTTGAGCAGCTGTTTGTGCCCCACAGGCATCGCGATTCCGAACTCGGCCAGGATCCCGCGCAACGCATTGGTCTGCATGATGCGCATCTTCATGAGCTGGCGGCGCATCCCGTGCAGCGCCATGCAGGCTTGTTGACGTTCCGTCTTGACGGGCACGGCCTGAATATGCGGCTGTTGAGCTGCCACCCAAATCGCTTGAGCATCCATCGCATCGGTCTTGTCGCGAAGCAAGAATGCCTTGACATGCTGAGCCGGCAGAAGCCTGACCTCGTGCCCCAATTGCCGAATCGTTCTGGCCCAGTAGTGGGAGGCGCCACACGCTTCCATCGCGACCAGGCTGGGAACACACTTGGCGAAGAACTCGGTGAGTCTCGCGCGTTTGATTTGACGCCGTTGGATCTCGCCTGTCTTTGCATCGACGATGTGCAGTTGGAACACCGACTTCGCCAAATCCAGGCCAATAACCGGCAGATTTGCGATAGATTGCATGGTGGGGCCTCCAGGTTTAAGTGGTTGCGTTGAACCTCCACTTTGGCACGCTGATGCCGTATCCGCGAGGCCCCATCCCTGTTCGGCAGATGCCTCACGTCAACCGCGGCACTGTAGGTGGGCGGACCATGCCATCTCCGGCTTTTGTGGCCAGCTTTTCTTCCCGCTGGTAGTCGGAGCAGCCGCGTTGAAGGGCCGTTCACTAGCAAGAAGCGGACGTCAATTGCAGACGCACGACAGACCGCGATCGCTGCAAAGCCGACATCGCTATCGAAAAATGCGAACTAGGCTAGCGTCCTCGCCGCCGAATCGCGCAATAATCTCTCAAGACCAATCAAGTGCACTACCTGCAAATTTGCATTTGCACAGGTCTTAAATGGTCTGGTGTACCCGAAGTTGTACCCATAGAACCGGAACAGAGACTGAAAGCAAGTACTGGTGCAGGTCGCGAGTGATTTTTCGATTCCGCCCCAGCTTTAATTGGGGCTTTGGCTGCTCAGCCAGTCTCGTAAAATCAATGGCTTACCGCCGCGAACCGCGGTATGTGATTCGATTCCAAGTTTTCGTGAGAGATGCTTGCTTTCATTTTTCGCCTTATAGGCGTGTCCTGCAAGCATAAATATCTGACCTTAGTGGCCGCTTCGACGCGCGATCTCGTGCCTCAATCGCGAGCACGGTCGCGAGCTTCTCGGCATAGGGATCGAGCTTGCTTGAACTCGTCCGCTTGGCGTAGCGCCGCTGTTCATCGCCCGCTCGTAGGTACTTCTTCACGGTGTTGCGAGACAGGCGTGTACGTCTAGTTGGCGGACGAAGTCCAAGACGGCTGGCTCCCACTCCGAACATTTGCCGATCAACTTCGGGGCCATGCCGAGGCACTTGAGGGATTTCGTACCACAGGGTCACGGAGGCTCAGCTCGTGCAAGGACCGGTTCTCCAGGCGATTGAAATGGGTCGGGAAGTCGAGGTTGATCGCGAGGCCCTCGTCGGATGGTTGCGAACTTGGATTGCCAATCTTTCCGTTGCCAGCGCCTGATCGGTGCCAGGCCAGCAGTCGGCCAGGAGCGGTCGTTCGACCCGGGCTGCAGCCCATAGCACGTGCACCCTCTTGGGATAGCTGCCGGAGCAGGCAGCCGACGTGGCATTGCGCCAAGCGCCAGGGAAATGACAAAATTCCGGGATCTAAGCCCTAAAATGCAGGAAATCTTGTAACACTTAGGAAAAGAATGGCCTACGTGGGCTACGAATACGTGCGGTCAAGCTTGGACCTGCCCATCTTCGAAGTGAGCCGACCCGCTCTGGTCAAACCGGTCACGCGCATCATGTCATCGGCGGAAGCACTTGGCGTGCCGGCCGCCATGGCGCCGGCCGACGGCGACCTGGTAGCGCACTTGCTCTTCGCCCTCAAGCATGAGGGAGTGAACCTGCAGGTGCTTGCTGGCGCATCCAAGCACCTCGCAGGCGCCGACCTTGCCGCGGCGCTTGCCGCGACTCCGAATGGACAATACGTGCGAATGCTCTGCAGCACGTGGGAACACTTCACTGGCAACCAAGTGGTGGCCCAGCCGGTCGTCACCGCGGGCTATGTTGACTTGTTCGACGAGGGTCGTTACTACACAGGCGGCACCGACCGCGACTCGCGATGGCGAGTCAACTTCAACGGCCTCGGAACCTGGGACTACTGCGTCACAGTGGAGCGCACGCCGGCGATAAAGGATGCGCTGGACTTTGATGTGCTGGGGGCCACCCGTGAATTCGTCACCTCGCTCAACCGCGAACTCCTTGATCGCACGTTGACCTGGGCTTATCTGCACGAGACCCAAGACAGCTACGCCATAGAGAATGAAGCGCCATCGGAAGACAAGGCGCGCACATTCATTCGCCTGCTGCGTCAGGCGCACGAGCCGCGCTCCCTCGACGAGTCGTATCTGGTGGAGTTGCAGGCCTCGATCGTCTCCAATCCTTACAACCGGGCGATTCAATACCGGACAGAGCAAAACTGGCTGAGCGACGGCGGCCGCGGTGCGCTCGGCGTGACCTTCGTGCCTCCGCGGCCTGATGATCTGCCGGAGCTGATGGATGCGTGGTCACGTTTCGCTAACGACACCGCGAAGCATCTGGATCCACTGATGGCCGCCAGCATTGCCTCTTTCGGTTTTGTTTACTTGCACCCATTCATGGATGGCAACGGACGTCTTTCCCGCTTTCTCTTTCACAAGGTCCTATGCCAGTCCGGCCAATTGCCCGACGGCATGCTCCTCCCGGTTTCTGTGGCGATGAAGCGCCACGAGGCACAGTATCTGAGCGTCCTACAGGACTTCTCCCGTCCGGCGCGCGCGTTGGTCAACGCCAGGGCGGCCGGCGAGGGCGACTTTGAATTCACCTTCAAGTGTGACGACACGATCTTTCGGTTCTGGGATGCAACGCGCTGTGTGGAATTCGGCTTGAGCATGGCGCGCGAAGCACTGGAGGTGGAGTTGCGCAACGAGACGAACTTCATCGTTCATTTCGACGCGGTGCGCAAACAGATTGACGACCAGTACGACCTGCGCGGTTCGACGCTGGCAACACTGGTGTCGATTGCGCTGAACAACGACGGTACGATCTCCAATAAAAAGCGAAAGCGCTACGCCGATGAGGTCGCGCCTGAGATCTTCGATGCGATCGAGGGCAAGGCCCGAGAAGTTCTCACTGATGCCCTTGACGAATCTGATGGCGCGACAAACAACACCGACCGTGGCGGGGTGCCCCGCTAAACGCTGACGCTGCCGGCGCTTCCAAAGGTCGCGGCGGTCGGCCTTTTCTCGGCCAAGAGCAAACATCGTGGGGCCGTTCCAACGCATCCCTCGATTGAGTAAGTTCGACAGAGAAGGTGCGTGCACGCTAACCCGCGCGTGTCAACAATTGGCCGAGGCTGTCTGAAAAGACGTACGCGGCTGGTCGCCCCACCTTGACGACTTGGTGGCTCTGGAAGCCGCAGGCTAGACTTCAGCTGTCGGCCAGAAGCGGCCGGTCGGCCACTCCGCAGAATTCGCGGCTTAGCACCCGTTCGAGGCCGCGCACAACGATTCCGTTCGGAGTCGAGGTGGCTTGACCTGAAGCGCGCGCACACAAACCGGCGGTTATGGTCAATCGGGCACAGATGGGCGTTGGGCACATGACAGAGAATCGACCGTCATGAGCGATGGTTTCCTTGCAACACTGTCCTGGCCTTCGGCGCTTGCCTTCGTGTTCGCGCTGCTGATCGTCGTGCTGGGCCTCGTCATCTGGTCGATCCGCCGCCATCGCGACCCGCGGCTCGTCATCGACTGCGAAGCGCCGATCACCGAGCTGCTGCCCTCGCTCTCGGGCCTGACGCAGGGCACCATCTACGAAGGCAACGCCGTCGAGCTGCTTGAGAACGGCGCCTTCTTCGATGCCATGTTCGAGGAGATCCGTGCGGCCGCCTGCTCGGTGCACTTCGAGACCTTTCTGTGGAAGGACGGCGTGCTCGGCACGCACCTGGTCGATGCGCTCGTCGAACGCCGGCGCGCCGGCGTGCCGGTGCGCGTGCTGGTCGACGCCGACGGCGGCAAGAAGATGGGCGAGGCCGCGTCGCGCCGACTGCGGGAGGCCGGCTGCCTGCTCGAGATGCATCACCCGCGCCACGTGCGCAACATCGGTGTCTTCAACGACCGCGACCACCGCAAACTGGTGGTGGTCGACGGCAAAGTCGCCCTGGTCGGCGGCCATTGCATCGTCGACGGCTGGCTCGGTGAAGGGCGGGAGTGCGATAACGTGCGCGACCTCGGCGTGCGCCTGCGGGGGCCGATCGTGCATGCGGTGCAGGCCGCCTTCAGCGAGAACTGGGTGGAAGACACTGGCGAGCTATTTGTCGGCGACGCGGTGTTCCCGCCGCTCAACCGCATGGGCGACGTGGCCGTGCACGTCGCGAGCATCAAGCCGGAAGGTTCGCCGCCGGCGGTGAAGATCTTGCACCACTTGGTGGTGTGCATCGCACGCCAGCGCATCCGCATCCAGAACCCATACTTTCTGCCCGACAGCGAGGCGATTGATGCGCTGTGCAAGGCGGCGAAGCGCGGCGTCGACGTGCGCGTGATGGTGCCGTCGGCCGAAGCTTCCGACATGCCCATGGTGCAGCACGCCGCGCACCGCAACTTCCACCTGCTGCTCGCCGGCGGCGTGCGCATCTTCGAGTACCAGAAGTGCCTGCTGCACCAGAAGGTGATGACGGTGGACGGCGCGTGGTGCGCCATCGGTTCGAGCAATTTCGACGACCGCTCTTTCGAAACCAACGACGAAATCACGCTCGGCCTGCGCGACGACGCGCTGGCCGCGCAACTGGACGCCATCTTCGAGCGCGACACGCGCGACTGCATCGAGCTGCAGGCCGACGCGTGGGCGCACCGCGGCCTGTGGCATCGCTGCAAGGACAACGTGTTCTACGCGTTCAACGAGCTGCTATGACAGGAAGCCGCGCGATCACAGATTTCCGGGCCGACAGGCGGTTGACGGCCAGGAGCGGACATCTGGTAAGCGTTGCTGGTGGCGTCCAAAAACTCTCCAGACAAGTTATAGCTTCGCCTTGCGCACGGTTGCCGTGCAATCTCCGAAGCCGATCCAACGGCGGCCCGGTTGCTCGCAGCGGCCCCGCAATATGATTGTGTCGTCATCGTGCAGGAAGAGACGTTCCTCGCCGTTTGACAGTCGCAGTGGATGCCTTCCACCTTGTGTGATTTCCAGTAGACACGCTGCCTCGCCGGTTCCGGCGCCGGACAGCGTCCCCGTTCCAAGAAGATCGCCTGCCATCAGGTTGCACCCGTTGATGGTGTGATGCGTCACCAACTGGGCGACCGTCCAATACGCCGCCTGGGCGAGGCCGGTGCGAACAATGCATTCCCCGCTCTGACCCTGAGCCCTCATTTGAGACGTCTGTAGCCAGCCCTCGAGTCTCACATCGATCGCTCCGAGTTCACGCGCCGACTGCGCCTCCAGGTAGGCCAGCGGCTGCGGTTCATCGGCCGATCGAACGAAGGGCGTGCGGAAGGGCGCCAGGGCCTCCATCGTCACGATCCACGGCGACAGCGTCGTGGCGAAACTCTTCGCCAGGAACGGCCCGAGTGGCTGCGCTTCCCAAGCTTGGAGATCACGCGCGCTCCAGTCGTTCAGGAGCGTCAGGCCTGCAATGTGCTCCTCTGCCTCGTCGATCGGGATCGCATCACCTTGCTCGTTGCCTCGGCCAATGACGATGCCCATCTCCAACTCAAAATCCAGCCGGGCGCTTGGCTGCATCGACGGCACCTCGACACCTGCAGGCTTGACTTGCCCCTTGGGTCGCGCGAAATCGCGCCCGCTGACTTGCACCGATGAGGCGCGTCCGTGATAGCCGATGGGCACCCAGCGGTAGTTCGGCAACAATGGCGTGTCGGGCCGGGACAAGCGACCGGTGTTGTGCGCATGGTGGATGCCGATGAAGAAGTCGCTATAGTTGCGGATCTCGCACGGCAGGCCCAGCTCGACCTCCGTCATTGGCACCAGCCAGGGCTTGATGCGCGCTCGGTTGCCGTTGCCGTGCATCAGGGCTAGCGAGATCGCCCGCCGCTGCGCCTGTCGCTGGGAACTGCTCAACGCCAGCCAGTGGCCCATCTCCGAACTGTGGGCGAGCCCGGCGCCATGAACATCCAGGACTTGGTCACCAATGGCTACGCCGATCGACCACGGATCGGATGCATCCCGTCGGAATCTGCCGTAAGGCAAGTTCTGGATGGGGAAAGGGGTTTCGGGCGCGTTGGCGCTCTCGACCCAACTGACGAGGTCGGGCGAGTTCGTATCGAACGGGGCGGTCAAGGTGGATCCTTCGTGGTCGAAAGTGCTGTGGGCTCGCGAGCCGACGCCCAGGTCACCTTGGTGAGGGGAGTGGCCGGGAAACGCGCTTCAGTCGTTGCGGGAGGGGATCAGCGGCAGCATCAGGTGCGAGTCGTAGGGACCGCCCGTGAGGATGGTGTTCTCGCCGCTGAAGAGGTCTGGCTTGCGATCCAGCGGGTCGGTATGCAGGAACGGCCCTGATCCCTTGCGCGGCCCTGTTGCGCCCTCGCGTTCGAAGTCTTGCGCGTCGACGCGCACCGCGAGCCGATACCCGCGCGGAAGCACGATGGACGTCGGCCAGATTTCTACCTCCACCCGATAGTCTTCGCCGGGTGTCAAAGGCTCGACCTCGGTATGCGTGTGGAACGGCTGCCCCGGCCGGGACCGCTCGGGGTCAGTCCTGCGGTGGGAGGCACGCAGCCATCCTTGCGCCACCGGCACCTGCGGATCCGTCGCCCCTCGGAAGAGCACTTCGCGGCCGTCGGGGTCATACGCCCGGACGGTGACGAAGAGGTCCATGTCTCGGGTACTCGAGCGAATCCACAACACCAATGACAGCGGCCCGGTGAATTCCACCGGCACGTCCATCGGCGCGCTCAGGAATTCGACGCCGCGCCCTGGCGCACGGTAGGTGGCCGTGGCGATTGAATCGAGAGGTTCGGATGCCAACTCCCTGCCCTGCGCATCGAGGTAAAGCTTGGTCCACTGCGTTCGAGCGATCGGCCATTCCTGCTCGAAGCGCTGTTCGAACCGGTCCGGATGGCGCACCTCCAGCATGACAGGGGGTTGCTCGTCCCATCCATTGGGCTCGTCTTTCAAGAACCTGTCGAAGAAGCGTTTCTGCATCTGCACATACTCTGGCAGGTAGAAGGATTCCCAGTGCGTGCCGCCGTGCATCTGCAGCCACTTCTGCTGCGAACCTGCGCCCAGGAATCCCTGGACGTTGCCGCGAAGATGCAGCCCCATCCCGCCCCAGTTCCCTGCGGACAGGACCGGTACCTCGATGTCCGCGAGCTTCGATGATCTTGCGGCGTACCAGTCGTCTACCAGCGGGTGCGACCTGAACTCATCGATGACATCCACCCGGTTCGCGCGAAGAGCCTCTGCGTCCAGCGCCGCGCCTGTGCTCGTCGTCCCCGTTTCCCGGTCGATGTAGGGACTGTCGGCGTTGCCGTTCTGCACCGAAAGGATCTGCTTCGGAAACCAGAGTTCGAAGAAGAAATTACCGAAGATTCCGCCGTGATGACTGGCATCGCGATAGAAGTCGCTGGCCCCTTCCCATGGACATATGGCCGCCAGATGAGGGGGGCGATGCGCAGCGACCTGCCATTGATTCATCGCGTAATAGGAGATGCCCAGTAGACCGACCTTGCCGGTAGACCATTCCTGCGTTCCCGCCCATTCGATGCAATCAGCATAGTCCTCCGTTTCCTGCGGCGACCACACCCAGAGTGTGCCGGGGGACTCGCCAGCGCCTCGGCTGTCGACCACCACGATCGCATAGTTCCAGGGTATCCAACGCTCTGGATCGGCCACCTCCCAACGCAAGTATTTTCCGGAGCTGCCTTCCGTGTCGATGCCCGGGTAGAGGCGTTTCAGTTCGTCCCACTGCGGCTTGAAGGCATCCTCGAAATGCGCGTCTTTGCCATAGGGGCCGTGCGTCATGAGCACAGGCACGGGTGCGTCCCCGTCCGGACGGAAAACATTTGCCTTGAGGACTGCGCCGTCGCGCATGCGGATCGGTGCATTTTTTTCAAAGATCATGGGTCTTCCGATCTATGTCACTGAAACAGCGCTACCGCGCGCGTCCACCCCGCCGAACCGCCGCGGATCTTGGCGGGGAAACAGGACAGGAAGAACCCGTCTGCGGGCAGCACTTCGAGGTTGTGCAACTTCTCAAGGTGGCAGTACCCGATGTCGCGGCCGGCCTTGTGACCTTCCCAGATCACCGCCGGATCCTTGTCTTGCGCGTAGCGCTCGGCGGTGTACACAAAGGGGGCGTCCCAACTCCAGGCGTCTGTGCCGGTCACGCGGACGCCGCGCTCGAGCAGGTACATCGTCGCGCCATAGCCAATGCCGCACCCCGACTGCACGAAGTCCGGCTTGCCGTAACGGCTACCTGCGCGGGTGTTGATGACCACGATCTCCAGCGGCTTCAGCGTGTGGCCGATGCGTTTCAACTCCGCCTCCACATCAGCCGCTTGCGCCACGTACCCATCCTCGAAATGGCGGAAGTCGAGCTTCACGCCCGGCTGCAGGCACCACTCCAAAGGCACTTCGTCGATGGTGATCGCTGGCTCTCCGTGGTTCATCGTGGAGGCAAAGTGCCAAGGGGCATCGAGGTGCGTGCCGTTGTGCGTGCTGAGTTCCACCTTCTCCACCGCCCACGCCTCGCTGTCGGGCAGGTCCTCGGCTTGGAGGCCTGGGAAAAACTGCGCCAGCCGGCTGAAACTCTCCGTATGGTTCATGTAGTGGATCTTGGGCGCGAACGCCGGAGGATCCGAGATCACATCGTTCTCGAGAAAGATGGAAAGGTCGACGATCTTCTTGAACATCACGAATCCATTTCAATGCCGAGTGGAGGCAGGATGCGCTGGTAGCGCGCGAACTCCTTCTCAAGGTAGGCCTTGAACCGGTCCGGCGGCATACCCGAGACCTTGTTGCCGAACGTGACCATCTTGTCCTTGAAACCGGGGTCGGCCAGCGTCTTCGCGACGCCTTCGTAGAGTGCGGCCAAGACCTGGGGCGGCATCTTCGGCGGCGCGAGCATCCCGATCCATGCAGGAATGTCGATGTCGGGCATACCCAGTTCCGCGAACGTAGGCACGGTCGGCAACGTCTCTGCGCGCTGGGCCCCCGTGATCGCGAGAGCCTTGATCTTCTTGGCTTCGATGTACTGCATCACCGACGATGGCGCAATAAAGGAGACGTCCACCACGCCGCTGATCAAATCCGTGAGAGGCGTTCCCTTGTAGGGAACATGGATCAGATCGATCCCGGCCTGTTTGGCGAACAGGGCACCGACCACATGGGTCGTGTTTCCGTTGCCCGCCGACGCATAGCTCAACTTGCCAGGTTGCTTCTTTGCCGCGGCGACGAATTCGGTCAAGTTGTTGAATGGCCCGTTCGTCCTATGCAACAGCGCGAAGCCGTAGGTCGAATACACCATCGACACGGGCGTGAAGCCATCGATCGGGTGGTAGGGCAGCTTCTTCATCAGCACCCCATTCGTCAGGTGCCCGCCGGTGGTCCAGAGCACCACGGAGCCGTCGGGCTTCGCACGCGACACCTCTGACGCACCGATGGTGGTGGCCGCGCCGGGCTTGTTGTCGACGATGCACTGCCGACCTGTCACCTTTTGATAGGTGTCCGCAAAGATGCGCGTGATCCCGTCGAGGGCGCCTCCGGCGGGGAACGGCATCACGATCCTCATCATCTCGGGCAGGTCCGTCGGCGCCGCTCTCGACATGGGGGCCGCGAGGGCGGCAGCGACGCCTGCAAGCGCCTCTCTTCGATTCAACATGGGGCTTGTCTCCTATGGCACCGGACGGCGCTGACTACGCCGGAAGCCGGGCACGGTCGCATTCTAGGCAGATAAAACATCTGTTTCAATCGAGTGTTTATACGGATCTCCGCCTCTGTTTTGCGTGATTGAAACAAGTGATTGACTGGATGATGCAGAATGTCGCGTGATCATCGCGAGGCGTGCCGCCGTGGCACGCATTGACCTAACCCTTTTGCCTCCTGCGGAAATGCCAGGACGAACGCTCCCTTCATCCGATCGCCTCACCCGGCAGAAGATCCTCGATTCCGCCTTGGCCCTGTATGCCGAGAAAGGCATAGACGGGGTGCCTGTGCGAACGCTGACCAGCCATGCGGGCGTCAACGTCGCGGCGATCCACTATCACTTCGGAAGCACCGAAGCGCTGGCCGAGGCCCTTTTTGATGAGCTGTCAGCGCGCGTCAACAAGCGCCGCACCCTGGCCCTGAAAGAGATCACAGCGGCAGCTGGTACAGCAGGCACACGACTCGAAGTCAGGGCGATCGTCAGAGCTTTTGTCGCTCCGTACGTCGGGGTTGGCGCTGCAACTGAGGGGCAGTTGCTTGCGCAGTTGATCCTGAAGCACCGCCTCTCTCCTTCGCCGATGACGGAGCGGGTCATCAAGAAGCACTTCGACCCGATGGCCAAGCAGTTCGTAACGGCCCTTCACGAGGCGGTGCCCGAGATTCCGTTGAGCCTGATGTACCTTCGGTACATGCTGATGGTCAGTACCGTGGTGCTCTTCCTGACCGACAGGGGTCGACCTAGTCGCCTTCATCGCCTCTCGGGCACAAGGGCTGAAATAACCGACAAGCAGGCCATCGCGAAAGCCCTTGTCGACTTTGTCGTTGGTGGCATCCTGGCGCCCGCATCTTCTTAGGTACGCGCTACCCCAGCAGCACTTTGTCGATGGCGATGGTATGGAGCGCGTTTCGCCGCCCTTCACCAACACAACGTACCGAATGCCCGCTTTCGGAGACCATCAACTTCCGCTTGGAGCGAGGGCCAATGTCTCAGATGGTTAAGGGTTGTCCGACACCTGCCCGTGTGAGACCACGAACCCGCGCGCGACGACGGCCTGAGGGCAGGTGTTGGACAACCCTTAACCAAAGCCGAAGTTCGAATCGCTCGAAAGCGGCCGCTCGCCGCCGCCTCAAGTACCGGATCTCGATGCGCAGCGTGCTGGCGACTGCGATTACTGGGCACGCGGATGCGATCGTGACGTGGAACGAAAAAGGACTTTCCCAGGAAGTGCGGGACCCGTTCGGCATCGAGGTACAGCCCCCTGACGAATTCGCCCTCAACCAGTTGATGCTGGAGAAGCTCACGCCCTCGCGGCTTTGAAGCGAATGCGCGAGCGCTGGGCCCGGCCGCAGTACGACGCGATCGCGTTGGTCGCGCTGCTCGAGAAGCGCGGGTTGCCCCAGACTGCAGCGCACCTGCGCGATGTTGTGGGACTCATCTAGCCGGCTTGGTGCACCGCCGCGCGTAGCTTGGCGCGCCGATTCGCAAGTGGGATAATTCTGTTTCGGCGGCCCGTTTGTCTCTGGTGTGATGCCTGAAACATGGGGCTGCTTCCGGCAGTTTTGGTGTACCCAAACGTGTACCCGGCAGATTGGACGAATTGGTGAAAGCGAGTGCTGGTGCGGGTTGAAGGCGATTTTAAGATTCCGCCCCAGCCACCATTCATCATTTTGAGGTCGTCCGCAGGCGACCATCAAAATCAAAAAAGCCCTTAAGCAGATCAGCTGCTTGGGGCTTTTTTTCGTTCCAGAGCAGCCAGCAGCGTTCCGCGACAAGCCGGGCGCTCGTGGAGCGAACCCCGGGTTTACGCCTAGACCCGCACCCTCAAGTTCCGCCGCAGCACTGCCGATATACCAGGCAACCTGGCCTCCGCATCGGCGGCCGTCACGGGAAAAGCACATGCGCAATTGGAAGATCAGTGCCCAGCTGGGCGCGGCGTTCGGTATCGTGTTGCTGTTGATGGCGACGGGGCTCGTGATCGGCATCGCGGGCCTTCAGGACATCGCCGGCAGTGGCGGCGCCCCGGAGCTCGCAGGGCTCATCGCTTCGACGCGGAACCTCATGGCGGGCTTCGGGGTCGCTGCGCTGCTGGCGGGCGCGGGCTGCAGCATCTGGCTCGCGCGCAGCATCATGCAGCCGCTTGGCGAGGCGATCTTCATCGCCGAGACCGTGGCCTCGGGCGACCTCAGCAAGGAATTCGAGACCGAGCGCGGCGGCGATTTCGGGCGGCTGCTGCGCGGCATGGGCGAGATGGAAGACACCCTGACGGACGTGGTGACGCGCATCAAGGCATCGACCGATTCGATCGTGGTGGCATCCGGACAGATCGCTGCCGGCAACCAGGAACTGTCCTCGCGCACAGAAGAGCAAGCCAGTTCGCTGGAGCAGACCGCGGCCTCGATGGAAGAGCTCACGAGCACCGTGAAGCAGAACGCGGACAACGCGCGCCAAGCCAACCAGCTCGCGCTCTCGGCCTCCGAAGTGGCCGTGAAGGGTGGCAGCGTGGTGGGGCAGGTGGTCGACACCATGGCGTCGATCAATGCTTCGTCTCGGAAGATCGTCGACATCATCGGCGTGATCGACGGCATCGCGTTCCAGACCAACATCCTGGCGCTCAATGCTGCAGTCGAAGCCGCGCGTGCAGGCGAGCAGGGCCGCGGCTTCGCGGTCGTCGCGTCGGAAGTGAGAAACCTCGCGCAGCGCTCGGCTGCGGCGGCCAAGGAGATCAAGGGCCTGATCGACGATTCGGTGGGCAAGGTCGACGTGGGCAGCGCGCTCGTGGGCGAGGCCGGCAAGACGATGGAAGAGATCGTGAGCGGCGTGAAACGCGTGACCGACATCATCGGCGAGATCACGGCGGCCAGCCATGAGCAGGCCCAGGGCATCGAGCAGGTGAACCAGGCGATTGCGCAGATGGACCAGGTGACGCAGCAGAACGCGGCGCTGGTCGAGGAGGCGGCGGCTGCGGCCCGGTCGCTGCAGGAGCAGGCCGACAGCCTCTCGCAGGTGGTCGCAACCTTCAAGCTCGACGACGACGACGAAGAGGAACCCGCCGCGGCGCCGCCCCTCCAGGCGCGTGTCGTGCAGCCGGTCCAGCCGGCCCGGCGTACCCTTGTCGCCGCACCGCAGCACAAGCCGGCGGCTGCCATCGCGGGAACATCCGCTGCCAGCGGAGACTGGGAGACTTTCTAAGCCCGTGCGTGCGCGCCGGCCGCGGGCGGCAATGAACGGTCAGGCCGGCTGCCAGCCAGCCGTGTGCGCATCGGGGTTCTTGTCCGCGACTAGATTCAGCTTGATGCCATGCTCAAGGAACGCCTTGAGCCCTGCAAGCGTCCAGGTGAAGCCCTGAGTCGACTCGGCAACGTACTTGAAGAGTTCGTCTCCGTCACCCGTCCAGCCAGACTCCGTGATGACGACATAGGTCGTGCCATCCTCGCGTGCGAAAAACTTCCATTCGACCGTCGTACGACCGCTGTATCCGTCCCACTCGATCACGATGCGCTCGTTGGGTTCAATGTCTTTCACGAGCACCGATGTGGATGCTCCATACATCTCCCAGTCCCATCTGACTTCATGACCGGCCTCGAGCCGGCCGCTGCTTTTGGTGAACCAGAAGTTGGTTGTCACACGGGGGTCGATGAACGCCCCGAACACCTCTGCCACGGGCTTGCGGATGAGCATCTCCGTTTGCGCGACAGGTGCTTTGGTGATCTCGACTTTCATGGTGGCCTCCGTGGCAGGACTCGATGCGGCGCCTGCCAGTCGATCTTGGCATGAAGCGCCTCGCACCATGGGCGCTCGGTGCCATGGACCCACCTGCAGCGCAGTTTTCTTTCAATATGCAACGCTCCACTGCACCTACGCGAATGTGAGCATCGCCCTACAGAAGAATCGCCGCAAAAAAATAAGGTGACCGATGGCGAGGCCGAGCAAAAGTGTGAAGTGCCTCGCGCAAAGGAAGCCAAATTGGACCCCCCATCCAGAACCTTCGAGCGCCGCGCGCTCCGAATTCCGCTGCGCTCTTCCGTGACGCTGGAGGCCGACCTGTGCCTGCCGGCGACCTCGCGCGGGATCGTGCTGTTTGCGCATGGCAGCGGAAGCAGCCGCTTCAGCCCGCGCAACCGCCAGGTCGCGGAGAGCCTCAACGAGGCGAAGCTGGCCACGCTGCTCGTCGACCTCTTGACCTCCGACGAAGAGGCCGTCGACGAGCGCACGCGTGAGCTGCGCTTCGACATCGACATGCTGGCCGACCGGCTCGTCGGCCTGACCGACTGGCTGAGCGACTACGAGGCCGCCGCGGGCCTGAGGATCGGCTACTTCGGTGCGAGCACCGGCGCAGGTGCCGCGCTGGTGGCGGCGGCGCAGCGGCCCGATGCGGTGCACGCCGTGGTTTCGCGCGGCGGGCGGCCCGACCTGGCCGGGCAGGCGCTCGAGCGCGTGCGTGCGCCGACGCTGCTGATCGTCGGCGGCAACGACGGGCCGGTGATCGACATGAACTGGCAAGCCCTTGCGGCGCTGCGCGGCGAGAAGCGGCTTTCGCTCGTGCCCGGTGCGACGCATCTTTTCGAAGAGCCCGAAGCGCTGGGTGCGGTGTCGAAACTGGCGCGCGACTGGTTTCGGGACCATCTCGATCCCTCCAGGAGTACGAAGAAATGAGCAAATCACCAGGACACCAGAAATGGCCTGACCACCAGGTGCGCGAAGAGCCGCTTCGCCAGCCGATGGAGGTCGAGGTCGAAGGCGTGGTCGTCGCGAGCTCAGCGGACGTGATCAAGGTTGTCGAAGACAAGTCGCCGGTGCGCTACTACTTTCCGCGCACCGACGTCCGCACGGACAAATTGAAGCGTTCGCAGACCACGTCCGAATGCCCGTTCAAGGGCACTGCGAGCTACTACAGCCTGAGCGTGGGCGAGCGGCAGCTCGACGATGCGATCTGGTCGTATGAAGATCCGTACGACGAGCACCAGGCGCTGAAGGGCCGCATGGCCTTCTATGACGACAGGCTGCCGGAAATCCATGTCCGCCCGAAGAGCTGACGCGCTGCAACGCATGAAGAAGAAGGTTGCCCGCGCATGAGTGAAGCACTCGGCGCTCTGGCCGATGCAACGCTGCTGGGGCTGGCCGTGCCTGACCTGGCGCTCGCCGCGGCCGCCGCCCTTGCCGCCTACCTGGCGATGCGGCTGGTGCTGCGCTACATGATCGGGCGGATGCGCGGCATCGCGCAGCACACGAGCAATCGCGTCGACGACACGGTGGTCGAAGTGCTGGCCGGCACCAACCGCGCATTCCTGGTGCTGGCCGCGCTGCTCGTCGGCGTGGGCATGCTCGACCTGCCCGAGCGCTGGAACCAGCGCGTCGGGCAGCTCTGGTTCATTGCGCTTGCGCTGCAGGCGGGCCTGTGGTTCACCCGGGCCATCGGCTTCGGGCTGCGCCGCTACGAGCAGCGCCATTCCTCCGCGAGCATGACGCAGGTCAGCGCGTCGGCCACGCTGATGTCGTGGTCACTGCGCACCGTGCTGTGGGCTGTGATCCTGCTGGCGGTGCTGTCGAACCTGGGTGTCAACATCACCGCATTCGTGGCCAGCCTTGGCGTGGGCGGCATTGCGATTGCCCTTGCGATGCAGAACATCCTGGGCGACCTGTTCGCCTCGCTGTCCATCGCGGTCGACAAGCCGTTCGAGGTGGGCGATGCGATCGGCATCGGCGATCTCTCGGGCACAGTGCAGCACGTGGGGCTCAAGACCACGCGGCTGCGCAGCCTGAGCGGCGAGCAGATCGTGATCGGCAACACGGACCTGCTCAAGCAGACCGTGAAGAACTATCGCCGCATGGACGAGCGCCGCGTCGCCTTCAAGTTTGGCGTGAGCTATCGCAGCACGCCCGAACAGCTGGAAGCCATCCCGGGCATCGTGAAGCGGTTGATCGAGTCGGGGTCCTCGCTGCGGCTGGACCGCGTGCACTTCCAGGCCTTCGGCGAAAGCTCGCTCGACTTCGAGGTGGTGTACTTCGTGACCACGCCGGACTACGGGCTCTACATGGACGAGCAGCAGCGCCTCAACCTGCAGATGATGCGCGAGTTCGCGCGCCTGGGCGTGGAGTTCGCGATTCCGGCGCGAACCCTGCATGTGCTGTCGCCCGAGGGCCGACGCGCGGTGGCGAAGGAGCTGGCCACTCAGGAAGAGTAGGAACGCTGCAGGCACTGTGCCACCGACGCCAGCAGGTCGTCCGGATGCAGCATGGCCGCGCGTGCCTTCTGCGCGGTTTCGTACTGGTGCAATGCGGCCTGCAGCCGCGGTGCCGTGGCCAGCGCGTGCCAGACCGGAGCCAGCACGGCATGCGACGGCGCCTCGCCGCGCGCGAGTTGCTGCGCAAACGCGAGGCTCGCGGGCTCGGCGAGCAGCACGGCCTTGGTTGCGGCGCCCAGCGGCTGCGGCAAGGCTTCGGGCGGTGCCGAGCAGCAATAGATCACGTGGGGCGGCAACAGGCGGCGGATCGGGCGCAGGCCCTGCAGCGAGGCGCCGGCGATGCGCTGCTCGCCGTCGGCCGATGCAAAGGCGTAGACCGCTTCGGCGCGGGCCTGCGCAAGGCGCCGCAGGCCGCGCAGCAGGCGCGGAAAGTCGGACGTGGCCGCGGCGGGCGATGCCTTGGTTTCGGCAAGAAGAACGAGGTCGGCGCCGCCACCCGCTTCGTCGCGTGCGTCGCCGCGCACGATGGCAGCGTCCCATTCCTCCTTGGCCTTGTTCGCTTCTCCCGGAAACCCGCGCGGCGTGCGAAGACCGCGTGCGACGCGGTAGCTGGCGACTCCCTTGCGATGGCGGTTCAGCATGTCGGCGATCTTGCGGAATGCCTCGACCGCGGCGTGTTCTGCGATCCGGCCCTGCTGCGCCGATGCGCGCCCTTCGGCGGCCGCGGCATCGCTGCCCGCGAGCGGTCCGCGCCGTTCGCACAGCGCCTGGTAGCGCTGCACGCTCTCGAGCCGGAACAGCTCGCTGCCGCGTACCAGCCGCTGCAGCGCGGGGCTGGAGTGGATCGCATCCAACGGCATGCGAAAGTTTTCGGGGCCCGGGAGTTCCTGTGCGAGCAGCTGCCCGATGGCCTCTGCAAGCTCCGCCCAAGCTCCCGTTGCCGCAAGGCCGTGCAGTCGGCCCAGCGCATCGCGCAGGGCGCCGGCTGCCTCGCGCCGCAGCTTGCCGGGGTGCGCGATGGCATCGACCGCCATCCTCAGGGTGCGCCGATCGGCCGCGCGCTGCCGGGACAGCTGCACATGTTCATGCACCTGCGCGTCCCGCGCCTGCAGCATGGCGGCCTGGAACGCCGGGTCGCCGTATTCGGGCGCGAGCGCCTCGCGGATCAGCTGCGCCAGCGCGCGGGTGAAAAGCGCCTGGATGCCGCCGTGGCTGGGTAGCGTTGCGGGCGATGCCTTCTCGATGCGCGCAGCCTCGATCGCAAAGGCGAGCGTGGCTTCGGTGCCGCCGGCCACGGCCGCCTCGGCATCGGCCGGCAGCGGCGGCAGGCGGTACCTGCGTGGTGCCGTGCGCAAGGCAGCCAGGAGAAGCGCGTCGAGGTGATGCTGTTGTTGCTGCTGCTGCAAATCCATTCGAATCCTGCTGCTGGATGCCCTCGGGTTTCTGGGCGGAAGCCGCCGTCCACTCTACGCCGCCCGGGCGCCTTGGCGCAGGCGGCTCTTGAAAGCGGGCGGGCCTACCCCAAAATGTGCGCCGGAGGCTGTGCCGCCTCCATTCTTCGCCTTGTTCCTTGTTCATTCATTCCCTTGCGAGGAGATTGTCTTGACGATGAAGATCGCGCAGATCGCGCCCCTGTACGAAGCCGTTCCGCCGCGGCTCTATGGCGGCACCGAACGGGTCGTTGCCCACCTGGCCAATGCGCTGGTGGACCAGGGCCATGAGGTCACGCTGTTCGCCTCCGCGGACACGCAGACCCGGGCCCGCCTGGCGCCCATGCGGGCCCAAGCCTTGCGGCTGGACCCGGCGCCGTTGAAGTCCGACCTGGCCAGCCACCTTTGCATGCTCCACGAGGTGCGACGACGAGCGCACGAGTTCGACGTGCTGCATTTCCACGTCGACCTGCTGCACTTCCCCTTCTTCGAGGACATGGCCGGCCGCACGCTCACCACGCTGCATGGGCGCCTGGACATTGCGGACCTGCCCGGCGCGTACATGCGCTGGAACCAGTTTCCGCTGGTCTCCATCTCGCGGCACCAGCGCAGGCCGCTGCCCTTCGCCAACTGGTTCGCGACCATTCCGCACGGACTCGAAGAGACGCCCTACGCCTTTGAGCCGAACCCCGGCGGCTACCTGGCCTTCCTCGGCCGCATCTCGCCCGAGAAGCGGCCCGACCGCGCCATCGAGATTGCCAGGCGCGCGGGGCTGCCGCTGAAGATCGCGGCCAAGGTCGACGCGGCGGACGCGACCTACTTCGCGCAGAAGATCCGGCCGCTGCTGGACGATCCGCTGGTCGAATTCATCGGAGAAATCGGTGACGCCGACAAGGCCGCGTTCCTCGGCGGTGCGCGCGCGCTGCTGTTCCCGATCGACTGGCCGGAGCCCTTCGGCCTGGTGATGATCGAGGCCATGGCCTGCGGCACGCCGGTGATCGGGTGGCGCTGCGGCTCGGTGCCCGAGGTGATCGAAGACGGCGTGAGCGGGCTCATCGTGGAGGACGAGGCGCAGGCCGTCGAAGCGGTGCACGCCATCGGCGGGCTCGACCGCCGCCGCGTGCGGCAGGCCTTCGAGCGGCGCTATTCGGCACCGGCCATGGCCAGCGCCTATGTCGAGCAGTACGCGCGGCTGGCCGGCGGCGGCGGGCTCCTGCCACAGGAGCCGCAAGAGCCGCACGAGCCCCTCTACCGCGAGGCCGCCTGAGCATGAACATGAGCGCCGAAGTGCCTGCCACCGAGCAGGCCGAGCCCGCGCCCGAGCGCGCGGTGCAGCATGCCTTCGTGCTCAAGGAGGGCGACACCTACTTCGTCATGGACGGCCATGGCGACGTGGGCGGCGGCGTGGACGGGCTCTTTCACGACGACACGCGCATGCTGTCGACCTTCGTTCTCAGGCTGGACGGCGCGCGGCCGCCGCTTTTGTCCAGCGGCGTGAGCCACGACAACGTCTTCTTCATCGCCAACCTCACCAACCGGCCGCTGCCGGTGCTCGGATCGACGTCCATGCCGCAGGGCGTGATCCACATGGAGCGCAAGCGTTTTCTCTGGGGCGCGCGGCTGTTCGAGCGCATCCGGCTGGTCAACTACGGCGACCAGCCGGCGCAGGCGCCGCTCGCGCTGCAGTTCGGCGCCGACTTCCGCGACATGTTCGAGGTGCGCGGCCAGCGGCGCGCGCGGCGCGGCGACATCGGCGCGCCCGAGGTCTCCGCGCAGGGCGTGGTGCTGCGCTACCAGGGGCTGGACACGGTCACGCGGCTGGCCTGCATCGATTTTTCCGAGGCGCCGCAGCATCTCGACGCGGGCACCGCGGAATTCACGGTGCCGCTGGCCGCGCGCGGCCACTGGACGCTCTACCTGGAAGTGGGCACGGCACCCGCGCGGCCCAATGCCCAGCGCTTCCGCGAGGCCTGCGTGCTCGCGCGCTGGCGCATGCGCCAGCGCCAGCGGCGCGGCTCGCGGCTGCACGCTTCGGGGCGCCTGTTCCAGGCCTGGCTCGACCGCTCGCGCGCCGACCTCGCGCTGCTCACCACCGACCTGCCCACCGGCCCCTATCCCTATGCGGGGATCCCGTGGTTCTCGACGCCATTCGGGCGCGACGCCATCGTCACGGCCTTCCAGATGCTGTGGATCGACCCGCGGCTGGCGCAGGGCGTGCTCGAATTCCTGGCGGCGCGGCAGGCGCACCAGACCTCGAGCTTTCGCGATGCGGAGCCCGGAAAGATCATGCACGAGACCCGCAAGGGCGAGATGGCCGCCGTCGACGAGTTGCCGTTCGGCCAGTACTACGGCGGCGTCGACACCACGCCGCTGTTCGTGGCACTGGCCGGCGCCTATGCACGGCGCACCGGCGACCGCGCCACCATCGACCGCATCTGGCCCGCGCTCGGCGCGGCCTGTGAATGGATGGAGCGGAACATGGCGCGCCATCCGGACGGCCTGCTCGCCTACCAGCGCGGCGAGACCAGCGGCCTGGTCAATCAGGGCTGGAAGGACAGCCACGATTCCATCTTCCACGCCGACGGCCGCACGCCCGAGGGGCCGATCGCGCTGGTCGAGGTCCAGGGCTATGCCTATGCGGCCTTTCTCGCGATGTCGGCCATGGCCGAGTGGCGCGGCGATGCGGGCGCGAGCCGCTGGCGCCAGCGCGCGGCGGCCATGCGCCTTTCGGTCGAGAGCCGGTTCTGGCTCGACGACCTGGGCTTCTATGCGCTGGCCATCGACGGCGCCAACGAGCCTTGCCGCGTGCGCGCTTCCAATGCGGGCCACCTGCTGTTCGCCGGCCTGCCAAGCGCCGAGCGGGCCCAGGCCGTGGGCCGCCAGCTGCTGTCGTCCGCCTTCGCATCGGGCTGGGGGGTCCGCACCCTGCCGGCCGAGGCGGTGCGGTTCAATCCGATGTCCTATCACAACGGATCGGTGTGGCCGCACGACGCCGCCCTGTGCGCGGCCGGCCTCGCGCGCTACGGCGAGCGCGACGGCGTGGTGCGCATCCTGGACAACCTGTTCGAGTCGGCCTCGCACTTCGGCATGCGGCTGCCGGAACTGTTCTGCGGCTTCGACCGCGAGCCGGGCCAGTCGCCCGTGGCCTATCCGGTTGCTTGCCTGCCGCAGGCCTGGGCCGCGGGGTCAGTGTTCATGCTGCTGCAGGCCTGCCTCGGCCTGCAGGTGGACGGCATCCGGCGCGAGGTGAAGATCGTGCAGCCGCGGCTGCCGGCCGACATCGACCAGCTGCATGTGCAGCGGCTGCAGGTAGGCCAGGCGCGGGTGGACCTGCATTTCCAGCGGCTCGAGGAGCGCATCGTGGTGGTCGCGCAAGCAGCGCCCGGCACGCCCGGCGTCCAGGTCAACCTGCAGCTCTAGCGCGGCGGCCCGCGGCGGGCTGGCATGACATTTCTGAGCGCATGGGCGCGCCGGGTGTGACACTGAATGTCATCCGGGGCGCGGCTTCCTGCACTGTCGCGTCCCGCGCCGGCGATTCGGTGAATGGAAAAGGATGCATCCGCGGATTGGGCATGCATGTTGCGGTAACGAGGTTTAACAAAACTCGATCCCGACATGCATCAGTCACAAAGCGAAAACAACAGCCATCCCCTGGACCGTCGCGCGTTCTGCGTGAGCGCCATGAGCCTCGCCGCGCTCGGCACCACCGCGTGCGGAGGAGGAGGTGGTGGTGGTGGCGGCGGTGTGGCGGGCGGCTTCGGCGTGCTGGGCAGTGCGCCGCAGGCGGACGCATCGGCCCCGGCGGCCGCCCCGCCAGCCGCGCCTGATGCGCCCGTTGCGCCCGACGAGGCCCCTCCCGCGCCGCAGGCGCGCAAGTTCGTGCACCCCGGCCTGCTGCACACCGAGGCCGACTTCGAGCGCATGCGCCAGAAGGTTGCGGCCAATGCGCAGCCCTGGGTCGCCGGCTGGAACGCGCTCACGTCCAACGGCCGTTCGCAGCTCGGCGCCAGGCCGCGGCCGCTGGCCACGGTGATACGCGGCGGCGACGGATCGAACTTCGGGCAGATGTTCATCGACATCGCGCGCGCCTACCAGCTCGCGCTGCGCTGGAAGGTGTCCGAGGACACGCGCTATGCCGACCTCGCGGTCGTGTTCCTCAACGAGTGGTCGTCCACGCTGACCTCGATCCAGGGCAATGCCGACCGCTTCCTGGCGGCGGGCATCTATGGCCAGCAGTTCGCCAACGCGGCCGAGATCATGCGGTCCTATCCGGGATGGGCGGCCAGCGATTTCGCGCGCTTCCAGAACATGATGCTCACAGTGTTCTACCCGCTCAACCACGACTTCCTCACCAGGCACAACGGTGCGGTGATCACCAACTACTGGGCCAACTGGGACCAGTGCGCGATGGGCTCGATCCTGGCCATCGGCGTCCTGTGCGACCGCCCGGACCTCTACGACGAGGCGATCAGCTACTACAAGACGGGCCAGGGCAACGGCGCCGGCCTGCAGGCGGTCTACCACGTGCATCCCGGCTATCTCGGCCAGTGGCAGGAGAGCGGCCGCGACCAAGGGCACTGCACGCTGGGCATCGGCCTGGCGGGCGCGTTCTGCGAGATGGCCTGGAACCAGGGCGACGACATCTACGGCTACGAGAACAACCGCTTCCTGGCCGGCGCCGAGTACGTGGCCAAGTCCAACCTGCGCGACGGCGCCGGCAACTTCTACACCGTGCCCTTTCTCACCAGCGCCAACCGCCAGGGAACGAAGACCGTGCTGTCGGACGGCCTCGGCCACCGGCGCGGCATCTGGGAAAGCGTCCACAACCACTATGCCAACCGCCTGGGCATTGCCACGCCCTACACCGCGCTGCAGGCCGAGCAGCTGCGGCCCGAGACGGACGGCAACAACGGCGACCAGCTCGGCTTCGGAACACTCACCTACACGCGAGACCCCATCGCAACGCCGGTGCGGCCGAGCGGGCTCACCGCGCGGGTGCATGGATCGCAGGTCGAGCTGTCGTGGTGGGGCTGCACCGGCGCGCTGAGCTATTCGGTCAAGCGCGCGACCATGGCGGGCGGCCCGTATGCCACGGTGGCCACGGGCATCAGCGATACGCTGACCTTCACCGACAGCACCGTCGCGCCCGGCGTGGTGTACCACTACGCGGTGGTGGCGCTGACCGCGGCCGGGGAAGGCAACCCCTCCGACGAGGCCCGCGCCGCCATCAAGTCCGAGCTGCTGCTGCAGCGCGACTTCAGCGAGACGCAGGCGGCCGCCGACTACGCCGAACTTCCCGCGGGCGTGGTCAAGAACGTGGCCGACTTCACCATCGCCTGCCGGGTGTTCCTGGACGAGATCTCGACCTGGTCGCGAGTCTTCGACTTCGGCTCCGGCGAGCGCCGCTACATGATGCTCACGCCGCGCAGCGACACCGGCAAGGTGCGCTACGCCATCTCGCCGGTCCACGGCTACAACATGCAGATGATCGAAGGCGCGTCGCCTCTGCCGACCGGCCGCTGGGTGCATGTGGCGGTGACCCTGTCCGGCACGCTCGGAACGCTGTACATCGACGGCGTGGCGGCCGGCAGCAATGCGCAGATGAGCTTCGCGCCCTGCGAGCTCGGCGAGACGACGCGGAACCTGCTCGGGCGTTCGCAGTATCCGAACGATCCGCCGCTGCGCGGCCGCCTCGGCGATTTCCGCATCTACCAGGGCGCGCTGGGCGCCGCGGAGGTTGCGGCGCTGGTGTAGGGCCGAACGCTGGACCGCTAGACCGCGCCGTGCGCCTCCACGTAGAGCGCATAGAGCGAATGGCTGCTCGCCATGTAGAGGCGGTTGCGCTTGGGCCCGCCGAACTCCAGGTTGGCGCAGCGTTCCGGAAGGCGGATGAAGCCGATCGGCTTGCCGTCGCGGTTGAAGACCTTCACGCCGTCCATCTCTTCGGATTTTCCGAGCGGCAGGTGGGCCTTCAGGCCGCCGCCGACGTCGGTGGGCTCGGGCGCGAATGCGCCGCTGAAGCCCCATCCGCACCAGAGATTGCCGTCGCGGTCGACGCGGAATCCATCGAGCGCGCCGGGGCCGTCCGCGTCGATGAGCTTGGTCTTGTTCGACACGCTGGCGCCATCGGCTGCAACGTCGTAGCTCCAGATGCTGCGGTTGGGCGTGCCCTTCCACTCGACCACGTAGAGTTTTTTCTCGTCCGGCGAGAACGCGAGCCCGTTCGGGTTCACCAGATCGGTGATGACGGCGCTGAGCTTGCCGTCCTTCGCGATGCGGTAGACGTTGGTGGTGGCCTGCTCCGGCGTGGCCTTCGATCCTTCCCACTCGCCATTGATGCCGAAGGTCGGGTCGGTGAACCACACGCTGTCGTCGGATTTCACGACTACGTCGTTGGGCGCGTTGAGCTTCTTGCCCTCGTAGCTGTCGGCCAGCACGGTCATGCGGCCGTTCTTCTCGGTGCGCACCACGCGGCGCGTGACCGAATGCTCGCAGGTGACGAGGCGGCCCTGCCGATCGCGCGTGTTGCCGTTGGCGTAGTTGGCGTTCTGCTTGTGCACCGTGAACTTGCCGGTCTTCTCGTCGTACTTCATGAGCCGGTTGTTCGGGATGTCGCTGCACAGCAGATAGCCGCCCTCCGGAAAGTACACCGGCCCCTCGGCCCAGCGCATGCCGGTGCCCAGCTGCTCGACGGTGCTGCTGTAGATGCGGTACTTGGCAAAGCTCGGATCCAGGATCAGCACCGAGGGGTCCGGGTAGCGCTGGTTGGGCTTGAAGTCGAAGGACTGCGCGCCGGCCAGCCCGGCGAAGGCGGCCAGACCCGAGCCCGCGGCATTCTTCAGGAAGCGCCGGCGCGGCTTGAGGGTTGCGTTCTGCATCTGTGAATCTCCTTGTGTCGTTGCGGAAATCGGCGCACGCGATCTTACGTATTCGACCGCGGCATCCGCGCCCCGCCGTGCCAAGTGCGACATGGCTGACTTGCGTTCCGCGAGACCGCCGACATGGCCCGGCCGGCGCCTGCCTAAGCTCGGATCTGCAGGGGGCTTTCCATCCGGCTTCGCTGCAGAAAGACATGCGATGACTCAAGTTCATGAAGTGATGACGCGCGGCGTGCGCACGGTGGCGCCGGGCGACACCATCGTGCAGGCCGCCAAGGCCCTGGAAGAACTCGAAGTGGGCGTGCTGCCGGTCTGCGACGGCAACCGGCTGGTCGGCGTGGTGACCGACCGGGACATCGCCGTGCGCGGCGTGGCCCGCGAGATCGACCTGAGCGCATCGCCGGTCAAGCAGATCATGATCGCCGACGCGTACTGGTGCTATGCCGACGACACGGTCGACGAGGCGCTCAGCCAGATGAGCGCGGTGCAGATCCGCAGGCTTCCGGTGGTCGACCGCGACAAGCGCCTGGTGGGCATCCTGTCGCTCGGCGACGTGGCGGCCAAGGGCGAGGCCGGTGCGGCGGCCGATCCGCTCGAAACGATCTCCGAGCCTGCGCGGCCGAGGCACTTGTAGCAATGGCCGGCAGGCCGTGCGTCGGGGGCTGTGTCGTTCAGGCGCTCTGAGCGCGGGCCTGGCTTGGCGCGCGCCGGCGGATCTCGCTGTGGAGCGCGCGCTGTCCCGCGGCCAGCGCGGCTTCATAGGTGTCCGCCGGATCGAAGGCGTCGCGAAGCACCTTGGGGTTCGCTCCGTTCGCATCCGTTTCGAGCAGGCGCCAGACAAATGAACCGAGGGCTGGCTCCTCGATGATGAGTTCGATGGGCTGTGTCATCCGTCCAACTTGCATGAACCCGCGCCAAATGTATGTAGGCCGAATTCGAATGCCGTCAGGCCGGCTTGCCGCCCGTGCCCTCTGCTCTCAGCCGCAAGGCATTGGTGATGACCGACGCCGAGCTCAGGCTCATCGCCAGCGCCGCGATCATCGGCGACAGCAGCCAGCCCGTGAACGGAAACAGCACGCCGGCGGCCAGCGGCACACCGAGCGCGTTGTAGACGAACGCGAAGCCCAGGTTCTGCTTCATGTTGGCGATGGTCTTCTCGGAGACGATGCGCGCCTGCGCAATGCCGCGCAGGTCGCCCTTGACCAGCGTGACCTGGGCGCTGTTCATCGCCACGTCGGTGCCGGTGCCCATGGCCACGCCGACGTCGGCCTTGGCGAGCGCGGGCGCATCGTTGATGCCGTCGCCGGCCATCGCGACGATGCGGCCTTCGCGCTGCAGCTTCTCGACCAGCGCCAGCTTGTCGGCCGGCTTGACTTCGCCGTGCACCTCGTCGATGCCCAGCCTGGCGGCCACGGCGCGCGCGGTGGTCAGGCCATCGCCCGTGGCCATGATCACGCGCATGCCCGACGCCTTGAGCGCCGCGAGCGCTTCCGCGGTGGTGGCCTTGACCGGATCGGACACGGCCAGCAGGCCGGCGGGCTGCCCGTCGACCGCCAGGAACATCACGCTGGCCCCTTCGGCGCGCAGCGCCTCGGCCTGCGGCCTGAGCGCATCGACCGGCACGCCCAGCTGATCCATGAGCGCGGTGTTGCCGAGCGCGAGCCGGCGGCCGCCGGCGCTGCCGCTCACGCCGATGCCGCTGGCGGACTCGAACTCGTCGGCCGCGGCCAGCGCAAGCCCGCGCTCGCGCGCCGCACGCACGATGGCATGCGCGAGCGGATGCTCGCTGCCCTGGTCGAGACTCGCCGCGAGGCGCAGCACCTCGTCCTCGCTGAAGCCGGGCAGCGCCACCGCGCGTTCGAAGCCGGGCTTGCCTTCGGTCAGCGTGCCGGTCTTGTCGACGATGAGCGCGTCGACCTTGCGGAAATTTTCGATGGCGGCCGCATCGCGGAACAGCACGCCCTGGGTGGCCGCCTTGCCCGTAGCCACCATGATCGACATCGGCGTGGCCAGGCCGAGCGCGCAGGGGCAGGCGATGATGAGCACCGCCACCGCATTGATGAGCCCGTGGGTCCAGCTCGGCGCCGGCCCGAAGAAGCCCCACGCGAAGAAGGTCAGCAGCGCGATGGCGATGACGGCCATCACGAAGTAGCCGGCCACGTGGTCGGCCATGCGCTGCATCGGCGCCCGGGAGCGCTGGGCCTGCGCCACCATCTGCACGATGCTCGCGAGCACAGTCTGCGAGCCGACCTTTTCCGACTGCATCACCAGGGCGCCGCTCGTGTTGAGCGTGGCGCCGATGAGCTTGTCGCCGGGCCGCTTGGTCACGGGCAGCGGCTCGCCGGTGAGCATGGATTCGTCGACCGCGCTTGCGCCCTCGACCACCACGCCGTCCGCCGGCACCTTCTCGCCGGGCCGCACGCGCAGCTTGTCGCCCACGTGCACATGCGCGATCGGCACGTCTTCTTCAGTGCCATCGGTGCCGATGCGCCGCGCCGTCTTGGGCGCGAGGCCCAGCAGCGACTTGATGGCCGCCGAGGTCTGCGAGCGCGCCTTGAGCTCGAGGATCTGGCCGAGCAGCGTGAGCGAGATGATCACCGCGGCCGCCTCGAAGTACACCGCCACGCGGCCCATCGACATGAACGAATCGGGAAACACGCGCGGCGCCACCGTAGCCACCACGCTGTAGGCGAATGCGGCCGCGGTGCCCAGGCCGATGAGCGTCCACATGTTGGGGCTGCGGTTGGCGGCCGATTGCACGGCGCGCCTGAAGAAGGGCCATCCCGCCCAGAGCACGATCGGCACCGAAAGAACCAGCTCGATCCAGCTCTGCGTGGCCATCTCGAACCACTGCAGCCGGTGTCCCGCCATTGCGAGCACGGTGACCGCGAGGGTGAGCGGCAGCGTCCAGATGAAGCGCCGCTTGAATTCGCGCAGCTCGGGGTCTTCGCCCTCCTCGAGCGTCGGCATCAGGGGCTCCAGCGTCATGCCGCACTTGGGGCAGTTGCCTGGATGGTCCTGCCGGACCTCCGGATGCATCGGGCAGGTGTAGATGGTGCCGGCGGGCTGGGTCGGCGCCTCGGCCGTGGGCGCATGCCGGTGCGGTGCGTGGTGGGAGTGCGTGTCGCGGGAGTGCGTGTGGTTCATGGCAGTCAGCTTCGGGTCAGGCAGGCCGCCGGAGAATGGCCGCGCCGCAGGTCATCGACTGAATCTCGAACTCTTGCATGAGGTCTCCTTCATTGAAGCGGGCTTCAGTTTCAGGGTTGACATCGTGGCAAGGTCAAGAGGCGTGCGGCAGGCCCCTCTCACAACTTCTTGCCGGAATTCCTGCCCATGCCTCCCGTCTTTCGCCATCTCCTGGCCGTTGCGCTGCTCGCGACCTCAACCCTCCATGCCCAGACGCTCGACTACGAGCACCAGGACAGCTGGAAGGCAGTGCACGACAGCGCCCAGTCGCCGATCGACATTCCCACGCAGGAGGCCCGGGCCGGCGATTCGCTTGAGCCGCAGGACATCCGCCTGAACCACGCCCGCGCAAGGCTCGAAGTTGTCGACAACGGGCACGCGGTGGAGGTCGAGGCGAAGGGGCCCGAGGCCATGATCCGCGGACGGCATTTCAAGCTGATGCAGTTTCACTTCCATGCCGAAAGCGAACACACGCTGAACGGAAAGCATTTCCCGCTGGAGGGGCACTTCGTGTTCCGTGCCACAGATGGCCGCCTGGCAGTGGTCGGCGTCATGTACCGCGAGGGGGCGGCCAACCCGCTGGCGGCCAAGGTACTGGGCGCGCTCGGCAAGGACGGCCGCGGCGAGCTGCCGGCGACCGACATCTCTGTGCTCCTGCCCAGGGACAAGGCCTACTTCCACTACCTGGGTTCGTTGACCACGCCGCCGCTGACGGAGAACGTCGAGTGGTACGTGCTGCAGGCGCCCGTGCCGCTGGCGCCCGCCCAGATTGCGCAGTTCCGTGCGCGCTATGCCCACAACAACCGCAGCCTGCAGGCCCTCAACGGGCGCCCGCTCATCCGTTTTCCGGCGGTGTCCCTGACGGCGGCGGAGAGTCGCCCCGCATCCGCGGCCCGCTGAACCCAGGGCGGTTTTTCTTCAGACGGTGGAGACGTCCGCGTCCGCAGGCGCGCCGCTTCGCGAGCCCGGCGGCGCCGTGACGATCGATGTGAGCGCAGGCTCGGCCGCGCGCAGCGATGCGATGTCGGGCCGCGGGCGGCGCAGTTGCGCATCGGCCGCGAAGGCCTGTTCCATGGCACGCGCCGCGCCCAGCACCTGGTGGTCGGCCCTGAAGGCGCCCACGATCTGCAGCCCGAACGGCATGCCCGCATGGTCGAGCCCGCAGGGCAGCGACAGCGCCGGATGCGTCGTCAGCGTGACCACGTAGGTCAGCGCGAGCCAGCGGTAGTAGTTCGCCTGCTTCTCGCCGTTGATGGTGTCCGCATAGAGCTGCGTCCACGGAAAGGGCGACACGGGCGTGGTGGGCGAGAGGATCAGGTCGTAGTCGGCGAAGGCGGCCTGGAAGCGCTTGATGAGCCGCGTCTGCTCGGCCTGGGCCCAGGCGCTGTCGAGCAGGCTCATCTGCGCGCCCATCTCGTAGTTGGCGCGGGAGTTGGGTCCCAGGCTGGCCGGGTCGCGCTGGTAGGCGGCATGCATGCCGGCCACGAAGGCCTCGGCGCGCAGCACGTCGAAGCAGCGGTGCGCTTCGCCGAGGTCGAGCTCGATCTTGTCGCAGCGCTTGAACAGGTGCCGCATCGCGCCGATCTTTCCGCGCATGGTGGCGCGGATGCCGTCGTCCACCGCGCAGGTGCCGAAGTCTTCGGTCCACGCCACGCGCAGGTTGCTCAGGTCGATGCCGGCCGGCTTCAGGAAGCTGAGCGGATCGAGCGGATAGCTCAGCGGATCGCCCGCGTGCATGCCGGCGGAGGCCGCCATCTGCAGGCAGGCGTCTTCCACCGTGCGGCCCATCGGGCCCACGACCGAGATCGGCGTCCAGCCCAGCAGCTTGCGCACGCTCGGCACGATGCCCGGCGAGGGCCGAAAGCCCACCACGCCGCACTTGGCGGCCGGAATGCGCAGCGAACCACCGGTGTCGGAGCCGGTGCACACGGGCAGCATGTCGCAGGCCAGCGCGGCGGCCGAGCCGCCGGAAGAACCGCCGGCATTGAGGTTCGGGTTGAAGGGGTTGCCGGTGGCGCCCCACACCTCGTTGCGCGAGTTGGCGCCGGCGCCCATTTCGGGAACGTTGGTCTTGCCCGCCACGATGGCGCCGGCCCTGCGAAGGCGCGCCACCAGTTCGATGTCTTCCTGCGGCACGTGGTCGCGGAAGATCGCGGAGCCCCAGGTGGTGAGCAGGCCTTCAGTGGGCTCCAGGTCTTTCACGCCGAGCGGCAGGCCGTGCAGCAGGCCCAGCGCGTCGCCGCGCATCACGGCGCTTTCCGCCGCGCGGGCCTCGGCCCGTGCGCGCTCGAAGCAGGTGGCCGTCACGGCGTTGATGAAGGGGTTCACGCGCTCGATGCGCGCGATGCAGGCTTCGAGCAGCTCGACCGGCGAGACCGCCTTGCTGCCGATGAGCCGGCGCAGTTCGACGGCGGAGTGTTCGATCAATTCGGTGTGGCTGCTCATGTCGCTTCGGGGGGCGTCCATCAATCTGCGGTGATGTTTGCGCGGGCGGCGATGGCGCGCATCAGCGGCAATTCCTTGGCGATCAGTTCGCTCACGGCGGCCGAATTGCTGTAGCCCGGCTCGAGGCCCTGGGCACTGAGCTTAGCCCGCGTGTCGGGATCGGCGATGGTCGCGGCCAGGGCTTTTTCGAGCTTGGCCTTCACCTCGGGCGGCAGGCCCTTCGGCGCGGCCAGGACCAGCCAGGTGTCGGTGCTGACTTCGGGGTAGCCGCTCTCGGCCATGGTGGGCACGTCGGGCAGCAGCGTCGAACGCTTGGCCGTGGTCACGGCAATGGCCTTGATCTTGCCGCTCTTGAGCTGGGGAATGGCCGCGCTCACGGTGTCGACGCTGAACGGAACCTGCCCGCCCATCAGGTCCGTCATGGCCGGGGCGCTGCCCTTGTAGGGCACGTGCGTCATCTTGAGGCCGGCGGCATGCAGGATGGTTTCTCCCGCGAACTGCGAGGTGGTGCCGGTGCCGTAGGACGCGTACGAATACTTTCCGGGCGAGGCCTTCACGTAGTCGACGAACTGCTTGACGGTCTGCACCGGCACCTCGCTGTTCGCAAGCAGGATGAGGCCCACGCGTCCGGCCAGGCCGATCGGCTCGAAGCCCTTGACCGGGTCGTAGGGAAGGTTGGGGCGGATGGCGGGGTTCACGGTGAAGGTGGTGCCCGAACTGATCAGCAGCGTGTAGCCATCGGGCGCCGCCTTGGAGACATAGCTCGCGCCGATCACGGTGCCGGCGCCGCCGCGGTTCTCGATGACCACGGGCTGGCCGAGTTCCTTGCCCAGGCGCTGGGCGATCACGCGGCCGTTCACGTCGGTGGCGCCGCCGGGCGGAAACGGAATCACGAGCGTGACCGGGCGCGACGGAAACCCGGTGTCGGCGGCCAGGGCCGCAAAGGGCGCGAGGCCAAGGCAGGACAGCAGCACCATGCGGGCCAGTGCGGGGAGGCGTTTCATGAAGGACTCCTGGAGGAACAGAGCGGGGATGCAGGTTCATCCTAGGAGGCGCAGCGCGCTGCCACAAGCGCAATGTTTAGAATTGTGGATTGCCGATTCGGCAATCGATCGCCGCGCGTCGCCCCACTGCCGCAAGGAAGAAACATGTCGCTTCACACGCTGCAGGAGACCGCGGTCCGCTACTTCCTGGAGGTGGTCAGGACCGGTTCGGTGAAGGAGGCCGCGCTCAAGCTCAACGTGGCGCCTTCCGCCGTGAGCCGGCAGGTGGCGCGCCTGGAGCGCGAGCTCGACACGCTGCTGTTCGACCGGCACGCGCGCGGCATGGTGCCCAATGCGGCCGGCGAGCTGCTGGCCGCGCATGCCAAGCGGGTGCAGCAGGACATCGAGCGCGTGGCCGGCGAGATCCAGGGCCTGCGCGGCCTGCGCAGCGGGCGCGTGCGCGTGGCGAGCACCGAGGGTTTCGCGTTCGACTTTCTTCCCACGCTGATCTCGCGCTTTCGCGCCAGGCACGAAGGCATCCGCTTTCACCTCGAGGTCTGCCCGCCCCACGAGATTCCCGGGCGCATCCGCGACGGCGAAGCGGACGTGGGCATCACGCTGAGTTCGGTGCCAGAGCCCGGCATCCGGATCGAGCTGCGCCACCCGAGCCCGATCCTCGCCGTGATGGCGAGCGACCATCCGCTGGCGGGGCAACGGCAGCTCTCGCTGCGCCAGGTGGCGGCCTATCCGCTGGGCCTGCCGCCGCGGGACAGCTCGATCCGGCAGCTGCTCGACATCAGCTGCAGCAGGCAGGGGCTGCAGTACGTGCAGGCCATGTCGAGCAACCATGCGAATGCGCTGGTGAGCTTTGCGGCCGCGGGTGGCGGCACCATCGCCTTCTATGGCGAGCTGTCGATCCGTACGCAGCTGAAGTCGAAGGCCCTGGTGGCCATCCCGTTGAAGGACCGCGAAATGAACGAGCGCCACCTCGAAGTCGAGACGCTCGCGGGCCGCTCGTTGCCCGATGCAGGCAAGGCATTCGTGCGGTTTTTGACGGATGCCATCAAGGCCTCGGCCTGAAGGCGGCCGCGCGTGCGCTACACTCCGCGCCGCTTGCAGACGGCCTCAGCCGCTGCGCCGTCATTGGCAACATGACGAGAACAAACCAAAGGAAATTTTTCAAGTGAACCGTATCGAACTGGTCGAAAAGATCGCCACCGCCCACAACGTCAGCAAGGCCGAAGCCGCCCGCATCCTGGAAACCGTCACGGGCTCCATCGTCGCCGCAGTGAAGAAGGGCGACCCCGTGCAGCTCATCGGCTTCGGCACCTTCAAGCAAGTGGCGCGCGCCGCGCGCACTGGCTTCAACCCGCAAGCCGGCGCCAAGATCAAGATCGCCGCGCAGAAGGTGCCCAAGTTCGTGCCGGGCGCAGCCTTCAAGGCCGCCATCGACCCCAAGGCTGCAAAGCGCAAGGCCGACAAGGCCGCCGCAGCCAAGCCCGCCGCCAAGAAGGCAGCACCGGCCAAGAAGGCAGCACCCGCCAAGAAGGCTGCCAAGAAGTAAGCAAGTGGATCGCAGCCGCAAGGCTGCCTCCACGCAGAACGGCCTTCGGGCCGTTTTCTTTTTCCCGGGCGGAATTTCAGCTCAGGCCGGCGTGCCCAGCCGCGCAAGGATCAGGTCATGCAGCGTCTGCGCCGCCACCGACAGGCTTCCCTCCCGGCGCTGCACCAGGTAGATGGTGCGCGTGAGGCCGGGCAGCGGCAGCGGCCGCGTCACCAGCGTCTCGCGCTGGAAATGAAAGAGCGTGAGTTCCGGCACCACGCTGATGCCGATGCCGGCCTCGACCAGCCCCATCACCGTGGCCAGGTGCTCGACCTCGAACACCGCGTTGAGCCGCAGCGGGTGCAGCGCAGCGTCGAGCGACTGGCGCACGCTGCTGTTGCGCGCCATCTGGATGAAGGGCCATGGCGCGAGCTGCCGTGCAGTCAGCCTGGCGGCGCCGGCGAGCGGATGGTCCTTGCGGCAGACCAGGTGAAAGCGGTCGCCGCAGAGCTTGCGTCCGCGCAGGTCGCTGGCCGCCGCGGCGCCGGCACCCGTTGCCGCGAGCGCGAAATCCGCCTGGTGGCTGCGCAACTGGGCAATGCAGGCGTCCGACAGCGCATCGTGCAGTTCGACCGTGATGCCGGGCCATACCTGCATGAACTCCGCCAGGATCGCCGGCAGCCGGCCTGCCGCCAGGGAGGGCAGGGCCGCCACGCTCACGCGGCCCTTGCGCCGCTGGGCATGGTCGGCCAAGTCGCCGATGGCGCCCTGCATGTCGTCCAGCAGCCGCCGCGCCGAGGGTTCGAACAGCCGGCCCTCGGGCGTGAGCTGCACGCTGCGCGTGTCGCGGTCGAACAGCCGGGCGCCGAGCGTTTCCTCGAGCGTGCGGATCAGTGCGCTGAACGCGGGCTGCGACAAATGGCAGGTCTGCGCCGCGCGTGTGAAGTTGCGCTGCTCGGCCAAGGCCGTGAACGCGCGCAGTTGGCGGCTGGAAAGCTCGGGCGCTGGCATCGGTCTGGATCTGGGTGAATGGGGCCGGGAATCGGGGCTTGTGGATGGTATTCCTGTGCCCTGTACGCAACGTGCCTTGGCGATTCCGGCCGGCGGGCGCCAGAAACGGCGTTTTTGTAAAAAATTTGTGACTTAAGGCCCAATTCGGCATCATGATCCGGGCCATGAGGTCCGGCGAAGTTTCTTCCGCTTGGCGACGCGTGCTCTGGACGCATGTTGCCGTTCTTTTTCTTGCTTTCGCTGCAACGAACAGCAAGGCTCAGCAGCCGGCGTCTGCGCAGGGGCTGCGGATCGTGGGCGGGCTGGCGAGCGTGAGCCAGTACACGCTGCATGAAGAGCGCTTCTGGAGCCAGGACCTGCGCCGCCTGAGTGGCGGGAAGTACGGCGCGAGCATCGTTCCGTTCAACCAGGCCGGCGTTCCGGGGCAGGAAATGCTCAATCTCATGCGGCTGGGCGTCATTCCGTTCGGCACCGCGTTGCTCAGTCAGGTCAGCAACGAATACCCCGAACTCGGCACGCCCGACATCGCCGGACTGAACCCCGACATGCCCACGATGCGGCGGGTGGTCGCAGCCTTTCGGCCCTACCTCGAGAAGACGCTGCGCGAACGCCATGGCGTCGAGCTTCTTGCGGTGTATGTCTACCCCGCCCAGGTGATCTTCTGCAAGCGGGCCGTGACGCGGCTTTCGGACCTGGCGGGACGGCGCGTCCGCGTCTCGGGCAGCAGCCAGGCCGACTTCATCCGCGCGCTCAACGGCGTGCCCGTCTTCACCGAATTTGCGGAGCTCATGGCCAACATGAATTCGGAGAACACCGAATGCGCCATCACCGGCGCGATGTCCGGCAACACGCTGGGCCTGCACAAGGTGACGAATTCGCTCTACACCATGCCCATCAGCTGGGGCCTGGCTGTCTTCGGCGCCAACACGGATGCCTGGAATGCACTCCCCGCGGACCTGAAGGCCTTGCTGAAGACCGAGCTGCCGAAACTCGAGGCCGCGGTCTGGAACGAATCGGAGCGCGACACCGGCAACGGCATTGCATGCAACACGGGCGCTGCAAGCTGCATGAAGGGCACCAAGGGCGCGATGGTCGAGGCGCGCCCTTCCGCGGATGACGAACGGCGCAGGCGCGAGATTTTTGCCACCAGCGTACTGACCCGCTGGGTGCAGCGGTGCGGGGCCGTGTGCGCTGAGGTCTGGGACCAGACCATCGGTCCCATCTCCGGCATCAAGGCTCCTGTCGGGCAGTGACCAAGCCGTTGCCCAGCCGTATCACCGGCTTCGTCTATGGCGTTGCGGCGCTGTTTCTCGCGGCCGTGCTCGCGATCGCCGGCTTGATGGCATGGCAGATGTACCAGAAGGAGATGGCCGACAGCGAGGCCCAGGCCGTGCGCTTCATCGGCACCTCGGAGGCTGCTCTCAACCGCAGCCTGCTCGGGGCGAATACGCTGCTGGCGGGCCTCGGGCAGTTCCTGCGCAGATCCAGCGAAGCCAGCATCGCAGGCGACATCGCGCAAGCCGAGACCGCGCAACTGATCGAAACCAGCGTTCGCCAGAGCCTGCTGGCGCGGTACGTCGCCTTCCTGACCCCCGAGGGCCAGGTGATCGGGTCTTCCGACCGGCGGGGAGCCAAGCTGGCGGTACAGCTGCCCGACGGATTCCTGAAGGAAGTTCTGGCCCATCCAGGATCCGTGATGTCGATCAGCACGCCGTCGATCAGCCCTGTGACTTCCCAGCAGGTGCTGTATCTCGCGCGCGTCCTCACGCTCGCGGACGGCGGCAAGCTGGTCGCGGTGGCCGAAGTGCAGGTCTCGATGCTCACCACGATCCTTGCGCAAGGGGCCAACATCAGGGGGCTCGAGGTCACGCTGGAGCGCGAGGGCGGGCTGCTGCTGGCCAGCATGCCGCCGCGCGACGATCTTGCGGGGCGCACCATCAGCCCCGCGTTGACGGACCAGGCGGACGGGCGTCCCCGGCACATGCATTCCCGGCTCAGTGGCGCTCCGGCCATCGTCGTTGCCCGGCCCACGCTGCACCGGAGCCTGCTGATCGTCGCGAGCATTCCGCTCGAGTCCGCCCTCGCGGATTGGCGCAGGGACCGCAATGTCATTGCGGCCGCGGCCCTGGCCTTCGCGCTGATGATCCTGGCCGTCACTTACTTCGCCCTCGCGCAGCTGCGGCGGCAGTGGCACGCGCGCGCGGAGCTGCTGCGCTCCAAGGCCACGCTGGACCAGGCGCTCGAATCCATGGTGGACGGCTTCGTGCTGCTCGATCCCAATGACCGCGTCGTCACCTGGAACCGCCGCTTCGTCGATTTCTTTCCCTGGACGCAGCCGCTGCTCGCGCCGCTGGTGCCGTTCCAGCAGATCGTGGAGCAGAACGCGCGCCACCTGCTGACGCAGAACGAACAGGAGCTCACGCTGCTGAACGGCCAGGTGATCGTCGCGGTGAACAGCCCCACGCCGGACGGCGGCCTGGTCTGCGTCTACCGCGACGTGACCGAGAAGAAGCGCCACGTTGCCGACATCCTCGAAGGCAAGGCGCAGCTGCAGGCCACGCTGGATGCTTTGCCCGACGTGCTGATGGACGCCGGCATCGACGGCCGCTGCTACAGCTTCCATTCGCCGCGCCGCCCCAGGCCCGCGTTCAAGGTGCGCGAGCCGGTGGGCAAGCTGATGTCGGACCTGCTGCCGGCGAATGCCGCGGCCGAGGTGATGGTGGCGCTGCGCGATGCCTTCGAAACCGGCTTTTCCACCGGCCGGCAGTTCGAGATCCGGACGGCCCGTGGCGTCACGTGGTTCGAGATTTCGGTCTCCCGCAAGGTCATCGGCGAAGGCGCCGCCGCGCGTTTCATCGTCATCCTGCGCGACATCACCGAGAGCAAGCTGGCCGCCCGCGAGATCGAGCACCTGGCCTTCTACGACATCCTCACGGGCCTGCCCAACCGCCGGCTGCTGCTGCACCGCCTGCAGGCCACCATCGATTCGAACGTGCGCCGCTCGCGCCACGGTGCACTGCTGTTCCTGGACCTGGACGCTTTCAAGACGCTCAACGATGCACTCGGCAACGCCACGGGCGACGAGCTGCTCAAGCAGGTGGCCCTGCGGCTGCAGGACAGCCTGAAGGAGGGCGGCACGGTCGCGCGGCTCGGAGGCGACGAATTCGTGGTGCTGCTGGACAACCTCAGCGACGACGCCGGCGTTGCCGCGATGCAGGCCAATGCCGCCGGCGAGGCCATCCTCGCGGCGCTGAACGGGACTTTCCAGCTCGCGGACCACCAGTACCACAGCACCGGCAGCATCGGCGCCGTGGTGTTCAGCGCCACGCAGCAGTCGCTGGAGGATCTGCTGAAGCAGGCGGACATCGCCATGTACTACGCCAAGTCCGCGGGCGGCAACGCGCTGCGCTTCTTCGAGGCCTCGATGCAGACCGCCATCACGGCCCGCGCAACTCTGGAGAGCGAGCTCCACGCGGCGCTGGCGGGCGAGCAGTTCGTGCTGCACTACCAGTCCCAGGTGGCCTCGGAAGGCCGCATCGTGGCGGCCGAGGTGTTGATCCGCTGGCAGCATCCGGTGCGGGGCATGGTGCAGCCCGGTGGCTTCATCGAGCTGGCGGAGGAAACCGGGCTGATCGTGCCGATCGGCATGTGGGTGCTGGAGACGGCCTGCATCCAGCTCGAGCGCTGGAGCCACGATGCGAGGCGCCGGCACCTGCGGCTGGCGGTCAACGTCAGCGCGCGCCAGTTCCGCACCGACGATTTCGTGGACCGCGTGCGCGACGTGCTCCGGCGCACCGGTGCCGACCCGACGCGGCTGGAGCTCGAGCTCACGGAAAGCCTGCTGCAGGACAAGGTGAGCGAAACGATCAGCAAGATGCAGGCGCTCGCGACGCTGGGCGTGCGCTTCTCCATGGACGACTTCGGCACCGGCTTCTCGTCGCTCTCCTACATGACCCAGCTGCCGCTGAACCAGATCAAGGTCGACAAGTTCTTCGTGCAGAACATCGGCATCGATCCGAAGGTCGAGCTGATCATCCAAGCCATCATCGGCATGGCCCGCAACCTCGATCTCGAGATCGTGGCGGAAGGTGTCGAAACGCAGCAGCAGTACGAATTCCTCCAGGCGCACGGCGCCATGCTGTGCCAGGGCTACCTGTTCAGCAGGCCGGTGCCGCTCGAACAGTTCGACGCCCAGCTGGATGTCGAGATGGCGAACTGAACCCGCGCCGCGCTCACCAGGCCACTGCGATGCGCCTTCCACTCCCCGCCGTCCCCCGCCTGAGCCTGCGCGCCCGCCTGTCCGCCGGCGTGCTGGCAATCGTCTTCCTGACGGCGATGGGAGTCACCGCCGCTGCGCTCCATTTCCTCAAGCGCAGCATGGAGGCGGCCATTGCGAGCGAGGAATTCGAACGAATATCGGCCATTGCCGGCGCCGTGGACCAGAAGTTCCTGAGCCGGCGCACCCTGCTCAAGACCTTCGGCGACGGTGTCGAGAGCCGCAACCTGGCCGGCCCCGAGGGACTGCAGGAACTGGTCATGCAGCACCAGTCGCTGAGGGAGGCGTTCGACAACGTGGCCTTCACCGGCATGGACGGCGAACTGGTGGCCAACCTCAACGGCACGCAGCCGATCGGCAAGGTCAACATCAAGGACCGCGAGTACTTCCAGCGCACGGTCGCCGCCCGCGCGGGCGTCATCTCCAAGCCCTTCCGCAACCGCGTGAGCGGTCTGGCGCAGATCGCCCTGACCGAGCCCGTGCTCGATCGCGGCGGCAACGTCGCGTATGTCATTTCCGCCTTCGTCAACCTCAAGGAACAGAACTTCCTGGGCGAGCTTGCCAACGTGAAGTTCGGCAAGAGCGGGTACATGTTCATTACGGACACGGACGGCATCGTGATCGACCATCCCGACAGGTCCCGGCTGCTCCAGCGCGCGGATGCCGGCGGGGCCCGCAACCTGGCCACCGAGCGCGCCATCGCCGGCTTCGAGGGCACGATGGAAGCCGTCGATCCCACGGGCGTCCACGGCCTCTACGCCTTCAAGCGGATCGGCCAGACCAACTGGGTGCTGGGCGCGATGTATCCGCGGGACGAGGCCTTTGCCCGGATCGACCGGATCGAGCGCTACGCCTGGGCCGGCGCGCTGCTGCTGACGCTGCTGGCCGGGGGGCTGGCCTTCATGACCGCGCGGGCGCAGCTCGCGCCGCTGTCGCGCCTGCGCGAGCACATGCAGGTATCGCGCGCCGCCACCGCCTATGCGCCGATGCAGGAGGCGCCGCCGGACGACGAGGTCGGTGATCTCTCCCGAACCTTCGACCTTCTGATGACGGAGCGGCAGGCCGCCAACGAGAAGCTGGCCGCCAGCGAAAGATTCCTGCGCGACGTGACCGACAACCTGCCGGCCGTGGTTGCCTACTTCGACAGCAGCCAGCGCTGCCTTTTCGCGAACAAGGCCGGGCTCGGCATGCGCGGCAGGACCATGGCCGACATCGGGCGCATGACCATGCAGGAGTCGCTGCCCGACCACGTCTACCAGCAGCTCGTGCCGGGCATCACCAAGGTGCTTGCGGGAACGCCGACACGCACCGAAGGCACCTACGAGCGCAACGGCAAGCTGGGCTTCTTCGAATGCCACCTGGCGCCTGACATCCGCGACGACGGCGTATTGGCCGGCTACTACGTGATGACCTTCGACGTGAGCAAGCGCAAGCAGGCCGAGATGCACAGCGCCGAAAGCGAGCGGCGCCTGCGCGGGCTGACCGACAACGTGCCGGCGCTTCTTGCCGAGCTCGATCTCGAGGAGCGCGTGGTCTTCTGCAACGGCAAATACCAGGCCTGGCTCGGCGTCTCGCCGGACGCGATGGCGAACCGCCCCATCCACGAGGCCATCGGCGAGGCGCACTATGAAATCCGCAAGCCGCTGCTGGCGCGGGCATTCGCGGGCGAGGTGGTGTCCTTCGAGCAGACCGCCAGCCTGCTGATCGGCGAGCGGACCTTGCAGACCACCTATCTGCCCCAGCGCAATGCGCAAGGTGCGGTCACCGGGCTGTACATCCTGTCGAACGACGTCACCGAGCTCAAGCAGAAGCAGATGAAGCTGGACGCCCTCGCGCGCGAGGACGCGCTCACCGGCCTGCCCAATCGCCGCTCGTTCGAGGAGCACGCGCGCGACGCCATGGCCAGGTCCCGGCGCGCCGGCCTGCCGGTCTGCCTGCTGTTCCTGGACATCGACTACTTCAAGTCGATCAACGATTCGCTGGGCCATGCGGCGGGCGATGCGGTGCTGCGGGAATTCGGCCGTCGGCTCAAGGAGAGCGTGCGCGAAACCGACATGGCGGCGCGCTACGCGGGCGACGAGTTCGTGATCCTGCTCGAAGGCGCCAGCGGCGCCGCAGAGGCGCAGGTGGTGGCCGGCAAGGTGCTGGCCGCCATGCGGCCGGCTTTCCATCTGCCCGGCCGCACGCTGCAGGCCACCACCAGCATCGGCGTCGCGATCTCGGAGGACGACGAGGATTTCCCGTCCTTGTTCGTGCGCGCCGACACCGCGCTCTATGCAGCCAAGAAAGAGGGAAAGAACCGCTTCATGATGGCGGCGCCCGGGTCCGGCAAGCCCGGCGGCGCGTCGTGGCCGCGCGAAGAGCCTTCCAGCGCCTGAGGCTCGCCGGACCGCGCCTGCGGTGCGCAATCTGGACCTTGTCCTACGCGAAAAGTAACCGTTGCTGGCCTAAATTGGCACCACCGTTTTACGGCGGACACCGCACGCCGTGGCATCGATCGCGCGGCCACTGAAGGGAAAAAGAGCAATGGCAGATCACGGCGCTGGGAGTGCACCCCTGAATCAACGCACTCTGACCGACGCCGATTTCAGGCTGATGGTCGATTCGGTCACCGACTACGCGATCATCGTCCTCGATCCTGGCGGCATCGTCATCAGCTGGAACGAGGGCGCCCGCAAGCTCGAGGGATACGACGCCCCCGAAGTCCTGGGCCGGCACTTCTCGCTTTTCTATCCGACCGAACTGCTGGAGCAGAACCGGCCGGAGCAGGCACTCGAAACGGCACGCCGGGATGGCCGCCTGGAGGAGGAAGGCTGGCGCCTGCGCAGCGACGGCACGCGCTTCTGGGCCAGCGTGGTCATCACGCGGATCACCGGCGCGGGCGGAGAAGTCCGCGGCTTCTCGCTGATCACCAGGGACCGCAGCGAGAACCGCCGCCAGGACGAGATGCTGCGCATGAGCGAGGAGCGCTTCCGGCTGCTGGTCGAGGGCGTGAAGGACTATGCGATCTTCATGCTCGACCCGGGCGGCCACATCGTGAGCTGGAATCTCGGCGCGCAGAAGAACAAGGGCTACGAGGCCTCGGAGATCATCGGGCAGCACTTCTCCCGGTTCTATCCGCCGGAGGTCGCCGCCAGCGGCTGGCCCGAGCAGGAACTGCGCAACGCGCTGCGCGACGGGCGCTTCGAGGACGAGGGCTGGCGCATCCGCAAGGACGGCAGCCGGTTCTGGGCCAGCGTGGTGATCACCGCGCTGCACGACGCCACCGGCAGGCACCGCGGCTTTGCCAAGGTCACGCGCGACCTCACGGAGCGCCGTCGCGTGACCGCGCTCGAGGACGAAGGGCGCCGCGTGACGAACTTCCTTGCGATGCTCGGGCACGAACTGCGCAATCCGCTGGCGCCGATCTCGAATGCGCTCGAGCTCCTCAAGCGGGAAAAGACGGAGTCGGCCGCGGTCGTGCACACCCGCGACATCATCGGCCGGCAGCTGCGCCAGATGACCCGGCTGGTGGACGACCTGCTCGACGTGGGCCGCATCAGCAGCGGCAAGATCCAGCTCGAGAACAAGCCGGTTCGCCTGCGCGACGCCATCGCCGAGGCCATCGAGGCGGTGCGCCCGCTGATCGACGGCAAGTCGCAGACCCTGCACCTGCAGGCGCAGGACGCGGACCCCTGGATCGCCGGAGACAGCGCGCGCGTCATCCAGATCGTGAGCAACCTGCTCCACAACGCCGCCAAGTTCACCGGGAACGGCGGCAACATCCACGTGTCGCTCTCGCGAAGCGCAGCGGATGCGGACATCAGCGTGCGCGACGACGGGCCCGGCATACCGCCGCAGGACCTGCAGCGGATCTTCGATCTGTTCGTGCAGGGCGAGCAGAACATGGCCAGGACGCAAGGCGGGCTGGGCCTGGGGCTCAGCCTGGTGCAGCAGCTGACGACGCTGCATGGAGGACGCGTCAGCGCGTTCAGCACCGGCAGGCCGGGCGAGGGCAGCGAATTCGTGGTGCAGTTCCCGACCACGCAGGCGCCGGTCTCCATGCTCGAGGCGCAGCCGCGGCCAGTTGGCGAGCAGCGCGTGCTGGTGGTGGACGACAACGTGGATGCGGCCGAGACCATGGCAATGCTGCTGGAAGCGCTGGGCTACAAGTCCAGCGTCGCGCATGGCGGATTGGCCGCCATCGAGGCAGTGAGGGCGCAAGACCCGGATGTGGTGCTGCTGGACATCGGCCTGCCCGACCTGAGCGGCCATGAAGTCGCCCGGCGCCTGCACTCCGAGATGATCAACCCGCCGCCGCTGATTGCCGTCACCGGCTACGGGCAGGCCAGCGACAGGGAAGCCAGCCTCGAGGCGGGCTTCCGGGCCCACCTCACGAAGCCGGTCGATGTCGACAAGCTCTCGGCGCTGCTCGAACGCCTGCTGGAGCCGCCCCGTTTCAAGGCTGCGTAGAGCCCGTGGAGCCGGGCTGGAAAGCTAGGCCGGGTGCGGCGGCTCCACCGGCAGCGCGCGCTTGTGGGCGCTCTTGCGATGCGTGGCAAGAATGATTTCGCGCGCCGCGGCGGCCACCGGCTTGCCTTCGAGGAAATCGTCGATCTGCTCGTAGCTGACGCCAAAGGCGTCTTCGTCGGGCTTGCCCGGCACCAGCGATTCGAGGTCGGCCGTCGGCACCTTGAACACCAGCTCGTCGGGTGCGCCCAGCCGCTGCGCGAGGGCGCGCACGCGGCGCTTGTTGAGGCCGGTGAGCGGCGTCACGTCGGCCGCGCCGTCACCGAACTTGGTGAAGAAACCCATCAGCGCCTCGGCGGCATGGTCGGTGCCGATGACGATGCCCTCGTGCGCGCCGGCCACCGCGAACTGCGCGATCATGCGCTGGCGCGCCTTGATGTTGCCGAGCACGAAGTCTTCGTGCGCCGCGTCGCGAAAGGCCAGGTCGCCGGTCTTCAGCGCCGCGAGCATGCTGTCGGCCGCCGGGCGGATGTCGACGGTGAGGATGCGGTCCGGCCTGATCACCGCGAGCGAGGCCTGCGCCTCGGCCTCGTCCTTCTGCACGCCGTACGGCAGGCGCATCGCGATGAAGGTGGCTCCATAGCCTTGCGCGCGCAGCTTTTCGACGGCGCGCTGCGCCAGGCAGCCGGCCGTCAGCGAATCGACGCCGCCGCTGATGCCGAGCACCAGCGCCTTGAGGCCGGTGCGCTGCAGGTAGTCCGCGAGAAACGCGGTGCGCCGCTCGATTTCCGCTGCGGCATCGAAAACGGGCGCGACATGCAGCGCCGCGATGATCTCGCGCTGCGTGGCGTCGACGGGAGTCAGGTCCTGATCCATGAAGCTATCCTTGCTGGCAGTCTTTCGGTGAAACACCGCGGAACCGGCCTTGCCGGGCCGCTGGTGTTGCCCCCGGTCGGGGGAGGGAGAAGCGACACGAGGTGCGCGAAGCCTGGGGGCGAGCCTAGAAGTCCACCAGGCTCAGGCCGATGCTGAGCACGGTGCGCTTGCGGTTGTAGTCCACCAGCGTGTCGCCGTAGCCATGGAACAGCTGCGTGTGGAAACGCAGGTTGCTCCTGGTCGAATCGCCGATCGCCTTGAGCCATTCGAGCCGCACCGAACCGCGGCCGCTCTCGCGCAGGTTGTTGCGCACCGTGATGCCCAGGGTGTTGTCGCGGTTGAAGTTCCAGCGGCCTGTGATTTCGGCGCGGCCGATGTAGTTGGAGATGTCGGGGTTGTCGTCCTTCGCGGCTTCTTCCGACATGCGCTGCCAGATGCGCCCGGTGATGGTGAAGCGGTCGCCCAGTTCGGCGCCGCCCATCAGGTAGACGCGGTTCCAGCTGCGCGACAACGGCAGGCTCTGGCCGTTCGACTGGTGCACCACGCCCACGCCCGCATAGCGCCAGCGCCAGCCGCCGGGCAGGTTGAAGTCCAGCGGATAGACATACATCAGCTCGGGCTCGTGGTCGGTGGTGCGGAACGGCCGCGAGATCGAGCCGTTGAACAGCTGCCAGGTCGATTGCTGCGAGTACGCGAACCACAGCGAGTCCTTCTTGGCCGGCTCGTTCTGCGTGAGCAGGCCCTGCGCGATCTTGGTGCGCACCGACAGGCCGATGCGCATCTCGTTGGCCTGGTAGGCCACGGGCGTGCCGGTATGGCCCTCCGAGGGCGAGGTGGGCGTGTCGGGCTTGCTGGTGGCGGCCGAGGCCGACACGTTCAGCGGCCGGTAGCCGCGGAAGCCGAAGGTGCCGCAATCGGTGCCGTTCTCCAGCTCCCAGAAGCGCGACAGCGCCGAGTACTGGCGGTCGCGGCAGCCTTCGTTGGTGTCGACCGAAATCACGCGCGTGGCCGGTATCGAGGCGTCCACGGGCGGCGCCGGCTGCGTGTTGGCCAGCACCGGCGGCGCCACGGGCACCGAGACCGAAGGCAGCGTCTGCTGCTGCGCCCAGCGGTCGAAGCAGGCCAGGCGCGCTTCGTTGCTGTTGCCGAGCGCGGCGCATTGCTGCCACGTCAGCTGCGCGTCGGCCAGCGGGCTGCGCGGCTGGTCCGTGGCTTGCGCATGCGCGGCAGCGGCGCCGCCAAGGCAGGCCGCGAGGGCCGCCAGCCCGGAGACGGAGAAGATGGCGTGTGTTCGTTGTTGGGTCATTGGTTTCCTTGCATTCCCCCCTCTTTGTTCAGCACGAACGGATGCGTGCTTTCGTCCGCGGCGTTGCGCCACGTGCCCCTGAATTCCCGGCCGCAGGAGCCGGGTTGCAGTGTGCCGGCCCAGACGCCGCTGATCGCGCGGCCGTCCAGCGATTCGTCGATGGAGAGGGCGCCGTCGTCGTCGACGTCGCCCGCGAGTTGCGCCACCTGGGGCCGGGCGCTGCCGTCCGCGGCGGGGCGAGTGATGGTGCCGCGCACGCCGGCGTAGTCGGGGTGCCTGCCGAGCTGCACGATGGCCACGGCGGGGGCGCCGTCGAAGCGCGCCTCCCAGCGGCCGTAGAGCGACTGCAGCGGCAGCTCGCGCGCATCGGCGGGGCAGCCGGCGCCGCCGCCCTGCGTTGTCGTGGCACAGCCCGTGGCGGCAAGAAGCGCGGCAAGGAAGGCGGGCAGCAGCCTCTTCATGGCGCTGCCGCAGCCGCGGCCTTGGCGGCCGAGCTGTCCTGCGCCTTGCGCGCGAACTCGGCGCGCAGCGCCTTGAGCTTTTCGCGCGGGTCTTCGCGGGTGGTGGTCTTGTCCAGCCCCATCTCGGCGATGAAGCGGCTCGGCACGCAGGCCACCATTTCGCGGCCCTGCTTGCGCTTCTTGGTCCAGCTCACCGCCAGGCTGCGCTGCGCGCGTGTGATGCCCACGTACATCAGGCGGCGCTCTTCCTGCAGCCGCTGCAGCGTGTCGTCGCTCACCTGGAGCTGGCGGCCGTTGTCGTCCTCGAGCTTGAAGGGCAGCAGGCCCTCGGTCACGCCGATCAGCATCACGTGCGGCCATTCGAGGCCCTTGGAGGCATGCAGCGTGGACAGCGTGACCACGTTCTGGTCCTGCTCGCGCTCGCTGATGGTCGACAGCAGCGAGATGGTCTGCGCCACCTCGAGCAGGCTCTTGCGCTCGGTCTCGATGTTGCTGTCGGCACCCGAAGCATCGTCGATGGTGCCGCCGGCACGCAGCGACATCCAGTCGACGAATTCCATCACGTTGGTCCAGCGCGCGGCCGCGGCCTGTTCGCTGTCCTCGCCGTCGTAGAGATGCTTCTCGTAGTCGATCTCCTTGAGCCAGTCGAGCATGAAGGTGCGCGAGTCTTCAGCGCCCATGGTGCGGCGCGCACGGTATTCGAGGTCGTTGATGTAGCGGCCGAATTCATGGATGCCTTCGAGCGTGCGCTTGGGCATCACGCTGGGCAGCGAGGGGCTGAACAGCGCCTCGAACAGGCTCAGCTTGTACTGGCTCGCAAAGGTGCCCAGGCTCGCGAGCGTGGTGTGGCCGATGCCGCGCTTGGGCGTGGTGATGGCGCGCAGGAACGCCGGGTCGTCGTCGTTGTTGACCCACAGGCGGAACCAGCCGCACAGGTCCTTGATCTCGGCGCGGTCGAAGAAGCTCTGGCCGCCCGACACCTTGTAGGGAATCTGCGCCTTGCGCAGCGCCTGCTCGAACACGCGCGCCTGGTGGTTGGCGCGGTAGAGGATGGCGAAGTCGCGGAACTCCTTGTATTGCTTGCCCTGTATGGCGGTGTCGCCCGCGCGCAGGCTGACGATGCGCGCCACCGCGCGCTCGGCCTCGTGCGCCTCGGAGTCGGCATCGACCACGCGCACCGGCTCGCCTTCGCCGAGTTCGGAGAACAGCGTCTTCGGAAACAGCTTGGGGTTGGGGCCGATCACGTTGTTGGCCGCGCGCAGGATCGCGCTGGTGGAGCGGTAGTTCTGCTCGAGCTTGATGACCTTCAGGGCCGGGTAGTCGACCGGCAGCTTGCGCAGGTTGTCCAGCGTGGCGCCGCGCCAGCCGTAGATCGACTGGTCGTCGTCGCCCACCGCGGTGAAGCGCCCGCGCTCGCCGGCCAGCGCCTTCAGCACTTCGTACTGCGTGGCGTTGGTGTCCTGGTATTCGTCCACCAGGATGTGGCCCAGCGCGGCCTGCCACTTGGTGCGCACTTCGTCGAAGTCGCGCAGCAGCTTGAGCGGCATGCCGATCAGGTCGTCGAAATCGACGCTCTGGTAGGCCGTGAGCCGCTCTTCGTAGCGCGCCATGATGCGCGCGGTGATGCGCTCGTTGTCGTCCGCCGCAGCTGCTTCCGCCTGCGCGGCGTTCAGGCCCATGTTCTTCCACTTGCTGATGGTCCACTGCCAGATGCGCGCGGTGGCGGTGTCGGTGGTGCCGCCCGCGTCCTTCAGGATCTTGGTGACGTCGTCGCTGTCCAGGATGCTGAAGGCCGGCTTCAGGCCCAGCACGGCGCCGTCTTCGCGCATCATGCGCACGCCCAGCGCGTGGAAGGTGCAGATCACCACGTGCTTCGCCTCGCGCCCGATCAGCCCCTTGGCGCGCTCGCGCATTTCGCTCGCGGCCTTGTTGGTGAAGGTGATGGCCGCGATGCGCTTGGGCTCCAGGCCGGCCTGGATCAGCCGCCCGATCTTGTGCGTGATGACGCGCGTCTTGCCCGAGCCCGCGCCCGCCAGCACCAGGCAGGGGCCGTGCAGGTAATTGACAGCTTCTTGTTGCGCGAGATTGAGACCGGAAGACATGGGGAGTGGGATCGGAAGGCCGCGAAGGAACGGCAGGCGCAAAGCGCGCAATGATACGGGGCGCATGCTTCCGGGAAGGCCGCCAGAGTTCACGATGCGGGACGCGGCGACAATCGGCCCGTGCTGCCTGTATTTCTCGTAACTTTTCCTTTCTTTGCGCTGATCGCGGCCGGCTATGGCGCCGCGCGTGTCCGGATCCTGCCGCTGGACGCGATCCCGGGCCTCAACACCTTCGTGCTGTATTTCGCGCTGCCGTGCATGCTGCTGCGCTTCGGCGCGGGCACGCCGATCGGGCAACTGCTCGACGGCAGCGTGGCACTGGTCTGGGGCCTGAGCGCGCTGGCGGTGGTGGCGGGCGTGGTGGTCTTTACCCGCAATGCGCGCATCGGCTGGAACGACGGCGCCTTCGGCGCGCTGGTCGCGGCCTTCCCGAACACCGGCTTCATGGGCGTGCCGCTCTTGGTGGCGCTGCTGGGCGCGCAGGCCGCGGGGCCGATGATCATCACCATCGCGTTCGACCTGGTCGTGACTTCTTCGCTGTGCATTGCGCTGTCACGCCTGGACGGCGCCGGCGGGCAGCATGGCCCGCGGCTGGCGGCGCGCCAGGCGCTGCGCGGCGTGCTGGTCAATCCGATGCCGTGGTCGATCCTGTTGGGCGTGCTGCTCTCGGCGGCCCGCTGGCGCCTGCCGGGGCCGGTGGAGCGCACCATCGCCATGCTGGCCGATGCGGCTTCGCCGGTGGCGCTCTTCACCATCGGCGCGGTGCTGGCGCGCTCGGCGCTGCTCGCGCGCGAGCACGGTGCCAGCGCGGCGGTGGCGGCCGCCATGGGCACGAAGTCGGCGGTGCCTGCGAAGGCGCCGCTGGCCGATGTGCTGCCGGTGGTGGCCGTCAAGCTGATCGTGCATCCGGTACTGGTGTGGGCGGTGGGGCAGGCGGCCATTGCCCTGGGCCTGCCGCTCTCGTCCCAGGCGCTGATGGTGATCGTGCTGGTGGCGGCGCTGCCCAGCGCCAGCAACGTCTCGATGCTGGCCGAGCGCTTCGGCGCCGACAACGGCCGCATCGCACGCATCATCCTGTGGACGACGGTGGCGACCTTCTTCAGCTTTCCGTTCGCGGTCGGCGTGCTGCGCTGAGCGGCCTCAGGGCGTCAGCACGCCCAGCTTGAACGGATCGGCATCGGGCAGGCGCTCGCACTTGGAGAAGTCGCGGCCCTGGGTGCCGTCGCAATAGAAGGCGTTGTAGATGCGGCCGAAGAGCGTCGGGCTGGCCGTGAAGAGCACGCCGTGCTCGGGTTGCCAGTTGTCCCTGGCGTTGTCGCTGGGCGTGCCGGCGGCGCGGGTTTCCGTGGCCTGGATGGGCGCGGCCGCCGCAATGGGCGTGAATTCGGCCAGCGTCTTGTGAGCCTCCTCGCCGCGCCAGCGCACCGCCAGCTCGGCCGCCGTGGGCCTTGCCGCCACCGGCAGCAGCACGCCGTTCACCTGCAGGCCGTCGTCGAAGCGATGCGCCTTGCCGGCCAGGAAGGCATAGGCGCAGGCGGCCATGCACTGGCCGCGGATCTCGGTGTCCACGCCGCTCGCGCGGATGGCGTCGGCAAAGGCACCCGCCGCCTCGGCGGTGCCGCCGAAGGAATCCTCGAACACCACAGTGCGCACGGTGCCCTTGCCCAGGTGCTCGGTGAAGGTCTTGATGGCGCTGCCGTCGAGCATGCCCGACACCACGAGCCGGCTGCCCTGCAGGTCGAGTTCGGCCGCCGAGCATGCAAGGCATGCGAACAGGAGAACCGCAACCACAGATGAAGGCAGTTTCACGACAGACGACCCCGCAGACCAGCGTGCTTGCTTGAGATGCGGAGCCGGAACGGGCTTCGCACAGCGACAGCTTGCGCAGCGCGCGGGGGCGCAGTCAACGGTTTTTTCAGAATATTTCCGCTGCGGCGTAACGGCCGTAAGGCATAGCTACTGCTAGTACTTCAGATGAATACTTGAGTTTGCACAATGCCTGATAGAGTGTTTGCGAATCAAAGTATGAATGGGGCAGCACGATGGCAATACTTATTCGTATCCTGCTGTGGCTCGCCTGGGTTGCCGGCGTGAGCTGGGCCTGGCAGGCCGGCATGCTCGGCACCGGCACCTCGCTCGCGCTGGGCGCCCTGAGCCTGGTCGTGTTCGCATGGCCCGCCAGCAGCGCGCGGCGCCGCAGCACCGAGTTGCGCTACGTCGACGTCGGCAAGGAGCCCGCGGGCCTGCACTGACCGCCGCAGCCGGGGCCTGCGAGGCAGAAGGCAGTTGCTAGATGCTGTGCGGATCGACGTCGACCAGCCAGCGGATCACACCCTTGCCTTCGGGCGTGCGCCTGAGGGCGTGCAGCAGCGGCTGCCACTGCGCCAGCAAGCGCTGCAAGGCGGCGCGCGAGGGGCTTTCGATCAGCATCTGCGCACGTTCCACGTTGGCCACGCGCTGGATCGCAAGCGGCACCGCGGGATAGCGCACCACCCGGTCGGCGCCTTCCAGCGCATCGGCGGCGGCGCTGGCCGCGTTCAGGAAAGCCTGCGCGGCCTCCTGGGTGCGCGCATCGGCGCGCAGCAGCGCCTGGAAGGCAAAGGGCGGCATGCCGGCGGCGGCGCGTTCCTCGAGCTGCTGCCGCGCGAAGGCCGTGTAGTCGTGCCTTCGGAGCGCCGAGAAAAGCGGGTGCTGCGCATGGTGCGTCTGGATCCACATCTCGGCCGTGGTGCCCTGCGCCGCCAGGTAGGCGGCGTCGCGGCCCGCGCGGCCGGCCGACTGCATCAGCAGGCTGAACAGCCGCTCGGGCGCGCGGAAGTCGCTGGAGAACAACGCGCCGTCGGGGTTCACCGCCGCCACCAGCGTGATGCGGCGGAAGTCGTGCCCCTTGGCAATCATCTGCGTGCCCACCAGCACGTCGACCTCGCCCGAATGCACGGCCGCGAGCTGCGATTCGAGCGCGCCCTGCTTCTTGGTGCTGTCGGCGTCGATGCGCGCAATCCTTACGGGCCCGGGCACCGCGCTGCCGTTGGGGCGCGTCACCCCAGCGAACAGTTCCGCGAGGTGCTCCTCGAGCCGCTCGGTGCCGCGGCCCACGGGCGCGATGTCGGGGTTGCCGCAGGAAGGACAGGCGCGCGGCACGCGTTCGGTGAAGCCGCAGTGGTGGCAGCGCAGCGTGCGGTCGATCTTGTGGAACACGCGGTAGGCGCTGCAGTGCGGGCATTCGCTTTTCCAGCCGCAGTCGGCGCAGGCCAGCACCGGCGCATAGCCGCGGCGGTTCAGGAACACCATGCTCTGCTCGCCGCGCGCGATGCGCTGGCCGATGGCGTCGAGCAGCGCACCCGAGATCACGGTCTTGGGCGGCTGCAGGTTCATGTCGACCAGCCGCACCGTGGGCAGCTCGCCGGCGCCGATGCGCGACGGCATGGCCAGCCGCACATAGCGCCCGCCCGGGTCCTCGCCCTCGGCGGGGCGGCTCTGGTGCCAGCTTTCGAGCGAGGGCGTGGCCGAGCCGAGGATGACCTTCGCGCCCTCGCGCTGGCCGCGCCAGACGGCGAGGTCGCGCGCCGAATACCGCGCGCCTTCCTGCTGCTTGTAGCTGGGGTCGTGCTCCTCGTCGACCACCACGAGCTTCAGGCCCGGCATCGAGGCGAACACCGCCATGCGCGTGCCCAGCACGATGCGCGCGGCACCGCTGTGCGCCGCGAGCCAGCTCGCGAGCCGCTGTGGGTTGGTCATGCCGCTGTGCAGCGACACCACCGCGTCGTCGCCGAAGCGCGCCTTGAAGCGGGCTTCGAGCTGCGGCGTCAGGTTGATCTCGGGCACCATTACCAGCGCCTGTGCGCCGGGGTCTGCCGCGAGCAGGTCGGCCACGCAGCGCAGGTAGACCTCGGTCTTGCCGCTGCCGGTGCTGCCGACCAAGAGGAAGATGCCGGCCTCACCGGCCTCGATGCGGGCCAGCGCGGCGGTCTGCTCCCCGCTCAGGGCGACCGGGTGGGCGGCCTCGGCCGTCTCGGCCACGGGGCCCGCCGCTGTCTTGCGCCTGAGCCGGCGCGCCAGCTGCGTTCCGCTCAGGTCGCGCAGCTGCGGCGGCAGGGCGGCCAGGGCGATTTCGCCGATCGAGCGCTGGTAGTAGCGCGCGGCAAAGGCCACGAGGTCGCGCCAGGCCTCCCCGAGCGGGGCCAGCGCGTCCAGCGCGGCGCCCACGGGCTTCAGGGCCATGTCGGGCTCGGCATCTTCGAGCGAAACCGGCGGGTTCCAGACCACGCCCAGCACCTCGCGCCGGCCCAGCGGCACCCGCACCAGCGTGCCGGGCACCAGGGGGGCGGGGCTGGCGTAGCTCAGCAGGTCGCCGAGCGCGGCATGCGCGGGCGTCTGCACCGCGATGTCGAGCCGCCAGGCCATCGCGGCGGGCACGCCCGCCGGCGCGGGGGCGGAACCGGCCGCGGGCGCTGCTGCTGTTTCGGAGGCGGGGCTGACGGTGGGAATGGGCGTCCTTGTTGGCAAGGTTTGTTAATGCGACTTTGAACAAGATCGCTTAAGTCGTTGATTTTTCAGTGCTTTGGGAGCCATCCAGAGTTTCTGTGGATAACTTTGTTGACAACCGGGCTCGACACGCCGGCGAGCCTTGAAAATCAAGCCTCTGACTGGATTGCCCTCAAAAAAAGCAAAGTTCAATTTCTATATAAATCAACAACTTAGCGTCGCTATTGGTTTAGGAGCAAAGAAGGAAGGCCTACAGATAATCTTGCGCAGTGCAACACGTGTTTTGTGCATAAGTCGGTGTTCCTACACCGTTTTTATGCTTGACAAACGGCAGGAAATCGATTTTTGGGGCCGCGGCCGTGTTCCTGTGCGGCTCGCGGCTTGTTTACCGTTTTTAACCTTTGCGCAGGGCGCGCGATTGTGCGTGCACCGCCTGCACCAGCGCCGCCACGTGGTCCGGCGGCGTGAACTGGCTGATGCCGTGGCCCAGGTTGAAGATGTGGGACGGGCCCGTGGAAGTGGCATCGGTGTGCGGCGTGCCGAAGGCCTGCAGCACCTTCGCCACCTCGGCCTCGATCTGCGCGGGCGGTGCGAACAGCACGTTGGGGTCGATGTTGCCCTGCAGGGCCTTGGCCCTGGCGTCCATGCCTTCGCCGACCAGCCGGCGTGCGGCCGAGAGGTTCACGGTCCAGTCGACGCCGAGCACCTCGCAGGCGAGTTCGCGCATGGCCTCGAGCCACAGGCCGCCGCCCTTGGTGAAGACGATGCGCGGCACCGGCTGGCCGTCGGCGCCGTTGCGCTTGAGGCCGGCCAGCACGCGCGCGGTGTAGGCGAGGCTGAATTCCTGAAACGCGCCGTCGGCCAGCACACCGCCCCAGCTGTCGAACACCATCACGGCCTGCGCGCCGGCATCGATCTGCGCATTGAGGTAGGTGGCCACCGAATCGGCATTGACCGCGAGCAGGCGGTGCATCAGGTCGGGGCGGCTGTAGAGCATGCTCTTCACGAGGCGGTAGTCGCTCGAGCCCGCGCCTTCCACCATGTAGCAGGCCAGCGTCCAGGGGCTGCCCGAAAAACCGATCAGCGGCACGCGGCCATCGAGTGCCTTGCGGATCGACGCCACGGCGTCGAACACGTAGCGCAGCTTGGCCATGTCGGGCACCTCGAGGGCCGCGACGGCTGCTTCGTCGCGCACGGGGCGTGCAAAACGCGGGCCTTCGCCGGCCTCGAACGAAAGGCCCAAGCCCATGGCGTCGGGCACGGTGAGGATGTCGGAGAAAAGAATGGCGGCATCGAGCGGATAGCGCTCAAGCGGCTGCAGCGTGACTTCGGTGGCGTAGTCGACGTTGGTCGCCAGCCCCATGAAGCTGCCGGCCCTGGCGCGGGTGGCCACGTACTCGGGCAGGTAGCGTCCGGCCTGGCGCATGAGCCAGACGGGCGTGTGGTCGGTGGCCTGGCGCCAGCAGGCCCGCAGGAAAGTCTCGTTTTGCAAGGGGGCGAAAGGCATGCCCCGATTGTCGCAGGCCCTAAACCACCGGCACCCGCACCGAATCCGCCGGGTCCACGTTGCGCCGGTAAAGCACCAGCGTCGCCACCAGCCCGCAGACGGCCGCGGCCGTCATCCACAGGCCCGGCGCGCCCTTGTCGCCGGTCATCTCGATCAGGCCGGTGGCAATGGCGGGCGTGAAGCCGCCGAACAGCGCCGTCGCGAGGCTGTAGGCCAGCGAGAAGCCCGCGGTTCGCACATCGACCGGCATCACCTCGGTGAGCGCCACCACCATCGCGCCGTTGTAGCTCGCGTAGAGGAACGACAGCCAGAGCTCCACTTCGAGCATGCGCGCGAAGCTCGGCGCGCCGACCAGCCACTTGAGCGACGGGTACGCGGTGAGGATGGTCAGCACGGTGAACAGGATCAAGAGCGGCTTGCGGCCCACGCGGTCGGACAGCGCGCCCATGACCGGCAGCCAGATGAAGTTGGAGATGGCCACGCACAGCGTGACGACCAGCGCGTCGGTCGTGCTCAGGTGCAGCACCGACTTGCCGAAGGTGGGCGTGTAGACCGTGATCAGGTAGAACGACACGGTGGTCATCGACACCAGCATCATCCCGGCCACGACGAGGCCCCAGTTGGTCACCATCGACCGGAAGATCTCGCGCGCGTCGGGCCGGTGCTTGCGCGCCATGAACTCCTCGGTTTCCTGCAGCGAGCGGCGGATGACGAACAACACCGGCACGATCAGGCAGCCGACGAAGAACGGAATGCGCCAATAGAAGTCGCCGATCTGCTGCGACGTGAAGGTCACGTTGAGCCAGTAGCCGAGCGCGGCCGCCACGATGATCGCCACTTGCTGGCTGGCCGACTGCCAGCTCACGTAGAAGCCCTTGCGGCCCGGCGTGGCCATCTCCGACAGGTAGACCGAGACGCCGCCCAGCTCCACACCGGCCGAGAAGCCCTGCAGCAGCCGCCCGGCGAGCACCAGCAGCGGCGCTGCGAAGCCGATGGTGGCGTAGGCCGGCACGCAGGCAATGAGCAGCGTGCCGAGCGCCATCAGCGCGAGCGTGGCGATCAGGCCCTTGCGGCGGCCCACGCGGTCGACGTACGCGCCCAGGAAGATCGCGCCCAGCGGCCGCATCAGGAAGCCCGCGCCGAAGGTCATGAAGGTCAGCATCAGCGAGGCGAATTCGTTGCCCGCCGGAAAGAAGGTCTTCGAGATCTGTGTGGCGTAGAAGCCGAACAGGAAGAAGTCGAACATCTCCATGAAATTGCCGCCCGTCACGCGCAGCACGGTGGCGAATTTCGAGGAGGGAGGGGCGCTGGAAGAAGCGGTGCCTGGAGCGGCACGGGCGGCGGCCGTGGCCGATGGTTGCGCGGCGGAGTGCGCAGGATTCATCTCGTTGTCCCCTTGGGCGATGTCGTTCGTCCGAGGGTAGGCCGGGGTTCCCGACCACTGCCTGACCGCGCGAGTCAGGTACCTGTCACTGCCCGTGGGGCTTCGTCAGCTCTTGTACTTCACCGAGCAGCCGTAGGGCCGCGTGGAGGCCGTCGAGATCGGCTTGCCGCCGAAGGCTTCGCCGAGCGCCTGGTTGACGTAGTTGGTCGCGCTCTTGATGTCGTCGGGCCGGGCCGAGGCGATGCTGTCGATGCCGCCGGCATACACCAGCATGCCCTTGGGATCGATGATGAAGATGTGCGGCGTGGTGCGCGCGCCGTAGGCCTGGCCGATCACGCCGTCCTCGTCCATCAGCACCGCGGTGGGCGCGGCCTTCTGCGACTTCATCCAGGCGTCGAGTGCGGCGGGCTGCAGGTAGTCGCTGGCGGCGCGCTCGGTGGAATTGACCGACAGCCAGACCACGCCCTGGGCCGTGGCGGCCTTCTGCGTGGCGGGCATGTTGCCGCTGTTGTAGTGCTTGCGCACGAAGGGGCAGCCGGGGTTGGTCCACTCGAGCACCACGAACTTGCCGGCAAAGTCGGACAGCTTGTGCTTGGCGCCGTTGGTGTCCACCGCGACGAAATCGGGTGCCTGCTGGCCCACGGCGGGCGCGGCGAAGGCATTGTTGCCCATCAGGAAGGTGGCGCCCAGCGCCACGGCGGCCGCCACCACGGCGCGGCGCGAGGCGCGGCTGAGGGCCGCGCGGGCATGGCGCGCGGCACGAATGGAACGCGAGTCGGACGATGGCGAAAGTGACATGGCCAGCTTGAACTCCAAAAGAAAAAACGAACAACGGCGACAGCTTAGGGCGCTTTGCTCATGTGCATGTGACAACCCATGTCACGCCGGGGGTCAAAGCGCAGCGAGCGCGGCGCGCACCTCGTCCTTGCCCAGGATCTCGGTCAGCACGACCGGCGCCTTGCCGGGCGCCTGCAGCACGTACAGCGGCACGCCGCTGCGGCCGAGCGCGGTCAGCGCGGCGGTGATGGCGGGGTCGCGGCGCGTCCAGTCGGCGCGCAGCATCGCGACCTTCTTGCTGTCGAAATCGGCCAGCACCTCGGCATCCGCGAGCGTAGCCTTCTTGTTGTACTGGCAGGTCACGCACCAGGCGGCCGTGAAGTCGATGAACACCGGCTGCCCGGCGCCCGTGAGCTCGGCCACGCGTGCGGCCGACCAGGGCTGCCAGCGCTCTGCGGCGGTGGAGGCCAGCCTGGCCGGCTCCACCGTCTGCAGCACGTTGCGGCCGATGGCGGCAGCCAGCACCGCGGTGAACGCGACCATCAGCGTGGCGATCACCAGCCGCGTGCGGCCGCGCAGCGTGAGCGCCCAGACGATGGCGGCCATGCACACCAGCAGCGCGAGCAGCGTGCCCGCGCCGTCGATGCCGCTTTGCTGGCCCAGCACCCAGACCAGCCAGGCCACGGTGGCGAACATCGGAAACGCCAGCAGCCGCCGCAGCGTGTTCATCCAGGGGCCGGGCCTGGGCAGCAGCAGCGCCACGGCCGGAATGAAGCCCGCAACCAGGTACGGCAGCGCCAGGCCCAGGCCCAGCGCGGCGAACAGCAGCAGCGCCTGGGTGGCGGGAAGCCCGATGGCAAAGCCGAGCGAAACGCCCATGAATGGCGCGGTGCAGGGCGAAGCGATCACCACCGCCAGCACGCCCGAAAGAAAGTCGTTGGCAATCGGATGCCGGGCCTGCGCCGAACACAGCGACAGGGGCGCCGCGCGGCCGAACTCGAACACGCCCGCCAGGTTGAGCCCGATCAGCGTGAACAGCGCCGCCAGCGCCGCCACCACGGCCGGCGATTGCAGCTGGAAGCCCCAGCCGAGCTGGGCGCCGGCAGCGCGCAGCGCCAGCATGGCACCGCCCAGCGCGAGCATCGAGAACATCACGCCGGCGGTATAGGCCAGGCCCGCCGTGCGATGCGCGCTGTGGTTGCCGGCCTGCCGCGCAAAGCCGAGCACCTTGATCGCCAGGATCGGGAAGACGCAGGGCATGAGGTTCAGCAGCAGTCCGCCGAGCAGGGCGCCGAGCAGCGCGGCCATCAGCGTGACCGTGGGTTGCGGCGGCAGTTCCGAAGAAGACGGGGACGCAGCGGCGGCTGCGTTGGCGGCAAGGGCCGCCTGCAGCGCGGGCGAAACCTCCGCGCGCGGCGCCGCGGCCGGCCAGCTGCCGCTGACGGGCGCCTCGGCGCGCCAAGCCACCGGCTGGCCCGGCTGCCGGTCGGACTCGGCCAGCGCCACCACCAGCGGCAGGGTCGTCGGGCTGGCGCTGCGCTGGTCGGCCAGCGGCAGCGTGGCGGTCCAGGTGCCGCCTTGCCAGTTCTGGGTCCAGTCCTTGCCCGATTCCGCGGCGGTGCGGATCAGCTCGGGCGTTTCGGGGAAGAAGCCCAGGGTCTTGCCGCGGGCCGAGGCGGGCAGGCCCTCCAGCCGCACCTGCAGCGTGTTGCCGCTGACCTCGACCGCGCCCGGCTTGCCCAGCGGCTGCGGCTGCGCGGCCTGCGCTGCGTCGAACTCGGCCTTGTGCAGCGCGGTCGAGCCCTGCAGCGGCAGGGCGAGGGTGAATTCGCCTTCCTCGGGAATGCATTCCTTGCGGCACACCAGCCAGCTGGCCTTGAGCCGGACGTCGAGCGCCGAAGCGCCGGCGCCCAGGGCCAGCGGCGGCTTGAAGCTGCTCGACACCTCGAGCGGCACCGGCAGCAGCACCGTGCCTTCGTAGCCGTAGTTGGCGAGGTTGCCGACCGGGATCTTGCGCGGCACCGGCCAGGCGATGTCGCCGGCCGCCACGCCGCTCGGCAGCGTCCAGTTCAATTCGGTGGGAAGACCCGAATCGCCGGCGTTCTTCCAATAGGTGTGCCACTCGGGCTGGTGGGTGATCTGCAGCCCGACCCAGACCGGTGCGCCCGGCACAACGCCTTCGGGCGCATGCGCCACCAGTTCGGCGCGCACGTGGGGGGTGGTGACCACCGCTCCCGGCCGGGATGCCAATTGGGCCGCAGCCGGCATGCAGGCTGTGGCGGCTGCTACCAGAAACGTAGCGATGTGAAAGCGGGAAAAGATCATGCCGTCAGTCGGAGCAGGGGAGCGGTGCGAAGTTCCGATGGTTGCGGCGGCTCAGGCGGCCCAGCCCAGCACCACGCGGCGGCTGCTGGCGCTCTTTTTCTCGATCTTGGTGACCATCACCGCGCCGATCTCGGCGGTGTTTGCAACATGCGTGCCGCCGCAGGGCTGGAAGTCGATCTGCGCCGCGCCCTCGCCGCCGATGCGGATGGTGCGCACCGTGCCCGTGCCGCGCGGCGGCTGCACGCTCATGCTCTTGACCAGCGCGGGATTCGCGTCGAGCTCCTCGTCGGTGATGGCGCCCACGGTCAGCGGATGCGCGGCTTCCACCAGCCGCGCGAGGCCGGCCGTCAGCGCTTCCTTGTCGAGCGGATCGGTCATGTGGAAGTCGATGCGCGCGTAGTCGGGCGTGATCGAGCAGCCGTTCACCGGCACCGGCACCAGGTGGCAGAGCAGGTGGCTCGCGGTGTGGAAGCGCATCAGCCGGTGGCGGCGCTCCCAGTCGAGGCGCGCGGTCACGGCGGCACCGGGTTCGAGCGCGGCCAGCAGTTCGGCCTGGCCGGGCGCCGGCACGTGGACGACTTCCTGCGTGGGCTGGCCTTCCTCGTTCTTTGCCTTGCGCGTGTCGGCAATGGCCACTTCGCGGCCGTCGGCCAGTGCCAGCACGCCGGTGTCGCCGGCCTGCCCGCCCCCCAGCGGATAGAACACCGTGCGGTCCAGCACGATGCCGGTATCGTCGATGCGCAGGATGCGGGCTTCGCAGGCGCGCAGGTAGGCGTCGGCGCGGAACAGGTCGTCGGTCATGCGGCCGATGGTAGCGGCGATGCGTGAATGGGGTGCGCCCACGCCAAAAAGCGCCCATGGCCGACAGTCCATGCCGGTGCCGTCCTCATGATCTGCCGAAAAGGACGCCGAAGAAGCGACGCCGAAGAAAGGCGGCCCTCGCGCCGCAGCAACCAAGGAGCGCGAATGAAGGTACCGAGCATTGCCATTTCCCCGCTGGCCGGGGTGGCCGCCGTGGCTGCAGCGCTGGCGCTGGCCGGCTGCGGCGAAACCGCCAAGGTGGCGCCCGAGGCCACCATCGGGCCGCGCCCGCAACTGGCCGAACCCAACAAGACGCTGATTCCCACCGTCAACGTGGCCACGGCGGTCGGCTGGACCGACACTGCCGCCCCCAAGCCCGCCCAGGGCCTGCGCGTGAATGCGCTGGCGCGCGGGCTGGACCATCCGCGCTGGGTCTACACGCTGCCCAACGGCGACGTGCTGGTGGCCGAAAGCAACAAGCCGCCCAAGCCCGAGGGCAGCAGCGACGGCGGCCTGATGGGCAAGATCCGCAACTGGGTCATGGGCAAGGTCATGGGCCGGGCCGGCGCCAACGTGCCCAGCGCCAACCGGATCACGCTGCTGCGCGATGCCGACGGAGACGGCGCGGCCGAGGTGCGGCAGGTGTTCCTGTCGAACCTGAGCTCGCCGTTCGGCATGGCGCTGGTGGGCAATGAGCTGTTCATCGCCAACGCCGACGCGCTCGTCAAGGTGCCCTACACCGAGGGCCAGACCTCGGCCAGCGCAACGCCCACGGTCGTCACGCCGCTGCCCGCAGGCATCAACCATCACTGGACCAAGAACGTGATCGCCAACGCCGAAGGCACCAAGCTCTACGTCACGGTCGGCTCCAACAGCAACATCGGCGAAAACGGGATGGCCGTCGAAGAAGGGCGCGCTGCGATCTGGGAAGTGGACGTGAAGAGCGGCGAAAAACGCCTGTTCGCGAGCGGCCTGCGCAACCCCAACGGCATGGCCTGGAATCCCGAGACCAAGGCGCTGTGGACCGTGGTCAACGAGCGCGACGAGATCGGCAGCGACCTGGTGCCCGACTACCTGACCTCGGTGACGGACGGCGCCTTCTACGGCTGGCCCTGGAGCTACTACGGCAGCAAGGTGGATGCGCGCGTCACGCCGCAGAACCCCGAGATGGTGGCCAAGGCCATTGCGCCCGACTACGCGCTCGGCGCCCACGTCGCGGCGCTCGGCCTCGTCTTTTCGGACGGCCGCGGCATGCCGCCCCAGTTCGCGGGCGGTGCCTTCATTGGCGAGCATGGCTCCTGGAACCGCAAGCCGAAGTCCGGCTACAAGGTGGTGTTCGTGCCGTTCGCCGGCGGCAAGCCGAGCGGACCGCCGGTCGACGTGCTGACCGGCTTCCTCTCGGCCGACGAAAAGGCGCACGGCCGCCCGGTGGGCGTGGCGCTCGACAAGAGCGGCGCGCTGCTGGTGGCCGACGACGTGGGCAACGTGGTCTGGCGCGTGTCGGCGCAGGCGAAGTAGCGCGCGGCCTTCATCCTTGCTTCGGCCGCGCGATGCGATAGAGCCTGTGCCGCCGCAGCGCGTGCCCTTCGGGTACGGCCGGGTGGTCGAAGGCGCCATCCAGGTCCTCGCGCATGCCAAGGCGCTCCATCACCGCCGCCGAGCGGTGGTTGCCGAACGCGGTGAATGCCACGATCTCTTCGAATCCGAGCCGCTCGAAACCCACCTGCAGGGCAGCGTGCGCGGCCTCGGTCGCCAGCCCCTGGCCCCACCATTGGCGGGCGAAGCGCCAGCCGATCTCGACGCAGGGCGAGAAGGGCAGCGCCGCCAGCGGCACGTTGAGGCCCGTGAAGCCGGCGAACTCGCCCGATGCCTTGTGCTCCACGGCCCAGAGGCCCCAGCCCTGCTCGGCGATGCGGGCCCTGATGCGCGCGGCCAGCGCATCGCTGTCGGCCCGCGTGGGCACGGGCAGCAGGAACTCCATCACCTGCGGGTCGGCCGCAAGCGCGGCAAAGGGCGCGAGATCGCTCCCCCGCCACTGGCGCAGCCGAAGGCGCGGGGTTTCGAATTCGATCGGGGGCTGGGTGCTGTCTTCGGCCATGCGGCCGATTGTGCTCAGAACCCCGCGAGCACCACCTTGCCCTGCGCCTTGCCGCTTTCGATCAGCGCATGCGCCTTCCTGAGGTTGGCGGCGTTGATGGTGCCGAAGCTCGCATTGGCGGTGGTGCGGATGCGCCCCGCGTCGACCAGCGCGGCCACCTGGGCCAGCAGCGCGCCCTGCTCGGCGATGTCCGGCGTTTCGAAGCGCGAGCGCGCGAACATCATTTCCCAGTGCAGCGAGATGCTCTTGGTCTTGAGCGGCATCGCGTCGAGCGACGGCAGGTCGTCGATCACCGCGAGCTGGCCCTGGGGCTTCAGGCTTTCGATGATCTGCGCGTAGTGCTGGCCGGTCTGCGTGAGGCTCGCGACCATGTCGACCTCGCCGATGCCCGCGGCCTTGAGTTCGGCCGCGAGCGGCTTCGAATGGTCGATGACCGCGTGGGCGCCGAGCGCGAGGCACCAGGCCCGCGTCTCGGCGCGCGAGGCCGTAGCCACCACGCGCAGTTGCGTGAGCTGGCGCGCGAGCTGGATCAGGATCGAGCCGACGCCGCCGGCGCCGCCGGTGACCAGCAGCGTCTGGCCCGCACCGCCGTTCTTCGGCACCCGCAGGCGGTCGAACAGCAGCTCGTAGGCGGTGATGGTGGTCAGCGGCAGCGCGGCGGCCTGCGCATCGTCGAGGCTCGTGGGGGCGAGGGCCACGATGCGCTCGTCCACCGCATGCAGTTCCGAATTGGCGCCGGGCCGCACGATCGAGCCGGCGTAGTACACGCGGTCGCCGACCTTGAAATTCTTGACCCCGGCGCCGACGGCCTCGACCGTGCCCGCGGCGTCCCAGCCCAGCACCTTGGGCTGGCCGGCTTCGGGCGCCATGTTCTTGCGCACCTTGGTGTCGACCGGGTTGACCGAAATGGCCTTCACGCGCACCAGCAGGTCACGCGGGCCGGCCACCGGGGCGGGCAATTCGATGTCCTGCAGCGACTCGGGGTTGTCGATGGGCAGGGGCTGGTAGTAGCCGATGGCTTTCATGGGGAGAACCTTTCCTTGTGTGTTTCCTGAACGATGGCTGGACTGTAGGATGGCAATCAAGAATTGATAAGACCGCTTCGATGAGCAACACTTTCAAATGAAGATTGAAAATCTCTCGGACCTCCAGGTGCTGGTGCAGACCGCCCGCGGCGGCACGCTCACGGCGGCCGCCCGTGCGCTGGGCATGACGCCGGCGGCGGCCAGCGCCACGCTCAAGCGGCTGGAAACGCAACTCGGCGCCCGGCTGTTCGAGCGCTCGACCCGCGCCATGCGCCTGACATCGCAGGGCCAGACGCTGCTCGACTACGCCGTGCGCGCCTTCGAGCTGCTCGATGAGGGCGAATCGCTGGTCACGGCCGAGCGCGGCGAGCTCGTCGGCACCTTGCGCGTGGCCGCCCCATCGGACCTCACGCGCAGCACGCTGCTGCCCTGGTTCGACGAATTCCTTGAACGGCACCCTGGCGTGCAGCTGTCGCTGTCCGTTGGCGACCGGCTGCTCGACGTGACGCGCGACGAGGTCGACGTGGCGCTGCGCTACGGCGCGCTGGCCGATTCACGGCTGGTGGCGCGGCCGTTCGCGCTGACCAATCCGCTGCTCACCGCATCGCCCGCCTACCTGCGCCGCCACCCCGCGCCGAAGACGCCGCAAGACCTGGTGCACCACAACTGCCTCACCTTCGACCGCGGCGGGCGCCGCCACCGCACCTGGCGCTTCGCGCAGAACGGGCAGTGGACCGAAGTGCGCGTGAAGGGCGACCGCAGCGTGGACGACGCTTCGCTTGCGCGCGAGTGGGCCGTCGCGGGGCGCGGCATCACGCTGAAGTCGGCGCTCGACGTGCGCACCGACATCGAGAGCGGCCGGCTGGTACACCTGCTGCCTGAGTGGGACACCGAGCCCTATCCGCTGCATGCATTGCTGCCGAGCGGACGCTTCGTGCCGGCGCGCGTCCGGGCGCTGGTGGATTTTTTGGCGCTGAAGTTCGAGGCGCTGACGGCTGCCGCTGCGCTCAGATCATCGGCGTGACCGCACCGTCCATCGCAACGATCGCGCCGGTCACATAGCTCGCCTTCGGCGACGCCAGAAACACGACCGTGTTGGCAATCTCCTGCGGCGTGGCGATGCGCCCGAGCGGCAGCCGGGCCTTGGCGCGCTGCAGCGCCTCGTCGCTGCCGATGCCCTGCAGCTTCGCATCCGCCTTCATGCCTTCCTGCAGCCGCTCGGTCAGCGTGAGGCCGGGGTTCACCGCATTCACGCGCACGCCCTTGGCCGCATAGGCCGCGGCCATGCCGGCGCTCACCAGCATCAGCGCCGCGTTGGCCGCGCCGCCGGCCATGTGCACCGGGCTCGCGACCTTGCCGCCCTGGCCGATCACGTTGACGATCGCGCCGCGGCCGCGCTGGCCCATGCGCTTGACCACCGGATCGATCATGTGGATGTAGGTGAAGTACTTGGCGTCCATCGCGTCGTGCCAGGCGACGGCATCCAGCTCGTCGGGCGGTGTGCGGCGCGCGGCGCCGGCCGAATTCACCAGCACGTCGACCGGGCCGAAGGCCTGCTCGGCCGCATCGAGCGCGGCCACGGCGCTGGCCGGGTCCTTGAGGTCGGCCGCATGCACCGAGACCCGGTCCCCGGCCTGTGCGAACGCTTCGGCCAGCGTCTTGCGGCCCCGCTCCAGGTTCTGCAGGTCGCGCGACACGAGGCTCACGCGCGCGCCCTCCTGCAGGAAGCCGAGAGCGCAGGCCAGGCCGATGCCCTTGCTGCCGCCGGTGATGAGAACGTGCTGGTCCTGGAGCTGGAGATCCATTGAAGAGTCCTTGAAGGGTTGCTGCGAACCGGAGCGATTGAATCACCGACGCGAAACCCCTGCAGGGATGCGGCCGTACCGCTTAGCGCGCGGCGGCCGCCGTTTGCAGCGCGGGCTCCGGCAGGCCGAGTGCCGCGTCCTCGGCATGGCGCAGCTGGCCGTCGCGGTCGTGGTGCACCAGCAATTGGCGGGCGCGCTGCCAGGTGGACAGGCGCGCCGGCGGCACGGCGATGTAGGAGGCCAGCGCGAACAGCGACGACTGCTCCTGGTCCGGCGGCGTCTCGCGCAGCTGCTGCAGCCGGCGGAACGGCGCCATCAGCAGCATCGAGACCAGGATCGCGCCGATCACGGTGGCATAGAGGCCGAGCAGGTGCAGCACCTCGGGCTGCGAGCGCGCGCCAAGCACATAGGGCCATGCATACCAGATCGCACAGAACCAGATCGCCACCGTAACGGCCGGGCGCAGCACGCGCAGCCACAGGTACATGGCCAGGGTGCGCTGCCGCGAGCGGCCGCTGCCGAAGGCGCGCAGCGAAATGCGCGCGGCGTCGATGATCGGCTCTTCCCCCGCGGGCTGGCCCCAGGAGCGGCGCCGCACCGGCGGCAGGGTGTGGGATTCAGGGTGGTGGTGCATCGGAAACTCCTCGGTCAGGGCTCGTCCACACCGCACGCTTGCCGCGGCGGCGCATCAGGGCTTTGGGAAGGGCGATGACGGTGGCCGCCATCGTGATGGTCCAGAAAGCGATCGGGTACCAGATCGTTCCGGCGAAATAGCGCAGCAGGTCGCGGTCGTAGCGGCGATCGATCCACAGGCTCAGCAGCATCTGCAGGATGCAGGTCATGGCCAGCAGCGTGCCCTGCCAGTGCGGCAGCAGCGCCGAATGCCACGCCGACGCCGCGGGCAGCCACGGCCGCAGAAAGCCGATGAGCAGCACGAGCGCCATCGCATAGGCCCACACCACGCTGACCATGTACTCGGCATAGACCAGCCACATGCGCCATTGCCGCGGTCGCAGGATGCGCGGGGTGTAGCGCAGCATGGTCTGGATGCCGCCGACGGCCCAGCGCAGGCGCTGCTTCCAGAGGCCGCGCAAGGTCTCGGGCATGAGGATCCAGCACAGCGCGCGCGGCTCGAAGCGCAGCTGCCAGCCGCCGAGCTGGAGCTTCCAGCTCATGTCGATGTCCTCGGTGAGCACGTCGGGGCTCCAGAAGCCCACGTCGATCACGGCGCGGCGGCGGAACATCGCGATCACGCCCGACACCGTGAACAGCGTGCCCACCAGCTGCTGCGAGCGCTTGATGAGCCCGATGATCGAGGAGAACTCGCCCACCTGCATGCGCCCGAGCAGCGTGGTGCGGGTGCGGATGCGCGGGTTGCCGGTCACGGCGCCGATGCGCTCGGATTCCAGCATCGGGTTCAGCATCCAGGCAATGGCGTTGGCGTCCACCAGCGCATCGCCGTCGATGCCCAGGATGTACTCGCCGCGCGCGAGCTGGCAGGCGGTGTTCAGGCCCACGGCCTTGCCCTGGTTGCTGGCGTTGTGGATCACGCGCAGGCGGCTGTATTCCTGGGTCATCGCGTCGAGCAGCTCGCCCGTGCCGTCGGTGCTGCCGTCGTTGACCGCGATCACCTCGAAGTTCGGATAGCGCGTGCGCATCAGCTGCTCGATCACCTCGCGCAGGTGCGGCGCTTCGTTGAAGCAGGGCACCACCACCGTCACCAGGGGCTGCGACGCAAGCACTTGCAGCGGATCGATCTCGACGTCGCGCCGGCGCTCGAACACCCAGGCATGGGACAGCCCGCCCGCCATCCATACGTACGCCATGAAGAAGGGGTAGTAGAAGACGAAGCCGAACAGCAGCGGCGGCAGCGCTTCGGACAGGGCTTGGAGGGTGGTCATGGCGAGCGGCCTTCTTCCGCGGATGTCGCGGCGGATGTTGGCGCTGGCGCGGGCGCGGGCAGCGCACGCGGCAGCAGCGCGCGCACCGAGATCGCGCGGCGCACCACCTCGAGGGAGGGCTGGTTGGCCAGGAAGTCGTCGGGGTAGTAGCCCAGGTGCCGCACGCCCATGCGGTGCAGCAGCGCCCACTGGCGCGCGAGTTCCTCGTCGGGCACGGGTCGGCCGGTGCGCCAGTCGCGTGCCTGCAGTTCGAAGACAGTGCCGTCCAGGCCGCGCGGCGTGCCGGCGGCGCGGCGCGCAAGGCGTGCGAGCCAGGCCTGCGCATCGGCCTCGCGCTCCATGCGCGGCATGGCCATCAGCGCCACGTAGTCGTAGGCCGCGAGCGAGGCTTCGTAGTTCTGCGCGAACCATTGTTCCGCCGCGGGTTCGAGCATCGGCCGCGCATAGAGATTGCGCGCGGTTTCCAGCCCGGGCCGCCAGGCGCCTGCGCGCGCGGCGAGCTCTTGGGTGAATTCCGTCAGGTAGCGCGTCTTGGCGCTGGTCCAGCGCGCCATCAGGGCCGGATCGGCGCGGATGGCGGCCACGTCGGCCGGCAAGCCCCAGCGGCCGTATTCGGCGAGCGCGGGCGGGCTTGCGTCTTCGTCGTCCGAAAGCATCGCGTCGTCGTGGAACAGCAGGCCCTCGAAGAAGGCATGGCGCGCGAGGTCTTCGTAGATTTCGCCGATCAACGCACGCACTTCGGGGTCGAAGGGCGACAGCCGGTGGTAGCGGTCCGCGGGCATGCCGCCGTCCATGGTGCGCACCGTATGCGCCGCGAGCGGGTGGGGCGCCGGCAGGCGAAACGCCATCACCGGCATCCATGCATAGACCTTCACGCCGGTGCGGCTGCGCAGCTGCCAGGCGACGCGGCTGAAGAGGTCGGCGCGCATCGGCAGCTGGCGGTTCGGGAAGTAGAGCGCATCGGCCACGCCGTCGCCATCGGGGTCGGCGTAGGCCTGCAGGAACACGGAGCGGGGCCGGATGGCCGCGACGCGGTCGAGCAGGGCCGAGAGATTGCGCTCCTGCTGAGCGGGATCGGGGTCGTAGACGTAGTCGAGGTCGACGTGCATCACGCGGTTGACCGGCCGCAGCTCGCCGCCCACGGGGCTGCTCAGCAGCCGGGCGTATTCGGGCGCCTCGTTGTCGTAGGCCACCAGCGCGCGGCGAACCTGCGAGAGCGGCACCGAGGCCGTGTTCGGCCCGTCGTCGAGCGTGAAGGTGACGGGCATCCCCGCGCGCTCGGCAGCCTTCAATGCCGCGTTGTTGTAGGCGCCGTAGGGCCACACCATCGCGCGCACCTTGGCGCCGGTGCGGGCCTCGATGATGCTGCGGCTGAGGCGCAGGTCGGCTTCGATGCGCTGCGCGTAGGCGGCGTCGTCCTCGTAGCGGCCCGTGGCCGGGTCGTAGCGGTGCGTGGCGGCGGACGGCAGCATGTTGCCTTGGGGATTGGCCAGCACGCCGTGGTGCATCGCATGGCTGTGGCTCGCCAGCTCGACCAGGCCGGAGCGCGCCATCTCGGCGGCCTCGCTCCAGCGCAGGAAGTCGCCGCGCGGCGCGGGCTTGTCGCCGTAGGGAACGCTTGCGCCTTCCGGCACGTCGAGCCAGCTGGTCACCAGCGCCAGCAGCGCGGGATAGCCGAAGTGCTTGAGCAGCGGGAAGACCTTGGTGTAGGCGCTGCGGTAGCCGTCGTCGAAGGTCAGCAGCACGGGCTTCGGGGGCAGCGGCTGGCCGCCGGCGCGCGCATCGATCGCCTGCTGCAGGCTGATGGGGTGGTAGCCGTTGTGCCGGAGCCAGGCGAACACCTCGGCCAGCGTGCGTTCGTCGATGGCGGTGCCGTCGGGCGAACTCTCGAAGCTCGCACGCACGTTGCTGCGCACGTCGTGAAAAGAGAGCACGCGAAAGCTCACGCCGTCGTCGGGGTCGGCAGGCGGCAGCGGCTGCGCCGCGCCGGGCAGCGCGAGCGCCAGCAGCAGCCAGGCCATGGCCGCGCGCAGGAGGATGGTCAGGTTGGTTCGCATCAGGGCAGGGGCATCGAAAGATTCAGGAAGACGCTGCGCTGCCGTTCGCGCACGCCGTCATAGGGATGGCTGGAAATGCCCAGCCCGTAGCGCAGGGTCAGCTTCGGACCCAGGTTCCACCGGTGTTCGTAGCGCACGCTCCACAGCGGGCCGGTTCCGAAACCGGCCTGGCGATAGCTGCCGCCACCGATCTCGATGGCCTGGAAGAACTGCCTGTCGTCGCTTTTCCAGTGGAGCCATTGCGCGCGCACGGTGAGCAGGGCGCTGGCATCGCGGGGCGAGCTGAAGTACGCAACCTCCTGCTGCCGGCCGCGGCTGGTGCCGGCGCCGAGCCGGGTCTCGAGCTGGAAGCGCGGCGTGCTGATCCAGCGTTCGCGCCAGGTGAAGTCGAGGCCGTTGCGCAGGTTGCCGTCGCTGAAGTCGAGCCGCTGCCATTGCAGTTCGAAGCGGCGCGCTTCGTTGACCACGTGGCTCAGGGCCAGGCCGGTCTCGCGCGCGCCGATGCCTGCGATGCGCGCCTTCCAGGGCAGCTCCTTGCTGTCGCCGTCGAAGGTGGCCGAGAGCCGCCATGCGTCCCCGGCGCGGTAGTCGATGCGTCCGGCTGCGCTGGTGCGATAGGGGCTGGTGTTCGAGTGCTGCAGAGCGCCCTCGGCCAGCCAGCGGCCGCGTTGCCAGGCGAGGCCGATGCCACCGCGCGCCCAGTTTCCGTTGCCGTCCGAGGTGTCTCCGCGGCCCAGCACCTGGTCGTAGAAGACTCGCCATTCGTCGTCGATCAGGCCCGAACTGAGCCGGCTCGCAACGCGCCATTCGCGGTTCGCGATGGCGGCCCCGCCGGAGGCTGCCTCGGCATCGAGATCGAGCCGCGGGCCGGTGGCTGCGCGCCGCTTGCGGGCCAGGTCGCGCACTTGGGCGGTGTCGGGCGCGTCGGCCTCGAGCGATTCGGCGCGGCGGCGAGCCTCGCGGAATTCGCCGGCATCGAGCAGCGCCTCGACGTGGCCGGCACGTGCGCCGATGTCATGCGGGTGGTCGGCGGCCAGTGCCTCGTAGCGCGCGAGCGCCGCTTCGGGGCGATCGCGCAGCCGTTCGGCCAGGCCTGCACCGGCCGCGAACCCGGCGTTGAGAGGCGCTTCGCCCGTGAGCAGGGCGAAGCGCTGCTGCGCGAGCGCGTGCCGGTCGCCATAGAGCAGCAGCATGGCGCGCATGCCGGTCGCTTCGGTGTACTCGCCGTTCGGCAGGCCCGCTTCCGGCGCGAGGCGCAGTGTGGCGGGCGTGGCGCCTTCGATGCGCGCGAGCAATGCATCGGCGTCCTCGAAGCGGCCGGTATCGAGGTAGGCGTAGGCCAGTCCCTGGTAGATCGGATCTGCCGCCGGCAGACCCGAGCCGCTGCCGGCCACGGCCGCCTCGAACAGCGGCACCGCATCGACCGAGCGGCGTTCCTGCGCGAAGGCACGGGCCACGGCGCCGAGCGCATACGGCGGCAGGGCCGATCCGTCGGCGCGCAGTGCCTCGTACAGCGCAATGGCATCGGCCGGGCGGCCGCGCTCGACCAGGGCCAGCAGCCGATCGGACTGCAGTTGCAGTCGAATGGAACGCCACGCATCGACATCGGCAGGTTCGGCGCGCAGCGCCGATGCATCGAGCCGGGCCAGCGCGATCTCCTGCTGCGCCAGCACCTTGTCGAGCGCGGCCACGCGCGCCGTGCCGATGCGCTCGTCGCGCTCCAGCACGGCCCAGCGCAGTTGCTGTGCGAGCGCCTGCTGTTGCAGCGAGGACAACACCAGCGCCGTGAAGGTGCCGGGACTCGCGCGCTCCGCCGCTTCGGCCTCCTCGAAGGCCGCGGATGCGGCGCCGCTCGAGGCCAGGAGCAGTTCGGCTTCGCGCTGCGCATCGCGCGAAGCCGGCAGGCGGGCGCGCCAGACGGCGATGGCCTCGCCCTGCAGCGCGAGGTCCTGCGTGCGGCGCGCCGCCAGGGCCAGCGGGCCGAGCGCATAGTCATGCAAGCTGGCGGGCGGCCCCTGCCGGCCCAGGGCCGCGGCTTCGGCGAACTGGCCGTCCGCGGCCGCGATCGCCACGGCATCGGAGACGACGCGCTGCCGCTCGGCATGGCCCAGCGCCGTTGCGAGCCACGTCTTCAGCTGCTGCAGCGCTTGCGGCGGCGCGATGCGGTTCGCGCGGTACGCGGCGATGAGCGCGTCGTGCCTTTGTGGATCGTAGGAGGGGGCTGCGGTGCGATCGACCGCTGCGGGCGATGCGATGGCAGCCGGTGCCGCAACCGCAGCGGAGGCGCCGAACGCCAGCAGGCAGACGACCGGAGGCAGCTTCCGCATGGCCTGTGCGAGGTATCGAGGCCACGGGTCGGCCAGCGCCGCATTGCGCCCAGCCACGACCGTGCCTCCATCATTCTTGTGGATTGACACTCTGCTCCCTTTGATTGCGCCCTCTGCACGGCGGGTCGCCGTTCAGAAGAGAACTTTTCGAAGCCACGAAAGCTGTATTGAAAAGTTCCTAAAAAGTGACTCTATGGGAGTTTGTTAACAAATGACTCACAAGCAGCGAAAGATGTGGCCGGAGCGTGAACTGAGTCGCATATCGATGGGCATGAAGGCATCCGCGTGCGCATCGCGCGGCCCTCTGGGCGCCGGCAGCGCCTCAGCCTAAGATCGCAAGATGCACGCACAACCGGCCTCCTTGCCCCGCTTCTGGTCCCAGCTCACCACGCGCGATTTCGCAGCGCTCGACGCGGCTGCCACGGTCGCGGTGCTGCCCCTCGGCGCCACCGAACAGCACGGGCCCCATCTGCCGCTGGGCGTGGATACGGTGCTGGCCGACGGCATCGTGGCCGCGTCGCTGCCGCTGCTGCCCGCCAAACTGCCGGTGCTGTTCCTGCCGACACAGCAGATCGGCCTGAGCCCCGAGCACGCGCGCTTTACGGGCACGCTCACGCTGTCGGCCGAGACCCTGATCCGCATGTGGAAGGAAATTGGCGCCGGCGTGGCGCATGCCGGCGTGAAGAAGCTGGTGCTGTTCAACGCGCACGGCGGCCACGTGGGTGCGATGGACATCGTGGCGCGCGAACTGCGCGCGGCGCACGGCCTCATCGTCTACAGCGTGAGCTGGTTCAACCTGCCGCTGGGGGATGCGGGCGCGCAGTTCGGCGCGGACGAGCACCGCTTCGGCGTGCATGCGGGCGAGATCGAGACCTCGATGATGCTGGCCCTGGCGCCGCAGCAGGTGCGCATGGGCGAGGCGAAGAATTTCCGCTCGACCTCCGAGCAGCGCGCGGCCGGCTACGCGATTCTCGGCAACGGCAAGAGCGCCAAGCTCGGCTGGGCCATGGAGGACTACAACGCACAGGGCGCGGCCGGCAACGCCGCCGCCGCGACGGCGCCGCGCGGGCAGGCTGTCGTCGATGCGGCTGCGGAGCAGCTCGCACTGTTGCTGGCGGAGGTGTCTCGGCTGCCGCTGGATACGGCCCGTACGGGGCCGCTGCCTTAGGAGTACCCGGTGGCCTGTGCACGCGCCCTGAACAAAGGCGCCTCCTAGTCACGCCACCGCGCCAACGCCCCCCAGCACCCCGGCAAACATGCCGGAATCGACATTGCCGCCGCTCACGCAGATGCCCACCGTCTTCCCGCGCCAGCGCTCCTGCTGCTGCAGCGCGCCCGCCAGCGCCGCGGCGCCAGCGCCTTCGGCCACGTTGTGCGTGTCGCTGAAGAGAATGCGCATGGCCTCGGCGACTTCGTCGTCGGTGACGGTGATCACGTCGTCCGCCTCGCGCAGTATCACGTCGAGCGATTCGGGCACTGGCGTACGGCAGGCCATGCCGTCGGCCAGCCGCGTGCCGGCCGGCGACTCGACAGGCCGGCCCGCGCGGAACGAATCGCGATAGGCCGTGGCATGCGCCGACACCACGCCGACGAGCCGGGTCGACACGCCGCAGTGCGCCCGCGCGGCGGCCGCGGCCGCGAAGCCGGAGCCCAGCCCGATCGGCACGAACAGCACGTCGGGCGGCGCATTCTTCAGCGCGCTGAAGAATTCGACATACGCCGTCGACACGCCGCGCACCAGCTCGCGATGGAACGAGGGCACGCGATGCATGCCGTCGCGCTCGGCGAGCAGGGCCGCATGCTCCGCGGCCGCCTGGAAGTCGTCGCCATGCTCGACCAGCTGCACGCCCAGCGCGCGCATCGCGGCGTTCTTCTCGAGCGAGTTGCCGTGCGGCACCACGATGGTGGCCGCGAGCCCGTGGCGCCGTGCCGCGAAGCCCACCGACTGGCCGTGGTTGCCGCGCGTGGCGCTGATCGCATGGCGCACGCCGGGTTGCTCGCGCGCCAGCGTTTCGAAGTAAGTCAGCCCGCCGCGGATCTTGAAGGCGCCCGCTGGCGTGTGGTTCTCGTGCTTGGCCCAGACCGTGCAGCCCAGGCGCTGCGCGAGCAGCGGCCATGCATATTGCGGCGTGGGCGGCATGGCGGCGCCGACGGTGCGCTGCGCGGATTCGATTTCTTCACGGCTGAATCTCACGCGCTTTCCTTTTTTACTTGCGTTCCGTCAGCGCCACGCGCACCGCCAGCACGGCCAACACGCTGCCCATGACGTAGCGCTGCGCGCGCAGCCAGCCGGCGCTTTGCGAGAGCACGGCCGTGATGCTCGCGGCACCGAGGATCATCACGGTGTTGACCGCGGCGCTGCTCGCCATCTGCGCCATGCCCAGCTGCATGCTCTGCAGCAGCACCGAGCCGCGCTCGGGGTGGATGAACTGCGGAAAGAACGAGAGGTAGAACATCGCGACCTTCGGGTTCAGCAGGTTGGTGAGAAAGCCCATGCGAAACAGCTTGCCCGGTGGATCGGCCGGCAGCGCGCGCGGCTCGAAGGGCGCATTGCCGCCGGGCCTGACGGCCTGCCATGCGAGCCACAGCAGGTAGGCTGCACCGGCCAGCCGGATCGCGTCGAACGCGAGCGGCACCGCCAGCAGCAGCGCGGTGAGGCCGAGCGCGGCCGCGAACAGGTGCGCGAGAAAGGCCATCATCACGCCGCCGAGCGAGACCAGGCCGGCGCGCCGGCCCTGGATGAGCGTGCGCGACACGCAATAGATCATGTTCGGCCCCGGCGTGAGCGCCAGCAGCAGCGAGGCGAGTGCGAACCAGGCGATTTCGGTCAAGCTCAGCATGTCAGAGTCCTTCGGATTGAAGCGTGACGGGGCCGCGGGGCGTGTCGAGCACGGCCACCAGATTGGGCGCGCCGGGCTGCACCGCCATGCCGGCCATGCCGATGGCCGACAGCGCCGCAGAGAGGTCGGCCGCGCGCGGATGCGTGGCCTGCAGCGAGCGCATCGCCAGCCCCGAGGCCGGCATGGCGTCGGTGGGGTGCACCGGGCCCCACTGGATCAGCGTGGGCAGCGCGCCGTAGAACAGGCGCTGGCCATCGTCGCGCACGGTGATCTGCCATTCGAGCCGGCCGGCGGGCGTGTCGCGCGAAGCTTCGAGCAGATGGCCGCGGTCGATGTGCGCGTGCTCCTCGCGCGCCAGCGCCTGCAGCGCGGCCTGCGCGTCGGGCACGCGCGCAACGAAGTGCACCAGCCGCGGTCCGCGCCGCACGAGCCCGGCCTGCAGCACAGGGTCGTCGAGATCGAACCAGCGGCGCGTGCCGGGGCGCGATGGCCGCTTGCCGGGCTCGATCGCGATGATTTCCAGGTAGGCCTGCGGGAACGCCTCGGCCGCGATGTTCAGCAGCCGGTTGTGCGTGCCCATCAGCGGATGCGAGCCGCCGGGGCCCGGCGTGACGCCCAGCGTGGCCTCGCACCACGCCACGCCCTCGGCCAGCGAGGCGGCGGCGATCACCAGGTGGTCGAGTTGCGCGTGCATGGTGCCTTGCCCCTACAGCGTGACCTGGCCGTCGACGCAGGTCACGGCATCGCCGCCGACCCACACCTTGCCGTCGGCGTCGCGCTCGATGTACACGCGCCCGGAGCGACCGAGGCACTGGCCCTGCGCGGCCACGTAACGCGCGGGCATGTGGCCGTCGGCAATCAGCCATTCGGCCAGGCTGGCGTTGAGGCTGCCGGTGACCGGATCTTCTTCCACGCCGATGGGCGCGGCGAAGGCGCGCACCTCGAGGTCGATCTTCGGGCCGTCGTCGTCTCCGGCGGCAACGGCCTTGCCGCCGAAGGCGCGCGCCTCGCGGTTCGAGCGGCCGATCAGCATCGACGAGCCCTGCTCGGCAGGCACGCCCGCCACGCCGGCCTTCACGCCCAGTTCCTTGAGCATGCGGTGGTCGGGCACCAGGCGGAGCACGGTGTCCGCATCGCTGAGCAGCAGGCCGAACCACACCGGGCCGTTGTCGAGCACCTGGGCCGCGACGACCTGCTGCGCCTTCAGGCCCAGCGCGCCCGCCACCTTGGCGAGCAACGTGGGGCTGGGCGCGCTGCGCTTGAGCGGCGGGGCCGAGAAGGCCAGGCGCTCGCCTTGGTGGCGCAGCGGCACCAGGCCGGCCGCGCATTGCTGCACGATCCGGCCCGCCGCCTTGGGCTTGCCGCCGGCCTGCAGCCAGGCGTGGCAGCTTCCGATGGTGGGATGGCCCGCGAAAGGCAGTTCGCCGCCGGGCGTGAAGATGCGAACGCGGTAGTCGGCCGCGGGCTCGGTCGGCGGCAGCAGGAAGGTGGTTTCCGAGAGATTGGTCCACTGCGCGAAGCGCTGCATCTCGGCGTCGTCGAGGCCGCCGCCGTCGAGCACCACGGCGAGCGGATTGCCGAGATAGGACGTGGCGGTGAAGACGTCGACTTGTTTGAACGGGCGGGGTTTCATGCTTTTCATTCGAGCGGGAGGTCGAGCACGCCGCGCGTGCCCGGCCGGGAGATCAGTTCGCCGTACCAGCGTTCGAGGTTCGGCCAGCTCGGGCGCTGGTATTCGGCCGGCGGCAGGCCGAACCAGCGGTGCGCCTCGCAGCCGATGGGGATGTCGGCCATGGTGAAGCGGTCGCCGGCCATGAAGGGCTGGCGCGCCAGGTGCGCGTCGAGCATGGCGAACAGCGCCTCGCTCGCATGGACGGAGGCTGCGATCAGCGCCGGGTTGCGCTCGGCCGGCAGCGTGCGCACCCATTGCACGAAGGCGTCGCGGCTCGCGCGGTTGAGCGTGGTCTGCTGCCAGTCCATCCAGCGCTCGGCATCGAAGCGCGCGGGCAGCTCGCTCGGGTAGAACTTGCCGTGCGAATGCTTGGCGCAGAGATAGCGCACGATCACGTTCGATTCCCACAGCGTGACGCGCTCGCTGCCTTCGCCGTCGTCGATGGTGGGCACCATCGCATTCGGGTTGAGCGCCAGGTATTCGGGCGTCTGCACCACGCCGAACCGGCCGCCGGCCTCGGTGCGTTGGAAGTCGAGCCCGAGTTCCTGCGCGCACCAGACAACTTTGCGCACGTTGATCGAACTGATGCGGCCCCAGATATTGAGCATGGTCTTCAGCTTCCTTGGACAGGTGTGGCGGACAGGGCGGATGGCACGGCAGGACGGTCGAGCAGCAGCAGGCGGATCGCCAGGCCGACCATCACCAGGGCCAGCAGGCCGCGCTGGAACTTCTCGGCTCCCGGGCGGCGCTGCAGCCAACGGCCGACTTGCCCGCTGCATGCGCCGAGCAGCGTGTTGAACGCGAGCGCGGCTGCCGACAGCATGACGCCGAGCTGCACCAGTTGCAAGGGCACGCTGCCGCGCGCCGGGTCGACGAACTGCGGCAGGAACACCATGAAGAACAGCAGCGCCTTCGGATTGACGAGGTTGTTCAGGAAGGCCATGCGCACGATGCGTGCGAAGGCGGACGGCTGCGCACGCGCACCCACGGGGAGGCCGCTGCCACTGCGAACGGCCTGCACCGCGAGCCACAGCAGGTACAGCGCACCGGCATAGCGCAGCAGGTCGAAGGAAGGCGGCCAGGCTGCCACCAGCGCGGTCACGCCGGTGGCGGCGAACAGCGTGTGCACCAGGTCGGCCGACGAAATGCCGAGCGCCGCCGCGAAGCCGCCGCGCGGCCCGTGGGCCACGCCGTGCGAGAGCACGAAGGCCATGTTCGGCCCCGGCGACAGGAACAGCGCCAGCACGGCCAGCAGGAAGAGCGCGAGCGTGGCGAGGCTGATCATGATGTGTGTCCTGCAGCGCTTCCTTCAGGCGGCGTCGGCCGTGGCCGCCGGAACCGAGGGGAGATAGGGCTCGATGTTGCGCAGGGCGCGCGCCACGTAGTCTTCTTTCTCGCCCACCGGCGCAACATAGTGCAGCGCGCTCTTCGCGGCCTCGATGCCTTCGCTGCGTGCGATGAGCCAGGCCGCAAGGTAGGGCGCCGACAGGCAGCCGCCCGCCGTCGCCACGTTGCCCTTGGCGAAGAAGGGCTGGTTGAGCACCTCGACGCCGGCTTCCTGCACCCAGGGCTTGGTCGTGAGGTCGGTGCAGGCCGGCACCGCACCCAGCAGGCCCAGCTTGGCGAGCAGCAGCGTGCCCGAGCACTGCGCGCCGATCAGCTGCCGCTTCGCATCGAGGCGGCGCAGCGCGCCCATGATGGCTGGATCGGCCGCGATCTCGCGCGTGCGGATGCCGCTGCCGACGAGCACCGCACCGGCCTCGGCGGCCGCCTCGAGCGTGGAGCTCGCATGCACGGTCACGCCGTTCATCGAGGTGACCGTGGCGCTGGGCGCGGCCAGCGTCACGCGCCAGCCCGGCCTCTTGATGCGGTTGAGCACGCCGAGCGCGATCAGCGAGTCGAGTTCGTTGAAGCCGTCGAAAGTCAGGATGGCGATGTGCATCGTGGTCTGCCTTGTGTTGCGGCTCAGACAGGCTCGGGTGCGAGCCTGCGTTCGCCCAGCAGCGCCAGCTCTTCGCGCAGCGTCAGGGCCAGCGCGGCGATGGCGGTGTCGATTTCATCGACGCTGGCCGTCACGAACGACAGCCGCAGCGTGCGCGGATCGCCCTGGTCCGCATAGAAGGGCGCACCCGGCACGAAGGCCACGTTGCGCTCCACCGCCTTGGGCAGGAGCGCGACGGTGTCGATGCCCTCGGGCAGGCGCGCCCACAGGAACATGCCGCCCTTGGGCGCGTTGAACTTCACGTCCAGCCCGGCCATCTCGCGCGTGAGCGCAGCCATCATCGCGTCGCGCTGGCGCTTGTAGAGCGCTCGGATGGTCGGCACATGGCGCTCGAGGAAGTTGTCCTTCATCACGGCCGAGACCATGCGCTGCGTGAAGATCGGCGTGTGCAGGTCGACCGCCTGCTTGGCCTGCAGCAGCTTCGGAAAGATGGCCTTCGGCGCCACCAGGAAGCCCAGGCGCAGGCCCGGTGCGAGCACCTTCGAGAACGAACCCAGGTAGATGCAGCCTTCGGGGTTGCGTGCGGTCAGCGGCAGCGGCGGGGCTTCGTCGAACCAGAGTTCGCCGTAGGGGTTGTCCTCGACGATCGGCAGGCCGGCCGCGGCCGCGGCAGCCGACACGGCCGCGCGGCGCGCCTCGGTCATGGTGCGGCCGGTGGGGTTCTGGAAGTTCGGCAGCAGATAGATGAAGCGCGCATCCTTGGCCTTGGCCGCGAGGTCTTCGACGATCACGCCTTCGTCGTCGCTCGCCACGCTCACCGGGTTGGGCTCCATCGGACCGAAGGCCTGCAGCGCGCCCAGGTAGGTGGGCGTCTCGACCAGCACCTTGCTGCCCGGATCGATCAGCACCTTGGCCACCAGGTCCAGGCCCTGCTGCGAGCCGGTGGTGATGAGCACCTGCGCGGGATCGACGTTCCACGGCAGCATGTCGGCCACCGCCTGGCGCAGCGGCGCATAGCCTTCGCTGGCGGCGTATTGCAGCGCCGCTTGGCCGTCGTTGTGCAGCACCTCGGCGCAGGCGTCGGCAAAGGCCTGGATCGGGAAGGTCTTGGGCGAGGGCAGGCCGCCGGCCAGGCTGATGATGCCGGGGCGCTCGGTGACCTTGAGGATTTCACGCAGCACCGACGGATTCATCTTGGCGGCGCGGGCGGCGAGTTTCCAGTTCATGGGTTCTTCTTTCAGGCGGGGGGTGAGATCAGGATTGTTCGGCATGCGCGGCACGCGGCGAAACGACAGGAGTGGGCTGCGGCTGCGAAAGGCGCTTGCCGAGCACCACCGTGCAGACCACGGCCATGGCAAAGCCCAGTGTGACCACGTCGAGCGGTTCGCCCAGCAGCGGAATGGATGCAAGGATCGAGAGAAAGGGCTGCAGCAGCTGCGTCTGGCTCACGCGCAGCGTGCCGCCGAGGGCCAGGCCGCGGTACCAGGCGAAGAAGCCGATCCACATCGAGAACACGCCAACATAGATGAAGCCCAGCCAGGCCGAGGTGGCGATGGGCTCCGTGGGCCACATGGCCAGCGTGGCGGGCAGCGTCACGGGCAGCGCCATCACGCAGACCCAGCAGATCACGCGCTCCGCGCCGAGCGAGGGCGTGACCTGCGCACCGTAGATGTAGCCGAACGAAGCCGCGACCACCGCGCCGACCAGCAGCAGGTCGGCCCATTCGAAGCCGAAGCCATGGCCGTTCTGGCTCGCGCGCAGCACCGAGAACAGCACCACCAGCACGCTGCCCGCAATGGCGCAGAGCCAGAAGCCGAGCCGCGCGCGCTGGTGCAGCACCCAGGCCGCAACCGCCGCGGTCACGAGCGGCAGCAACGCCGTCACCACCGCCGCGTGGCTGGCCGTGACCACGCGCAGGGCGTAACCCAGCAGCAGCGGATAGCCGATCACGTTGCCGAGCACCGCCATGCCAAGCGGCCTCCACTGGTGCGGCGCGGGCCGCGGCGAGCGCGTGGCGAGCAGGAAGACCGCGGAGAGAATGCCCGCCAGTGCGGCACGCCCGAGCGTGACGAACCAAGGCGAGAGCTGCGGCGCGCCCTGCGTGCCGGTGGCCAGCCGCGTCATCGGCAAGGTGATGGCGAACAGCGCCACGCCGATCACGCCGAGCCACATGCCCAGCGTTTCGTCTTTGATCTTGAGGCGGCTGCTCATTGGATGACCTCCGTGCTTCGCACTGCGGTGCGAGCTTGCCTGGGGCGGCCCGGCGCGGCGCTCATACGCCCAGCATCCACCAGGCCGTGAGCACCAGTACCAGCCCCATTGCGCGGTTGAACCACAGCAGGCGCTTGCCCTTGGAGAGCCATTCGCGCAGCAGCGCGCCCGCCAATGCATAGGTGAAGTTGCTGATGAAGGCGTAGACCAGCATCACCGGCGCGACGATGGCGAAGCGCCCGAGCGCATCGGGCTGCCCCGCGATCCAGCCGGCCACCAGCGTGAGCGCGAGCAGCCAGGCCTTGATGTTGACGAACTGCAGCATCACGCCCTGGCCGAAGCCGATGTTCAGGCTGGCGCCGTCTGCGCGGCCGAGCGTGCCGCTGCCGCTCAGCTTGTAGGCCAGCCACAAGAGGTAGCCGACACCCAGCGCCTTGATGGCCAGGCGCAGCGAAGGCACCGCCACCACCAGCGCGCCGATGCCGGCCGCGCACAGCACCAGCAGCAGCGTCCAGCCGACCGGCACGGCCACCACGAAGCGCATGGCGCGCGGCAGGCCGCCATTGGCCGCCAGGGCGGTGGAAAGCGTGGTGTTGGGGCCGGGCGAGAAACTCATCGCCGTGGCCAGCACCAGCAGCGCGGTGAATTCTTGCCAGTTCATTGCATACACTCTAAACTTTCACACCATTACAGTTCCGATACAGTTGATCGAACATATTCGAAAACTGTATTGGTCTTTCTTTCGACACAGAAGCCGAGCCCCAGATGCTGACACGAACCTCCACCCAGTCGCTCACGGGGCAATTGGCCGACCGGCTGGCAGAGCGCATCCGCACCCGGCTGCTTCCGCCCGGCGCGCGCCTGCCCTCGGTGCGCGAATGCGCGCGCCAGCAGGGCGTGAGCCCCTACACGGTGGTGGCGGCCTACGACCAGCTGCTGGCGCAGGGCCTGGTCGAGGCGCGCCGCCAGCGCGGCTTCTACGTGCGCGACTCGGCGCCGGCGCCGGAGGGGCGCCCGCCCAATGCGGCGCCCATGGTCGTCCAGATGATGGCCTCGCGCGTGCCGGCCGATGCGAGCTCGCTCATCCGCAGCATGTTCCACCGGCCCAGCGACAAGCCGCAGCCGGGTATGGGGGTGTTTCCACCCGAATGGATGTCGTCCACCTTCATGCCGACGGCCGTGCGCCGCATGACCAGTACAGCGGCGCTGCAAGAGCTGTCGCTCCAGTACGGCGAACCCTCGGGCGACGCGGCACTGCGGCGCAGCCTGTCGAACAAGCTGGTGGGCATCAACGTGCCTGCCGCGCCCGACCAGATCGTGACCACGGTAGGCGCCACGCATGCGCTCGACATCGTGAGCCGCACGCTGCTGCGCGCGGGCGATCCGGTGATGGTCGAGGAGCCCGGCTGGGCGCTCGAATTCGCGCGGCTCGAGGCGCTGGGCATGCGCATCCTGCCGGTGCCGCGCCGCGCCGACGGGCCCGACCTGGAGGTGATGGCGCAGTACTGCAAGCTGCACGGCCCCAAGCTCTTCGTGAGCGTGAGCGTGCTGCACAACCCGACCGGCTACAGCCTCACGCCCGGCAGCGCGCACCGTGTGCTCAAGCTGGCCAACGAGCACGACTTCCACATCGTCGAGGACGACACCTACAGCCACCTCGCGCCCGAGCACGCGACGCGGCTCAGCGCGCTCGACGGGCTGCAGCGCACCATCTACGTCAGCGGCTTCGCCAAGATCCTGGCGCCCAACTGGCGCATCGGTTTCCTCGCCGCCTCGCCGGAACTCAAGGAACGGCTGCTCGAGACCAAGCTCCTGGCCACGCTCACCACGCCCACGCTGTTCGAGCGAGCGCTTTCGTGGTGCATCGACCAGGGCCAGCTGCGGCGGCATGCCGAGCGCATACGCATCCGGCTCGATGGCGCGCGCGGCCGCGCGGTGAAGCTTGCAATGGCGCACGGCTGCAGCTTCGCATCGGAGCCGGCCGGGTTGTTCGGCTGGGTCGACACCGGCGTGGACACCGATGCGCTCACCCAGCGCATGCTCGACCAGGGCTACCTGCTCGCGCCGGGCTCGCTGTTCCATGCGCGGCGGCCGCCGAGCACGATGATGCGGATCAATTTCGCGACCTCGCAGGATGCGGCGTTCTGGAAGGTGTTCAGCAAGGTGCGGGCGGAACTTTGACGGGGCAACGGGGAGGGCCCGGGGGCCCAAAACGGCGATGCCTTGGAGTAAGCTGGCATCACAAGAAAACCCAACCCGGAGACCTCCGCATGAGCAATGCCAGCCAACCCTTCGACTTCAGCCAATTCGTCCCCGGATTCGATTTTCTGAAGAATCTTGCCGGCGGTGGCGCCGGCGGTTCGGCGGGCGGCGCGGTGCCCGGATTGCCGAGCCTCGCAAGCTGGGTGGCCCCCACGCTGAGCGTGGAAGAGGTCGACAAGCGCATCCAGGAACTCAAGACGGTGCAGTACTGGCTCGAGCAGAACGGCCACGCGCTCAAGGCCACCATCCAGGCGCTCGAAGTGCAAAAGATGACACTTTCGACCTTGCGCGGCATGAACGTGCGGATGGAAGATATCGCCAGCGCGTTCACCAAGCAGGCGGCCGCCGCGGCGCCTGCCGCTGCTGCCGCGCCGGCACCTGCAGCAGCCGCTGCGCCGGCCGAACCGGAGGCCGAGCCCGAGGAAGAAGCCCCGGCACCGGCAAAGAAGGCGCGCAGCAAGCCGGCCTCGGCCACTGCCGCTTCGGGCGGCAATGGCAGCGGTGCCGGAGTGATCGACCCGATGCAATGGTGGGGCTCGCTGACCGAGCAGTTCCAGCAGATCGCGAGTTCGGCGCTGCAGGATGCGGCCCAGCTCAAGGTGCCGGCCATGGCCCAGCCATTGGCCGATGCGGTGGGCAGTGCCATGGGCAAGCCGGCGGCGGCGGCTCCCGCGGCCTCGAAACCCGCAGCCAGGAAGGCGGCAGCGCCCGCCGCCGCAAAGAAGGCATCGGCCGCCGCGCGCAAGCGAACTGCCGGCCGCCGCTGACGTCATACACACATTCCTTGATTGAAGAGAACGGGTTGGCACGCATCATGAAGCTGTTTCCTTCCGGCCATGCCACCCACCCGCAATGGCGCATGGCAGCCGGCCTCGTGCTGGCCCAGTTGCGCGCGCAGATGGCGCTGCCCGACTACGCGGCGTCGCCCACGCTCGGGCTGCTCTACATCACCGACCATTACGCGGCGGACGCGCAGGACATCCTCGACCACCTGAGCGCCGAACTGCCCGAGGTCACCGACTGGTCGGGCACGGTCGGCATCGGCGTCTCGGCCAACAACGCCGAATATTTCGACGAGCCCGGCCTCAGCCTGATGCTCTGCGCGCTGCCAAGCGACCAGTACCGCGTGTTTTCCGGCGTAGCGCCGCTGGGCAATTCGGAAATGAGCGGCTTCGAGGCCCATACGGCGCTGGTGCACGCGGACCCCGCCACCCCCGACCTGACCGAACTCATCGGCGAGATGGCGGGCCGCACCGACACCGGCTACCTGTTCGGCGGGCTGTCGTCGGGGCGCGGCGGCGCGCTGCAGTTCGCGGTCGGCGGCAACGGCAACATCCGCGGGCACGGCGCCGCGGGCGGCGTGTTCTCGGGCGGCTTGTCGGGCGTGGTGTTCGGCGAGGGCGTGCGGCTGGTGTCGCGCGTCACGCAAGGCTGCCAGCCGCTGCGCTCGGGCGCGGGGCGCGAGCGCGAGATCACCGAAGCCGACGGCAACCTGCTGCTCAAGCTCGACGGCGAACCTGCGCTCGACGTGCTGCTGGCCGACCTGCAGGTATCGCTCGAGCGGCCGCAGGAAGCCATCGACGCTGTGCGCGCCACCCTGGTGGGCCTGGCTGACGCCGGCAGCGACGGCATCCGCCGCACCGGCGACCTGGGGGCCGACGTGCTGGTGCGCCACATCATCGGCCTGGACCCCACGCGCCGCGGCATCGCGATTGCCGACGTGGCGGAGGCCGGCATGCGCCTGACCTTCTGCCGCCGCAATGCGCAGGCCGCGCGCGCCGACCTGATGCGCATCTGCGCGGAAATCCGCGAGGAACTTGAACCCGAGGAGCAGACGCTGGCCACCGCGCGCGCCGTTGCGGCCGGGGAGGCTGAAGCCGCGCCGCATCCGGCACGCCGCATCGCGGGGGCCGTGTACGTGAGCTGCTCGGGACGCGGCGGGCCGCATTTCGGCGCCCCCGGCGCCGAGCTGCAGATCGTGCGGCACGCGCTGGGCGACGTGCCGCTGGTCGGCTTCTTCGCCGCGGGCGAGATCGCCCGCCACCACCTGTACGGCTACACCGGCGTGCTGACGGTGTTCACCAGCAAGGACTGAGCCTCGCCCTGCCTGCCGGCATTCAGGCCGGCTGCAGCACGCGCGCCACCGGCGCAGGCATGCCGGTGAACGCAAAGTCCACCTCGGGCGCGAGCCCGCTCACGATGCGCGCAATCGACTTGCCCGAGCCGCAGGCGTGCGTCCAGCCGAGCGTGCCGTGGCCGGTGTTCAGGTACAGGTTCGGCAGTTTTGTCTTGCCGATCAGCGGCACGTTGCTCGGCGTCGCGGGGCGCAGGCCGGTCCAGAACTGGGCCTGCGTGGTGTCGCCAGCACCCGGAAAGAGCTCCTCGACGCGCCGCACGATCGCCTCGCAGCGCACGCGGTTCAGGTCGCGGTCGTAGCCGTTGAGCTCGGCCGTGCCGGCAATGCGCAGGCGGTCGCCCGAGGCCGAGGTGTAGCGCGAGAACACGAGCTTGAACTCGTCGTCGGTCAGCGAGACCTGGTGCGCCCTGGAGGAATCCTTCACCGGCAGCGTCACCGAGTAGCCCTTGGCCGGATAGATCGGGAGCCGAATGCCCAGCGGCGCGGCAACGATCGGGCTCAGCGAACCCATCGCGAGCACGAAGGCGTCGCCGCGGATGCGCTGGAAGCGGCCTTCGCTGTCGGTGGCTTCGACGTGGTCGATGCTGCCGCCGGCCTCGCGCAGCGCGGTCACCGTGTGGCTCATGAGGAACTTCACGCCGGCTGCGGCCGCGCGCTTCGTCAGCTCGCGTGCAAAAAGATTCGCATCGCCGGACTCGTCCTCCGCCGTGTAGGTGGCGCCGGCCAGCTTCGGGCGGATATGGGCGAGGGCGGGCTCGATCTTCACGGCCTCGTCGGCAGAGATCACCTGGCGCTCGCAGCCGAGTGCGCGCATCTGCTCGGCGGGCTTGAGGGCGCCGTCGAACTCTTTCTGCGTCGTATAGAAGTGCAGGATGCCCTGCGTGCGCTGGTCGTAGTCCAGGCCGGTGTCGCGGCGCAGCTGCTGCAGCACGTCGCGGCTGTAGGTGCCCAGCCGCACGATCTGCTCGATGTTGTGCCGGGTGCGCGCCGGCGTGCATTCGCGCAGGAACTGCAGGCCCCAGAGCCACTGGCGCATGTCGGCGCGGATGCGAAAGAGCAGCGGTGCATCTTCCTTGCCCAGCCATTGCAGCACCTTGAGCGGAGCGCTCGGGTTGGCCCAAGGCTCGGCATGGCTGACCGAGATCTGCCCGCCGTTGGCAAAGCTGGTTTCGGCCGCCGGCGTGGCCTGCCGGTCGATCACCGTCACCTCGTGGCCGAGTTGCTGGAGGTAGTAAGCAGAAGTCACGCCGAGCAGGCCGGCGCCAAGAACGATCACGCGCATTTCAATTACCTTTGGGTAGATTGGCGCTTGAACGACGGACTTGGTGTGCTACTGATTCAATAGCGAGCAACCGGACGACCGCCGTCCAAGTTGCCGCTCCCCCTGTCCTTGGTACCTGAGAGATTCACCTGTTGCACCTTGCAACGGGTTTGCTCCTTCGGCGCATCACGCGGGGCGATGGCTCTCCAGACGGCTTGTCAGTTGGTGCAGTACATGCCACGCAACTCTTTGAAAGAATTTCAAGGAATCTGTGGGCCGACCTGAGCGTTTATGGGAGTTTGCGCCTTCGGTGGAGTAGTAATAAGTACTACTCTCTCTCCTGCAGTGAAACGATTGTAGGCGGGGACCGCAAAGCCGCCAACCATGAATTTTGACAATTCGGACCAATGGGATAATTGTCATCGATTCGAAACTTCGGGGAGACTCATGATCCTGGTAACCGGCGGCGCGGGCTTCATCGGCGCCAACTTCGTACTCGACTGGCTGGCGCAAAGCGACGAGCCAGTCGTGAACCTCGACAAGCTGACCTACGCCGGCAACCTCGAGACGCTCGCGTCGCTCCAGGGCGACCCGCGGCACATCTTCGTGCAGGGCGACATCGGCGACAGCGCGCTGGTCGACCGCCTGCTGGCCGAGCACCAGCCGCGCGCCGTCGTGAACTTTGCCGCGGAATCGCATGTGGACCGCTCCATCCACGGCCCCGAAGACTTCGTGCAGACCAACGTGCTGGGCACCTTCCGCCTGCTCGAGTCCGTGCGCGGCCACTGGAGTGCGCTGCCGGCCGAGCAAAAAGCCGCCTTCCGCTTCCTGCACGTGTCCACCGACGAGGTCTACGGCTCGCTCTCCAAGACCGACCCCGCCTTCACCGAAGACAACAAGTACGAGCCCAACAGCCCCTACTCGGCCAGCAAGGCCGCCAGCGACCACCTCGTGCGCGCCTGGCACCACACCTACGGCCTGCCGGTCGTCACCACCAACTGCTCCAACAACTACGGGCCCTTCCACTTCCCCGAGAAGCTCATCCCGCTGATGATCGTCAACGCCCTGGCCGGCAAGCCCCTGCCCGTGTACGGCGACGGCATGCAGGTGCGCGACTGGCTCTACGTGAAGGACCACTGCAGCGCCATCCGCCGCGTGCTCGAGGCCGGCCGGCTCGGCGAGACCTACAACGTCGGCGGCTGGAACGAGAAGCCCAACCTCGAGATCGTGAACACCGTCTGCGCCCTGCTCGACGAACTGCGTCCGCGCGCCGACGGAAAGCCCTACAAAGAGCAGATCAGCTACGTCACCGACCGCCCCGGCCACGACCGGCGCTACGCCATCGATGCGCGCAAGCTCGAGCGCGAGCTCGGCTGGAAGCCCGCCGAAACCTTCGACAGCGGCATCCGCAAGACCGTCCAGTGGTACCTGGCCAACGCCGAATGGGTGCGCAACGTGCAAAGCGGCGCCTACCGCGCCTGGGTCGAGAAGCAATACGACGCCGCACCCCCCGCGGCCCAGGCGGCGGCATGAAGCTGCTGCTGCTGGGCAAGGGCGGCCAGGTCGGCTGGGAGCTGCAGCGCAGCCTCGCGCCGCTGGGCGAGCTGGTCGCGCTCGACTTCGACAGCACTGAGTTGAACGCCGACTTCAGCCGCCCCGAGCAACTGGCCGACACCGTGCTGAAAGTGCGCCCCGACGTCATCGTCAATGCCGCGGCCCACACCGCCGTCGACAAGGCCGAGAGCGAGCCCGAGTTCGCGCGCACCCTCAACGCCACCTCGCCCGGCGTGGTGGCCGAAGCCGCCCAGCAGATCGGCGCGCTCATGGTGCACTACTCCACCGACTACGTCTTCGACGGCAGCGGCACCACGCCCTGGCAGGAAGACGACGCCACCGGCCCGCTCAGCGTGTACGGCCGCACCAAGCTCGAAGGCGAGCAGCTGGTGGCCGGGCACTGCGCGAAGCACCTGATCCTGCGCACCAGCTGGGTCTATGCCGCGCGCGGCGGCAACTTTGCCAAGACCATGCTGCGCATCGCCAAGGAGCGCGACCGCCTGACCGTCATCGACGACCAGTTCGGCGCCCCCACCGGCGCCGAGCTGCTGGCCGACGTCACGGCGCATGCCATCCGCGCCACCCTGCAGGACCCCGCCAAGGCCGGCCTGTACCACGCCGTGGCCGGCGGCGAGACCAGCTGGCACGGCTATGCGCGCTTCGTGATCGAGCAGGCGAAGGCAGCGGGCGTCGCGCTCAAGGCCGGCCCCGAAGCGGTCGACCCCGTGCCCACCAGCGCCTTCCCCACCCCCGCCACGCGCCCCGCCAACTCGCGCCTGGACACGCGCAAGCTGCAGGCCACCTTCGGGCTGGTGCTGCCGCACTGGCAGCAGGGCGTGGCCCGGATGCTGCGCGAGACCCTTTGACAGGCGGCAGGACAAGCGACCCACGCAAGCAAGCAGCAAGAAGCACGCAGCAAAAAGCGGAGAACACAACAATGACCACGAAGACCACCCAACGCAAAGGCATCATCCTCGCCGGCGGCTCCGGCACCCGGCTGCACCCCGCCACGCTCGCGCTCAGCAAGCAGCTGCTGCCGGTGTATGACAAGCCGATGATCTACTACCCGCTGAGCACGCTGATGCTCGGCGGCATGCGCGACATCCTGATCATCAGCACGCCGCAGGACACGCCGCGCTTCCAGCAGCTGCTGGGCGACGGCAGCCAGTGGGGCATCAACCTGCAGTACGCCGTGCAGCCCAGCCCCGATGGCCTGGCACAGGCCTTCATCATCGGCGACAAGTTCGTGGGCAACGACCCCAGCGCGCTGGTGCTGGGCGACAACATCTTCTACGGCCACGACTTCGCGCACCTCTTGGCCGATGCCGATTCGAAGCCCGCCGGCGCCACCGTCTTCGCCTACCACGTGCACGACCCCGAGCGCTACGGCGTGGTGGCCTTCGACGACAAGGGCAAGGCCAGCAGCATCGAGGAGAAGCCGGCCAAGCCCAAGAGCAGCTACGCCGTCACGGGCCTGTACTTCTACGACAACCAGGTGGTCGAGATTGCCAAGGCCGTGAAGCCCAGCGCACGCGGCGAACTGGAGATCACGGCCGTGAACCAGGCCTACCTCGACCGCGACCAGCTCAGCGTGCAAATCATGCAGCGCGGCTATGCCTGGCTGGACACCGGCACGCACGAGAGCCTGCTGGAAGCGGGCCAGTTCATCGCCACGCTGGAGCACCGGCAGGGGCTGAAGATCGCCTGCCCGGAAGAGATCGCGTGGCGCAACGGCTTCATCGACCGCGAGCAGCTGGCCCGGCTGGCCGCGCCGCTGCAGAAGAACGGCTACGGCAAGTACCTGAACCATCTGCTGGCCGAGGAGGTGCGCTCGTGAAGGCCACGCCGACCGCCATTCCCGAGGTGCTGATCATCGAGCCGAAGGTCTTCGGCGATGCGCGCGGCTTCTTCTACGAGAGCTTCAACGGCAAGGCCTTCGACGAGGCCGTGGGCCGGCACGTCGAGTTCGTGCAGGACAACCATTCGCGCTCGGCCAAGGGGGTGCTGCGGGGCCTGCATTACCAGATCCAGCAGCCGCAGGGCAAACTGGTGCGCGTGGTGCGCGGCGCGGTGTTCGACGTGGCGGTGGATATCCGCAAGTCGTCGCCGACGTTCGGCCAATGGGTGGGGGTGGAGCTCAGCGAGGACAACCACAGGCAGCTGTGGGTGCCCGAGGGCTTTGCGCACGGGTTTCTGGTGCTGAGCGAGACGGCGGAGTTCTTGTACAAGACCACCGACTACTATGCGCCGGCGCATGAGCGCAGCGTCATCTGGAATGACGCCGCTTTGAATATCCAATGGCCAGCCATTGGTATGGCGCCTCAGCTATCCGCCAAAGATCAAGCTGGTTCCACCTTTGCGGGCGCTGAAATATTCAGCTGACGGCCGGACAAGTGTCTGCCTCAGCTCAAGTCATAGTTGAACATTCTTGAATTGGCGAAGTAGTTGGGCCCTGATGCCTCGCTGTTGGCGTGCTCTGGCAGGCAAGTTGAGATACCCCAGAGAGCCTGCGTTGATTGGCGGTGCTGAGGTCTTGGCTCCAAACTTGCTCACCGAAGTCGGCAAGAGGCGCGGTAAAGCCGTTGCTGGTTTTGGTCAACTGACTTTTGCAGGCAGGCCGAAGGAGTTTCGTCTGTGACGCCTGATTCCACCCATACGCTCCTTTGCGGCCGATGCTTTGGCTGAGTAGCGCATCAACAAAACAACCACATGGCACGCAGCACTCTCGCAACACTCTATTCCAAGCACCAAGGCAAGCTCTCGGACAAATGGTCGATCTATATTTCGATCTATCAGCGGTTGTTTTCCGAACTGGTCGACCAGTCCCTGCGGATCCTGGAAATTGGCATCCAGAACGGCGGTTCTTTGGAGATTTGGTCTGAATTTTTTCCACAGGCCACGAGGATCGTCGGGTGTGACATCAACGAGGCGTGCAGGCAACTGACTTATGGCGATCCGCGCATCAGCGTCGTCGTTGGAGACGCCAACACCAACGGGGTGGAGGAGGCTATCGCAGCGCACTCGCCCAAATTCGACCTCATCATCGACGACGGTTCGCACCGTTCTAGCGACATCATCCGTTCGTTCGTGCGCTACTTCCCACGTCTTGAAGACGGAGGCCTGTTCGTCATCGAGGATCTGCATTGTTCCTACTGGGCCGAGTTCGAAGGCGGCTTGTTCGATCCAGCGTCCTCGATGGCGTTCTTCAAGCGCCTTGCCGATGTCATCAATCACGAGCACTGGGGCGTTCCCGATGCGCGGATCGCATTGTTCGAGTCCTTCGCCAAAACCTACGACATCGCATTTGATGAAGAGTTGCTTGGCCATGTCCATGCCATCGAGTTCTTGAACTCAGTCTGCGTGATTCGCAAAAAGGCGCCTGCCGATAACCGGCTCGGTACGCGTGTGATTGCGGGGCAGGAAGCAATTGTTGATGCTGACCCACTGGTATTGCACGGCTCTGTTTCGCGGAAATCCGATCAAACGGGCAATGCTTGGTCAAGGGTGGACCCGTTGCCGGAGGATGAACTCGTGGGCCTTCGTGCTTCGGCAAAAGACCTTGATGCGGATCTGGCGGCATGCACCGAGGAACTGCACGACGCTCAGAAAGCGGCTCTCTACGCGGATATCCGATCGACCGTTGCGCAGAACCACATCCACCAGACGAGGGCTAAGTTGAGCGAGAGGACGCGGGAGACGCAACAGCTCGTCGCAGCGCTTCAAAGCCTTCGTGCACATACGAGTGCGCTCGAGGATGCGTTGCAGCATCGTCAGGCGCAGGTCGATGAAATATTCAACTCCACGAGCTGGCGGGTCACCAAGTCTCTTCGATGGGCCGGCCTTCAGAAGGGACGGGTCGCTCGCGCGATCAAGCTCTTGCCGGTGCTCTCTCAACGTGCGGGCGGGTTCTCGAATCTGACTCGCCGCGGCATTCAAGTGCTGAGCGAATCTGGCTTGGGCGGCATACGCAGGTCTATTCGTGCCGTTGAGACTGGCCATCTGGTATCGAAAGTCTCTCCCGTGCCGGATTCCCTCACTTCGGGCGGCGATCCATTCGAGGATGTTGCTCGCCAGATCTACGCCAGGCAACAGGCGGAGCTCGCCCCTCGCGAAATTTTTGACTCCATCAAAAACTTCAAACAAAGGCCTCTGATCTCCGTGATCATGCCTGTTTATAAAACGCCGGTGCAGTGGCTGAGCCGTGCCATCGAATCGTTGCAGGAGCAGTTCTATGACAACTGGGAACTGTGTGCTGTAGATGATTGTTCACCGACTGCGGATCAGCGAGAAATTTTGGAGCATTACGCGACGAACGATCCTCGCGTTCGTTATCGGGTGCTTGAGAAGAACAGCGGCATTGCCGCGGCGTCTAACGCGGCGCTTGAGATGGCCCAGGGTGGATTCATTGCGTTGCTAGATCACGATGACGAGTTGCCAGGCGATGCGCTCTTCTGGATCGTGGATGCCATCAACAAGAATCCGGGTGTCGATTTCATCTACACCGACGAATGCAAGATCGACGATACATCGGAGCGCCAACTTTCCCATTTTGTATTCAAGCCGGATTGGTCGCCCGAGATACTGTTCAACTCGATGTTGACCGGACACCTGACGGTTTACAAGAAGGATGCGGTCGATGCGCTGGGAGGCTTCCGCAGTCCGTATGACTTTTCGCAGGACTACGATCTCGCACTGCGAATGGCCGAAGTGGCGAAAAAGATCGTGCACGTAGAGCGGGTGCTCTATCTCTGGCGTTCTATTCCAGGTTCTGCGGCAAGCGGTGGAAAGGACTTCGCACGCGAGTCCAACATTGCCGCGTTAGACGATGCGCTAGTTCGACGCGGGATTCAGGGGAAAGCGATACCGCTGTCTTACGCTAACTATGTCAATGTCGCCGTGCCAAGGGCCGTCAAGGTTTCAATCGTCATTCCCTCGGATTCCTTCAAAAATCTTAAGCTCGCATTGAATGCGATTCTGGAGAAAACCGACTACCCGAACTACGAGGTAGTCGTCGTCTGCAACGGTCCGCTGGCGGAGCAACTCGAAGGCGAGTTCCGCAACTCACCGGACATCGTCTTTTTGCCGTACGACAAGAAATACAACTTCTCCGACAAGTGCAATGAGGGGGCGCGAGCGGCCACCGGCGAGATCGTGGTTTTCTACAACGACGATGTATTTCCCGCCCAGCCCGATTGGATCGAAAAGCTGATCGAGTACCTCTCTGTATCGGGTGTCGGAGGCGTCTCACCCAAGCTGCTGCACGAGGACGAGACGATTCAGTACGCGGGCATGATCTCGGGAACGCCAGGCCTTTGTGGTACCGCCTACAACAATATCCCAAGAGAAGCGAACGATTCGTTCCTCTCCATGCACAAGTACGTGCGCAACGTTTCCATCCTGTCGGGCGCATGCTGTGCGCTGAAGGCAGAAGTGTTCTGGCGTATCGGCGGCTTCGATGCAGTCAATACGCCCGACGGCCATTCGGACATGGATCTGAGCTACAAGCTGATAGAGGCGGGTTACCGGTGCGTCTACACGCCGTACGCTGTTCTTTATCACATCGGGAATCACTCCTGGGGTGCAAAATCCGTTAAATACAAAGCCGACATCTACATGTTGAAGCGCTGGGGTGTTTACGTTTCCAAGGATCCGAATTTCACGGATTCGATGAAAAAGGTGCTCTATCGAGATTTCCAGTTTGACTACAGGATTTTTGCATCGCACGTGGATGCAAATGCCACGTACACGGGCCCCGACGTGCTGTTCTTGTCGCACGAACTTTCGCTGACCGGGGCGCCTCGCATGCTCCTGTGCGCAGCGGTTGCGGTGTTGCGCAGTGGTGGCTTTCCCGTCGTGGTTGCACCGGAGGATGGCCCGATGCGAAAGGAATTGGAGCAGGCGGGCGTGGTTGTGATCGTGGATCAGTCGCTTGCCGAACGGCATCCTCTCTTCGAGCGGTTTGCAAGGAACTTCGATGTTGTCGTCGTGAATACGACGGCCCTGCGCAACGTGATCCGTCAGCTTGAACCGATTGAAGACCTTGACGTGGTCTGGTGGCTGCACGAAGGACGCGCGCTCGAAGCTACGCTGGAGGCAGAAACCGAAATCGACAGGGCGCGCGTGCGGTTGCTTTGTGTCAGCGAGTACGCCCGCAGTTATCTGCCCACCAGTTTTCGAGCTGATGTGCTCTATAACGGGATCCCGGACCGGAGTGGCGACATTCAGCAAAAGCCTCTGGCCGATCGGTGTACCTTTGTGCTTGCGGGAACGCTCGAAAAACGCAAAGGGCAAGACCTGTTCGTGGATGCCATCCTTCGGTTGCCGGAGGATGTACGCGTTTCCTGCCGATTCTTGATGACCGGCACGCTCGGGGAACCGAATCTGCAATTCTGGTCAAGCGTGTGCGAACGGATGGAAGCGGCTCCGGAAATCGAATATCTGGGCTTGCTGGACCATCGTGAATTGCTCGAACTTGTGGCCGGCTCGGATGCGGTCGTCTGCTGCTCGCGCGATGAAGCATTTTCGCTGACGGTTGTTGAAGGCGCGATGCTCGCCAAGCCGTCGATCATCAATCCAAATGTTGGCGTCGCGGAGGTCTTGGCGCACGACAAGTCTTGCCTCCTCTTCGAGGCAGAGGACGCAGCTTCGCTGGCAGAACAGTTGCTCGCGGTGTTCCAGGATCGGGCCAGGATGCGCGACATCGGACTTCAGGCGCGCAAAGTCTATGAAGAAAAATTCACCGTCGACCGCTTCTCCGAAGAGTTTCTTCGGCTCATGAGACAAGAGGGCCCTGCAAAGCAAGTATGAGCGATAGCGGGAAAAATGTAGAACAAGAACAGTTCGACGCCGTACAGCGAAAAATCGCTGCGCCGCAACGGCAACTAGAGCTGCGAGAACGGGCACTTCAACCACCTCTTGGTAAGGCTGCGGCAGTAGCCCCTGTCTCTTCCGTCGGAATTTTAGAAAAAACAAGGAAATAGCGATGATTGAGCGATGGAGGCGATTTTTGGCATTTTGGAATGAGCAAGGCACAGTTGCTGTGATGCGGCTCATTCGCACCAAGGCAGGTGCTGCGATTGAGGGGCGCCCAATTTTTAACAACGTGGCCCTTGGCAATCGAGCGATCGACAGTCACGCGATGGACATTGCGGTCGTCAACATAGGCGATCAACCAATGGCCGCGGACAAAGTCGTTCGCGCACGCTTTCTGACCACTCAGTCGCTGGAGACCTATCTCATTCCTAAGACGTCGATCCCGCGGGTGAGCTTGGTGACCGACAGTATTGGTAGAGGGAGCCTGTTTGGCGGCGTGGGGACTGCGCTGTTACTGGCTGCACAACTGGCAAATCGGTTGAATGCCACGTTGCGGATCGTGACGCGCACCGAAATACCATCGGCTTTGAATGCTGCGCAAATCCTGGGTGCTTACGGAATCCAATTGAAGCACGAAATTCAGCTGGTGTTTTCTCCCTTGGTGGTGGATGGCGCAAGACGGGAGAACGCAGGGGCTACAGGCCTGGATATCCACCCTGACGAGACTTTCATCACCACCTCTTGGTGGACGACCGCCGCCACGCTGGGCAGTGTGCCTCCTGCTTCGATCATCTATCTCCTTCAGGAGGACGAACGGATGTTCTATCCGTTCGGGGATGATCGGGTTCAATGCGAACGAATTCTGAGCAACCAAGACATCAGATTCGTAGTCAACACACGGCTCCTCTACGACCATCTGGTCGCGAACGGCTTGGACCATCTGAAACGCAATGGCCACTGGTTCGAACCGGCGTTCCCGAAGTCGCTGTTTCACGAGCGCCCGCGGGATCCGGGTGGCAAGAAAAGATTTTTCTTTTATGCGCGGCCGAATAATCTGCGTAATCTTTTTTATAGTGGCATCGAGATCATCGACAGAGCAATCAACGAAGGAATCTTCGACCTTGAGCAATGGGAGATCCTGTTGGTCGGGAAGGACATCCCCAACGTGACATTCGGCAATGGATATATGCCTGTTCGTTGCGAAGGCCTTGACTGGGAGGCGTACGCCGATCTTGTAGGGACGGTCGATCTCGGACTCTGCTTGATGTATACGCCACACCCCAGCTATCCGCCGCTCGACTTGGCGGCCAGCGGCGCAGTCGTAGTGACCAACAAGTTCGCCAACAAGCAGGATCTGTCCAACTACTCACGCAACATCATTTGCGCCGAACTGAATGCAGAGGCATCGCTCGACGCGCTTCGCATGGGTGTAGTGCTTGCGGAAGACAAGGAAACGCGCGCACGCAATTTCGCGGCCAACGAACTGATCGTGGACTGGACCCAGTCGTTCGAGCCAATCCTTCAATCGCTCTCGCGACGGCACGCTGATGTTTGAACTGGATACTCCGCCCGTACCCTATGCGGACCCCTGGCTGCAGCCTCTTTCGAAACGGCTGGCGATGCTGTATCAGCGTAAGGTGCGCGTGGCCTACTTCTACGAAGAGCCGAACAACAGCACGTTTCGCTATCGCGCCTACAACATGGCTCAGGTGCTCAACGGCAACCATACGGGCAATGTCTCGGCGAGCTATTTCTTCCTGTCCGATAGCGAGCGTTTTGGTGAAATTGCAGACGCAGCCGACGTGCTGGTCATCTGCCGCTCGCGTTATTGCCATCAGGTCAGCGGATTGATCACCAAGTTTCGTGCGCGACGAAAACGAGTTCTGTTCGATGTCGACGATCTTGTTTTCGATACGGACTACGCCCATCTCCTGGTGGCCACCCTGGGTCTCGACGTCACACAAAATGGCCTTTGGGACGACTGGTTCGCAATGATCGCCCGCATGGGCCAGACGCTGAAGCTGTGCGATGGCGCCATCACCACCAATGAGTATCTCGCGCAGAAACTTGCGAACTACTCGGGCCTCCCGGTGTTCGTCGTGCCGAACTTCATGAACAAGGAGCAACTCGAACTCGCGGAAAAAGTATTTGCTGAGAGGCAGCGCACGCGTTTTTCCGGGAATGGCAAGGTATGCCTTGGCTACTTCAGTGGCTCACCGTCTCATCGCCTCGACTATGCGATGGTCGAGCCTGCGCTGGCCGAGGTAATGGCCGAACGACCAGACGTGGAAGTCATGGTCGTCGGCTACATCGACCATGGTCCAGTGATGCGCGAGTTTTCCCACCGCATCAGTCGGAAACCATTTCACGACTACGTGAATCTGCAGCGCCTGCTCGGAACCGTTGAGTTCAATCTCATGCCGTTGCAATCGAATGCCTTCACCGACTGTAAATCCGAGTTGAAGTACTTCGAGGCCGCTGCCGTCGGCACCTTGAGTATCGCTTCGCCGAGCTTCACCTATCGGCGGGCGATTCGCGACGGCGAGAACGGGTACTTGGCGAAAGCACACGAATGGACGGAGATGATTCTGCGAGCTTTGGATCGCAGTGAGGCTTATGAAGCGATGGCGGCAGAGGCCCGGCGAGATGCCCTTTCGAAGTTTGGCTGGCAACACCAAGCCGAAGCCATTCTTCGTGCGCTGCAGATCGGCTAATTTTGTATGGGAAGCAGCATGTGTCCCAGCGTTTCTTCCAGCGCGGGTTCGTATAACGTGGCCCCGTGTTCAAAGAGGAGGGTTCGGAGTTTCTGCGGGTTCCCGCACAGACGATGCACTTCATTCCCCCTGACGAAGGCCGGATTGATCTCGATACGCAGCTGGTGTGAGGTCATCCGCGCAAAAGTCTCGATGATTCGGCGCAGCGCATACGGCCGACCGGAGCAGATGTTGTAGGTTTCACCCGGTTCTCCGTGCGCGAGCAGTAGCAGGTAGGTATCACAGACCATCTGCACATCGTTGAACTCGCGTTCGACATCCAGGTTGCCCAACTCGATCGACGGCGCACGCGCGGCGAAGTGCGCGGCAAGTTTGGGAATCAGAAAATGAGCGTCCTGTCCCGGCCCGGTGTAGTTGAAGGGGCGCGCGACGACGAGGTTCAATCGCTCGTTGTAGGTCTTTGCCATGAACTCCATGGCAAGCTTGCTCATGCCATAGTGGTTGATTGGTGCCGGCGGCTGGCTCTCGGTGATGGGCGATTGGGCCGTGTTGCCGTAGACATTGGCGCTGCTGGCCAGGAGAACGCGGGCAGGCATGGCGGACAGTTGCACCAGTGCGTCCAGCAGATTGGTGGTCCCGACCACATTGACTGCATAGAACGCCGCTTCGTTGGCGTGCCCCACAAAGCTGATGGCTGCCAGGTGCACCACGGCTTCGGGCGCAAGCGCCAGTACTTCCTGGTGCAGCGCGTCGCGATGCGTCAGATCGGACTGAAGTGCGATCACGCTGTGACCGGCCTCAACCGCTCGCTTGGCAAACACCCGGCCGGTGAAACCTTCGGCGCCGGTCAGCAATATCCTCAAAACGACATGCCCTGGGCGTTTCGCCGGAGGTCTGCCTCCACCATCAACTGGCACAGCTGTTCGAGCGTGGTCGCGGGTTCCCAGCCAAGTCTGGCCTTGGCCTTGGCGGGATTGCCGATCAGAAGTTCCACTTCGGCCGGGCGATAGAACGTTGGATTGATGCGCATCACGGTCTTGCCGGTGGCCGTGTCGACCGCGGCCTCCGAATCGCCGGTACCCCTGAATTCGATGGACATGCCAGCGCTCTTGAACGCCATGGCAACGAACTCGCGCACGGTTTCCGTGCGATTCGTCGCGAGCACGTAGGTGTCGGGCTCTTCTGCCTGCAGCATGCGCCACATGCCCTCGACGTATTCCTTTGCAAAGCCCCAGTCGCGCTTGGCATCGAGATTGCCGAGTTCCAGCACGTCCAGCTTGCCGAGCTTGATCTTCGCAACGCCGTCGGTGATCTTGCGCGTAACGAACTCCCGGCCGCGCAGGGGGCTTTCATGATTGAAGAGGATGCCGCTGCAGCCGAAGATGTCGTAGCTCTCGCGGTAATTGATCGTCATCCAGTGGGCGTAGAGCTTCGCAACGCCATAGGGACTGCGCGGATAGAAGGGCGTTTCCTCGGTCTGAGGGATGGCTTGGACCTTGCCGAACATCTCGGAGGTGGAGGCCTGGTAGAAGCGGATTTTCGGGTTGACAAAGCGAATGGCTTCCAGCAGATGCAGCGTGCCCAGGCCGGTGATCTGCGCTGTGGCGATGGGCTGATTGAAGCTGACGCCGACGAAGCTCTGGGCCGCGAGGTTGTAGACCTCGTCCGGCGCTGCATCGCGGATCAGCGTGATCGAGCTGCCAAGGTCGGTAAGGTCGTATTCGACCAGATGAAGATCCGGGTTGTTCTGGATTCCAAGCTCTTCGATGCGCCAGAAGTTCACCGAACTGGTGCGCCGGTAGGCCCCGTAGACAACATAACCCTTGGCAAGCAGCAACTCGGCCAGATAGGCGCCGTCTTGCCCGGTGATGCCTGTGACAACCGCATGTTTCTTCATGGAATCCTCTCTCTTGATTCAAGGAAAGCGACCAGATTTGCACGTCGGATGCCGATACGTGCTGCAGACGCTTGAATTCTGCCTTGGAAGAGAGAGATTTGACATATGGGCTGCAGGCCTGCTTGCCCATGTGTGCGCCCGAAGGGCAGGTCCCTAGGGCCGGTCGTCCAGTTCTGTCGCGTCGACGATCTGGGAAATCTCGGCAGCTTCGAGCCGTCCATGGCTGAGCTTCACGACCATGTTGCATTCCTTCGCGATCAGCGCCGGCGAATGCGAGGCGAGGACCAGGATGCCCGACTTGGAAACCACGTCCCGCATGCGCTTTTCGGCTTTTTCGGTGAAATCCGCATCGCCCACCGAGAGCCATTCGTCCATGAGGAGAATGTCTGCTTCGACGCTGGTGGAGATCGAGAAGGCGAGCCGCATCATCATCCCGGTGGAGTAGGTGCGCACGGGCATGTTCACGTACTGCCCGAGGCCGCTGAATTCGCAGATCTCAGGGATCCGCGCGTCGATCTCCTTTTTGCTCAGGCCCATGACGAGCCCGCGCAACATGATGTTCTCGATGCCTGTCGCATCGGCCTCGATGCCGAGTGACGGGTCGATCAGGCTCGATACCGTTCCTTCACGCTTGAACTCGCCGGCGGAGGGTTCGTAAACGCCGGCCAGCGTGCGCAGCAGGGTCGATTTGCCTGCGCCGTTGTGTCCGATCAGCCCCAGGCGGTCGCCGCTCTTCAACTCGAGGTTGATGTCGCTCAGTGCCTGAACGACGGTGACGCCGGTCTCTTTGCCAAACCTGCCGCCGGTGACGGATGCCGCCAGCGTTTTCTTCAATGACGCTGCGCCAGCGCCATAGATCGGAAAATTGACAGCTACGTTTTTGAGTGAAATGGAAGCCATGTGTCAGAGCCAATAGACAACGCGTCGACGGTATCTGGAAAACAAAATTGCGGAGCCGACGAGAGTCAAGGCCGACCATCCCAGGATGCCCAGCCAGCTGTGCGCAGCAGCAACTCCGCCCATCAGCGGCGTGCGCAGCAGATCGAGCATCTGGGCAAACGGGTTCCACAGGATGTACTTGGCGCGGTCCGGCAGACTCTCGGGCAGCCAGAACACGGGTGTCAGGAACATCAGCATCTGCATGACGCTGCTCACGATCTGGGTGACGTCGCGGAAGCGGGTGCAGATGAGCCCAAGCAGTAATCCGAGTGCATGTGCATTGACGATTGCAATGGCCATCGCAGGAATGACCAGCATGGCAGACCACGAAAGAGAGATGCCCGCCCAGAGCGCAACCGGGATGTACAGGACGATCTGATGCGCAAATTGGATCAGGTTGCGCGCGATGCTCCGCCAGACAAATAGGCTGATTGGGAAATAGCCTTGCTTGAGGTAGTTGGAGGACCCCACGAAGGCGTTGCATGACTCCGTGACGACGCTGGAAAAGAAGCCCCAAAAAATGATGCCTAGGGCGAGGTGAGGGAAGAACTTGGAGAGTTCCGTTCCGAACAGCGAGCTGTACAGAGGCCCCATGCCGCCGATCATGGCACCCATGCTCAGCGTGAGCCAGAGCGGGCCCAGCATCGAACGGCGATAGCGCAGCACGATGTCGAACCATGCGAGCGTCCACCAGATGTCGGTGCGGCGGGTACCTTCCCACCAGTCAGCCCATGGGCTGCGGTGCAAGTTGGAATGGATTTGGCTCATACGCGTCCGCAGGTATTTGCCAGGCGGACGATCTCGTTCTTGCCCGGATGTTCCCAATACTGGGCTTCAATAAGCACCAGATACTCGTTGCCGATGTTCGTCAATCGATGTTTCTCTTTCAAATGGGTGTGGCGATATCCGCCGAGGAAGGTCCTGTGCTGGACGTTGCCAATCTGGTCAATACCTCGGCCCCGGACACCGGCCCAGTGCGCTGCGCATTGGTGATGATATTGCAGTGACAGTTCCGCCCTGATTCCATAAATGCCAAGCGGACCGGGGATTCTGCGCCTCCGGGAGAACAACTGACAGGACGCGCATTTTCTTGTTCGAATGTGAAGAAGTGGATAATTTTACCGGCCCTCGTCTTGGAGGGCCCGTAACTATTGGAACCCGCCATTTCATGAGCATCGCTCGCCCCCTTGAGGTCTCCGTTGCTCTGTGCACCCACAACGGCGCTCGTTTCCTGCGCGAACAGGTGCGCAGCATCTGCCTGCAGACCTTGCCGCCGGTGGAGATCGTGCTGTCCGACGACGCATCGACCGACGGTTCGGTGGATGTGGTGCGCGCCGCGGTAGCCGAATGCGCGGCCGAGCGGCCGCAGCACCCTGTGGCGCTGCGCATCTTCGAGAACCGGCCCGCGCTGCGCGTCGTCAAGAACTTCGAGCAGGCGATCGGCGCCTGCACCAGCGAACTGATTGCGCTCAGCGACCAGGACGACGTCTGGCTCCCCGAGCGCCTCGCGCAGATGGTGCCGCATTTCGAGCATGACCCGAAGTTGCTCCTTCTGCATACCGACGCGCGTCTGGTGGACGCCGAGCTGCGCGACATCGGCCATACGCTGTTTCATGCGCTCGAGGTGACTCCGTCCGAGATCGAGCGCATCCACGGCGGCAAGGCTTTCGACGTGTTCCTGCGGCGCAACCTCGTGACAGGCGCGACCACGCTGTTTCGCCGCGCGCTGCTCGAACACGCCATGCCTCTGCCCGTCGAATGGGTGCATGACGAGTGGCTGGGCATCATCGCATCGGCCATCGGGCGAGTCGACCTGCTGGAGCAACCGCTCATCGACTACCGGCAGCACGCGTCGAACCAGATCGGGGCACGGCGCGACACCTTCGAAGCCAAGGTGCGCAAGGCACTGGCTTCCAGGGGCAACACGCACATCGAGCGGGCCATCAAGGCCGAACTGCTCCTTGCACGGCTGCAGAAGATCGGAGGCCGGGTCCCGCCGGAAATTCTCGACAAGGTGCGCAGCAAGATCGAGCACCAGCGCTTCCGCGCAGCCTTGCCCGCGTCCCGGCTCGCCCGTTGCCTGCCCATCCTGCGCGAAGCCATGACCGGCCGCTACGACAAGTTCGGCCGTGGCTTCCGGGGCGTGGTGCGCGACCTCTTCGAATCTGTGTAGGCTTGCGCCCCAAGCGAATCGCGTCACTCCACAAAAACAATGACTCCCACGAATCCCTCACCTGCATCCATCGCCGGCGCGCCAGGCGCGTCACCCAGCGTGGTGGTGATCATCCCGTTCTACAACGGCGCCGATTTCATCGAGCGCTCGGTGCACAGCGTGTTCGAGCAATCGGTGCCTCCAGCCGAGGTGATTGTGGTGAACGACGGCTCGCGGCCGGAGGAGCGCGCGGCGCTCGACGGGCTTGCGAAGCGCTATCCCTTCCGCATCCTGGACAAGGAAAACGGCGGGCAGGGCTCCGCACGCAATGCCGGAGTCGCAGCGTCCACCTCCGACTTCATCTGCTTCCTGGACCAGGATGACTTCTACCTGCCCAACCACATTGAAACGTTGGCGTCTTCGATCCCGCAGGACGACCGGCTGTTGGGTTTTGTCTATGCCGACCTGTACGAAGCCGACGCCGATGGAAACGTGATCCGGACCGGGGTTGTGAAGGAGCATGCGACGCATCCCAAGCGAAACATCAACGACCTGCTGCGGCACGACATGTTCGTGCTGCCCTCGGCCACGTTGATCAGTCGCAAGGCCTTCGAGGCGGTGGGTGGATTCGACTCGCAGTTCATGGGCTTCGAGGATGACGACCTCTTCCTGCGCGTGTTCCGCAAAGGCTACAGCAATTACTTTGTCGACAAGGCCGTGACGGTGTGGTGCATTCATACGGCAAGCACCTCGTTCGGCATTCGCATGATCCGCAGCCGCTTCAAGTACTTCAAGAAGCTGGTGCAGATGTTCCCCGACGAGCACCAGCGCGGGCGCTATTACTTCCGCGACTGCCTCGTGCCCCGGTTTCAGCCGTACTTCGTCAACCACGCGATCGAGTCGATCAAGAACGACGACCAGTATCGCGAGGAAATGACCGCGATCCTCTTCGAGTACGGCGCGATGGTTTTGGCCAACCCCTATGTCGGCCGCAAGAAAAAGCTCCGCTTGCGGGCTACGCTGTTTTTGCTGAAGCACAGTTCGCCCGGCATGGTGCGCCTGGTTGGGGCGATCACGCGGCTGCCGGGCGTGCGCAGCCTGCGGAAGCTCTATTCCTGAGTTCTAGCGCCCCGTGACCGGCACGGTTGCGGGTGTTTGCTGCTGCTTCTGCGTGCTCATCGCCACGTCGATGTACGTTGCGAACTTGCGCACGTACTCGGCCCGCAAGTGCCCTGCGTCCTTGTAGATGGGCGTGGCGTCGGCGTCCGCCCGGGTGCACTGGGTGCCCTTGCAAAGCGTCGGAATCGGGTCGATCACGATGGCGCCGCTTCGGATCGCGATCTGGCGCATGCGTTCGTGAAGGGCCCTTTGTGCTGAAACCCATTCCGTCGTGGGTGACATCGGCGCCACGCTCATGTTGCCGAGCCGCCCTCCCTTCACGAATTCTTCCGGCCCATACCCTTCCCCCACCGGGTTGTCCAGCACCAGATAAACCTGCTTGTGCTTGGCAAGGTTCGTCATCACCGCCTCGAGCATGTTGAGCGCAAAGTCCGCGCCGCCGCCGCCCATGAAGCGGCGCTTGGTCTTGCCGTCGAAGTAGTAGTAGCGGTCGGCCTCGGCGTTCGCGGCATTGGGCTTGCCGGTTTCCGAGAAGTAGCAGTTCCAGCAGCCGCCGAACACCACCGCGTCGAACTTGTCGCTGATGGCCAGGCGCATGGCGCCGTCGCGGCGCTCGCCGCACAGGTTGTTCTTTTCGTCGACCACGTTGGGAATGGGCGGGCAGGCGCCCCAGGTGGCGAAAGAGAGCGAATCGAGGGTGTCGGGCGCGATCTTGCTCAGTTCGACGGCGCGCGGGCCATATTGCTCGATGTGGCTGTCGCCGAAGAGGAGCACCCGGCGCTTGCCGTGGCCGATCTGCTGCAGCACCTCGCCATCGACCTTGATGGGGCTCAGCCCGTCCGGGTAGCCCCAGTCCTTGGCGGCGGCGGCCGTCTTGTTGAAGTAGGGGTCGCTGTGCCGTCCCACGTAGTAGCGCGTGGCCGCCAGCGTGCCCAGCACCACGAAGCCCACCATCAGGGCCACCAGCACCGAGATGACGGTGCTGTTCTCGCTGCGGCGCGTGCCGCGCTCGACGAAACGGTAGGTCAGCCAGGCCAGCACGAAGGCGGCCAGCAGCATCAGCGCGCGCAGGCCGTTGGACGGCACGTCGCCCTCGACGATGCGCGCGTAGACCAGCAGCGGCCAGTGCCAGAGATACAGCGGATAGCTGATCAGGCCGACCCATACCATGGGCTTCGAGGCGAGCACGTAGCGGTTGAGCACGCCCGTAGGCCCGGCCGCGATGCAGTAGAACGCGCCCAGCGTCGGCAGGATGGCCCAAAAACCCGGAAACGCCTTGCCGCCGCGGATGTAGGCGAGGCCCAGGCCGATCAGCACCAGCCCGGCAATCGACTGCGCATGGCGGCCCCAGCCCGGCTTGGGCAGGGGACGGTGCAGCCGCATGTACGCCAGCATGCCGCCGATCATCAGCTCCCAGAAGCGCGACAGCGGTGAATAGAACGCCGCCGTGCGGTGGCTGTGGATGGTCGTGACGTTGAGCAGGAACGACATGGCCGCCACCGTGCCCACCACCGCGAGCACGCGCCACTTGCGCTTCCACGCCAGGCCCAGCAGCACGGGCCAGAAGATGTAGAACTGCTCCTCGATGGCCAGCGACCACAGGTGCAGCAGCGGCTTGGTCTCGGCCGCGTTGTCGAAGTAGCCGGCCTCGCTCCAGAAGGCGAAGTTCGAGACGAAACCGGCGCCCGCGGCCACGTGCTTGCCGAGCTGCTCCCACTCGTGCGGCAGCAGCGCATACCAGCCGAAGGCAAAGGTCGCCGCCAGCACCAGCACCAGCGCCGGAAAGATGCGCTTCACGCGGCGGGCGTAGAACTCGCGGTAGCTGAATCCGTCGCCCTCGAAGCTGCCCAGGATGATCGTGGTGATCAGGAAGCCCGAGATGACGAAGAAGATGTCGACCCCGATGAAGCCGCCCTTGATCCACTGCGGAAACGCGTGGTAGCCGAGCACGGAAAGCACGGCGACGGCGCGCAGGCCGTCGATGTCGGGTCGGTACTTGGGATGGAGCAGGTGGGCGTGTTCCTGCGGGGCTGTCGGGCTGCTCGTGGTCGTCATCGTCGTGGTTGGGAGGGGACGGCGCCTGCGGTCTCTGCTGGCTTCCCGGCCCCGGATTGTCTGCGCAAACGCGGGAGCGCTTTTTTTCAGGTCCTGCGGGAGCGGGCCCGCAGGTAGCGCCAGAACGCGCCCGAGGTCCACACCTTGAGCAGGCTGGTCACGTGCCAGTAGAGGTGCTTCCTGCTGCTGCGGCTGGCGCGCTGGGCCTCGTGGCGCGCGAGCAGGTCTTCCCCCACCTGCAGCTTCCAGCCGGCCAGCCGGGTCCGGGCGCAGATGTCGAAGTCTTCGCCGTACATGAAGAAGCGCTCGTCGAAGCCCCCGATCTGGCGGTAGGCCTGGCTGCGGAACAGCATGAACAGGCCCGGAATCCAGTCCGGCACCGCCGGGCGCACATACCCCGGCTTGCGCCGCGTGAGGATCTCGAGCGGCGTGATGATGGCGCGGTGCTGCTCGGGGGTGCTGCGGCCGGGTTCGAGGATGCGCGGCGTCAGCAGGCCGGCGTCGGGCGCGGCCTGGGCCAGCAGCGGCGCCAGCACGTCGCCGTCGAGGCGGATGTCGGGGTTGAGCACCAGGAACCAGGGCGTGTCGCAGTGCCCGAAGGCCTGGTTGTGGTTGGCGCCAAAGCCCTTGGGGCTGGCGTTTTCGATCCGCTCGACCGCAAACCCCCAGTCCAGGCCGGCCAGCACGTCGGGTTCGGGGATGTTCAGCGTGAGCACCACCTTGGCGGTCGAACTGCGGCAGAAACGGTCCAGCTGCTCGAGCAGCGGGCGCACCAGCGCGAGCTGGCCGTGGCTGACGATCGAAATGGTGATCGGGGGGAAAGAAGGGGAAGGGGGCGCTGGCATGGTCTAATTTCGCTCGGGAATTCTAGGGTTCCCCAACACCCACACATGATTGCTCTGATCGTCATCAGTTTCTTCGTCTCCGCCTTCGGGGTCCAGGTGTTCATGCGCCGCGCGCGCAGGCACGCCCGGCTCTATGGCGCCGACATGCCCCAGCGCTTCCACAAGGGCCACGTGCCGCGGCTCGGGGGGGCGGGCATCCTGCTCGGCATGGGCGTGGCCTGGATGGCCTCCGGCATCACCGGCACCGACCCGTTCAACGTGTCCTGGCCGCTCAAGACCTCGATGCTCACGCTGCTGTGCATCGCGCCAGCGGTCCTCGGCGGCATCGTCGAAGACGTGACGCAGAACGTCAAGGTGCGCTGGCGGCTGGCGCTCACCATCGGCTCCGCGCTGCTCGCGTGCTGGGTGCTGGGCCTTGGCCTGTCGCGCACCGGCATCGAGGCGGTCGACGGCTGGCTGGCCCTGGTGCCGTACGGCGCCGTGCTGTTCGCGGCGCTGGCCATCGGCGGGCTGCCCCATGCCTTCAACATCATCGACGGCTACAACGGGCTGGCCGGCACGGTGGCGGTGCTGGTGTGCCTTGCCATCTCGCACGTGGCGCTGCAGGTGGGGGACCGCCAGCTCGCGGCCATGATGGTCTGCCTGGTGGGCGCCACCATCGGCTTCCTGATCTGGAACTATCCGCGCGGCAAGATCTTTGCCGGCGACGGCGGCGCCTACGTGTGGGGCATGGTGATTGCCCTGGCGTGTGTGACGCTGGTCCAGCGGCACCGCGTCGTCTCGCCGTGGTTCCCGATGCTGCTGCTGATCTACCCGGTCTGGGAGACGCTGTTCTCCATCTACCGCAAGCTCGCGCGCGGCCAGTCGCCCGGCACCGCCGACGCACTGCACTTCCACCAGCTGATCTTTCGGCGCATCGTGCGCGTGGCGTTCGCGGACGACGAGGCGCGCCAATTGCTCGCCCGCAACAACCGGACCTCGCCCTACCTCTGGATGTTCGCCGCGCTCTCGGTGGTGCCGGCGGTGCTGTTCTGGAACAACACCATCGTGCTGATGCTGTTCTGCCTGCTGTTTGTCACGACCTATGTGGGCGCCTACCTGATGATCGTGCGATTCAAGGTGCCGCGCTGGCTGCGCCCGTGACGGCATCCTTGCTGCAAGAATTCTCTCTTTCCATCGTTCCCACCGTTTTGGAGCCCGCCCGCCCATGACCGATCCCGTCCTCAACATTCCCCCGCGCGACAAGGCCGAGATCCTGGCCCAGGCGCTGCCGTACATCCGCAAGTTCCACGGCAAGACCATCGTCATCAAGTACGGCGGCAATGCCATGACCGATCCGGCCCTGCAGGCCGACTTCGCGGAAGACGTGGTGCTGCTCAAGCTGGTCGGCATGAACCCGGTGGTGGTGCATGGCGGCGGCCCGCAGATCGAGGCGGCGCTCAACCGCCTGGGCAAGAAGGGCAGCTTCATCCAGGGCATGCGCGTGACCGACGCCGAGACCATGGAGGTGGTCGAATGGGTGCTGGCCGGCGAGGTGCAGCAGGACATCGTGGGCCTGATCAACCAGGCCGGCGGCAAGGCCGTGGGCCTGACCGGGCGCGACGGCGGCATGATCCGCGCGCAGAAGCTCAAGATGGCAGACCGCGCCGATCCCAACCTGCACCACGACGTGGGCCAGGTGGGCGACATCGTCTCCATCGACCCCAGCGTGGTCAAGGCGCTGCAGGACGACGCCTTCATTCCCGTGGTCAGCCCGATCGGCTTCGGCGAGGAGAACGAGAGCTACAACATCAACGCCGACGTGGTGGCCGGCAAGCTCGCCACCGTGCTCAAGGCCGAGAAGCTCATGCTGCTGACCAACACGCCCGGCGTGCTCGACAAGGACGGCAATCTGCTCACCAACCTGAGCGCGCGCGAGATCGACGACCTGTTTGCCGACGGCACCATCTCGGGCGGCATGCTGCCCAAGATCGAGGGCGCGCTCGATGCGGCCAAGAGCGGCGTGAACGCGGTGCACATCATCGACGGCCGCGTGCCGCACGCGATGCTGCTGGAGATCTTGACCGACCAGGCCTACGGCACGATGATCCGCGCCCGCTGAGGCCTCAGCAGCCTCAGCAGCCTCAGCAGCCTCAGCAGCCTCAGCAGCCTCAGCAGCCTCAGCAGCCTCAGCAGCCTCAGCAGCCGCTGGCGCCCACTCGGGCCCCCGGGGGTTTCCGGCCCAGGAACTCGAAGCCCGCGGCGCCGACCTCCTGCACCGACTGCGGCAGCTTCTCGAAATCGGTCCACAGCGGCGTGTCGCGCAGCGACGGATCGCGCCACAGGTCCACGAGCTCGCCCGCGGAGGACTCCCGGAAGCGCTCCGCGGCTTCGTCGGACACGTTGGCGCGCAGCGCCTGCTCGCACTCCGACGCGAGCCAGCTGACGGAGTGATTCGGCGCGAAATTCTCCGACACCCGCACGCGCTCGGCCTCGAACTCGCGGAACCACTGCTCCAGCCCGTAGCGCGTGCAGTTGAAGAAGTGCCAGGGCCGCTCGTGCAGCGGCTGCATGAAGGCGGTGCGAACCAGGATGCGGCCGCCGGGCTTGAGCACCCGAAGCAGTTCCGCCGCCACCTTCTGCGGTTCGCGGTAGTGCTCGAAGGCGTTCATGACGATCACGGCGTCGAAGACCGCGTCGTCGAACGGCAGCACGTGGGCATCGGCGACCACGTCGGTGTGCCTGAACAGGCAGTATTCGACCTCGACCACGTTCTCGATCTTTTCCTGCGAGCCTCCGCCGCTGAGATTCAGCACCCACCCCTTGGTGCTCTTCGCGAGCTTCAGGGCTTCGGGCGGCAGCGGGTTGCTGACGTGCTCGGCGGGCTTGAGCTCGGGCTCGCCGATGTCCTCGCAAAGGACCGGGCGGCCCTGGACGACGGGCCAGCGCCGCCAGCCGTCCACGGTCACCAGCGCGCCGCTTGCCGCGTCGGCCGTCAGCTTGAGGCCGGTCTTGGGACAGCGAAGAATCGGCAGCAGCGCCTGGAGCCGCGACTTCGCGCCGCCGTCGCTCAGCGCCACCTGCAGCGCTGGCGCCTTGCGCGCGAGCCGCTCGTCGATCAGCGACACCCAGGGATGCTGGGCCTTGAAGTTCTCGATCAGCCGCTGGTAATTCTGCGGGACCGTCGTCTCGGCCTTGATCATCGAACCCGCATGCACGCGGTAGTCCGCAAGCGTTTGCTCTTCCCAGAAGCCGCGCTGGCCCTGCTCCGCGAGCCGGCACCAGAAGTCGTAGTCCTCCCAGCCGTGGCGAACGTGGTTGTAGCCGCCGACGATCGCCCACGCCTCCTTCGAGACCAGCGCCATCGCGTCGATGTAGTTGCCGGCCACGAAGCGTTGCGGCTCGTAGGAGGCTTCGCCGAGCAGCGCGCTGGAGGCGCCGAAGTGCTGGATGGTCGGGTAGGCGAAGGCCACGCGCTCGGCGCGAATGGCGCGGCGCAGCTCTTCGCAGCATTTCGGGCGCAGCCGGTTGTCGGCATCCAGCGGCAGCACATAGGGGCTGTCCGCGAGGTGGAAGCCCGCATTGCGCGTGAGGCCCAGGCCGCTGTTGGCCTCATGCCGGGCGACCACCACGCGGTTGAAGCGCCTGGCGTGCTGCCGGGCCCATGCCAGCACGGCGTCCAGCGAGCCGTCGGTCGAACAGTCGTCCACCACCACCAGATCCAATACCGCCAGCGTCTGGGCGCGCACGGATTCCAGCGCCTCGACGATGAACTGCTCGTAGTTGTAGAGCGGAATGACCACCGTGACGTCCGCAAGCGCCACCTCGTCGGCCCGGTGCTCGAACAGCACTTCCAGCGGCATCAGCTGGGGCCGGCGGATCGGCGCCGAGCGAACGCGCGCATCGAGCGCAAAGGCCCGCGCGGCCAGCGCATCGCCTTGCAGCTGGTCGAGCACGCGGCCGAACTGCGTGGCCCGCTGCAGCGGCCCGTACGAGGCCATCGTGCGCAGGAACGCGGCCGAGCCGACACTGGCCCTCAACGCGGGTTCCGAAGCCAGGGTCGATAGATGGTGGTACCAGTCGTCGGCGCTCGCGGCCAGAAAGCCCGACACGCCGTGCTCGATCGCCCGCGTGAACGGGCCTGTCGGCGACGCGATGGTCGGCACGTCGACCAGCGCGGCCTCGAAGAACTTCAGTTCGCTCTTGGCCTCGCAGAAGGGGTTGCCGAATTCCAGCGGCGCGATGTTGATGTCGAAACGCGCAATTTCGCGCGGCAGTGTCTCCAGGGTCTGGAAGGGTCGCCATTCGATGCGGTGCTCCAGACCGACCATCACCGGGTATTCCTCCACGTCGACTAGGCGCATGCCCGATTCGGTCTGGAAGAGCACCAGCCGGCACAGCTCGTTTTCGCGCAGCACGCGCGCGATCGCTTCGATGGCCAGGCCCAGGTCGCGCTGGTGCGTCCGCGATCCGCCGGCATAGCCGATGCGCACCAGGTTGTCGGTGCGCGTGCTGCGCCACTGCCGTGCGCTGCGCCTGGAGAGCTCGAAGGTCTGGTCGTCGAAGCCGTTGAACAGCACATGGGTGGACTTGCCCGCCCAGCGCATGTGATAGGCCAGCTCCTGGGTGCTGGCAATGCACACGTCGGCCGCGAGCATGGCGCGGCGCACACTGGCGAAGAGCTCGCGCACCGCGGCCTCCGGATGGGCGTTGGAGCGGATGCCGTCGATCACCTTGGTGTCGGCCAGGTCGGGTTCGATCATCAGGTCATCGATGTCGAACGCCACCTTCTTGCCTTGCGCATGCATCAGCCCGATGGCTTTTTCGAGCACCGGGCTCCACTGGGTGCGCCAGAGAATCATCACGTCGTGCCGTGACGTCAGTTCGAGCCGCGCCTCCAGCTCTTCCTGCCGGACCCATTCCGCCGGCACGCCGTTCATCCGCGCCGCCTCGATGTAGCGCGCGACGCGGTACAGATGGCCGGGCGTATCCGCCTCGCCGGAAACATAGAAGATCGAGAACACCCGGCTGGGCAACGCAGGAATGGGCGGCGGCTCGGTGTCGTCGCCGCCGAGCAGGCCGGCGCGCCGGCCCTCTCGCGCGCCGACCAGCGTGTAGTGAATCAGCGGATTGAAGCCCGCGGCGTCCCCGTGGCGCGCGGCATATTCGGTGCCCGAGAACCACGGGCCGGGCTGGCGCCCTTCGGCTGCGCCGTGGGTGACGTAGTGCTCCGCGGGGTCCGTGCCGGCCGATGCGACGTCGGGGTAGGTCTTCAGGTACCACTCGCGGTCGAAGTAGGGCGAGAACCGGACGATCTCCACCGCGCCCAGGTCCACCGGCTTGCCGGCAAGGCGCCGGGCAAGCAGCCGCAGGCGCCTGCGCAACTTGGCCTTCACGCTCAGGGACGGATCGACCCGCAGTCGCGTGAAGCGCTCCATCAGCGATTCGACCCGGTCTTCCTTCCGGTCGGCAAGGTTTTTCCAAGCCAGCGCGGTGCGCTGCTGCAGGCTCCTGGCTTCGCCGGTCTCGTTCAGGTCGTCGCGGGTCTTGTTCAGGTCGGTGGCCAACTGCGCCACGACATTCCGGAGCTCCGCCACGCGCCGGTTCGCCTGCTCGTGGGCGAAGCCGGTTGCACGCGCGGCGGCTTCGGCCTGGGCGGCCTTCGCCTGCGCATCGCTGGTCTGCCGGTTCAGGTCTTCCAGCTGCGCGGCCTTCTCGGCCACCTCGTGGGCCAGGGCGTCCAGCTTGCCTTCGGCGCTGGCGCGGGCCTCGGCCTCGGCCGCGCGGGCGGCCGCCACCTGGGCCAGCTCGGCTTCCACCGGCGCACGCAGGGCATTGGCTTCGTGGATGCGCTGATGCAGTTCGGCCGAGCCGAGCTGTTCGCGCGTGGTCACGAACCAGCGCGTCCCCAGATGAGCGAAGCGCGCTCTGGCGGCATCGGCGCGCTCGGGCTCGAGGTTGCACAGCGCCATGGCGGCGGCCGGCGCGCGGTCTCCCACGGCCAGCACGCCGAGCCCGTGACCGTGCAGGAACTCGAATGAGGGGTAGTGCCGTGCCTGCTCGGCGAAGAAGCGGAAGACGCCGAAATTGCCGCTGCGCACGTTGGTGTCGTGGAACAGCACCACGGCCTTGTCCGACAGCTTGGGAAGCCAGGTCTCGAAGTCATGCTTGACCGCCTCGTAGGTGTGGAAGCCGTCGATGTGCAGCAGATCGATGGAGCCGTCGGCAAAGTACGGCAGGGCGTCGTCGAAGGTGGACTTGAGGAGCTCGGAGAAGGCGCTGAAGTGCTTGTCGTGGAAGTCGCGAAGCTCGTGGTAGACCTGCGCGTCGAAGTGCCCGGCATGCTCGTCTCCGGCCCAGGTGTCCACGGCGTAGCAGCGCGTGGCCGACTTGAGCCGCGCAACGGCCTCGCAGAACGCCGCGTACGAGACGCCGTTGTGCGTGCCCAGCTCCACCAGCAAACCCGGCTTGCAGGCGGCCACGATCCAGAACGCGAACGGCGTGTGAGTCCACCAGGCGCTGGCCTTGCCGAGCAGGTGCGGCGTCCAGAAGAGCGGGTCCAGCACCGGGTGCGTCAGCACGTCGAGCGACCGGTCGACTGTCGGAAGAATGAGGGTGGGTTCTTTCATTTGTATTCCTGCCCGGACGAGTCCGGGCCTCCGCTAGATTCGATTCGATGAAACCGCCGCGCCCGCCTCAGCGCGCGAGCTGCCATTGCGGGCCGACGTTGGGGGCCAGGTGCGCGCCGGTGACCCAGTCCAGCTGGACATTCGGGTTGTGATAGGGGTCGTGCTCGAAGCGATCGATCCACTTGGTGCTGGCATGCGCCTGCTCGCGCGCTGCCCGCTGCCGCTTCTCTTCGGAAACATGGTCGTGCCCGCGCGAGGCGCTCTCCAGGTGCAGCAGCGAGGCGAACGGCGTGCAGATGTTGCGGTAGCCCGCATCGTTCACCTTCAGGCACAGGTCGATGTCGTTGTAGGCCACCGGCAGGTGCTCGCCGTCGAAGCCGCCCACCTGCTCGAACACCGCGCGCCGAACCGCCAGGCAGGCTCCCGTGACCGCCAGGTAGTCGCGCGTGCCGGCGAGCCGCCCGTCCAGGCCGGTGTCGGTGGCGCCGTCGGTGCGGCAGACATGCATTGCCAGCGGGCCGCTCTGCAGCATGACGCCGGCATGCTGGACCGTGCCGTCGCCGTACAGCAGCTTGGCGCCGACGCAGCCGATGTCCGGCCGCATGGCTTCGCCGACCATCTCCCTGAGCCATCCGCCATCGAGGATCTCGATGTCGTTGTTCAGGAAGAGCAGCACCTCGCCGGTCGAGGCCTGCACGCCGACGTTGTTGATGGCCGAGAAATTGAACGGGCCGGGCACGCGGAGCACGCTGACGCGAGGATCCACGGCCAGCTCGGCGAAGAGGGACAGCGTGGCCGGCTCGACGCTGTCGTTGTCGAGGATGAGGACTTCGAAATCCGGATAGTCGGTCTTGCGCAGCAGGCCGTCCAGGCAGGTCCTCACCAGATTGGCGCGGTCGCGCGTCGGCACGAGCACGCTGACCCGTGGCGCGGGACTGGGCAGTGGGCGGCGGACATGGTTGACGAACTCCGCGATCGGCGAGGGCAGCACCTCGGCCGCCATACCCGTCTGCTGGAACGCCGCTTCGGCCGCCACCCGCCGGGCCGCCGCCGCATAGGCCTCGATGGCCTGCCGCGTGTCGCCCGCATCCATGATCGGTGGAACCTGCCGGTGGTACAGCACCGAGGGAATATGGCGGACCTGGCTGCAGTGCAGCGGCATGGCCACCCTGCAGTGCAGGTCATAGCTGGCCGCCGGCTCGAATTCGGCACGAAAGCCTCCGGCCTCCAGGACGTTGGCGCGCTTCATCACGCACAGGCCGTCCAGCAGGTCGAAACCGAGCTGGGCCTCGGGGTCCCATGCCGACTTGAAGCGCGGCTTGCATCGCGCCTGGCCTTCGCCGATCCAGTCCTCGTCCGCGTAGATGACGGCCGCGTCGGGCCATTTCGCGAGCGCGAAGTGCATGGATGAAACGGCCTGCGGTGCGAGCCGGTCGCCCGCGAGGATCACTCCGAACCAAGTCTCGGCCGTGTGCTCGAGCGCGAGTTGTTGCAGTTCGAGCCGGCTTGCCGGCGCGCTTGCGGCCACGAGGCGGACATTGATCGAATCGCGGACGAACGAGAGCGCGTTGGTGACTGCTTCCGCGCGCAAGGGGGTGCATGCCACCACCACATCGAACCGCTGGCACAACTGTGGGGAAAGCGAGGCCAGGGTGGCGCGCAACTCTGCATCGTCGCCGCTGTCGGCAATTGCGAAGGTGATGCCATGCCGGTACGGGAGATGCGCCAACTCCAGGCGCAGCGCCGGATCTTCTTCCTTTGCGCAGGATACTTGTGCGTCGGTCCATGCCAGGTATTGGGCATCCGCGAAAGAGGAAAACCTGCACGCTGCAGCCCAATGGGCATATCGCGCTTGATCGATAGACAAATCATTCTCCAAGTCTTCAAGGGTCGGCAGTACCGAGGGCTCTCTGGCGTGCAGAGGTCCACCGATTCAGAATACCGAGAGAAGCAGCCAAGGAAGAATTGCAGGCTGGTAACAGCCTGTTTGAGCTTCGGCTTATTCAGTACGGATGTATGTGCTCGTTACCAGCGTACGCAGCGGTTTGCCGCGACCTGAAGGACAACGTGCCGACTGAATACCAGCACTTGTCTGATTTCGACGGCGGCGAGCTGGTGCCCCCGAGCGGATACCATGCCGCAACGGTTCCAACCGCCCGCGGCCAAAGCCGCTAGCGATCCATGGCTCAGGTGTCGTATCCGTTCGGATTGCCGTGCTGCCAGCGCCAGCTGTCAGCGCACATCTGGTCGAGCCCACGGCGGGCGCGCCAACCGAGCGTGACCTCCGCCAGCGAGGGATCGCCCCAATACGCGGGCACGTCGCCAGGCCGGCGCGGACCGATCTCATAAGGCAGTGGACGCCCGCTCGCGCGCTCGAAGGCATGCACCACCTCCAGCACCGAGGCGCCACGGCCGGTGCCGAGGTTCAGCGTGACCAGGCCCGCATGGCCTTGCGCATGGCGCAGGGCCGCCACGTGTCCTTCGGCGAGGTCCATCACATGCACGTAATCGCGCACGCCGGTGCCGTCGGGCGTGGGATAGTCGTTGCCGTGGATCAGCAGCTTGTCGCGCTGCCCCACCGCCACCTGGCATACGAAAGGCATCAGGTTGTTCGGCTTGCCCTGCGGGTGTTCGCCGATGAGCCCGCTTTCGTGGGCGCCGACCGGGTTGAAGTAACGCAGCAGCGCAATCCGCCAGCCGGGCTGCGCGCGCTGCAGGTCGGCCAGCGCTTCTTCCACCATGCGCTTGGAGCGGCCATAAGGGTTCGCCGGCCTGCAGGGCGCGTCTTCCGGAATGGGCGAGTGGTCGGGTTCGCCGTACACCGTGGCCGACGATGAAAAGATCAGCGTCCGCACGCCCGCTTGCTGCATGGCCGAGGCGAGCACGAGGCTGCCATGCACGTTGTTGTCGTAGTAGGTGAGCGGGTCGGCCACCGAGTCGCCCACGGCCTTGAGGCCCGCGAAGTGGATCACGGCCGCAAAGCTTTCTCCGCCCAGCACGCGGTCAAGCAGCGCCCGGTCGCGCACATCGCCCTCGATCAGCCGCGGCGCGCTGCCGGTGATCTGCCGCAACCGCTCCAATACCCGGATGTCGCTGTTGCCCAGATTGTCGAGAATGACCGGTGTGTATCCGGCGGCGGCGAGCGCGACGCAGGTATGGCTGCCAATGAAACCTGCGCCACCCGTCACCAGAACGCTTTTTGGGGCCATGAGAACTCTTGCTTGGTTGAATGGGCCGATTCTGTACGAGCTTTCCCGGGGCCGGTTTGCGCGCGCTCACTGCGCGGCCCTGTGCGAGAATCAATTGATTACATCTTTGCACGCGCTTCCATGCAGAACGAAGAGACAAGCTATCCCGGCATAGAAACCCAGACCGAAACGCTGACGCCCGTCGCGCCGGTCCGAAAACGCCCCAAGCCCGGGGAGCGGCGCGTGCAGATCCTGCAGGCGCTGGCCGCCATGCTCGAGCAGCCCGGCGCCGAGCGCGTGACCACCGCGGCACTGGCCGCGCGGCTCGACGTCAGCGAGGCCGCGCTCTACCGCCACTTCGCGAGCAAGGCCCAGATGTTCGAGGGCCTGATCGACTTCATCGAGCAGAGCGTCTTCACGCTGGTGAACCAGATCCTCGAGCGCGAAGGCGCAACAGGGGCCCAGCAGGCCGCAAGAATCCTCACGCTGCTCGTGCAGTTTGCCGAGCGCAACCCCGGCATGACGCGCGTCATGGTGGGCGACGCGCTGGTGTTCGAGAACGAGCGGCTCCAGCAGCGCATGAACCAGTTCTTCGACAAGATCGAGGCCACCCTGCGCCAGGTGCTGCGCGGGGCAGCCGCCGCGGACGGCTCGGCCACCCCGAGCGTGGATGCGCAGGTGCGCGCCGCGGCGCTCACGGCCTTCGTGGTCGGGCAGCTGCAGCGCTTCACGCGCTCGGGCTTCCGCCGGGCGCCGTCGGAACACCTCGAAGCCACGATCGCGCTGATCGTCTAGTTCGCTCGCCTATCGAGGCGATAGCTCAATGTGATGCAGCAAGGCTGCATTCATTGACAGAATGTATGGGCCCCTACAACTCCAGAGGAAAGCCCACCCATGACCGACTCCCGCAAGCTCACCACCGAAAATGGCGCGCCCGTCGAGAACAACCAGCAGTCGCAGACGGCCGGCCCCGGCGGCCCGGTGCTGATGCAGGACCACCACCTGATCGAAAAGCTCGCCCGCTTCGACCGCGAGCGCATTCCGGAGCGCGTGGTGCATGCGCGCGGCTCGGGCGCCTTCGGCACCTTCGAGGTGACGGCCGACGTATCGAAATGGACGAAAGCCAAGTTCCTCGGCCAGGTCGGCAAAAAGACCGAAGTGCTGGCGCGTTTCTCGACCGTGGCGCTCGAGCTCGGCTCGGCCGACACCGTGCGCGACCCGCGCGGCTTCGCGCTCAAGTTCTACACGGAAGAGGGCAACTACGACCTCGTCGGCAACAACACGCCGGTCTTCTTCATCCGCGATCCGCTCAAGTTCCCCGACTTCATCCACTCGCAGAAGCGCGACCCCTACAGCCACGTACAGGAGCCGAACAACGCCTGGGACTTCTTCTCGCACTCGCCCGAAGCCACGCACCAGTTCACCTGGCTGTTCGGCGACCGCGGCATTCCGAAGAGCTACCGCCACATGGACGGCTTCGGCTCGCACACCTTCCAGTGGGTGAACGCCAAGGGCGAGGCCTTCTGGGTCAAGTACCACTTCAAGACCAACCAGGGCATCGAGACCTTCGTGGCCGAAGAGGCGCAGCGCGTGGGCGGCGAAAACCCAAACCACCACCACCTCGACCTGCTGCATTCCATCGAGCGTGGCGAGTTCCCGAGCTGGAAGGTGCAGGTGCAGATCATGCCCGTGGCCGAGGCGCAGACCTACCGCTTCAACCCCTTCGACCTGACCAAGGTCTGGTCGCACAAGGACTATCCGAAGATCGACATCGGCGTCCTCACGCTCAACCGCAATCCCGAAAACTACTTTGCCGAGATCGAGCAGGCCGCGTTCAACCCGGCCAACTTCGTGCCCGGCATCGGCCCCTCGCCCGACAAGATGCTGCAGGGCCGGCTGTTCAGCTATGGTGACACGCAGCGTTACCGCCTGGGCATCAACCACACGCAGCTGCCGGTGAACCGCCCGCATGCGACCACGGCGCAGAACTACGGCCGCGACGGCGCGATGCGCGGCGACGGCAACGGCGGGCGCGGCCCCAACTACGAGCCCAACAGCTTCGGCGACGCGCCCAAGCAGAGCAACGAGCCGGTCTACGCGCCGCTCGAGATCCATGGCTGGACCGGCAGCCACCAGTGGCAGAAGCACCCCGAGGACAACGACTTCGTGCAGGCCGGCGACTTGTATCGCCTGATGGACGAGGAAGCGAAGCAGCGGCTGGTGAACAACATCGCGGGCGGCCTGGGCGCCGTGACGCGGCAGGACATCATCGACCGCTCGGTGAGCTACTTCCGCCAGGCCGATGCCGACTACGGCGCGCGGCTCGACAAGGCCATCAAGGCCGTGCAGGCGAAGCTCAAGGGCGAGGAAGTGAGCGTGCAGGTCGGCAAGCCGGCGCACGACGCCAGCCGCAGTTGATCCGCGGCGGCCCCATGTACCCTGGGTACCCAGGGTACGGCGTGGGGGCCGGGCGTCGCGCTCGACTTGCCCGGTTGCGAAGCGTAGGATCAGCGCCCCCTTGCCGCTGAGTCGCGGCGACAAGTTCCGTGTTCGTGTGGCTTCTGAACGGAGGTTCGTATGAGCTATCACCTGGAAGGTCGCCTGCTCGAGGTATGCAACTGCAACGTCCTGTGTCCCTGCTGGATCGGCGAGGACCCTGACAACGGCACCTGCGACACCATCGTCGCGTGGCGCATCGACAAGGGAACCATCGACGGCGTCGACGTCGGCGGCAACACCATCGCGGCCGTGGCGCATGTGCCCGGAAACATCCTCGAAGGCAACTGGACGGCGGCGATCTTCGTCGACGACAACGCCTCCAAGGCGCAGGAAGAGGCGCTGCTCAAGGTCTACACCGGGAAGGCCGGCGGGCCGATCGCCGATCTGGCCGCTCTCATCGGCCAGGTGGTGTCGGTCGAGCGGGCGCCCATCCGCTTCACTGTGAACGAAGGCAAGGGCGAGCTGGAGATCGGCACCAACTACTACGCCGAACTCGAGCCCTACCGCGGCGCAACCGGCGGCCAGACCACGCTGTCGGACACCGTGTTCTCGACGGTTCCGGGCGCGCCGGTGTTCGTCGGCAAGGCGCCCACCTACCGGTCGAAGAACCCCGCCCTCGGCATCGACCTAGACATCAAGAACCACAACGCCCTGCAGAGCACCTTCGTCTTCGACGCATGAGCGCTGCGCCGGGCTGCCCCAAGCAAGCTCGCACCGCAGTGCGGAGCACGGAGCTTACCCAGTGAACCCGACGGCCGGCTCGCCGCCGCGCAATGTCACCCGTCACCGCCGCGTGTTCCTGCCGGTTCTCGCTGCGCTGGCCGCGCTTGCGTGGATGGCGTTGTGGGCCTGGGCGCGCAGCCCCTACGGGCGCTATCTCGAACACGGCGACTGGACCGCCTCGGGGCCGGCCGCGTTCCTGTGCCAGGCCATTCCCGCCGGCGGCTTGATCGTGCCCGCGGTGCTCTACGCCGCGGCATGGATCCTCATGACGGCGGCCATGATGCTGCCGACCACGCTGCCGCTGTTCAACGCCTTCGACCGCCTGACCGCGGGGCGAGCGGACCACGCGCGCCTGCTCGTGATGCTAGGGCTCGGCTACATGGCCGTGTGGGGTGCCTTCGGGCTGCTGGCGCACGGCCTCCACAGCGCGGTGCTGGCGCTGCTCGCGAGCGCGCCCACGCTGGCCTGGCACGGCTGGGTGATCGGTGCCGCGACCATTGCGCTGGCCGGCGCCTTCCAGTTCAGCCGCCTCAAGCACCGCTGCCTGGAGAAGTGCCGCACGCCGCTCAGCTTTGTCATCGAGCACTGGCGCGGCCACGCGCAGGCCCGCCAGGCCTTCGCGCTGGGCATGCACCACGGCCTGTTCTGCGTCGGCTGCTGCTGGGCGCTGATGCTGCTGATGTTCGCGCTCGGCACCGGCAGCCTGGGCTGGATGCTTCTGCTGGCCGCCGTCATGGCGCTGGAAAAGAACGTTCCCTGGGGCCATCGCCTGAGCGCGCCGCTCGGGTTCGCGCTGCTGGGCTGGGCCGTCTTCATGGTGGCGACGCATGTCTGAAGCCATGTCCGAAGCGCGCCGCGCGCCGTCCACCCTGCAGACCGTCGCGCTGACCGCGGTGGCCATGGTGGCGTTCGCGGCCAATTCGCTGCTGTGCCGGCTCGCGCTGCAGCAGCGCGGCATCGACCCGGCCAGCTTCGGCAGCATCCGGCTGGTTTCCGGTGCGCTCACGCTCGCGCTCGTCGTGCAGTTCCGGGCACGGCCTGCCGCGCCCGGCAGTGCCGACTGGCTCGCGGCAGCCATGCTGTTCGCCTACGTCGCCTTCTTTTCCTTCGCTTACCTCAGCTTGTCCGCGGGCACGGGCGCGCTGATCCTGTTCGGCGCGGTGCAGCTCACGATGCTGGGCGCGGGCCTGGGCTCCGGCGAGCGCTTCGGGCCCGTGGCATGGCTCGGCTTCGTGCTGGCGGCCGGCGGGCTCGTCTACCTGGTGCTGCCGGGCGTCGCGGCGCCGCCGCTGCTCGGCGCCGTGCTGATGGCCATCGCCGGCGTGGCATGGGGCGTGTATTCGCTGCGCGGCCGCGGCGTCCCCGATCCGCTGGCCGCCACGGGCCGCAACTTCATGCGGGCCGTGCCGCTGGCCCTGGCACTGAGCCTTGCCTTCGCGATGCGCGCCCATGCGGATGCGACCGGCATCGCGCTGGCCGTGGCCTCCGGCGCATTGACCTCGGGCCTCGGCTATGTCGTCTGGTATGCGGCGCTGGCACGCCTTTCGGCCATGCAGGCAGCCACCGTGCAGCTGTCGGTGCCGCTCCTGGCTGCCTTCGGCGGCGTGCTGCTGCTGTCGGAGGCGATCACGCCGCGGCTGGCGGCCGCCTCGGTGGCCATCCTGGGCGGCATTGCAATCGTGCTGAGCCAGAAGTCGCGCAACGCGCGCCGTTAGAAAGGAGCGCGGGCCTTTACGCGGCGGCGACCGCCACGCCCACCTTCGTTCCGGCCGCGACGATCTCGCCCCAGGTCGCGTCGTCCAGCCAGATGCCGTCGCGCTCGCGTGCCGTGCGTGCAGCGCGCTCCGGTTCGCCCGCGATCTGCACCTGGTCGAAGCCGGCGCCCGGCGGGCTCTGGCGCAGCCACTCGACGAAGGCCGTCGCTTCCTGCGCGAAGCTGGCCTGGGTTCCCAGTTTGGCGGGGTCGATCAGGATCGTCAGCATGCCGTTGAGCACCGTGCGTGCCGTGTCGGCCGGGCGGTGCCAGGTGCCGCCACCGGTGAGCGCACCGCCCAGCAGCTCGCATGCCATCGCCATGCCGTAGCCCTTGTGCTCGCCGAAGGTCATGAGCGCGCCGAACAGGCCGTTGGCTTGCGGCACCACCACCACGCCCGGGTCGTTGGTGGGCGCGCCGCGCTCGTCGATCAGGTAGCCGTCGGGCACCCGTTCGCCCTTGTTGTGGGCGACGCGCATCTTGCCCTGCGCCACGCGGCTGGTTGCAAAGTCGAGCAGGAAGGGCTCGGCGCCCGCCAGCGGAATGCCGATGCAGCACGGGTTGGTGCCGAAGCGTCCGTCGCCGCCGCCCCATGGCGCCACCACGGGCCGCGACAGCACGTTGACGAAGTGCATCGAGACCAGGCCCTCGGCCGTCGCCATCTCGGCGAAGTGCCCGATGCGGCCCAGGTGGTGCGCATTCGCAAGCGTGAAGATGCAGCTGCCGTGCTGCTTCGCCCGCTCGATGCCGAGCGCCATCGCCTGCACGCCCACGATCTGGCCGTAGCCACGCTGGCCGTCTAGCGCGAGCAGCGTGCCGATGTCGGTGTTGATCCTGACCGCGGCATTGGGCACGAGCCCGCCTTCGGCCACCGCATCGACATAGCGCGGCAGCATGCCCACGCCATGCGAATCATGGCCGCTCAGGTTGGCCAGCACCAGGTTGGCGGCCACCTGCGCGGCTTCGGCCGGCGTGCTGCCGGCGGCCGTCAGGATATTGGCGCATTGCGATTGCAACGCCGCGGCGGGAAGGGTCTTGGGCATCAATTGACTCCGTTGGTTTGATCAAGGGCCGCGCAGCAAGGCCCGTTCGTGAAACACCGCGGAACCGGCTTTGCCGGGCCGCTGGTGTTGCCCCCGGTGAGGGGGTTGGCGAAGCGACACGAAGTACGCGCAGCCTGGGGGGTGAGCTACATCACAGCGCCGACTTGCCACGGCACGAATTCATTTTGGCCGTAGCCGTGTTTCTCGCTCTTCGAAGGTTCGCCGGATGCCGTGGCCAGCACCAGCTCGAAGATCCGCTGGCCCATCTCCTGGATCGAGCTGGTGCCATCGACGATCTCGCCGCAGTTGATGTCCATATCCTCTTCCTGCCGCTGCCACAGCGCCGAGTTGGTCGCGAGCTTGAGCGAAGGAGAGGGAGCGCAGCCATACGCCGAGCCGCGCCCGGTTGTGAAGCAGATGATGTTCGCGCCGCCGGCGACCTGCCCGGTGGCGCTCACCGGGTCATAGCCCGGCGTGTCCATGTAGACGAAGCCGTGCGCCGTGACCGGCTCGGCGTATTCGTACACCGCCTCGAGGTTGCTGGTGCCGCCCTTGGCCACCGCGCCAAGTGATTTCTCGAGGATGGTCGTCAGGCCGCCCGCCTTGTTGCCCGGCGAGGGGTTGTTGTTCATCTCGCCTTCGTTGATCTCGGTGTAGTGCTCCCACCACTTAATGCGGTCCACCAGTTTCTGGCCGACCTCGCGCTTGACGGCTCGACGCGTGAGCAGATGCTCGGCGCCATAGACCTCGGGCGTTTCGCTCAGGATGGCCGTGCCGCCGTGCGCCACCAGCAGGTCGACCGCCGCACCGAGGGCCGGGTTGGCGCTGATGCCCGAGTACCCGTCCGAGCCGCCGCACTGCAGCCCGATCGTGATGTGCGCCGCGCTGCAGGGCTCGCGCTTGACCGCATTGGCGCGCGGCAGCATCTCGTTGATCAGCGCAATGCCTTTTTCGACCGTCTTGCGCGTGCCGCCGGTGTCCTGGATGTTGAAGGTGCGGAAATTCTCGCCTTCGGCCAGGTGGCCGGTCGCGAGCCAGGCGTTGATCTGGTTCGCCTCGCAACCCAGGCCCACCACCAGCACGCCCGCGAAGTTGGGGTGCGTGGCGTAGCCCGTGAGCGTGCGCTCCAGGATCTGCATGCCCATGCCCTGCGTGTCCATGCCGCAGCCCGTGCCGTGGGTGAGCGCCACGATGCCGTCGACATTCGGGTAGCCGGCCAGCGCCGACGGATTGGTCTTGCGCGAGAAGTGGTCGGCAATGGCGCGCGCCGCGGTGGCCGAGCAGTTCACGCTCGTGAGCACGCCGATGTAGTTGCGCGTGGCCACGCGGCCGTCGGCCCGCCTGATGCCCATGAAGGTGGCCTCGCGCTTCGCGGGCGCGGGCTTCACGTCGGCGCCGAAGGCGTAGTCGCGCTCGAAGTCGCCCTTGTCGGGCCCCATGTCGAGGTTGTGCGTGTGCACGTGCTCGCCGGCCGCAATCGGCTTGCTCGCGAAGCCGATGATCTGGTTGTAGCGGCGCACCGGTTCGCCAACGGCAATGGCGTGCGTCGCCACCTTGTGGCCGGCGGGAATCAGGCCGCGCACGGCGAAGTCTTCGACCTTGGCGCCGCCGACCAGCTGGCTGCGCGCGATCACGACATCGTCGGCCGGATGCAGGCGAATGAAGGGATTCATCGTGGAACTCGTGTTGTGTTGGGGATCAGAAGAACATTTTGGGCAACCAGAGTACCAATGAAGGTACATAGGTGATCACCACCAGCGCCAGCAGCAGTGGAATGAGCCACGGAAGAATGGCCATCGTGGTGCGCTCGAAGCTCAGGCCCGCCACGCGCGCCAGCACGAACAGCACCATGCCCATCGGCGGATGCAGCAGGCCGATCATCAGGTTCAGCACCATCACCAGGCCGAAGTGGATCGGGTCCACACCCAGCTGCGTGGCAATCGGCAGCAGGATCGGAACCAGAATGGTGATGGCGGCCGTCGGCTCCAGGAAGCAGCCCACGAACAGCATCAGCAGGTTGGCCAGCAGCAGGAACACCCAGGCTTCCTTGGTGAAGCCCAGCACCCAGCTCGCGATGTCGGTGGTCACGCCGGTGGCGGTGAGCATCCAGCCGAAGATCGACGCGGCCGCCACGATGAACAGCACGGTGGACGTGGTCTCGATGGTGTCGAGGCAGACCTTGACGAACATCTTCCACGACAAGGTCTTGTACCAGCCGAAGCCCAGGATCATCGCCCACACGCAGGCGGCAATCGCGCCCTCGGTGGGTGTGAACAGGCCCGTGCTCATGCCACCGATCAGCAGCACCGGCGTCATGATGGGCAGCAGCGCCTCGAAGCGGAAGATTCGGTCCAGCACGAACAGCGAAGCCAGCCCCGCAAGCACCGTGAGCTGCGGCGGCGTGCCCAGCTTGGCCACCAGCAGCCACATCAGGAGCGGCCAGGCGATCACCACGGCCAGCTCGCACATGGCCTTGAAGAAGCGCGTGCTCGAGAACTTGACGTCGCCGCCCCAGCCGTTGCGGTGCGCGAAATAAGCCACCGTGAGCATCATCAGAATGGCCAGCAGCGCGCCAGGCAGGATGCCCGCGAGGAACAGCGCCCCCACCGACACGTTGGCCATCATCCCGTAGATCACGAAGGGCAGGCTGGGCGGAATGATCGGGCCCAGCGTGGCCGAGGCGGCGGTCACGCCCACCGCGAACTCGGTCGAATAGCCATGCTCCTTCATCGCCTTGATCTCGATGGTGCCCAGGCCCGCGGCATCGGCAATGGCCGTACCGCTCATGCCCGCGAAGATCACCGATCCGAGCACGTTCACATGGCCCAGCCCGCCCTTGAGCCAGCCCACCAGCGCGAGCGCGAAGTTGTAGATGCGGGTGGTGATGCCCGCGTTGTTCATCAGGTTGCCGGCCAGGATGAAGAAGGGCACCGCCAGCAGCGGAAAGCTGTCGATGCCGCTCACCATGCGGTGGATGACGACGAACGGCGGCAGGCTGCCGCTCACCACGATGTAGGCCAGCGAGGCGCCGGCCATGGCCACGGCCACCGGAATGCCGCCCGCCATGAAGATCAGGAAGAATATTTTCAGCATGCAGTTGTTCTCGGGGGCTCAGCGGTCGGCGAGAGTGGACTCGGGGCGTTCGAGCACGCTGTAGCCGCGCTTCCAGTGGATGCGCGCCACCTGCACCGAGCGCCAGGTCATCGCGACGAAGCCGAACAGGCACAGGCCGTAGACGATGTTCATGGGCGCATCGACGATGGTCATGCGCGTGGTGTTGCCGATCTTCAGCATCATCTGCACCGTCATGACCACGGCTGCGGCAAAGAAGGCGGTGCGCAGCACGTCGACCGCGCGCGACACCCAGCGCCCCATGGCCGCCGGCATGTGGCGATAGAAGAAGTCGACCTGGATCTGGTTGTTCTTCGCGACCCCGATGGCGGCGCCGATGAAGACCACCGCGATCAGCATGTAGCGCGCCACCTCCTCGGTCCAGGCGGCCGAGTCGTTCATCACATAGCGCGTGACGAACTGGTAGAACACCGTGAGCGCGAGCATCCAGAAGATCGCGAGCGAGATCCAGCCTTCGGCGATGGTGTGGGAAAGGTCGACGGCTTCGTCTTCCGCGTGGAAGTGGCCCTCGTCGTCGATGATCTTCTGTTCGTCAGTCAACGCAATCTCCTGTACGGCTTCAGCGGCAAGCGAAGCGAAGCCCTTTCGGGAGGCACCGCGGAACCGGCTTTGCCGGGTCGCTGGTGTCGCCCCCTTGAGGGGGAGGCGGCTACACGAAGTGAGCCGCTTCGGGGGTGTTACTTAATTGCTGTGATGCGGTCGTAGTCCTGCTGGCGGTAGCCGTGGTCCGTGGGCTTGGTGTTCTTCAGCACCGCTTCGCGGAAGGCGGCCTTGTCCACGGTGATCACGTTGTTGCCGCGCTTCTTGAACTCCTCGGTCAGGCGGATTTCCGAGGCGATGATCTCGCGGCCGGTCTTTTCGGCGGCCTCCTGCATCACGTCGCTGAAGATCTTCTTCTCGTCCGCCGAGAGCTTGCCCCACAGCTGGCCGGAGACCACGGTCAGCAGCGAGTCGACGATGTGGCCCGTGAGCGAGATGTTCTTCTGCACCTCGAAGAACTTCTTGGCCTCGATGGTGGGCAGCGGATTCTCCTGCGCATCGACCGTGTTGTTCTGCAGCGCAAGATAGACCTCGGCGAACGCAATGGGCGTGGCGTTGGCGCCCAGCGCCTTGGGGAAGGCCAGGTAGGCCGGTGCGTCGGGCACGCGGATCTTCAGGCCCTTCATGTCTTCGGGCTTGGCCACCGGCCTGGCGGCGCTCGAGGTGACGTGCCGCGCGCCGTAGTAGTTGAGCGCCGTGATGTGGTTGCCGCTCTTGTCGTCGTAGCCCTTGGCAAGTTCCTTGAACACATCGCTCTTGGCGTACTTCAGCAGATGCTCCGCATCGCGGAAGATGAACGGAAAGTAGGTCACGGCCAGCGGCTTGTAGGTGTTGCCTGCAAAGCTCGCGCCGGTCAGCACGATGTCGACCGTGCCCAGCGTCAGGCCCTGGTTGATGTCCGACTCCTTGCCCAGGCTGGAGGCCGGGAACACCTGGATGTCGTACTTGCCGTTGGTGCGCTTCTTGATTTCTTCCGCAGCCCACACCGAGTACTTGTGGAACGGTTCGGAGGTTTCGTAGACGTGTGCCCACTTGAGCTTGGTCTGCGCGCCGGCGATGCCGGCCGTGCCCAGCGCGGTGGCCGCCAGGGCGCAAGCGGCGATGGCCTTGAGGGTGTTGCGTTTGCTGTTCATCGGTTTGTCTCCGTTGTAGTGATGGGGTGGGAAGGTTGCTGGCGGTTCAGGACGAAGCTTTTTTTGCGCGGCGCCAGCTCGCGCTGAATCGTTGGTGCGAGTTGTCCATGTGGAGGTGCATGGCGGCGCGCGCGGCCTCGGCATCGCGTGCCGCCACGGCGTCGCGGATGGCCTCGTGCTCGGCAATGGCCGAGCGCCAGGAGGCCACCGTCTCGAAGTAGCCGCCCAGGCGCGTGAAGATCGGGCCGTTGCGCGAATCCCAGAAGCTCTGCACCGTTTCCACCAGCACGGCATTGCCGCTGGCATTGACGATGGCTACGTGGAACTCGCGGTCGCCCTCGAGCGGCAGTATTTCGCGGTCGGCGAGCCCGCGCATCGTTTCGATGGCGCGGGACATGGCGTCGATGTCCTTGCGCTTTCCCACGGCGGCCGCAATGGCGGCGGTCTCGCCCTCGATCACGCGGCGCGCGCGGATCAGCTCGAGCGGCCCCCATTCGGTGGGCGCCACCGGCTTGCTCGCGCGGTGCGAGCGGTCCAGCACATACACGCCCGAGCCCGTGCGAACCTCGACCCAGCCCTCGACCTCGAGCGCGATCAGCGCCTCGCGCACCGAGGGCCGGCTCACGCCGAGCTGCTGGGCCAGGTCGCGCTCGGCCGGCAGCCGCGCGCCGACGGCGAACTCGCCCTTGCCGATCAGCCCGCGGAGCTGGTCGGCAATCTGGCGATAGAGGCGTTGGGGTTCGACGGTCTGGAGCGGCACGGGTGGGCGGGGTTAAGGGTTGTCCTGAATTGGACAAGTGGTAAGGCCAATTCAGAATACGATCCGCACCGCGCCGCTGCCATCGGGCCAAACCCTGAACGCTGAACGGCCGGTGCTCCACTTTCCAAGGAGACATGCATGAGACTCAAGGGCAAGACCGTGCTCGTGACGGCGGCAGGACAGGGCATCGGCCACGCGAGCGTGCTCGCCATGGCCGCCGAAGGCGCGCAGGTCTGGGCGACCGACGTGAACGAGAAGCTGCTCGAGCGCTACGCGGGCGTCGCCAACGTGCGCACGGCCAGGCTCGACGTGCTCGACAAGGATGCGATCGGCGCCTTCTTCAAGAGTCTTCCCGCGCTCGACGTGCTGTTCAACTGTGCTGGCGTGGTGCACAACGGCACCGCGCTCGACGCCACCGACAAGGACCTCGAATTCGCGTTCGCGCTCAACGTGCGCGCGCAGTTCTGGACCATCCAGGCCGCGCTGCCCGGCATGCTGGCCGCAGGAAGCGGCAGCATCATCAACATGGCGAGCGTGTGCTCCAGCATGAAGGGCCTGCCCAACCGCTTCGTCTACGGCACCACCAAGGCCGCGGTGCTGGGCCTGACCAAGAGCGTGGCGGCCGACTTCGTGGCGCGGGGCATCCGCTGCAATGCGGTGTGTCCCGGCACGGTCGACACGCCCTCGCTCGGCGAGCGCATCAACGCCAACGAGGACCCCGAGGCGGCGCGCCGCGCCTTCATCGCGCGCCAGCCCATGGGCCGGCTCGCGCAAGCCGAGGAAATCGCGCCCGTGGTGGTGTTCCTGGCCAGCGACGAATCGGTGTTCGCCACCGGCCAGGCCTTCACGGTGGACGGCGGCATCACCATATGAACCAGCTCGACTTCGCGGGCCGCCACGCAGTGGTGACCGGCGGCGCGGCGGGGTTGGGCTTCGGCATTGCCGAGCGGCTGGTCGCATCGGGCGGCAGCGTCACGCTCTGGGACCGCGACGAGGCCGCCGCCGCCAAGGCCGCAGCGGCGCTCGGCCCCAAGGCCTTCGCGGTGAAGGTCGACGTGGCGCAGCAGTCTTCCGTGGCCAGCGCCTTGGCGGCCACGCTCGCGCATTCGCCGCGCATCGATGCGCTGGTCAACAGCGCCGGCATCACCGGCCCCAACACGAAGCTGTGGGACTACCCGGTGGACGACTGGCGCCAGGTGATGGAGGTCAACATCAACGGCGTGTTCCTGTGCTGCCGCGAAGTGGTGGCGCAGATGCGAAAACAAGGCTACGGCCGCATCGTCAACATCGCCTCGGTCGCGGGCAAGGAGGGCAACCCCAACGCCAGCGCCTACAGTGCAAGCAAGGCCGCCGTGATCGCGCTCACCAAGTCGCTGGGCAAGGAGCTGGCCGACACCGGCATCCGCGTCAACTGCGTGACGCCCGCGGCGGTGAAGACCGCCATCTTCGACCAGATGACACCGGAGCACATCGCGTTCATGCTGTCGAAAATACCGATGGGCCGCTTCGGCACGGTGGAAGAGGTGGCCGCGATGGTCGGCTGGCTCTGCACCGAAGATTGCTCGTTCTCCACCGGCGCCGTGTTCGACCTCTCCGGCGGCCGCTCCACTTACTAGTCTCCCAAAGAAAGGACAACATGAAACTCGTTCGCTATGGCAATCCCGGCAAGGAAAAGCCCGGCCTCATCGACGACAACGGCCAGCTGCGCGACCTGAGCGCGCTGGTCAAGGACATCGGGCCCGAGCAGCTCGGCGACGCCGCGCTGGCCAAGCTGCGCAAGCAGAAGGTCGACAAGCTGCCGCTGGTCAAGGGCAAGCCGCGCTTCGGCAGCCCGGTGGCCAACGTCGGCAAGTTCATTGCCATCGGCCTGAACTATGCCGACCATGCGGCCGAGTCCGGCCTGCCGATCCCGAAGGAGCCGGTGGTCTTCATGAAGGCCACCAGCTGCATCCAGGGCCCGAACGATCCGGTCATGCTGCCCAAGAACTCGGTCAAGAGCGACTGGGAAGTCGAGCTCGGCGTGGTCATCGGCACGCGCGCGCGCTACGTCTCGCAGAAGGACGCGCTCAACTACGTGGCCGGCTACTGCACCATCAACGACGTGAGCGAGCGCGAGTTCCAGATCGAGCGCGGCGGCACCTGGGACAAGGGCAAGGGCTGCGACACCTTCGGCCCCATCGGTCCGTGGCTCGTGACGCGCGACGAAGTGCCCAATCCGCAGAAGCTGTCGATGTGGCTCGACCTCAACGGCAAGCGCATGCAGACCGGCAGCACCAAAACGATGATTTTCAGCATCGCCAAGATCGTGAGCTACCTGAGCCAGTTCATGACGCTCCTGCCCGGCGACGTCATCACCACCGGCACGCCGCCCGGCGTGGGCCTGGGCATGAAGCCGCCGCTCTACCTGAAGAAGGGCGACGTGATGACGCTGGGCATCGAAGGCCTGGGCGACCAGCGCCAGGAAGTGGTGCCGTTCAAGCTGTAAGCGGCAAGCGAGCAGCCACGAACGGCGCGGCGGGCGATGTCCCGGCGCGCCGTTCTTGTTTGTGCCGCTGCGGTTTTAAATGTCCCATTGACAGAACATTGAAACTGCAAAAACATCAAAGGCATGTCGCAGATGCCTTTGCCGAAGTACCACCAGATCTACCTGGTCCTGCGTGAGCAGCTGCACGAAGGCCGTTTCGCGGAGGGGCTGCCCGGCGAGCTCGCGCTCATGGCGCAGTTCAATGTGGCGCGCGTCACGGTGCGGCGCGCACTCGAGCAGCTGTCCTCCGAAGGCCTGATCGCGCGCAACCCGGGGCGCCGCACGCGCGCGCTGCCGCCCGTGCTCGCGGGCGAAGCGAACGGAGGCAACAGCATGGAGCGCGCCAATCTGCGCGGCCTGCTCGAGAATCTGGTGACGATGGGCCTGCACACCTCGGTGAAGGTGATCGAGGTGGCCACCATCACGGCCTCCACCCAGGTGGCCGAGGCGCTGCAGCTGCAGTTGGGCGACCCGGTGCAGAAGGCGGTGCGCGTGCGCTCCACCAAGGAAGGCCCGCTCTCGCACATCACCACCTACGTGCCCGACACGATCGCGCGCCGCTTCGGCCGCCGCGAGCTGTCGAAGAAGCCGATCCTCGTGCTGCTCGAGGAATCGGGCGTCAAGGTGGGGCGCGCGCACCAGACCATCTCCGCGCGCCTGGCCGACAACCTGATCGCGCAGCACCTCGACGTGTCGGTCGGCTCCGCGCTGCTCGCGGTGCGCCGCCTGATCTACGACGAGGACGAGCGGCCCGTGCAGTGGCTGCACGGCCTTTACCGCCCCGACCGCTACACCTACGAAATGCAGCTCTCCCGCGTGGGCGGCATCGACGCGAAGGTGTGGGTCAGCAAAGACGTGTCAGCCAAGTTCAACTGAAGAGAAAAAGGAAAGCCCCATGCAGAACCGCCGCAGTTTCGTGTCGCAGTCCGCCGCCCTGGCGACTGCCGTCGCCTTCCCGCTCGTGGCCGGCGCGCAGCCCAAGACCATCAAGGTTGGCGTGCTGCATCCGGTCACCGGGGCGTTGGCCTATTCGGGCCAGCAGTGCCGCCTTGGCGCGCTGATGGCCATCGAAGACATCAACGCCGCCGGCGGCATCAAGTCGCTCGGCGGTGCGAAGCTCGAAGCCCTGCTGGGCGATGCGCAATCGCAGCCGCAGGCCGGCGCGGCCGAGGTCGAGAAGATGAACGAAGCCGGCGCCTCGGCCATCGTGGGCGCCTACGCCTCGGCCATCTGCCTGGCGACCACGCAGGCGGCGGCCAAGTACAACCTGCCGCACGTGGTCGACGTGGGCGTGGCCGACCAGATCGTCGAGCGTGGCCTGAAGAACACCTTCCGCTTCGGCCCCGGCTACAGGAAGTCGACCGAGGTGGCCATGGCCAACCTGCTGGTGCTCAACAAGGCCGCAGGCAACCCGGCCAAGACGGTGATGATCATTCATGAGGAGTCGCTGTTCGGCGCCGGCACCGCGCAGCTGCTCTCGCGCGAGCTGCCGGGCTACGGCTTCGAGGTGAAGGAGGTGGTGAAGCACGCCAACCCCACGCGCGACTTCAACAACATCGTGCTGCGCATGAAGTCGGTCAACCCCGACATCGTGATTCCCGCCAACTACTACAACGAATACGCGCTGCTGGTGCGGACCATGCAGCAGCAGAAGGTGGTGCCGAAGGCGATCTTCTCGGTGCTGGGCGGCGCCGCATCGAGCTACAAGTTCGTGAAGGAGTTTCCGGATGCGGCCAACGGCATCATCGACTGCAACCACTGGTTCAACCCGAAGGACAAGCGCTCGCAGGAGCTGCGCAAGCGCGTGGAGGCCAAGGGCCAGTTCTTCAGCTACGAGGTCTTCATGACCTACACATCGATGTGGCTGCTGGCCGATGCGCTGGAGCGCGCGAAGTCGGCCGAGCGCGCGGCCATCGTCGACGCGCTGGAGAAGAGCACCTTCTCGAATCACATCATGCCGTACGGCCCGACGAAGTTCGTCAACGGACAGAACGAGGGCGCGCAGCCGTTGATGACGCAGGTGGTGAAGAATGACATCAAGGTGATCATCCCGCGCGACTACCGCGAGGTGGAACCTGTGTTTCCGCTCAGGGCATGAACACGTCGCTGCATGGCTGCGGGTGCGTCCCCCTGTATTCCGGCCGCGCTTGTTTCACCCTGAAGCCCGGTATGCGGTGCGGGCCGGGCGAACCCCTCTGCGCCGCCGAGGAGCGCAGCGTTTCGCGGATCAGGGCTCGCAGCTGTTTGAGCGAAGCGAGTTCTGCGAGACCCCGCGAAACGCGAGCACCGCAGGGCAGCCCGAAGGGCCGGCGCAGTGGGGTCGCACGGCCCGCACCGCATACCGGGCGGCTCCCACAAAGCGCACAAAACAAATGTTCGATCTAAGCATCCTCTTCCCCTCGATCCTGAACGGCCTCACCACCGGTGCCGTGTACGCATTGATCGCGCTGGGTCTCACGCTGATCTACGGCGTCCTGCACATCATCAACTTCGCTCACGGTGCGAGCCTGATGCTGGCGCTGTATGCGGTGTACTTCCTCAAGGAGCGCTGGGGCATCGACCCCTACATGGCACTGCCCATTGCGGTGGCAGGCATGTTCACGCTCGGCTATGCGCTGCAGCGCGTGGTCATCAACCGCGCAGGCCACGGCAAGGACGAGAACATCCTGCTCGCCACGCTCGGCATCGCGATCGTCATGGAGAACCTCGCGCTGCTGTTCTTCAAGTCGGACACCCGCAGCATCGACACCGCCTATTCGCTCAGCACCGTCGCCATCGGCCCCGCGATGATCGCCGTGCCCAAGCTCGTGGCCTTCGCGGGGGCGCTCGTCGTCTCCGGCATCCTGTTCTGGATCATGGGCCGCACCGACCTCGGCCGCGCCATCCGCGCCGTCGCCAAGGAGAAGGAAGGCGCCAAGCTCATGGGCATCGACGTGGACCACGTCTACGCCACGAGCTTCGGCATCGGCCTGGCCTGCCTGGGCGCTGCCGCGTGCTTCCTGCTGCCGGCCTATTACGTCAACCCGCAGGTAGGCGGCGGCTTCGTGCTCGTGGCCTTCACCATCGTCGTGCTAGGCGGCATGGGCAGCTTCGTCGGCGCGCTCGCCGGCGGCTTCCTGGTCGGCGTGGTCGAGTCGCTCGGCGGGCTGTACCTCGGCGAGTCGCTCGGGCAGATCGGCATCTTCGCGATCTTCATCGGCGTGGTGCTGTTCCGGCCCCAGGGCATGTTCGGAGCCAGGGCATGAGCAGCGCGCACAGACAACTCGCGGGCATCGCGCTCTTCGCGGTGCTGGCCGGCTGCGTGCCGCTCGTCACGAAGTCGGGCGTGACGCTGAACTTCGTGATGATGGCGCTCTACGCCACGCTCATCGCGCAGGCCTGGAACATTCTCGGCGGCTTCGGCGGGCAGTTCTCGTTCGGGCATGCGCTGTTCTTCGGCACCGGGGCCTACATCCAGGCCATCGCGCAGCTGCAAGGCGGCATCAACGCCTGGGTCGCGCTGCCGCTGGCGGTGGCCGGTGCCGCGCTGGTCGGGCTCTTCGTCGGCGCGCTGAGCTTCCGCTACGGCCTCAAGGGCTCCTATTTCGCGCTCGTCACGCTGGCCTTCGCGGAAGTGTTCCGCATCCTCGCGCTGTCGGTGAACTTCACGGGCGGCGGCGTGGGCCTGATGGTGCCGTTGCGCGAATCGGTGGCCAACCTGCAGTTCACCTCGCGCGCCGGCTACCTGTGGGTGGTGCTGGCCATGGTGGTGCTGGCGCTGCTCGTGACCTGGTGGCTGCGCAACGGCCGCTTCGGCGCCTACCTCCAGGCCGTGCGCGACAACGAGGATGCGGCGCGCGCCGTGGGCGTGAACCCGTTTCGCGTCAAGCTCGCGGCCATCGGCATCTCGGCCGCCTTCATGGGGGCGGCCGGTGCCTTCTACGTGCAGGTGTTCCAGTACATCGACGCCGGCATCGCCTACGGCCCGGCCGTGTCGGTCGAAGCCCTGGTGGCGGCCATCGTGGGCGGCATGGGCACGCTGTGGGGCCCGGTGCTGGGCGCGGTCGTGCTGCACCTGCTGTCGGACCTCACGCGCAACCTGTTCGGCGAACTGCCGGGCATCAACATGGTGATCTACGGCACGGTATTGGTCGTGATCGTGATCTTCCTGCCGCGCGGCGTCGCGGGGCTGGGGCTGTCGGTGCGGCAGCTGTGGAATGCCAAGGGAGGCCGTCATGACTGAGGCGCTGCTGGCCGTGGGGGGACTCTCGCGTTCCTTCGGCGGACTGAAGGCCGTGCAGGACGTCAGCCTGTCGGTGAAGGAGGGCAGCCTGAGCGCGCTGATCGGCCCCAACGGTGCCGGCAAGACCACGCTCTTCGCGCTGATGTCGGGCTTCCTCAAGCCCGACGCCGGCACCGTGCGCTTCGCGGGCCAGGACATCACGGGCCGCGAGCCGCACCGCAATGCGCTGCTCGGCATGACGCGCACCTTCCAGATCGTGAAGCCCTTTGCGGCGCAGACGGTGCGCGAGAACATCGCGGTCGGTGCGCACCTGCACCTGCGCGGGCGCCGCGAGGCGCTGGCGCATGCCGAGGCCATCGCGCTGCGCGTGGGCCTCGCGCCGCAGCTCGACAAACCCGCGTCGGACCTCACGGTGGCCGGCCGCAAGCGGCTCGAACTGGCGCGTGCCCTGGCCACGCGCCCGCGCCTGCTGCTGCTCGACGAAGTGCTTGCCGGCCTCAACCCGCAGGAGATCGCCGAGATGATGCCGGTGGTGCGCGGCATCGCCGACAGCGGTGTGACCGTGCTGATGATCGAGCACGTGATGCAGGCCGTGATGCACCTGGCCGAGCATGTGTGGGTGCTGGCGCAGGGCCAGCTGATTGCCGAAGGCAGCCCGGCGCAGGTGACCTCCGACGACAAGGTCGTCGAAGCCTACCTGGGCCAGGGCACCGCGGCGCGGCTGCGCAAGGCCGCCTCGGGAGTCCAACCATGACCGCATTGCTGGAGATTCAAGGCCTGCGCGGCGGCTACGGCCGCGTCGAGGTGCTGCGCGGCGTCGACCTGCAGGTGAACGCCGGCGAAATGGTCGCGCTGCTCGGCAGCAACGGCGCGGGCAAGTCCACGCTCAACAAGATGGTCTGCGGCCTGTGCCCCGCCTGGAGCGGCAATGTGCGCTTCGACGGCAAAGACCTGAGCGGCGCGCACTACCGCGACGTGGTCAAGGCCGGCCTGATCCAGGTGCCCGAGGGGCGCAAGGTGTTTCCCAACCTCAGCGTGCTGGAGAACCTGGAGCTCGGCTCCTTCACGCGGGCGCGCGAGCGCCGCGCGGCCAACGTCGAGAAGATGTTCCACATCTTCCCGCGGCTGCGCGAGCGCATGGCGCAGCACGCCGGCACCATGAGCGGCGGCGAGCAGCAGATGCTGGCCATCGCGCGCGGGCTCATGGCCGAGCCCGTGCTGCTGATCCTCGACGAGCCCTCGCTCGGGCTTTCGCCGCGGCTGGTGGAAGAGATGTTCACGCTGATCCGCGAACTGCGCGACGGCGGCCTCGCGGTGCTGCTGGTGGAGCAGAACGTGGGCCAGTCGCTCGAGATCGCGGATCGCGCCTACGTGCTGGAGAACGGCAGCGTTCGCTTTTCGGGCCTGCCCGGCGAGCTGCTCGGCAGCGACGAACTGCGGCGCGCCTACCTGGGGCTCTGAAGCCCGCGTACCCATCGGGACACCCTCGATTTTCCCGGAGACAAGACACATGAAGAGACGCGACACCCTTCTTTTTCCGCTGGCCGCCGCGTGGGCCGGCAGCGCCTTCGCGCAGATCGGCAATGCGCCGGTGCGCATCCTCGTCGGCGCACCCGCGGGCGGCTCGACCGACACGCTGGCCCGTTCGCTGGCCGTCAGCATGGGCCCGGCGCTGGGCCGCACGGTGATCGTCGAGAACCGGCCGGGTGCGGGCGGCAACATCGCCGCCGATGCCGTGGCCAAGGCCGCATCCGACGGCAACACGCTGCTGATGAGCTTCACCAGCCATGCGATCAATGCCACGCTCTATCCGGCGCTGCCTTTCGACCCGGTGAAGGACTTCACCGCGCTCACCTGCGTGGCGACCTCGCCCTCGATCCTCGTCGCGCATCCGTCGGTGCCCGCGAAGGACGTGCGCGAACTCATCGCACTCGCCAAGGCGAAGCCGGGCCAGCTCAACTTCGCGATCGGCGCGGTGGGCTCGTCGCTGCACATGGCGGGCGAGGCCTTCAAGATGCAGTCGGGCGTCGACATCGTGAACATCCCCTACAAGGGCACCTCGCCCGCCGTGCAGGACGTGCTCGCCGGCCAGGTGCAGCTGATGTTCGCGGCCGTGGGCAACGTCAAGGCGCACATCCAGGCCGGCAAGCTCAGGGCACTGGGCGTGACCACGGCCAGGCGGCTTGCGGCCTTTCCCGACGTGCCCGCCATTGCCGAGGCGCTGCCGGGCTACGAATCGAGTGCATGGTTCGGCCTCTTCGGCCCGGCCCGCATGCCGGCGGACCGCGTGAAGCAGGTCGGCGATGCCGCGCGCCATGCGCTGCAGCAGGCCGACATGCGCCAGCGCCTCGACACCGAGGGTGCGATACCGGTGGGCAACTCGTCCGAACAGTTCGCCGCCTTCGTGCAGAGCGAGATCACGCGCTGGGCCAAGGTCGTCAAGTTCTCGGGAGCCAGGCCGGAATGACCTTCAATGTTCCAGGCCGCGCGCTGGCGCAGACGCTGGCGCAGAAGCTCATCGCACGCGCCAGCGGCCGCGCGCAGGTGGCGGTGGGCGAGATAGTGACCTGCGGCGTCGACATGGCCATGTTCCACGACTCCTCCGGCCCGCGCCGGCTGCAGCCGATGCTCGAGGAGCTCGGCGCGCAGATCTGGGACCGCTCCCGCGTGGTGCTCGTGATGGACCACTACGTGCCCGAGCGCGACGACGATTCGCGCCGCATCGTGCGCATTGCGCGCGACTGGGCGCGCGAGCAACAGCTGCCGCACGTGTACGACAGCCAGGGCATCTGCCACGTGGTGGTGCCGCAGCACGGCCACATCCGACCCGGCATGCTGTGCGTGGGCGGCGACTCGCATTCGCCCACGGGCGGCGCATTCGGCGCCTACATGTTCGGCATCGGCAGCACCGAGATGCTGGGCGTGATGGTCACCGGCGAGATCTGGCTGCGCGTGCCCGAGACCATCCGCATGTGGTGGGACGGCGCGCTGCCCGCCGGCGTGACCGCCAAGGACATGATGCTGCACATGATCGGCCGCTTCGGCATGAACGGCGGGCGCTACCAGGCGGTGGAGTTCGCCGGCCCGGCCGTCGCCGCGCTGTCGATGCAGGAGCGCATGACGCTCTCCAACATGAGCGCCGAGCTGGGTGCGCAGGCCGGCCTGATCGCGCCCGATGCCACCACCGCCGCATTCCTCGCACAAGCCGGCGCCCCGCCGGTCGACATGGCACCCTGGTTCACCGACGAAGGCGCCGCGCTCACGCACCACCGCTTCGACGCCGCCACGCTCGAGCCCTACGTCGCCGCGCCGCACAGCCCGGCCAACGCGCACGGCGTGAGCCGGTACCTGGGCACGCATGTCGACGTGGCCTACATCGGCGCCTGCACCGGCGCCAAGCTCGACGACCTGCGCGCCGCGGCCCAGGTGCTGCGCGGCCACAAGGTGGCGGCGGGCATCCGCCTGATCGTGGCGCCGGCCAGCCTGCACGACCAGGAGCGGGCGCGCGAAGAGGGCGTGCTGCAGGTGCTGATGGACGCCGGCGCCGAACTCTTCCCGACCGCCTGCGGCGCCTGCTCGGGCTACGGCGATCCGATGGGCGACGGCATCACGGTGATCTCGACCACGGCACGCAACTTCAAGGGCCGCATGGGCTCGCCGACCGCGCAGGTGTACCTGGGCTCGCCCTACACGGTGGCGGCGGCCGCACTGCGCGGCTGCGTGACCGATCCGCGCGAGGTGCTCGCGTGACTGCCGACATCCTGCACCGCCCGCATCGGGTTTGGCGCCTGGGCGCCGACATCGACACCGATGCGCTCGCGCCCGGCCATGCGATGAAGCACGGCATCGACGTGATCGCGAAGCATTGCCTCGAAGCCGTGCGCCCCGAGTTCGCCAGCGAAGTGCAACCGGGCGACGTGATCGTGGCCGGCCCCAGCTTCGGCATCGGCTCTTCGCGCGAGCAGGCCGCGGCCGTGCTCGTGCAGTTGGGCGTGGCCGCGGTGATTGCGCCGTCGTACAGCGGCCTGTACTTTCGCAATGCCTTCAATCTCGGCCTGCTGCTGCTGACCTGTGCCGAGGCCGAGACGCTGAACGATGGCGAGCGCATCGCCCTGGACACCACGGTGCCCGTCGTCGTCTCGCCTGGCGGCGCGCGACTGGCCTGCGAGCCCGTGCCCGGATTCCTCATGGACATGGTCCGCGCCGGCGGATTGATGAACCAGTTACGCCAGCGTGGCGGCTCCCCGGACCCCCAGAAAGCAAGCAATGTCTGACCCTTCTTCTGCAGTCGCGATCGACCCCGTCACGCTCGCCGTGCTGCGCGGCCGCCTCGAACAGGTGGCCGACGAGATGGACGCCACGCTCTACCGCAGCGCGTTCAATCCCATCATTGCCGAGGCGCACGACGCCTGCCACGGCCTGTACGACGCCGCGACCGGCGACACGCTGGTGCAGGGCAAGTCGGGCCTGCCGGTGTTCGTGGGCGCGATGGCCTTCGCGGTGCGCGCCACCGCCAAGGCGGCCGCGCCGCGCGGCGGCATGAAGGACGGCGACATCTGGATCAGCAACGATGCCTACGACGGCGGCACGCACGCCAACGACTTCAAGCTGGTCAAGCCCTTCTTCCGCAACGGCAAGCTGTATTGCTACATGGCCTCGGCCGCGCACTGGCACGACGTGGGCGGTGCGGTGCCCGGCAACTACAACCCTGCGGCCACCGAGTGCTGGCAGGAGGCGGTGCAGATTCCGCCGGTGCGCATCGTGCAGGGCGGCGTGCTCGACGCCGACGTGCTCGCTATCCTGCAGGCCAACACGCGGCTGCCCGACAGTCTCTGGGGCGACCTCAACGGCCAGCTCGCCGCGCTCGAGCTCGGTGCCAAGCGCCTGCACGGCCTGCTCGACGAATACGGCGACGGCCTGGTGCTGAATGCGCTTGGCGAGCTGCGCAGCCGGGCGCTGCGCCTCATGCGCGCGCACATCGCCTCGCTGCCCGACGGCCGCTACAGCTTCGAGGACGTGCTCGACAATGACGGCATCGTCAACCAGCCGCTCACCATCGCGCTCGACATGACGGTGGCCGGCGACCGGCTCTCGCTCGACTTCTCGCGCACCTCGCCGCAATGCGCCGGCCCGGTGAACATCTCGCGCGCCACGGCGGTCGCGGCCTGCTACGTCGCGCTCAAGCACCTGTTCCCCGACGTGCCCGCGAACGCCGGCGTGCTCGACGCGGTGGACTTCGTGATTCCCGACAAGCTGGTGATCAGCGCCGAGCGCCCGCGCCCGGTCGGCGGCTACACCGAGACCATCCTGCGCATGATCGACGTGATCTTCAGCGCTGCCGCGCAGGCCGACCCCACGCGCGCCGTGGCGCAGGCCTACGGCACCATCAACGCGCTGTCGATCGCGGGCCACCGCAGCGACAAGGGCCGCGAAGGCCAGCGCTGGGTGATGTTCAGCTTCTTCGGCGGCGGGCACGGCGGCCATTCGGGCGGCGACGGCCTGTCGCACGGCAACGCGCCGATCTCGACCGCGACGATTCCGCCGCTCGAAATCCTCGAGGCCGCGTACCCCGTGCGCTTCACCGAATGGTCGCTGCGCGCCGACTCGGGCGGCGACGGCCGGCACCGCGGCGGCCTCGGCGCCGTCTACGAGATCGAACTGCTCGAGAAGGATGCCGAGGTGTTCGTCTTCGGCGAGCGCGGCACCTCGCCGCCCAAGGGCATCGCGGGCGGCGGCCCGGGCGCCCTCAACGTGTTCCGCTACGAGAACGCGGGCGAATGGCACACGCCGCCCATGGTGTCGAAGATGCGCGGCATCCAGCTCGTGCGCGGCGAGCGCGTGCGGCTCGAAACGCCCGGCGGCGGCGGCTGGGGCCGTGCCGGCGAGCGGCCCGCTTCGCAGCGCGAAGCCGATGCCGCCATGGGCTACGTCACGGCCGCTAGCGGCGGCAAGAAAGCATCCGAATGAGCACCACAAGCAAATCCCTGGTCGTCGGCGTCGATGTCGGCGGCACCTTCACCGACCTGTTCGTGCTCGACGAGGCCAACGGCAGCGCGCGCATCGTCAAGGTGCCCTCCACGCGCGGCGAGGAAGCGCGCGGCTTCATGAACGGCGTGGCGCGCGTGGCCGATTCGGTCGCGGCCATCGCCACCATCGTGCACGGCACCACCGTCGGCACCAACGCGCTGCTCGAACGCAAGGTGGCGCGCACCGGCATCATCACCACGCGCGGTTTCCGCGACGTGCTCGAGATGCGCCGCCGCGACCGGCCCGAGACCTGGGGCCTGCGCGGCAGCTTCGTGCCCGTGGTGCCGCGCGACCTGCGCCGCGAAGTCGACGAGCGCGTGCTGGCCGACGGCACGCTGCACACGCCGGTCGACCTGGAACAGGTGCGCGCCGAGGCGCGCTCGCTGCTCGAAGCGGGCTGCGAAGCGGTGTGCGTGTTCTTCATCAACACCTACGCCAACCCCGAGAACGAACGGCTCGCCGTGGCGGCCGTGCGCGAGCTCTGGCCCAACCCGCACGTCACCTCGGCCAGCGAGGTGCTGCCCGAGATCCGCGAGTTCGAGCGCTGCTCGACCGCCACCCTCAATGCGGCGCTGCAGCCGGTGGTCGGCAGCTACCTTGGCCGCCTCGAAGCCGACCTGCGCGCGCAGGGCTTCGCGGGCGAGCTGCTGGTGGTGCAGAGCAACGGCGGCGTGATGTCGCGCCAGACCGCGAGCGACCTGCCGGTGCGCACCGCGCTCTCGGGCCCGGCGGCCGGCGTGATTGCCTGCGCGGCCATTGCGCGCGCAGCGGGTTTTCCGAGCGCGATCACCGGCGACATGGGCGGCACCTCGTTCGACGTGTCGCTGGTGGCCAACGGCGAGGCCGCGCTGGCCGCGCAGACCGCCATCGAGTTCGGCATGGTGATCCGCTCGCCGATGATCCAGATCGAGACCATCGGCGCCGGCGGCGGTTCCATCGCTTCCGTGGATGCGAGCGGCATGCTGCAGGTCGGCCCCGAGTCCGCCGGCAGCGTGCCGGGACCGGCGTGCTACGGGCGCGGCAACATGCGCCCGACCGTGACGGATGCGAACGTGCTGCTCGGCCGCATCGCCGCCGACCGGCCGCTCGGTGGCGGGCTGCTCGCGGCGCTCGATGCGCAGAAGTCCCGACAGGCCATCGAGGAGCACGTCGCGCGCCCGCTGGGCCTCGACGTGCACGCCGCGGCCGAGGCGATCCTTACCGTGGCCAATGCGCGCATGGCGGGCGCGATCCGCCTCGTGTCGATCGAGCGCGGGCACGATCCGCGCCGCTTCGCCTACATGCCCTTCGGTGGCGGTGGTGCGCTGCATGTGTGCGCGATGATGCGCGAGGTGGGCGTGGCCACCGGCATCGTGCCACGCTATCCCGGCGTGACCTCGGCGCTGGGCTGCGTGATCGCCGACATGCGCCACGACGCGGTGCAGACCCTCAACAGGCCGCTTGCCGAACTCGACGTGGCCGACCTGCAGCGCCGCATCGACGAACTCTCGGCCGCCTGCCAGCAGCGCCTCGACTCCTCGGGCGTGCGCTTCGACGAAGTGCGCGAGCTGATCGCGCTCGACATGCTCTATGCGGGCCAGACGCACACGCTGCCCGTGGTGCTGGCCGATGCGGGCAGTACGCCGATCACCGCGCAATCCATTCGCGCCGCATTCGAGGCCAGTTACAGCGCCGCCTTCGGCCGGGTGCTCGACGGCATCCCGATCCGCGTGATGAACCTGCGCTATGCGCGCATTGGCGTGCGGCCCAAGTTCGACCTGAAGGTGCTCGCGCCCGAAGGGCAGGGCAGCACCGCGCCGCTGGGCACGCAGCGCGTGTTCCACCACGGCCAATGGCACGAGGCCGTGCGCTACGCGCGGCTCGAACTGCCGGTGGCCGCGCGCATCGAAGGGCCTGCGATCCTCGAGCAGGCCGACACCACCGTGTGGCTCGAACCCGGCTTCCACGCCGAGGTCGACGCGCACGGCAACCTGCTGGTGAGGCTGTCATGAGCACAGTGGCGAAGACTGCGTTGGTCATCATCGACCTGCAGAACGACTTCCTCGACGCCAAGGGCGCCTATGCGCGCGGCGGCGACACCAACCCGCCGGCTCTGCTGCTGCCGGTGCGCGTGGCCGAAGTGGCGCGCGCGCTCAAGGCCGCGGGCGGCCTCGTGGTTGCCAGCCAGTTCACGCTGTGGCCCGATGCGGCCGGCGAGCCGATGGTGTCGCCGCACCTGAAAGCGCTGCGTCCTTATCTGAAGAAGGGCGACTTCGCGCCCGGCAGCTGGGGCCAGGCGAATGTCGACGCGCTGGCCGGGCTCGTCGACGTGGCGGTCAGCAAGGTCGCGTACTCGGCCTTCTTCAACACGCAGCTCGACTGGGTGCTGCGCCGCGCGGGCATCGACACCGTGGCCGTGTGCGGCATCGTGACCAACGGCGGCGTGGCCAGCACCGTGCGCGATGCGCACATGCGCGACTACCGCACGCTGGTGCTGGCCGACGGCTGCGCGGCCTTTGGCGAGGAGCGCCACCAGACCTCGCTGGCCGACATGCGCAACGTGGCCGAGGTGACCGACTGCGCGGCCTTCATCGCATCGCTCGCATGACGGCAAGCCCCTCGCGCCTCATCCGCCGTGCGGCACAGGTCGAGGCCGAGGTGCATGTGCCGGTGGCCATCGTCGGCGGCGGCGCGTGCGGGCTGACGGCCGCGCTGATGCTGGCCGATGCGGGCGTGGACTGCGTGGTGTTGGAGCGCGACGCGCTGCCCAGCGGATCGACCGCGCTGTCTTCCGGCTTCATCCCCGCGCCCGGCACCCGCACGCAGCGCGCGCATGGCGTGCAGGGCGACAGTGCCGAGCGCTTTGCTGCCGACATCCAGGCCAAGGCCCGCGGCCGTGCGGCGCCTGCGCTGGTCGAGGCCTATGCGGCTTCCATCGGCCCGGCGCTCGATGCGTTGCAGGAACGGCATGGGCTGCAGTGGATGCTGCTCGACGGCTTTCTCTATCCGGGCCACAGCGTGCGTCGCATGCATGCGTTGCCGCAGAAGACCGGCGCATCGCTGATGGCGGCGCTGCAGGCGGCCGTCGAGGCGGCGGGCATTCCGGTGCTGACGCAGGCGCTGGTCGACACGCTGGTGCTCGACGACGGAGACCGCGTGATCGGCATCGACTGTGCGCGGCCCGACGGCCGCCGCGAAACGCTGGGCTGCGACGCCCTGCTGCTCGCCTGCAACGGCTTCGGCGGCAATTCGGAAATGGTCCGCACGCTGCTGCCCGAGATGGCCGAAGCCACCTTCGGCGGCCACGCCGGCAACGACGGCAGCGCGATCCTCTGGGGCGAAGCACTGGGCGCGCGCCTGCGCGACCTGGGTGGCTACCAGGGCCATGGCTCGTGGGTCACACCGCAAGGCGCGCTGATGTCGTGGGCCGTGATGATGGAAGGCGGCGTGCAGCTCAACTGCGAGGGCCGGCGCTTTCACGACGAGACAGAGGGCTACTCGGAAGCCGCCGTGCACGTGCTCGCGCAGCCGGGCGGCATTGCGTGGAACGTGTTCGACGCGCCGCTGCTTGCACTGGCGCGGGGCTTTCCCGACTTCTGCGAAGCCGAAGCGGCAGGTGCGCTGCGCCGCTGCGAATCGGTGGCTGCGCTGGCGGATTGCATCGGCTGCGAGCCTTCCGTCTTGCAAGGCACGCTCGACGCCATGCGCGCCGGCACGCCACCGCCCGATGGCCGCGTGTTCGCACGCGCACTCGAAGCGCCGTACTTCGCAGTCAAGGTCACGGGCGCGTTGTTCCACACCCAGGGCGGCCTCGACACCGCGCCCGACATGCGCGTGCTGCGGCACGACGGCACGCCCTTCGCCAACCTGTTCGCCGCCGGCGGCGCGGCGGGCGGCGTTTCCGGCGATGCGGTGTGGGGCTATCTCTCCGGCAACGGCTTGCTGAGCGCCGTGGCCGGCGGCTACATCGCGGCGCGCACGGCGACCGCACTGATCCAATCGACGGAAGCATCCGCATGACGAATCCCTCCTTCAAGACCCGGCTCGCGCGCAAGGACATCGTGCTCGCACCCGGCGTGTACGACGCCCTCAGCGCCCTCGTGGCCGAGCAGGCCGGCTTCGAGGCGCTGTACCTCTCGGGCGCATCGATCGCCTACACGCGGCTCGGCCGCTCCGACATCGGCCTGACCACCTTCACCGAGGTGGCCGACACGCTCGCGCGCATCACCGAACGCGTGAACCTGCCGGTGATCGTCGATGCCGACACGGGCTTCGGCAACGCGCTCAACACGCAGCGCACCGTGCGCGGCTTCGAGCGTGCGGGCGCGGCCATGGTGCAGATCGAGGACCAGACCTTTCCCAAGCGCTGCGGCCACCTCGACGGCAAGGCCGTGGTGCCCGAGCGCGAGATGGTCGGCAAGTTGAAAGCCGCGCTGGACGCGCGCACCTCGAGCGACACGCTGATCCTCGCGCGCACCGATGCGGTCGCGGTCGAAGGGCTGGAGGCCGCGCTCGACCGCGCCGAGGCCTACCTCGCCTGCGGCGTCGATGCGCTCTTCATCGAGGCGCTGCGCTCGCCCGGGCAGATGGACGCCGCCTGCCGGCGCTTCGGCGACCGCGTGCCGCTGCTCGCCAACATGGTCGAAGGCGGCAAGACGCCGATCCAGGATGCGGACGCGCTGCAGGCCCATGGCTTTCGCATCGCGATCTTTCCGGGCGGCACCGCACGCGCCGTGGTCCATACGCTGCAAGGCTACTACGCGAGCCTGCACCGGCACCGCACCACGCAGCCCTGGCGGCCGCAGATGCTGGACTTCGACGCCCTCAACGAGGTGATCGGCACGCCGGAACTGATGCGCACCGGACAGAAGTACGACTGACCTGCCGCCTCAGCGCAGCACGCGGACCAGCTCGTCATACACCAGCCGCACGCGCGCCGGCACCGGCGCGCGCTGCGAGCGGTAGACGTGGATCGGCCAGGGCTCGGGGGCTTCGGCCTCGAGCACCGCCACCAGCTCGCCCGACTGCAGCAGCGGCTCGGCCAGCGGCCCCACGAGCTGGCCGAAGCCCAGGCCCGCGCGCACCGCGGCGCATTCGGCATCGACGTCGTCGGTGACGAAGGCCGGCGCGGCGACCGGCACCTGCCGCCCCTTGCTGAAGAACCAGGACCACGGGCGGCCCGAGCTGCGGTCCATCAGCGCGGTGAGCGGAAAGCCGGGCAGCGTGTCGAGACTCTTCGGGATGCCGGTGCGCTCGACCAGCGCGGGTGCGGCCACCACGTGGAGCCGCATCTTGCCGACCGTGCGCGCAACGAAGCGCGCATCGCGGATCGGGCCCGCGCGCACGCCGATGTCGATCTGTTCGTCGACCACGTCGGCATGCGCCTCCGAAAGCCGCAGGTCGAGCACCAGGCCCGGATGCGCGGCCAGCATCGGCGCGAGCGCTTCCGGAATCAGGCGCCGGCCGAACACATTGGGCGCAGTGACGCGCACCGTGCCCGCGTGCTGCGACAGCGCGCGCCGGTCGGCGCGGTGGAACAGCGCATCGACGCCGCCGACCGCGGCACGCGCGCGCTCGGCGAGCTGCCGGCCGAAGTCGGTGAGCTGCACGCCGCGCGTGCTGCGGTGGAACAGCGGCTCACCCAGTTCTTCTTCCAACTCGCGCACCGCCCGCGTCACGACCTGCGGCGAGACGGACAGGCGCGCGGCGGCCTCGCGGAAGTTGGCGGCGGCGGCGGCGGTGCAGAACACGCGCAGGGCTTCGAGACGGTTGGCCATGGGGGCTTTCAAGTGAAGGCGTGTTCCAGATCAAGGAATTCTGAAGTCGCGAGAGTTTCATTTACGGGAACGCGTGGATTTTCCACACTGCATGCACTTCTTCAAACACACCCGAAAGGAATTTCCCATGACATCCGTTCAAGACAACATCCGCGGCAAGGTCGCCATCGTCACCGGCGCGAGCAGCGGGCTCGGCGAATCCACGGCGCGCCACCTGGCCGCGCGCGGCGCCAAGGTGGTGCTCGCGGCGCGGCGCACCGACCGTCTGGAGAAGGTCGTCGCCGAAATCCGCGAGGCCGGCGGCGAGGCCATCGCCGTGGCCACCGACGTGGCCAAACGCGCCGACCTGGAGCAGCTCGCCGCAGCGACGGTCGAGGCCTTCGGCCGCATCGACGTGCTGGTCAACAACGCGGGTGTGATGCCGCTGTCGCCGATCGAGAAGCTCAAGGTCGAGGAGTGGGACCGCACCATCGACGTCAACATCAAGGGCGTGCTCTACGGCATTGCCGCGGTGCTGCCGCGCATGCAGGCGCAGGGCAGCGGCCACATCGTCAACGTGGCGTCGATCGCGGGGCTCAAGGTGTTCACGCCGATCGGCACCGTGTACAGCGCGACCAAGCATGCGGTGCGCGCCATCTCCGAAGGGCTGCGCGTGGAAATGGGCAACAGCGGCGTGCGCGTGACGATCGTCTCGCCCGGTGCGGTGGAGTCGGAGCTGAAGTTCGGCAGCACCGACGCCGAGAGCGCGGCCGGCGTGAAGGCGTTCTACGAGGCCAACCAGATTCCCGCCGATTCCGTGGCGCGCGCCGTGGTCTATGCCGTGGAGCAGCCCGCGGACGTGGACATCAACGAGGTGGTACTGCGGCCGGTTTCGCAGGAGTTCTGATCCGGGCGGCGGGGCGCGCGGCCCCGCTGCGCACCCATTAACCTTCAACCGCAGAAGGTCATTGACAGCCAAAAGTGCAAAGCCCCTGCAAAATAGAACGACCGTTCGTTTTATTCCGGAGCTTCCACGATGTCTGTCAATGCCGTTCCCGCCAAGCCGGTCCGCGCTGCCCAGAAGGGCCAGCAGACCAAGGCCGTCATCGTCGACGCCGCGCTGGCGCTGGCGGCGCAGATCGGGCTCGAGGGCCTGTCGATCGGCGCGGTGGCCGAACTCACCAAGATGAGCAAGTCGGGCGTGTTCGCCCATTTTGGCTCGCGCGAGGAGCTGCAGATTTCCGTGGTGCGCGAGTATCACGCACGTTTCGAGCAGGAAGTGTTCTTTCCCGCGCTCGAGGCGCCGCGCGGCCTGCCGCGCCTGCGCGCCATGTTCGCCAACTGGATGAAGCGCACCTCGGCGGAGATCGACTCGGGCTGCATCTACATCAGCGGCGCTTCCGAATTCGACGACCGTCCCGGCCCGGTGCGCGATGCGCTGGTGGAGTCGGTCAGCATCTGGCAGGCGGCCGTGCTGCGCGCGATCGTTCAGGCCAAGAGCGAAGGCCATTTGCGCGCCGACGCCGACGAGCGGCAGTTGGCCTTCGAGATCCACGGCCTGATCCTCGCGCTTCACTACGAAGCGCGCTTCCTGCAGGTGCCGGGCTCCATCGGCCGCGCGAATGTCGGCTTCGACAACATCCTTGCGCGCAGCGCCACGCTCGATGCACCCCCCGCCGAAGCCGCGGCGTCGGCCAAGCCCGCCGCCTCCCGCCGGCTCAAGCCGGTGCGCTGAGCGGCCCCTTTTTCGCTTTTCTTTTTCCCTTTCAGTTTTCGACCAGGAGAGTCCCGGATGCCCAGCTACAACCCACCCGTACGCGACATGCAGTTCGTGCTGCACGAAGTGCTCAACGTCGCCGACGAACTCAAGGCGCTTCCGGCCCACGCCGAGACCGATGCCGACACCATCAACGCGGTGATCGAAGAGGCCGGCAAGTTCGCGGCCGAAGTCACGTTCCCGCTCAACATCAGCGGCGACGAAGAGGGCTGCACGCTCGACAAGACCACGCACGAAGTGAAGACGCCCAAGGGCTTCAAGGACGCCTACGCCAGGTACGTCGAAGGCGGCTGGCCCGCGCTGTCGTGCGACCCGGCCTTCGGCGGGCAGGGGCTGCCCTTCGTGGTGAACCAGTGCCTGTTCGAGATGCTCAACAGCGCCAACCAGGCCTGGACCATGTACCCGGGTCTCTCGCACGGCGCCTACGAAGCGCTGGTGGCGCACGGGACCGAGGAGCAGAAGAAGACCTACCTGCCCAAGCTCACCAGCGGCGAATGGACCGGCACCATGTGCCTGACCGAGCCGCACTGCGGCACCGACCTGGGCCTCCTGCGCACCAAGGCCGAACCGCAGGCCGACGGCACGTACCGCATCACCGGCAGCAAGATCTTCATCTCGGCCGGCGAACACGACATGGCGGACAACATCATTCACCTGGTGCTGGCCCGCCTGCCCGACGCGCCCAAGGGCAGCAAGGGCATCAGCCTGTTCGTGGTGCCCAAGTACAAGGTCAAGGCCGACGGCTCGCTCGGCGAGCGCAACCCGATCTTCTGCGCCGGCCTCGAGCACAAGATGGGCATCCACGGCAACGCCACCGCGCAGATCGTGATCGAGGGCGCCACCGGTTCGCTGGTGGGCGAGCCCAACAAGGGCCTGCAGGCCATGTTCGTGATGATGAACGCCGCGCGCCTGGGCGTGGGCAACCAGTCGCTCGGCCTGACCGAAGTGGCTTACCAGAATGCACTGGCCTACGCGAAGGACCGCACCCAGATGCGCTCGCTCTCGGGCGTGAAGGCCAAGGACAAGGAAGCCGATCCGATCATCGTGCACCCCGACGTGCGCAAGATGCTGCTCACGGCCAAGGCCTATGCCGAAGGCGGCCGCGCGCTGCAGATCTTCTGCACGATGCTGCTCGACAAGGAGCACCACCACCCGGACGAGAAGGTGCGCAAGGATTCGGGCGAACTGGTGGCGCTGCTCACGCCCATCGTCAAGGCCTTCATCACCGACAACGGCCACATCGCGACCAACGCCTGCATGCAGGTGTTCGGCGGCCATGGCTTCATCAAGGAATGGGGCATGGAGCAGTTCGTGCGGGACAACCGCATCAACATGATCTACGAGGGCACCAACACCATCCAGTCGCTCGACCTCCTGGGCCGCAAGGTACTGGGCAACAACGGCGCGTCGCTCAAGAAGTTCGGCAAGCTGGTTGCGAAGCTGGTGGAAGAAGAGGGCGTGAACGAGAAGATGGCCGAGTTCATCAACCCGATCGCGGGCCTGGGCGACCAGCTCACCAAGTTCACGACCGAGATCGGGTTCAAGGGCTTCCAGAACCCGGACGAAGTGGGCGCCGCCGCGGTCGACTACCTGCGCGTGGCCGGCCACTTCGTGTTCGGCTACCTGTTCGCGCGCATGGCGCAGGTCGCGCTGCGTCAGATCGCCGCAGGCAACACCGATCCGTTCTATGTCGCCAAGCTGCAGACCGCGCGCTTCTACTTCGCCAAGCTGTTCCCCGAGACCGCGACGCTGATGCGCACCGCACGCGCCGGCAGCAAGGTGCTGATGGACACCGACGCGGCGCTGGCCTGAGGCTTCGGCCTTTCTTCTCATCGTCCAACCGGAAGCCGTTCATGAAATCGACGCTTGCAGCCATCGTTCTTGCCGCCACCTCCGCCGTGGCCGCGGCCCAGACCACGCCCGTGGGGCTGTGGCGCAACGTCGACGACAAGACCGGCGAGGCCAAGGCCGAGATCCGCATCGGTGAAACCAACGGCGCCCTCATCGGCCGCATCGAGAAGTCGCTGAAGAAGGACGCCAAGCCCGACGCGATCTGCGATGAATGCAGCGACGACCGCAAGGGCAAGCCCATCACCGGGCTCGACATCATCCGCGGCGGCAGGAAGGCCGAGGGCAAGGACGTCTGGGAAGGCGGAAAGATCCTCGACCCCGAGAACGGCAAGGAATACCGCGCGAGCTTCACGCCGATCGACGGCGGCAAGAAGCTGGAAGTGCGCGGCTACCTGGGCCCCTTCTGGCGCACCCAAACCTGGAACCGTATTCCTTGACCCACCCCCGTAGCTGCTCACTTCGTGTAGCCGCCTCCCCCTCAAGGGGGCAACACCAGTGGCCCGGCAAAGCCGGTTCCACGGTGTTCCCCGAACTAACACAACACTTCAAAGCCCAGTTATGTCCCGATTCCAAGTGAAGAAAGTCGCCGTGCTCGGCGCCGGCGTGATGGGCGCGCAGATCGCGGCCCACCTCGTCAACGTGCGCGTGCCTGTCGTGCTGTTCGACCTGGCCGCCAAGGAAGGCCCGAAGAACGGCATCGTCTCGCGCGCCATCGACAACCTCAAGAAGCTCAAGCCCGCGCCGCTCGGCGACGTGGCCGATGCGGTGCTCATCGAGCAGGCCAACTATGAAGACGACCTCGCCAAGCTCGGCGAGTGCGATCTCGTCATCGAAGCCATTGCCGAGCGCATGGACTGGAAGCTCGACCTGTACAGGAAGATCGCGCCGCACGTCGCCAAGCATTCGATCCTGGCCTCGAACACCTCGGGTCTGTCGATCACCAAGCTCAGCGAGGCGCTGCCTGAAGCGCTGAAGCCGCGCTTCTGCGGCATTCACTTCTTCAACCCGCCGCGCTACATGTTCCTGGTGGAGCTGATCAACACGCCCACCACCGAGCCGCAGGTGCTCGACGATCTCGAGGCCTTTGTCACCAGCACGCTCGGCAAGGGCGTGGTGCGCGCGCACGACACGCCCAACTTCATTGCCAACCGCGTCGGCATCGCCGGCATGCTGGCCACGCTGAAAGAAGTCGAGAAGTTCGGCCTCACGCCCGACGTCGTGGACGACCTCACGGGCAAGAAGCTGGGCCGCGCGAGCTCTGGCACCTTCCGCACCGCCGACGTGGTGGGCCTGGACACCATGGCGCACGTCGTGAAGACGCTGCAGGACAACCTGAATGCAGAGACCGACCCGTTCTACGCCAACTTCTCGACGCCGCCGGTGCTCGCGAAGCTGCTCGAACTCGGCAACCTCGGCCAGAAGACCAAGGCCGGCTTCTTCAAGAAGGTGGGCCGCGACATCCTGCGCTTCGACCTCCAGAGCGGCGAGTACGTGCCCGCCGGCGCCAAGGCCGACGAGGTGTATGGCCGAATGCTGAAGAAGCCCGCGGGCGAGCGCCTGAAGCTCCTGCGCGAGAGCGAAGGGCCGCAGGGGCAGTTCCTCTGGGCCATCCTGCGCGACGGGTTCCACTACGCCGCAGTGCATCTGGCCGACATCGCCGAGAGCGCGCGCGACATCGACTTTGCGATGCGCTGGGGCTTCGGCATGAAGCAGGGCCCGTTCGAGCTCTGGCAGGAAGCCGGTTGGGCGCAGGTCGCCAAGTGGGTACAGGAAGACATCGACGCGGGCAAGGCACTGAGCAGCGCACCGCTGCCCAAGTGGGTGTTCGAAGGCCCGGTCGCTCAGGCCGGCGGCGTGCACACGCCCGAAGGCTCGTGGAGCGCCTCGCAGAACACCTTCGTGCCACAGCGCAGGCTGCCGGTGCATGAGCGGCAGCTGTTCCCCGAAAGCGTGCTCGGCGCGAACGCGGCCGATGCCAACACGGCCGGCACCACCGTCAGCGACGAAGGCGATGTGCGCGTGTGGACGCTCGATGGCGAAGTGCTGATCGCCAGCATCCATTCGAAGATGCACGCGATCAGCCCCGACGTGGCCGAGGCGCTGGGCGCCGCGGTCGACCTGGCCGAGGCTGAATACAAGGGCCTGGTGATCTGGTCGCCCGACGAGGTGTTCTCGGTCGGCGCCGACCTGCAGGCCATGCTGCCGGCCTTCGTGGTCGCGGGCATCGGCGCGGTCGAAGGCGCGGAGGAAGAGCTGCAGAACGTGATGCTCAAGATCCGCTACGCGAGCGTGCCGGTGGTCTCGGCCGTGCGCGGCATGGCGCTGGGCGGCGGCTGCGAGCTGGCCGTGTATTCGTCGAAGCGCGTGGCGGCGATGGAGAGCTACATCGGCCTGGTCGAAGTCGGTGTGGGCCTGATCCCCGGCGCGGGCGGCCTGACCTACATTGCGCGCCGCGCGGCCGAGAACGCATCGGCCTCGACGGGCACCGACCTGCTGCCGTTCCTGACCGAAGGCTTCACCGCCGCCGCGATGGCCAAGGTGGGCACCGGCGCGCTCGATTCGAAGAAGCTGGGCTACCTGCTCGACAGCGACATCATCGTGCCGAACAAGGACGAGCTGCTCTACGTGGCGCTGCAGCAGGCCAAGGCGATGGCCGACGCCGGCTACCGCCCGCCTTTGCGCCGCACCTTCCGCGTGGCGGGCCGCAGCGGCGCCGCGACGATCAAGGGCCAGCTCGTGAACATGCGCGACGGCGGCTTCATCAGCGCGCACGACTTCCACATCGCGAGCCTGATCGCCAACGTGGTGACCGGCGGCGACGTGGACGCAGGCTCGCTCGTGACCGAGGAATACCTGATGGCGCTGGAACGTAAGGCGTTCTGCTCGCTCATCGTGCATCCGAAGACGCAGGAGCGGATCATGGGGATGCTGAGCACGGGGAAGCCGGTGCGCAACTGACCTGCATTTCTCCTTCCCCCTCCGGGGGAAGGCAGGGATGGGGGAGACCTCCAACCAAGCACGATGCGAAACCAGTCCACGCCCAACGCACGCGCAAACGCGCAGGTGCTTCGCCGCGAGATGACCGATTCGGAGCGAAAGCTCTGGGGCGGACTGCGCGCTGAGCAGCTGGGTATGAAACTTCGGCGCCAGCATCCGCTGGGCAATTACGTCGCGGATTTCGCGTGCTTTGCACCCAAGCTGATCGTCGAACTCGACGGATCACAGCATCAGGTGCAGCAAGGCTACGACGCGCGGCGTGACGCATTCTTCCGCGCGCAGGGTTTCGATGTGCTGCGCTTTGCATCGAACGATCCGTTCACCAATCTTGATGGGGTTCGCCAGGCTATCGCCAATCGGCTTGCCGAGTTGATGCCGCCGGCCCCCATCCCGGCCTTCCCCCGGAGGGGGAAGGAGCAAGAAAATCCAGGAGCTTCTTCATGAGCAGCAAACAAGTCCAAGACGCCTACATCGTCTCCGCCACCCGCACCCCCATCGGCAAGTCGCACCGCGGCTACTTCCGCAACTACCGGCCCGACGACCTGCTCGCGACCACTCTGAAGGCAGCGTTGGCCGCCGTGCCGGGCCTCGACCCCAAGGCCATCGAGGACATCATCTGCGGCTGCGCGATTCCCGAATCGCAGCAGGGCCTGAACGTCGCGCGCATCGGCGCGGTGCTCGCGGGCCTGCCGACCAGCATCGGCGGCATCACCGTGAACCGCTTCTGCGCATCGGGCCTGTCGGCCGTGCAGATGGCCGCGGACCGCATCCGCGTGGGCGAGGCCGACGTGATGATCGCGGCGGGCGTCGAGAGCATGAGCATGGTGCCGATGATGGGCAACTCGCCGTCGCTGTCGCCTTCCATTTTCGAGCGCGAAGGCGACGTGGGCATTGCCTACGGCATGGGCCTCACGGCCGAGAAGGTCGCGCAGCAGTGGAAGGTGAGCCGCGAGGCGCAGGACGAGTTCGCGCTCGCCTCGCACCAGAAGGCGCTGGCCGCGCAGAAGGCCGGCAAGTTCACGGACGAGATCACGCCCATCGATGTGACCGACCGCACGCCCGATCTCGAGACCGGCGAATCGATCGCCAAGACCCGCACCGTCAACCTCGACGAAGGCGCGCGCCCCGACACCAGCCTCGAAGGCCTGGCCAAGCTGCGCACCGTGTTCGCCGCGCGCGGCACCGTGACGGCGGGCAACAGCTCGCAGACCTCCGACGGCGCGGGCGCGCTGATCCTCGCGAGCGAGAAGGCCGTGAAGCAGTACGGCCTCACGCCGCTCGCGCGCTTCGTGAGCTTTGCGAGCAAGGGCGTGCCGCCGCACATCATGGGCATCGGCCCGATCGAAGCCATTCCGGCCGCACTGCGCTACGCCGGCCTCAAGCACGAGGACATCGACTGGTTCGAGCTCAACGAGGCCTTCGCCGCGCAGTCGCTCGCGGTGATCAACACGCTGGGGCTCGACCCGAGCAAGGTCAACCCGATGGGCGGCGCCATTGCGCTCGGCCATCCGCTCGGAGCGACGGGCGCGATCCGCGCGGCCACGGTGGTGCATGCGCTGCGCCGCGAGAACCTGAAGTACGGCATGGTCACGATGTGCGTGGGGATGGGACAGGGCGCCGCGGGAATTTTCGAACGGGTCTAGCGGCTACTGCGCGGGCGATCTGCGGCGTTGCGGGGCCCGTCGGGAAATCCTCACGACCTTGAAGGTCGCTCCGGTTTCCCGCCACCCGCGCCTTGCATCTCATTCCGCTCGCTACGCCGGCAAGATTGCGGTCGATGGTTCAAGAAAACGAAGGAGACAACTTCATGCAGACGCAGCAGATCCCGGTCGACAACGGCGTGCAAGTGGCCGCACGCCGCTACGAGCCCGCCGGTGCAGCCCGCGCCAGCATCGTCATCGGCGGTGCGATGGGCGTGCGCCAGTCGTTCTACGAACCCTTCGCGCAGTGGCTCGCGCAGCAGGGCCTGCGCGTCTGGACCTTCGACTACCGCGGCTCGGGCGATTCGCGCAACGGCGCCTCGCTGCGCGGCTTCGAGGCCGACCTGTTCGACTGGGCGCGCGACTACGAAGCGGTGATCGATGCCGCCAAGGCCGCGTTGCCCGAGCAGCCGCTCTACCTCCTCGGCCACAGCCTGGGCGCACAGCTGCCGGGTTTCCTGCAACGGCCCGAGCAGGTGGACGGCCTCGTCAGCATTGCGGCCGGCAGCGGGTACTGGCGCGAGAACGCGCCGAAGCTCAAGCGCAGCATCCTCTACTTCTGGTTCGTGCTCGTGCCGCTGGCCACGCGGCTGTGCGGCTACTTTCCGGGCCGCCGGCTCAAGAAGGTGGGCGACCTGCCGCGCGGCGTGATCCTGCAGTGGCGGCGCTGGTGTCTCCACCCGCGCTACAGCGTGGGCGCCGAAGGCGAGCTGGCGCTGCAGAGCTACGGGCGCGTGCGCTTCCCGGTGCTCGCGCTTTCCATCACCGACGACGAACTCATGACGCTCGCCGGCACCGAAAGCCTGCTGAGCTTCTATGCCGGCGCGCCGCGCGCCATGGAGCGCATTGCGCCGGCCGACGTGCAGGCACGGCGCATCGGGCACTTCGGCTTCTTCCGCGAACAGTTCAGCCAGAGCCTGTGGCCGAGCATGGTCGACAAGCTGCACCGGCTGGCCGCGCTTACCGCAGTGCAGCAAGCCGGCGTCCCGCACACGACTGCGTGACGCCATCCACCGGAGGCACACTGCAAATCATCATGAGCACGCAACACCCCTTCGACAAGGCCCTGGCCCTGCAGCACAGCGACATCCGCGCGGGCCACTTCACCGGTGCCACGAGCCCGGACTACTGGAACATGGTCGGCCCATTCGGCGGCGCCACCGCGGCCATTGCGCTGCAGTCGGTGATGCAGCATCCGGATGTGCTGGGTACGCCGATCGCGCTGACCGTCAACTTTGCGGCCGCGCTGGAGGCCGGCGCATTCGACGTGCAGGCCATCGCGGTGCGCACCAACCGCTCGACCCAGCACTGGACCGTGCAGATCACGCAGCCTGGCGCAGGCGGCGCGCCGAACATGACCACCACTGCCACCGTGGTGACGGCCGCGCGCCGCGAGACCTGGGGCCAGAGCGACATGCCGATGCCCGAGGCGCCCAGGCCCGAGACGGTCGAGCGCCTGAGCGTCGGCCCGGCCGGCGTGGCCTGGCTCGACCAGTACGAAATGCGCCTGTTCAGCGGCAGCATTCCCGCGAAGTGGGACGAGAGCCTGCATCACAGCGAGAGTCGGCTCTGGCTGCGCGACGCGCAGGCGCGGCCGCTCGACTTTGCCTCGCTGGCCGCGATGAGCGACGTGTTCTATCCACGCGTCTGGCTGCGGCGCGCCAGGCATGTGCCGGCCGGCACGGTGTCGATCACCACGTATTTCCACGCCGGGCCGGCGCAGTTGGCCGAGGTTGGCACGGGCTACCTGCTGGGCCGCGCGGCGGGGCAGCAGTTCTTCAACGGCTTCTTCGACCAGAAGGCGCATCTGTGGAGCGAGCAGGGCGTGCTGCTCGCCACTTCGAACCAGATCGTCTACTACAAAGAATAGCGATCGATGACTTCCATGCAAAAGACCGCACTCATCGTCGGCGCCGGCGACGCCACCGGCGGCGCCATCGCCCGCCGCTTCGCGCGCGAGGGCTATGCCACCTGCGTCACGCGCCGCAGCCTCGACAAGCTGCAGCCGCTGGTCGCGCAGATCGAGGCCGCGGGCGGCCGTGCCCACGCCTTTGCCTGCGATGCGCGCAAGGAAGAAGAAGTGGTCGCGCTCGTCGAGCAGATCGAATCGACGATCGGGCCGATCGAGGTGATGGTGTTCAACATCGGCGCCAATGTGCCCGAGAGCATCCTGAGCGAGACCGCGCGCAAGTACTTCAAGGTGTGGGAGATGGCCTGCTTCTCGGGCTTTCTCAACGGGCGCGAGGTGGCCAGGCGCATGGTGGCGCGCGAGATGCCGAAGAGCGGGCATCGCGGCACGATTATCTTTACGGGCGCCACGGCATCGCTGCGCGGCGCTGCGAATTTCGGCGCCTTCTCGGGCGCGAAGATGGCGCTGCGTGCGCTGGCGCAGTCGATGGCACGCGAACTCGGGCCGCAGGGCATCCATGTGGCGCACGTGGTGGTCGACGGCGCCATCGACACCGAGTTCATCCGCAGCAATTTTCCCGAGCGCTATGCGCTGAAGGAAAGCGACGGTATCCTGAACCCCGAGCACATCGCCGACAGCTACTGGATGCTGCACTCGCAGCCGCGCGACGCCTGGACGCATGAGCTCGATCTGCGGCCTTGGTCGGAGAAGTTCTGAGATGATTTCGGGCGCTTCGATTCATCGATTGGATGTCGTTCGGGGCGCGATCACGCCGACGGGGTACGCGGCGAAGCGAATGTCCCCCGCCTTCGGCTCCTCCTTTATTTCGCTGCGCAAGGCACCCCATCGACGTGTTCGTTGTTCAGAGCGGTTGTTGATCGCAAGATCAATAGCAGCGTGCCCAGGTGCACAGGGCATCGGGTGCTCCCCGCAGCGAAATCAAGGAGGAGGCCGCAGGCCGGGGGACATTCGCGGAGGGGAGTACCCGGTGTCCTGTGCACGCGCCCTGAACAACAGCGCCCCCGAACAACAGCGCCAAGAACAAGAGCACCCCATAAGGAGACCCCAATGACAAAGACCGTCGAGTTCTATTTCGACTTCGGCAGCCCCGCCGCCTACCTCGCCGCCACGCAGCTGCCCCACGTCTGCGCCGACACCGGCGCCGAACTGGTCTGGAAGCCCATGCTGCTGGGCGGCGTGTTCCAGGCCACCGGCAACCGCTCGCCGGCCGAGGTCGTGCCCAAGGCGCCGTACATGACCATCGACCTGCAGCGCTTTGCCAAACGCTACGGCGTGCCCTTCGTGCACAACCCGCACTTTCCCATCAACACGCTGCTGCTGATGCGCGGTGCGACCGGCCTCCAGATGAAGGAGCCGGCACGCTTCGGCGCGTATGTCGATGCCGTCTTCCATGCGATGTGGGTCGAGCCGAAGAACATGAACGACCCGGCCACCGTGGCCGCCGTCTTGCAGAATGCGGGCTTCGATGCCACCGCCTTGCTCGCGCTGGCCGGCACGCAGGAGGTGAAGGACCGCCTGAAGGCCGTCACGCAGGAAGCGGTGGCGCGTGGCGTGTTCGGCGCGCCCACCATGTTCGTCGGCGATCAGATGTTCTGGGGCCAGGACCGCCTGGATTTCGTGCGCGAAGCGCTCGACGCCTGATCGCGCCGCCATCAAAACCGTTTTATCCAAGGACCATTCCCATGAGCGACATCCTCGTCCACACCGAAGCCGGTGTGATGACCCTCACCTTCAACCGCGTCGACAAGAAGAACTCCATCACCAGCAGCATGTACGGCGAACTCGCCGATGCACTGGCCGCGGCCGAAGGCGATGCGGCCGTGCGCTGCGTGCTGATCCAGGGCGACCCCACCATCTTCAGCGCAGGCAACGACATCGGCGACTTCCTCAACGCGCCGCCCGCCGGCAAGGACTCGCCGGTGTTCCGCTTCCTGCGCGGCATCGCGGCCTTTCCCAAGCCCATCGTGGCTGCGGTCTGCGGCCCGGCCGTGGGCATCGGCACCACGATGCTGTTCCACTGCGACCTGGTCTACGCCGGCGACAACGCGGCGTTCTCGATGCCTTTCGTGAACCTGGGCCTGTGCCCCGAGGCGGCGTCGAGCCTGCTGGTGCCGCAGATGCTGGGCTACCACCGCGCGGCCGAGGCACTGCTGCTGGGCGAACCCTTCATGGCCGAGGCGGCGCTCGAAGTGGGCCTGGTCAATCGCATCGTGCCGCCCACCGAAGCCAATGCCATCGCGCAGGTGCAGGCCCGCAAGCTCGCGGCCAAGCCGCTGAGCGCGCTGGTCGAGACCAAGCGCCTGCTGAAGAAGGCGCAGATGCCGGCCGTGCTCGAACGCATGGACGAAGAAGGCGCGAGCTTCGGCCGCATGCTGCGCGAACCCGCAGCGCGCGAAGCTTTCGGCGCCTTCATGGAGAAGCGCAAGCCCGATTTCTCTAAGGTCTGAGGCGCGTTTTCACGCTTGCCGGCAAACGGCGCATGCGTACACTTCTGCCGTGCAAGTTTTCGAGACACGATCGCCGGCAACGCCCACCCAGCGCGCGAATGGTGCTACTGAAAAAGTAGCAATCAATGCGGCGCGCAGGCGTACTTTAGGCCTGCTCGCAGGCGCCCTGGCCGCGCCTTCGCTGGCCTTGGCCCGCATGCGGCCGCTGCGCATCGGCGTCATCGGCTCCTGGTCCGGCCCCTATGCCGCCGGCGGGCGCCAGTTCGATGCCGGCATGTCGGTCTGGCTCGCTGCGCACAACCAGCGCATCGCGGGGCGCCCGGTCGAACTGCTGCGCCGCGACGTGCCCGGCAGCGCGCCCGAGCAGGCGCGCCGCCATGCGCAGGACCTGGTGGAAAGCGAGCGCGTCGATCTGCTCGCGGGGCTGGACTTCAGCTCCAACGCCTACGCCGTCGGCGCCGTGGCTACGCAGGCCAAGGTGCCCCTCCTGGTGATGAATGCGGCCTCGTCAGGCATCACGGCGCGCTGTCCGGTTGCGGTGCGGGTGTCCTTCACCATTGCGCAGGTCACGATGCCGCTGGCGCGCTGGGCGGTCCAGCAAGGGTTGCGCGATGTCTGCACCGTGGTGGCCGACTACGCCTCGGGCGTCGATGCCGAAAGCGCCTTCGTCTCGGCCATCACCGCCGGCGGCGGGCGCGTCGGCGCGATGCTGCGCGTGCCGCTCAACACGCTGGACTATTCGGCCTACATGCTGCGGCTGCGTGAGCTCAGGCCGCAGGCGGTGTTCTTCTTCCTGCCTTCGGGCCAGATGCCCGCGACCTTCCTCAAGTTCTGGCGCGACCGCGGCATGGCCGACACCGGCATCCGCCTGCTCGCGACCGGCGATGCCACCGACGACCACTACCTCCAGGGCATCGGCGAGCTGGCCGAGGGCCTGGTGACCAGCCATCACTATTCGTTTGCCCACGATTCGGCGGCCAACCGCCGCTTCACCGGTGTCTTCGAGACCGAGTACGGCAGCCACCTGCGCCCCGGCTATTTCGCGGTGGCGGCGCACGATGCGCTCGCGGCGGCCGATGCCGCGATGAGTTCGCCGGCCGCGCGCGGCGGCCTGGGCGGCGAACGGCTGGTGGACGCTTTCCGGGGCCTCCAGCTCGAGAGCCCGCGCGGCCCGATCGAGATCGACGCCCACACGCGGGACATCGTGCAGGCCGTCTACATCCGCCGCACCGAGCGGCTCGGCGGGCGCTGGGTCAACCGCGAGTTCGAACGCTTCGAGCGGGTGCGCGACCCGGCGCTGTGAGCGCGCTCAGGGTTGCTGCTCGATCGGCCGGGGCCGGCCGTTGTCGTCGATGGCCACGTAGGTGAAGGTGGCTTGCGTCACCTTGACGTATTCGCCCTGCGCCTTGAAGCGTTCGGCGAAGACCTCGACCGTGACGGTGATCGAGGTGCGCCCGATGCGCACCAGCTTCGAATAGAAGGACAGGATGTCGCCCAGCCGCACCGGCTGCTTGAAGATGAATTCATTCACCGCGACGGTGGCCATGCGCCCCCTGGCGTAGCGTGCCGGAATGACCGAGCCGGCCAGGTCGCACTGCGCCATGACCCAGCCGCCGAAGATGTCGCCGTTGGCATTGACGTCGGCCGGCATTGGAATGACCTTGAGCACCAGCTCCATGTCGGTGGGCAGGCTCTTGAGGGTCGCGGCGGCGGCGGTGCTGGAAATATCGGACATGGGCACAATCTGGAACAAACAAAGCAACCACGATTGTCCCTCATGCGCCGCAGCGGCGAAGCCCTACCTCCCCCCTCCCATACCGCCACCGGCCACGCGCCGGCGCGCAGCGACCGCTCCGACTGGGCGACGCTGCGCCGCCTTTTCCCCTATCTCTGGCAGTACAAATGGCGGGTGATCGCCGCGCTCGGCTTCATGGTGGGCGCCAAGGTGGCCAACGTGGGCGTGCCGGTGCTGCTCAAGGACCTGATCGACACGATGACGCCCAAGCCGGACATGGCGCAGGCGCTGCTGATCGTGCCCCTCGGGCTCCTGCTGGCCTACGGGCTGCTGCGCTTTTCGACCGCGCTCTTCGGCGAGCTGCGCGAGCTGATCTTCGCCAAGGCCACCGAGGGCACGGCGCGGCAGATCGCGCTGGAGGTGTTCGGCCACCTGCATTCGCTGAGCCTGCGCTTCCACCTGGAGCGCCAGACCGGAGGCATGACGCGCGACATCGAGCGCGGCACGCGCGGCGTGCATTCGCTCATCTCGATGTCGCTCTACAGCATCGTGCCCACCCTCATCGAGCTGGCGCTGGTGCTCACCATCCTGGGCGTGAAGTTCGACTCGCTGTTCGTCTGGATCACGGCCGCGGCGCTGGTGCTCTACATCACCTTCACGGTCACCGTGACCGAGTGGCGCACCCAGTTCCGCAAGACCATGAACGAGCTCGACTCCATGGCCCAGAGCCGCGCGGTCGATTCGCTGCTGAACTACGAAACCGTCAAGTACTTCAACAACGAGGAGTTCGAGGCCAAGCGCTACGACGCCAGCCTGGACCGCTACCGCAAGGCCGCCATCAAGAGCCAGCGCACGCTGAGCATGCTCAACATCGGCCAGCAGCTGATCATCGCGACCAGCCTGGTGCTGATGCTCTGGCGCGCCACCTCGGGCGTGGTCGAAGGCCGCATGACGCTGGGCGACCTGGTGATGGTCAACGCCTTCATGATCCAGCTCTACATTCCGCTCAACTTCCTGGGCGTGATCTACCGCGAGATCAAGCAGAGCCTGACCGACCTGGACAAGATGTTCGTGCTGATGGAGAAGGAGCGCGAAGTGCGCGACGCACCCGGCGCGCAGCCGCTGTCTTTGCTCCCTCTCCTTCCGGGAGAGGGCAGGGGTGAGGGCGGCGGCGTCGACTCCACCATCCGCTTCGAGGACGTGAGCTTTGCCTACGAGCCCGACCGGCCCATCCTCAAGCACGTGAGCTTCGAGATTCCAGCCGGCAAGACGGTGGCCGTGGTCGGCCCCTCGGGTTCGGGCAAGTCCACGCTCGCGCGGCTGCTCTACCGCTTCTATGACGTGCAGCAGGGCCGCATCACCATCGGCGGCGAGGACATCCGCGAAGTACAGCAGTCGAGCGTGCGCCGCGCGATCGGCATCGTGCCGCAGGACACGGTGCTGTTCAACGACACGGTCGAATACAACATCGCCTACGGCCGCCCCGGTGCCACGCGCGAAGAGGTGGAGAACGCCGCGCGCGCCGCGCGCATCCACGACTTCATCGCCGCCACGCCCAAGGGCTATGAAACCACCGTGGGCGAGCGCGGCCTCAAGCTGTCGGGCGGCGAGAAGCAGCGCGTGGCCATTGCGCGCACGCTGCTCAAGAACCCGCCGATCGTGATCTTCGACGAGGCCACCTCGGCGCTCGATTCGGCCAACGAGCGCGCCATCCAGTCGGAGCTCAGGAGCGCCGCGCAGGACAAGACCACGCTGGTGATCGCGCACCGCCTGTCGACCGTGGTCGACGCGCACGAGATCCTGGTGCTCGAAGCGGGCGTGATCGTCGAGCGCGGCACGCATGCCGAGTTGCTCGCCAAACAGGGACGCTATGCGCAGATGTGGGCTTTGCAGAAGAGCGAAGCCACGCCACTGATGTAGCCCGATCATTCATCTTTTCAAATCGACCCAGGAGTTCAGACGTGCCGACCAAGATTCCCCTGCTGGTGCTCAACAGCCTCTCGAGCGCCCACCAGGCCCAGATTGCCGAGGTCTACGACATGACCTATGCCTTCGACCCCGCCGCGCGCGCCGCAGCCATTGCCGAGCACGGAAAGAAATTCCGCGCGGTGCTGACCATCGGCGTGATCGGCATCACGCCCGAAGAAATTGCGGCCATGCCGGCGCTCGAGCTGGTCTGCTGCATGGGCGCAGGCTACGAAGGCGTGCCGCTCGAAGTGACGCGTGCGCGCGGCATCGCCACCGCCAACGGCGCGGGCACCAACGACGACTGCGTGGCCGACCATGCCTTCGGCCTCCTGATCGGCATCGTGCGTGAGTTCCGCAAGCTCGACCGGCTGTGCCGCGAGGGCGTGTGGCGCGAAGCCATTCCGCAGCCGCCGAACGTCTCGGGCAAGAAGCTCGGCATCCTGGGGCTCGGCACCATCGGCCAGAAGATCGCCAAGCGCGCGGCCGCGTTCGACATGGAGATCGGCTATCACAACCGCAAGCCGCGCGAAGGCGCAGCGCACCGCTACTTCGATGACCTGAAATCACTGGCCGCCTGGGCCGACTTCCTGGTGCTGGCCGCGCCGGGCGGGCCGGCGACCAGGCACCTGGTCAATGCCGAAGTGCTCGATGCGCTCGGGCCGCAGGGCTACCTGGTCAGCATCGGTCGCGGCAGCGTGGTCGATACCGAGGCGCTGGCCGCGGCACTGCGCGAGAACCGCATTGCCGGGGCCGGCCTCGATGTATACGAAAGCGAGCCGAAACGGCCCGAACCGCTCGTCGGCCTCGACAACGTGCTGCTGACGCCGCACATGGCGGGCTGGTCGCCCGAGGCCACGCAGAAGTCGGTCGACCATTTTCTTGCGAATGCCGAAGGGCACTTCGCGGGGCGCGGTGTGTTGACGCCGGTCTGAGGTCTTGCTCCTTCCCCCGCTGGGGGAAGATTGGGATGGGGGCAGGCAGGGCGCTCGATGGATGCGCCGCTTGCCCCCACCCCTGCCCTCCCCCGGAAGGGGAGGGAGTCACGCCAATACCGGGGGGCGATGAGAGCCCCAGCCGCAGGCCTGGTCATAGGCATGCCCGAGCCGCAGCACGTCGAGGTCCGCATGGATCGGCCCGGCCAGCTGCAGGCCCATCGGCAGGCCGCCTTCGCCGAAACCTGCGCGCACATTGAGCGTCGGCAAGCCCGCCAGCGTGAACGGCGTCACGATCTCCATCCACCGGTGGTAGGTGTCGCTCGGCACACCGGCCACTTCGGCGGGCCAGTGCAGTTCAGCATCGAAGGGGAACACCTGCGCCGTGGGCGCCAGCACGAAATCGAAGCGCTCGAACAGCCTGAGGAACGCGCGGTACACGTTCGAGCGGTAGAGCGAAGCCTGGTAGAGCGAGGCCGCATCGAGGTGCCGGCTCTGCTCGATTTCCCACTGCGCTTCCGGCTTGAGCTGCGCGAACAGTTTAGGGTCGCTCAGGTAGGCACCGAGCTTGCCGCCGACCAGCAGCTGGCGCAGCCGCAGCCAGGCGCTCCAGTTGTGTTCGCGCGGCACGTCGAGCGTGCACGGCTCGACCTCGCAGCCGATGGTGCGGAAGGTGCCGAGTGCCTGCTCCCCGAGTTCGCGGATGCCGGGCGCGAGCGGCAGCTCGGGCCAGAGGCTGCCGAGCCAGCCGATGCGCTGGCCTTTTCCATCGCCCTCGAGTGCGATGGCATCGGGCGAGGGCAGGGCGTGCGGCGACGACAGCGGCACGCGCGCATCGAAGCCCGCCTGCACCGCGAGCAGCCGCGCGGTGTCTTCCACCGTGCGGCCCATCGGGCCTTCGGTGCCCAGCTGCTGGAAGAACAGTTCCTGCTCGGGGTCGCCGGGCACGCGGCCGCGCGAGGGCCGCATGCCGATCACATTGTTGAACGCGGCCGGGTTGCGCAGCGAACCCATCATGTCGCTGCCGTCGGCCACCGGCAGCATGCCCAGGGCCAGCGCCACGGCCGCGCCGCCGCTGCTGCCGCCGGCGCTGCGTTCGGGCGCATGGGCGTTGCGCGTGATGCCGAACACCGTGTTGTAGGTGTGCGAGCCCAGGCCGAATTCGGGCGTGTTGGTCTTGCCGATCACGATGGCGCCGGCCGCGCGCATGCGCGCGACGTGCAGGCTGTCGGTGCGCGCCGGCGAGCGCGGCGAAAGCGGCGAGCCCATGGATGTGGGCAGGCCCGCCGCATGGCTCAGGTCCTTCACCGCCAAGGGAAAGCCATGCATCCAGCCGCGCCGTTCGCCGCGTGCCAGTTCGGCATCGCGCTCGCGGGCTTCGGCCAGCAGCACCTCGGATTCGCGCAGCGAGACGATCGCGTTGAAGCGCGGGTTGAGTGCCTCGATGCGGGCCAGCGAGGCCTGCATCAGCTCGTGGCAGGACACGCTGCGGGCCGCGATGCGGCGCGAGAGTTCGGTGGCGCTCAAGTCGAGCAGATCGGCTGAAGGCATGGCGAATGCGGGAAAAGGAGGGGGAACCCAGTATGGCGCGGCGCTCGCATAATCGCCGCGTATGGAAACAAAGTGGCTCGAAGACTTCATCAGTTTGGCGGAAACGCGCAGCTTCAGCCGCTCGGCCCAGTTGAGGCACGTGACCCAGCCCGCGTTCTCGCGCCGCATCCAGGCGCTCGAAGGCTGGGCCGGCACCGACCTGGTCGACCGCAGTTCCTACCCCACGCGCCTCACGCCCGCGGGCCAGACGCTCTACAGCCAGGCCATCGAGATGCTGCAGTCGCTGCAGAGCACCCGCGCCATGCTGCGCGGCCACTCGGCCGCCGGGCAGGACGTGATCGAGATCGCGGTGCCGCACACGCTGGCCTTCACTTTCTTTCCGTCGTGGGTGACCAGCCTGCGCGAGCACTTCGGCCCCATCAAGAGCCGGCTCATCGCGCTCAACGTGCACGACGCCGTGCTGCGCCTGGTCGAGGGCAGCTGCGACCTGCTGATCGCCTATCACCATCCTTCCCAGCCGCTGCAGCTGGACGCCAACAAGTACGAGATGGTCAGCCTGGGCGAGGAAACCGTGGCGCCCTGGGTCAAGGCCGATGCCGACGGCGCGCCGCGTTTCCGGCTGCCCGGCCGGCCGGGCCAGCCGCTGCCCTACCTGGGCTACGCGCCCGGCGCCTACCTGGGACGCGTGGTCGACCAGCTGCTGAAGGAGTCGGGCACCGCCATCCACCTCGACCGGGTCTATGAAACCGACATGGCCGAAGGCCTGAAAGTCATGGCGCTCGAAGGCCACGGCATCGCCTTTCTGCCGCAGAGCGCGGTGCGCAAGGAGATCAAGGCGCGCAAGCTCGTGAGCGCGCTGCCGCCCGAGATCGACAGCCTGGAGGCGACGATGGAGATCCGCGCCTACCGCGAGCGGCCGAGCACGCCGGCGGCCCCCGTGAAAACCGGCACCGGCCGCTCGGCAAAGGCTGCCGCTGCTTCCGAGAACCTGCAGCCCAAGCGCACGGCCGATGCGCTGTGGTCGTACCTGGTCGGTGCCCAGCCGCCGGGCCGCTGACCGCCACCCGATCGATTGACGCGCGGAATTTGTGCGCTGCACAATCTATAAATGCAGCGCATAAGCCCCCCCCGCAAACGGCATTGGCGCTGCAGACCCGCGGCCACTACAGTCGCGGCAGTTTTTTGCCGCTGTCACACAGCAATCTTTACGGCACGCGCCATCCGCGTGCTTTTTTTTAGCCGAGGAACCTGTATGAGCCCCAATTTCAGGACCGAACACGACTTTCTCGGCGAGAAGCAGATTCCTGCCTTTGCCTACTGGGGCGTGCACACGGCGCGCGCGGTCGAGAACTTCGCCATTTCCGGCACCCGGGTGTCGGCCATGCCCGACCTGGTGCGCGCGCTGGCCTTCGTGAAGAAGGCGGCCACGCGCGCCAATGCCGACCTCGGCGCCATCGACCGCGAGCGCGCGGCCGCCATCATCCTGGCCTGCGAGGACCTCATCGAGGGCAAATTGCTCGATGAATTCGTGGTCGACGTGATCCAGGGCGGCGCCGGCACCTCGACCAACATGAACGCCAACGAGGTGATCTGCAACCTCGCGCTCGAGAAACTCGGCCACGAAAAGGGCCGCTACGACGTGCTGCATCCCAACGACCACGTCAACGCCTCGCAGAGCACCAACGACGTGTATCCCACGGCGGTGCGGCTGGCGCTGTGGTTCGCCATCGGCCGGCTGCTCGAATCCATGGCGGCGCTGCGCAAGAGCTTCGAAGCCAAGGCGCTCGAGTTCAAGGACATCCTGAAGATCGGCCGCACCCAGCTGCAGGACGCCGTGCCCATGACGCTGGGCCAGGAGTTCCTGACCTACGCCATCATGATCGGCGAGGACGAGGCCCGGCTCGGCGAGGCGCGCGCGCTCATCGAGGAAATCAACCTGGGCGCCACCGCCATCGGCACCGGCATCAACGCGCCGCACGGCTATGCCAACCTGGCCTGCCAGTACCTGGCCGAGCAGACCGGCGTGCCGCTCAAGCAGTCGGCCAACCTCATCGAGGCCACGCAGGACACCGGCGCCTTCGTGCAGCTGTCGGGCGTGCTCAAGCGCGTGGCCACCAAGCTCAGCAAGACCTGCAACGACCTGCGCCTGCTCTCCAGCGGCCCGCAGGCGGGCTTCGGCGAAATCCGGCTGCCGGCGCGCCAGGCCGGCTCGTCGATCATGCCGGGCAAGGTGAATCCGGTGATCCCGGAAGTGATGAACCAGGTGGCCTTCGAGGTCATCGGCAACGACATCACCGTGACCATGGCGTCCGAGGCCGGCCAGCTGCAGCTCAACGCCTTCGAGCCGATCATGGGATGGAGCCTGTTCAAAAGCATCCAGCATTTGGGCAACGCCTGCATCACGCTGCGGCAGAACTGCGTCGACGGCATCGAGGCGAACCGCGAGTTCCTGGCCAAGCGGGTGAGGGAGTCGGTCACGCTGGTCACCGCGCTCAATCCGCTGATCGGCTACGAGAAGGCAGCACTGATCGCCAAGACCGCGCTGGCCACCGGCGGGCCCATCGACCTGGTGGCCGAATCGCTCGGCATCATGACCCGCGCCGAGATGGAGGCGCTGCTCGTGCCCGAGAACCTGACCCAGCCGGTGCGCCTGTCCGCGCCGGTGCCGCCGGCTGCCGAGCCCTCGGGCACAAAGGCTGCTTAGTGAAAGTCGGACAATGCCAATGGGTCCACCTGCACCACCACAGCGCCCGGATGCGCGCGGCCGGTGCGGCCGTCGTCGAGAATGCACCGGGTTGGTCCGGGTATTCCCCATCACGTGAATGTCTAGAATTTCGTTGTATCTGTATCTTCCAGTCACCTCAGGAGTTTTCCGTATGAAAAAGCAAGTATTGGCATTGGCAATCGCAGCCCTGGCTGCCGGCGGCGCTTTTGCACAGGCCAATGACACCCTGGCCAAGATCAAGGCCTCGGGCAGCATCACCGAAGGCGTGCGGGAATCCTCCGGCCTCTCGTACACGCTGGGCAACGGCCAGTACACCGGTTTCCACTACGACATCTGCGCCAACATCATCAAGGACGTCCAGAAGCACCTGGGCCTGGCCAAGCTGGAAACCAAGTACCAGCCCGTCACCTCGCAGAACCGCGTGCCCCTGGTGCAGAACGGCACCGTCGACCTCGAGTGCGGCTCCACCACCAACAACGCCACGCGCCAGAAGGACGTTTCCTTCGCGGTAACCACCTACGTTGAGGAAGTGCGCATCGCGGTCAAGGCCAATTCGGGCATCAACGGCATCAAGGACCTCAACGGCAAGACCGTGGCCACCACCACCGGCACCACCTCGGTGCAGACCCTGCGCAAGAACGAGCGCGCCGGCGGCATCGACTTCAAGGAACTCTATGGCAAGGACCACTCCGACAGCTTCCTGCTGCTCGAATCGGGCCGCGCCGACGCCTTCGTGATGGACGGCTCCATCCTGGCCTCGAACATCGCCAAGTCGAAGTCGCCCGCCGACTTCAAGATCGTCGGCGAAGTGCTCAGCGTCGAACCCATCGCCATCATGATCCGCAAGGACGACCCGGCCTTCAAGAAGGTGGTGGACGACAGCATCAAGGCACAGATCAAGAACGGCGAGCTCGCCAAGCTCTGGGACAAGTGGTTCCTGAAGCCGATTCCCCCGGCAAACGTCACGGTGAACCTGCCGCTGTCCGAAGCCACGAAGGCGGCCTGGGCCAACCCGAACGACAAGCCGATGGAAGAGTACGCCGCCAAGAAGTAAGCACGGCAAGGTCATCCGCGCAACGCCCGCCGCCCCCGGCGGGCGTTTGTTTTCGCAAATGCGGCGCGCGGGCATGGCCTTTCGCAAGCTAGCTAGCAGTCTGGAAATCTGAAAGAAGGAGAGTCCCCGATGGGATCAAACTGGGATTGGCAGGTCTTCTTGCAAGACCCGGGCGGGAAGTACCCGACCTACTGGGAGTGGATGCTGTCCGCATGGGGCTGGACCGTGTCCGTGGCCCTGCTGGCGCTCATCGTTGCGCTGGTGCTGGGTTCGCTGATCGGCATCATCCGCACCTTGCCCAACAGTCCATGGCTCATACGCCTGGGCAATGCCTGGGTCGAGCTGTTCCGCAACATTCCGCTCCTGGTGCAGATCTTCCTCTGGTACCACGTGATTCCGGCCATGATTCCGGTTATGAAGGGCGTGCCTAGCTTCGTGCTGGTGGTGCTGGCGCTGGGCTTCTTCACCTCTGCGCGCATTGCCGAGCAGGTGCGCTCGGGCATCCAGGCGCTGCCCAAGGGCCAGCGCTACGCGGGCATGGCGGTGGGCTTCACCACGCCGCAGTACTACCGCTACGTCATCCTGCCGATGGCCTACCGCATCATCATTCCGCCGCTCACGAGCGAAACGATGAACATCTTCAAGAACTCGTCGGTGGCGTTTGCCGTGTCGGTGACCGAGCTCACGATGTTCGCGATGCAGGCGCAGGAAGAAACCTCGCGCGGCATCGAGGTGTACCTGGCGGTGACGGGGCTCTACGTGATCTCGGCCTTTGCGATCAACCGCATCATGGCCTTCATCGAGAAGAAGACGCGCGTGCCGGGCTTCATCGTCTCGGCCAGCGGCGGCGGGGGACACTGACATGATGAATCTCGACCTGTCGTTCTACAACTGGGACGTCATCAGCAACTTCGTCGTCAAGGGCTTCTACTTCAGCATCATGCTGACGATCGTGGCCACCATCGGCGGCGTGCTCTTCGGCACCGTGCTGGCGCTCATGCGGCTGTCGGGCAAGAAGTGGCTCGACGCGCCCGCCGCCATCTACGTCAACGGCATGCGCAGCATTCCGCTGGTGATGGTGATCCTGTGGTTCTTCCTCCTGGTGCCGGCCTCGTTCTACGCGGCCTTCGGTTCCATCGGCTCGAACTACCGCTCGGAAATCTCGGCCGTGATCACCTTCATCGCGTTCGAGGCGGCCTACTTCAGCGAGATCATGCGCGCGGGCATCCAGTCGATTCCACGCGGCCAGGTGAATGCGGGCCAGGCGGTCGGCATGACCTACGGCCAGAACATGCGCCTGATAGTGCTGCCGCAGGCCTTCCGCAACATGCTGCCGGTGCTGCTCACGCAGACCATCATCCTGTTCCAGGACACCTCGCTGGTCTACGCCATCGGCGCCTACGACATGCTCAAGGGCTTCGAGACCGCGGGCAAGAACTTCGGCCGCCCGATCGAGGCCTACCTGCTCGCGGCCGTGGTTTACTTCATCATGTGCTATGCCTTGTCGTGGCTCGTCAAGCGCCTCCACAAGAAGATCGCCATCATTCGCTAGCCGAGTGGCTGAACCGGAGAAAGAAATGTCCGAAAAAATGATTGAAATCAAGAACGTCTCGAAGTGGTATGGCCCGGTGCAGGTGCTCAACGATTGTTCGGTGAGCATCTCCAAGGGCGACGTGGTGGTGGTGTGCGGGCCATCGGGCTCGGGCAAGTCCACCCTCATCAAGACCGTGAACGCGCTCGAGCCCTTCCAGAAGGGCGAGATCACCGTCAACGGCATTCCACTGCACGACCCCAAGACCAACCTGCCGAAGCTGCGTTCCAAGGTCGGCATGGTGTTCCAGCATTTCGAGCTGTTCCCGCACCTGTCGGTCACCGAGAACCTCACGATCGCGCAGATCAAGGTGCTCGGCCGCAGCCCCGACGAGGCCAAGACCCGCGGCCTCAAGATGCTCGACCGCGTGGGCCTGATGGCGCACAAGGACAAGTTCCCGGGCCAGCTCTCGGGCGGCCAGCAGCAGCGTGTGGCCATTGCCCGCGCGCTCAGCATGGACCCGATCGTGATGCTGTTCGACGAGCCCACCTCGGCGCTCGACCCCGAAATGGTCGGCGAAGTGCTCGACGTGATGGTGAGCCTGGCCAAGGACGGCATGACCATGATGGTGGTCACGCACGAAATGGCCTTTGCGCGCAAGGTGGCGAGCCGCGTGATCTTCATCGACGTGGGCGGCAAGATCCTGGAAGACTGCCCGAAGGACGAGTTCTTCAGCCACCCCGAGAACCGCCAGCCGCGTACCAAGGACTTCTTGAACAAGATCCTGCAGCACTGATCCACTGCGGCGCAAGGACAAGAGCCACGCTGTTTTGCAGCGTGGCTTTTTTATTGCCTACGGCAGCCGTGCGATGTGCTCCGTCAGCAGGTCGAAGAAGCCCTGCGCATCGCCATCGACGATCCAGTTCACGTTGGGTGGGCGATGCAGGCTGCCGTGCCAGTCGGCCGCGGTCTGGCCGAAGCCCATGCCTTCGCGGCTGTCGACCTCGACGTGGATGCGCCTGCCCTGGAAGAGCGAGGGCCGCAGCAGGTAGGCCGTGACGGTCGCGTCATGCACCGGCCCGCCGGGCATGCCGTAGTGCTGCATTTCCTGGGGGGCATAGGCGTCGAGGATGTCGGCGACGATCGCGCCGGCCCGGTTGCCGAGGCTGCGCAGCCGCGCGATGCGCTCGTCGCTCGTGAGGATCTTGTGCGTGACGTCGAGCGGCAGCATGGTGATCGGCACGCTGCACTTCAGCACGGCCTCGGCCGCATGCGGATCCGCGAACACGTTGAACTCCGCCGTGGGCGTGATGTTGCCGCCATTGAAGTGCGCGCCGGCCATGAGCACCAGTTCGCGCAGGCCGCGCACGATGTCGGGCGCCTGCTCGAGGGCGAGGGCCAGGTTGGTCTGCGGGCCGAGCATCGCGAGCGTGATGCTCTTCTCAGGCGCGGCGCGCAGCGTGCGGACCAGGTAGTCGACCGCATGGCCTTCGGCCAGCGGTATGGCGGGCTCGTGCACCTTCACGCCCGTGATGCCTTCGCGGCCATGGATGTTGGCCGCGTGGATCGGCGTGCGCTGCAGTGGCCGTTCGGCACCCGCATACACCGGAATCTCCGGTCGCCCGGCCCATTCGCAGGCGAGGCGCGCGTTGCGTGAGGTCTTGGCCAGCGGCACGTTGCCGGCCACCGTGGTCAGCGCCTGGACCGCGAGAGATTCGGGCGCCGCCAGGGCGAACAGCAGCGCGATCACGTCGTCCGCGCCGGGGTCCGTGTCGATGATCAGGGTGTGCATGGCCGCATTGTCGCGGCCCCCACCCCGATCCACAGGGACGCGAGCTTTACTTCTGGCGCGCCGCGATGGATTTCTCGGCCTTGGCCACGAGGTCCGCACCCACGGTCGACTTCCACTTGTCGTACACCGGCCGCGTGGCCTTCACGAAGGCGTCGCGCTCGGCGGGCGTGAGCTGGGTCACGGTGACGCCCATGGCGGCAATGTCCTTGAGCACCGGCTTGTCGGCTTCCACCAGGCCCTTGCGCGCAAGCGCGATTTCCTGCTTGCCGGCATCGACGGCGGCCTGGCGCACGATGGCCTGGTCGGCCGGCGTCCACGAGGCCCAGATCTCCTTGTTGACCACGAACACCAGCGGGTCGGCCACGTAGCCCCAGGTGGTCACGAACTTCTGGCCCACGGTGTGCATCTTGAGCACGGTGAACAGGAAGAGCGGGTTCTCCTGGCCGTCCACGGCGCCGCTGGCGAGCGCGGGCTGCGCATCGGCCCAGCTCATCTGCGTAGGGTTGGCGCCGAGCGCGGTGAACATGTCGGAATAGATCGGCGAACCGACGACGCGGATCTTCATGCCCTTGAGGTCGGCGGGCGACTTGATCGGCTTCTTCGAGTTGGTGATCTCGCGGTAGCCGTTCTCGCCCCAGGCGAGCGGCACGACACCGGCCTTGTCGAGGGTCTTGAACATGTCCTTGCCGACCTCGCCCTGGGTGAGGGCGTCGATGGCCGCGTAGTCGGGCATCAGGAAGGGCATGGAGAACAGGTTGAGCTGCTTGACCTGCGGCGACCAGTTGATGGTCGAGCCGACGGCCATGTCGATTACGCCCTGGCGCAGCGCGCTGAACTCGCGCGTCTGGTCGCCCTGGATGAGGGACACGCCGGGGTAGAGCTTGATGTTGATGCGGCCCTGGGTGCGCTCCTTGACGAGGTCGGCCCAGATTTTTCCGGCCTGGCCCCAGGGGGTGGGCGGGCCGAGCACCAGGGACATCTTGTATTCGGGCTTGTAGGCGGCCTGCGCCATGGCGCCGGTCGAGAACATGCCCAGGGCGGTGGCTGCGGCGGCAAGGCCCAAGAGGGTGCGGCGGAATTTCATGAGAGGTCTCCTTGTTTTCTGAACACAACTAAGCGATGGAATATTTTCGGGAACGTTCGGGGCGATGCTGTTCAGGGCGCGTGCACAGGCCACCGGGTACTCCCCTCCGCGAATGTCCCCCGCCTTCGGCTCCTCCTTTATTTCGCTGCGGGGAGCACCCGATGCCCTGTGCACCAGGGCAGGCTCTGGGTGTACCGCCGATCAACGACCGCTCTGCGCAACGCTCCCGTCGATGGGGTGCCTTGCGCAGCGAAATTAAGGGGGAGGCCGAAGGCCGGAGGACATTCGCGGAGCAAGGTACCCCGTCGGCGGGAGCGCGCCCTGGACAAAGCACCCAAACGCACGGCCTCATCTTCAATACCCCAGCTTCCTCGGAAGCCACAAGGCGAGTTCAGGGAAGACGATCACCAGCACCATCACCACGAACATCGAGAACAGCATCCAGCCCACCCACGGCACGGTCTCTTCCATGCGCACCTTCGCGATGCGGCACGACACCATCAGGTTGACCGCGAGCGGCGGCGTGAACTGGCCGAGCGCCACCTTGAGCGTGAGGATCACGCCGAACCAGACCGGGTCCCACTTGTAGTACTGCACGATCGGCAGCAAGAGCGGCACGAAGATCAGGAAGATCGACACGCCGTCCAGGAACATGCCGACCGTGATGAGCAGCAGGATCAAGAGCGCCAGGATGCCGTATTCGCCCAGGCCCGAATTCACGATGGCGCGCGTCACCGGGTCGATGATGCCCAGCGTCGAGAGCGAATAAGCGAAGATCCCCGCGAGCGACACCACCAGCAAAATCACCGCCGAGAGCTCGCCCGATTCGCGCAATATGACGAACAGGTCGCGCACCTTGATGGTCCGGTGCACGCACATGCCCACGAACAGGCCGTAGAACACCGCCACCACCGCGGCCTCGGTCGGCGTGAACCAGCCCGCGCGCATGCCGCCCAGGATGAGCACCGGCGCCGCCAGGCCCCAGATCGCTTCGCGCAGGCTCTTCCAGAACGGCGGGCGCGGCAGCGTCGCTTCGAGCGCGCCCATCCTGTGCTGGCGGGCCAGCAGCACGGCCGGGATCATCAGCGCCAGGCCGGCCATCACGCCCGGGATCATGCCGGCCGCAAAGAGCGCCGGCACCGAGGCGCCGGGCACCAGCACTGAGTACACGATGAACGCGACCGAAGGCGGAATCAGGATGTCGGTGGCCGCCGCAGCGCCCACCACGCTGGCCGAGAAGGCGGCGGGGTAGCCCGCGCGCGACATGGCCGCGATCATCACCGCGCCCACGGCCGCGGCATTGGCCGGGCCCGAGCCCGAGATGCCGCCGAGGAACATCGCCACCGCAATCGCCACCAGCGGCAGCATGCCGGGCCCGCGCCCGACGACCGCCACCGCAAAGTTCACGAGCCGCAGCGCCACGCCCGAGCGGTCGAAGATGGAGCCCACCAGCACGAACATCGGAATGGCCAGCAGCGGGTACTTGCCGAGGCCGGCATAGAAGTTCTGCGGCACGGCCAGGAGGCCGAACCACTGGGCGTCGCTGTTGGCCAGCGCGATGCAGGCCGCGCCGGCCAGGCCCAGCGCGGCGCCGATGGGCACGCCCACCAGCATCATCGCGACGAAGGCGACGAAGAGCAGGGTGGGGATCACGATGCGTCGCCCTTGCCGCCTGGGTTCTTCGCCTCGCTGCGGTATTCCTTGCGGCCGCGGCGGATCATGAGGCCCACCGCACGCAGCGCGATGGCGAACGACACGACCGGCAGCCAGATCGAATACCACCACGCCGGCAGGCCGATGCCCGGCGTGGTTTCGTCGAAGCGGTAGTCGTCCCACACCATGCGGATGCTGAGCGCGCCGATCAGCGTGAACAGGAGGGCGATCATGAGCGCGCCGAACTGCGCGAGCCGCTTGCGCCGCGCCATGGAGCCGTTCTCGGAAAAATACTCGATGCGGATGTGGCGGTCGCGCGCCACCGCGGCCGAACCGGCCACCAGCGCCAGCATGATCATCAGGAAGACCGAGAACTCTTCGGTCCACGCGAACGAGGAGTCGGTGAAGTAGCGCACCAGCACGTTGGCAAAGGTGATGAGCGCCAGCGCGCCCATGATGACGACGGTGAGCCAGTCCTCGATGGCGAGCGGCACCCGGGTGGGCTCGTCGGCGGCTTCGATGTCTGGGGGAAGGGGGCTGGCGGCGTCCAGCAGGGGGCCGGACTCGTTGGGAGTGGTCATCGAGGGGGAGGGGAAAAGCAGCTATGGATGGTAACGATCCATGCCCATTCGTTCATCGGGGTTTTCCTAAGCTGCGGCCCCGTCCGCCCCCTTTGGCCCTCTAGCAACGGGCTACTCGAGCTTGGCGCCCGAATCCTTGATCAGGCGCTCCCAGACCGGGCTCTCCTTCTTGTAGACGGCGGCAAAGGCCTCGGGCGAGCTCTCCTTCAGGTCGAAGCCCATCGCCGCCACGCGCGCCTGCACGTCGGGCTGGCGGGTGGCCTTGCCCACCTCCTCGGCAATGCGCTGCACGATCGGCCTGGGCGTGCCGGCCGGCATGGCAATCGCGAGCCAGCCGGCCACGCGGTAGGCCTCGTCGTCCAGGCCCTGCTCGGCCAGCGTGGGCACGTTGGGCAGGGTGGCCATGCGGCGCTCGCCGCTCACGCCGATGGCCTTGAGCTTGCCGGCCTCGATGTGGGGCTTGGCCACCAGCGCGCTGGCAAAGGCCATCTGGATCTGGCCGCCGATCAGGTCCTGCAGCATCGGCGCCTCGCCCTTGTAGGCGACGTGGTTCATCTCGGCCTTCTGCGTGAGGCTCATGTGCGCGCCGGCCAGGTGCGGGTAGGCGCCCACGCCGTACGAGCCGTAGGCCACCTTGCCCTTGTTGGCGGCCACGTACTTCAGGAGCTCGGGCCCGCTCTTCACCGGCACGCTGGGATGCACCACCAGCACCAGCGGCGCGGTGGCGATCTGGTAGACCAGCGTGAGGTCGCGCTGCGTGTCGTAGGGCAGCTTCTGGTAGAGGAACTGGTTGGTCAGCAGCGAGTTGCTCAGCGCCAGCACCAGGGTGTAGCCGTCGGCTGGCGCCTTGGCCACCGCGTCGGTGCCGATGATGCCGGCGGCGCCGGGCTTGTTGTCGATGATGACCGGCTGGCCCAGGCCCGCCGCCATCTTCTCGCCGATCACGCGGGCCAGCACGTCGGTGGCGCCGCCCGCGGCAAAGGGCACCACCATGCGGATCGGCTTGCTCGGATAGGCCTGCGCCCAGGCGGCCGGGGTGGTGGCTGCGAGCGCGAGCGAGGCGATGCCGCAGTGCAGGGCGCGGCGGGTGATCCCGCGGATGTTGGTGAAAGTCGCGTTCATGTTCGATGTCTCCGGATGTCGTTGTCGTCTGTCGAAAGAAACAGGGCGTGGCTATTCGGCAAGCACCTGCGTCTTGAAGGGAAGCGCCTCGAGCGCCGTGCGGATCTGCGCCTGCAGCGGCGCCGCGAGCGCGCCTGCGGCCTCTGCATCGATGCGCACCTGCACCAGGCTGTCGCCCTCGCTGCGCACACGCGGCCGGGCGGCCGGCGCCACGCCGAGATCGCCGCAGACCTGCGCCACCGTGGCCGCCACCACGCGGCTCGCGGCCATGGCGCGAAGCTCGGGCTTGTAGATCTTGCCGACGTTGGTCATCGGCATGTGCTCGATGACGGTCACCGAGCGGGGCCTGGCGGGCGCCTCGTCGACGCGCGCGGCGGTGAAGGCCAGCAGTTCGTCCTCGGTGGCCGAGGCGCCCGGCACCAGCGTGGCGAAGACCACCGGCAGCTCGCCCGCATAGGCATCGGGCGCACCCACCGCGGCGCACAGCTGCACCGCGGGATGCGCGCCCAGTGCGTCCTCGATCACCTTGGGGTCGATGTTGTGGCCGCTGCGGATGATCAGGTCCTTCGAGCGGCCGCTGAGATTGAGCCTGCCGTCACCGTCGATCCAGCCCAGGTCGCCGGTGGCGAGCCAGCCGTCGGCGGTGAAGGCCTTGGCGTTGTCGGCCGGATCGACAAAGCCCGAGAACAGGTTGGGCGCCTTGAACAGCACCATGCCCTGCTCGCCGGGCGGCAGCTCGCGGTCGCTGGCGTTGCCGTTCTCGTCGAGCGCCACGATGCGCATCCGCATGTAGGGCAGCGCAAAGCCGACGCAGCCCGCGGGCCCGTCCACGCCCGGCGGCGTGATGGTCGAGATGCCGGCCATCTCGGTCATGCCCAGGCTCTCGTGCACATGCAGGCCGAACAGGCGCTCGAAGCGCGCGGCCAGTTCGGGCGAGAGCACGGCGGCGCCTGTGCGGCAGTAGCCGATCGACGAGATGTCGGCGCCGTCCAGCGGCACGTTCGCAAGCGCGGCAAGCACCGTGGGCACGGCCGAGAGCGAGGTCGGGCGGTACTTCTCGACCAGCTTCCAGTAGTTGGCGAGCACTTCCTTGTTGCGCAGCAGCGAGGGGGTCGGGATGATCACTTCCATGCCCGCCGAGAGCGAGGCCAGCGAGGCCGGCAGCACGCCCGCCACGTGGAACAGCGGATAGCCGTTGATCGAGATGCCGTCTTCGTTCATGCCCGCGACCTGCACGCTGGCCCAGGCCGTGAACACCTGCGCGCCGTGGCTGTGGCGCGCGAGCTTGGGCGCACCGGTGGTGCCGCCGGTGTGGAAGTAGGCGGCGATGTCGCGGGGCGCGATGTCGCGGCCGCTCACGAGGCGGTCAGATGGTTGTGCCGAACGCAATGCGTCGAAGTCGGCCACGCCTTCAGGCAAGGCGCCGGCCGCGCCCGGTGCTTCGTCGTGCGGCGCCACGCGCAGCACGGTGGCGAGCGTCGGCACCTGGCCGCGCAGGCGCATCGCCTTCGACCACATGCCCGACTCGCTGTCCGAGCCGTAGGCGATCAGCACCTTGGCGCGGCCGGCGGTCATCAGTGCCACCAGCTTCTCGTCGGTCAGCAGCGGATTGAGCGGCTGCACGATGCCGGCCGCCTCGCCGCCCCAGAGCGCGAGGTGGTATTCGAGGCAGCCCGGCAGCAGCACCGCCACTGCATCCTCGGGGCCCACGCCCAGCGCGTGCAGCATGTTCGCGGTCTGGTGGATGCGCGCGAGCAGTTCGGCGTACGACCATCGGATCGGCGCGTCGGCCGGGTTGCCGGTGCGAAGAAAGGTCAGCGCGGTCTTGCCGCCGAAGGCCGCGCCCGCGTTGCGGAAGATCTCGTAGGTGCTGCGGACCGTCAGCGCCTCTTCGAGCGGGGTTTCTTCGAGCTTGCGGATGTCGGCAAGGCTGCGGACCGGGAGCGTCGGGCGAAAGGGTGCACCGGCCGCGTTCGTCTTCTTGCTGTCTGCCATGGCGTGTCTCCTGGATATTGTTGTCTGGCCGGCCGCGCGAAGCGCTGTTCTACTGGTTTGTGATCTTGTTGTCGCGAATGACCTTGCCCCAGCGCTCGAAGTCCTGGCGCATGCGCGTGCCCGTCTGCTCCGGAGTGCCGTAGGCCGCGAAGGAACCGACACCCTCGAGCTTGTCCTGCACTTCCTTGTCGGCGAGCGCGGCCTTGAGCTCGGCGCTCATGCGATCGACCACGTCCCGGGGCGTGCCCGCCGGTGCCAGCAGACCACCCCACGAGGTCGCATCGAAGCCCGGGAAGCCCTGCTCTGCGACCGTCTTCACGTCGGGCAGCAGGCTCACGCGCTTGCCCGAACCGACCGCGATGGCGCGCAGCGTGCCCGAGCGGATGTGCGGCATCACCGCCACCAGGTCCGAGAACATCGCAGGCACCTGCCCGCCGATCAGGTCGGTCACCGCCGGTGCGCTGCCGCGGTAGGGCACGTGCTGCATCTCGAACTTGCCGATGTTCTTGAGCTGCTCGGTCGTCAGGTGGCCGAAGCTGCCCGCGCCGGCCGTCGTGTAGTTGAGCTTGCCGCCCTCGGCCTTGGCCTTGGCGATCAGGTCCTGCAGGCCGTTCACGCCGGGCAGTACCTTGGGGTTCACCACCATCACGATCGGCAGGTCGTACACCGTGCCCACCGGCGTGAAGCTCTTGAAGATGTCGTAGGGCGTCTGGCCGTACAGGTGTGCGGCCAGCAGCGTGGGCGTCGCCAGCATCACGAAGGTGTAGCCGTCGGGGGCGGCCTTGGCGGCCACCGCCGCGCCGATGGTGCCCGAGGCGCCGCTGCGGTTGTCGATGAGGATGTTCTGCTTCAGCCCCTGCGACATCTTCTGCGCCACGATGCGCGTGGCGACGTCGGTCGGGCCACCCGGCGGAAAGGGCACGACGAATGTGATCGGCTTGGCCGGCCAGGCCTGCGCGAAGGCGGCACCGGCCACGAGCGGAAGGGCCAGCGCGAGGAGTGCGCGGCGTGCGGGATTGCGAAGGGAGCGGGAAGAAGAAGAGGCCATGGACTTGTTCAAGAGATCGGAAGATGGGCGCCTTCAGACGACGCCGTTCGTTTTCAGTTGCGCGAGCCGGTCGTCCGACAGGCCGAGCAGGGACTGCAGCACCTCGTGCGTGCCTTCGCCCAATTGCGGCGGCGCGCTGCGCACGGGCAGGCGCTCGCCGTCGAAGCGGTAGGGCGGCGCCAGCACGTTGACCTTGCCGGCCACCGGATGCGGCTGCTCGGTGACGAGGCCCGCATCGGCCGCGCGCCTGGAGTTGAGCGCTTCGAGCAGGCCCAGCACTTCGCCGCAGGGAATGCCCGAGGCGCTGAGCCGGGCCAGCAGGTCGGCGCGCTGGCGCCTGGCGAGCTCGGCGTGCAGCTCGGGCAGCAGCACCGCACGGTTCGCCGAACGCAGGATGTTGGTCTTGAAGCGCTCGTCGGCCGCGAGGTCGGGCCGCTCGATCACCTCGGTGCAGAAGCGCGCGAACTGCGCGTTGTTGCCCACGGTGATCACCAGCGGGCCGTCGGCCGCATCGAACACGCCGTAGGGCACGATCGACGGATGCGAGTTGCCGTAGCGCGGCGGGTCCTCGCCCATCAGCAGCGCTTCGAGGCCGTAGTAGGCGGTGATCATCAGGCCGCAGTCGAACAGCGCCATCTCCACATGGCGGCCCTTGCCGGTCTTCTCGCGCTGGTAGAGCGCCGCGAGCACGGCCTGCGCCGAGTACATGCCGGTGAACAGGTCGACCATGGCCACGCCGAACTTCAGCGGCGGCTGGCTGGCTTCGCCGTTGAGCGCCATCAGCCCGGCCTCGCCCTGCACCACGAGGTCGTAGCCGGGGCGTGCGGCCTCGGGGCCGGTGCGGTCGTAGCCCGAGATCGAGCAGTAGATGAGGCCGGGCTGCTCCTTGCTGAGCTGTTCGTAGCCGAGGCCCAGCTTGTCGATGCCGCCGAACTTGAAGTTCTGGATCACCACGTCGCACTGCTTCGCGAGGTCGCGCGCGATCTGCTGGCCCTCGGGCGTCTGCAGGTCGAGCGTGACCGAGCGCTTGTTGCGGTTCACGCTGTTGAAGTAGGCCGTCTCGGTCTTGCCGACGCGCAGGCCCCAGTCGCGCGTGTCGTCGCCGCGACCCGGGTGCTCGACCTTGATGACCTCGGCGCCCATGTCGGCCAGCACCATGCCGCACCAGGGGCCCGCGAGGATGCGGGACAGATCGAGGACGCGCACGCCGGCCAGCGGCAGCGAGGAATTCAGCATGGGCATGAGGGCAACTCCAGGAAAACGAAAAACCCCCGCGTCCGCATGCGAGGGCGGGGCACGACGGGCGTCAGGACGCGTCCGGCTTTTGGCGGCGCAGCGCGACGAAGTCGGCGCGGCGCTTGCCGAGGAAGGCGCCGATGCCTTCGGCCGCTTCGGCATCGGCCTGCGACTCGACCATGTACACGGCCTCGGCATCGAGCTGCTGCTCGAGCGTGGCGCGGTGCGCCTGGCGGCACAGCGCCTTGATGCGTGCGATCGCGCGCCCGGGGCCGTCGGCCACCCTGGCCGCGAGCGCAATGGCTTCGGCCAGCGCGGCGCCCTTGTCGGTCAGCCGGTTGACCGCGCCCAGCGCATGCAGGCGCTCCGCCGTCATGCGGTCGCCGGTCAGGCACATCTCGGTCAGCACCTGGCGCGAGACGAACTCCGCAAGGAAGGCCGTGGCACCGCCGTCGGGCGTGAGGCCGACCTTGACGTAGGCCACCGTGTAGAACGCGTCGCGCGCCGACACCAGCATGTCGCAGGCCAGCGCCATCGACAGGCCTGCGCCCGCCGCGCCGCCTTCGACGGCTGCGATGACCGGCTTGCCGAAATCGCGGATGCCGCGGATCAGGTCGTGCAGGCCTTCGAGCTTTTCGCGGCGCTCCGCAGCGGGCAGCTCGCGGCGCTTGGCCAGCAGGTTGAGATCGCCGCCCGAGCAGAAGAAATCGCCCGCGCCGGTGAAGACGACGGCGCCGACTTCCGGGTCGTTTTGCGCATCGGCGAGCGCGGCGCTCAGCTCCGCGTACAGAGTCGGCGTGATCGCGTTGCGTGCCCCCGGGTTGCTGTTGGTCAGGATGCGGACGGCGCCCTGCTGCGAGATCAGGACGGTCTTGTTGTCATCGCTCATTGCGCAGCCTCCTTGCCCAGCGCGATGTAGCGCTGCAGGTGGTGGTCTTCGTCGCCGAGCTGGTGGTCGATCATCACGAGCCGCTTGGCGTAGTGCGGCAGCGGCAGCTCCCACGTCATGCCGATGCCGCCGTGCATCTGGATGCTTTCTTCGGCCACCAGCGCGCCGATGCGGCCGATGCTGAACTTGGCAGCCGACAGCGCACGCTCGCGCGCCACGCGGTCCGCGCCGTCGATGGCGGCCGCGGCGTTGATCACGGCCGAGCGCGCCTGTTCGATCTCCAGCAGCAGGTCGGCCATGCGGTGCTGCAGCGCCTGGAAGCTGCCGATCAGCGTGCCGAACTGCTTGCGCGTGCGCAGGTAGTCGAGCGTGGCGGTCTTGGCGGCATCCATGGCGCCGAGCGCTTCGGCGCACAGCGCCAGCACGCCGCGGCCGATGGCGCGCTCCAGCGTGGCGTGGCCCTGGCCTTCGGCGCCGAGCAGCGCGTCGGCGCCGAGCTTCACGCCGTCGAGCGCGAGTTCGGCGACACGGCCGCCGTCGATGGCGGGGCAGCCGCGCACCGTGAGGCCTGCCGTCTTCGCGGGCACGAGGAACAGCGAGATGCCGGCTTCGTCGTCCACGCTGCCCGAGGTGCGGGCCGAAACCAGGAACAGGTCGGCCTGCTCGCCTTGCGGCACGACGGCCTTGGCGCCATGGAGCAGCCAGCCGTCGCCGCTGCGCTCGGCGCGGGTCGCCACGCGCGTGCGTTCGTAGTGCGTGTCGGCCTCGTCGTGGGCGAAGGCCGTGACGGCCACGCCGTTGATGATGTCGCCGAGCCTTTCCTTTTGCGCATCGCTGCCGGCCGCGCTGATCGCCTCGCCGACCATCACCGCGCCCAGCAGCGGCTCGACCACTAGCCCGCGGCCCAAGGCCTCGAAGACCACGGCGATGTCGAAGCCGCCGCCGCCGAAGCCGCCATCGGCCTCGCTGAACAGCGCGCCGATCACGCCCAGTTCGGCGAACTGCTGGAAGATCTCCTTGCTGAAGCCGTGCTCCGACTTCGCGATGCGGTCACGCGCATCGAAGGCGTACTGCTCGGCGATGAAGCGATTCAGGCTGTCGGCGAGCATGCGCCGGTCTTCGGTGTGTTCGAAGTTCACTGCGTGTCTCCTTTACAGGCCGAGAATCATCTTGGAGATGATGTTCTTCTGGATTTCATTGGAGCCGCCGAAGATCGACAGCTTGCGGTTGTTGAAGTAGCGCGCGGCCGCGGCCGATGCGTAGGGCGGGCCGAAGGCCTCGCCCTCGAAGCCGTCGTGCAGCGCTTCCTCGACGAAGGGCCGGCCATAGACACCCATCGCGCGGCGCGCGAGCGACGAGATCTCCTGCCGGATCTCGGTGCCGCGGATCTTGAGCATCGAGCTTTCTGCACCGGGCACGCCGCCGCCGGCCACGGCCGCAATCACGCGCAGGTTGGTGGTCTTCATGTTCTCGAGGTCGATCTCGACACGCGCCATGCGTGCGGCAAACGCCGGGTCGTCGGCCAGCGGCCTGCCGTTCTTCGTCTGCGTGGCCGCAATGCTCTTGAGCTGTTCGAGCGCCGCCACCGAGAAGCCCACGCCCGCGATGTTGGTGCGCTCGTAGGTCAGGAGGTACTTGGCGCAGGTCCAACCCTTGTTTTCTTCGCCGACGAGGTTCTCGGCCGGCACGCGCACGTCGGAGAAGAACACCTCGTTCACTTCATGCTCGCCGTCGAGCGTGATGATCGGGCGCACTTCGACGCCCGGCGACGCCATGTCGATCAGCAAAAAGCTGATGCCTTCCTGCTTCTTCGCCTCGCGGTTGGTGCGCACCAGGCAGAAGATCATGTTGGCGTGCTGGCCCAGCGTGGTCCAGGTCTTCTGGCCGTTCACGATGTAGTGGTCGCCCTGCGCGTCGATGCCGCGCACCGCCGAGGTCTTCACGGCCGCCAGGTCGGAGCCCGCGCCGGGTTCCGAATAGCCCTGGCACCACCAGTCGGCGCCGTTCAGGATGCGCGGCAGCCAGTGGCGCTTCTGTGCCTCGTTGCCGTACTTGATGAGCACCGGGCCGAGCATGTTCACGCCGAAGGGCACGATGCGTGGCGCAAACGCCAGCGCGCATTCGTGTTCGAAGATGAACTTCTCCACCGCCGTCCAGCCGGGGCCGCCGTACTGCTCGGGCCAGTGGTTGGCGAGCCAGCCGCGCGCGTTGAGGATGGCGTGCCATTCCTCCATGTCGGCCTTGGCGAGGATCTTGCCGCTGCGCACTTTTTCGGAAAGCCGCACCGGCAGCCTGGCCGCCAGGAAGGCGCGCACTTCGCTGCGGAAGGCTTCTTCTTCGGGGGTGAAGTTCAGGTCCATGTCTTATCTCTCGGATGGAGGGTTGACGTATTCAAGTGGAACCCCGCGGAACCGGCTTTGCCGGGCCGCAGGGGTTGCCCCCGGAAGGGGGTTGGAGAAGCGACACGAAGTGCGCGAAGCCTGGGGGAGAGCGAAGGCTGTCAGTAGATTTCGAACAGGCCGGCCGCACCCATGCCGCCGGCAATGCACATCGTGACCACCGCGTACTTCGCGCCGCGGCGCTTGCCTTCGATCAGCACGTGGCCCGTGAGGCGCGCGCCGGTCATGCCGAAGGGGTGGCCGATGGAGATTGCGCCGCCGTTCACGTTGAGAAGTTCCGACGGAATGCCCAGCTTCTCCTGGCAGTAGATCGACTGCGAGGCGAAGGCTTCGTTGAGTTCCCAGAGGCCGATGTCCTCGACCTTGAGGCCATGGCGCGCGAGCAGCTTGGGCACCGCGAACACCGGGCCGATGCCCATCTCGTCGGGTTCGCAGCCGGCCACCGCAAGGCCGCGGAAAGTGCCCAGCGGCTTGAGGTTGGCGCGCTCCGCATCCTTCGCTTCCATCAGCACGCAGGCCGAGGCGCCATCGGACAGCTGCGAGGCGTTGCCGGCGGTGATGAACTTGTCTTCGCCCATCACCGGCTTCAGCTTGGCGAGCGCCTCGTAGGTGGTGCCGCGGCGGTTGCAGTTGTCTTCCGTGGCGGTGACTTCACGGTAGCTGACTTCCTTTGTCTCCTTGTCGGTCACGGCCATGGTGGTGGTGCAGGCGACGATCTCGTCCCTGTAGCGGCCGGCCAGCTGGGCCTCTTCGGTCTTGCGCTGGCTCTCGGCCGAGAAGCGGTCTTGCGCCTCGCGGCTGATGCCGTAGCGCTGGGCCACGATGTCAGCCGTTTCGATCATGGCCATGTAGAGCGCGGGCTTGTGCTCGACGATCCACGGGTCCATGCCGCTGTCGCCGGCATCGGTGGCACTGCGCGAGCGGATCTGCGAGATGCTCTCGACGCCGCCCGCGATCATGGCCGGCGCGCCGTCCACCACGATGCGGCCCGCGGCCATGGCGATGGCCTGCAGGCCCGAGGCGCAGAAGCGGTTGACCGTGGTGCCGGCGATCGAAATCGGCAGCCCCGCGCGGAGGATGGCCTGGCGCGCGATGTTGCGCCCGGTCGTGCCTTCGGGATAACCGCAGCCGAGGATCGCGTCCTCGATCAGCGCCGGGTCCAGGCCCGAGCGCTCGACCGCGGCCTTCACCGCGAAGGCCGCGAGCGTGGGGCCCGGGGTGATGTTGAATTCGCCGCGGTGCGCCTTGGTGAGCGGGGTGCGGGCGGTGGAAACGATGACGGCTTCGCGCATGGGGAGGGCTCCTGGACGGCTGGCTCTGGTTACTCGGATTGATTCAGGCTCGCGAAATCGGCACCCCGCTCGACCAACTCCACCAGCAGCGGCGAAGGCTTCCAGAAGATCGGGTCTTCCTTGGCGAACTCGCGGATGTCGGCCAGCACCTTGGGCAGGCCCACGGTGTCGGCGTACTTCATCGGGCCGCCGCGATGCCGCGGGAAGCCGTAGCCGTAGAGAAAGGTCACGTCCACGTCGAGCGGGCGCAGCGCGATGCGCTGGAGCACGACGTTGGCACCCTCGTTGATCATCGCGGCCATGTAGCGGCGCATGATTTCTTCCTCGGTGAAGGCGCGCGGCGTGATGCCCGCGCGCTTGCGCTCGGCGTCGATGATGGCCAGCACCTCGGGGTCGGGCTGGCCGGTGCGCGCGCCCTCGGGGTACAGGTAGTAGCCGCGCTGCGTCTTCTGGCCGAACCAGCCGCGCTCGCAGATGCGGTCGGCAATCTGCACGTAGCGCGCCTGCGGATCGCGCGTGGCGGCCTTGCGCTTGCGCGTGGCCCAGCCGATGTCGCCGCCCGCGAGGTCCGACACCTGGAACGGACCCATCGGGTAGCCGAAGTTGCGCACGGCCTCGTCGATCTGGTAGGGAGACGCGCCGTCTTCCATCATGTGGTCGGCGGCCTGGCGGTACACCGCGAGGATGCGGTTGCCGATGAAGCCGTCGCACACGCCCGCGCGCACCGGCACCTTCTTCAATTTCTTCGCGAGCTCGAAGCCGGTGGCCACCACGTCGGCGCTGACCTTGGCGGGCACCACGATCTCGAGCAGCTTCATGATGTTGGCCGGCGAGAAGAAGTGCAGGCCCACCACGTCCTGCGGACGCGAGATGCTGTCGGCAATCTCGTCGATGTCCAGGTACGAGGTATTGGTGGCGAGCACCGCGCCGCGCTTGCACACGCGGTCGAGTTCTGCGAACACGGTCTTCTTGACGCCCATGTCCTCGAACACCGCCTCGACCACGATGTCGACCTGCGCGAGCGCGTCGTAGCTCGTGGAGCCCGAGAAGCGCGCCATCACGGCGGTCTTGGCCTCGGGCGTCATGCGGCCCTTCTTGATGAGGCCGTCGTACACCTTCTCGACATGCTGGCGGCCGCGCGCGAGGCTGGGCTCGTCGCGCTCGATCATGGTCACGGGCAGGCCCGCGTCGAGCATGGCCACCGCGATGCCCGCGCCCATGGTGCCGCCGCCGACGATGCCGGCCGATGCGAGCGCGCGCGGCGCGGCGGACCGGGTCTCGGGCGCCTTCAGCACTTCGCGCTCGGCGAAGAAGGCGTGGATCAGGCCGGCGCGCTGCGGGCTGTCGATGCATTGCAAAAACAGCTTGCGCTCCAGCGCCATGCCTTCGTCGAATGGCAGCGTGAGCGCGGCGTCGACGGCTTCGATGATCTTCATCGGCGAGAACAGGCCGCGGCTCTTCTTCGCAGTGTCGGCGCGCGCGGCTTCGAGGGCGGCGCGGCTGGCTTCCTTGTCGGCCAGGCCGGCCGCTTCGCGCGTGCGGCGCACCGGCGCGTTGGCGGCAACCAGTTCCTTCGCGTAGGCGAGGCCTTCGGCGCGCGCGTCGGCTTCGGTGCCGAGACGGTCCACCAGGCCGAGCGACAGCGCCTCCTTCGCGCCCGCATGGCGGCCGCTGAGCATGAGTTCGAGCGCGGGCTTCACGCCGATCAGGCGCGGCGCGCGCTGCGTGCCGCCCGAGCCGGGCAGGAGGCCGAGCTGCACTTCGGGCAGGCCCAGCTTGGCCGACGGTGCGGCCAGGCGGTAATGCGCCGACAGCGCAACTTCGAGCCCGCCGCCGAGTGCGGCGCCATGAATGGCGGCGACCACCGGCTTGCTGCAGTTCTCGATCTTCAGGCACACCTCGGGCAGCGAGGGCGGCTGCGGCGTCTTGCCGAATTCGCGGATGTCGGCCCCGGCGATGAAGTTGCGGCCCGCGCCGACGATCAGCACCGCGGCCACGGCGCCGTCGGCCTCGGCCGCCTCGATGGCGGCCACGAGGCCGCGGCGCACATCCACGCCCAGGGCGTTGACGGGCGGGTTGTCGATGGTCACCACGAACACGTCGCCAAGACGCTCGAAGCTGACGGGACCGGAAGACGTGGAAGGGCTGGAGGATGTGGTGGCCATGTGCTTTGTCTCTTGCGTGGCGAGCCCTGCAAACGCGAGGGGCCCGAGGCTCTGGGGTGAACCCCGCATTCTTGGCCCGTGCCGGTGCTTTGACAATTGCATAGACCATTGACAGACTGTCAAAGAATTTTTGACACAATCGGCTCATGGATCTCCAATCGCTGACCCTGCTGGTCGAAATCCTTGACGCCGGCAACCTGAGCGCAGCCGCGCGCCGGCTCAAGATGAGCCGCGCCAACGTCAGCTATCACCTGAACCAGCTCGAGCGCTCGGTCGGCGCCCAACTGGTGCGCCGCACCACCCGCCGCGCCGAACCGACCGAGATCGGCCTGCGCCTGTACCAGCACGGCGTGGCGATCCAGACCGAGCTGCTGGCCGCGAAGGAATCGGTCACCACGCTGGGCCAGGGCCTGCAGGGCCGTGTGCGCCTGAGCGTGCCCAGCGGCTACGGCCAGCTCGTCATGGCCGACTGGCTGATCGATTTCAAGCGGCAGTACCCGGGCATCGTGCTCGACGTGGTGTTCGAGAACCGCATCGAGGATCTGCTGCGCGACGAGGTCGACATTGCCATCCGCGTGATTCCCGAGCCGCCGCAGAACCTGGTGGCGCGCGAGATGGGGCCGGTGCGCTATGTGGCCTGCGCTTCAAGCGGCTATGCCGAGAAGCATCCGCTGCCGGTGCAGCTCGACGAACTGCAGGGCGCACCCGTGGTCACGGCCGCTGTCATCGGCCGGCAGCTGCGCGTGTCGGCCTACCAGGGCCAGAATCTGGGAGAGGTGCGGCGCGAGGTGATCCTGGAGCCGACGCTGATCTCGGAGAATTTTCTATTCCTGCGCCAGGCCATCCTCGCGGGCCTGGGTATCGGCCTGGTGCCCGACTACGTGGTGCAGGAGGACGTGCGCAAGGGCGACGTGGTGACCACGCTGGACGACTGGCGCCTCAGCATCTTCGGCACGCAGATGTTCATGCTTTACATGCCCAACCGGCAGCACACGCGGGCGATCCGCACCTTCATCGATTTCATCCTGGAGCGGGTGCGGACGCCCGGCGTGGTGGAGCCGGCCGATCAGTCGCAGCGGTAGCTGACTTCGCCGGCCAGTGCGCCGGCTGCCGCCTTCGGGTCGATGAAGCGCATCGGTGCGCCGAAGTTGCGGCAGTAGGCTTCGGCCTCCTGCACGGTGGGCGACTTGAATACACCGTCGCCGAGCCAGCTGACGCGCGGCGCGGGGCCCGACGCGCATGCTGCGACAAGAAGAGCAGCCGGAACGAGAAGGCAGAGGGTGAGGGAGCGTCGCATCGGGAAGCGCTGACTGCGCAGGTGAGGAAGAAGGAGCTCGCGACTGTAGCGCCTGGTGCCTGTTTCTTTGAAGCGCAGGCGGGCCCGGTGACATCGGCATGTTTTCTGCTGTACTCCGCCGCATGAACGATGCTGCTTCCCAAGTCCTGGTGCCGCTCGAGGTGCAACGGCTGACACCCCAGGCCTTCGCGCCCTACGGCACGGTGCTGGCCGCGCCCGCCGGCAAAAAGGGCCGCCCGATCAATGGCGGCAATGCCGAACGCTTCGACCTCATCGGCGACCTGCAGCTCGGCGCGCAGGGCGGCCAGCCGATGCTCGCGCTGTTCTGTGCGCAGGCGCGGCGTTTTCCGCACGAGGTCGTGGAGATGGAGCGCCACGCGCTCGGCAGCCAGACTTTCGTGCCCTTGGGAGAAAGGCGCTTCGTCATCGTCGTGGCGCCGGCCGGCGAGGCGCCCGCGGCCGATGCACTGGCCGCGTTCATCACCGACGGGCGGCAGGGCGTGACGCTCGCGCCCGGCACCTGGCACCACGCGCTGCTGGCGGTGGATGCGGGCGACTTCGTGGTGGTGGAGCGGGCTGCGGCGAGTGTCGATTGCGATACCTGCGCGCTGGCGGCGCGGGTGGTCGTCGACTGGAAAGGCTAGGGGTCCGTGCCGGCCCGCTATGTCTTGGCAAGGCTTGCGACATGTTGCTGTTCCATGATGGACGGCCTCAGCGTCGCCCGGGCCAGGACGCGATGGCCTCGTCAGCTGCCGGCAATGCGCTCCGCCAACGCAATCAGCGAACGGTCCGACCCCGCCGGCCCGAGCAGCGAAATGCCGAGCGGCGCACCGTGGCGTTGCGCGAGCGGCATCGACAGCTGCGGAAGGCCGGCAAGGCCCGCGATGCACAGCATCTGGATCGCACGGTTGCGGTAGTCCTCCAGGCCGGCCTCGCTTTCGCTGCGCAGCGGCGCGATGTCGGGCATGGTCGGCATCAGCAGCACGCCGTCGCTGCCGAGCAGCTTGGCGAGATGGCTGCGGAAGGCGACGCGAAAGGCGCGGCCGGCAACGATCTGCGCATCGGTCACGCCGCGCGACCAGGCAAAGCGCTCGGCCACGCCCGGGCCCAGCGGCGGCGCGTAGCGCTCGATCAGCGGACCGTCGGTCAGCCAGGCCTCGTGCGCCTGCACGTAGCGGAAGTTCCAGTACATCGCATCGAAGGAGTCGAGCGCGACCTCGATGCGCTGCGCATCGCCGAGCACGCGCTGCACGCGCGCGGCGGCATCCGCCAGCGCGTCGGCCGCGGCCGGCACGGCCAGCGACCACACGTCCTCGGGGCGCAGCAGCCGCACGCGTGCGGGCAGCGCGGCCGTGTCGGTGCCCAGCAGCACGTCGGCCACGCGCGCGAAGGTGCCGATGTCGCGCGCGAACCAGCCGCAGGTGTCGAGGCTGGGCGCGAGGTCCAGCGCGCCTTCGAGGCTCACGCGGCCGTGCGTGGGGCGCAGGCCGTACAGCCCGCAATGGTTGGCCGGCGCGCGCACCGAGCCGCCGGTGTCGGTGCCGAGCGCGAAGTCGCACAGGCCCGAGGACACGGCCGAGGCCGAGCCCGACGACGAGCCGCCGGTGATGCGGTCTTTCGCGGCACCGTTGACCGGCGCGCCGAAGTGCGCGTTGTTGCCGTTCATCGAGAACGCGAGCTCGTCGGTCACGGTCTTGCCCGCGAAGCGCGCACCGGCATCGAGCAGCTTCTGCACGGTGGGCGCGGTGCGGGTCTTGATGCCCGACATCGCGAGCACGATCGGACTGCCGCCGCCGGTGGGATAGCCGGCCACGTCGAACAGGTCCTTGGCTGCAAAGCTCAGGTCGGCCAGTGGGCCGGTGGGCGCGTGCGGCACCGGCGCGTCGGGGTACGGAACGAAGGCGTGGGCGGGATCGTGCAGGGGCATGGCGTGTTGTCGTGTGTGTGTGCGTTGCAGGGGCGGGTCAGGCGACCAGCGTGGGCGCAATGGCTGCGGCGGCATCGGTATGGATGCAGCGCGCGCGGTGCTTCGGGGCAAGCTCGACCACCAGCGGCTGCGCGGCGCGGCAGGCGTCGGTGGCGAGCGCGCAGCGTTCGGCAAAGGCGCAGCCCGGCGGCAGCGCCGACAGGTCGGGCGGCGCGCCGCCGATGGTCTCCAGCCGTGCGCCGCGCGCCAGCGCGCCGTGTGCGCGGCTCTTGAGCAGCGCGATGGTGTAGGGGTGGCGCGGCGAGCGGATCAGCTCGCGCGCTGTGCCTTCCTCGACGATGCGGCCCGCATACATCACGGCGATGCGATCGGCCACCTCGACCGCGGCGCCGATGTCGTGCGTGACGAAGATCACCGACAGCCCCAGGTCGCGCTGCAGCTCGCGCAGCAGCAGCAGGATCTGGATCTGCACCGTGGCGTCGAGCGCGGTGGTCGGCTCGTCGGCCAGCAGCAGCTGCGGCTTGCAGGCGAGTGCGAGCGCGATCATCGCGCGCTGGCGCATGCCGCCCGACATCTCGTGCGGATAGGCCGAAAGGCGCCGTTCGGGGCTCGGAATGCGCACGCGTTCGAACAGCGCGAGCGCACGCTGCTGCGCCTCGGCCTTGCTCACCGACTCGTGGCGGCGGATCGACTCGACGATCTGCGCGCCAACCGAATACACCGGATCGAGCGCGAGCAGCGGCTCCTGGAAGATCATCGAGGCGACCTTGCCGCGGAAGTCGTCGAGTTCGCGTGTCGACATCGCGAGCACGTCGCGCCCCGCCACCTGCACCTGTCCGCCGATGCGCGTGCGGCGCTCGGGATGCAGGCGCAGCAGCGTGCGCAGGGTCACGCTCTTGCCGGAGCCCGATTCGCCGATCAGCGCGACCACCTCGCCGCGCTGCACCTCCAGGCTCACGCCGCTGACTGCGTGCACGGGCTTGCGGCCGCCGCTGAAGCTGACGCTGAGGTCGCGCAGGCGGACCATCGGCTCGGGGGAAGAAGTCGGGTTGTTCATCGTCGTCGTGGTCATGCGTTCACGCCGCCCTGGCCAATGGCACGGCCAGCGGGTGGCCGCTGCCAGGCTCATGGACCAGGCAACTCGCCGCATGCCGCGCGCCGGTGGCAATGGGCTCGGGCACCACCTGGCTGCACACCGGTGCGGCCAGCGCGCAGCGCGGATGGAAGCGGCAGCCCGTGGGCGGGTTGATCGGGTTCGGCGGGTCGCCGGCCAGCGCTGCCTCCTCGGTGCGGTGGTCGGGGTCCATCGAGGGCATCGACGAGAGCAGGGCGCGGGTGTAGGGATGCGCGGGTGCATCGTAGAGCGCGTCGGCCGGGCCGATCTCGGCCACCTGGCCCAGGTACATGACCATCACGCGGTCGCTCACGTAGCGCACCACATTGAGGTCGTGGCTGATGAACAGATAAGTGAGGCCGAACTCGGCCTTGAGGTCGAGCAGCAGATTGATGACCTGCGCTTCCACCGACTTGTCGAGCGCCGACACGGCCTCGTCGAGGATCACCATGCGCGGCTGCAGCGCGAGTGCGCGCGCAATGTTGACGCGCTGGCGCTGCCCGCCCGAGAGCTCGTGCGGATAGCGTTCGGCAAAGCGCTGCGGCTCGAGCCCGACGCGCGCGAGCAGGTCGCGCGCACGCGCCACGGCCTCGCGCCGGCCGACGCCGTGCACCTGCGGGCCGAAGGCAACGGAGTCTTCGATGGTGAGGCGCGGGTTGAGCGAGGCGTAGCTGTCCTGGAACACCATCTGCACCTGGCGCCTGAATTCCTTGAGCGGCAGTTCGCGGCCACCGACTTCGCGCCCATCGAAGATCACTTCGCCCCGCGTTGGTGCAATCAGCTGCATCAGCAGCCGCGCGGTGGTCGACTTGCCGCAGCCCGATTCGCCGACCACGCCGAGCGTCTCGCCCTTGATCACCTCGAAGTCGACCCCATCGACCGCGCGCACCACGCCACCGCCGCGGCCCAGCGGATCCTTCTTGAGCGGGAAGTGCTTGACGAGTCCTGTGATGGTGAGCAGCGGTTGTGCGGGGCCGCCGATGTCTTTCAGTGCATCCATGTTGTCGCGCTCCTTTGTTGCTTTTGTTCTGGGCGTTGTTGTTCTTGGCGCTGTTGTTTCAGGGCGCGTGCACAGGCCACCGGGTACTCCCCTCCGCGAATGTCCCCCGGCCTTCGGCCTCCTCCTTGATTTCGCTGCGGGGAGCACCCGATGCCCTGTACACCTGGACACGCCGCCGGTTTGCGGCCGATCAACCACCGCTCTGTCCAACGCTCCCGTCGATGGGGTGCCTTGCGCAGCGAAATCAAGGGGGAGGCCGCAGGCCGGAGGACATTCGCGGAGCAAGGTACCCCGTCGGCGGGAGCGTGCCCTGAACGAAGCAACTCAAACACAACGCGCAGAACAAAAAGAAACCCCATCCCTACCCCTTGTTGTCCATCGCCGACCGCAACCCATCGGATAGGAGATTGAAGGAGATCGAAGTGACGAAGATCATCGCGCCCGGCAGTGCCGCGACCCACGGCTGCACATAGATCGCGGTGCGCAGCGTATTGAGCATCAGGCCCCACTCCGGCTCCGGCGGCTTCACGCCCAGGCCCAGGAACGACAGGCCCGAGGCCAGGATCATCGACACCGCGATCAGGCTCGTCGCGTAGACAAAGATCGGACCGAGCACATTGCCCAGCACATGCACCCGCACGATCGTGAACGGGTTCGCGCCCGAGGCGCGCGCGGCCTCCACGTAGTCCCGCGTGCGCACCTGCGTGGTCACGCTCTCGGCCACGCGCGCGATCTGCGGAATGAACACGATGGTCAGCGAGATCAGCGAATTGACCACGCCCGCGCCCAGCGTGCCCGACAGCGCGATCGCCAGCAGCACCGAAGGAAAGGCGTAGAACACGTCGATGGTGCGCATGATCAGCGTGTTGGTAAAACCGCCCGCGTAGCCCGCGACGATGCCGATCACCGTGCCCAGCACGAAGGCGCAGATCACCGGCGTGATGCCGATGAACAGCGACAGCCGCGCGCCGACGATCAGGCGCGACAGCATGTCGCGGCCCAGCTCGTCGCTGCCCAGCGGCAGGCCCTCGGTGCCGATCGGCTTGAGCCGCTTGAGCATCGAGGAGGCATAAGGGTCGGCCGGCGCGAGCCACGGGCCGAACACGGCCAGACCGATCAGCAGCAGCACCACCAACGCGGCACCCATCGCGACCGGATCGCGCGTGAACCGCAGCAGCGCCGAGGTCCAGTAGCCGCGCGAGCGCTGCATCGGCAGCAGCGGCTTCACGTCGGCGGAGGAGGAAGGAGAGGGGAGGGGCAGTGCGCTCATGGTGGTCATGCCCGCGCGATCCGCGGATCGAGCATGGTTTGCAGCACGTCGACCAGCAGGTTGAGCAACACGAAGAACAGCGCCAGCACCAGGATGGTTCCCTGCAGCAGCGGCAGGTCGCGCTGGAAGATCGCGGAGTTCAACAGAAAGCCGGTGCCGGGCCACGAGAACACGGTCTCGATCAGGATCGAGCCGCCCAGCAGATAGCCCAGCTGCAGGCCCATCACCGCGAGGGCCGTGGGCGCCGCGTTCTTCACCATGTGGCGGAACACGCCGAAGTGCGTGAGACCCTTGGCGCGCAGGCCGACGATGAATTCCTGGTCGAGGATGTCGGCCACCATCGCGCGCACGGTGCGCGCGATGATGCCCATCGGGATCACCGACATCGTGAGGGCCGGCAGGATCAGGAACTGCAGGTGCTCCCAGTCCCAGGCCCAGTCGCTGGAGCCGCCCGGGCCGGCACCCGTGGCAGGCAGCCACATGAGCTGCGACGAGAACACGATCACCATCACCATGCCCAGCCAGTAGTGCGGCACGCTCACGCCCAGCACCGACAGCATCGAGGCGAAGCGGTCGAGCCACGAGTTGCGGAAGTAGCCAGCCACGAAGCCGAACAGGCAGCCCAGCACGAAGCCGATGAAGGTCGCCACCACCGCGAGCCGCAGCGTGTTGCCCACGGCCGTGAACACCTCGCCCGCCACGGCGCGGTTGCTCGCGATGGACACGCCCAGGTCGCCATGCAGCGCGCGCCAGACCCACATCGCGAACTGCTCGGGCAGCGAACGGTTGAAGCCATAGAGCTCGCGCAGCTGCGCCTGCAGGTCCGCCGAGGCGTCGGGCGGCAGGATCGACACCAGTGGATCGCCGGGCGCAATGTGCACCAGCAGGAAGCACACCAGCGCCACGCCGACCATGATCGGCACGGCGTAGACCACGCGGCGGATCAAATATGAAAACATGAAGCTCTATCGTCAGGGCGAGGCAAGCGCAGCGAAGCCCCTTCGGGGAACACCGCGGAACCGGCTTTGCCGGGCCGCTGGTGTTGCCCCCGGTGAGGGGGAGGGAGAAGCGACACGAAGTGCGCGAAGCCTGGGGGAGAGTCCATGGAGTCAGTCCATCGTCATGGTTGCGATGTCGATGAACCAGCTTTTCGGCTGAACCACGTTCTTGACCTTGGCCGACATTGCGCGCGGGCCGACGTCATGCGCAATCCAGACGAAGGGCGCGTCGTCCACGATGTGCGCATGCAGCCTGGCCAGCGCGGCGTCGCGCGCCTTGTCGTCGAAGCTGGTGCGCGCATCGGCCACCAGCTTGTCGACCTCGGCGTTGCCGTAGTAGCCCCAGTTGTTGGACACCGGCGGGAAGGTCTTGGTGCTCACGAAGCGCACCATCGCGAAGAACGGGTCCATCGCCGCGAAGCTCACGTTGGTCGCGTTGGCGCCGTTGGCCGAGGGGTCCTTCACGCCCTTGCGCCAGTTGGTGAAGAGCGTGTTCCATTCGATCACGTCGAACTGCACGTCGAAGAAGCACTGCTTGAGCGACTGCTGCGCGAATTCGTTCATCGGCAGCGGCTGCATCTGGCCCGAGCCCGAGGCGGAGATCTGCACCTTCACCTTGATCGGCTTGGCGGCCGAGTAGCCGGCCTGCGTCATGAGCGCCTGGGCGGCCTTCACGTCGTACTTGATGTCGAACTTGGGGTTGCCCCACCACGGATGGCCGGGCGGCACGGTGCCCTTGGGCTCGGCCATCATGCCGCCGAGCAGCTGCTTCATGCCGCCGCGGTCGATGCACAGGTTGGCGGCCTGGCGCACGCGCTTGTCGAGCCAGGGCGAGCCTTCGGCGAACGACAGCTGCCACGGCCACACGTGGGGCTGCGCGTTGGAATAGATCTTGAAGCCGCGCTGCGTGATCTGCGGCATGGCGTCGGGCGCGGGAGCCTCGATCCAGTCGACCTGGCCGCCCAGCAGCGCGGCGGTGCGCGCATTGGCCTCGGGCATCGGCAGCATCACGACCTTGTCGATCTTCGGCACGCGCTTCGCGTCCCAGTAGGCCTTGTTGGCGGCGAGTTCGAGGCGCTCTCGGGCCACGAAGCGCGTGACCTTGAACGGACCCGAGCCGGCGGGGTCGGCGGCGAAGGCGGTCCAGGCGGCCTTGGACTTGTCGGCGGGCGTGGCGCCGGCCGCGGCGTCGAACTTCTTCTGCCACTGCGCCGGCGAGGCCATGAACAGGTTGGTCAGGTTGATCGGCAGGAAGGCATCGGGCTCGCTGGTGGTGAGCTCGACCGTCATGTCGTCGATCTTGCGCGCGGTGCGCAGCGTGGGCATGCGCGAAGCAGTCACGCCAACCTGGCTGGGGTCGAACTGCGGCGCGTCCTTGTCGAGCACCTTCTGCACGTTCCAGATGACGGCGTCGGCATTGAAGGCCGAGCCGTCGTGGAACTTGACGCCGGGGCGCAGCTTGAAGACCCACTTGGTCTTGTCCTTGGCATCGACCGCCCACGAGCTCGCCAGCGCCGGGATCAGCACGCTCGGCGCGTCGGCCTTGGACAGGTCCCACTGCGTGAGCGAGTCGTAGATCGGAATGCCGGTGAAGCGGTTGCCCTCGAAGCCCTGGTCGGGCTGGCCCAGCGTGCGCGGAATGTCGGCCGCGGTCATGGCGATGCGCAGCGTCTTCTCCTGGGCCAGGGCCGGCGCCGCGAAGGCCAGGGTGGCGAGCGCCGCGCAGGCGGCCAGGGGTTTCAGGATCGAGGCAGGAACGGCACGCTTCACAGGAGCTCCTAGGGGTGAAAGGGCAAAGGGATCGAACCGGTGGTGAAGCACGACGTGTGCCAGCCGTGTTTCCGGGGCCGCGATGCGACAATTGCCCTCCCATGACAGACACCCTCACCATCACCCGCCCGGACGACTGGCACCTGCACGTGCGCGACGGCGCCGCCCTCGAAGCCGTGGTTCCGCACAGTGCGCGCCAGTTCGGCCGCGCGCTGGTCATGCCCAACCTCAGGCCTCCGGTCACCACCGCGGCGCAGGCCATGGCCTATCGCGACCGCATCCGCGCGGCGGTGCCCGAAGGCACGGCCTTCGAGCCCGTGATGTCGCTCTACCTGACCGACAGGCTGCCGCCCGAGGAAATCGCCCTGGCCGCAGAAGCCGGCGTGCGCGCGCTCAAGCTCTACCCGGCCGGCGCCACCACCAACAGCGATGCCGGCGTGACCGACATCCGCCACACCTACAAGACGCTCGAAGCCATGCAGAAGCACGGCTTGCTGCTGCTGGTGCATGGCGAGGTCACCGATCCAGCCGTCGACCTGTTCGACCGTGAGGCCGTCTTCATCGACCGCGTGATGATTCCGCTGCGCCGCGACTTCCCCGAGCTCAAGGTGGTGTTCGAGCACCTCACCACCCAGGAGGGCGCCCACTACGTGCGCGATGCCAACCGCTTCACGGCTGCCACCATCACCGCGCACCACCTGCTGTACAACCGCAACGCCATCTTCACCGGCGGCATCCGCCCGCACTACTACTGCCTGCCCGTGCTCAAGCGCGAGACGCACCGCGTGGCGTTGGTCCAGGCGGCCACGAGCGGCAGCGACCGCTTCTTTCTCGGCACCGACAGCGCGCCGCACCCGGCCCACCTGAAGGAGCATGCGCTCGGCTGCGCCGGCTGCTACACCGCGCTGACCGCCATCGAGCTCTATGCCGAGGCCTTCGACAGCGTGGACGCGCTCGACAAGCTCGAAGGCTTCGCGAGCTTCCACGGCCCCGACTTCTACGGCCTGCCGCGCAACAGCGGCACCGTCACGCTGAAGCGCGAAAGCTGGACTGTGCCGGAAACCGTGCCTTACGGCGACGCCACGCTCAAGCCGCTGCGCGGCGGCGAAACCATCGCCTGGAGACTCGCATGACGCCCACGCTGCGCGTGATGCTGCTGATCGATGCCGACAACGTCTCGGCCGACGTGATCGAGCAGGCCATGCAGCGGACCCTGGCCGAGCACGGCGCGGTTCATGTGCGCCGCGCCTACTGCAACGCCGAAACCGCGCTCAAGCAGCAGGCGCTTTTCAAGCGGCTGTCGGTGCGGCCGATGGTCAATCTCTCGGCCGGCAAGAACAGCACCGACATCGCGCTGGCGGTCGATGCCATCGATCTCGTGATTGCGGAGCGTCCCGACGTGGTGGTGCTCGTGTCTTCCGATTCCGACTTCGCGCCGCTCGTGATCCGGCTGCGCGAGAAGGGCTGCCGCGTCTGCGGCCTGGGCCAGCAGGGCAAGACCGGCGAAGAGACCGTGGCGGTCTACGACGAGTTCACCGACCTGCGGCACCACGGCGCCCCGGTCGCGCCCCGCACCGCGCCGGCAAGGAAGGCGGCGGCCAAGGTCGCCGCGAAGCGTGCGCCGGCCAAGACGGAAAAGACCGAAAAGAGTGCGGCCGCGCCGGCCCGCAAGACCGCCGCCAAGGCCCCGGCCCGAAAGACCGCCAAGGCCGCAGCGAAGCCGCCTGCGCCGCAGCCGCCTTCCGAGGCCGCCGAATTCATCCTGCGGGCGGCACCCGCGCTGCGCAGCGGTGCCGACGTGCCGCTCAACGACGTGGCCCAGGCCCTGCGCGCGGCCGGGCTGCTCGGCAAGCACGGCAGTTCGCTCAAGCTGTTCGACAAGCTCCCGGCGGAATTCGCCGTGCTGCAGCATCCCGACCGCATCCGCTGGACCGGAGCCGCCACGCCTTGAGCCTGGCGGCGGTCGACTGGGCGCGGCCCTGGCTCGCGCCCTATCGCGCCATGGGCGAAGCGGCGGCCCAGACGGCGCTCCGCACCTCGGTCGCAGCCGCGCTGCAGCGGGAAGCAGCGCCGGGTTTCACGCCCGCCTTCGTGCCGCAATCGGATCTGCCCGCAGGGCAGGCCTATGAGGCCCACATCTTCCAGACCGGCACCGTGCCGACGCGCGACAACCTGCACGACTTCTTCAACGGCCTCGTCTGGCTCGCCTTTCCGCAGGCCAAGCGCCGCCTCAACGAACTGCAGGCCGCCGAGATCGCCCGCACGGGCGTTGGCGCCACGCGCGGTCCGCTGCGCGACGCGCTCACGCTGTTCGACGAGAACGGCGCCGTGCTCGATGCGCCCGAGCCGCTGTGGCAGGCGCTGGCTGCGCGCGACTGGCACACGCTTTTCGTGACGCAGCGCACGCTGTGGTCCGAGGCGCGCCTCTGGATATTCGGCCATGCGCTGCTCGAGAAACTCGCCACCCCGCGCAAGGCGCTCACCGCGCATGTGCTGCGGCTGCCGCCACCGGCTGCCGGCGGACCGGTGGCGCCCTGCGACCGGGCGCTGGCGCGCAGCCTCGCGCCGGGCCACATGACGCAAAAACCCTTCGTTCCGCTGCCGGTGCTCGGCGTGCCCGGCTGGTGGGCCGGCAACGCGGCGGCCGATTTCTACGACGATCCCAAGGTCTTCAGGCCCGGTCCGTAGAACTTTTGCTCCTATCATCGCTCTACCCGCAGGCTGCGGTGCGGCCTCCTTCAAAATCCAAACAACAAAGGAAGAGGGCCAGTTCCTGCACGGCTTGAAGAGGGCCATCCGGTCCTCATCTAAGCGGCAGCATTCCCCCACGGAGAATTCAACTTGAAACGTATCCTTCTGTTCGTTTTGACCAATGTGATGGTCGTTGCAGTGCTCGGCATCGTCGCCAGCCTGCTCGGCGTCAACCGCTATCTCACGGCCAACGGGCTGAACCTCGCGGCGCTGCTCGGCTTTGCGCTCATCATGGGCTTTGGCGGCGCGATCATTTCGCTCCTGATCAGCAAGCCCATGGCCAAGTGGACGACCAAGCTGCACATGATCGACAACCCCCAGTCGCCCGACGAGGCCTGGATCGTCGGCACGGTGCGCAAGTTTGCCGACAAGGCCGGCATCGGCATGCCCGAGGTCGGCATCTTCGAGGGCGAGCCCAATGCCTTTGCGACCGGCGCGTTCAAGAACTCGTCGCTGGTGGCGGTGTCCACCGGCCTGCTGCAGGGCATGACGCGCGAAGAAGTCGAGGCCGTGATCGGCCACGAAGTGGCGCACATCGCCAACGGCGACATGGTCACCATGACGCTGATCCAGGGCGTGATGAACACCTTCGTCGTGTTCCTCTCGCGCGTGATCGGCTATGCGGTCGACAGCTTCCTGCGCCGCGGCGACGACCGTTCGTCCGGTCCGGGCATTGGCTACTACGTGAGCACCATCGTGCTGGACATCGTGCTGGGCTTTGCCGCTGCCATCGTGGTGGCCTGGTTCTCGCGTCAGCGCGAATTCCGTGCCGACGCCGGCGCGGCCGCGCTCATGGGCCAGAAGCAGCCGATGATGAATGCGCTGGCCCGCCTGGGCGGCCTGCCGGCCGGCGAACTGCCCAAGGCGGTGGAGGCCATGGGCATCACGGGCAGCATCGGCAAGCTCTTTGCCACGCACCCGCCGATCGAAGAGCGCATTGCGGCGCTGCAGAACGCGCGCGGCTGATCGATCGAATCACACTGCGACAGAAAAGGAAAAGCCGCCACGGGTTGCCGTGGCGGCTTTTTCATTGGGGTCGGCGCGCGCGGCGGCCCGGGCGATCAGGCGGCCGGAGCCGCCGGCTGCCGCTCGGTCCGTGCGCGCGCGAGCGTGCGGCCGACCTCGTCGGCATCCATGCCGTACATCTCGGCGAACTCGTGCTCGCTGCTGCGGCCGCTGGCCTCGAAGGCGCGCAGCAGCGCCTCGCGCTTGGCGGCTTGGCGGGCCAGCTCGGCCAGCGCTTCGTCGAGCACGGCGTTGGTTTCCTCGTCGCGCGAGCGCACCAGCACCGCGTAGGCTTCGCGGTCCAGGCCCGAGGCTTCCACGGCGCGGGCGATGCGCGCGACCAGCTGCGGACGCAGGTCCTCGCCGGGGTTGCGCTGCACGCGGCGGCGGTGCAGCTCGAGGATGGCGTGGTGCACGTGCTCGGGCGCCACGGGCTCCACCGCATTGCCGTCGAGGTCGTGGCGCGCAAGGCCCGCGGCCACCGCCTCGAGGTAGCGCGTGGAGCGTGCGTGCAGACCCAGCGCAACCTTCAGCTCGTCCTTTTTGAAATCGTCCGGGTGCTTCTCGAGCAGGTCCTGGAACACGCCGAGCTTGAGCGGCAGGAAGCGCGCGCCGAACATGTTGGGGTACAGCTCGAACAGTTTCTCCAGCGCGGGGTGCACCTTGCGCGCGCGCTGCGGCTGTTGCTGCTGTGCCGCCTGCTTCGGCTTCTGCTTTTGTTGCTGCTGCTGGCGCGGCTGGCGCGGTGCGCGCGGAGGCCGGGGTGGGCGTCCGTCGGCGTTCGGCTCCTGGTGCGGCTGGTGCGACTGGGCGGCGCCCTCGGCTTCCGCCGGCTGGACTTCCTGGATTTCTTCTTGGGGCGTGGCGGTGTCGGTCATCGGTCGGTTCTTGTCAGGTTGGCTGTCAGCGGCGGAGAAAATGGATTCCGCGCGTTCAGCGCGGGCGGAACATCTTGAAGAGATTGTCGGGGCTGATCTCGAAGTAATCGGCCGGGCCGCCGCCGCGCAGGATGGGCTGCGCCGCGGCGGTGTCGTAGATGCCGTTCTTCAGCAGGTGGCGCGCAATGTGCACGCCCACCACCTCGCCGAGGATCAGCCAGGTGGGCACCGGCACGCCGTCCACGCCCTCGAGCTGCAGCAGCTGCGTGAGCCGGCATTCGAAGGACACCGGGCTCTCGGCCACGCGCGGCACCGCAATGTTGCGCGATGCCGCGGGCGTGAGGCCGGCGAGCTCGAACTCGTTCACCTCGGGCGGCACCGCGGCGCATGACTGGTTCATCTGCTCGGCCAGCGGCCGGGTGGCCAGGTTCCAGCCGAACTCGCGCGTCTGGCGGATGTTGTGCAGGCTGTCCTTGGCGCCGATGCTCGCAAAGCCCACGATGGGCGGCGTGTAGTTGAAGGCGTTGAAGAAGCTGTAGGGCGCGAGGTTGAGCCTGCCGTCTTCGTCCTGCGACGAGATCCATCCGATCGGCCGCGGGCCGACCATGGCATTGAACGGATCGTGGGGCAGGCCGTGGCCCTTGGCGGGTTCGTAGAAATGGAAGTCGTCGTTCGGCACGGCCATGGGTTCCTTGCTCATGTTCCGGTGACGCTGCGCGCCACCGCTTCGGCTACCTTGATGCCGTCGACGCCGGCCGACAGGATGCCGCCCGCGTAGCTTGCGCCTTCGCCGGCGGGGTAGAGGCCGCGCACGTTGAGGCTCTGGAAGTCGTCGCCGCGCGTGATGCGGATCGGTGACGAGGTGCGTGTTTCCACGCCGGTGAGCACCGCATCGTGCAGGTCGAAGCCCTTGATCTTGCGGCCGAAGGCGGGAAAGGCTTCGCGCATGGCCTCGATGGCGTAGGCCGGCAGCGCCTGGTGCAGGTCGGTGGGCGTGACGCCGGGCTTGTACGAGGGCGTCACGCTGCCGAGCGCGGTCGAGGGCCTGCCCGCGACGAAGTCGCCCACCAGCTGGCCGGGCGCGCGGTAGTCGCCGCCGCCGAGCACGAAGGCGTTCGACTCGAGCTCGCGCTGCAGCGCGATGCCGGCGAGCGCGTCGCCCGCGGTCTCGGGTGTCCAGCCGGGAAAGTCGCGCGGGTCGATGCCCACCACGATGCCCGCGTTGGCGTTGCGCTCGTTGCGCGAATACTGGCTCATGCCGTTGGTGACCACGCGGCCGGGCTCGCTGGTGGCCGCGACCACGGTGCCGCCGGGGCACATGCAGAAGCTGTAGACCGAGCGGCCGTTGCTCGCGTGGTGCACCAGCTTGTAGTCGGCCGCGCCGAGCAGCGGATGGCCCGCATGGCGGCCCCAGCGCGCGCGGTCGATCAGGCCCTGCGGATGCTCGACGCGAAAGCCGATGGAAAAGGGCTTGGCTTCGATGTGCACGCCGCGCGCGTGCAGCATGGAAAAAGTGTCGCGCGAGCTGTGGCCGAGCGCCATCACCACGTGGTCGGCGCGCAGCTCGCTCGTTTGGCCGGTGGCCTGGTCGAGCACGGTGAGGCCGCGAAGCTGGCCGTTCTCGATCTGCACGTCGGTCACGCGCTGCTCGAAGCGGATCTCGCCGCCGAGCGCCACGATCTGCTCGCGGATGTTCTCCACCACCTTCACCAGCTTGAAGGTGCCGATGTGCGGATGCGCGACGTAAAGGATCTCGGGCGGCGCGCCGGCCTTCACGAACTCTTCCATCACCTTGCGGCCGAGGAAGCGCGGATCCTTGATCTGGCTGTAGAGCTTGCCGTCGGAGAAGGTGCCGGCGCCGCCTTCGCCGAACTGCACGTTCGACTCGGGGTCGAGCACGCTCTTGCGCCACAGGCCCCAGGTGTCGCGGGTGCGCTGGCGCACGGTCTTGCCGCGTTCGAGCACGATGGGCCTGAAGCCCATCTTCGCGAGCATCAGCGCCGCAAAGATGCCGCAGGGGCCGAAGCCGATCACCACGGGCCGGGGCGCGCCTTCGGGCGCGTGCGCCGGCGGCGTGTAGCGCATGTCGGGCGCGGCCTGGATGTGCGGATGCGCAGCATGCCTGGCGAGCAGCGCGGCTTCGAGCCCGGCGTCGGCCAGCTGCACGTCGGCGATGTAGACCGTGAGCAGGTCGGCCTTGCGCGCGTCGAAGCTGCGCTTGAAGACGGTGTGGGAAGCGATCGCTTCGAGCGGGACGTCGAGCGTCCGGGCGATCAGGGCGGCCAGCGCCTCCGGGGCGTGGTCCAGCGGGAGTTTGAGTTCGGAGAGTCTCAGCATGTCATGGGGCTTGTGTTTATCAAGCAGGCCACGGATTTTACGCGCCGAGGCGCTATGAAAGAGATAGCTGGGTCAGGCTGGCAGGAAGCCTTCGACCGAGAGATAGCGCTCGCCCGTGTCGTAGTTGAACCCCAGCACCACCGCATCGGGTGCCAGCGAGGGCAGCTTCTGCGCGATGGCCGCGAGCGTGGCGCCGGAGGAAATGCCCACCAGCATGCCTTCCTCGACCGCGCAGCGGCGGGCCATTTCGCGCGCCGGTTCGGCGTCGACCTGCAGCACGCCGTCGAGCAGCGAGGTGTCGAGGTTCTTCGGGATGAAGCCCGCCCCAATGCCCTGGATCGGGTGCGGCGAGGGCTGGCCTCCCGAGATCACCGGCGAGGCCACGGGCTCCACCGCGAACACCTGCAGCTTCGGCCACTTCTTCTTGAGCACCCGCGCCACGCCCGTGATGTGGCCGCCGGTGCCCACGCCGGTGATCAGCACGTCGACGCCGTCGGGGAAGTCGGCCGCGATTTCCTCGGCCGTGGTGCGCACGTGCACGTCGATGTTGGCGGGGTTGTTGAACTGCTGCGGCATCCACGCGCCCGGCGTGCCGGCCACGATTTCCTCGGCGCGCGCAATGGAGGCCTTCATGCCGCCGGCGCGCGGCGTGAGGTCGAAGGTGGCGCCGTAGGCGAGCATGAGGCGGCGGCGCTCCACCGACATGCTGTCGGGCATCACGAGGATCAGCTTGTAGCCCTTGACGGCCGCGACCATGGCCAGGCCGATGCCGGTGTTGCCCGAGGTGGGCTCCACGATGGTGCCGCCGGGCTTCAGCGCGCCGGACTTCTCGGCGTCCTCCACCATCGACAGCGCGATGCGGTCCTTGATGGAGCCGCCGGGGTTCGCGCGCTCGGACTTGATCCACACCTGCTGCTTCGCATTGCCGAACAGGCGGTTGATGCGGATGTGCGGCGTGTTGCCGATGGTCTGGAGGATGGTCTGGGCCTTCATGGGAGGGTCTCCTTGGACATGGGATGGGGCGGGTCGGTTCGGTCGAAGCGCCATTGTGGAGCGGACGGCCGGCGCTCGCGAGGGTATCGAGCGATAATCCCCCCGTGAAGCACGCCAGACCGCCGCTGGTGCAAGCCCGCAAGGGGCGACGCCGCAAGGCGCCGCGTCGAAAGACCGCACTGGAGGAACGTCCGGACTGCACAGGACAGCGCAGGAGTTAACGACTCTCCACCGTGAGGTGAGGATCAGAGCAACAGAGACGAGCCGATTCAGTTCGGGTGAAACGGGCAATCTCTGCGCGCAGCAACACCAAGTAGGCCAGTATCGAGGTGGTTCCGCTGAGCTGGCGGGTAGGTGGCATCGAGCCGTTTGGCGACAAGCGGCCCAGAGTGATGGCGGTCACGTTGGGGGCAACTCCAACGCACAGAATCCGGCTTATCGGCGGGCTTCACACTTTTTCCTTCCCTGGCGGCCGCGGGCCGCCAGCGGCCTTGGCGTCAGCGCGTGAAGAGCCAGCCCCCCTTGGGCTGGCGCGTCAGTTCATGCCGCCGGACCGAGCGCTCCTCGCCGTCGTCGCCCACGTACACCACTTCGAAGCGCAGCCGCTTCGGCGAGACCATCTTCCAGTTCTGGATGCGCTTGACCGTCACGCAGGCCGTCTTGTCGTGGTACTGCATCTCTGCCATCGGCCCGCCCTGGAAGCCGGTGCCGTCGAACAGCCGGCCCGGTGCCGCGAACGGGTTGAGCACGGCGCCATTGCGCGCGGTGATGCAGCCTTCGGTCCGCACGAAGGATTCGATGGTGGGCGCCGCGCTTCGCACCACCTTGGCCACGGCCGGCGTGGGCGGCTTGGTCACGATGGCCTCGCGGATGCGTTCCACCTGCTCCTCGGTGATCGGCGCGAGCCCGCTGGGCGACACGACCGGCGGCGGTGCCGGCGGCGGCGGCGGCGCGTACGAGGGCAGCAAAGGCGCGAGATAGCTGCAGCCTGCCAGCGCCAGCGGGGCGGTGCAGGCGAGTGCGGCGATCCGGGTTCCGAACTTCATGGATGGGTCTCCTGTCGTCGATTCCTCTTGGGGGCCTTTTTCGTGCCTCTTCTTCGATGTCAAAAGCGTTCGTGCGGCGAAAGATAGCGCCACTGGCCGGGCTCCAGCCCTGCCAGCGGCACCCGGCCGATGCGGATGCGCCGCATGGCCAGGATGCGCAGGCCGGCTTCGTCGCACAGGTGCGCGATCTGTCCGGGCCGCGCGCCCTTGAGCGCAAAGCGCAGGCCGGTCTGGTCGTCGGCCTGGCGGCCGATGCTCACGCGCGCTGGCGAGCGCTCGAAGCGCACGAGCTGCTCGGGGCTCACCTTGCCGGCCACGTCGACCATCACCTCGTGTTCGAGCACGCCCGCGTCCTCTTGCAGCTTGCGCTCGATGCGCCATTCCTGCGTGTAGACCACGAGCCCGCTGGCGCCGGTTTCGAGCGGCGTCATGCAGCGCTGCGCCTTGGCGTGCGCCGGCAGGAAGCGCATGCCCGCGCGCTCGGGCTCGTGGTGATTGGCGGCCACCAGCAGCCGGTGCGCGGTGTCGGTGGCCATGCCGGCCGGCTTGTGCAGCAGCAGGGTGACGGGCACTACGGGCTCGGGCTTGGCGCCGGCCTCGATCTCGACCTTCTGGTGGTCGTGCACCCGCGACTGCGGCAGCAGCGCCGGCACGCCGTCGACGCGTACCGCGCCGTTCTCGATCAGCAACTCGGCCTCGCGCCGCGAGCAGCCCGCGAGCGCGGCCACGCGCTTGGCAAGGCGGATGCCTTCTTCTTCGGAAGCGCCCCTCATGGCGTGGAGGCCAGTTGCCGGATGCGCGCCACATGCGCGGCCAGCGATCGGGCGGCCACCGGCCACATGCGCTCGGGCACGTCGTCGTAGGCCAGCGGCAGCCAGTCGTCCGGCGTGCCCCCGGGCAGTCTCTGCATGGCCGCGGCGATCTTGGCTTCGCGTTTCAGGCGGTGCGCCTTCAGCTGCGCGATGGCGCTGCGTGCGCTGCCGATGACATGGCCGTGCGCGGGCAGGATGAAATCGATGCCGCCGGCCTCGCAGGCCGCATCGAGCTTGTCGAGCGAATCGAGATACGCGTTCATGTCGCCGTCGGGCGGATCGACCACCGTGGTGCTGCCGTTCAGGATGTGGTCGCCGGAGAACAGGAGCCCGTCTTCCTCGAGCACCAGGCACAGGTGGTTGGCGGCGTGGCCCGGCGTGTGGATGGCGCGCAGCGCGTGGCTGACGGGCTCGCCTTCGGCCGTGGTGCCGCTGAGTACCAGGCGCTCGCCGTCGCGCAGTTCGCGCTCCGCGGCAAAGCGCGCCGACGAACGCGCCGTGGGCGCCGAAGACAGCCCGAGGATCGGCGGCTTCTCCTTGCACAGCGCCTGCAGCGGCGCCGCGCCGGGCGAATGGTCGGCATGCGAATGGGTGCACACGATCATGCGGATGTTTCCTTCGGCGGCGCGCCATAGCCGCTCGATGTGGCCCGCGTCGTTCGGGCCCGGATCGATCACGAGGTAGCCCGTGGCCGTGTCGCCCACGATGTAGCTGTTGGTGCCCGGGCCGGTCATGGCGCCGGGGTTGGGCGCGGTCAGGCGCTGCACGTTCCTGAGCAGCGGCACGGCGCGCTCGCTCTGCCAGTCGAGTGCATGCAGCAGCTGCCCGTCGGGGCACACCAGCGCGAGCTCGCCGTACGGCGAATCGCTTTCCATGTAGCGCGCGTCCTGGCCGCGCAGCAGGCCGGCGCGCGGGCAGCTGGTCCACAGCGGCAGTTCGGCGGCGCAGGCCTGCAGCACCGCGTCCACGCTGGCATAGGCCGCGAGCCGCTGCAGCGTGCGCACGGTCGGAAAGATCATGAAGAAGCTGCCGGCCGCATGGCGCGCCAGCGCATCGGCCGGCCGCACCCAGCAGGGCTCGAACTGCTCGCTCTCGTCGGCCGTGGGCGTCTGGCCCTCGGGCATGCGCGCCACCAGGAAGGGCACGTCGAAGCGCTTGGGCAGGTCGCGGTCGGTGATCCAGTGCGCGAGGCTGAACACCTGGTCGCAGGCAAGCAGCAGCCCGCGTTCGGCGCATTGCTCGGCAAAGGAAACGGGCGACGTGGTGCTGCGGTCCATCGATGCGATGTCCTGCGCGCTCACGGGCCGGCCGTCGGCATGGCGCGCGAGCAGCACGCCAAGCTCCTCGAAGCCTTCGCGGATGGCGGCAATCGCCTGCGTCAGCTGCAGGCCGCTCTGGGTGGGCCGCCGTGCGGCGATGCGCGCCGCGGCTTCGTCGGCTGCATCGATCTGCCCGCCTGGGAACACATAGGCGCCTGGCGCGAAGCTTGCAGTGCCGGAGCGGCGCGTCATCAGCACTTCGATGCCGGCCTCGGAATCGCGCAGCAGCAGCACGGTGGCTGCCGCGCGCACGGGCGCGGGCTCGCGGGCGGGATGGAGTTGTTGGGTGGGACGGACCATGCGGCGATTATGGAGAGATCGTTCGATGCGGTTGCGTGCCGCATAAGCTCATACCGGATCGGGCATGAACCGCGCGCCACAATCCCGGGCTGCGCCGCCCGCATCGAGGAAAGACAGTCATGATCCATTCTCCCTTCACTCACCACCTCAGGTTCTCGTCGTCGTTCTTCACGCGGCGCCTCCGCCCGGCCTTGCTGCTGGCAGGCGCCGCCCTTGGCGCGGCCGCATCGTCCGCTGCCTTTGCGCAGGGGGGCGACTGGCCGCAGCAGCCGGTCACGCTGATCATGGGTTTTCCGGCCGGCTCGGGTGTCGACGTGGTGGCCCGCGCCATCCAGGAGCCGCTCGCCCGGCAGCTCGGAAAGCCCGTGATCATCGACTACAAGTCGGGCGCGGCCGGCAACATCGCGAGCGAGTACGTGGCCCATGCCAAGCCCGACGGCTACACGCTTTCGTTCGGGACCGCCGCCACCCATGGCAGCAACGCCGCGCTCTACAAGAAGCTGCCGTTCGACGTGGAGGCCGACTTCGTGCCGGTGGCGCCGGTCCTCGACGTCTCGAACGTGCTCACCATCAACCCGGACGTGATCAACGCCAGGACCTTGAAGGAGTTCGTCGATCTCGTCAAGGCCAACCCCGGAAAGTACAACTATGCGTCTACAGGCAACGGCGCCGGCACGCACATGGCCTTTGCCGAATTCAATTCGCGCCTCGGCTTGAACATGGTGCACGTGCCCTACAAGGGCGGGCCCGAGGCCATCACCTCCGTGGTGCGCGGCGAGACCTGCTGCATCATGAACCAGGTCCAGACGGTGCTGCCGCACTACAAAGCGGGCAAGGTGCGCCTGCTGGGCGTGACCACCGCCGCGCCGGTGGCCGCAGTCAAGGAGGTGCCCACCATCGCCTCCAGCGGCCTGCCCGGCACCAAGGGCTTCGACAGCTCGATCTGGTTCGGCATCTTCGCGCCCAAGGGCACCGATGCGCAGATCGTCGACAGGCTCAACGCCGCCGTGAAGGCCGTGCTCGAGCAGCCCGAAATCCGCGAGCGCTTCGAAAGCCAGGGCAACACCGTGCGCATCGAATCGCCCGCGCAGTTCAAGAAGACGGTGCACGACAACCGCATGAAGTGGGCCGAGGTGGCCAAGGCTGCGAACATCAGCATCGATTGAGGGGCGCCCCCACTGTGCGCTACAGCGTCTTGCTGAGCGTAACGATGAAGCGCGCCTTGTTGGGCGAGTAGTACTGCTCGCCGATGGGGCCGAAGCCGAAGTCCACGCCCGGGTTGCTCAGCGCGAGGTAGGAGCTCTTCTTGTTGGCGCCCTGCACCGAGCCGGCCAGCGCCAGGCCGTTGCCGAAGTCGTACGACACGCCCATGTTGTAGTCCACGTAGCTCTTGTAGCCCAGGCTGCGGATGTCGCTGGACATGCGGGTGTAGCCCACGGCCGCCTTCAGCGTGAGCTTGGGCACGATTTCCTTGCTGTAGGCCAGGTTCAGGTAGCCGGTGTTGCGGCCCTTCAGGCCCGAGCCCGACTTGTAGCCGGCATAGCCGAAGTAGTCCTTGGAGACCGTGTGCGAGTACTTCAGCGTGAACGAGCCGATGGCTTCGTCGGCCCAGGTGCCGGCGCCGTACAGCTCGGTGGTGTTGCCGATGGAGTTGCCCGGGTAGATGTAGGTGAGTGCGCCCACGTCCAGGTCGAAGGGGCCGGCCTTGAACTTGTAGCCGCCGTACAGGTCGCTCTCGATGCTGTTGCCCTGCAGCCAGTTGACGCTGGAGTTCCAGTTGCCCACGTAGAAGCCGCTCTCGCCGAAGGCGTAGTCGAAGCCGCCCTGGATGGCGGGCTTGAAGCCCTTGGTCTTGGCGTAGTCGTTGTTCCCGATCATGTCCTGGTCCTGGCCGCGGAACTTGTAGTTGCTCGTCAGTGCCACATTCCCGGTGAGCTGTGCGCTCGCAAGCATCGGCAGGGCGGCAAGGGTGGGGAGAACGAGCATCGGCAGGGCAATGCGAAAGAGGTGTTTCATCGAAAAAATTCGCTGGCGGATGGAGGAGCCGGCAGCGTAGGAGCGCGCGTCTAAAAGCCGTGTAAAAAATGATGGCCGCGGCGCAAAAGTCTTGAGCGGACGATGCGGCTCTTCATCGCGCCCGGAGCCGGATCATGGGCGGCCAGCCGCGCGCGGGTACCGTCATGGCGACCACTCCGGCCAGGATGCACGCGAGCCCGGCCCATGCGGTGGGCGAGAGCGCCTCGCCGAGGAACACCACGCCGATCATCACGCCGATGGGCACGCGCAGGTAGGCCTGCGCTGCCGTCGACATCGGCCCGAGCGTCTTGATCAGCCGGAAGTAGATCGTGAAGGCGAGAGCCGTGGAGAGCACCGCGAGCGCCAGCACGGCGACCATCGACGCGGCCGAAGGCGCCAGCGTCCACGGCCGGTCGATCGCAAGGCTCGCGGGCAGCAGCATCGCCGCGCCGCAAAGCAGCGAGCCCGCGGCCGGCACCATCGGATCGAGCCCCTTGAACACGCGGCCGAACACGGCCGCGCAGCCGTAGCAGACGGCCGCCGCCACCAGCCCGAGCTGCGCGAGCAGCGAATGCCCGAGCCCGTGCAGCGCCTCGAAGCCGACGATCAGGCAGATGCCCGCGAGGCCCGCCGCCACGCCGAAGAGGCGGCGCAACGCAGGCCTTTCCGCACCGCCCACGCCCAGGCCCAGCAGGAAGATGAAGATCGGCGAGGTCGAGTTGAGGATGGTGGCGAGCCCGGCATCCACGCTGCGCTCAGCCCACGCGATGAGCGTGAACGGCAGCACGCTGTTGAGGCAAGCCTGCACCGCGAAGCGGCGCCACATCGCAGGCTCCCGCGGCAGCCGCACGCCGCGCAGTCGCAGCAGCGCGAGCAGCAGCAGGCCGGCAATCAGCGTGCGCGCCGCGATCAGCGTCACGGGCGGCAGCGTCTGCACGCCGATCTTGATGAAGGTGTACGAGGCGCCCCAGCAAGTGGCGAGTACCGCGAGCAGCATCCATTCGAAGGCGATGCGGGAAGGGGGCTTGCTGGCGTCGGCGAGTGAGGTCGTTGGCATGGTGCACCGATCATCGAGAGTTCGCAGCGCGGACACTTCGGCCTGCAACGAAACGTGCGCGTGATGACCGCGGGCCCGAATCTGGGTACGCTGCATACGGCCCTGATCCCCACGCATTCAACGAACGACCGACTTCCCATGCCCTCGCTCCTGATCCGCAATGTGCGCCCGCTGGGCGCTTCCCCCCTCGACGTGCTGGTGCGCGATGGCCGCATCGCGGAAACCGGCGCCGCGCTGTCGGCGCCCGCCGATGCTGCCGTCGAGGAGGGCGGGGGTGCCTTGCTGCTGCCGGGCCTGGTCGAAGGTCACACCCACCTCGACAAGACGCTGTGGGGCATGGACTGGTACCGCAACGAGGTCGGTGCGAACCTCATCGACAAGATCGAGAACGAGCGCGCGTTCCGGCATGCGAGCGGGCACGACGCGGCCGCGCAGTCGCTGGTGCTGGCCAAGGCTTTTCTCGCGCTCGGCACCACGCGGCTGCGCACGCATGTGGACGTCGACACGCAGGCGGGCCTGCGCCATCTCGAAGGCACGCTGCGCACGCGGCAGACGCTGCGCGAGGTGCAGCAGATCCAGATCGTCGCGTTTCCGCAGTCGGGCCTCCTGGGCCGGCCGGGCACGGCCGAGCTGCTTGGCCAAGCGCTCGCGCGGGGCGCCGATGTGCTCGGCGGCCTCGACCCCTGCGCGATCGACGGCGATCCGGTGCGCTCGCTCGATGTGCTCTTCGGCATCGCCGACAGGCACCAGCGCCCGCTCGACATCCATCTGCACGAGCCCGGCGCCATGGGCGCGTTCTCGCTCGAGCTGATCCTGCAGCGCACCGAGGCGCTGGGCATGCAGGGCAAGGTCGCGGTGAGCCACGGCTTCTGCCTGGGCGACCTGGGCGAGCGCGAGCGCGACGCGCTGCTCGCGCGCATGGCCAGGCTCGGCGTGGTGCTGGTCACCAGTGCGCCGCCATCGCGCAGCGTGCCGCCGCTCATGGCCTGCCGCAAGGCCGGCGTGACGGTGCTTGGCGGCAACGACGGCATCCGCGACACCTGGTCGCCCTACGGCAACCCCGACATGCTGGAGCGCGCGATGCTGATCGGCATGCGCTACAACCTGCGCCGCGACGACGAGCTCGACGTGGCGCTCGATACCGTCACCCAAGCCGGCGCGCGCGGCTGCGGCTTCGAGACCTATGGCCTGGAGGCCGGCTGCCGCGCCGACCTGGTGCTGGTCGATGCACAGACGCCGGCACAGGCCATGGTCGCACGGCCGGTGCGCAGGCTGGTGGTGGCGGGCGGCCGTATCGTGGCGCGCAACGGCGTGCTGCAGGCCGAGGTGGCGTCCTTGTAGCCCGCGCCGCCATGTGCGCCCTCGGCCTACGCAAAAGTCCGCTGCCGGCTGTAGAGCGCCGGGCCGGCGCCAGGAGAGTCTTCGCCGCAGATTCAATTTTCGAACGAAAGGCTTTCCATGCGCGCCAACGACAAATCGCTGTCCGGACCCGTTGCCGATCAACTGACGCCGCTGGAAATTTCCCAGGCCGTCCTCCAGGGCGAAGAAAACCCGAACACCGCGCGGCCGCTCACGCCGCTCGAGCAGGCCGCCACGGGCATCGGAACGGGCAGCGGACAACGCTCGCCGCTGGCCCGCATGCTGTGCAGCCCCGCGGTGGCCTGGGGCGCCGCGGCCATGGCGGGCCTGGGCCTGCTCGCCGCGCTGGCCTATGCGAAGCGGGAGCCCACGCTCAGGCCTTGACCGCAGCCGGCGGCGAAGGCGGGCCACCGGAACCTGGCTCACTACACTGCTGCGGATGAGCCTTTCCCCTCAGTCGTGTCGCGTGCGAGAAGACCGCCTCGTTGCCTACTTCCTGAGCGGCGATGCCATGCGCAGCCGCCGCGTGAGCGATGTGGTGCTGTCGGGCAGGGTCGATGTGCCTGCGCCTCCCGCACGCCTGGTTGCAGATTGGGAGCGCGAGGTTTCTTGTCACCTGGCGCTGGCACCTGGCGATGTCGAGCCCTTGCCGATGGCGCGTGCGCGTGCGCGCTGGCTGGACTACAGGCAGTGCGTGCAGGCGGTGTCCGACTGGACGCGCAGCCTTGGATTGGGCGAGCTGCTCGCGTCCAGTGAAGTCGCACTCATGGCCTGCCGCGGTGCCAGTTACCACCATGACGGCGCGCAATACGGCGGCGCCGCGTTCTGCAATCTGTTCCTCTGCGACGACAAGGAACTCGATGTGCACTTTCCCTCTACCGGGCAGCGAATCCCCCTGGCCCGCGGCACGGTCCTGCTCTTCGATACAGGCCAGCCGCATGCCGTGATCCAGCGCAGCAGCAGCGGCTTCGATGCGGCCCATTTCGCACCCGGCCAGGATTGCACCCAGGTGTTCCTGAGCTGGGAGCTTCCGATCGAGGATGCGCATGTCGGGCGTGCGCTTCGCATTGCCTTCGACGTCGATGCGCCGACCGCATCGCAACTCGATGAAGAGCAGGTTCGCGTCAATGGCGAGCCGGCCAGCCTGTGCCCGGATTCCGGCCGGTGGCGGCGCGCCGGGTGAGCGACAGGCAGGCAGGCACGCCGTCATCGCCGCTACATCGCGATGTCACAGCTCTTTCTTAGGCTGGAGGCCGTCCCAACCGCCTCGAGAAAAAAGGAGTGCCTCCATCCATGCATCCACGATTCATCCTGCGCGCGCCGCTCGCGCCGCTCGCGCTGTCGGTACTGGCCCTTGCATTGACCGCCTGCGGCGGCGGTGATGGTGGAGGCGGCGGGGGATTCAGCGGCGCTGCTGCCACGTCGGGCAATGCGCCTGGCGCGGACCAGACCCCTGCAGGCACGGCCGGCAAGACCGATGCGGCCTCGTCCGGCGCGAGTACCGAGCCCAGCGTCAGCTACGCCCCCTGAGCAACCGTCTTGGCAGTCAAGCGATATGCATAGTCGAATCCCATGTGGAGCCGTGTTTGGCGATGGCATTGAGCATGGTCAGCAGCTTGCGCATGCAGGCCACCAGGGCGACCTTCTTGCGCTTTCCTGCCGCCAGCAGGCGCTCGTAGCAGGCCTTGAGCGCCGGGTTATGCCTCACCGCCGTCAGCGTGGCCATGTACAGGGTTCGCCGCACATCGGCGCGCCCACCCCAGATGCAGCGCTGGCCACGCATCTGGCCGGAGTCGCGGTTCAAGGGCGCAACGCCCACCAGCGCAGCGATGCGGCGCCGGTCGAGCTTGCCGAGTTCGGGAAGTTCGGCCAGCAGCACTGCAACGCTGGCAGCGCCGATGCCCGGCACGCTGGCCAGCGCCTGGGCCAATTGGGCGTGATGGCGCTGCACATGCGCGGCCACCTCGGCTTCGCTGTCGCCGAGTTCGTGCTTCAAGAATTCAATGAGCCGCTCGATGCTCGGGCGCGCCGCCGCGTGAGCCAGGCGCAGGCGCTGCCGCTCGGAGGTCAGCATCTGCACCAACTGGCGCCGACGCAGCACCAAGGCCTGCAGTTGCTGCAACTCGGCATCAGCCAGCGGCTTGACGAAGCGCTCGCGCTCGGGGTGCTGATGCAGCACGCGGGCGAAGGCCGCCAGCATGCGCGCATCCAGCGCATCGGTCTTGGCCAGCGCGCCCATCGCGCGGGCGAAGTCGCGCGCGGTGCGCGGGTTGACCACCGCCACCGCCAGGCCCGCGGCCTGCAACGCGCAGGCCGCTTCGAACTCGTAGCCGCCCGTGGCCTCCAGCACAACCAGCGCGGGCGCCAAAGCCGATGCCTGGTTGACCAGTTGCTCGATGCCAGCCACGTCATTGGCGAGCTGCCAAGTCTTGGCCTGATCGCTGCTGGCGATCTCCAGGGTCTGGCTGGAGACGTCAATACCGATAAAAACAGAGTCGGACACGTCCTCTCACTCCCATCCTTGTCTATGCGAACTTCAAATTCCTACAACCGTTCGGGCTGCAGAGAAGGACGGTCCGGCTCGGGCGCCCAGTGCTCAGAGGCGGGCTTCAACAAATGGCCCAGAGGCCGCTCGGGCTACCCGAGCCGGTCCGAGGCTTAAAGATACAAGGCCCGACGCTTCCCCGCATTTTCAAAACAAACCCCGCCATGACCACACGCCGCAAGTTTCTCCAGACCGCCACCGGCTCCGGCATTGCCGCCGCCACGCTGGCCACCTTTCCACCCAGCATCCGTCGCGCGCTGGCCATCCCCGCGCACCACGAGACCGGCACCATCAAGGACGTCAAGCACGTCGTGCTGCTGATGCAGGAGAACCGTTCCTTCGACAGCTATTTCGGCACCTTCAAGGGCGTGCGCGGCTACGGCGACCGCTTTGCCGTGCCCGCGCCCAACGGCAAGACCATCTTCCACCAGACCTACACCAAGACCACGCCGCCCAGCACCTACACGCCCTACCGCCTCGACGAGAGCAAGGGCAACGCGCAGCGCGCGGGCAGCACGCCGCACGGCTGGTCCGACTCGCAGGCCGCATGGGACCACGGCCGCATGTTCAAGTGGCCGGACGTCAAGAACCTGCTGTCGATGGGCTACTACGACACCGCCGAGGTGCCGTTCCAGCGCGCGCTGGCCGAAGCCTTCACGCTGTGCGACCACTACCACTGCGGCATGCACACCGGCACCATCGCGAACCGCCTGTTCTACTGGAGCGGCACCAATGGGCCGAACGGCATCAGCCCGGTCGACGGAAGCAAGGTGCAGCTTGCGGTGCTGAACAACCAGTTCAATGCCGGCAACGACATCGGCGCTTCCACCGAAGGCTGGACCTGGACCACCTATGCCGACCGGCTCGAGAAGGCCGGCGTGAAGTGGAAGGTCTACCAGAGCCTGATCGACAACTTCGGCTGCAACGAGATGATGAGCTTTCGCCACTGGCGCACCGCCATCGAGCAGATGCCGGCGGCGCGCCGCCCCGTGTACGTTCCCGCGACCGACATCACGCAGCCGGTGACCGCCGCCGGGCCGTTCTACGACCCGGCCATCGACGATGCGCTGAGTCCGCTGGCCAAGGGCTTCGGCAACACCATGCCGCAGGGCTTTCTCGAAACCTTCCGCGAGGACATCCGCAACGGCACACTGCCCGCGGTGTCGTGGATCATTTCGCCCTCGGCCTACAGCGAGCATCCCGGTCCGTCGAGCCCGGCCAAGGGCGGCTGGTACGTGCAGGAAGTGCTGGACGCGCTGACCTCCAACCCCGAGGTCTGGAGCAAGACCGTGCTGCTCATCAACTTCGACGAGAACGACGGCTTCTTCGACCACTTGCCGTCGCCCGCGGTGCCCTCGCGCAACCCCGACGGCTCGCTGGCCGGCGCCACCACGCTGGCCGAGGCCGACACGGCCGTCGAGTACCACAACCACACACCGGCCACGCCCAAGCAGCCCGCCATGGACGGCCGCCCCTACGGCCCCGGCCCGCGCGTGCCGATGTGGGTGGTCTCGCCCTGGAGCCGCGGCGGCTGGGTCAACTCGCAGGTCTGCGACCACACATCCACGCTCATGTTCCTGGAGAAATGCTTCGGCGTGGCCGAGCCGCAGATCAGCAAGTACCGCCGCGCCGTCTGCAGCGATCTCACCAGTGCCTTCAACTTCGAGCGTCCCAACGACGAGCCGCTGCCCGTGCTGCCCGGCCGCAAGACCAAGGCCGAGGCCGATGCGCTGACCGCCGCGCAGGAGGCGCTGCCCAAGATCGTGCCGGCGGCCGACGCCGACCTGCCGGTGCAGGCCACCGGCGTGCGTCCGTCGCGCGCGCTGCCCTACGAGCTGCACACCAGCGCGCGCAGCGATGCGCTCAATGGCCGCGTCCAGCTGCTGTTCGCCAACAGCGGCCGTGCCGCCGCCGTGTTCCACGTCTACGACAAGCTGCACCTGTCCGACCGTCTGCCGCGCCGCTACGTGGTGGAGCCCGGCAAGCAGCTCGACGGCCACTGGAACGCCATGGCCGACGACGCCGGCCTGTACGACCTGTGGGTGCTCGGCCCCAACGGCTTTCATCGCCAGTTCAAGGGAGACCTGAACCGGCTGCGCGCCGGCAGTGCGCCCGGGCCCGAGGTCCGCGTGGGCTACGACGCGCGCCGCGGCGACCTCTACCTGCAGATGCGCAACGACGGCCGGCGCGACTGCCGCTTCACCGTGCAGCCCAACAAGGCCTACCCGCGCCCCGAGGCCTACCAGGCCGGCGGCAGGGACCGCAACGGCAACAACGGCCATGGCAACGATGGGCACGGCAATGACGACAAGGGCACCTACGGCCACAACCCCGATGGCTCTTGGAGCATCCGCGTCAAGGGTGGCGGAGAAACCGGCATGCGCTGGAGCCTGGACGCGAGCGGCCAGTGGTACGACTTCGTCGTAACCTGCGATGCCGACCCTTCGTTCTACCGGCGCCTGGCCGGCCGCATCGAGACTGGCCGGCATTCGGTGAGCGATCCGGCCATGGGGCTGCAGGACCGCTTCTGACCCGGCAAGGGGCTGCTTGCCGCTACGGCAGCAGCCTGGCGATCGCATCGGCGAACGACGGGATGTCGGTCTGGGTGTGCGTCGTCGAGTAGGTGGCCTCGCTGATCGACAGGCCCGGGTAGCCGCGGGCCACAAGCCGCGCGTACATCCTGCCCACCGGTTCGAAGTTGCACTCGACCGGGTTGTCGCAGCGCGTGAGAACCAGCGTTGCAGGCAAGGGCCCGCCGCCGAGCGCATCGTGCATTTGCTGCTCGAGGCCTTCGTACTCGGCCGTCTGGAAGGCGAATGCGCCTTCGAACGCCAGGAAGTGCGAGAACGTCAGGCTGCCTGCCGCGCCTTCGAGGAACAGCGCGATGCCGGCCATGCTCCCGCTCAGCGACAGCCCGGTCAGCAGGCGCGTTCTTGCATCGGCGCGGTACTTCGCCTCGATGAACGGGACCAGTTCGAGCGCGAGGAAGTCGTGGTACGGCACGGCGCCGGGCATCGTGTAGTCCTGCTCGCGCCGCGCCGTGCCGCCGATGCCGACCAGGATCGCTTCGGTGCGGCGCTCCTCGAGGATGTTCCTGAGGTCCGAAAACCGCGTGTTGGGCGGATTGAAGATCCCGTCGGCGTCCATCGCATAGATGACCGGATAGGCCGCCGAGCCGCCGTCGTAGGAGGCCGGCAGGTAGATCTCGAGTGCGTAGCTTGCGCCCGTCTTGGCCGAGGTGATGGTGTCGGAGACGACGCGGCTGGTGGCGGGTGCCACCGGCGTGGGCTCGGGTGCCGGTTCGGGCGGAGCGGCCGGCGCATCGGGCGGCGGCGTGGCGGGCGTATCGGCCGGCGGCGCAACGGTGGCCACCGGCACGATCGGCACGAAGGCGCCACCACCGCCGCCTCCACCACCTCCGCCGCAACTCCACATTCCGAGCGCGAGCGCCCAGCTTCCGACCCATACGAATGCACGCATCCTTTGCCCAAGCTGCATCGGAGTTTTCCTGGAACCTTGTGGCTTGAAGAGGCGCACCGGAGCGTCGCGCCAAAAAAAACGCGCCGGTCCGATGCGGACTTTTCAGGATGCCACGGGAAGCCGTGGGTTCGGTGCTCTTTGGGGTAGATGGAAAACGAAAAAGTCGTATCCATCCCAAGCAGGTGCGAGGGTTGGCGAGCCACGCGTCATGGGGGAGGCACTTACACTCCGGCCATGAGAAGCGCAAGGGACGTCGAATGCGGCCTGCAGCCCGTGGTGGAGCTGCGGAAAGAGGCTGCGTCGTACGCCTATTCCGTTCGCGCACCGCGTTCGAAGGGCGTGATCCCGCCCAGCTCGTACAGCAACGGCGGCTTCTCGACGCTCGCCGACTGCCTGCTCGACGTGGCGCGCGCACTCGGTGGCGACTTCAGGCGCATCTACGTGCGCCTTGACGGCTACTGTGTTGGAGAGCGCGACATCGTCGAACTGCGCCGCGGGCCGCAAGAGGTTGCGGCCGCGTTGAGGGCGGCCTGCGACGCGGTTGCGAGCGCCGCCGAAGCGGGTGTCGCTGCACCGGAAGCCAACGACCCCTGAACTCGCGGCCGCCGATACGCGATGCGAGCTGAACCTGCGGCGATCGGGCGCCTTCGTGCCCCGCCTGTCACTGACGGAAGCTACGGTGAGGTTCCAAACCAGGAGGAGGAGTCGCATGAGCTATGACTTGATGGTGTTTGCAGCGGAAGCCGCGCCCAAGGACCGGGCCGCGTTTCTCGAATGGTATGAAGGCCATGCCGAGTGGGTGGAAGGGGGTGGAAGGCCATTCCTATGACAACCCGGATGTGAGCACGCCTGCGTTGCGGGAAGTGATCTATGCGGCATTCGCGTGGTCGAAAGCTGAAGTGGCCTACGACGCCGTTGTCGCCATTGCCGCGAAACACGGTGTCGGGTCGAGACGCGCTCGTTCGTGCGTGGCCCGTCCTTAACCATCGGTTAAGACCGGCTAAACAAGACGCGAATTGCCGGCCTGCCTGCGAATTGTGAGGATGCGAAGCGCTGACATGGCGCCGGATCCGCGCAAAAAAGACAGGAGACAGCATGCATCCCAGAAGCCCGATCGGGCGCCAGTCGCGCCTGCCCTGGCTCGCGGCGGCGATGGCCACGGCGGCCATCGTTATTGCTGCCGGGCCCGCGAATGCCCGCGTCACCCGCATCGTGATCGACAGCGTCGCGCCCCTCGCGGGGCAGGCGATCCCTTACGAGCAGGTCCGCGGCCGCGCCTTCGGCGAGCTCGACCCCAATGATCCGCACAACAGCGTCATCACCGACATCAGGCTGGGGGCAGACGCCGATGGCAAGGTGCGCTACGAGACCACGTTCAATCTGGTGAAGCCGGTCGACATGAACCGCGCGAGCGGCTTTCTCTGGCATGACGTGCCCAACCGCGGCGGTGCGGGCACCATCGTTGTGGACGAACGCGAGCTGGGCGACATTGGCCTGCGCAGCGGCTGGCAGGCGGACAACGCAGGCAACACGGGCATTCCTGCCGATCGCGCAACGGGCACCAACCACTGGGTGGCGGCGCCCATTGCCAAGCTGAACGGCGTGGCTGTCACAGGCAAGGTGTTCGGGCGCATCGTCAACCGCGGCGGCGCGGGCTCCCAGCCGCTGATGGTGCAAACGAACCCTGTGCCCTACCTTCCGGCCACGCTGGACACGGCCCAGGCAACGCTGAAGACGCACATCGAGGAAACCGTTGATGGCGTTGTCACCGAAGGGCCAGCCATCGCGGCGGGTGACTGGGCATTTGCCAAGTGCGACGCCGGCAATCCGTTTCCCGGCACGCCGATCGACAACAACCCCGCCAATGCGCCCGGCAATCTGCCGGTGCACATCTGCCTGCGCAACGGCTTCGATTCCAAGCTGCTGTACCAGGTGGTGTACCCGGCGCACAACGCCTACATCCTGGGCGTGGGCATGGCAGCGTTCCGCGACGTCGGCACCTTCTTCCGCCACGAGGCGGCCGACGACTTCGGCACGCGCAATCCGGTGGCCGGCTCGATCAAGGGCACGGCCGTGCGGGGTGTGTCGCAGTCCGGGAACATGGTGCGGCAGTTCATCTTCATGGGCCTGAACCAGGACGAGCGCAACCGCAAGGTCTACGACGGCGCCTGGCCGATCATCGCCGGCCGCCGAGTGGCCGCCAATTCGCGCTGGGCCCAGCCGGACGGCGTGCTGGAGCTCTTTCAGCAGGGCAGCGAAGGCCCACAGTGGTGGGTGGATTGGCCGGACCCGGTGCGCAAGCAGCCGACCGGCAGCATCTTCTCGCGCTGCAACGCCAACGACACCTGCCCGAAGGTGATCGAGCATTTCGGGTCGGCCGAGGTGTACGCGCTGAAGCTCACGCCCGAGTGGATCGGCACGGCCGGCGACGCGGACATTCCGCTGCCGCGCAACGTGCGGCGCTACTACGTGCCGAGCAGCCACCACGGCGGCGGCGCGGGCGGCTTCACGCACATGCCCGCGGCCGCCACCGGCCCCACCTGCCCCGGCAACAACTTCGGCCGCGGCACGCTGGCGGCCAACCCGGTGCCGCACACGGAAATCACCAACGTGCTGCGCCTGGCCATGCGCGACTGGGTGCTGAACGGCACGTCGCCGCCGCCCAGCCGCTGGCCCACGCTCGCGGGCAAGACGCTGGTCGACGCCAACAGGAAGGCGATGGGCTTTCCGAGCGGCGTGCCCGGCATCCCGGACTCGATCTTCCTGCCGCAGAACTTTGCGTTTCCGGTGTTCGACTACGACTGGGGCCCGCAATTCAATCATGCGGAAGCCTCCGGCGTGCCCACCACGGTGCCGCCGACCATCAGGAAGGTGATCCCGATGAAGGTGCCGAAGGTCGATGCCGACGGCAACGAGATCGACGGCGTTCCCACGGTGCTGGTGATGGCGCCGCTGGGCACTTACCTGGGGTTCAACGTCACCGCCGAGGGCTTCCACCGCGGCCAGGTGTGCAACTACGTGGGCGGCTATGTGCCGTTCGCCCGTACGCATGCCGAGCGGACTGCGAGCGGCGATCCGCGCCTGTCGCTCGAGGAGCGCTACGGCAGCCACGAGGGCTACGTGGCTGCAGTGCGGGCCGCCGCCGGGAAGGCCTTCGCCGAGGGCTTTCTTCTGCCCGCGGACCGCGACCGCCTCATTCGGCAGGCCTCGGACAGTGCCGTGCTCCGCTGAGGGGCGCCGCGCTTTCGATCATTTCCACCAGGGCAGCCGCCGGCATCGAGAGCTCCGAGCGGCTGCGCATGGCCAGCAGCAGCACGCGTTCCATCTCGATGCCTTCGAGGCCGACCTGCACCAGGCCGAGCGCCTGGGCATAGAGCGCGGCCGCCGCGCGCGGCAGGATCGCCAGGCCGAGCCCGAACGAGACCATGCGGCACATCGAATCGAAGCTGCGCACCTGCACCCGGATGCGGGGCGTGCGCTTGGCCGCGTCGGCCGCCGCCATCACCTTGCGCGTGAGGGATGCGCTGCGTGCCAGCGTGACCAGGTCGTGGTCGAGCACGTCCGCGAGGCAGGCGTTCTGCCGGCCGTCCAGCGCATGGCCCGCCGGCACCAGCAGCACCAGCTGGTCGATATTGCAGACGAGGGTCTCCAGGCCTTCGTGCGGCACGTTGTCGCCGATGACGGCCAACTCCGCCGTGCCTTTCTGCACAGCGCGAATGCCGTCTTCGCTCAAGGCATCTTCCATGTCGATCACCACGTGCGGATAGCGGCGGGCGTACTCGGCCAGCACGCTGGGCAGGAAGCCGCCGAAAGCGGAAGGATTGGCGCACAGCCGCAGGTGGCCGGTGGCGCCGGATTGAAGATCGTCGACCGCTTGCACGAGCTGTTCCAGGCGCGCAATCACCTCGATCGCGTGCCGGTGCAGGGTCTGGCCTTCGGGCGTGGCGGTCACGCCGCGCTGTCCGCGCTGCAGCAGTGCCATGCCGCAGTGCTGCTCGAGATCGGTGATGCGCTTGCTGGCCGCCGGAAGCGAGACGCCGAACCGGTCTGCGCCCGCCGTCAGGCTTCCACCATCGACGACCGCGACAAAAAGCCGCAGGGACGTGAGATCGAAACGGTTCAGGTTGATCATGGCGGGTGGATTTGACCACTGGCGACGCTACGATCCGTCGAAAGAAGCAAGACACCACACCATGCCCATCCTCCCCCCATCCGGTTTCATCTTTTTCCCTCGAACCCGCGGCATCCTGGCGAGCGCCGTTTGCGCCGCGTCGATGTTCATCGCGGGCTGCCAGACACAGCCCGAATTCCGCCCGCTCACCTCGGAGGCGCCGCCGCCGCCCACCTTCGTGACCGTGCCCAGCGAAGAAACCTGCCAGGCCGCGCAGGCGCGCTATGCGCTCGGCCAGGCGCTCGATCCGCTGCTGCTGGAGCAGATGCGCACGCGCACCGGCTCCAAATCGGCGCGCACCTCGGCCGTCGGCGCGCCGCTGCCGGTGCCGGCCGATCCGGGGCGGCTCAATGTCGACGTCGATCCGCAGGGCCGCATCACCGCCGCGCGCTGCGGCTGAAGGAAGTTATCAATAATTCCGCGATGACCACCCCTCCGATCCCCACCGCCATCGCGCTCGACTGCTACTACAGCCTTTCCTCGCCCTGGGCCTACCTGGGCGGCCCGCAGCTGCAGGACATCGTGCGGCGCCACCATGTGCGGCTCACGCTCAAGCCCTACGACTTCCAGGCCGTGGTGCCGCAGACCGGCGGCATTCCGCTGAAGACGCGGCCCGAACCGCGCCGCAGCTACCACGCGCTCGAACTGGCGCGCTGGAGCGACTACCTGGGCATGCCGCTCAATCTGGAGCCCGCCTACTACCCCAAGGGCGCACCGGTCGACCCGAACTGGAACAAGTACCCGGGCTGGATGGTGATCGCCGCGCAGCTGCAGGGGCTCGATGCCCAGCCGCTCTCGCATGCGCTGCTGCGCGCGCTCTGGGCCGAGGAGCGCGACACCTCCGAAGCCGCGGTGCGCATTGCGGTGGCCGAGGAAAACGGCTACGACGGCGCGGCGCTGCAGGCGCTGGAGCAGGCGCCCGAGACGCTGGCGGCCTACCGCGCCAACAGCGCCGACGCCATCCAGGCCGGCGTGTTCGGCGCGCCGACCTTCGTGCTCGACGGCGAGCGCTTCTGGGGCCAGGACCGCCTGGCCTTTCTGGACCGGGCGCTCGACAGGCGCCGCCATTCGACGGGCGGATAATCGCCCGATGCGAATCCGCTTTACCAAGATGCAGGGTGCCGGCAACGATTTCGTCGTGCTGGACGAAACGCGCGGCACGCTGGGCCTCACGGCCGCGCAGTACCGCTTCCTTGCCGACCGCCATTTCGGCGTCGGCGCCGACCAGATCCTCACGGTGCGGCCGCCTTCCAAGGGCGCGGCCGAGGGGGTCGATTTCCAGTACGTGATCCACAACGCCGACGGCGGCGAGGTGGAGCAGTGCGGCAACGGCGCGCGCTGCTTCATGCGCTTCGTGCGCGAGCACCACCTGACCGACAAGGACACGGTGCGCGTCGAAACGCTGGCCGGCATCATCGAGCCGCGCATGGGCGAAGACGGCCGCGTCACGGTCGACATGGGACCGCCCATCTTCGAGCCCGCGCGCGTGCCCTTCGACACCGCCGGCCTCGATCCGCAGCCCACGGGGTCGTGGCACACCTGGCACCTGGCCCTCGGCACGCATGCCGACTCGGCCATCGTGGCCGTCGCGGTGCTGTCGATGGGCAATCCGCACGCGGTGCAGGTGGTCGACAACGTCGACACCGCGCCCGTGGCTCGGCAGGGCCCGCAGATCGAGCACCACCCGCGCTTTCCGCAGCGGGTGAATGCCGGCTTCATGCAGGTGGTCGACCGCTCGCGCATCAAGCTGCGCGTGTTCGAGCGCGGCGCTGGCGAAACGCTGGCCTGCGGCACTGGCGCCTGCGCGGCGGTGGTGGCGGGCATCCGGCTCGGCCTGCTGGAGCGCCGGGTCGATGTGCAGACGCATGGTGGCGTGCTCACGATCGGCTGGGAAGGCGAGGGCCATCCGGTGCTCATGACCGGCCCGGCCACCACGGTTTTCGAGGGAGACATCGAGGTGCCCGAGCTGCCATGACCAACTTCAGAAACAACAAAGACGACGCCATGAACCCGATCACCGAAGACGACATCGCCAACTACCTGGCGAACACGCCCGACTTCTTCGAGCGGCACGCGCAGCTGCTGGCGCAGGTGCAGCTCACCAGCCCGCACGGCAACCGCGCCGTGAGCCTGCAGGAGCGCCAGGCCGAGATGCTGCGCGAGAAGATCAAGGCGCTGGAGCATCGCCTGATGGACATGGTGCGCCACGGCACCGAGAACGTGGTCATCGCCGACCGCCTGCAGCGCTGGACCAGCGGCCTGCTGACCACGCGCGATCCGCGCGGCCTGCCGTACCGCATCGCGGTCGACCTGCAGTCGCTGTTCCTGGTGCCGCAGACCGCCATCAAGGTGTGGGACTGCGGCGCCGACTACCTCAACGAGGCCTATGCCCAGTGGGTGAGCGACGACGTGAAGGCCCTGGCCACCTCGCTGACCTCGCCCTACTGCGGGCTCAACTCGGGCTTCGAGGCGGCCAACTGGCTGCCCGAGCCGGCCGGTGCGATGTCGATCGCGCTCATTCCGCTGCGGCCCGATGCCGAGTCGCCGGCCTTCGGCCTGCTGGTGCTGGCTTCGCCGGACGCGCAGCGCTTCAACGCCGAAATGGGCACCGACTTTCTCGAACGCATCGCCGACCTGGCGTCGGGCGCGCTGTCGCGGCTGCGGCCTTGAACGGGCGGCGCCGGTCCTGGCGGGCCACCGCGTGGCCCGTGCTGTGGACGGTGCTGCTGGCTGGACTGCTGGCCTACCTGGTCATCGCGGCCGTCATCTGGCGGCGCGCGGTCGAGGCGCTGGCCAACCCTCCCGGCCGGCCGGCCGATGCCGCGATGGTGCTGGGCAACCGTGCCTTTCTCGATGGCAAGCCCAATCCGTGCCTGACGGGCCGGGTCGATGCCGCCATCGCGCTGGCCGATGCGGGCCTCGCGAAGCAGCTCGTGCTGTCGGGCGGCGTCGACAAGGAAGACGGCCGCATCGAGGCCGAGGTGATGCAGCGGCATGCGCGGGCCCGGGGCTATGCCGGGCCGCTGCTGCTGGAGCCGGCATCGACTTCGACCCGCCTGAATCTTGCGATGTCGCGTCCGCTGCTGAAGGCGGCCGGCATCCACGGCGTGATCGTGGTGTCGGAGCCCTACCACCTGTGGCGCGTTGAGCGCCTGGTGCGGTCCAGCGGTTTCGACAAGGACTTCGACGTTCAATACGCGGCGGCGAGCACGCGCTGCTGGCGGCGCTGGGGCATGGTTTTCAAGGGTGCGTTGCGCGAGCCTCTGGCTGTCGTGAACAATGCGTTCAATGGCTACCTCCACTGAGACGGCGGGGACCGGCTGGGTCGACAGGTACCTGCAGCACGTGCGCGTCGAGCGCCGGCTGGCGGCGCGCACGGTCGAGCTCTACGCCATCCACCTGCAGGCGCTCGCGGCCCATGCCGCGGAGGCCGGGCTTTCGCTCGACCGCGTGCAGACCGCGCACATCCGGCGCTGGATGGCGCAGCTGCACGGCGCGGGACGCGAGCCGCGCGGCATTGCGCTGGTGCTCTCGTGCTGGCGCAGCTTCTACCGCTGGCTCGGCAACGAGGGACTGGTGGGCTTCAATCCCGTGAAGGACGTGCATGCGCCCAAGGCCGCGCGGCCGCTGCCCAAGGCGCTGGCGGTCGACGACGCGGTGCGGCTCGCCGAACTCTACGACCCCGAGGCCGACCCCTGGACCGAGGCGCGCGACGGCGCCATCGTCGAAGTGCTCTATGGCTGCGGGTTGCGCGTGAGCGAGCTCACCGGCCTCGATGCGCGCGCCAGCAGCACGGCCCGCGGCTGGGTCGACCTCGACGCGCTGGAAGCCAACGTGCTCGGCAAGGGCAGCAAGCGGCGCATCGTGCCGATCGGCAGCAAGGCGGCCGAGGCGCTGCGCGACTGGTTCGCGGTGCGCGGCGAATGCGCGGCGCTGTCGACGGCCGCGCTGCGCGACCCGGCGGGCGCGGCGGCGCTTTTCATCAGCGCCAAGGGCGTGCGGATGTCCTCGCAGGCGGTGTGGAAGCTGCTGCGCGAGCGCAGCCTCAAGGCCGGCCTTGCGGCGCCGGTGCATCCGCATATGCTGCGGCATTCGTTCGCAAGCCATGTGCTGCAGTCGAGCAGCGACCTGCGCGCGGTGCAGGAACTGCTGGGCCACGCCAACATCGCCACCACGCAGGTCTATACGCGGCTGGACTTCCAGCACCTGGCCAAGGTGTATGACGCGGCACACCCGCGCGCGCAGGCGCGCCCCGAGGGCCTGCGTGCGCAAGCACGCCCCGAAGGCGCGCGGGCCAAGCCGAAGAACGACGACAACAAGCCAACCAAATGAAAACCCTCCGCCTCAAGCCCGGCAAGGAGCGCTCGTTGCAGCGCCGCCATCCCTGGATCTTCGAATCCGCCATTGCACGCGGCGGTGCCGATTCGGGCGAGACGGTGCGCGTCGAGTCCCATGACGGCGCCTTCCTGGCCTGGGCCGCCTTCAGCCCGGTGTCCAAGATCCGTGCGCGGGCCTGGAGCTTTGTCGAAACGCAGCGCATCGATGCCGCCTTCCTGGCGTCGGTGTGCGCTCGCGCGGTGGTGGCCAGGACGCTGTTCGACCTGCAGAGCGACGGTGTCCGGCTGGTCCACGGCGAGGCCGACGGGCTGCCGGGCCTGATCGTCGACCGCTACGGCGACACACTGGTCGCGCAGTTCCTGTCGGCCGGCGTCGAACGCTGGAAGGCCGCGATTGCCGATGCGCTGCTCGCGGCAACCGGCCTGCACAAGCTCTACGAGCGCTCCGATGCCAGCGGCCGCGAGCGCGAAGGCCTGAAGCCGGTCACCGGCTGGCTGCGCGGGGAGGGCGCGACAGAAATCACGATCCGCGAGCACGGCTGGAAGCTTTCGCTCGACATTGCCACCGGCCACAAGACCGGCTTCTATCTCGACCAGCGCGACAGCCGCCAGCGCTTTGCCGAACTGGCGCAGCATCGGCGCTTTCGGCGCGTGCTCAACTGCTTTTGCTACACCGGCGGCTTCACGGTGGCTGCGCTCGCAGGCCTGCGGGCGGCCGGCGCGGTGGAGGGCGCCGAGCTGGTGTCGGTCGATTCGTCGCTGCCGGCGCTCGAGCGGGCGAGGGCGCACCTGGCGCTGAACGGCTTCGGCGCCGAGGGTTCGGGCCTGAAGGCGGAATTCCTGGACGCCAGCGTCAACACCGTGCTGCGCGAATTCATCGAGCAGGGCCGAAGCTTCGACGCCATCGTGCTCGATCCGCCCAAGTTCGCGCCCACGGCGGCCCATGCCGAGCGCGCCGCCCGCGCCTACAAGGACATCAACCGCCTCGCGCTCAAGCTGCTGGAGCCTGGCGGCGTGCTGCTGACCTTTTCGTGCTCGGGCGGCATCAGCGCCGATCTTTTCCACAAGATCGTGGCTTCGGCCGGCATCGATGCGCAAGTGGATGGCTACATCAGCGAACGGCTGGGCGCCGCGCCCGACCATCCCATGACCATCGAGTTTCCCGAGGGCGAATACCTCAAGGGCCTGATGGTGGTGAGAAAGCCTGCTTGACCCCGCACCAACGCAACTGAGTGGCATTGGCTAAACTGCCGGCCCAATCCCTTTTCTTCCTGTTTTCCGTTTCCGGAGCACACCCATGGCCCTCATTCCCGCCACCATCCTCACCGGCTTCCTGGGCTCGGGCAAGACCACGCTGCTCAAGCGCATCCTGACCGAGGCCCATGGCCAGAAGATCGCGGTGATCGAAAACGAATTCGGCGAGGAGAACATCGACAGCGACATCCTCGTGACCGAGTCGAAGGAGCAGATCATCCAGATGAGCAACGGCTGCGTCTGCTGCACCATCCGCGAAGACCTGCGCGAGGCGCTGCAGCTGCTGGCCGCCAAGAAGCGCCAGGGCCTGCTCGACTTCGACCGCGTGGTGATCGAGACCACCGGCCTGGCCGACCCCGGCCCGGTGGCGCAGACCTTCTTCATGGACGACGAAATCGCCGAGAGCTACCTGCTCGACTCCATCCTGACGCTGGTCGACGCCAAGCATGCGCCGCAGCAGCTCAACGACCGCCAGGAGGCGCGCCGCCAGGTGGGCTTTGCCGACCAGATCTTCATCAGCAAGAGCGAGCTGGTGTCGGCCGAGGAGACCGAGGCGCTCATTCATCGCCTGAAGCACATGAACCCGCGCGCGCCGCAGCAGAAGGCGCATTTCGGCGACGTGCCGCTCAAGGACATCTTCGATCTGCGCGGCTTCAACCTGAACGCCAAGCTCGACATCGACCCCGACTTCCTCAGGGAAGACGAGCACGACCATCACGACCATGACCACGCGCATGGCGAGCATTGCGACCATCCCTCGCACAAGCACGAGGGCCACGGCCACCATCACCACACCGACGACGACGTCAAGAGCTTCGTCTACAAGGCCGACCGCCCCTTCGACCCGGCCAAGCTGGAAGACTTCCTGGGCGCCATCGTCAACATCTACGGCCCGCGCATGCTGCGCTACAAGGGCGTGCTGAACATGAAGGGCACCGAGCGCAAGGTGATTTTCCAGGGCGTGCACCAGCTGATGGGCAGCGACCTGGGCCCGGAGTGGGGCAAGGACGAAGCCCGCCAAAGCCGCATGGTGTTCATCGGCATCGAGCTGCCGCGCGAAATTCTCGAGCAGGGGCTCGAGCAGTGCCTGGTCTGACGCCGCGCCGCCGGTCCAAATAAAAGAACGGCGCTGCCCTTCAAAGGCAGCGCCGTTTTGTTTTCTGCTTGAACCGCGGCCTACTTGCCCATGCCGCCCAGCTGCTTGCCGTTGAGCTTCAGGCTGCCTTCGGCATATTCGATCTGCGCGGTGACGTCATCGCCCTCGCGCTTGACGAAGCCCTTTTCCTCGCCTTGCTCGACCAGCCCCGCCATCATTTCGGGCGGCGGCGTCTGGCCGCTGCCGGCGCCGGCGGCGGCCATCTGCTCCAGCCATTGCATCGGCAGCCGCGCGCTGGCCTTGAGCACGCCGCGCTTCATGAGCAGCGCCATGCCGGGCGCCTGCAGGTCTTCGTCGGTGACGCCGGCCATGCCGGCCGTGTAGCTGAGCTCGCCGCGCTTGCCGCCGATTTCGACCAGCATCCTGTCGAGCCCGAATTCGGGGCCGTACTTGGCCATGGCCTTGAGGTCGGGCGCCAGCTGGTCGAACAGCACCTTCATCGCTGCCTGCGAGGCCTTGTTGCCGCCCTTGCCGCAGCCGTTCGCGGCGCTCGACTGCATCCAGGCATCGGCCAGCTTCTTGTAGCCGGCGGCGTGGATGCGGCGTCCGCCGCTGCTCATCTCGAACCTGTCGATCTTCGTCTCGCCGATCTTGCCGGTGCCCTTGACAGTGCCGGTCGATGCGTAGAGCCCGTCCGCGATGGTGGCTTCGGCGAGCATGTCGATGTTCTGCAGCAGTACTGCCGGCAGGGCCTTGCCTTCGCCGCCCGCGGCGCCGCCCAGGCCCTTGGGTGCCGCGAATTCGAGGCTGTCGAGCCGGGCCTCGGTCTTGCCCGTGGCCAGGATCCAGCCCTCGCTCTTGTCCATGTCGGCCTTGCCGGCCAGCTTGCCCATCTTGAGCGTGGCGCCGGTGCGCGCATCGCTGACATCCAGCCCCGGCATCGTCAGCTCGTAGCGCACGTGGGTGCGGGCGCCGTTCATCTCGACGCGGGCCTGCGCGCCCTGCCATGCGAACCGGGCCTTGCCTTCCTCGGCCAGGCTGGCGGGCGCTACCGCCAGGTCGGTGGTGTAGGCGCCGTCGAACGCCACCTTGGTGTGCGCCGTCAGGGGCTTGGCCTTGCCGAAGATCTGCTCGGCCTTGGCCTGGCCCTTCACGTCGAACACCAGTTCGCTGTCGATGGTGGCCGCTGCCAGCGTGCCACCGGCCAGCGGACCGTGGCGGATGGTGTCGCGGAAGGTGATGCGCACCGCCTTGAACGGCGTGGCGGCTTCTTCCCCTTCTTCCTCATCCTCTTCCTCGCCGGGCTTGGCGGCAGGCACCTGCACCGCGGCGGCGGCATCGGCCGCGCAGCCGAGCTCGATCGTCACGGTGCTGACGGCGCCGAAGAAGCCGCGTTCGTAGCTGCGCTCGACCACGCGCACCAGCGCAGTCTGTTTCGGAACCTCGTCCAGCGCGGCCTCGTAGCTGGACTTTACTTTTGCGCCGGCCAACCACGTGCCGCCGCCATAGGCAAGTGCGATGGCCGCAGCCAGCGTGCCCAGAACTGCTTTTTTGCTCAAGATTGATTTCTCTTTTGTATGAATGAGATCGACCTGCACCGCTCCCCCGGCGATTCCGGCAGGTCTTGCTGCCCCCTCCGGCAACGCCGGCGATGCTACCGGAGGCAAGGGGTTGCAGCCACATCACCCTTCGATTCGAGTTCTCTATACAATCGCGCGCCTGTTCCGGCAGCCACGCCTTCGTCCGATGGACGGGATGTAGCTGGCGGTGCGGGGCGCCGCAGGTTCCTGGCGGGCTTTCGGGGGTATAACCCCGGGGTTCGCCACTGCGAGCACTCCGACGAGTGGAGCCCGCGCGGCCTGAAACCCGCGGTGGTTCCCTTGGGAGGAGACACCCAGTGAAAGCGCGTTCCAGTTCGTTCAAGGAGCCAGTCACCGTGAAGAAACCCGCCGCCAAGGCCACGCCAGCAACCAAGCCCGCTGCAAAGAAAGCAGCGGCTGCAAAGCCGGCTGTACCCGCGGCAAAAAAGAGTTCTTCCGCTGCAAAGGCCCCGGCCACGAAACCAAAAAGCGCTCCAAAGAAGCCAGCAACGCCATCGGCCAAGGCCGCGACCGTTGCAAAGAAGCCCGTCAAGGCTGCAAAGTCTGCTGCGCCGCCGGTGGCATCCGCCCCGGACAAGAGTGCAACCAAAACTGCAGTTGCGGGTCAACTGCCATCCAAAACCGTCGGCCGCACTGCTGCCGTTCCTTCTGCCCCTTCGATCCCAATGAAAAAAACGGCTGCCGCCTCTTCTTCCGCCACGGCGACACCTTCGATACCCGCTCAGACCGCTGCACCCGCCCCCGCGCGAGGTGGCCGCGTGTCCCGGCTGTCGCAGCTGACCGTGCCTTCCATGCCGCAATCGGTGGCTTCCACCGCGGCCAAGTCTTCCTTCTCGCAGGCGCCCTCCAATGCGCTGGTGCCGCCGCCCCCCGTCGCGGTGAAAAAAGACCCGAAGCTCGCCAACAACTGGAAGGCCAAGTCGGCCGCCGAGTTGACCGATGCCGAGGTGATCGCCATGCCCGACACCGAGTACATGAACGAAAAGCAGATGGCGTTCTTCCGCCTGAAGCTCGTGGAACTCAAGCGCGGCATTCTCGAAAACGCCGGCGAAACCACCGAGCACCTGCGTGAAGACACCGTGGTGGTGCCCGATCCGGCCGACCGCGCGACCATCGAGGAAGAGCACGCGCTCGAGCTGCGCACGCGCGACCGCGAGCGCAAGCTGCTCAAGAAGATCGAGCAGTCGATCCAGCGCATCGATGCCGGCGACTACGGCTACTGCGACGAAACCGGCGAACCCATCGGCGTCGGCCGCCTGCTGGCGCGTCCCACTGCCACGCTGTCGCTCGAAGCGCAGCAGCGCCGCGAACTCAAGCAGAAGATGTTCGGGGACTGAGCGAGCGGCTGAAGAAGAAGAGAACCTGTTCGCCTCGAAACCTCGTCGATGCCAAAGGAAGAGTCGGGCCGCCTTTTTTCCAAGGTGGCGAAGTTCGTCCGCAATCCGCTCAAGGATTGGTCCGAGCTGAATGCGACTGCGGATTCCACGCTGCCCGAGCAGGCCTACAGCCGCGAAATGCTCAAGGAGATGATCGAGCGGCGCCAGCGCAACGATTTCGTTCGCCGGCGCGAGTTCGACATGCTGCGCAAGCTTCGCCAGCGCGAAGCCGCCGCCCACGCCTTCGAAGGAACGGTCACGCCGTCTTCCTTCAACCTGAACAGCACCACGGAAAAATCCGAGGGACGCGCGCTCACGCTCAAGAAGATCGACGAGATCGAGGAGCAGATGTCGCAGCAGTGGTGGAAGGGCCGCGGTCCCAACGGCGAGGTGCTGTCCAATGCGCCGCCCGACGCCGGCGCCGAAACCCTGCCGCCGCCCGTTGACGCAGCCGAGCTGGCCAGCCTGCTCGCCGCGCCGGCCTACGGCCCCGCACCGGCGCCGGCCGTCGTGCCGGCACCGGCCGTGGTTGCCGCTGCTGCGCCTGCCGCGCCCGCTGCGGGCAGCCCGGCGGCCAGCGGCACTTCGCTGCTGTCGGCACGGCTCGCGCGCGACGGTGCACTCGAAGAGGCCGTGATCCGCTTCGCGCACGGCGACGATGCCGGCGCCGAGGCCATTCTTCTTCAGGCCCTGGCCTCCGAAAGCGCAGCGGCCGAGGGCGACCACGCCACCGCCGAGCGCGACGACGCGAGGTGGCGCGCGTTGTTCGACCTGTATCGCGCCACCGGCGATGCCGCCAGGTTTGCCGCGGCGCGCATGCGCTATGCACAGCGCATGAAGCGCATGGGGCCCGACTGGGTCTCGCTCGACGAACTGGCGCGCAGCGTGAAGGCGGTGGCCGCCAGCGAACTCGCAGAACTGGCGCCGGCCGGCGCCGACTGGGCCAGCCCGGCACGCCTGGCGCGCGACGGCTTGATCCAGCTCACGCGGGCGCTGTCGCAGGCCGGCTCGGTCTGGACGCTCGACTGGCGCGCGCTGGTCGCCATCGAGGCCGACGCCGCCGCGCCGCTGCGCGTGCTGTTTGCCCATTGGGCCGATTCGCCGGTCCAGCTGCGCTTCATCGGCGCCGCGAAATTGCTGGCCGTGCTGGCCGAGGCCACGCCCAACAACGAGCGCGGCACGCCGGACGTCTGGTGGCAGCTGCACCTGGCTGCGCTGCGCATGATGAACATGCCCGATGACTTCGAGCTGGTGGCGCTCAACTACTGCATCACCTACGAGGTGTCGCCGCCGGCGTGGCAAGACCCCAAGGGCGCCTGCACCTCGGTGGCCGCACCGGCGGCAAGCCGTTCGAACTCCGTATGGTCGCTGCTCTCGGTCAATGGCGAATCGGAGAGCTTTCCCTCCACCGACACCGGCTTTGCCGCGCTGGCCGGCGATCTGCGCGGCGAGGCGCATTCGAGCCTGCAACGGCTGGACACCGACCTGCGCAACACCACGGCGCCCGTCATCTCGTGCGCCGCGCTGCTGCGCATGGACCTGGCCGCGGCCGGCACGCTGCTCGGCTGGGTGCGGGCGCGCGACGCCCAGGGCGAGCGCGTCCAGTTCGTGGACGCCCACCGCCTGATCGCGGCGCTGTTCGATCTGGTCGGCATTGCCGACCATGCGACGGTGGCCCTGCGGAAGAACTAGGGCGCCTTGGCGTCCTGCACATTCGGTAGCAGGCGCGGGCTTGCATTGCCCTGCGGCATCCCCAGATGGCTTCGATGGAACAGTTTCACGGCACCACCATCGTGAGCGTGCGCCGCAAGACCCCCCAGGGCGACCAAGTCGCCATTGGCGGGGACGGGCAGGTCACTCTCGGCAATATCGTCATCAAGGGCACCGCGCGCAAGGTGCGCCGGCTCTACCACGGCAAGGTGCTCGCGGGCTTTGCCGGCGCCACGGCCGACGCCTTCACGCTCTTCGAGCGCTTCGAGGCCAAGCTCGAGAAGCACCAGGGGCACCTCACCCGCGCCGCCGTCGAACTCACGAAGGACTGGCGCACCGACCGCGTGCTGCGCAAGCTCGAGGCCATGCTGGCCGTGGCCGACGCCACCACCTCGCTCATCATCACCGGCAATGGCGACGTGCTGGAGCCCGAAGACGGCGTGATCGCCATCGGCTCGGGCGGCGCCTATGCGCAGTCGGCCGCCAAGGCGCTGATCGACAACACGGATCTCACGGCCGAGCAAATTGTGCGCAAATCGCTGGCGATAGCCGGTGAAATCTGCATTTACACGAACATGAACCACACGGTGGAAGCGCTCTGACCATGTCCATGACCCCGCAGGAAATCGTCTCCGAGCTCGACAACCACATCGTCGGCCAGCCGGCCGCCAAGCGCGCCGTGGCCATTGCGCTGCGCAACCGCTGGCGCCGCCAGCAGGTCGAGGAGAAGCTGCGCACCGAGATCACGCCCAAGAACATCCTCATGATCGGCCCCACGGGCGTGGGCAAGACCGAGATTGCGCGCCGCCTTGCGCGCTTGGCGGATGCACCCTTCATCAAGGTCGAGGCCACCAAGTTCACCGAGGTGGGCTACGTCGGCAAGGACGTCGACTCGATCATCCGCGACTTGGCCGAGATCGCCGTCAAGCAGACGCGCGAGGCCGAAAGCGCCAAGGTGCGCGCGCGCGCCGAGGACGCCGCCGAGGACCGCATCCTCGACGTGCTGCTGCCGCCCGCGCGCGGTGCTGACGGCGCCACGCCGGCACTGGACGGCCCCAACCCCACCCGGCAGGCCTTCCGCAAGAAGCTGCGCGAGCACCAGCTCGACGACAAGGAAATCGAACTCGACCTCGCCGAAGCCCGCGCGCCGCTCGAGATCATGGGCCCGGCCGGCATGGAGGAAATGACCGAGCAGCTGCGCGGCATGTTCGGCCAGCTCGGCGGCGGCAAGCGCAAGACGCGCAAGCTCAAGATCGCCGAGGCGATGCGCCTGTTGATCGACGAAGAGGCTGCCAAGCTGGTCAACGAGGACGAGATCCGCGCGCAGGCCATCACCAACGCCGAGCAGAACGGCATCGTCTTCATCGACGAGATCGACAAGGTCGCCACGCGCAGCGAGGCCCAGGGCTCCGACGTGTCGCGCCAGGGCGTGCAGCGCGACCTGCTGCCGCTGGTCGAGGGCACGGCCGTGAGCACCAAGTACGGTGTGGTGCGCACCGACCACATGCTCTTCATCGCGAGCGGCGCCTTCCACCTGAGCAAGCCGAGCGACCTGATCCCCGAACTGCAGGGGCGCTTTCCGATCCGCGTCGAGCTGCAGTCGCTCTCGGTGTCCGATTTCGAGAGCATCCTCACGCAGACCCGCGCCTCGCTCGTGAAGCAGTACCAGGCGCTGCTTGCCACCGAGGGCGTCACTCTCGAATTCACGCCCGAAGGCGTGAACCGCCTGGCCACCATCGCGTACGAGGTGAATGAGCGCACCGAGAACATCGGCGCACGCCGTTTGTCGACCGTGATGGAGCGCCTGCTGGATGAGGTAAGCTTCGACGCGACCCGCATCGAGGGGCAGACCATCCGCATCGATGCCGCTTATGTCGACGAGCGCCTTGCGGCACTAAGTCACGACGAAGATCTTTCGCGCTTCATCCTCTGAAGCCCGCTTTGCGGCCCCTGTAACGGCGGCTGCGCTTCACGCATCACATTCACTGCGTGAGCTAAGTGCTTAATTCTCAACGAAATTCGCCGATTTCCAAGTTTGGAAATCGGCGCTAAGTCGTTGATTCCATTACAAAAAATACCACCAACGGCTGGTTGCGTCCGAAGTGTTTCCTGCTACAGTGCAAAAAAGTGCAGTTAAGTGGGAAAAAGTGCGGATGGTGCCTCTTTCGGGTGCCGCGGCATTCCCAACACAGGGGTTCTGGTCGTGTTTCAAGGCGCTTCATCGCTCAGTCTGGATGCCAAGGGGCGGCTCTCCGTGCCGACCCGGCATCGCGACGTCCTGAGCGCCACGGCGGGCGGCCAGCTCACGATCACCAAGCATCCGCACGGCTGCCTCATGGTGTTCCCGCGTCCCGAGTGGGAGAAATTCAGGGAGCGCATCGCCGCGCTGCCGATGTCGGCACAGTGGTGGAAGCGCGTCTTCCTCGGCAACGCCATGGACGTGGAGATGGACGGCACCGGGCGCATCCTGGTGTCGCCCGAACTGCGTGCCGCCACGGGCATCGTGCGCGACACGCTGCTCCTGGGCATGGGCAACCACTTCGAGCTCTGGGACAAGGCGACCTACGAGGCCAAGGAGGCCGAGGCCACCCAGGGCGAGATGCCGGATGTGTTTCAGGACTTCGCGTTCTGAGGACCGACGTGAACACTCCATGGACCCATACGACCGTCTTGCTGAACGAAGCGGTGGAAGCCCTTCTTTCCGGCAGCACGGCAGCCACCGGCACCTACGTGGATGCGACCTTCGGGCGCGGAGGGCATGCGCGCGCGATCCTCGCGCGGCTGGCACCGGAAGGCAGGCTGATCGCATTCGACAAGGATGCGGAAGCGGTGGCCGAAGCAGCGCGCATCTCGGATGCGCGTTTTTCCATCCGGCACCAGGGATTCCGTTCGCTGGGCGAATTGCCCGATGCCAGCGTGGCGGGTGTGCTGATGGACCTGGGCGTGAGTTCGCCGCAAATCGACAACCCGGTGCGCGGTTTCAGTTTTCGTTTCGACGGTCCGCTCGACATGCGCATGGACACCACGCGCGGCGAGAGCGTGGCCGATTGGCTGGCAACGGCCGAACTTCAGCAGATTGCAGAGGTGATCCGTGACTATGGCGAAGAACGGTTTGCTGTTCAGATTGCAAAGGCGATTGTTGCTCGCCGACAAGAACGGGGCGCAATTTCAACCACCACCGAACTGGCCGAGCTCGTGGCTGGCACGGTCAAAACCCGCGAGCCGGGCCAGAACCCTGCAACGCGCACATTTCAGGCTTTTCGGATTTTCATCAACGCCGAGCTTGAAGAGCTGCAACAGGCGCTAGAGGCGAGCCTTTCCGTGCTGCAACCCGGAGGCCGGCTCGCGGTGATCAGCTTCCACTCGCTGGAAGACCGCATCGTGAAGCAGTTCATCGCCAGGCACTCGAAGGAGGTGTACGACCGCCGCGCGCCGTTCGCCGCCCCGAAGGCCATGAAGCTGCGCGCGCTCGAACGCATCAAGCCGTCCGACGCCGAAGTGCACGGCAACCCGCGCTCGCGCAGCGCAATCCTGCGCGTGGCCGAGCGCACCACCGAGTCTGCCTGACATGGCGCGCTTGAACCTGCTCCTGCTGCTCGCGGTGGTCGCCTCCGCGCTCTACCTCGTGCACACGCAGTACCTGTCGCGCCAGCTCTACACCGAGCTCGACCGCACCCAGCAGGAAGCCCGCCGGCTCGAGCTCGACCACGACCGGCTGCAGGTGGAAAAGCGCGCGCAGGCCACGCCATTGCGCGTGGAGAAGCTGGCCAAGGAGCAGCTGCAGATGCGCACCACCACGCCGGCCATCACGCAGTACGTGCGGCCCGACGGCACGGTGATTCCGGCCGTGGTGGCGCCGCCGGCGCCGCCTGCGACGCCAGCTGCCAAACCCGTCGCGAGGACCCAGCGATGAGCCGCCGCAGCGTCCGCTACACCACCAGTCCCTTGCTTGCGAGCAAGACGCCGGTGTGGCGCAGCAAGTTCATCGTCGCCGGCATCGCGTTCGGCTTCGTGGTGCTGGCGGGCCGCGCCGCCTATGTGCAGGTGTTCAACAACAGCTTCTTCCAGCGGCAGGGCGAAGTGCGCTTTGCGCGCACGCTCGAGCTGCCGGCCAACCGCGGGCGCATCCTCGACCGCAACGGCCTGATCCTGGCGTCCAGCGTGGTGGCGCCGAGCATCTGGGCCATTCCGGAAGACATCGAGCGCGACGACCCCGAGGTGCGGGCCAAGCTCAAGCAGGTGGCCAAGCTGCTCGAGATGCCGCAGAAGGACTTCGACAAGAAGCTCGAGGACGAGGACAAGACCTTCGTCTGGATCAAGCGCCAGGTCGACGAGTCCATTGCCAAGCAGATTGCCGCGCTCAACCTCAAGGGCATCTACCAGCGCAAGGAATACAAGCGCCAGTACCCCGAGGGCGAGGCCGCGGCGCACGTGGTGGGCTTCACCAACGTCGAGGACAACGGGCAGGAAGGCATCGAGCTTTCCTTCAACAAGGAGCTGGCCGGCAAGGCCGGCTCGCGCCGCGTCATCAAGGACCGCCTGGGCCGCGTGGTCGAGGGCGTGGGCGAACAGGTGCCGCCGGTCGACGGCAAGGACATCCAGCTCAGCGTCGACAGCAAGGTGCAGTTCTTCGCCTACCAGAAGCTGCGCGACGCCGTGACCGCGCGCCGTGCCAAGGCCGGCAGCGTGGTGGTGCTGGACGCGGTCACCGGCGAGGTGCTGGCCCTGGCCAACTACCCGAGCTACGTGCCCGACAAGCGGCAGAACCTCACGGGCGAGCAGTTGCGCAACCGCGCGCTCACCGACACCTTCGAGCCCGGCTCGACCATGAAGCCGATCACCGTGGCCATGGCGCTGGAGGCCGGCCGCGTGAAGCCCTCGACGCTGATCGAGACCTCGCCCGGCCGCTTCCAGCTGGGCGGCTTCACCATCAGCGATACCCACAACTACGGCACGCTCACGGTCGAGGGCGTGATCCAGAAGTCCAGCAACGTGGGCGCGCTCAAGATCGCGCAGAAGATGACCCCGCACGAGATGTGGGACACCTACACGGCGCTCGGCTACGGCCAGAAGCCGCAGATCCAGTTTCCGGGCGCGGTCACGGGGCGCCTGCGCCCCTGGAAGACCTGGAAGCCGGTCGAGCAGGCCACCATGGCCTATGGCTACGGCCTGTCGGCGTCGCTGTTCCAGATGGCGCATTCGTACACCGCCTTCGCGCACGACGGCGCCATCATTCCGGTCACCATCCTCAAGAACACCGAGTCGCCCGTGGGCGTGCGGGTGTTCTCGCCCTCGAACGCGCTCGCGGTGCGCAAGATGCTGCAGATGGCGGCGGGTCCGGGCGGCACCGGCACGCGCGCGCAGACCATCGGCTACTCGGTCGGTGGCAAGTCGGGCACCGCGCACAAGCAGGTTGGCAAAGGTTACGCGAGCAACAAATATCGCGCGTGGTTCACCGGCATGGCGCCGATCGAAAAGCCACGCATCATCGTCGGCGTGATGATCGACGAGCCGAGCGACGGCCAGTATTTCGGCGGCGTGGCCGCCGCGCCTGTTTTCAGCGAGGTCGTGCAGCAGACCCTGCGCATGATGAACGTTCCGCCCGACCTCGCGGTCAAACCGCTGGTGGTGACGCAAGGCGTCGACGAGAGCTTCTGAGCATGCTGACACTCACTTCCCCCCCCCTCGCCGCGCTCTGGCTCAAGGAGCGCGTGCAAGGTGGCGCGCTGCATGCGGACAGCCGGCCGGTGGGCGCGGGCGACGGCTTCATCGCCTGGCCCGGTGCCGCCACCGACGGGCGCAAGCATGTGGCTTCGGCACTGGCGCAGGGCGCCGCGGCCTGCCTGGTCGAGCACCAGGGCGTCGAGGCCTTCGGCTTCGATGGCGACGACCGCATCGCGAGTTACCCCGGGCTCAAGGCCGCCACCGGTCCGATCGCATCGGCCTTCTACGACAACCCCTCGGCCGCGCTCGAGGTGCTGGCCGTGACTGGCACCAACGGCAAGACCTCCACCGCATGGTGGCTCGCCGAATCGCTCTCCACGCTGGCCGTGCCCGGCGGCGTTCGCGCGCCGCGGCTCGACGGCAGCGCCGAACGCGCCGTGCCCTCGCCGTGCGCGGTCATGGGCACGCTGGGCATCGGCGTGCCGCCGGAGCTCAGCTACACCGGTCTCACCACGCCCGACCCGGTGATGATGCAGCGCGAGCTGCGCGCGCTCGTGGAGCGCGGTTTCGGCGCCTGCGCCATCGAGGCCTCGTCGATCGGCATCGCCGAACGCCGGCTCGACGGTGCGCGCATCGCGGTGGCCGTGTTCACCAACTTCACGCAGGACCATCTCGACTATCACGGCAGCATGGATGCCTACTGGCAGGCCAAGGCCGAGTTGTTCCGCTGGCCCGGGCTGCGCGCCGCTGTGATCAACATCGACGACGTGCACGGCGCCAGCCTGTGCGCGAACCTGCTCGAGGCCGGCATCGGCGCGCTCGACGTCTGGACCGTGTCGGCCGCCGGCGCGCCGGCGCGGCTCATGGCGCGCGACGTGGGCTACGACGCGCAGGGCCTGCGGTTCTCGGTCGCCGAACACGACAACGACGCCGTGGAGCGCATGTCGACCGGCCTGATCGGCCAGTACAACGTGGCTAACCTTCTGGGCGTGCTCGGCACGCTGCGGGCGCTGGGCCTTTCCCTGGCGCAAGCGGTCGCTGCCTGCGCCAACCTCACCAGCGTGCCGGGCCGCATGGAGCGCGTGGGCGCTGCCGAGGCGAACGCGGGTGCGCCGCTGGCCGTGGTCGACTACGCCCACACGCCCGACGCCCTCGACAAGGCGCTGGCCGGGCTGCGCCCGCTGGCGCAGCAGCGCGGCGGCGCGCTCTGGTGTGTGTTCGGCTGCGGCGGCGACCGCGATCCGATCAAGCGCCCGATGATGGCCGCCGTGGCCGAGCGCCAGGCCGACCGCGTGATCGTGACCAGCGACAACCCGCGCAGCGAGAACCCCGACGCGATCATCAGCCAGGTGCTGCTCGGCCTTGCGCGCCCCGAAGCGGCCCAGGTGCAGCCCGACCGCGCGGCCGCCATTGCCGACGCCATCGCGCAGGCGGCGCCGCAGGACGTGGTGCTCCTCGCCGGCAAGGGCCACGAAGCCTGGCAGGAAATTGCCGGCCAGCGCATTCCGTTCTCGGACCGGGTCCATGCGCTCGATGCACTCACCCAGCGAGGTGCCGCATGAACCACTCGCCGATGATGTTCACGCTCGCCCAGGCGCAGCAATGGATTCCCGGCGCACGCCTGGTGGGCGACCCGGCAGCCACCATTGCCCGCGTCCATACCGACACCCGCACGCTTGCGGAAGGCGACCTGTTCGTGGCGCTCAAGGGCGAACGCTTCGACGCCAATGAATTCCTGGCCGATGCCAAGGCGCGCGGCGCTGTCGCCGCCATTGCGCACGGCGGCCTGCAAGTGGCCGGCCTGGCGGGCCTCGAGGTGCCCGATTCGCTGGCGGCGCTCGGCGCACTCGGCGCCGGCTGGCGTGCGCAGTTCGACTTGCCGCTGATCGCCGTGACAGGCAGCAACGGCAAGACGACCGTCACGCAGATGATCGCGGCCGTGCTCGTTGCCTTCAGGGGCGAGCGCGCACTTGCGACGGCCGGCAACTTCAACAACGAGATCGGCGTTCCGCTCACGCTGCTGCGCCTGCGTTCGAAGCACCAGCATGCGGTGGTCGAGCTGGGCATGAACCATCCGGACGAGATCGCACGGCTCGCGGCCATTGCGCGTCCGACCATCGCGCTGGTCAACAACGCCCAGCGCGAGCACCTGGAGTTCATGGCCACCGTCGAGGCGGTGGCGCTGGAGAACGGCGCGGTGTTTTCCTTCGTGCCGGAGGGCGGCACCGCGGTGTTCCCGCACGGCGACGAGTTCACGCCGCTGTGGAACGACATGGCGCGCGATGGCGCCATGCGCCGCTGCATGACCTTCGGCGAGCAGGAAGACGCCGACATCTCGCTGGTGGGCGCCGAGTGGCAGCAGGGCGCATGGCAGGTCCGCGTCCGCACGCCGCTCGGCGACTTCGATGCGCAGTTGCACATCGCGGGCCGGCACAACGTCGTCAACGCGCTGGCGGCCACCGCGTGCGCACTGGCAGCCGGCATTCCGCCCGAAGTCATTGCCCGCGGCCTCACGGCGTTCGCGCCGGTGAAGGGCCGCTCCAAGGCGAGCGAGGTCGTCCTGCCCGGCGGGCATTCGCTCACGCTGGTGGACGACAGCTACAACGCCAATCCCGATTCCATGCGCGCGGCCATCGACGTGCTCGCAGCCCTGCCCGGGCCGCGCCTGCTGGTGCTTGGCGACATGGGCGAGGTCGGCAACCGCGCACCCGAATTCCATGCCGAGGTCGGCGACTGGGCGCGGCAGCGCGGCATCGAAGCGGTTTACGCGCTGGGCGCTGAAACCGCGCACAGCATTACCGCCTTCAATGGCGGCGACAACGGTCGCCATTTCCCGGACATCGAGGCGCTCGGCGCCGCGGTGCTGGCGCGGCTGCCCCAGCTGGGGAGCGTGCTCGTCAAGGGCTCGCGCTTCATGAAGATGGAGCGCGTGGTGCAGGCGATCGAGCAATCACAACAACAAAAGGAGGCCGGTCATGACGCATGAGCCGCGCGACACCACATGCTGATGAGCCTGGCCCAATGGCTGCAAACACTTTCGCCCGAGTTCGGATTCCTGCGCGTTTTCCAATACCTCACGTTCCGTGCGCTGATGGCTGCGCTGACGGCGCTGGTGGTCGGCCTGGTGGCCGGCCCCTACGTGATCCGCCGGCTGGCCGCGCTCAAGATCGGCCAGCCGATTCGCGGCTACGGCATGGAAACGCACCTGACCAAGAGCGGCACGCCCACCATGGGCGGCGTGCTGGTGCTGTTCGCCATTGCTTTTGCCACGCTGATGTGGTTCGACCCCTCCAACCGCTTCGTGTGGATCGTGCTGTGGGTCACGCTGGGCTTCGGCGCCATCGGCTGGGTCGACGACTGGCGCAAGGTGGTGCGCAAGGACCCGGAGGGCATGCGCTCGCGCGAGAAGTACTTCTGGCAATCGGTGGTCGGCCTGATCGCGGGCTTCTACCTGCTCTTCAGCATCTCGGAAAGCTCGAACTGGCGCGTGCTGCAGCTGTTCTTCGCCTGGGTGCAGTCGGGCTTCGACCTGGACTTTCCGCCCAAGATCAACCTGCTGGTTCCCTTCTTCAAGGAAGTGAGCTATCCGCTCGGCGGCATCGGCTTCGTGATCCTCACCTACCTGGTGATCGTGGGCGCGAGCAACGCGGTCAACCTGACCGACGGCCTGGACGGCCTGGCGATCATGCCGGTGGTGATGGTGGGTTCGGCGCTGGGCGTGTTCGCCTACGTGACGGGCAGCGCGGTGTATTCCAAGTACCTGCTGTTCCCCAACATCCCGGGCTCGGGCGAGCTGCTGGTGTTCTGCTCGGCCATGGCCGGTGCGGGCCTCGCGTTCCTCTGGTTCAACACCCATCCGGCGCAGGTCTTCATGGGCGACGTGGGCGCGCTGGCGCTTGGCGGCGCGCTGGGCACCATCGCGGTCATCGTGCGCCAGGAAATCGTGTTCTTCATCATGGGCGGCATCTTCGTGGTCGAGGCGATCTCGGTGATGGCGCAGGTCATGTACTTCAAGTACACCAAGAAGCGCTACGGCGAGGGTCGCCGCGTGCTCAAGATGGCGCCGCTGCACCATCATTTCGAGAAGAGCGGCTGGCGCGAGACGCAGGTCGTGGTGCGCTTCTGGATCATCACGATGCTGCTGTGCCTCGTGGGCCTTTCGACGCTGAAGCTGCGCTGACGGGAAGAGAAAGCACATGCGGCATCTGAAAGACCTCCCCGTATTGATCCTCGGCCTCGGTGCGTCCGGGCTGGCGATGGCGCGCTGGTGCGCGCGCCACGGCGCGGTCGTCACGGTGGCAGACACGCGCGAGGCGCCGGCGCTGCTTGCGACGCTGCGGGCGGAGTGGCCCCACGTGGCGTTCGTCGGCGGACCGTTCTCGGCTGCGCTGATCGAAGGCACGCCGATCCGCGCCGTGTACCGCTCGCCGGGGCTGTCGCCCGCCACCATCGCACCCGTCGTCGATGCGGCGCGGGCCGTGGGGCTCGCGGTCGGCGGCGAACTGGATCTGTTCGCGCGCGCGCTGCTGGACCTGCGGACCGTCGAGGTGCCGGTGGTGGAAGCGGCGCCTGAAGTGCCGGAAGAAGAGCCTGCGGTGGAGGTGCTGGCGGAGCCAGTCGCGGAGCCCGAAGCGCAAGGCGAATTGCCGCTCGCTGGTGAACCGGCGGAAGCTGCGGCCGCCGCGGCCGCCGCACCATCGGAAGAGCCGGCAACGCCCGAGATGCCGGAAGCGGCCGAGTCCGTCGCCGATGCCGCTGCCGATGCGGCAGAAGCCGAACCCGCACCGCTCCCCGCGCAGGCCGAAGCCATGCCGCGCGACCCGTCGCTGAGCGTTCCCGCCGCGCCGCCGCCCGAGGAAGAGCAACAACCGTCGCAGGAAGAGGCGCCCGCGGCCGAGGCGCAGGATGCCCCCGCGCCAGCGACCGCGCCCGCACCAGCCTCCGCCACCGTGTCGCGCCTGCCGACCCCCGGCCAGCCCTACGTCCCCACGGCCGCCAGGGAGGCCGCCGAGTTCGTCGCGAAGATCGCCGAACTTTCCGCCACCAACCCGGCCTCCGCCGCGGTCGAGGAAGAAGACACGCCGCAGCTCAAGCTGGTGCCGATCGAGGAGCCGCCGGTGCCCAAGGGCTACACGCCCGCGGTGCTCGCCGTCACCGGCACCAATGGCAAGACCACCGTCACCGCGCTCACCGGCCAGCTGGTCGAGCGCGCGGGCAAGAGCGTGGCCGTGGCGGGCAACATCGGCCCGACGCTGCTCGACACCCTGGCCTCGCACATCGATGCCGAGACGCTGCCCGATGTCTGGGTGCTCGAACTCTCGAGCTTCCAGCTCGACGGCGTGCAGGGCTTCGAGCCGACCGCAGCCACGGTGCTCAACCTCACGCAGGACCATCTCGACTGGCATGGCGACATGCCGCATTACGCCGCGGCCAAGGCGCGCATCTTCGGCGCGCAGGGCCTCATGGTGCTCAACCGCGACGACCCCGGCGTGATGGCCATGCTGCCTGCGCCCGTCAAGGTGAAGCTGCAGCGCCCGCAGATCCGCGCCCATGTCACCTTCGGCGCCGCAATGCCGCAGCGTCCCGGCGACTACGGCATCGAACGCGTCAACGGCATGGCCTGGCTGGTGCGCGCGCTCGAGGCCGACGAAACACAGAAGCGCAAGCGCGGCGCGGTGGTCGAGGAAGAAATCTTCCTGCAGCGCCTGCTGCCCGCCGACGTGCTGCGCATCCGCGGCCGCCACAACGCGATGAACGCGCTGGCGGCGCTCGCGCTGGCCAGCGCTGCCGGCTGCCCGCTCGGCCCCATGCTCTACGGCCTGCGCGAATACCGCGGCGAGCCGCACCGCGTGGAGCCGATCGCCATCGTCGACGAGGTCGAATACTTCGACGACAGCAAGGGCACCAATGTCGGCGCAACGGTCGCCGCCCTCAACGGCCTGGGCGAAGACCGCCGCGTGGTGGTGATCCTCGGCGGCGAGGGCAAGGGCCAGGACTTCGAGCCGCTGGCTGCGCCCGTGGCGCAGTACGCGCGCGCCGTGGTGCTCATCGGCCGCGATGCGCCGCTGATCGAGCAGGCACTGGCCGCCACCGGCGCTTCGCTGATGCATGCGGGCTCGATGGAAGAGGCCGTCAAGCTGGCCGCCGCGCGCGCCAACCCCGGCGATGCCGTGCTGCTGTCACCGGCCTGTGCGAGCTTCGACATGTTCAAGGACTATGAGCACCGCGCGGCCGTGTTCCGCGAGGCCGTGCAGGCGCTCGAGGACGACCCGCAGGGGACCGCCTCGTCGTCGAACGATGCTGACTTTTCCTCAGGAGGTCCGGTTTGAACACCACGGCCGCAGGCGCCACGCCCAACGCGAAGACCAGCCGTTTCGGCGGCTGGTTCCGGCGCGCGCGCAGCGGCATCGATTCGCTGCCCGTGCACCTGCCGGTGCGTTTGGGCGGCGCCGGTGTCACGCAGACCAAGGCCGCGCCGATGCGCGTGTTGGGCTTCGACCAGGCGCTGGTCTGGGTCACCGTTGCGCTGCTCACCTGGGGCCTGGTGATGGTGTATTCGGCCTCCATCGCGCTGCCGGACAACCCGCGCTTCGCGCGTGCGGGCTACAGCGCGTCGTTCTTCCTCACGCGGCACGCGGCCTCGGTGGTGTTTGCGGTCGTCGCAGCGCTGCTGGCCTTCCAGATTCCGATGAAGACCTGGGAGCGCGCGGCGCCCTGGCTCTTCGTGGCCTCGCTGCTGCTGCTGGTGGCGGTGCTCATTCCGCACATCGGTATCAACGTCAACGGCGCGCGGCGCTGGCTGCCGTTGGGCTTCATGCGCTTTCAGCCGTCGGAGCTCGCCAAATTGGCGATGGTGCTCTATGCCGCCAGCTACATGGTGCGCAAGATGGAGATCAAGGAGCGCTTCTTCCGCGCCGTGCTGCCGATGGGCGTGGCGGTGGTGGTGGTCGGCATGCTGGTGATGGCCGAGCCCGACATGGGCGCGTTCATGGTGATTGCCGTCATCGCGATGGGCATCCTGTTCCTGGGCGGCGTGAACGCGCGCATGTTCTTCGTGATCGCGGCGCTGGTGGTGGTGGCCTTCGGCACCATCGTGGCCTCCAGCTCGTGGCGCCGCGAGCGCATCTTCGCTTACCTCGATCCCTGGAGCGAGGAGCATGCGCTGGGCAAGGGCTATCAGCTGTCGCATTCGCTGATTGCCATCGGCCGCGGCGAGGTCTTCGGCGTTGGCCTGGGCGGCAGCGTCGAGAAGCTGCACTGGCTGCCCGAGGCGCACACCGACTTCCTGCTCGCGGTGATCGGCGAAGAGTTCGGCCTGGTCGGCGTGCTGCTGATCATCGGCCTGTTCCTCTGGCTGACGCGCCGTGTCATGCACATCGGCCGCCAGGCCATCGCGCTCGACCGCGTGTTCTCGGGCCTCGTGGCGCAGGGCGTGGGCGTGTGGATCGGCTTCCAGGCCTTCATCAACATGGGCGTGAACCTCGGCGCGCTGCCGACCAAGGGGCTCACCTTGCCGCTGATGAGCTTCGGCGGCTCGGCCATCCTGATGAATCTGGTGGCGCTCGCTGTCGTGCTGCGCATCGACTACGAGAATCGCGTGTTGATGCGGGGGGGGCGCATATGACCGGCCGCACCGCACTCGTCATGGCCGGCGGCACCGGCGGCCACATCTTCCCGGGGCTCGCCGTGGCCGAGGCGCTGCGCGAGCGCGGCTGGCGCGTGCACTGGCTGGGCGCGCCCGGCAGCATGGAAGAAAAGCTCGTGCCGCCGCGCGGCTTCGCCTTCGAGCCGGTGCAGTTCGGCGGCGTGCGCGGCAAGGGGCCGCTCACGCTGTTCCTGCTGCCGCTGCGGCTTCTGCGCGCGTTCTGGCAGAGCATCGGCGTGGTGCGCCGCGTGCAACCCGACGTCGTCGTCGGCCTGGGCGGCTACATCACCTTTCCGGGTGGAATGATGAGCGTGCTGCTCAACAAGCCGCTGGTGCTGCATGAGCAGAACTCGGTGGCCGGCCTTGCCAACAAGGTGCTGGCGGGTGTGGCCGACCGCGTGTTCACGGCCTTCCCCAACGTGCTGAAGAAGGCGCAGTGGGTGGGTAATCCGCTGCGCGCGGCGTTCACCTCGCAACCCGCGCCGGCCGTGCGCTTCGCGGGCCGCAGCGGGCCGCTGCGGCTCCTGGTGGTTGGCGGCAGCCTGGGAGCCAAGGCACTCAACGCCGTGGTGCCGCAGGCGCTGGCCCGCATCGAGCCGGCCACGCGCCCGCAGGTGCTGCACCAGAGCGGCGCCAAACAGATCGACGAGCTGCGCGCCAACTACGCGGCAGCCGGTGTGCAGGGCGAACTCACGCCTTTCATCGAAGACACCGCGCAGGCCTACGCCGACGCCGACATCATCGTCGCGCGCGCCGGGGCCAGCACCGTGACAGAAATCGCGGCCGTCGGTGCAGCAGCGCTGTTCGTGCCTTTTCCCTCGGCGGTCGACGACCACCAGACCACCAACGCGCGCTTCCTCGTCGACGCGGGCGGCGGATGGCTGGTGCAGCAGACCGACCTCACTCCTGAATTGCTGGCTGATTTGCTACAGAAAACCGAGCGCACCGCGCTGATCGACAAGGCCGCCAAGGCCAAGACCATGCAGAAGACCGAAGCCGTCGAGGCCGTCGTCCGCGCCTGCGAGGAGCTCGCAAGATGAAGCACGCGATTCGTCACATCCATTTCGTGGGCATCGGCGGCTCGGGCATGAGCGGCATCGCCGAGGTGCTGTTCAACCTGGGCTACCGCATCACCGGTTCCGACCTGGCCGACAGCGCCACCTTGCGCCGGCTCGCGGGCCTGGGCATCGGCACCTTCGTGGGCCACGCCGCTGCGCACATCGACGGCGCAGATGCGGTCGTCACGTCCACCGCGGTGCAGTCGGACAACCCCGAGGTGCTGGCCGCGCGCGAGAAGCGCATTCCGGTGGTGCCGCGTGCGCTGATGCTGGCCGAGCTGATGCGGCTCAAGCAGGGCATCGCGATTGCCGGCACGCACGGCAAGACCACCACCACCAGCCTGGTGGCAAGCGTGCTCGATGCGGCCGGGCTCGACCCGACCTTCGTGATCGGCGGGCGCCTCAACAGTGCCGGCGCCAATGCGCAACTCGGCAGCGGCGACTACATCGTGGTGGAGGCCGACGAGTCGGACGCCTCGTTCCTGAACCTGCTGCCCGTCATGGCGGTGGTCACGAACATCGACGCCGACCACATGGAAACCTACGGGCACGACTTCGCAAAGCTCAAGAAGGCTTTCGTCGACTTCCTGCACCGTATGCCGTTCTATGGCGTGGCGATCCTGTGCACCGACGATCCGGCGGTGCGCGACATCGTGGCCGAAGTCACCTGCCCGGTGACGAGCTACGGCTTCGGCGAGGAAGCCCAGGTGCGCGCGGTCGACGTGCGCGCGGTGGGCGGCCAGATGCACTTCACGGCGCAGCGGCGCAACGGCGTCACGCTGCCCGACCTGCCCATCGTGCTGAACCTGCCTGGCGAGCACAACGTGCGCAACGCGCTTTCGGTGATCGCGGTGGCGGTGGAGCTCGGCATTCCGGACGAGGCAGTGCAGCGCGGCCTGGCCGGCTTCAAGGGCGTGGGCCGCCGCTTCCAGAGCTATGGCGAGGTGGCCGTGCAAGGCCAGCCGGCGGGCAGCTTCACCGTGATCGACGACTACGGTCACCATCCGGTCGAGATGGCTGCGACCATTGCCGCCGCGCGCGGCGCGTTCCCGGGGCGACGGCTGGTGCTGGCTTTCCAGCCGCACCGCTACACCCGCACGCGCGACTGCTTCGAGGACTTCGTCAAGGTCATCGGCAATGCCGACGCGGTGCTGCTGGGCGAGGTCTATGCCGCGGGCGAGCCGCCCATCGTGGCGGCGGACGGCCGCACGCTGGCGCGCGCCCTGCGCGTGGCCGGCAAGGTGGAGCCGGTGTTCGTCGACGACATCGGCGCCATGCCGCAAGCCATCCTGGACAACGCGCGCGCCGGCGACGTGGTGCTTTGCATGGGTGCGGGCTCCATTGGCGCCGTGCCGGGCAAGGTGGTTGAAATTGCGGCTGCGGCATCACTGCCGCCAACAACGCGCAGCAGGCGCAAGGGGGAGGCATCATGAGCCTTCAGGATCCTAAGCAATTCGGCAAGGTGGCCGTGCTGTTCGGCGGAAGCTCCGCCGAGCGCGAAATCTCGCTCCTGTCCGGCAATGGCGTGCTCGGAGCGCTGCGCTCGCGCGGTGTCGATGCACATGCCTTCGACCCCGCCGAGCGCGACCTCGTCGAGCTGCGGCGCGAGGGTTTCGCGCGCTGCTTCATCGCGCTGCACGGCCGGCACGGCGAGGACGGCACGGTGCAGGGCGCGCTCGAGCTGCTCGGCATTCCCTACACCGGCTCGGGCGTGATGGCTTCGAGCGTGGCCATGGACAAGGTCATGACCAAGCGCATCTGGCAGGCGGACGGCCTGCCGACGCCCAGGTACGTGCGCCTGGCCTTCGACCAGCAAAGCCGCGAGCAGGTCCGCGCCGTGCCCGACGTGCTCGGCCTGCCGCTGATCGTGAAGCCGCCGCGCGAGGGCTCGTCGATCGGCGTGACCAAGGTCGAGGGCTATTCGCAGATGCAGGACGCGGTGGCGCTTTCGGCGAAGTACGACGCCGACGTGCTGTGCGAGGAATTCATCGAAGGCGAGGAAGTGACCTGCGCCGTGCTCGGCCAGGGGCTCGACGCACATGCGCTGCCCGTGGTGCGCATTGCCGCACCCGAAGGCGCCTACGACTATCAGAACAAGTACTTCACCGACGACGTGAAGTACCACTGCCCGAGCGGCCTGCCCGAAGCCGAGGAGCACGAGATCCAGCGCATCACGCTGGCCGCGTACCGCACGCTCGGCTGCCGCGGCTGGGGCCGCGCCGACGTGATGATCCGCGCGAGCGACCGCAAGCCCTTCCTGCTCGAGATGAACACCTCGCCCGGCATGACCAGCCATTCGCTGGTGCCGATGTCGGCGCGCGCATCGGGCATTGCCTACGAAGACCTGTGCCTGCGCGTGCTGGCCTCGGCTTCGCTGGATGCCGCGGGGGGAGCGCAATAGCCATGGCCGATAGCATTCCCGTGCCCTTCGACGTCAAGCTCATGAACATCGTCTCGAACCTGGCGTTCGTGGTGGTGGCGCTCATGCTGCTGGCGGCGGGCGCATGGTGGGTGCTGCGCCAGCCGTTCTTCCCGATCGGCGGCATCAAGGTCGATGGTGACGTGACGCACAACAACGCCGTGACGCTGCGCGCCAACGTCGCGCCGCAGCTCGCGGGCAACTTCTTCACCGTCGACCTGGCGCGTGCGAGAACGGCCTTCGAGTCGGTGCCCTGGGTGCGCAAGGCGGTGGTGCGGCGCGAGTTCCCGAACAAGCTGCGCGTGACGCTGACCGAGCAGGTGCCGGTGGCCAACTGGGGCGACGAGTCCGGCTCGAAGCTGATCAACGGCTTCGGCGAGGTGTTCGAAGCGAACGTGGCCGAGGTCGACGACCGGCTGCCGCGGCTCGACGGCCCCATCGAGCAGGCCGGCCAGGTGCTCGGCATGTACCGCGTGATTGCGCCGCTGTTCCCGCCCTACGACTTCAGCGTGGAAGAACTCACGCTGTCGAGCAGGGGCAGCTGGAAGGCGGTGCTGGACACCGGCGCCCAGATCGAGCTGGGCCGCGGCCAGGCCGAGGAGGTGACGGTCCGCACGCAGCGTTTCCTGAAGACCGTGACCCAGGTCGCGGGCCAGTACCGCCGCACCGCGGCGGACGTCGAGGGGGCCGACCTGCGGCACAACGACGCCTATGCGCTGCGTCTTCGCGGCGTCACCACGGTCGTTGCCGACCCCAAGACCAAGAAGAAATAGATAGCGAATACCGAGGACATTCAATGCCCAAAGAATACAAAGACCTGGTTGTCGGACTCGACATCGGAACCGCCAAGGTGATGGTGGTCGTCGCCGAGGTGCTGCCTGGCGGCGAACTCAAGCTGGCGGGGCTCGGCATCGCGCCGAGCAACGGCCTCAAGCGAGGCGTGGTGGTGAACATCGACGCCACGGTGCAGAGCATCCAGCAGGCCTTGAAGGAGGCCGAGCTGATGGCCGACTGCAAGATCAGCCGCGTCTACACCGGCATCACCGGCAGCCACATCCGCGGCATCAATTCGAGCGGCATGGTGGCGGTGAAGGACAAGGAAGTCACGCCCGCCGACGTGGCCCGCGTGGTGGAGACCGCGCGCGCCATCAACATCTCGAGCGACCAGCGCCTGCTGCTGGTGGAGCCGCAGGAGTTCGTGATCGACGGCCAGGACGTGAAGGAGCCGATCGGCATGAGCGGCATGCGGCTCGAAGCCAAGGTGCACATCGTGACCGGCGCGCAGAGCGCGGCCGAGAACATCATCAAGTGCGTGCGCCGCTGCGGCCTCGAGGTCGACCAGCTGATGCTCAATCCGCTGGCCTCCAGCCAGGCGGTGCTGACCGAGGACGAGCGCGAGCTCGGCGTGGTGCTGGTCGACATTGGCGCGGGCACCACCGACGTGGCCATCTTCACCAACGGCGCGATCCGCCACACGGCGGTGATCCCGATCGCGGGCGACCTCATCACCAGCGACATCGCAATGGCGCTGCGCACGCCCACCAAGGACGCGGAAGACATCAAGGTCGAGAACGGCTACGCCAAGCAGCTGCTGGCCGACCCCGACACGCAGGTGGAAGTGCCGGGCCTGGGCGACCGCGGTCCGCGCATGCTGAGCAAGCAGGCGCTGGCCGGCGTGATCGAGCCGCGCATCGAGGAGATCTTCTCGCTGGTGCAGCAGGTGGTGCGCGAGTCGGGCTACGAAGAGGTGCTGTCTTCGGGCGTGGTGCTCACGGGCGGCAGCGCCGTGATGCCCGGCATGGTCGAGCTCGGCGAGGACATCTTCCTGAAGCCGGTGCGCCGCGGCATTCCGAAGTATTCGAGCGCGCTCTCCGACATGGTGGCGCAGCCGCGTGCGGCCACCGTGATGGGCCTGCTCGAGGAGGCGCGCTTCGCCCGCATGCGCGGCTTCAAGGTCGCGCAGAAGAACGGATCCGTAAAGACTGCGTTCGGACGTTTCAAGGACTTCATCGTGGGGAACTTCTGACGATGAACCACTCCCCACTCTGGCTCGCACGCGGCGGTCCGCCCTTGCATTTCAACGAGCGATGGCGGCGCACGGGTCCACCGCCGCGACGACAGCTTCGTTGAACTCGTCAAGACACCAGAAAAATTCATAGATACACAACGGCAACTGCAAATTCAAGGAGTTAGAAATGACCATCGAAATGATCGAAGTCGAAGAATTCAACCAGGGTACCCAGATCAAGGTGATCGGAGTCGGCGGCGGCGGCGGCAATGCCGTCGCGCACATGATGGAGCGCGGCGTGCAGGGCGTGCAGTTCGTCTGCGCCAACACCGACGCGCAGGCACTCCAGCGCAGCAACGCGCACAAGATCATCCAGCTGGGCACCAGCGGCCTCGGCGCGGGCAGCAAGCCCGACAAGGGCCGTGACGCAGCCGAAGCCGCGGTGGACGACATCCGCGCTGCCATCGACGGCGCGCACATGCTCTTCATCACGGCCGGCATGGGCGGCGGCACCGGCACCGGTGCCGCACCCGTGATCGCGCGTGTGGCCAAGGAAATGGGCATCCTCACCGTGGGCGTGGTGACCAAGCCCTTCGACTGGGAGGGCGGTCGCCGCATGACCAACGCCGACGCCGGCCTGGCCGAGCTCGAGGCCAACGTCGACTCGCTGATCGTGGTGCTCAACGAGAAGCTGCTCGACGTGCTGGGCGAGGACATCACCCAGGACGAAGCTTTCGCCCATGCCAACGACGTGCTCAAGAACGCCGTGGGCGGCATCTCGGAAATCATCAACGAGTACGGCGGCGTGAACGTCGACTTCGAAGACGTGCGCACCGTGATGGGTGAGCCCGGCAAGGCCATGATGGGCACGGCCGCCGCCGCCGGCCCCGACCGCGCGCGCATCGCCGCCGAGCAGGCCGTGGCCTGCCCGCTGCTCGAAGGCATCGACCTCTCGGGCGCCAAGGGCGTGCTGGTGCTGGTGACCGCATCGAAGGGTTCGCTGAAGCTCAACGAGTCGAAGCTCGCGATGAACACCATCCGCGCTTATGCCTCGCCCGATGCGCACGTGATCTACGGCGCGGCCTACGACGAGAGCCTGGGCGACCAGATGCGCGTGACGGTGGTCGCCACCGGCCTGTCGCGCGCCGATGCGCACCGCCAGGCCCCCACGCTCGAAGTGATCCGCACCGGCACCGACAACATCCCGTTCAACGTGCCCACGCTCGGCGCCGGCCATGCGGGCCACGCCGGCCACGGCGGCGGCAACCAGCCGAACTACGACGGCATGGCCGTTCCCAGCGTGTGGCGCACGAACCGCACCATGGCCGCGGCCAAGGTCGATGCACTGTCGTCGGGCGGCATGGACGACTTCGAGATTCCGGCATTCCTGCGCCGTCAGGCAGATTGATTGGCTCACCCCCAAGCTGCGCGCACTTCGTGTCGCTTCGCCATCCCCCTCGCTGGGGGCAACACCAGCGGCCCGGCAAAGCCGGTTCCGCGGTGTTCGGCGAAGTGACTCAACGAGACGCAGAGGGCACGAAGGTTCGCAAGGGGTACGGGGAAGACCTGAAAGGGACTTCTGCCGGCTCTAGGCGCTGCGTCCGCTTCGTGCCCTTTGCGTCCATCGCCGGCCGGTGGGCATAGCACCCATGTCTATCGCTGCCATAGCGAGGGGAATAGGGCGGCACGGCCGCCGCGCGCCTAAAATCTTCGGCGTGCTGCAACAACGAACCCTCAAGTCGATCAGCCGCGCCGTGGGCGTGGGGCTCCATAGCGGCCAGCGCGTGGAGCTGACGCTGCGTCCCGCACCGGTGGACACCGGCATCGTGTTCCGGCGCGTCGACCTGCCCGAGCCGGTCGACATCCGCATGACCGCCGAAGCGGTGACCGATACGCGCCTGGCTTCCACCGTCTCGACCGGCGGCGCCAAAGTGCAGACGGTCGAGCACCTGATGTCGGCCTGCGCGGGCCTGGGCATCGACAACCTCTACATCGACATCACGGCCGACGAAGTGCCGATCCTCGACGGGTCGGCCTCGTCCTTCGTATTCCTGCTGCAAAGCGCGGGCATCGAACTGCAGAAGGCGCCGCGCCGCTTCATCCGCGTGACGCGCAAGGTCGAGGTGCGCGAAGGCGAGGGCGCCAATGAGAAGTGGGCGAGCCTGGAGCCCTACCACGGCTACAAGCTGAGCTTCGAGATCGACTTCGACCACCGCGTGGTCAATTCCACCGGCCAGCGCGTGGAGTTCGACCTCGGCACCGACTCCTACAGCCGCGACATCGCACGCGCGCGCACCTTCGGCTTCACCAAGGAAGTCGAGTACATGCGCAGCAAGGGCCTGGCGCTCGGCGGCGGCCTGGACAACGCCATCGTGATGGACGACACCAAGGTGCTCAATGCCGGGGGCTTGCGCTACGACGACGAGTTCGTGAAGCACAAGATCCTCGACGCCATGGGCGACCTGTACATCATCGGCAAGCCGCTGCTCGCGGCCTACACCGCGTTCCGCTCGGGACACGCGCTCAACAACAAGCTGCTGCGCGAACTGCTGGCCAACAGCGACGCCTACGAGGTCGTCACCTTCGAGGACGAAAAGCGCGCACCGCGCGGCTTCGGCGAAGTAGCGCGGGCCTGGTAGGCCGCATTCGGCAATGCTTCTCTTCCGCTGGGCCATCCTGCTGCTTCTGTTGGTGGCGGGCGTATCGTTCGCGTTCTATGCGGGAACGGGCCAGGCCAAGTACCGGCGCTTCGGCTGGATCGTGCTCAAGTGGACGCTGCTTGCGGCCTTCGGCTTCTTCGCGGTGCTGATTGCCGAACGGGTGGTGTAGATTGGCTCGCCCCCAGGCTGCGCGGCACTTCGTGTCCGCTGCGCCCACCCCCTACCGGGGGCAACACCAGAGGCCCGGCGAAGCCGGTTCCTCGGTGTTTCACGAAAAAATACCCAGTGATCGATCTCAGCCGGCCAGGGCCTGCAAGGCCTGCACCTGTTGCGCCAGCAGCGGCCCCTTGCGGTGTGCAGGCACCAGCAGCATGAGCGTATCGCCCAATGCCTTCGGGCGTCCCCAGGGCGCATGCAGCCTGCCTTGCGCGAGCAGCGGCGCCACCAGCTGCTCGCGGCCCATCAGCACGCCTTCGCCGTCGAGCGCCGCCTGCAGCGCGAGGCTGTAGAGCGAGAAGTCCGGACCCGCGGCCAGCGCATCGGCCTCGGCCGCAGTGGTGCCGGGGCGCGCGGCCTGCAGCCAGCGCGCCCAGTCGTCGTGCCACACGGTGTCGTGCAGTCCGCCGCAGCGGGCCAGCACATCGATCAGGTCGTCGAGCACGCGCGGGCGGCCGCTTGGCAATGCCTGCTGGAGACGCGGGCTGCACACCGGCACCAGCCGGTCGCGCGCGAGCACCATGCCCTGCGCGCCGACGGCCGCTTCGATGCGGTCGCCGGCGCGGGCATAGAAGAGCCCGAGGTCGAAGGGTTCGCGGCGGAAGTTCGGCGGTTGCTCGAGCGCCGTCACGGACACCTGCACGCCGGGCAGCGCCGCCTTCAGCCGCGAAAGCCGCGGCGACAGCCACAGCTGCGCCATCGCCGGCAGGGCTGCCACCTGCAGCGTGCTGCGGCGCGCTGCGGTCTGCGTTTCGTGGCGCAGCGCCTGCACCGCGAGACCGAGCTGGTCGACCGCGGCGCTGAGCGCGGGCAGTGCGCGACGTCCGTGCGCACTGAGCCGGATGCCCTGGCTGTGCCGCTCGAACAGCGCGCCGCCGGCCCAGGTCTCCAGCGCCTTGATCTGCTGCGCGACGGCGGCCGGCGTGACGAACAGCTCTTCGGCGGCGCGCGCGAAGCTGCCGTGGCGTGCCGCAGCCTCGAAGGCGCGAACGGCCGTGTGCGGAGGCAGGCGAGGGCGGGGTGGTGCGAGCGGCATGCGAAGTGGAGCCCCAAGTTTTTCTAGGGCTCGGCCCCAGATTATCCGTGTTGCCGCCACTCAGGGCACGGGCGACCATGCAGCCACCTGCCACTTCCAGCGAGATCCGCCCCATGCCCGCCGCCCTCCAACGCCGTTCCTGGGTTCCCGCCGCCAGCGAAGACCATGTGCTCGCCATTGCCGGCGATGCGGCCACGCGCGATGCGGCCGGCATCGCCGCCGAGATCGAAAGGCTCGCGGACGACAACCACCGCATCCACGACCGCGAGGGCCTGAACCTCAACCCCGCCACCAACGTGATGAACCCGGCCGCCGAGGCGCTGCTCTCGCGCGGCCTCGGTTCGCGGGCCTCGTTGGGCTACCCGGGCGACAAGTACGAGGTGGGGCTGGAGGCCATCGAGCGCATCGAGGTCATCGCGGCCGAACTGGCCGCCGAGGTCTTCGGCTCGAGGTTTGCCGAAGTGCGCGTGAGCTCCGGCGCGCTGTCGAACCTCTATGTATTCATGGCGACCTGCCGGCCCGGCGACACGATCATTGCGCCGCCGCCGGCCATCGGCGGCCACGTCACGCACCATGCGGCCGGCGCGGCCGGGCTCTATGGGTTGAAGACGGTGCCCGCGCCGGTCGATGCCGACGGCTACACGGTCGACGTCGGCGCACTCGCCAGGCTCGCACGCGAGGTGAGGCCGAAGCTCATCACGATCGGCGGCAGCCTGAATCTCTTTGCGCACCCGGTGCCGGCGATCCGCGAGGTCGCGGACAGCGTGGGCGCCAGGCTGCTGTTCGACGCCGCGCACCTCTCGGGCATGGTGGCCGGCAAGGCCTGGCCGCAGCCGCTCGACGAGGGCGCGCATGCGATCACCATGAGCACCTACAAGAGCCTCGGCGGGCCGGCCGGCGGCTTGATCGTGTCGAACGATGCGGCATTGATGGAGCGCATCGATGCCATCGCCTACCCCGGCCTCACGGCCAACTCCGATGCGGGCCGCACCGCGGCGCTGGCGCGCGGGCTGCTCGACTGGAAGGTGCACGGCACGGCCTACGCCGTGGCAATGCGCGAGACCGCGCAGGCACTGGCACGCGCCCTCGATGCCGAGGGACTGCCGGTGTTCGCAAAGGCGCGCGGCTTCACGCAGTCGCACCAGTTCGCGGTCGAGGCCGCGCGCTGGGGCGGTGGGCAGCGCGCCGCAAAGAAGCTGGCGCAAGGCGGCTTGCTGGCCTGCGGCATCGGCCTTCCGATCGCGCCGGTGGAAGGAGACATCAACGGCCTGCGCCTGGGCGTGCCGGAGATCGTGCGGCTGGGCTTCACGCCCGACGACATGCCGCAGCTTGCGTCGTGGATCGCGCGTGCACTGGAAGGCGATGCGGCGTCCGTGGCCGCCGAGGTGCGCGAGTACCGCACGCGGCTCGGCGGCCTGCGCTACATCGTGCGCTGAGTCAGCGCGAGCGTCCCTGCCGGTAGGTGCCGGCGTGCGTCTTCGACAGCTCGGCCGCCTCGGCCAGCCGCGCCATCGACCGGCCCACCTGCGCATGCGTGATGGCAATGCCCAGCGCGTCGGCCGCATCGGCGCCCGGCAGGCCCGGCAGGTCGAGCAGGCGCTTCACCATCTCCTGCACCTGCGCCTTCGCGGCCTGGCCGTGGCCCGCCACCGCCTTCTTCATCTGCAGCGCGGTGTATTCGGCCACCGTGAGATTGCTGTTGACCAGCGAGGTCACGCAGGCGCCGCGCGCCTGGCCCAGCAGCAGCGTCGACTGCGGATTGACGTTGACGAAAATGATCTCGACCGCCGAGGCATCGGGCTGGTAGCGCACGGCGATTTCCGCGATGCCGTCGAACAGCACCTTGAGCCGCGCCGGCAGGTTGCCGCTGCCCAGGTGGCGCGTGCTGATGGTGCCGCTCGCCACGTAGCGCAGCGCATGGCCGTCCGAATCGACCACGCCGAAACCGGTGGTCAGGAGGCCGGGGTCGATGCCGAGAATGCGCATGTCAGACGTTGAAGTACCAGCGGATCGAGTGAAAGAAGATCGGCGCCGCGAAGCACAGCGCATCGACGCGGTCCAGCAGGCCGTTGGCCCCGGTGACGCCCACGCCCTTCTTGCCCCAGTTGGGAATGCCGCGGTCGCGCTTGAGCGCCTTCATCACCAGGTGCCCCATGGAGCCCGCGATGCAGGCGATGACGGACACGGCGAGGGCCTGGCCGAACTTGAAGGGCGTGATGAACGAGAACAGCGCGCCCACCAGGCTGGCCACCACGATGCCGATGCCCCAGCTGGTCCAGTTGAAGCTGCGGCTCACGTTGGGCGCGAAGGGCTTGCGCTGGCTGCGGCGCGAGATCACGTGCTGCACCAGCACCGAGGTCTGCACCACGAACACCAGGAAGAACACGAGAAAGGCGCTCTTGCCTTCGTAGCCCGGAAAGCTCAGCAGCAGCAGCGCGGGCACATGGCTCATGCCGTAGACGCAGACCATGATGCCCCACTGCAGCTTGGCGTTGCGCTCGAGAAAGTGGTTCGGGTCGTCGGCCAGCGCGCTTGCGACCGGGATCGCGAGGAACACGTAGACCGGAATGAAGACGGTGAACAGGTCGAAGCGCGCGGTGGCGACGAGCCAGAACTGGATCGGCAGCACGACGAAGAAGGCCAGGATCAGGCTGCGGTGGTCGCCGCGCCGCGTGGGCGAGAGCGTGATGAACTCGCGCAGCGCGAAGAAGGCAATCAGCGCGAACAGCACGGTGGCCACTGTCTCGCCAAGCGCCCAGCCGACCCAGAACACGATCACCATGAACCAGGTGGTGCCCAGCAGCTTGCGGTAGTGCGCGAGTTCGGCTTGCCAGGCGGCGTCATGCACGGGGTTGCGGCGTTCCCTGAAGCTCAGGAGGAGCGCCGCGGTGCTCACGATCACGAGCAGGCCGAAGACGATGAGGAACAGGGCCGCGACCTGCTGGGTCGGGGTGAGGCTGCGCAGGAACTGGTTCATGTCAGTTTTCCTCCGCGCGTTGTGTTTGTTGTTGGGTGCTCTCGTTCAGGGCGCGTGCACAGGCCACCGGGTACTCCCCTCCGCGAATGTCCCCCGTCGGCGGGAGCGCGCCCTGAACAAAGCACCAAACTCCCAACGCGATGAATAGAAAAGCACAGCTTCATTTCAGACATCGCGCAATGCGATCACCGCGGCACGCGCGCGATCGAGGAAAGGGCGGCGCTCTTCGCCTTCCTCGACGCGGATCGGCGCGCCGAAGGTGACGGAGCACAGGATCGGCACCGGCACGATCTCGCCCTTGGGCATCACGCGCTGCACGTTGTCGATCCACGCCGGCACCAGCACCACCTCGGGAAACATCGTCGCGAGCGTGTACAGGCCCGACTTGAACTTCTGCGGCTCTCCCGTGTGGCCGCGCGTGCCCTCGGGAAAGATGATGATCGAATCACCGCTGCGCAATGCCTCGACCAGCGGCGCCAGCGGATCGGGGGCGGGTGCGGCCGCGGCCGGCTCCGGCTCCACGGCTGGCGGCGTGACGGGCGGCGCGGCCGGTGGTGGTGGAGGCGGCGGCGGAGGAGCAGGAAGGTCGAGCCGCCCTTGCACTTCGTCGAAGGCTTCCGGCGTGATGTTGACGACAGGCGGTGCCATGGGCGCCATCGGCAGCAGAGGCTCCATCGAGGGTTCGATGCGCTCGGGCTGCGGTGCAGCGGCGGCATCTCGTACGGGCCGCGGGGGCGCTTCGGGTTCCGCCGGCGCTGCGGCCGGCGCCGTGGCCGCGCGCTCCACGTACACCGCGTTGAACACCTCGGTCGTGATCCAGCGCTTGAACGGTGTATTGGCCCAGTAGTCGCGCGCCGCGATGGGCCGCGTGATGCTGCGCAGTTCCTCGGGCAGGGCGGCCCAGATCATCACCAGGTCGGCGTGGCTCTGGTGGTTGGCGAAATAGATGCGCTGCTCGGCCTTCGGCGGGCAGCCGTACCAGCGCGCCTGGGCGCCGGTGAGCAACCGGACGATCCCCAACAACAACCAACCTGTGAGCTTTGCCAGCATGGGCGCGATGATACGGGGCCAAGCGCCGGCGAGCGCGCGTTCAGGGCAGTTCGGCCGACGGCATCCGCGCCACGATGGTCGACGCCCGCCCGCTGAGGTAGGACGAGCCGATGCGGCGCTCGAAGAACTTGGGGCTCGGCAGCATCACGGCAAGGCGCGCGGCTTCGGCGGCGCTCAGGCGCGAGGCGGGCTTCCTGAAGTAGTACTGGGCCGCCGCCTCGGCGCCGAACACGCCTTCGCCCCATTCGACGTTGTTGAGGTAGATCTCGAGGATGCGCCGCTTGTCGAGCAGCACTTCGAGCACCATGGCGAGCATCAGCTCCTGGCCCTTGCGCAAGAGCGTGCGCTCGCCGGAGAGCAGCAGGTTCTTCGCCAGCTGCTGCGTGATGGTGGAGCCGCCGCGCAGCTGCACCGGCCGCACCGGCTTGCCGCGTGCGATGGCGCGTGCGGCGCGCTTGGCCGCGAGCTCCTCGGCCTTGGCGTTGCGCTGGCGCGCCCGCTCGATGGCTTCCCATTCCACGCCGTTGTGGTCGATGAAGTCGGCGTCCTCGCTCGCGATGACGGCGCGCTTGAGGTTGTCGCTGATCTGCGCGTAGGGCACCCACTCCTGGCGCCAGGCGCCCTTGCTTCCCTGGTGGATGGCGATCTGCCAGGCTTCGCTGCGCTGGAACGCGGTGCTCTGCGGATCGATCACCGCCATGGCCGCGATGCGCCCCACGAAGAAAAGCTCCATTGCCACGCCCGCCACCAGCAGGCAGGCCACAAGCCGCAGCAGCCGCTTCATTGGCCGGTGGCGAGCGAGGCGCGCAATTCGGCCAGCACCTGTGCGGCGGGCGGCCGCACGCCGCGCCAGATATCGAAAGCCTCGGCCGCCTGCTCGACCAGCATGCCGAGCCCATCGCGCGGCACGGCGCCGTGTGCCTCGGCCCAGGCCATGAAGCCGGCGGCCGCGGGCCCGTACATCAGGTCGACCGCGAGCGCACCGGGGCGCAGCACCTGCGCGCGCACCGGCACCGCGTCGCCCGCGAGGCTGGAGGCCGTGGCATTGACCACCACGTCGAAGTTGCCGGGCACCTCGCCGAGCGCCCAGGCTTCGAGCGCCGCGCCATGGCGCAGCGCCAGTGCCGCATGGCGCTGCACCAGCGCCATGGCCTTGCCGACCGTGCGGTTGGCCACCACGATGCGCGCGGCGCCGGCGTCCAGCAGCGGCCCGAGCACGCCCGCCGCGGCACCGCCCGCGCCGATCAGCAGCAGCTCGCGGCCCGCCAGCGGCACGGCGGCGTTGCGCACGATGTCGTTGACGAGCCCGATGCCGTCGGTGTTGTCGGCATGGATGCTGCCGTCGGCTTCGAAGCGCAGCGTGTTCACCGCCTGCGCGAGCACGGCGCGTTCGCTGGTGTGCTGCGCGAGCGCGGCGGCATCGAACTTGAAGGGCACGGTCACGTTGCAGCCGCGTGCCGCGTCGCCGCGCTCGGCGGCTTCCCGGCGGAAGGCGGCCACGCCTTCGGCAAAGGCTCCGACCGGAACGAGCCGGCGGCTGTAGTCCATCTGCTGGCCGCAGAGTTCGGCAAACCGGGCATGGATGCGCGGCGAGCGGCTGTGCTCGACGGGGTTACCCATTACGCAATACAGGTCCATGGCGCGTGGATTCGCTGTTGTCTATTGGGAGGAGAGCTCGATGGTCTCGTCGCGCGTGAACTTGAAGCGCGACTGCAGCACGATCTGGTCGGTCTCTTTTCGCATCGCGTCGGTGAACTTTCCGAAGCTGCCGATGCTGTGCACGATGGCCTTGGCGCGGCGGTCGAGCACGACGTCGCCCGAGCTCTCGTCGACCACGGTGTCGAGGAGCTTGCCGTCGTGGTTGATGGTGATCGTCATCTTGAGCTCGCCGTAGAGTTTCTTGCCGGCGGCCGTGGGAAAGTTCTCGGTGCCCCGCAGCTCGATGCGCCGGCGCAGCGTGTCCACGTAGATGGCGTAGGCCGCCTCGCGCGTGGAAGGGCTCAGGTAGCGCTTCTTGGGGCGCGCGTTCTCTTCGTTCACGCGCCGCTCGATCTCGGCCAGCAGCTCCACCATCTGGCGCCGCTTTTCCTCGCGGGCCACGGTTTCCTTCGGGTCGCCCGGGGCGCGCGGGTCCGGCGCGGGCATGGCGGCCAGGTCGCGCTTGAGTTGTGCGAGCAGCTGCATCTGCTGGGCCTGCATGGCCTCGACCTGGCGTCGGGCCTCCTCGACCGAATCGCCAATGGCGGTGAAGCTCGAAGGCGGCAAGGGGCTGGTGGCGCGGCCGCGTTCGAGGTCGCCGCCGCCCGCGAGCGAAGTCTGGGCCATCACGCGGGTCTTGGCGTCGGGCTTGTCGTTGGTCTTGCTGTTGACCAGGATCACCTCGAGCGCGGTTTCGCTGAAGACCCGGTTGAACGATTCGGGATCGACGAAGCGCACCGCAAGAAGTGCGGCATGCGCGATGACCGACACGCCGAGTGCGATCTGCAGCGTGCTCAGATCCCTGAAGTTCATGGACGACGCTCCTTGGCGCGCATGGAATGACCGGTGCTCATGCCGGCGTGTTCTCCGGGGCCGCCTCGCTGTCGCTGAGGTCGACTGCAATGGCGATGGGGCCGGCGACTTCTTCCACTTCCTCGTCGCCGCCTTCTTCTTCGGCCGCGACATCGGCCTTGGGCGCATCGAGGCGCTCGAGCACGGTGCCGTGCACGTCGAGCGCGATTTCATCGATCTCGCCGAGCTTCACGCGTAGCCGCGCGCCGCGCTCCTGCTGGCCCGCCACCGGGAACACCAGCGGCAGGGTGTCCGCGCGCACCAGTGCGCCGTTCGGAATGTCCTTGATGACGGTCGCCTCGAGCTCGGTGATGCCCTGTTGCTCCAGGTACTTGAGCGTCCAGAAGCGTTCCATGCCGCCCTGGTAGGCGTTGTAGGTTGCGTAAGCGGCGTCGAAGCCCGAGAGAATGGAGAACAGGTCCGCATCCTTGGGCTTGAACGGCGCGGCCAGAGCGGCGGTCTTGCCGTGGCGCGCGGCGGCAATGATCTGCCACTGGTTCACGAGGTCGGTGTAGCGGCGCAGCGGCGAGGTGCTCCAGGCATAGCTCTTCACGCCAAGGCCCGCATGCGGCAAGGCCCGCGTGCCCATGCGCACCTTGATGCCGGGCGCCAGGCTGGCCTGGCTGCGGTAGAGCCCGGGCACGCCGAGTTCGCCGAGCCAGCCGCCCCAGCTGCTGTTGGCCAGGATCATGGCTTCGGACACGATCAGGTCGAGCGGCGCACCGCGCTGGCGCGTGGTGATCTGCACCTGCTCGCTGCCGTTCGGTTCGCCGTCGTTGCCCACGAGGCGGAAGTTGTAGTCGGGCCGGTTGAAGTTCTCGGGCTTGCCGCGCACCACTTCGCGCTGGGCCTTCAGCTGCTTTGCGAGGCGGAACAGGAAGGACAGCGGCGCGCGCAGCTTCGCAGCGGCTTCGGGCGTGTTCTCGTTCGTGAACGAGGCGTCTTCGAGCCAGGGCTGGGTGACCACCGCGTCGAGCTGGTCGTGCCGCAGGTTGGCCACGATCGGCACGCGTTCGAGCTTCGTCTCGGTCGACTGCAGTTCGAGCGTGGCTTCGTCGAAGCGCGCATAGAGCGACACCGCGGGCCGGTCGCCGCCTTCGAGCAGCGTGTAGGTGCTCACGACTTCGTCGGGCAGCATGGTGATCTTGTGGCCCGGCATGTAGACCGTGGACATGCGCGCGCGCGCCACCTGGTCGATGGCGCTGCCCGGCGTCAGCGCCAGGCCGGGCGCGGCGATATGGATGCCGACCGTGACGGTGCCGCTGCCCAGGCCCTCCACCGACAGCGCATCGTCGATTTCGGTGGTCTGCGAGTCGTCGATCGAGAACGCCTGCGCGCCCTCGGCCAGCGGCAGGTCGTCCACGATGGGGGGCGCGGCGAGCGCCGGGAAGCCCGTGCCCTTGGGAAAGTTCTCGAACAGGAAGCGCCGCCAGTGGAACTGGTAGGGCGAATCGATGGCACCGGCGCGTTCCAGCAGTTCGAGCGGCGGGCGCTGGGTGGCGCGCGCGGCGTCGACCACGGCCTTGTATTCGGGCGCGTTCTTGTCGGGCTTGAACAGGATCTTGTAGAGCTGCTCGCGGATCGGCTGCGGGCAGATGCCCTCGGCCAGCTGGCCTGCCCATTCGACGATCTGCGCCTGGACCACTTTCTTCTTCTCGATGGCGGCCAGCGCCTGCTGCAGGATCTCGGCCGGCGCCTTCTTGAAGCGCCCCTTGCCCGCGCGGCGGAAGTAGTGCGGCGCCTCGAACAGCGCGAACAGCGCCGCGGCCTGCTGCGCGAGCGTGGGCTTGTCGCTGAAATAGTCGGACGCGAGGTCGGCAAAGCCGAACTCGCCCTCCGGCGCGAATTCCCAGGCCAGGTCGAGATCCATCGTGGCCGCGAGCGCGCGCGCCTCGGCGATCAGCTCGGCCGGGGCCGGTTTCTCGAAACGCAGAACGATGTTGGCGCCCTTGACCTTGACGCGCTTGCCGGTGTCGAGCTCGACCTGCGCCGATGCTTCGGCCTCCGACAGCACACGGCCACCGAGGTACTTGCCGGCTTCTTCAAACAATACAAACATGCCCGGATTGTCCCAGACTTGGGGACGCGCACGGGCCTGGCCGCTGCGCGATGCCTGCCGGGCTTCAGACGGGATTGATGAACGCGATCACGTCGTCGAGGTGGTTTTCCTCGAAATCGGACAGCGCATGGTCGCCGCCCTCGATCAGCTTGATGTTGCTATCGGGGTAGCGCGCCGAGGTTTCGTGCCAGTCGAGCGCTTCGTCGCCCTTGGCGATGATGGCCAGCACGCGCTCGGGGCGGGTGAGCGCGCCGACCTCCATGGTGCGCAGCTCCTGGATGTACTCGGGCTTGAAATAGAAGTGCTCGGCCGGGTCGTGCCAGGCGGTCTGGTCGCCGATGTAGCGCGCAAGGTCGCGCGCCGGATGCACCGCCGGGTTCAGCAGCACGGTGCGGCAGCGCGTCATGCCGGCCACGTAGGTGGCATAGAAGCCGCCGAGCGAGGAGCCGACCACGGCCATCGACTTGCGCGGCCAGTCCGCGATGCCCTTCATCACCATGTCGATGGCTTCGCGGGGCGAGGGCGGCAGTTGCGGACACCACCACTGCAGGCCGGGGTGCTCCCGGGCCACGCGCGCGGCCATCAGCCGCGCCTTGGTGGAGCGGGGCGAAGAGCGGAATCCGTGCAGGTACAACAGGTGAGTGGTTTGCGGGTCCATGCGGGGCGGAGACTGGAAGTGGTGCGGTCTACACAGCTCCCTTGAAGGAGCCGGTTGATTTTGCATGAGGACCGTGCGCCCGACGCAGTCCTCGGCGCACGAGGCTTCGATATGCGGGCTTACTGCACAGAGGTGTTGGTTTGCCACGGGTTCCATGGGCGATGCCCAGAAGCTAAAAGTATTCAACTGAAGCGCGCGACCGGACTCGCAATTCAAAGCGAGTTTCAATGGCCCGCGCCGGTGTCCGCATCCCATGAAAACGGGAGGTCCGCCGGCCCTTTTACGTTGCGCCGAAGCTTATGCTCAAGCCCATGAATATCGAGGCAACGGACACCGGGAAGACGCACCGCTGGGGCGTGCTCGTGGTCGAGGACGACAGCCGCGCGCGCGCCTTCTTCGAGGCGAGCGTGCAGCGCAGCGCCAGCCTTTTCTGGCTCGGAAGCGCCGGCACGGTGCACGAGGCACTGGCATGGATGGCCCAGACCACCATCATTCCCGACGTGCTGCTCGTCGATCTCGGCATGCCCGACGGCAGCGGGCTCGACGTGATCCGCGAGGCCGTGGCGCGCTTTCCGGGCTGCGAGCCGCTGGTGATCTCGGTCTTCGGCGATGAGGAAAACGTGCTGGCCAGCATCGAGGCCGGCGCTGTTGGCTATATCCACAAGGACGCCGCGCCGGAAGACATTGCACAAACCATCGTGGAGATGAAGGCCGGTGCCTCGCCGATCTCGCCCATGATCGCGCGGCGGGTGCTCGCCAAGTACCGCAGCCTGCAACTGGCCGGAACGCTGGCCGCCGCGCCGCCCGAGGCGGCTCTCGGCAACATCACGGCGCCCAGCCTGCTGTCCGCGCGCGAGCACGAGGTGCTGACCTTGATCGCGCGCGGTTTTTCCTATGCCGAGATCGCACGGCTCAAGGGCCTGAGCGTGCACACGGTGCAGACGCACATCAAGAATCTCTACGGCAAGCTGGCCGTGCACTCCAAGAGCGAGGCCGTGTTCGAGGCCACGCGCCTCGGCCTGTTGTCCCACCCGGGGTGAATCGCGTGGCCGGACGCATGTTCGGGAAACCGGGCAGGGCTCTTGCTGCGCTGTGGATCGCGGCAGCTCTGATGCTGGCGGCGCAACCGGCGGCGGCCGCGCCGGCCGAGAGCCCGATCGAGCTGCAAAGCGGCACCGCATGGACCACCATCGACGGCGCCACGCGCAAGGCGCCCGTCAAACTTTCCTACCACTGGGACCGCCAGCACGGCGGACGCCCCGGCTACGCGACCTTCGAGCTGCCGTTCACCCTCGAAGCCGCGCCGGAGGTGCCCTGGGGCATCTTCATTCCGCGCGCAGGCAGCGTTCTGGAGGTGTGGCTCAACGACGCGCTGCTGCAGGTCTACGGCGACCTGGCCCGCGGCAACGGGGCGGACTACGCCAAGGCGCCGCTGTACGTGCCGGTGCCGGGGCGCCTGCTGAAGGCCGGCGAGAACCGCCTGCAGGTTCGCATACGCGCCGACAGTGCCCGCCGGGCCGGGCTGTCGCGCGTGACCATCGGGCCGGCGACGCCGGTGCGCACCGATCTCTTCGAAAGCGCCTATGCCTGGCGCTTCACCGGCTCGGTGCTCCTGACCGCCTTCAGCCTGATCGTCGGCAGCATCGCGCTCGCGCTATGGCTCACCCAGGTGGATGCCGCCGTCACCGGATGGCACCGTCGCGACAGCCTCTATTTCTGGGCGGCGCTGGCCGAGTTCTGCTGGGCGATCCGGGTGGCCGACGGCGTGATTGCCGAACCGCCTCTCCCCTGGGGCGCCTGGGGTGTGCTCATGGCCACCTGCTATGCGGGCTGGGCCGCGTCCGCCATGATGTTCTGCTACCACCTCGCGGGGTGGGACCGCCGCCCGCGCATGCGCTGGCTGCGCTGGCCGATGGCAGGCATGGTGGCCGGAACCTTCTCGGCGAGCGCCATCGCGCTTTACCGCGAGGAGCCCTACTGGCTCACCGGCTGGCTCGCGCTGGAGATCGTGTTCGTCGCGCTGTTCGTCGGCGCCTTTGCCGTGGCCACCATCCGGCGGCCGAACGTGGGCCGCCTGCTGGTGGCCGCGGCCGCGCTGGTGACGCTGGGCTTCGGCACCCGCGACTGGCTCGTGATCCGCCTGAGCGACGCCTACGGCGAGACCACCTGGGTGCGCTATTCCTCCGTGTTCTTCGGCATCGCGCTGCTGCTGATCGTGCTGCGGCGCTTCCATGCCGCGAGCGTGCAGGCGCGCGGTTCGGTTGCGGCCCTGGCCGAACGCGTGGCGCAGCGCGAGCGCGAACTCGCATCCACCTTTGCCGCGCTGGAACAGGTGGCGCGCGACCAGGCGCGCACCCACGAGCGCGAGCGCATCCTGCGCGACATGCACGACGGCGTGGGCTCGCACATCAGCTCGGCCATCCGGCAGCTGCAGTCGGGCCAGGCCAGCCCGGAGGAATTGCTGCGGACGCTGCGCGACTCGCTCGACCAGCTCAAGCTGTCCATCGACTCCATTCACCTGCCGCCGGGCGACGTCGGCGCCCTGCTGGCGGCACTGCGCTACCGGCTGGAGCCGCGCCTGGCGGCCGCGGGCATCCAGTTCGAATGGGCGGTGGACGAGGTGCCCGACGTCAAGCGCCTCGACGCACAGGCCATGCGGCAACTGCAGTTCCTGCTGTTCGAGGCGATTTCCAACGTGCTCCAGCATGCCCAGGCCAGGACGCTCAGGATCGAGGCCGAAGCGCCGGCCGGCGCCGTGCAGCTGCGCGTGATCGACGACGGCCGGGGCTTCGACGCGCTGCAGGTGCCCAGGGCGCTTGCGGAGCGCGCCGCCGCCATTGGCGCCCGGCTGGCACTCGAAAGCCGACCGGGGCGCACGGTCGTTCGGCTCGGCTTCGGCTGAGGTGCGCCGCGGGGCGCGGATAATCCGCCCCCATGTCCGCAGTGTTCAACCAGCCTTCCCTGGCGCGCCGGGTCGCGCCCATCTTCCAGGGGTTCGACGGCTTTCTGGCCTTCGCCGTGCTGTTGCTGGTCTTTGCCGGGCTGCTGACCATGTATTCGTCGGGCTACGACCATGGCTCGCGCTTCGCCGACCACGGCCGCAACATGCTGCTGGCGGGCTTCATCATGTTCGTGGTGGCCCAGGTGCCGCCGCAGCGGCTGATGATGTTCGCGGTGCCGCTCTACGCGACCGGGGTGGCGCTTCTGATCGCGGTGGCATTGTTCGGCATCACCAAGAAGGGCGCGCAGCGCTGGATCAACGTGGGCGTGGTGATCCAGCCCAGCGAAATCCTCAAGATCGCGATGCCGCTGATGCTGGCCTGGTGGTTCCAGCGCCGCGAAGGCCAGCTGCGGCCGCTCGATTTTGTCGTGGCCACGGTGCTGCTGGCGGTGCCGGTCGGGCTCATCATGAAGCAGCCCGACCTGGGCACCTCTCTGCTGGTGCTGGCGGCCGGGCTGGCGGTGATCTTCTTTGCCGGGCTGCCCTGGAAGCTGATCGTGCCGCCGGTGGTGATCGGCGCCGTGGCGATCACGCTGATCGTGGGCTTCGAGTCGCAACTGTGCGCCGACGGCGTCGACTGGCGCGTGCTGCACGACTACCAGAAGCAGCGCGTGTGCACGCTGCTCGACCCGAGCAAGGACCCGCTGGGCAAGGGCTTTCACATCATCCAGGGAATGATCGCCATCGGCTCGGGCGGGGTCGGCGGCAAGGGCTTCATGCAGGGCACGCAGACGCACCTCGAATTCATTCCCGAGCGCACCACCGACTTCATCTTCGCCGCCTATTCCGAGGAGTTCGGGCTGGTGGGCAACCTGGCACTGATCTCGGCCTTCATCCTGCTGATCTTCCGCGGGCTGGCCATCGCCGCCACGGCGCAGACCCTGTTCTCGCGCCTGCTCGCGGGCGCGGTCACCATGATTTTCTTCACCTACGCCTTCGTCAACATGGGCATGGTGAGCGGGATCCTGCCGGTGGTGGGCGTGCCGCTGCCGTTCATCAGCTATGGCGGCACCGCCATGGTCACGCTGGGGCTGGGGCTGGGCATCCTGATGTCGATCGCCCGGGCGCGGAAGCTGGCCCAGAACTAATTCCAGAAACACCGAGGAACCGGCTTTGCCGGGCCTCTGGTGTTCCGGGGCCTCTGGTGTTACCCCCGGGTAGGGGGCGGGCGAAAGCGACACGAAGTGCGCGAAGCCTGGGGGCGAGCAATAATCGGCAATGATCTCTCGCGAACCCACCATCGAGCGCCTCGCCACGGCGCAACAGCTCCTGCTCACGCCCTTCGGCCTGGACGAATCGCACCTGAGCAAGGCCCTGGCCGAGATCACCTCCCACCGGGTGGACGACGCCGATCTCTACTTTCAGTACACGCGCAGCGAGGGCTGGAGCCTGGAAGAGGGCATCGTCAAGACCGGCAGCTTCAGCATCGACCAGGGCGTCGGCGTGCGCGCGGTCAGCGGCGAGAAGACGGCCTTTGCCTATTCGGACGACATCTCCGAGGCTTCGCTGCTCGACGCGGCCCGCACGGTGCGCTCCATTTCCTCCGCGGGCCGCACCGGCCGCGTGAAGACGGCAACCCGCAAGATCGCCTCGAGCCGCTCGCTCTACAACGGCGTCGACCCCATTTCCACGCTCGACAGCACGGCCAAGGTCAAGCTGCTCGAAAAGGTCGAGAAGCTGGCGCGTTCGCGCGATCCGCGGGTGGCGCAGGTCATGGCGGGCCTGGCGAGCGAGTACGACGTGGTGCTGGTGGCGCGGGCCGACGGCACGCTGGCGGCCGACGTGCGCCCGCTGGTGCGCCTGTCGGTCACCGTGATCGCCGAGCAGAACGGCCGGCGCGAGGTCGGTTCCGGCGGCGGCGGCGGGCGCTTCGGCCTCGCCTACTTCAACGACGCGCAGATCGCCGAATACGTCGACCAGGCCGTGAAGGCCGCATTGACCAACCTCGATGCCCGTCCCGCGCCCGCCGGCGAGATGACCGTGGTGCTCGGCTCCGGCTGGCCCGGCATCCTGCTGCATGAAGCCATCGGCCACGGCCTGGAAGGCGATTTCAACCGCAAGGGCTCGAGCGCGTTCTCGGGCCGCATCGGCCAGCGCGTGGCGGCCAAGGGCGTGACGGTGCTGGACGACGGCACCATTGCCGACCGTCGCGGCTCGCTCAACGTCGATGACGAAGGCAACGCCAGCCAGCGCAACGTGCTCATCGAGGACGGCATTCTCAAGGGCTACATCCAGGATTCGCTCAACGCGCGCCTCATGAAGGTCAAGCCCACGGGCAACGGCCGCCGCGAGAGCTACGCCCACGTGCCGATGCCGCGCATGACCAACACCTACATGCTCGGCGGCGACAAGGACCCGAAGGAAATCGTGGCCAGCATCAAGAAGGGGCTTTACGCCACCAACTTCGGCGGCGGGCAGGTCGACATCACGAGCGGCAAGTTCGTGTTCTCGGCCAGCGAGGCCTTCTGGGTCGAGAACGGCAAGATCCAGTACCCGGTCAAGGGCGCGACCATCGTGGGCAACGGCCCCGATGCGCTCACCCGCGTGACCATGATCGGCAACGACATGGCGCTCGATTCGGGCGTGGGCACCTGCGGCAAGGAAGGCCAGAGCGTGCCGGTCGGCGTCGGCCAGCCCACCCTGCGCATCGATGGTTTGACCGTAGGCGGAACGGCCTGAGAGCTTGTAAGCTCCGCTCCTCATTTCTTACAAAGAGGAGCATTCGATGAGGATCAGGATCAATTCGTCTGCGGCCCTGTGGGCCGCGGCTGCCGCAGTGGCGCTCGCAACCGCCGGTTGCGCTTCGCGCGGCGGTTCGGGCGAGAGTCAGCCCGCGGCATCGGCACCCGCGGCCAGCGCCCCCGCGGCCCCGGCACGCGGCGGATCCAAGGCCGGCATGGATGCCAAGGGCAACGTGGTCGATTCTTCCAAGGTCGAGGCCGGCAGCGGCCGCACCGTCAAGGGCCTGAACGGCTACGAAGGCGAGATCACCGGCACCCCGGCGCGCAACAGCAGGTTCACCCGGCTGCAGATCGGCATGAGCGCCAAGCAGGTCACCGACCTGGCCGGCCCGCCGACCGACCAGGGCGCCTACGTCACGGGCAAGGCCTTCATTCCGTTCTATTTCGGCAGCGACCGCCACCGCTACGAGATGACCTACAAGGGCCAGGGCCGCCTGGTCTTCGCGGGCGGCGGCATGGGCGACTACTCGAGCGGCAACCTGATCTGGATCATCCACAACCCCAACGAATCCGGCTATCGCTGAGCCCTTCGAAGCCGGGCCTTTTGTCGGGCTTTTCGTTTTCCGTGCTACATTCCGCCCACATGTCCGCCCTCCGCGCTTATTTCTTTGCCTACTTTTGGTTCCCGGTTTCCGGCGGACGAGAGGCGAGCGCGTAAAGCAAACGAACACCCTCCCAAAACCGCCGGTGGCCTCAAGCCCCCGGCGGTTTTTTTATGCCCTGACGATATCCACTCCAACAAGGAAAGCACCATGAGCACGAACACTGCCCCCGCCAGCGACAGCTGGTATGCGAGCGTCGAGAAAACCAGCAAGACCGACGACGAACGCATCAAGGACATCAACGTGCTGCCCCCTCCCGAACATCTGATCCGCTTCTTTCCGATTCGCGGCACGCCGGTCGAGACGCTGATCGAGGGCACCCGCCGCAGCATCCACAACATCATGGCGGGCAAGGACGACCGGCTGCTGGTGGTCATGGGCCCCTGCTCGATCCACGACCCCGCCGCGGCGCTCGAATACGCCCGCCGCCTCAAGGTGGAGCGCGAAAAGTACGCCGGCACGCTCGAGATCGTGATGCGCGTCTACTTCGAGAAGCCGCGCACCACGGTCGGCTGGAAGGGCCTGATCAACGACCCGTACCTCGACGAGAGCTTCCGCATCGACGAGGGCCTGCGCATGGCGCGCCAGCTGCTGATCGACATCAACCGGCTCGGCCTGCCGGCGGGCAGCGAGTTCCTCGACGTGATCTCGCCGCAGTACATCGGCGACCTGATCGCCTGGGGCGCGATCGGCGCGCGTACCACCGAAAGCCAGGTGCACCGCGAGCTGGCCTCGGGCCTCTCGGCACCCATCGGCTTCAAGAACGGCACCGACGGCAACATCCGCATTGCCACCGACGCCATCCAGGCAGCGGCGCGCGGCCACCACTTTCTCTCGGTGCACAAGAACGGCCAGGTCGCCATCGTGCAGACCAACGGCAACCGCGACTGCCACGTGATCCTGCGCGGCGGCAAGGCGCCCAACTACGACGCGGCCAGCGTCGAGGCGGCCTGCAAGGACCTCGAAGCCGCCAAGCTGCCGCCCACGCTGATGGTCGACTGCAGCCACGCCAACAGTTCCAAGCAGCACCAGAAGCAGATCGACGTGGCCAAGGACATCGCCAACCAGATTGCCGCGGGTTCGAACCGCGTCTTCGGCGTGATGGTCGAAAGCCATCTGCAGGCCGGCGCGCAGAAGTTCACGCCGGGCAAGGACCAGCTCTCGGGCCTCGAATACGGCAAGAGCATCACCGACGCCTGCCTGGGCTGGGACGATTCGGTGCAGGTGCTGGACACCCTGTCGCAGGCGATCAAGCAGCGCCGGGGCTGAACAGGGTCAGAGCATCCCGGCCAAGTCCGGCCAGTGATGCCGCATGGCGGCGGCTTCATCGCTGTCCGGCGGCACCAGGGAGAAGTCGGCGAAGTCGAAGCCCGGGCCGACCATGCAGGCGACCAGCGTGTAGTCGCCGCTCGCGTGGCTCTGGATCGGCCGGGCGGCCTGCCACTGGCCGGCCGGCACCACATGCTGGGGGCGCGTGCCGTGGGCGTCGACCGGGCCCAGCCGCACATGGGCCGGCGCCGTGCGCAGCGCGGCGTCGCAGGTCCAGAGCGCGAGCGGCACGCCTTCCAGATGCACCCAGACTTCGTCCGACAGCACCCGGTGCCAGCGCGAATGCTGGCCGGCTTCGAGCAGGAAGTAGATGCTGGTGAGCGCGCTGCGCGGCGCGCGGCCGTCGGTGGGAACGACGCTCGCGGCCGAGCGGAACACCTCGCTGTACCAGCCGCCCTCGGGGTGGGGCTGCAGCTTCAGGCTCTCGACCAGTTCCCGGGCCCGCATGGCAGTCATGGCCCTGCGGCGGCGCGCAGTGCCGCGAGCAGCTTGTCGTGCACGCCGCCGAAGCCGCCGTTGCTCATGCAGACGATGTGGTCGCCAGGCCGGGCCGCCGCGACGATCTGCGCCACCAACGGTTCGACGGCCCCGGCCACCTGCACGCGCTCGCCCATCGGAGCCAGGGCCGCGGCGGCGTCCCAGTCGAGCCCGGCCGTGTGGCAGAACGACAGGTCGGCCGCTTCCAGACTCCACGGCAGCTGTGCCGCCATGACGCCCAGCTTCATCGTGTTGCTGCGCGGCTCGAAGGCCGCGAGGATGCGCTCGCCTTGCCTGCCGGCGTCATCGAGCTTCTTGCGCAGTCCGTCGAGCGTGGTGCGGATGGCCGTGGGGTGGTGGGCGAAATCGTCGTAAACGGTGATCGCGCCGCCGCTGCGCTCGACCGCGCCGCGCAGTTCCATGCGGCGGCGCACGTTCCTGAAGCTGCCGAGCGCGCGGGCCGCATCGGCCGGCGCCACGCCCACATGCTCTGCCGCGGCGATGGCGGCCAGCGCATTCATCTGGTTGTGCAGGCCCGAGAGTTCCCACTCGACCCGGCCGACTGCCTCGCCCTGGCGCAGCACGTCGAAGGCGTCGTGCGTGCCGCGGGCCTGCCATTCACCGCCGGCGCCGAAGCGCGCCAGTTCGCTCCAGCAGCCCTGCGCCAGCACGCGCTGCAGGCTTTCCTCGGTGGCGTTCACCACCAGCCGGCCGGTTCCCGGCACCGTGCGCACGAGGTGATGGAACTGGCGTTCGATGGCGGCCAGGTCATCGAAGATGTCGGCGTGGTCGAACTCCAGGTTGTTGAGGATCGCGGTGCGCGGGCGGTAATGCACGAACTTGCTGCGCTTGTCGAAAAAGGCCGTGTCGTATTCGTCGGCCTCGATGACGAAGGGCGCTGAGCCGCCGCCGGGCCGCCCCAAGGCGGCGAACGCCCCCTCGGGGGGCAGCGAACCACGCAACGCGGGGAGCGTGGGGGCCACATATCCGAGCCGTGCCGAGACGCCGAAGTCCAGCGGAACCCCGCCCACGAGGAAGCCCGGCGCCTTGCCGCCCTGTTCGAGCACCCAGGCCAGCATCGAGGTGGTGGTCGTCTTGCCGTGGGTGCCTGCCACGGCCAGAACATGGCGGCCGAGCAGTACATGCTCGGCCAGCCACTGGGGGCCGCTGGTGTAGGGCTTGCCGGCGTCGAGGATGGCTTCCATCAGCGGAAACTTGGGTGTGCCATCGGCCAGCCGGGCCCTCGAAACCACGTTGCCGACCACAAAAACGTCGGGCGAAAGCGCCAGCTGGTCCGCGCCGAAGCCCTCGATCAGGTCGATGCCGAGCGACCGGAGCTGGTCGCTCATGGGCGGGTACACGCCGGCGTCGCAGCCTGTGACCCGGTGGCCTGCCTCGCGCGCCAGGGCGGCCAATCCGCCCATGAACGTGCCGCAGATGCCAAGAATATGAATGTGCATCGGCCGATTCTAGGGAGGCGGCAAGCGGTGTCCGTGCTCCCGTCCTCGTCCTTTGTACTGATGTTTGTGCGAGGGGCGCCGTACTGCGGGCAAAATGCCCCGATGGACACGTCCACCAAGCGCGAGATTGCTGCTGCTGCCGCCCGCCTCGTTGTCGAGGAGGGGCTGGAGTACGGTCCGGCCAAGCGCCGGGCGCTGCGCGACCTGGGTCTGTCCTCGCGCACGGCGCTGCCGAACAATGACGAGGTGGAGGCCGAAGTCCGTGACTACATCGCGCTCTATTGCGCCGACACCCAGCCGCAGGAACTGCGCGCGCTGCGGCTGCTCGCGCTCGAATGGATGGAGCGCATGGCGGCATTCCGCCCGCATGTGGGCGGCGCGGTCTGGCACGGCACCGCCACGCGGCTGTCAGACATTTATATTCAATTGTTCTGCGATGATTCCAAGTCGGCCGAGATTGCCCTGATCGACCACCACGTGGACTACGAGCCGCGGATGGTCACCGGGTTTCACGGCGAGCAGGTGGAAGCGCTGAGCGTTCACGCCGCGAGCCGTGCATTGGGCGAGGAAATCGGGGTGCATCTGCTGGTGTACGACCTCGACGATCTGCGCGGGGCACTCCGGCCCGACGCCCAGGGCCGCACGCCGCGCGGCGACCTCGCGGCGCTGCGGCGGCTGATCGAAAGTGAAAAGGACAAGTGAATGACTTCTTCGCCCACACGGCGAGGCCTTCTTTATGGCGGCGTGGCGGTCGCGGCCGCTGCGGCCGGCCTGGGCGGTGCATGGTGGCGTGAGCGCGCCAGCGGCCCCAAGGGCGAGGTGCTGGCCGCAAGCTTCTGGGGGCAGCGCTTCGAGCGGCCGGAAGGCGGCGAACTGGTTTTTTCCAGTTTTCGCGGCAAACCGTTGCTGCTCAACTTCTGGGCCACGTGGTGTCCGCCGTGCGTCGAAGAAATGCCGATGATCGACCGCTTCTTCCGCGAAAATGGTGCGAACGGCTGGCAAGTTGTGGGCTTGGCGATCGACCAGCCCAGCGCGGTGCGCAAGTTCCTGCAGAAGACGCCGGTCAGCTACCCCACGGGCCTGGCCGGCCTGCAGGGGACGGAACTGGTCAAGAATCTAGGCAATACGGGCGGCGGATTGCCGTTCACGCTGGTCCTGAACGGCACGGGCGAAGTGGCGGCTCGTAAAATGGGCAAGCTCGAAGCGGCCGACCTGGACGCTTGGCGGCGTGAACTGGTTCACGGTTAGAATCAGATACACACTCGGCATTTAGCCGCTAATCGCTAAAAATCACCGATTTTTAGCCAAGTTACATCCTATTGACCGGCAAAGTCGGCACTGGAGCTCCATGGATCTGCGCAAACTCAAGACACTGATCGATTTGGTGTCGGAATCCAATATTTCCGAACTGGAAATCACCGAAACCGAAGGCAAGGTTCGCATCGTCAAGGGTGGCGGCGCTGCTCCGGTGCAATATGTACAGACCGTGGCGGCGGCACCTGCCGCTGCTCCTGCTGCCGGTGCGCCGGCGGCACCCGCGCTTGCCAGCGCACCCGCGCCCGAAGCCGCGCCTGCCGGCCACGCGATCAAGTCGCCGATGGTGGGTACTTTCTACCGCTCCTCCAGCCCGGGCGCCCCGGCCTTCGTCGAAATCGGCAGCAAGGTCAACGAGGGCGACACGGTCTGCATCATCGAAGCGATGAAGATCCTCAACGAAATCGAGGCCGACAAGTCCGGCACGATCACCCAGATCCTCGGCGAAAACGGTCAGGCGGTCGAGTACGGCCAGCCACTGTTCATCATCGAGTGACCATGTTCAAGAAGATTCTGGTTGCGAACCGAGGGGCTCGCGCCTCGGCGCGGGCGGGCGAAGGCCGCCAAATTGCCCTGGCACGCGCAGCGTGCGGGCGATGCAGCCGCGGGGGCGCACATGTTTAAGAAGATCCTGGTTGCCAATCGCGGCGAAATCGCCCTCCGGATCCAGCGCGCCTGCAGCGAGCTCGGCATCAAGGCCGTGATGGTCTATTCCGAAGCGGACCGCGACGCAAAGTACGTCAAGCTCGCGCAGGAAGCCGTGTGCATCGGCCCGGCGCCGTCGTCGCTGAGCTATCTCAACATGCCGGCCATCATCTCGGCCGCCGAGGTGACCGACGCCGAGGCCATCCACCCCGGCTACGGTTTCCTGAGCGAGAACGCCAATTTCGCCGAACGCGTGGAGCAGAGCGGTTTCCAGTTCATCGGCCCGACGCCCGAAAACATCCGTGTCATGGGCGACAAGGTCTCGGCCAAGCAGGCCATGATCAAGGCCGGCGTGCCGTGCGTGCCGGGCTCCGAGGGCGAGCTCTCGGATGACGCCACCACCAACAAGCGCATTGCCCGCGCCATCGGCTATCCGGTCATCATCAAGGCGGCAGGCGGCGGCGGCGGCCGCGGCATGCGCGTGGTGCACACCGAGGCCGCGCTGATCAACGCGATCCAGATGACCAAGGCGGAGGCCGGCGCTGCATTCAGCAATCCGGCCGTGTACATGGAGAAGTTTCTCCAGAACCCGCGCCACGTCGAGATCCAGATCCTGGCCGACAAGCACAAGAACGCGGTCTACCTGGGCGAGCGCGACTGTTCCATGCAGCGGCGCCATCAGAAGGTCATCGAGGAATCTCCGGCGCCCGGCATTCCGCGCAAGCTGATCGAGAAGATCGGCGAGCGCTGCGCCGCGGCCTGCAAGAAGATCGGCTATCGCGGCGCCGGCACCTTCGAGTTCCTCTACGAGAACGGCGAGTTCTATTTCATCGAGATGAACACGCGCGTGCAGGTGGAGCATCCGGTGACCGAGTTCACCACCGGCATCGACATCGTGAAGACGCAGATCATGGTGGCGGCCGGCGAGAAGCTGCCGTTCACGCAGCGCCAGATCGAGATGCGCGGCCACGCCATCGAGTGCCGCATCAACGCCGAGGATGCCTGGAAGTTCACGCCCTCGCCGGGCCGCATCACCATGTGGCACCCGCCGGGCGGCCCTGGCGTGCGCGTCGATTCGCATGCGTACACCAACTACTTCGTGCCGCCGAACTACGACTCGATGATCGGCAAGATCATCGTCTACGGCGACACGCGCGAGCAGGCCATGGCGCGCATGCGCACGGCGCTGAACGAAACCGTGATCGAAGGCATCCAGACCAACATCCCGCTGCACCGCGAACTGATGGTCGACGCCAAGTTCATGAGCGGCGGCACCAACATCCACTATCTGGAAGAGTGGCTGGCGGCGCACAAGCGATGAACACCCCCGGTCTGCGCGCACTTCGTGTCGCTTCGCCAACTCCCTTGCAGGGGGCAACACCAGAGGCCCGGCCAAGCCGGTTCCTCGGTGTTCCTGGCGAAGAGGGGCCTTGCCATGTTTGAACTGCGTCTCATGGCGCCGGAAGACCGGGTCGAAATGGTCAGTGACGCGCTTGACGCACTCGATGCGCTGAGCGTGTCGGTGGAAGACGCCGACGCGCAGACCGATGCCGAGCAGGCGCTGTTCGGCGAGCCCGGCATGCCGCCGCCCAAGGAAGGCTGGCAGCGTTCGCGCGTGATTGCGCTGTTTGCCGATGAAGCGTTTGCGAAAGAGGCGGCGTCGGTGCTTGCGCTGCAGGATTTCTTCGAAGGCTGCGCGGTGCTCGGCGTGGCACCGGTGCCCGAGCAGGATTGGGTGCGGCTCACGCAATCGCAGTTCGCGCCGGTCGAGATCACGCCCGAATTCTGGATCGTGCCCACCTGGCATGAGCCGCCCGAGCAGGCAAGGCAGGTGATGCGGCTCGACCCGGGGCTTGCCTTTGGCACCGGCACCCATCCCACCACGCGCATGTGCCTGCGCTGGATCGCAAGGCAGGGTTCGTTCGCCGGCCAGCGCGTGCTCGACTACGGCTGCGGGTCCGGCATCCTGGCCATTGGCGCGGCGAAGTTCGGTGCGACCGACATCGATGCCGTCGACATCGACGAGGCGGCGGTCTCGTCGACCCGCCTCAACGCCGAAGCCAACGGCGTGCGCCTGAATGCCGGCCTGCCGGAAGCGGCCAAGGGCCGCTACGACACCGTGCTGGCCAACATCCTGGCCACGCCGCTCAAGGTGCTTGCGCCACTGCTGCGCAGCCACGTGACGCCCGGTGGATCGCTGGTGCTGGCCGGCATCCTCGAGCGCCAGGCCGACGAGCTGAAAGAGGCCTATGCGCCTTATGCCGCGCTCGAAGTCAGCGACAGCGAGGATGGCTGGATCCTCATGACGGCGCGCTGCTGAGGACGCACGCGCCTGCCGTTTCGCGTTTGATCCCGATCCCACTGGCGCGGCGAGGGCCCAACCCTACAATCGCCCCGTCATGAGCCTCGTCACGCGTTGCCCCGCCTGTGCCACCACCTTCAAGGTGGTGCGCGACCAGCTTCGCATTTCGGATGGCTGGGTGCGCTGCGGACGTTGCAGCCATGTGTTCGACGCCACGCTCGACCTGCACGAGGCACCCGATGGCCCGCCGGCTGCGAGCGCTGCGCCTCCACCGGCATCCGACGCATCGACCGAGCCGCCGTCCTCCTCCGATGCGATCGAAGACGCGGATTTCTTCGACGACGAACCCGAGGATCGCGAACCGCCGGAGGCTGCGCCTTCCCAGGCCGAGCGGGTGCCGGCACCGGAGCCCGCGCCTGCACCAGCGCCTGCTCCGGCGCCCGCGCCCGCGCCCAACTTCGCCTTGCCGGCGCACGGCATCGTCGCCGACGAGCTGTGGACCGACTTCGAAGCCAACGAGCCCGAATGGCGGCCGCCGGCGAGTTCGCTGCCGCCGTTTCCGAACATCGACCTGAATCTGGCGGCTCCGCCTTCGCCGCCGCCCCCGCCCGCACCGCCGTTGCCGGCCCTGCGCCTCAAGGCGCGCGAGATGGCGGCAACGGCCAGCGAGGAAGACGAAAAGCACGCGCCCGAACAAGACCGCGACCAGGTGCAGATGCAAAAGGCGCTGCGCCGGGCCCGCATCAAGTCGGCCAAGATCGCGAGCGCCAAGGCGCGCGACGAGCGCGCCGCCGCAAAAGTGTCGGCCTCGATGGTGCGGGAGGCGAGCGAGCCCGAGCCGGGCCTGCTTCCTTCGCCTCAGCCGTCGTTCCGTGACGATGCGGAAGACTCGGAGCGACTTCCTTTTTCCGATGGCAACGAGAACTTGGGCCGTGGCGCCGCGGGTGTCTGGCAGCGGCCTGGGGCGCGGCGCTGGCTCTGGCTGCTGGCCGCGCTTGCCGTCCTGCTGCTCTTCGTGCAGGTCCTGCGCCACGAGCGCGACGGCATCGTCGCGCGCCAGCCGAACCTGCGTCCCGCATTCGCGGCCCTGTGCCGCGTCACCGGCTGCGAGCTCACCGCGCTGCGGCAGATCGGCGACATCGTGATCGAGGGCGCGGCCTTCGCGCGCGAAAAAACCGGCAACAACGACTACCGGCTCAGCTTCACGCTGCGCAATGGCGCGGCCGTTCCCCTGGCCATGCCGGCTGTCGAGCTTTCGCTGCTCGACACACAGGAGCGTGCCGTGGTGCGCCGCGTGTTGATGGCGGCGGACTATGGCGCACCGGCGGTGCTTGCGGCACGCTCCGACCAGGCTGCGTCATTGCCGCTGAGCTTGTCGGCAACGGAAGCGGCCACGCTGCCGCCCATTGCAGGCTACCGCGTTGAAGCGTTCTATCCTTAGGCCTGGCTCGCGCCCGCCTTTTCATTTCATTCATCCATTCCTACCCAACGGCTCACCCATGGCAGCAGTGATTTGCGGTTCCCTCGCGTTCGACACCATCATGACCTTCGAGGGCCGGTTCGCCGACCAGATCCTTCCGGACCAGCTGCACATCCTCAATGTGTCGTTCCTGGTGCCGGGCCTGCGGCGCGACTTCGGCGGCTGTGCCGGCAACATCGCTTACAGCCTCAATGCGCTGGGCGGCACCGCGCTGCCGATGGCCACCCTTGGCAGCGACGGCGCCGACTACCTGGAGCGCATGCGCATGCTGGGTATCAGCACCGAGTTCGTGCGCCAGCTCGACGACACATTCACCGCGCAGGCGATGATCATGAACGACGTCGACAACAACCAGATCACGGCGTTCCACCCCGGCGCGATGCAGCAGGCGCACCTCACGAAGATCGCCGCGCGTGAAGACATCCGCGTCGGCATCATTGCGCCCGACGGCCGCGAGGCGATGCTGCAGCACGCGGAGCAGTTCGCCGCGGCCGGCATTCCGTTCGTGTTCGATCCGGGCCAGGGCCTGCCGATGTTCGACGGCGAGGCGCTCAGGCACTTCGTCGACCTGGCGAGCTGGGTCGTCGTCAACGACTACGAAGGCAAGATGCTGTCGCAGCGCACCGGCTGGAGCCTGGCCGAGATTTCGAAGCGCGTGCGCGGCCTGGTCGTCACGCTGGCGGCCGAAGGCTGCGAGGTCTGGATCGACGGCGAGCGCGAGCATGTGCCGGGTGTCACGCCGACGGCGGTGGTCGAGCCCACCGGTTGCGGCGATGCCTGGCGCGGCGCGCTGCTGTTCGGCCTCGAAAAGGAATGGCCGCTCGCGCAGTGCGCGGCACTCGGCAACCGCATCGGCGCGCTCAAGATCGCACAGCGCGGGCCGCAGAATTACCAGATCGACCTGAAGGCGCTGGGCCTCTGAGCCGCCCGCTGGCAGGCGCCCATAAAAAAAGCCCGGCACCGTGAGGTGCCGGGCTTTTTGCCGTCAAGGCCGCTGAGCAGACTCAGGGCTTGCTGGCCGTCGGAAACGGCCAGGCTGCCTGGGGGTTCAGCGTCGTTTGCGCAGCAGGAGCAGGCGCTACGGCAGGAGCCTTGGCAGCCTTCTTCGCAGCAGGCTTCTTGGCAGCAGCGGCAGGCTTGGCAGCGGGCTTTTTCGCGGCTTTCTTGGCCGCAGCCTTTTTGGCAGGAGCCTTCTTGGCGGCAGCCTTCTTCGCCGGGGCCTTCTTGGCAGCGGCCTTCTTTGCCGGAGCCTTCTTCGCCGCCGCCTTCTTGGCAGGAGCCTTCTTCGCTGCGGCCTTCTTCGCCGGAGCCTTCTTGGCAGCGGCCTTCTTTGCCGGAGCTGCCTTCTTGGCGGCTACCTTCTTCGCAGGCGCCTTCTTGGCGGCTACCTTCTTCGCTGCGACCTTCTTGGCCGGAGCCTTCTTCGCAGCTACCTTCTTGGCGGGAGCCTTCTTAGCGGCCGCGACCTTCTTTGCCGGAGCCTTCTTTGCAGCGGCTTTCTTAGCCGGCGCTTTCTTTGCAGTTGCCATTTCTATTTCTCCTTGATCAAGTTGAAAAAATCAACCTATTGAAGCACTCCACGCACGTTGGTAGCGTGAAGCGATCCATGGCGTTGGAATCTGAGCTCCAGCACCATGAACACCTGAGCCCTCGTCCATGCCGCGCTCTTCGGCGCGATCGGTGGCAAGGGCAATTCTTGAATTCATTAATTCTTGTCGAAAGATTCGATTCAATCCCAGGAGAGCGCACCACCCGATTGATATTCGATCACCCGGGTTTCGAAGAAATTGCGCTCTTTCTTCAGGTCAATCATTTCGCTCATCCAGGGGAACGGGTTTTCCTCGTTCGGGAAGAGCGTTTCGAGGCCGATCTGCTGGGCACGCCGGTTGGCGATGTAGCGCAGGTAGCCCTTGAACATGGAGGCGTTCATGCCGAGCACACCACGCGGCATGGTGTCTTCGGCGTATTTGTACTCGAGCTCGACGGCCTTCATGAAGAGGGCCTTGATCTCGGCCTTGAACTCGGGGGTCCAGAGGCCGGGGTTCTCGAGCTTGAGCTGGTTGATCAGGTCGATGCCGAAATTGCAGTGCATCGACTCGTCGCGCAGGATGTACTGGTACTGCTCGGCGGCGCCGGTCATCTTGTTCTGGCGGCCCAGCGCGAGGATCTGCGTGAAGCCGACGTAGAAGAAGAGGCCTTCCATCAGGCAGGCGAAGACGATCAGCGACTTGAGCAGCGTCTGGTCGGTTTCGTGCGTGCCCGTCTTGAAGAGCGGGTCGCTGATGGCGTCGATGAAGGGGATCAGGAACTGGTCCTTCTCGCGGATCGACGGCACTTCGTTGTAGGCGTTGAAGATCTCGCTCTCGTCCAGGCCGAGCGATTCGACGATGTACTGGTAGGCGTGCGTGTGGATCGCTTCCTCGAACGCCTGGCGCAGCAGGAACTGGCGGCATTCGGGCGCCGTGATGTGGCGGTAGGTGCCCAGCACGATGTTGTTGGCGGCCAGCGAGTCGGCGGTCACGAAGAAGCCGAGGTTGCGCTTGACGATGCGGCGCTCGTCCTCGGTCAGGCCGTTCGGGTCTTTCCAGAGCGCGATGTCGCGCGTCATGTTCACTTCCTGCGGCATCCAGTGGTTGGCGCAGGTGGCGAGGTATTTTTCCCAGGCCCACTTGTACTTGAACGGCACCAGCTGGTTGACGTCGGTCTGGCCGTTGATGATGCGCTTGTCCGAAGCCTTGACGCGCTGCGCCGCGGCGGGTGCCGCGGGTTGTTGTGCAATCGACGAAGTCGGAGCATCCACCGGTCGGCCTGCGGACAGGCCGCTGGTCGATGCGTGGTGTTGCTGCAATCCTTGTTGCATATCCTTTGATAAGGAGGGCTTGACTTCTTCGTCCCAGGTCAACATAGAAAAATCCAATGCTCAATTATCGGAGCAACGATGTGAGTTGCAAAGTGCTCGTTCACGTCGCGCTTCATTTATGTGGTTGTTATGTTGCTCTCATGCATCGCGCGATGTCAGTCGATGCCGTGATCGACTGAGAGTTCGCGCGTCGTGCATGCACCTCTCTGACATCACTCGCGCGTCATTGGCATGCTTCGCAAGTCGGATCGTCGACGCCGCAGAACGCGATGTCGGTGGCAGGCATCGCACTCATCTGCGCCTTCGCTGCGGCAGCCGCGGCTTCGAGTGCGCTCATGCCCGAAGATGCATCGCTGCCCGACGACACCGCGTTGAGGCGGCCCGACTGCACGGTGGATTTCTCGGCGTGCGTCGCGCTCTGCGTGCGCAGGTAGTAGGTGGTCTTCAGGCCGCGCAGCCATGCGAGCTTGTAGGTGTCGTCGAGCTTCTTGCCCGATGCGCCAGCCATGTAGATGTTGAGCGACTGCGCCTGGTCGATCCACTTCTGGCGGCGCGCTGCGGCTTCGACCAGCCAGGTGGTCTCGACTTCGAACGCGGTGGCGTAGAGCGCCTTCACGTCCTGCGGCACGCGGTCGATCGGGCGCAGCGAACCGTCGAAGTGCTTCAGGTCCATCACCATGACGTCGTCCCACAGGCCCAGGCGCTTCAGGTCGCGCACCAGATAGTGGTTGATCACGGTGAATTCGCCCGACAGGTTCGACTTGACCGAGAGGTTGCCGAAGCAGGGCTCGATGGAAGCGTCGACGCCGATGATGTTCGAGATGGTCGCGGTCGGGGCGATGGCCACGCAGTTGGAATTGCGCATGCCGTCGGCCTTGATCTTCTGGCGCAGGGCCTCCCAGTCGAGCGTGGCCGAGCGGTCGACCTCGACGTAGCCGCCGCGGGCTTTTTCGAGCAGGTCGAGCGTGTCGATCGGCAGGATCCCCTTGTCCCACAGCGAGCCCTTGTAGCTCGAGTACTTGCCGCGTTCGCGGGCCAGCTCGGTCGAGGCCCAGTAGGCGTGATAGCAGATGGCTTCCATCGACTCGTCGGCAAACTGCACGGCTTCCTGCGAAGCGTAGGGAATGCGCAGTTCGTACAGCGCGTCCTGGAAGCCCATCAGGCCCAGGCCGACCGGGCGGTGGCGCAGGTTGGAGTCGCGCGCCTTCTTTACGGCGTAGTAGTTGATGTCGATCACGTTGTCGAGCATGCGCATTGCGGTCGCGATCGTGCGCTTGAGCTTTTCCTGGTCGACCTTGCCGTCCTTCAGGTGCTGCAGCAGGTTCACGGAACCGAGGTTGCAGACGGCGGTTTCGGTGTCGCTGGTGTTCAGCGTGATCTCGGTGCACAGGTTCGACGAGTGCACCACGCCGGCGTGCTGCTGCGGCGAGCGCACGTTGCAGGCGTCCTTGAACGTGATCCACGGATGGCCGGTCTCGAACAGCATCGTGAGCATCTTGCGCCACAGGTCCGAGGCCTGGATGGTGCGGGCCGGCTTGATCTCGCCGCGCGCGGCCTTTTCTTCGTAGGCGACATACGCCTTCTCGAAGTCGGCGCCGAACAGGTCGTGCAGGTCGGGCACGTTCGACGGCGAGAACAGCGTCCAGGTGCCCTTTTCCATCACGCGGCGCATGAAGAGGTCGGGAATCCAGTTGGCGGTGTTCATGTCGTGCGTGCGGCGGCGGTCGTCGCCGGTGTTCTTGCGCAGTTCCAGGAACTCCTCGATGTCCAGGTGCCAGGTTTCCAGGTACGTGCAGACGGCGCCCTTGCGCTTGCCGCCCTGGTTCACCGCCACGGCCGTGTCGTTGACCACCTTGAGGAAGGGCACGACGCCCTGCGATTCGCCGTTGGTGCCCTTGATGTGGCTGCCGAGCGCGCGCACGCGGGTCCAGTCGTTGCCCAGGCCGCCCGCGAACTTGGAGAGCAGCGCGTTTTCCTTGATCGACTCGTAGATGCCGTCGAGGTCGTCGGGCACGGTGGTCAGGTAGCAGCTGGACAGCTGCGAGCGCAGCGTGCCGGCGTTGAACAGGGTGGGCGTGCTCGACATGAAGTCGAAGGACGACAGCACTTCGTAGAACTCGATGGCGCGGGCTTCGCGGTCGATCTCGCCGAGCGACAGGCCCATGGCCACGCGCATGAAGAAGGCCTGCGGCAATTCGATGCGCGACTTGCGCACGTGCAGGAAGTAGCGGTCGTACAGCGTTTGCAGGCCGAGGTAGTCGAACTGGTTGTCGCGCTCGGCCTTGAGCGCGGCGCCCAGGCGCGGCAGGTCGTACTGCAGCAGCTTCTCGTCGAGCAGGTCGTTCTCGACGCCCTTCTTGATGAACTGCGGGAAGTAGTCGGCGTAGGCGGTGGCGCGCTCGGCGGGCATCACTTCGCGGCCGATGATCTCCTTGAAGATCGTGTGCAGCAGCAGGCGGGCGGTCGCGAAGGTGTAGTCGGGATCCTTCTCGATCAGCGTGCGGGCCGCCAGGATCGAGGCCTTGTAGACCTCGTCGAGCGGCACGCCGTCGTACAGGTTGCGCATCGTCTCGGCGACGATTGGCGCGGCGGTGATGCTGTCGCCCAGGTTTTCGCAGGCCGATTCGATCAGGCCCTTGAGCTGGTTCAGGTCGAGCGCGACGCGTTCGCCGTTGTCCAGCACATGCAGCGTCGGCGTGGCCGGCGCTTCCTGCTCGACCTGCTTGGAACGCTCCTGCGTGCGGCGCTCGCGGTAGAGCACGTAGGCGCGCGCGATCTCGTGGTGGCCGCCGCGCATCAGGCCGAGTTCGACCTGGTCCTGCACGTCTTCGATGTGGAAGGTGCCGCCGCCCGGACGCGAACGCACCATGGCGCGGATCACGCCTTGCGTGAGCGCGTCGACGGTTTCGCGCACGCTGGCCGAAGCCGCGCCCTGGGTGCCGTGCACGGCCAGGAAGGCTTTCATCATCGCGATGGCGATCTTGTTGGGTTCGAAGGGAACCACGGCGCCGTTGCGGCGGATGATCTGGTAGTGCGCGAGGTTCTGTCCGGCAGGCGAGCCAGCGGTGTCGCGCTGCTGCTGCGTGGGCGTGGAGGGAACGGCACGCGAGGTCGATGGGGTGTTCAGGGCTGTTTGCATTCGCTTCCTCTCGGTTGGCAATTCTTGTTGGATGGCGACGCCTTGGTTGGGCGTCGCGCCGGCGTTGTTGACCGGACGGAGGACACTATATCTAGGGTCTGAGGGGTGTACAACCCACTAGATGTAGCGTTTTCCTGTGGATACAACCCTGCCAATTTTTCTTTTGGCCCGGGACACGGCCGTCGATGCCGCATGAATACTGGCCTATGTTGTCGCAACCCGCATGGGGCGTGGCTTGCAGGCCGATTTGGGCTTGCAGGGCGCATGGTTGCTGCATGCGGCGTTTGCAATTTTCTCATTGCTGCGCCGCGGGATCGGCGCATCGCGAGGCGCTGCGCGATTGAAAAAATTAGCGCTGCACCACCTGCGGGGGAAACATGTATGGACTCCAACCGAGGTGCCCGCGCAGCAATTGCCAATCGAAGCCGGCGCCAGGATCCTGTTTTCGGCCCGGTGCGATGTGCTCGTGGCCGGCGATGTGCGCGATGGCGTAATGCTGCGCAATGGCGGGGCAGAGGCTGGCCAGCGCCTCGTACTGCGCCTCTTCGAACGGCTGGCCTTCGAGGCCTTCGAGCTCGATGCCGATGGAGTCGTCGTTGCAGTTCTCGCGGCCGCGCCACGACGACACGCCGGCATGCCAGGCGCGCTCGTCGCAACTCACGAACTGCCAGAGTTCGCCGTTGCGCCGCACATAGAAATGCGAGGAAACCGCAAGGCCGCGAATCGACTGGAAGTAGGGATGCGCGTCCCAGTCGAGCTGGTTGGTGAAGAGCTGCTGCACGGCCTCGCCGCCGTATTCGCCGGGCGGCAGGCTGATGGAATGCAGCACGATCAGGTCGGTCTGCGCGCCCGCGGGCCGGGGTCCGAAGTTCGGCGAGCGCAGCGCCTTGGCAAAGCGGTACCAGCCGCCGCGCCAGAGCCCGTCGTCGTTGGCCGGATTCGCCGCGGGGGCCTTAGTCGTCGGCATGGCCGGTGCTGGCACCTTCGTCGCCGCCGGGCGTGGTGATGCCCAGCCGCGCGATGCGGTAGCGGATCTGGCGCAGGCTCATGCCGAGCCGCGCGGCAGCCGCCGTTCGATTGAAGCCGCTTTCATGCAGCGCGCGCACGAGGATCTCGCGCTCCTGTTGATCGAGGTAGGCCTGCAGGTCGGAGGGGAGGGCGGGCGCCGGGGGCTTGGGTTCCGCGACGGCCACGGCGAACGCAGCGGCCGCCCGAGGCGCTTCGCCGCCGGACGCCGAAGCAGCAGAGGGCGCGGGTTCGGCGATGGCCATCTCGGCCGGCGTCTCGGCAGCGCCCGGCTTCGGTGCCATCAGGTCCAGATGCAGTTCGTCGCCGTCGTTGAGCGCCACTGCGCGGTGCAGCAGGTTCTCGAGTTCCCGCACGTTGCCGTCGAGCCGATGCTGGGCAAGGCGGCGCAGCAGTTCGGCGGAAAGATGCGGCACCGGCAGCCCGCCGTCCTGCGCAATGCGCGTGAGCAGCGCGGCGCAAAGTGCGGGCAGGTCCTCGCGCCGGTCGCGCAGCGCGGGCACCGCGATCTCGATCACGTTGAGCCGATAGAACAGGTCCTGCCGGAAGCGGCTGGCCTGGACTTCGGCATGAAGATCCTTGTGCGTGGCGCTCACGATGCGCACGTCGACCGCGTCTTCCTGCGTCGAGCCGATGGAGCGCACGCTGCGTTCCTGGATCGCGCGAAGCAGCTTGGACTGCATCGCCAGCGGCAGGTCGCCGATTTCGTCGAGAAAGAGCGTGCCGCCGCGCGCGGCCTGGAAGTAGCCGTCGCGGTCTTGCGAGGAGCCGGTGTAGGAGCCCTTGCGGGCGCCGAAGAACTCGGCCTCGAGCAGGTTCTCGGGAATGGCGCCGCAGTTGACCGCGATGAACGGGCCCTCGCTGCGCTGGCTGCAGGCATGCACGGCGCGCGCCACCAGTTCCTTGCCGGTGCCTGATTCACCGCGCACCAGCACCGGCGCCATGCCGCGCGCCACCTTGGCGATGCGCGACTTGACCAGGCGCATCGGCTCCGAGTCGCCCACCAGCCGGTCGAGCGCAGCAACGCCGCTGTCCGGAACGGCGGGTGTGTCGGCGCGCGGCTGGCCCGCGGGCGCCGCCTGCCAGGCTTTGGCCGGCGGTGCCTGCTGCGCCTGCACCGCGGACGCGACCACGGCGCGGAACTGCTTCAGGTCGACCGGCTTGGTCAGGTAGTCGAAGGCGCCGGCCTTCAGCGCCTCGACCGCGTTCTCGGCAGAGCCGTAGGCCGTCATCACCACGCAGCGCTCGCTGCGCTGGTTCTTCTGGATGCGGTGGATGATTTCCATGCCCTGTCCATCGGGCAGCCGCATGTCGGTGATCACCGCATCGAACTGCCCGGCCTCCAGGTGCTGCCAGGCTTCCGACACGCTCCCGGCGGCCTCGACGCGATAGCCTTCGCGCAGCAGGGTCAGTTCGTACAGCGTGCGCAGGTCGGGCTCGTCATCGATGACCAGGATGTTGGCCGGGCGCTGCATGGAGGGATGGGGAGTGCTCACGGCGCTATTGTGTCAGCCGGTTTTCGCTCGGCGCAAAACTGACGAAGAATTCATTGCCCTCGGGCCCGCCCGCCACGAGCGCGCGCCGCTCGTAGCCGATGGTGGCACCGTGGCGGCGGCACAGCTCGCGGCACAGGAAGAGGCCGAGCCCGCTGGAGCGGCTTTCGGATGAGAAAAATGGCTCGAACAGGTGGCGCTGCACCGCCGGCTCCAGCGGCGCGCCGTCGCTCCACACCTGCAGGCTGGGGCGGCCGGAACTGCCGCGCTGCGTGGTGGTGACGACCTGGATCGCGCCCGCCCGGCTGCTCGCGTAGCGCGCCGCATTGTCCAGCAGGTTCACGAGCAGCCGGCGCAGGTGCTCGACGTCGAAGCGCACCTCGGCGTCGGCGGCATCCAGGGCGATCAGCACGCCTTGGCGCCGCGTCTGGCGCACCCATTCCTCGGCCAGCGCCTGCACGGCGGGATCGAGCACGACCTGCTCGCCGAGCGAGAGCACGCGCTGCTGGCGCGCGCGCGAGACGTCGAGCACGTCGTCCACGATGCGTGCGAGCCGCTGCGCGTTGTGCTGCACCATGCTGGTCAGCTTGCGGTGCGCGGGATCGGTGAGGTCTTCGTTGAGCAGCGCGCTGGCCTGCGTGATGGCCGCGAGCGGGTTGCGGATCTCATGCGCCACGGCGGCCGACATGCGGCCCATCGCGGCCAGCTTCTCGGTGCGGATGCGGGCCTCGAGTTCGCGCAGGTCCTGCAGGAACATCACGCAAAGGCTGTCGACGTGCCGGTCGCTGGTGGGCGTGAGCCGCGTGCGAACGCGCACCTCGCGCGCGGCGCCGCGGGCCTGCGCCACGGGAATTTCCTCGCTTTGCGGCGCGCGGCGCGCAAAGGTCTGGCGCGCCAGCGCCGCCAGCGCATGCCAGGCGGGTTGCGCATGCAATGCGAACGGCAGATTGAGCCGGGCGAGCCCTTGTCCGAGGATCGCGTCGGCCGCCGGATTGGCCGCATGCACCATGCCTTCGGCGTCGATCACCAGCACGCCTTCGCTCAGTGTCTCGATCACCAGATCGTTGACCTGCGCCTGCATCTGGGCGCTGCTGCGGTTGCGCAGTGCGGTTTCTTCCTCGCGGGCCAGCCGGCGCGCCAGCTCGTGCGCCAGCAAGGCCACCACGAAGAGCCCGGTGCCGGTGAGCGCCGCCTGCACGAAGCGGGTGGAGGAATCGCCGGGTTGCTGCAACAGCCAGTGCCATCCGGCATCGGCGAGCAGCAGCAGCGTGACCGTGGCCGTGGTGCCCAGGCCCACCGTCACCGTGCCCAGCACCGCGCTCATGAGCACCGGCAGCGCGAACAGCGGTGTGTAGTTGATGCTGCCGCCCTGGAGCACCTGCAGCGCAGTGAAGGTGCCCAGGTCGATGCCGATGGTGAGGAACCAAAGCATGCCGAAGGCCCGGATCGGCGGCGTGAAATGCGCGTAGCGCGCGCCCAGCCAGGTGGCAGCCAGGTAGCCGGCCGAAAGTGCCACGGCCAGCGGCTGCACCGTCTGGCCGAACGCCATGGCCACGCCCTGCAGCAGCACGAGCACCAGCGCGACGAAGCAGCGCGCCGCCATGAAGCCGCGCCACAGCCGCAGCAGCGCGGCGCTTTCGCCGCGCCCCGGCTCGAGCGTGCTCCAGTCGGTGGCGGGTTCGCCGCGCGACCATGGGGAGGAACTCACGGGTGCACCCTTGGCGCTGTGCTCATCGATGCAGCGCCCGCTCAGCCGCGCTCGGCAGCCTGGCGGTGCGCAGCACTGCAGTAGACCGCGTCGCCCGGTCCCGCGATCGCATCGCTTGCAGGCAGGTGCAAGCCGCAATGGGCGCAGCGCAGCATGGCTTGCGGCGAAGCCGGCGCGGCGGGCGGCGGGCGCTTGGCGGTGCGGGCCGCCTCTTCGCGCAGGGTCTCGCGCATTTCCTCCCGGCGGTTCTTGCGCCAGAGCCAGATTGCCACCCAGAACACCGCGAGAACGAGCAGGTATTTCATGTCGCGCCGCGCGCCAGCACCACTTCGAGCACGAAGCGCGAGCCCACATAGGCCAGCAGCAGCAGGGCGGAGCCGGCATACAGCACCCGCCGCGCCGTGCGGCCACGCCATCCGAAGCGGACCCGGCCGATCAGCAGCACGGCGAAACTCATCCAGGCGAGCACCGAGAACACCGTCTTGTGGTCCCACTTCCAGCCGCGGACGCTGGCGCCGTACAGCGTTTCGCTGAACAGCAGGCCCGCGAGCAGCGTGGCGGAAAGCAGCACGAAGCCGGCCATCACGAAGCGGAAGGTGAGCCGCTCGAGCGTGAGCAGCGGCACGCCGCCTTGCGGTTCGGTGGCAAGGCGGATCTGCTTTTCGGCCCGCGTGATCAGCCAGGCATGGACCACCGCGGCGCCGAACAGGCCGTACGAGGCAATGCCCAGCGCAAGGTGCAGCGGCAGCCAGGGCGAAGCCGACACATGCAGCGGCGTGCCGGGAAAGAGAATGGCCAGCAGCACGGCGGCCGCACCCAGCCAGGCCAGCGCGCGGCGCACCTTGAGTTGCGGGTACATGCGGCTTTCGACCGCATAGACCGTGAGCACCAGCCAAGCGGTGACCGAAAGCGCCGGCGCGAAGCCGAATTTCGGTTCGCTGCCGATGAGGCCATGGCCCAGCACGGCGGCATGCAGAAGCCACGCCAGCCCGAGGGCCCACTGGGTGGCTTTGCGGCTCAGCCGGGCACCCGCGGCAGCGGCAAATCCGTAGGCAGCCGCGGTGGCGATGCCCAGCGCCACGGCAAGTGGGGAGGGGATCGCTAAAATCATGCGCAGAGTTTATCTCCCCCAGGCTTGCGCACTCGTGTCGCAGCGCCAACCCCCTCACCGGGGGCGACACCAGAGGCCCGGCAAAGCCGGTTCCCCGGTGTCTTGCGAAAGGGGCAGTAGGCCGCCGAATCCGTTCACGACTTCCGACTTTCCAATAGCCCGCCGCAGCGGGCGACAAGGCATCCCGCTCATGGCCACCGCCCTCACAGAAAAGTTCTCCCGCCTCGTCAAGACGATGAGCGGCCAGGCGCGCATCACCGAAAGCAACGTGCAGGACATGCTGCGCGAAGTGCGCATGGCCCTGCTCGAAGCCGACGTGGCGCTGCCCGTGGTGCGCGATTTCGTCGCCCGGGTGAAGGAAAAGTCGCTCGGCCAGGAAGTGCTGGGCTCGCTCAAGCCGGGCCAGGCGCTGGTCGGCATCGTCAACCGCGAGCTCGCCGCCACCATGGGCGAGGGCGTGTCCGACATCAACCTTGCGGCGCAGCCGCCGGCCGTGATCCTGATGGCCGGCCTGCAGGGCGCGGGCAAGACCACCACCACCGCCAAGTTGGCCAAGCACCTGATCGAGAAGCGCAAGAAGAAAGTGCTCACGGTGTCGGGCGACGTCTACCGGCCCGCCGCCATCGAGCAGCTCAAGATGGTCACGAAGCAGGCCGGCGCCGAATGGTTCCCGAGCACGCCCGACCAGAAGCCGCTCGACATCGCACGCGCCGCGCTCGACCACGCCAAGCGCCATTTCTTCGACGTGCTGCTGGTCGACACGGCAGGCCGCCTGGCCATCGACGAAGTGCTGATGACCGAAATCAAGCAGCTGCACGGCGCGCTCGATCCGGTCGAAACACTGTTCGTGGTCGATGCGATGCAGGGCCAGGATGCGATCAACACCGCCAAGGCCTTCAAGGAAGCGCTGCCGCTCACCGGCATCATCCTGACCAAGACCGACGGCGATTCGCGCGGCGGTGCGGCGCTGTCGGTGCGGCAGGTGACGGGCGTGCCGATCAAGTTCGCGGGCACCAGCGAGAAGATCGACGGCCTCGAGGTGTTCGACGCCGAGCGCCACGCGGGCCGCATCCTCGGCATGGGCGACATCGTCGCGCTGGTCGAGCAGGTCACGGCCGGCGTCGACGTGGCGGCGGCGCAGAAGCTCGCGGCCAAGGTCAAGAGCGGCGCGGGCTTCGACCTGAACGACTTCCTCGGCCAGCTGCAGCAGATGAAGCAGATGGGCGGCCTCTCCAGCCTGATGGACAAGCTGCCGCAGCAGATGGCCGCCAAGGCGACCGAGGCCGACATGACCCGCGCCGAGCGCGACATCCGCCGCAAGGAAGGCATCATCCAGAGCATGACGCCGCTGGAGCGCCGCAAGCCCGAGCTGCTCAAGGCCACGCGCAAGCGCCGCATCGCGGCCGGCGCGGGCGTGCAGGTTCAGGAGGTGAACCGCCTGCTCAACGAGTTCGAGCAGATGCAAGGCATGATGAAGAAGATGAAGGGCGGCGGCCTCATGAAGATGATGAAGAAGATGGGCGGCATGAAGGGGATGGGCGGCATGGGTGGCCCCGGCGGTCCCAAGCTGCCGTTCTAATTAAATTGAGCGATGGCTGCTGCTCCGGCAGCCGCGCAATAAAAAAGCCGGCCTCGTGGCCGGCTTTCTTGTTTGCGGTGGAGCTCAGCGCATCAGGCCGTCGCCAGCGCCGCAGGGCGCGCCAGGCGCAATGCATGCATCCAGGCGCGGCGCAGCACGGCCGGCGAACGCGATTCCTCGGGAATCAGCAGGAAGCCGCGGTCCCGCAGCGACGTGCCCAGCGCGATCTGGCTGGTCAGCACGGTGAGCGGAATGGCCAGCAGCAACGGCAGGCCCACCGGCATGAGCCAGATCAGCGCGCTCGGATCGATCATTGCGACACCCAGGGCCAGCGCGCCGACCACCACGCTCATGGGAGCGAGTTGCGTCACGGCGACCTTCCACGGCACGGCTGCGGCTTCGCGCGGGGGCGACTTCCAGTCGAGCTTGATGCCGGTGAGGGCGACCAGCACGAACAGCGAGTGGGCAAGCATGCGAACCGGTGCCTGCACGATGGCCAGGCCGCTTTCGAGCACCGAGCTCTTCACCAGGCCCCACAGGCCACCGTACTGGCGCTGCTCGCCGCGCATCAGCACGGCGGCGATGCCGAGCAGGCGGGGGAGGAACAACAGGCACAGGGTCCAGACCCACAGGCCGGCCAGTTCCGCCGGCAGCACGCTCCAGCTGGAGATCAGGCTCGAGCCGCTCAGCCACAGCGCGGTGCCGAGCGTCAGGAATGCGAGCCACAGCGGCGCCGAGACGTAAGCCATGGTGCCGGTCACGAACATCGCGCGGTGCACCGGGTGGATGCCGGGTTCGGCCATCAGGCGGGCGTTCTGCAGGTTGCCCTGGCACCAGCGGCGGTCGCGCTGCAGTTCGGCCAGCAGGTCCGGCGGCTGCTGCTCGTAGCTGCCGACCAGGTCGGCGCAGAGCCACACGTTGTAGCCGGCGCGGCGCATCAGCGCGGCTTCGACGAAGTCGTGCGACATGATGCCGCCCGACATGCCGCCGGTGCCCTTGATGGGGGCCAGCGCGCAATGCTTCATGAAGGGCTCGACGCGGATGATCGCGTTGTGCCCCCAGTAGTGCGATTCGCCCAGTTGCCAGAACTGCATGCCCAGCGTGAACAGGCGGCCCGTCACGCGGGAGGCGAATTGCTGCGCGCGGGCATGCAGCGTCACGTGGCCGATGGCCTGCGTGGCGGTCTGGATGATGCCGGCGGTCGGGTTGGCTTCCATCAGCTTGACCATCGAGGCCAGGCAGTCGCCGCTCATCACGGAGTCGGCATCGAGCACGACCATGTAGCGGTAGTCCTTGCCCCAGCGGCGGCAGAAGTCGGCCACGTTGCCGGCCTTGCGGTGCGTGCGGCGGGTGCGCAGGCGGTAGTACACCTCGACCTGCGGCTGGTTGGGGCTGTCGGCCAGCGCGGCGCGCAGGTCTTCCCAGGCGGCGCGCTCGGCGGCGGCGGTTTCGGGCGAGTAGCTGTCGGACAGCACGAACACGTCGAACTGCTTCGCGTGGCCGGTGGCCGCGACCGATTCGCAGGTGGCGCGCAGGCCGGCGAACACCGTGGCCACGTCCTCGTTGCAGATCGGCATGATGATCGCGGTGCGTGCCTCGGGGTTCATCGGGTGGTGGGCCACCTGCTTGACCGAGAGCGCGTGCTTGTCACCGCGCACCGAGACGTAGAAGCCCATGAGCGCGGTCACGAAGCCGGTGACGACCCAGCCCGAGAGCAGGCCGTACAGGCCGATCTGGCCGTATTCGAGCCAGATGTTGTCGTAGTCGGGCTGCACACCGGCAAACAGCGCGGAAGCCACCACGGTGCTCAGCAGCGTAAGCGCCATGAAGGCGAAGCGGCGCTGGGCCGCGGCGCGCTGCCAAGGCTGCTTGACCTGGGCGCCGGCTTCGGCGGTTTGGCTTTCCGGCTTGCCGCCGGCGCCGAGCTTGACCAGGAGGGCCGTGCCGAGGCTGTTCCAGAAGCCGCGCCAGGGGCGGGGCGCCATGGAGCCGCGGTTGACCGGCGGAGCGGTCACGGAATTGGGATGGCGTTCTTCGCGCACCGGGCTGCGGTGCGAAAAGTCGGCTTCGGTCAGCACGTTCAGTTGGGAGAAGTCGTTTGGCTTCATGTGTGATTTACCAACGTTGCTTGTCGAGGGAAGGGGTGTCGCCAATGGCAGGAAAGCGCTTGATCACGCAATCCGGTTCGGCGCCGCCCGCGCTTGCGAGCGCGGCCACCGAATGACCGGCGGCACGGGGCCGCACGGGGGAAAACTGCTTTTGACGCAGGCCGTCGCGCTGCTGGCGCAGTGCGAAAGATGGGCTGTTGAGTGCTGTCATGCCTGTACAGGGGCAAACCCTGTGCCAGGCTGGGAAAACGCTTTCAGATCAACGACTTAGGGCGACCTGAATGCGATTTTCCGGGTTGGAGCCGTTTGGAAGGCCTCGAAACCCTGGTTTTTGTCGCCGAATCCCGACAAGCTGGCGAGGCTGGTGGAAGATGGCCTTTTAAATCAACGACTTAGGGGCGTCGCTAGTCGGCGACAGGCTCGCTGCCGGGAGCGACAGCGTCGGCCTTGAAGTGGCCCGGCGTGAGTTCGTGCTTCTGCAGCAGGCGGTAGAACTCGGTGCGGTTGCGGTCGGCCAGCCGGGCGGCATCGGCCACGTTGCCGTCGGTCAGCTTGAGCAGCCCGACGAGGTAGTCGCGCTCGAAGCGCTGCTTGGCCTCGGCATAGGTCTGGACCTCGACCGTGGGCACGCGCAGCGCGCGCTGCACCAGCGCCAGCGGGATCAGCGGCGAGCTCGACAGTGCGCAGACCTGTTCCACCACGTTGTAGAGCTGGCGCACATTGCCGGGCCAGGCCGCGGTGGCCAGCGCCTTGAGCGCCTCGGGCGCGAAGCCGGACAGCCGCTTGCCGTACTTGGTCGAGAGCTTCTGCAGGAAGTGGTTGGCCAGAAGCGGAATGTCCTCGCGCCGGGCCGACAGCGGCGGCAGCGTGAGCGTGACCACGTTGAGCCGGTAATAGAGGTCTTCGCGGAACTGGCCGGCTTCCATGGCCACGTCCAGGTCGCGGTGGGTGGCCGAGATGATGCGCACGTCGACCTCGATCGACTGGCTGGCGCCGAGCGGGCGCACCGCGCGCTCCTGCAGCACGCGCAGCAGCTTGACCTGCAGGGCGGGCGGCATGTCCCCGATTTCGTCGAGCAGCAGCGTGCCGCCGTCGGCCTGCTGGAACAGGCCCTTGTGGTTGGCGTGGGCGTCGGTGAAGGCACCCTTCATGTGGCCGAACAGTTCCGATTCGAGCAGCGCCTCGGGGATGGCGCCGCAATTGACAGCCACGAAGGGCTTGTCGGCGCGGGCGCTGGCGCGGTGGATGGCGCGCGCCAGCAGCTCCTTGCCGGCGCCGCTGTCGCCGCGCAGCAGCACCGAGGCGTCCGACTTGGCGACCATGCGCGCTTCGGCCAGCAGCTCGGACATGCGGTTGCTGCGGCTCACGATCTCGGCGCGCCAGCTTTCGTCGCCGGCCTTGGCGGGCGTGCTGGCCGGTGCGCCCAGCGCCAGCGCCTGCGCGATCTTGTCGAGCAGCTCGCGGCCGTCGTAGGGCTTGGTGAGATAGGTGAACACGCCGCGCGCCGTGGCCTCGACCGCATCGGGGATGGTGCCGTGGGCGGTGAGCAGGATCACGGGCAGCGAGGGGTGGCGCTTCCTGATCTCGTCGAACAGCTGCAGCCCGTCGCGGCCTGGCAGCCGCACGTCGCTGAGCACCAGCTGCGGATGCTCGATCTCGAGCTGCGTGAGCGCGGTTTCGGCCGAGGTCACGGCCGTGACCTGGTAGCCCACCGAGCTCAACCGCATCGAGAGCAGCCGCAGCATGTCCGGGTCGTCGTCGACCACCAGCAGGCGCGCGCCGGTCGTGCTCATCGAAGGGGTTCTTTCCGCAATCGCTGGAGGTTCATGGATTCGGCCTGGTGCTGCCCGGCGCGGGCAGGGTCGGCGCGGGCACGTTGTTGGGACGCGCGAAGCTGCGCTCGATGGCGCGCAGCGCTTCGATGCGGTCGTTCAGCTGGTCGATGCGGCGCTGGCTTTCGCGCACCTGCTGCGCCTGCTTGTCGCGGTCCTCCTCGACGCGGCGCTGCTCGACGTAGCGCGCGGCCAGCGCGCGTGCCAGCGGCTGCAGGGGCTGCGCCTCGGGCGAGGGGTTGGACATCACGCGCTGCAGCAGGCCCAGCGCGCGCGCGAGGTCGGCCGAAACGCGGGTCTGCGCGAGCAGCAGCGCGAGCTGCATCTGCGCACTGGGCGAATCACCCGGATCGCCGGCGCGGGTGATTTCGGCGGCCAGCTCGGCGCCGCCCAGCGGACGGATCTTGTCGGCATAGGCCAGCATGGCCGCGACCGGGCCCTGCGTCATCAGCGTGAAGAGCGACGCGGGCTGCGTGGCGGGCGCCTTGGGCTCGGCCTCGACCGGCATCACACGCGGCACGGCGGGCGGCGGCGGCAGGGCCTCGGCCTCGGCGGGTGGCGCGGGCTGCGTCGCGCAGGCGGCCAGCAGCAGGACGAAAGGCATGGCCACCGCCCCGGACAGGGTCGAACTGCGGACGAACGGAAAAAGCATGGATTGAAGAAAAGGCAAGAGGCGGTATTTGTTTTCAGGTGGATGCCCGGGGGCTTCGCGGTGGGTTCAGGCCGTGCGCGGCAGTTCGATGCGAAAGCGCGCGCCGGGCCCCTCTGGCAGCAGGGTGATGCGGCCCCCATGGGCAGCAATGTACTCCTGCACGATCGAAAGGCCGATGCCCGTGCCCTTGACGGCATGTTCGGGCTGGCGTTCGCCCCTGTAGAAAGGCTCGAAAATCCGGTCCCGGTCGCCCTGGGCAATACCCGGGCCGGCATCGTTGACATCGATGCACGCGGTGGTCGGCGTGCTTGACACCACGATCGTGATGACACCGCCGCGCGCCGAGTAACGAATCGCGTTGGACAGCAGGTTGGCCACCGCCGTGCCGAGCTTGGTGCGATCCACCGTGAGCGTGATCGACTCGCCCTCGGCATGAACGCGCAGGCCGTGGGCCTGCCATTGCAGGCGCTGCGCTTCGATCTGCTCCTCGACCAGCGGCAGCAGTTCGGTGCGTTCGCGGCGCAGCTCGCGCGCCTCGAAGGCGGCGGCATTGAAGCGCAGCAGCGCCTCGATCTGGCCCTGCAGCGAAACGGTGTTCTGGTTCAGGATTTGCGCCACTTCGAGCTGGGCCGGATTGAGCGGCCCCGTCACGCCGTCTTCGAGCAGCGAGACGCCTTCGCGCAGCGCCGCCAGCGGCGTCTTGAGTTCGTGCGACACGTGGCGCAGGAAGCGTGCCTTGTCGGCATCGAGCTCGGTCAGGCGCAGGCGCAGCCACTCGAGCTGCTGCGACAGGCGCCGCACGTCGGCCGGGCCGCGGATGTCGATGGGCTCGTCGAGCCGGTTCTGGCCCAGCCCGACGATGGCGTGCTCGAGCCGCTTGAAAGGGCGCGCGAGCCAGATGCCGAAAGCCAGCGCCAGCGACACCGCCAGGATGCTGGCGGCCACCACTTCGCGCATCAGGCGGCGGCGCGCATTCTCGATGCGCTTGGCCAGGGCGTCGTTCTGCAGCTCGATCAGGAACTGGGCCTGCTGCGCAAGGTTCGTGTTCAGCGAATCGAGCTCGCGGAACTGCATGGCCATGCCGCTTTCGCGCGAGAGCGCGCTGTCGGCGCTGCCGCTCATGAGCCCCTCGATCACGCCGAGCTGGGCGCGCCACAGTTCGATGCCCGCGGGCGCAAGGCCGTTCCTCTCGAGCCGTTCGAGCACCTGGTGCGCTTCGCGCGCGGCGTCGTCGAAGCGGCGGCGCAGCACGGCGTCGTTCAGCACCAGCGACTGGCGCCCGGCGCGCTCCATGGCGGCACTGCGCTCGGCCAGCGACTGGGCCGCGCCCGAGAGCCGCAGCGCACGGGCCGCCGCATCGCGGCTCTGGGTCATGAGCGCGTCGTACTGGAACACCGAGCGCAGTGCCACGCCCACCAGGAGGGCGGTGATCAGCAGGAACGCGAAAAGCAGGAGCTGCTGGAACGAGCCCCGTCTGGACGGCCGCTTCGCCATCAGGCGGCGAGCGCGGCGGGAACCGGCACCGTCGACGATTCGCGCGTGGCCACTTCGCCGCGCAGCGTGTAGGCCAGCGAGCGCGTGATGCGCAGGTCGGCCATCTGCCCGACCAGGCGCCCCGACAAATGAGATGGGCCTTCGAAGTTGACGACCCGGTTGCAGGCCGTGCGGCCCATCAGCTCGTTCGCCTCCTTGCGGGAAGCCCCTTCGACCAGCACGCGCTGCGTGGTGCCGACCAGTGCATCGCCGAAGCGGCGCACGTTGCCGTCGATCACGCGCTGCAGCGTCTGCAGGCGGGCCAGCTTCACCGCATGGGGCGTGTCGTCGTGCAGCGCCGCGGCGGGCGTACCGGGGCGCGGGCTGAAGATGAAGCTGAAGCTGTTGTCGAACTGGCAGTCGTCGATCAGCTTCATCATCTTGGCGAAGTCTTCGTCGGTCTCGCCCGGGAAGCCGACGATGAAGTCGCTGGAGAGCGCGAGGTCGGGGCGGATGGCGCGCAGCTTGCGCACCGTGCTCTTGTATTCCATGGCGGTGTAGCCGCGCTTCATGGCCATCAGGATGCGGTCGCTGCCGTGCTGCACCGGCAGGTGCAGGTGGCTCACCAGTTGCGGCACCTTGGCGTAGGCCTCGATGAGCCGCGGTGTGAATTCGTTGGGGTGGCTGGTGGTGTAGCGGATGCGTTCGATGCCGGGGATCTCGGCCACGTATTCGATGAGCAGCGCGAAGTCGGCGATCTCGGCCGTGTCTCCCATGCGGCCGCGGTAGGCGTTCACGTTCTGCCCCAGCAGCGTGACTTCGCGCACGCCCTGGTCGGCCAGGCCGGCAATCTCCACCAGCACGTCGTCCAGCGGGCGGTTCACTTCCTCGCCGCGGGTGTAGGGCACCACGCAGTAGCTGCAGTACTTGGAGCAGCCTTCCATGATCGAGACGAACGCCGTGGCGCCCTCGACGCGTGCGGGCGGCAGGTGGTCGAATTTCTCGATTTCGGGAAAGCTGATGTCGACCTGCGGGCGGTTCAGGCGCTCGCGGTCGTTGAGCATCTCGGGCAGGCGGTGCAGCGTCTGGGGGCCGAACACGATGTCGACGTAGGGAGCGCGCGCAATGATGGCCTCGCCCTCCTGGCTCGCCACGCAGCCGCCCACGCCGATCTTCACGCCCTTGGCCTTCAGGTGCTTCACGCGGCCGAGGTCGCTGAACACCTTTTCCTGCGCCTTCTCGCGCACCGAGCAGGTGTTGAACAGGATCAGGTCGGCCTCGTCCACGTTCTGCGTCGGCTCGTAGCCTTGGGCGGCGTTCAGCACGTCGGCCATCTTGTCCGAGTCGTACTCGTTCATCTGGCAGCCGAAGGTCTTGATAAATACTTTTTTGCTCATGGGTGCTTTCCTGGCCCTCCTTGCCGGAGGGCCGATGCAGGACGGTCGTGTCGTCCTGCGGCGCGGCGGGCGCGGCCCGCCGGCATCTTTATTGCGTGTTGACGGTGTCGTTCGAAGTGAACGGCCAGATGTTCAGCAGCGGCTTGTCGAGCGACTCGCGCCTGGCAACGGCTTCGTCGGGCGTGAGGATCCACACCTCGCGCAGCAGGCCGGCGGCATCGCGCGTGTAGTTGACGAGGTATTTCTGGCCGGTGATGGCGCCGGACATGACCAGCATGTTCTGCGCGCTGCGGATGCGGCCGCCGGGCGCCATGCGGTCAGGCTTGCCGTCGAGTTCGACGTCGACCCCGTCGATCACCATGAACTTGCCGCGCAGCGTGCCGACCGGGAAAGTGCGTCCGCCCACCAGGGACTCGTTCTGGGTCTGCGGCCGGGGCACCTCGGACTGGGCCGCGGCGCCGATGGAAAAAAGGCTTGCAGCCACTGTGCAAAGCGCTATGAAAGTGAGAGCATTCGTGGGTTTCTTGCAGCGGTTCATGGGGTATATCCAGAGGCTGTGGAGCGGCGATTTTAGCGGCGGGGTGAAATCATCCCTGGCGCCTGTCACAGCGGGTTGTACATGGGCCCTGGCATTGCGGCTTTACTTATCTTTACGGCACTCACGGACACTGCGGGTCGACGGCTGCTCCAATAGCCGCTGTCAGCCCAAAGTGCACAAGAACCCATGAAGAAAAAAATCGTCCTCGCTCTTGCAGGTGTGTTGATCGTAGCCGTCGCGGGATGGTGGTGGAACGGGTCGGGCGAACGCATGGCGGCAAAGAACGCCAGGCCGGCCGCCGCCGGCGGAGCACCCGCGGATGGCTCACCGGCCGCGCTCGTCACGCTCGCCACCGCCGAGCGGCAGGACGTGCCGGTCACGGTGCAGGTCAACGGCAGCGTGGTGTCGCTCAACAGTGTCGATTTGCGGCCGCAGGTGACCAATACCGTTGCGGCGGTGCACGTGAAGGAAGGCCAGTTCGTCAAGGAAGGCCAACTGCTCTTCACGCTCGACGACCGCAACGACCAGGCCAACCTGGCCCGCGCCCGCGCCCAGCAGAAGCGCGACGAGGCCACCATGGCCGACCTCGAGCGCCAGTACCGGCGCAGCCAGGAACTGCTCGCGCAGAACTTCATTTCCAAGAGTGCCACGGACGCCACGCTGTCGCAGCTCGAGGCGCAGCGCGCCGCGGTGGCGGCCGACCGCGCCGCGGTGCAATCGGCGCAGGTGGCGCTGGGCTACGCCACGCTGCGCGCTCCCATTGCGGGGCGCATCGGCGCGGTCAACATCTACCCTGGCACGCTGGTGCAGCCCACGCTGTCGCTGGTCACCATCACGCAGCTCGATCCCATCGCGGTGAGCTTCCCGGTGCCGGAGGCCAACCTGCAGGACCTGCTGGCAGCGGCGCGCAGCCGGGCCAAGGTCGAGGCGCTTGTCAGTGGCCGCAAGGAGCCGCTCAGCGGCGTGCTCAATTTCGTCGACAACACGGTCGATCCGCAGATCGGCACCGTGCGCGCCAAGGCGGTGTTCGACAACGCCGACCAGAGCCTCTGGCCGGGCCAGTTCGTCGGCACGCGAATCACGGTTCGCACGCTCTCCGGCACCACGGTGGTGCCGGCCGCGGCGCTCATGATGCTGTCCGACGGCGCTTCGCTCTACGTGGTCGACCAGGCCATGAATGCCAAGCGCCGCCAGGTGCAGGTGCTCTACACCTTCGGCACCAAGGTGGCGGTGAGCGGCGTCGAGCCGGGCGAGCAGGTGGTCATCGAGGGCAGCCAGAACGTGCGACCGGGCGGCAAGGTCCGCATCGACAAGAAGCCCGCGCCGGCCGGCACCACCGGGGTCACGCCGGGCAGCGCCGCCTCCTCGGACACCCAGGCTCCGCGGGAACGCGCATGAACATCTCGGAGCTGTGCATCCGCCGTCCCGCGATGACGGTGCTGTTGTCCGCGGCGGTCGTGGTGGCGGGCATCTTTGCCTACTTCAGCATCCCGGTTGCCGCGCTGCCGAGCTACAACACGCCGGTCATCAACGTGAACGCCCAGCTGCCGGGCGCGAGCCCGGACACCATGGCTTCGTCGGTGGCGCTGCCGCTCGAGAAGCAGTTCTCGACCATTCCGGGCCTGCAGACCATCAGTTCGGTCAACACCCAGGGCGTGAGCTCGATCACGCTGGAATTCGTGAGCAGCCGCGACATCGATGCCGCCGCCGTCGACGTGCAGGCCGCGTTGCTGCGTGCCCAGCGCCAGCTGCCACAGGAGCTGACGCAGCTGCCTTCGTACCGCAAGGTCAACCCGGCCGATGCGCCGGTGCTGTTCATCTCGCTGATCTCGCCGTCGATGAACCCGTCCGAGCTCAACGACTACGCCGAGAACCTGATCTCGCCCACGCTTTCCACCATCGACGGCGTGGCGCAGGTGGCCGTGTACGGCCGCAAGGCCTTCGCGGTGCGCATCAAGGCCAATGCCGACCTGCTCAACGCGCGCAACATCACGCTCGACGAACTGGCCAGGGCGGTGAATTCGGCCAATGCCAACACACCCGTCGGCGTGCTCGACGGGCCGCGCCAGACGCTCACCATCCAGGCCAACCGGCAGCTCACCAAGGCGGAAGACTTCGCCAAGCTGATCGTCGGACAGCGCAACGGCGCGCCGGTGCGGCTCGACGAAGTGGCCACCATCGAGGACAGCTTCGAATCGGTCAAGACCGCGAGCAGCTTCAACGGCCAGAGCTCCATTTCGCTGGCCGTGCAGCGCCAGCCCAATGCCAACACGGTGGAGGTGGTCGACGCGGTGCGCGCGCTCATCCCGCGCTTCAAGGCCGAGTTGCCGCAATCGGTCGAGATCCACATGGTGAACGACCGCTCGCTGTCCATCCGCGAGGCCGTGCACGACGTGCAGCTCACGCTGCTGGGCACCGTTGCGCTGGTGGTGCTGGTGATCTTCCTGTTCCTGCACCGGCTGGTGGCCACGCTGATTCCGGCCGCGACCATTCCGATCTCGCTGATCGGCGCGGTGGCGCTGCTCTATGCCTTCGGCTACAGCCTGGACAACGTCTCGCTGCTGGGCATCACGCTGGCCGTGGGGCTGGTGGTGGACGACGCGATCGTGGTGCTCGAGAACATCATGCGCTATGTCGAGAAGGGCATGGAGCCGATGGCCGCGGCGCTGCGCGGGGCGCGCGAGGTGGGCTTCACCATCATCTCGATCTCGATCTCGCTGGTGGCGGTGTTCATTCCCATCTTCTTCATGCCGGGCGTGATCGGGCTCCTGTTCCACGAATTCGCGGTGGTGGTGGCGCTGGCGGTGCTGGTGTCGGCCATCGTGTCGCTCACGCTGGTGCCGATGCTCGCGAGCCGGCTGCTCAAGCACGTGCCGCGCAAGGACGGCGCGCTCGACCACGAGGAAGAGCACCCCGAGCCCGGCACCGCCATCGGCCGCGCCTTCGAGCGCGGCTACCGCTGGGTGCACGGCACCTACATGAGCACGCTCGACTGGACGCTCGCGCACCGCAGGCTCATGCTGCTGCTGGCGGGTGGCACCTTCGTCGTCACGGCCTGGCTGTTCGTCTCCATTCCGAAGGGCTTCTTTCCCGAGGAAGACATCGGGCAGATCCAGATCACCACCGAGGCGGCCGAGGACATTTCCTTCACCGCCATGAAGGCGCTGCAGGACCGCGTGGCCGAATCGCTGCAGGCCGATCCGAGCGTGGCCTACGTGAGCTCGTTCGTCGGCGTGGGCGGGCCGACCGCCACGCAGAATTCCGGCCGCCTGTTCGCGGTGCTCAAGCCGCGCAGCGAGCGTCCCAAGATGGCCGTGGTGCTCGAGTCGCTGCGCCAGCGCTTCCGCGAGATCCCGGGCATCGCGGTCTACATGCAGCCGGTGCAGAACCTGCGCCTGGGCGGCCGCCAGAGCAAGGCGCGCTTCCAGTACACGCTGCAGAGCGTCAATGCGGGCGAGATGGTGCCCTGGGCCTCGCGGCTCATGGAGCGCATGCGCGCCGACCCGGCCTTCCGCGACGTCACCAGCGACTCGCAGAACCGCGGCCTGCAGGCCACGCTGGAGATCGACCGCGACAAGGCCGGCGTGCTCGGCGTGGCCGTGGGCGACCTGCGCACCGCACTCTACAACGCCTACGGCGACCGGCAGATCGGCAGCATCTACGGCGCGAGCAACACCTACCAGGTGATTCTCTCGGCCGCCGACAACGACCGGCAGTTCGAGGACGACGTGTCGCGCCTGTCGGTGCGCAGCACCAGCGGCAAGCTGGTGCCGCTGTCGGCCTTCTCGACCGTCAAGCGCACCGTGGGGCCCACCTCGGTCAACCACCAGGGGCAGCTGCAGGCGGTGACGGTGTCGTTCAACCTCGCGCCCGACGTGCCGCTGGGCAACGCGACCGCGAAGATCGACCAGTTCAAGGAAGAACTGAAGATGCCGCAGTCGATCATCACCACCTATGGCGGCGATGCGGCGGTGTTCCAGAGCTCGCAGGCCAGCCAGGCCGTGCTGCTGGTGCTGGCGGTGCTCGTGATCTACGTGCTGCTGGGCGTGCTGTACGAAAGCTACATTCACCCGCTGACCATCCTGGCAGGGCTGCCGTCGGCGGCCGTGGGCGCCTTGCTCTCGCTCAAGATCTTCGGCTTCGACCTGACGCTGATCGCGACCATCGGCATCCTGCTTTTGATCGGCATCGTCAAGAAGAACGCGATCATGATGATCGACTTTGCGCTCGACGCGCAGCGTACCGAGGGCATGAAGCCGGTCGACGCGATCCGCGAGGCCTGCCGGCTGCGCTTCCGCCCGATCCTGATGACCACGCTGGCCGCGCTGATGGGCGCACTGCCGCTCGCCCTGGGCCTGGGCGCCGGCGCCGAGTTGCGCCAGCCGCTGGGCGTGGCGGTGGTGGGTGGCCTGATCTTCTCGCAGGTGATCACGCTCTACATCACGCCCGCCATCTACCTGGCGCTCGACCGCTACAGCGGCACCGGGCCGATGGTCGATCTGCCGGGCGAGGCCAAGGCCGAGGCTGGTGGTGCCGCGGGGCACGCGGCCTCGCACGCCTAGGTGGTTGTCTCGTCGAGGACGTCGTCGTCCGCCGCCAGGTGGGCGGTGTCGCTCCAGCCCACCAGGCTGAAGCCCTCGGGCGTCCACAGCATGCGGTTGATGGCTGCATTGCCGAGCTGCCAGGTGCGCGGCGCCTGCAGCTCCTGGCGCGTGGCGGCGCGGTAGAGCACGTCCATCACGCCGCCATGCGCCACCAGTGCCACCAGCTGGCCCGGATGGCGCGCGGCCAGTTTCGATGCGACGCGCGTCACCCGTTCGCGGAAGACCAGCAGGCTTTCGCCGCCCTCGGGCTGGAATTCGGGATCGCGCTCGCGCCAGCGCCTGGCCTGCTCGGGCAGGGTGGACTCGATCTCGGCAAAGCTCATGCCCTCGAAGCGGCCGAAGGCGCGTTCGCGCAGGCCGGGTTCAGGCTGCACCGCGAGGCCGTGCGGCCTGGCGATCTCCTGCGCGGTCTGCCAGGCGCGTGAGAGGTCGCTGGCGTAGATCGCGCCGATGTCTTCGTGCGCCAGCGCCTGCCCGACGCGCCGGGCCTGCCAGAGCCCGGTGTCGTTGAGCCCGATGTCGAGCTGGCCCTGGATGCGCGTGTCGACGTTCCAGGCGGTTTCGCCATGGCGAACGGCAATCAGGCGGGTGGCTTCTTCCATCTGCTGGATTCTAGGAGCGCGTCATTTCTTCTTCGCGGCGGACAGCTCGATGTTCACCCGGCGCTCGCCCTGCGGCGGATTCGGAAAGCCCTGCAGCGCGGCCTCGAACATCACCGGCAGGATGGTCGCGCTGACGTTGTACGGGCCATCGTTGCGGGCCCGCGTTTCATAGACCACGCGGTTCGAGCCGATGTCGCGCAGCACGATGCTCACCTCGCGCTCGTACCAGGGGTTGGCCGCGGGCGGCATGAAGGCCGGGCCGCCGTACCAGCCGCCGCCATACCAGCGGCGTGCATAGCCGGGATAGCCGTAGCCATAGCCCCAGGGGCCGTCGAAGAGCCACGGGTCGGCCCAGGGCGAGAGGCCGGCCGTGACGCGGGCGCCGATCTGCGCGCTGTACTGCGGCCTGGCGTCGTCGCGGCGCAGTCCCACTTTTTCGAGCGCGGCGGCGGCCATGGCCTCGAGCGATTCCTGCCGGGCGGGGTCGGCCTGCTGCGAAGGCAGGCGCTCGAAGCGGTAGCTGGCGCCCGGCGCCACGGTGCTGAGCGACGAGAAGCTTTTCACGTCGCTGTCGACCACCCAGGAGGTGGCGCAGCCGCTCAGGCTTGCTATCAGAAGAAGAGCTGAAAACGCACGTTTCATGAGGATCTCCGGGCCCTGCGGCCCAAAATTCCCCTGGGTTGCCCGCTCAGCCCTGGAGGATGCGCAGGGCTGCAGGTGCCTGGGAGAGCAGGTCGAAAGAGGGCGTGTCGAAGGCCTTGTCGCCGTCTTCGTCGGCCACGCCGGTCGCCTTCAGACCCTTGAAGTCGTGCCGCGTTCCGTCGAGCAGGTGCGAGGGCACCACGTTCTGCAGCGCGGTGAACATGTTCTCCACGCGGCCGGGGTGCTTCTTGTCCCACTCGCGCAGCATTTCGCCGACCTGCTTGCGCTGCAGGTTTTCCTGGCTGCCGCAGAGCGTGCACGGAATGATCGGGAATTCGCGGTGCTGCGCCCAGCGCACCAGGTCTTTCTCGGCCACGTAAGCAAGCGGGCGGATCACGATGTGCTTGCCGTCGTCGCTCACCAGCTTGGGCGGCATGCTCTTGAGCTTGCCCGCGAAGAACATGTTGAGGAAAAAAGTCTGCAGCATGTCGTCGCGGTGGTGGCCGAGCGCGACCTTGGTGGCGCCCAGTTCGTCCGCCACCCGGTACAGGATGCCGCGGCGCAGCCGGCTGCACAGGCCGCAGGTGGTCTTGCCCTCGGGGATCACGCGCTTGACGATGCTGTAGGTGTCCTGGTTCTCGATGTGGAAGTCCACGCCGAGCTCGCTCAGGTATTTGGGCAGCACCTCTTCGGGGAAGCCGGGCTGCTTCTGGTCGAGGTTGACCGCGACGATGTCGAAGTGGATCGGCGCGCGGGCCTTGAGCTTGAGCAGGATGTCCAGCATCGCGTAGCTGTCCTTCCCGCCCGAGACGCACACCATGACCTTGTCGCCCTCCTCGATCATGTTGTAGTCGACGATCGCGCGGCCGACCTCGCGGCACAGGCGCTTCTCGAGCTTGTGCGTCTCGCGTTCGATCTTCAGGGAATTGGTGGTGGCGGCGCCGGCGACGGGCGCCTCGTCGATCCAGACGGCGTTCATGGGTGGGCTGCTTCGGTCAGGCAAATCGGGGGGAGGAGCACCCGATTTTGCCTTGGTTCACCATTCCCCGGCTTCCATGCGGATAGCCACCTCGCAGTCGTCGAAGATCTCGAGCTTGGCGATCTTCACCCGCACGCCGACCACACCGGGCAGCTGCAGCAGCCGCTGTGCGAGCTTGCCGATGAGGGTTTCGAGCAGGTTCACGTGCTCGGCCGTGCACTCGTCGATGATGATGCGGCGCACCTTGCGGTAGTCCAGCACGTGGTAGATGTCGTCGTCCTTCGGCAGCAGCGGCTGCGCGCCCAGGTGCAGCTCGGCATCGACCTGGATCGGCTGCGGCGCCGTCTTTTCCTGGTCGAGGATGCCCAGATTGGCGTCGAAGCGCAGCCCCTGCAGCGTGAGTGTCTGGCGGCCGATCGGGTTGGAAGGCATGGTGGGGCTCACATCAGCGAGAAGTCGCGGTCGAATTTCATGAGGTGCTGGCCGCCGTCCACCACGAGCGTGGTGCCGGTGATCGAGTTGTTCTCCAGCGCGAACTTCACCGTGGCCGCCACGTCGGCCGGCGTGGAAGAACGGCCCAGCGGCGAGAGCTTGTGCAGCTTCGAGAACCTGTCTTCGTCCAGCATGTGGCTGGGCAGCGTGAGGCCGGGCGCGACGCCCACCACCCGCACGCGCGGCGCCAGCGCCAGCGCCAGCATGGGCGTGGCCGCCTCGAGCGCGGCCTTGGAAAGCGTGTAGCTCAGGAAGTCGGGGTTGGGGTTCCAGAGCTTCTGGTCGAGCATGTGCACCACCGCGCCCTGCGCGTCGCCACGCAGCGCCAGGTGGTCGTGCAGCGCCTGCGCCAGCACGATGGCCGCACCGGTGTTGCTGCGCGCATGGCGCTCCATGAGCGCGTAGCTGAAGCTCGCGGCGTCGTCGTGCTCGAAGAGCGCCGCGCTGTGGACCACGGCGTCGACGCTGCCGAAATGCGCCGCCACGTGCGGCAGCAGGGCGCGGGTGGCGCCTTCGTCGAGCAGGTCGGCCTCGAACGGCGCCGAATTGCCCGACAGGGCCGCGCAATCGGCCGCCGTTTGCTCGGCCTCGGCGCGCGAGCTGCGGTAGTGCACTGCCACCTGCCAGCCGCCCGCGGCCAGCGCCAGCGCGATCTCGCGCCCCAGCCGGCGGCCGGCACCCGTGACGAGGACGGTGCGGCGGGCCGGCGTAACAGGAGGAAGGGGCGCTGTGCTCATGCGGGCAGAGAAGGGAGAATCGGCGGGTGACGACAAAAACGACGACAAACAGTTTACCCATCGCCCTCGATATCCTGATCGCCCGCTCGGTGGAACGCGCGGGCGGATGGATCGGCTTCGACCGCTTCATGGCGCTGGCCCTGTATGCGCCGGGGCTGGGCTACTACGCCAACAGCTCGGCCAAGTTCGGCCACATGCCGTCTTCGGGCAGCGACTTCGTGACGGCGCCGGAGCTCACGCCCATGTTCGGGCAGGCGCTCGCGGCGCAGGTAGCCGAGGCGCTTGAGAAGACCGGCACCGACACGGTCTGGGAATTCGGCGCCGGCACGGGCGCGCTCGCCGTGCAATTGCTGCACGCGCTCGACGAGATGGGCCGCGGCGACGTGCGCTACCGCATCGTCGACCTGTCCGGCACCTTGCGCGAGCGCCAGCAGCAGGCTCTGGTGCGCTACGCGGACCGCGTCGAATGGCTCGGCGAATTGCCCGAGGCGATGCAGGGCGTGGTGGTCGGCAACGAGGTGCTCGACGCGATGCCGGTGCAACTCTTGGCACGCGTGGGCGGCCAATGGTTCGAGCGCGGCGTGGTGCGCAATGCGCGCGCCGATGGCTGGGCCTGGGCCGATCGCGAAACCGCGCTGCGGCCGCCGTTCGAGGTGCCCGGCGAGCACGACTACCTGACCGAAATCCATCCGCAGGCCGAGGCCTTCGTCGCGACCCTGGCGGACCGCCTGAAGAAGGGTGCGGCCTTCTTCATCGACTATGGCTTTCCGGAGCGCGAGTACTACCACCCGCAGCGCCACATGGGCACGGTGATGTGCCACCGCGCGCACCAGGCCGATGGCGATCCGCTGTCGGATGTGGGCTACAAGGACATCACGGCGCACGTCAATTTCACCGGCATCGCGCTCGCGGGGCAGGAGGCTGGGCTCGAGGTGCTGGGCTACACCAGCCAGGCGAGGTTTCTGCTGAACTGCGGGCTGCTCGAACGGATGGGGCAGGGCAGCACGGCCGAAAGAGGAATGGCGGCTCGGCTCGTTCATGAGCATGAGATGGGGGAGCTGTTCAAGGTGGTGGGGTTTGCGGTGGGGGAGGGGTGGGAGGCGATGGGATTCCTGGAGGGGGATCGGAGTCACACGCTTTGAATTGTTTGTGTTCCGGGGCCGGGATTCCGCCCGGCGGCGGGCTCACTTTCTTTTGCTTCGCCAAAAGAAAGTAAGCAAAGAAAAGTCGACCCCACTGTCTGCGACCCCTTCGCTGCGCTACGGGGCAACCTGCGGTGCTCGGGTTTCGCGGGGTCTCGCAGAACTCGCTTCGCTCAAACAGCTGCGAGCCCTGATCCGCGAAACCCTGCGCTCCTCGGCGCAGCCAGAGGGGAGGGCAAGCCGAACGGGCCTTTGCTGCGCTCGTTGGTATTGGCTGTTGGTGTTGGTCTTGGGGCCGAGCGAAGCGAAGGCTGCCCGCTCCCACCCCTTCTGTATGCGCCGAGGAGCGCAGATGGAGGCGGGATCAGGGCCGCAGCTGTTTGAGCGAAGCGAGTTCTGCGGACCCCCGCCGGAATCGAGCACCGCAGGTTGCCCGCAGCGAAGCGGAGGGACGCAGACAGCAGGGGTCGCCTTTCTTTGCTTACTTTCTTTGGCGAAGCAAAGAAAGTGAGTCGCCCGCCGGGGCGAGTCCCGGCCCCGGAACTCAAAAGAACCATAAGCAACCAACAAAGATTTCTTTGAGAAAACCCTCGTCAAAACCTACATTGGCGCAATGACCGCCCCCCAGCACTTCGAAGTGCGCCCCTTCGATGCCCCCGTAGGCGCAGAAATCGTCGGCCTCGACATCTCCAAGCCCATCAGCGACGAAGACTTCGCACGCATCCACCGCGCGCACCTCGAGCACCACGTGCTCGTGTTCCGCAACCAGCAGATCACCCCCCCCGAGCACATCGAATTCAGCCGCCGCTTCGGCCCGCTCGAGATCCATGTGCTGCACCAGTTCCATCTGAAGAACCATCCCGAGATCCTGATCGTCTCCAACATCAAGGAGAACGGCGAACCCATCGGCCTGGGCGATGCGGGGGTCTACTGGCATTCGGACATCTCGTACAAGCCCCAGCCCAGCCTGGGCTCGCTGCTGCATGCGCAGGAGTTGCCGAGCGAAGGCGGCGACACGCTCTTTGCCGACCAGCATCTCGCGTGGGAAACGCTGTCCCCCGAGCTGCAGCAGCGCATCCTGCCGCTCAAGGCCGAGCACAGCTACCTCGCCAAGTACGAGGAGCTGCGCGCGAAGAACCCGTGGCGGCCCAAGCTCTCGCAGGAACAGATCGACCAGGTCGCGCCTGCGGTTCAGCCGGTGGTGCGCACGCATCCCGAAACGGGCCGCAAGGCGCTGTTCGTCAGCGAGCATTTCACGACGCGCATCGTCGGCCTGCCGCAGCAGGAAAGCGATGCGCTGCTGGCCGAGCTGTTCGCGCACAGCGTGAAGCCGCAATTCGTATATCGCCACCAATGGGCGCCGCACGACCTGGTGTTCTGGGACAACCGCTCGCTGATGCACCTGGCGGCCGGCACGCCCGACCATCTACGCCGCCGCCTGAACCGCACGACCATCGTGGGCGACACGCCCTTCTGACTGCTTTTTCCGCCGATGCAACGGGCTCAACCCGCGCCGGGCTTGCCGCCGCCCCGGCGCAACGCGCGCAACTCGGCGTTCAGGAATTCGTTGGCATCGCGCATCGAACCGTTCGGCATCTTGATCTTGTAGGCCTTGCCCGTCACTTCCGAGCGGGAGGCGCAGCGGTCGATGAAGTCTTCCGCCGTGGCGATCTCGTCTTTGAAGTGGTCGAACTTGGCCTGCATGTGCTTGGCGGCATCGGCGGCGTTGTGCTCATTGCCGTTGCGCATGAAGGTCATCGTCGTCATCTTCGAGACGCGCAGGATCAGCGTGTCGATGAGCTTTTGCTCCGACGGGGAAGGGGCGGCCTGGGCCGCTGCGGCCGCAAGGCCGAGCACAAGCGCCAACAGGGCGCGACGCGGAAGTCGAAATGAAGCCATGTGGTCGATGTGGCAATTTCCGGACCATGCTAGGGCGGTGGCCCCATGCGTGTCAAACCGGGCCCGGCTCGGGTCTAATCGCAGGTTTTGGCACGCTTGGTTTCCCATGAGCTCTTCCGCCCCCGATCTGCTGTCGATCGCCCATTCCCTGGCCGATGCCGCCGCCGCGCAGTCGATGCGCTATTTCCGCACGCCGCTGGACATCATCACCAAGGCCGACGAGAGCCCGGTGACGCTGGCGGACCGCGCCGCCGAAACGGCCATGCGCGAGATCCTTGCCGTGCGCGCCGCGGCGGACGGCATCTTCGGCGAGGAGCACGGCCTCGAGCGGCTCGACGCCGAGCGCGTCTGGGTGCTCGACCCGATTGACGGCACGCGCAGCTTCATCACCGGATCGCCGCTCTGGGGCACGCTGATCGGTGTGCTGCAGGGCTCGCGCGTGGTGCTGGGCATGATCGACATGCCGGTGCTCAAGGAGCGCTGGGTCGGCCAGGCCGGGCAGGGCGCCACGCGCGACGGCCAGCCGGTGCACGCGAGCAGCTGTACCGACGTGGCCAAGGCGCGCATCGTCACCACCTCGCCCGATATCTTTGCGCCGGCCGACTGGCAGGCCTTCGACCGGCTGAGCCGGCAGTGCGCAATGCGGCGCTTCGGCGGCGATTGCTACGGCTATGCCCAGCTGGCGGGCGGCACCATCGACCTCGTGGTGGAAACCGGCCTGCAACCCTACGACTACCTGGGCCCGGCCGGCGTGATCGAGGCCGCGGGCGGCGTCATCACCGATTGGCAGGGCCAGCCGCTCGGGCTGGAATCCGACGGCCGGGTGATTGCGGCCGCAACGCCCGAACTTCACCGACAAGCCATGGCCATCCTGGCGGCCTCTAGGGCCTGTTAACGCTATGGAAGGGGTCGCGAAGCTCGCCACAGCCCGCCCATCAAGGCGCGTGACGCCGTGCGTGCGTGCGCACGCACAAGGAACGCAACGCCGAGGGGCGGGCTGTGGCGAGCTTCCCTGCGGGTTGCTTCGCCAAGGGGCCGTCTGCGGCGTTGCCCGCGCTTGCAAGGCCAAAGCCTTGCTGCGCCCGGGCGCCTTGCATCCAGCCCCTTGGCGAAGCAACGCGATCCCCTTCCATAGCGTTAACAGGCCCTAGACTGTTCCCATGATCCGCTGGCTGATCGTCGTCGTCCTTGCCCTGGTGCTCATGAGCGGCCTCACGGCCTGGCTGCGCCGGTTCGGCTTCGGACGGCTGCCTGGCGATTTCGAATTCCGTGCCTTCGGCCGCGAATGGCAGCTGCCGATCTCGAGCACGCTGGTGCTCAGCATGATCGCGGCGCTGGTGGCGCGCTTCATCTAGCGCCGTTGATGAACCCAGAGACCCCAGAGAGAAGAACCACGCGATGAGAGCCTGCGTTGACATCGGCGGCACCAAGGTGGCCGTGAGCCTTTCCCCTTCGAGCGAGGCGCCGCTGGTCGGCCGCCGCAGCGAGCCGACGGCCAAGACCGGCGACAACGACGCCGTGGCGGTGCAGATCATGCGCATGATCGACGAGGTCTGCGCCGAGCAGGGCATCGCGCCGGCCGACATCGACCGCGTGGGCGTCTCCTCCACCGGCCCCTTCGAGCTGCGCGACGGCATGGTGGAACTGGCCACGCCCAACATCTGCGGCGGCATTGCCGGACCGGCGCGCGGCCTGCCCAACAACTGGATGACGGCGATCATCGAAGCCCCGCTGGTCCGGCGCTTCGGCCGCGTGCGGGTCGAGAACGACGCCGTGGCCGCGCTCGAGGCCGAGCGCCACTGGGGCGCGCTGCAGGGCATGGACCACTGCGCCTACGTGACCTGGAGCACCGGCGTGGGCGTGGGCCTGTGCGTGGACGGCCGCGCGTTGCGCGGCAAGAACGGCAATGCCGGCCATGCGGGCCACAGCTTCGTGGCGGACGACGCCAGCGGCGCGCTCTGCGGCTGCGGCAACCTCGGCGACGTGGAGGCGCTGGTGGCGGGCAACTCCATCGCCCGCCGCTTCGGACAGCCCGCGCCAGACCTGTTCGCGGCCGCCTCGGGCGGTGAACCGCATGCCATCGAGGTTGTCGATGCGCTGTGCCGCGTGATGGGCCGGTTGATCTACAACCTGATTGCCACGCTCGACCTCCAGCGCATCAGCCTGGGTGGCAGCGTGTTCTGGCACCACCGCGACTTTCTGCTGCCACGGCTGCAGGCGCAGGTCGACGGCAAGCTCAAGCCGCTCACGCGCGGCGTGCTGCTGGTGCCCGCGGGGCTCGGCGAAAAGGTCGGCGACTACGCCGCCCTGGCACTGCTCGACTGAGAAGGTGCGAATGAACCTGCTGCGCACCCCGATCTCGCACCTGCGGTCCTCACCGTACGCGAGTACGGTTCCGGTCCTCGACGCAAGCTCGGGGCGCTCGCGACGGTTCCTTCACACCTTCTGAGGCACTGCGGCTCATCAGCGTCTCGACGATCTGGCCCAGGCGGCGCAGACCCGTGTCGACCGTCTCGCCATACGGCCAGCCGCAGTTGATGCGCAGGTAGTGATCGAAGCGCGAGGAGTTGGAGAACAGCGTGCCGGGCGCCACCACGATCCGCTCCGCGAGCGCCGCATCGAAGACCCGCGACGACGACAGGCGCTCGGGCAGTTCCACCCACAGCTGCAGTCCGCCGGGCGGCAGGTTGATGCGCGTGCCGGCCGGAAAGTAGCCGGCGATCGCGTCGGCGGTCTGTTCACGCTGCGTCTTCAGGCAGCCGCGCAGATGGCGCAGATGGCGGTCGTAGGCGCCGGTGGCCATGAACAGGCCGGCCCCGCTTTGCGAGAGGCCTTCGTTGTTGCGGGTCTGCGCGTACTTGAGCATTTCCACCCGCGCATGCCAGCGTCCGGCCGTGATCCAGCCCAGGCGCAGGCCGGGCGCGAGGATCTTGTGCAGCGAGGCGCAGTGAATGACGTTGCCGCTGGCGTCCCAGGACTTGAGTGCGCGCGGCGGCGTCTGGGCATCGACGAGCTCGCTGTAGGTGTCGTCCTCGATCAGCGGGATCTCATGCCGCTCGCACAGCTGCGCGAGCCGCGCCTTGTGAGCATCGGGCATCACGCTGCCCAGCGGGTTCTGCAGGTGCGGCACCACCACCACGGCCTTGATGTTGTCGTAGGTGCGGATCGCGAGCTCCAGCGCTTCGATCGAGAGGCCGGTCTGCGGGCTGGTCGGGATCTCCAGCGCGCGCATGCCCAGGCTCTCGAGCACCTGCAGCAGGCCGTAGAAGGTGGGCGACTCCACCGCCACCGTGTCGCCCGGCTGCGCCACTGCACGCAGCGCGAGGTTGAGCGCCTCGATGCAGCCGTTGGTGACCAGGATGTCTTCCGGCGAGATCGCCATGCCTACGCGCAGGCTGCGCTGCGCGAGCACCTCCCGGAACTGTCGGTGGCCCTTGAGCGGCGCCGCGACCGTCAGCATGTCGGGCTGCTGGCGCAGCATGCGCGTCATCGCATTGCGCAGCGCCTCGGCCGGATACAGCTCCGGCGCGCCGCGCGCGATGGAAAAGTTGAGCTTCTCGGGAAGCTGCCGGCGGCGCGCCACGAAGTCCGACACCTTGGCGTGGATGCCCACGTACTGCGCCGGGTCGGGCGGCACGCCGGCCGGGGGCTCCTCCATCGGCGCGATGGCGAGGCGCCGCGGCCGGCGCACGAAGTAGCCCGAGCGGTCGCGCGCCTCGACCCAGCCGTCGCTTTCCATCGTGCGGCACAGCTGCAATGCGGTCGACAGGCTGATGCCGTGCAGGCGCATGAGGCTGCGTAGCGAGGGCAGCTTGTCGCCCTGCTTGAGCGAGCCGGTGTGGATCGCGTCCACGTAGTGCGCTGAGAGCTGGCGGTAGAGCGGTAGCGAGTCCATGGCGTCGATGCTCCCCTTATCGCGCATCCGAAAACAGATGCAGTTGCGAAGGAAAATGACCATAACAGATGCGCCGCGCTCACCGCTGTTCCGGTGCGAATCGCCTGGGCGTGTGCCTGTTTTCCGGGCGCCCGAATTCCTACGATGGGCGCACCCACTCCAGAAGGCGCGCCATGTCCCCCACCACTCTCGACCGACTGCCCGATACCGTCGTCCTGCAACCGGGCGAGGCCCTGCGCGCGGCGCTCGACCCCGCCACCTGGCTCGAGATGCTGGAGGGCCGTGCGCTGCTCGTGTCGCCGCCCTCGTGGTTCGGCGACACCGTATTCACCGCGAAGACCGTGCTGAACGAGGGCGACGTGCACCGGCTGGAACGCGGCGGCTGGATCGAACTGTCGGCGCTGGCGCCGGTGCGGCTGCGCGTGCATGCGCCACAGCAGGCACCGGCGGCTCGGCCCGCCGAGCCCCGGCCGGTGATGCGCCTCGTGCGGCTGTTGACCGGAAGCTAGGCCGCGGTTCTATTCACCGCTGCGTCGCGGCATGGCGCAGCGCCTCGAGAAAGCTGCGCCGCCACCAGTGGATGTCCTGCTCGCGGATGCGCGACAACAGCTTCTGGTGCCGCTCGCGCCGCTCCTCGAGCGGCATCTGCAGCGCCTGCTGCACGGTTTCGGCCGTGCCGTGCGTGTCGTACGGGTTCACCAGCAGCGCTTCCTTCAGCTGCTCGGCCGCGCCGGCAAAGCGCGACAGCACCAGCACGCCCGGGTCGGCCGGGTCCTGCGCCGCGATGTATTCCTTGGCGACCAGGTTCATGCCGTCGCGCAGCGGCGTCACCAGTCCGACCGCGGCGGCGCGGCACAGCCCCGGCACCCGCTTGCGCGCCACCATGCGGTGGATGTAGCGTACCGGCATCCAGTCGAGTTCGCCGTAGTCGCCGTTGATGGCGCCGCACAGCGATTCGAGTTCGCGCCGGATGTCGCCATAGGCATCGACCGTCTCGCGCGTGGGCGAGGCAATCTGGATCAGCGTGGCGCTGCGGCGGTTCTCGGGGTAGTTGGCGAGCAGTTCGCGAAAGGCGCGCACGCGCTGGGGAATGCCCTTGGAGTAGTCGAGCCGGTCGATGCCCAGCAGCAGCCGGCGCTGCGAATATTCGCGCTTCATGGTCTCGAACATGTCGCGCGACTCCTTCGCGTGCGTGAGCGCCGCGAATTCGTCGACGTCGATGCCGATCGGGAAGGCGCTGCAGCGCACCGTCTGGCCGTAGGCGCGGTACATCTCGTCGCCCAGGTATTCGCCGTGCGCCTCGTTGCGCACGTAGTGCTCGAAATGCTGCACGTCCTGCTGCGCCTGGAAGCCGATCAGGTCGTAGGCGAACAGCGAGCGCATGAGCCATTCGTGCTGCGGGACGGCCGCGATGATGATCTGCGGCGGCAGCGGAATGTGCAGGAAGAAGCCGATGCGCTGCCTGCAGCCCATGGCGCGCAGCTCGGCTGCCAGCGGCATCAGGTGGTAGTCGTGAATCCAGATGATGTCGTCGTCCTTCAGCATCGGCTTGAGCTTGCGCGCGAACAGCTGGTTCACGCGCCGGTAGCCGCCGATGAAGCCGGCTTCGAAGTGGGCGAGGTCGAGGCGGTTGTGGAACACCGGCCACAGCACGTCGTTGCTGTAGCCCAGGTAGTAGCTGTCGTGGTCCTCGCGGCTCAGGTCGATGGTGGCGAGGGTGACCTTGCCGGCCTGCAGCATGTGCAGTTCGCCTTCGCCCGTGGGGCCGTTCTCGACGATCTGGCCGCTCCAGCCGAACCACATGCCGCCGCTTTGCTGCAGGCTTTCGCCGAGCGCCACGGCCAGGCCGCCGGCCGCGGGCTTGCGCGGGTCGGCCACGCGGTTGGAAACAACGACCAGTCGACTCATATACAGGAGTCCCAGGGCGCCGAAAGCCGCACGGCCGCATTGATGATGCCGACCATCGAATAGGTCTGCGGAAAGTTGCCCCACATCTCGCCCGTGACCGGGTGCGTGTCTTCCGACAGCAGGCCGAGCGGGTTGCGCGCCGCCAGCATGGTCTCGAAGATCTGGCGTGCCTCGGCCCTGCGGCCGATCTTGGCGAGCGCGTCGATGCGCCAGAAGGTGCAGATGTTGAAGGCGGTCTCGGGTTTGCCGAAGTCGTCGGCCGCCTCGTAGCGGCGCATGTAGGGGCCGTCGCAGAGCGATTTTTCCATGGCGTCGACGGTGGAGATGAAGCGCGGGTCGCGTGCGTCGATCAGCCCCACCTCCACCATCAGCAGGATGCTGGCATCGAGCTCGTGGCCGCCGAAGCTTTCGGCAAAGGCCTGGCGCTCCTCGCACCAGGACTTGGCGAGGATTTCCTCTTTCATGCGCGCGGCGTGGCCGTGCCAGTAGGCGGCGCGTTCGGGCAGCGCCAGCGCGCGCGCGATCTTCGCGAGCCGGTCGCAGGCGGCCCAGCTCATGAGCGCGGAGCTGGTGTGCACGCGGGCGCGGGTGCGCAGCTCCCACATGCCGGCATCGGGCGTGCCGTAGACGCGGATCGCCTGCTCCCCCACGGCCTCGAGGTGCGGAAACTCGGCCGCACCCGCGCGGCTCAGCAGCCGGTGGTCATGGAAGGCCTGCGCCGCGCCGAGCACGATGTTGCCGTAGACGTCGTGCTGGAAGTGCTCCTGCGCCTGGTTGCCCACGCGCACCGGCCCCATGCCGCGGTAGCCTGCGAGGTTCTCGACCATCGACTCGGGCAGCTCGCGCTCCAACCCGATGCCGTACAGCGGCTGGATGTGCTCGCCGTGCGAGCCGATCACCACGTTGCCGAGCCAGCGCAGGTAGTCTTCCATGGTGCCCACCTCGCTCAGCGAATTGAGCGCCCGCACCACGAAGAAGGCATCGCGCAGCCAGCAGTAGCGGTAGTCCCAGTTGCGCTGGCTGCCCGGCGCCTCGGGAATGCTGGTGGTCATGGCGGCGACGATGGCGCCGGTGTCCTCGTAGAGCGAGAGCTTGAGCGTGATGGCTGCGCGGATCACCGCGTCCTGGTATTCGAACGGAATCGCGAGCCGCTTGCTCCAGGTGCGCCAGTAGGAAATGGTTTCCTGCTCGAAACTGCGCGCGGTGTCGGCAATGCCGTCGAGCAGGGTTTCGTCGACGCCGAACATGAAGTTGTACTCGCGCGAGAGCACGAAGGGCTGGCGCGAAAGGATGTGCGAGATCGATGCGTCGGTGTTGAGCCGCAGCGTCACATCGGGCCCCACGTAGCGGATGTGGTTGCTGCCGCGCGTGACCTCCAGCGGCCCCGAGGCGCCCCACTGAAAGCGCGGGTCGAGCGCCACGCGGACGCGCGGCGCGCCGGCAATCGGCCGCACGCGGCGCACCATCATCAGCGGGCGGAAGTAGCGCGAGCGGCTGTAGAAGCGCGGCGCGAAGTCGGTGATCTCGATGCCCTGGCCGGCGCTGTCGAACAGCTGCGTGCGCAGCACCGCGGTATTGGGCTCGTACCACTGCTTGCTGGAGGCGAAGTCCTCGATCTCGATGGCCCAGGCGCCGGCCTCTTCGCCCGGGTGCAGCAGCGCATTGAAGACCGGGTCGCCGTCGAAGCGCGGCAGGCAGCACCACACAGCGCGCCCGCGTGCATCGATGAGCGCGCTGTAGGCACAGTTGCCGATCACGCCCACGTTGAGCGAAGGCTCGGCCGGCGGCCCGAAGCCGCGCGGCGCACCAGAAGCTGCAACGCGCGGGTCGATCGGCGCGTGGTCGGCGGGCCCGGCCGCGCCGGAGATGGAAATGCCTGCGCGATCCTCGGGGGCCTTCGACAATTGCAGCTCGCTCATCCATCGCTCCTGGGGGATTCGTCTTTCTTGCGGGCCGGCGCGGCCAGCTGGTCGCGCAGCTGCACCAGCCATTCGTAGACCGCGCGCGGCGATTCGAGCCGGTGCAGCGCCAGGCTCGGACCCGAGCCGACCTTGATGCCGATGCCGCCGCGCGGCTGCACGACCGCGAAGCCGCTCTCGTCGGTGGTGTCGTCGCCGGCAAAGACCGGCAGGCGCCCCGCGAACGGCGCCTCCGTCATGAAGGCCTCGATGGCAATGCCCTTGTTGACCCCGGTGGGCTTGACCTCGAACACGAACTTGCCGTGCAGCAGCTCGAGCAGCGGCCGGCCCGCAATGGCGCGCGACATGGCATCGCGGCACACGGCTTCCAGCTGCGGTGCGAGCCGGTAGTGCAGCGCGATGGCCGCGTGCTTGCGCTCCACCAGCAGGCCTTCATGCACGCGGGCCAGTTCGTTGGCGATGTCCAGGATGGGCATGAGATCGGGTGCATGCTGCTCCTGCATGCGGCCTTGCGCGTCGCGCCGCTGCACGCCGTGCTCGCCCGCGGCGGGCAGGCGCAGCGGCGCGAGGAAGCGGTCGATGGCATCGATCTGGCGGCCCGACACCACGGCCAGCGCGCCGCCGAGCTGGTCGCGCAGGTCTTCGAGCAGGGCCACCAGGGCGGAAGGAACCTCGATCGCCTCGGGGGTGGGTGCGAGCGCGACCAGCGTGCCGTCGAAGTCGAGAAAGAGGGCTGTATCTCGGCCCAACGGAGGTGGCAACTGGGAGGACATTGGCATCGGTGAAAACCATAACACGGGCCTGGCATTTCCCGTGTCGGCCAAAGTCGGACGTCTGCGGCGGCGGCGTCAGTCCAGCGAGGCCGCCACGGCCTCCACGCGTGCGCGGCGGATCGCCTCGCCGATCTGCGGCCCGGCGGCGCCGGATTGCTGCGCCGCGCGCGCCACGGCCTCGGTGGGTACGCCCGCCGCGGTGGCGAGCACGGCAAGCAGCCGCTCGCGCTGCGGATAGGGCCGGTCCTCGAAGCCGAGCCGACCGCGCGCATCGCACTCGCAGGCCAGCAGCACGTCGGCAAAGCGCGCCGGCTTGCGAAACGCATCGCAGCGCTCCAGCAGGCGCACCAGCGCCGCGGCCGCGAGTTCGCCGCTGCGATGGATGTTGCCGTGCTCGCGCGCCACCACCTCGGCGAGTTCGCGGATCTCGACCGGCACGCGCCAGCGGTCGCACACCGCGTGCAGCAGCTCGGCGCTGCGCTTCTCGTGGCCGATGTGGCGCGGCAGCATCCCGGGCTCGGTCGTGCCCTTGCCGAGGTCGTGCATCAGGCAGGCAAAGCGCACCGGCAGCGAGGCCTGCAGCCTGGCGCTGGTGTCGATGACCATCATCAGGTGCACGCCGCAGTCCACCTCGGGGTGGTGGGCCTCGGGCTGCGGCACGCCCCAGAGCCGGTCGACCTCGGGCAGTAGCACCTCGAGCGCGCCGCAGGCGCGCAGCACCTCGAACATGCGCGACGGGCGGGTTTCCATCAGCCCGCGCGCGAGCTCCTGCCAGACACGCTCGGGCACCAGCGCATCAGCTTCGCCGGCTTCGACCATCTCGCGCATCAGGGCCATGGTCTCGGGCGCGACCGAGAAATCGTCGAAGCGCGCCGCAAAGCGCGCCACCCGCAGGATGCGCACCGGGTCTTCGCGAAAGGCGTCGGTGACGTGGCGCAGCAGCTTTTGCTCGAGGTCGCGCCGGCCATGGAAGGGGTCGGCGAGCTTGTCGGCGTCGGGCTCGAAGCGGCCGTCGGCGTCCACGAATTCCGCGGGCAGCGCGATCGCGTTGACCGTGAGGTCGCGCCGCGCCAGGTCCTGCTCGAGGGTGACGTCGGGCGAGGCGTGCACGGTGAAGCCGCGGTAGCCCGGCGCGCTCTTGCGTTCGGTGCGGGCCAGCGCGTACTCCTCGCGCGTCTGCGGATGCAGGAACACCGGAAAGTCGCGCCCCACGGGCAGGTAGCCGCGCGCCGCCATTTCCTCCGGCGTGGCGCCCACCACCAGCCAGTCGTGGTCCGACACCGGACGCCCGAGCAGCCGGTCACGCAGCGCGCCGCCGACGAGATAGGTTTTCATGCGCCCAGTGTAGGGATTACGCCAGATGGAAAAAATAGAACGACCGTTCGATAATTTCCAGGCGAATCGCACGATCGTTCGCCGATTTGCCCGAAAGGTAGCCGCTGTCGCAGTGGAGGCCGCGTGCTGCAGATTTTTAAACCAAAAGGAGTAATAACGTCATGAAGAAAACAATGCTTGCGCTGACGGCAGTGGGCGCGCTGGCGTCCGGAAGCGCCTGGGCGCAGAGCGCTGGAGACTGGGTGGTCGGCGCGGGCTGGCTTCATCTGGCGCCGCAGGACTCGAGCAAGCCGCTCACGCTGACGGCGCCGGTGCGCAGCGTGATGACGGGGTCGGGCGCATCGGTCAATGATTCGGACACGCTGGGCCTGAGCGCCGTCTATTTCATCGACAGCCACTGGGCCGTCGAAGGGGTGCTCGGCATTCCGCCGAAGTTCAAGCTCGACGGCACCGGCACGCTGGGCCGCGTGGGCGAACTGGGCGAAGCGCGCCAATGGAGCCCCACCATCCTCGGCAAGTATTACTTCAACGAGGGCACCGCCGCCTTTCGTCCGTTCGTGGGCCTGGGCGCGACCTACGTCTGGTACAGCGACATCGAGCTGACGCCGGGGCTGCAGGGCGCGCTGGGCAGCCAGCTGCGCCAGCGGCCGCTCTCCACCTCGACCACCGCCAAGCTCGACAGCTCGTTCGCGCCCGTGCTCAACGCCGGCGTGGCCTACCAGATCGACAAGCACTGGGGCGTGTCGTTCTCGATCTCCTACATTCCGCTGAAGACCAAGGCCAAGCTCACGACCACGACGCTCACCGGGCTGCCGGTCGCCACCAGCGAGGCCAGGCTCAAGCTGAACCCGATCGTGACCTACCTCTCGGCGACCTACCGCTTCTGAGGCGCCTGGATTCGAGGAGCTTCAGCGCCCCGTGCGGTAAGGCTCGTCGAACGCCACGAAGTCCTTCTCGGCCAGGGCATCGTCGATCCATGCCTTGACGCCCGGCAGCGCCTGCACGCGCTCGATGTAGGCGCTGATGGCCGGCGGCACCGGCAGCCCGTAGGTCTTGATGCGTGTGCCGACCGGTGCGAAGTAGCTGTCGGCAATGCTGAAGCCACCGAACAGCAGGGGGCCGCCGTGAGTATCGAGCAGGCCGCTCCACATCTGCACGATGCGCTCGAGGTCGGCCTGCAGGCCGGGGTTGTCCTTCAGCAGCCGTGCGCCGACCTCGGCCAGCGACGCCTCGATGTTCATGCCGCAGAGGCTGCGCAGGCTGCCGAAGCCCGAATGCATTTCGGCGCAGATGCTGCGCGCTCGGGCCCGGTCGGCTGCGGCGCGGGGCCAGAGCTGCTTCTCGGGAAAGGTCTCGGCCAGGTACTCGGCAATGGCGAGCGTGTCCCACACCACCAGGTCGCCATCGACCAGCACCGGCACCTTGGCCACCGGGTTGAGCGCGCCGATGGTCTTCTTGAACTGCGAGTCGGCCTCGAACGAATCGAAGCGGACCTTCACCTCCTCGAACGGGATGCCGGCCTGCTTCATGAGCACCCAGGGCCGCATGGACCAGGACGAGTAGTTCTTGTTGCCGATGTAGAGCTTGCGCATGGTGCGATCCTGCGGTTGGGATGGGAGAAAAACCTTCGATGCTAGCGGGGCCGTATCCGCGGATTGATGCCGAAGCCCGGGTGTATTGATGCGCTGCAGCGCATTTTTTCTTCAGCGCGGCGGCGGCTGGTCGTCTTCAGGCGAGGCGATCACGCGCGGCGCTGCGCCGGCCTTGTCTTTTTCTTCGATGCGCGGCGGTCCGACCATGCGCTCGACCATGTCGACCAGGCGCGGCACCAGCGCGAGCACGGCCAGCGCCAGCAGTGCGCTCAGGATGGCGGTGACTTCGCGGCCGAGCCCGCAGGCCATGCCGATGGCGGCCGTCATCCACAGCCCGGCGGCGGTAGTGAGGCCTTGCACCTGGTGCTCGTCCTTGCCCTGCTTGAGGATGGTGCCGGCGCAGAGAAAGCCCACGCCCGCCACCAGGCCCTGGATCACGCGGCTCATGTCGGCCGGCTCGATGCCGGTCTGCTGCGGAATCAGCACGAACAGCGCCGAGCCGATGGCCACCAGCATGTGGGTGCGCACGCCGGCCGCCTTGCCCTGCTGCTCGCGCTCGAAGCCGAGCATGAACCCGATGACCGCCGCAAGCATCAGCCGAACGACGATGCGCGTGAGCTGGGCGACGTCGCCCACGTCCGAGAATTCGGCCGCGATGGTGTCGAGCACCTGGCCGGCCCAGCTCATGTCAGGGAAGATCCTTGTTGGGTTCGGGTTCCGCCGCGTCGCGCGGGCCCACGCGGCCCAGGCGCTCCTTCAGCGACTGCGGGCGCCCGCTGATCAGCGCGGCGTAGTTGGTGGTGTTGGCCAGTACCTTCTTCACATAGTCGCGCGTTTCGTTGAAGGGCACGTTCTCGGCCCAGATCGCGGCTTCCATCACCGGGCCGTTGCGCCAGCTGCGCGGCCGGCCGGGGCCGGCGTTGTAGGCGGCCGCGGCCAGCGGCATGGAGCCGTCGAAGTCGTCGAGCGCGAGCTTCAGGTAGTTGGTGCCGATGGTGATGTTGGTCTCATGGTCGTTGATCTGCCCGGGCGTGAAGCCGGCCAGGCCGATCTTGCGCGCGGTCCAGCGCGCGGTGGCGGGCATGACCTGCATCAGGCCCGAGGCGCCGACGCCCGAGCGCGCATCCATGATGAAGCGGCTCTCCTGGCGGATCAGGCCGTAGACGTAGGCCGGGTCGAGCCCGATGTCCTGGCTCTTGCGCAGCACCGTGTCGTGGAAAGGCATGGGAAAGCGCTGCTCGACGTCGATCACGCCCTTGGTGCGCTCGCTGGTGTTGATGCAGCGGTCCCACACTTCGCGCTGGCAGGCGAAGTCGGCCGCGGCCAGCAGCGCGCGGTCGTCCATGCCGCCCTTGTCGTGCAGGTTGGTGGCGTAGTTCCATTCGCGCGTGCCCTCGGAGCGCAGGCCGACCGCAATGGCGTAGAGCGCGCGGTTGAGCGCGATGTTGCTGCGCGCAGCGCTCTTTTCTTCAGGCGTGAGCGGCGCCGGGCGCGTGGGCACCACGGTGCGCTGGCCGAGTTCCTCCAGCGCCAGCATCTCGTAGAAGCCACGGGTGCCCGCAATGCTCTGGTAGAGCTCGCGCGCCTGCGCGCGGCGGTCGTCGCCGCCCGCGGCACTGAGTGCGCGGGCCTTCCAGTAGACCCAGGTCGGCTCCAGTTGGGCGGTTTCGCTCATGGCGTTGATGGCGGGCGCCACTTCTTTCCACTGGCCGGTGCGCAGCGCGGCGCGCACGCGCCATCCGAGCATGTCGTCGGACAGGTCGCCGTTCTTCGTGACGTTGGCGAAGTAGCTGCCGGCCAGCGGCGAGAGCTTGCTCGCGGCCTGCCGGCCGATGGTGCCCCAGAGCCAGTTGCGCTCCTCGGCAGAAAGCATCGGGCCCCACTTGCTGTCGAGCTGGGTGGCGGCCTGCTCCGGGTCGGCCATGGCGATCTTGATGAGCGCCAGCACCACCAGCTCCTTGCGCGACTTGGCGGCCACGAAGGCGCGGCCGGCCAGGAACTTGGCCGCGCTGGCGTTGAGCTCTTCGAACAGCGGCAGCGCATCGGGCGCGGCAATGGTCACGGCGCCGCGCGCGGCCTGCGGGCGGTTGGCCTCCATGGCCAGGCGCGCCTTCTTCCAGGCGTCGTTGGGCGACAGCAGGCGGGCCGCGACCAGGCGGTCGGCCGCGGTGAGGCAGCCGTCGTCCGCCTCTTTCTGCGCGAACCAGTTGCGGCGCACCTCGTGGGCCTGGGCCTGGGTCGTGTTGCCGGATTGCAGGGCCTCGACCAGGATCGCGTAGCAGCGCACCTGCGGATCGTCGCCCATGCGAAAGCCCGCCAGCGCGGCAGAAAAGCCGTCCCAGTCGCGGCGCTGGCCCAGCAGCAGCAGCCAGTCGTTGCGCAGCCGGTCTTCCTGATAGGTGCCGGGGTAGCGGGCGAAGAAGTCCTGCACCTCGTTCGGCGCGGCTTCCTGCAGGCGGGCCTTGAGTTCCCAGTAGGCGGCCCAGGGTTCGAGCGCATGGCCCCGCGCCTGCGGCAGCAGGGCCGCGAGCCGGCCTTTGTCGCCGCGCTGGAAGGCCTGCTTCATCTGCATCAGAACGTCGTCGTTGCTGTTGGCCTGTGCGGCGGCGGGCTGCTGCGAAAGCAGTGCGGCGGCTGCCAGGACGGCGGAAAAGACCAGCGCGGACGCTGCATTGCGCGGGCGATGGCGCATGGGTGCCAAAATGCTTGGGAACTGCATCGGGGGATTATGGACAAGTCAAAGGATGCCGACACCTCGGCGACCACGAGTTTTCTCAAGGATCAGGTGAGAAAAGCACTGATCGAGCAGCGCCTGGCCATGCCCGACCGGCTCGCCAAGGCCGACCTGCTGCAGCGCGTGATGCGGATCTGGCTGGTCGGCCGGCCCGACACCGTGATCGGCGCCTACTGGCCGATCAAGGGCGAGTTCGATCCGCTGCCCGCGCTGCACCGCTGGAAGGAAGACGGCGAGCTGATCGACGAGCCGCAGCGCCGCCGCATCGGGCTGCCGGTGATGAACAAGGTCCACAAGACGCTGACCTTCCATGCCTGGTATCCGGGCTGCCAGATGGAGGAAGACGCCTACGGCATTCCCAAGCCCAAGGACACCGAGCTGATCGTGCCCACGCTGCTGTTCGTGCCCTGCGTGGGCTACAGCGCCGGCGGCTACCGGCTGGGCTACGGCGGCGGCTTCTACGACCGCACGCTGGCCGCGCTGGAGCCGCGCCCGTTCACGGTGGGGCTGGGCTTCACCAACGGTTTCCTCGAAGACTTCGAGCCCGAGGCGCACGACCTGCCGCTGGACGCCATCCTCAACGACAACGGCGTGGTCTGGCCAGTCGCTTGACTCTCCCCCAGTCTTCGCGCGCTTCGTGTCGCTTCGCCAACCCCCTCACCGGGGGCAACACCAGCGGCCCGGCAAAGCCGGTTCCGCGGTGTTCCCGGAAGGGGCACATCCTTTCCATCAATCAAGGTTGTCCACGGTGTCGGGGTCGGGCACCTCGCCGATGGTCTCGCGCGTGGTGATCGCCTGCACCTGCAGCCAGTCCCAGAAGGCCTTGATCTCGGGCCGCAGCGCATTGCGCGGCCCGGCGATGAGCCAGTAGCCCATCGGCGAATCCATGCGGTGCTGCGGCAGCACCTCCACCAGGTCGCCGTTGGCCAGGCTTTCGGCGATGAGCGAACTGCGCGCCAGCGTCACGCCCTGGCCGGTGAGCGCGGCCTGCACCATCTGGTAGGCGTAGTTGAAATAGAGCCAGCGCTTGGGCTGCGCGCGCTCCAGGCCATTGACCTCGAACCAGCGCCGCCAGGTCAGCCATTCGAGGTGCGTGCGGTGCGCGTCGCCGGCTTCGATCAGCGTGAAGCCGGTGATGTCGGCGGGCGTCCTGATGGGCGGGCTGCTCTTCAGCAGCCAGGGGCTCGCCACCGGCGTGAGGGTTTCGCCGAACAGCCGCACGGCGGTGGGCGGCATGACTTCGCGCGTGCCGTAGCGCAGCGCGATGTCGACGTCCGCCACCTCCAGGTCGACCGCCACGTCGCTGGCGTCGATGCGGATGTCGATCTCGGGGTTGTCGCGCTGGAAGGCCTCGAGCCGCGGGATCAGCCACATCGATGCGAAAGATGCAAAGGTGGTGAGCGACACGCTCTTGCGCCCCGCGCTCTGGCGGATCTGGCGCACGGCGGTGTCGATGCGCGGCAGCGACTGCTGCACCGCGAGCAGCAGCTGCGCGCCGGCGCTCGTGAGCTCCACCGCGCGCGTGTGGCGCAGGAACAGCGCCACGCCCACTTCTTCCTCGAGCGACTGGATCTGGCGGCTCACGGCGGACTGGGTGAGCGCCATTTCTTCGGCGGCTGCGCGGAAGTTGAGGTGGCGCGCCACCGCCTCGAAAGCGCGCAGGTGCCCCGCGGAAATGGGGCGGGAGCGCAGGTGGGTTTGCGAATGCTGCATGGAGGAGGGTGTGGGCGGCATCGATCGATTGATGCGATTTCGGAATCAGTAGGCTACCTCGTTTTCATTGGACTGCCAACGCCGTGCAAACGATCATTCATTCCCGAACTGCGCTATTGGCTCTGTCTTGTCATCGCACTTCGGCAACGCCCAAGGAGTTTCATCATGTCCACCGCCGTCTGCACCACCGAATCGCTCGCTTCCCTGCCGTCCTCTGCCCGTACCGCTTCCGCCGTTCCGCCGGCCGTGCGCCGCGGTGCCTGGCAGATCGCTCCCGGCGAGGCGATGAGCCTGAAGGCGCGGTCGGCCAGCGTTCTGCGGGTCAAGCAGGGCCGGGTCTGGGTTACGCCGGACGCCACGTCCGCCAGCGCCAGCGAAGACCTGGTGCTGGCCCCGGGCGAATCGCTGAACGTGGCCGCGGGCCAGCGCATCGTCATGGAAGCGTGGGATGGCTACGGTGCCACCTACTCGTGGGACCAGGCCTGAACGGTCATCCCTCCATGGACGCAAGGGCGGCTTCGGCCGCCTTTTTCTTTTTCAGCCGTTGATGTCGAAACTGGGGCGCAGGGCCAGGAAGTGCGCCAGCGCGGCTTCGCCGTCGAGCGCGCGGATGCCGGCCATGAGGTCGGGCCCTTCGCTTTCGGCCAGGCCCATGCCAAAGCCGCTGTAGCGGCGTGCCGCGAGCGGGCCGCGGCGGAAGACCTTGATGTCGATGTGCCGCGGGTCCCGTTCGATCCGGCGCATCAGCGTCTCGACTGCACCGGGCGGGCCTTCGAGGTGCTGGCAGAAGCGCATGCCGTCGAAGACCAGGAGGCCGGTGATGCCGTACTGGGCATTGCGTGCGCGGGCCTGGGTCACGATCGAGCCCACGGTGGCCGGCGGCAGGTCCGGCGTGAGCATGCTGCAATAGAAGACTTCGTGGAGAGCTTGCTTTTCTGTCATGCGTTCGGAAGCGAAAGGCATGCGAAGTGTATGAATCTCCCGGCCTGTGCGAAATGTCAAAAGACACAGGCCGCAAGCCTATAGTGGCGCGTGAAATTCGAGGACCACGCACCCCCCGCGTCGCCCCCCGTGGGGCCCCATCCCTGCGAGCGCTGCGCGCTGCGGAAGATGGAAGCCTTCCTGCCGCTGGCGCCGCAACAGCTCGAAGCCATCGCATCCTTCAGGGCCGGCTCCCGCCGCGTCGCGGCCGGTGCCACCATCATCGACGAGCACCGGCCGAGCGCCGAACTGTTCACGCTCTATGCCGGCTGGGCCTTCCGCTACAAGACGCTGAGCGACGGCCGGCGCCAGATCCTGAGCTTTCTGCTGCCCGGCGACTTCATCGGCCTGCAGGACGAGTTTGCCGACGGCCATACGCACGGCGTGGAGGCCGCCAGCGACGCCACGCTCTGCGTGTTTCCGCGCGGCAGGCTCTGGGAGCTGTTCCATGCCCAGCCGAAGCTCGGCTACGACATCACCTGGCTGGCCGCGCGCGAGGAAAAGCTGGTGGACGACAACCTGGTGACCACGGGCCGCCGCAATGCGGCCGAGCGCGTGGCCATGCTGCTGATGCACCTGTACCGGCGGGCCCAGCGCGTGGGCATGGTGCGCGACGGCTGGGTCGAGTTTCCGTTCAACCAGCAGCACCTGGCCGATGCGCTGGGGCTGTCGCTGGTGCACACCAACAAGACGCTGCGCAAGCTGCAGAGCCTGGGACTCTACAAGCTTGACGCAGGCTGGCTGCGCATCCTGGAGCCTCGCGCGCTCGAAGCGCTGGGGGATTATTTCGAGCGCCCGATGCGGCCGACACCGCTGATGTAGCGGCTGCCCGATGACTTCGCCGTACTAGCGCGCGGCCACCAGCTGCCGCAGGTCGTCCTGGTAGGCCTGCAGCCGGCGCACCGCCTGCTCCCGCTGGGCGGCGCTGGTGGTGTTGTGCAGCGCGGCCAGGTTGCGGCAGCCTTCCTGCAGCAGGGCCTGCTGGTGATCGCGCCAGGGGCCGGGCGGCGGCTCCGCGATGCGCATCACATAGGCATGGATGGCCGCGCGCGCCTCGGCCGCGGAGGGCTTGGCGGCATGGAAGCCGCGCAGCAGCTGCAGTGCCTCCTGCTGGCGCTGGCGGCGCTCGGCATCGGCCAGCCGCGGGTCGAACACCGATTGCGCCACCTGCCGCCGCAGCAGGTCGCGCTGCTCCGGGCTCAGCCGGCCATAGAAATCCTCCAGCCGGTCGAGGAAGCGGTCGTAGCGCTTTTCCTGCACATCGGCGGCGCTGCGCTCGAGCCATTCCTTGCGGTAGTCGGCATTGTTCTTTGCGTACTTGCGCTCGAGCTGCTGCAGCTGCGCCTCGGTCAGGCTCAATGCCAGCTCGGTGCCCGCCGGCTCGGCGCGCTCGGTGACCGCCAGCAGCCGCTCGCGGATCTGGTCCGCCATGCGGCAGGCCTGGGCCGCGGTGGCGTCGCGCGGCGCCAGGGCCTGGGCTTCCTGCAGCAGGCTGGCGATCCGCGGCAGCTCGTTCTGGCGGTGCCAACTCAGCAATTGCGCGAGCTCGTCGCGCACCTTGGGCGTCTGCGAGCCGTCGAAGTCGAGGTAGGTGTCGAGCCACCAATAGCTCACCTCGGGCAGGTTGTTGTAGGCCAGCCTGACCGTGCTGCAGGCCGCAAGCGCGGCGGCCGCCAGCAGCGCGCCGATAATCCGCGCCAACTTGGCGCAACGCATTCGGGTAGAAAGAAGCATGAATCAGATTCCGCAAGACAACCAGGGACCGGTCGACGTCGTCATCATGGCGGCCGGCAAGGGCACGCGCATGAAAAGCAGGCTGCCCAAAGTGTTGCACCGTTTGGCCGGGCGCGCATTGCTCGGGCACGTGGCCGATACCGCCGCGCGCATCGGCGCGCGCCATGTGGTGGTGGTGACCGGCCACGGCGCGGCCGAGGTCGAGGCCGCCATGGCCGGCAACGCCATCGGCGCGGCGCTGCAGTTCGCGCGGCAGGAGCCGCAGCTGGGCACCGGCCACGCGGTGCAGCAGGCGGCGCCGCTCCTGCCCGATGATGGCACGGTGCTGGTGCTGTCGGGCGACGTGCCGCTGATCGGCGAGGACACGCTGCGCGCGCTGATCGCCGCCAGCGGCGGCCGGCGGCTCGCATTGCTGACCATCGAGTTCGACGATCCCACCGGCTACGGGCGCATCGTTCGCGCCGAAGGGCAGGCGGGCGGCGAGGTCAAGGCCATCGTCGAGCAGAAGGACGCCACCGAGGCGCAGCGCGGAATCCGCGAGATCTACAGCGGCGTGATGGCCGTGCCCGCCGCGCTGCTCAAGGGCTGGCTCTCGCGGCTGGACAACCGCAATGCCCAGGGCGAGTACTACCTCACCGACATCGTCAAGCTGGCCGCGGCCGACGGCGTGCCCGTGGTCGCGCATGTCATCGCCGATGCGCTCCAGGTCGCCGGCATCAACAGCCCCGCGCAGCTGGCGGCGCTGGAGCGCGCCTGGCAGCTGCGGCAGGCCGATGCGCTGATGGCGCAAGGCGTGCGGCTGGCCGACCCCGCGCGCTTCGACCTGCGCGGCGCACTGGCCTGCGAAGCCGACGTCGAGATCGACGTCAACTGCGTGTTCGAGGGTTCGGTGTTCCTGGGCGAGGGCGTGCGCATCGGCGCCAACTGCGTGATTGCCAATGCGCGCATCGAGGCGGGCGCGGTGATCCATCCCTTCACCCACATCGACGGCGAAAAAGCCGGCGTGACCGTAGGCGAAAGGGCGCTGGTCGGCCCCTTCGCGCGGCTGCGGCCGGGCGCGCAGCTGGGCGCCGAGGTGCACATCGGCAACTTCGTCGAGGTCAAGAACTCGACGCTGGCCGCCGGCGCCAAGGCCAATCACCTGGCCTACCTGGGCGATGCCAGCGTGGGCCAGCGCGTCAACTACGGCGCGGGCAGCATCACGGCCAACTACGACGGCGCCAACAAGCACCGCACCGTCATCGAGGACGACGTGCACGTGGGCAGCAACTGCGTGCTGGTGGCGCCGGTCACCATCGGCGCGGGCGGCACCATCGGGGGCGGCTCGACGGTGAACAAGTCGACCGAGCCCGGCGCGCTCACCGTGGCGCGCGGCAAGCAGGTCAGCTTTGCGAACTGGAAGCGGCCGCAGAAACAGCCGAAGGCCTGATCGACGAAGGCCTGCCGCGGCGCCTCAGCGCGCGAGCGGCACCCTGGGCTCGAACTTCGCGCGCTTCAGGCTGAAGAAGGCCTTGACGTTGCGCACATTGGCGTCGGCCGTGAACAGGCGCTGCGCCAGCGCGCCGTAGTCCGGCATGTCGCGCGCCGCCACCACCAGCACGAAGTCCGGCCCCGGCGAGACGCGCCAGCATTGCTGCACGGCGTCGTCGGCAATCACGCGGGCCTCGAAGGCATCGAGGGCCGCGGCGTCCTGCCGGTCCAGCGAGATTTCGACCACCGCCTGCAGGCCGTGGCCCAGCACCGCCGCGAGCCGGTCGGGCGAGAGCAGTGCGACCTGGCGCTCGATGAGCCGCTCCTGCCGCAGGCGTTGAACCCGGCGCAGGCAGGTGGGCGGCGAAATGCCCACGTCGGCGGCCAGCCGCTGGTTGGTCTGCGAGGCGTCGCGCTGGAGCGCGTCGAGCAGGCGAATGTCTATTGCATCCAGGGAAAATGATTCCATATTGAATGGAATTATGGAATAAAAATCCAATCAATCAGATTGATGAAAGAAAAGTTTGAAAGCTGTCGAATTTCGATCGCATATTTTTCCGCCAGCTTCCTACCATCGAGCCTCTTCTTCAAATCCAAAGGCAGCTCACCATGTGCGGCATCGTCGGCGCAGCGTCCCATCGCAACATCGTTCCGGTCCTGGTCCAGGGCCTGCAGAGGCTCGAATACCGCGGCTACGACTCCTGCGGCGTGGCGGTCCATGCGGGCGGCCTCACGCGGGCGCGCACCACATCGCGCGTGGCGGACCTCGTCACGCAGGTGCGCGAAGACCATGTCGAAGGCCTGACCGGCATCGCCCACACGCGCTGGGCCACGCACGGCGCGCCCGCGGTGCACAACGCCCATCCGCACTTCAGCCACGGCCCCGGCGCCGATGCGCAGGGCGCGCGGCCGGGCCGCATTGCGCTGGTGCACAACGGCATCATCGAGAACCACGAAACCCTGCGCGCGGCGCTCGAAGCCAAGGGCTACGTGTTCGAGAGCCAGACTGACACCGAAGTCATCGCCCACCTCGTCGACAGCCTCTACGACGGCGACCTGTTCGAGGCCGTGAAGGCCGCGGTGCTGCAGCTGCACGGCGCCTACGCCATTGCCGTGATCTGCCGCGACGAGCCGCAGCGCGTGGTGGGCGCGCGCGCGGGCTCGCCGCTGATCCTGGGCGCGGGCAAGGAGGGCGGCGAGAACTTCCTGGCGAGCGACGCCATGGCGCTGGCCGGCGTGACCGACCAGATCGTCTACCTCGAGGAAGGCGACGTGGTCGACCTGCAGCCCGGCAAGTACTGGATCGTCGACCGCAACCACAAGCCCGTGCAGCGCCAGGTGCGCACCGTGCAGGCGCACAGCGGCGCGGCCGAGCTCGGCCCGTACCGCCACTACATGCAGAAGGAAATCTTCGAGCAGCCGCGCGCCATCGGCGACACGCTCGAAGGCGTGGCCGGCATCGTGCCCGAGCTGTTCGACGGCATCGGGCAGGACGGCGCCACCGGCGCCAGCGCGCACCGCGTGTTCAAGGACATCGACAAGATCCTCATCCTGGCCTGCGGCACCAGCTACTACAGCGGCTGCACCGCCAAGTACTGGCTCGAGAGCATCGCGAAGATCTCGACGCAGGTCGAGATCGCGAGCGAGTACCGCTACCGCGATTCGGTACCCGATCCGAAGACGCTGGTGGTCACCATCAGCCAGTCGGGCGAGACTGCCGACACGCTGGCCGCGCTCAAACATGCGCGCTCGCTCGGCATGGAACAGACGCTGACTATCTGCAACGTGGCCACCAGCGCGATGGTGCGCGAATGCAAGCTCGCCTACATCACGCGCGCCGGGGTGGAGATTGGCGTGGCGTCGACCAAGGCCTTCACCACCCAGCTGGCCGGTTTGTTCCTGCTGACGCTCGCCATCGCGCAGACCAAGGGCCGCCTGAGTGAAGCCGACGAGGCGCGCTACCTGAAAGAGATGCGCCACCTGCCCGTCGCGCTGCAATCGGTGCTCGCGCTCGAGCCGCAGATCATCGGCTGGGCCGAAGACTTCGCGCGCAAGGACAACGCGCTCTTCCTGGGCCGCGGGCTGCACTATCCGATCGCGCTCGAAGGCGCGCTCAAGCTCAAGGAAGTGACCTACATCCACGCCGAGGCCTACGCCGCCGGCGAACTCAAGCACGGCCCGCTCGCGCTGGTAACGAGCGAGATGCCGGTGGTGGCCGTGGCGCCCAACGACACCCTGCTCGAAAAGCTCAAGAGCAACCTGCAGGAAGTGCGCGCGCGCGGCGGCGTGCTCTACGTGCTGGCCGACGGCGACACCAGGATCAAGGGCAGCGAAGGCCTGCACGTGATCCGCATGCCCGAGCACTACGGCGCGCTATCGCCGCTGCTGCATGTGGTGCCGCTGCAATTGCTGGCCTATCACACGGCCTGCGCGCGCGGCACCGACGTCGACAAGCCGCGCAATCTGGCGAAGAGCGTGACGGTGGAGTGAGGGGCACGCGCGCCCACCATCCGAATCATCAGCGCACCCCGGTCCGTGCACGCGTCATCTGCGCCAGGGTCGCGCTGGTCAATGCCCTCACTCCGATACGCATCGCGGATTCATCGATGGTGAACAGCGGCGAATGATTTGTCGGGCCGGCGCGATCGGGGTAGGGCGAGGCGTTCAGGATCCAGAAGACCACCGGCACGCCCGTGCCGCCGAAGGCGCCAAAGTCTTCCGACCCCATCGAGGGCAGGATCTCCGCGACCTTGTCCTTTCCTGCTGCAGCCTTCAGGGCATCGACAAGCGCCAGCGTGGTTGGCGCATCGTTGACAAGCACGCCGTAGCCCCCGCCGGTGTCGATGCGCACATCGGCCTTGACCCCGTAGCTGGCCGCGATGTGCTCGGCCTTCATGCGGATCTGCTCGTGGGCGACTTTCTGGTTCTGCGCCGACAGCGCACGCACCGTGCCCGAGAGCTCGGCGGTCTCGGGCAGGATGTTGAAGCGGTTGCCGCTTTGCAGCATGCCCACCGTGGCCACGGTGGCACCGCCATCGATCGTCGGGTTGGTGCGATGGCTGACGATGTTCTGCAAGCCCAGGGCAATTTCCGCGGCCGCCAGCATCGGAGAGTTGGCGGCCCATGGCGCGGCGCCGTGCCCGCCGGCGCCATTGAGCTTGATGTTGAATACGTCGATGCTGGCCAGCATCGCGCCAGGCCGATAGGAGATGGAGCCCTTGGGCGCCTGCGCGCCGATGTGCTGGCCCAGCACGACATCGATCCTGGGATTCTCCAGAACCCCTGCCTTGACCATGGCCAGCGCACCGCTGGGGTCTTCTGCGCCAGGGCCGATCTCCTCGGCAGGCTGGAACAGGAAGACCACCGTGCCCGGCAGATCCTCTCGCATGGCCGAAAGCGCTTGGGCGGCGCCCAGCAGCATGGCAACGTGGGTGTCGTGGCCGCAGACATGCGACACCGAAACTTCCTGGCCGCGCCACGCAGCCTTGGCCGTCGAGCGAAACGGCAGATCGTTGCGTTCCTCCACGGGCAGCGCGTCCATGTCTGCGCGCAGGGCCACCACCGGCCCGGGCTTGCCGCCACGCAGCACCGCCTTGATGCCGGTCCTGGCGATGCCGGCCTGGACCTCGACGCCCGGGATCCTGGCCAACGCGGCGGCAATGTACCTGGCCGTTTCGACTTCTGCGTATGCAAGCTCGGGATGCTGGTGGAGGTGGCGGCGCCAGGCGATGACGTCGGGCTCGGCCGCGTCGGACAAGGCGAGCGCTCGCTCGAGCAAGGGCTGCGGCGTCGCTGCGCAGGCGCTGGCCATTGGAATGCCGATGGCCGCCGCACACAGGAATGATCTGAGGAGGTTCACTCTGCTTTTCCTTCTTGATGGGTATCCGTCGCCCCGGGGGCGGTTCAATGTAGGTGGGCACCTCCCGGACATTCTTCCTGAAACTACAAAGCACCTTTTCATGTCTTGATGCATGCTAGGAGGCTGTGCTTGCGGAACGCCGGGGCATCGTGAAAGAGGACAATCCGGCAAGCTCCGCTCGAAACCACTGCCACCACCATGCCCCGCCTCGACGACCCTCTCCACGATGCCGAGATCGGCTCCCGCGACAGCACGCTCGACACCACCCGGATCGACGACGTGCGCATCGGCGCCGTCCGTCCGCTCATCACCCCGGCCTTGCTGCAGGAGCGCGTGCCCGTGCGCGACAACACGCTGGCGCTGGTCGAAGGCAGCCGCGCGGCAATCGCCGACGTGCTGCACGGCCGCGATGACCGGCTGGTCGTCGTGGTGGGCCCTTGCTCCATCCATGACCACGACCAGGCCATCGAATACGCACAGCGCCTGAAGACCGTCGCCGACTCGCTGCAGGACGACCTCCTGATCGTGATGCGCGCCTACTTCGAGAAGCCGCGCACCACCGTGGGCTGGAAGGGCTACATCAACGACCCGCACCTGGACGGCAGCTTCGCGATCAACGAGGGACTGGAGCGCGCGCGGCGCCTGCTGCTCGAGCTGACCACGCTCGGCCTGCCGACCGGCACCGAGTTTCTCGATCTGCTGAGCCCGCAGTTCATTGCCGACCTGATCGCCTGGGGTGCCATCGGCGCCCGCACCACCGAGAGCCAGAGCCATCGGCAGCTGGCGTCGGGCCTGAGCTGCCCGGTGGGCTTCAAGAACGGCACCGACGGCAGCGTGAAGGTTGCGGCCGACGCGATCCTCGCGGCGCGCGCGCCGCATGCCTTCATGGGCATGACCAAGATGGGCATGGCGGCGATCTTCGAGACGCGCGGCAACGACGACTGCCACGTGATCCTGCGCGGCGGCAAGGCGCCCAACTATTCGGCCGCGGACGTCGCATCCAGCTGCGAGGCGCTGCTGGCAAACGGCCTGCGGCCCCAGGTGATGATCGATGTCTCGCACGGCAACAGCAGCAAGCAGCACCAGCGGCAGATCGTGGTCGCCGAAGACGTGGCGGCGCAGATCGCGGCCGGCGAGCGGCGCATCACGGGCCTCATGATCGAGAGCCATCTCGAGGAAGGGCGGCAGGACCTGAAGCCCGGCGCGGCGCTGAAGCACGGCGTTTCGATCACCGATGCCTGCATCGGCTTTGCGCAGACGGTGCCGGTGCTCGAGGGCCTGGCGTCGGCGGTCAAGGCAAGGCGGCGCCAGCCGAAAGCTTGAGAGCGGCCATGCCAAAGCATCGAATTTTCGCGATGGCGTTTGCGAAGGTCTATCCGATGTACGTCCAGAAGGCCGAGCGCAAGAACCGGACGAAGGAAGAAGTGGATCAGATCATTCGCTGGCTGACCGGCTATGACCAGGCGGGCCTGGAGCGGCAGATCGAGCAGGAGAAGGATTTCGAGGCCTTCTTTGCGGAGGCTCCAGCCATGAACCCGAACAGCGCGCTGATCAAGGGCGTTGTCTGCGGCGTCCGCGTCGAGGAAGTCGATGATCCGCTGATGCGGAAGATCCGTTACCTGGACAAGCTGGTCGACGAACTCGCGAAGGGCAAGAAGATGGAGAAAATCCTCCGGCAGCAGGACTGACCGCCAGGCATTGCATCCCATGACTCAATGGCCAGCATGAAAAGCTCTCACCCCCACCGCTGGGTCCTTGGGCTCGCGGCGGCGCTCATGGCCATCCTTGTTCCTTCCGCCGAAGCTTCCCAGTCGATGGGCTGCAACGGTTCGCTCGTGGGCAAGGGCGATTCGCCCGTGTCGTTGCTTCAAAAATGCGGCGAGCCGATCTATCGCCAGAGCGTCTGCGTGCCGATGCTGCAGCTCGGCTGGGTCGTGACGCCCTACCGTGCGGGCAGTCCCCAGGCGATTCTTGCGAACCAGTGCGTTCCCATGGAGGAATGGACATACGACCGGGGTCCTGGTGCATTCCTTGGCGTCGTTCGCATCTACAACGGCGCAATCGAATCCGTGCGCGACGGCGACCGCAGCCGGTGAAAGCCAGAACACCGGACATGCCCGCCGGCTTCTGGCTTCCTGCAAGCGAATGAACCCGAGCGCCCGATCCCCCGGATGTCTCAGACCCCTTCGATGATCCGCAGGTCCCGTTCGGCGCCGTCGCCCAGCGCGTCAAGCGCAGCCTGGTAGTCGGGACTGTCATGCACGGCCCTGGCTTGCTCGACGCTGTCGAACTCGATCAGCACGGTGCGTTGGGGCAGGCCGAACTCGTAGACCTCGGCGGGCAGGCCGCGCGCCAGGAAGCGGCCGCCGCCGGCAGTGATGGCCGGGCCGGCCAGTTTTGCGTAGGCCGCGAGTTTGTCGGCGTCGTTGACCGCACGGTACGCGCTGACCCAGTAGGCTTTTGCCATGGTGATTTCTTCTCTGTCTGTTGCTGAGCGAGCAATATAGCTTGCCCGTGCGCCCTCAGTCCCACGCAGGAAGTTCGTGCAACGCATCGTTGGGGCGGCCCACGATGTCGACGCCGGTGATGCCGGCTCCGCCCGGCAAGAGCTGGACATCGCAAATGACTTCCCAGGCATGGCTTTCGGTGCGCCGTGCAAGGCACACTTCCTCGCTGGCGGCAAGGAGTTCCACGCATTCGCCGATGCCGATCCGCCGTGCCGCGCCAAGAGAAAATTCGGTCGAACCGAACTCCTGCTCCACCACCGGGTGAATGGCGACGAGATCGATCTTCCCGTCGCTGAAGTGAACAGCGGTAATTGCATGCTGGGCCATGTTCAACCTCCATTCGTGGAGAGCCCTATAGCGTTTCGGCAACCGCCGTCGGCCTGGGCTCAGCCGCCCACTGTACGCCCGCAACGGCGTGTTCCCCTCGCCGTTGCGCCAAAGCCGACTCCGGCGAAGGGCGGCTGCGGCTGCACAATCTGCGCCATGCCCCGATCCCTGCACGACCTCGATCCTGTGCCCTACTGGCTCTATCTCCTGGAATGCGAAGGCGGCGTGTACTACACAGGGATCGCGCTCGACGTGGAGCAGCGCTTCTTTCAGCATGTGTTCGGGCTGGGCGCGAAATTCACGCGCGCGCGTCCTCCGCTGCGCGTGCTTGCAGCGCGCGCCTATCCAGACAAGAGCGCCGCGCTGCGGGCGGAGATCAGGGTCAAGGCATTGCCCCGCGCGCGCAAGCTGGCCTTCTTCGAAGCCGAGGCCTGAGGCGTCGGCAAGAAAAAATGCGCGGTTGACCGGCTGCGCTCCAGCCTGAAATTCGCTAGGCTTTGCTGGCGAGCGATCCCATCGAGCGCGGAGACAACGCAATGAGCCAGGGCGTATCTCTTCGTCTGCATGTGCCGGAGCCCACCGGGCGGCCAGGGCATGAGACCGACTTTTCCTATCTCCACCTGTCGCGTGCCGGCGAGGTGCGAAAACCCCCGGTCGACGCATCGCCGGCCGACACCAGCGACTTGGCCTACACGCTGGTGCGCGTGCTCGACGACGAGGGCCGCGCGGTCGGCCCGTGGGCGCCGGCGGCCGACCCCGAGCTGCTGCGCCGCGGCCTGCGCGCGATGATGAAGACGCGCGCCTTCGACGCCCGCATGCTGATCGCACAGCGGCAGAAAAAAATCTCGTTCTACATCCAGTGCCTTGGCGAAGAGGCCATTGCCACCGGCCACGCGCTGGTGCTGCAGCAGGGCGACATGTGCTTTCCCACCTATCGCCAGCAGGGCCTGCTGCTCGCGCGCGACGACGTGACGCTGCTGGAATTGATCTGCGAGCTGATGTCCAACGAGCGGGACCCGCTCAAGGGCCGGCAGCTGCCGGTGTGCTACTCGATGAAGCGGGCCGGCTTCTTCTCGATCTCGGGCAACCTGGCCACGCAGTTCATCCAGGCGGTGGGCTGGGGCATGGCTTCGGCAATCAAGGGCGACACGCGCATTGCCTCGGGATGGATCGGCGACGGCGCCACCGCCGAGTCCGACTTCCACACCGCGCTGACCTTCGCGCATGTGTACCGCGCGCCGGTGATCCTCAACGTGGTCAACAACCAGTGGGCGATCTCGACCTTCCAGGCGATTGCCGGCGGCGAGGCCACCACCTTCGCGGCGCGCGGCGTGGGCTGCGGCATCGCGTCGCTGCGCGTCGACGGCAACGACTTTCTCGCGGTGCTGGCGGCCTCGCGCTGGGCCGCGGAGCGCGCGCGCAGCAACCTCGGGCCGACGCTGATCGAATGGGTGACCTACCGCGCCGGCGCGCACTCGACCTCCGACGATCCCTCGCGCTACCGTCCGGCCGACGACTGGGCGCATTTTCCGCTGGGCGATCCGATCCCGCGCCTGGCGCAGCACCTGACGTCCATCGGCGCCTGGTCGCAGCAGGAGCATGAGCAGACGCAAGCCGACCTGGAGGCGCAGGTGAACACCGCACTGAAGGAGGCCGAACGCTTCGGCTCGATGGCCGACGGCCACGTCGCCGGTGCCGCGACCATGTTCGAGGACGTCTACAAGGAGATGCCCGAGCACCTGAAGCGGCAGCGCGAGCAGCTGTCGTCGGAGGGATGACGGCCATGGCCTCGATGACCATGATCCAGGCCCTGCGCTCCGCCATGGACGTGATGCTCGAGCGCGACGACAACGTGATCATCTACGGCCAGGACGTGGGCTACTTCGGCGGCGTGTTCCGCTGCACCGAAGGCCTGCAGGCCAAGTACGGCCGCTCGCGCGTGTTCGACGCGCCGATCAACGAGGGCGGCATCGTCGGCTCGGCCATCGGCATGGGCGCCTATGGCCTGCGCCCGGTGGTGGAAGTGCAGTTCGCCGACTACGTCTATCCGGCCTACGACCAGATCGTGTCCGAGGCGGCGCGCCTGCGCTACCGCTCGGCGGGCGACTTCACCGCGCCGATCACCATCCGCATGCCCTGCGGCGGCGGCATCTACGGCGGCCAGACGCACAGCCAGAGCCCCGAGGCGCTGTTCACGCATGTCTGCGGGCTGCGCACGGTGATGCCCTCGAATCCGCGCGACGCCAAGGGCTTGCTGATCGCCTCGATCGAGAACGACGACCCTGTGATCTTTCTCGAGCCCAAGCGGCTGTACAACGGGCCCTTCGACGGCCACCACGAGCGGCCGCTGGTGTCGTGGACGGCGCATCCGCTGGGCGAAGTGCCCGAGGGCTACTACACGGTGCCGCTGGAGTCGGCCACCGTGTTCCGCCCCGGCGCCGACCTGACGGTGATCAGCTACGGCACCATGGTCTTCGTCTCGGAGGCGGCCGCGCAGGAGACCGGCATCGATGCCGAGATCATCGACCTGCGCAGCCTGTGGCCGCTGGACCTGGAGACGCTGGTCGCCTCGGTCAAGAAGACCGGCCGCTGCGTGGTCGTGCACGAGGCCACGCGCACCAACGGCTTCGGCGCCGAGCTGGTGGCCCTGGTGCAGGAGCACTGCTTCCACTACCTGGAGGCGCCGATCGAGCGCGTGGCCGGCTGGGACACGCCCTATCCGCATGCGCAGGAATGGGCCTACTTTCCGGGGCCGGCGCGCGTCGGTGCGGCGATGCGCCGCGTCATGGAGAACTGAATGGCCACGCATGCAATCAAGGTGCCGGACCTCGGTGAAGGCATTGCCGAGGTGGAGCTGGTGGCATGGCGCGTGCAGCCCGGCGACACGGTGGCCGAGGACCAGGTGCTGGCCGACGTGATGACTGACAAGGCCACCGTCGAGATTCCCTCGCCGGTCGCGGGCCGGGTGCTCGCGCTCGGCGGCGAAGTGGGGCAGCAGCTCGCGGTGGGCGCGGAGCTGATACGGATCGACGTGGAGGCGCAGGGCGAGGCGGTGCAGGTGCCGGCCGCGCCCGCACGCGCGCCGGCGCCTGCACCGGCCGCGGCAACAGCCGCAGCGGCATCCGCACCGGTCGTGCGCACGCCACCCTCGGCCGGCAAGCCGCTCGCCGCACCCGCGGTGCGCCACCGCGCCGCGGCGCTCGGCATCGATCTGCAGCAGATTCAGGGCAGCGCCGCCAACGGCCGCATCCTGCACGAGGACCTCGACGCCTGGCTGCTCCGCCGGCAGCGCGCACAGGCGCCGAGCCCGTCGCGCTACGCGGAGCGCAGCGACGAGCAAGCCATGCCCGTGACCGGCGTGCGCCGCCGCATCGCGCAGCGCATGCAGGATGCGATGCGCCGCATTCCGCACTTCACCTATGTCGAGGAAGTCGACGTGACCGAGCTGGAACTGCTGCGCGCGCGACTCAACGAACGCTGGGGCAGCGAACGGGCGCACCTGACGCTGCTGCCGCTGCTGGTGCGCGCCATCGTGCTGGCGGTGCCGCGCTTTCCGCAGATCAATGCCCGCTTCGACGACGAGACCGGCGTGCTCACGCGCCATGGCGCGGTGCATGTCGGCATCGCGACCCAGACCGCGGTCGGCCTCATGGTGCCGGTGCTGCGCCACGCCGAAGCACGCGACCCCTGGTCCAGCGCAACCGAGATCGCGCGGCTGGCCGAGGCCGCGCGCGCGGGCCGCGCCACCCGCGACGAGCTGAGCGGCTCGACCCTGACCATCACCAGCCTTGGCGCACTGGGCGGCATCGCCTCCACGCCGATCATCAATGCGCCGGAGGTGGCGATCGTCGGCGTCAACCGCATCGTGCAGCGCCCGGTGATGAAGGATGGCGCAGTGGTCGCGCGGCGCATGATGAACCTGTCCTCCTCCTTCGACCACCGCGTGGTTGACGGCCAGCTGGCCGCGGAGTTCGTGCAGGCCGTGCGTACCTCGCTCGAATGCCCGGCGCTGCTTTTCGTCGAATAGCCGGCGTGCGACCGCAGCGCCTCAGGCGTCCGTGGCCGGCGCGAGGCCCGGTCCCTGGTGGAACACCAGGTCTTCCACCACCACGCCGCCCACCAGGTGCTGCGACAGGATGCGGTCCATGTTCTCCGGCGTCACGTTGTAGTACCAGGTGCCGTCGGGCTGCACGCACATCACCGGTCCGCCCTTGCAGGCCGCGAAGCAGCCGACGCGGCTGCGCTTGACGCGCAGCGCACCCTCGTTCAGGCCCGCGGCCTTGAACTTGTCGCCCAGGCTGTCGAACAGGTCCTGCGAGGCGCCGTCGGGGCTGCAGCGCGGTCCGGTGCAGACCAGCAGGTGGCGCTTGTAGGCGCCGATCTTCGGCTTGACCACCTCGCTCATTCCTGCACCTCCTCGATCGGCGCGGCCGCGGCGCTTTCTTCCTCGGCCGGTGCGGCCAGCACGGCCTCGATGTAGTCGGCGGGCAGGCGGTGCTGCGCCGCCAGCGCGGCGGCGCTCGCGCCCTCGGCGTGGTCGGCGCGCAGGTTGGCCATCCAGCCCAGCAGGCCGGTCGACAGCGAGCGGCCGGGCTTCTCGCCGCTGCGCGTGTTGCCGCCATCGTCCAGGTCGTACTTGTTGGCATAGCCGCGCGGCGTGACCATGAGGCCGTGCTGCACGAAGGTGTGGCTGTTGCCGATGAGCACGGTCGTCAGCATGCCGATGTCGCACTCGCTCATGTGGGCGAGCGTGGTGAACTCGATGCGCTCGCGCCGGCGGTAGGCCGACTTGACCACCGCCACCGGCGTGTCCGGCCGCCGGTGCCGCAGGAAGAGCTGCTGCGCCTGCACGATCTGCTGGGTGCGCCGTCCGCTCTTCGGGTTGTAGAGGGCCACCACGAAGTCGGCCGCCGCCACCGCATCGAGTCGCCGCGCGATCACGGGCCAGGGCGTGAGCAGGTCGCTCAGCGAGATCGAGCAGAAGTCGTGCGTGAGCGGCGCGCCCACCAGCGCCGCGCAGGCGTTGATGGCCGACGCGCCGGGCACCACCTCGACGGCGATGTCGGAGTCCGGCGTCCAGCCGGCCTGGAACAGCACCTCGTATGTCGGACCGGCCATCCCGTAGACACCGGCGTCGCCGCTGGAGATCAGCGCCACCTTCTTGCCCTCGCGGGCACATTCGAGTGCATTGACCGCGCGGTCGAGCTCCTCGGTCATGCCCTTGCGGATCACCTCCTTGCCCTCGAGCAGGTCGGCCACCAGCTTGATGTAGGTGCTGTAGCCGACCACCACGTCGGCTTCGGCGATCGCGGCCAGCGCGCGGCCCGTCATGTGGTCGTGATGGCCGGGGCCGATGCCGACCAGCGAGATCTTGCCGCTCATGGATTCACCTCCAGTGCCGGCGCAGTGCGCGAGGCACCGAACGCAGCGGCCAGCACCGGCCGCAGCCAGCGCTCGAATGCCAGGCCGCAGGCCACGCCCGTCGAGGCCCAGAAGCTCAGCGAGATCCAGGTGGTCACCCAGATGAAGCGCGCATCGAGTGCCCGCAGCGCGGCCTGTGCCTCGGCGCCGAAGCCCGCGAAAGGATCGCCCGCGGGTTGCGGCGCCCCCACCACGAAGGGCAGCGCCAGCCAGGCCGCAGCCGCGGGCCAGCGCAAGGCGCTGCGCAGGCCCGCGAGCGAGGTGCAGGCCAGCGCCGCGCCGGCCGCGGCCAGCACCCACCAGCCCTGGCGCGAGCCCAGCCGGGCCGCATCCATGCCGGGGATCTCGGCCGGCAGCCCGAGCGACGGCCAGAAGTGAAAGCTCAGCCAGCCGGCGGCGGACACCAGCAGCGCCAGCGGCAGCGAGCGCATGCGGGTGCCGCGCCAGAGGCAGACACCCATCGCCGCGAGCACCAGCAGCGCCATGCTGAAGGCATGCAGCATGTTGGCGACCCAGCTCCAGAAGCTGCGCTCGGCGCCGTCCTGGGGCTGCCACTGCACTTCATCCGCGGCAGCGCCGTGGGCATGCGCCGCGTCATGGCCGTGGTCCGACAGGGGCACGGCCTTCTGCGACTCGTAGCTTTCGGCCGCCTGGATGATCGGCGTGGCCTGCCACTGCTGCACGCCGGTCTGCACGCTGCCCACCAGCACGGCCACCGCGAGTGCGCACCAGATCAATCGTTGGAAGATCATGGAATGTTCCGTGCTCAGTGGCAGGGCTTGACCGTGACATGGCGCACGTCGTGTGCGGCGTTGTGGGCGAGCGGGCTTTCGGCAAAGGCGACGCCGTACAAAACGAACAGGCCCAGCGCCGCGGCGCCGGCCAGTTGCAGCAGCAGGCTGCGTGGCGTGCCGGCATGGGCGAAGCCGCCGGTGTGGGAGGTGGTGTGCGTGGAGGAAGCGTTCATTGCGGGTTCCATTCGAGGGTGAGGGTTGGGATTCATCAGGACATGCGCGCGATCGAAACCGTCGCGTGGCGCCCGTCGGCGCCGCGGTGCTTGTGCTTGGGGACGACCAGCGCGGCCATCGGCAGGCCGCCGCCGGCCAGCAGCGCGGCCGCCTCGCTGACCGAAGGCGTGCCGGTGTGGCGGCGCACCGTTTCCGACGGATGCGGCACGGGCACCTCGGCCAACTGCGCGGCGGGATAGAAGCGCAGCGCCCAGCCGTGGGCCGCGGCCAGCGCCAGCAGGCCCGGCTCGTCGGCCTTCAGGTCGATGCTGGCGGCCGCCGCCACCTGCGCGAGCTGCGCGCCGATGCCGGCCAGCGCCTCGTCGATCGCCTGCTGCAGCGTGGCCTGCGGCGTGCCGCGGTCGCAGCCCAGGCCGATGGCATAGCGCACGGTGCTCATTGCGGCGGCCGATAGACGACGAGCCGCTCGGCCAGCGCGCTCCAGCGTTCGGCGCTGACCTCGGCCTGCGTGATCCACAGCACGGCCTTGAAGCGTGCGAGGTCCACATCGTCGAAGCGCGCGAAGCGGTGGATATTGGCGGGCAGGGGAGTAGGGCGGGTCCACCAATCGGTGCTGCCCGCTTCCTGCACCACCGCGACCGGCTCGCCGTTCACGACGTGGGCCGAGACGCGCGTGATGTTGATCTTGGGCGCCTCCACCTTCCAGCCGAGTTCGCGGCCGAGGATGTCGACCGGAATCGTCTTGCCCACGTCCGAGGCGGTGGTCAGCACGGGCGTGGCGCCCAGCAGCGAAGCGACCTGCTCGGCCATCGCGTTGGCGCCGCCCACGTGGCCCGAGAGCACCGGAACCACGAACTGCGCGGCATCGTCGACCACCAGCACGCCGGGGTCCTCGTCCTTGGTCTTGAGGTGCGGCGCGATCAGGCGAACCACGGCGCCGAGCGAGACGAAGAACACGATCTGGTCGAAGTCCGCGAACAGCGCCGCGATCTCGTCGCGGAAAGCGCCCGCGTAGGCGCGCACCGGGTTGGGCAGGCCGGCCATGAGCGGCGCGAACTTCTCGGCCACGCACACGTTGGCCCCGGGCAGCAGGCGGGCCAGCCCGGCCGTCTGCTGCGCGCCGTGCTTGGTGATGGCCACCAGCACCACGCGGGGTACGGCTTCATTCGTCATTCGGGTTGTCGTCCTCTTCGATTTCGGTGCTGGTTTTCTTGCGGCAGCCGCGCACCAGTTCGCCGCGTTCGCGGCCGGGGTTCTTCACCAGCAGCAGCGACAGGTAGTTGACCTTGCTGCCCTTCAGGCTGGCGACGTCGTGCACGATGCGTTCGACCGGCGAGCCGGCTTTCTCGATGAAGCGGCTGTGCGCGAGCAGGCCGCGCCGCGCCAGCAGGTCGATCAGGTCGTCGAGCAGTGGCTTGACCTTCATGAGCACCAGCGTGTCGAAGTCGTCCAGCATCTTCTCGACCGCGGCAATGCCGTAGGCCGCCGGCACGATGGCCACGGTGTCGTCCTGCTCCGAGAGCGGCAGCTGCAGCCGCGCGCAGGCTGCGTTGAAGGAGGTGACGCCGGGCACCACCTCGATGCGCGCGGCCGGGTCGAGCTCGCGCAGCACGCGCGCCAGGTAGCAGAAGCTCGCGTAGGTGGAGGCATCGCCCTCGACCAGGAACAGCACGTCCTGCCCGGTCGCCAGCAGCGCCTGCACGGTCTCGGCGGCCTTCAGCCAGTGGCGCGCGAGCTTCTCGGCGTCGTGCGTCATCGGGAACAGCAGCGCCTGGTGCTGCGCGGGCGCCGAAAGCCCGGCGCGCAGCGCGATGTCGAGCGCGTAGCTTTCCTTGCGCAGGCTGCGCACGGGGTAGGTCCAGATTGCTTCGGCGCGCGTCAGCAGGGACCAGGCGCGGCGCGTGATCAGGTCCGGATCGCCCGGGCCGAGCGATACGCCGTGGAGCATGCCGGGTGCCGTCATGCCGCACCGCCCGTCAGCACGCGGACCTCAGTCCTTTGCGCACAGACCAGCCACACCGGGTTCTCCGCCGCGAGCCGGTGCATGTGCAGGATCGGCTTGCTGCGCGAGGCCTGCAGCTGCAGCACGTCCCAGCTCGCACCCTGCGCCTTCAACGCCTCGACCGCACCTGCGAGGTTCTCGATGGTCACGAAGTTCATCACCAGCCAGCCGCCCGGGCGCAGGCGCCGCAGCACCAGCGCGATGAGCTCGGCCAGTTCGCCGCCGGAGCCGCCGATGAAGACCGCGTCCGGGTCGGCCCAGGCCGCCAGGCCCTCGGGTGCCTTGCCGTGCACCAGGCTGTGGTTGCTGATGCCCATGGCCTGCCGGTTGCGTGCGACGATGGCGCTGTCGTCCTCGTTCTTCTCGATCGCGTAGACATGGCCGCGCCAGCACAACCGCGCCGCCTCCAGCCCGACCGAGCCGGAGCCCGCGCCGATGTCCCACACCACGCTGTCGGCGCGCAGCTGCATGCGCGCGAGCGAGACGGCGCGCACCTCGTTCTTGGTGATCAGGCCCTTCTCGGGATGGCGCTGCTCGAAGCTCGCGTCCGGCAGGCCGAACAGCACCTGCGGCGCGCGCAGCCGGGTGCGCCAGAGCAGCACCACGTTCGGGTCGGCAAAGCGCATCTGCGCCGCGGCAGCGATGCGCATGCCGCTGACCACGCGCTCCTCGGGCTGACAAAGGCGCTCGGCCACGGCCATCTCGAAATCGTCGGCCAGGCCTTCGGCCACCAGCATGCGCGCGATGCGGTCGGGCGTGTTGTCGGGGCTGGTGAGCACCGCCAGGCGGTCGTGCTGGCGGATGTCGCGCAGCAGTGCATAGAGGCCGTGCGCGGGCGGCGATCCCGGCAGCCAGTCGCCCGCGTCCTTCGCATGCACGGAGGCGAACTTCATCTCCTGCCACGGCAGGCCGAGCCGCGCGCAGGCCAGCTGCAGCGTCGATACGTTGGGAATGACTTCGATCGCCTCGATGCACAGGCGCGCGGCCAGGAAGGCCGCAATGCCGTGGCACAGCGGATCGCCAGTGGCCAGCACGACCACGCGCCGTTCCTCGGCCTGTGCGGCGCGGATCCATTCGGGCACCTGCGACAGCGCGCCGGCGAGGTCGCGCTGCACCGCGCCGGGCGCGATGTGCGGCGCGAACAGCGCCAGCGTACGTGCGGCGCCGATCACCAGCTGCGCCTGCTGCAGATGGGCCATCGCGCCGTGGCTGAGGCTCGCATCGCCGTCGTCCAGCACGCCGAGGATGCGGCATTTGTTGGTCATGTTGTTGTAGGTGTTCACGAGGCCTCCGCGATCTTTCGGCCTTCGAAGTCGCAGACCAGCACCTTCAGTTCGAACTGGTCGGGGTAGCGCGTGCGCAGCGTCTGGATGACGCGCTGCGCGAGCGCCGTGTGAAAGGCGGTGCCGAGCCCGAGCGCGTCCATGCGCTCGCCGGCATAGCGCGCGGTCTCGTTGCCGCGGATCGCATCACACACATCGGGCGGCGCGCCGAGTCCGGCGGCCAGGTCGGCCAGCAGGCCGGTGTCGACCTCGGCCCGGCCTGCGTGGGTGATGGTCTCGCCCTGTGCGATCTTGGTGAGCTTGCCGACCATGCCGCCGATCACCACTTTCCGGATCCCGGCCTTGACCGCGGCGCCCATCGCATAGCGCAGGAAGTCGCCCATCTGCACGAAAGCCGGCTCGGGCAGTTCCGGCATTTCGGCCATCACGAATTTCTCGGTGCGTCCGCCGGTCGTGAGCACGACCACGCCGTGGCCCAAGGTGCCCGCCACCTGCACGCCCTGCACCACGCTCGCGCGGTAGGCGGCGGTGGAATACGGCTTGACGATGCCGGTCGTGCCCAGGATGGAAATGCCGCCGAGGATGCCCAGGCGCGCGTTGAGCGTCTTCCTGGCCATCTCCTCGCCCTGCGGCACGGAGATGGCAACTTCGAGGCCGACCTCGTCGAGCAGCGCCGTACCCACCGCGCGCACGTTGGCCTCGATGTTGCGGCGCGGCACCGGGTTGATGGCGGGGCCGCCCACGGCGAGCCCGAGGCCCGGCATGGTGACGGTGCCCACGCCGGCGCCCCCGGCCAGCACCACCTGGCCCGCGAGCTCGGGCAGCAGGCGCACGTCGGCCGTGAGATGGGCCTTGTCGGTGCAGTCGGGGTCGTCGCCGGCGTCCTTGATGACCATCGCATGCGCGCTCGCGCCGTCGACGCGGCCGTCGTGCACCGCGAAGCGCACGAGGTCGCCGTTGGGCAGCAGGCACTCGACGTGGTCGGGCACCTGGCCCGTGACCAGGCCGATCACCGCCGCGCGCGCCGCCGCGGCCGAACACGCACCGGTCGTGAAACCGGTGCGGGTGCCGCGGGGCGCGCCCTTGTCCATCATGCGGCGTGTTCGCGCGCCTCGGCCAGGCCCAGCAGCGCGTGGATCGCGGCCACCACCAGCGTGGAGCCGCCCTTGCGCCCGCGGATCACAATCCAGGGCACATCGTTTTCGAGCGCGACCAGGTCCTTCGACTCGGCCGCCGACACGAAGCCCACCGGCATGCCGACCACCAGCGCGGGGCGCGCGCCCTCTTCGTGGATCAGCCGCACGATCTCGATCAACGCGGTCGGCGCATTGCCGATGCCGACGATCGCGCCGTCGACCAGCCCGAGCCGGTGCGCCTTGCGCATCGCCTGCACTGCGCGCGTGGTGCCTTCGGCCATCGCCTGCGAAATCACGTCCGGGTCGCTGATGAACTGGTGCGTGCCCATGCCGAAGTGGGCCAGGCGCGGGGCCGAGAGGCCGACGCAGATCATCTCGACATCGGCCAGCACGCGGCTCGCGCGCGAGCGGATGGCGGCAATGGCGGCGTCGACCGCTTCAGGATGGAAGTCGGTCAGGCCATTGAAGTCGAAGTCGGCGTTCGCATGGATCATGCGGCGCACCACGGGCCACTGGTCGGCGGTGTAGGCATGCGAGGCCACCTCGCGGTCGATCACCGCGAAGGAATCGTGCTCGATGGCGCGGCCCGCCGCGGTGAGCTGCTCGGTGACGACGTTGGCCGCCGGGGCGTGCGTCGGCTTCATCGCAGCGCCGGCACCGGATCGTGCGCATGGGTGTGGCCATGCGCGTGGTCGTGATCATGGTGGTGGTCGTGATCGTGGCCATGCGCCGCCGCGTCGCCATGGTGATGGCCACCCAGCCCGTGTTCCACCGCGAAGTCGCGGAACTTGCAGCCGTCGCAAGGCATGAGCGCGGCCGGCGCGCCGCGCCGCAGGTCGTCCACGCGCTGCTCCAGCAGCGCAAAGATCTCGGGCTCGAAGCCGAAGTAGCGCGTGGAGACAAAACGGATCGTCGGGTATTGCGCCTTCAGGTGCTCGACCTGGCGCGCGATCCGTTCGACCAGCGTGCCGTTGAACAGGTAGTACGGCAGCACCACCACCTGCTTCATGCCCAGCAGGCTCTGGCGCTGCACGGCCCGCTCCAGGCGCGGGTAGGTGATGCCCGTGAAGGCAAGGTCGACCAGCTCGTGGTCGGTCTCCTCCATCAGCCAGCGCGCCATCTTGGCCATGTCGCCGTTGGCCTGGCGGTCCGACGAACCCCGCCCCAGGATCACCACGCCGGTGGTGGTCGGGTCGGGCATGTCGAGCGCCTGCATCGCGCTCTTGAGGCGGCGCCGCAGGATCGCCAGGATCGGGTCGCAGGCCGTGAGGTGCGGCGCATAGAGGAACTGCACCATCGGGTACTTGAGCCGGGCGCCGTCGATGGCCTGCGGGATGTCCATCTTCACGTGGCCCGCGGCATTGAGGATGAGCGGCACCACGATCACGCGCCGCGCACTTTCGGCGGCGCGGCGCAGGCCCTCGCTCATCGTGATCTCGGAGAACTCGATGAAGCAGACCTCGATGCGCCAGCCCGGCTGCCGCTCGCGCCATTGCGCGGCAAAGGCCTCGATCTCGTCGTTGCCGGATTTTTCGCGCGAGCCGTGGCCCACCAGCAGAATGGTTTCGGAGTTCATGGCAGTTCCTGGCGCAGGGTTTCGGCGGGAACGCTCGCGCGCCTGAAGCGGTGCGTGAAGCTCGCGTCGTAGAGCTTGGATTTGGCGAGCGTGGTCCACTGCCGCGCGCCCAGCGTGGGGCTGGCGATGATCATCGACTGGGTTGCGATGCGGGCCTCGCGGCACAGCGCCTGGATGGTCGCGACCGTGCCGCGCACGATCTTCTCTTCGCCGGGCCAGCTCGCCTTGTGGACCACCACCACGGGCGCATCGGGCGACCAGCCGGCGGCCGTGAGCGCGGCCGTGACCTTGCCCAGCAGCGTGATGCTCAGGAAGATGCACAGCGTGCTGTGGTGCGCGGCCAGCGCCTCGAGCGACTCGCCTTCGGGCATCGGCGTGCGGCCTTCGACGCGCGTGAAGATCACCGTCTGCGTGACCTCGGGCAGCGTGAGGCTTTCCACCGCCGAGGCCGCCGAGGCCATGGCCGAAGACACGCCCGGCACCACGCCGATCGGCACGCCCGCCGCATCCAGCGGCTGCACCAGTTCGATCAGCGCGCCGTAGAGTCCCGGGTCGCCGGTCTGCAGGCGCACCACGGTCTCGCAGCGCGCGGCCTGCGCGATCAGCCAGGCCGACATCTGCTCGAGCGTCATGTCCTTGCTGTCGGCAATGGCGCAGTCCGGCCGCGCCCAGCGCATCGCGGTTTCGCTCACCAGCGAGCCCGCGAACAGGATCGCCCCGGCGCGCTCGACGAGGCCGCGGCCCTTGACGGTGATGAGTTCCGGATCGCCCGGGCCCGCACCGACGAACCACACGGTTCCCGGTGCCGGCGCACTGCCTGGAGCGATGGCTCGCTCGTTCATCATGATGATTCCTCCGCGCCCGCCGCGCGATAGATGGTCGGTAGGACCGGGCGGAGGGGAGAAATCGGAGGGGCGTGAGTGGATGCGGTTCCGGCGGATGCACACCTGCATCGAGCCGGACGCCATGCGCCGCCCGCCGATCCTCGCCCACCGCAAGGTCATGCGCTGGTCGTCAGGCCGGTCTCCGGGCTCACGAGCGGAGAGCCATCGGCTCTCCAGCAAAACCGCCTTCCCATGCCGTTCGCGGCACAGTGGCGCGGGACCGAATCCCGGGGCCTTGCTTCTGACTCGTTTACCGTTGCGGGGGCAGCGTCGGCATTGCGCGGTGTTCTCTCCACCGCCGCGCACCGACTTCCCGTTTCACCCTGGCCACCCCGCCGTTGATACGGGGCGCCAGGACACCTGACAACGCGCGCAAAGTGTATCAGCCGCGATATGCGCACGCCTCAACTCATCTTGCTCCGCAGGGCTCAGATCGTTCGCCAGGCGCCTGAACTCGGCCTGGTAGCAGGGCAGCATCAGTGCCGCCGTGAGCGCGTGGACGTCGCCTCGGCGCGCAAGGTGCTCGTTGCACGCCGCGATGCTTCGATAGATGCCGAGCGCCTGTGCGACGCGGTCGTTCCTGCTGTTGCTGCTCATCGCCGGCTCCTTGTGGTGCGCCGTGGATGGCGCCGCAAGGCAACTCTAGGGACTGGCGAGCGCAGCGGGGAGTAACAAGATCGTCGTGAATCCGGCCTACTCGACCGCGACCTTCCCCTCCTTGACCAGCCTCGCGAACTTCGCCGTCTCCTCGCGGATGCGGGCCGCCATCTCGGCGGAGCTGTCGCCGATCGGCTCGGCGCCGATGGCGCGCATCCGCTCGGCGAACTCCGGCGACCTGATGATCCTCGTCATCTCGGTGTGAAGCTTCGAGGTGATGGCCTTCGGCGTGCCCGCCGGCGCCAGCACGCCGAACCAGGTGCCGATGTCGAAGCCTTTCAGGCCGGCCTCTTCGAGCGTCGGCACGTCGGGCAGCACGGCGGAGCGCTTCGCGGTGGTGACGGCCAGCGCGCGCAGCTTGCCGCCCTTGATGTGCTGCAGCACGGGCGTGATGGTGTCGAAGGACATGTCCACCTGTCCGCCCAGCAGGTCGGACGTGAGCGGGCCGCTGCCCTTGTACGGCACGTGCAGCAGCCTGACGCCGGTGCTGGCCTGGAACTGGGTGCCGATCAGGTGCTGTGCCGTGCCGTTGCCGTTGGAGCCGTAGGCCAGTTCCTTGGACGAGGACTTGGCAAGCGCGACCAGTTCGGCGACCGACTTGGCCGGCGTGAGCGAAGCGTTGACCACCAGCACATTGGGCACCATCGCCACCGTGGTGATGGGCGCGAAGTCTTTCTGGAAGTCGTAGGGCAGCTTCTTGTAGACGCTGGTCGCGATGGTGTGGTGCACCGCGCCCATCAGCAGCGTGTAGCCATCGGGCCTGGCCTTGGCGACGTAGTCGGCGCCCAGCGTGGCGCCGGCGCCGGGCTTGCTTTCGACGATCACCGGGTGGCCCAGGCTCTTCGAGAGCGCATCGGCCAGCGCGCGGGCCAGCACGTCGGTGGTGCCGCCGGAAGGAAAGGGCACGACCAGGCTGATCGGCTTGGCCGGCCATGGCTCCTGGGCGGCGGCCCAGGGCGCGATGCAAAGGCCGAGGGCCGCCAGGGCGGTTCCCGCGAGGGCGCGGCGCCCGATGGCGAATGGTTGCTTCAACATGTCTTTGTCTCCTGGCTGACGGTCTGCGCCGTTCTTCTTGCGGTTGCGGTGTGAAAGGGATGTTCTCTATGCGAGCCGCGCGCACACGGCCTGCGTGACCTGCGCCGTGGTGGCGCTGCCGCCAAGGTCGCGCGTGTGCAGCGCGGGGTCGGCCGTCACGGCTTCGACCGCCTGCATGACGCGCCGCGCGGCCTCGGCCTCGCCCAGGTGCTCCAGCATCATCACGACCGACCAGAAGGTGCCGACCGGATTGGCCAGGCCCTTGCCCATGATGTCGAAGGCGGAGCCGTGGATCGGCTCGAACATCGACGGGTAGCGCCGCTCGGGGTCGATGTTGCCGGTGGGGGCGATGCCCAGGCTGCCCGCGAGCGCGGCGGCCAGGTCGCTGAGGATGTCGGCATGCAGGTTGGTGGCGACGATGGTGTCGAGCGAGGCCGGCCGATTGATCATGCGCGCGGTCGATGCGTCGACCAGTTCCTTGTCCCAGGTCACACCGGGAAACTCCTTCGAGATCTGCAGCGCGATCTCGTCCCACATCACCATCGCGTGGCGCTGGGCATTGCTCTTGGTGATGACCGTGAGCAGCTTGCGGGGCCGCGACTGCGCCAACCTGAACGCGAAGCGCATGATGCGTTCCACGCCCGCGCGGGTCATCATCGACACGTCGGTCGCGGCTTCGATCGGGTGGCCCTGGTGCACGCGGCCGCCGACGCCCGCGTACTCGCCTTCGGAGTTCTCGCGCACGATCACCCAGTTCAGGTCGTCCGGGCCGCAGCGCTTGAGCGGGCCATCGATGCCGGGCAGGATGCGCGTCGGGCGCACGTTGGCGTACTGGTCGAAGCCCTGGCAGATCTTCAGGCGCAGGCCCCAGAGCGTGATGTGGTCGGGAATGTGCGGGTCGCCCGCCGAGCCGAACAGGATCGCGTCCTTGCCGCGCAGCGCGTCGAGGCCGTCGTCCGGCATCATCACGCCGTGCGCGCGGAACCAGTCGCCGCCCCAGCCGAAGTTCTCGAACTCGAAGCTGAAGCTGCTGCCGGCCGAGGCCAGTGCTTCGAGCACTTTCTGGCCCGCGGGAACGACTTCCTTGCCGATGCCGTCTCCGGGGATGGTTGCGATCTTGTACGTCTTCATGGCGATGCTTGCGGGAGGTTGGAAAGAGCTTCGACTGTAGGAAGCAGGAGCCCGCGGAATCGGCGCTAAAGTGAAGCCATCGTTAACCTGAATTCAACAGTGTGGCCACGATGAGCAGCGCCATTCTTCCGGCCGATCTCGGCTTCTTCTCCACCCTGGCCAGCGCCGGCAGCCTCAGCGCCGCCGCGCGGGAGCTGGGCATCACCACACCCGCGGTCAGCAAGCACCTGGCGCTGATGGAATCGCGCGCGGGCGTGCTGCTGGTCAACCGGTCGACGCGCCGCATGAGCCTCACGCCCGAGGGCGAGCTCTACCTGGAGCATGCGCGCCGTATCCTCGGCGAGATCGACGGCATGGAGGAATTGCTGGGCGTGTCCCGCGCGACGCCCCGCGGCCTGCTGCGCGTGAATGCCACGCTGGGCTTCGGGCGCAGCCATGTCGCCCCACTGATCTCGCGCTTCGTGCGCAAGCATCCGGCCGTGGAGGTGCAGCTGCAGCTGTCGGTCAATCCGCCGGCGCCGAGCGAAGACCTGTTCGATGTCTGCGTGCGCTTTGGCGCGCCGCCGGACAGCCGCGTGGTGGCAAGGCACATCGCATCGAATCGCCGGCTGCTGTGCGCATCGCCCGCCTACCTGGCGGCGCGCGGCATGCCCAAGGTTCCGAATGACCTGGCCAGGCACAACTGCATCGGCATTCGCCAGGGCGAGGAAGCCTATGGCGTCTGGCGCCTGACAAGCGGAAGAGGGCGCCATGCGCGCACCGAGTCCGTCAAGACGCGCGGCAACCTGGCGACCAACGACGGCGAGATCGCCGTGAACTGGGCGCTCGAAGGCCACGGCGTCCTGATGCGGGCCGAGTGGGACATCAACCGCTACCTGCGCAGCGGCCGCCTGGTGCAGGTGCTGCCGCAGTACTTCACGCCCGATGCGGACATCTACGCCGTGTACCCGCAGCGGCACCAGCTGGCCGCGCGCGTGCGGGCATTCGTCGATTTCCTGGCGCTTTCATTCACGCAGCAGACGGCGTCCGGCAAGGCATAGCCGGATGCGAGGTCCGCTGCAGCAGTTCAGCGGGTCATGGCGCGGCACGCAGCCGCGCAATCCCGGCATGCCTTGGCGCAGGCCTGGCAGTGTTCGTGTTTGTGCCCAGCGCATTCCTCGCCACAGGCTTCGCAGATGTCGGCGCACAGCGCGCAGATGGCTTTCGCATGCTCGCTGCCACGCGCCATGGCGGCCGCGGCAAACTGGCAGGCGGCCGCGCAATCCATGTCGAGCGCAATGCACCGGGCCATCATCTGGACGTCGGACTCCTTCAGGCAGGACGCGGCGCAGTGATGGCATGCGGTGGCACAGCCGTTGCATGCCTCGATGCATGCGGTGTAGGTTTCATGTGGCATGGCTGTCCCCTTGAGATTCTTCGAGCCGCGGAGGGCCGCGGCTAGCGGTTCATGCTCGCTGGCCGGCCCATCGCAGGTGTAGGAAAGGGGCGCGTTGGCGCGTGAGAACGGCTTGCCGCCGTGCAGCACGGGTGAAAATCCAAAAAATGCATCAAGCCAGCAGCACCTCATTCCTGCAGTCCACCCGGCGCGTCATCGCGGCCGCGGCCCTCGCGGCGCTTGTCGCAGGCTGCGCTTCCGGGCCATCGGGATCGACAACGCAGTCGCCCGGCTCGACAGCGGGTGCGCGGCCCGCAACCGCGCCCGCGGGCCCGGATGCGGCCGCGCTCGAGCAGCAGCGGTTTGCCAAATGGGTTGCGGACTTCCGCGCTACCGCACGCGCATCCGGCATCCGCGAGGCCACCTTGCAAAGCGCCTTCGACCAGGTGCAGTTTCTTCCGCGGGTGATCGAGCTGGACCGCGCCCAGCCCGAGTTCACGCGCACGGTCTGGGACTATCTCGACAACACCGTCTCGCCCCAGCGCATTGCAACGGGCCAGGACAGGCTGCAGCAGGTTCGCGCCGAGGTCGACGCGGCCGCCGCGCGTTATGGCGTGCCGGGCACCATCGTCGTCGCCATCTGGGGCATGGAGAGCAACTACGGCGGCAACTACGGCAGCACGCCGGTCATCGATGCGCTGGCCACGCTGGGCTTCGAGGGCCGGCGCGAAGACTGGGCGCGCCGCGAGCTGCTTGCGGCGCTGAAGATCCTCGACAGCGGCGACATCGCGCGCGACCGCATGATCGGCTCATGGGCGGGCGCCATGGGCCAGACCCAGTTCCTGCCATCGAACTTCCTGGCCTACGCGGTGGATGCCGACGGCGACGGACGGCGCGACATCTGGGGCAGCATGCCCGACGTGGTGGCCTCGACGGCCAACTTTCTTTCGCGCTCGGGCTGGCAGGCCGGCATGCCGTGGGGCGTGGAGGTCCGGCTGCCGGCGGGCTTCGACTACGGCCGCGCCGACATGGCCGTGCGCCAGCCGAGCGCGCAGTGGGCAGCCGAGGGAATCACGACGATGGACGGCCAGCCGCTGCCGGAGTTCGCCGATGGCTCGGTGCTGCTGCCCGCTGGCGCGCAAGGGCCGGCTTTCCTGGTCGGGCCGAACTTCCGCGCCGTGCTGCGCTACAACAACTCGACCAACTACGCGCTCGCCGTGGGCCTGCTCGCGCAGCGCCTTGGCGGCGGCCCCGACGTGCAGGCGCCATGGCCAAGAAGCCTGTCGGCGCTCTCGCGCAGCCAGATCGTCGAACTGCAGACCGCGCTCACCCGGCGCGGCTTTGCCACCGGCGCGGCCGACGGCGTCATGGGGCCGGCCACGCGCGAAGGGCTGCGCCGCTACCAGCGCAGCGTGGGGCTGCCCGCGGATGGCTATCCGAGCGCGGAGCTGCTGCAGCGCCTGCAGCAGCCCTAGCCAGCGGGCCCGTTAAACTGGGGCCGGGTGCGGGGCCGCTTGCTTCTTGTCGGTGGCGCCGCAGGTTCATGCGATGGTCGGGCCGCCACGCGGATCAGCCACGCCACCCTCCCATGCAAGAGCCCACCATCCAGTACGTTGCCGCAGCCATCTTCGCCGTGGCGCTCCTTCACACCTTTGCCGCCAAGCAGTTCGAACGGCTGTCGCACCGCTTTCCCCGGCACGCCGGCCTGTTCCACCTGCTGGGCGAGGTGGAAGTCGTGTTCGGCTTCTGGGCCATCGTGCTCGTTCTTGCGATGGCCCTGCTGGTCGGCGGCGAGCAGGCACTCGGCTATGCGGAGTCGCGAAACTACACCGAACCCCTGTTCGTCTTCGTCGTGATGGTGGTGGCCGCCTCGCGGCCCGTGCTGCGCACCGTCATGTCGGGCGTGAGCCTCATTGCGCGCGTGCTGCCGCTGCCCACGCCCGTTGCAGCGGCATGGCTCGGGCTGGCCGCGGTGCCGCTGCTGGGCTCGCTGGTCACGGAGCCCGCGGCCATGACCATCGCGGCGCTCATGCTCGCGCCGCAGATCTTCAGGCCGCAGGTGCCCGAAGCGGTGAAGTACCTCGCGCTGGGCGTGCTGTTCGTCAGCGTGTCGATCGGCGGCACGCTCACGTCGTACGCCGCGCCGCCGGTGCTGATGGTGGCCTCGACCTGGCAGTGGGACAGCGCCTTCATGCTCGCTACCTTCGGCTGGAAGGCCGCCGTGGCCGTGCTCGTCAACGCCACGGTGGCCACCTTCGTGCTGCGCAAGCACCTGCCCGACGCATCGGCCGCGGACGCAGCGCTCTCCGAAGCGCCCGTGCCGGCCGCCGTGGTCCTGACGCACCTGGTGCTGCTGGCCGGCATCGTGCTGTTCGCACATCATCCGGTCGCGTTCCTCGGGCTCTTCCTGATGTTCCTCGGGTTCACGCAGGCCTACGAGCGCCACCAGAGCCCGCTGATCATCAAGGAGGCGCTGCTCGTCGGCTTCTTCCTGGCCGGACTGGTGGTGCTTGGCGGCATGCAGCAGTGGTGGCTGGAGCCGGTCGTATCGAGCCTGCAGCCGCTGGCCTTGTTCTTCGGCGCGCTGGGCCTTACGGCCATCACCGACAACGCGGCGCTCACCTACCTGGGCTCGCTGATCACGAACATCTCGGACGAATCCAAGTACATGCTCGTGGCCGGCGCGGTGGCCGGCGGCGGGCTGACGGTGATTGCCAACGCACCCAATCCCGCGGGTGTCGCACTGCTCAAGCGCGGCTTCTCCGACGAGACCATCGGCGCCGGCGGACTGCTGCTGGGTGCGCTCGGACCCACGCTCGTGGCCGCCGCGGCCTTCATGCTGTTGTAGCGATGGCACCGCGCCGCGCGCGGGATCGAAAGGAGATGAGAACATGCGCACGTTCTTTCGCATGGGCCCGGCCGCCGGCGCGGTGCTCGTGGCGGCCCTGGCCATCGGCGGCTGCGCTTCGCACGGCGACGCCGTTTCATCCAGAAGCGCGAGGGCCGAGCCGCCGCCCACCGATTGCCGCGCCTGGGTGGGTGTCGACCGCAACCACGAGCTGCCCGGCTACCGGCTGCCGCAGTCCGATGGCCGCACCGTCTGCGTGCCGTTCGGCGTCAACGCCTACCGCCCGCCCGCGGGCTATGCCGGGAGCGACTACTACGTCGACGAATTCACCGATGCGCGGCTGAAGGAGCGCTGGCGCGCCTGCAAGGCCGATGCCGCCTGCTTCGCGCGCATCGATGCGCAGATGCAGCGCTGGCTGCCGCCGAACAAGGCGCGCTCGACGCGCTCGACCGGCGTGGTCGATCCCTCCGGCAGGATCGACCCGGAGGGCACCGTCGACCTGCGGCAGATCCGGCGCCCGGCCTTCTTCGCCAAGGCGCCCTATGCCGAGGCCATTGCGCGCGCCGATGCCAGCACTTTCGTGGCCGAGTTCACCGTGCCGCGCGACAGTTTCGAGCGCCTTGACCTCAAGATGGCCGATCCGGTCAAGCTGCGCGGCTGGTACATCGAAGGCCGCGGCGTCGACGACGGCAAGGGCGGCAGGATGCGCGCGCTGGCGATCATGGCGCCGGGCGGCGGCGGGCAGCTCACCGCGATCCAGCACCCCGACGAAAAGCCCTACCGCATCGACCCGGCCACGGGCCGGGCGGTCGACGTCAAATTCCCGAACGCCACCACCGAGACCATGGGCCAGCGCTGGTGGCGAGAGAACCTCGATGCGCTGCACCAGGCGGGCTTCGACGTGCTGGCCTACGACCGGCGCGGCGAGGGCATCTCGGGCGGCTTCAGCGACACCCACACGCTGGAGCAGGGCGAGGACGTGTTTCGCGTGCTCGCGCAGTTCGACACCGGCGACGGCCTGCGGCTTCTCACGCCGGACGGCCGCGTGCTCGAAGGCAAGGAGGCGGCCGGCAAGCTGCTGGGCGGCATGAAGTCGACGCGCATCCCGATCCTGCTCGGCGGCTATTCGCGCGGCTCGATGTCGACGGCCTGGGCCATGGCCAGGAATTTTTCGGGCGCGTGCAGCTATGACATGCTGGTGCCCGAATGCCAGCCGCCCAAGGGGCTTGCGAACATCAAGGGCGCCATCCTGCTGGCGTCCTTCGCGAGCGGCGCGGGCTACCTGCCCGCGTCGCCCGACCTGGCCGACCGCAACCTGTTTCTTGGCGGCATGGCGGCGGACCATCACATCATGTTCTATCCGAACTCGGCGCCGCTCGCGGGCATGCACAAGTGGCCGGCCGCCTTCTTCGGCAAGGGCCTGTGGGACCGCGCCGAAACACTGGAAGGCACCGTGGCCGCCTACGACCGCATTCCCGGCGCGCGCGAAATCGTGGTGGCCCGCGCACCCCATTCGATCGAGACCTGGCCCGAGAGCGACAGGCAATACCTGCGCGAGCGGATGGTGGCCTTCGCGAAAGTGGCGATCACGGGCGGCACCACCGTGCCGGGCGCAAAGCCCTGGTCCAACCTCAAGGAACTGGTCGCGACCACGCCTGATTCGTGGGAGCCGTCGTCGAGGCCCAGGGCAGCCGACGGCTTGCCTTGACTGCTCTTCCATTTTGTTGGATATTCTGTCCGACATTATGGAAAATCAACCACCCAGCCTCAACGACCGCATCGCGCAGCGCGTGCGAGACCTGCGCGCCGACCGCGGCCTTTCTCTCGAGGCGCTGGCGGCGCATTGCGGCGTCAGCCGCTCGATGATCTCGCTCATCGAGCGCGGCGAAAGCAGCCCGACGGCGGTGCTGCTCGAGAAACTCGCGACCGGCCTCGGCGTTCCGCTGGCGTCGCTGTTCGATGTGCCCCTGCCCGAGCCGGGGCCGGTGTCGCGGCTGGCCGACCAGCCGCAATGGCGCGATCCGCATTCGGGCTATGTGCGCCGCAACGTGTCGCCCGGCGGCTCCGCATCGCCGATTCATATCGTCGAGGTTCTTTTTCCGCCCAAGGCGCGCGTGGCCTACGAAACCGGCGCGCGGGAACCCCAGGTTCACCAGCAGGTGTGGGTGCTCGAGGGAACCATCGAAGTCACGCTCGGCGACGACCGCCACCGGCTCGGCGCGGGCGACTGCCTGGCACTGGTGCTCGACCGTCCCACCAGCTACTACAACCCCACGCGGCAGATCGCGCGCTATGCCGTTGTGATCGCCACCTCGCCCTCTTCCTGGAGATGACATGACACCACCTGCAGCAACCCCCGCGCCACGCATCCGCGTTCTCTCCAGCGTCGACGACGCGCATGTCCGCCAGCTGGCCGATGTGCTCGTCGACTGCGTCGAAGGCGGCGCCTCGGTCAGCTTCATGCTGCCGCTGACACGCGAGCGCGCACTGGCCTTCTGGCGCCACGTGGCCGAGGGCGTGGCAAGCGGAGAACGCGCACTGCTGGTGGCCGAAGACGCGCAAGGCATCGTCGGCACGGTGCAACTGGTGCTCGCACAACCCGAAAACCAGCCGCACCGCGCCGAGGTCTCGAAGATGCTCGTGCACCGGCGCGCCCGCCGCCAGGGCATCGGCGCACTGCTGATGCAGGCCGCCGAGCAGCTCGCGCGCGAACACGCAAAGACCCTGCTCGTGCTCGACACCTCCAGCGCCGAGGCCGAGCGGCTCTATGCCCGGCTCGGCTGGACGCGCGTCGGCGTCGTTCCGGGCTATGCGCTGCTGCCCGGTGGCGCGCCGTGCGACACCACCTACTTCTATCGTGCGCTGGCGCCGCAGGCGCAATAGCCCGCGGTGCCTCCCGCGGCGCGTGCTGCGGGTGCCGCTGCCGCCCTGCGGCTCGCGGCCGTATGAAGCAGCAGCCCGCCGACCACCATCGCCATGCCGGCCAGCTCGTTGGCCGATGGCAGCCTGCCCAGCGCAACGCCTATCAACAGCGCCGACACCGGAACGAAATTCAGGAACGCCGTGCCGGTGACGGCGCCCAGCGTGCGAACACCGTAGTTGAAGGCCAGCACGGAAATGGCGGACGGCACCAGGCCCACGAACAGCAGCGCGTGCCACGACAGTCGCAGGCCCTCGGCGCTGGGTGCATGGCTGGCGCCAAGGGCGGTGGCGATCAGCGCGCCCGCCAGCAGCAGCGGCCAGGAAGCCAGCACGGTGAGGGCCGAATACTCGACCACGTCGAGCGCGGGAAAGCGCGCCGCGCCGCGCGTGTACCAGATCCAGCCCAGCGTGCCGGCAAAGGCCACCGCGTCGCCGAAGAGCGTCGAGCCGGCGGACGAAGAAGCGCCGCCGAAGAGCAGGCCCGACACCATGGCGACGCCTGCGAGCGCCAGCGCGGTTGCCAGCAGCGCCAGCCGCGCAGGCCGCACGCCGTCGAAGGCCCAGCGGACCAGCTGCGTGGTCATGGGCGTGGTGGCCACGATCACCGCGCCGTGCGAGGGCACCGAATGCGCGAGCCCGACGAACAGCATCACGCTGAAGACGCCGAAGCCCGCGGCGCCCCGCAGCGCCAGCGCTCCCGCGTGCAGGCGCAGCTTGCGCCAGGGCGCCGCGCCGCGCGGCAGCAGCAGCGCGGCGAACAGCAGGGCCGACATGCTGTAGCGGATCAGCGTGAGCCACACGGGCTCGACGTGCGGCAGAACATCCTTGCCGACAAGGAACATGGCGCCCCATCCTGAGGTGGCGAGCAGCAGCGCGGCGATGCCGAGCGGGCGCGGATTGGCGGTGGACATGGTGTGCGAGCCTCGTTGCATTGAATCGATGACGCCAAGCTTCGGTTTTTTCAGGCGGTGCGGCTATTCGCTTCTTTGGACGGGGGTCTCCGAAAAAACGAACGGACGCGGGCCGCGCCAGCGCTCACAATTTGGGCCATGGAGCTCTATCAACTGAAGACCTTTGTTGCCATTGCGAAGGAGGGCAGCCTCACCCGCGCCGCCGAGCGCGTGTTCACCAGCGCGCCGGCCGTCAGCGCGCAGCTCAAGGCACTGGAAGACGAGCTGGGCGTGAAGCTGTTCGAGCGCACGCCGCGCGGCATGGTGCCCACGCAGGCCGGCCGCAGCCTGCTCGACGAAGCCGAACGCACGCTGGCCTCGGCCATGCGCATGCGCTCGGCCGCCGAACAGCTGCGCGGCGCGGCGCAGGGCGTGGTGCGCTTCGGCACCGTGGTCGATCCGGTGGCATTGAGGCTCGGCGAGGTGCTGGTCAAGCTTGCGGAGCGCCATCCGCAGGTCACGCTGCAGCTGCGCCAGGGCCTGTCGTTCGAGACCCTGGCGGCGGTGCAGCGCGGCGAGCTCGACTGCGCCTACGCGCTCAGCGACAGCGAGCAGGTCGAAGGCATGGAGCTGCTGCGCCTCGTTCCGGTCGAGTTGGTCGTGACCCTGCCGCTGCCGCTGTCCGAGGCTCACCCCGGCCTCACGCTCGATGAACTCACCCGCTTGCCATGGGTGGGCACGCCGCCCTCGTGCATCCTGCGCACGCACCTCGAGAAGCTGTTCGCGGGCGCCGGCCGCGACTACCGGCAGGGGCGCACGGCCGACAGCGAAAGCGCGGTGCGCAGCATGGTGGCAAGCGGCATGGGCGCGGGCCTGCTGCGGCTCGACCAGGCCGAGCAGGGCGAGCGCAATGGCGAACTCGCGATCTGGAACGGCTGGCGCTCGCGCACTTGGCTTTGCTGGCTCGCGGCCGAAGGTCGACACGCGAGCGCCGTCGAGGCGGTGCGCAGCGCGGTGCTCGAAACCTGGGCCTGAGCGGCGCGCGGGGAGGCCGCCGAATTTGCAGAGTGCGCGCGCCCTGTCATCATTCGCGCCTGCATGACCCAAGAACCGACTTTCCTCATCGATCTGTTGACTCGCGCCAGGCAGCTCCTGGCCGCTCCGGACGGCACGCTGCCCGGCGCCGCCGCCACACCCGAGGCCGGCTGCGTGATGTTGATTGCAATGAGCGATGGCGCAAGCCGCGCGCGCGTGGTCGCCGGGCGCGCGGAAAGCGCCGAGCAGGCCTGGCAACAGGCCGGCGATGCAGCGATTGCGCTCGCGCAGCGCATCGGCATGCAGCCGCGCCGCGTGCGCGTGGAACTGGTCGACCAGGTCGAGCCCATGAGCTGGGGCGCGCTGAAGGCCCGCCTGGCGCGTACCAAGCGCAACTACTTCAACCAGGGCGTGTCCTTCGATGCGGCGTTCGAGGTGGCGCTGCTCGCGCCGGAAATCAACGGCAGCGCCATCTTCTACAACGGCACGGTGGGCCATGCCGAGCCCAATCCGGGCAACCTGCGCCTGCATGCGAAGCGGCGCTTCGGTGCCGAGCTCGATTTTCCGCAGGACGACGCGGCGCCGGTGTGGTGTTTCACCACGCGCGCGGCCTATGCCGACGCCGAGGGCGCGTGGCCAATCACCCCCAAGGGGCAGTCGGCGGGCTACCGCATGCTGCCCGAGTGGGGCGCCGGCCAGGTGCGCAGCCTGGTGGACAGCGCGAGCGACTATCTTGCGGCGCAGATCAAGCCCACGGGCGAGTTCCACTACGGCTGGTTCCCCTGCTTCGACCGCGCGATTCCCACCTACAACACCCTGCGCCACGCGAGCTCGACCTATGCGCTGCTCGAAGCCTGGGAGCTGACCCGCAGCGACAGCCAGAAGGCGGCCATCGACCGCTCGCTGTCGCTGTTGACGAAGCGGCTGATCCGCCAGGCCGAGCTGCCCGATGGCACGCGCGCGGCCTACCTGCTGGACATCGGCGACGAGATCAAGCTCGGCGGGAACGCGGTGTGCCTGCTGGCGCTCGTCAAGTACACGGAGCTCACGGGCGATCCGCAGCACCTGCCGCTGATGGAGCAGCTCGCGCTCGGCATCCAGGCCATGCAGGACCCGGCCAGCGGGCGCTTCGTGCACGTGCTGAACTACCCGTCGCTCGAAGTGAAGGACGCATTCCGTGTCATCTACTACGACGGCGAGGCCGCCTTCGGCCTGATGCGCCTGTACGGCCTCACGCGGGACGAGCGCTGGCTCGCCGTGGTCGAGAAGGCCTTCGAGCATTTCATTGCCGCGGAGCACTGGCGCGCGCACGACCACTGGCTGAGCTATTGCGTCAACGAGCTCACGCGGTATCGGCCCGAAACACGCTACTACCAGTTCGGCCTGCGCAACGTGGCCGACTACCTGGACTTCGTGCTGGAGCGCATCACCACCTTTCCGACCCTGCTCGAGCTCATGATGGCCGCGTGCGAGATGGTGGAGCGCCTGGCCGCCGACCCCGCGCTGCGCCCGCTGCTCGAGGGCTTCGACCGCGCCAAGTTCGACCGCGCGCTCGAGCATCGCGCGCGCTACCTGGCCAATGGCTACTTCTGGCCCGAGCTCGCGATGTTCTTCCGCAACCCGGACCGCATCGCGGGTTCGTTCTTCATCAAGCACCACAGCTTCCGCGTTCGCATCGACGACGTGGAGCACTATCTGTCCGGGCTCATTGCCTACTGGAAGCACCGTCGATGAACAGCAGCAGCATCACCTCCCGCGAATTCGGCCGCATGCCCGACGGCCGCATCGTGATCGAATACACCCTGGACAACGGCCGGGGCCTTCGCCTCAGCGCCATCAACCATGGCGGCATCGTCACCGCATTGCGCGTGCCGGACCGGCATGGGCGCAGCGGCAACATCGTGCTCGGCCTGCCGAGCCTTGCGGACTACCTGGGCCCCCATCCGCACCTGGGCACCATCGTCGGGCGCTATGCGAACCGGATTGCGGGCGGCCACTTCACGCTCGATGGCGTTGCGCACCAGCTCCCGCTGAACAACGGCGCCAACTCGCTGCACGGCGGGCACCAGGGCTTCGGCACGCGCTTCTGGCAGATCGAGCCGGTGCCGGCGGACAGCGCGGCGGGCGACATCGCCATCGAGCTTCGCTACACCAGCGCCGACGGCGAAGAGGGTTTTCCGGGCGAAGTGCAGGTGACGGTGCGCTACGCGCTCAGCACCAGCGAGAACACCTGGCGCATCGACTACCGCGCCGTGGCCGATCGGCCCACGGTGCTGAACCTGAGCCATCACGACTACTTCAACCTGGCCGGCGAGGGCGCGGTGCTGGACCATCGGCTCACGATTCCCGCGAGCCGCTATTGCCCTGTGGATGCAGGCCTGATTCCCCTCGGCCTCGCGCCCGTGGCCGGAACGCCGTTCGACTTTCGCACCGCCACGCCCATCGGCGAGCGCATCGATGCGCCGCACGAGCAATTGCGCATCGCCGGCGGCTACGACCACAACTGGGTGCTCGACCGCGGGCCCGACGGCCTCGCGCTGGCGGCGCGGCTCGAGCACGCGCCGTCAGGGCGCGTGATGGAGGTGCACACGACCGAGCCGGCGGTGCAGTTCTATTCGGGCAACTTCCTCGACGGCAGCCTGCGCGGCGCCGACGGCGAGAGTTTGCGGCGCGGCGCCGGGCTGTGCCTGGAAATGCAGCACTATCCCGATTCGCCGAACCAGCCGGACTTTCCTTCGACGGTGCTGCGGCCGAACGAAGTGTTCAGCAGCACTACGCTGCACCGCTTCGGCACACTAACCTAGCCCCCGAATTCGGCCGCAAGCAGGCCGGGGCTGCCGATGCGCACCGAGAACAACCCGCCGGCCAGCGGCTCGGCCTCGAGCTGTTCGGCCGTGAGCCCGCTGCGCGCGGTGCTGATGTAGAGCGTGCACAGGTCCTCGCCGCCGAAGGCGCAGTCCGTGACGTTGCTTGCAGGCAGTTCGATGCGGCACAGCTCGGCGCCGCTCACCGGGTCGTGGCAGCTCACGCAATGGCCGCCCCAACGCGCGATCCAGAGGCGGCCGGCCGCGTCGGTCGTCATGCCGTCGGGCAGGCCGTCGCCCTCCGCGAAGCGAAGCCACACCCGCTTGTTGCCCACCGTGCCGGCTGCGCTGTCGAAGTCGTAGGCATAGACGCAGCCTTCGACCGTGGCGTTGAAGTACATCGTGCGTTCGTCGAGCGACCACGTCGGCCCGTTGGTCACCGCAAAGCCGTCGTCGTGGCGCGTGCAGCGGCCATCGGCGTCGAAGCGGTAGAGCGCGCCGGTCGGCGCCACGCAGTCGAAGTCCATGGTGCCGCCCCAGAAGCGGCCCTGGCGGTCGCACTTGCCGTCGTTGAAGCGGTTGCCGGGCCGGTCGGGCTCGGGCTGGTGCAGATAGCGCGGCGCGGCATCCACCGCGGGGTCGAAGAACGCGAAGCCGCGGCGCATGGTGACGATCAGCCCGGGCGCGTTGGCGCGCTCGGCCAGCGCGGTGATCTCCTCGTCGAACTGCCAGCTGCGGCGCGCGCCGCTGGCCGGATCGAGCCGGTACAGGCGGCTCTCGAGGATGTCGATCCAGTAGAGCGCCCGTTCGCGCGGCGACCACAGCGTGCCCTCGCCGAGCGTGGCGCCCGCGGGCCACAGGCATTCGGGCTGGCCGAGGATCGATGGCACGCCAAGGGGCGTGGGGGTGGATGCGGTGCGGCCGGTGGTCTGGGTCATTTGTTTGCGCCTTTGTTGTCTCTGTCCTTGACGCGGCGGATCGTATCAAGGCATATTGATAATAGAAACCAAACTATTTGGCATCAAGTGATATTGATTTTGCAATGTCACAGCCAGCTCTCTGGAGACACCCATCTTGAAGGATTCCCCGCAGCTTTCGATCCATCCCAGCCTGAAGGGCCGCACGGTGTTCGTCACCGGCGGCGGCAGCGGCATTGGTGCGGCCATGGTGGCCGCATTTGCCGCGCAGGGCGCACGCGTGGCCTTCGTCGACATTGCCGAAGGCGCCAGCGCTGCGCTCGCGCAGCGCATCGCAGAGGCAGGCCATGCCGCGCCGTGGTGGCGCGCCTGCGACGTGCGCGACATCGGCGCGCTGCAAAAAGCCATCGACGACGCGGCCGCCGAGCTCGGCGACTTTGCGGTGCTGGTCAACAACGTGGCGAGCGACGACCGCCACACGCTCGAATCGGTCACGCCCGACTACTACGACAACCGCATGGCCATCAACGAGCGGCCCGCGCTGTTCGCGATCCAGTCGGTGGTGCCGGGCATGCGGCGGCTGGGCTTCGGCTCGGTGATCAACCTGGGCTCCACGGGCTGGCAGACCAAGGGCTCGGGCTACCCCTGCTATGCGATTGCCAAGTCGTCGGTCAACGGCCTCACGCGCGGCCTCGCGGTAGAGCTTGGTAAAGACCGCATCCGCATCAACACTGTGTCGCCCGGCTGGGTGATGACCGAGCGGCAGGTGCAGCTCTGGCTCGACGACGAGGGCGAGCAATCGCTCAAGCGCAACCAGTGCCTGCCCGACAAGCTGATGCCCGAGGACATCGCGCGCATGGTGCTGTTCCTGGCGTCGGACGACGCGAAGATGTGCACCGCGCAGGAGTTCACCGTGGACGCGGGCTGGACCTGATCAGTCCATTTCGAGTTTGCGGCCGTAGACGCTGAGGCTCGCGGTCTTCAGCGCCTTCATCATCACCTTGGCGGCCGGCGACAGCAGCCGGTCGGTGCGCGTGATGATGCCGAAGGCGTCCATGTGGCAGGGCATGTCCAGCGGCAGCAGCGACACGATGCCGTGCGCGGCGTAGTAGCGCGCCACGTCCGTCGCGAGCACGGCCACCATGTCGCTCTGCTGCAGCATGCGCGTGATGAAGAGCAGGGCCGAGCTCTCGATGATGTTGTTCGGCGGCACCAGGCCTTCCTCCTGGAACATCAGCTCGAAGCGGTGGCGCAGCACGCTGCCCGCGGGCGGCACGATCCAGCCGGTGCCCACCACGTCGCGCAGCGTGAGGCCGCTCACGCCCAGGAGCGGATGGCCGGGGCGCACCAGCGCGCACACGGGCTCCTCGGCCAGCGCCTCGTAGCGCAGCTGCGACTTGTCGTGCTCGGCGAAGAGCCGCGCCACCAGGATGTCGAGCTTGCCCTGCTCGAGCCGCTCGATCAGCACCGCGCTGGTCTCGATCTCGAGCGACACGCGCAGGTCGGGCTGCTCGCGCTTCACCATCGCCACCGCGGGCGGCATCAGCGTGAGGCCCGGCGCGGTGATGGCGCCCACGCCCACCTGGCCGAAGCGGCCGGCCTTGAGCGCGGTGAGTTCGTCGTGCGCCTGGTTCAGGCTGGCCAGCGCCACGCGGGCATGGCGGATCATGGTTTCGCCGTACCAGGTGGGCCGCATGCCGCGCGGCAGCCGGTCGAACAGCGGCACCTCCAGCACGTCTTCCAGGTCCTTCAGCAGCTTGGACGCGGCCGGCTGAGTCATGTTGAGCACCTGGGCCGCGCGGTGGATGTTGCCTTCCTCCGCCAGCGCCACCAGCAAGAGCAGCTGCCGCGTCTTGAGGCGGGCGCGGATGAACCAGTGGTTGTAGTTGGTCATGTCTCGTGGGGTGTTTGTTGTTAAAGCTTTGTGCTCCGAGGGTTTTCCAGAATCCGGCGATTGATATCCATTTTGTCGAAAAAATGATTGGATTGATATCAATTCTGTTCATAGACTCGCCGCAGTTCCAAAATGAGAGACAAGGTCGGCGCGCAGGTGATTCACGGCGAGATCCATCAGAACGTGCGGCAATACATCAACGGCCGCTGGGAGACCAGCGCGACCACCGGTGTGAGCGCCAATCCTTCGGACACCAGCGAAGTGGTGGCCGAATACGCACGCGCCGATCGCCGCCAGGTGGAATCCGCGATCCGCGCGGCCGCCGATGCCTTTTCCCACTGGAGCCACAGCACGCCGCAGCGCCGGGCCGACGTGCTCGACCGCATCGGCACCGAACTCTTGGCGCGCAAGGACGAGCTGGGCCTTCTGCTGGCGCGCGAAGTCGGCAAGACCCTGCCCGAGGCAGTGGCCGAAGCGGCGCGCGCGGGGCAGGTGTTCAAGTTCTTTGCGGGCGAGGCGCTGCGCGGCGGCGGCGAGAACATGGCTTCGCTGCGCGCGGGCGTGCAGGTCGACGTCACGCGCGAGCCGGTGGGCGTGGCCGGGCTCATCACGCCGTGGAATTCGCCGCTCGCGGTTCCGGCGACCAAGATTGCGCCGGCGCTCGCGCATGGCAACTGCGTGGTGTTCAAGCCGGCCGAGCTGGTGCCGGCCTGCGGCTGGACGCTGGCCGAGATCATCAGCCGCGCTGCGCTGCCCGCGGGCGTGTTCAACCTGGTGATGGGCAGCGGCCGCGAGGCCGGCCAGGCGCTGGTCGACAGCCCGCTGGTCGATGCCCTGAGCTTCACCGGCTCGGCGCGCAACGGCGAACGCATCCTGCAGGCGGCCGCCGCGCGGCGCGCCAAGGTGCAGTTGGAAATGGGCGGCAAGAACGCGCTCGTGGTGCTGGCCGATGCCGACATCGACCATGCGGTCGACTGCGCGGTGCAGGGCGCCTACTTCTCGAACGGCCAGCGCTGCACGGCGTCGAGCCGGCTGATCGTCGAGGCTGCGGTGCACGACGCGTTCGTCTCGCGGCTTCGCGAGCGCCTCAAGGCGCTGAAGATCGGCCATGCGCTGGAGCGCGGCGTCGACGTCGGGCCGCTGGTCGATGAAGAGCGCCTGGCGCGCAGCCTGGCCTGGGTCGGCATTGCGCGCGAGGAGGGCGCCGAGCATGTGTGGGGCGGCGAGCCGCTCAAGCGCGCCACGGCCGGCCACTACATGAGCCCTGCACTGTTTTTGGCCCAGCCCGGGCACCGCATCGCGCGCGAGGAAATCTTCGGCCCGCTGGCCTGCGTGCTGCGCGCTACCGACTACGACGAGGCGCTGGCGCTGTGCAACGACACACCGTCGGGCCTGAGCGCGGGCATCTGCACCAACTCGCTCAAGCACGCGATGCATTTCAGGCGCCATGCCGAGGTCGGCATGACGATGGTCAACCTGCCGACGGCGGGCGTGGACTTCCACGCGCCCTTCGGCGGGCGCAAGGGGTCGGGCTACGGGCCGCGCGAACAAGGGCGCCACGCCGCGGAGTTCTACACGACGGTCAAGACCGGCTACATGCTGGCCTGACCACCACGGACGGTTTTCATCAGCAAGCACACAGAAAGAAGGAGACATCCCAATGAAACTCAATCGCCGCACCCTCAATATCGCACTCGCCGCTGCCTCGCTCGGCGGGCTCCTGCCCGCCACCGCGCTGGCGCAGAAGAAGATCGTGCTCGGCTTCAGCCAAGTGGGCGCCGAGAGCGAATGGCGCACCGCCAACACCGAGTCGATCAAGTCGTCGGCCAAGGAAGCCGGCATCGAGCTCAAGTTCTCCGACGCGCAGCAGAAGCAGGAAAACCAGATCAAGGCGATCCGCTCGTTCATCGCGCAGAAGGTGGACGTGATCGCCTTCTCGCCGGTGGTCGAATCGGGCTGGGAAACCGTGCTGCGCGAAGCCAAGGCCGCCAAGATCCCGGTGGTGCTGACCGACCGCTCGGTGAACACCAAGGACGACTCGCTCTACGTGACCTTCATGGGTTCCGACTTCGTCGAGGAAGGCCGCAAGGCGGGCCGCTGGCTGGTCGAGAAGATGAAGGACCAGAAGGGCGACGTGAACATCGTCGAGCTGCAGGGCACCGTGGGCTCGGCACCGGCCATCGACCGCAAGAAGGGCTTCGAGGAAATCATCAAGGCCGACCCCAAGTTCAAGATCGTGCGCTCGCAGACCGGCGACTTCACGCGCGCCAAGGGCAAGGAAGTGATGGAAGCCTTCCTGAAGGCCGAGGGCAAGAAGATCAACGTGCTCTATGCGCACAACGACGACATGGCCATCGGCGCCATCCAGGCCATCGAGGAAGCGGGCCTGAAGCCGGCCAAGGACATCACGATCATCTCGATCGATGCCGTCAAGGGCGCCTTCGAAGCCATGATCGCCGGCAAGCTCAACGTGTCGGTCGAATGCAGCCCGCTGCTCGGGCCCCAGCTGATGAGCGCCGTGAAGGACATCAAGGCCGGCAAGCCGCTGCCCAAGCGCATCGTGACGGAAGAGACGATCTTCCCGATGGAAGTCGCCGCCAAAGAGTTTCCCAATCGCAAGTACTGAGAGCCCACACCCATGAAACGCAACTTCCTCAAGGCCTCGCTCGCAGGCATCGCACTGGCCATTGCCGGCATCGCGCCGCTCGCGCATGCGCAGGACAAGGGGCCGATCGCCATCTCGATGCCGACCAAGTCGTCGGCCCGCTGGATCGCCGACGGCGCCAACATGGTCAAGTACTTCAAGGAAAAGGGCTACAAGACCGACCTGCAGTACGCCGACGACGACATCCCGAACCAGCTCGCGCAGATCGAGAACATGGTGACCAAGGGTTCCAAGGTGCTGGTCATCGCGGCCATCGACGGCTCCACGCTGTCCGACGTGCTGCAGAAGGCGGCCGACAAGGGCGTGAAGGTCATTGCCTACGACCGGCTCATCAAGGGCTCGAAGAACGTCGACTACTACGCCACCTTCGACAACTTCCAGGTCGGTGTGCTGCAGGCGCAATCGATCGAGGCGGCGCTCGGCCTGAAGAGCGGCAAGGGCCCGTTCAACATCGAGCTGTTCGGCGGTTCGCCCGACGACAACAACGCCTTCTTCTTCTACAACGGCGCGATGTCGGTGCTGGATCCGTACATCAAGAGCGGCAAGCTGGTGGTGCGCAGCAAGCAGATGGGCATGGACAAGGTCGGCACGCTGCGCTGGGACGGCGCGGTGGCGCAGGCGCGCATGGACAACCTGCTGTCGGCCTATTACAGCAAGGATCGCGTCGATGCGGTGCTGTCGCCGTACGACGGGCTTTCGATCGGCATTCTCTCGTCGCTCAAGGGCGTGGGCTACGGCTCGGCGTCGCAGCCGATGCCTGTCGTCTCGGGCCAGGACGCCGAGATCCCGTCGGTCAAGTCGATCCTGCGCAAGGAACAGACCTCGACCGTGTTCAAGGACACGCGCGAGCTGGCCAAGGTCACGGTGGCCATGGTCGACGCCATGCTGTCGGGCAAGACGCCCGAGGTGAACGACACCAAGACCTACAACAACGGCATCAAGGTGGTGCCCTCGTACCTGCTCAAGCCCGTGAGCGTGGACGGCGGCAACTGGAAGCAGGTGCTGGTCGACAGCGGCTACTACAAGGAAAGCCAGGTCAAGTGAGCGTCGGAATGGCAGCAGCAGAAGCGGACGGCCGCAGCATCCTCGAGATGCGCGGCATCACCAAGACATTTCCGGGCGTGAAGGCGCTCAGCGATGTCAACCTGGCGGTGCGCGCGGGCGAGATCCATGCGGTGGTCGGCGAGAACGGCGCGGGCAAGTCGACGCTCATGAAGGTGCTGAGCGGCGTCTACCCGTGCGACTCGTATACCGGGGAGATCCACTTCGAGGGCGAGCTGCGCCGCTTCCGGAGCATTGTCGACAGCGAGAAGCTCGGCATCATCATCATCCACCAGGAGCTGGCGCTGGTGCCGCTCTTGTCCATTGCCGAGAACATCTTCCTTGGCAACGAGATTGCGCATGGCGGCGTGATCGACTGGTTCGCCGCCTATGCGAAGACGCGCGAGCTGCTCGCCAAGGTGGGCCTGAAGGAGCCGCCGACCACGCTGGTGACCGACCTGGGCGTGGGCAAGCAGCAGCTGGTGGAGATTGCGAAGGCGTTGGCGAAAGAGGTCAAGCTGCTGATCCTGGACGAGCCCACCGCCAGCCTCAACGAAAACGACAGCGATGCCCTGCTGATGCTCCTGCTGGAGCTCAAGCGCCAGGGCATCGCATCGATCCTGATCTCGCACAAGCTCAACGAGATTGCCAAGGTGGCCGACTCCATCACCGTGCTGCGCGACGGCGCCACGGTGGAGACCATGGACTGCCGCGGCCAGCCGATCAGCGAAGACCGCATCATCCGCGGCATGGTCGGGCGCGACATGGCGCACCGCTATCCGCAGCGCGATCCGAAGATCGGCGAAACGGTGTTCGAGGTGCGCGACTGGCGCGTGCACCACGCGCTGCATGCCGACCGCGAACAGATCAAGGGCGTGAACCTGCATGTGCGCAAGGGCGAGATCGTCGGCATTGCGGGCCTCATGGGCGCGGGCCGCACCGAGCTGGCGATGAGCGTGTTCGGCAAGTCCTACGGCCAGCGCATCAGCGGCACGGTGCTGATGCACGGCCAGCCGGTGGACGTGGGCACGGTGCGCAAGGCCATCGACCATGGCATTGCCTACGTCACCGAAGACCGCAAGGGCCTCGGGCTGGTGCTGGAGGAAAACATCCAGAAGAACGTGAGCCTGGCCAACCTGGAAGCGGTCTCGAGTTCCATGGTGATCGACGACGCGCGCGAATTCAAGGTGGCGAGCGACTACCGCCGCGCACTCAACATCCGTTCATCGGGCGTGGAGCAGCTGGTGGTCAATTTGTCGGGCGGCAACCAGCAGAAGGTGGTGCTCAGCAAATGGCTCTTCACCAAACCCGAACTCTTGATTCTCGACGAACCCACGCGCGGCATCGACGTGGGCGCCAAGTACGAGATCTACACCATCATCGACCAGCTCGCGAGCGAGGGCAAAGGCATTCTCATGATTTCTTCCGAACTGCCGGAACTGCTCGGCATGTGCGACCGCATCTATGTGATGAACGAGGGCCGCTTCGTGGCCGAATTTCCGGCCGCCGAGGCTTCGCAGGAGCGCATCATGCATGCCATCGTGAGCGCGGGGAGTTCCGTCCATGTCGCAGCCTGACGCCAACGCGGTGAACGCCGCGGTCCCCATTGCAGAAACTTCGAAGCTGCACGCCGGTTTCCTGAAGAACAACCTGCGCGAATACGGCATGCTGATCTCGCTGGTCGCGATCATGGTGCTGTTCCAGGTGCTGACCGACGGCACGCTGCTGCGGCCGCTGAACCTCACCAACCTGCTGCTGCAGAACAGCTACGTCGTCATCATGGCGCTGGGCATGCTGCTGGTGATCGTGGCGGGACACATCGATCTTTCGGTAGGCTCGGTCTGCGGCTTCATCGGCGCGCTGGCGGCGGTGTTGATGGTGGAGTACGAGTGGCACTTCGTGCCCACGGCCATCATCAGCATTGCGGCGGGCGCGGTCATCGGCGCCGCGCAGGGCTGGTTCGTCGCATTCCGCAAGATCCCGTCGTTCATCGTCACGCTCGCGGGCATGCTGGTGTTCAAGGGGCTCACGCTGGCACTGCTGGCGGGGCAGTCGGTGGGGCCGTTCCCGGTCGAGTTCCAGCGGCTGAGCTCGGGCTTCATTCCCGATCCGCTGGGCGGCGACACGTTGCGCACCACCTCGCTGGTGGTCGGCGCGCTGGCCGCGGCGGCGCTGGTGTTCTTCAAGCTGCGCGGGCGCGCCAAGCTCGCGGCGCACGGCATGGAGACGGAGCCCTATGTGTTCTTCCTGGTGAAGAACCTGTTCTTCGCGGCCATCATCCTGTTCTTCAGCTACCTGCTCTCGACCTACAAGGGCCTGCCCAATGTGCTGATCGTGATGGCGGTGCTGATCGTGGTGTACGACTTCGTCACCAACCGCACCACCATCGGCCGGCGCATCTATGCGCTGGGCGGCAACGAGAAGGCGGCGCGGCTGTCGGGCGTGAAGACGCAGCGGCTCGCGTTCCTGACCTTCGTCAACATGGGCGCACTGGCCGCGCTCGCGGGCCTGGTGTTCGCGGCGCGGCTCAACACGGCCACGCCCAAGGCGGGCCTGGGTTTCGAGCTCGACGTGATCGCGGCCTGCTTCATCGGCGGCGCCTCGGCCTCGGGCGGCGTGGGACGGGTGATGGGCGCGGTGATCGGCGCCTTCATCATGGGCGTGATGAACAACGGCATGTCGATCCTGGGCATCGGCATCGACTACCAGCAGGTCATCAAGGGCCTGGTGCTGCTGGCGGCGGTGTTCATCGACGTCTACAACAAGAACAAATAGGCGCATGAGCCAGAGCAGCATCAGCCCCGTGCTCGAACTGCGGGGCATCCACAAGCAGTTCGGCGGCATCCCGGTGCTGCGCGACGTGCAGCTGAAGCTGTACCCCGGCGAGATCCACGCGCTCATGGGGCAGAACGGCGCGGGCAAGTCGACGCTCATCAAGGTGCTCACGGGGGTTCTTCCGTCGAGCGGCGGCGAGATGCGCCTGGGCGGACAACCCATTCATCCCGCCTCGCCGCTGGAGGCGCAGAAGCTCGGCATCAGCACGGTCTACCAGGAGGTCAACCTGTGCCCGAACCTCTCGGTGGCCGAGAACGTGTTCGCGGGCCGCTATCCGCGCTGCGGCGCGGCGCAGGGTTTTCGCATCGACTGGGCGGCGGTGAACCGGCGCGCAGAGGAATTGCTGGCGCGCATCGGCCTGGACATCGACGTGAGCCGGCTGCTGTCGAGCTATTCGGTCGCGGTGCAGCAGATGGTGGCCATTGCGCGCTCGCTGGGCGTGTCGTCGAAGGTGCTGATCCTGGACGAGCCGACCTCGAGCCTGGACGACGACGAGGTTGAAAAGCTGTTCGAGGTGCTGCGGCGCCTGCGCAGCGAGGGGCTCGCGATCGTGTTCGTGACGCACTTCTTCAACCAGATGTATGCGGTGTCGGACCGCATCACGGTACTGCGCAACGGCAACTGGGTGGGCGAGTGGCGCGCCGCGGACCTGGGCCCGCAGGCATTGATTGCCGCGATGCTGGGGCGCGAGCTGGCCGCCCAGTCGGCCCGGCCCCCGGCACTGCCGGCCTTCGATGAAGCGGCGCCCGCGCTGCTGCAGACCGAGGGCCTGGGCCAGGCGGGGCAGCTGCAGGCCACCGACCTGCGCGTGCGTGCGGGCGAGGTGGTCGGCATTGCGGGCCTGCTGGGCGCCGGCCGCACCGAGCTTGCGCGCCTGCTGTTCGGGCTCGAAGCGCCGGACCGCGGGGTGCTGAGTATCGATGGCCGTTCCGTCAGCTTCTCGAACCCCGCCGACGCCATCCGCGAAGGGCTCGCGCTGTGCCCCGAAGAGCGCAAGACCGATGGCATCGTGGCCGAGCTGTCGGTGCGCGAGAACATCGCGCTGGCGCTGCAGGCGCGCCTCGGCGTGCGGCGCTTCCTGTCGCGCGCCGAGCAGACGGCGATCGCCGAGCGCTTCGTCGCGTCGCTGGGCATCAAGGCCGCGAGCGTCGAAACCCCCATCGGCCTGCTCTCGGGCGGCAACCAGCAAAAGGCCATGATCGCGCGCTGGCTCGCGACCGAGCCGCGCCTCTTGATACTCGACGAGCCCACGCGCGGCATCGACGTGGCGGCCAAGCAGGAAATCATGGAAGAGATCCTGCGGCTCGCAAAGGCGGGCATGGCGGTGATCTTCATCTCGTCGGAGATGAGCGAGGTGGTGCGCGTGGCGCATCGCATCGTGGTGCTGCGCGACCGCAAGAAGGTGGGCGAGCTGCCCGGCGGTTCGAGCGAGGACGAAGTCTACGAAATGATTGCAGCGGCATGAACCAGCGTGATGTCTTGTCTTTCTCCCTCCCCCGCTGGGGGAGGGCCGGGGTGGGGGCCAGCGGCCTTCATCGCCGCGCAGTGTTCGAGGCCGCGTGCCCCCATCCCAGCCTTCCCCCGGAAGGGGAAGGAGCAAGGCAGAAGACATGAAGCGCCTCTCGTCCCTGATGAGTCATCGCCTCGCCTGGCCCATCGTCACATTGCTGCTCCTGCTCGCGGTCAACACCGCGTTCAATGCCAGCTTCCTGCACCTCGAATGGCGCGACGGCCATCTGTACGGCAGCCTGGTCGACATCCTGAACCGCGCGGCGCCGCTGGTGCTGGTGTCGCTGGGCATGACGCTGGTGATTGCCACGCGCGGCATCGACATTTCGGTGGGTGCGGTGGTGGCCATTGCGGCGGCCGTCGCGGCCTGGATGATCGGCGGCTCGGTGGCGAGCGACGTGAGCCGCTTCCCGATGCCGCTCGCGATCCTCGCGGCCCTGGGCGTTGCGCTGCTCTGCGGCCTCTGGAACGGGATGCTGGTGGCCAAGGTCGGCATGCAGCCGATCATCGCCACGCTGATCCTCATGGTGGCGGGCCGCGGCGTCGCGCAGCTCATCGCCGACGGGCAGATCATCACCATCTACTACAAGCCCTTCTTCTTCCTCGGCAGCGGCTACCTGCTGGGCCTGCCGTTCTCGCTGTTCATCGTGGCCGCGGTGTTCGTGCTGCTCTACCTGGCCATCACGCGCACGGCGCTCGGGCTCTTCATCCAGGCGGTGGGCATCAACCCAACGGCCGCGCGCGTGGCCGGCGTGCAGGCGCGCAGGCTGGTCGTGGGCGCCTATGCGTTCTGCGGCCTGTGCGCGGGCGTGGCGGGCCTTTTGATCAGCTCCAACGTCAAGAGCGCGGACGGCAACAACGCCGGCCAGCTGCTGGAGCTCGACGCGATCCTGGCCGTGACGCTGGGCGGCACCGCGCTCACGGGCGGGCGCTTCAGCCTCGTGGGCAGCGTGATCGGCGCGCTCATCATCCAGACGCTGACCTATGCCATCTACTCGCTGGGCGTGCCGCCCGAGATCAACCTCGTGGTGAAGGCCGTGGTGGTGTTCGCGGTGATGCTGCTGCAGTCGCCGGAGTTCAGGGCGGAGGTGCGCACGCTGGTGCAGCGGCCGGGGCATGAGGGAGCAAGGTCATGAGCGCGGTGATCGAGACTGCACCCTCACCCCAACCCTCTCCCGCTCGCGGGAGAGGGGGCAAGACGGGACTCAATCCGAAGTACCTGCCGCTCACGGCGACCATCTCGCTGTTCATGCTGATGGCCACGCTGGGCTCGGTGTTCTACGACGGCTTCTTCTCGGCACAGGTGTTCCTCAACCTGCTGATCGACAACGCCTTCCTGATCGTCGTGGCCGTGGGCATGACCTTCGTGATTCTTTCGGGCGGCATCGACCTGTCGGTGGGCTCGGTGATCGCGCTCACCACGATGGTGTCGGCCTCGCTGGTCGAGAAGCATGGCTGGAGCCCGGCGGTGGTGATTCCGCTGGTGCTGGCCATGGGCACCGCGTTCGGCGCGTTCATGGGCCTGCTCATCGAGCGCTTCAGGCTGCAGCCCTTCATCGTCACGCTCGCAGGCATGTTCCTCGCGCGCGGGCTCTGCTACCTGATCAGCATCGACTCCATCAGCATCACCAACGCGTTCTATGCCGAGGTCTCGCAGATCCGCATTCCGGTCTGGGGCGAGGCTTCGCTGTCGATCAGCGCGGTGATCGCCATCGGCGTGCTGCTGGCGGCGGTGTTCATCGCGCACTGCACGCCCTTCGGCCGCGCGGTGTACGCCATTGGCGGCAGCGAGCAGTCGGCCCTGCTGATGGGCCTGCCGGTGCGCTCCACGATCGTGGGCGTCTACACGCTGTCGGGCTTCTGTTCGGCGCTCGCGGGCGTGATCTTCACCTTCTACATGCTCTCGGGCTACGGCCTGCATGCGCTGGGGCTGGAGCTCGATGCGATTGCGGCGGTGGTGATCGGCGGCACGCTGCTCACGGGCGGCGTGGGCTATGTGGCGGGCACGCTGTTCGGGGTGCTGATGCTCGGGATCATCCAGACGCTGATCTCCTTCGACGGCACGCTGAGCTCGTGGTGGACGCGCATCGTCGTCGGTGCACTGCTCTTCGTGTTCTGCCTGCTGCAGCGCTTCTTCACTTCGCGTGCGCCACGGCGCTGACGCGTTCTTCTTTTCTCTCTCTCGCTTTCAGGAAACTCCGCATGCCGGACCAAACCCCCAAGAAGAAGCTGCGCTCGACCGAATGGTTCGGCTCGGCCGACAAGAACGGCTTCATGTATCGCAGCTGGATGAAGAACCAGGGCATACCTGACCACGAGTTCGACGGCCGGCCGATCATCGGCATCTGCAACACCTGGTCGGAGCTCACGCCCTGCAACGCGCACTTCCGCAAGATCGCCGAGCATGTGAAGCGCGGCATCTCGGAGGCGGGCGGATTTCCGGTCGAGTTTCCGGTGTTCTCCAATGGCGAATCGAACCTGCGGCCCACCGCCATGCTCACGCGCAACCTCGCGAGCATGGACGTGGAAGAAGCCATCCGCGGCAACCCGGTCGATGCGGTGGTGCTGCTCACGGGCTGCGACAAGACCACGCCCGCATTGCTGATGGGCGCGGCCAGCTGCGACATCCCGGCCATCGTGGTCACGGGCGGGCCGATGCTCAACGGCAAGCTCAATGGCAAGGACATCGGCTCGGGCACGGCCGTGTGGCAGCTGCACGAGTCGCTCAAGGCCGGCGAGATCAACCTGCACCAGTTCCTCTCGGCCGAAGGCGGCATGTCGCGTTCGGCCGGCACCTGCAACACCATGGGCACGGCCTCGACCATGGCCTGCATGGCCGAGGCGCTGGGGACATCGCTGCCGCACAACGCCGCCATTCCCGCGGTCGACGCGCGGCGCTACGTGCTCGCGCAGATGTCGGGCATGCGCGCGGTCGAGATGGCGAAGGAGGGGCTCACGCTGTCGAAGATCCTCACGCGCGAGGCTTTCGAGAACGCCATTCGCGTCAACGCCGCCATCGGCGGATCGACCAATGCGGTGATCCACCTGAAGGCCATCGCGGGGCGCATCGGCGTCGACCTCGAGCTGGAAGACTGGACGCGCATCGGCAGCAACACGCCGACCATCGTCGACCTGTTGCCTTCGGGCCGCTTCCTGATGGAAGAGTTCTACTACGCGGGCGGCCTGCCCGCGGTGCTGCGGCGCCTGGGCGAAAGCGGCCTCTTGCCGCACCCCGGCGCGCTCACCGTCAATGGCCAGTCGATCTGGGACAACGTGCGCGAGGCGCCGAGCCTCAACGACGAGGTGATCCGCCCGCTCGACAAGCCGCTGATCGCCGACGGCGGCATCCGCATCCTGCGTGGCAACCTGTCGCCGCGCGGCGCGGTGCTCAAGCCTTCGGCGGCATCGCCCGAGCTGCTCAAGCACCGCGGCCGCGCGGTGGTGTTCGAGAACCTGGAGCACTACAAGGAGCGCATCGTCGACGAAAGCCTCGAGGTCGATGCGAGCTCGGTGCTGGTGATGAAGAACTGCGGCCCCAAGGGCTACCCCGGCATGGCCGAGGTCGGCAACATGGGGCTGCCGCCCAAGCTGCTGCGACAAGGCATCAAGGACATGGTGCGCATCTCGGATGCACGCATGAGCGGCACGGCCTACGGCACGGTGGTGCTGCACGTCGCGCCCGAGGCCGCCGACGGCGGACCGCTCGCGGCGGTGCGCGACGGCGACTGGATCGAGCTCGACTGCGATGCGGGCCGCTTGCACCTCGACATCAGCGACGAAGAACTGGCCTCGCGCCTGGCTTCGCTGACCAGCACCGACGCGCAGCCCATGAGCACGCGCGGCGGCGGCTACCAGAAGCTCTACGTCAACCACGTACTGCAGGCCGATGAAGGCTGCGACTTCGATTTTCTTGTCGGCTGCCGCGGCGCCGGCGTGCCCCGCCATTCACACTGATCCATCATGACCCCTAGATACCGCGGCATTTTTCCGGTGGTGCCGACCACCTTCACCGAGCAGGGCGCGCTCGACCTCGAGAGCCAGAAGCGCTGCGTCGATTTCATGATCGACGCGGGCTCCGACGGCCTCTGCATCCTTGCCAACTTCTCCGAGCAGTTCGTGCTCTCCGACGAGGAGCGCGAGGTGCTCACGCGCACGGTGCTCGAGCATGTGGCGGGCCGCGTGCCCGTGATCGTGACGACTACCCACTACAGCACCCGCGTCTGCGCCGAGCGCAGCCGGCGCGCGCAGGACATGGGCGCCGCCATGCTGATGGTGATGCCGCCGTATCACGGCGCCACCTTCCGCGTGCCCGAGCCGCAGATCTTCGAGTTCTATGCCGGCCTTTCCGATGCAGTGAGCATTCCGATCATGATCCAGGACGCCCCCGCGAGCGGCACGCTGCTGTCGGCGCCGTTCCTCGCGCGCATGGCCAGGGAGATCGAGCACGTCGCCTACTTCAAGATCGAGACGGCCGGTGCAGCGTCGAAGCTGCGCGAGCTGATCCGCCTCGGCGGCGATGCCATCGAAGGCCCGTGGGACGGCGAGGAGGCCATCACGCTGATGCCCGACCTCGATGCCGGCGCCACCGGCTCGATGACCGGCGGCGGCTATCCCGACGGCATCCGCCCGATCATCGAGGCGCACCGCGCGGGCGACCGCGACAAGGCCTTTGCGCTCTACCAGCAGTGGCTGCCGCTCATCAACTACGAGAACCGCCAGGCCGGCCTCCTGGCCTGCAAGTCGCTCATGAAGGAGGGCGGCGTGATCGCTTGCGAGGCGCCGCGACATCCGCTGCCGGCGATGCACCCCGAGACGCGCGCCGGCCTGATCGAGACGGCGAAGCGGCTCGACCCGATGGTGCTGCGCTGGGGGCGTTGACAGCGGCGCCGCGCCCTTCGACGAAGTAGGGCGCGACGATCTCGGTCAACCAGTCCATCACGGCCAGCACGCGCGGTGCGAGCTGGCGCCGGTTGGCATAGAGCAGCGAAACCGGCATCGGGCGCGCGTTGAACTCCGGCATCACCTGCACCAGCGCGCCCGCGGCGAGGCTCGCTTCCAGGCCCGCGAACGGTGCCTGGATCAGGCCCAGGCCGGCTCGCGCGGCAGCCTGGTAGGCGTCGGTGCCGTTCACCGTGACGGTCGCAGGCACGGGCCATGTCTTGTACACGCCATCGGCGGGGTCGAGGTACTCCCAGCCTGCGTCGCTGGAAGAGAGCGTCGGCGCGAAATGAACGACCCGGTGCTGCGCCAGGTCGTCGAGCGTGCAGGGCGTGCCGTGCGCGCGCAGGTAGCCAGGGCTCGCCGCATTGGCCATGCGCAGGGCACCGAGCGGCCGCGCGACGAGTTCCGAATCTCCGAGCATGCCGACGCGCAAAACGCAGTCGAAGCCTTCGTGGACCAGGTCGACACGGCGGTCCGAGGTGCTGATGCCCACTTCGAGCGCGGGATGCCGCGACAGGAATTCGGGCAGGCGCGGAATGACGAGGTCGCGCGCAATGGCGTTCGGCAGGTCGACGCGCAGCCGCCCCGTGAGGCCGCCGGCGTGCGAACGGAACATGGTGGCGAGCTGCTCGCCCTCGGCCAGGTAGTCCTTGCAGCGGTCGAGGAAGCGCCCCCCGTCCTCGGTGAGCCGCACGCTGCGCGTCGTGCGCTGCAGGAGCCGCGTTCCCAGCCGCTCCTCGAGTTGCTGCACGGCCACCGAAACGCGCGCGCGGGTCAGCCCGAGCTGGTCCGCGGCACGGCTGAAGCTCGCGAGTTCGGCCACCCTCGAGAAGATGCGCAATTCATCGGTGTTCATGGCCGAGGATTGTTTCCTTTCCAGGTAACAGTGTGCGCAGTTTCTCGGAATTTATCTTTCTGCCGGTAATTTTTAAAGTCCACCCATCGACTCACCGATCAACCCACCAAGGACTTTGAAATGACAGCTTCCGCAACCGCCAACCCATCCCGCATCGCACTCATCACCGGCGGCAGCCGCGGCCTCGGCCGCAGCGCCGCGCTGGCGCTCGCCGCCGATGGCGTCGACGTGATCTTCACCTACGTGTCGAACGACGCCAGCGCGCAGGCGGTGGTGGCGCAGATCGAGGCGAAGGGGCGCCGCGCAGTCGCCCTCAGGCTCGATGTCGGGGACAGCAAGACCTTCGCCGCATTCGCGGATTCGGTGAGGGCAGCGCTGGCTGCCACCTGGCAGCGCGAGCGCTTCGACTTCCTGGTCAACAACGCCGGCGTGGGCCTGCACGCGAACTTCGAGGCCACGACAGAAGCCCAGTTCGACATGCTCTTCAACGTGCACTTGAAGGGCCCGTACTTCCTCACACAGAAGCTGCTGCCGCTCATCAACGACGGCGGGCGCATCGTCAATGTGTCGTCGGGGCTCACCCGGTTTTCGATGGCCGGTGCGTCCGCCTACGCCACGATGAAGGGTGGCGTGGAAACGCTCACGCGCTACCTCGCGAAGGAACTCGGCGCGCGCGGCATTGCGGCCAACACGATCGCGCCGGGTGCGATCGAAACCGACTTCAGTGGAGGCATGGTGCGTGACAACCCGCAAGTGAACGCGATGGTGGCGGGTTTCACCGCACTCGGACGCGCAGGCCAGCCCGACGATATCGGCGGAGCGATCGCAGGCTTGCTGGGGGAGGGCAATCGCTGGGTGAATGCCCAGCGCATCGAAGCATCCGGAGGGATGCTGGTCTGAGCGCGCGGCGCACCCAGCAGGTTCGGGTTCAGCTCTTCTCGAGTTCGCTCACTTGCAAGGACAGGTCGAACAGCTTCGACTTGCTCGCGTAATAGCGATCGAGCCGCCATTCCTTCAGGATGTCCATGGCGAGCTCGAAGCTCTTGTAGTCGAGGCTGTAGAGCGTGACCAGCTCGAAGCTGCGTTCGGATTCGAGCGCCAACACGAGCTGTGCCAGGATCTTGGCCGACTCGTTGGCCGGGTCCGTTTCTATGAATCGGCGAGCGACCTTGATGGCATTCATGGGATAGTGTTCCTCGGTAGGCAGAGACCGCGAACTATAGCTAGCATGCCGCCGCGCTTTATGACAGTCGTGTGACAGGCGAGGGTCATTGCCCTTGACGGGCGTGGCGCACGCATCCACCGCCGCCCCGTTTGGGCGACCGGGACGCCGCTGGGCAGCAAGCTTCAGCGCATCGGCGCCGGCATGGGAGCCGGCATCGGCACCGGTTCCATCGGCGCAATGGCCGGTGGCGGGACCCGCGAAGGCGCGGGCATCGGCGCCGGTATCACGGCGGCGGGTGCCGGCATGACGACGGTGGTGACCGATTCGCGGATCACGCCGCCGCCCATCACGCTGCCATCCACATTGCCGCGGGTGTTGCCGCTGCCGCCCATCACGCGGGCTTCGCAGTCTGCGCGGTCGGCCGGTGGTTGTAGCCCGCAGCGCGCGAGGGCATTGCGCTGGTAGTCGGGGGCGCTGGTCAGGCCGCCGCGCGCAGCTTCCTGGCGTGCGGCGCCGGCCTCGCGGATGCAGGCCGCACGGTCCTGCTGGTTGTGTCCGCAGACCGCAAGTTCCTGCTGGTAGGTGGAGTCGCCGCGGCGCGGCTGGGCCGAGGCCGAGGTGGCGGCGGCCAGGCCGCCCACGGCAATCAGGGCGGCAATCATCGAACGGGTGGTGCTGTTCATGGGGTGCTCCTTGGAGTGACCTGAAACATGAAACTGTTGGACAAGGCGAGCCGCAGCGGGTTCCTCGCGGCCCATGCCGGTCAGCGCGCGGGGGCGGCCGGTTGCGCCGGCAGTGGCGTCACTGTTTCGCGGATGACGCCGCCGCCCATCACGCTGCCTTCGGTGCTGGTGCGTGCACCGCCCTGCAGGCGGGCCTCGCAGTCGGCGCGGTCGGCCGCGGGCTGTTCGCGGCAGCGTGCCATCGCATTGGCGTCGTAGCGGCCGGGGCTGGCGCTCGTGAGGCCGTTGCGTCCCGCTTCCTGGCGCGCGGCGCCGGCTTCGCGCAGGCATGCCGCGCGGTCCTGCTGCACGCCGTCGCAGGTGGCGCGCTCCTGCTGCGCGCGCGCGGCCGTGCCGGGCGCCTGCGCGAACGATGCGCCGGAAAAAAGCAAACCGCTTGCTGCAAAAAGCGCGGCAGCACAAAGGGTGGAACGAACTGTTGTTGTCATCGGGTGCTCCTGGTTGAGGCGCGCCCTCCGAAAGCGCGACCGGACACACAGTGTGGTCCGGTGCATCCCTTGCAGGGTGTGGGACGGCACAGACAGCAGACCCGGCCGGACTCGCCCCTGCGTGTGGGACGTGTCCGGCATGGGCCGGCGCGGCCGGCCCGGGGCGTGTCAGCCCGCCGCGATGCGCTGCGCGAGGTGCGCGAGCGCTTCCTCGACCTGGTCGACCAGGATCAGCGACAGGTCGCCCGGCTGCAGGCGCGCAAGCGCGGTGTCGATGGCAACGAATTCGCCGCGAATCTCGTCGATGTAGCGCGTGCGCGCCGCGCCCTGCAGGCCCTGGCGCAGCAGCGCCATCACCTCGCCGTCGGCGCGGCCGCGCTGGGCCGCGTCCTGGTAGAGGATCACGTCGTCGAAGGCCTGGCCGAGGATGGCGGTCTGGTCGCGGATGTCGGAATCGCGCCGGTCGCCCGCGCCGCTGATCACCACCGAGCGCTTGTTGGCCGGCATGGTGTCCACGGCCGAGACCAGCGCGCGCATGGCGTCGGTGTTGTGGCCGTAGTCGGCGATCACGGTGGCGCCGCGGTAATCCATGACATTGAAGCGCCCCGGCACGCCGGCCGCGTCGTTCAGGAAGCTGGCGAGGCCGCTGCGGATGGTGTCCCAGTCGAGGCCCACGGCCCATGCGGCGGCCACGGCCGCCATCACGTTGTCGACCTGGAAGCCGATGGTGCCGCCGCGCGTGATGGGCACGTCGCGCAGCGCGATGCGCTCGCGCCAGGAGCCTTCGGCCGCGACCAGCGTGTCCTGGTCGACGTAGACGGTGCGCTTGCCCTGCGCGCGGTGCGTGGCCATCACCGGATGCTGGCGATCGGCGGTGAAGAAGATCACGTGGCCGGGGCAGCCGGCGGCCATGGCGGCGACGTTGACGTCGGCGGCATTGAGCACCGCATAGCCGTCGGGCGCGACGTTGCGCACGATCACGCGCTTGAGCACCGCGAGGTCTTCGACGGTGGTGATGTAGTTCAGGCCCAGGTGGTCGCCGCTGCCGATGTTGGTGACCACGGCCACCTGGCAGCGGTCGAAGCCGAGGCCCTCGCGCAGCACGCCGCCGCGCGCCACTTCGAACACGGCCGCATCCACGTCGGGATGCATGAGCACGTTGCGCGCGCTCTTGGGGCCGCTGCAGTCGCCGCTGTCGGTCTGGCGGCCGTCGACATACACGCCGTCGGTGTTGGTCATGCCGGTGCGCAGGCCGCTCGACGAGAGCAGGTGGTTGATGAGGCGCGCCGTGGTGGTCTTGCCGTTGGTGCCGGTCACGGCCACCACCGGAATGCGGCCGTCGTCGCCGTGCGCGAACAGGGTGTCCATGACGGCCTCGCCCACCGCGCGGCCGCGGCCGAAGGAGGGCGAGATGTGCATGCGCAGGCCGGGCGCGGCATTGACCTCGACCACGCCGCCGTGCTGTTCCTCGAGCGGGCGCAGCACGTTCTCGCACACCATGTCGACGCCGCAGATGTGCAGCCCGACCATCTGCGCCGCATCGACCGCGCGCGCGGCCACTTCGGGGTGCACGGTGTCGGTCACGTCGGTGGCGGTGCCGCCGGTGGACAGGTTGGCGTTGTTGCGCAGCACCACGCGCTGGCCGCGCGCGGGCACGCCGTCGGGCGTGAGGCCCTGGGCCTCGAGGCGGCCGATGGCGATGTCGTCCAGGCGGATCTTGGTGAGCGAGGTGGCGTGGCCTTCGCCGCGGCGCGGGTCGAGGTTCACTGCGTCCACCAGCTGGCGCACGGTGGCGCTGCCGTCGCCGATCACGTGCGGCGGGTCGCGCCGCGCGGCGGCCACGAGGCGGTCGCCCACCACCAGCAGGCGGAAGTCGAAGCCCGGCAGGAATTTCTCGACCATGACTTCACCGTACATGGCGGCCGAGTCGTAGGCGGCCGTGAGCTGCTCCTCGGTCGTGATGTTGACCGTGACGCCCTTGCCCTGGTTGCCGTCCTGCGGCTTCACCACCACGGGCAGGCCGATTTCCATGGCCGCGGCCCAGCCGTCTTGCGCATCGGAAACCGGGCGGCCCAGCGGCACCGGCACGCCGGCGGCGTTGAGCAGCTGCTTGGTGAGTTCCTTGTCCTGTGCGATCGATTCGGCCACGCCGCTGGTGCTGTCGACCTCGGCCGCCTGGATGCGGCGCTGCTTGGAGCCCCAGCCGAACTGTACCAGGCTGCCGCTGGTCAGTCGGCGGTAGGGAATGCCGCGCGCCACGGCGGCGTCGACGATCGAGCCGGTGCTCGGGCCGAGGCGCTCGGACTCGTCGAGGTCGCGCAGCTCGGTGATGGCTGCGGCGGCGTCGAAGGTGGTGTCGGCCTGCGCGGCCGCGATCAGCTGTTCGGCCAGTTCGATCGCGCGCCGGCCCACGGCTTCTTCGCTGTACTGAAAGACGACCTGGTAGACGCCGTCTTCCACCGTGGGCGAGGTGTGGCCGAAGTTGACGGCGCAGCCGGCCTGGGCCTGCAGCGCCACGGCGGCGTTCTCGAGCACGTGCGCCACGGCCATCGGCTGGCCCAGCACCATCGGATGCAGTTCGCCGATGTTGGGGAAGAGCGCGCGCAGGCGTGCTTCGAAGCCCGGCAGGCGGCTGATGGCGTTCTCGTCGCCTTCGCAGGCAACCACCGCTTCGATGGCGGTGTGGCGGCTCCAGAGGTTGGGGCCGCGCAAGGCGCGGATACGGGTGACTTTCATGGGGCGGCGGTGCGCTTCAGGCGAGTTGCAGTTGGGGGGACGAAAGCGGCTGCGTCTGCGAAAGCTGCAGCGAGGCCAGCGCCGCCTGCAGGTCGGCCTCGAAGGCCTCGACGCCAGCGCCGATGAGGTTCAGCGGAATGCCCAGCGCCCAGGCCGCGGCCACCGCGGCCAGCAGGCTCTCCAGGCTGACGCCCGCGTGCGTGGCGCGCCAGACGGTCAGCCGGCCAAGGCCGGGCAGGAAGGATTCGCTGCTGCCGTTGGCCAGCACCACGCGGTCCTGCCGCACCAGGACGGCCTTGCCGCCGGCGGCCTGGTGCGCGGTGAGCGCGGCGGCCTGCGGATCGGCCGCATAGAGGATGACGGCGCCGTCGCACAACGGGGCCAGGCCCGCCACGCGCGGATCGCCCGCGTTGAGCACCGCAGTGCCTTCGCCCAGCACCACGTCGACCTGCGTGCGCAGCACCTTGACCATCTGGTCGCTCTCGGTGATGTCGTAGTCGGCCAGCGCCTCGGCGCCTTCGAGGTCGGTCACGATGCCGATCTCGCAGCGGTCGTAGGCCAGGCCGTCGCGCAGGATGGTCTCGGCGCCGTTCTCGATCACCACGGCCTGCACCGCGCGGTTCACCAGCAGGCGGCGGCCGGCTTCCCAGTTGGCGCTGTCGCGCGCATCGACGCGACGGCGCTCCAGGAACAGGCCGTCGCGGCAGGCGAGGCCCGTGTGGCGCCCGCCCAGGTTGATGAGCCAGGCGACCAGGCGCGCGAGCACCGCCGTGTCGCGCGAGCCGGCCACGCCGATCACGGGGATGCGCCCCGGCGCATCGCCCGGGAACAGGTGGTCGCAGATTGCGCGGCCCACGGGGCGCGGCGAGCCGACGGCCGGCTTCAGGTGCATCAGGAGGCCGGGGCCGGCGTTCACTTCGACGATGGCGCCGCGCTGCGGACCGAGCGGCTTGCCGATGTCCTGCGCCACCAGGTCGATGCCCGCGATGTCCAGGCCCACCACGCGTGCGGCCAGCACCGCGGCATGCGCGACTTCAGGGTGGACCTGGTCGGTGCAGTCGTTGGCCATGTTGCCGTTGCGCTGGATCGTGACCACGCGGCCGGCCGCCGGTACCGAGGCGCCGTCGAGCTCCTGGCGCTTGAGTTCGAGCTGCAGCTTGGCGTCGGTGTCCAGCACGATCAGGTCGAGCGGATATTCCTCTTCGGCGCCGCGGCGCGGATCGCTGTTGAGCTGCTTGTCGATCAGCTCGGCGACGCTGCTCTTGCCGTCGCCGGTCACGGTGATGATCTCGCCGCGCGCGGCCGCCACCACCTCGCCGCCCACCACCAGCAGGCGGTGTTCGTGGCCGCGGATGAAGCGCTCGACCATCACGTCGCTGCCTTCGGGCTCGGCCACCGCGAAGGCGGCCATGACTTCCTCGCGCGTGGTCAGTTCGAGCGACACGCCGCGGCCGTGGTTGGCGTCAGAGGGTTTCACGACCACCGGCAGGCCGATGTCCTCGGCCGCTTCCCAGGCTTCCTCGGCGCTGGCCACCACCTGGCCCTCGGGCACCGGCACGCCGCAGCTCGCGAGCAGCGACTTGGTGAGCTCCTTGTCGCTCGCGATCGATTCGCCGATGGCACTGGTGTAGTCGGTCTCGGCGGTCCAGATGCGCTGCTGGTTGGCACCGTAGCCCAGCTGCACCAGGTTGCCGCTGTTGAGCCGGATGTGCGGAATGCCGCGGTCGGTGGCGGCGGACACGATGGCCGCGGTGCTCGGGCCCAGGTAGCAGTCTTCGACCTTGGCCTTGACCGCATCGACCGCCTTCTGCACGTCATCGGCGGTGAACGGGTCGTTGTTGATGGCCGCCATCAGCAGGCGGTGGCCCTGGGCCAGCGCCACGCGGGCCACCTGCTCGTCGCGCGCGCGGAACACCATGCGGTAGACGCCGTGTTCCGAGGTGCTGCGGGTTTGCCCGAATCCGGTTGGCATGCCGGCCAGGTTCAGCAGCTCGATCACCACGTGCTCCAGCACGTGGCCCGACCAGGTGCCTTCGGTCAGCCGCTGGATGAAGCCGCCGCGCTCGCCCACGCCGCAGTGGTGCTCGATGAGCGCCGGCAGCAGCGCCGTGAGCCGGTCGGTGAAGCCGTCGATCTTGTTGGAAGGGTAGTCCTCCAGCTGGCCCAGGTCGAGCCAGACTTCCAGCACGGGCCGGTAGGTCCAGAGGTTGGGACCGCGCAAATAGTTGATGCGCAGGAGGCGGATGTCGTCGAAACGGGTCATGCAAACGTTCGATGTGCTTTGGCCGAGCACCGCGGCGCCTTCAAGCGCGCCCATGGCAATCGGTCAGAATCGGCGCCCGACAAAGGACGCCATGGCGCGGTCCCTGCGGCCCGCGACGGGCAAGAGTCAAAGAAACACAATGCAACATCACGATCCAGTCGGCACCCGGGAGGGCGAAACCGAGGCGGCCTCAGACGCGCTGAAAAGCCGGCTCGCAGCCGCGGAAAACGTTCTGGTCACACTGCCGGTTGACCTTGACGATGAACTTCTGTTTACCTTTGGGCTCGTGGCCCTTACCGATCGGCGGCTGCTGGCGCTGCAACCGAACGGCCAGTGGTGTGAGTGGACACTATCAGATTCATCGCTCCGCCTCCATCTGAGCGACCATTCGGGCGTTGGAACGCTCGACCTGGTGGGCGCCGAAGGGCGCCTCGCGCGCTGGCGCTACACGCTGGCGAGCCAGCCGGCCGCGCTGCGGCTGCTCAAGCTCTTCGGCCAGCGCGAGAACGGAACTGTCGCCGAGGCGACAGCCGAGCCTGACGGCGACGAGCTGGCCTCGCCCGACGCCGAACTCCAGACGCCGCCCTCGACCTGGGTGCTGCTGCGGCTGGGCCGCTTTGCCAAGCCCTACCGCAAGCAGCTGATCGCAGGCTTCCTGCTGACGCTGGTTTCCACGGCCGCGACGCTGGTGCCGCCCTACCTGACCATCCCGCTGATGGACGACATCCTGATTCCGTTCCAGAACGGGCAGAAGATCGATCCGTCCCGCGTCGGCCTCTACCTGAGCGGGCTGCTGGGCGCGGCGCTGGTCGGCTGGGGCCTGGGCTGGGCGCGCACCTACCTGCTGGCGCTGGTGTCGGAGCGCATCGGCGCCGATCTGCGCACCACCACCTACGAGCATCTGCTCACGCTCCCGCTCGACTATTTCGGCGGCAAGCGCACCGGCGACCTGATGGCGCGCATCGGCTCGGAAACCGACCGCATCAACGTGTTCCTCTCGCTGCATGCGCTCGACTTTGCGAACGACGTGCTGATGATCGTGATGACCGCAGTCATCCTGGTCTCCATCAACCCGCTGCTGGCCGTGGTCACGCTGGTGCCGCTGCCTTTCATCGCCTGGATGATCCATGTGGTGCGCGACCGGCTGCGCACCGGCTTCGAGAAGATCGACCGCGTGTGGTCCGAGGTCACCAACGTGCTGGCCGACACCATCCCGGGCATCCGCGTGGTCAAGGCCTTTGCCCAGGAGCGCCGCGAAGCCGAGCGCTTCCGCGTGGCGAATGCCTACAACCTGCAGGTCAACGACAAGCTCAACCGCACCTGGTCGCTGTTCACGCCCACTGTCTCGCTCTTGACCGAGATCGGCCTGCTCGTGGTCTGGGGCTTCGGCATCTGGCAGGTGGCGCGCGGCAGCATCACGGTGGGCGTGCTCACGGCCTTCATTGCCTACATCGGCCGCTTCTACACGCGGCTCGACTCGATGAGCCGCATCGTCTCGGTCACGCAGAAGGCGGCGGCCGGCGCCAAGCGCATCTTCGACATCCTGGACCACGTGAGCAACGTGCCCGAGCCCGCCAACCCGGTGAAGATCGAGCGCGTGCAGGGCCGCATCGAGATGAACGGGCTGGGCTTTCGCTACGGCTCGCGCGCCGTGATCCACGACCTCGACCTGACCATCGAGCCCGGCGAGATGATCGGCCTGGTGGGCCACAGCGGCTCGGGCAAGAGCACGCTGGTCAACCTGATCTGCCGCTTCTACGACGTGACCGATGGCGCCATCAAGGTCGACGGCACCGACATCCGCCGCTTTGCCGTGGCCGACTACCGGCGCCACGTCGGGCTGGTGCTGCAGGAGCCGTTTCTCTTTTTCGGCACCATCGCGCAGAACATCGCCTACGGCAAGCCCGACGCCACGCGCGCCGAAGTGGTGGCCGCGGCGCGCGCCGCGCATGCGCACGACTTCATCCTGCGCCTGCCGCACGGCTATGACTCGCTGGTGGGCGAGCGCGGCCAGGGCCTGTCGGGCGGCGAGCGGCAGCGCATCAGCATTGCGCGCGCGCTGCTCATCGACCCGCGCATCCTGATCCTCGACGAGGCCACCTCGGCCGTCGACACCGAGACCGAGAAGGAAATCCAGAAGGCGCTCGACAACCTCGTGCAGGGCCGCACCACCATCGCCATCGCGCACCGGCTGTCGACGCTGCGCAAGGCCGACCGGCTGGTGGTCATGGACCGCGGCGAGGTGGTCGAGGTCGGCCCGCACGACGCCCTGATGGAGAAGCAGGGCGCCTACTGGCGGCTCTACCAGGCGCAGTTGCGCCAGGCCGACGAAGATGCGAGCGAAGGCGCCGTCGACGAACGCGCCGGCGCGCAGCTGCCATTGGTCAGCCATGCGGCCCACCCGGCCGGAGACGCATGATGAGCGACACCATTCCCACTTTCGATCTCGAGCGCGATGCCTTCGGCCGCCTGGTGCTGACCGATGCCGATGGCGAGCGCCACGTGGGCGTGACGCCCGTGCGCGCCTTTCCGCTCAGCGCGCCCGGCGAGGGCGTGTCGCTGGTCGGCAGCGAGGGGCGCGAACTGGTCTGGATCGACCGCCTCGAGGCCTTGCCAGCGGCGACGCGCGCGCTGCTCGAACAGGAGCTTGCGGTGCGCGACTTCGCGCCCACGCTGCTGAAGCTGCACGGCGTGTCGAGCTTCGGCGTGCCCAGCACCTGGACAGTGAGCACCGACCGCGGCGACACCAGCTTCGTGCTCAAGGCCGAGGAAGACATCCGCCGGCTCGAGGGCGGCGCACTGCTGATTGCCAGCGCGCACGGCGTGCAGTTCCGCATTCCCGACGTGAAGGCGCTCGACCGCGCCTCGCGCAAGCTGCTGGAGCGCTTTCTCTAGACAGGGCGGGGCGAAGGGGTTCGTTCAGAGCGACGCTGCGCCGCAAGGGCTGCGAAAATCAAGGCTTTTGAAGAGACGGACATGCCCCTGCACACCACCGCCCTCGTCCTGTTCTCCGGCGGCCAGGATTCGACCACCTGCCTCGCGGACGCGCTGTCCAAATACCAGCGCGTCGAGACGCTGGGCTTCGACTATGGCCAGCGGCACCGCGTCGAGCTCGATGTACGCGGCACCATCCTCGCGAAGATGCGCGAGCGCTTCCCTGATTGGGCGCCGCGCCTGGGCGAAGACCACGTGCTCACGCTGGCCGCGCTGGCCCAGCTCGGCGGCTCCTCGCTCACCGAGGAGGTCGCTTTCGAGATGCAGGCCGACGGCCTGCCCAACACCTTCGTGCCCGGGCGCAACCTGCTGTTCCTCACGCTGGCCGGTGCGCTGGCCTACCGGCGCGGGCTGCAGGTGATCGTCACCGGCGTCTGCGAGACCGACTTCTCGGGCTACCCCGACTGCCGCGACGACACCATGAAGGCCATGCAGCTCGCGCTCTCGCTCGGGCTGGAGCGCCGCCTGGTCATCGAGACGCCGCTGATGTGGATCGACAAAGCCGAGACCTGGCAGATGGCGCACCGCCTGGGCGGCGAGCCGCTGGTCGACCTGATCGTGGAAGAAACCCACACCTGCTACCTTGGCGACCGTGTGCATCGCCAGGCCTGGGGCTATGGCTGCGGCGAGTGCCCGGCCTGCGACCTGCGCAAGAAGGGCTGGGAGCGCTACGCTTCGCGCCCGCAAAAGGCCTAGTCAGGCCTAGGTGGCCGCAGTCTCCAGCCGGTAGCGCGCGCCGCCCGCGGGTGCGCCTTCGGGCTGGGGCACCAGCGTCCAGCGCTGGTTGTGGAAGTCGCCGACTGCCGCGCGGTGCGCGATCGACACCATGGCGCCGCCCGCGGCCTTCACCCGGTCGGAGAGCCGCTTGTAGAGCACGCCCTCGGCTTCGGCATCGAGCGCGCTGGTGATCTCGTCGGCAAAGAGCCATGACGGCTTCTTCAGCAGCACGCGCGCGATCGACAGCCGCTGCTGCTCGCCGCCCGAGAGCTTCTGGCTCCAGGCATCGCTGTCGTCGAGGCGGTCCACGAGGTTGGGCAGCAGCGCGTCGACCAGCGCCTGGCGCAGATCGGCATCGCTGTAGTTCTCGGCCGGATTCGGATAGGTCAGCGCATTGCGCAGGGTGCCGTCCGGCACGTAGGGCCGCTGCGGCATGAACACCGCGCCCTCGGGCACTTTCACATGGCCGCGCGCGAACGGCCAGATGCCGGCGAAGGTGCGGAACAGGGTCGACTTGCCGCTGCCCGAAGGCCCCTGCAGCAGCACGCTGTCGCCCGGCTGGACCGCCAGCGCCGCGCCTGCGAGCAGCGAGGTGCCGTTGGGCAGCGCCACCGTGAGGTCGCCGGTCTGCAGCGCGGGCGCGGTGCCGTCGCGCTCGAGAGACTGGCTCTGCGCGGCGTGTGCGCGCATCGCATCGTCGAAGCTGGTGAGCCGGTCGGTGGTTGCGCGCCACACGGCCACGCGGTCGTAGTTGTCGACGAACCAGCTGAGCGAATCCTGCACCTTGCCGAAGGCCGACGAGATCTGCATCAACTGGCCGAGCTGGATGGCGCCGCTGAAGAAGCGCGGCGCGGCAACCAGGAACGGGAAGATCAACGCAGCCTGCCCGAAGAACGCAGTGAATGTCACCAAATTCTTCTGCTGCTTGATGAGCACCAGGTAGTTGCGCAGCACGCTGCCAAAGCGCAGGTCGAGCTGGCCGTGCTCGACCTTCTCGCCCTTGTCCAGCGCAATGGCCTCGCTGTATTCGCGCACACGCACCAGGTGGTGCCGGAAGTCGGCCTCGAAACGCTGCTGCCGGAAGTTGGTGCCGATCAGCGGGCGGCCGATGAAGTGCGTGATGACCGTGCCCACCACGCAGTAGGCCACCGCCAGCCAGACCATGGCACCCGCGATCTGGTAGCTGCTGCCGCCCATCGAGAACGCGAAGCTGCCCGACAGCGTCCACAGGATGCCGACGAAGCTCGCCAGCGTGACCACGGCGTTCAGGAGGCCCATCGACAGCGTCATCGTGTAGTCGGTGAACATCTGCATGTCTTCCTGGATCCGCTGGTCGGGGTTGTCCGGAGCCTGGCCATCGTTGTTGGCGTAGCGTGCGAGTTCGAGGTGATAGAAGGTGCGGTCGGCCATCCAGCGCGACAGGTAGTCGCGCGTCATCCAGGTGCGCCAGCGCAGCTGCAGCAGCTGCGTCACATAGAACTTGAGCACCTGCACCGCGATGTTGAAGAAGGCGATCCAGCCGAAGACGCCGATCTCGCGCCAGAAAATCGCCGAATCCTTGTTCTGCAGCGCATCGTAGAAACGCCCGTACCACTGGTTGAACAGCACGGCCACGTACACGTAGAACAGGTTCAGCGCGACGATGCCCAGCAGCATGGCGCGGGCGCGCCATTTCTCCTCGGAGCGGAAGTAGGGCGCCGCAAGCGCGAAGACGCGCTTCACTACCTGGGCGAACGTGGCGGCACGCGCCGTGACGGATAAAGACATGCAGGTTTCCTCGCTGGGCGCGGGTGCGCCGGACATCGTGAGGAAACGATGGTAGTCAAATGTTCCTTAAGCGGGCCTGAACCGGCCCGGCGCCCTGCAAAGTGCTCAGCGCAGCATGACCCGCGCCGCTGCTTCCAGGAAGTGCTTGAGCGGCGGCGTCTCGCGCCCCTGCGCCTTGGCCTCTTCGTCCCACAGCCGCAGCCGCACCGCATCGCCGGCCCAGCGCTGCTCGGCAAAGCGCTGCGCCGCGGCGTCGTCCATCACGCCGCCCTGCAGCGCGAGGCTGCGCACCGAATCGGCCGAGAGCCGCGAGAAATAGCCGGGCCGCGTCGCGCAGAGATAGCGCTTGGCGTCCACATGCAGCCGGATCGGCTCGCGCACCTCGGCGCCGAAGGCTCCGCGAAGCAGCGGCATGGCGATGTACTGGTGGCGGTCGTCGATGCCCAGCTCGGTGGGCGAGCGCGACAGCGTCTGGTGCTCGGCGATCAGCAGGTGGCCGAGGTCGTGCAGCAGTGAGGCCGTGACCAGCGCATCGCCCGCTCCGGCCTGCTCTGCCAACCATGCGCACTGCAGCGCATGCTCGAGCTGTGACACCGGCTCGCCCGCATACGCAACCCCGCCGCGTTCGGCGAACAGGCGGGCGATCTCGGCGAGGTCGAGTGTCATGGAGCTGGAGCGAAGGTGGGAAGCGCGGGGCGAGGGCACGCAGCTTCGCGCATTCCGATGACCAAGGCATGACGAACCTGCAGCGCTGCACCGGCGCACCGCCCAGTCGGCGCGGCGTCCGACTTGACTTGCATGAAGGCGGGCATAGCATCCGCCGCATGAGAAGCACAGTCCTTGTTCTTCTGTTCTGCATCGGCCTGGTGGCGGCCGGCTGCGACAACAAGCCCAAGCCCGGCGTGCCGGTGCCGAAGGCTTCGGCGGATGTCGTGATGCCGGTCCCGTTCGCGGGCTGATTCGCCATCGGGCGCGCAGGCGGCCGTGCGCCGTCGGCCATTGCGCGCGCTCGCCTTCGCGTATTCGCGCCCGGGGGTATCCTCGACGCGGAGCAAAAAACAATGAAGACATTCGAGACAAACGCCCACGAGGCGGATTCGCGCTATGCGATGCTGCGGCTCGGCCTCACGCTGCTGGTCATGACGGTCGGCAGCAGCGGCATGTACGTGGTCTCGGTGATGCTGCCCGCCGTGCAGGCCGAGTTCGGCGTTGCGCGCGCCGATGCCTCTCTGCCCTATACGCTGCTGATGATCGGCTTCGGCGTGGGCGGCGTGCTGATGGGGCGGCTGGCCGATCGCTTCGGCGTGATGTGGCCCTTGCTGATCGGCGCGCTGAGCCTTGGCGTGGGCTACGTCGCTTGCGGCATGGCGAACGGCATCGTGTCCTTCATCGCGGCGCAGGCCGTGCTGGTCGGCCTGCTTGGCAGTGCCGCGGCCTTTGCGCCGCTGGTGGCGGACACCTCGCTCTGGTTCGTCAAGCGGCGCGGCATCGCAGTGGCGGTGTGCGCGAGCGGCAACTATGTGGCGGGCGCCATCTGGCCGCCGATCGCGCAGCACTTCATCGAGACGGTCGGCTGGCGCCAGACCTACATCGGCATGGGCCTCTTCTGCGGCCTTGCGATGGCGGCACTCGCGCTCTTCTTCCGTGCGCGGCCGCCGGCACTGGTCGCCGCGCCGGCCGGCCATGCGGCCCATGCCGCGCCGCGGCGCGACATGACGCGGCCCTTCGGCCTCAGCATGGGCACGGCCCAGGGCCTGCTGTGCGTGGCGGGCGTGGCCTGCTGCGTGGCCATGGCCATGCCGCAGGTGCACATCGTGGCCTACTGCGGCGACCTCGGCTACGGCGCGGCGCAGGGCGCGCAGATGCTGTCGCTGATGCTGGGCTTCGGCGTGGTGAGCCGGCTGGTGTCGGGCGCGATCTGCGACCGCATCGGCGGGCTGCGCACGCTGCTGCTGGGCGGCGCGCTGCAGGGCGTGGCGCTGCTGCTGTTCCTGCCCTTCGACGGGCTGGTGTCGCTCTATGTGATCTCGGCGCTGTTCGGACTGTTCCAGGGCGGCATCGTGCCGTCTTACGCGATCATCGTGCGCGAGCACTTTCCGCCCGAGGAAGCCGGCGCGCGCGTGGGCACGGTGCTGATGTTCACGCTGTTCGGCATGGCGCTGGGCGGCTGGATGTCGGGCAAGGTGTTCGACCTGACCGGCAGCTACCACGCGGCGTTCCTCAACGGCATCGGCTGGAACCTGCTGAACGTCAGCATCGCGGCGATGCTGCTGTTCAGGGTTCGGCAACTGCGGCTTCGCACCGCCGCGGCGTAGCTGGCGCCGTCAGAGATCGGGCGTGCCCATCGCCGGATCGCTCACCGAATGCCTGCCGGTCTCGACGCGGCCGGCAAAGCGGCGCACGAAGCTCGTGTCGGCATCGCAGCTCACGGCAAAGTCGTACCAGGCGCCGCTGGCTGCCAGGTCCCAGTGCAACTCGGCCTTGGCGCCGCCTTCCACCGTTGCGGTCCACGGGCCATCGGTTCGGTAGGCCTTGGCGCGCACGGTGAACTTGCAGGCGTTCTTGCCGCCGTTCCGCATCTCTAGGTACACGTTGCCGTTGGCGATGTCGTAGCACACGCGCACCTCGGGCACGGCGGCGTCGCCGGCGCGCAGGGCGTTCAGGTCGCCCTTGAAGTGGCGGTGGAAGCCATTGGGGCCGAGCACCCACAGGTCGTAGAAACCGCTGTCGTCGGCAGCCGCATTCCAGGTGCCGTCGAGCGTCTTGCCGGCTTCAACCGTGTAGCGGCGCGGCAGGCGGCCGAGGTTGAGCCTGTCGTACACGTGGAACACCGCGCCCGCCTTCCCCGTGTTCGAGAACAGCAGTTGCACCGTGCCGGCGGCCGCGTCGGCGCGCGCGCTGGCATGCAGCTCGTAGGGCAGCGCGCGCGAGGGGCGCGTGCCCGTCGGTTGGCGCGGCAGCTGCGGGTCGATGGGCAGCGGCACCTGGCCCAATGCCTCCTGGCTCAGCCGGAGCTGGTCGGCCTGGTCGCGGGTGCTGCGGCCCGCCAGCGTGGGCATGGGCTCGTCGTTCGGATGGGCGAAGTTGAAGGCGCTGGTGAGGTCGCCGCACACTGTGCGCCGGAAGGCGCTGATGTGGGGCTCCTTCACGCCGAACCGGGCTTCGATGAAGCGGATCACCGACGTATGGTCGAAGGCCTGCGAGTTGACCCAGCCGCCCCGGCTCCATGGCGAGATCACGTACATCGGCACGCGCGGGCCGGGGCCGTAGACGCGGCCATCGGGTGCCGGCTGCCTGGTGCTGCCGGCCGGCGCTGGATGGGTGAAGTACTCGGGGCCCAGGTCCGCTTCGGGCAGCGTGGTCCTGCCGGCAAAGCTGCCGTCGCCGTTGGGCGAGGGTGCAGAGGGCGAGGGCAGGTGGTCGAAGTAGCCATCGTTCTCGTCGAAGTTCACGAGCAGCACGGTCTTGCTCCAGACCTCGGGCACGGCGGTGAGCGCGTCCAGCACTTCCTGCAGGAACCATGCGCCCTGCACCGGGCTGGAGGGGCCGGGATGCTCACAGTAGATCGACGGTGCGTTCATCCAGCACACCTGGGGCAGCTTGCCTTCGCGGATGTCGCGCCTGAAGGCGTCGAGGTAGTTCTCGGGCCGGGTGCCTGGCAGCGTGTTGGCCACGCCCTTGTAGAGCGGGCTCTTCGCGTCGTCGGTGGCCGGGTCGTAGGCGTGGTAGGGCAGCGGCTGGCCGGTCTCGGCATAGGGCTTGTTCGGCTCGCCGCCGCTGGACACCGGAAAGCCCGAATCGAGGTTCGCCTGGCGGAACTGGCGGAAGGCGCCCAGCATGTTGTCGCCCCATTCGTCGGGCATGTTCTGGTAGCTGATCCAGCGCACGCCCGCTGCCTCGAGGCGTTCCGCATAGGTCTTCCAGGTGTAGCCGGTGCCCACCGAGCCGGGGCGGCCATCGATCCAGTCCCATTCATTGGTGACGAAAGCGGTATTGGCAGCGCTTGCGCCGTTGGTGCCGGTGAGATGGAAGGACCGGTTCGCGTCGGTGCCGGTGTGCATGCTGCAGTGGTACGCATCGCAGAGCGTGAAGGCGTTGGCCAGTGCGAACTGGAACGGGATCTCCGCCTCCTTGTGATAGCCCATGGCCTTGCTGGTCTTGTAGCGCGGCCATTGGTACATGCGGCCGCCGTCCCAGGCGTCCTGGCTGTCCGCCCAGTCGTGAGGCGTGCCGCCATCGCGCTGGGCGTTGCCCTTGCTGCTGTCGAAGTGATAGGGCAACACTTCCTTGCCGAACTCGTCGAGCTGCTGCCAGACGCTGCGGCCCGCAGGCAGCGGAATGGTGAAGCGGTCGCCGAAGCCGCGCACGCCCATGAGCGTGCCGAAGTAGTGGTCGAACGAGCGGTTCTCCTGCATCAGGATGACGATGTGCTCGACGTCCTTGATGGTGCCGGTCTTGTTGTTGGCGGGGATGGCGAGCGCGCGGCGAATGCTCGGCGGAAAGGCCGAAAGTGCGAGCGCGGCGGCGCCGGTGGTGGCGGCGCCTGTGAGAAATCTGCGGCGTGAGGTCATTGCGCTTGCGGCCCTCACAGGTCGGCCAGGCCCATGGCGGGATCGCTCACCGAGTGCCTGCCGGTCTCGACGCGGCCGGCGAAGCGGCGCACGAAGCTCGTGTCGGCATCGCAGCTCACGGCGAAGTCGTACCACGCGCCACTGGCTGCCAGGTCCCAGTGCAACTCGGCCTTGGCGCCGCCTTCCACCGTTGCGGTCCACGGGCCATCGGTTCGGTAGGCCTTGGCGCGCACGGTGAACTTGCAGGCGTTCTTGCCGCCGTTCCGCATCTCCAGGTACACGTTGCCGTTGGCGATGTCGTAGCACACGCGCACCTCGGGCATGGCGGCGTCGCCGGCGCGCAGGGCGTTCAGGTCGCCCTTGAAGTGGCGGTGGAAGCCATTGGGGCCGAGCACCCACAGGTCGTAGAAACCGCTGTCGTCGCGCATCGCGTCCCATGCATCGTCCAGCGTCTTGCCGGGCTCGACCATGTAGCGGCGCGGCAGGCGGTCGAGGTTGAGCTTGTCGTAGACATGGAACACGGCACTGGCCGTGCCGGTGTTCGCGAACAGCAGCTGGATCCTTCCGCCGACGGCATCGCTGCGGGCACTGGTGTGCAGTTCGTAAGGCAGCGCGCGCGAGGGCCGCGTGCCGGCGACCTGGCGCGGCAGCAGCGGGTCCGGCGGCAGTGCCACTTGCGCCAGGGCCTGCTGGTCGGCGCGCAGTTTGTCGGCGTCGGCCTTGGTCGTGCGCCCCGCCAGGGCGGGCAGCGCTTCCGTGTTGGGCGTGGCGAAGTTGAAGGCGCTGGTGAGATCGCCGCACACCGCGCGGCGGAAATCGCTGATGTTGGTCTCCTTCACCCCGAAGCGCGTTTCGATGAAGCGCAGCACCGAGGTGTGGTCGAAGGCCTGCGAGTTGACCCAGCCGCCGCGGCTCCAGGGCGACACCACATACATCGGCACGCGCACGCCGGGGCCGTAGACGCGGCCATCGGGCGGCGGCTGGTCGGTGGTGCCGGGCGGATTCGGGTGGTTGAAGTACTCGGGCGCAAGCGCCTGGAGTGGCAGCGTGGTCTTGCCCGCGGGCGTTCCGTCGGCATTGATCGACGGCGCGGCCGGCGAAGGCACGTGGTCGAAGTAGCCGTCGTTCTCGTCGAAGTTGATGAACAGCACGGTCTTGCTCCACACCTCGGGCACGGCGGTGAGCGCATCGAGCGTTTCCTGGATGTACCAGGCGCCCTGCACCGGGCTCGAAGGGCCGGGGTGCTCGGAATAGGTCGCGGGCGCGACGATCCACGACACCTGGGGCAGCTTGCCGTTCTTGATGTCCTGGCGGAACTGCGCGAGAAAGCCGCCGTCCGGCATGGTGTTGGCAATGCCCTTGTAGAGCGGATTGCCGGCGTCGTCGCTGGCCGGGTCGTAGGCGGGCGAGACTGCGCTGTTGCTCACGGGTTTGCCGGAGGCTTCGTTGGCGAGCCGGTATTGCTTGAAGCCCGCCAGCGAGTTGTCGCCGAAGTTCTCGGGCATGTTCTGGTAGACGATCCAGCTCACCTTGGCTTCCTGCAGCCGCTCGGGATAGGTCTTCCAGCTGTAGCCATTGGCCGAGCTGTCGATCGAATCCCATTCGTTGTTGACCGTGGCCACGTTCGCGCCGGTGGGGCCGTTGGTGCCGGTCCAGAGGAACATGCGGTTCGAATTGGTGCCGGTGTGCATGCTGCAGTGGTACGCATCGCAGAGCGTGAAGGCGTTGGCCAGCGCGAACTGGAAGGGAAGTTCCGCCTCTTGGAGGTAGCCCATCGATTGCGTGTAGGGCGCCGTCCCGGTCTTCTTGTAGCGCACCCATTCGTGCATGCGCCCGCCGGCCCATGCGTCCTGGCCGTCGCTCCAGCTGTGCGGCGTGCCGGCCACGCGTTGTGCATTCCCCTTCGAGCCGTCGAGGTGGTAGGGCAGCACTTCCTTGCCGAACTCGTCGAACTGCTGCCAGACGCTGCGGCCCGTAGGCAGCGGAATGGTGAAGCGGTCGCCGAAGCCGCGCACGCCCATGAGCGTGCCGAAGTAGTGGTCGAACGAGCGGTTCTCCTGCATCAGGATGACGATGTGCTCGACGTCCTGGATGGTGCCGGTCTTGTTGTTGGCGGGAATGGCGAGCGCGCGGCGAATGCTCGGCGGGAAGGCCGAGAGTGCGAGCGCTGCGGCGCCGGTGGTGGCGGTGGCTGTGAGGAAGCTGCGGCGTGAGGTCATGGTGTTGTTCTGGCGTGTCGTGGTGGTCAGGGCGCGCAGCGCATCTCGGGCTTCGCTCCGGTGTCGGGCGGCGGCGTGGTCGGTGCCGGAGTCGGAGTTCCTGCGCCAGGCAGCCCGCCGAAGAAGCCGCCACCACCACCATTGCCGCCGCCGCAGGCGGAAAGGGAGAAGGCCAGGATCAGCGCAGGAACGAGCCGCGCAGGCAGGGATGAAAGTCGCATGGTGGATTCCTTGGGAGTCGTCGTTGCGTGGACGCTCGGAGCCGAGCGTCGAAAAGACTGCGCGGGCTGACAACGCAACGCCGGAAGGCATCGCGAAGCACCGCGCAGAGGGCAGGCCGCAAGACTAGGGAGATCGCGTTACGCCGCCATGAACGTGCGATGACAAGGCAGCGGCGCAAGACGCGCCGAGGAGCGTTCAGCGCTCGTTGCTGATGCCGCTCGAGACGTGGCCCGCGGGCACGTGGCGCGCCGCGGCATCGACGTGGCCGGTCTGGTCGTCGAAGAAGAAGTCGGGTTCGAACTCGCGCAGGAATTCACCCTTCGGAAGACCGCCGAGGAACATCGCTTCGTCGACGCGGATGTTCCACTTCATCAGCGTGCGGATCGCGCGCTCGTGCGCGGGGGCGCTGCGCGCGGTGACCAGCGCCGTGCGGATGCGCATCTGCGCGTTGCCCGCCATCTGCAGGCGATGCAGCGCCGTCAGCAGCGGCTTGAAGGGGCCTTCGGGCAGCGGCAGGTCGGCCTTGCTGAGCTCGTGCGCCTGGAAGGCATCGAGGCCCTCGGCCTGGAACACGCGCTCGGCCTCGTCGCTGAAAAGTACCGCGTCGCCGTCGAACGCGATGCGCACTTCGTTGGGCCAGGCATCGCTGGCCTTCACCGATTCGACCAGCACGCGCGCGGCCGGAAAGCCCGCGTTGAGCGCTTCGCGCACGTCCTGCGCATTGACCGACAGGAACAGGTGCGCGCGCAGCGGCCGCAGGTAGCCGAAGGGTGGGCGCCCCTGCGTGAACACGCCGCGCTGAAGCTTGATGTCGGCGGCCGCGCTCGAGCGGAATATGCGCATGCCCGAGACCGGATCGTTGCGCGAAAGAATGACCACCTCGACGCGCTGCACGCCGTCGTCGTTGAAGCGCAGCAGCTTGCGGATCAGCGAGTACGCAATGCCCGGCGCGGCCGGCACGTCGATGCGGTCGAGCTGCAGCTTCATGTAGCCCTCATTGTCGCCGGCCTCGAAGATCCTGTTTTCTTCTTCGAGGTTGAACAGCGCGCGCGACGAGATCGCGACCACGAGCTTGTCTTCGAGCGTGACGGGCATGGCGTGCAGTGCTTCCTGGCGGATTTACTTGACGAACTGGTTGAGCTGGATGATAGGCAGCATCACGGCCAGCACGATGAGCATCACCACGCCGCCCATGGCCACGATCAGCAGGGGCTCGAGGATGGTGGCCAGGTGCATGGCGCGGCGCTGCACTTCGGCACCCAGCTGGTTGGCGGCGCGCTGCAGCATCAGCGGCAGCGTGCCGGTCTGCTCGCCCAGCCGCGCGAACATCGAGACCAGCCCGGGAAAGCGCTTCTTCTGCGCCAGCGCCGAGGCCAGCGGCGCGCCTTCGCGCACCAGCACCAGCGCGTCGAGCGCGTCGGCGCGCATGGCGCGGTTGCCCAGCGTTTCAGACGCGGCCTGCAGCGCGCGCAGGATCGGCACGCCGGCGGTGGCCAGCATGGCCAGCGTGCTGGCAAAGCGCGCCGCGTTGTAGCCGCGCGCGAGCTTGCCGACCAGCGGCAGCCGGAGCCAGGCGGCGTCGAACTTCAGGCGGAAGGCTTCCTGCGCCAGTGCCAATCGCGCGGCGATGGCGGCAAACACCACGCCGCCCAGCATCCACCAGCCGTAGCTGCGCACCGCCGCGCTCAGCGACAGCATGACGGTGGTGAGGAAGGGCAGCGAGCGCTTGGTGCCCGCGAACACCTGCGCCACCTGCGGCACCACGTAGCTCACCAGGAAGATCACGATCACGATAGCCACCAGCGTGACGATGGCCGGATAGAGCGCCGCGCCGATGAGTTTCTGCTGCAGCGCCTGCCGCTCTTCCAGGTCGTCGGCAAGCCGGTCGAGCACGAGCCCGAGGTTGCCGCTCTGCTCGCCCGCGCCGATCACGGCGGTGTAGATGGGCGAGAACTCGCGCGGATGGGCCGCGAGCGCGCGTGCGAAGGGCGAGCCCGCGTTGACCTCGGCGCGCAGCGACGCGACCAGGTTGCGCTGCGGTTCGGTCTCGGCTTCGTCGGTGAGCGCAGTCAGCGCGCGTTCGAGCGGCAGGCCGGAAGAGACCAGGCCCGCGAGCTGGCGCGTCCAGACCGCCAGGCCGGTGGAACTGAAGACCCTGGCGCCACCGCCCAGCCAGCGGCGCAGGCCGCCATTGCCAGTGCCGTTGATGTGGCTGCTGCCCACCGGCGTGACCGACAGCGGAATGAGCGCCTGCGCGCGCAGCAGGCTGCGGGCGCTGCGCGCGGTGTCGGCCTCGAGCACGCCTTCGCGCGACTGGCCGCTGGCATCGATGGCTTCGAAGGAATAGGCGGGCATGGCGGGTGCCGGGCGGATCAGTCGCGCGTGACGCGAAGCAGTTCGGCGCGCGAGGTGATGCCGGCCTGCACCAGCCGTTCGCCGTCTTCGCGCATCAGGCGCAGGCCGCCGCGCGCGCCGGCCTGGAGCAGTTCGCTCTCGGCCGCCCTGCTGTGGATCAGGCCCTGCACGGTCTCGTCGGCCACCAGCAGCTCGAAGATGCCGGTGCGGCCCTGGTAGCCGGTTTGGCCGCACGCCTCGCAGCCGGCGCCGCCGCAACTGGTGCAGACCTTGCGCACCAGCCGCTGCGCGAGCACGCCCAAAAGCGACGAACTCAACAGGAACGGCTCCACGCCCATGTCGGTCAGGCGCGTGACGGCGCTGACCGAATCATTGGTGTGCAGCGTTGCAAGCACCAGGTGGCCGGTGAGCGAGGCCTGGATGGCGATCTGCGCGGTCTCGAAGTCGCGGATCTCGCCGATCATGATCACGTCCGGGTCCTGCCGCAGGATGGCGCGCAGCGCCTTCGCGAAGGTGAGCTCGATCTTGGCGTTGATCTGCGTCTGGCCCACGCCCGGCAGTTCGTATTCGATCGGGTCTTCCACCGTCATGATGTTGCTGCGGCTCGCGTCCAGCCGGGCCAGCGCGGCGTACAGCGTGGTGGTCTTGCCCGAGCCCGTGGGGCCGGTCACCAGGATGATGCCGTGCGGCTGCGCAATGAGGCGCTCGAAGCGCGCGAGCGTGTCGCCCTGCATGCCGACCGATTCGAGCGTGAGCTTCGATTCGCTCTTGTCCAAGAGGCGCAGCACCGCGCGCTCGCCGTGCGCGCTCGGCAGCGTGGAGACGCGCACGTCGACCGCGCGCGTGCCGATACGAAGGCTGATGCGCCCGTCCTGCGGCAGCCGCTTCTCGGAGATGTCGAGGTCGGCCATGATCTTCAGGCGCGAGATCAGCGCGGCGTGCAGCGCGCGGTTCGGCTGCACCACCTCGCGCAGCGTGCCGTCGATGCGAAAGCGCACGGACGAGGTGCGCTCGTAGGGCTCGATGTGGATGTCGCTCGCGCCGTCGCGCGCGGCCTGCGTGAGCAGCGCGTTGAGCATGCGGATGATGGGCGCGTCGCCGGCGCTTTCCAGCAGGTCTTCCACCGCCGGCAGCTCCTGCATCATGCGCGAGAGATCGGCGTCGCTCTGCACCTCGCTCACCACCGCGGCGGCGCTCGATTCGCCCTGCGCGTAGGCCGCGCTGATGCGCTGCGCGAGCGGGCCGTCGGCCAGCACCTCGAAGGCCTGCACGCCGTACTTGCGCGTGACCTCGCCGACCGCGCTGCGCGAGGGATGGCTCGACATCCACAGCGTGTGGCTGCCGTCGTCGGCTTCTTCGAGCAGCAGCTGCTGGCTGCGTGCGAACGCGTAGGGCAGGGGGTGGCGCATGGGCTTCAGGGCAGTTCGCGCGAGCTGGTCGGATCGGCCGTGGGCGGCAGCGCGCCGCGCAGTGGGCTCGGGCGCAGGGTGCGCGTGTCGGCGGGCGGGCGCGGCGGCGGGATCAGCTGCGTGCCCTGGATGCGGTCGCTGCCGTTGCCGCTGCTGCTGCTGCTGCTGGTGTCGCGGCTGCCCGCGCGCGGCAGCGGTGCCTCCGGCAGCACGGGGGCGGCATCCACGCCGCGCAGCATGATGTTGTCGGTGTTCGGCTGGGTGCGCTGCTGCATGCCGCGGATCTCGTCGTAGCGGTCGTAGGCAAAGGCTTCGGTGGAGGCGCCGTCGCGCATGACGGCGGGGCGCAGGAACATCATCAGGTTGCTCTTGTTGCGCGTACGGATCTCGTTCTTGAACAGGTTGCCGAGCACCGGAATGTCGCCCGCCACCGGCACCTTCTCGATCGTGTTGCCGTAGTCGTCCGACAGCAGCCCGCCGAGCATGACCAGGCCGCCGTCTTCCACCAGCACGCTCGATTCGATCGAGCGCTTGTTGGTGGTCGGGCCGTTGGGGTTGTTGATGGTGTTGCCGTCGACGGTCGAGGTCTCCTGGAAGATGGTCATCTTCACGGTGCCGTTCTCGTTGATGGTCGGGCGCACGCGCAGCGTGAGGCCCACATCCTTGCGCTCCACCGTGGTGAACGGGTTGATGCCCACCGAGCCCGAGGTGCTGGCGTACTGGCCCGTGACGAAGGGCACGTTCTGGCCGATGACGATCTTGGCCTCTTCATTGTCCAGCGTCAGCAGGTTGGGCGTGGAGAGCACGTTGGCGTCGCCGTCGCTGTTGAAGAAGTTCGCAATCGCGCCCAGGATGTACTGGCCGCCGATCTTGCCGGCAATGCCGAGATTCAGCCCCGACGACGGCCGCACGTTGGCCACGTCGCGCGTGGCCAGTGCCTGCGTCAGCGCCAGGATGTTGGCGCTGGCCAGGCTCGAATTGGTGCCGATGACCGCGTTGTTGCCCAGCGCGCTCTGCCACTGGACGCCGAAGTTGGCGGCCTTCTTGGCGCTGACCTCGACGATCAGCGCCTCGATCATGACCTGCGCACGCCGGCCGTCGAGCTTGTCGATCACCGCGCGCATCTGGCGGTACTGCGGCTCGGGCGCCGTGATGATCAGCGAGTTGGTCGACGGGTCGGCCTGGATCTGCCCGCCGGTCGACGGCTGGTTGGCATTGTTCAGCGGTGCGTTGGCGGCCGCCGAGCCGCCGCCTTGCCCGCTGAGATTGACCGGCATGGCCTGGGGCATGTTGGCCTGCTGCTGCGGCGCGCCGCCGCCGCCGGCGGCACCCGGGGCGCCCGGCGTGCCGGGCAGCTGGTTGGCCGCCATGGCGGCGCGCAGCGTGGCTGCCAGCCGCACCGCATCGGCGTTCTTCAGGTAGACCACGTAGATGTTGCCGGCCGCGCCGTTGCTGCTTTCCGCGGGCGCGCGGTCGAGCTTTTGGACCAGCGTGCGCACCAGCGCCGCGCGCGCCGGGTTGGCCGCGCGCAGGATCAGCGCATTGCTGCGCGGGTCGGCCAGCAAGGTGGTGCGGAACGACGCATCGGCCGTGCCCGGCGCGGCGGCGCCCGGCGTGGCGCCCGAACCGCTGCCGTCGACCAGCCGGGTGATCAGCGGCAGCATGTCGGTGGCGATCGAATGCTTGAGCGGAATCACCTCGATGTCCGACGCATTGGGCACGTCGAGCGCCGCGATGATGCGCGCCAGCCGGCGCATGTTGTCCGCGTAGTCGGTGATCACGAGCGAGTTGTTGCCCGGGTTCACGTTGATTGTGTTGTTGGGCGGAATGAGCGGGCGCAGCACCGGCAGCAGGCTGTTCGGCGACTCGTAGTTGAGCCTGAAGATCTGCGTGACGATCTGGTTGCCGGCCACCGAGCCGGCGCTGGGCGTGGCGGTGTTGACGGTCTGGGTCTGGAGCTTGGCGTCGGCTTCGGGCACCACCTTGTAGAGCCCTTCGGCCTCCACCACCGCAAAGCCCTGCAGGCGCAGCGCGGAAGCGAACTGGTTGAACGCCGCGGCCGGCGCGATGGCGCGGTCGGTGACGAGGTTCATCGTGCCCTTCACGCGCGGGTCGACCACCACGTCGCGGCCGGTGACCACCGCCATGGTGCGGGCCACGGCCTCGATGTCGGCGTTGGCGAAGTTGAGCGTGATGGGCTCGCCCCGGCGCGGCGCATCACCGGACTGTGCGAAAGCGGGCGGCGCGGCCTGCAGGAAGGTGGCGGCTACCAGCACCTGCGCTGCGAGTGCAACGACGGCGAGGCGGCTGCCGGGCGAAGTCAGTGGCTTCATCATGATCAACCCAGGGTGATGATCGAACGCGCGTTGTCGCGCCGTCCGATGATGTTCAACAAATTGGAAAGCGCGTCTTCGCGGCCGGCCGCGGCACTGGCTTCGCCGTTGAAGCGAAAGGCGGTGCCGTCCCAGCTGCCGCTGCCGTTCAGCTGGAGGCTGCCTTCGCGCGTGCTCAGCAGCAGGCTCGGGCGGCTGCCGCCTTCGAGCGTGAGGCGGTAGCTGCCCATCGGCTTGAGCGTCGAGAGGCTGGACGAGACATCGGTGGCGTCGAGCGTGGCCTGGCCCGCGATGCGCAGCACGGGGCCCTCCCACTGCATCGAGAGGCCCCGGGTGGAGAGGTCGAGCGTGCCTTCGAGCCTGAGCGTGTTCCAGGGCGCGCCCAGGCCGGTCAGCAAGGTGGCGGGCCAGCGCGAACTGCCGTCGCCCCACTGCAGCTGCATGCCGCTCGCGCGCGCGCTGGCCTTGAGCTGGAGCGGCCGGGCCGCGCAGCAGGGCAGGTCGAGCACGGCGAACATGCCGCTCCACGCCGGACGCATGCGCCAGTTGAGCGCGCCGGGCAGCGACACCGCCTCGGCGCCGCCGGCGCCGCTGGCAAGCACCACGGCCGCGGTGCCGTTCCAGACCGTGCCGCGCGGGTTGACGAGCAGCAGCCGGCCCTGGCTCCAGGTCGAGAGCGCCGTGGCCAGCCAGCGCGCCGGCGCGAACAGCACCAGCGCCAGCAGCGCCCCCAGCACGATGCCGAGCAGGGCCCAGCGCCAGCCGCGGCGCGGCGCGGATTCGGCAAGGGAGGAGCGCGTCACCATGCGGCCGGGCTCAACGGGCTGCGGGCAGCGCCATCACGAGCGTGCCCTCCCAGCGCACCTTCGCGGGCTGCGGGTCCTTGCTGCCGGCGGCTGGCGGCGCGGCGGCCGCACGGGTCAGGTGGGCCTCGCGCGGCACCGCGTGCGCATTGCCGCGCGCCTGCGCCAGCCACTGGGCCACGGCCTCGGCCGGCGTGGCGCGCATCGTGATGGTGGCGGCGCCATCGCCGCTGGCCGTCATGAGCTGGGCATTGGCGCCCAGGCTCTCGCGCACCGAGGTTTCGAGGGCGCGCAGCGCGTCGTCCCGGTTCAGCCGCGGCTGCGCCTGCAGCGCCTTGGCGCGGTTCTGCAGCAGGGCCATCTGCTGCAGCTGCGCGTCGAGCTGCGCATGGTCGGCCGGCGCCGCGGCCAGCGTGCGCAGCGCGGGAGCGAGCGCAACCCACCACAGCAGTGCAAGCACCACGAGCGTGGCCGCAATGGCGACCATGCGCCGCTCGCGCAGTTCGAGGGCGGCCCAGCGGGCCCGGAGCTGTTCGCTGAAGTTCATCGCGCAGCCTCGGCCTGCACCAGCAGCAGGTCGCCTTCGGCGCGCACGCTGTAGCCGCGCGGGCCCATTGCGCCCGAGAGCCGCGTGAGCTCGGAAGGCTGCAGGCCCAGCCCGCGCAGGCGCAGCTGGCCGGCGCTGTAGTCGATGGCGCTGGGCGTTTTGCCCGGCGGGAGATGGGGGGCAAGCGCGCCGATCATCGGTTCGAGGTCGCTGCCCGCGACATCGCCCACGGCCTGCTGCAGCGCTGCGACTTCGCGCGCCATCTGCAGCGGCGCGTCGACCACGAGTTTCACGGACGGGAAGGTCTGGGTCAGCATGGTCTTGACGGCTTGGCGCTTGGCCTCGAGTGCATTGCGCTCCTTCCAGGCCCAGGCATTGAGGCCGATCAGTTGGGTCAGCAGCAGGGCGACGATGCCCCAGCGTGCGGCCCGCCACTCGGGCGCGTAGCGCAGCGTCTGCACCACCGATGCAAATTTCTTGCCGGCGCGGGCGCGGCCCGTCACGGCGAGGTCGAACTGCGCGAGCTCCCAGGGCGAGCGCGCCGCCTGAAGCCAGCGCTGGGGCGCCTGCACGATGGGCAGGCGGCGCTCGAGCAGGTGCTCGGCGGCTTGTGCAACGGCGGGTTCGGCGCTGATCACGGCGGTGTCCAGCGGCAGCCCGGCCGCGAGCGCCAGGCCGGCGCCCGTGAGCGGCAGCGAGACCACGCCGTCGGCATCGCACACCGTGAGTTGCGGCGCCTCGGCCTCGCCGGTGACCTGCAGCAACGGCGGGCCGTCCGCGGGTTGCGGCGCGAATTCGGGAACGATGCGCACCACGCGCCGCCCCACCGATTCCAGCCCCTGCACCAGCGTGCGCAGCCAGATGCGGTTGCAGGCCGCCACCCAGACCGGCGCGCCAGCCCGGGCCTGGGGTTCGAGCGCGAAGTGCAGGGCCTCGGGATCGTCGAGCAGATGCTCTTCGAGCAGGCCGTCGAGCACGGCGCGCAGCTTCGATGCGCTGCTCATGCTGCCCTTGGGCAGCGTGACGCGGTGCCAGGAAAGCGCCGCGGCCGGAATGCCGAGCGTGACTTCCGCGCTGGCCGGCAGCAGCGCGAGCAGCGCGCGGCCATGGTTGCGCAAGGCAATGCCGTCGTCGCCAGCCTGGGCCCAGTCGTACTCGCCCGCGGCGTCGGCCGGGGGGAGGGGGGCGATGAGCAACAGCGGGGTCATTTCGTTTTCAGGAGGGCGGGTGATTGTAGGGGTGCGTCGATGGTGCCATTGCTACTTTATTTGTAGCGTTTGACGTAGATGCGACGGGCTCTGGACGATGTATTGATGCAACAGAAATGAAGAAAGGAAGCCGCACTCAGGGTTTAGCCGGAGTGGCTGTGGCAAGGCCGGCGCCGCGGTTGCGCCAGATCGTCTTTACAGTGACGCCGTCGCGCTGCAGCAGCGAGCGCTCCTCGACCCAGGTGCGGTCGAGCCGCAGCCGGCCGTAGACCTCGAAGAACTGGGTGCCCACGCTGTGCTGGCCGGCGTTGAATTGCGAGCCGTCGCTCGGCAGCGCGGCGTTGGCGTCGGCAATCTGCTTGAAGTACGAGCGCGTGCGCTTTTCCACCAGCTGGCGCGCGCCGCTGATGTTCAGCGATGGCAGGCTGGCGCTGATGGCTTCGGCGCTCGCGGTATTGATGTTGAGCGGCGTGCGTATCGGGAGAATCGTCACGTAGGGCTCCAGGGCGGCCACGGTCGAGGGCGACAGGCCGAGCCACACCAGTTGCGAGACTTCCTGTGGCATCAGCGGCGCCGCGCCGGCATCGCCGCCGCTTGCGGCATCGGTGCCGGTGGCCAGCGCACGCGCGAGCGAAGCCGTCATCGCGCTGAGCTCCGAGGCCGGCAGGCCCAGGATGTTGAACAGCTTGGTGAAGGTGGCGATGCTCGCCGGCACCGGCTTGTTGCCGTCGACCAGCGACAGCACGTTGAGCTTGGATTGCGCATCGACCACGCGGCCCGACAGGAAGGCGTCGGGCAGTCCTTCGAGGTTGTCGCTGGCCACGTTTTTCTCGGCCGACAGAAAGCTCGCGAGCCGCGCTTCCGCGAGCGGCACGGCCCAGGGCTCGGCCAGGTGGTCGGGGCCGCCGGTGAGGCCGTCCTCGCGCAGGATCAGGCGCGACCAGTCGAGTGCGCCGATCAGCACCCACGCCGCCTGCACGCGTCCGCGCTCGGCCGCCTCGACTTCGGACGCACGCCATTGCTGCCACAGCGCCGCGGCGGAGAAGGTTGCGACCAGCATCACGGTCAGCATGGCCGCGAGCAGCGCGGCGCCGCGCTGGCGTTGCCCGTTTGCTCGGAAAACCTTCGATGCGGTCATGAGCGCGGCGCCCCCACCGTGGGCTTGACCCAGTCGCGCGTGAGCGTGCCCGCCAGCCCCTCGCCCGGAGACAGGGTCAGCACCAGGCGAACGCCGTCCGGCATGCTCACGAGGGCGCCGGCCGGGTTGGCCGGGTTCGCCGGATTGGGCGCGCTGGCCGGCAGTTCGCCTGCGGGCGTCCAGGCGTTCTCGCGGAAGTAGTAGAGCTGCCAGCTGGCGACCGGCATCAGCGCGACGTCGCCGCCGCCGCCGCCTTCCTGCGCCCATGAAGCGGCCAAGCTCCACGCCTGCTGCCATTCGCCGCGCGTGGTGAAGGGTGGCGACTGCCAGCGCCGCCAGCGGGTGCCGTCGGCACGGGTGCGCAGCGTCCACGCCACCACCTGCATGGCGGGAGCGCCCGCATCGCTGCCGCGCCGCGTGAGCCGCAGCACGCGGCCGTCCCAGTCGATCGGGCGGGTCTGCGCGATCGGGGTCACGGCGTCGAGATCGGCGCCCCATTGCGAAAGCGTGGTCTGCAGCGTCAGCACCGCGTCGGCGCGCTGCTGGTTCAGCGTGGTGGCGCGCGACATGTTGTCCAGGCCGCGCCAGCTCACGAGCGCCAGCAGCGCCATCACCGAAATGGCCACCAGCAGCTCGATCAGCGTGAAGCCGCGGCGGCCTCCCTGGCTTGCAAAGCGTCGCATCAGAAGCGGCCCACCACGGTCGAGATGCGCAGCACCGGCGTGTTGGCCTCGTCGCGCACCTGCACGTCGACGCGGCGGAAATTGGGGTTGAGCGTGGCGATGGTGGAGGTGGTCACGTTGAACGAGATGCCGGCCTGCACGCAGATCGAGCCCGAATCGCCCACCGCCGGCATCTGCCTGGCGAGCCGCGCCTTGGCAAGCTCGTTTTCTGCGCACAGGTCGGCCAGCAGCAGGTCGGACTGGCGCTGCGCATTGCGCGTCAGCGACATCGTGGCCTGCGAGCCCGCCGCGAGCGCCAGCGCGACGATGCCGAGCGCAATCAGCACTTCGATCAGCGTGAATCCGCCGCATGCCGACTGGCGCCAGGACCTCATGGCGTGCTCACGGTGAATGGTCTGAGGCCGTCGGTGGCAACGCGCAGCGACCGCGCGGGAGGGCCTTCGGAATACAGCACGATCTGCTGCGCGGCAATGATCGGATCGGGGCCCAGTTGCACCGCCGCCACCGGCGCGCCGCCAGCCAGCGAAGCCGTGGCGCTGATGCCGCTCGTGGCCCAGCCGCTGGGCAAGGCATCGGGCGGCAGGCCGTCGAACACGAAGCTGCCGCCCTCCACGATGCGCCACCGCACCGCGACGCCGCTGGCGCGCGACTGGGCGCGGGCCGATTCGAGCAGAGCAGCCAGCCGGTCGGCCTCGCGGTCGAGCCGGGCCGCGTTGGTGTCGCGCATCGCGAAGCTCACGCTGGCCGTTGCGATCGCGATGATCGCGATCACCACGATCAGCTCGAGCAGCGTGAAGCCGCCCGTGCGCCTACTGCCAGCTGCCGATGTCGGCATTCTTGCCCTCGCCGCCGGCCTGGCCATCGGCGCCGAGCGAGAGCACGTCGATTTCGCCCTTGATACCCGGATTCATGTATTGGTACGGATGGCCCCACGGATCGTTCGGCAGCTTCTCGACGTAGGGCTTCCAGTTTGGCGCGGCCGGCCCGGCGGTGGGTCGCACCAGTAGCGACTGCAGGCCCTGTTCGGCCGTCGGGTAGCGCTGGTTGTCCAGGCGGTAGAGCTTGAGCGCCTGCATCAGGTTGTTGATGTCGGTCCTGGCGGCGGTCACGCGGGCGTCGTCGGCGCGCTCGATCACGTTCGGCACGATCAGCGCGGCCAGCACCCCAATGATGACCAGCACCACCATCAGCTCGATCAGCGTGAAGCCGCGCTGGGCAGCGCGGGTGGCGTCGCGTAGGATTTTTTTCATAGCTTGAATGACATGGTTCGGAAGGCGCGCTGCATGATAATCCGCGGCCATGACAAGTCCCTATTCCGCCGCGCGCTGGCATGCCCCCGTTGCAACCACGGGCCTGTGGGCGCTGGCCGCCGGTGCGGCGGTGTTCTGGGGGCTGCGGCTCGCGGCGCCGCCCGAGCCCGTGGCCGCGGCCGCCACCATGCCCCGGGCGGCGGTCTCGGCCGATGCGGATGCGGTCGCGCGGCTGCTCGGCGTGGTTTCGGCCAACGAAGCGGCGCCTGCCGCGCCCGAGGCGGCCAGCCGCTTTGCGTTGTCGGGCGTGGTGGCGGACTCGCTCAACCAGGGCGCTGCGCTGATTTCCATCGACGGCAAGCCGCCGCGACCGTTCCGTGTCGGTTCACGCGTGGGCGACAACTACGTGCTGCAGTCGGTCGGGGTGCGCGCGGCGACGCTCGGCACCAGTGTGCAAGGACCGGCGGCTTTCACGCTGCAGCTGCCCGTGCGCGCGCCGATCAGCTTCGGCAGTTCCGCTCCTGCAGGGGCGGCGGCCTCGCCAGCACCGACGGCCAGGCCGAACGGGCTTTTTCCGGCGACGGTGCCTCCCGTGGTGGCGCCGCCCGCCGCCGGGGCCGCACCGCCGCAGCCGGGGTCTGAGCAGCAGCCACCGGCGCAGTCTGCGCAGTAAAGGCCAGGCGGCCGCTCAGGCCTGCAGGAACAGCCGATACGCCGGATTCGCCGTTTCCTCGACGTAGGGATAGCCCAGCGTTTCGAGGAAGTCGTCGAAGGCCGTCGCGTCGCCGGCCGGTACCTGCAAGCCCACCAGGATGCGGCCGTAGTCGGCGCCCTGGTTGCGGTAGTGGAAGAGGCTGATGTTCCAGTTCGGCCGCATCAGGCTCAGGAACTTGAGCAGCGCGCCCGGGCGCTCCGGAAACACGAAGCGCAGCAGCCGCTCGTCGTGTGCAAGGCTCGTGCGCCCGCCCACCAGGTGCCGCAGATGCTCCTTGGCGAGCTCGTCGTGCGTGAGGTCCAGCGCGTCGAAGCCATGGGCAATGAAGGTCTGCGCGATGGTTGTCGATTCGCCGCGGGTCGAGGTGGTCAGGCCCACGAACACATGCGCCTTGGCCGCGTCGCTGATGCGGTAGTTGAACTCCGTCACGTTGCGCAGCGCGCCGCCGGTCGAGCCCGTTTCCTGCGACTCGCTGGCCGGCATCTCGCCCACCAGTTCGCAGAAGCGGCGGAAGCTGCCGCGCTCTTCGGGAATGGTCACTGCGAACAGCGCCTCGCGCTCCTCGCCGACCTCCGCGCGCTCGGCCACGAAGCGCAGCCGGTCGAAGTTCATGTTGGCGCCGCACAGGATGGCCGCGTAGGTTTCGCCGTGGCGGCCGTGCCCGGCCACGTACTGCTTGATGGCGGCCACTGCCAGCGCGCCCGCCGGCTCCACGATGCTGCGGGTGTCAACGAACACGTCCTTGATGGCCGCGCAGACCGCATCGGTGTCGACCGCGATGTATTCGTCGACCAGGTTGCTGGCGATGCGGAACGTCTCCTCGCCCACCAGCTTGACGGCCGTGCCGTCCGAAAACAATCCCACGTCGGGCAGGCTCACGCGCTGGCGCGCTGCCACCGACTGCATCATGGCGTCGGAGTCGTTCATCTGCACGCCGATCACCTTGATCTCCGGGCGCACCGCCTTGATGTAGTTGGCCACGCCCGAGATGAGCCCGCCGCCGCCGATGGCCACGAAGACTGCATCGAGCCGGCCCTGGTGCTGGCGCAGGATTTCCATGGCGATGGTGCCCTGGCCCGCGATCACGTCGGGATCGTCGAAGGGATGCACGAAGGTCAGGCCCTGCTGCGCCTGCAATTCGAGCGCATGCAGGTAAGCGTCGGAATAGCTGTCGCCATGCAGCACCACCTCGCCGCCGAAGCCGCGCACCGCATCGATCTTGAGTCGCGGCGTGGTCACCGGCATGACCACCACCGCACGTGCACCCAGCTTGCGCGCGCCCAGCGCCACGCCCTGCGCGTGATTGCCGGCCGATGCGCAGATGACGCCACTCGCGAGCTGCTCGGCCGAGAGGTGCGCCATCTTGTTGTAGGCGCCCCGCAGCTTGAAGCTGAACACCGGCTGCTGGTCTTCGCGCTTGAGCAGCACGGTATTGCCGAGCCGTTCGCTGAGCGCATTGGCTTTCTCGAGCCCGGATTCGACTGCCACGTCGTAAACGCGGGCGTTCAAGATTTTCCTGAGATAGTCGGCGGGCGTCAGTGCCGGCACAGGTACGTCGCGCACGGTTTTGTCCAAGGGAGTCTTCAATTGATAAATGACGATGATAAGAGGCATCGGGACTGCGTACGGGATATGGCATGGACACAAATGTCATAAACCTCATCCAGAGAGCCCCGGCGGCGAACGATTCCGGTTTTTTTGCGCGCAGCTATCCCGCGAACCACGGGCCCGCCAGTCATTCAGCAAATGAGCAAAATCTGTTAACCGTTTTTGTCAGCGACCTTTCCAAAGGGTTGATGCAGGCGGAGGCCGCCCGCGTGCAGCGCGGCGAAATCGGACGGCCGACCTGGCAGGTGATGGGCAACAGATTGCGCGCGCACATCATTCCTTTGCTGGGCGCTGTGCCGGCGCAGGCATTCGCTACTTCCGATGCGCAGCGGCTGATCGACCATCTCGGAGCGCAGGGCTTCACCAGCACGACGATCGCGCAGTACCTTGTGTTGCTGCGAAAGGTGTTGATGCACGGCGTGAACATCGGCGTGCGTCGCGATGCACCTGCCTTTCCGAAGGTCAAGGTGCGCAGCCAGCCGCGCGGGAGCTTCAGCGTTGCGGAATACCGGAGCATCGTGGCGGCCGCGCGCAGGTTGCGTGGACAGCCGCATCCGGTGCTCGATCAGCTGGCGTCCGGCGAGCGCTTCTGGATCGCGCGCGAACTGCTCGTCATGCCGGAAGAGCTGCCATGGCTGATCCGCTGGATGGTCAACACCTTCGTGCGCCCAAGCGACATCAAGCTCATGAAGCACCGGCACATAGAAACCGTGCGCGGCAAGCACGTCTATCTGCGCATGAACCTGCCCGAAACCAAGCGGCACAGCCAGCCCATCGTGAGCCTGCGTCCGGCGGTACGGGTCTATGAATGCCTGCTTGCGCATCGTCGCGAGCAGGGCCTTGGCGGCGCGGAGGACTACATCTTCATGCCGCAATTGAAGAACCGCGAACACGCCCTGGCCGTGCTCAACTTTCTTTTCCATTGGGCCTTGGAAGCAACGTCGCTCCAGAAAGGCCCGCAGGGCCAGTCGAGGACGCTCTATTGCCTGCGCCATACCGCCATCACCTTGCGGCTTTTGTACGGGCAGGGCATCGACATGCTGACCTTGGCGCGCAATGCGCGCACGAGCGTCAACATGGTCGAACGTTTCTACGCTTCGGTTCTGAGCGGAGAAATGAATGTGGGACTGCTGCAAAGCAGGCGTGGCCGCGCGAACTGAGCAAAGCCAAAAAGCCGCCCGGCTTGCGCTGGGCGGCTTGATACTGGACTGATTCGAACTGGCTGAAGCCAGCATTGGAATCAGGCCGCGATCAGAAGGCGTGGCGGATGCCGAAGTCGTAGCCGGTCGAGGTCTTCGGGGTGAAGATGCTGTTGCTGACGAACTTCGGGCTGAAATCGCCGCTCACCCTCAAGTCCGCACCGTTCTTGTTGCTGATGCGAGCAACCGTTGCGTACAGGGCCGTGCGCTTCGACAGGTTGTGCACGTAGCCGAGTGCCAGCTTGTTGGCCTTGGGGTTCGGCTCGTTGAAGAACGGGTTGTTGTCTTCCGTCTTGTACTTCACGGCCGAATACGATGCGCGGATCAAGCCGGCGCCCACCGGGACCGTCACGCCCAGCAGCCAGCCATCGAGCCTGTCCGAAGCCACGGAGGCCGGGCGGGCGAAGAAGTCGCCGTCGATATCGGTCCTCTCCCTGGCCCGGGACAGTTCGCCGAAGAGCTTCACGGGACCGAAGTCGTACGAAGCGCCGAGGTTGAGGGTGTTGACCTTGGTGGTGGTGCCGTCGTAGTAGTTGTCGCCGACGGTGTTGCTGCCATAGGCCAGCGCAACGTCCAGGGGACCGTTGGCATAGCCGAAGCGGCCGCCCACGTATCGGCCGGTGCGCGAGTTGTTGGCCTCGTCGGGCGTGGCCAGGCCCGGGCTGTACTTGGTCTTCTCGTGGAAGCCGTACATCACCTGGCCGTAGAAACCGCCCAGGTTCGCCGGCAGGAAGTAGCTCACCGAGTTGCTCGCGCGGGTGGGGTTGCCGAATGCGCTGGTGGCCGTCTGGATCAGGTTGGTGCCGACGCCGTTGGTGCCGAACGGATCGAACACGGAGTTGTTGTAGAACGACGGCGTGTAGTCACGGCCGAGGCGGACTTCACCGAAACCACCCGACAGGCTCACGGTCGAACGGCGAGCGAAGGTGGCAACACCCTGGCTGCCGTCGTCATTGGCGACCGGGGCTTCGAGCCAGAAGCTGGCTGCCAGGCCGCCACCGAGGTCTTCCGTACCGCGGAAGCCCAGGCGGCTACTGCTGTTGCCCGAATGGGACATGCCGCGGCTACTGGTCCTGACGCTGCCCCGGTTGACGTAGAAGGGGTCATAGGCGACCGGGAAGCCGAAGGCGTTGTACGTCACGCCGTTGTTCAGGTCGCGCGAGCTGTTCGAATAGCCGCTGATCGAAGCGTCGACCACGCCGAACAGCGTAACGGACGACTGGGCCGAGGCAACACCGGCAACAGCCAGGGCAGCCAGAGCAACTGCCCTTCAGGTCCAAAAACTAGAGTGGGCCCGCAGCCGTTGCAGGCTTTGAAAAGAAAAAAGCCCCGAGCCTTGCAGCTCGGGGCTAAATCCACCAATTGGAAGGGTGGAGGAGACAACCGGTGCGCACGGTTTCGTACGCCATGAAATAAAGTATATCGGTTGTTTGTTGCGTTGCAACAAGCAAGTGACGCTTTTCCCACACACAAACGGATGTTGGCGTGATTTTTTGCTGAACATCCTGAATGGATCTGACACAGATGGAATGCACAGTAAGTTGGACCGGCGACGCCGGAACGCGCTCGGCCATGGGTTTCGTGGCCGAGACAGGCAGCGGCCATGTCTTGATGATGGACGGCGCGCCCGATGCCGCCAAACCCGAGAACGGCGGCCAGAACCTGGCGGCCAGGCCCATGGAAACCGTGCTCGCGGGCACGGGGGGCTGTACTGCCTACGACGTGGTGCTGATACTGAAGCGGGGCCGCCACCGCGTCGAGCGCTGCAGCGTCAAGCTGACCAGCGAGCGCGCAGAAAAGGACCCCAAGGTCTTCACCAGGATCCACATGCACTTCACCGTGGCGGGCAAGGGCATTCCTGCCGCGGCCGTCGAGCGTGCGATTGCCCTGAGCCACGAAACCTATTGCTCGGCCAGCATCATGCTCGCGAAGACCGCCGAGATCACCACCAGCTTCGACCTGATCGAAACCTGAGTCCGCAAGGCCTCAGATCCGGTGCGCCACCGTAGTCATCACGCGGGAGGCGAGCCGCATCAGGGCCTTGGCCGGGGCTGGCAGTTCCGCCGCGCCGGCGTCGATGGCCTGTGCGGCGTGCTGCGCCTCGTCGATCTTCATCTGCTCGACCACGGCCCTGGAAGCACTGTCGGCGGCCGGCAGGCGGCCGAGATGGCTCTCCAGGTGGGCTTCCACCTGGCGTTCGGTCTCTGCAACGAACCCGAGGCTCAGTGGATCCCCCAGGCGTCCGGCTATCAGGCCCAGGCCGAAGGCACCCGCATACCAGAGCGGGTTCAACACAGAAGGCCGGGCACCGAGTTCGTCCAGCCGCTGGCGCGTCCAGGCCAGGTGGTCGGTTTCCTCGTGCGAGGCCTCGAGCAGGCGGGCCCGCAGGACCGGGTCGCGCGCCACTGCGGCCTGCGCGGTGTAAAGCGCCTGGGCGCACACCTCGCCCACGTGGTTCACCCGCATCAATGCCCCGGCCTCGCGCCGCTCCGAATCGGTCATTTCGCCCGGCGCCTGGATGGGCGCAGGCGTGGCCCGTGTTGCATGGGGCCGGGCAAAAAGGGTGCGCAATGCCGCATCAGCCGCAGTCAGAACGGGGTCGAACGTGGAAGTCATGCCCGTATTTGAACGTATGCGGAAAGAGCAGCGCGAAACAGTTGCTTCATTTCACATCGTGGTTTGTGAGCGCGCCAAAGTCCTTTGTTGCAGGACTGCAACGAAACGCGCGGGCCACTGGAGATTTCGGGCGATTTGTTTTGCCCTGCCGCAGCGGCTCTGGTGCAATAGCATCAACTTCCCAAAAGGAGGTTGGCCCGGGGTCCGGTGGGAGCACAAAGTGCCAGTCACGGTGAGCCCTTCGCACCGGAGCCCTATGTTTAACCTTGGAGAAACTTGCAATGAAAAAATCTCTAGTTGCTCTGGCTGCCCTGGCTGTTGCCGGTGTTGCCTCGGCCCAGTCGTCCGTTACGCTGTTCGGCGTGGTCGACGCTTCGATCAGCAGCTATTCGAGCACCTCGCGTGACCTGAACGGTGCCACGTTCCTGAACCCGTTCTACCTGAACCAAGGCAGCGTCAAGGTCAGCCGTCGTGAACTGGCTAACTCGGGCTACAACTCCAGCCGTCTGGGCTTCCGTGGTACGGAAGACCTCGGTGGTGGCCTGGCAGCGAGCTTCTGGCTCGAAGCCCCGATCAAGAACGACGACGGCTCGGAAGGCGTTCAAACGTTCAACCGTCGTTCGACCGTGAGCCTGTCGGGTGGTTTCGGTGAAGTTCGCCTCGGCCGTGACTACAGCCCCACGTTCTGGAACGACACCGTGTTCGATCCGTTCGGCACCAACGGCGTTGGTACCAACCTGATTCACACGGCCTCCGCCGAATTCGGTCGCCCCACCCGTGCAAGCAACACCATCGGCTACTTCCTGCCGCCGAACCTGGGTGGCTTCTACGGTCAGCTGCAGTACGGCTTCCATGAGAAGACCAAGTACGATCCGGGCACCGCTACGCCTAACGTCGCGAACAACTCGCGCACCGGCCGTAACATCGCTGGCCGCTTCGGCTACGCGAACGGTCCTCTGGACGTCGCAATCGCTTACGGCAGCAGCACGGTTGGCGACCAGTTCTACGCTGGCACGACCACCAAGGTCAACACGCTGAACCTCGGCGCTTCGTATGACTTCGGTCCCGTGAAGCTCTTCGGTGAAGTGTCGCGCAGCAAGAACAAGGTCGACTACGAAGTCACCCCGTTCGCATCTGCTGCAGACGTCGACCTCACCGGCTACCTGCTCGGCGTGACTGTGCCGGTCGGCGCTGGTTTGATCCGCGCTTCGTATTCGCACGTCAAGTACGACTTCAACGAAGTCCAACTGCCGTTCGAACCGTCGGTTGCAGACCCGAAGGCCAACAAGCTGGCTCTGGGCTACGTGCACAACCTGTCGAAGCGCACGGCTCTGTACGCAACGATCGCTCGCGTGAGCAACAAGAACGGTGCAGCTCTGACCGTTGGTGGCCCGGCTTTCATCAACAACGCCGTCTTCACCCCGAAGAACTCCACCGGCTACGACTTCGGTATCCGTCACGCTTTCTAATTTGAGGCTGGCCTTGCGCCAGCTTTGATCGAAAGACTCAAAAGCCACTCGACGAAAGTCGGGTGGCTTTTTTATTTGTGGCTTCGCTGATGTTGCATGGCTACATCCGAAGCGCACCATCCGCGTGCACCCCCGGGGAATCACCGTGCGGGCACGCACCTTGCACTGCTAGCATGCCTGTTCACTTTGCTTGCTGAATGATTGCCTTCGTCCTGCGCCGCCTGATCCAGGCCGTGATCGTCATGATCGCGGTCGCGTTCATCGCCTTTCTTCTCTTCCAATATGTGGGCGACCCCGTCGTCTTTCTGCTGGGCCAGGACGCCAAGCCCGAGCAGATCCGCGAGCTGCGCGCCGCATTGGGGCTCGACCAGCCCTTCTTCGTGCAGTTCTGGCACTTTCTCGTCAATGCAGCCCAGGGCGAGTTCGGCCTGAGCCTGCGCCAGGGCGCGAAGGTGTCGCGCCTCATCGGCGAGCGCTTTCCGGCCACGCTCGAACTCGCGCTCGTGGCTGCGGTGCTGGCGCTGTTCATCGGCATCCCGATGGGCGTGTACACCGCACTGCGCCGCGGTACCTTCCTGAGCCAGGTGTTCATGACCGTGTCGCTGCTCGGCGTGTCTCTGCCCACCTTCCTGATCGGCATCCTTCTGATCCTGGTCTTTGCTGTGATGCTGGGCTGGTTTCCGAGTTTCGGGCGCGGAGAGACCGTGCAGTTCGGCTGGTGGAGCAGTGGCCTGTTCCGGGCCGACGGATGGCATCACATCATCCTGCCGGCCGTCACGCTCGCGATCTTCCAGCTGACCCTGATCATGCGGCTGGTGCGCGCCGAGATGCTCGAGGTGCTGCGCACCGACTACATCAAGTTTGCGCGCGCACGCGGCCTGACGAACCGCGCCATTCATTTCGGCCATGCGCTCAAGAACACGCTGGTGCCGGTGATGACCATCACGGGCCTGCAGCTCGGCGGCCTCATCGCCTTTGCCATCATCACCGAGTCGGTGTTCCAGTGGCCCGGCATGGGGCTGCTGTTCATCCAGGCCGTGACCTTTGCCGACGTGCCGGTGATGGCGGCCTACCTGTGCCTCATTGCCTTGATCTTTGTGGTGATCAACCTGGTGGTCGACCTGCTGTACTTCGTGGTCGATCCGCGGCTGCGCGTGGGCAAGGCGGGAGGACATTGAAATGACGGTTGTCGCAGCAGCTGCAGCACCGCGACTGCAAGCCTCGGGCAGGGCGTTTGCGCACATCGCGAGCTTCTACCCGGAGATCACGGCCTTTCGCCGCGACCTGCACGCCCATCCCGAGCTCGGCTTCGAAGAGGTCTATACGGCCCGCCGCGTGCGCGAAGCGCTGCGTGCCTGCGGCGTGGACGAGATTCACGACGGCATCGGCAAGACCGGCGTGGTGGGCGTCATCCGCGGCCGCTCCACGGCGAGCGGCCGGATGATTGGCCTGCGCGCCGACATGGACGCGCTGCCCATGCGCGAGGACAACGACTTCGGCTGGCGCTCCGCCAACGACGGCCTGATGCACGGCTGCGGGCACGACGGGCACACGGCGATGCTGGTCGGCGCGGCGCGCTACCTGGCCGAAACCCGCAGCTTCGACGGCACTGCGGTGCTGATCTTCCAGCCTGGCGAAGAAGGCTTTGCCGGTGCGCGCGTGATGATCGAGGACGGCCTGTTCGACCGCTTTCCGGTCGACTCTGTCTATGCGATGCACAACTGGCCCGCCATGCCCGCAGGCACGGTGGGCATCAACCGCGGCGCCATGATGGCGGCGGCCGACCGCATCACGATCGAGATCAAGGGCAAGGGCGGCCACGGCGCCCATGCCTACCAGACCATCGACCCCGTGGTGGTTGCCGCGCACATCATCACGGCCGCGCAAACCATTGTCTCGCGCAGCGTGCGGCCGATCGATGCAGCGGTGGTCAGCATCTGCGCGGTGCAGGCGGGCGACCTGGGCGCGATGAGCGTCATTCCGGGCGAGGCCACGCTGGTGGGCACCGTGCGCACCTTCAGCGCGCGCGTGCAGGCGCAGGTCGAGCAGCGCCTGACCGAACTGTGCACGGCCGTGGCCGCGGGCTTCGGCGCCACGGCCACCATCAGGTACGAGCGCATCTATCCGGCCACCATCAACACCGCACCGGAGGCGATGTTCGCGGCTGACGTGGCCGAGTCGCTGGTGGGCGCCTCCAACGTCGAGCGCAGCATGGAGCCCAGCATGGGCGCCGAGGACTTCTCCTTCATGCTGCAGAAAAAGGCCGGCGCCTACCTGCGCATCGGCCAGGACGCCAAGTGCGGCGCCTTCCTGCACAACAGCCGCTACGACTTCAACGACGAGATCCTGCCGCTCGGCGCCGCATTGCATGCGGGGCTGATCGAGCAGGGCATGCCGCTGGCTGCTACCCGCAGCGAGCAGCCCGTGAGAGACGCCGCTACCGCGACGCCTTGATGTATTTCAGATTCCAACCCGAGGAGTGTTCCCATGAGTTTCCAGAAGAAGGCGGCCGCGGTCGCAGTTTTGTGCCTGCTGGGCGCCACCAGCCTGATGGCCGGCGCGCAGACCATTCGCGTCGCAAACCAGGGCGACGCGCTGTCGCTCGACCCGCACTCGCTCAATGAGTCGCTGCAGCTGAGCACCACCGCCAACGTCTATGAAACGCTGGTCGGCCGCAACAAGGACCTGAGCGTTGCCCCGCTGCTGGCCACCAGCTGGAAGCAGACCTCGCCCACCGTGTGGCGCTTCGAACTGCGCAAGAACGTCCAGTTCCACGACGGCACGCCTTTCACGGCCGACGACGTGCTCTTCAGCTTCGCCCGCGCCGCCGGCGAGGGCTCGGACATGAAGTCCAACACCACCGACATCAAGGAAGTGCGCAAGGTCGACGCGCACACCATCGAGATCGAGACCAAGGGCCCGTTCCCCATCCTCCCGGACGTCATCACCCAGCTCATGATCATGAGCAAGAAGTGGTGCGAGGAGAACAAGGCGGTCACGCCCGTCGACCGCCGCAAGGGCATCGAGAACACCGCCTCGTTCAAGGCCAACGGCACGGGTCCGTTCCGCGTGCGCGAGCGCCAGCCCAACGTGCGCACGGTGTTCGTGCGCAATCCCACCTACTGGGGCAAGATCGAAGGCAACGCGCAGGAGATCATCTTCACGCCCATCGCCAATCCCGCCACTCGCGTCGCGGCGCTGGTGTCCGGCGAGATCGACGTGATGGAGCCGGTGCCGGTGCAGGATGTGGCGCGCATCAATGCGAGCCCGAGCGCGCGCGTGATCTCCGGCCCCGAACTGCGCACCATCTTCCTGGGCATGGACCAGAAGCGCGACGAGCTGCTGTACTCCAGCGTCAAGGGCAAGAACCCGTTCAAGGACAAGCGCGTGCGCCAGGCCTTCTACCAGGCCATCGACATCGCCGGCATCCAGCGCACGGTGATGCGCGGCGCATCGCGTCCCACGGCGCTGATGGTCGGCCCCGGCATCAACGGCTGGAACGAAGCGCAGGACAAGCGCCTGCCCTTCGACGTGGAGGCCGCCAAGAAGCTGCTGGCCGAAGCCGGCTATCCCAGCGGTTTCGAAGTGACCATGAACTGCCCGAACGACCGCTACGTGAACGACGGCCAGATCTGCCAGAGCGTGGCTTCCAACCTCGCGAAGATCGGCGTCAAGATCAACCTCGCGGCGGAAACCAAGGGCACCTACTTCCCCAAGATCCTGCGCCGCGACACCAGCTTCTACCTGCTGGGCTGGACCCCGACCACCTACGACTCGCACAACGCGCTCACGGCGCTGATGGCCTGCCCCGACGACAAGACCGGCGCCGGCCAGTTCAACCTGGGCGCCTACTGCAATCCCAAGGTCGACGAGCTGACCAAGAAGATCCAGTCGGAGACCGACAAGCCCAAGCGCGACGCGATGATCAAGGAAGCCTTCGACCTGCACACCGCGGACGTCGGCCACCTGCCGCTGCACCAGCAGGCGCTGGCCTGGGGCGTGAGCAAGAAGGTGGCGCTGACGCAGATGGCCGACAACTACATGCCCTTCAAGTGGATGAGCATCAAGCCGTAAGGATGTCTGCCCCCCGGCTTTTCACTCCGCTGCGCTGCGTGTAATTCGCCACCCCCCGAGGGGGTGGCACGGCCGCCTTGGGGCGGCCCGGCGGCGGCCTTACGCGGATTTGCCTCACGATGAAAAAAACACTTGCCCGCTGGCTCGACAGCGACGTCGGCTACAGCTTTCGCACTTCGCCCGTGGCAATGGTGGCAGCGCTCATCGCGCTGGCCTGCCTGTTCTGCGCGGTCTTTGCCGGATGGGTCTCGCCGCACAACCCCTTCGACCTTGCGACGCTCGAACTCGGCGACGCGCGCCTGCCGCCCGCATGGAGCGCCGAAGGCTCTTCCAAGTACCTGCTGGGTACCGACGACCAGGGCCGCGACATCCTCTCGGCCGTGATCTACGGCGCGCGCATCTCGCTGATCGTCGGCATCGTATCGGTGGCGCTGTCGATCACGGTGGGCGTGGTGCTCGGCCTGCTGGCGGGCTTCCTCGGCGGCTGGCTCGATTCGTTCCTCATGCGCCTGTGCGACGTGATGCTGTCGTTTCCGCCCATCCTGGTGGCGCTGCTGATTGCCGGCGTCGGCCGCGCGCTGTTCCCCAATGCGCATGAGTCGCTGGCCTTCGGCGTGCTCATCATTTCCATCTCGCTGACCGGCTGGGTGCAGTACGCACGCACGGTGCGCGGCTCCACGCTGGTGGAGCGCAACAAGGAATACGTGCAGGCCGCCCGCGTGACCGGCGTGGCGCCGCTGCGCATCATGTTGCGCCACGTGCTGCCCAACGTGATGGGGCCGGTGATGGTGCTGGCCACCATCCAGGTGGCGACGGCCATCATCACCGAGGCGACCCTGTCGTTCCTCGGCGTCGGCGTGCCGCCGACCTCTCCTTCGCTGGGCACGCTGATCAGCATCGGCAACCAGTACCTGTTCTCGGGCGAGTGGTGGATCACCGTGTTCCCGGGCCTGATGCTGGTGCTCATCGCGCTCAGCGTGAACCTGCTGGGCGACTGGCTGCGGGACGCGCTGAACCCGCGGCTGCGCTGATGGAAAAAAGGACAACGCCACCATGACGCTGCTCCAGGTCAAGAACCTTGTCGTCGAGTTTCCGCACCGCCGCGGCACGCTGCGCGCGCTCGACGGAATTTCATTCGACATCGCGCCCGGTGAAATCCTCGGCGTGGTGGGCGAGTCGGGCGCCGGCAAGTCGCTCACGGGCGCGGCCATCATCGGGCTGCTCGAGCCCCCGGGCCGCGTGGCCAGCGGGGAGATCGTGCTCGAAGGCCAGCGCATCGACAACCTCGGCTTCGATGCGATGCGGCCGATCCGCGGCCGCAAGATCGGCGCGATCTTCCAGGACCCGCTGACCTCGCTGAACCCGCTCTACACCGTCGGCCGGCAGCTGGTGGAAACCATCCGCGCCCACCTGCCGGTGACCGAGGCCGAGGCGCGGCGCCGCGCCATCGGCCTGCTGCAGGACACCGGCATTCCGGCCGCCGAGCAGCGCATCGACCACTTCCCGCACCAGTTCTCGGGCGGCATGCGGCAGCGCGTGGTGATTGCCCTGGCGCTGGCGGCCGAGCCCAAGCTCATCGTGGCCGACGAGCCGACCACGGCACTCGACGTGTCGATCCAGGCGCAGATCATCCAGCTGCTCAAGCGCATCTGCAAGGACCGCGGCGCTGCCGTGATGCTGATCACGCACGACATGGGCGTGATCGCCGAAACCTGCGACCGCGTGGCCGTGATGTACGCGGGCCGCATTGCGGAGATCGGCCCGGTGCACGAAGTGATCCACCAGCCGGCGCATCCCTACACCTCGGGCCTGATGGCCTCGATTCCCGACATGACGAGCGACCGCGAACGGCTCAACCAGATCGATGGCGCCATGCCGCGGCTCAATGCCATCCCGCAGGGCTGCGCCTACAACCCGCGCTGCCCGCGCACCTTTGCGCGCTGCCTGGCCGAGCGGCCCGAGCTCATGCATGCGGGCGCCACGCGCGCCGCATGCTGGCTGCACGATGCCACCGATCCGCACAAGGGCCAAGCCGAGCTGGCGGCCCGGCACCACGACGCGCAGCTGGCCGGCGAGCGCGCCGTGCCCGATGCGGCCGCACCGCTTGCGGAGGTGACCCGATGAGCGCCGCACCGCTCGTGGTGGCGCACGACCTCGCCCGCACCTTCGATGTCTCGCCGCCGTGGCTCAACCGCGTGCTCGAACGCAAGCCGCGCGTGCTGCTGCATGCGGTGGACGGCGTGAGCTTTTCAATCGAGCGCGGCAAGACGCTGGCGCTGGTCGGCGAATCGGGCTGCGGCAAGAGCACCGTGGCGCGGCTGCTGGTGGGCCTTTACGCCCCCACGCGCGGCGGCCTGCAGTTCGACGGGCAGGACGCGCATGCCGCGTTCAAGACGCCCGAAGGTCGCAAGCTGCGCCGGCGCATCCAGATGATCTTCCAGGACCCGTATGCGAGCCTGAACCCACGCTGGATCGTGGAAGACATCGTCGGCGAGCCGCTGCGCGAGCACGGCATTCTCAGCGACAAGGCCGAGCTGCGCGAGCGCGTGGGCCAGCTGCTCAAGTCGGTCGGCCTCTCGCCGCTGGACATGAGCAAGTATCCGCACCAGTTCTCGGGCGGCCAGCGCCAGCGCATCTCCATTGCGCGCGCGCTCGCCACCGAGCCCGAGTTCCTGGTGTGCGACGAACCCACCTCGGCGCTCGACGTCAGCGTGCAGGCGCAGGTGCTCAACATCATGAAGGACCTGCAGCGCCAGCAGGGGCTGACCTATCTCTTCATCTCGCACAACCTCGCGGTGGTGCGGCACGTGGCCGACCAAGTCGGCGTGATGTACCTGGGCCGGCTGGTCGAGGTGGCCGACAAGCAGAAACTCTTCGCCGAGCCGCAGCATCCGTACACGCGCATGCTGCTCGACGCGATTCCGCAGATGAAGCACACCGGCCGCGCGCGCACGCCGGTGCAGGGCGAAGTGCCGAACCCGCTGAATCCGCCGACCGGCTGCGCGTTTCATCCGCGCTGCCCGCACGCGAATGCGCGGTGCTCGGCCGAGCGGCCGAAGCTGCTGAACATCAGGGGCGTGCAGGTGGCCTGCCACGCGGCGGAGGAAGGCCGGATCTAGCCCGAGGAGGTGTGCGTAAACGCACCGACAAGCACGGCAAAGCGGCGCAGAGTGCGGCCATGACGATGAAGCAGAACACAGGCACCGGCGGCAGCCCGGCGATCCCGTCGGCGCTGGGCCGACGCGAATTTCTCATCGGTTCCGCGCTAGCGGCCACTGCAACGCTGGCTTCGCTTTGTTCGCTGTCGCACGCCGCCACCGGGGCGCCGTCGCAGCGGATGCCGGTCATCTTCATCGGCCACGGCTCGCCCATGAATGCGCTGGCCGACAACGCCTTCACGCGCCGACTGGCCGCCTGGGGCAGGGAGCTTCCGCGGCCCTCGGCCATCCTGAGCGTTTCGGCCCATTGGTTGAGCCGCGGCGCCACAGGCGTCGGAATGCAGGAGCGGCCAAAGACCATCCACGACTTCGGCGGCTTTCCGCAGGCGCTCTTCGACATCGAATACCCGGCGCCCGGCCACCCCGCGCTCGCGCGCGAAGCCGTCGGCGCGGTGAAGCAGGCCGCGGTGGTCGGCACCCAGCAGTGGGGCCTGGACCACGGGACGTGGACGGTGCTGAAGCACCTCTACCCGAAGGCCGACATTCCGGTCTTCCAGCTCAGCATCGACTACGACCAGCCGGCCGCCTTCCACTACGCGGTCGGACGCGACCTGGCGGCACTGCGCGAAAAGGGCGTGCTCGTGATGGGAAGCGGCAACGTGGTGCACAACCTGCGGGCCACCGACCGCGGCACGGCCGATGGGCCCGCGGCCAGCCGGCCGTGGGCGCAATCGTTCGACGACGCGGTGAAGGCCGCGCTCGCGGGGCGGGACGACCGCGCGCTGGTCGGCTATGAAAAGCTGGCGGGCGCGTCGACCGCGGTCGCCACGCCGGACCACTACTTTCCGTTTCTCTACGCGCTCGGTGCCGCGGGGACGAGCGAGCGTGCAAAAACGGTCTACGAGGGATTCCAGTCGGGCACGTTGAGCATGCGCTGCGTGCAGTTCGGCTGAACGCGCAGGCCTACTGTTCCTCGCTCCACGCGAACCCGTCGCGCGCAATCATCGCGCTCGAGGCGCTCGGGCCCCAGGTGCCCGCGGCGTAGGGGCGCGGCCCGCCGTCCGATGCCCAGCTGTCGATCAGCGGCTCGACCCAGCGCCATGCCTCTTCCTGCTCGTCGCTGCGCACGAACAGGTTCAGGCGGCCGTCGATCACGTCGAGCAGCAGCCGCTCATAGGCACCCACGCGCTCGGCGCCGAAGCGCTTGTCGAAGTCGAGGTCGAGCTGGACGGGCGCGAGCTGTGCGGCACTGTGGTGGCCGTTGCTGCTGCGGCGGTTGTCCTGCGCCTGCGCGAGCATGTGCAGTTCCAGGCCGTCCCGGGGCTGGAGGTTGATCACCAGCTTGTTGACCGCTCCGGCGGGCGCGCGGTAGATCGCATGCGGCGTGGGCCTGAAGTTGACCTCGATGCGCGCGTCGCGCGAGGCCAGCCGCTTGCCGGTGCGGATGTACAGCGGCACGCCGGCCCAGCGCCAGTTGGCGATCTCGGTGCGCAGCGCCACGAAGGTCTCGGTGCGGCTGTCGGGGTCGACGCCCGGCTCGTCCTTGTAGCCCGGCACGCGTTCGCCGTAGGCCGTGCCGGCCGTGTACTGGCCGCGAATGGCATGCAGCCCCAGCGTCTCGGGCGTCCAGGGCTTGAGTGCGCGCAGCACCTTGAGCTTCTCGTCGCGGATGGCGTCGGCATGCGAGTTGATCGGCGGCTCCATGCCGATGGCGCAGACCAGCTGCAGCGCATGGTTCTGCACCATGTCGCGCAGCGCGCCGGTCTGGTCGTAGAAGGCGCCGCGCTTTTCGACGCCCAGGTCTTCGGCGATGGTGATCTGGATGTTGGCAATGTGCTCGCGGCGCCAGATGGGCTCGAACAGCGCATTGCCGAAGCGCATGGCGAACAGGTTCTGCACCGAGGGCTTGCCCAGGTAGTGGTCGATGCGAAAGACCTGCTTCTCGTCGAGCACCTTGCAGACCGCGGCATTGATCGCGCGGTTGGATGCCAGGTCGTGGCCCAGCGGCTTTTCCAGCACCACCCGGGTCGACGGGCCATTGAGGCCGGCCGCGGCAATCTGCTCGACCACCTGGGTGAAGAGCGCGGGTGCCGTGGCCACGTACATCACCACGGTGTCGGCGTTGCGCTGCTTGAGCAGGTCCGAAAGCCGCGCGTAGTCGGCCGGCTTGGACAGGTCCATGCGCAGGTAGTGCAGCAGCGAGGCGAACTTCTCGAACTCCTCGGCCGAAGGGCGCTTGGCGCCTTCGACGGCATTGAAGCGCGACTGGATCAGCTCGCGGTACTGGTCGTCCGAGAGGTCGTCGCGCGCCACGCCGACGATGCGTCCGTCTTTCGGGAGGCTGCCGTGCCTGAAGGCCTGGAACAGCGCGGGCATCAGCTTGCGCCATGCGAGATCGCCAGTGCCGCCGAACAGAACGAGATCGAAGCTCATGAGTCGAATTTCCTTTGGTCTTGGTGCCGAGTGGGCTCTCCGGTTCAACCGAATGGTACTTGTACCAATTCATGAAACCTGTACGAAAGCTACGCTCAACCCCGGCCGGGAGGCCTATTTTTGTTTTGGAGGCGGGGTTTTCACATGAAGAAGCTTTTTACTGCAGCGGCCTTGCTGGGTTTGTCGGCCGCCGCGTCGGCGCAGGGCACGGTCAACGTGATCTGCTCGGTCCAGGCCGAATGGTGCAACGTGATTGCCACCGTGTATGCGCGCACCACCGGTACCCGCATCAACATGTCGCTCAAGGGCTCGGGCGAGGCGCTGGCCCAGCTCATCGCCGAGAAGGACAACCCCAAGACCGACATCTGGTTCGGCGGCACCGGAGACCCGCACCTGCAGGCGGCCGAACAGGGCCTGACGCTCGAATACAAGTCGCCCACGCTGGCGCAGCTGCACCCCTGGGCCCAGCAGCAGGCGAAGCAGTCGGGCTACAGGACGGTAGGCATCTATTCCGGCCCGCTGGGCTTCGGCTACAACCCCGAGCTGCTTGCCAAGAAGAAGCTGCCGGTGCCCAGGACCTGGACCGACTTGCTCAAGCCCGAATACAAGGGCGACATCCAGGTGGCCAACCCGGCGTCCAGCGGCACGGCCTACACCATGATCGCCACGCTGGTGCAGCTGATGGGCGAGGACAAGGCCTTCGACTACCTGAAGGCGCTGCACAGGAACGTGGGCCAGTACACCCGCTCGGGCACTGGCCCCATCAAGGCGGTGGCGCGCGGCGAAACGGCTGTGTCGATCAGCTTCGTGCACGACGGCCCGGGCGAGAAGATGCAGGGCTTCCCGGTCGAGACCATCACGCCGAGCGACGGCACCGGCGCCGAGATCGGCTCCATGAGCATCATCAAGGGTGCCCGCAATCTGGAGGCCGCGAAGAAGTTCTACGAATGGGCGCTCACGCCCGGTGCGCAGGAACTCGGTGCCGCCAACAAGCAGTTCCAGCTGCCGAGCAACGCGAATGCCAAGCTCGACCCGCGCATTCCCGACTTCAAGAAGATCAGGTTCATCAACTACGACTACGCGAAGTACGGCGCCAGCGCCGAGCGCCGGCGCCTGATTGCGCGCTGGGAAAAAGACGTCAATTCGCTGCCGCGCTAGGTGCAAGCCCCTTCCATCGGCGGCGCGCCGATCAACCCGGCGTCGGTGGCCGCCGCCCGGCGGGCGCAGCGCTGGATTTGGGCCTGGGTGGCGCTGGGCCTTGCGGCCTACCTGCTGCTGCCCTGGTACGCGATCCAGGACGCCACCTGGTACGAAGCCATTCCGCAGGTCTTCGGCCAGGCCGAGGGCGCCAACGGCCTGATGCAGGCGGCCACGCAGGGGCGCGGCTGGCTCTTCATCGGGCTTGCCGGCCTGGCAATGTGCGCCGTGGGGGCCTGGCTGCCGGCCGGCCGCGCGCAGGGGCGCTGGCTGCTGGCGGGCGGCGCCATCGGTGCCTTCGGCCTTGCCATCGCCGGCTTCGCCATCGGCGCGCGCGGCTGGAGCTTTGCGGCGCTCAACGCGCAGTTCGGCGAACTCGCGGTCAACCAGTTCGGCATCGGCGCGGGCGGCTTCGTGGCGCTCGCGGCGCTCACAATGCTGGCGGCCTTCGGCATTGCGCGGCTCGGGCTTTTCAAGGGCGACCTGTTCGTGGCGGCCGCAGTCATCGGCTGCGGGGTGCTGATGGCGCTGTTCATCGCCTATCCGGTGAACAAGGCGCTCGCAGGAGCGTTCCTCGACGAAGACGGCCGCTGGTCGATTGCGGCCTTTGCCGCGCGCGTGTTTGCCGAGCGCATCTGGGGCGTGGGCTGCCTGGCGGGCGGCGTGCGCTGCGGCGTGGCCTGGAACACGCTCGTGCTGGCGCTGCTGACGGCCGCCGGCACCACCTTCCTCGGCACCCTGATGGCGCTGATGGCCGAGCGCGGCAGCAAGCGCGGCCAGGGCGCGCTGCGGGTGCTGGCGCTGCTGCCGATCATCACGCCGCCCTTCGTGGTGGGGCTGGGGCTGATCCTGCTGTTCGGCCGCGCGGGCATCGTCAACCAGCTGCTCGAGAGCGTGTTCGGCATCGAGCCGACGCGCTGGTTTTACGGCATGCCGGGCGTGCTGGTGGCGCAGCTGTTCGCCTTCACGCCCATTGCCTTCATGATCATGCGCGGGGTGGTGCAGGGCATTGCGCCCAGCCTCGAAGAGGCGGCGCAGATGCTGCGCGCCGACCGCCGCCGCACCTTCTTCACCATCACGCTGCCGCTTTTGAAGCCCGGGCTGGCCAATGCCTTCCTGGTCGGCTTCATCGAGAGCATTGCGGACTTCGGCAACCCGGTGGTGGTGGGCGGGCAGTTCTCGGTGCTGTCGACCGACATCTTCTTTGCCATCGTCGGCGCGCAGTACGACCAGGGCCGCGCGGCCTCGCTGGCGTGGGTGCTGACGATCTTCGCGCTTGGCGTGTTCGCGCTGCAGCGCGGGGTGCTCGGCAGGCAGAACTACACCACCGTGAGCGGCAAGGGCGACGCGGGCATTGCGATGGCGCTGCCCGACGGCGTGCGGCGCACCATCCAGTGCATCGCGCTGCCGTGGATCGCGTTCACCGCGGTGGTCTACCTGTTCGCCTTTGCCGGCGGCTTCGTGCAGACCTGGGGGCGCGACTACAGCTTCACGCTCGATCACTTCAAGAATGCGTTTGCGCTCGAATGGGGCCAGTTCGGCCTGGTGTGGGCCGGCACCGCGTGGAATTCGCTGCTCACCACGCTCAAGCTCGCGGGCATCTCCGCGCCCATCACGGCTGCGCTGGGCCTGCTGATTGCCTGGCTGCTCGCGCGCAACGAGTTCAAGGGGCAGGGCGTCTTCGAGTTCGGCGCGCTGCTGGCCTTTGCCATTCCGGGCACCGTGCTGGGCGTGAGCTACATCCTGGCCTTCAACGTGCCGCCGTTCGAACTCACGGGCACCGGGCTGATCATCGTGCTGTGCTTCATGTTCCGGAACCTGCCGGTGGGCGTGCGGGCCGGCACGGCGGCCTTCAAGCAGCTGGACCGGTCGCTGGACGAAGCCTCGCTGATGCTGCGCGCCTCCACCGCCCAGACGCTCTTCAAGGTGGTGCTGCCGTTGCTGAAACCCGCGCTGGTGGCCGCGCTGGTCTACAGCTTCGTGCGCGCCATGACGACGGTGAGCGCAGTGATCTTCCTGGTCACGGCCGAGAACGAACTGGCCACCACCTACATCATCGGCCGCGTGGGCAACGGCGACTACGGCATCGCGCTGGCCTACTGCACGGTGCTGATGGTGCTGATGTCGCTGGCGATTGCGCTGGTGCAGGTCGTGGTAGGAGAGCGTCGGCTGGGGCGGCGCGGGGCCACGCCGCCGCACCAGGGGCATCACAAGATGGAAAACCTGGCGGCATGAGCCGCGCGGAGATCATGGAATGAACGGCATCGAATTGCGCAACGTCACCAAGCGCTACGGCATCGACAGGAACGCGCCGCTGGCGGTCAAGGGCATCAGCTTCGAGGTGCCGGCCGGAACGCTCACCACCATCCTCGGGCCTTCGGGCTGCGGCAAGACGACCACGCTGCGCATGATCGCGGGGCTCGAATCGGCCAGCTCGGGCTCGATCTTCATGGGTGGCCGCGACGTGACCACGCTGGGTCCGGCCGAGCGCAACGTGAGCATGATGTTCCAGAGCTACGCGCTGTTCCCGCACATGAACGTGATCGAGAACGTGGGCTATGGCCTGCGCATGAGCGGCGTGAAGAAGGACGAGGCCGCCCTGCGGGCGCGCGGCGCGCTCAAGGGCGTGGGGCTGGTCGGCTTCGACGAGCGGCTGCCCAGCGAACTCTCGGGCGGCCAGCAGCAGCGCGTGGCACTGGCGCGCGCGCTGGTGCTGGAGCCCGCGGTGCTGTTGTTCGACGAGCCGCTGTCCAACCTCGACGCCCGGCTGCGGCGCGAAATGCGCGAGGAGATCCGCGCCCTGCAGCAGCGCCTGAAGCTCACGGTGGCCTACGTCACGCACGACCAGAGCGAGGCCCTGGCCGTGAGCGACCAGATCATCGTGATGGACCACGGCGTGATCGCCCAGCGCGGCACGCCCGAGCAGCTCTATGCCCGGCCCGAGAGCGAGTTCGTCGCCGGCTTCATGGGCGAGGCGATGGTGTTCCCGGCGATGGCCGAGGCCGACGGCAGCGTCGCGCTCGGCCCGCTGCGCCTGCAGCCGCGCCATGCGGTGCCGCCCGGCACGGTGAAGGTGGCGGTGCGGCCCGAGGCCTGGGAAATTGGGGCGGGCGGCGCCAGCGAGGGCCTGCCGGCCACGCTGCGCAAGGCGGCCTACCTCGGCAGCTTCTACGAATACGGCTTCGACACGCCGCTGGGGCCGGTGTTCGTGGTGTCGACCGATCTGTCGAGGCCCCTGGCCGCGGGCGCCGAGGCCACGCTGTCGCTGGCGGCGCATGGCGTGAGCGTGGTGCCCGGCGCGTGAAACAATGGCGCCATGAACGTGGTTTTCGATCTTGGCGCCGTGCTGCTGGCATGGGAGCCCACCCGGCTGGTGCAGACCCATCTTCCCGAGCATGCCCCCACCGAGGCTGCCGCAGCGGCGCTGGGCCGGGCGCTTTTCCACCATGACGACTGGATGAGCTTCGACTGCGGCATGCGTTCGCTGGACGAGGCCATCGCGCGCATGGCCCGGCGGCTGTCGCTGCCGGCGGCCCGGCTCGACGACATGCTCGGCACGCTCGGAGAGCGCCTGGAGCCCATAGCCGTCACCGTGGAACTGCTGGAGGGCCTGTTCGCCCGGCGCGAGGCCGGCGAGGCCCTGCGCCTGTACTACCTGTCGAACATGCCGGCGCCTTACGCGCGCGCGGTCGAGCACCGGCACGGCTTCATGCGGCGCTTCGACGGGGGAGTGTTTTCAGGCGATGTGAAGTTCATCAAGCCGGAGCGCGAAATCTACGAACTGCTGGCGGTGCGCCATGCGCTCGATCCCGCCGAGACGGTGTTCATCGACGATTCGGCCGCCAATGTGGAGGCCGCGCGCGCCTTCGGCTGGCACGCCATCCACTGCACCCATCCCGCGGCGCTGGCGGCGCAGCTGGCGCGCCATCTGCCGGCTGTCCCGGTTGCCCCGTCTATCGGCCGGTGAGCACCACCTTGGACGTGTCGAACCCCAGGCTGGCGGCGTAGTCCAGCTCGGCCTGCAGCGCGTCGTCCTCCAGGCGCGGCGCACGCGAAAGCACCCAGAGGTATTCGCGGTCGGGCGTGCCGACCAGCGCGACCTGGTAGTCGCGGTCGAGCTTCAGGATCCAGTAGTCGCCCCAGGCCATCGGCAGCCAGCTCAGCCACGAGGGCGCAAAGCGCACTTCGAGCCGGCCCGCGCCGGGCTGGCCCGCCACCGGCACCACGCGGGCCGTTCCCACCGCCTCGTCGAAATTGCCATCGGGCCGCACGCAGCGGTTGAGCACCTGCATGGTGCCATCGGCCTGGAGCGTGTACTCGGCGCTCACGGGACCGGCGCACTGCTTCTGGAAGCGGTTGGGCAGGCGGGCCTGTTCGTGCCAGATGCCGGCATAGCGCTGCAGATCGACCGGCGCCACCACCTGCAGCGGCGCACGCATGAGCGGCGCGCCATCGGCCGGCCCGGGCAGCTGCGTACGCGCAGTGCGGCCCGCACCCATGGCGACCCAGGTGGCGACACCGCCCACCACGAAGGCCGCGGCCAGGGTGCCGATGGAACGGCTGGTGCGGCGGTCGTCGAATGGCGCGCGGCTGGCGGCGGCAGGCGCGGCGGAGCGATGGCGAAAAGGCATGGGCGTGGCACTCCTGTGGTCGAAAGCATCAATCGGAAACAGCCAGCCTAGTCCCCGACCAGGGCGGCGCGCCGTCAGCGGCGGACCACAGCCGCTGTAGGGCAGCGCGGCCGGACGGCTGCGTACAACCCTGTCGGCGGCAGGCTGATGCAGGGCGGTGAAAACCCGTGCTACGGTGCGCATGAAAACATCGGCCCCGGCGCAACAGCGTGCAGGACTTGTCATCACCCGCACTGGATAATCTTTCTCCATGAATCAACTCGATGCTCTCCGCCAATGGACCACCGTGGTCGCCGACACCGGCGACTTCAAGCAACTTGCCATTTCCAGGCCGCAGGACGCGACCACCAATCCCTCGCTCATCCTGAAGGCGGTGCAGAAGCCCGAGTACCGGCCGCTGCTCGACGAAGCCGTCAGCAAGCACGCGGGCAGGCCGCTCGACGAGGTCATCGACCGGCTGCTGGTGCGCTTCGGCACTGAAATCCTCTCGATCATTCCGGGCCGCGTGTCGACCGAAGTCGACGCCCGCCTTTCGTTCGACACGGCCGCCACCATTGCGCGCGGCGAGCGCATCGTGGCGCTCTACAGGGCCGAAGGCATCGACACCGAGAAGCGCCTGCTGATCAAGGTGGCCTCCACCTGGGAGGGCATCGAGGCGGCGCGCGCCCTGGAGCAGAAGGGCATCCGCACCAACCTCACGCTGCTGTTCTCGTTCGCGCAGGCCGTGGCCTGCGGTGCGGCCGGCGTGCAGCTCATCTCGCCCTTCGTGGGCCGCATCTACGACTGGTACAAGAAATCGGCCGGCGCCCAGTGGAACGAGGCCGCCAGCGCGGGTGCGAACGATCCGGGCGTCAAGTCGGTGCGCCAGATCTTCGAGTACTACAAGCAGCACGGCCTCAAGACCGAGGTGATGGGCGCGAGCTTCCGCAATGTGGGACAGATCCGGGCCCTGGCCGGCTGCGACCTGCTGACCATCAGCCCCGAGCTGCTGGCCGAGCTGGCCGCGAGCAACGAGCCGCTCGCGCATGCGCTCGATGCCTCCGCCGCGCCCACGGCCGACATGCAGAAGCTGAACTACGACGAGGCCGGCTTCCGCTTCGCGCTCAACGAAGACGCCATGGCCACCGAGAAGCTCGCCGAGGGCATCCGCGCCTTCGCGGCCGATGCCGTCAAGCTCGAAAAACTCATGCAGGAAAGCGGCAAGTAAGCATGGCCATGACCCTTCGCTGCGACCGCGCGCCCGCCTGGGCGCAACTGCAGGCCGCCTTCGAGACCGCGGGCCGCCAGTTCGACGCGCGCCATGCCTTTGTCGACGACGCCGGCCGTTTCGAACGCTTCAGCCAGGAGGCACCGTACCTGTTCGCCGACCTGTCGAAGAACCTGATCGATGCACGCACGGAAGAACTGCTCTTCGCGCTGGCCCGCGAGTGCGGCCTCGAGGCGCACCGCGACGCGATGTTCGCGGGCGAGCACATCAACAACACCGAAGACCGCGCCGTGCTGCACACGCTGCTGCGCGCCCCCGCCGATGCGAAGGTGGGCAAGACGGCCGACAAGTTGCGCGAGGTGCACGAAACGCTCGACGCGATGCTGGCCTATGCCGAGAAGGTACGCGCCGACCACACGATCACCGACGTGGTCAACATCGGCATCGGCGGCTCCGACCTCGGGCCGCAAATGGCGGTATTGGCACTGGCCGAGTTCGCCGCACCGGGCAAGCGCTTCCACTTCGTCTCCAACGTCGACGGCCACGAGCTGGCGGGCGTGCTGCGCGACCTGGCGCCGGAGCACACGCTGTTCCTCATTGCCTCCAAGACCTTCACCACGGCCGAGACCATGACCAACGCGCTCTCGGCCAGGCGCTGGTACGAGCAGTCGGGCGGCACCGACATTGCCGGGCACTTCGCCGCGCTCACCACCAACGTCGAGGCCGCGAAGCAATTCGGCATCGACACCACCTTCGGTTTCTGGGACTGGGTGGGCGGGCGCTATTCGCTGTGGTCGGCCATCGGATTGCCGATTGCGCTGGCCATCGGCGCCGACGGTTTCCGCCGGCTGCTGGCGGGCGCGCACGCGATGGACGAGCACTTCCGCAGCGCGCCGCTCGAGCAGAACCTGCCGGTACGGCTCGGCCTGCTCGACGTCTGGTACCGCAACTTCCACAAGTTCACGAGCCGCGGCATCGCGCCGTACCACAGCGCCCTGAAGCGCCTGCCGGCCTACCTGCAGCAGCTCGAGATGGAGAGCAACGGCAAGCAAGTCGATGCGAGCGGCGCGCCGCTGCCCGCCGGCCTGGGCACCTCGCCCGTGCTCTGGGGCGAGCCCGGCACCAACGGCCAGCATGCCTACTTCCAGATGCTGCACCAGGGCACCGACGTGATCCCGCTCGAATTCGTGGCGGTACGCGATGCGGCGCACGACCTCGACGGCCATCATCCCAAGCTGCTGGCCAATGCACTCGCGCAGGCGCAGGCGCTGATGGTCGGCAAGCTCGATGCCGGCGGCCACAAGAACTTCCCGGGCAACCGGCCGAGCACCTTCTTCGTGTTCGAGAAGCTCACGCCCGAGGCGCTGGGCGCCTTCCTCGCGCTGTACGAGCACCGCGTGTTCACCAGCGGCGCGCTGTGGGGCATCAACAGCTTCGACCAGTGGGGCGTGGAGCTCGGCAAGGTGCTCGCGAAGGACATCGAGCCGCGCCTTGCCTCGGGCGACATCATGGGGCTCGACGCCTCGACGGCCGGCCTCCTGAAACGCCTGGGCACGCAGGCCTGATCCGCTGAAAGGCCGGGGCAGCAGGCCCGGATAGGCCGAGATAGGCCGATCCATAGGCCATTTGTTTGCGAACTGATGGCCGAATTTGCCGTTGAATGATGCGTCGATATGATCGGCCCGGGGAATTTCCCTGGGATTCAATCAAGAGGAGTCGATCAATGGACTTTCAGACAGCGGTCAAGACCTGTTTCAGCAAATACGCCGATTTCAAGGGACGCGCATCGCGTTCGGAGTACTGGTGGTTCGTGCTGGCCGAGGTCGTCATTCTCATCGTGGCGAGCCTGATCCATGAGTATGTGTACGTCATCGCGGCGCTGGGCTTCCTGCTGCCCGTGCTGGCCGTGGGCGCGCGCCGCCTGCACGACATCGGCAAGAGCGGCTGGCTCCAGCTGTTGATGCTCATTCCGATCGTCAACCTGGTGCTGATCTATTTCTACGTGCAGCCCTCGCAGCCCGAAACCAACCCGCACGGCGCGCCCGCCGCCTGAGCCTCGCGTCAGGCTGCAATTTCCGCGCTGGAAAGCGCGCGTACCGGCCCATCGCTGGCCATGCGCACGCACAGGTCGAAGGCCTGCTGCAGTCCTTCGACCTGCGCGACGCCCTTGCCCGCGATGTCGAAGGCGCTGCCGCTGGCCGAGGTGGCCACCGGAACGGGCAGGCCGCCGTGCAGCGTCACACCCTGCTCGAAGCCCATGAGCTTCATCGCGATCTGGCCCTGGTCGTGGTACATCGATACCACCGCGTCCACATCACCGCGTCGCGCGCCGATGAACACCGTGTCGGGCGAGAACGGGCCGCGCGCATCGTAGCCCTCGGCGCGCAGCCGCTCGATGGCCGGCGCGATGATCTCGATCTCTTCCATGCCGATCGAGCCGCCGTCGCCCGCATGCGGGTTGAGCCCCGTCACCGCGATGCGCGGCTGCGCGACACCGGCGCGGCGCAGCGCCGATGCAATGATCTTCACCGCATCGCTCACGCCCTCCACCGTGATGTGGCTTGCCACCTCCTTCAGCGGAATGTGCGAGGTCACGCGCGAGGTCCACAGCGAGCCCGTGAGGTTGAACTCGCAGACGAAGCCCGTCACCGCGAAGCGCTCCTGCATGTAGCGCAGCTCGTCCTCGTGCACGAGGCCGCCCAGGCGCAGCGAATGCTTGTTGAGCGGCGCGAAGAGAATGCCCTCGGCCTGGCCGCGCTGCACGGCCGCGGTGGCCAGTTCCAGCGCCTCGAAGGACGCGCGGCCCGAGGCCTCGTTCGACTCGCCGAGCACGGGCTCCCGGCCCCCCATCCAGTCGTGCTGCAGCAGGGTGGGGCGGCCGTCCTCGAAACGCAGGTCGTCGAATCCGTCGATTCGCAGCGGGTCCAGCTTCATGCCCGCCGCGCGCTCGCCCGCGGCCAGCACCACCGGGTCGGCAATCAGCAGCACGCGCGCGGCGTCCAGGTTGCGCTGGCGCGCGAGCAGCTTCACGGCCATCTCGGGGCCGATGCCGCCGGGGTCGCCGAGCAGCACGGCGATGCGGGGCTTGGCGGAGATCGGGTTCGGGGTCTTCGATGGGGTGGGCATGAAGTCGGAAATGAAGTGGAGGAATGAAGTGAAGGAATGGAAGGGAGAAGGCCTCATTCGGCCTTGATGTTGGCGTCGCGCACGAGCTGGCCGTAGTGGTCGAACTCCTGCCTGTTCATCGCCGCGAAGGCTTCGCCGGTCAGCGTGCCGGGCTCGCCGCCCAGGGCCTTGATGCGCGTTTGCACGTCGGAAAGCTTCAGCGTGCGCACGAGCTCGGCGTTCAGCCGCTCGACCGCGGGCCGCGGCGTGCCGGCCGTCACGTAGAGGCCATACCAGGTGGACACATCGGCGCCCTTGATGCCCTGCTCGGCCAGCGTGGGCACGTCGGGCAGCTCGGGCGAGCGCTGCGGCGCGCTCACGGCCAGCGCGCGGAACTTGCCGGCCTTGATCTGGCCCATGGCGGAGGAGGTGCTGTCGAACATCATGTCGACCTCGCCGCCGATGATGTCGACGTGCGCCTGCGAACTGCCCTTGTAGGGCACGTGGATCGACTTCATGCCGGTGGCCAGGTTGAAGGCCTCGCCGCCCACGTGCTGCGTGCTGCCGATGCCGGAGGAGGCGTACTTGAAGCCGCCCGGCTTGGCGCCCATGGCCGCCACCAGCTCCTTCACCGATTTGTAGGGCGAGCTGGCCGAGACCACCAGCACGTTGGGCATCACCGCCACCAGGCCGATCGGCTGCAGGTCTTTCAGCGGGTCGTACTTGAGCTTGAGGATGTGGGGTGCCACCGCCTGCGCGGTGTTGGTGGCCAGCAGCAGCGTGCTGCCGTCGGCCGCGGCGCGCGCCGTGAGCTCGCCGGCAATGGTGTTGGAAGCGCCGGGCCGGTTCTCCACCGTCACGGGCTGCTTGAGCACCGGCGCGAACTTGTCGGCCAGCACGCGCGCCAGGATGTCGGTGCCGCCGCCGGGCGAGGCGCCGACCAGGATGCGCAACGGCTTGTCGGGGTAGGCCGGCTGCTGCGCACCGGCGGTGGCGGCCATCAGCGCCAGCGCAGCCGCGCCCGCCGCGCGGGCCAGAAAAGATTGTTTCATCGGTGTGTCTCCTGCTTGTTTGGCGCGAGCTTAGGGAGCTTCGTACGGCCGATCCAATCGAAAAAGCCCGAAACTCCATATACTTTTGTGCATGACTTCCGGTTCCGGCCTGACCGACACATCGCTGATGCTCCACGTGCGGCCGCGCCAGTTGCTCCTGCTGGCCCGGCTCGATGCCCACCGCCACCTGGGCCGCGCGGCGGAGGCCATGAACATCAGCCAGCCGGCCGCCACCAAGCTGCTGCAGCAGCTGGAGGATTCGCTCGGCGAAAGGCTTTTCGAGCGCCTTGCGCGCGGCATGGAGCCCACGCCCTACGGCGAGATCCTGATCCGCTACGCCCGCCGCGTGCTCAGCGACTTCGGCAGCGCCCGCGAGGAAATGCTCGCGCTGCGCTCGGGCCTCAGCGGTTCGCTGCGCGTGGGCAGCGTGCCGGGCGCCGTGCCCGAGCTGCTGGCGCCGGCGCTGGTCGAGTACCACCGCCGCCATCCGCAGGTGGCCGTGTCGGTGGTGGTCGAGACCAGCGACGTGATGCAGGCGCAGCTGGAGCAGGGCGATGTCGACCTGGTGCTGGGCCGGCTCACCGACAGCCACGACGAAGCGAAGTACGCGAGCGTGCCGCTGCTGGGCGAATCGCAGGTGGTCGTGGTGCGCGCCGCGCACCCGGTGTTCGAGCGCGCCACCGTCACGCTGGCCGAGATGGCGAACTGGTCCTGGGTGCTGCAGCCGCCGGGCTCGCCGCAGCGCGGGCGCTTCGAGGCGGCGATGCGCGAGGCGGGCATCCAGGCGCGGCTCGACATCATCGAAACGGCATCGCCCATCGCCATCACCGCCTTGCTGGAAAACTCCGACATGGCGGCCGTGATGCCGGCTTCGCAGGCCAGCCACTACGCCCGCCTTGGCGTGCTGCGCACGGTGCCGGTGGAGCTGCCGGTGCGCGTGCCGCCGATCTGCCTCGTCACCCGGCAGGACCGCGCGCTCTCACCGGCCGCGGCGCAGTTCCGGCGCCAGCTGCTGGGTGGCACCTGAAGCCTTTGGATTGAGCTTTTCCATGCTGTATTGCATCAACTAGGGAATCTCCTAGCCAACTGGTGCATGAAAGTACCAAGGCGAGCCGGCGAAGTACCAAACCCGCAAGCACGTTTCTCCAGAATCCCGCCACGGCGACCCAAACACAGGGCGTCGCTCACCTCTAGGAGACAACATGAAGCGTTTTCTGAAAGCGGGCCTCGTCCTCGCACTCGCCGGCACGGGGCTCGCCTCCCAGGCCGCAACCGAACTCGTGATCGCGACCGTCAACAACGGCCACATGATCGAGATGCAGAAGCTCACCCCCTTCTTCGAAAAAGCCAACCCCGACATCAAGCTCAAGTGGGTCACGCTGGAAGAAGGCACGCTGCGGCAGCGCGTGACCACCGACATCGCCACCAAGGGCGGCCAGTTCGACGTGATGACCATCGGCCTGTACGAGGCGCCGATCTGGTCGAAGAAGGGCTGGCTCCAGCCGATTGCCACCGACGCCGCCTACGACGCCGACGACCTGCTTCCCGCCATCCGCGCCGGCCTGTCGCATGAAGGCAAGCTCTACGCCGCGCCGTTCTATGGCGAGAGCTCGATGCTCATGTACCGCAAGGACCTGGCCGACAAGGTCGGTTTCCAGATGCCCGAGCAGCCCACCTGGGCGCAGGTGAAGGAGCTGGCCGGCAAGGTCCACGACCCGAAAGCCGGCGTGTACGGCATGTGCCTGCGCGGCAAGCCCGGCTGGGGTGACAACATGGCCTTCCTGACCACGCTGGTCAACACCAACGGCGGCCAGTGGTTCGACATGCAGTGGAAGCCGCAGATCGATACCAAGCCGTGGAAGGACGCGATCAACTTCTACGTCGACCTGATGAAGTCCTATGGCCCGCCCGGCGCCTCGGCCAACAGCTTCAACGAAAACCTCGCGCTCTTCAACGAGGGCAAGTGCGGCATGTGGGTGGACGCGACCATCGCCGCCTCGTTCATCAGCGATCCGAAGCAGTCGAAGGTGGCCGACAAGGTCGCGTTCGCGCAGGCGCCCGTGGCCGTCACGCCCAAGGGCGCCAACTGGCTGTGGACCTGGAACCTGGCCATTCCCGCCAGCTCGACCAAGGGTGCGGCCGCGCAGACCTTCGTGAAGTGGGCCACTTCCAAGGAATACGTGAACCTGGTCGCCAAGGAACATGGCTGGGGCACGGTGCCCACCGGCACGCGCAAGTCGACCTATGCGAACCCCGAGTTCCAGAAGGTTGCCAAGTTCGCCGCGGCCGAGAAGAAGGCCATCGACACCGCCAACCTCAGCGACAGCACCTTGCCCAAGTCGCCCTACGTGGGCGTGCAGTACGCGGCCATTCCCGAGTTCCAGGCCATCGGCGTGGCGGTGGGCCAGCAGATGAGCGCGGCGCTGTCGGGCAAGGTCACGGTCGACCAGGCGCTGAAGACCTCGCAGACGGCGGCCGAGCGCGAGATGAAGAAGGCTGGCTACTACAAATAAGCCGGGCTTTCTTTCTTGCTCCCTCCCCTCCCGGGGAGGGTTGGGGTGGGGGCACGCGGCGCACCAACCGCCGCAGCGCTCGAGCAGCGAGCCCCCATCCCCGCCTTCCCCCAGAGGGGGAAGGAGCCAGAGACAACGAGAAGGAACCTCTTCATGAAACGACTCCTGCCCCGCGCCCTCATGGCGCCCGCCGTGCTCACGCTCCTCTTGTGGATGATCGTGCCGCTCGCGATGACGCTGTACTTCTCGTTCGTGAACTACAACCTCATGCAGCCCGGCGAGCGCACCTTCGCGGGCATCGAGAACTTTCACTACTTCGTCACCGATCCGGACTTCTGGCCCGCGACCTGGAACACGCTGATGCTGATCGGCAGCGTGATCGTCATCACGGTGGTGTTCGGCGTGCTGCTCGCGCTCTTGGTGAACGAGCCCTTCCCGGGCCGCGGCATCGTGCGGGTGCTGCTCATCTCGCCCTTCTTCGTCATGCCCGCGGTCAATGCGCTGCTGTGGAAGCACATGATGATGAACCCCATCTACGGCATCCTGGCCGACGTGTGGCGCTTCTTCGGCGCGCAGCCGGTCGACTGGCTCACCGACGTGCCGCTGTTCTCGGTGATCGTCATGGTGGCCTGGCAGTGGCTGCCCTTTGCCTGCCTGATCTTCATCACCTCGCTGCAATCGCTCGACCGCGAGCAGATGGAGGCCGCGCGCATGGACGGCGCGAGCGCGTTCCAGCGCTTCTTCTACCTGACCATCCCGCACCTCGGCCGGCCGATGGCGGTGGTGATCATGATCGAGATGATCTTTCTGCTCAGCGTGTTCGCCGAGATCGCCATCACCACCAACGGCGGCCCGGGCAACGAGAGCACCAACATGACCTACCTGATCTTCAAGCAGTCGCTGATGAACTTCGACGTGGGCGTGGCCTCGGCCGGTGCGCTGTTCGCGGTGGTGCTGGCCAACATCGTGGCGGTGTTCCTGATCCGCATCATCGGCAAGAACCTGGACTAACGACCATGCAACCCAGCAACTTCCTTTCGCAACTGCTGCGCACCGTGGGTGCCTGGGCCGTGGCGCTGCTGCTGTTCTTTCCGCTCGGCTGGCTGTTCCTCACGGCCTTCAAGACGGAGCTACAGGCGATCCACGTGCCGCCGCTCTTCATCTTCGAGCCCACGCTCGGCAACTTCAGCGAAGTGCAGCGCCGCAGCGACTACCTGCTGTATGCGCGCAACTCGCTCATCACCAGCCTGGGCTCGACCGTCATCGGCCTGCTGATTGCGGCGCCCGCCGCGTACTCGATGGCCTTCTTCCGCACGAAGAAGACGCGCGACATCCTGATGTGGATGCTCTCCACCAAGATGATGCCGGCCGTCGGCGCGCTGGTGCCGATCTACGTGCTCGCGCAGACGGCGGGCCTGCTGGACTCGCTCACCGCGCTGACCATCGTGTTCACGCTGTCGAACCTGCCGATCATGGTGTGGATGCTCTACAGCGCCTACAAGGACATTCCGAACGAAATCCTCGAAGCCGCGCGCATGGACGGCGCCAGCCTGTGGACCGAGTTCCGCCATGTCGTGCTGCCGCTGTCGGTGGGCGGCCTCGCATCGACCGGCCTCTTGTGCCTGGTGCTGAGCTGGAACGAGGCCTTCTGGGCGCTCAACCTCAGCTCGGCCAAGGCCGGCACGCTGGCCACGCTGATCGCCTCGTACTCCAGCCCCGAGGGCCTGTTCTGGGCCAAGCTGTCGGCCGCCTCGCTGATGGCCATTGCGCCGATCGTCGTGTTCGGCTGGTTCAGCCAGAAGCAGCTCGTCCAGGGCCTGACCTTCGGCGCCGTCAAGTAAAGAAAGGGAGACACCTCATGGCCTACCTGCAACTCAAAGACATCAAGAAGAGCTTCGGCGACGTCGACATCATCAAGGGCGTCGATCTCGAAATTCAGAAGGGCGAGTTCATCGTCTTCGTCGGGCCTTCGGGCTGTGGCAAGTCGACGCTGCTGCGCCTGATCGCGGGGCTCGAGCCGATCACCAGCGGCAATCTGCTGCTCGACGGCAAGGACATCACCTGGGCGCCTTCGGGCAAGCGCGACCTGGCGATGGTGTTCCAGAGCTATGCGCTCTATCCGCACATGAGCGTGTACGACAACATGTCCTTCGCGCTCAAGCTCGCGGGCGTGCCCAAGGACCAGATCAAGACCAAGGTCGAGTACGCGGCCAGGACGCTCAACCTCACGCAGTACCTCGACCGCACGCCCAAGGACCTGTCGGGCGGCCAGCGCCAGCGCGTGGCCATCGGCCGCGCCATCGTGCGTGCGCCCAAGGTGTTCCTGTTCGACGAGCCGCTGTCCAACCTCGATGCGGCGCTGCGCGGCAACACGCGCGTCGAGATCCACAAGCTGCACCGCTCGCTCGGCGCCACCACCATCTACGTGACGCACGACCAGGTCGAGGCCATGACGCTGGCCGACCGCGTGGTGGTGCTCAGGGACGGGCTGATCGAGCAGGTCGGCACGCCGCTCGAGTTGTACGACCATCCGGCCAACCAGTTCGTCGCGCAGTTCATCGGCATGCCGTCGATGAACATGGTGGCGGCAAGCGCCATTCCGAGTTTTTCCGCCGCCACCGGCGGGCGCCTGCCGAGCGACGGCTTCCTGGGCGTGCGGCCCGAAGGCCTGCGCGTGCATCCGAAGCAGGCCGCCGCCACGGGCGTGCCGGGGCGTGTCGAGCTGATCGAGGCGCTGGGCGCCGACACGCTGATCCACGTCGACGTGGGCGGCGTGCCGCTGATCGCGCGCCAGAACGAGCGCACGCCGCTGCATGCGGGCGACGACGTGGCGGTCGAGCTCGATCCGTCGGTGCTCCATTTGTTCAACCGCGAAGGCCGTTCGGTCTCCGCCTGATTTCTTCCGGAACATTCCCGTGACCCTCGCAGCAGCGCCTCTCGGTGCGCCAACTCCACCCCCGGCTCCTTCGGAGTTCATGGTGCTTCACCTTGGACTCGGCTCGTTCCATCGGGCCCACCAGGCCGTTTACCTGCAGCGGCTGATCGATGCGGGCGACACCCGCTGGTCGCTCTCGGGCGCCAACATCCGTCCCGACATGGCCGAGGTCGTCACCGCGCTGCAGGCCCAAGGCGGGCGCTACACGCTCGAAACCGTGTCGCCGGCCGGCGAGTACCGCTACGAACAGATCGAGGCCATCCGCGAAGTGCTGCCTTATGAGCCCTCGCTGGCCGCGGTGGTCGCTCGCGGCGCGGCACCGTCCACGCGCATCGTGTCCTTCACCGTGACCGAAGCCGGCTACTACCTCGACACCAAGGGCCGGCTGGACCTGTCGTTCGGCGATCTCGCGGCCGATATCGAGCGCGCGCGGCGCGGTGAGGCGGGCGGCGGGGGCTTGACCATCTATGGCGCCGTCTGCGCGATCCTGCGTGCACGCAAGGCCGCGCAGGCCGGCCCGGTGACGCTGCTCAACTGCGACAACCTGCGCCACAACGGCGACCGCTTCCGCGCCGGACTGCTCGAATTCATCGAGCGCGCGGGCGATAGCGATTTGCTGGCATGGGTGCAAGCGAACACGGCCTGCCCGAATGCGATGGTCGACCGCATCACGCCGCGCCCGCCGCCCGAACTGCGCTCTCGCGTGAAGGCCGCGACCGGCCGCGACGATGCGGCAGCCATCACCGGCGAGAGCTTCATCCAGTGGGTGATCGAAGACAACTTCGCGGCCGGTCGGCCCGACTGGGGCCGCGTGGGCGTGGAACTGGTCGATTCGGTGCAGCCTTATGAAGAAGCCAAGATCCGCATCCTCAATGCCACGCACAGTTGCATCGCCTGGGCCGGCACGCTGGCGGGGCTGAACTTCATCCACGAAGGCACGCACCACGCCGCCATCCGCAAGATGGCGTTCGACTACGTCACCGACGACGTGATCCCATGCCTGAGCCCAAGCCCGATCGACCTCGCGGCCTACCGAGACGTGGTGCTCGACCGCTTCGGCAACCCTGCGATCCGCGACACCAACCAGCGCGTGGCGGCCGACGGCTTCTCCAAGATCCCGGGCTTCATCGCGCCCACGGTGCGCGAGCGGCTTGCCGCGGGGCAGCCGATCGACAGCGTCGCGATGCTGCCCGCGCTGTTTTTGGCCTTCCTGCAGCGCTGGCATCGCGGGGCGCTGCCCTATGCCTACCAGGACCAGGGCATGGACGAGGCCGTGGCGCATGCGATCTGCGACGTCGCCGATCCGGTGCTCGCGCTGTGCTCGGACCCGGCACTGTGGGGCGCCGCCGCGGGCGATGCGCGGCTGGTGGGCGCGGTGCGCGCGGCGAGTGCGCGCGTGGCAAATTTCCTGAACCCTGGAGCAACGACATGAGCGAACGTTTGAAGAACCGCCACGTGCTGCTGACCGGCGCCGGTGGCGGCATCGGCCTGGCCGTGGCAGAGGCCTGCATTGCAGAGGGCGCGCGCTGCAGCGTGATCGACCGCGCCGCGGCGGCGCCCGAGGCGGTGCGCGCGCTGCAGCAGCAGCGCCCCGACAAGCTCGCCTACATCGCGGCCGACGTGACCGATACGCAGGCCATCGCGCACATGCTGGCGGAGGCGCAGGTCGCCTTCGGTCCGATCCACACGCTGTTCAACAACGCCGCGGTGTTCGACCTGGCGCCGCTGCTCGACAGCGACGAAGCTTCGTTCGACCGGCTGTTCGCGGTCAACGTGAAGGGCATGTTCTTCGTGATGCAGGCCGTGCTGCGCCACATGGTGGAGGCCGGCACGCAGGGGGCGTCGGTCATCAACATGGCCTCGCAGGCGGGGCGGCGCGGCGAGGCGCTGGTGTCGCACTACTGCGCGACCAAGGCCGCGGTCATCAGCTACACCCAGAGCGCGGCGCTGGCCATGGCGCCGCACGGCATCCGTGTCAACGGCATTGCACCCGGCGTGGTCGACACGCCGATGTGGGACCATGTCGACAGCCTGTTCGCCAAGGCCGAGGGGCTGCCGCCCGGCGAGAAGAAGCGCCGCGTGGGCCTGGAGGTGCCGCTCGGCCGCATGGGCGTGCCGGCCGACATCGCGGGCGCGGCCGTGTTTCTTGCCAGCGACGAGGCGCGCTACATCACGGCGCAGACTCTCAATGTCGACGGCGGTAATGTCATGAGCTGAGATGAAAGCTTGTTTGTTGATTCGTTGCGTTGTGGGGCGTTCGGGGCGCGATCCCGCCGACGGGGTACCTTGCTCCGCGAATGTCCCCCGGCCTTCGGCCTCCTCCTTTATTTCGCTGCGCAAGGCACCCCATCGACGTGATCGTTGGACAGCGCGTTGGTTGATCGGCGGTACACCGGCAGCGTGCCCAGGTGCACAGGGCATCGGGTGCTCCCCGCAGCGAAATCAAGGAGGAGGCCGCAGGCCGGGGGACATTCGCGGAGGGGAGTACCCGGTGGCCTGGGCACACGCCCTGAACAACAGCGCCCCGAACAACATTGCCAAGAACAACAGCACCAAGAACAAGAGCACCAAGAACAAGAGCACCAAGAACGCACAGTCATGACCGAAGACTTCCATCTGTACCTCGACAGCGCCGACCTGTCTGAATTGCAGGCCTGCCTGCCGCACCCGGTGGTGCATGGCGTGACGACCAACCCGACGCTGCTCAAGCGCGCCGGCATCGGCCGCGGCGAAGTGCTCGGTTTGCTCAAGCGCTGCATCGAGCTGGGCGCGCGCCAGGTGCAGGCGCAGGTGTATTCCAGTGAAGTCGACGGCATGCTCGAAGACGCGGCCGCCTTGCTCCCGCACTTCAACCGGGGCCAGCTGGTCGTGAAGATTCCCGCCACGCGCCAGGGCCTGGATGCCGGCGCGCGGCTCATCGCGCAAGGCGTGCCCGTCACGTGGACGGCCGTGTACGCGCCCGAGCAGGCGCACTTCGCGGCGCAACTGGGCGCGGCCTATGCGGCGCCGTATCTCGGGCGGCTCGACGACGCCGGCGTCAATGGGCTGGTGCTGATCGCGCAGATGCAGGCGCTGGTGGCGCGGTGCCCTTCGTCCGGCACGCGCCTGCTGGTCGCCAGCATCCGCTCGCGCGAGGCCTATCTTTCGTTGCTTGCGCTGGGCGTGGACGCCATCACGATTCCGCCGCGCCTCTTTGCCGAACTGCTCGACCATCCCGCCACGCTGGCCGCGGAGCGCGGCTTCCTGGCCGATGCGCGCGCCTTGCCCTGACAGAAGAGAATCCGAGAACCATGCGCATTGCACTCACGGGCGAAGCCCTCATCGATTTCACCGCCAGCGAGGCCGGCACGCTCGCATTCCTGGGCCACGAGGGCGGCTCACCGCTCAACACCGCCGTGGCCTGCGCGCGCCTCGGCCAGCCCACCGGCTTTCTCACGCAGCTGTCGACCGACCTGTTCGGCGAACGGCTGATGCGCTTTCTCGAACGCAACGGCGTCGACACCAGCTTCATCCTGCGCAGCAATGCGCCGTCGACGCTGGCCTTCGTCGAGCGCACGCCGCAGACCAACCGCTATGCCTTCTACACGCGCGGCAGCGCCGACGCCACCTGGGCGCCCGAGCCGCCGCCGCAGCTGCCGACGGAGTGCCGCTTCCTTCATTTCGGCTCGATCTCGCTGCTTCAGGAGCCGGCGGCCACGCGCATTGCCGAGCTGGTCACGGCCAACGCCGGGCGCCGCGTGATCGTGTTCGACCCGAACGTGCGGCCCAGCCTGATTCCCGACATGGCGGCCTACCGCGAGCGCGTGACGGGCTGGCTGGCCATGGCCGACCTGGTCAAGCTCAGCGACGAGGACGCCGAACTGCTCGCCCCCGGCCAGCCGGTCGATGCGCTGGCCGCGGAGTGCCTCCAGGCCGGCGCGCATGCCGTGGTCGTCACGCGCGGCGGCGCGGGCGCCACGCTCTGGCGCACGGGGCATGCGCCGCTCGCCGTGGCGGCGCCGCAGGTCAAGGTGGTCGACACCATCGGCGCGGGCGACACCTTCACGGCCGGCCTTTCGGTGGCGCTGCTTGCGCACGGCGTCGAGCACCCGGCCCAGCTCGGCGCGCTCGGCGACGACGCCTGGCGCGAGGTGATGCGCTTCGCCGCCACCGCCGCCGCCCTCAACTGCACCCGCGAAGGTGCCGATCCACCCACGCTCGACGCGGTTCACGCCGCGCTGGCGCAGGAAGACAATGAGGCCGTCGCTTCCCGGCCCTGACCCCGTGCTGCCATGACAACGTCCACACGCAAACGCTCGATTCCCCGTCAGCGCCAACCCGAGCTGGAGCGCGACATCGCGCGCTCCCCGTCTCTGGGCTACGAGGCCCCCGAAACCGGCCTGGTGCGCTGCCTGGCGCACGGCTTTCCGAGCCCGCTGGTGCGATGGCACTTCCATGAAGACTACGAGCTGCACCTGATCACCGAGACCTCGGGCAAGGCCTTCATCGGCGACTGGATCGGGCCGTTCCAGCCCGGGCACCTCGTGCTCTGCGGGCCGCGGCTGCCGCACAACTGGATCTCGCTGGACGTGCCCGAAGGCGGCGCCGCGGGACGCGACCGGGTGATCCAGTTCCGCCACGAGCCCATCGAGCGCGCCGCGGCCGAAATTCCGGAACTGCGCGAGGTGATGCAGCTGTTCGAACGCGCGCGGCATGGCATCGAGTTCTTCGGCATGTCGCAGCAGGCGCAGACGCACTGGGACAACATCAAGGCCGCGCGCGGCGTGCGCCGGCTCGGGCTGTTTCTCGAGTTCGTGGCCGACCTCGCGCAATGCACCGACTACCGGCTGCTCTCCAGCGTGCAGATGCAGGGCGCGCACGGCGTGGAGGGCGATGCTCAGGTCGACCAGATCAACGACATCGTCAACCGCATCACCAGCAACATGGCCGAGCCGATCTCCATGTCGGATGTGGCGGCCGAACTCGGCATGAGCGAAAGCCGCTTCAGCCGCTTCTTCCGGCGCTCCACGGGCAACAGCTTCACCGACTTCGTCAACCGCGTGCGCATCAACAGCGCCTGCCACCTGCTGATGCAGACCGACCACTACGTGACCGACATCTGCTACCAGGTCGGCTTCAACAACGTGGCCAACTTCAACCGGCGCTTCCTCGAGATCAAGGGCATGACGCCGAGCGAGTTCAGGCGCCAGGCCGACACGCGGTTCGGCTGACGTCGAGACCAAGCGCTTTCAAGGCACCAATCAGGGAGCACCATCTTGTATCTGGGACTCGACCTCGGCACGTCCGAGCTCAAGGCGCTGCTGCTCGCCGGCGACCACCACATCGTCGGCGTGGCGCGCGCGCCGCTCACGGTCGACCGGCCCCAGCCGCTCTGGTCGGAGCAGATGCCGGGCCGGTGGTGGCAGGCGCTCGAACAGGTCATGGCCGAGCTGCAGGGCGCGCATGCCGAAGCGCTGCTCGCGGTGCGCGCCATCGGCCTGTCGGGCCAGATGCACGGCGCCACGCTGCTCGATGCCGCGGGCGAGGTGCTGCGACCCGCCATCCTCTGGAACGACGGGCGCAGCGGCGCGCAATGCGAGGCGCTCGCGCGCGCCGTGCCGCGCCTGGGCGAGATCGCGGGCAACCTCGCGATGCCCGGCTTCACCGCGCCCAAGCTGCTGTGGGTGCGCGAGCACGAGCCTGAAATCTTCAACCGCACGGCGCGCGTGCTGCTACCGAAGGACTGGCTGCGCTTCATGCTCAGCGGCGAGGCCGTCAGCGAAATGTCCGATGCGGCCGGCACGCTGTGGCTCGATGTCGGCGCGCGCGACTGGTCCGACGAACTGCTCGCGGCCACCGGCCTCACGCGCAGCCACATGCCGCGGCTGGTCGAGGGCAGCGAGGTGTCGGCGCAGCTCAAGCCCGAACTGGCCGCGCGCTGGGGCGTGGGCAATGGTGGCGCGGTGCTCATTGCCGGCGGTGCGGGCGACAACGCCGCGAGCGCGGTCGGCATGGGCTTGGTGGAACCGGGGCAGGGCTTCGTGTCGCTCGGCACCTCGGGCGTGGTGTTCGTCTCGACCGACCGCTTTTTGCCCAACCTCGCGCAGGCGATGCACGCCTTCTGCCATGCGCTGCCCGGGCGCTGGCACCAGATGTCGGTGATGCTTTCGGCCGCGAGCGCCGTGAGCTGGGCCGCCAAGGCCTTCAGGTTCGCCGACGAGGCGGCATTGCTCGAAGCTGCCGCGTCGGTTGCACCGGCACAGCGCGAGCGTTGCCCGTTGTTCCTGCCGTACCTCTCGGGCGAGCGTTCTCCGCACAACAACCCGAACGCGCAGGGCGTGCTGTTCGGGCTCACGCATGCGCACGGTCCGGCGGAGATCGCCTATGCCGTGGTCGAGGGCGTGAGCTTCGGGTTGCGCGACGGCTTCGACACCCTGCGCCTGCCGGCCGGCATGCCGCTGCGCGAAGTGGCGCTGGTGGGCGGCGGCGCGCGCAGCGTCTGGTGGGGTCAGCTGCTGGCCGACATCTTCGAGCTGCCGCTCACGCTCTATGCGGGCAGCGAGACGGGTGGGGCGCTGGGTGCGGCTCGCCTTGCCTGGCTGGCCGACGGAGGCACCGTGGCCGAGGTGTGCACGCTGCCGCCGGTCAAGCAGCGGCTCGTGCCCTCGCAAGACGGCGCCACCGCGCACGCGGCGCGCCATGCGCGTTTCAAGCGCCTCTACACAGCATTGCGCGATCAGTTTCGATGAGCGACGCATTGTGAAGCGCCCATAAAAAAACCCGTCGAGAGACGGGTTTTTTCGTTCGGGAGACACCGCGGATCCGGCTCCGCCGGTCCGCAGGTGTCGCCCCCTGGAGGGGGAGGCGGCTACACGCAGTGAGCCGCTTCGGGGGTGGGCAATTACATGCCCATGCCGCCCATGCCGCCCATGCCACCCATGTCGGGCATGCCGCCGCCGGCACCGGCCTCATCCTTCGGTGCGTCTGCGACCATGGCTTCGGTCGTCAGCAGCAGCGAGGACACCGATGCTGCGTTCTGCAGCGCGGTGCGGGTGACCTTCGTCGGGTCCAGGATGCCCAGCTCGAGCATGTCGCCGTACGTGTCGTTCGCAGCGTTGAAGCCGTAGTTGCCCTTGCCGGCCAACACAGCGTTCACCACCACCGAGGCTTCGCCGCCGGCGTTGTTCACGATTTCGCGCAGGGGTGCTTCGATGGCCTTGAGCACCAGCTTGATGCCGGCGTCCTGGTCGGCGTTGTCGCCCTTGATCGAGTCGCCCACGGCTTGCTTGGCACGCAGCAGAGCCACGCCGCCGCCAGCCACGACGCCTTCTTCCACTGCAGCGCGGGTGGCGTGCAGGGCGTCTTCGACGCGAGCCTTCTTTTCCTTCATTTCGACTTCGGTGGCAGCGCCAACCTTGATCACTGCAACGCCGCCGGCCAGCTTGGCCACGCGCTCTTGCAGCTTTTCACGGTCGTAGTCGCTCGTGGCTTCTTCGATCTGCACGCGCACTTGCTTCACGCGGGCTTCGATGTCGGCCGCAGCGCCCGAACCGTCGATGATGATGGTGTTTTCCTTGCCCACTTCGATGCGCTTGGCTTGGCCCAGGTCGGCCAGCGTCACCTTTTCGAGCGTCAGGCCCACTTCTTCAGCGATGACCTTGCCGCCCGTCAGGATGGCGATGTCTTCCAGCATGGCCTTGCGGCGGTCGCCGAAGCCAGGTGCCTTCACGGCCACGACCTTCAGGATGCCGCGGATCGTGTTCACGACCAAGGTAGCCAGGGCTTCGCCCTCGACTTCTTCGGCAATGATCAGCAGCGGACGGCCAGCCTTGGCGACTTGTTCCAGCGTGGGGAGCAGGTCGCGGATGTTGCTGATCTTCTTGTCGAACAGCAGCACGAAGGGGTTGTCGAGCAGCGCCGATTGCTTCTCGGGGTTGTTGATGAAGTAGGGCGACAGGTAGCCGCGGTCGAACTGCATGCCTTCGACGACGTCGAGTTCGCTGTCCAGCGACTTGCCGTCTTCCACGGTGATCACGCCTTCCTTGCCGACCTTGTCCATCGCGTCAGCGATGAGCTTGCCGATGGTTTCGTCGCTGTTGGCCGAGATCGAGCCGACTTGAGCGATTTCCTTCGACGTGGTGGTGGGCTTGGAAGCCTTCTTCAGCTCGGCGACCAGGGCCGTCACGGCCTTGTCGATGCCGCGCTTCAGGTCCATCGGGTTCATGCCGGCAGCCACCAGCTTGAAACCTTCGCGAACGATGGCCTGAGCCAGCACGGTCGCGGTGGTGGTGCCGTCACCGGCGTTGTCCGAAGTCTTGGAAGCCACTTCCTTCACGAGCTGGGCGCCCATGTTCTGGAGCTTGTCCTTGAGTTCGATTTCCTTGGCGACCGACACACCGTCCTTGGTGACGGTGGGGGCGCCGAACGAGCGCTCGAGCACCACGTTGCGGCCCTTGGGGCCCAGGGTCACCTTGACGGCGTTGGCGAGGATGTTGACACCCTCGACCATGCGTGCGCGGGCTTCACCGCCGAAGACTACGTCTTTTGCTGCCATGTTTTATTACTCCGAATGGGGATGGATGGATTACTTCTCGACGACCGCGAACAGGTCGTCTTCCTTCATGACCAGCAGTTCGTCGCCATCGACCTTGACGGTCTGGCCGCTGTACTTGCCGAACAGGACGCGGTCGCCGACCTTGACGGTCAGTGCGGTCAGGTCGCCCTTGTCGGTGCGCTTGCCCGGGCCCACGGCCAGGACTTCACCCTGATCGGGCTTTTCGGCGGCTGCGTCGGGGATGACGATGCCGGAGGCGGTCTTGGTTTCGCTGTCGATACGCTTGACGATCACACGATCGGCCAAAGGACGAAGTTTCATTGCATCTCCTGGATAAGAAACGGGGTTGTGGTCGGGCGCTGGCGGGAAAAACCGGCAGCCCATCGACTGGAAGCGAGGCTTGTTAGCACTCGTCAGCAGCGAGTGCTAATCATAAGGGCAATCGGCGGACTTTCAAGGGCCGGGGCGCGACCCCCGGGCGCTGCCCGCCTATTCCGGCGCGTGCGCCAGCACAAAGGACAGAGATGCCAGGTGCTCCACCTTGTCGGTCTTGAGGGGATCTTCCGGCGGTGCGGCCCACTGGGCGGTCACGACGTTCAGTCCCTGGTTTCGCACCTTGATGACCACGCTGCCGTCGGCGCCGCTTTCCATGGGCCGGGCGTCGGGATCGTTGACGAAATCACTCAGCACCAGGGCGCCCGCCACGGGCTTGCCCTGGTAGAGCACGCGCAAGCGCAGGTCTTGCCCGAGCTTCTCGGGCAGGGTGGCATCGACCGGGACGATCTGCAGCGTGTGCCCGGGCAGCGGCGGCAAGGCATTGCGCAGCGGGCTGCGCAGGTGTACCGCATATTTGAAGTTGTGGCCGCTGGTGAGCGCGCCGGGAACTTCGTTCTTGCCCCTCTTGAGCCACTTGCCTTCCGGCGTCTTGCTCCAGATGCCGTTGTCCAGCACCGCCGCAACGATGGCGGGTTTCTCCTTCGTGTCCACCAGCAGCAAGCGCCCGTTCACCTCCAGGGCAGTCGGCACGGGCTTCCCGAATGCGTCGTAGGCGCTGACCGCGGTGATCAGCGGCTGCCGCTTGACCGTGTCCAGGTCGTCGGCGCCTTCGCCATAGATCAACGCGAGTTCGCCCGAGCGCTGGGCAAACCAGATGCCGTGCGCCTGCGCGCCCGCGGAAGAAAGTACGGCCGCCGCTGCGAGCGTGGCCAGGGCGGCGATCCGGTGCAGCCTGTTCATCATTGGGTGTCCAGTCGAAAAAATACGGGTACGGGAGGAATGCACGGCTTCAGAGGTCCAGCTTCAGGCTGGCCACGACGCTGCGCTTGGCGCCCGGAATCACATACAGGTTGCCCCACGAGGCGGTGTAGAAATTCCTGTTGAAGAGGTTGTGCACGTCGATCGATACGCGGGCGGTCCTGTTGATCTGCCAGAAGCTCACCAGCTTGACGGTGGTGTAGGCCGGCAGCGCGTAGGTGTCGGCGCTGTTGCCCGAACGGTTGCCCACGTAGTTGATGCCGGCACCCACGCCATAGCGGCTGCCGTCGGCCAGCGCATCCTCGCGGATGGCGAACAGGCCGGCGCTCGTCTTCGGGATGTTCACGATGCGCGTGCCGGGCGCAAGCGTTGCGTCCTTCGATATCCGGGCGTCGACGTAGGCGAAATTTCCGCTCACCCGCCAGTTCTTGTCGATCTGGCCATAGACATCCGCCTCGAAGCCGCTGCTCTTGACCTCGCCGGCCGCAACGGAGAAGCCGGGCGTGTCGCTGGCCGTCAGCACGTTCGTCTTCTTGATGTCGAACACGGCCAGGTTGGCGCCCAGGCGCTGGTCCCGTGTCTGCAGCTTCACGCCGGCTTCCAGCGCGGTGGAGCGCTGCGGATCGAAGGCCTGGCCGTTCTTGTCGGTGCCGCTGTTGCCGCGAAACGACTTGCCGGCGGAGACGTACCAGGAGCTCCAGTCGTTCGGCAGGTAGGTCAGGCCGGCCCGCGGCGAAACGGCATCGTGCTTCTGGGCGCTGTTGCGGTTCACGCGGTCCTCGATGCTCTGCCTGAAGTGGTCGTAGCGGGCGCCCACCAGCAGCTTCCACTGCGGCGAAAGGCTGATCTGGTCCTGCAGGAAAACGGCGCTCGCACGCTGGTGCTCGTCCGAGCTGGAGGTGAGCGACGTGAGCGGCGGCTGGGGCCTGCCATAGACAGGCAGGTAGATATCGATCGGATAGTTGCCCGAGCGGAGGATTTCGGTGTTCATCCACAGCCTGGACGCTTCCACGCCGACCAGCAGCGTGTGGGCCAGCGCGCCGGTCGTGAACTTGCCTTCCAGCTCCGCCTGGAAAGAAGTGTCGCGCGACGGCAGCTGGCGCCAGGTGGCGCGGCGGTTGAGCGTCCGGTTGTTGCTGGCCAGGGAAGTCGCTTCGGTGTAGTTGCCGGAGAAGGTGCTTTCCTTGTAGCTCGCACCGATGCGCGCGCGCCAGTTTTCCGACAGCTGGCGGTCCAGCGTGAGCTGGTGCGTATTGCTGGTGAGCGTCATGTTGCCGTCGCCGGGCTCGTTGAGCACCCGGTCGCGCGGCAGGGTTCCGAGCAGGCCGCGAACATTGATCAGCCCGCGGTCCAGCGGCGTTTTCGAACGCAGGAACTCGGACTCGTAGTTGAGGACTGTCTTGTCGTCGATGACCCAGGTCAGCGCGGGCGCCACCAGCGTGCGCCTGTTGCTCAGCAGGTCGCTTCGGCTGTCGCCTTCTTCCACCGCCAGGTTCAGCCGGTAGGCCACGTTCTGGCTCAGCGCGCCGGTGCTGTCCAGCGTGCTGCGGCGCAGGCCCTGGCTGCCGATGCTGAAATCGGCGGTGTTGCGGCGCGTGAACTCCGGCTTCTTCGTGACGATGTTGATGGTGCCGCCTGGCTCGCTGCTGCCGTAGACGGCCGAAGCCGGGCCCTTGAGGAATTCGAAGCGCTCGACGGTGGCGGTGTCGCGCGGCGGGTTGTAGCCGCGCGAGCCGGGAAAGCCGTTGACCAGGAATCCCATGTCGGTACTGCTGAACCCGCGGATGCCGAAGTTGTCCCAGGTGCCGCCGAAGTCGTTGAGGCGCGTGATCCCGCTCACAAAGCCCACCGTGTCGGCCAGGCGCGTTGCACCCATGTCTTCGATCAGCTGGCTGGAGACAATGCGCACCGACTGCGGCACCTCTCGCAGCGGCGTGCTGGTGCGCGTGGCGCCGCTGCTGCTCGTGGGGTTGTAGCCGCCGGATTCGGGCTCTGCGACAACATGCACTTCGGGCAGCGATGTGTTCGCAGGGTCCGGCTGTCCGGTGCCTTGTGCCATGGAGAGCGGGGAAATGGAAGCGAGGGGGAGCAAGGCAAAAGCGATGCGTGACGAGCGGATGCGGGATCTCATTGCAATTTGTTGACGTTTTATTTACAGTTAATGAGAATAACTCTCATTACCTATTGTAGACGTCCCTACAGCTGGTCGGTCGGCACGAACCAGGAAAACAGCAGCAGCTGCAGCCGCGTGAGCAGGCTCGAATCGGGCTCGCTGTCGAGCACCTCGTTGTCCACGTCGCCGGTGCCTATCCATTGCACGTTCTCGCCGTCGGGCAGCAGCACGACGCGGTAGACGCCCTCGATGTCGTCCAGCTGGTAGGCATAGAGCAAGGCCTGGGTCAGCTCGAAACTTCGCACGCGAACGCCGAATTCGGTGTTCAGCCGCGCCGAGCGCGGGTCGAGATTCATCGAGCCGAGCAGCACCCATTCGCGGTCGACCAGCGCGAGCTTGGCATGCAGGCGGCCGCGCGCCTTCTTGAGCAGGTCGCGTAGCTGCCGGTTGCGCCTGAGCTGCCGGGTGCTGACCTCGTACAGGTTCACGCCCAGCTTCAGCATGTCGACGCGATAGCGGTTGTAGTTGATGTTGACCAGCGGCTCGTCGCTGTCGGCCAGCGAATTGGTGACGACGCTGATGCGCACGCCGCGCTCCCGGCCCTCGCGGATGCGGGCCATGCCTTCGTCGCCAGGGATGAAGTAGGGCGAGATCACCACGACGTCCGAGCGCGCCGTGGCGGTCATTTCATGAAAGCGCGCCGCCAGCGATTCGGCCGGCGACGCGAGGGTGCCCAGCGCCTTGTTGGGGCTGTCGGCCGCGGCATGGGCGTCGGCTCGCATCCACTTCATGCGGCCGATGTCGGCCAGCTGGGCGCCGAGCGGCGGATCGCCCATCAGGTCGGTGCCCTGCAGGGCGGCGGGCGGCGGGGCATGGGCTGGCGAGGTGGCGGCGTCGAACTCCGACTTCAGCGCCTCCGGTGTGCCGCTGGCGCCGGCGATCCGCTGGAGCGGGTAGACGACGTCGCTGTTCCAGTAGGTGTCGAAGATGCGGGCGGCTTCCGGAACCACCGGGCCGGCCATGATCAGTTCGAAGTCGATGAAGTTGGCGCCCTCGCTGCGCAGGAAGTATTCGTCGGCCAGGTTGCGGCCGCCCGCGATGGCCATGGCGCCATCGGCCACGAAGAGCTTGTTGTGCATGCGATGGTTGAGCCGGCGGAAATCGCCGAAGAACTCGAGCCAGCGCGTGGCCGAGTGGTCGCGGGCATTCACGAACGGGTTGAACAGCCGGACCTCGGCGTTGGGTTCCGCGGCCAGGCCGAGCAGCAGGCGGTCCATGCCGGTCGTGTGGAAGTCGTCGAGCAGCAGGCGCACCCGCACGCCGCGCCGCGCGGCATCGCGCAGTTCGCGCAGCAAGAGGCGGCCGGTCTTGTCGTTGCCGAGCTGGTAGGTCTGCACGTCCAGCGAGGCCTGCGCCCGCCGCATCAGCTCGAAGCGCGCATCGAGCGCAAAGGACGCCTCCACCAGCGGCTGGATGCTCGACAGGCCGTCGTGCGCGGCGTTCAGGCTGGCCGCTGCACGGCCGAGCGTGGTGGAAGGGGAGGCGGCAATCGACAGCGTTGGCGGCTCGGGCGTGCGCGGAGGAAGGCCGGCGCAGCCGGCGAGCACCCAGGCGATGCCAGCGGCCATCAGCCACAGCGCCAGGCCGCGCAGCGCGGGAAACGAAGAGGCGATGAGCTTGTCGGGCATGGGCCAGGGGACGCACACGGCGTGCGGCCGGGATCGTAGCCGCTTTGCCCTGTGCCACGCCGCACCGTCGGCGCAAGCGCTGCCGGAACGCCCCCTTGCCGATGCGGGGAAATCGGAACAAATGAGACTTTATAACTATTAGAATGCGAATCGTTCTTAATAATCTTACGGAGTGGAGCAGGAATGAAGAGGTTGATGGCGGGGCGCAAAGTCGCATCGGTGCTGGCAGGCTGCATGGCGATTTACGTGCATCACCAGGTTCTGGCCCAGACCACGGCGCCCGGCGCCTTGCCGGAAGTGAAGGTCGATGCAAGCGCCGAAGTTGAAACCGCAACCTCGCCGGTGATCGGCTACCGCGCCAGGAACGCCGCAACCGCCACCAAGACCGACACGCCGCTGGCCGAAACGCCCCAATCGGTGACCGTGGTCACGCGCGACCAGATGGTGGACCAGGGCGCGGGCAATCTTCAGGACGCGCTCAACTATGCGGCCGGCGTGCGCTCCGATGCCTATGGCCAGGACTCGCGGACCGACTCCGTGCGCATCCGGGGCGCCACGCCCGACGTCTACCTGGACGGCCTGCGCCAGTCCTATGGCTACTACACCAGCACCACGCGCACCGAGCCCTACACGCTGGAGCGGCTCGAAGTGCTGCGCGGCCCGGCGGGCATGCTGTTCGGCGCGGGCACCGCGGCGGGCGTGGTCAACATGGTCAGCAAGCGTCCGCTGCAGGAAACCCAGCGCGAAGTGGGCGTGCAGTTCGGCAGCTTCGGCCGCAAGCAGATCCAGGCCGACCTCACGGGGCCGCTGAATGCCGACGGCAGCCTGTCGTACCGTCTGATCGCGTTGCAGCGCAAGTCGGACTCGCAGGTCGACCACGTGCCCGACGACCGCAGCGTCATTGCGCCCTCGCTGACCTGGCGGCCCAACGCGGCGACCTCGCTCACATTGCAGGGGCTGTGGCAAAAGGACAAGAGCGGCAGCAGCTCGCAGTTCCTTCCGTGGGAGGGCACCTTGCTGCCGAACCCGAACGGACGCATTCCCGCCAGCCGCTTCATCGGCGAGCCGGGCTTCGACTACTACAACAGCGAACGCAAGACTTTCGGCTGGCAGTTCGAGCACAAGTTCAACGAGAACTGGCGCGTGCGGCAGAACTTCCGCTACGCCAAAAACGAGAACGACAACCGCTACCACTATGGCGCCGCCTTCAGTGGAGCCGAAAGCTGGGACGCCACCGATCCGATCTTCAAGCGCGTGCTCGGCCGCTACTACGACAGCTACCTGACGCGCAACCGCACGCAGACGCTCGACAACCATGTCGAAGGCCATTTCCAGACCGGCGCCCTGAAGCACACGCTGCTGGTCGGCGCGGATTTCGCCAGGCAGCGCGAGAACGTGTGGGGCGCAACGACCTTCGACACCATCGACGTCTACGCACCCGTGTACGGCCATGTCGACCTGCCCGAGCGCGCGCCGCTGCCGCGCACCCGCCAGCGCCAGACCGGCGTCTATCTGCAGGACCAGATCAAGCTCGACAACTGGATCTTCGTGGCGGGCCTGCGGCATGACAGGGCGGTGTCCAGCACGGCAGGCAGCGACGAGCAGAAGAGCAGCGCAACCACCAAGCGCTTCGGCCTGATGTACGCCATGCCCTCGGGCTGGTCGCCGTATGTGAGCTACACCGAGTCGTTCACGCCGCAGTCGCCGCGCAACGGACAGATCTTCACGCCCTTGCGCGGTGAGCAATGGGAAGCCGGCGTGAAATACGAGCCGAAGGACCGCGCGCTGGCGTTCAGCGCGGCGGTCTACGATCTGCGGGAGAAGAACCAGATCACTTCGCCGTCGCCGAATGTGTACACGCAAGCCGGCAAGACCAAGACCAAGGGCGCGGAGCTCGAGGCCAAGGGCTCCATCGGACCGAACCTCGACCTCATCGCCCACTACAACTACACCGATGCCGACGAGCAGATCGAGGGCCTGCCCAAGCACCAGGCGAGCGTCTGGGCCAAGTACCGTTTCTCGATCGGCGGCGTCAGCGGCTTCTCGGCCGGTGCGGGCGTGCGCGTGATGAGCTCGTTCCGCGACCTGCAATTCGGCGTGGGACCGCGCGTGCCGGGCGTTGCGCTGGCCGACCTCGTGTTTGCCTACGACACTGCGCAGTGGCGCTATGCGCTCAACATCAACAACGTGACGGACAAGACGTATTTCAGCACTTGCCTGTCGCGCGGCGACTGCTGGTACGGCTCGCGCCGCAACGTCGTGGCCAGCGCGACCTATCGCTTTTGATATTTTCCTTTCGACAAGGGCAGCAACGACATGAACAGCCGAAAGATCAAGACCTGGGCCTGGGTGCACAAGTGGAGCAGCCTCGTGTGCACCGTGTTCATGCTGCTCCTGTGCATCACGGGCTTGCCGTTGATCTTTCACCACGAGATCGGCCACCTGCTGGGCACCGAGGTCGAATCGCCCAAGATGCCCGCGAATACGCCGCGCGTGAGCATGGACCGCGTGCTCGAAACGGCGCGCGCGAAGCATCCCGACCGCGTAGTGCAGTTCGTTTCGCAGCCCGAGGATGACGACGGCCTCTGGTTCGTCACGCTCACGCCAACGCCCGCACCCACCGATGACTTCAAGTCGGTGGTGGTCGACGCGCGTACCGGCGCCGTGCTTGCGCAGCCGAAGTTCGACGAAGGCTTCATGTACGTGATGTTCAAGCTGCACGTCGATTTGTTCGCCGGACTCGCGGGCAAGCTGTTCCTGGGATTCATGGGCTTGCTGCTGCTGGTGGCCATCGTCTCCGGCGTGGTGCTCTATGCGCCGTTCATGCGCAAGCTCGACTTCGGCACCGTGCGGCGCGAGAAGCGCCCGCGCCTGAAGTGGCTCGACCTGCACAACCTGCTGGGCATCGTCACGCTGGTCTGGCTGTTCGTGGTGGGTTCCACCGGCATGATCAACACCTGGGCCGACCTGGTCATCAAGTACTGGCAATACGATCAGCTCAGCGCGCTTCTTGCACCCTACAAGAACGAGCCGACGGTGCCCGTAGCCCAGCGCGCATCGGTGCAGCGCTCGATGGAGGTTGCGCTCCAGCAGACGCCCGACATGAAGCTGTCCTTCATCGCGTTCCCCGGCACGGCGTTCTCGAGCCCGCACCACACCACCTTCTTCATGCGCGGCAACGAGCCTTTCACCTCGAAGCTGCTGCAGCCGGTGCTGGTCGACGCCAAGACGGCCCAGGTGACCGCGGCGCCGAAGATGCCTTGGTACCTGACGGCGCTGCTCGTGTCGCAGCCGCTGCACTTCGGCGACTACGCCGGCATGCCGATGCAGATCATCTGGGCGCTGCTCGATATTGCGACCATCATCGTGCTGGGCAGCGGGCTGTACCTGTGGCTCAAGCGCGGCAACACCGTGCCTGCCCCGGCCGCACCGGTGCCGGCAGGCCCCGGGCACAGGCCGCAGCAGCATGGCGGGCAGCAGCCTGACCCGGCGCCTGCGATGAAGGTGCAGGCATGAAGCAGCGCCACAGCTTCTGGCACATGTGGGGCTGGCCGATCGTGCTCGGCGTGCTGACCACCGTCGGGTTGATCTCGGCGCTGTTCAGCGACGGCGGCCTTGGAGACATGCTGGCCTGGTTCGCGCTGGGCATTCCCGTTGCCGTGTGCGGCTGGTACGGCTGGCGCAGAAGAAGCTGAATCCGGCCCGATCGGGTTCCTGCTAGTACGGGCAGGTGCTCGCGCCGAAGCAGAATCGGCGCAATGAAGCCTGCACTTTCCGCTACCGCCACTGCCGCTGTCCGCCTGCTCCTGCTGGGGGTTCCGCTCGCTGCCCAGGCGCAGCAGCAGCTGGAAATGCAGCCGCAGGCCGACCGCGGCAGCCTGCCCCCAGTCACCGTCTCCACGCCGCGCGGCGAGGTCGCTCCGTTCAACGTGCCGGGCTCGGTCGATCGCGTCGATGGCGCCGAGATGCGCGACAGCCGGCTGCAGGTCAATCTTTCCGAAAGCCTGGGCAACGTTCCGGGCCTGCAGGTGCAGAACCGCATGAACTATGCGCAAGACCTGCAGCTGTCGATCCGCGGCTTCGGCGCGCGTTCCACCTTCGGCGTGCGCGGCGTGCGGCTGTATGTCGACGGCATTCCCGCCACGCTGCCCGACGGCCAGGGCCAGACCTCCAACATCGACATCGGCTCGCTCGACCGCGTCGAGATATTGCGGGGTCCGTTCTCGGCGCTCTACGGCAACTCGTCGGGCGGCGTGCTGCAGGCCTTCACCGCATCGGGCGAAGGGGCGCCGCGGCTTTCGTACTCGGCGGCCGGAGGGAGCTTCGGCACCTGGCGCCAGTCGCTCCAGGCCAGCGGGTCGCAGGGCGCGGTCGACTACCTGCTGAACGCGAGCCGCTTCCAGACCGACGGCTGGCGCGAGCACAGTGCGGCACGGCGCGACATTGCGAACGGCAAGCTCGGCATTGCGCTGGACAACGGCGACAAGCTCACGCTGGTGCTCAACAGCGTGCGCATCAGCGCGCAGGATCCGCTGGGTCTCACGGCCGGGCAGTACGCGCTGGCGCCGCGTAGCGCACCGCTCGCCACGCAGTTCGACACTCGCAAGACGGTGGAGCAGACGCAGGCCGGCATGCTCTATGAACGGCGCATCGCCGCCGCGCAATCGCTGCGGCTCATGGTCTACGGCGGCGAGCGCAAGACCGTGCAGTACCAGTCGATTCCGCCGTCGGCGCAGCAGAATCCGCTGCATGCGGGCGGCGTGATCGATCTCACGCGCCAATACGGCGGGGTCGATCTGCGCTGGACCGCCGCGCTGCAACTGGCCGACCGGCCGCTCGAATTGGTGGCGGGCCTGGGCTACGACAGCCTGCGCGAACAGCGCCGTGGCTACGAGAACTACTTCGGCCGCGTGGCCTCGCCCGTACTGGGCGTTCAAGGACGCCTGCGGCGCAGCGAGCGCAACGAGGTCTGGAACCTCGACCCCTATGCCCAGGCCACCTGGCACCTCGCGGAACAATGGACGCTCGAGGCCGGCGTGCGCCGAAGCAGCGTGCACTTCGATTCGCAGGACCGCTACATCGTGGGCGCCAACCGCGATGACAGCGGCAGCGCGCGCTACAGCAAGACGCTGCCGGTGGCTTCGCTGCGCTACCAGGCCACGCCCGATCTCGCGCTGTATGGCTCGATCGGCCGGGGCTTCGAGACGCCGACGCTCAACGAGTTGTCGTACCGCGCGGGCGGCGCCAGCGGGCTCAATTTCTCGCTGCGGCCCTCGGTCAACGACAGCATCGAGCTGGGTGCGAAGGCAAGGCTGGGCGGAGGGCTGCTGACGGCGGCGCTGTTCCAGACCCGCACGCGCGACGAGATCGTGACCGACACCAACACCGGCGGCCGCGCCACTTTCCAGAATGCCGGCCGCACGCGGCGCAACGGCTTCGAACTGGCCTGGCAGCACGAGACGGCCAACCACTGGCGCACCCAGCTGGCCTACACCTGGCTCGACGCACGCTATCGCGATGCCTTCTGCTCGCCGTCGCCCTGCGCAGCATCCAACACGGTGGAGGCGGGCAACCGCATTCCGGGGATCGCGCGGCAGTCGCTCTTCGCATCGCTGGGCTGGGTGCCGCCCGAAGGCTGGCGGGCCGGCGTCGAGATGCGTGCGCTCGGGCGCATGCAGGCCAACGATCTCAACACCGCCAGCGCGCCGGGCTATGCCGTCGCCGCGCTGTACGCCGGCTACCTGAAGAAATGGGAACGCTGGGAGTTCAACGCCTTTGCGCGCGTCGACAACCTGTTCGACCGCCGCTACGTGGGCTCGCTGATCGTCAACGAGGGCAATGCGCGCTACTACGAGCCCGCGCCGGGCCGCAACTGGACGGTGGGCCTGAGCGGCGCCTACCGCTTCTGAGGCTCAGACGCCGCCGTCCGTCATCCGGTACCAGCCGATCACGGCCGACACATAGAGGCGGCGCAGGCCATAGAGCGGGAATGGCCGCATCTCCGAAGGCTGCACCGGCAGCGCCTTCCTGTCTCCCGTGGCGATGTACTGCGCCAGGGCCTGGCCCATGCGCGTCTGCAGGCCGACACCACGGCCCTGGCAGCCGATGTCGATCAAGAGGCCCGGTGCGGGCTCGTGCAGGTGCGGCAGGTAGTCGCGCGTGATCGCGACGTGGCCGCACCAGCGGTAGGCAATGGGCACGCCCGCCGCCTGCGGGAACAGCTTGGCAACCACGTGCTCCAAGTGCGACCAGTCGCCCGGCTGGCCGGCGTCGGGCTCGCGGAAAGTGCCGCGTCCGCCCATCAGCAAGCGGCCGGCGTGGTCCAGGCGGTAGTACAGCAGCAGGTTGCGCGCATCGGAGGACACGTGGCCTTCGGGCAGCACGGTCTTGCGTATTGCCTCGGGCAGCGGCTCAGTTGCCACCTGGAACGAGTTCGCGTTGATGATGGTCTTGCGCAAGCCGGGCCACAGGCCGTCGGTGTAGCCGTTGGTGCACATCACCACGCGCTCGGCCGTCACGCGCGGGCCGCGCGCGGTGGCGGCCTGCCATTTGCCGTTGGCCTGGATGAGCTGCGTCACGGGCGTGCCGGTGTGGATGGTCACGCCGGCCGCCTGGGCCGCGCGCGCCAGTTCGCGCGCATAGCTCAGCGGTTGCACGCCGCCGCCGCGCGGATCGAGCCAGCCGCCGAAGTACTTGTCGGTGCCCAGCAGGTGCGCGGTCTCGTTGCGGTCGAGCTGGCGCGCGGCCACGCCCTGTGCCTGCCACTCGCGCGTGCGGCGCTCGGCCAGCTGCAAGGCGGCCGGCGTGTGCGCGCCCTGGATCCAGCCCTGGCGCGTGCGGGGCACGTCCATGCCGTGCTTCTCGATGAGCTCGAACACCGCGTCTGCTGTGCCCTTGGCAAAGTCGACCAGGCGCTGGCCTTCTTCGGGGCCGAACATGCGCAGCAGTTCGCTCGGGTCGTGCTTGAGGCCCGGGATGACCTGGCCGCCGTTGCGGCCCGAGCCGCCGAAGCCGATCTCCTTCGCTTCGAGCACCACCACGCGCACGCCGCGCTCGGCCAGGTGCAGCGCCGTGCTGAGGCCGCAGTAGCCAGCGCCAACGACGATCACTTCGGCCTGCGTGTCGGTGTCCAGCGGCGTGGTTGCTGGCGCGCGCGCCGCGGTGGCGGCCCAGAGCGACGGTGCAAGCGGAAAGAAATCCTGCGACGCGTTCGGCATGAAAGGCCTTCAGAGCGGATGGAGCACGCGGCGCAGGAAGTCCTGCGTGCGCGGGTTCTGCGGGTTGTTGAGCAAGCCGGCGGCGGGGCCCTGCTCGACGATCACGCCGCCGTCGATGAAGATCACGCGGTCGGCCACTTCGCGCGCGAACTGCATCTCGTGCGTGACCACCACCATCGTCATGCCGGTGCCGGCGAGCTTGCGCATCACCTGCAGCACGTCGCCGACGAGTTCGGGGTCGAGGGCCGAGGTGGGCTCGTCGAACAGGATGGCCTTGGGCCGCATGGCCAGCGCGCGCGCAATGGCCACGCGCTGCTGCTGCCCGCCCGAGAGTTCCGGCGGATGCGCCGCGGCCTTGTCGGCCAGGCCCACGCTCGCGAGCAGTTCCTTCGCATGCACGATGGCGGCGGCGCGGTCTTCGCCCTTCACGTACACAGGCCCTTCGATCACGTTCTCGAGCACCGTGCGGTGCGGAAACAGGTTGAAGCGCTGAAACACCATGGCCACTTCGGCGCGGATCGCCTTGATCGATGCATGGCGGTTGTCCACGCGGCGGCCGTCGATGTCGACGCTGCCGCCCGAGTAGCTCTCGAGCCCGTTGATGCAGCGCAGGATGGTCGACTTGCCCGAGCCCGAAGGCCCGACGATGCAGACGACCTCGCCCTGCGAGATCGAAGCGTCAATGCCCTTGAGCACGTGGTGGCTGCCGAAGGATTTCTGCAGCCCGCGGATCTCGATCATTTCCTGCCCCGCTTCTCGAAGTGGCGCACCAGCAGGATGAGCGGCACGCACATGATCAGGTAGAGCAGCGCCACCAGCGAGAACACGGTGGCGTTCTGGAAAGTGGAGGTGGCGATCAGCTTGCCCTGCAGCGCGAGCTCGGCCACGGTGATGGTCGAGGCCTGCGACGAGTCCTTGAGCATCATGATCATGATGTTGCCGTAGGAGGGCAGCGTGATGCGGAAGGCCTGCGGCAGCACCACGCGACGCATCGTGAGCCGCCAGCTCATGCCCATGGCCTGTGCCGCCTCCACCTGGCCGTGGTCCACGGCCTCGATGCCGGCGCGGAAGTTTTCCGACTGGTAGGCCGAGTAGGCGATGCCGAGCCCGAGGATGCCCGCCTGCAGCGCTGTCAGCGAGAGGCCGAAGTCGGGCATCACGAAGTAGATGAAGAACAGCAGCACGATGATCGGAATGCCGCGCAGCAGGTTGATCACGCCTGCGCTGATCTTTGCGAGCAGCGGAATGCCCGAGACCCGCATCGCGGCCCAGACCAGGCCGAGCAGCGTGGAAATGACCAGCGAGCCCAGCGTCACCAGCACCGTGAGCTTGGCGCCCTGGAGCAGGATCGGCAGGAACTCCCAGACGTTGTGCAGGAAGGTGCTCATGCGCAGGGTCTGTCAGTGGGCAGGCAGAAATGCCGCTCAGCTGTTGAGGCCCCATTTCTTGAGGATCGCGTCGATGCTGCCGTCGGCCTTGAGCTTGGTGAGCGCCGCGTTCACCTTGGCCATGGTTTCGGTGTCGCCCTTGCGGGTGGCGATGCCGATGCTGTTAACCATCGTCGGCTGGTAGGTCGTCACCAGGCGCAGGTTCGGGAACACGTTCTTGGAGATCGCGTAGGCGGCAATCGGCGAGTCGAGCACGCCCGCGTCGATGCGCCCGGCATTGGCGTCGCGCATCAGGTCGGCGGTGGTGTCGTAGAGCTTGACCTCGCTGAAGATGCCGAGTTTCTGCAGCGGCTCGACAAAGGCCGTGCCCACCTGCACGCCCATGCGCTTGCCTTTGAACTCGGCGAAGCTGCGGTAGGCGGTGGTGTCCTTCACGGGCACTACGATGCCTTCGCCATAGCTGTAGATCGGCTGCGAGAAGTCCACCACCTCCTGGCGCACCGGCGTGATGAACATCGCGGCCGAGATCAGGTCGATGCGCTTGGAAGTGAGCGAGCCGATCAGCGCCGAGAACTGCATCGGCTCGATCTGCACCTCGAAGCCCGAGGTCTTGCCGACGGCCTTGACGATGTCAGCCATGATGCCGTCGATAGTGTTGGTCTTGGTGTCGAGAAAGGTGAACGGGTTGCCGGTGGGCGTGGACCCGACCTTGAGCACGGTCTGAGCCGAGGCCTGGCCGCCGAAGACCAGGGTGAACGTGGCCAGCACGAAGGCTGCGAGGGAAGAAGCGATTTTCATGGGGGTTCCTCTTCAAAAAAATATCGGGGCCTATGCAGGTGAACACGTGATCGCCCAAAGGACAGTGGTGGGTGTGGTGCCGGGATTGCGCCAGCGGCGCGGCATGCCCCCGTCGTAGCAAAAACTGTCGCCGGCCTTCAGCTTGAGCAGGCGCTCGCGCACGAAGAGTTCGAGTTGCCCCTCGATGACGTAGCCGACCTGTTCGCCCTTGCGCGTGAAGAACAGGTCGTCGCCCGTGGAGCCGCCCGGATCGATCACCGCCCGGTACATCTCGACGCCACCCGCGGCGGCGGGCGGCGTGAGGTTTTCCTTGTGGATGCCCTTGTCGCCGAGGTCGATGCGCTTGTGTGTGCCGGCGCGTGCCACCGCGCCCTCGGCCTCGCCTTCGCTGTACTGGGTGTTGCGCACCAGGGTCTCGATGGGCAGCTGCAGTTCCTGCGCCAGCGCGCCGAGCGTGCGCATGGAGATGGAGCGGTGCCCGCGTTCGAGCTGGCTCAGCAGACTGACCGAAATGCCGCAGGCCTGAGCCACCTGCTGCAGCGAGCGGCCGAGGGCCTGGCGCCTTCTGCGCAGTTGTTCCCCAAGCCAGAGGTCGATGACCGAATGGATGCGCTGTGCCCGGCCGGCATCGGGTGCCGGAACAGGGGCGGGAGGCGGACGAACCGGCAATTGCGACACCAGAGCCTTTGTAAAATTTTCACAAGACGCTCAAGTTTTACACACAACGCAGCGCACCGCCAGCAAATTCGGCCGGGGTATTCCAGAAGCGCAAATGCCGGCGCGAGGCCGGCATTTGCGTGGGAGGAGGGCGGAAAGCCCCCGGGGAATTACAGGCCGGCCGCAGCGCGCAGCGCAGCCGCCTGCGTGGTCGCTTCCCAGGTGAACTCGGGCTCCTCGCGGCCGAAGTGGCCGTAGGCGGCGGTCTTCTGGTAGATCGGGCGCAGCAGGTCGAGCATCTGGATGATGCCCTTGGGGCGCAGGTCGAAGAACTCGCGCACGAGCTCGGCGATCTTGGCGTCCGGGATCACGCCGGTGCCTTCGGTGTAGACCGTGATGTTCATCGGCTGGGCCACGCCGATGGCGTAGGCCACCTGGATCTGGCACTGGCGCGCGAGGCCCGCGGCGACGATGTTCTTGGCCACGTAGCGTGCGGCGTAGGCGGCCGAGCGGTCGACCTTCGACGGGTCCTTGCCCGAGAACGCGCCGCCGCCGTGCGGGCAGGCGCCGCCGTAGGTGTCGACGATGATCTTGCGGCCCGTGAGGCCGCAGTCGCCCTGCGGACCGCCGATGACGAAGCGCCCGGTCGGGTTGATCAGGTAGCGCGTGTCCTTGAGCCATTCCTTCGGCAGCACGGGCTTGATGATCTCCTCGATGATGGCTTCGTTGAACGAGGCCTTCATCTTGGTGGGCGTTTCGCTCTGGTCGGGGCTGTGCTGGGTGGAGAGCACCACGGTGTCGATGCTGTGGGGCTTGCCGTCCACGTAGCGCATCGTGACCTGGCTCTTGGCGTCGGGCCGCAGGAACGGCAGGCGGCCGTCCTTGCGCAGCTGGGCCTGGCGCTCCACGAGGCGGTGCGCGTAGTAGATGGGCGCGGGCATGAGTTCGGGCGTCTCGTCGCAGGCATAGCCGAACATCAGGCCCTGGTCGCCGGCGCCGGTGTTCAGGTGGTCGTCGCTTGCGTGGTCCACGCCCTGGGCGATGTCGTTGGACTGCTTGTCGTAGCAGACCATCACGGCGCAGCCCTTGTAGTCGATGCCGTAGTCGGTGTTGTCGTAGCCGATGCGCTTGATGGTGTCGCGCGCCACCTGGATGTAGTCGACGTGCGCGTTGGTCGTGATTTCGCCGGCGAGCACCACGAGGCCGGTGTTGGTCAGCGTCTCGGCGGCCACGCGGCTGCGCGGGTCCTGCTCGAAAATCGCGTCCAGGATGGCGTCCGAGATCTGGTCGGCGACCTTGTCGGGGTGGCCTTCGGAAACCGATTCGGACGTGAAGAGGAAGTCGTTCGCCATTTTGTTCAAAGCTCCTTGAAGTGATTTGGCGCGTTGCCAACTCTGCGGAGCCCTGGCGAACGCTTTAGCAGATGCCGATGAATCGGCGGGGCACAATCGCTTTTGCGCTTGTGTTTGTCGCCCTGCAAGTTGTTCCGTAACTCGGCGACAATTTGCATTCTATTCGAGCCGCGCCAAATCGTGCGCGCGCGTCCTGGTTTTCACTCCCTGTTGCCCATGGTCACCCTGTTCCGCCTGCTTGCCCGCGTACCGATGCCCGTGATGCATCGGCTCGGCGCGCTGCTGGGCTGGATCGTCTGGTATTGCGCGCCGGACTACCGCCGCCGCTTCAAGGCCAATGCCGAGAGTGCCGGGTTCACTCCCGGGCAGTACCGCCCCGCCATCGCGGCCGCCGGCCAGATGGCTGCCGAGCTGCCGTGGCTCTGGCTGCGTCCGCAAGGCAAGAGCGTGCTGCGGCGCGTGGTGCGTTGGGAAGGCGTGGAGGCCTTCGAGGCGGCCATGCGGGAGAAGAAGGGCGTGATCCTCGTGGCCCCGCACCTGGGCAGCTGGGAGATGTGCGGCCAGGCGATCGGCGAGCGCTTTCTCGAGACCTTCGGGCCGATCACCGCGCTGTTCCGGCCCGCGCGCAAGAAATGGATGGCCGAGCTCATCGCCGCGGGCTCGCGCGACCGGCCCGGCCTGCAGACGCTGCCCACCAACAACACCGGCGTGCGCGGCCTCATCCGCACGCTGCGCAGCGGCGGCTACACCGGCATCCTGCCCGACCAGGTGCCGCCGCTGGGGCAGGGGGTGTGGGCGCCCTTCCTCGGCCGGCCGGCCTACACCATGACGCTGCTGCCGCGGCTCGCGCAGCAGACCGGCGCCGCCTGCTTCCTGAGTGTGTGCGAAAGGCTGCCGCGCAGCGCGGGCTATGTGATCCGCTTCGAGCCGATCGTGGGCACGCCGCTCACCGATCCGGCCGCGCCCATCGAGGCCGCGGCTGCCGCCATGAACGACGCCATCGGGCGCCTGATCCACAGCCTGCCGGGACAGTACGTGTGGGACTACGCGCGCTACAAGGAGCCGCGCGGTGAAACCGCAGCGGCGGCCCAGCCCGGGGAGCAGGCACGATGAGTCTCGGTTCCCGGCTCGGCATCGCCTTCATGCGCGCGATCGCGCCGCTGCCGCTGCCGCTGGTGCGCGGTTTCGGCGCGCTGCTCGGCCGCGTGCTGCACACCATCGCCTTGCCGCGGCGGCGCGTGGTCGATACCAACCTGGCGGTGTGCTTTCCAGAAAAATCCGAAGCCGAACGCCGCCGCATCGCGCGCGAGACCTTCGTGTACGTGGCGCAGTCGTGGCTCGACCGCAGCTGGCTCTGGCATGCGCCCGAAAAGGTGGTGGCCAGCCGGCTCAAGGTGGTCGGCGCAGCGCGGGAGATCCGCGAGATTGCCGATGGCGACGAGCCGATGATCCTGTTCGCGCCGCACTTCTACGGCCTCGACGCCGCGGCCACGGCGCTGACCATGCACACGGCCCGGCCCTCGGCCACCATCTACACGACCCAGCGCGATCCGATGGTCGACGAATGGATTCGCGAAGGCCGCACGCGCTTCGGCAACGTGGCGGCGCTCAACCGCGTCGACGGCATCAAGCCGGTGCTCGGAGGCTTGCGCAAGGGCGGCCTCCTGTACCTGCTGCCCGACATGGACTTCGGCCGCGACCAGACGATCTTCGTGCCGTTCTACGGCGTGCAGGCGGCCACGGTGCCCTCGCTCTCGCGCTTTGCGCGGCTGGGCAAGGCGAAGGTGGTGCCGGTCGTCGCGAAGCTCACGCCTGAAGGCTACGAGATCGAAGTGAGGCCGGCCTGGCAGAACTTTCCGACCGACGACGTCGAAGCCGACACGGCGCTCATGAACCAGCGGCTGCAGGGCTACATCGACACGATGCCCTCGCAGTACTACTGGGTGCACCGCCGCTTCAAGACGCGACCCGAAGGCGCGCCGCCGATCTATTGAAGCGAAGCGATCTCAGTTCCTTCCGAGAAAGGCCTCGATCTCGCCCGCGACCAGCTGCGGCTGCTCGTGCACGATCCAGTGGGTGGCGTTGGGCAGCTTCTTGACCTCGAGCTTCGGCACGTAGTCCTCCAGGCCTTCGAGCAGGCCCGGCAGCAGCGCCGCATCGTCGAGCGCCCAGAAGACGAAGGTCGGCACGTCGATGGTGAGCCGCTCGCGCGGCAGCACCGGAATGCCGTCGATGGTCTGGCCCGGCAGCGGTGGCTTCATCGGCGTGACGCGATAGAGATTGCAGGCGCCCGTGAGGCCTGCGTTCCACACCTCGCGGTACTGCTGCTTCACGTCTTCGGTCAGCCAGCCGAAGCCGTCGGGCCCGGCCTTCATCAGGGTGAAGAAGGGCCACATGCGCTTGAAGTCGTCGGCCGAGAGCAGGGCTTCGGCATCGGGCCGCGCGAGAAAGTTCATGTAGGCGCTGGCCTGCTGCTGCGCCGGGTTGTGGCGCAGCTCGCGCGTGAAGGTGCCGGGGTGCGGCGAATTGATGATGACCAGCCGGCCGACCTGCTCCGGAAAAGCATTGGCATAGCCCCAGCCGAAAGCGCCACCCCAGTCGTGCGCCACCAAGGCAGCCATGGTGCCGTCGGCGCTTTCGGTGGTCACGAGCTGCTGGATGTCCTGGATCAGCAGGTGGGCCTTGTACGCTGCCACTTCGGTGGGCGCGCTCGATTTCTCGAAGCCGCGCAGATTGGGCGCAATGCAGCGGTAGCCACCGTGTGCGGGCTCGGCAAAGTATTCGAGCAGTTCGTCCCAGATGAACGCGGCCTCGGGAAAACCATGAAGGAACACCATCAACGGGCGCCCGGGCGTGCCGGTTGCGCGGCAGCTCAGCGTGATTCCGTTGGGCAGGCTGCGCTGGAACGTCTCGATCATGCCTAGTCTCCTTCGTTCGTTGCTATTGTTCTGATAGCGGATCACGCGCATGGGACGGCAACGAGCCGGGTTTCCCTAGGCGTCTTCCGGCCCCACGGGCGGCTCGGCTTCTACCGGTGCTTCGCCGGGCGGATGCGCCCAGCGCCACAGCAGCTCGGCGGCTTCGCCCACACCTTGCTTCTTGAGGGCGGAGAACAGTTTGACCTCGCCGCCGCCGGCCTGCAGTCGCGTAATGGACAGCACCTTGGCGCCCTCGCTGCGCGTGAGCTTGTCGGCCTTGGTCAGGAGCACGAGGAACTTGAGCCCCTGCTCCACGCGCGGACGGATCACGTCGAGCAGGATCTCGTCGAGCTCGGTCAGGCCGTGGCGCGGGTCGCACATCAGCACCACGCCGCGCAGGTTCTCGCGCGTCATCAGGTAGTTGCCCATGACACGCTGCCAGCGCAGCTTGGCTTCCTTGGGAACCGCCGCATAGCCGTAGCCGGGCAGGTCGGCCAGCACGGCATCGTCGGCCTTCTGCTTGCCGACGCCGAACAGGTTGATGTGCTGCGTGCGGCCTGGTGTCTTGGAAGCGAAGGCCAGGCGCGTCTGCTGCGTGAGCGTGTTGATCGCGGTCGACTTGCCCGCGTTCGAGCGGCCGACGAAGGCGATCTCGGGCAGGTCGAGCGGGGGCAGATGCTCCAGCTGCGGGGCGCTGGTGAGGAAGTGCGCCGTGTGCAACCAGCCGAGCGCGATGCGCTCGCGCTCGGCGACAAGGGGGTCGACGGCAGGGGTCGCGCGGGAAGGGGGAGCAGCGTGCTTGCGCGACGGGGTGATCATCAATGAGCTTTCGGAACGGGCTGCCATTGTAGAATCGCGCGGTTTTGCGCCAATAAATCGAGCCCCCGATATGAAGTTGTTTGCCAATTTTCTGCTTGCAGCCCTCATGGGCGTCGCAGCCAGCGCGAGCCTTGCGGCTGACGATCCTGCCGCCGCACCGGCTGCAGCCGCCGCGGCCAAGCCGGCCAAGCCCGATCCCGCCAAGGGCGACGCGGTCTTCAATTCCGCCGCCCAGGCCTGTGCTTCCTGCCACAACGCAGACGGCAACTCGGCCATTGCGGCCAACCCCAAGCTGGCGCAGCAGCACCCCGAATACATCCTCAAGCAGCTGCAGGACTTCAAGTCCGGCAAGCGCAAGAGCCCCATCATGCAGCCCCTGGCCGCCAAGCTGTCCGACGAGGACATGCGCAACATCGCCTGGTTCGTGGGCTCGAAGAAGGTCAAGACCGGCTTCTCCAAGGAGAAGGACCTGGTCGCGCTGGGCGAGAAGATCTACCGCGGCGGCATTGCCGATCGCCAGATCCCGGCCTGCGCCGGCTGCCACAGCCCCAACGGCGCCGGCATGCCCGCGCAATACCCGCGCCTGGGTGGCCAGCATGCCGACTACACGGTGGCACAGCTTGTTGCTTTCCGGGACAACGTGCGCCAGAACAGCGCTCCCATGACCGGCGTGGCCGCAAAGCTCAACGACCGCGAAATCAAGGCTGTTGCAGATTACATCGCCGGCCTGCGCTGACACCACGCGCTTCAGCGTGAACTAACCGCCGATAAAAAACCCAAACAGAGGGCGGGCCGATCCAGCTGGATGGCCCGCCCTTTGCTTTTTCCCTGTTCCTTTTTCCCCACCGACCGATGTCTGTCTCCACCCACGGCCTTCGCGTTCATCGCGGCCCGCAAGTGCTTCGCGCTGCGGTGGAACTGTTTTCGTCGATGCGCTTCGCGATTGCGCTGCTCACCGTCATCTGCATCGCATCGATCATCGGCACGGTGCTCAAGCAGCACGAGTCGATCAACAACTACATCAACCAGTTCGGGCCGTTCTGGGCCGAGCTGTTCCGTGCGGCCAAGCTCGATTCGGTCTACAGCGCCTGGTGGTTCCTGCTGATCCTGCTGTTCCTGGTGATCAGCACGACGCTCTGCATCGCGCGCAACACGCCGCGCATCTTCATCGACCTGAAGACCTTCAAGGAAGGCATCCGCGCGCAGAGCCTCAAGGCCTTCGGCCAGCGCGCCGAGACCCGGCTGGACGAGGCGCCCGCCGCGGCGGCCAACCGCATCGGCCAGCTGCTGGTGAGCGGCGGATGGAAGGTCAAGCTCCAGCAGCGCGAAGCTGCCGGCGGACATGCCGAAGCCGGCTGGATGGTGGCCGCGCGCGCGGGCGGCGCCCACAAGCTGGGCTACATCGCCGCCCACAGCGCGATCGTGCTGGTGTGCATCGGCGGCCTGCTCGACGGCGACCTGGTGGTGCGGGCCCAGACCTGGTTCAATGGCAAGAGCGTGTTCACTGGCGGCGGCATGATTGCCGACGTGCCGGCGCAGCACCGGTTGTCGCCGCGCAACCCGACCTTCCGCGGCAACATCCTGGTGCCCGAGGGCGCGCAAGGCAGCGTGGCCATCCTGCAGCAGTCCGACGGCGTGCTGCTGCAGGAGCTGCCGTTCTCGATCGAGCTCAAGAAATTCATCGTCGACTACTACTCGACCGGCATGCCCAAGCTGTTCGCAAGCGAGGTGGTGCTGCACGACCGCGAGACCGGCGCCCAGGTGCCCGCGCGCATCGAGGTCAACCATCCGGCCAGCTACAAGGGCGTGGAAATCTACCAGTCGAGCTTCGACGACGGCGGCTCCAAGGTGAAGCTCAAGGCGGTGCCGATGGCGGCTGCGGCCAAGCCCTTCGAGGTCGAGGGCGTCATCGGCGGGCCGAGCACCGAAATTACCAACGGCCGCGAAAAACTCACGCTCGAATACGCCGCGCTGCGCGTGATCAACGTCGAGAACTTTGCCGACGGCGGCGCCATGGGCAGCGGCGCCGACGTGCGCAAGGTCGACCTGCGCCACGACATCGAATCGCGCCTGGGCGCCGCCAACAAGACCAGCAAGCCGAAGGTGCTGCGCAACATCGGGCCGAGCATCGGCTACAAGCTGCGCGATGCCGCGGGACAGGCGCGCGAATACCAGAACTACATGGTGCCGGTCGATACCGGCGATGGGCAGCCGGTGTTCCTGCTCGGCATGCGCGAGAAGCCCGAGGAGCCGTTCCGCTACCTGCGCGTGCCGGCCGATGAGCAAGGCTCCATGGACAGCTTCGTGCGCATGCGCACCGCGCTGGCCGACGCCGACACCCGCAACCGCGCGGTCGAGCGCTACATCGCCAAGGCAGTCGATCCGAAGCGGCCCGAGATGGCCGAACAGCTGCGCGTTTCGGCGGCGCGCGCGCTCGCCCTCTTTGCCGGCAGCGAGCGCGCCAAGGCCGACGCCACCACCCTGGGTGGCTGGCAGGCGATTGCGGAATTCATGGAAGCCAACGTGCCCGAGGCCGAGCGCGAACGTGCCGGTGCGGTGCTGGTGCGCATCCTCAACGACGTGCTGTTCGAGGCGCTCAACCTGAGCCGCGAGGGCGCGGGGCTCGCAGCCTTGCCGAGCGACGAGAAGTCGCAGGCCTTCCTTACCCAGGCGGTGCTGGCCATCAGCGACGCGTACTTCTATCCGGCGCCGGTCGCCATGATGATGACCGACTTCACCCAGGTGCAGGCCAGCGTGTTCCAGGTGGCGCGCGCGCCCGGCAAGAACGTGGTCTATCTGGGCTGCCTGTTGCTGATCGTCGGGATTTTTGCCATGCTGTACGTGCGCGAGCGCCGGCTCTGGGTGTGGCTCACCCCCGACGGCGCGGGCTCCGGAGACAACACCACGGCCGCCACGATGGCCTTCTCGGTCAACCGCAAGACCATCGACAGCGATCGCGAGTTCGAGCACCTCAAGCACAAGCTGCTTGCCTTGAAGAAAGAAGGACCGGCGTCACCATGAACACCACCACCCTCACGCTGCACGAAAGCTGGTTTTCGCGGCGCAACCTTTTCGACTGGGTGTTTGCGGCGCTGGTGCTGGCAGGCGGTCTTTTTGCCTTTGCCCGGTACGCGGGCTCGATGGACTCGTACGAGAAACCCATCCTCGCCGCCGCGATGATCTCGGTCATTGCGATCGGCTGGTTCTGGCGCCCGCTGCGGGTGTTGGCCATCGTGGTGGCTGCGGCCTCGCTGCTGGCCATCAGTTCCTACCAGGGCGACCTGGCGCGCGCGGACACGGTGTTCTGGCTCAAGTACTTCCTGTCGAGCCAGTCGGCCATTCTCTGGATGAGCGTGCTGTTCTTCATGAGCACGCTTTTCTACTGGCTCGGTTTCTTCGGCGGCAAGCAGGGCGACACCTTCGACCTGATCGGCTCCCGGCTGGCCTGGGCCGCCATTGCCATGGCGCTCATCGGCACCATGGTGCGCTGGTACGAGAGCCACCTGCTGGGGCCGGACATCGGCCACATTCCCGTCAGCAACCTGTATGAAGTGTTCGTGCTCTTTTGCTGGCTCACGACGGCCTTCTACCTTTACTTCGAATCGCGCTACGGCACGCGCACGCTCGGTGCCTTCGTGATGCTGGTGGTGAGCGCGGCGGTCGGCTTCCTGCTCTGGTACACGCTGGTGCGCAATGCGCACGAGATCCAGCCACTGGTGCCGGCGCTGCAGAGCTGGTGGATGAAGCTGCACGTGCCGGCCAACTTCATCGGCTACGGCACCTTCGCGCTCGCGGCCATGGTGGCCTTCGCTTATCTCATCAAGGAGCAGGCGCAGGAAGCGCGCTGGTACAAGCTCACGCCGATCTGGCTCCTGGGCGTGGCGCTGTGCTTCGTGCCGGTGGCCTTCCGCCAGCGCGTGCAGGAGGCCGGCGGCAGCTACTGGGTGATCTATGCGGGCATCTCCGCGCTCATTGCCGCGGGCATTTTGCTCGGCCGCAAGCGCATTGCCGCTCGGCTGCCCGCCAACGAGGTGCTCGACGACGTGATGTACAAGTCGATCACGGTCGGCTTCGCCTTCTTCACCATTGCCACCGTGCTCGGCGCGCTGTGGGCGGCCGACGCCTGGGGCGGCTACTGGAGCTGGGACCCGAAGGAAACCTGGGCCCTGATCGTCTGGCTCAACTACGCGGCCTGGCTGCACATGCGGCTGGTCAAGGGCCTGCGCGGCACCGTGGCGGCCTGGTGGGCGCTGGCTGGCCTCGCGGTAACCACCTTCGCGTTCCTGGGCGTGAACATGTTCCTGAGCGGACTGCACAGCTACGGCACGCTGTAGGTAGGGTTGCGGCTTTTCGCGAAGAATTGAGACCACGCGCAGCGATCGCGCGTAACCGGATCAGGGGATTCCACGAACTACCCTGAGCACAACGATTCACGCGAAAGGCCATCACATGTCGTTCCATTTCCGACCGCAGGGTCGCAGCAGCGGTTTCATCCATCCGCTCTCGAGCGAAATCACGCCGCGCGCCGTCTACGAAGGCCGGCGGGATCTGCTCAAGCTGATGGCCAGCGGCGCAGCCGGTGCCGCGCTGGCGAGTTTCGCGGGACGCGAGGCTTTCGCCCAGGCCACGGGCCCGCACAAGCTGGCGCTGCTTCCGGGTGCGAAGTCCGCCGTGCCGGGCGCGCAAACGATGGAAAAGCTCACCGACTACAAGGACGCGACGAGCTACAACAACTTCTACGAGTTCGGCACCGACAAGGGCGACCCGGTCAAGAACGCCGGCACGCTCAAGACCCGCCCATGGACCGTGGAGGTCGAGGGCCTGGTCAAGAAGCCCGGCAAGTACGGCATCGAAGACCTGCTCAAGCTCAGTGCCCAGGAAGAGCGCATCTATCGCCTGCGCTGCGTCGAGGGCTGGTCGATGGTCATTCCCTGGGTGGGCTATTCGCTGGCCGAACTCGTCAAGAAGGTCGAGCCGCAGGGCAATGCGAAGTACGTGGAGTTCGTGACCCTGGCCGATCCCAAGACCATGCCCTTCGTGGGCTCGCGCGTGCTCGACTGGCCCTACACCGAAGGCCTGCGCATGGACGAGGCCATGCACCCGCTCACGCTGCTGGCTTTCGGCATGTACGGCGAAGTGCTGCCCAACCAGAACGGCGCGCCGGTGCGCATCGTGGTGCCGTGGAAGTACGGGTTCAAGTCGGCGAAGTCGATCGTCAAGATCCGCTTCGTCGAGAAGGAGCCGGGCACGGCCTGGAACAAGGCGGCGGCACAGGAATACGGTTTCTATTCGAACGTCAATCCGAACGTCGACCATCCGCGCTGGAGCCAGGCCACCGAGCGCCGCATCGGCGACGGCGGCGGACTCTTCGCCAAGAGGCACAAGACGCTGATTTTCAACGGCTATGAAGCCCAGGTCGGCCAGCTCTATGCGGGCATGGACCTGAAGAAGAACTACTGAGCCGCCGCCGCCACGCGGCCCTTGCCCTATGAACAAGCTGCTCATGCATCCGGCGGCCAAGCCGGTCATCTTCCTGCTGTGCCTGCTGCCGTTCGCGCGGCTGGCCTATGGCGCGTTTGCCGGCGGGCTGGGTGCGAATCCGGCCGAGTTCCTGATCCGCGCCACCGGCGACTGGACCCTGCGCTTCATCTGCATCGTGCTGGCGGTGACGCCGCTGCGCGTGATGGCCAGGGCCAATGCGCTTGCGCGCTTTCGCCGCATGCTCGGGCTGTTCGCGTATTTCTATGTGGTGCTGCACCTGCTGTGCTACAGCTGGTTCGACATGGGCTTCGAGTGGGCCGACATCGCCAAGGACATTGCCAAGCGGCCGTTCATCCTGGTGGGGTTCTCGGCCTTCGTGCTGCTGACGCCGCTGGCGGCCACCTCGTTCAACCGCGCCATCAAGGCCATGGGCGCCAAGCGCTGGCAGATGCTGCACAAGCTGGTCTACCTGATCGCCGGCCTGGGCCTGCTGCACTTCTTCTGGATGCGCGCGGGCAAGAACGACTTTGCCGAGGTGTTCGTCTATGCCGCGATCATCGCGGTGCTGCTCGGATGGCGTGTGTGGAACTATGCGAGCAAGCGCAGGCCGAAGCCATCGGCCGGCGTGCGCGAGGGTAGCCGCAACAGCAGCGAAAAGTCGCTGCGCAGCAGCACCGGCTGACCGGCGCGAATCACGCGGATCGCGCGGATCAGATCTGCTCGCTGCGCAGCTGGTCTTCCATCGTCTCGCGGCGGCGGATCAGCGTGGCGCTCTGGCCGCTCACCAGCACTTCGGCGGCACGGCCGCGCGTGTTGTAGTTGCTGGCCATGCTCATGCAGTACGCACCGGCCGACAGCACCGCCAGCAGGTCGCCGGACATCACGTTGAGCGCGCGGTCGCGGCCGATCCAGTCGCCGCTTTCGCAGACCGGGCCGACCACGTCGTAGGTGGGCGCGTCGCCGGCGCGGATGCGCAGCGGTACGATTTTCTGGAACGCCTGGTACATCGCGGGGCGGGGCAGGTCGTTCATGGCCGCGTCGACGATGCAGAAATTCTTGTCTTCGCCCGGCTTGGTGTAGAGCACCTCGGTCACGCACACGCCCGCATTGCCGACCAGCGAACGGCCGGGCTCGATGACGAGCTTGCGCTGTCCGAAGCCGCGCGCATCGAGTCGCGCGAGCAGTTGCTGCCAGAGCGCATCGGCCTTGGGCGGCACTTCGCCGTTGTAGTCGATGCCCAGGCCGCCGCCGAAGTCGAGGTGGTGAATGGGCACGCCGGCCGCCTCGATGGCCTCGACCAGGTCGAGCACCCGGTCGCAGGCGTCCAGGTAGGGCGAGGCCTCGGTGATCTGCGAGCCGATGTGGCAGTCGATGCCGACCACCTCGAGCCCCGGCAGCCTGGCGGCGTGGCGATAAGCCTCGACCGCGCGGTCGTGGGCAATGCCGAACTTGTTGCCCTTGAGGCCGGTGGAAATATAGGGATGCGTCTTCGGATCGACGTTCGGGTTGATGCGGATGCTGATGGGCGCGCGACGCCCTTCGGCCAGCGCCACTTCGTTGAGCACGTCGAGTTCGGCTTCGCTCTCGACGTTGAAGCAGGCGATGCCGGCCGCGAGCGCCTGCCGCATTTCGGCGCGGGTCTTGCCCACACCCGAGAAGATGATCCTGGCCGGGTCGGCGCCCACCGCCAGCACGCGCGCAAGCTCTCCGCCCGAGACGATGTCGAAGCCGCAGCCGGCTTCGGCGAACACGCGCAGCACGCCGAGCGACGAATTCGCCTTCATCGCGTAGCAGATCAGGGCGCTGCGGCCCTCGAAGCCGCGCTGGTAGGCGGCCAGCGCGTCGAGCATCCACTGCTTCGAATAGACGAACAGCGGCGTGCCATGCTCGCGGGCCAGCGCTTCCAGGCCAAGGCCTTCAACGTGGAGCGCGCCGTCGCGATGCGCAATGTGCGGATGGCCGGGAAGGGGCGAGGAGGCGTTGGTCACTTTTGCGTTCCGGTGCTGGTGGCCGGAGCCGGGGCGCTGCTGGCCGCAGCGGGCTTGGGCGCGGCTTCGGCTTCGGAGGCGGCGCGCGGGCCGCCGGGGGTCAGCAGCTGAGGCAGGGTGGCACGCTGGGCCGCTGCCGGATCGGTCGGCAGGAACAGCGGTCCGCGCTGGCCGCAAGCAGCCAACGCGACCGCCGCCGCGGCAAGACTGACCATGAGCACAGCGCGGGCGGGGGCGCTCACTAGAATTTGACGAACATTCAACATAACGAAATTGTAATGACCGACTCCGAATACATGGACCGCGCCGAAGCCGCACTCGCCGCCATCGAGCAAGGCTGCGACCGCATCAACGATGCGACCGACGCCGACATCGACAACCAGCGCGTGGGCGGCATGATCACGATTTCATTCAAGAACGGCAGCCAGCTGATCGTGAACCTGCAGAAGCCCCTGCAGGAAATCTGGCTTGCCGCGCGCTCCGGCGGCTATCACTACCGCTACGACGGCAAGGCCTGGGTCGACACCAAGACGGGCGAGGAATTCTTCGGCAATCTTTCCCGTGAGGCGAGCCTTCAGGCCGGGCAGCCGCTGGAGTTTGCGGCCGCCTGAACCGTCGTCGTCAGGGTCTTCTTCAGTTCCTGAAAAGGTCGAGGATGCGGTTGCGCTCCTCGGGCGGCGGGGGCGGGCTCACCGGAACGCCGCTCAGGGACTCCGCCGGCGGCGATGAAGGGGCATCCACGCCAAGGCTGGACACGCCGCGGCCCGGCGCGTAGTCGTCGTAGTACCACTCGCCGCCCACACTCACGACGCCCGACGGCGGCGTGGCGGAAAGGTCGGTCACGGGCACGCCCTTGATCGCCGTTTCCATGTAGTTGATCCAGATCGGCAGGCTCAGGCCGCCGCCGGTTTCGCGGTCGCCCAGGTTGCGCGGCGTGTCGTAGCCGATCCAGGAGATGGCCGTCATCGTGGGCTGGAAGCCGGCGAACCAGGCATCGAGCGAGTCGTTGGTGGTGCCGGTCTTGCCGTAGAGGTCGGGCCGCTTGAGCATCGCCTGGGCCTTGGCCGCAGTGCCGGCGCGCGCCACCGATTGCAGCAGCGTGTCCATGATGAACGCATTGCGCTGGGGAATGGCGCGGATCGTTTCGTTGAGCAGCGGCGGCTGCTTGTCGACCAGCACCCTGTCCTTGTGGTCGGTGATGCGGGTCACCAGGTAGGGGTTGACGCGGTAGCCGCCATTGGCGAACACCGAATAGGCGGTGGCCATCTGCATCGGCGTGACCGCGCCGGCGCCCAGCGCCATCGGCAGGTAGGCCGGGTGCTTGTCCTTGTCGAAGCCGAAATTGGTGATCCATTCCTGGGCGTAGCGCGTGCCGATCGATTGCAGGATGCGGATCGAGACCAGGTTCTTCGATTTCATGAGCGCAGTGCGCATCGACATCGGGCCGTCGTAGCCTCCGCCGTAGTTCTTGGGCTCCCAGGGCTGGCCGCCGGTGGTGCCGGCATCGAAGAACAGGGGCCCGTCGTTGATGACCGTGGCCGGCGTGAAGCCCTTCTCGAGCGCGGCCGAGTAGATGAAGGGCTTGAAGCTCGAGCCCGGCTGGCGCCAGGCCTGCGTGACGTGGTTGAACTTGTTCTTGCCGAAGTCGAATCCGCCCACCAGCGCCTTGATGGCGCCGTCGCGCGGGTCCATGGCGACGAAGGCGCCTTCCACTTCGGGCAGCTGGGTGATTTCCCAGGTGTTCTTGGGCGTCTTCACCACGCGGATCACCGCGCCGCGCCGAATCTTGATGTTGGGCGGTGCCTTGTCGGCAAGGCCGGACTGCGCGGGCTTGAGGCCGTCGCCGGTGATCTGCACCGGGTCGCCGTTGCCGCGCACGGCCGAGATTTCCTTGGCGTTGGCCTTGAGCACCACCGCCGCCATCACGTCGCCGTTGTCGGGATGGTCGGTCAGGGCGTCGTCCACTGCATCGTCGAGTTCCTTCGGGTCGTTGGGCAGCTCGACGAACTTCTCGGGGCCGCGGTAGATCTGGCGCCGCTCGTAATCCATGATGCCCTTGCGCAGGGCCTTGTATGCCGCAGCCTGGTCGGCGGCGACCAGCGAGGTGTACACCTTGAGTCCGCGTGTGTAGGTGCTGTCACCATACTGCGCATACATCAGCTGGCGCACGGTTTCGGCCACGTATTCGGCGTGCAGCCGGTTCGGGTCGGCCGCATCGCGCAGGTGCAATTCCTCCTTCTTGGCTTCGGCGGCCTGTTCGGCGGTGATGAAGCCTGCGTCCTGCATGCGGTCGATCACATAGAACTGGCGACCCCGCGCGCGCTGCGGATTGTTGACGGGGTTGTTCGCGCCCGGCGCCTTCGGCAGGCCCGCCAGCATGGCCGCCTGCGCAATGGAGAGTTCCTGCAGCGGTTTGCCGAAATACGCCTCCGAGGCCGCCGCGAAGCCGTATGCGCGGTTGCCGAGGTAGATCTGGTTCAGGTAGATCTCGAAGATCTGGTCCTTGGTGAGCAGGTGCTCCAGCTTGAAGGTGAGCAGCACCTCGTAGATCTTGCGGGTCAGCGTTTTCTCGGAGCTCAGGTAGACGTTGCGCGCCACCTGCATCGTGATGGTCGACGCGCCCTGGCTCTTCACGCGGTTCATGTTGGCCAGGCCGGCGCGCACCATGCCCTTGTAGTCGACGCCGCCGTGGTCGTAGAAGCGCGTGTCTTCGGCAGCCAACACCGCCTCCTTCACGAGCTTGGGGATTGCCGCGATCGGGGTTAGATTGCGTCGCTCTTCGCCGAATTCACCAATCAGGATGCCTTCCGCGGAGAAGACCCGCAACGGCAGTTTCGGCCGGTAGTCCGACAGCTCGGAGATGTCGGGAAGGTTGGGGTAGGCGACAGCCAGGGCGACGGCGATCACGCACAGCAGCGCCAGAACACCGGCCGCGGCAATGCCGAACCCCCAGACCATGAAGCGCAGCAGCCATTTCAGCCAGGCTGGTCGTGTGGAAGGAGGGGTCTTGGCTGGCCCTTTGGGGCGTGAAGTTTCTTGCATGTGGGCCCGGGGAGTCACCGCACATTATAAAAAGCCGCCTCCTTGCCACGGGCCGAACTTGGGCGCATCGTTGCGGGCTAAACCAAAAGTTACCAAATGTGGCTTCAGCGTCAGCTTTTGACAACGGTCCGCCATTTTGCCGGCGTGGGTTGTTTGGTCGCCGCTACGTCTGCTGCTAGCATGCAACCGAACGCAAATTTTTCCATTGGTTACAAATGCAGGGGTAAAGGGACCTAACTTGGCTGCTTTCGGATCATTGTTTCGCCGACAGAACGCCCCCATGCTCGGCCTGGATGTCAGCTCTTCCAGCGTGAAGCTGGTCGAGCTCGGCCGTGAAGCCAGTGGCAAGCTGGTTCTCGAGCGCTGCGCGATCGAACCCCTGGAACGGGGCTGGATCACCGACGGCAACGTCGAGAAGTTCGACGAAGTGGCCGAAGCCGTCCGCCGCGTCGTGCGCAAGAGCGGTACCCGTACCCGTAACGTCGCGCTGGCGCTGCCTCCCTCGGCCGTCATCACCAAGAAGATCATTCTTCCGGGCGGCATGAGCGAGCAGGAGCTCGAAATCCAGGTCGAGTCCGAAGCCAACCAGTACATCCCGTTCTCGCTCGACGAAGTCAGCCTCGATTTCTGCGTGACCGGGCAGAGCACCGCTTCCGCTGGCGATGTCGAGGTGCTGATTGCCGCGTCCCGCAAGGAAAAGGTCCAGGACCGTGAAGGCCTGGCCGAAGCGGCCGGGCTGAAGGCGGTGATCCTCGACGTCGAGTCCTATGCCTCCCGCCTCGCGACCGCTCGCCTGATCGAGCAATTGCCCGGCAAGGGCCTCGATGCCGTGGTGGCGCTTTTCGAAGTGGGCGCCTTCACTACCAGCATGCAGGTGCTGCGCAACCAGGAAGTGCTGTACGACCGCGACCAGGCCTTCGGCGGCGCGCAGCTGACCCAGCTGATCGTGCGCCAGTACGGTTTCTCGGCCGAAGAGGCCGAAGCCAAGAAGCGCAGCGGCGATCTGCCCGACGACTACGGCTCGGGCGTCCTGAAGCCCTTCGTGGAAAGCATCGCGCAGGAAATTGCCCGTGCGCTGCAGTTCTTCTTCACCAGCACGCCCCACAACCGCGTGGACTACGTGCTGCTTGCAGGCGGCTCGGCCTCGCTGCCCAGCCTCACCAGCGCCGTGACGCGCCAGACCTCGTTCGCCTGTTCGCTCGTGAACCCGTTCGACGGCATGGAACTGGGTCCGAACATCCGCGAGAAGAAGGTCCGGCGCGAAGCGCCTTCCTACCTGACCTCTTGCGGCCTGGCCATGCGGAGGTTCGTGCAGTGATCCTCATCAACCTGCTTCCGCATCGCGAAGCCGCGCGCAAGCGGCGCCGCGAAGCGTTCTACGGCACCCTGGGCGCGGCCGCCGTGCTCGGCGTGCTGATCGCCGGCCTGGGCTATCTCTGGTTCGAGGCGCAGATCTCGGCCCAGCAAGACAAGAACAATTTCCTGAAGACAGAGATCACCAAGCTCGAAGTCGAAATCAAGGAAATCTCGACCCTGCAGGAAGAAATTGCCGCGCTGCGCGCGCGCCAGCAGGCGGTCGAAGACCTCCAGGGCGACCGCAATCTGCCGGTGCACCTGCTCAACGAACTGGTTCGCCAGCTGCCCGACGGCGTCTACCTGACCAGCATGAAGCAGGACAACCAGACCGTCACGCTGCAGGGCATGGCGCAGTCGAACGAGCGCGTCTCGGAGCTGCTGCGCAACCTGGGCAACAACAGTCCGTGGCTGGTCAAGCCCGAACTGGTCGAAATCACTTCCGCGACGGTGAGCCTGAGTCAGCGCGACCAGCGCCGCGTGGCGAACTTCACGATGCGCATCGGCCTCAAGCGGCCGACCGACGCGCAGAAGGCCGCAGCCGACAAGGCGCTGGCTGCAGCGGCGCCAGCCAAGGGGTAGACGGATCATGGCAAGCAATCGCCCCTCTCAAAAAATGGACGTCGGCGCTGCGCTGCGCGGCTTCGGCGACCAGTTCCGCAACCTGAATCCGAACGACCCGTCCGCATGGCCGGCGGTGCCCCGCTACGCCCTGTGCCTGGCGGTGACCGCCCTGGTGCTCGCCGGCCTGTGGTTCCTGTGGCTGACCAACTCCAACGACGAGCTCGAGAGCGAGCGCGCCAAGGAAGTCACGCTGCGGGCCGACTACCAGAAGAAGGTGGCGCTGGCCGCCAACCTCGATCTGCTGAAGAAGCAGCGCGAGCAGGTGCAGCAATACGTGACGCTGCTCGAGAAGCAGCTGCCCAGCAAGGCGGAAATGGACGCATTGCTGTCCGACATCAACCAGGCCGGCCTTGGACGCAGCCTGCAGTTCGAACTGTTCCGTCCGGGACAGGTTTCGGTGAAGGACTACTACGCAGAGCTGCCGATCGCCGTGCGCGTGACCGGCCGCTACCACGACATCGGCTCCTTCGCCGCCGACGTCGCGAGCCTCTCGCGCATCGTGACGCTGAACAACCTCACGATCACTCCGCAACAAAAAGACAAGGACGGCACCCTCACGATGGATGCCACGGCACGCACCTACCGCTATCTCGATGACGAAGAGCGCGCGGCCCAGAAACGCGCCGCGGCGCCGAAGGCGAAGAAATGAGGACGACCGCCAACCTCCTGTGGCTGGTCGCGGCCGCCCTGGGCCTGAGCGCCTGCGCCGATTCGGAGCAGGAAGACCTGCGCCGCTGGATGGTCGAGCAGCGCGCCCAGGTCAAGCCTACGGTGCCGCCGATCACGGAACCCAAGAAATTCACCCCCCAGGCCTACACCGAGGGCGCGGCATTCGAGCCGTTCAACCTGCTGAAGCTGACCCAGGCGCTGCGCCGGGAATCGAACCAGCCCAGCACGTCGGAACTGATCGCACCCGAGCTGGTGCGCCGCAAGGAAGCGCTCGAAGCCTTCCCGCTCGACTCCATGGCCATGGTGGGCAGCATGAACCGCAACGGCCAGCCGGTGGCGCTGGTTCGTGTCGACAAGCTGCTCTACAAGGTGCGGGTGGGCGAGTACCTGGGCCTCAACTACGGGCGCATTACCCGTATCAACGAAACCGAAGTCGCCCTGCGTGAAATCGTGCAGGACGCCGCCGGTGAATGGATCGAACGCGTGGCGACATTGCAGCTGCAAGAGAGTGCGAAATGAATCAGAAAAAATCAACGATGGCACAGCGGCTGCGAGCTGCGGGGCTGGGTCTGCTGGCACTTGGCGCTTTCGCTTTGGCCCATGCGCAAAACGCCATCGAGGCGGTGACCAGTTCGACGCAGTCCGGCGCGGAGGTGATCCGCATCGACCTTGCCCAGCCGCTCGCGGCCTTGCCGACCGGCTTTGTCGTGCAGACGCCGGCGCGCATCGCGCTCGATTTCCCGGGCGTCACCAACGCCATCGGCCGCTCCGCCATTGAGGTGAACCAGGGCAACCTGCGTTCCGTCAATGTGGTCCAGGCCGGCGAGCGCAGCCGGGTGGTGCTCAACCTCAAGCAGGCAACCGCATACAAGACCGAGATCCAGGGCAAATCGCTGCTGGTGATTCTCGAGCCGGCGGCCGGCACCGCGCTGGCGTCGTCCACGCCCACCGTCTTTGCCGAGAACCGCAACCGCGACACCCTGCCGCTGCGCGACGTCGACTTCCGCATGGGTGCGGACAACACCGGCCGCGTGATCGTCGACCTGCCGAACAACCAGGTGGGCGTCGATGTCCGCCAGCAGGGCAAGAACCTGGTGGTCGAGTTCACCAAGTCGACCCTGCCCGAGGGGCTGCGACGCCGCCTCGACGTGGCCGACTTCAACACGCCGGTCCAGCTGATCACTTCGCAGCAGTCGGGCGACCGCGTGCGCATGACGATCGAGGCCAAGGGCGACTGGGAGCACAGCGCCTACCAGAGCGAGAACCAGTTCGTCGTCGAAGTGCGTGCCCGCAAGGTGGACCCGACCAAGCTGACGCAGGGCGTGGGCTACACCGGCGAGAAGCTCTCGCTGAACTTCCAGAACATCGAGATCCGCTCGTTGCTGCAGGTGATCGCCGACTTCACGAACTTCAACATCGTGACCTCCGACTCGGTCACCGGCGCGCTGACGCTGCGGCTGAAGGACGTGCCCTGGGATCAGGCCCTGGACATCATCATGCAGGCCAAGAACCTGGGCATGCGCAAGAACGGCAGCGTGCTGTGGATTGCGCCCAAGGACGAGATCAACGCCAAGGAAAAGCTCGAATTCGAAGCCAAGGCCGCGATCGAGAACCTGGAGCCGCTGCGCACCCAGTCGTTCCAGCTCAATTACACCAAGGCGATTGCCATTGCCCAGGGCCTGACCGGCACCGGCGCCTCGGCCGGCGGCGGTGGCGGCTCCGGCACCACCACGCGCATCCTGAGCCCGCGCGGCAGCGTGATCGCGGAGTCGCGCACCAACCAGCTGTTCGTGTCGGACATTCCCTCGCGCCTGGCGCAAGTGGCCGACCTGATCCAGAAGCTCGACATTCCGGTTCGCCAGGTGCTGATCGAAGCGCGCATCGTGGAAGCCTCCGACACTTTCGGCAAGTCGCTGGGCGTGCGGCTGGGCGGCGGCATTGCCGGCGAGCGCATTGCCTCGTCGTCCGGCAACCGGGCGTTCGGCACCGTGGGCGTGATGCCTGTCACAGGCACCGGCACCACCGGCCCGACCACCACCTGGACCAACTCCAACTTCATCAACCTGCCCGCAGGCGACGCCGGCGGTACGGGCAATGCGGCGGGCACCTTCGCGATCTCGCTGTTCAACTCGAGCTTCTCACGCATGCTCAACCTCGAGATCTCGGCGCTCGAGGCCGACGGCAAGGGCAAGCTGGTGTCCAGCCCCCGCGTCATCACCGCCGACCAGACCAAGGCGCTGATCGAGCAGGGCGAGGAAATTCCCTACCAGCAGGCCACGTCCAGCGGCGCCACCTCCATTTCGTTCCGCAAGGCGGTGCTGAAGCTCGAGGTCACGCCGCAGATCACGCCCGAAGGCAACATCATCCTCACGCTCGACGTGAGCAAGGATGCCCGCGGCGTCAACACCTCGGCCGGCCCGGCCATCAACACCAAGCACGTGCAGACCGAGGTGCTGGTCGAGAACGGCGGCACGGTCGTCATCGGTGGTATCTTCGAACTCACCGAAACCAATGACGAATCGCGCGTGCCGGTGCTGGGTGAAGTGCCCTACCTGGGTGCACTGTTCCGCAAGCGCGAACGCGTTGCCAACAAGACCGAAATGCTCGTCTTTATCACTCCGAAGATGATTACCGACCGCAACGCCGCGCGCTGACGCGCAGGCGTAGCAGCCACCGCGTGGCGGTCGCACTCGTCGGGTTGCCCGGCGCCGGCAAGTCCGCAGTGGGCCGGCGCCTGGGTGCACGCCTGGACCTTCCCTTCATCGACACCGATCACGTGATCGAGCAGCGCATCGGCTGCTCGATCCGCGACTACTTCGAGCGGGAGGGCGAAATCGCCTTCCGCGACCTCGAGCAGACGGTCATTGCCGACCTCGCCGCCCAGCCCCACGGCGTGCTGGCCACGGGCGGCGGCGCCGTGCTGCGGGAAGCCAACCGCCAGCAGCTGCGGGACCACTTCCACGTGATCTACCTGCGCTCCTCGCCCGAGGACCTGTTCCGGCGCCTGCGCCATGACGTCAAGCGGCCCCTGCTGCAGGTGGCCGATCCGCTGGGCCGGCTGCGCGAACTGCACGATGCGCGCGATCCGCTCTACCGCGAGACGGCCCACGAGGTGGTCGATACCGGGCGCCCCTCGATCGCCATGCTGGTCAACATCATCGTGATGCAGCTGGAGCTCGCCGGCATCGTGGCTGCGGGCACGCCGCCGGAAGAGCCCTCCGACTGAAGCGCCGGGCGCGCAGCGCCTAAACTCGCTGCCATGCCATTGCCCGCACCTTCCGTACCGCCAGAACGCGTCGACATCCAGCTCGGCGAACGCAGCTACCCGATCCTGATCGGCGCCGGCCTGCTGGGCGAACCCCAGAGCTTCGCCGCCGTGCCCGCGGCCGCCAGCGCGCTGGTCGTCAGCAACACCACGGTGGCGCCGCTCTACGCCAAGGCCCTGCGCCAAGCGCTGGCCGGGCGCTTTCGCACCGTGCACCTGCTCGAGCTGCCCGACGGCGAGGTGCACAAGAACCTCGAGACCCTGAACCTGATCTTCGATGCCTTGCTCGGCCACGGCAGCGACCGCAAGACCGTGCTGTTCGCCCTGGGCGGCGGCGTGGTGGGCGACATGACCGGCTTCGCCGCCGCGAGCTACATGCGCGGCGTGCCCTTCGTGCAGGTGCCGACCACGCTGCTGGCGCAGGTCGATTCGTCGGTCGGCGGCAAGACCGCCATCAACCACCCGCTCGGCAAGAACATGATCGGCGCTTTCTACCAGCCGCAGCTGGTGGTGTGCGACCTGGGCACGCTGCAGACGCTGCCGCCGCGCGAGCTGAGCGCGGGCCTGGCCGAGGTCATCAAGTACGGCCCGATCCACGACATGGCCTTCTTCGACTGGATCGAGGCGAATGTAGGCGCCCTCGTGGCACGCGAGCCGGCGGCGCTGGCCTACGCGGTCAAGCGCAGCTGCGAGATCAAGGCGCTGGTCGTCGGCCAGGACGAGCGGGAGACCGGCCTGCGCGCCATCCTGAACTTCGGCCACACCTTCGGCCATGCGATCGAGTCGGGCCTGGGCTACGGCGAGTGGCTGCATGGCGAAGCGGTCGGCTGCGGCATGGTGATGGCGGCGCACCTGTCGCAGCGGCTCGGCGGCGTCGATGCGGCATTCGTCGAACGGCTCACGCGGCTGATCGAGCGTGCCGGCCTGCCGACCGTCGGCCCCGCACTGGGCGCGGACCGGTACCTCGAACTGATGCGGGTCGACAAGAAGTCCGAGGCGGGTGAAATCCGCTTCGTGGTGATCGACAAGCCGGGCTCCGCCGTCGTCAGCAGCGCGCCCGATGCGCTGGTGCGCGAAGTGCTCGCGCGCTGCTGCCAGGCGGAATGAGCGCAGCGCCGAGGGTGCACCGATGAGCCTCGCGGCCTATGCCTGCCACCCGGCGCGCTCGCGCGGGAGGCGCCATGCCGAGCCGCCGGCGCCCACCCGCGACGCCTTCCAGCGCGACCGCGACCGCATCGTGCATTCCACCGCGTTCCGGCGGCTGGTCTACAAGACGCAGGTCTTCCTGAACCACGAAGGCGACCTGTTCCGCACCCGGCTCACCCATTCGCTCGAAGTCGCGCAGCTGGGCCGCTCCATCGCGCGTGCCCTGCGCATCAACGAAGACCTGGTGGAAGCGATTGCCCTCGCGCACGACCTCGGCCACACGCCGTTCGGCCATGCGGGCCAGGACGCGCTCAACGCCTGCATGGAAGGCCACGGCGGCTTCGAGCACAACCTGCAGAGCCTGCGCGTGGTCGACGCCCTGGAGCACCGCTATCCGCAATACGACGGCCTGAATCTCAGCTTCGAGACCCGCGAGGGTATCCTCAAGCACTGCTCGCGCGCCAATGCCGAGCGCCTGGAGGCCGGCGAGCCCCATGGCGTGGCGCGCCGCTTCCTCGACCGCACGCAGCCGGGCCTCGAGGCGCAGCTTTGCAACCTGGCCGACGCGATTGCCTACAACGCGCACGACATCGACGACGGCGTGCGCTCCGGCCTCGTCAACGTCGAGCAGCTCGGCGAGGTGGAGCTGTTCGAGCGCTACCGCCGCGAAGCGCTGGCCGAATACCCCCAACTGGAAGGGCGGCGCGTGCTCTACGAAACCATCCGGCGCATGCTGAGCGCCCAGGTCTACGATGTGATCGACGCCACCCGTGCGGCACTCGAAACGGTGAAGCCGGCCGATGCCGATGGCGTGCGCAGCGCGCCGCCTCTCGTTGCGTTCAGCGAAACCATGCAGACGCAATCGAACGAGCTCAAGGCCTTCCTGTTCCGCAACCTCTACCGCCATCCGCAGGTGAGGCAGACCACCGACCAGGCGCAGCAGGTGGTGCGGGAACTGTTCGAGGCCTATCTGGAGCGTGGCGCCGAGATGCCTGTTTCCTATGCAGACCGCCGCGACCGGCATCGCGCCGTGGCCGACTACATCGCCGGCATGACCGATCGCTTCGCCATGCGCGAGCATGAACGACTGACCGGCCGACGCGGGATTTCATGAGTTCTGCGGCCGCTGCTTCCGCGCGCGTTCCGGCCGCCGCCTTTGCGGTGGTGCTCGGCGGCGTCAGCGCCGCGCTGCACCTGGGCAAGCTGCCGCCCGCGGTGCCGGCGCTGCAGGCGTCGCTCGGCATCGACCTGGTCGAGGCCGGATTCCTGCTGTCGCTGGTGCAGGTGGCGAGCATGAGCCTGGGACTGATCGCCGGGCTCGCGGCCGACACCATCGGCCTGCGGCGCAGCATGCTGACCGGGCTCGTGGTGCTGACGGCGGCGAGCCTGCTGGGCGGCGCCGTCGGCGCGGGCTTGCTGGGTGGCGCCTTTGCGGTGCAATGGCTGCTCGGCCTGCGCGCGCTCGAAGGCATCGGCTTTCTGCTGGCGGTCATGCCGGGGCCGGGGCTGATCCGCGCCCTCACGCCACCGGGCGCGGACAAGGCCGCGCTCGGTGTATGGGGTGCCTACATGCCGCTGGGCGTTGCGCTTGCGCTGCTCTTCGGGCCGGCGCTGATCGCCTGGGGCGGATGGGCCGACTGGTGGTGGACGCTGTCGGCCGTTTCGGCCGCCGCGGCGCTCTGGCTGTGGCTGGCGGTGCCTGCGGACGCATTGCGCACGGGTGCGGCGGGCAGCGTGGCCGGCGGCTGGCCGTTGCGCCTGCGCGCCACGGTCGGCGCACGCGCACCCTGGATGATCGCGCTGACCTTCGCCGTGTATTCGGCCCAGTGGATGGCGGTGATCGGCTTTCTTCCGGCCATCTACGCCGGCGCCGGCGTGCCGGCCGGCTGGGGCGCGGTGCTCACGGCGGTGGCGGCCGCGATGAACATCGTCGGCAATGTCGCGGGCGGCCGCTGGCTGCAGCGCGGCGTCGCGCCCGAGCGCCTGCTCCAAGCGGGTTTCCTGGCCATGGCGCTGGGCGGCTTTGCGGCCTTTGCGCAGGTGGGGCAGGGCGCCGACGCACTCGGCCTGCCGCCGGTGCTTCGATATGCTGCGGTCTGCGTCTTTTCACTGGGCGGCGGCATGGTGCCGGCGACCCTGTTCCTGCTCGGGGTCCGGCTGGCGCCCGGCCCGTCCACGGTTTCCACCACCGTCGGGCTCATGCAGCAGGCATCGTCCCTGGGGCAGTTCCTGGCGCCGCCGGCGGTGGCCTGGGTCGCCTTGCGTGCCGGCGGCTGGCACTGGACGTGGACCGCCACGCTCGCATGCTCGCTGGCGGGCATGGCCCTGGCGCGGCACCTCGGCAAAATTCGCCCTTCGGCGGAGGTGGCATGACCAGCCCGACGACAATCGATGCCATCCAGGCCGAAGCCGACATGCGGCGCTGGCTCGAACGCGCGGTGATCGGACTCAACCTATGCCCGTTCGCGAAGGCGGTGCACGTGAAGGCGCAGATCCGCTATGCCGTGTACCTGTCCGCTGACGAAGCCGCGCTGATCGACATGCTCCTGGCAGAGGCCGATGAACTCGCCGCGCTCGATGCCTCCGTGCGCGACACCACCTTGCTGATAGCACCCAACACCTTGGCCGATTTTCTGGATTTCAACGACTTCACGGCACGCGCCGAACGCAGGCTCGCGCGCGCGGGCTTCGACGGCATGTTCCAGCTCGCGAGCTTCCATCCGCGGTTCCAGTTCGCAGGCACCGATGCCGACGACATCGGCAACGCCACCAACCGCGCGCCTTACCCCACGCTGCATCTGCTGCGCGAAGACAGCGTGAGCCGCGCGGTCGAGGCCTTTCCCGAGGCTGAAGCCATTTTCGAACGCAACATCGAGACGCTCGAAGCGTTGGGGCCGGACGGCTGGGCCGCGCTGGACGTGGGCCCCGGGAGCGCCCGGCCATGAGCGCGCCGGCAGCAACCAAGGCCGTGAAGACGGCCAAGACCGCCAAGGCCGAAGCCGAGCTGACGGAGGTTCTGCGTCCGGGCCAGTCCATCGAGCTTTTGAAGGAACTGCACATCCTCACGCGCGAAGGGCGGCTCAACCAGGATTCGCGGCGCAAGCTCAAGCAGGTCTACCACCTGTTCCAGTTCATCGAGCAGCTGCTGCGCGAACTGCCGGGCGGCGGCGCGGAGGCCACGCTGGCCGACCATGGCGCCGGCAAGTCGTACCTGGGCTTCATCATCTACGACCTGTTCTTCCGCTCGCGCGAGGGCGGCCATGTCTACGGCATCGAGACGCGCAGCGAGCTGGTCGAGAAATCGCGCGCGTTGGCACGCCAGCTCGGCTTCGACCGCATGTCTTTCCTGAATCTCACCGTGGCCGAATCGGCCCAGGCGAGCGAGTTGCCCGAGCGCATCGACGTGGTCACCGCGCTGCACGCCTGCGACACGGCCACCGACGACGCGATTGCCTTCGGGCTCGCAAAGAAGGCGCGCTGCATGGTGCTGGTGCCCTGCTGCCAGGCCGAGGTGGCAGCCTGCCTGCGCGAAACCAAGGCGCTGGCACTGTCGCGCACGCCATTGGCCGAGCTCTGGCGCCATCCGCTGCACACCCGCGAAATCGGCAGCCAGCTCACCAACGTGCTGCGCTGCCTGTACCTTGAGGCCAATGGCTACAGCGTCACCGTCACCGAGCTGGTGGGTTGGGAGCACAGCATGAAGAACGAGCTGATCCTGGCGCGCCACACCGGGCAGCGCAAGGCCGGTGCAGCGGCACGGCTTCGCGAGCTGCTGTCGCAGTTCGGCCTCGACACCCTGGGCGAGACGCGGTTTCGCCTGCCCTGAACTCCCGCCGAAGCGCATAGCGTCACGTCACGTCACGTCTCGTCACGCCATGGCCCGCCTGCCCCGCCTCACGCTCCCCGGCCTGCCGCACCACGTGATCCAGCGTGGCAACAACCGCCAGGCCATCTTCATCGACCGCGCGGACCACGAGCGGCTGCTCGGCCTGATGGCGGACGCGGCCCCGCGCTTCGGCGTGGCGCTGCATGCCTACGTGCTGATGGACAACCATTTCCATCTGCTGGCCACGCCCGACACGACCACCGGGCTGCCGCAGTTCATGCAGTCGGTGGGGCGCAGCTACGTGCGCTATTTCAATGATCGCCACGGCCGCAGCGGTACCCTGTGGGAAGGGCGCTACAGGTCGACGCTGATCCAGACCGACCGCTATCTGCTGATCTGCATGGCGTACATCGACCTGAACCCTGTGCGGGCCGGCATGGTGTCGGACGCGCGCGACTTTCCATGGTCCAGCCATGGGCACTACGCGGGCCTGCGGCACGACAAGCTGCTGACGCCGCATCCGCTCTACTGGGAGCTGGGCAACACGCCCTTTGCCCGCGAGGCGGCCTACGTCGAACTGGTGCGCGGCGGCGTGCGCGCGGCCGACCAGGGCACGCTGACCGAGGCCACCTTGCGGGGCTGGGCGGCCGGCGATGCGGATTTTCTTGCATCGCTTCAGAAAGCGACAGAGCGCCGCGTCGCCAAGGCCAAGGCCGGGCGTCCGCCGGCGGCCTCCGATTCCTGAGCTGATGCTTTCTCTTCTTCGCGGGAGATAGAAGTTCTGCTCCCTTTTTTGATATGTCCCTAATTTTATTCTGACAAGAAGAGTCGGGATTTAATTGGAATCTGACCCCATTTAAAGTGTTTGGCATTCTTTGTGCATCGCAATATCCTTCTCATCCCTGCGAAAAACTGAAGGAGTGCGCCATGACGACGGCTGCCGAGATCGAACATCTCCAACAACACGGTCTGTATTCCGGTGCCGATGAACACGATGCCTGCGGCGTCGGCTTCGTCGCGCACATCAAGGGCGAGAAAAGCCATGCCATCGTGCTGCAGGGCCTGAAGATCCTCGAGAACCTCGACCATCGCGGCGCAGTGGGCGCTGACAAGCTGATGGGCGACGGCGCCGGCATCCTGATCCAGCTGCCCGACCGCCTCTATCGCGAAGAGATGGCAAAGCAGGGCGTCACGCTGCCTCCGCCCGGCGAATACGGCGTCGGCATGATCTTCCTGCCCAAGGAGCACGCCTCGCGCGAAGCCTGCGAACAGGAAATGGAACGCGCCATCAAGGCCGAAGGCCAGGTGCTGCTGGGCTGGCGCGATGTGCCGGTCAACCGCGACATGCCGATGTCGCCCACGGTGCGCGCCAAGGAGCCGCTGCTGCGCCAGGTGTTCATCGGCCGCGGCAACGACGTGATCGTGCAGGACGCGCTGGAACGCAAGCTCTACGTGATCCGCAAGACCGCCAGCGCCAACATCCAGCGCCTGAAGCTCAAGCACAGCAAGGAATACTACGTTCCGAGCATGTCGAGCCGCACCGTGGTCTACAAGGGCCTGCTGCTCGCCGACCAGGTCGGCACCTACTACCTCGACCTGCAGGACAAGCGCTGCGTCTCGGCCCTGGGCCTGGTGCACCAGCGCTTCTCGACCAACACCTTCCCCGAGTGGCCGCTGGCCCACCCGTACCGCTATGTCGCCCACAACGGCGAAATCAACACGGTCAAGGGCAACTACAACTGGATGAAGGCGCGCGAAGGCGTGATGTCGTCGCCCGTGCTGGGCGCCGACCTGCAGAAGCTCTACCCGATCAGCTTTGCCGGCCAGTCCGACACCGCCACCTTCGACAACTGCCTCGAGCTGCTGACGATGGCCGGCTATCCCATCAGCCAGGCCGTGATGATGATGATTCCCGAGCCCTGGGAACAGCACGCCACCATGGATCCGCGCCGCCGCGCGTTCTACGAATACCACGCCGCCATGCTGGAGCCCTGGGACGGCCCGGCCTCCATCGTGTTCACCGATGGCCGCCAGATCGGCGCCACGCTCGACCGCAACGGCCTGCGCCCCTCGCGCTATTGTGTGACCGACGACGACCTGGTCATCATGGCCTCCGAATCGGGCGTGCTGCCCGTGCCCGAGCAGAAGATCGTGCGCAAGTGGCGCCTGCAGCCCGGCAAGATGTTCCTGATCGACCTGGAGCAGGGCCGCATGATCGACGACGAGGAGGTCAAGGCCACCCTCGCCAACAGCAAGCCCTACAAGCAGTGGATCGAGAACCTGCGCATCAAGCTGGACAGCGTCGAGGCCGAGCCGGTTCCCGCGCCGCTCTCGCAGGTGGCACTGCTCGACCGCCAGCAGGCCTTCGGCTATACCCAGGAAGACATCAAGTTCCTGATGAGCCCGATGGCGCAGGCCGGCGAAGAGGGCATCGGCTCCATGGGCAACGACAGCCCGCTGGCCGTGCTCTCCAGCAAGAACAAGCCGCTCTACAACTACTTCAAGCAGTTGTTCGCGCAAGTGACCAACCCGCCGATCGACCCGATCCGCGAGGCGATCGTGATGTCGCTGGTGTCCTTCATCGGCCCCAAGCCCAACCTGCTGGACATCAACCAGGTCAACCCGCCGATGCGGCTCGAAGTGAGCCAGCCGATCCTCGACTTTGCCGACATGGCCAAGCTGCGCGACATCGGCACCTACACGCAGGGCAAGTTCAAGAGCTACGTACTCGACATCACCTACCCGCTCGCCTGGGGCTACGAGGGCGTCGAAGCCAAGCTCGCATCGCTGTGCGCCGAAGCGGTGGACGCCATCAAGGGCGGCCACAACATCCTGATCGTGAGCGACCGCGGCGTGAGCCCGACGCAGGTGGCGATCCCCGCCGTGCTGGCGCTGTCGGCCGTGCACCAGTACCTGGTGCGCGAGGGCCTGCGCACCACGGCGGGCCTGGTGGTGGAAACCGGCTCGGCGCGCGAAGTGCATCATTTCGGCGTGCTGGCAGGCTACGGCGCGGAAGCCGTGCACCCCTACCTCGCGATGGAAACGCTGGCCGCGATGCACGCCGACCTGCCGGGCGACATGAGCGCGGAGAAGGCGGTCTACAACTACGTCAAGGCGATCGGCAAGGGTCTGTCCAAGATCATGTCGAAGATGGGTGTCAGCACCTACATGAGCTACTGCGGCGCGCAGCTGTTCGAAGCCATCGGCCTCAACACCGAGACGGTGAACAAGTACTTCACCGGCACCGCCAGCCGCGTCGAGGGCATCGGCGTGTTCGAGATTGCCGAGGAAGCCATCCGCATGCACAAGGCGGCTTTCGGCGACGACCCGATTCTTTCCAACATGCTCGACGCCGGCGGCGAATACGCCTGGCGCACGCGCGGCGAAGAGCACATGTGGACGCCCGACGCCATCGCCAAGCTGCAGCACAGCACGCGCTCCAACAACTGGAACACCTACAAGGAATACGCGCAGCTCATCAACGACCAGAACCGCCGCCATCTCACGCTGCGTGGCCTGTTCGAGTTCAAGCTGGATCCGGCCAAGGCCATTCCGGTGGACGAGGTCGAGCCTGCCAGCGAGATTGTCAAGCGCTTTGCCACGGGCGCGATGTCGCTCGGCTCGATCAGCACCGAGGCGCACTCCACGCTCGCCATTGCCATGAACCGCATCGGCGGCAAGAGCAACACGGGCGAGGGCGGCGAAGACCCAGCGCGCTACCGCAACGAACTCAAGGGCATCCCGATCAAGCAGGGCGACACGCTCAAGAGCGTGATCGGCGCGGCCAACGTCGAGGTCGATCTGCCCCTGAAGGACGGCGACTCGCTGCGTTCGCGCATCAAGCAGGTGGCGTCGGGCCGCTTCGGCGTCACGGCCGAGTACCTGCATTCGGCCGACCAGATCCAGATCAAGATGGCGCAGGGCGCCAAGCCGGGCGAAGGCGGCCAGCTGCCGGGCGGAAAGGTCACCGAGTACATCGGCAAGCAGCGCTACGCGGTGCCGGGCGTGGGCCTGATCTCGCCGCCGCCGCACCATGACATCTACTCGATCGAAGACCTCGCGCAGCTGATCCACGACCTGAAGAATGCCGCGCCGCACGCGAGCATCAGCGTCAAGCTGGTGAGCGAAATCGGCGTGGGCACCATCGCTGCGGGCGTGGCCAAGTGCAAGAGCGACCACGTGGTGATCGCGGGCCATGACGGCGGCACGGGCGCCTCGCCCTGGTCGTCGATCAAGCACGCGGGCAGCCCGTGGGAAATCGGCCTGGCCGAAACTCAGCAGACGCTGGTGCTCAATCGCCTGCGCAGCCGCATCCGCGTGCAGGCCGACGGCCAGATGAAGACCGGCCGCGACGTCGCCATCGGCGCGCTGCTGGGCGCCGACGAGTTCGGCTTTGCGACCGCACCGCTGGTGGTCGAGGGCTGCATCATGATGCGCAAGTGCCACCTGAACACCTGCCCGGTGGGCGTGGCCACGCAAGACCCGGTGCTGCGCAAGAAGTTCTCGGGCAAGCCCGAGCACGTCGTCAACTACTTCTTCTTCGTGGCCGAAGAAGTGCGCCAGATCATGGCCCAGCTCGGCATCCGCAAGTTCGACGACCTGATCGGCCGCGCCGACCTGCTCGACATGCGCAAGGGCATCGAGCACTGGAAGGCCTCGGGCCTCGATTTCAGCCGCCTGTTCGCGCTGCCGATCGTGCCGGCCGAAGTGCCGCGCTACCACGTCGAGAACCAGGACCACGGCCTGGAGCGTGCGCTCGACGTCAAGCTCATCGAGAAGTCGCGTCCGGCCATCGAGCGGGGCGAGAAGGTGCAGTTCATCGAGGTGGCGCGCAACGTCAACCGTTCGGTGGGCGCCATGCTGTCGGGCGCGCTGACCAAGGTGCATCCGCAGGGCCTGCCCGACGACTCGATCCGCATCCAGCTCGAAGGCACGGGCGGCCAGTCGTTCGGCGCCTTCCTGGCGCGCGGCATCACGCTCTACCTGATCGGCGATGCCAACGACTACACCGGCAAGGGCCTGTCGGGCGGCCGCGTGGTGGTGCGCCCGAGCCTCGACTTCCGTGGCGAAGCGGTGCGCAACACCATCGTGGGCAACACTGCGCTCTACGGCGCGACCACCGGCGAGGCTTACCTCTGCGGCGTGGCAGGCGAGCGTTTTGCCGTGCGCCTCTCGGGTGCCACGGCCGTTGTCGAAGGCACGGGCGACCATGGCTGCGAATACATGACGGGCGGCACGGTCGCGGTGCTCGGCAAGACGGGCCGCAACTTCGCTGCCGGCATGAGCGGCGGCGTGGCCTTCGTCTACGACGAGGACGGCCAGTTCGCCACGCGCTGCAATCTCTCGATGGTGTCGCTCGACAAGGTGCTGACCTCGGCCGAGCAGACGGCGAGCATGCACCGCAAGGTCTGGCACGGCGGCGAGACCGACGAGGCCCAGCTCAAGAAGCTGCTCGAAGAGCACCACCGCTGGACCGGCAGCAAGCGCGCGCGCGAACTGCTCGACAACTGGGCGGTCTCGCGCACCAAGTTCGTCAAGGTGTTCCCGAACGAGTACAAGCGCGCGCTTGCCGAGCTGCACGACCGCAAGGTCGAACTCACGAGCAGCGGCAACAACGCGCACATGGGCCTCGAGCCGCATGCGTTGGTCGCACCGGCCACGACGGCTGCGGTCTGAGCGGCAACGAACGAAGAACAGAGGAAAGCACGATGGGAAAGATCACCGGCTTCATGGAGCATGAGCGTATCGAAGAGGGCTACAAGCCCGTCGAGGAGCGCGTCAAGCACTACAAGGAATTCGTCGTCGGCCTGACGCCGGAGCAGGCCAAGGTGCAGGGCGCGCGCTGCATGGACTGCGGCACGCCGTTCTGCAACAGCGGCTGCCCGGTCAACAACGTCATTCCGGACTTCAACGACCTCGTGTACCGCAACGACTGGCAAAACGCCTTCGCGGTGCTCGACTCGACCAACAACTTCCCCGAGTTCACCGGCCGCATCTGCCCCGCGCCCTGCGAGGCGGCCTGCGTGCTCAACGTGAACGACGACCCGATCGGCATCAAGTCGATCGAGCACGCGATCATCGACCGCGCCTGGGATGAAGGCTGGGTGGCGCCGCGCGTCGCCAAGCACAAGACCGGCAAGAAGGTCGCAGTGGTGGGTTCAGGGCCAGCCGGCATGGCGGCGGCGCAGCAACTCGCGCGCGCCGGCCATGACGTGACGCTGTTCGAGAAGAACGACCGCATCGGCGGCCTGCTGCGCTACGGCATCCCCGACTTCAAGATGGAAAAGACCCACATCGACCGCCGCGTCGAGCAGATGAAGGCCGAGGGCGTGACCTTCCGCACCGGCGTCGTCGTCGGTGCAGCGAAGGATCCGCTCGGCAAGGGGTCCAAGGTCACGAACCTGGCCAAGGAAACCGTCACGCCCGAGCAGCTGCAGAAGGACTTCGACGCCGTGGTGCTCACCGGCGGCGCCGAGCAGTCGCGCGACCTGCCGGTGCCGGGCCGCGACCTCGACGGCATTCATTTTGCGATGGAGTTCCTGCCGCAGCAGAACCGCGTCAACGCGGGCGACAAGGTCAAGGGCCAGCTGCGCGCCGACGGCAAGCACGTGATCGTGATCGGTGGCGGCGACACCGGCTCCGACTGTGTGGGCACCAGCAACCGCCATGGCGCGGCCAGCGTCACGCAGTTCGAGCTGATGCCGCAGCCGCCCGAGGAAGAAAACCGCCCGCTGACCTGGCCCTACTGGCCGATCAAGCTGCGCACCAGCTCCAGCCATGAAGAAGGCTGCGAGCGCGAGTTCGCCATCTCCACCAAGGAATTCATCGGTGAAAAAGGCAAGGTCACCGGCCTGAAGACCGTGCGCGTCGAGTGGAAAGACGGCCGCATGCAGGAAGTGGCCGGCAGCGAGCAGATTCTCAAGGCCGACCTCGTGCTGCTGGCCATGGGCTTCGTGAGCCCGGTGGTCAACGTGCTGGATGCCTTCGGCGTCGAGAAGGATGCACGCGGCAACGCCAAGGCCACGGTCGACTTCATTGGTGGCTATGCCACCAGCGTGCCGAAGGTGTTTGCTGCGGGCGACATCCGCCGCGGCCAGTCGCTGGTAGTCTGGGCAATTCGCGAAGGCCGCCAGGCCGCGCGCTCGGTGGACGAGTTCCTGATGGGATTCAGCGACCTGCCGCGCTGATTTTTGTTTCAGTTTTGCGGGGCCGGCCACGGCCCCGCTATCATTCGCGGAAACCGCATGCCGGGATGCCTGAGAAGGTGCCCGGCTTTTTTATTGAGATGGAATCAGCCGCACCACTGCCACACCCCTTTGTCGAGTTCCGCGACGTTTCGTTCGGCTACGGCGCACGGGCGATTCTCGGCGGTGTGTCGTTTGCCGTGCCGCGCGGCAAGGTGACGGCGCTGATGGGCGCCTCGGGCGGCGGCAAAACCACCGTGCTGCGGCTCATCGGCGGCCAGCAGCGGGCGCAGCGCGGCGAGGTGCTTTTCGATGGCCAGGACGTCGGCAAATTTGACGCCGCCGGGCTGTACAAGGCCCGGCGCCGCATGGGCATGCTGTTCCAGTTCGGTGCCCTGTTCACCGACATGAGCGTGTTCGACAACGTCGCGTTTCCGCTGCGCGAGCACACGCAGCTCTCGGAAGCGCTGGTGCGCGACATCGTGCTCATGAAGCTCGACGCAGTCGGCCTGCGCGGCGCGCGCGACCTGATGCCCAGCGAGGTGTCCGGCGGCATGGCACGGCGCGTGGCCCTGGCGCGCGCCATTGCGCTCGACCCCGATCTCGTGATGTACGACGAGCCCTTTGCCGGCCTCGACCCGATTTCCCTGGGCACGGCGGCGCGGCTGATCCGCCAGCTCAACGACACGCTGGGGCTGACCAGCATCGTCGTGTCGCACGATCTCGAGGAAACCTTCCGTATCGCCGACCACGTGATCATCCTGGCCAACGGCGGCATCGCCGCACAGGGCACGCCTGAAGAGGTGCGGGGGAGCGCCGATCCATTGGTGCATCAGTTCGTCAATGCGCTGCCCGACGGGCCGGTGCACTTTCACTACCCCGTGGTCGGCATCGAGGAAGATTTCGGCGATGAAGGAGGGCGGTCATGAGCGCAGCGCTGAGCAGGGGGCAGGCATGAGCTGGTGGAAGCCCGCCGACATCGGCTTTGCCGTGCGCAGCAAGCTGGCCGACCTGGGCTATGGCGCCAAGCTGTTCCTGCGCCTGCTGGTGCAGGGGGCACGAAGCTTGCAGCGCTTCGGGCTGGTGCGCGACCAGATCCATTTTTTGGGCAACTACTCGCTGGCCATCATCGCGGTGTCGGGGCTTTTCGTCGGCTTCGTGCTGGGCCTGCAGATGTACTACGCGCTGCAGCGCTACGGTTCCTCCGAGGCGCTCGGCCTGCTGGTGGCGCTGAGCCTGGTGCGCGAGCTCGGGCCCGTGGTGGCCGCCTTGCTGTTCACGGGGCGTGCCGGTACTTCGCTCACCGCGGAGATCGGCCTCATGAAGGCCGGCGAGCAGCTCAGCGCCATGGAGATGATGGCGGTCGACCCGGTGCAGCGCATTCTTGCGCCGCGTTTCTGGGCCGGCGTGATCACGATGCCGCTGCTGGCGGCCGTGTTCAGCGCGGTCGGCATCATGGGCGGCTATGTGGTGGGCGTGCTGATGCTGGGCGTGGACCCGGGCGCGTTCTGGGGCCAGATGCAGGGCGGCGTCGACGTCTGGCGCGACGTGGGCAACGGCGTGATCAAGAGCATCGTGTTCGGCTTCACCGTGACCTTCATCGCGCTGCTGCAGGGCTACGAGGCTCAGCCCACGCCTGAGGGCGTGTCGCGCGCGACCACGCGCACGGTGGTGATGGCGTCGCTTTCGGTGCTGGGGCTCGACTTCCTGCTCACGGCCATGATGTTCAGTATTTGACGGAGCCCCGGCTCCAATCGTTCTAGAGAGTGCAAACCATGCAACGTTCCAACAACGACATCTGGGTCGGCCTGTTCGTCCTGATCGGCGGCGCGGCGCTGCTGTTCCTCGCGCTGCAGTCGGCCAACCTGCTGAGCCTGAACTTCCAGAAGACCTACAACGTCACCGCGCGTTTCGACAACATCGGCGGCCTCAAGCCGCAAACGGCGGTCAAGAGCGCCGGCGTGGTGGTCGGCCGTGTGGAATCCATCTCGTTCGACGACAAGTCTTTTCAGGCCAGCGTCACACTGGCATTGCAAAACCGTTACAGTTTTCCCAAGGACAGCTCGCTCAAGATCCTGACCAGTGGCCTGCTCGGCGAGCAGTACATCGGAATCGAGGCGGGCGCCGAGGAGAAGAACCTGCAAGCCGGCGACACCGTCACCTCGACCCAATCGGCCGTGGTGCTGGAAAACCTGATCAGCCAGTTCCTCTACAGCAAGGCGGCCGAAGGAAATACCTCGACGCCGGGAACAGCCAATAAGAAATGAAAACAAGCCTTTTTTCGTCCTTCGCTATTAATAACATGGCGAAATATGCTCGCTGGGCGAGTGCTGCAGCTGCTTTTTCGCTCGTTGCAGGATGCGCGACCGGTCCCGGGGCCAATCCGGCCGACCCTTTCGAGCCCATGAACCGAGGCGTCACCCGCTTCAACGACACAGTCGACGAGGCCGTGCTCGTGCCCGTGGCCACGGCCTACCAGCGCGTGCTGCCTTCCATGGTGCGCACCGGCGTGAGCAATTTCTTCGGCAACCTGGGTGACGTCTGGAGCTTTGCCAACAGCGTGGCCCAGCTCAGGCTGCAGAACAGCGCCGAGACCTTCATGCGGGTCAACGTCAACACCCTGTTCGGTCTTGGCGGCCTTCTCGACATTGCCACCGAGGCAGGCATCGACCGCCACGAGGAAGATTTCGGCCAGACGCTCGGCCGCTGGGGCGTGGGCGCCGGCCCGTACGTGGTGCTGCCGGTGTTCGGCCCGTCGACCCTGCGCGATACGGCGGCATTGCCGGTCGACCGCGCCGGCAGCGTGCTCGGCAGCATGAACGACGTGGCCTGGCGCAATTCGCTGTCGTTCCTAGAGGCTGTCGATACGCGGGCGAAGTACCTGCGCGCCGGCCGCCTGCTCGATGATGCGGCGCTCGACAAGTACACCTTCACGCGCGACGCCTTCCTGCAGCACCGCCGCAACGACGTCTACGACGGCAATCCGCCTGGCGACGAAGGCGGAAAATAAAGCACAAAAAGGCGCGGAATAGGGGCTTTTCGCGGACGGACGAGCAGTTTTCCTGCTTGCATCCCGTTTCAAGGCTTCACCTGCGCTTCAGGAACCCGGTCGGCCGGGAGCCTGTCGAACACGTTCTTTCCAGGAGGCGCGGCTTCAATCCGTGTCTTGCCGGATTTTCAACTCGAGGGAATTGCCATGAACAACAAGATCTTGCAACGACGCGGCTTTGGCCGCCTGGTGCTGGCCAGCGCCTTGCTTTTCGGTGCCGCCACGGCTTTCGTGCGTCCGGCCCATGCCGCCGACGAAGCGCCCGATGCACTGGTCAAGCGTTTGTCGACCGATGTGCTCGAAACCATCAAGGCCGACACTTCCATCAAGGCTGGCGACGTCAGCAAGATCATGGTGCTGGTCGACAGCAAGATCATGCCCAACGTCAACTTCCAGCGCATGACGGCTTCCGCTGTCGGCCCGGCATGGCGCCAGGCCACGCCCGAGCAGCAAAAGCGGCTGCAGGAAGAATTCAAGACCCTGCTGGTGCGCACCTACGCCGGCGCGCTCGACCAGGTGAGCGACCAGACCGTCACGGTGCGTCCGTTCCGCGGGTCGCCTGAAGACACCGAAGTGCTGGTTCGCACCGAGGTCAAGGGCCGCGGCGATCCGGTGCAGCTCGACTACCGGCTCGAGAAAACGCCCGGCCAGGGCGGCGGCTGGAAGGTCTACAACCTCAATGTGCTGGGCGTCTGGCTGGTCGACACCTACCGCACCCAGTTCTCGCAGGAAATCAACGCCCGCGGCATCGACGGCCTGATTGCAGCGCTGGCGGCGCGCAACAAGGGCAACAACGGCAAGAGCTGAGGCCATGCTGGTCCTGCCCTCCAAACTCACCCACGACGAAGCCCCGGCCTGCATGCGCATGCTGCAGCAGGGGCTGACGGGGCAGACCGATACATCCACGGTGGTGGACGCCAGCGCGCTGGCGCAGTTCGATTCCTCGGCCTTGGCGGTGCTCCTGGAGTGCCGCCGCGAATCGAGCGCGCTCGGCCGGGGCTTCGCGGTCAAGGGGCTTTCGCCGCGGCTGCGCGAACTGGCCGCGCTCTACGGCATCGCAGGGCTTCTGCCGGCGGCGCCCTGATCGCCGGCGGCCCGGCAGCGGCCGCGTCAGGGCATCCGGCCGCCGCCGAGCGGCCTGCGGGGCGGGCCCGTAAAATCGCCGGCTCCCATGCCCGCGATCTCATTCCAATCGGTCTCCAAGACCTACCCTCCCTCCAGACAACAGCGGGCCCAAGGCAAGCAGGGGCTGCGCGCCGTCGACGAGGTCAGCTTCCAGATCGAGCCGGGCGAGTTCTTCGGCCTGCTCGGGCCCAATGGCGCGGGCAAGACCACGCTCATCAGCATGCTGGCAGGCCTGTCCCGCCCCACGGCCGGCGCCATCAGCGTCCATGGCTTCGACGTGCAGCGCGACTATGCCGAGGCCCGGCGCCAGCTCGGCATCGTGCCTCAGGAGCTGGTGTTCGACCCCTTCTTCAATGTGCGCGAATCGCTGCGCATCCAGTCGGGCTACTTCGGCATCAAGAACAACGAGCCCTGGATCGACGAGCTGCTGCAAAGCCTGGGCCTGGCCGACAAGGCCACGGCCAACATGCGCCAGCTCTCGGGCGGCATGAAGCGCCGGGTGCTGGTGGCGCAGGCGCTGGTGCACAAGCCGCCGGTCATCGTGCTGGACGAGCCCACCGCCGGGGTCGACGTCGAGTTGCGGCAGACGCTCTGGCAGTTTGTCGCCAGGCTCAACAAGGAGGGCAGCACCGTGCTGCTCACCACTCATTACCTCGAAGAGGCCGAGGCGCTGTGCAGCCGCATCGCGATGCTCAAGCTCGGCAAGGTGATCGCCCTGGACCGCACCAGCGAGCTCTTGAAGTCGGCCGCCAGCAACGTGCTGCGCTTCAAGACCGACGCCATGCTGCCCTGGGCCATTGCGCAGCATGCGCGCATCACCGGGCGCATCGTGCAGCTGCCGGCGCAGAACGCCCATGAAGTCGAACAACTGCTGGCCGCGATCCGCGAAGCCGGCGTCGCCGTGGAAGACGTGGAAATGCGCAAGGCCGACCTGGAAGACGTGTTCATCGACCTGATGGCGGGCGAGCAGACGCCGCTGGAGGTTGCGAGATGAGCGCCGCGCCGGGCCGCCCCAAGCAAGCGAAGCTCCCCCTCGGGGGGACGCGAGGACACGCAGTGCCGAGCAAGGGGGCCCTATGATGGCCGTTACAGGGTGGCGCGCGCTGCTCTACAAGGAAACGCTGCGCTTCTGGAAGGTCGGCTTCCAGACCGTCGGCGCGCCGGTGCTCACCGCGCTGCTCTACCTGATGGTGTTCGGCCATGTGCTCGAAGACCATGTGAAGGTCTACGGCTCGGTCGGCTACACCGCCTTCCTGGTGCCGGGCCTCGTGATGATGAGCGTGCTGCAGAACGCCTTCGCCAACAGCTCGTCGTCGATCATCCAGAGCAAGATCATGGGCAACCTGGTGTTCGTGCTGCTCACGCCGCTGTCGCACTGGGGCTGGTTCTTCGCCTACGTGGGCTCGTCGGTGATCCGCGGGCTGGCCGTGGGGCTCGGCGTGTTCGCGGTCACCGTGTTCTTCGCGATGCCGAGCTTCGTTGCGCCGCTCTGGATCCTGGTGTTCGCGCTGCTGGGCTCCGCGATGCTCGGCACGCTGGGCCTTATTGCCGGGCTCTGGGCCGAGAAGTTCGACCAGATGGCGGTGTTCCAGAACTTCCTGATCATGCCCATGACCTTTCTGTCTGGCGTTTTCTATTCGATCGGTTCGCTGCCGCCGTTCTGGCAGGGCGTGAGCCACCTGAACCCGTTCTTCTACATGATCGACGGCTTCCGCTACGGCTTCTTCGGCGTGAGCGACGCTTCGCCCTGGCTCAGCCTGGGCATCGTCGGCGCCGCATGGCTGGTGGTGAGCGCCATCGCCGTCCACCTGCTGCGCATCGGCTACAAAATCAGAGGCTGAAAGGCCCTTTCCAATTCCCATGACCGCCGAACAACTCCAGGCCCTGATCCAGTCCCACCTTCCCTGCGAGCACATCACGCTCGAAGGCGATGGCCGGCATTGGTACGCCACCATCGTCTCGGCCGAATTCGAGGGCAAGCGCGCGATTCAGCGCCATCAGCGGGTCTACGCGACCCTGGGTGCGAAAATGCATACCGACGAGGTGCATGCGCTCTCGATGAAGACCTACACGCCGGCCGAATGGGCGGCGTTGGAAAAATAACTCTCCGGCCCCCGGGCCCTGATTCGCTGGAAATTCGATGGACAAACTTCTGATTCGCGGCGGGCGCCAGCTCCGCGGCGAGGTACTCATTTCCGGCGCCAAGAACGCAGCCCTGCCAGAGCTGTGCGCCGCGCTGCTGACCGACCAGCCCGTGACGCTGCACAACGTGCCGCGCCTGCAGGACGTGTCGACCATGCTCAAGCTGGCGCGCAACATGGGCGTTGCGGCCGAGCGCGACGACAACGGCACGGTGCGGCTCGATGCGGGCGACCTCAGCAACCCCGAGGCGCCCTACGAACTGGTGAAGACCATGCGCGCCTCCGTGCTGGCCCTGGGCCCGCTGCTCGCGCGTTTCGGCCATGCCAAGGTGTCGCTGCCCGGCGGCTGCGCCATCGGCTCGCGGCCGGTCGACCAGCACATCAAGGGCCTGCAGGCGATGGGCGCCGAGATCGTGGTCGAGCACGGCTACATGATCGCCAGCCTGCCGGCCGGACGCACCCGCCTGAAGGGCGCGCGCATCCTGACCGACATGGTGACCGTCACCGGTACCGAGAACTTCCTCATGGCCGCCGCGCTCGCCGAGGGCGAAACGCTGCTCGAAAACGCTGCGCAGGAGCCCGAGATCGTCGACCTGGCCGAAATGCTGATCCGCATGGGCGCGAAGATCGAAGGCCACGGCACCAGCCACATCCGCATCCAGGGCGTCGAGAAGCTGCACGGCTGCGAGCACGCCGTGGTGGCCGACCGCATCGAAGCCGGCACCTTCCTGTGCGCCGTTGCGGCCACCGGCGGCGACGTGTTCCTGCGCCACGCGCGCGCCGACCACATGGACGCGGTGATCGACAAGCTGCGCGACGCCGGCTGCACCGTCGCGGCGCAAGAGGGCGGCGTGCGCATCAGCTCCAGCGCCCCGGCCTGCGAGCACCTCAAGGCGCAGAGCTTCAGCACCACCGAATACCCGGGCTTCCCGACCGACATGCAGGCCCAGTTCATGGCCCTGAACGTGATCGCGCGCGGCGCCTCGATGGTCACCGAGACCATCTTCGAGAACCGCTTCATGCACGTGAACGAGATGGTGCGCCTGGGCGCGACGATCCACGTGGAGGGCAAGGTGGCGATGGTCGAGGGCGTGCAGCAGCTCTCGGGCGCCACCGTGATGGCGACCGACCTGCGTGCCTCGGCCAGCCTGGTGATCGCCGGCCTCGTGGCCGATGGCGAGACGCTGGTCGACCGCATCTACCACCTGGACCGCGGCTACGATCGCATGGAAGCCAAGCTGCGCGGCCTGGGCGCCGACATCGAACGCATTTCGGGAGCCGCCGCATGATCACCCTGGCGCTCTCGAAGGGCCGCATCTTCGAAGAGACGATGCCGCTGCTGGCCGCGGCCGGCATCGAGGTTACCGAAGACCCCGAAAAATCGCGCAAGCTGATCCTGGCCACCACCCGGCCCGACGTGCGCGTGGTGCTGGTGCGCGCCTCCGACGTGCCCACCTACGTGCAGTACGGCGGCGCCGACCTCGGCGTGACCGGCCTGGACGTGCTGCTGGAAAACGGCAACCAGGGCATGTACCAGCCGCTGGACCTGCGCATTGCGGCCTGCCGTCTCAGCGTGGCGGTGCGCGCCGACTACGACTACGCCTCGGCCGTGAAGCAGGGCTCGCGCCTGCGCGTCGCCACCAAGTACGTGGGCCTGGCGCGCGACTTCTTCGCCACCAAGGGCGTGCACGTCGACCTGATCAAGCTCTACGGCAGCATGGAGCTCGCACCGCTCACCGGCCTGGCCGACGCCATCGTCGACCTGGTCTCGACCGGCAGCACGCTCAAGGCCAACCACCTGGTCGAGGTCGAGCGCATCATGGACATCAGCGCGCGCCTCGTGGTCAACCAGGCCGCGCTCAAGCTCAAGCGCGAGCCGATCCGCCGCATCATCGACGCCTTCGCGTCGGCCATTCCTTCCGCCTGACTTCCGCCCGAACCCTCCCATGACCCCGAAAGCAGCCCCCGTCCGCCTCTCCACGGCTTCAGCCGGCTTCGACGCTGAATTCAAGGCGCGGCTGCATTGGTCCGCGGATGCCGACGCGGCCATCGAGAAGGTGGTGGCCGACATCCTGGCCGATGTGCACAAGCGCGGGGACGAAGCGGTGCTGGAGTACACGCGCCGCTTCGATGGCCTCGGCGCTGCGGCCGTGCCGGAACTCGAACTGACGCAGGCCGATTTCAAGGAGGCCTTCGACTCGCTCCCTGCCGCTCAGCGCGATGCACTGCAGGCCGCGGCCGATCGCGTGCGCAGCTACCACGAGGCGCAGAAGAAGGCCAGCGGCGAGAGCTGGAGCTACCGTGACGTGGATGGCACCCTGCTGGGCCAGAAGGTCACGCCGCTCGACCGCGTAGGCATCTACGTGCCGGGCGGCAAGGCCGCCTATCCGTCCAGCCTGTTGATGAACGCCATTCCGGCCCATGTGGCGGGCGTCGGCGAAATCATCATGGTGGTTCCCACGCCCGTGAAGGGCAGCGTGGCCACGGGCGGTTCCGGCGGACAGTCGTCCAGCAAGGGCGAACGCAATGTGCTGGTGCTCGCCGCCGCCTACGTGGCGGGCGTCACGCGCGCCTTCACCATCGGCGGCGCGCAGGCCGTGGCCGCGCTGGCCTACGGCACCGCCACCATCCCCGCGGTCGACAAGATCACCGGCCCCGGCAACGCCTATGTGGCAGCCGCCAAGCGCCGCGTTTTCGGCACCGTGGGCATCGACATGATCGCGGGTCCGAGCGAGATTCTCGTGCTGGCCGACGGCAGCACGCCGCCCGACTGGGTGGCGATGGACCTGTTCAGCCAGGCCGAGCACGACGAGCTCGCGCAGAGCATCCTGCTGTGCCCCGACGCCGCATACATCGACCGCGTGCAGGCCGAGATCGACCGCCTGCTGCCCGGCATGCCGCGCGCCGAAATCATCGCGGCTTCGCTCAACGGCCGCGGCGCGCTCATCCACACGAAGAGCATGGAAGAGGCCTGCGAGATCAGCAACCGCATCGCACCGGAGCACCTGGAGGTGAGCAGCAGCGAGCCGCAGCGCTGGGAGCCGTTGCTGCGCCACGCCGGCGCGATCTTCCTCGGCGCCTTCACCAGCGAGAGCCTGGGCGACTACTGCGCGGGCCCCAACCACGTGCTGCCCACGAGCGGCACGGCGCGCTTCTCGAGCCCGCTCGGTGTGTACGACTTCCAGAAGCGCTCCAGCCTCATCGAAGTCAGCGAAGCCGGCGCACAGGTGCTTGGCCCCATCGCCGTCACGCTGGCCGAAGGCGAAGGCCTGCAGGCGCACGCCGAAGCGGCGCGCATGCGCCTGCACAGGATCTGAAGCCCTCCGGCCGCGGACAGGGCAAAGCAAGATGGCTCGATGCCGTTCTTTTCATCGTTCGCGCGCGGCGGCATGGCTGCTGGCGCTCGCGGCTGCGGGCTCGGCGCACGCCATGAGCATCCGCGAACTACGCACGCTGGAAGCAAACGAGAAGGACGGCAAGGCCTACGCGAGCTACTACCTCGTCGGCGTGCTCGAAGGCCTGCGCGAAGGCGCGGAAGCCTCGCAGCGCAACGGCCAGAAGCCGGTCTTCTGCGTCGAGGGCCGGCGCCTCGAGCCTTCGATGGCACGCTCCCTCTACCAAACAGAGCTGACCCGCAACGCCGACAGCTACGAAGCCGACATGCCCGTTCAACTGGTCATGTCCGGCGCCCTCAGAAACAGCTACCGCTGCACCCGATGACATCTTCTCTGCCCGCCGCCCGACCGATCGACCGCATCCGCTGCGACGTGCAGTCCATGCATGCCTACGCGGTGCAGGATGCACGCGGCTTCGTCAAGCTCGACGCCATGGAAAACCCCTTCGGCTTGCCGCCCGCATTGCAGGCTGAGCTTGGCGCACGGCTCGGCGCGTTGGCGCTCAACCGCTATCCGGGCGAACGCGGCGCCGACCTTCAGCGCGCGCTGGCCGCGCACGCGCAGATGCCTGAAGGCTTTTCGCTGATGCTGGGCAACGGTTCCGACGAACTGATTTCGCTGCTCGCCATTGCCTGCGACATGCCCGGCGCCACGGTGCTCGCGCCCGTACCCGGCTTCGTGATGTACGCGATGAGCGCGCAACTGCAGGGCCTGCGCTTCGTTGGCGTGCCGCTCACGGCCGACTTCGAGCTCGACGAGGCAGCCATGCTCGCCGCCATCGCGCGCGAGAAGCCGGCCATCGTGTACCTGGCGTATCCGAACAATCCCACCGCCAACCTCTGGGACGATGCCGCCATCGAGAAGATCGTGCAGGCCCAGGGCGAGCAGGGCGGCCTGGTGGTGATCGACGAGGCCTACCAGCCCTTCGCGGCCCGAAGCTACATCGACCGCATCGCGCGGCACGGCCACGTGCTCCTGATGCGCACGCTCAGCAAGTTCGGCCTGGCCGGCATCCGCCTCGGCTACCTCATGGGCCCCGCCGCGCTGGTCGCCCAGATCGACAAGGTGCGCCCGCCCTACAACATCAGCGTGCTCAATTGCGAATGCGCACTGTTCGCGCTCGAGCATGCCGAGGTGTTCGAGGCCCAGGCAAGGCAGATCCGCGACGAGCGCCACCGCCTCATGATGGGGCTGGGCCGCCTTGCGGGCGTGAAGGTCTGGCCAAGCGACGCCAACATGATCCTCGTGCGCGTGCCCGATGCCGCCAAGGCCTTCGAGGGCATGAAGGCGCGCGGGATTCTTGTGAAGAACGTTTCTAAAATGCACGAACTGCTCGCAAACTGCCTGCGCCTCACCGTCGGAACGGCCGACGAGAATGCGCGGATGCTTGCGGCACTCGAAGCCTCACTATGACCACCCCCCAAACAGCCGACACGGGCACTGCCGATCGCACCGCATCGGTCACCCGCAACACCGCCGAAACCAGGATCACCGTCAGCGTCAACCTGGACGGCACGGGCAAGGCCAGGCTCTCCACGGGCATCGGCTTTTTCGACCACATGCTCGACCAGATCGCCCGCCACGGCCTGATCGACCTCGAGATCGATTGCCAGGGCGACCTGCACATCGACGGCCATCACACGGTGGAAGACGTGGGCATCACGCTGGGCCAGGCGGTGGCCAAGGCCGTGGGCGACAAAAAGGGCATCCGCCGCTACGGCCATGCCTACGTGCCGCTCGACGAGGCGCTGAGCCGCGTCGTCATCGACTTCTCGGGCCGCCCGGGCCTGGTGATGCACGTGCCGTTCACGAGCGGCATGATCGGCACCTTCGACAGCCAGCTCACCTACGAATTCTTCCAGGGCTTCGTCAACCACGCCTTCGTCACGCTGCACATCGACAACCTCAAGGGCGTCAATGCGCACCACCAGTGCGAGACCGTGTTCAAGGCCTTCGCGCGCGCGATGCGCGGTGCGCTCGAACTCGACCCACGCTCCGTGGGCGTCATTCCATCGACCAAGGGCTCGCTCTGAACGCCCCTGCCGCCAAGCTATGAAATCTGTAGCAAATACCGTCGCCGTGGTCGACTACGGCATGGGCAACCTGCGCTCCGTCTCGCAGGCCGTGCAGCATGCGGCCGACCAGGTGGGGGTGCAGGTCTTCGTCACCTCCGACCCCGAGGTGGTGCGCAAGGCCACGCGCGTGGTGCTGCCGGGGCAGGGCGCCATGCCCGACTGCATGCGCGAGCTGCGCGACTCCGGCCTGCAGGAGTCGGTGCTCGAGGCTGCGGCGAGCAAGCCGCTCTTCGGCGTGTGCGTGGGTATGCAGATGCTGCTGTCGCGCAGCGACGAAGGCCCGACCGACGGGCTCGGGCTGATTCCGGGCGAAGTCGTCAAGTTCGACCTGGCGGGACGCTTGCAGCCGGACGGCAGCCGCTTCAAGGTGCCGCAGATGGGCTGGAACCAGGTGCGCCAGGCCCGGCCGCACCCCGTGTGGGCGGGCGTGCCGGACATGAGCTATTTCTATTTCGTGCACAGCTTCTATGCCCGGCCGGCCGACATCCGGCACAGCGTGGGCGAGGCCGATTACGGGGCATGCTTTACCGCTGCCGTCGCACGCGATAACATTTTTGCCACCCAGTTCCACCCGGAGAAGAGTGCGGACCATGGGTTGCAGCTCTACCGAAATTTCCTCCACTGGAATCCCTGACCTTATATTTCCGCCCGGGCCGAACCTTCCTCAGCCCGGATTCCGCACACTCGCGTCACTTCCATGCTCCTCATTCCCGCCATTGATCTCAAAGACGGCCACTGCGTTCGCCTCAAGCAGGGCGACATGGACCAGTCCACCATCTTCAGCGAAGACCCCGCCGCCATGGCCCGCAAGTGGGTCGAGGCCGGCGCGCGGCGGCTGCACCTGGTCGATCTGAATGGCGCATTCGCCGGAAAACCGCAGAACCATGCGGCCATCAAGGCGATCCTGCGCGAGGTGGGCGACGACATTCCGGTGCAGCTGGGCGGCGGCATCCGCGACCTGGACACCATCGAGCGCTACATCGACGATGGCCTGCGCTACGTGATCATCGGCACCGCCGCGGTCAAGAACCCGGGCTTCCTGAAGGACGCCTGCGTGGCCTTCGGCGGCCACATCATCGTGGGGCTCGACGCCAAGGACGGCAAGGTGGCCACCGACGGCTGGAGCAAGCTCACGGGCCACGAGGTGGCCGACCTGGGCAAGAAGTTCGAGGACTACGGCGTCGAATCGATCATCTACACCGACATCGGCCGCGACGGCATGCTCTCGGGCATCAACATCGATGCGACCGTCAAGCTCGCGCAGGCATTGACCATCCCGGTGATTGCCTCGGGCGGCCTGTCGAACATGGCCGACATCGACCAGCTCTGCGCGGTCGAGTCCGAAGGCGTCGAAGGCGTGATCTGCGGCCGGGCCATCTATTCGGGCGACCTCGACTTCGCCGCCGCGCAGGCCCGCGCGGACGAGCTGGCCGGCGTCTGAGGCGCTTCCTTCCGTAGCGCGGCGTGCTTTCCGCGCTTGCCATCGCCAACTACCGCTCGCTGCGCCAGCTGACGGTGCCGCTCGGGCGGCTCACGGTGGTGACCGGGCCCAACGGCAGCGGCAAGTCCAGCGTCTACCGCGCGATGCGACTCCTGGCCGACATTGCCAACGGCGGCGTGATCCGCTCGCTGGTGCGCGAGGGCGGGCTCTCTTCCACCCTCTGGGCCGGGCCGGAGCGTTTTTCGGCCGCCATGCTGCGCGGCGATGTGCCGGTGCAGGGCACCGTGCGCAACGAGCCCGTGAACCTGCGGCTCGGCTTCTCGGGCGTCGAGACGAGCGACTTCGGCTACGCCATCGACATCGGACTTCCGGTGCCGCGTGAAACAGCCTTTGGAGGAGATCCTGAAATCAAGCGCGAGGCCATCTGGAGCGGCCCGGTTCTGCGGCCCGCCACCCAACTGGTCGACCGCAAGGGCGCAGCGCTGCGGCTGCGCGGCGAGCGCAGCGGAAGCTGGCAGGCGGTGGGGCGGCCTATCGCCCACTTCGCCAGCATGATGACCGAGTACGCCGATCCGCACGCCGCGCCCGAGATGCTCGCGCTGCGCGAGCAGATGCGCTCCTGGCGCTTCTACGACCACTTCCGCTCCGACGCCGATGCGCCCGCGCGCCAGCCGCAGCTTGGGACCTACACCCCGGTGCTCGCCAACGATGGCGCCGACCTCGCGGCCGCGCTGCAGACCATCCGCGAGATTGGCGACGGCGAGGCGCTCGACCGCGCCGTGGACGACGCATTTCCGGGCGCCCGCATCCAGGTGCGGGTGAACGAAGACCGCTTCGAAACGCTGATGCACCAGCACGGCCTGCTGCGTCCGCTGACGGCGGCGGAGCTTTCGGACGGCACCCTGCGCTACCTGCTCTGGATTGCCGCGCTGCTGACGCCCCGCCCGCCGGCGCTCCTGGTGCTCAACGAGCCCGAGACCAGCCTGCATCCCGACCTGCTGCCCGCGCTCGGCCGGCTGATCGCGCAGGCCGCGCGCGGGTCGCAAGTGATCGTGGTGTCGCATGCCGCGCGGCTGATCGCCGCGCTCGAAGACAGCAACGATCTGCAATCGGTGGTGCTCGAGAAGCGCTTCGGCGAAACCCGCATCGCCAACCTCGACATGAGCGAGATCCCGCATTGGGCGTGGCCGGCGCGCTGACCGCCGGAGCGGTTATTCCGCCTTCACCGCCATCGTCTGGATGATCGCTTGCAGTTGCGCGCTCATCGGCAGGTCGATGCTTTCTCCGGTGGGCAGCTTGCGCAGGAACCAGCGCTTGTATTGGCGCTCGATTTCGCCGTCCTGCGCCAGCACCTGGAAGGCGTCGTTGATCACCTTGGCCAATTGCGTATCGCCCTTGCGGTACATGATGCCGTAGGGGTCGTAGGAGAGGTAGTCGCCGACCACCTCGTACTGGGCCTTGGCGGCTTCCCGCGCGATCAGGCCGTAGAGCAGCACGTCGTCGGTGGCAAAGGCGTCGGCCTGGCCGCTTTTCACCAGCCCGAAGGAATCGGCATGGTCGCGCGCCACCCGCAGGTCGATATCGAGCCTGAACTTCTGCGACAGCTCGCGCAGCGTCTTCTCGTTGGTGGTGCCCGCGGTGACGGCCACCCGCTTGCCGGCCAGGTCGCGGAATGACTTGATCGACGCCCCCTTCTTCACCAGCACCTTGGTGCCCGAGACGAAGATCGTGGGCGAGAAGCTCACGCGCTTTTGCCGCTCGAGGTTGTTGGTGGTCGAGCCGCATTCGAGATCGACCGTGCCGCGCTCGACCGCATCCATGCGCGAATCGGAGGTCACCGGCACCCACTTGATCGCGAGGCTCTTGTTCACCGCATCTTCAATGGCCGTGACCAATTCGCGGCAGAGCTCGATCGAATAGCCGACAGGCTCCTGGCGTGCATTGAGAAAGGAAAACGGCACCGACGACTCGCGGTAGCCGATGGCGATGGCACCGCTCTCGCGCACCTTGGCAAGGGTGCCGGTCAGCGTTTCAGGAGCTTCTTGCGCCTGCACGGGAGCGCCCGTGGCAAGGGCGGCCGCCGCCAGCAGTCCGGCGATGAAAACCGGCAGCGTGGCCCTGGGCTTCATGGCGAGCCTCACGCGTGGGCCGGATGGGCGAGGGTGGCCGCGGCTTCGGCGTCGAGCGCCTTGGCATTCACCGCCGCGTCGCTCTCGGAGAGCAGTTCGCCCTCCCACTTGGCGACCACGGCCGTCGCGATGGAGTTGCCCACCGCGTTGGTGGCCGAACGCCCCATGTCCAGGAAGGTGTCGACGCCCAGGATCAGCAGCAGGCCGGCTTCCGGAATATCGAAGTGGTTGAGCGTGGCGGCAATCACCACCAGCGAGGCGCGCGGCACGCCGGCCATGCCCTTGGAGGTGAGCATGAGGATGAGCAGCATGGTGATCTGCGTGCTCAGCGGCATGTGGATGTTGTAGGCCTGCGCGATGAACAGCACGGCAAAGGTGCAGTACATCATCGAGCCGTCCAGGTTGAACGAGTAGCCCATCGGCATCACGAAGCTGGAGATCTTGCGCTTGACACCGAAACGGTCGAGCGCCTGCAGGATCTTCGGGTAGGCCGCTTCCGAGCTGGCCGTGGCGAACGAAAGCAGGAAGGCTTCCTTGATGAGCGCCATCAGCCTGAACACCCGGCGTCCCAGGAACGACACCCCCGCGAGAATCAGTACGCCCCACAGCACAAACAGGCCCAGGTAGAAGTCGCCCATGAAGACAGCGAACTTGAGCAGGATGCCCAGGCCGTTCGTCGCAACGGTGGCGGCCATGGCGGCCATGACGGCAAGCGGCGCCAGCTTCATCACGTAGCCGGTGATCTTGAGCATGGCGTGCGAGAGTTCGTCGATGGCGGCCACCAGCGTCCTGGCCTTGTCGCCGAGCGAGGCGAGCGCCACGCCGAAGAACATCGAGAACACCACGATCTGCAGGATCTCGTTGTTGGCCATGGCCTCGGCGAAAGACTTTGGAACCAGGTGGCTCACGAAGTCCTTGAGGGTGAACTTCGCGGTGGCCAGGTTGGCCGAAGCGCCGATGTCCGGCAGCGGCAGTCCCAGGTTTTCGCCGGGCTTCAGAAGGTTGGCCATGACCAGGCCGATGAGCAGCGAAATGAGCGAAGCGGTAAAGAACCATCCGAGCGACTTGCCGAACACGCGGCCCACCGACTTGGCGTCTCCCATGTGCGCAATGCCCACCACCAGCGTGGAGAACACCAGCGGCCCGATCAGCATCTTGATGAGGCGCAGAAACACGTCCGACACAATCGACACGTAGCCTGCGATCTGCGCCGCTGCCTTCTTGTCGGGAAAGCTCGTGAAGATCATGTAGCCGACAAGAATGCCGACCACCATGGCGATCAGGATCCAGGCGGCGGCCGGCAGTTTTCTCTTCATGTGTATCCCTTCGAGGTGTGTGTGGTTCCGGAGCGGGCGCGCATCGGCCGGCGCCCTGTTCTTGCGCGGCAGCGAAGGGTATCCAAGAAGGTCCCCTGCATGCAACCGGCACCGGCATGGCCGCGATGAAGCCTTAAGTGTCCAATGCCAATTCCGTGCCACGGAATTTCCGCTGCCTACAATTCTCCAATGGATATCAGCTCGATCGAGTTTCGCGGCCAGCCCGCGCTTCGTGCCGCCGGCGCCGATGGCAGCACCTTCACCGTGTCTGTGCACGGGGCGCAGCTGCTTTCCTGGACCACGGCCAATGGGACGGAAAGGCTCTACCTGAGCCCCTCTGCGGTGTTCGACGGGCAGGCGGCGATCCGCGGCGGCGTGCCCATCTGCTGCCCTCAATTCAACCAGCGCGGCATGTTGCCCAAGCATGGATTCATGCGCAATCTGCCTTGGGAAAACAGAGGTATCGACGCCACATCGGGCGAACTGACGCTGCGGTTGCGCGACAGCGAGGCCACGCGCAAGCTCTGGCCGCACGCTTTCGAGGCGCGCCTGCAGATCGGCATGGCTGCGGGCCGGCTGCGCACCACGCTGACACTGCTCAACGTCGGCCATGGCCCGTTCAGCTTTGCAGCGGCCCTGCACACCTACTTGCGCGTCGACGATATCGCGCAGGTGCGCCTCGAAGGCCTGCAGGGTGCCAACCGCTGGGATTCGCTGCGCGACGACCGCCATGTGGAAACGGCCCCGGCGCTGCATTTCGATGCCGAATTCGACAGCGTCTACGCCGCTCCCGCGAAGCCGCTGCACCTGGTGCAGCCCAGCGGCACGCTCGAAATTGCGCAAAGCGCCAGCTGCAGCGAAACCGTGGTCTGGAACCCCGGTGCCGTCCTTGGTGCGAAACTCGCCGACATGCCCGAAGATGGCTACAGGCACATGCTCTGCGTGGAGGCCGCGCGCATCGACGAGCAGGTGTTGCTCGCGTCCGGCGCCCAATGGCAGGGCTGGCAGCAGCTTCGCGTTCTCTGATTTTTCCCTTACGACCGACCATGCTCGCAAAACGCATCATTCCCTGTCTCGACGTCACCGGCGGCCGCGTGGTCAAGGGCGTCAACTTTCTCGAGCTGCGCGATGCCGGCGACCCGGTCGAGATTGCGGCGCGCTACAACGCGCAGGGCGCCGACGAGCTCACTTTTCTCGACATCACGGCCACCAGCGACGGGCGCGACCTGATCCTGCCGATCATCGAGGCGGTGGCCTCGCAGGTCTTCATTCCATTGACGGTGGGGGGCGGCGTGCGCACCGTGGCCGACGTGCGCCGGCTGCTCAATGCGGGGGCCGACAAGACCAGCTTCAATTCGGCGGCCATTGCCGATCCGCAGGTGATCAACGACGCCTCGCAGAAGTACGGCTCGCAATGCATCGTCGTGGCCATCGACGCCAAGCGCCGCAGCCCCGAAGAAGCCGCCACGCGCGGCGCGGGCTGGGACGTGTACAGCCACGGCGGCCGCAAGAATACCGGCCTGGATGCCGTCGAATGGGCGACCGAGATGGTGCGCCGCGGTGCCGGCGAAATCCTGCTCACGAGCATGGACCGCGACGGCACCAAGAGCGGCTTCGACCTCGAACTCACCCGCGCGGTCAGCGATGCCGTCAACGTGCCGGTGATCGCCTCGGGCGGCGTGGGCAGCCTCGACGACCTGGCCGACGGCATCCAGACCGGCGGCGCCGACGCGGTGCTCGCCGCCAGCATCTTCCACTACGGCGAGCACACGGTCGGCGAGGCGAAAGCCCGCATGGCCGCGCGGGGCATTCCCGTTCGGACCTGATCCGCTTCAGGGCCGCTCCGGGGTGGGACAATACCTGCCATGAATTGGCTTGACGAAGTGAAATGGGACGCGAACGGGCTGGTGCCCGTGATCGCGCAGGAACAGGGCAGCAACGACGTGCTGATGTTCGCCTGGATGAACCGCGAGGCGCTCCAAAAGACCGCCGAGCTCGGCCGAGCGGTGTATTTCAGCCGCTCGCGCAGCAAGCTCTGGTTCAAGGGCGAGGAATCGGGCCACGTGCAGACCGTGCACGAGATCCGCCTGGACTGCGACAACGACGTCGTGCTGCTCAAGGTCACCCAGCTCGGCCACGAGCCTGGCATTGCCTGCCACACCGGCCGCCACAGCTGCTTCTTCAGCAAATACGAGAACGGCCAATGGACCGTGGTCGAGCCGGTCTTGAAAGACCCGGAGTCGATCTACAAATGACGGCCACAGTGAACACCTCGGACGCCCTCGCACGCCTTGCCGCGGTCATCGAAAGCCGCCTGCCCGCGCGCGGCGGCGACCCCGACAAGAGCTACGTGGCGCGCCTGCTGCACAAGGGCCCCGACGCCTTCCTCAAGAAGATCGGCGAGGAAGCCACCGAGGTGGTCATGGCCGCCAAGGATGCCGACCATGGCGGCGACCGCACAAAAATAGTGAACGAAGTGGCCGACCTGTGGTTCCACACCATGGTGGCGCTGGCGCACTACGGTTTCTCGCCCGGCGAGGTGATTGCGGAGCTCGAGCGCCGCGAGGGCACCAGCGGCATCGAGGAAAAAGCCTTGCGCAAGGCGCAGGCCCGCGAGGCATCCAACGACTGAAAGGACGTCCCAATGGCCAACGACATCGTGAATGTGGAACCCGACGACTCGCTCAAGACCTGGGGCTGGATCAGCTATATCCTGCACCTGATCGTGGCCATTGGCGCCGTCCTGCCGGGGGCGCAGGCCTCGGTGGCGCTGCTGCTGCTGGCGCTGCTGATCGATTTCATCAAGCGCGACAACGCGGCCGGCACCTGGCAGGCCACGCATTTCAGCTGGCGCATCCGCTCGGTGCTGTGGGCGGGCCTTCTGTACATCCTGACCTCGTGGCTCTGGCTGCTCTTTCTCGTGCCGGGCTGGATCGCCTGGAGCCTCATTTCGCTGTGGTTTCTCTACCGGATCGTGAAGGGCATGATCCGCATGAACGGCAACCGTCCCATGGAACCCCAAGATGTCATCTGATCCGAACTGCGTCTTCTGCAAAATCATCGAAGGCAAGATCCCTTCGCGCAAGGTCTACGAGGACGACGAACTGTTCGGCTTTCACGACATCGCGCCCTGGGCGCCGGTGCATTTCATGCTGGTGCCCAAGCGGCACATCGCCTCGATGGCGCAACTCACCCCCGACGACGCCGCGCTGATGGGCCGGATCATGACGCTGGCCCCCAGGCTCGCGCTGGAGCAGGGCTGCAGGCCCTATCCGGAGGGCGGCTACCGGGTCGTCGTCAACACCGGCGCCGAGGGCGGGCAGGAGGTTCACCATCTCCATGTGCACGTCATGGGCGGCCCCCGCCCGTGGCTGCGCGGCTGAATCCCATTAATCCGAACTGTCACATTCAGCCCGACTAAAATCGGACACATTCTTAGGAGTCTTCCATGGGTTCTTTTTCTATCTGGCACTGGCTGATCGTGCTGCTCGTCGTGGTCATGATCTTCGGCACCAAGAAGCTGCGGAACATGGGTTCCGACCTTGGTGGCGCCGTCAAGGGCTTCAAGGACGGCATGAAGGACGGCACCACCACCGCCGATGCACCTGCCGCTTCGTCGGCCCCTGCAGCGCAGGTGACCGGCCAGCCGGCCAACAGCGACAAGTCCACGATCGACGTCGAAGCGCGTCAGAAGTCCTGAGCGCGGGTCATAAGTGCTCGACCTCGGCATTGAGAAGCTGGCGCTCATCGGCGTCGTGGCTCTGATCGTCATCGGGCCGGAAAAGCTGCCCCGGGTGGCCCGCACCGTCGGCACCCTGCTGGGCAAGGCGCAGCGCTACGTGAACGACGTCAAGGCTGAAGTCAACCGCTCGATGGAGCTGGACGAACTGCGCAAGATGAAGGGCACGGTGGAAGATGCCGCGCGGGACGTCGAGCAGAGCATCCACAGCGGCGCAAGCGAACTCGAGAAGCAGTTCTCCGGCTCGGGCGAGACGCTTTCGGCCTTGGCCGAACCCGAGCCCGCGGTGCCGGAATACAGGCACCCCCGCAAGAACTGGCGCCTGAAGCAGGGCGCCACGCCGCAGTGGTACAAGGCGCGCAACGGCGTGCGCACCAAGGCGCTTTCGGGTGCCGCGCGCGTCGCCCGCTTCCGTCCCCACAAGATCAACTAGCGGCTTTCCCACCAGCGCGTTCCTCGTGCGCCGCACGCCGGCCGAAGCCACGCTTTTCTCCTGCTTTTTCTCCTTCCAATGGCCGATTCCGACAACAAGAACAAAGACGCAGAAGACGAGCTGGCGGGCACCGAACAACCGTTCGTGCAACATCTGGTCGAGCTGCGCGACCGGCTGCTCTATTGCGTCTACGGCCTGGCGGTCGCGGGCATCCTGCTGGCCATCTGGCCCGGCCCGGGCGGGCTGATCGACCTGATCGCGATGCCGATCCGCGCGCACATGCCGCCTGACGCCAAGCTCATCGCCATTGGCGTGTTCTCGCCGTTCTTCGTGCCGCTCAAGGTGCTCATGATGACGGCGGTGCTGCTGGCGCTGCCCTGGCTCATGTACCAGGCCTGGATGTTCATTGCGCCGGGGCTCTACAGCCATGAAAAGCGTTTTGCGCTGCCACTGATCTTCTTCGGCAGCCTGCTGGCCTACGGCGGCATCGCCTTCGTGCAGTTCTTCGTGCTGGACAAGATGTTCAGCTTCATCCAGAAGTTCACGCCGGCCGCGGTGGCGGCCACGCCCGACATCTCCTCGTATGTCGAGGCCATTCTCTCGCTCTACATCGCGTTCGGCGTCGCCTTCCAGGTGCCCATCGTCGTGATGCTGCTGGTGCGCTTCGAGATGGTCACCATCGAAAAGCTGCGCTCGTTCCGCGGCTACTTCATCGTGGTGGCCTTCGTGATTGCCGCGGTGCTCACGCCGCCGGATGTGGTGTCGCAGCTCGCGCTGGCGGTGCCGATGTGCCTGCTCTACGAGGTGGGCATCATCGGCGCCCGCTATTTCGCCGGGGGCAAGAAGTCATCCGAAGAGAAGGAAGAAAGCGCGGATTCCTCCGCCTCTTCCTGACCGGTCATTCGGGCTGGTTCGGCACCTGCCGCATCGGGCTCTTGGGCCGCAGGCCCGGCGTCACGTCCAGTTCCATCTTGTCGGTGCCGCGCTGCAGCGCGAAGCGCGCGGTGCTGCCGGGCTTGAGGCCGGCCACGGCGGTCAGCAGGGCCTGCACGTTGTCGGTCTTCTTTTCGCCGACCGAGGTGATCACGTCGCCCGGACGAATGCCGGCCTTGGCTGCGGGGCCGTTCTGCAGCACGCCGGTGATGATGACGCCGGCATCGGCCTTCACGCCGAAGGTTTCAGCCAGTTCGGGCGAGAGTTCGTTCGGCTCGACGCCGATCCATCCGCGGCGCACCTGGCCGTCCTTCACGATGCCTTCGAGCACGATCTTCGCCATGGAAACCGGAATCGCGAAGCCGATGCCCATGCTGCCGCCCGAGCGCGAATAGATGGCGGTGTTGACGCCCAGGAGGTTGCCGCTGACGTCGATCAGCGCGCCGCCCGAATTGCCGGGGTTGATGGCCGCGTCGGTCTGGATGAAGTTCTCGAAGTTGTTGATGCCGAGCTGGTTGCGCCCGAGCGCCGAGACGATGCCGCTGGTGACCGTCTGGCCCACGCCGAAGGGGTTTCCGATGGCCAGCACCTGGTCGCCCACCTGGAGCTCGTCGGAATTGCCCAGCACGATCGCGGGCAGCTTGTCCATTTCGATCTTGAGCACGGCAAGGTCGGTGTCCGGGTCGGTGCCGATCACCTTGGCGCGCGTGTGGCGGCTGTCGTTGAGCGTGACCTCGATTTCGTCCGCGCCTTCGACCACGTGGTTGTTGGTGAGGATGTAGCCCTCGGCACTCACGATCACGCCGCTGCCCAGGCCGACCTGGGGCTGGTCGCCCTGGTCGCCGAAGAAAAAGCGGAACCACGGATCGTTGCTGCGGGGATGGCGCTGCGCGGCCTTGCTGGTGTTGATGCTCACGACGGCCGGCGAGGCTTTCCTGGCCGCCGCGCTCAGGCTGCCGGCGACCGGCACGGACGGGGCGCCCGCCGGCGCCTCGACGATCGACACCACGCCACCCAGGGAGGTGGCGCGGCGATTGATCCACTCGGGCTTGAGCGTGGCAACAACGAAGTAGGCCGCCAGGAGGACGGTCACGGCTTGGGCAAAGAGCAGCCAGGTGCGTTTCATGAAACTTTGGATAAAACGGGGGGAATACGCCGTCCACGCGGCGCCAACGGGTCCATTGTCCCTCAACCCCCATCCGCCAGAAACCGCGCGGTGCGGTCGAGAATGACAAGGTCTCGTGCGCCAATAAGGGATAACCCTTAGTATCGCGCAGCGAGCCCACACGGCTCCGAGCTCCGGCCTTCCGCGCCGCCCATCCGGTGGACGCGGCCAGGCGTTTCGCCGGCGCGCCGACTCTCCGCTCCCCATCCCTCGGCGGCCCGGCGCGCGGCAACGACCTTCCTGCCCGCCATGACTTCTCACGCAATTTCCCCGGACGGCACGCAGCCGGCGCCGGCGCGCTCGCTCGGCGCGCGCGACTACAAGACCTTGGCCCTGTCCGCGCTCGGCGGAACGCTGGAGTTCTACGACTTCGTCATCTACGTGTTCTTCGCCACCGTGCTGGGCGCGCTTTTCTTTCCCGCCGACATGCCCGACTGGCTGCGGCAGCTCCAGACTTTCGGCATCTTCGCCGCCGGCTACCTGGCCCGCCCGGTGGGCGGCATCGTCATTGCGCATTTCGGCGACCTGCTCGGCCGCAAGCGCATGTTCACGCTGTCGATCTTCCTGATGGCGGCGCCCACGCTGGTCATCGGCCTCCTGCCCACCTACGCGAGCATCGGAATCGCCGCACCCTTGCTGCTGCTCGCGATGCGCGTGCTGCAGGGCGCGGCCATCGGCGGCGAGATGCCCGGCGCCTGGGTGTTCATCGGCGAGCACGTGCCGGCGCAGCGCTACGGGTTCGGCATCGGCGCGCTGACTTCGGGCATCACCGGCGGCATCCTGCTGGGCTCGCTGGTGGCCGTGGCCATCAACCGCCACTATTCGCCGGCGGAGGTGAGCGGCTTTGCCTGGCGCATTCCCTTCGTGCTGGGCGGGGTGTTCGGCCTCGTCTCGGTGTACCTGCGCCGCTTCCTGCACGAGACGCCGGTCTTCAAGGAACTGGCAGACCGCAAGACGGTGGCGCGCGAGCTGCCGCTGCGCACCGTGCTGCGCGAGCACCGCGCGGCCAGCGTCTACGTGGCGCTGCTGACCTGGGTGCTGTCGGCCGCTATCGTGGTGGTGGTGCTGTACACGCCCACTTACCTGCAGAAGGTGCACCACATTCCGGCCGCGCTGGCGCTGGAAGCCAACGCCCTTGCCACGCTGACCCTGACCATCGGCTGCGTGCTGGCCGGCTGGGCCAGCGACCGCATCGGCACGCGCGCCGTGATGCTCATCGGATGGGGCGGATTGTTCGCGACGGCCTATCTTTTCTACACGGGACTGCCCGGCACGCCGGCCACGCTGTTCTGGCACTACGGCCTGGTGGGATTGTTCGTTGGCACCATCGCCACGGTACCGATTGCCGGCGTGCGCGCCTTTCCGGCGCCGGTGCGCTTCACGGGGCTTTCGTTCGCCTACAACATGTCGTATGCCGTGTTCGGCGGCCTCACGCCGGTGATCCTCACGCTCTGGCTGCAGCACGACACCATGGCGCCGGCGCATTACGTCGCCGTGCTGGCCGCGCTGGGCTTCGTGCTGGCCCTGTGGCCACTGGCGGCGCGCGGCCATGCGATGCGCGACGGCATCGGGAGCGCGACAATGGCGCGATGAGCACCACTCGCCATGAATTGCTGCATGCCTTCGACCTGCTCCTTGCGCCGTCGCGCTTCAAGGACTACGGACCCAATGGCCTGCAGGTCGAGGGCCGCACCGTGGTGCGGAAGATCGTCTCCGGCGTCACGGCGAGCCGCGCGCTCATCGAGGCCGCAATCCATGCCGAGGCCGACGCCATCTTTGTGCACCACGGCCTGTTCTGGCGCGGCCAGGACGGCTGCGTTACCGGCTGGATGAAGCAGCGCCTGGGGCTGCTGCTGGGCGATGACGTCAACCTCTTCGCCTATCACCTGCCGCTCGATGCGCATCCGGAGCTTGGCAACAACGCGCAGCTCGGCCTGCAGCTCGGCTTGCTCGCCCATGCCGGATCGGCCGGGCGCTTCGGCGACCAGGAGCTCGGCTTCCTGGGCGCACTCGAAAACGCAGAGACCTTTCCCAATGCCAAGGCGCTGGCCGCCCATGCGGAAAAGGTGCTGAAGCGGCCCGTCACCCTGGTGGATACGGCGCACCGCCCCATCAGGAACATCGCGTGGTGCACGGGTGGCGCCCAGGGTTACTTCGAGGCCGCGATCGCTGCCGGCGCTGACGCCTTCATCACCGGGGAGATCTCCGAACCGCAGGCCCACTACGCCCGCGAGATGGGCGTCGCCTTCCTGGCCTGCGGCCACCATGCCACCGAGCGCTACGGCGCCCAGGCGGTGGCCGGGCACGTGGCGGCCCAGCTCGGGCTGAAGCACGAGTTCATCGACATCGACAATCCGGCATGAGCGTAGCGCCGGGCCGCCCCAAGCAAGCTCGCACCGCAGCCCGTCAGGGCGAAGGTATTCCAATGAGCGGTCCAGCGGCTGCCATCGCCATCACGCTGGGCGATCCCGCGGGCATCGGCCCGGAAATCATCGCCAAGGCCTTCCACCAGGCGCCCGACGCCACGCGCGGCGCTTTTGTGGCCGGCGACGTGGCCACGATGCGCCGGGCATCGCAGGCGCTGGCGCTGCCCGGGCAACCCGCCTGGCCGGTGGCGCAGATCGAGCGCATTGCCGAAGCGGCCGCGGTGCCGCCGGGCTGCATCCCGGTGCTGCAGGTGGTGGCCGCGCCGGCGGAAGACATCATGCCGGGCCGGATCGGCGCCGAAGCCGGCCGCGTGGCCGGCGACTGCGTGGTCTGGGCTGCACGCGCCGCATTGCGGGGCGAGATCGCCGCCATCGTCACGGCGCCGCTGCACAAGGAAGCACTGGCCGCGGCCGGGTTTCCCTATCCCGGCCATACCGAGCTGTTGCAGGCCGAGGCCGCCGCGCATTCGGGCGTCGCGGTGGACGGCATGCCGGTGCGCATGATGCTGGCCAACGACGAGCTGCGCACCGTGCTGGTGAGCATTCACATGTCCTTGCGCGATGCCATTACGGCCGTGAGTTTCGGCAGCGTGCTGGAGACGCTGCGCATCACCCACCGGGCCTTGCAGCGCATGCTCGGGCGGGCGCCGCGCATCGGCGTTGCGGGCCTCAACCCGCATGCGGGCGAGGGCGGGCTGTTCGGCTCCGAAGAGCGCGACATCATTGCACCGGCCATTGCGGCCGCCCATGCCGAGGGCATCGACGCCCACGGGCCTTACGCGCCCGACACCGTCTTCATGCGTGCGCGTGCCAGGCCCGGGGTGCCGGGAAGCGGCGAGTTCGATGTGGTGATTGCGATGTACCACGACCAGGGCCTGATCCCGGTCAAGTACCTTGGCGTGGAGAAGGGCGTGAACGTGACGCTGGGCCTGCCGCTGGTGCGCACCAGCCCCGACCACGGCACCGCATTCGATATTGCGGGCACCGGCCGGGCCGATGCGTCGAGCCTCATCGAGGCGCTGCGCATGGCCAAAACGCTGGCGGGCGCCTGATCAGAAGGGCGCGCGAGGGCGGCTCAGGGGCCTCAGGGGCGCTTCAGGCTGTCGCGGATTTCGCGAAGGAGGGCGATGTCTTCCGGCGGTGCCACCGGTGCCGCGGGCGCCTCCGCCTGCGTCTTGCGCAGCTTGTTGATCTGCTTGACCATCATGAAGATGATGAAGGCAAGGATCACGAAGTTGACCGCGATGGTGATGAAGTTGCCATAGGCCAGCACCGGCACGCCGGCCTTCTTGAGGTCGGCCAGGTTGTTGGCGACACCCGCCGGCGCCGTGCCCAGCACCACGTACAGGTTCGAGAAATCCAGCTTTCCGAAGACCAGCCCGACGATCGGCATGATGATGTCGGCAACGATCGAATCGACGATCTTCCCGAATGCCGCGCCAATGATCACGCCGACCGCGAGATCGATCACGTTGCCCTTGACGGCAAATTCCTTGAACTCACTGAGGATGCTCATGATTTCAATATGCTCCAGGAGCGCTGGTGTTGAAGGTGCCGCAAGTATGCCTTCGGAACGGCTCCGACCGGCGCTGGCGCACCAATAGAAAAGCGCACTTATTTCACGTTAATGAATAATTTCTGGTTAATTGCCACCGGCTTCGGTGACAGTGGCTTCCTGTTGCCTACCGCATTGGGAATTGCAATTTGGCTTGCCATCGATCGCAGCACGCGCCCGGCAGCGGTGCGGTGGACGCTGCTATTCGGCGGTTGCGGCTTCATCGTGATGCTGTCCAAGCTTCTCTTCATGGGCTGGGGCATTGGCAGCGCCGATTTCGATTTCATCGGCTTCAGTGGGCATACCGCGCTGGCAACCAGCGTCTGGCCGGTCGTTTTCTGGCTGGCGGCACGGCGCCGCGCACCAAACGTGCGCATGGCGGCCGCGGTAGGGGGATGGGTATGGGGCGTCTTCATCGGTGTGTCGCGCCTGGCCCTCGAAGTTCACTCCACCGCGGAGGTCGTCACGGGGGCCATGCTTGGAACAGTTGTAAGCGCAAGCTTTTTGCTGTTGCATTGGCACCAGTCCATGCAGGTCAAGACACCGCGCTGGCTCGCCTTGGCGATGGCGCTGCCGCTCCTCTTTTTCATAGTGGGGCGGCCTGCATCCACACAGGACGCGCTGGAGGCCCTCGCAGCGTGGATGGCGGGCATCGAGCGTCCCTTCACCCGCGCCGATCTCCTGCAGAACCGAAGGGCCGTGCGTCAGCCTGCCAACAGCACACAGTTCCTTACAAAAGAGCAAAGCTTTCCAACCGGCGATTGACGCCGAAGATTTGTGGTCGGAGCGCCACAATTGCTCCGCGCAGCCGGTTAATTGATAGTTCACATTTGCAAACTGCAGGACACAGTTGCAAGCGTGCCATTGAAGCCCTTTTCTCCAATGAAAGAGGGACTTCAGGCATTGATCCCCGAGATAACCCCACCGAGCCTTGGGTTAATCCGCATATAGACACATTTTTTGCATCTATTGAACGGAAAAGGGTCAATGTGCGGGCAGCGACAATTCGCTCCAGCCCGCCTGTCGACGATGCGCGGGCTTTGCTTTGACAAACCGCGGCAAAAAAAGTCCTGCCCAATATCAACTGGGCTCGGGCCTTGCATATGAATCGCGGCTGCTGAAAACCAATTTGTGCAATGGGGATCAATTTGACACGCTTCGTGAACCCGATGGGGTGGGGTTTTGCCCTAATGGGCGCGTTATTGCTGCAGGGCTGCGCACCGGGCTTCAATTCCGTGGGCGCCTACGAGGCGGACCAGAGCCTGCCGCCGGAGTTCCAGTACCTGCCGGCCGATGGCGCGCCAGATGGCGTCATCACGTCCATTTCGCCGGCTTTGATCCGCACGATGGCCGAGTCCCAGCCGACCGCCGTTGCGCCGGAGGTGAAGGCGCTATTTGGCGAATCGCCGGTCTACACCATCGGCCCGGGCGACGTCGTGGGCGTGATCGTCTATGACCATCCGGAACTGCTGCCGAATGCCGGCGCGGTGATCACGCAGCAGGCAGACCCCACGGGCATCAGCGTGGCGCCCGGCTTCATCGTCGGCGCGGACGGGCAGATCACATTCCCCTACATCGGCCGCGTCAAGCTCCAGGGGCTGACCGAAATCGAGGCTTCCGACCTCATCGCGAACCGCATCGCCACCTACATCAAGGCTCCGCAGGTGACGGTGCGCATCCAGTCCTTCCGAAGCCGCCGCGCCTTCGTCGAGGGTGAAGTGCGGAACCCGGGGCTGCAGATCTTCACCGACGTACCGATGACGCTGGCCGAAGCCATCAGCCGGGCCGGCGGCATCACCGCCAACGGCGACCGCTCGTTCGTGACGCTCACGCGCGGCGACAAGACCACGCTCATCAACCTGCCCAACCTGCAGGACCTGGGCGCCGATGCCAGCAGGATTCCGCTGCGCAACGGCGACGTGGTCCAGGTGCGGCACCGCGACGAGAGCAAGGTGTTCGTGATGGGCGAAATTGCCCGTCCGTCGGCGCTGCTCATGCACAACGGGCGGCTCAGCCTCAACGAGGCGCTGGGCGAGGCCGGCGGCCCCAACCTGACTTCGGCCAACACGGGCCAGATCTACGTCATCCGCAACAACGCGCGGGGCTTGCCGGCCATCTTCCACCTGAACGCCAAGAACCCCGCGGCACTGGGCCTGGCCGAGCGCTTCCCGCTGCAGCCGCGCGACGTCGTCTACATCGATTCGGTGCCGCTGGTCACCTGGAACCGCCTGGCCAGCCTGATCCTGCCGGCCGCGCAGGTGATCAACGCCGGCGACGAAGTCTGGAGCCGCCACAGATGAAATCCGTCCTGACAGTCTGCATCGGCAACATCTGCCGCAGCCCGATGGCCGAAGGCATCCTGGCCGCGGGCCTGCCGCATCTTCGCGTGGTGTCGGCCGGCACCGGCGCTCTCGTGGGCAAGCCGGCCGATGCGATGGCGCAGAAGCTCATGCAGGAGCGCGGCATCGACATTTCCGGCCACCTGGCGCAGCAGGTGAACCAGCTGCTGTGCCGGCAGGCGGACCTGATCCTGGTCATGGACATGGCGCAGCGCCGCCACCTCGAGTCGGCCTACCCCTTCGTGCGCGGCAAGGTCTTTCGCATTGCCGAGGCCGCCAAGCAGGACGTGCCCGATCCCTACAAACAGGACGAGGCGGCCTTCGAGCATGCCCTGGCGCTCATCGACGTGGGAGCCAGGACATGGATCGACCGCATTTTGAAAATTACAAAACCTGAGCAGCAACCGACATGAACGCACCCCAGCAAGCCGCCCTGCCGATGCCCGCGCTGGAAGAGGAGAACGACGGGTTCAAACTCGTCGAGTACCTGGACATCCTGATCGACCACCGGTGGTTCATTGCCATCGTGGTTGCCATGGCCTTGCTGCTTGGCATGGCCTATGCCCTTTTCGGGCAGCCGATGTACGAAGCCAACGTGGCCGTGCAGGTCGAGGACTCCGGCAATTCGGCGGGCAGCTTCCTGGGCGATGCAGCGTCGTCGCTGCTGAGCGTGAAGACGCCGGCCGCGGGCGAGATCGAAATCATCAAGTCGCGCGCCATCCTCGGCCAGGCGGTGGAGAACACCAAGCTGTACATCAGCGCGCAGCCGCGCTATGCACCCATCGTGGGCAGCTGGCTCGCGCGGCGCGCCACCGAGCTGTCGGACCCGGGCTTCATGGGGCTTTCCGGCTACGTGACCGGGGCCGAGACGATCATGGTTCCGCAGTTCGACGTGCCCGCGGATCTCGAAGCGAAACAATTCAGGCTGACTCTCGGCGCGGACAACCGCTACGAATTGCTCGTTCCCAATGTCGAAGCCCCGCTCAAGGGCACCGTCGGAACCCCGCTCGTGGCCAACGTCCCGGGCGGCAGCCTCCGGCTGCTGGTCAGTTCCATCAGCGCCAAGCCCGGCGCGCAGTTCCAGCTGGTCCGCAGTTCCAGGCAATTGGCGCTGCTGTCGCTGCAGGACAACCTCAAGGTCGTCGAAAAAGGCAAGCAGTCCGGCGTCCTCGATGTCAGCCTGAAAAGCCCGAATCCGGAAAAGTTGACGCAGCTGCTCAATGAAATCGGGCGGCTCTATGTGCGCCAGAACATCGAGCGCAAGGCTGCCGAGGCCGAGAAGACCCTGGGCTTCCTGGACACCGCGCTGCCGCAGTTCAAGAAGCAGCTCGAGCAGTCCGAAGACCTCTACAACCGCTATCGAAACGAGAACGGCACCGTCAGCCTCGACGACGAGGCCAAGAATGCGCTGGCCCAGACGGTCGACCTGCAATCCAAATTGCTCGAAGCCGAACAGAAGCGGCGAGAACTTTCGGCCCGCTTCACCGACAAGCACCCGAATCTCCAGACGCTGGACGCGCAGATTTCGGCATGGCGGGGCCAGATCTCGGCGGTCGATTCGCGCATCCGGAAGATGCCGCTGCTGCAGCAGAACACCGTGCAGATGCAGCGCGACATCAAGGTCAACACCGACCTCTACGTGTCGCTCCTGAACAGTTCGCTGCAGATGCGGCTGGCCAAGGAAGGCAAGGTCGGCAACGTGCGCCTGCTGGACGACGCCATCGTTCCCGAGGAGCCCGTCTGGCCCAAGCGGCCGCTGATCATCGCGCTGGCCCTGCTGCTGGGCCTGGCGGCCGGCGTCGTGCTCGCCATTGTCAAGAACTCGCTGTTCGGCGGCATCCGCAATCCGAGCGAGATCGAGATGCACACGGGCCTCAATGTGTACAGCAGCATCCCGTTGAGCCCCGCCCAGCGGATGATCGACAAGAACATCGAGAACAAGTCGCCCGGGATGCACGTTCTGGCCCTCCAGCAATCGGAGGATCCCGCGGTGGAAAGTCTGCGCAGCCTGCGGACCGCATTGCAGTTCGCCATGCTGGAAGCGCCCAACAACCGCTTGCTCATCTCCGGCGCGACGCCGGGAGTCGGAAAGACCTTTGTCTCGGTCAATTTCGCGGCCATCACCGCTGCCTCGGGAAAGAAGGTCCTGCTGATCGACGCCGACTTGCGCAAGGGCCGGGTCAATCAATTCTTCTCCCTTTCCCGCTCGTCCGGCCTTTCGGAATTGATTGCCGGAACGCTGGGCTACGAAAAAGCCATTCGCTCGTCGATCCTGCCGAACCTGGATGTCATGACGACGGGGATGCTGCCGCCCAATCCGGCGGAATTGCTCATGAGCGATTCTTTTTCCCAGATCCTGGAAAAACTCTCGCCCAATTACGACCTTGTGATTATCGATACGGCGCCAGTGCTGGTGGCAGCAGACACCGCGTCGGTGGCGCCGCTCGCGGGCTCTCTTCTCCTCGTGGCCCGGGCGGAAAAGACGCACCTTGGCGAATTGAACGAAAGCGTGAGAAGACTGGCACACGCAGGCTGCTCGGCCAATGGCGTAATTTTGAATGCTATGGACTTATCCCGGCGCCACGCAGGTAGCAGCAGCTACAAATACGGCGGTTACCGTTACACACACTATAAATACAAAAACAACAGGGATACCACCTAGTCTGATGGACAGTTTCTGAGAAAATTCAGCGAGATTGTGATAATTATCACATTACGCACTAAATCGGTGCCATCAATCAAACGCTAATAACAAAGGATTAGGGGCAACTGCGTCGCTCTTTTGTATTACGTATTTGGATCGCTCGACCTGCGCATTGATTTTTCTGCGCAGCAACCTTCACGGCTTCCGTGCAAGGCCCTATTGGCCTGAAAACCAAGCCGCCGCGTATCACTGAACCCGAAAGGGACAAGCTCCTGCTTGTAAGACGAAAGGTTCTCCTGCAATGAGAGTTCTCAAGCTGCAAATTTGCCTCCGCTTCGAATGTGAGAAGGGAGCATTCCTATGACGAATTTCCGCCACGAAGAGTCGATGGCAGCCGGAGGCGAGGAAGCAGTCGGCGTCATCGCGGACGACATGGCATGGGTCAGAGTCCACCATCCCGCCATGCTGCGGGCCGGAAAAAGAGCGGTGGACGTTGCCGCTGCGCTGTTCTTTTTCTGCGCCTTCGGCTGGCTTTACGTCCTGATCGCCCTTGGGGTGTTCATCACGTCCGGAGCGCCTGTCCTGTACTCCCAGCCGCGATTCGGGCGGGGAGGGCGTGTGTTCAAGTTCTACAAGTTCCGCTCGATGCTGCCGAACTCCGCCCAGATCCTCGAGGAGCACCTCAAGAACGATCCGGTCGCGCGCCAGCAGTGGGACGACTATCAAAAGCTCGAAAACGACCCGCGCATCACGCGCTTCGGCAAGTTCATCCGCAAGACCAGCCTGGACGAACTGCCGCAGTTCTGGAATGTGCTCGTGGGCGACATGAGCCTGGTCGGACCCCGGCCGTGCATGCTCGACCAGAAGATCCTGTACGGGGCGGACTGGTCGTTCTATTGCGCTGTGAGGCCCGGCATCACGGGCCTGTGGCAGGTCAGCGGGCGCAACCAGCTGAGCTACAAGAAACGCGTGGCGCTGGATGTCGCCTACGTCGAGACGCTCTCGGTGGGCCGGGACATCGGCATCTTCATCAGGACCATCTGGGTGGTCGCCGTGGGCCACGGTTCGCGATGAATGGCTGCCTTCGATCGCATCGATGCCTGATTCACAGATGAAAAAGATACTTATCTGCGCCGTGCCCTTCAGCGACAACCTGGGGGACGGGGTCATCGCGGCATCGCTGGCTCATATTGCCGGCCTGAAATATCCGCAGGCGAGGGTTGAATTCCTGGACATTGCCGGCCGGCTCGGCTTCGAGGAAGAAAACCTGCGTGGCGGCGGCGCATTCCGGCTCTTTGCGAAGCTGCCTTCGTTCATCAGGTCGGTGATCGTGTTCCTGTATTGCCTCAAAGGCTATTTTCTCGGCTGGCGGAAGAACTGGAAGGCCGCGGTCGACGACGCGGACCTGATCGTCATTGGCGGCGGCCAGCTGTTTTGCGATGTGGCGCTCAATTTTCCGGCGAAGCTGTTTCTCCTGAGCCGGCTGCTGCGTGGAAAGAAGGTGGTGATCCTGTCGGTTGGCGTGACGGCGAAATGGTCTTTTCTCGGGCGCTTTCTCGTCGGGCGATTCCTGAAAAATGCGAGGCCCACCTTCTACGCCACGCGCGACCAGGAATCGGCCAGCAATCTGCACAATTACTTCCGAATTCCTAGAAGCGACATACAGGTCGTGCCCGACCCGGCGCTCATTTGCGCCGACGCTTTCTCGGAAGAGCTTTCGCCGGAAAAGAATTGGGACATCGGAATTTGCGTCAGCAGCCTCGATGCGCTGGTCATGAATTCTGAATACGAAGGCTCCAATTCGACGCAGTCGGCCAAGTTTTTTGCCACTCTGGCCGAATCGCTGCGGGCCGAGGGAAAGCGGGTGCTCTATTTCACGAACGGCGCTTCTGAAGACAACAAGGTCCTGGAAGAAATTTCCTCGACCTCCGATGCGCCGAAGTCCATTTTTCTTGTTCCCCGGCACCCGGACGAACTCGTTGCCTTGATCAGCGCCTGCTCGTGCATCGTGGCGCACCGGCTGCACGCGAATATCGTGGCCTACGGTTTGAACATTCCGTCCATAGGAATGAATTGGGACAAGAAGGTTGAGTCGTTTTTCGAATTGACCGGCAGGAAGCGCTACCTCTTCGACTTGTCGCCCCGGGTCGAAAAGCTGGGCACCTCGGTGCTGGGCCTGCTCGACGACCGGCACCCGGACCGGAAAGCGCTCGACGCATTGAGAAGCCAGGTGGTGGCCGGTATCCATGCATTGATCTGATTGGCACTTATGAAGATATTGCACGTTGCCGAAACGCTCAAGGGCGGGCTCGAAACCTATCTTCGGCTGGTTTCGGGCTTTCAGCAGAACTCTCCCGTGATCAGCCAGGCCAAGTTCATATTGCCCGGCCCGGTGGAGTGGCTGAGCTCGCAGGACACGCATGTGGTCCCCACGGCCCGCAGTCCTCTTGCCCTTGCGAGCTATGCCGCCGAGATCAAGAAAATCATCCGCTCGGAGCGCCCCACGGTGCTGCACCTGCACAGCTCGATTCCGGGCGGGATCGTTCGTGCCATGGCGCTGCTCGGCCAGGTGCCGGCCGAGACCAAGATCGTCTATTGCTCGCACGGCTGGGCCTTCGACCAGGTCGGGCCTTCGTACAAGAAGTCGATCTATCGATGGATCGAATGGCTGCTTTCCCATTGGAGCGACGCGATCATCTGCATCAGCGGCCACGAGTTCCGGGTTGCCGAAAAATTCGGCATCAAGCGGTGCAAGTGCATTCCGAACGGAATTCAGCCCACCGCTCCCATTGCGGAAAACACGGTGGCTCCCAAGGTTCCGGCACGGCCGCGACGGGTTCTTTTCGTGGGGCGGCTCGATCGGCAGAAGGGCATCGACGCCTTGCTCGACGCCTATGCCCGCGTCCAGCCCGGCTTCAAGCTCGTGATCGTGGGTGGCGCCGTCAGGAACGATCTTTCCCTTGCGCGCTCCAGCGAGATCGAGTTCGCCGGATGGCTCGAGAAGGACGAACTCGAAGAAGCCTACAGGTCGTGCGACGCGGTCATCGTGCCCTCCCGGTGGGAAGGCTTCGGCCTTGTCGCGGTCGAGGCCATGGCCCGGAGCAAGCCGGTTTTTGCGTCCGCCGTGGGCGGGCTTGTCGATATCGTCGAAGACAACAGGAGCGGCCGGCTGTTTTCGCTCGACGCGCTGGACGATGTGCTGCGCGAGATCGATCGGATCTCCGATGAGGAATTGCAGCGGATGGGGCGTGCCGGCCGGGAGATTTTCGAAGAGAAATACACCGCCGACCGAATGAACGCCGCCATCCTGGACTTGTACAAGGAGTCGGTACAGTGATGAAGTCTTCGTCTCTTTCTTCCGTTGCGGGGCGTTTGCTGAATGCTTTCAGGCTGCTGTGTGCTTCGGCGGCGCTGGCGGCCGTGGTCTGCCCGGCGCAGGCCCGCGGCATCGCCGAACTGGGCACGGAATATCCGGTCGCGCTGAGCGTGCAGATCGACCCGGCCACCATCACGAACGAGGATCTGAACGAGATCAGGGCATCGGGCTTCGAATTCGTGAGATTCGGCGCGCGGCCGCCGCTCAAGAGCGTCAACCCTGCATCGGTCGACTATTCGGGCCTGATCAAGCGCGTGAAAAACGCCAGGCTCCAGGCGATCGTGACCTTGTTCGGGGGCCGGGAGATCTGGGGGCAGAGTCCGGCAGAGGCGGGCGAAGGCCAGCGCGAAAAGCTGTTTGCCAAGTTCGCGCTCGAGTTCATGAGCGCGCACGCGGCCGATGTCGCCGTCTGGGAGCTGTGGAACGAGCCCGACCACAAGACCTTCCTGAACCCGGCGCTTTTTTCGAGCTTTGAAACCGCGACCGCCGAGTTCTGCCGCAGCATCGCGCAAATGAAGACCCCGCCGAAGATCCTCATGGGATTCGGCTTTGCGAAGCTTCCCTTCAGCCCGGGCCAGGTTCCCTCGCAGCTCGAGAATGCCTTCGTGTCGGCGGCCAAGGCCGACTGCCTGACGGACATATCGATCCATCCTTACCGCTCCATTCCGGAGACCGCCATTGCGGACTATGCAAAGCTGCGCGCGAAGCTGGACCAGCAGCAGCTCGGAAAGATCGGGATCGTCGCTTCCGAGTGGGGCTATGCCTCCTACCTGCCGGTCCGGGACCGCAACACCCAGGCTTCGCTGATCCTGCGGGAATACCTGACCAACGTGGCCGCGGGCATCAAGCTGCTGAATCTCTATGCCTGGCAGGACCGGGGAACCTCCGTCATCTCGAGGGAAGACAATTTCGGGCTCAAGTCGAAGGGCGGCGAGAAGAAGGAAGCCTTTTCGAGCCTCACCGAATTCCTCAAGATCGCCCGGAATTCGAAGAAGGTTTCATACCAGAGCAATGCCGGCCTGAACAAGCTGGTGCTGAGCCGCGGAAATTCCTTGCTGCATGTGGTGTGGACGCAGAGCGCCGAGCAGAACGTGCTGGTTCCCGCCGAGAAGGGAAAGAAGTGCACGCGGGTCGACTTCTTCCCGCAAGTGCGCCACGGAAGCTGCGGCAGCCCCGTCGACGGGGGCTTTGCTGCCAAGGCCACCGACTATCCGGTCCTGCTTTCCATTTCGGATTAGGGTGAACAGGCCCAGGATGGCGTCCCTGTCCGGAATTCGAAAACGCCTCGGAGGTCCGATCTATGCAGTTGCAGACCAGTGCATCTACAGCGCGAGCCAGCTGCTGCTGAGCTTTGCGCTGGCACGGGCGTTGTCGCCCTCCGACTTCGGCATTGCCTCGGCGTTCCTGGCGATCGTCAGCTTCCAGTACATCGTGCATACGGCGGTGGTGCACGAGCCGCTGCTGATCAAGCGCTATTACGCAGGCCGGTCCGCCGCCTGGTGGAGCTGGGCGCTCGTGCTGGCGGTTTCCATTGCCGGCTTCCTGGCCTGGCAGTTCACGAGTTTTCCGGGGCCGCTGAGCTGGGCCGGCGTGGCCCTGATCGCGGGCTATGAAGTATTCTGGATTTCCCGAAGCATCCTGCTCGTGGGACGCCGCTACCTGGTGCTCTGCGCATCCGGCGTGCTGATCTGCATCGGATACGTGGCGGTCCTGATCGGCCTGAAGCCTGCCTCATGGGCCCAGGCGCTGCTGTGGATTGCCGTCATCCAGCTGCCCTTTGCCATCCTGGTGGCGATGAGCCTGCGCCAGGTGATGGCGCCGCTGCCGGCACCCGCCAACGCGCAGGCCCTGACGCTCGGGGAGGCTGCCAGCTACGGCTGGAAGGCAAGCCTCTCGCAGTTCATGAGCTGGATCATGACGGGAGGCTCCATCCTGCTGCTGGGCTCCTCGGCGGACTCGGTGCAGGGCGGCCTGCTGAAGATCTACATCACCTTCCTGCTGCCGATGCAGTATGTGCTGCTTGCGCTGGGCTACTACATCCTGCCGAAGCTGGCGGCTGGCTGGAAATCCGAGCGGCGCAAGGACGCCTTCCGCCTGTTCGTCAAGTTCGTCGTCTTCGGCTTCGTGGTGGCCGAGATCGGCGGAATCCTGCTGGGCCTGCTGGGCCCGTACCTCGTGGTCCTGGCCTTCGGCAAGAACTACGGCGGCATGGATTTTTCGCCGTTCTTCTATGCGCCCGCCATCTTCGGCCTGACCATGTGCTTGCGGACGGGATTCAGGGCCGCAGGCCGGCCCGGTGCTCTTCTGTGGTGCTCGATCTTCGGCGCGCTGGTGTTCGCCGCCGCCATGCTTGCAGCCACACCGCCGATCTCCTACATCCAGACCATCAACGCCATGACGCTGGGCTTTGCCTGCATGGCGGCCGTGATGATGGCCTGGCTGTTCTTCATCATGCGCGGCGCCCCTGCGGCGCCGGCCCGCTGAGCCGGCAACGCACGAAAACGGCCCGGCCCTGGTAGCGAGCGAGGGGCGGGGGTGGGTCTTACCGCCGTTCGAAGTTCAGGATGTTGTCGCCCGTGCCCGGCGTGCCGCTGTCCGGCGGTGCGAACTTGTAGGCGCTCGGGTCGCGGGCCGAGGTCATTTCGTAAAGCGGGTGGATCCGGCCGAGCCGCGCACCGCCGTCGCGCACCAGCGGCGCCCAGGCGAAATTGGCGGTGAACTTGTTCGAACGCGGCAGCAGCGCGTCGAACGGAATGGAAAGGTAGATGCCCTTGTCGAAGCTGCCTTCGCCGAACTGTCTGGCCGATACGTTGGTCTTGGTGGCATAGGCGCCGAGCACCACGCCGTTGTCGAAGCGGCGGCTGATGTCGATGGTGACGCCACGGTCGCCCGCCAGGTACTGGCCGGCGCTGATCTTGGCCAGCACGCCGTGCCAGCCGGTGTCCCAGTAGAGCGTGGCGTGGCCGGTGTTCACCTTGTAGTCGCGCAGGCCGAAGTCCTGTTCGAAGTCGCGCTGGCGCACGTGGTTGAAGTCGACGCCGAAGGCGATCCGGCTGCGCCATGGCCGGTAGAGCCATTCTCCGCCAACGCCCGCATACATGGTTTCGAGGGCACCGCCGTACACGCTGAAGTATTGGTTGTCGGAGAGCCTGCCGACGTGCGTCAGCTGAAGCACCGGCATGGTCAGGCGCTTGGAGGTGACGTACTCGCGCTGGAGGGTTCGTGCGCGGGGCAGGTTGCTGCCCGCCGTGTAGGTGAACTTGTCGAAGTTGTCGACCATGCGCAGGTTCAGCGCGCCGTTGACCCAGGTGCTGGGCGTGAAGCGGTATTCCGCCACCGCCTGCACGCCGATCTGGTAGAGCAGGAATGCATTGGGCCCGCCTAGGATCTGGCCGAGGCTGGGCGTGAGGCCGATGCTGAACTTGTCGCTACGGCGCTCCCACGGGCCGAGGGCCTTGTTGTCGGCCGTGGTGGAAGAGGCGTCTGCGGATGCGGTCGCAGTGTTGGCGCTGCTGCCCGGCGGAACGAAGGTGGCCGGATCGCCCGAGCCCACGGGCGGGGGCGCATAGTCGCGCTGGCTGGCTGCACGAACCTCGCCGGGCGTCCGTGCCTGGTAGTGCGCCGTCACCCATTCGTTGCGGTTGACCACTTGCGCGTGCATCGGCAAGCCTCGCTCCGAGTAGTGGAGCACGAAGTTCTTGATCGAGGCCGGGGCATCGCGATGCAGCACGGCAATGATCTTCTCGACCCGCACATCCCGGTAGACGGTGGCGCTTTCGGTGATCCACACATGCAGCATCTGGCCTTGCGGTGCGATGCGCTGGATGGTCCAGTCCGTGCGGCTTTCGATGTCGGCCGCGGTGGCGGCCCAGCCCGGCGAGGCGGCCGGCGGGTCCGGCGAGAAGCTCGGCGCCGGCGGATCTGCCGCCTTGGGCATTTGCATCGTGGCCAGGTTGGTCTGCAGCGTGACGCCCAGCATCACCTTGTTGCCGCGTTCGAAGCCGGCCGAGAAAATCACGCCGGGGGAGTAACGGTACTCCAGGCCGACGTTGAACGGGGAGCGCTGCCGCTGGGGGTTATTGAGCGGCTCGTTCTTGTAGTCGTTGCCGTCGTATTCGAGCTTGAGCGTCAGCGGGTCCCAGGGCGTGCGCCATTGCACGCCGCCAAAGAGCGCGGCAGGTCCGCGAAAGAGCCGGCCGAAGTTGGCGCCGCCCCAGGTCGTCTCGCTCACGCGGGTCTTGAAGCGGCTGTTCAGCAAGCCGAAGGGATTGCTGATGTTGCCGCTGCTCCCCAGGTAGCCCCAGCCGATGCCAAGGCTGAAATCAAGGTCGCCGTGGCGCTTGCTGGCCACCAGGTACTCGGACGAAAAGAGGCCGGTACCGCCGATGTCGCGAAAGCCCAGGGCCACTTCGGGCAGGTAGGCCGACTCCTTCCACAGGCGCGCCTTCAGGTCGATGCTCTTGTCCTTGTAGCCCTGGTTGCTCAGGCCGATGCCGTAGATCCGGTTGCTGATGGAGGTGTAGCGAAAGCCCGCTTCCAGCCAGTCCAGCGGCTGGAACATGACGTTCAGCCGCGTGTAGGGCGAGACGTGCGTGAGCGATGTCCGCATGTCGCCCGCCTGGCCCATGCGGGCCGTGGGTGTCTGCAGCAGGCCGGTTTCGCCCCAGTCGTTGCCGCTGGTGCGCAATGCGCGGTATTGCGGCGCCGGCTCGGGGCGCACGGAGATGACGGTCGATAGCGCCGGCGCAGCGGGTGCCGGCGGTACGTCGGGCAAGGCAGGTAGGGCGGGTGGCGCAGCGGGTGCGGTGATGGCGGCGGCCGGTACAGCAACATCCGCCGAAGGCTGCAGGATCGCGCCGCCTTGCGGCGAAGGCCCTTGCGTGGCCAGAAACTTGATGATGCCCTCGGAGATCGCCTCCAGGTCGTCCATGCCGCGCGGCGCGGCCCAGACCCATGCGCCCGGTGCCGGCTCGTTCGAGGGATGCGCATTCCAGGGCGCCACGCCCACGCGGGCGGTGCGTCCGTCGGGCTGGGCGACCCAGGCCCAGTCGTGCTTGCCCTCGGGGCTGCAGGCGGCGACATAGTCCCACGCCGTGCGGCCGGGTTCGTGGGCCACCTGGCAAAGCCGCCCATCGGGCTGCAGGACCGAGATGGTCTTCAGCGCGGGCGGCGGCGCCACCAGTTGCTGGCCGGCCGTCAGCACCGGGTCTTCTTCCGGATGCGCCTGCAGCCAGCGCGGATCGACGATGCCGAGCGCGACGCGGCCGGTCACCGGCAGGCCCTGCAGCCAAGCCATCAACTGCTTGCGCCGGCCCTGCTCTTCGCGCGGCACGCGCCGGCCGGCGGCATCGAGCCGCAGCAGCAGGGTGTTCTTCAGGAACTGCTGCGCCAGGCGCTCTTGCGGGATGCGCCATGCCAATCCCGGGGAAGCCGTTTCGGCCGGCTGGCGCAGCAGCCAGGCGCTCAGCCGCTCGCCGGGACGGATGTCTGCGTCGTCGGCGGGTGATTTGTTGTCGACGGGGCTGTTGCCCAGGGGCTGCGCGCCGGCGGCGCAACTCGCCGCCAGTGCGCAGGCCACCGCCGCGCGAAGAGGCCAGGGATGTCTGCCGAAGCCACGCAGGAGCGAACTGCTCATGTACCAGCGCTCGCCGCTGCGACGGGTGCTGGAGGGGAAGGCGTCCACTGCTCGAAGCTCATACACAGATCATTGGAAATACATTGCTCGGAATAGACGACCCGAGGCGCGCCGCCCGCTTGCGAAACGCCGAAGCGCGCCGGAGGCAGCGAGGCGCTCGCCGGATGCGAAACGCTGCGCTCCTCGTACCAGCGCAGCGACGCGGAAGCCGTGCCGGCCAGGGCGGTCTGCTGCGGTGCAGCAATGGGCGTCCGCACGATCTCGTCGCGAATACCGAACCGGTAGCCCGGCATCATGTCGCGCTCGCGCTGGTAGGTCTTCGATGCGACGCCGTTCGCATCGCCGGTCCACGCGGGCAGGCTGGAAAAGCGCACCTCGCGCCAGTCGGTGCCGAGACCGGTGGTTCCCACGAGACGCCCGTCGAGCAGCCTCACGACCTCGCCGTTGCCGCTGTACCAGACCTCGACCGCGCCTTCGGGGCGCTTGTCGATATAGCCGAGCACCATGAAGACCGTCTGCTTACCGACGGTGACCCGCAAATAGCGGTAATTCGGGTTGAAGGTGGGCTGGGGCGCCGCGGCGCTGCCGCTATAGATATGCCGCGCCGTGGCCAGCATGGCCGAGGATCCGGAAGAACAGCCGCCAACGCCCAAAAGAAATGCCGACAAAAGGCAGCATTCAATAAGTCGCGTGGCCAGACCAACGCGCGGAGCCTTCGGCGAATGCCCTCCCGCGAAGAGGGCCCGCACGTTTAATTCGTGCCGGTCGTGCCTGTACCCGTGCCCGTGCCGCCGGTGCCGCCCGTGCCGCTGCCGCCACCGCTGTTGCCGCCATTGCCGCTGCCGACGGCAGCCGCCAGTCCAACGGCGGCCGCGACGCCACCGGCTTGCTGCGCGGTGATGCGGCCGAACGCGGAATTGGTTGCACCCGTGGCGCTGGCCGGCTGAGGACCGGGCGTCTGGACCGGCGGGGGTGTTTGTGCCAAGGCCGAGGAAATGCTCAGCGCAGCAATGAAGGTGGCGGAAATCAGGGGGGCGATTCGCATGGCAAATATCCTCTCAATTAGCAGTTAACAGTTGGGACAAGATTAGCAGTTAGCGAAGTGTGCCGCAACTAATTTAGCCCTTGAGACATCTTTTACGCGTGCAAATCGTTGTGTCGAAATGTCTTGTAAATCAGGACTAATTCATTGTTATTAATTGCCTCTTTCGCAGGGTCGGGAATGCGCATTCGGACAGCTCCCGGCCGGCCCCGTTGAATATGCGCGCAGCAGCCCGCTACAATCGCCGGTTGACCCTGCTCCAGCGAAGAAGACTTAGAGGATCCCCATGAGTGACATGACCTCCGGCTCCCCCCGGATCGACACAAGCAAGCGGACGTGGTTAATCGCATCCAGCTGTGCCGGCGTAGCGGGAGGCGTGGCCACCGCGATTCCCTTTGTGAGTACGTTTCAGCCCTCCGAGAAGGCCAAGGCCGCGGGCGCTGCCGTCGAAGTGGACATCGGCGGCCTCAAGGTCGGCGAGAAGATCACTGTCGAGTGGCGCGGCAAACCCGTCTGGATCCTCAAGCGCTCGCCCGAGCAGATTGCCGAGCTCCCCAAGCTCGACGGCCAGCTGGCCGATCCGCTCTCCAAGCGGCACCCCGACGAATTCACCCCCAAGTACGCGCAGAACGAACACCGTTCGATCAAGCCCGACGTGCTGGTGGTGGTGGGCATCTGCACCCACCTCGGCTGCTCGCCGGTCGACCGCCTCCAGGCCGGCCCGCAGCCTTCGCTGCCGAGCGACTGGGAAGGCGGCTTCCTCTGCCCTTGCCACGGTTCCACGTTCGACCTGGCAGGCCGTGTCTTCAAGAACAAGCCCGCGCCCGACAACCTGCCTGTGCCCCCGCACATGTACCTGTCGGACACCAAGCTCCTGATCGGTGAAGACTCCAAGAAGGCCTGAGGCAGAAGAACAACATGGCTGAATTCCACGAAATTTCCCCCAACGCGCCCGCGGGCGAGAAGCTGCTCAACTGGGTCGACAACCGCTTCCCGCTGAGCAAGCTCTGGAACGACCAGTGGGGCAAGTACTACGCACCGAAGAACTTCAACTTCTGGTACATCTTCGGCTCGCTCGCGATGCTGGTCCTCGTGATCCAGATCGTGACCGGCATCTTCCTCGTGATGCACTACAAGCCCGACGCGAACCAGGCGTTCGCATCGGTCGAGTACATCATGCGCGACGTACCCTGGGGCTGGCTCATCCGCTACATCCACTCGACGGGCGCCTCGGCGTTCTTCATCGTGGTGTACCTGCACATGTTCCGCGGCCTCATGTATGGCAGCTACCGCAAGCCGCGCGAGCTGATCTGGGTCTTCGGCTGCGCGATCTTCCTGTGCCTGATGGCCGAGGCCTTCATGGGCTACCTGCTGCCATGGGGCCAGATGAGCTACTGGGGCGCCCAGGTGATCGTGAACCTGTTCGCGGCCATCCCGTTCATCGGTCCTGACCTCGCGCTGCTGATCCGCGGCGACTACGTGGTGAGCGACGCCACGCTGAACCGCTTCTTCAGCTTCCACGTGATCGCCGTGCCGCTGGTGCTGCTCGGCCTGGTGGTGGCCCACCTGATCGCGCTGCACGAAGTGGGTTCCAACAACCCCGACGGCATCGAGATCAAGGCCAAGCGCGGCCCCGACGGCCATCCGCTCGACGGCATCCCGTCGCATCCGTACTACACGGTGCACGACATCTTCGGCGTGGTGGTGTTCCTCACGATCTTCTCGGCCGTGATCTTCTTCGCGCCGGAAGCGGGCGGGTACTTCCTCGAGTACAACAACTTCATTCCGGCCGATTCGCTCAAGACGCCGAACCACATTGCGCCGGTCTGGTACTTCACGCCGTTCTATTCGATGCTGCGTGCAACCACCGACGACATGGTCAACGTGTTCGCGCTGATCATCGCTGCAGCGGCCGTCCTGAACTTCGTCAAGGGCAAGTCGGGCATGGCCCTGAAGATCGCGCTGGTCGTGGTGGCGGCCGTGGCCATCTTCCTGCTCAAGGCCTTCGACGCCAAGTTCTGGGGCGTGCTCGTGATGGGCGGTTCGGTCATCATCCTGTTCTTCCTGCCATGGCTCGACAAGAGCGAAGTCAAGTCGATCCGCTACCGTCCGGGCTGGCACAAGTATGTCTACGGTGTCTTCGTGTTCTTCTTCCTGATCCTGGGCTACCTGGGCATCCAGGCGCCTGGCGTCTGGGGCAGCCTGGTCATCGGGTCGTTCGCGCTGGACATCGCGCAGACCATTTCCCAGATCGGCACGCTTTTCTACTTCGGTTTCTTCCTGCTCATGCCCTGGTGGAGCAGCAAGGGCGAGTTCAAGCCCGTGCCCGAGCGCGTGACCTTCGCCGCCCATTGAGAAGCCCAAGAGAGCTCGAGAGAAACACGATGAAGAAAAGCATTTCTGGCTGGCTCGCGGTTGTGGGCCTGGCCTTGGGCCTGACCTTTTCCGCCGCCGCATCGGCCGAGTCCGGCGGCATGGCCTGGGACAAGGCGCCCAACAAGACCACCGACGTCGCCTCCCTGCAGAACGGCGCCAAGCTGTTCGTCAACTACTGCCTGAACTGCCACTCCGCGGCGTTCATGCGCTACAACCGGCTGCAGGACATCGGCATTACCGAGCAGCAGATCAAGGACAACCTCCTGTTCGCGACCGACAAGGTCGGCGAGACCATGAAGGCCAACATCGACGCGCGCCAGGCCAAGGAATGGTTCGGCACGACGCCGCCCGACCTGACCCTGGTGGCCCGCTCTCGCGCCGGCCATGGCGGCACGGGCGCAGACTACCTGTACACCTACCTGCGCACCTACTACCGCGACGACACCAAGGCCACCGGCTGGAACAACCTCCTGTTCCCGAGCGTTGCCATGCCCAACCCGCTGTGGGAGCTGCAGGGCGAACGCCGTCCTGTCTACACCAAGATCTCGCAGCATGGCCACGAGACCGAAGTGTTCAAGGGCTGGGAGCAGGTGACCCCCGGCACCATGACGCCGCTGCAGTTCGACACTGCGGTCGGCGACCTGGTGAGCTACCTGCAATGGATGGCCGAGCCGGCACAGAACACGCGCATCCGCATCGGTGTGTGGGTGCTGCTGTTCCTCGTCATGTCGTTGGTCTTCGTGTGGCGACTGAACGCCTCGTACTGGAAAGACGTCAAGTAGTTCCGTCCACGCCGACCGCGCGCCTGGTGCGTGCGGTCCCGCAGAGTGGGTTGCCAACGCGACCCACTCTTTTTGATTTTTAGGAGTCTCTCGCCATGATGGTCTTGTATTCAGGAACGACCTGCCCCTTTTCCCACCGCTGCCGCTTCGTGTTGTTCGAAAAGGGCATGGACTTCGAGATCCGCGACGTCGATCTCTACAACAAGCCCGAAGACATCAGCGTGATGAACCCGTACGGCCAGGTGCCGATCCTGGTCGAACGCGACCTCATCCTGTATGAGTCGAACATCATCAACGAGTACATCGACGAGCGCTTCCCGCATCCGCAGCTGATGCCCGGCGACCCGGTCGATCGCGCGCGCGTGCGCCTGTTCCTGCTCAACTTCGAAAAGGAACTGTTCGTGCACGTGGCCGCGCTCGAGAACCGCACCGCCAAGGGCAACGAGAAGGCGCTCGAAAAGGCTCGCTCGCACATCCGCGACCGGCTCACGCAGCTGGCCCCCGTGTTCCTCAAGAACAAGTACATGCTGGGCGACAATTTCTCGATGCTCGACGTGGCGATTGCGCCGCTGCTCTGGCGCCTCGACTACTACGGCATCGATCTCAGCAAGAACGCGGCGCCGCTCCTGAAGTACGCCGAGCGCATCTTCTCGCGCCCGGCCTACATCGAAGCACTGACCCCGTCCGAAAAGGTCATGCGAAAGTAATTAAGATCGCCCCCAGTCTTCGCGCACTTCGTGTCGCTTCGCCAACCCCCGTCCGGGGGCAACACCAGCGGCCCGGCAAAGCCGGTTCCGCGGTGTTCCGCGAAGAGGCAGTAGCCAATTCGGGGCCGCGAATTAGTGGCTGCACGGTACCAATTTCATGATCAACGCGCTCGAGTCGTCCTCCACCCGCCCGTACCTCATACGGGCGCTGTACGAATGGTGCACCGACAACGGGTTCACGCCCTATGTCGCGGTGCAGGTCGACGACACCGTCCAGGTGCCGCGCGAGTACGTGAAGAACGGCGAGATCGTGCTGAACATCAGCTTCGACGCGACCAGTTCGCTCAAGCTCGGCAACGATTTCATCGAGTTCAAGGCCCGTTTCGCGGGCAGTGCGCGCGAAATCGTCGTGCCCGTGGGCCGCGTGATCGCGATCTACGCGCGCGAGAACGGGCAGGGCATGGCGTTTCCAGCGCCGGTACCTGCCGGCAGCGGTGCCGAGGGCGGCGGGCCATCCCCGGCGGCCGGGGCGCCTTCTTCGCCCCAGGGGCCTGCGCGCATGCCGCTGCGCGACGCGTCGCGCGGCACCGAAGGCGATGCCGGCAAGATCGTTCACCTGGTGACGGGTGAAGACGCGGACGAAATGGTCGATGTCGGCGACGACGCCGGCTCGCCCACCGATCCCTCCGATGAGCCGCCGCGCCCGCCGGCAGGCGGCGGCAGCCGCCCGTCGCTCAAGCGCGTGAAGTAGCCAGCAGCCAGTCAACGCACAAACGGGCCCGGGCGGACCGCTGGTCCTGCACCGCTAAAATCCCGCAAGAGAATCCGTGCCGCTTTAGCTCAGTTGGTAGAGCACCCGCCTTGTAAGCGGAAGGTCGTCAGTTCGATTCCGACAAGCGGCACCATATCGAACATACCGGAAAGCACTCGCGCTGACCGGGCAAGAAAGAAGCGGCGGCCTGCCCGCTCCTTTCATCCCCGCTGCTGAAGATCAGCAGCGCCCCTTCTTGGCCTGTCCCGGCGGGCAGTGGTAGCCGCCAGAATGATCGTCGCGATCGGCATGGCGATGCGGCTCTGCACGGCGCCAGTTGCCCTCCATCCACCGCCATCCGCCGTCCGCCTGCACCCAGCGGCCTGGCGCATACGCGTAGTCGGGCCGTGCCGCCTGCCAGTAGCCCGAGCGCCAGACGTAGGCGCGCTCGTTCCACCGCCAGTGCCCAGGCACCCACACCTGGCCGGCTCTCGGCCCGGGCATGGGTTCATAGCGCGGCGCGGGAGGCGCCACCTGGACCAGGCCGGGCACGTTGATGTGAACCGAAACCTGCGCCGCGGCGGGCAAGGCCGACGCAACGAGTGCGGCTGCGGCCAGGAGAGCTGAGACTTTCATTGAAACCCTTGAACGTGTGTACAGGCCTGCACAACGCAGGCAAGCTGGAAAGTGTAGTCAGCACATTCCCTTGGGGCGTCGGGTAGGGCAAAACGCGGTCGATGGGCCTCGGCCGTTCGTTCGTCCGGGTGCTAGAGTGCAGGCGCAAGTTGCACGCCGATGCGCAGACTACGCTTTCTTACCCACCGCCACCGCGCTCCCTCCACCAACCGGCTGCTCGGCCTGCTGCTGGCCTTCAATGCCGGAGCAGTGAATGCAGGCGGGTTCCTGGTGCTGCACATGTACACCTCGCACATGACGGGTTTCGCGTCGCAGTTCGCGGACGGGCTGGTGCTGGGCAACACCAAGCTGCTGCTCAATGCGCTGGGCGCCATCCTCGCATTCCTGTCGGGAGCGGCGGTCTGCGCCATTCTCGTGAACTGGGGCCGCCAGCACCGGCTGCGCAGCGTCTATGCGGTGCCGCTGCTGCTGGAAGCCGCGCTCATGTTCCCGTTCGGATTGATGGGCGCCATCACGCTGACCTGGCCGACGCCGTTTGCCGTTCCACTCACGGTGCTGCTGCTGTCTTTCATCATGGGACTGCAGAACGCAGTCGGCTCCAAGACCTCCGGCGGCAGCGTCCGCACCACCCACATGACGGGCAACATCACCGACGTGGGCATGGAACTGGGCAAGCTGCTCTACTGGAACCGGCATGCCACGCCGGCGCATGCGATGGTGCGGCACGACCGCCGCCGCATGCAGATGGCGGGCGGGCTGATCGGCATGTTCGTGCTGGGCGGCATCGTCGGCGCGCTCGGCTTCAGCTACATCGGCTTCGTCTGCGTGGTGCCGCTGGCGGCGCTGCTGCTGGCCATCTCCATTCCGCCGCTCATGGAGGACGTGCCGCGCTCCAGGCCGCTGCAGAAGCTGCTGGCCGCTTTCAGACGGCGCCCACGCTGCCCGTGACCGGCAGCACGATGCCGGTGATGTAGCTGGCGCAACTCGGCGCGGCCAGGAACACGTAGGCAGGCGACAGCTCTTCCGGCTGCGCGGGCCTTTGCAGGTCGGTCTTCTTGCCGAAATCCTTGATCTTCCCGGGCGGGCTGTCGGCGGGATTCAGCGGCGTCCACACCGGCCCGGGCGCCACCGCGTTCACGCGGATGCCCTTGGGCAGCAGGTTGCTCGCCAGCGACTTGGTGAAGGCGTGGATCGCGCCCTTGGTGGTCGAATAGTCGAGCAGGTGCGCACTGCCCTCCAGGCCCGTGACCGAGCCGGTATTGATGATCGAGGCGCCTTGGCCCAGGTGGGGAACCGCAGCGCGCGCCATCTGGAAGTAGCCGAAGACATTGGTCCTGAGCGTGAGTTCGAAGCGCTCGTCGGTGATGTCCTCGATGGACGCTGCATGCAGCTGGAAGGCCGCGTTGTTCACGAGGATGTCGAGCTTGCCGAACGCGTGGAGCGTCCGTTCGACCGCCTCGCGGCAGAACGCCGGGTCGCAGACGTCGCCCTTGATCGTGATGCAGCGCGTGCCCTCGACCTCCACGCAGCGCCGGGTTTCCTCGGCGTCCTTGTCTTCCTCGAGGTAGGCGATGGCGACGTCGGCGCCTTCACGGGCGTAGAGCACCGCCACGGCGCGGCCGATGCCGGAGTCGCCCCCGGTCACCAGGGCCGCCATGCCTTCGAGCTTGCCGCTGCCCTTGTAGTGAGGTGCTTCGAAGCGCGGGCGCAGCGCCATCTCTGCCTCGAGCCCGGGCTTGCTCAAGTGCTGCGCCGGCATAGGATTGCCCGGCTGGGGCCGTGGCCCCGCCTGCGCGGGCGGGCTGGTCTTCCTGGCGGCGGGTTTGGCGCTGTCCTTCGCGTCCTGCGTGCGTTGAACAGCCCGCTGCCGTGTGGCCGTGTGGGCCGCTCCGCGGGACTTGGCGGATTTTGCGGGTGATGCGGTGGTCGATTTCATGTGCGTGGGCTCCTGCATGTGAAAGACAACCGTAGGGCGCCGCCGCGCGGCCCGCGTAGGAATCCGTCCCGAATGCACGCCCACGGAGGCTGACCCGGGAGCCCCCGGGTCGATGGGGGCGAGCTAGATTTCAGCGCCCTCGACCAGGAAGCGCACGCGGCGCACACCCTGCCATTCGTCGGCATCGAGCCTGAAGGCGAGCTTCACGCGTGCGGGCAGCGGCTCGGTGTGGCCGAACCAGATGCCGTCGACCGGCTGCCCCTGGTGCCGCAGCTTGAGCGCCAGGTGTTTCTCGCCCACGAGGCGCTGCGACACCACCTCGACTTCCTCGCTGAAGGTGGGCGGTGCAAAGCCCTGGCCCCACACTTCGCGGTGCAGCGTGTCGACCAGGTCGATGCGCATGTACTCGCGCGCGATCGGGCCATCCGTTTCGATCTGGCGCGTGAGCGCGGAGGCGGCCAGCCATTCGTGCGCGACCTCGGCCAGCGCGCGCTCGAACACCTCGAACTTCTCGCGCGCCACGGTGCAGCCGGCGGCCATGGCATGGCCGCCGAAGCGCAGCAGCACGCCCGGATGGCGCTTGGCCACGAGGTCGAGCGCATCGCGCAGATGGAAGCCCGGAATCGACCGGCCCGAGCCCTTGAGCTCGTGCTCCTTGCCGGGTGCGCCGCTGGCGGCAAACACGAAGGTCGGGCGGTGGAAGCGGTCCTTGATGCGCGAGGCGACGATGCCGACCACGCCTTCGTGGAAGTCGGCATCGAACACGCTGATGGCCGCGGGCGGCGCCTCGCTGCCGTCGGCCGTGGCGCCGAACAGCGATTCTGCGAGCAGCAGCGCCTGGTCGCGCATGCCGCCCTCGATGTCGCGCCGCTCGCGGTTGATGCCGTCGAGCAGGCGCGCGAGCTCGTCGGCGCGGCCCGCATCGTCGGTCAGCAGGCATTCGATGCCCAGCGTCATGTCGGCGAGCCGGCCGGCCGCGTTGATGCGCGGGCCGAGCGCAAAGCCGAAGTCGAAGGTGGTGGCCACCGCGGCGTTGCGCCCCGCGGCCTTGAACAGCGCCGCGATGCCCGCGGGCAGCGCGCCGGCGCGGATGCGCCGCAGGCCCTGCGCCACCAGGCGGCGGTTGTTGGCGTCGAGCTTCACCACGTCGGCCACGGTGCCGAGCGCGACCAGCGGGAGCAGCACGTCGAGCTTGGGCTGCGCGGCCGCGGTGAAGACGCCGCGCGCGCGCAGTTCGGAGCGCAGCGCCAGCAGCACGTAGAACATCACGCCGACGCCGGCGATGCTCTTGCTCTCGAAGCCGCAGCCCGGCTGGTTGGGGTTCACCAGCACGTCGGCGGCCGGCAGCTCGGGGCCGGGCAGGTGGTGGTCGGTGACCAGCACCTGCAGGCCGCGCGCCTTGGCGGCGGCCACGCCCTCGACGCTGGCGATGCCGTTGTCGACGGTGATCAGCATGTCGGCGCCGCTCGCGGCCACGCGCTCGGCAATCGGCGGCGTGAGGCCGTAGCCGTCGACCACGCGGTCGGGCACCAGGTAGCTCACGTTCTTCGCGCCGAGCAGGCGCAGGCCGCGCACCGCGACGGCGCAGGCGGTGGCGCCGTCGCAGTCGTAGTCGGCCACGATGCACAGGCGCTTGTCCTGCGCCATCGCGTCGGCCAGCAGCACCGCAGCCTCGCGCGTGCCGTGCAGCGTGTCGGGCGGCAGCAGGCGTGCCAGGCCGTCGTCGAGTTCGTCCTTGGCCAGCACGCCGCGTGCGGCGAACAGGCGGGCCAGCAGCGGATGCACGCCGGCCTGTTCGAGCGCCCAGACCGTGCGGGGCGGAATTTCGCGGGCAATGATCTTCACAGGACCTCCAGCACGCTGGCGGCGCGCGGCCGGTCGAACAGACTCCGGGCCCAGCCCTTCAGCCCCCGCGGCTGCACCGCATAGCGCTGCGCGGCGCGGTCGCCGCACAGCGTGAGCGTGATGTCGGCACCTGCGGTGCAGTCGGCCAGCAGACCGGCGATGGTGCTTGCGTCCAGCGCCTGCCAAGCCTCGGCCCAGCCCGCGCCGTCGTCGCGCAGTGCCGCCACGCGCAGCGCGTCGCTCACGGTCGGCGCGGCGGTGTCGCCCGGTGGAACGCCAGGCTCCAGGGCGCCAGTGCCGCTGAGCCAGAAGGAGTTGATCGGCGGCACGCCGCGCGCGGCGCGATCGTCGTTCACGTGCTGGGTGTAGAGCAGCATCTGCATCTCGTTCTGGAGACGGCGCAGCGGCCGCGCGGCTTCGGCCAGCGGCGACCATTGCGAGATCGGATGGCCCACCGCGCGGTCGATGGAGGCCGTGGCGAGGCCCTCGAAGATGTGCGCGCGCGCGAGCCAGCGGCCGGGTGTGGGGGAAGGGTGCAGCGCGATGCCGTCTTCCTCGAAGAAGGGATGGGCGGCGGCCAGCAGCGCGGCCGATTCGGCGGCGTCGATCTCGATCGCGGCCGGGTCGCCGAGCACCACGTCATCGATGCCCACCTGCCAGTTGCACAGCGAGACCAGGCCCCAGCCTTCGCTGTCCCCGGGTTCGGCGATGCCGGCCTGACGGGCTTCCAGCGCGGCCCAGGGAATGCAGCCATCGGGTGCGGAAATGCCCATCGCCCGGGCCAGCGCCCGTTCATGGGGCGGCGAGCGCGTGCTTTCGTCCTGCGTATCGGCCTCGGCGAGCGAGAGCCGCGAGAGCAGCGCTTCGAGATTGGGCAGCCGGAGCGCGGGCAGTGCCGCGCGGCACGCCGGGGAACCGCGGCCGGCAAAGGGGATCAACAAGTGACGTGGGGAAGGTTCGGCCATTCCCCCTATTGTCCGGGATGCCACAATCCCGGCATGAAACGCCGCCCGAAGCGCGTTGGGAATAACTGATAAATATGCGACTTCCTTATGAACTGAAGCTCGGCTGGCGCTACACGCGTGCAGGCCGGGCGACGCGGCGCAATGGCTTCATCTCCTTCATCTCCGGCGTGTCGATGCTCGGCATCGCACTGGGGGTGGCGGCGCTGATCATCGTGCTCAGTGTGATGAACGGCTTCCAGAAGGAGGTGCGCGACCGCATGCTCGGCGTGGTGTCGCACATCGAAATCCTGTCGCGCGACGGCCAGGCGCTGCCCGACATCGACGCCATCACGGCCGCCGCCCGCAAGAACCCCGAGGTGATCGGCGCGGCGCCCTTCATTGCCACGCAGGCGCTCATTGCGCGCGGCGAGGACATGAAGGGCACGTTGGTGCGCGGCATCGTGCCCAAGCTCGAACCCGAGGTGACCGACATCGCCACCACGGCGCAGAAGGGCACGCTCGACAAGCTGGTGCCGGGCGAGTTCGGCATCGTGCTCGGCGGCGAGCTGGCGCGCTCGCTGTTCGTGCAGCCGGGCGACCAGGTCACGCTGGTGGCGCCGGGCGGCCAGGTCACGCCGGCCGGCGTGGTGCCGCGGCTCAAGCAGTTCACCGTGGTGGGCACCTTCGATTCGGGCCACTACGAATACGACTCGGCGCTGGCCATGATTCATGCGGAAGACGCCCAGCGCGTGTTCCGGCTCGAAGGCCCGACCGGCATCCGCATCAAGCTCAAGGACCTGAACGAGGCGCGCGAAGTGGCCGACCAGATGGCCGTCACGCTGCCGGGCCAGTTCCTCATCCGCGACTGGACGCGCCAGAACAAGACCTGGTTCGCGGCCGTGCAGGTCGAGAAACGCATGATGTTCATCATCCTCACGCTCATCGTGGCGGTGGCGGCCTTCAACCTGGTGTCCACGCTGGTCATGACGGTGACCGACAAGCGCGCGGACATCGCCATCTTGCGCACGCTGGGCAGTTCGCCGCGCAGCATCATGGGCATCTTCGTGGTGCAGGGGGCGATGGTCGGCGTGATCGGCACGGTGGCCGGGCTGCTGCTGGGGCTGGGCATTGCCTACAACATCGACGTGATCGTGCCGGCGCTCGAGCAGCTCTTCCATGCGAGCTTCCTGCCCAAGGACATCTACCTGATCAGCAAGATGCCGAGCGATCCGCAGCGCAGCGACATCATGCCGATCGCGATCATTTCGCTGGTCCTGGCTTTTCTTGCAACGCTGTATCCCAGCTGGCGCGCGAGCCGCGTCAATCCCGCCGAGGCCCTGCGCTATGAGTGAACGACAAGAGACCGCCGCGCCAGGCAATGGCGTGGTGCTGAAGGCGCGCGGCCTCACCAAGCGCTTTCACGAAGGGCGCATCGACCTCACGGTGCTGCACGGCGTCGACCTGGACGTGCGCGCCGGGGAAACGCTGGCCATTGTCGGCGCTTCGGGCTCGGGCAAGAGCACGCTGCTGCACCTGATGGGCGGGCTCGATGCGCCGACCGCCGGCAAGGTCGAACTGCTCGGCAAGGACATCGCGCATGCCGACGCGGCCGAGCAGGGGCGGCTGCGCAACAAGCACCTGGGCTTCGTCTACCAGTTCCATCACCTGCTGCCCGAGTTCAGCGCGCTCGACAACGTGGCGATGCCGCTCAAGATCCGGCGCATGGATTCCGCACCGGCGGCGGCGGCGGCCACGAAGATCCTCGAAAGCGTGGGCCTGGGCGAGCGCCTGCATCACCGGCCGGCCGAGCTTTCGGGCGGCGAGCGCCAGCGCGTGGCCATTGCGCGTGCGCTGGTCACGCAGCCGGCCTGCGTGCTGGCCGACGAGCCCACGGGCAACCTCGACCGCAGCACGGCGGACACGGTGTTCGCGCTGATGATCGAGCTCGCGCACAGGCACCGCACGGCCTTCGTGATGGTCACGCACGACCAGGAGCTCGCGAAGCGCTGCGACCGCGTGCTGCAGCTGGTGGCGGGGCGATTGGCGGGCTGATTCGCCGATGCCGCTTGCCACGGCGCATGCAATGTCGCGAAACTGTCCGCCTGCGCGGCACGAGGCCGTGCAATCACAGGAGCGCTTCTTCATCATGGAAACCGACGACGACACCCCACCCGCGGCCACCGCCGAGCCGCGCAATTCGTACCTCGAAGAAAAAGCCTTCAAGTCGCGCACGCTGCTGATCTTCGGCAGCATCACCGATTCGGTGGCCGCCGACGTGACGCGCAGGCTCATCGCCCTGGACGCCGACAGCGCCGACAAACCCATCGACATCCTGGTGAGCTCGCCCGGCGGCCACCTGGAGTCGGGCGATGCCATTCACGACATCGTTCGCTTCATCTCCGCGCCGGTGAACATGATCGGCACCGGATGGGTGGGCAGCGCCGCCACGCACCTGTACCTGGCGGTGCCGCGCGAGCGGCGCGTGTGCCTGCCGAACACGCGCTTCCTGATCCACCAGCCCAGCGGCGGCGCGGGCGGGCAGGCGACCGACATCGCGATCCAGGCGCAGGAAATCATCAAGGCCCGGCACCGCATTGCGCACGAGATTGCGCGGGAAACCGGCAAGCCCATCGACGTGGTGCTGGCCGACATCGAGCGCGACCGCTGGCTCTCGGCCGCGGAGGCGGTCGAATACGGGCTGGTCTCGCGCATCATCCAGCGCAAGACCGAGCTGCTGTAGCAGCCGCCGGGGCTGGTTACTTGGGCTTGTAGGCCACGACGTCGATCTCGACCTTGGCGTCGACCATCAGGCGCGCCTCGGTGGTCGAGCGCGCCGGCTTGTTTTCACCGAAGTAGCTCATGTAGATGCGGTTGAAGGCACCAAAGTCGCGCGCGTCCTGCAGCCAGACGGTGCTCTTGCACACGTCGTCGAGCGTGGCGCCGGCCAGCGCGAGCACCTTCTTCAGGTTTTCCATCACCTGGCGCGTTTGCGCCTCGATGCCGCCCACCACGATCTCGCCTTCGGCATTGGCCGGCACCTGGCCCGACACATAGACGAAATCGCCGGCGCGCACGGCCGGGGAGAAGGGGCGGGCCTGGCGGTCCGAGGCGACGGGCGGGGCGCCGAGGTATTCGAGCGGCATGGGAGGACTCCTGAAAAGAATGAAGAAAAGAGGGATCGCAAGTATCGATCCAATCTGAAAATTTGTTTCAGAAAAACCCACAAACAAGGGTTAACACGGATGATTTGGCATGGATAGTGCTTCAAAGTTCGGGCCGAAAAGAAAATTTCTTTCACAATCTGCCAGCCCCACGAAGGAGTTCTCCATGTCCCAAGCCGGTCTTGTCCAGCGCCTGCCGAAGCTGTCGAAGCGCAGCCTGCTGGGTGCCTCCCTGCTCGCCATGCTGTGTGCCGCGTTGCCTTCGCAGCCCGCGCATGCCCAGGGGCCGCGCAACTTTGCCACGCTGGCCATGGTGGCCGAACCGCAGACGCTCGACCCGATGGCGTCCACGGCCGACCTGGTCGGAACCATCATGCAGCACGTGTACGAGACGCTCTACACCTTCGATGCCAAGTGGAACGTGGTGCCGATGCTGGCCGAGAGCAGCCCCAAGATCTCGGCCGACGGCAAGACCTACGCGATCACGCTGCGCAAGGGCGTGATGCTGCACAACGGCCGCGAACTCAACGCCGACGACGTGGTGGCCAGCCTGCAGCGCTGGATGGACCAGTCGCCGCGCGGCAAGGCCGTGGGCAAGGAGATCGAGAGCCTCAAGGCCAAGGGCCCGCTGGGCGTGGAGATCGTGCTGAAGGCGCCGTATGCGCCGCTCCTCTCGCAGCTGGCGCTGCCCAGCGGCATGGCCGCGATCATGGCGAAGGATTCCATCGCTTCGCCGCTGAAGGATTTCGTCGGCACCGGCCCCTACAAGTTCAAGGAACGCCGCCCCGACCAGTTCGTGCTGCTCACGCGCTTCGACAAGTACACGGCGCGCAAGGAACCCGCGAGCGGCTACGGCGGCAAGCGCGAAGCGGCCATCGAGGAGCTGCGCTTCGTGCCGGTGCCCAATGCCAGCACGCGCGTGGAAGGCGCACTGGCCGGCCAATACGACTTTGCCGACCTGCTGCCGGTCGAAGCGCTGCCGCGGCTGGAGAAGTCGGGCGGCAAGACCGTGCCGATCATGACGCCGTCGTTCGGCTTCCCGTACCTCGTGCTCAACACCAAGGAAGGCGTGGCTTCCAGCCAGGCCGTGCGCCAGGCGATCCAGTCCGCGCTCGGCGAAGGCGAGATGCTCGCCGCGGGCTTTGGCGACACGCGCTTCTTCGTGGCCGAGGGCAACCACTTTCCCAAGGGCTCGCCGTTCTATTCGACCGCCGGCACCACGCTCTACAACGAGCGCAATGCCGCCAAGGCCAAGGAGGCCGCGGCCAAGGCCGGCTACAAAGGCGAGCCGATCCGTGTGCTCACCAGCCGCCAGTACGACTTCCACTACAACATGTCGCTCCTGATGGCCGAGCAGCTCAAGCGCGCCGGCTTCAAGGTCGACCTGAACGTGGTCGACTGGGCCACGCTGGTGCAGCGCCGCAACGACCCGAAGCTGTGGGACATCTACGTGACCCACTCCGGCCAGTTCCCCGAGCCGATGCTCTCGCCGCCGCAACTCGGCGACGGCGCCCCCGGCTGGTGGGATTCGCCCGCCAAGAAGTCGGCGCTGCAGGCCTTCAATGTCGAGAGTGATCCGGCCAGGCGCGGCGCGCTGTGGGGCAAGGTGCAGCAGGTGGTCTACGAAGAAGTGCCGTACATCAACGTCGGCAAGTTCAACGGCCTCTCGGCCAAGAGCCCGGCGCTGGACAACTACCAGCCCGCGACCTGGCCGTTCTTCTGGAACGCAAAAATCAAGTAAACCCTCGCGGCGCCATCCCCACATGTTTCGCTACCTCGCTTCCCGCGCCGCCGGCATGCTCGTCGTGCTCGCGATCGTGGCGGTGCTCGTCTTCGTGCTCACGCGCGCGGCCTCGGGCGACCCGGTCTCGGTGCTGCTGGGCGACCAGGCGACGGCCGCCGACATCGCGCGCGTACAGAAGGAATACGGCCTCGACAAGCCGCTACCCCTGCAGTTCGGCTACTGGCTGCGCGAAGTGCTGCAGGGCAACCTCGGCACCTCGATCTTCCTGCAGCGGCCGGTGACGCAGGCGCTGTGGGAGCGTGCCGAGCCCACCACATTGCTCGCGCTGATGGCCGTGGCCATCGCGGCGCTGATCGGCGTGCCGTGCGGCATCGTCTCGGCGGTGTTCCGCGGGCGCGTGGTCGACCAGCTCTTCACCGGCATCGCGATGCTCGGCGCGAGCATTCCGAGCTTCTGGCTCGGCATCGTGCTGATACAGATCTTTGCCGTGTCCTTCGGCTGGTTTCCTGTCTCGGGCTACGGCGCGCCCGATGCGCCATTCGCCGAGCGGCTGCATGCGCTGGTGCTGCCGGCCACGGTGCTGGGCCTCTTGAACTCGGCGCTCATCATCCGCTTCACGCGCGCCTCGATGCTCGACGTGCTCGGCGAAGACTATGTGCGCACCGCGCGCTCCAAGGGCCTGAGCGAGAGCACCGTCGTGCTCAAGCATGCCCTGCGCAATGCGCTGGTGCCCATCGTCACGGTGATCGGCCTCACGGTCGCGCTGATGATCGGCGGCGCCGTCATCACGGAGACGGTGTTCGGGCTGCCCGGTGTCGGCAACCTGGTGGTGAGCGCGGTGCTGCGGCGCGACTATCCGGTGATCCAGGGCGCGCTGCTCGTGATTGCGGCGATCTACGTGCTGATCAACTTCTCGATCGATCTGCTCTACGCCGTCGTCGATCCGCGCGTGAAAGTCTGAGAGAACACAATGCAAATGCCCCGAATGCTCCGCCAGCTGATGCATCGCCGCATCGTGATGGTTTCCGCGCTGGTGCTGCTGGTCATTGCGGTGCTTGCCATCGGCGCGCCGCTGTTCGCCTCCATCGACCCCAACGACACGGCCGTGCTGCAGCGCCTGAAGGGGCCGAGTGCCGAGCACCTGCTGGGCACCGACGAGCTCGGCCGCGACATGTATTCGCGCATCGTGCACGGCGCGCGCTATTCGCTCGCCATCGCGGCGCTCACTGCGCTGGGCGCGGTGGTCGCGGGCACGGTGCTGGGCCTCGCGGCCGGCTTCTTCCGACGGCTCGACGCGCCGCTGATGCGCGTGGTCGACGCGATGATGTCCTTCCCCGACATCCTGCTGGCCATTGCCCTGGTGGCCATCTTGGGACCTTCGCTGATGAACACCGTGCTCGCATTGGTGCTGGTCTACACGCCGCGCGTGGCGCGGGTGGTGCGGGCCTCGACGCTGGTGGTGCGCGAGCTGCTGTTTGTCGAGGCGGTGCGCGCGCTGGGCGTGCGTACCTCGCGCATCCTGTGGCGCCACATTCTGCCCAACCTGATGTCGCCGATCCTCGTGCAGGTGTCGTTCATCTTCGCCTACGCCATCCTGGCCGAGGCGGGGCTGTCGTTCCTCGGCGTCGGCGTCCCGCCCGAGATTCCGACCTGGGGCACCATGGTCGCCGGCAGCCAGCAGTACGCGCACCAGGCCTTCTGGGTGGTGCTGTTCCCGGGGCTCGCGATCATCTTCACCGCGCTTTCGCTGCAGTTGCTGGGCGACGGCGTGCGCGACCTGCTCGACCCCAAGCTCAAGAAGACCCTGTGATGACGAACGCCACGAACACCCCGCGTCTCACGGTCAGCAACCTGAGCACCAGCTTTCCCACCGAGGACGGCCTGATCCGTTCGGTGGCCGATGTGAGCTTCTCGATCCAGCCCGGCAAGACCACGGCGCTGGTCGGCGAATCGGGCTCGGGCAAGTCGGTCACCAGCCTCACGCTGATGCGCCTCTTGCCCAAGACCGCGAACGCGCAGGTCAGCGGCTCGGCCTCTTTCGTGACCCGCGAGGGCAAGACGCTCGACCTGCTGCAGATCGGCGAACGCGAGATGCGCAGCCTGCGCGGCAACCAGCTGTCGATGATCTTCCAGGAGCCGATGACCAGCCTGAACCCGGTCTTCACCATCGGCGAGCAGATTGCCGAGAGCGTACGGCTGCACAAGGGCCTGGACCGCAAGGCGGCCATGGCCCATGCGCTGCGCATGCTGGAGCTGGTGGAGATTCCGGCGGCTGCGCAGCGCATCCACGAGTACCCGCACCAGCTCTCGGGCGGCATGCGCCAGCGCGTGATGATCGCGCTGGCCATGGCCTGCGACCCGACGCTGCTGATTGCCGACGAGCCAACCACCGCGCTCGATGTCACCATCCAGGCGCAAATCCTCGATCTGATGCGCCGGCTGCAGGCCGAGACCGGCATGAGCATTCTCTTCATCACCCACAACCTCGGCGTGGTCGCGCACCATGCGGACGACGTGGTGGTGCTCTATGCGGGCCGCGTGGTCGAAAGCGCGCCCGTGCGGCCGCTGTTCGCGCAGCCCGAGCATCCGTACACGCAGGGCCTCCTGGCCTGCCTGCCGGGCAAGGCGCGGCTGCCGGGGCAGCCCAAGCCCAAGCGGCTGTTCGCGATCCGCGGCCAGGTGTCGAGCCCGCTCGCGCCGCCGCCGGGCTGCGCCTTCGAGCCGCGCTGCGACCATGCGCTGGCGGGTTGCAGGGAAGCGATCCCGCCGCTGATCGACATCCGCCAGGACCGCCAGGCGCGCTGCATTCGCGTGCAGCCGGATGCAACTCTCGCGAGAGCCGCATGAGCCGTGCGCTGTTGTCCCCGTCTTGCTCCCTCCCCTCCCGGGGGAGGGCCAGGGCGGGGGCACGCGGCCGCTCCATCGTTGCGACGGTCTCCACCGCCCAGAGCCCCCACCCCAACCCTCCCCCGGAAGGGGAGGGAGAAAGCCCACGATGACCACCGCCGCTCCCCTCATCGAAGTCCGCGGACTCAAGAAATACTTCGGCGCCAGCGATCGCCCGGTGCGCGCGGTCGACGACGTGTCTTTCGCGATCCAGCCCGGCGAAACGCTGGGCCTCGTCGGCGAATCGGGCTCGGGCAAGAGCACCATCGGCCGCACCGTGCTGCGCCTGGTCGAACGCACCGAGGGCCAGGTGCTCTACCGCGGCGACGACATCGGCGCGCTGTCGGGCGAGCGCATGCGCCGGCTGCGCAGCAAGCTGCAGATCATCTTTCAAGACCCGTATGCGAGCCTGAATCCGAAGATGCGCATCAGCGCGATCCTCGGCGAGGCGCTCTCCACGCACGGCCTGCACAAGGGCGCGGCCGCACGCGACAAGCGCATTGCCGAGCTGCTCGAAACCGTGGGCCTGCGCGCCGAGCATGCGAGCCGCTTTCCGCACGAGTTCTCGGGCGGCCAGCGCCAGCGCATCGGCGTGGCGCGCGCGCTCGCGGTCGAGCCCGAGTTCATCGTGGCCGACGAGCCGCTGTCGGCGCTCGACGTGTCGATCCAGTCGCAGGTCATCAACCTCTTGGCCGACCTGCGCGAGCGGCTCGGCCTCACCATGCTCTTCATCTCGCACGACCTCGACGTGGTCGAGTACCTGTGCGATCGCGTGGTGGTGCTGTACCTTGGCAAGGTGATGGAGGTGGCGACCACCGACGAGCTGTTCGCGCGGCCTTCGCACCCCTACACCCAGGCGCTGCTGGCCGCGAGCCCGAAGCCCGACCCCACGCTTGCCACCGAGCGTATCGCGCTCAAGGGCGACATCCCGAGCCCGATCTCGCCGCCCTCGGGCTGCGTGTTCCGCACCCGCTGCCCGCATGCCATCGAAGCCTGCGCACAGACCGTGCCGCCGCTCGACGAGATTTCCGCCGGACACTACAGCGCCTGCATCCGAAAAGAGCTGCTATCCAACATTGCCGCATGAACACCATGACCGACACCACCGCCGACCAGGATTTCAACGACCCGCTGCTGGGCAGCAGCTTCAAGGGCTACCCGCGTACCCAGCCGCCGCGCCGCCGCAGCGAAGTGGGCGCCGCGGGATGGAACGTGCTCGCGGGCGACCTGCCGCTGCCGCTGGCCGTGCTCAAGCGCGAGGCGCTCGAGCACAACCTGGCCTGGATGCAGTCGCGCGTGCGCGCATGGGGCATCGACCTGGCGCCGCACGGCAAGACCACCATGTCGCCGCAGCTCTTCCAGCGCCAGCTCGATGCCGGCGCCTGGGGCCTGACCTTCGCCACCGTCACGCAGCTGGCGGTCGGCGTGGCGGCCGGCGCGCGCCGCACGCTCATCGCCAACCAGGTGGTGAGCGACGAAGACCTGGCCGGCATCCAGCTGCTGCTGCAGGCGCACGTCGACCTGCGCGTGGTGTTCCTGGTCGATTCGCTGGCGCAGCTCGCATTGATCGAGGACTGGTCGAAGCGCCATCCCGAGAGCGTGCCCTTCGAGGTGATGCTCGAAATCGGCGTCGAGGGCGCACGCACCGGCTGCCGCACGCATGAAGAAGCCGTGGCGCTTGCCACGCGGCTGCGTGCCAGTGATGCGGTCAAGATTGTGGGCATCGAAACCTACGAAGGGCAGGGCGCCACAGGTTCCAGCGAAGCCGACACGGCCTACGCCAGCACGCTGATGGACCGCGTGGAAGCCATCGCGCGCCATTGCGACACGCAGCAATTGTTCGAGACCGACGAGGTGCTGGTTTCGGCCGGCGGCTCGGCCATCTTCGACCTGGTGGCCGGGCGCCTGAAGCCCGTGCTGGGTTCGCCGGTGCGCGGCCTGCTGCGCTCGGGCTGCTATGTGACGCACGACCATGGTTTCTACAAGCGCATGGTGAGCGCGGTGGACGAGCGCCTGGGCTGCGATTGCGGCGAGAGCCTGCGCCCCGCAATGGAAGTGTGGGCCACGGTGCAGTCGCGGCCCGAGCAGGGCCTGGCGATCCTGGCCGTGGGCAAGCGCGACATCTCCTTCGACCTGTCGATGCCGGTGCCCATTGCGCGCGCCGCACGCGGCATGCTCGAAGCGCAGGCCGTGCCCGCCGGCTGGAAGATCACCGCGCTCAACGACCAGCATGCCTACCTGCGCTGGGACGCCGCCGAGGAGGCGCAGGCGCCCGCCGTCGGCGACCGCGTCGGCCTCGGCATCTCGCACCCCTGCACCACCTTCGACAAATGGCACTGGATGCCGGTGGTCGAAGAAAACTACCGCGTGAGCGACGCCGTCGCCATGCATTTCTGAACCTGCCGCGATGACCCCTTCCCTGCTTCAGAAGATCGCGCAGGCCCGCGGCAGCGCGCCGGCCACGCGGCGCGCGATTCTCGACCTGATCCTCGAAGACCCCGACCGCGCGCTCGAAGAGAGTTTCGAGCAATTGGCCGAGCGCTCGCGCAGCTCGGTGCCCACCATCATGCGCACCTGCCGCGACCTCGGCTTTGCGGGGCTGCGCGAATTCAAGCTCGCGCTCGCGCAGGAGCTGGCGCTCGGCGGCTCGCCGCTGCACCGGCGCGTGAACATCGAGGATGCGGCCGACGAAGTCGTCGGCAAGATCGCGCGCAGCGCGGCGGCCTCGGTGTCGGGCGTGCGCGGGCAACTCGACATGCAGGTGCTCGAAGGCGCAGTGGCCGCCATCGCGGCCGCGCCGCACGTCGACCTGTACGGCGCGGGCGCCACCTCGTGGTTCATGGCCAACGACCTGCAGGCGCGGCTCTTCAGGCTCGGCCTCTCGGCCAATGCCTGGGCCGACTACCACCTGCAGCAGGTGGCGGGTGCAGCGCAGCGTCCGGGCGGCGTGGTCATCGCCATCTCGCACGTGGGCGGCATGCCTTCGCTGCTCGACGCGGTGGACATTGCGCGCGGGCAGGGCGCCAAGGTGGTCGCGCTCACGCGGCCCGGCACGGCCCTGGCGGCCAAGGCCGACTTCCTGCTGGGCCTCTCGGTGCCCGACGACGCCGTGATGCACGTGGGCATCGATGCCTACCTGACGCACCTCACCGCCATCGAGATCCTCACGGTGCTGGTGGCACAACGCCGCGGCGAGCCCGCGGTGCAGCGCCTGCAGCGCGCACGCGAGGCCTTTCAGCGCCACGGCATCGACGCCACCACGCATCCGCTGCAAAGCTGGGACGGCGGCGGCATCAACACGGGGGGCCGCGCATCGTGAGCGATCGACCGAAAGCCATCCTGCTCGAGGCCGGACTCGTGGTCGACGGCTCAGGCGGGCCTTCGTGGCCTGGCGATGTGCTGCTGCGGGGCGACCGCATCGTCGCGCTCGGCGAAGGGCTGCGCGGGCGGCTGCCCGAAGGCTTGGCGCTCGAAGACGTCGAGACCGTCGACTGCCGCTCCAAGGTGATTGCACCCGGCTTCATCGACGCGCATACGCACGACGACGCGATCGTGCTGCGCGATCCGCTGTGCCTGCCGAAGGTGTCGCAGGGCATCACCACCGTGGTGACGGGCAACTGCGGCATCTCGCTCGCGCCGTACCGCACGCCGCAATCGAAGCCGCCACTCACGCTGCTCGGCGCGGAATCGTTCAAGCATGCGACCATGGCCGAGTACCGCGCGGCCGTCGATGCCGTGCAGCCCGCGCTCAACGTGGCGGCGCTGGTGGGACACACCACCTTGCGCTTCGCGGCGATGGAAGCGCTCGACCGGCCCGCGAGCGGCGACGAGCTTGCGCGCATGGCGGCGCTGCTCGAGGGCTGCATGACCGAAGGCGCGCATGGGCTGTCTTCGGGGCTGTTCTACGAAGAAGCGTTTGCCGCGCCGGCCGAAGAAGTGACTGCGCTCGCGCGCGTCGTGGCAAGGCATGGCGGCGTCTACGCGACGCACCTGCGCAGCGAGATGCAGCAGATCATCGAGGCGCTGCACGAGGCGGGCGACACGGCCTTCAGTGCAGGCGTGCCGCTGGTCATTTCACACCACAAGTGCGCGGGTCCCGCCAACTGGGGCCGCACGAAGGAAACGCTGCCGTTGATCGAAGCGCTCGCGCAGCGGCAGAAGATCTCGATGGACGTGTACCCCTACGTGGCCGGCTCCACCGTGCTGCGCGAAGACCTGGTCGACGGCGTCATCGACGTGCTGCTGACCTGGTCCGACCCGCACCCCGAGATGACCGGCCGCCTGATCTCCGACATCGCGCGCGAGTGGGGGACGACCGAGCAGGAGGCCTGCCTGCGCCTGAAGCCCGGCGGTGCCTGCTATTTCCAGATGCAGGAAGAAGACGTGGAGCGTGTCATTGCGCACCCGCTCACCATGATCGGCAGCGACGGCCTGCCGCACGACCGCCATCCGCATCCGCGGCTGTGGGGCGCGTTCCCCCGCGTGTTCGCGCGCTACTGGCGCGAGCGCCGCCTGTTCACGCTCGAGCAGGCCGTGCACAAGATGACCGGCATGACCGCGCGCAACCTGCGCATTGCCGAGCGTGGTTTGCTGCGTGTGGGTGCGCTGGCCGACGTGGTGGTGTTCGACCCCGAGACCATCGCCGACACCGCCACCTACGACAAGCCGCATGGCGTGAGCCTGGGCGTGGAGCGGGTGTTCGTGAACGGGGTACTGGCGTATCGGGGCGGCCAGGGCGGATCGGCCAGCGTGCTTGCGCGCGCGGGGCGGATGCTGACGCGCGGCACATAGCAGGTGCTTGGCGGCGCGGCCGGTACGATGGGGTGCATGAACGCCATTCACCGCAAGCCCGTTCCGCTCGCCAAGGCCTACCGTCTCCTGAACCACGGCCCCACCGTCCTCGTGAGTGCCGTGCACGGCGGCCAGCGCAACATCATGGCCGCCGCCTGGGCGATGCCGCTGGATTTCGACCCGCCCAAGGTGGCCGTGGTGCTCGACAAGAGCACCTGGACGCGCGTGCTGCTCGAAGGCGCAGGCAGTTTCGCGCTGCAAGTGCCCACGCGGGCGCAGCTCGACCTGACTGATGCGCTGGGCAACAGCTCGGGCCGCGAGATCGTGGAGCGCGACGGGCACGACAAGTTCGCGGCCTATGGCCTGCAGACCTTCGAGGGCGTTGCGACCGAGGCGCCGCTGCTGGAAGGCTGCGCGGCCTGGCTCGAATGCCGCCTGCTGCCCGAGCCGCCGATCCAGCAGCGCTACGACCTGTTCCTGGGCGAGGTGATCGCGGCGCAGGCCGATGCGCGCGTGTTCGCCGATGGCCGATGGAACTTCACCGGGCACGACGAGCTGCGCACGCTGCACCACGTCGCGGGCGGCCACTTCATCGTCGATGGCGAGGCCGTGGACGCGAAGGCGCTGCCGCGCGAGCGCTAGCGTGCTGTCCCGCAAATAGATGCGCAGAGCGAAAGCTGCGCATTTCGTGCCAGGGCCGGTAGCCGCCGGGGTCGTTGGTCGAAACCCGAACCGAATCGATGCCGATGAAAGAATTAATCCGCGGCGTGCGGCGCTTCGATTTGTACGTGCTTTGTATGCATGCGCGCGGTCGTCCTTGCAATCGCGGAAGTTTTTCGCTCTACTGCGGTTGGCTGGCCCGCACCCCTCGCGATGCCCGCCGGTCGCGCGAAGGCCGGCCGGGCACGCATCGGGGCAATCCGTGCAGGCATGGGAGAACCACGAATGCCCCGAAGTTTCCTCGCCCACACCGCGGTGGGCCCTCGTCTGAAGTTTCGATCCGTCACGGGCCGTGAACGCATCTCGAACCTCTTCGAGTTCGCGGTGCGCCTGATCGGCGACAAGCCCGACGTGCCGGCCAAGAGCATGCTGGGCTCCGACTTGAGCATCGAAGTGGACCTTGCCACCGAAACGGGTGGTTCGGACAAGCGCCTCCTCAGCGGGCAGGTCACGCGCTTCTCTTACGTGGGCAAGGACGACGGCGACATGCACGTCTACGAAGCGGTGCTGCGCCCGTGGCTCTGGTACGCCACGCGCCGCTCGGACTTCAAGATATTCCAGTTCAAGACGGTGCCCGACATCCTGCAGGAGGTGCTCGCGCCCTACGGCTTCGGCATCGACAGCAAGCTCAATGGCAGCTACCGGCGCTGGGACTACTGCGTGCAGTACGGCGAGACCGACTTCAATTTCGCGAGCCGGCTCATGGAACAGGAGGGCATCTACTACCACTTCGCGCATGCGAAGGGCAGCCACCGGCTGGTGCTGTGCGATGGGCCGGCGTCGCATTCGCCGCTGCCCGCGGGGCCCATGGGCATCCCGTATCACGCGGGCGTGCTGGCGGCGCAGATCCTCGTGCAGGACTTCATCGACACCTGGCACCATGGCGAGGACATCGTCTCGGGCCACTTCGCCGCCGACGACTACGACTTCAGGAAGCCGCAGGCCGAGATCGACACCCTGCGCCAGCAGCCCGCGGGCCACAGCCGCGACAGCTACGAGGTGTACGACTGGCCGGGCGGCTACGACGAGATGGCCGACGGCGAGAACTATGCGCGCGTGCGCATCGAGCAGCAGGCCGCGCGGCGCGACCTGATCGAGGGCCGTGGCAACCTGCGGCACCTCGCGCCGGGCTACCTGTTCGATCTCTCGCGCCATCCGCGCGAGGAAGACAACCGGCGCTACCTGATCGAGGCCGTGACCGTCGATTTCCAGGAGAACGCGTTGCGCCCGGACGGCGCGGCCGGCGCGGCCTACGCCGAGGCCACCGGCAGCACTAGCTGGCAACAGACCTTCGAGGTGCTGCCCGACAGCACCGACTACCGCGCCGCGCGCACCACGCCCAAGCCGCGCACCACCGGCCCGCAGACCGCGGTGGTGGTGGGGCCCGCGGGCGAGGAGATCTACACCGACGAGTACGGCCGTATCAAGGTGCAGTTCCACTGGGACCGGTACGGCCGGATGGATGAGAACTCCTCCTGCTGGATCCGCGTGTCGCAGACCTGGGCCGGTAGCCAGTACGGCACCATGCACGTGCCGCGCATCGGCCAGGAGGTGATCGTCGACTTCCTCAACGGCGACCCCGATCATCCGATCGTCACAGGCCGCGTCTACAACGCGGCACAGATGCCGCCGTGGGAGCTGCCGGCCAACAAGACGCAGTCGGGCATCCTCACGCGCTCGTCGCAGGGCGGCACGGCGGGCGACGGCATGAGCGACTCGCCCGGCACCGCGAACGCGCTGCGCTTCGAGGACAAGGCCGGCGAGGAGCAGCTCTGGCTGCACGCGCAGAAGGATCAGCTCACCGAGGTCGAGCACGACGAGGACAAGTGGGTGGGCAACGATCGACGCAAGACCATCGACCGGGACGAGTTCAACACCATCCACCGCGACCGCACGGAGGTCGTCGACCGCAACGAGAAGATCGACGTCCACGGCTGGCGCACCGAGGAAGTCGACCTCGACGAGACCATCACCATCCACCAGAACCGCATCGAGCGGGTGGACCTCAACGAAACCATCTCCATTGGCCGCTTCAAGATGCAGACCGTGGGCATGGGCTACACGCAGAACGTGGGCATCTTCAAGATCATGTCGATCGGCGTGACCTACATGGAGAACATCGGCATGACCATGATGACCAACGTCGGCATCGATCAGACCCTGAACGTGGGCCAGACGCAGACGGTGCGCGTGGGCGACGTGCGCGACACGGTGGTGGGACGCAACGACACGCTCGCTGTGGGCGACACGCTCCGGATGCACGGCAAGAAGGTCGCGATCTCGGCCGACGACGAGATCACGCTGAGCTGCGGCGCCAGCACTGTCCGCATCACGGCGCAGCGGATCGATATCCTTTCGCCGCTCGACAAGCTCAACTGCTAGCCCCTGGACCGGGAGGATGAACCAATGAGCGGCAAACCAGCGGCGCGGATTTCCGACAGCGTCTCCGGCAGCAAGATCGTCAGCGGATCGGGCACGGTCATGATCGGCAGCCAGGGCGGTGTTGCCTGCTCGCAATGCCCGGGGGGCGTGGCCGTGGGCCATCCGGTGAGCCCGGCGCTCGGCGCGAAGCTGCTTATGGGCGCACCTGAACTCGACTTCGCGTTGCCCGGCGCGCTGGCGCTGACATGGCAGCGCCAGTACAGCAGCTACGTGAACGCCGAGCACGGCGCTCCCTGCAGTCCGCTGGGCTACGGCTGGAGCCTGCCCGGCACGATGCGCATCGAGGCCGGCGATGACGCCTGCCTGGTGATCACCGCGATGGGCCGCGTGATCTCCTTCGACGCCCTGCCGGAAGGCGGATCGGTCTACAGTCCGAGCGAGGACCTATGGCTGCTGCGCGGCGGCCCCGGCGCCGAGGCGGCCTGGACGCGCGAGCCGCGCTTCCGGCGCATTCCCCCCGAACTCGGCGCCGATCCACGCCGCATCGTGGTCACCAACGGCCAGGCGCAGACCTTCTGGGAGCTGGAATGCGCGGAGGGGCCGCACGCGGGCGGCGCGGACGCCGATACGGGCCCCGCGCGAGGCCCCTATCTGTTGCGTCACATGCAGGACCGCTTCGGCCGGCGCCAGAGCTTCCAGCGCGACGACTTCGGGCGCGTGGCCGGCATCGTCGACGGCGTGGGCCGCCACTACCGCCTGAGCTACCGTCAGGTGCGCTCGCCGACGGCGGCCGAGGGACTCTGGCGGGCCGACAGCGGCTGGCGGCTGACCGGCATCGAGCTGTCTGCGGACCCCCTGGCACCCGATGCCGCCGAGCCCGTCGCGCTGGTGCGCTATGGCTATTCGCCCGACGGCGACCTGTTGACCGTGTACGACCGCGCGGGCCGGCTGGTGCGCGAGTTTGCCTGGAAGCGGCACCTGATGGTGGGACATCGCCACCTCGGGGGACCGCGCCACGGCTACCGCTACGAGCACCTCGGGCCGGGCGCGAAGGTGGTGGAGCACTTCAACGAGGAAGGGCTGAGCTACCGCTTCGATTACGAAGGCACGTCCACCGGCCGGCAGACGCGCGTCACGGACAGCCTGCGGCGCGTCGAGCTCTACCGCTTCGAGGGCGAGGGCGGCCTGTCACGGCTGGTGGAGCACGTGCGCGCCGATGGCAGCCGGCTGGGCTACGCCTACGATGCGGCGGGGCGCCTCGTCGAGGCGACAGATCCGCTCGGCGCCGTCACGCGGCTGCGCTACGACGGACAGGGCCGTCCGCTTGGCAGCCAGGCGCCCGACGGCGGGCAGTCGCGGCTCGACTATGACGAGGCGACCGGACTCCTGGTGCAGGCCGTCGATGCGGCGGGCCGCGCGACCCGCATGGCGTACGACGAGTGGGGCCGGCTGACGCACATCACGCGCCCTGACGGACACGTCGAGCGCCGCGAGTACCCCTCGCCCGAAGCGGCTCCGCTGAACTGCGAGCACCCCACGCAGCTCGTCGACGCGAAGGGTGGCACCACGCAGCTCGCATGGAACGCCGCGGGCCAGCTGGTGCGCCGCACCGACTGCTCGGGCCGCAGCAGCGAGGCGCAGTTCAACGCGCGCGGCCTCCTTATCCGGCAGACCGATGCGCTCGGGCAGAGCACGCGCTACGAATACGACGCAGCCGGCAATCTCAACGCGGTGCACCACCCCGACGGCCACACCACGCGCTACCGCCGCGACGCCGCGGGTCGTGTCGTGCGCATCTCGTTCCGCGACGAAGGAGCGGACCAGGACATCGGCTTTGCGTACGACCTCTGGGGCCACGTCACGCGGCGCTGGCACCGCGGCCTGGAAGTGCGCTTCACCTACGACGAGGCCGGCCGGCTGGTGCGGCTGACCAACGAGAACGGGGCCGCGAGCCGCTTCGCATGGGACGCGATGGACCGGGCTGTGGAAGAGGAGGGCTTCGACGGCCGCCGGCAGGCCTTCCGCTACAACGCGGCCGGCCGGCTCGTCGAGGCCTCGGACGGCAGGGGCCGCGACGAGCTGTGCACGCGCTACGTGTGGGACGCGCTGGGCCGGCTCATCGAGATCCATGTGCCCGCCACCGCGCACAGTCCCGCGCGCCTCGAGCGTCTGCAGTGGAACGCCGCCGGCCAATTGACCGCCACGCGCAGCTACCTGCTGGGCGGGGACCTGCCGGAACGGCTGCAGGCCGAGGCGCTGATCGAGCGTGACCTCGCGGGCCACTTGGTGGCCGAGACGCAGCGCATCTACGCGCCCGAGAGTGCGGTCGCGGGCGAGGCGGCCGAGAGCGTTCTCGCATTCGAGCACACCATCTCGCACACGCTCGATCCGCTCGGCAACCGCGAGACCAGCCTGCTGCAGGACCTGGGCCGCCTCGACTACCTGATGTACGGATCGGGCCATGTGCACGGGCTGCTGCACAACGGCCGCGGCATCCTGGACGTCGAGCGCGACGGCCTGCACCGCGAGATCCGCCGCCGGCTGCTGCCGCCTTCGGGCGGCGGGACGCTGGAAGCGCATCGCCAGTGGGATGTGCTGGGACGCACGCAGAGCCTCGGCCTGGCCGGGCTGCAGCACTGGGAGGCGGCCGGCGAGGGCGTTCCGGCGCCGCTGGTCGGGCAGCTTGCGCAGCGCGACTACGCCTACGACGGCATGGGCCAACTGACGGCGATCCGCTCGCCCGGCGGCCACAGGCAGTTCCGCTACGACGCGGCGGGCCGGTTGGTGGGAGCGAGTGCCGGCCCTGCCGAACAGCGCTGGCGCTTCGACCCCGCGGGCAACCGCCTGCCCTCGCTGGACGACGCGCAACTGCAATCTGCGCTGGCCCGAAGCGACGACGGCTGGGCGGCCGAAGTCCGCAACCGATGGCGCGACCAGGACTTCGACCTGCTCGGCCGCGGGGACTTGACACCGCCTTCGGCCCGCTCGCTGGCGGACATCGTGCGCTGGCACGACAACCGCATCGGCCACGGCGACGACGCGGTGTTCGGCTACGACAGCCGCGGCAACCGCATCGAATCCATCGAGCGCGACGGCCGGCGCCTGCTGCTGCGCTACGACGGCGCCAATCGGCTGGTGGAGGCGCAGTCGAACGGTCCGGATGCGGCCGTCGTCAGCAGCTACATCTACGACGTCCACGGTCGGCGGCTCTGCAAGACGGTGAAGGAGCAGCCGCGTGGCCGCGGCCAGGCGATGCGCGAAAGCCGCACCTTCTACGGCTGGGACGGCGACCGCCTGGTGCATGTGGAGCACTGGAGTCCGGCGCGCGAGCGGCAGGTGGCCCATACGGTGTACGAGCCCGGCAGCTTCACGCCGATGGTGCAACTGAGCACCGGCGGCGCCGCCGCGCCTGCCGGGCTCGCGGCCCTTGCGGCGCAGGCTCGCGATCCGCGCATGCAGCAGGCGCTGCACGAGGCCTTCGATGCCCTGCCGCGGGACATGCGCGAGCGCATGGACGCGCAGGCCCGCAAGCTGCAGTGCGAGGGACTGCCTGCGGCGGCGAAGGCGCTCGACGCGGTGCCGCTCTCGGACGAGGCGCGGCCTGTCACCGTGCGCCACTATCACTGCGACCACCTCGGAACGCCGCAGGCGCTGACCGACGAGCAGGGCCGGCTCGTGTGGATGGCCCATTGCGATCCCTGGGGCCGGCTGCTGCAGGAATACAACCCGCACGGCATCAGCCAGCCCATTCGCCTGCCGGGCCAGCACCACGACGCGGAGACCGGGCTTTGCTACAACCGCCACCGCTACTACGACGCGAACCTGGGCAGCTACGTCAACCAGGACCCGATCGGGCTGGCGGGCGGCATCGCTCCCTTCGCCTACGCGCAGCAGAACCCGCTGCAGGTCGTCGATCCGATGGGGCTCTATGCCGATGCGGGCGCGCCCCTGCCGGGGCTCGGCGACGCGCCCGCACAGGACGGCACGCAGAACTGCCCCGACTGCGTGCAGGTGGCCGACGCCAAGAGCATCGCCGCGACCTGCCTGATCGGCATCTTCCTTATCTTCGGCTTGCCGACCGGCGGCCGGATCAACTTTCCGGCGCCGCCGCCGCGGCCCATCCGCGTGGAGCAGCAGCAGGAACCGAAGAAGTGCGTGTGAGCGCCCAGCGTGCTACAGCACGAAGGGCACGAAGCGCTTGGTGCGCTGCATGTAGTCGCGGTAGGCATCGCCGAAGTGCGCGATGCATTCCTTCTCGTCGCGCAGCGCCGTCAGGAACAGCAGCACCGTGGCCGCCAGCACCAGCGCCAGCGTGAGCCAGGTGAACTGCTTCAGGAAGGCGCCCCAGGCCAGCAGCATGAGCGCCGTGTACATCGGGTGGCGGATGTAGCGGAAGGCGCCGGTGGAAACGATGGAGGACGTCTTTTCGAAACCGTAGAGCGCCGGATCGTCGCTGCGCGCCTCGGTCGGCTTGCCGTGGGCCTTGAGCAGCTTCACCGCATGGATCGGCAGCCAGATCGACAGCGCGAGGAACACGCAGGAGAGCAGCTGGGTGAACGACAGCGGGTCGACGTGCCACACCGGCAGGTTCACGATGATCAGCACCAGCATGCATTCCCACGCGAAGAAGCGGTAGAAGCCATGCGAGCCGGGCTGGCGCAGCGGGCCGCGCGAAACGTACAGCAGCGCGGCCGTGCCGGCAATGAAGAGAAAGATCTGGAACCAGAGAAGCATGGCGGCCGAATTTACACGGGCCGCCCGGCTTCAGCCAGAAATGGAGAATCCGCCGTCGACCGGGATCGCGGTGCCGGTCACGTAGTCGGAGGCGGGGCTCGAAAGGAACACCGCGGTGCCGGCGATGTCGGCCGGCTGGCCCCAGCGCCCGGCAGCGGCGCGGGCCACCACGCGGTCATAGAGGCCCGGGATCTGGCTGCGGGCGCCGTCGGTCAGCTCGGTCTCGAACCAGCCCGGCAAAATTGCGTTGACCTGGATGTTGTCGGCCGCCCATGAAAGCGCGGTCGACTTGGTGAGCTGCACGATGCCGGCCTTGCTCGCGGCATAGGCAGGCGCATAGGGCGCGCCGAAGATCGACATCATCGAGCCGATGTTGATGATCTTGCCGCCACCCGCCGCCTTCAGGTGCGGATGCGCGGCGCGGCTGCAGAGAAAGGCGCTGGTCAGGTTGGTGTCCAGCACCAGGTGCCATTCGTCCAGCGCGAGCTGGTCGACGGGCTTGCGCACGGTGGTGCCGGCGTTGTTGACGAGGATGTCGAGCCGGCCGCAGCGCGCGGCCGCTTCGTCGACCGCCTTCTGCACCGAGGCTTCGTCGGCCACGTCGACTTCGAGCGCGAAGCTGTCGCTGCCCAGGGCCCTGAGCGCCTCGACCGCGGCGGCCGACTTCTGCGCGTTGCGCGCGGCAATGACCACGCGGGCGCCGGCCTTGGCCAGCCCTTGGGCCATGCCCAGTCCGATGCCGCCGTTGCCGCCGGTGACGAGCGCTGCTTTTCCCGTGAGATCGAACATCAGGTGGTTTCTGGTTTCTTGGAGACGAGGGTCAGGATATCGTAGCTCGCGACGAGTTCGCCGTCCTGGTTGGTCACCTCCACGTCCCAGGCCACCACGCCCTGTCCCTGGCCGCTCGCGTCCTTCCTGTTGCGGTCGATCTTGCGCTTGCAGGTCAGGCGCGCACGGATGGTGTCACCGATGCCCACGGGCTTGACGAAGCGCAGCGTATCGAGGCCGTAGTTGGCAAGCACCGGGCCCGGCGCGGGCGACACGAACAGGCCGGCCGCCGCCGACAGCACGAAGTAGCCGTGCGCGATGCGCTTGCCGAACGGCGACTCCCTGGCCGCGACCTCGTCGAAGTGCATGTAGAAATAGTCGCCCGAGATGCCGCCGAAGGCCACGATGTCGGCCTCGCCAACCGTGCGGCGGTGCGTGAGCAGCGAGTCGCCGATGCGCAGGTCCTCGAAGTGGCGGCGGAACGGGTGCACCTCGCTCTCGCGCACGGCCGCGCCGCGCACGTGTTCGCCTGTGATCGCGGCCAGCATGGTGGGCGAGCCCTGCACTGCGGCGCGCTGCAGGTAGTGCTTCACCGCGCGCAGGCCGCCGAGTTCTTCGCCGCCGCCCGCGCGGCCCGGGCCGCCATGCTTGAGCTGCGGCAGCGGCGAGCCGTGGCCGGTCGATTCGGCGGCTGCCTCGCGGTCGAGCACCAGCAGGCGGCCGTGCCATGCGGCGGCCACCGGAATGGCCCTGGCCGCGATGGCCGGGTCGCGCGTGACCAGCGTGCCGACCAGGCTGCCGCGCCCGCGCGCGGCCAGCGCCAGGGCTTCGTCGATGCCGTCATAAGGCATCAGCGTGCTGACGGGGCCGAAGGCTTCGACATCGTGTGCGGCGTCGTGCTCGAGGGGCTTACGGCTCAAGAGCAGCGTGGGTGCGAAGAAGGCGCCATCGGCCGCGCCGTCGCCCACGGGCGAGAAGCCGTCGCGCTCGCCGTAGACCAGCTCGGCGCCCTGCAGCAGCGTCGCCACGCGCTCGGCCACGTCGGCCTGCTGCGCGCGCGAGGCGAGGGCGCCCATGCGCACCTCTTCGCGCGACGGATCGCCGACAACGGTCTTGGCCAGCCGCGCGCGCAGCCGCTCGGCCACGGCATCGAGGTGCTGGCGCGGCACGATCGCGCGGCGGATGGCCGTGCATTTCTGGCCGGCCTTGATGGTCATCTCGCGCGCCACCTCCTTCACGAAGAGGTCGAACTCCTCGTCGTCCGGCGTCACGTCGGGTGCGAGGATCGCGCAATTGAGCGAGTCGGCCTCGGCATTGAACGGGATCGACTGGCGCACCAGGTTCGGATGCACGCGCAGCCTGGCGGCGGTGTCGGCCGAGCCGGTGAAGGTGACCACGTCGGCCCCTTCGAGCCGGTCGAGCAGGTCGCCTGTGCCGCCGATCACGAGCTGCAGGCTGCCTTCGGGCAGGATGCCCGACTGCACGATGAGCCGCACCAGCGCTTCGGTGAGATAGCTGGTGGCCGTGGCCGGCTTGCCGATGCAGGGCATGCCCGCGAGGAAACTGGGCGCGAATTTCTCGAGCAGGCCCCACACCGGAAAATTGAAGGCGTTGATGTGCACCGCCACGCCGCCGCGCGGCACCAGGATGTGCGTGCCCGCGAAGCCGCCCTTCTTGCCGAGCGCAAAGGCCGGGCCTTCGTGCACCAGGTTGCCCGAGGGCAGCTCGTTGCTGCCGATGCCCGCATAGGCGCTCAGCGTACCGGCACCGCCTTCGATGTCGATCCAGCTGTCGGTGCGCGTCGCGCCCGTGTGGGCCGAGATCGCGTAGAGCGTTTCCTTGTGGGTTGCGAGGTACTTGGCCAGCGCCTTCAGCCGCTCGGAGCGCTGCTGGAAGTCGAGCGCCATCAGCGCGGGCAGGCCGACGCGGCGCGCATAGGCCAGCGCCTCGGCAAAGTCGATGGCCTCGGCGTGGGTAGCGGCCACGGGCGTGCCGTTGACGGCGCTGCGCAGCTGCTGCGCGCTCTGCTGGCCGATCCAGCGGCCGGCAATGTAGCTTTGGAGGAGGGTGGTCATGGTCGATGTCCTTTCCGTGTTGCTCCTTCCCCCGCTGGGGGAAGGCTGGGATGGGGGCTGTCCCCGAATTCAAGCCGTGTGGAGCTGGAGGTCGCGTGCCCCCACCCCCGCCCTCCCCCGGAAGGGGAGGGAGAAAAGCGGGTCATTCCTTCTTGCCGATGCCGAGGTAGGTATCGATGATCCGTTGGTCATGCAGCAGGTCGCGCGCCTTGCCTTCGAGCGCCACGGCGCCCATCTCCAGCACATAGGCACGGTCTGCCACCTGCAATGCGGCGCGCGCGTTCTGCTCCACCAGCAGCACCGAGACGCCATGGCTTCGCAATTGCGAGACCACGCGCAGCACTTCGCGCACCACCAGCGGCGCCAGACCCAGCGAAGGTTCGTCGAGCATCAGCAGCCGCGGGCGCGCCATCAGCGCGCGGCCGATGGCCAGCATCTGGCGTTCGCCGCCCGAGAGCGTCGAAGCCAGCTGCGGCTTGCGTTCGCGCAGCCGCGGAAAGATTTCGAACACCTCTTCCATGCACGCACGCTGGTCGCGCTTGCCCTTGCGCCACTGGTAGAAGCCGCCGAGCAGCAGGTTGTCCTCGACCGACATATCGCCGAACAGCTCGCGCCGCTCGGGCACCAGCGCCACGCCGCGCGCCACCATGGTCTCGACGCTCGGGCGCGCGATGCGCTCGCCATGCAGCGCGAGGCCGCCGGTGGAGGGCAGGAGTCCCATCGCCGCGCACAGCAGCGTGGTCTTGCCGGCGCCGTTGGGGCCGATGACAGTGACGATCTCGCCTTCGTTCACATGCAGCCGCACGCTGTGCACCGCTTCGACACTCCCGTAGGCAACGCTGAATTCTTCGAGTTGGAGCAGGTTGCTCATTTGCCTATCTCCGGACAACGTTCTGTTTCAAGGGGCCGCCGCGCACGGCCGCCCGAAGCGGCCGGCCCGCCCCCGGTAGGAGGTTGGCGAAGCGACACGAAGTGTGCGCAGACCGGGGGCGAGCTCATGCTTCGCCGCCCAGGTAGGCTTCGAGCACGCGCGGATTGGCCTGCACTTCGGCCGGCGTTCCGGTGGCGATGACGGTGCCGAATTCGAGCACCGTGATGCGGTCGGCCAGGTTCATCACGAATTCCATGTCGTGCTCCACCACGAGGATGCCAAGGCCTTCGGCGCGCAGCTGGCTCAGCAGCACGGAAAGCGCGCGCTTCTCCAGGTGGCGCAGGCCCGCGGCGGGTTCGTCGAGCAGCAGCACCGAAGGCTGTCCGGCCAGCGCGCGCGCGATCTCGACCACGCGCTGCTGGCCCAGCGAGAGCGATGCGGCCGGCGTGTCGGCATGCGCGCCGAGGCCGCAGCGTTCGATCTGGCGGCGCGCCTCGGCCATCAGCGCGGCTTCCTCGGCGCGGTCCAGCCGCAGCATCGCGGCGATCCAGCCCCGCCTGGCACGCAGATGCGCACCCAGCGCCACGTTCTCGACCACGCTGCGCTGCCCGAGCAGACGCACGTGCTGGAAGGTGCGGCCCAGGCCGAGCGCGGCGAACACGCGCGATGGCTTTGCCGTCATCGGCTGGCCCGCAAGCCGCACTTCGCCGGAGCTCGGGTCGTCCACGCCCGAGACCATGTTGAAGAAGGTGCTCTTGCCCGCGCCGTTCGGTCCGATCAGTGCGTGGATCTCGCCGGCCTTCAGCGTCATCGAGATGTCGTTGTTGGCCACCAGGCCGCCGAAGCGCTTGCTGACCTTGGTGGCCTGCAGCAGCACCTCGCCCCTGGCGGGCAGGTCGCGGTGTGCGAGCTGCACGGGCGGCGCGGCGGGCCGCGCGCTGTCGGTGGCGGCAACGGCATGCGGGCGTACCCAGCGGCTGGCAATGCGCGCGAGCGTGGGCCACAGGCCGTCCGCAAAGCGCTGCAGCACGAAGAGCATGAGCAGGCCGAACACGATCACTTCGAAGTTTCCGCTGCTGCCCAGCAGCGAGGGCAGCAGATCCTGCAGCTTTTCCTTCAGCAGCGTGATGAGCGCGGCGCCCAGCACCGCGCCCCACAGGTGGCCCGCGCCGCCCACCACCGCCATGAACAGCAGTTCGATGCCGATGTTCAGGTTGAAGGGCGTCGGGTTCACGAAGCGCTGCAGATGCGCATAGAGCCAGCCCGAGACGGCCGCCAGCAGCGCAGCCAGCACGAACAGCTTCACACGGTGGCGCGCCGTGTCCACGCCCATCGACTCGGCCATCAGCCGGCCGCCCTTGAGCGCGCGGATGGCCCGGCCTTCGCGCGAATCGAGCAGGTTGTGCATGGCCCACAGCGCGAGCAGGAGCACGGCCCAGATCACCACGCCCAGCGCGCGCGGCGTGGCCAGCGAGTAGCCGGCAATCACCAGCGGCGGCACGCCGGTGATGCCCGTCTGCCCGCCAAGAAAATCCATGTTGCCGAGCAGGTAGTACAGGCTCAGGCCCCAGGCGATGGTGCACAGCGGCAGGTAGTGGCCCTGCAGCTTGAGCGTGACCGCGCCCAGCGCCCAGGCGAGCGCAAAGGTGAAGACGAGGCCGAGCACCAGCCCGGCCCACGGCAGCAGCGCAGGGCTCACGGCGCCGCCCATCCATGCGGCGGCCGTGGGCGAGGTGCAGATCCACGCGGTGGCGTAGGCACCCATGCCGACGAATGCGGCCTGGCCGAAGGAGGTCATGCCGCCCACGCCGGTGAGCATCACCAGGCCGGCCGCGACCAGGGCATAGAGCCCGATGTTGCTGAGGACCGAGACCGTGAACTCCGGCAGGAAGCCCCAGGCGAGGGCCAGCGCCGCCACGCAGGCGAGCGTCAGCTGCCGGGGCGTGACGAGCGCGCCGCCGGCCGGTGCGGCGGTGGCTGTTGCGGTTTTGCTGGACGGGGTGTTGTTCATTCCTCGTCCTCCACATGGTGGCTGTGCAGCGAACGCCACCACAGCACCGGAATGATCAGCGTGAAGACGAGCACCTCCTTGAAGGGGCTGGCCCAGAACGAGGCAAAGGCCTCGAGCTGCCCGACCAGCAGCGCGCCCGCCAGCGCCAGCGGATAGCTCGCCAGCCCGCCCACGATGGCTGCGACGAAGCCCTTCAGCCCGATCAGGAAGCCGGTGTCGTAGTACACCGTGGTGAGCGGCGCAATGAGCAGGCCGGAGACCGCGCCGATGAGCGCCGCGAGCGCAAAGCTCAGGTCGCCCGACAACTCCGTCGGAATGCCCGACAGCCGCGCGCCCACGCGGTTGATGGCCGTGGCGCGCAGCGCCTTGCCGATCATCGAGCGGCCGAAGAACAGGAACATTGCAAGCACCAGCAGCAGCGTGACGCCGACCACCACCAGCGACTGCCCGCTGACCGGAATGCCGCCGATGTCGAAGCGCTCCTCGGAGAACGCGGTGGTCCGGTAGCCCTCGGCACCAAAGAAGAGCAGGCCCAGCCCCACCAGCACGCCATGCAGCGCGACCGAGACGATCAAGAGCATCAGTACGTTGGCGCTGGCCAATGGCCGGTAGGCGAGGCGATAGAGCAGCGGCCCGAGCGGCATGATGAGCAGCAGCGTGGTGAGCGTCTGGCCCGCCATCGAGTCTGGCTTGAGCAGCAACACCAGCGCGGCGGCGGCCAGCGGCAGCACCACGCACCATGCGAGCGCGGAGGCCCAGTCGACCACCGCGCCGCGCTTCCAGCGCCAGAACTCGACCACCAGCACCATCGCCGCCAGCGCGAGCAGCAGCCACAGCGTGGCCGGCACGCGGCCGGCCTGCAGCACCGCCATCGAGAGCGCCCCGAAGGCGACGAACTCGCCCTGGGGAATGAAGATGACGCGCGTGACGGAGAACACCAGCACCAGTGCGAGCGCCATCAATCCGTAGACGGCGCCGTTCACGATGCCGTCCTGCCCCAGCAACAGGGCGATCTGCAGATCCATATAACTACAGCCTTCGGGCAGCGCCCGTGAGTCAGGTCAGGAACACCGAGGAACCGGCTTTGCCGGGCCTCTGGTATTGCCCCCGGTAGGGGGAGAGAAGCGACACGAAGTGCGCGAAGCCTGGGGGCGAGCCGAGTTTCAGGGCTGGTATTTCCAGGCGCCGTTCTCGATCTTGACCATCACGCGTGCGCGCTGGTCCAGGCCCAGGTGGTCGTTGGCGGTCATGTTGAACACGCCGTGCGCGCCCGACACTTCCTTGACTTGCTCGAGCGCATCGCGCAGCGCGGCGCGGAATTCGGGCGTGCCGGGCTGCGCCTTCTTGAGCGCCACCGGCACGGCCGAGGTCATCAGGAGGCCCGCATCCCAGGCGTGCGCGCCGAAGGTCGACACCGAGTTCTTGCCGTTCGCGGCCTCATAGGCCGTGACATAGGCCAAGGCCGACTTCTTCACCGGATGGCTCGCGGGCAGCTGCTCGGCCACCAGCACCGGGCCGGCGGGCAGCAAGGTGCCTTCCACGTCCTTGCCGCCGACGCGCAGGAAGTCGGCATTGGCCACGCCGTGCGTCTGGTACATCTTGCCGGTGTAGCCGCGCTCCTTGAGCGTCTTCTGCGGCAGTGCGGCCGGCGTGCCCGAGCCCGCGACCAGCACCGCGTCGGCCTTGGCGGCCATGATCTTCAGGGCCTGCCCGGTCACCGAGGTGTCGGTGCGCGCATAGCGCTCGTTGGCCACGATCTTGAGCTTCTTCAGTTCCGCCGCCTTGGCGAATTCCTGCGACCAGCCTTCGCCGTAGGCATCGGAGAAGCCGATGAAGGCCACCGTCTTCACCCCGCTCGCGGCCATGTGCTCGGCAATCGCGAGCGACATCATGATGTCGTTCTGCGGCGTCTTGAAGACCCACTGCTTCTTGGCGTCCATGGGCTCGACGATGCGGGCCGACGCGGCAATGGAGATCATCGGCGTCTTGGCTTCGCTCACCACGTCGATCATCGCGAGCGAGTTGGGCGTGGTCGTCGAGCCCAGCACGATGTCGACTTTGTTCTCGGCGATGAGCTTGCGCGTGTTGGCCACGGCCGCCGTGGTGTCGGAAGCGTCGTCCAGCACGATGTAATTGATCTTCTGGCCGCCGATGGTCTTGGGCATCAGCGCAATGGTGTTCTTCTCGGGAATGCCGAGCGAGGCGGCCGGGCCGGTGGCCGACAGCGTCACGCCGACATTGACGTCGGCCCAGGCCGCGGCGGCGGTGGCGCACAGCGCGGCGATCAGCAGGGGCTTGAAGAAGAATTTCATTTTGGACTTGTCTCCGGGTTGAAAAATCGTTGTGGTGTCATCGCTCGTCGAAGGACAAGGTGACACGTTCTGTGAGAGGGTGGGCCTGGCAGGTCAGCACGAATCCCGCGGCTACTTCATTCTTGTCGAGCGCAAAGTTTCTTTCCATGCGGACTTCCCCCTCCACCAGCTTGGCGCGGCAGGTGCCGCACACGCCGGAGGTGCACGAGAACGGCACTTCGAGTCCGGCGGCCGACGCTGCATCGAGGATGCTCGGCTGCCCTTCGGTGAAAGTGATCTCGCGCTGCAGCCCGTCGCGCACGATGGTGATGCGCGCCTGCTTGGCATCGCCGGGCAGCGCTTCGTGCACCACCGCACCCACCTGGCCTGCCGACGCGGCCGAAGGCAGCGCGACGCCGAAGCGTTCGATATGGATGCGCTCCTCGGGCACGCCGGCGGCGAGCAGCGCGGCCTCGGCCTCGTCGTTCATCTGGAACGGGCCGCAGATGTAGGCGTGGTCGATGCTGGCGGCCGGCACCAGCGCATTCAGGAACTCGCCGATCTTCTCGCGGTTCATCACGCCGCGGCCGAGCGGCGAATCCGTCTGCTCGTCGGAGAACACCAGCTGCAGCGCGAGCCGCGTCATGTAGCGGTTCTTCAGGTCCTCGATCTCTTCTTTGAACATCGTGGACTGCAGCTGCCGGTTGCCGTAGATCAGCGTGAAGCGGCTCAGCGGCTCGCGCGCCAGCACGGTCTTCATGATCGAGAGAATGGGCGTGATGCCGCTGCCGCCCGCAATGCCGACGTGATGCCGTGCGGAGCCCGGCTCGATCGGCACGAAGAAGCGGCCCTGCGGCGCCATCACCTGCACCGTGTCGCCGGGCTGCAGGTGTGCGTTGATCCAGTTGGAGAACACGCCGTCGCGTACCTTGCGCACGCCCACGCGTAGTTCGCCGTCGTCCAGGCCGGCGCAGATCGAATACGAGCGGCGCAGGTCCTGCCCGTCGATGTCGCGGCGCAGCGTGAGGTACTGGCCCTGCGTGAAGCCGAAGACCTGCTGCAACTCGGGCGGCACCTCGAACGAGACGATGACAGCCTCCGAAGTGTCGGGCTCGACGGCCTTCACGCGCAGGGGATGGAAGAGGGTGCTCATCGCTCAGATCGGCTTGAAGTGTTCGAAGGGTTCGCGGCAGGCAAGGCAGCGGTAGAGCGCCTTGCATGCGGTGGAGCCGAAGGCGGAGAGGCGTTCGGTGCGCTCGCTCGCGCAGCGCGGGCAGGCAATGCGTTCGCCGCCGGCGATGCGGCCGAAGAGGCGGATGGGCACGGCGGTGCCGGCCGCAGCTTCTGGCGTGAGGTGGGCCGGCGGCGCGATGCCATAGGCATTGAGCCTGGCGCGGCCTTCCTCGCTGATCCAGTCGCTGCTCCAGGCGGGCGCGCGCCGCAGGGTGGCGCGTGCGCGGCCGAGGCCTGCCTTTTCGATGGCAGCCAGCACGTCGTGCTCGATGGCTTCGGTCGCAGGGCAGCCCGAGTAGGTCGGCGTGAGCACGATCTCCAGCCCGTCGTCATGGTCGATCACCTCGCGCACGATGCCCAGGTCGCAGACCGACACGGCCGGCACTTCGGGGTCGAGGACCGTGTGCAGCACGGCCCAGGCCGCGTCGACGCGCGATGCAATGGCGGTGTTCACCACACGCCTCCGGGATAGCTGCGCTGCAGGTGCTGCATCTCGGCCAGGATGTAGCCCATGTGCTCGCTGTGCACGCCCTGCTTGCCGGTGCTGCGGAAGGCAGTCTCCTGCGGCATGGCGAGCCCGGCGGCGTCGAGCACCTGCTGCATCTCGGCAAGCCATGGCTCGCGCAGTTCGCTCCATGCAGGGCCGAGGCCGCTCGCACTGGCTTGCGCATCGACCGCATCGCTCTCGAACAGCTCGGGCATGTAGAGCCAGAGCTGCTTCAGCGCCTTTTCCGTGCGGCGGCGCGATTCATCGGTGCCGTCGCCGAGCCGCACGACCCAGTCGCCCGAATGCTGCTGGTGGTAGCGCGCTTCCTTCACGGCCTTGCCGGCGATGGCGGCCACTTCGGCATCGCTCGATGCTGCGAGGCGTTGCCACAGCAGCTTGAGCAGCGTGGCGACCATGGTGTTGCGCACCACGGCAAACGCGAAGTCGCCGCGCGGCAGCTCGACCAGCGTGAGGTTGAAGTAGTCGCGCTCGTCGCGCAGGTAGGCGAGCTGGTCTTCGTCGTGCTCATAACCGGCGCCTTCGAGCTTGCCGGCGTGCGTGAGCAGCGCGCGGGCCTGGCCGACGAGGTCGAGCGCGATGTTGGCCATCGCGATGTCTTCCTCGAGCACGGGCGCATGGCCGCACCATTCGCCAAGGCGCTGCGCGAGCACCAGGCACGTATCCCCTATGCGCAGCAGGTATTGCACGGCAGGCGTGCGGTTCAGTTCGATCGATGCTTGCATGGCGTGCAGCTCACATGTGGTCCACGGACTTGGGCAATTTGTAGAAGGTGGGATGCCGGTACACCTTGTCCTCCGCCGGGTCGAAGAACATGTCCTTGTCCCCGGGGTCGCTCGCCACGATCTGGTCCGAGCGCACCACCCAGATGCTGCTGCCCTCCTGGCGGCGCGTGTACACATCGCGCGCCATCTGGATCGCCATCTTCGGGTCGGCCGCGTGCAGGCTGCCGCAATGCTTGTGATCGAGCCCGGCCTTGCTGCGCACGAACACTTCCCAGAGCGGCCATTCCTGTTTCGTATCGGTGCTCATGCAGCCTCCTTCATCGGTTGCTTGTTGGCGTGCGCCATGGCGGCCTCGCGCACCCAGGCGCCTTCTTCCCAGGCATCGACGCGAGCTTGCAGCCGTTCGCGGTTGCAGGGGCCGTCGCCGCCGATCACGCGCCAGAACTCGCTCCAGTCGATCGCGCCGAAGTCGTGCGCCTGGCGCTCTTCGTTCCACTTCAGGTCGGGGTCGGGCAGGGTCACACCGAGGATGCGCGCCTGCTCGACGGCGGCATCGATGAACTTCTGGCGCAGCTCGTCGTTGCTGAAGCGCTTGATGCCCCAGCGCATCGACTGCGCCGAGTTGGGCGACTGGTCGTCGGGCGGGCCGAACATCATGACCGAGGGCCACCACCAGCGGTTGACCGCGTCCTGCACCATCGCCTTCTGCGCTTCGGTACCGTGCGTCATCATCGTCAGCAGCGCTTCGTAGCCCTGGCGCTGGTGAAAGCTCTCCTCGCGGCAGATGCGAATCATGGCGCGCGCATAGGGCGCATACGAGCAGCGGCAGATCGGCACCTGGTTCATGATGGCCGCGCCATCGACCAGCCAGCCGATGGTGCCCATGTCGGCCCAGGTGAGCGTGGGGTAGTTGAAGATCGAGCTGTACTTGGCCTTACCGCTGTGCAGCGCATCGAACATCTGGTCGCGCGAGGTGCCCAGCGTTTCGGCGGCCGCGTACAGGTACAGCCCGTGGCCGCCTTCGTCCTGCACCTTGGCCAGCAGGATGGCCTTGCGCTTGAGCGTGGGCGCGCGGCCGATCCAGTTGCCTTCGGGCAGCATGCCGACGATTTCGGAATGCGCATGCTGGCTGATCTGGCGCACCAGCGTCTTGCGGTAGTGCTCGGGCATCCAGTCCTTCGCCTCGATGAAGTCGCCGGCGTCGATGTGCGCGTCGAAGCGCTCCTCGAGCCGCATTTCCTCGGCGGAACGCACGGCTTTCTTCTGCTTGCCGTCGCCTGCGTCCTTGCCCATGGTGTCCATTGCCTGGGTGTACATGTGCGTGTCCTTTCTGTGCGGTGTGTGGGCGCGCGGGCGCTCAGCGCGGGCGCGTGTCGATCACGCGGCGGGCCTTGCCGGTCTGCGTGCGTTCCATTTCGTCGGGGCTGTGCACGACCACGCGGGTGGAGATGCCGACGAGCGTCTTCACGCGTTGCTGCACCCAGTCGGAGATGGCGTTGCGGTCGGCCGCGGCGGCCTCGTGCGGTGTGAGTTCGCAGTGCACCTCGACCTGGTCGAGCAGGCCTTCGCGGCTCACGCGCACCTGGTACAGGCCGGTGAGCGCGCTGTGCGCGAGCACGATCTCTTCCACCTGCGTGGGAAAGACGTTGACGCCGCGGATGATCATCATGTCGTCGCTGCGCCCGACGATCTTGCCCATGCGGCGGAACGAACGCGAGGTGGGCGGCAACAGGCGCGTGAGGTCGCGCGTGCGGTAGCGCACGATCGGCATGGCTTCCTTGCTGAGCGAGGTGAAGACCAGTTCGCCTTCCTCGCCGTCGGCCTTGAGCTCGCCGGTGTCGGGGTCGATGATCTCGGGGTAGAAGTGGTCTTCCCAGATGACGGGGCCGTCCTTGCTCTCGACGCATTCGCTGGCCACGCCGGGGCCCATCACTTCGGACAGGCCGTAGATGTCGACCGCATCGAGGCCGGCCTTGGCTTCGATGTCGCGGCGCATGGCCTCGGTCCACGGCTCGGCGCCGAAGATGCCGATCCTGAGCGAGCTGTCCTTTGCATCGAGGCCCAGGCGCTCGAACTGCTCGATGATCACCTGCATGTAGCTGGGCGTGACCATGATGATGTCGGGCTTGAAGTCCTGGATGAGTTGCACCTGCTTCTCGGTCTGGCCGCCCGACATCGGAATGACGGTGCAGCCCGCGCGCTCGGCGCCGTAGTGCGCGCCCAGGCCGCCGGTGAACAGGCCGTAGCCGTACGACACGTGCACCATGTCGCCGGCGCGGCCGCCCGCCGCGCGGATCGAGCGCGCGACGAGGTCGGCCCAGGTGTCGATGTCCTTCAGCGTGTAGCCCACCACGGTCGGCTTGCCGGTGGTCCCCGACGAGGCATGGATGCGCGCCACCTGCGCACGCGGCACGGCGAACATGCCGAAGGGGTAGTTGTCGCGCAGGTCGGTCTTCACGGTGAACGGAAACTTCGACAGGTCGGCGAGCGACTTCAGATCATCAGGGTGCACGCCCTTGGCATCGAAGGCCTGGCGGTAATGCGGCACGTTGTCGTAGGCGCGCTGCAGCGTGGCGCGCAGGCGCTGAATCTGCAGCGCGGTGATCTCGTCGCGGCTTGCGGTTTCGATGGGCTCGAGCTCGCCGGGTGCGGGGTGTCTGGCTGTCATGGGCTTGTGTCTCCTCAGGCGGCAACGGCGGGGCGGCCCTTGGCGGTGTAGGAACGGCCGCGGAACATGGCGACGCGCTCGCCGCGCTGGTTGATGATCTCGGTGTCGTACACGCCGGTGCGGCCGGCCTTCGACACTTCGAAGCAGCGCGCGGTGAGCACGTCGCCTTCGCGGGCCGGCGCGATGAAGTCGATCGAGAAGCCCGAGGCCACGGTCAGCTCGTTGTACGAGTTGCAGGCGAAGGCAAAGGTGGAGTCGGCCAGCGTGGCCATGAAGCCGCCGTGGCAGATGGCGTGGCCGTTGAGCATGTCGGTGCGCACGCGCATCTCGAGCGTGGCCTGGCCGGGGCCGACCTCGACGATGCGCATGCCCAGGCCCTTGCTGGCGTTGTCGTTCTCGAACATGCCGTCGCGGACGTACTCGGCGGTTTGCTGGGGGGTGCGGGTCTTGTCTGTCATGGCCTAGCGGTCCTTGAATTGCGGTGCGCGCTTGGCGCGGAAGGCCTCGACGCCTTCGCGGTAATCGTTCGCATTGCCCATCTCGCGCTGGATGCGTGCTTCTTCGGCCAGCGCCGTTTCCAGGTCCATGTCCTGCGCCGCGGCCATGGCCTGGCGCGTGGCGACAAGGGCGCGGGTGGGCATGCCGGCCAGCTTCGAGGCGAGTGCGGCGGCCGTTTCGGGCAGTGCCGCGTCGTCCACGCACTGCCAGATCAGCCCGATGCGCGCGGCCTCCTCGGCCGGCAGCTTGTCGCCCAGCATCGCCATGCCCAGCGCCCGCGCCGAGCCCACGAGCCGCGGCAGCAGCCAGGTGCCGCCGGTGTCGGGCACGAGGCCGATCTTGGTGAAGGCCTGGATGAAGCTGGCCGAACGGCCGGCCACGACCAGGTCGCAGCACAGCGCGATGTTGGCGCCCGCGCCGGCGGCCACGCCATTGACGGCGGCAACCACGGGCATCGGCATCGAGCGCAGGCGCGCGACGAGCGGGGCGTAATAAGCGGAGATGACGTGGCCCAGGTCCTTGGGGACGGCACCAGGCGCGGGGTCGGGCGCGACCGAGGGATCGGCCAGGTCCTGTCCGGCGCAGAAGGCGCGGCCTGCACCCGTGAGCACCAGGCAGCGCACTTCCGGATCAGCGGCCGCAAGGTCCAGCGCCGCCATCAATTCGCCATGCATTTCGGTCGTGAAGCTGTTGAGCGCCGTGGGCCGGTTGAGGCTCAGCGTGCGAACGGCGCCGGCATTGCTGGTGAGAACTAAAGGTTCTGGCATGGGCTTGTCTCTGATCCTTAAACACTATTGACCGACCGTCCGGTAGATTTTAAGATCGACCCCGATGCCAGCACAAGCGGGTGGCTTCAGGGCAAACCCTGAGCCCGCAACAACAAAGGAGACCGATCGAATGCCCAGCTACTCCATCGACGGCGTGATTCCCGTCGTCGACCCGACGGCCTATGTGCACCCCAGCGCCGTGCTGATAGGCGACGTGATCGTCGGCCCCGGCTGCTATGTCGGCCCCTGCGCCAGCCTGCGCGGCGATTTCGGCCGCATCGTGCTGCAGGAAGGCTCGAACGTGCAGGACCACTGCTGCATCCACGGCTTTCCGGACCAGGACACGGTGGTCGAGGTCAACGGCCACATCGGCCACGGCGCGATCCTGCACAGCTGCATCGTGCGGCGAGATGCGCTGGTGGGCATGAATGCGGTGGTGATGGACGAAGCCGAGATCGGCGAGCAGGCCATCGTGGCGGCCTGCGCCTTCGTGCCGGCCGGCATGAAGGTGCCGGCGCGCACGCTCGTGGCGGGCATTCCGGCCAAGGTGAAGAAGACACTGAGCGAGGAAGAAATCGCCTGGAAGCTCGAAGGCACGCAGACCTACCAGGCGCTCACCGTGCGCAGCCTGGCCAGCCTGCGCGAGGTCGCGCCGCTGCAGCAGATGGAACCCGGCCGCCCGCGCCTGCCCGCCTCCGAGGTGCGTTCGCTCATTGCGACCCGGCGCGGCTAGCCGGCGCGCTTCGTGCAAGATCGCAGGTTGCCCGCAACAACTGCCAATCAAGGAAGAAAGAAGACCCGATGCCGCGTGGAAGATCCGCCACCTACGACGACCAGCGCGAGTTCATCCTGGCGCAGGCCGCCCAGCTGTTCGCGCGCCGCGGCTATCCCGCCACCTCGATGAACCAGGTGGCCGAGGCCTGCAATCTCTCGAAGGCCACGCTCTATCACTACTACAAGGACAAGAGCAGCCTCTTGATCAGCATCGCCGAGACGCACGTGTCGAAGCTCGCAGCGCTGGTGGCCGAGGAAGAGGCGTCGACTCACACCGACGAGGAGCGTCTGCGCCGCTTCATCTACCGCATCGTCGAGGAATACGCCGGCGCGCAGGACGCGCATCGCGTGCTGACCGACGACGTGCGCTTTCTGGAAGAAGAAGACCGCGAGCGCGTGCTGAACCAGGAGCGCGAAGTGGTGGCGGGGTTTGCACGTGCCGTGTCGGCGTTGCGCCCGGGCGCGCCGAGCGACGATCTCGCCAAGCCGCTGACCATGCTGCTGTTCGGCATGATCAACTGGATGTTCACCTGGATGAAGCCCGGCGGCCGGCTCGACCATGCGTCCATTGCGCCGATCGTGGCCGACCTGTTCCTGGGCGGTATCGGGGCGGTGAAGTCGCCCCCGCCGGCAGGTTCGGCGCCGCCGGCGCGCCAGCTGGACTCCGTCAAAGAATCCGGTTGAACCAGAGCAGCGACAGCCCCGCCGACAGCAGCGTGAGGATGGCCGCGCCGAGCGCGAAGAGCGCCGAGACCTCGGTTTCCTTCTTCTCGACCGTGAGCCGCGAGCTCAGGGTTTCGTAGACCTTCTTCAGGTCGGCTGCGGTGCCGGCGTAGAAGTATTCGGCCTGCGTCTTGTTGGCCACGGCCTTGAGCGTTTCCTCGTCGAGCCGCACGCGCATCGACCAGCCTTCGAAGCCGATGGTCTCGCCATCGATCGTGCCCACGCCCACCGTGTAGATGCGCACGCCGCGGTCCGCCGCGGCCTTGGCGGCATCGAGCGGATCGACGCCGGTGGTGCGCTGCCCGTCGGTCAGCATGATGACCGCGGCCGAGCTGTAGGAGCCCGGCGCCACCGGGGTGAACTCCTTGGCCTGCTTCTCCGCCTGGTCGATCGGCGTGCCGCGCTGGCGGCTGGGGGCGCTGAACTGCGAGACGTCGATGCCCGCATCGGGGAACAGCGTGGCGAGCGAGACGACGATCGCGTTGCCGGTGGCAGTGGCGCGCTGCAGCTGGAAGCTGTCGATCGCGGTGATCAGATCGTCGTGGTTGGTGGTGGGCAACTGCGCCACCTGCGCGCTGCCCGCGAAGGCCACGATGCCCACCTTGACGTGGCGCGGCAGGTCCTTGATGAAGCTCTTGGCCGCTTCCTGCGCCGCGACCAGCCGGTTGGGCAGCACGTCGGCGGCGCGCATGCTGCCCGAGACGTCCATCGCCAGGATGATGGTCTGCTGGTTCGACGGCAGCAGCACCACCGCCATGGGGCGCGCGGCGGCCACCAGCATGGCGGCCATGGCCAGCAGGAACAGGAACGGCGGAATGTGCCGGCGCAGGCTCTGGCCGGCGCCCATCGCCTCGCGCACGATCGACAGGCTCGCATAGCGCACCGCGAGCTTTTTCTTGCGGCGGATCAGCCAGATGTAGAGCAACACCAGTAGCGGCAAGGCCGCCAGCAACCAGAGGAATTGAGGCCAGAGAAATGTCATGCTGCCACCGCCTTCATGCTGCCCGGGCCGATGCGCATGCGGCGCTTGCGCAGGTCGGCGAAACGAACGATGGCTTCCACCAGGTCGTCGCTGGTCGAAAGCTCGAGTGCGTCGACACCCGCTTTCGCGAGCGCAGCGCGCAGCGCTGCCTCGCGCTCGGCCGCCAGCCGTGCGAAGCGCTTGCGAAAGCCGGCGTCGTGCGTGTCGACCCAGAGCTGCTCGCCGGTCTCCGCGTCGCGCAGCGGGACGAGGCCGAGGTCGGGTAGCTCGAGTTCGAGCGGATCGAACAGGCGCACGGCAATGACTTCATGCCGCTGCACCAGCTGGCCGAGCGGGCGTTCCCAGCCGGGCTCGCTCAGGAAGTCGGACACCACGAACACGGTGGAGCGGCGAGGCATCAGCGTTGCAGCGGATTTCAGCAGGTCGGCCAGGCGCGTCATGCCTTTTTGGGCGGGCGCGGCCTCGGCCTTGTCGGCGCGCCGCTCCATCGCATGCAGCAGGTGGAGCACGTGCCGGCGGCCGCTGCGCGGCGGAATCACCGCCTCGAGGTCGGTGCCGTAGACCAGTGCGCCCACCCGGTTGCCGTGGCGCGTGAGCAGGCGCGCGAGCACGCCGACGAAGCCGGCCGAGATCTCGCGCTTGGCTTTGAGGCCGGAGCCGAAATCGACCGAGCGGCTCAGGTCGAGCACGAACCAGGCCGCCATCTCGCGGTCTTCGGTGAAGACGCGCACATGCGGCGTCTGCAGGCGGGCGGTGACGTTCCAGTCGATGTGGCGCACGTCGTCGTGGTGCTGGTATTCGCGCAAGTCGGCCAGGTCGAGCCCGGTGCCGCGCATCAGCGTGCGATAGTCGCCCTGCAGCAGGCCATCGAGGCGGCGGATCACGGTCCACTCGAGCCGGCGCAGCGCGCGTTCCGCACCGCCGGCTTGCGCAATGAGCCGTTCGTCGTTCGCGGCCGCAGGGGCCTTACGCCACCAGCTTTTCATATGGAGCCAGGGAACACCGCGGAACCGGCTTTGCCGGGCCGCTGGTGTTGCCCCCTTGAGGGGGGAGTCGAGCTACACGAAGTGAGCGAGGGACGGGGGTGGGTTTCATTCAGGCCACCAGCTTTTCATGTTCCAGAGGTTTGGGAGGAGCGGGAACGGCCTTCATGATCTTCTCGATCAGGCTGTCGGGTGTGAGGCCTTCGGACAAGCCTTCGTAGGAAAGCGTCACGCGATGGCGCAGCACGTCGGGCACCAGCGCGGTCATGTCCTCGGGCAGGGCATAGCTGCGGCCGCGCAGCAGCGCAAGCGCGCGTGCGCCCTCGGTCAGGCTGATGCTCGCGCGCGGGCTCGCGCCGAAGGTGATGAAGCGGCGCATGTCCTTCAGGCCGTGCTTGTCGGGCGTGCGCGTGGCCGACACCAGCTTGACCGCGTACTGGATGAGCGAAGGGTCGACGTACACGCGCCGCGCCTCGGCCTGCAGGGTGGCGAGCTGCTCGGTGGTCGCCACCGGATTGACCTCGACCAGCGAGCCGATCACGCGCTGGACGATGACGAACTCTTCCTCGTCGCTCGGGTAGTCGACCAGCACTTTCATCATGAAGCGGTCGACCTGAGCTTCGGGCAGCGGATAGGTGCCTTCGGTCTCGATCGGGTTCTGCGTGGCCATGACCAGGAAGGGGCGCGGCACGCGGTGCGTTTCGCCGGCAATGGTGACCTGGCGCTCCTGCATCACTTCGAGCAGCGCGCTCTGCACCTTGGCCGGCGCACGGTTGATTTCGTCGGCCAAAAGCAGGTTGGCGAACACCGGGCCGAGCGAGGTGCTGAACTCGCCGGTCTTCTGGTTGTAGATGCGCGTGCCCACCAGGTCGGCCGGCACCAGGTCGGGCGTGAACTGGATGCGCTTGAACTGGCCGCGCACGGTGTCGGCCAGCGTCTTGATGGTGAGCGTCTTCGCGAGGCCCGGCACGCCTTCGACCAGCAGATGCCCGCCCGCGAGCATGGCCACCATCACGCGCTCCAGGAAGCGGTCCTGGCCCACCACCACGCGCTTGACCTCGTAGAGGATCTGCTCCATCAGCTCGGCCGTAGCGGGAGAGGTGGAAAAGGGGTTCTCTGTGCTCATGCGAGGGCCTCTGTATAAACAATCGAAAGCGTGGGGATGTTCCTGGCTAGAACGGCGGCGAGCCCGCGGCCGAGGCCGCGTTCTCTATGGGCACCGCAAAGCCGATGCCGATGAAGGTGCGCTGCTGCGTGGGGTTGAGGATGGCGGTGACGATGCCGAGCACCTCGCCGTCCATGTTGATCAGCGGGCCGCCCGAGTTGCCGGGGTTGGCGGCCGCGTCGAACTGGATCAGGTTGCCCAGTTCCTGCTTGCCCTCGGGCGAGCGGAACGAGCGCTTCAGGCCCGACACCACGCCGGCCGACACCGAGGGGCCGATGCCGAATGGAAAACCGACCGCGGCCACCTGGTCGCCAGGCTGCAGGTCTCCGGTCGAGCGCATGGCGGCGGGAATCAGGTCGTCGGGGATCTTCTGGGCCTGCAGCACCGCGAGATCGTTCTCGGGCTGCACGCCGGTGATGGTGGCCACGGCCTCGAGCCCGTCGGAGAAGGTGACCTTGATGGTTTCGGCGCCGGCAACCACATGCAGGTTGGTGAGGATCACGCCCTTGTCGACGATGACCACCCCGGTGCCCACGCCGCGTTCGACCTCGCCCGGCGGCGCATCGGCTTCGGGCGGCTTGCCCTTGGCCATGTTGCGGCCGCGCTTCTGGGTCTTGGCCTCGGGCGTAGCCTTCTCGGGGCCGTAGCCGACCACCCGCACCACCGAGGGCCGCACGATCTCGGCGGCCTTTGCGGCGGGCGAGGGGAGCGTATGGGTCTGCAGCGTGCGCAGCACGGCCGAATCGATGTCCTTCTGCGTCAATGCCTTGCCCTGCCGGGGCCACCAGGTGGCGCCGCCCGCAACCAGCGCGGCGCACAGCACGAGGAGGAATGCGAAGCTGCGCCGGCCCGGCTGCCAGCCGGCCTTGGCGTGCGGCGGGGGCGGTGCGCCGTTGCCTGCTGCGCCCTCGGGCGACGGCACGGCAGCCTCTTCGGCCGCGGGATCGGCCGCTTGAGGCAGCGTGCGGGGCGAACGGCTGTAGAAAGCGGGCCTGCGCATCGGGGCACCTCCGGCAAGGGATGACGGGTGAGTAGGGAGTCACAGTAGCACGCTTTCTTCTGCCTTGCATCCCTTCGGGCATCATCTCGCCATGGCTGTTTTTGTCGATACCCACTGCCACCTCGACGCGCCCGAATTCGGTGCGGAGATGCCGCTCATCCGTGCACGGGCCGCCGAAAAGGGCGTGGCGCTGTGCGTCATTCCTGCCGTGGCGGTCTTCAACTTTGCGACCGTGCGCGAGCTGGCGCAGGTGCAGGGCGACGCCTATGCGCTCGGAATCCACCCGCTGTGCACCGGCAATGCAGAGGAGGCCGACCTGGAGGCACTCGATGCCGAGCTGGCCGCGCACCACGGCGATCCACGGCTGGTCGCGGTCGGCGAGATCGGCCTCGACTACTTCGTGGAAGGGCTGGACAGCGACAAGCAGCAGCACTTTTTTCACACTCAGTTGCAACTCGCGCGCAAATACGATCTGCCGGTGCTCATCCATGTGCGCCGCTCGGTCGACAAGGTGCTCAAGCACCTGCGGCAGACCGCAGCCGGCCGGCCGTGGCAGGGCATTGCCCATGCGTTCAATGGCAGCGAGCAGCAGGCCACGGCCTGCATCGAGATCGGCCTGAAGCTGGGATTCGGCGGCGCCGTGACCTTCGACCGCGCATTGCAGCTGCGGCGGCTGGCGGTCACGCTTCCGCTCGAATCGATGGTGATGGAAACCGACGCGCCGGACATTCAGCCGCACTGGATCTATCGCACGCAGGCGCAGCGCGCGGCCGGTGAATCGCAGGGCCGCAACGAACCTGGCGAACTGCCGCGCATCGCAGAAGTGGTGGCGCAATTGCGCGGCATCGGTATCGATGAACTGGCCGAGGCCACGACTCAAAATGCGCTCAGAGCCCTGCCTCGGCTCGAAAGTCTTCTCCCCTTGTCGGAGGCCCGGCCGCACCGCGCGTAGGTCGATATCCCGTCTTGCGGTTGCGCAAGCGAGGCGTGCATTTTTACTGTCATCCTTGGTGTTCGAACTGGCGTTGCTTGTTCAGTGGCAAGTCTGTCACTCCAACTCTTCATCCAACAAGGAGTCTTTACACATGACCACATCTTTCGTTCGCACCGTGCCCGTTGTGCTTGCCCTCGCGCTTGCTTCCATCGGCGTCTCCGCCGTGGCGCAAACGGCGGCGCCCGCAACCGCCGAACCCACCACCACCGAAAAGGTGAAGGAAGCCGGAAAGGACGCGATCGATGCCACCAAGAGCACGACCAAGAAGGCCGTGAACGCGACCGAACGCGGCACCAAGAAGGCTTGGGACGCCACCAAACGCACCACCAAGAAGGCCACCAACGCCACCAAGAACGTGGCCGCCAAGACCGGCGACGCTGTTGAAACCGCAGGCCACAAGACGGCCGACGGCATGCGCAGCACCGGCAAGGCGATTGGCGAAAAGGTCCCCGGCACGGCGGAACACGACGCTGCCAAGAAATAATCGGAGCTCGCCTTCAGCAAGAACCCGCTTCGGCGGGTTTTTTCATGGCCGGACGACAGTGCCAAGATAGAGCCTGTCCATGAACCCACCCAACGCATCCGACACCGGCAGCCCCGTGCTCACGGGCCTGGCCCCCATCGTCTCGCCCGCCACCGTCGTGCTGATCCTGGGCAGCTTCCCGGGCGTGCGATCGCTCGAACTGCAGCAGTACTATGCGCATCCGCAAAATCAGTTCTGGAAAATCTTGCAAGCCGTTTGGCCCCATCATCCGCTCCCCATGGGCGCAGACAGCTATCCCGAGAAGAAAAAGTGGCTGCTCGAGCGTGGCCTGGGCGTATGGGACGTGTATGCCGCCTGCGAGCGCGAGGGCAGCCTCGACTCCGCCATCCGCGCGCCCGTGGCCAACGACATCGCGGGCCTGCACCTGCCCCGTCTGGCGGCCATTGCGCACAACGGCGGCGAGAGCTTCAAGCATGCGCGCCACACGCGCACCCTCGGGGTGCCGGTCTACCAGCTGCCTTCCACCAGCCCCGCCAACGCGTCGTGGAGCTTCGAGCGCAAGCTCGCAGCCTGGCGCGAGGTCTTTGACGCCCACAACCTTCTTTGATGGCCACGAGCAAAACTCCCGTTCTCCCCGAAGTCAACTTTTCCGACTGGGGCGACATCCGCTACCTGCACCTTGGCACCGAATGGGTCCAGGGCTCGATGAAGCTCGACGCGCCATTCGAAATCGAGCTCGAATACGTGCAGCGCATGATGGCCTGGCTGCTGTTCGCAGATCCCAAGAGCCTGGCCAGCCGCCATGCGATGCAGCTGGGCCTCGGCGCGGCCACGCTCACCAAGTTCTGCCGCAAGACGCTGCGCATGCGCACCACTGCGGTGGAACTGAATCCGCAGGTGGTGTCGGCCTGCCGCGGCTGGTTCAAGCTGCCGGCCGACGACCCGAAGCTGCGCGTGGTCATCGCCGATGCCGCGCAGGAGATCCGCAAGCCCGAATGGCAGGGCACGGTCGATGCGCTGCAGGTCGACCTGTACGACCATGAGGCCGCCGCGCCGGTGCTCGACAGCGAAGGCTTCTATGCCGATTGCCGCGCGCTGCTCAGCGAGGACGGCTGCATGACGGTCAACCTCTTCGGCCGCTCGTCGAGCTACGAGCGCAGCCTCGAGAAGATCGCCAGTGCATTCGGCGCCGATGCAGTCTGGGCCTTCAAGCCGACGCGCGAAGGCAACACGGTGGTGCTGGCGCAGCGCGCACCCAGCCGGCCCAAGCGCGAAGCCCTTGCCGAGCGCGCCCAAACGATCCAGACTCGATGGGGCCTGCCCGCGCCCAAATGGCTGCGCGTATTCAAACCGCTGAATCCCACCCTCACCCGACCGTCCGGCCCATGAGCGCTGTTTCCGTTCCCGCATCCCCGGCCGCCCGCCACGAAGGCCCGCTCGACCTGCGCCGCCTGATCGAATGGCTCGCCGCCGACGGCGTGATTTCTCCGGTGGAAGCCAAGCGCACCATCGCGCGCTGCGCCCAGGCCGAGAGCCGGCAGGCGCCGCTGGTGCGGCTGGCCAACGTGGCCATGACGCGCGAAAGCGACGGCAAGCCGCTCGATCTCGAAATGCTCACGCAGTGGCTCTCCGGCCGCGCGGGGCTTGCCTACCTGCGCATCGATCCGCTCAAGGTCGACGTGGGCAAGGTGGCCGACACCATGAGTGCGGCCTACGCCGAGCGCCACAAGGTGCTGCCGGTGCAGGTGCTGCCCAACGAGGTGGTGGTGGCCACGGCCGAACCCTTCCTGACCGACTGGATCGCCGAGGTGGAGCGCCAGTCGCGCCGCACCGTGCGCCGCGTGGTGGCCAACCCGACCGACATCCAGCGCTACACGGCCGAGTTCTTCGCGCTCGCCAAGTCGGTGCGCGCCGCGCAGAAGGCCGGCGGCAATACCGGCGGCGCGAGCTTCGAGCAGCTGGTGGAACTGGGCAAGAGCACCAAGCAGCTCGATGCCAACGACCAGAGCGTGGTGCAGGTGGTCGACTGGCTCTGGCAATACGCCTTCGACCAGCGCGCGAGCGACATCCACCTGGAGCCGCGGCGCGAACAGGGCGTGATCCGCTTTCGCATCGACGGCATCCTGCATCCGGCCTACCAGATGCCCATGGGCGTGATGAACGCCATGGTGTCGCGCATCAAGCTGCTGGGCCGCATGGACGTGGTCGAGAAGCGCCGCCCGCTCGACGGCCGCATCAAGACGCGCAACATGCGCGGCGACGAAGTCGAAATGCGCCTGTCCACCCTGCCGACCGCCTTCGGCGAGAAGATGGTGATGCGCATCTTCGACCCCGACACCGCGGTGAAGGACCTCGATGCGCTCGGCTTCGCGCAGCACGACGCGCAGCGCTGGGAGCAGCTCGTCACGCGTCCCAACGGCATCATCCTGGTGACCGGGCCCACTGGCTCGGGCAAGACCACCACGCTGTACTCCACGCTCAAGCGCGTGGCCACCGAAGAGGTCAACGTGAGCACGGTGGAAGACCCGATCGAAATGATCGAGCCTTCGTTCAACCAGACGCAGGTGCAGCCGCAACTCGATTTCGGCTTTACCGAAGGCCTGCGCGCGCTGATGCGGCAGGACCCGGACATCATCATGGTCGGCGAGATCCGCGACCTTGCCACGGCCGAGATGGCGGTGCAGGCCGCGCTCACCGGCCACCTGGTGTTCAGCACGCTGCACACCAACGACGCACCGAGCGCCATCACGCGGCTGATGGAGCTCGGCGTGCCTTCCTACCTGATCAACGCCGTGATGCTCGGCGTGCTGGCCCAGCGGCTGGTGCGCACGCTGTGCCCCAACTGCAAGCAGCCCGACGACACGGTCACACGCGAAAAGCTCGAAACCATCGTCAAGCCCTGGCAGATCACTGGTTCGGTGCGCGCCTACAAGCCCGTGGGCTGCGTCGACTGCCGCATGACCGGCTACATGGGCCGCATGGGTCTGTACGAGCTGCTGAGCATCAGCGAGGACTTCAAGGCCCAGGTCACCAAGGAGCCCAATCTTGCGGGGCTGCGCCGGCAGGCCGTGATCGACGGCATGCGCCCGCTGCGCCTGGCCGGGGCGCTGCGCGTGGCCGAAGGCGTCACCACCATCGAGGAAGTACTGAGCGCGACGCCGCCGCTGGAGTGAGGCAGCGGCCAGACCCCTGGGGTTATCCCTAGGCTTTCGGTTAGTGGAATCCACATCGGGCTGACCACCAGCTGACTCGACAATCTCGCATCGAAATTTGTTCGAGGAGACTGTTCGTGAAAATCAAGAGTCAGAAAGACTTTTTCTCGGGTCTGATGTTTGCGGTCGTGGGCGTGGCGTTCGCATGGGGCGCCACCACCTACAGCGTAGGTAGCGGCGCCCGCATGGGGCCGGGCTATTTCCCGTTGATGCTGGGCATCCTGATGGCCGTCATCGGCCTGGGGATCATGTTCAGCGGCCTGACCGTCGAAACCACCGACGGCGAGAAGATCGGCAAGTGGGCCTGGAAGCAGGTCGTGTTCATCCTGGGCGCCAATCTCGCGTTCGGCATCCTGCTGGGCGGCCTGCCGAGCCTCGGCGTGCCGGCCATGGGAATGATCATTGCGATCTACGCGCTCGTGATCATCGCCAGCCTCGCGGGCCACGAGTTCAGGCTGCGTACCGTGCTGATCCTGGCCACCGTGCTGGCCGTCGGCAGCTATGTCGCATTCATCTGGGCTCTCAAGCTGCAGATCCAGGTCTGGCCGACCTTCATCACCGGTTGAGAAGAAAGCTGCTCACATGGAATTGATTGACCACCTCTCGATGGGTTTTGGCGTTGCCTTTACCTTCACGAATCTGCTGTACTGCCTTGGCGGCTGCATTCTGGGCACGCTGATCGGCGTGCTGCCGGGCATCGGCCCGGTCGCGACCATCGCGATGCTGCTGCCCGCCACCTACGCGCTGCCGCCCGTGTCGGCGCTGATCATGCTGGCCGGCATCTACTACGGCGCGCAGTACGGCGGCTCGACCACCGCGATTTTGGTGAACCTGCCGGGCGAATCTTCGTCGGTGGTGACCGTGATCGACGGCTACCAGATGGCGCGCAAGGGCCGTGCCGGTCCGGCGCTGGCCGCTGCGGGCCTGGGTTCGTTCTTTGCCGGCTGCGTCGGCACGCTGATCCTGGCGGCCTTCGCACCGCCGCTGACCGAACTGGCGTTCAAGTTCGGTCCGGCCGAGTACTTCTCACTGATGATCCTGGGCCTGATCGGCGCCGTGGTGCTGGCCTCGGGCTCGCTGCTCAAGGCCATCGGGATGATCGTGCTGGGCCTCTTGCTGGGCCTGGTGGGCACCGACGTGAATTCGGGCGTGGCGCGCTACAGCTTCGACGTTCCTGAACTGACCGACGGCATCGGCTTCGTGGCCATTGCCATGGGCGTGTTCGGCTATGGCGAAATCATTGCCAACCTTTCGCGTCCCGACGACGAGCGCGAAGTGTTCACCGCCAAGGTCTCGGGCCTTTTCCCGACCAAGGAAGACTTCAAGCGCATGGTTCCCGCCGTGCTGCGCGGCACGGCGCTGGGCTCCTCGCTCGGCATCCTGCCCGGCGGCGGCGCGCTGCTGTCGGCCTTCGCGGCCTACACCATCGAGAAGAAGACCAAGCTGCATCCCGGCGAAGTGCCGTTCGGCAAGGGCAACATCCGCGGCGTGGCCGCACCCGAGGCCGCCAACAACGCCGGCGCGCAGACCTCCTTCATCCCGCTGCTCACGCTGGGCATTCCGCCCAACGCGGTGATGGCGCTGATGGTGGGCGCAATGACTATCCACAACATCCAGCCCGGCCCGCAGGTGATGACCAGCAACCCCGAGCTGTTCTGGGGCCTGATCGCCTCGATGTGGCTTGGCAATGCGATGCTCGTCATCCTGAACCTGCCGCTGATCGGCATGTGGATCAAGCTCCTGACGGTGCCCTACAAATTCCTGTTCCCGGCGATCGTGCTGTTCTGCGCCATTGGCGTGTATTCCACGAACAACAACACCTGGGACATCTGGATGGTCGGCATCTTCGGCTTCGTGGGCTACACCTTCTTCAAGCTGGGTTGCGAGCCTGCGCCGCTGCTGCTGGGCTTCATCCTCGGGCCGATGATGGAAGAAAACCTGCGCCGCTCGCTGCTGCTCTCGCGCGGCGACTGGAGCGTGTTCGTCACGCGTCCGATCTCGCTAGGCCTGCTGCTCGCCGCGGCGCTGCTGCTGGTGATCGTGCTGCTGCCGGCGGTGAAGGCGAAACGCGAAGAAGCCTTCGTCGAGGACTGACCAGTGGCAACACCAGCGGCCCGGCAAAGCCGGTTCCGCGGTGTTCCACGAAAATACGGCGGCGCCTTCGGGCGCCGTTTTCTTTTTCAGGCTCTGGCAGCTCTTGGTGGTTTCATGTGCTGTCGTGCCATGGCCAGAAAGGCCAGCGCCGCCGGGCTCAGCGGATGCTTGGCCAGCCGCACTGCGACGACCGGGTATTCGAGCGTAGGGCGCGTCACCGCCACGGCACGCAGATTGCCCGGCATCAGCACCTCCACATAGCGCGGCAGCAACGCCACGCCCGCGCCCGCCTGAATGAGGCCGAAAGCCGTCGACAGCATCGAGACGTGATGCACCACCTGCGGATAAACGTTCGCCACGCTCGACAGCTGGCGGCTCACCGCGCGCCAGATGTTTGCGTCCGGGTTGACGTGGATGAAGGGCAGCGCATCGAGGTGCTTCGCATCGACAACCACGCGCTGCGCGAGCGGATGGTCGTCGCGTACGAAGAGGGCCATCCGCTCGGTGAACAGCGGCTCGGTCGCGAGTTCGGAGTGTTTTTGCCCGATGTCAGAACCGAAGCCCAGGTCGGCCTCTTGCGAGAGGATGCGCGAGATCATCTGCTCGGCCGTGCTGTCGAGCAGCGTGATCGCGAGCGTCGGGTGCTTCTGCGAGAAGCGGTCGAGCATCGGCGGCAGCAGGGCGCCCGCCGTGAGGTGACCCACGGCCAGAATCACGCGCCCTTCGCGCAGCTGCGACTGGGAGCGGCAAGCGCCGACCGATTCATCGATCATCCGCAGCGCCCGCACGGCCGTCTCGACCATCACTCGGCCCGCGCTCGTGAGCTGGATACGGCGGCCGCGCACGATGAGCGGCTGTCCGAGCTGCTCTTCCATGCGCTTGACCAGATGACTGATGGCCGGCTGCGTCAGCTGCAGGCTTTCCGCGGCCAATGTGAAGCTGCCCGATTCGGCGACCGCCGCCAGCGCCCGCAGCTGCTGCAGCGAGACTTCTTCCGTGGCGTTCTTTGTCATAAGCAGCGCTCATAGTTGAATAAGCTGGATTATCTGGCTTGATGTGCAGCGGCTGCATAGCATGCGAGCTTTCTCCACGGGGCCAGAATCCAAGCACCATGAAAAGAATTCAGTTCCTTCAAGGGGCCGCCGTTGCGCTGCTGTGCATGGCCGCCTCGTCCGCCAGCCTGGCCCAGGGCTACCCGAACAAGCCGGTGCGGCTCATCGTGCCGTTCCCGGCGGCCGGCGCAACCGACCTTTTCGCCCGCACGCTCGGGCAGAAGATGAGCGAGAAACTCGGCACCACGCTGGTCATCGACAACAAGCCGGGCGCGGGCGGCGCCATCGGCTCCGACATGGCCGCGAAGGCACCGGCCGACGGCTACACGCTGCTGCTGGCCACCACCAGCACCCATTCCATCGGGCCGGCCATCACCAGCAAGCTGCCCTATGACACGGTGCGCGACTTCACGCCCATCGCGCATGTGGGCGACGCGCCGAGCATCATGCTGGTGCCGGTCAACTCGCCCGCGAAGACCGTGCGCGAATGGATCGACCATGCGAAGAAGAACCCCGGCAAGCTCAACTACGCGTCGAGTGGCAACGGCACCATCGTGCAACTCACGGCGGAGCTCTTCAAGTCGCAGGCCGGCGTGTTCGTGACGCACATTCCCTACAAGGGCACGGCGCTGGCCATTCCCGACCTGATCAGCGGCAAGGTCGACGTGCTGTTCGACTCGCTGCCCACCGGCATGCCGCACGTGCGCGACGGCCGGTTGCGCGCATTGGGCGTCACCACGCCCAAGCGCAGCCCGCTCGCGCCTGAACTGCCGCCGATCGCCGACACGCTGCCGGGCTTCGAGTCGAACACCTGGTTCGGCTTCTATGGCCCGAAGGGTTTGCCTGCGGACATCGTGGCGCGTATCAACAAGGCCGCCAACGAGGCGCTGGCCGATCCCGAAGTGAAGGAAAAGCTTTCGCGCCTGGGCATCGAGCCTGCTGCTGCCGGAACGCCCGACCAGTTCGCCAGGATGGTGGCGGCCGACGCCGCCAAGTGGAAAAAAATCGTGGTCGAGCGCAAGATCACCAACGAATAGCGAGACACCCCATGAACTTCGACTTCAACAACCCCTATCTGTCCACCCGCATTCCGATCTTCGCGCGCAACGTGGTGTCAACCTCGCACCCACTCGCCTCGCAGGCGGGGCTGCGCATGCTGCAGCAGGGCGGCAATGCCGTCGATGCGGCCATTGCCACGGCGGCCGTGATGACGCTGGTCGAGCCCGTGAGCAACGGCCTCGGCAGCGACGCCTTCTGCATCCTGTGGGACGGCAAGGAACTGCACGGCCTCAACGCCTCGGGCCCCGCGCCCAAGGCCTGGACGCCCGACTACTTCAAGGCCAAGTACGGCGCCGATGCCGCCGCGCCGCCGATGCGCGGCATCGATTCGGTCACCGTGCCGGGCGCGGTGCGCGGCTGGGTGGCGCTGAGCGAGCGCTTTGGCAAGCTGCCTTTCGCCGACCTGCTGGCACCGGCCATCGACATCGCCGAGCGCGGCTACCTGGTGCCGCCGGTGGTGCAGCAGAAGTGGGCCGCTGCCGCGCCGGTGCTGGCATCGATGGCAGGCTTCGCGCAGACCTTCATGCCCTGGGGCCGTGCGCCCGAAGTGGGCGAGCTGTTCCGCTTCACGGCCGCTGCGCGTGCGCTCAAGGCCATTGCCCGCACCAAGGGCGAGGCCTATTACAACGGCGAGATCGCCGAAGCGCTCGCAAGGTTTTCGAAGGAGCAGGGCGGCTCGCTCACGGTGGCCGACCTCTCGGCCTACCAGCCCGAATGGGTCAAGCCGATCTCGCGCGACTACCGCGGCCACACGCTGCATGAGATTCCGCCCAACGGGCAGGGCATCGCGGCGCTGATCGCGCTCGGCATCCTCGAGAAGTTCGACATCGCCTCGCTGCCGGTCGACTCGGTGGCTTCGCAGCACCTGCAGATCGAGGCGATGAAGCTCGCCTTCGCCGACGTCTACCGCTATGTGTCGGAGCCATCGTCGATGACGGTGACACCCGCGCAAATGCTCGATGACTCCTACCTCGCATCGCGTGCGAGACTCATCGACGTGAAAAAGGCACAGGACTTCAAGGCCGGCAACCCCGTCAAGGGCGGCACCATCTACCTCACGGCCGCCGACGAGAGCGGCATGATGGTGAGCTTCATCCAGAGCAACTACATGGGCTTCGGCTCGGGCTGCGTGGAGCCCGAGTTCGGCATCAGCCTGCAGAACCGCGGCCATGGCTTCAGCCTCAAGGCCGAGAGCCCGAACGTCGTGGCGCCGGGCAAGCGGCCGTTCCACACCATCATTCCGGCCTTCCTCACAAAGGACGGCGAGCCGGTGATGAGCTTCGGCGTGATGGGCGGCAACATGCAGCCACAAGGCCACATGCAGACGCTGGTGCGCATGCTCGACTACAAGCAGAACCCGCAGGCCGCATGCGACGCGCCGCGCTGGCGCTTCAACGCGGGGCTCGAGATCAACGTCGAGGCCGCGATGAACCCGGCCACGGTGCAGGGCCTGCGCGAGCTCGGCCACCACCTGGACGTGATCGACGACTCCTACCAGGACTTCGGCGCCGGCCAGTTCATCTGGCGCGCGGGCGATCCGGCGGTCGAAGGCTACGTGGCGGCCAGCGATCCGCGCCGCGATGGCCTGGCTGCAGGCTTTTGACGGCCGCGCGATGATCGGGGAATGACCAAGTCCGCCGTACAGACCGGCATTCCCTCTTCTTCCGCCAGCGGTGCAAGGAGCCTTGCGCCGGGCCTTATCCTGGCCTCGCTGGGCGCGGTCGCGTTCAGCGGCAAGGCCATCATCGTCAAGCTGGCCTACCGCTACGGCGTGGATGCGATCACGCTGATCATGCTGCGCATGCTGTTCGCGCTGCCGCTGTTCGCGGTGATGGCGTGGTGGGCCGGGCGCGGCAAGCCTGCGCTCACCTTGCGCGACTGGCTCGGCGTGGCCGGGCTCGGCTTCTCGGGCTATTACCTTGCGAGCTTTCTCGACTTCGCGGGGCTCGCCTACATCTCGGCCAGCTTCGAGCGGCTGATTCTCTATCTCAACCCCACTCTGGTGCTGCTGTTCGGCTGGCTGCTGTACCGGCGGCGCGCCACGCGGCCGCAGGTGCTCGGCATGATCGTGAGCTACGCCGGCGTGTTGCTCGTGTTCGGACACGAGCTCTGGATCGGTGGCGGCGGCAAGGGCGGCGGGGCGGCGGCCTGGGGCACCTTCCTCGTGTTCCTGAGCGCCGTGAGCTATGCGGCCTACCTCGTCTACAGCGGCGAATTCGTCAAGCGCCTCGGGTCGCTGCGGCTCGTGGGGCTGGCCACCACCGTGGCCTGCCTGCTGTGCATCCTGCAGTTCGTGCTGATGCGGCCGGTGAGCGTCGCGATGCAGGTGGCGCCCGAGGTCATCTGGCTGTCGGTGCTCAACGCCACGCTGTGCACGGCGGTGCCTGTCCTCATGGTCATGATGGCCATCGAGCGCATCGGCCCCGCCATGGCCGCGCAAACCGGCATGATCGGGCCGCTGTCGACCATCCTCATGGGCGTGGTCATACTCGGCGAGCCGTTCACCGCGTGGATCGCGGCCGGCACGGTGCTCGTGATCGCGGGCATCTTCGTTTTCACACGCACGGGGCGCTAGCGCCCCTGCAGTTCAGGAGCAACAACATGGATTTGGGCATTGCAGGCAAGACTGCGCTGGTGTGCGGCGCGAGCAAGGGACTCGGCTACGGCTGCGCCGAGGCGCTGGTGCGCGAGGGCGTCAACGTGGTCATCGTGGCGCGCGGCGCCGAGGCGCTCGAAGCGGCGGCTGCGAAGCTGGCCGCAGCGGCAGCCGGTTCGCCGGGGCCGTTCGTCAAGCACGTGGCCGCCGACATCACCACCGAGGCCGGCCGCGCGGCGGTGTTCGCGCTCGGCCACGACTTCGACATCGTCGTCACCAACGCCGGCGGCCCGCCCCCCGGCGATTTCCGCAACTGGGACCGCGAGGCATGGATCAAGGCGGTCGACGCCAACATGCTGACGCCCATCGAGCTCATCAAGGCCACGGTCGACGGCATGGCAAAGCGCGGCTTCGGGCGCATCGTCAACATCACCTCGAGCTCGGTGAAATCGCCCATCGACATCCTCGGCCTCTCCAACGGTGCGCGCAGCGGCCTCACGGGCTTCGTGGCCGGCGTGGCGCGCACGCCCATTGCCGCGCAGGGCGTGACCATCAACAACCTGCTGCCCGGTTCCTTCGACACCGACCGCCTCAAGGGCACGATGGCCGGCGCGGCCCAGAAGACCGGCCAGGACTTCGACACCGTGTGGGAAGCCCGCAAGAAGAACATTCCGGCCAAGCGCTTTGGCACGCCCGCCGAGTTCGGCGCCATCTGCGCCTTTCTCTGCAGTATGCAGGCGGGCTACATGACGGGGCAGAACATCCTCGCCGATGGCGGCGCGTACCCCGGCACGTACTGAGCTCGCCCCCAGGGTGCGCGCACGTCGTGTCGCGCGCCTATGGGCGCCGTGAGGACACCACGATCCCGCCCACGATCAGCGCGAAGGCCGCGCCGTGGTACCAGTGCGGCGGCTCGCGCAGGAAGGCCGCGGACAGCAGCGCGGCGAACAGCGGCGTGAGGTTCATGAAGAAGCTCGCCGCCTGCGGCCCCGCTTGCTGCACGCCGCTGCCCCAGCAACGATAGGCCAACACGGCCGGGCCGATGCCGATGAAGGCCAGCGCCGCCAGCAGCGGCCATCCGAGCTCCATGCGGGCGTCGGTCAGCGCCCATTCCCCGGCCGCGAACAGGCCCGACCATGCGAGGCCGAACACCAGCTGCGCCATCAGGAACGCGGCCCAATCCTGCCGCACGCCCTGCGGCTCCTGCGTGCGCGCGAGGAACCAGCTGTAGAACGCCCAGGCGATGGTGCCCAGGATCATGTAGAGATCGCCCGGCACCAGCCGCAGCGCGAGCAGCTGCCGCCATTCGCCCCGGCTCAGCACCAGCAGCACGCCCAGCATCGAGAGCAGCGAGCCGCCGATCTCGCGCCCGCTGACACGCGCGCCGAAGAAAATGCCGCCTACCGCCAGCATCCACAGCGGCAGGCTGGAACCCACCAGCGTGACGTTGATCGGCGCGGAGGTCTGCAGCGCCAGGTACTGGAATGCGTTGTAGCAGCCGATGCCCAGCAGCCCCAGCAGCGAATAGCGCTTCCAGTGCGCCCACATCGGGCTGCCCGGGCGCAGCACCGGCCATGCGAGCGGCAGCAGCAGCACGAACGCGATGACCCAGCGCACGAAGTTCAGCGTGAGCGGCGACACCAGGTCGCGCACCAGGCGGCCGACCACCGCATTGCTCGCCCACAGCAGCGGCGGCACGGTGAGCAGGAAGACAGTGGAAGGCGTGAGGCGCTGCTGGATCTGCATGGCAGCCGACTCTACCGGGCATTCCCCGCCGCCGTCGTGCGAAGGCCAAACGTGGCACCATGCGCCTCTTCTTTTCTGTGCGACTGGAGACTGCAAAGATGATGAGCAAAGCCGTCCGTATCGACCGCCATGGCGGCCCCGAGGAACTGAAGATCGTCGACGTCGAGGTGGGCGAGCCCGGCCCCGGCGAGATCCGCATCCGCCACAAGGCCGTGGGCCTGAACTTCATCGACACCTACCAGCGCAGCGGGCTCTATCCGTTCCAGATGCCGCTGCAACTGGGCATGGAAGCCTCGGGCGTGGTCGAGGCCGTGGGCGATGGCGTGGCGCACCTGAAGGCCGGCGACCGCGCCGCCTATGCGAGCCAGCCGCCCGGTGCCTACAGCGAGTTGCGCGTGATGCCGGCCAAGAACGTCTGCAAGCTGCCCGATGCGATCTCCTTCGAGACCGGCGCGGCCATGATGCTCAAGGGCCTCACGACGCAATACCTGCTGAAGAAGACGCTGCCCGCGGAAGGCCTGCAGCCCGGCGACTTCATCCTGTTCCACGCGGCGGCCGGCGGCGTCGGCCTGATCGCCTGCCAGTGGGCCAAGGCGCTCGGCCTGCAGCTGATCGGCACGGCCGGCAGTGACGCCAAGTGCAAGCTCGCACTCGAATACGGCGCGGCGCATGCCGTCAACTACAGCACCGAGAACTTCGCGGCCCGCGTGAAGGAGATCACCGGCGGCAAGGGCGTGAAGGTGGTGTACGACTCGGTCGGCAAGGACACCTGGGAAGGCTCCATCGACTGCCTGCGCCCGTTCGGCCTTCTGGCCGTGTTCGGCAACGGCTCGGGCCCGGTGCCGCCGATCAGCCTGGGCACGCTCGCTTCCAAGGGCTCGCTCTATGTGACGCGGCCGACGCTGTTCACGCACATCGCCACGCGCGAGAGCACGCAGGCCATGGCCGACGACCTGTTCGCGGTGGTGCAGAGCGGCGCGGTGAAGATCCCGATCGACCAGCGCTATGCACTGGCCGACGTGCAGCAGGCCCACCGCGACCTGGAAGCGCGCAAGACCACCGGCTGCACCATCCTCACGCTCTGAGCAACCGTCTTGGCAGTCAAGCGATATGCATAGTCGAATCCCATGTGGAGCCGTGTTTGGCGATGGCATTGAGCATGGTCAGCAGCTTGCGCATGCAGGCCACCAGGGCGACCTTCTTGCGCTTTCCTGCCGCCAGCAGGCGCTCGTAGCAGGCCTTGAGCGCCGGGTTATGCCTCACCGCCGTCAGCGTGGCCATGTACAGGGTTCGCCGCACATCGGCGCGCCCACCCCAGATGCAGCGCTGGCCACGCATCTGGCCGGAGTCGCGGTTCAAGGGCGCAACGCCCACCAGCGCAGCGATGCGGCGCCGGTCGAGCTTGCCGAGTTCGGGAAGTTCGGCCAGCAGCACTGCAACGCTGGCAGCGCCGATGCCCGGCACGCTGGCCAGCGCCTGGGCCAATTGGGCGTGATGGCGCTGCACATGCGCGGCCACCTCGGCTTCGCTGTCGCCGAGTTCGTGCTTCAAGAATTCAATGAGCCGCTCGATGCTCGGGCGCGCCGCCGCGTGAGCCAGGCGCAGGCGCTGCCGCTCGGAGGTCAGCATCTGCACCAACTGGCGCCGACGCAGCACCAAGGCCTGCAGTTGCTGCAACTCGGCATCAGCCAGCGGCTTGACGAAGCGCTCGCGCTCGGGGTGCTGATGCAGCACGCGGGCGAAGGCCGCCAGCATGCGCGCATCCAGCGCATCGGTCTTGGCCAGCGCGCCCATCGCGCGGGCGAAGTCGCGCGCGGTGCGCGGGTTGACCACCGCCACCGCCAGGCCCGCGGCCTGCAACGCGCAGGCCGCTTCGAACTCGTAGCCGCCCGTGGCCTCCAGCACAACCAGCGCGGGCGCCAAAGCCGATGCCTGGTTGACCAGTTGCTCGATGCCAGCCACGTCATTGGCGAGCTGCCAAGTCTTGGCCTGATCGCTGCTGGCGATCTCCAGGGTCTGGCTGGAGACGTCAATACCGATAAAAACAGAGTCGGACACGTCCTCTCACTCCCATCCTTGTCTATGCGAACTTCAAATTCCTACAACCGTTCGGGCTGCAGAGAAGGACGGTCCGGCTCGGGCGCCCAGTGCTCAGAGGCGGGCTTCAACAAATGGCCCAGAGGCCGCTCGGGCTACCCGAGCCGGTCCGAGGCTTAAAGATACAAGGCCGGACCGCGGCGGGCCCGCTGCAGGGCCGCCAGCCCTGTCCTACCCGCGGTGGGGTGTCATGCCTGCGTCTTATGCACGGTGCACTTTGTAGCCTTCAGCAAAGCCAGTGAAGGCCAGCGCCATGGACACCGTCAGAACCTTCATCGTCGAGGACAACGCCGCCATCCGCGAGAACCTGGCCGGCACGCTGCGCGAGGTGGCGCGGGTCGATCCGGTGGGCCAGGCCGAAACCGAGAACGAGGGCGCGCGCTGGCTCGCGGGCAATCTCTCGCAATGGGACCTGGCCATCGTCGACCTGTTCCTGAAGGATGGCACCGGCTTCGGCGTGCTCGAAGCCTGCCGCAACCGCGATCCGAACCAGAAGATGGTGGTGCTCAGCAACCACCTGACGCCGCAGATGCGGCGCAAGTGCGCGCAGCTGGGCGCCGACGCAGTGTTCGACAAGGCCACCGAGCTCGACGACCTGATCGACTTCTGCCTGCGCCGCCGGCAGGAGCAGTTCATGGCCTCGCCGTTTCCGGTGGCGCACTGACCGCGCCCGCGCGAGATCAGCCCTCGATCTTCCCCAGCCGCGATTCGCGCAGCCGGCTCGGCGCCAGCGCGCCCGCCGATTCGAGGATCGGATAGGCAATGGAGCAGATGTGCGAGTTGACCCGCTTCAGGTCGCTGATCAGGTCGATGTGCAGCGAGCTGGTCTCCATGCTCAGCGTGGTGCGGTCGGAGAGCCGGTCGAGGTGGGTGGTGGCGTAGGCCCGCTCGAGGTCGCGGAAGCGCGCCTTTTCCTCGAGCAGCCGCTGCGCGTCGCGCACGTTGCCGTTCAGGAAGACGCTCATGCTCAGCCGCAGGTTGGCGACCAGCCGCCCGTGCAGCTCCACGATTTCCGCCATGCCCGCTTCGGAGAAATTGCGCTGCGGCTTGATCTTCTTGTCCTCGATGTCGATGATCACGCGCTCGATGATGTCGCCGATCTGCTCCATGTTGATGGTGAAGCTGATGATGTCGGTCCAGCGCCGGCTTTCTTCCTCGCCCAGCGCCTCGCGCGAGATGCGCGTCATGTAGTACTTGATGGCCGAGTAGAGCTCGTCCACCGTGTCGTCGAGCTGCCGCAGCTCCTGCGCGAGGCGCAAGTCGTTGTGGCGGATCACGTCGAGCGTGCCGATGAGCATGGTCTCCACCACGTCGGCCTGGTGCAGCGCCTCTCGCGCCGCGTTCGAAATGGCGAGCGAGGGTGTCGAGAGCGCGGAGGGGTCGAGGTGATGCGGCCGCGTGGAGGAGGCCGGCACCGGCGGCACCGGCAGCATTTTCGTGACCAGCGTGGCCACCCACTGCGTGAGGCCGATGAAGCCCACGCTGATGATCACGTTGAACGCCAGGTGGAACAGCACCACGCCGTGCGTGGCGTTCGGCACGTGCGGCTGCACATGGCGCAGCCAGAGCCCGACGAAAGGCGCGAGGATGGCCACGCCCAGCACCTTGAACAGCAGGTTGCCCACCGTGACCTGCCGCACGGGCACCGCGGACTTGGCCGTGGTCAGCACCGCCAGCAGGCCGCTGCCGAGGTTGGCGCCCAGCACCAGCCCGAGCGCGACGTCCAGCGGCACCACGTTGGAGCTGGCCATGGCCGCCACCAGCAGCACCACGGCCAGGCTCGAATAGGCCACGATCGCCAGCACCGCGCCGATGGTGATCTCGAGCAGCACGTCGCTGTTGAGCGAGGCCAGCAGCACGCGCACGGCTGGCGCTGAAAAGAGAGGCTCGGTCGCTTCCACCACCAGCTGCAGCGCCAGCAGCATCAGCCCCAGGCCGATGAGCACCCGGCCCACGCGGCCCGCCACGCTGGCCGAGCGGGAAATGAACAGCACCACCCCCACGAAGATGAACATCGGCGAAAGCCACGAGAGGTCGGCCGAGAACAGCACCGAGATGAGCGCCGTGCCCACGTCCGCCCCCCGCATCACCGCCAGCGCCGCCGGCAGCGTGACCAGGCCCTGCCCCACGAAGGAGGAAGTCATCAGCGAGGTGGCGGTGCTCGACTGCACCAGGGCCGTGACGCCGATGCCCGACAGCGCGGCCGTGAAGCGGTTGCGCATGCTCTGCACCAGGATCTTGCGCAGGTTGGCGCCGAACACGCGCAGCACGCCCGTGCGCACGAGGTGCGTGCCCCACACCAGGAGGGCGACGGCGGCGAGCAGGTTCAGGAGATGCTTCATGGATGCCGGTTTCTATCCTTTTCGTTTTTGTTCGTTTGCGGCCCCATTTTCCACATGTATGGCCTCAGTCGATCAACGCTCCGTTGTCATGGAAGGGAAAAGGCCCTTCGAAGCTGCCGGAAGCCGCCAGATGGGTGACGAGCCGGCCGTCCCGGGCCGACCAGGCGTGGACCCTGAAGCCCGGCGGCTCCAGCGTCCAGGTCGAGGCTGCATCGGGCGACAGGTCCAGGCAGACCTGGTGCGCCGGCGCCGGCGAAGTCGATGCGATGGTGCCGCCGAAGCGCACGTCGATGGCGCGGTGCAGGTGGCCGCAGATCACGCGCTCCACGTTGCGGTGCCGCGCGACCAGCGCCTCGAGCGCCTCGGTGCCCTGCAGCAGGCCGATCTCGTCCATGTGGCCGATCAGCGTGCGGAAAGGCGGGTGGTGCATGGCAATCACCACCGGCTCGCCGCGGCAGGCATCGAGCTGCTCCTCGAGCCAGGCCAGCCGTTCGCCGCACAGCTCGCCGTGGCTCGCGCCCGGCACGCAGGTGTCCAGCGTGAGCAGGCGCAGCGCGCCCACGCGCACCGCGTACTGCACGAAGCCGGCCGAGCCGACGCCCGCCGCCAGGTAGGCATGGCCGGGAAAACTGCGGCGCAGCTGGTCGCGCTCGTCATGGTTGCCCGGCATCAGGTAGACCGGCATCGTGAGCGGCGCCAGCAGGCGCGCCAGGTGCTCGTATTCGGCCGCGCGGCCGAAGTCGCTGAGGTCGCCCGTGATCACCACGGCGTCGGGCTGCTGCGGCAGCCGCAGCACCGACTGCACCGCGCGCTCCAGGTAGGGTGCGGTGTCGATGCGGCCATAGGCCAGGCGTCCCGGCTCGCGGATGTGCAGGTCGGTCAGCTGGACCAGGAAGGCGGTGTCTTGTGTCGTCGTTGTTGTCGTCATGCGATGGTCTCCTGCGACGTCATCAGGCGATCGGGCAGGATGCGCAGGCCCACAGGATCGCCGGGCCCGAAGGGCGTGTCGCGGCCCACGTCGGCCACGAGCAGGGGCTGGTCCTGCAGGCGCAATTGCAGCTGCACGCGGTCGCCGAGGAAGGTGCGGCGCTCGACCGTGGCAGCGCCCCAGTCGGGCCGCGGCGCACTCACTTCGACGTCTTCGGGGCGCACCAGCAGCATCGCATGGCTGCGCCAGGCGGGTGGGCAAGGCAGGGTGCTTCCGCCGAGTCGGACAATGCCTTGCGCAATGGCGTCGGCTTCGCGCGCGAGGCGGTTGACCCGGCCCAGGAACTCCGCAACGAAGGGATGTGCCGGCGCGCGGTACAGCTCTTCGCCACGGCCGATCTGCACGATGCGCCCGGCGCTCATCACCGCCAGGCGGTCGGCAATGGCCAGTGCCTCCTGCTGGTCGTGCGTGACGTGGATGGCCGTGATGTGCAGGCGGCGCAGCAGCTCGGCGAGCTCGTCGCGCAGCGACTCCTTGAGCTTGGCGTCGAGCGCGGCCAGTGGCTCGTCGAGCAGCAGCACGCGCGGGCGCACGGCCACGGCGCGCGCCAGCGCCACGCGCTGCCGCTGGCCGCCCGAGAGTTCGGCGGGGCGCTTGTTCTCCAGGCCGCCCAGCCGCGTCAGGTCGACCAGCTCGCCCACCGCGCGCCTTTCCTCTTCCGGCGCCACGCCGCGGATGCGCAGCCCATAGCCGATGTTGGCCGCCACCGTCATCTGCGGAAAAAGCGCATAGCTCTGAAACACCATGCCCACGCCGCGATGCTCCACGGGCCGGTCGGTGACGTCCTGCCCGCCGAACACAATGCGGCTCCCCGCATCGGGCGCTTCGAGCCCCGCGATCAGCCGCAGCAGCGTGGTCTTGCCGCAGCCCGAGGGTCCGAGCAGCGCAAGCACTTCGCCGGCTTCCACGTGCAGGTGGGTGGGCAGCAGGCCGCGCGTGCCGTCGGCATAGGTTTTCGCGCAGTTCGTGATATCGATGGGAATGCGTTCAAGTTCCATGGCGTTTCTGCATCAGGTTGGCAAGATATTGAAGGCCCCACAGCACCGGAAGGATGACCGCGAAGAAGACCAGCGTGTAGGCCGATCCGATCTCGATGCGCATCGAGGCATAGCTGTCGGCCAGGCCCACGGGCAGGGTGCGCGTGAGCGGCGTGTGCAGCATCCATGTGAGGTTGAACTCGCCCACCGAGAGCGTGAACACCATCAGGCTGCCGGCCACGATGGCGGGGAACACGGCGGGCACGAGGATGCCCATGAAGCGCTGGCGGAAGTTCGCGCCCAGCGAGCGGGCCGCCTCCTCGAGCGCGAGCAGGTCGTCGCGCTGGAAGGCTGAACTCACGGTGCGCACCATGAACGGCAGCGTGAACACCATGTGGCCCACGAGGATGAAAGCGAAGCTCTGGCGAAAGGCCGTCAGCTGGCCGTACGCAAGGATCAGCGCCAGCGCCGTGGCCAGCCCCGGCACCGCCACCGGCAGCGTGAGCAACTCCTCGAAGATGTGCGCCGCACGCGAGCGGCTGCGTGCCAGCGCATAGGCGCAGGGCACGCCCAGCAGCACGGTGCCCACCACGCAGGCCAGCGCCAGCGCGAGCGACCAGCCGACGGTGCCGCCGTAGTTCTCCCACACTTCGCCGAGCCAGCGCAGCGTGAGGCCGCTCTTCAGGCCCGCGCTGTAGTTGTTGACCAGGCCCGCCATCACCGACAGCAGCATCGGCGCGATCATGAAGAGGCTCACGAGCACGGTGATGGCCAGCAGGAAGGGCGCCCTGGGTTGCGTGTTCTTTCGCATGAGGGAGTTCCTTGATTCAGCGCGCCACCGGGTTGGCGCCGAAGCGCCGCGCGGCGAACAGCACCAACCAGGTCACGAGGCCCAGCGCAATCGACAGCGATGCGGCGAGCGCGAAATTGGCGTAGTTGGTGAACTCGTTGTAGATGGTGATGGGGATCACCTCGAACTTGCTGGCCAGCGTGAAGGCGGTGCCGAAGGCTCCCATCGAGGTGGCGAACAGGATCGCGCCGCATGCGAGCGTGGTGGGCGCGAGTTCGGGCATCCACACGTCGCGCGCCACGCGCAGGCGCGAGGCGCCGAGCGAGCGCGCGGCTTCTTCCAGCTGCATGTTCATGGCCTCGGCCGCGGCGGCATAGGTGGCAATGGCGCGCGGCAACGAGAAGTAGAGGTACGCGAGGAACAACCCGAGCAGGCCGTAGGCGAAGGTGATGCGTTCGCCGAACAGGCTGTCGCCGATGTCGGCCACCAGCCCTTGCCGCCCGCCGAGCAGGATCACGAAGAAACCGATGATCACGCCCGGAAAGGACAGCGGCAGCGTGAGCAGCGACAGCAGCATGCGCTTGCCCGCGAAAGCGTGCCTCGCAAGGTAGATGCCGACGGCGGCGCCCAGCACCAGGGTCGTCAACGTCACCGCCACCGACAGTGCGACGGTGTTGGCCATGCTCTGCAGGTAGCGCGAGTCGGTGAGCACAGCGAAGTAGGTGGACCAGCCCTTGCTCGCCGGCAGCGTGAGCAGGCGCACCACCGGCAGCAGCCAGAAGGCAGCGAAGAACACGGCGGCGGGGGCTGCGCAGGCGAGCAGGCGCCAGCGTGGGTTCCAGGCGTTGGGTTGCTTCATCTCAGTTTTTTATTTCGCGCTGTTGCTCCTGGCGCTGTTGTCTTGTTCGGGGCGCGTGCACAGGCCACCGGGTGCTCCCCGCAGCGAAATCAAGGAGGAGCCCGAAGGCCGGCGGACATTCGCGGAGCAAGGTACGCCATCGGCGGGTGCGGGCCCTGAACAAAGAACCTCAGCGCACTTCCTTGAGATAGCGATCAGAGAACGCACGCTGCGCCTCGGCCATGCGCGCGTAGTCCACGCTCTTCGCGCGGGCGTATTCGGTAGCAGGCAGGAACTGCGCCTCGATGTCCTTCGGCATCGCGCTCGCGCGCACTGGCCGCAGGTAGGCCTTGGCCCAGATCGCCTGGCCCTCGTCGGACAGCACGAAGTCGAGCACCTTCTTGCCTTCTGCTGCATGCGGCGCCTTGGCGACCAGGCTCATTACGTAGGGCACGGCCAGCGTGCCTTCGCTCGGGATGACGAAGGCAACGTTGGCCTTGTCCTTGTACTTGGCGCGGTAGGCATTGAAGTCGTAGTCCAGCAGGATCGCGATCTCGCCCGACAGCACCCGCGCGTAGGACGTCTGCTTGGGCACGATGGGCTCGTTCTTCTGCAGCGCCTTGAAGTAGTCGATGGCCGGCGCGAAGTTGTCCAGCGTGCCGCCGCGCGCCTCGTTCACCGCCACCGCGCCGACATAGCCCACGAAGGCCGAGGCCGGATCGAGGTAACCGATCAGGCCCTTGTATTCGGGCTTGAGCAGGTCGGCCCACGACTTCGGAACCGGCTTGCCCTTGAGTGCATCGACGTTGACCATGAAGCCGAGCGTGCCCGAGTGGATGGTGAACCAGTTCCCGGCCGGGTCCTTCAGGCCGTCGGGAATGTCTTTCCACGCGGCCGGCTTGTAGGGCTCGACCACGCCGTCCTTCTGGGCCTGCACCGCGAAGGTTACGCCCAGGTAGGTGACGTCGGCCACGGGGCTGGCCTTCTCTGCCACCAGCTGCGCGAGCGACTGGCCCGAGTTCTTGTTGTCGGCCGGCACCGTGATGCCAGTCTTGGCCTTGATGGCCTTGAGCTGCGTGCCCCAGTCGGCCCATTCGGTGGGGCAGTTGTAGCAAATGGCGGTCTGGGCCATGGCCGCCGTGCTGCCGGCGGCAAGCGTGGCGGCGAGCATGCCCAGGCGGGCCATGCGGGAGAAACGGAAAGACAACATGAAAGAACTCCTTGGATGGTGAGGGGCGGGCGGTGGTAGCGAGGTGATCGGTCAGCGGGTGGCGGTGGTGTTGCGCGCGGCCGCGCACGACTCGCCGTCCCGGAAGAAGTACGGCAGCAGCAGGCTCGCATCGGCCTGCAGCGCGGTGCCGCCGGCCATGGCCTGGATCAGCAGCTCGACGCTGCGGCGGCCGATGTCGTCGTTGGGCTGTGCGATGGTGGTGAGCGCCGGCGTCAGGTCTTCGCCGAGCGCGATGCCGTCGAAGCCGATGACGCTGAGGTCGTCCGGCACGCCAAGGCCGCCCAGGTGCGCGGCGCGGATGCTGCGGATGGCGAGCAAGTCATTCGAGCAGACCAGCGCGGTGGGCCGGCCAGGCGCCTGCAGCACGCCGGCGAGGGCATCGACCGCGCTTTCGACAAACGGCACCTCGATCAGCGAAGGCGCCTTGAGCCCGGCATCGGCCATGCCCTTGCGGTAGCCGCGATAGCGCTGCTGCGCGCGGTCGGAGGCGGCGAGCGTGCCGCTGACCATCGCGATGCGGCGATGCCCCAGCAGCACCAGCCGCGCCACCGCATCGGCCACGGCCGCTTCGCCATCGACGGTCACGCAGGGATGCTCGGGGTGCCTGTTGTAGGCCAGCACGTAGGGCGTGCCGGCGCTGCGCAGCCGGGCCAGCGCGGCCGACGTGGAAGGATTGGAAACCACGAGGATCAGCCCGTCGACATTGCCGGCGAGCAGCAGGTGGACCGCACGCTCTTCCTCGTCGAGCTGGTAGCCCGTGGTGACCGGAATGATCGCGTAGCCGCCGGCGATGGCCGCGCGCGCGATGCCCTGCAGGCATTCGGCAAAGGTCGGATTCAGCAGCGTCGGCAGCACCACGCCCAGCGCACGGCTGCGCTGGGTGCGCAAGGTGCGCGCACTGGCGTTCGGCACGTAGTCGAGTTCACGCGCGACGCGTTCCACCAGCTCCCGCGTGGAGCGGGTCACCTTGTCGGGGAAATTAAAGGCCCGCGACACAGTGGCCACGGAAACCCCGGCTTTGGCTGCAACGGCTTGGATGCTCATTCGTCCGGTGTCATGTAATCGATTACATTTCACCGCGGCAGTATGACCCCGCCATGACAGGCTGTGAAAGTGGGGAGAAACCCTCGCGTGCGAGCCCCGTCTTGCTCCCTCTCCCTCCGGGAGAGGGCCGGGGTGAGGGCAGCGGCATCCACGACACCGCACCGCCTGCCGGGCGCGCTGCCAAAAACCGCCAGCGCGCTCCTAGATAAAGGCGCTACTTCCCCCGCCGAACCCGCCGTATCTCATCCAGGACCAGGCAGATCGCCCCCAACGTGATCGCACTGTCCGCCGCATTGAACGCCGGGAAGTACCAGTTGCCGACGTGGAAGCTCAGGAAGTCCACCACGTAGCCATGCATCATCCGGTCGATCACATTGCCGATCGCCCCGCCAAGGATGCAGGCCATCGAGAACGAAAAGAGCTTCTGCCCCGCGTGCGATTTCAGCATCCAGACGATGAACACCGCGGCCGCCACGCCAATGGCCGTGAAGAACCAGCGCTGCCAGCCCGAGTGGTCCGCCAGGAACGAGAACGCGGCGCCCGTGTTGTGCGCGCGAACCACGTTGAAGAAGCTCGTCACGTAGGTCGCATCGCCCAGCTTGTAGTAGCCCAGGATCAGCGTCTTGGTGAACTGGTCGATGATCAGGATGATCGCCGCCAGCCCGAGCCATGGCCAGATGCTGCCGCTGCGCGAGCGCGATGCCGACATGGTGCGTGCCGCCGCCATCAGGCAAAGCTCCGCGGCTCGCCGGCACCGAACAGGTTGCTCGTGCAACGGCCGCAGATCGTCGGATGCGCCGGGTCGTGGCCCACGTCGTCGCGGTAGTGCCAGCAGCGATCGCATTTCTGCGCGCTGCTCGGCGTCACCACCGAAGACAGCGCCTCGCCCGCCGCCAGTTCGATGGCGGAAGTGATGAAGACGAACTTCAGGTCGTCGCCCAGCGAGCCCAGCAGCGCGAAGTCGTCGGCCGGTGCGCTGAGCTGCAGCTTGGCCTGCAGCGACGAGCCGACCTTGCCTTCGGCGCGCACGGCTTCGATGTCCTTGTTGACCACATCGCGGATCTCGCGGATGCGGCCCCACTTCGCAAGCAGTGCTTCGTCGGGCGCGGCGAACTTGCTGTAGGTCTGCGCAAAGATCGACTCGCCCGGCTTGCCCGTGCTCACGAACTTCCACGCCTCTTCGGCCGTGAAGCTCAGGAAGGGCGCCATCCAGCGCAGCATTGCCTGCGAGATGTGCCAGAGCGCCGTCTGCGCACTGCGGCGCGCCAGCGAGCCCGGTGCGGTCGTGTAGAGCCGGTCCTTCAGGATGTCGAGGTAGAACCCGCCCAGGTCTTCCGAGCAGTAGATCTGCAGCTTGGCCACCACAGGATGGAACTCGTACACCTTGTAGTGCGCGAGGATCTCGGCCTGGAACTGCGCCGCGCGCGAGAGGGCATAGCGGTCGATCTCGAACAGCTCTTCGAGCGGCACGGCATCCTTCGCGATGTCGAAGTCGCTCGTGTTCGCCAGCAGGAAGCGCAGCGTGTTGCGGATGCGGCGGTAGGCATCGACCACGCGCGCGAGGATCTTGTCGTCGCCTGCGATGTCGCCCGAATAGTCGCTCGCGGCCACCCACAGGCGGATGATTTCCGAGCCCAGCTTGTTGCTGATTTCCTGCGGGTCGATGCCGTTCTTGAGCGACTTGCTCATCTTGATGCCCTTGGCATCCACCGTGAAGCCGTGCGTAAGCAGGCCGCGGTACGGTGCGCGGTCTTCCAGCGCGCAGGCGATCAGCAGCGACGAATGGAACCAGCCGCGGTGCTGGTCATGGCCTTCGAGGTACAGGTCGGCTTCGGGGCCGCTCTCGTGGTGCACGTTCGGGTGCGTGCCGCGCAGCACGTGATAGAAGGTCGAGCCCGAGTCGAACCACACCTCGAGGATGTCGGTGCTCTTGGTGTAGTGCGGCGCGTCTTCGGCGCCCAGGATCTCTTCAACCGTGACGCGGCTCCAGGCCTCGATGCCGCCCTTCTCGACGATGTCGGCGGCCTGGTCGAGGATTTCCATGGTGCGCGGATGCAGCTCGCCCGAATCCTTGTGCAGGAAGAACGGGATCGGCACGCCCCAGCTGCGCTGGCGGCTGATGCACCAGTCGGGCCGCCCGGCGATCATGTCGTGCAGGCGCGCCTTGCCGTTCTCCGGATAGAAGCTGGTCTGTTCGATGGCGTCGAGCGCGGTCTGGCGCAGCGTCTTGGGCGCCTTGTCCTTGGTGAACACGCCTTCGCCTTCGTCCATGCGGATGAACCACTGCGCCGCGGCGCGGTAGATCACCGGCGTCTTGTGGCGCCAGCAGTGCGGATAGCTGTGCGTGATGGTCTCGGTGGTCAGCAGGCGGTTGGCATCGCGCAGCGCGGCGATGATGACCGGCACGGCCTTCCAGATGTTCTGCCCGCCGAAGAGCGGGAAGTCGGGCGCGTAGCTGCCGTTGCCCTGCACCGGGTTCAGGATGTCGTCGTAGGCCACGCCATGCGCGATGCAGGAGTTGAAGTCGTCCACGCCATAGGCGGGCGAGGAGTGGACCAGGCCGGTGCCGTCGGTGGCGGTGGCGTAGTCGGCCAGGTACACCGGCGACAGGCGCTGGTAGCCGCGGTTTCCGTTCTCATCCTTCATGTCGTACAGCGGATGCTCGAATTCGAGCCCGCCGAGCTTCTCGCCCTTGACCGTGGCCAGCACCTTGCCGTCGAGCGCATAGCGCGTCATGCACATCTCGACCAGCGAGTTGGCCAGGATCAGCAGGCCGCGCTCGGTGTCGACCAGCGAGTATTCGATCTCGGGGTTCAGGTTGATCGCCTGGTTGGCCGGGATGGTCCACGCGGTGGTGGTCCAGATCACGGCAAAGATGTCGCCGAGGATCGTGTGGTCGGTCTCGAAGGCCTTGAGCACCTTCTCGCGGTCATGCGCCTTGAAGGCCACGTCGAGGGTCTGGCTCTTCTTGTCGGCGTATTCGATCTCGAACTCGGCCAGCGACGAGCCGCAGTCGAAGCACCAGTACACCGGCTTGAGGCCCCGGTAGACGAAGCCGCGCTCGATCACGCGCTTGAAGGCGCGCAGCTCGCCGGCTTCGTTGGCGAAGTCCATCGTCTTGTAGGGATGGTCCCATTCGCCCAGCACGCCCAGGCGCTGGAAGTCGGCCATCTGCTGCGCGATCTGTTCCGTGGCGTAGGCGCGGCTCTTGGCCTGCATCTCGTCGCGGCTCAGGTTGCGGCCGTACTGCTTTTCGATGGCGTTCTCGATCGGCAGGCCGTGGCAGTCCCAGCCTGGCACGTAGAGCGCGTCGTAGCCCTCGAGCTGGCGCGCCTTGGTGATCATGTCCTTGAGGATCTTGTTCACCGCGTGGCCCATGTGGATCTGGCCGTTGGCGTAGGGCGGGCCGTCGTGCAGGATGAACTTGGGCGCGCCGTGGCGGGCGTCGCGCAGGCGGTGGTAGCGGCCTTCTTCGTTCCATTCCTTGACCCAGCCCGGTTCGCGCTTGGGCAGGTCGCCGCGCATCGGGAAGGGGGTGTCGGGCAGGTTCAGCGTGGAACGGTAATCGGTGGGGGAAGCGGCGTCAGACATGTTGGGGTGCGAAACAGAGGGGCTTCGACAGGCTCAGCCCGAACTGCATTTGAGCGGTCGGTGCGGAAGAAAAGCCGTTCGCCCTGAGCTTGTCGAAGGGCGGCAGCACGGTGCGTGCAGGGCTAAATTCGATCGCGCGTGGTCTGGCGGTGGGTTTCGGCGTGGGTCGACGCAAAGAACGCGCGCGCGTCGCGCCCATCCTTTGCGATGCCCGCAGTCAGGGCCTCGAGGCTGGTGTAGCGCAATTCGTCGTGCAGTTTGTGCAGGAGTTCCACGCGGACGATTTTACCGTAGGCCCCTTCGGCTCCCAGATGCGAGGGCCACTCCAGGCAATGCGTCTCCAGCAGCACGCGGCCGGCATTGACGTCGTTGGCGTCCAACGAGGGCCGCACGCCGAGGTTCGCCACGCCGGGCAGCGGCTGGTCGGCCAGCCCGTGCACCAGCACCGCGAAGATGCCGCTGGCCGCCGGTTTCCAGTGCTTGAAGCGCAGGTTGAGGGTGCGAAAACCGTCGTCCTTGCCGGGTGCCGAGGCGCCCAATGCGCGGCCGAGCTTGCGGCCATGAACCACGTGGCCCGAGATCGTGTAGGGCCGGCCGAGCAGATGCTGAGCATCGGCCATGCGGCCTTCGGCCAGCGCCTCGCGCACGGCCGAACTGGAAACGCGCAGGCCGTGGACCTCGTAGCTGTTCATGCGCGCCACGTCGAAGCCGTGCGCATCGCCGGCCGCGTCGAGCATGGCGTAGTCGCCGGCCCGCCTGGCGCCAAAGCGGAAGTCGTCGCCCACCAGCACGTAGCGCGCACCCAGGCCGTCGATCAGCACGTTCTGGATGAATGCTTCGGGCGACTGGGAGGCCAGCCGGCCGTCGAAGGGCAGCACCACCGTCTGCGCCACGCCGCAGGCCGCAAGTTCGGTGAGCTTGTCGCGCAGCGTGCCGATGCGCGCGGGCGCCAGGTCGGGTTTTTTGGTGACGGCGGCAAAGTAGTCGCGCGGATGCGGCTCGAAGGTGAGCACGCAGCTGGGCAGGCCGCGATGGCGCGCCTCGGTCTGCAGCAGCGCCAGCATGGCCTGGTGGCCACGGTGGACGCCGTCGAAATTGCCGATGGTGAGGGCGCAGGCCGGAGCCACGCCCGGGTGCCGGAAGCCGCGGAAAACCTGCATGGGTGGGTATCTTTTTGATAGCGCCTTTTGCCCGTCGAATGGGCACATCAGGCCGTTTTGTCACAAAGCCGGTATATTGTGACTCAGTGCGTCGCTTGAAGTGGTCTCCGGCGCGCTCCGTGTCCCTGGTCTTTCCGTGATTCTTCCCTTTTTGAGGAGGCGTGTGGTGAAGGTCTTGAAGCTGTCGGCCCAAGGGCTGCCCCAGTCATGGATATCGCTCGAACAGGCGGTCATCCACTATGCAGCGGACGAAGTCCGCTGGGAGGTGGGCGCGCAGGTGGCCGTGTTCCGTGGCGGCCACAATGCCATCACCGGCCAGCAATCGCAGATCGCGATCAACAGCATCATCGGCACCAAGGGCGTGCCGCGCATCAACCCCTTCACCCAGCGCCCGGGGCTCACCAACAGCAAGCTGTTCTCGCGCGACCGCAACATCTGTGCTTACTGCGGCGGGCATTTCCACGAAGACGAGCTCACGCGCGAGCACATCATTCCGTTCGCGCAGAACGGCATCGACACCTGGATGAACGTGGTCACGGCCTGCAGGCCCTGCAACCACCGCAAGAGCAGCCGCACGCCCGAGCAGGCCAACATGCCGCTGCTGTACGCACCCTACGTACCCAGCCTCTGGGAAGATTTCATTTTGCGAAACCGCCGCATCCTGGCGGACCAGATGGAATTCCTGATGGCGCACCTGCCGCAGAGTTCGCGGCTGCACGACACCTAGCGCTTCCAGTCCGGGGGGCGCTTCTCGATGAAGGCCTGGACGCCTTCCAGCGCGCTCTCGTCCATCATGTTGCAGGCCATGGTCTGGCTGGCGTCGGCCAGCGCGGCCTCGATGCCGGTTTCGAGCTGCCGATAGAACAGCGCCTTGCCGAGCGCGAGCGCCTGGCGCGGCTTGGCGACGATGCTGGCCACCAGCGCCTCCACTGCGGCGTCGAGTTCGCCGGGCGGGGCCACCCGGTTGACCAGGCCCTTCTCGAGGGCTTCCTCCGCGCCGATGAATTCTCCGGTCACCAGCATCTCGAATGCCTGCTTGCGGCCGAGGTTGCGCGACAGGGTGACGCTCGGCGTGGCGCAGAACAGGCCCACGTTCACGCCGCTGACCGCAAAGCGCGCCTCGCTCGAGGCCACCGCCAGGTCGCATACCGCGACCAGCTGGCAACCCGCGGCCGTTGCAATGCCGTGCACGCGCGCGATCACCGGCACGGGCAGGCGCTGGATCGACAGCATCATCGCGCCGCAGCGCTCGAACAGCCGCTGGTAGTAGCCGAGCGAGGGTTGGGCGCGCATTTCCTTCAGATCGTGGCCCGCGCAGAACGCCTTGCCCGCTGCCGCAATCACCACGGCGCGCACCGTATCGTCGGCTGCAATTTCGCCGAGCGCCTGTTCGAGCGCGCCGAGCATGCCCTCGGAAAGGGCGTTGAACGAGGCCGGGCGGTTCAGCGTCAGCGTGGCCACGCCGCGCGCATCGCGTGCCGCCAGCACGAAGGGAGAGGTTGCGTCGCTCATGTCCTTGGCCTCATCGATGGATCAGTAAGTCAGTTCGAGCACCGTCACGTGCTGCTGCGCCGCAGGCCAGGTCAGGCCGGTGATGCGCTCCGCGTTGAATTCGCCGGTCACCGCGCGCTGGGGTTGCGCGGCGGCCACCCGCAACCGCGAACTCGACACGCCGGAGCCTCTGGGCGGCACGCCGGGCGGCGGGCTCTGGCCGTCGAAGCGCATGGTGTCGCGCTCTGCATCGAAGTAGCCGCGCGGCCGCGTGAAGACGACCACCGCCTGGGCGCTGCCATCGGCCGGCGCGAGGCGTTCGGGCCGCAGGTTCACGACGCGGCTGCTGCGCGGAAACGGGCTGCGGTAGATGTGCGTGATGCCGTAGCCGGGTGCGCCAAGGACGAACTCGTAGGCCGTGTCGCCGCGCGCATTGAACGGACCCCAGCGGCCATCGGCGCCGATGCTCTTGCTGTGCACCGCATTGCCGCGCCGTGCGCCCGTGGCCGGATCGACGGCGTACACGGTGACCTGCCCGCCATTGAGCGACAGGTTCTCCGCGCCCACCGCCCTGCCGTCGAGCACGACCTTCGCCTCGGGCGCCACCGCCGTGCTGCGCGGCGCTTCGCCGGTCAGGAACTGCCAGGTCGCCGCGAACGCCGCGGGAGAGAACGAGGTTTCCCGGTGGTCCACGCGCGGCAGCACCACATTGGTCGCGCCCTTGAGCGCCGGTCCGTCGAAGCCGATGTTCGTCGGCTGGCCCGGCACCCCGATCCACACGCCGTCGGGCTGGGCGTACTTGTCGTTGTTGTCCGAGCGCAGCGTGAGCCACTTCACGCCCGGCGTAACCTCCTCGCCGTTTGGCCCCTTCGGCGCGTTGAGCTGCTGCATGAAGCCCGAGAGCCCCGAGAACTCGTTGTTCTCGCGGAAGCCCTTCACGGCCCAGATGCCGTGCGCCGGATTGCCGCCCAGCACCACATGGCTCACGACAGCTGCGCCGCCGCCGTTCTGCACGTAGTTGCGGATCGTGTTGCCGCCGCGCGAATTGCCGATCAGCACCACCTTGGCGGCGCCCGTGGCCTTCAGCACCTTGTCGACCTCGGCCTTCAGGAAGAGGGCCGAATCGGTGGTCGAACTGCGGCCGGGCTGGGCCACGGCATCGTCGTCGCGCGCCAGCGGGTAGGGTTGGTCGAGCGCGAAGAGCCGGTCGCGCGGCCAGCCGTTCGACTCGAAGCGCCAGATCGTGGTCAGCCAGAGCGCGGCCGAATCGCCGTTGCCGTGCATGAAGACGATCGGCGGGCGTTCGGTGTACGAAGGCGAGGGGGCGGTGGCGCAAGCGGTCAGCATGGCGGTCGATGCGAGGCCGAGGGCCAGTAGGGTGCGGCGTGATGGCATGTGATGTGTGTTCCTGGCAGGTTCCAGTAAGAACGCCCGCCGGCGCAAGGCGGGCGGGCGTTGGATGCTATGGGAAAAACAGCGTCAGGCGAAGACGCCGGCCGTGTCCTGCATGCGCGCCGACACTTCGCCCAGGTGGTGCAGCGTGTCGCCGAAGGTCATTTCGAGCTGCGTGAGCTTGCGGAAATAGTGGCTGCCGATGTATTCATCGGTCACGCCGATGCCGCCATGCAACTGCACCGAGTTCGCGGCGACATAACGCATCGACGTGCCGAGCTGGTACTTGGCGCGCGCCATTGCCTGGCGCCGCTCCTCGGCGGGCGCATTGAGCTTGAGCGTCGCGTAGAAGCTCATCGAGCGCGCGAGCTCGAGCTGCATCTTCATGTCGGCCACGCGGTGGCGCAGCGCCTGGAAGGTGGAGATGGTCACGCCGAACTGCTTGCGCTGGTTCATGTAGTCGACGGTGAGGGCCACGGTCTTGTCCATCACCCCGACCGCTTCGGCGCAGGTGGCGGCAATGCCGACGTCCACCGCATATTCGAGCGCGGCCAGGCCATCGGCCGTGACCAGCGTGGCGTCTGCCTTGTCGAACACCACCTCGGCCGCGCGCCCGCCGTCCTGCGTGCCGTAGCCGCGGGCCTCGACGCCGCTGGCGCTGCGTTCGACCAGGAAGAGGGCGATCCTGCCGTCGACCTTGGCCGGCACCAGGTAGGCGTCGGCCTCGTCTCCCACGGGCACCACGCTCTTGGCGCCCGTCAGCGACCAGCCGTCGCCGGCCTTCGCGGCCTTGGCCTCGCATACGTCGAGGCGATAGCGCGACTTGCGTTCCTGATGAGCCAGCACCACGATGGCCTGGCCGCCGGCGATGCGCGGCAGCCAGTTGTCCTTGGTGTCGGCACTGGCGTAGCCGCTGAGCACGGCGCCGGCGATCAGCGTCTGCGCAAAGGGCTCCAGCACGATGCCGCGGCCCAGCTCTTCCATCACCACCATGCCGGCCACCGGGCCCATGCCCAGGCCGCCGTCGTCCTCGGCGATGTAGAGGCCGCCCAGGCCGAGCTCGGCCAGTTCGTCCCAGGCCTCGCGCGAGAAGCCGCCCTTGGCCTCGATGCCGCGGCGGCGTTCGAAGTCATAGCCCTTGTCGACCCATTTGCGAACGGCGTCGCGCAGCTGTTCCTGGTCGTCGGTGAAATTGAAATCCATGTTCTTGTCTCCTCAGCCCAGCACCGTCTGCGCGACGATGTTGCGTTGCACTTCGTTCGAGCCGCCGTAGATGGTGGTCTTGCGCATGTTGAAAAAGGTCGACGCGAGCGGCGCAAGGGCAGGGTTGCCTCCGGGGAAGTCGCCCTGCCAGCCGGCTTCCATCGCTTCGCGGACGAGCGGCAGCGAATAGGCGCCGCCCGCCAGCATCATCAGTTCGCTGTAGCGCTGCTGGATCTCGCTGCCGCGGATCTTGAGCAGGCCCGCGACGTCGAGCGAGTTCTTGCCCGATGTGGCAGCCGAAAGCACGCGCAGCACCATCATCTCGAGCGCGACGATGTCGACCTCGAGCTTGGCGATCTCGTCGCGGAAGCGCTGGTCTTCATAGACGCCTTCGCTCTTCGCGATGCGCTTCAGGCGCTCGAGCTCGCGCTTGGCGCGGTTCACGTCGGCGATGTTGGTGCGCTCGTGCGAGAGCAGGTGCTTGGCGTAGGTCCAGCCCTTGTTCTCCTCGCCGATCAGGTTCTCGGCCGGCACTTCGACGTTGTCGAAGAACACCTCGTTCACTTCATGGCTGCCGTCCAGCAGCTTGATCGGCCGTACCGTGACGCCGGGCGACTTCATGTCGAGCAGCAAAAAGCTGATGCCGGTCTGCGGCTTGCCCTCGTTGCTGGTGCGCACGAGGTTGAACATCCAGTCGCCGTACTGGCCGAGCGTGGTCCAGGTCTTCTGGCCGTTGACGATGTACTTGTCCCCCTTGCGCTCGGCCTTGGTCTTGACCGAGGCCAGGTCGGAGCCCGAACCCGGTTCGCTGTAGCCCTGGCTCCACCAGACCTCGCCGCTCGCGATGCCGGGGAGGAAGCGCTTTTGCTGCTCGGCATTGCCGAAGGCCATGATCACCGGCGCGACCATCACGGGGCCGAACGGGACGATGCGCGGCGCGCCAGCCAGCGCGGTTTCTTCCTCGAACAGGTGGCGCTGGATCGCGGTCCAGCCGGGGCCGCCGAATTCCTTCGGCCAGCCGTAGCCGAGCCAGCCTTTCTTGCCGAGGATCCTGGCCCAGCCCTGCAAATCGTCGCGCGTCAGTTCGAGCGCGTTGTGCACCTTGTGCGAAATCTCTTGGGGAAGGTTTTCTCTGACCCAGGCGCGAATTTCTTCGCGGAACTTCTGTTCTTCGGGCGTGAAGCTCAAATCCATGCGTGCCTCGCTGTGTTGATCGGTCCGCCGCCGTCGCGGTTGCGGCGGCGTGTCTCCGGACTTCGAGTTTTAGCACGGTCGTGCTGTGAATCGGTGTCCGCGCGGCGACAAGCCGGGCGGAGCACAGATAATCCCGGCCTCCCATGAAGAACATCGTGATCCTGATCTCCGGCGGCGGCTCCAACATGGCGGCCATCGTGCGTGCCGCCGAGCGCGACCGCTGGTCCGAGCGTTTCGGCGCCCGCATTGCCGTGGTCGTCAGCAACAAGGCCGAAGCAGGGGGGCTTGCGATCGCGAGGACCCACGGCATCGAAACCGCCGTGGTCCCGCACAAGGAGTTTGCGACACGCGAGGCTTTCGACGAGGCGCTGGCGAAGGCGGTCGACGCGCATTCGCCGGCGCTGGTGGTGCTGGCGGGCTTCATGCGCATCCTGACCCCGGGCTTCGTCGAGCGCTACGCCGGCCGCCTGGTCAACATCCACCCCTCCTTGCTGCCGGCCTTTCCGGGGCTGAACACGCACCAGCGGGCCATCGACGCAGGCTGCAAGGTGGCGGGCGTCACGGTGCACCAGGTCACCACGGAACTCGACCATGGCCCGATCCTGGACCAGGCGGTGGTGCCGGTGCTGCCGGACGACACGGCCGCCACGCTGGCAGGCCGGGTGCTCGCGCAGGAGCATCAGTTGTATCCACGCGCCATTGCCGCATGGCTTGCAGATACATCAAGTCACACGTCTTAAATTTGTTTATATTCGCGGGTTTTCGGGAGCACGAATTGAGAACCCAATCGCTACTGTCCGCGGTCGCCGGCGCTTTCCTGTTGTCGGCCTGCGCCGCGCCAGCCCCCGCACCAGCCCCCGCATCCGCTGCACCGCCCGAGCCGGTGTTCCAGTGCAATGCGGACGGCGCGCGCTTCGCTGTCGGCCAGCCGCTGTCGCCTCAGCTCGAGGCCGCAGCCCGCGTGCGCGCCGGCGCTGGCACGGTCCGCGCACTGAAGCCCGGCGAGGCAGTGACGATGGAACTCAACGGCGGGCGCCTGAACCTCGATGTGGATGCGCGCGGCCGCGTAGCGGACGTTCGCTGCGGCTGAGGCGCGCTGGGGCCGGTGCTGTCGAATACCTAGCGTTCTAGATCGGCGCGAAGCGCCGTTGGGGGACGCCATCGATCTCCACGGTGCCCTCGAACATCGCAGCCGGGCGGACCCACAGCCCCTTCGCGCCATAGAGCGTGCGGTACAGCGTCATCGGCTCCAGCGTTTCGCTGTGGCGCACGGTGCCCAGCACCTCGTATTCGCCGCCCTTGTAGTGCCGATAGCGGCCGAGGGGCGTCTCGATCAGGGGTGGCAGGTCGTTGTCGTCGTTCATGTTCTTGCTGGCCTTTCAATGTGAGGCTGGTGGAGGAAAGTCGGATGGATCGCGCTGATTTTGTTCACCTCGTCAGGCTGAGCGAGCATGCCAGCGCGGACGACAGCGCGCGCTACCGGCGCGGCGTCGCGGCCTTTGCGGCGCTCGGCTATCTCTGGGTGCTGGCCTGCCTTGGGCTTTCCGTCGGCATCATCGCCTGGGTCGCGCTGGCCGCCGGACGCGGGCGTTTCAGCTTCACGCGCGGCTGGCTGCTGCTGTTCGCCCTGGGCCTGCTCTGGGCTACGCTGCGCGCGCTCTGGGTCCGGTTCGACGAACCCGAAGGGCGCGAGCTTTCGCGCGCCGATGCGCCCGCGCTGTTCGAGGCGCTCGAGCGCATCCGCAAGAAGATCAAGGGACCGCCGGTCCACCGCGTCTATCTCGACGACGAGTTCAATGCCAGCATCCGGCAGGTGCCGCGCTTCGGGCTGTTCGGCGGGGCGGTCAATTCCCTGAGCATCGGGCTGCCGCTGCTCATGATGCTGGACCGGCGGCGGCTGCTTTCGGTGCTCGCCCATGAATATGGGCATCTGCGCGGCAACCACGGCAAGCTCAGTGCCTGGATCTACCGCACGCGGCTCTCGTGGCTGAAGCTGGACGCCAGCCTGCAGCGCGACGAAGGCGTGATGGCGCTGGTCTCGCAGGCGTTCTTCCGCTGGTACTTTCCGCGCTTCGCAGCCCGGACCTTCGCGCTGGCGCGGCAGGACGAATACGAAGCCGACCGCATCTCCGGCCGCCTGCTGGGCACGCCCGTGGCCGCGGCCGCCCTGACCGAGATAGCCATCAAGGCCAGCTGGTATGCCGACGAGTTCTGGGCCTCGCACTGGGCGCGCGCCGAGCGGGAGCCACAGCCGCCCGGTCCCTTCGAGGCCCTGAGGGAGCGCGCCGCCACGCCGCCGGACGCCGAATTCGCGCGCCAGGCCCTGCGCGAAGCCATGCGGTGCGTGAGCGACCTGGAGGACACCCATCCGGTGCTGCGCGACCGGCTCGAGGCGCTCGGCCAGAAGGCCGTGGTGCCGCCCTGGTCGGTCGAACCCGCGCTGGCCATGCTGGCCGACAGCGCCAAGTGGATCGCGCACTTCGACAACCAGTGGCGCCGTGCCCATGCCGGCGACTGGAAGCAGCACCACGCGCATCGGTTGCGCATTCGCGAGCGCGTCGACCTGCTCGCGGCGCGGGGCGAGCGCAACACGCCCGACGAGCTGGTCGAGTGGGCGGATGCCGAGCGCCGACTCGATCCCGCTGCCCCGGTGCGTCCCCGCTATGAGCGCGCACTCCAGATCGCGCCCGAGCACTCCGGCGCGCTGCGCGGACTGGCCCAGATGCTGCCCCTGCGCGACCGCGCGGCGCGCCTGGCCGTGCTCGAGCGCCTGTACGACTCCAGCGCGGCGAGCCGCTGGTGGGCCGCGAAAAGTGCCGTGGCTGCGCTCGAGGACCCCGATGCGGGCGCGCACGACGAAGAAGCGCTCAAGCTGTGGCGCGGCCGCCTCAAGGAGGCCGAGGAAGCCGAGGCCCGCGCCTGGGAAGAGATCACCGAAACGCCTTTCTTCAGCCAGATCGCCCGGCACGATCTGAACGACCACGAACTGGGCGAACTGCGGGCCGACCTCTCGCGCTGCCTGCCCATTTCGCGCGCCTGGCTGGTGCGCAAGATCCTGCGCGAATTCCCGTGGCGCCGGGCCTATGTCGTGTTCGTCGAACTGCCGGGGCTGGACGACGACGACCGCTGGCAGCTTTGCCGCCAGCTCGAACAGACGCTGAGCCTGCCGGGCGTGGCGCTGGTGCTCTGGGCCGGCCATTCGCCCACCCTGGACGAAATCGAGCGGCAGGCTTTCGGGGCGATCTGGACGCGCACGGCGTAGCAGGCCGCCCGGCTGAGACAATCGGGGCATGCACCCCAAAGCCCTGTTGGAGGCCACCGCCGATCTGGTCGGCCTTGTCCTGAAATTCGATCACCCGGCCGACCAGGTCGTTTCGCGCTTTTTCCGCGACCACCGCGAGTTCGGTCCGCGCGAGCGCGCCACGCTTGCCGAGACCGTCTACACCGTGCTGCGCAAGAAGCTTCTGTTCGACCACCTCTCGCCCTCGGGCAGCGGTTCGAAGGAGCGTCGCATGGCGATCCTGGGCTTTCATGGCCCGCGCGACTTCCTGAAGAGCGCCCTCAACGACACGGAAAAGCGGTGGCTCGACAATTGCGACGCCGTCAAGCCGGACGATCTGCTCGAACGCCATCGCCACAACCTGCCCGAATGGCTGGTGGGGCCGCTCAAGGCCCAGCTGGGCGACGGTTTCTGGCCCCTGGTCGAAAGCCTGCAGCAGCCCGCGCCGCTCGATCTTCGCGTCAATGCCCTGACCGACAAGCGCGCCGAGGTGAAGGCGGAGCTTGCGAAGGCTGCTATCAAATCGGAAGCAACACCGTTCTCGCCCTGGGGCCTGCGCATCGACGGCAAGCCCGCGCTGACCAAGCTGGACGCCTTCGCCCGCGGCGCCGTCGAGGTTCAGGACGAGGGCTCCCAATTGCTCGCGCTGCTGCTGGATGCCAAGCGGGGCGAAATGGTGGTCGATTTTTGCGCCGGCGCCGGCGGCAAGACGCTGGCCATCGGCGCGACCATGCGCAACACCGGCCGGCTCTATGCCTTCGACACCTCGGCCCACCGGCTCGACGCGCTCAAGCCGCGGCTCGCGCGCAGCAAGCTGTCGAACGTGCATCCGGCCGCCATTGCGCATGAGCGGGACGACCGCATCAAGCGCCTGGCCGGCAAGATCGACCGCGTGCTGGTGGACGCGCCCTGCTCGGGCCTGGGCACGCTGCGCCGCAATCCGGACCTGAAATGGCGCCAGTCGCCCAAATCGGTCGAGGAATTGACGGTCAAGCAGGCCGCCATCCTGCAAAGCGCGGCACGCCTGCTGAAATCGGGCGGACGGCTGGTCTATGCCACCTGCAGCGTGCTGCCCGAGGAAAACGAGGCCATTGCCGAGGCTTTCAGCGCCGCCAACCCCGATTTCGTGCCCCAGGACGCCGCGGAGTTGCTGCAGGGCCTCAAAGTGGAGGGTTTTGAGGCGCTCTGCGCAGGCGGAGCGGACGGCCGCCGCTATCTGCGGCTGTGGCCGCACCGCCACGCAACGGACGGTTTCTTTGCGGCGGTGTGGAACCGCAAATAGGCACGGCACTCCAAATTAGGGTAAATCTGCGCCTTTAAGGAAGGGCAAAGGGCCTCATTTAAGCCCTGCCGCCTTAAAATCGCGGGTTAACTGAAAGGCTGCACCTTCGTGTGGCCATGGAGCACTTAATTCAATGTTGATTCCTGACTCTGCCGTTTTGAGCGCGGCCATCGACTGGCTCGGACACGGCTTGTGGGACCTCACATGGTGGCAAGTCGTGCTGTACACGCTCGTCACCACGCACATCACGATCGCTGCGGTCACGATCTTCCTGCACCGCACGCAGACGCACCGGGCCATGGATCTGGGCCCGATCCCCTCGCATTTCTTCCGCTTCTGGCTGTGGCTCGGCACCGGCATGGTGACCAAGGAATGGGTGGCCATCCACCGCAAGCACCACGCCAAGTGCGAAACCGAAGAAGACCCGCACAGCCCCCAGGTCAAGGGCATCGACGAAGTCCTTTGGCGCGGCGCCGAGCTTTATCGCGCCGAGTCGAAGAACAAGGAAACGATGGAGCGCTACGGCCACGGCACGCCCGACGACTGGCTCGAACGCAACCTGTACACCCGCTACAGCTGGCAGGGCGTGGGCCTGATGCTGGTCATCAACCTGGCGCTGTTCGGCGCGCTCGGCCTGACGGTCTGGGCTGTCCAGATGCTGTGGATCCCGATCACCGCGGCCGGCATCATCAACGGCATCGGCCACTACTGGGGCTACCGCAACTTCGAGGCGCCGGACGCCAGCCGCAATGTCTCGCCCTGGGGCCTGATCATCGGTGGCGAAGAGCTGCACAACAACCACCACACGTATCCCACCTCGGCCAAGTTCTCGGTCAAGAAGTACGAATTCGACATCGGCTGGGTCTACATCCAGATGATGCAGAAGATCGGCTGGGCCAAGGTGAAGAAGGTGCCGCCGAAGATGCAGATGGGCGACATCCAGCCCGTGGCCAACGAGAAGACGCTCGAGGCCGTCATTGCCAACCGCTATGAAGTTATGGCCGGCTATGCCCGCGAGATGCGCCGCGTCACCAAGGCCGAACTGGCTGCGCTCAAGACCAAGGGCGGCGACATTTCGGTGCTCAAGGCGGCCAAGAACTGGCTGCATCGCGACGACGACAAGGTGCCCGCATCGGCCCGCTCGCACCTCGTGCAGGCGCGCGCTGCCCACCCGGTGATCGACAAGATGGTCACCATGCGCGAGGAGCTGCGCCAGCTCTGGCTCAACACCTCGCAGTCGCGCGAGCAGCTGGCGGCCGACCTGGCGGCCTGGTGCCATCGCGCGGAGGCCAGCGGCATTGCCGGCCTGCGCGAGTTCTCGACCCGCCTGCGCGCCGCACGCGCCTGATCAGGCAGGCGGTCCGCGCCCATCAAAAAGCCGGCTCTCGGGCCGGCTTTTTTGTGCCTGCCGCACTGCGCTGCGCGTGATTCGACAGGCAACAAAAAACCCGCTGGGGTGAGCAGCGGGTTTTCTTGCGGGGGAAGCCGGGCCGAATTACTTCAGCTTGATTTCCTTGTATTCGACGTGCTTGCGTGCCTTGGGGTCGAACTTCATGATCGACATCTTTTCAGGCATCGTCTTCTTGTTCTTGCTGGTCGTGTAGAAGTGGCCGGTACCCGCGGTGGATTCCAGCTTGATCTTTTCGCGTCCGCCTTTGCTCGTTGCCATGATTCAGCTCCTTAAGCTTGGCCGCGTGCACGCAGGTCTGCGAGCACGGCGTCGATGCCGTTCTTGTCGATCAGGCGCAGTGCGGCGCTCGAAACACGCAGGCGAACCCAGCGGTTTTCGGTCTCGACCCAGAAACGGCGGTATTGCAGGTTCGGCAGGAACCGGCGCTTGGTTTTGTTGTTGGCGTGGGAAACGTTGTTTCCGACCATCGGGCCTTTGCCCGTTACGTCGCATACGCGTGCCATGAGGACACTCTTTCTTGAACAGCTGGCACCGGCGCAATCGTGGCGATTGCAGGTGTTTTGCAGCTTGACCTCGCCAGAAAACGGGTGGCGGTACCCCGGCTTTGCCTGGATTCTCGGCCCCGGTTGAAAGGGGCTATTTCGGCAAAGCCTTGGATTATAGCCCTTTTGGGGCCGCTCGCTTAAAGCGTGCCGTCCTGCTCGAGGAAGCGCTGGGCGTCCAGCGCGGCCATGCAGCCGGTGCCGGCGCTCGTGATGGCCTGGCGGTACACGTTGTCCTGCACGTCGCCGGCGGCGAAGACGCCCGGAATGCTGGTCATCGTGGCAAAGCCCTGCAGGCCCGAGCGGGTCAGGATGTAGTTGTCCTTCATCTCCAGCTGCCCCTGGAAGATGTCGGTGTTGGGGTGGTGGCCGATGGCGATGAAGCAGCCCTTGAGGTCGATCTGCTCGGTGGCGCCGTTCTGCGTGTTCTTGATCCGGATGCCCGTCACGCCCGTGTCGTCGCCCAGCACCTGGTCGAGTTCGTTGTGCAGCTTCAGGACGATCTTGCCCTCGGCGACCTTCTCCATGAGCTTGTCGATCAGGATGGGCTCGGCGCGGAACTTGTCGCGGCGATGCACCAGCGTGACCTTGTTCGCGATGTTGGCCAGATACAGGGCTTCCTCGACGGCGGTGTTGCCGCCGCCGATCACGCACACTTCCTGCTCGCGATAGAAGAAGCCGTCGCAGGTGGCGCAGGCCGAGACGCCGCGGCCCATGAACTTCTGTTCCGAGTCGAGCCCGAGGTACTTGGCGGAAGCGCCGGTGGCAATGATCAGCGAGTCGCAGGTGTAGGTGCCGCTGTCGCCGGTGAGCGTGAACGGGCGCTTGCCGAGGTCGACCTTGTTGATGTGGTCGAAGACGATCTGCGTCTTGAAGCGCTCCGCATGCTCGAGAAAACGCTGCATCAGGTCGGGGCCCTGCACGCCATGCACGTCCGCGGGCCAGTTGTCGACCTCGGTGGTCGTCATCAATTGGCCGCCCTGTGCAATGCCTGTGATGAGCAGGGGCTGGAGGTTTGCGCGGGCTGCGTAGACGGCGGCGGTGTAGCCGGCCGGGCCGGAGCCCAGAATCAGGACCTTGGCGTGTTGGGGAGCGGACATGAGTGGAAAACCTAGGATTTGCGCTGCTTCAGCGTGTACATTTTCAGGGTGGTAGCGATATATGTGGAGTATCACCGCTCGGTTCAACACCGGGTGCACGGTGTTTTCAATGCGCGCGATTGTAGTAATCCATCGGGCCGACGGTGGACGAGCTTGCGCACGCCGTATCAGGGATTGATAAATGTCGATGCTGTCCAATCTTGAGTTGCTGCGGCGTGTTCCGCTGTTTGCCTCGCTCACGTCTTCGCAGTCTGCAAGCATTGCGGATGCGATCATCAAGAAGCGCTTCAAGCGAGCCGAAGTCATCGTCGAGCAGGGCAAGAAATCCGACGCGCTCTACATCATCCTGACCGGCCGCGCGCGCGTGACGAGCGCCGACAACCGCGGACGTGAGGTGATCCTTGCCACGCTGCATCCGGGCGACTACATCGGCGAGATGAGCCTGATCGACGACGAACCCCATTCGGCCACCGTGCGCACCGAGATCCAGTGCGACGTCCTCATGCTCGACCGCGATGCGTTCGCGCGCTGCCTGCCCGAGAACTCCTCGATGGCCTACAACATCATGCGCGGCCTGGTGCAGCGGCTGCGCCACGCGGACCGCAAGATCGAGTCGCTCGCGCTGATGGACGTCTATGGACGCGTGGCGCGCTCGCTGCTCGAGTTCGCGATCGACGACGGCGCGGGCAACATGAAGGTGCGCGACAAGATCTCGCGCCAGGATCTCGCGAAAATGGTGGGCGCCTCGCGGGAAATGGTGAGCCGCGTGATGAAGGACCTGGAGGAGCGCGGATTCGTCCAGACCCAGGACGACGGCTCCATGATCGTCAAGGAGCGGCTCCTGTCCCTGACTTGAGCCGCCGGCACCGGCGCTTCTTGCGGCCGCGCCCTTTTGTTGTAGTGTTCAGGCACCCAGCCGCCGCTTCGAAAGGCTCGGTGCCGCGTTTTTCATGACTTATTCGCTCAATACGCTTCAATCTTCTTCCGCCGCCGAAGGGCAGCCCGTGCGCATGCGCGCGATGCGCTTCGCCCACGAGATCACGCTGATCGCAGGCTTTGCGGGGCTCCTGTTCTGGCTGCTGGCCATGCTGAGCTTCACGCCCTCCGATGCGGCCTGGTCGACCTCCGGCACCGGCGGCGAGATCAAGAACTGGGGCGGCCGCATCGGCGCCTGGCTGGCCGACGGCAGCTATTTTCTGGCCGGCTATTCGGTGTGGTGGTGCCTGGCGGCGGGCCTGCGGGCATGGCTCTCGTCGCTGGCCAACTGGCTGCGCGGCGGCGACGCTGCGCCGACCGAGCAGCCGGTGCGCGGGCGCTTCAACCGCAGCCGCCTGGCTTTCTGGTTCGGCCTGGTGCTGCTGCTGTGCGCGAGCGCGGTGCTCGAGTGGTCGCGCCTGTACCGGCTCGAATCCCACCTGCCGGGTTCGGGCGGCGGCGCGCTGGGCTACCTGGTGGGCCCGGCCAGCGTGCGCTGGATGGGCTTTACGGGCTCGGCGCTGGTGGCCATTGCCGCCGGCGTGATCGGCTCGGCGCTGGTGTTTCGCTTCTCGTGGAGCCAGATCGCCGAGCGCATCGGCGCGCGCGCCTATTCGCTGTTCGAGTCGCGCCGCGAAAAGCGCGAAATGGCGGCCGACATCGCCATGGGCAAGCAGGCCGCCCGCGAGCGCGCGGAAGCCGAAGACCTGCCGTTCTCGCGCGCAGCGGCCGGCGGCGAGCTGGCGGATGCCGATGGCGACGAAGAACTGCGCATCGAGCCGCGGCCGAAGCGCCGCGCGGCGTCGCCGCCGGTGCAGATCGAGCCCGCGATGACCGAGGTGCCCCGCAGCGACCGCGTCGTCAAGGAGCGCCAGAAGCCGCTCTTCAAGGAACTGCCCGACAGCAAGCTGCCGCAGGTCGACCTGCTCGACGCGGCCCAGGCGCGCCAGGAAACGGTCTCGGCCGACACGCTCGAGATGACCTCGCGCATGATCGAGAAAAAGCTCAAGGACTTCGGCGTCGAGGTGCACGTCGTGCTGGCTTCGCCGGGGCCGGTGATCACGCGCTACGAGATCGAGCCGGCCACCGGCGTCAAGGGCTCGCAGATCGTCGGCCTGGCCAAGGACCTGGCGCGTTCGCTCTCGCTGGTGTCGATCCGCGTGGTGGAAACCATTCCGGGCAAGAACTACATGGCGCTCGAGCTGCCGAACGCCAAGCGTCAGTCGATCAAGCTCAGCGAAATCCTCGGCTCGCAGGTCTACAACGAGGGCAAGTCCTTCCTCACGATGGGCCTGGGCAAGGACATCATCGGCAACCCCGTGGTGGCCGACCTTGCAAAGATGCCGCACGTGCTGGTGGCCGGTACCACCGGTTCGGGCAAGTCGGTGGGCATCAACGCGATGATCCTTTCGCTGCTCTACAAGGCCGAGGCACGCGACGTCCGCCTGCTCATGATCGACCCGAAGATGCTCGAAATGTCGGTGTACGAAGGCATCCCGCACCTGCTGGCGCCCGTGGTCACCGACATGCGGCAGGCCGCCCACGGCCTGAACTGGTGCGTGGCCGAGATGGAGCGCCGCTACAAGCTCATGAGCAAGCTGGGCGTACGCAACCTGGCCGGCTACAACACCAAGATCGACGAAGCCAAGGCGCGCGAGGAGTTCATCTACAACCCCTTCAGCCTCACGCCCGACGATCCCGAGCCGCTCAAGCGCGAGCCGCATATCGTGGTGGTGATCGACGAGCTGGCCGACCTGATGATGGTGGTGGGCAAGAAGATCGAGGAGCTCATCGCCCGCCTCGCGCAGAAGGCGCGCGCCGCCGGCATCCACCTGATCCTGGCCACGCAGCGGCCCAGCGTCGACGTGATCACCGGCCTCATCAAGGCCAACATTCCCACGCGCATCGCATTCCAGGTGTCGAGCAAGATCGACAGCCGCACCATCCTCGACCAGATGGGTGCCGAGGCACTGCTGGGCATGGGCGACATGCTCTACATGCCCAGCGGCACGGGCCTTCCGATCCGCGTGCACGGCGCGTTCGTGAGCGACGAGGAAGTGCACCGCGTGGTGGCCTACCTCAAGAGCCAGGGCGAGCCCGACTACATCGAAGGCGTGCTCGAAGGCGGCACGGTCGATGGCGACGGCGACATGCTGGGCGAGGGCGGCGATGCCGAGAAGGACCCGATGTACGACCAGGCGGTCGAAGTGGTGCTGAAGAACCGCAAGGCCAGCATCTCGCTGGTGCAGCGCCATCTGAAGATCGGCTACAACCGTGCGGCGCGGCTGGTGGAAGACATGGAGAAGGCGGGCCTCGTCAGCGCCATGAGCGGCAGCGGCCAGCGCGAGATCCTGGTGCCGGCGCGCGCCGAATAGCCGGCAGATGCCTGCGGACCCCGGCGTTACGCACTGACAGCCACTTTGCAAAAGCTGCAATAACGTTGCAAAACTTCATGAAGCCCCGTACATGGCGCAACGCGCAGCGGGGTATGGTCATGTCAACGCCATCGCTTTTTCCGAGGAACCCCAATTGAAAATTCGCCATTGGCTGTTGATCGGCCTCCTGTGTTCCGCCAACGCCTGGGCCGGCGGCCTTGAAAGCCTCGAGGCCTTCGTGAAGACGGTCAAGTCGGGCCGTGCCGAGTTCACTCAGACCGTGACCGCGCCGCCGCGCGAAGGGCAGCCCGGCCGCACCAAGACCTCCACCGGCACCTTCGAATTCCAGCGGCCCGGCAAGTTCAAGTTCGACTACCAGAAGCCCTTTGCCCAGAGCATCGTGGCCGATGGCAAGACGCTGTGGCTCTACGATGCCGACCTGAACCAGGTCACGCAGCGCGCCCAGTCGCAGGCGCTGGGCTCCACGCCCGCCGCGCTGATTGCCGCGGCACCCGACCTGCGCGCGCTGCAGGCCGACTTCACGCTCGAGGCCGCGCCCGAGCGCGACGGCCTGCAGTGGGTCAAGGCCACGCCGAAGAACAAGGACGGCCAGCTGCAGAATGTGCAGGTCGGCTTCCAGGGCGACGCTCTGGCCGCGCTCGAAATTCTTGACAGCTTCGGGCAGCGCTCGGTGCTCAAGTTCAGCAAGGTCGAAGTGAATCCGGCGCTGCCTGCCAGCGCGTTCGAGTTCAAGACGCCCGCTGGCGCCGACGTCATCAAGCAATAGCCACCAGACGCACCGCAGGTTTGGCCACCAGTTCGCATCAACCCCTTGCCGAGCGCCTGCGTCCGAAGACGCTCGGCGAGGTCATCGGCCAGCAGCACCTGCTGGGGCCGGGCATGCCGCTGCGCATTGCCTTCGAATCGGGCCAGCCGCATTCCTGCATCCTCTGGGGGCCGCCCGGCACCGGCAAGACGACCATCGCGCGGCTGATGGCCGATGCCTTCGATGCGCAGTTCCTCAGCATCAGCGCCGTGCTCGGCGGCGTCAAGGATATCCGCGATGCGGTCGAGCGTGCCACGGCCGTGCGCGACGGCCTGGAGCAGCGGCGCACGATCGTCTTCGTCGACGAGGTGCACCGGTTCAACAAGAGCCAGCAGGATGCGTTCCTGCCGCATGTGGAATCGGGGCTGTTCACCTTCATCGGCGCCACCACCGAGAACCCGTCGTTCGAGGTCAACTCGGCCTTGCTTTCGCGCGCGGCCGTGTACGTGCTGCAACCGCTCACCGAGGCCGACCTCAAGCAGATCGTGGCCAAGGCGCAGGCCATCCAGGCGGTGCCGGACGTCGAGGACACGGCCATCGACCGGCTCGTCGCCTATGCCGACGGGGATGCGCGGCGCCTGCTCAACACGCTCGAGACGCTGGCCGTCGCGGCCCGCGCCGAGAAGCTCGGCCACATCACCGACGAATGGCTGCTGCGCGTGCTCGGCGAGCGCATGCGGCGCTACGACAAGGGCGGCGAGCAGTTCTACGACACCATCAGCGCGCTGCACAAGTCGGTGCGCGGCAGCGACCCCGACGCCTCGCTCTACTGGTTCGTGCGCATGCTCGACGGCGGTGCCGATCCGCGCTACATGGCGCGCCGGCTGGTGCGCATGGCCAGCGAGGACATCGGACTGGCCGATCCGCGCGCGCTGCGGCTCGCGCTCGACGCCGCCGAGGTGTATGAGCGCCTCGGCACGCCCGAAGGCGAACTCGCGCTGGCCGAGTGCGTGGTCTACCTGGCGATGGCGCCCAAGTCGAACGCCGTCTACACCGCCTACAACGCCGTGCGTGCGCTCATCAAGAAGGACAGCACGCGTCCCGTGCCGATGCACTTGCGCAACGCGCCCACCAAGCTCATGAAGGACCTCGACTACGGCAAGGGGTACCGCTACGCGCACGACGAGGAGGGCGGCTTTGCCGCGGGCGAGCGCTACCTGCCCGATGGCCTGGAGGGCCAGGTCTTCTACCAGCCCGTCGAGCGCGGGCTCGAAATCCGCATCGCGGAAAAACTGCGCGAGCTTCGCCGCCTGAACGGCCAGCGCGAGGAGTGATACGCCTTTTCACCATGCGCGTACGCCATGCATGACTTCACTCGCATACAGCATGGCGTGAGCGGGTAAACCCCGGGCAAGGCGCACCAAATCGGCGCTGGTGGGTGCTTACAATCCCGCCCACAAATCAGCCAGCGGCACATGTTGGCTGGTTTTTTGCTTATCAAGCCAAGGTGCCAAACCGGTGCCAAGGTGGGTGAACAGCACCCCGCAACGGTGCAACAAATAGGGAACGAGTTATGGAAATATTGCTGCAGCAGATCATCAACGGTCTGGTCCTGGGCAGCATGTATGCCTTGATAGCCTTGGGCTACACCATGGTGTACGGCATCATCAATCTGATCAATTTTGCGCACGGCGAAGTGCTGATGGTGGGGGCGCTCACGAGCTGGACCATCATCGGACTCATGAAGGAATCCATGCCCGGCACGCCCGGCTGGCTGATCCTCATCATCGCGCTGATCATCGCCTGCATCGTTGCAGCCACGCTCAACTTCGTGATCGAGAAGGTCGCCTACCGGCCGCTTCGCAACAGCCCCAAGCTCGCGCCGCTCATCACGGCCATCGGCATGTCGATCCTGCTCCAGACGCTGGCCATGATCATCTGGAAGCCCACCAACAAGGCCTATCCCAACCTGCTGTCGACCACGCCCATCGAGGTGGGCGGCGCGGTGATCTCGCCCACGCAGGTCATGATCCTGAGCGTCACGGCGTTCTCGCTCGTGGTGCTGATGTGGCTGGTCAACTACACCAAGCTCGGCCGCGCGATGCGCGCCACCGCCGAGAACCCGCGCGTCGCGGCGCTGATGGGCATCCGGCCCGATATGGTCATTTCGGCCACTTTCATCATCGGTGCCGTGCTCGCGGCCATCGCGGGCGTCATGTACGCCTCCAACTACGGCATCGCGCAGCACGCGATGGGCTTCCTGCCCGGCCTCAAGGCCTTCACCGCGGCAGTGTTCGGCGGCATTGGCAACCTGGCCGGTGCGGTGGTCGGCGGCATCCTGCTCGGGTTGATCGAGGCCATCGGCTCCGGCTACATCGGTTCGCTGACCGGCGGCGTGCTCGGCAGCAACTACAGCGACATCTTCGCTTTCATCGTGTTGATCGTCATGCTCACGCTGCGGCCCTCGGGCCTGCTCGGCGAGCGCGTGGCGGATCGGGCCTGAGGAGCAGCACACCATGAAAAACAGCAAGAACCTCGCTCTCTACGTTCTCGGCGTCGTCGCCGTGCTCGCGCTGCCGATCTTCCTGCAGAGCCAGGGCAACGCCTGGGTGCGCATTGCCGACATCGCATTGCTCTACGTGATGCTCTCGCTCGGCCTGAACATCGTCGTCGGCTACGCCGGCCTGCTCGACCTGGGCTATGTCGCCTTCTTTGCCGTGGGGGCCTACCTCTTCGCGCTGATGGGCTCGTCGCACCTGTCCGACACCTTCCCGTGGTTCAAGGCCATGTTCCCGAACGGGTTGCATACCTCGCTGCTCATCGTGATACCGCTGGCGCTGGTGGTGGCCGGGGTGCTGGGCGTGATGCTCGGCGCGCCCACGCTCAAGCTGCGCGGCGACTACCTGGCCATCGTGACGCTCGGCTTCGGCGAGATCATCCGGGTGTTCCTGAACAACCTCGACCAGCCGATCAACATCACCAACGGGCCGAAGGGCATCACCGCCATCGACTCCGTCAAGTTCTGGGGCCTCGACCTGGGCAAGGCCTGGAAGTTCGACGGCTTCACGATCTCGTCGGTCACGCTCTACTACTACCTGTTCCTTGCGCTGGTGGTGGCCACGATCATCATTTCGCACCGCCTGCAGATGTCGCGCATCGGGCGCGCCTGGATGGCCATCCGCGAAGACGAGATCGCGGCCAAGGCCATGGGCATCAATACCCGCAACATGAAGCTGCTGGCCTTCGGCATGGGCGCGAGCTTCGGCGGCGTGTCGGGCGCCATGTTCGCGGCCTTCCAGGGTTTTGTCTCGCCCGAGTCGTTCAGCCTCATGGAGTCGGTGATGATCGTCGCCATGGTGGTGCTGGGCGGCATCGGCCATCTGCCGGGCGTGATCCTGGGCGCCGTGCTGCTGGCTGCGCTGCCCGAGGTGCTGCGCTACGTGGCCGGGCCGCTGCAGGCCATGACCGACGGCCGCCTCGACGCGTCCATCCTGCGCCAGCTCTTCATTGCGCTGGCCATGATCGTCATCATGCTGGTGCGTCCGCGCGGCCTCTGGCCTTCGCCCGAGCATGGCAAGACCTTGCAGCGCAAGGGCGTGGCTTCCGATGCGCCGGTGGCGCCGGGTTCGCTGCAGACTCACGGGCCGGGCATCGAGACGCCCGCCGACGAGCTGCCGGGTGCGGCCTCGCGTCCCATGTCGATCAATCCGTGAGCCGAAGGAAGCCATCAACATGACGACTGACACCATCCTCGACGTCCGCGGAATTTCCAAGCGCTTCGGCGGCCTGCAAGCGCTTTCCGACGTCGGCATCACCATCAAGCGCGGACAGGTCTATGGCCTCATCGGCCCCAACGGCGCCGGCAAGACCACGTTCTTCAACGTGATCACCGGGCTCTACACGCCCGACAGCGGCAGCTTCGAGCTGGCCGGCAAGCCCTACCAGCCCACGGCCGTGCACGAAGTGGCCAAGGCAGGCATTGCGCGCACCTTCCAGAACATCCGCCTGTTCTCCGAAATGACGGCGCTCGAGAACGTCATGGTCGGGCGCCATATCCGCACCCATTCGGGCGTGTTCGGCGCCATGCTGCGCACCCGTTCGTTCAAGGCCGAGGAAAAGGCCATTGCCGACCGCGCGCAGGAACTGCTCGACTACGTGGGCATCGGCAAGTTTGCCGACTACAAGGCGCGCACGCTGTCGTACGGCGACCAGCGCCGACTCGAGATTGCGCGCGCACTGGCCACCGACCCGCAGCTCATCGCGCTCGACGAGCCCGCCGCGGGCATGAACTCGACCGAGAAGGTGCTGCTGCGCGAGCTGATCGACCGCATCCGCAAGGACGACCGGACCATTCTCATCATCGAACACGACGTCAAGCTCATCATGGGCCTGTGCGACCGCGTCACCGTGCTCGACTACGGCAAGCAGATTGCCGAAGGCACGCCCTACGACGTGCAGAAGAACGAGAAGGTGATCGAGGCCTACCTCGGCACCGGAGGACACTGAAATGGCGACGACGACAATGACGAGCGCAGAAGAAACAACGACAGCAACGGCAACTGCAACCCCGCCCAAGACCGCGGCCAATGCTCCTGGCAAGACGCTGCTCAAGGTCAGCGGCCTCAAGGTCGGCTACGGCGGCATCCAGGCGGTGAAGGGCGTGGACTTCGAGGTTCACGAAGGCGAACTGGTGTCGCTGATCGGCTCCAACGGCGCCGGCAAGACCACCACCATGAAGGCGATCACCGGCACGCTGCCGGCGGGCGCCGGCACCATCGAATTCCTGGGCCGCAACATCAAGGGCCGCGGCGCCTGGGACCTGGTGGGCGAGGGCCTCGTGATGGTGCCCGAAGGCCGCGGCGTGTTCACGCGCATGACGATCACCGAGAACCTGCAGATCGGTGCCTACATCCGCAACGACAAGGCCGAGATCGCCAGCGACATGGAGCGGGTGTTCGTGACCTTCCCGCGCCTGCGCGAGCGCAAGGACCAGCTCGCAGGCACCATGTCGGGCGGCGAACAGCAGATGCTGGCCATGGGCCGTGCGCTCATGGCGCGCCCCAAGGTGCTGCTGCTCGACGAGCCCACCATGGGTCTTTCGCCGATCATGTGCGACAAGATCTTCGAGGTGGTCCAGACCGTGGCCGCGCAGGGCGTGACCATCCTGCTGGTGGAACAGAACGCCAACCGGGCGCTGCAGCTGGCCGACCGCGGCTACGTGATGGAGTCGGGTCTCATCACGATGACGGGCGACGCCAAGGATCTGCTGAGCGACCCGCGCGTGCGGGCCGCCTACCTGGGCGAGTAGACGACAGCCCCCCGGCTTTTCACTCCGCTTCGCTTCGTGTAATTCTCCACCCCCCGAGGGGGAGGCGCGGCTCGCCTTGGGGCGGCCCGGCGGCGGCCGCCTCTTTCAGTCGACCCTGGCGCCGGTTGCCTTCACGACGGCTTCGTACTTGGAGAGCTCGCTCTTCATGAACGTGCCGAACTGCTCGGGCGAATTGGCGACCGGCTCGGCCAGCAGCGTGGCGAAACGGGCCTTCGTCTCCGGCGCGTTCAAAGCGGCCACGAAGGCCTGGTTGAGCTTCACGACCACGTCGTGCGGCGTGCCGGCCGGTGCCACCAGGCCCCACCAGGTGTCGATCGAGAAGCCCTTGAGCGTGTCGGCCACCGGCGGCAGCTCGGGCATGGCGCTGCTGCGCTGCAAGGTCGTGACCGCAATGGCCTTGAGCTTGCCCGAGCGGATGTTCGGTGCCGCCGTGGCAAGGTTGTCGAAGTTGAAGTCGACCTGGCCGGAGAGCAGCGCCAGCTGCGCCGGATTGCCGCCGTTGTACGGAATGTGCAGCGCGAAGATGCCGGCCTGCTTCTTGAACAGCTCGCCTGCCAGATGGCCGGCGCTGCCGTTGCCGCCGCTGCCGTAGTTGAGCTTGGCGGGGTTGGCCTTGGCGTAGCGGATCAGGTCGGCCACGGTGTTGATCTTCAGGCGCTGCGCCGTTTCCGCATTCATCACCAGCACGTTTGGCACGCGCACCATCTGCGTGACGGGCGCGAAGTCGGTCGCCGCATTGAACGGGATCTTGCTGTAGAGCCACGGATTCACCGCATGGGTGGCGGTGGCCGCAATGCCGATGGTGAGGCCGTCGGGTGCCGCCTTGGCCACGATGTCGGCGCCGATGTTGCCGCCCGCACCGGGCTTGTTGTCGATGATGACAGTGCCCAGGGCGTCCTTCACGCGTTCGGCCAGCATGCGGGCCGTCACGTCGATGGGGCCGCCGGCGGCGTAGGGCACCACGAGGCGGATCGGGCGCTGCTGCTGGGCCGCGGCCTGGCCGGTGGCCATCAGCGTGGCGCTGGCGAGCAGCGCGAGGAGGAAGTGTCTCGTCTTCATTCTTTTATGTCTCGTCTCGGGGAAGGGGAAGCGGGATCAGGGAAGCGCCTTGTCGGCCTCGGTGGTGAATGCGTCGGCAAAGAACTCTTCGTCGGGCAGGCCGGCTAGCGCCACGTAGTCGTGCCGGGCCGAGTCGACCACGATCGGTGCGCCGCAGGCATACACCTGGTGGCCCGAAAGATCGGCAAAGTCTTCCAGCACCGCGCGATGCACGAAGCCCGTGCGGCCGGTCCAGTTGTCTTCCGGCGTGGCGTTGGAGATGACCGGCACGTAGCGCAGGTTCGGCGTCTCCTTCAGATGTTCGCGGACCCAGGCATCCATGTAGAGGTCTTCGGGCCGGCGGCCGCCCCAGTAGAGCGTGGCGGGCCGCTCGAGCCCCAAGAACTTCATGTGCTCGAGCAGCGCCTTGATGGGCGCGAAGCCGGTGCCCGAGGCCAGCAGGATCATCGGCTTGGCCGAGTCCTCGCGCAGGAAGAAGCTGCCGTAGGGGCCTTCGATGCGAAGGATTTCCTTTTCCTTCATGGCGCCGAACACATGGTCGGTGAACTTGCCGCCCGGCAGATGCCGCAGGTGCAGCTCGATGCCCGTGCCCGGCTCGGCCAGCGTGTGCGGCGCATTGGCCATCGAGTAGCTGCGGCGCGCGCCGTCGCGCAGGATGAATTCCACATACTGGCCCGCATGGAACTGCAGCGGCTCGCCGGCCGGCAGCTGCAGGCGCAGCTTCATCACGTCATGGGAGAGCCGCGTGAGCGCCAGCACCCGCACCGGCATCTTGCGGATCGGCAGGGCGCCGGCCTCGGTGACCTGGCGCGACTCGAGCACTACGTCGCTCTTGGCATGGGCGCAGCAGGTGAGCACGAAGCCCGCCAGCTGTTCTTCGGCGCTCAGCGCCTTGCTCTGGTGCGGACCGAGTTCGACCTCGCCCGAGAGCTTCCTGCACTTGCACGAGCCGCAGGCGCCATCCTTGCAGCCATAGGGAAGGCCGATGCCCTGGCGGATGCCGGCCGCGAGAATGGTTTCGTCGCCATGCACCACGAAATGACGCCCGCTGGGCTCGACGGTGATGGAAAAGCCCGCTTCATGCGGCGCTGCAACAGTCATCGGTATTCTTCGGCTTGTTTCAGCCTGGCTGAAAAGGGAAAGGAACTCGGATTTTGCCTTCAATCAATAGCCCTTCCGGCGCGCTGCCGGCGCGCTTTCGCCGCGAACGCCTGCTGATCGTGGGTTGCGGCGACGTCGGCCAGCGCGTGGCGCGCAGCCTGCGCGGCCGCGTGCAGCTGGTGGCGCTCACTTCATCGAGCGGCCGGGTGCCGGCCCTGCGTGCAGCCGGCATCCGTCCGCTCGTGGGCAACCTGGACGATCCGGCCACGCTGCGCCGCCTGGCCGGCGTGGCCACCCGCGTGCTGCACCTGGCGCCACCGGCGCGCGACGGCGGCGCCGCCTGGTGGCGGGACCAGCGCACCACCGCGCTGGCGCGCGCGCTGCGGCTGCGCTCCGTGCCGCTTGCGTTCGTCTACGGCTCCACCAGCGGCGTCTATGGCGACTGCGGGGGGGCGCGGGTGAGCGAAACGCGCCCCGTGCGGCCCGACACCCCGCGTGCCCACCGCCGCGTGGACGCCGAGCGCGCGGTGCGCTGGCTCGGCCGCAGCGCGGGCGTGCGCGCCAGCATCCTGCGCATCCCGGGCATCTATGCGCCCGACCGCGAGGGCGGCACGCCGCGCCAGCGGCTCGCGCGCGGCACGCCGGTGCTGCGGCGCGAGGACGACGTGTTCACCAGCCACATCCATGCCGACGATCTTGCGCGGGCCTGCGTGGCGGCGCTGTTCCGCGGCCGGCCGCAGCGCATCGTGCATGCCTCGGACGACACCGAGCTGCGCATGGGCGACTACATCGACCTCGCGGCCGACCTCTATGGCATGCCGCGCCCTCCGCGCGTGGCGCGCGAGGAAGCCCAGCGCCAGCTGCCGTTGCAGCTGCTGAGCTTCATGGGCGAATCGCGCCGGCTCGACAACACGCGGCTCAAGCGCGAGCTGCGCGTGCGGCTCGCGCACCCGACGGTGCACACGGGACTGCGCGAGCAGGGCTGAAGGCGGGTACTGCGAGGCGCCCGAAAGCGAAGGAGGAAGAGGTGGTGCCCGGGGCCGGAATCGAACCGGCACACCTTTCGGTGGGGGATTTTGAGTCCCCTGCGTCTACCAATTTCACCACCCGGGCAGGGTTCTGAACGAAGCCTAAAATTATGGCACAGTGGGAATATGAATTGCCCCCACGCTCACCACTTCGCGTATTCGCTGCCCCCCGAGGGGGCGCTCAACGTCCTTTGGGCGGCCATGCGGACGTTGCCATGAATTATCCGACCATCGAAGACGCCATCGGCAAGACCCCCCTGGTGGCACTGCAACGCATCGATGCGGCCGAAAACGCCAGGCGCGGCAACGTGATCCTCGGCAAGCTGGAAGGCAACAATCCCGCGGGTTCGGTGAAGGACCGTCCCGCGCTTTCGATGATCAAGCGCGCCGAGGAGCGCGGCGAGATCAAGCCCGGCGACACGCTGATCGAAGCCACCTCGGGCAACACCGGCATCGCGCTGGCCATGGCCGCGGCCATCAAGGGCTACCGCATGGTGCTGATCATGCCGGAGGACCTGTCGGTCGAGCGCGCCCAGACCATGAAGGCCTTCGGCGCCGAGCTGGTGCTCACGCCCAAGAGCGGCGGCATGGAATACGCGCGCGACCTGGCCGAACAGATGGTGGCGCAGGGCAAGGGCCGGGTGCTCGACCAGTTCGCCAATGCCGACAACCCGCGCATCCACTACGAGACCACCGGCCCCGAGATCTGGGCCGACACCAAGGGCAAGATCACGCATTTCGTGAGCGCCATGGGCACCACCGGCACCATCACCGGCGTCTCTCGCTTCCTGAAGGAAAAGAACCCCGCGGTGCGCATCATCGGCGCGCAGCCGGCCGAAGGCTCGCGCATCCCGGGCATCCGCAAGTGGCCGGCCGAATACCTGCCCAAGATCTACGAGCCGAGCCGGGTCGATGAAGAAATCAGCGTGAGCCAGGACAACGCCGAAGAGATGTGCCGGCGCCTTGCGCGCGAAGAGGGCATCTTCGGCGGCATCTCCGCGGCCGGCGCGCTGTGGGTAGCGCTCGAGGTTGCCAAGACGGTCGAGAATGCGACCATCGTGTTCGTGGTGTGCGACCGCGGCGACCGGTATCTCTCGACCGGCGTTTTTCCCGCCTGACCGAAGCCATGGCCCACCCCAAGTTCTGCCAGGCCTGCGCCACGCCGCTCGAATGGATCGCGCTGATGGAAGACGGCGGTCCCAAGGAGCGCCTGCGCTGCCCGTCCTGCGGCCACACGCACTGGAACAACCCCACGCCCGTGCTCGCGGCCATTGTCGAATACCGCGGCCAAGTGCTGCTGGCGCGAAACGCCGCCTGGCCGGTGAAGATGTACGCGCTGATCACCGGCTTCATGGAAGCCGGCGAAACGCCCGAGGAAGGCATTGCGCGCGAGGTCAAGGAAGAAACCAACCTCGACGTGAGTGCGACCAAGCTCGTGGGCGCGTACGACTTCCAGCGCATGAACCAGATCATCATCGCCTACCACGTGGTGGCCGATGGCGAGGTCAAGCTTTCGCCCGAGTTGCTGGACTACCGCCTCTACGATCTGCCCGACCTCAAGTGCTGGCCCGCGGGCACCGGCTATGCGCTGGCCGACTGGCTGCGCACCCGGGGGCACGAGCCGGTGTTCTTTACCGCGGCGGAAAACGAGGAGCGGCGGCGCGGCCTGAACCTGCCGCCCGAGGAGCCGAAGAATGCAGGTTGATCGCGAACTCGACACGCGGGGCCTGAACTGCCCGCTGCCCATTCTCAAGGCCAAGAAATCGCTCAACGACATGGCGAGCGGCCAACTGCTGAAGGTGGTGTCGACAGACCCGGGCTCGCTGCGCGACTTTCAGGCCTTTGCGCGGCAGACCGGCAACGAGCTGGTCGAGCAGCAGACGATCGGCAGCGACTTCATCCACGTGCTGAAGAGGCGCTGAGCGCCAGAAAAGAGAAGGGCCCCGTCGGGGCCCTTTTTCTTCAGAGCTCCAGGCTCTTGAGGTATTCGCGGAACTGCGCACCGACCTCGGGGTGCGCAAGCGCAAGCTCCACCGAAGCTTGCAGAAAGCCTTCCTTGCTGCCGCAGTCGTAGCGCGTGCCCTTGTAGGCATAGGCGTAGACCGCTTCCTTCTTCATCAGCGCCGCGATGCCGTCGGTGAGCTGGATCTCGCCGCCCGCGCCCTTGGGCTGGTTGCGGATCTCGTCGAACACGCCGGGCGTGAGGATGTAGCGGCCCGCCACGCCGAGGCGCGAAGGCGCCTTGTCCGGCGAGGGCTTCTCGACCATGCGATCGACCTTCACGAGGTCGTCGCCGATGGATTCGCCCGCCACGATCCCGTAGCGCTTGACGTGTTCGAGCGGCACTTCCTGCACCGCGAGCAGCGAAGCACCGAGCTTGCCGAAGGCGGCCGTCATCTGCGCGAGCACAGGTGCGCCGCCCACGGGGCCGACCATCAGGTCGTCGGCCAGCAGCACGGCGAAGGGTTCGTTGCCCACCAGGTGTTCGGCGCACAGCACCGCATGGCCGAGCCCGAGCATGCGCGGCTGGCGCACGTAGGAGCAGGTCATGTCGTCGGGCATGACGGAACGCGCTATTTCGAGCAGTGCGTGCTTACCGCTGGCCTCGAGCTGGCTCTCGAGTTCGTAGGCGGTGTCGTAGTGGTCTTCGATGGCACGTTTGTTTCGGCCAGTTACGAAAATCATGTCGCGAATGCCCGCCGCGTAGGCTTCCTCAACCGCGTATTGGATGAGTGGCTTGTCGACAACCGGCAGCATTTCCTTGGGCTGCGCCTTGGTGGCGGGCAGAAAGCGGGTGCCGAAACCTGCAACAGGAAATACGGCCTTGCGGATGCGTGTCGAGGGAGTGGGCATGGACAATTTGGGCGTCTGTTCGTTCAGTTGAAGAAGAAGGTTCGATGGATCAACGGCGGCACGGAAATGCCGTCGTTGCCATGCTAAACCTTGCCCAGGCCCGCGTGTGTCAGCCGAGACGCACAAGCTGGTCGCGAAGACGCTCCAACATGGTGCTGAAATCGGCCAGGCGCTTGCGCTCCTGCTCGATCACGGCCGGCGGTGCCTTGGCCACGAAGGCTTCGTTGCCGAGCTTGCCGTTCACCTTGAGGATCTCGCCCTCGATGCGGGCAATTTCCTTGCCGATGCGCGCGCGCTCGGCGGCCTTGTCGATCTCCATGTGCAGGCACAGGCGCGCCGTGCCGACCACGGCCACGGGCGCCGCTTCGGCCGCCGCCGACCACGAAGCCTCGTCGTCGAAGACCTTCACTTCCTTGAGCTTGGCCAAGGCCTGCAGCACCGGCGCCGCGTCGCGCAGGAAGGCCGCGCCCTCGGCATCGTCGGCCACCGCATAGAGCGGCAGGCGCACCGCGGGCGAGACGTTCATTTCGCCGCGCAGCGTGCGGCAGGCATCGACCAGCGCCTTCAGGCGCGCCACATGCGCTTCGGCCGCTTCGTCGATCTTCTCGGGCTGGCTCTTGGGGTAGGCCGCGACCATGATCGATTCGCCCTCGCGTCCGGCGACGGGCGCCACCTTCTGCCAGAGCTCCTCGGTGATGAACGGAATCACCGGATGCGCAAGGCGCAGCAAGGCCTCGAGCGTGCGGATCAGCGTGCGGCGCGTGGCGCGCTTCTGCGCATCGTCGCCGGTCTGGATCTGCACCTTCGCGATCTCCAGGTACCAGTCGCAGAACTCGTCCCAGGCGAACTGGTAGATGGCGTTGGCCACGTTGTCGAGCCGGTATTCCTCGAAGCCCTTGGCCACTTCGGCCTCGACGCGCTGCAGCTGCGATGCGATCCAGAAATCGGCGCGGCTGAACTTCAGGTAGCCGTGCGCCGGTCCGCCGACCGCGCACTCTTCCTTGGTGTGCTCGCGCAGGCCGCAGTCCTGCCCTTCGCAGTTCATCAGCACGAAGCGCGTGGCGTTCCAGAGCTTGTTGCAGAAGTTGCGATAGCCCTCGCAGCGCTTGCTGTCGAAGTTGATGCTGCGGCCGAGCGATGCGAGCGACGCGAAGGTGAAGCGCAGCGCATCGGCGCCGAAGGCCGGAATGCCGTCCGGAAATTCCTTCTGCGTGTTCTTGCGCACCGCGGGCGCGGTCTCGGGCCTGCGCAGGCCCTGCGTGCGCTTGTCGAGGAGTTCGGGCAACGCGATGCCGTCGATCAGGTCGACCGGGTCGAGCACGTTGCCTTCGGACTTGCTCATCTTCCGGCCCTGCGCATCGCGCACCACGCCGTGGATGTAGACGTCCTTGAACGGCACCTTGCCGGTGAAATGCTTGGTCATCATGATCATCCGGGCGACCCAGAAGAAGATGATGTCGTAGCCCGTCACGAGCACGCTCGAGGGCAGGTACAGCTCGAGTTCCTTGGTCTTCTCGGGCCAGCCGAGCGAAGAGAAGGGCACCAGTGCGGACGAATACCAGGTGTCGAGCACGTCCTCGTCGCGGCGAAGCGTCTTGCCCGGTGCCTTGGCCTGCGCCTCGGCCTCGTCGTGCGCCACGTACACCTTGCCGTCTTCGTCGTACCACGCCGGGATCTGGTGGCCCCACCAGAGCTGGCGCGAGATGGTCCAGTCCTGGATGTTCTCCATCCAGTGGTTGTAGGTGTTGACCCAGTTCTCGGGCACGAAGCGCACCTCGCCCGACTTCACCACGTCGATCGCCTTCTGCGCGATCGACTGGCCGTCGGCGCCGGGTCGCGTCATGGCCACGTACCACTGGTCGGTGAGCATCGGCTCGACGATGGCGCCGGAGCGCGCGCAGCGCGGCACCATGAGCTTGTGCTTCTTCACCTCGACCAGGAGGCCGAGCGCATCGAGGTCCGCCACGATGGCCTTGCGCGCCACGAAGCGGTCCATGCCGCGGTATTTCTCGGGCGCGTTGTCGTTGATGGTGGCGTCGAGCGCGAGGATGCCGATCAGCTCGAGCTTGTGGCGCTGGCCGACCGCATAGTCGTTGTAGTCGTGCGCGGGCGTGACCTTGACCACGCCGGTGCCGAATTCCTTGTCGACGTAGTCGTCGGCAATGATGGGAATCAGCCGGTCCACCAGCGGCAGCCGCACCTGCTTTCCGATCAGCTGCCGGTAGCGCTCGTCCTCGGGGTGGACCATCACGGCCGTGTCGCCGAGCATGGTTTCGGGCCGCGTGGTGGCCACCGTGAGCGTGCCGCTGCCGTCTGCCAGCGGATAGGCGATGTGCCAGAGCGAGCCGTCTTCCTCTTCGCTTTCCACTTCGAGGTCGCTCACCGAGGTCTTGAGCACCGGGTCCCAGTTGCCCAGGCGCTTGCCGCGGTAGATCAGGCCCTCTTCATAGAGCGAGACGAAGGTCTGCGTGACCACCTTGGACAGGTCCTCGTCCATCGTGAAGTATTCGCGGCTCCAGTCGACCGTGTCGCCCATGCGGCGCATCTGCTCGGTGATGGTGTTGCCCGACTTTTCCTTCCATTCCCACACGCGTGCCACGAAGTTCTTGCGGCCCAGGTCGTGGCGGCTGATCTTCTGCTCCTGCAGCTGGCGCTCCACCACGATCTGCGTCGCGATGCCTGCATGGTCGGTGCCCGGCACCCACACGGTGTTGTCGCCCTTCATGCGGTGGTAGCGCGTGAAGCTGTCCATGATCGTGTGGTTGAACGCATGGCCCATGTGCAGCGTGCCCGTCACGTTGGGCGGCGGTAGCTGGATGGCGAACGAATCGGCGCCTTCCTTGGGCGCCTGCGTGCCGCGGAAGCCGGCCTTGGCGTAGCCGCGCTTCTCCCACTCGGGGCCCCAGTGCGCCTCGATGGCGGCGGGTTCGAACGACTTGGAGAGGCTCTCCAGTCCAGGCTGGGCGGAAGGGGTGGTGGGTTCGCTCATGGGAAATGCAGAAGCGGCGCCTTCGGGGGTGCCGTGGGGACAAGATGGGATAGCCGGCGATTTTACCGGGGCCGCCCCGGGGCAGGCCCACCCCACATAATTCCGGGATGCTCTTCCTGCTCTCCCCTGCGAAATCGCTCGATTACGACACCCCCGTTCCCGCCGAAATCCCCGCCACCCAACCCCATTTCGAAGCTCCCCGCGGCCCCTCGGCCGAACTGATCAAGCTGCTGCGCGAGAAGTCGCCGCAGCAGATCTCCGAACTCATGCACCTGTCGGACAAGCTCTCCGCGCTCAACGTGGCGCGCTACCAGGCCTGGTCCGGCAAGAGCACCCCCAGGAACGCCCGCCAGGCCGCCTTCGCATTCGACGGCGATGTCTACGGCGGGCTCGATGCGCGCTCGCTCACGCCCGCTCAGCTGGGCTGGGCGCAGGAGCACGTTTGCATCCTGAGCGGCCTCTACGGCCTCCTGCGCCCGCTCGACCTGCTGCAGCCCTACCGGCTGGAGATGGGCACGCCGCTTGCCAATCGGCATGGCAAGGACCTGTATGCCTTCTGGGGCCCGCGCATTGCGGAGCACCTGAACCAGCGCCTGGCGGCGGACCGCACGCCCGTGGTGGTCAATGTGGCCTCGCAGGAGTACTTCAGGTCGGTGGACCGGAAGGCGCTCAAGGCGCGCGTGGTCGAATGCGTGTTCGAGGAATGGAAGGGCGACCGCTACAAGATCGTGAGCTTCTACGCCAAGCGCGCCCGCGGCCTGCTCGCGCGCTGGGCGGTGCTGCACAAGGCCGCCACGCCCAAGGCGCTGGAAAAATTCGATCTCGAGGGTTATGGTTTCGACGCCACGGTATCGACAGCCGAAAGGCTGGTGTTCAGAAGGAAGACTTGATATGTCGCAACCGATCAGTCCGGAGCTCCGGGAATGGCTGGTGTCGCAGCTCGCGGCGGGGCATTCTGTGCCTGCGCTGCGGGCCTCGATGCGCGCGGCCGGGTGGCAGGACGCGGCCACCGACCTTGCGCTGGCGCAGCTCGAGGCCGGCTTTCCCCACGTGGAAGTGGCCAGGCCGCGGCGCACCGAGATGCCCGGCCCCGACCTCGAAGGCGCGCCGCTCTACATCGACGCGGGCGACCGCCGCGTGCAGGTGCTGCAGACCATGCGGCATCCGCGCGTCGTCGTGTTCGGCAACCTGGTGTCGCCCGATGAGTGCGAAGGGCTGATTGCCGCGGCGCGGGTGCGGCTCGCGCGCTCGCTCACGGTCGAGACGCGCACCGGCGGCGAGGTGCTCAACGTCGACCGCACCAGCGAGGGCATGTTCTTCGAGCGCGGCGAGAACGACATCGTCGCGCGTCTCGAGCAGCGCATCGCCGTGCTGCTGCGCTGGCCGGTGGAGTTTGGCGAAGGCCTGCAGATCCTGCGCTATGCGCCCGGCGCCCAGTACCGCCCGCACTACGACTATTTCGACCCCGGCGAACCCGGCACCCCCACCATCCTCAAGCGCGGCGGCCAGCGCGTGGCCACGCTCGTGATGTACCTGCAGGAGCCCGGGCAGGGCGGCGCCACCACCTTCCCCGACGTGGGCCTGGAAGTGGCGCCCGTGCGCGGCACCGGCGTGTTCTTCAGCTACGAGGAGCCCGATCCCGCCACCCGCACGCTGCATGGCGGCGCGCCCGTGCTCGCAGGCGAGAAGTGGGTGGCCACCAAGTGGCTGCGCGAACGCGAATTCAAATAAACAGACAGGAGCGCCATGAAGCTGCTGGCCAACGGATTGCAGATCGAGGTCGACGACACCGGCGGCGAAGGCCGCCCGGTGGCTCTGCTCATCATGGGCCTGGGCATGCAGCTGGTCGGCTGGCCGCAGGACTTCGTGCAAGCGCTGGTCGATGCGGGCTTTCGCGTGGTGCGCCATGACAACCGCGACATCGGCCTGAGCCAGGGCTTCGACCACGCGGGCACTGGCAACATCGTGTGGGAGAGCATCCGCCAGCGCCTGGGCCTGCAGGTGCGCTCGGCCTACACCCTGCAGGACATGGCGCGCGATTCGCTGGGCGTGCTCGACGCATTGGGCATCAAGCAGGCGCACGTCATCGGCGCATCGATGGGCGGCATGATCGCGCAGCACCTGGCCGCCGAAGCGCCCGATCGCGTGACCAGCCTCGTGAGCATCATGAGTTCCAGCGGCGCACGCGGCCTGCCCGGACCGCGCAGCGACGTCGCCGCCATGCTGCTGCGCCGGCCGCTGGGCGGCGGCGAGGCCGAACTGGTGGCGCACAGCATCCGGCTGCTCAGGATCATCCAGAGCCCCGCCTATCCGCAAAGCACCGAGGCGCTGACCGAGCGCCTCACCTTCAGCATGCGCCGCGCCTACCGCCCGGCCGGCATGTTCCGCCAGATGCTCGCCATTGGCGCCGATGCGCGCCGGCCCGAACTGCTGCCGCGCATCAAGTGCCCGACGCTGGTGCTGCACGGCGAAGCGGACGCGCTGGTGCCGATGGCCTGCGGGCTGGACACCGCCAAGCGTATTCCGGGCGCGAAGTTCGTCAGCATTCCCGGCATGGGCCACGACCTGCCGCCCGAGGTCTGCGCCATCCTCGCCCACCACATCGCGCCGTTCCTGCATGCGGCCGAAGAACACCACAAGCCATGAGCCTGGACAACATTCCCCCTACCAACCCCAACACGCCCGAGCAGTCGCAGCTGGGCCGCGCCTCGGCCTATGCCGACCAGTACGACCCGACCCTGCTCTTTCCGATTGCGCGCAGCACCCAGCGCGAAGCCATGGGTATCGCCGCCGATGCGCTGCCCTTCTTCGGCGCCGATCTCTGGACAGCGTTCGAGGTGAGCTGGCTCAACCTGCGCGGCAAGCCGCAGCTGGCCATCGCGCACTTCACCATCCCCTGCGAAACGCCCAACATCATCGAGAGCAAGTCGTTCAAGCTGTACCTCAACAGCTTCAACAGCAGCGCCTTCGCGAGCGTCGACGCCGTGCGCGACCGCCTGCGCGCCGACCTGTCCGAGGCGCTCTGGCGCGGCAGCGACCAATCGGCCGGCATCGGCGTGAAGCTGCTGGCGCCCGACCTGTTCGACCGCGAGCCGGTGCACGAGCTCGACGGCCTGGACCTCGACCGGCTCGACATCGAGTGCACCCACTACCAGCCCGCGCCCGAGCTGCTGTCCAGCGACAGCACCCAGCCGCCGGTGAACGAGACGCTCACCAGCCGCCTGCTCAAGAGCAACTGCCTCGTCACCGGCCAGCCCGACTGGGGCAGCGTGCAGATCCACTACAGCGGCCCGGCCATCGAGCAGGCCGGCCTGCTCGCGTACATCGTGAGCTTTCGCAACCACAACGAGTTCCACGAACCCTGCGTTGAGCGCATGTTCACCGACATCTGGCGCCGCTGCCAGCCCCACAAGCTCGCCGTGTATGCGCGCTACACGCGGCGCGGCGGGCTCGACATCAACCCGTTCCGCACCAGCTGGCCGCAGGCGCTGCCGCCGAACATCCGCACCGCGCGGCAATAAGAGGCGAGGGCGTCGCCGAAGCCCCTCTTCGGAAATCCGGAACCCGCAGCCCGGACCCTGTGGCATTCTGGAACTGCCCGCGACACTGCGGGCGGCTATCCGGAGCAGACACACATGGTTGAAGGAAAAGTAGTCGTCGTCACCGGCGCAGGCGGCGGCATCGGGCGCGACATCGCGCTGGCCATGGCGAGCCATGGCGCGAGAGTGGTGGTGAACGACATCGGCGCGGCCCTTGATGGTGCGGGCGGCAGTGCCGGCCCCGCGCAGCAGGTGGTCGACGAGATCCGCGCCGCAGGTGGCCAGGCCGTGCCCAACACCGACAGCGTGGCCGATGCGGCCAGCGCGGCGCGCATCGTCGAATGCGCGGTCGAGAGCTTCGGGCGCATCGACGCGGTGGTCAACAACGCCGGCATCCTGCGCGACCGCTTCTTCCACAAGATGTCGGTCGACGAGTGGGACGCCGTGCTCAAGGTGCACCTGTACGGCGCCTACTACGTGAGCCGCGCGGCCGCCACGCACTTCAAGGAACAGAACTCGGGCGCCATGGTGCACATGACCTCGACCTCGGGCCTCATCGGCAACTACGGCCAGGCCAACTACGCAGCGGCCAAGCTCGGCATCGTGGCGCTGTCGAAGTCGATCGCGCTCGACATGCTCAAGTTCAACGTACGCTCCAACTGCATCGCACCGTTTGCATGGAGCCGCATGATCGGCGCCATTCCCACCGACACCGACGAGCAGCGCGCCCGCGTCGACAAGATCAAGCAGATGACGCCCGCCAAGGTGGCGCCGCTCGCGGTGTACCTGGCAAGCGATGCGGCCGGCGCGGTCAACGGCCAGATCTTCTCGGTGCGCAACAACGAGATCTCGCTCATCAGCCAGCCGCGGCCGGTGCGCTCCATCCATCGTTCCGAAGGCTGGACGCCCGAGAGCATTGCCGAGCACGCCATGCCTGCCATGCGCGCGAGCTTCCATCCGCTGGACCGCTCGGCCGACGTGTTCAGCTGGGACCCGGTCTGAGCGGGGCGGGCTCCTGAGGTCAAACCCTGAGGCCGGCGCGCGCCGCGCCATTCGCCGGACAATGCACGCTTCCTTTCTTTCTGGCGCGCCTGTCCGGTGAACCTGCATTTCGACCTGTTCGACCTGAGATTGTTCGTCTACGTGGCGGACGCGCGCAGCCTCACGCGCGGCGCCGAGAAGGCCTGCATCTCGCTGGCGGCCGCTTCCACGCGCATCAAGCAGATGGAAGAGGCCGTGGGCGGCAAACTCCTGCACCGCAGCGCGCAGGGCGTGAGCCTCACGGCGGCAGGGCAGGCGGTGCTCTACCATGCCAAGCGCGTGATGCAGCAGATGGAGCACCTGCGCTGCGACATGCAGGACTTCGGCAAGGGCATCAAGGGCCATGTGCGCGTGTTCGCCAACACCACCTCGATCACCGAATACCTGCCGCAGAAGCTGGCCGGCTTTCTCACGCAGCATCCGGCGGTGCAGGTGGACCTGCGTGAATACCTGAGCGAGGAAATCGTGCGCGCCGTGGCCGACGGCGAGGCCGACATCGGCATCCTGGCCGGCGACGTGCACACCGGCGAGCTCGACGCGCGCCCCTTCGGCCGCAACCAGCTCGTGCTGGTGGTGCCCGCCGCGCACCATCTTGCGGGCGCGCCCTCGGTGGCCTTTGCCGACACGCTCGACGAGCAGCACGTGGGCCTGCACCACGGCAGTGCCATCCACCGCTTTTTGCAGCGCCGGGCCGAGCTGGCCGGCCGCGGCTTCAACCCGCGCATCCAGGTCAGCAGCTTCGAGGCGATCTGCCTGATGATCGAGGCGGGCGTGGGGGTAGGCGTGCTGCCGGCCTCGTCGGCGCAGCGGCTGTCGATGGCCATGCGCATCGCGACCGTGGCGCTCAGTGATGCCTGGGCGGAGCGCGAGCTCAAGCTCATCGCGCGCAGCCGCGAGCAGCTGCCGGCCTCGGCGCGCGAGCTGTTCGACCACCTCGTTGCGCCCTGAAGAAGAGGGCGCGCAGGCCATGTCCGCCGACCTGAAGTCGCTGCGCCTGTTCGTGGCCGTGGCCGACCACGGCAGCATCAGCGAAGGCGCCAAGCGCTGCCACATCGCGCTCGCGGCTGCGAGCAAGCGCATCTCCGACCTGGAAGCCCGCGCGCGGCTGCCCCTGCTGGTGCGCCATGCGCGCGGCGTGACGCTCACTTCGGCAGGCCATGGCCTGCTGCTGCATGCGCGCGCCGTGCTCTCGGCCATGGACCGGCTGGGCGCCGAGCTCGACGACTTCCAGAACGGCGTGGCGGGCGTGGTCAGCATCACGGCCAACGCGTCCACCATCGCGCAGTTCCTGCCCGCACAGATCGGCTCCTTCCTGCGCCTGCATCCGGTGCTCAAGATCGACCTGCAGGAGCGCGCTAGCACCGAGGTCGTGAAGGCCGTGCAGGCGGGCCTGGCCGACATCGGCGTGATCGAGGGCAACACGCCCGCCGAAATGCTCGAATGCCTGCCCTACCGCAGCGATGAACTGGCCGTGGTGGTGGCGCGCGACCATCCGCTGGCCAGGCGCAAGCGCATCGGTGTGGAGGAGGTCCTGCGGCACGACCATATCGTGGTGCGCGAAGGCACGGCGCTGCACCGCGTGCTGCTGAACGCGGCACTGGAGGCGCAGGCGCCGCTCAAGGTGCGCATGCAGGTGGGCAGCTTCGACATGGTGTGCCGCATGGTGGAGCAGGGGGTGGGCATCGGCGTGCTGCCCTACGCGGCCATCCTGCCGCAGCTGCAGATCCTGAAGCTGCGCTGCCTGAAGCTCGATGCGCCGTGGGCGGTGCGCCGCCACCTGCTCTGCGTGCGGCGGCAGCAGGACCTGACCGCGGCCGCGCGCTCGGTGCTGGAGCACCTCGGCCGGCCGGACTGAGTCCGAGCCTTCGCGCGGCGCGAAGCCTCGCGCCCGCCAAAAACGAATTGTTCTCCACGGCCTGCGCACCAAGAATCGTGCAGCCGCAAAGTAAAAGGAGACATTCTTGAAGATCACCCGCGTCAGCGCCACGCCGCTGAACATTCCCGTCACCATCGATGTGCTGGGGCTCAACCAGCAGACCTCGCTCTCGCTCTGCCTGACCGAGATCGAGACCGACACCGGGCTCGTCGGCCATGGCATGACGGCCATCACCGAAGAGGAAATCATTGCCGCCGCCGTGCGCGAGGTGGCCGGCCCGGCATTGATCGGCGAAGACCCGATGGCCACCGAGCGCCTGTGGGACAAGCTCTACTGGCTGCTCTCGCCGCGCGGCCAGACCGGCTATGCGAGCCACACCATCGCCGCGCTCGACATCGCGCTGTGGGACCTGAAGGCCAGGGCGCTGGGCCAGCCGCTGTGGCGCCTGCTGGGCGGTGCCCGCTCCAAGGTGCCGGTCTATGCGACCTTCGGCTTCGGCTTCTTCGAGCGCGACCAGCTCGCCGCGGCCGCCAAGCTCTGGGTCTCGCAGGGCTTCCGGCGCCTGAAGATGACCGTCGGCGGCCATGCGCTCGCGCGGCGTGACGAGCCGCGGCCCATCGACGAGGTCATTGCCGAGGACGTGCGCCGCGTGGCGGCCGTGCGCGAGGCCGTCGGCCCCGACGTGAAGCTGTATGTCGACGCCAACTGCGGCCTCGACCTGTTCCACGCGACCGAGCTCGCGCGCCGCATCGAACCCTACGGCATCAGCTTCTTCGAGGAGCCGCTCACGCAGAACGACGTGCAGCAGATGGCCCAGCTGCGCGCGCGCACCAGCATTCCGCTGGCCTGCGGACAGAACGAAGGGCTGGCCTTCCGCTTTCGCGACCTGTTGGTGAACCAGGCGGCCGACGTGCTGCAGCCCAACGTGACCATCTCGGGCGGCTACACGCAGTGCCTGAAGATCGCGGGCATGGCGCAGGCCTTCAATGTGCCGATCGACAACGGCGGCGCCTGGCCCTTCCACAACATGCACCTGCATGCGGGCGTGTCGAACGGCGGCATGGCCGAATACCACTACGTGGCGGTGCAGATGCTCAAGCAGGTCTTCGACGGCCTGCCGGTGCCGCAGGACGGCTGGCTGCAGCTGCCCGAAACGCCGGGCCTGGGCTTCGCGCCCAATGCGGAGCGCGTGCGCGAACTCGCGAAGCTCCCCACTTCGCGTGGCAAGGGCAAAGCCTAGGGATGGACGCCCCCCCGAAGCGCCCTTGGCGCTTCCCCCCCCCACTGGGGGGCGCACCCGGCGGCCCGGCAAAGCCGGTTCCGCGGGTGCACTTGAAGGAGCCGCGCAGACGGCGACGGACCAACGACATTTGGAGACACGATGAAAAAAGCTGCAGACCTTGTTCGCCCTGCACGCCGCGAGGCGCTGCGTGCCGCCATGGCCCTGGGCCTTGCTGGCGCGCTCGCCGTGCCCGCCGCCTGGGCCCAGAAGTACCCCGACAAGCCGATCCGCCTCGTGGTCGGCTATTCGGCCGGCGGCGGCGTCGATGCGGTCGCGCGCCTGCTCGGCACGCGCCTGTCGGCGGTGCTCGGACAGCAGGTGATGGTCGACAACCGCACCGGCGCCACCGGCATGATCGCCGCCGAATACGTTGCCAAGTCGGCGCCGGACGGCTACACGCTGATGATGGGCGACAGCGCGCTGCTGGCCGCCAAGCTGCTGCAGCCGAAGGCGCCGGTCGATCCGCTCACCAGCTTCAGGCCCGTCGCGGGCGCCTTCGTCTCGCCGCTGATGATCGTCACAGGCAACGACTTCCCGGCCAGGACGCCGGCCGAATTCGTGAAGGAGATCAAGGCCCGGCCGGGACACTATTCCTACGCCACCTCGGGCGTGGGCACGGTGCACCACCTGGGCTTCGAGATGCTCAAGCAGACCAGCGGCAGCAAGGTGGTTCATGTGCCCTACCGCGGCGCCGCGCAGATCGTGCCCGATGTGGTCGGCGGGCAAGTACCCATCGGCGTGGTCAGCGCCACGGCCGGCATGGCGCAGGCCAAGGCGGGCAAGCTGCGCGCCATCGGGCTGATGAACACCGCACGGCTCGAAGGCGCGGAAAGCGTGCCGCCACTGGCCGATGCGCTGCCGGGCTTCGACGTGGCGCCGCGCATCTTCGTGCTCGCGCCCGCCGGCACGCCGGACGAGATCGTCGACAAGCTCTCGGCCGCGGTGAAGACGGTGCTCGACACGCCCGAGGCCGGCGCCGCGGCGGCCGCGCAAGGCACGCTGCGCGCCTACGCCGCGCCGGCGCAGCTCGGCAAGGACATGGCCGAGGAGACAAAGCGCTGGCAGCGCATCATCGCCGAGCAGAACATCGTGGCGGAGGGCAAGTAGATGGCACTGCCGCACCTGGGCCTGATCGTGCCGCCGGCCGCCGGCGCGGTGCCGGTGGACGGCCCGCTGCTCTATGGCGAGCGTATCCGCTTCAGTGCGCTGGGGCTGGGCCTCGGCGAAATTTCCACGCGCGGCTACACCGAGGTGATCGACTCGGTGGTCGAGAAGGCGGTGGCGCTCAAGGCCGAGGGCGCTGCCGCGGTCTCGCTCATGGGCACCTCGCTGAGCTTCTTCCGCGGCGCCGCGTTCAACCGGCAGCTCGAAGTCGAGATGGCGCGCGCCACCGGCCTGCCCTGCACGACCATGAGCAACGCCATCGTCGGCGCGCTGCGCCATCTGGGCGTGCGGCGCGTGGCGGTGGCCACGGCCTACATCGACGAGGTCAACGCACATCTGCGGCGCTACCTCGAGCAGAGCGGCTTGGAGCCGCTGGCGCTCGAGGGGCTGGCCATCTCCGACGTGCAGGCCGTGGGCCGGGTGCCCACGCAGGTGCTGGTCGACCTGTGCCTGCGGGTGTTCGATGCAGAACCCGGCGCGGACGGCATCCTCATTTCATGCGGCGGGCTGGTCACGCTCGATGCGGTGCGCGAAGTGGAAGCGCGGCTGCAGTTGCCCGTGGTGTCGAGTTCGCCCGCGGGTTTCTGGGACCTCGTGCGCACCGCGGGCCTCGATGCGCGCTCGGCGGGGCAGGGCCGGCTGTTCGCCGAGGCCTGAGCCCCAGAGATACGAGGCGGCCCCTCAGCCGAGCCAGCGGCCCACGCGCGGCGCGGCCGCCAGCTGCCAGATGCGCTGGCACAGCGCCTTCGCCTCGTCGGCCGTGGCGCCTTCGCCGTAATGCGCGAGGCGCTGCATCTTGTCCTCGATCTCGGCGCGGCTCAGGCTGTTGCCCGGGTCGCCCTTGGGCTCGTCGACGCGGCCTTGCAACGTGCGGCCATCGCGGGTTTGCACGCTGACCTTGCCGATCCAGCGCGCGGGGTAGGCGGTGTCGACCTCGGCGTCGAGCTCCATCGCCACCTTGTCGCGGAATGCGGCCACCTCGGGCGCGAGAAAGTCGCGGTCGAACTCGCCCAAGCCGGCGCGCCCATGCACGGCGATAAGGCCCAGCACCGTGCCCATCGAGAACTTGCCCTGGTGCACGGTGGCCGGCACAGTGACGCGGCCCAGCACGTCGATGGCGCCCTGGTGCACATGCGCGGTCACGCGGGCCACGTCGCCGTGCGCGAGCTTGTGCTCGCTCATCACCTGCAGCAGCGCATCGGCCGCGGGATGCGTGTGGCGGCACGAGGCGTGGTACTTGAACGAGGTTTCGGCCAATGCCCAGCGCGTGCCGAGGCGGTCGGTGAGCCGTGCCGGATCGGCATCGCTCGACATGCCCACGCCGAGGCCTTGCGCGCCTTCGAGAACTTTCGCCGCGCCCGTGAAGCCATCCTGCGCAAGGTAGGCCGACATCAGCCCGCTCGCGGCCGCATGCGCGCAGTGCAGCTGCTTGGAATCGGCCGCGTCGCGCAGGAACTCCCACACGCCGGCCGACTGCGTGCCGGCCGAACCGAAGGCGTGCAGCATCTGCTGCGGCGTGAGCTCGAGCAGCCGGCCCACGGCGGCGGCCGCTGCGAGCGTGCCCGCCGTCGCGGTGGTGTGGAAGGTCTTGTAGTGCGAGCGTCCGAGGAATTCGCCGACGCGGATGCCGACCTCGTAGCCCGTCACCACGGCCGTCAGCAGCTGCACACCGCTGGCGCCGATGCTCTGCGCCACGGCCAGCGCGGGCGCGATGACCACGGCCGCGGGATGGAACACCGAGCCGTTGTGCACGTCGTCCTGCTCCACGTAGTGCGAGGCCGCGGCGTTGACCAGTGCGGCGAACACCGGCGAGGTGGTGCGGCGCGAGGTGAGCATTTCGCTCGGCCCCTCGGCCGGCCCCATCGTCTGCGCGAAGCGCTCGATGCTGCGCACCGGCCGCGCGGTGCGGGCCGCAAGCACCGAACCCAGCCAGTCGAGCATCAGGTCCTCGGTGCGGCGCAGCACGGGCGTGGGGATGTCGGCGAACTGAAGTTCGGCGGCGAAGGTGGCGAGCTCTCGGCCGGGATGATTCGATGAGGTCATGGCGCGCCTTCAGAACGAACGGGGGAGGCCGAGCATGTGTTCGGCGACATAGCTCAGGATGAGATTGGTAGAGATCGGCGCCACCTGGTAGAGCCGCGTCTCGCGGAACTTGCGCTCGATGTCGTATTCGCAGGCAAAGCCGAAGCCGCCATGGAACTGCAGGCAGGCATTGGCGGCCTCCCAACTGGCCTTGGCCGCAAGGTACTTCGCCATGTTGGCCTGCGCGCCGCAGGGCTCGCGCGCATCGAACAAGCGACAAGCCTCGTAGCGCATGAGGTTGGCGGCTTCTATCTCGATGAAGGCCTCGGCAATCGGAAACTGCACGCCCTGGTTCTGGCCGATGGGCCGGCCGAACACCACGCGCTCCTTGGTGTAGGCCGTGACCTTGTCGATGAACCAGTAGCCGTCGCCGATGCATTCGGCCGCGATCAGCGTGCGCTCGGCATTGAGGCCGTCGAGGATGTACTTGAATCCCTGGCCCTCTTCGCCGATCAGGTTCTCGGCCGGGATCTCGAGGTTCTCGAAGAACAGCTCGTTGGTCTCGTGGTTCACCATGTTCAGGATGGGCCGCACCGTCATGCCTTTGCCGATGGCTTCGCGCAGGTCCACGATGAAGATCGACATGCCTTCGGACTTCTTCTTGACCTCCGCAAGCGGCGTGGTGCGCGCCAGCAAGATCATCAGGTCCGAATGCTGGATGCGCGAGATCCACACCTTCTGGCCGTTGACGACGTAGCGGTCGCTCTTCTTCACGGCCGTGGTCTTGATCCTGGTGGTGTCGGTGCCGGTGCTGGGCTCGGTCACGCCCATCGACTGCAGGCGCAGCTCGCCGGTGGCGATGCGCGGCAGGTAGTTGCGCTTCTGGGCCTCGCTGCCGTGGCGCAGCAGCGTACCCATGTTGTACATCTGGCCGTGGCAGGCGCCCGAGTTGCCGCCCGAGCGGTTGATCTCTTCCATGATCACCGAGGCCTCGGTGAGCCCGAGGCCGGAGCCGCCGTATTCCTGCGGAATGAGCGCGGCCATCCAGCCGGCCCTGGTGAGCGCGTCGACGAACTCGGCAGGGTAGCCCCGGGCCTCGTCGATCTTGCGGAAGTACTCGTTCGGAAACTGCGCGCACAGGTCGCGCACGGCATCGCGGATGTCGGCAAAGCGGGTGTCGTTGCTGTTGTTCATCTCGTTCAATCCTGGCGCGGGCCGCCGGCTTCCTTTTCCACGCGTTGCCAGATCTCGATGGCCATCGGGTCGTCGATCTCCTCGAGGAGGTGGCCCACGAGCCCGATGGCGCGCGCCATCACGCCGAGGCCGCGGATGATCTTCCACGGAAAGCCGAACTCGGCCGCAATCGCGCCGATCGCGCCCGTCGCATTGATGGGCAGCGATTTGCCCGAGACGCGCTCGGCCTCCTGCTGCACTGCCTGCATCAGCGCCACGTAGTGGCCCGAGAGGCCGTTCTCCTCGGCGATCTGGAACAGGCGCGGCGTGCGCGGGTCGATGGGCTTGTGCAGCGGATGCCCCAGGCCGGGCACGATCTGCTTGCGCGCGCGATGGTCGGCGACGATCTCCTGCGCCATTTCGGCCAGCGGCCGCGCCGGCTTCTCGCCGAAGGGAATGGCCTCGTAGAGCATCCTGGCCGCGCCTTCGGTGCTGCCCACGAACACCGTGCCCAGCCCGCACAGGCCCGCGGCCACCGCGGCCTGCAGCGCTTCGGGCGCACCCGCATAGGTGAGGCGCGCGGCCAGCGCGCTGGGCGTGATGCCATGCTCGACCAGCGTGACGACGATGGCATTGAAGGTGACCGATTCCTGCGGCGTCGGGATGCGGCCCGTGAGCTCCAGGAAGGCCATGTCGCCGAGGTTCAGGTGGCCGAGGATCTCGGAAGGCAGGTCGCGCCCGCGCACGGTGATCCGGTCGGGTGTGCTGTGGCCGAGTTCGGTGTGCAGGGATTTCTTGATCTTTGTGGTGGTCATGCGCCGAATCTATGCCGCCCTCGCGCGAGGCGGGTCTGTGAATGCGAAACCCTCCCTTCGGCAAATGCAAATGCCGCGCGGCGGGCCGTTCTGTCACGCTGCGGCGATGGACACTGAATCACTTTCCGCCGTGCGCGATGCCGCGCTCGACTACTTCGTTCGCAGCCGTGCCATCCAGCGGCGGCGCGAGCGCATGGAACGGCCCGAGGCCGACGAGGCGCAGGGCTGGAGCGCCATTGCCGAGCTGGGCTGGACCGGCATGCTGGCACCCGAATCCGCAGGCGGCCTGGGGCTCGGGCTCACGGGCGCCGCGCAGATCCTGCGAGCCGCGGGCGAGCATGTGGCGCCCGAGCCGCTGCTGGCGGTGGCGGGCTTGAGCGCGATGCTGCTCGCACGGCTCGAAGCCCCGGCCGCGCAGTCGCTGCTGGCGGACCTCGTCGCGGGCCGCAGCCTGCCCGCGCTGGCCTGGCAGGAGAGCGCCGGCGACCTGAGCGCCGTGCCGCTGGCCTGCGGCTGCGAGCCGCGCGCGGGGCATGCGGGCGGCATGCTGCTGCAGGGCGAGAAGCTCATGGTGCTGCCCGGTGCGGCCGCCAGCGGCTGGCTGGTGTCGGCGCGCGGCAGCGACGATGCGGTGTTGCTGTGGGTGTCGCGCGGCACCACCGGCGTGAGCGAAACCCTGGTGCCGCTGGTGGACGGCAGCCAGGCCGCGAGTCTGCGCTTCGAGCAGGTGGCGCTGCCGGCGGACGCGGTGCTGGCCGAAGGCCCCGCCGCGCAGGACGCGCTGCGCCATGCGCTCGCGGCCAGCCAGATCCTGCAGGCGGCCGAGCTGCTGGGCGTGGGCCAGGCGATGCTCGCGCAGACGCTGGCCTACCTGCGCACCCGTTCGCAGTTCGGCAAGCCGATCGGCAGCTTCCAGGCGCTGCAGCACCGCTGCGTGGACATGTTCATTCACCTCGAAGTGGCACAGGCCGCGCTCGCCGAGGTGCTGGTACTGGCGGACCAGGGGCTCCCGGCCGAACGGCTCGAAGCCGAAGCCAGCCGCGTCAACGCCCGCTGCACCGCCGCGGCACTGCAGGCCTCGCGCACGGCGGTGCAGCTGCATGGCGCCATCGGCTACACGCAGGAGTGCGACCTGAGCCTCCACTACAAGCGCACGCTGTGCCTTTCGGCATGGCTCGGCAACGTGGCCGCACACCAGCGCCGCCATGCCGTGCTGGCCGACGGCGGCGAGGCGCGGGCGGGCGCCGCCGCATGGGAAGGCGAGTTTCCGCGCAGCGCCGACTGGCATGCGATGCCAGAGGCCGAGTTCCGGCGCATGGTGCGCGCCTTCCTGCTGCAGCGCTATCCGCAGCAGCTGCGCTACCTGTCGCACCGCGCGCGCTGGAGCGAGATCCGCGAGTGGTACCTCACGCTGTCGGCGCAGGGCTGGATCGCGCCGGCCTGGCCACAGGCGCATGGCGGCATGGGGCTGCCGGCCGACAAGCTCATTGCATGGATCGAAGAACTCGAGCAGCACGGCGTGGCACGCGCGCCGGACCAGGGCATCGTGATGATCGGCCCGCTGCTGATCCAGCATGGCACGCCGGAGCAGCAGCAGCGCTTCCTGCCGCGCATCCTCCGCGGCGAGCATGTGTGGTGCCAGGGCTATTCGGAGCCCAACGCCGGCTCCGACCTGGCGGGCCTTCGCACCGAGGCCGTGGCGGGGCGCGATGCCGAGGGCGATCACTTCATCGTCAACGGCCAGAAGATCTGGACCACGCTCGCGCAGGACGCCAACCATATCTTCATGCTCGTGCGCACCGACAAGGCCGCGCGCAAGCAGGAGGGCATCAGCTTCCTGCTGTGCGACCTGCGCACGCCGGGCATCACGGTGCGGCCCATTCACACGCTTTCGGGCGAGCCCGAGTTCTGCGAAGTGTTTTTCGACAACGTGCGCGTGCCGGCCGAAAACCTCGTGGGCCGGCTGCATGGCGGCTGGACGATTGCCAAGGCGCTGCTCGGCTTCGAGCGCATCTTCCTGGGCAGCCCCAAGCAGTCGCAGTACGCGCTGGGCCAGCTCGCGCGGCTGGCGCAGGCGCGCCGCCTATTCGCCGACCCGGTGTTCGCGCAGCGCTTCGCTGCATTGCGGCTCGACGTGCTCGACCTGTCGGCCGCGTACACGGGCTTTGCCGACATCGTGCGCGCGGGCCAGCCGCTGCCTGCGTCGGTGTCCTTGCTCAAGATATGGGCCAGCGAAACCTACCACCGCATCGGCGCACTGCTGGTCGAGGCCGGCGAAGAGCAGGGCGCCGTTACGGGCGACCAGCTGCTCGACGGACAGAGCTTCAACGTGCTCTCGCCGCTCATCGGCTCCACCGCCGCAATGATCTACGGCGGCACCAACGAGATCCAGCGCAACATCCTTGCGCGGCAGGTCTTGGACCTGCCCGCCTGATCGATGCGAGACGCCGAAGAAATACACAACAGGAGACAACGCTCATGGAATCCCTCGACTTCACTCGGCGCCATGCCATGGCCGCGCTGGCAGGCGGCGCACTGTTGGCCGCGCTGCCTTCGCGCGCCCTGGCACAGCAGCAGCAACAGCTGCCGCCGCTCGTCAAGCTGGTGGTCGGCTATTCGGCCGGCGGCCCGGTGGACGGCGCGGCGCGCCTGCTTGCGCCCGCGCTGAGCCAGGAGCTCGGCACGCAGGTCATCGTCGACAACCGCCCGGGCGCCAGCGGTTCCGTGGGCGGCGACGCAGTGGCCAAGGCCGCGCCCGACGGTGCGCTGCTCTTCTTCGGCGCAAGCCCGACCATCACCATCAATCCGAACATCCAGCGCAAGATGCCCTTCGATCCGATGAAGGACCTGACGCCCATCGCGCCGCTGGTCGACTACACCAACGTGCTCGTGGTCAACAAGGACCTGCCGGTGCACAGCATTGCCGAGCTGCTGGCCTATGCGAAGGCGCGGCCGGGCAAGGTGTTCTACGGCTCGGCCGGCATCGGCGCGTCGAACCACCTGAGCGGCGCGCTGCTCGAGAAGATGACCGGCGTGCAGCTCACGCACGTGCCGTACAAGGGCAGCGCACCCGCATTGGCCGACGTGATGGGCGGCACCGTGACCATGATGTTCGACATCATCGCCACCTCGCGGCCCTTTATCCAGTCGGGAAAGATCCGCGCGCTGGCCGTTACCTCGCGCCAGCGCAACCGCATGCTGCCCGAGGTGCCGACCATGATCGAGTCGGGCGTGGCCGGCTACGACGTGGGCGGCTGGTTCGGCCTCTACGGCCCGGCGCGCATGGACCCGGCGCTGGCCGCGCGCCTGAATGCCGCCGCGCACAGGGCGCTCGCGCGCGAGGACATCGCCCATCGATTGCGCGAACAGGGCTACGAAGTCTGGAGCGGCGGCGCGGATCTGCTCGCGGCCAAGGGCCAGGCCGACCGCAGGCTCTGGGCCGTGGCGGCCCAGGGCATCGAGGCGGAATGAGCGATGCCGGCACCCACGCGGATCCACGAACTGCTCGAAGCGCGCGCATTGCAGTCGCCGGGCGCGGCGTTTCTCTTCGAACCAACGGGCACCGTGTCGTACGGCGCGCTGCAGGCCATGGCCGAGGCGGCCGCGCAAGACCTGCTGGCCGCCGGGGTGCGGCCGACCGACCGCGTGCTGCTGGTGGCCGAGAACTGCGCCGCGCACATCGCGCTCATCATGGCGTGCAGCCGCATTGGCGCATGGTCGTGCGGGGTCAACGCGCGCATGTCGCCCGGCGAGATCGCGGCCATTGCCGGGCGCGCCGATGCGCGGGTGTGCTGCTTCACCAGCGATGCCTCGGACGCCGCGCGCCAGCATGCGCAGCGGGCCGGGGCGGTGCCGTCGGCGCTGCCCGGCGTGATGCGCTCGACCGTGCGCGCCGAGGCCAGTCCGGAGGCCGATCCCGCGCTGGTGGACACCGCGGCCATCATCTTCACTTCAGGCACCTCGGGCACGCCGAAGGGCGTGATGGTGTCGCACCGCGGCCTGCTGCATTTCGGCCGCGTGTCGGCCGGCGTGCGATCGCTGGGCGAACGCGACCGGGTCTACGCCTTCCTGCCGATGACGCACATCTTCGGCATCGGCACGGTGCTCATGGCGGCGCTCACGGGCGGCGCCGCGCTGGTGCTGCGCGCGAGCTTCTCGCCGGCCGACATGCTGCATGCGCTGGCGCATGAAGAGGTGTCGAACCTGCTCGGGCCGCCCACGATGTATGCGCGCCTGCTGGCCCACATCGAGGCCGGGCACGGCGCGCCGCACTTTCCGGCGCTTCGCTATGTCTATACCGGATCGGCGCCGCTCGATCCCGGGCTCAAGCAGCGCGTCGAGGCGCTGTTCGGCCAGCCGCTGCACTATGGCTATGGCCTGTCGGAGTACGCGGGTTCGGTGTTCCTGACGCGCGTCGAGGCGCCGCGCGCGGACACCGCCGCGGGCCATGTGGTTGAGGGCGGCGAGGCGCGCATCGTGGGCGCCGATGGCCAGGACCTGGCGCAGGGCGAGACCGGCGAGATCTGGCTGCGCGGGCCCGGCCTCATGCTGGGCTACTTCCGCGATGCGGCAGCCACGGTGCAGGTCATGCGACCGGGCGGCTGGTATGCGAGCGGCGACATCGGGCGCTTCGATGCGGCCGGCGCGCTGTTCGTGGTCGGCCGGCTCAAGGAAATGATCATCCGCTCGGGCTTCAACGTGTATCCCGCGGAGATCGAGGCGGTGATCGGCCGCTTTGCGGGCGTGCACCTCTGCGCGGTGGTGGGCGTGCCCGAGGCCGACGGCAACGAGCGGATCGTCGCCTTCGTCGAGATGAAGCCCGGCGCCGTGCTCGACGAACCGGCGCTGCGCGCCTATCTCGCGGAGCACCTGTCGCCTTACAAGCGGCCCGCGCGCATCGAGACCGTCGACGCCATGCCGACCACGGCCAACGGCAAGCTGCTCAAGCGCGAGCTGCAGGCGCGCGCCGCCCAGGCCGCCGGCTAGCCGAAGATGCAGGCGTGGCCCTTCTGCGTGTCCATGTACTCGCGCATGCGGGCGATGCGCCCGTTGCGCAGTTCGAAGATGAAGCAGTAGTCGTTGTCGTAGCTGCGGCCGTTCGCGAGCGTGGCCTGCATGCGCAGCTCGACGATCACGGTATCGCCCTCGCAATAGCGGCTGCGGAAATCGACCGCGACATCGGAGACGAAGAGCGCCGGAAAACTTTCGGCCAGGAAATGCACGATGGCGTCCGGGCCGATCATGCGGTCGGGCACGTCGAGCGCCAGTGCGGTGGCATTGCCACGTGGCGCCAGCCATTCGGCATCCTCGGTGAACCAGGATGCGATGCGTTGGGGGTCGTGGCTTGCGAAAGCCTTCCATGCGTCGGAGACGGTGCGTTTGTTCTGTTCGGAGGTCATTCGCCGACCATAGGCGCGGCCCGCGGTGCCCGCACGCCGGTTTCGGACATTTCCTGCAAGGAGCCGCGCCGCCGTCCGCCAGTGCCGCGCAGCAAGCGCGCGCATCGTCTATGCATCGACACACCAGACACAGGAAGCACGCCATGGCAGACGACCCGAACAAGCGCGGCCCGCAGGACCGGACCCGCATCAATGTCAACGAGCCGCACGAGGTGCGCTACTGGACCCAGACGCTGGGCGTGACCGAGGCGCAGCTGCGTTCGGCCGTGGCCGCCGCGGGCGTCGAGGTGAAGGACGTGCGGGTCTACCTCGGCAAACCCTAGGCGGGTGGCGAAAGCGTAGGCACGCTCCTACACCCGCTGCGGGGGGCGGGACCGATACTTTGGCTTTCTTCGCTTCAGGACGCGCAAAGTGAACGAGCCGATTGCCGAACCCCGCACCAGCAGCAGTGGTCCGCGGGCCTGCCACCCCCCCACCGAGGCGAAGCCTTCGGCTCCCCGCGCCCAATGAAGGCCTCGCCCGGAGCCCGAAGCTGGATCGCCGCCGGCGTACGCCACGAACTGCTCACCCGTGCCTTGCCGGCACTGCGCCACGACATGGCGGCGCCGGTGTCGGTGATACGCATGGCGCTGCTCATGCTCAAGCGCCAGATCGGCGCGCCGGTCATCGATGCACCGGTCTGCGAGGAGCGCGTGGCACTGATCGACAACCAGGTGTCCGAACTCGTGGAAGGCATCCGCTCGCTGCGCGACTGGGAGCTGGCCACGACGGATGACGGCATCACGCGCAGCGCGCTGGTGGCGCAGTGCGTGGGTCTGATGCGCGCGGCCTTCGACATGCATGGCGTAGAGCTGGCTGTCGATGCCGCGCTCGAGCCGCAAGCGGACGAAACGCGCTGGCCCCAGGGCGCTGCGCTGCGTTACCTGGTGCTTGGCGGCCTCGGGTACCTGCACGACGGCCCGTCCGAAGCCGGCGCGATCCGCATCGAGGCCGATGGCGGCAACGCGCTTCGCCTCAGCGCCTTGCCGCGCGAATCCGCCGGTGCCAGCCCGGTGCTCGACGCGCACCGCGCCCCGCGTGCGCTGGCCATCGACGCAATTGCACTCCAGAGCCTGGCGGAAGACCTGGGCTACACCGTGGCGCTGGAGCGCGACAGCGTGCGCTTTTCGCTCGATCCGGGCTGAGGCCTTCGCTGCGCATCGCGCCTGCCGTTGGCCCTGCGCGCTTCGCGCTGTTCGCGCGCCTGGTTTTGCCGATGCATCCGCAAGAAGGCGAGCAGCCGCTGTTCGGCGGCGTGGAGCCCGCGCGTCTTGCGCGCCGCGGTGCGGGCCGACATCTTTCGCAGCAGCTCGGCCGCGGGGTCTTCCTGGTCACTCGCGAGCGCGCTGCCCAGCGCCAGCACGGCCGGGTGCACGTAGGCCTTCTTGCAGACGGCGGGCGTGTTGCCCAGCTGCTTCGCCACGGCGGCCAATATTTCCTTGGCGCTGTAGCGCGTGCCGTCGGCGGCCGTGCGGCCCGGTTCGCAGGCCAGCCGCGTGAGTTCCAGCGCCTGCACCGTGCCGTGCCAGGTCCGGAAGTCCTTCGCCGTGAAGCGTTCGCCGGGCGAGGCTTCGGCGATGTAGTCGTTCACGTCGGTGGATGACACGCTGCGCAGTTCCCCGTCCTCTTCCTGGTACTGGAACAGCGCCTGGCCGGGCAGCTGCTGGCATTGCCGCACCACCTTGGCCACGCGCGAATCGTCGAGCCGGGCTTCGTGCATCACGCCGCTTTTTCCCCTGAAGCGCAGCCGCAGCGCCGCGCCCTGCACGGCCGCATGCCGGTTGCGCAGCGTGGTGAGGCCGAAGGAGCCGTTGCTGCTGGCGTATTCCTCGTTGCCCACGCGCAGCAGCGTGGTGTCGAGCAGGCGCACCAGGGCTGCCAGCACCTGCTGGCGCCCGGGCGCCTTGGTCGTTGCCGCGCCTTCCTGCAGGTCGCGCGCGACGCGGGCGCGGATGCGCGGCATCGCAAGCCCGAAGGCCTCGAGGCGCTCGAACTTGGTCTCGTCCTGGAAAAGCCGCCAGTCGGCGTGGTAGCGGTATTGCTTTCGTCCGCGGGCATCGATGCCGGTGGCCTGGAGATGGCCATTGGGCAGCGGGCAGATCCACACCTGCGTGTAGGCCGGCGGAATCGCCAGCATGCGGATGCGCGAGAGCTCGTCCGCATCGCGCACCCAGCGGCCCTGTGCATCGCGGTAGCGAAAGTGCTCACCGTGCTTCAGGCGCCGGATGCCCGGCATGTCGGGGTTCACGTAGACCAGGCCGTTGGCAATGGGCGCGGCCGTCGGTGACGGTCTGGAGGGCGGTGCGGTCGATCTGGAGCGGGCCGGCATGGGGTTTGCGTGGTGACGGTACCCAGCGCTTGTGCCTGCACCGACAATCGCCGCCTGTAGGACGCCGCAATCGCCGCTGGTGCGATGGAGGCGCTTTGTTCTTTCCTGGAGTCCCAAAGAAATGATGTTCTTCCATCGGCTGTTCCCGTCTTCGTGCGTGCGCTGGCTCCCGGCTTGCGGCGCGGCGCTGCTCGTCGCGGCCTGCGTCTCGCCGACTTCGCCGGTATCGGCAGCACGCCCAGCTGCTGCTGCGCCCGTCAAGGTGAAGGTCTTCGTCGCGGCCATGTTCGAGATCGGCCAGAACACCGGCGACCGGGCCGGCGAGTTCCAGCACTGGTACGAGCGCTACTGGAAGGGCGCCGCGCCCATGGCGGTGCCCGGCGCGCTGCAGCCGGTGTACTGCAATGCCGACGGCGTGTGCGGCGCGGTGCTCGGCATGGGCAAGGTCAACTCCTCGTCGTCGATGCAGGCCATCCTGCTGAACCCGCAGTTCGACTTCTCGCAGGCCTACTACGTGATTTCCGGCGTGGCCGGCACGCCGCCTGCGCGCGGCACCATCGGCGAGGTGAGCTGGGCCACCTGGCTCGTGGACTACGACCTCGGCCACCGCTGGGCACCCGAGGAGAACAGGCCCGGCGAGCCCACCTTCATGCCGCGCAAGGGCTACGAGGAGTACCGCCGCTTCAAGCTCAACCCCGACCTCGTGGGCTGGGCCATGAAGCTCTCGTCCGACACGCCGCTCAAGGATTCGGACAGCGCGCGCAAGTATCGCCTGCGCTACCCCGATGCCGCCGCGCGGCGCGCGCCCTTCGTGGCCACCGGCACCCACATGACCGGCGACACCTTCTTCCATGGCCCCGGCATGTCGAAGCAGGCGCAGTACATCGCCAGGCTCTACGGCGCCGACGACTACGTGATCACCGAAATGGAAGCCGCCGCCATCACGCTCGTGATCAAGCGCAGCCACGGCACCGACCGCGTGACGAGCCTGCGCGGCGCCGTCAACTTCGACCAGGGCAACCCGAAGGAAAGCACGCTGCAGCACCTGGACCCGGCCCCGGGTGAGACGGCGGGCGGCTTTGCCGAGACGGTGGAGAACATCGCGCTGGTGGGCACGCGCGTGGTGGACCACATCGTGGCGAACTGGCCGCAATGGCAGGCCGGTGTGCCGAAGCCCTGATCGGATTCAGGGCCGCACCGGCTGCAGGTGCCACGTCACGTTGAAATCGAAGGGCGTCCAGCGGCTCACCGTGACGCCCGCCTGCCGCAGGCCGCGGCCGGTCCAGGTGTTGCAGGTCTCGAAGAGGTGGTAGCCGCCTTCGGCTTCATAGAAGGCGTCGTCGTTGCCGTAGTGGGCACCGGCAACGGGTGTGGCGCGGCCCGAGACGAGCGTCGCTTGCACGTAGCCCGCGAGCTGCGCGTACTGCGCCTGCGAGAGCGGCAGGTGGAAGGCGTTGCTGCGCAATGAGGCGCGCGTGAGATAGGTCACGTGCAGCAGCGCACGGTTGCCGCCGAGCAGGGCGCCCAGGGCGCGCGATGCCGTGAGGTCGGCCCAGGTGGGCGTGTGCAGGTAGAACTCGCGGTCGCCCCAGCCGATCGCGATGAACTCGGCATCGGGTGGCACGGCCCTGAAGTGCCCGAACGGAAAGAGCTGCTGCCAGTCGATGGTGGCCGAGCGGATCGGAAACACCAGGTCGGTGTGGATGCCGTTGCTCAGCACCCAGGCCTCGACGGCGGGCGGCTGCGCGGGCGCCTCTGCGTTGGCCGGCCAGAGCATCAGCGCGCAGGCGGCGCCCACGTACAGCCCCACCGCAAGCGTGAACCCCAGCAGCGTGATTGCGATGCGCCGGAGCCAGCGTTTGATCACGATGCCGGGCGTTTCAGAAGAGCGACGCGGTGGCCGAGGCCGCCTCCGCGGATGCGCGCGAGGCCGGGCCGCCCGCGGCCGGCGCCGTGGCCTCGGGGCTGCCGGCCTTCGCAAGCGCGCCCACGCGCACGCCCAAAAGGCGCAGCGGCCGCTCCAGCGGCACGCGCTTCAGGCACAGCCCGCCGACCTGGCGGATGGTCTTGCCGTCGGCGGTGTGGCGCTCGATGGTCTGGTCGCGCGTGGCGATCTTGAAATCGTCGTAGCGCAGCTTGATGCCGATGGTCTTGCCCACATAGCCCTTGCGCTGCAGGTCTTCGGCCACTTTCTCGCACAGGTGGGTGAAGATCGCGCCCAGCTCGGCACGGTCGCGCACCGCATGCAGGTCGCGGTCGAAGGTGGTCTCGCGGCTCATCGACACGGGCTCGCTCTCGGTCACCACCGGCCGGTTGTCGCGGCCCCAGGCCACCTCGTGCATCCACGCGCCAGTGGACTTGCCGAAATTCTGGATCAGCCAGTCGCGCTCGCGCGCCGCGAGCTCGCCCACCGTCTCGATGCCGAAGCGCTTGAGCTTCTCGTCGGCCTTTGGCCCGATGCCGTTCACCTTGCGGCAGGGCAGCGGCCAGATGCGCGTCTGCAGGTCGTCTTCGTAGACCACCGAGATGCCGTTGGGCTTGTTGAACTCGCTCGCCATCTTGGCAATGAGCTTGTTGGGCGCCACGCCGATGGAGCAGGTGAGGCCGGTGGCGTCGAGGATGGCTTTCTGGATGAGCCGCGCGAGCGAACGGCCGCCTTCACGCTGGCCGCCGGGCACATCGGTGAAGTCGATGTACACCTCGTCCACGCCGCGGTCTTCCATCAGCGGCGCGACCTCCCTGATGACCTGCTTGAAGGTGCGCGAGTATTTGCGTATCTCCTCGAAGTCCACCGGCAGGATGATGGCCTGCGGGCACAGCTTGGCGGCCTTCATGAGCCCCATGGCCGAGCCCACGCCGAACTGCCGCGCCGGGTAGGTGGCGGTGGTGATCACGCCGCGGCCCACGTAGTCCTTCAGCCGCGGAAAGGCGTCGACCGGAATGTCGGCCAGCGTGCCGCCCTCGGGCACGTGGCGGATCGCCTCATCCACGCTGCGCCGCCCGCCGCCGATCACCACCGGCAGGCCCTTGAGCTGCGGATAGCGCAGCAACTCGACCGACGCGTAGAAGGCGTCCATGTCGAGGTGGGCGATACGGCGGATCGGGGGTGCTGGAACGGTCGGGGAGCTCACGGCACGGATTGTCTCGCGGCCGGCCCGAGCCTGCCGCGCGGCGCACGCATGCCAGAATGCGCCGACTGCGGTTTTTGACCGTCCGATGACACAAGGCATGGGAAGGAAGGGGATCTGGCATGGATGACGAAGTCGAAGGCATGACCGTTGCGCTGACGCCGGTCCAGATGGCGGCGGTGCTGGGCGGGCAGGACGTGCCCGAATCCGCGAGCCTGAGCAACCGGCTCTGGGGCACGGTGGGGCTGGTGGGCGGCGTCGTCGAACTGGTCGGCGCCGGCGTGCTTTGCATCGCGCCCGAGCCGACGATGGTGACCAAGGCCGGCTGCGTGGTGCTGGGCGTGCACGGCTTCGACACCCTGGCGACCTCGGGCCGCCAGGTCTGGACCGGGACCCCGCAGCGCACGGCGACCTCCGTCACTGCCAGCTCGGCGGCCGAGGCGCTGGGCGCTTCGCGTGAAACGGCCGATGGCATCGGGCTTGCGGTGGACGTGGCAGTGCCGCTGGTCGTGGCTTCGGGGCTGGGAGCCGCACGCATCGTCGCCGTGATGCGCGGCGGCCGTATCCGGCTGGTGGAGCACGAGGCTGCAGCGGGATCGAGGCTGGGCGGCCACACCATGGCGCGCCACGTCGGGCAGACCGATGCCCAGCTGCTGGCCAGGGTGCGGACCGCCACCCGGCCAGGCCCCCGGGCGGTGTCCACCTTTGCCGACCTGGCCACCGCGGAACGCGCGATCACCGAGACGCTGCGTGCCAACGCCGCCGCGGTGCGCGCGTGGTCGCGCGGGGCGGCCGCGGGCAGCAAGTCGCCGGAGCTGGAGCACGTGCTGGGCTACGTGGTGGGGCGGGGCGTGCAGTTCGGCAGCACGGCCGTCAATGACCTCTCCGGCGTGCGGATCATCCTCAAGATGGAAAGCTACAACGGCAAGCCGTTCTACATCCTCACGGCCTATCCGATCTGAGCCGTGCGGCGCCTCGGGCGCCTGCACCTACAGGAAGGAAGGGGCCTCGCCCGTGGTCCACACGTCGGCACCGAACTCCTCGGCAAGGCGGGCCAGGAGTTTCGAGGTGCGCTCGCGCAGCGGGGCAATGCGGGCCTGCAGGCCGGCCCGGGGCAGCGCAACGGCCAGGCCGGGTTCATCGGAATCGGGGTCGCTCTCGCGGATGTAGAGCGTGCCGTTGCGGGCCCAGGCTTCCACCGCCCAACCCTGGTCCTGATCGTCGTAGACCATGCCCTCGTCGTCTCCGGCCACGGCGGCGAGGAAGTGGTCCATGGTGGCGAAGGTGTCGTACCAGGGGAAGGACAGGTGCACGTCCGCGTCCTCGTTGTCGAGCCGCAGGTCCAGCCAGAAGTACTGGCGCACCTGGTGGAGTTTCAGCCCCTGCTGCAGGGCCAGTGCGGCCACGCGGCCGTAGTACGCCGCAAGCTCCGGCTCGTGCCCGATGGCCTCCAGGGTGCACACCCGCAAGCGCTCGGCACGCGGGAATTCCGGCAGCGCGAGCGGTTCGGCCGGCCGGTCCCGCACAGGCTGGAACTCGTCCCACAAGTGAAACGCGATCTCGGGCTCCAGCGAGTTGATCGGCTTGGCGTCTGCGAACCAGGGTTCCACTTGCGCGCTCCTCTGAATGGTCGAGCGATCGATATTAGCCCGGGTCGAGGCGCGGCATGGCTGAACCGACTCGCCCGCGGTGACAAGGCTTGCCTGTTGCGCCCGCTGGGGCCATCATCCGCGCCATGCAAACCGTCGCTTCCATCCTGTGGCGCAGGCTCGATGCACCGGGCCATGACGCCTGCCGTCTCGAGCGCAACGCGACCGCGTGGCAGCTCGACGGCGCCGCCGTGTTCCGCCTCGAGGACGGCCGCATCGGCCAGCTGCACTACCGCGTGCGCTGCGACCTGCACTGGCACACGCAGTGGGGCACGGTGCGCGGCTGGCTCGGCGGCAGCGCCATCGACCTGGCCATTGCCCGCGATGCGCGCGGCCACTGGAAGCTCAACGACGAGGCCGTGCCCGACCTGTCGCACTGCACCGACCTCGACCTGGGCTTCACGCCCGCCACCAATCTGCTGCAGCTGCGCCGGCTCAACCTGGCGAAGGGCGAGGGCGCCGACGCGCCGGCCGCCTGGGTCGACCTGGACGGCGGCGGCGTGCTCAGCGAACTGATGCAGCGCTACGAGCGAACCGCGGACGACGCCTATGCCTACGAGGCCAAGCGCTTCGACTATGCGGCAACCCTGCGCGTCACGCCGGATGGCTTCGTGCGCGACTATCCCGGCCTCTGGAGCGCCGAAGCCTAGTCGAACTGCGACCGGTCCCCCGCCACCAGTTCGCGGTTGCGCCGCCGGTCGATGGCAATCTCGCGCGCGAAATCTTCGCTGGGGCCGCCGGCCGGAATGTTGTGCGCGTCGCGCAGCCGGGTGTGCAGCGGTTCGCTGCGCAGCAGGCGGTTGATCTCCGCGTTGAGGCGCTGCACCACGGCCGTTGGCGTACGTGCCGGCGCGAAGATGCCGAACAGCGAATCGCGGTTGGCCTTCTCGAAGCCCAGTTCCGCGAGCGTGGGCACCGAAGGCAGCGCCTCGATGCGCGCCGGCGCACCCACGGCCAGCGCGCGCAGGCGGCCGCTTTCGATGTATTGCAACTGCTGCGCCGCGACGTTGGTCGAGAGCACCTCGAACTGCCCGCTGAGCGCATCGTTGAGCTGCGGACCGCCGCCCTGATACGGGATGTGCGTGATGTCGGTGCGGCTTTGCATGCGCACCTGCGCCAGCACCATGTGTCCGATGGTGGCCACGCCCGAGCTGGCCCAGCGCAGCGCGCCCGGCCGGCTGCGCGCCATGGCGACCAGGTCGCCGAAGCTGCGGCCCGCGAAGGCCGGCGTGCCGACCACCAGCACCGGCGTTCGCATGACGCTGGCCACGGGCGCGAAGCCGCGCAGCGGGTCGTAGGCCACGCGCGCGAGCAGCGGCTGCAGCGTGAGCGGGCTGATGGCCGAGAAGGCGAGCGTGCAGCCGTCGGGCGCGGCGCGCGCGAGCACGTCCATGCCCACGCTGCCGCCGGCGCCCGCGCGGTTCTCGACCAGCACCGGCACGCCCAGCGCCTGCGCGAGCGGCTCGGCCAGCGCGCGCGCCATGCCGTCGCTCACGCCGCCGGGCGGATACACCACGATCAGCCGCACCGGCCGCTGCGGCCAGGGCGGCGCGGCGGCATGCAGCAGGCGCGACAGCGCGCACGAGGCCGCGAGCAGCGCGCCCATGTGGCGAACGAAGCGGCGGCGCTGCAGCAACTCGGGGCTCATGATTCGGAGTGCTCGCTCGCGAGCCGGCGCAGCAGCGCGGCAAAGTGCTGCGCAGGCAGGTTGTCTTCTTCGGCGCGCAGCACCAGCGTGAGCGGCGCGTCGAGCTGGCCGCCATCGGCCAGCCGCGCATAGGCGATGGCATGCGCATGCACGCCGCTCATCGAGGCCGGCACCACCGAGAGGCCGACCCCCGCCGCCACGAGGTTCAGGTTGGTCATCATGCGATCGACTTCGGCCACCACGCGCGGGCGCAGGCCCTTGGCGTGGCACAGCGCGAGCAGCTCGGCATAGAGGCCGGGCGCGCCGGGGCGCCGCACCAGGATGATGCCCTCCTCGCACAGCTTCGCGAGCGGCAGCGCACGCGAGGCCTTGCTGCGCGCGAGGGCAAGCCGATGGTCGATCGGCATGGCCACCAGCACCGGCTCGCGCAGCAGCGTTTCGAACACCAGGCCTTCGGGCCGCGCCACCGGGACGCGCAGCAGGCCGCAGTGCAGGCGGCCGGCGGCCAGCGCCTCGGTGAGCTCGGCGGCGTTGTCCTCGCGCAGCTGCAGCTCCACGTCCGGATGCGCGCGGCGAAAGGCGCGCAGGGCCTCGGGCATGAAGCGGTGCGCCGCGGCCGAGCTCGTGAAGCCCACCGCCAGCGTGCCGGCCTGCCCCTTGGCCACGCGCGCCATGCGCTGCTTCATGGCTTCCATGTCCTGCAGCATGCGCAGCGCCTCGGCCTGGAACAGCCGGCCCGCATCGGTGAGCGCCACGCCGCGCGGATGGCGCCTGAACAGCAGCACGCCGAGCTCGCGCTCCAGCGCCTTGATCTGCAGGCTCAGCGGCGGCTGCTGGATGCCCAGCTGCTCCGCGGCGCGCGTCATGTGGCCGGTGCCGGCCACGGCCGTGAAGTAGCGCAGCGCTCGGATATCCATATGTTTTTTGTATTGAAAGTGCCTTGTTATTTTATTTGACCCCAGGTCACCCGTGCACCTATCGTCCGGCCGCCTGTTCAAAAAAGCGGTCCTTCGAGGCCGCATGCCGGAGACAAATCCATGCGCACACCGCGCCCCTCATCGATGATTCGCGCCGCTTTCCGCGCCGGCCGCCCGCTCGGCACCGCGATCGGCCTTTCCCTGGTCCTGGCCGCGTGCGGCGGTGGCGGTGGCGGTGGTGGTGGTGGTGGTGGTGGTGGTGGAGGCGGCGGCTTCTTCTTCCCGGCGCCGCCTGCAGGCAACAGCCCGCCCGACGCCGGCCCGCCGGACAACGTGCCGCCGCCCCCCGTGGTGCCGGTGCTCTCGTGCGCGGAGCTTGCCGGCAAGAGCCTTCCCGCCTCGGCGATCGGCTTGCCCACGCAGGGCGCCACCGTCACCAGCGCCACACCGGTGGCCGCGGGCGACGCCGGCAACCTGATGGGCGACTACTGCCGCGTGCGCGGCACCATCCAGCCCGTCGACCCTGCCTCCCAGGCGATCAACTTCGCGCTCAACCTGCCCGAGAAGTGGAACCGGAAGACCATCCACTTCGGCGGCGGCGGTTTCGACGGCGTGCTCATCGACGGCACCGAGACCATCCGCTTCGGCCCGGCCGGCAAGCCCGCGCCGCTCGCGCTCGGCTATGCCACCTACGGCGACGATTCGGGCCACCAGGCGAGCAGCATCACCGACGGCCGGTTCGCGGCCAACGACGAGCAGCTGGCCAACTATGGCGGCCTGTCGCTCAAGAAGACCCGGGACGTGGCGCAGGCGCTGGTGTTCGCGCGCTACGGCGTCAAGCCGAAGAAGGCCTACTTCCTCGGCACCTCCACCGGGGGGCGCGATGCGCTCGGGTACGTGCAGCGCTGGCCGCTCGACTACGACGGCATCATCGCCAACGAGCCCGCGCTCAACTACACGGGCACGCGGCTGTCGAACGTGGCGGTGGGGCGCGCGCTCTATGGCAACGGCGGTGCCGGCTGGATGAACGTGGCCAAGACGCTGCTGGTGCAGAAGGCCGCGATGCAGGCCTGCGACAAGCTCGACGGCGCGGCCGACAACATCGTGAGCAACGTGGAAAGCTGCCGCCAGCTCAATGCGCCCATCCTCGCATCGCTGCGCTGCAGCGGCGGGCTCGATGCCGGCGACACCTGCCTGTCGGACGCGCAGATCGCCACCGTGCGCACCATCGAGTCGCCGCTGGTATTCACCGGCTACGCGCTCGCCAACGGCGTGCGCCGCGCGGGCGGCTACAACCTGCTCGAGGGCGCATTGGTGGCCGGGCCGTACACCACGCGCGACCTCGGCACGCGCAAGGTGCCGGCCAATCCGGCCACCTCGGCCGATGCCAACATGTACGTGACGGGCGACCAGTGGGTGAAGTACTTCGTCACGCGCATCGACAGCTTCGACACGCTCGGCTTCGATCCACTGGACCCGGCCGGCTACACGGCGCGCGTTGCGGAGGTGTCGAGACTCACCGATGCCACCAACCCGGACCTCGCGCCCTTCTTCGCACACGGCGGGCGCATCATCATGCTGCACGGCCTGGCCGACGAAGTGATCAGCCCCAACTCCACCATCGACTACTACCGGCAGCTCGTCGCCACGCTGGGCCAGGCCGCGGTGGACGAGAGCGTGCGCTTCTACACCGTGCCCGGCATGGGCCATGGCACGGGGGTGTTCATTCCCAACTGGGATTCGCTCGCAGCGCTCGAAGGCTGGGTGGAGGAGGGCCTCGCGCCGGCCACCGGCGTGGCGGTGGATGCCGTGGCCGGCACTTACGGCCGCACGCGTCCGCTGTGCCGCTTTCCGTCATGGCCCAAGTACCGCGGCAGCGGCAGCCTCGACGCGGCGGTCAACTACAGCTGCGTGACCGAGATCGGCGATCCGCTCGCCTGCCCGCACCTGCCCGCGGCCGCCACGGCCTACAAGGGCGGCAACGGCTTCGGCGAAGAGCTCAGCGTGCAGGTCGACCCCGCCACCATGGCCTACACCGTGACCATCGACGCCAGCCTGCAGCGCGCCGCCGGCACGCAGCGCAGCGGCACGCTGGTGGCGCAGGGCCAGTGCAGCTACGCCAGCGGGGAGAGCGGCGCGGTCTTCAGCTTCGCGCCGGGCGGCGTGCTGCTCGGCGGCGTGAACGCGCCGGCCGGCGGCGGCTTCACGCCGCTGCTGGCTTTCCAGGCCACCTTCGAGAATGCGGCCACGCCTACTGTGTTCAACCCGGTGGCGAACATCTTCAATGCGGTGGGCGTGCAGCAGGGAACCGGCACGGCGGCGGCGCATGCGTCGTCGGTGCGGCTGCGCAATGCGGGCACCTTCCAGTACTGCCGCGACGCGGCCACCGGCAGCTTCATGGCCTACGACCCCAGCTGCACGCAGACCGAGAAGGGCTACATCAGCTACAACGCCGCGCGCAATGCCTTCGACCTGCGCACCACCTCGCCGACGGGTGGCGCCACCACCACGGGCGGCACGCTCACCGGCTCGATGGTGATCGGCCTGGTCAACGGCAGCGCGGTGCCCCTGCACCTGGTGCGCGAATCGGCCGCCAACACCGGGCTGCGGCTGCTGGCGCCGCAGCAGAGCCTGCTGGCAGGCGCGGCCGACGGCAGCTACGCCATGGCCAGCGTGCAAGGCGAAAGCCGCGAGGCCACGGTGGCGGGCGGCGCCTTCAACCTGGGCGGCGCCGCCGCGGCGCTGAGCTACGACACGCCAGTGCCCGGCGTGGTGCAGGCCGACGCAGGCCGCCCCGGCAATCTCATCTTCACCCACGGCGTTCTCGGCTTCGTCTCCGCATCGGGGACGGCCGCGGCGCTGGAACTCGGAGCACGGCATTGATGAACAACAACGGCAAACCACTTCTTCGCACCTTCGCTTTCGCGCTGCTCGGCACCCTGGCCGCACTGTCGGCCGAGGCCGCTGCCTGGGGGCCCAAGCCCACGGCCTGCCCGGCGCCGGTGCCCGCGCAAACGCGCTGCTACACCGGCGCCGATGGCGCCGGCGCGCTTTACTGGATCGCCATACCGCAGGCATGGAACCGCGTGCTCGTGATGCACGCCCATGGCGGCCCCGAGACCGGCCCGCCCAGGCTCGAGCGCAGCGAGGAAGACCTGAAGCGCTGGGCCGTCACCGTGAAGGCCGGCTACGCATGGGCGGGCTCCACCTACCGCCGCGGCGGCTACGGCGTGACCATGGCCGCCGAAGACACCGAGCGCCTGCGCCGCCTCTTCGTGCAGCGCTTCGGCCCGCCGCGCCGCACGCTGCTGCATGGCCAGAGCTACGGCGCGGGCGTGGCCGCGAAGGCCGCCGAACTCTATGCGCCGGCGGGCGATGCCAGGAGCCCGTACGACGGCCTGCTGCTCACCAGCGGCGTGCTCGGCGGCGGCAACAGCGCCTACGATTTCCGGCTCGACCTGCGCGTGGTCTACCAGTACGTGTGCCGCAACCATCCGAAGCCCGACGAGCCGCAATACCCGTTGTGGCAGGGCCTGCCGATGGAATCGAAGCTCACGCGCGCCGAGCTGGCCGCGCGCGTCAAGGAGTGCACCGGCGTCGGCATGCCCGCGGCGCAGCGCACGCCCGAGCAGGCCGCGCGGCTCAAGACCATCCTGTCGGTCGTGAAGATCCAGGAGCGCTCGCTGGTGGGCCACCTGAACTGGGCCACCTGGCTGTTCCAGGACCTGGTGCAGCAGCGCCTGGGCGGACGCAACCCGTTCGGCAACATCGGCGTGGCCTACCAGGGCTCGGCCGACGATGCGGCGCTGAATGCCGGCGTGGCGCGCTATGCGGCCGACCCGCAGGCCAAGGGCGCGCTCGCCGCCGACAGCCAGCCTTCAGGCCGCACCGCGCTGCACACCGTGGCCCTGCATGCCATCGACGATCCCACCGCTTTCGTCGAGCTCGAAGATGCCTACAGGCGCATCCGCGATGCCGCCGGCACGGGCGACAAACTGGTGCAGAGCTTCAGCGCTGAGCGCGAGCACAGCTACCTGAGCGATTCGGAATACCCCGCTCTCTTCGGCGCGCTGCTCGACTGGATCGACAAGGGCGAGAAGCCCACGCCCGCGAGCCTGGCGCAGCGCTGCGCGGCGCTGATGCCGAGCTACGACACCGACGGCAAGAACGGCTGCCACATCAAGCCCGAGTGGCAGGCGCCGGCGCTCGAAACCCGCGTGCCTGCGCGGGCACCCTGATTTTTTTATCGACTCGATGGAGACCCCCATGAAGAAACTGTTCGCCCTTGCGGCAATCGTCCTGGCCGCCGGCGCGCATGCGCAGGACTTTCCCGCGGGCAAGCCCGTGACCATCGTCGTGCCCTTTGCCGCGGGCGGCCCGACCGACCGCGTGGCGCGCGACCTGGCCGAGGCATTGCGCAAGCCCCTGGGCGGCGCCAGCGTGATCATCGACAACGTGCCCGGCGCGGGCAGTTCGATCGGCGCGGCCAAGGTGGCGCGCGCCGCGCCCGACGGCTACACGCTGCTGCTGAACCATATCGCGATGGCCACCGTGCCCACGCTGGTGCGCAACCTGCCGTTCAAGGTGGAGAGCGACTTCGAACACCTCGGCATCGTCAACGACGTGCCCATGACGCTGATCGCCAGGCCGAGCCTTCCGGCCGGCAACTACGCAGAGCTTTCCGGCTGGATTGCCGCCAACAAGGGCAGGATCAATATCGGCAACGCGGGCATCGGCTCGGCCTCGCACCTGTGCGGGCTGCTCTTCCAGAGCGCGACCAAGACCGAGATGACGCCCGTGCCCTACAAGGGCACCGCACCGGCCATCACCGACCTGATCGGCGGGCAGATCGACCTGCTGTGCGACCAGACCACCAACACCTCGCCGCAGATCGAGGCGAAGAAGGTCAAGGCTTATGCGGTCACCACGCCCCGGCGCCTCGCGATGCCGCTGCTGAAGGATCTGCCCACGCTCGACGAGGCCGGGCTGAAGAACTTCCAGGTCACCATCTGGCATGGCCTGTACGCGCCCAAGGGAACGCCGGCGCCGGTGCTGAAGAAGCTCAACGATGCATTGAAGGTGGCGTTGAAGGACCCCGACTTCATCAAGCGCGAAGAAGCGCTGGGTGCCGTGGTGGCCGCCGATGGCCGGATCGAGCCCGACGGCCACAGGAAGGTCGTGGCGGCCGAGATCGCCAAGTGGAGCCCCATCATCAAGGCCGCGGGCGTCTACGCGGACTGACGAGGTGCGTGCGGCGGGCCCGATGCCCTAGAAGGTCCCCGGCAGCAGGATGCCCGAATCCACGTTCTCGATATTCGTGTGCCCGCAAAAGGCCATGGTGATGTCGAGTTCCTTGTGGATGATCTGCAGCGCGCGCGTCACGCCGGCCTCTCCGTAGGCGCCCAGGCCGTAGAGAAAGCTGCGGCCGATCAGCGTGCCGCGGGCGCCGAGCGCGCGGGCCTTGAGCACGTCCTGCCCGCTGCGGATGCCGCCGTCCATCCACACCTCGATCTCGCGGCCCACGGCATCGACGATGGCGGGCAGCGCCGCGATGGAAGAGGGCGCGCCGTCGAGCTGGCGGCCGCCATGGTTGGAGACGATGAGCGCGTCGGCGCCGCTCGCGACGGCCAGGCGCGCGTCTTCGGCGTCCATGATGCCCTTGAGGATCAGCTTGCCGCCCCAGCGCTTCTTGATCCACTCCACGTCGGCCCAGCTGAGGGCCGGGTCGAACTGCTCGGCCGTCCAGGACGACAGCGACGACAGGTCCTTCACGCCCTTGGCATGGCCCGCGATGTTGCCGAAGGTGCGGCGCTTGGTGCCGAGCATGCCCAGGCACCAGTGCGGCTTGGTCGCCAGGTTGATCATGTTGGCGATGGTCGGCTTGGGCGGCGTCGACAGGCCGTTCTTGATGTCCTTGTGGCGCTGGCCGAGGATCTGCAGGTCGAGCGTGAGCTGCAGCGCCGACACGTTCGCGGCGCGGGCACGCTCGATCAGGCGCTCGATGAAGTCGCGGTCCCTCATCACGTAGAGCTGGAACCAGAACGGATGCCGCCCGGTGTGCTCGGCAATGTCCTCGAGCGAGCAGATGCTCATGGTCGACAGCGTGAATGGAATGCCGAAGGCCTTGGCCGCGCGCGCGCCAAGAATTTCGCCATCGGCATGCTGCATGCCCGTGAGGCCGGTGGGCGCAATGGCCACCGGCATGGCAACGTCCTGGCCGATCATGGTGGTGCGCGTGGAGCGGCCCTCCATGTTCACGGCCACGCGCTGGCGCAGCTTGATTTTCTGGAAGTCGCTCTCGTTGGCGCGGTAGGTGCTTTCGGTCCACGCGCCGGAATCGGCGTAGTCGTAGAACATCTTCGGCACACGCCGCTTGGCGACCACCCGCAGGTCTTCGATGCAGGTGATCTTGGAAAGGTCGGGCACGGGGAGTCTCCTGGATAGTCTCTGTTGTTCGATCGCGCGAGCAGGGATTATGGGCAAGCTCCGCCGCGGGCCGAGTGTGGCGTCCGAAACGGACCCCGATCTGAAAAATACCCGGACCGGACCTGAAAAGAATTCAGTCAGTCCCGCAGTGCCTGCCGCAACCACTCGACGAAGGTCGCGCACTCCCAGCGCTCCATCGCCCCCGGCCGCCAGCACAGGAAGTAGGCGTTGGGCGAGGGCACGCTCTCTGCCGAAAGCCGCACGAGGCGGCCGTTCTCCAGCCAGGCGCTGCCGAGCTTCAGGTGCATCAGCACCACGCCGAAGTCTTCGGCCGCCGCATCGAGCGCGAGCCCCAGGTCGTTGAACTGGTGGCCTGTGGCCGGCTCCGGCAAGCCGATGCCGCGGGCCTTGAACCAGGTGCGCCACGACTCGAGCGGCGTGCGCAGCAGCTGCACGCGCGAGACCTCGGCATCGGTCGCAAAGCCGTCGAACGGCCCGTGGCGCTGCAGGTACGCCGGGCTGCAGGCGGGCGCGACGTCGTCGGCCAGCAATTGGCAGAACTCGCGGTCGTGAAAAGGCCCGGTGCCGAAGCGCAGTTCCAGGTCGGCCTCTTCGGCCGTCATGTTGCGCACCGGCATGGTCACCTGCAGCATCAGCTCGATGTTCGGATAGGCATCGCGAAACCGCGCGAGCCGGGGCAGCAGCATCTGGCGGGAGAACGTGGGCGTGACGGCCACCCGCAGCCGCCGCACCTGCGATGCGGGCTCGCGGCCGGGCACCTGCTGCAGCGCCGCAATGGCCTCGCGCACGCGGGCCAGGTAGGCCACGCCGTCGGCGCTCAGGCCGAAGTCGCTGCCTGTGAAAAGCTTGAGTTCGAGCAGCGTCTCGAGCTGGCGGATGCGGTGGCTCACCGCGCTGGGCGTGACGCTGAGCTCTTCCGCCGCGAGGTTCACGCTGCGCAGGCGCGCCACGGCCTCGAAGGCCTGCAGGCCCTGCATGGAGGGAAGTCGCATCGATGCCATGGGGTGTTTTCCGGCAGCGATCTTATCGATGCAGCGTGGCGGCCAGTGCCTCGAGCAGGCGCCGCAGATCGTCGACCGCTTCGCGCGCCGGGGCCGCGCCGCCCATCTGCGCCTTGACGATGGCGCCGTCCACGCCCAGCGCCGCGGCCTGGGCGAGCGCCATGCGTGCGGGCAAGGCCGCGGGCAGCAGGCCGGCAATGACCTCCACCATCTCGCGCTTGTGTTCGCGCGCGCGCTCGGCGGCGCCCTCCACGCTGCCGCCCACCTCGGCCACCGCGTTGATGAAGGCGCACCCGCGAAACGCGGGGTCGGCGAACCATTCGGCCATCACGTCGGCGAGCAGCAGCAGGGCCCCGGCATTGCCGGCGCGTTCGTGCGCGCCGCGGCGTCCGAGTGCGTCGACGAACCATGCCATCCATCGCGCATGCCGGTGATCGAGAAAGGCGCGCACCAGGTCGTCCTTCGACGGGAAGTGCCGGTAGAAGGTGACCTTGGTGACGCCCGAGGCGGCAATGACGCGGTCGATGCCGGTGGCGCGGATGCCATCGGCATAGAAGAGGTCGTGCGCCGTGAGCAGGATGCGTTCGCGCGCGGGGAGTGCGGAGATGTCCATGGCGCCATTGTAGGCATGTAGACAGGTCTGTCTACATGTGGCACATTGCGGGCCTTCGCCATTTCCTCACGTCACCTTCAACGAAAGACCACCATGGAATCACGTCCCCCGCTGCCGCCCTTCACCCTCGAGACCGCCCTGAAGAAGGTCCAGGCCGCCGAAGACGCCTGGAACACGCGCGACCCGGTGCGCGTGAGCCTGGCCTACACGCCCGACACCGAATGGCGCAACCGCGCCGACTTCGTCAACGGCCGCGAGCAGGTGGTGGAATTCCTCACCCGCAAGTGGGAGCGCGAGCACGACTACCGCCTGAAGAAGTCGCTCTGGGCCTTCATGGACAACCGCATCGCGGTGCGCTTCGAATACGAATGGCACGACGCGGCGGGGCAGTGGTTCCGCAGCCACGGCAACGAGAACTGGGAATTCGCCGAGAACGGCCTGATGCAGCGGCGCTACGCGAGCATCAACGACCAGACCATTGCCGAATCGGAGCGCAAGTTCCGTTGGGAGCGCTGAGCACCCTCACCCCAACCCTCTCCCCGAGGGGAGAGGGAGCAAGGAACCAGGAACGTTTGTTGCTTGCTTTTGGTGCATGGAAACGCCCGTACTGAACCCCACCGCCAGCCACCCGCTCTGGCAGCACCAATTAGGGTTGCTGCTGGAATCGACCGGCGAAGGCATCTTCGGCATCGACCTCGACGGCCATTGCATGTTCATCAACCGGGCCGGCGCGCAGATGCTGGGCCACGAGGCGCGCGACGTGATCGGCAGCAACATGCACGAGCTCACGCACCATTCGCACCCCGACGGCTCGCATTACGCCGACACGGACTGTCCCATCTTCAACGCCTTTCGCCGCGGCCTGCCGTGCCGCATCGACACCGAGGTGTTCTGGCGCCGCGACGGCAGCGCCTTCGCGGTGGAGTATTCGAGCCATCCCATCATGGATGGCACGCAGGTGCGCGGCGCCGTCATCACCTTTGTCGACATCACCGAGCGCCGCCGCCAGGCCGAGGCGCTGCAGCAGGCCAAGGATGAGCTGGGCCTGCGTGTGCAGGAGCGCACGCGCGAACTGAGCGACGCGCTGGTGCAACTGCGCGAGCTCTCGGCCTGGCTCGACAAGGTGCGGGAAGACGAGCGCACGCGCATCGCGCGCGAGGTGCACGACGAGCTCGGCAGCCTGCTGGTGGCGCTCAAGATGGATGTCAACTGGATCGGCAAGCGCCTGGGCGAGCAGCAGGAGCGCACGCCCGATGCCGCGCAGGCCATGCGCGACCAGATGCGCGGCAAGTGCGGCAACATGAGCCAGCTGATCGAGCGCGCGGTCGACAACGTGGGCCGCATCATCACCGACCTGCGCCCCAGCATCCTCGACCACCAGGGCCTGTGGGCGGCGCTCGAATGGCAGGCGCACGAGTTCGTGCAGTCGGCCGAGCTGTCGCTGCAATGGCACTTCGACGTGCCCGCGGGCGTGGAGCTGCCCGAGCCTGCGGCCATTGCGGTGTTCCGGATCTTCCAGGAGATGCTCAGCAACGTCGGGCGCCATGCGAAGGCGCATAGCCTCGACATCCGCATCGGCGTCGAAGACATGCAACTGAGCATCAGCGTGCGCGACGACGGCGTGGGCGCGCCGATGCAGGCCTTCGAGGCCACCACCTCCTATGGAGTGCTCGGCATGCGGGAGCGTGCGCGCCACTTCGGCGGGCGCATCGATATCGACAGCCGTGTGGGCGAGGGCAGCACTTTCTGCCTGCATCTGCCGCTGTTGGGGAATGCTTGAGGTGAAGGCTAGTTTTTCTTTGCGTCATGTCGGGGTTGACGTGCGCTGCTGTTCAGGGCGCGCTCCCGCCGACGGGGTACCTTGCTCCGCGAATGTCCTCCGGCCTTCGGCCTCCCCCTTGATTTCGCTGCGCAAGGCACCCCATCGACGGAAGCGTTGGACAGAGCGGTCGTTAATCAGCTGTGCACTCAGAGCGTGCCCAGGTGCACAGGGCATCGGGTGCTCCCCGCAGCGAAATCAAGGAGGAGGCGAAGCCGGGGGACATTCGCGGAGGGGAGTACCCGGTGGCCTGTGCACGCGCCCTGAACAAAAGCACCAAGAACAAGAGCACCAAGAACACAGACAATCCCCCACCCACCCCTCATCGCGTCATTTGAAATGAACGACATCCGCGTACTCATCGGCGACGACCACCGCATCGTGCGGGAAGGCCTGAAGCAGATGCTCGGCGACCTCTCCAACGGCCTGCCCTCGATGACCGTGCGCGCTGAAGCCCAGACCGGCCCCGAGGTGCTCGCCGCTGTACAGGAACTCGGCGGCCCCGACGGCCTCGACGTGGTGCTGCTCGACATCGCGCTGCCGGGACGCGACGGCCTCGATGTCTTGCAGGCATTGCGGAAAGACTGGCCCACCCTCCCGGTGCTGATGCTCAGCACCTACCCGGAGAAGCAGTACGCCGTGCGCTGCATCAAGCTCGGCGCCTCGGGCTATCTCAACAAGAGTGCCGATGCCGACGACATGGTGGGCGCCGTGCGCAAGGTGGCCGCCGGCGGCCTCTATGTCTCCGCGGCCACGGCAGAAGCGCTGGCCGCTGCCGTGGGGCGCAACGTGGGACAGGGCCCCGAGCAGCTCTCGCACCGCGAGCACCAGGTGTACCGCCTGCTCAGTACCGGGCACAGCGTGAGCGAAATTGGTGCGCAGCTCGGCCTGGCGCCCAATACCGTGAGTACCTATCGCGCGCGCATCCTCGAAAAGACCGGCACCAGGAACGACGTCGAGCTCGCGCTGTATGCCGAGCGCCACGGCAAGGCCGCCCCCGCGGCCTGAAAACGCAGCCGGCGGGCACCGCCTTGTAGTGCCAGCCCTACAAGGCCTCGACAAGCGCGGCACGATCTGCGGCCCCTGGGCCTTTGGGCCTCGCTTCCGGCCCGGGGCTTGCATCGTGGCAGGCATCTTTTCACCGAGGTGCATCCACCATGTCCAGTCCATCCGATTCGACCGCCTGCGATCTCTACGACGCCGACCGGCCACTGAACATGCGCTGCGCCTGCGGCCGCAACCATGGCCGTGGTTCAGAGATCGACGTCAGCCCCGATGACAAGCTCGAAGCCAGCCTCATGAAGGCGCTGTTCCCGGTCGACAGCGTGCGCCGCGGCTTCCTGCGCGCCGTGGGCGCCAACACCGCGCGCGCGGCCATTGCCTCGGTATTGCCGCTGGGCGCACTGCAGGCCATGGCGCAGGACAAGGCCCCGCTCGAAAAGACCAATCTCAAGATCGGCTTCATTCCCATCACCTGCGCCACGCCGCTCATCATGGCGCACCCGCTGGGCTTCTATCAGAAGCAGGGGCTCAACGTCGAGGTGGTCAAGACCGCAGGATGGGCGCTGATCCGCGACAAGATGCTCAACAAGGAATACGACGCCACGCATTTCCTGTCGCCCATGCCGCTCGCCATCTCGATGGGCGCGGGCTCCAACCAGGTGGCGATGAACGTCGCCACCATCCAGAACACCAACGGCCAAGCCATCACGCTGGCCAACAAGCACAAGGACAAGCGCGACCCGAAGATGTGGAAGGGCATGAAGTTTGCCGTTCCCTTCGAGTACAGCATGCACAACTTCCTGCTGCGCTACTACGTGGCCGAGGCGGGACTGAACCCCGACACCGACATCCAGATCCGCGTGGTGCCGCCGCCCGAGATGGTGGCCAACCTGCGCGCAGGCAACATCGACGGCTACCTGGGGCCCGACCCCTTCAACCAGCGCGCCGTGTTCGAGGAAATCGGCTTCCTGCACCTGCTGACGCGCGATCTGTGGAACGGCCATCCCTGCTGCGCGTTCGGCACCTCGGCCGAATTCATCGAGAAGAATCCCAACACCTTTGCCGCGCTGGTGCGCTCGGTGCTCACCGCATCGGCCATGGCGCGCGACCCGAAGAACCGCGAGCTCATCGCCAAGGTGATTGCGCCCGCGCAGTACCTGAACCAGCCCGAGACCGTGCTGACGCAGGTGCTCACAGGCAAGTTCGCCGACGGGCTGGGCAACATCCGCACCGTGCCCGACCGCGCCGACTTCGATCCGATTCCTTGGCAGTCGATGGCCGTGTGGATGCTCACGCAGATGAAGCGCTGGGGCTACGTGAAGGGCGACGTCAACTACAGGCAGATTGCCGAGAAGGTGTTCCTGCTGACCGACGCGAAGAAGCGCATGAAGGAGCTCGGCCAGGCCGCGCCCGAAGGTGCATACCCCAAGTTCACCATCATGGGCAAGGTGTTCGACCCCGCGAAGCCCGACGACTACGTCAAGAGCTTTGCCATCGGCAAGATGGCCTGAACCATGCGCGGCAAGAAAACCCTTTCGTTGAAGGCGGCGCTGGTGTCGCTCCTGATGTTCCTGCTGCTGATCGGCGCGTGGCAGCTGGCCACCCTGCCCACGGCCGGCACCGGTGCCGCAGCGGGCATGACCGCCGAGCAGATCGAATACCAGAAGATGCTCGGCAAGGATCCGGGCGGGCAGGTCAAGAGCTCGGGCTTTCCCACGCCGGCAGAAATGGCCGTGACCGCCTGGAAGCATCTCTCGAACCCCTTCTACGACAACGGGCCCAACGACAAGGGCATTGCCATCCAGCTGGCGTACTCGCTGGCCCGCGTGGGGCTGGGTTTTCTGCTGGCCTGCGTGGTGGCGGTGCCGCTCGGCTTCGTGATCGGCATGTCGCCGCTGCTGCACAAGGCCTTCGATCCGTTCATCCAGGTGCTCAAGCCCATTTCTCCGCTGGCGTGGATGCCGCTTGCGCTCTACACCATCAAGGATTCGTCGGTCAGCGGCATCTTCGTGATCTTCATCTGCTCGGTGTGGCCGATGCTGCTCAACACCGCCTTTGGCGTGGCCTCGGTCAAGCGCGAATGGCTCAACGTGGCCAGCACGCTCGAAGTGAAGCCGCTGCGCCGCGCGTTCCGCGTGATCCTGCCGGCGGCCGCGCCCACCATCCTCACGGGCATGCGCATCAGCATGAGCATCGCGTGGCTCGTCATCGTGGCGGCCGAGATGCTGGTGGGCGGCACCGGCATCGGCTACTTCGTCTGGAACGAGTGGAACAACCTCTCGCTCACCAACGTGATTTTCGCGATCCTGGTGATCGGCATCGTCGGCATGCTGCTCGACCAGGCCTTCGCGGGCCTGCAGCGAAAGGTGACCTATGTGGAGTGATCGATCGGCACGAGGCGCCCCCATGACAACTGCTCCCGCCCTGCGGCCCGCCACCAGCGGCTTCCTGCGCATCGAGGGCCTGGCCAAGGCCTTCGTGCCGGCGCGGCCGGTATTCGCGGACGTGTCGTTCACGCTCGACCGCGGCGAGTTCGTCTGCATCATCGGCCACTCGGGCTGCGGCAAGACCACCATCCTCAACGTGCTGGCGGGCCTGGACCAGGCGAGCGCCGGCCATGTGTTCATGGACGGCCGCGAAGTGGCCGGACCGAGCCTGGAGCGCGGCGTGGTGTTCCAGAGCCATGCGCTGATGCCGTGGCTCACGGTGCGCAGGAACATCGCCTTCGCGGTGGCTTCGCGCTGGCCCGGCTGGCCGGCCGCGCAGGTCAACACGCAGGTGGAGCGCTTCGTGGCCATGGTGGGCCTGCAGGCCGCCATCGACAAGAAGCCCGCGCAGCTTTCGGGCGGCATGAAGCAGCGCGTGGGCATTGCGCGCGCCTTTGCCATCCAGCCCAAGATGCTGCTGCTCGACGAGCCCTTCGGCGCGCTGGATGCGCTCACGCGCGGCACCATCCAGGACGAGCTCATGGCCATCGTGCGCCAGACGCAGCAGACCGTCTTCATGATCACGCACGACGTGGACGAAGCGATTCTGCTGGCCGACCGCATCCTGCTGATGACCAACGGCGCCGACCAGCCGGGCGGCGGCTGGCGCGCCGGCAACATCGCGGAGACCGTGGTCAACCCGCTGCCGCGCGAACGCACGCGCGCCTCGCTGCACCACCTCGAAGGCTACTACGCGCTGCGCAACCACATCGTCGATTTCCTCGTCACGCGCGCCAAGGCGTCGTGACTCTTTCTTCTTCCTCTTCTTCATTTCAATCAGGAGCAAACCCGCATGAACCGCAACGACGTCACCGAGAAGATCATCACCGTGAAGGTGTCCAAGGGCATCCAGTGGGCCGACGTGGCGAAGAAGGTCGGCCTCTCCAAAGAGTGGACCACCGCCGCCTGCCTCGGCCAGATGACGCTCGACGACAAGCAGGCCAAGATCATCGGCAAGATCTTCGGCCTGACCGTGGAAGAGCAGAAGTGGCTCCAGGTGGTGCCCTACAAGGGCTCGCTGCCCACGCCCGTGCCGACCGATCCACTCATCTACCGCTGGTATGAGGTGGTGAGCGTGTACGGCACCACCATCAAGGAGCTGATCCACGAAGAGTTCGGCGACGGCATCATGAGCGCCATCGACTTCAGCATGGACATCCAGCGCCAGGCCGATCCCAAGGGCGACCGCGTCAACGTGGTGCTCTCGGGCAAGTTCCTGCCCTACAAGACCTATTGACGCGGTTCCTCAGAACGTCAGAACGCCGCGTGCTCGGCCGGCCTCGGCCGCCATGCGGGGCGGCGCGGGGCCGAGATGCTGCCGCCCTCGATGGCGCCCGCAATCGAGCGCGCCACGGCCTCCGCGGGCACCGCGATGCGCCGCCGCGTGACCATGCGCTCGAAGCTGCTGCAGGCCGCGATGCGGTCGGCCAGCGTGCGGTCGGCCTCGCTCACGTCGGGGCGCACCACCGTCACGCGCAGCTTGCCTGCGTGTTCCTGCCGCAGGCCTTCGGAGATGGCGTCCACCGCGTACTGCGTGCCGCAATACACGGCCGAGTTCGGCGACACGCCCTGCGCGGGCACCGGCGCCACGTTGACGATGTGGCCCCAGCCCTGTTCCTGCATGGTCGGCAGCACTGCCGCAATGCCCAGCAGCACGCCGCGCAGGTTGACGTCGAGCATCAGCTCCCATTCGTCGACCTTGCGTGACCACAGCGGCGACAGCGGCATCACGCCCGCGGCGTTCACCAGCACGTCGATGCGGTCGTGGGTTTCGAGTGCGAATTCGGCAAACGCTTCCACGTCGGGCCGGTAGGTGACGTCGAGCCGCTGGAAGCTCGCGGTGCCGCCGGCGGCGGTGATTTCTTCGGCCAGCGCTTCGAGCCGGTCGGTGCGGCGCGCGCCGAGCACCACCTTGGCGCCGCGCCGCGCCAGGAGCCGCGCGGCCGCCGCGCCGATGCCACCACTTGCGCCCGTGATGAGGACGACTTTTTCCTGGATTGCGCTCATGAGACTCTCCTCGTGCGATGGATGTGGACCATGGCGCAACGCTGCGCCGGGCATGGAGGCAAGTCTCTCGCGGATGGGGCTGCGGGCGTTATCCGGATCGAACAAGCTTCTTGCCTGATCCTGCAAGACCTGCGGCCCGGCCCGCCATGGCGCCGAGCGTGCGCAGGCCTTTCTCGATGCGCGCGTCCCAGCCATGGCCGCCGCTCAGGCGCAGGCAGTGGGCGTACTTGCCGCTCGCCGAGAACACCACGCCTGGCGCAAAGCAGATGCCTTTTTCGAGTGCCTGCGCAAACAGGAGCCGCGTGTCCGCGGGCTCGGGCAGCTCGACCCACAGCACGAAGTTGCCGGCCGGCCTCGACACCTTGGTGCCCGGCGGGAACGCCTGCTCGATCACCCGCGTCATGCGCTCCAGCGTGTCGGCGAACTCGCGCCGGACGCGGCGCAGGTGGCGGTCGTAGTCGCCGTTCGACAGGAAGGTGGCGAGTGCCACCTGCGTCAGCACCGGCGTCGCGAGGCTGGTGGCGAACTTGGTTTCGAGCACCCGGGCCATGTGGCGGCGCGTCGCGATCCAGCCGATGCGGTAGCCGGGCGCGAGCGTCTTGGAGAACGAGCCGCAATAGATGACGTTGTCGTGCGTGTCGAGCGCGCTGAAGGGCGGGGGCCGCTCCTCGCCGAAATGGACGTCGCCGTACACGTCGTCCTCGATCAGCGGCACGCCGTGTTCGGCCAGGATGTGCAGCACAGCGCGCTTGTTTTCTTCGGGCATGGTGCAGCCGAGCGGATTGCTGAAGCTCGACGCCAGCACGCAGGCGCGCACCTTGCCTGAGGCCACGACTTCGCGCAGCGCATCGACCGCGACGCCGGTGTCGGCATCGGTCGGCAGCTCGACCACCTTCAGCCGCTTTGCGCGCAGCACCTGCAGCAGCCCGAAGTAGGTCGGCGATTCGATGGCGACCGTGTCGCCGGGCTCCGTGACCGCATCGAGCGCCAGCGCCAGCGCCTCGGTGCAGCCGCAGGTGATGGCGATGTCGTCCGGCGCCAGCACCTGCCCGAAGCGCAGTGCGCGGCGCGCGATCTCCAGCCGCAGCGACATCTCGCCGTGCGGCGGCGAGTAGGTGTTGCACCGGCTGCCCTTCACGCGGGCCGTGCGGGCCAGCACGAGGTCGAGCCTGGAGGAAGACAGCAGGCGCTGGTTGGGAATGGCGCAGCCGAGCGGCACGAAGGCTTCGTCCGACGCGTGCTTCAGCAGGTCGAGCATGAGGCCCGACAGCTCCACCTTGGCGGGGCGGATCGAATGGCGCGCGGTGGTGGGCACGGGCAGGGCGGGCGGGGCCTTGGCAACGTAGTAGCCCGACTGCGGCCGCACTTCGAGAATGCCGCGGTCTTCGAGCAGGCGGTAGGCCTGCACCGCGGTGCTCAGGCTGGTGCGCTGCAGCGTGCTGATCTCGCGCAGCGACGGCGCCCGCGCGCCCGGCTTCAGCGTGCCGCGGCCGGCCAGGCCGGCAACGAAATCGGCGACTTCTTCATAGCGGAACCGGGGAGATTGCGACACGGATCACTCCTGCTTGCGTGGATGGCACTGCATGCAACTGTACTGCACTTAATTTCAGGAAAGTGTGGCTGTTATCGTCGGTCATGAAACTGCAACATCGGTGCCATCGACAGCAACGGATCAAGCAGCAGTTCATGGCACGGTTTCCCGACAACGAAATCATTTCCCTCGTCAGCAAGGCGCCGCGCTTCGACCTTGCCGAAAGCGTGGGGCCGAGCGTGCGGCTGTCGGAGCTGGTCGACATGGCCTTCGGCGACGATGCCGACTTTTCGCTGGACTACGGCACGGCGGCGGGCAGCCCCGCCCTGCGCCAGGAAATCGCGAACGAACATGGCGTCGATGCCGACGACGTGGTGGTCACGGTCGGCGGTGCCCACGCGCTGTTCCTCATCGCCTTCACGCTGTGCCAGGCGGGCGATGAGGCCGTCGTGGCCGAGCCGGTGTTTCCGCTGGCGCGCAACGCGCTGGCCGCAGTCGGCGCCACCACGCGCGCGCTGCCGCTGAATTTCGACACCGGCTACCGCATCGACCTGGATGCGCTGCGCAAGCTGCTCTCCCCGAAGACCAAGGTGCTGAGCCTGGCCTCGCCGCAGAATCCGTCGGGCGTCGCGATTCCGGCGCAGACCTTGCACGAGATCGTCGCGATGCTGGCCGAACATGCGCCAATGGCCTGGCTCGTGATCGACGAGACCTACCGCGAGGCGGCCTACGGCGACGACGCCGCGGCGCCGGGAGCCGCCAGGCTGGGCGACAGGGTGATCTCGGTGTCCTCGCTGTCCAAGTGCCACGGTTCGGCGGGCCTGCGCATCGGCTGGGCCATCACGCGCGACGCGGCGCTGCGCCAGGCGCTGGTCACGGCGAAGTTCAGCACGGTGATCTCCTGCTCGCCGGTCGACGAGGCGCTTGCGCTGGCCGTGTTCAGGCAGCGCGACCGGATCATCGGCGAGCGGCGAAAGCTCCTCGCGCAAAACCTGCAGCTCACCGAAAGCTGGGTGTCGCGTCACGCCAGCCACATCGAGTGGGTGCGCCCGGATGCCGGGGCGCTGTGCTGCATGCGGCTCAGGCGCGAGCTGTTCGATGCCGCGGCGGTCGAGCGCTTCTATGCCGCGCTGGCCAGGTACAGCACCCGCGTCGCGCCCGGCCCGTGGTTCGGCGACGACCCGCTGGTGTTCCGGCTGGGATTCGGCTTGCCGACGCTCACGCAGCTGGCGATTGCGCTGGAGTGCGTGTCGGTAGCGCTGACGGAGGCTGCGAAGGCCACCAACGCTTTGCTCATTCGCTGACGCCGTCCGCCAGCCAGCGAATCGCTGCATGTGGGGCAGGCAAGGCTTCGCGCGCGAGATCCTCCATCAAGCGCAGCCCGGTGTTGCTGTTGTGAGAAGCACGACGCCGGACTCCTGCTCGGGGCTGCCCATCACGAATGCCCGGATGCCGGTCATCTTTCCCCACTGGAAGAAGGTGCCGCGGCTGGGCTCGACGCCCCAACCCAGGCCCCAGCCTACGTCCGGCTCGGTGGCCGCGGGTTCGCCGTCCAGGTGAACGATGGCGCCGTCCGGCACCATGATGCTCGCGGTGAGCCATTGCTTCCAGGTCGATGGCCTCAACCCCTCGCCCCTGAACACGGCTGCGACAAAGGCACCGTAGTCGCCAGCCGTGGTCTGGAGCGAGTAGGAGGCGTTCGCGGTCGGTGGCCGATGCGTCTCGAGCCGCTCCTGCGCTTCATGCGGGAAGGCCATGTTGTCGAGGAACCGATCCTGCCACTCGAGGCTCGATGAACGCATCCCGAGCGGCTCGAACACCAGGCGCCGCATCGTCGTCTCCAGCGTTTCGCCAGTTCTTGCTTCGACGGCAGACTGGAGAAAAGTGAATCCCACGCTCGAGTAGCTGAACCGCGAACCCGGATGAAAATGCATCCGCAGCGGATTCTTGTCGCGCAGGTTCTGCAGGCCGCAGGTGTGCGTGAGCACATGGCGAAAGGTGATGAGAGCCGAGGTCGCGTCTTCCGGCACGATCGATCGTTCCGGGGCAAAAAGAGGTTCATCAAGATCGAGCACGCCGGCGTCGGCCAGCTGCAGCACGGCGTACGAAACGATCGGTTTGGTGAGGGACGCCACGCCGAACACGGTCTCGGCATCGATCGGCTCGGCGGCTTCCTTGTCGCGCATGCCGGCCACTGCCAGCTCTATCGAGTTCTTCCGCACCTGCGCCATCGAGGCACCGGTGACAGAACGATCGGCCAACAGGCCTTGAAGCCGCTTTTCCAGCGATGGGTTCGTACGCCGCATGTCAGCCACCTTTGCTCCGTTCGAGGCCGGGACGGCCGTGCGGCGAAGGCTACAACATCGACTCTCCCGCGCCGCAATTGGTTGCAGCATCCTGCGGGCGGGCTGGCTACCATGCCGGTCCATGAACCCGCTGCCCATTCTTCGCACTGCCGCCTTGCCGATGTTCGTCCTGCTGTTCGCGGGGCATGCGGGCGCCGCGCCGTCGGCGCAGCTTTTCGATGCGGTGAAGAAGCCGGAATCGCTGGATGCGGACTGGCGCGCGCGCCTCTGTGCGCTGTTGCCGCAGCCCTGCGATCCGCAGGCGCTGGGCCTGTACCGGCCGCGCGGCGCCGCGTCGGGCGACTATGCGGTGTTCTCGAGCGAGCCGCTGGCCATGGCGCGCATCAGGCGCGTCGCCGCCGCCGGCACGTGGCAGCTGAGCCGCCTGCATGACCTCAGCGGCTATGCGGCCGCATTGATGAAGAAGGCGGCGGCCCCCGGCATGGCGGACTCGCGCATTTCCCTTGCGCCGGCGCTCTATCCGCTGGCCGAAGGGCGGTGGGCCGCGGCCGTGCTCCAGACGGTGTCGGAGATGTACTCGGGCGGCGGCGCTTCGTTCAGCAAGGCCGACTTCGTGCCGCTCGAGGACACGAGCCGGGCCGTGTACGAAGGCATTCCTTTTTCGTGCTCGAAGATGGTCCGCGCCTGCTTCAGCGAAAGGGAATACAAGCAGTCGAAGCACTGCCACGACGAGAGCAGCGGCAGCCTTCGCATCAGCTACGGCGAGCCCGCGAAACCCGGCGAGGCCTACAGCTGGCAGTACACCTGGCTGCAGAGCGAATGGCCGCAGAACACGCCCGCCAGCGACGTCACCACCACGCGCCTTCACTTCACCGCCAGGACCACCGAGAGGGCGAGCTTCTGCGGCGGGCCGCAGTAGACGGCGCGCCGCGCACTCTGCTCCTCAGCGCCGCGGAACCGTCACTGCACCCACGTGCATCGAGCGCCCCGCGCCGAGGCCCGCCATCACCAGCGCAATGCCCAGCCCGATGAAGAGCCATGACGACGCGCGGAAGCTGCCGGTCCAGCCGTGCAGCAGGCCGGCGATCAGCGGCCCGCAGGCGGCCACGACGTAGCCCACGCCCTGCGCCATGCCGGAGAGGTGCGCCGCCACGTGCGAATCGGGCGAGCGCAGAACCATGAACGTGAGCGCCAGGGCAAAGGTGCCGCCCTGCGCAATGCCCAGCAGCACAGCCCACAGCCACACGCCGCCGAGCGGTGCGAACAGCATCGCCAGCATGGCGGCCACGGTGACGACGGCCAGCGCCACCGCCAGCCCGCGCTGGTTGCGCAGCCTCACGGCCAACGCGGGAACGACGAGGCAGGTCACCACCTGCGTCATGACCGCCACCGACACCACGTAGCCGGCGGTTTCGCCGCCGAGCCCGCGTTCGCGCAGGATGGGCGCCAGCCAGCCCATCACGGTGTAAGCCAGCGCCGATTGCAGGCCCATGAAGAAAGTGACCTGCCAGGCCAGCCGGTCGCGCCACAGCCCGCGCACGGTGAAGCCCGATTCGCTGGCCACCGGCTTCAGCGGCAGGGCCTGCGGCGCCCAGATCAGCGTGACCAGCAGGGCAGGCACCGCCCACATCGCGAGCGCATAGGTCCAGCCGCCGCCCAGCGCATGCTCGAGTGGCACCGTGAGGCCCGCCGCGCTGGCCGCGCCGCCGCACACCGCCATGGTGTAGAGGCCCATCATCAGCGCCGCCTGCTTGGCGAAGTCGCGCTTCACGAGGCCCGAGAGCAGCACGTTCGACACCGCGATGCCGCTGCCCGCGATGGCCGAGGCCACGAACAGCAGCGGGATGCTGCCGGTGCCCCGCAGCAGCGTGCCCACGAGGATGAGCACCATGCAGCCGAGCAGCGTGCGCTCGGTGCCGAAGCGCCGGCCCAGTCCCGGTGCCAGCGGCGCGAACAGGCCCAGGCAGACGATGGGCAGCGTGGTCAGCAGGCTCGCAGCGGTGGCCGAGAGCCCGGTGGCCGCGATGATCTCCGGCAGCACCACCGAAAGGCTGGCAAACACCGGCCGCAGGTTGAAGGCGATCAGCACCACGCTCGCGCCCAGCAGGATGCGGCGGCCCAGGCTGCCCGCGGGCGTGGGGCGCGGCGCGGGCGTGCTGTCGGCCTCGGCGTCGATCAGCAGGTCGTCGGCGGCGCGCGCCGCACGGAATGCCGCCGCGCTCATACGCCAACCTCCGTGCTACGCACTGCGGCATTCGCCTTGGGAGCGGCCCGGCGGCTCATCGGGCAGGCTCTGCGGCTTCTTGCGCCAGCGCGTCGATCATGGGGGACATGAAGGCGCGCACCGCCTCGGCGGCGCGGTCGGGGTCGCGGCTTGCAATGGCCTCGACGATGGTGATGTGCGCGGCCGTGTCGGGTTCGGGCAGGCTGGTGCCCATCGTGCTCGCGATGGTTTCCTTGATGTAGCCCGCGATGAAACGGCAGGTTTCTGCCAGCGCCAGGTTGCCCGAGATGTCGACGATGGCCAGGTGAAAGGCCAGGTCGCGCTCGATGAAGCCCGCGCCGTCGTCGCTCGGGTCGGGCACGCCGCGTTTTTCGAGCAGGGTCTTCAGGTTGCGCAGGTCCTTGGCGGTGTGGCGCACGGCGGCCAGCCGCGCGGCCTCGACCTCGAGCGCGCGACGCACCTCGAACTGGTCGCGCAGGCTCGCGCGCCGCATCTTCTGCAGGCTGACCGAAGGATCGAAGCCGGAGCGCACATAGGTGCCCGAACCTTGCCGCACTTCGAGCAGGCCGCGCGAGACCAGCGTCTTCACGGCTTCGCGCACGGTGCCGCGGCTCACGCCGAGCAATTGCGCGAGCTGCGGCTCGATCGGAATGCGCGATCCGACGGTCCAGCGGCCGGCCGCGATCTCGGCGCGGATGCTGTCGGCGGCGCTGTCGGCCAGGGAGGTTCGGGGGGCTTGGAGGAGCATATGAATAAGAAAGACCTAATTCATTGAATCATTGGATGAATTCTCGCGCGACTGCAATGCCGCAGTCGAAAGCAGGGGGATTGGCAGCGGGCGGGCGCAGCGTCTACCGGCGCGCGCTCTTCGCGACCACGCCCGCGCCGCGCACTTCGAGCTTGCGCTGGTCGACCACCTTGCCGGTGGCGTCGACGAGTTCGATCACATGGCGGCCGGGCCACGGCAGCCACTGCGCGCTGTTGCCGCGCGCAAAGTGCTTGCCGTCGATGCGCCATTGCACGCCGCGGCCTTCGGCCTCGAAGCGCACGCGCTGGTGCAGCGGCGGAATGTCGGGGTCCAGCGCGATGATGGTGCCGTCGGCCGGCGCGGTGATGCGCGGCGCGGCCGCGGCGCCCGCCGGCGTGCCGGCGCCGGCGTTGTCGAGCGCGAAGAGCGGCTGCTCCGTGCCCTGCAGGAACCATTCGCTGCGCGCCGCCTCGAGCGCGTTGCCGTCGGCGCCGGGACCGAACGTCACCTGCGCCTCGACCAGGCCGGCCGGCGGCCGGGGCGCGCGGCTCGGCTCGCGCGCGTGCAGGAAGCTCATCACCTCGGCCCACACCGGGGCCGCGCCGCTGGTGCCGCTCACGTCCCACATCGATGCACCGCTCGCGTTGCCGATCCACACGCCGACCGTGTAGCGCTGCGACCAGCCCACGGCCCAGTTGTCGCGCATGTCCTTGCTGGTGCCCGTTTTCACCGCGGTCCAGAAGCGCGTGGAAAGAATGCTGTCGAGCCCGAAGGTGCGCGTGCGTGCGTTCGCGTCGGACAGGATGTCGCCGACGATGAAGGCCGCGCGCGGATCGATGACCGTGGCGGGCGCGGCGGCCTTGTCGCCGGCCTTGTCCTTTGCAGCCGGAGCCGGCGCAGCCAGCGTGGGCTGCCCATAACGCCCGCCATTGGCCAGCGTGCGATAGGCGTTGGTGAGCGACAGCAGCGACACCTCGGCACTGCCGAGCGCAAGGCTGTAGCCGTAGTAGTCGCCGCTTTCGCGCAGCGGCAGGCCGGCCGCGCGCAGCTGGCGCGCGAACGATTCGGGCGACACCATCACTAGCGTGCGCACGGCCGGCACGTTGAGCGAGGCGGCCAGCGCGGTGCGCGCCGACACCGGTCCCTTGAACTGGCGGTCGTAATTCTGCGGAATGTAGAGCCCGCTCGCGGTGCTGATCTGCGCCGACGAATCGTCGATCAGCGAGGCCGCGGTGAGCCGCCGCTCGGCGATGGCCTGCGCATAGAGCAGCGGCTTGAGCGTGGAGCCGGGCTGGCGCAGCGCGGTGACCGCATCGACTTCGGCGGCCTGGCTCAGCGGGCCCGACGAGCCGACCCAGGCGAGCACTTCGCCGCTCGCGTTGTCGAGCACCACGAGCGCGCCATCCTCTACGTGGCGGCCGCGCAGTTCCTTCAGGTGGCGCTGCAGCGTGGCCAGCGCAAAGCGCTGCAGCGGTGCGCGCAGCGTGGTCCGCACGGCGGCTTCCTTGCCGGCTGCCTGGCGCGAGGGCTGCGCGGCCGTTTCGCCGGCCTCGCGCAGTTCCTTCAGCACACGCCGCGCCGCGTGCGGCGCAATGCCTTCGGTCGCATCGAAGGCCCGCCGCTGTACCGCCGCGCTCGTGAACATGTCGAGCGCATCGCAATCGATCTTCTGCCCCGGCTCCATCGCACGCATCACCTCGCAGGCGCGCTGCGCCACCAGTGCGGGCTTGGCATTGGGCGCGCGCACCAGCGCTGCGGCCACGCTGGCCTCGCGCGCGTCGAGGCCGCTGGGCGCCTTGCCGAACAGCGTGCGCGAGAGCGCGTCGATGCCCACGATCTCGCCGCGGAAGGGCACGGTGTTGAGGTAGGCCTCCAGGATCTGGTCCTTGCGCCAGCTGCGCTCCAGCTGCGTGGCCGCCACGCTCTGGCCGATCTTCTGCGTGAAGCTGCGCCCGCTGTTGGCGCGGCGCAGGTCTTCGTCGAGCAGGCCCGACAGCTGCATCGTGATGGTCGATGCGCCGCGGGTGCGGGAATTCCACAGGTTGCCCCAGGCGGCGGACGACACCGCGCGCCAGTCGATGCCGCTGTGCTCGTAGAAGCGGCGGTCTTCGCTCAGCACCATGGCCATGCGCAGCGCGGGCGAAACATCGGCCAGCGCCACCCATTGGCCGCGCCGCACGCTGGCATCGGTGCGCACGCGCTGCAGCAGCTCGCCGTTGCGGTCGAGCACCGCGGTGTCGGAAGGGCGGAACTCTCGCTTCACCTCGTCGAAGCTCACGGCGCCCGCCAGTGCCGGCAGCGCGCAGGCGATGGCCGCCAGCGTTGCGGCAAGGCAGCTGCGGCTGGCGGAGAAGGGCAGGCGGGGCATGGCGGTGGGAAGCGGAAATCGGCGGCGTGGCGGCGCCATTCTCGGCGAAGCGGCCACGGGAACTGCACCTACTTGCGGACGGGTGCGCCGCCGCCTGCGGCAGCAGGAACTTGGCGCCAAAGTTTGCAGCACGTTCCACATCCGGTAACGAACTTCACGCTTCGGCCTCATGGCGGATACGCAGCGGAGACGGAGCTGGCCTTCAATGCAGATGCCGGCTTGCGGAGGCAAGCCGTCTTTCTAGAACTCCAAGGAGAAATCAAATGATGATGAAGACATTGGCCATTCTGCTTGCCGCATCGGCCGCCCTGGCCGGCTGCGTCGTTGCACCCTACGACCGCCCGGCGCCGCGCCCGAACTATGGCTACGGAGACCGCGACCGCGACGGTGTGCCCAACCGCTACGACCGCGACCGCGATGGCGACGGCGTGCCGAACCGCTACGACCGCAACCCGAGCAACCCGTACCGCTGACCTTGGCGGGGGCGCGCCTCAGGCGGGCCGGCGCGCGAGCAGCGCCCACACGCCCGCCGCGCTCAGCAGCGAGCCGCCCGCAAGATTGAAGCGCCGCTGCGCGCGCGGCGAGGAAAGCAGCTTGCGGGCCGATCCCGCGAACACGGCATACAGCGTGGCATTGAGCGCCGCCATGGCTACGAAGGTGACCGCCAGCACCCAGAGCTGGCGCGTCACGTCGGCCGCGGGGCTCAGGAACTGCGGCAGGAACGCCACGAAGAACACGATGCCCTTGGGGTTCAGCGCCGTCACCAGGTAGGTGTTGGCGAACAGCCGCCAGCGCGAATCGGGCGCGGCGGGCGCCGCGATTTCGGCGCCGCCGATGCCCGCGCGCAGCAGCTTGATGCCGAGATAGAGCAGATACAGACCGCCCGCCCACTTCACCACCGTGAACCAGAACGCCGACGCGGCCAGCAGCGCGCCAAGGCCGAGCAGCGACACCACCAGCGCGGTGGAATCGCCGAGCGCCACCGCGGCCACCAGCGGCACGTTCGCGCGCCGGCCGTGCGACATGGAATAGCTGATCACCGTGAGGATGGTCGGGCCGGGAATGATCAGCAGCACGGACGATGCGGCGACGAAGGCGAGCCAGAGTTCGATCGGCATGGGTTCTCCAGAAAATGACGGTTGGCTGTCAGGTGCCGAAGCGCGCGGCCGACCTGGCCTTCGCGCGTTCGGCCTCGATGGCGCGGTCGCGCGGCTCGGCGGTGGTGACCAGCGAGCCGATCAGCCGTCCGGCGCTCGCGGCCACCTCGTCGACCGCGCGTTCAAAGGCTTCCTGGTTGGCCTTGGACGGCACGCTGAAGCCGCTGAGCTTGCGCACGAACTGCAGCGAGGCGGCGCGGATCTCCTGCTCGGTGGCGGGAGGCTCGAAGTTGTAGAGGGTCTTGATGCTTCTGCACATGGGGCGCTCTCCGGTTGCATGCAGTGGATGCTTCAGTCTAGCGAAGCAGCGCCATCGCGTGGGCGTCGTGGTAGATGCCGTCGATCAGGCTGGCGCGGCGCAGCAGGCCTTCGTGCTCGAAGCCGAAGCGCTCGTACAGCGCCTTCGCATTCAGGTTGTCGGCGCGAACGGAAAGCTCGAGGCGGGTCAGTCCGCGCGCCCATGACTTGTCGATGGCCGACTGCAGCAGCTGCGCGCCGAGTCCGCGGCCGCGTGCCTCGGGCAGCAGCGCGATGCCGAGCAGGCCGATGTGGGCCCTCGAGTGGCCGAAGACCGGCGATACGTCGCACCAGCCCAAGACCTTGCCGCTGCCATCCACCGCCACGAAATGAGGAAAGCCCACCGCCAGCACGTTGCGGTAGAAGGCCAGCGATTGCTCCCAGGGCGGCGCCTGCGTCAGCGCGAGGTACTTCCGCTCGCGTGCCACCACGCCGAGCGCCTTGTGCAGGCTTTCGAAATGGTGCTCTTCGGTGGAAACGACGGGATGGTTCACTCGATCAGCCCGCGCTCGAAGGCCTGCGGCTGGTTCTCGAAGATCGCCATCGCGGTCTTCATGCGCCTGAAGCCGAGCTTTTCGTAGAAAGGCTCCTTGCCGGCCACCGCATAGAGAATGATCTTGCGGTGCCCGCGCGAGAGTTCCAGCAGCCGCGAGACGATCTGCCTGCCCAGGCCGATGCCCTGGTGGCTGGGGTGCACCGCCACGTCGCAGATGTAGGAGCAGTCGAGCCCGTCGGCCATGGCGCGGCCCGCGCCGACGAGGCGGCCCGTGTCGAACACCAGGCACTTGAACATGCTGTTGCCGAACACGAGCTTCAGGCCGTCAGGCTGCTTGTTGCCCAGCGGTGCGGCCTGGTAGAGCCGCGAGAGTTCGTTCCAGTCGAGGCCTTCGAGCGAATCGCGCCATTCGAGTGTCATGGAGCCTGCCTTGGTTGTTGCCGTGGATGCGCGCCCGCTACCCCGCGGCGTTGAGCCGGAGGATGGCATCCGCCACCGCGTCGATGCCCGCGTCCGCCAGGTCGGGCGCCGCCACCTGCTGGCGCAGCGGCCACTTCTCGAAATGGCGCGCCTGCGAGCGTTCATAGTGCGGATCGTAGTGAAGCGCCATCAGTTCGGCAAAGAGCTGCGGCAGGTTGCCCGCGAGCGCCCATTCCTGCCAGCGCTGCACCACCGCCTTGCCCTGCATCTCCTTGAGCCTGTCGAGCTGGCCCGCCAGTGCGGCGCGGTCGTCGCCCAGGTAGGCGTAGTCGCGCAGCAGATAGTCGAGCCGCGCGGCCGCGTCGGCCTGGACTTCGATGCAGGCGGCGGCGCGCATGTGCGCGACCAGTGGAATCGGCACCGAGAGCCGGCCGATGCGCGCGCTTTCGCCTTCCACGTAGAGCGTGCGCGACAGGTCGAGCGCATCGAAACAGGTGGCGATGCGCGTCTCGAACTGCTTTTGCGAGGGCTGCGGCACGCCGGGCAGCGCGCCCAGCAGCGAACCCTTGTGGCTCGCGCAATGCTCCAGGTCGAGCACCTGTTCGCCGCGCGCGGCCAGCGCCTGCAGGATGCGCGTCTTGGCGCTGCCGGTGGCGCCGCAGATCACCTTGAGCCGGAGCTTGGGCACCGTGGCCTCGATCTGCGCCAGCACGTGCTGACGAAAGCTCTTGTAGCCGCCGGCGAGCTGCTGCGCGTCCCAGCCGACCAGCCGCAGCCAGGTCACCATCGAGCCGCTGCGCAAGCCCCCGCGCCAGCAATACACGAGCGGGCGCCAGTTGGCGGGCTGCTCGGCGAAGCGTTCGCGCAGGTGCCGCGCGAGGTTGGCCGCCACCATGGCGCCGCCCACGCGCCGCGCCTCGAAGGCGCCGGTCTGCTTGTAGATGGTGCCGACGATGCGGCGCTCCTCGTCGTCGAGCACCGGGCAGTTGATGGCGCCGGGAATGTGGTCGAGTGCGAACTCGGAGGGGGAGCGCGCGTCGATGAGGGTGTCGAAGCGGTGCAGGTCGGCCACGCGCGTGGGCTGGTGGCGCGGGTTGTCGTGCTCACGCATGGGCCTGCCCCTGGCGGCGCCGCGGCCGGCCGCTTGCCGGGCCGGCACCGGCCGCCAGGGCGAACATTGCAATCGATACGGTCATGGCCTGGTGCGGTTGGAGGAAGGAGCGGACAACCTTCGATTGTAGAAACCCGGCCAGAATGCAGGGCAGGGGAGACACTGTCGTCTTCGGCTGCCAACGGCGGAGGTCGCATGATGCGCACATCGGTTCTGTTCATTCCGGTTTTCTTCTTCGGTGCGGCCGCCGCCATGGGCGCGCAGGCGGCCGAGGTGGTGCGCTGCACCGATGCGAGCGGAGGCATCGTCTACACCGACGGCCCTTGCCCCGCCGGCAGCCGGCTCTCGCGCCAGGTTCCCATCACCGAGCCGCTGACGGTAACTCCGCCCGCTTCTGCCGAAGAAGCGCGCCGGCCGGCGTATACACCACCGCCGCCCCCGCCCCCGATCAGCAACGCGCCGCAGGGCCCGGCCATCATTCCGCGCAACGTCGACGAGCCGCAGCGCCCCGCGCCCGAATCGCCACCGGTCTATAGCTGGGGGCCGGACCCGTACTACGACCCCGGCCGCCCGATTGTTCGCCCACCACGGCCTCCGCGCCCGCAGGATCCTGGACCGCCTCCGGGCCAGCGGCCCTGCCAGAACCTCGCGGGCATCAAGCGAAGCAACTGCTGAATCGACGGAGCCGATGCAACTTCGCCACTGGACCGTGTACTGCGATGGCAGCGCGATGCCGAACCCCGGCCGCATGGGCGCCGGCGCGGTCATCACCGAGCCCGACGGCACCCGCCACACCCTGTCGCTGGCCAGCCATGCGACGGGCTGCAACAACGAAGCCGAACTCAGGGCGCTGACCCTCGCGCTCGAGGACCTCAAGGCCAAGGGTGCGACCGCCGTGCAGGCCTATACCGACAACAGCATCCTCGTCGAGCAGCTCGGCACGCCCGGCGCCAGGCCGATCGCGCGCATGGCCGGGTTGTTCGAGGATGCTCGCGCTTTGCTCGGCTCTTTCGAGGAGGCGAGCCTGCATTGGGTACCGCGGCACCGCAACCACGAGGCCGATGCGCTCGCGCGCGCCTCGCTGGGCTTTGGGCCCAAGCCGGCGGCCCGGACGGCGAAGAAGAAGCGGCGCTAGCTGCGGCCAGGGGCGCGGGACAGAGGCCATATCATCCGCGTCATGACCGAAGCCAATCCACTTCCCCCTCTTCCCGACCACCTGTCCACCGACCCGCGCAGCCCCCACCACGTGGCGGCCGTCTTCGAGCACGACATCGGCATCCGCTTCAACGACAAGGAACGCCTCGACGTGGAGGAATACTGCATCAGCGAAGGCTGGATCAAGGTGCCCGCGGGCAAGACGGTGGACCGCAAGGGCAAGCCGCTGCTGATCAAGCTGAAGGGCAGGGTCGAGGCGTTCTACCGCTAAGGCCCGCGGCACCGGGCACATGCGCAGTGCCCCGGGCCCGCCGAGTGCGCTCCGCTCGGCCAAAAACCACCGATTGAACACAAAAAGTTAGCCTTCTTGCATCTTTAGTTGTCGTACAACTAAGCCCAAAAAGGCCCCGGACATGGCAGAATTTCCTTGACTCATCGGACATCGTATGAGTTGAAAAGTATCAAAGCGGTCGAACCGCTGCCTAACTGGAGACAAAGATGAAACGCAGGAACTTCGTCATTTCGACACTTTCCCCCTTGGCGCTGAGCGCGTGCGGCGGCGGAGGGGACGGCCCCGGCTTTCCGCCGTTCCCGGTTCCGCCGCCGGCTCCGGAACCCCCGCCGAGCACCGAGGTGCTGGCGCGCAAGGCGATGCGGCGCGCCGCGGGCTTCATGGACGAGACGGTGTCCTATCGCGGCGGCTACGTCTGGGCCTACCTGCCCGACTTTTCCACCCTCTGGGGCGAAATGGAGGCGCGTCGCACCATGTGCTGGATCCAGCCACCCGGCACGCCCACGGCAGGGCACTGCATGCTCGACGCCTACCACGCCACGGGCGACGAACTCTTCTACAGCGCCGCCGAGCGCACCGCGCTCGCGCTGGTCGAGGCGCAGCATCCGGCGGGCGGCTGGAACTACATCCACGACTTTGCCGGCGAAGCCTCGCTGCGCGAGTGGTACGCCACCGTGGGCGCCAACGGCTGGCGGCTCGAAGAGTTCCAGCACTACTACGGCAACGCGACCTTCGACGACGCGGGCACGGCGGTGTCGTCGCAGTTCATGCTGCGCATGTACCTGGAAAAGCGCGATCCGCGCTTCCTGGCGGCGCTGCAGAAGGCCATCGGCTTCGTCACGCAGGCGCAGTTCAGCTCCGGCATGGCCGACGGCGGCTGGCCGCAGCGCTACCCGCCATCGCCCGATGCGATCTCGTCGATGCCGCTGCCCAACCCGGAGCAGTTGCCTCTGGGCGCGACCGCGGGCATGGAAGACGGCGACTACACGCGCCACGTCACGTTCAACGACGACGTGGCGGGCGAGAACATCAAGTTCATGCTGATGTGCGTGGTGGCGCTGGGCGACCAGAGCCTGGTGCCGTACATCACCCGCGCGATGGAATGCCTGCGCCGCATGCAGCAGCCCGGACCGCAGGCCGGCTGGGGCCTGCAGCACCTGGCCACGGACCAGAACGGGCGCCCGGCCGGAGCGCCCGCCGGCGCGCGCAGCTACGAGCCGCGATCGCTGGCCACGCACACGACGCAGACCAACGTGCAGCAACTCTTCAACTATTTCCGCCTCACGGGCGACCGCGGCTACCTCGCGCGCGTGCCCGAGGCGCTCGACTGGCTGGACAGCTGCAAGCTCACCGACACCATGATCGCGGAGAACCCGCTGCTCAAGGGCCGCACGCATCCCACCTTCGTGGAGCTCGGCACCAACCAGCCGCGCTTCGTGCACCGCTACGGCTCGAACATCCACAACGGTGCCTACTATTTCGACCATGACCATCGCAACACGCCCAGCCACTACTCGGCCGGCCGCGCCATCGACATTGCGGGCATGCGCCAGACCTACGCCCAGCTCAATGGCATGAGCGACACCGCCATCCAGCAAATGGTGGCGGCTTCTCCGCTGCGCCACGGCGAGCAGCGGCCGCTGCCCAAGTACTTTTCGCTGCGCGAAGTGGACTTTGCCGACCTGTTCGCCGACCGCGTGATGACCAGCCCCGTGGTGAGCGCCGCCGATGCCACTGCCGTGATGGACAAGCTCGACCCCAAGGGCTACTGGCTGGCGCCGCTGTCGGCCGTGACCAACCCCTACAAGGGCGATGGGCCCTCCACGCCCTACCTGGGCGATGCCTACCGCAGCAAGCATGTGGGCGACGTGTTCGACACCTCGCCCTACGATCCGGCGGACCCGCCGCTGATCGAGCCCTACGTCAAGAAGGAGCAGCCGCAGGCGATCACGGTGGCCAGCTTCGTCAGCAACATGGGCAAGCTCATCGCCTTTACCGCGCCTGTCGTCTAATTTGCCCTGAAGGGGCCCACATCATGCAGAAAGCTCTTCGCGCCACGCGCGGCAACATCACCACGCTGCAGGTCGATGCCATCGTCAATGCGGCCAATTCGTCGTTGCAGGGCGGAGGCGGCGTCGATGGCGCCATCCACCGCGCCGCGGGGCCCGAGCTTCTGCATGAGTGCCGCCTGCTGGCGGGCTGCAAGACCGGCGACGCCAAGCTGACCAAGGGCTATCGACTGCCGGCCCGGTTCATCATCCACACCGTCGGGCCGGTCTGGCGCGGCGGCTCGAGCGGTGAGCCGGAACTGCTGGCGTCGTGCTATCGAAAGTCGATGGAAATCGCAGCGCAGTGCGGCGCACGGACCGTCGCGTTTCCGTCGATCAGCACGGGCATCTATGGCTACCCGATCGAACTCGCAGCGCCCATCGCGGTGGCCACGGTTCAATCGGCGCTGGCTGCAGGTTCCAGCGTGGAGGAGGTCACGTTCTGCTGCTTCTCGGACGCGGACCTTGCCGTGTACCAGGCGGCGCTTGCCGCGGCGGGGGCTGCATGAATCAAAAATGTAGCCATGCCGGCGGCAAAGTCGCTCAGCTAAAAACGATGGCCGTCCTGTGCGCGATGCTCAGCCGTGCCGATTCGTAGAGCAGCAGCCACGACGCATATTCGCGGTAGAGGCCTTCGTCGGCATCGATCAGGCCCTCGATGCGCTCGGCTTCCTCGTCCGACAGCTGGCCGTCGGTGAGGGCGATGCCGAGCGCGGGCGCCACCAGCACCAGCTCGTCGCGCAGACGGTAGGACGAGCCGAGCATGCCGCCGCTCAGTTCTACGTCGTCGGAATCGGAGAACAGCACCTCGTCGAATTCGACCGGCACATAGAACCCTTCCGCGTCCGAGTGGCAGATGAGGTGGCTGTCCAATTCGTCGAGCGCGGCCTGGATCGCCGGATCGTCCGCGGGATCGATACCGTCTTCCACCGGCGTCGCCACCCAGTGGGACGACACCAGCCGGTGCGCATAGGCCCGGCGCAGGTGGTGGATGAACGAGTACGGAAAGCTGTCGAGCGACGCACGGGAATCCAGTGGTGGCAGCTCACGGGGCTCGGCATGCGGCGGAAGTCCCGCCGCTGCCAGCACCTTGTTCACTACCACCAGGTCTTCCTGGAGCCACTCGGCTCCTTCGGTGTCGTTCTCTAGCAAGTCGGCAAGTGCGCCGACGCTGATGGCCAAACCCATGGTGTTCCTTCACTCCTTGCCTGGTTGGTCGTTTGCGGCGCGGCTTACTTCGCCGCCTCCACCTTCACGCGCGCATTCGGCGTCTCGCCGAACATCTCGGGCGCGTACATCGCCTCGACGCGGCTCGGCGGCAGCGCGAAGTCGCCGACGTTGTTGAGGCGCACGGTGTATTCGATCTTCACGACGCCCTTGGGCAGGTACTCGTAGTAGCTGCGGAAGGCCTCGAAGCTGCGCTCCTCGAAAGCCAGCCAGCCCGCGCCCGACTTGCGCTCGCCCTGCGTGGCGATCTGCGAGTCGCGGCCGAGGCCCGTGCCCAGGATGGTGGCGCCGCCCGGAATCGGGTCGCTCACCACGACCCAGGTCATGTCGGTGCTGGCGTTCACCTCCACGGTCACGCGCAGCACGTCGCCGCGCGTGTACTTGCCCGCGGTGGCCTGCTCGACCGGCGTGATGGTCTTCTTGATGGCATAGCCGGCGGCGAACGGCGCCTTCAATTGCACCGCGGCAATCGACTGCATCGTGAGCCAGGGCTTGCCGCTGCCCTGCTGCGTGACCAGCAGCGTGTCGCGCACCGGCGCGCCGGAAGGCGAGGCTGCCCAGGGCAGGAACATGGTGTTGTTCTTCAGGTTGCCCGGCGACGCGGGTGCGCCGAAGAAGGTGCTCTGGTTGGGCGCGCCGGCCGCGTCGGTGGTCTTCACGCGCTCGACGCTGCGCCAGTCGACCTGCGCCTTCACGGCGCCGAGCGTGGCGGCCGTGACGCCGGCCACCGGCGTGCTTTCGAACACCTTCGAGAACTTCTCGAGCGCGAGCCCGCCCCACAGGTTGGCGGTGGTGGTGTGCCAGGCGCCGTTCTGCTGGCGGCCGATGAAGCCGTTGGCGAGTTTGCCGACGTCGTCCTTCCAGGCCGGATCGTCCATCACGCTGAGCAAGAGGCGCGCAGTGTTGACGTCGCCGTTGGTCATGAGCCACCACCAGTAGTCGTCCTGCTCGGTGCTGAAGACCAGCTTGGTGCCCTGATAGGACAGGCGTGCCTTGAGCACGTTGTTGGCTTCATCGAGCCGCTGCTGGCGCTGCGGCACGTCCTGCACGCGCTTCAGGATGTTGAGCCAGTCGATCACGGCGCTGGTGGGCCACTGGTTGGGCGCGATGGTGATGCTGCCGAGCATGCTGCCCTTGGCCGTGCCGTAGCGCGACAGGGCCTCGAGCGCGGCGAGCTTGCGCACGTCCAGGTCCTTGCGCGGGCTCCAGAACTCGCGCTGGATGCGGCCTTCGACAAAGGCGATGAGGCCCGACTCCATTGGCGCGCGCGCCGCGTCGGGCAGCGCGAAGGCGGGGTTCAGCGCCGCCGCCTCGTGCGTGGCCGCCAGCAGGTACGAGGTGAGGATGTCGCTGCCGCGGTTCGATTCGCCATCGCGCGGCGGAAAGTAGCTGGCGAGGCCGTCGCTGTCGAGGTAGGTCGGCAGCTGGGCCAGCACGCCCTGCCACATCTTCGCGTCGCGCAGGCCGACCGACTTGCTGGTCTTCTGTTCGAGGCAGATGAAGGGGTAGTTGGCGAACCAGTCGCGCACGCCCGGCAGGCCTTCGGCCAGCTTGGGTTGCAGAGAAAGCTTCAGGCCGCCGCGGCCGGGCAGGGCGTCTGCGGGCGGTGCCACGTCGATGGTGAAGGGACCTTCGAGCTGCACCAGCGTGGCCTGCTGCACCGTGAGCGGCACCGACGGCACGATGCGCTGGCGCACCTTGAGCGCGTCGCGCGCGCCGCCGATGGTGTCTTTCGCCTCGATCTCCCACAGGATGGCTTCGGCGCGCGTCTGCGCGAGCTGCGCAGGCGCGGTCACGGTCCACGCGACTTCGCGCGCTTCGCCGGCCGGAATGTCCACCGTCTGCGGCTCGAGCGCGAGCAGCGTGGCGCGCGGCGCGGCCTCCACCTTCATCGGTTTCTGCGTGGTGTTGCGCAGCGTGATCTGGGCGCGGAACTGGTCGTCCTCGCGCACCAGCGGCGGCAGGCCGCTGATGATCTGCAGGTCCTGCGTGGCCTGGATGCTGGCCTGGCCGGTGCCGAACAGGCTGGTGCCCGAATCGGCCACGGCCACGATCTTGAAAGTGGTCAACGCATCGTTGAGCGGCACCGTCACCACGGCCTGGCCGTTGGCGTCGAGCACCACCTTCGGGTTCCACAGCAGCAGGGTGTCGAGCAGCTCGCGCGTCTGGCCCTTGCCGCCGCCGCCGCCCGCGGGCACGGCCTTGCGCCCGTAGTGGCGCCGGCCGACGATTTCCATCTGCGCGGTGGAGGTGGCAACGCCCCAGCTGCGCCGCTGCAGCATCGCGTTGAGCAGGTTCCAGCTGTCGTTGGGCATCAGCTCCAGCAGCGCCTGGTCGACCGCCGCCAGGGCCACTTCGGCGCCGGCCGCGGGCCTGCCGTCGGGCAGCTTGGCGGAGATGGTGATCTGCGCCTTGCTGCGCACCGGGTAGCTGGGCTTGTCGCTGGTGACGGTCACGTCGATCTGGTGCGCGCGCGTGCCGACGCGGATCTCGGCCATGCCCAGGCGGTAGGCGGGCTTGCTCAGGTCGACCATCGCGGTGGGCGCGACGTATTCCTTGCCTTCGTACCAGAACGCGGTCCACCACTCGCGCGGCGCCTTGAAGCCCCAGGTGAAGAAGCTGTACCACGGCACCTCGCGCAGCCGCCCGCGCAGCGCGAGCACGCTCACGTAGGCGTTCGGCCCCCATTCGGGCTTGACCTGCAGGCTCACGGTCGGGTCCTTGCCGTCGAGCTTCACCACGTGGGTCTCGATGATGCCTTCGCGTTCCACCGACACCAGCGCGGTGGCAAAGCGGAAGGGGCTCCTCACCTGGAACTTGGCAACCTCGCCGGGCTGGTAGCTCTTCTTCTCGGGCAGCACGTCGATGCGGTCGTTGTCCTCGCCGCCGAACCAGAGTTCGCCCTGCTTGGTCACGTACACCGAGCTGGCGGCGCGGCTGTCGCGGCCTTCGCCGTCGGTGGCGCTGGCCACCAGCTCGACCTCTCCGGCTTCCTTGAGCTCGGATTCGCACAGCAAGAGGCCGCGCGCATCGCTCTTGCCGCTGCAGACGGTGCCGATGTCCTTCGTCTCGGTCTTGTTGTCGTAGGTGTAGAAGCCGCCCACCATGCGCTTGCGGCTGGTGGTGGTGATGCGCGCCACGGCGCGCACGTTGAGCGTGACGCCGGCCTGGGGCTTGCCCGAGAGGTCGAGTGCGAGCGCCTGGTACTTGAGCTTCTGGCTGGTCGAAACCCAGCCCTCGGTCTTGATGCCGGCGATCACCGAGGCGGGCCACAGCGTCTGCGTGTTGCGGATGGTCTGCACCTCGCCGTTCGGGTCGGCATAGGTGGCTTCCAGCAGCAGCTCGCGCGCGGCCTTGACCTTGGGCACCTTGTCGATCGTGACCTTGCCGGCGCCGTCCTTGTTGAGGGTGAGCGGCAGCTTGTCGGCGATCACGCGGGTGTCGCTGGCGCTGTTGATGTCTTCCTCGCCGCCTGCAGTGTCGGCGGCGGGCGCGGCGGGCGCCTGCGAGCCCTCGGGCTGCACGCGCGGCGGATTGAAGCTGAAGGCGTCGTGGTCGGCAAAGCTCAGGCTCTTGCCGCGCACCATGGCCGACACGCGCACCGGCAGGTTGGCGGCGCCACCGCCGGCCACGTAGTTGATCTGCACGTCGGTGGGCACCGAGGCCACGCTCACCAGCGGCTTCTTGTCGGTGGGCGCGATGCGGCCTTCGAGCACGGGCAGGCGGAATTCCTCGACGCGGAACTGGCCGGTGGAGAAGCTGCGGTTGTAGTCGCTGTCGCCGCCTTCACCTTCTTCCGAGTCGCCACTGTTCGCGTCCTTGCCCTTGCCGGTGCGCAGCATCACTTCGTACAGGCCGAGCTTGGCGGCCGGCGGAATGGCGAAGGTGTTCTCCGCGCTCAGGCCGCCGGTCGGCGTCTTGCGCCAGGCCAGCGGCTGCGTGAAGCGCTGGCCGCTGCCGGTGTGGGTGACGACCAGCGTGTCGGGCCGGTTCTCGGGCAGGCCGAAACCCTTGCTGGTCTGGGTGCGGAGCAGGTGCTTCATCGACACCGTTTCGCCGGCGCGCAGCAAGGTGCGGTCGAAGATGGTGTGGGCCACGCGGTCGGGCTCGGGCTGCAGGCTGGTGGGCACGTTGAAGCGCCAGGGCTCGATGCCGCGCTGCCAGTCGCTCCAGGTGAAGGCCAGGTCCTCGATGCCCTTGTCGTCCTTGGCGCGCGCGCTGACGAACCATGCGCCCGCGTTGTATTCGTCCGGCCCGTTGCAGTTGGGCGCCTCGGGCGCGACGCCCGTAAGGTTGACGATGCCGTTGGTGTCGGTCTTGCCCGTTGCGACGGCAACGCCGCGGCAGTCGGACACGCGCACTTCCGCGTTCGGCACCACCTTGCCCTTGTCGAGCGTGGTGACCCAGGCCATCGAGTTCTCGCGGCCGAGCTTGAAGTGCACCGCAAGGTTGGTGGCCAAAGCAGTGGTGCGCACGTACATCGTGCGGCTGGCGCCATAGCGCTCGTCGAGCAGCGCGTCGCCGAGCTTTTGCGAAGCGATCTCGAGCACGTGGAAGCCCGGCGTCAGCGGAATGCCGATGACTTCGAACGGGCGCGGATCGCCGCTCTCGGCCTTGGGCATGTCGAGCGCCTTCACGCCCGGCTGGCCCGCGAGCAGGGACAGCATGCGGCTTTGCACGCGGCTGCGCTCGCTGTTTTCGATGACGGCGGGCAGCGCGCCCTTGATGTCCTTGCGCGCCTGTTCGCGGCTCACGGTGTATTCGTCGTAGCGGCGCACCTTGCGGAACCACGCGATGATCTCGGCGTCGGTCTTTGGGTTCATGTCGCTGACCTTGCCGGGCGTGAGCGCCTGCACCATCAGCGCGGGCTCCACGCGGCGCACGGTCACTGGCATCATGGCCGGCGTGCCGGGTTCGGCCAGCCGCTCGACCACGCCGAAAGGCGAGGCCGCGAACTTGGCCAGCGGCGGCATCGCGCCGGTCGCCACCTTCAGCGGAAAGCTGCCGGGCGAGGCCAGCGGCCGGCCCGAGGCGTCCTCGAACTTGGCGGGCAGTTCGACGGTGTACTGGGCGTCTTCGGCGAACGGCGGGCCGAAGCTCGCCGCGCTGACGACGTCGTCTTCGCTGGGCGTGCCGCCGTCGTTCTGGAGCGTCACGGCGATCGACTTGCCGCCGCCCTTGAGCTGGATCTGCGCGGCCATCTTGCGCGTGACCGGCGCATTGAACTGCAGCTGCATCGGCCGCAGCGGCAGGCAGGCGGCCTGCGCGTTCTCGCGCTCGCAGCTGAAAGACACGGCAAAGGGTTCGCGCACCTGGAAGTTCAGGCGGCGCTCCACGTTGTTGGCCACCCCCGACGGCGTGGCCACGCCCTTGCCGTAGACGATCTGCACCTTGCTGCCCGGCGTGAGCGTGCGGTTGCATTGCAGCGCAATGAAGCGCAGCGGGTCCTTGGCGGCTTCCTTCTCGCGGCCGAAGGCCTTCAGCAGCCCGGTGCGCTGCTCGCCTTCGAGCAGCCGCACGGGAATGCGCTCGCCGATGCCGTCGGCCGCGCACCAGACGTTCTGGCGCACGCTCTCCACGGTGGCCGCGCCGTTGAGCTCGAGCACGAACATCTGCTGCTCGTCGATCCGGCCATAGCTGCCGGGCATGAAGTTGCGCACGAACGGCCCGCCGCTATTGAATTGGTAGCGCTCCGGCCCGGTCAGCTCGCCGCCCGAGGCGGGCTTGAAGCCGGGAACCCGGGTGACGGTGCAGCGCACGCCGGGCGGCAGGTCGTTCTCGAAGTCCCAGACCCAGGCCTTCGCATCGGTCCAGCGGCCGGCGCCCTTGCCGGCCTGCGCGTCGGTGCAGCTCACGGCCAGCGGCGCGGGCGCCTTCGGATCGCCGAAGTTGACCGCGGGCTGGTCGAACTTGGCGACCACCTGGCGCACGCGCGCCACTTCGCCCTGCGGCGTCAGGCTGGTGATCTGGAGGGCGAGGGCCGGGCCGGCGAACAAGGCGCTGCCGGCCAGAAGCAGCGCTGGAATGGTTCTTTTCAATTTTTTCTCCACCTGGAAGCAGCGCGCAGCGTAGCCGATTTGAATGGCGCTTCGGCAGTGCCGGACGTCATATGCCTCGGCCGCTCTTCATACAATCGGCACTGTCGTGCGTGCGCCGCGCGGACCGCCACCAAGACCTCGCCGCCGACCGATGAAACGCTACTGGGAAATAGACGCCTTGCGCGGGCTGATGCTCGTGCTGATGACCGTCACCCATCTGCCCACCCGCCTGACCGACCCGCTGGGCCAGCCCTTCGGCTTCGTCTCGGCTGCCGAAGGCTTCGTGCTGCTGTCGGCCTTCGTGGCCGGGCTGGTCTACAGCCGCATCGGCTATGTGCGCGGCGTCGACCCGATGCGCCAGGCTTTCTGGCGGCGCGTGCTCAAGGTCTACCTGTGCCAGGCGGCGATCCTGCTGTTCCTGTTCACCGTGATTGCCGCGCTCGGGCTGCACATCGACCAGCCCGCGGTGAAGAACCTGGTCTCCTACTACCTGGCCGAGCCGCGCGACGGCTTTCTCTTCGGGCTGCTGCTGATCTACGAGCCCGCGCTGCTCGACATCCTGCCGATGTACATCTTCTTCATGCTGATGAGCCCGTGGGTGCTGGCCTTTGCCATGCGCCACGGCTGGACGCTGGTGATGGCAGCCAGCGTTGCCCTCTGGGCACTGGCGCAGTTCGGCCTCAGCGAATGGATCTACGGACTGGCGGTGCACTACCTCGGCCTGCCGGTTCCATTCCACGAGATGGGCGCCTTCAACAGCTACGCCTGGCAGTTCCTGTGGTTTGCGGGCCTGTGCCTCGGTGCCGGCCGCAACCTGCCCGGTGCGCAGCCGCTGCGCTTTCCGGCCTGGCTGTGGGTGCCCGCGCTGGCCATCGCGCTCTACGGCTTCTGGTGGCGCCACCACGGCATCAACGGCCAGGCACCGTTCGGCGGCGACGTGGAACTGAACCTGCTGTTCGACAAGTGGCAGCTCGGGCCGCTGCGCCTCGTGAACCTGGTGGCGCTGGGCATCCTGGCGGTGCGCTTCGGGCCCGGGCTCATGCGCAGGATTCCGCGCCTGCACTGGCTCGAGGCCATGGGCGCGGCCTCGCTGCCGGTGTTCTGCGCGCACCTGGTGGCGGTGCTGCTGGTGCTGGCCTTCTACGGCGACAGCCAGACTGCGCGGCCCTGGTGGGGCGACGGCCTGCTGCTGCTCACGGTGTTCGCGGGCATGTACGCGGTGGCGCGCTTCACGCGCGGGGCCGACCTGCCGCCGCCGGCGGAAGACGTGCCGGCGGAGCCAGCACGGGCCTGAGCCCGGCCAGCGAGCCGGTCAGGGCAGGGCAGCCGCCGGGGCCGCGGCCGGCGCGGCCCCTGGCAAGTACCCCGCGATGACCGACTGCCAGAGCCGGTAGCCCTCGTCGGTCATGTGCAGCCGGTCGCTCCTGAACAATTCCGGCCGCGGCCGGCCATCGGCGCCGAGCATGGGCGTGAAGATGTCGATGTATTCGCTGTCGGGCAGCCGGTTGAGGTAGGCCGAGATCACGTTGTTGGTTTCGCGGATCTTCGGCATCAGGTGCTCGCGCGAGGGGCTCGGCTTGATCGAGATGAAGCTGATGCGCGTGTCCGGCAGTTCGGCACGCACCGTGTTGGCAAAGCGCGCAAAGCTCTCGAGCACCTGCAGCGGCGTGCGGCCTTCGGCCAGGTCGTTGTCGCCGGCATACACCAGCACCTGCCGCGGCCTGTAGCGCACCACCAGGTCGCGCGCGAACAGGCTGCAGTCGGCCAGCGTCGAGCCGCCGAAGCCGCGGTTGACGATGGCGCCGGGCACCTGGCGGAAATCCTGCCCCAGGTTCTTCCACATGCGCACGGTGGAACTGCCCACGAACACCACGCCGCCGGGCGCCGGGAACTGCTGCTGGTCGGCCCGGAAGAAGGCGGCCAGCTCGTTGTGCCAGCGCGCCTTGGCCGCGAGGTATTCGGAGGAGGCGGCGGCGGCATCGGCCGCCGTGCTGTCCAGCGACTCGTAGGGCAGCACGGCGTTGTGGTTCTGGGCCTGCGAGGCGAGTGCGGTTGTCAGCAGCAGCGCGGCGGCCAGCGCGGTTTTCATCGAAGGCATCGGAAAGGCGGAACGCTGATCGGATCGTATCCGCGGATTGTGGGGCATGAAGCGGCAGCCCGGATGCGACTGCGCCATGCCGTCCGGACCCGCCCGAGGCGCCCTCAAGAAACATTCCGCAACGTATACTGCCTCGCAAAATCGGAGCGGGGCGCACAGGCGTGCGGGCGGGGAATGAAGCAAATTGCGATCGTTGTCGCGCTCTGCGTGGGCGCGTGGTACTTTTTCATCGGCGGGCGCAAGCTCGACGAGGCCATGGTGCGCAAGTACTACGAGAAAGAGGCGCACGCCATCTACTCGCGTGACGCGGAGAAGCTGTGCAAGCAGCTCAGCAGGAAGGCCGTGATCCAGAGCAAGACGATCATGATGGGCCAGACGCAGGAGACCACCAGCGACCGCGAGCAGGCCTGCGAGGGCATCCGCAAGTCTTTCAAGATGTTCGAGTCGGTGGGCGAGCGCATGGGCGGCATCCTCACCATCGAATACGAGTACCACATCGACAGCATCGACGTGGCGAGCGACCGCAAGAGCGCCACCGTCGAAGGCACCAGCGTGCTCAAGATGGGCGAGGCGGCCATGCAGTTCAAGAGCAGCTTCTCGCAGCGGCTGGAGCGCGAGCTGGGCCAGATGCGGCTGGTGCGCGCCGACGACGTCACGGTGGTGCGCCTGGGCGGGCGCGGCGCCATGAGCCAGAGCGACTTCTTCAAGTAGCCGCAGGCGCCGCCATCATGCTCGCCAACGACTCGCTGCCGCCTCCGCCGCCTTTCTGGCACCGCCTCAACAGCTTCTTCGCGTTTCCGTTCCAGCTGCGGCCGTTGATGTATGGCCTGGTGCTCGCGTTCTGCAGCCTGCTGTTCGAGGCCATTCCTTTTCTGCATCCCGGCCTGTCGCTGATCGTGATCGAGCTGGGCATCGTGCTGGCGGCCAGCCGCTACGGCTTCAAGGTCACCGCGCTCGGTTCGCGCGGCATCTGGCGCTCGGCCGATTTTCCGCGCGAGCTGAATGAAGACTGGGTCAACCTGCCCTGGAAGCTGTTCGCCATTTCGGTGGTGCAGGGCGCCCTCATCGGCTGGCTGGCCTGGTACGAACCGGTGCTGGGCACTGTCGCGGTGTTCGTGGTGTCGTTCACCTTTCCGGCCGCGATGATCGTGCTGGTGCAGTCGGGCAGCTTCTTCCAGGCCATGAACCCCGGCCACGTGATGGATGCGATGCGCATCATCGGCTGGCCCTATGCGCTGCTGTGCTTCTTCCTGTTCCTGCTGAGCGCGGGCGCGCAGATCGCCATCGGCATGCTGCTGCCGATGCTCGACGGCCTCATCGTGCTGCCGATTGCCAATTTCGCGTTCATCTACTTCGGCTGGGTGATGTCCAGCCTGCTGGGCTACGTGATGTACCAGCACCACGACGCCTTCGGCATCGATCTCCTGCCCGGCGGCGGCGTGGACGACGGCGCGCCGGTGGACCGCCGCACGCCCGAGCAGATCGCCGCGCAGCGCACCGATGCCGAAGTGGCGCAGCTGATCACCGACGGCGACGTGGCCGGCGCACTTGGCATTGCCTACGAGGCGCAGCGCGTGGCGGCGGCCGACGACCTGGTGGCGCAGCGCCGCTACCACCGCGTGCTGCTGCTCGCCCCCGAGAAGGCGTCCACCCTGCTCGACCATGCGCGCCGCTTCATTCCGCTGCTGCTGCGGCGCGACCTCGCGTCCGAGGCGCTCAAGGTCTTCAAGGCCTGCCGCGAAAAGGACAAGGCCTTTGCGCTCGACGACGCGCCCACGGTCATGACGCTGGCCAAGGCCGAATGGCGCAACGGCGACGCGCATGCCGCGCTCGCGCTGCTGTCGGGCTTCGACCGGCGTTTTCGCGGGCATGCGGTCATTCCGCAGGCCTACGAACTGGCGGCCCGGGTGCTGGTGCAGGGGCTTGGCCGCGCCGACATGGCGCAGCCGATCCTGGCCACGCTCGAATCGCGCTTTCCGGACAGCGAGCAGACGCAGGAAGTGCGCTGGCTGCTGCGGCCCGCGGCCTGATTTTCAGCCGCAGTCAGGCGCGCTCGAGGGCGCGCGTCACCATGTCGTTGGGCGCAATCCGAAGCAGGTGCGGCAGCCAGCCCACGGCCATGTCGCGCTCTCCGGCGTGCAGCAGGCCGTTGGCGCAGGCCGACAGCGTGTCGGCCAGTTCCGGATGGTCGGGCGCGGTCTTCAGCAGCACGCGGCACAGCTTGTCGGCGTCCTGGAACTGGCGCACGCGCGTGAAGCGGCGGGCCAGGCGGGCCATGTCGTCGGGCTTGAGGCGCGCGCCCGGCTTGGCCTGGTCGAGGTAGGTGGTGTAGCTGGCGTGCTGCAGCGCCAGCGTGTCGGGGTCGGTGGCGGGCAGGCGGAAGATGCGGCGCGCAGCCTGGTGGAAATCTTCGCTCGCGGGCTGCAGCCGCGCGGTGTTGAACCAGGCGCGCAGCGTGTCGGTGTCGCCGGGGCGCAGGGCGGCGGCGGCGCGCCATTCGGCGCAGGCGGGTTCGAACTTCATGGCCGCCGACAGTTTGCGCGCGGCGGCGACGTGCTGTTCGAAGCGATCGTCGTCGGTCACCATTTCCGATTTCACGGTCTCGGGCGTCTTGACGCGGCCCAGCCACATGGCACCGGCCATCAGCGCGGCGCCCGTCAGCAGGCCGCCCAGGTGGGCCATGTAGCCGACGCTCTGATCACCCCACCATTGCTGCATCAGTTCGTTGGCGATCCAGGCCGGCAGCAGCAGGAGGGCGGGCGCGGTGACGTAGTTGAAATAGAAGAAGAGCTGGTAGAAGAACCGGATGCGCCGCAGCCGGTACATCACGGCGTACATGCCCATCAGCGCCGAGATCGCACCCGAGGCGCCAAGGCCGTGGCCGCCGTTGCCGGCATAGGCCCAGCCAGCCAGCAGCGAAGAGCCGACGGCACCGAGCAGGTAGAAGGCCAGGTAGGTGCCGCGCCCCAGCGCCAGTTCGACCGAGAAGCCGAACAGGAAGAGGAACAGCATGTTGCCCAGCAGGTGGCCGGTGTCGGCGTGCAGGAAGGCCGCGGTGATCCAGGTCCAGGGCTTGAGCTCGGCGCCCTTGTTCTGGTCGAGCGACCAGCGCTCGGTGAAGGGCGCGGGCCGCATCGCTTCGTACTGCTGGCGGTCGCGTTTCCATTCGGCGTAGCGCGGGTTCGCGGGCGTGATGACTTCGTCGGCCTGCAGCTTCTGCAGGAACTTCCTGTCGTTCTGCAGGCCGTCCAGCAGCTGCGGATGGGTTTCCTCGTGCGGCAGCATGCGCCGAGCCTGCTTGCCGCGCTGGGGGTCCGTCTTTTCGAGCCACGCCACGAAGGGCGGCAGCTCCAGCTCGGGCAGCACGCTGTTCACGTAGTAGTGGGCCGCGCGCTCCTCGGCCTTTTCCTCGCTGCGCTGCGGCCCCCAGAACACGATCATGTTCACGAGGATCAGCAGCACCGTCATCCACGGTGGATTGCGCCAGCTCGGTTTATTTTCGAGCGGGATGGCGTAGAACAAGTGGGGCCTTGGGCGTCAGGCCAGCCGGACGCGATGGCGCGCGATCTGCGCCTTCACTTGCGCCGGCGCGGTGCCGCCGAGGATGTTGCGCGCGTTGAGCGAGCCGCGCAGGCTCAGCACGTCGTACACGTCCTTCTCGATCTTCGGGTTGAACTGCTGCAGCACGGCCAGCGGCAGCTCCGCGAGGTCGACCTTGTGCGAGGTGGCGGCCTTCACCGCATGGGCCACGGTTTCGTGCGCGTCGCGGAAGGGCAGGCCCTTCTTCACGAGGTAGTCGGCCAGGTCGGTGGCGGTGGCGTAGCCGCGCAGGGCGGCGGCTTCCATGGCCTCGGGCTTCACCGTGATGCCGCCGATCATCTCGGCAAAGATGCGCAGCGTGTCCTTGAGCGTGTCGACGGTGTCGAAGAGCGGCTCCTTGTCTTCCTGGTTGTCCTTGTTGTAGGCCAGCGGCTGTCCCTTCATCAAGGTGATGAGCGCCATCAGGTGGCCGACCACGCGGCCGGTCTTGCCGCGGGCCAGCTCGGGCACGTCGGGGTTCTTCTTCTGCGGCATGATCGAGGAGCCGGTCGTGAAGCGGTCGGCAATCTGGATGAAGCCGAAGTTCTGGCTCATCCAGAGAATGAGCTCCTCGCTCATGCGGCTGATGTGCACCATGCACAGGCTGGCGGCGGCGGTGAATTCGATGGCAAAGTCGCGGTCGCTCACGGCGTCCAGGCTGTTCTGGCACACGCCGTCCATCTTCAGCGTCCTGGCGACCAGTTCGCGGTCGAGCGGGTAGCTGGTGCCGGCCAGCGCGGCGGCGCCCAGCGGCAGGCGGTTGACGCGCTTGCGCACGTCCTGCAGGCGCTCGGCGTCGCGGCTGAACATTTCGACGTAGGCCAGCATGTGGTGGCCAAAGCTCACCGGCTGCGCCACCTGCAGGTGCGTGAAGCCGGGCAGGATGACTTCGACGTTCTTCTCGGCGATGTCCACCAGCGAAAGCTGCAGCGCCACCAGCAGTTCGGCGATCAGGTCGATCTCGCCGCGCAGCCACAGGCGCACGTCGGTGGCGACCTGGTCGTTGCGGCTGCGGCCGGTGTGCAGGCGCTTGCCGGCGTCGCCCACGAGCTGGGTCAGGCGGGCCTCGATGTTCAGGTGCACGTCTTCCAGGTCGAGTTTCCACTCGAAGGCGCCCGATTCGATTTCAGCGCGGATCTGCGCCATCCCACGCTCGATCTCGGCGTGGTCCTGCTTGGCGATGATCCCCTGTGCGGCCAGCATGCCGGCATGCGCGAGAGAACCTTCGATGTCGGCCTGCCACAGGCGCTTGTCGAAAAAGACGCTCGCGGTGTAGCGCTTCACGAGGTCGCTCATGGGTTCGGAGAACAGGGCCGACCAGGCTTCGGATTTCTTGTCGAGTTGGTTTTGAGTCATGGGAGCCGTGGTAGAGGCAATAATGGGTCGGTTACCCGATGTATCTGTGATGCGCAATCCGGCGATTTTATCGGCCACCTCCACCCCCACGCCTGCGGCCCCGCCGGAAAGAGGGCGTTTGCCTGCGCGCGGCAGCCCGGGGCTGTTCGACGCCTGCCAGATCGGGGTGGTGCTGCGCGCGGTGCTGTTCGTGGAGGCGCTGGTGGCGACCGCCACGCTGTTCGTGTCGTCCTCCCCCGGCGAATGGCTGGTGCAGACCGCCACCGTCACCGGGGGCGCGCTGCCTGCCACGCTGCTGTGGCTGGTGGCGGCCTGCGGGCTCAAGAAGCCGCTCGGGCGGCTGCCGCGCCAGGCGCAGTACGCGGCCGGTGCCGCGCTGGGCGCCGTTTCCTCGCTCTATGGCTGCGGCCTGTTGCGGCTGACCGGCGTGCTGGGCACGGCGCCGTGGCTCGCCAGCGCCGTGGCGGGCGCCTTCATCGCGGGCATGGTGATGGCGGCGATGGTGCTGCGCGCGCGCGGCCAGACGCCGGCCGCCATGACGGCCCGGCTGGAGGAACTGCAGTCGCGCATCCGCCCGCACTTCTTGTTCAACACGCTCAACAGCGCCATCGCGCTGGTGCGGGAAGAACCCGCCAAGGCCGAAACCATGCTCGAAGACCTGGCCGAACTGTTCCGCCAGGCGTTGGCCGATCCGGGCGAATCGGGCACGCTGGCCGACGAGATCGCGCTGGCCGAGCGCTACCTGGCCATCGAGCAGGTGCGCTTCGGCGACAGGCTGCGCATCCGCTGGGACCTCGACGCCGCGGCCAGCAGCGCCAGGCTGCCGCCGCTGCTGCTGCAGCCGCTGGTCGAAAACGCCATCAAGCACGGCGTGGAGCCCAGCCCCGAGGGCGCCAAGCTGCGCATCCGCACCGAGCGCCGCGGCAGCGTGGTGGTGATCGAGGTGGTCAACAGCCTGCCGCCGCTGCGCTGGGCCGACGAACCCCTGCCGCGCGGCCATGGCATCGCCTTGGCCAACGTGCGGGACCGGCTGCGGCTCCTGCACGACATGCAGATGCAGTTCAGCGCCGGCATGGACCAGAAGAACTACCGCGTGCGCATTGCCATTCCCGCCGAATCATGACCCTCAAGACCCTGATCGTTGACGACGAAGCCCTGGCCCGCTCGCGCCTGCGCACGCTGCTGCGCGACTGCCGCTCGCCCGCCGCCGAAGTGGTGGCCGAGGCCGCCCAGGGCGCCGAGGCGCAGCAGCATCTGGAGAGCATGGCGCTCGACCTGGTGCTGCTCGACGTCCACATGCCCGGCGTCGACGGCATCGAGGTGGCGCGCGCCCTGCGGGGCCGGGCCGATGCGCCGGCCGTGGTGTTCGTCACCGCCCATGCGGCGCATGCCGTGACTGCCTTCGACCTCGATGCGGTCGACTACCTGACCAAGCCGGTGCGCGCCGAGCGGCTCCAGCAGGCGCTGCAGAAGGCCGAGCGCTTCCTGAAGGAGCGGCGCGCGCTGCAGGCCGACGCGCTGCAGGAAAGCGTGCTCATCCAGGACCGCGGCCGTGCCGAGCGGGTGCCGCTGTCGGAGGTGCTCTACCTGAAGTCCGAGTACAAGTACCTCACGGTGCGCACCGCCACGCGCAGCCACATCCTGGACGGTTCGCTGAACGAATTCGAGGAGCGCTATCCCACGCGCTTCCTGCGCGTGCACCGCAATGCGCTGGTGGCGCGATCGGCCATCCGCGCACTCGAAAAATACGACGACGGGGAAGACGCCGAAGGCTGGGCCCTGCGGCTCGACGCGATTCCCGAACCCGTCGCGGTGTCGCGGCGACAATTGGCTGCAGTGCGCGAAGTGCTGAAGGAAGCGCGATGACCGATGACCACAAACCGGCCGGCGATGCCCCGGCCGCGCAGCCGCCCCCGGAGCCGCCGCCATCGCCGGCGGAGCCCCCGGCCGAGGTGCCGCCGGAGCCCGTGCTGGAATCCCCGCCCGAAGCCGTGCCGCCCGAGCTGCGGCCGGAGCCCGAACGCCTGCTGCTGCACATGCCGGTCGACGTGCGCAGCGCCTCGCTGGTGGTGCTGGCCGTGCTGGCCGCCGTCTTCGCGCTGCGATGGGGCCAGGCCGTTTTCATCCCGCTGATGCTGAGCCTGCTGCTGACCTACGCGCTGTCGCCGCTGGTCGACCGGCTGCATCGCTTGCGGCTGCCGCGCTGGATCGGCGCGGCGCTGATCCTCGTCGGCCTGTTCGGCGGCGTGGGCTGGACCGGCTATTCTCTCTCGGGCAGCGCCACGCAACTGGTCGACTCGCTGCCCGTCGCGGCCCAGAAGCTGGGGCAGGCCATGCGCCGGAACAAGAGCGCCAGCGCCACGCCGCTCGAAAGCGTGCAGCAGGCGGCCGCGCAGCTTGAAAAGGCGGCCGAGGAAAACTCCGCGCGCGTCGCGGCCCGCAAGGGCGTGGCGCGCGTGGTCATCGAGCGGCCATCCTTCAACGTGCGCGACTACCTGCTGAGCGGCACCGTCGGACTGCTCGCGGCGATCGGGCAGCTCACGCTGGTCGCCTTCCTGACCTACTTCGCGCTGTGCTCCGGAGACACCTTCCGGCGCAAGCTGATCAAGATCACCGGCTCCAGCCTGCAGAAGAAAAAGGTCACGGTGCATGTGCTCGACGACATCACCCGCAACATCGAGCGCTACCTGCTGGTGCAGATCCTGATCAGCGGCCTGGTGGGCGTGGCGACGGGCCTCGCCTTTTGGGCCATCGGAGTCGAGAACGCCGCCGTGTGGGGAATCATCGCGGGCGTGACCAACCTCATTCCCTACGTCGGCTCGGTGATCGTGCTGGTGGCCGCGGGGCTGGTGGCCTTCCTGCAGTTCAACAGCCTCGAGATGGGCATCCTGGTGGCCGGCGTGTCGCTCGCCATCCACACGCTGGTCGGCAACCTGCTGATGCCCTGGCTCACCAGCCGCACCAGCCGCATGAACCCGGTGGCCGTGTTCGTGGGCGTGATCTTCTGGGGCTGGCTCTGGGGCGTGTGGGGGCTGCTGCTGGGCATTCCCATCACCATGGTGATCAAGTCGATCTGCGACCGGGTCGAAGACCTGCAGCCGATCGGAGAACTGCTCGGGGAGTAGGGCCTCATCGGGCGCGCCGGCCGCGCTCCAGCCGGCCGAAGCGCACGATCATCCACGGCCCCAGCAGCGCGCCGAGCCCGACCGAACTCCACGCCGCCACCCAGCTGTACGTGCTGCCGAGGCCGAAGCGGGTCTGCCCCCAGTCCAGCGCAAGGCCGAACACCCACGGACTGAGCGCACCTGCACCGAAGCCCATCACCGAGCGCACCGAGTACGCCACGCCCAGCCGGTGCGGCGCCACCACGTCGGCCAGCGCGGTCGAATAGACCGAAGAGTCCGCGATCGCCAGCAGGTTGTAGATGGCGGCTGCCGCGGCCAGCAGCCACAGCGGCCAGGTCCACATCCAGCCGAACGCGAAGGACATGCACAGACTCATGAGCGTGGCGGCCATCATGATGCGCGCGCGGCCGAAGCGGTCGGACGCGGCACCGCCCCCGATGCTGCCGAACACGCTCACCAGGTGCGCGAACGCCGCCAGCGCAATGCCCGCGCCCTGCCATGGCGCGGCGCCGCCGGCCGAGGCAACCAGGTAGGCCGGCAGCCAGGCCCACAAGGCCATCAGCTCCCAGCAATGAAAGGCATAGGCCCAGTTGCCGGCCATGGCGGGCTTGTCGCGCACTGTCTCGGCCAGCGCATGCCAGGTGCCTTCGCGCGGCGTTCCTGTACTGGCGGGCGGCGTGGGCGGCCGCATGCGCCGCAGCGCCGGCACCGTCAGCAGCGCACCCGCGAACGTGCAGCCTGCGGCCACCAGCAGGCCGAGCCTCCAGTGCTGTGCGTGGCTGAAGGCCGCCACCACCGCCAGCGACAAGGCGTAGCCCATCGATGCCGAACCAAGGAAGAGACCCATCGCCCGGCCGCGCACCGCAGGCTCGGCGTTGCGCGCGAGCAGCTGCAGGCCCGGCGTGTACGAGGCGCCCGCGCACAGCCCGGCCAGGCCGTAGAGCAGCAGCGCCGAAAGATGGTCATGTGCGAAGACGGCGAAGGCCAGTGCCGAGCATGCGCTGATCGCGCTGCCGATGAAGAAGACGCGGTGCGGGCCGTAGCGGTCGGCCAGGAGACCCACGGCGAACAGCGAGCTCATGTAGCCGACGTGCCATGCGCTCTGGATCGAGCCGGCCTGGGCGGCCGTCATGTGCCAGTCGGCCATCATAAAAGGCAGCACGCCGGAATAGGCGGTGACCACCATGGCCTGCAGCAGCCGGCTCGCGCACAGCAGCGCGAGCCATCCGCGCGCGGGGGCCAGTTCAGCGCAGCGCACGTTGCATGAGCACGGTGTCGACCCACTGCCCGAACTTGAAGCCGACGTTGCGCAGCACGCCCACCGTCTCGAAGCCCAGGCCCTGGTGCACGCGCTGCGAGCCGGCATTGGCGCTGTTGCCGATCACCGCCACCATCTGCGTGAAGCCGCTTTCGGTGCAGCGCCGGATCAGCTCCTGGAGCAGCGCGCGGCCGATGCCATGACCCTGCAGGCTTTCTGCGACATAGATCGAATCTTCCACCGTGTGGCGGTAGGCGGAGCGGCTGCGGTAGGGGCTCGCATAGGCGTAGCCGGCCACCTCGCCGTCCTTCACCGCGACAAGGTAGGGAAGGCCGCGCGCAAGCACCGCGGCGCGGCGCGCCTGCATCTCGTCGACGCTGGGCACTTCTTCCTCGAAGGAGCACAGGTCGTGCAGAACGTAGCGGCTGTAGATGGCCTGTACCGGGGGCATGTGGTGCGTCCCGGCGTCGAGGATTTCGGTGGAGGCGAGAGCTTGGGTGGCTTGAACGGGCGAAGGCATGGTCCGGATCTTGACGCTGCCGGGTCAATAAGTGAAGCTTCGCCAACTGATGCAAGCGATAAGAAATACTTTGGATAAGACGCTGAACCTCGACCAGCTCCGGTCTTTCGGGCTGGTGATCGAAACCGGCAGCTTCTCGGCCGCGGCCGACCGGCTCGGCCTGACCCAGCCCGCGGTGAGCCTGCAGATCCGCCAGTTGGAGCGCCGGCTCGCGGTGCGCCTGGTCGAGCGTGTCGGCAAGCGCGCCAAGGCCACGCCGGCCGGCGCGGAGTTGCTGCGGCACAGCCACCAGATCGAGACCGCGGTGGAAAACGCCATCGACGCGCTGGCGGACCACGCGAGCGGCATCACGGGCCGGGTCCGGCTGGGCACCGGCGCCACCGCCTGCCTGTATTTCCTGCCGGCCGTGCTGCGCAGCCTGCGCGAGCAGTTTCCGGCGCTCGGCATCGTGGTGAGCACCGGCAACACCGACGACCATGTCCGCAAGGTGGAGGAGAACAGCAGCGACCTTGCGCTGGTGACGCTGCCGGCCGCGGGCCGGTCATTGAGCGTGATGCCGGTGCTCGACGACGAGTTCGTCGCCATCGGCTGCAGCGACCTTGCGCCGCTGAAGGCGCGCGTGGCGCCCGCCCACCTGGCCGCGCTGCCGCTGGTGCTGTTCGAGCCCGCGGCCAACACGCGCAAGCTGGTGGACCGCTGGTTCGCGGCCGAAGGCCTGCAGCCGCAGCCCGTCATGGAGCTGGGCAGCGTCGAGGCCATGAAGGAGATGGTGGCCGCGGGGCTGGGCTACGGCATCGTGCCGCGCATGGCGATGACGGGCCGCGGCGCGCACCCGGGCCTGAAGATCAGCCGCCTGAACCCTCGCATGCACCGCACGCTGGCCGTGGTGATCCGGCGCGACAAGCCGGTCAACAAGGCCCTGCGCGTGGTGCTCGATGCAATCCTGGCGGCCGGCGCACAGGCCGGCAGCGTAGCTACTCGGCCGAAGTAGCCAGCGCGACGCCGCCGCGCGCCCGGCCCAGCGTGCCGACGATCAGCGCCGCAATCAGCACCAGCACGCCGCTGAGCACCATCGCACTGGAGATGCCGTAGCTGTCGACCGTCACGCCGCCGATCAGCGCGCCAGAAGCGATCGCCACCTGGAAGCCGCTCACGAGCAGGGCCTGGCCGGCTTCGGGTGCGTCGGGCACGGCCTCCATCATCCAGCCCGTGAGCGCGACCGGGATCAGGCCGAAGGCCACGCCCCAGATCACGACCACCACCGCGCCGGGCACGAAGCCGGCGCCGATCACCGTCGACAGCAAGAGCGCGGTGGCGAGCATCAGCGCCGCCAGCAGGGTGGTACCGCGCACGCTGCGCGCCACCAGGCTGCCGCCGAGGAAGGTGCCGACAAAGCCCACGGCGCCATACACCAGCAGCAGCGTCGAGACCGAGTTGGGCGCGAGCCCGAACACCTGCTGCAGCAGCGGCTTCAGGTAGGTGTAGGCCGCGAAGTGGCCGGCAATGAAGAACAGCACCGCGAGCAGGCCGACCTGCGCCATGCGGCGCGTGAGCGGCGTGAGCAGGTCGCGCGCACCGATGGCGCGCGCCGGCGGTATGGCGGGCAGCAGCCACAGCTGCACCAGCAGCACCGCGGCCGCGAGCGCACCGGTCACCGCGAACGAGGCGCGCCAGCCGAACAGCGTGCCCAGGAACGAGCCGGCAGGCACCCCGAGCACGGTGGCTGCGGACACGCCCGCCAGCACCAGCGACATGGCGCGTGCCTTGGAGGCGTCCGGCACCAGCTGCGTGGCGGCGGCCGGCGCGAAGGTCCAGAAGCCGCCCACGCACAGGCCGAGCATCAGGCGCGCGACCAGCATGGTCGCGAAATTGGGTGCAAAGGCGGCCAGCAGGTTCGAGGCGATCAGCAAGGTGGTGAGCGCGATCAGCACGGTGCGCCGGTCGAGCCGGCCCGAGGCGACGATCAGCGCGGGGCCGGCAAGGGCCGCCAGCACGCCGGGCATGGTGATCATCAGGCCGGCCGTGCCGTCGGACACGTTCAGGCCGCGCGCGATGTCGGTCAGGAGGCCGATGGGCATGAACTCGGTCGAGACCATGGCAAAGGTGCCGACGGCGATCGAGCCGACTGCAAGCCAGGCGGAGCGGGCGGTCTTGGCCGGTTCGGGCGCAAGATCGTCGATGCAGGGGTTGCTGCTGGGTGAATTCGTCATGGGAAGGGGTCCTGAACCGTGTCGGCAAGCGCGTATCGACACGTTGTTGCGAAAGGCTTCCCAGTGTCGGAGCGGACAGGTCCGCCACCAAGGGGCCTGCCGGCAGTAGTCAGTTTCCCTGCGGCGAACAATCGGCCCTTTGGCCGTTCGTCGCCTTCCTAGATGACTGCCGGGCGAAGTTCCAGCACCCGCCCATCGGCGATGAACGAGTCGCCCACCAGCACGCGAAAGGTCACACCTGCGGGAAACCGCGCTCCTGCGGTCTCCGGCGACAGCAGTTCGATGTCGAGCGCATGCGGCTTTCCCCTTGCCAGCACTTCTCCCTGCGGCACCAGCCAGCGCGCGGAGAAGCCTTCGTTGTCGACCACCAGCGCGCAGCGATATTCGCCCGGGGCCAGCGGCACGTCGTGCGAAGGCAATGCCGGCGGGCGCAGCGTGATCTCGGCCAGGAAGTGGGGCGTGAACGCGCGCGCCGCATCGAAGGTCGCGGGCACGGCCGGCGACGCGCGCCGCGGCAGCTTGCCGATGAGCCAGGCAATGACGTTGCCGATGATCGGCACCCACAGCACCATCAGCAGCGTGCCGATGTCGCGCGTGGTCGTGCCGCGCTCCGCGTAGTGCCGCACGAGCGCCCCCCCGACCGCCAGGCACAGCAGGATGACGACGATGAGCTTGCGGCGGGACTGGATGGTGGTCATGGACAGGCAGGTGGAATCGGCCTGCGACCTTAACTCACGTGCAGCACCGCATCCGCCGGCAGCGCCTGCCAGTCGATCCATTCGCCGATGGCCGCATGGTGCGTGGGCGTTCCGGCGGCATCGGGTGTTCCCCATTGCAGCGTCAGGCGCTGCTGTCCGAGCCGCAGCGCAATCTCGAAGCCCGGCCAGTGCGCGGGCACGCGCGGCGTCAGCGCGAGCATGCGGCCCTTCACGCACAGGCCCAGCAGTGTTTCGACCGCGGCGCGGTGCAGCCATGCGGCCGAGCCCGTGTACCAGCTCCAGCCGCCGCGCCCGACATACGGCGCGGCGCTGTAGATGTCGCCGGCCATCACGTAGGGCTCCAGTTCGTAGGCGGGCCCGCGCTCGCGATGCATCGCGCGGTGCGCCGGGCTCAGGCCCTCGAAGCTGCGCCATGCCGCTTCGTGGTCGCCCTGCAGTGCCTGCGCCATCAGCGCCCACACGGCGCCGTGCGAATACTGTCCGCCGTTCTCGCGCACGCCGGGCGGGTAGGCCTGGATGTAGCCGGGATGGTTGGCCGAGCGGGCAAAGGGCGGCGCCAGCAGGCGCAGCAGGCCGGCCGGCTCGTCGTGCAGGTGCTTCTTGACGGCGGCCATCGCCGGGCCGGTGTGGGCGTCGTCCGATGCGCCCGAGAGCACCGACCACGCTTGCGCGATCAGGTCGATGCGGCACTCGTCGTTGGCCGATGAACCGAGCGGCGCGCCGTCGTCGAAGAAGGCGCGGCGGAACCAGGCGCCGTCCCAGCCGGCGTCGTGCAGCGCGGCGATCCAGCCGCGGCGGGCTTCGTTCCAGCGCGCGGCCCTGGCATGCTCGCCGCGCGCCTGGGCGATCGGCGCGTATTGCTCGACCACGCTGCACAGGAACCATGCCAGCCAGACCGATTCGCCGCGGCCCTCGTGGCCGACGCGGTTCATGCCGTCGTTCCAGTCGCCGGTGCCCATCAGCGGCAGGCCGTGCACGCCGGTCTTCAGGCTGCGGTCGATGGCCAGCGCGCCGTGCTCGAACACGGTGGCCGTGCGGCCGCTGTGCTGCGGCGCATAGTAGGCGTCCTCGGCGCCCTCGGGAATCGCGGGGCCTTCGATGAACGGGGCCGCATGGTCGAGCAGCGCTGCATCGCCGGTCACCTCGACGTAGTGCGCCGTCGCAAAGGGCAGCCACAACAGATCGTCCGAAAAATGCGTGCGCACGCCGGCGCCGCCAGGCATGTGCCACCAGTGCTGCACGTCGCCTTCGGGAAACTGCCGCGCCGCGTTGACCAGGATCTGCTCGCGCAGCCGCGAGGGATCGGTGAGCGCGAAGGCCATCGCGTCCTGCAGCTGGTCGCGAAAGCCGAAGGCGCCTCCGGCCTGGTAGAAGCCGGCCTTCGACCAGAGGCGGCAGGCCAGCGTCTGGTAGATGAGCCAGCGGTTGACCATGGCGTCGAACAGCGGATCGGGCGTGCGCACCTCGAGGCGGCCCAGCAGCTCGTCCCAGAAGCCGCGAGCCTGCGCCAGGGCTTCGGGCACGTCGCGCTGGCGCCAGCGGCGGGCGAGAGCGAGCGCCGCATCGGCGTCGTCGGCGTGGCCCAGAACGAAACTGAAACTGGCGCTCTCGCCGGCACCGACGACCAACTCGCCACCGATGGCCGCGCAGGCGTCGAGCCCGCCGCCGGCGCGCTGCGCCAGCGTGTCCGGCACTTCGACGATGCCGCGCCCGGCGAAGAATTCGTTGCGGTCGCAGGTCCACTGCGTCGCGCCCGGCAAACCCGCCAGCAGCAGGAAAGCCGTGCTGCCGCCGAATCCCGTGCTCGATTCACGCTGCTGGCCGAACACCGCGGGCTGGTCTTCGGGCTTCCAGCAATGAACGGTCCGCCGTTCGCCGCGCGCAGCGCCGAGCTGCCACTCGACCATGCCGAGTGCGCGCAGGCGCCGCGGGCCGGAACCCTGGTTGTGAACACGCACGTGCACCAGCTTGACAGCGTCGTCCCGGTCCGCGAAGAAGGTGGTCTCGAGTGCGAGTTCCTGTTGCCGGCATTCGAAGACCGTGTAGCCCTGGCCATGCCGCACGCGGTGGCGCACTTCGCCGCCATCCCCCGCACCCTGGCCCGCCGGCGTGAGCGGCAGCAGCGCGCCGGAGGCCGCATCCTGCAGCAGGTAGTGTTCGAAGGCCGGGTCCTGCACCGGGTCGTTCGACCATGGCGTGACCTGGTGCATGCGGCTGTTGCCGGCCCAGGTGAAGCCGGTGCCCCATTCGGACACCTGGAAGCCGAAGCCGGCATTGGCGATCACGTTGATCCAGGGGCGCGGCGTGCGGTGGCCGGCGCCGACCTCGAAGCGGAACTCGCCGCTCTCGGCATCGAAAGTTCCCGCGGGGGCTTCCGCGGAAGGCGCCGCCGCGGGCCGTGCCAGCAGCGCGGCACGCGACGATGCGGACGGGATCTCGGCGTCCGCGCTGGCGTCGACCCGCGCCTCGTGCAGCGCCGCCACCTGCATTTCGAGCGAGCGCCCGTCGGCGGTGAACACCACGCGTGCCAGCTTCGAAAGCGCAGCCTTCTCCGAGGGCGCCACGTCGTGGTCGCGCAGCAGGTAGAAGCCCGCCGTGTCGTTGCGCGGAAAACTGTTCTGGGTCTGCTGCGCGACGCGCAGGCACAGGGTTTCGATCTCACGCTGCAGCGGCATCAGGTAGGAATTCGGCTCGCTGTTGAGCACCACCAGGTCGCAGGCGACGCCGCCAAAGCCCCACCACGGCTGCGCGCGCAGCAGTGCATTGAGGAGCCCCATGCCGTTCATCGAATGGATCGCGACCAGCACGATGGGCTTGTCGCCCGAGATGCCGAAGCGCCAGATCTGCCGCCGGTCGATGAGGCCGCGGTCCTTCATCCCGCGCGGCGTGGTGTAGGTGAGGATGGTGGTCAGGTCCTGCAGCGCGAAGGTCTGGACCGGTGCGATGCTCAGGTCGCGCAGCCGCACCTGCGCCAGCGTGGCGGCCATGCGCGTGGCGCGCTCCACATGCATCGGCTCCTGATAGCGGTCGATCCTGGGCATCAGCGCCTCGATGCTTTCGTCGGCGGCGGTCGCGAAGCACAGCCGCGCAGTGGCGCCCGGTGCGATCGACAGGCGCACGCGCAGGCAGGCAATGGGATCGAGTCCGTTCACCGGCGTGCCGTCGGCGGCCAGCGGCTGCGTATCGAGCGCGGGGCTCGCGAGCGAGCGGTTGCGGCCGATGAAGGCGCGCCGGTCGGTCATGCAGTCGATGGAAATCACATGGGCATCGACCGAGGCTAGGAAGTGCGCGGCGGCCACCATCGGGTCGCCATGCAGGCGCGGCTTGCGTGTCAGCAGCAGCGCGCGCCACGCGGGCTCCCAGTGCGATTCGACGAACAGGTTGGCGAAGGCCGGATGCGCCTCGTCGGCCTTGGGATACGACAGTACCGGCTCGAAGTAGGAGACGAGCTCGAGCGTGCGGGTCTGCATGCCGGCGTTGTGCAGCGTGATGTTGCGCAGCTCGGTGTCGTCTTCGGGGCTGATCAGCACCGTGGTGCGCACTTGCAAGTCGTCGCCGGCCGCATCGAACTGCACCTGCTCGGCGAGAAAGCGGGTGCGGTAGGTCCAGCCGGCGCCGGGCGCGGGCAGGGCGGTGAGCGAGACGAGTTCGTGCTTTTCTCCATGCTTTTCGATATTGCGCAGATAGAAGAAGGTGCCGTGGCCGTCGCGCAGCGGATCGTCGCGCCAGCGGGTCACGTTGAACGCGTGCCAGCGGCTCACGCCAGCGCCGTTGGCGCGCAGGGCCACCGTGTAGCGCCCGTTCGACAGCAGGTGCGTGGGCTGGAAGCCGGACACCGTCGGGTCCACCGAGCGGGGCTGGAACAGCGGCGCCAGCTCGGCCATGCTGGGCTCGGGCGGCGTGCGCGGGTCGGCGCTGCCGATGATCTGCCGCGGCGTGCGTTCGTGCAGCAGCGACTCGTGCGCCTGCACCAGCGCGGCGCTGCCGAACCAGCGGCGCGGCGCCTCGGCGCGCAGCACGTGGCACAGCGCCACCAGCGACATGCCCTGGTGGTGCGCCATGAAGTTGCGCACTACGGTGAAGCGCTGGCCATCGGCCTGGCGCGAGGTGGTGAAATCCACCGCGTCGTGAAAGCCGAACTCGCCGCGCGCGCCGAGCGATTCGAGCAGTTCCAGGTTGGCCACCGCCGCGGCCGGTGCCAGCACGGCGGCCATGGCGCTCGCATAGGGCGACACCACGCGGTCGGTGGGCGGCGTGCGGCGCAGCGCGAGGCGCGGCACGCCGAAGGGCGAGTACTGGTAGGCCAGCGAATGGTCCTGCGCGAAGTAGGCCGATTCCGAAACACCCCACGGCATGTTCAGCGAACGGCCGAAGGCCTGCTGCTCGGCGATGGCCGCGCTGTTGGCCACCTGCAGCAGGCCGTCGGCGGGTTCGGGCATCACGAGCGCGGGCATCAGGTACTCGAACATCGAGCCGGACCACGACTTGAGCCCGGGCTGGAAACCCACCAGCAGGAATGGCCGGCCCAGCGCCATCCAGTGGCGGCGAGGTACATCCCCCTTCGCAATCGCCAGGAAGCTCAAGAGGCGCGACTCGGAGGCCAGCAGATCGTAGTAGCTCGCGTCGAGCACGTTCTCCTCGACGCGCAGGCCGATGTGGAACAGGTGCCGCTTGGGGTCGTAGAGGCCGCTGAAATCCATGCCGGCGTGCAGCGCATCGCAGCGCTGTGCGAGTGCCTCCAGCGCGGGTTCCTCATGGCTCTGGCAGCCTTCCGCAGCAAAGGCGCGGCAGGCCTGCGCCACGGCCACCAGGTGGCCCGCGAAGTTGCCGCTGTCCACGCTGGACACATAGGCCGGCGGCAGCAGTTGCAGCGTTTGCGTGTGGTACCAGTTGAAGAGATGGCCCTGGTGCTTCTGCATGCGCTCCACGGTGTCGAGCGTGGCGGTGATGCGCGCGAGCAGCACTGCGGTGTCGATCCAGCCGAACTCGCGCGCGCAGCAGGTGGCCAGCAGGTACATGCCGATGTTGGTCGGCGAAGTGCGGTGGGCGATGGTCGGCTGCGGCTCGAGCTGCAGGTTGTCGGGCGGCAGGTGGTTGTCTTCCGGGCCGACCACGTGCTCGAAGAAGCGCCAGGTGTCGTGTGCGAGTTTCTCGAGGTAGCTGCGTTGTTCGGCGTTCAGCGGATCGGGCACCTGCACATCGACGCGGCTGCTCCACCAGGCCGCGAACGGCGCCAGTGCCCAGGCCACGAACAGCAGCGGCCCGGCCACCGGATAGGCGCTCCAGCGCGCCGCCACCAAGGCCAGCGCCAGGCACAGCACGCTGCTGAGGGCGGCATTGCGCAGGAAGGGCGGCAGCTGCTGGCTGGCTTGGGCCTGCGCCTGTGCCGTCGTGGTCCATTGGAGCAGGTGCCTGCGGCTGACTGTCAGCCGCCATGTCGCAAGGAACATCGCATCGAGCAGCAGGCGCGTCTGCGCCGCCAGCTGTACGAACTGCCAGGCCGCGCCTGCCATGGCCCGCAGCAGCTCGACCGCGCCGACATCGAGGAAGTGGCGCAGCTCGATGGCGCGGCGCGTCGGCACCAGCCCGGCCAGGGCACCGAGCAGCGGGCCGAACGTGAGCGCCGAGGCGACCGCGGCCAGCGCCCATCCGAGCGGCATGGCCCGCGTGAAGACCACGAGCACCAGCAGCGCGAAGGAGGCGGGCACCACCAGCGAGCGGCGCAGGTTGTCGCCCATCTTCCAGAGCCCGAGCGCGTTGATGCCGAAGTGCCTGGCGCGCCACAGCAGCGGCAGCAGCTGCCAGTCGCCGCGCACCCAGCGGTGCACGCGCGATGCGGCCACGCCCGAGTGGTGCGGGTGGTCCTCGATCAGCACCACGTCGCTCACCATCGCGCAGCGCGCGACCGTGCCTTCGAGCAGGTCATGGCTCAGCACTGCGCCTTCGGGCAGGCGCCTGTCGAGCGCGGCATGCACTGCGCACACGTTCAGCAGGCCCTTGCCGGTGAAGGAGCCGCTGCCGAACACGTCCTGGTAGATGTCGGACGCGCCGCTGCCGTAGGGGTCGAGCCCGCACTGCCCGGCAAACATCCAGTGGAAGAACGAGCGCTCGCTGTGCATCGGAAACGGCGTCACGATGCGCGGCTGGAGGATGCCGAAGCCCGCGACCACGCGCCGGCTTTGCGCGTCGATTTCGGGCGCATTGAGCGGGTGGGCGGCAATCGACACCAGCTCGCGCAGTGCGCCGGGCGGCAGGCCGGTGTCGCTGTCGAGCGTCAGCACATAGGGCGTTGGTCCCGGGGCCAGCTGCTGGCCCGGTGCAAGCGGCAGAAAGCCGCTGGCGTCGCCGGTTGCCAGCAGGCGCAGCAGCATTTCGAGCTTGCCGCGCTTGCGCTCCCAGCCCATCCAGCGCTCCTCGGTACCGCTCCAGCTGCGCGGCCGGTGCAGCAGCAGAAAGCGCGAGGCCGCGCCGGCGGGCGCCGGATATTTCGCATTGAGCGTGGCAATGCGCGCAATGGCATCGTCGAGCAGCGCCGCGTCTTCCGGCAGCGAGGCCTGGGGCGCGTCGGCCCAGTCGGTCAGCAGCGCGAACTGGGTGTGCGCCTCGCGATTGGCGAGCCAGTGCAGTTCGAGCCGATGGGCGAGCTGCGCGGTGTTCGCAGGCGAGCTCAGCAGCGTGGGAATGACGACCAGCGTGCGATGCCGCTCGGGAATGCCGGCCGCGAAGTCGAGGCGCGGCAGCGCCTGCACCCGCACCGACTCGGCCATGATGCGCTGCGCCAGCGCGATCAACGCCTCCGAGAGCGGCCATGCGAGCAGCGCCATCGCCGCGAGGGTGGTCCAGCCGCGAGGCTGCGGCAGGCCATGCGCCACGGCCGCCAGCAGCCACGCGGTGCCCATGACGATGAAGAGCACATAGGCCGGCAAGCGCCAGCCGCGGCGGCTGCGTCGCGGCCGGACCTCTGCCGGACGGTCGGCACGGCCCACCGCCGCGTCGGATTGCAGTGCCGCGACCAGCGCGCCGCGCCCCTGGCCGAACAGGTAGCAGCCGGCGGTGCCGTCGGCGCGATCCGTGCCGGCGCTTGCGTCGTCGGCCGGCGCAGCGGCCGCGAGCCGCACCACGGCCTGCGCCACCTCGCGCTCGGACCGGCCGCTGTCGCGCGCGACCCGCTCCATCGCATGCGTGATCTGCTGGCGTGTCAGCTCGCTTTCGCCTGCGAAGCTCGGCAGTTCGCGCAGCACGCGCAGCGAACGGCTCACGGGTTCGATCAGGTCGCTCCACTCGACCTGGCCGATCATGCGCAGCGTGGTGATGATGTTGCCGACCGTGAGGTTGGCGGCGGCCTGCGCGTTCTGCGCCTCACCGATCAGCGCCGGCCCGTTGGGGCAGTGCTGTTCGGTCCAGCGCACCAGCGCCGGCACGTTCTCGCCATGCTCCACCGGCAGGCGCTGCCAGAGCTGCGTGAGGTAGACGTCCTGCAGGTTGTGGCTTTGCAATGCGCGGTACAGCGTGTCGAGGTCTTGCGCCGACAGGTGCGGCGCTGCGTCCCACACCGCGTGCGCTATTTCGCGCGCCACCTTGTTCTCCGCAATGCTCTCGGCCAGGCGGCGCAGGTTCTCGAGCAGCACCACACGCAGGGTGGTGGGCAGCGCCCACAGCTCGCCGAGCGTGAGCTCGTCGATGTCCTGGTAGGCGTTGAGAAAGGCGGTGAACAGCGTCTTGTCGAGCACGCTGTCGGTATGGGACACGTAGGCCCACGCCATGCCGTAGACGCGCGGCAGGCCCGCGAGCGGCGGCGTGGCGAGCTTGGGCAGGCGCGCGTAGTAGCTGCGCGGTACGCCGTCGTGGATTTGCTGGAGCTGCGCTTCCACCAGATGGAAGTTGTCGAGCAGCCATTCGGCCGCGGGAGACACATAGCGCCCGCTCTGCGAGATCAGCGCGATGTAGTCGAAGGCGTTGCGCAGCGATTCGAGGTTCTCGTCCACGCGCGGAAAAAAGGGTGCACCCTCGCGCGCGCGGCGCGGGTCGAGTTCGACCACCTGGGCGCGGGCCAGGCTGTGGCCGTGCTGTTCGAAACGCTGGACTCCGAAGAGCTCGGCGCGGATCGGCGGCGCCACCGGGTCGTGGGGCGCAAGGAGCAGCGCGCGCGCGTATGCACTGAGATCTGCGAGCCGATCAACGACAAAGGCGGCGCTCATCGCGCCGCCTTTGTCTGGAATTCGAGGAGGGTGCTGCCTGTTTGCCCCCTCTCGGGGGAAATTGCAGCCCGTGTCGTTTCAGGGTCTGCCACCCTCAAGCGACGGCGAACAGCCCGATACCGAAAGCGACCGCAACGAAAGCCATCGTGACGATCCGGCCTGCAGCGAGCGCGCGCACCCGCTGCATGTGGCTTCGCACCGGGAACCATCGCCCGTGGGCGCGTGCGCAATGGCGCATGTGGGAGGCCAACGCTTCGAAATCGTTGTTGACGAAATCGATCTGCGAATGGGTCAGTGACTGCGGGGTAGACATTGCAACGGGCTCCTGAATACGACTCGAGCTGCCGCGCGATTGCGAGAGATTGCGAGAAACTTTGAACGTTCCCCGACCCTACTCTCTTAATTGACCTTACGGGTTGCTATTGCGCGATTTCTTGCGTAGGAAAGGGCGCACAAAGGGCGCCCTTTCCTGGCTTTTTCGATCGATCCGGAGCCGCTCAGCCAGTGTTGCGCAAACCGGCCGCAACCCCGTTGATCGAGATATGGATGCCGCGCTGCAGCCGCTCGCCGCCTTCGCCCGCGCGGAAACGGCGCATCAGCTCGACCTGCAGGTGGTGCAGCGGATCGATGTACGGAAAGCGGTGGCGCACCGAGCGCTGCATCTCGGCGTTGCCTTCGAGCCGTTGCTTGGCGCCGGTGATGAGCGTGAGCGCATCGGAGGTGCGGTGCCACTCGGTGTCGATCATCGAGAACACCTTCTGGCGCAGCTTGCGGTCGGTCACCAGTTCGGCGTAGCGCGACGCCAGCGCAAGGTCGCTCTTGGCCAGCACCATGTCCATGTTGGAGAGCAGCGTGCGAAAGAACGGCCACTGCGCATACATGCGGCGCAGCAGCGCGATGCGCTCCTTGCGCGCGGCCGGCGTTGCGGCCGACCCCAGGAACTGCTCCACGCCCGAGCCGAAGCCGAACCAGCCGGGAATGGTGAGCCGGCACTGGCCCCAGCTGAAGCTCCATGGCACGGCGCGCAGGTCGTCGATCTTGTGGCTCGGATTGCGCGAGGCGGGACGCGAGCCGATGTTGAGCTCGGCAATCTCGCGGATCGGCGTGGAGCCGAAGAAATAGTCGCCGAAGCCCGGTGTTTCATAGACCAGCTTGCGGTAGGCCGACATGCTCGCGGCCGACAGCTCTCCCGCCGCCGAAAGGAATGTGGCGGGCGCCGACCTGGCCTGCGGCAGCAGCGTGGCTTCCAAGGTCGCGGCTACCAGCGTCTCGAGGTTGCGCCGGCCGATCTCGCGGTTGGCGTACTTCGAGCCGATGACCTCGCCCTGTTCGGTGAGGCGGATCTGGCCGCGCACCGTGCCGGGCGGCTGTGCCAGGATGGCCTGGTAGCTCGGGCCGCCGCCGCGTCCCACCGTGCCGCCGCGGCCATGGAACATTCGAAGCCGGATTGGATTGGCCTTCTTCTTGTTGAGCTCATCGAACAGCGCGACCAGCGCAATGCCCGCGCGGTAGAGCTCCCAGTTGCTCGTGAAGATGCCGCCGTCCTTGTTGCTGTCGCTATAGCCGAGCATCACGTCCTGCTCGGCGCCCGAGCGCTCGATGAGCGCCTGGATGTTCGGCAGCGCATAGAAGGCGCGCACGATGGGAGCGGCATTGCGCAGGTCCTCGATGGTTTCGAACAGCGGCACCACGATCAGGTCGCAGGTGGCCTTGCCGTTCATCGCGCCGCGCAGGAGGCCCACTTCCTTTTGCAGCAGCAGGGCCTCGAGCAGGTCGCTCACCGTCTCGGTGTGGCTGATGATGTAGTGGCGGATGGCTGCCGCGCCGTAGCGCGCACGCGCGGTGCGCGCGGCCGCGAAGATCGCGAGCTCGCTCTGCGCCAGCGGCGAGTATTCGGCATCGGGCACGCGCAGCGGACGCGCGTCGTCGAGCAGCTTGAGCAGCAGTGTCTGCTTGGCCTCTTCGGCCAGCGAGGCGTAGGCGGGTTCGATTCGCGCCGTGGCCAGCAACTCGGCGATCACGGCCTCGTGCTTGTCGGAACTCTGGCGCAGGTCGACCGTGGCCAGGTGGAAGCCGAACACCTCGACCGCGCGGATCAGCGGCCGCAGGCGGGGTGCCGCCAGCACGCTGCCGTGCTTCTCGGCGAGCGACTGTTCCACGGTATGCAGGTCAGCCAGGAATTCCTCGGCCTTCGCGTAGGGGTTTTGCGGCGGCACGGCGTGGCGCGCGGCTTCGCCTCCGGTGAGGTCGCGCAGCGTGGCCGCAAGGCGCGCATACACACCGGTGAGTGCGCGGCGGTACGGCTCGTCCTTGCGGTGTTCGCTGGTGTCGGGCGAGCGCTCGGCCAGCGCCTGCATCTCGACCGACACGTCCACCAGCGTGGCGGACAGCGAGAGTTCGCCGCCCAGGTAGTGCACTTCGGTGAGGTAGTGGCGCAGCGCCAGCTCGGCCTGGCGGCGCAGCGCGTATTCGAGCGTTTCGGCCGTCACGTTGGGATTGCCGTCGCGGTCGCCGCCGATCCACTGGCCCATGCGCAGGAAGGGCGCGACCGAAGGCACCACGCCGCCCTGGCCCAGTGCCTTTTCGAGGTCGGCATAGACGCGTGGAATCTCGCGCAGGAAGGTGGCTTCGTAGTAGCTCAGCGCGTTCTCGATCTCGTCGGCCACGGTGAGCTTGGAAAAGCGCAGCAGGCGCGTCTGCCAGATCTGCGTGACGCGGATGCGCATCTGCGTTTCGTTCTCGGCAAACTCGATCGGCGTGAGCGCGTCCTTGGCGCCGGCGTAGGCGCTCTGGCGCAGCTTGATCTCGTCGCGCGTGGTGAGCAGCTGCGCAATGGCGCGCTCGGCATCGAGGATGCTCTTGCGCTGCACTTCGGTCGGGTGCGCGGTGAGCACCGGCGACACATAGCTGCGTGCCAGCGAAGCCACCACCTCGTCGGGCTTGACGCCGGCCTTGCGGATGCGCGCGAGGGCGGTCTGCAAGTCGCCGTCGGCGCTTTCGCCGGCGCGCTCGGCCTCGGTGCGGCGGCGGATCAGGTGCCGGTCTTCGGCCAGGTTGGCCAGGTGGCTGAAATAGGTGAAGGCGCGGATCACGCGCACCGTCTCGGCCGCGCTCAGGCCCTTGAGCAGGTTCTTGAGCGCGCGGTCGGCCGCCTGGTCGGCATCGCGGCGGAAAGCCACCGACAGCGTGCGGATCTTCTCGACCAGCGCATAACTTTCCTCGCCCTCCTGTTCGCGGATCACGTCGCCGAGGATGCGGCCCAGGAGCCGGATGTCGTCGATCAGCGGCTGGTCTTCGGCTTGCCGGCGCTTGGGCGGCGCAGGAGTCTTGCTGGCTTTCATTTCGATGTTTTTCCTGGTCTAGAAAAGATGCGCCGCCTGCGTTGTTGCGGCGCAACATGCTAGCATTCCGGAGGTCTTCAACATGTACTTTTTGGGAGCGGCCTTGAGCAATATCGTGATCGCCACGCGCGAAAGCCGGCTCGCCCTGTGGCAGGCCGAGCACGTGCAGGCGCTGCTGCAGGAAAGAGGCCACACGGTCAGCCTGCTGGGCATGACCACGCGGGGCGACCAGATCCTGGACAAGTCGCTCAGCAAGGTGGGCGGCAAGGGCCTCTTCGTGAAGGAACTCGAACTCGCGATCGAGGAAGGCCGCGCCGACATCGCGGTGCATTCGCTCAAGGACGTGCCGATGGACCTGCCCGAGGGCTTCGTGCTGGCCTGCGTGCTGGAGCGCGAAGATCCGCGCGATGCGCTGGTGGCGCCGCGCCATGCCTCGCTCGACGAACTGCCGCACGGCGCCGTCGTCGGCACCTCCAGCCTGCGGCGCGTGGTGCTGCTGCGCGCTCTGCGGCCCGACCTGCGCATCGAGCCGCTGCGCGGCAACCTCGACACCCGCCTGCGCAAGCTCGACGAAGGTCACTACGATGCCATCGTGCTCGCGGCGGCCGGGCTCAAGCGGCTCGGCCTCGAGCACCGCATCCGGGTCGCCTTCGATCCCGACACCATGCTGCCGGCCGCGGGGCAGGGCGCACTCGGCATCGAGGTGCGGGCCGACCGTACCGACCTGATCGCGCTGCTGGCCACCTTGTCGCACTCGCGCGATTGGCTGGCCACCGCCGCCGAGCGCGCGGTGAGCCGGTCGATGGGCGGCAGCTGTTCCATGCCGCTCGCGGCCCATGCGCGCTGGCAGGCCGATGGCGCGCTGCGCGTCGATGCGGCCTGGGGTGACCCCGAAGGCAACGCCGCATTGGTGCGGGTCCACGCGCAAGCGCCGGCCGCCGACTTCGCGCAGGCCGGCGCCCTCGGCGAGCGTGCCGCCGCGCTGCTGCGCGACGCCGGCGCGCACTGAAGATTCTTCAAAGAGCGATGGCTGCCAAGCCCGTCATCGTCACGCGGCCGGCGCGCGAGGCCGCGCAATGGGCGGATGAATTCCGCGCCGCCGGGCTGGATGCCGCGGTGCTGCCGCTGATCGTCATCGAGCCCGCCATCGACGTGGAGCCGCTGCGCGCAGCGTGGAAGCGGCTTGCGGACTACGCAGCGCTGATGTTCGTGAGCGCCACGGCGGTCGAGCATTTCTTCCTGCATGCGGAAAAAGGACAACGCGCGGCCGGCCCGCGCTTCTGGGCCACGGGGCCGGGCACCGCGCGCGCTCTCTTGCGTGCCGGCGTGCCGAAAGAGGCCATCGACGCACCGCCTTCCGACGCCGCCCGCTTCGACTCCGAGGCCCTGTGGGAGCGCGTGAAAGGGCAGGTCGGCCAGGGCGTGCGCGTGCTGATCGTGCGCGGCGGCGATGCGGCCGGCAACCCGAGCGGACGCGACTGGCTCGCCCACGAGATCGACGCCGCCCAGGGGCTGCGCGACACCGTGGTCGCCTACCGGCGCCTGCCCCCATCCTTCGACGCCGCGGCGCGTGCACTGGCACTCGACGGCGCCGCGGGACGCGCGGTCTGGCTGTTCAGCAGCTCGGAGGCCATTGCCAACCTGCGCGATGCCATGCCGGGCACCGACTGGCACGCGGCAAGTGCGGTGGCGACCCATGCGCGCATCGCCGAAGCCGCGCGGGCCGCGGGATTCGGTTCGGTGCGCGTGTGCCCGCCGCTGCGGGAAGCCCTGGTCGCGTCGATAGAATCCTTCACATGAGTGCCGCGTCCCCGTCCGACGACTTCTCCCCCCCAACTGCCGCCGCGCCGGTGCCCGCCACGCTGGCGATGGCGCAGTCGCCCGAGTCGCAGGCCGCCGCCGCAACGATGCTCTCGCGCATCGGCTTCGGCCTGCTGGCCATCGTGGCGCTGGCGGCCCTCGTGATGGCCATCTCGCTGTGGCAGAAGGTCGGCGGCATGCAGGAGCAGCTGGCGCGCCAGAGCGCCGATGCGCTGGCCCAGTCGCTCGAGGCGCGCACGCTCGCCCGCCAGGCCATCGACACGGTGCGGGAGACCGCGGCGCGCGCCGCACTCACCGAAACCCGCGTCGCCGAGGTCGCGCTGCAGCGCTCGCAGCTCGAAGAACTGATGCAAAGCCTCTCGCGCTCGCGCGACGAGAACCTGGTGGTCGACATCGAATCGGCCGTGCGCCTGGCCCTGCAGCAGGCGCAGGTCACGGGCAGCGTGGAGCCCTTGCTCGCGGCCCTCAAGTCCGGCGACCTGCGCATCGCGCGCGCCGCGCAGCCCAGGCTGGCGCCGCTGCAGCGCGCCATGCAGCGCGATGCCGACCGCCTGCGCAGCAGCGCGAGCGCCGACAGCGGTGAGGCACTGCAAAAGCTCGACGAGCTGATGCGCAGCGTGGACGACCTGCCGCCGCTCAACGCCGTGGCCACGCGCGGCTCCGGGCTCAATGCCTGGCAGCCCGAACCCATTCCGGCCGATGCCGCCTGGTGGGAGAGGGTGCTGCTGACGATACGCGCCGAAGCGCGGTCGCTGGTTCGGGTCGGGCGCATCGAGCGTCCCGAGGCGGTGCTGCTGGCACCCGACCAGACCTATTTCCTGCGCGAGAACCTCAAGCTCAAGCTGCTCAATGCGCGGCTCTCGCTGCTGTCGCGGCAGGTGGACGCCGCGCGCAGCGAACTCGCCACGGTGGCCGCATCGCTGAACCGCTATTTCGATCCTGCATCGCGGCGCACGCAGGCCGCCGCCACGCAGTTGCAGCAACTGCAGGCGCTGGTGAAAACCGCCGAACCCCCGCGCATCGACGAGACGCTGTCCGCGCTGGCCACGGCAGCGGCGGGGCGCTGATATGAGCCCCCACGCTCATCACTTCGTGTATTCGCTGCCCCCCGAGGAGGCGCAGGCCTCCCTTGGGGCGGCCCGGCGGGGGGCCTGACATGAGAGCCGCACTCTGGCTCCTCGCGCTGTTCGCCGTTGCGGCGGCGGTGGCGCTGTTCGCGGGCAACAACCAGGGCACGATCACCGTGTTCTGGCCGCCCTGGCGCGTCGACCTGTCGCTGAACCTGGTGCTGGTCATCCTGCTGGCCGCGTTCGTGCTGCTCCATCTTGCATTGCGCGGCCTGGCGGCGTTGTTCTCGCTTCCGACCCAGGCGCGCCAATGGCGGCTGCAGCAAAAGGAACGCATGCTGCATTCGGCTCTGCTCGACGCCATGGTACAGCTGCTGTCGGGCCGCTTCTCCCGGGCGCGCAAGGCCGCGCAGGCTGCGCTGGTGCAGGAAAAAACGCTGGCCGCGCTCGGCGCGAGCCTGCCGCAGGCCCAGCAGGTTCGCGTGCTCTCGCACCTGCTGGCCGCCGAGAGCGCGCAGGCGCTGCAGGACCGGCCCGCGCGCGATGCGCACCTGCAGCAGGCGCTCAACGAGAGCGTCGACCGCATCGTGCTCGCCAGTCCCGAAACGCGCGAGGGCGTGCAGTTGCGCGCTGCGCGCTGGGCCCTCGAAGATCGCGATCCCGCAGGTGCCCTGGCCCGGCTCGAGGAGCTTCCCCAAGGCGTGCAGCGGCGAACTCTCGCACTGCGCATCCGCCTGAAGGCAGCGCGCCAGGACGGGCGCACGCTCGAAGCGCTGGAAACGGCGCGCCTGCTGGCCAAGCACCGGGCCTTTTCCGATGCCGCGGCGCAGAGCATCGTGCGCGGCCTCGCCACCGAACTGCTGTCCGGAGCGCATGACCCGGCACAGCTGCTTCGCGCCTGGGCCGAGCTCGACGACGCCGAGCGCGAAATGCCCGAGGTCGCGATTCACGCTGCCCAACGCATGGTGGCGCTGCGCGGCGACCTGTCGCTCGCGCGCGGCTGGCTGCTGCCGGCCTGGGAGCGCATGGTGTCGCAGCCCCGGGGCCTGGGCGACACGCTGCGCGTCAAGATGGCGCGCGCGCTCGAGGCGGGGCTCGACTCGGTGGATGCCGATTGGCTCGCCCGCATCGAAACGGCGCAGCGCAACAACCCGCGCGATCCGAACCTGCAATACCTCGCGGGCATGGCCTGCATGAAGCGACAGCTCTGGGGCAAGGCCCAGCAGCTGCTGATGCAGGCCGGCCTGGGCCTGCAGGACACCGAGCTCTACCGGCGTGCCTGGTTGGCACTGGCCGAACTGGCCGAAACGCGCGGCGATGAAGAGCAGGCCGCCGAGGCGTGGAAGCGCGCAGCGCAGACCGAGAAGGTTTGAGCGGCATCGGCCGGCCGGCATTGCGGCAGGCACTGCCGCTTCTCTGCAGTCCCAATAAAAAACGGCGCCGATGTGGCGCCGTTCTTCATTGTTCCCGGGCCTCGGGCCCGAGTTTCTTCAGTTCACGCCTTGCGCGTCGGAGGACGGCGCCTTTTCGAACGGCAGCGTCATCGCGCCGAGTTCGCGGCGGGTTTCAACCAGCACCAGCGGACCGTCGTCGAGCACGATCGCGGGCGGGCGCTCTCGCGGCACGCGCACCGGCTTTGGCTCGGCCGCGATCGCTGCACGGGCCTGTGCAATGCGCTCGGCATCCGAGTTCACCCATTGCAGGCCCGAGCTCTCGGCGATCTGCGCGAGTTCGGTCAGCGGCAGTTCGAAGGGCTGCACCTTCGGCAGTGCGCGGCCGTTGGCCGCAGCCGCGGGCTTGCTGCTGCTCTCGACGGCGACAGGCGCCGCCGTGGGTGCGGCTACCGTGGCGACCGCGGCCGCCGCAGGCGCTGCGGCAGGCGCGGGCGCTGCGGCGGGACGGTCGAAGTAGCTTCGCGGCTTCGGTTCACGCGCTTCTTCTTCAGGCATCGCGGCGCGCTCTGCCGTTGCCAGCGGCTGGGCCTGCTCGCGTGCCGGTGCTTCGCTGGTCTCGGCGTTCTCAGCCGATGCGCCGGCCACGCTGGCTTCGCTGTCGTCGCGCGGACCGCGTTCGCGGCGGTCGCGGCCGTAGCGGTCGCGCGAACGGCCACGGCGCTCTTCGCCTTCGCGGCGCGGTGCCTGCTGCTCGCCGGTGCCGGCTTCGCCTTCATTGGCGGGTGCCATCTCGGCGGCTTCGGCAATGCGGATGTCCGCTTCGTCGAGATTGGCCGGTGCTTCGCCGTTGGCGAAACGCGGCTGGCCTTCGCTGCGGCGCTCGCGGCGGCCATCGTTGCGCTCGCCTCGCGGCGCGCGCTCTTCGCGGCCACCGCGCCGTGCGCGCTCGGCTTGCGCGCCGTCTTGCGGGGCGAGGTTGTCGCCGCCGGATGCGTCACGCGGTGCGTCGGTGCCATTGCGCTCGCCGCGCTCGGCCCGCTCGCCACGTTCACCGCGGTCCCGGCGTTCACCGCGGGCGCGCGGCGCGCGTTCAGCCGGCGCATTGCCTTCCTCACCGGCGGGTGCGCCGGATGCCAACTGCCGGGCTTCGAGGCTGCCGTCGATCAGCTCGGCCGGTGCCGGCCGTGCTTCGCGGCCTTCGCCTTCGCGGCGCTCGCCGCGGCCACCGCGGCGCTGTTCGCCTTCGCGCGGGCCGCGTGCTTCACGGGGCTCGCGTTGTTCACGCGGCTGGGCGGCTTCGCTGCGGGTCTCGCTGCCGCGTCCTTCGCGGCGCTCGCCACCGCGGCCGCCGCGGCGTTCGCCGTCGCGGCCACCGGAGCGGCTGCCGTTTTCACCGCGGCCTTCGCCACCACGGCCTCCGCGGCGCTGTTCGCCATCGCGGGCGCCGCGCGCTTCGCCGTCGCGGCCCGGGCGGCCGCCATCACGGCGCGTGGGCTTCGGCGGCTCGACCGGGATCACGGCCGGTGCGGGTGCCGGTGCCGGCGCGCCGCCGAACCAGCTCTTGATGCGGGCGAAGAAGCCGGTCTCGGCCGGTGCCGGTGCGCTCACGACGGGCGGCGCAACCGGTGCCGGGGCCACGGCGGCCGGCGCGCGCGCCGGTTCGGGCCGGGGCGGCACCACGGGCGCGGGCGCATCGGGCAGCACGCCCTTGATGACCGGCGTCTGCTTGTTGGTGGGCTCCTGCGAGCGGCGCGTGACCGAGGTGGGGTCCTCGATCTCGTCGGCCATTTTGTAGCTGGCTTCAATGTGGTCCAGGCGCGGGTCGTCGTGCTTCAGGCGCTCGAGCTTGTAGTTCGGCGTTTCGAGCGTCTTGTTGGGCACCATCAGCACGGTGACGCGCTGCTTGAGCTCGATCTTGGCGATCTCGGGGCGCTTTTCGTTCAGCAGGAACGAAGCCACCTCGACCGGCACCTGCACGTGCACGGCGGCCGTGTTGTCCTTCAGGCACTCTTCCTGAATGATGCGCAGGATCTGCAGCGCGCTCGATTCGGTGTCGCGGATGTGGCCCGAGCCGCCGCAGCGCGGGCAGGGGATCGACGAGCCTTCGCTGAGCGCCGGCTTCAGGCGCTGGCGGCTCATTTCCATCAGGCCGAACTTGCTGATCGAGCCGAACTGCACGCGGGCGCGGTCTTGCCGCAGCGCGTCGCGCAGGCGGCTTTCGACTTCGCGGCGGTTCTTCGACTCGTCCATGTCGATGAAGTCGATGACGATCAGGCCGCCCAGGTCGCGCAGGCGCATCTGGCGGGCCACTTCGTCGGCGGCTTCGAGGTTGGTGCGCGTGGCGGTTTCCTCGATGTCGCCGCCCTTGATGGCACGGGCCGAGTTCACGTCGACCGAGACCAGCGCCTCGGTGTGGTCGATCACGATGGCGCCGCCCGAGGGCAGCTGCACGGTGCGTGCATAGGCCGATTCGATCTGGTGCTCGATCTGGAAGCGGCTGAACAGCGCCGCGTCGTCGCGGTAGCGCTTCACGCGGGCGGCATGCTCGGGCATGACGTGCGCCATGAACTGCTGCGCCTGCTCGTAGATGTCGTCGGTGTCGATCAGGATGTCGCCGATGTCGTGATTGAAGTAGTCACGGATCGCGCGGATGACGAGCGACGATTCCTGGTAGATCAGGAAGGCGCCCTTGCCGCCCTTGGCCGCGCCGTCGATGGCGGTCCACAGCTTGAGCAGGTAGTTCAGGTCCCACTGGAGTTCAGGGGCCGAGCGGCCGATGCCGGCGGTGCGCGCGATGATGCTCATGCCCTTGGGGTACTCGAGCTGGTCCATCGCCTCCTTGAGGTCGGCACGGTCTTCACCCTCGATGCGCCGGCTCACGCCGCCGCCACGCGGGTTGTTGGGCATCAGCACGACATAGCGGCCAGCCAGCGAAATGAAGGTGGTGAGGGCCGCGCCCTTGTTGCCGCGTTCTTCTTTTTCGACCTGGACGGTCAGTTCCTGGCCTTCCTTGATGACGTCCTGGATGCGTGCCTGGCTGGCGGAAACGCCTTCGGCGAAATATTGCTTGGAGATTTCCTTGAACGGCAGGAAGCCGTGGCGGTCTTCGCCGTAGTCGACGAAACAGGCTTCGAGCGAGGGCTCGACGCGCGTCACGACGGCTTTGTAGATGTTGCCCTTGCGCTGTTCGCGCCCTTCGATCTCGATTTCGTAGTCGAGGAGCTTTTGCCCGTCGACGATGGCCAGGCGGCGTTCTTCGGCCTGCGTGGCATTGATCAGCATCCGCTTCATGATGCGTTGTCCTTATATGTATCGTTCTACAGGCCCATGACGGGCCAACGATGCACGGACGACGCCCGCGAAACGAGGGGAATTGCCACTTGGCCCCGGATGCTGCCACTGCCGCGCCAGGCGCGAACAGGCCTCTCGAGCGTCAGCTCAAGAAGACAGCCGGGGTGGGGGCGCGTGGATGGGCGCGAGCCAGGTTCGGTGTTGAGCAGCTATCTTATTGATAGCTGGTTGCGCAGTGGTGGCGCGCGGTGCGGATGATCCAATGCCTGAGGCCGCTGGCAGAAGCCAGGTGGGCCAGCGCAGGCACATTTGAATCAGCAGCATCAACACAAGGGACTCGCTTCGATCCGCCTGCAGCTTGGAAGCTGCAGGCTGGGTATTCCGTATCGGTGTTTCGTGGGTGTCGGCTTGACTTGGGCGCCACGCCTGCCACTTTGCGCAATTGCGCGGGGTTTGCAGGTTCGGCGCCAAAGCGGCATCGACCTCACAGCATGGTCCTGGGCGTTTGACTGCAGTGATCTAAACTTCTGTCTAATCAAGCACTTACACGACCGCGCTGGTGAAAAACATTATAGGTGCGAAGCGAAGCCCCGCGGCCGCTCCAAATCCCGCAGTTCCAGACCCCGCAGTCCAAAAGGCTGCGGCGGAGCCCGGCGCGCCGCATGCGGCCATCAAGTTCATCACCGTCGATGCGGAATCCGCGGGCCAGCGGCTCGACAACTTCCTGTTCCGCCACCTGAAGGGCGTTCCCAAGACGCATGTCTACCGGATCATCCGCTCGGGCGAGGTGCGCATCAACAAGGGGCGGGCGCAGGCCGAGACCCGCATCGAGGCCGGCGACGTGCTGCGGCTGCCTCCCATACGGATATCGCCGCGTGCTGAAGAGGGCGCTACGCCGCCCGCGCCGGCGCGCGAATTCCCGGTGCTGCTGGAGGACGACGCGGTGCTGGCCATCGACAAGCCGGCCGGCGTCGCCGTGCACGGCGGCAGCGGCGTGAGCTTTGGCGTGATCGAACAATTGCGCACGGCGCGGCCGGGCGCCAAGTTCCTCGAACTGGTGCACCGGCTCGACCGCGAGACCTCGGGCATCCTGCTGGTGGCAAAGAAGCGCAGCGCGCTCGTGGCGCTGCAGGACCAGTTCCGCGAGCGCGAGACCGGCAAGACCTACCTTGCGCTGGTCGAGGGCGCGTGGCCCGCCAACAAGAAGGTGCTCGATGCGCCGCTCGCCAAGTACCTGCTGCCGGGCGACGGTGCGGGCGCCGGCGAACGCCGCGTGCGGGTGGTCGCCAAGGATCATCCCGATGCCATGCGGGCCGTGACGCTGGTGCGCGTGCTCGCGCGGCTCACGCTGCCGGGCGACGCCGTGCCGCTGTCGCTGCTGGCGGTCACCATAAAGACCGGCCGCACCCACCAGATCCGCGTGCACCTTGCATCGGCCGGCCACGCCATTGCGGGCGACGACAAGTACGGCGACTTCGATCGCCAGCGCGTGTTGCAAAAACTCGGCCTCAGACGCATGTTCCTGCATGCCTGGAGATTGCAGTTCAACCACCCTGCCACGGGTGAGCGCGTGGCGCTGCAGGCCGGCCTGCCGCCCGAACTGCAAGTCTTGATGCCACCCCAGGCGCTCGAAGCGCTCGCCCAACATCCCACTCCCACGGCCAATGACTGATTCCTCCAGACCCCTGCGCTTCGACCTGATCGCCTTCGATTGGGACGGCACGCTCTACGACTCCACGCGGCTCATCGTGCGCTGCATCCAGGCGGCGGTAATCGACGTCGGCGGCGCCAAGCCGAGCGAGAACGACGCCGCCTGGGTGATCGGCCTGGGGCTGGCCGAGGCCCTGGCGCGCGCCGCGCCCGACGTGCCGAAGGAAAAATACGCCGAGCTCGGCGCGCGCTACCGCTACCACTACCTGCAGCACCAGGACGACCTCGTGCTGTTCGACGGCGTGCTGCAGATGATCGACGCCCTGCGTGCGCGCGGCCACAAGCTCGCGGTGGCCACGGGCAAGTCGCGCCGCGGATTGAACGAGGCGCTGAAGTCGGTTGCGCTGCGCGACCGCTTCGACGCCTCGCGCACCGCCGACGAAACCTTCGGCAAGCCGCACCCGCGCATGCTGCTCGAACTCATGGAAGAACTCGAGGTTCCGCCCGAACGCACCCTGATGATCGGCGACACCACGCACGACCTGCAGCTGGCGCTCAATGCCGGCTGCGCGAGCGTGGGCGTGAGCTACGGCGCGCACGAGCCCGAGAGCTTCGATGAACTGAAGCCGCTGTTCGTTGCCCACTCGGTGGCCAGCCTGGAGGCATGGCTTCTGGAGAACGCCTGAAAATTGCGGCATGAGCGAAGAACAGCGCATTCCCCTGTGCAATGCCGTCGACCTGGTTGAGGGCAGCCGGGCCGTCCCCTTCGATGTGGTCTATGGTGGCGAAACCTGCCGGGCCTTCGCGGTGCGCTTCGAAGGGCAGCCGCATGCCTACCTCAATCGATGCAGCCACGTGGCGATGGAACTGGATTTCCAGCCCGACCGCTTCTTCGACGACAGCGGCCAGTGGCTGCTCTGCGCCACCCACGGCGCGGTCTACCGGCCGGACACGGGCGAATGCGCTGGCGGCCCATGCCGCGGCGGGCTCGTGAAGATCGCCCTCAGCGAACGTGACGGCGTGGTGCACTGGCATACTGCCTGGAACCTCCATCCCCTGAGCTTTTGACAATGACCGACCCGAACCGCACGGAACCCGAAGGTTTTGATCCTTTTGAGCCGGCCACCCCCATTGCGTCCTCGCAGGGCGCGCCGAGAAACATGGCCAAAGACCCCACGCAGCGTCCCGGATGGGAGCGCGCAACGCTCGAGAAACTCGCCTTCGCTTCGCTGAACGAGCAGAAGGCGGCGCGCCGCTGGAAGACCTTCACGCGTCTGTCGTGGCTCGCCTTCTTCATCTTCCTGGTCTGGCTTGCGATGTCGCGCAGCGCGCCGAGCGCCGCCAAGACCACGGCCCACACGGCGGTGGTCGAAATCAAGGGCGAGATCGCCAATGGCGGTGACGCCAGCGCAGAATTCGTGATCGCAGCCATGAAGACCGCCTTCGAGGACGAGGGCGCCAAGGGCATCGTGCTGCTGATCAATTCGCCGGGCGGAAGCCCCGTACAGGCGGGCATCATCAGCGACGAGATCAAGCGCCTGAAGGCCAAGCACAAGAAGCCGGTCTATGCGGTGGTCGAGGAAACCTGCGCCTCGGCCGCCTACTACATTGCCGCCGCCACCGACAAGATCTTCGTCGACAAGGCCAGCATCGTCGGCAGCATCGGCGTGCTGATGGACGGCTTCGGCTTCACCGGCGTGATGGAAAAAGTCGGCGTCGAGCGCCGGCTGCTGACGGCCGGCGAGAACAAGGGCTTCCTCGACCCGTTCAGCCCGATGAGCGATGCGCAGCGCGCCCATGCCCAGGCCATGCTGAACCAGATCCACACGCAGTTCATCAACGTGGTGAAGAGCGGTCGCGGCGATCGGCTCAAGCTCGACACCCCGGGGCTTTTCAGCGGCCTTTTCTGGAGCGGCGAGCAGGCCGTCGAGTTCGGCCTGGCCGACCAGCTGGGCAATGTCGACTTCGTGGCGCGCGAAGTCATCAAGGCCGAGGAGGTCACCGACTACACCCGGCGCGACAACGTGGCCGAGAAGCTCGCGAAGAAATTCGGCGCGGCCATGGGCGCGGCCACCGTGCGCTCGCTGCAGTCCGCCACGCCGGCGCTGCGCTGAGGACGGCGGCAGGGGCGCCTCAGGACCGGATGCCGTCGTCGCCCGTGAAGCGGGCCGAGGCCGCCAGCGCCGCGGCGAAGACCACGACCACATAGAGCGCGGCCGTCAGCGAACTGGCCCGCGCAAGCAGGCCGATCACCGCCGGGCCGGCCATGAATCCCAGGTAGGCCACGGCCGAGACCGCGGCAATGCCGATGGCGGGTTCGACGCCGGGCACGCGCGCCGAGGCGCCGAACAGGATCGGCACCACGTTCGCAAAGCCGATGCCGACGCCCGCGAAGCCGAGCAGCGCGAGCCAGGGCAGGTCGGTCAGCAGCACCAGCGTCATGGCCGCCGCCGCAAGAATGCCGCTGCCGCGCAGCAGCGCAGTCGGCGAGAAGCGAGCGCGCATGGCGTCGCCGCCGAAGCGCGCGGCCGCCATGGCAGCGGAGAAGCTCGCGTAGGCCAGTGCGGCCTGCTTTTGCGGGCTGCCGAGTTCCTGCTGCATGTAGAGCACGCTCCAGTCGTAGATGGCGCCCTCCGCAATCAGGCCTAGCGCGGCGAGCACGCCAAGCACCGCCAGCGTGCCGCGGGGCAGCCGGAAGCGATGGTCGGCCGAGGCCGCATCGCTCGCGGCGGGCGGCTTGGGCAGCATGTGCATCGAGGAGAAGGCGACGACCAGCATCATTGCTGCAGCAACCCACAGCAGATGCGCCTGCGCGCCGAGCCCGGCGGCCAGTGCCGCGCTGCCGCTCGCGGCGCCGGCCATGCCGCCCAGGCTGAACATGCCGTGCATACCGCTCATCAGGGGCGTGCCGCCGCGCAGCTCGAGCTGCGCCGCCTCGGTGTTGATGGCCACGTCGAACACGCTGGTCACAAGGCCGAAGGCCACCAGCAGTGCCAAAAGGAAAAGATAGCCCGGCATCGCGATCAAGCCGGCAAGCAGCAGGGCGTAGACGCAGCCGCAGAGCGCGGCCATGCGCCGGGCGCCGTGGTGGCCGATCCAGCGGCCGGCGCTGGTCAGCCCGAACATCGCACCGGCGCCGGCTGCGAGCAGTGCCAGCCCGAGTTGCGCTTCGTCGATGCCGTAGTGCGCCTTGACCGTTGGGACATGGACGCCCCAGGTCGCAAAGATGAAACCGGACGAAAAGAACTGCGCGCGCGAGGCCCAGCGCGTGCCGGCAGTCACCACCATCGTCAACGCCCGATCGCGAACACTGCCGGCAGGCGTTCGTCCAATGTGCCCGGCTGCGCCTTGGCGCGCCAGGATTTCACGGTTTCGCTGCGCACATGGGCGCTGGCAAGCGTGAGGCCGCGCGCCACCGCGAGCCGCGTGTTGTGCTGCAGCGTTTGCACCAGCGCCTGAAGCAGCGCCGCGTTGCGGTAGGGCGTTTCGATGAACAGCTGCGTCTGGCCTGTCTTGAGCGCCAGGGCCTCGAGCTCGCGGATGCGCGCCTGGCGCTCGCCCGCATCCTGCGGCAGGTAGCCGACGAAGGCGAAGTTCTGACCGTTGAGGCCGCTCGCCGCCAGCGCCAGCAGCAGCGAGACGGGCCCGGTGAGCGGCACCACGGCAATGCCCAGGTCGTGCGCAGCGCGCGCCACCGAGGAGCCGGGATCAGCCACCGCCGGCATGCCGGCTTCGCTCAGCAGGCCGATGTCGTGGCCTTCGAGCGCGGCGGCCAGCAACGGCCGGGCATCGAACTGGCCGGCGTGGTCACCCTTCTTGTGGACCTCGCGCGGCAGTTCGCAGATGTCCTGCGCCTGCAGCGGCGCCGCCAGCGGCGCGACAGCATCGATCCGCTTCAGATAGGCGCGGGCCGACTTGGCGTTCTCGCAGATCCAGTGGGTGATCCCGGCGGCGGCCTGGATCGTGCCCAGGGGCAGGGCGTCCTGCAGCGGCGCCTGGGTGTCGCAGCCGAAGTCGAGCGGCGCGGGAACGAGATAGAGCTTGCCGTGCGTCACAGGAGTTCGACCCCCGCGGCGCGCAGCATCCGGCAGGTGCGGATCAAGGGCAGGCCGACGAGAGCCGTCGGGTCGTCGCTGTCGATCGCGCTCAGCAAGGCGATGCCAAGGCCTTCGCTCTTCGCGCTGCCCGCGCAGTCGTACGGCTGCTCGGCCTGCAGGTACTGCTCGATGGCTGCGTCGCTGAGTTCGCGGAATACGACCCGCACCGGCGCCAGGTCGCGCTGGACGAAGCCGGTGGCCTCGCAGACGACGGCCACCGCGGTCTGGAACACGAGCGTCTGGCCGCGCATCCGGCGCAGCTGGGCCGTGGCGCGCGCGTGGTCGCCGGGCTTGCCGAGCGCCTCGCCCGCAAGATCGGCTACCTGGTCCGAGCCGATGACCACGGCTTCGGGAAAGCGGGCGGCCACGGCGCGGGCCTTTTCGAGCGCCAGCCGCTCGGCCAGCTCACGCGGCGTCTCACCGTCCAGCGCCGTTTCGTCGACTTCAGGCGGCTGTACATCGAAGGGCAGGTGGAGGCGGCTCAGCAGTTCACGCCGGTAGCGCGAGGTCGAGGCGAGGATCAAAGGGCGTTGCATGGGCCAGATTGTGCGGGAGCCGCGCAAAACCCTCAGGCGGGCCTGAGGGACAGTGAAGCGGCCGGCGCGCTAGACTGGCGCGGATGAAGAGAGAATTTGCCCCCCAACGGCTCGACGTGGCCGGCTTTGCCGCCGCTGCCGCCAACCTGGACGCCACCGACCCGGTGCCTAACTATGTGCGCCTTGCCGCCGAACTGGCGGCCCCGGCGCCCGATGCCGTGGTCCGCTGGACGGCGACCGGCGAAGAGCGCCCGGGTGCCGATGGCAAGGCCGTGCCCTGGCTCCATCTGGAAGCCGAAGCGACCGTGCCGCTGACCTGCCAGCGCTGCCTGACGCCTGTCGAGACGCCGCTGGTGGTCGACCGCTGGTTCCGTTTCGTCGCCGACGAGGCAACGGCGGAAGCCGAAGACGAGGAATCCGAGGAAGACCTGCTCGTCGTGAGCCGGGACTTCGACTTGTCCGCCCTGATCGAGGACGAGCTCCTGATGGAGATTCCGGTCATGCCCGTGCATGAAGTCTGCCCGGTCCCGGTGCGGCTCTCGTCCAGCGACGACGACTTCCAGGCGGCCGAAGAGGCCAAGCCGAACCCCTTCGCGGTGCTCGGCGCGTTGCGTTCGCGCAAGCCGGGAGAGGGCAAGTAGCCCTTTTCCGCCGCCTGGGCTATAATCATGGGCTTCGCGCGCGCCGCCGTGAGCAGCAAGACAGACAAGGGCATTCCATGCATGCCCCTGGATTGCCACCGCAAGAGAGCGCATCCAATCACTCACCTAACAGTCCAGGAGCCATCATGGCCGTCCAGCAAAACAAGAAGTCGCCTTCCAAGCGCGGCATGCACCGTTCCCACAATGCGCTGGTCGTGCCCGGCATTGCCGTTGAGCCGACCACTGGCGAAACGCACCTGCGCCACCACATCAGCCCCAACGGTTTCTACCGTGGTCGCCAGGTGCTCAAGAACAAGTCCGAAGCCTGATCTCGCATCCCAAGGCCGAGGCCCGAAGCTACTTTTGCCGTAGCGTCGGGCCTTTGTTTTGATGGCTACGCCTTCTTCCCCCGAATCCACTGCTGCGCCTTCCGCAATCACGCTCGCCGTGGATTGCATGGGAGGCGACCATGGGCCGCGCGTCACGCTTGCGGCCTGCCGCGCGTTTCTCGAGCGGCACAGCGAAGCCTCGTTGCTGCTGGTCGGTGCCCCGGCGGCACTGGCGGGCTTTGCCGCGCATCCGCGTGCCCGCATCGTCGCTGCCAGCGAAGTGGTGGGCATGGACGACCCGGTGGAAATCGCCCTGCGCAAGAAGAAGGATTCTTCGATGCGCATCGCAATCCAGCAGGTCAAGGATGGTGCCGCCCAGGCGGCCATCTCGGCCGGCAACACGGGCGCACTCATGGCCATTGCCCGCTACCTGCTCAAGACGCTCGACGGCATCGATCGTCCCGCCATCGCGCCGCAGCTTCCCAACGCCAAGGGCGGCGCCACCACGGTGCTCGACCTGGGCGCCAACGTCGACTGCGACGCGGAAGACCTGCTCCAGTTCGCCGTGCTCGGCTCCGCACTCGTCTCGGCACTCACGGGTAACGAGGCGCCCTCGGTCGGCCTGCTCAATATTGGCGAAGAAGCCATCAAGGGCAGCGAAACGATCAAAAAAGCCAGCCAACTGCTGCGTACTGCCGCCAACTCGAAGGATCTGAACTTCTATGGCAACGTGGAAGGTAACGATATTTTCAAGGGCACGACAGATATCGTCGTCTGTGACGGTTTTGTCGGAAACGTGGCACTGAAGGCCAGCGAGGGCGTTGCCTCGATGATCGGCGAGTTCATACGTGTCGAATTCTCGCGGAGCATTTTCACGAAGGCGGCGGCAATTGTTGCTTATCCGGTTTTAAAAGCGTTTAAAAACCGACTTGATCACCGTCGATACAACGGGGCGGCGCTGCTGGGCCTGCGCGGCCTGGTTTTCAAGAGCCATGGCTCGGCTGACGAAGTGGCTTTCGGCCATGCGCTGGATCGCGCTTATGATGCCGCTCGCAACAACCTGCTCGATCGCGTGCGGGCCCGTATCGCTCACGCCGCGCCATTGCTCGCGCGGCAGGAGCCCGCGGTGCCAGCCGACGCGACGGCCCTTCACGTTTGATGAGCTCTTATTCACGCATCACCGGCACCGGCAGCTATCTGCCGCCGCGCCGGGTGACCAATGACGACCTTGCCAAGGAATTGGCAACGCGCGGCATCGAAACCTCGAATCAGTGGATCGTCGAGCGCACTGGCATCCATGCGCGGCACTTCGCGGCGCCCGAAGTCACGAGCAGTGATCTCGGCCTCGAGGCCGCCAGGCACGCACTCGAAGCCGCGGGCCGCAAGGCGGAAGACATCGACCTGATCATCGTCGCGACCTCGACGCCGGATATGGTGTTCCCGTCGTCGGCAGCCATTCTCCAGAACAAGCTCGGCGTGGCCGGCTGCCCGGCCTTCGACGTCCAGGCGGTCTGCAGCGGTTTCGTCTATGCGCTGACCGTGGCCGACGCCATGATCCGCACCGGTACCGCGCGCTGCGCGCTGGTCGTCGGCGCCGAGGTGTTCTCGCGCATTCTCGATTTCAACGACCGCACCACCTGCGTGCTGTTCGGCGATGGCGCCGGCGCCGTGGTGCTCGAGGCCAGCGAGGAGCCTGGCATCCTGGCGAGCGACCTGCACGCGGACGGCAAGCACGTCGGCATTCTTTGCGTGCCGGGCCATGTTTCCGGTGGCAATGTGCTGGGCACGCCGCTGCTGCACATGGACGGACAGGCCGTGTTCAAGCTCGCGGTGCGCGTGCTCGAGGACGCCGCCCGCGCCACGCTGGCGAAGGCGGGCAAGACCGAGGCCGACATCGACTGGCTCATTCCGCACCAGGCCAACATCCGCATCATGGAAGGCACGGCCAAGAAGCTGAAGCTTCCGCACGAAAAGCTCATCGTCACCGTCAACGAGCATGGCAACACCTCGGCCGCCTCGATTCCGCTGGCGCTCGACGAGGCCGTGCGGTCCGGCAAGGTGAAGAAGGGCGAAACCGTCATGCTGGAAGGCGTGGGCGGCGGCTTCACCTGGGGCGCTGTGCTATTGAATCTGTAGCGCATGGCGATGCCCTTCCGGGCTGCGATGCGACACGACGCTTTTGATAAAAATGAAATCCTTTGCTTTTGTCTTCCCGGGTCAAGGCTCCCAGGCCGTCGGCATGCTCGACGCCTGGGGCGATCACCCGGCCGTGGCCGAAACCCTGCGCGAGGCCTCCGAAGCGCTGGGCGAAGACATCGGCGGGCTGATCAAGAACGGCCCGAAGGAAGAACTGGCGCTGACCACCAACACCCAGCCGGTGATGCTGGTGGCCGGCGTCGCCGCCTGGCGCGCCTGGCTGGCCGAAGGCGGGCCCACCCCTTCGGTGGTGGCGGGGCACTCGCTGGGTGAATATTCCGCGCTGGTTGCGTCCGGCGTACTGACGCTCGAGCAGGCCGCGCCGCTGGTGCGCTTTCGGGCGCGAGCCATGCAGCAGGCCGTGCCGGTCGGCGTCGGCGCCATGGCGGCGGTGCTGGGCATGGAAGCCGCCAAGGTGGTGGCGGGCTGCGCGGAAGCCACGGCGTCCTTCGGTGCAGGCAGTGCCGAGATCGTCGAGGCGGTGAATTTCAACGATCCGATGCAGACCGTGATCGCCGGCAGCAAGGCGGCCGTCGACAAGGCCTGCGAGTTGCTCAAGGCCGGCGGCGCCAAGCGCGCGCTGCTGCTGCCGGTATCGGCGCCGTTCCATTCGAGCCTGATGAAGCCTGCCGCCGAGGCGCTGCGCGAAAAGCTCGCCACCCTCGCACTGGCTCCCCCGCAGATTCCGGTGCTGAACAACATCGACGTGGCGGTCGAGACCGATCCCGCGCGCATCCGCGATGCCCTGGTGCGCCAGGCCGCCGGTCCGGTTCGCTGGGTCGAAAGCGTGCAGGCCTTGAAACTGCGCGGTGTCGCCTCCATCATCGAGTGCGGGCCGGGCAAGGTGCTGGCCGGCATGGTCAAGCGCATCGCCCCCGAGCTGGAAGCCGCGTCGGTGTACGACCCGGCGACGCTCGCGGACACCCGACAATCGCTCGCCGGCTGAACGGCGCGGGCCCAGACACTTCTTTTATGAGCATTCCCAAATTCGAAGGGCAGGTCGCCCTGGTCACTGGCGCATCGCGCGGCATCGGCGCGGCCATCGCGCTCGAGCTGGCGCAACGCGGCCTCAAGGTGGTCGGCACCGGCACCACCGAAGACAGTGCTGCCAAGATCACTTCGGCGCTCAGCGCCTTCGATGGCCGCGGCCGTGCACTCGACGTCAACGACGCCGTCGCGGTCGAGGCGCTGATCGACGAGATCGTGAAGGCCTACGGCGCGATCCACGTGCTGGTCAACAACGCCGGCATCACGCGCGACACGCTCGCCATGCGCATGAAGGACGACGACTGGGACGCGGTGCTCGACACCAATCTCAAGGCCGTGTTCCGTCTCTCGCGCGCGGTGATCCGCCCGATGATGAAGCAGCGCTACGGCCGCATCATCAGCATCACGAGCGTGGTGGGCGCCTCCGGCAATGCCGGCCAGGCCAACTACGCGGCGGCCAAGGCCGGCGTGGCGGGCATGACCCGCGCACTGGCCCGCGAACTGGGCAGCCGCAACATCACGGTCAACTGCGTGGCACCGGGCTTCATCGAAACCGACATGACGGCGAGCCTGCCCGAGGCACAGCAGCAGGCGCTGCTGCAGCAGATCCCGCTGGGCCACCTGGGCAAGCCGGCCGACATCGCACATGCAGTGGCCTACCTCGCGTCGCCCCAGGCGTCCTACGTGACGGGGCAGGAACTGCACGTCAACGGCGGCATGCACATGTAAGCCGCAAGGCGCAATCTTTTCCCGTACCGGGCGCACGGCAAATGCCACAATGCGCCCGGCTAAAATCCACTGTTACCTACAACCCTCAGAGGGAACCAAATGAGCGATATCGAAGCACGTGTCAAGAAAATCATCGCCGAGCAACTCGGCGTGGAAGAGTCCCAAGTAACCAACGAGAAGGCCTTCGTGGCCGACCTCGGCGCAGACTCGCTCGACACGGTCGAACTGGTGATGGCACTCGAAGACGAATTCGGCATCGAGATTCCCGACGAAGACGCCGAGAAGATCACCACGGTGCAAAACGCCGTCGACTACGCCACCAAGAATCAAAAGGCCTGATCGGGCCAAGCTGGAACTGTCTCGGCCGGCGGCGCTTTTCTTCTTCAGCCCCGTACGCGCCGACCGCAGTCTTCAGCGCTTCCAGAAAGGTTTGCCGGCATGACCAAACGCCGCGTCGTCGTGACCGGACTCGGTTGCATCGCTCCTGTCGGAAACACGGTGGCCGAATCCTGGACCAACCTGTTGGCCGGCAATTCGGGCATCGACACCATCAAATCGTTCGACGCCAGCGCCTTCGCCTGCAAGTTTGCAGGCGAGGTGAAGGGCTTCGACATCACGCAGTACATCTCCGAGAAGGAAGCGCGCCATATGGACCGCTTCATCCACCTCGGGATGGCCGCCGCCATCCAGGCGGTGCAGGACAGCGGTCTCAAGACCGGCGATGCGCTGTCGCCTGAAGAGGCAACGCGCATCGGCTGCAACATCGGCTCGGGCATCGGCGGACTGCCGATGATCGAGGAAACGCACGCGGAACTCGTGAATCGCGGCCCGCGCCGCGTGTCGCCGTTCTTCGTGCCGGCCTCGATCATCAACATGATCTCGGGCCACGTCTCCATCAAGTACGGCTTCCAGGGGCCGAACATCGCGGTCGTCACGGCCTGCACCACCGGCTTGCATGCGATCGGCCTGTCGGCCCGCATGATCGAGTACGGCGATGCCGACGTGATGGTTGCGGGCGGCGCCGAGTCGACCGTCTCGCCGCTGGGCATCGGCGGCTTCGCGGCGGCGCGTGCACTCTCGACGCGCAACGACGATCCCCGCACTGCGTCCCGTCCGTGGGACAAGGACCGCGACGGCTTCGTGCTCGGAGAAGGCGCCGGCGTGGTCGTGCTCGAGGAATACGAGCATGCCAAGGCGCGCGGCGCCAAGATCTACGCCGAGGTCTCGGGCTTCGGCATGAGCGCCGACGCGTATCACATGACGGCGCCCAACGTCGACGGCCCGCGCCGTTCCATGTCGATGGCGCTTGCCAACGCAGGCGTCAACGCCGACGAGGTGCAGTACCTCAACGCGCACGGCACCTCGACCCCGTTGGGCGACCTGAACGAGACCAACGCGATCAAGAACACCTTCGGCGCCCATGCGAAGAAGATGGTCGTGAACTCGACCAAGTCGATGACCGGCCACCTGCTGGGCGGTGCCGGCGGCATCGAATCGGTGTTCACGGTGCTCGCGCTGCATCACCAGAAGAGCCCGCCGACCATCAACATCTTCAACCAGGACCCGGAGTGCGACCTCGACTATTGCGCCAATCAGGCGCGCGATCTCAAGATCGATGTCGCGGTCAAGAACAACTTCGGCTTCGGCGGCACCAACGGCACGCTGGTGTTCAAGCGCGTTTGAATCTTGCTCTTCCATGTACAGCGCACCCTCGGTGACCTATCCGGTGGGGCGCTCGCGCGGTGCGACCCGGATCCTGATTGCTACCTGGGCCCTGGGCGCCTGCTGCGCGGGTCTCTCGTGCTATCTGATCGATAGCGTCGGCTGGCGCCAGCTGCTGCTGGTTCTGAGCGTCCTGTTTTCCGGCGTTGCGGCCGGACTCGGGCTGCGAAGCGACGGTGCCGCCATGCTGCATTTCGACGGCCTGTGCTGGAGCCTGACGGGTGCAGACCCCGGCCGGGCCGTTCACGCGGCGCGCGCCGCCGTGGCGCTCGACCTGCAATCGCTGCTGCTGGTCCGCCTGACCCAGCCGGGCCGCGCCGGACGATGGATATGGATCGAACAGCGCGCCATGCCGGAGCGCTGGCGCGATGTACGCCGTGCGGTATATTCGCGCGCCCCGTCCGCCTCGCCTGCGGGCGAGCCGTGGCGAGCAACCGCGCCTGCCGATGCGCCCTGAACCTCCCCGATGACAACTTCTCCCCCGCCAGTGCCACCGGACTCCGGCTTGCCCGATGGGTCCGCCGAGGCGCCGCGCCCGGGCGAGGTCGACCTCCAACTGGTCCAGCGCACGGTCGCAGGCGACCAGAAGGCCTTCGAACTGCTGGTCATCAAGTACCAGCGCCGGATCGAGCGCCTGATCGGGCGCATGGTGCGCGATGTCGACCTGGTCGAGGACATCGCCCAGGAAACCTTCATCCGGGCCTACCGCGCGCTGCATCAGTTCCGCGGCGACGCCCAGTTCTACACCTGGCTCTATCGGATTGCAGTCAACACCGCCAAGAAGGCGCTGGTCGACATGAAGCGCGACCCGACCATCTCCGAAAGCGCCCTGCGGCCGTCTTCTGACGAGGACGATGAAACTTACCGCCCTGGAAACGAACCAATCAGCGACGAAACCCCCGAATCAGTCTTGGCAGCAAACGAGATCGCCCAGGTGGTCGAGGCGGCGATGGAAGCATTGCCGCCCGAATTGCGCCAGGCGGTCACCCTGCGAGAGATCGAGGGCATGAGTTACGAAGAGATCGCCGAGGTCATGGATTGCCCTATCGGCACGGTGCGCTCGCGTATTTTCCGGGCGCGTGAGGCCATTTCGGCCAGGGTCAAACCGCTGCTGGACAACCAGTCCGGCAAGCGTTGGTAGGTAAGCAGGTGAATGAAATGAATCAGACGATGACGGTTCGTGAACAGGTGTCCGCACTGGCGGACGGTCATTTGCATGGCGAGGACTTCGCGCGGGCCATCGATACCGTCTGCGCGGAAGAAGACGCGCGCGGTGCCTGGCGCGCCTATCACCTGGTGGGCGACATCCTGCGGTCGGGCGCCCATTCGCCCTGCAGCGACACCAATGCATTCCTGGCCCGTTTCCAGCAGCGCCTGGCCGCGGAGCCCGCCATCGCGGCGCCGGCGCTGGTGCCAGCCCCGGCCCCTGCGGTGCTGGCGGCGCGGCACAGGACAGACGCAGCCAACGAGCCGGTGTTCCGCTGGAAGCTGGTGGCCGGCGCGGCGTCGCTGGTGGCGGTTGCCGCGATCAGCTGGACACTGGTCGGAAACGGCATCGGCGTGTCGTCGCCAGGTGCCCAGATTGCAGCCCAGCAGCAGCCGGCGGCCAATTCGGTGCTGGCCGCCGCGGCCGCCAACAGCCAGCTTCCGCCCACCGCCGCGCTGACGCCAACCCGCGTGATGGTCGGCAACGGCAGCCCGCAGGTCATGCTGCGCGATCCGCGGCTCGACCAGCTGCTCGAAGCGCACCAGCAAGCCGGTGGCGCATCGCAAATGCCCTCGGGTTTCCTGCGCAACGCGACCTTCGAAGGCCCTGCGCGCTGATCCGCGCCCGTCTCTCTCCAATGACCGTTCAGATGCCGATCTCCGCACGCGCGTTCGCGCTGGTGTTCGCTGCTTTTTGTTTTGCGCAGATCGCGGCCGCGCAGACCCGGCCCGGGCTGGCGAACGCCAAGGGAACGGCCTCGGCCCAGGCGGGCGATGCACCGCCCTCGATGGGCGTCGTCGAATGGCTGCAGCGCATGCACACGGGGGCCCGGCAGCGCAATTACGTCGGCACCTTCGTGGTTTCGGCCGCGGGTGGCGACCTGTCGAGCGCGCGCATCTGGCATGTGCGCGACGGCGACCTGCAGATCGAGCGCATCGAGGCCCTGTCGGGGCCGCCGCGTTCCACGTTCAGGCGCAACCACCATGTGATGACCTTCCTGCCCGAGGCGAAGGTCGTGAAGGTCGAGAAGCGCGAGAACCTCGACCTGTTTCCCAATCTGCCCGACAAGCCCGATTCGTCGATCGGCGATTTCTACGACGTTCGCGCCATCGGCAAGGACCGCGTGGCGGGCTTCGACGCCGACGTGGTGCAGCTGGTGCCGCACGATGGACTGCGCTTCGGCTATCGCATCTGGAGCGAGCGCCGCTCCGGCCTCGTGGTGAAGCTGCAGACCGTGGACGCCGAATCCCGCGTGGTGGAGCAATCGGCGTTTTCCGAGTTGCAGCTCGACGCACCGATCAAGGCGCAGGCGCTCGCGCAGATGATGACCAACACCAGCGGCTATCGCGTCGAGAAGCTGGAGCTCGAACGCACCAGCGCACAGGACGAAGGCTGGGTGCTCAAGGCGCCGGTGGCCGGTTTCAAGCCGCGCAGCTTCTACCGACGTCCGGCCGGCAGCGACAACAAGGCGGGGCAGGACCGCACCGTCCAGTGGACCTTCTCCGATGGCCTGGCCTCGGTGTCGCTTTTCATCGAGCGGTACGATGAAAAGCGTGCGCCCCGTGATGGAGTGTTGACAATCGGAGCAACCAACGCCATTCGCCGGCGATTGCCCGAGCCGGCGAGCGACTGGTGGCTGACTGCCGTGGGCGAGGTGCCGCAGCAGACGCTCAACGCGTTCGCACAAAGCCTCGCGCGCACGCGCTGATCCGCTTGCCTGCGCGGGAGATCGCGCTGAACCAAGTCTGTATCACCGACTCAATAGCTCTTCTTCTTTTGGCCGCTCTGTTCTTTTGAAAGAAAACCGATGATGTTCAAAGTCGAGGGACACAAGCTTCGTTCCTATCTCTTCGCATTCGGCATGGCCTGTTCGGCAGCCGTGGGTTTCCTGCCGGCCGCGCCGGCCATGGCGCAGACGCCGCAGGCGCGCGGATTGCCCGATTTCGCCGATCTGGTGGAGCAGGTCGGCCCGGCCGTGGTTGGTATCCGCACCGTCGAGAAAGTGACCTCGGGCGGCGGCAGCGGCGAAATGGACGAGGAAATGCAGGAATTCTTCCGGCGCTTCTTCGGGCAGCCGCTGCCCGGCAACCCGCGTCCGGGCCCGCGCCCGAACCGGCCGCAGCAGCCGCAGGAGGAAGAGCGTCCGCGCGGTGTGGGCTCGGGCTTCATCCTGTCCGCCGACGGCTATGTCATGACCAATGCCCACGTCATCGAGGATGCGTCCGAAATCCTCGTCACGCTGACCGACAAGCGCGAGTTCAAGGCCAAGCTGATCGGTGCCGACAAGCGCAGCGACGTCGCCGTGGTCAAGATCGAGGCAACCAGCCTGCCGGTGGTGAAGGTCGGCGACATCTCCAAGCTGCGGGTTGGCGAATGGGTCATGGCCATCGGTTCGCCCTTCGGCCTGGAGAACACCGTGACCGCCGGCATCGTGAGCGCGAAGCAGCGCGACACCGGCGACCTGGTGCCCCTGATCCAGACCGACGTGGCCATCAATCCCGGCAACTCGGGTGGCCCGCTGATCAACCTGCGCGGCGAAGTGGTGGGCATCAACAGCCAGATCTATTCGCGTTCGGGCGGCTACATGGGCATTTCGTTCTCGATCCCGATCGACGAGGCAATCCGCGTCAGCGACCAGCTGCGCGCCACCGGCCGCGTATCGCGCGGGCTGATCGGCGTGACCATCGGCTCGGTCTCCAAGGACGTGGCCGAATCCATCGGGCTCGGCAAGGCGCGCGGTGCGCTCGTGAGCAGCGTGGTGCCGGGTTCGGCGGCAGACAAGGCCGGCGTGCGCGAGGGCGACATCATCACCAAGTACGGCGACAAGGCCATCGAGACGCCCAGCGACCTGTCGCGCTCGGTGGCCAGCACCAAGCCCGGCGCCAAGAACACGCTGACGGTGTTCCGCAACGGCAGCACGCGCGAGCTCTCGGTCACCGTGGCCGAGGGCGATCCGGAAGCCAAGCCGTCCGGCAAGCGCCAGCCCGAGCGCGAGGAGCCGCAGGCCAAGCCGTCGGCGGCCGGCAAGGCGCTCGGCCTGATGGTCAGCGACCTGACCGAGGCCCAGAAGAAAGAACTCAAGATGCGCGGCGGCGTGCGCATCGAGGCGGCAAGCGATGCGGCCGCAAGGGCCGGCCTGCGCGAAGGAGACGTGATCCTTGCCGTGGGCAACATCGAGGTCTCGAGCGTCAAGGAATTCGAGTCCGCGGTCGCCAAGGCCGACAAGGGCAAGCCCCTGAGCGTGCTGTTCCGCCGCGGCGAATGGGCCCAGTACGCCCTGATCCGCCCCGCACGCTGATCCGGCCTTTCCGTCAAGTGGCCCCACCCGTCACTCGGGTTTGGGGCCTATTTTTTGAGGTGTTTGCGACGCTGGAGCGCCCGGTTTCAAAAAAAATTCCGAGCCGAAAGCGGGTCAGTTTTGTTTGTGTTCACTAACTTATAAAGAGGCTTAGGACGATTTTCGGTAGAATAGAAGCCATTGGGCGGCGGGTCCGCGCATAAGGGGAGAGCTTTCCTCCACCATGCGAGATGTCAGACAGCAGTCCACCGGCGCTCCACAGATCGCCCACAAGTTGTTCATGGAGTGCTCCACCGATCTTGTGGATAAGTTGTTTATATCTTTGATGTTGTGGACCTGCAACGACCCGTTTTGACCCTGTCCCCGGATGTACGTGCCTCCCTTTTTGCCTACAATGAAGTTCCAACTACTGCAGTTGCCATTGCTTGTTGGTTCAGGGCGCGTCTCCAGAAGACGCGCCCTTTTTTCTTGCCTGTCGCACTCTGCGCACGAGCCAATTCAAGTACTTAAGCGTTCCCGTTGATGAATCACATCAGAAATTTTTCGATCATTGCGCACATCGATCACGGCAAGTCGACGCTCGCGGACCGTTTGATCCAGCGTTGCGGCGGCCTCGCGGAACGCGAGATGGAAGCGCAGGTGCTCGACTCGATGGACATCGAAAAAGAGCGTGGGATAACCATCAAGGCGCAGACCGCCGCGCTGCACTACAAGGCGCTCGATGGGCAGGTCTACAACCTCAATCTGATCGACACGCCGGGCCACGTCGACTTCTCGTATGAAGTGAGCCGCTCGCTGTCGGCGTGCGAAGGCGCGCTGCTCGTCGTCGATGCATCGCAAGGCGTCGAAGCGCAGACCGTGGCCAACTGCTACACCGCGCTCGACCTCGGTGTCGAAGTGGTGCCGGTGCTCAACAAGATGGATCTGCCCAACGCGGACCCCGACAACGCACGCAGCGAAATCGAAGACGTGATCGGCATCGATGCGACCGATGCGATTCCGTGTTCCGCCAAGACCGGTCTCGGCATCGACGAGATCCTCGAAGCCGTCGTGCACAAGATGCCTGCGCCGCGCGGCAATCCCGACGGCCCGCTGCGCGCGATGATCGTCGACAGTTGGTTCGATCCCTACGTGGGCGTGGTCATGCTGGTGCGCGTGGTGGACGGCCGCCTGGTGAAGGGCGAGCGCATCAAGATGATGGCGTCCGGCGCCATGTACAACGCCGACAACATCGGCGTCTTCACGCCGGCCAACGAACCGCGCGCGTCGCTCGAGGCCGGCGAGGTGGGCTACATCATCGCGGGCATCAAGGAGTTGCAGGCCGCCAAGGTTGGCGACACCGTGACGCTGATCAAGCCAGGCACGGGTGGCGCGGCCGCCACCGCCACCGAGGCGCTGCCGGGCTTCAAGGAAATCCAGCCGCAGGTGTTTGCCGGCCTCTATCCGACCGAAGCCAGCGAGTACGACTCGCTGCGCGACGCGCTCGAAAAGCTCAAGCTCAACGATTCGTCGCTGCGCTACGAGCCCGAGGTGAGCCAGGCGCTGGGCTTCGGCTTCCGCTGCGGCTTTCTCGGCCTGCTGCACATGGAGATCGTGCAGGAGCGCCTGGAGCGCGAGTTCGACCAGGACCTGATCACGACCGCGCCGAGCGTGGTCTACCAGGTGGTGCGCAACGACGGCGAAGTCATCATGGTAGAGAACCCGTCCAAGATGCCCGACGTCGGCAAGATGAGCGAGATCCGCGAGCCGATCGTCACCGTGCACCTCTACATGCCGCAGGAATACGTCGGTGCGGTGATGACGCTGGCCAACCAGAAGCGCGGCGTGCAGATGAACATGGCCTACCACGGCCGCCAGGTCATGCTGACCTATGAGATGCCGCTCGGCGAAATCGTGCTCGACTTCTTCGACAAGCTGAAGTCGGTCAGCCGCGGCTATGCCTCGATGGACTACGAGTTCAAGGAATATCGCGCCTCCGACGTGGTCAAGGTCGACATCCTGCTGAACGGCGAGAAGGTCGATGCGCTGTCGATCATCGTGCACCGCAGCCAGTCGCAGTACCGCGGCCGGGCGGTGGTCTCGAAGATGCGCGAGATCATTTCGCGCCAGATGTTCGACGTTGCCATCCAGGCCGCCATCGGGGTCAACATCATTGCGCGTGAGACAATCAAGGCGCTGCGCAAGAACGTTCTTGCCAAGTGCTACGGCGGCGACATCACCCGAAAGAAGAAACTGCTCGAGAAGCAGAAAGCGGGCAAGAAAAGAATGAAGCAGATCGGCTCCGTCGAGGTCCCGCAAGAGGCCTTCCTCGCGATTCTGCAAGTCGAAGACTGATCTCAAAAAATGGCATTCATCACTTCCCTGGTCCTCGCGGCCTTCGCCGGCTATGTCGGTGCCTGGTACTTTGGTGCCATCGAGGGCAACTTCGCGCTTCTGCTGTTCCTGGCCACGGTGGTCACCGGCCTGTACTGGCTGGCCGAGCGCTTCTACTTCCTGCCCCGGCGCGAGCGCGCCGCCGCGGCGCTCGAAGCCTCCCTGAGCGAGCGCAACGCGCGCCTGGCCGGCCAGGGCATCACGCAGGTCGACACCGTCGACGCCAAGGCCGGCGAACGCCTGCTGATGCAGCCGTGGTGGCTCGACTGGACGGCGGGGCTCTTCCCGGTGATCCTGGTGGTGTTCCTGCTGCGCTCGTTCCTGTACGAGCCCTTCAAGATTCCGTCGGGCTCGATGATGCCCACGCTGCTCACGGGCGACCTGATCCTGGTGAACAAGTTCACCTACGGCCTGCGCTTGCCGGTCATCAACACCAAGATCACCGACGGCACGCCGCTCGCGCGCGGCGACGTGGTGGTGTTCCGCTACCCGCCCAAACCGAGCATGGACTACATCAAGCGCGTGGTCGGCATCCCGGGCGACGAAGTGGCCTACCTGAACAAGAAGCTCACCATCAACGGGCAGCCGGTTTCCAAGAACCCGATGCCCGACTACCTCGACAGCGAGTCGATGCGCCTGCTCAGGCAGTTCAACGAAGACCTCGGGGGCAAGCAGCACAGGCTGCTCAACGACGATGCCGGTCCGGCCTTCGTCCAGGGCGCCACCGACTTTCCGTACCGCGAGAACTGCCGCTACTCCGTCGAAGGCGTGGTGTGCAAGGTGCCGGCCGGCAACTACTTCATGATGGGCGACAACCGCGATAATTCGGCGGACTCCCGTTTCTGGGGCTTCGTTCCGGACAAGAACATCGTGGGCAGGGCGTTCTTCGTCTGGATGAACTTCGGCGACCTGGGTCGCATCGGTCCATTCCAATAAGCAGTCAGCATTGTTCGAGGGGTAAGAGGGCATGAGAACAAATCGGTCCATCCGCAGCAGGGCCGCGCACCAGCGCGGCATCTCGTTCATCGGTCTGGTGTTTGTCGCCGTGGTGCTGGGTTGCGCGGGCGTCGTCGTCGCGCAGGTCATCCCGACGCTGATCGAATGGCAGGCCATCGACAAGGCCGCGAACAAGGCCAAGGAAGGCACCACCGTGCCCGAAGTGCGCGCCATCTTCGACCGGGCCCAGGCCATCGACGACTTTCAGTCGGTCTCGGGCAAGGACCTCGACATCAAGAAGGTCGGCGACAAGGTGGTCGTGTCGTATGCCTACGAGCGCGAGATTCCCTTGTTCGGGCCGGCTTACCTGGTGCTCAAGTACAAGGGCGAAACCCGCTGAACGCGGCGACACGCAAGGTGGACGGCGGCCTCACGGCGCTGCAGGAGCGCCTCAAGCATTCGTTCTCCGACACGCGGCTGCTCCAGCTCGCGCTCACGCACCGCAGTTTTTCGGCCGACCACAACGAGCGCCTCGAGTTCCTCGGCGACTCGGTGCTCAATCTCGCGGTATCGCACCTGCTCTACACCCGCCTCTCGGCCCTGCCCGAGGGCGACCTGTCGCGCGTGCGGGCCAACCTGGTCAAGCAGGACACCTTGCATCGCCTGGCGCTGGAACTGCAGCTGTCGCCGTTGCTGCGGCTCGGCGAAGGCGAAGCGCGCTCCGGCGGGCCCAATCGGCCCTCGATCCTGGCCGACGCGCTCGAAGCGCTGATCGGCGCGGTCTACCTCGATGCCGGCTTTTCGGCTGCCGAGGCGCTGGTGCGGCGGCTCTACGAGTCGGTCGAGATCAATCCGCGCATGGACGCGGTGGCCAAGGATCCGAAGACCGAATTGCAGGAATGGCTGCAGGGTCACAAAATGAAGCTGCCGGTGTACCGCGTGGCGGCCACGCTCGGCGCAGCGCACAAGCAGACCTTCGATGTCGAGTGCGAGGTGCCGGAGCTGGGCCTGCGCGAACGCGGCATCGGTGGTTCGCGACGTGCCGGCGAGCAGGCTGCCGCGGCGGCCATGTTGATCCGGCTCAAGGCACGCGGGGCCGCGTGAAACCAGAATGAACGACGCTATCAAATCAGCAGCAGACTCCCAGGGCCCGGCGGGCGATACGGGCGCAAGCGGCCCTCAGCACTGCGGCCTGATCGCCATCGTCGGCAAGCCCAACGTGGGCAAGTCGACGCTGCTCAATGCGCTGGTGGGGCAGAAGATCAGCATCACCTCGCGCAAGGCGCAGACCACGCGGCACCGCATCACGGGCATGCGCACGCTGGGCGCCACGCAGTTCGTGTTCGTCGACACGCCGGGTTTCCAGACCCTGCATGCCAACGCGCTCAACAAATCGCTCAACAAGACCGTGCAGGGTGCGGTCGGCGACGTGGACCTGATTCTTTTCGTGGTCGAGGCGGGCAGCTTCACGCCGGCCGACGAGCGGGTGCTCAAGCTGCTCGGCAAGGGCATTCCGACCGTGCTGCTGGCCAACAAGCTCGACAACGTGCATCGCCGCGGCGACATCGCACCGTGGCTGCAGACCATGCAGGCGAAGCACCCCTTCGCCGAGTTCGTGCCGATGTCGGCCAAGAACCCGAAGGACGTCGAGCGTTTGTTCGGCATCTGCGAGAAGTACCTGCCCGAACAACCCTGGTTCTACGCCGAGGACGAGCTCACCGACCGCAGCGAGAAGTTCCTCGCGGGCGAGCTGGTGCGCGAGAAGCTGTTCCGCCTGACCGGCGACGAGCTGCCCTACACCTCGACCGTGATCATCGACAAGTTCGAGGAAGAGCCGCCGCAGAAAAAGGGCCAGAAGCGCCTGCTTCGCATTGCCGCCACCATCGTGGTGGAGCGCGACGGCCACAAGGCCATGGTGATCGGCGACAAGGGCGAGCGCATCAAGCGCATCGGCATGGAAACCCGGGTCGAGCTCGAAAAGCTGGCCGACGCCAAGGTTTTCCTCGAACTGTGGGTCAAGGTGCGGTCCGGCTGGGCCGACGACGAAGCCCGCGTGCGCTCCTTCGGCTACGAATGAAGTGGCAACTGCCCACCGCGTTTCGCACGAACCGGCGTACGTGCTCCATCGCTACGACTGGAGCGAGTCGAGCCTGATCCTCGAGGTCTTCACCCGCCACCACGGGCGCATCGCGCTCGTGGCCAAGGGGGCGAAGCGGCCGAGCTCCAATTTCAGGCCGGTGCTGCTGCCGCTGCAGCCGCTGCAGCTCAACTACGGCGGCGACGCCGAGATCCGCACGCTCAAGGGCGCCGAGTGGATGGGCGGCCACGTCATGCCGACCGGCGAGGCGCTGCTCTCGGGCTACTACGTCAACGAACTGCTGCTGCGCCTGTTGGCGCGGGACGATGCCCACGAGGCGCTGTTCGATGCCTATGCGGGCGTGGTGCAGGTGCTGGCGGGCGACCACGCCGGCGCGCAGGCCGCCACCCAGGCCGCCGCGCTGCGCGCCTTCGAGCTGCTGCTGCTGCGCGAAGTGGGCCTGCTGCCGTCGCTCGACGCGCAGACCCTCACGCTCGAGCCGCTCGTGGCCGACGCCCGCTACACCCTGGTGCCGGAAGCCGGCCTGCGGCTGGCGGGCGGGGACGAGGCGGCGCTGGCGGGTGCCGACTGGCAGTCGCTGCAGGGCGTGCTCGACGATCGCGCGCCCTTCACGGCCGCGCTGCGCGAGATCGCCACCATGAACGCCGGCAGCAACAGCGCCCTCAGGAACCAGCTGCGCGCCTTGCTCAACTACCATTGCGGTGTGTCCACGCTGCGCACGCGGCAGATGATGAGAGATTTGCAAGCCCTATGAGCACTCCCGGCCAATCCGCTACCACCTCGCTGTCGGTCAACCTCAACAAGGTGGCCCTGGTGCGCAATACGCGCCATCTCGGCATTCCGAGCGTGCTCACCGCCGCCAAGGCCTGCCTCGCCGCCGGAGCGCAGGGCATCACCGTGCACCCGCGGCCCGACGAGCGCCACATCCGGCCGCACGACGTGAGCGACCTGGCGGCGCTGCTGGCCAGGGATTGGCCCGCGATCGAGTTCAACATCGAAGGCAACCCCTTCCACAACCTGATGGACTTCGTGCGCGCGCTGAAGCCGCACCAGGCCACCTTCGTGCCCGACAGCGAAACCCAGTCGACCAGCGACCATGGCTGGAGCTTCCCCGAAGACGCCGACCGGCTGCGCCCGGTGATCGCCGAAGCCCAGGCCCTGGGCGTGCGCGTGAGCCTCTTCATGGACCCCATTCCCGAGATGATGGCCGCGGCCAAGGCGGTGGGCGCCGACCGCGTCGAGCTCTATACCGAAGGCTATGCCGCATCGCGCGGCACGCCGAACGAGCAGGCCGTGCTGGCGCGCTATGTCGAAGCGGCCCGCGCGGCGCAGGCTGCGGGCCTCGGCCTCAATGCGGGCCACGACCTGAGCCGCGACAACCTCACGCCGTTCCTGCGCGCGGTGCGCGGCGTCCAGGAAGTTTCCATCGGGCATGCCTTCATCGCCGATGCGCTCGAACTCGGCTATGCCGCCACCACGAAGGAATACCTGCGCTGCATCGAAGAAGCGCAGTGAACGCTGGAGCGGCATGATCTACGGCATTGGTACCGACATCTGCGACCTGCGGCGCATCGCCGCGACCTTCGAGCGCCAAGGCGAGCGCTTTGCCCACAGGGTGCTGAGCGACGCCGAATTCGCGGTCTGGAAGGCCCGCAGCGAACGCTGGCCCAAGCGCGGCCTGAGCTATCTCGCCACGCGTTTTTCCGCCAAGGAGGCCTTCAGCAAGGCCATTGGCCTGGGCATGCGCATGCCGATGAGCTGGCGCCTGTGCGAGATCGCCAACCTGCGCAGCGGCAAGCCCGTCATCGTGCTGCATGGCGAACTCAAGCAGTGGTTCGAAGCCCGGGGCCTCACGGCCCATGTCACCGTGACCGACGAAACCGAATATGCCGCGAGCTTCGTGGTAGTGGAGAAGCTATGACCGCCGGGCTCGCCCGTTCCCACGCGCCGCTGATCATCGATGTGGCGGCCACCGGGCTGAACGACGCCGACCGCCGGCGCATCGCCAACCCCCTGGTCGGCGGCGTGATCCATTTCGCCCGCAACTGGCAGGACCGTGCGCAGATGGGCGCGCTCAATGCCGAGATCAAGGCGATCCGCCCCGACCTGCTGATCTGCGTGGACCACGAAGGCGGCCGGGTGCAGCGCTTTCGCACCGACGGCTTCACGCGCCTGCCTTCGATGCGCGCACTGGGCGAGCTGTGGATGCGCGATGCGATGCGTGCCACGCAGGCCGCAATGGCAACCGGCCAGGTGCTTGCCGCCGAACTGCGCGCCTGCGGCGTCGACTTCAGCTTTGCGCCGGTGCTCGACCTGGACTACGGCGGCAGCAGCGTGATCGGCGACCGCAGCTTCCACCGCGACCCGCGCGTGGCGGCGCTGCTGGCCAAGAGCGTGATGCACGGCATGCTGCAGATGGGCATGCGCAATTGCGGCAAGCACTTTCCGGGGCACGGCTTCGTCACCGCCGATTCGCACGTGGAAATTCCGGTCGACCGGCGCAGCCTCAAGGCCATCCTGGCCGACGATGCGCGGCCTTACGACTGGCTCGCGGGCGCGCTCACGGCGGTGATGCCGGCGCACGTGATCTATCCGAAGGTCGACAAGCGGCCCGCGGGCTTTTCGTCCAGGTGGCTGAAGGACATCCTGCGCAACCGGCTGGCCTTCGATGGCGCCATCTTCAGCGACGACCTGAGCATGGAGGCGGGGCGCTACATCGGCGGCGAGCTGCTGAGCTATGCCGATGCCGCGCTGGCGGCACTCGATGCGGGCTGCGACCTGGCGATGCTGTGCAACCAGAGCATCGGCGATGGCCGGCCGCTCGACGAACTGCTCGACGGCTTTGCCGCGGCGACCGGGGCAGGGCGCTGGCAGCCCGATGCGAAGAGCGAAGCGCGCCGCCGGGCGCTGTTGCCGGAAACGCCGCCGCTCGGCTGGAACACGCTCGCCGATTCGGCGGGCTATCGGCGTGCGAGGCAGGTGCTTGCCCAAGCCGGGCTCGCAGCACCTCAGCAGGGCGCCTGAGGGACGGTTGCGGCGCGGTCCGGCAGCGAGCTCGCCCACAGGCGCTCGCCGCCCGAATCCAAATGCGTCAGGTACAGCCGGACATCGAATTCGAGCCGGTGGTAGTCCGGCTCCATGTGCTCGCAGAGCGCATAGAAGCTCTTGTCATGGTCCCGCTCCTTCATGTGTGCGAGCTCGTGGACGACGATCATGCGCAGCCATTCCAGCGGCACTTCCCTGAACAGGCTCGCCACCCGGATCTCGCGCTTGGTCTTGAGCTTGCTGCCCTGCACGCGCGAAACGGTGGTGTGGGTGCCGAGCGCATTGCGGATCACATGCAGCTTGCTGTCGAACGCCACCTTGGAAAGCGGCGGGGCCTTGCGCATGAAGTCGCTCTTGAGTTCGCTCACGTAGTCGTAGAGCGCACGGTCCGTCTGCACCTCGTGAAGCGGCCCGGGATAGCGCTTGCGCAGCAGCGGCGCGAGCCCTTCGGTGGCGACCAGCTGCTGGACCTGCGCCAGCAGCGCGGGTGGGTAGCCCGCAAGATATTTCATGCCACCGGTCCCGCGCAGGCGAGCCCCGTCGCCACGCCGCCGAACAGGTCGCCTTCGACCAGGTTCACGCCCGCGAAGCTCCTGCGCAAGGCCTGCTGGAACGGCCGCAGCGCCGACGAGCCGCCCGTCAGGTAGATGGCGTCGAGATCGCCGCTGCGCAGTCCGGCGCGCTTGACGCAGGCGTGCGCGCAGGCAATCACGTTCTCGAGCAGAGGCGAAAGCTGCTGCGCCATGTCGGCGGGCGAAAGCGAGGCGGCCAGCCCCGGCTCGGCGCACGAGAGGTCGATGGCGGTGGGCGCATCGTTCACCGAGGCATCGATCTTCGCCTGCTCGACCTCGCTCGCAATGCGGTGGCCGTGACGCTCTTCGAGCACCGTCATCAGCCGGTCGTGCAGCCGCGTGTCGCTGTAGCTCGTGCGCAGGTCCTTTGCCTGCCGCACCGCCTTGGCGGCATAGAGCCAGTTGATCAGGTGCCAGGACGAAAGCTCGAAGAACACCTTGCTCGGCACTTCGCGCCCCTGCGCACCCGTGTGGCGAAAGCCGAATTCCGGCATGACGCGGTCGAGGTTCAGGCGCTGGTCGAAGTCAGTGCCGCCGATGTGCACGCCGCTGGTGGCCAGCACGTCGCTGCCGCGGTCTTCGCGCGCGGCGCGCTCCGGACCCACGCGCACGACGGTGAAGTCGGAAGTGCCGCCGCCGACGTCGACGATCAGCACCAGCGATTCCTTCGCGATGCGCTGTTCGTAGTCGAAGGCCGCTGCAATCGGCTCGAGCTGAAAGGCGATGTCGCGGAAGCCGGCCGCGCGAGCCGCATGGCGCAGGCTTTCTTCCGCGCGTTCGTCGCGCCTGGAATCGTCGTCCACGAAATGAACCGGCCGGCCGATGACCACGCGCTCCGGCACCCGGCCCAGCTCGCGGCCCGCGCGCACCGCGAGTTCGCGCAGGAAGCGCGCGATGATGTCCTCGAAGCTCACGAGGCCGTCGTAGATAGCCGTTTTCTCCTGCATCAGCGCACTGCCGAGCAGGCTCTTGAGCGAGCGCATCAGGCGGCCTTCGGTGCCGGCCAGATAGAGCGCGATGGCCTCGCGGCCGAAATGCGTCGTGCGGTCTTCGGCGTTGAAGAAGATCGCGGTCGGCAGCGTGGTAGCCGTGCCCTCGATGGGCAGCAGTCGGGCCGCGCCGTCGACCCGGCAGGCCACGGCGGAATTGGAGGTGCCGAAGTCGATGCCGATCGTCGGCAGCGACGACGGTGACTTCACGCTCAAGATTCCCTGCGCAGCGCCGGGAACAGGATCACGTCGCGGATGCTCGGCGAATCGGTCAGCAGCATCATCAGCCGGTCGATGCCGATGCCGCAGCCGCCGGTGGGCGGCATGCCGTATTCGAGCGCACGAACGAAGTCGTGGTCGTAGTACATGGCTTCGTCGTCGCCGCTGTCCTTGGCGGCCACCTGCGCGTTGAAGCGCGCGGCCTGGTCCTCGGCGTCGTTGAGCTCGCTGAAGCCGTTGCCGAATTCGCGGCCCGTGATGTAGAGCTCGAAGCGCTCGGTGACCTCGGGGCGCTCGTCGTTGGCGCGCGCGAGCGGCGAGATCTCGGTCGGGTGCTCCATGATGAAGGTCGGTTGCCAGAGCTTCTCTTCCACCGTCTCTTCGAAGTACATCACCTGCAGGCTGGCGAGGCTGCGCTGCGAGAGCTTGTCCTTTTCTTCGTTCAGGCCGATCTTGCGCAAGGCGTTGATGAGCCAGGCGCTGTCGTCGACGCCGGTGCCGGCTTCCGTGTACTTGAGGATGGCTTCGCGGATCGTCAGGCGCTCGAAGGGCTGCGTCAGGTCGACCGGCTTGCCCTGGTAGGTGAGCTGCTGCGTACCCACGGCCTTGTCGGCAATGGTGCGGATCAGCGTCTCGGTGAAGTCCATCAAGTCGCGGTAGTTCCAGTAGGCCGCGTAGAACTCCATCATCGTGAACTCGGGGTTGTGCCGCACCGAGATGCCCTCGTTGCGGTAGCTCCGGTTGATCTCGAACACGCGCTCGAAGCCGCCGACGATCAGGCGCTTGAGGTACAGCTCGGGCGCGATGCGCAGGAACATCTCCTGGTCGAGCGCGTTGTGGTGCGTCTTGAAGGGCTTGGCATTGGCGCCGCCGGGAATGGGGTGCAGCATCGGCGTCTCGACTTCGAGGAAGCCGTGGGCCACCATGAACTCGCGCAGCGCGCTCACGGCCTTGCTGCGCGCGGTGAAGCGCACGCGGGCGGTTTCGTCGGTGATCAGGTCGACGTAGCGCTGGCGGTACTTCTGCTCCTGGTCGGCCATCCCGTGGAACTTGTCGGGCAGCGGGCGCAGGCTCTTGGTGAGCAGGCGCAGCTTCGTGACCTTGACCGACAGCTCACCGGTCTTGGTCTTCATCAGCGTGCCTTCGGCGCCCACGATGTCGCCCAGGTCCCAGCGCTTGAACTCGGCGTAGGTCTCTTCGCCGATGGCATCGCGCGTGACGTAGAGCTGAATGCGGCTGGTGGCGTCCTGCACCGTGGCGAAGCTGGCCTTGCCCATCACGCGCTTGAGCATCATGCGGCCGGCCACGCTCACCGCAACGGCCTGCGCCTCGAGGGCTTCGGCATCGACGGCGCCATGCGCCTCGATCAGCGCGGCAGCGCGGTGGCCCGGCTTGAAGTCGTTCGGAAACGCGACCCCCTTGCCCTCGGCTTGCGCGGCGCGCATCAGCTTGAGCTTTTCGCGGCGTTCCGCGATGAGCTGGTTGTCGTCGACGGCAGGCGCGGCAGCTGGAGCCGCGGCGGGCGTGGGAATGGAGGGGATCAGGTGGTCGGACATGGAGAGCGGGTGGGGGCGCAACAAAAAGCGTGCGCAACCGGGCATTTTAGCCGATCGGGTGCAAACGGAACCGGCCTCCAGTGCCCGCCAATCCTGCGCGAAACGCTATGAAAGAAGTAGCAATCTATTCAGTGATGCCCGCACGTGCCAGCAGATCGCTGACCAGTTCGAGCCGCATCAGCGGACTGTCGAGTTCCATGAGCCGCTGCCGCAGTTCGAGCTGCATGGGTACCAGTTCGCACCAGCGGTTGGCCACCCAGCCGCAATCGTCGAAGCGGTAGGGCGCGCCGACGGGCAGGCGCAGGGCTTCTGCACCCTGCGCACGGCGGCGTTCTTCGAGGGTGTCGACGAGGCGCCGCAGCGCCGTGGCGGTGTGCTGGAGGTCGCCTGGAATTTCGAGCGCGGTGTCTTCGGCCACGGCTTCCACTTCGGCAACCCACAAGCCGTATTTCTGCAGCTCGGCGGCGCGGATCCGGAAGCGCTGCGTGCCGACGCACTCGATCTGCAGCAGGCCGCTTTGCGGCGAATCGAATTCGCGGATGGCCGCCAGCGTGCCGACGGCCGCGAAGCTCTCCGCCTCGGCGCCGGCCTTGCGCACCTCGCTGCCGCTCGTGAGGCTGACCACGCCGAAGGGCGCATCGGCCTTGCGGCATTTGCCGATCATGTCGAGGTAACGTACTTCGAAAATACGCAGCGGAAGCACGCCGTCCGGAAACAGGACCGTGCCGAGCGGGAACAATGGCAGTGAATGCAAAAGGGGCTGTGTGGTCATCGAGGAACCTTGCATGGCTATCATCGCATTCCCCTCACGACCACGCCCCATGCTCTACCAGATCCCCTCGTTCCTTCTCGACGTGATCGTCGGCCTGCTCGGCGGCGCCTGCCTGCTGCGCCTCTACATGCAGTATCACCGCGTGCCTTTCGGCAATCCGCTCGGTCGTTTCGTCTTTGCGATCACCGACTGGATCGTGCTGCCGCTGCGCCGTATCGTGCCTTCGGTCAAGCGCTGGGACCTGGCGAGCGCCATCGCGGCCTGGCTGCTCGTGCTGGCCAAGTTCCTGCTGTTGTGGCTCTTGATCGGCAACCTGGGCCGGATTGCCACCCTGCCGCTCGTTTCGCTGGTGGGGCTGCTGCAGCTCGCGGTGTCGGGGCTGACCGCGCTGCTGGTGGTTTATGCCGTGCTGTCGTGGATACCGGGCGCGTCGCCGATGCTGCTCGACCTGATCTCTCGGCTGGCCGAACCGCTGGTCCGGCCGTTCCGCCGGTTCATCCCGCTGATCGGCGGCGTGGACCTGTCGCCCCTGGCCGCGATCGTGGTGCTGCAGGTGATTGCAATCGTGTTGGGCAACCTGCTGGTGCTGGCTTACCAGCTGGGTGCCTGATCGGTCTTTCGTTCAGCTGACCGCGTCGGCTGGCTGGCGCAGCAGCATCGCGAGCGTGCTCGCAATGGTCTTGCGCAGCTCGCGGCGGTCGCTGATGAAGTCGATCGCGCCCTTGGTCTGCAGGAATTCTGCGCGCTGGAAGCCTTCGGGCAGCGTCACGCGCACGGTTGATTCGATCACGCGCGGGCCGGCAAAGCCGATCAGCGCCTTGGGTTCGGCAATGACCACGTCGCCCACGAAGGCGAAGCCGGCCGAGACGCCGCCCATGGTCGGGTCGGTCAGCACGCTGATGTAGGGCAGGCCTTTCTTGGCGAGGCGCGTGAGCGCCGCGTTGGTCTTGGCCATCTGCATCAGCGAGAGCAGGCCTTCCTGCATGCGGGCGCCGCCGGTGGCGGTGACGCAGATGAACGGCACCTTCTGCTCGATGGCCGTCTCGACGCCGCGCACGAAGCGCTCGCCGACCACGCTGCCCATGCTGCCGCCCATGAATTCGAATTCGAAGCAGGCCACGACCACGCTGATGCTGTGGACCGAGCCGCCCATGACGACCAGCGCGTCGGTCTCGCCGGTGTTCTCGAGCGCTTCCTTGAGCCGTTCGGGGTACTTGCGGCTGTCCTTGAACTTGAGCGCGTCGACCGGGAGCACTTCCTGGCCGACTTCGTAGCGGCCCTCGGCGTCGAGGAAGGCGTCGAGCCGTGCGCGGGCGCCGATGCGGTGGTGGTGGCTGCAGCTCGGGCAGACGTTCTGATTGTGTTCGAGGTCGGTCTTGTAGAGAACGGTCTCGCAGGCGGGGCACTTGATCCACAGGCCCTCGGGCACCTGGCGGCGCTCCGACGGGTCGGTTTGTGCGATCTTGGCGGGTAGCAGTTTTTCAAGCCAGCTCATAGGACTCCGAATTAGCTCCCCCCGCCCGCGTGCGGGAGGGGGGCTGGGTGAGGGCAGCAGCGATTATCGGCCAGCCGCGTTCTTGGGGGTAGCCGCCGGCAGGGCATCGAGCGCCTCGCGGATCCCGGCGAGGAATTCGCGCACCGCGGGCATCACCTTCTCGCGCGGCTGCCCGTCGATCAGCTGGATGATCTTCGTGCCGATCACGACCGCATCGGCGGCCGAACCCACGGCCTGCGCCGTGCGCGCGTCGCGGATGCCGAAGCCCACGCCCACCGGGATGCTCACGTGCTCGCGGATGCGCGGGATCATCTGGCCGACCGCTTCGGTGTCGAGGTGGCCGGCGCCCGTCACACCCTTGAGCGACACGTAGTAGACATAGCCGCTCGCGATGCGCGCGACCTGCGCCATGCGCTCGCTGGTGCTGGTGGGGGCGAGCAGGAAGATGAGGTCGATGTCCGCCGCCTTCAGGTCGGCGGCGAAAGCCTCGCATTCCTCGGGCGGGTAGTCGACCACCAGCAGGCCGTCGACGCCTGCGGCCGACGCATCGCGGATGAAGGCCTTCTTGCCGTGCACGAGGTCGTAGCGCTCGACCGGGTTCGCATAGCCCATCAGCACCACGGGCGTCGCCGCGTCCTTCTGGCGGAAGGCGGCCACCATGGCGAGCACCTGCTTCATGCCGACGCCCAGCGCCAGAGCGGCCTCGCCGGCCTTCTGGATCACCGGGCCATCGGCCATCGGGTCAGAGAACGGCACGCCGAGCTCGATCACGTCGGCGCCGGCCTCGACCATGCCGTGCATCAGCTCGGGCGTGATATCGGCGTAGGGAAAACCGGCCGTCACATAGGGAATCAGGGCGCGGCGCCCGTCTTTTTTCAGCGCGTCGAAGGTGGCGGCAATGCGGCTCATCACTTGCCTCCCTTCACGCTCAGGCCGCGCATCGAGGGCCGGTCGTAGAAGTCGACGCCCGACAGGTCGGCCACGGTGCCGATGTCCTTGTCGCCGCGGCCCGAGAGGTTCACCAGAATCGACTGGTCCGGCCGCATGGTCTTGGCGAGTTTCATGGCGTAGGCCACGGCGTGGCTCGATTCAAGGGCCGGAATGATGCCTTCGGTGCGGCACAGGTAGTGAAAGGCTTCGAGCGCCTCGGTGTCGGTGATGCCGACGTACTCGGCGCGGCCGATGTCGGCCAGGTACGCGTGCTCGGGGCCCACGCCGGGGTAGTCGAGGCCGGCGCTGATGCTGTGCGTTTCGGTCACCTGGCCGTCCTCGTTCTGCAGCAGGTAGGTGCGGTTGCCGTGCAGCACGCCCGGGCTGCCGCGCAGGATGGACGCCGAGTGCTTGCCGCTGTCGAGCCCTTCACCGGCGGCCTCCACGCCGATCAGGCGCGTGCCCTCGAACGGGATGTAGGGATGGAAGATGCCCATCGCGTTGCTGCCGCCGCCCACGCAGGCCACCACCACGTCGGGCTGTCGGCCCTCGGCTTCGCCGGTGATGCCCTGGGCCGCGAGCATGGCGGGCATCTGGTCGATGCACTCCGTGCCGATCACGCTCTGGAAGTCGCGCACCATGGTCGGGTAGGGGTGCGGACCGGCCACGGTGCCGATGATGTAGAAGGTGTTCTCCACGTTCGTGACCCAGTCGCGCATGGCCTCGTTGAGCGCGTCCTTCAGCGTCTTGCTGCCCGATTCCACTGGCACCACGGTGGCGCCCAGCAGGTTCATGCGGTAGACGTTGGGGCTCTGGCGCTTCACGTCCTGGCTGCCCATGTAGACCACGCACTCGAGGCCGTAGCGCGCGCAGATGGTGGCGGTGGCCACGCCGTGCTGGCCGGCGCCGGTCTCGGCGATCACGCGGGGCTTGCCCATGCGGCGCGCGAGCATCGCCTGGCCGATCACGTTGTTGATCTTGTGGGCGCCGGTGTGGTTGAGGTCTTCGCGCTTCAGGTAGATCTGCGCGCCGCCCATCTCGCGGCTGGTGCGTGCGGCGTGGTAGATCGGCGAGGGGCGGCCGACGAAGTGCTTGAGCTCATAGTGGAATTCGGCGAGGAAGGCCGGATCGTCCTTGAACCTGGCGTAGGCGTCGCGCAGTTCGTTGATCGCGTGGGTGAGCGTTTCGCTCGCGAAGGTGCCGCCGTAGTTGCCGAAGTGGCCGGTGGCGTCGGGTTGCTGGTAGTCCTGGATATGGCTTTGCATGGTTCTCGATCGTTGGGCCGCAGCCCGAAATCACGATCGGGTGCGGCGGCTAACTGGAGAAGGAGGCGTCGGCGACCCGTACGGCGGCGACGAATTGCCGGATCTTTCCGGCGTCCTTCAGGCCCTTGTTCCCGGGACCGTCGATTTCGACGCCCGAGCTCACATCAACGGACAGCGTCTTGCAGCGCGTCCGCAGGATGCGAATGCCATCGCTCACGTTTGCAGGTGTGAGCCCACCACTCAAGACGAGGTGAGCGTCGACGGCGGGTGGAAGAAGTGACCAATCGAATGCCTTGCCGCCACCGCCATAACCTTCGACATGGGCGTCGAGCAGGATGGCCTGGGCGTGGGAGTAATCGGACGCGTATTTTACGAGGTCGAAGCCGGCTCCGGCGGCGCCCAGCGGAATACGGGCCGCGCGCATGTAGCGAAAGCGCCCCGGGCCGGTGGCCTGCTCGCACTGCTCGGGCGATTCTTCGCCATGGAACTGCGCGATCGCGCCCTTCACGCGGGAAAGCGCTGCTATGACTTTGGGAGCGTCCTCGTTTACGAACAGCAGCACCGGCGTGATGAAGGGCGGCAGGCGCGAGGCAAGCTCGGCGGCGCGCTCGGCCGTCACGGCGCGGGGGCTTTTCTCGTAGAGCACGAAGCCGACGGCATCGGCCCCGGCCTCGATGGCGGCATCCACGTCGGCCTCGCGCGTGAGGCCGCAGATCTTGATGCGGGTGCGGGGAGCGGCAGTCATGGCGGGCCATCATAAGGAGCGCCGCCCGCCTGCAGCGTGGCCTCGGCCGGCAGACCCCACTTGGCGTCGTACAACGGCCCGAGAAAATACAGCCCGTTGGCCGAGAAGGTCGGCGCCGCCACCTTGCGGCTGCGCGCCTCGAGCACCTCGGTGATCCATTCGGGCCGCTCATCGCCGCGGCCAATGCGTACGAGGCAGCCCATCAGGTTGCGGATCATGTGGTGTAGGAAGGCATCGGCCTCGAACTCGAAATGCCAGCGGCAGCGGTCGCCGCTGCCGTGGCGCGTGATCTCGATGCGCCGCAGGTCCTTGACCGGCGAGCGCGCCTGGCAGGCCGAGGCGCGGAACGAGCTGAAGTCGTGCCGGCCCACCAGCAGGGCGGCGGCGGCGCGCATCGCATCGCCATCGAGCGCATGCATCGACCAGCCGACCCGGCCCGAATCGAGGCTGGGCCGCACGGGCGACTGCGACAGCACGTAGAGGTAGCGCCGCGCGAGTGCGCTGGCGCGGCAATGGAATTCATCGGGCACCGGCTGGGCCCACTGCACCGCGATGTCGTCGGGCAGGAAGCGGTTGGTGCCGCGCATCCAGGAGAAGGGCTCGCGTTCGACGGCGGTGTCGAAGTGCACCACCTGCATGAGCGCATGCACGCCGGCGTCGGTGCGGCCGGCGCACAGCGTGCCGATGGGCTGCGCCGCGAACTTGGTGAGGGCCGCTTCGAGCTTGTCCTGCACCGTGCGGCCCGAGCGCTGGCTTTGCCAGCCCTCGTACGCCTGGCCGTTGTAACGGATGCCTAGCGCCAGCCTCACGAATTCAGGAACAGCGGAAAAAGCCGCTCGTCAGCGCAGCTCGGCGAGCAATTGCCTCGCCTGCGACTTGAGGTCGCCGGCGCTTTCGGCTTCGACTTCCTCGACCAGCGAGCGGGCACCTTCGACGTCGCCGATGGCCTGCAGTTCGCGCGCCAGCGACAGCTTGACCGCATGGGGGCTCTCGTCGCCATCGTCGTCCTGCGCGGCTTCGGCGGGCCTTGCTGCTGCATCGGCGGTACCGGCCACCTGGCGGGCCGGAAGCCCGGCCAGCGCACTCATGTCGAATTCGATGAAGCCCGAGTCCGCGGGCAGGTTGCCGCGCAGCCCGGCCGGCCGGGTGTTGGCTTCGGCTTCGCCCAGCGCGCCGGGGCGGGTGATCGGGGACAGCGCGCCGGGGGCGGTGTCGAAGTCGTTTTCCAGGTCGACCGGTGCGGTGGGCGCATGCGCATGGCCGTTGGAGAGTGGGGCGCTGCTGGCCGCCGGCGCCGCATAGGCCGCCTTCGGCAGGCTGGCGCTCACCGGGGCCGGCGCGGGCGCCGGTACCGGCGGCTGGCTCAGGTCCAGATCGAAGTCCAGTGGTGCGACCGAGGGCACGAAGGCTGGGGCGGCCGCCATGACAGGAGCAGGTCCCGCCACCGGGGCGGGCGCGGGCTTGGCCGCTGCCGTGGCAAGGGCGCCGGCAAACGCGGCGCTTTCGGCGGGGGTCACGCCGCGGGGCGCGCCCGATTCGTACAGCGGATTGCCCGGATCGAGGTCCTTGCCCATTTCGACCACGCGGTTCCAGTCGGCACCTGTGCCGTTGGTCAGCTTGTGCACTTCGGTCGCAAGGCCTTCGTAGGCCCGGACGTCGCGGCGCTTGGCATGGATCTCGAGCAGCTTGAGGTGGATCGCCGTGCGGTCCGGATTCACGCGCAGGGCTTCGCGGAGGATTTCCTCGGCCTGCAGGTCCCGGCCGTAGGCCAGGTACACGTCCGCCTCGGCCACGGGATCGACGTCGCCCGCATCGAGCTGGCTCGGAGAGTACGACAGCGACGACACGGTGGAATCGCCGCGCTGCTTGGTGTCGACCGATTCGCCGCCGCTGGCGCCGAAGAACGAGTCTTTGGGAATGCGGCTTTCGAGGAACACGCTTTCGCTCATTTCTTCGCGGCGGCGGCCCAGGACGCGGTAAAGCAGGAAGCCGACCAGCAAGGCGATCAGCGCCGCGCCGCCGAGCATCAGCGGGTTGTCCATCAGCTCTTCGAAGAAGCCGCGCTCCACCGGAGGTGGCGGAGGCGCTGCCTTGACGACCGGCTTGGGTGCCGGTGCAGCGGCCGCGGCACTTGCCGCCGCTGCGGGAGCGGCCGGTGCAACTTCGGAAGTTGCAGCAGGCGCCGGCTCGGCCGCTGGAGCGGCGGGAGCAGCAGCGGCCGGTACCGCTGCAGCAGGCGCGGGAGTCGCTGCCGGTGCCGCTGGTGCCGAAGCGGCGCCGGGTGTTGTGGCGGGAACGACGGGCGCTGCGGCGGGCGCGGCGGCAGCAGGCGCCGCTGTGGCCGGTGCCGTGGTGGCGGCTACGCCCGGATTGGGAACGGGAATGCCGGGGGCTGCCGGGGCAGGTGCCGCCGAACCAGCGGCTGGCGCTGCCGAACCGGTGGCTGCCTTGAGCTTGGCCAGTTCGTTGATGTTCTTCGACAGCTCGGCAACGCGGTTGTTGCTGTCCTGCGCCTGGCGGGTTTGCGCAACCTTTTCTTCGGCGGCACGGGCCGCTGCGCTGCCCTGCGAGATCGTCAGCTTGTCAGGGGCGCTTGCTGCGGCATTGCGGTCCTCGACGTCGGCCTGCAGCTTGCCCGACGCCTTGCGGTCGGCGGCGGCCACGTTCGACGTAGGTGCATTCTCGGCAAGGCGCTGGCGGTAGGCGCCGAAGTCGCGGCTCTGCGCGGTAATGGTTCGCCGCGCTTCCGACGGCAGAATGGCGCCGGCTTCGGCGGCGCTCGGCAGATCGAGCACGGCGCCGGCCTTCATGCGATTGACGTTGCCGCCAATGAAGGCATCGGGATTGGCAAGCAGGAGCGCCACCAGCATCTGGTCGAGCGAGATGTCGGCGGGCTTGTGGACCCCGGCGATCTTGCTGGCGGTATCGCCGCGCTGGACCGTGACCTGTTCGCCCCCGCCAGCCGGACGAGCCGGTGCAGCGGCGCTGGGCGCCTGCGGTGCGGCCGTGGCGGGCACCGGCGCGGCGGGAGCGGTAACCGGTGCGACGGGCGCACGCTCGCGGCGTGCGCGCGCCGCAGCGGCACCCGGGCGTTCCGCGGGCGGCGTGCTCACCTGGGGCGTGGCGGGCGTGATGGGTGCGCTCGGCGCCGGCTGGCGGGTTGCCGGCGGATCGAGCAGCACGGTGTAGTCGCGCACCATGCGGCCCGACGAACCGTTGGCTTCGAGCAGCAGGTCGACGAAGGGATCGTTGAGCGGACGGCTGCCGGTCAGCCGGACGACGTACTGGCCGCCGGCGCGGCGCTGCAGCGTGGCCTTGACGTCGCTGAGCGCGGCGTTGTACGGAACGCCCGCATTCTTGAAGGCGTCGGCGCTGGCAACGTTGATCTTCAGGCTCTCCGCTTCGGCGGCAGCCATTTCAGTCACGTCGATTTCGGCGCGAAGCGGTTCGCCCAGGGCCGATTGCACCTTCAACTGCCCCAGCGCGAAGGCGCTGGCGTCAGTGCTTGCTATACCCAGGACCACGGCAACCGCCGTGCCCAGGACGGAGAGGCGAAGACCGTTCAAGGGCAGGGAGGGGCGAGCGGCCGATGGGCGGGCCGCGGGCAACAGATGTCTTGTCATGCTGATAGGGGCGGCTCAGGCCCAGAATTTGTAAGAGGACGTTAGCATCATCACCGGGTACTGACAAGGCGGTGCGCCCGTTCTACCCAGTGCGCGCATACTTACGCACACATTTTGTGTTGCCAAACGGCAACACTTTGGGTCCGTGGAGAGCCTGCGCGCCCCCATCAAGCCTCGAGCAGGATGCGCAGCATGCGGCGCAGTGGTTCGGCCGCACCCCACAGCAGCTGGTCGCCGATGGTGAAGGCGCCGACGTACTCGGGGCCCATCGCCAGCTTGCGGATGCGGCCGACCGGGATGTTCATGGTGCCCGTCACCGCCACCGGCGTCAGGTCCTTCAGGGTCGCTTCGCGGGTGTTCGGCACCACGCTGGCCCACGGGTTGTCCGCGGCGATCAGCGCTTCGATGTCGGCCACGGGCACGTCCTTCTTGAGCTTGAAGGTCAGTGCCTGGCTGTGGCAGCGCATGGCGCCGATGCGCACACAGAAGCCGTCCACCGGCACGGCGGCAGTGCCGAAGCCCGCGCCCTGGCCGAGGATCTTGTTGGTTTCCGCGCCGGCCTTCCATTCTTCCTTGGACATGCCGTCGCCCAGGTCCTTGTCGATCCAGGGGATCAGCGAGCCGCCCAGCGGCGCGCCGAAGTTGGCGGTTTCGGCGGCGCTGAGGTTCTGCTGCCTGTGCAGCACCTTGCGGTCGATCTCGAGGATGGCCGACTTGGGGTCGTCGAGCAGCGCGCGCACCTCGGCGTTGAGCGTGCCGAACTGGGTCAGCAGCTCGCGCATGTGCTGCGCGCCGCCGCCCGAAGCCGCCTGATAGGTCATGCTGATCATCCACTCGACCAGGCCCGCCTTGTAGAGGGCGCCCACGCCCATCAGCATGCAGCTGACGGTGCAGTTGCCGCCGATCCAGTTCTTGCCGCCCTTGGCGAGCGCATTCTGGATCACCGGCAGGTTGACGGGGTCGAGCACGATGACTGCGTCATCCTGCATGCGCAGGGTGGAGGCGGCGTCGATCCAGTGGCCGCTCCAGCCCGCAGCGCGCAACTTGGGGAACACCTCGCTGGTGTAGTCGCCGCCCTGGCAGGTGATGACGATGTCGCACTTCTTGAGTGCTTCGATGTCGTTCGCATCCTTGAGCGCGGTCTCGTTCCTGGCCATGGCCGGGGCCTTGCCGCCGGCGTTGGAAGTCGAGAAGAAGACCGGCTCGATGAGCCCGAAGTCGCCTTCGGCCTGCATGCGGTCCATCAGGACCGAGCCGACCATGCCGCGCCAGCCCACGAGGCCGACCAGAGGTTGAGATGCGTTCGCCATTTCAGTTTGCCCTTGTGAAAAAGAAAGAAATTGTCTTTTTTGCCCCCGACTCGTCGAGCCGGGGAGGGGCGTGACGAAGCGGGCTGCGGTTAGCCGGTAATCGTCTTTTTGGTGATTGCTGCAACAACCGCGTCGCCCATCTCACGGGTGCCGACGCGCTTCGTACCTTCTGACCAGATGTCACCCGTGCGCAGGCCGGAGGCGAGCACGTGCTTGACCGCCGACTCGATACGGTCGGCAGCTTCGGCTTGGTTGAGTGAAAAGCGGAGCATCATGGCAGCGGACAGTATTGTAGCCAATGGATTGGCAACCCCTTTGCCGGCAATGTCGGGCGCGCTGCCGTGGCTGGGCTCGTACAGGCCCTGGTTGCTCGAATTGAGCGACGCCGAGGGCAGCATGCCGATGGAGCCGGTAAGCATGGCGGCCTCGTCCGAGAGGATGTCGCCGAACATGTTGCCGGTGACGATCACGTCGAACTTCTTGGGCGCCTTCACGAGCTGCATGGCCGCGTTGTCGACATACATGTGGTCGAGCTCGATGTCCGGATAGTCCTTGTGCACCTCGGTCACGATGTCCTTCCAGAACTGGAAGGTCTCCAGCACGTTTGCCTTGTCGACGCTGGTCACGCGCTTGCTGCGCTTGCGTGCGGCCTCGAAGGCGACGCGGGCGATGCGCTCGACCTCGGGGCGCGAGTAGCGCATGGTGTCGAAGGCTTCGTCAGCGCCCGGAAAATGCCCGTCGACGGCCGTGCGGCGTCCGCGCGGCTGGCCGAAGTAGATGTCGCCGGTCAGCTCGCGGATGATGAGGATGTCCAGGCCCGCAATCAGTTCGGGCTTGAGGCTCGAGGCGTCCACCAGCTGCTCGTAGCAGATGGCCGGGCGGAAGTTCGCGAACAGCCCGAGGTTCTTGCGCAGGCCCAGGATGGCCTGCTCCGGGCGCAGCGGGCGGTCGAGCTTGTCGTACTTCCAGTCGCCGACCGCGCCGAACAGCACCGCGTCGGCTTCCTTCGCGAGCTTGAGCGTGGCCTCGGGCAGCGGATGGCCGTGGGCCTCGTAGGCCGCGCCGCCGACCAGCGCCGTTTCCATCTCGAAAGAGAGGTCGAGCGCGTCGAGCACGCGAATGGCTTCGGCCACGATCTCAGTGCCGATGCCGTCGCCCGGGAGAACTGCGATTTTCATGATTGGGTCTTGAGTTTTTTGAAAAAGGAAATGCGGTCGGTCACGAGATCATCGTGTGTGCGAGCCAGGGCTTCTGCGCCAGCCGCTCGGCCTCGAAGGCCTTGATCTTGTCCTTGTGGCGCAGCGTGAGGCCGATGTCGTCCAGCCCGTTGATCAGGCAGTACTTGCGGAAGGCCTGCACGTCGAACGCGAACTCGCCGCCATCGGGCTTCACGACCACCTGGCGCTCCAGGTCGATGGTGAGCGCGTAGCCGGGGAAACCAAAGGTCTCGTCGAACAGCTGCGCCACCTGCGCCTCGGGCAGCACGATCGGCAGCAGGCCGTTCTTGAAGCTGTTGTTGAAGAAGATGTCGGCATAGCTCGGCGCGATGATCGCGCGGAAGCCGTACTGGTCGAGCGCCCACGGCGCATGCTCGCGCGACGAGCCGCAGCCGAAGTTCTTGCGCGCCAGCAGGATCGAGGCGCCGGCGTAGCGCGGCTGGTTCAGCACGAAGTCGGGGTTCGGCTTGCGGCTTTGCGGGTCCTGGCCCGGAAAGCCGGCGTCCAGGTAGCGCCATTCGTCGAACAGGTTCTGGCCGAAGCCGGTCTTGCGGATCGACTTGAGGAACTGCTTCGGAATGATCGCGTCGGTGTCGACGTTCTCGCGATCCATGGGGGCCACGAGGCCCTTGTGCACGGTGAATTTCTGCATGTGAATCTCTCTGCTGTGTTCAGGCGAAGGTGCGCACGTCGACGAAATGGCCGTGCACGGCGGCAGCGGCGGCCATGGCCGGGCTCACGAGGTGGGTGCGGCCACCGGCGCCCTGGCGGCCTTCGAAGTTGCGGTTGCTGGTGGAGGCGCAGCGCTCGCCGGGCTCCAGGCGGTCGGCGTTCATCGCCAGGCACATCGAGCAGCCGGGCTCGCGCCATTCGAAGCCCGCGGCCTTGAAGATCAGGTCGAGTCCTTCGCGCTCGGCCTGTTCCTTCACCACGCCCGAACCCGGCACCACCATCGCGAGCTTGACGTTCTTGGCCACTTTCTGGCCCAGCTTCTTCACCACGGCGGCGGCTTCGCGCATGTCCTCGATGCGGCTGTTGGTGCACGAGCCGATGAACACCTTGTCGATGAAGATGTCGTTCATCGCCTTGTTCGGCTCCAGGCCCATGTAGACCAGCGCGCGCTCGATGGCGCCGCGCTTGCTGGCGTCCTTTTCCTTCTCGGGATCGGGCACGCGGCCGTTGATGTCGACCACCATCTCGGGCGAGGTGCCCCAGGTCACCTGCGGCTGGATCTGCGTGGCGTCGAGTTCGACCACGGCGTCGAACTTCGCACCGGGGTCGGACTGCAGCGTACGCCAGTAGGCCACGGCCAGGTCCCACTCCACGCCCGTGGGTGCGAGCGGCCGGCCCTTGACGTAGCTGATGGTCTTTTCGTCGACCGCCACGAGGCCCGCGCGCGCACCGGCCTCGATGGCCATGTTGCAGACCGTCATGCGGCCTTCCATGCTCAGGTCGCGGATGGCCGAGCCTGCGAACTCGATCGTGTAGCCCGTGCCGCCGGCGGTACCGATCTTGCCGATGATCGCAAGCACGATGTCCTTGGCGGTGCAGAAAGGCAGCTTGCCCTCGACCTTCACGAGCATGTTCTTCGCCTTCTTGCCGAGCAGCGTCTGCGTGGCCATGACGTGCTCGACCTCGCTGGTGCCGATGCCGTGCGCGAGCGCGCCGAAGGCGCCGTGCGTGGAGGTGTGCGAGTCGCCGCAGACCACCGTCATGCCCGGCAGCGTGGCGCCCGATTCGGGCCCGATCACGTGCACGATGCCCTGGCGCTTGCTCAGGAACGGAAAGAACGCGGCAGCGCCGAATTCCGCGATGTTCTTGTCGAGCGTGGTGACCTGCTCCTTGCTGGTCGGGTCGGCGATGCCTTCGTAGCCGCGCTCCCAGCCCGTGGTCGGCGTGTTGTGGTCGGCCGTGGCCACCACCGAGCTGATGCGCCACAGCTTGCGGCCGGCAACGCGCAGGCCCTCGAAGGCCTGCGGGCTGGTGACCTCGTGCACCAGGTGGCGGTCGATGTAGAGGATCGCGGTGCCGTCTTCCTCGGTATGGACGACGTGTTCGTCCCAGATCTTGTCGTAGAGCGTGCGTGCCATGTCGTTCTCTTGTCTTTCGTGGGGAAGTGAATTGTCTTGTGTTCTAGGCGGCGAGCGGTTCGGCGGCATCGTGGGCGGCCGCCGGCGTGTGCAGATGGTTGACCAGCGTGCGCGCGGCCACCGGCAGGGTGGAAAAGTCGCGCGCCACCAGGCGGATCTCGCGCCGGGACCAGGCGTCGTTCAGCGCCACGCTGCGCAGGCGGCTGCCGATGCCTGCCTGCAGCAGTTCGAAGGCGCGCTGCGGCATCACGCCGATGCCCAGCCCGTTGTCGATCATCCGGCACATGGCGTCGAGCCCGGTCACGTGGATGCGCAGCCTGACGCTGCGGCCGGCCTCGAGCGCGGCCTGGTGCATCGCCACGTAGATGGAGCTGTTGGTATGCAGGCCGACGTGGTCGAAATCGAGCGAGGCGGCGAAGTCGATCGGCCCCTGTGTGGTCAACGGGTGCCCGGCCGGCGCGATCAGCACGAGCCGGTCGTGGCGGTAGGGCAAGGTTTGCAGCTCGTTCGTGCCGTCGGGAATGTGGCAGATGCCGAGGTCGGCCGCGCCTTCCTGGACCGCTCGCACCACTTCGTTGCTCAGATGCTCTTCGAGGTCGATCTTGATTGCGTCGTGCTCGCGCGTGAAGGCGCCGAGGTCCTCGGGAAGAAACTGCACGATGGCCGAGATGTTGGCATGCACGCGCACATGGCCGCGCACGCCCTCGGCGTATTCGCTGAGCTCGCCCTGCATCTTCTCGAGGCTGTAGAGCACCGAGCGCGCATGGTGCAGCAGGCTTTCGCCCGCAGGGGAAAGATCGACGCCGCGCGCATGGCGGTAGAGGAGGGTGGTGCCCAGTGTGGCTTCCAGGTCCGACAGCCGCTTGCTGATGGCCGAAGCGGCAATGAATTCGCGTTCCGCCGCCCGCCCGATGCTGCCGAGTTCGCAAACGGCCACGAACAGCTGCAACGACGTGAGGTCGATGCGCCGGGCGAAATTGCGTTCGGAAGAGGTCATACGGGCCTTGGCATCTCGTATGGAGATGGAGGCCCGTATTTTCCCCCTGTTTTCAGGTCTGAGTCATCGTCATGCGCGATGACATTACTGTCGGCGCGCGATGAGCGAAAGAGGCGTCATTGGCGCTTCTTGGACGAATCCTCCATCTTTTCACCTGCCTTCTGCACGTCCTGGCCGGCTCCCCTCCAAGTGTTGCAACCCGACAGTGGCACGGCAAGAGCAAATGCGACGGCGAACAATGCGACAAGCGACTTCATGATGAAACTCCTTCGACTAAGTGCTCTGCAGCCTATCGCCGGCTTCCCGGCGCCGGATGTCAGCCAAGACGCAAAAAAGCTGCCCGAGGGCAGCTTTCCGGCTTGAGCGCAAGCAGCGCGCGTTCAGCGCTTGCCGATGGGCTGCACGTCGCGCTTGGGCGAACCTTCGAACAGCTGGCGCGGGCGGCCGATCTTGTACTCGGGGTCGCCGATCATTTCGTTCAGCTGGGCAATCCAGCCGACCGTGCGGGCCAGCGCGAAGATCGCGGTGAACAGCGGCACCGGAATGCCGATGGCGCGCTGCACGATGCCCGAGTAGAAGTCGACGTTCGGGTAGAGCTTGCGAGACACGAAGTACTCGTCTTCCAGTGCGATCTTCTCGAGTTCCTTGGCAAGCTTGAACAGCGGGTCTTGTTCCAGGCCCAGCTCGGTCAGCACTTCGTTGCAGGTTTCCTGCATCAGCTTGGCGCGCGGGTCGTAGTTCTTGTACACGCGGTGGCCGAAGCCCATGAGCTTGACGTTCGAGTTCTTGTCCTTGACCTTCTTGATGAACTCGCCGATCTTCTCCACGCCACCTTCCTTCTGGATGTCGTAGAGCATGTTGAGCGCCGCTTCGTTGGCGCCGCCGTGGGCCGGGCCCCACAGGCACGCCACGCCGGCCGCAATGGCCGCGAAGGGGTTGGTGCCCGACGAGCCGCACAGGCGCACGGTCGAGGTCGAGGCGTTCTGCTCGTGGTCCGCGTGCAGGATGAAGATGCGGTCGAGCGCGCGCTCGAGCACCGGGTTCACCTTGTAGTCCTCGCAAGGCGTGGCGAACATCATGTGCAGGAAGTTGCCCGCATAGCTGAGGTCGTTCTTCGGGTACATGTACGGCTGGCCGATGGTGTACTTGTAGGCCATGGCCACGAGCGTGGGCATCTTCGCGATCAGGCGAATCGCGGCGATCTCGCGGTGCTCGGGATTGTTGATGTCCGTACTGTCGTGATAGAAGGCCGACAGTGCGCCCACCAGGCCGGTCATGATGGCCATCGGATGCGCGTCGCGGCGGAAGCCGCGCAGGAAGAACTGCATCTGCTCGTTGACCATGGTGTGGTTGGTCACGAGCTTGGTGAAGTTGGTCTTCTTGGCCTGGTCCGGCAGCTCGCCGTACAGCAGCAGGTGGCAGGTCTCCATGAAGTCGCAGTTGGTTGCGAGCTGCTCGATGGGGTAGCCGCGGTACAGCAGCTCGCCCTTGTCGCCGTCGATGTACGTGATGGCCGACTGGCAGGCGGCGGTCGACATGAAACCCGGGTCATAGGTGAACATGCCGGTCTGCGCGTAGAGCTTGCGGATGTCGATCACGTCGGGGCCGACGGTGCCCTTGTAGATCGGCAGTTCGACGCTGTCTCCGCCGTTGCTGAACGACAGCGTGGCCTTGGTATCGGAAGCTTTCATTTCGGGTTTCTTTCAGAGGAGTATTCAGGAGGGCGAAGAGGAAACGGAGGTTGCGGGACGCTGCGCGCCGTCGGTGCGCATCAGCTGCAGCAACTCGACCACCTCGGCCCCGGCCCATGCGGGCTCGGGCTCCTTTCTTCGCAGGAGAAGATCGAGGAGATCGTTGTCCGACAGGTCCATCAAGGTCTCCATCGCTCCCGCCTGGCCATTGGTCATGCGGGATTCGTGCCGCTCGAAGAAGCGGGCGATGAACAGGTCGTTCTCGAGCAGGCCGCGCCGGCAGCGCCACTTCAGCTTGCTCAGTGCGCGTTCGCTGATGGGCTCGGCAAGGTCGGCGGCGGTTTGCATGGTTTCTCTAGCAAAAGTTCAGATGGCGCGGCGCACCATCAGTTCCTTGATCTTGCCGATCGCCTTGGTCGGGTTCAGGTTCTTCGGGCACACGTCGACGCAGTTCATGATCGTGTGGCAGCGGAACAGGCGGTACGGGTCTTCGAGGTTGTCCAGGCGTTCGGCGGTGGCTTCGTCGCGGCTGTCGGCGATGAAGCGGTAGGCCTGCAGCAGGCCGGCCGGGCCCACGAACTTGTCGGGGTTCCACCAGAAGCTCGGGCAACTGGTGGAGCAGCTAGCGCACAGGATGCACTCGTACAGGCCGTTGAGCTCGTCGCGCTCCTCGGGCGACTGCAGGCGCTCCTTCTCGGGCGGCACGTTGTCGTTCTGCAGGTACGGCTTGATCGAGTTGTACTGCTTGAAGAACTGCGTCATGTCCACGATCAGGTCGCGGATGACGGGCAGGCCCGGCAGCGGCTTGAGCACGATCGTGCCCTTGAGCGTGAGCATGTTGGTCAGGCAGGCCAGGCCGTTCTTGCCGTTGATGTTCATCGCATCGGAGCCGCAGACGCCTTCGCGGCACGAGCGGCGGAACGACAGCGTGGGATCCTGCGCCTTGAGCTTCATCAGGGCGTCGAGCAACATGCGCTCATGGCCGTCGAGTTCGATCTCGACGGTCTGCATGTAGGGCTTGGCGTCCTTGTCCGGGTCGTAGCGGTAGATCTGGAATGTGCGCTTCATCGTGAAACCTTGTGATGTTGTTCTTGCTTAGAACGTACGGACCTTGGGAGGAACGGAGTCGACCGTCAGCGGCTTGAGGTTGACCGGCTTGTAGGAGAGGCGGTTGTCCTGGCTGTACCAGAGCGTGTGCTTCATCCAGTTGGCGTCGTCGCGGCCGAGCGGCGCGACCGGGTCGTCGGCCGGGCGTTCGTAGTCTTCGACCGTGTGCGCGCCGCGGCATTCCTTGCGGGCGGCGGCCGAGACCATGGTGGCCTGCGCCACTTCGATCAGGTTGTCGACTTCGAGCGCCTCGATGCGCGCGGTGTTGAACACCTTCGACTTGTCCTGGAGGCCGATGGCGTTGACGCGCTCGCGCACGGCGGCGATCTTGACCACGCCCTCGTCCATCGAGGCTTGCTTGCGGAACACGGCGGCATGCTGCTGCATGACGGCGCGGATCTCGCCCGCCACGTCCTGCGCGTACTCGCCGCCGGTGGCGGCTTCGAGACGGTTCAAGCGCTCCAGCGTGCGGTCGGCGGCATCGGCCGGCAGCGGCTTGTGCTCTTTCAGCTTGTCGTTGAACTCGACGATGTGGTTGCCGGCCGCGCGGCCGAACACCAGCAGGTCGAGCAGCGAATTGGTGCCCAGGCGGTTGGCGCCGTGCACGCTCACGCAGGAGCATTCGCCCACTGCATAGAGGCCGTTCACCACGGCGCTGTTCTGCTCGCCCTGCTGCACCACGACCTGGCCGTTGATGTTGGTCGGGATGCCGCCCATCTGGTAGTGGATGGTCGGCACCACGGGGATCGGCTCCTTGGTGATGTCGACGTTGGCGAAGTTCACGCCGATCTCGTACACCGAGGGCAGGCGCTTGTGGATGGTCTCGGCACCGAGGTGGTCGAGCTTCAGCAGCACGTAGTCCTTGTTGGGACCGCAGCCGCGGCCTTCCTTGATTTCCTGGTCCATCGAGCGCGAGACGAAGTCGCGCGGCGCCAGGTCCTTCAGCGTGGGCGCATAGCGCTCCATGAAGCGTTCGCCGTTGCTGTTGAGCAGGATCGCGCCTTCGCCGCGGCAGCCTTCGGTCAGCAGCACGCCGGCTCCGGCCACGCCGGTCGGGTGGAACTGCCAGAACTCCATGTCCTGCAGCGGAATGCCCGAACGCGCGGCCATGCCCAGGCCGTCGCCGGTGTTGATGAAGGCGTTGGTCGAGGCCTGGAAGATGCGGCCCGCGCCGCCGGTGGCCAGCAGCACGGTCTTGGCCTGCAGGATGTGCAGGTCGCCGGTTTCCATTTCGAGCGCCGTCACGCCGACCACGTCGCCTTCGGCGTCGCGGATCAGGTCGAGCGCCATCCATTCGACGAAGAACTGGGTGCGGGCTTCGACGTTCTTCTGGTAGAGCGTGTGCAGCATCGCGTGGCCGGTGCGGTCGGCCGCGGCGCAGGCGCGCTGCACGGGCTTCTCGCCGTAGTTGGCCGTGTGGCCGCCGAAGGGACGCTGGTAGATCGTGCCGTCGGGGTTGCGGTCGAAGGGCATGCCGAAGTGTTCGAGCTCGTACACGACCTTCGGGGCTTCGCGGCACATGAACTCGATCGCGTCCTGGTCGCCGAGCCAGTCGGAACCCTTGATCGTGTCGTAGAAGTGGTAGTGCCAGTTGTCCTCGCTCATGTTGCCGAGCGATGCGCCCACGCCGCCTTGGGCAGCGACGGTGTGCGAACGCGTGGGGAACACCTTGGAGAGCACCGCCACGTTCAGGCCCGCGCGGGCCAGCTGCAGCGACGCGCGCATGCCGGAGCCGCCGGCGCCGACGATCACGACGTCGAACTTGCGCTTGGTGATTTGTTCTTTTGTGTAGGTCATGGTGGGGATGGGGTCCTCAGATCTTCCAAAGCACTTGAATGGCCCAACCCGCACAACCGACAAGCCAGACGATGGTGAAAATTTGCAGGGCGAGGCGAATGCCGACGGGCTGGACGTAGTCCATCCACACGTCGCGCATGCCGACCCATACGTGGTACAGCAGGGCGGCGATCACCGAGAAGGTCAGCACCTTCATCCACTGCGCGGCGAAGATGCCGGCCCACAGGTCGTAGCCGATGGGGCCGCGCGTGAAGATCAGCTGCGCGAGCAGGATGATCGTGAAGAGCGCCATCAGGCCGCCCGTGATGCGCTGGCTGAGCCAGTCGCGCAAACCGTAGTGCGCACCGACGACGATGCGCTTGGAGCCGTAGTTCACAGACATGGTTGGCTCCTTCTCAGTACAGGCCGAACAACTTGGCGCCGAGCACCACGGTGAGCAACACGCTCAGGACCAGCGTGACCAGGGCGGAGCTGTGTCCGAACTCCTTGGTGACGGCAGCGTGGCTCACGTCCATCCAGAGATGGCGCAGGCCGGCGATGAAGTGGTGCAGGTAGGCCCAGATCAGCGCGAGAGCCACCAGCTTGATGAACCAGCCCGGGGCGAAACCAAGGCCGCTGTTGAACGCGGCCTTGAACCTGGCGAAGGAATAGTCGGACGAAAGCGAGGTGTCGAACATCCAGATGATGAACGGCAGCAGCAGGAACATGAGCACGCCGCTCACGCGGTGCAGGATCGACACGATGCCGGCCGGCGGCAGCCGGTAGGTCGTGAGATCGGTGAAGGCATTGATGTTCCGGAATTCGCGGCGCGGCGGCCGGGGAGGAGTTGCAAGCTCTGTCATTGGGGGGAGGCTTTCGTGGCTTGGTGGCTTGTTCTGAGAGCGAACGCTTTTGTTTCTTCTGCGGAATGCAAACAACGCAAAATTCTATTGCAATGCACCATTGCGTGGCGGAGGTGCCCGCGTCGGCGCAGCGCTGCAGTCGGATGCTAGGGAGTTCGCAGCGGGTTGCGCACGAATCTTTGGCGCTGCCATGCGGTGGGGTCGTGATGCCATCTGGATGCGCGTTCAGCCGAGCTGGTTGCGGTAGTGGTGCGTGTCGGTGCGATAGAGGCCGCGGCGCAGTTCCATCGGCATGTCGTGGTAGGTGTGGGCCAGGCGCTCCACGCTGAGCAAAGGCATCTGCAGCGGCACGTCGAGCAGCGCGGCCTGCTCCGCATCGGGCAGCACGGCGCGGATCTTTTCTTCGGCGCGCACCATGCGCACGCCGAATTCGGTCTCGAACATGGCATACATCGGGCCCGGCCAGGCGCGCAGCCGTTCGGCCGTGAGGCCCTTGAACGGCGCGCCGGGAAGCCAGAGGTCCTCGAGGATGGTCGGAACGCCGCCGTAGGCGAGCACGCGCCGCACCTGCAGCACTGCATCGCCCGTGCGCAACCCCAAAGCGCGCGCCACGTCGGCCGAGGCGCGCTGGCGGCGGCAGTCGACGATGGTGCGCTCGGCCGGGCCTTCGGTGCTTGGGGTGCCGACATCGGGCACCAGCTTGAGGAAGCGGTATTGCACATGCTGCTCGGCATGCGTGGCGACGAAGGTGCCCTTGCCCTGGCGCCGCACCACGAGGTTTTCGGCCGAGAGTTCGTCGATGGCCTTGCGCACCGTGCCCTGGCTCACGCGGTAGCGCACCGCAAGGTCCATCTCGCTTGGAATCGGCTCGCCCGGCTTCCACTCGCCGGCCTGCAGGCTCTGCAGGATCAGCGTCTTGATCTGCTGGTAGAGCGGACTGAAGGAGGGCGTCGCGGAATCTTCGAGGACGGTGGGGGCATTCATGGCAGCGGTGGGATGCGCCGTGGCGGAACCTCGGAGCATATCTTATATAAGACATAAGACGAGGCTCACTGAATCGGCTTAAAATGCGGGTCGGCCTGCGCCGCGGGAAGGATTCCCGCCCTGCAGGACCATCGGCGCCACGCGCGCCCGCCGATACCGTTTCACCACCTTCTGGAGTCTTCCCATGAGCAAAAAACCCGTCCGCGTTGCCGTCACCGGTGCCGCCGGCCAAATCGGTTACGCCCTGTTGTTCCGTATCGCGTCCGGCGAAATGCTCGGCAAGGACCAGCCGGTCATCCTGCAACTGCTCGAGATCCCCGACGAGAAGGCCCAGAAGGCGCTCAAGGGCGTGATGATGGAGCTCGACGACTGCGCTTTCCCGCTGCTGGCCGGCATGGAAGCCCATGGCGACCCGATGACCGCCTTCAAGGACGCCGACTACGCCCTCCTGGTGGGTTCGCGTCCGCGCGGCCCGGGCATGGAGCGTGCCGAGCTGCTGGCCGTCAACGGCGCCATCTTCACCGCGCAGGGCAAGGCGCTCAATGCCGTGGCCAGCCGCAATGTCAAGGTGCTGGTGGTCGGCAACCCCGCCAACACCAACGCCTACATCGCGATGAAGAGCGCACCCGACCTGCCGCGCAAGAACTTCACCGCCATGCTGCGCCTGGACCACAACCGCGCCGCCAGCCAGATTGCTGCCAAGACCGGCAAGGCCGTGGCCGACATCGAAAAGCTCGTCGTCTGGGGCAACCACTCGCCCACGATGTACGCCGACTACCGCTTTGCCACCATCAAGGGCGACAGCGTCGCCAAGATGATCAACGACCAGGAATGGAACGCCAACACCTTCCTGCCGACCGTCGGCAAGCGCGGCGCGGCCATCATCGAGGCGCGCGGCCTGTCGTCGGCTGCCTCGGCCGCCAACGCCGCCATCGACCACATGCGCGACTGGGCCCTCGGCACCAACGGCAAGTGGGTCACCATGGGCATTCCGTCGGACGGCCAGTACGGCATTCCGAAGGACACGATGTTCGGCTTCCCGGTCACCTGTGAAAACGGCGAATACAAGCTGGTCGAGGGCCTGGAAATCGACGCTTTCAGCCAGGAACGCATCAACAAGACGCTGGAAGAACTGCAAGGCGAACAAGCCGGCGTTGCCCACCTGATCTAAGCAGGATCGGCCGGCATGCTCGAATGGAACCCCGCGCTCTACCGTCGCTACGAGGACGAGCGCACCCGCCCCGCACAGGAACTCCTGGCGCGGGTGCCGTTGCCGGAGGCGGCCCGCGTGGTCGACCTCGGCTGCGGCCCGGGCAATTCCACCGAGCTGCTGGCCAACCGGTTCCCGCAGGCGCAAGTCGTCGGGACCGACAACTCCGAAGCCATGCTGGCCAGCGCGCGAGAGCGCCTGCCGCAGGCGCGCTTCGAGTTGAGCGACATCGCGACCTGGGCGCCGCAAGACCAAGCGCCCGACCTTATTTATGCCAACGCAGCCCTGCAGTGGGTGCCGGATCACGAGCAACTGATCCCGCGCCTGTTCGCTGCTCTGGCTCCGGGTGGCGTTCTCGCCATCCAGATGCCCGACAACCGCGAGGAGCCCACGCACCGCCTGATGCGCGCCGTGGCGGTCGAGGCGCCCTGGGCCGAGCCCATCGGTGACGCCGACCGGCTGCGCACCTTGCTGCTGCCGCTGGGCGGCTACTACGACCTGCTCGCGCCCGCCGCGGCCAGGGTCGATGTGTGGCACACCATCTACCAGCACCCGATGGCCGATGCCGCGGCTATCGTCGAGTGGGTGCGCGGCACGGGGCTCAAGCCCTTCGTCGACCGCCTGCCGCCCGACCTGCAGGCGAGCTACCTGGCCGAATACGAGCGCCGCGTGGACCTGGCCTATCCCGCCCGCACCGACGGCAAGCGATTGCTGGCGTTCCCGCGCATGTTCATCGTGGCGCAGAAAAAAGCATGACGAAAGCCGTTCATCCCGCTGAAGTTCTGCTCGGCGCGCAGGCCGGTGCCGTGAGCCTGCCCGTGTGCGACCACTACAGCGGCGTCGAGGCCCGTATGAAGAAGAGCCTGGCGCTGCAGGCCGAGATGGCAGACGAATTCGGCGCCTGCGTGTTCGACGTCACGCTCGATTGCGAGGACGGCGCCCCCGTGGGTGGCGAGGCGGAGCATGCTGCGCTCGTGACCGAACTGGCATTGGCCGCCAAGCCCGGCATGCGCGTGGGCGTGCGTGTTCACCCCGTGGACCATCCCGCCTTTGCCGGCGACGTGATCACCATCGCCGGCCGCGCCGGCCACCGGCTCAGCCACCTGATGGTGCCCAAGGTGGAGTCCGTGGCCGACGTGGCGCAGGCGGTGGCGGCGCTCGAGGCGGCCGATGCCGATGCACTGCCGCTGCATGTGCTGATCGAATCGCCGCTGGCCGTGCACAACGCGTTCGAGATCGCGGCGCATCCGCGCGTGCAGTCGCTGAGCTTCGGCCTGATGGACTTCGTTTCCGCCCATGCGGGCGCGATTCCCGCCGATGGCATGGGCGCGGCCGGGCAGTTCACGCATCCGCTGGTGGTGCGCGCCAAGCTGGCCATCGCATCCGCCGCGCATGCCTATGGCAAGGTGCCTTCGCACTGCGTGGTCACCGAGTTCAACGACACCGCTGCCATGCGCACGGCGGCCCGCAAGGCGGCCGCCGAATTCGGTTACACGCGCATGTGGAGCATCCATCCGAACCAGATCCGGCCCATCCTGGAGGCTTTTGCGCCAGACGAGGCGCAGATTCAAATTGCCACAAAAATCATTACAAATGCGGCCCTCGCAAATTGGGCGCCGACACAAATTGATGGCACATTGCACGACCGCGCGAGCTATCGCCATTTCTGGCAAGTGCTGGCGCGTGCCCACGCAACGGGGCGCGCGCTGCCGCTAGAGGCCCAAGCCTGGTTTGCACTCGCGGCCTCCTGAAACTTCCGAATCCAGCCTCAAGGAAACACCCATGAAGAAAATTGCCCTGATCGCCACCCTGGCCCTGGCGCTTCCGTTCGCCGCCATCGCGCAGACCACCCCTGCCAAGCCGGCTGCCAAGTCCGAAGCCAAGAAGGCGCCCCCCAAGAAGCAGGTCACCCGCAAGGCCGCCAAGGCCGTCGAGGAAGTCACGCCCATTGCCGATGAAACCAATATCGTGCTGACCGACGCCGACCTGGCCGTGGCCAAGCGCGTTTCGCTCGGCAAGGCCCAGTGCGAACTCGGCGCCGACGTGACCGTGGACGCCGACGAGAAGAAGCCCGGCTTCTTCAACGTGTCGACCAAGGGTGTGAAGTACCGCATGCACCCGGTCGAAAGCCGCACCGGTGCCATCCGCCTCGAAGACCCCCGCGCCGGCGCCATGTGGCTGCAGCTGGGCAACAAGTCGATGCTGATGAACCAGAAGGCGGGCCTGCGCATTGCAGACGAATGCCAGACGGCCGAGCAGGTCGCGTTTGCCGAAGAAATGAAGAAAAACCCGCCCAAGAGCCTGTTCGAAGGCGCCGACGCGGCCAAGAAGTAAGAGTCCACACACGGGGTGCGGCGCGGCTCTTGCTTGCCGTACCGCACGCCCGCCAGCCAGCCAGTTTCCGGAGAAAAGAAGATGTTGCAAGCCTACGTTGACCATGTTGCCGAACGCGCCGCGCTCGGTATTCCGCCGCTGCCATTGAGCGCGAAGCAAACCGCCGAAGCGATCGAGCTCCTCAAGAGCGCGAATGCCAAAGACGGCGCATTCCTGCTCGATCTGCTCACCCATCGCGTGCCTGCCGGCGTCGATGACGCGGCCAAGGTCAAGGCGAGTTACCTGGCGGCCGTGGCCCACGGCACCGAGAAGAACGCGTTCATCTCGCGTGCGCGTGCCACCGAACTGCTCGGCACCATGCTCGGCGGCTACAACATCAGCCCGATGATCGACCTGCTCGACGACGCCGAAGTCGGCGCCGTGGCGGCCGAAGGCCTGAAGAAAACCCTGTTGATGTTCGACCAGTTCCACGACGTCAAGGAAAAGGCCGACAAGGGCAACGCCCACGCCAAGGGCGTGCTGCAGAGCTGGGCCGATGCCGAATGGTTCACCAGCCGCCCCGAAGTGCCGCAAAGCATCACGGTCAGCATCTTCAAGGTGGCCGGTGAAATCAACACCGACGACCTCTCTCCCGCACCCGACGCCACCACGCGTCCCGACATTCCGATGCACGCCCTGGCGATGCACAAGAACGCCCGCCCCGGCATCGTCCCTGAAGAAGACGGCAAGCGCGGCCCGGTGAAGTTCATCGAGGACCTGCGCGCGCGCGGCCATCTCGTGGCCTACGCCGGCGACGTGGTCGGCACCGGCTCCTCGCGCAAGAGCGCCACCAATTCGGTGCTGTGGTTCACCGGCGAAGACATTCCCTTCGTGCCCAACAAGCGCTTCGGCGGCGTCTGCCTCGGCGGCAAGATCGCGCCGATCTTCTACAACACCATGGAAGACTCGGGCGCGCTGCCCATCGAGCTCGACGTGAGCCAGATGAACATGGGCGACGTGGTCGAGCTGCGTCCCTACGAAGGCAAGGCGCTGAAGGACGGCAAGGTGATTGCCGAATTCAAGGTCAAGAGCGACGTGCTGTTCGACGAAGTGCGCGCCGGCGGCCGCATTCCGCTGATCATCGGCCGCGGCCTCACGGCCAAGGCGCGCGAGGCGCTGGGCCTGCCGGCCTCGACGCTGTTCCGCCTGCCGACCAGCCCGGTCGACACCAAGAAGGGCTACTCGCTCGCACAGAAGATGGTCGGCCGCGCCTGCGGCCTGCCCGAAGGCCAGGGCGTGCGCCCCGGCACCTACTGCGAACCCAAGATGACCTCGGTCGGCTCGCAGGACACCACCGGTCCGATGACGCGCGACGAGCTCAAGGACCTGGCCTGCCTGGGCTTCTCGGCCGACCTCGTGATGCAGTCGTTCTGCCACACGGCGGCGTACCCGAAGAAGGTCGACGTCAAGATGCACCACGAACTCCCCGAGTTCATGGCCAACCGCGGCGGCGTCTCGCTGCGCCCGGGCGACGGCGTGATCCATTCCTGGCTCAACCGCCTGCTCACGCCCGACACCGTCGGCACCGGCGGCGACAGCCACACCCGCTTCCCGATCGGCATCAGCTTTCCCGCGGGCTCCGGCCTCGTGGCCTTCGCGGCCGCCACCGGCGTGATGCCGCTGGACATGCCCGAATCGGTGCTCGTGCGCTTCAAGGGCAAGATGCAGCCCGGCGTCACGCTGCGCGACCTGGTCAACGCGATTCCGCTGTACGCCATCAAGAGCGGCCTGCTCACGGTCGAGAAGAAGGGCAAGAAGAACATCTTCTCGGGCCGCATCCTCGAAATCGAAGGCCTGCCCGACCTGAAGGTCGAACAGGCCTTCGAACTGAGCGACGCCTCGGCCGAGCGCTCGGCCGCCGGCTGCACGGTGCACCTGAACAAGGAACCGATCATCGAGTACATCAACAGCAACATCACGCTGATGAAGTGGATGATTGCCGAAGGCTACGCCGATGCACGCACGCTTCAGCGCCGCATCGCCGCGCAGGAGGCCTGGCTCAAGGACCCGCAACTGCTCAAGGGCGATGCCGACGCCGACTACGCCGCCGTCATCGAGATCGACCTGGCCGAGATCCACGAACCCATCGTGGCCTGTCCGAACGACCCCGACGACGTGAAGACGCTCAGCGATGTGGCCGGCGCCGTGATCGACGAAGTGTTCATCGGCTCGTGCATGACCAATATCGGCCACTTCCGCGCCGCGTCGAAGCTGCTCGAAGGCAAGCGCGACATCCCGGTCAAGCTGTGGATCGCGCCGCCCACCAAGATGGACGCGCAGCAGCTCACCGAGGAAGGCCACTACGGCGTGTTCGGCAATGCCGGTGCACGCACCGAAATGCCGGGCTGCTCGCTGTGCATGGGCAACCAGGCGCAGGTGCGCGAAGGCGCCACGGTGATGTCGACCAGCACCCGCAACTTCCCGAACCGCCTGGGCAAGAACACCAATGTGTACCTGGGTTCGGCCGAGCTGGCTGCGATCTGCTCGCGCCTGGGCCGTATCCCGACGCGCGAGGAGTACATGGCCGCCACGGGCGTGCTCGATGCATCGAGCGCGCAGATCTACCAGTACCTGAACTTCGACAAGATCGACGACTACAAGACCGAGGCCGGCGCCGCAGTCGCGGCCTGATCCTCAGGCACTTCCGCGCATTGGACACGAGCCCCGCTTCGGCGGGGCTTTCTTGCGTCTGGGATGGCGCTTTTGCGGGCGCCCCGGCAATCTCCGACACGCAAGGGCGCCCTTGGCCGGCCGGGAGAGTCGGCTTTGCCGACAAGAATGGCCTTCATCCGCCGCTCGTCGCGGAGAACAAGGAGACACGCCATGCCTTTGGCCTCCCTGATCGGCCGATGGGCCATGCAGCCGTTTTCGAAGGCGCTGCCGCCGCTCGGCGACACCGAACGTGCCGCGCTCGAGGCCGGCACCGTCGGCTTCGAAGGCCTGCTTTTTGCGGGGCGCCCCGACTTCGACGTGCTCTCGGCCATGGGGCCCAACCGGCTCAGCGAGCGCGAGCAATCCTTTCTGGACCGCGAGGTGCGCGAACTGTGCCGCATGCTCGACGACCACGCCATCGACCAGGCGCGCGACCTGCCGCCCGAGGTGTGGCGATACCTGCGCAGCAAGCGCTTCTTCGGAATGATCATTCCCGAGGAATTCGGCGGCCTCGGGTTCGGCCACTACGCGCACGCCACGGTGGTGGCGCGCATCGCGACCGTCAACATCGCCGCGGCCGTGACCGTGATGGTGCCCAACTCGCTCGGGCCCGCGGAGTTGCTGCTGCGCTATGGCACCGACGCGCAGAAGGTGCGCTACCTGCCGCGCCTGGCCGACGGCCGCGAGCTTCCATGCTTCGGGCTGACCTCGCCCTACGCAGGCTCCGACGCGGCGGCCATTCCGGACCGCGGCGTCCTGGTCGAGCGCGAATTCGGCGGCCGGCGCACGCGCGGCTTCCTGGTCGACTTCGACAAGCGCTACATCACGCTCGCGCCCGTCGCCACCGTCGTGGGGCTGGCCTTCCATGCGGTGGACGAGAGCAGGCCCGAGGGCGAGCGTGAACTCGGTATCACCTGCGCGCTGATTCCGGTGCCGCACGAAGGCATGGAGATCGGCCGGCGGCACCGTCCGATGGACAGCGCCTTCATGAACGGCCCGATCCATGGCCGCCAGGTGTTCGTGCCGGTGGACTGGCTGATCGGCGGCGAAAAGCAGGTGGGCCAGGGCTGGCGCATGCTGATGGAATGCCTGGCCGCGGGCCGCGCCATCTCGCTGCCCGCGCTCGGCTCGGCCATGCAGCAGACGGCGCTCTTCGTGAGCAACGGCTATGGGCAGATCCGCGAGCAGTTCGGCCTGCCGATCGGCAAGTTCCATGCGGTTGCGGGGCTGGTCGCGCAGATGTCGGCCGAGCTCTATGCGAGCGATGCGGCGCGGCGCTTCACCGCGGCCGCGCTGGACAAGGGCGAGCGGCCGAGCGTGGCCAGCGCGATCCTCAAGGTGCAGCTCACCGAGACCGGGCGGCGCGCCGTGAACCACGGCATGGACATCCTGGGCGGCAAGGGCATCATCGCAGGGCCGTCGAACCTGCTGGGCGTGTCCTATCGGCAGGCGCCGATCGCAATTACGGTGGAGGGCGCCAACATCCTGACGCGCGCACTCATCGTGTTCGGCCAGGGCGCGATCCGCTGCCATCCGCACGTGCTGGACGAAATGGCGGCCGTGCAGGCGCGCGACGAGAAGGCGCTGGGGCGGGCGCTTGTCGCGCACGGCAAGCATGTGGCCGCTAATCTGTGGCACAGCCTGTTCGGCGCGCCGGTGCTGGGCGAGCCACCCGAGGCGTTGGCGCGCGAGGCGCGGCTGATCGCGCGCATGAGTGCCAAGTACGCGCTCACCGCCGACCTGGCCATGGGCCTGCTCGGCGGCCGGCTCAAGCGCATGGAGCTGCTGTCGGCGCGGCTGGGCGACGTGCTCGCGCACCTGTACCTGGCCAGTGCCAGCGTGTGGCGCTATCGGGTCGATGCGGCGCCCGAATTGCTCCCCTTTGCGCAGGCCGCGATCCGGCTGCAGCTGGACGAGGCGGGGAAGATCCTGCGCGACCTGTATGCCAACCTGCCGACCGCCGGCCGGCGCGTGATCGGCACGCTGGTGCTGCGCCGCACCGCGCACCTGGCGCCGCTGCGCGACGTGCAGCTGATGGCGCTGGCCGAGCTGCTGCGCATCAATCCGCGCATCGTCCAGCGGCTGGCGCCGGACCTCAGCGAGCCCGCGGCCGGTGGCCTGCGTGACCTGATGCATGCGATGGAACTGGGCGAGCAGCTCGGGGGCGACACCGCGGCCATGCTCAACAAGGCGCTGCGGCGTACCCGCTCGTTCGAGGAGGCCGCATGCTCGGCGCCCGATCCGGGACTGGCGCTCGCGTATCTCAAGGCCGCCGACAAGGTGATCCAGGTCGACGACTTCGAAGGCCTCGCGCAGCAGCAGGCGCGCGCGGCGCTCAGCCGGCCGGCTGCGCCGCCAGTGCAGCCAGCGCCGCGGCCGTCTGCGCATCGGCCGGAAAGAAGGACTCCACCGCCAGTTCCTGCAAAGTGACGTCCACCGGCGTGCCGAAGATGGTGGTGGTGCTGATGAAGCTCAGCACGCCGTTCGGCGTGGCCAGCTGAAAGGGCACCACGACGCCCGAAAGCTCCGTGTCCGCGGCGGGTGTGTCGTGGCTCACCTGGGGTGAGGGATAGGCTTCGAGCTCGTCGTGCAGGGCCTGCAGCACCGTGTCGCCGGTGGCCGCAATCTGCTGCTGCAGCCGTTCGAGCAGATGGGCGCGCCATTGCGCGAGATTGGCGATGCGCGAAGCCAGGCCGTCGGGATGCAGGCTCAAGCGAAGCACGTTGATGGGCGCCTTCACGAGCTCGGGTGCGGCGCCCGCCATGAGCATCGGCACCAGCGCGTTGTGCGCCACCAGGTTCCAGTGCCGGTCGACGGCCAGTGCGGGGAACGGCTCATGGCCCTTGAGCACCAGGTCCACCGCGCGCCGCGCCGAGGCCATGGCCGGGTCGTCGAGCGAGCGCTGCCGGTACATCGGCGCGAAGCCTGCGGCCACCAGCAGCGCATTGCGCTCGCGCAGCGGCACGTCGAGCCGCTCGGCCAGGCGCAGCACCATCTCGCGGCTGGGCGCGGCGCGGCCCGTCTCCACATAGCTCAGGTGGCGGGTCGAGACCTCGGCTTCCTGGGCCAGGTCGAGCTGGCTCAGCCGGCGGCGGGTGCGCCAGTGCCGCAGGTGGGCGCCGAAGGGATCGCGCGCGCCGGGCTGGCCGGCCGGGGTGGAGTGGGTGCGGACGGTGTTCATGGCCCGCATTCTGGCGCGGCGCCGATGCGGCGCCATGACCTCCGAGGTCATCGACGCGACGCAGGCCAGACGGAATCATTGGCTCCAACGCGGCAGGACTGGCTTGCGGCGTACCACCCGAAGGAGAGTCTCATGCCCGTCTTTGCATCCCCCCGCTTCCTGCCCAACGTGATGTGGGCCGACGCCGCCTCGTGCGCCGCGACCGGTGCGCTGCAGGTCGCGTTCACCGGCGCGCTCGCCGGGCTGACCGGCCTGCCGGCGCCGCTGCTCATGGGAACCGGTGTCTTCCTGCTGATCTACGCGGCCGCCGCGGCCTTGATGGCCAGCCGCCGCACGCCGCCGCGCACGCTGATCGGCCTTGTGGTGGCCGGCAACTTCGGCTGGGCCGTGGCCTGCGTCGCGCTGCTGATGAGCGGCGTGTTCGCAGTCACCGCACTGGGCACGGCCTGGGTCCTGGCGCAGGCGCTGTGCGTGGTGGTGCTGGCCGAGCTGCAGTGGACCGGCCTGCGCCGCACGCGGGGCGGCGCGGGCATGGCCCTGGCCTGAGTACGCGGGATGCCGGCCACGCCCATTCATCCGGCATTTTTCGCGATGAGGAACGCCGCGTGTCGAAGGCCTGCGATGGAAGACCGATTACAGCAACTGACATCGTTCCCCGCTATCCTTGAAGAGCTTCCACGAACAATCAGGAGTTCCTCAATGGCCAAAGCACCGGCGCACGCCTTTGCGTCCACCCTCAAGACCTTCAAGACCGCATCGGGCAAGTCCGGCAAGTACTGGTCGCTGAAGGAGCTGGCCAAGCAATATCCCAGCGTCGAACGGCTGCCGGTGTCGATCCGCATCGTGCTCGAGTCGGTGCTGCGCAACTGCGACGGCAAGAAGGTCTCGGCCAAGCATGTCGAAGAGCTGGCTCGCTGGGCACCCAACGCGGACCGCATCGACGAGATCCCGTTCGTCGTCACCCGCGTGGTGCTGCAGGACTTCACCGGCGTGCCGCTGCTGGCCGACCTGGCCGCCATGCGCAGCGTGGCCGCCAAGCTCGGCAAGTCGCCCAAGACCATCGAGCCGCTGGTGCCGGTCGACTTGGTGGTCGACCACTCGGTGATGGTCGACTACTACGGCACGCCCAAGGCGCTCGACCTCAACATGAAGCTCGAGTTCCAGCGCAACAACGAGCGCTACCAGTTCATGAAATGGGGCATGCAGGCCTTCGACACCTTCGGCGTGGTGCCGCCGGGCTTCGGCATCGTGCACCAGGTCAACCTCGAATACTTTGCGCGCGGCGTCTACAAGAGTTCGAGCGACGACGCCGAGGTGCCGGTGTACTACCCCGACTCGCTGGTGGGCACCGACAGCCACACCACCATGATCAACGGCGTGGGCGTGGTCGGCTGGGGCGTGGGCGGCATCGAGGCCGAAGCCGCCATGCTGGGCCAGCCGGTGTACATGCTGACGCCCGACGTGGTGGGCTTCGAGCTCACCGGCAAGCTGCGCGAAGGCGTTACGGCCACCGACCTGGTGCTGTACGTCACCGCCATCCTGCGGGCCGAGAAGGTGGTGGGCAAGTTCGTCGAGTTCTTCGGCCCCGGCGCCGCCTCCATCGCGGTGCCCGACCGCGCCACCATCGGCAACATGGCGCCCGAGTACGGCGCCACCATGGGCTTCTTCCCGGTCGACGAAATGACCGTGGCCTACTTCGAGGGCACGGGTCGCACCAAGGAGGAGGTCGAGCGCTTCGAGGCCTACTACAAGGCGCAGGGCCTGTTCGGCATGCCGGCGCCCGGCGACATCGACTACACCAAGATCGTCAAGCTCGACCTGGGCACCGTGTCGCCGAGCCTCGCAGGCCCGAAGCGGCCGCAGGACCGCATCGACCTGGGCCATCTGTCGACCAAGTTCTCCGAGCTCTTCAGCAAGCCCAACGACGCCAACGGCTTCAACCAGCCGCCCGAGCGCCTGAAGCTGCGCTATCCGCTGGCCGCCAACGGCCAGGGCGACGACGAGGAAGCCGCGCCACCGCCGCCGGGCGCGCCGCGCGACGTGGTCGAGATGGTGGCCAACCGCTCGACCAAGGCAGCGGCCCATGTGAGCGCCACGGCGCCCCCGGCGCCCAAGGGCGGCGTGACCATCGGCAACGGCGACGTGCTGATTGCGGCCATCACCTCGTGCACCAACACCTCCAATCCGAGCGTGATGCTCGCGGCCGGCCTGCTGGCCAAGAAGGCGGTGGAGGCGGGCCTCACGGTCAAGCCGCACGTCAAGACCTCGCTCGCGCCGGGTTCGCGCATCGTCACCGAATACCTCGAGAAGGCAGGCCTCTTGCCGTACCTCGAGAAGCTGGGCTTCTACCTGGCGGGCTACGGCTGCACCACCTGCATCGGCAATGCGGGCGACCTCACGCCCGAGATCAACGACGCCATCGTCAAGAACGACCTGGTCGGCGCTGCCGTGCTCTCGGGCAACCGCAACTTCGAGGCGCGCATCCATCCGAACCTGAAGGCCAACTTCCTGGCCTCGCCGCCGCTGGTGGTGGCCTTCGCGATCGCGGGCAACGTGATGGTCGACCTGATGACCGAGCCCGTGGGCAAGGGCAAGAACGGCAAGGACGTGTACCTGGGCGACATCTGGCCGAGCCCCAAGGAAATCGACCAGAACCTGCGCCATGCGATGAACGCCAAGTCGTTCCGCGCGAACTACGACAAGGTCAAGACCGACCCCGGCAAGTTCTGGAGCAGCATCAAGGGCACGACGGGGCAGGTCTACGACTGGCCTTCTTCCACCTACATTGCCGAGCCGCCGTTCTTCGAGGGCTTCAAGATGGAGCCGCACGCCTCGGACGCGGGCTTCAAGGGTGCGCGGATCATGGCGCTCTTCGGCGACTCGATCACCACCGACCACATCTCGCCGGCCGGCTCCATCAAGGAGAGCTCGCCCGCGGGCATCTGGCTCAAGGCGCACGGCGTGGCCAAGGCCGACTTCAACAGCTACGGTTCGCGGCGCGGCAACCACGACGTGATGATGCGCGGCACCTTCGCCAACGTGCGCATCAAGAACCTGATGATTCCGCCCGACGTCAACGGCACGCAGGAAGAGGGCGGCGTCACACTGTTCCAGCCCGGCAACCAGAAGATGTTCATCTACGACGCCGCCATGAAGTACATGGAGCAGGGCGTGCCGACGGTGGTCTTCGGCGGCGAGGAATACGGCACCGGCTCCTCGCGCGACTGGGCCGCCAAGGGCACGCAGCTGCTGGGCATCAAGGCCGTGGTGGCGCGCAGCTTCGAGCGCATCCACCGCGCCAACCTGGTCGGCATGGGCGTGCTGCCGCTGCAATTCCGCGGCGCCGATTCATGGCAGACGCTGGGCCTCGTGGGCGACGAGAAGATCGACGTGGTGATCGGCGGCGAACTCAAGCCGCAGATGGACGTGAAGCTCGTGGTGCACCGCGCCGACGGCAGCCACCAGGAAGTGACGGTGCGCCTGCGCATCGACACGCCGATCGAGGTCGACTACTACAAGCACGGCGGCATCCTGCCGTTCGTGCTCAGGCAGCTGCTCGCGGCTTGACCCGCGTCGGACTTATTTCCGACACCCACGGCCTGCTGCGACCAGAGGCCGCGGCGGCGCTGCAGGGCAGCGATTTCATCGTGCATGGCGGGGACATCGGCGACGCCGGCATCCTCGAAGTGCTCGCCGCCATCGCGCCGCTGACCGTGGTGCGGGGCAACAACGACCGCGAGCCGTGGGCCGACCGCATTCCGGAAACGGCCTTGCTGAAGGTTGGCGGCGTGCTCGTGCATGCGATACACGACCTGTCCCAGCTCGCGGCCGTCCCCGCCGGGGTTCGCGTGGTGGTCTCCGGACATTCCCACAAGCCGAAGATCGAGGAGCGCGGTGGCGTGCTCTACGTCAATCCAGGCAGCGCCGGCCCGCGCCGATTCAAATTGCCAATTGCCGTGGCCGAGCTCATCGTCGACGGCGATGCCGTGTCGGCACGCATCATCGAACTGGGTTGAGTGCGCCCCGAGCGGCCGGGATCCACGCGAAAAAGAGTCCGCCCCCCGAGGTCAAAGGGGCTTGGTCAGGTTTCTGCGATTGAGAATTGATAGCATCTAGCTTTTGCTCCATTGGCGCGCCCCGAATCCGGGCGCACTTTCTTACCGTGCAAACCAACAATTTCGGGGCCGCGCCGGCATCTTCCGGCCTGCGGCTCGACCAGCTTCCCGACAACCAGTGGGCCACCGTGCTCGACGTGGCCCGCCCCGAGGGCGCGGACGACCGCGAACTCGTGCTGCGCCTGACCGAGATCGGCTTCGTGCCGGGCGAAGCCGTGCGCATCGTCGCCCGTGGCCTGCCCGGGCGCGAGCCGCTGGCGGTGCGGCTGGGCCACACCACCTTCGCGCTGCGGCGCCATGAGGCCGCATTGATCCACGTGGCACCCGGCGTGCCGGAGGGCGCAAGCCATGGTTGAGGCCGTCATCCAGGGACCGGGCCGCCTTGCGGCCACGGCGCAGCCGGCGCGCATCGCGCTGCTGGGCAATCCGAACTGCGGCAAGACGGCGCTGTTCAACCTGCTCACCGGCAGCCGCCAGAAGGTGGCCAACTATGCCGGCGTGACGGTCGAGCGCAAGGAAGGGTCGCTGCGCACCGCGTCGGGCCGGCGCGTGTTCGTGCTCGACCTGCCGGGCGCCTACAGCCTCAACGCGCTCAGCGTGGACGAGGCCGTGACGCGCGACGTGGTCACGGGCAAGAGCAGCGAGCCCTTGCCCGACCTGCTGGTGTGCGTGACCGATGCCACCAACCTTCGGCTCAACCTGCGGCTCGTGCTCGAGGCCAAGCGCCTGGGCCTGCCGATGGTGGTGGCGCTCAACATGACTGACATGGCCAAGAAGCAGGGCATCGCGGTCGACACGGCCGTGCTGTCGCGCGAACTGGGCGTGCCGGTCATCGAGACCGTGGGCGTGCAGTCGGGCGGCGCGCAGGGCCTGCTCGAAGCCCTCGATGCGCCCGTGGCTGCCGCCGCGCCGCTGCCTTGGCAGGCGCCGGGGCTGGACGACGTGCTGGCCACGCAGCGCGAAGTGCGCCGCATCCTCGGCCTGGCCGTGCACGAGCCGGTCGGCAGCCTGGCCACCAGCGACCGCATCGACCGCGTGGTGATGCACCCGGTGTGGGGCCTCCTGGTGCTCGCGGTCACGATGTTCCTGATGTTCCAGGCCGTATTCAGCTGGGCCAACGTGCCCATGGACGCCATCAAGGCCGCGACCGAAGGCCTGGGCGACCTGCTGAAGGCCCACATGCCCGAAGGCATGCTGCAGAGCCTGCTGGTCGACGGCGTGATTGCCGGCGTGGGCGGCGTGATCGTGTTCCTGCCGCAGATCCTGATCCTGTTCCTGTTCATCCTGGCGCTGGAAGATTCGGGCTACCTGCCGCGCGCGGCCTTCCTGCTGGACCGCGTGATGGGCACGGTGGGCCTGTCGGGGCGTTCCTTCATTCCGCTGCTGTCGAGCTTCGCCTGCGCCATTCCTGGCGTGATGGCCACGCGCACCATCAGCAACTGGCGCGACCGCATCACCACCATCATGATTGCGCCGCTCATGACCTGCTCGGCGCGCCTGCCGGTCTATGCGCTGCTGATCGCGGCCTTCATTCCGGCACGCACCGTGGGCGGCGTGTTCAACCTGCAGGGCGTGGTGCTGTTCGCGCTGTATGTCTTCGGCATCGTGTCGGCCATGGCGGTGGCCTGGGTGATGAAGCGCTTCCGCGACAGCAAGCAGCATTCGCCGCTGATGATGGAGCTGCCGGCGTACCGCTGGCCCAACCTGCGCAACCTGGCGCTCGGGCTCTACGAGCGGGCGTGGATCTTCATCCAGCGCGTGGGCACGATCATCCTCACGCTCACGATCCTGCTGTGGTTCCTGTCGACCTTCCCGTCGCCGCCCGAAGGCGCCACGGGCCCGGCCATCCAGTACAGCCTGGCGGGCATGATCGGCCGCGGCCTGGAGCACATCTTTGCGCCCATCGGCTTCAACTGGCAGATCTCCATCGCGCTGGTGCCCGGCATGGCGGCGCGCGAAGTGGCGGTGGGCGCGCTCGGCACGGTGTATGCGCTCTCGGCCAGCGGCGACGACGTGGCCGGCCAGCTCGAGCCGCTGATCGCGGGCAGCTGGTCGCTCGCCACGGCGCTGTCGCTGCTGGTCTGGTATGTGTTTGCGCCGCAGTGCATTTCCACGCTCGCGGCGGTCAAGCGCGAAACCGGCTCATGGAAGTACGTCTGGATCATGGCCGGCTACCTGTTCGCGCTGGCCTACCTGGCATGCTTCATCACCTACCGCGTGGCGGTGGCGCTGGGTGCCGGATGACCCGCCGCAAGGTTTGCGCGATGTTTCTGGGTTAGTCTCGAACGCGCGTTGGAGTAAACGGACATGACACAGCAATTGATCGTCGGATTGATCGTCGCGGCGGCCGCGTTCTATGCGGTCTGGCGCTGGATGCCTGCGGGCTGGCGGCGCAGCGCCGCGCAGAAGCTCGCGGCCGGCACGCACCGCGCCGGGCTGGTCGACCAGGAGCGCGCCGAGCAGCTGGCGGCTTCGCTCGCCAAGACCTCGGGCTGCGGCTCCTGCGACAGCTGCGGCAGTTGCGGTCCCAAGACGCCCGCCAACCAACCCGAATCCGAAAAAGCCGGCCACGACTCGCTGCCCACGCGCAGCCGCTGAGGCCGATGCCCACGCACATCCTCGTCGTCGGGGGCGGCATCGGGGGGCTTTCTGCTGCGCTGGCACTGTCCCGCGGCGGCCACCGCGTCGATGTCTTCGAGCAGGCGCCCGTGTTCGCCGAGATCGGCGCCGGCATCCAGATGGGGCCCAACGTCACGCGGCGCCTCGCGCAACTGGGCTTGGCCGAAGGCCTGGAGTCCATCGCCGCGCGGCCTGATGCCCTGGTGGTGCAGAGCGCGGGCAGCGGCGCCGAACTGGCCCGCCTGCCACTGGGCGATGCCATGCGCGAGCGCTACGGCGCCCCTTATTTCTGCGTGCACCGCGCCGACCTGCATGCGCTGCTGCTCGAAGCGGTGCGCGCCCGCGGCAGCGGCACCCTGGTGACCGATGCGCGCATTGCGCAGGTCGAGACCAGCGACGATCTCGTGTGCATCTCGAGCAGCGGTGCGCGGGCCTGGGAGGGCGAGGCACTGGTCGGTGCCGACGGGCTCTGGAGCCTCGCGCGGCAGCGCCTCGACGTGCCGTCCGCAGCCGAGCCGCCGCGCGCCACCGGCCACACGGCCTGGCGCGCGATGGCCGAGCAGGCCGCGCTACCGCAGGCCCTGCGCCGCGGCCGGATCGACGTGTGGCTCGGCCCGCAGCTGCATGCGGTGGCATACCCGGTGCGCGGCGGCGCCTGGCTCAACGTGGTGGTGATCGCGGAGTCGGCGCCGGCCGGCGATGCGCGCGACTGGGACCAGGCCAGCAGCCTCGCCGCACTGCAAAAGGCCACGGGCCGCAGTGGGCGCGCCTTGCAGGCACTGCTCGAAGCCATGCCCGGCTGGCGCGCCTGGACGCTCAGCGACCGGCCGCCGCTGGCCTCTGCAGCCGAGATGGCCAACGAGCGCGTGGCACTGGTGGGCGATGCCGCGCATCCGATGGTTCCCTACCTGGCGCAGGGCGCAGGCATGGCCATCGAGGATTCGGTGGCCCTGGCCGAGGCACTGGGCCAAGGCAGTGCGGCCGACGTGCCGGCCGCCTTCGCCCGCTATGCCGAGGCACGCTGGCAGCGCAACGCGCTCGTGCAGGCCAAAGCCCGGCGCAACGGCCAGATCTTTCATGCGGCTGGTGCGGTGCGCATCGGCCGCGACTTGGCGATGCGCGCGCTGGGCGCACGGCTGCTGGACCAGCCCTGGCTGTATGGCGGCTGACTGCACGGCGGCAGTCGCGCCGCGTGCACTCAGAGCCTGAAGGTCTGCAGGTGCTCGATGCGTTCGGCCAGGCCCTCGGCACCGAGGTAATGGCCGTGCGTGCCTTCCCGGACCTCGAGCAGCGTGGCTTCGAGTTCGGCGAGCGTCGCATCGCGTTCGATCACGAAGGCGGGCGGCACGTCGATGCCGGCTTCTGCGCATGCATCGGCGATCAGGTGCGCGCTGGCGGGCGCACCGCAGGCCGCGCACTTGACGATGGCCGCCACGCTGGGCTCGGCACCGTTGGCGAGCAGCGCGCCCGTGAGCTCCGGCGAGATCTGCCCGTCGACATTGCCCAGCGCATCGCGCGCCACCGGCGCGCCCGCGCGCACCAGCGCCATGGCCGCGGCGAAGGCGCCCTGGCCGATGGCCACGTCGGTGGCCAGCGCGCTGCCCTGCTGCGGGCCGTCGAAGCTCACGCCGGCGGCCGCGAGTTCGGCCACCAGGTCCGCGTCGTCGGTGCCGATCGCGTGGTGCAGCGCGGCACGCGCAATGGCCGGCAGCCGGCGCAGCGTGCCGTCCGCCAGCGGCGTGCGCCAGTCGACCACGGCGCGGCAATAGAAGGCCACCAGCTTGTCCATCAGGTCGAGGTCCAGCCCGTGGTCCTGGTGCCGGTCGTCGAGGTACTGCAGCAGCGCCTGGCCCGAGAAATAGTCTCCCGTGGGCGCCAGCGGATCCTCGTCCAGGTGCAGGGCCGCGAAGGCGCCGCGCAGGTCGGGCGCGATGGTGCTCACGCTGTCTTCGTGCAGCGCGTGCGTCCAGGCGGGCGGCAGCCCGTGCTTCCACGCGACGATGCGGCCGTGCTCGGGGCCGGGCTCGACCACCGCATAGACGCGGTCGAGGTATTCGAAGCCGCCGAAGGGCAGGTGCGTGAGCTTGCCGCTCCAGGAGCGGCCTTCTTCCTTGGCGGCTTCTTCGGCCAGCTCCTGTTCATGCTCGATCCAGCCCTGCAGGTCGCGGTAGCCGTCGCTGCCGTCCCAGAACAGTTCCGACCAGCTGATGGATTCCACATTGCCGCTCATCGGCAGCGACAGGTCGTAGTCGAGCCGCCCGCCCGCCGTCTGCCGCCACAGCGCGGCCAGCGCCTCGGGGAGCGGGCCGGCGCACAGCGCCTCGATGGCGACGATCCGCTGCGCCGACATGGGCGGCTGGGCCTCGAAGATCACGCGGTCTGCGAACAGGACCACGCCATGCTCGCGCAGGGTCGCGAGCTCGTCGGGCGAGAACTGGACATCGTTCATGGCGGGCTTCCGTTGTTGTTGCCAACCAATGTAGCGCTTCAGGCAGATGGGGCAAGCGGGGCAAGCGATAGCTCACAGATCGGTGCGCAGCTTCCAGATTTCGGGGAACAGCACCACATCGAGCATCTTGCGCAGGTAGCTCACGCCGCCGGTGCCGCCCGTGCCGCGCTTGAAGCCGATCACGCGCTCGACCGTGGTCACGTGGCGAAAGCGCCAGAGGCGGAAGGCGTCTTCGAGGTCGGTGAGTTTTTCGCCGAGCTGGTACAGGTCCCAATGGTCGTGCGGGTTGCGGTACACCGTGAGCCAGGCCGCTTCCACGCCGTCGCTCGCCTGGTAGGGCTGGGTCCAGTCGCGCTCCAGGTGATCGGGGGGCACCGGCAGGCCGCGCCGTGCGAGCAGCTTCAGCGACTCGTCGTAGAGCGACGGCGAGCGGTAGGCTGCAACCACCTGCGCCAGCAGATCGGGCCGGTGCGCATGCGGCTTGAGCATGGCGGCGTTCTTGTTGCCGAGCGCGAACTCGATGCAGCGGTACTGCGCGCTCTGGAAGCCGCTGGAGTTGGCGAGGTAGGGGCGCATCGCCGTGTACTCGGGCGGCGTCATGGTCGAGAGCACGGTCCATGCGCTCACCAGCTGTTCCATGATGCGGCTCACCCGCGCGAGCATCTTGAAGGCGTCGGCCAGCTTCTCCTCGGCAATGCAGGTGGTGGCGGCGCGCAGCTCGTGCAGCATCAGCTTCATCCAGAGTTCGCTGGTCTGGTGCTGCACGATGAACAGCATCTCGTCATGTGCCGGCGAAAGCGGATGCTGGGCGTTGAGGATTTCGTCGAGGTGCAGGTAGTCGCCATAGCTCATCGACGCGCTGAAATCCAGCTGCGCCTTTTCCTCGTGGACGATGTTCTCGGGGCTCTTTTCGGTGCTCATGTCACTGGGTTCTTGCGGTTGAATTCGGCGCGTTGCCACTCGCCCGTCCGGAGCACTTGCACCAGATGCTCGACCGCGTTCCACACATCCTCGAAACCGAGGTACAGCGGCGTGAAGCCAAAGCGAAGGATGTCGGGCATCTGGGAATCGCCGGCGCGGTAGTCGCCGATCACGCCGCGCGCGATCAGCGCCTGCACGATGGCGTAGGCGCCTTCGTCACGGCTCAGGCACACCTGCGAGCCGCGCTGTGCGTGGTCACGCGGCGTGACGAGCGAGAGACCTTGTCCGGCGCAGCGTTCTTCGACCAGTTGGATGAAGAGATCGGTGAGCGCGAGCGACTTGGTGCGCAGCGCGGCCATGGCGCCATTCGAGCCGTTGAAGGATTCGGCCGCGAGCACGGTGTCCAGGCCGCATTCCAGCCCCGCCAGCGCGATCACAGGCTGCGTGCCGCAAAGATAGCGGCCCACGCCCGGCGCAGGGCGATAGTGCGGCGTGAACTCGAAGGGCGCAGCGTGGCCCCACCAGCCCGACAGCGGCTGCTCGAACTTGCCCGCATGCCGCGTATGCACCCAGGCGAAGGCCGGCGCACCGGGGCCGCCGTTCAGGTACTTGTAGCCGCAGCCGATGGCGTAGTCGGCATTGCTGTCGTTGAGCGCCACGGGCACCGCGCCCGCGCTGTGCGCGAGGTCCCACACCGTGAGCGCGCCGGCGGCATGCGCGGCGGCGGTGACGGCCTTCATGTCGTGCATGGCGCCGGTGCGGTAGTTCACATGCGTGAGCATCAGCACGGCCACCTCATCGGTCAGCACCGCGGGCAGTTCGCCCGCATCGATCAACTTGAGTGTGAAGCCACGCTCGCGGCACAGCGACTCGGCAATGTAGAGGTCGGTCGGGAAGTTGCTGCGCTCGCTGACCACCAGCCTGCGCCCGCTGTCCTTCTGCTGCGAGAGCGCCGCGAACAGCACCTTGTAGAGATTGACCGAGGTGCTGTCGGTGCACACCACTTCGCCGGGCGCGGCGCCGATCAGCCGCGCCACCTTGTCGCCCAGGCGCTGCGGCAGGTCGAACCAGCTCGCGGTGTTCCACGAGCGGATCAGGCCTTCGCCCCATTCCTTGGCCACCACTTCGGCGATGCGTGCGGGCGCGGCCTTTGGCAGCACGCCGAGCGAGTTGCCGTCGAGGTAGAGCACGCCCTCGGGAATGGTGAATTGGTCGCGCAAGGCGCGCAGCGGGTCTTGCGCGTCGAGCGCGCGGCAGTCTTCGAGGGTCGTCATGATGGAGGTTTTCAGCGGGGAAGCTCGCGCAACACGGCGCGAACCGGGGAGGCATCGGCGCTGACCAGCTTGAGCGGCAGCGCGATGAGTTCGTAGTCGCCTTCGGGCACGTCGTCGAGCACGAGGTTCTCAAGCACGCGCAGGTCGAGGCGGCGGATGCGCTGGTGGCTTTCCAGCGTCTTGCTGTCGGCGGGGTCGATGCTGGCGGTGTCGATGCCGATGAGCTTCACGCCCATGGCGGCGAGCCGCTCGACGGTGGCGGGCGCGTAGGCCGCGAGCTGCGGGTCCCAATGCCCGACGGGCATGGCGGCATAGGTGCGCACGAGCACGCGCTGCGGCATCTGGCTCGTGACGGCATGCGCGATGTGCTCCCACTCGATCAGCGGTCCCTTGGCGATGGCGTGGATGACCCGGCAAGTGCCGAGGAAGGGCGCAAGGTCGACGAGGCCGATGGCCTGGCCTTCGGCGTCGTAGTGCAGCGGCGCATCGGCGTGTGCGCCGACATGCGGCGAGAGCTTGATCTCGCTGACGTTGACCGGACAGTCCGGCGATATGGTCGCGGCCCAGCGCTGCTGGTAGGGCGTGTCGCCGGGGAACACCGGCGCGCCTTCATGCACGGGCGGCGAGATGTCCCAGAGGCGGAGTTGGGGGTGCAGGGAACGCATGGCGCAAAGTTAGCGCCGGGCGAGGGGTCGTGGTGTCGGTTATTTCCAACACACGGCGTGACGAGATGATCGACCGGCTCAGGAAGGCAGCGCCGGCAGCCCGTGCCGCGCACGGGCCCGCTCGCAGGCGCTGCTGCCGGCCTGCAGCTCATGGCAGGGGTTGGGGCGCCATTCGTAGATGCCGCAGGCCACGGCCTGGCCGATCTTGCCGCTGAGCGCTGCGCAGCGCGGCGGCGTGTGGTCGGTGCCGCGCATCCGACAGAGGGCGCCGTTCACTTCGACCGCGAGGCCCGCCGGCACCCTGCCGCCGTTGTCGTCAAGTTCGTGGACGCTGAAGTCGACGCGGTAGCTGGCGCAGCAGGCGCCGCATTGCTGGCAGGAGGTGGACATGCTCATCGGAAGGAATGCTAGCGCCCGGTGTGTCAGGCCGCGCTCCAGGGCAGGCGGACCCGAAAGCCGATGCCTCGGCCTTGCAGACCCTCCACGATGTCGACGCCGCCGCCCAGGCGCAGCGCCGCCTGGCGCACGATGGACAGGCCCAGACCGGCGCCGCTGGCGCGCGCCTCGCCGCCGCGATGAAAGCGCTCGAACGCATGCGCACGCTGCGCCGCGGGAATGCCGGGGCCATCGTCGCGGACTTCCACGAGCAGGTGGCCGTCGTCGGTGCGCAAGCTCACGGCGATGCTGCTGCCCGGCACGCCGTGCCGCAGCGCGTTGTCCACCAGGTTGCGCACGATCGATTCCATGGCCGGCAGGTCGATGCGGCCGTGCAGGGTGTCGGGCGCATCCAGCGAAAGTTCGCGGCCTTCGCGCAGTGCTGCCTGGGCCGCGTGGCCGAGCAGGGTGCGCATCCAGTGCGCCAGGTCGATGCGGGAGGTTTGCAAGGTGCCGGCGCGGTCCAGCGCGGCCAGGTCGAGCAGTTGCTGTGCGAGATGCGAAGTGCGTGCGATGGCCAGGTTCAGCTCCGCCTCGGCCTGGGCGCGCTGCCCCGCATCGGTGGCCTGCGCCAGCACATGGGCCTGTGCGTTGATCACGGCCAGCGGCGTGCGGATCTCGTGGGCCGCGTCCTGCACGAAGGCGCGTTCGCGTTCCATCGTGCCGCGCAGGCGCAGCAGCAGCGTGTCGAGCGCTTGTATCAGAGGCCTGAGTTCGCGGTAGCGCGCCGGCACGCCGATGGCACTCAGATCGTCGTTCGGCCGCTCTTCGATGCGCCGCGCCAGTTGCTCAAGCGGATGCAGGCTGGCACGCACCGTGAGCCAGACAGCCAGCAGGACAAAGGGAAACGCCACCAGCAGGTAGGGCAGGATGAAGCGGGCGTTATAGCGCAGGAACGCGCTTCCGGTGCGGCGCGGGTTGAGAATCTGCAGGCGCCAGTGCTCGCTCGTTCGGTCGTAGCGCCAGTAGCGGTCCGCCCAGGCGACGTCGGACGCGTCAGACCGGGCGGCGGTGGCCGCCCCCGGCCATCCGCTGGAGGCAAAGACACGGGTACCGTGGCTGTCGCTCAATTCGTAGAGCACGATCCCGTGCAGGCGCTTGTCCTGGGTACGACGGATGGCGGTCCAGCGCTCGGTGGCTGCCATCACCACGCGGGCTTGCAGCGGGTCCGGCGTTTCGTCGAGCGCGGCCAGCAGGGCATCGCCGAACTGCTGCAGTCCAGGTGCCTCGGCAAGGTACTTGCGATTCTCGGCGTAGAGATAGCCCAGCAGGGCACACCAGATCAGCAAGAAGACCAGCAGCGTCGACCAGGTGCCGCGTCGCACCAGCGAGGGCTCGGTCGCCTGTCGCCACAGGGTCTGCCACGCGCTCATGCTTCGAGCAGATAGCCAACCCCGCGCACAGTGCGCACGCGTTCGGTGCCGATCTTCTTGCGCAGGTTGGAAACGTGCACTTCGATGGCGGCAAAGTCGACCGGATCGCCCAGCGGGTCCAGCCGCTGCGCCAGGCTGCTTTTCGCGACCACCGCGCCGGGCTCGCGCGCGAGTTCCAGCAGGATCTGGAATTCGCGCTGCGACAGGGCCACGGCTTGCCCTGCCAACTGCACCCGGTGGCGGCGCGGCTCGATCACGAGCTCGCCCAGGGTCCAGCTGTCGCTGGCCTGGCGCGCGCTGCGCCGCAGCACCGCGCGGATGCGCGAGATCAGCTCGGCGGTGGCAAAGGGCTTGACGACAAAATCGTCCGCGCCACCGTCCAGGCCGGCCAGCCGGTCGTCCAGTGCCGAGCGTGCGGTGATGACGATCACCGGCGTCTGGCCGCCGGCATGGCGCCATCGCCGCAACAGGTCGAAGCCGCTCCCGTCGGGCAGCGACAGGTCGAGCAGCACGCAGTCGAACCGGGCGTCGTCCAGGCGCGGCGGTGCGTCCGCCGCGCGCCGCCGCCATTCGCTGCTGAGCCCTTCGACCTTGAGCGCGGCCTGCAGCGCGGGGCCCAGGTCCAGATCGTCTTCGATGAGCAGGAGGTGCATGGCAGGATTCTGCGGGGACGCAGCCAAAGGGCAGCCAAAGCGCCGTGCGAGGTCTGCTCTTTGGCTGTTCTTAAGCTGGGTTTTCGCAGAATGACAACGCACAAGGAGGAGACCCGATGCACATCACCCCCCGCGCCTGGCTGCCATTGCTGGCGGCAGGCACCCTCTGGCTGGCCGGCTGCGGCACGCCGCCGCGCCATCCCGCGCTGCAGGAAGCGCAGCAGAAGGCGCAACTGCCGCCGCTGATCCCCGTGCGCGACTTCGTCGCCAACACGGAGGGCAGCGGCAACTACCGCATCTCGCCCGACGGCCGGCGCCTGGCCTGGCTCGGCACGAGCGGACTCTGGCCGGCGGTCTGGGTCAAGACGCTGGGGCGCGACGATGCACGCGCTTTGCGGGTGCGGGCAGGGGGCCTGGCCTGGTCGGGCGACGGCCGCCGCCTGCTGCTGAGCATGGATCCGGATGGCAGCGAGAACACCCGCTGGCTCGCGGTGACGGTCGACCAGGCGGAAGGTTTCGGCACGCCGGTGTCGCTGTTCCCCGAGGCGGACACGCGCGCCTCGCTGCAGCGCACGATCCGCGGCACCGCGCGGGTGGTGCTGCAGGCCAACCTGCGCGACAAGAAGGTCTTCGAGCCTTTCCTGGTCGACCTCGAATCCGGCCAGCGCACGCGCATGGCTGCCAATCCGGGCACTGTCACCAATTGGCTGGTGGACCGCACCGGCACTCTGCGCGGCCGCGTGCAGGGCGACGCCGCCGGAGCGTGGCTGCAACTGCCGGCCACGCCGGGCCTGGACGAGGGATGGCACACCACCGTGCGCTGGAGCCGCGAGGAGTCCCTGTACGTCGTCGAGATCGATCCGCAGGGCAGCATGGCCTGGGCGCTGTCGGCGCGCGGACGCGACAAGTCGGCGCTGGTCCGGCTCGATCTTGCGACGGGCCAGGAGACCGTGGTGGAGTCCAACCCCGAGGTCGACATCTCGCGGGTCCTCATCAGCCGCAGCAGCGGACGGCCGCTGATGGTTCATGCCGAGCCGGGCTACCCCGTCCAGAAGTACCTGGATGCCGCCTTGCAGGCACGCCTTGAACCTTTGGGCGAAGGCCGTCCGGCCGCCATCCACGTCAACAGCCTGGACGATGCCGAACAGGCAATGACAGTGAGCGTCGGCACCGATCGCGGCACCCGCTTCTACCTGGTGGAGGGCTCGGGTGCGGCGCCCGAACTGCTGGGACAGACCAGCTTGAACCTTCTCGCCGACGCGTTGGGCGAAAAGCGCCCCGTGCGCTTCCAGGCGCGCGACGGCTTGACGATCCACGGCTACCTGACGCTGCCGCCCGGAGTGCCGGCGCGGGGCCTGCCCATGGTCCTGCTGGTGCATGGCGGCCCGTGGGCGCGCGACGGCTGGTCGGTCGGCGGCAGCAGCCGCGGGCTGCAGCAGTTCCTGGCCAATCGCGGCTATGCGGTGCTGCAGCTCAATTACCGCGGTTCCACCGGCTACGGGCGTGCCTTCATGGAGAAAGCCGTGGGCGAGTTCGCCGGCCGCATGCATGACGACCTGATCGATGGCGTGCGCTGGGCAGTGCAGCAGGGTGTGGCCGATCCGGCGCGGGTGGCGGTCTGGGGCGCCAGCTATGGTGGCTACGCGGCGCTGCTTGGGGCCACGTTAACCCCGGAGGTGTTCGCCTGCGCGGTCGACGTGGTTGGTGTGTCGGACCTGGCGCGCCTGCTTGAAACCGCGCCGCCTTATTGGGCGCTCGGCCTTCCCTGGTGGAAGCGCTACGTGGGCGATCCGGCCGATCCGGTGCAGCGCAAGGCCATGGATGCCAGGTCACCCGTGTACATGGCCGCCAACGCGCGTGCCCCCATCCTGGTCATGCACGGCGTCAACGACGTGAGGGTCAAGCTGGAGCAGTCGCAGCGCATGGTGCAGGCGCTGCGCGAGCATGGAAAGACCGTGCGCTTCGTCACCTTTGGCGGTGACGGACACGGCAACTACAAGTGGAACAACAACCTGAAGATGTACCGCGAGACCGAGGACTTCCTGGCCGGCTGCCTCGGCGGCCGCAGCGCCGGCTTCGACTACTACGAACTGGGCGCCTGGGCCTTCTGACCGAGCCCAGGGCGTTGCCGCCTACAGCCGACCCAGCAGCAGAAACTCCATCAGCGCCTTCTGCGCATGGAGCCGGTTCTCGGCCTCGTCCCACACCACCGACTGCGGGCCGTCGATGACCTCGGCCTGCACTTCCTCGCCGCGGTGCGCGGGCAGGCAGTGCATGAAGAGGGCATCGGGCTGGGCGATGCGCATCATGTCCTCGTCGACGCACCAGTCGGCAAAGGCCTTGCGGCGGGCCTCGTTCTCGGACTCGTAGCCCATGCTGGTCCAGACGTCGGTGGTCACCAGGTCCGCGCCGCGGCAGGCTTCCATCGGGTCCTTGAAGACCTGGTAGCTGTCGGCCGAACGCAGGCCCGCCACCGACTGGTCGACCTCGTAGCCGCTGGGCGTGCTCACGTGCACCTTGAAGCCGAGGATCTCGCTGGCCTGCAGCCAGGTGTTGGCCATGTTGTTGCCGTCGCCGACCCAGGCCACCGTCTTGCCCTGGATGGAGCCGCGATGCTCGATGTAGGTGAAGATGTCCGCGAGTATCTGGCAGGGGTGGAATTCGTTGGTCAGGCCGTTGATGACAGGCACGCGCGAATGCGCGGCGAAGGTGTCGATTTTGGTCTGCTCGTAGGTGCGGATCATCACGAGGTCGACCATGCGGCTGATGACCTTGGCGCTGTCCTCGATGGGCTCGGCGCGGCCGAGCTGGCTGTCGCCGGTGGTCAGGTGCACCACGCTGCCGCCGAGCTGGTACATGCCCGCCTCGAAGCTCACGCGGGTGCGCGTGCTGGCCTTCTCGAAGATCATGGCCAGCGTGCGGTCGGTCAGGGGCTGGTGCTTCTCGTAGGTCTTGAACTTCTTCTTGATGATCGCCATGCGATCGAAAAGATAGGCGTATTCATCGGCCGTGAAGTCCGAGAACTGCAGGTAGTGGCGGATGGCGTTGGGCGTGGTGGCGGTCGTCATTGCGCTGCAGGCTCCGACAGGAATGTTTTGACGATGGGCGCGAGGATCGCGACGATCTCGTCGGCCTCGGCAATGCTCAGGATGAGCGGCGGCACGAGGCGGATCACCTTGTCGGCCGTCACGCTCAGCAGCAGGCCGGCGTCGCAGGCGCGGTTCAGGATGACGCCGCAGGGCCGGTCGAGCTCGATGCCCAGCATCAGGCCCTGGCCGCGGATCTCCTTCACGCCGGCCAGGCCACCGATCTCGCGTTCGAGCGCGGCCTTCAGGTGCTCGCCCACGGTGGCGGCGTTCTCGAGCAGCTTGTGCTCTTCCATGATGCGGATGGTCTCGATGCCGGCACGCATCGCGAGCGGATTGCCGCCGAAGGTGGTGCCATGGTTGCCGGGGCCGAAGATGTTGGCGGCCTTGGGGCCGGCCACCACGGCGCCGATCGGCACGCCCGAGCCCAGGCCCTTGGCCAGCGGCATCACGTCGGGCTTGATACCGGCCCACTGGTGCGCAAACCACTTGCCGGTGCGGCCCATGCCGCATTGCACTTCGTCGATCATCATGAGCCAGTCGCGCTGGTCGCACAGGGCGCGCACCTGCTTCAGGTATTCCCAGCGCATCGGGTTGATGCCGCCTTCACCCTGGATGGTTTCGAAGAACACGGCCACCACGTTGGGGTTGCCTTCCGTGGCCTTCTTCAGCGCCTCGATGTCGTTCAGCGGCACTCGGATGAAGCCCTCGACCAGCGGGCCGAAGCCGGCCTGCACCTTCGGGTTGCCGGTGGCCGACAGGGTGGCGATGCTGCGGCCGTGGAACGCGGCCTCGTACACCACGATCTCGGGCCGCTCGATGCCCTTGTCGTGGCCGAACTTGCGCGCGAGCTTCAGGGCGGCCTCGTTGGCCTCCAGTCCGGTGCAGCAGAAGAAGGCGTTGGTCAGGCCCGAGAGCTCGGTCAGCTTGGCGGCCAGCTGTTCCTGGCCAGGCACGTGGTAGTAGTTGGAGCTGTGGATCAGCTTGCTGATCTGGTCCTGCAGCGCGGGCACCAGCTCGGGGTGGTTGTGGCCCAGCGTGTTCACCGCAATGCCGCCGAGGCCGTCGAGGTAGGCCTTGCCCGTGGTGTCCCAGACTCGGCAGCCCTGGCCGTGCGACAGCGCGACGGCCAAGCGACCGTAGGTGTTCATGACGTGGGGCGAGGTGGGCTGGGCAGTAGCGCTCATTCGGTTCTCCAGATAGGGAACCGCGGATTCTAGGCGTGCGCTTTGACGGCTTCGTTGAGGATTCCGCATTACAGCAATGCCCCCTGGCCGAAGGGCAAAAGCGCCCGGATAGAATCGCTTGTTGCACTGCAGCACCTGCTGCGGGCGCCTCATTCAACGATGATTTCCCCCACTGCCAAAGAAATCTTCATCCAGGGCATCACCCACGATGGCCGGACTTTCCGCCCCAGCGACTGGGCCGAGCGGCTGGCCGGCGTGATGTGCTCCTTCCGCCCCGGCGGCGCCTATCCGGGCAGCCACCTGAGCTATTCGCCCTGGTGCATTCCGACCACCATCAACGGGGTCAAGTGCGTGGTGGTGAACCGCGCACTGCGCGACGCCGAACCCATGGCCTGGGACTTCTGCGTGAACTTCGCGCGCGACAACGACCTGCAGGTGGCCGAGGCCTGCCTGGTGCCCGACGTGCCACCCAAGGCCTGAGCGAGCGGGTTTCCTCCGGCAGGAAGGAAGCGATCGGACATGAAAAAACCGCCCGAAGGCGGTTTTTTACACTTTGCTGCAGCGCACCCCGATCAAACGGCGGACCGGAGAATTCCGGTCCGGGCTTGCCTGACAGGTGTCAGGCGGCGGCCTTTTCAGGCGCGAGGGCGAGGGCCTTGACCTTCGCCGACAGACGGCTCTTGTCGCGAGCTGCCTTGTTCTTGTGGAAGATGCCCTTGTCGGCGACGGTGTCGACGATGCTCTGGGCCTTCGCGAAGAGTTCGCTTGCCTTGGTCTTGTCGCCGGCCAGGACGGCCTTTTCGACATTCTTCACGGCGGTGCGGTATTTGGAGCGCAGCGAGGTGTTCGCAGCGTTGAGCTTGGTGTCCTGGCGGACGCGCTTACGGCCGGAGGCGAGGCGCGGGTTCTTTTTCTTGGGCTTGGCGGATGCCATGATTTAGTTCCTTAGGTGTCTGAGGATGATGCAGCAAAGCCCTCCATTATAGGCCGGGTTGCCTTTTTCGCCGAATCGGGGCTTGGCGGGCCCTACACTCGCCCCGTGTCCCTGTTCAAATCCGCTTCCACCGTATCCCTGCTGACGCTCGCTTCGCGGATCACGGGCCTCGTGCGCGACGTGCTTTTTGCCTCGGTGTTCGGCGTCAGCGCGCTGACCGATGCGTTCAACGTCGCCTTTCGCATTCCCAACCTGTTCCGGCGGGTTTTCGGCGAAGGCGCCTTCAGCCAGGCCTTCGTGCCGGTGCTTGCGGCGCGCAAGACCGAAGCCGGCCAGGAGGGCGCCAAGGCGCTGATCGACCACGTCGCCACGCTGCTGACCTGGGCGCTGGTGGTGGTCTGCGTGGCCGGCGTGGTCGGAGCGCCCCTCTTGGTGTGGGCCATGGCCAGCGGGCTGGCGGGCTTCGACGCGGCCGTGGTCATGACGCGCTGGATGTTTCCCTACATCGGCTTCATGTCGCTCGTGGCGCTGGCGGGCGGCGTCCTGAACACCTGGCGCAAGTTCGCGGTGCCGGCGGCCTCGCCGGTGCTGCTCAACATCGCGCTGATCCTGGCGATCGTCGTCGGGGCGCCGCTGTTCCGCCGCTACGGCATCGAGCCAATCTATGCCCAGTGCGTGGGCGTGCTGGTCGGCGGCGTGCTGCAGCTGGCCATCCAGATTCCGGCGCTGCGCGCGCTGGGCCTCATGCCGCGCGTCGGCGCGAGTTTCAAGGCGCTGGGCGACGCCTGGCGCGACCCCACCACGCGCCAGGTGCTGAAGCTGATGCTGCCCGCCCTGCTGGGCGTGAGCGTGGCGCAGATCTCGCTGCTCATCAATACGCAGATCGCCTCGCACCTTGCGGTCGGCAGCGTGACCTGGGTGAGCAATGCCGACCGCCTGATGGAGTTTCCGACCGCGATGCTCGGCGTGGCGCTGGGCGTGGTGCTGATGCCGCAGTTGGCCGGCGCCCGCGCGGCCAAGGACGACGCGCGCTATTCGTCGCTGCTCGACTGGGGCCTGCGGCTGGTGGTGCTGCTGTCGGCGCCGTGCGCCGTCGCGCTGCTGCTCTTTGCCCAGCCGCTGGTGGCCGTGCTGTTCCACAATGGCGCCTACCAGGGCGAGGACGTGCGGCGCACCACCGTGGCGCTGATGGGCTACGGCGTCGGGCTGATCGGCCTGGTGGCCATCAAGGTGCTCGCGCCCGGCTACTACGCCAGGCAGGACACCCGCACGCCGATGCTGATTGCCGTGGGCGTGCTGGTGCTGACCCAGGTCCTCAATTTCTTCCTGGTGCCGGTGCTGCAGCATGCGGCGCTCACGCTGACCATCGCCATCGGCGCGCTGGTCAATGCGATCTGGCTGCTGGTCGGCCTGATCCGCCGCGGCAGCTACAAGCCCGAACCCGGCTGGGGCAAGTTCGCGCTGCAGGTGCTGGCGGGAATGCTGGTGCTGGCGGCCCTGCTGGCATGGGGTTCGCGCTACTTCGACTGGATCGGGCTGCGCGAGCAGCGCTTCCTGCGCATCGGCTTGCTGGCCGCGCTGATCGCCGGCGCCGCGCTGCTGTATTTCGCGGTGCTCACCGCCGTAGGCGTGCGGCTTCGCAGTTTCATGCGCCGCTGAGAGGCCTCGCGTTGCGGCTTTCCGCAACGCAGCCGATTTCGAATTGCGCAAGCTGAAAACACCGCCTTGACGCTCCCCGAATGCTCCTCTACAAAGACACATGACGTTCAGCTTTCAGGTTCCCACGGCCCTGGCGTATTTCGAATCGCTGGTGCAGAGCGACGAACATTTTCCGCTGCTGGAGGCTGCCGCCAGCCTCGCGCAGGACGAATACCCCGACCTCGACGTGCAGCAGGTGCTGGGCGATGTCGACCAGCTGCTCGCGCGCCTGAAGCGCCGGCTGCCGGCCGATGCCGCGCCGCTCGCCCGGCTGCGGGCGCTCAACCAGTTCTTCTTCAACGACCTGAACTTCGGCGGCAACGTCAACGACTACTACGACCCCGACAACAGCTACCTGAACGCCGTGCTGCGCACGCGCCGCGGCATTCCCATTTCGCTGGCGGTGCTGTGGATGGAACTCGCGCAGGGGCTGGGCCTGCAGGCGCGGGGCATCGGCTTTCCGGGCCATTTCATGCTCAAGGTCACGCTGCCGAAGGGGCAGGTGGTGATCGACCCCTTCACCGGCAAGTCGCTCTCGCGCGAAGAGCTCGGCGAGCGGCTCGAGCCCTACAAGCGCAGTAACGGGCTGGTCGGCGATTTCGACGTGCCGCTGGGCCTGTACCTGCAGCCTGCCAGTTCGCGCGAGATCATCGGGCGCATGCTGCGCAACCTGAAGGAAGTGCACCGCGCGCAAGAAGACTGGCAGCGCGCCATTGCCGTGCAGGACCGCCTCATTGCGCTGCTGCCCAATGCCTGGGGCGAGTATCGCGATCGCGGCATCGCGCATGCCGAGCAGGGCAACACCGCAGCCGCCGTGCGCGACCTGGAAACCTACCTCGAGCATGCGGAAGACGCGCTCGACGTCGACGTCATTGCAGAGCGCGTCGCGGCGCTGCGGCGCGAATCCGACTGATGGCCGCCAGCACCGGCGTGGCCGACGCCCCCGATCTCGGCACCTTGCATGAATTCCACGGCGTGCAGCCCGTGCTACCGGTGTCCGACGCCGCGCGCGCCGCGCGCTGGTTCCGCGACGTGCTGGGCTTCGAGATCGACTTCATCGCCGGCGAGCCGCCGAGCTATGCGCGAGTCAAGAAGGGCGACCGCAGCTACGGCGACCCGGTCTACCTGCGGCTGTGGCAGTGCAATACCCGCGGGGCGCCGCCCTGGCGCGGCGAGATCGTGATCCACGTGGGCAAGGACATCGACGGGCTGCATGCCGCCTATGCGAAGCGCGGCGTCACAGTGATCGAGCCGCCCATCTCGCAGCCCTGGGGGCTGCGCGAATTTGCCATCCGCGAGCCCGACGGGCATGTGCTGCGCTTCTGCGGCTATCTGCCCTGAAGTTCTGATACATAAAATTACAAATAGATCGAGACGGGCGTGTCGATCGGGCTTGCGCTCGTGCGACGTGTGAACAGGAGCGCGCGGTTTCAGTGCCTCCCGATTTCATCAACCTTCAGGAGAAACGACATGCGATTCATGGTTCTGGTCAAGGCCAACAAGGATTCCGAAGCCGGCGTGATGCCGAGCACCGAAGTGCTCACCGCCATGGGCAAGTTCAACGAGGAACTGGTCAAGGCCGGCGTGCTGCTGGCGGGAGAGGGGCTGCATCCGTCTTCCAGGGGCGCGCGCGTGCGCTGCGAAGGGCAGAAGCGCACCGTGATCGACGGTCCCTTTGCCGAAACGAAGGAACTGCTCGCGGGCTTCTGGCTGCTGCAGGTCAAGTCGAAGGAGGAAGCCATCGAGTGGATCAAGCGCAGCCCGTTCCAGGAGGGCGAGATCGAGATCCGCCAGGTGTTCGAAGCCTCCGATTTCGGCGACTCGATGACGCCCGAGCTGCTGGCGCAGGAAGAGCGCCTGCGCGCCGAGGCCCTGGCCAAGGCCGGCAGCTGACAAGCCCCTTGAAGAGAAGGAGACCACCATGCGATTCATGCTGCTGATGATTCCCCACGGCTACGAGACCGCCGCGCCCGGCACCATTCCCGACGACGTCGATGCGGTGGCGGCCATGATGGCCTACAACGAGTCGATGCAGAAGGCCGGCGTGCTGATCAGCTGCGACGGCCTGCATCCGCCCTCGATGGGTGCGCGCGTGAGCTTTCCGGGCCGCAAGCCCAAGGTGGTCGACGGCCCCTTCGCCGAAGCCAAGGAAGTGCTCGGCGGTTACTGGATCATCGACGTGCCCTCGCGCGCCGACGCCATCGAATGGGCCACGCGCTGCCCCGGCAGCGAGAACGAGGTCATCGAGGTCCGCCAGATCCAGGAAATTGCCGACTACCCGCCCGACGTGCAGGCGCTGACCACCGAATTCGCGTCGATGCAGGCGGTCAAGAAGACCTAAGCCATGGGTGCTTCCGAGGGCCGCGGTGACGGCGGCGGCGAGGCCGCCGTCCACCGCAGCATCGAGGCGGTATGGCGCATCGAATCCGCCAGGATCATTGCGACCGTCGCGCGCATGGTGCGCGACGTGGGCCTGGCCGAGGAACTGGCGCACGACGCGCTGGTGTCGGCCCTCGAGCAATGGCCCGCCAAAGGCGTGCCCGACAACCCCGCCGCCTGGCTCACGGCCGTGGCCAAGCGCCGCGCGCTCGACCGGCTGCGCCACCGGCAGCTGGCCGAGCACAAGGCGCCCGAGATCGGCCGCGAACTCGATGCGCAGCATGAGATCGCCCAGGCAGATTTCGCCGAAGCGGTCGATGCGGCCATCGACGACGACATCGGCGACGACCTGCTGCGGCTGGTGTTCACTGCCTGCCACCCGGTGCTCTCGACCGAGGCGCGCGTGGCGCTCACGCTGCGCCTGATGGGCGGCCTCGGCACTGACGAAATCGCCCGGGCCTTTCTCGTGCCCGAAGCCACCGTGGCGCAGCGCATCGTGCGTGCCAAGCGCACGCTGCTCGAAGCGCGCGTGCCCTTCGAAGTGCCGCGCCGGCATGAACTCGAGGCTCGCCTCGCCTCGGTGCTCGAGGTGCTCTACCTGATCTTCAACGAAGGCTACTCGGCCACCGCCGGCGACGACTGGATGCGTCCCGCGCTGTGCGAGGAAGCCATGCGCCTGGGCCGCATCGTGGCCGAGCTCATGCCCGATGCATCGGAAGTGCACGGCCTGGTGGCGCTGATGGAAATCCAGGCCTCGCGCACGGCCGCGCGCGTGGGCGCCTCGGGCGAGCCGGTGCTGCTGCTCGAGCAGAACCGCGCGCGCTGGGACCACATGCTGATCCGCCGCGGCCTGGCGGCGCTGGCGCGTGCCGAGGCGCTCGGCGGCACCTTCGGCCCCTATGCGCTGCAGGCGGCCATTGCCGCTTGCCACGGCCGTGCGCGCACGGCAGAAGACACCGACTGGCCGCGCATCGCCGCGCTATACGACGCGCTGGCCGAGCTGTCGCCGTCGCCCATCGTCGAATTGAACCGCGCGGTGGCGCTCTCGATGGCATTCGGGCCGGCCGCGGGACTCGAAGTGGTGGACACGCTCGTCGGCGAGCCGGCCTTGCAGGACTATCACCTGCTGCCGGCGGTGCGTGGCGACCTGCTCTTGAAGCTCGGCCGCCGCGACGAGGCGCGGAGGGAATTCGACCGCGCCGCCTCGCTCACGCGCAACACGCGCGAGCGGACCCTGTTGCTGGCGCGCGCACGGGCCTGCGCGGCTGTGCAGGGCTGAACTCCTCGCGGGAGCCAGCAGCCGCTACGCCTTCGACGCCGAAGCCGAGGGCGAGCCAGGCAATCCGAACTGATGCCAGGCGCGCCGCAGTTGCGTGTCCGAGCCGAAGCCCGAGATTTCCGCCGCCCGCGTCACGCTCGCGCCCGAAGCCAGTGCAAGCTGCGCGGCCGCCAGCCGCAGCCGCCGCAGGTAGGCCAGCGGCGCCACGCCCGCATGCTCGACGAACAGCCGCGTCAGGTGCCGCGCCGAGGTGTGGGCCACTTCGGCCATCCGCGGCACGTTCCAGTCGGCCTGCGGCTGCTCGCTGACGGCGTCCTGCACGCGGTGCAGTGCGGCGTGCAGGTGGTTGCGGTAGGCCAGGAAGGGCGACAACTCCGGATCGTGCGGACCGCGCCGCTGCGCCACCACCATCGTCTGCGCCACCTGGGCGGCCAGCGCTTCGCCGCACACGTCGGCGATGCGGTGCAGCACCAGGTCGATGCCCGTGGTGACGCCGGCGCTGCTGTACACCGGCGGATCGATCACGAACACACGGTTGGCGACCACCTCGCAGCGCGGCTCCACCGATCGCAGTTCGTCGAGGTGGTGGTGGTGCGTGGTGGCGCGCCGGCCGGAGAGCGCGCCGGCATGGGCGGCCAGCAACGCGCCGGCGCAGACCGTGACCAGTTCGAGCCGGCCGCGTTCGAAGCGCTGGCCGCGCAGCCAATGCAGCAGCTCCTGCGTCTCGGCGTTGTCGATCGGGATGGCGTCTCCGGGCAGCCCGACCAGCACGACCCAGGCCGGGCCATGCCATTGCGTCGGCAAGGGCGCGAGGTTGGCGAGCGCAACGCCGACCGATCCGATCGACGTGGGCCGCGGGCTGGCGAATTCGATCTCGAAGCGCTCGGGCTGGCCCGCCGCACGCAGCCGCTGGTTCGCGATGCGCAGCGCCTCGGCCGGGCCGGCCCAGTCGAGCACCAGGCTGCCCGGCAGCAGCACGAACACTACGCGGATGGGCTGCTGCTGGAGGTCCATGCGTCGTCCATCTGGCGTGTGCCGGCGCGCTGCAGCGCCTGCGCCACGCTGCAGACGGTGGCGAACCGGCCGTCCAGCACGGCCGCCGTGCGCGCCTTGATGTCGGCCGCCGCAAGCGGCTGGCCGTTGGGCTGCAGCATGTCGAAGGTCAGCGTGGCGTCGGTCACGTAGTCGACCTCCCAGCCCAGGTCCGAGGCGTGGCGCGCGGTGGTTTCGCAGCATTGCTCGGTGCGGATGCCGCTCACGATCAGCCGGCCGATGCCCTGCTGCGTGAGCCAGATGTCGAGCCCGCTGTTGACCAGCGCGCTGTGGCGGTGCTTGGTGAAGGTGGCTGCGGCCTCGAAAGGCGCCAGGCCTTCGATCGGCCGCACGAGGCCCGACTCGACCGCGAAGGGATGGCTTGCGGTGGCGGGACCGTCGACGTGGAAGACGCGCACGATCGGAAGGCCGGCGGCCAGGCAGCCCTCGATCAGCGCGTTCTGGGCGGCGAAATAGGGCTGCGCGACGTGTTCGGACCAGTACGCGCGCTGGCGGAACGATTCCTGCGCATCGATCACAATCAGACAGGATTTCATGGCGTGGGCTCGAAAGGGCGGAGTGGATGATGCGGCCTATTCTTCTGCGCCGCCAGGGCGCGGTCCGCGCCGAAGCGGACCAGAACCGATCAAATCAGGACACAGGGCCTGTCAACGGGTCCTAGACCAGGCCCGCGGCCTGCAGCTCTTTCTTGAGGTACGCGTAGAAAAGCGGCGCCGCCACCAGTCCGGCCGGGCCGAACACCGCCTCGGCCACGAACATCACCGCCAGCAGCTCCCACACCCGCATCTGCGTGCGGCTGCCGACGACCTTGGCGTTGATCACGTATTCGGCCTTGTGGATGATGATCAGGAACGCCAGGCAGGCCAGCGCCGTCACGGGCGACACCGACAGCGCCACCAGCGTGATCACCGAGTTGCAGACCAGGTTGCCGACGATGGGCACCAGGCCCGCCACGAAGGTCAGCGTGATCAGGGCCGGCGTGTAGGGCAGGTGAGGGCCCCAGAGCGGCATCAGGAACAGCAGGAAGATGGCAGTCAGCAGCGTGTTGAAGGCGGCGATCCAGAACTGCGCGGCCACGATCTGGCCGAAGGCTTCGCCGAAGATGGCGATGCGCCGGTGCAGCTGCGCCGCGAGCGGCCGGCGCTGCAGCGGCGAGGGTGCGATGGCCGCCAGTCCGCCCACGATGAGCCCCACGTAGGCAAACAGCAGGCCGCCGAGCCATGCCCGTCCGGCCAAGGCCAGCGAACCGGCCTGCGCGCGCAGGTAGTTGGCCACCACGCGCTGCACTTCGGCCGCGCCTTCGGGCAGGTAGACCGCGATTTCGGGCGGGAGCTTGAGCCGCAGTTCGAGCACCGTGCGCGCCGTGTAGTCGAGCAGCTCGCGGTACTGGTCGGGCGCGTCGAGGATGTACTCGCGCGCCTGCGACAGGCCCAGGGAGATCAGCGCGATGGGTGCCAGCAGCACCAGCGTGACCGCCAGCACCCGGGCCAGGACGTCGGCTCGCATTGGCGGCAGCGCGAGCCGTGCCAGGCCGGCGCCGATCAGGCGCGCGAACCGGCGCGTGGCCAGGAAGCCGATGCACACGCACAGGAGGCCGGGCAGCAGGTGCTGCCACATCACCAGCAGCAGCGCGGCCGGCATCAGCAGGTAGCTGGCCAGCACCACGTTGCGCGAGGCGGCCTGGGGCTTGGTTTCGAAGGTGGCGAGGGAGGGTTTGGCCATCAGGGTCCGGGTGCTGCGCTTGCGAGCCTCGGAGCGAGGAGATCAGCCAACCACGACGGCGGCGCCCGCGCCGCGCTCGGCGATGGTGCCGATCTCGAACACCGATTCGCCCCCTGTGCGCAGCGTGGCGGCGCAGGCTGCGGCTTCGGCCGCGTCGATCACCACCACCATGCCGATGCCGTTGTTGAAGGTGCGGTTCATCTCGATGTCGTCGATGCCGGCCACTTTCTGCAGCCAGGCGAAGAGCTCGGTCTGCGGCCAGCTGCCCTTCTTGAGGTGGGCGGCCGTGCCTTCGGGCAGCACGCGCGGAATATTCTCGAGCAGGCCGCCGCCCGTGATGTGGGCCAGCGCCTTGATCGGGTGCTTGGCCAGCGCCTCGAGCACCGGCTTCACGTAGAGGTGGGTGGGTTCCATCACGGCTTCGCGGAACGGCTTGCCGTCGAGCGTGGCGGGCAGATCGGCCCCTGCGCGTTCGATCACCTTGCGCACCAGGCTGAAGCCGTTGGAATGCACGCCGGCCGAGGCCAGGCCCAGCACCACGTCGCCGGGCTTCACGTTCTGGCCCGTGAGGATCTTCGCCTTTTCGACCGCGCCGACCGCGAAGCCCGCCAGGTCGTACTCGCCGGCGGGGTACATGCCGGGCATTTCGGCGGTTTCGCCGCCGATCAGCGCGCAGCCGGAAATCTCGCAGCCGCGGGCGATGCCGCCGATCACGGCCGCGGCCGTGTCCACGTCGAGCTTGCCGCAGGCGAAATAGTCGAGAAAGAAGAGCGGTTCGGCGCCCTGCACCAGCACGTCGTTGACGCTCATGGCCACCAGGTCGATGCCGACCGTGTCGTGCATGTTCCATTCGAAAGCCAGCTTGAGCTTCGTGCCCACGCCGTCGGTGCCGCTCACCAGCACCGGCTCCTTGTAGCGCTTGGGCACCTCGAACAGCGCGCCGAAGCCGCCGATGCCGGCCAGCACTCCTTCGCGCAGGGTCTTCTTGGCGAGCGGCTTGATGCGGTCGACCAGTGCGTCGCCGGCATCGATATCGACACCTGCATCCTTGTAGCTGAGCGGGGTGGGCGTAGGGGAAGTCATGGTCGGACGGTGTCGAGAAGGGCGGGAAGGTGGAGGCGCCGGCGACCGAAGCGGCCGGGCCGATAGAATTCCTCACGATTTTAAGGGCCCTCCGGGCCCCCTCCATGAACCTTCCCGGGATGAAACAGCTCGCGCTCGATATCGGCATTGCGACGGGCCCCAGCTTCGACGCTTTTTTTGCCGGCCCGAACGAGGCGGCGCTGCGGCACCTGCAACTGTGGGTGGGCGGTGCCGGCAGCGCCGTGCCCCACTCTCCCGTACCCACCTACCTGTGGGGCGAAAGCGGCAGCGGCAAGACCCATCTGCTCGAATCGGTGCGTGTCGCACTGCGCGAGCAGGGCGCGAGCGTGGGCTGGCTGCATGCCGGCCTGCTGGAGCCGCCCGAGTTCGACGAGCGCTGGGGCGCCGTGCTGCTCGACGACGTGCACCTCTACACCGCCGTGCAGCAGCACGCGGCCTTCAACTGGTTCGTCAACGCGCAGACGCTGCAGCGCGGCGTGGTGGCCGCGGGCGCGCTGCCGCCGGCCGACCTGCCGCTGCGCGAGGACCTTCGCACCCGGCTGGGCTGGGGCCATGTGTTCCACCTGCAGGTGCTGAGCGAAAGCGAACGCCGCGCGGTGCTGCGCCAGGCCGCCGACACGCGCGGCGTCATGCTGTCGGACGAGGTGCTCGACTACATGCTTCACCGCTTCAGCCGCGACCTGGGCAGCCTGATGGAACTGCTCACGCAGCTCGACGGCTATGCCCTGCAGACGCAGCGCGCGATCACGATCCCGCTGATCCGATCCATGCTCGAAAACGAATAGAGAAGAGCTTCAACCAACAATGATCAAGAAATTCATCGACAAGCTGCTCGGCAAATCGGCCGGCGGCGCACAGGGCAAGAGCCGCTTCGGCAAGCGCCAGGAGGTGCCGGCAGAGGTTCACAAGATCGATCCAGCCCTGGTCGACGAACGTGCCAGGAACGTCGTCACCACGCTCCAGCAGGCCGGCTACGAGGCCTACGTGGTGGGCGGCGCGGTGCGCGACCTGCTGCTGGGGCTGCGTCCCAAGGACTTCGACGTGGCCACCAACGCCACGCCCGAGCAGGTCAAGTCGCTCTTCAGGCGCGCCTTCATCATCGGGCGGCGCTTTCGCATCGTGCACGTGGTGTACGGCCGCGGCCGCGAGCACGAGGTGATCGAGGTCTCGACCTTCCGCGCCTACATGGACAACGCCGCCGCCGAGCAGGTGGCCGGCAACGAGCGCACCAGCAAGGGCGAGCTCGCGAGCATGAAGCATGCGGTGGACGCCAGCGGCCGCGTGCTGCGCGACAACGTCTGGGGCCCGCAGGAGGAAGACGCGGCGCGCCGCGACTTCACCGTGAACGCCATGTACTACGACCCGGCCAACCAGGTCGTGGTCGACTATCACAACGGCATCCGCGACGCCCAGAAGCTCACGCTGCGCATGATCGGCGACCCGGCCACGCGCTACCGCGAAGACCCGGTGCGCATCATCCGGGCGATCCGCTTCTCGGCCAAGCTTGCGGCGCTCGGCTTCAAGATGGAAGCCAAGACGGCCGCGCCGCTGGTCGAATCGAGCAAGCTGCTGGCCGACGTGCCGCAGAGCCGCCTGTTCGACGAAATGCTCAAGCTGCTGCAGACCGGCCATGCCATTGCCACCGTCGAGCAACTGCGCAAGCTGGGCCTGGTCACGGGCATCTATCCGCTGCTCGACGTGGTGGTGGAGCGCGCCGACTCGCCGTTCGTGAAGGCGGCGCTGCAGGACACCGATCGCCGAGTCGGCGAAGGCAAGCCCGTGGCGCCGAGCTTTCTCCTGGCCTGCGTGTTGTGGGCCGACGTGCGCGACGGCTGGGCCCAGCGCGTCGAGGGCCGGCATGGCCAGCGCCCGCAGCCGCCGTTCCCGGCGCTGCAGGACGCGATCGACGACGTGTTCAACGCACGCATCGGCGACGTCTCGGGCCGCGGCAAGCTCGCTGCCGACATGCGCGAGATCTGGATGATGCAGCCGCGCTTCGACAAGCGCACCGGCTCCACCCCCTACAGCCTGGTCGACCAGGCGCGGTTCCGCGCCGCCTTCGACTTCATGCGGCTGCGCGCCGACGTGGGCGAGGTCAGCGAGGCCATTGCCGAGTGGTGGCAGGAATTCAGCACCGCCGACGACCTGCGCCAGCAAGACCTGCTGGAGCAGGTGCGCGACGAGCAGAAGACCCGCCAGCGCGTGCGAACGCGCGACCCGGTGGCGCCCAAGCCCTCCCGCGGCGAACCGGCGGCGCGCCAGCGCCAGCCCGATGCCGACGCGCGGCAGGACGACGAGGCCGAGGAAGTCGAAGTCGAGGCCGGCGCCGTGCCGCCCGATGGCGAGCCGGCCGCGCCGCGCAAGCGCCGCCGTCGCCGCAAGCCGCGCACCGGAGGTGGTGGTGATGGTGGCGGCGAGGGCGGCGGGAGCGCCGCAGCCGAATGAGCGCACCGAACCGGCCGAAGGACGGCAAGAGCGGCGGCGGCCAGGGCCGGCCACCATCGCGCGGCGGCCCTTCGCCGAAGCCGAAGAGCAGCGGACCGGCGCCCGCTCGGCGCGCGGGCAAGGCGGGGTCCGCGGGTGCACCCGCCCGCCGCACGCGCGAGGACTATCCGACCGTGCAGGCCTTCGTCGCCATCGGAGCGAACCTCGGCGACGCCCAGGCCGCCGTGACGGCGGCCATGGACGCCATCGGGACCATCGAGCGCACCGTGGTGACGGCGCGCTCGTCGCTCTACCGCAGCGCGCCGGTCGATGCGACCGGGCCCGATTTCATCAATGCCGTGGTGGCTGTGCGGACCGGGCTCACGGCCGAGGCCTTCCTGGCCGAACTGCATCTGCTCGAGGAGCAGGCCGGCCGCGAACGGCCTTTTCCCAATGCACCGCGCACGCTCGACCTCGACCTGCTGATGCACGGCAACGCGATCAAGGACACGCCCGCGCTGGCCTTGCCGCACCCGCGCATGCGCGACCGCGCCTTCGTGCTGAAGCCGCTCGCCGAGATCGCGCCCGACAAGGTGCCGCGCGCGGCGCTTGCCCGCGTTTCCTCGCAGGTCATCGAGCGGATTCGCGACTGAGCAGGCGGGGCGGTGAACCCCGTCGGCCGGGCGGCTTTGCTCGGCCCATTACACTTGCGCGGTTTTTCATGACGTTGTCACACATCTGTGGCAGCCGCGAACCCAGGAGAGCGCCATGTTCGGCAAGCTGCTGCCCCGCGAGGGGAATTTTTTCGAGATGTTCAACCAGCACGCCGAGCGCATCGTCGAAGCGGCGCGGGCGTTCGAGCAACTCGTGGCCAACTACAGCGACGTGCACCTGCGCGAGCAGTACAACCGCGACGTCGACAATGCCGAGCGTGCGGCCGACCGCGTCACGCACGACGTCAACCGGCTGATCCACAAGACCTTCATCACGCCGATCGACCGCGAGCAGATCCACAAGCTCATCAACACGATGGACGACGTGGCCGACCTGATCCAGGACTCGGCCGAGACCATGGCGCTGTACGACGTGCGCCACATGACCGACGAGATCGTGCGCCTCACCGCCCTGAGCGTGAAGTGCTGCGACCGCCTCAAGGACGCCGTCAAGTTCCTCGGCAAGATCGCCGACCCGGCGGTGGCCGAGGCCACGCTCAAGACCTGCGAGGAAATCGATCGCCTCGAGTCGGATGCCGACCGCGTGATGCGCAGCGCCATGAGCAAGCTGTTCCGCGAGGAGCCCGATGTGCGCGAGGTGATCAAGCTCAAGGCAATCTACGAATTGCTCGAGACGATCACCGACAAGTGCGAGGACGTGGCCAACGTCATCGAGGGCATCGTCCTCGAGAATTCCTGAACGGTAACCATCGATGGCAACGGTTCAGGTCGCCCTCTGGGTGGTGATGATTCTGGTCGCGCTGGCGATCCTGTTCGACTTCATGAATGGCTTCCACGACGCGGCGAACTCGATCGCGACCGTGGTGTCGACCGGCGTGCTCAAGCCGGGCCATGCCGTTCTGTTCGCGGCCTTCTTCAACCTGATCGCGATTTTCATCTTCCACCTGAGCGTGGCGGCAACGGTCGGAAAGGGCATTGCCCAGCCCGGCGTGGTCGATGTGCACGTGGTCTTCGGTGCGCTCGTGGGTGCCATCAGCTGGAACCTCGTGACCTGGTACTACGGCATCCCGAGCAGCTCGTCACACGCACTGATCGGCGGCATCGTCGGTGCCGTGATCGCGAAGACCGGTACCGGCGGCCTGGTGGCTTCGGGCATCTGGAAGACCGTGGCCTTCATCTTCGTTTCGCCGTTTCTCGGCTTTCTGCTGGGCTCGATGATGATGGTGCTGGTGGCCTGGGGCTTCCGGCGCGCCACGCCTTCGCGCGTGGACCGCTGGTTCCGGCGGCTGCAACTGGTGTCTGCCGGGGCCTACAGCCTGGGCCACGGCGGCAACGACGCGCAGAAGACCATCGGCATCATCTGGATGCTGCTGATCGCCACCGGCTACGCCTCGGCCGGCGATGCGGCGCCGCCGACCTGGGTCATCGTGAGCTGCTATGCCGCCATCGCGCTGGGCACCATGTTCGGCGGATGGCGCATCGTGAAGACCATGGGCCAGAAGATCACCAAGCTCAAGCCCGTGGGCGGCTTCTGTGCGGAGACGGGTGGGGCGATCACGCTGTTCCTGGCCACCGCGCTGGGCATTCCGGTGTCGACCACCCACACCATCACCGGCGCCATCGTCGGCGTGGGGTCGGCGCAGCGCGCCAGCGCCGTGCGCTGGGGCGTGGCGGGCAACATCGTCTGGGCCTGGATCTTCACGATCCCGGCGTCGGCCTTCGTTGCGGCGATTGCCTACTGGTTCAGCTGGCAGATTTTCTGAGGCTGCGCAGCCTTCGGGCGCGCGCAACGGCTACTGGGAGATCTTGCGGCCTTCCTCGACCTGGTGTTCGAAGTAGCGCTGGAAGCTGAACACGATGCTGGCCATCAGCACCGTGGTGCCGAACAAGAGCGCCAGCACCACGGCGCCGATCGTGGCCCAGTTCGTTCGGCCAGGCGCCGCGTCCGAAGGCGCGCTACCGTTGAATCGGGCATTCCACTTCTCGGGCGTCATGAGGCCGTAGACGATCGCCGTCAGCGCGCATCCCGCGATGGTGAAGCCCAGGAACGGAATCAGCACCCAGCTCCAGCCGTCGTCCAGGCCGTACATGCGCGCGCGCTCGATGCCGTAGAGACCGAGCGCGGTGGGAATGGGCAGCAGCCAGCCGAGCCAGTCGCCCATGCCGCGCAGGTAGAAGCGGTGCAGGCCCAGCGGGCCGCCCAGGAAGGAGAGCCACGCGGCAATGGTCTTGTTTTTCATTCGGGTTTGGTGGTGCTGCCAGCGCCCAGCACCTTTTCCATCAGGACCACGTCGCGCCATTCGCCGAACTTCCAGCCGCAGTCCTTGAGAACGCCCACGTGCGTGAAGCCCTGGCTGCGGTGTACGCCGACTGACCCGGCGTTGGCCGAATCGCCGATGACTGCGATCAGCTTGCGCACGCCCGCCGCTTCGGCGGCCTGCGAGAGGGCAGCCAACAGCCGGGCGCCCAGGCCCTTGCCGCGTGCGGCTTCGGACATGTAGATCGAGTCCTCGGCCGAAAAGCGATAGGCCGGGCGCGGCTTGAACCAGTTGCAGTAGGCAAAACCCAACACTTCGCCATCTTCTTCGGCAACGAGGTAGGGCAGGTTCTTGCCGAGCACGTCGGCGCGCCGCGCGGCCATGTCGGCGGCAGAGGGGGCTTCGGTTTCGAAGGTGCCGGTGCCGTTGAGCACGTGGTGGGCGTAGATGGCCGTGATGGCCGCGATGTCTTGGTCGCGGCTGGGGCGGATAGTGAGGGTCATGCAGGTGGCAAAAGGAGCGCGGCAAGCGCTGGAATTCGGAGAAAACGCGGGTCGGGCTATAATCGCAGGCTTTTCAGCGTGTCGCTGGCCGGGTGGCCATGTCGCGTGTCTCGACGTTGAAAGAACACTGTGAGCGGGCCTCTTGTCAAAAAACGGGCTTGCTGCACCACCCAAGGATAAATCATGGTCGTCATTCGACTTTCCCGCGGCGGCTCCAAAGGCCGTCCGTTCTTCAACATCGTCGTGTCGGACAAGCGCGTTCGCCGCGATGGCCGCTTCATCGAGCGCCTGGGTTTCTACAACCCGACCGCCAAGGAAAACGAAGAAAGCATCCGTATTGCCCAGGACCGCCTGGCCTACTGGAAGAGCGTCGGCGCACAAGCTTCGCCCACGGTCCTGCGCCTGATCAAGCAAGCCGCTGCAGCGGCTCCCAAGGCGGCGGCCTAAGCCGTCCGGCACGGCAATGCTGCCCGCACTCGAAGCCGCCGAATTGCCGGCGGATGCGATCGAGGTAGGACGCATCGCCGATGCATGGGGCATCAAGGGCTGGTTCAAGGTCCTGCCCCACAGCGCCCAGCCCGAGGCGCTTTTTTCTTCCAAGCGCTGGTTCCTGCAGGCTCCCGGAGCCTCGGCAACCGCAGCTTTCCGGCTCGCGATCCGCGAAGCCAAGGAACATTCCGACTGCATCGTCGCCTCCTCCGAGGACGTGCCCGACCGCAATGCGGCCGAGGCGCTTCGCGGCGCGCGCGTGTTCGTACCGCGCTCGAGCTTTCCGACGGCCGGCGAGGACGAGTACTACTGGGTCGACCTGATCGGTCTCGCGGTGGTCAACCGCGAAGGCGTGGCGCTTGGCACGGTGCGCGAGCTGCTCGCCACCGGCCCGCAGACCACGCTGGTGCTTGCCGCCGAGGAAGACGGCAAGGCCATCGAGCGCATGGTGCCTTTCGTCTCGGTCTTCGTCGACAAGGTCGACCTGGCCGGCCGGCTCATCACGGTCGACTGGCAACCCGATTTCTGATTGGGGTCTCGCGCGCATGCGCTTCGACGTCCTCACACTCTTTCCCGAACTGTTCGCGCCCTTCATGGCCAGCGGCGTGACGCGCCGCGCCTACGAGTCGAAACAGGTCGAGGTGGTGCTCTGGAACCCGCGCGACTTCGCGCAGGGCAACTACAAGCGCGTCGATGACCGGCCCTTTGGTGGCGGACCCGGCATGGTGATGATGGCCGAGCCGCTGTCGGCCTGCCTCGATGCGGCGCTGGCTGCGCGAGGCTCCCAGGCGCCGGTCGTGCTGTTCTCCCCCATCGGCGAAAGCTTGCGCCACGAAGCGGTCGAGCGCTGGTCTGCCAGCGAGGGCGCGGTGCTGGTCTGCGGCCGTTACGAAGGCATCGACCAACGCTTCATCGACACGCGCGTGACGCACCAGATCAGCCTCGGCGACTTCGTACTTTCGGGCGGCGAGATCGTGGCCATGGCGCTGCTCGATGCCGTGGCGCGGCTGCAGCCCGGCGTGCTGGGTGACGAGGCCAGCCATGTGCAGGACAGCTTCAATCCTTCGCTCGACGGATTGCTCGACTGCCCGCACTACACCCGGCCGGAGCAATGGAACGGGCAGGGCGTGCCGGCGCCGCTGCTGTCAGGGCACCACGTGCAGATCGAGCGCTGGCGCCGCGACCAGCGCCTGGCCATCACGGCCGCCCGGCGGCCCGACCTGATTGCCGCCGCGCGGGCCGCCGGCCGCCTGAGCAAGGCCGATGAGGCGGCCCTGAAAAAAAAGCTATAATCCCTGGTTCCCCGATCCTCTGCCCGGCCGCGCCTGGCTTGTTGCTTTCATTCAGCGATGAAAGAGCAATGAAACCGAAGGCGCCTTTTGTGTAGCGCGAGCACGATCGAATATCAGGAAATCATGAACCTCATCGAAACCCTCGAGCAGGAAGAAATCGCCCGCCTCGGCAAGAAGATCCCCGATTTCATGCCCGGTGACACGGTCATCGTCAGCGTGAGCGTCGTCGAAGGCACCCGCAAGCGCGTGCAGGCCTACGAAGGCGTTGTGATCGCCAAGCGCAATCGCGGCCTCAACAGCGGCTTCACGGTGCGCAAGATCTCCAGCGGCGAAGGCGTGGAGCGTACGTTCCAGACCTACAGCCCGCTGATCGCCGGCATCGAAGTCAAGCGCCGTGGCGATGTCCGCCGCGCCAAGCTGTACTACCTGCGCGAGCGCAGCGGCCGTTCGGCACGCATCAAGGAAAAGCTGCCGGGCAAGTCGCAAGCAGCATCGGCCGCCAAGTAAGCTGCCTTCCTGCCGTGCAAAAAGCCGCCGCTCTGGCGGCTTTTTGCGTTGTGCGCCGTGCACGGTTCTTGCAAAAAGACAGCGCGGCTTTTTTACGCTCTACTCCTTCACTGAAACTCTCTCACTTGACCCACTCCACCGCCTCCATGCAATTCGCTCCCGTCGAACCCGTCAATGCCGTGGTGCCGCCCACGCTGCTGCCGTTCGACCCGCGCGAGGCGCCTGTGGTCGGCGGCCCCGACGGCCTGCCTGCCGTGGCAAGCACGCAATTGACCACCGAAGCCCTGCGCAGGCGCTTTGCCGCGCCGCCCGAGTGGACGCCCGAATTGCGGCGCGAGCCGCGCCTGACCGACCGGGCCCCGGCGCAGGCGGCCGTGCTGGTGCCCATCGTGCAGCGCCCGCGGGGTGCCACCGTGCTGCTGACCGAGCGCACGGCGCATTTGTCCAACCATTCGGGGCAGGTGGCGTTTCCGGGCGGGCGCGTCGACCCCGAGGACGCCAACATCGCGGCGGCCGCACTGCGCGAGGCCTGGGAAGAAGTCGGGCTCTCGGCCCAGTACATCGAAGTGCTTGGCAGCCTTCCGACCTACACCACCGTCACCTCGTTCATCGTGACGCCGGTGGTCGCGCTGGTGAAGCCTGGGTTCGAGCTCTCCATCAATCCCTATGAAGTGGCGCTGGCCTTCGAGGTGCCGCTGGCCTGGCTCATGGATCCGGCCAACCACCGCCGCCACACGGTGCCCGCGCCCGACGGCACCCGCCGCGAGTGGTATTCGATGCCCTACCAGGACGGCACCGAAGAGCGCTTCGTCTGGGGGGCCACCGCGGGCATGCTGCGCAATCTCTATCGTTTCCTCAGCGCCTGACCTCGGCCCGCGCCGCGCCTGTGCAGGCGCCCTCGCTATCATCGAAGGATGAGCTTCTTTGCCATCCTGTGTGCGTTGCTGATCGAGCAGGTGAGGCCGCTCGCCTCCCACAACCCGGTGTACGCCGGCGTGCTGGCCTGGACGCGCTGGACCAGCCGCAATTTCGACGCAGGCAAGCCGCACCACGGATGGGTCGCATGGGCCCTTGCGGTGCTTATGCCCACGCTGATGACGCTGGGCATCCACCTGCTGCTGGTGTTCACGCTGGGGCTGCCGTTCGCGGTGCTCTGGAGCGTTGCGGTGCTCTACGTCACGCTCGGTTTCCGGCAGTTCAGCCACCACTTCACGGACATCCGCGATGCGCTCGACGAAGGCGACGAGCCGCTCGCGCGCTCGCTGCTGGCACACTGGCAGGGCGTGGATGCGGCCGAACTGCCGCGCAGCGAAATCGTCCGCCACGTGATCGAGCATTCGGTGATTGCGGCGCACCGCCATGTGTTCGGCGTGCTGGCCTGGTTCTCGGTGCTGGCGGCCCTGGGCCTGGGGCCGGCCGGCGCGGTGTTCTATCGGATGAGCGAGTTCGTCTCGCGCTACTGGCACCACAAGAACGGTGCGGCGGTACAGCCTTCGAGCGTCTCGGTGCAGCGGGCCGCGGAGAGCGCCTGGCACGCGATCGACTGGCTGCCTGCGCGCATCACCGCATTGGGCTTTGCGGTCGTCGGCAGCTTCGAGGAGGCGATCGACTGCTGGCGCAACGATGCGCGGCGCTTTCCGAGCGAAAACGACGGCGTGATCCTCGCCGCGACCTCGGGCGCGGTCAATGTGCGCCTGGGCGGCGGCGCGTTGAGCCCGATCCCGGTCACCGATCCCCTCCCGCGCGCGCAGGCCGGCGATTCGATGGCCGATGGCCGCCGGCCCGACAGCGGCAGCACGCCGGGCCGCGAGCCCGAGCCCGGCCACCTGCGCAGCGTGGTGGGCCTGGTATGGCGTTCGGTGGTGATGTGGATGGTGCTGCTGGCCTTGCTCACCTTGGCTCGCCTGCTTGGCTGAGCGACCAGGAAACGCCATGACCACCGCAGCGCCGGTCTTCTGGAGCCCGCGCATCGGTGCGCTCGAACCCTATGTGCCCGGCGAGCAGCCGCGCATCGCCAACCTGGTCAAGCTCAATACCAACGAGAACCCGTATCCGCCGTCACCGCTGGCCATCGACGCCATCCAGCAGGCGGCGGCGAATGGCCTGGAGCGTTATCCGGACCCCGCCTCGCTCGCACTGCGCGAAGCGGTGGCGCGGCGGCACGGCCTGCAGGCCGACCAGGTTTTTGCAGGCAACGGTTCGGACGAGGTGCTGGCGCACGCCTTCTTCGCCTTCTTCCAGCAGGCCGAGCCGCTGCTGATGCCCGATGTGAGCTACAGCTTCTATCGCGTCTATGCGCAGCTCTACGGCATCGGCTGCGAACTGCTGCCGGTCGACGAAGGCCTGTGCATCGACGTCGATGCCATGGCGGCCCGCGCCTGCGGCGGCTGCGCGGGCCTGGTGATCGCCAACCCGAATGCGCCCACGGGCATCGGGCTGCCGCTCGCGCGCATCGAGCAGCTGCTCGCGGCCTGCCCTGAGCGCGTGGTGCTGGTCGATGAGGCCTACGTCGATTTCGGCGGCGAGAGCGCGCTGCCGCTGATTGGCAAATATCCGAACCTGCTGGTGGTGCAGACCTTGTCCAAGTCGCGTTCGCTGGCCGGCCTGCGGGTCGGCTTTGCCTGCGGGCAGGCGCACTTGATTGATGCGCTGGTGCGCGTCAAGGACAGCTTCAATTCCTATCCGCTCGATCGGCTTGCCACTGCCGGCGCGGTGGCGGCGCTCGAAGACGAGGCTTGGTTCAAGACCACGCGCGACAAGGTCGTCGACACCCGCGAAGGGCTCAGCCTGCAGCTCGAAGACCTGGGCTTCGAAGTGCTGCCTTCGCAGGCCAACTTCGTGTTCGCACGCCATCCGCAGCGCGACGCGGCCGAGCTGGCGGCGCTGCTGCGCGAGCGCGCAGTGCTGGTGCGGCATTTCAGGCAGCCGCGCATCGCGCAGTACCTGCGCATCAGCATCGGCACGCGCGAGCAGTGCGGGGCGCTGGTGCAGGCGCTCGAATCGATCCTGGGGGTTCAGTAGCGCGACTGGCTGAGCTCGGCGAAGAGTTCGCCATAGATCCTGTAGCGCGTGGCGCTGATCGGTCCCGGCTTGCCGGGCGCATCCACATTCGCGATCACGCCGCAGCCCGGCTCGTGCAGATGGGTGCAGTTGTAGAACTTGCAGTCGTTCGCATGCGCGGCAATGTCGGGCATCAGGCCCGCGAGCTGCATCGGCGCGATGTGGTTCAGGCCGAATTCCTGGAAGCCCGGCGAGTCGATCAGGCTGGTGGTGCGCGCCTCGTCCACCCAGTACCAAGTGGTGCTGGTGGTGGTGTGCTTGCCCGAATTCAGCGCCTGCGAGATTTCGCCGGTCAATGCGGTGGCACCGGGCACCAGCAGGTTGATGAGCGTGCTCTTGCCGGCGCCCGAGGGGCCCAGCACCAGCGTGCTCTTGCCAGCTAGCAGTTTCATGAGCGATGCGTAGTCGGCTTCACCCGACGCCTTGAGCGAGAGCGGCAGCACGCCATGGTGCATGCGGCGGTAGGGCGCAAGCTTGTTCCATGCGCGCTCGAAGGGCTCGGCCAAGTCGCTCTTGTTGAGCGCGATGATCGGCGTGATGCGTTCGGCTTCGGCGGCAATGAGCGCACGCGCGAGCTGATGCTCCGAGAACTCCGGCTCGGCCGCGATCAGGATCAGCACGTGGTCGAGATTGGCCGCGAACGACTTGGTGCGGATTTCGTCCTGGCGATAGAAGAGATTGCGTCGCGGCACCACTTCTTCGATGGTGCCTTCGTCTTCGCTGGCCTGCCAGCGCACGCGGTCGCCGACCACGGCCTGGCTCTTCTTGCCGCGCGGGTGGCAGATCAGGCGCTCGCCCGCAGGCGTTTCGACCAGGCAATGGCGGCCATGGCTCGCGATGACCAGGCCGTCGTGAAGAATGCGCGCGGAGGTGCCGGCCCCCTTCGCGGGAGTGCGGCCCGGCTTAGCCAACGGCGGGTTTCCTCATCACGGCGCCGGGCTGGCCACCAGCGCGTTCGCCTGGCGCGCGCACTCGAAGTCGGTGCCCGAGAGCCCGCCCACGTCGTGCGTGTTGAAGCGCACCACGCAGCGGTTGTAGTGCACCGACAGGTCCGGATGATGGTCTTGCGTGTGGGCGATGAAGGCCAGCGCATTCACGAACGCGATGGTCTCGAAGTAGTTGGCGAAGCTGAAGGTCTTCTCGATGGTCACATTGGCACCGTCGCCGTCGAGCTTCCAGCCGTCGAGCTTGGCGAGGCCGGAGACGATCTCGGTGGCGCTCAGTGCGTGGCGGGGGATGTTTTTCCAGTCTTTGGGCTTGAACATGCTGCTCATGGTCTCGGCTTTCCGGCAAATGTCTTCTTCAGGCCGCCGTCATGCGCGCGAGGCGCTCGGAGGCCGGAGGGTGGGAATAGTAGAACTTGACGAACACCGGGTCGGGCGTGAGCGTCGACGCGTTGTCCTGGTAGAGCTTGAGCAGGGCGGCCGACAGATCGGCGCCGCTGGTTTGCGCCACCGCATAGGCATCGGCCTCGAACTCGTGCTTGCGGGACAGGCGTGCGGGCAGCGGCGCGACGAAGAAGCCGAACACCGGCACCGCGAGCATGAAGAGCAGCAGCGCGAGTGCGTCGTTGGGCGCCGTTGCCGCCATGTTCGGCTGCACGCCGAGCCCCGTGTAGAACCAGGCCTGGGTCGACACCCAGCCCAGCAGTGCGAAGCCCGCCAGGCTCAGCGCGAACATCGCAACGAGCCGCTTCACGATGTGGCGGTGCTTGAAGTGGCCGAGTTCGTGCGCGAGCACGGCCTCGACTTCGGCTGCGTCGAGCTGGCGCAGCAGCGTGTCGTAGAACACCACGCGCTTGCTCGCGCCAAAGCCGGTGAAGTAGGCATTGGCATGGGCGCTGCGGGTGCTGCCGTCCATCACGAACAGGCCCTTGGCAGCAAAGCCGCAGCGCTTCATCAGCGCCGTGACGCGCTCCTTGAGCGTGGGGTCGTCGAGCGGCTTGAACTTGTTGAACAGCGGCGCAATGAAGGTGGGGTACACCAGCATCCCGAGAAGGTTGAAGCCCATCCACACGGCCCAGGCCCAGAGCCACCAGGTGGCGCCGGCCGCGCCCATGAGCCACAGGATCAGCGCCGCAATCGGCAGGCCGATCGCGGCGCTGAGCGCCGTGGACTTGAGCGTGTCGGCCAGCCAGAGGCGCAAGGTCATCTTGTTGAAGCCGAAGCGCTCCTCGAGCCTGAAGGTCTGCCAGAGCGTGAAGGGCAGTTCGAGCAGGCCGCCGATGACCGCAAAGGCCGCCAGCAGCGCCAGCTGCTGCACCATGCCGCCGCCGAGCCAGCCCAGCAGCAGCCTGTTGAGCACGTCGAGCCCGCCCAGCAGCGTCCAGCCCAGCAGCAGCGCGGTGCTCCAGGCCATTTCGACGAGGCCGAAGCGCGCCTTGGCAATGGTGTAGTCGGCCGCCTTCTGGTGGGCGGCAAGGCTGATGGTGTGTTCGAAAGCTGCCGGCACCGCACCGCGGTGCCGCGCCACGTGGCGCACCTGCCGCGAGGCGAGCCAGAACTTCACGAGCAGGCCCGCGACCAGTGCAACGGCGAAGGCAGTGGTGAAGATGAGCGAATAGGACATGACCGGCGAGTTTAGCCCTCGGGTCCAGCCCGCGCAGGCCTTCGACGACAATCCAGCCATGTCCGAATCCCTTGACCCCACGACCGTCGCAACCCTCCCTGTCCTCAAGAAAAGCGACCAGAACCTGGTCTGGCTCGACTGCGAAATGAGCGGCCTCGACCCCGAAAAGGAGCGCCTGCTCGAGATTGCCGTGGTCGTCACCGGCCCCGACCTCACGCCACGCATCGACGGCCCCGTGCTGGTCATCCACCAGAGCGACGCGGTGCTCGACGCCATGGACGCCTGGAACAAGGGCACGCACGGGCGCAGCGGCCTGATCGACAAGGTGAAGGCCTCCACGCTGGACGAAGCCGCGGCCGAGCAGCAGCTGCTGGAATTCGTGGCCCGCTATGTTCCCAGGAGCGGTTCGCCCATGTGTGGCAACACCATCGGGCAGGACCGGCGCTTCCTGGTCAAGTTCATGCCCAAGCTGGAGGCGTACTTCCACTACCGCAACCTCGATGTCAGCACCCTGAAGGAGCTGGCCAAGCGCTGGAAGCCCTCCGCCTACAGTGCCTTCAAGAAGCAGCAGGCGCACACTGCGCTGGCCGACGTGCACGAGTCCATCGAAGAGCTCGCGCATTACAGGGAAACCTTTCTGAAATTGACGGATTAGGTAAAAACCCCGAGTCATGCCATAATCGATGGCTTCGCTGATCTGGGGGATTTTCCGGTCAGCGTCTCTTGCATCTCCCTATCTTGCACACCGCGCCCGATCGCATCCGCTGATCAAAAAGGGCCGCAGCCTCCGGCGAAAGCCAGAAGTTGAATGTCGTTGGATGGTTGATGTTTTTAACCACCAACGGGGCGCCGCCTGCGGCAGCGCTCGCGTTTGAGATTGATATTCACATGACCGACGCTTTTGAAGCGCAGGGCGAGTTCGCGCCTGTGCAATCCACCAACAACAACGAATTCATCGCCGCCCCGGACACCGTGTCCGAAGCGCCGATCCTCGAGGCGCTCGACGCCGCAGCGCCCGAAGCGGCAGTGGCCGAAGAAGCCCGCGTGCCCAACGGCTTCATCAAGCTCGGCCTCGCGCCCGAGCTGATCGCCGCCGTGGCCGACCTGGGCTTTACCCAGCCCACGACCGTGCAAGACAAGGTGATCCCGCTCGCCATGGGCGGTGAAGCCGGCCAGGACGGCAAGGCCCGCTTCGTCGACCTGATGGTCTCGAGCCAGACCGGCTCCGGCAAGACCGCCGCCTTCCTGCTGCCCGTGCTGCACACGCTGCTCAAGCGCCAGGCCGAAGCCGAAGAGGCCGCCAAGGCCGAATTCCAGCGCCTGGCCGCCGAAGCCGCCGCGCGCGGCGAAGCCGTGCCGAAGAAGCCCAAGCGCAAGGACCCGACCAACGCGCGCCATTTCAAGGCCGCCACGCCCGGCGCCCTGATCCTGTGCCCGACGCGCGAACTCGCGCAGCAGGTGGCGCACGACGCCATCGAGCTGGTTCGCCATTGCCGCGGCCTGCGCGTTGCCAACGTGGTGGGCGGCATGCCCTACCAGCTGCAGATCGCCAAGCTGCAGAACGCCGACCTCGTGGTTGCCACGCCCGGCCGCCTGCTCGACCTGCAGCGTTCGCAGCAACTCAAGCTCGACCAGGTCAAGTTCCTGGTGGTCGACGAGGCCGACCGCATGCTCGACCTCGGCTTCTCCGACGATCTGGCCGAAGTCAACCAGCTCACCATCGAGCGTCAGCAAACGATGATGTTCAGCGCCACCTTCGCGCCGCGCATCCAGCAGCTGGCCCAGCGCGTCATGCGCGAGCCGCAGCGCATCACCATCGACAGCCCGCAAGAGAAGCACGCCAACATCAAGCAGTCGCTGTACTGGGCCGACAACAGCCAGCACAAGCGCAAGCTGCTCGACCACTGGCTGCGCGACACCAGCATCAACCAGGCGATCGTGTTCGCCAGCACGCAAGTCGAGTGCGACGGCCTCGCCAACGACCTGCAGCAGGAAGGCTTCAGCGCCGTGGCGCTGCACGGCGCCCTGAGCCAGGGCCTGCGCAACCGCCGGCTGATGGCGCTGCGCCAGGGCCAGGTGCAGATCCTGGTGGCGACCGACGTGGCCGCCCGCGGCATCGACGTGCCCACCATCACCCACGTCTTCAACTTCGGCCTGCCGATGAAGGCCGAGGACTACACCCACCGCATCGGCCGCACCGGCCGTGCAGGCCGCGACGGCCTGGCCATCACCTTTGCCGAGTTCCGCGATCGCCGCAAGATCATGGACATCGAGCAATACAGCCGCCAGCAGTTCAAGGCCGAAGTGGTTGCAGGCCTCGAGCCGCAGCAGCGCATGCCGCAATCGCGTCCGCCGATGGGCGAGTACCGCGGCGGCCGTGGCGACAACCAATCGCGCGATCGCAAGTTCGGCAATGGCGGTGCAGGCGGCGGCGGTGGCTACCGCGGCGGCAACAGCGGCGGCTACGCCGGTGCCAGCGGCTTCAACGACCGCAATGCACGCGGTCCTGCCCCGAGCCAAGGTCACCAGGGCCCGCGTGGCCAGGGCGGCAACAACGCCGGCTTCGGCGGCGGCCGTGACGATGGCGGCGCCGGCTATGGCCGCAAGCCGGGCTGGGGCGACAACAGCGCCCCGCGCGGCGGCCACGGCCAGGGTCACCACGGCGGTGGCCGCGGCGACGGCGGCTTCGCGCCCCGTGAAGGCTTCGCTCCGCGCGAAGGTTTTGCACCGCGCGGCAATGGCGCAGGCCATGGCGGCCCGGGCAAGGTGTTTGTGCCGCGCGACGCACAAAAGCGTGCGTTCAAGCCCACGCGCTGATCCATTGCAGGGCGGTCAGCCGGCCACTCGCCCCCAAAAGAAAGCCCGCGCTTCGCAAGAAGCGCGGGCTTTTTCATTGCGGGTTTCCGCGGGGGCCTCAGGCACGAAACTTGATTGACATATGAATCGATGAAAAGTAATGTAATAAGGCATTGCTTCCCCGGTCCGTACCGCGGCTGCCGGTTCATCGACGTCTGCCTTTCAAATTTCGAACATGAAAATTGCAATTCTTGGTGGTGGCCACGGCGCCTATGCGGCCGCCGCGGACCTGTCCGAAGCCGGCCATGAGGTGCGCCTGTGGCGCCGCGATGCGGCCGCGCTCGAGCGGGTGGTGCAAGCCGGCGCCATCACGCTGAAGGACGCCGGCGGCGCGCGCGAGGTGCCGCTGGCGCTGGCCACCGCCGACATCGCCGCGGCGCTCCAGGGCGCCGAGCTCATCGTCATTCCCACGCCCGCCATCGCCCAGCACGACATCGCGCTGGCCATGGCGCCGCACCTGGCCGACGGCCAGGTCGTCTTCCTGCCGCCGGGCACCTTCGGCAGCTATGTGATGGCAAGGACGGTGAAGCAGGCCGGCAGCCGCGCCGACGTGGCCTGGGCCGAAACCGGCACCCTGCCGTACCTCGCGCGCAAGCACGGCGAGCGCGAGGTGAACGTCACGATCCGCGCCATCCGCCTGCCGACCGGCGTCTACCCGGCGCGCAAGGAGGCCAAGGCCATCGAGCTGATCCGCCGCGCCTATCCGGCGGTGCATGGCTGCGGCAATGCGCTCTCGGGCGCGCTCATGAACGCCGGCCCCGTCATCCACCCGCCGCTGATGGTGATGAACGCCGCGCCGCTGCAGCACTTCGAGCGCTGGGACATCCACAACGAAGGCACGCAGCGCGCCGTGCGCGACGTGACCGACCGGCTCGACCAGGAGCGCATGGCCGTGCGCGAGGCCTTCGGGCAGGGCGCGCCGCACTATCCGCTGGCCGACCACTACAACAACGACCAGTGGATGTACGGCGACGCGCACAAGCAGCTCGTCAAGTCGGGCGACTGGCGCGAGAACATCGACCTGCACACGCACCGCTACATCACCGAGGACACCGAGCTCGGCCTCGCCTTCCTGGCTTCGGCCGCGCGCCATGCGGGGGTGGACGCGCCCATCGCGCATGGCCTGCTGGCGATCGTCGGCGGCTTTCTCGGCCGCGACCTGCGGCACGGCCCGCGCACTTTCGAGAGCCTGGGCCTGGCCAATCTGAGCGCGGCGCAGCTCGCGCAGAGGCTGCACGATGGCGAATGAGCGCGCATCGCTGCCCCGCTTCGCGGCTGTCGGCGCGGGCCGCATGGGGCGCGGCATCGCGATCGCCTTCGCCTACGCGGGCCACCGCATCTCGCTGGTCGACCTGCGCCAGCGCAGCGACGAGGCCTGGCAGCGGCTGCAGGCCGAAGCGAAGGCCGAGATCGAAGCCAGCCTCGCCGGTCTGGCGCAGCTCGGCGTGATCGACGCGGCGCAGGTCCAGCCCATTGCCGCCCGTGTGGACTTCGTGAGCGCCGCCGACGCACCGCAGGCGCTCGCCGCCGCCGAGCTGGTGTTCGAGGGCGTGCCCGAAACCCTGGAGGCCAAGCGCGAGGCCTTCGAGCAGCTCAACCGCCATTGCCGCGACGACGCCATCCTCACGTCGACCACCAGCAGCATCCTCGTGACGCAGTTGGCCGCGCTGGTGCGGCTGCCCGCGCGCTTCCTGAACATGCACTGGCTCAATCCGGCCTATGTGATTCCCGTGGTGGAGCTCAGCTGCCATCCCGGCACCGATGCCGCCGTGCTCGCGCGCACCAAGGCGCTGATGGAAGCCATCGGCAAGCTGCCCGTCGTCTGCGGCGCATCGCCGGGCTACATCGTGCCGCGCCTGCAGGCGCTGGTGATGAACGAGGCGGCCCGCATGATCGAGGAGGGCGCCGCCACCGCCGAGGAAATCGACAAGGCCACGCGCTACGGCCTCGGCCTGCGCTTTGCCGCGCTCGGTGTGGTCGAGTTCATCGACTTCGGCGGCTGCGACATCCTGCACCACGCGAGCCGCGAGATGTCGGCCTCGATCGACAAGGGGCGCTACACCGCGCCGGCCATTGTCGATCGCATGGTCGAGGAGGGGCGGCTCGGCCTCAAGAGCGGCAGCGGCTTCTACGACTACCAGGGCCGCGACATCGCGGCCTACCGGCGCGACGTGCTGTCGCGCACGCTCGGCGAGTTGAAGCACGCGGGCCTCTGGCGCGCGCCCGCCAGCGAGACGCTGTCGTGACGATCCGCCGCGCCTTTGCCGACCTGTCGGTGGGGCAGGTGCATTACGCGGCATGCGGCGATGCGAGTGCACCGGCCGTGCTGCTGCTGCACCAGTCGCCGCGCAGCTGGGCCGAATACCGCGAGGTGCTGCCGCGGGTCGGCGCGCGGTATCGCGCCATTGCCATGGACACCGCGGGCTTCGGCGATTCGGCGGATGGCGGCGTACCCGCGAGCATCGCGCAGTGGGCGCGCGTGGCCTGCGAGCTGCTCGACGCGCTGGGCATTGCGCGGGCCGACGTGGTGGGGCACCACACGGGCGGCGTCATCGCGGTCGAGCTGGCGGCCGCGTTTCCGGGCCGGGTGCGCAGCCTCGTGCTGTCGTCCACGCCGTTTACCGGCGAAGCCTTTCGCATCGCGCGGGCCCGGAAGCCGCCCATCGACGAGGTTGCTCCAAGCGAAGACGGAAGCCATCTCGCCGCACTCTGGCAGAAGCGCCGGGGCTTCTATCCACCGGGCCGCGCCGATCTGCTCGAGGCCTTCGTGCTCGATGCGCTGAAGGTCGGCCATCGCGTGGAGGAGGGTCATCGCGCCGTCGCCTCCTATCGCATGGAAGAGCGCATCGGCCGCGTGACGCAGCCCGCGCTGATCATCCGCGCCACCGCTGATCCGTTTGCCGCGCCGCACGCAGAAGAGCTGCGGCACCACCTGCCTCAGGCTCGCATCGTCGACATCGAAGGCGGCATGGTTCCCTTGCCCGACCAGATGCCCGAAGCCTTCGCGCAGGCGGTGTTCGACTTTCTTTCGGCGCTGCCCTCATGAAAGCCATCCGCATCCACGGCTTCGACGCGGAGCCCGTGCTCGAAGACCTGCCCGACCCGGTGCCACGGCCCGGCCGCACCATCGTGCGCATGCACGCCGCCACCGTCGGCCACATCGACCGTACCGTGTGGCGGGGCAACTTCCTGCGCCATCCGCCGCTGCCTTACACGCCGGGCGTGGAGGCCGCGGGCATCGTCATTGCCAGCGGGCGCTTTGCCGCCGGAGCGCGCGTGTGGCTGCGCGGCAGCGGCCTGGGCACCCTATTCGACGGCACCTGGTGCGAGCAGATCGACGCACCCGACGAAGCGCTTGGCCTGCTGCCCGACGCGCTGCCGATGGCGCTCGGTGCCGCGTTCTTCTCGCCCACCACGTCGGCGTGGGTGGCGCTGCATGAAGTCGCAAAGCTGCAGGCCGGCGAGCAGGTGCTCGTCACGGGCGCGAACGGCGCCGTGGGCTCGCTCGCCGTGCAGCTGGCGCGCGAGCTTGGCTGCACCGTGGGCGCGGTCGATCCGGACGCCGAGCCCCCGCCGCCCGCGAGTGCGGACCTGCTGATCGACACGGTTGGCGGCAGCGTTCTGTCGGCGGCCTTGCCGGCCGTGCGGCCCGGCGGGCGCGCCGTGCTCATCGGCTACACCGCAGGCCCCACGCTGCAGCTGGACATTGCGCACTTCCTGCAGCGCGACGTGGCGCTGCTGCCGCTCAACATGTTCAGGCGCGAAGCCGCCGGCCGGGCCGCGGCGCCCGAGCTGCTCGCGCGGCTGGCCGACGGCCGACTGCATCTGGAGGTGCGGAGCTTCGCACTCGCCGATGCTGCTACGGCGCTCGAATGGATCGCGCAGCGCGGCCATCGCGGCCGCGCGGTGCTGGTGCCTTAGTCTTCCTCCGGCTCCTCGACCGGCACGTGCACGTGCAGGTCGATCATCTGCCGCAGGGTCTGCTTCAGTTCCTCGGCGCGCCGCAGGCCGAAGGGTTCGAGCACGCGCCGCTCGTGGTCGCGCGCGAGTTCCATCAGGTGCTCTACCGCCTTCAAGCCCTTGCGCGTGATGCGCACCAGCGTGATGCGGCGATCACTCTCATGGGGCAGCCGCTCGACCTGTCCGCGTGCTTCCATGCGGTCGAGCAGCCGCGTGACGGTCGGCTGCTTGGTCACCGTCACCTGCGCGAGCTGGCCGATGCTGATCGGCTCGCTGCCCGCGAGCGAGGCCATCACGCGCCACTCCGACACCGAGAAGCCCTGCTGCCGCGCCACCTCGTGGAACTCCGAGGAGATCAGCTGGCTGGCCTGCGCGAGCAGCGCCGGCAGGTAGTCATCGACGAAGCGATGTGTTTCAGGAGATTGCTCGGCCATGGGGGCACCTCACGGACAAGCACCTCGAACCTGCCGCGGGCACGCTGTTTGCATGTCTAGGGTAATTCATGATTGTGGATACATTCATTTGTCAACATTATAGAAAGCACGGTGCGGCAGCTTGCACGCACCGTCCCACGAGAGAGAACAAGGACCGACATGGCTGAGCGTTCGTTCGTCGAAGAAGTCAAGAAGCTGCGGCTTTCGGGCGGAGATGTGTTTCGCGGTGAAGGCATTCTGGCGGTCACCAAGGCACTGCTCGAATCGGGAGTTTCCTATGTGGCGGGGTACCAGGGGGCACCCATTTCGCACCTGATGGATGTGCTGGCCGATGCGCAGGACATCCTGGCCGAGCAGGGCATCCGCTTCGAGAACAGCGCGAGCGAGGCCACCGCGGCCGCCACGCTGGCCGCTTCCGTCAACTACCCATTGCGCGGCGCCGTCACCTTCAAGGCCACCGTGGGTACCAACGTGGCCTCCGACGCGCTGGCCAACCTGGCTTCGGGCGGCGTGACCGGCGGCGCGCTGATCATCGTGGGCGAGGACTACGGCGAGGGCTCCTCGATCATGCAGGAGCGCAGCCATGCTTTCGCGATGAAGTCGCAGATCTGGCTGCTCGATCCGCGGCCCAACCTGCCGAGCATTGTCGATGCGGTGAAGCAGGGCTTCGATCTTTCGGAGGCGAGCAACACGCCCGTGATGCTGCAGCTGCGCATCCGCGCCTGCCATGTGCATGGCCACTTCATTGCCGGCGACAACAAGCGCGCGAAGTTCACGCTGAAGGACGCGCTCGAGAATCCGCAGCGCGACGTCGGCCGCATCGTGCTGCCGCCCGCGAGCTTCGTGCACGAGCAGGAGAAGGTGCGGGAACGCTGGCCCGCGGCCGTGCGCTTCATCGAGGAGCGCAAGCTCAACGAGTTCTTCTCGGAAGACGCCGACGACATCGGCATCATCGTGCAGGGCGGCAGCTACAACACGCTGCTGCGCGCGCTGGAGCGGCTCGGCCTGGCCGACGTGTACGGCAACACGCAGGTGCCGCTCTACGTGATGAACGTGGCCTATCCGGTGATCGAGAGCGAGGTCATCCGCTTCTGCGAAGGCAAGCGCGCGGTGCTGATCGTGGAAGAGGGCCAGCCCAACTTCGTAGAGCAGAACCTCGCGACCATCCTGCGGCAGGCGGGTTCAACCACCGCGCTGCATGGCAAGGACATGCTGCCCGTGGCCGGCGAGTACACCGCATCCGAACTGCTGAAGGGTGCGCGCAGCTTCTGCGAGCGCTATGAATGCCTCGCGCCGCTGCCGGTGACTCCGCCGGTGCGCAAGGTGATTCCGCTCAAGGAAGTGGCAGCCATCGGCGTCGATGCCGCACCAGAGCCGGCGCAGCCGTCCACCTCGCTCGCCGAGGTCGTGCATGCGCGCCCGCCGGGCTTTTGCACCGGCTGCCCCGAGCGGCCGATCTTCAGCGCGATGAAGCTGGTCGAGCGCGAGCTGGGTCCGCATCACGTGAGCGCCGACATCGGCTGCCACCTGTTCTCGATCCTGCCGCCCTTCAACATCGGCAACACCACCATGGGCTACGGCCTGGGCGGTGCCGGCGCGGCGGCGCTCAATGCACCGGCAGGCAAGCGCGCGATCTCGATGATGGGCGACGGCGGCTTCTGGCACAACGGCCTGACCAGCGGCGTGGCCAACGCGGTGTTCAACAAGAGTGACAACCTCACCATCGTCGTCGACAACAACTACACCTCGGCCACGGGTGGGCAGGACATCCTCTCGTCGAATGCCGTCAACAAGACGCGCAGCACCGGCCACGAGATCGAACGTGCGGTGCGCGGCGTGGGCGTGGAATGGGTCAAGACACTGCGCCGCACCTACGATGTTGCCGGCATGCGCGACGCACTGAAAGAAGCGCTCACCACGTCGAAGAAGGGCCCCAAGGTCCTGATCGCACAGTCGGAGTGCATGCTCAACAAGCAGCGCCGCGAGAAGCCGCTGGTGCGCAAGGCCATTGCGGACGGCAAGCGCATGGTGCGCGAGAAGTTCGGCGTCGATTCCGACACCTGCACCGGCGACCACTCGTGCATCCGCCTGTCGGGCTGTCCTTCGCTCTCGATCAAGCCCAATCCCGATCCGTTGCGCAGCGATCCAGTGGCCACGGTGCTCGACAGCTGTGTGGGCTGCGGCGTGTGCGGCGAGGTTTCGCATGCGGCGGTGCTGTGCCCTTCGTTCTACAAGGCGCAGATCGTGAGCAACCCGAGCCGCTGGGACCTGCTGCGCGAGCGCGTGCGCGCCGCCATCATCGGCTGGCTGCAGCGCGGCGAAGCGCGCCGCCGCGAAACCTATGCCTTCTGAAGCGATGACGAACAAGGTGCAACCGATCAAGATCGCGATCCTTGCCATGGGCGGGGAGGGCGGCGGCGTGCTGGCCGACTGGATCGTCGACATGGGCGAGGCCAACGGCTACGTCGCGCAGACCACCTCGGTGCCCGGCGTGGCGCAGCGCACCGGCGCCACCATCTATTACGTCGAGCTGTATCCCAATGCGCAGGCCGAGGCGGACGGCGGCCGGCCCGTGCTCGCGCTGATGCCGTTGCCGGGCGATGTCGACGTGGTGCTGGCCTCGGAACTCATGGAGGCGGGGCGCGCAGTGCAGCGCGGGCTCGTCACCGGCGACCGCACCACGCTGATCGCGTCGACGCACCGCGTGTTCTCCATTGCCGAGAAGAGCGCGCTCGGCGACGGCCGCGTCGACAGCGCGCAGCTGCTCGCGCACACCGGGCGGGCCGCCAAGCGCTTCATCCGCTTCGACATGGCGCAGGCGGCCGAAGCTTCGGGCAGCGTGATCAGCGCCGTGCTGTTCGGCGCGCTGGCCGGCTCGGGCGTGCTGCCGTTCAGCCGCGCGCAGTTCGAGGCCACCATCGAGCGCGGCGGCGTGGGCGTGAAGCCCAGCCTCAAGGCCTTTGGTGCGGCGTTTGCGCGTGCGCAGGGTGGCGACGACGGCGAGGCGCTGCCCGAAGCGGCGGCTGCCATGCCAGCGCCGCGGCCGCGCCATCCGGCCGTGCGTGCATTGGTCGAGCGTGTGCAGCGCGAATTTCCCGCCGCATCCCACGACCTGCTGCTCGAAGGCGTGCGCCGCCTGATCGACTACCAGGACACGGCCTACGCCAGCCTGTATCTCGATCGCATGGCCGCCGTCGCAGCGCTGCCGGACCATGGCGACCAGCGGCTGCTGCGCGAAACCGCGCGCCATCTTGCGCTCTGGATGTCGTACGAAGACACGGCCCGCGTCGCCGCGCTCAAGACCCGCGCCACCCGCTTCGAGCGCGTGCGCGGCGAGGCCCGCGTGCAGCCGGGCCAGGTGCTTGCCATCAACGAATACATGCATCCGCGCCTGCAGGAAATCTGCGAGACGCTGCCGGGCGGCATTGGCCGCTGGCTCATGAACTCCACGCTGCCGAAGAGGATCGTCGAGCGCTTCACGCAGCACGGCCGCGTGATCCAGACCAGCTCGCTGCACGGCTACCTGATGCTGCGCACGGTGGCCGCCATGAAGCGCTGGCGCCGCTCGACGATGCGCTATGCGGAGGAAAACCGCCGCATCGAGGAATGGCTGCAGCGCATCGCCGCCACCGCCCAGCGCAACCCCGACCTGGCCGTCGAACTCGCGCAGTGCCAGCGACTGGTCAAGGGCTACAGCGACACGCACGAGCGCGGCATTCGCAACTACGACACCGTGATGCGCGCGGTCGAGCGCGCCGGTGCGGGGCTGGCCCCGGCCACGCTGCGCGAGCTGCGCGATGCGGCGCTTGCCGACGAACACGGCCACAAGCTGCAGGCTGCGCTGGCGCAGCACGCATTGGCCTGAAGAGACAAGACGGACGCACGATGACCGCTCCCACCGCCACGCTCCGGCTTCGCATTGCCGAAGCGCGCCAGCTCAATCCGCTGATCCGCATGCTGCGATTGCGCGCGGAAGATGGCCGCGCGCTGCCCGGCTTTGCGGCCGGCGCCCACATCCGCGTGCAGGTCTCGCTGCCGGACGGCAAAACTGACTGGCGCCACTATTCGCTGATCAACTTTGCGACCGAGCGCAATGCCACCAACGCGCCGACGGAATACGTGATTGCCGTGCGCAAGGAAGCCGAGGGCCGCGGCGGCTCGCGCTTCATGCACGAAGGGCTGAACGAGGGCGACACGCTCGCCATCGAGGCACCGAAGAACGACTTTCCGCTGCACACCGGCCCTGGCGGCTCAGTGCTGGTGGCGGGTGGCATCGGCGTCACGCCGCTCGCCGCCATGGCCGCACGCCGCCGCGCCGAGGGTGCCCCGGTGCGCATGCACTATGCCGGCCGCAGCCGCGATCTGATGGCCTTCCTGCCCGAGCTGGAGGCGCTGCTCGGCGACGACCTGCGCGTGCATGCCGACGCCGAAGCCGGCGCGCCGCTCGACATCGACGCGCTGCTCGACGGCGTGCCCGCCGGCGACCGCCTCTACGTCTGCGGCCCCAAGGTCATGCTCGACGCCGTGCTCGCCCGCACCCAGGCGCGCGGCTGGGAACACGACCGCGTGCACTTCGAACTCTTCACCGAACCGGTCGCGGAAGAAGGCGACCAGCCCTTCGAGGTGGAGCTTGCCCAGACGGGCCAGCGCTTCACCGTGCCGGCCGGCCAGAGCATCCTCGACTGCCTGATCGAGCACGGCTGCGACCCGATGTTCGACTGCAAGCGCGGCGAATGCGGCGTGTGCGCCACGCCCGTGCTCGAAGGCGAGATCGATCACCGCGACTACGTGCTGACCGCCCGCGAGAAGGCGGAAGGCAATGTCATGCAGATCTGCATCTCGCGTGCCAAGGGTGCGCGCCTGGTGCTCGATATCTGAAGCAGGAGCCACGAGAACCATGACCTCGTACCGAGACAACCCCGATGCCATCCGCGCGCTGGTGCAGAACGACCGCGTGCACCGCGACCTGTACACCAGCCAGGAGCTGTTCGAGCTGGAGCAGGAGCATTTCTTTGCCAACACCTGGAACTACGTCGGCCACGAGAGCCAGCTGGCCAAGCCCGGCGACTGGATCAGCAACGAGATCGCCGGCCGCCCGCTGATCGTGGTGCGCCACGCCGACGGCAGCGTGCGCGCGATGATGAACCGCTGCGCCCACAAGGGCTCGCGGCTGGTGAACGGGCCTTGCGGCAACACCGGCAAGTTCTTCCGCTGCCCGTACCACGCGTGGACCTTCAAGACCGACGGCTCGCTGCTGGCCATTCCGCTCAAGTCCGGCTACGAGAACACCGCGCTGCACGCGTGCGAATCGGCCAAGGGACTGACCACGCTCGCGCATGTGCGCAGCCACCGCGGCTTCATCTTCGTGAAGATCAGCGATGCGGGGCCGGACTTCGACGAATACTTCGGCGATTCGCTGAGCTCCATCGACAACATGGCCGACCGCTCGCCCGAGGGCGAACTGGAAATCGCGGGCGGATGCCTGCGCTTCATGCACCAGTGCAACTGGAAGATGTTCGTCGAGAACCTCAACGACACCATGCACCCCATGGTGGCGCATGAGTCGTCGGCCGGCACCGCCAAGCGCATGTGGGCCGACAAGCCCGAGGACGAGCCCAAGCCCATGGCGGTGGAGCAGTTCGCGCCCTTCATGTCCGACTACAAGTTCTTCGAGGACATGGGCATCCGCACCTACGATAACGGCCACAGCTTCACGGGCGTGCACTTCAGCATCCACAGCAAGTACAAGGCGATCCCGGCCTATGACGACGCCATGAAGGCGCGCTACGGCGAGGAGAAGACCGCGCAGATCCTTGGCATGGCGCGGCACAACACGGTGTACTACCCGAACCTCACGATCAAGGGCGCGATCCAGGCGATCCGCGTGGTCAAGCCGATCTCGGCCGACAGGACGCTGATCGAGAGCTGGACCTTCCGCCTGAAGGGCGCGCCGCCCGAACTGCTGCAGCGCACCACCATGTACAACCGGCTCATCAACTCGCCGTTCTCGGTAGTGGGGCACGACGACCTGCAGGCCTACCGCGGCATGCAGGCCGGCCTGCATGCAAGCGGCAACGAGTGGGTGAGCCTGCATCGCAACTACGACCCGTCGGAGCTCGAGGGCGGAGAGATCACCACCGGCGGCACCAACGAGCTGCCGATGCGCAACCAGTACCGCGCGTGGGTCCAGCGCATGACGGAGACCATGTGATGGCCGGCATCGAAATCACCCGGCAGGACCTGATCGACTTCGTCGTGAACGAAGCGCACCTGCTCGACACGCGCCGCTACGAGGAGTGGAATGCGCTCTTCACCGACGATGCCTTCTACTGGGTGCCGCTGGTGCCCGACCAGGAAGACGGCCTCAACCACACCTCGCATCTCTACGAGGACAAGCTGCTGCGCGAACTGCGCATCGAGCGCCTCAAGAGCCCGCGCGCGTTTTCGCAGCAGCCGCCGAGCCGCTGCCACCACCTGCTGCAGGTGCCCGTGGTCGAGCAGTTCGACGCCGAGGGCAACCGCTTCGTGGTGCGCACCGAATTCCACTACACCGAATCGCAGGGCGACGAGCTGCAGTTCTATGTCGGCACCTTCTTCCATCACCTCGCGGTGCAGGACGGCGCGCTGCGCATGACGCTCAAGCGCGTGAACCTGCTCAACTGCGACGCGGCCCTGCCGGCCGTGCAGCTCTTCATCTAGCAGGGACGCGATGCCACACGCCACCGTCCACGACGTCTTTGCAGCCACCGCGGCCCGCACGCCGCAGGCCGAATTCCTGTTCACCGAATCGGTGACCGCGGCTGCCTACGGCATCCCGGCGGGTGCCATTCGCTGGGGCGAGGCTGCCGCCGAGGTCGAACGCCTTCGCACGGCCTATGCGCAAGCCGGTTATGGGCACGGCCACCGCGTCGGCCTGTTGCTGGAGAACCGGCCCGCATTCCTGTTCCACTGGTTCGCGCTCAATGCGCTGGGCGCGAGCGTGGTGCCAATCAACGCCGAGATGCGCTCGGCCGAGCTGGTCTACCTGATCGGCCACAGCGAAATCGGCCTTGCCGTCACGCTTCCCGAGCGTGCCGCCGACCTGCGGGCAGCAGCGGCTCAAGCCGGCGTGTCCTTCGAGACCATGGGTCCGGACGATGCCGTGCCCCGCGCGAAGACTCCCGCACCGCGCGCCCACGAGCCCATCGGTGTCGACACCGAATGCGGCCTGCTCTACACCTCCGGCACCACCGGCCGCCCCAAGGGCTGCATCCTGAGCAACGCCTACTTCCTGCGCGCGGGCGAATGGTATGCGGCGCTCGACGGCGTCTGCAGCATCCAGCGCGATGCCGAGCGCGTCATCACGCCGCTGCCGCTCAACCACATGAATGCGATGGCCTTCTCCACCATGGTGGTGCTGGTTGCGGGTGGCTGCCTGGTGCAGCTCGACCGCTTCCACCCGAAGACCTGGCTCGCCAGCGCACGCGAAAGCGGCGCGACCATCGTGCACTACCTGGGCGTGATGCCGGCCATGCTGCTGTCCGCACCCGCATCGGCGGCCGACCGCGACCACGCCATCCGCTGGGGCTTCGGTGCCGGCGTCGACCGCAAGAACCACGCGCCCTTCGAAGAGCGCTTCGGCTTCCCATTGGTCGAGGCCTGGGCCATGACCGAGACCGGCGCGGCCGCCTGCATCATGGCCAACCGCGAGCCGCGCTTGGTGGGCACGAGTTGCTTCGGCCGGCAGGAGGACTTCGTTCAGATCCGCCTCGTGGGCGAAGACGGCAGCGACGTCGGTACCGATGCGCCGGGCGAGTTGCTGGTGCGCTCGGCCGGCGGCGACCCGAAGCGCTACTTCTTCTCCGGCTACCTGAAGGACGAGGAAGCCACGCGCGAGGCATGGGCCGGCGGCTGGTTCCACACCGGCGACCTCGTGCGCCGCGATGCCGAAGGCAACTTCTTCTTCGTCGACCGCAAGAAGAACGTGATCCGCCGCAGCGGCGAGAACATCTCGGCCGTCGAAGTGGAAAGCGTGCTCAACCAGCACCCGGCAGTGAAGGCTTCGGCCGTGGCCGCCACGCCCGACGCGGTGCGCGGCGACGAGGTGCTGGCCTGCATCGTGGTGCGCGAAGGCGCCGATGCATCGCAGCGCGGGCAGCTCGCCGCCAGCATCGTCGAGCATGCGCTCGCGCAGCTGGCCTACTACAAGGCGCCGGGCTACGTGGCCTTCGTCGATGCGCTGCCGCTCACGCCGTCGCAGAAGATCCAGCGCGGCCAGCTGCGCGAGATGGCGCAGTCGCTGCCGGGCCAGGGCCATTGCATCGACACGCGCTCCATGAAAAAGAGGCAGGCATGACGAAGCGACGGCTCTCCTACGAAGGCGTCGCCGTCGCGGTGCCCATCACCGTGCCCTATGTGCGCTACTCCACGCGCACCGCGCACTGGTTCATCGGGCAGGCCATCGAGGCGCTGGTCGAAGCCAGCGGCGTGGCCAAGGAACAGATCGACGGCCTGTGCCTCAGCAGCTTCTCGCTCGCGCCCGACACGGCCGTGGGCGTCACGCAGCACCTGGGCCTGTCGCCGCGCTGGCTCGACCATGTGCCCACGGGCGGTGCCTCGGGCGTGATGTGCCTGCGCCGTGCGGCGCGCGCCGTGCAGGCGGGTGATGCCGACATCGTGGCCTGCGTGGGCGCGGACACCAACCACGTCGACTCCTTCCGCCAGACGCTCGGCAGCTTCAGCAACTTCGCACGCGATGCGAGCTATCCCTACGGTTCCGGCGGGCCCAACTCGATCTTCGCGTTCATCACGGCCAACTACATGCGCACCTACGGCGCAAGGCGCGAGGACTTCGGCCGCATCTGCGTGGACCAGCGCACCAATGCGCTCGGCAATCCGAACGCGATGTTCAAGAAGCCGCTCACGCTCGACGAGTACATGGCCGCGCGGCCCATCTCGGACCCGATCCACCTGTTCGACTGCGTGATGCCCTGCGCGGGTGCCGACGCCTTCCTCGTGATGAGCGAGGAGCGTGCGCGCGACCTCGGTCTTGCGCACGTGGTGATCCGCGGCGCCATCGAGCGCCACAACGCCTATGCCGACGATCCGGTGATGGTGCAGGGCGGCTGGCGCATGGACCGCGACGATCTCTACGCCCAGGCTGGCGTGCAGCCCGCCGCGCTCGACTTCGTGCAGACCTATGACGACTACCCGGTCATCGTGATGATGCAGTTCGAGGACCTGGGCTTTTGCGAGAAGGGCGAGGGCGCGGCTTTCGTGCAGGCCAACACGATGACTTTCGACGGCAGCTTTCCGAACAACACGAGCGGCGGGCAGCTCTCGGCCGGGCAGGCCGGTGCGGCGGGCGGCTTCCTCGGCATGGTCGAGGCGATCCGCCAGTTGACGGATCAAGCCGGCAAGCGCGCAGTGCCGAATGCGCAACTGGGCCTCGTCGCCGGCTTCGGCATGGTGACTTACGACCGCTGCCTGTGCACAGGCGCCGTCATTCTCGGAAGACCCGCATGACGATGCCCTTGATGCGCCCCCCGCGCAAGAACCCGGTGCTGCGCACCCGGCAGATGAACCTGCCGCCTGGCGCGCGCGGCCGCGTGGCGCTCGGCCTCACAGCGGCCGCTGCCGAAGGCCGCTTCGAACTGCAGACCTGCGAGCAATGCGGCACGGTGCAGTACCCGCCGCGCGAGGTCTGCCACAAGTGCCTCTCGGCCTCCTTGCGCTGGCGCGCACAGAGCGGCGAGGGCGAGCTGCTCGGCAGCACCACGCTGCACCACAGCAACGACCTGTTCTTCCGCGAGCGGCTGCCCTGGCGGCTGGGCCTGGTGCAACTGGATGCCGGCCCGACGCTCATGGTCCATCTGCATGGCGAGGTCGGCGATGCGCCGCAACGAGTGCGCGTGGGAGCCCGTCTCGACCGCGCGGGCCAGGCCGTTCTCATTGGTTTTCCGTTTGAAGGGAGTCCCCACATGGCCGACGACAAGATGCTGCGTGAAATGACCAGCGATCCGAAGTTCCGCAAGGTGCTGGTGACCGACGGCAAGACCGAGGTGGGCCAGGCCATCGTGCGCGCGCTGGTGAAGGCCGGCGCCGACATCGTCTGGGTCGGCCATGCCGAGCCGTGGAAGAAGATGGGCGAGGGCCTGGACGACATCTCGGCGCTGCCGCAAGTCACGCTGGTGCCGCTGGACCTGACCAACGGCCGGCAGGTGACCGAGCTCGCGGGCTCCATCGGCGGCAAGGTCGACATCGTGATCAACAACGCGGAGGTGCACCGCACTTTCGGCATCGGCGCGCGCCGCGGCACCGACGTGGCCAAGGCCGAGATGGACATCAACTACTTCGGCCTGCTGCGCCTCGCGCAGGAGTTCGGCCCCGCGCTCAAGGGCCGCTCGGCCGACGGCGCGACGGGTGCCACGGCCTGGGTCAACCTGCTGTCGATCTACGCGCTCAGCAACTTCCCGCCGCACGGCACCTTCAGTGCCTCGAAGGCCGCGGCGCACTCGCTCGCGCAGTGCCTGCGCGCCGAGATGCGGCCGGCCGGCATCCGCGTGATCAACGTGTTTCCCGGCCCCATCGATGACGAATGGAACCAGCACACACCGCCGCCCAAGCTGGCTCCATCTGCGCTGGCCAACGCCATCGTCAAGGCGCTGCGCGACGGCGTCGAGGACGTGTATCCCGGCGACGTCGCCCAGGAGTGGCTGGAACGCTGGCGCGACAACCCGAAGGTGCTCGAACGCGAACTGGCCGCAGGCGGCTGAGAACAGGAGCCACACGATGACGACAACCACCACTGAACTGATGTCCGCCACCGAAATCCTCGGCGGCCTCGTGACCGCGATGGCCAGCGGCCGCATCCGCGTGATCGACCTCACGCAGACGCTCACGCCCGAGTTCCCGCAGATCGCCTTGCCGCCCGAGATGGGCCAGTGCTGGCCCTTCCGCATCGAGGAAGTGTCGAAGTACGACGAGCGCGGGCCGGGCTGGTACTGGAACAATTTTTCCTGCGGCGAGCACACGGGCACGCACTTCGACGCGCCGATCCATTGGATCTCGGGCCGCGACCTGCCGAACAACTCGGTCGATACCATTCCCGTGCAGCACTTCGTGGCGCCGGCCTGCGTGATCGACTGCTCGGCCGACGTGCAGGCCAACGACGACTACCTGCTGAGCGTGGCCGACATCGAGCGCTACGAAGCGGCGCACGGCCGCATTCCGAAGGGCGCGTGGGTGCTGATGCGCACCGACTGGTCCAAGCGCAGCGACCCCGAGGCGTACCAGAACTTCGACGAGACCGGCCAGCACACGCCCGGCCCGAGCACCGAGGCCGTGCGTTTCCTGGTCGAGCAGCGCAACGTGCTGGGCTTCGGATCGGAGGCCATCGGCACCGATGCAGGGCAGGGCTACCACCTGCGGCCGCCGTACCCGTGCCACTACTACATGCACGGCGCGGGGCGCTATGGGCTGCAGTGCCTGAGCAACCTCGACCTGCTGCCGCCCTCGGGCGCGGTGCTGATCTGTCCGCCGCTCAAGATCGAGAGGGGCAGCGGCAGCCCGCTGCGGGTGCTGGCGCTGGTGGGAGCGCCATCATGATCCGCGGTGCCGACTTTGGCTCCTTCTCCCGCTTGCGGGAGAAGGCGGGGGATGAGGGGGCTTGCGAAGGTGGCAGGGGACACCCTCACCCCAACCCTCTCCCGCAAGCGGGAGAGGGAGCAAGTCGGGGAGAGCGCGCATGAACAAGGTAGCTGCAGTCACCGGCGGCAGCGCCGGCATCGGCAAGGCGATCTGCGATGACCTGCTCGCGCAGGGCTACGAGGTGGTCTCGCTCGCGCGCCGCAAGGCCGGCATCGACCATCCGAAGCTGCACAGCATCGAGGTCGACCTGAGCGACCGCGCCGCCACCGGCGAGGCGGTGCGCGAACTGGTCGATCGCTTTGCGCCGACCACCATCGTCCACAACGCCGGGGTCATCCGCGCGGCCTTGCTGCCCGAAGTGAAGCTCGAGGACCTCGATGCGCTGGTCGACCTGCACCTGGCCTCTGCGATCCAGCTGGTGCAGGGCGCATTGCCTGCGATGCGCGCGCAGCGCTTCGGCCGCGTGGTGCTGCTGTCGTCGCGCGCCGCGCTGGGCCTGGCCACACGCACAAGCTATTCGGCCACCAAGGCCGGCATGCTGGGCATGGCGCGCACCTGGGCGCTCGAACTTGCCGCGGACGGCATCACCGTGAACGTGGTGGCGCCGGGCCCGATCCGAACCGACATGTTCTACGACGTGGTCGAGGCCGGCAGCGAGAAGGAACGTGCGCTCGCCGCCTCCGTGCCGGTCAAGCGCCTTGGCGAATCGGCCGACGTGGCGCGCGCCGTGCGTTTCTTCGCCGACCCGGACAGCAGCTTCATTACCGGGCAGGTGCTCTACGTCTGCGGCGGCACCAGCGTCGGCAGCCTCGCCCTCTAGTTTTTCTCCGCGTTCATTCGTTCCGTTCAAAAACATCACCTCTGGAGCATCGCCATGAAAGTCCTGAACCGATTCCGTGCCATTGCGGGTATTGCTGCGGCCTTCGGCGCGCTGAGCGCAGCGGGCGCGTGGGCGGCCGATCTCAAGGTCGGCTTCATCACGTCGCTGTCGGGTCCGGTGTCGTCGCTCGGCATTCCCTACGAGAAGGGCATGAAGGCCGCCATCGCCTACCAGGCGGACATCGGCGGCCGCAAGATCCAGCTGGTGCAGCTCGACGATGCGTCCGACCCGTCCACAGCCGCGCGCAACGCGCGCAAGATGATCGACGAGGACAAGGTCGACGTGATCATCGGCACGGCCGGTTCGCCCGGCGCGCTGGCCATTGCCGGCGTGGCACGCGAAACGAAGACGCCGCTGATCTCGATCGCCAACGCCAACCTGCCGGGCGAGGAAGGTGCATGGATGGTCACGCTGCCGCAGCCTGCGCCGCTGATGGTGAGCGCGGTGGTCGAGCGCATGAAGAAGTCGGGCGTGAAGACGGTCGGCTACATCGGCTTTTCCGACGCCTGGGGCGACCTGGTGTACGGCGCGCTGCAAAAGAGCGCGGAGCCGGCGGGCATCAAGATCGTCTCGAACGAGCGCTATGCGCGCGCCGATTCGTCGGTGACCGGCCAGGTGCTCAAGATCGTGGCACTGCGGCCTGACGCGGTGATCACCGGCACCTCGGGCACGCCTGGCGCGCTGCCCTACCTGGCGCTCGCGGAGCGCGGCTACAAGGGCCAGATCTACGGCATGCACGCGCTGATCAACCCGGACTTCGTGCGCGTGGGCGGTGCCTCGGTCGAAGGCCTGCTGGCACCTACCGGCCCGGTGATCGTGGCCGAGCAACTGCCGAGCGAAAACCCGATCCGCAAGGTGTCGATGGATTTCCGCGCGGCCTACCAGAAGGCCAACGGCGCACCGCCGACCGATGCCTTCTCGGCCTACACCTTCGATGCCTGGCTGCTGTACCTCGACGCGGCCCAGCGCGCGCTCGCCACCAAGGCCGAACCCGGCACGCCGCAGTTCCGGCTCGCGCTGCGCGACGCCATCGTGAGTACCAAGGAGCTGGTGGGCACGCACTCGGTCTACAACTTCAAGCCGACGGACCGCTATGGCTCGGATGAACGTTCGCGCGTTGTCGTGAAGCTCGAGAAGGGGCAGTGGAAGCTGGTTCCCTGAAATGACTGCTTGCTTTCCTTTGCGTCCTGCTGTGGGTCATTCAGGGCGCGCTCCCGCCGACGGGGTACCTTGCTCCGCGAATGTCCTCCGGCCTGTGGCCTCCCCCTTGATTTCGCTGCGCAAGGCACCCCATCGACGGGAGCGTTGTTCAGAGCGGTCGTTGATCAGAGATGCGCAACGAGCGTGCCCTCGTGCACAGGGCATCGGGTGCTCCCCGCAGCGAAATCAAGGAGGAGCCCGAAGGGCGGGGGACATTCGCGGAGGGGAGTACCCGGTGGCCTGTGCACACGCCCTGAACAACAGCGCCCCGAACAGTAGCGCAAGACAACCCAAAAAGACACCACAAGCTGGAGCACCAACAATGAAACAGAACCTGACCCGAATCCTGGCACTCACTGCAGCAGCATTCGCGGCCGCACAAGCCATGGCGGCCGACCTCAAGATCGGCTTCATCAGCTCGCTCTCCGGCCCGGTCGCGGCTTTGGGCGTGCCGTACGAGAAGGGCATTCGCGCCGCCATTGCCGAGCATCCGGAAATCGGCGGCCGCAAGGTCCAGCTGATCGTGCTCGACGATGCCTCCGACCCCACCACCGCCGGCCGCAATGCGCGCAAGCTCGTGGTGGAAGACAAGGTCGACGTGCTGATCGGCACCTCGGGCGTGCCGGGCGCGATGGCCATTGCCTCCGTGGCGCGGGAACTCAACACGCCGCTGATCTCGCCCACGCCCGTCACCATCCCCGGCCCCGAAGGCGCGTGGACCGTCACGGTGTCGCAGCCATTCCAGCTCATGGTCGCGGCCGTGGTCGAGCGCATGCAGAAGTCCGGCGTGAAGACCGTGGCCTTCATCGGCTTTTCCGATGCGCTGGGCGACCTGGCTTACGACTCGCTCGTGAAGAGCGCCGACAAGGCCGGCATCAAGGTGGTGGCGAACGAGCGCTATGCGCGCAGCGACTCGTCGGTGGCGGGGCAGGTGCTCAAGATCGTCGCGCAGCGGCCCGATGCGGTGTTTGCCGGCAACTCGGGCACGCCCGGCGCACTGCCCTACCTCGCGCTCGCCGAGCGCGGCTACAAGGGAAAGATCTACGGCACGCACGGCCTCATCAACGCCGACTTCGTGCGCGTGGGCGGCGCTTCCATCGAAGGCCTGCAGGTGCCCAGCGGCCCCGTGCTGGTGGCCGACCAGCTGCCCGACAGCAACCCGATCAAGAAGGTGTCGATGGGCTTTCGCAGCGCCTACCAGAAGGTCAACGGCGCGGTGCCGACGGATGCCTTCTCGTCGTACACCTACGACGCCTACCTGCTGCTGGCCGATGCCGCCTCGCGCACCAAGGGCGAGCCGGGCACGCCGCAGTACCGCAGCGCGCTGCGCGATGCCATCGCCGGCACCAAGGAATTGGTGGGCACGCACGGCATCTACACCTTCAAGCCTGACGACCGCTATGGCTCCGACCAGCGCGGCGTGGTGATCGTGCAGATGAACAAGGGCCAATGGAAGCTCGTGCCCTGAGCACGTGCTGAACGAACGTCGACCGAGCCCTCGCCGATGACCAGCTACGGCCATCATCCCGACCGCATCGCCGCGCTTGTGCAGGACGACCGCGTGCACCGCGACCTGTACCTGAGCGAGGAGATCTTCGCGCTCGAACAGGAGCACCTTTTCGCGAACACCTGGGTCTATCTGGGCCACGCGAGCCAGGTGCCGGAGCCGGGCGACTTCGTGGCGCAGGACGTTGCGGGCCGGCCGCTGCTCATGGTGCGCCAGCCCGACGGCGCGGTGCACGTCATGTACAACCGCTGCGCCCACAAGGGCACGCAACTCGTGACCGACGAATGCGGCAACACCGGCCGCTTCTTTCGCTGCCCCTACCACGCCTGGACCTACAAGCTCGATGGTGCACCGCTCGGCCTGCCGCTGAAGAACGGCTACGACGGCACGCAGCTCAAGGCCTGCGAGTCGGGCCGGGGGCTCTCTGTGGTGAAGCACGTGAAGGTCTACCGCGACTTCGTCTTCGTGCGGCTCGCGGACAGCGGCCTCTCGTTCGAGGACTACTTCGGCGAGGTGCTCGGCGCCATCGACAACATGGTCGACCGCTCGCCCGAGGGCAGGCTCACGGTTGGCGGTGGCGTGCTGCGCAACATCGTGCACTGCAACTGGAAGATGTACCTCGAGAACATCAACGACACGGTGCATCCGATGTCGACGCACGAGTCGGCCACCAAGGCGGCCGAGGCGCTGTGGGAGGGCCATGCGCCCACCGATCCCAAGCCGATGGCGATGGAGCAGATCCTGCCCTTCGGCTCGGGCTACGAATTCTTCGACAAGATGGGCGGGCGCGTGTTCGCCAACGGCCACAGCGTGCTGGGCGTGAACTTCAGCATCCACTCCAACTATGCGCAGTTGCCCGAGTACGAGGCGGCGATGCACGCTGCGCACGGTGAGGCGCGTGCGGCCGAGATCCTGCAGCGCTCGCCGCAGAACTCGGTCTTCTACCCGAGCCTGTCGGTCAAGGGCTCGCCGCAGGCCATCCGCGTGATCCGCCCGCTGGCCGCGGACCGCACGCTCATCGAAGCCTGGAGCTTCCGCGCAGCGGGTGCGCCCGAACTGCTGTTCGAACGTGCGATGAGCTACAACCGGCTCGTGTTCTCGCCGATGTCGGTGGTCGCGCATGACGACGTGCACCTGTTCGAGAGCATCCAGCAGGGCCTGCGCGCGGGCGGCAACGAATGGGTGAGCCTGCACCGCAATTTCGATGCGGCTGAACTCGCGCAATCGACCCTCACCACCAACGGCACCGACGAATTGCTCATGCGCAACCAGTTCCGCGCCTGGGCGAAGTCGATGGCGGCGGGCATGGAGGCCTCGTCATGAACCGCGATCCGCGCGATTTCGTCGCCCATGAGGCCACACTGCTCGACGAGCGGCGCTTCGACGACTGGCTGGCGCTCTTTGCGGACGACGGCCATTACTGGATACCGCTGCTGGGCGCCGCGCAGGCCGACCCGTTCTCGCACAACTCCCTCGCCTACGAAGACCGGCTGCTGCTGCAACTGCGTGTCGATCGCTTGAAGAACCCGCGCGCCCATTCGCAGCATCCGGCGAGCCATTGCCAGCATGTGTTGCAGCCTTCGCGCATCGAGGTAGAGACGAACGATGCGGCCCGCCTGCGCACGCCTTTTCTCTACGTCGAAGCGCGCGGCGAATCGCAGATCCTTTTGACCGGCACCGCCCGCCACCACCTCGTGCGCACGTCCACGGGATGGGCCGTCCGAGAAAAGCGAATCGACCTGCTCAACGCCGCGCGCCCATTGCCGGCGATCCAGTTGTTCATCTGAGTTTCCCCGTCCATTTTCCATCCATCCATCCATCCTCACCGGAGCTACGACATGAAGAGCCTGATGTTGACCTTGACGCGCGGTGCCCTCGCCGCGGCGCTGACCGCCTGTGGTGTTGCGAGCGTGCTGGCGGCCGACCTCAAGGTCGGCCTGAGCGTGTCGCTGTCGGGGCCCAACTCCTCGCTCGGCGTGCCCTATGCCAAGGGCATGCAGGCCGCGCTGGCCTACAAGCCCGAGATCAATGGCCGCAAGGTGCAGCTCATCGTGCTGGACGACGGCTCCGACCCGACCACTGCCGGGCGCAATGCGCGCAAGCTGATCGAGGAGGACAAGGTCGATGTGCTGATGGGTACCTCGGGCGTGCCGGCCGCCATTGCCATGGCGCAGGTCGGCAAGGAAGCCAAGGTGCCGATGATCGGCCTCACGCCCATCCTGCTCGACGCGAACGAGAACCCGTGGGTCATGACGGTGGCGCAGCCCACGCAGCTGATGATCGATGCGGTGGTCGAGCGCATGAAGCGCAACAACGTCAAGACCGTGGGCTACATCGGCTTCACCGATGCCTGGGGCGACCTGGTCTACAACGCGCTGATGAAGGCCGCGCCCGAGGCCGGCATCAAGGTGGTGAGCAACGAGCGCTATGCGCGCGCCGACGCCTCGGTGACCGGGCAGGTGCTGAAGATCGTCGCGCTGCGGCCCGATGCGGTGATGACCGGCGGCGCCGGAACGCCGGGCGCGCTGCCGTTTCTTGCACTGCAGGAGCGCGGCTACAAGGGCGGCGTGTACGGCCAGCACGGGCTGATCAACCCCGACTTCGTGCGCGTGGTCGGTGCCTCGGGGCAGAACGCGCTGATGCCCACCGGCCCGGTGATCGTGGCCGAGCAGCTGCCCGACAGCCACCCGACCAAGAAGATCGCGACCGATTTCCGCGCCGTGTTCCAGAAGGTCAACAACGCGCCCACCAGCGATGCCTTCTCGGCCTATTCCTTCGATGGCTGGCTGGTGTTTGCCGATGCTGCATCGCGCGCCATGAAGAAGGCCGAGCCGGGCACCGCCGAGTTCCGTGTCGCATTGCGCGATGCCATCTTCAGCACCAGGGAAGTGGTCGGCACGCACGGCGTCTACAGCTTCAAGCCCGGCAGCCTCTACGGCGTGGACGAACGCGCGCGTGTCATCGTCAAGCTCGACAACGGCCAATGGAAGCTCGCACCTTGAACCATCCCATGCAAGCAACAACAACGACAACGATATTGCCAAGGGCTTTTCTATGACATGGGACGTGGCGCTGATTCTCGTCACCGATGGCCTGGCCAACGGTGCCGTCTATCTGCTGGCAGGGCTCGGGCTGGTGCTGATCTTTTCCGTCACGCGGGTGGTGTTCGTGCCGTTCGGCGACATCGCGGCCTTCGCGGCCCTGTCGCTCGCGGCCTTCGAGACCGGCCGCGTGCCGCCGACCATCGGCATGGTCGCCGTGCTTGCGGCGCTCGCGCTGGCGACGGAAATCGGCAGCCTGCTGCGGCGCGGCGAGGCCGCGCGCATTCCCAAGGCGGTGCTGATGTGGGGCGTGCTGCCGGCCATTCCGTGTGTGCTGGCCTGGCTGGCGGCACGGCCCGGCGTGCCGGTGGCGGTGCACATTGCCGTGGCGGTGCTGCTGGTGGTGCCCATTGCGCCGCTGCTCGCGCGGGTGGTGTTCCAGCCAATCGCGGACGCCTCGGTGCTGGTGCTGTTGATCGTGTCGCTGGCGCTGCACTTCCTGCTGTCGGGCCTGGGACTCCTGTTCTTCGGACCCGAGGGTTCGCGCACCACGCCGCTCACCAGCGCGGTGTTCACGCTGGGCGACGGCTTCACGGTCAGCGGCCAGGTGGTGCTGATGGTGGGCGCGGCCATCGTGCTGAGCGGCCTTTTCTTCCTGGTGTTCGAGCGCACGGTGGCCGGCAAGGCGCTGCGCGCCACGGCCGTCAACCGGGTGGGCGCGCGGCTGGTGGGCATCCGGCCGGTGCGCACGGCGCTGCTGGCCTATGGCTGCGCCTCGCTGCTGGCCGGGCTCATCGGCGTGCTGATCGCGCCGGTGACCACCATGTACTACGACTCGGGCTTCATCATCGGCCTGAAGGCCTTCGTGGCCGCGATCATCGGCGGGCTCGTGAGCTATCCGATGACGGCCGTGGGTGCGCTCGCGGTCGGCGTGGTGGAAAGCTTCGCCTCGTTCTGGAGCGGAGCGCTGAAGGACGTGATCGTGTTCAGCCTGCTCATACCGGTGCTCATGCTGCGGTCGTTCATGGCCGCGCACTCCGAAGAGGAAGACGACGAGGTGGAGCAATGAACGGCAACCGAAAACGCATGATGTGGATCGCCGCGGTGGTCGCCGTGCTGGCCCTGGTGCCGGCGATGGCGGGCAGCTTCACGGTCTCGCTGCTCAACGACATCGGCATCGGCGCGCTGGTGGCGCTCGGGCTGGTGCTGCTCACCGGCGTGGGCGGCGCGACCTCGTTCGGGCAGGCGGCCTTCGTCGGCATCGCGGCCTATGCGACGGCCTGGCTCACCACCACGCAGGGCCTGTCGCCGTGGATCGGCCTCTTGTTCGCGCTGCTGCTCACGGGCCTGTCGGCGCTGGCCATCGGCATGCTGACGCTGCGGCTGGGTGGGCACTTCCTGCCGCTGAGCACCATCGCCTGGGGCCTGTCGATTGCGATGCTGTTCGGCAACGTCGATGCGCTCGGACGCCACACGGGCCTGTCGAACATTCCAGCGCTGCAGATCGCAGGCTGGTCGCTGGCCGATCCGCGTTCGATGTACTACCTGATCTGGGTGGTGGTCGGGCTGGCCTGCCTGTTCAGCCACAACCTGCTGCAGTCGCGGCCGGGGCGCGCGATCCGCGGACTGCGCGGCGGTGCCACGCTGCTCGCGAGCGTGGGGGCCGACGCCTACCGCGTGCGGCTCACGCTGTTTGTCACGGCGGCTCTCTTCGCGGGGCTGGCGGGCTGGCTCTATGCGCACATGAACCGGTTCGTGAGCCCTTCGCCCTTCGACGTGCGCGCGAGCATCGAATACCTGCTGATGGCGGTGGCCGGCGGGCTCGGGCAGCTGGCGGGCGCGCTGGTGGGCGCCGCGCTGGTGCTGGTGCTGAAGAACGGCCTGCAGGACGTGCTGCCGATCCTCACGCAGCGCGCAGGCCAGCTGGAGGCCGTGGCTTTTGCGACGCTCTTCATTTTGCTGCTGCACTTTGCGCGCGGCGGGCTCATGGGCCTGCTGCGGCGCTGGACGCGCCGCCGCGCCGGCGCACCGGGCGCTGCGTCGCGCCACGAAGCGCCCGCGGTCGATCCGCTGCCGCACCGCCAGCTGCCCGCGCGCGGCACGCAGGTGCTGTCGGTGAAGGGGGCGGTCAAGCGCTTCGGCGGGCTGGTGGCGGTCAACGATGTGAGCTTCGAGGTGAATGCTGGCGAGATCGTCGGCCTGATCGGGCCCAACGGCGCGGGCAAGTCGACCATGTTCAACCTGCTGACCTGCACGCTGCCGATGACCTCGGGCCAGGTGCGCTTCCTCGACCACGACATCGCCGGCATGCCGCAGCGGCAGGTGGCGCGGCTGGGCCTGGCGCGCACCTTCCAGCACGTGAAGCTCAGGCCGCACATGAGCCTGCTCGACAACGTGGCGCTGGGCGCGCATTCGCGCACCCGCTCGGGCATCCTGAAGGCCGGCCTGCGGCTCGACCGCGGGGAAGAGAGGCAGATCCTGCAGGAAGCGCAGCGCCAGCTCGACCGCATCGGCCTGGGCGACCGCGCGCACGAGCTCGCGGGCAGCCTGCCGCTGGGCACGCAGCGCATCCTGGAAATCGCACGTGCGCTGGCCGCCGACCCGGTGCTGCTGGTGCTCGACGAGCCCGCGGCGGGCCTGCGCCGCAAGGAAAAGATGGCGCTCGGCGACCTGCTGCGCAAGCTGCGCGAGGAGGGCGTGACCATCCTCATCGTCGAGCACGACATGGACTTCGTGATGAAACTGGTGGACCGGCTGGTGGTGATGAACTTCGGCTCCAAGCTCGTGGAGGGCGTGCCGTCGGCGGTGCGCGCCGACGAGCGCGTGCAGGCGGCTTACCTGGGGAGCGTTGTATGAGCGCCGCACGGCCGGCCGAAGGCGCGGGCCCCCTTCAGGGGGTGCGCGAAGTACACGAAGTGACAAGCCTGGGGGTGACGAAATGACCGCAATGCTGGAGATCGGCGACCTGCATGTCTCGTACGGGCAGGTCGAGGCAGTGCGCGGCGTGTCGCTCGACCTGCAGCCGGGCCAGATCATCTCGGTGATCGGGCCCAACGGCGCGGGCAAGACCACGCTGCTCGCGGCCGCCATGGGGCTGCTGCCGTGCAAGGGCACGCTGCGCTTCGAGGGTGAAGACCTGCAGGGCCTCGACGTGGAGGCGCGCGTGGAGCGCGGCCTGTGCCTGGTGCCCGAGAAGCGCGAGCTGTTCGGCGAGCTCACCGTGCTCGACAACCTGCAGCTCGGCGCCTATGCCAAGCGGCTGCGCAGCGATGCGATGAAGCGCCAGCTGCAATCGGTGTACGACCGCTTTCCGCGCCTGGCCGAGCGCCGCTCGCAGCGCGCCGACACGCTCTCGGGCGGCGAGCGGCAGATGCTCGCAGTGGGCCGTGCCCTGATGTCCGCGCCACGCCTGCTGATGCTCGACGAGCCCAGCCTCGGGCTCGCGCCGCTGATCGTGCGCGATATTCTTTCCATCGTTCGCAAGCTGCGCGAGGACGGTGTCTCGATCCTGCTGGTGGAGCAAAACGCGCGCGCTGCGCTCGAAACCTCGGACCATGGCTACGTGCTGGAAACCGGCGAAATCGCGCTGTCGGGCGCATCGGGCGAACTGGCGAGCGATCCGCGGGTGCAGGCCACCTACCTCGGCGGAGGCACGCACGATGACGAGTGAAGCGCGCGCGCTGCCGCCGCACCAGCGCACGCTGCCCGCGATGCTGCAGCGGCAGTCGGAACGCTTCGCCGCTCGTCCGTTGCTGCGTATCGCGGGCCGGCAGTGGACGCATGGCGACGCGGCCGAGGCGGCTGCAGTGCGTGCCGGCGCACTGGCCGAGGCCGGCGTGGCGCGCGGCGATCGCATCGCGGTGATGTGCGGCAACCGCATCGAGTTTCTCGAAATCTTTCTGGGCGCGGGCTGGCTTGGCGCATCGGTGGTACCGGTCAACACCGCGTCGATGGGGCCGCAGATCGAATACTTCCTTGCCAACAGCGAGGCGAAGCTGCTGGTGATCGAGGCGGGTTTTCTCGAACGGCTGGAGGCGGCCGACCTGGGGCGCACCTCCCTGCGCGAGCTCTGGATCGTCGGCGAAGCGCCTGCTTCATGGACGCCGCCCGCGGGTGTTCGCGCCTCCAGCTACCCGGAAGGCGCGCAGGCCATCGTGCCCGCCGCGGTGCAGCCCGGCGATCCGCTCGCCATCCTCTACACCTCCGGCACCACCGGCCCGGCCAAGGGCGTGGTTTGCCCGCATGCGCAGTACTTTTGGTGGGGTGTGAACAGCGCCGAGGTGCTCGGCCTCGGCTGCGACGACGTGCTGTGCACCACGCTGCCGCTGTTCCACATCAATGCGCTCAACACCTTCGCGCAGGCCGCGCTGACCGGGGCCGAGGTGGTGTTCGAATCACGCTTCTCGGCCTCGGGCTTCTGGCCGTCGATGCGCGCCAATGGGGCGACCGTGGTCTATCTGCTGGGCGCGATGGTGCCCATCCTGCTTGCCCAGCCCGAGGGCGAAGGCGAGCGCGATCACCGCGTGCGCATCGGACTCGGGCCGGGCGTGCCGTCGGCGGCCGGGCAGGCCTTCAGGGCGCGCACCGGCGTGGCGCTGCTCGAAGGCTATGGATCGACCGAGACCAACTTCGCGATCGCCACTGCACCGGATTCGCCGCGCGGCGGCGTCATGGGCTGGCTGCGCCCCGGCTTCCAGGCGCGCGTGGCCGATGAAGGCGATGTGGAGCTGCCCGCAGGCGAGGCCGGCGAACTGCTGCTGCGCGCGGACGAGCCGCATGCCTTTGCGAGCGGCTACTTCAACATGCCCGAGAAGACGGTCGAGGCCTGGCGCAACCTCTGGTTCCATACCGGCGACCGCGTGGTGCGCGATGCCGATGGCGCCTTTCGCTTTGTCGACCGCATCAAGGACGCGATCCGCAGGCGCGGCGAAAACATTTCGTCGTTCGAGGTCGAACAGGTGCTGCTGAGCCACCCCGGCGTAGCTTCGTGCGCCGTGTACCCGGTGCAATCCGAACTGGCCGAGGACGAGGTGATGGCCGCGCTGGTGCCGCGCGAGGGCGAGCGCATCGATCCGACCGAACTGGCGCGCTTCTGCGAGAGCCGCCTGCCGTACTTCGCGGTGCCGCGCTACATCGACGTGCTGGCCGACTTGCCGCGCACCGAGAACGGCAAGGTGCAGAAGTTCAAGCTGCGCGAGCGCGGAGTCGGCGAACAGACCTGGGACGGGCGGCCTGCCGTGCGTCCTCCGGCCAGGGCGGCATGAGTTCCGCGCCGCCGCCGCTTGCCGGTCAGGCCGCGTTCGTGACCGGCGCGGGGCAGGGCCTGGGTGCGGCCATTGCGCGCGGGTTGGCCGAAGCGGGTGCGCGCGTGGTGCTTGCGGACATCGACCGAAGCAGCGCCGAATCGGCGGCAGCAAGCTTGCGCGCGAACGGCGCCGATTGCATCGCAATGGAACTCGACGTGCGCAGCGAGCCGGCATTCGCGCGCTGCTTCGATGCGGCAGTGGCTCGCTTCGGCGCGATCGACGTGCTGGTCAACAATGCCGCGCGCACGCCGTTCACTTCGCTCTGGGACATCACGCCCGACGAGTGGGACGATGTGCTGGCCGTCAACCTGCGCGGCAGTTTCTTCGGCTGCCGCATTGCCGGGCGGCACATGCGCGAGCGCGGGTCCGGGCGCATCGTCAACCTGGCGTCGTTGGCAGGCCAGCAGCCCAGCGCCGCAACCGGTGCGCACTACGCGGCCAGCAAGGCCGCGCTGCTGGCACTGACGCGCAGCTTCGCGCAGGAACTCGCGCCGCACGGCGTCACGGTGAACGCACTGGCCCCGGCAGCGGTTCGCAGCCCCGCGCTCGATGCACGGGACCCGGCGCAGCAGCAGGCGCTGAAGGCCGCCATTCCGCTCGGCCGCTTCGGTGAGGCCGAAGAGGTGGCGGCCGCCCTCGTCTATCTCGCGTCGCCGGCGGCGGCCTTCATGACGGGCGCCACGCTGGACCTCAACGGCGGCCGTTTCATGCGCTGAACAGGCGATGCGCCGCACACGCTAAAATAGTTCAGGACTAAACAATTCAGGTATGCACGCAAATTCATTGACCGGCCGCCATGCCCTCGTCACCGGCGCCGCGCGCGGCATCGGGGCCGAGATTGCCCGCACCCTGGCTGCCGAGGGTGCAACGCTCACGCTGCTGGGGCGAGACCTCGATGCGCTCCAGCGCGTAGCCGCGTCGCTCGCGGGCCAGGGCCACGGCGTTGCCGCGGCCGACGTGGCTGACGCGCAGGCCGTGCAGTCGGCCTTCGCGCTGGCGCGTGCCGAGCGCGGGCCGCTTGCCATCCTCGTCAACAATGCGGGCGCAGCCGAGAGCGCGCCTTTTCTCAAGACCTCGGCCGAGCTCTGGCAGCGCATGCTGTCGGTGAACCTCACCGGCACATTCCTGTGCACGCAGGCCGCGCTGCCCGACATGCTCGAAACCGGCTGGGGCCGCATCGTCAACATCGCCAGCACCGCGGGCCAGAAGGGCTATGCCTACGTCGCAGCCTATGCGGCGGCCAAGCATGGCGTGGTCGGGCTCACGCGCTCGCTCGCGCTCGAGGTGGCGCGCAAGGGCGTCACGGTGAACGCGGTGTGCCCCGGCTACACCGACACGGACATCCTGCGCGCGAGCGTTGCCAACGTGGTGGGCAAGACCGGACGCAGCGAGGCCGATGCGCTGGCCGAGTTCTCCAGCGTCAATCCGCAGCGGCGCATCGTTCAGCCCGCCGAGGTGGCCGACGCGGTGCGCTGGCTCTGCGGCAGCGGCGCTGCATCCGTCACCGGGCAGTCGGTTTCGGTGTCGGGCGGAGAGGTGATGTGATGCGCAACGACGCCTCGCACGCCGCGCTCAGCGATGCCGAGGAACTCGGCCACGAGGCCCGCGCCGGCCGCGAAGACCACGCCATGCTCAGGCTGTGGCTGCGCATGCTCGCAAGCACTACGCAGATCGAAGCCGAGATACGGCGCCGGCTGCGCGAGCGCTTCGGCATTTCGCTGGCGCGCTTCGACTACATGGCCCAGCTCTACCGCTATGAAGAGGGCCTCAAGATGCGCGTGCTGTCGCGCTACCTGATGGTGACCGGAGGCAACGTCACGGGCCTGACCGACGAACTCGAGCGCGACGGCCTGGTGGGGCGCGCCCACAGCCCCGACGACCGCCGCTCGTGGATCGTGAGCCTCACGCCCAAGGGCCGCGCGAGCTTCGAGACCATGGCCAAGGAGCACGAGCAATGGATTCTCGAGATGTTCTCCGGCCTCGACATGAAGACCGTCAGGCAGATGCATGCCCAACTCGGCCAGTTGCGCGTGCACGTGATGCGCAGCGAGCCTGCGGGCGAGGAGGGCTGATGGCGACGAGCACAGGCGAAACCGAAACGCCCCAGGCGGAGTTCCAGCGCGCGCGGATGATCCGCTTTTCCGATTGCGACCCCGCGGGCATCGTCTTCTATCCGCAGTACTTCGTGATGCTCAACGGCCTTGTGGAAGACTGGGTAAGCGAAGGGCTCGGCGTCGACTACCACGCGCTCATCAGCGAGCGGCGCATCGGCCTGCCCACGGTGCGGCTCGAGGCCGACTTTCGCGCCGTGAGCCGCATGGGCGACCGCGTCACGCTGGGCCTTGCCGTGGAGCGGCTGGGCTCGCGCTCCATGGCGCTTGCGCTGCGCTGCTTCGACCCCGCCAGCGGTGAGCCGCGCATGCAGGTCAAGCAGGTGCTCGTGACCACTTCGCTCGAGAGCCATCGCGCTGTGGAAATTCCGCAAGACCTGCGCACGGCCATCCTGCGCGGCGCGCCCGCGCTCGCCTGAAGCGCATCAGGGCGGCGGCGGCGGCTCGTCGCCGGGCGCGCGCGCCGCGCGCTGCCTGAGCCAGCCGCTGAGTTCCCTTTTTCCCTTGGCATTGGCCTGCCGCCAGGCCGCGCGCGCGGCCGCGATGAAGCGCTCTTCGGCCGCATCGGGCACTTCCGAGGGCCGGTCTTCCTTGTCGAGCCAGCCCGCCTCCACCTCGCAATGCTGCTCGATCTGCCGTGCCAGGTTGTCGCCGATGGGCCGGGAACTCTTGATCTGGCTCCACATGCTGGGGGAGATCTCGATCTTCCTGGCAAAGGCCTGGTCCAGTCCCTTGGCGGGCAGGCCGGCTGCAATGGCCCCTTCGAGAAAGCGGCGGTGCAGCGCAAGAACATTGCGGCGACGCGCGACGGTGGTATTGGGCACTGTTTGAAAAGAACAACAACGAGACAGGGAAAGATTGTCCCGGTTGTTGACGCTCTCGTAAACACTATTTACAGTTCGGCTCATTCGCGGTTTCGGCCGCGCCAAAGAAAAGCTTAGACCAGGAACCATCGTGACCACCGCCGCACTGAACCTCACCAGCATTCGACCCGCTTCGGGCCGATCGCTCGTGCGCGTTGCAGCGTTCAAAGGTCAGACGCCCCCGGGCGGAGGTTGCGCTTAGAACGCACTTCCCCAGCTCTCTTCACCAGAGGCCCGGACACCGCAAGGTTCCGGGCCTTTTGTTTTTTTGTTTTGCCATTTCGGGTGTGCCTTCGCCACACCGCCAGTTTCCAGCCGCGTGGACGGCCTGGCGGGATGTGCAGGAAAGTGGACCGTTCCTGTGCGGCGACGTCGTACGGGGCAGCACCTGAGGGTGCTGTCCGTCGCGCGAGGACACAACCGAAATGGAAAGCTAAACGCCCTCAACCCAAGGAGTCATCATGCGCAAGCGCAGCAACACCCCCATCCGGATGATCGCGGTCCGTCCGGCGCAGCCGCGCCGCCGCATGGCGTGGGCGCTTGCGCAGCGCCTGGGCATCGGCGCGGTGGCCGGGAAGGGCGCACTGGCGCCTTCGCTTGCGCCAACGGACCGCAGCCTTGAATATCCCGACCTCGACCAGCGCGTGCGCGAAGTCGGCGAATGGTAGTGGTGCAGGCCATCGATACAGACATGAATGAATGAAGGAGTGACTGCCGCATGGACAACAAGCAAGCCATCATCGAAAGCCTTGCGCGGGCGTTGGAAAGCTGGGTCCGCCATGCGGGCGCCGCCCAGCTCTGGCAGGTGCAGCAGCAAGGCGGCCTGGGGGCGTCCATCGCGGTGGAAGAAGACATCGTGCACGTCCGCGTCGAACTCGGCGGTCCGCGCAACCCGCTGTCGGAACTGGGCCGCACCGATGGGCGGCTGCCCGTGACCGAGGCCTTTCTCGGCAACGGCGCTGCATCGTGGGGCGCACCGCCCCCGCATGGAGACCCGGCGCGCGAGGCCTGGTTCTTGTCGAACGAACTGGCCCAGGAGCATGCGCGCCAATACCTGCTCGCAGAGTTCAGGGAAAAGGAGGAAGTCCTTGCGCGGTTTGTGAAGGCCTGGCTGGACAGCCAATAAAAAAGCCTGCTACCGGTGAGATAGCAGGCTTTTCAGCGTTTCCGCGATGTTGGTTGGTGGGCCCTGAGTGACTCGAACACTCGACCTACGGATTAAGAGTCCGCTGCTCTACCAACTGAGCTAAGAGCCCTTGCACAAAACGTTTTGCGTTTTTTGGCAAGACCGCAAGTATAGCGTAAAAATTCCGAGGCTCAACGATTTTGTGCGCGGCGGGGTTAGCATTCGTCATCATCGACGGGCCACGGCCCTCCAGCAGGAGATATTCCATGACAGACACGACCACCATGTCCCATGTTGTGATCACCGGGGCCGCGGGTGCGCTGGGCCGCGCGGTGGCCCAGCATTTCCTCGAGCAGGGCGCGCGCCTGGCGCTGGTCGACCATCGTGCGGGTCGCCTGGCCGAGGTCTTTCCGGGCCTGGACAATTCGCAGCACCTGCTGCTGGCGGGCGACGTGACCTCGGCGGCCGACATGTCGGAACTCGCGAGCCAGGCGCTCAAGGCCTTCGGCCGCATCGATGCGCTGGTCCACATTGCCGGCGGCTTCGAGATGGGCGAGGCCACGCACACGCTCACGCGGGCGAGCTGGGACCGGATGATGAACCTCAACGCCTGGTCCTTCGTGGCGGTGACGCAGGCAGTGCTGCCTTCGATGATCGAGCACGGCGCCGGCCGCATCGTGGCGGTGACGGCCAAGGTGGCGGCGCGCGGCCTGCCGGCCATGGCGGCGTACATCGCGTCGAAGAGCGCGCTGCAGCGCCTGGTCGAGGCCATGGCCGCCGAGGCCGCCCCGCATGGCGTGGCCATCAACAGCGTGGCGCCCAGCGTGCTCGACACGCCGGCCAACCGGCAGGCCATGCCGGACGCCAATCCCGCCGAATGGGTGTCGACCGCGGTCGCGGCGCAGACCATCGGCTTTCTTGCGTCGCCCGCGGCCGCGGCGCTGCATGGGCAGCACCTGACGCTCGACACCTGAGCTGAGGCAAGAGCAGCAGCAAGGGCCCTGGCGGCAACGCCAGGGCCCTTTTTTTGTTCCCTTCGCGCGCCGCTTGCGGGCAGGCGCTTTGTCATGGTTGCGGGCCACGAGGGCGGGGCGCTTGTCTCCCTGGAAAAGGGGCGCACTGCTCATGTGCGCATGCGGCGCGATTTTTACAGTGACTCCACGACAAGACGCTTCGGCCCGACAAGGGGAAGGACGCGGTGCCGGTCGACAACCATCACTGGGGAACACGCATGGAAACGCTCAACCTGCTGCCAAGAAGCTTCATGACCCTGCTGCGCGAGGACGCGGGCATGTCGTTCATGGAAGCCGCGCTCATCGGTTCGCTGGTGGTGGTTGTGTGCCTGCTCCTGCTGCTTGCCGTGCGACGCAGCGCCTGAGGTTCGCACCATGCAGGAATTCGGCGCTTTCCTTGATCTGCTGACGATGCTGGCCTCGGACTTCCGCATGGGCGGGCTCTTCGTGCTGCTGGTGATGGCCGCGGTGAGCGACGTGCGCTTCTACCGCATTCCCAACTGGCTGACCTTCGGCGGCATGGTGTTCGCGATCGTCTACGGCACCTTCGCGGCGCGCACGCCGATGACCGGCGTGCAGAACGCCCTGGGTGGCCTGGGCACCGGCCTCGCGATCATGCTGCCGTTCTATGTGCTCGGGATCATGGGTGCGGGCGACGTCAAGCTGATGGCAATGGTCGGCGCCTTTCTCGGCCCCTATCCGACGCTGCAGGCCATCCTGTTCACTTGCATCGTCGGCGGCTTTGCGGCCGTGGCGGTGGCCATTCACCGTCGCCGCCTGGGCCACATGCTGGCCAACGTCAAGGGTGCCGCGCAGGGCATCGTCGTCTCGGGCATTGCGGGCATACGGCCGAACGGAACGATCGACACGCGGCAATCCATCGGAAAGCTGCCGTACGGCATCTGCATTTGCGTGGGGACGATCGCACAGGTCCTGGCGCATCAGTTGGGCTTCGTCTAGCCCGTCCCGTTCTTCATTTCATCCATGGCGGAGATTCGCATGAAAAACATCAAGGCGCTCGGGCTGCTTCTGCTGGCCCTCCTGACCGGCCTGGCGGCCGCGGTCTACGCAGCGGGCTGGGTCTCCCGGCAGGGTGGAATCGCATCCAACAAGGTGGTGGTGGCCGCCGTCGACATCGAACTGGGCAGCAGGGTCAACCCCCAGATGCTGTCGCTGGTCGACTGGCCGAGCGGCTCGCTGCCGCCCGGTTCGTTCAAGGACGCCAAGTCGCTCGAGGACCGCGTGGTCAAGGTCGGCGTGCTGCGCGGCGAGGCCATCCTGGAAGGCAAGCTCGCGCCGGTCGGCACCAAGGGCGGCCTCTCCGCCGTCATTGCCAGCGGCAAGCGCGCCATGACCGTGCGGGTCAACGACGTGGTCGGTGTGGCGGGCTTTGCGTTGCCGGGCAACTACGTCGACGTGATGGTCAACGCGCAGCAGGACAAGAGCCGCGGCGAGGAGAACCGCCAGATCAGCAAGACCGTGCTTGAAAAGGTGCTGGTGCTGGCGGTGGCGCAGGAGGCCAACCGCGACGAGACAAAACCGAAGGTGGTCAGCGCCGTGACGCTGGAGCTGTCGCTCGAAGACTCCGAAAAGCTCGACCTGGCACGCAGCGTGGGAACCCTCTCGCTGGTGCTGCGCAACCAGATGGACAAGACCACGGTCGCCACCGCGGGCATCACCAAGGGCCAGTTGTTCGGCGAGAAGGAAATCCTGTCGATCTCCACCACCGTGGCAGCGCGGCCGGCCCCAGCGCGCGGGCCGCGTACCGCCCCCGTGGTGCTGCGGCAACCCGAGTGCGTGGAAGTGATCCAGCACGCAGCCCGCTCGCTCACCTGCTTCTGATCACCCGCCTGGAGGAACCGCAAGTGCAACATCTTTCTTCTTCATCCGCCTGGCTGCTGGCGGCGCTCACGACCCTGGCGGCGCCGGGGTTTGCGGCGGAGCCTGCAGCAGCCCCGGCTCCGGCCCTGACCCCGGTCGCGGCGCCGTCGGCGCCCGCGCCGGCCGCCGCACCCGCGATGCGCCGCTGCACGGCCATCATTCCGGACGACCAGCCCACCTACGCGGTGCTGGGCAAGTCGGTGGTCATTCCGCTCAAGGCACGCGTCGCGCGCATCGTGGTCAGCGGGCAGCCGCCGAGCAATGCGCCGGCAGCCGCGGCGCAGCCGGCACAGGCGCCCGCTGCGGCGCGAAACGCCGGCGACGGCGTGGCCGATGTGGACGTAATGCTGCTGAGCCCGAACGATCTCTTCTTCCGCGGCCGCCAGGCTGGCTCGATGAACGTGGTGCTGCAAAACGCCGAGGGCACCTGCTTCATCAAGGACGTCATCGTCACGATCGACCCGGGCGCGCTGCAGTCCAAGCTGGCCGAGCTGATGCCCGAAGAGAGCCGGATTCGTGTGCGCAGCGCCGAGAAGTCCATCGTGCTCACCGGCGAAGTGAGCGACGCGCTCAAGCTCGACGACGTGCTGACCCTGGCCTCGGCCTACGGCGCGGACGGCAAGAAGGTGGTGAACCTGCTGCGCGTCACGGCGCCGCAGCAGGTCATGCTCGAAGTGAAGATCGCCGAGGTCAGCAAGACGCTGCTGGACCGGCTGGGCGCGCGTGTCGGCCTGCTTCGCACAGCCAGCGGCGGGCTCAACACCTATTCGCTGATCTCAGACTTTCTGAGCGGTGGCTCCGGCCTTGTCGAGGCGCTCCGGATCGGCCGTGCGTCCATAGCCATCGACGGCCAGAAAGACGACGGCCTGGTACGCATCCTGGCCGAGCCCAACATCATGTCGATCAGCGGCCAGCAGGCGAGCTTCCTGTCGGGCGGAAAGATCTTCATCCCCGTTTCGCAGAACTCCAACGGTCGCGCCGGCTCGACCATCACACTGGAAGAAAAAGAGTTTGGCATCGGCGTGAAGTTCACGCCCACCGTGCTCAACGGCGGACGGATCAATCTCAAGATGATCTCGGAGGTGTCGGACCTGTCGCAGACGGGATCTCCCTTCACCACCGTGGGCGGCGTCACGGCCGTGCTGCCTTCGCTGACGGTACGCCGCGCAGACACCACCGTGCAGCTCAACGACGGGCAAAGCTTTGTCATCGCGGGGCTCATCAAGAGCAATTCGACCGAAACCGTGAAGCGCTACCCCGGCCTCGGCGAGGTCCCGGTGATGGGGGCGCTGTTCCGCAGCACCGAGTTCCAGAACGACCAGACCGAGCTGATGTTCGTGATCACGCCGCGTCTCGTTCGGCCGCTGGGCGAATCGCCTCGCGTCCCGACCGACAACCACGTGGTTCCAAGCCGCGCCGAGATGTACCTCAACGGAAGTCTCGAAAGCAGCACCCCGGCCCCGGTCGCACCGGCAAGCAATCCCCTGTAAGGAGCATCACCATGTTCAAGTCGACCATTTTTGTGCTGACGCTGCTCGTGGGCACCGGCTGCTCCCACGTCACACCCCACTACGACGCGCGCTTTGGCGATGCCGTACGCGACGCCAAAAGAAAGATGACGCTCAACCCCGATGCCGGCAAGGACGGGAACCCTGTCGTAGGCATGGATGGCCGCGCGGCGCGCGAGTCGATGCTGCAGTACCAGGAGTCCTACAAGAAGCCGCCGCCGGCAGTGAACGTCATCAACATCGGCGGAGCAATTGGCGGTGGCGCCAAGTGACCGCGGATTGCATTACCAACCCCCCCGCTCGGAAAGGAGAACGCCACGAACTGCAACAACTCAATTTCCCAACCTGTTTGATGAACCAACGAAATTCACTCTCGTTTATTTGAACCTTGAAAGGAAAGACTCATGAACAACTTTTTCCAGGCCATCGGCCAATCCACCCGCAGCTTCCTGCGCGACGAAGAGGGCGCTCAGGTCATCGAGTACGCGCTGATCATTGCGGTCGTCTCTATCGCGCTGATCGTCTTGCTGAGAGGGCTCACCGAGGATCCCGCCGGAGGCTTCTCGCTCTTCATCGGTCGCGTTACCACCTGTCTGACTTCAGGGGCCGATTGCATCTAAGTAGCTGGGGCGCGCGAGCTGGGGCATGCCCCACGCTCGCCACCTCGGGTTACTGGCCCGCATTCTTCTCTAAAGAAAAGGAGCAGTCCCATGTTCAAGTCCTTTCTGAAGGAAGAGAGCGGTGCCCAGGTGGTCGAGTACGCGCTGGCTATTGCCGTGATCTCGATCCTGTTGATCATCACGCTGCGACCACTAACAACGGACGCCGGCCTCAGCGATTTCATCGAGCTGGTCCGCACGTGCCTTGGCGGCGTGGAGTGCGACTGAAGCGCCGGGTTTTTCCGAACCGACACCACTGCACAGGAAGCCGATCATGAAAGTTCACACTTCCGACCACCGCCAAGGCGGCGCGGTGATCATCACTGTCGCACTGGTGCTGCTGTTTCTCCTCGGATTCATGGGCATTGCGCTGGACTTTGGCCGGCTCTTCATCGTGAAAACCGAGCTGCAGACCGCCCTGGACAGTTGTGCCCTTTCTGCCGCGCAGGAACTCGACGGCGCCAGCGATGCGTTGACCCGTGCCACCAGCGCAGGCAAGACCGCGGCCGATCTCAACAAGATCAATTTTCAAGGCGCGGCGACCGGCATTGCCGAGACCAACATCGTGTTCAGCGATTCGCTGATCGGCACCTACAGCCATACCTTTACGCCCGTCGACAAAGCCAAATACGCCAAGTGCTTGCACACGAAGTCGGGCATCGCACCATGGATTCTTCATGCGCTGAGCGCGTTCAGTGGAAACGCCACGTATGGGGCATCGAAGAGCGTCGCCGCGGTCGCCGTTGCCACGCGGGCGCCTTCACAGACCAACTGCCTGGTTCCTGTAGGCATCTGCCAGAAATCCACCGCGCCCGGCTGGGGGTTCACGCGGGGTGACTGGATCGAAGGCGTAACCAATAGCAATGACGATGTTGAATCCGGTCAGTTCCGCTGGGTGGATTTTTCCGGCAGCGGTGGCGGGGCGCGCGAGATCAAGGACCTCCTGACGAGCAGCGGGCAATGCGGCCTTCCCGGCATGGAGACGGAGGTCGGCAAGGCGGGCAAGACCAACGGTGCGGTTGCAGCCTGGAATACCCGCTTCGGTATCTATCAGGGCAGCCTCGAGGCCGCGACTGCCGTTCCCGATCAGACCGGGTATGCGTGGTATGCCGACAGCGCTGCCGCCACCAAACCAGGCAGGTATGACGACCCCGGATCGAACGGATTTACCGCCAAGCGCAACGCATTTGCGCCTTACGAAGGGGACAACCAGAACCCCGACACCAAGAACCTCAAGACCCAGGGGAATTTCAGTTCCACCGACTACACCAAGGGCGCCAATCGACGCGTGGTCACGACCGCCGTGATCGAATGCCCATCGATCACGCTCAAGGGCTTTGCCTGCATGCTGATGCTGCATCCGCTGGAGAAGAACGCGAGCGGGAAGAACTCGAAGATGTGGCTCGAGTTCATTGGCGATGCGGAGCTCCCCGGCAGTCCCTGCGCCACCGCAGGTCTGGCCGGCGGCACAAGCGGCCCCAAGGTCCCCACGCTCGTGCAATAGGAGAGATGCCATGAAGAAGAAGCAGAACGGCGTGGCCCTGGTCGAATTTGCCCTGATCCTTCCATTGCTGCTCATCCTGACGTTCATCACGACCGAGTTCGGGCGGGCGCTGTACCAGTACAACACCATCGCGAAATCGCTGCGAGACGCCTCCCGCTATCTGTCCACCCAGGATCCGTCGATCGCAACCACGGATCCCGCCAAGATCACGACCGCCAAGAACCTGGTGGTCTTTGGTAATCCGGCCGGCGGCGTCTCGCCATTGGTCCTGGGCCTCGAAATTTCTCACGTTCCCGATCCGACCTGGCAGTTCAAGGGCAGCGGCCCGGCCATCAATACCGTGACCATCAAGGTCACGGGATACAAGTTCCGCCCGCTCATCACCGGGGCGTTCGGGCTCACCTTCGGCAATGCGGACGGAGACATCCCGTTCGGGGATATCAGCGCCACCATGCGAGGTCAATCATGAATCGAACAAGGCAGACCGGTGCGACCGCGGTGGAGTTCGCGCTGGTCCTGATGCTCTTCCTGACCTTCCTGCTGGGCATCTTGGATTTCGCGCGCATGCTGTGGACGTGGAATGCAGCTGCCGAAGCGACGCGCTGGGGCGCTCGCGCGGCGGTCGTGTGCGACCGAGGCGCCCCCGTCGTGCTTTCCAACATGCAGAAGTTCCTGCCTCAATTGACGGCAGCCAACGTCAGCATCGACTGGTACGACGCGGAAGGCAGCGTCAGCACGACCTGTACCGCCGCCAATTGCAGCGGCGTGAATGTTCGCATCCTCGATCTTGACTACCAGTGGATCTCGCCCATCGGATTCGGAACGCATGCCCCGATCCCGATGCCGAGTTTTTCCACCTACCTGCCGCGCGAAATCATGGGGCAGGACCTGAACAGCGACGCCATCTGCTCCTGATCTGCACTTAACCCTCGAGCCACATCATCATGAAAATCTCCATCATCTCCCCCAACCCCGCCCACCTGCAGGACATGCGCAAGGTGCTGGAGGCCCGCTCCCACGCGGTCTCGGTGTTCGAAGGAGGCAAGAGCCGCATGCAGTGGGTGGTCGAGCAATCGGCGCCGGAGTTGCTGCTGGTGGACGGCATGTGCTGCGACCCCCATGAGGTGGCGATGGTGGAGCAGCTCACGATGCGCCATCCCTCGATTGCGGTGGTGCTGCTGTGCGCGATGCAGACGCCCGAGTTCCTGATTCTTGCCATGCGGTCGGGCGTGCGCGAAGTGCTGCCTTCGCCGCCCGAGCCGGCGGCGCTCGAGGCGGCCGTGGAGCGCATTGCAGTAAAGATGGCCGGCACGCAGGCGCGTGAGATGGGCCAGGTCGTCGCGTTCATGCCCTGCAAGGGAGGCAGCGGTGCCACCTTCCTCGCGACCAACATCGGGCATCAGCTCTCGATGCGGCGCTCGGTGCTGCTGATCGACCTGAACTTGCAGTTCGGCGACGCGCTGTCTTATGTGAGCGACCTGCGGGCGACTTCCACGGTGGCCGACGTGGCGCGCGATATCGGCCGGCTCGATGCCTCGCTGCTCGCCGCAAGCGTGGTGAAGGTTGCGCCGGGTTTCAGCATTCTTGCCGCACCCGAGGACCTTTCGCGCGCCCTGGAGGTCAAGGCCGAGCACATCGATGCCATCCTGCAGGTGGCCGCGGCGCAGTACGACTTTGTGCTGTTCGACCTTGGCCTGCGCATCGACCCGCTCGCCATCCGCGTCATGGACCGCGCGGATCGGATCTTTCCAGTGCTCCAGCCCAGCCTGCCGCACATCCGCAACGTGACGCGCCTCATGCAGGTGTTCAAGTCGCTCGGCTATCCGGCCGGTAAGGTCGAACTGCTGGTCAACCGCAGCGCCGGCGGCACGGAGATCGGCTTGTCCGACATGCGCCGTTCGCTGGGCGGGGCCACGCTGGTCAGCGTGCCCGATGGCGGCAAGGACGTGGACGCCTCGATCAACCGCGGCGTGCCGCTGGCGGAAATGTCCCGGGGCAGCGCGCTCTGCAAGCGGCTCGTGGAAATCGCCCAGACGCTCAGTCCGCGGCAAAAGGAAGCGCCGGGCTTCATCGGCCGGCTCTTTCGCCGGGCCTGACACCCGAATTACGCGCCTACGAATCTTCTTCCTCCAACAGCAAGGCAGGTCCACATGTCATTCAGAGAACAACTCAACGCGATCGAAGCCGCGCCGGTCGTCCGCCCGCCGGCGCTGCCCGTGGCCGATGGGGCGCTTTCGTCCTTCGCCTCGGATGCCTACAAGCTCCTGAAGGAGCGAATGCACCTGAAGCTGCTGGACCGCTTCGACCTCGCGGTGCTCGAAACCCTGAAGCCCGAGGTGCTGCGCCACGAGATATCCACCATGGTCGCGCGGCTGCTGCAGGAAGAGCCCGAGGCGCTGAACGACATCGAGCGACGCACGCTGATCCGCGACATCCAGCACGAGATGCTCGGCTTCGGACCGATCGAGCTGTTGATGGCCGACCCCACGGTGTCGGACATCCTGGTCAACTCGCACGACCAGATCTACGTCGAGCGCAAGGGCCGGCTGGAACTGACGGACGTGAGCTTCACCGACGAGAAGCACCTGCTGCGCATCATCGACAAGATCGTTTCGCTGGTGGGGCGGCGCATCGATGAATCGAGCCCGATGGTCGATGCCCGGCTGCCGGACGGGTCGCGCGTCAATGCGGTGGTCGCGCCGGTAGCGCTGGACGGCCCGATGATGTCGATTCGCCGCTTCGCGAAGATCCCGCTGAAGATGGAAAACCTGGTGAACGACCTCAAGACGCTGACGCCGCAGATGGGGCTGATGCTCGAAGGCTTGGCTGGCGCAAAGATCAATATGCTGATCTCCGGCGGCACCGGCGCCGGCAAGACGACGCTGCTGAACATTCTCTCGGGCTTCATTCCCGCCACCGAACGCATCATCACCATCGAGGACGCGGCTGAGCTCCAGCTCCAGCAGCCGCACGTGGCCCGGATGGAAACCCGGCCGATGAACATCGAAGGCAAGGGCGAGATCACGCAGCGCGCGCTGGTGCGCAACGCCTTGCGCATGCGGCCCGACCGCATCGTGATTGGCGAGGTGCGCGGTGCCGAGGCGGTCGACATGCTGCAGGCCATGAATACGGGTCACGAAGGATCGCTGACCACTATTCACGCCAACACGCCCAGGGATGCGCTGGCGCGGCTGGAGAACATGATCAGCATGGCCAACCTGAACCTGCCGCACCACTCGGTGCGGCAGCAGATCGCGTCAGCCATCACTGTTGTCATACAGGTCCTGCGCTTGGTTGACGGCCGGCGCAAGGTCACCAGCATCCAGGAGATCACCGGCATGGAAGGCGAGGTGGTCACGATGCAGGAGATATTCGCGTTCCGCCAGACCGGCATGGGCCCCGACGGCCGGGTGCGCGGGTACTTCCATGCCACCGGCGTGCGGCCGAAATTCGTCGAGCGCCTGCACTCCTTCGGCGTGGTGCTGCCCGACACCATGTTCGATCCCGACAAGCACTACGAATAGGAGACCATCATGTTCGACAACCTGGTTGGCGACACGCTCATCACACTGTCCGTGCTGGTCTTCGTGACGGTGCTGATGATGATCGAAGGCCTGTACATGCTGTGGCGGTCCTACAGGGGCCCCGAGGCGCAGAAGATCGGCAAGCGGCTGCAGGCGCTGTCGGCGGCCACCGACCGCATCGCGCAGGCGCGACTCGTGAAGGACCGCGTGCTCGGCGAGGCGCCGTGGATGCAGCGCGTTCTCCTGAAGCTGCCGCGAGCCCACAGCCTGGACCGTTTCATTCTTCAGGCCGGACTGGAGTGGACCGTGTCCCACGCGCTGCTGGCCTGCATGCTGTCCGGCGTGCTTGTTTTCTTTGCGATGGCGTCGCTCGCGAACCAGCCCGCGTGGATTGCGATGCTGGTGGGCGCCGCCGGTGCGGCGGTGCCGCTGCTCTATCTGAACCACCGGCGCAGCCGCCGCCTGGCGCATCTGGAGCGGCAGCTGCCGGACGCACTCGACCTGGTGACGCGCGCCCTGCGCGCGGGCCATTCGTTCGCGAGCAGCGTGCAGATGATCGGCGAGGAAATGTCCGAGCCCATTGCGGGCGAGTTCCGCATGGTCGCCGACGAGGTCGGCTTTGGCGTTTCGCTGCAGCAGGCGCTCACGAACATGAGCGAGCGCGTGCCGCTCACCGATATGCGCTATTTCGTGGTGTCGGTGCTGATCCAGCGCGAGTCCGGCGGCAACCTGACCGAGGTGCTGGGCAACCTGAGCCGCCTCATCCGCGACCGGCTCAAGCTGCTGGCGCGGGTGCGGGTGCTGTCGGCGGAAGGGCGTCTGTCGGCCTGGATCCTCGGACTGATGCCCTTTGCGCTGGTGGCGCTCTTGAATGCCTTCAATCCGGAGTTCATGTCGCCGCTGTGGACCGATCCGATCGGCATCACGGTCGTCAAGTACATGCTGGCCCTGATGGTGGTCGGCGCGGTGATCATGCGCAAGATCGTGAAGATTCGTGTCTGAAGGAGAAATGCCATGCTGTTTCCCATACTCGTCTTCGTGACCGTGTCCCTCGCCATCGGCGGATTCGTGGTCTGGATGCTGCCCACGCGCACCGAGCAGCGCCTGCGGGCAGTGGCGCCTTCATCGGGCAAGTCGGCCTGGATTGAAACCGCCGTCAAGATCGTCGGCCCCTTCGCCCAGCTGTCATCGCCCACGGGCGACGGTGAGACCTCGCCGCTGCGATTGAAATTCCTGAACGCAGGCATCCGCCATCCGGATGCGAGCCTCTTCTACTTCGGCCTGAAGACGCTGCTGCCGCTGGGCCTTGCCGGCCTGGCCTTTGTGGCCATGCGCGCGGCAGGGGCGGACAACGGGCTCACCACCCTGCTGTGGCTGGCCGTGGCCGCGCTCCTCGGTTGCTACCTGCCCAACATCATGCTGCGCAGGATGATCAAAGGGCGCCAGCGCGAGATCTTCGAGAACTTTCCCGACGCGGCGGACCTGATGCTGGTGTGCGTCGAGGCGGGCCTCGGGCTCGATGCCGCGCTGGTCAAGGTCACCGAAGAGATCCGCGTCAAGAGCGAAGCGCTGGCGCAGGAGCTGCACTGGACCAATCTCGAGATGCGCGCGGGCGGCACGCGCGAGAAGTCGCTGCATAACCTTGCGCTTCGCACCGGCGTGGAAGAGATCGGAACCTTCGCCACCATGCTGACCCAGGCCGACCGGTTCGGCACCAGCGTCGGCGAATCGCTGCGCGTGTTTTCGGACGACCTGCGCCACAAGCGCCAGGTTCGCGCGGAAGAACTGGCCGCCAAGGTCCCGACCAAGATGCTGTTGCCGCTGGTGTTGTGCATCTTTCCGTGCGTCTCGGCGGTCATCCTGACGCCGGCGGCCATCCGCATGATTCGCATCATCATGCCGATGTTCGGCGGGCACTGAGCCCGACCGCCGCGCTGCTCAATGAGGCGCGGCGTCGAGCTGGTGCTTGATGGCGTAGATATACAGCTCGAGCCGATTGGCAACGTCGAGCTTCTGGTAGATCGACGTGAGGTGATTGCGGAAGGTGTGCTCGGTCACGAACAGCCGCGAGGCGAGCGTCTTGTTCGCCGCACCGCTGCCTTCCACCACGGCGCGAATGATCTGCCGCTCCTTCTGCGTGAGGCTCGCGATCCTGGCCGCTTCGGGATCCACCTTCGCCGGCTTCTTCGGCGCGGTCAGCTCGGAGAACACGCGGCCCATGGCCTGCGCGTCGATGCACAGCTCGCCGTTGTGCACGCGCGCGATCGCGTCGAGCACCTCTTCGGCCGAAGCGTCCTTGCACAGCACGCCCCTGGCGCCGCGCAGTACGGCAAGGTCCAGCGTCTGCTGCTTGCGTTCGGCCGTGAGGATGAGCGCGCGCGAGACGTCGTTCGACAGCAGCTTGGGAAGTATGTCGAGGGAGCATCGGCCCCCCAGGTCCAGATCGAGCAGGATGACGTCGGGCACCACGTGCTCGGTCTGTTCCAGCGCCTGCTCGAAGCAGTTGGCGGTGGCCACGACCTTCATGCGCGGCTGCTCGCCGTCGATCAGCTTCGACAGGCCCCACAGCATGGTCTGGTGGTCGTCCACGAGCATGACGCCGATGGGGTGCGTTGTTGTGGCTTGCATCTTGACACCTTCGCCTTCCTAGATGGGTATTTCGATCAGTACGGCCGTGGCGCCGCCCGCGCCTTGGCCGACCTGCGCGCTTCCGCCGAGGGCGGCTGCGCGTTCGCTGATGGAACGTGGGCGGAAGTCCGAGAAGTCCATGCCGCAGGATTCGTTCTCGATCCTGATCTGCAGCTTGCCGTCCGTGCAGCCGATGCGGATACGGCCGCAGTGCGCATGGGTGTGCTTGCAGATGTTGTTCAGTCCTTCGCGCACCAGCTGGAGCACTTCGGCCGTCATGCGGTCGTCCAGGTGGACATCGCCATCGACCAGGATCTCCATGTCGATGCCGTAGAGCGTCTTGATGCGCGCGGCTTGGCGGTGCAGGTGCGGAAGAATGAACTCGCAGTGGGTTTCGCCGCCATGCTTGACGATGCCCGCATAGTGGCGCAGGTCGGCCACTACGCCATCGGCCATGCTGGCCAGCTTGTCCAGGTCATCGACCAGCGGGTTGTCGGCGCCCGCCTTCTTGCGCAGCGCGCTCAGCCCCAGCTTCAGGCCGATGTAGGGCTGGATCGCGGTGTCGTGCAGGTCGAGCGAGATCTTCAGGCGCTCCTTCGAGGCCGCCTCCGACGCCATCCGGTCGAGCACCCCGATCGTCTCGATCACCGGAAAGACCTGGCCCATCATGTGCGCCAGGAACAGCGCGTCCGATTTGCGGAACAACCCCTCGCTGGACGATACGTAGATGCGTCCCTCACCCTGGCGCATCGGCAGCGGTGCGCTGATGAAGGAGCGCGCCTCCAGCATGGCGGCAACCGCGGCGCTGCGCCGCAGGCCGGGATCGTCCTGTGCGTGCCAGCGGCGCAGGCGAAGGTCGAAGGCATGGCCCTGCACGCACAGCCGGCTCAGCGGCCAGGGCAGGCGATTGCGCAGCACGATGTGCCCGGGGTTCAGTGCCATCAGCGGCAGTTCGAAGGTCTGGTCGATCGTCTCGACGTCCACCGCCTCGCCCGCATGGCTTTGCCTGAGCGTGCGCATGACCCAGTTGCTGGTTGCCGTGTCGCGCGTCAGGAGAACGCAGTGGCTTGCCCTGTAGAAGGCCAGCGTCTTCTCCATGGTGCTGGCGATCGTGCGGGCCACGCCGAACCGGGGATTCGACAGCCGGCTCACTTGGCTCAGCAGCGAAAGGCGCCGCCGCAGCTCGACCTTCGATCCACCCCAGTGTCCGATCATGTGGCCCAGCGCCAGCAGGAAGGTGGTGCGCATCAGCAGCTGCGGCGTGTCGCTTCCGATGCCCGTGCCCAGGCCGCAGACGGCCAAGGAGGCTACCGAGGCCATGGTTACCCGCGCGCCTTCCTCGTATCCCCACCGGAAGGACGAGGTGAGGATGGCGAAGAAGTAGAAGAGGAAATAAAGGCTTCCGGTGCCGCCGGTCGCGAAGACGATCTGCGTGAACCACAGCACGTCGAACCAGTGGATGGCCTTGCCCTGGAAATAGGGCTGGCCCTTTCGCGTGCAGATGTACACGCCGAGGCTGTAGAGCGCGTAGCAGGAAAACGTGAGCCAGACGGCGCTGCCTATGCGCTGTTGCGGGTCGCGAAGGTCAACCGCAACCGCCAGCAGCGCCGACACCGCCAGCACCAGCCGCATCCGCGACACCATCAGCGCATCGGCGGTGAGGCTGGAGTCGGTCCCGCAATCCGGGTCGATGGAGTGGGCTTGCATGGCGATTTTTCAAGTGCATGGAACGGTTCATGCCCTGCCAGCCAACCATGGCGAGGCGCCCATGCCCCTGGGAAGGAAGCCTTGCGACGTAACACCTTGGTTCACTTTTGCGCCAAAATTAATATTTGCGAAGATTTCACATTACTACTTTTGTAGTCGAAAGCAATACTTTTCGGTTAACCCCGTTTGCAATGTGTACTTTTGTTACCGAATGATGCAAATTGCGGTTACCAACCAGCAGATGTATCGGCGCCCAAGGGAGTGCCCAGCGGTCGGGCAAAGAAAAAGGGCTCGGAAAAATCCGAGCCCTTCTGATGGGTTGGTGGAGAGGATGAGGATCGAACTCACGACCTCCGCATTGCGAACGCGGCGCTCTCCCAGCTGAGCTACCCCCCCAACGCAAGCCGGATTTTAACCAGAACAGGCCCGGGAACGCATGGCCCGCATGCCAAGATGCGCGCTTCGAAAAAAGTAGGAAAGCACAACCCGCATGGCCTCGTACGAACCCGCCTGGCTGGAAGGCATGTACAACAATCTTGCGCGCGTGAAGGATCACCCGGCGTACTTCGCCCGCTGGGGCCGCGATTCGCAAGCCGTGCGCGAAACCCTGGCCGGCCGGATCGACGTACCCTACGGCCAGGGCCTGAACGAGACGCTCGACATCTTTCCGGCACCCGTGCCCGGCGCGCCGGTGCTGGTGTTCATTCACGGCGGATACTGGCGCGCGATGGACAAGCGGGACCATTCGTTCATTGCGCCCGCATTCAACGACCGCGGCGTGTGCGTGGTGATGCCCAACTACGCGCTGTGTCCCGGAACAGCGGAGGAACCCGTCACCGTGCCGGGCATCCTCATGCAGATGGTGCGCGCGCTCGAGTGGACCTGGCGCCATGCCGCGAGCTTTGGCGCCGACCCCTCGCGCATCACCGTGGCCGGGCACTCGGCCGGCGGCCACATGGCGGCCGCGCTGCTGGCCTGCAACTGGAAGGCGGTCTCGCCCGAGCTGCCGGCGCAGCTGGTGCGTAGCGCACTGTCCATCTCGGGCCTCTACGACCTTCGCCCGCTGCAGCGCACGCCCTTCCTGGAAAAGGTCCTGAAGCTCTCCGATGCGGATGCGCTGCGCGCCAGCCCCGCGCTGTGGCCGGCCCCTGCGCGCGGCCAGTTGCATGCGCTGGTGGGCGGCGACGAAAGCGAGGAGTTCATCCGCCACAACGCGCTGATCCGCCAGGCGTGGGGCCGCAACGCCGTGCCCGTGTGCGAATCTCTGCCGGGGCTGAACCACTTCAGCATCGTCGATGCGCTGGCGGACCCGGCCCACAGGCTGCATCGCGACGCGGTGCAGCTGCTGGAGGCCTGACCCGGCCGGGGCCTACATCAGCAGGTGCTCGCCCGCGTTGTCGCCGCCGAGCGTGACGTAGTTGACCTTGCGGATGTCCATCAGCGCGCGGCCGCCCGCGTAGCTGATGGAGCTCTGCACGTCCTGCTCCATCTCGATCAGCGTGTCGGCCAGCTTGCCCTTGATGGGCTCGAGGATGCGCTTGCCCTCGACGTGCTTGTATTCGCCCTTGTTGAAGTCGCTGGCGGAGCCGTAGTACTCCTTGAAGAGCGCGCCGTCGACCTCCACCGTCCGGCCCGGCGATTCCTCGTGCCCCGCGAAGAGCGAGCCGATCATCACCATCGAGGCGCCGAAGCGCACGCTCTTGGCAATGTCGCCGTGGTCGCGGATGCCGCCGTCCGCGATGATCGGCTTGGTGGCCACGCGTGCGCACCACTTGAGCGCGCTGAGCTGCCAGCCGCCGGTGCCGAAGCCGGTCTTGAGCTTGGTGATGCAGACCTTGCCCGGGCCGATGCCGACCTTGGTGGCGTCGGCGCCCCAGTTCTCCAGGTCGATCACCGCTTCGGGCGTGCCGATGTTGCCGGCAATCACGAAGGAGCCCGGCAGCTTCTGCTTCAGGTAGCCGATCATGTTCTTCACGCTGTCGGCGTGGCCGTGCGCGATGTCGATGGTGATGTATTCGGGCACCAGGCCCTCGGCCGCCAGCTGGTCGACGGTGTCGTAGTCGGGCTTCTTCACGCCCAGCGAGATCGAGGCGAACACGCCCTTGCCGTGCATCCGCTTGACGAACTTCACGTTGTCCAGGTCGAAGCGGTGCATCACGTAGAAATAGCCGTTCTGCGCCAGCCACAGGCAGATCGGCTCGTCGACCACCGTCTTCATGTTGGCGGGCACCACCGGCAGGCGGAAGCTGCGTGTGCCGAGCGTCACGCTGGCGTCGCACTCCGAGCGGCTTTCCACGCGGCACTTGCGCGGCAGCAGGAGGATGTTGTCGTAATCGAAGATTTGCATGAGAAACCAAGCTTCCTGTGAAAGGTGCGCCGCCGAACGATTTCGGCGGCGTGGGCGCTTGGTCCCGGCCCGGTCATTGGCGCCATGCAGGCACAAAAAAAACCGGGCGACAAGAAACTTGGGCCCGGTGATTGATTATAGGGAGGTGGTGCCCCGCCTTCTTCCGCGCTTTCGTATAGACCTTATTCGCCGGCCGGTCTGCCCGGCCGGCAAGGCCGGGCCGCGGTGGCGAAGGGCACCATGCGGCGGCGCCACTTGATGCAGATCAGTGCCGCGCGGCGCCCGCGCCCGACAATGCGGCCACCGCAGCGCGCCGTGCGCCGCCTTTCGTTTTTTTGTTTTCCTGGAGATCGTTCCCATGCTTCGCCACCGCCTCCCCGCCATCGCCGTCCTGGCGCTCGCTTCTTCCTCCGCCTTCGCTGCCGACTGCACAGTCGAGATCGAAAGCAACGACGCCATGCAGTTCAACAAGCCCGCCGTCGAGGTGAGCAGGAGTTGCAAGGAATTCACCGTCAAGCTCAAACATGTCGGCAAGCTGCCGAAGCAGGCCATGGGCCACAACTGGGTGCTTGCCAAGACGGCCGACGTGCAGGCGGTCGCCGCCGACGGCATCGCTGCGGGCCTGCCGCAAAATTATGTGAAGGCCGGCGACGCGCGCGTCGTGGCGCACACCAAGATCATCGGCGGCGGCGAAAGCGACAGCGTCACCTTTCCGGTCGCCAAGCTGGGCGCGGCCGACAGCTACACCTTCTTCTGCTCCTTCCCCGGCCATTCGTCGATCATGAAGGGCACGCTGAAACTCGTGAAGTAAAAAGGGCGCGGGCAACCCCGCCGCCGCGTCGGGACGCCCCGGCTTCCTACAATGCCGGGATGTCTCTTTTCGGCTCGTACGACGCCACTGCCGGCGCACCCCAATCCCCAGCGGCCGATTCGCCCCTGCTTGCCAACCTCAACCCGGAGCAGCGCGCCGCGGTCACCCTGCCTGCGGGCAATGCCCTGATCCTCGCCGGCGCCGGTTCGGGCAAGACGCGGGTGCTGACCACCCGCATCGCCTGGCTGCTGCAGACCGGCCAGGTCTCCGCCGGCGGCATCCTGGCCGTGACCTTCACCAACAAGGCCGCCAAGGAAATGATGACGCGGCTCACGGCGATGCTGCCCGTCAACGTGCGCGGCATGTGGATCGGCACCTTCCACGGCCTGTGCAACCGCTTCCTGCGCGCGCACTGGAAGCTGGCCAACCTGCCGTCCACCTTCCAGATCCTCGACACGCAGGACCAGCTCTCGGCCATCAAGCGGCTGATGAAGCAGTTCAACGTCGACGACGAGCGCTTTCCGGCCAAGCAGACCCAGTGGTTCATCGCCGGCGCCAAGGAAGACGGCCTGCGCCCGAAGGACGTCGAGATCCGCACCGAGGACGACCGCAAGAAGGTCGAGCTCTACCAGCTCTACGAAGAGCAGTGCCAGCGCGAAGGCGTGGTCGACTTCGGCGAGCTCATGCTGCGCAGCTACGAGCTGCTGCGCGACAACGACCCGGTGCGCGAGCACTACCAGCGGCGCTTCCGCCACATCCTGATCGACGAGTTCCAGGACACCAATCGCCTGCAGTACGCGTGGATCAAGATGCTCTCGGGCAGCACCGCGGCGGGAGGCCAGTTCGTGCCGGGTGAGAACAACAGCGTGATTGCCGTGGGCGACGACGACCAGAGCATCTACGCCTTTCGCGGTGCGCGCGTGGGCAACATGGCCGACTTCGTGCGCGAGTTCGACGTGCAGCACCAGATCAAGCTGGAGCAGAACTACCGCAGCTACAGCAACATCCTCGACTCGGCCAACGAGCTCATCAGCCACAACAAGAAGCGCCTGGGCAAGAACCTGCGCACCGACCAGGGCCCCGGCGAGCCGGTGCGCGTGTACGAGTCGCCCACCGACCTGGCCGAGGCGCAGTGGATGGTCGAGGAAATGCGCCAGCTCGTGCGCGACGGCTTCGACCGCAAGGAAATGGCCGTGCTCTACCGCAGCAATGCGCAGAGCCGGGTGATCGAAACGGCGCTCTTCAACGCCTCGGTGCCGTACCGCGTGTACGGTGGCCTGCGCTTCTTCGAGCGCGCCGAAATCAAGCATGCGCTGGCCTACCTGCGCCTGCTCGAGAACAAGGATGACGACACCAGCTTCCTGCGCGTGGTCAACTTTCCGCCTCGCGGCATCGGCGCGCGCACGCTGGAGCAGTTGCAGGACGCGGCGCGCACGGCGGGCCGCTCGCTGCACGACGCGGTGCATGCCGTCGGCGGCAAGGCGGGCTCGAACCTCACGGCCTTCGTCGCCAAGATCGACGTGCTGCGCGAGCAGACGCAGGGCGCGAGCCTGCGCGAGATCATCGAGCTGGTGCTCGACCACAGCGGCCTCGTCGAACACTACAAGGCCGACCGCGAAGGCGCCGACCGCATCGAGAATCTGGAAGAACTGGTGAATGCGGCAGAGAGTTTCGTCACGCAGGAAGGCTTCGGCCGCGATGCCGTGGCGCTGCCCATCGACGAACTGCGCCAGTCGCCCGCGAGCCAGGGCCTGGACCCGAACCGGCCCGTCATCGATGAGCCGCTCGCGCCCGATGCCGAAACCGGCGAAACGCTGAGCCCGCTGGCCGCGTTCCTCACGCATGCGGCGCTCGAGTCGGGCGACAACCAGGCGCAGGCGGGGCAGGACGCGGTGCAGCTCATGACCGTTCACGCCGCCAAGGGCCTGGAGTTCGACTGCGTGTTCATCACCGGCATGGAAGAGGGCCTGTTCCCGCACGAGAACTCGATGAGCGATTTCGAGAGCCTCGAGGAAGAGCGCCGCCTGATGTACGTGGCGATCACGCGCGCGCGCAAGCGCCTGTATTTGAGCCATTCGCAGACGCGCATGCTGCACGGCCAGACGCGTTACAACGTGAAGAGCCGCTTCTTCGAAGAGCTGCCCGAAGGCGCGCTCAAATGGCTCACTCCGAAAAACCAGGCCTTCACGCCTTCGGCCTTCGGCTATGGCGGCGGCTATGCGAGCACGCGCGGCGGTGGAGGCAGTTACAGCGGCGGTGGCGGCTACGTCGGCAGCAAGGACACCTTCGCGAGCCCGCCGGTGCCACCGCAGAAGACCACGCCCTCGCACGGCCTGCGCTCGGGCATGCAGGTGTTCCACAACAAGTTCGGCGAAGGCACGGTGCTGTCGCTCGAAGGCACGGGCGACGATGCGCGCGCGCAGGTCAAGTTCGCGCGGCATGGCGTGAAGTGGCTCGCGCTGTCGGTGGCCAAGCTCACACCGGTGTGAGCGATGCCCTCGGTTTGCTATTAAACAAATAGCTGAGGCCACAGTAACCACGGGCCTTTCGAGCGATTTTTAATCGGGCAATCGCCGTACACTCCGTGCTCGCCAAACATGGGGAGTTGAGGATGTGGTTCCTTGGCATGATCGCCGGCCTTTTCATCGGGGCCCTGGCCGAATCGGTTCCGGCCGCGCTGATCCTGGCGGTGGTGGGCGCGTTCGCGGTGCCGAAGATCATCGGCAAGAAAACCGCCGCCGGACCCGCGCGCAGCGAGGCTGAGAGCGCACAGCCTTCCAGCGGTGCGGCGGCGCCCCCGGCAGGCGGCATGCCGGCGCTGCAGCAGCGCGTGGCCGAGCTCGAACAGCGCGTGAGCCTGCTCGAACAGCGGCTGGCGCAAGGCGCGAGCAGCGCAGTGGCTGTGCCTGCCAGGCAAGAGATCCCGATCGTGCAATCCGCGCCGGTTGCCGCGCGGCCTGCGGCTGTGGCCGATGCCGGTGTCGCCGCGGCGCACGTTCCGGTGCCGGAGATCGGGCCGGCGGCGGTCAGGCCGCCTCCCGAACCTGTCGCGCCCGTGGCCGCCAAGCCCCCCACGGCCGAGCCGGCGCCGCCGCGGCGCCTGCCTCCGCCTCCACCACCTCCACCGGTCCCATGGCGCGACCGCCTGCCCGCGCCCATCGCCAACCTGATCTTCGGCGGCAACATGCTGGTGAAGCTCGGCGTGCTGATCCTGTTCCTGGGGCTGGCCTTCCTGCTGCGCTACACGGCCGAGCGCGTCACGGTGCCTGTCGAGCTGCGCTATGCGGCGGTGGCACTGGTCGGCGCGGGTCTGCTAGCGCTGGGCTGGCTGCTGCGCCGCAAGCGCGCCGGCTACGCGCTGATCCTGCAGGGCGCCGGCATCGGCGTGTTCTACCTGACGACGCTGGCGGCGATGAAGGTGCACGAGCTGCTGCCGCCGACAGCCGGCTTCGCCTTCCTGTTCGGCGTGGCCGTGCTGAGTGCGGTGCTCGCGGTGCTGCAGAACGCGCCGCTGCTGGCCATCGTCGCGGTGCTCGAGGGCTTTGCGGCGCCGGTGCTCGCATCCACCGGGCAGAACCGGCCGGTGGGGCTTTTTACCTACCTGCTGGTGCTCGATGTGGGCATCGTGCTGATCGCGTGGTTCAAGGCCTGGCGCGTGCTGAACCTGATCGGCTTCGTCGGCACCTTCACGCTGGCCGCGGGCTGGGCGCACAGGTACTACACGCCCGACCAGTACGGCATCGTGCAGCCCTTCCTGCTCGTGTTCTTCCTGCTGTTCGTCGCCATCGGCCTGCTGTTCGCGCGCCGCACGCTGTTCGACGCACCGGTGCAGCCCGCGCAGCCGCTGGCCGCGCGTGCGCTTGATACGCTGCGCCGTGCGGGCCGCGTCGACAGCTCGCTGGTGTTCGGCACGCCCATGGTTGCCTTCGGCATGCAGGTGCTGCTGATGCAGCCGTGGGAATACGGCGCCGCGTTCTCGGCCATGGCGCTCGCGGCCTTCTACCTGATGCTGGGCCGCCTGGTGTTCGCCACGCAGCCGAAGGGCCTGGCCCTGCTGGCGGAGGCCTACGCCATCGTGGGCGTGATCTTCGGCACGCTCGCGATTCCGCTGGGGCTGGAGGGCCGGTGGACCGGCGCCGCCTGGGCCGTGGAAGCGGCCGGCATGTACTGGCTGGGCGCGCGGCAGCAGCGCGTGTATGCGCGTGCCTTCTCGTTCGTGGTTTTTGCCGGCGCGGTGTGGAAACTGCTGCAGGCCACGCAGCTTGACGGCGCGGCAGGGCATCCGCTGCTGCAGGGGTCTGTGATCGGGCCGCTGCTGGTCGCGGTCAGCGCTTTCGCGATGTGGGCGATTCATCGCCGTGCCAGGCTCGATGAAGGCAACGGCTGGGAGGCGCTGGCGGGTACCGCGCTGCCATGGCTCGGCATGAGCGCGCTCACGCTGCTGCTGTGGCAATGGTTCACGCCGCCCTGGGCGGCGGCCGCAACCGCAGTGCTGGCCTCCGCCGCCTTTGCGGTGTCGGTGCGCTTCCAGCTGCGGCCGCTGGCTTTCGTGAGCTACGGCTTGCAGGCGCTGGCGGTGGCCGGCTTCATCGCCACGCTGCACCGCGTCGCCGATGCACGCGGCGGCGACGAGGTGCTGGCCAGCGGTTGGCAGGGCGCGGCGGTGGCGAGCCTGATCGCGCTGAGCCTGCTCGGCAGCGCCGCGTGGTCGATGCTGCAGGTGCACCGCGCGGCATTGGCGCGCGGCATCCAGCCGGTGTGGTCGCTGGGCAATGCCATCGCGGTGATTGCGGGCGTGGGCCTGCTTCATCTGGCGATGCTGTTCCAGCTGAGCCTTGCGCAGGCGGCGCTGCTGTGGCCGATCACGGCGACCATCACGCTCTGGGTGGCGCTGCGCATCGCGCACGGGCCGCTCGCGGCGCTGGCGGGCGTGCTGCAGCTTGTCTCGGCGCTGCTTCACGTCTACGGCCGCATCTTTCACGCCGAAGCCGCGCCGCCGGCTTTCGCGCACCTGGGCTTCTGGACGCCGGTGGTGCTGGGGCTCGCGGCGCTGCTGGCCGGCGGCTGGATCAGCGGCGAAGCGGGCCGGCGCGCCACCGGCGGCGACACCGCGGCTCCGCGCAAGCACTGGATCAACGACTGGTGTGCCCATCCGCTGGCCCTGTGGCTGCCGGTGGTCTGGGGGCTGGGCTGGTGGCTCTTCGGCTGGTTCGACGAAACGGGCGAGGTGCTGCGCCGCATGGGACTGGCCGCACACCTGGCCGCGGCCGCGGTGGCGATCGTGCTCGTGACCTCCATGCTGTCGGCGCTCGTGGCGCACCGGCGCGGTTGGCCGCAGCTCGGCCGCGCGACCCTGGCCACCTTGCCGGGCTTCGGCCTGATTGCCGTCCATGTCATTGCCTTGGCCGTGCCGCTGGTCTACGTGCCGTCGAGCGCGCTGGGCTGGATCGCCTGGCCGCTGGCGCTGCTGTGGCACCTGCGGCTGCTGCATGCGCAGAAGCGCTGGTTGGCTTCGTCGGCGCTGGTGCCTTTGCATGTGGCGGGCTTCTGGTTCTTCCTGCTGCTCGCGGCGCGCGAATGCCAATGGCAGCTCGGGCGCATTGGCGCGGAATGGTCGAGCTGGCAGCTGCTGGGCTGGGCCGTCGTGCCGGCCGCGGCGCTCTGGATGCTGCGCTCGCGCGCACTGCTGCAGCGCTGGCCGCTGGCCGAGTACCGCGCCGCCTACCTCGAAGTCGCGGCGATGCCGGTGGCGGCCTATCTGCTCGCATGGGCCTGGATCACCAACGCCATGAGCCCGGGCGACGCGGCGCCGCTGCCCTACGTGCCGCTGCTGAACCCGCTCGAGCTCGCCCAGTGGCTGGTGCTGTTCGCGCTGGTGCTGTGGTGGCGCGCCTTGCCCGAGGCGTCGTTCGCGCGCGTGCAGCCGATGGTGGCGAAGGGCGTGCTCGGCCTCACCGGCTTGGCGCTCTTGACCGGCATGGTGCTGCGCAGCTGCCACCACTATGCTGGCGTCGAATGGCGCTTCGACGCGCTCTATGCCTCGTGGCTCACACAAGCGGCGCTCTCGATCACCTGGGCTGTCTGCGGCGTGGTCGCGATGGTGCTCGGCCATGGCCGCGGGGTGCGCACTTTGTGGGTCGGCGGCGCGGCGCTGCTCGGCGTTGTGGTGCTGAAACTGTTTTTTGTCGAATTGGCGGACCGGGGCGGGCTGTTCCGCATCGTGTCGTTCATCGCGGTGGGCGCATTGCTGCTGCTGGTGGGCTATTTCGCGCCCGTGCCGCCGAAGAAGAGGGAAATGGAGAAAGATGTTGTGTTGCCCGAAGGAGGTGCAGCATGAAGCAAAACACGAAGTCGTCGTTTCTTCTGGCGGGTGTTCGCCTCGCCATGGCCATGGCTGCGGCCTGGTGTGGCGCAGCCGGGGCGCAGCCCACCACCACCGCGCCCATTGCCCTGCAAGGCAGCGGGCCGTACTACCGGCTCGCGCTGCCGCTGGGCATCTACGGCCTGGCCGCGCGTGGCGACCTGCGCGACGTCCGCGTGCGCAATGCCACCGGCGATGCGGTGCCCTACGCATGGCTGCGCGACGAGGCCGCCGCCCCGCGCTTCAGCTCGAAGGAGGTGCCGATCTTCGCGCTGCCCGCGAGTGCCGACCATGCATCGGACGACGCGTCGCCGAGCTTCAGGGTGCGGCCCGACGGCTCGCTGGCGCTGGCTCGCAAGCCTGCGCGCAAGCAGGCCGACGCGGCGCAGTGGCTGATCGATGCGAGCCAGCTCAAGGGCGGCCTGCTGCAGGCGCGTTTCGAGGTGGCGCCGGATGCGCGCGGCCTGTTCGCTTTCAGGCTGGAGGCCAGCGACGACCTGCGGCACTGGCGGCCGGTCGGAGGCGAGGAACAGCTGGTGCGGCTCGCGCACGGCGAGCAGACCATCGAGCGCCTCGCGGTCGAGCTGGGCGGCGTGCATGCGCGCTTCCTGCGCCTGCGCTGGAGCGATCCGCAGAGCGGCGCGCCGCTGACCGGCGTGGCGATCGACAGCGTGCAGGAGGCCGAACCCGCGGCGCCACTCCAATGGTCCGGCGCGCTCAAGCCGGAGCGCTGCGGCGCCGACCACTGCGACTACGCACTGCCGCGCGGCCTGCCGGTGGAAGCGCTGCGCATCGACCTGGCCGACGTCAACACGCTGGCGCAGGTTGGCATCTCGGGCCTGCTCGCCGCCACGCCGACGGTCCCCGCCGATCCGGCGCCCATGCCACGCAATCCGCTCTACGCGCTGCGGCATCGGCAGCGCCCGCCGGTGGCGCCCACCGGCAGTGCGGGCGAGGTGCCGCTGCTCGACACGGTGGTGTACCGCCTGGCGCAGCCCGGCGGCGAGGCGCACTCGCCGGTGCTGGCGCTGGACGGCGCACGCTACACGCACCTGCGGCTGCGCACTGCGGGGCCGGTGAGCCTGCTGGGTGCGGCGCCGCCGTCGATTGCTGTGGGCGCCACGCCGCGCACGCTGGTGTTTTTGGCGCAGGGCGCCGCACCCTATTCGCTGGCCTGGAATGCCGTGCCGCCGAAGAACGCCGTGCAGGGCGGTCCGCCCGGTGCGGCGCTGGCGCTTGCCACGCTGCTGCCGGGCTACAGCGCGAACAAGCCGGTGGCGGCGGACGAGGCCACCGTTGTGCTGCCGCAGCCGCCGGTGGCCGCCGTCGATGCAGCAGTGGCCGCGGCGGCGCAATTGCCAGTGCCCACGCAGCCGGATCCGGCGCGCAAGTGGTGGCTGTGGGGAGCGCTGGGCATCGGCCTGCTGCTCCTGGCCGGCATGGCCTGGTCGCTGTTCGCGAGCCTGCGAAAGGACAGGGCTGCGGCCGATTGAGAAGAAGGATCAGCTCGGATCGAAGCTGTCGCGGAAGGTGAACCAGGTGGAGCTCAGCGACATGGCCGCAAGCACCAGCGCCGACCCCACGATCAGCACGTTGCCGATGAGGGCCGCGCCGCCGGCCGCCGCGCCCACGCCGATCAGCACGGTGGCGATGAGTCCCATGCCGATGCCCGCGAGCAGGAACACGCCGAACCACGCCAGCACGAAGAGCGCGTAGGCTCCGAAGTTGCGGAACAGCGCCACCACGCTGAAGAAGATGCTCTTGACCGGCTCCACGCCGTGCCAGTGCACGAGCGCCGGGGCGTGCCACATTGCCAGCGAGAGCGGCAGATTCAGGCACATGAGGAACATGCGCGCCACCTGGAAGTCGCTGCTTGCCATGGTTTCGGCTGACGGCATGTCGTCGAGCAGGTAGGCGCGTGCCAGCTCTCCGCCGTCGATGAAGCTCGTGAGCAGTACCGCCACCACGAAATACGCTGCCGAGATCACGCCGAGCTTGACCAGCGAGCGCCACTCGGTGCGCATGGCGCCGGCCACCGCCACGAACATGGCCGAGCCGGTGGGCCGCTGTGCGTGGCCGGCAATGCCGGCGCCCTCTGCGTTGTCGGTGTAGGCCACCGAGGTGGCCACCATCAGGCCCAGCGTCATGAAGGGCAGCAGGATCGGCGCCAGCACGCTGCCCACCAGCGGCAGCAGCGACACCGTCGAGATCAGCGCCATCAGCAGGAAGAACAGCGAGATGAAGGCGAGCGGCTGCCGCCAGAAGGTCTTGAGCCCGAGGCGGACCCATACGGCGCCGGTTCGCGCCGGCACGATGTGGAGTTTCATTTTTGAAGGGTCAGGCGGGCAGCGGCTCGAGCGACTGCGCCATGGCATGCGGATGGGTGGCGCGCTCGCGCAGCACGCGCTCGAAGTGCGCCGGGTCGTGCGGCTTCAGCATGCTGGCTTCGCGCGGCAGATGAAAGTCCCACAGCCGCGAGATCCAGAAGCGCAGTGCCGCGGCGCGCAGCATGGCGGGCAGCAGCGCGCGCTCGGACGCATTCAGCGGGCGCACGCCTTCGTAGGCCGCGAGCAGCGCGTCGGCGCGTTCGGCGTCGTGCCGGCCGGTCGGAAGATCGACGGCCCAGTCGTTCAGGCATACGGCCAGGTCGAACAGCCAGGTGTCGGTGCCCGCGAAATAGAAGTCGAACACGCCGGTCAGGCGCGGCGCCGCGCCGGCGTTTTCACCGGTGGCGAACATCACGTTGTCGCGGAACATGTCGGCATGCACGGGGCCGCGCGGCAGCGCCGCGTAGGCCGACGACTCGGCGATGTGGTTCTGGTACGCGAGTTCGCCGCGCAGCAGCGCCGCCTGCGATTCGTCCACGTAGGGCAGCACCACCGGCACGGTGTCGTTCCACCATGCGAGGCCGCGCAGGTTCGGCTGGATGCGCGGAAAGTCGCGCGCGGCCAGGTGCATGCGCGCGAGCAGGGCGCCCAACTCGGCGCAGTGGGCCGTGCCCGGTGCCAGTTCGCTTCGGCCCGAGAGCCGCTGCACCAGCGCGGCCGGCTTGCCCGCCACCTTGAGCAGCAGTTCGCACGGGGCGTTTGCGGGAATCGTCAGCGCATGGCCCGAGGGCGGCTGGATGGCCGGATCGGCCACCGGTTCGGGCACCGGCAGGCCGCGGCCCGCCAGGTGCTTCATGAGGCAAAGGTAGTAGGGAAGCTGCTCGGCGCTCAGGCGCTCGAACAGCGTCAGCACGAACTCGCCGCTTTCGGTGGTCGCGAAGTAGTTGGTGTTCTCGATGCCGCCCTCGATGCCGCGCAGCTCGCGCAGGGGGCCGAGGCCCAGGCGCTGCACGAGCGCGTCTGCCTCGCCGAAATCGACTTCGGTAAAAACTGCCATGGCGGTGCTCAGCGTCTTGCTGCAGATGGAAGGCGCGGCACGGTCAGAACTTCATCACGTTCCAGACCCGGGCGCCGTTGCCGTTCGAGTTGGCATCGCCCGAACCGGTGCGCGCGCCTGGATCGTTGGGCCGCACCTCGTAGCCCGGCACGTTGGCCTTGGGCTTCACGTTGATGCTCTGCGTGCGGCCGCCGTAGCGCACCTCGTCGACCGAGGCGCCGCTGTCTTCCGTGTGGATGTGCTCGACCTTCTGGTTGCGGCGGCCGTCGGCCTGCTCCTGGTTTTGTAGCGGCTCGGGCGGCGCAGGCGTTGCGGCGGGCGCAGGCTGCGCCTGGACGGCGGCAACGGGGACGGCAAAGGCCAGCGCCAGCAGGATGCGGCGGGCGACCAGGAGTGTGGGGCTAGGCATGCAGGGATTGTAGGCGCGGGGGCGTTTTCGGGGTGTCGGCGGGCGGCGCTTGCCGGCGTGGTTCGGAATGCCGGTCCGGGCACGGCAAAATGGCCCGATGACCGACAAGAAAACGCTGCTGCTCGTCGATGGCTCGAGCTATCTCTACCGCGCCTTCCATGCCATGCCCGACCTGCGGGCCGTGCCCGGCGACCCGAAGAGCCCGGCGACCGGCGCCATCCGCGGAATGATCAACATGATGACGGCGCTGCGCCGCGAGGTGCGCGCCGACTATGCGGCCTGCATCTTCGATGCGCCCGGCAAGACCTTCCGCGACGACCTGTACCCCGAATACAAGGCCAACCGCTCCCCCATGCCCGACGATCTGCGCAGCCAGATCGACCCCATCCACGAGGTGGTCAAGCTGATGGGTTGGCCGGTGCTCTGCGTGCCCGACATCGAGGCCGACGACGTGATCGGCACGCTTGCCAAGACCGCGGCGCAGCAGGGCATCGAGGTCATCGTTTCCAGCGGCGACAAGGACCTGAGCCAGCTGGTGGACGAGCACATCACGATCATCGACACGATGAACGGCAAAAAGCGCGACGTGGCGGGCGTTACGGCCGAATTCGGCGTGCCGCCCAACCTGATGATCGACTATCAGACGCTGGTGGGCGATGCGGTCGACAACGTGCCCGGCGTCGAGAAGGTCGGCCCGAAGACGGCTGCCAAATGGCTGCTGGAATACGGTTCGCTCGACGCGCTGATCGAGCGCGCCGCCGAGGTGAAGGGCCAGGCCGGCGAGAACCTGCGCAAGGCGCTCGACAAGCTCCCGCTGAGCCGCCAGCTCGTCACCATCCGCACCGACTGCGACCTGGCCGCGCACGTCGCCGGCCTGCCCTCGCTCGAAGGCCTGCCGGTGGGCGCGCCGCAGACGGCCGAGCTCAAGCCTTTCTACGAGAGGTTCGGCTTCAAGAGCCTGGTCAAGTCGATCGAGGCGCTGGAAGTGCCGCCCGAGCTGATCGAAGAGAACATCAAGAAGCAGATCGCGCGCGGCGCCGCGGCGAGTGCCGACCAGGGCGGGCTGTTCGACGAATCGGCCGAGCTCGGCGCGCTCGAAGCCGCATCGCCCGCGAGCAACCTGCGCTACGAGACCGTCACCACCTGGGAGCAGTTCGATGCCTGGCTCGCCAAGCTCGAGGCCGCCGAGCTGGCCGCCATCGACACCGAGACCACCTCGCTCGACGAGATGGTGGCGCGCATCGTCGGCGTGAGCTTCAGTATCGAGCCCGGCGCGGCGGCCTACGTTCCCTTGGCGCACAACTATCCGGACGCGCCCGCGCAGCTGCCCATCGACGAGGTGCTCGCCAGGCTCAAGCCCTGGCTCGAAAACCCCGCGAAGAAAAAGCTCGGCCAGCACATCAAGTACGACCGCCACGTACTCGCCAACCACGGCATCGAGGTGCAGGGCTATGCGCACGACACCATGCTGCAGAGCTATGTGCTGGAGGCGCACCGGCCGCACGGGCTCGCGAGCCTGGCCGAACGCCACCTGGGCCGCAGCGGCATCTCGTACGAGGACCTGTGCGGCAAGGGCGCGCACCAGATACCGTTCAGCCAGGTCGACATCGCCAAGGCCGCCGAATACTCGTGCGAGGACAGCGACCAGACGCTCGATGTCCACCGGGCGCTCTGGCCCCAGATCGAGCGCGACGAGAAGCTGCGCTTCATCTACCAGCTCGAGATGGATTCGAGCGAGGCGCTCTACCGCGTCGAGCGCAACGGCGTGCTGATCGATGCGCCCACGCTCGCCGCGCAGAGCCACGAGCTCGGCACGCGCATCATGGCGCTCGAGCAGGAAGCCTACGAGATCGCGGGCCAGCCCTTCAACCTGGGTTCGCCCAAGCAGATCGGCGAGATCTTCTTCACCAAGCTGGGCCTGCCGGTGGTCAAGAAGACGCCGAGCGGCGCACCGAGCACCGACGAGGAAGTGCTCGAAAAACTGGCCGAGGACTATCCGCTGCCGGCCAAGATCCTCGAGCACCGCGGCCTGTCCAAGCTCAAGGGCACCTACACCGACAAGCTGGGCCAGCTCGCCAACCCGCGCACCGGCCGCGTCCACACGCACTATGCACAGGCGGTGGCGGTCACGGGGCGGCTGTCGAGCAACGATCCCAACCTGCAGAACATCCCGATCCGCACGCCCGAAGGCCGCCGCGTGCGCGAGGCCTTCGTTGCGCCGCCCGGCAGCGTGATCGCAAGCGCCGACTACTCGCAGATCGAGCTGCGCATCATGGCCCACATCAGCGGCGACGAGTCGCTGCTTCGCGCCTTCAGGGAAGGCATCGACGTGCACCGCGCCACCGCGGCGGAGGTGTTCGGCGCCACGCCCGACCAGGTGTCGAGCGAGCAACGCCGCTATGCCAAGGTGATCAACTTCGGGTTGATCTACGGCATGAGCAGCTTCGGCCTGGCGCGCAACCTGGGCATCGAGACCAAGGCCGCGGCCTCCTACATCGACCGCTACTTCGCGCGCTATCCGGGCGTGAAGGCGTACATGGACGAGACCAAGGCGCTGGCCAAGGAGAAGGGCTATGTCGAGACCGTGTTCGGCCGGCGCCTCTACCTGCCCGAGATCAACTCGCCCAACGGCCCGCGCCGCGGCGGCGCCGAGCGCGCGGCCATCAATGCGCCCATGCAGGGCACGGCGGCCGACCTGATCAAGCTCAGCATGATCAAGGTACAGAACGTGCTTGACGAGGAGAAGCGCGCCACCCGCATGATCATGCAGGTGCACGACGAACTGGTGTTCGAGGTGCCCGAGGCCGAGATCGAATGGGTGCGCACCGAAATCCCGCGCCTGATGGCCGGCGTGGCCGAACTCAAGGTGCCGCTGCTGGCCGAGATCGGCGTCGGGCCCAACTGGGACAAGGCGCACTGATCCCAACCCACTGAAGAAAGAAGAAGCACGCACATGACATTCCAGCCCCGCAAATTTTTGCTCGCCGCCGTTTGCGCCGCCTGCCTGGGCACCGCGTTTGCCGCGCCCGATGCCCGCATCGCCTCGCTGGCCGCCAAGGAAAAGCCCGCGCTGCTCGAGACGCTGAAGGAACTGGTCTCGATCGAATCGGGCAGCCGCGACCTCGAAGGCCTCGAGAAGATCTCCGACCTCATCGCCGCGAAGTTCAAAGCCATGGGCGGCGAGGTCGAGCTCGTCGACACCAGCGCCGAGGCCTACCGCATGGAAGACACGCCCGAGAAGATCGGCCGCGCGGTGCGCGCCACCTTCAAGGGCACGGGCAAGAAGAAGATCTTGCTCATCGCGCACATGGACACGGTCTACACCGTGGGCATGCTCGACAAGCAGCCGTTCCGCGTCGAAGGCGACAAGGCCTATGGCCTGGGCATCGCCGACGACAAGCAGGGCGTGGCCGTCATCACGCACACGGTTGCGATGCTGCAGGCGCTGAAGTTCAAGGACTACGGCACGCTCACGGTGCTGATCAACGGCGACGAGGAAATCAGCTCGCCGGGTTCGCGCGCGCTCATCACGCGGCTGGGCGGCGAGCATGACGCTGTGCTGTCGTTCGAGGGCGCCTCGGTCAAGGAAGACAAGCTCTCGCTGGCCACCGCGGGCATTGCCTCGGTCTCGCTGAACGTCACGGGCAAGGCCTCGCACGCGGGCTCGGCGCCGGAACTGGGCGTGAACGCGCTCTACGAGCTGTCGCACCAGATCCTGCAGATGCGCGACCTGTCCGACCCGGCCACCGGGCTCAAGATGAACTGGACCATCTCGCGCTCGGGCAGCAACCGCAACGTGATTCCGGCCAGCGCCACCGCGGGCGCCGACGTGCGCGTGCTCAAGGTGAGCGACTATGACCGCATCGAGCAGCAGGTGCAGGAGCGCGTGAAGAAGCAGCTGATTCCGGAGGCAAAGGTCGAAATGAAGTTCGAGCGCCGCCGTCCGCCGCTCGAAGCCACCGGCGCCTCGCTCGCGCTCGCGAAGCATGCGCAGCAGATCTACAAGGACGAGCTCGGCCGTCCGCTGGGCGCCGACGACAAGGTGGCCGGCGGCGGCACCGATGCCGCCTTTGCCGCGCTCAAGACCAAGGCGCCGGTGGTGGAGCGCTTCGGCCTGCAGGGCTTCGGCGCGCATTCGGCCGATGCCGAGTACGTGCTGCTCGACTCCATCGAGCCGAGGCTCTATCTTGCGACCCGCATGGTGATGGACCTTTCGCGCAGCAAGGTCGCAGGCAACTGAGCCGGCCATGCGGCTGCGCCACATCGAGGTCTTCAACGCGATCATGCTCACGGGCAGCGTGAGCGCGGCGGCGCGGCTCATCAACATCACGCAGCCGGCCGTGAGCCGGACCTTGCAGCATGCCGAGCTGCAGCTGGGCTTTCCGCTGTTCCAGCGCGCCAAGGGCCGGCTCACGCCGACCACCGAGGCGCTCACGCTGTATCCGCACATTGAGCGGCTGTTTGCGCAGCTCGACGAGGTGCAGCGCCTTGCGGCCAACCTGCGCGCGGGCAGCGACACCGGCGAGCTGCGCATCCTGAGCGTGCTGGCGCTGAGCTACGAGGTGCTGCCGCGCGCGCTCAAGGCCTTCCGCGAGAAGCACCCGGGCTATGCGATCACGGTGGAGTCGCTGCACTCGCCGCAGATCATGTCGGCGCTGCTGCTGCAGGAGGCCGACGTGGGCTTTGTCTTCAGCCCCGCGGTGCATCCCTCGCTCACGCAGGAAACGCTGGCGGACACGCGCATGGTGTGCATCGCGCCCAAGGGCATGCTGCCGCGCGCGCTGGTGCGCAACGGCTCGGTGGCGCTGCACGACCTGGTCGACCGGCCGGTGATCGGCCTGGACAGCCGCGACCCGGTGGGCACCAGCCTGAGCCAGGCCTGCCGCCAGGCGGGCGTCGGTTTCCAGCAGGCCGTGGTCACGGTGCAGACCTACCACGCCGCGCTGTCGATGGCACACCACGGGTTGGGCGTGGCGCTGGTCGATGGCTGCACGGCCCGCTCGGCGGACGCCGCCAAGGTCGACGTGCTGGCGCTGGAGCCGCACATTCCGGTGCCGGTGCGCGCCTTGCGCTTTGCGGGAAAGCCCGATTCGGTGGCGGTGCGCGGCATCACGCGCTGCATGCGCGAGGCGATCGAGCAGGCGGCCTGATCAGCGGCGCCGCAGCTCAGGAAGCCGCGGACTCCAGCGCCTCGGCAATCCGCTGCGCCGAGCCGAAGGCCAGCGTGAAGCCCAGCGCGCCGTGCCCGGTGTTGAACAGCATGTTCGCCGGCGCGCTCGGCAGCCGGCCGATGATCGGCAGCCCCTTGGGCGTGGCCGGCCGCATGCCGGTCCAGGGATGCAGCTCTTCGAGCCGGCTTGCATGCGGGAACACGGCGCGCGTGGCGGCGGCCAGCGTCTCGATGCGCGTGGCCGGAATGCTCGCGTCGTGCCCCACCAGTTCTGCCATGCCCGCCACGCGCAGCCGCGAGCCGATGCGCGCGAACACCACCTTGCGGGCGCTGTCGGTCACGTTCACCGTGGGCGCCGCGCCGGGCGAGGGATCGACCTCCACCGTGATGCTGTAGCCCTTGAGCGGATACACCGGAAGGTAGGCGCCCAGCGCGCGCCCGAGCCTGTGCGAGGCCGAGCCGAGCGCCATCACGAAGGCATCGGCCTCGATGTCGCCGGCACTGGTGTCCACTGCGGCCACCCGGCCGTTGCTGCGTGCGAAGCCGTGCACGTCGGTGTCGATCAGAAAGCGCACGCCGCGTGCGCCGAGCACCCGCTGCAGTTCGGCGCAGACCTTGAGGCAGTCGGCCGCGCATTCGCTCGGCGTATGGACCGCGCCGGCCATCTGGCCGCGGTAGCCCGCGAGCGCGGGCTCGATGGCGGCGCATTCGTCGGGCGAGACGATGCGCTGCTCGCTGCCCATGGCGCGCTGCAGTTCGAGCTGCGCGCGTGCACCGTCGAGCGAGGCCGCACTGGCGTACAGCACCAGCTTGCCGGTGGCGGAAAAGTCGCAGTCGGGTGCCACGTCCGCCTGCATCGCCTCGAAGCCGGCACGGCTCTGCGCGGCCAGCGCGAGCAACTGCGCCGTGGTGCTGCGGGAGGTCTGCGCATTGCAGGCGGCCAGGAAGGCCAGCCCCCAGCGCCACTGGAGCGGGTCGAGCTGGGGCCGCAGCTTGAGCGGCGAGGAGGGCGAGAGCAGCAGCTTGGGCAGCTGCTTCCAGATCGATGGATCGGCCAGCGGCTGCACATACGAGTAGCTCAGCTGTGCGCCGTTGCCGCCGCTCGCGCCCGCACCGGGGGCGGCGCGATCGATCACCGTGACTTGGTGGCCCCGGCGTTCGAGCTGCCAGGCGGTGGCCAGGCCCACGATGCCGGCGCCGAGCACACACACATGCATGGAGGCAGCTTTCCGGGAGGGAGTGAAGAGGGGACAGCGTCGACTGTAGGTGCGCGCCGCGCCGGCCGGAAATGCCAAAAGCGCGGTGGCCCATAGCCAAAGCGCATGCCTTGCCGCCCCGTTTCCCTAACCCATAACCTTTGGGTATGGCCTAGGGTTCAATTGGAATTGTCGCGGTGTGTCACTCCTTCTTACACTGGCCGCTCTGTTCAACCAACCTGAAGAAGGCTCGCATGAAACTCTCCGCATTGATGGCTGCCGCTGCCGTGGTGCTGCTTACCGCCACCGGCGTCCAGGCCGCCGATACGCTGGCCAAGATCGCCGAGTCCGGCAAGATCACGCTCGCCTACCGCGAGTCGTCGGTGCCCTTCAGCTACCTGGACGGTCCCAACAAGCCGATCGGTTTCTCGGTCGAACTCTCCAATGCCGTGGTCGAGGCGGTGAAGAAGAAGCTCAACAAGCCCAGCCTGCAGGTGCAGCTGATGCCGGTGACCTCGCAGAACCGCATTCCGCTCATCACCAACGGCACCGTCGACCTGGAGTGCGGTTCCACCACCAACAACAGCGCGCGCGGCAAGGACGTGGCCTTTGCCGTCAACCATTTCTACACGGGCACGCGCCTGCTGGTGAAGAAGTCCTCGAAGATCAAGGACTACGCCGACCTCGCCAAGAAGACGGTGGCCAGCACCACCGGCACCACCAATGCGCTGGTCATGCGCAAGTACAACACCGAGAAGAACCTCGACATGGACATCGTGCTCGGCAAGGACCACGCCGACGCCTTCCTGCTCGTGGAAAGCGACCGTGCCGTGGCGTTTGCGATGGACGACATCCTGCTGTTCGGCCTGATCGCCAACGCCAAGAATCCGGCCGACTACGAGGTGGTGGGCGAGGCGCTGCAGGTCGAGCCTTATGCCTGCATGCTGCCCAAGGACGACCCGGCCTTCAAGAAGCTGGTGGACGACACCTTCATCGGCATGATGAAGAGCGGCGAGTTCGAGAAGCTCTACACCAAGTGGTTCATGTCGCCGATCCCGCCGAAGAACGTGCCGCTGAACCTGCCCATGAGCCAGCAGCTCAAGGACAACATCAAGGCGCCTTCCGACAAACCCGCTACTTGAGCTCGCCCCCAGGCTGCGCGCACTTCGTGTCGCTTCGCCCACCCCCTACCGGGGGCAATACCAGCGGCCCGGCAAAGCCGGTTCCGCGGTATTCCTGAAACAGAGAAAGATCATGGCTTCGACGAATGTAGTTGGCATCCTGGGCGGCATGGGCCCGGCGGCGGGAGCCGACTTCGTCCGGCTGTTCGTGCAGGCCTGCGCGCAGCAGATGCGCGCGCGTGGGGAGCCGGTGCGGGACCAGTCCTTTCCGGAGCACTGGCTCGCGCAGGTGCCGGTGCCCGACCGCACCGATGCGCTGGGCTCGACCGAGAACGGCGCGCACCAGCCGCTCGAACCGATGCTGCAGGCGCTCGGGCGCCTTGCCGCGCTGGGCAGCCAGGCGGTGGCCATTGCCTGCAACACCGCGCATGCCTGGCATGCCCGGCTGCAGGAGCGCTTTCCGCAGGTCGAGCTGCTGCACATGGCGCGCGAGGTGGCGCAGCATCTTGCCGCACAACGCGCGGGCAGCGTGGCGCTGATGGCCACCGAAGGCACCTACCGCGTGCGGCTCTACGAACAGGCGCTGGCCGAGGCGGGGCTCGATTGCCACGTGCCGCTGGCCGAAGAGCGCCGAATCATCACGCGCGGCATCTTCGAGGGCGTCAAGGCCGGCAACATGGAGCTCGCCGAAGCCTGCTTCTCACAAGTGGCGCTGCGGCTCGCAGAGCGCCACGGGCCGGTCACCATCATCATGGGCTGCACCGAGGTGCCGCTCGGGCTGCAGGGGTCAGCCGCCGTGGCCGGGCTGAGCCTGGTCGATCCGGCGCAGGTGCTGGCCGCCGCGCTGGCGCGCCGCGCCTACCGCGACCCCTTCCATAGCGTTAACAGGCCCTAGGCCGGCAGCAACCCTGCAGACATACGGGCCGGGCTGATTTCGCCTACATTGCGGCGTGCGTTTTCACGCATGCCCCCTTGTCCGACGATTCAACTGGAGCCCAACCCATGTCCCTTCGCGACGACAGCCGTTCCGATTTCGATTCGCTTCGCCCCGGCGAGAGCACAGAGCAGGGCGCCACGCGCCGCACCGCGCTCAAGGCCGCCATTGGCGTGGGCTATGCGGCCGCGGTCATGCCGGTCATGGCGCAGACCGCGATCAGCACCTCGGCCGAGGGCCTGAAGGCCGGGCCGGTCAAGTACACCGTCAATGGCTTCGAGGTGCCGGCCTATGCGGCCGCACCCGCCGGCAAGACCGGCCTGCCCGTGATCCTGGTGATCCAGGAAATCTTCGGCGTGCACGAATACATTGCCGACACCTGCCGGCGCTTCGCCAAGCTCGGCTACCTGGCCATTGCGCCCGAACTCTACGCGCGCCAGGGCGATGCCAAGAGCTATACCGACATTCCCAAGCTGCAGGCCGACATCGTGAGCAAGGTGCCCGATGCGCAGGTGCTGGCGGACCTCGATGGCGCACTTTCGTATGCATCGGCCAATGGCGGCAACGTGGCCAAGGCCGGCATCACTGGCTTCTGCTGGGGCGGCCGCATCGTGTGGCTCTATGCGGCCACCGGCAAGGTCAAGGCCGGCGTGGCCTGGTACGGCCGGCTGGTCGGCCAGCCGAGCGAGCTCACGCCCAGGCACCCGGTCGACGTCGCCGCCAGCCTGCAGGCGCCGGTGCTCGGCCTCTACGGCGGCAAGGACCAGGGCATCCCCCTTGACACGGTTGATAAGATGAAAGCCGCCCTGGCCACCGGAACTCCGGCTGCCAAGGCTTCGAGCTTCGTCGTGTATCCCGAAGCAGGCCACGCGTTCCATGCCGACTACCGCCCGAGCTATGTGAAGAGCGCGGCCGATGACGGATGGCAGCGCGCCACGGCCTGGTTCAAAGCCAATGGCGTCGCCTGACGGCGGCCTGTAGCCACCCACCGCCGAAGGCCGTCCCAGCGACGGCCTTTCTCTTTTTATGAACGGTATCGGGCATCAATGCCCATCGACATTGCGCAAGCAGCTATGAATTTGATAGTGATCATCGCGGCGACCCTGGTTGCCGGCATCGGAAGCGTGTGGCTGGCCGCACTGCTCTTGCGCGTGGGCGTCCGCAACGGGTCGGGCGGGGTGAATTCGCAGCACCTGCTGAGCCTGGCCGCGGGCGCGCTGCTAGCCACCGCGTTCATGCACCTCTTGCCGGAAGCCTTCGAAAGCCGCATCGAGCCCGCGCTGCTGTTCGGCGTGCTGCTGTTCGGGCTGGTGTTCTTCTTCCTGCTCGACAAGGCCGAGCTCTGGCATCACGGGCACGAGCACCATCATGGCGATCACGGCCATGCCCATGATCACGGCCATGCGCACAGCCACGCGCCCCGCATGGGCGGCGGCTGGGCCGTGCTCACCGGCGACAGCGTGCACTGCTTCGGCGACGGCATCCTGATCGCGTCGGCCTTCATCGCGGACATCCGCCTGGGCCTGGTGGCGGCCGTGGCCGTGCTGGCGCACGAGGTTCCGCACCACATCGGCGACCTGGTCGTGCTGCGCCAGAGCTCGGCCAACCAGCGTGCGGCCCTGGTCAAGGTGTCGCTGGCCGGCACCATGACCATGCTCGGCGGCATCGTGGGATGGTGGCTGGTCGACCAGCTGCACGGCTGGCTGCCGTACTTCCTGGTGCTGGCCAGCAGCAGCTTCGTCTACGTGGCGCTGGCCGACCTGATCCCCCAGCTGCAGAAGCGGCTGCCCGCGCGGCAGACCGCGGCACAGATCGTGTGGCTGGTGGTGGGCATTGCGCTGGTCTCGCTGGTGAGCCGGCTGGCGCACGGCGAACACGGCCATGGCGACCATGGCCACGACGAAGGCCACGGGGAACACGGCCACGTCCACAAGGACTGAAGGCAGGGCCGGCAAGGCCGCTGGCGCCGGTGCGGGAAACTTTCCGACACCGACGCCGCGCTCCAGGTGAACCGGAATGGCCGAAACAGGCGCACTATAGGGGCTCGTTCCGTATCCAGCCTGAGGAGCCGATCATGATTCACGTCGACGCCACCGCGCGTTCCGCCTCGTCGTCCGACGAAGACGACGACAACACGCCAGCCGACGATTTCGAGGAAACCGACAGCGAAATCTCCGACGACCTGTCGGAGGAAACCGGCATCGATCTCACGGACGCGAGCGAACTCGACGCCGACAACGTTCCGGCTGACGAGGAGTTCGACCGCGTGATGAACGCGCCGGACTGATCGGCCTGCTCAGGCCGGTTCAGGCCAGCGCGCCTGCGCAGGCCGAACCGATTCGTAGAAGCGCGCCATCTGCAGCACGCCCAGGTCGTCGAAGCGGCGCCCCGCGATCTGCATGCCGATCGGCAGTCCATTTTTCGCATGGCCGCAGTTGATCGACGCGGCCGGTTGTTCCGACTGGTTGAACACCGACGTGAAGTGCGAATCCTTGAGTGGATTGTCCGAGCCGCTGTTGATCGCGTCCGCCGCGAACGGCAGCACCGGCGACACCGGCGACAGCACGTAGTCGAAGGGCTGCGTGGCCGCCACGGTGGCCGCGCGCAGCGCCTGCATGCGCGTGAAGGCGCGGAAGGTGTCTTCGGGCGTGAGCGAGGCCGCGAACTCCGCCGCCTGGTGGATGTAGCCGGCCGCGAGCTTCGCGCGCTCCGGCGGCATCGCGGCCAGGTCGACGCGGCAGCGCATGGTGAAGAAGTGGGCCATGCCCATGCGCATGTCCGGCGTGCTCCAGTCGGCCAGCGGCTCGACGATGGCGCCGGCCTGCTCGAACAGGCGGGCCGCGGCGAGCACGGCCTCTATGACTTCCGCATCGATGGGCCAGCCGCCGATGGTCTCGGTCCACAGGCCGATGCGCAGGCCTTTCACATTGCGTTCGAGCCGCTGCCACGCGAAGTCGTTCGGCGGCAGGCTCATGTAATCGCGCGCGTCGGGGCGCGTCACCACCTGCATCAGCAGCGCGGCGTCGGCCACGGTGCGTGTCATCGGGCCGATCACGCGTGCGGGGGCGGGCGGGTCGACCGGGATGCGGCCGTGGCTCGGCTTCAGGCCGAACACGCCGCAGAAGCTGGCCGGAATGCGCACCGAGCCGCCGATGTCGGTGCCAAGGTGCAGCGGACCGTAGCCTGCAGCTGCGGCGGCACCGGCGCCCGAGCTCGAACCGCCGGTGTTGCGGCCCAGGTCCCACGGGTTGCGCGTGAGCGCGTGGAAGCTCGACGGTGCCGCGCCGAGGAAGCCGAAGTCGGGCATCGTCGTCTTGGTCACGATCACCGCGCCGGTTTCGCGCAGGCGTGCGGCGGCGGGGGCATCGGCCGCGGCGGGTGCCAGCACGGTGGCCGCGCTGCCGATCGGCGTGGGCGTGCCGCGCGTGGCGATGTTTTCCTTCAGCGTGACCGGCACGCCGTCGAGCTCGCCCTGCGGCGCGCCCTGCGCCCAGCGTGCCTCGGAGGCGCGCGCCGACGCGAGCGCGGCCTCGGCGTCCAGATCGTAGGTGGCGTGGATGTGCGGCTCCCAGCGCTCGATGCGCGCGAGCACGGCCTGCGTCACCTCGACCGGCGACAAGGCGCGGTCACGGTAGTGCTCGAGCAACTGGAGCGCACTGAGTTCGTACAAGGGTGTGGTCATGGCTTCGTTTCTTCTTGGGTGGTTGAATGAAGGTGATCGGAAAATTCAGGAGGGCGACGGCGCTCAGCCGCCTCCGAACGCATAGCCCTGGCCCGGCGCCGCGGCCAGCAGCGTGCGCGTGTAGGCCTCGCGCGGCGACAGCAGCACGTCGTGTGCGCTGCCTTCTTCGACGATGCGGCCTCCGTGCATCACGATGAGTCGGTCGCAGATCTGGCTGGCCACGCGCAGGTCGTGGGTGATGAACAGAATGCCGATCGACAGCCGCTGCTGGATCTCCGCGAGCAGCTTCAGGATCTGGTCCTGCACCGACACGTCGAGCGCCGACACGGCCTCGTCGGCGATCAGCACGCGCGGCTCGCAGGCCAGCGCGCGCGCAATGCACAGGCGCTGGCGCTGGCCGCCCGAGAACTCGCTCGGGTAGCGGTGCAGCACCTCGGGCTGCAGCCGCACCAGCGCCATCAGCTCCTCGGCGCGCTGCCAGGCCTTGGCGTGCGGCATGCCGAAATTCACCGGCCCCTCGACGATCGACTGCCCCACCGTGCGGCGCGGGTTGAGCGAGCGGTTCGGGTCCTGGAACACGACCTGCACCATGCGCCGGAACGCCGAGCGTTGCGCGCCGCGCGAGCCCTCGATGCCTGGCACGCGGATGTCGCCGTCGGTCGGCTCGATCAGCCGCGCGATGCAGCGCGCCACGGTCGACTTGCCCGAGCCCGATTCGCCCACGATGCCGACCGTTTCGCCCGCATGCAGCTTCAGCGACACGTCGACCGCCGCATGCACCGTGCGGCGTTTACCGGGCCAGTTGCCCGTGCGGTAGACCTTGCCCACGCAGCGCGCATCGAGCAGCGGCGCCTTCGCTTCGATGGGCGCGCGCAGCACCGGGGCCAGCCGCGGCACGGCGTCGAGCAGCATCCGCGTGTAGGCCTCTTTCGGTCGGCGCAGCACCTCGTCTTTCGGGCCGCTCTCGACCTGCCGGCCCAGCTGCAGCACCACCACCTGGTCGGCAATGTCCGCCACCACGCCGAAGTCGTGCGTGATGAACAGCACCGCGGTGCCGTTCTCCTGCTGCATCTCGCGGATCAGCGAAAGAATCTCGGCCTGCGTGGTCACGTCGAGCGCGGTGGTGGGCTCGTCGCAGATCAGCAGTGCGGGGCGCAGGATCAGCGCAATGGCGATCACGATGCGCTGGCGCTGACCGCCCGAGAGCTGGTGCGGGTAGGCGTCGTAGATGCGCTGGGGCTCGGGCAGCCGCACGCGCTCGAAGATGGCGAGCACGCGCTCACGGCGCGCGGCGGCGCCCAGTGTCGTGTGCTCGGCCAGGATCTCGTCGACCTGCGCGCCGCAGCGCATCACCGGGTTCAGCGCGGTCATCGGCTCCTGGAACACCATTGCCATGCGCGCGCCGCGCAGGGCCCGCAGCCGCTTCGCATCGGCCGCGAGCACGTTCTCGCCCTGCACCTCGATGCGCCCGGCCGAGGGCCGCAGCGACGCGGGCAACAGGCCCATCGCGGCCTGCGCGATGACCGACTTGCCGGAGCCCGACTCGCCGAGCAGGCACACGACCTGGCCGGGCATCACGTCGAACGAGATGCCGTGCACCGCATGCGCGCGGTCGGCGCCGGCGGGCAGGTCGATGGTGAGGTCGCACACCACGAGGCAGGGCGCGCCTGATGTCGCAGAAGCAGAAGAAGGAGTGGATGTCATGGTCAGCCTCCGCGCGGTTTGAACTTGGGATCGAGCGCGTCGCGCAGGCCGTCGCCGAGCATGTTCACGGCCAGCACCGTGAGCGCCAGGAAGAGGCCGGGCAGCAGCACGGTCGAGGGGTGCGAGGTGAAGTGCGTGCGGCCTTCGGACATGATGTTTCCCCAGGTCGGCACGTCGGACGGCAGGCCGATGCCCAGGAACGACATCACGGCCTCCACCAGCATTGCCGCCGCGCAGATGAAAGTGCCCTGCACGATCAGCGGCGCCACCGTGTTGGGCAGGATGTGGCGCAGCATCAGCTTCCAGGTCGGCGTGTCGAGCGCAACGGCTGCTTCCACATACGGTTCTTCGCGCACCGACAACACCACCGAGCGCACCAGCCGTGCCACGCGCGGCGTCTCGGGCACCACGATGGCCAGGATCACCGTGAACAGGCTGGGCCGCCACACGGCCACCAGCACGATCGCGAACAGGATGCCGGGAATGGCCATCATCCCGTCCATCACCCGCATGATCACGCCGTCGAGCCGGCGGAAGTAGCCCGCCACCATGCCGATCACGAGGCCGAACGCGACCGAGCCCAGCGCCACCGCCACGCCCACCGACAACGAGATGCGCGCGCCGTAGGCAGTGCGGCTCCACAGGTCGCGGCCCATGCTGTCGGTGCCCAGCGGAAAGAAGCGCTCGAAGCTGTCGCCTGCGAGCGTGGTGAATTCGGTGTGCGCGCCGGGCGGGAGGTGCGAATTCGCCGGGTCCATCGCGTTCGGGTCGATGGTGTAGAGCCAGGGCGCGGCCACCGCCAGCACCAGCATCGCGACCAGCAGGGCACCGCCGACGCGCACGGCGCCGTTGGCGAGCAGGCGGCGCAGCAGCGACCGGGTCGGGGCCCGGGGCGCGGCGGGAGGAATCCCGGCCGCTGCGGCAGCAGCCGGGGTGGGCGCATCGTCGCGCAGGGAAATCGAAGTCATGGCGGGCTTTCGAAGGGAGTGCGTGAATGCGATCGCTGTCAGTAACGGATGCGCGGATCGAGCAGCAGGTAGCTCAGGTCCACCAGCAGGTTGACCACCACGTAGACGAGCGAGAAGAAGAGGGTGATGCCCTGGATCAGCGGGTAGTCGCGCGAGAGCACGGCGTCCACCGTGAGCTGGCCGAGGCCGGGAATCGCGTAGATCGTTTCGGTGACCACCACACCGCCGATCAGACCCGCCACACTCAGGCCGATGACGGTGGCGATCGGCACGGCCGCGTTGGCCAGCGCGTGGCGCAGCAGCATGCGCCACTCCGAAATTCCCTTGGCGCGCGCGGTGCGCACGTAGTCTTCGGTGAGTGCCTCGGACACCGCCGCGCGCGTGACCCGCGCAATGAGTGCCGCGTACATCACGGCCAGCGTGATGCAGGGCAGCGCCAGGTGGCGCAGCCACGGGCCGATGCCGTCGCCGATGCGCTGGTAGCCCTGCGAGGGCAGCCACCCGAGCTGCATCGAGAACAGCCAGATCATCACGTAGCCGGCCACGAACACCGGCACCGAGAAGCCGAGCACCGAGGCGCCCATGATGAAGCGGTCGAGCCGGCCGCCGCGCCGCGAGGCCGCGAGCACGCCGATCGGCACGGCGATCAGCACCGTGAGCACCACCGTCACCGCCGCCACCGAGAGCGTGGGCTCCAGGCGCTGGCCGATCAGGTCGGTCACGCGCATCCGGTAGAAGAACGAGTAGCCGAGGTCGCCGCGCAGCACCTGGCCGAGCCAGTGCACGAACTGCGTGACGATCGATGCGTCGAGGCCCAGCTGGGCGCGGATGCGTGCGATGTCCTGCGCATTGGCCGCGTCGCCCGCGATGGCGGCCGCCGGATCGCCGGGCGTCATGCGCAGCAGCAGGAAGACGATGACGGCCACGATCAGGAGCACGGGCGCGGTGGCCAGTCCGCGGCGCAACAGGAAGTGGAGCATGTGAATCAGGTCCGTGACGAAGGGCCGGGCGTCCGGCGCGGGCAAAGGAAGTCCCGCCCGGCTGCCGCGCAAGGCGCAACCGGTCAGGGGTTTCGATCAGAAAGGGGAGAGGGGCGGGCGCGCGGGCCGGCTTATGGCGCGGTCATGGCGATGGCGCCGTCTTTTTGCGCACGTTCCAGTACAGAACCGCCGGCGAGGGCAGCAGGCCGGTGATCGTGCCGCGGCGCACGGCCGTGGGTGCCTTGGCTTCGCCGAGCGGTGCGAGCACGCCGTGCTCGAGCACGACCTGCTGGATCTGCGTGGCGATTTCCTTGCGCTGCGCGAGGTCGGCGGTGGCGATGAACTTCGTCTTCAGTGCCTCGAGCTCGGGCACCACCGGCCAGCCGAAGTAGCCTTGGTCGCCGTTGCCGGTCAGGGGGCTGTAGCCGATGGGGCTGCTCGCGTCCACGCCGCCCCAGAAGGTGATGAAGGCGTTCCAGCCGCCGTTCTCGGGCAGGTCCTTCTTGGCGCGCCGGGTCACGAGCGTGGCCCAGTCGGTGGTCTGCACGTCGACGTTGAAGCCCACCTGCTTGAGCAGCTGGCCGTACACCGCGGGCAGCTTGTTCAGCGCGGGCGCATCGCCCGGCAGCATGAGCACCACGGGCTTGCCGTCGTAGCCCGATTCCTTGAGAAGCTTGCGTGCTTCTTCGAACTGCGGCTTGCCGGTGTAGAAGCCGGTCTTGTCGCTCGCGTAGAGCGAGCCGCACAGGTAGATCGAGGCGCAGGGCTTGTAGAAATCGCGGAAGGTGACCTGTGCGCGAAGCATGGCCTCCTGGTTGATGGCGAGCATCGCGGCCTTCAGCGCCTTCGGATTGTTGAAGGGCGGCACCTTGTGGTTGTAGAGCACCGTGAAGGGGCCCGCCGGCATCAGGTCGACCAGCTCGATCTTGTCGTTGGTGCGCATGCCGGTGTAGCCCGACACGGGCACGGTCTCGATCATGTCGACCTCGCCGTTGAGCAGTGCATTGGCCTGCGTCTGCGGGTCGCGCAGCATCACCCACTCGACGCGGTCGACATGCACCACCTTGCCGCCGGCTAGGCCCGAGGCGGGCTCCTTGCGCGGAACGTAGGCGGCGTTCTTGCGGTAGATGACGCGGTCGCCCGGGCGGAAGTCTTCCTTGGCAAGCGTGAAGGGGCCGGAGCCGGTCATCTCGTCGATCTGCTTGTCGGCGGGCGTGTCGGCCACGCGCTTGGGCATGATGAAAGGCACCAGCGGGTTGGGCTTTCCGAGCGCGTCGAGCACCACGCCGAAGGGCTGCCTGAAGCTCATGCGAAAGCCGTTCGGCCCGTCGGCGACGATGCTGTCCATGGCCTCATACATCTTCTGGCCCAGCGTGTCGCGCTTGGCCCAGCGGGCCAGCGAGGCGATCACGTCCTGCGAGGTGACCGGCGCACCGTCGTGGAACTTCAGGCCCGGGCGCAGCGCGAAGGTCCAGACCTTGTTGTCGGCGCTCGCGCTGTACTTGTCGACCATCTGCGGTTGGATGACGCCCTTCTCGTCCATCGCGAAGAGGGTGTCGTAGATCATCAGGCCGTGGTTGCGCGTGATGTTGGCGGTGGTCCAGATCGGGTCGACGATCTTCAGGTCCGACGAGGGCACGGTGCGAAGCACGGTCTCGGCGGACGCGGTGATGGCGAAGCACAAGGCCAGCGCCGACAGGGAGGCCGCCGCAACGCGGCGCGGTGAAAGGTGGATTGCCATGGAGCCTTACTTCTTTCGGGAGGGCGCGGAAGACGCGGGAGAGGAAGACGGGCGCGGTTCCTTGCTTTCGCGCAGCTGCACCAGCAGGAATTCGAAGATGTCGCGCGAGCCTTCTTCCGCGTCGATGAGCTTGTGCAGGATGCGGCGCAGGCTCTCGATCTCGGCAACGCTCAGGCAGTCAAGGAAGCGCGCTTCCATCTCGTACCCGATGGGCTCGGCGCGCTGCACCATCTCGACGCCGGCCTGGCTCAGGCACAGGTGGATCTGCCGTGCGTCCTCGGTGCCGATCTGGCGCTCGACCAGCTTGCGCTGCACCAGCGAGCCCACCAGCTTGGAGACCAGCGTCTTCTCGATGCCGCAGGTCTGCACCAGCTGTCCCATGGTGATGCCGGGCGCGCCGCCGATCATGCGCAGCAGGCGCACGTCGCGGATCGACAGGCCGAGCTCGATCTCGTAGACGCGCGAGCCGCGGTCGCGCGTGCGCTGCGAGGCCAGGTCGAGCAGCACGTTGAGGTAGTCGTTCTTCAGGCGGAGCGGAGCGTGCATGGCGGGTTGGTAGAAGTCTTCAATAGTTGAAATATTCAACTATATAGACGAACTACGCAAGCTCCGGGCCAGCTGTCAAGGGAAATCCCCTAGGTGCGCGCCGCCAGAGGGTGGAAGCGCAAAGGAGAGAGAAAAGGCGGGCCCGCGAGGCCCGGCGTGTTCACCGATCCGGTGCTGCGCATGCACCAGGATGCGAGGGCGGGCGCCATGCAGGTGCCGCCGTGGCGTGAGGTGTCAGGCCGCGTCCTTGCGCATGATCACCTGCCCGTTGCGCGCACCGCTGTGCATGCCGTGCTGCCACGTGACGGCGCCGTTCACGATCACCGCATCGATGCCTTCGGCGGGCTCGATCGGCGTTTCGTAGTTCGCGGTGTCGCGCACCGTAGCCGCATTGAAGATCACCACGTCGGCGTGGTGGCCCGGCTTCAAAGTGCCGCGCTCGTGCAGCCCGAAGTTGCGTGCGGTGAGCCCGGTCATCTTCCACACCGCCGTCTCCAGCGGAAACAGGCCGACGTCGCGGCTGTAGTGACCCAGCACGCGCGGAAAGGTGCCCCACAGCCGAGGATGCGGCTTCTCGCCGAGCGGAATGCCGTCGGAGCCGATCATGGTGTCTTCAAAGGCGAGGATGCGCTGCACGTCGTCCTCGTCCATCATGAAATAGATCGCGCTGCCGGGCGAAAGCCGCTTCGCCGCCTCTTCGCCCGATACCCCCCATTCGGCCGCGATGTCCTTCAGGTCGCGGCCCGCGCACTCGGGATGCGGCGCGCTCGACGCGATCAGCACGCGGCCATCGATCATGCCGCGGTCGGCGCGGATCATGGTGGAGCCCGCCGTGTAGGGGTAGCAGTCGAGCCCGATGCACTGGTGCTTCATCGCTTCCTGGATGAAGGGCAGCGTGACCTTGCTCTTGCCGAAGTTCTGCGCGTTCTGCACCTTGTGGTGCGACACCACCACCGGAACGCCGAGCGCGCGGCCGATGTGGAAGGTTTCTTCGAGCGACTCCATCACGCGGTCCGCCTCGTCGCGCATGTGCGTCACGTACAGCGCCTTGCGCGCCGTGAGCGGGCGGCCGACCTCGATGATCTCCTCGGTCGTCGCCTTCACGGCCGGCGGGTAGAAGGTGCCGGTCGACAGGCCGATCGCGCCGGCCTGCATCGCTTCTTCGACCAGCGCCTGCATGGCGGCGATCTCCTGGGCGGTCGCGGGCCGGTCGAGGTCGGACATGGTCACGGCGCGCAGGGTCGAGTGGCCGACCATCGCCGCCACGTTGACCGACGAGGGCGTGGCGCGCAGTGCATCGAGGTAGGCCGCGAAGGTCGTGAAGCGGTCTTCGGCCGGCGTCTCGAGCAGGCTCAGCGGCATCGGCAGCTCCATGTCTTCGCGCAGCGGCGCGGCGCTGATGCCGCAGTTGCCCGCAATCACGGTGGTCACGCCCTGCGACACCTTGAACGGCATCTGCGCCTGCGACAGCACGGCCTGGTCGTCGTGCGTGTGCGAGTCGATGAAGCCCGGCGCGACGATGCGGCCGGTGGCGTCGAGCGTCCGGTCGGCCGTGTGGCCCGCGAGCTTGCCGATGGCGGCGATGCGGCCATTGACGATGCCCACGTCGGCGTCGAAGCGCGGCGCCTTGGTGCCGTCGATCACGGTGCCGCCGCGGATCAAGAGGTCGTAGTGGGGTGTCTTGTCGGTCATGAGGGCAATGCTTTCAACGGAAGTGGCAGGCGACCCAATGGCCACCCTTGGAAGACGAAGGGCGCTCCGTCAGTTCGGGCGTCTTCTCCTTGCACACGTCCTGCGCCATCGGGCAGCGCGTGTGGAAACGGCAGCCCAAGGGCGGGTTGGCGGGGCTCGGCGGATCGCCCTGCAGCAGCAGGCGGCGCGCGGGAGTGCGCGGGTTCGGCACGGGTACCGCCGAGAGAAGGATTTCCGTGTACGGATGGCGCGGCGCGGAGAACAGCGTATTGCGGTCTGCAATCTCGACGATGTGGCCGAGGTACATCACGGCCACGCGGTGGCTGATGTGGCGCACCACGGCGAGGTCGTGCGCGACGAACAGGTAGGCAATGCCGAACTCGGCCTGCAGATCCATCAGCAGGTTCACCACCTGCGCCTGCACCGACACGTCGAGCGCGGACACCGGCTCGTCGCAGACGATCAGCTTGGGGTTGAGCGCCAGCGCGCGCGCGATGCCCAGACGCTGCCGCTGGCCGCCCGAGAACTCGTGCGGAAATTTCTTCGCCGCCTCGGGCCTGAGGCCCACGCGCGAGAACAGCCACTGCACGCGCTCGCGCCGCTCGGCGGCCGTGCCCGTGCCGAAGTTGCTGAAGTTGCGCATGGGCTCGGCCACGATGTCGCCAGCCGTGAGGCGCGGATTGAGCGAGGCATACGGGTCCTGGAAGATGATCTGCAGCTGGCGCCGGCGCAGCCGCATCTCGCTGGCGGAGAGCGTCAGCAATTCCTCGCCTTCGAGCTGCACCGAGCCCGAGGTCGGCTCGACCAGCCGCATCACCGACTTGGCGGTGGTCGTCTTGCCGCAGCCCGATTCACCGACCAGCGACAGCGTTTCGCCGCGCGCCACCGAGAACGAGACGCCATCGACCGCCTGGATCGCGGGCCTGGCCGGCCGCAGCCAGCGCTTGGGCGAGATGTAGTGCTTGCGCAGGTCGCGCACCTGGAGCAGCGGGGCCGCGGTTGTTGTGGTCATGCCATCACCTCGCCGGCCGCCTGGCCGATGGGAGCCCATTGTTCTTCGACGGCGAAGCAGGCCACCACGTGGTCACCGCCCTGCATCGTGAGCTGCGGCGTCTCGGCGCGGCAGCGCTCGCGCGCATGGCTGCAGCGCGCCGCAAAGGCGCAGCCGCGGCCCAGCTCGTGCGCGGCCGGCACCAGCCCCGGAATCTCGGCCAGCCGCGTGCTCGCGGTGTTCATCGACGGCATCGAAGCCATCAGCGCGCGCGTGTAGGGGTGCAGCGGCCGGTCGAACAGGTCGACCACGTCGGCCTCTTCGACCTTCTTGCCGGCATACATCACGACCACGCGGTCGCAGCTCTCGGCCACCACGCCGAGGTCGTGCGTGATCATCACCACGCCCATGCCAAGCTCCTTCTGCAGCCGCTTGATGAGGTCGAGGATCTGCGCCTGAATCGTCACGTCGAGCGCGGTGGTGGGTTCGTCGGCAATCAGCACCTCGGGGTTGCAGGCCAGGGCCAGTGCAATCATCACACGCTGGCGCATGCCGCCGGAGAGCTGGTGCGGATACTCGTTCACGCGCCGCTCGGGCTCGGGGATCTGCACCACGCGCAGCATCTCGACCGCGCGCTGCAGCGCTTCGGCGCGGCTGGCCTTCTGGTGCAGCTGCACCGTCTCGGCGATCTGCCGGCCCACGGTGAGCACCGGGTTGAGCGAGGTCATCGGCTCCTGGAAGATCATCGAGATGCGGTTGCCGCGGATCTGCCGCATCTCGCGTTCGCCGAGCTGCATCAGGTCGGTGCCGCGCAGGCGCACGGCACCCGTGTGGCGGCCCGGCGGCGTGGGCACCAGCCGCAGGATCGAGAGCGCGGTCACGCTCTTGCCGCAGCCCGATTCGCCGACCACGCCGAGCGTGCGGCCCGCGCGCACGGTGTACGACACGCCATCGACCGAGCGCACCACGCCGGCCAGCGTATGGAAATGGGTGCGCAGGTTGTCGACTTCGAGCAGGGGCTCGCCGGGCGCGAGCGCGAGGTGGGACATCGGTGCCATGGCGGGCCTCAAAGCTGCCGCGCCAGGCGCGGGTCGAGCGCATCGCGCAGGCCATCGCCCAGCAGGTTGATCGCCAGCACCGTGGCCGCCAGCAGCAGGCCCGGGTACAGGATGATGTGGAACGCTACTGCCACGAAGTTGCGGCCCTCGGCCATCATGTTGCCCCAGCTCGGCGTCTGCGCCGGCACGCCCACGCCAAGGAAGGAAAGCGCCGCTTCGGTCAGCACCGCGGCGGCGGCCACGAAGGTCGACTGCACGATCAGCGGGGCCACCATGTTGGGCAGCACGTGTCGCAGCAGGATCACCGGCAGCCGCGTGCCGACCGCATGCGCTGCCTCCACATACAGCTGCTCGCGCAGGGTGAGCGCGAGCGAGCGCACCAGCCGCACCACGCGCGGGATCTCCGGCACCGTGATGGCGACGATCACCGTCGTGAGGCTGGCGCGCGTCACCGCCATGAGCGCAATGGCGAGCAGGATGCCGGGAATGGCCATGAGCCCGTCCATCACGCGCATCACCGGCCCGTCGGCCCAGCGCACGAAGCCCGCGAACAGGCCGATCAGCACGCCGAAGAAGGTGGCGAGCAGCGCGACCGAGGCACCGACGATCATCGACACCTGCCCGCCCCACACGGCGCGGCTGAACACGTCGCGGCCGAGTGCGTCGGTGCCGAACAGGTGCTCGGCCGACGGCGGCTGCATGCGCGCGAGCGGATCGATGTCCTGCGGATCGAAGGTGGCGATCCAGGGTGCGCCGATGGAGACCGCAGCCACTGCAACCAGCAGCAGCCCGCCGACGATCAGCGTCGGATGCTTGCGCACCCAGCGCCAGCGTGGCGGCACGAAGGGCGCATCGTCGGCCACGGTGATGGCAACGGGCGGTGGAAGTTCACTCATCGGAAGTACGGTGGACATGGGTCATCTAGTACTGGATGCGCGGATCGAACAGCCGGTAGCTCAGATCGATCAGCAGGTTGATCAGCACGTACACGCCGGCCGACAGCAGCAGCACGCTCTGGATCACGGGATAGTCGTGGCGCTGCACCGAATCGATCACGAGGCGGCCCACGCCCGGAATGGCGAACACCGTCTCCGTCACCACCACGCCGCCGATCAAGAGCGCGATGCCCACGCCCACCGTGGTGGCGATGGGAATGGCCGCGTTGCGCAGTGCATGGCCCAGCACCGGCAGCACGCCCAGGCCCTTGGCGCGCGCGGTGCGGATGTAGTCTTCATGCAGCACCTCGAGCACGGTGGCGCGCGTCATGCGCGTGACGAGCGCGATGTACACCAGCGCCAGGTTCACGCAGGGCAGCACCAGGCCGCGCAGCCATTGGCCGGGGCTGTCGGAAAAGCGCACGTAGCCCTGCACCGGAAACCACGGCAGCTGGATCGCAAAAGCGTAGATCAGCAGGTAGCCCACCAGGAACACCGGCACCGAGAACGCAAGCACCGCGAACAGCATCACGAGCCGGTCGATCCAGCTGCCCGCGCGGTAGGCCGCGAGCGTGCCCAGCGGCACAGCCAGCACCAGCGTGAGTGCCATGGTCAGCACCGCGATCGACACCGTGGGCTCCAGCCGCTGCGAGAGCAGCTGCGCCACCGGCACCTGCGTGAAGATCGAGGTGCCGAGATCGCCCGTGAAGAGCTTGCCGAGCCAGATCGCGAACTGCTGCCACAGCGGCAGGTTCAGGCCCAGCGCGGCGCGCAGCTTCTCGATGTCTTCGACCGAGGCCAGGTCGCCCGCGATCAGCGCCGCGGGGTCGCCCGGCGACAGGTGGATCAGCAGGAACACCACCACCGCCACCACTGCCATCACGGGCAGCGTCGAGAGAAATCGCCTGAGGATGTAGCCCATGGTGCTGCCGCGCGGTGCCGGTTACTTGTCGAGCATCCAGACCGTCGGCATGCCGGCCCAGAGCTTGTCGGTGCCCTTGAGGCTGGCGCGGGCGGCAAACGCAGCCGTGTACTGGCCTGCGTTGATGTAGGGCACCGTTTCGTAGGCGCGGGCCTGGAAGGCGTCGAGGATCTCGCGGCGCTTGGCCGGCACGGTTTCCTTCAGCCAGGCGTTGCGCAGCTCGTCGAGCGGCTTGTCGCAGGGCCAGCCGGGCAGGGTGTTGCCGCAGGCCGCGCTCAGGTAGGCGTTGGTGATGGGGGAGTTGACGTCGAACTCGCCGGCCACGGTGACGTACATGTTCCAGCCGCCGGCCTCCGGCGCATCGCGCTTGGCGCGGCGCGCACCGATGGAGGCCCAGTCCATGGTCTGCGCATCGACGTTCATGCCGATGCTGCGCATGGTCTGCGCGGCCATCAGCGCCTCGGCGTTGAGATAGGTGACGTCGCTCGGCACCAGGATGGTGACCTTCTCGCCCTTGTAGCCCGCGTCGGCGAGCATCTTCTTGGCCTTGGCCACGTCGGCCTTGCGGTAGGGCTCGGCGCCCGCGGCGGTGTCGTTGGGGCTGCCGCAGATGAAGAAGGTCTGGCAGTAGGCCATGCGCATGTCCAGCGGATAGCCCATGGCCGCAACGATGCGTTCCTGGCTCACGGCCTGCAGCAGCGCCTGGCGCACCTTCGGGTTGTTGAAAGGCGGCAGCAGGTGGTTCATGACCAGGAAGCCCTGGTAGGTGCCACCCGAGCCGATCTTCACGCCGGGGTCGGTGCGCAGCGGCGCGATGTAGTCGGGCGGCACCTGCTCGACCAGGTCGACCTCTCCGCGCTTGAGCGCCGCAATGGCGCTGTTAGCGTCGGGCAGGTAGAGCCATTCGACGCGGTCGAAGCTGGTCTTCTTGCTGCCGGCCAGGCCGCTCGGCGGTTCGCTGCGCGGCAGGTAGTTGGGGTTGCGCACGAACACGGTCTTGTTGCCCGGCACCCATTCGTCGCGCTTGAAGATGAAGGGGCCGGAGCCGATCACCTCGGGCAGCGGCGCCGTGGCGGGCATCTTCGCTAGCCGCTCGGGCAGGATCACGGGCGGAAAGCTCGAGGGCTTGGCCAGGCCCTCGAGCACCAGGCCGAAGGGCTCGGCGAGCGTGAGCGTGAAGGTGCGCGCATCCACCGCCTTCCACTCGGCGCCGCCCGCCACCATGGCGCGGCCGATGCTGTCGCGCGCGGCCCAGCGCTGCAGCGAGGCAATGGCGTCGGCCGAGGTCACGGCGGCGCCGTCGGAGAACTTCAGGCCCGGGCGCAGCGTGAAGCTCCACTGCTTGCCGTCTTTGGAGGAGGTGTACTTCTCGGCCATCTGCGGCTGCGGCTTGCCGTTCGCATCCTGCGCGAACAGCGTGTCGTAGACCATGTAGCCGAAGTTGCGCGAGATGTAGGCGGTGGTGAAGGTCGGGTCGAGGATCTTCAGGTCGGCATGCGCCACCACCTTGAGCGTCTTGGGCGGCGTCTGGGCGAGCGCCGGCAGGCACGCGGCCGAAAGCGCCAGGGTGGTGGCAAGGGCTGCGAGCGTTCGTCGTTTCATCGTCGGTTCTCCGGTGGGGCAATAAACAGGATCAGGCGGCAACGCCGATGGGCCACTTGGGGAGGCGGGCTTTTCGGTAGGGCAGGGTGTTCAGGTCGAGCGTCACTGCACCGGGGGCGCCGGCGTAGATCACATGCTTCGCTACCTTGGAGTAAGAGGCGTAGAAATGCTGCGACGACTTCACGACGACGATCTTCCTGGCCGCCAGGTCGCATCCGAGCTGCGTGAACAGGTCAGTGCCCATGGCTTGGTTGCGCAGCGTGATCAGCACGATCTCGATGCCGTTGGCCTCGACCAGTGCGCTGTCGCCCATCAGCGTGGGCGTGCCCGCGAGGCCCGTCATCACCAGGTCGTGCTTGAGCGCCTTCACGGTGCAGTCGAGGTCGATCGGATCGCCCGACAGCGGGCTGATCTTGCCGCCGATGCGCATCGCGAGCTTCGCGCCCACGCCCGCATCGAAGGCAATGCGCACCGCGATCGGGTCCCACATCGGGCCGATGGCCGCGTTCGTGATGCCGCGCTCGACCATGCGGCGCAGGATGAAGGTGGAGTCGCTGGCCGCGCCGCCGCCGGGGTTGTCGGCGCCGTCAGACAGCACCACCGGGCCGCCGTCGAAGGCCAGTGCCTGGTCGAGCGAGGCGTCGATGCTCGGGTAGTCGATGGCGAGGCCGTCGCGCATGGCAATGACTTCGTCGGCAAGCTGGCGGGCCAGCGCATCGGCCTTGGCTTGATCGCCGTCGGTATAGACCAGCACCTTGGTGCCCATCTCGGGCACATCGCCCCACGAGAAGCCGTGCGTGAGCGAGATCGACAGCACACCGTCCTTACCCTCGAGCGACTGCATGCGTTCGACGAAGCCGCGCGCCGGCTCGCGCGAGGTGTGCACGGTGACGATCATGTCGCAGTCGACCATCGCGGCCACCGGCTTCACCTTGCCTTCGGCCATGGCGGTGCAGATGTCGACCAGCTCCAGGCCGCGCTCGAGCACATCGGTGTGCGGATATTCCTTGAACGAGATCATCAGGTCGGCGTTGTCGACCATCTCGGGCGTGAGGTGGTTGTGCGGATCGAGCTCGGCGCCGATCACCACGCCGGGCCCGACGATCTGCCGCACGCGCGCGAGCAGGTCGCCCTCGCAGTCGTCGTAGCCGTCGGCCACCATGGCGCCGTGCAGCCCGAGCAGCACCATGTCGACCGGCAGCACCGCACGCAGGTCGGCCAGCAGCTCGTCGCGCAGCGTTTCGTAGGCGTGGCGCGTGGTGGTGCCGCTGGGCTGCGCGCCGGCCACCATGCCCTCGAACAGCTCCCAGCCGCGATCGGCGCCGCGCATGCGTGCGGCCCACAGCGGGCCCGAGAACAGTGTCATCGCGTCCGGGTGCTGGCCGGCCGGAAAGTAGCCGCGGTCTTTGAAGGAGGCAAGGCCGGTCGGCATCGGGCCGAAGGTGTTGGTTTCGGTGGCCAGGGAGGCGCTGAAGACACGCATGGGTTTGTCTCTGTGGTTGTGGGAGTGTTCTTGTCAGCCGGCTGCGGCAGTGCGCAGCCGCTGCGGCCCGAGCATCTCGGCCGTGAGGCCGAAGCCCGCGATGCGTTCGGGCAGCGGCAGTCCGCGTGCCAGCGCGGCGCAGGCTTCGCCCATGGCCGCCGAGGTCTGGATGCCGTAGCCGCCCTGCGCCGCAACCCAGAAGAAGCCCGGCGCGCCCGGATCGAAGCCTCCCACCAGGTCGCCGTCGGCCACGAAGGAGCGCAGGCCGGCCCAGGTGCGCGCGGGCCGGCGGATGGCGAGCGTGGTCGCTTCCTCGATGCGGTGGATCGCGAAGGCGATGTCCAGCTCTTCGGGCTGCACGTCCTGCGGCTCGACCAGGTCGGCATTGGCTGGCGAGCCGAGCAGCATGCCGGCATCGGGCTTGATGTACCAGCCTTCGTCGGCGCCGAACACCATGGGCCAGTGCGCGACGCTGCTGCCTTCGGGCGGCGCGAAGACGAAGGCCGAGCGCCGGCGCGGCTCGATGCCGATGGGCTGCACGCCCGCCATCTGCGCGATAGTGTCGACCCAGGCGCCCGCGGCGTTGAGCAGCACCGGCGCTTCGTACACGGCACCGCCGGCTGTCACGCGCCAGTGGCCGCCGATGCGTTCGATGGCCGTCACGCCAGCATCGCACACCAGCTTGCCGCCGGCCTGCCGCATGCCGCGCAGGTAGCCCTGGTGGATGGCGTGCACGTCCATGTCGGCAGCGTCGGGCTCGTAGACGGCGCCGGCCACCTGCTCGGGCCTGAGCGCAGGCACCATCGCGAGCGCTTCTTCACTGCCAAGCCGCGTGGCGCCGGTATTCATGGCGCGCAGCACGTTCCAGTGGGCTTCGAGCTCCGGCAGGTGCTCGGTGCTCGCGACCATCATCGCGCCGCGCGGCGTGAGCAGCGGGTGCTCGGAAAAGCCTTCGGGCGGATGCTCGAGAAAGGCGCGGCTCGCCATGGTGAGGGCGCGCACTTGCGCGGTGCCATAGCTTTCCATGAAGAGCGCGGCCGAGCGGCCGGTGGAGTGATAGCCCGGCTGGGCTTCGCGTTCGAGCAGGATCACGCGGGCATGCGGCGCGAGCCAATGGGCCACCGAAGCCCCGGCAATGCCGCCGCCAATCACAAGGTAGTCGGCCACTGTGGGCGCTGGAGAGTTTGCAGTCATCGGCGAAAAGTGTAGGTAGAAATTTGCGGATACGCAAATAAAATAGGAGGCACCAAGGGGAAACCATGGTGCACTGCATCGGTGAAATTTGCGCCAACGCAATTTGCGTATATGCAAATTTCGGGCCAGCGCGACGCGGGTCGTCATGGATGGCGCGGCACCGGGCTGGCAGAATTGCGCTGCACCACAAGAGAAAGCCAAGCGTGAATCCACACACAGGGACCAAGCCGGGAACAAGGCCGAAGGACGAGGCGCCCACGCTCGACCGCACTACCTTCGGCCATCGTCTGCGCGCTGCGCGCAAGCGCTTCGGCTGGACGCTGGCGCAGCTGGCCGAGCGCTCGGGCGTGTCGATCACCACCATCTCGCGCGCCGAGCGCGGCCAGCTCGCGCTGGGCTACGAGAACTTCACCGCGCTCGGCCGCGCGCTGGAGATGGACATGAACGCTATGTTCGCGGGCGCCGGCGTCAAGCCCGCGCAGCTCGACGGGCCGGTGGTCACGCGCGCGGGCAAGGGCGTGGTGTACCGGGGCCTGTCGATCGCCTACGAGTTCCTCGGCACCACGGCGGCCGGCAAGCAGATGAGCCCCATCGTGGGCACGGTGCATGCGCGGCGCATCCATGGCCCGGAAGACTTCGTTCGGCATGCGGGCGAGGAATTCGCCTATGTGCTGTCGGGCGAGATCGAGGTGCACTTCGAGAACGGCGAGGTGGTGCACCTGGGGCGCGGCGACTCGCTGTATTTCGACAGCCGCCTCGGCCATGCCTATGTGAGCGTGAGCCGGCAGCTCGCGAAGATCGTGGGCATGACCACGGCGGAGAGCGGGCACATGCAGTCCGCGCGCGAGGCGCCTGCGCTGAAGGCCGCGGCGCGCAAGACCGGGCCTGCGAAGAAGGCGGCAGCGCGCGGCAAGGGCTGAAGAGGCTGCCCGACATGAGCCTGGCGAGCGACGCCGCATTCTGGGACCGGGCTTCGCGAAGGTACGCGAGGGGCGCCATCGCGGATCCGGCCGGCTACGAGCGGACGCTGGAGCGGACCCGTACGCTGCTGGAACCGGATGCCAGGGTGCTGGAGCTGGGCTGCGGGACAGGCAGCACGGCGTTGCGGATCGCGGGCCATGTCCGGGCGTATGTCGCGACGGATATCTCCAGCGGAATGATCGAGATCGCCAACGAGAGGCTCGCCGCCGCCCCTGTTCCTGCGCTTGTCTTTCGCACGGCGACCGCGGAGGCGCTCATGCCGCAAGCCGCACGCTTCGAAGTTGTGCTGGGGTTCAACTACCTCCACCTGGTGCGCGACCTGCCCGGCACGCTGCGCTGCATCCACGCCCTGCTTGCGACGCAGGGGCTGTTCATTTCCAAGACGCCTTGCGTCCGGGACATGAATCCGCTGATCCGGCTTGTCTTGCTGCCCGCCATGCGCGCGATCGGCAAGGCACCGCATGCCGGTGTCTTCGGGGCGGAGGACCTGAGACGGCAGATGCATGCCGCGGGCTTCGACATTCTTGCCATGGAGAGCCACGCGACGAAGGGCAAGAACGATCGCCCCTACATCGTGGCGCGCAAGAGGTGATGTGTCCGGCGGCGTCGCACGCGCGGTCCGATGTCGCCGAGGCGTACCGATGCTCTGCATCGGACCGCTATGCTGGCGCCCGCGACTCACTCCATGAAAAGAATCTCTCATGACCATGCGTTCTTCGCCTTTCTTCACTCCGCGTTCCGTTGCACTGGCCTGCGGCCTGGCCCTCGGTGCCGCCGTCGCGGCGCACGCCGCGCCCGACGCAAAGCTGCTCGCTGCCGCCGAAAAGGCGCAGCCCGCGGTGATCGACAACCTCAAGGAGATGGTGCTGATCGAATCGGGCAGCCTCAACGTGGATGGCCTGCTCAAGATGGCTGATGCGGTGGAGGCACGGCTGAAGTCCGCGGGGTTCAAGGTCGAGCGGCGCAAGGCCACGGGAGGCGCGGGCGCCGACATCGTCATCGGCACCATCAAGGGAACGGGCAAGCGCAGGATCATGCTGCAGGGCCACATGGACACGGTGTACGCCGCAGGCATCCTGAACAGCCAGCCCTACAAGGTCGATGGCAACCGCATCTACGGACCGGGCATCGCGGACGACAAGGGCGGGCTCGCGGTCATGATGGCTTCGCTGAAGATCCTGGCCGATGCAGGCTGGCGCGACTACGACACGCTCACGGTGCTCATGAATCCCGACGAAGAGGTGGGTTCGGTCGGCTCCGGCGAGCTCATCGCGGCCATGGCCGATCAGCACGACACGGTGCTGTCGTTCGAACCCACCGCCGCCAAGTCGGTGGCCAAGGGCGAATCGCTGCTGCTGGGCGCGGCAGGCATCGCGCAGGCCACGCTCGAAGTGAAGGGCCGGGCATCGCATGCGGGTGCGGCGCCCGAGCTGGGTCGCAACGCCCTGTACGAGCTGTCGTACCAGTTGCTGCAGACCAGGGACGTCGCGAAGGACATCCCCGGTGTCGCGCTCAACTGGACCGTGGCGCGCGCCACCGGCCCGATCAACCAGATCACCGAAAAGGCCCAGGCACTCGGCGACATCCGCATCACGCAGCCCGGCGCCGAGAAGAAGCTGGAGGCAGCATTGCAGGCGAAGATCGCGAGTGGCAAGCTGGTGCCCGATACCGAAACCACGGTCAAGGTCGAAGTGGGCCGCCCGGCTTTCGTGGCAGGCGAGAAAGGCCGCGCACTGGCCGAGAAGGCCCAGGCCATCTACAAGGAAATCGGCCGCGAACTCGCTCTCACGCCAATGACCGGCGGCGGCACCGATGCGGGCTATGCGGGCCGCTCCGGCAAGGCCACCGTGGTCGAGAGCTTCGGCCTTGCGGGCTTCGGCTATCACGCACGCGACGAATACATCGAGGTCGACTCGATCGTGCCGCGGCTCTATCTCGTCACTCGGCTGCTGACGGAAATCGGCAAGCAGTAACGGGCGTCGCGGCGGCCGCCCTCAGGGCTGCTCCTTGGGAGGTTCGCCGGGGCGGCCGGGCGGGCGGCGATGGGCCGCTGCTGCTGCTGCGTGCTGCTGGGCCTGTTGCTGCTGTTGGCGGATTTGCTGTGCCTGCTGCGCCTGTTGCTGTTGGCGTTGCTGCTGTTGTTGCATCGCCTGCTGCCGTTGTTGTTGCTGCTGCTGTTGTTGTTGTTGTTGCTGTTGTTGCTGTTGTTGCTGTTGTTGCTGGCGCGCCGCTTGCGCCTGTTGCTGCTGCCGCTGCAATTGCTCTTGATGCTGCTGTTGTCGGGCCTGTTGCTGCCCCTGCTGCCGCTGCACCTGTTGCTGTTGAGCCTGCTGCTGCTGGAGCACGCGGGCCTGTTGCTGGGCCTGCTGCTGCTGCATCTGCTGGCGCCGTGATTGCTCCTGCTGCGCCGATTGCCTTTGTTGCTGGCGCTCCTGCATGGCCTGCTGCTGCTGTTGAGCCTGGCTGGCGGCGCGTGCCTGTTGCTGCTGGGCCGCCTGCTGTCGCCGCGCCTGGTCCTGCTGTTGCTGTTGTTGAAGCAAGGCCTGCGGCGCTTGCGGGGGCGCGTTGTGCGCCTGCTGCCGCGCCAGCCGCTCCTGCTGTCGTGCCTGCTGCCGCGTCTGTTGCTGGGCCTGCTGCGCTTGCTGGCGCTGCAACCGGTCTTGCTGCTGTTGCTGCTGAAGGCGTGCCTGCCGTTCCTGCTCGCGCTGGCGGGCCTGCAACTGCTGTGCTTGTTGTGCGGCTTGCTGCTGCTCCTGCTGCTGGCGCATGAAGGCCTGCTGCTGCCGTGCCTGCTGCTCCCGTTGCTCCCGTTGCTGTTGTTGTTGCTGTTGTTGTTGCTGTTGTTGCGCGAACTGGGCGTTCTGTGGCGGGGGCAGACCCGGCCCGCCCGCGAAACTGGGCGCGGGAGCGCCAGGCGGCAGGCCGCGCGGCGCGTTGTTGTTGTAGACGTTGCGCACGTTGTTGACCACGGTGGTCGAGCGCGAGATGTAGGTGCTGTTGTTGTAGACCACCGCGGGCCGCGCATAGGCCGGCTGCACCGCGCGGTCGCGATCCCGATAACGCGGCGCGCCCCAGTTCACGTCCCACGAACGCCAGCCCCAGTCGTGCCGTTCGAGTGCGGCGCCCACGACCACGCCGAGCCCGAAAGTGAATGCGCCGGCTGCCGCGACCTGGCCGCGGCTGTAGCCGGGCGCAACCTCGACGGGCGGGGTGTATGCATAGCCGGGGTACACGGGCACCGGTTCGCCGTAGATGCGCTGCGGGTCGTAGCTCGGCACGTAGACCACGTCGGGCCGCGCGGGCTCGATGGTGATGAACTGCGGTGGCGGCTCGACCACGGCAGGGCCCGCATAGATGGGCTGCACGTCCGGCGCCGGCGCGTAGTTGCGCGATGGGGCGGCGCTGGTGACGCGCAGCTTGTCGTTGTTCTTGAGCCGCCCCGCCGCCGAGGCGCGCTGGCGCATGACCTGGATCGCGTTCATCACATCGGCCGGATCGTTGTAGTAGGCCTGGCCGAGTGCCTCGGTCCACGCGATGTTGCCGGCCATCTGGTCGAGCACCGGGCGGAATGCGGTGAGCGACTTCACGCTCGGATCCCAGGGCTGCTGGTTGGCCGCGTCGGCGAGCGGGCCGCCCTTGAGCGGCGCGTTCTGCGCCAGCCAGCCGTGTGCGGCGGTGACCTGGTCGGGATAGGTGGCGCCGGCCAGCACCTGCGCCACCAGCTTGTCTGGATACAGCGCGATGGGGGCGACCAGCTGGTAGAGCTGCTCGGCCGAGGGCGGCGTGTAGGCCGCTGGCGCCGGAGCGGCCGGAGCGGCGGCCGCTGGAGGCGCGGGCGCAGGTGCCGGGGCCGAAGGCGTGCTGTCGGTCTTGTTGCAGCCGGCGATGCCGAGCGCGCCGATGCACAGCGAGATCGTCAGGAGCCGCGCGACCGGCGTGCGGTGCAGTGATGTTGTCATCTGGAGTTCCTATGGGCGCTGAAGTCACGCCTTCGAAACTCTTCAACGGCGCGCCACCTGTAGCGACGACGCCAGCCTGCATCGTCGATGCAACGGTCTGTGTCGGTGTTGCGCCGCCTGCGCTGTCGGCGCAGAACCACAAGCGCCGGGCCGTGCTACTTGGCGCCGCCCGTGTACTTGGTGACGCTCGTCGCGTTCACGTGGTAGCCGCTCACGCCCATCATCGAATCGTTGCGCAGGGTCTGCAGCTTGCCGGTGACCCACACGGTGTCCATGGCGCGGAACTTGGCACCCTTGGGCGTGACCACGTGCAGGATCTGGTTGGCCGGCGGCGGCGGCGTGTGGATGCAGGCGCCGAAGTAGGGCACGAGCAGGAACTCGGTCACTTCGCCCTTGGCTTCCTCGAGCGGCACGATGAAGCCCGGGATCTTGATGTCCGCGCCGTTCATGGCCGGATTGGTCGGCGCGTTGTTCGACACTTCCTGCATCTTCATGAGCAGCTCGTTGGCGCGCGGGTCGCCGTCGTTGAGCGCACTCAGGTCGATGCCCTTGAATTCCTTGGCCGGGTCCCAGTCCTTGGGCACGAGTTCTTCCCAGGTGATCTGGCGCGGCTGGCCAGGCGGGGCCTTGGCCGCGGCGGCAGGCGGTGCGGCTTTGCCGCCGAGCGGGTTCGATGCGGTGGTGTCCTTGGGCGCCGGGTCGGCGGCCCATGTGGCGGCGGCAAGGCCGGCACCGGCCAGCAGCATCGAAAGCCGCATGAAAGCGTTGATCGTGAAGGTCCTCTTTGCGATGCGCATGGTTCAAATCCTGGGTGAGAGGCCGTCGGCCAAAGAGAGCCGGTAGGCCCGGATGCCGGGCAAGAGGCTCGCCAGCCAGCCCGCCACCAGCAGGCTCGCCATCAGCAGCCATTCGTTCAGTGTAGGTGGCGAAAGGCTCAATGTCAGCCCGAACTGCGCCTGCAGCCATGGCGCGAGCAGGGCGATGCCGAGCACCGCCATCAGCACGCCGAAGGCCACGCCCAGCACGGTGACCATGGCGCCCTCGAGCGCGAGCAGCGCCAGCACGTGGCGCAGGCCGGCGCCCACGGCACGCAGCACGGCCAGCTCGCGCCGCCTTTCGTTCAGCCCCGCCATCACCACGGAGACCAGGCCCGCGAGGCTCACCAGTGCCACCAGCGCCGACATCAGCAGCAGGGCGTTCTCGCCGATGCCGATCACGCTCCACAGCTCGTCGAGCGCCACGCCCGGCAGGATGGCCATCAGCGGTTCGCCGGTGTAGGTGGAGATCCAGCGCTGCACGCCGAACACGGCGGAGCGGTTTTGCAGGCCCACGAGCGCGGCCGTCACGTTCTTGGGCGTGAGGTCGAACTTGCGCACCTGCTCGGCCGGGATCTTCACGCCCGGCATCGGCGCGCCGCCCACCCATTCGAGGTGGATGGCCTCCATTGCTTCGAGGCCGATGTGCACCGTGCGGTCGACCGGCGTGCCGGTGCGCGCGAGCACGCCGACCACGGTGAAGGGCTTGTCGGCATGCTCGGATGCGTTGAGTTCGCCGCTGCCGTGGGCCAGCGTGATCTTCTGGCCGACGTGGTAGCCGAGCTTGTCGGCCACTTCGGCGCCCACCACCGCATCGAACAGCGCGCTGAAGGGCTTGCCTTCGCGCAGCGCGAGCGACTGCCGGTTGCCGTAGCGAAAGCGCGTGAAGTACTCGGGCGAAGTGGCGAGCACCGCGAAGCCGCGGTGCGAGTCACCGAGCGAAAGCGGCACCACCCAGTCGACGCCGGTGTGCGCGGCCAGGGCCTGCACGCTCTTCCACGAAATGTTGTTGGTGGCCGCGCCGATGCGGAACACCGAGTACAGCAGCAACTGCGTGGAGCCGGTGCGCGCACCCACGATCAGATCGGTGCCCGACACGGACGACGCGAAGTTCTGGCGCAGCTCGGTGCGGATGCGTTCCACGCCGAGCAGGAGGAAGGTCGACAGCGCGATCGAGAACACCGTGAGCGCCAGCGTGAAGCGCCGGTTCCACGCGCTGCGCCAGGCGATGGAAAAGAGCGCCTTCATTTCAGGTATCCGCCGCCATGGCCGCCGGCGCCGCGCGGTTGATCTCGGGCAGCAGCACATGCCGCGCAAAGCGCTGCGCAATGCGCTGGTCGTGGCTCACGAACACGAGCGCGCTGTTGTTCACGGCGCAGGCCGTCAGCAGCACGTCGAGAAATGCTTCGCGCCGGTCTTCGTCGAGCGCGGAAGTGGGCTCGTCGGCAATGACCACCTCGGGCTGGCCGATGAGTGCGCGCGCCGCGGCCACGCGCTGCTGCTGGCCCACGGAGAGCTGCATCGCCTGCCGCTTCCACAGGTTGCGGTCGAGCCCCATCTGCTCGAGCAGGTGCTCGGCCTCTTCTCGCGCGCTGCCGCCGCGCGCGGCCTGGGACTCGCGCCGCTGCGAGAAGCGGCAGGGCAGCAGCACGTTGTCGAGCACGCTCAAATACGGCAGCAGGTTGAACTGCTGGAAGATGTAGCCGACATGCGCAACGCGGCAGCGGTCGCGTGCGGCGCCCGAGAGCTGCGACCAGTCGTGCCCCAGCAGCGTGACACGGCCTTCGTCCGCCACCAGCACACCGGCCAGCAGCGACAGCAGCGTGCTCTTGCCGCAGCCGCTCGGCCCGTGCAGGAAGACCGCCTCGCCCGCGGTGATGCGCAAGGCCTCGATGTCGATGCAAGGCCTTGGCATACCGGGCCACGAGAAGCGCAGCCCTTCGGCGGCGAGCACCACGCGCAGTGGCGGCGCGGCCTCGCCCTGGGGGACGGTGCTCACAGTGTCACTTGCCCAGGTTCAGGCGAACGGGCTGGGCGGCTTGCGCGCCGGCCGGGCGCTTGAGCTGGCGCTTGAACTGGCCTTGGGCGGATGCAATCTGCGAATCGATTTGGCGCGTGCCCTTGAAGGCGGAGAAAAGACTCACGTCGATGAACTTTGCCGCGGCCGCATTGGTGCAGTTGAACGAAAAGGTGGCGTCGAGGTCTGCATGGCCCGCAGGCTCGCTGGGGTCGGGGTTGCCGAGGCCCAGTGCGCTGGAGCGCAGCTCGACCGGGCCGAGCTTGCAGTTGGCGGCCGGGTCGATGGCAAAGAGCTTGTCGGCCGCGCGCAGCTGGGCGATGGCGTCTTCGGCGGTCTTCTTCTCGGCAGCGGTCTTGGGCGCGCGCTCGAAGCCGACGATGTTGTCGAGCGGGGACTCCATCTCGATCACGACCGTGGGCCCGTCGATCGCCACGTCGAGCTTGAGCTGGCCATGCACGTGCGCATGCTGCTGCTGCGCCTGCGCTGAAAGAAAGGGGGCTGCGAACAGTGCCGCGGCCAATGCGAAGCCGGATGAAATGCGTCGAAGTCGGATCTGTTTCATGGTTCTGCGCCTTGCCGGGTCGGCAGCCCCGGCGTGTTGCTCCATTCGCTCCAGCTGCCGGCATAGAGCGCTGTCGTCCCAAGGCCCGCGATCTGCATCGCGAGCAGGTTGGGCACAGCGCTCACGCCGCTGCCGCAATGGTGGACGACCGTCGCCGGGTCGCGTCCCGCGAGCAGCGCCTCGAACTCGGCACGCAATTGCGATGCCGGCTTGAACTTGCCGTCGGGGCCGAGGTTCTCGGCGAAGGGCCGGTTCACAGCCCCGGGGATGTGACCCGCAATCGGGTCCAGAGGTTCCACCTCTCCGCGATAGCGTGCGGCGGCACGTGCGTCGATCAGGTTCTGGTCAGGCTGGCCGAGCCGGCGCACCACGGCGTCGGTGGTCACGAGTTCCACCAGCGGCTCGCCCGTCACGAAGTTCGACTGGAAGCGCGCGGGCTCCTCGCGGTTCGTGACTTCGCCGCCCGCGGCCTGCCAGGCCTGCAGGCCGCCGTCGAGCACGGCCACCGCGTCGTGGCCCATCCACTTGAGCATCCACCAGAGCCGGCCGCAGTAGTTGGCGCCGTTGCGGTCATACACCACGGCCTGCATGTCGTTGGAAAAGCCGATGCTCGACAGCCATGCCGCGAACTTCTCGCGGCTCGGCAGCGGATGGCGCCCGCCCGAGGCCGGCACGCCGTCTTCCTGCGCGACCACCACGTCGCCCTGGGCGCCCGGCACGCCGTGCTTCGCGCTCAGGTCGGTGTCGAGGTTCGCATACAGGGCGCCCGGGATGTGCGCGGCGGCATATTGCTGCGCACCGGCTTCGGGCTTCATGAGATCGAAGCTGCAGTCGAAGACCATCAGGGGCGCGTCGCCAGCCTGCAGCTGCTGGAGTTGTTCGACGCTGAGGAGGGTGGTGTACATGGCGGAGTTCCTTCGTTGTCGATGAGCTTCGATGCGGATCAGTGTTCTTCGGCCGGTGCCTTGGGCACTGCGCGCTGTCGCAGCACGGTGGCCGCGATGCCGCTCACGATGATGAGCGCCATGCCGGCCCAGCCGGCGGCGTCGATGCGGTCGTCGAACAGCACCACACCATAGAACGCCGCAAAGATGATGCCGGAGTACTGCAGGTTGGCCACCACGAGCGTGCCGGCCTGCGTCTTGGCCGTGGCATAGGCGCGCGTCATGCAGAGCTGCCCGAGGGCCGCCAGCAGGCCGATCGGCAGCAGCCACAGCGCATGCTGCCACGTCCAGGAATTTCCGCCCGAAAACCCCGTGGCCGCCGTGGCAAAGGCGCCCGCCACGGCGGAGCCCACCGCGAAATAGAACACCGTGCGCAGCTCGGGTTCGCCGATGCGCGACAGCGCCACCACCTGCATGTAGGCGAAGGCGGCCGTGAGGCCCGACAGCAGGCCCAGCATTCCCGCGAAGCCGTCGCTGCCGCTGACCGTGGGCTTGAGCATCAGCACCACGCCGACAAAGCCTGCGAGCACGGTCAGCGCGAGCGTGCCCTGCAGCGGCGGCCGCTCGATGCGCCCGTCGCGCCCGGGCACCGGCACCCAGGCCAGCAGCGCGCCGCCGACCAGGAAGGCCGCGATCCACACGCTGCTCATGTAGTTGAGCGTGACGGCCGTGGCCAGCGGCATGTGGGCAATGGCATAGAACCACGCGCCCAGCGACACCACGCCGATGGTGCTGCGCCAAGCGTGCATGCCGGGGTAGCGGGTGGCCATGGAGACGCCGCGGTTGCGCGCCAGCAGCCATACGAACACGATGCCGATCAGGCCGCGCCCGAGCACCATCTCACCGCTGTTGAACCAGGCCGAGGCGATCTTCACGACCACGCTCATGGTGGCGAACAAAAAGGCGCCGAGCACCATCCAGAGCGCTTGCACTGTGTTCTTCGGCTCAGGCGTTGTTCTGCATCGCGCTGCGGTACCACTCGTGGAACTGCTGCATGCCGTCTTCCATCGGGCTCTGGTAGGGGCCGCTCTCGTCGTCGCCGCGCAGCATGAGCGCGCGGCGGCCGGCGTCCATGCGCTCGGCGATCTCGTCGTCCTCCACGCAAGTTTCCATGTAGGCGGCCTGCTGGGCCTCGACGAACTCGCGCTCGAAGGCCACGATTTCCTCTGGGTAGAAGAACTCCACCATGTTGAGCGTCTTGGTGGGGCTCACCGGATGCAGCGTCGACACCGTGAGCACATGCGGATACCACTCGATCATGACGTGCGGATAGTAGGTGAGCCAGATGGCGCCGTACTTGGGCGGCTTGCCTTCGCGGTACTTGAGGAGCTGCTCCTGCCACTTCTGGTAGATGGGGCTGCCCGCGCGGCCCAGCCGGTTGGCCACGCCCACGGTCTGCACCGAGAAGTTGCGGTTGAACTCCCAGCGCAGGTCGTCGCAGGTGACGAAGCTGCCCAGGCCCGGGTGGAACGGGCCGACGTGGTAGTCCTCCAGGTAGACCTCGATGAAGGTCTTCCAGTTGTAGTTGCACTCGTGCAGCTCGACGCGGTCGAGCGCATAGCCCGTGAAGTCGAGGTCGGCACGCGGGCCGAGTTCGGCCATGTCGGCTGCCACGTCGCGCCCTGTGCCATCGGGGCCGCGCTCGAACAGCAGGCCGTTCCACTCGGTGAGCGGATAGTTGTGCAGGTTGAGGCAGGGGTCCTGCTGGAAGTGCGGCGCGCCGATCAGCGTGCCCGTGGTGCGCGCGTCGCTTGCCGCATAGGTCCAGCGGTGCAGCGGGCACACGATGTTGCCGCCGGCCTGGCTGTCGAGCTGGCCGCGGCCCTGAAGAATGAGCGCCTGGCGGTGGCGGCACACGTTGGAGATGAGTTCCACGCCCTTGGGCGTGTGCACCAGCGCGCGGCCCTGGTGCTCCTGCGGCAGGGTGTGGAAGTTGCCGGGCTCGGGCACGGCCAGCCGGTGGCCCACATAGCGCGGGCCCTGGGCGAACAGCGTTTGCATCTCGCGCGCGTAGAGCGACTCGTCGAAGTACGCGGAAACTGGAAGTTGGCTCGTGGCCTGCTGCAGTTGAAGACTTAAATCAGACATGGAGGACCTGACCAAGCTCCCCACAGGGAGAAAAAAGAAAAGACGGAAGGCGCCGTCTGGAGGGCGACGGCCCGAAGAGTTGAGCCGGGTTGGCCGGCATGGGAAGCCAGGATTGTACCCAAGGGGGCAGCGCAGTGCCCGTGGCGCGCCGCATGCCGGCGGCCGTTTGCTTCCCCGTCCTAAAATGCGCGGTTTCACACTCGTTCGCTCGCATGCCCAAGGTCCCTTCTTCCGCCACGTCCAGCCCGGCCGCCACGCCCGACACGGGGCCGTTGCCGGCCAGCTACGAAGCCGGGCTCCAGGAGTTGGAACAATTGGTTGCAGAACTCGAGTCGGGCCAATTGCCGCTCGACCAGCTGCTCGGCAGCTACCAGCGCGGCGCGGCGCTGCTCGCCTTCTGCCGCGAAAAGCTCCAGGCGGTCGAAGACCAGATCAAGGTGCTCGACGCGGGCAGTCTCAAGCCCTGGACCGCCGAATGAGCGCCGCACGGCCGCCCGAAGGCGCGAGCGCCCCCTGGGGGGGCAGCGAAGTACACGCAGTGACGAGCGTGGGGGCTCGAATGAGCGCGGTCAAGGTGGTCGACTGGGACGCCGCGCGCCTGGCCAGCTGGAGCGACCCGCACCTGGCGCGCGTCGAGGCGGCGCTGTCGCGCTGGGTCGGCGTCGATGCGCCGGTGCTGCTCGGCGATGCCATGCGCTATGCCGTGCTCGACGGCGGCAAGCGGCTGCGGCCGCTGCTGGTGCTGGCGGCGAGCGAAGCGGTCGGCGGCAATGAGGCCGCGGCGCTGCGCGCAGCCTGCGCCACCGAGCTGATCCACGCCTACTCGCTGGTGCACGACGACCTGCCGAGCATGGACAACGACGTGCTGCGGCGTGGCAAGCCCACCGTGCACGTGAAGTTCGGCGAAGCCGACGCGCTGCTGGCCGGCGACGCGCTGCAGGCCCTGGCCTTCGAGCTGCTCACGCCCGACGGCGACGAGATTCCCGCGTCGATCCAGGCCACGCTGTGCCGGCTGCTCGCACGCGCCGCGGGCAGCCAGGGCATGGCGGGCGGCCAGGCCATCGACCTGGCCAGCGTAGGCCTGGCGCTGAACGAAGCGCAGCTGCGTGAAATGCACCGCCTGAAGACCGGTGCGCTGCTGCAGGGCAGCGTCGAGATGGGCGCGGCCTGCGCCGGCGCCGTGGCGCCCGCAGCGCTCTCTGCCCTGCGCGACTATGGCGCCGCCATCGGCCTGGCATTTCAGGTGGTCGACGACATCCTCGATGTCACGGCCGATTCGCAGACTCTCGGCAAGACGGCCGGCAAGGATGCGGCCGCCGACAAGCCCACCTATGTTTCGCTGTGGGGCCTGGACGGTGCGCGTGCGCAGGCAAGGCAGCTGCTGGCCGAATCGCTCTCGGCGCTGGACCGCAGCGGCCTGGCCGACACCGCGGCCTTGCGCGCGCTGGCCCACATGGTCGTCGACCGCGACCGATGAACAACTCACAGATGGACAAGAAGACCCACGACGATCCCATGGCTGCGCTGCTTCCCACGCTTCACGATCCATCGCCGATCCGCCAGTTCGACCGCGCCCAGCTCAGGCAGTTGGCGGCCGAGGTGCGCGCCTGCGTGCTCGACAACGTCTCGCGCACCGGCGGCCACCTGAGCTCGAACCTCGGCACGGTCGAGCTCACGGTCGCACTGCACCATGTGTTCAACACGCCGCACGACCGCCTGGTGTGGGACGTGGGCCACCAGACCTATCCGCACAAGATCCTCACGGGCCGGCGCGAGCGCATGCCCACGCTGCGGCAGATCGGCGGCATCTCGGGCTTCCCGCAGCGCAGCGAGAGCGAATACGACACCTTCGGCACGGCGCATTCGTCGACCAGCATCTCGGCCGCGCTCGGCATGGCCATGGCAGCCAAGCAGAAGGGCGAGGACCGCCATTCCGTGGCCATCATCGGCGACGGCGCGCTCACGGCCGGCATGGCCTTCGAGGCGCTCAACAACGCCGGCGTGTGCGACTGCAAGCTGCTGGTGATCCTGAACGACAACGACATGTCGATCAGCCCGCCCGTGGGCGCGCTCAACCGCTACCTCGCGCAGCTCATGAGCGGCAACTTCTACGCCGCGGCCAAGAACGTCGGCAAGAGCGTGCTGCGCGCCGCGCCGCCGCTGTTCGAGCTGGCCAAGCGCTTCGAGCAGCATGCCAAGGGCATGGTGGTTCCGGCCACGCTGTTCGAGCAGTTCGGCTTCAACTACGTCGGCCCCATCGACGGCCACGACCTCGATTCGCTGGTGCCCACGCTCGAGAACCTCAAGCACCTGGACGGCCCGCAGTTCCTGCACGTGGTCACCAAGAAGGGGCAGGGCTACAAGCTGGCCGAGGCCGACCCGGTGGCCTACCACGGGCCCGGCAAGTTCGATCCGCAGGTGGGGCTGGTCAAGCCCACCGCGGTGGCCAAGCAGACCTTCACGCAGGTCTTCGGCCAGTGGCTCTGCGACATGGCCGCGCACGACGGCCGGCTGGTGGGCATCACGCCGGCCATGCGTGAAGGCTCGGGGCTGGTCGAGTTCGAGCAGCGCTTTCCCGGCCGCTACTACGACGTCGGCATTGCCGAGCAGCATGCCGTCACCTTTGCGGCGGGCCTGGCCTGCGAGGGCCTGAAGCCGGTGGTGGCGATCTACTCGACCTTTTTGCAGCGCGCCTACGACCAGCTGATCCACGACGTCGCGATCCAGAACCTGCCGGTGGTGTTCGCGCTCGACCGCGCCGGCCTCGTGGGTGCCGACGGCGCCACACACGCGGGCGCCTACGACATCCCGTTCCTGCGCTGCATTCCCAACATGAGCATTGCCTGCCCGGCCGACGAGCGCGAGTGCCGCCAGCTGCTGTCGAGCGCCTACGAGCAGAACCACCCGGTGGCCGTGCGCTATCCGCGCGGGGCCGGTGCCGGCGTGGTGCCGCATCTCGCGCTCGACGCGCTGCCGTTCGGCAAGGGCGAAGTGCGCAGGGAGGGCAGGCGCATCGCCATCCTCGCCTTCGGCACCCTGCTGTACCCGGCGCTCACGGCGGCCGAATCGCTCGATGCCACGGTGGTCAACATGCGCTGGGCCAAGCCGCTGGACGTCGAGCTGCTGCTGAAGGTGGCGGGCACGCACGACGCCATCGTCACGCTCGAAGAGGGCGCCGTCATGGGCGGTGCGGGCAGCGCGGTGCTCGAGGCACTGCAGGCGGCCAATGTGCAAAGGCCGGTGTTGCAGCTGGGCCTGCCGGACCGCTTCATCGAGCATGGCGATCCGGGCAAATTGCTCGCCTCGATCGGGCTCGATGCGGCCGGCATTGCCGCCTCGATCACGCAGCGCTTCGGCGCTGCCGCAGGGTAAACCCCCGCCGGACGCGTGTAAGCGCGTTTTTACAATAAGCAAGACTTATCAAAGTCCTCGACGCGGCCACAAGCCGCGTTTCGTTTTTTCCAATGCACTCGGAGTGAATTCAATGGATCGTCGTTCCCTCATCAAAAACGCCGGCATCGCTGGCGTTCTGGCCGCCGGCATTGCGCCCGCAGTTCATGCGCAGGCGGCCGTCCGCTGGCGCCTGGCATCGAGCTTTCCCAAGTCGCTCGACACCATCTATGGCGGCGCGGAAGTCTTCGCCAAGGCGGTCAAGGCCATGTCGGGCGGCAAGTTCGAAATCTCGGTTCATGCCGGCGGTGAGCTGATGCCCCCCTTCGGCGTGGTGGACGGCGTGCAGAACGGCTCGGTCGAGATGTGCCACACCGTGCCTTACTACTTCTACGGCAAGAACCCCGCGTTCGCGCTGGGCTCGGCCATTCCGTTCGGCCTGAACTCGCGCCAGATGAACGCGTGGATGATGCATGGCAATGGTCGCAAGCTCATGAACGAGTTCTACGCCAAGTACAACATGCTGAGCTTTGCCGGCGGCAACACGGGCTGCCAGATGGGCGGCTGGTACCGCAAGGAAATCAAGTCGCCGGCCGATTTCAAGGGCATGAAGATGCGCCTGGGCGGCGGCCTCATCGGCGACGTCATGACCAAGCTGGGCGCGGTGCCGCAGAGCATCCCCGGCGGCGAGATCTACCAGTCGCTCGAAAAGGGCACGCTGGATGCCGCCGAATGGGTCGGCCCCTATGACGACCAGAAGCTCGGCTTCAACAAGGTGGCTCCGTTCTACTACTACCCCGGCTGGTGGGAAGGCGGTCCGGAAGTGGACTTCTTCATCAACCAGAAGGCGTTCGACGGCCTTTCGGCCGAGAACAAGGCCATCGTGGAAGCGGCTGCCGCCGTCGCTTCGTCCGACATGCTCGCCAAGTACGACGCGCTGAACCCCACCGCGCTGAAGCAGCTGGTGGCGTCCAAGACCAAGGTGCTGCCGTTCTCGCAGGCCGTGCTCGACGCCTCCTTCAAGGCCTCGATGGAAGTGTTTGCGGAGAACGACGCCAAGAGCCCCGAGTGGAAGAAGATCTACGCCGACCTGCGCACCTTCCAGCGCGACCAGGTGTTGTGGTTCCGCTTCGCCGAATCGGCCTTCGACAGCTTCATGGCCAAGCAGAAGCTCTGATCCGCGGGCTTCGGCCCGGCAAAAGAAAAGCCCGCATCGCGCGGGCTTTTTTTCGTCTGCGGCCCGCGCGGTGCGCGGGCCTGGAGCCAAGGGATGGGCTATTTCTTGTCCCGCTCCATCGATTCCAGCATGGCCTTCATCGGGTCGTCCTCGGCCGCAGGGGCCGCCGGCGCCGAAGCTCCGGTTTCCGGCGCGGGCGCCGGTGCGCCACCCGCATCGGGCGCGGGCACCTCGGGAGCCGGCACCTCGGGCGTGGTGCCGGGCATGTTGGCTTCCATCTCGCGCATGACCTTGTCGAGGTCATAGACCTCCTTCTCGTCCAGCCCGCTCGACACGATGCCCGGGAACGCGATGATCAGGCCGACCATCGTGAGCTGGATCAGCAGGAACGGCACGGCCCCCCAATAGATCTGCATCGTGGTGACAGGCTCGATCATCTTGCCCGTGACACGGTCCTTGTAGGCCTTGGTCGGCGCCACGCTGCGCAGGTAGAACAGCGCAAAGCCGAACGGCGGATGCATGAACGAAGTCTGCATGTTTACCGCCAGCAGCACGCCGAACCAGATCAGGTCGATGCCCAGCTTGTCGGCCACCGGCGCCAAGAGCGGCACCACGATGAACGACAGCTCGAAGAAGTCGAGGAAGAACGCCAGGAAGAAGATCAGCACGTTCACCAAGATCAGGAAACCGAGCTGGCCGCCGGGCATGCCGGTCAGCAGGTGCTCGACCCAGCGCGGTCCGTCCACGCCCTGGAACACCAGGCTGAAGATGGTCGAGCCGATCAGGATGAACACCACGAAGCAGGACAGCTTGGTGGTGGTGTTGAGCGCCTGCTTGAGCAGCGCCATGCTGAGGCGCCCGCGCACCATCGCCATGACGAAGGCGCCGAGCGCACCCATGGCGCCGCCCTCGGTAGGGGTTGCCACGCCGAGAAAGATCGTGCCGAGCACCAGGAAGATCAGCAGCAGCGGGGGAATCAGCACGAAGGTCACGCGCTCGGCAATGCGCGACAGCAGGCGCAGCCGCAGCAGCCGGTTGGCCACCGCGATCAGGAAGGCCAGCAGCACGCCGACGCACATCGACACCACGATGGTCTCGTCGGTTGCCACGCTGGTGACCGGCGTACCGGTCCACCAGGTGTGGACGTCGGCGATGTGCTCGGCGAAGAACACCGCGGCGGCCGTGGAGACGATGGTCAGCACCAGCAGCGACGGCAGGCCGCTGCTGCCGCTCGGCTCGCGGAAGGTGCGTGCCTCGATCGGCAGGGCCGGTACCCACTTGGGCTTGAAGATGGCCAACAGGATCACGTAGCCCGCATACATGGCGGTCAGCAGGAAGCCCGGCACGAATGCGCCCTTGTACATGTCGCCGACACTGCGGCCGAGCTGGTCGGCCATGATGATCAGCACCAGCGAAGGTGGAATGATCTGCGCCAGCGTGCCCGATGCCGCGATCACCCCCGACGCGAGGCGCCGGTCATAGCCGTAGCGCATCATGATCGGCAGCGAGATCAGGCCCATCGAGATGACCGAGGCCGCCACCACGCCGGTGGTGGCCGCGAGCAGCGCGCCCACGAAGATCACCGCGAGCGCGAGGCCGCCGCGCACCGGGCCGAAGAGCTGGCCGATCGAGTCGAGCAGGTCTTCCGCCATGCCGCTTCGCTCGAGGATCAGTCCCATGAGCGTGAAGAACGGAATGGCCAGCAGCGTGTCGTTCTGCATGATGCCGAACACCCGCAGCGGGAGCGCCTGCAACAGGGCTTCGGGCAACAGGCCGAGCTCCACGCCGACGAAGCCGAAGAACAGGCCGCAGGCACCGAGGCTGAATGCCACCGGAAAGCCGACCAGCAGGAAGACGATCAGCCCCGCGAACATGATCGGGGCGAAGTTTTGCGTAATGAATTCCATGGGTGCTACCGCTCAGCCTTTGACGTTGGATTCGGCGAGCCGGCGGATCGACTCGGCCAGTTCTTCTTCGGCGGACTTTTCTTCACGCTTCTGCGTGGGGTCGTCGATGCGGCCCTGCAGGAAGGCGATGCGCTTGATGAGTTCGGACCATCCCTGGAGCATCAGCAGCGAGAAACCCAGCGGGATCATGGCGTAGATGGGCCAGCGCAGCAGGCCGCCGGCGTTGTTCGACATTTCGCCCGAGCGGTAGCCCTGCAGGAAGAACGGAATGCCGTACCAGAGGATGGCCAGGCAGACCGGCGTGAGAAAGAAGCTGAAGCCGATGATGTCGACCCAGATCTGGCTTCGCTTGGAGAGGCGGCTCAGGATCACGTCCACCTTCACGTGCTCCTGGTTCAGGAGGGTGTAGCCCGCGGCAATCAGGAAGGACGCAGCGAACAGGTACCACTGGACCTCGAGAAAGGCATTGGAGCTGATGTTGAAGGCCTTTCGAACCACGGCATTGACGCCGCTGATCACGGTGGACGCAAGGATGAGCCAGATCACGTACTTGCCGATCTGGCCATTGAGCCAATCGACCGCGCGCGAAAATCTGAGCAGGAAATTCATGCTCTTCTCCAGAGAGGAAATGGATGCTTGGATGCAAAAGCGGGCCGGATTCCGCCAGCGAGCGGCGGTCCGGGGGCTTTCGGCGGACGCGCGATTTTATCGGCGCGGGAAGCCGTTTTCGGACCAGGCCGGGCGGTGTATTCCCGTAGGTGCGGGCGCAATGCGCCGCGACGGTGCGGCGGCTCGCGATAATGAAACATGCCGCCGTCGTCGCCGCCCCTGTTGCCCGCGGGCTTGCCGCACTCCATCGACTCGCCCGACATGCAGCGCGCCGGCCGCGAACTGCTCTCGCTGGCCCTGATCGATGCGCGCAACCACACGCTTCATCTGCTCTCGCTCTACGAAGAGGCGCTGGGCTCGCCCGCGCTCGCGGTGGAACGCAGGGGCGATGCGGGCGTGGTGCCGCCGGTCTGGCTGGCCGGGCACATCGGCTGGTTCGCCGAATGGTGGATCGGGCGCAACACCCAGCGTGCCTTCGGCGCCGATTGCCCGGTGCGGCCGACCCGCCTGGCCGCCATCGAGCCCGCTGCCGACGACTGGTGGAACCCGGCCCAGTTGTCTCCCGCGCAGCGCTGGTCGCCCGGCCTGCCGGACCTGGCCCAGACCAAGGCCTACCTGCTCGAAACGCTGGAGAGCACGCTCGAACTGCTCGAGCATGCGGCCGAGACCGACCCGGGCCTGTACTTCTACCGCCTTGCGCTTTTCCATGAAGACCTGCGCGGCGAGCAGTTCATCGTGATGGCGCAGACACTGGGGCTGCCTTTAGGCATCGAGCCGATGCCCGCGGCCGTCACGCGCGAGCCGCTGCTGCTGCCGGCCACGCAATGGGAGCTCGGCCTGCCAGAGGGTTGCGGATTCGCCTTTGCGCAGGAGCAGGGCGCGCACCGCGTCGAGGTGCCCGAGTTCGAGATCGACGCCCAGCCCGTGACGTGGAGCCAGTACATCGAATTCGTCGACGAGGGCGGCTACGACCGCGAGGAGTTCTGGCATCCCCAGGGCTGGCGCTGGCTGGCCTCGCAGATCGAAGGGCGGCGCGGGCCACGCCACGTCGAACAGATCGGGCTTGCGCGCAATGGCACCGGCGGCTCGGTGCTGCAGCACCGTTTTGGTGCCACCGTGCGCGCGGCCGGCCACCACAGCGCAGTGCACCTGAGCTGGTGGGAGGCCGACGCCTGGGCGCGCTGGGCCGGCCGGCGCATCGCGACCGAGGTCGAATGGGAGATTGCGGCGCACACGGCGGCGCGGCGCGGATTCCGCTGGGCCGACGTGCACGAGTGGACCGCGGGCACGCTGCGGCCCTGGCCGGGCTTTCGCGCCGATCCCTGGAGCGCGGGCAGCGAGTTCGATCCCGTGCCCGCATTCGGCGAGGCGCGCGTGCTGCGCGGCGCTTCGTTCGCGACCCGCTCGCGCTTGCGTTCGCCGCGCCGCCGGAGCTTTGCATTGCCCGGCCGCGACGATGGATTCTTCGGTTTCAGGACCTGTGCACTTTGACCTTGCCTAGTCTCCGATGCCGGTGCTCCCGATGTCCGACGACAGCGGCGGCGCCACTTCCTCCAGCGGCTTGCACTCCGCATCGGCCGCATAGCGCAGCGCCAGCAGCCCCGCGACGATGACCAGCGTGGCGCCGATCGCGTAGCCCACCATCACCGCGCCGCGGCTGCCGGTTTCGATCAGCACGCCGAACAGCACCGGCGCCACGAAGCCGCCCGCGCCCATGCCGATGGCGTAGAAGATCGCGATGGCCATCGCCCGCATCTCGAGCGGGAACACTTCGCTGACCGTGAGGTAGGCCGAACTCGCCGCGGCCGAGGCCAGGAAGAACACCGCCGACCAGCACAGCGCCTGGCTGCGCGCGTCGAGCCAGCCCATCATGAAGGCCCAGCCGGTGAGCGCGAGCCCGACACCCGCGAGCACGTAGGTCAGCGCAATCATCTTGCGCCGCCCCACGCTGTCGAACAGCGGGCCCAGCAGCAGCGGCCCGAGCACATTGCCGAGCGCGAACGGAAAGATGTAGAGCGCCACGTTGTCCTCGGCCACGCCGTAGAAGCGCGTGAGCACCAGCGCATAGGTGAAGAAGATCGCGTTGTAGAAGAAGGCCTGCGAGACCATCAGCGCCACCGCGACCACGCTGCGTTCGCGGTAGCGGCGCAGCAGCACGTGGGCCACCTCGCGCATCGACGGGCTGCGGTGGTGCCCGCCGGCATACGCTACGCGGCCTTCCGCCAGCGCGAGCGGGCCGTGCTGTGCGCGAACCTCGGCCTCGATGGTCTCGACGATGCGCAGCGCCTCGTCGGCGCGGCCACGCGACATCAGCCAGCGCGGACTTTCGGGCACGTCGCGCCGCACCAGCAGGATGGCCACCGCCAGCACTGCGCCCAGCGCGAAACCCACGCGCCAGCCCCACACCGGGCCGATCACCCGCGGATCGAGCAGCACCAGGCTGAGCCCGGCCCCCAGCGCCGCGCCGATCCAGAAGCTGCCGTTGATCGCGAGGTTGACGCGGCCGCGCACCCGCGCCGGAATGAGCTCGTCGATGGCCGAGTTGATGGCCGCGTATTCGCCGCCGATGCCCAGGCCCGTGATGAAGCGGCACAGCGCAAAGAAGGCGAAGTTCGGCGAGAACGCAGTGGCCAGCGTGCCCAGGGTGTAGACCACCAGCGTGACCAGGAACAGCTTCTTGCGCCCGAGCCGGTCGGTCAGGCGGCCGAAGAGCAGGGCGCCAATGACCGCGCCCGCGATGTAGATCGAGCCCGACCAGCCGATCTCGCCGGCGCTGAGCCCCAGCGTGTCGGGCCGCTCGAGCACGGCGCCGATCGAGCCGACCAGCGTCACCTCGAGCCCGTCGAGCACCCAGGCCACGCCGAGCGCGATCACCACGCGCCAATGCCAACGCGACCAGGGCAGGCGATCGAGACGGGCGGGAATGTCGCTGTGCACCGCAGCTGTCATGGGCACAACCTTAACCCATGTGCCCGGACCGCCTCTTCAAGCCCCGTGGTGTGCCTTCTTCTCGTGCGCGAAGGTCCACCAGGGCAGCAGCGCGCGCAGCGACTGCACCTCGCCGCTGTCCGCGGCTTCGTAGCCGGGCAGTGTTCCCAGCAGGTGCTGCCAGCTTGCGCTGCGCAGCACCGCCACCAGAGCCTGCATGGCGGGCTGGTCGAGCGCCGACTTGAGGCAGGCCAGGTGATAGCGCTCCCGCACCAGCGGCACGAAGTCGAGCCCTTCGGCGTGCGCGGCCGATTCGAGCCCGAGTCCCGCATCGGCCTGCCCGGACGCCACGGCATGCGCCACCGCGGCATGCGAGGTTTCGCAGCGCTCGTAGCCCGCGAGCACGGTGGCGTCGAGTCCGGCCTGCGCCAGCAACTCGTCCAGCAGCAGGCGCGTGCCGGTGCCGATGGCCCGGTTGACGTAGCGCGCACGCAGCCGCGCGGCGTCGGCCAGCGAGCGCAGGCTGAGCGGATTGCCCGGCGCCACGAGCAGGCCCTGCCTGCGCCGCGCGAATCCGATGAGCTTGTGCTGCCCCGGCTTGAGCAGCGGCTGGTAGGTGCGCTGCGCCAGCGAGCCGCGCGGCGGATGCTCCAGCGTGTGGAAGCCCGCCATCACGCAGCGGCCCTGGTTGAGCGCGCGGATCGCATCGACGCTGCCGGTGAAGTGAATGTCCAGGTGCAGCTGCGCAGTGCCCGCCGCATGCGTGCGCAGCAGCGCGAGCGCATCGTCGTGGCTCGCCTGCAGGCTCAGCACATGGGTGCGGTCGTCGAAGGCGAGGGCGAAGGCGCGCTCCAGTTCGGCATGCAGCGCCTCGATCTGCGGCGCCAGCCGCGCCTGGGCCTGGCGCTCGGCCCACAGCAGCTTGTCGCCGAATTCGGAAAGCTGCGCGCGCTGGCCCTGCTCGCCCTGCACCAGCGGATGGCCGAGCGCCTGCTCCCAGTGCTTGAGCTCGCCCCACACGTGGCGGTAGGACAGGTCGAGCGCGCGCGACGCGGCCGAGATGGAGCCGTGCTCGCGCACCGCCTGCAGGATCTGCATCAGCGGATTGCGGATCTGCCGCGATCCGCTGCGGCGGGGCCGGATCGCGTAGGAAAGGTCGATCTGTTGCACGGGGGCTGGCAGGAAAATGGAGGCCGGCTCATTATGCAGAGCCGTCCATTGCCTGCCTGCCGTGCGTCAGGCTGTTTCGGCCAGCGCGTCTGCCAGGGCGTTGACGAGGCGGTCGATCTCCGCCTTCTCGGCGATGAAGGGCGGCGCGAGCTGGATCGTGTCGCCGCCGTAGCGCACGTAGAAGCCCTTCTTCCAGCAGTTCATCGCGATCTCGTACGGGCGGCGCGCCGGCTCGCCGGGCAGGGCGGCGATCGTGATGCCCGCGGCCAGGCCGTAGTTGCGGATGTCCGTCACGTGCTTGCTGCCCTTGAGGCTGTGCACCGCGTTCTCGAAGTGCGGTGCGAGCGCCTGCACGCGGCCGATCATGTCCTCCTTCTGCAGCACGTCGAGCGCCGCGATGCCGGCCGCGCAGGCCACCGGATGCGCGCCGTAGGTGTAGCCGTGCGGGAATTCGAGCATGTAGTCGGGCCCGCCTGCCGCCATGAAGGTGTCGTAGATCTCCTTGCTGGCAATCACCGCGCCCAGCGGCTGCGCGCCGTTGGTCACCTGCTTGGCGATGTTCATGATGTCGGGCGTCACGCCGAAGGCTTCCGAGCCCGTGAGCGCGCCGCAGCGGCCGAAGCCGGTGATGACCTCGTCGAAGATCAGCAGGATGTTGTTGGCCGTGCAGATGTCGCGCAGGCGCTTCAGGTAGCCCTTGGGCGGAATCACCACGCCGGCCGAACCCGCGAAGGGTTCCACGATCACGGCCGCAATGTTCGAGGCGTCGTGCAGCGCGATCAGGTCGAGCAGGCGGTCGGCCAGTTCGGCGCCGTTCTCGGACATGCCGCGCGTGAAGGCGTTGGCCGCAATCTGCGTGTGCGGCAGGTGGTCCGCTTCCACGGCCTGGCCGAAGAGCTTGCGGTTGGCCGCGATGCCGCCCACCGAGATGCCGCCGAAGTTGACGCCGTGGTAGCCCTTCTCGCGGCCGATCAGGCGCGTCTTGCTGGCGAGGCCCTTGGTGCGCCAGTAGGCGCGCGCCATCTTCAGCGAGGTGTCGGCGGCTTCCGAACCAGAGCCGGTGAAGAACACGTAGTCCAGGCCCGCGGGCGTGAGCTCCTTGATCCTGTTGGCCAGCTCGAACGAGAGCGGATGGCCGAACTGGAAGGCGGGCGAGTAGTCGAGCTTGGCGATCTGGCGGCTCACTGCCTCGGTGATCTCGGGGCGGCCGTGGCCGAGCCCCGAGCACCACAGGCCCGAGAGGCCGTCGAAGATCTTGCGGCCGTCGCCATCGGTGAAGTAGGCGCCCCTGGCCTCCACGATCATGCGCGGATCGGCCTTGAAGTTGCGGTTGCCGGTGTAGGGCATCCAGTGCGCGTCGAGCCAGGCGGCGTCGGTGCGCAGGGCGGGCGTCGGTTCGATGGCGGGCGTTGCAAGGGTCATGGCGCTTCCCGCGCAAGCGGGCTCCGGAAAGGGTGATGAGGTGTGCCGATTGTTGGCAGAGCCTTCAGTGTGGAGAATGGCGCAATATCAATGTTCACTTGACACTTTATGCAAGTAAAGGCGAAAGCCCAAAACAGTGCCCGGAATCGCGCCGTCCTGGGGCAGCTCAGCGACATGGACCTGCGCCTGCTCAAGGTGTTCAAGAGCGTGGTCGACTGCGGCGGCATGGCGGCGGCCGAGCTGGAGCTGAACATCGGCACCTCCACCGTGAGCCGGCATGTGAAAGACCTGGAAACGAGGCTCGGCCTGGTGCTGTGCCGGCGCGGCCGCGCAGGCTTCGCGCTCACGGCCGAGGGCCAGCGCGTGTACGACGAGACGCTGCGCCTGCTGGCCTCGGTCGATGCCTTTCGCGGCAGCATCGACGACATCCACAACCGCATGGGCGGTCAGCTCGACGTGGCGCTGTTCGACAAGACGGCCACCAATCCGAAGGCGCGCATCGGCGACGCCATCGCGCGCTTCACCGAACTTGCGCCGGAGGTGAACCTGGCGGTGCATGTAGGCTCGATCAACGCCATAGAGCAGGGCGTGCTGGAAGGCAATTTCCAGATCGGCATCATCCCGGCGCACCGCGCCTCGAAGAGCCTGGTGTACGCCGACCTGTTCGACGAGACGATGCTGCTGTACTGCGGCAACGGACACCCGCTCTTCGAGAGCAACAACGCAAAGCTCACCTGGGCCAAGCTGCGGGAGCATCACTTCGCGGGCCTGGGCTACCACTCGCCCAACATGGAACTCAGTCACCGTGCCAAGCTCTCGCGCAAGGCCACGGGCTTCGACCAGGAGGCGATTGCGACGCTGATTCTTTCGGGGCGTTTTCTCGGTTTCCTGCCCGACCACTATGCGCAGGTGTTCGAGCACCGCGGGCTGATGAAGCCTGTGCTGCCGGCGCGCTTCAGCTACGCATGCCGGTTCGTGAGTCTGCTGCGGCGTTCGCCCAAGCCTTCGCGGGCGGTGCTGGCGTTTCAGGAATGCCTGGAGAAGGCACACAATTAAAGCCCGTCTACGACCTCGGACTTGCTCCCTCGCCCGCTTGCGGGAGAGGGCTGGGGTGAGGGCTTCGGCGATGGCAAGGGGCGTGCGGTTGCGAAGGCCCGCGGCCCTCACCCTAACCCTCTCCCCAGGGGGAGAGGGGACAAGACAAGCGGCCTGCTCTCAACCCAGCCGGTCAGCGCTGCCCACTGGGCAGCAGCAGATGCTTCGCCCCGATGTGCGCCTCCATCTCGTGCATGTGCGCCTCGGCATCGACCATGTGCTCGGCCATCAGCCGTCGCACCTCGTCCGCATCCTCCCGCCGATAGGCCGCCAGCAACTGCGTGTGATAGTCGACGTTGGCCTCGCCGAAGTGGTGATGGTCCAGCGCCTTCTTGTAGACCACGAGGTCGCGCAGCAGGTCGTTCAGGAAGCGGCACATGAAGGACAGCACCGGATTGGGGCAGGCCTCGGCCAGCATCGTGTGAAACGCGAGCTCGGCCTCCCGCTGCGTGCGCAGCTCGTCCTCGTTGGTGGGCTCCAGCGTGCAAAGGCGCACGTTGGCTTCGAGCCGCTCGAAATGTTCGGGCGTCAGCTTGCCCACCACGCTCACGGCCAGCTCGGGCTCCAGCACCTTGCGCAGCTGGTAGATGTGGTGCCCGTCCAGGTGGTGGAAGTGCAAAAAGTTGCGCAGCGGCTCCGACGCATGGTCGACCGACACCTGCTGCAGGTAGGCGCCGCCGCCGGGGCCCGTACGGATCGAGACCAGCCCGCGCACCTCCAGCGCCTTCAGCGCCTCGCGCACCGTGCTCTTCGAATAGCCGAAGAGCTCGATCAATTCCTTCTCGTTCGGCAGCCGGTCGCCGGGCTGCTTGCGCTCGGCAACGATCCAGCGCTTGACGTCCTCGACGATGACGTCGGAGAGCTTCTGCCGCTTGGCGCGGGTGTGCCCGAAGGTCATGGCGTCCTGCGTCGGTTTCATGCGTAGAGGGTCGTTTCGGGTGATGTGAGGGCGCTGGAGCAGGTATCGGGCCCGGGCCTTCCCGGATTTTGGCACGGGCATTGCTAGCGGGTTTTTACCAGCATATTAATCATATTTATCCGCTTAAATTCGGTGCCGACTTCAGGCAGCGCCTTCTCTTACCTCCCACCCACGTCCGGAGAATTCCATGCAACGCAGACACCTTCTTCAGCTCGCCGCCCTGTCGGCCGCTCCCGCCTCCCTGCTGGCCGGCCGCACGGCCTTCGCCCAATCGGCCGATGCGATCCGCTTCGGCTGCCCGGTGCCGATGTCGGGCGCCTTCGCGGCCAACGGCAAGTTCGCCGACCTGGGCATGAAGCTGGCCATCGAGCAGTACGGCAGCGTGCTCAAGCGCCCGCTGGTCTACACGGTGCTCGACACCGAAGGCAAGCCGGCCACCGCGGTGCGCAAGGTGCAGGAAGCCTCGCAGCAGCAGGGCGCGAAGTTCTTCGCGGGCGGCATCCTGTCGTCGGAAGCGCTGGCCATGGGCAAGGAGGCCGAGAAGGCCGGCGGCATCTTCATCACCACCGCGGGTGCCGACGAGATCACGGGCAAGGACTGCAACCCCGCCACCTTCCGCTGGTCGGTGCCCACCTTCGGCGCCATCGAGCAGACGGTGCGCCCGCTGATCGCCACCATGCCGAAGGCAAAGCGCTGGTACACGATCACGCCGCAGTACGTGTTCGGCGAAGGCCTGCTGGGCGCGGCGAAGAACATCTTCCAGGAGAAGGGCATCGAGCACGTGGGCAACAGCTACCACTCGCTCAACGAGAAGGAGTTCAGCGGCTATCTCACCAACGCCATGGCGGCCAAGCCCGACGTGCTGCTGCTCTTGAACTTCGGCGCGCAGTCGTCGGCCGCACTGCGCCAGGCGGTGAGCTTCGGCATGCACAAGAACATGACGATCCTCATGGCCTGGGCTTCGGGCCTGGAGCAGTTCGACGAGCTGGGCGCCGACCTGTGCGATGGCGTCTACTTCGGCGCGCAGTACTGGCACACGGCCGACACCAGCCTCAACAAGGACCTGGTGAAGCTCACGGCCGACAAGCTCAAGATCGTGCCCAACTACAGCCTCGCGGGCTCGTATGTCTGCACCAAGATCCTGATCGACGGCATCGTGAAGGCGGGCACGGTGGACCAGAAGGCCGTCATCGCGGCGCTCGAAGGCATGAAGTACGAGGGGCTCACGGGCACGGAAGAAATCCGCAAGGCCGACCATCAGGTCATCAAGGACTACTACCTGCTCAAGGGCAAGGCCAAGTCGAAGATGAAGAACCCGGCCGACTATGTGGACGTGGTGAGTTCGGGCAAGTCCTTCCTTGCAGTAGACAAGACCGGCTGCAAATTGGGCTAACCCCCAGGCTTGCCCACTGCGTGTGGCCTCCAACCCCCTTGCAGGGGGCAACACCTGCGGCCCGGCAAAGCCGGTTCCGCGGTGTTCCTGGAAGGGAGGAGAGCCGCGCCACCACTACTCACCCCTATGACCGTCTACCTGCTCCAGACCATCAACGGAATCGGCATCGGCATGCTGTATTTCCTGCTGGCCGTTGGCTTGTCCATCGTGTTCGGCCTGCTGCGCTTCGTGAATTTCGCGCACGGGGCCTTCTACCTGCTGGGCGCCTACCTGTGCTTCCAGGCCATGCAGTGGGGGCTCGACTTCTGGGCCGCGCTGGTGCTGGTGCCCTTGTTCGTGGGTGCGCTCGGCTGGCTGGCCGAGAAGCTGCTGCTGCGCCGCGTCTACGCCAAGGCGCACGAGTTCCACATCCTCGTGACCGTGGGGCTTGCGCTTGCGGTGCAGGAGATCGTCATCGTGTTCTGGGGGCCTCTCGGCAACAGCGTGGCGACGCCGGACCTGCTGCAGGGCGTGGTGATGTGGGGCAGCTTCATCTATCCCAAGTACCGGTTGTTCGTGATCGGCTTCACCGCCGTGCTCGCGGTGCTGCTGTGGTGGGTGCTCGAAGGCACGCGCCTGGGCAGCGCGGTGCGTGCGGGCAGCGAGTCGACCGAGATGGTGTCGCTGCTCGGCATCAATGTGTTCCGCGTGTTCAGCCTGGTGTTCGCGCTGGGTGCGGCCACCGCGGCACTGGCCGGCGTGCTGGCCGCGCCGATCCGCGGGGCGGAGCCTTTCATGGGCGTGGAGGCGCTCAGCGTCGCTTTCGTGGTGGTGGTGATCGGCGGGCTCGGCAGCTTCGGCGGCGCGCTGGTCGGCGGCCTCTTGATCGGCATCGTGCAGAGCCTGATGAGCACCATCTGGCCGCCGGGCGCGAGCCTGATGATCTATGTGGCGATGGGGGCCGTGCTGCTGCTGCGCCCGCATGGCCTGCTCGGCCGCAGAGGATGAACATCGCCATGCCCAAAAAAATCACTTTCCTGCTGGCGCTCGTCGTTGCGCTGGTCCTGCCGCTGGTGCTGCGCTCGGGTTCGCTCGCGAGCGAAGTGCTCATCTACGCGCTCGCGGCCCTGGGCTGCAACCTGCTGCTGGGCTACACGGGGCTGCTCTCGTTCGGGCAGGGCATCTTCTTCGGGCTGGGCAGCTACACGATCGCGATCCTGCTCACGCGCCTGCAACTGCCAATGCCGTTTGCGCTGCTCGCAGCCGTTGCCATGGGCGCATCGGGCGCGGCGGTGGTCGGCTGGGTCGCCATTCGCCAGCGCGGCACCTACTTCGTGATGCTCACGCTGGCCTTCGCGCAGATGTTCTACTTTGTGGCGTACACCGCTTCGGGACTCACGGGCGGCGACAACGGCCTTCTCGACGTGCCGCGCCCCGCCTTCATGGACACGCCCTGGAAGTACTACGCCTTCGTGGCCCTGATGTTCCTCATCGCCTTCGGCCTGTTGCTGCGCGTGACCGATTCGGTGTTCGGCCGCACGCTGCTTGCCATCCGCGACAACGAGGACCGCGCCGCCGCGGTGGGCTACGACCTCAAGCGCTTCAAGCTGCTGGCCTTCGTGATCTCGGGTGCCGTCACGGGCCTCGCGGGCGGGCTGCACGCCATGATGACCGGCATCGCGCCGCTGTCGAACGCCGAATACCACACGAGCGAGATGATCCTGGTCATTACCGTGATCGGCGGCACCGGCAACCTGTTTGCCTCGGTGCTGGGCTCGGCCTTCTATGTGCTGCTGGCCGACTGGCTCTCCACGCTGTGGCCACGGTGGCTGCTGTTGCTGGGGCTGATGTTGATTGCAGTGAGCATCGGCATGCAGCGCGGCCTCTGGGGCCTGGGCGAAAGCGCATGGCGACGCGTGTTCCGCAAGGCTCCGCCTTCTGCGCCGGCCGTGCCTGGCGTGCAGGGAGAAAAAGCATGACGCAACCCATCCTGATCGAGGCCATCGGCGTCACCAAGCACTACGGCAAGTTCGCCGCGCTCGGCGGGGTCGACCTGAAGATCAAGCGCAACACCGTGCATTCGGTCATCGGGCCCAACGGCGCCGGCAAGACCACGCTGTTCCACATGCTCACGGGCACCGGCACCACCACGGGCGGCCGCATCTTGTTCGACGGCCACGACGTGACGCACGAGCCCGACCACAAGCGCGTGCAGCGCGGCATGGCGCGTTCGTTCCAGGTGACCAGCCTGTTCGCGAGCCTCTCGGTGCGCGAGAACCTGCGCGTGGCGGCGCAGGGCGTCGCGCCGCGCCAGGCCATGAACTGCTGGCGCGCGCCGGTCGGCGAGCGCGCTTGCGCGGAAACCGTGGCCGAGGTGCTGGAACGCGTGGGCCTGCAACGACTGGCCGACGTGCCGGCGAGCGAGCTGTCGCACGGGCAGCAGCGCCGCCTGGAGGTGGGCATGGCGCTCGCCGCGAAGCCCAAGGCCATTTTCCTGGACGAGCCCACCTCGGGCATGGGCATCGACGACCTCGACGACATGAAGCGGCTGATCCGCGGCCTGCGCGATGCCCACACTGTGGTGCTGATCGAGCACAACATGAACATCGTGATGGACATTTCCGACACCGTGACCGTGATGCAGCTGGGCCGCGTGCTGGCCGAGGGGCTGCCGGGCGACATCCGGGCCGATGCGCGCGTGCGCACGGCCTACCTGGGCAACATGATCACCGGGGGCAAGGCATGAGCGCCGCGCCGGGCCGCCCCCAAGCAAGCTCGCTCCCGCTTGGCGGGAAGGCGCGCAGCGCCAAGGGTGCACCAGTGAGCGCTGCGAACATCCTCGAAGTCGAAGGCCTGCACGCGCACTACGGCAAGAGCCACGTGCTGCAGGGCGTGTCGATGAGGGTGGGCGAGGCCGAACTGGTCACGCTGCTGGGCCGCAACGGCGCGGGCAAGTCGACCACGCTCAAGGGCATTGCCGGCGCCGTCACGCCCACCGGCGGCCGCGTGCGCTTCCAGGGCGCGGACATCGCGGGCCTGCCGCCGCATCGCATTGCCACGCGCGGCGTGTGCCTGGTGCCCGAGCACCGCGGGGTCTTCAAGCTGCTCACGGTGGAAGAAAACCTGCTGCTCGGCCAGCGCCGCGATTCGCCCTGGCAGCTGGGCGACATCTACCGCATCTTCCCGCGCCTGAAGGAGCGGCGCCGCAATGGCGGCGGCCAGCTGTCGGGCGGCGAGCAGCAGATGCTGGCCATTGGCCGAGCGCTCATGAACCATCCGCGGCTGTTGATCCTCGATGAGCCGGTCGAAGGGCTCGCGCCGGTGATCGTGGAAGAAATCGTCGCGCAGCTCAAGCTCATCAAGGCGGCCGGCGTGGCCATCCTGCTGGTCGAGCAGAACCTGGAAGTCTGCGTGCAGCTCGCCGACCGCCACTACATCCTGGAGCAGGGCGTGATCGTGCACGAGGCGGGCAACACCGCCTTCATGGCCGACCACGATGTGAAAGACCGCTACCTGGGCGTGGGCCTTGCTTGAGGCTTCGCGCATCCCTTCTTCTTTTTGCAAAGCCATGAACTCACCAACCCAACTCCGCATCAACGGCGACCGTCTCTGGAATTCGCTGATGGAACTGGCGAAGCTCGGCGCCACCGAGAAGGGCGGCGTCTGCCGCATCGCGCTGACCGAGCTCGACCGCCAGGGCCGCGATCTCTTCACCCGCTGGGCGCGCGAGGCCGGCTGCGAGGTGCGCGTCGACCGGATCGGCAACATCTTTGCGCGCCGCGCCGGCCGCGACGACACGCGGCCGCCGGTGGTAACCGGCAGCCACATCGACACCCAGCCCACGGGCGGCAAGTTCGATGGCAACTATGGCGTGCTGGCCGGGCTGGAGGTGATCCGCAGCCTCAACGATGCCAAGGTCGTCACCGAGGCGCCGCTGGAGATCGCGGTGTGGACCAACGAGGAGGGCTCGCGCTTCGTGCCGGTGATGATGGGCTCGGGCGTGTTCGCCGATGCCTTCACGCTCGAGCATGCGCTGGCGCAGCGCGACAACGACGGCATCAGCGTGGCCGAGGCACTGGCTTCCATCGGCTATGCGGGCAGCGCGCCGGCCTCGGCCGCGGCGTCGCCGGTGGGCGCGTATTTCGAGGCGCACATCGAGCAGGGGCCGGTGCTCGAAGCCAACGAGCGCGTCATCGGCGTGGTCGAGGGCGCGCTCGGCCAGCGCTGGTACGACGTGGTGCTGCAGGGCATGGAAGCGCATGCCGGTCCCACGCCCATGGAACTGCGCAAGGACGCGCTGCTCGCGGCCTCCGAACTGGTGATCGAGGTCAACCGCATCGCGCTGGCCCATGCGCCGCATGCGCGCGGCACGGTCGGCTGGATCGACAACTATCCGAATTCGCGCAACGTGATCCCGGGCCGCGTGAAGCTCAGTGTCGACCTGCGCGCGGCCGACGACGTGGTGCTGTCGGCCATGGACGCTGAACTGAAGCAGGCGGTGCAGCGCATCGCCGCCAAGGCCAAGGTCGAGGCCACGGTGGAGCAGGTCGTCTACTTTCCTCCGCAGCCCTTCACGCCAGCGCTGGTGTCGGCCATTCGAGAGGCCGCGCAGGCGCAGGGCATGACCTGGATGAACGTGATCAGCGGCGCGGGCCACGATGCGGTGTACCTCGCGCGCGTGTGCCCCACGGCAATGATCTTCGTGCCCTGCCTCGACGGCATCAGCCATAACGAGATCGAGGATGCGCAGCCCGACCATCTCGAGGCGGGCTGCAATGTGCTGCTGCAGGCGATGCTGCAAAGCGCGGGAGTGGTGTCGTCATGAAGGTGCTGATTGCGCGGCTCAACCACGAGACCAACACCTTCTCTCCGGTGCCCACGCCGCTCGCGGCCTTCGGGCCCGATGGCCCCACGTTCGGAGCGCAGGCTTACAAGGACAACAAGGGCATGCGCACCGCGATGTCCGCCTTCATCGACCTGGCCGAGCAGGCCGGCGCCACGCTGGTCACGCCGGTGTCGGCCTCGGCCAATCCGAGCGGACCGGTCGATGCGCAGGCCTACACCACGCTCACCCAATGCATCGTCGATGCAGCGCCGGGCTGCGACGCCATCCTGCTCGACCTGCACGGCGCCATGGTGGCGCAGAACAGCGCCGACGGCGAAGGCGACCTGCTGCTGCGGCTGCGCGCCGCGGCGCCCGGCGTGCCCATTGGCGTGGCGCTCGACCTGCATGCCAACGTCACGCCCGCGATGGTCGGCAATGCCGACGTGATCGTCGGCTTCAAGACCTATCCGCACATCGACATGTACGAGACCGGCGAGCATGCGGGCCGCCTGCTGTTCGATCTGCTCGCGGGGCGCAGCAGGCCCGCGATGCGCTGGCACCCGCTGCCGCTGATGGCGCACACGCTGCGCAGCGCCTCGTTCACCGGCGCGATGCAGCGCGCCATCGAGGCGGCGCGCGCCGCCGAAGCGTCGGAATCGCTCGCGGTGTCGATCTTTGCCGGCTTCTCGCTGTCGGACATCGAGGCGCCCTGCATGAGCGTGGTGGTGGTCGATGCCGAATCGCCCGAGCGCGCGCAGGCCACGGCTGACCGGATCGCCAAACAGATGTGGGACGAGCGCGAGGCCTTCATCTACCGCAGCGAGCCGCTGGCCGAGTCGATTGCGCGCGCCAAGGCCATCGCCGGCGGCGCGACGCGCCCGGTGCTGCTGCTCGACCATGGCGACAACTGCATGTCGGGCGGCAGCTGCGACACCATGGACGTGCTGCAGGAGGCGCTGGCGCAGGGGCTCGACGGCATCGGCGTCGGTCCGCTGTGCGACCCCGAGGCGGTGGCCGCGCTGATCGCGGCGGGCGAGGGCGCGACGGTGACGGTGGCGCTCGGCAACAAGGTGTCGCTCGAAGGCATCGGCCTGTCGAAGAAGCCCGTGACGCTGACCGGCGCGGTGCGCACCGTCGGCAACGGCGAATACGTGATCACCGGCCCCACCTACACCGGCCAGCGCAGCAGCATGGGCCGCACGGTGCTGTTCGACATCGGACCGGCGCGCATCGTGGTGACCGAGCGCACGCAGGAGCCCTGGGACATCGGCGTCTTCGAATGTGCGGGGCTCGATCCGCGCAAGGAACGCTTTCTGCTGCTCAAGTCGCGCATGTACTGCCGGCCGGTGTTCGAGCCGCTCTCCGCCGCGCTGGTCGAATGCGACAGCCCGGGCGTGACCAGTTCGGACTACAGCCTGTTCCCGTTCTCCAAGGTGCGCAGGCCGGTCTTTCCGCTCGACCCGGTCTGAGCCGGAGGGGGTTGAGCCTACCTATGCAAAAGTCTGCATAGGTAATTGGAGGTACACCCCGATACTGCGGCGCTTCCACCCATGAAGCCCACCGCGTGAACACCTTTGCCCAGAGCGCCGTCGCGGCCTGGCAGCTGCTCGTGTCCGGCGATCCGGTGCTGCTGGCCATCGTCGGGCGCTCGCTTGCGGTCAGCGCCAGCGCCTGCGTGCTGGCCTGCGGCCTGGGCCTGCTGCTGGGCGCCTGGCTGGGCGTGGCGCGCTTTCGCGGCCGCGCCGGCTTGCTCACGCTGCTGAACACCCTGCTGGCGCTGCCGTCGGTGGTGGTCGGGCTCGTCATCTATCTGCTGCTGTCGCGCTCCGGCCCGCTCGGCTTCCTGGGTTGGCTGTTTTCGTTCAAGGCCATGGTGCTGGCGCAGACGGTACTGGTGCTGCCGGTGGTGACGGCGCTGACGCGCCAGGCCATCGAGGACGCCGAGCGTGCGCATGGCGAGCAGCTGAATTCGCTCGGCGCCAGGCCGCTGGTGCGGGCGCTGCTGCTGGTGTGGGACGAGCGCTATGCACTGCTCACGGTGCTGATCGCGGCCTTCGGCCGCGCGGTATCGGAAGTGGGCGCGGTGATGGTGGTGGGCGGCAACATCGACGGCTTCACGCGCGTGATGACCACGGCCATCGCACTCGAAACCAGCAAGGGCGACCTGCCGCTGGCGCTGGCGCTGGGCATCGTGCTGCTGGGCGTGGTGCTGGTGCTGAACCTCGCGATTGCCGCCGTGCGCGGCTGGCGCGAGCGGGTCGACGGCGGTGGCGGTGCAGGTGGCATGGCGGCCTGGTGGCGGCCGGAGGCGCGCCCGTGAAGGAACACGCGCAACTCGCGAGCGTGGATGCCACCGTCTTCGCACTCTATGGCGTCGACGTTCGCCTGGGACGCGTCGCGGCGCTGCAGGGCGCGACCCTGACCATCGCGGCCGGCGAGCGCGTGGCGCTCATCGGCGCCAACGGCAGCGGCAAGACCACGCTGCTGCGGCTGCTGCACGGCCTGGTGCCGCATGCGGCAGGGAGCTTCACCAGCGCCGCGCCGCGCGGGCAGCAGGCCATGCTGTTCCAGCGCCCGCACATGCTGCGCGCCTCGGTGACGGTCAACGTGGCCCTGGCGCTGTGGCTGCGCGGCATGCGCTGGCGCGATGCCCGCCGCGCCGCCATTCCGGCGCTGGCGCGCGTGGGCCTGGAAGACCTGGCCGAGCGCAACGCGCGTGCGCTGTCGGGCGGCCAGCAGCAGCGCGTGGCGCTGGCGCGCGCCTGGGCGCTGCATCCGGCCGTGCTGCTGCTCGACGAGCCCACGGCCAGCCTCGATCCCACCGCCAAGCGCGAGGTCGAGACGCTCATCGCCGAAGCCGCGGCCGGCCGCACGCTGGTGTTCGCGAGTCACAACCTCGGGCAGGTCAAGCGGCTCGCGAGCCGCGTGGTCTACCTCGAGCACGGCCGCGTGCTGGCCGATCTGCCGGTCCACGATTTCTTCCATGGGCCCCTGCCGGAAGAGGCCCGCCTGTTCGTCAAAGGAGAGTTGGCATGAACCTGTTCCTCAAGCAGCACCGCGCAGGCACGGGCCTGCGCGCCTCGCTGGCCGTTGCGGTCTTCTTCGTGACGGCCGGCGCCGCGAACGCCGAGACCATCACCATGGCCTCGACCACCTCCACCGAGCAGTCGGGCCTGTTCTCGCACCTGCTGCCGGCTTTCAAGAAAGCGAGCGAGATCGACGTCAAGGTGGTGGCGGTGGGCACCGGCCAGGCCATCGACATGGCCAAGCGCGGCGATGCCGACGTGCTGTTCGTGCACGACACCGCGGCCGAGGAAAAATTCGTGGCCGAGGGCTTCAGCGCCAGGCGCTACCCGGTGATGTACAACGACTTTGTGCTGGTGGGCCCGCAGGCCGACCCGGTGGGCGCGAAGGGCAGCGACATCGTCGCTGCGCTGAAGAAGATCGCGGCCGCCAATGCGCCTTTCGTGTCGCGCGGCGACAAGAGCGGCACCGAGGCGGCCGAGCGCCGCCTCTGGACGCAGACCGGCGTGGCCGAGGCGGGGCAGCCGGTGCCCAACGAGCGCAAGGGCACGGGCTACAAGGAGTGCGGCTGCGGCATGGGGCCGGCGCTGAACATCGCGGCCTCCTCCGGCGCCTATGTGCTGGCCGACCGCGGCACCTGGCTCAGCTTCAAGAACCGCGCCGGGCTGGCGGTGCTGGTCGAAGGCGACAAGCGCCTCTTCAATCAGTACGGCGTGATGGTGGTGAGCCCGGCGAAATTCCCCTCGCTCAACAGCCGGGGCGCGCAGAAGTTCGTCGACTGGGTGATCTCGCCGGCCGGGCAGCAGACCATCGCGGCCTACAAGATCGGCGGCGAGCAGCTGTTCTTTCCCAACGCATCGGCGAACTGAGGCCATGACCTGCGAGGTCATCGACGCCGTGCGCGCCCGGCGCGACCATTCCTTCACCCCGCGATGTTGCGGGTCGAACCCTCGAAAGGAAATGGTCATCATGAACACTGCCGCACACGACGCCGCCGCCATTGCCCAACGCTACATCGCGGCCTGGAACGAAACCGATGCCGCGCGCCGCGCGCAACTGATCGAAGCCGGCTGGACGGCCGATGCGCACTACGCCGACCCGCTGGCGCAGGCCAGCGGCCGCGAGCAGATCGGAGCGCTGATCGGCGCCGTGCACCAGCGCTATCCGGGTTTTCGCTTCAACCTGTTCGGCAAGCCCGAGGCGCATGGCGACAACCTGCGTTTCTCGTGGACCCTGGGCCCGAGCGGCGCCGAAGATCTGATCCAGGGCACCGACTTCGCGCGGCTCGACGCGGGCAAGCTGCAGTCGGTGACCGGCTTCCTCGACAAGGTGCCTGTGGGGGCCTGAACAGGCTTCAGTCTGCGGCGCCCGAAGCGGCGCGGCCGCGCCAGAGCTTGCGGTAGACCGTGGCGCGGCTGATGCCCAGCGTGCGCGCGGCTTCGGCCACGTTGCCGCGGGCGTCGGCCACGGCCTTGCGGATCAGCGCGGCCTCGACGTCGCGCAGCCGCGGCCGGGCTTCGGGCACCGCGACGGCCAAGCCCTTGCCGCCGCGCTGGGGCCGGACCTGCACGCGCAGGCCTGACCACAGCGGCACCTCGAGCACGGCGTCGCCGCGGCGGGCCGCATCGAACAGCATGTCGAGCGGCATCGCGAACAGGTCGTTGCAGTGCAGCGTGTGCGGGCTGCGCGCCAGCGGCTCGTGCAGCATCTGGCGCGCCGCGGCATTCGCGCCCGCCACGGTGCCGTCGGCGTCGATGCATAGCAGCCCGTCGGTGGCTTCGCCGTGCGGGCAGCCCGGCCACGAGAGATGCAGGCGCAGTTCGCAGGGCTGGTTCAGCACCAGCAGGTTCTCGATGCTGCGCGCCGACAGCGTGGCCAGGTGCCGCAGCTCCGGCCGCTCCGCCGCCTGCACGCCGGTCAGGTCGAGCATGCCGATGCAGTCGCCCCGCGGGCCGAACAGCGGCGCCCCGGCGCAGCTGTAGATGCTGGTGTCCTCGAAGAAGTGCTCGCCGCGGTGCAGCCACACCGACTCCTGCTCGGCCAGCGCGGTGCTGATCGCGCTGGTGCCGACCGCGCGCTCCGACAGGTCGACGCCCACGCGGGCGATGTTGCGGGCATAGCGGCTCGCGGTGTCGGTGCCGTCGGGCAGCGGGCCCACGTCGACCACGATGCCCTCGGCATCGGTCAGGACGGCGAAATAGCGCGTGTCGGCGATGGCGCGCGACAGCCGCTCGATCACCGGCCGCGCCGCCGACACCAGCGCGCGGTTGCGCTCGGCCATGTCGCGCACGGCCGACCTGGCCACGGGCTCGAAGGTGATCTGCTGCTGCGGCTGCCGCCCCGCCTCCAGGCAGCGCTCCCAGGAACGCAGGATCCACGGCTCGATGCGCACCGCGCTCCGCGAGCGGGGGGCTTCGCCGTGGATCAGTTCCCGGCGGGCCTGCGCAATGGCGGCGGAACGTTCGGGCAGGGGCGCAACGATGGAGGCGGACATCGGATCGGTTCGCTCGGGTGGGGCGTTTTTTTCAGACTTGCCGGGCTGCAAGCTGTTTCATTTTGAGAATTTCGTACGGGCTGCGCAAGCGGCAAGGGTTTTGCCTAGGATAGTGCACCGGGCCGGCATCCAAGATGCCTTTCGCTGAACCAGCCATCACCTTCAACGGAGACAGCCAAATGCAGGTAGCTTTCACGGTCAACGGCCGACCGGCCACGGTCGACGCACCCCCCAATACCTTCCTGGTGCACGCCATCCGCGAGCATCTCCACCTGACCGGCACCCATGTCGGCTGCGACACCGCCCAGTGCGGCGCATGCACCGTCCACATGAACGGGCGCGCGGTGAAGTCGTGCAACATCCTGGTCGGGCAGGCGGCCGGCGCGCAAATCACCACCATCGAGGGCGTCGCCCAGCCCGACGGCACCATGCACCCTATGCAGGCGGCCTTCAAGGAATGCCATGGCCTGCAGTGCGGCTTCTGCACCCCGGGCATGGTCATGAGCGCCATCGACCTGTGCACCCACCATCCCAGGTCGAGCGAGTCCGAGATCCGCGAGCTGCTCGACGGCAACCTGTGCCGCTGCACGGGCTACCAGAACATCGTGAAGGCCGTGCAGATGGGCGGCGAGGCCATGGCCTCGGGCACGCCGGTCAAGACAACCGCCACGGCGTGAAAGGAGCAGCATCATGGGTGCCTCCGACTTCTCGAACCTGCCCCACATCGGCGAAGCGCTGCGGCGCAAGGAAGACTATCGCTTCCTGACCGGCGCGGGCAACTACACCGACGACATCACGCTGGCCAACCAGAGCCATGCGGTCTTCGTGCGCTCGCCGCACGCCCATGCCGTCATCAAGTCGGTCGACACCGCCGAGGCGCTCAAGATGCCCGGCGTGGTCGGCATCTTCAGCGGCAAGGACATCGAGGGCAAGATGGGGGGGCTGCCCTGCGGGTGGCTCATCAACAACCCCGACGGCACCCCCATGAAGGAGCCGATGCACCCGATCCTCGCGATCAACAAGGTGCGCTACGTGGGCGACCACGTGGCCATGGTGGTGGCCGAAACCGTCGAGCAGGCGAAGAACGCGGCCGAGGCCGTGGTGGTCGACTACGACGTGCTGCCCGCGGTCGTGAGCGTGGCCGACGCGGCGAAGAAGGCGAGCGGCGTCACCCTGCACGACGAAGCACCCGACAACCAGTGCTACAAGTGGACGCTGGGCGACAAGGCTGCGGTCGATGCGGTGTTCGCCACGGCTGCACACGTCACCAAGCTCGACCTGGTCAACAACCGGCTGATCCCCAACCCCATCGAGCCGCGCGTGGCCATCGGCAGCTACAGCCGCGGCACCGACGACTACACGCTCTATGTGTCCAACCAGAACCCGCACGTCGAGCGCCTGCTGATGACGGCCTTCGTGCTGGGCCTGCCCGAGCACAAGGTGCGCGTGATCGCGCCCGACGTGGGCGGCGGCTTCGGCTCCAAGATCTTTCTCTACGCCGAGGACGTGTGCCTGACCTGGGCCGCCAAGCAGCTCAACCGCAACATCAAGTGGACGGCCGAGCGCTCGGAGTGCTTCCTGTCCGATGCGCACGGCCGCGACCATGTGAGCCATGCCGAGATGGCGTTGGACAAGGATGGCAAGTTCCTCGCGATGCGGGTGCACACCGACGCCAACCTGGGCGCCTACCTGTCGACCTTCTCGACCGCCGTGCCGACCATCCTCTACGCCACGCTGCTCGCGGGCCAGTACACCACGCCGCAGATCTACGTCGAGGTCGATGCCTGGTTCACCAATACCGCGCCGGTCGATGCCTACCGCGGAGCGGGCCGGCCCGAGGCCACCTACCTGCTGGAGCGGCTGGTGTCGCGCTGCGCCTGGAAAATGAATCTGGGCCAGGACGAGATCCGCAAGCGCAACTTCATCACCACCTTTCCCTACCAGACCCCGGTGGCGCTGCAGTACGACACGGGCGACTTCCACGCCTGCATGGACAAGGCCCGCGTGCTGGCCGACGTCGATGGCTATGCGCAGCGCAAGTCGGCCAGCGAGGCCGCGGGCAAGCTGCGCGGCATGGGCTACTCGAGCTACATCGAGGCCTGCGGCATCGCGCCGTCGAACATCGCCGGGGCGCTGGGCGCCCGGGCCGGCCTGTTCGAATGCGGCGAGATCCGCGTGCACCCCACCGGCAGCGTGACGGTCTTCACCGGCTCGCACAGCCATGGCCAGGGGCATGAGACCACCTTTGCGCAAGTGGTGGCGGCGCGCCTGGGCATTCCCGTGGACAACGTCGACGTGGTGCATGGCGACACGGGCCGCGTGCCCTTCGGCATGGGCACCTACGGCTCGCGCTCCATTTCGGTGGGCGGCGCGGCCATCATGAAGGCGCTCGACAAGATCGAGACCAAGGCCAAGAAGATTGCCGCGCACCTGATGGAGGCGAGCGATGCCGACATCGAGTTTGCGAACGGCGAGTTCACGGTGAAGGGCACCGACAAGAAGATTCCGTTCGGACAGGTGGCGCTCACGGCCTACGTGCCGCACAACTACCCGCTCGACAAGCTCGAGCCCGGCCTGAACGAAACCGCCTTCTACGACCCGACCAACTTCACCTTCCCGGGCGGCACCTACATCTGCGAGGTCGAGGTCGACAAGCAGACCGGCGAGGTGCGCGTGGACCGCTTCACCGCGGTGGACGACTTCGGCACCATCATCAACCCGATGATCGTCGAGGGCCAGGTGCACGGCGGGCTGGTGCAGGGCATCGGCCAGGCGCTGCTCGAGAACTGCGTCTACGACAACGAGACCGGCCAGCTGCTCACAGGCAGCTTCATGGACTACGCCATGCCAAGGGCGGCCGACTTTCCGCAGTTCAAGCTCGACACCGTGTGCACGCCGTGCACGCACAACCCGCTGGGCACCAAGGGCTGCGGCGAGGCGGGCGCCATCGGCTCGCCGCCGGCCGTGATCAACGCCGTGCTCGACGCGCTGGCGCCGCTCGGCGTCAAGGACTTCGACATGCCCGCATCGGCCAGCCGTGTCTGGGAAGCGATGCAAAAAGGCAGCGGGAGCGCGGCGCGAGATTCGCAGCCGCAGGAGCCCTCGCTCTCCGCAAGTACCCAAGGCCGCCCGGTCCCCTGAACATAGAAGGAATCGCAAACCATGTACGCCTTCACACTCGAACGGCCGGCCACCGTGGCCGATGCGGCCAAACTCGTTGCCGCCGGCGCCAAGCCGCTGGCCGGCGGCCAGACGCTGCTCGCCTCCATGAAGCTCAGGCTGTCCGCGCCCGAGCAGCTCGTCGACCTGGGCGGCATCAAGGAGCTCACCGGCATCAGGAAAGACGGCGCCACGATCACCATCGGTGCGATGTCGCGCCACCTCGACGTGGCCAACAACGCCGACGTGAAAGCTGCCTTCCCGGCGCTGGCCGACCTGGCTGGACGCATCGGCGACCGGCAGGTGCGCGCAATGGGCACCATCGGCGGCTCGGTGGCCAACAACGACCCTGCCGCGTGCTATCCCAGCGCGGTGCTGGGTTCTGGTGCGACGGTCATCACCTCGAAGCGCGAGATAGCGGCGGACGATTTCTTCCTCGGGCTGTTTACCACGGCGCTGGAAGAAGACGAGCTGATCACCGCGATCCGCTTTCCGATTCCGAAGCGCGCCGTGTACGAAAAGCTGCGCCAGAAGGCATCGAACTTTCCACTCGTCGGCGTGTTCCTCACGCAGTCCGACAGCGGCGTGCGCGTGGCTGTGACCGGCGCGGGCAACGGGGTGTTCCGCCACGCGGGGCTGGAAGACGCGCTCAACAAGAGCTTCACCGCGGCAGCCGCCGCGGCCGTGAAGATCGACGCGAGCGAACTCAACAGCGACCTGCATGCCTCGGCAGCCTACCGCGCCAACCTGATCAGCGTGCTCACGCAGCGCGCCGTCACCAGGGCGCTGGGCTGAACCGGACAGCGCCGCCAACGCTCGCAGACGCGGAAGGCGCGACATCCCCGCGTCTTCCGCTACGCTTCGCCATGATCTTTCCGACCATCGATTCTCTTTCCGAAGGCTTGATGCAGGCCGGCTATTTTGCCGACCGGCGCCTGGCCACGGCCGTGTTCCTCGCGCTCAGGCTGCAGCGTCCGCTGCTGCTCGAGGGCGAGCCCGGTGTCGGCAAGACCGAACTGGCCAAGGCGCTGTCGAAGGCGCTCAACCGCGAGCTGCTGCGCCTGCAGTGCTACGACGGGCTGGAGCAGCGCGAAGCACTCTACGAATGGAACTACGCCGCGCAACTGCTGCACATGCGCGCGGCCGAGGCGCAAGCGAAGGCCCCCACGCTCGGCACTGCCGTGTCCTCGCTGCCCCCCGAGGGGGCGCTCGCGCCTTCGGGCGGCCGTGCGGCGCTCGGCGCGGCGCGCGACGTCGAGGCCGAGGTCTACCAGCCGCACTACCTGATCCGCCGCCCGCTGCTGCAGGCCCTGCAGACGCCCGCGCCGGGCGCCGTGCTGCTGATCGACGAAGTGGACCGCGCCGACGAGCCCTTCGAGGCCTTCCTGCTCGAATACCTGGGCGAGTACCAGGTCAGCATTCCCGAGCTCGGCACCGTGCGCGCCGTGGTGGCGCCGGTCACCATCCTCACGAGCAATCGCACGCGCGAGCTCAACGACGCGGTGAAGCGGCGCTGCCTCTACCACTGGCTCGACTACCCGGAGCGCGAACGCGAACTGGCGATCGTGCGGGCCCAGGTGCCGCAGGCCGGCGAGAAGCTCTCGGCCCAGGTGGCCGCCTTTGTCGCGCGGCTGCGCGATGCGCCCTTCGTCAACGCCTTCCAGCGCGCGCCCGGCATCGCCGAAAGCGTCGAGTGGGCGAGGGCGCTGATCGCGCTCGACACGGTCGAGCTCGACCCCGAAGTGGTGGTCGATACCGCCGGCATCCTGTTCAAGCAGCGCGACGACGTGGCGGCGCTCACGCACGAGCTGGCTTCCGATCTGCTGAAACCCGAGGAGCCGGTCGCGCCCTGAGCGCGGCCGAAGGTCGAGGCGCCCGCATGGCCGGCATCCAGCAACTCGGCGACGTACGCAGCGGCAAGCTGGCCGGCAACATCACGGCCTTCGGCCGCGCCCTGCGCCGCGCCGGCGTTCGCACCGATGCCATGCGCATTGCGCTGGCCGCCGAAGCGGCCACGCTGGTGGGCGTGGAAAGCAGGCTCGACCTGAGCGCCGCGATGGAAGCGGTCATGGTCAGCCGCGAGCAGGACCGCATGGTGTTCCGCGAGCTCTTCGATGCCTGGTTCCGCGACCCCGAGCTGGCCAACAAGCTGCTCGCGCAGATGCTGCCGAGCGCCGAGGGCAAGGCCGAGCCCTCGAAGCGGCGCCCGCGCGTGCGCGAGGCCCTCACGGCGCCGCGCGATCCCGCCCGGTCCGCTGCGGTTGCCAAGCCCGACAAGGAGGTCGAGTTCGATGCCGCCATGACATCGAGCGACCGCCAGCGCCTGCAGCATGCCGACTTCAATGCGCTGGGCGCGTCCGAGTACCGGCTGGTGGAACGGCTCGCGCGCGACATCAGCCTGCCGATTCCTTCGGTGCCGTCGCGCCGGCTGCGCGCGGCCAACGACGCCGGCCGTCAGCATGCGCGCATGCATTGGCCCGGCGTGCTGCACGAGGCGGCGCGCACGGGTGGCGAAATACTTCGCCTGCCGAAGCTGAACCGCCGCGATCAGCCCTTGCCACTGCTGGTGCTGGTCGACGTGTCCGGCTCGATGGAACGCTATGCGCGGCTGCTGCTGGCCTTTCTGCATGCGTCCACGCGGCGGGCCGGGCGGCGCGATGTGTTCGCCTTCGGCACCCGCCTGACCGATCTCACGCCGGCGTTCCGGCTGGCCGATACCGATGCCATGCTGGCGGCCGCCGGTCTGGCCATCGACGATTTCGCGGGCGGCACGCGGCTCGGCAGTTCGCTCGCCGAACTCCGGCACCGCCACGCACGCCGCCTGACCGGACGCCGCACGCTGGTGCTGGTGATCAGCGACGGGCTCGACACCGGCGAGCCGGCGCTGCTGGAAAACGAGCTGCTCTGGCTCAAGCGCCACTCGCGCCGCCTGCTGTGGCTCAACCCGCTGCTGCGCTTCGAGGGCTACGCCCCTTTGGCGCGTGGGGCCAGTGTGCTGCACCGGCATGCGGATGCGATGCTGGCGGTCCACAATCTCAGTGCCCTCGAACAGCTCGCAAGCAGCCTCGCCGCCCTGATGCGGTCCGGGCGCTAGGGACTTCACAGAAGCAAAAAAGGAAAACCACCATGGAAATGCTCGGCAACCGCCGTCTCGGCGTCACCCAACAACAGGCCTGGGAAGCGCTCAACGATCCCGAGACGCTCAAGAAGTGCATTCCCGGCTGCGACAAGTTCGAGCTCACCGGCGACAACCAGTACAGCGTGGCGCTGGCGGTGAAGATCGGTCCGGTGTCGGCCAAGTTCAGCGGCAAGGTCGCGCTGTCGGACATCGTGGCGCCCGATGGCTACAAGCTCAGCTTCGAGGGGCAGGGCGGCGTGGCGGGCTTTGCCAAGGGTTCGTCCAGCGTGACACTGCGGCCGCTGGACGGTGCCGCCGAAGCCGCGCCGGCTGCGACCGGCTGCGAGCTCGACTACACCGTGCAGGCGCAGGTCGGCGGCAAGATCGCGCAACTGGGCCAGCGCCTCATCGATGGCGCCGCCAAGTCGACCGCCGACGACTTCTTCAAGCGCTTCGAGGCCGAGATGCAGAGCCGCTACGGCCCCCCGCCGGCTGCTGCGGCTGCGGAAACGGCCGAGGCGCCCGCCGAAAAGGCCGGGGTGATGTCCGGCCTCATGAAGAAGATCGGCCTCGGCAAGAAGGACGACAACGACGCGTCCGCCGCACCGGGCGACGCCAGCTAGGACGGATCACGCGATGGAAAATCTCGACGTCATGGTGCTGCGCACGCTGCGCGACTGGCGCCGCGCCGGCAAGCGCGCGCTGCTCACGACCGTGGTGCGCACCTGGGGCTCCTCGCCGCGGCCGGTCGGCTCGATCATGGCGCTGGCCGACGACGGCGCAGTGGTGGGCTCGGTCTCCGGCGGCTGCATCGAGGACGACCTGATCGCGCGCTACAGCCATGCGCACGGCAACGGCGAACAGGTGCCCGTGGGCGCGCCGCCCGTACTCGTGAAGTACGGCATCACGGCCGACGAGGCGCACCGCTTCGGGCTGCCCTGCGGCGGCACGCTGGAGCTCTTGCTCGAATACGACCCCGACGCGGTCGCGCTCGACACGCTGGTGGCCCAGCTGGAGCAGGGCCGGCTCATGCAGCGCACCGTGACGCTTTCGACCGGTGCCGTGCGCCTGGCCGAAGCCACCGCGCCCGACGAGCTCAAGGTGGACGACACCGAGCTCACCAACACCTTCGGCCCCGAATACCGCATGCTGCTGATCGGCGCCGGCCAGCTCGCCGAGTACCTCGCGACCATGGCCAAGTTCAGCGGCTTTGCCGTGACGCTGTGCGATCCGCGCGCCGAATACCGCACCGCATGGACGCTGTCCGGCGTGAAAATCACGACCGAGATGCCCGACGATGCGGTGCTGGCCTTCAAGCCCGACCGCCGCAGCTGCGTGGTTGCGCTCACGCACGATCCCAAGCTCGACGACCTCGCGCTGCTCGAAGCGCTGCAGAGCGAGGCCTTCTATGTCGGCGCCATCGGCTCGCGCCGCAATGCCGATGCGCGGCGCAACCGGATGATCGAGCACTTCGACCAGACGGCCGAATCGCTCGCGCGGCTGCGCGGCCCCATCGGCATCTACATCGGCAGCAAGACGCCGCCCGAGATCGCCGTGAGCGTGATGGCCGAGATCCTGGCCGTGAAGAACGCGGTGACGCTGCCGCGCGAAATGGAAGTGGCGCGCGCCAAGGGGATGCAGCAGCTCGCGATGAGCTGACGAGGCGCCGGTTTCATTCAGCCGGACTTGGCCGCCGGCGGCACGTTGCCGCCCTTTTGCCGTTCCCGGAAGAGCGCGGCGCGCATCAGGAAGATGGTGGTGATGGGCGCCGTGAGCGCAATGAACAGGACAATGAGCACGGCGTGCAGGAAGAGGCTGAAGCCCTGCACCGAGAAATAGACGATGGTGGCAATCGTCATGCACCACACGCCCACCGTGGCGCCGAGTGTCGGCGCATGGATGCGGCGGAAGAAGGTGGGCAGCCGCACGAGGCCGAAGGAGCCGATGGCGGCAAAGGCCGCGCCGAGCACCGCGAACACGGCGGTGACGATTTCCGCCCACAGCGGCAGCGGCCCCACGATGAAGTCGTTCATTCAATGACCTCCCCGCGCAACAGAAACTTGGCCATGGCCGTCGACCCGACGAAGCCGAACAGCGCCGTCAGCATCGCGGCTTCGAAGTACACGTTGCTCGCATAGACGATGCCCAGCACCAGCATCATCAGCATGCCGTTGATGTAGAGGCAGTCCAGGGCCATCACGCGGTCCTGCGCGCTCGGGCCCACCAGCAGACGGGCCAGTGCGCAGAGCATGGCCACTGCCAGCAGCAGCAGCGCGAGTTTCAAGGCCCAGAAAAGTACAGGCGTCATGATTCGAAGATCTCCATCAAGGGGTGCTCGTAGCGCTGCTTGATCATGGCGATGAAAGCGGCTTCGTCGTCGACGTCGAACACATGGATCAGCAGCGTGCTGCTGTCGAACGCGATCTCGCCCCAGGCGGTGCCGGGCGTGAGGCACATGATCATGGCCAGCACCGCGAGCCCGTTCGGATCGCGAAGGTCCAGCGGCACGTTGATGAACCGAGAGGCGATGCGCGAGGTGCGGCGCGTCAGCAGCCGCCGCGCCACGAAAAGCGCCGATTCCAGCATGTCGGCCGAGGCCCGGCCCGCGAGCCGCAGCGCGACCCAGGGCTTGCGCATGCGCACCGTGGCGGGCCGCAAGCCCTTGGTGAGCAGCGGAACCGCAATGGCCAGCACCGCGGCCGACAGCAGCGTGGCGGCGTCGAGCGACTGGTTGAGCAGCAGCCACACCGCAAACAGCGCCAGCGAGAGCGGCGGCGAAGGAATCCAGCGCTTCATGGTTCCGGGCCTTTCGCGGGGGCCGCGGGGTTGGGCACCTGCCGCGCGCCCATCACGGCGTTGCGGTAGGCCGTGGGCGTACGCAGCCCTTCGGCGGTGGTGATGGCGTGGCGCATGACGGGGCCGGCCCAGACCGTGAGCGCCACGCTGGCCGCGAGCAGTCCGGCCACGGGCAGTACCTCGAGCGCGGGCAGGGCCGGCATGGTGGGATGCGGCTGGGTCCAGAAGTGGCGCATGCCGGTGCGGCTCAGCGCAATCAGCGCGAGCAGGCCCGAGACCACCAGCAGCGCCAGGAAGATCCATGCGGGCATCGAGGTGCCGCCGGTGGAGAAGGCGCTCGACAGCATCGCGAACTTGCCCACGAAGCCCGACAGCGGCGGCAGGCCCGCGAGCAGCAGGGTGCAGCCGATGAAGCTCAGCCCCAGGAAGGCCACCCCGGCGGGAATCGCGCGGCCGTAGAGCGCCTGCGCCTCGTCGTCGAGGTTCACATCGTCGAGCACGCGCAGGTCTTCCGCGAGGAAGGGCGCATTGCCGGCCTTCTCGTGCGGCGCAACGCTCATGCCGGCGTTGCGCCAGCGCTCGATCATGTCGGTCAGCAGGAAGAAGGCGCTCACGGCCAGCGTCGAGCTCAGCAGGTAGTAGAGCGCGCCGGCCCACACGGCCGGCTCCCCCAGCCCGATGGCCGCGAGCAGCGTGCCCGCCGACACCAGCACGCTGAAGCCCGCGAGGTTGGAGAGCCGCTGCGTGCCCACGATGCCGATGGCGCCCGCGAACAGCGTCGCGAGCCCGATCGCGATGAGCGCGGACTGACCGAACGCGGCCGAGCTGCCGGCATCCGGCGCGAAGAGCAGCGTCCACAGCCGCAGCAGCGTGTAGATGCCGAGCTTGGTCAAGAGCGCGAACACGGCACCCACCGGCGACACCGCCGCGCTGTAGGCCGGCACCAGCCAGAAGTTGAGCGGCCAGGCGCCGGCCTTCGCGAAGAAGGCGGTCGCAAGGATGGCGGCCGCCGCATGCACCAGGCCGCGGTCGGCCGGCGGGAGCTGCGCGATGCGCATGCCGAGGTCGGCCATGTTGAGCGTGCCGGCCGCGCCGTAGAGCAGCGCCGCGCCGATCAGGAAGAGCGACGAGGCGGCCAGGTTGATGGCGATGTAGTGGAGACCGGCCTGCACCCGCAGCCGGCCCGAGCCATGCAGCAGCAGACCGTAGGAGGCCGCGAGCATCACCTCGAAGAAGACGAACAGGTTGAACAGGTCGCCCGTGAGGAACGCGCCGTTCAGGCCCATGAGCTGCAGCTGCAGCAGCGGATGGAAATGCACCCCCGCGCGGTCCCAGCGCGAGGTGGAATAGATCGAGGCCGCAAAGGCGACGACGCCCGTGAGCGCCACCATCATGGTCGACAGCCGGTCCGCCACCAGCACGATGCCGAAGGGCGCCTGCCAGTTGCCCGGCAGGTACACGCCGACCGAGCCGGGGCCGTCGCCGGTCTCGGGTGCATTCACCCAGCGCAGCAGCGCCAGCGCCGCCAGCAGGCCCACCAGCCCCGAGACCACGCTCAACGCCGACTTGGTGCGGCGCCGGCTTTCGCCCAGCAGCAGCATCAGTGCGGCCGTGAGCAGCGGCACGAGGATCGGCACCGCGACGAGGTGCGGCATGCTGAACTCGAGCAGCCGGTCGAGCAGCTGGACCAGTTGCCCCGTCACTCTGCCGCCTCCTGCCGCTCTTCGCCGTCCACGTGGTCGGTGCCGGTGAGGCCGCGCGAGGCCAGCAGCACCACGAGGAACAGCGCCGTCATCGCAAAGCCGATCACGATCGCCGTCAGCACCAGGGCCTGCGGCATCGGGTCGGCGGTGTTGACCAGCGTGGCGGCGATGCCCTTGACCAGCACCGGTTCGCTGTCGAGCTTGAGCCGCCCCATGCTGAAGATGAACAGGTTGACCGCGTACGAGATGAGCGTGAGGCCCATGATCACCTGGAAGGTGCGGGGGCGCAGCAGCAGGTACACCCCCGAGCCGGTGAGCACGCCGATGGCCAGCGCAAGCACGATCTCCATCAGCGCGCTCCTTCCGGACTTGCGCTGGCGGCCGCAGCGGCTTCGGCTTCCTTTTCGCGCTGCTCATCGGCCCAGCGGTGGCTGCGTACCGACTGGTGGGCCAGCGCCGTGAGGATCAGCATGGTGGCGCCCAGCACCAGTGCGAACACGCCGATGTCGAAGAACAGGGCGCTCGGCACGTGCAGCTCGCCCAGCACGGGAAGATGCAGGTGCGCGGTGTGGGTGGTCAGGAACGGATAGCCGAACGCCACCGCGCCGCTGCCCGTGGCCAGCGCGAGCAGCAGGCCGCCGGCGATCCAGCGGCGCGGATAGATGCGCAGGTGCTCTTCCACCCACTCGGTGCCCGAGACGATGAACTGCAGCACCAGCGCCACCGACATCACCAGCCCCGCGACGAAGCCGCCGCCAGGCGCGTTGTGCCCGCGCATGAAGAAATAGACCGACACCAGCACCGCAAGCGGCAGCAGCAATCGCACCAGCACGGCCGGCACCATCAGGTAGCCCACGGCCGTGTCCTTGGCGAGGCGCGGGTTCAGCAAGTCGCTGCTGCCATCGTCGGCCTGCGCGCGCTGCTGTACCGGCAGGGCCATCGATTCGCGGGCCGGCCGGAAGCGGCGCAGCAGTGCATAGACGGTGAGCGCCACAACGCCCAGCACGGTGATCTCGCCGAAGGTGTCGAAGCCGCGGAAGTCGACCAGCATCACGTTGACCACGTTGGTGCCGCCACCCTCGGTGAGCGCATGCTCGAGAAAGAAGGGCGAGATGCTTTGCGGAAACGGGCGCGTCATCATCAGCCACGCGAGTGCCGCCATGCCACCGCCGACGCCGGCCGCCACCAGCAGGTCGCGTCCGCGCCGCCCCCAGGGGCGCAGCCTGGCGCGGGCCGGCTGGACCGCGTCCTTGCTGCGCATCGGCAGCCAGCGCAGGCCCAGCAGGATCAGTACCGTGGTCACGGCCTCCACCACGAGCTGCGTCAGCGCAAGGTCGGGTGCCGAGAACCAGATGTAGGTCACGCAGCACACCAGCCCGGCGCCCGAGGCCAGCATCAGCGCGGCCAGGCGATGGAATTTGGCCTGCCATGCCGCCGCCAGCGCGCAGACGCCGCCGATCAGCCAGGTCATCGCGAACATCGGCGAAAAGGGCAGCAGCTCGCGGTCGCCACGGGCGACGGGTGCGGTCCATAGCGAAGCCGCCGCGCCTGCCGCCGCCACCGCAATCAGCAGCAGCAATTGCGACTGCATGCGCCGCGTGCCCAGCAGGCGGCGGCTGCGCCGGCCAGCCTCGCTGAGCCGCGCGAGCAGGTGCTCGAAGATGGCCTGGCCGTCGAAGCGGTGCAGGAGCGGCGTGTGTTCGAGCTTGCCGTCGGCGCGGCGGCGGCGCTGCGACAGGTAGAGCGCCATGCCGCCGGCCAGCGCCACGAAGCTCATCGCCAGCGGCAGGTTGAAGCCGTGCCACACGGCCAGGCTGTATGCGGGCAGCACACCGCCGACCACCGGCGTGGCGGCAGCGGCCAGCAGCGTGCCGATCGACCAGGCCGGCGCCACGCCCACCACCAGGCAGACCAGCACCAGCAGCTCGACCGGCACGCGCATCCAATGCGGCGGCTCGTGCGGCTGCCTCGGCACCTCGGGGCCGCAAGGCGGACCGAAGAACACATCGAACACGAAGCGCGCCGAATAGGCCACGCTGAAGACGCCCGCAACGGTGGCAATGACCGGAAGGCTCAGGTTGATCCATGGCGTCGCCTGGATGAACACCGTCTCGGCGAAGAACATTTCCTTCGAGAGAAATCCGTTGAGCAGCGGCACGCCGGCCATCGATGCGCTCGCGATGATCGCCAGCGTGCCGGTGATCGGCATCAGCCGCAGCAGGCCGCTGAGCTTGCGGATGTCGCGCGTGCCGCTCTCGTGGTCGATGATGCCGGCCGCCATGAAGAGCGATGCCTTGAAGGTCGCGTGGTTGATGATGTGGAACACCGCCGCCACTGCCGCGAGCGGGCTGTTCAAGCCCAGCAGCAGCGTGATGAGCCCGAGGTGCGAGATGGTCGAATAGGCCAGCAATGCCTTCAGGTCGCGCTGGAACATCGCCACGAAGCCGCCGAGCAGCAACGTGATCGCGCCCGCGCCGCCCACCAGCCAGAACCACTGCTCGGTGCCCGACAGCACCGGCCACAGCCGCGCCATCAGGAACACGCCGAGCTTCACCATGGTGGCCGAATGCAGGTAGGCCGAAACCGGCGTGGGCGCCGCCATGGCGCGCGGCAGCCAGAAGTGGAACGGGAACTGCGCGCTCTTGGTGAAGGCACCCAGCAGTATCAGCACCAGCGCCGCCGGATAGAGCGCATGCGCGCGGATTTCGTTGCCCGAGGCGAGCACCACGTCGAGCTCATAGCTGCCCGCGATGCGGCCCAGCACCACCACGCCCGCCAGCAGGCAGAGCCCGCCGGCACCGGTGACGGTGAGCGCCATGCGCGCGCCGCGCCGCGCGTCCCGCCGGTGATGCCAATAGCCGATCAGCAGGAAGGAGAACAGGCTGGTGAGCTCCCAGAACAGCACCATCTGGATCAGGTTGCCCGAGAGCACCACGCCCGTCATCGCGCCCATGAAGGCAAGAAAGAACGAGAAGAAACGCGGCACCGGATCGGACGCCGACATGTAGTAGCGCGCATAGAGCACCACCAGCGCGCCGATGCCGAGCACCAGCATGCAGAACAGCCACGCAAAGCCGTCCATGCGGAACACGAGGTTGAGCCCGAGTTCGGGCAGCCACGCGATCTCCTGGCGCAGCACGTTGCCGCGCGCGATCTGGGGAAAGAACCATGCGGTCTGCAGCGCGCAGCCCAGCGCGACGAGCCCCGCCAGCGTCGACTCCCGGTTGCGCGCGTTCGACGGCATCAACGCGGCCAGCACGCTGGCAACAAAGGGGAGTGCGACGAGAAAGACCAGGGGCATTGCGGTCGATTCTATCGATCGGCACCCTGGATGCACCCGGCTATGACCGCAGGGTATGGGGGCTGTTTTCGGGGTGTGCCGCGGGCGGGAAGATCAGCCCAGCGCCAGTTGCACGGTGCGGATGCCGATCCAGGTCAGCACCAGCGAGCCGCCCAGATGCAGCATGCTCGTAGCCAGTGCCAGCAGCACGCGCCCGTCGAGAAGCTGCGCAACGACCTCGGCCGAGAAGCTCGAGAAAGTCGTCAGCCCGCCGAGGAATCCCGTGATGAGCAGCAGCCGCCACACTGGATCGAGCTGGGGCATGGCCTGGAATGCACCCACCGCCATGCCCACGAGGTAGCCTCCGATCAGGTTGGCCGCCAGCGTGCCGTAGGGCAGCGGGCCGCCGGTGTTGAGCCAGAGGCCCAGGCCCCATCTGGCAAGGGCGCCGAACGAGGCGCCAACGCAAATCGCAAAAACCGGCAAGGCGGGCATCCGTTCCTTCTTCTCGCTACTTCTCGACGCCCATCACCACGTTGGGCAGCACCGTGACGATACCCGGGAACAGCGTGATCAGCACGATGCACAGCACCAGGCAGAAGAAGAACGGGATGGCCGCCCTGGCGATCACGTTGCTATCTTTCCCGGTCATGTTCTGCAGCACGAAGAGGTTGAAGCCCACCGGCGGCGTGACCTCGGCAATCTCGACCAGCAGCACGACGAAGATGCCGAACCAGATCAGGTCGAAGCCGGCCTTCTGGATCATCGGCAGCACCACAGCGCTGGTCAGCACGATCATCGAGATGCCGTCGAGCGCCGTGCCCAGCACCAGGTACACCACCACCAGCGCGCCGATCAGCGCGTAGGGCGAGAGGTGCATGCTGTCGACCCATTCGGCCAACTCGCGCGGGATGCCCGTGAAGGCCATGGTCTTGGTGAGGAAGGCGGCGCCGGCCAGGATGAACATGATCATGCAGCTGGTGCGCGTGGCGCCCATGATCCCCTCCTTGAAGTTCTTCCAGGTGAGGCTCTTGCCGTACGCGGCGATGGCCAGCGAGCCCAGCACGCCGAAGGCCGCGCATTCGGTGGCCGTGGCCCATCCCGCCACCAGCACCCAGACGATGAAGACGATCAGCAGCGCGCAGGGGATGAGATTGCCCGAGAGCCTGATCTTCTCCATGAAGGTGGTCGGCGGGTCGGCCGGCGGCACCTGGTCGGGGTTGCGCAGGCTCCACCAGCCGATGTAGCCCGAGAACAGCAGCATCAGCAAGAAGCCCGGCAGGAAGCCGGCCAGGAAGATGCGGATGATCGAGGCGTCGGCCGCCACGGCATACACCACCATCGTGATCGATGGCGGAATCAGGATGCCCAGCGTGCCGGCGGTGGCGAGCGAACCGATGGCCAGCTTCTCGTTGTAGCCGCGGCGCTTGAGTTCGGGCAGCGCCACCTTGGCGATGGTCGCGCAGGTGGCGGCCGAAGAACCCGAGACCGAGCCGAACACGCCGCAGCCGAGGATGGTGGTGTGCATCAGCCGGCCCGGCACGCGGTTGAGCCAGGGGCGCAGGCCCTCGAACATTTCCTCGCTGAGCTTGGTGCGAAAGAGAATCTCGCCCATCCAGATGAACAGGGGCAGCGCCGCGAGCTCCCAGCTCGCATTGCTTTCCCAGAAGGCCGAGAACAGGTTCTTGCCCGGCAGCGTGTTGGTGAAGAAGGCCTGGCCGACCCAGCCGACGATGGCCAGCGTCATTGCGATCCAGACGCCGCCCGCCAGCAACAACAGCATGATGGCGAGCAGCAGGGCGCCCATCCAGAGGTTTTCGAACATCGGTGTCTTTGTTGTCGTGGTTCAGACGTCGGAGGAGAAGTCGCCCGCGGCGTGGCGCTCTTCGATGGCGCGCTGGTAGCTCGGTTTCTCGCCGCGCACCACGCCCACCAGTTCGTCGATCATGGCGATCAGGAGCAACCAGCAGCCGATCACGAAGGTCGATTGCGGAATCCAGATCGGAATGACCACCAGGCCCGTTGCCATCTCGGCGAACTCGTAGCTTTCCCAGGTGAAGCTGGTGGCCCAGTAGGTGAGATAGGCCACCGACGCCGCGGCGATCAGCAGGCAGACCACGTCCAGCACGCGTCGTGCCTTGGCCGGCACGGCGTCCAGCAGCAGCGTCACGCGCACGAAGTCGCCATGCCGGAAGGCATGCGCCATGGCAAAGAACGCGGCGGCGGCGCAGAGCCAGGAAACGACGTCGTTGAGTCCGCTCACATGCCAGTTCATCTGGCGGCCCACGCCACCCAGGATCATCAGCACGAAGATCAGGAACACGCAGAATGCGCCGAGCGCGCCTGCGCCGTCGTACAGACGATCGAGGAAGCGGCGCACGGTTTATTTCTTTTTGTAGGCGTCGACGATGGCCGCGCCGTCGGCGCCGGCGGCCTTGAGCCAATCCGCCTGCATGATGCCGCCGACCTGGCGCATGTCCGCGTCGAGCTTGGCGGAAGGCTTGTGTACCTTCATGCCGCGCTCGACCAGCAGCTTCTTGTATTCGTCGTTCTTCTCCTGCGCGACTTTCCAGCCACGGGTTTCGGCGTCGGCCGCGGCCTTGGTGACGGCGGCCCTGGTGGTGGCGTCGAGTGCGTCGAAGGCCTTGGCGTTGACGAGGATCGCGTTCTTCGGAATCCAGGCCTGCGTGTCGTAGAAGTTCTTGATGTGCTCGTAGGTCTTGGTGTCGTAGCCGGTCGAGCCCGAGCTCATGTAGCTTTCGATCACGCCGGTGGCCATGGCGGCGCTGAGTTCGGCCTGCTGGATCTGCACCGGCTGCGCGCCGATCAACTCAGCGATCTTGGCGGTGGCCGGGCTGTAGGCGCGCCACTTGATGCCGCGCAGGTCGGCCACCGAACTGATCTCCTTCTTGGAGTAGATGCCCTGCGGCGCCCACGGCACCACGAACAGCATCTTGATGCCCTGGGCGGCGAGCAGCTTCTCCATGGCGGGCTTGGACGCGTCGTAGAGCTTTCTTGCTTCGGGATATGTGGTGGCGAGGAAGGGCACGCCGTCGAGCGCGTAGATCGGGTTCTCGTTCGCGTAGTTGGCCAGCAGGATCTCGCCGGCCTGGGCCTGGCCGCTTTGCACCGCGCGCTTGATTTCAGGCGCCTTGAACAACGAGGCGTTGGCGTGCACCGTGATCTTGAGCTTGCCGCTGGTGGCGGCGTCCACGTCTTTCGCGAACTGCGCGATGTTCTCGGTGTGGTAGTTGGTCGCCGGGTAGGCGGTGGGCAGGTCCCACTTGGTCTGCGCGAAGGCTGCGGCGCCAAGGGTGAGGCCAGCCAGGGCAATGCCGAACTTGTGATTCATGAGCGCTCCGGAACGTATGAAAGTGAAAACGAACGCGAGCATACGTGCAAATTCCGGGCCACTTCTGAGGCATTTCCCTGCCACGCGCCGCTGTGCAGCGGCCTGCCTTGCTGCTGCGGCGCACGCAAAAAAGCCGCCTTTGCGGCGGCTTTTCAGCGGGTTGCGGACATGCCGCGAGCGCGGCATCGGCCCGCCCGGCCCCGAGCGTTTCGATCAGGGCTTGGGCGGCTTGGCAGCGGCTGCCTTGGCGGGCTTGTCTGCCTTGGGCGCAACCGCTTCGGCTGCGTGGCCGCCGAAGGCCTTGCCGTTGACCGTGAGCCCTTCGGCCGACAGCTTCTCGGGCTTCTTTTCCTTCACGCCCTTCACGCGCTGCATGAAGTCGGGCCAGTCCTTGAACTCGCCTTCCTTGCGTGCGTCGAGGATGCGCTTGGACATTGCAGGACCGACGCCCTTGATGCCGTCGAGATCGGCCGCCGTGCCCTTGTTGACGTCGACCGCGGCGAACGAGGCAGCCGCAAACAGCATGGCCATCACGGCCAGGATTTTCTTCAGCATGATTTTTCAAACTCCCTGATTTGTTGAGATCACAGTTCGCCGGCAGAAGGCGCCGGCTCGCGTTCAACGGTTCAGGGAAAGGCGCGTTGACGGCCTCGCGCCCTGCGGGAAGCGCGTTCACCATTGTTCCGAAAGGTGTTCGGAATGTAGTTCAGAGCTCCTCGACGCGCCGCGGCGGATAGCTGTCCCAGGCCTGGCATCCGGGACAGTGCCAGAAATGCTGGTGCGCCTCGAAGCCGCAGGCGGCGCAGCGGTAGCGCATCAGCGGCCGCGTGGCCTGGTCGAGCGCGCGCTGCACCTGCGGGTGGAACTGCTCGTGTTCGAAGCGCTCGCCCGCAAGCCAGCGCGAGGCGGCGACCAGCGAGGGCTGCTGGGCGAGGTGTGCGATGTAGCCGTCGCGTGGAGCGAGCGGCTGGCCGTTGGCCGCCGGAATCGCGCTGGTCGGCGAGCCGCCGAGCGCGATCAGCGCTTCGAGCACGTCGATCGAGGGCGACTCGTCATAGTGCCTTTGCAGCAGCGCGAGCGCTTCGCCCTCGCGGTGGGCGGCGACCGCGGCCTGCTGCAGCGCAGCGGCATACAGCGGCAGGGCGAGCGGGGCGGTGTCGCTCAGCGCGACGAGGGTATCGAAGGCCTTGCCGCCGTCACCATTGCGCAGTTGCAGCGTGGCGGAGTCGATGGCGGGGCGGGGCGCCTGCGGGGCCAGCGCCACCGCCTCGGAGAGCAGCCGGCCGGCCGCGGCCAGGTCGCCGGCCGCCACCTGCTCGGAGGCCTGCTCGCAAAGGTGGTGGGCGCGGCGCGTGCTGTAGCTGGCCTGGTCGGATTCGTCGAGCTTCTGCGCTACCGCGGCAGCTTGCGCCCATTCGCGCGACCGCTCGTAGATGGCCAAGAGCGACAGCCGTGCCTCGTTCTCGTAGCGCGTGCCCTCGAGCTTTTGCAGCGCGGCTTCGGCGCGATCAAGCAGCCCGGCGCGCAGGAAATCCTGCGCCAGCGCGTGCTGAGCGCGTTCGCGGTCGCTGCGGCTCAGGTCGCCGCGCCCCAGCAGATGCTCGTGCACGCGCACCGCGCGCTGGTATTCGCCGCGCCGGCGAAACAGGTTGCCCAGCGCGAAGTGCAGCTCCTGCGTGTCGGGGTCGTTCTGCACGGCCTCGATGAAGGCATCGATGGCCTGGTCCTGCTGTTCGTTGAGAAGAAAGTTGAGGCCGCGGAAATACGCCTTGGGGGCTTGCCGGTTCTCGAGCTTGAGCTGCCGGATATCGAAGCGCGAGGCGAGCCAGCCCAGCACAAAGGCAACGGGCAGGCTGATCAGCAGCCAGCTGGGATCAAAGTCCATGTTGGCGCACGGTGGGTAGGTCGGTGGCGGAAATGGACGGCGGCGCCGCAGCCGGAGCAGGCGTGGATGGCGCAGGCGCCGCGGCTTCGTCGCCGCGCGTGGCCGGAACCTGCGCCGCCGCCGCACGGTGCTTCCACCATCCGGGCAGCATGCCGAGCGCGCCCACCACGAGGCCGCCGGCGAAAGCCGCGAGCACGACGAGCACCAGGGGCGCGCGCCAATGCGTGCCGAAGAAGAAATAGACGGTCGCGTCGTGCTGGTTGTTCAGCGCGAAAGCAAAAAGCGTAAAAAAAATGGCTGCCTTGAGCAGCCACAGGAGGTATTTCATAGCCGTTCCCGTTGCCGGGAGCATTCTACGTTTGCATCCATGCGATCAGGCCTTGCGGCCCTTTGCGTCGAGCTCGGCGGTCTTGGCGTCGACGGCCTCGCGCAATGCCTTGCCCGGCTTGAAATGAGGCACCCGTTTTTCGGGGATCTGAACGCTCTCGCCCGAACGCGGGTTGCGGCCGATGCGAGGCGGACGCCGGGTGACCGAGAAGCTGCCGAAGCCACGGATCTCGATGCGGTGCCCGCGCACCAGCGCGTCGCTCATCGCGTCGAGGATGGTCTTGACGGCGTATTCGGCATCGCGGTGCGTCAGCTGCGCGAAGCGCGCTGCGAGTTCTTCGACGAGGTCAGAGCGGGTCATAGGCCAAACAAAAACGTGGACGAAAAAAAAGACAGAGCGGCCCCAGGGCCTGCTCTGTCTTCGGACTCAGCTTACTTGCTGTCGTTGTTGTCGAGCTTGGCGCGCAGCAGGGCGCCCAGGCTCGTCGTGCCCGCGTTTTCGCGTGCCGACTGCTGGCTCAGGTTGGCCATGGCGCCTTGTTCGTCGACCATGTCCTTCTGCTTGATGGACAGCTGGATGTTGCGGGTCTTGCGATCCACGTTCACGACGATGGCGGTGACTTCGTCGCCTTCCTTCAGCACATTGCGGGCATCTTCGACGCGGTCGCGCGAGATTTCCGAAGCACGCAGGTAGCCGATGATGTCTTCGCCGAGATCGATTTCAGCGCCGCGGGCGTCAACCGTCTTGACCTTGCCGGTCACGATCTGGCCCTTGTCGTTCACCGTGGTGAAGGTGGTGAACGGGTCGCTGTCGAGCTGCTTGATGCCCAGGCTGATGCGCTCGCGGTCGACGTCGACGGCCAGCACTATCGCTTCGACTTCCTGGCCCTTCTTGTAGTTGCGAACGGCGGTTTCGCCGGCTTCGTTCCACGAGAGGTCCGACAGGTGCACCAGGCCGTCGATGCCGGCAGCCAGGCCCACGAACACGCCGAAGTCGGTGATCGACTTGATCGGGCCCTTGACGCGGTCGCCGCGCTTGGTGTTCTGCGCGAACTCTTGCCACGGGTTGGCCTTGCACTGCTTCATGCCCAGGCTGATGCGGCGCTTGTCTTCGTCGATTTCGAGGACCATGACTTCGACTTCGTCGCCCAGCGAGACGATCTTGTTCGGAGCGATGTTCTTGTTGGTCCAGTCCATTTCGGAGACGTGCACCAGGCCTTCGATGCCGGGTTCGAGTTCGACGAACGCGCCGTAGTCGGCAATGTTCGTGACCTTGCCGAACAGGCGGGTCGATTGCGGGTAGCGGCGCGAAACGCCCATCCACGGATCGTCGCCCATTTGCTTGAGACCCAGCGAGACACGGTTCTTCTCGGTGTCGAACTTGAGGATCTTGGCGGTGATTTCCTGACCGGCCTGAACGACTTCGCTCGGGTGGCGCACGCGGCGCCATGCCATGTCGGTGATGTGCAGCAGGCCGTCGATGCCGCCGAGGTCCACGAACGCACCATATTCGGTGATGTTCTTGACCACGCCGCGCACGACTGCGCCTTCCTTCAGGGTTTCCATCAGCTTGGCGCGCTCTTCGCCCATGCTGGCTTCGACCACGGCACGGCGCGACAGCACGACGTTGTTGCGCTTGCGGTCGAGCTTGATGACCTTGAATTCGAGGGTCTTGTTCTCGTAGGGGGTCAGGTCCTTGATCGGACGCGTGTCGATCAGCGAGCCCGGCAGGAAGGCGCGGATGCCGTTGACGAGCACCGTGAGGCCGCCCTTGACCTTGCCGCTGGTGGTGCCGGTGACGAAGTCGCCCGATTCCAGGGCCTTCTCCAGGGCGAGCCACGAAGCGAGGCGCTTGGCGGTGTCGCGCGAGAGAATGGTGTCGCCGTAGCCGTTTTCAACGCTGCCGATGGCAACGGAAACGAAATCGCCGGCCTGGACTTCGAGTTCGCCCTTGTCGTTCTTGAACTCCTCGATCGGCACATACGCTTCGGACTTGAGGCCGGCGTTGACCACCACGTGGTTGTGTTCGACGCGCACGACTTCGGCCGTGATGACCTCGCCGGTGCGCATTTCGGAACGCTTCAGGGACTCTTCGAATAGGTCGGCAAAAGATTCAGACATTGATGGTTCCTTCCGTCAGGCAGGGTTGGCAGGCGCTCATGCGAAATTGCGTGCGGCTGCTGTAGGTCTGGAGACGGCGGTTTTGTGGGCGTGAGCCCGGGTTGGTTGAACAACCATCAGGCCGGTGCGCTGTCGCGCGAGAAGAGCCTGCTGGAGCGGTATGCGCCACCGGAACAACCCGGTTGGCGCGAGCCTTTCAAGCGGGCTTGAAAGGCTGTACTTGCCGCCACCAGTCCAACACTGTGTCGATCGATTGCTCGATGGACAGCTGGGAGTTGTCGAGGTGGCGGGCATCCTGCGCCGGCTTGAGGGGAGCGACGCTGCGGGACGAATCCCTGGCGTCGCGCGCTTCCAAGTCGGAGCGAAGACTGTCGAGTGTAGTTGAAATACCCTTTGAAATCAACTGCTTATGCCGGCGTTCAGCCCTCTGGGCGGCGCTGGCCGTCAGGAAGACCTTGAGCGCCGCGTCCGGGAAGATCACGGTGCCCATGTCGCGGCCGTCGGCCACCAGGCCCGGGAGCTGCCGAAAGCGCTGCTGCAGGGCCAGAAGCGCCTCGCGCACCGCGGGAAGCGTGGAGACGCGGGAGGCGTCCATGCCGGCGGCTTCGGTGCGGATTTCGTCGCTCACGTCCTCGCCGGCCAGCAGCACCTTGCCCTCGGTGAAATGCAGGGGCAGGGCGGCCGCCAGGGCGGCGATCTGCGCTTCGTGCTGCGGCTCGGCGCTGAGCGCGGCGCGCCGCATGGCCAGGCCGGTCACGCGGTAGAGCGAGCCCGAATCGAGGTAGTGGTAGCCCAGGAGGCGCGCCACTTCGGCCGCGAGCGTGCCCTTGCCCGAGGCGGTGGGACCGTCGATGCAGATCACCGGCACCTCGGGCGCATCGGCCACCGAGAACAGCGTTTCGAAATAGTCCGGGAAGGTCTTGGCGACGCAGTGCGGCTCCAGTATGCGCACCGGCAAGCCCGCCGGATTGAACGCCGCGAGCGAAAAGCACATGGCCACGCGATGGTCGTCGTAGGTGCGGATGCTTGCCGCCTGCCAGCCCGAGCGTTCCAGTGGATGGACCCGGATGAAATCGGGGCCGGAGTCGACCGTGGCGCCGAGCTTCCTGAGCTCGTTGGCCATGGCGTCGATGCGGTCGGTTTCCTTGACCCGCCAGCTGGCGATGTTGCGCAAGGTGCTCGGGCCGTCGGCGTACAGCGCCATCACGGCCAGCGTCATCGCGGCATCGGGGATGTGGTTGGCGTCGAGGTCGATGGCCTTGAGCGGCCAGGCGCCGCGGCGCACGTCCAGCCAGTTCGGGCCGCTGTCGACCTGCGCGCCCATTTGCTGCGCCGCCTCGATGAAGCGGATGTCGCCCTGGATCGAATCGGCGCCTACGCCTTCGATCCGGATGCTGTCCTGGTCGGACGCGCCCGTGGCAATGGCGCCAAGTGCTATGAAATAACTAGCAGAAGAGGCGTCTGCCTCGACGTGGATGTCGCCCGGCGAGCTGTAGCGGCTGCCGGCGAGGATGGTAAAGCGCTCCCAGCCCTCGCGCCGCACGGCAATGCCGAAGCGCGCCAGCAGGTTGAGCGTGATCTCGATGTAAGGCTTGGAGATCAGCTCGCCGACCACTTCGATCACGACGTTCTTCCGGGCTGCGAGTGGCAATGCGAGCAGCAGCGCGGTCAGGAACTGGCTCGAGACGTCGCCGCGCACGCGGATCGGCGCGTCGAGCACCAGTGCGGCGTGATCTATCGGGCGGATGCGCAGCGGCGGGTAGCCGGGGTTGCCCAGGTAGTCGATGCGGCAGCCGAGCTGGGTCAGCGCGTCGACCAGGTCGCCGATCGGCCGCTCGTGCATGCGCGGCACGCCGCTGAGTTCGAAGTCGCCGCCGAGCAGCGACAGCGCGGCGGTCAGCGGGCGCATCGCGGTGCCGGCGTTGCCGAGGAAAAGCGGCAGCATCGGCCCGCCCGGCTTCAGCTGGCCGCCGATGCCGGTGATGCGCAGCGTGCTGCCCGCTGCATCGATGCCGCAGCCGAGCGCGCGCAACGCATCGAGCATCACGCGGGTGTCGTCGGAGTCGAGCAGGTCGTGGACGGTGGTGGTTCCGCTCGCCAGCGCGGCCAGCAGCAGCACGCGGTTCGAAATGCTCTTGGAGCCCGGCAGCCGCACAGTGCCCGAAGCCCCGGCCAGCGCAGGAATGTCGAGGAATGCCGTCGAGAACATGTCAGGAGTCCTGGGACGCGTCGGTGTTGGGCTGCCAGGCGGCGCGGACCTTGCTGGCGGCGGCAATCGAGTGCTCCAGCGCCTGGGCGTCGCCGGCCGTGACCAGTGCCTCGAACTCGAGCAGCGCCTTGCGGAATGCCTGCGATTGCAGCAGCACCTGCTCGCGGTTGGCGAGCAGCACGTCGCGCCACATGACCGGATCGCTGGCCGCAATGCGCGAAAAATCGCGAAAGCCCGGCCCTGCAAGGCGCAGGAAATCGTCGCCCTTCGGCTGCGCGATCAGTGCATTGACATAGGCAAAGGCCAGCAGGTGCGGCAGATGGCTCACGGCCGCGAAGGCGCTGTCGTGCTCCTCGTGCGTCATGGTGACGACATGGGCGCCGATGCCGCTCCAGATCTGCGAGGCGCGCTGCACGTTCGAGCGCAGCGTGGCCTTGACCGGCGTCAGCACGACCTTGCGGCCGGTGTAGAGCGAAGCCTCGGCATGCTCGATGCCGGACACTTCCTTGCCGGCGATCGGATGGGCCGGAACGAAGTGGGCGAACTGGTCCTGCAGGCCGTTGCGCGCGGCTTCGATCACGTCGCCCTTGGTCGAGCCCACGTCCATCACGAGCGTATCGCTCGAAATGCCGTGGCGAATGGCCTTGAAGGTGGCTTCCGAGGCCGCCACCGGCACCGCCAGCAGCACGAGGTCGGAGCCCGAGACCGCCAGCAGCGCGGAAGGCGCCGCCACGTCGATCACGCCGAGCTGGCGCGCCCGTTCGGTGGTGGAAGGCGACTTGCTGTAGCCGACCACGCGTTTCACGAGCTTCGCGCGCTTGAGCGCAAGCGCAAAGGAGCCGCCCATGAGGCCGCAGCCGATCAATCCCAATTGCTCGAACATGGTGCTTGTCCGGCTCAGGCTTTGACGGGGTAGGCGCCAAGCACCTTGTAGAACGCGCAGAGGCCGCGCAGTTCGGCCAGCGCCGCAGCCACGTTGGGCTGCGAGGGATGGCCGTCCAGGTCGATGTAGAAGTAGTACTCCCACTGGCCGGTGCGCGCCGGACGCGACTCGAACCGGGTCATCGACACGTTGTTGACCTTCAGCGGCACCAGCAGGTCGTGCACGGCGCCGGGTCGGTTCGGCACGGAGACGATCAGGCTCGTGCAGTCGCGTCCCGAGGCCGGTGGCATGGCCAGTGTCTGCGGCAGGCAGATCACGGAGAAGCGGGTGCGGTTGTACGAATCGTCCTGGATCGCATGCGCCACGATGTGCAGGCCGAAGCGCGTGGCGGCGCGTTCGCCGGCCAGCGCGGCCCAGGCCGGATTGGTGGCTGCGAGACGCGCGCCTTCGGCATTGCTCGAAACTGCGCGTCGCTCGGCATTGGGCAAGTGCTTCGACAGCCAGGTCTGGCACTGCGCCAGCGCCTGCGGGTGGGCCAGCACGGCCTCGACGCCATCGAGCGTATTGCTGCTGCGCAGCAGATGGTGGCGCACCAGCAGGCTGACTTCGCCCACCACGTGGGTCGGCGAATGCAGGAACAGGTCGAGCGAACGCGTGACCACGCCTTCGGTCGAGTTTTCGACGCCCACCACGCCGTACTGGGCACTGCCGGCTGCCGTGGCGTGGAACACCTCGTCGAAGCTGGCGCAGTAGATCAGGTCGGCGGCGCCGCCGAAGTATTCAATGGCGGCCTGCTCGCAGAAGGTGCCCTCGGGGCCGAGCACGGCAACGCGCTGCGGCGATTCGAGCGCCAGGCAGGCCGACATGATTTCGCGCCAGATGGCGGCCACATGCAGGTCCTTGAGCGGGCCTGCATTGCTCTTTTGCATCTTCTCGATGACCTGGGCCACGCGATCGGGGCGGAAATACGGCGTGCCTTCGCGCTTCTTGACCTCGCCGACCAGCTCTGCCACGTGGGCCCGCTCATTGAGCAGGCCGAGCAGTTGCTGGTCGAGCGAGTCGATCTGCACGCGCAGATCGGCAAGGCTTTCGGAGTTGTCGGGAGAGGAGGGCGGTGTTGGAGCGGAGGCGGTCATCGGTGCGAGCAACTGGGCATGCGCCTAGGCATGCGATCGCTCGAATTCTCGCATGTAGCTCACGAGTGCCTGTACGCCTTCCAGCGGCATGGCGTTGTAGATGCTCGCGCGCATCCCGCCGACCGACTTGTGGCCCTTGAGCTGCAGCAGGCCGGCCTCGCGCGCACCGGCCAGGAAGGCGTCGTTGTGGCTTTCGTCCGCCAGGAAGAACGGCACGTTCATGCGCGAACGGCAGCCCGGGTCGATCTTGTTGAGGTAGAACGAAGAGGCGTCGATGAAGTCGTACAGCAGCCTGGCCTTGGCGATGTTGCGCTGCTCCATGGCGGCCACGCCCGTGAGTCCGCCCTCGGTCTGCTGCAGCAGCCACTGGAACGTCAGCCCTGCCATGTAGATGCCCCAGGTCGGCGGGGTGTTGTACATGGACTTGTTGTCGGCCACGATCTTGTAGTTGAACGCGCTCGGGCAGATTTCGAGCGCATGTCCGAGCAGGTCGTCGCGCACGATCACCAGGGTGAGCCCGGCCGGTCCGAGGTTCTTCTGGGCACCGCCGAAGGCAAGGCCGACGCGGCGCCAGTCGACGCTGCGCGAGGCCACGTGCGACGAAAAGTCGATGACCAGCGGCGCATCGCTGCCAAGGGCCGCGAGGTCGGGCAGCTGCTGGAATTCGATGCCGTTGATGGTCTCGTTGGTGCACAGGTGCACGTACGAGGCGTTCTTGCTGAGCTGCCAGGTCGAGGGATCGGGCAGCCGCGTGTGGTGGTCGCCGGCGTTGCTCGCGGCGATGTTCGCCGTGCAGTAGCGCTGCGCTTCCTTTTGCGACTTGATGCTCCAGCTGCCGGTGATGACGAAGTCGGCGGCGGTGCCGCGCGACAGGTTCATCGGCACGATGGCGTTCTCGCCGAGGCCGCCGCCCTGCATGAAGAGGATGTGGAAGTGCTCTGGCACGGCCAGCAGCGTGCGGATGTCGGCTTCGGCCTGGGTGCAGATCGCGCCGAACTCCTTGCCGCGATGGCTCATTTCCATCACGCTCATGCCGCTGCCCTGCCAGTCGAGCATTTCGGCGGCGGCGCGTTGCAGCACCGCCTCCGGCATGGCGGCCGGACCGGCAGAAAAGTTGTACGGGCGCGTGCCGGCTGGCTGGTGCTGCTGGGTCACGTCACTTCTTGGCGGGAGCCTTGGATGGTGCCTTGGCGGGAGCGGCGCCTTGCGAGCCGCCGGTCGGTGCACCCAGGGCCTTGGCCACGTTCTCGTCGAGCGCGCGCATCTTCGGCTCGATGGTGGCGCGCGTGTCGCTCACGAGCTTTTCGGTCAGCGCGGTCTGCATCTTCGGATTGAGGTCCTGGTACTTCTTGCTGAGCGGCGAGTTGATCCAGGCCAGCAGCTGTTTGAGTTCTTCTTCGCTGAAGTTCTGCTCGAGCAGCGGGGTCAGGGCGCCAGGTGCCAGTTGCACGGCCTTGTCGCGCACGATCGGGTAGGCCTCGTCGAAGTATTTCTTGAGTTCGGCGTCGGCAGCCTTGGCAGCCGATTCGCGCTTGGCTTCGGGCACTTGCGTCTGCAGGTACTGCGAGCCGGCTTGCGCGATGGGGGCGCTCGATTGCTCGACCAGGCCGCGGGCCAGCGACTCGATGCCGGGGCGCTGCACGTCGATGAACTGCTTGATGAGCGCAGCCTTGTCCTGCGCCATGGCGGCCATCGAGCTGCCGGCCAGGGCGACGGTCAGAAGTGCGAGCTTGAATTTTTTCACTGAGGATTCTCCGTTGAAGATGAGGAAGTATCGTCTGCGCCAGGCTCACTCTCGCCGTTGGCGTCGTTTTCGACGATACGTTGTAGCCCGCTGAGTTTGGCGCCTTCGTCGAGCCCGATCAGCGTAACGCCTTGCGTTGCGCGACCTAGCTCACGAATCTCGGCTACCCGGGTGCGCACGAGCACGCCCTTGTCGGTGATGAGCATGATCTCATCGTCCGCATGCACGAGGGTGGCGGCAACGACCTTGCCGTTGCGCTCACTCTGTTGAATCGCAATCATGCCTTTGGTTCCGCGGCCGTGACGCGTGTACTCGGTAATGCTTGTGCGCTTTCCGTAACCATTTTCGGTGGCGGTGAGCACGCTTTGCTGCTCGTCCTCGGCCACCAGCATCGCGATGACGCCTTGCCCCGGATCGAGCGACATGCCGCGCACGCCGCGTGCATTGCGGCCGAGCGGGCGCACGTCTTCTTCGTCGAAGCGCACGGCCTTGCCGCCGTCGCTGAACAGCATCACGTCGTGCTTGCCGTCGGTCAGTGCGGCGCCGATGAGGTAGTCGCCCTCATCGAGGTTCACTGCAATGATGCCGCCCTTGCGCGGGTTGTTGAATTCGTCGAGCGTGGTCTTCTTGACCGTGCCCATCGAGGTGGCCATGAACACGTACTGGTCGGCCGGGAAGTTGCGCTTCTCGCCGGTCAGCGCGAGCGCCACGTTGATCTTCTCGCCTTCCTGCAGCGGGAACATGTTGACGATGGGGCGGCCGCGCGAACCGCGCGAGCCCGCCGGCACTTCCCACACCTTGAGCCAGTACAGCCGGCCGCGGTTGGAGAAGCACAGGATGTAGTCGTGCGTGTTGGCGATGAAGAGCTGGTCGATCCAGTCGTCTTCCTTGGTGACGGTGGCCTGCTTGCCGCGTCCGCCCCGTTTTTGCGCGCGGTACTCGTTCAGCGGCTGGCTCTTGATGTAGCCGCTGTGCGAAAGCGTCACCACCATGTCGGTGGGCGTGATCAGGTCTTCGGTCGAGAGGTCGTAGGCGCTGTGCTCCACCAGGCTGCGGCGCGCGCCGAGCTTCGACTGGCCGAACTCGTGCTTGATGGTGCCGAGCTCGTCGCCAATGATGACCGAGACCCGTTCAGGCTTGGACAGGATGTCGAGCAGGTCGTCGATCTCGGCCATGACTTCCTTGTACTCGGCAACGATCTTGTCCTGCTCGAGGCCGGTCAGGCGCTGCAGGCGCATCTGCAGGATTTCCTGGGCCTGCGTCTCCGACAGGCGGTAGAGGCCGTCCGAACCCATGCCGAACTCGCGCTCCAGGCCCTCGGGGCGGTAGTCGTCGGCATTGACCACGCCGCCGTCGGCGCGCGAGCGCGTCAGCATCTCGCGCACCAGCTTGCTGTCCCAGCTGCGGGTCATCAGCTCGGCCTTGGCAACCGGCGGAGTGGGCGACTCGCGGATGATGCGGATGAACTCGTCGATGTTGGCCAGCGCCACCGCCAGGCCTTCGAGCACGTGGCCGCGTTCGCGCGCCTTGCGCAGCGTGAAGACGGTGCGGCGCGTGACCACTTCGCGGCGGTGCTGCAGGAAGACCTCGATCAGGTCCTTCAGGTTGCACAGCTTGGGCTGGCCGTCGACCAGCGCCACCATGTTGATGCCGAAGGTGTCCTGCAGCTGGGTCTGCTTGTACAGGTTGTTGAGCACCACCTCGGGCACTTCGCCGCGCTTGAGCTCGATGACCAGGCGCATGCCCGACTTGTCGGACTCGTCCTGGATGTGGCTGATGCCCTCGATCTTCTTTTCGTGCACCAGTTCGGCCATGCGCTCCTGCAGCGTCTTCTTGTTGACCTGGTAGGGGAGCTCGTCGACGATGATTGCCTGGCGCTGGCCGCGGTCGATGTCCTCGAAGTGGCACTTGGCGCGCATCACGACCTTGCCGCGGCCGGTGCGGTAGCCGTCCCGCACGCCATTGATGCCGTAGATGATGCCGGCCGTCGGGAAGTCGGGCGCCGGCACGATTTCCATCAGCTCGTCGATGGTGGCCTGCGGATTGCGCAGCAAGTGCAGGCAGGCGTCCACCACCTCATTGAGATTGTGCGGTGGAATATTGGTGGCCATGCCAACCGCAATACCGCCCGAGCCATTCACCAGCAAATTCGGCAGTTTGCTCGGAAGGACCTTTGGTTCTTTTTCGGAGCCGTCGTAATTGTCCTGGAAATCGACAGTTTCCTTGTCGATATCGGCCAGCATTTCGTGCGCAATTTTGGCCAGGCGGATTTCCGTATACCGCATTGCGGCTGCGTTGTCTCCGTCGACCGACCCGAAGTTGCCCTGGCCATCGACCAGCATATGGCGCATGGAAAAGTCCTGCGCCAGCCGCACGATGGTGTCGTAGACGGATTGATCGCCGTGCGGGTGGTACTTGCCGATCACGTCGCCCACGATGCGGGCGGATTTCTTGTAGGCCCGGTTCCAGTCGTTGTTGAGCTCGTGCATGGCATACAGCACGCGCCGGTGCACGGGCTTGAGGCCGTCGCGCGCATCGGGAAGCGCCCGGCCCACGATCACGCTCATGGCGTAATCGAGATAGCTGCTGCGCATTTCCTCTTCGAGACTGATGGGCAGGGTTTCTTTGGCGAAGGAGGTCATTGAGCAAGAGGCTGGCGGCAGGAAGGCGAAATTTTACGCTGTGAGGGGTGTCGCACCGCCGCAACACAAGGCCGCTATTCCGCCTCCGTCCTACGCTTCCGGGGTGCCCAGCGGCCTGTTTGCCAAAGACCCTATGGCACAATCGCCTCAACGTTTTGGGTGGTGGTCACTTAAAGCGTCCTTGATTCGCAGCGCGGCTGCGGCTTTTTCCCCAAGAGGAGAACCATGAAGAAACTGAATAAAGTGGCGATGATGTTTGCAGTCGCTGCGCTCGCCACTGCCGCCGGCGCGCAGACCCGTGTCACCGCTGCGAACGGCGGTCCTACGATCGACAACTGGCAAAACGGCACCGGCGAACTGGTTTGGAAGAACGGCACGAACGAACTGTGCTGGCGTGATGCCAACTGGACGCCGGCTACTGCCGCCGCCGGTTGCGACGGTGCTCTGGTTCCGGCTCCCGCCGTTACGCCTCCCGCTGCTGTGACGCCGCCTGCTGCTGTCGCACCGCCGGCCGTGGCTGCTTCGAAGGTCACCTTCGCTGCCGACGCATTCTTCGACTTCGACAAGTCGGTCCTCAAGCCTGAAGGTCGCGCCAAGCTGACCGACCTGGTTTCGAAGATCCGCGACGTCAACCTCGAAGTGATCATCGCCGTGGGCCACACCGACTCGATCGGTTCGGACGCCTACAACCAGCGTCTGTCGGTGCGCCGCGCCGAAGCCGTCAAGGCCTTCCTGGTCTCGAAGGGCATCGAACGCAACCGCGTCTACACCGAAGGCAAGGGCGAGAAGCAGCCTGTTGCGGACAACCGCACCAAGGAAGGCCGCGCCAAGAACCGCCGCGTGGAAATCGAAGTGGTCGGCACCCGCGCCACCCGCTGATTCGATTGAATCGCTAAAAGAAAACCCCGCTTCGGCGGGGTTTTTTTATGCCTGCCGAATTCCTTCCGGCGGGCGCCAAGTGCGCGTCGATGTCCGATGGCGCATTCTCCGTTTCATAATCACGGCATGACAGATAACGTGAATGCCGATCCGGCGGAACTCGCCAAGTTTTCGGAGCTTGCCCACCGCTGGTGGGATTTGGACAGCGAATTCCGCCCGCTCCATGAAATCAATCCATTGCGCCTGGAATGGATTGACGGTATTGCGCCGATTTCGCAGCGCCGGGTGCTCGATATCGGTTGCGGCGGCGGCATTCTGGCCGATTCGATGGCCCGAAAGGGCGCGGACGTGCTCGGCATCGATCTGGCGAGCAAGGCGCTCAAGGTGGCGCGGCTGCATGCGCTCGAAGCCGGAACGCAGGGCGTCAAGTACCGGGAAGTCAGCGCGGAGGCGCTGGCCGCGGAGCAGCCGGGCAGTTTCGACGCCGTCACCTGCATGGAAATGCTCGAGCATGTGCCCGAGCCCGCTTCGATCGTCCAGGCCTGTGCCACGCTCGTCAAGCCGGGCGGATGGGTGTTCTTTTCCACGATCAACCGCAACCTGAAGTCGTTCATGCTTGCGATCGTCGGCGCCGAATACGTTCTGGGCATGCTGCCGCGCGGCACGCATGAATACGCGAAGCTGTTGCGCCCCAGCGAACTGGCGGCCCACTGCCGCGCCGCCGGCCTCGACCTGCGGCACACCCGCGGCATGGAACACAACCCGCTGACGCGGCGGTACTGGTTGAGCGCCGACACCAGCGTCAACTACATGTTCGCCACGCAGAAGCCGGCCTTGCCGGGTTCGCCAACGTGATGGCAGCAGCAATTCAGGCGGTACTGTTCGATCTTGACGGCACGCTGATCGACAGCGCGCCCGATCTCGGCGCCGCGGCCGACAAGATGCGCACGGATCGCGGGCTCGAGTCGTACCCACTGGAACGCTATCGGTTCATGGCGGGAGCCGGTGCCCGGGGCATGCTCGGCGTGGCTTTCGGCATCACGCCCGAGGCACCGGAATTTCCTGCGTTGAGGGAAGAGTTCTTCGTCGCCTACGAAAACCGCATGCTGCTCAACACCCAGGTGTTCGACGGGGTGCAGCCGCTCATCGACGCCATCCGGGCGCACGGCCTGGCCTGGGGCGTGGTTACCAACAAGTCGGCGCGCTTTACCGATCCGCTGACGCGCGCCATTCCGCTTTTCGGGAGCGCCGGCGCCATCGTGAGCGGCGACACCACGCCGTACGCCAAGCCGCACCCCGAGCCCCTGCATGAAGCGGCACGCCGGCTTGGAATTCCGGCCAGCGCCTGCATCTACGTGGGAGACGACGAACGCGACATCATCGCGGGCCGGGCTGCAGGCATGCGGACCATTGCGGCTACCTATGGTTACATGGGACCCCAGGCGGACGTGACGCTCTGGGAGGCCGATGCCGCAATTACTTCACCCCTGGAGCTCTTGCAATTCCTCAACCCGGCCTAAAATGGTGAGCTTGGGGCTGCACTGGTTTCGACGTGGGTTCGGAGTCGCAGCGGGGCATGTCGAGCTGAATGCGCTCGTAAAACAGATTCAAACAAACTAACTGCAAACGACGAACGTTTCGCACTCGCTGCTTAATTGCCAGTGAGCCTTGCAACAGTTGGCCGATGGGCTGGGCAAGGGGGTCTGGAGCAATCCTGACCTCCCGGCTGCAAGGATAATTACATGGGCTGGCTCCGATCCGGGTACCTTGGGTCGGGGCGAGAAAATAGGGTGCTGGCGTCCGGTTTAGCGTGTGACTGCGCGACTCCGGAAGCGAGACTCAAATCAGATCACTAAACATGTAGAACTGCGCGATGAAGGCTTGCGGACGGGGGTTCAAATCCCCCCAGCTCCACCATCCACCGCAAAAAGCCAACCTTCGACGGGTTGGCTTTTTTTTGCCCGGCGCGAGGCTATAGTCAGCGGGAACTGACACACCATGGCCGCTGCTTCCCCTTGGCAAAAGGGTGCTGCGGCCGGCCTCGATTCCAAAGGACGCCGTGCCCGATTCACTGACTTCCACGCTCACGAGCTACTACGACGCGGTGCCCTATGAGTCGCACCCGTTCCCGCAAACCGCCGTCGAGCACCTGGAGGCCATTGCCTTTCTGTTCGGCCTCGAAGCACCGGCCCCGTCCCGGGCGCGGGTACTGGAGCTCGGCTGCGCGGCCGGTGGCAATCTGATTCCGTTCGCGGCGCGCCACCGCGAAGCCAGCGCCCTGGGCCTTGATCTGTCGACGGTGCAGATCGAGCAGGGCCGTGAGGCCATCGCGCGCGCCGGGCTGCCGAATGTCGAACTGCGGGCGTTCAATCTGGCCGAGGTCGATGCATCGTTCGGCCAGTTCGACTACATCGTCTGCCACGGCGTCTACAGCTGGGTACCCGGACCGGTGCAGGACGCGATCCTGCGCGTGTGCTCGGAGAATCTTGCACCCGATGGCGTCGCCTATGTCAGCTACAACGTGTACCCGGGCTGGAAGGCGAGGGAGATCGTGCGCGACGCGATGATCCTGCGCGGCGGCCCGCGCGATACACCGGAGGAAAAGCTGTCCTATGCGCGCGGCATGCTCGAATTTCTCGAGCAGTCGGCCCGTCCCGGCAGCGTTCTCGGGAAAACGCTCGAGGAAACGATGCCGATCGTGCGTGGCGCCAACGGCTCCTACCTGCTGCACGAATTCCTCGAGCCCTGCAACGCACCTTGCTATTTCAAGGAGTTCGTGGCGCGCGCCGAGGCGAATGGCCTCTGCTACCTGGCAGAGGCGGAACCGTCGACCATGTTCGTCCAGAACTACGGCGAGAAGGTTCGCGAGCCGCTGTTGCGCGAATGCGGCGGCAGCCAGATCCTGATGGAGCAGTATCTGGATTTCCTCGTGAATCGCACGTTCCGCCAGACGCTGCTGGTGAAGCAGGGCCGGGCCGGGGACATCCGCTACCGGTTGGACCCAGCCCGCATCAGCGGCTTCGAGTTTGCCGGCGTGTTTTCTGCTGCGGACGGCAGCGCGCTGACGCTCGATGCGCGCGAGCAGCCATGCAAGGCGCTGCGCAACCTGACGGTGACGCTGCGGCTGCCAGTGCACAAGGCCCTGGCGCAGGTGCTCGAAGCGCACTACCCGGCCAGCGTGTCGTTCGAGCGGCTGGTTGCCGCGGTACTCGCGCTGCTGGGCGGGTCGCGTTCGTCGGTCGAGCCGGCGGTGCTGTCGATGCTCGAGGAACTGGTGATTCTCGGCGCCGTGCGCGTCCGGCGCGCGCCGGTGCATGCCGCCGCGGAGGTCTCTGCCTTGCCGCAGGCGCTGCCGTCGGTGCGCAGTGCGCCCGGCCTGGCGTTGTCGGCCGGAAGTTCGGCCAGTGTCTGCAACCAGTGGCACGAACCCGTGGGGGTTTCCGCGCTCGAGCGCTGCCTGCTCCCGCTGCTCGATGGCGCGCATTCGCACGGCATGCTGGCCGACCACCTGGTGGACGAAGTGGGCGCCGGCCGCCTGCGCTTTATCCAGAACGACAAGCCGCTGACCGAAGCTTCGGCGCTGAAGGAATTCGCGCTCCAGCAGGTGGTGCTTGGCCTGGCGGCCCTGCGGCGCAAGGCGCTGCTCGTCGCGTGACCGTTACCGCTCCCATCGAACTCAAAAGAGGAAAACCACCCATGCAGAACCTCCACTGGACTCCGACCCTGCGCGCCGCGGTAGCGGCAGCACTCCTGCTCGCAGGCGCGAGCGCCTCGAACGCCGCGTCGCAGGCGCCGGTTGCGGCCGAGCACGGCATGGTCGTGAGTGCGCAGCACCTGGCCACCAAGGTCGGCGTCGATGTGCTCAAGCGCGGCGGCAATGCCGTCGATGCGGCGGTGGCCGTGGGCTATGCGCTGGCGGTGGTCTATCCGGCGGCAGGCAACCTGGGCGGCGGTGGCTTCATGACCGTGCAGCTGGCCGATGGCCGCAAGACTTTCCTCGACTTCCGCGAGAAGGCCCCGCTGGCCGCCACAGCCAACATGTACCTCGACAAGGACGGCAATGTCATCAAGGGCTTGAGCACGAACGGCCATCTTGCCGTCGGCGTGCCGGGCACGGTTTCGGGCATGGAATACGCACGTGAGAAATACGGCACCATGAAGCGCGACCAGCTGATTGCTCCCTCGATCCAGCTGGCCGAAAAAGGCTTTGCGCTGGAGCAGGGCGACGTCGACATGCTGCGCACCTCCACCAACGACTTCAAGAAAGATGCCGTTTCCGGCGCCATCTTCCTGAACAAGGGCGAGCCCTTCGCGGTCGGGCAGAAGCTGGTGCAGAAAGACCTCGCCAAGACGCTGCGCGCTGTCGGCGCCAAGGGCGTCGACGGCTTCTACAAGGGCTGGGTCGGGCAGGCGATCGTGGCATCGAGCCAGGCCGGGAAGGGCATCATCACCCAGGCTGACCTCGACCAGTACAAGACGCGCGAATTGGCACCCGTGGAATGCGACTACCGCGGTTACCGTGTGGTGTCGGCGCCGCCGCCGAGCTCGGGCGGCGTGATCATCTGCGAGATGCTCAACATCCTCGAGGGCTATCCGCTGAAGGACCTGGGCTTCCGCTCGGCCGAGGCGGTGCACTACCAGATCGAGGCCATGCGCCATGCGTACGTGGACCGCAACAGCTACCTGGGCGACCCGGATTTCGTGAAGAACCCGCTTGACCGTCTGCTCGACAAGGGCTACGCCGAGAAGATCCGCGCAGCCATCGACCCGAAGAAAGCCGGCGTCTCCAAGGACATCAAGCCCGGCGTCGCGCCGCACGAAGGCAGCAACACCACGCACTATTCGATCACCGACCAGCAGGGCAACGCGGTGTCGGTGACCTACACGCTCAACGACTGGTTCGGCGCCAAGGTCACGGCCGACAAGACCGGCGTGCTGCTGAACAACGAGATGGACGATTTCACCGCGAAGATCGGCGTGCCCAACATGTACGGCCTGGTGCAGGGCGAGGCCAATGCCATCGCTCCGGGCAAGCGCCCGCTCAGTTCGATGAGCCCGACCATCGTCTCGAAGGACGGCAAGCCGGTATTCGTGGTCGGCACGCCCGGCGGCAGCCGCATCATCACGGCGGTGCTGCACACCATCCTGAACGTGGTCGACTACGGCATGAACGTGCAGGAAGCCGTCGATGCCCCGCGTTTCCATCAGCAATGGCTGCCTGACGTGACCAACGTCGAGACCTTCGCCCTGAGCCCCGACACACGCAAGATCCTGGCTGACATGGGCCACAACCTCGGCGTGCCGCAGCCGGCCAACCACATGGCGGCGATCATCGTCGGCGCGCCGTCGCTGGGCGGCAAGCCGGTGGGCGCCAACCGCTTCTACGGCGCGAACGACCCGCGCCGCAACACCGGCCTGGCACTCGGCTACTGAATTCCAATCCCAAAACCCCTGGCTCAGCCTTTTTTCGATGCGCGAAACACCGTGGAACCGGCTTTGCCGGACCACCGGTGTTGCCCCCGGTAGGGGTGGGCGTAGCGACACGAAGTGCGCGAAGCCTGGGGGCGAGCCATGCACTTTCAAGACATTCTCTATACCCAGGGCTTCGGCACCCGCCGCGTGTGCGCGGGGCTGATCCAGCAAGGCCACGTGAGCATTGCCGGCGCGGCCGTGACCGACCCCTTCGCCGACCTCGATCCCGAGGGCCTGCTTTTCACTGTCCAGGGCACCGAGTGGGCCTACCACGAGAAGGCCTACCTGATGCTGCACAAGCCCGCGGGTACCGAGTGCTCGCAGAAGCCCTCGACCTACCCGAGCATCTACACGCTGTTGCCGTCGCCGCTGCGCCTTCGGCCCAACAAGGGCGCGGTGCAGGGCGTGCAGGCCATCGGCCGGCTCGACCAGGACACCACGGGGCTGCTGCTGCTGACGGACGACGGCCAGTTCATCCACAAGATGGGTTCGCCCAAGCATCATGTGCCCAAGGTCTACGAGGTCACGGCCAAGCACCCGGTGGACGCGGCCCAGATCGACAAGCTGCTGGCCGGCGTGGTACTCGACGACGATCCGAAGCCGGTGCGCGCGGCTGCCTGCGAGTCCGACAGTCCGCTGCACCTGCGGCTGACGCTGACCGAGGGCAAGTACCACCAGGTCAAGCGCATGTTGGCGGCGGTCGGCAACCGGGTCGAGGGCCTGCACCGTTCTCGCATCGGCGAGCTGGCGCTGCCGAGAGACTTGGCTGCCGGCCAATGGCGCTGGCTCACGGCCGAGCAGGTCGCGGCGCTGCGGGCACCCGCCAAGCTCCCGAAAGCGCCGAAATAAGGACAGAAAGCGCGTCTTCCCGGTCAGCCAGTCTTCAGGTGCGGCCGTTAAGATTCCCAGCTCTCTCTCGGAACCTTCCCTTGCGATTTCCTGCCCGACCGAATGGCCGCTTGCCGGCCTTCCTGTTTTCATGCCTCGCGGTCTGGCTGGCGCAAGCCGCCACCGCCGCACCGCCCGAAGCCCCGCCGATCTTCGTGCTCAATTCGCTGGATGCCAGCGTCAGCGTGATCAGTCCGGTCGACTGGACCGAAAAGCAGCGCATCGCCACCGGCAAGGAACCGCACCACATCTACATGACGCCCGACGAAAAGTCGGTCATCGTGGCCAATTCGGCGGGTGATTCGCTCACTTTCCTGAACCCCAGGACGGCCGAAGTGCAGCGCGTGGTCTACGGCATCATCGATCCGTACCAGCTGCAGTTCTCGCGCGACATGAAGTGGTTCGTCACTGCGGCCAACCGCCTGAACCACGTCGACATCTACCGCTGGGACGGCAAGGACCTGAAGCTGGCCAAGCGCATCGCGTCGGGCAAGACGCCCAGCCACATCTGGATCGACAACACCAGCACCATCGCCTACGTGACCATGCAGGACAGCGACGAGCTGATCGCCATCGACCTGCCCACGCAGACCATCCGCTGGCGCGTGGCCACCGGCGCCATGCCGGCCGACATCTTCGGCATCCACAACGACAAGACCCTGCTCGTGGGCCTGACCGGCAGCGATGGCGTGCAGGTGTTCGACGTGGCCGGCGCCGAGCCCAAGCTGGTCGGCAAGATCCCGACCGGCAAGGGCGCCCATGCCTTCCGCTCGGCCGGCGACGGCAAGAGCGTGTTCGTGAGCAACCGGGTGGCCAACACCATCAGCCGGATCGACCTGGCGACGCTGAAGGTCGGCGCCGTCTACCCGGTGCCCGGCGGGCCCGACTGCATGGACGTATCGGCCGACGGCAGGACGCTGTATGTCACCTCGCGCTGGGCCAAGAAGCTCAGCGTGGTGGATCTGGTGAACAACAAGCTCGTGCGCCAGATCAACGTCGGCCGCTCGCCGCACGGCGTCTGGACGCTGGACCATGCCAAGCGCATCTAGCCGCGCCGGCCGGGCCGCGGCCCTGCTGGCGATTGCCATCGCGGCGATGCCGATTGCCTGGGCGCAGCAGCAGGGCGCTTCCTGCGAGAAGCCCGTCTACCTGACCTTCGACACCGGCCACATGGGTGTGGCCGCGCTGGTGGCCGATGTGCTCAAGCGCCAGAACGTCCGCGTCACCTTCTTTGCGGCCGCCGAGCGCACCCAGACCGACGGCGACAGCCTCGACAGCCACTGGGCGCCATGGTGGAAGGCGAGGGCGGCCGAAGGCAACGAATTCGCCTCGCACACCTACGACCACGCGTACTGGCGCGGCGACCTCAAGGGGGTTGAGCCGAGCTTCCGCATCAAGCCTTCGGCGGGCGCATTGGCCGGACGCGAGTTCACCTGGAGCGCGGCCGAATACTGCGCCAACATCAGCAAGGCTTCCGAACGGCTGGCCCTCATTACCGGCAAGAAGCCGCTGCCGCTGTTCCGCGCACCGGGCGGCAAGACCTCGCCCCGGCTGCTCGCGACCGCCAAGGCCTGCGGCTTCGAGCACGTGGGCTGGTCGCCGGCCGGCTTCCTGGGGGACGAGCTGCCGAGCGAGAAGTTCAGCAACGAAAAGCTCCTTTCGCAGGCGCTGGAGAGCATCCGCCCCGGCGACATCCTGCTCGCGCACCTGGGCATCTGGTCGCGCAAGGATCCGTGGGCGCCGGCCAATCTCGAGCCGCTGATCACCGGCCTCAAGGCCAAGGGCTTCTGCTTCGAGACGCTGCGCCAGCATCCGCAGTACCGCGCCTGGATTGCGTCCCACCCCTGAGGCCGTTGTCGTGATCGATTGGTTGACGGATACTTTTTCCGCACTGCAGGGCTGGTTCTTCGAAACGCTGGTCCAGCCGCTGGTGTTTGCGGCGGGCCTGGGCGGCTGGACCGAGGATGCCTTCGACGCCACCGGCTGGCTGCTGGTCGGGCTGATCCAGGTCGTGGTGCTGCTCGCGGTCATCGGCCCGTTGCAGCGCTGGCGTGCCGTCGAGCCGGTGACCGACCGCCGCGCGATCCGCATCGACGTGCTCTACACGCTGATCCATCGGCTGGGCCTGTTCCGGCTGGCCATGTTCTTCACGCTCGAGCCGCTCTTCGATGAGGCCATCGGCTTTCTCCGCACCGCGGGCTGGGGCACTTTCCATCTCGACGAGGCCTGGCCCGGCGTGACCGACGTGCCGTGGGTGGCCTTTGCGATCTATCTCGTGGTGCTCGACTTCGTGGGCTACTGGATCCATCGCGGCCAGCACCAGTTCAGGTGGTGGTGGGGCCTGCATTCGCTGCACCATTCGCAGCGCCAGATGACGATGTGGAGCGACGACCGCAACCACCTGCTCGACGACATCGTCCATGACACGCTCATCGTCATCGTCGCGCAGCTGATCGGCGTGGCGCCGGGGCAGTTCATTGCGTTCGTGGCGTTCACGCAGCTCAGCGAAAGCCTGCAGCACGCCAACCTGAAGCTCGGTTTCGGCGCCGTCGGCGAGCGGCTGTGGATCAGCCCGCGCTTCCACAGGCTGCACCACAGCATCGGGCTGGGCCATGAATCGCGTGGCGCCCATACGCTGGGCGGATGCAACTTCGGCGTTCTGCTGCCGTGGTGGGACATGCTCTTTCGCACCGCGAACTTCGAGGAGCGCTACGACCCCACCGGCATTCGCGACCAGGTCGAGCCCGGCGCGGACGGCCGGCTGCGCGACTACGGGCGCGGCTTCTGGACCCAGCAATGGCTCGGACTGAAGCGGATGGTCGGCCGCGGCTGAGCGCCGGGGCCGAACCGGGCCGGTTATCCTCCCATCCAATGCGCCTGCTCCTCGATTCCTTCTGGCGCGCGGTCGCCTATTGCATGCTGCCGCGCGTGATCGTGCTGTCGCTGCTGCCGCTGGGCCTGATGGTGCTGCTGGCTGCAGGCTTCGGCTATTTCTACTGGGACGCGACCGTCGCGTGGACCCGCGAGGCGCTCGATGCCTGGCCCCTGCTGTCGAGCTTCTGGGGCTGGATCGGGCGGCTTTTCTCGGGCGATGTCACGGCCGTGCTGGCGCCGCTGGTGGTGGTGTTTGCCGCCACGCCGCTGATCGTGGTGGTTTCGCTGCTGATCGTGGCCGGCCTCATGGCGCCCCCGCTCACCGCGCTGGTGGCGCACCGCCGCTTTCCCGTGCTCGAACGCAAGAAAGGCGCGTCCTTTTTCGGCAGCGTGGCGCGCTCGCTCGGCCTCACGCTGCTGGCGCTGCTCGCGCTCGTGGTGTCGATGCCGCTCTGGCTCATTCCGCCGCTGGTGCTGATCCTGCCGCCGCTGATCTGGGGCTGGCTCACCTATCGGGTGATGAGCTTCGACGCGCTGGCCGACCACGCAAGCCCCGAAGAGCGAGCTGCACTGCTGCGCGCGCACCGGCTGCCGCTGCTGTGCATCGGCGTGCTGTGCGGCTACTTGGGCGCGGCGCCCAGCATCGTCTGGGCGTCCGGCCTGCTGTTTGCCGCCGCCTTCTTCGTGCTGGTGCCGCTTGCGATCTGGATCTACACGCTGGTGTTTGCGTTCTCGGCGCTCTGGTTCGGCCATTACTGCCTCGACGCGCTGGCGCAATTGCGCGCGCAGCGCGGCGCCGCCGATGCTTCTTCCGGCCCGACCGACGGTCCACCCGCGACCGAGGCTGACCAGGCCCTTCTCTCCCAATGGAAATCCCCATGACCCGTGCATTCGGCCTGATCGTCGTCGGCGACGAAATTTTGTCGGGCAAGCGTGCCGACAAGCACATGCCCAAGGTCATTGAACTGCTCGCAGCGCGCGGCCTGCAGCTCGGCTGGGCCGAGTACGTCGGCGACGAGCCCACGCGCATCACCGCCGCGCTCGGCCGGGCCTTCAGTTCGGGCGACATTGTCTTTTCGACCGGCGGCATTGGCGCCACGCCAGACGACCACACGCGGCAATGCGCCGCGCAGGCCCTGCGGGTGCCGCTGGAGCTGCATCCCGAAGCCGAACTGCTGATCCGCGAGCGCATGCAGGACACCGCGCGCGAGCAGGGCATTGCCTACGAGCCCGACAGGGCGGACAACATTCACCGCCTCAACATGGGTGTGTTCCCGAAGGGCGCCACGATCATCCGCAATCCGTACAACAAGATTCCGGGCTTCAGTGTCGAGCACGTGCATTTCGTGCCGGGCTTCCCGGTCATGGCCTGGCCCATGATCGAATGGGTGCTCGATAGCCGCTATGCGCATCTGTTCACCAGCGGGCAATCGGCCGAGAAGTCGGTCATCGTCTTCGGCGCCATGGAGGCAACGCTCACGCCGCTGATGCAAGCCATCGAAGCGGCGCACACCGGCATCAAGGTCTTCAGCCTGCCGAGCGTTGACCATCCCGAATACGGCCGCCACATCGAACTGGGCGTGAAAGGCGACCCTGCCCGCCTGGATGCGGCCTACGCGCAACTCATCGAGGGCCTGCACGCCTATGATGCGAGGCTTGGCCCGGAATTGGTGCGGTAGTTTTTATTGCACCAATTTGGTGATCATTCGCCTTTTTTTGGGGTTTGCGCCCGCCGTCGAAGCCTCTGCGTGAGCGGCGACAATGGCATAGAAACTGCATCCTCCGTCCCTGTATTCCTAACCACCATCCAACTCAGGAGAAACTGATGGCAAAGACCGTCGCCGATGTACTCAAGCTCGTCAAGGAAAACGAGGTCAAGTTCATCGACTTCCGCTTCACCGACACCCGCGGCAAAGAACAGCACGTGACCGTGCCCGTCTCGGCTTTCGATGAAGACAAATTCACTTCGGGCCATGCTTTCGACGGCTCGTCCATCGCTGGCTGGAAGGGAATCGAGGCTTCGGACATGCAGCTCATGCCCGACCCGAATACCGCCAACATCGATCCCTTCTTCGAAGAAACGACGCTGATCCTGACCTGCGACGTGATCGACCCCGCCGACGGCAAGGCCTACGAGCGCGACCCGCGTTCGCTCGCCAAGCGCGCCGAGGCCTACATGAAGGCCTCGGGCCTGGGCGACACCGCCTACTTTGGTCCGGAACCCGAATTCTTCGTGTTCGACGGCGTCCGCTGGAAGAACGACATGTCGGGCTGCTTCGTGAAGATCGACTCCGAAGAAGCGTCGTGGAACACCGACAAGGAATACGAGCACGGCAACACCGGCCACCGTCCCGCGGTCAAGGGCGGCTACTTCCCGGTTCCCCCGGTCGACAGCTTCCAGGACATGCGTTCGGAAATGTGCCTGGTGCTCGAATCGCTCGGCATCCCGGTCGAAGTGCATCACCATGAAGTGGCCAACGCCGGCCAGATGGAACTCGGCACCAAGTTCAGCACGCTGGTGCAGCGCGCCGACTGGGTCCAACTGCAGAAGTACGTGATCCACAACGTGGCCCACGCCTACGGCAAGACCGCCACCTTCATGCCCAAGCCCATCGTCGGCGACAACGGCTCGGGCATGCACGTGCACCAGTCGGTCTGGAAGGACGGCAAGAACCTGTTCGCCGGCGACGGCTATGCGGGTCTCTCGGACTTCGCGCTGCACTACATCGGCGGCATCATCAAGCACGCCCGTGCCCTGAACGCCATCACGAACCCCGGCACCAACAGCTACAAGCGCCTGGTGCCCGGCTTCGAAGCCCCGGTGAAGCTGGCCTACTCGGCCAAGAACCGCTCGGCCTCGATCCGCATCCCGTTCGTGGCCAACCCGAAGGGCCGCCGCGTCGAAGCGCGCTTCCCCGATCCGCTGATGAACCCGTACCTCGGTTTCGCTGCGCTGCTGATGGCCGGCCTCGACGGCGTGGAAAACAAGATCCATCCGGGCGAAGCCGCCAGCAAGGACCTGTACCACCTGCCGCCCGAAGAAGACGCGCTGATCCCGACCGTGTGCCACAGCCTCGACCAGGCCCTGGAATACCTCGACAAGGACCGTGCGTTCCTGACCAAGGGCGGCGTGTTCACCGATGCCTACATCGACGCGTACATCGAACTGAAGATGCAGGAAGTCACGCGCTTCCGCATGGCGACCCATCCGGTCGAGTTCGACATGTACTATTCACTCTGATTGCAAGCCCCTGACGGGGATTCAAGACAAAAGGACGGCCTCGGCCGTCCTTTTTTGCTGGCGTGGAACATCTTGTCACCAGTGGCGTCGAATTGCAGGAAAATGCACCTTTGTTGCGCCATCATCGATTCACATGAAGACTGCTTCTCTCATTTTCCTGGCCGGTTCATTGTTGGTCGCCTTGCCCGCGCTCGCCCAGGAGCGCGTGTGGCGCTGCGGCAATGAATACACCAACAACTCGACCATCGCCCAGCAAAAGGGCTGCAAGGTCATGGAAGGCGGCAACGTCACCGTCGTGCAGGGCACCAAGCCATCGGGCGGTGGTTCGGCCGGTGGCAGTTCGGCTCCGGCAGCCTCCCGTGCGCCCGCGGGCAGCCCGCGCGTCGAAGGCGTCGACCAGCGCGCACGCGACGGCGAAGCCCGCTCGGTGCTCGAATCCGAGCTCAAGAAGGCCGAGGCTCGGCAGGCCGAGCTCAAGAAGGAATACAACAACGGCGAGCCCGAGAAGCAGGGCAGCGAAGGCCGCAACTACCAGAAGTATCTCGATCGCGTGGCTGAAATGAAGGCAGAGCTGGCCCGCAACGAGAGCGACATCGCGGGCATCCGCCGCGAACTCGGCCGCCTGCCGGCCAAGCAGTAGGAACATGGCGTTCGGGAAGAAGGCGGCCGGCGCCACTCCGCGCTTTCAGTCCTTCGACCTGCTGTCCACGCTGATTGCCGTGGTCAGCACCAACGGTTCGGTGCTGTTTGCCAATGCGGCCCTCGAAGACGCGCTGGGCACGTCGCGTCGCACGCTCGAAGGCTCTCAGTTCGGTGCCTGCTTTCACGAGCCGCACGTGCTTCGCACCGCCATCGACGGTGCGCGCAGCAACGACTTCGCCACGCTGCGTTACGAGGCCTTCCTGCGCCGCGTCAATCATGAATTGATGCCGGTGCAGGTCACGCTGGCGCAGGGCGACAAGCCGGGCGAGCTCATCATCGAGATGTCGCCCCTCGAGCAGCAGGTGCGCCAGGACCGCGAGGAGCGCCTGCTCGACCAGGCGCAGGCCAACAAGGAGCTCATCCGCAATCTCGCGCACGAGATCAAGAACCCGCTCGGCGGCATCCGCGGCGCGGCGCAATTGCTGCAGATGGAGGTCGAGTCGCGCGACCTCATCGAATACACGCAGGTCATCATCCACGAGGCCGACCGGCTGCAGACGCTGGTCGACCGGCTGCTGGCACCGCATCGGCGCCCGCACGTGGTGGGCGACGTGAACATCCACGAAGTCTGCGAGCGCGTGCGCTCGGTCATTCTTGCGGAGTTTCCGCGCGACCTGCACATCGAGCGCGACTTCGACGTGTCGATTCCCGAGTTCCGCGGCGATCGCGAGCAGCTCATCCAGGCCACGCTCAACATCGTGCACAACGCGGCGCAGGCCCTGGCCGAGCGCCGCGCCGCGGGCGATGCGCAGATCACTTTCAAGACGCGCATCGCCCGGCAGGTGATATTCAACAAGCAGTGGTATCGATTGGCACTGGAATTGCATGTCATCGACAATGGACCGGGTGTGCCGGACACGATCAAGGACCGCATCTTCTATCCGCTCGTCTCGGGCAGGGAAGGCGGGACAGGGCTCGGATTGACGCTTGCGCAAACTTTTGTGCAACAGCATCACGGCGTGATCGAGTGCGACAGCGTCCCGGGCCGAACCGATTTCAAGATATTGATACCGCTGCCCTAGCAGCCACGGCAACAAGGAGATGCATGAAGCCGATCTGGATAGTTGATGACGACCAATCGATCCGCTTCGTGCTGGAGAAGGCCCTTTTGCGCGAAGACCTGCCCACGCGCAGCTTCACCAACACGCGCGAGGTGCTGGCCGCCCTCGAACTCGCCGACGACGACGAACAGCAGGGGCCCCAGGTCCTGGTGAGCGACATCCGCATGCCCGGCGGTTCCGGGCTCGACCTGCTCGACAAGATCAAGGCCAAGCACCCGGGCCTGCCCGTCATCATCATGACGGCCTTTTCCGACCTCGACAGCGCCGTCTCGGCGTTCCAGGGCGGTGCCTTCGAATACCTGCCCAAGCCCTTCGACCTGCCGCGCGCCGTCGAGCTGATCCGCCGCGCCGTCGACGAAAGCCAGCGCGAGGAAGTGGCCGAGGAGCGCATGGTCGCCGCGCCCGAAATGCTGGGCCAGGCACCCGCCATGCAGGACGTGTTCCGCGCCATCGGCCGGCTCTCGCAAAGCAATGTCACGGTGCTGATCACCGGCGAATCGGGCTCGGGCAAGGAACTGGTGGCGCGCGCGCTGCACAAGCATTCGCCGCGCGCCAACGGCCCCTTCGTGGCCATCAACACCGCAGCCATTCCCAAGGACCTGCTCGAGAGCGAGCTCTTCGGCCATGAGCGCGGCGCCTTCACAGGCGCGCAGACCATGCGGCGCGGCCGCTTCGAACAGGCCGAGGGCGGTACGCTCTTCCTCGACGAGATCGGCGACATGCCCTTCGACCTGCAGACACGCCTCTTGCGCGTGCTGAGCGACGGGCATTTCTACCGCGTGGGAGGCCACAACTCGGTCAAGGCCAACGTGCGCGTGATCGCGGCCACGCACCAGGACCTCGAGCAGCGCGTCAAGCTCGGCGGCTTCCGCGAAGACCTGTTCCACCGCCTCAACGTGATTCGCCTGCGCCTGCCGGCGCTGCGCGAGCGCGGCGAAGACGTGCCGGCGCTCACGCGCCACTTCTTGCAGGTGAGCGCGCGCCAGCTCGGCGTCGAACCCAAGCGCATCTCCGATGCGGCGCTGGCCAAGCTGGCTTCGTTCAGCTTTCCGGGCAACGTGCGGCAGCTCGAGAACATCTGCCATTGGCTGACCGTGATGGCGCCGGCCCAGCTGATCGAGGCCAAGGACCTGCCGCCCGAAGTCATGGCCGCGGCCGCCGGTGCGCCGGCGCAGGCCGCGGAAACAACCGCCGCGGCGGCGCCCGTGCAAGCCGCGGTGCAGCCATCGCCCAGCCTGGAGCGCGAAGCGGCACCGGCGAGCGGCGCTGCACCGGAAGCCACTGAAGGCCTGGCGGGTGCAAGCAGCTGGGAGAGCGGCCTGGAGATCGAAGCCCAGGCGCTGCTCGCGGCCGGGCGCACCGACGTCTGGGATGTGCTGTCGCGCCGCTTCGAATCGCGGCTGATCCTCACGGCGCTGGCCAATACCCGCGGCCGCCGGATCGAAGCCGCTCAGAAGCTGGGCATCGGCCGCAACACCATCACCCGCAAGATCCAGGAACTAGGAATCGAGTAAGCCGCCTCGTAAAGAGAGAGCGGCTGTCTCCCTTCCAGAAACACCGCGGAACCGGCTTTGCCGGGCCGCTGGTGTTGCCCCCGGTAGGGGTTGGCGTAGCGACACGAAGTGCGCGAAGACTGGGGGCGAGCTTACTTACCGGCTGCGCTGCCCCAGCGTCAGCGAGTCGAGCTGGAAGTTGCCGCTCTTGTCCCAGAGCCATGTGTCCACATACGTGTGGCCGCCCAGGCGCCCCGGGCTGGGCAGCGGCGACGCCGCCTTGATGAGTTCCGCAATCTTTCCCGGCACCTCGGGCGCATGGCCCGGCACACGACTGAATGTGACGTTCCTGACGTTGCCTTCGGCATCGAGGTCGGTCTCGACCACCACCACCGCATAGACCAGCGGGGGAATCTTTCCCTTGTAGATGCGCTGCGGATAGGCCTTGTAGATCTGGCGCGCCCCGGTCTTGCGATAAGCCCGCACGGCAGGCGTCTGCGCGGTGATCAGCCGCACGGTGGGCACGTCGCCCCTGGTGCCAGGCACCTCGTCGGTGGCGGAGGTGGACGACTTGCCGTCGTCGGCCCTGTCCGCAGTCTTGAATGCGGAACAGGCGGTGAGCGCGAGCGCCGCCGCAATGATCGTGAGGGTGCGGATGGTCATGGTCATCAAATTCCCTGGTCGATATCGAGCACCACCGGGGCGTGGTCGCTCGGCTTTTCCCACTTGCGCGGCACGCGGTCGATGATGCAGCCCTTGGCGCGCGGCACCAGCGGCTCGCTCACCAGGATGTGGTCGATGCGCAGGCCGCGGTTCTTCTGGTAGCCCAGCATCCGGTAGTCCCACCACGAAAAGCTTTTCTCGGGCTGCTCGAAAAGGCGGAAGCTGTCGACCAGGCCCAGCTGGAGCAGCGCCTTGAAATGCTCGCGCTCCTCGGTCGTGTGATGGATGGTTTCCGCCAGGCCCACGGGGTCGAAGCTGTCGCGGTCTTCCGGCGTGATGTTGAAGTCGCCGAGAAGCACCAGGTTCGGATGGGCCGCCATTTCCGCACGCAGCCATTCGCGCAGGGCGCGCAGCCAGCCCATCTTGTATTCGAACTTGTCGGTGCCCGGCGCCTGGCCGTTGACGAAGTAGCCGTTCACGATGCGCAGCGGACCCGCCGGCGTCTCGACCGTGGCCGCGATCACGCGGGACTGGTCGTCGGTGAAGCCGCCGATGTTCCTTGCCACGTCGCGCATCGGCGCGAGGCTCAGGATGGCGACGCCGTTGTAGGTTTTCTGCCCGAACACGGCGGCCTCGTAGCCGGCCGACTTGAGCACGTCGAGCGGGAATTTGTCGTCGCTCATCTTGAGCTCCTGCAGGCACAGCACGTCGACCGGGTTGGCAATCAGCCAGTCGAGCACATGCTGCAGGCGGGCAGTCAGGGAATTGACATTCCAGGTGGCTATTTTCATGAATTATTGTAACCTATTGATTTTAAAAGGTTTTTTAACGTGTTCGGAGCGCTTGTTTGGGCGCATACCCGCCAGCGTACCCGTTTTATGCTTCGCTGCACTTGGCCCCCGGGAACGAAGTTAGCCAGCTTAGCAAAAGCCCTCGACTTTGCCTTGTCGGCGCCCCAACAGGGTGCAACAGCGAGTTGGTGGAAACAGGGGGGGCTTTGGCACTCGTGTGCTGGGCGCGCTAAGGTCTGAACAAGTCCACCGATCATTCCACCAGACGTTGATCGCTCAAAGGAGCCGAAGCGATGAGCCAGCTGAGCTTTTCGGACGCGGAGTACGCGGGCAAGAGGAAGAAGACCAGACGCGAGGTCTTCCTCGAAGAGATGGAACAGGTGGTGCCCTGGAAGGCGCTGCTGAAGGTCATCGAGCCGTTCTATCCGGTGGCCGGTCGCGGCCGCAGGCCGTATCCGCTTGAAGCTATGCGGCGTGTGCACCTGATGCAGAACTGGTTTGCGCTGAGCGATCCAGCGATGGAGGAAGCGCTGTATGAGATCGCCTCGCTGCGCAACTTCGCGGGGCTGAACCTGAGCGAGCCCATTCCGGACGAGACCACGATCCTGAACTTCCGGCAGCTGCTGGAGGAATACGACTTGGCCGAAGACATCCTGAAGCAGGTCAATGCGCACCTTGCGCGCAAGGGCCTGCTGCTCAAGCGAGGCAGCATCGTGGACGCAACGATCATCGCAGCGCCCAGCTCGACGAAGAACGCCGAGGGCGAACGCGACCCCGAGATGCACCAGACCAAGAAGGGGAACCAGTGGCACTTCGGAATGAAGGCGCACATTGGCGTGGACGCTGACAGCGGGCTGGTCCACACGGTGACCACCACGCCAGCCAATGAGGCCGACGTGGAGCAAGTTGCCGATCTCCTGCATGGCAAGGAGCAACAAGTCTGGGCCGACTCCGGCTATCGAGGCGCCCCGAGTCGCGTGGAGCGCGAAGACCTGCAGTGGCATATCGCCGCGCGGCCCAGCGACATCGCCAAGATGCCCGACGGGAGGGCCAAGACGCGGCTGCAGAAGCAAGAGCATCGCAAAGCAAGCATCCGCGCGAAAGTGGAGCATCCGTTCCGCGTGATCAAGCGCCAATTCGGCCTGGTGAAGGTGCGCTTCCGCGGCCTGCAGAAGAACACGGCCCATCTGCTGACGCTGTTCGCGCTGTCGAACCTGTGGGATTGGCGGGCCACTGGGGGAACGCCCTGCGCGCGCTGGAGATCCATGTTGCCTTGCGGCTGTGGGTGCTTAGCAACGGCGCCCGGGAAGAGGCAATGATTCCCAGCTGAAAACATCCAGAGTCATTCCACTGCCAGCTTTGCCGCTTCGAGGCTCGAATCAAAAATGAGTGAACGGGGCCAAGCAGGCCAAGCAGCACCTAGGCCTGCGCTATTGGGGTCTCCGCGGTCCGCGAAGCTGCCAATGCTTTGCATCATCTTGGCCGACAGGTCGAGCCGGCCCGCTCGGTTCGCCTGGCTGAACGAGATGTTCGAATAGAGCGAGGGTCCGAAATTGCCAAAGACGAACGGCAAGTCAAAACTGTGTGCCGCGCCGTAGACCTTGTCAAAAGGCGTTGGCAGCTCATCCCAGTCGAAACGGTAGTGCCAGACATCGGGCTGGCGAGACTTGAGCGCATTGAGCACGTCGTCTCGAAACGCGAAGAACCAGATGCGGTCGAGTTCTGCGATGCGCGCGTTCAACCCCGTTTTCGGCGCGTCGACCGGCAGGTATTGCGCAGGCACCCAGTCCTCGATACGGCTGGCAGGTGGGGCATCGGGCTGGTAGCCATGGGCCAGCTTGAACACCGCGGCGTCATCGAGCAGGCGGCCGCTGGTGCCGCCCAGAGCCGGCCGCATGGCCAGCAGGGCCGGGAACAGTTTGCTTTCGTCGCGCGTATTGCCAGCCAGTACCGGCACCTTGACGTATTCGCCTGCACGGATGGCTGCGATGGGATCCGCAGGTACGACGTGCCCATCGGGGATCGGGTTGGCTGCCGCCAGGCCCATCGGTGCAAGCCGCGTGCGCACGGTGGTCAAGATGGCGTCGGGTGAAAGGCCGCGCATGTAGGCGGCCAGTTGCTGGGGCGTGCGCGAAGCGATGTGCGCTTCGGCGGAGGGTCGGTCGGTGGCAATCCCGTCGGCTGCGAGCGAGTGGTCCAGCAAGGCGTTGCCTCGCGTGGTCCATACGCTGCGGGGCAGGATGGTCGCGAAAGAACCCGGCGGCAGCGTGGCGGCCGATGAAATACCCCCGCTGAGCGCCACCAACCGGTGAAACAAGGGCGTAGGCTTGGCGACCACCATAGGGGAGGTGAGCAGCGCGTAGACGTTGACCGCGCCGGCGGACTCACCCATCAACGTGACCCGGCCAGGGTCGCCACCAAAGGCATCGATATTGCGCTGGACGAATTCCAGCGACTTCACGATGTCGAGCAGTGCGAAGTTGCCCGAGTCGGTCGCAGCGTCCCCCGTCTTCAATGGTGCAAGCTCCAGAAAACCGAAGACGCCAAGCCGGTAGGCGACCGACACCACGACCGAGCCAGTCGCGCGGGCCAGCGTGGCGCCGTCGTACACCGGGTCCGCGGTGTAGCCGGTGATGTTGCTGCCACCGTGCACCCATACGATGACGGGGCGGGAGGTTGACGCGGATGCGGTCGGCGCCCAGATGTTGAGGTAGAGGCAGTCCTCCGAGCCCAATGTCTGGCCCAACGTGCTGCCGATGGTGGCGTCGTATCGATTGTTCAGACCCGGCCCATACAGCCGGCTGGTCTGAACGCATGCGTTCGCAAACGATGTCGCCGCACGTGGCTGCGTCCATGCGGGCGGGTCCTCAGGTGCACGCCAGCGTAGCTGCCCCACTGGCGCTGCCGCATAGGGAATGCCTTTCCAGCTGTGGATGCCACCGACCGATGCATCTTCGGCGCCGACTACCGGACCAAAGGCAGTGGGTCGTTGCAGGCCCGTGTTCACGGCGGACGTGTGGGTGCAGGCGTTGAGCATCAGCAGTGCACCGATGGCGAAAGCCCAGCAAGTTGAGGTGGATTTCATCGTGCGCTCAATCGATCTTGATGTTGGCATTGCGGATCACACTGGTCCACTTGCGCGTCTGATCATCGATGTATTTCGCGAATTCGGCCCCCGGCGCGCCGCTGGCCTCCAGGCCCATGTCGAGCAGCTTCTGCTTGATGGTGGAATCATCCAGTGCTCGCAAGACGGCGGCTTGCAGCTTCGCCACCACCTCCCCGGGCGTGGCGGCCGGCACCATGAAGCCATACCAACCGGATGCGACCACGCTCGGGAAGCCCTGTTCGCGAATCGTGGGTGCTGACGGGTACAGCGCACTGCGTTTTTCAGAGGCCACGCCGAGCACCCGCAGTTTGCCGGCCGCGATGTGGGGCAAGGCCGAACTGATCGCCGTCAGAGTGGCATCGACGCGCCCCCCCAGCAACTCCGAGTAGGCGATGGCATCGCCGCGCATGTGCACGTTGATCCCCTCCATGCCTGCTTCGCGCAACAGCAGTTCGCCGGCCAGGTGGGGCTGCGACCCCGCACCGGGCGTTCCAATGTTGGTGCCCCCCGGGCGCGTCTTGGAGAACGCCACGAGATCGCGCACGCTCTTGATCGGAGTCTGCGCATTGACGATCAGGAACAGCGGCGCGTGCATGGCCATGGCGATCGGGCGTAACTGCTCGCGCTGGTAGCTCAAGCCCTGGCCGTACAGCGCTTCGGCCGTTGCATAGGGAGCGGCTACGTAGAGCACGGTGTAGCCATCGGCGGGCGCGCGCGCCACGAACTCGGTCCCCAACCGAGTGCCCGCACCGGGCTTGTTTTCGACGACGAACTGCTGGCCCAGAGCCTTGGCAAGGTATTCGCCCAGCGCACGGGCCGAGAGGTCGCTGGCGCCGCCCGCCGCGTAAGGCGAGATCAGTTTGACCGGCCGCGTGGGCCAGTCCGCCTGCGCGTGCGCGAGCACGCCGGTGCCCGACGCCAGGCCGACCGCCAGCGTGGCGAGCACGGTGCGGCGCTGAGGCCGCGTTGGTGAGAGGCTGTTCAAAGGCGGGGGGCGCAAGCTCATGTCTGTCTCCTTATATCTTTCGAATAGTTCAAACTTCATTGCTCGAGGTGCTGCAAAGCACGTCGATCAGTGAACGGGTTGACTCGCCACCGCGCAGCCTGGGTCTCCTGCGAGCCCGAGCTCGACCTACAGCACAGGGCGCGCGGTGGTGGTCTCTTTGTTCTGCTGCATCCCGAATGGTTGATCGAACACATTTCGTATTCATAAGGCTGGGAGCCGGAGAACTGTCATGAGTGAACCTGTCTACGTAGGCATCGACATCGCCAAGGCCAGCTTCGAGGTGGCCGCCAGTGGCGAGACACAGACCTTGAACCTGGGCAACGACGAGGCCGGTCATGCCGAGTTGTGTCAGGTGCTCGTGCCGCTGGCACCTCGCCTGATCCTGTTGGAGGCCACCGGTGGCCATGAGCAGGGTCTGGCGCTCGCGCTGGCAGCCGCTGGTCTGCGCGTGTCGGTCATTAACCCGCGACAGGCGCGCGACTTCGCGCGCTGTATGGGCAAGCTGGCCAAGACCGATCGAATCGACGCGCAGATGCTTCGCGGATTCGCCGAACTGCTGGACGCCCAGGGCCATGAGCCACGCGCGCTGGCCGACGAGCAGCAGCGTGAGCTCACCGCCATGGTGGCCCGCCGACGCCAGCTGGTGGCCATGCTCGTGGCCGAACGCCAACGCCTTGCACTGGCTCATCCGAAGGCCAAGGCCAGCATCCTGGCGATCATGGATGCCATTGCCGCCCAGCTTCACGACATGGACGGCGAGCTGCGCGAGCACGTGCACGCACATCACGCAGACCTGGCGCGTTTGCTGACCTCGGTCAAGGGGGTGGGGCCGACCACGGCCAGCACCCTGCTGGCGCAATTGCCCGAACTGGGCAAGCTCAACCGCAAGCAGATCACTTCCCTGGTGGGCCTGGCTCCAGTCAACCGCGACTCGGGCACCTTGCGCGGACAGCGTCACATCTTCGGTGGACGCGCGGACGTGCGCCGCGTGCTGTACGTCGCCGCTTTGGTAGGCACGCGATTCAATCCCGTGCTCAAGGCCTTCTATGCGGCCCTGCTGGCCGCAGGCAAGCCAAAGAAGGTCGCCTTGGTGGCATGCATGCACAAGCTGCTCATCATCCTCAACGCCATTGCCAGAACCAGGCAACCTTGGCGCGACGACTTTGCGGTGGCAGCTTGAGTTGGTCATACAAGATGGTTGCTGTTGTGTTTGTGTCGAGGGTCAGCCGTGCTACAGGCGGCGCAGGGGGGGATACGGGAACCGGAACTCGAGATGCCGACGCCTGGGCTGATAGAGCCGAAGGACCAGGAAGAACTCCTCTGCGCGTGGGGCGGGCAGCCAGTTGTGCGCCCGGCCCGGGTCCTCAGCCTGAATTCGGATGGAAAGGCTTCCGTCCGCCCCCCTCAGCAGACCCGGCAGGCGGTCACCCACCGAGTAGCGATGCGCCGGGTTGGCAACTAGCAGGCAATCGCTTCGCCGGTACAGCGTGAGCGACCAGAAGGCGTCCACCTCTGGCAAAGCGCTTGGCTCAAAGCGCAGCTCGTAGGCGTGCGACCCGTTGAGCAGCGCGCCGTCGGCGTCCACCTCTGCGGTGGGGTACATGGCCTCCTCAATGCCCAGTGCACCGATGAAGTTGCGCGCGACGCGCGCGCGCATCGCCACATCCGCGCCCCAGTGCGTGCGCACCGCCACGGGCAGTGCCCAGCCACCCCCCAGCGCGTGGGGCTGGGCCTTCTGGCGAAGCTCCTCGAACACCTGCGGCAATGCGCTCGCAAGGGCTCCGTCCTCTACCGGCCAACACAGGCGCTCCCCCGCCGGCACCGGGTTGCGGGCCAGGGCTGCGTCGATCGTGGCGCGGTAGAGCGCGGCATCCGGTGCATGCGCCGCGCCGCCATCCAGCCCCGTGTCCACCCGAAACGCGGCCACGCCGTCGTCCAGGCGGTGCAGGGAGATACCGCGCTGCAGGGCGGCCGCCTGTTCCATGTCGTCCGGGTCGTCGTCCACAAGGAGACGGCCGATGACCCAGGCTTCCTCGCCCGGCGCGGCAATCACGTTGTCCACGCCGTCGGGCACCGTTCCCTGCCAGGCAGGCCCATGCACCAGTGTGCGCTGGCGCCGGTTTCCCGTGGTGCGGCGTCCCACGTAGGCGAACGGGTTGGTCCATGCGTCGAGCAGGCCCAGCGTCCAGTAACGTTCTCCCATGTCGGGTGTGTCGATGAGCACGGGCCCTCGGGACAGATCCAGCCACGCGTTGCTGAAGACCGTGTCGTTGTTGGGACTGACCACTTCGCGGTCCTCTGGCCCGATGCGGCGGTGAGTGTGGGTGAAATGGTTGACCCAGCGCACGTGCGACGCACGGTCGTCGCTCGCGAAACCCAGAACGGGATGGCGCCGCGCCGTGGTTGCAGCGCGCATGCGCATCATCTCGAACAGCGGCAAGGTTTGCAGCACCGCGGCACGCGCGGTGTCGAGCGAAAGCGTCGCGGTATGGGAGCAAGTCGCGGTCATGTTCATGCCACCGCCCCGGCTGCGCGCAGCGCGGCAATATCTTGCGCCGAGTAGCCGAACTCGGCGAGCAGTTCGTCGCTGTTCGCGCCGCACTCTGGCGCCGCCGCGGGCGCGGGCCGGTAGCCATGGCCCATGCGGTACGGCAAGCCCAGCGCCCGGTACCGCTCGCCGTCAGCCGACGCGGCGTCCACCATGATCCCGCTGGCGATCACGTCCGCGTTGGTCAGCACATCGCTGTAAGGGCGCACCGCCCCGGCAACAATCTGGTGCCGGCTGAGCATCTCGACGGCCGCGTCGCTGGTGTAGGCCGAGAGGCATTCATCCAGCACCCGGCGAAGTTCAGTGCGGTGGGCAACCCGCTGGTCGTTGCTGGAGAAGCGTGGGTCGTGCACCAGTTCTTCCCGGCCCACGGCGCGGCAAAAGCGCTTCCAGTGGTCTTCGGCGTAGGCTGACAACACGATGTGGCCATCGCGCGTGGCCACGACTTCGGCCGCGGGCGCGTTATGTGGCTGCCCATGCCCGATGCGGGTAGGCTCTGGCCCTCCACCCAGGTAATCGCACCAAGTGGCCGCCTGAAGGTGGAGGGCTGTCTCCAGCAGCGACACCTCCAGCGTCTCGCCCACGCCGCTGCGCTCGCGTCCGTAGAGGGTCGCCAGGACGGCCTGGGCCCCCAGGTCCGCCGCAGCAGCATCGATGATCGGCACACCCACCTTCTGCGGCGGGCGATCGGCCTCACCTGTGACGGACATGAGGCCGCTTTCCGCCTGCGCTGCGATGTCGTAGCCGGGGCGTTCGCTCGACGGCCCCCCGCTGCCAAAACCTGAGATCGACAGGTAGATGACCCGAGGATGGCGAGCGCGCACCTGCGAAGGGCCCAGGCCCAGCTTCTCGACTGCGCCCGGGCGCAGGTTTTGCACGACCACGTCGCATCGGGCAATGAGCCGCCAAGCAACTTCCCGGCCCGACTCGCTCTTGAGGTCCAAGGCGATGGAACGCTTCCCCCGGTTGTAAGCCCGCACCATGGCCTCGCCATATCGCCCCACATGGCGTGCCTGATCGCCCGTCATCGGCTCGACCTTGATCACTGTGGCCCCCAAATCCGCCAGCACCATCGCGGCGCCGGGGCCTGCGATGTATTGGCCCAAATCAATGACGGACACCCCGGCCAGGGGCGCTGCGGGTGCCGTGGAAACGTTTTCTCGGGAATATGACATGGCCGCAACGATAGTCGCGGTAGACATTCCTGAAAAATCCATAATCCTGATTGCGTGATCACATTGGGTGATCACCATCCACTTGCAGCCGTTCGCGGAGACTCCATGTCTTTCCCATCCGACTACCTGGTGCGGCGTCTGCGCATGCGGCATCTGGAACTGCTGGTGGCCCTGGCCGATGCAGGCTCGATGCGCGCCGCCGCGACCCAGCTAAACCTGAGCCAGCCGGCGCTGAGCAAGATGCTTGGCGAGATCGAAGCAGGCTTCGACGCCCGCCTGTTCGAGCGCACAGCGCATGGACTGGTAGCCAACGCGGCCGGAAACGCAGCGATCTACCGGGCCCGGGTCATCCTGGGCGAGCTTTCGCGCAGCAAGGACGAAGTGGATGCAATGCGAGACGGTGCAGAGGGTTTGCTGCGGCTGGGCACCCTGTCCGTGACTGCCACCGTGCCTCAGGCGATCATCGAACTGCGCAGGCGATTGCCACTCGCGAAGGTACAAGTGCAGGAAGGCAGGGTCCGCGAACTGATCCAGCGACTTTTGAACGGCGAGCTCGACTGCGTGTTCGGCGCGGTCACACCCGAGCTGCTCACGAGCGCCCAACTGTCGCTGCTGAAGCCCGAGTTGCTGGTGGATGACGAACTGTGCGTGCTGTGCGCGCAAGGGCACTCTCTTTCGCGCAAGCGGCGATTGACCTGGAGCGATGTTCACGTTCAGCCATGGGTCGCCCCCCCAAAGGACACGCTGGTTCGACAGGCATTGATGACCGCGTTTCTAAACGCGGGCCTTAAGCCTCCAGAGCCCGCCATTGAAGTGCTTTCCTCTGTCACCCTCGGCAGCGTTTTGCGCTTGGATGGAACCATGCTCGGGGCGGTGCGTTTCGAACAGGCACGGGACGAACTTTCGCGCGGTGGCATCGTTCGTCTGCCCCTCACACCGCCGGTCCTGCTTCCGTCGCTGGCTTTGTACACGCGGCGCGCGGCTGAAGGTTCCCCCCTGCTCGTGCAGGCTTTCGCAGATGCAATACGCTCGGCAAGCACTTGCACCGACATACCGAAACCATTGGGGGCGCCTAGTAAAAGAAGTCGGGATGATCGCATTGCAGGCATTGCGCGCTCAGCGGACTTTTGAACAGTACACTGACCGCAAGCCCAAGCAGCAAGCCACTTCCAGGAAGAATCAGGGTCCAGAATATCTCGCGTGAGCCAATTTATTCCGCAGGGGTTGCGGGATACATCACGCTATGCATCGGCATGAGAGCTCAGCATGAGAGCTCAGCATGTACGAAGCCGAACTGCGACAAATTGACGAAAGCAACTGGGAGCTCTTTGCTCAGGACGTGCTCTTTCATCTCGGCTTCTCAATCATCGTTTTGGCAGGGTGTTGCCCGGACATAGGACTCGCATTCGGGCGCGCGGGGTGAACGCCTCCTCGATCCGGGCAACAAGCTCCATCAGGAGCGCGTCAGCGCTGTGGAAGAAACGGATTAATCGCCGCCACGGCATCGTCGAATCGACCTTCCTTCTCCGCATTGCGCATGAAGTCGACCCCTTCCACGAGGATCTCGCTCGGAGTGGGCGTCTGCTGGAAGATCGCCATGACCTGATCGGCGAACTTGTCGAGTGGCATGAAGCGCTCGTTGTTCTTCTGACCAGGGGTCAGGTCGGTCTGCACCGCGGGTGGCACCAACTCGATCACTTCGACCTTGTTCTTGAGCACCGCACGCAGCGAAACGGTGTAGCTGTGGATCGCAGCCTTGATCGCCGAGTAGGTCGGCGCAATGACCAGGGGCACGAAGGCAAGGCCCGAACTCACGTTGACGATGGCCGCATCGGGCTGACGGGTCAGATGCTCGATCAATGCGTTCGTGAGGCGGATCGGCCCGAGCAGGTTGCTGGTGACGCTGGCTTCCGCATCGCTCAGGTCCCGGTACTTGTCCAGGCCCGACTCCATGCGCATGATGCCGGCGCTGTTGACCAGCACGTTGACTTCTGGGAAGTCCGCGACTAGCTTCTCGGCAAACGCCGCGACGTTGGCGGCATCGTCCATGTCGAGCGTGAGCGCGTGCATGCGCGGCCGGTCTCCGACCGCCTTCTTCAGCGTTTCCATGCGCCGGCCCGCGATGATCACGGTGTTGCCGAGGTCATGGAAGCGATGCGCGAGCGCCTCGCCGATGCCCGTGCCGCCGCCGGTGATGAGGATGGTGTTCTGGGTGGTTTTCATTTCGGTGTTCCTTTTGAAGACAAGTTTCGGTCTGCGCCAAGGTCTTGGCGTGCTTCGTGAATGCGATCAAGGCCGGTCGAGGGTGCCCTCTGCGAGCAGTTCGCGCGTCCGCTTGAGCGTCGAGAGCAGCGCGGCCCTGTAGCCCTTGTCGACGCTGTCGAACTGCGCCTGCTCGGCCTGCTCTTCGGGGCCGTTCGGCGCCTTGTCGCGCAGGCCGATGAAGCAATAGAAGCGAAGCTGCAGTTCCCCGGCCTCGTCCTCGAACAGTTCGTTCACGATCGCGCCTTCGCGCGGACCGATGGCCTGGAAGAAGGTCACCTTGCTTTGCGGTTCGAGCGTGATGATCTCGCGCAGATCGGCGCCGGCGATCGTCGCTTCGCGCACGAAATGCGTGACGGTTTCTTCCGTGACGTCGCAGCGTGTGCACAGGCCTGGTGGGAGGAACTGGCGGGCATCGCGGGCCTTGAGCACCAGGCCGGCCCACACCTGGGCGCGGGTCAGCGGAAGCTCGCCCGCGGGGTTGACGGGAACGGTGGCGGTCGAATAGATCATGAAGAGACTCCTTGTGTGTGGGTGGACGGGTCAGGCCGAAGCCGAGATCTCGGCAGCGAACGCGCGGTACGAGCGCAGCGGCCGGCCGAGCAGCGTCGTCAGGCGGTCGACGTCACCCGCGTTCGGGTTCATGCCCTCGGTCAGGAAGCGTTCGCTCATGAGGCGCATGTCGTACGCCATCCAGCTTGGCATGAAGTTCAGCAGGTTCTTCTCGAACCCCGTGGTGTCGTCGCCGCCGTAGTTGATTGGACGACCCAGCACGTCCGACCAGATACCGGCGACGTCGGTCCCGGTCAGCGCGTCGGGGCCGACCAGGTTGATCCGGCTCAGCGGCAGCGCCTCGGGAGCTTGTTCGCGGCGCAGCAGTTCGAGGGCGGCGACTTCTGCGATGTCGCGCGTGTCGACCATGGCCAGACCCTTGTTGCCGATGGGCATCGGATACGCGCCGTAGCCGGTGACGACGTCCTTGACGGTGAGGTCGTTCTGCATGAAGTACGCCGGCCGCAGGATGGTGGCGCCGAAGCCCATCTGTTCGAGCATCCGCTCCACGCCGAACTTGCCTGCGAAGTGGGGAACGTTCAGGTACTTGTCGGCATGGATCACCGACAGGTAGACGACTCGGTCGATGCCGGCATCGCGTGCCAGGTTGAGGGTGACCAGGGCTTGCGTGAATTCGTCTGGGACCACGCCGTTGAGGAGGAACAAGGTGGATACGCCCGCCAGTGCTGCGCGCAGTGACTGGACGTCGAGCAAGTCGCTTTGAACGACTTCGACGCCAGCGGGGAAGCTGGTCTTGGCCGGGTCGCGTACAAGTGCCCGCACGGCGGCGCCGCGCTTGACGAGTTGCTGAACGACTTGGCGGCCGATGGCACCAGAGGCGCCGGTGATGAGGATGGTCATGAAGAACTCCGGTTGGTTGAAACGAGCCCTGATCTTCTTTGTTCCAAGATAATTCAGATAGCCGTTATATTTGGACACTTCGTCCCACAGGTGGAACAAATGGATTTGCTTGCACTGGCTGACTTCAACCTGGTCGCTCGTCACGGTGGCGTGGGTAGTGCAGCGCGCGAATCGGGCCGACCCAAGGCCACGCTGTCCCGGCGCGTCGCCGATCTGGAAAGCGGCCTCAACTTGCGCTTGTTCGAGCGGGGCGCGAGGGCGTTGAAACTCACCGAAGAGGGACGCGCGCTCTACGAGAGGACCTCGGCGCTGCTGCTTGAGATCGACGAAACGGCTGCGGCAATCTCATCGGGCGGTGAGACGGCGCGAGGCCACTTGCGAGTGAGCGCGCCGCTGCTGTTCTCGCAGGCCGCCATGGGAAAGCTGGCAGCCGAGTTCGCGCTGCGGTATCCCGAGATCCAGCTCGAGGTCACGACCGAGGATCGGGCCGTGGACATGGTGGAGGAGGGCTACGACCTCGTGATTCGGGTCAATCCCGATCCGGATGCCAGGCTGGTCGGGCGGATCTTCATGAGAGACCGTCTCGTCGTTGTTGCCAGTCCGCAGCTCAAGCCACCTGTGGGCAAGGCAGCGGTTCCAGCGGTCATGCGGGGCAGGGGCTTCGGCGCAGCGGCATCTTCATGGGAGTACACAGGCAAGTCGGGCAAGAAGCGCATCAGCGTGAAACCTGCGCTGTGCCTTGCCTCGTTGTTCATGGTGCGGGACGCCGTCCGTGCAGGCGTCGGTGTCGCCCGCGTACCGATCTCTCTGGTGACCAAAGATCTGGCCGCTGGGAAGCTGATGTGCTGGGGCGATGTCGAAGGCCCGGAGATCGCGCTGTGGGCCTTGTACCCGTCGCGCCGGCTGCTGAGTGCTCGCGTGTCAACGTTCCTGGACTTCTTGAAGGAATCATTCCCTACAGGATCTCCAGACGAACTGGCAGCCTTCATCGATTGAGCCGCCGTTCGGTGCTTTACAGCCGACGGGATCGCTTGCCGCCTCTGACCGTTGGCGGGCTTCAGGCGTCCAGAGATCAAGGGGCGACTTTCTCTAAATTGAGTAAACCTCAAATAAGGTGACGGCATGTTGTCCCTGAAAGCTATCTCCATAATGCTTGCCAAATACTTCTAGTCCGAGATAAACTTGAGCAACACTCAAATAATCGCTCATGCAAGCAGTTTCACGTCGTCAAGCCACCACCCCACGCACGCTGCAACGTATTGCGGGGCTGTTGGCGGTGGCGAGGGAAGTGTTTGCAGCACGCGGGTTCGAATCTGCGACGACACAGGAGATCGCGCAGCAAGCGGGCGTTTCCGAAGCTACCGTGTTCACCTACTTCGGCAGCAAGCGAGAACTGTGCGTAGAGGTGATCCGTCAGTGGTACGCACAGATCACGGCAGAACTCGAAACGCAGCTTCCCGCCTCCCGCAGCTTGCGCGAGCAACTTCAGTTCATCGTGCGCAAGCATCTGGACAACCTGATGGGCGAAGGCGCCGGCATCTGTGCCCTTGTGCTCAGCGAAGGCCGTACCGCGGACAAGTCGTTCACCGACGTCATCGCAGAGCTCAAGCGCAGCTATACCGCACCCTTGATGTCGATCCTCAAGGCTGCCCGCGCTGCCGGCACGGCGCGCGACGACCTGCCATTGCGGTTGATGCGAGACATGGTGTACGGCTCCATGGAGCACGTGCTCTGGGGCTATGTCGAGTCTGGCTCGAAGCCGGACATTGCCCTCACCAGCGAACAGCTGAGTGAGATGTTGTGGTCGGCCTTCGCGCCACGGACCGCTGCCGAACAGGCCCTCAAGGACCTGCACGCCGATATGACGACCGTCTTGAAGCGGTTCGACGACAAGGTGCGATAGCGCATCCGCGCGAAGAGAACCAGGGTCGCTTCGGCGGTCTCCGCCACGGAGATAAACGATGGTCACAGAGGCGAGGTGATTGGCATCGGACATATGAGGACAGGACTATCTATCGGGCCGGCGCGCGAGCGCATCCAACAAGTCGTGCTGCAAATCGCCGGCAAAGCCATGCACCTCTCGGACACGAGCACCGGCTCTGGCTACGGAAAGTATCTCAACCATCTTTGGACCTGAAGCTTGATGACGACTTCAACAATCACCCACACCATGCCTGCGACCGTTGCGCCCGTGCCGGAACGCTGCGTGATCGTGGTCGACAGTGCCCTGCCGCCGGGCCGCGCCGCCAATGCCGCTGCCGTGCTCGCACTCACCATCGGCCAGCGTCACCCCGGGCTGGTGGGTGCATCCCTTCTCGACGTGAAAGGGCAGGCCATGCCGGGGCTGATCCCCATCGGCATCTCGGTCTTGGCCGCGACTCAGGACGAGCTAGGCGCGCTTGCCAGCGCGGGCGATGCAGCAGGTTTTGATGTGCTCCGCTTTCCCGTCGAGGGGCAACAGACCAAGAACTACACGGAGTTTCTCGCCGCGGTGGCGCAGGTGGAACGCGCCGCGCTGCGCTATGTGGGCATCGCACTCGTGGGCGGCAAGAAGCCCATCTCCAAGCTGGTAGGCAGGCTTGCCCTCCTGGGGCAGGAGAAAGCGTGATGGCGGTGCACGAGCCGGTTCTCCAGGGCGAATGCGCCACCGAGGCCATCGAGGGGACCTTGGTCTCGGGCGCCGTGTGGCATATCGTCCTGCGCCGCCCGAGCAAGCGCAATGCGCTCACCTTGCCTATGTTCGCCGCGCTGGCCGAGAGTTTGGCCATCGCGGATGCGCACACCGCAGTTCGCGCCATCGCGATCACCGGAGAAGGGCCGGTCTTCTGCGCGGGGCACGATCTGAAGGCACTCGCGCAATGGCCCCAGCATGAAGGCGACCCCGTACCTCGGTTCCTCCACGCTCTCGCCGAGATACGCAAGCCTTTGGTGATCGGCGTCCATGGCGCTGGCGCGGGCATCGGCGTCACTATGCTGATGCATGCGGACTGGGTGATCGCCGCGCCGGACACCCAACTGGCACTGCCCTTCGTGAATCTGGGCATCGCGCCCGAGGCGGCCAGCACGCTCTTGCTGGCTCGCCATGTGGGGGCGCTTCGCGCCCGGCGTCTGCTGCTCGGCGGTGAAGCGTTCAGCAGCGAAGACGCTGAGCGCTGGGGTCTGGTGACCGAACTTGTTTCGCTCGACGTGCTGCAAGCTCGGGTGTTGGATCGCGCGGCCGCATTGGGTGCCAAGGACTCCGTGGCTTTCCAACGGATCAAGACCATGCTCGCAGAGGCTGATGCGGTGCACAGGCGCATCGACGACGAGGTCGACGCCATCAACCAGGCACTGCAAGCGCGCAAGTCCGTGTCATGCGCCGCTGGAGTTGCTGCATGACGCCCGGCGATACCCGAGGTCGCGCCCACATCGTGTACGCGCATTTCGAGCCACGCTCCTTTGTCGCCGCCATGCGCGACACAGTCACGGACGGCCTCGTCGCACAGGGGTGGGCCGTCACCTGCAGCGACCTGTATGCCGAGCAGTTCAACCCAGTGGCCCAAGCCCAAGATTTCGCCGAGCGCCGCGATCCAGGCTACCTGGTCTACTCGCTGGAACAGCGTCACGCGCTGCAGCACCAGGCGTTGGCTCCCGACATCGCTGCTGAGGTGGAGCGCCTGCGCAACGCAGACCTGTTGGTGCTCGTGTTTCCGGTGTTCTGGTTCTCGATGCCCGCCATCCTCAAGGGCTGGATCGACCGGGTCTTCCTCTCTGGCCTGTTCTACGGCGGGCGGCGGGTGTACGACCGCGGTGGCATGGTGGGCAAGCGAGCGCTGGTCGTCACCTCACTGGGAGGGCGCCGGCACATGTTCGGTCCAGATGGAATTCATGGCGACATCACTTCCATGCTGCGCCACGTGCTGCAGGGCAGCCTGGCCTACGTCGGCTACGAAGTGCTCGAGCCCTTCGTGGCCTATCACGTGCCCTACATCACGGATGCGGAACGCGGCAGCCTGTTGGAGGATCTGCATGCCTCGCTGCACGCCTTGGACAGCCGGGCCACGCTGCGGATGCCCTCGCTGGACTGCTTTGATGAAGAATTTCGACGCCTTCAGTAGTCGTTACGGTGCACAGCAACCCGACGTAGCACGACAGGGTCTGTCCCTGTTGCAGCGGCCGCGGAGGGCCTGGAACAACGCGCCTTCATAGACTTTTCCCGCGAGCCTGGCCGCATCTACGCGCATTGCGACGGCTGGAGCGTTGTGTCCAAGGTACGGACCGCGCGGGACTGTTCTACCCGTGGAACCCATCGTTCCACTCACTCCATGCTCGACAAGGCGTACGGCAACCTACACTTTTTGCTGCATTCAGTTGATAGTGATCGAGGGTTCGTCATTGACTTCCAATTTTCAAGACACATCACCCGCTCCTGCCTTGTTCGGAAAGACCGTTTTGGTCGCCGGAGCGGCAGGCGGGGTGGGCGAAGGAATCACACGGGCTCTTCTGCAGTCCGGTGCTCGTGTGGTCGCCGTGGGACGCAACTTGTCGTCCCTGGAAGACTTGGCCGAGCGCGTTGGTGCGGACAGCGAGCAGTTGGTGATTCAGGCGATGGACCTAGCCCGGGTCGACGCTGGAGCCGGCACGCAACGAATCCTGCAGACCCATGGACCTCTGGACGCCGCGGTGGTGGCGATTGGCGAGTGGGGCACCCCCGGGCCGGCGTGGCATTCTCGAGCTCTCCGAGCAGGACTGGGAACATGCGCTGGCGACTCGTCAGACCAGTGTGTTCCGCGCCATGCGTACGCTGCTGCCGACGATTTCGGCATCGGGGGCCCTTGTGAATTTGAACGGGTACAGCGCTGACATTCCCTTCCCGGGTTCCGCCCTGATCGGAATGACGAACGCGGCCATGAAATCCCTCACCGTCAGCTTGGCAGCAGAGGTCGGCCCGCGCGGTCCGCGCATCTATGAGCTGATTCTCGGCGTCGTCCGGACACGCGCCCGACAACTCGCCGGCATTGACGACGAGCGTTGGATCTCCAACGTGCAGATCGGTGCCCATGTGGCCTCGCTCATCGCCGCGACACACCCGCTCTCAGGCACCGCACTCCAATATTTCGTGGACGCAAAGTTCGGTCCTCAGGCGGAGCCGCCCGCAGGACGGCGCTGATGGAAGTCATCCTGCCCGAGGACGCGCGCTACGCTCGCCATCGGCACACGTACACGGCGAGGGGAGCCCCCGCAACCATCCTGCTGCCGGAAAAGGATGAGGAGGTATCTGCTGCGCTTGAGCAGGCAGCGATGCAGCCTGGCGCGATCTCGATTCGAAGTGGTGGCCACGGGATCAGCAGCGTGTCCACCAACGAAGGCGGGACGGTGATCTCACTGGCGCGCCTGCAGGCTGTCGAGGTGATCGACCCCGCGCTCGGGCTCGTCCGTCTTGGCGCCGGAGCGCACTGGGGGGAGGTGGCCGCGGCACTTGCGCCCCACAACCTGGCCATCAGTTCCGGCGATTCCGGCGACGTGGGCGTTGGAGGGCTGGTCACCGCTGGAGGCATCGGGCTGATGGCGCGCCAGTACGGGCTCACGATCGATCGTGTCGTCGCCGCCAGCATCGTCACTGCCGATGGGAAGTTGCGTCGCGCCAGCGCAACCAGCGAGCCAGACCTTTTCTGGGCGGTCCGCGGCGCCGGGGCCAATTTCGGGATCGTCACCGCGGTGGAAGTTACGGCGGCTGTCGTCCCTAGCGTGGCGCACACGGTGCTAGTTTACGAAGTAGGTGATGTCAGCGCCTTCCTCGTGCGCTGGGGGGAACTGGTCGAGACGGCTCCACGCGAGTTGACCCCTTTTCTCTACCTGCTTCGGCAACCGGGCGGGCGGGTCATTGTTCAAGCAACGTTCGTCGACTGCGGCCCTCACGCGGCACCCTTGGACGGGTTCCTGACGTTGGGGCGGTTGCTCGGCCACCGTTCACAGCGGGTTTCCTACGCGGAGGTGATGCCCCGCTCAGGCCAGCCTCATGCCGGCCAGCAAGAAGCGAGCAGCCGCAGCGGGCTCGCCCGTCACATGGACCATTGCCTCGCCCAGGCATTGGAGGGACTACTGCAGTCCGGCGCTGCGGACATGCTTCAGGTACGCAGCGTGGGTGGTGCGGTGAATGACCTCGCCGCCGAGGCAACGGCATACGCGCACCGTCACCAGAACTTCCACTTGGCCGCCATTTCAGGTGGCCAGATCAGCAAGCTGGACGAAGCTTGGGTGCCGCTGCGGCCGCTGCTCGATGGGCTGTACCCGAGTTTTCAAACGGCCCCCTCTGCGGACGATCTGTCTCGGGCGTTTCCGCAGCCCACGCTCCAACGGCTTCGGCAGCTCAAGAGCAAATGGGATCCAGGCGGCCTGTTTCGGCAGAACTTTGATTTGACGCCTCCAGCCGCATCGTGAAAGCGGGCGCCGATCAGGCAAAACCCCCGTTGCTGCGCACGACCTGCCCGTTGATCCAGCCGCCGTCCGGACCGACGAGAAAGGCAACGAGGCTGGCGATGTCCGCAGCTTCCCCGAGTCGCTCCATCGGCGATATCTTCGCCAGCGTTTCGATCTGCTGATCCGTCTTGCCCTTGAGGAACAACTCGGTGGCCGTCGGCCCGGGTGCAACCGCGTTGACCGCGATGTTGCGACCCCGAACTTCGTTCGCCAGAACGCGCACGAGCCCCTCGACGGCGGACTTCGAGGCGATGTAGGGCCCGTACCCTGGCGACGACTTCGCAATGACGCTGCTCGACAAGGCGACGATGCGTCCGCCCTCGCCGAGTACTTCCGCGGCCTTGGCGAGCACGAGAAAGGTTCCTCGCACATTGATCGACATCATCTTGTCGAACGCTGCGACGCTTTCCATCTTGATGGGCGCGATGTCCATGACGCCTGCGTTGCTCACGACCGCGTCGAGCCGGCCAAAGGCCTGTCGTGCCGCCCCGAACAGGCCGTCTACCCCCTCCGACCTCGACACATCGCCCTTCACAGCGATCGCGCGGCCACCGGCGACCTCGATCGTCGCGACCGTCGCTTCAGCCTGCGCGCGTTCTCCGGCGTAGCCGACAGCAACGGAGAAGCCGTCGGCCGCGAGTCGCCGTGCGATGGCTCTGCCGATGCCGCGTGACGCTCCGGTGACGAGGGCAGCCTTGGAATGGGTCGTGCTCATGGTGTCGTTTCCTCGTTGATGGCACCAAGGGGCGGCGCCGGTAGCAGGTCATCCAGCGTCATTTGGCGCAAGAAGTTCGCCTGTTTCTCGTGATGGAGCGCATCGATCGCCTCGGTACCCTTGTGCTGGCCGTCGATGGTGACGCCCGACGGACGATGCCCGCGGGGCATCGCCAGCACCCGGCACGCTGCGTCGCCGACGGCCGAGACGTCGAGCGCCCCGCCGTTGGCTGCATCGATGGCCTGGAGCCGGCCCGCAAGGCCACTCATGCGCGCCGGAAGGTCGCCGTACTGCTGCTCGATCGCTGGGTACGCTGGCGACTGCGCGTGCGCAAAGTGCTCGGTGCCTTCGGTGAAGGCGCCTGGAACCAGGATCACGGTTTCGATGCCGGCAGGACGAACCTCCATGCCCATGATCTCGGCCAATGCGTCGCCGGCCGCCTTGCTGGCGACGTACGGGCCCAGGAAGGGTTCGTGCAGCCGCGAGGTCGTGCTGCCGACGTACATCAGCACGCCATGACCTTGACGCCGCATCACGGGCAAGGCCGCACGGTTGACGCGAAGCCACGACAACGCATTGGTATCGATGATGCGCGCGACCTGCTCGACGGAGAAGGCCTCCGTCAGACCTTGCATGAGCATGCCAGCGTTGTTGACGACGACATCCAGTTGTCCATGTCTGGCGACGATCAGGTCGACCGCTGCTCTGCAGCTGACTTCCGACAGGACGTCCAGTTCGATCACCTCCAGCGCAAGGCGTTCGTGATGCGCGAGCTGCGTCATTTCGTTCGCGCGGGCGCTGTTTTTCTCGCTGGTGCCGCGCATGCTCGCAAAGACGCGATGTCCAGCTCGGGCCAAGGACAAGGCGACCGCCTTGCCGATGCCGGAGCCAGCGCCGGTCACAAGAACAATCAGTTGTTCAGTCGTCATCGCTGACCTCTTGTTCACTGGCCCACGCGCACGATCAGCTTGCCGCGCGCATGTCCGCTCGCCTGTCGCTCGAGCGCACTGCGGACATCATCGAGCTTGAAGATCGCGTCCGTGACGATCTGGAGCTGCCCGCGCTCGAACAGGCTGAAGGCCTGCGGCAAATACGGAACGGCGCCGGCGAAGAAAACGAACGTCCCGGCGTGACCGTCGCGTTCGGTGATGGAGAAGTCCACCGTCGTGACGATGCGGCCGCCCGCGCGCAGCACCTTCCACGACTTCTCCAGCGTGTCGCCACCGAGGGTGTCGAGCACGAGGTCGACATCGCGCAAGGCGGAAAAGTCCTGCGTGCGATAGTCGATCACCTCGTCTGCGCCCAGGCTGCGCACGAGTTCGTGGTTGCGCTCCGAGGCCGTGGCAAGGACTCGCGCGCCGACGCTGTGCGCCAGTTGGACGGCCATGCCGCCCACGCCGCCTGCACCTGCATGCACGAGCACCGTCTCGCCGGCTTGCAGCGCGCCGACATCGAACAGCGCCTGGCGGGCCGTGCCGAAGGCCGTCGGCAGCGCCGCGGCCTGCTCGAAGTTCATGCCATCGGGGATCGGCAGGATCTGATCGGCAGCGATCACGAGACGCTTTCCGAAGGCGCCGCCCACACCGGGCGCCGTCCGCCCGACCACGCGGTCGCCGATTCTCATTCCCTCGACGTCGTTGCCGACGGCTTCGATGGCGCCGCTGAAATCGGTGCCCGGAACGTAGGGAAGCTGGCTCGGGAACACCTGCTGCATGGCGCCGGCGATCATTTTCAGATCGAGTGGGTTGACCGCGGCGGCCTCGACGCGGACCGCAATCTCGTTGGCTTGCACTTCGCGCAGGTCGATGTCGGCGAGGGTCACGACATCAGGGCCACCGAAGGCTCGTATCAGTGCTGTCTTCATGAGGGCCTCCTTGTGCGTTCAGGCTTGCGGTGGAAATTGGCCCAGCTGCGAGAACAGGCCGAACCAGTCCTCCATGTGCCACGTCGTAGTCACGAGGCCATCGTTGACGGTGTGGAACTCGTGCAGCCGGAAGCTCACCTTCTTCCCGGTGGGTGCGATGCCGAAGAAAACGCCCCGGTGGGTCCCGCTGATCTCCGCGCGGACACCGATCTTTCCCGGTTCCTGCACCATGTCGTGGATCGCGATCTGCACGTCAGGAAACGCCTCGGCCACGCTGCGGATGATGGGCTTGATGCCGGCCGGGCCAGCGACCTGCCCTGGGGCCAGGGGAATGTCGTCCCACTCGGGCGAGAGAACGGCGTCCACGAGGTCGGGGTCCTGGTCGCTGAAGGCGCGATACAGCGTCTCCACGGCCCGGCGCTCTATGGAGAGTCTGGTGGAAAGGTCTTGATCGATAAGTTGCATGTCGAACTCGTAGGTTGGTTGGTGGTAGGGTGATTCTGTAAATTGCCCGTCATCTGTCCAACAGATAAACTGTATAAAACTCTATTCGTTCTATGGATTTTCACGGCGTCGATCTCAACCTCTTGGCGGCCTTCGACGCTTTGATGGAGGAGCGCAATGTGACGCGGGCTGCAGCGCGCGTTGGCGTGAGTCAGCCGGCCATGAGTGCGGCGCTGGCGCGACTGCGCAAGCTGCTCGGCGATCCGCTGTTTCTGCGCAGCCCGGAGGGCCTGTTGCCCACGCCGAGGGCACGCGAGCTCGCGGGGCCCCTCTCCCAGGCGCTCGCGCAGATCGAGACCGTGCTGGTGAAGAAAGCGGCCTTCGTGCCGGGCGACGCGTCGCTGACGTTCAATCTTGGACTGTCGGATTACCCGACCTTTGTACTGCTGCCGCAGCTCTTGGAGGCCCTTGCTCAGCAGGCGCCGGGCGTGTCGTTGAATGTCCGGGCGTTCATCGACAGAGACCACGCTGTCGATTTGTTGGATGCCGGTGCGATCGACGCCGCCATCGGCGTGTCGCCGACGCAGGCCGACGGAAGAATCTCGAGCATGCCGATCCTGCAGGATGAATTCGTCACCATCCTCGCCAGCGACCATCCCGACGCTCGGCGTGGCATGACCATGAAGACCTATCTCGCGTTGCCCCATGTGCTCGTGTCGCCGGAGGGAGACCGGCACGGCGTCGTTGACCAGGCACTGGCGCAGAAGGGCAAGAAGCGCCAGCTTGCGTTGACGCTACCGCAGATGTTCGCCGTGCCCGCTGTCGTGGCGCGCACGCGCATGACGGCCACCGTGATGAGGCGCGTTGCGCTTTCGTCTGAGGCAGGCGGAAAGCTTGCGCTCTTCCCGCCGCCCTTGGCATTGCCTTCGATCGTGTTCCACCTGATATGGCATCGACGCGCCCAGAGCAATCTGGCGCAGGCGTGGTTCAGGGCCTTGATTGCATCAACTGCAGCTTCGCTGTGAATGTTGTGGATGCGCCGGGAGCCTGAGAGATCTGCCTCTTTCCCCCACGCGCGTAGGCACCGGAATTGCACGCTGGCAGCCCTTCAAGAGCGGCTCACCTGGGCAAGTGCTTACGGGCTCGCGATTGACCTGAGACGCGCACCTCTCAGCATCGGACACATCGGTCGACGAACCAACGGAGCCCGTTCTTCTCCGGAAGGTCTACGAAGACAAGAACCGCCAGGAAGCCCTGGTGCAAGAGAGCCTGTTGGGCTGGGTGCTCGTACGGCCGTCCTTGCTGAACGACAACGCATCACAGGCATCCGTCCGGGCCCTGACAGATATCCCTGAATTCCACGGTGGGAACATTGCCACGTCAGACGTCGCCAGCTTTGTGCTCGATCAGGTGCGAAATGGCGCCTGGCTTCACCAAGCGCCGCTGATCTTCTGGTAAATCAGATGGGGTATCAAAGGCATGGCTAGGGGAAAAAGCGTTCAAACGAACGCCTCTTTCTGAACACCCGTCGCGTCACTCGGGGGTTCCACCTTGGCTCGACTTACGCTTCATCGAACCATCCTTATTGGTGCGACGGGCGTCACGCGATTCCGCGCGCTTTTCGCCTGAGAGAGCCGCTCGGTCAGTGCCGATGGCGCCGCCTTCAGGAACCTTGTTGATGTCTCCGCCGGCACCAGCCTTCACCTGGCCGGCCGGCTTGCCAGCAACTTTGGCTTCAGCGCGTGCCTGAGGCTTCGTATTGGTCACCGGCGCCTGTTCTGCAGAAGCGTTCGGCGGATTTTGCGCGTACGCACCTGCTGCGAAAAGGCCGGTCATAAGGAGTGCAAGAGCTTTGTTCAATTAGAGATCCTCAATGGTTGGGCAACGACGCCTTCAGGCAGATGAAGTCGGGCGCTTCTTTGCCCCCGCCGTATGGCGAGGGGACGCGCACTGCGGTTTGCAGACCACGCCAAAAGCGGCGGTGGCCGATAGCATCGTAGCCACCGCATGGCGCGCAATGCGAGGTTGATTGTTCCGAGGATTGAACGCAGCGTTCACGCGGTCGATCGCACGGTGTTGAGCTCTTCGTCCTCAAATTCGGTTTGCCAAAGCTTATTGGTGACGGTCGACTGCTTTATGAAATCGACGAAAGCTCGAACAACGGGCGAAAGCGTCCTGTTGCTGGGGAAAACCACGCTGACGTCGACTGAGGCAGGACGCCAATCAGGAAGGACTCGAATCAGTCGACCAGCGCGTACATCTTCGGCAGCAAGGTAGGCCGCCAAGCAGGCCAAGCCCGCGCCTTGAACGACCATGCGGTGCATTGACGTCTGATCGTTGACACTGACACGCGGCAGAACCTCGATCTTCTCGGTTTCGCCCGCCGCATTTGCCAGCAACCAAGTGCGAGGCCTGCCATTTGGACTGGGCATCTCGACGATATCGTGGGCGCGCAACTCATGAAGTGCAGAAGGCAGGCCTCTTCGGTCGGCGTATTCAGGCGAACAACAAAGCCAACGAGGTATGGATCCTAGCCGGGAGGAGACAAGCTCCGAGTTGGGCATCGGTCCCATCCGGATGGCAACATCGATGTTCTCTGCGACAAGGTCGACGGTCCGGCTGCTCAGGTCCAACGAGATCTCGACCTCCGGGTAGCGTTCGAGGAACCGGGGCACCAGGTCGGCAAGCATGTGCAGCCCGGTACCGATGCCTGAGCTGACCTTCAGCAGTCCGCGCGGCGCCGAGCCTAGGCTGCTGACATAGTCCACTGTCTCCCCGATGCGCGCCAGAACGTCTGCACAGCGCTCCTTGAATGCTGCTCCCGATTCGGTCACGACGACTTCGCGCGTGGTTCTCTGGAGCAGCCGGGTTCCAAGCTCTTGCTCGAGCATCAGGATCGAGCGGCTCACGCTGGACTTGGGCATTCCCAGCGCTCGTGCGGCAGCAGAAAAACTACGGAGCGATGCGACCTTGTCGAAGATGCGAAAGGCATTGAGATCAAGCATGCATCCATTGTCCCCGAGAGGGAACAATGGATGGACGAAGTAGACGACCAGCGAACCACGTGCGAGAACCCATCTCACGACGGATGCGCGAACTTCTTGACCATCACGTCGCTGGCCTCGAACAGGTCTTTAGAAATGCGCGGGTCCTTCGCCTGGGCTGCGGGTTCCAGTTGCTTCCCGGTGTAATTGAAGTAGGCGCCGTTGTGCGATCCGCGCAGCTTCCCTGTGAGCAGATCAGCAAGCACTGCTGAAGAACGATCGGTGGAACTGGTGCCAGGCAGCAGGCTGGACAACCGCGGAAGAACCTTCTTCCACGCCCATTGCATCAGTGGCCCCTGTTCTCGTGCGAGCCCGGTACCGGGCATCAGCCCCGGATCAAACGAAAAATAGTTTCTCGTCGTCGAACCATCTGCTCCGAACGCGCGAGCCGAGACGATGTTGCAGAGCTTGGACGTGGCATAGGCATCCCTGCATGCCTGCTCGGCAGAAGCGCCTGCATAGTCGCCTTTGGCGATCCGCACAGCCGTCGTGTATCGAGAGCCGCGAAACCCGGACATCTTGGCGGACCTCTCTGCCGGGTCGTGCGTGCCGCTTGCGGTCCATCCGACGGTTGCCTTGGTCGACAAGCGGCTTGTCAGCCCCTTGAGCAGCAGGTGGTGCGCCAGGTGGTTCACGGCGAACGTGGACTCGAATCCGTCCATCGTTTCGACCAACTTGCTGGCGGACTGCCGGCCCGCGTTGAGCAGAACGCCATCAAGCAGGATCGATGTGTCGCGTTGAAACTCCTTCACAAATGTGGCGACGCCCTGCAGGGACGAAAGGTCGAGTACCGGAACCATGACCTCGGACGCCCCGAGAGCGAGAAGCTCGGTTTGAAGTTCTTCGGCTCTTGCGGCGTCGCGCGCCGGAAGGACCAGACGATGCCCACCCAAGCGGGCGAGCCGGAGGGCGACTTGACGACCAAGACCAGAAGTCGCGCCAGTGATGAAGTACGTTGCCATGAGAAGCTCCTGTGGTTGATGGAGCAACTATATGAATGATCCTTCATCTTTTGAATTCGCTTTTCCTCCGGGGAGATGGATGCCCAGCATTCCCTCGTACAGCGGCGCTCAACGTGCGCGCCGAGGTGAAAAATATGGAGAATCCTTCATGTTTTTCGGCTGCACAGGTCGGCGTGCATGGCGATACTCCGATCATCGAATACCCCCGCAAGAACAGGAGTCCTCATGCCCCCATCGTCCGTCTTGCCTCTCGCTTCGCGTCGGAGCCCCAGCCAGTCACGGTCCGTCGTGACCGTGGCCGCGATCTTCGAAGCGGCCATTCAGGTCCTCTTGAAGGAGGGCATGCACCGACTGACGACGACCAGGGTGGCAGAGCGTGCCGGGGTCTCTGTCGGTACGCTCTATCAGTACTATCCGAACAAGCTGGCGCTGCTGAATGCCGTTTTGGAACGCCACCTGGATGGTGTCGCCGAGGCGGTGGAGGACGCCGCTCGGAAGGCAAACGCAAAGCCGCTGTCGAGCATGGTTGAGTCGGTCGTAAACGCCTTCGTGAAGGCAAAGATCGAGCGCGAGGACGAGGCCCGCGCACTCTACGCCGTCGCTGCAGAACTGGGCGGCTCGGTGCTGGTGCAGCGTGCGAGCGAGCGCGTGGGCACAGCGTTGGCGCAAATGCTCTCCACCGCAGTGGATGCACAGTTCGGCAACCTCGACATCGTCTCCTACATGTTTGCGACCGCCATGGTCGGGCCGACGAAGGGCGTGCTGGAAGAACAGGCTCCGCGGAAGTTGACCCGAATCCTGCGCGGGCAGTTGATTTCGCTTTGCCTCGGCTACCTGGAGCGGGAAGCGAGGGCCTTCGTGCGCGCTGGCTGAGCCGCTGCAGCGGCTTCAAACCATCTCGCCGCGTTCTATTCGGCCTTGATGTTGTTGTCCCTCACCACCTTGCCCCAGCGCGTCGTTTCGGTCTGCATCCACGCTGCGATCTGCTGACGGTTCATGTCCGAGGGTTCGGATCCGAGTTCCTGGAGACGCTTGGCCACGTCGGGCCTCGCCACGATGCGCTGGACCTCCGACTGCAACTTCTCCAGCACCGCGGGTGGCGTGCCACCGGGGGCCAGCAGACCCTGCCAGGAGCCGGTCACGAAGTTCGGGATCTGCGAGGCGACGGTCGGTACACCCGGGACGGCGGCAAAGGGCTTGGCGCTGGTCACGGCGATGGCCTTGATCTTGCCGCCCTGCACCAGGGGATTGGTGGCCAGCACGCTCGCCATGGCCGTGTCGATTTGCGCGCCTGCCAGGTCGGCCAGCGCCTGCGCACCCCCCTTGTAGCCAATCACGTTGAACTCGAAACCTCTGTCTTGCGCGAGCAGGATGCCCGCCAGTTGGCTGATGGAAGCCAGCGGTGTGCCGAAGCTGAGCGGCTTGCCGCTCTTTTTCTGGTACGCGGCGAGTTCGTCGATGTTCTTGACGGGCAGATCCTGGCGAACAACCAGCAGATGCGGCGAATAGGCCGGAATGGCAATGGGCGCCAGGTCTTTTACCGGGTTGTAGTTGAGCTGCGGAATGACGCTGGGACCGATCGTCAGCACCGACATGTCGAGCACCAGCAACGTGTACCCGTCGGGTGCGGACTTGGCGACGTAAGAGGCGCCGATCTGGCCGTTGCCCCCGGCCTTGTTCTCGACGATCACCGTCTGCTTGAACGTCTCGCCCAGCTCCTTTGCCAACAGACGCGCCAGCACGTCGGAGGTGCCGCCCGGCGGATTGGGCACGATGATGCGGATCTGTTTGTGCGGGTAGGCCGCCGCGTCCTGGGCATGGGCCGCAAGCGATGCGCCGGCCAGCAGGGCCGCCGCCGCGAGGCCGACCACGCTGCGCCGCCCGATGAGCGGGATGAATGAAGTGTCGAGGGTTGCCGAGGGCATGGTTGTCTCCAGTTGTTCGAGGGTCGAAACGGTACGGCGCTGATGGCCATGTTCAAGGTGCCGGGTAGATCACGTTCTCCAGCGCCTGCCCCTGCTGCAGTCGCGTGATATTGCGGGCCATGAAGCCGTAGCGCCGCTCCAGCAGGGCGGGCGTGATGGCCGATATGTGGGGCGTGCAGCGCACGTTGTCCAGTTCATGCAGTGGCCAGCGCGACGGTGGCACGGGCGCTGCGCCCTTCTTGGGATACTGGTACCAGACGTCCAGCACGGCCCGACCCAGTCGCTGCTGGCTCAAGGCTTCGTACAGCGCCTGCTCTTCGACCACCTCGGCACGCGCCACGTTGACCAGCAAGGCGCCCGGCGGAAGCAGGCCCAGTCGGCGTTCGCTGATGAGGCCGCGTGTGCTGTCGTCCAGCGGGCAGCAGAGGACCAGCACCTGGACCCGCGGCAACACCTCGTCGAGCGCGGCGGCCGCGACGTACTCATGCGCCAACTCGGCCGGCCCCTGCCTTCCGCTACGCGTCACGGCAATGACGTGCATGCCGAAGGCACGCGCACGCCGTGCGATCTCCTGACCGATGTGCCCAAAGCCGACGATGGCGACGGACTTTCCATGGGCCTCGTCATGCGGGGCACGCTTCGAATAGGACGCCGCCCAGGCAGCCGCGTCCAGGCGCGCGGGGTACTGCCACAGTTGCAGGAAATGCTCCAGGATGGCGTGCAGGGTGAACTCCGCAATCGGAACTTCATGGCCGTGCACGTTGCATACGGTGATACCGGCCGCCAGCGACTGGCAGGCGATCTGTTCCGACCCGGCGCCGGGCACGTGCACCAGACGGCAGCGCAGGCGCGCGGCCTCGTCCGCGTTCAGGCTGTTACTGATGACCACGTCCGCGTGGATCTCGCCGGTGGGGGGAAAGCTGTCCAGGGACTGGACTTCGTGTTCGGGCCCGAGCAGCGCACGCAGGCGCGGCGCATGGGGGGCGTGGAGTCCGACAATTTTGATCAACATGAAGAAGAGTCCTGTACGTCTGCGGTGCGTGCGGGTCAGCGGCTTTCCCGCACGATCAACCCAGGCTGTTGCTTGAAACCGTCCTGCAGGCGGGTGCCCAGCCCGGCCATGACCGGTGGCTGGGCCATGCCCTCGGTGATCACCGGCAATTCGGTGACGATGTCGCGATACCAGGTGGCCAGCGTCGCACGCACGACCTCCTGGTAGATCGCGGTCGGCGCATGCAAGGCCATGTGAAGGCCGGCCATCAGCGTGACAGGACCCGTGCAATCGTGCGGTGCCAGCGGTCGGTTGTAGGCCTGGGCCAGCGCGGCGATCTTTCGCCCTTCGGTGAAGCCGCCGCACCACGCCAGATCGAGCATCACCACATCCAGCGCGTCCGCCGCCAGCAAGTCGCGAAACGGGCGCAGCCCCCCCAGGGTCTCGCTGCCGCAGATCTGGACACGGGTGCGGCGGCGCAGATCCGACAGGCCGGCCGCGTCATCCATCTTGCAGAGCGGGTCCTCGACCCAGAACACGTCGTATTGCTCCAGCGCCTGACAGATGCGAAGTGCCGAGTGGCTGCCGAACAGGCTGTGCAGTTCGCACATCACCTCGATCCTGTTGCCGACGGCTTCGCGGATCAGGCGGAACGGCTCGAGCCCCTTCTCCAGGTCCTGCAACGTGATCAAGTGGCCGTTGCTGGCAGGCGCATAGATGTCGAAGGGCCAGATCTTCATTGCCTTGTACCCCTCCGACAGCAGGCTCCTGGCCAGCGCGCCGGCATCCCGCATGAAGGCGACCTGATCGTCGTACGGCCCGTCTGACCGGTCCGCGGCGCCGATGTCGCGGCGCTTGCCATTCGTGTTGAAGGCGTAGCCCGCACAGGTGTTGTAGACCGGCACGCTGGAGCGCGCGCCTCCGCCCAGCGCCTGATAGATCGGCACACCCTGCCGCTGGCCGGCAAGGTCCCACAAGGCGAGGTCGACGGCGCTGGCGGCGCGCACTTCCACCCCCGAACTGTTGTACCCGACGTAGGGGGTGAGCAGGTGGCGCGAGACGCCTTCGATATGACGAGCGTCGCGCCCGAGCAGCCAGTGTGCGAGCTCTTCGTGGAGGCAGGTCTCGACCGACGCGGCCCCCCTGAAGGTTTCCCCAAGTCCGACGAGCCCGTCATTGGTTTCGAGTTCGAGCCAGATCAGATTCGGGCGGTCGGGCAGCCGAAAAGTACGAATGCAACGGACAATGGGCATGTTTGCAGCTTTTTATATGTTCAAGACTACTTTGCCCTAAATCCAAGGCAAATCCATTGTCTCCATAACAATCCGAGAGAAGAATGACCCATTTCCTCTGTTTACCCTGTAAATTTCTGTCATGACATCCAAGGCGCGAACCGCATCTGACACACAACGGGACATCGACCCGGATCTCCCCTCAGCACCGCACCGCGCACGCCGACTGCTGAGCGACAAGGCGTATGAGGACCTGATGCAGTTGCTGGGCACTCCGGGCTTCGAGCCGCGGGCGCGCCTACCCGGCGAGACAGCGCTGGCGCAGCGCCTCGGCGTGTCGCGCCCGGTGTTGCGTCAGGCCTTCGCGCGCCTTCGCGAAGAAGGCCGCATCGAGGCGCGCAAGGGGTCGGGGACCTTCGTCACCGATGCCCTGCCGCAAGTCAAGCCGCTCTCGCTCGGCACGCTCGAGAACATCGCGGACATCCGCGCCTTTCTGGAATTCCGGTGCGTCATGGAGGGCGAAGCTGCCGCTCGCGCTGCGCTGATGCGCAACGCCGACCAGATGCACCAGGTGAGCCTTTGCCGCGAGCGCTTCGAGCAGGCCCTTGCAGAAGGCAGCGATGCCGTCGAGGAGGACGTCGCCTTCCACGACGCTGTCGCCCAGGCCTGCGGCAACCGCTTCTTCAGCATGACGATGACTGCGCTGGCCCCGCAAACCCGCTTCAGCATCGGTCTCTCGCGCAGCCTCGCCGGTCGGCCTCGGGATGCACGGAGGGCCGGCGTTTGCCAGGAGCATGCCGCCATCGAACTGGCACTGGCACAGCAGGATGCAGTGGCTGCGCGACAGGCGATGGAAGCCCATCTGCGCGGCGGCATCGCTCGACTCTTCGGGTCCGGAGCAAACGATTGACAACAACGCCTGAAGGGGCGGGGCGGCGTGTTCCAGGCCGCCCCCGTGGAACTCACGCGAAACCGTCTGAAAGAGACTTGGTTCCTGAGCGGCAGAGCCCGCGTGCTCAGCAGCCCACCAGGGTTCAACCTGGCAGTTCGGCTTCCGGTGGGTGCTCTGCAAGAAAGTCGATCAGGAAACGTACCCCTGGCAGCATGCCTCGTCGGGTCGGAAACGTCGCCTGAATCTCGCTGGGCGTGCAACCCCATTCGGGAAGGACGCGCTTCAGTCGACCTTGCTGGAGCTCGTCATCGCAGATCAGCTGGGGCAGCAAGGCGATGCCGACTCCGTCCAGTGCCGCGCGGCGAAGCGCGTACATGTCGTCCGAGACGAACCGGGGACTGATGCGCGTCTCGGCGGATTCGCTACCGCGCAGGAGCGTCCACGTAAAGCGATCACCGGATGTGGCCAGCGCCAACGTGGCCCAGTTCGCGAGATCCGAAGGGAGAGCAGGCTGGGCCTGCGCCGCGAGCAGTTCGGGACTGGCCACGAGCACGTCCGTGGTCTGGCCGAGTCGGCGCGCGACGACGCTCGAATCGTCGAAAGGCGGCCGTCGAACCCGCAGCGCAACGTCAATGCCTTCCTCGATCAGGTCGATCCGGCGGTTGGTGGCGAACAGCGAGATGTTGATCATGGGATGCTGCTTCATGAACGTCGGCAGCAGTGGCGTGAGCCAGAACTGCGCAAGCGTAATGGGGCAGCTCAGGCGCAGCGTGCCGGACGGTTGCCCGATCGCCTGTTGCACGACCTCGCTCGCCGACTCGCCGGCAGAGATGACAGCCAGACAGCGCTCATAGAACAGCTGGCCTACGGCTGTGACGGCCAAACGGCGTGACGATCGCTGCAGCAGCCGTGCGCCCATGCGATCTTCGAGCAGCGCAATGCGCCGGCTGAGCCGGGATTTCGGAATACCCAACTCACGGCTGGCGGCGCTGAATCCGTTGTGCTCGACCACCCGCGCGAACAGCACCAAATCGTTCAGATCTTCCATGCGATCTCCGTCGCCACATCATGCATCGGAGATCGTTGCGGCAGTGGAACGAAGCGTTCCATCCGGCTGAGTTGTTCGGTGGCGCGCTTGCCTCAATGATCGGCCCATCACTCGTCCAGCCCGGCCGAGTTAAGGAGCCTCCGATGAACCTTCTTCATATTGACAGCAGCGTCCTTCGCGAGCGTTCAGTCTCGCGAGAACTGAGCGCTGCGACCGTTGATGCCTGGCGTCAGGCGCATCCGGGAGGGACGGTCAAGTATCGCGACTTGACCAGTGTACTCACCGGGCACCTCAATTCCCCAGCTGTTCAGACGCTTCGGTTTGGAGCCCCTCCGACGCCGCAGGCCCAGGCGGAACTGGCCCTCTACGAGGAGCTCGTCAGCGAGTTCCTGGCCGCCGATATCGTTGTCATAGGCACGCCGATGTACAACTTCAGCATCCCCAGCCAGTTGAAGACCTGGCTCGATGTGCTTGCGCAAAAGGGGCGCACCTTCAAGTACACCGAGAAAGGCCCCGAAGGGCTTGCAGGCGACAAACAGGTGGTCATCGTCTCCTCGCGCGGTGGCATTTACAGCCTCAGTCCGGGCAGTGACATGGATTTTCAAGAACCTTACCTGGCTGCTGTCCTGAGGTTCTTCGGCATCCAGCGCATTGACGTGATCCGCGCGGAGGGCGTCAACATCAGCCCTGAGAAGCGACAGGCAGCCATGAGCGACGCCCACCGGCAGATCGACGAACTCTTCGCGAACGCCGCTGACGACGCCGCCAAAGCCATCGCATGAAGCTCGCTTCGTTCCATCACCAAGGTGATATGCACTTCGGCAGGGTCGAAGGCGATGCGGTCATCGTCCTTTCGGAGCGCGATGACGCACCGGCCGGAGTTCGAGAGCTCCTGACGCGGGGGGAGGGCGGCCTCGCTTGGGCTCGAAACGAGAGGACGGGCGATCGACGTGTTTCATTGAAGAGCATCGAGTTACAGGCGCCCGTCCCGGATCCGCAGAAATTCCTGGCCCTCGGCGGCAACTATCCTTCGCATCTTGCCGAAGCAGAAAAAGCCGGCGTCGTGCGCGGGGCCGGGCAAGTCTGGTTCAACAAGCAGGTGTCATGCATCACCGGCCCATTCAGCGACGTTCTGAAGCCCTGGATCTCTGATCAGTTCGACTACGAAGGCGAACTTGGCGTCGTCATCGGCACGCGATGCCGCCACGTTCGAGCCGAGGATGCTGAATCGGTCATCGCCGGTTATGTTGTCTGCAACGACATGAGCGTGCGGGACTGGCAGCTCCGATCACCCACGCATACGCTGGGTAAGTCCTTCGATACGCACGGCCCCTTCGGCCCTTGGCTCGTGACGCGCGACGAAATACCAGACCCACATTCGCTTCGCCTGAGAACCTGGGTGAACGGCGAACTGCGGCAGGACGCCAACACATCCGAGATGACACATCGCATCGGCGCAATGATTGCCGAACTCTCCACCGCCTTCACTCTTGAGCCCGGCGACGTGCTGTCGACCGGTAGTCCCGCCGGCGTGGGCGGATTGATGGAGCCTCCCCGCTACCTCCAGCCAGGTGATCGGGTCCGGGTCGAGATCGACCGCATCGGTGCGATCGAGAACAGAGTGACGGCAGAGCCGACGCTCTGAGCGGCGGCAGCGCGGCGTTCACATCCCCCTATTGGAGACAGTCATGACCGACCCACGTGTTCTTCCGGACTATCAGGCGACCCGCATCTATCCGGTCAAGCTGGCGCACGTCGTGCTGCGGGCTTCCGACCTTTCGCGTTCACGCGAGTGGTACATGAAGGTCCTGGAAGCGCGACCCGCTTTCGAGAACTGCACCGTGTGCTTCCTGATGTACGACGACGAGCATCACCGCATCGGCCTGATCGCCCGGCCCGAGCTGACCGGGAGCTCCGATGACCGTCCCGGTCTTGAGCACATTGCTTTCACCTACGGCTCACTAGGGGAGCTGCTTGCGACGTACAGGCGCTTGGCATCCCATCAGATCGAACCTTACTGGTCGATCAATCACGGCCCGACGATCTCGCTTTACTACAAGGATCCGGACGGCAACCGCCTGGAGCTGCAATACGACGTCTTCCGGCGAACTGAAGACCTGGACGCCTTCTTCGCCAGCGGTGCCTACGCCGACAACTTCATGGGCGTGCGCTTCGTCCCGGAGGAGCTCATTGCCCGATTCGAGGCGGGAGAGCCGATCGAGCAGATCACCGCGCGCCCGCCGCTTGCCGCCGGCACGACCCCGTGGGACATGTTCGTTGCCTGATCCTTGCAAGCGAACATGCCGGGCGGGCTCTTAGCGGCACCAGGCTCAGGAGGCCTCGCGAGCCCACTGAACCGCGTCGGCGCCTGCCGGGATTTCCATCGGAGACGACGGGTCGATCGCTGCGCGCCAGACCGCTTCGGCCACATCCGCAGAGCGGGTGCCGGGCCCCGGCGAGGCCCGCATTGTGGCCATGGTCTGGCGCATGAAGTCCCCGTAGGCTTCGTCGTCCGCGCCGCGCAGGTGGGTGCCGGCTGTCTCACGGAAGCGGGTTTCGCCGGAGGAGCCTGGCAGCACGATCCGCACCCGGATGCCGAAAGGCTCGACCTCCGCTGCCAAAGACTCGGTGAGGGCGTTGACTGCCGCCTTCGAGGCGCGGTAGATGCTCACGAGCGGCAGTGGCTTCATCGTGACGCTCGAACTCACGTTCACGATCACGCCCGAACGGCGCCGGCGCATCTGAGGCAAGACGGCCTGCGTGACTGCGATGGTTCCGAACGCATTGGTCTCGAACAGCGCGCGCACGGTCTCCATGTTTGTCAGCTCGAAGGGCGCCGGCGCGCCGAAGCCGGCATTGTTGACGAGGACATCGATCGGGCCGGCGGCTTCGACGGCCCTTCGAATGCTCTCAACGTCGGTGACATCGAGCTGCAGCACACGCAAGCGGCTGGATGCGGGAAGCAAGTCGTCGCGGGGCTCGCGCATCGTCGCAACCACCTGCCAGTCTTGCGCGAGAAAGTGTCGGGCCGTTTCGAGGCCGAAGCCCGAGGAACAGCCAGTGATGAGAATGGTCTTCATGAATGTCGTCTGGAACAATGGAAGCCTCACGATAGGGCGGGGCGAGCAAACTATCCACAATGGAGAGTCCGTGTTTCATGAGCGAGAGTCCGGCTGTGGTTGACCCGTTTGCGGAGGTGGTGGCGCTGTTGCAGCCGACTGCGCGGTTTTCCAAATCCATCGCGGGCGCGGGCAGCTGGAGGATTCGGCGCTCCGACGCGGGGCAGCCCTTCTACTGCCTGATCCTGGAGGGAAGTTGCCGGCTTGCGCTGGACGGACAGGCCCCGATCGTCCTGGAGGCCGGCGACTTCGTTCTGGTTCCCGCGGCGTTCGGGGTCGGCATGTCGAGTCTCCCGCCGCCAAAAGAAGACGCCGATTCGGTGCCTGTCGCTCTCGGCGCAGGCATCTTCAGGATCGGCATGCAGCACGGCCCGCCGGATCTGCGCATCCTGGCGGGCCACTGCCGGTTCGGCTCTCACGATGCTGCGCTGCTGGTGTCGCTGTTGCCGCAGTTCATTCACGTGCGCGGCGCTCAGCGCCTGTCGACCCTGGTACAGCTGTTGGAGGACGAGTCGCGCGAACAGCGCCCCGCGCGCGACGTCGTGCTGGGGCGGTTGCTCGAGGTGCTACTGATCGAGGCCCTGAGATCGAACACGGGGACCAGCGCGTCGACCGGCCTTGCAAGGGGGCTGGCCGACGAGCGACTCGCCGGCGCCATCCGGGCCATGCATGAACAGCCTGCCAAGGCGTGGAGCGTTGCGGCGCTGGCCGAGAGGGCGGCGCTCTCGCGTTCCACCTTCTTCGAGCGGTTCAACCGCGAGGTCGGAATGGCCCCGATGGAGTACCTCATTGCCTGGCGCATGGCGCTCGCGAAGGATCTGCTTTCCCGCAAGGAGGGTGGGATTGCCGAGGTCGCCGAGCGAGTCGGCTACGGCTCGGCCAGTGCTTTCAGTATCGCCTTCGCTCGCCATGTGGGTCAGCCCCCGTCGCACTACGCGCGCGAGCAGGCATCCCTGCGTACGGCTCGGTCGTCGATGATGTAGACGCGCCACGAACATCCGATCCATCGAGGATCAGGTCAGCAGTCCGGAAGAGTCCTTGGACGAATTGAGAAATCAGCCATGCCAGTGATGAAAAACTGCCTCCGACACATGCTTTCGATGACGTTGGCCGTGCTGCTGACCGCGTGCGCGAGCTTGCCGCCTGGGCGCGTCGGCCCGGACACCGAAGCCATTTCCGACTGGGCCCAGACGCAGTTGCACAAAACGGTTTCGCGCGCATTGCCGGCAGACGGCCGCTCGGGGTTTCGCCTCCAGCCGTATGGTCCGACAGCTTTTGCAACACGCATCGCGCTTGCAAGGATGGCCACCCGCAGCATTGACGTGCAGTATTTTCTTCTGGCGCCCGACAGCACCGGGCTGGTCCTGCTGAGGGAGCTTCGCGATGCAGCAGTGCGGGGTGTGCGCGTGCGGATACTTCTGGACGACTTCAACACCGTGGGCGAAGACGAACTGCTGTTGGCTCTGAGCAGCTACCCGAACGTCCAGGTCCGTTTGTTCAATCCGTATCCAGCAGGGCGATGGAGCATCTGGTCGCGTTTTGCCGCATCTGCACCTGACTTCAACAGACTCAATCGGCGCATGCACAACAAGCTGTTCGTGGCGGACAACGTCGCGGCCGTGACCGGCGGGCGAAACGTTGCAGACGAATACGCCATGAACAATGCAGGGTCGAATTTTCTCGACATGGACCTCTTTGTCGCGGGCCCGATGGTGCGCGACCTGTCGGACGCGTTCGACCACTATTGGAACAGCGAGGTCGCGCACGATGTTTCCGACGTGGTGCGTAGCGCATTGGGTAGGAGTGCCTTGCAGAGCGCCTTTGAGAAACGCGCTGCAAGTGCAGTGTCATCGACTGTCGGCCCTCTCGACGGCGAGCGCGTGATCGGCCACTCTACCGGCGACTCTCTTCAGTCGGTGACCGATCGAGCTGCCATGCTTGCCCTCCCTGAGGAGCTGACTTCCGGCCGTCTGAATCATCTGGTCCCAGCGAGAGGCCGCGTGCTGTTCGACCCGCTGAGCAAGACCCATCGCTCGGGGTCGCTCTCCAGCGAGAATTCCACCGTGACCCAGCGCGTCGTGCAGTGGATGCAAGGCGCCCGTGCGCGGGTGACCATGGTGACCCCTTACTTCGTGCCGGACGACGAGGGGATGGAAGCACTCATCGGTGCGAGCGGTCGAGGACTGAAGATCACTCTGATCACCAACTCTCTCGCGTCCACGGATGTTCCGCTGGCCTACATGGCCTACTGGCGGCGACTGGAGGCTCTGCTTCGCGCCGGCGTGAACGTGACCGAGGTCAGTCCTGACTTGGTTGTTCGCAGGCATCGCGCCGGCGCCGAATCGGAGCAGGCGGAGGACCGAGCGCTTTCGGCACTCGCGTTGCACATGAAGAGCGTCATCGTCGACGATCAGGAGATGTTCCTTGGTTCGATGAACCTGGACTTGCGCTCCACAAAGCTGAACAGTGAACTTGGCGTGATCGTCGACAGCCAAGAGTTGGTTCAACAGATCAAGAGGTTTATCGAGGCTACCCGTTGGTACACGCTGCGGCTGAGTTCAGCGGGGGAAGTTCAGTGGGTGGAGCAGGTCGGAGACCAGGCAGAAAGAGCCTACAACGCTCCGCCGGAGACCTCTGTGTGGCGACGCACGTTGCTTCGGCTGCTCGCCCCTCTTGTCACCGAGGACAACTTGTGATGGATCCTTGCCGTGCTTGAAGGCAGGATTGGCAGCCTCCTGAAGGCATCATGCATATGGGCCTGACGAACTAGGCGGGTCGACGGAAACGGGGGTGCGGATAAAAACTTGGACTACCAGGAGGTAGTTCGTGTATTCCTACGAAGATCGGATTCGAGCCGTTGAGCTCTACATCAAGCTCGGCAAACGCGTCAGACCCACCATCCGTCAGCTGGGTTATCCAACAAAGAATTCTCTGAAGGGCTGGTACAACGAGTACCAGCAGAAGCTCGACTTGCCGGCGGGCTATGCGGGCCGGAGACCCAAGTTCTCGCAGGCGCAGAAAGCGGCAGCTATCGAGCACTACATCGCCCACGACCGCTGCATTGCTGCCACCATGAGGGCACTGGGCTACCCCTGCAGGGGGACGCTGACCGCTTGGATTCGCGAGGCCCTTCCTGAGGCCAGAAGGGCTGTCGTTGGCAGTGTGGGGCGACGAAGGTATTCCGGGAAGCTGATGCAAGCGGGAGTCATGGCGCTTTGCACGCGCGAGGAAAGTGCCCAGGCTGTCGCCGACAAGTTCGGCGTGTGCCGGCCAACGCTGTACAACTGGAAGAACCAACTTCTGGGACGTGAGGCACCCGCATCCATGAAACGCACCAATCCATCTCCGCCATCGCAGGAGCGCGACGAGCTCGAGCGCCAGGTGGAGTCGCTGCGCCGCGAAGTCAGGCAACTGCGCCTTGAGCAGGACCTCTTGCACAAGGCGAACGAACTGTTAAAAAAAGGCCTGGGCGTCGACATGCAGCTCCTGCCCAACCGGGAGAAGACACTGCTGATTGACGCCCTCAGGGAGCACTATGGCCTGCCAGAGCTCCTTGCACAGTTGGACCTTGCGCGTAGCTCGTACTTCTACCATCGGGCCCGTGCAGAGGTGGGCGACAAGTACCTGGAGGTGCGGCAATCCATCACCGACATCTTTGAGTCGAACCACCGCTGCTATGGCTACCGCAGGCTGCAAGCTTCGCTCACCAGGCAGGACGTCGCAATCTCCGAGAAGGTCGTGCAACGGTTGATGAAGCAGGAAAGCCTGGTTGTTCCAAAGCCGAGGAAGCGCAGGTATGCGTCATACCTTGGCGAGATCAGTCCAGCGCCTGAGAACCTCATCAACCGCGACTTCCAGGCCGCGGTCCCCAACGAGAAATGGCTCACGGACATCACGGAGTTCCAGATCCCGGCTGGCAAGGTGTACCTCTCGCCCATCATCGACTGCTTCGATGGAATGGTCGTCAGCTGGACCATTGGGACCAGTCCGGACGCTGAGTTGGTCAACACGATGCTGGATGCAGCCATCGAGACAGTGGCCGAAACTACTGACCGGCCTGTGGTTCACTCCGATCGGGGCGGCCACTACCGCTGGCCTGGTTGGCTATCAAGAATGAGCGACGCGAACTTCACCCGCTCGATGTCTCGCAAGGCATGCTCACCTGATAACGCAGCTTGCGAAGGCTTCTTCGGTCGGCTGAAGAACGAGCTGTTCTATCCTCGAGACTGGAAGAACGCCACCATTGAGCAATTCATCGAGGCGGTCGACTCGTACATCCGCTGGTACAACGAGAAGCGGATCAAGATCTCTCTTGGCTCTCTCAGCCCTATCGAATACCGGGTGAGCCTTGGACTTGCGGCATAAAACCAGTCCAAGTTTTTATCCGCACCCCCGCCGGGTCAATTTTCGGTGGCAATCAACAGTTAGGCGAGACTGGAGACGAGATTGCGCAACATACGCCAGTTCTTTCAACGTCATTCGAAACTCCTTCGTTGTCGACACGTCGCCTCGGGAAAGCGGTGCGCGCGTTTAAATGCCCGAGGACGACAAGCGTCGGAAGAAGAGATCTGCGTTGAATGAAGGGAGATGGAAAGCGGCCTTTTTCTACTCGCGCGCAAGTAAGGTTGGCACCTGGCGCGCAGTTTAGCGTAGCCACTGGCTGGCAAGCAATAGCGGGCAGGGCGGGGTGCCGGCGGCCGGTGTCGTTATCGTGGCCTTCGTAAACGCCCGTTTATCGTCAGTTGGTGGGCTAGGCCACGCACAGGTTTCAGAATCGGACCTGCAGCGATAGCAGACGCCGAGAGAGGAACTCAGCCGGGCTGCGCCGCTGCATCAGCTATTTGGAGGGCTCTCGATCTGATTCGCATCGAAGCTCGCGCCCATCCAACGTTCTATGCGGGTGCACACGAACCTGCTCTGCTTCGACTGTCCGGTGAGCCTTGCCAGCCTTGCAGTCAAGCAATACTGGCATGAACGGATGCATCGGGATCCTGGTCATAGCTGGCTTCGCGCGACGGTTGCCATCATGTTTCATCAGCCGGAGAACCGAGAGAAAGAGCAGCCGTTGACCAACCCCCGTGCATTGGTCTCTTTTTGCCCCGTGATCTTCCGTGTACTGCATCGAACGGTTAAATCGCAGCCAATAACCGACCGATGGTGCGACAGCGTTTGGAGCGCGGCCCCGGAGCCGAAAGATTCGTGGACCTCGCGAGCTACCCCGAGGCGCTAGTCTCCCCGCTGTCGCAAGGATGGGCGAGTGTTTGTAAGCGGCTTCCGTTAGGCAGCCCTTAGCCGAAATACGACAGCAACCTCAACGGCTCCGCCGCCTGGCAGCGATGCCACACCCACCGTAGTGCGGACTGGAAGCGGGGTGTCTGGGAACGCAACTTGCAATTCCTCGGACGCGGCGTCCATGACGGCGGCGTGTTCTTCGAAGCTCTCCACTGACCGTAGGTAACCTGTCAGCGAAATCACTTGTGCGATCGTATGCAAGCCGCCGAGCTCTTCGTCAGCTGCATTGAGAATGGCACCAGTCGCAGCCCGCGCGGCATTGCGGCCGAGCTCCACGTCCGCTGGCCCAACCAGAATGCCGCGAATGACTTCGCCGTTCAGCCGTCCGACAACACCGCTAGAGTACACCCGGTCTCCCGCGCGGCAGAAGCTCGAGTAAAGCCCTCTGGGCCGGGCGCGGTCAATGAGAATCACTGGGCGCCTCGTCAACTCGCATCTCATAGGCGCCGCCGCGCAGCCAACAGCGTTCTTCTGGGCTTTCAACCGATAGTGGCAGCCGCACTGAGATTTCTGAAGGTGAACCCATGGCCTCCCCTTGGCGAACGGTGACGAACGTAGTTGCATGCCCGATGCAGCCTAGGTAACGCAGGCCCCACGCAAGCGCCGTGGCAGCGATGCCGGTGGCCGCGTCCTCTGGATAACCCGAAGCCTTTGGAAACTGGCGCGCGCTGACAGCCGCGCTAGCCTCTGGCTGCATGGCAAAAGGGTAGAGGCCGGTGGAGCCAAGACGTTCACAAAGCGACCCGACACGCGTGTAGTCTGGCGACACCGCATGCAAAGCCTGCAAGCTCGGAAGCTGAATTAGCGTCTTGACCCGGCTGGTGGCTGCGTTAAGCACCGGACCGACGATCGCTTCAGGGGCGATCTGCAAGCAACTCGCTATCTCACCTAGCAGCTCTTCGCCGACCGTCTCGATCACAGCTCGAGGCTGACTGATTTCAACTTGACCTTCCGAATGGCGTCCATGAACGGTACCGCTGAGGGTCTCGATCGAAAGGGGTTTCCCGCTCCAGCGTCCGAGCGAATGCAAAAGCCAGAGCGCTCCGATCGTTGCATGGCCGCACATCTCCATCTCGTGCAAGGGGACGAAATATCGAAGACGCAGATCATGATGAGGGCTGGACGGGCGCAGCACAAAAGCCGACTCATGGCCGGTCGCGAATGTGCGCGACTGCATCTCGGTATCCGTCATGCCATCGGCATCCAGCCAGACAGGGGCTGGATTGCCGCCGAGCGGTTGGCCAGGCGCAGGAAACACGCGAATCAGATGCATGGCTCAGTCCGCTTTCGCATTCACAGAGCGTGCGATTGCACCCCACAATGCAATATCTGCACGAATCTGTGCACTGAACTGCTCAGAACTGCTGGTCAGCGGAGCCACGCCTTTCGCAAGCATGTCGGCGCGCAGCGCGCGGTCTTCAAGCGCCTTATCGAGTGCTATACGGACACGAGCCACGATCCCTTTCGGTGTGGCCGCAGGCGCCATGAGCCCATACCAAAGCACGGGCTTGAAGTCCTTGACGCCCGCGTTCTCAAAGGTCGGAACGTCCTGCAGCGCGGCTGACGGCTCGCTCACGGCAATGGCTCGCATCCTCGCGGCCCGCACCTGTTGCAGGAGAGCGGTCGGGTTGTCAAACAACAGCTGTATCTGGCCCGCCATCAGGTCCGCTTGGGCCGGCGCAGCGCCGCGGTAGGGAATGTGCGTCATGTCAGCGCCGGTACGCTGTTTGAAGAGCTCGCTCACGAGATGGCTCGACGAACCGTTGCCGACGCTGCCGTAGTTAAGAGTGCCTGGATTGGCTTTCGCGTAACGCACAAGTTCCGCCACTGTGCGGACCGGCAGACCTGGCGTTGTCACCAGTACAAATGGTGTGGTTCCAATGATGCCTACCGGGACCAGATCACGGACTGGGTCGTAGGAAAGCTTCGGGTAAACAGCCTGCGCAGAAGCCACGGTTGTCGTGGTGGCGGCCACCAGCGTGTAGCCGTCGGGTTGTGCTTTGGCTCCAAACGCAGTGCCGACGGTTCCGCCGGCGCCGGCTCGGTTGTCGACGATTACCGGGACGCCGAGTTCGGTTTGCAGCCTCACTTGCACAGCTCGGAAGATCACGTCGGTGCCACCACCTGCGGGAAAGGGCACCACAATAGTGATGGGTTTGCTGGGGTAGTCTGGAGCTGACCACGTGGGGGTGGCACTGAACAAGACGCTGATGTTCACCGCAGCGAGACAAGCGCGTCGTAGACTTCGAGGACCCATTGCATATTCCTTGCTAGTTCGATACCTTGCATTCTTGGCAATAACGCCAGTATCCGTACGCCGGATCGCGACGCACGCGGTCTGATTGCGACAATCCAGCATGCCGTTCGATAAGCCGACCGCTCCGCCGCCTATGTCCTTGTTCTCCGGCACTCTCAAGCGCCGGGTGAAGATGGTTGCGAGCACGCGAGACCGATACGCTACGGCGCCTCACACTCACGACTGCGACATGCTTCTTGTTCCAGTTGCTGGCCGCTTCGAGGTTCTCAGTGAGCATGGAGAACCGATGCCGGCGGCACCTGGCGTTTTCGTCTGGTACGCCGCGGGAACAGCGCATGCCACATCAGCGCAAACGCTCAAGCAAACCCACTTGGCCGTCTACGTGGATCCGGACTTCTGGTGCACGGCACTTCGTGCGCAGGGAATTCGTGAGCCCCAAGAAGGGATGCGCGCCGGCAGCGAAGCGCTCAGTAAACTGTCTCAGAAGATGCTCGAAGTCGCACAGGCGGGCGAGCATGACGAAGAAGGTGCTGTCTACAGCGGCGCGCTGATCATGGAAGCCGCGCGCCTCAGCGCCAATCCGCTTCTGCACGGACAGCAGACCCCGGCTCGCATGGTGGCGACTCTGCTTGCCGAGGTTATAGAGGCGGACTTGGCGCAACCGCTGGCACTCGAGGCGTTCGCTGCTCGAAATCGCATGTCACGGCGTCAGGTGGAGCGGTTGTTCGGAGCCGAATTTGGCATTTCGCCGCTGGCCTTCCAACAGATCAAGCGTGCTGACCGTGCGCGCTACCTGCTGTCCACGAGCGATGACTCTGTGCTATCTATCGCCCAACAGGTCGGCTGGCAATCTGGGTCCTACCTTGCACGCGTTCTTGAGAAAACATGGGCACTCACGGCGACCGAGATCCGAAACTCAACACGTCCTCGACGCGGATGACTCGGCGAGACCAAAGACGGGTTCAAAAGCCGTCTCGCGCGGTCGACCGGTTAGCGGCATCTGGAGTTCGAACTGCAGTTTCGCCGATGGATGGTGTAAACCAGCGAACTCGATAACTAAGGGCAGCGCACTCGTCGGAAGTCGTCACCTTGTAGGGCAGCATTGTTGTGATCAGGGAGACGTGAGCTCACAACATCACAAGATGGGGCCGACTCCAACTTGCGATAGACGCCAACCCCTTCCTGTCGAATCTCACTGGAACCTGAAGCAGGCACTGGAATCCGTCGATCCGCTTCCGATATAGACCGCTCGCGTCGGATATAGACACAGGTTGCGCGGTTGATTGATCGCGCGACCGTTCCTCGTCGGCAGGCGACCAGGCGTGTCTTTCCAACCTGTTGCACCATCCCCGGACATGAGCGCATTCGACCAGCGCGCGAAGGAGATGGAGCTTCACGATTTGCAGTCCTCGAAACACGCCCAAGCAGCGCTGGCTGAGCAGCACCCCGGGGCCCGTTCGAATCGGCAGATGAGTCAGCGACGGTGCGTGGCTGAGATTCCGTTAGCCCAGCGCGACAGCAGAAGCTCTTTCAGGAGCGCAGTCGATTGTTCGATGAGCGGCCCGCGCGGGCGTTGTGCCGAAGTGGCGATCCAAAGCGTTGTGATCAGCTTCGGTTTGCCAATAGGACGAACGTGAAACCCATCGGTGTTGCCAGTCGATCGGATGGCGTTCAGCGCCAGTACCGCGCTGAAACTTTCGTCTCGAACTAGGTCGAGGATCGCGGGGATGCTTTCAATCTCCAGCGCGACTTTGGGCTTCAATCCTTGCTGGGCCATGGCGGTTTCCAGAAGCATGCGCAAGGAATGAGGCCGACTCGGTATCACCAGCTCATGCTGCGCCACGTCGCCCAGGGTGATCATCGATCCCTCGAGGGTGTGGGCTTTGGTCCTCGCGCGGCCGGAGACAAGATAGAGTTGTTCGTCGAGAACAGGTAGCAAGTCAATGCTGCCCGACGGCGCCACGTTATAAACCACCGCGCAATCGACGCGACCGACGGATAACCACTCGAGCGCATAAGTGGACAGCCCTTCGACCATGCTCAGGACGGCCTTGGGATAGCGGTCCCGAAAGGCGCGTACGAGCGGACCGGTCAATGTGCGACTGACGCTGGGCGGCATCGCAATCACGATGCGGCCGGTCACCGCGTCGCGATCGTCTTCGAGGTCGAGCTTGGCGCGCGAGACCTGGGCCAGGATGCCGCGACTGTGTTCGAGAAGTCTCTGTCCGGCCGGCGTCAGCGTGACGCCCCTTCCATTGCGCTCAAGCAACGTTTGCCGGAGTTCGACCTCCAGCGACCTGATCTGGCGACTGAGCGCGGGTTGTGCGACCGCGAGGAAATTCGACGCCTTTGTGAAGCTGCTCATCTCCGCGACATGGACGAAATATTCGAGTTGCTTGAGATCCATGAGCAGCCTCACCTATGCCGGTTTGATCTTTCTGCTTTACATCCTATCTCATTGATGCATGGCGAGGATATCCCAAGAATCGATGCCATGACAAAACAGACCATGGCGTACACCGTCAAGGTTCAGAGACAAGGACTGCCAATGGATTTCGAGATGACACCGGGATGGCTTCCCTTCCATCCGGACCCTTCCACGCCTTGCTTCCGGCTGCCTGCCGGAAGCGTCGATGCGCACTGCCATGTATTCGGACCGGGCAATGTATTCCCCTATGCGCCTACGCGAAAGTACACGCCATGCGACGCCTCCCGGCAACAGCTCTTTGCCCTGAGGGACCGCCTGGGTTTCGAGAGAAATGTAATAGTGCAGGCAACCTGTCACGGAACCGACAACAGCGCGCTGATCGATGCGCTGAGGCATTCCGAAGGAAGGGCTCGAGGGGTGGCTTCGGTCTCACGCTCCGTCAGCGATCGGGAGCTTCTTGACATGCACGAGGCAGGAGTGAGGGCAACGCGCTTCAATTTCGTTCGTCGTCTGGTCGACTTCACGCCGAAGGAGGAGTTGACGGAGATCGCGGCGCGCATCGCTCCGCTCGGATGGCACGTCGTGGTCTATTTCGAGGCGGTCGATTTGCCGAGCTGTGGGACTTCTTCACGGGCCTGCCCACCGTCGTGGTCGTGGATCACATGGGCCGGCCGGATGTCGGCAGGCCCGTCGACGGTCCGGAGTTCGAACTGTTCATGCGTCTCATGCGAGAACACCCGAACGTGTGGTCCAAGGTCAGCTGTCCGGAGCGACTCAGCCTATCCGGTCCTCCAGCGCTCGCCAGTGAACAACACGCGTACCGGGACGTTGTGCCATTCGCGCAGCGACTGGTGTCCGAGTTTCCGGATCGCGTGCTTTGGGGCACCGACTGGCCGCATCCGAATCTGAAGGATCACATGCCGGACGACGGGCGCCTCGTTGACTTCATTCCTCACATTGCGCCAACCGCGAGAGCGCAGCAACAATTGCTCGTGAACAATCCCATGACGCTGTACTGGCAGGCATGACATCTGTTGCATCAGAGACATCCAGGAAAGACAGCATGACACCGGAGCGCGACTACCACGACATTCCCGGCACCTATGTGTTCGACGGCTTGCACTGCCGGAAGGGCTATCACCTCAACATGTTCTGCAAGTCGCTTGACCTCGCGCATAACCGCGCGTCGTTTCGCCGGGATCCATTCGCATACCTCGCGAGCTACCCCATGACGACCGAGCAGGTCCGCGCTGTGCTTGATCGCGACTGGTTGGAAATGCTTCGTCTTGGCGGCAACATTTACTACACCTTCAAGCTGGCCATCTTCGATGGCCTCACGATGCAGCATGCCGGTGCCGCCATGTCGGGTACCGGGATGACGGTGGACGAGTTTCGAGCCATGATGATGACCGGCGGGCGGTCGATCGACTCTAACCGCAGCAAGAAGGAGCGCTCGCATGGCTGAACTCGTTGGTGGCCTTGCCACGTCGCATGTACCGTCAATCGGTGCGGCAATCGATCACGGGAAAACAGGTGAGCCCTACTGGAAGCCTTTGTTCGATGGCATCCAGCCAGCGCGCGAATGGATCGCCGAGGCAAAGCCCGATGTCGTCATCGTGGTCTACAACGACCATGCATCCCGGTTCGGCTTGGATGTCACGCCGACCTTCGCGGTCGGGGTCGGTACGGAGTTCGCCCCGCACGATGAGGGATACGGACCCCGGCCGGTGCCTGTGTGTCGGGGAAATCCGGAGTTCGGTTGGCATCTGGTCGAGTCCCTCATTCTCAACGACGAGTTCGATCTCACGATCGTCAACGACATGACGGTGGACCATGGATGCACGGTTCCGCTGTCCCTGGCGTTCGGGCAGCCCGCGGAGTGGCCCTGTCAGGTGATCCCTCTGTGCGTGAATGTCATTCAGTACCCCTCGCCTACGGCCAACCGCTGTTTCCGTCTGGGCCAGGCGATACGCCGTGCGATCGACTCGTATCCGTCGAATCTCAAAGTCGCCATCTTCGGAACGGGAGGCATGTCGCATCAGTTGCAGGGGGAGCGCGCGGGGCTGATCAATGCGCCGTACGACCAATCCTGGCTCGATAGGATGGTCAGCGATCCGCTGGCGCTCACGCGCATCGGGCACACGGAGTTGCTGCGCGAGGCAGGCTCGGAAGGCCTGGAGATCATCATGTGGCTCGTCATGCGTGGTGCACTCGATGCCGATGTACGACAGGTGCATCGCTTCTATCATGTGCCGGCATCGAACACGGCGTACGGCATGCTGGTGCTCGAGAACGTATGAGAACCATCAGGGTTGCTGTCGCGGGCATCGGTGCATTCGGTGCCAAGCATCTGGACGCGCTCAAGCTGATTGACGGCGTCGAGGTGGTGTCCTTGATCGGCGGCGACAGCGGTGAGACCCTTGAGGCGGCGCGGCGGTACGGCGTGGCACACGCGACCACGAAGCTTGAGGAAAGCCTGGCGCTTTCGCAGGTCGAGGCCGTCATTCTTTGCACGCCCACGCCGCTGCATGCTGCGCAGGCGATCCAGTGCATGATCGCGGGCAAGCATGTGCAGGTCGAGATACCGCTGGGCGATCGAATCGCTGACGTCGAGGCGGTGGCGGCATTGCAGGCATCTACCGGGCTTGTGGCCATGTGTGGCCATACCCGCCAGTTCAATCCCAGTCACCAATGGGTCCATCGCAAGATCGTGCAAGGAGAGTTTGCTTTGCAGCACCTTGACGCTCAGACCTACTTCTTCCGGCGGACCAACAAGAACGCCTTGGGACAGCCGCGCAGCTGGACGGACCATCTTCTGTGGCATCACGCGGCGCACACCGTCGACCTGTTCATTCATCAGTCGCAGGGCGGCATCGTGGCCGCGCATGCCATGCAAGGTCCGGTGCATCCGGACCTGGGCATCCCGATGGACATGTCGATCCAACTCAAGAGCAGTTCCGGCGCGCTGTGCACGCTCGCCCTGTCTTTCAACAACAAGGGACCACTGGGCAGCGTGTTTCGCTATATCGGCGACAGCGGAACCTACGTGGCACGCTATGACGAACTGGTTGACGGAGAGGGCGCCGCGATCGACGTTTCAGGCGTGGCGCCTTCCCTGAACGGTATCGAATTGCAGGACCGAGAGTTTCTTGCGGCCATCCGAGAAGGCAGAGAGCCGCAGGCCAGTGTGCAACGTGTTCTGCCGTGCTATCGTGTGCTCGCGACGCTCGAGGAATCTCTCGGCGGTTCGCGCGCGCACAACCTGCCCCCGTGAATCTCGAGCCGCAGCTGCGCCAGCTGTCGGTTCTCGCCCGATTTCGCGCAGTCTCTAGGGAAGGTCTGAACAAGTCCACCGATCATTCCACCAGACGTTGATCGCTCAAAGGAGCCGAAGCGATGAGCCAGCTGAGCTTTCGGACGCGGAGTACGCGGGCAAGAGGAAGAAGACCAGACGCGAGGTCTTCCTCGAAGAGATGGAACAGGTGGTGCCCTGGAAGGCGCTGCTGAAGGTCATCGAGCCGTTCTATCCGGCGGCCGGTCGCGGCCGCAGGCCGTATCCGCTTGAAGCTATGCGGCGTGTGCACCTGATGCAGAACTGGTTTGCGCTGAGCGATCCAGCGATGGAGGAAGCGCTGTATGAGATCGCCTCGCTGCGCAACTTCGCGGGGCTGAACCTGAGCGAGCCCATTCCGGACGAGACCACGATCCTGAACTTCCGGCAGCTGCTGGAGGAATACGACTTGGCCGAAGACATCCTGAAGCAGGTCAATGCGCACCTTGCGCGCAAGGGCCTGCTGCTCAAGCGAGGCAGCATCGTGGACGCAACGATCATCGCAGCGCCCAGCTCGACGAAGAACGCCGAGGGCGAACGCGACCCCGAGATGCACCAGACCAAGAAGGGGAACCAGCGGCACTTCGGAATGAAGGCGCACATTGGCGTGGACGCTGACAGCGGGCTGGTCCACACGGTGACCACCACGCCAGCCAATGAGGCCGACGTGGAGCAAGTTGCCGATCTCCTGCATGGCAAGGAGCAACAAGTCTGGGCCGACTCCGGCTATCGAGGCGCCCCGAGTCGCGTGGAGCGCGAAGACCTGCAGTGGCATATCGCCGCGCGGCCCAGCGACATCGCCAAGATGCCCGACGGGAGGGCCAAGACGCGGCTGCAGAAGCAAGAGCATCGCAAAGCAAGCATCCGCGCGAAAGTGGAGCATCCGTTCCGCGTGATCAAGCGCCAATTCGGCCTGGTGAAGGTGCGCTTCCGCGGCCTGCAGAAGAACACGGCCCATCTGCTGACGCTGTTCGCGCTGTCGAACCTGTGGATGGCGCGCAGGCCATTGATGGCGATGACGGGTGTAGTCCGTCCAAAAGCGACGTGAGCGCCTAAGAGGCACCTCAAAAGCCACTTCTGGAGGCGATCGCATCATGAACTCAGCGAACCATCGCAACATACGCGTGCGCCGCCGGCTCGCGTTTGCGAGTTGTTCAGACCTTCCCTAGGGGGCACGCCCGTGTCGACGCCGGATGGCATCCTCGACATCGGTGTGAAACGCTTTTAGCCGCTCCGGGATAACTTTGCGTAGCAAGGCCATCGTTGCATCCATCAGAGGGTCGGCCTGGTGCTCGGCAGGCAGCGCGACACACAACGTGCACTGCATAGAGGGCTTGCGTATCCGGTGGAGTGTGAGCCCCGGATCGTCGATGCATGAGTGCAGGCCGCTGAGCGGGATGACTGATGCTCCGTGCCCCCTGCGCACCAGGTCAAGAATCGCGTTCAGATTGGCGATCTCATGGGCGATGCGGGCGGTTCGCCCGATCGCGGTCATCGCGGATTCAAGGACGGCATGAATCGCGTTGTGCGCGCCGGCGATGACCAGCGGAATTTCGGAGATCTCTTCGATAGAGACGGCCGCACGGAGTGCGGCTCCAGGCGGCGCCTGGGTTGCGGTAACCAGGTACAGCGTTTCCGAAGCCAGCGGCACATAAGCGAGTTCGGCACGCGGTGCGGGATCGTAGACCACCGCACAGTCGAGCCGGCCGGACGCCACGAGCTGCAGCAGGTTCACTGAAAGCCCGTCTACCGAACGCATCGAAGCCTCAGGGAGGGTGGCCTGAAATGCCTCGATCAACGGCACGGACATGGTGCGCGCCAGGCTGGGCGGCAGGCCCAACGCCAGTGTGCCGAGGATGGGGCCATGCCCACCTTGTACGGCACGCCGTGCTTGCGCGATCTGGCGCAGGATCGGGTGGGCGTGCTCCTGGAGCCGCATGCCAGCGTCGGTCAGCACCACGCCGCGTCCATTACGGCGAAACAGCTCAACTTCCAGTTCCGCTTCCAGAAGTGCCATCTGTCGGCTCAACGCAGCCTGTGTGACCCCGAGCGTCGCCGCTGCGCGCGTGAGGCTTCCCGCATCCGCGATCTTGATGAAGTGCTGGAGTTGTTTGAATTCCATAGGCTGAGTCGATGCCGTTTCTGAATATCAGATATGACATTCACTAAGTTTTAAGAACTCGGATATTAGCTTAAAGTAATTCTCAAGGCCAAGCGATTCACTCTCTCCGAGCCAGATTCAAAAGACAACGAACGGGATTCCACCGTGACCGAGACAACGACACAGCATCCCAGAAAGCCTGAGCGCCGCTTGCGACCGCTCATTCGGCGACTTTTGGGCACCTGGCTGGCGCGCCGAAAGTGTCTGCCGATTGGCTGGCTGGGGTCCTTTCTGACCTGCCTGGGCGGTGCGTTGACAACCAGCGCATGGTCTGCGCTTTCGGGCGGTGTCGCTCCGGCTTCGTTCATGTCCAGGGTCGGAGTGAGCTATGTCGGCGCCGCAACAGTGGTCACGCTGCTGTTTCCTTTGCTGCCCACCGGGGTCGGTGCCATTGCTAAGACGCTCCGGCGCAAACGCGGCGGCGACACGGCCTGCTTTCCGGTGCGGCGCTGACCCATCGGCCTGCGTCCCCCCACTTTCAAAACCCATATGGAGATATCTGCAATGACCGAAGAAGTCCAAGCCAAACCCGTGAAGATGAAGCCACGAGGCGCCGATCGCTATCAATACCTGACACAGACCGGCCCTGGCACCCCGACGGGCGACCTGATGCGCAGCTATTGGCAGCCAGTGGAACTGGTGGAAGCTCTGCCGCAAGGCGCCGCACCACGGCCGATCCGCATCCTGGGCGAGGATCTCGTGCTGTTCAGGGATGACCAGGATCGCGTCGGTTTGATCGACCGCAAGTGTGCGCACCGTTGCACCGACTTGGCGCTGGGCCGGGTCGAAGATGGCGGGATTCGCTGCCCCTATCACGGCTGGCTGTTTGATGTTCACGGTCGCTGCTTGGATCAACCCGCCGAGGCGTCGCCCAAGGCGAAGGACCGCATCCAGATGAAGTCCTACCCGATCCATGAGGCGGCGGGTGCCTTTTGGACCTATATGGGGCGCGGGGAGCCTCCGCTGTTCCCGAACTATCCGGCATTGGCAGGAGGCGGCGAATTCAGGTACACGACGCGCTGGTTCGGCGACTGCAACTGGCTGCAGGCGAGCGAAGGCAACATCGACCCTGTTCACACCTCGTACTTGCACCAGCTCGAACTTGCCGATGCAGAGATGAAGGCGCGCTGGGGGGTGTTTGCCAATCAGGCGCGTCCCGAATTGGCGGTCGAAGAAACCCGTTTCGGCGTGCGCCTGTACACCAGTCGAGACATAGAAGGCACGGATCGCAAATCCCTACGCATCACGAATTTCGTCATGCCCAACGCCTGCGCGGTTGGAGGGTTCGAAGGCTATCTGGGCGAAGGTGGCCTCACGATGCTGTGGGACGTGCCGATCGACGATCAGCATCACTGGCGCTGGGAGTTCATCTTCCACCGTAGCGGGCGTCTGGACAAGGAGGCGTTGATCCGTCAGTACGAAGCGGAAAAGGCCGAAGGCGACCGGATGTGGCGTGCCAAGGACGACCTGTATTCCCAGGACCGCGCGTCCATGCAGGGCAAGGCCTACCTTGGCCTCGGCGAGTGCTTCTCCGTCCACGACATCGCGATCACGCAGTCCCAGGGAACGATCCATCAGCAGGTCGACGAACACCTGTCCTCGTCCGACATCGCGATCGTTCGCGCGCGCCGAATGCTCGACGAGGCAGTGGACGAAGTGATGGCCGGCCGCGATCCACGGGGCGTGGTGCGCACGGAAGCGGACAACGATTTCCGCGACATGGTCGTGATCACCGGCGAGATCGCAGGTGACCAGCAGAAGGAGGACTTCTGTGCTGCGTATGCCGCAGACGACCGACTCTTTGCCTTGGCACGCAAGCCCCAATCGACCTGAGCGACGGGCCAGGCACCTACACAAAAATACTGGAGACACGAACATGAATGCAATGGTGCAGGAGCGCCTCGTCGCGACGAGACGTACCCTCTCTTCCGAAGAGCGCAAGATTCTTATCGCCTCCTCACTCGGGACGATCTTCGAGTGGTACGACTTTTTTCTCTACGGCTCGCTCGCTGCAATCATTGCCAAGCAGTTCTTCGCGCAAACAGATGCGCAAACGGCTCTGATTTTTGCGCTGCTCGCATTCGCTGCGGGTTTCATCGTGCGGCCATTTGGCGCCATCGTGTTCGGTCGGCTTGGCGACATGATCGGGCGCAAGTACACCTTCCTCGTGACCATCTCCTTGATGGGCGTGTCCACCTTTGCAGTCGGTCTGTTGCCGACCTACGCTTCTATCGGCATTGCTGCGCCGGTCATGCTGATCATCCTGCGCCTGCTTCAAGGTCTGGCCATGGGCGGCGAGTACGGCGGTGCCATCGTCTACGTCGCCGAACATGCGCCAGCGGACCGACGCGGCTACTTCACGTCGTGGATTCAGACCACTGCTACCGGCGGTCTGGTTCTGTCGCTGGCAGTCATCCTGGGCTGTCGCACCATGCTGGGTGAGCCCGAGTTCGCGGCATGGGGGTGGCGCATTCCATTCCTTTTGTCCATCGTGTTGCTCGCAATATCGGTGGTCGTTCGGATGGCGATGCACGAATCTCCGGTGTTTCAGAAGATGAAGGAGGAGGGCCGGCAGTCCAAGCAACCGCTGGACGAAGCCTTTGGGCGCTGGTCGAACTTGCGCATCGTCCTGTTGGCCTTGTTCGGTGTGACCGCAGGCTTAGGCATCGTCGGCTATACGGGCCAGTTCTATCTGCTGCTCTTCCTGATGCAGACGGTGAAGCTCGATCCACTCACCACCAACATCCTGGTGGTCGGCGGCCTGGTGCTGGCAGTGCCTTTTACCGTGCTTTTCGGATGGTTGTCTGATCGCTATGGCCGAAAACTGATCATCCTCGCGGGCTTGGTGTTTTGCGCGCTGACGTACTTCCCGGCGTTCAAAGCGCTCATGCACTATGGTAATCCTGCGCTGGAGGCAGCATTGCAGCAGTACCCCGTCATCGTCGCTGCCGATCCTGCGGACTGTAGCTTCCAGTTCAATCCCACCGGAACCAAACAGTTCAAGAGTTCCTGCGATATCGCCAAGAGCCGCCTCGTGGGAGCGTCGGTCAGCTACAGCAATGAAGCCGCGGCACCTGGTTCGGTCGCCAAGGTTCGCGTTGGAACGACTGTGATCGAATCATTCGATGGTTCGTCACAGGATGCGAAGGCCCAGAGCACCCGATTCGCGGCCGAGTTGGCGCAAGCCATCAAACAGGCCGGATATCCAAGCACCGCCGACCCTGCGCAGGTCAACAAGCCAATGCTGCTCCTGATCATCTTCGTCTTGGTCGTCCTTATCTCGATGGCCTATGGGCCGGCCGCCGCACTGCTGGTGGAGATGTTCCCGGCGCGGATCCGCTACACATCGCTCTCCCTGCCTTATCACATCGGAACGGGGTGGTTCGGCGGGTTGCTACCAACGACAGCGTTTGCTTTGGTTGCCTACAGCGGCGACATCTACTTCGGGCTCTGGTACTCGGTCATCGTGCTGGCTGTCTGTGTGGTCGTCGGCGCCCTCGGGTTGCGGGAGACCAAGGACATCGACATCTCCGCCTGATTGTGTCGCACACAGTAAACACATATGACAAGTCCAACCATCCCCGTCGTCGTGGTCGCCGCGGAGCAGGTCGCCCAAGATGTCCGGCATCTGCGGCTTGCGCGCCGCGACGGATTGCCGCTGCCCAGCTTTACGCCCGGAGCCCACATCGATCTGCATCTGGGACCGAACCTGATTCGGCAGTACTCGCTGTGCGGTCAGGTCAACGATACCGCCAACTACAGCGTGGCGGTCAAACGCGAACCTGAGTCCCGCGGGGGATCGAAAGCGGTACACGACGAGCTGCATCAAGGCTCGGTGCTCGAGATCTCTGCGCCGCGAAACAACTTCTCTTCGGCGAAGGACGCCCGCCACAGCATCTTGGTCGCCGGCGGAATCGGCATCACACCGATGCTGTGCATGGCATATGAGCTCCATGCTCAGGGCAAGTCTTTCGAACTGCTCTATTTTTGCCGAACGCCTGCCCACGCCGCATTCCTGGAGACTCTGAAAAATGGTCCGTTCGCCGAACGTTGCCGATTCTATTTCGGCCTTGATCGCGATGCAGTCGCATTGACTCTGAACGATGCACTGGCGCATCCCATCAATGGCGCTCATGTGTACCTCTGCGGGCCTCGTCCATTCATGGGCTTGGTGCAGGAACTCGCTCGCCCGAGTTGGCCGGAGGACTCGATTCATCTCGAGTACTTCTCGTCCGACACGCTGGCGCTCTCGAAGCCCTCAGACGGTTTTGAGATCGAGCTAGCACGCAGTGGCCTCACGTTGCGCGTGAGTCAGGACGAAACCATCGCCGACACCGTGCGAAAAGCCGGGGTCGATGTGGAGACTTCTTGTGAGCAGGGCGTGTGCGGAACATGCATCACTCAGGTCATCGATGGGTTGATTGATCATCGGGATTCATTCCTGAGCAGCACTGAGCGCGCGTGCGGCGATTGCATGGCGATCTGCGTCTCGCGTGCGCGCTCTGCGCGTCTTGTCTTGGATCTTTGACGGCAGGTCAACCTCTCATTCCAGACAGGAGGTGTGAGCACCCAGATCACATTAGTTGCTGGAGGCCGGCATACGCCGCCCGAGTAAAAGCGCGCCGCAGCCTCGTTCGGCAAGCGCAGGTTCTATAAATACAACAGGAGACAAAAGATGAAAAAAGCATTGGCTACGGCCCTGCTTTCGATGGGGTGCGCCTGCCCGATCTGCGCGCAGAGTTCGAGCGCGCCGGGCGTCCAGATCTACGGTCTGGTCGATACCGGCGTCGAGTACATCAAGGGAGGTGGTGTCCATACCACTCGCTTGACCTCACTCAGCGGCGGGCAGTCTCCCTCGCGCCTGGGCTTCCGCGGCGCAGAAGACCTTGGTGGCGGTTTGGGTGCCGTCTTCGCGCTGGAAATGGGTTTCGGCGTGGACAACGGCCTGCCGCAGCAAAGTGGCCGGTCATTTGGACGTCAGGCATACGTCGGGCTGGCGACTGGCTGGGGCACCTTCTCAGTGGGACGCCAATACACCATGACGTTCTACTCGATGTTCGATGCAGATGTCATCGGCCCTGCAGTTTTCGGTGCGGCAGCACTCGATCCCTATCTGCCGCAGTCGCGCGTCGACAACTCTTTCGCCTACCGCGGGACGTTCGGCGGCCTGACGTTGGGCGCCACGTACTCGTTGGGCCGGGATGTTGCCCCGCCGGGCAATTGTCCCGGCGAGACGGGTGGGCGAGCTTGCCGAGAATGGTCCGCCATGGTCAAGTACGACACGCCGGGGTGGGGAGTCGCGCTGGTGCACGATGAACTCAACGGAGGTGCGTCAGGCAACTTTTTCGGCCAACCCGTTGGCACTCGACCGAGCGTGGACAACAAGGACCGACGAACCATTCTTAACGGCTACGTCAAGTTCGGAGACGCGAAGATCGGCGCGGGCTGGATCAAGCGCAAGCTAAGCGCGGCCCCTATCCCGCTCTCGACCGACATCTACTTCGTCGGCATCAACTACGTTGTGTATGGCTCATTCAGTGTCGATGCACAGTTGCTCGCACTGAAGGACGCACGGCAAGACGCTGGCGCCAGGATGGCGGTTATCCGAGGTAACTACGGATTGAGTCGCCGCACGTCGGTATATGCGATGGTTGGGCATGTTTCCAACGAACGCAATGCGGCCTACTCAATTACTGCGAGTGAGCTCACGGGGGTGCCACCTGGTGCTGGTCGCGGGCAATCGGGCGTGATGTTGGGTATACGGCACAGCTTCTAATGGGATGGCGGGTCGCTGCGATGCACGGCATTGGTGGCGACGATGCAGCGCATGGGCCATCTGCGAACGACGAACTGCTCGGGCACGCTGCGTCTGACGGCGCAGTGGGGTTGAGTGCCGTAAGGCTGGAAAATCCCGGTGCGCGCGAGCAACGCTTGATTGTGGTCCGCTACCAGCGAAGCTCCGGCAAGCTTTTGCATGGCAATCGCTCGAACCAGGACGACGTTGAGTGCCACCGAAAATCGATCCACTAGTGGAGTAATGGGAATGCAGCGATTGCTGCCAATTGTTTCCGCGTGATGACGCTGGAAACTTGGTTTCCTTCAAAAGCGGACGAAAGCACCCGGCTCTCAAGAGCAAACTATGAGGCGCTATTGACCAGCACGCCTCGGCCGGTACCGGTCATTTGAACGGATGTCGGTCCTAGCTTTCTCCCGGCTTCCAGTCTGGGCTGAAGCCACCCAGTGTGGGGTGGTACATCTCGTCGCCATCGTGCTGAGTGAACTCGACGTTCAATCGGTCCTCACGTACGCCCAGTAGTTCGATGCAATGAGCGCACAACGCTTTGGCTACCGCCATCCGAAGTTCGGCTGGCCGGCCCCGGCGAATGTCCAACATCAGCAAGGAAACGGGAACAGGAACCTTACCCACTTCGGTGATGCGCCAGATACCGCCTGCGCCCAATTCCCGAATCGCTACGGATATCCGCCGAATATCAACGCTCATCATCGAAGCATAGGTCTCGCACATCCGAGCCGCGAGTTGTTGCTTCAAGTCGTCGGGATAGCTGTCGTTGACGTCGAGTTGCAGGTAAGGCACAGGGTTTCCTTGGAAAATCTAACGCTCGCATTCCGCCAGGGGACAAGAGAAATGATAGCTCTCGCACTCGATGCTATGCACAGTGCGGCCGCGAGGCGCTCGAGCTCGAAGCTCTTCATCGGCAGCAGGTTTGCGCCGCACGTGCGCGCCTCGTCGGCCGGTATTCCTCATTGAGCGCGGAGCCAGGCGGCGGGCAGGCAGAATGCGGCCGAGGCCGTGTGAAAACGCGCTGTGTTGCTGGTCATCTCGGAAGTTGGCGCACCTACCGCATGGGCGATCATTTGCCCATGTAGATTGAACTTGGTATCGATGATGCTGATAGCCACCTGACTCAATAGCCTGATTGAACTCAGGCTTCAGGAGTGCGAACCTTGAAGGTTCGCACCCGCCTTTCCATCGGGCGGGATGCGCGCGGCGCCTCACCTTCGTAAATGCCCACTTATCGTTGGTTGGCGCGTTTGTGGCTGAAAGGTCGCCGATTTTTTGAGCGCACATGTCGGGGGCTGAATTGCAGCGATTACCGACATCTCGGCCTCGCGCGAATGGGTACTTTCGGCCACCATTGGCCAGTCGGATCTGAGGCAGAATTCGCCCGATAGCAGTCATACAAGGCGACGCACTGCGCGACGCCAGTTCGCGAGGAGCGCTGATGGCGGTGGGAGTGACGGTCGGGTCAATCACGGACGAACTGGGTGCGCCGGCGTTCGTCCATTCGTTCTTCTCGACCGTCAGCGCGCACTGCGAACCCAATGGATGGGGCAGTCAGTTCCCTCATCTTATGAAAGAGCTCTACCAAGGGCGCCTAGAACACCGGAACGCCTTGCTAGCGCTCGGAGAACTGCGGCAGGCCAAAGCCACATTGAGCAGCTTGCCTCCCTCAGCGGTGGTGTGGGAAATCGAGAATCGCCAGTCGAGGCCACCTTGGGGAAACAACATCGCGGCAGAAATCACGAGCCTCGGCAACTACTTCGTGTCAAGCGCAGGCCGCGACGTGTTCAGCATCCTCGAGGAAGCCCTCGCGGCTTCGGCCGCGGAACAGCGCGATGCGATTCTCCAGTGACAGGCTTCAACCGGCCGAGGTTGTGTGAAAACACTTCGTTGATCGCTTCGCTCCAAATAAAATCTGCCAACCCGTCAGAGCGAGGTGGCGCATGAAGCGATTCATCGAAGGCGAAGACCGACAGCAGGTCGCGTTGTTGCCGGAATGTCTTGACGACTATATCGGCGAAGACAACCCGGTGCGCGTTGTCGACGTCTTTGTCGAGGAACTGGATCTTCAGGCACTCGGCTTCAAAGGCGCAGACCCCGCTCCACCGGTCGGCCTGCGTACCACCCGGCGGTGCTGCTCAAGCTCTACATCTACGGCTACCTGAACCGCATCCAGTCCAGCCGGCGTCTGGAGTGCGAGGCCCAGCGCAACGTCGAACTAATGTGGCTCACCGGCCGGCTTGCCCCGGACTTCAAGACCATTGCCGACTTCCGTCACGACAACGGGGCGGGCATCCGCAACGTCTGCAAGCGCTTCGTCGGCATGTGCCGGGAGCTCAAGCTGTTCACGCAGGCCATCGTGGCCATCGATGGCAGCAAATTCAAGGCGGTCAGCAGCCGGGACCGCAACGTCACGCCAGCCAAGATCGATGCGCGCCAGCGGCAGATCGAGCAGAGCATCCAGCGCTACCTCGACGCGCTGGAGACCGCCGACCGCACGCAGCCCGCGGAGGTCGAGGCCAAGACCGAGCGGCTGCAGGACAAGATCAAGAGATTGCGCGAGCAGATGCGCCAGCTCGATGAGACCAAGGAGCAACTGAAGCACGAGCCCGACGGCCAGCGCTCCACCACCGATCCCGACTCACGCTCGATGAACTCGCAGGCCAAGGGCTCGGGCCTGGTGGGCTACAACGTGCAAACGACAGTCGATGCCAAGCACCATCTGATCATTGCCCACGAGGTAACGAACATCGGCAATGACCGAGCCCAGCTAAGCAAGATGGCGCAGGCCGCGCGCGAGGCGATGGGTAAAAGCACGGTGCGCGTCTTCGCTGATCGCGGGTACTTCAACGGCACTGAGCTCAAGGCCTGTGAAGACACGGGCATCGCGACTTACGTGCCCAAGCCGATGACCTCGGGCGCCAAGGCCCAGGGGCGCTTCGACAAGAGCGACTTCATCTATATCGCGAAAGATGACGAGTATCAGTGTCCTGCAGGACAACGACTGCGGTGGCATCAGACCACCACGGAACGGGAGATGAACCTGCGGGCTTACTGGACGTCGGTCTGCCCGCAGTGCCCCCTCAAGGCGCAATGCACCACTGGCAAAGAACGACGCGTGAAGCGTTGGGAGCACGAAGCGGTGCTGGAGCGCGTTCAGCAACGGCTTGATCGCAAGCCCGATGCCATGACGCTGCGAAGAAGTACCGTGGAGCATGTGTTCGGTACGCTGAAGCACTGGATGGGATCGACCCACTTCCTCACCAAGACATTGGCGCATGTGAGCGCCGAAATGAGCCTGCACATGCTGGCCTACAACCTCAAGCGAGTGATGAACATACTGGGGATCGCGAGAACAATGAGGGCGATGCAGTTGGCAAGGGCGTGAGCCCTTTTAGTCGCGCTCGCGGCGCAGCGCGGCCAGTGCCTGCATCACTGACTTCGCCGCCGAGTTCCGCGTCTGCAGCGCGCCAGCTTGCATCTGAGTTCGGCATACTCGCACGTCGAGTGCGTTTCCACACAACCTCGGCCATAAGAAGCCGTTCGAAGGCGGCGCTCAATAAGGAATCTCATGGCGACAAAATTGGACCTGTTTGAAGACTTGGCGGGGGCCTTGGACGACTGGGCAGCCTTGGCGTCGGAGGCCCTTACCAATCGGGACACGAAGCTCGATTGGGTCGAAGACGATGTGCCGTACCGGGAGATTCAGAACGCGTTCGCCACGGCGGGTGTGAGCGACGCAACGGTTGCAAAGGTCCTTTCAGAGTGTTTGCGTGGTTATTGCGTTTCGCTTTTGACCGCGCTTGATGGCGGAACGGCCCTCGCGGATAAGGGGCGCATCTATCTGATTGACGAACGAGACAACCATCTGGGCGAAGGCCTACATGATGACTTCGTCGGATACCTCATGGATACTGGGCGCCTCACTTAGGGAAGGTCTGAACAACTCGCAAACGCGAGCCGGCGGCGCACGCGTATGTTGCGATGGTTCGCTGAGTTCATGATGCGATCGCCTCCAGAAGTGGCTTTTGAGGTGCCTCTTAGGCGCTCACGTCGCTTTTGGACGGACTACACCCGTCATCGCCATCAATGGCCTGCGCGCCATCCACAGGTTCGACAGCGCGAACAGCGTCAGCAGATGGGCCGTGTTCTTCTGCAGGCCGCGGAAGCGCACCTTCACCAGGCCGAATTGGCGCTTGATCACGCGGAACGGATGCTCCACTTTCGCGCGGATGCTTGCTTTGCGATGCTCTTGCTTCTGCAGCCGCGTCTTGGCCCTCCCGTCGGGCATCTTGGCGATGTCGCTGGGCCGCGCGGCGATATGCCACTGCAGGTCTTCGCGCTCCACGCGACTCGGGGCGCCTCGATAGCCGGAGTCGGCCCAGACTTGTTGCTCCTTGCCATGCAGGAGATCGGCAACTTGCTCCACGTCGGCCTCATTGGCTGGCGTGGTGGTCACCGTGTGGACCAGCCCGCTGTCAGCGTCCACGCCAATGTGCGCCTTCATTCCGAAGTGCCGCTGGTTCCCCTTCTTGGTCTGGTGCATCTCGGGGTCGCGTTCGCCCTCGGCGTTCTTCGTCGAGCTGGGCGCTGCGATGATCGTTGCGTCCACGATGCTGCCTCGCTTGAGCAGCAGGCCCTTGCGCGCAAGGTGCGCATTGACCTGCTTCAGGATGTCTTCGGCCAAGTCGTATTCCTCCAGCAGCTGCCGGAAGTTCAGGATCGTGGTCTCGTCCGGAATGGGCTCGCTCAGGTTCAGCCCCGCGAAGTTGCGCAGCGAGGCGATCTCATACAGCGCTTCCTCCATCGCTGGATCGCTCAGCGCAAACCAGTTCTGCATCAGGTGCACACGCCGCATAGCTTCAAGCGGATACGGCCTGCGGCCGCGACCGGCCGCCGGATAGAACGGCTCGATGACCTTCAGCAGCGCCTTCCAGGGCACCACCTGTTCCATCTCTTCGAGGAAGACCTCGCGTCTGGTCTTCTTCCTCTTGCCCGCGTACTCCGCGTCCGAAAGCTCAGCTGGCTCATCGCTTCGGCTCCTTTGAGCGATCAACGTCTGGTGGAATGATCGGTGGACTTGTTCAGACCTTCCCTAGCCCTGATGCACGGCAACGGCAACCGAGTGCGCATCAAGCCCTGGCTGGTGCCAATGACGGGGGTGGAGCTGGGCCTGCCGTGCGAGATCCGCAACTACAGCGACTTCTTCATCGGCATCCACCATGCGCACAACACCGGTCGCTTGTCCCGGCCCGACACGCCACTGTTGCCGAACTACCGCTGGGTGCCCATCGGCTACCACGGACGCGCGTCATCCATACAAGTCAGCGGGCGAGATTTCGCGCGGCCCAAGGGGCAGGTCAAGCCCACAGGTGCCGAGGAGCCGTCGATGCAGCCAAGCGCCCGGCTGGATTTTGAGTTGGAGATGGGCATCGTCATTGGCCGAGGCAACGAGCAAGGCGATGCGATCCCCATCGACGAGGCCGAGGAGCACATTGCAGGCCTGACGCTCCTGAACGACTGGAGCGCACGTGATCTCCAAGCTTGGGAAGCGCAGCCACTCGGGCCGTTCCTGGCGAAGAGTTTCGCCACGACGCTGTCGCCATGGATCGTGACGCTGGAGGCCCTGGCGCCATTCCGCACGCCCTTCGTCCGATCGGCCGATGAACCGCAGCCGCTGGCCTACCTGGAGGCCCAAGCGGGGCGTGAACTCGGAGCGATCGATGTGAGGCTCGAGGTCTGGCTACAGACGCCGCAAATGAGGGCTCAGGGGCAGAGCGGGGAATGCATCGTTCGCACCGGCCTCGCCAAGGCGGCGTATTGGACGGTGGCCCAACTGGTGACACATCACACCATCAACGGATGCAACCTGATGTCAGGAGATCTTCTTGGAACGGGGACGCTGTCCGGCGCGGGAACTGGCGAAGCAGCGTGTCTGCTGGAAATCACACAAGGTGGAAGGCATCCACTGCGACTGTCTAACGGCGAAGAACGTCTCTTCCTGCACGATGACGACACAGTCACATTGCGGGGCCGCTGCGAGCAACCGGGCCGCCGTTGGATCGGCTTCGGAGATTGCACAGCGACTGTGCGCAAGGCGAGGCTATAACTTGTCTGGAGAGTTCTTGGACGCCAACTAGCACGCTTACCAAATTTCCGGTCCGGGCCGATAGTACCCGTCCGCACGCTTCGATTGGACATCTGCAACCAGTCTGAACCAGAAGTTCGAGAACGGACTCTTTCGTGCCCAGCGATTTCATGCACCGCAGCAACTGCGTAAACACCATGTCGCTGCAGGGATTGACTCTAGGAGATATCAGGCCGCTGTTGATTTGCTGTTCTCGCTGTCTTGGCGGCGTACTTCAAGGAGCATGTCTTGGGGGCGCTGTCGTCTTGGCAGAGTTCACAGCTCGTTCCTTTGGTGGTCCAAATAGTCCGCCCACGCTTGCAGCATTGACCGGCGTTCGTCGTGATAAGCATGTCGGTTGTAGGCTGCACGCACTCGATTCACTGGCGCATGAGCGAGGCAATGTTCAATCACGTCGACGCTCGCCCCCAGTTTGTTGAAATGCGTACTGAACGCAGCCCGCATGCCGTGTGGGGTGCTTTCGCCGCCGTAGCCGAGACGTTCCAGAACAGCGTTGAGTGACCGATTGGCCATCGGCCTTGTCGGATCAACGCGGTTGGGGAACAGATGAAGGTGTTTGCTGTTGGTGTCTTTGCGCAATTCCTGGAGCAGTTCGACAGCTTGCTCCGAAAGCGGGACCCAGTGTTCCTGTTTCGCTTTCATGCGTGCGGCTGGAATGGTCCATGACTTTCCTTTCAGGTCAAACTCCTTCCATTCGGCCCCGATGACTTCATTCTTTCGGCAGGCCGTCAGAAGAACCATCAACATCGCGATGCGGGTCTCTGGATTGATACGCGACGCATCAAGTGCGCGCAGAAAATTTCCCATGCGCTCTGAAGGCAGCGACAGATGGTGCGTTGACCGCCGTGTGGAGAGTACTCGGCGGGGCGGAGTGGGGTTTGCCGTAAGCAAGCCAACATCAATTGCGTGCTCAAAAATTGCGTCGAGATGGGTGCGCAGATTTCTGGCTGTCTCGGGGGCGCGTTTCTCCACAGTGGTCAGATGAGCGGCTAGCTCTGCGCGCGTAATGCTCGCCACCGGTCGATTCTGAAACTTCGGAAGCAAATCATTCTTCAGCTCGCGCTCGCGTTGCTTGATGGTTGCCGGGCGCAGCCGGCCATCTGTCACCAAGCGCCACGATGTGGCCAAGTTGCCGAAAGTCGATAAATTTGTCTGGAGCTTTTCGCCTTGCCGGTGGTGAACGGGATTGATGCCGTCCGCGACGAGCTTGCGAGCATCTTGGTGCAGCTCACGTGCACGCTTCAGTGTCGTGTCGGGGTAGCGACCCAAAGCCAGCAAGCCTTCGGTTCCGTTCAGCTTGAAGCGGTACCGCCAAAGCTTTGTACCGCTTGGCTGCACAAGCAGGAACAGGCCGCCGGGCTCTACGAGCTTGTAAGGGCGCGGATTTGGCTTGGCGTTTTTTACCCGCGTTTCGGTTAGCGGGCGGCTGTTTTCGCGAAGGGGTATTGCGGTAGTCAAGGTGCTGTGGCGAGGTTCCGTACCCACCAGCATACCCACAAAAAGCTCGGCTACCAAGGAAGTGCGCCAAGATGCAAGGCCGCACAGGAGTGGGTGTAAGTTGTTGTTTTATAAGGTATTTATTTCGGAGAGAGCTATTAAAGAAATTCAAGAAAATCCAAAATGCGGTCAATGCACATTCCAAGTAGCAATTTTCATGAAATATTCTAAGCTGTTGATTTCAAAAAGTTTTTTCCCGTGCTCTCAGCGTCGTTTCGGTCCGTATCTGTCCTATGCTTCGCTGCGCTTTTGCCGTGGGGCACAGAGCTGGCCAGCTTAGCAAAAGCCCTCGAACTCCCCTCGCCGTTGAGGTATCTGTCGGCTGGCGCAGGTGCATTGCCAGGGCGGCGCATCCTTGCACACGAAGCTACTCGCCTTCGGCGCAATGGCAAGCCTTCGGCCCTCGCGCGGGCGACGCAGCCGCAAACCGCTCAATCGTGCACCCTGACTCTGTTTCGCCCCTCTTGCTTGGCAAGGTAGAGCGCTTCGTCCGCGGCTCTCAACAGTTCAAACGGCGTGCCGCCGGGCTGCGGAACCCCGGCTGCTACGCCAAGGCTGACGGACACTGTACCCAGCGCTGACGCCGCATGCGGAATTTGCAAGTCGACCACGGCCAGCCGCGCCCTTTGCGCAACCTCGAGTGCACCTTCGGCGTCCGTCGCAGGCAATAGCAAAACCATTTCTTCGCCCCCGTAGCGTGCGACAAGATCGCCCGAGCGCCACACGGCCGAGCGCAGTGCCTGTGCGACCCGCTGCAAGCAGTCGTCGCCTTCCAGGTGGCCGTACAGATCGTTGTATTTCTTGAACTCGTCAACGTCGACCATGACGACCGCCAGCGCCGTTTGGCTTGCCAGCGCCTGTTGAAAGTTGAGGACCAGGCGGGCGTCGAAGTAGCGGCGGTTGGCCAGGCCCGTCAGTCCGTCTTCCTGCGCAAGATGTTCCAGCCGCTCATTGGCCTCCGTCAATGCGTCCCGGGCATTTCGCAAATGCAGTTCAGCGACCAGTCGTCTGCGCATCGAGCGAATCAGATAGCGGCCCGACACGCCGACGACCAGGCACAAGAGAACCACCCAGGCCGTTTGATAGATCGATGCGGATTTCCATTCCCGCAGCGCCTCGTCCTCGCCCACGGCAACCGTGACGAAGAGCGGATAGTCCAGCAAGTGCTCGAAGCTGATGATCCGTGTCACGCCATCGATCGCTGATCTCCCCTCGACGGTGCCCGAGCGCGCGGCCCGGAAGCGCTGCTGCAACGGAGTGTCCGTATTGCGCCTGCCCAGGTCGGCTTCCCTGAAGGGCCTGCGAACCAGGAGCTGGTCCGTCCCGAACAGCGCAATCGCTCCTTGCTCGCCAATCTGAAAGCGGTCCAGGACGTTCAGCAGGTGCTTGACGCTGAGCGTGACCAGCACCACGCCGGCGAAGTTGCCGTCCGGATCATTGATCCTCCGCGACACCGGAATCACCCACTCGCCCGAAGAGCGGCTCACGATGGGGCCGCTGATCAGCGTGCGCACACTCGGGTTGGTTTTATGGTGAATGAAATACTCGCGGTCCGAATTGTTTCGAGTACCCGCTGGGGATGCATCGGAATAGACCAGCCACCGGCCTTGATCGTCGTAGATGAAGAGTCCCTTGATGGCCTGGACTTCGGAGGCATGGTTCACGAGGACCGGTTGAAGGCGCTGCAGCGTGTCGGGCGTGATGTCCGCACGCTCGAGTTCGAAGACGATGCCCGAGATGATGTGCTCGGCCAGGGCAACGGTGCTGTCGATCTGCTGGCTGACCGCGCGTGCGAGGTTGGAATTCGCCCGCGCGATTTGCTCGTTTTCCGCTGTGCGCGCGCGAATGACCAGCCATGCGTTCATGACCAGCAACGCCACGCACACAAACACTACAAACAAAGTAGTACCGTAGATGACGCGACTTCTTTGCGCGTCTGTTTTGCGGGCAAGAGCGTTCGCGTCGGTCGCCGGCCATGGATCAGTAGAAGTATCCGAAGCAGTCTCGGGCGACGTGGGCGAAAAAACCGTTTTCATCGAAGACCTGACTTCACATGGTCCGCGCAGGCGCAGTACGGAATTGAATTCGTCACTAGGGAGGCCATCTTTTCAATTGGGTGGCAACGCAACCGGTGGCATAGCAAGTTGCCTCTACCGTATTACCGAATACTTTTCGCGGGCTCGCCCCATCAACGCATTCCTGCCAATGCGCGAAGGACCGCTCCCGGCTGCTTGCTGCTGCTTGCCAACTGTAGCCGATGGGTCCGTTGCCCGCACCCCGACGTTCAGGAACGGGTTCGTCTTCGTGCTGCTGAAGCGCGACGCACCGGCCAGTGTTGCGGCATCATGACTCCCCATTGAAAAGGGACTTCATGCGTGTTTTCACATACTCCGTTGCCATCTTTGCATCAGCGATGTTCTCGCATGCTGCTCTGGCGCAACCTGTACGCGCAACCTGCGAAAGCAAGCGCGTGGACATCGCGCGCGACATCGATCACGCCAAGGCCAAGGGCCAAGCAAGCCGCGTACGCGGACTGGAGAAAGCGCTGCGCGAGATGCAGGCCAACTGCAGTGACGCGGAGCTTGAGAAAGAGCACGCAGCGCGCATTGCCCGCCAAGAGGAGAAGATTGCCGACCGACAACGCGACATCGACAAGGCGCGGGAACAGGGCAAGGCCGGCAAGATCGCTGACCGGGAAGCCAAGCTGGCCAAGGAGAAGGCCGAACTCGAGAGGCTGCGTAGCGGAGCGCGCTGAACGCGGATAGGAAGGGGGCGGGCTCCGTCGATCTCCGGCCCCGCCGCCAGGGGAAAATCGCCTGTGCCCAAGTCCGCCCTCCCGCTTTGCCCGAACCTTCAAGCTCTCTCGTGACATTCACCGAACTCCAGGGCTTCATCCTCACGCGCCACTGGCGTGACGCGCCCGCCGGCACGGAGATCGAGTACTGGCTCGCTACCGATGCGGGGCCGAGGAAAGTGGTCCTGACCTCCCGGAGCAGCGTCGCGTTCGTCGCCGCCCGGCACAGGGCGGCGGTCGAAGCCCATCTTGCGGCCATGCCGGGCGCGCAGATGCGCGAGCTCGAGCTCAAGACCTTCCAGCAGGAAGCGGTCCTCGGCGTCTATGCGAAGCACTTCCGCCAGCTCGGCCGGTTGGCACGCGCGCTCCAGGCACAGGACATTCCCCTGCTCGAGGCCGACGTGCGCCCGCACGACCGCTACCTGATGGAACGCTTCATCACCGCCGGCGTGCGGGTGGAAGGAGGGCGGGCAGAGCGCACCACCATCGTCGACTGCAAGCTCAAGCCCGCGCCCGAATTCCGGCCCGTGCTGAAGCTCGTGTCGCTGGACATCGAGACGAGTCAGGACGAAGCGCTCTATTCCATTGCGCTGGACGGCACGCCGGAACGTGTCGTCTTCATGCTGGGCGAACCGCCACAAGGGGTGCCACCCGTATCGGATGAGCCCATGTCCTTCTCGCTCATCTATTGCCCGTCCCGCCAGGCCATGATCGAGAAGCTCAACGATTGGTTCGAGCGGAACGACCCCGACGTCATCATCGGCTGGAACGTCATCCAGTTCGACCTGCGGGTGTTGCAGAAGACAGCCAACGACTGCGGTGTGCAGCTCTTGCTCGGGCGGGAGCGCCGCCCCATCGAATGGCGAACCCATCCGGGCAAGCAGGGCTACCTGTTCGCGCCTACGCCGGGCCGGGTCGTCATCGACGGCATCGACGCGCTCAGGGCCGCGGTGTGGAGCTTCCCGTCCTTCAGCCTCGAGACCGTCTCGCAGACGCTGCTCGGTGAAGGCAAGGCCATCGGCGACGAGTACGACAAGATGGCGGAGATCGAGCGGCGCTACCAGCAAGACAAGCCCGCGCTCGCGCTCTACAACATCCGAGACTGCGAACTGGTCCTGCGCATCTTCGACAAGGCCAGGCTGCTGCAGTTCGTGATGGAGCGGGCCCAGACCACGGGCCTGCAGGCCGACCACTTCGGTGGCTCCATTGCCGCGTTCAGCCATCATTACCTGCCGCGGATGCATCGCCTTGGCTACGTGGCGCCGAATGTGGGCGAGATTCCGAGCAAGGCCTATCCCGGCGGCTACGTGATGGATTCGAAACCGGGGTTCTACGACTCTGTCGTGGTGTTGGACTACAAGAGCCTCTATCCCTCGATCATCCGGACCTTCCTGGTCGATCCGGTGGGGCTCATCGAGGGCTCGAACGCCAGCGAAGAACCGGCCACGCTCGTCAAGGGACCACAGGGGACCGTCTTTTCACGCGACAGGCATTGCCTGCCCGCGATCGTGACCACCCTCTGGCGCGCCCGGGACGAGGCCAAGCGGGCGAAGAACGAACCGCTGTCGCAAGCGCTGAAGCTGCTCATGAACTCCTTCGCCGGCGTGCTGGGCGCGGCCGAGTGCCGGTTCTTCAACCCCAAGCTGGTGTCCGCCATCACCCTTCGCGGGCACGAGATGATGAAGCTCACGCGCGAGTTCGTGGAGAAGCGGGGCTACGAAGCCATCTATGGCGATACCGACTCCATCTTCATCTGGCTCAAGCGCGCCCACACCAACGAGGAGGCGCACGCCGTCGCGACCAGCCTGGCGGCCGACATCAACGGCTGGTGGACGCGCACGCTGCACGAAGAACAGGGCCTGGAGAGCTTTCTCGAGATCGAGGTCGACACCCACTACAAGAAGTTCTTCATGCCCACCATCCGCGGCACGGAGATCGGCAGCAAGAAGCGCTACGCAGGCCTCAGTGCCGATGCCGCGGGCAAGGAGGAGATGGTGTACCGCGGACTGGAAATGGCGCGCAGCGACTGGACCCCGCTGGCGCGGCAGTTCCAGCAGGGCCTGCTTTCACGCATCTTCCAGGGCGAGCCCTACAAGGAGTTCGTGACCGACTATGCGAAGTCGACGCTGGCCGGTGCCAAGGACGACCTGCTCATCTACCGCAAGCGCCTGCGCCATCGGCTCGACGCCTACCTGGTCAACGTGCCGCCGCAGGTCCGGGCCGCGCGCATCGCCGACGAACACAACGGCCGTGTCGGTCGGCCCAAGCAGTATCAGAAAGGCGGCTGGATCCAGTACGTGATGACGCAGAACGGGCCGGAGCCGCTGGAAACCCGCCATTCGCGCATCGACTACGAACACTACCTCACCCGGCAGCTCCAGCCGATTGCCGACGCCATTCTTCAGCCGATGGGGGAAAGCTTCATGGCCTTGACGACTTCGCAACGCGGGCTTTTCTAGACCGGGTCAGGTCTTCCGGGCGCCTGGTCTTCTTGCAATCTTCTCTCCGGAATGGCCTCGGTCCAGGCGGCCACGTCTTCGGCCGTCATGGTGCTGGCAGGGGTGAGGCGGCCGTCCACGTAGCCCAAGTGCTCGATGTCGTGAAGGTATTGCTCGCGCGACAAGAGGGTGCCGGCGCATACGTTCTCGCTCGAGGCCGGCGGCTCTCGCATCTCATCAGCCAGGCGTGCCATCAGCCGGTCCAGCACCCAGCCGGGAATGCGCTGCCGCTCGCGGGGGTAGATGTAGCCGAACAATGTCAGATGGGCCAGCAGCACCCGCCAGTGCGGGCCAAAGCGCTCCAGCAGGCGGGACCAGTCCAGCTGCTCGGCGTTGGCCTGCAGCAGGTGGGCGATGTCGCCGCCGTCGTAGCGCTCGCGCTCCATGATGAAGGCCTTGGACAGCAGGCTGTCCTCCACATTGGCAACGAGCACCGGCACGCCCAGGATTTCGGTGCGGCGGTTGTCGCGGAACCAGCGCTCGTCCACAGGCATGAGACCGTTGCCCGAGTTGAAGATCAGGTCGATGAACTCCTGCCCGTCGTGCACCTTGGCCAGCCAGTGCGGATAGCTCATTTCGGTGCGCCGGCCGTGCTGCCCCATCAGCTGCGCGATGCGTTCGTAGTCCGCGCGGCGGATGAACAGGTCCAGGTCCTTGGTCGATCGGCGGATGCCGGTGTGGCAGGCATGCGCGAAGGCGCCGCCGACCAGGAAAGGAATGCCCGCACCGTTCAGTGCGCACAGCGTCTGCCGGTAGAAGTCGGCCACGCGGGGTTCGACTTCTTCTGCTTCTTCCAGCGAAAGCGCAAGGGCGGTCGTGGGCTCCATTCAGGCAATGTAGGGCCGGCCGGCAGGGGCGCTCCTGGCAAACGGCCCCACCGGTCGTCGGCAAGCGCCTACAGCCGTCGCAGGATGAGGCCGATCACGGTCAGCGGCATCCAGGCGCAGCCTTCTTGCGATGCCCAATCCGAAATCTTCTTCCCATGTCCGGTTCGCCGCGGTCGGCGACATCCATGTCCACAAGGACGCGGCAGGCACGCTGCGCAGCTTCTTCGCGCAGGCCGCCGACGAGGCCGATGCGCTGCTGCTGTGCGGCGATCTCACCGACTACGGCACCGCGGAGGAAGCCAAGGTCCTGGCCGAAGAGCTGGGTGCCGTTCCCATCCCCATCGTTGCCGTCCTGGGCAACCACGACTATGAATCCGGCACGCCCGAACGGGTGACCGAGGCGCTCACGCATGCCGGCGTTTGCGTGCTCGATGGCGCGGCCTGCGAGATCGAAGGCGTGGGCATTGCCGGTGCGAAGGGCTTTGCCGGCGGCTTCGGACGCGGCTCGCTGGGGGCCTGGGGCGAACCGGCGATCAAGCTGTTCGTGCAGGAGGCGCTCAACGAGGCGATGAAGCTGGAGTCGGCGCTGGCCAAGCTGCGCACCCGGCGGCGCATTGCGCTGCTGCACTACGCGCCGATTGCCGGCACAGTGCAGGGCGAGCCGGTGGAGATCTTTCCGTTCCTGGGCAGCAGCCGCCTGGAAGAGCCGCTGCTGCGCTATCCGATGGATGCGGTGTTCCACGGCCACGCGCACCGCGGCACGCTCGAGGGGCGAACCATCAACGGCGTGCCGGTCTACAACGTTGCCAAGCCCCTGCTGCAGCGCAGCCGGCCCGACGCGCCGCCTTTCTTCCTGTACGAGCTGCCGCGCGAGCCGGCCGAGGAAGAAGCGGAACTGGCTTCATGAAACATCCCGAAACCGCGGCAGGCCACGGCATGTAGAACATGTCCTGCATGAGCCATGGCATCCGGCTGGCATGGCGGCTTCCCCGGCCGGGGAAACTTCCGTCTCCAACCCACTTGGAGATCCCGCGATGCCGGACGACATGGAGATCCGCGTCCCACAGGACGATGAGCAAATCGACATCACCGACCTGAAAGAGGTCGACTACTGGACGAAGTGTTTCGGCGTCAGCGAGGCCCGCCTGCGCATGGCGGTCGCATCCGCGGGGACCATGAAGGACGATCTGCGGATCTACCTTGGCCTTCCCTGAAGGCTGAAGGCTGAAGGCCGGGGCTGAACGCAAGGGCCGAGCGGCGCACCGCCGTCCGAACCCCTGATGGCTGCCGAATCGAAGCTTGCGATCTACGGCGCCATCGCGGCCAATGTGGCCATTGCCGCCACCAAGTTCACGGTGGCCGGCATCACCGGCAGTTCGGCCATGCTGTCCGAAGGCATTCATTCGGCGGTCGATACCTTCAACGGCGTTCTGCTGCTGGTGGGCATCCGGCTGAGCCAGCGGCCCGCAACACCCGAGCATCCCTTCGGCCACGGCAAGGAGCTGTACTTCTGGAGCCTGATCGTCGCAGTGCTGATCTTCGGGCTGGGCGGCGGCGTGTCGTTCTACGAGGGCATCCAGCACATCCGCAAGCCGGAGCCGATGCGCGATCCGGGCTGGAACTACTTGGTGCTGGGGCTGGCCGCGTTGTTCGAAGGCGCGAGCTTCCTGGTTGCGCTGCGGCAGTTCCGCGCCCAGTCGCGGGGCACTCCGTTTTGGCGCGCGCTCGGGCAAAGCAAGGACCCCACCACCTACACCGTGCTGGCCGAGGATTCGGCGGCGCTGGCCGGGCTTGCCGTGGCGGCGCTGGGCATCTACTTCAGCCATCGGCTCGGCATGCCGGCGCTGGACGGCGCGGCCTCGGTGGTGATCGGGCTGCTGCTGGCCGGCGTGGCGGTGCTGCTGATCGGCCAGGCCCGCGGGCTGCTGATCGGCGAGGGCATTCGCCCGGAGACCGCGCGCGCCATCCGCAGCCTGGCCATGGAGCAGCCGAGCGTGCAGGACGTCGGCCACGTGCTGTCGATGTACATCGGCCCCGACGAGGTGTTGGCGGTGGTCGACCTGAATTTCAGGGAGGGCACGGCGACCGGCGAGGCCGCCGATGCCATAGCCGCGATCGAGCGCCAGGTACGCGGTCGCTTCCCGATGATCAGGCGGCTCTTCATCGAGGCGAGCGAGGCGCCCGTGGAAGAAGCAGCTTCCGCGCGGGCCGGCGGGATCGTCGGCGTTGGCTGACGATTGCTGCCGCCATTGCCTGAGCGCGCCCGTGCCGCAGGCACTCCACTGTCGGGGCTCATTCAGGAGGTTGCCAGCCATGAACAAGCCACCGCCGAAGCGCCGCGAGCGCTCCCATGACGAACCGGAGATCACCCAGGAAGAATCCGTGCCCACCGATGGCAAGGACACCGAGGGCGAGGAGCTGATGAAGAAGGTCGACAACAAGAAGCTCGAGGACCGGGGTGATGCCGAACGCAAGACACCTGACAAGTCCTGAGGCCTTCCGCAGCCCGCGTACGGCGGCTGCGGCGCAGTGGCGTTGTCTTGTCCCGAAGAAGGGTGATGCCCTACAACCCTGGGGCCACGCCTCTTGATAAAAATCCTTGCGCCAGCAGATCGCAAGCAGAGAACAGGGCAGAAAGGACTGTCTGTCCAACGATGGAGGAAGAAATGAAACTCGACGGCACGGCCTTGCCGTCCGCCCAGGACGGCCTGATGAAAGTCGGTGTTCCCGGCCTCGACGATGTTCTGGGTGGCGGGCTCACGTCCAACCGCCTCTACCTGGTCGAAGGCACGCCCGGTGCCGGCAAGACCACCATCGCGCTTCAATTCCTGATCGAGGGCGCCAGGCGCGGCGAATCGGTGCTGTACGTCACGCTGTCGGAAACAGCGCGCGAGCTCAGGGGCGTGGCGAAATCCCATGGCTGGGACCTGAGCGGCATCGAGGTGCGCGAGATGCTTCCGTCGGAGGCCGCACTCGAGCCCGACGAGCAGTACACGATGTTCCACCCGTCCGAGGTCGAACTCAGCGAGACGACCCTTCGCATCCTCTCGGATGTCGATGTGCTCAAGCCCTCGCGCGTGGTGTTCGACTCGCTGTCCGAACTGCGCCTGCTGGCCGGCAGTTCGCTGCGCTACCGGCGGCAGATCCTCGCGCTCAAGCAGTTCTTTGCCGGCCGCCAATGCACGGTGCTGCTGCTGGACGACATGACTGCCATGAAGCACGACCTGCAGGTGCAGAGCATTGCCCATGCGGTGATCCGGCTCGAGCAGATCAGCTCCGACTACGGCGCCGCGCGGCGCCGGCTCGTGGTCAGCAAGTACCGGGGCCAGCAATTCCGCGGCGGCTACCACGACTACCGCATCGAGCGCGGCGGCCTGCGCGTCTTTCCGCGCCTGGTCGCCTCCGAGCATCCCTCGGCGCCGGCCGTCGTGCAGGCGCGCATTCCCAGCGGTCTGGATGCGCTCGACGCGCTGCTGGGCGGCGGCCTGGAACGCGGCACGAGCACGCTGTTCGTCGGCGCGCCGGGCACGGGAAAGTCGACGGTGGCCGTGCAGTTTGCACTGGCTGCGGCGCAGCGCGGCGAATGCGCGGCCCTCTTCATCTTCGACGAGAGCATCCACACGCTGCGCACGCGCTGCCAAAGCATGGGCATGGACCTGGGGCCGTACATCGAATCCGGCCGCATCAAGGTGCGGCAGGTCGACCCCGCCGAGCTCTCGCCGGGCGAGTTCGTGCACCTGATCCGGCTGGCGGTGGTGGAGTGCGGTGCGGCGGTGGTGGTGATCGACAGCCTCAACGGCTACCTCAACGCCATGCCGGACGAGCGCTTCCTGATCGTGCAGTTGCACGAGCTTCTTTCCTACCTGGGCCAGGCCGGCGTCGCCACGTTGCTGGTGGGCGCGCAGCATGGCCTCATCGGCATGCAGATGAAGACGCCCGTGGATGCGAGCTACCTGGCGGACGCGGTGGTGCTGCTTCGCTACTTCGAGCTGGCGGGCGAAGTGCGCCAGGCGATCTCGGTGCTGAAGAAGCGCGGCGGTGCGCACGAGCGCAGCATCCGCGATTTCTCGATGACCGCCACAGGCCTCAAGGTCGGCGAGCCGCTGCGTCATTTCAGGGGCATCCTGACGGGCATCCCCATTCCCATCGACGGCGCGCAGCACGCATCGTGAGCCCGCCCGCCGCATCCGCCGAGCAGCGCATCCTGTTGCGGACCGCAACCTCCAGGGACGCCCTCATGGCAAGCGCCGTACTGGCCCGCGCACAGATTGCGGCCCACACCTGCGACAGCCTCTGCGAGCTCGTGCGGGGGCTGGGGGAAGGCGCCGGCGCCATCATGCTGGCGGAAGAAGTGCTGGCCGATCCGGCCGCGGCCGCGCTGGCCGAAGCGCTGGGCTCGCAGCCTCCGTGGTCCGATCTGCCGGTGCTCGTTCTTGCGCGCCAGGGCGCGGACTCGCCCGTCATCGCCAAGGCCATGGACCGGCTCGCGAACGTCACCGTGATCGAGCGGCCGATGCGCGTGGCCTCGCTGATCAGCACGGTCCGCGCGGCGCTCAGGGCGCGCAACCGGCAGTACCAGCTGCGCGAGCTGCTCGACGGCCTGCGCGAATCGGACCAGCGCAAGACAGAGTTCCTTGCAACGCTGGCGCATGAGTTGCGCAACCCGCTCGCGCCGATGAGCACCGCGCTCGCGCTCCTGACGCGAAAGCCGCACGAGCCCGCGGAAGCCCGGCGCTACTACGAGCTCATGGGGAGGCAGATCGATCACATGGTGCGGCTCGTGAACGACCTGATGGAGGTCTCGCGCATCACGCGCGGCAAGATCGAGCTGCGCATGGAGGCGGTGGCGCTCGAAGCGGTGATCGAGGACGCCATTGAGCTGAGCCGGCCGCTGCTCGAAGGCGCCAGGCACACGCTGAGCACGCAGCTGTGCACCGAGCCGGTCGTCGTGCGAGGCGACGGCGTTCGCCTGACGCAGGTGTTCTCCAACCTGCTCAACAACGCCGCCAAGTACACCGCGCCCGGCGGAAAGATCCGCATCGTGCTGCGCCAGGAAGGGCGCGACGCCGTGGTCGAGGTCTGGGACAACGGCACCGGCATTGCGCCGGACATGCTGAAGTCGATCTTCGAGATGTTCGTGCAGGTGAGCGGCACCTCCAAGGCGGCGCAGGGCGGCCTGGGCATCGGCCTCACGCTGGTGAAGAGCCTGGTCGAGCTTCATGGCGGCAGCGTCGAGGCAACCAGCGCGGGCCTGGGCCAGGGCGCGATGTTCTGCGTGCGCCTGCCGCTCGCCCGCGTCGAGGCCGGCGTGCCGCAGTCGCCGGCACCGGCCGTTCGCGGCTGGCCGGCCTCGCTGCCGGGCACGGTGCTGATCGTCGACGACAACAGGGATGCGGCCGATGCGCTGGGCGAGCTGCTGCGCTCGATGGGCGCAACCACGCGCGTGGCCTACAGCGGAGATGCCGCGCTGCGCATGATGGCCGACGGTCCGCCGCCCGGGCTCGCGATCCTCGACATCGGCATGCCGGGCATGGACGGCTGCGAGCTTGCAACGCGGCTGCGCGCCGACCCCGCGCTGGCCGGCTTGATCCTCGTCGCGCTGACCGGCTGGGGCCAGCACGGCGACAAGGAGCGCATTGCGATGGCCGGGTTCGACCACCATCTGCTCAAGCCGCTCGACCTGCCGGCGCTGATTTCCACCCTGGTGCCGCCATGAACCACGACGCGACCACGCTTTCGGCCGCGGACCCGCCGACCGGCAGGCCATCGCTCTGGCGCCGCTGCCGCCGATGGCTGCTGCCGCTGCTGGGACTCGCGGTGCTGGGCCTGCTGCTGTCGCATGCGCACAAGGTCGACTGGGCCGGCGCATGGGAGGCCCTGCAGCGCTATCCGGCGATGCTGCTGCTGGGGGTCTGGGCCATCGCAACCGCGAGCCATGCGCTCTACGGATGCTTCGACCTCATCGGCCGGCGGCACACGCGCCACCGGGTGCCGCGCTGGCGCACCTGGGCCATTGCGGTGACGAGCTATGCCTTCAATCTCAACCTGGGTTCGCTGGTCGGCGGCATTGCGATGCGCGCCCGGCTCTATGTGCGCGCCGGCCTCGACGAAGCGGCGGTGGCGCAGGTGGTCGGCGTGAGCCTGGCCACCAACTGGCTCGGCTACGGGCTGCTGGCCGGCGGCCTGTTTGCCGCCGGCGTCATCACGCCGCCGCGCCAGGCGGGCATCGGGGCGGACGCGTTGCGCGCGCTGGGCGTGCTGATGATTCTTCTCGCGGCAGCGTACGTGGTGGCCTGTGCCTTTTCGCGCGGGCGGCAGTGGCAGGTGAGGGGGCGGCGGGTGAGGCTCCCCTCGGCGCAGCTTGCGGTCGTCCAGCTCACGCTCTCCACCGCCAACTGGGCATTGATGGGCTGCGCGATGTACCTGCTCTTGGGCCGGCAGGTGCCGTACGCCACCACGCTGAGCGTGCTGCTTGCCGCGTCCATCGTCGGCGTGATCACGCCGATTCCGGCCGGGCTCGGCGTGCTCGAGGCCGTCTACCTGGCGCTGCTCTCGGGCACCGTGCGCCAGGGCGCGCTGATGGGGGCCGTGCTGGCCTATCGCGCGCTCTACTACCTGCTGCCGCTGATCGGCGGCCTGGTGCTCTACCTGCTGCTCGAACGCTACGCGGCAAGCCATCCGCTGGACACGGAGGCCGACACACCATGGCGCGCACAAACCCCCTGAAGCGCTACAAGGAAAAGCGCAACTTCGGCGCCACGCCCGAGCCCGAGGAGGGCGGCGCATCGGCGCCCGGCGTGCTGCAGTTCGTGGTGCAGAAGCACTGGGCCACCCGGCTGCACTACGACTTCCGAATCGAGCTCGATGGCGCCATGAAGAGCTGGGCAGTGCCCAAGGGCCCCAGCTACGACACGCACGACAAGCGCATGGCCGTGCATGTGGAGGACCATCCCATCGCCTACAACCAGTTCGAGGGCGAGATCCCGCCCCGGCAGTACGGCGCTGGCAAGGTGATCATCTGGGACAAGGGCAGCTGGACGCCCATCGGCGATCCGCGCAAGGGCTACAAGGCGGGGCGTCTCAAGTTCGAGCTGCACGGCTACAAGCTGCGCGGCAAGTGGACCCTGGTGCGCATGCACGGCAAGGCCGATGGCAAGCAGGACGCGTGGCTGCTGATCAAGGAGCACGACGAGTACGCCCGCCCGGCTGCGGAGTTCAGCGTGGTCGACCAGTTCCCGGACAGCGTGGCGCAGATGCCGATGCCCGCTGCGGCGATCTCGGCGCCCGCTGAGGCGCCGCCCGCGCCGGCCAAAAGGCGCGGCAAGGCATCGGCCAGCGGCATGCCCGCCGATGCGGTGAAGGCCGCCATGCCCGCCAAGCTCTCGCCGCTGCTCGCCACGCTGGTCGATGGCCCGCCGCCCGACCCCGAGAACTGGTTCTACGAGATCAAGTTCGACGGCTACCGCCTGCTCGCGCGCATCGATGCCAAAGGCGGCGTGCAGCTGCTCACGCGCAACGGCCATGACTGGAGCGGCCGCATGCCGCACCTGGTGCGCGCGATCGAGCGCATGAAGCTGAAGCCCGGCTGGCTCGATGGCGAGATCGTGGTGCTCAACGAGTCCGGCGGCACGGACTTCCAGGCCCTGCAGAACGCCTTCGACAGCGAGAACACGCGCAACATCATCTACTTCCTGTTCGACCTGCCGTACCACGGCGGCTTCGATCTCACCGGCGTGCCGCTGGTCGAGCGGCGCCGTCTGCTGCAGGCGCTGCTTGCCAAGGCACCGCCCGAAATCCGCTTCAGCGAGATCTTCGATGCGCCGCCCGAGGACATCGTCGCCTCGGCCTGCAAGATCGGTCTCGAAGGCGTGATCGGAAAGCGCAAGAACAGCGTCTATGCCTCGCGCCGCTCGCCCGACTGGATCAAGCTCAAATGCTCGCAGCGGCAGGAGTTCGTCATCGGCGGCTACACCGATCCCAAGGGCTCGCGCGTGGGCATCGGCGCACTGCTGATCGGTGTGCATGACGACAAGGGCGACCTTGTCTACGCCGGCGCGGTGGGCGCGGGCTTCAACGGACGAACGCTCGCCGACATGCTCGAGAGGCTGAAGCCGCTCGGCATCGACCAGCGGCCGTTCAAGAACCCGACCGAGAACGACCGCCGCGCGCACTGGGTCAAGCCGGTGCTGCTGGCCGAGGTCACGTTTTCCGAATGGACGAAGGACGGCCACGTGCGGCATCCGGTGTTCCACAGCGTGCGTTCGGACAAGCCCGCCAAGGCCATCATTCGAGAGAAGCCGGTGCACCAGGCGGGCGCCGACCGCGAAACGGAGCCCGAGCCCGAACCCGCCGCCACCATGCCCGCCAACTTCAAGGTCTCGCACGCCGACCGCGTGGTCGATCCGTCGACCGGCATCACCAAGGTGGAGGTGGTGCGCTTCTACGGCCTGGTCGCGCCGCTGATGATGCCGCACCTCAAGGGCCGGCCCGTGTCGTTCGTGCGCGCGCCGCAGGGCATCAAGGGGCAGCTCTTCTTCCAGAAGCATCTCGAGCTGGGGCAGATGGCCGGCGTGCGGCAGCTCGATGCGGCGCTGTGGCCGGAGCACCCCGAGCTGATCGAGGTGGCGGGCCCGCTCGGGCTGCTGAGTGCGGCGCAGATGAACGTCATCGAGTTCCATACCTGGAACGGCGTGAAGACGCTCATCGGCAAGCCCGACCGCATGACCTTCGACCTCGACCCGGGGGAGGGCGTTGGCTGGCCCATGGTGCTGCAAGCAGCGGAGCTGATGCGCGTGGTGCTCGACGAACTGGACCTGGCGCCGTTCTGCAAGACCAGCGGCGGCAAGGGGCTGCACGTGGTGGTGCCGCTCAGGCGGCAGTACGACTGGGACACCATCAAGGATTTCTCGCAGGCCATCGTGCGTCACATGGCGCGCACCCTGCCGCAGATGTTCGTCGCCAAGAGCGGGCCGAGCAACCGCGTCGGCCGCATCTTCATCGACTACCTGCGCAACGGCTTCGGCGCGACCACCATCTGCGCCTGGTCGGTGCGGGCGCGCCCCGGCATGGGCGTGTCGGTGCCGGTAGATTGGCAGGAGGTTCCCACGCTCGCGAGCGGTGCGCAGTGGACCTTGCGGAACATCCATGCCCGGCTCGACCGCGGCAACGATCCTTGGGCCGGATACGAAAAGGCTGCAAAGAGTCCGGGAGCCGCGATGAAGCTGCTGGGCTTCAGAGTTCGATGAAGGCCGAGGTGGCCTTGTTCAGCGCCAGCTTGCCCTTGGCGGTGATCGATTCCACCTGGGCGAGCTGGCGTATCGCCCGGTCGTCCGGCGCATGGCTGGACGGCGGGATGAAAGCGGTCACCAGCTCGGCCGCACGCAGCACGCGCAGCCTGTCAATGTCGGCTGGCGTGTGGACGACGTATGGCAATTTCTGCTCGGCGATGACCCGAAGAAACTCCATGGACATGAGCCGTCTCCTTGTCTGGATGGTGGAGGGAACATTCTGCGGAAAAAATCACGGTTCTGCCTAATCCCTGCGAGGCACACGACTTTCTGGTGTGTACCTAAGTGTTCTTTTCTCGCCGATACCGGAAACGAAGGTGCCGATAGTGTTTCGGCGCCGGGCGCTCACCTTGCCAGCTGGATCGGTGCCGGGGCCCGTTCGGGGGAAAGAATCTGCCAGAGGCCGGGTGCCACGCCTTCGAAGGCGGCCGCATAGCGCTCGGCGCGGCTGTCCTCGCCGGTCACGTCGCGTATCGCGATGCTCTCGATGCGGCCGGGATGGGCGCGAAAGACCTGCCCGTAGATCTCGGGATCGCTCTCGCCCGAATCGCCCACCAGCATGAACCGGCGCTGCGGAAAGTCGGCCAGCAGGCGCTCGATCACGCCGAGCTTGTGCGTGCGCGAATCCTGCTCGCCGGGGATGAGCGTGCGCCAGGTCGTGCTTTCGCGCAGGTGCATGCTGCCCAAGGGAAAATCCGCATCGCGAAGGAAATCGGCGAGCGCGCGGTACAGCTGTATCGGGCTTGCCGAAAGATAGTGGAAGCGCGTGTCCGGCGCCTTGGCCAGCGCGCGGTAGTAGGCCGCCATGCCGGGCGCCGCCTCGAAGCGCCGCGCGAACGTGTTGAGCAGCATCTCGCGCCGGTCGCGCACCTGCGTGCGCTTGATGGTGTCGTCGATGTCCGAAATGATCGACAGGCCCTGCGCGGGGACGATCAGTGCCTCGCCCCTGAAGCGATGCAGCAGTTCGCCGGGCCCGGTCACGGCATGGAACTTCAGCCACTCGGCCGAAGGCGGCGTTCGGGGCGGGTCGATGACGATGCGCATGTTCATGCGGCCGTCGGCGCCCGAAGGCGGCGTGGCCACGCGCGCGGCGCTGCCGTCGAAGTCGAGTTCGAACACCTTGCCTTCTTCCGACTCGGCGTGGAACAGCGCGGTGCGCTGGTTGAAGCGCAGCCGCGCCGCCGGCGAGAGCTTCTTCAGGTTCAGGCCCAGGTAGTGCGCGAACGCGGCATTCAGGCCCCAGCGGCGCTCGGGTTCGTAGACCCAGGCGTGGATGTCGACTTCGAGCCGGCCATCGGCGGTAGGGCGCGCGGTGCCGGGAATGAAGAGCGCTTCTTCGTCGGGATCGAGCCGCTCGGCCGCCCGCAGCGCCTGCATGGGCGCCAGGCCACAAAGCAGTGCGGCGCCGGCCAGCAGGGAGCGGCGCCGCAGCGGCGGGGCGATGGCGCGCGGCTCGTCTGCGTTCATGCCTTCGATGGCGCGATGCGTTCGTAGGTCACGAAGCTGTAGTTGAGGCCCTCCTTCGCCGAGACATGCGATTCGCGCTTGGTTTCGCGCCAGGCGGAGGGGGAGAGTTCCGGCGCATGCGCATCGCCTTCGTAGTCGTGCGCGAGTTCGGTCACGACCACCTGCTGCGCGAGCGGCTCGGCTTCGGCATAGATCTGCGCGCCGCCGATGACCCACACATCGGGTACCTGCGATTCCTCGCACAGCGCCAGCGCATCCTGCAGGCTGCCCACGCGCCACGCGCCTTCGGCCTTCCAGTCGTCCTGCCGCGTCACAACGATGTTGCGCCGCCCCGGCAGCGGCCGGAAGCGCGGCGGCAGCGAATCCCAGGTCTTGCGGCCCATGACCACCGGGGCGCCGGCCGTCTGCTGCTTGAAGTGCACCATGTCTTCGGGCAGGTGCCAGGGAATGGTGCCCTTGGCGCCGATCACGCCGTTGGCGGCGCGCGCGAAGATCAGGTGGATGCGCGGTGTCGTGGCGAGCTCGGACATGGGCCTACACCGCCACCGGTGCCTTGATGGGATCGTGGTGCCGGTAGTCGAGCACCTCGAAGTCTTCGTACTGGTAGTCGAAGATCGAGGCCGGCTTGCGCTTGATGCGGAGCGTGGGATACGGGTAGGGCGTGCGGCTCAGCTGCAGCGCGACCTGCTCGGCGTGGTTGCTGTAGATGTGGCAGTCGCCGCCGGTCCAGATGAAATCGCCCACGTCGAGATCGCACTGCTGCGCCACCATGTGCGTGAGCAGCGCGTAGCTTGCGATGTTGAAGGGCACGCCCAGGAAGATGTCGGCGCTGCGCTGGTAGAGCTGGCAGCTCAGCCTGCCGCGCTCGCCCGGTGCCTGCGGCGGCGCCACGTAGAACTGGAAGAAGGCATGGCAGGGCATGAGCGCCATCTTCGAAAGCTCGGCCACGTTCCATGCGCTCACGATGATGCGGCGCGAATCGGGGTTGGTCTTCAGGGTCTTGATGACTTCGGAGATCTGGTCGATGTGGCCGCCGTCCGGCGTGGGCCAGCTGCGCCACTGCACGCCGTACACCGGGCCCAGGTCGCCGTCCTCGCGCGCCCACTCGTCCCAGATGGTGACGCCGCGCTCCTTGAGCCAGTTGTTGTTGCTGGAACCGGTCAAGAACCACAGCAGTTCCTGGATGATGGACCGCAGGTGCACCTTTTTAGTGGTCACCAGCGGAAAGCCTTCGTTCAGGTCGAAGCGCATCTGGTGGCCGAACACGCTCTTGGTGCCTGTGCCGGTGCGGTCGCTCTTGTGGACGCCATGGGTGTCCACATGGCGCATGAAGTCTTCGTATTGGGAGCGGACGGGGCGGGCGGGCGAGGTCATGTTGGGAATTTTACGGGGCGGCGCTAGCATTGGCCGATGACCGGCCATGACCACTCCCACGAACGCAGCGAACTCGGCGAGATGGACCTGCGCGTGCGGGCGCTCGAGAGCGTGCTCACCCAAAAAGGCTACATCGATCCGGCGGCACTCGACGTGCTGATCGACACCTACCAGACCCGCATCGGCCCGCGCAACGGCGCGCGCGTGGTGGCCAGGGCCTGGGTCGACCCAGCGTTCCATGACTGGCTGCTGAGGGATGCCACGGCCGCCATCGCCTCGCTGGGCTACACCGGCCGGCAGGGCGAGCACATGGTGGCGGTGGAGAACACCGCGGAGCAGCACCACATGGTCGTTTGCACGCTCTGCAGCTGCTATCCCTGGCCGGTGCTCGGCCTGCCGCCCACCTGGTACAAGAGCGCGCCTTACCGCTCGCGGGCCGTGAAGGACCCGCGCGGCGTGCTGGCCGATTTCGGCACGGTGCTGCCCGAATCGACGCGCATCCGCGTCTGGGATTCGACCGCCGAGGTGCGCTACCTCGTGATCCCGCAGCGCCCGGACCGCACCGAAGGCATGAGCGAAGAAGAGCTTGCCGCGCTGGTCACGCGCGACTCGATGATCGGCACGCGGCGGGTGGAAGCACCGGCAGTGCCTGGGAGCGCCGCATGAGCTATGTCACGCATGCCGACCTTGGCGGCCAGCCCGGTTTCGGCCCGGTCACGCCCGAGCCCGAGGGCGAACTGTTCCATGCCGCGTGGGAGCCGCGCGCGCTGGCGCTCACGCTTGCCATGGGCGCCACCGGCTCCTGGAACATCGACGCGAGCCGCGCCGTGCGCGAGACACTGCCCGGCTACGGAAACCTGAGCTACTACCAGATCTGGCTCGGCGCACTGGAGCAGCTGATGCTGCAGCGCGGCCAGGTCTTTCCGGACGAGCTCGCATCGGGCGAGATGCGCCATCCGGCGGCACCGGTTGCCCGCGTGCTGCAGGCCGCCGACGTTCCGGCCGTGCTGGCCAAGGGCTCGCCCACCCAGCGCGCCGAGCCCGGGCCGGCGCGCTTTGCCGTCGGCCAGTTGGTGCGCATGCGCCCCGGCAAGGTCGACCACCACACGCGCCTGCCTGGCTACGTGCAGGGCAAGCGCGGCGTGATCGAGCATGTGCATGGCGCGCATGTGTTCGCCGACGCCCATGCGCAAGGCCAGGGCGAGCAGCCGCAGTGGCTCTACACCGTGGTATTCGACGAGGCCGAGCTCTGGGGCGAAGGCGCGCCGCGCCAGAACCTCGCGGTGTCGGTCGATGCCTGGGAAAGCTACCTGGAGCCCGCCGCATGAAGAGTGGCACGGCACCACCGCTCGCGCTGGCCCCTGGCATGCCGCGCGATGCCGACGGGCCGGTGTTCAACGCACCCTGGGAGGCCCAGGCCTTTGCGATGACGCTGGCGCTGCACGAGCGCGGGCTCTTCACTTGGGTTGAATGGGCCGAAGTGCTTGCGGCGCAGATCGCGGCCGCGCAGGCCGCGGGCGACCCGGACACCGGCAGCACCTACTACCGCCACTGGCTCGCCGCGCTCGAAAGCCTGGTCGCGTGCAAGGGCGCCAGCTCTGAAGACGAGCTCGCGCGCTACCGCCACGCCTGGGACCACGCCGCGGACCGCACGCCGCACGGGCAGCCGATCGAGCTGCGCGGCGAAGACTTTCCGGGTTAGACGCGAATCACGCGCCCGGGGTTCAGGATGTTCTTCGGATCGAGCCCGCGCTTGATCGCCCGCATCATCTCCAGCGCCACCGGCGACTTGTGCTTCTCGAGCTTGTCGACCTTGAGCGAGCCCACGCCATGCTCGGCCGAGAACGAGCCGCCGAACTTCTCGACCGCGTCGTACACCAGCGTGTTGATGCGCTCTTCCTCGTTCTTCAGGAAGGCCTTGGTGTCGATGTTCTCGGGCGCCTGCACGTTGTAGTGCAGGTTGCCGTCGCCCAGGTGGCCGAAGTTCACCAGCCGCACGCCGGCGATCTCGCGCGCCAGCAGCGCGTCGGTTTCCGCCACGAAGGCCGGAATGCGCGACACGGGAATCGAGATGTCGTGCTTGATGTTCAGGCCCTCTTCGGCCTGCGCGAGCGGAATGCTTTCGCGGATGTGCCAGAGCTGGTGCGCCTGCGCGAGGTTCTCGGCCACCACCGCATCGGTTACGCAGCCGTCTTCGAAAGCCGTTTCGAGCAGCGCCTCGAAGCGTGCGCGCGCATGGTCTTCGGATTCGCTGTCGGAGTTCTCCAGCAGCACACAGTACGGCACGGCTTCGTCGCCGATGAAGGGCACGCGCAGCTGCGGCATGTGCTTGTCGACCAGGCTCAATGCAAAACGGCCCATCACCTCGAAGCCAGTGAGGCCCGAACCCAGCTGCCTGTGCGCAAGGCCCAGCAGCGTGACCGCGTGGTCGAGCGAGGGCACGGCGGCCCAGGCCGTGAGCTGCGCGGCGGGCAGCGGGTAGAGCTTCATGGTGGCCGCGGTGATGATGCCGAGCGTGCCTTCGCTGCCGATCATCAGGTCGCGCAGGTCGTAGCCGGTGTTGTCCTTGCGAAGGCCGCTGGTGCCTTCCCAGATCTCGCCCTGCGGCGTGACCACTTCGAGGCCCAGGCACAGCTCGCGCGTGTTGCCGTAGCGGACCACCTGCGTGCCGCCGGCATTGGTCGCAAGATTGCCGCCGATGGTGCAGCTGCCCTCGGCCGCAAGGCTCAGCGGGAACAGGAAGCCCTGCTTCTCCGCTGCATCCTGCAGCGTCTGCAGGATGCAGCCGGCCTCCACCGTCATCGTGAGGTTGGCGGCGTCGATGGTGCGGATGGCGTTCAGACGCTGCAGGCTCAGCACCACCTGCGTGCCGCTGTCGTCGGGAATGGAGCCCACCGCCAGGCCGGTGTTGCCGCCCTGCGGCACGATGGCCGTGCCGGCCGCGGCGCAGGCCTTGACCACCTCGGCCACCTGCTGCGCATTGGCGGGCCGCACCACGGCCAGCGACTTGCCGCGCGCGCGCTTGCGCCAGTCCTGTTCGTAGGCCGTGAGGTCGCCTTCGTTCAGCACGTGCGGCGCGCCGACGATGGCACGCAGCTGTTCGATCAGGGGAGCGGAAGAAGAAGTCGTCATGGGGTGGAAGTCTCCAGTTGGCGGGCCGCCTTGGCGTTGCGCAGCCGCAGCCGCACATGCCAGGCACAGGCCGCGAAGAGCATGAGGCACAGCAGCACCTCGACGAGCGCGAGCACCTGCCCCACGCCGTTGGTGTCGCTCCAGGCGCGCACCACGCCCTCGGTGAAATAGAGCCAGATCATCAGGCTGACCCAGCGGTAGGTGTACATGCGGTTCTTGTAGAGCCCCGCGAGCGGAATGACCAGCGGCAGCACCTTGAGCGCCAGCAGCGAACCACCCGGGCGCAGCGGCGCGAGCCACAGCTCCCAGGCCAGGCCCAGCACGATCAGGCCGGCGAGGCTGCCCACGGCAAGCCAGCGGGTGGCGCTGACGGAAGAAGAGGCTTGCGGCGTGATGGTTGTCATGGGCAGAACACCGCGGAACCGGGTTGGCCGGGCCGGCTCTTTCGAGCGGAGGCCACGGCGACACGAAGTGCGCGAAGACGGGGAAAGGATTCGGGTTCTTATGATACCGGCCATGAATCGTCGTCAACTCTGGAGGGATCTTTCGCGCTTTCCGTGGGGCAACACCGCGGCGGTGCTGGGCGAGCGTTTCCGCGAAGACCGGCTCGGGCTCACGGCCAGCAGCCTCACCTTCACCACCACCATCGCGATGGTGCCGTTCTTTACGGTGGCACTGGCGCTCTTCACCGTGTTCCCGATGTTCGCCAAGCTGCAGGGCCGGCTGCAGCGCTGGCTCATCGAGAGCCTGATTCCCGACAACATCGCGCGCCAGGTGCTGGGCTACCTGAACCAGTTCTCGAGCAAGGCGGGCGGCCTGGGCATCGCGGGCCTGGTGGTGCTGCTGATCACCGCCATTGCGCTGATCCTCACCATCGACAAGACGCTCAACAACATCTGGCGCGTGCGCTCGCCCCGGCCCTTTGCGCAGCGCGTGCTGATCTACTGGGCCGCCATCACGCTCGGGCCACTGATCCTGGCGGTGAGCCTCTCGACCACCTCGTACGTGTTCGCTGCATCGCGCGACGTGGTGGGCGGGAGCATCCTCAAGCTGTTCTTCGATACCTTCGAATTCGTGCTGCTCGCGGCCGGCATGGCGTCGCTCTACCATTACGTGCCCAACACCAACGTGCGCTGGTCGCATGCCTGGGCCGGCGGCATCTTCGTGGCGGCCGCCATCGAGATCGCCAAGCGCGTGCTGGGCTACTACCTGAGCCTGGTGCCGACCTATTCGGTGCTCTACGGCGCCTTTGCCACCGTGCCGATCCTGCTGGTGTGGATCTACGTGGCCTGGGTGATCGTGCTGCTGGGCGCGGTCATCGCGGCCTACCTGCCGAGCCTGCTGACCGGTGTTGCGCGCCGGGGCGGGCGGGCCGGGTGGCCGCTGCAGCTGGCCATGGAGGTGCTGCAGCACCTGGCGCGGGCGCGCGCCACGCCGGCCAAGGGCATGGGCGCCACCGAACTTGTCACCCGCATGCGGGTCGATGCGCTGCAGGTGGTGCCGGTGCTCGAAACGCTGGTGGCGCTGGACTGGATTGCGCCGCTCGCCGAGGAAACCGCCAATGAAGATCCGCGCTACGTGCTGCTGGCCGATCCGTCCACGCCGATCGAGCCGCTGCTCAGGGAACTGCTGATGCCGCGCGCGGAGCCGCTCGAAGACCTGTGGCGCAAAGGCCCGCTGCACTCGCTGCGCCTGGGCGACGTGCTCCTGATTTGATAGCCCCTCAGATCTTGACCTTGCCCCGCCAGATGTCGCGGTACATCGCCCAGTCGCCCATGAAGCTGTAGAGCGGGCGCTTGAACGAGGCGGGTTTGTTCTTCTCGAACCCGAAATGCCCGATCCAGGCAAAGCCGTAGCCCGCGACCAGCCCGGCCAGCAGCCAGAGCGGGTTGAGCGTGACGGCCAGCGCCACCAGGCACAGCAGCGAGATCGTCGAGCCCGCGAAGTGCAGGCGCCGGCAGGTGCGGTTGGCGTGCTCGCTCAGGTAGAAGGGGTAGAACTCCGCGAAGCTCTTGAAACGTCGCGGATCGACAGCAGATTCCGGGGCAGTCGTGGTGTTCATCGTGCGAGTCTCCTGAACGCCGGAGGCGCTTTGTCCATAATAGCCACGACCTTTGGGCCGCACCACTGCGGCTTCGTATTCACACCTCCACCGCATCAGCCTTGAGCGCCCTTCCTGCCGCCCCCGTTTCCGCCGAGCCGGCCAGCGATGCGCCGTGGGTCGTTTGCCTGTGCGCCGAATGGTGCGGCACCTGCCGCGACTACCGGCCGCTGCTCGAGCAGGTGGCGCGGGCGCATCCGCAGTTCCGCTTCGCCTGGGTCGACATCGAGGACCACGCCGAGATTGCCGACGCCTTCGACGTCGAGACCTTTCCCACACTGCTGATCGCCGGTGCCGACGGCACCCGCTTCCTGGGCCCGCTGCTGCCGCATGCCGAGACGCTCGCGCGCATGCTCGGCGCGCTGCAGGCGCCGCAGCCTTCCAGCCTCGACGTCGACCTGCTGCTGGCGGTGCTCGAGAAGCGTCCCGCCGACTTCGCGGTCTGACCGCGCCCCATCCCATGAAGATCCTGATCTTTGGCGCCACCGGCATGGTGGGGCAGGGCGTGCTGCGCGAATGCCTGCTGGCGCCCGACGTGGCGCGCGTGGTCGCGGTCGGCCGCAATGCCACCGGGGTTCAGCACCCGAAGCTGCAGAACGTGGTCATCAAGAACATGGCCGACTACAGCGGCTTCGAGCCGCAATTGCAGGGCTTCGATGCCTGCTTCTTCTGCCTCGGCGTGTCGTCGGTCGGCATGAAGGAGGCCGACTACAAGCGCATCACCTACGACCTCACGATGGCCGCCGCCACCGTGCTCGCGCGGCTCAATCCCGGCATGACCTTCACCTACGTGACAGGTGCAGGCACCGACAGCAGCGAGCGCGGCAGCCGCATGTGGGCGCGCGTGAAGGGCGCGACCGAAAACGCCTTGCTGAAGCTGCCGTTCAGGGCCGCCTACATGTTCCGCCCCGGCATGATCCAGCCGCTGCATGGCGTGCGCTCGAAGACGCCGCTCTACCAGGCCGCGATCATGGTGCTCAAGCCCGTGCTCGGGCTGGCCTACCGGCTCTGGCCCGACAAGGTGACGACCACGGAGAACGTGGGCCGCGCCATGCTGGCCGTGGCGCGGCACGGCGCACCGAAGGTGCTGCTCGATCCGGCCGACATCAACGCGCTGGGCCGCTGAAGCTCAGACGCTCGAACGCGCACGCCCCAGCTTGCGCCGGCCTGCGCTGGCAATGGCATGCACCAGGTGCCGCACGAACTCCTGCGCCAGTGGCGTGAGCGTGCGGCCTTCGAGCGCCAGCACCTGCAGCTGCCGCTGCTGCAGCGGCGCCTCGGCGAACGGGCGCGCCACCACCGTGCCCGCGTCGATCAGGTGCGTGACCGTGAGGTGCCCCGACAGCATCACGTCCGGCGTGCGCAACAGCGGCAGCAGCACCGATGAAAAATTGCTGACGAAGATCGCCCGGTATTGCAGGCCCTGCAGGCTGCACGCCTGGTCGAACAGCTGCCGCGCGGTCACGCCCTTGTCGCCCACGGCCAGCGGGTAGCGCACCGCGTCCGCCACCGACACCACGCGCTGCCGCGCCAGCGGATGGTCGGGGCGCAGCACCGCGAACACCGGCGCATTGGCCGAGTGCTCGATCTTCAGGCCGGGCTCGGGCGCCACCACGTACTTGAGTGCGATGTCCGCCTCGCCGCGCGCGAGCAGCGTGCTCACGCCATCGGGCGAGCCCACGTGGAGTTCGAGCTGCGTGCCCGGATGCGCCGACTCGAAGCTGCGCATGACCTGCGGCATGAAGTGGGCCGCAAAGCCTTCGGTGCACGCCATGCGGATGCGGTGCGCGCTGCGGCCGCCGAGGTCGCGCACCTGCTCGACGACCTGCTCGATGTCGAGCTGCGCATTGCGCAGGTGCGCCGCGAGCCGCTCGCCCGCCGCGGTGAGCGCCATGCCGCGCGCGTGGCGCTCGAACAAGGGTGTGCCCAGGCTGTCCTCAAGTTTGGCGATCTGCCGGCTGACTGCCGACGAGGCCACGAACAGCCGCGCCGCGGCCTGGCTGACCGAGCCGCTGCGCGCCACTTCGAGGAAATGGCGCATCGGAATGCTGAGGAGCGGTGGCGTCATGGCGATGGGAGCGTTGCCTTGAAGGCAATGGTAGCTTGCAAAATCGGTGCTGGAAGCATTGCCCTTCAGGCCTTGTACTTGCTGCATCCCACGCAAACAGGAAATCCCTTCATGCAACGTACCGAGAGCCTTGCCGCTGCCGCCGCCTATTTCGACGATGGCGGCTTCTTTGCCGACCTGCAGCGGCGCGTCGCCTTCCGCACCGAGAGCGACACCGGCGCCGCCACGCCCGCGCTCGGCGCCTACCTGCGCGACGAACTGGTGCCGCCGCTGGCGGCGCTGGGTTTCGAATGCGAGATCGTCGAGAACCCGGTGGCCGGCGGCGGGCCCTTCCTGATCGCGCGGCGCATCGAAGACCCTGCACTGCCCACCGTGCTGAGCTACGGCCATGGCGATGTGGTGAGCGGGCAGGACGCGCACTGGGACGAAGGCCTCGGACCCTGGGCGCTCACCGTGCGCGGCGACCGCTGGTACGGGCGCGGCACGGCCGACAACAAGGGCCAGCACAGCATCGCGCTCGGCGGGCTGGCCGCCGCGCTGCGCGCGCGGGGCGGGCGCCTGGGCTACAACATCACCTGGCTCATCGAGACCGGCGAAGAGGCCGCGTCGCCGGGCCTGCACGCGGTGTGCGAGCAGCAGCGCGACCGGCTGCGCGCCGACCTGTTCATCGCCAGCGACGGGCCGCGCGTGAGCGCGGAGCGGCCCACGCTGTTCCTGGGCTCGCGCGGCGCCGTCAACTTCAGCTTGAGGCTGCGCGCCAGGGCAAGGGGCTACCACTCGGGCAACTGGGGCGGCGTGCTCGCCAATCCGGGCACCGTGCTGAGCCATGCAGTCGCATCGCTGGTGGACGCGCGCGGGCGCATCCTCGTCGAGGCCTTGCGGCCGCCTGGAATTCCGCAGGGCGTGCGCGAGGCGCTGGCCGACATTGCCATCGGCGGCGGCGCGGACGATCCCGCACTCGACGAAGGCTGGGGCGAGCCCGGCCTGAGCCCGGCCGAGCGGCTGGTGGCGTGGAACACCATCGAGGTGCTCGCGCTCGGCGCCGGCTCGCCGCAGCGGCCCGTCAATGCGATTCCATCCGAGGCGGCGGCGCATTGTCAGCTGCGCTTCGTGGTCGGAACGCCGTGGCGCGAACTCGCGAGCATCGTGCGCACCCACCTCGATGCGCATGGCTTCGGCGATGTGGAAGTGAAGGTCACGCTGGAAGGCGCGGCGACGCGGCTCGACGTGGAGAACCCCTGGGTCGACTGGGCCCGCCGCTCCATCGAGGAGAGCAGCGGCCAGCGCGTCGACCTGCTGCCCAACCTCGCGGGCTCGCTGCCCAACGATGTGTTTGCCGACCTGCTGGGGCTGCCCACGCTGTGGGTGCCGCATTCGTACCCGGCCTGTGCGCAGCACGCGCCCAACGAGCACCTGCTGGCGCCGCTGGCACGCGAGGGCCTGCAGATCATGGCGGGCCTCTACTGGGACCTGGGCGAGCCGGGGCTCGCGCCGTGGGCCGCCGGTAAAACGCCGCACGCCGCTGCTGCCTGATTTCTCTTCCTGGACGAACCCCAATGAAAACTGCTCTCTTCCATCGGCTCCGTGGCCTGCTGGTCTGCGCCTTGGCGCTCGTCGCCTTCCATGCGCCCGCGCAAGAAAAATGGCCCGACAGGCCCGTGAAGCTGGTCGTGCCCTTTCCGCCGGGCGGCGGCACCGACATCGTTGCGCGGGCGATGGGGCAGGGCCTGTCGGAGCGGCTCGGCCAGCCCGTGGTCATCGACAACAAGCCGGGCGCAGCCACCATCATCGGCACCGACGCCGTCGCCAAGGCCGCGCCCGACGGCTACACGCTGCTGCTCTCGGGCTCCACCAGCTACAGCGTGAACCCTGCGCTGCGCGCCAGGCTGCCCTACGACCCGGTGCGTGACCTCGCGCCCATTGCCATCGTGGCGCGCACGCCGCTCGTGCTGGTGGTGGGTGCCGGCACGCCGTGGCGCTCGCTGCCCGAGCTCATCGCCGCCGCCAAGGCCAAGCCGAAGAGCATCCGCTATGCCACCTTCGGCGCCGGCTCGGGGCCGCACCTCGCGGGCGAGCTGCTCGCGCTGGCCGCGGGCATCCAGCTGCAGGACATTCCGTACAAGGGCAGCAGCCAGGGATCGATGGCGGTGATCGGCGGCGAGATAGAGGTCGGCATCGACACCGTGGCGGCCGTGGCGCCACATGTGCGCTCGGGCAAGCTGCGCGCCCTGGGCATCGTGGGTGCGGCGCGCTCGAGCATGCTGCCCGAGGTGCGCACCCTCACCGAACAGGGTCTGCCCGATGCCACCTTCGACGCCTGGTACGGCTTTGCCGCGCCGGCGCGCACGCCGGCTCCGGTGCTCGACAAGCTGGCGCGTGCTGTCACGGCCACGATGGGCAGCCCGGCCCTGCAGGCGCAACTGCGCGCGCAGGGCATGGAGCCTGTCGCCATCGGTGCGGCGGCGTTCCGCAGCCAGATGGAGGGCGAGATTTCCCGCTACCGCGCACTGGCCCACCGCGCGGGCATCGCGGCGGAATAAAAGCGGCTCTTCAGGCGGGCGCGCCGACGAAGTCGCGCAGCGCGAACAGCACTTCGTCGGGTGCCTCGCTCATCAGCGAATGGCCCGCATGCACGGTCACCACCTTGCTCTTCCTTGCCTTTGTCACGAGCGCCTTGGTGGCGCGCGGCGGCGTCATCTGGTCGGCATCGCCGAGCAGGAACAGCACCGGGCACTGCACGGCTTCGATCGCTTTCTCGCCGTTCGCATAGTCGTTGCAGGCTTTGAAGCCGATGTGGAATACGTTGGCGTCGCGGTTGCTCGCGAGCACGCGCCGCATCAGCGCGCGCGAGCTGCCGTAGAGCCAGGTGCCGGGGCCGAGCGAGGAGGGCGGCGGCGCCAGCAGCGAATGCGAGAAGGTGTTGACCATCGCGATGGCGCGCTGCGGGTCGTTGAGCGCGCCGTCGAGCAGCGCGGGCGACACGGCCATCGGGTAGGCGGTGCCCACCAGCGCCAGATGCGTCACCCGCTCAGGCGCGCGCGACGCGGCTTCGAGCGCGATCAGCGAGCCGAAGCTGTGGCCCACGAGCGCAGCCTTCTGCACGCCGGCCGCATCGAGCAGCGCGATGACGAACTGCGCCGCGTCTTCCACGCTGGCGGCCGGCGGGCCTTCGCTCCTGCAGTGGCCGGGCAGGTCGACTGCGAGTACGTTCCAGCCGTGGTTGGCGAACCAGCGGCTTTGCAGGATCCACACGCTGTGGTCGTTGAGCACGCCGTGGATGAACACCACGGTCGGCTTGTTCGCATCGAAAACCTTGCCACCGGTGTAGCAGTAGGTGGTGTGGCTGTTGACGGTGTAGTTCATGTCAGTTGCTCCACCGGATGTTGTGTTTTAGGTGCTCTTGTCCAGGGCGCTTGCACAGGCCACCGGGTACTCCCCTGCGCGAATGTCCCCCGGCTTCGCCTCCTCCTTTATTTCGCTGCGGGGAGCACCCGGCGCCCTGTGCACGCTGGGCGCTGCCGTTGTTCCGCTCGATCAACCGCTGCTCCGAACAACGATCACGCTGATGGGGTGCCTTGCGCAGCGAAATAAAGGAGGAGGCCGCAGGCCGGGGGACATTCGCGGAGCAAGGTACCCCGTCGGCGTGATCGCGCCCTGAATGAGGGGCAACGCGAGGCAAGGAAAAGCAAGGTCTCATTCCTGGGCTCCCGCCTTTTCCGCCGCCTTGAGCGCACGCTTCAGGTCGTCGATCAAATCGGCCGGGTCCTCGAGCCCGATCGAGAGACGGATCGTCCCTTGGGAAATGCCCGCCCCCGCCAGCGCCTCGTCGGTCATGCGGAAATGCGTGGTGCTCGCCGGATGGATCACCAGGCTGCGGCAGTCGCCCACGTTCGCCAGATGGCTGAAGAGCTTCAGCGCCTCGATGAACGCCTTGCCCTGCGCGCGGCTGCCCTTGATGTCGAAGCTGAACACCGCGCCTGCGCCGCGCGCACCGTGGCGCAACAGCTTCTGCGCCAATGCATGGCTGGGGTGCGATTCGATCAGCGGATGCCCCACGCGCGACACGAACGGATGGCTCGCGAGGAACTCGACCACCTTCTGCGTGTTGTCGATGTGGCGCTCCATGCGCAGCGGCAGCGTCTCGATGCCCTGCAGGATCAGCCAGGCCGTGTGCGGGCTCATCGAGGCGCCGAAGTCGCGCAGCCCTTCGCGCCGGGCGCGCAACAGGAACGCACCGACCGTGCTCTCCTCGCTGAAGACCATGTTGTGAAAGCCGTCATAGGCCTGCGTGAGCTCCGCGAATTTGCCCGACTTTTCCCAGTCGAAGCTGCCGCCGTCGACCACCACCCCGCCAATCACCGTGCCATGGCCCGAGAGGAACTTGGTGGCCGAGTGGTAGACCAGGTCGGCCCCCCAGTCGAAGGGCTTGATGAGGTAGGGCGAGGTGAGCGTGGAATCGACCAGCAGCGGCACGCCGGCTGTGTGGGCGATGTCGCTCACCGCCGGGATGTCGAGCACATCCAGCCCGGGGTTGCCCACGGTTTCGCCGAACAGGAGCTTGGTTTCGGGCCGGATCGCGGCGCGCCAGCCGTCCAGGTCGCCGGGCTTCACGAAGGTGGTGTCGATGCCGAAGCGCCGCATCGTGTAGTGCAGCAGGTTCTGCGAGCCGCCGTAGAGCGCGGTGCTCGCCACGATGTGGGAGCCGGCGCCCATGAGCGTGGCCACCGACAGGTGCAGCGCGGCCTGGCCGCTGGCGGTGGCAATGGCGCCAATGCCGCCTTCGAGCGCCGAGACGCGCTGTTCGAGCACCGCGTTGGTCGGATTGCTGATGCGCGAATAGACATGGCCCGCGCGCTCGAGGTTGAAGAGCGCCGCCGCATGGTCGCTCGACTCGAAGACGAAGGAGGTGGTGAGGTGGATCGGCACCGCCCGCGCGCCGGTGGCGGGGTCGGGCGCGGCGCCGGCATGCAGCGCCAGGGTGTCGAAGCCGGGGTCGGAATAGCCGGGCATGGGAGCCTTTCTGGGTTCGTTCGCAATGCCCCGTTACGTCTGCTGATCATGCGCGCGCAACATGGGCGTGGGAGTCGGCGCCGATTGTGGGCTATATTCAAATCGGTACCGCCGCCGAGAACGATTTCCGAGAGGAGCACACGATGAAAGTCAGCGACATCCTTCGCGTCAAGGGCAACACGCTCTTCACCATCACGCCCGACGACCTGCTGGCCGAAGCCGTCAACACCATGGCGGAAAAGGACATCGGCTCGCTGGTGGTCATGGAACACGGCGACCTGGTCGGCATGCTCACCTTCCGGGAAGTGATCCTGGCCATTGTCGACAACGGCGGCCAGGTGGGCGGCACGCTGGTGCGCAAGGCCATGGACGACGCGCCCGTGACATGCACGCTCGAAACCGACCTCGACGAAATCCGCCGCATCATGCTGGAGCGCCACGCGCGCTACATGCCCGTGATGGACAAGCGCATGCTGATGGGCGTGATCAGCTTCTACGACGTGGCCAAGGCCGTGGTCGACAGCCAGAACTTCGAGAACAAGATGCTCAAGGCTTATATCCGCGACTGGCCCGAAGAGCAGTAACCAGCCACGCGCCGGCTCTGGCCGGCTGGCTTATTCCTTGATATTGGCTGACTGCACGATCTTCTGATTGCGGGCGTATTCGGCCTGGACGAACTGACCGAACTGCTCGGGCGTGCCGCTGCCGGGCAGGGCGCCCTGCTCGTTGAGCTTGGCCCGCACCTGCTCCTCGGCGAGCACTGCGTTCAGTTCCTGGTTGAGGCGGGCCACGACGGCCGGCGGAGTCCGGGCGGGGGCGAAGATGCCGGTCCAGCTCACCATGTCATAGCCCTTGAGGCCCGGCATCTCGTTGAAGGTGGGCACGTTGGGCAGCGCGGCAAGGCGCTGGCTGCCGGTGATGCCCAGCGCCTTCAGGCGGTTGCCGTTCACGTGCGGAATGGCGCTGGTGCTGACCAGCATCGCCAGGTCGACCTGGTTGCCGATCACGTCGGTGGCAATCTGCGCGCCGCCGCGGTAGGGCACATGGGTCACGAAGATGCCGCTGCGCTGCTTGAGAAGTTCCATGGCCAGCTGCAGCACCGTGCCCACGCCCGAGGTGGCGTAGTTGTAGGCGCCAGGCTTGGCCTTGGCGAGCTTCACGAAGTCGGCATAGGTCTGCGCCTCCAGGCCGGGCCGCGCCACCAGCACCATCGGCGCGGTGTTGAGCATGCCGACCGGCGCCAGGTCCTTGAGCGGATCGAACTTGAAGGCCGAAGGGTTGACCAACCGCCCGATGGCGATGGCGCTGTCGGGCCCGACCACCAGCGTGTAGCCGTCGGGTGCCGCGTTCACGGCCTTGGCCACGCCGATGGCGCCGCCCGCGCCGCTCACGTTCTCGATGACGACCGACTGCTTCAGCCGCTCGCCCAGCCGCGTGGCAACGAGGCGCGCGTTGACGTCCACGCTGCCGCCCGCCGTGTAGGGAACGATCAGCGTGATCGGCTTGGCGGTGGGCCATGCGCCTTGGGCAAGTGCCGCGATCGGCAGCATCGAGCAGAGGGTTGCGGCAAGAAGAAGGCGGCGAGGGGTGTTCATGGCGTAGGTCATTGCGGGTGGGCGGGATGCGGCGCTTGCGCAAGGCCGGCGCGCAGCGTGTCGAACTCGCGGCTCCATTGCGTGCGCCAGGCGCGACGCTGGGTGTCGTCGATCCATGCGCCGTCGAGCCCGTTGTGCATGAAGCCGCGCAGATCGTCCAGCCCGAAGCCGAAGTCGCGCGCCATCATCAGCCAGGCCTGGGTGGGCGTGACCTTGTGCAGCGTCGGGTCGTCGGTATTGGGATGGATGCGCAGGCCCAGGCCGGGCATGCGGCGGATGGGATGGTCGAGCGCCCAGCGTTCCGGCGGCAAGGTGCGCAGGTAGTAGGAGTTGGTGGGCACCACGGTGAAGATGACGCCGCGCTCGGCGCACTGGCGCGCGAAATCGGGCTGGTCGACCACCGTGTAGCCGTGGTCGATGCGGTCCACCTGCAGCACCTCGAGCGCGGTGCGCACGTTGGTCCACGGCATGCCGAACTCGCCCGCATGCGCAGTGGCCTTGAGCCCCGCGCGCCGCGCCTCGGCATAGGCGCGCGCGAACAGCTCGGGCGGCCGGTCGACCTCGCGGTAGTCGATGCCGATGCCGATCACCTCGTCGCAGCGGTGCGCCTTGACCCACTCCACCATCTCCACGGCGGCCTCGGGGCTGGCCTCGCGGTCGATCGCGGCGATGAGCCGGCCGGTGATGCCGAATTCCTGCTGCGCGTCCTGGATGGCGCGGACGATCGCGCCCTGCGCCATCGGATAGGCAATGCCGGAGCCGTGCACGGTGCCGGTCGGGTTCCAGAAGAATTCGGCGTAGCGCACGTTGTGGGCCGCCGCGTCCTCGAGGTATTCGCGCGTCAACTGGTAGAGGTCGCCGGGGCTGCGCACCAACTGCGCGTCGAGCGCGCGCAGCACGCGCAGCACACCCACCGGCTTTTCCCCGCGCGTGTAGAAGCCTTCGACGTCCTCGGCCGCGAGCGGCGAGCCGGCGCGGTGGTTGAGCTGCCGGAAGGTTTCGTGGCGCACCGTGCCGAACAGGTGGCAATGCAGCTCCAACTTGGGAATCGCATGCAGCATCGATTCCAGCGTGAAGGGCGGCGAGGCGGGGCTGGTCATGCCGGCCAGTCTAGGGATGGCCGCTCCATAAGCAAAATTTTGAATTTCTATAATTTGATTCATCGAATCGATAACCAAGACGCCATGGCCTCCTTGCCGCTCCGCGCGCTCACCTTGCGTCAGCTTCAGTTCTTCTCGGTGCTGGTGGAAGAAGGGCACTTCGGCCGCGCGGCGCGCCGGCTGGCCATCACCCAGCCGGCGCTCAGCAACGCGATCAAGCAGATGGAAAAACTGCTCGGCGCCGAGCTGCTGACCCGCTCCACCCACCGCCTCGAGCTCACGCCGGTGGGCGCCGAGGTGCTGGCACGCACCGATTTCCTGGTCAATACCTTCGAGGTGGCGCTGCGCGACATCGAAAGCACCGTGCAGCGTGGGCGGGCCTTCGTGCGCGTGGGCGTGATCCCGTCGGCCAGCGCGCGCGTGACGGCCGCGGCCAGCGAGTTTCTTCAAGCCGGCGAGCGCGAGCTCGAGATCGCCTGGCGCGATGCGCCTTCGACCACCTTGCTGGCCGAGCTGCGCAGCGGCCAGCTCGACATGGCGGTGGCCGCCATCACCGAGCCGCCGGGCGGGCTGGCCTGCGTCGACCTGTTCCGCGATCCGCTGGTGCTGGTGGTGCGCCGCGACCATGTGCTGGCGGCAATTGGGGATGCGAGCTGGGAGGCCATCGGCCGCGAGCGGCTGGTGCTGTTCGAGAGCGGCAGCATGCCGGCGCTCGGCAACCCGGCGCGCGCGCAGTTCGAGCAAGGCCCCGAGCCCTACCGCGTGAGCTATTCCGAAACGCTCTATGCGCTGGTGCGCAGCGGGCAGGCGCTGGGATTGATGCCGCGGCTCTACACCGCGCTGCTGCGGGACCCCGATCTGGTGGTGCTGCCGCTGCTCAAGCCGCGCGTCGAGCGCCGCGTGGTGCTGGCCTACCTGCCGGGACCGATGCGCAACGTGGCGGCGCAGGAACTGATTGCGTTCCTGCGCGAGCGGCTGCCGCAGGCTGGCGAAGCGACGGTGCGGCGCGTGGCCTCGAAGGAGCGGCGCAGCCGGCGCTGAAGCCGGGCGTCCAGAACCGAAGGCTCAGTGCAGCTCGGCCGCGGCGTGGATGGTCTCGCGCACGCGCGGATAGATCTGCGCGTTCCACTTGCTGCCGCTGAAAACGCCGTAGTGCCCCACGCCGGCCTGCAGGTGATGCACCTTGAGATAGGGCCGGATGCCGGTGCAGAGGTCTTGCGCCGCCACCGTCTGGCCGACCGAGCAGATGTCGTCGCGCTCGCCTTCCACCGTGAGCAGCGCGGTGCGGCGGATGGCCGCCGGGTTCACCGTGCGGTCGCCCACGGTGAGCACGCCGCGCGGCAGGTCGTAGGTCTGGAACACGCGCTCCACGGTCTCCAGGTAGAACTCGGCCGGCAGGTCGTTCACCGCCAGGTACTCGTCGTAGAAGGTGCCGATGGTGCGGGCCTTCTCGATGTCGCCCTCGACCAGGTGGCGGACCATGTCCTGGAACTGCTTCTTGTGGCGCTCGGGGTTCATGCTCAGGAAGGCCGAGAGCTGCAGGAAGCCCGGGTACACGCGCCGCATCAAGCCGGCATGCGGCCACGGCACATGGCTGATGAGGTTGCGGCGGAACCACTCGATCGGCTTGCTGTTGGCGAGCTCGTTCACGCCCGTGGGGTTGATGCGGCAATCGACCGGGCCGGCCATGAGCGTGAGGCTGCGCGGCGTGGCGGGGTTGTCGTCCTCGGCCATCAGCGCCGTGGCTGCCAGCGCGGACACGCAGGGCTGGCAGACCGCGACCATGTGCACGCCGGGACCGACGGCTTCGAGAAACCGGATGAGCTGCAGCGTGTAGTCGTCCAGGCTGAAGCCACCATGCCACAGCGGTACGTCACGCGCGTTGTGCCAGTCGGTCAGGTACACGTCGTGGTCGCGCAGCAGGGTGCGCACGGTTTCGCGCAGCAGCGTCGCGAAATGGCCCGACAGTGGTGCGACCAGCAGCACGGGCGGGTGCACAGCCTGCGTCTCCTTGCGGAAATGCAGCAGCGTGCCGAAGGGCGAGACCAGCGTTTTCTCCTCGTGCACCGCGGTCTCCACGCCTTCGACCGGCACGCTGGCAATGCCGTAGTCGGGACGCGAATGGGTCAGCCGCATGCGCGAAAACACTTCGAACTGCGCGGCCATGCGCCGCATCATGGTGCGGTCGGTGCCGTCCTTCCAGAGGGCCCGGCCGAGGTACTGGGCTGCAAGCCGGGAGGGCGAGAGCAGGTCGGCTTGGTTCTGGTAGGCCCGGTACAGCATGAAAGTAGTACAGGCAAGTTGCGGGCCAAGCGGTGGCACAGGCCTTGCACGCCCCATGGAGCCAACCGGCAGCAGGCAGCCCGTCAAGGAGATCCACGATGGCCAAACCCGTTCTCACGATCAGCAGCAAGAACTACGGCGCCTGGGCGCTGCGCGGCTGGCTGATGTGCAGGCTGGCCGGGCTCGACTTCAGCGAGAAGATCATTCCGCCCGACGATCCGGCCATGAAGGCCGAGATGCTGCTGCTTTCGTCGTCGATGCTGGTGCCCTCGCTGCAGCACGGCGGCGTCAAGGTGTGGGACACGCTGGCCATCGGCGAATACCTGAACGAGATCAAGCCCAAGGGCGGGCTGCTGCCGGCCGACATCCAGGCCCGCGCGCACTGCCGCGCCATCTGCGGCGAGATGCATTCGGGCTTCGCTTCGATGCGCGGCGCATTGCCGATGAACATCAAGGCCCGGTTTCGCGGCTTCAAGATCTGGTCGCGCGCGCAGGCCGACATCGACCGCGTCGTGGCCATCTGGCGCGAATGCCTGAAGACCTACGGCGGCCCGTTCCTGTTCGGCAAGCAGCCCGGCATGGCCGACGCGATGTATGCGCCGGTGGTCACGCGCTTCCTGAGCTATGACGTGCCGCTGGACAGCGCCTGCGCCGCGTACTGCAAGCGCGTGATGGACCTTCCCGCCATGCAGGAATGGGTGGCCGCCGCGAAGGAAGAGCCCGAGGAAATCGACGAGCTCGACGCCGAGTTCTAGCCAGGGCCTGTTAACGCCATGGAAGGGGTCGCGAAGCTCGCCACAGCCCGCCCATCAAGGCGCGTGACGCCGTGCGTGCGTCCGCACGCACAAGGAGCGCAACGCCGAGGGGCGGGCTGTGGCGAGCTTCCCTGCGGGTTGCTTCGCCAAGGGGCCGTCTGCGGCGTTGCCCGCGCTTGCAAGGCCAAAGCCTTGCTGCGCCCGGGCGCCTTGCATCCAGCCCCTTGGCGAAGCAACGCGATCCCCTTCCATGGCGTTAACAGGCCCTAGCGCCGGAACATCCGCAGGTCGAGCGGGCTTTCCTCGCCGAGCCACATGGCATGCGCCGTGTGGTCGGCGAAGTCGTCGCCCGTGACCCCGTGCACGAAGATGTCGAGGCCGTTGCGGTGGGCTTCGAGCCATTCGATCACCTGGTCGAACTCGGCCGCATCGAACGCCAGCTGGCAGCTCCAGCGCGTGTGAGGCCCCACCAGCCGTTCGTGCACGCGGCCGACCACCACCATCAGTTCGCGGCCCGCCTGTTCGCACAGCTGCCTGGCCTGCGCCACCGTTGCGGGGTCGAAGTAGACGTGGGCGTGGTATTGCGGATAGAGGTTTTCGGGGCGGCGCGGCATGGTCTGGTCATTGTGGCCCCAACCGGAAGCGCCCGCTGTAGCGGAACACGTCGCCGAACCAGCGGTGGCGCAGCACCATCTTCATGGTGAAGCGGTCGGCATCGTGCGGGTCGGGCCGCTCCTCGACGTAGGCGGTGCCCAGCAGCAGGCCGAGCGGCAGCGGCAGGCGCAGCCTGCCAAGGCGCCAGATATAGCCGAGGTCGCGGAACACCAGCGCGCCTTCTTCCGCGCTCACGGCCAGGCGCATGCCGATGCCGAAGCGCACGTACTCGATCACCTCGCCGCCGCCTCCGGCGGCCGCATGCGCCATGTGCGAGCGGAAGTGAAACGGCGCGCGCCCCTCGAAGCTGAAGATGCGGTCCCAGTACAGGAGCGCGTTGTCGGGCCGGCAGCGGTAGTGCACCTCGATCGGCACGCCGGTGCCGGTGTAGGGAACGAGCGCGCCGAACAGGCGGCCGAAGGGCATCAGCAGGCGCGCCCAGGGGGCGTGATGCACTTCGTCCATCGTTCCGCGCACGCACACGTGGGCGTTCGAGAACGGCGCCATGGCGTAGTGCCGGCGGATCACGTCGCCGAGCTGGTCCCAGCCAGCGCCGAGCACCTGCTGGAAGACGGGGCGCGTGTCCTTCATGCGGCCGCCGCGGCTGCCGTTTCGCTGCGCACCTTGTAGAAGCGCAGGATGTGCTCGGAGAAGTCACCCAGCAGGAACTGCGCCACCCGGTCGGCATACCAGTTGAAGCGCGTGCTCACGCGCCAGGAAACATCGATGCGAAGCTCCGTGCCGCCATCGTGCGGCGTGAGCGTGTAGGCCGAATCGCGCAGGTCGAAATAGTGGCCGCCGATCACCACGTGGTCGTCCAGCGCGCCGGCGGGAAAGGAGTCGGGCGAGAAGCGGTAGCGCCACTTCACGCGCTGCAGCGGCTGCCACTCGGTGATGATTTCGTCGAAGTGCACGTCCTTCTGCCATTGCACCTTGCGCACGCGGCCCTCGGGCGTATTTTGGGTCACGCCCGCCACCGGCATCGGCACGCCGATGCGGTAGGCCCAGGCATCGCCGACTTCGCTCGGGCGGATGTCCCGCGCATCGTTGAGTTCATGCCACACGCGCTCGGCGGGCGCGGCGATGAAGAGGGTGCGCGAGGTGCTCGAGATCTGCTCGGGGTTGGGCCAGTTCGGCTCGACGGCACCCAGCGCGAGCGGCAGCACCGCGAAGCCGTAGAGCGCCGGCCTGGGCCAGTCGGTCACGCGGCAGACGATGCCCATCGCGAGCCCGCCGAGGCTGCCCATCACGCTGAAGAGGGGAACGATCACCACCGCGCAGACTATCCCTTCGATGAAGACCAGCAGCGTGCCGACGACGAACAGCGCGGTCGAGACCCACGGTGCCCAGATGTAGTAGCCCCAGCTGCGCCGCTCGATGCGCTCGGCCATGTAGACCGTGACCGCGCCGCACACGGCGGGGGCGAGGTAGATGAACGAACCCAGCATGGCCGAGAAGCGCTGGCCCGGCAGGCCGCTGAAGGCAATGCGCAGCACCAGCGCGGCGGCCGCGCCGACGAGCAGTGGCCAGAACCACGCGAAGGGAATGGGGTGCCTGGGCATGTCGCGCACCTGCGCGTCGGTGGGCGGGTGCTCGGGGGGCGTGGCTTGGCCGGATTCGGTGCTCATGGAAATTGCTTCTCCTCGCTGCGCCTGGCCGTCACCATGCAGTAGTCGAAATCGCGCCAGAAAAGGCCCAGCACCAGCGCGCAATAGCTGGCCACGATGTGCTTGCGGCGCCAGGGGCTGAGCCTGCCGCGCGCCTTCCAGAGTTCGGCCAGCGCGAAGCGCGTGGCAAGCACCGGGATGTGCAGCGCACTGGGCGCCACGCGCCAGCGCAGCGACCGCACCTCGATGTCTTCGAAGCCGTTGTTGCGCAGGGCGGCGACGAAATCGTCCCGCACCGCCAGCGTGGGCACGGCCCAGCTGTCGGCCCACAGGCGGTGCAGCCAGCCGGCGCTGCGGCCGGGCTTCTCGCGCAGCAGGAAGCCGTCGATCACCGCGAGCCGTGCGCCGGGCTTCAGCAGGCGGGCCGCCTCGCGCACGAAATCGGCCTTGGCCGTGCCGCTCGCGTAGCAGGCGCTTTCCACGGCCCAGGCACCATCGGCCTGTGCGCTGGGCAGGCCGGTGCGGGTGTAGTCGGCTTCGATGTGCGCCACCCGGTCGGCCACGCCCGCGCCGGCATCGAGCCGCACGGCGATGCGGTTCTGCACCGCCACGTTGGTGACCGTGACGGCAAACAGCGAGGGGTCGTCGCCCACCAGCGTGCGCGCGGTGGCGCCGGCGCCGCAGCCAAGGTCGACCACGCAGCGGCGCTGCGTGCTTTCCTGCACTGGCCGGGGCTCGTCGAGCTTCAGCGCGCGGCCGACGGCGCGGTTCATTTCCACCAGCATGCCTTCGCGCCGCAGCGGATTCAGGCCGGGCCGCCAGAAGCCGAAGTGCATGTTGTAGCTGGGGCTCCATGCGCGGTAGTCGTCGGCCACCTCGGTGAAATAGTCCTGCGTGTCGGCCTTGGTGACGGAGGCTTCGGACGGCGCGGATGTTCGTGGCGCGGTGCGGGCGCCGGAAGGAGGGAAATCGGGCTGGAAGACATTGGTCACGAGAGCTCCTTTTTTCAGATCCGGCAATTGCCGCCGGCACAGGTGCGGGATGAGCGCGCGGCCTTGCCCGCGAGCAGGGCCACCAGCCAACGCGGCAGCCGGTATCGGTTGCGCGCGAGCACCGCATAGGCGCGGTCGGCCAGCGGCGCGAGCAGCGGCAGATCGAGCAGGAAGCTGCCGCTCGGCAGCCCGACGGCATCGCGGCAGGCGCGGATGGCGGGAACGCCCACGAACAGCCGTCCCGCGGCGTCGACGGCGTGGATCGCGGTCATCAGCGCCTCGCGCGGGGCCGGGCCCGCGTCGAAGCCGGCGGGCGAGCAGTCGACGAGGTTCAGGCGGGCTGCGGCATCGCGCGCCTTCATTGCATTCATTTCTGCCGTGCACAAGGCGCAGGTGGCATCGAAGTAGACGGTCAGCGGGAAGGCGGCGAGGGCGGGCATGAGGTTTGTTTTCGTTGTTTCTGTCAAAACAGAAATAATGGGGCAAAAAAAGAGCAGCTCAGATCATCGGCAGGCTGGCGTGGTGGGCATCGGGGTCGTCGTCCTTCCTGGGGGGCGCGGGAGTTGCCGCCGGCGCCGCATCGCCGCGAACGAACTTCTGCACGCTGGCCCCCAGCGTCAGCACCTTGTCGAGCGTGCCGGGCGAGAGCCGCAGCATTTCGTCGGCCCAGGTGGCGAGCTTGCTCATGAGGTCCATGGTGGAGCGGATGCGGTCCTGCGCATCGGCGGGCTCCTTCTGGAAGTCGGGGCTGGAGACGATCTCGCGCAGCACGCGGATGGTCGGATCAAACTCGCGTTCCTTGCGCTCGCGCACCACGGTGCGGAACAGCTCCCAGACGTCGACGCTGGTTTCGAAATAGTCGCGCCGGTCGCCCAGGATGTGCGTCACGCGCACGAGGTTCCAGGCCTGCAGTTCCTTCAGGCTGTTGCTCACGTTGGAGCGGGCCACGCCCAGCGTGTCGGAGAGCTCTTCTGCATGCATGGGCTTGCCGTGCGCGAACAGCAGCGCATGGATCTGCGAGACCGTGCGGTTGACGCCCCACATGGAGCCCATTTCTCCCCAGTGGAGAACGAACTTGCGTTGGATGTCGGTGAGTTCCATGCTTCGGAGTCTAGGATTTTAGAAATTTCTGTCAATAGAGAAATAAAAATCAGCTTGCCTGCGGAAAAGCTTTGGAATACTGTGTAAACATACAGTATTCGAGAGAAAGGACCTGCCATGCCGGCCGCCCGGATTCCCATCCATGCCATCAAGGGCCGCGGCGCGGCCACGCGCCTGGCGCACCGCTTTTCGCGCGACGAGCGCAATGCCTTCGACGATGGCTGGGGCACGCTCGAAGAAAGCGCGGCCGAAGCCGAGGAACTGCCGCCGCTCGCCACCGAAGTGCGCTTCGAGGACGTGAAGTCGGTGCTCAACGCAAACGACTCGCCCGATATTTCCTTCGACCGCTCGCTCAACCCGTACCGCGGCTGCGAGCACGGCTGCATCTACTGCTTTGCACGGCCCACGCACAGCTACCTCAATCTCTCGCCGGGGCTCGACTTCGAGACCAGGCTCATCGCCAAGCGCAACATCGTCGAGGTGTTGCGTGCCGAGCTCGGCCGCAGGAGCTACCGGCCCAGCCACATCGCCATCGGCACCGCCACCGACTGCTACCAGCCGATCGAACGCGAACTGCGGCTCACCCGGTCGGTGATCGAGCTGCTGAAGGAAACGCGGCATCCATTTGCGCTGGTCACCAAATCGAGCGCGGTGGAGCGCGACCTCGACCTGATCGCACCCATGGCCGCCGAGCACCTGGCCGCGGTGTACATCACCGTGACCACGCTCGACGGCGAGCTGGCCCGCAAGCTGGAGCCGCGCGCCGCCGCGCCGCACCGGCGGCTGCGCACCATACGCACGCTGGCCGAGGCGGGCGTGCCGGTGGGCGTGAGCGTGGCGCCGCAGATTCCCTTCGTCAACGAAGACATGGAACAGGTGCTCGAAGCCGCCTGGGCCGCCGGTGCGCGCAACGCCTTCTACACGGTGATCCGGCTGCCCTGGGAGGTGGCGCCGCTCTTCAAGGAGTGGCTCGAGCTGCACTACCCGCAGCGCGCGGACCGCATCATGGCGCGCATCCACGAGATGCGCGGCGGCAAGGACTACGACGCCGACTTCGCCACGCGCATGAAGGGCGCCGGGTTGTGGGCCGACCTGATCCGCCAGCGCTTCGAGAAGGCGGCGAACCGCATCGGCTTCAACCGCGAGCGCATTGCGCTCGACCTCGGCGCGTTCCGGCCGCCGGGCGCTGCGGGGCAGGGCAGCCTGTTCTAGGATCAGCCGCTGCGGTCGTGCCTGTCCGGCGAAAAAGCGCTGCATCATGAGGAAGTGGCTTCAAGTTCCGCCGATGCACGGAGAATATCTCCGCGATTTCATCAAGAAGGGTATGTATGAACGGGCTTTGGCTGGTCGTGATGGGTGTTTCGGGCTGCGGCAAATCGAGCCTCGGGGCCGCGCTGGCGGTGGGATTCGGGCTGCCGCTGATCGAGGGCGACGACTACCACCCGCCGGCCAATGCCGAGAAGATGAGCCGCGGCATCGCGCTGACCGACGCGGACCGCGCCGGCTGGCTCGCAACGCTGGGGCAGAAGCTGGCCGCTGCGCCGCAGGGCGCGGTGCTGACCTGCTCTGCGCTCAAGCGCAGCTACCGGGAGCAGCTGCGCGCGGCCGTGCCGGGCCTGCGCTTCGTGTTCATGGAGATCGAACGCGCCGAATCCGAGCGCCGCGTGGCCGCGCGGGCCGGGGCGGGCGAGCACACCTTCCCCGCGAGCCTTGTGGCCAACCAGTTCGCGACGCTGGAGTCACCGGTCGGCGAGCCGGGCGTGCTTGCGGTCGACGCAACCGAGCCGCTGGGGGTGCTGGTCGGGCAGGTGAAGGCCTGGTTGCCGGCGGGCTGATTTGCAGGGGTCAGCCGATGACTTCCGGCCAGTTGGTATGGAAGAACTCGCCGGCCGGCTTGTCCACGCGCTCGTAGGTGTGGGCCCCGAAGAAGTCCCGCTGCGCCTGCAGCAGGTTCGCCGGCAGCCGCTCGGTGCGGTAGCTGTCGTAGTAGGCGAGCGAGGCGCTGAACGCCGGCACCGGAATGCCGTTGCCCACCGCCAGCGCCACCACCTCGCGCCAGTTCTGCTGCGTGCGGTTGAGCAGGTCCTTGAAGAAGGGGTCGAGCATCAGGTTGCCCAGTGACGGGTCGCTGCGGTAGGCGTCGGTGATGCGGTTCAGGAAGCGCGCGCGGATGATGCAGCCGCCGCGCCAGATGGCCGCGATGCGGCCGAGGTCGAGCTTCCACTCCTTCTTCTCGCCCATGGTCTGGATCAGGTCGAAGCCCTGCGTGTAGCTGACCACCTTCGAGGCATAGAGCGCGTCGTGCACCTTGGCCACCAGCGCCTTCTTGTCGAGCGAGAGTTCGATCTTCGGCCCCTGCAGCAGCTTGCTGGCCGCCACGCGCGCCTTCTTCTGCGACGACAGCACGCGCGCCTCCACGGCGGCATTGATGGTGCTGATGACCACCGCGTTCTCGGCCGCGTTGACCAGCGTCCACTGGCCCGTGCCCTTCTGGCCGGCCTTGTCGAGAATGAGCTCGACGATCGGCTGCCCGGTCTCCGGGTCCTTCTGCTCGAGCGCCTTGGCGGTGATCTGGATCAGGTAGCTTTGCAGCTCGCCCTCGTTCCATTCGCTGAAGACCGCCGCCATCTCGTCGGTGCTGAAGCCGGCCGCCTTGAACAGGCTGTAGGCCTCGCAGATCAGCTGCATGTCGCCGTACTCGATGCCGTTGTGCACCATCTTCACGTAGTGGCCCGCGCCGCCGGGGCCGATGTGGATCACGCAGGGCTCGCCGTCGACCTTGGCCGCGATGCTCTCGAAGATCGGCTTCATCACTTCCCAGGTGGAGAGCGGGCCGCCCGGCATGATCGACGGCCCCTTGCGCGCGCCTTCCTCGCCGCCCGAGACGCCGGCGCCGATGAAACGCAGGCCCTTGGTCTGGAGATAGGCGTCGCGGCGCTCGGTGTCGGTGTAGAGGCTGTTGCCGCCGTCGATCACGATGTCGTCCTTGTCGAGCAGGGGGATCAATTGCTCGATGACCTGGTCGACCGGTGCGCCGGCCTTCACCATGATCTGGATCTTGCGCGGCCGGGCCAGGCTCTGCACGAACTCCTCCAGCGTCTTGGCGCCGACCAGCTTCTTGCCGGGGTGGGCGGCCACGAAGGCCTCGGTGGTGGCTTCGGTGCGGTTGTACACGCTGACTTGGAAGCCGCGGCTTTCCACGTTCAGCACCAGGTTCTGGCCCATCACGGCCAGGCCGATCAATCCGAAATCGCTCTTGTTGTTGCTCATGGCCCTTCTTTCGTCTGCGGTGGATGTGACGGGCATTGTGCCGGGGGCGCCGCGCAACCGCAGCCGCAGGCGCCTATGGCCGGTCGGGATGCAGGGGCGCCGGCGTTTCAGCCGCCGAACAGCGCATCGAACACGCGGATCGATGCATAGGCGTCATTGGCCGCATAGCGCATCTGCGCTTCGGTCAGCTGCCTGTTGGCCCAGTTCGAGGTGGTCGCCTTGCGCGACTTCACGAAGCGCCGGTTGAAGACCAGCGCCACGGCCGCCTTTACGCCCACCGACTTGCGGTAGCCGCGGCGACGGAACTCGCTGTCGATGTCGAACACAGCCTTCGGCTCGATGTTGAGGCGGTTGCGTATCAGCGTGAGATCGGTCGACAGGCCGAAGCCGACCTTGCGCAGTTCGGTGGACGCAATCAGCGTTGCGACCACCGGGTTGCATTCGGTGCGGTGCAGCTGGAACAGCCAGGCGGTCTCGCGCGTGGCGAACTGCACCACGTGCGGGCCGCCCGAGACTTCGTTCTTCGCGAAGGTGGGCTTGGATTCGGTGTCGAATCCCGCGATGCCGGCGGCCAGCAATTCGGCGGCGGCATGTTCGGCGTCCTGCAGCGTGGAAACGACCACGATGTCTTTCAGGTCCAGGCCTTCGAAGGGTTCGAGCAGCGCGATCTGCTCGCGTTCGGGAAGGGGCGGCAGCGCGGGAGGGTTGTCGCTCACGAGGGGGCTGCTTTCTTTTTCTTCACTGGGGCTTTCCTGGGAGGAGTTTTCTTGGCGGCAGCCACGGTCTTTTTCTTCTTCGGAGGCTGGCCCGAACGCAGGGCCGCTTCATAGGCGCGGCGGCCCCAGAGCGCGGCTTCCTCGCGGTCTTCGAAAAGATCGGCCGGGGCCAACCGGTACGACATGGGCATCGCCTTGCCTTCGCGCACATAGGTGAAGGGCGGCAGGTTCAGCCTGTCGAAATGCTCGGCGCTGCCGGCATCGGACTTGAGGTAGAGCGTGTCCTTGGCAACGAGCGCGATCATGCGGCCCTCGTGCCACACGCCGTGGCCGCCGAACATGCGGCGCGTTTCGATGCGGCCGAGGCGCTCGAAAACTTCGTGCAGGCTTTGTACGAATGCGCTCATCGGGCAAGCTTCCAGCGGCTCATGCGGTGATCTCGATCCGGTTGCCGTCGGGGTCGAGCACCACGCTCTCGTAATAGCCGTCGCCGGTGCGGCGCGGGCCGTCGAGCAGCGGGTAGCCATCCGACTCTAGCCGCTGCGTCAGTTCGTCGACGGCAGTCTCCGAACCCACGCTGATGGCCAGGTGCGTCCAGCCCATGCGCTGCGCGCCGGGTTCGGCGGGCACTGGCGAGAGCGTGCGGGTGGTCATGGCCTCGATGCGGGCGCCATCGCCCAGGCTCAGGAAGCAGGACGCAAAGCCCTTGGCCGGATTGACATAGCCCGCACCGGCCGTGGCGCCGAAGTAGTCGACGTAGAAGCGCTTGCACCGTTCGAGATCGGTGGTCCAGAGGGCAATGTGATCGATGCGCATGAAGAAACCGGGGAAAGGCGAGCGCTCAGCCGATACGCCGCGACTGTGATGGCGGGCCCGCCGGATACCAATGGTAGGCGACCCGTTCGCGTCCGCTGGCCGGGTGCCGGTCGACGGCGCCGCGCACGAGGCCGTAGCGTTCGTAGAAGCGCTGCGCCGCGGTATTGCTGGTGGCCACGTGAAGCTTCCAGCCGAACGGCATGCGCACGCTGGCTTCGTCGAGCAGTGCCTGCCCCAGGCCCTGGTTGCGAAGATGGGGCTCGACGAACAGCTGCGCCACGTATTCGCGCCGCACCAGCAGCACCATGAAGGCGAGCACCTGGCCTTCGCGCTCGGCCAGCACCACGTCGGCGGGTGGTATGAATTCGGTTTGCACGCGCCGCAGCCAATGCGTGATCGGCTCGATGACGGCGGCATTCCGGTTGGCCGCAATCCAGGCGCGGCGCCAGATGCCGGCCAGCGCCAGGCTCTCTTCGGCGGCACCGTCGCGGGACCGCAACTGGAAGGCGGGAATCTGTGCTGCGGACATGCGCCCCATGATAAGCCGGCCGTGGGCCGCGGTCGATCAGCCGCGCAGCGTCTGCGCGTGGTGTGCGATGTGGTCCGCCATGAAGGTCTGGATGAAGTAGTAGCCGTGGTCGTAGCCCGCATGGCGGCGCAGCGTGAGCGGCTGGCCGGCGGCAAAGCAGGCGGCCTCGAAGGCTTCGGGGTACAGCTGTTCGGCCAGGAATTTGTCGGCCAGTCCCTGGTCGATCAGTATGCCTTGCGGATAGGGTACGGCGGTCTGCGATTTCATGAGCGCGCTGGCGTCGTGCGCGAGCCATTGCGCGCGGTCGCCGCCGGGCTCGCCCAGGTAGCCGCCGAGCGCCTTCTGGCCCCATGGGCATTGCGTGGGCGCGCAGATGGGCGCGAAGGCCGACAAGGACTTGAAGCGCCCCGGATGCCGCAGCGCCAGCGTGAGCGCGCCGTGGCCGCCCATCGAATGGCCGAAGATGCCCAGCTGCTGGTCGTCGATGGCAAAGTGCCGCCCCACCAGCGGCAGCAACTCCTGCACGATCCAGCTTTCCATGCGCCAGTGGGTCGACCAGGGCGCCTCGGTGGCGTCGAGGTAGAAGCCCGCACCAACGCCGAAGTCCCAGTGGGCGGTGGCGCCGGGCAGGTTTTCGGCGATGCTGCCGCGAGGGCTGGTGTCGGCCGCGATCAACGCCAGGCCCAGGCTGGCGGCCATGCGCTGCGCACCGGCCTTCACTGCAAAGGTTTCCTCGTTGCAGGTCAGCCCCGCAAGATAGAGCAGGGCCGGCACGCGCTCGTGCGCGGCCTGCGGCGGCAGATAGACCGAAAAGCGCATCGGCAGGCCGATCTCGTGCGAGGCGTGCTCGTGGAAGCTTTGCACGCCGCCGAAGGCATGGTGCTCGGAAAGGGTCTTGAGGGAGTCGGTCATCGGGAAGTGTTGTGGTGCCGCAATGCGGGCACGAGTTCGAGCACGGCGTCGGCAAAGATGCGCGGCGCCTCCTGCGGCAGGTTGTGGCCCGCGCCGGGCACCAGGCGGTGCGAGCGCGGGCCGCTGAAGCGCTGCGCATGGGCCGAGGCATCGGCGGGCGGCCGCACGCCGTCGTCGATGCCGTCGAAGGTGATGGCGGGCACGGTGATCACGGGCTGCGCGGCCAGCCGGCGCTCGATGTCCGCGTAGGCCGGGTCGCCTGCAACCAGGCCGAAGCGATGCCGGTACGAGTGGATCACCACCTCGACGAAATCAGAGTGGTCGAAGGCCGCGGCGCTGCGTTCGAAGGTGGCCTCGTCGAACTTCCAGGTCGGCGACCAGAGCCGCCACAGCAGCCGCGTGAGCGACCTGCGGTCCTTCGCGAGGCCGGCGCGGCCGCGCTCGCTATGGAAGTAGTACTGGTACCAGAGGCTGTGCTCGTTTTCGGGCGTGTCCGGCTCCATCGCCTTGGCGATGTTCTGGATGTTGTAGCTGTTGAGCGAGACCAGGCCCGCGCAGCGCTCGGGCCACAGCGCCGCCACCACGCAGGCGGCGCGGCCGCCCCAGTCGTAGCCGGCGAGCACCGCGCGTTCGATCTTCAGCGCGTCGAGCAGCGCGAGCAGGTCGGCGCCGAAGGCCGCCTGTTCGCCCGAGCGCGGCGTGGCATCGCTCAGGAAGCGGGTGGCACCGTAGCCGCGCATGTATGGGACGATCACGCGGCAGCCTTGCTCCGCGAGCATCGGCGCGACCTCCGCGTAGGTGTGGATGTCGTACGGAAAGCCGTGCATCAGCAGCACGGGCGGCCCGCCCGAAGGCCCCGTTTCGTAATAGGCGATCTCGAGGACGCCCGCATCGATCTTGCGCAGGGGTTCCATGCGGTTCATGGCGGGCGTTCTCCTCGAAGGCTAGTAGAGCACCACGCCGCGGATCGACTCGCCGCGCTTCATCAGGTCGAAACCCTTGTTGATGTCTTCGAGCGGCATGGTGTGGGTGATCAGGTCGTCGATGTTGATCTTGCCTTCCATGTACCAGTCGACGATCTTCGGCACGTCGGTGCGGCCGCGCGCACCGCCGAAGGCCGAGCCTTCCCACTTGCGGCCCGTGACCAGCTGGAACGGCCGCGTGCTGATTTCCGCGCCGGCCTCGGCCACCCCGATGATGATGCTGCGGCCCCAGCCCTTGTGCGTGCATTCGAGCGCCTGGCGCATCACCTTGGTGTTGCCGATGCACTCGAAGCTGTAGTCGGCGCCGCCGTCGGTCAGCTGCACGATCGCATCGACGATGTTCTCGTGCTCCTTCGGGTTGAGGAAGTGCGTCATGCCGAACTTGCGCGCCATCGCCTCGCGCTCGGGGTTCAGGTCGACGCCGATGATCTTGTCGGCGCCCACCATCTTCGCGCCCTGGATCACGTTCAGGCCGATGCCGCCGAGGCCGAACACCACCACGTTGGCGCCGGCTTCCACCTTGGCCGTGAAGATCACCGCGCCGATGCCGGTGGTCACGCCGCAGCCGATGTAGCAGACCTTGTCGAAGGGCGCGTCCTCGCGGATCTTGGCCAGCGAGATCTCGGGGGCGACGGTGTAGTTGCTGAAGGTGCTCGTGCCCATGTAGTGGAAGATGGGCTTGCCGTCGAGGCTGAAGCGCGAGGTGGCATCGGGCATCAGGCCCTTGCCCTGCGTGCCGCGGATCAGCTGGCAGAGGTTGGTCTTGCGCGACAGGCAGAACTTGCACTGGCGGCATTCGGGCGTGTAGAGCGGAATGACGTGGTCGCCCTTCTTCAGCGTGGTGACGCCGGGGCCCACGTCGACCACGATGCCCGCGCCTTCATGGCCGAGGATGGCCGGGAAGATGCCTTCGGGGTCGGCGCCCGAGAGGGTGTAGTAGTCGGTGTGGCAGATGCCGGTGGCCTTGATCTCGACCAGCACCTCGCCGAATTTTGGCCCTTCGAGGTCCACGGTTTCGATGGTGAGCGGGGCTCCGGATTTCCAGGCGACGGCAGCTTTGGTTTTCATGGCGCTTCAGGGCAAAGGGACAAGGATAGCGAGGCCGGCGTTCAGGCCGCCCCGGCGGCAAAGATACCCGACATTCCGATGAAGCCGGGCAGGTGGCGGAAGTTCCAGATCCAGTGTCGCAGGGCGGGGTATTCGTCCAGCGAAATGCCGCCTTCGCCGGCCAGCGCCGCATAGGGAAAGCAGGCCAGGTCGGCCACGGTCGCATGCGGGCCGGCCAGCCACTGCCGGCCTTCGCTGGCGCGCTCGGCCAGGTGGTCGTCCAGCAGGCGGAAGGCTGCGTGCGCACCGCGACGGCAGGCCTCGACGTCGATGTCCTCGTAGCCGAAGGCATCGTGCAGCCGCGCGGCCGAGGCGGTGCGGGTGAGTTCGTCGGCAATGGCAAGCCACATTGCGACTTGGCCGCGCAGCTGCGGATCGGCGGGGTACCAGCGGCCCTCGGCGTCATGCTTGCTCGCGAGATAGACGAGGATGGCCTGCGCGTCGCGCAGCAGGAAGCCGTCGTCATCGATCACCGGGAGCTGGCCCAGCGGATTGACCTCTGCCAGGAACGCGGCCGACTTGTGCTCGCGGCCCGGATGAAAGTCGACCGGCACGCGCTGGTAGTCGAGGCCTAGCCAGGCGAGCATCTGCCGCACCTTGAAGCAGTTGCCCGACAGCGCGTAGTCGTAGAGCCGGATCATGCCGCCTGCCTCACGCCAAAGCGCATGCCGCGCTCGCGCAGCCAGCGCCGGTAGGTGACGGAGGAGGTGTCGCCCCGCGTCGGCGTTTCGGCGCGGCCTTCGAGCGGCATGCGCTTGAAGGCGTGGTTCTCCAGGATCGGCTTGTCCTGCCCGAAGATCGTCTGCTGGAACGCGATGAGCTCGGCATCGGTAGAGGTGTCGTCGTAGCAGGCCAGCAGCGTATGGGCGATCACGTGCTCGTCGTCCAGCGGCTGCAGGAACAGGCCGATGGCGTCGAGCTCGCCGGCGCGCGAGCTCGACTTGTAGAGCATGGCCGAGAGCGGCTGCATCACCCGGTACTTGTAGAGCACTTCGCTGCCGCTGCCGTGGGCGGCCGAGGCGCGGGGCTGCCAGAAGCGGCAATCGGTGGCCCAGATCTCCTGCGTGGCGGGATCGACCTGCACCTGGTACCTGGCCACCTCGGTGTGCGGCACCTGGCCCAGGAAGCCGGCGTGCACGAACGGGAAGTGCGCCATGTCGAGGAAGTTCTCGATCACGCGCAGCCCCGATACCGCCACGCCAACGCCGCCGCAATCGACGATGCGGCGACCCGGTTCACCGTATTCGGGAAAGTCGAACAGCGGACGTGCGGGCCGGCCGCTCGGGCAGACCCAGACATAGCCGTGGCGCGCCTGGACCGAGAGCGCCTGCGCGCCGAGCCGGCATTGCGGCATGCCGGCGGCATCGGTCCACAACTGCAGCGTTTCTCCGAGCAGGCGAACCGAGCGGGGCTGTGTTTCGGAGGTGCCGGCGAGCGCGGCCGCGGGCCCGGCGACCAGCCAGTCGTCGAGCATGTTGGGGTCATCGGTGATGAAGGGCATGGGGTTCTTCCGGTCAGGCCGCCTGCTGCCGCGCTTCGATTTCGCCGCGCAGTGCGCGCGCGGCGATGTGCAGGGTCTTCATGGCGGCGCTGCCGGGTGCGGCAGGGGTCCAGAGGTGAATGAAGGCCAGCCGTGGCTGGGCATCGAGCACCAGCGCGGTGGCGGCGACGTGGTCGAGCGCGCCGCGCATGGCGAGCGCCGGCGCCTCTGTCGCGAACCCGCGCGCCGCGAGCGCATCGCGCACGCGGGCCGCATCGGCACGCACGCAGAGCGTGCGGCAGAACGACCAGCCGGCAGGCACGGCGTCGTCCGGGGGCGGAGAGGGCGGCGCCGCGGGCGCGAGGTTCACCCACAGCATGCCGGAAGCCTCGGCTGCGGGAAAAACCTTCGCGCACACGTTGCGCGGCGCCGGCATGCCCGGGTGGGCGGGAATGCTCGCGCACTGGCCGCTTCCGGCGTCGTACTGCCAGCCGTGGTACGCGCATGAAAGCCGGTCCTGCACCACCTGCCCCAGCGTGAAGCGCACGCTGCGGTGCGGGCAGCGGTTTTCCCAGGCCTGCGCAGCGCCGGCGGCCGAACGCCAGAGCGCCAGCTCCTGGCCCTCGGCAAAACCCGCGACGATGTTGGCGCCGGGGCGCAGTTCGGCCGAGGGGGCCACCGGGTGCCAGGTTGGAATGCTGTCTGTGCTCATGATGCGCGCCACCTTAGCGCAACCATAATGGCGGCATCGCACGCAGCCATTCACCATGAAGAAAATACTCGTCCTCAACGGCCCCAATCTCAACCTGCTCGGCACCCGCGAGCCCGAGCAATACGGACGCGACACGCTGGCCGACGTCGAGCGCCTGTGCCAGGAGGCCGGCGCGAAGCATGGCGTGGAGATCGAATGCCGCCAGTCGAACCACGAGGGCGTGCTGATCGACTGGATCCACGAGGCCGGCCGCGAGGTGGCCGCGGGCCACATGCTGGGCGTGGTGATGAACCCGGGCGCCTACACCCACACCTCGATCGCGCTGCACGACGCCATCAAGGGCGCGAGCGTCCCGCTGATCGAACTGCACATCTCGAACGTGCACGCGCGCGAGGAGTTTCGCCATCGCTCCTACATTTCGCCCGCGGCGCGCGGCATCATCGTGGGTCTTGGCGTGAAGGGCTACGCGCTGGCCATTGCGGCCCTGGTGCCCTGACGAGCCTGGCGGCGCGCTGCCGGTCAGTCGGTTTGCCGCGGCGCGACGGCCTTCCAGCTGCGGCTGATGTGGCCTTGGGCGTCGACGCTTTCCAGGTGCACGTCGAAGCCCCACAGACGCGCGACGTGCTTCAGCACTTCTTCGGCATCGTCGTGCAGCGGCAGGTTGTTGCGCTGCGTGTGGCGCAGCGTCAGCGCGCGGTCGCCGCGCATGTTGACGTTCCACACCTGGATGTCGGGCTCCCTGCTGCTGATGTCGTACTGGCGTGACAGCGATTCGCGCAGCGCGTGGTAGCCGCTGTCGTCGTGGATGGCGGACACCTCGAGTTCGGGCTCGCTCTGGTGGTCGCGGATCGCGAACAGCCTGAAATCGCGCATCGTCTTGGGGCTCAGGAACTGGCCGACAAAGCTCTCGTCCTTGAAGTTGCGCATGGCGTAGTCGAGCGTCTTGACCCAGTCGGTGCCCGCAAAGTCGGGGAACCAGCGGCGGTCTTCCTCGGTGGGCTTTTCGCAGATGCGCCGCAGCTCGGTGAACATCGAGAAACCCAGTGCATAGGGGTTGATGCCGCTGTAGGCGCGATGCCCGACGGGCGGCTGGAAGATCACGCCGGTGTGCGAGCTGAGCCACTCCATCATGAAGCCGTCGGCGAGCTGGCCGCGGTCGTACATGGTGTTCAGCAGGGTGTAGTGCCAGAACGTCGCCCAGCCCTCGTTCATGACCTGGGTCTGGCGCTGCGGATAGAAATATTGCGCGATCTTGCGCACGATGCGCACCACCTCGCGCTGCCAGGGCTCGAGCAGCGCGGCGTTCTTCTCGATGAAATAGAGCAGGTTCTCCTGCGGCTCCGAGGGGAAGCGGCGCGACGAGTCGGACTCGGTGGTGTGCTCGCTCTTGCGCGGCAGGGTGCGCCAGAGGTCGTTGACCTGCTGCTGCATGTGGCGCTCGCGTTCGGCGCGCTGCGTACTCTCCTGCGCCAGCGAGCGCTTCTGCGGACGGCGATAGCGGTCGACGCCGTAGTTCATCAGCGCGTGGCAGGAGTCGAGCAGTTGCTCCACCGCATCGAGGCCGTGCCGTTCCTCGCACTCGGCGATGTAGTGCCGCGCGTAGACAAGGTAGTCGATGATCGAGGACGCATCGGTCCACATCCGGAACAGGTAGTTGCCCTTGAAGAAGCTGTTGTGGCCATAGGCCGCATGCGCGATCACCAGGGCCTGCATGGCCATGGTGTTTTCTTCCATCAGGTAGGCAATGCACGGGTCCGAGTTGATGACGATCTCGTAGGCCAGCCCCATGTGGCCGCGGCGGTAGTTCTTCTCGGTGGCGATGAACTGCTTGCCGTAGGACCAGTGGCGATAGATCATGGGCATGCCGACGCTGGCATAGGCATCCATCATCTGCTCGGCGGTGATCACCTCGAGCTGGTTCGGGTAAACGTCCAGGCCGAAGCTCCTGGCCGTCTTCGCGATCTCGGTGTGATAGGTCTCGATGAGATCGAAGGTCCAGTCCGACGGGCTGGGCAGGCGCTCCAGGCGCTCGGTGCCGCGCTCGAGGGGAGGGTGGTCGGAGGTCATGCGGGCACTCCCTCCTTCTTGAAGAGGTCGCGGAAGACGGGATAGATGTCCCGCGCGTCCGATACCTTGCGCATCGCAAAATTGGTCTCGATGCCTTCGAGCTGCGCGTATTCCTGCCACAGGTTCTGCTCGGTTTCGGCCACCTGCACATAGGCGTAGTAGCGCACCACCGGCAGGATGTGGTCGACCAGCAGCTCGCGGCAGCGCCCGCTGTCCTGGTGCCAGTTGTCGCCGTCGCTCGCCTGCGCACCGTAGACGTTCCATTCGCCGCTCGGGTAGCGCGCCTTGATGATCTCGTCCATCAGCACCAGCGCGCTCGACACCACGGTGCCGCCTGTTTCGGTGGCGTGGAAGAACTCTTCCTCGGTGACTTCCTGCGCCTGCGTGTGATGGCGCAGGAACACGAGGTCGATGGTCTCGTAATGGCGCGTGAGGAACATGTAGAGCAGCATGAAGAAGCGCTTGGCCATGTCCTTGCGTGCCTCGTCCATCGATCCCGACACGTCCATGAGGCAGAACATCACGGCCTTGGCGCTGGGCACGGGCGTCTTCACGCGATTGCGGTAGCGCAGGTCGATCGGATCGATGTAGGGCACGTGGCGCGAAGTTCGGCGCAGTTCGGCGATCCGCTCCTCGGTCTCGAGGATTTCCTTCTGGATCAAGGGCTGCTCGGCCTGCGGATGCTGCCGCAGGTGCAGCAGGTGCGTCTCCAGGCGGCGCAGCTCTTTGCGCGGCTCGCCGCCCAGCGCAATGCGCCGCGCCAGGGCGCCGCGCATCGAGCGCACCACGTGCAGGTTGTTGGGCGAGCCGTCGCTCGTGAAGCCGGCCCGGTGGCTCTTCCATTCGGGCACCTCGGCGATCTGGGTGCGAATGAGGTGCGGCAACGCCAAGTCGTCGAAGAACACGCGCATGAACTCCTCGCGCGTGAGGCGGAAGACGAAGTCGTCCTCGCCCTCTCCGCCATCTCCGGCCTCGCCGCTTCCCGAGCCGCCGCCGGCCTGCCCTTCCGGACGCGCAATGCGGTCGCCCTTCAGGTATTCCTGGTTGCCCGGATGCACGTACTCGCGGTCGCCGCCGCGCGCATGGCCGAAGACGGGTTCGGACACATCGTGGCGCGGCAGGGTGACATCTTCGCCTTGCTCCAGTTCGCGGATGTTGCGCCCGCTGACCGCGCGCCGCACAGCCTCCTGGATCTGCCCTCGGTAGCGCCTGAGGAAGCGCTCGCGGTTGCCAATGGACTTGTTCTTGCCCGAAAGCCGGCGGTCGATGATCTGCTGCAGGATGGCCACGATGTTGTCAAAGCTCCTTGCAAAAAGGGGGCGAAGCCCTTGGGGCCCCGCCGCTGTGAACTGCCGCTATGAACTCTTGCGCACGCGCAGGTACCACTCGCAGAGCAGGCGAACCTGCTTGGCCGTATAGCCTTTCTCGACCATGCGAGTCACGAAGTCCTCGTGCTTCTTCTGCTCGTCGGCGCTGCTCTTGGTGTTGAAGCTGATCACCGGCAGGAGTTCCTCGGTGTTGGAGAACATCTTCTTCTCGATCACCGCGCGCAGCTTCTCGTAGCTGGTCCATGCCGGATTGCGACCGGCGTTGCCGGCGCGCGCGCGCAGCACGAAGTTGACGATCTCGTTGCGGAAGTCCTTCGGATTGCCGATGCCCGCGGGCCGCTCGATCTTCTCGAGCTCGGCGTTGAGCGAGGCGCGATCGAACACTTCGCCGGTGTCCACGTCGCGGAACTCCTGGTCCTGGATCCAGTAGTCGGCATAGGTGACGTAGCGGTCGAAGATGTTCTGGCCGTACTCGCTGTAGCTCTCCAGGTAGGCGGTCTGGATTTCCTTGCCGATGAACTCGGCATAGCGCGGCGCCAGCAGCTCCTTGATGTAGCTGATGTACTTCTGCTCGGTTTCCGGCGGAAACTGCTCGCGCTCGATCTGCTGCTCGAGCACGTACATCAGGTGCACCGGGTTGGCCGCCACCTCGGAACTGTCGAAGTTGAACACCTTCGAGATGATCTTGAACGCGAAGCGCGTCGAGACGCCGCTCATGCCTTCGTCGACGCCGGCGTAGTCGCGGTATTCCTGGATCGACTTCGCCTTGGGATCGGTGTCCTTGAGGTTCTCGCCGTCGTAGACCTGCATCTTGCTGTAGATGCTGGAGTTCTCGGGTTCCTTCAGCCGCGTGAGCACCGAGAGCTGGGCCATCATGCGCAGCGTGCCCGGGGCGCAGGGCGCCTTGGCGAGCGACGAGTTGCGCACCAGCTTCTCGTAGATCTTGATTTCTTCGGAGGCGCGCAAACAGTAGGGCACCTTTACGATGTAGATGCGGTCGAGGAAAGCCTCGTTGTTCTTGTTGTTGCGGAAGGCCTTCCATTCGCTCTCGTTGCTGTGCGCCAGCACGATGCCGTCGAACGGAATGGCGCCGAAGCCCTCGGTGCCCTTGAAGTTGCTTTCCTGGGTGGCCGTGAGCAGCGGGTGCAGCACCTTGATGGGCGCCTTGAACATTTCCACGAACTCCAGCAGACCCTGGTTGGCCAGGCACAGGCCGCCCGAATACGCGTAGGCGTCGGGGTCGTCCTGGGCATAGGTCTCGAGCTTGCGGATGTCGATCTTGCCCACCAGCGAGGAAATGTCCTGGTTGTTCTCGTCGCCCGGCTCGGTCTTGGCTACGGCAATCTGCCGCAGCACCGACGGGTAGCGCTTGACCACCTTGAACTGGCGGATGTCGCCGCCGTACTCCTCGAGCCGCTTCACGGCCCAGGGCGAGAGGATGCGGTTCAGGTAGCGCCGCGGGATGCCGTATTCCTTTTCGAGGATCTCGCCGTCTTCGGCGGCGTCGAAGAGGCCGAGCGGCGTCTCGTTGACCGGCGAACCCTGGATGGCGTAGAAGGGCACATGCTCCATGAGCTGCTTCAGGCGCTCGGCGATCGAGCTCTTGCCGCCACCGACCGGGCCGAGCAGATAGAGGATCTGCTTCTTTTCCTCGAGGCCCTGGGCGGCATGCCTGAAGTACGACACCACCTGCTCGATGGCGTCCTCCATGCCGTAGAACTCCTTGAACGCCGGGTAGATCTTGATGACCTTGTTCGCGAAGATCCGCGAAAGCCGGGAATCGTTGCGCGTGTCGACCAGCTCGGGTTCGCCGATGGCCTTGAGCATCCGCTCGGACGCGGTGGCATACGCGGTGGGGTCGCGTTTGCAGATATCCAGGAAGTCCTGCAGCGAGAGAACTTCCTCGCGGGTGCGCTCGTAACGGGCGGCAAAGTTGCTGATCACATCCATGGTCACGCCTCCATCAGGTCTGCGGGTTTATTGACCCCAAGCCAGCAGCCGCAACGCGTAGCAACTTTTTAAAGGTGTACCGCCCATGGCTGCAAGCCATCGAAACTCCCTTAATCTCCATCTGCACAAACAGCATAAAGCAAAGAGTGCACCCGGAAAATTCTTTGTTAAATCAGAACCACAGTGCCGAGTAAAGTTCCTGAGAAAAACCCGCAGCATTTGGCAATTCCAGCTAAATTTCAGGGTTCGGGCTACCGAACTCAGCGCCACCCTGCCGCCCAGTGAAAATACCTATGGCGATCGGCATATGCAGTCATTGCATCTTTTCCCGCGATAGCACCTCCTAATGAGCCCCCGGCGGCTCAAAACGGTTACACACCAATAACGCGCCAGGTCGTGTTTAGGTTTATTGCTCAATCGCAAAATATATAAAAGCAATCCTTGCGCCATCTTTTGATGGGCACCTCGCGCATGTGGGCGTGGGAAAGCGCGCCAAGGCGTGGTCGGCGAGGTTCCGGGGTGGTGTCGTCATGGTGCGCGGCACCGAACGAGGTCGGCAGGCACCGTTCGCGTGCGCGAAGCAGGGGCGGCATCGAAGCAAGTGCGTGCCGCGCTTTCTAACTACTTGAAAAGACAGGGGAATCGGCAGCGCCGGACCTCTGCCTTTTCTTCAGCTGAAGAATTCCTTGGCCTTGTCGAACCAGCCCTTGTCGGTCGGGCTGTGCTTGTCGCCGCCTTTCTTGAGCGATTCGTCGAGCTCCTTGAGCAGCTTGCGCTGGTGCTCGGTGAGCTTGACCGGCGTTTCGACGCGCACGTGGCAGTACAGGTCGCCCGGATAGCTGGAGCGCACGCCCTTGATGCCCTTGCCGCGCAGGCGGAACTGCTTGCCGCTCTGGGTGCCATCGGGAATATCGATGGCGGCGGCGCCCTTGAGCGTGGGCACGCTGATCTCGCCGCCCAGCGCCGCGGTGGTCATGCTGACGGGCACCACGCAGTGCAGGTCGTCGCCGTCGCGCTCGAACAGCTCGTGCTTCTTGAGGCGGATCTCGATGTAGAGATCGCCGGGCGGCCCGCCGTTGGTGCCCGGTTCGCCGTTGCCGGTGCTGCGGATGCGCATGCCGTCGTCGATGCCGGCCGGGATCTTGACCTCGAGCGTCTTGTTGTTCTTGATCTTGCCCTGGCCATGGCACACGGTGCAGGGCTCGGGAATGATCTTGCCGCTGCCGTGGCAGGTCGGGCAGGTCTGCTGCACGCTGAAGAAGCCTTGGCGCATCTGCACGGCGCCGGCGCCGTGGCAGGTGGTGCAGGTGATGGGCTTGGTGCCGGGCTTGGCGCCGGTGCCCTTGCAGGTGCCGCAATCGTCCCAGCTCGGGATGCGGATCTGCGCGTCCTTGCCTTCGGCCGCTTCTTCCAGCGTGACTTCCATCGCATAGCTCAGGTCGCTGCCGCGAAACACCTGGCGCCCGCCGCTGGTGCGCCCGCGCGCGCCGCCGAACACGTCGCCGAAGATGTCGCCAAAGGCCTCCGCAAAGCCGCCGAAGCCTTCGGCACCTGGGCCGCCACGCATGTTGGGGTCAACGCCGGCGTGGCCGTACTGGTCGTAGGCCGCACGCTTCTGCGCGTCGGACAGCATTTCGTAGGCTTCCTTGACCTCCTTGAACTTGGTCTCGGCGTCCTTGGTGGTGTCGCCGTGGTTGCGGTCCGGGTGGTGCTTCATCGCAAGCTTGCGATAAGCCTTCTTGATTTCCTCCTCGCTCGCGTTCTTGGGAACGCCGAGGGTTTCGTAGTAGTCGCGTTTTGTGGCCATGGCTGGTTCGGTCGGGGCGGGCGGGAAGCCGTTACTTGAAGCGAGAAAGGCTGGAACACCCGGTCAGGTGGTCCAGCCTCGTTCGAAGGACTGAAGATCAGTCCTTCTTGACTTCCTTGACCTCGGCGTCGACCACGTTGTCGTCGGCCGGTGCGCTTGCAGCCTCCGGGCCAGCAGCAGCGGCACCCGGACCGCCCGCGGCGCCTGCCGCGGCCTGCGCATCGGCGTACATCTTTTCGCCGAGCTTCTGGCTGGCGCTCATCAGCGTGTTGGTCTTTTCCTCGATCGCGGCCTTGTCCTCGCCCTTGAGGGTTTCTTCCAGGTCCTTGATCGCGGCTTCGATCTTTTCCTTCTCGCCGGCGTCCAGGCTCGCGCCGTGCTCGCCGAGCGACTTCTTCACGCTGTGCACCATGGCTTCGCCCTGGTTGCGGGCCTGCACGAGCTCGACCTTCTTCTTGTCCTCGGCCGCGTTGAGCTCGGCGTCCTTCACCATCTTCTGGATCTCGTCTTCCGACAGGCCCGAGTTCGCCTTGATGGTGATCTTGTTTTCCTTGCCGGTGCCCTTGTCCTTGGCGCCCACGTGCAGGATACCGTTGGCGTCGATGTCGAAGCTCACCTCGATCTGCGGCGTGCCGCGCGAGGCCGGCGGAATGCCCTCGAGGTTGAATTCGCCGAGCAGCTTGTTGCCCGAGGCGATCTCGCGCTCGCCCTGGAACACCTTGATGGTCACGGCCGGCTGGTTGTCCTCGGCGGTGGAGAAGGTCTGCGCGAACTTCGTCGGGATCGTGGTGTTCTTCGTGATCATCTTGGTCATCACGCCACCCATGGTCTCGATGCCCAGCGACAGCGGGGTCACGTCCAGCAGCAGCACGTCCTTGCGGTCGCCCGAGAGCACCTGGCCCTGGATGGCGGCGCCGACGGCCACGGCTTCATCGGGGTTCACGTCCTTGCGCGGCTCCTTGCCGAAGAAGGCCTTCACCTTTTCCTGCACCTTGGGCATGCGGGTCATGCCGCCGACCAGGATCACGTCGTTGATGTCCGACACGCTGATGCCGGCGTCCTTGATGGCCAGGCGGCAGGGCGCGATGGTGCGCTCGACCAGCTCGTCGACCAGGCTTTCGAGCTTGGCGCGCGTGAGCTTGATGTTCAGGTGCTTCGGACCCGAGGCGTCGGCCGTGATGTAGGGCAGGTTGATGTCGGTCTGCGCGCTGTTCGACAGCTCGATCTTGGCCTTTTCCGCCGCTTCCTTCAGGCGCTGCAGCGCGAGCACGTCCTTGCCCAGGTCCACGCCTTGCTCTTTCTTGAACTCGGCAATGATGTAGTCGATGATGCGCTGGTCGAAGTCTTCGCCGCCCAGGAAGGTGTCGCCGTTGGTCGACAGCACTTCGAACTGCTTCTCGCCGTCGACGTCCGCGATTTCGATGATCGACACGTCGAAGGTGCCGCCGCCGAGGTCATACACGGCGATCTTGCGGTCGGCCTTGTCCTGCTTGTCCAGGCCGAAGGCCAGGGCCGCGGCGGTGGGCTCGTTGATGATGCGCTTGACGTCCAGGCCCGCGATGCGGCCGGCGTCCTTGGTGGCCTGGCGCTGGGCGTCGTTGAAGTAGGCCGGCACCGTGATCACGGCTTCGGTCACGGCTTCGCCGAGATAGTCTTCGGCGGTCTTCTTCATCTTGCGCAGGATGTCGGCGCTGACCTGCTGGGGGGCGATCTTCTTGCCGCGCACTTCCACCCACGCGTCGCCGTTGTCGGCCTTCGCGATGGTGTAGGGCATGAGGTCGATGTCCTTCTGGACTTCTTTCTCCTCGAACTTGCGGCCGATCAGGCGCTTGATCGCGTACAGCGTGTTCTTGGGATTGGTCACGGCCTGGCGCTTGGCCGAGGCACCGACCAGCACTTCGCCGTCTTCCTGGTAGGCCACGATCGACGGCGTGGTGCGCGCACCTTCCGAGTTCTCGATCACACGCGTGGTGTTGCCTTCCATGATCGACACGCACGAGTTGGTGGTGCCGAGGTCGATGCCGATGATCTTTGCCATGTTCTTACTCCTGAAAGCCTGAAAAATATGTTGTTATGAACTTGTGGATAACCCGGCGCGATTCAAGGTATGAAGCGGGGATTTCCTGTGGGAATCGTGTGTACGGCGCCGCTTACTTGGGGGCGCTGACGGTGACCAGCGCGGGGCGCAGCACGCGGTCGTTGATGGTGTAGCCCTTCTGCAGCACGCTCACCACGGTGTTGGGTTCCTGCTCGGGAGCGGGCACCACCGAGATGGCCTGGTGCTGGTGCGGGTCGAACCTGGCGCCGGGGGCGGGGGCCACCTCGATCACCTTGTTGCGTTCGAGCGCGCTCTTGAGCTGGCGCAGCGTGGCTTCGGCGCCTTCGCGGATCTGTTCGGGCGTGGCATCCTTGATGGCCAGGCCGGCTTCGAGGCTGTCGGTCACCGGCAGCAGGCTCTCGGCAAAGGCTTCGACCGCGAACTTGCGCGCCTTGGTGATCTCGTCGTCGGCGCGGCGGCGGGCGTTCTGCACGTCGGCCTGGGCGCGCAGGTACTGGTCGGACAGTTCGGCGTTCTTGGCCTGCAAGGCAGCGAGTTCGCCCTGGACTGCGGCCAGCGCATCCTGCGCCTCCGCTTCGTTGGCAGCCTGTGCGGCTTCCAGTTCTTCGGGGCTTGGCTCGCCTTGCAGCATTTGCGAATTCTGTGCGGATTGTTGCGGGTCAGACATTTTTCAAAGAACCGGCGGGAGGCCGGGAAACAAACGATAGCCAGCCACTTGGGGCTGGTCAGGGGCTTTTCAAGCGAAAAAATGCGGCCTAAGGGGCCGCTACACGGGTTTTGAGGATGGATTCCTCGTGGAACACCGCGGAACCGGCTTTGCCGGGCCGCTGGTGTTGCCCCCGGTAGGGGGAGGGCGCAGCGACACGAAGTGCGCGCAGCCTGGGGGCGAGCCTGGGTTGATCAGTGCGCGTCGAGCAGCTCGACGTCGAACTTCAGCGTGGCGTTCGGCGGGATCACGCCGCCCGCGCCGCGTGCGCCGTAGCCCAGCGAAGCGGGAATGATCAGTGTGCGCTTGCCGCCGATCTTCATGCCGGCAACGCCTTCGTCCCAGCCCTTGATGACCTGGCCTGCACCCAGCGAGAACGCGAACGGGTCGTTGCGGTCGCGGCTCGAGTCGAACTTGGCGCCTTGCACGCCGTCGTTGTAGAGCCAGCCGGTGTAATGCACATGCACGTGCTGGCCGGCCTTGGCTTCTGCGCCGTCGCCCACGGTGGTGTCTTCGTATTGCAGGCCGGAGGGAGTGGTAGGCATGTTGAACGCTCCTTGCGTCAAGGGGATGGAAGTGGATGGATAAACGAATCGAAGGCGCGGAGTTTACCGACGCCCGGCAGCGGCCCGGCCGGCCTGCTCAATTGCCAGTGTCAAGAGGCGGGACGGAGGAAGGCGGCGACGGCGCCGCAGGCGGGGAAGGGGGCGGTGCGCCCGGGGAAGAGGACGAAGGAGGCGCCGGTGGCGAAGACGATGAGGGCGCTACAGGCGTGGGCGCCGCCGGTGCCGCGGCCTTCTTGACCTGGCCCAGCTGCCATTTGCCCGCAAAGGCCTGCAGGTCCGAGAGCCGCTTCAAAAGGTCCTGCCCGCTCACCGTGAGGCTGTAGCCGTCGCCGCCGTGGCTCACGAGGCCGGCCTCGCGCAGTTCCTTGATGCGGGTGTTGAGCGTGTTGGGGGTGATGCTGCCGACGCTGTCCTGCAGCAGCCGAAAGGTCTGGGCATGGCCGTCGCGCAGCGCCCAGAGCACGCGAAGTGCGTAGCGGGCCTCGAGAAGCGCAAGCAGCTGGCTGACGGCTGCGTTTTCCTTGGTACTCATCGACATCATCTCCTCGGGGCTGGGCGGGCCATCGGTCCTGGGCAGGGCCGGTGCCTCGCGTTCTTGTTGGCTCGCTACAGGGACCGCGCGTTGCGTCGGCGACTATAGCGCAAGGATCACGATGCTACTAGTTTTATAGCTACGGGTGCATGCTGCATGCGGGCCGTGAGACAAAGCTTCACAAATTAGCGAAATTGGCCATGGCTTCGCCCAGCCGGACCGGGCGGGTGGGCGCCCAGTCGGGGTTGAAGGCCAGCGGGGGTGGCGGGAACAGCATGACGACGGTGGAGCCGAGCAGGAAGCGGCCCATCTCCTCGCCCTGCCTGAGCACGATCTGCTGATCGGCGTAGTGCCATTCGCGCAGCTCGCCGCCGCGCGGCGGATTGACCACGCCGTGCCACACGGTGGCCATGCTGCCGACGATGGTGGCACCCACCAGCACCAGCACGAAGGGGCCATGCCCCGATTCGAAGACGCACACCACGCGCTCGTTGCGCGCGAACAGCCCGGGCACGCCGCGCGCCGTGACCGGGTTGACCGAGAACAGGTCGCCGGGCACGTGGATCATGCGCACCAGGCGCCCGTCGCAGGGCATGTGGATGCGGTGGTAGTCCTTCGGGCTCAGGTACAGCGTGGCGAAGCTGCCGTGCGCGAAGCGTGCCGCGAGCACCGCGTCGCCACCGACCAGCGCGGTGGTGCTGTAGTTGTGGCCCTTGGCCTGGAAGATCTGGTCTCCCTCGATGGCGCCGAACTGGCTGATCGCGCCGTCCACCGGGCACACGAGGTCGGCCTGTGCAAGAGGTCGCACGCCGGGCTTGAGCGCGCGCGTGAAGAACTGGTTGAAGCTCTTGTAGTGGTTGATGTCGGATTCGAGCGCCTCGCCCATGTCGACGCCGTACTTGGCAACGAAGCGCCGGATGATCCATGTGGTGACGGCGCCGCGTTCCTTGCCCGCGACCCAGCCGGCGAAGTTCGTCAGGGCCTGCTTGGGGAACAGGTATTGGGGCAGTACGGCAGAGCGGTCGGACACGTGTGGGAGGCCTGGAATGCCTGGAGTGCGAATCGGAGGGGCATTCTATAAAGCGCCCGACGGCCCGGACGTAGGAGGCTTCCCTTGTATCCGGCGCGCCGTTTCCCGTGTCCGGGACGCGCCTTGCGGGGCGTCCCGGCCGGCGTCAGTCTGCCTTGATGCCCGCGGCCTTGATCACCTGCGCCCACTTCTCGACCTCGGCCTTCTGGAAGGCCGCGATCTTTGCCGTGGTGAGGTCGGCGGGTTCCATGCCGAAGCCCTTGAGCTTTTCCTGCATCTCGGGCGTTGCAAGGATCTTGCGGATCTCGGTGTGCAGCCGGTCGACGACGGGCGCCGGCGTGCCCGCGGGCACGAAGATCGCCTGCCATGACAGCACCTCGAAGTCCTGCAGGCCCGCAATGCCGGACTCCGCAACCGTCGGCACGTCGGGCATCGAGGCAAGGCGCTTGGCCGAGGTCACGGCAATGGCGCGCAGCTTGCCGCTCTGCACGTGCGGGCCCGCCACCACCGTGGTGTCGAACATCATGTCGACCTGGCCGCCGATCACGTCCTGGATGGCCGGGCCGCTGCCCTTGTACGGAATGTGCGTGAACTTCACGCCCGACTTGAATGCCAGCAGTTCGAGCGACAGGTGCTGCGAGGTGCCCGTGCCGGCCGAGGCCGACGAGAGCCCGCCCGACTTGGTCTTGCTGGCTTCCAGCACGTCCTTCAGTGTCTTGTAGGGGCTGGCCTGGTTCACCACCAGCACCAGCGGGTTGGTGCCGATCAGCGTCACCGGGGCGAACGACTTCTGCGGGTCGTAGCCGAGCTTCGGATACAGGCTCACGTTGATCGCGTGCGAGCTGATCGTGCCGCCCACCATCGTGAAGCCGTCGGGCGCTGCGCGCGAGCCGATTTCCGAGCCCACGCTGCCACCGGCGCCGCCCTTGTTGTCGATGATCACGCTCGTGCCCAGCGCCGTGCCGAGCTTCTGGCCGATCAGGCGGGCCAGCACGTCGGTGGTGCCGCCCGCGGGAAAGGGCACGAGGTAGGTGATGGCCTTGCCCGTGGGCCAGTTGCCGGGGCCCTGCGCGAACGCGGGCAGGCCCGCGGCGAGCGAAGAGGCGAGGGCGGTGCGAATCAGTGTGCGGCGTTGCATTGCGATATCTCCTTTGATGATGTTGCGGGTCGTCGTCACGGTGCGTCGACGATTTCGATCCAGTTCGGGTTCTTGCCCACACTGATGCGCGAGGGCTTGCCCAGGGCGCCGGTGGCCGAGTCGATGGCGTACAGCGCAACGCTGTGCGACTCCTGCCCGGCGGCAATCAGATAGCGGCCGCTCGAATCGATTGCGAAGCCGCGCGGCGTTTTCTCGGTCGGCGTCTGGCCGAGCGGCTTCAGCTGTCCGGTGGACGCGTCCACCCGGAAGGCCGAAAGCGTGCTCGACGTGCGCTCCGAGGCGTACAGGAAGCGCCCATCGGGCGTCAGGTGCAGATCGGCCGCCCACGGCTTGCCCGTGAAGCCCGGCGGCAGCGTGGTGGTGCTCTGTTCCAGCTTGAGCGTTCCGCGCGCCGCGTTCCATGCGTACACATGCAGGCTCGCGTCGAGCTCGTTCAGCAGGTAGACGTGCCGCTGCGCCTTGTCCCAGACGAAGTGGCGCGGCCCCGATTTGGCGGTGCTCATGGTCAGCGGCGGATCATTGGCCGACAGCAGCCCTTTGTCCGCGTCGAAGCGCCAGCTCGACACGTTGTCGCCGCCCAGGCTGGTGGCGAGCACGAAGCGGTTGCTCGCATCCGCGTGGACCGCATGCGCATTCGGTCCGGTCTGCACCAACTGCTGGATGGCGCCTGCCGCGCCGTCCTTGCCGATGGCGTTGACCGAGATCTTGCCGCCCTGGTAGGAAGCCGCGAAGAGCCACTTGCCGCTCGCGTCGAGGCCGATGTTGGCCATGCTGTCGGCCAGCGGGGCCTCGCCGAGTTTCTGCAGCTTGCCTGTGGCCGCGTCGATCGACATGCTGACCACGCGGAACGGCTGCGAGCGCAGCGCGGCATACAGCACGCGCTTGTCGGGGCTCACCGCCATCGGCATGACCGTGCCGCCGACGCTGAGCGCTTGCACGGGCTTCAGCACGCCTTGCGCGCGGTCCAGCTCGAGCACCGAGATCTCCTGGCTGTCGGCGTTGGAAACGTAGACCCAGGTGGCCGCGCAGACTTGGCCCATGATCGCAACGGACAGCAGCGCAACCGCGCCCCGGAGCATGCGAAGGGCAGGAGTGGGGCGGCTCATGGCTTGATGTTCAGTTTGGCGATCAGCGCCTTGAAGTAGGCGTTGTCCTTGGCCAGCGTTTCCTTGAACACCGCACCGTCGGTATAGACATAGCCGAGGTTCTGCTTGTCCATCACTTCGTGCATCAGCGGCTCGGCCGCGGTCTTGGCCGTGATCTCGCGCAGCTTTGCCATCACTTCGGGCGGCGTGTTCTTGGGCGCGCCGAGGCCGCGCCAGGTGCCGATCGAAAGATCGATGCCGCGCTCCTTGGCGGTAGGCACTTTGTCGAAGCCCTTCACGCGCTTGTCGGCCATGACCATCAGCACCTTGAGCTTGCCGGACTGAACATGGGTCGTGACCTCGGCCGGGCTTACCGCCACCGCCTCGATGTGTCCACCCAGCAGCGCCAGCACCGCGGGCGCCGCGCCCTGGAACGGAATGTGGCCGAACCTGGTGCCCGTCTTGTCTTCGAGCGCCGCCGCGGCCAGGTGCCAGATCGAGCCGTTGCCCGAATTGCCGACGCGCACGCTCTCGGGCGCCTTCTTCGCCGCCGCCAGGAATTCTTCGATCGTGTTCCACGGCGCATCGGCCTTGACGGTGATAGCGGCCGGGTCGGCATTGAGCTGCGCAATCGGCTGGAAGTCGTCGTAGTTGAACTTGGCCAGGCCCAGGTGCGGCAGCGTGAGCAGTTCCACCGTCAGTACTGCGAGCTTGTAGCCGTCGGGCCGGGCGTTGATCACCTCGGTCCAGCCGATGGCGCCGCCGGCGCCCGGGCGGTTGACGATCACGATGCTATGCGAAGTGTGCTTGCGGCTCGCTTCGGAAAACGCGCGCGCCAGGCCGTCGGTGCCGCCCCCCGGCTGGTAAGGCACCAGCAGTTCGATGGCGTGATTCGGAAAATTGTTGCCGTTGCCCTGGGCCGCGGCCATTGCCGCGTATCCGAACGCGAAGCTCGCCGTTGCCGAAAGGGCGGCCAGGCCGCGAAGGAATCTGTTTCTTCTCATTGGTTGTTGTCTCCGTTATTGATCTTGATTCGGCAAGCCTCCAGAAAAGGCTGAAAAGGCGGTTTCCGTCAGGGCATGTACTGCCCGCCGTTCACTTCGATCACCTGGCCCGTCACGTAGCCCGAGAGCTGTTCCGAAGCCAGGTAAAGAAAGGCGCCCACGCATTCGTCGGGCGAGCCGATGCGGCCCATGGGAATGGCGGTGCGGAACGATTCGAGCATTGCGGGCGTCGAGAAGCGGTCCTGGAACGGTGTCTGGATGACGCCGGGCGCCACCGCGTTGACGCGAATCTTGTCGCCGACGAGCTCGCGGGCGAGCCCGTGCGTGGCCGTGCTCACGAAGCCCTTGGAGCCCGCATACAGGTAGGCGCCGGGCCCGCCGCCGGTGCGCGCCGCGACCGAGGTCACGTTGATGATGTTGCCGCCGCCGTGGGTGCGCATCAGCGGCACCACCTCGCGCGCAAACGCGAGCACGGAGCGTGCGTTGATGTGCATCACTTCGTCGAACAGCGCATCGTCGAATTCGGCGATGGGCACGCGCTTGACCAGGCTGCCTGCGTTGTTCACCAGCACGTCAATGCGGCCGAAGCGCGATGCCGTCTGCTTGACGCATTCACGGATGGCGGCGGTGTCAAGCACGTCGGCCTGCAGCGCAAAGGTGTCGCCGCCGGCGTTGCGGATGGTCTCGACGACCTGGTTGGCGGCGTCAGCCGAGCTGTTGTAGTGCACCGCCACGCGCATGCCGCGCGCAGCGAATGCAATGGCCACGGCGGCACCGATGCCGGTGCTGGCGCCGGTGACGAGTGCGGTCTTGCCCTTGAGGTCTTCCATGGATGTTCCTTTCGAGGTCGGTGGTTCAGGTCACGGGGGCCGGGTTGAACAGCACCAGCGCGTTGTGCAGCTTCCACTGTTCGGCCCAGGTCTTCTTGCGGCCGCTGGCCACGTCGAGCATCAGGCGGAACATCTCCCAGCCGATGTCCTCGATGGTGGCGTCGCCGTCGGCGATGCGGCCCGCGTTCACGTCCATCAGGTCGTGCCAGCGGCGCGCCAGGTCGCTGCGCGTGGCCACCTTGATCACCGGCACCTCGGCCAGGCCGTAGGGCGTGCCGCGGCCGGTGGTGAACACGTGCAGGTTCATGCCGGCGGCCAGCTGCAGCGTGCCGCAGATGAAGTCGCTGGCGGGCGTGGCGGCATAGAGCAGGCCCTTCTGCCTGGCTTTCTCGCCCGGCGCGACCACGCCCGAGATCGGCGCGCTGCCGCTCTTGACGATCGAGCCCATGGCCTTTTCGACGATGTTCGAGAGCCCGCCCTTCTTGTTGCCCGGCGTGGTGTTGGCGCTGCGGTCGACGCGCCCGCGGTCCAGGTAGGCGTCGTACCAGGCCATCTCTCGGATCATCGCCTCGGCGACGGCCGGGGTGGTCGCGCGCGAGGTGAGCTGGTCGATGCCGTCGCGCACCTCGGTCACTTCCGAGAACATCACGGTGGCGCCGGCGCGCACCAGCAGGTCGGTGCAGAAGCCCACGGCCGGGTTGGCCGTGACGCCGGAGAAGGCATCGCTGCCGCCGCACTGTACGCCCACCACCAGCTCGCTGGCCGGCACGGTCTCGCGCCGGCGGGCGTTGAGGCGCTCCAGGTGTTCCTCGGCCTGCCGCATGATCGAGTCGATCATCGACATGAAGCCCACGTGCGCGTCGTCCTGCAGGCACACCACGTCGAGCTTTTCGTCGGCCGTGGTGCCGACGTCGGCCACGTTGCGCTCGTCCACCAGCGCGATGCTGCCCGGCGGCAGCAGGCGCTCGGGCTGCAGCTTCTCGCAGCCCAGGCTGATGACCATCACCTCGCCGCCGAAGTTCGGATTGAGGCTGATGTTGCGCAGCGTTCGGATCGGGATGACGGCATCGGGCGCATCGATGGCCACGCCGCAGCCGTAGCTGTGCGACAGGCCCACGACGTCGTCGACATTGGGGTATTTGGACAGCAGCTCGGCCTTGATGCGCTGCACCGCGAAGTCGACCACGCCCGCCACGCATTGCACGGTCTGGGTGATGGCAAGGATGTTGCGCGTGCCCACCGAGCCGTCGAGGTTGCGGTAGCCCTCGAAGGTGTAGCCCTCGAGCGGCGGCTGCGCGGGCGGCTTGACGGTGGCGATCGGCAGGCCTTCGAGCTCGCGCGCGGCGGGCATCTTCAGCAGGCGCTCGTGCACCCAGCTGCCGCGCGCAATGGCTTTCAGCGCGTAGCCGATCACCACGTTGTAGCGGACGACGGCGTCGCCCTCGGCCAGGTCGGTGAGCGCGACCTTGTGGCCCTGCGGCACGTTGTCCACCAGCACCAGGCCGTCGGCAAAGGTGGCGCCTGCCTTCAGGCCGCCGTCGTTGGCCACGATGGCGACGTTGTCTGCCGCATGCATGTGGATGCGATGCGGCGGACGCACCGCGGGGGAAGAGGATGAGTCGGCCATGGGAACGAAGAACTCCGCGTTGCTGGTCTTTGCCGTCACTTGACCGCGTTGACGAGGTCAGGCAGCCACATCGAGAACGCCGGCACGTAGGTGACGAGCATCAGGCAGATCAGGAGGGCGCCGTAGAACGGCCAGATCGACCGCATCACCTGCCCGACCGACACGCCTCCGATCGCACAGCCTATGAACTGCGTGGTGCCCACCGGCGGCGTGTTGAGGCCAAGCGCGCAGTTGATCAGCATGACGATGCCGAACTGCACCGGGCTCATGCCGAACTGCATGGCAATGGGCAGGAAGATGGGGGTGCAGATCAGGATCGTCGCGGCCATGTCCAGGAAGGTGCCGAGGACGAACAGCAGCACGTTGATCATCAGGAAGATGACCCACGGATCGCTCGAGACGCTGGTCATGAGCTCGCCGGTCTTCTGCGGCACTTCGTACAGGGCCATGAAGTAGCCGAAGGCCGAAGAAATGCCGATCAGCAGCAGCACCACGCCGGTCGTCTTGCAGGCCTTGGCGCAGGCCTTGAAAAAGTCCTTGCGGCTCAGGGACCGGTAGACGAGCACCGTGACGCCCAGTGCCCACAGCACCGCAGTCGCTGCCGACTCGGTGGCGGTGAATACGCCCGACAGGATGCCCACCAGGATGATCGCGACGATCATCAGGCCCGGCAGCGCGCCGATGAATGCGGCAAGCACTTCACCCCAGCCCGGAAACGCGCCGCGGATCGGATAGCCGCGGCGGATGGCCACGTAGTAGGCGGCCCCCAGGTTGCACAGCGTGAGCAGCAGCGCGGGAATCAGGCCCGCGAGGATCAGGCTCAGCACGCTCACCGATGCGATGCCGGTGGTTGCGAGCGTGAAGATGATCAGGTTGTGCGAGGTAGGCATCAGGGCACCCACCAGGGCGGCGTGCGTCGTGACGTTGACCGCGTAGTCGGCGTCGTAGCCTTCCTTCTTCATCAGCGGGATCATCACCGAGCCCATGGCCGAGACGTCGGCCACCGGCGAGCCGGCCACACCGCCGAACAGCGTGCAGCCGATCACGTTGCTCATGCCCAGGCCGCCGCGCACGTGGCCCACCAGGCTGTTGGCAAAGCGCACGATGCGCTGCGCGATGCCGCCGTAGAGCATCAGCTCGCCGGCGAACACGAAGAACGGGATCGCGAGGAACGAGAAGATCTGCATGCCGCCGACCATCTTCTGGAACACCACGGCCACCGGCAGGCCCGCATAGAGCACCGTCGCGACGGAAGCCAGGCCGATCGAGAACGCGACCGGCACGCCCAGCACCAGCAGCACCAGGAAAACGAGAGAGAGGACTGTCAGTTCCACGCGGGCACCACTTCTTCATCGCGCAGCAGGGCGACGATATGTTCAATCGAGAAAAGCACGATCAGGAGGCCCGCGATCACGAGCGCCAGGTAGTCCAGGCCCACCGGGACGCCCATCATGGGCTTGATGTCGGTCCACTTGAGCGTGGTCCAGGTCCAGCCGCTCCAGGCCATGATGGCGCCGAACAGCGCGACCAGCGCATGGATCAGTATTTCGATCTTCAGGCGCAGGGATTCGGGAAGCAGCACCACCAGCGAGTCGAGCCCGATGTGGCCGGCATCGCGCACGCCAACGGCCACGCCGAGCGCAGTGACATACAGCACGAGCTGCAGCGCGAGGCCTTCGGCCCACGTCGGCGTGTCGTTGAACACGTAGCGTCCGACCACCTGGTACTGGACGCAGACGATGATGGTGATGAGCATGGCGACGGCCAGCATGAGGCTGGCCTTCGACAGGAACGCGCAGAAGCGCGAATAGGCGTGATTGGACGGAGGCCGGCCATTCGGGTTGACCAGGTCTTCGAGCTCGATGGGCGCTCCGGTCGCAATCGTGTCTGCCGCGGGGACGGTCAGTGTCATGGGCAATTCCCTGAATGTGGGTGGATCCCTCCCCGGAAGCGGGGAGGGCGGGCGCGCTACTTGTTGTCCTGGACGGCCTTCACGAGGCGCTGCAGGTCGGGCGTCGAGATGAACTTCGCGTAGACCGGGGTCATTGCCGCGCGGAACGAGGCCTTGTCCACATCGGCAATGATCTGCGCGCCGCCCTTGGTCACGACTTCGAGCGACTTGGCTTCCTGCTCGTCCCACTTCTTGCGCTGGAAGGCGACCGATTCCTTGGCGGTGGAGCGGAACAGCTCCTGGTCGGCCTTGGAGAGCTTGTCGTAGATCGCCTTCGACATCACGAGCATTTCAGGTGCCATGGAATGTTCGGTGCGCGAATAGAACTTCACTGCCTCGTAGTGCTTGAAGCCGTCGTAGGAGGGAATGTTGTTTTCCGCCGCATCGATGAGCCCGGTCTTGAGCGCGGTGAACACTTCGCCGGCCGGCATGGGCGTGGCGTTGGCGCCCATGGCGCTCACCAGTGCAACCCACAGGTCGGATTGCTGCACGCGGATCTTCAGGCCCTTTGCGTCGGCCAGCGTCTTCACCGGCTTCTTGGCGTAGATCGAACGTGCGCCGCTGTCGTAGAAGGCCAGGCCGACCAGGCCTTCCTTCTCGCAGCCCTGCAGGATCTCGTCGCCGATGGGGCCGTCGAGCGACTTGCGCATGTGCGCGATCGAGTCGAACAGGAAAGGCATCGTCGGCACCAGCGTCTTCGGGCAGATCGAATTCAGCGCGCTGATGTTGACGCGGTTCATTTCGAGCGCGCCGATCTTGACCTGGTCGAGCGTTTCCTTCTCGCTGCCGAGCGCGCTCTTGTTGAACACCTTGATCTTGTACTTGCCGTTGCTGCGCTTTTCGAGCAGTTCGCTCATGTGCTTGACGGCTGCAACGGTGGGATACTCGTCGCTGTTGTGCACGTCGGCCGAGCGGAACTCGACGGCATTCGCTGCCATGGCGCACGCACTGGCGGCCAGCGCGATCAGGTGGCGGGTGTATTTCATTTGTCTTCCTCTTCGGGTGGGTGGATAAAAAGCAGTCAGAAACGGCATTCGGGTTCCGGCAGACCCTTGATGCCGGGACGCAGTGCAAAAACGCCGCCCGCCAGCGGTTGGTCGGACAGATCGCCGCCGGGGCGGATCGATGTCACATAGAGCGTGTCGAACTGCGCGCCGCCAAAGGCGCACATCGCGGGTTTCTTCACCGGCACGGCAAGGGAGCGGTCGAGCCGGCCTTCGGGCGTGAAGCGATGGACGAGCCCGGCGTCGTTGCCGCAGATCCAGTAGCAGCCGTCGGCGTCGACGGCGGCGCCGTCGGGCCGTCCGGGCAGCGGCTTCATGTCGACGAACAGCCGGCGCCCGTGCGGCGTGCCGGTCGCAATGTCGTAGTCGAAGGCCCAGATGGCCTGCACATTCGGATGCGAATCCGACAGGTACATGGTCTTGCCGTCGGGGCTGAAGCCCAGGCCGTTCGGAACGATCAGGTGGTCGAACTGCAGGCGCAGCGCGACTTCCGCATTCACGTCGCCCTGGTAGCGGTAGACGCGGCCGACATCTCGGCCCGCGGCCATGTCCATCTGCATGGTGCCGGCCCAGAAGCGGCCCTGGCGGTCGCAGCGGCCGTCGTTGAAGCGCATGCCGCGTTCCGCATGGACCGCACTGGCAATGGGGCTCGCGGCCAGCGTGCCGTCGGCGCGCGCCGCAATGGCGAACAGCCCGCTTTCCATGCCGGCGATCCACTCGCCCGGATGGCCGGCGCGCGCGGCGATGCAGGCCAGCATCTCGTCGCCGGTCCAGCAGTCGTGCTTGCTGGTTTCGGCGCTCCAGCGGTGCAGTTGCTTGGCGGGAATGTCGACCCAGTAGAGCGCCTGTTCATCGGCGCGCCAGACCGGGCTTTCGCCGGTCGCGCACTGTGCGTCGAGGACGAGTTCGGCCTGCATGCCGGGCCTCATTGGTCGCCGAACGGGCCCTGTGCCGTGAAGGCGCCGCCCTGGTAGATGGCATTGGGATCGGTCGGCGCCACGGGCGGCTGCGCCTCGACCTTGTCGCGGAACACCTCGGAGCTGTCCTGCGGCACGAAGCCCAGGTGGGCGGCGGCGCTGTTGTCCCACCAGACCTCGCGGTTGTTGGACATGCCGTAGACCACCGTGTGCTTCACGTCGGGCGTGAAGAGCGACTTCTCGATCAGCGTGGTCAGGTCGCGATAGCTGAGCCAGGTGCTCATCATGCGGCGGTTGAGCGGCTCGGGGAAGGACGAGCCGATGCGGATGCTCACCGTCTCGATGCCCCAGCGGTCGAAATAGAACTGCGCCATGTCCTCGCCGAAGGACTTCGACAGGCCGTAGTAGCCGTCGGGCCGGCGCTGGGCATGGGCGTCGATGTGCTCGGTCTGCTTGTAGAAGCCGATCACGTGGTTGGAGCTGGCGAACACCACGCGCTTCACGCCGTGGCGGCGCGCGGCTTCGTAGACGTTGAAGACGCCCTTGATGTTGGCCTCGAGAATTTCCTCGAAAGGGCGCTCGACCGAAACGCCGCCCAGGTGCACGATGGCGCTGCAGCCCTCGACCAGCGCGTGGACCGCGGCCTTGTCCGAAAGATCGCAGGCGACGACTTCTTCGTGCGCACCCTCGGAAGGAGGGAGGGTGGCGATGTCGGACAGGCGCAAGATCCGGGCATAGGGGCGCAGGCGTTCGCGCAGGACCTTGCCCAATCCGCCGGCGGCGCCGGTCAGCAGAATGCGGTGGAGCTGGGTGTGGGAGGCTTGATGGGACGTCGACATTTTTGCTGGCCTGAGAAGTTATCTGTTGTCGTACAACTAATGCGGGATTATTATCTTGACCATGGTCCAGACGACTGCGGGTAATCCCTCAATTTCCGACGCGGCAACAGAAGTCGCCGCCGGCACGCCCTTCGTGGGGCGCCCGCGGCCGCGCGCACGCGGGCTCGCCCACGGGCTGGTCGAGGATCTGGGCGAGAAGATCCGCAGCCAGCAACTGCGTCCGGGCGACAAGCTGCCGACCGAGTCGGCCATCATGCAATCCTTCGGTGTCAGCCGCACCGTGGTGCGCGAGGCGCTGTCCAAGCTGCAGGCCGCGGGGCTGGTGGAAACGCACCATGGCGTCGGCACCTTCGTGCTGCAGCCGCGCGCGGCCGGCATGTTCCGGCTCGATTCCGCCGACATCGCCACCTCGGTGGACGTACTGGCGGTGCTCGAACTGCGCATCAGCCTCGAAACCGAATCCGCGGGGCTGGCCGCCACGCGCCGCACCGAGGAGCAACTGCTCGCGATGCGCCAGGCGCTCGACGATTTCGAGCGCAACGTGGCGGTGGCGGGGGACACCGTGGCGCCCGACTTCCGCTTCCACCTGCAGATCGCCCAGGCCACCGGCAACCCGTACTTTGCGGACATCATGAGCCACCTGGGCACCACGATCATCCCGCGCACGCGCATCACCGCCATCCGCAACTACGACCGGCGCGGCGAGTACCTGAGCCGCGTGAACCGCGAGCACGAAGAGATCTACGCGGCCATCGCGCGCCGCGATCCCGAATCGGCCCGCGCGGCCATGCGCATCCACCTGACCAACAGCCGCGAGCGGCTGCGCGTGGCGCAGGAAGCGGCCCAGCAGGCCGCGGCCAAGACGCCGCCAGCGGCTTCCTGAGAAGAAATTTCGGTCAGACGCTGGACAAGCGTCATTCCTAGTTGTACGATGACTGACAACACAACCCAGCAGGAGACTCAGAATGAGCTTGAAACGACGTGATCTGATGCTTGGCGCCCTCGGCGGCGGGGTGCTTGCGGCCGGTGGCGTGCATGCCGCCGACAACTGGCCGTCCAAGCCCGTGCGCATCGTGGTGCCGTACCCGCCGGGCGGTTCGTCCGACATCATTGCCCGCTCCATCAGCCAGCAGTTGTCGGAAGCGCTCGGCCAGCCGGTCATCGTCGAGAACAAGCCGGGCGCCAACGGCAACCTCGGTGCCGATTACGTTGCCAAGTCCAGGCCCGACGGCTACACGCTTCTGCTGTGCGACGTGGGCGCGCTCGCGATCAGCCCCTCTGTCTATACGAAGCTGCCTTTCGATCCTTCGAAAGACCTGCGCGGCGTGACCATGCTGGCCTATTCGCCGCACCTGCTGGTGGTGCATCCGTCGGTCCAGGCCAGCAACCTGAAGGAACTGATCGCGCTGTCGAAGAAGTCGGACATCAATTTTGCCGTGACCGCCACCGGCAGCGCGCCGCACCTGGCCGGCGTGGCGCTCGAGCGCGCGAGCGGGGCGCGCTGGCAGTACGTGCCCTACAAGGGCGGCGTGCAGGCGGTGCAGGATACGGTCGCCGGCCAGACGCAGATCCTGATGAACGGCATGCTCGCCACCCTGCCGCATGTGCAGAGCGGCAAGCTCAAGGTGCTCGGCGTGTCGAAATCGACGCGCATGCCGCTGATCGGCGAAGTGCCCACCATCGCGGAGCAGGGCGTGGCGGGCTTCGAGTCCGGTACCTGGCAAGGCGTGCGGGTTGCCAAGGGCACGCCCGACGCCATCGTGCAGCGCCTCAACAAGGAACTGATCACCGTCATCCGCTCGGCCGACATCCGCTCGCGCTTGGCAGGCCAGGGCGCCGAGGTCGTGACCATGGCGCCGGCCGAGGAAGAGCAGTTCTTCGGCAAGGAGCGCGCGCGCTGGGCCAAGGTCGTCGCCGACGCCGGCATCAAGCTGGACTGAACGCCCTCAGCATCCATTTTTTAACTCACTCATTGGTGTCTCGATGAACCCTCAAGAACTCAAATCCATCATGGGCTCCGGCCTGCTCTCGTTCCCGTTGACCGACTTCGACGCGAACGGGGACTTCAACAAGAAGGGCTACGAGCAGCGTCTCGAATGGCTCGCCCCCTACGGCGCGAGCGCGCTGTTCGCGGCCGGCGGCACCGGTGAGTTCTTCTCGCTCACGGGCGACGAGTACCCCGGCATCATCCAGACCGCGGTCGACACCTGCCGCGGCGTGGTGCCCATCATCGCGGGCGCCGGCGGCCCCACGCGCTTTGCCATCCAGTGCGCGCAGGCGGCCGAGAAGGCCGGCGCGCACGGCATCTTGCTGCTGCCGCACTACCTGACCGAAGCCGGCCAGGAAGGCCTGGCCGCGCACGTCGAAGCCGTGTGCAAGAGCGTGAAGTTCGGCGTCATCGTCTACAACCGCGCCACCAGCCGCCTCAAGCCCGACACCCTGGCCGCCCTGGCCGAGCGCAACCCGAACCTCGTCGGTTTCAAGGACGGCGTGGGCGACATCGAGGCCATGGTCGCCATCTACCAGAAGATGGGCGACCGCTTCGCCTACCTGGGCGGCCTGCCCACGGCCGAGGTCTATGCCGCGGCCTACAAGGCGCTCGGCACGCCGGTGTATTCGTCGGCCGTCTTCAACTTCATCCCCAAGACCGCGATGGATTTCTACCAGGCCGTTGCCGCCGACGACCTGCCCACGCAGCATCGCCTGCTGAAGAACTTCTTCATGCCCTACCTGGAGCTGCGCAACCGCGTGCCGGGCTATGCGGTGAGCATCGTCAAGGCCGGCGCCAGGATCGTCGGCCACGACGCAGGCCCGGTGCGCGCACCGCTCACGGACCTCAAGCCCGCCGAGATGGAACAGCTCAAGGCGCTGATCGACGCGCTCGGCCCGCAGTAAGCGGCCGAGCCGGGAACGACAACGACCAACAACAACGGAGACAAGGCATGTCCATCAAGAAGTTCTTTCTGATTGCCGCATCGGCTGTTTTGTTCACGGGCTGCGCGATGGCGCCCGCCGGCGGCGGTGCTTCGGCCGAGCAGGCCGTGGCCGCGGCGGCCGAGCGGCTGCGCCTTGCGATGATCGACCCCACCCCCGCCGCCCTTGGCGCGCTGGTGGTCGACGACCTGAGCTACGGCCACTCGAGCGGCAAGGTCGACACCAAGGCCAGCTTCATCGGCGACCTGGTCGAGCGCAAGTCGGACTTCGTGAGCATCACGATCACCGACCAGGCCATCAAGGTGGTCGATGGCCGGACGGCCATCGTGCGCCACACGCTCGCAGCCGACACCAACGATTCGGGCAAGCCCGGCAAGGTGGCGCTCAAGATCCTCGGCATCTGGCAGAAACAGGGCGGCGAGTGGAAGATGCTGGCCCGCCAGGCCGTGCGGATCTAGCAGCACTTTTTTTCCAGGGTTCGCGCAAAAAAATGACACTTCCAGACTCCGCTTCCCTCATCTCCGGCGCGCCCGTCGTCACCGCCATGCGCGTGGTGCCCGTCGCAGGCCACGACAGCATGCTCATGAACCTGAGCGGCGCGCACGGTCCGTTCTTCACGCGCAACCTGCTGATCCTGACCGACAGCGCCGGCCACACCGGCGTCGGCGAAGTGCCCGGCGGCGAGAAGATCCGCCAGACCCTCGAGGATGCGCGCGGCCTCATCGTGGGCCAGCCCATCGGCCGCCACAACGCCGTGCTCAACAGCCTGCGCAGCGCTTTTGCCAACCGCGACAGCGCAGGTCGCGGCCAGCAGACCTTCGACCTGCGCGTGACCATCCATGCGGTCACGGCGGTGGAGGCGGCCTTGCTCGACCTGCTGGGCCAGCATCTCGAAGTGCCGGTGGCCGCACTGCTCGGCGAAGGCCAGCAGCGCGATGCCGTGCAGATGCTCGGCTACCTGTTCTACGTGGGCGACCGCACCAGGACCGACCTGCCCTACGAGAGCGACCCCGGCGCCGACGACGACTGGTTCCGCCTGCGCCATGAAGAAGCCATGACGCCCGAAGCCATCGTGCGCCTGGCCGAGGCCACGCATGCGCGCTACGGTTTTACCGACTTCAAGCTCAAGGGCGGCGTGCTGCGCGGCGAGGAAGAGGTGGAGGCCATCCGCGCGCTGCACGAGCGCTTTCCCAAGGCGCGCGTCACGCTCGACCCCAACGGCGGCTGGCTGCTGGCCGATGCGATCCGCCTGTGCCGCGACCTGCACGGCGTCATGGCCTATGCCGAAGACCCCTGCGGCGCCGAAGGCGTGTTCTCCGGCCGCGAGGTGATGGCCGAGTTCCGCCGCGCCACGGGTCTGCCGACCGCCACCAACATGGTCGCCACCGATTGGCGCGAGATGGTGCACAGCCTCTCGCTGCAGTCGGTCGACATTCCGCTGGCCGACCCGCACTTCTGGACGATGCAGGGCTCGGTGCGCGTGGCGCAGCTGTGCCAGGCCTGGGGCCTGACCTGGGGCTCGCATTCGAACAACCACTTCGACGTGTCGCTGGCCATGTTCACGCATGTGGCGGCCGCGGCACCGGGCAAGGTCACGGCCATCGACACGCACTGGATCTGGCAGGACGGGCAGCGCCTGACCAAGGCGCCGCTGCAGATCGAGGGCGGCTGCGTGAAGGTGCCCACGCGCGGCGGCCTGGGCGTGGAGCTCGACATGGACGAGGTCGAGAAGGCGCACCAGCTGTACCTGAAGCACGGCCTGGGCGCGCGCAACGATGCGCAGGCCATGCAATACCTGATCCCGGGATGGACTTTCGACAACAAAAAACCCTGCATGGTGCGTTGAGGGTTTAGTCTCCCGTTTCCATTTCCGCAGCCGGACACGCAGTGCTCCGGCTTCTTTCTTTCCATCGAGCAGCACAAGGAATCCTCATGCAAAACTTCGACAACCTGATCGCAGGCGAATGGCGTGCCGGCGCAAGCTACAGCCCCAACCTCAACCCCAGCAACCTGGCCGACGTGCTGGGCCAATACGCGCAGGGCACGGCCGCCGATGTCGAGGCCGCCGTGGCCGCCGCCACCGCCGCCTTCCCGGCCTGGGCCACCGGCAGCATCCAGGCGCGCTCCGACGCCCTGGACAAGATCGGCACCGAGATCCTCGCGCGCAAGGAAGAACTGGGCACCCTGCTCGCCCGCGAGGAAGGCAAGACGAAGGCCGAAGGCATCGGCGAAACCACCCGCGCCGGCCAGATCTTCAAGTTCTTCGCCGGCGAATGCCTGCGCCTGTCAGGCGAGCTGCTGCCCTCGGTGCGCCCCAACATCGGCGTGGAAATCACGCGCGAGCCGGTCGGCGTGGTCGGCCTCATCACGCCCTGGAACTTCCCCATCGCCATTCCGGCCTGGAAGATCGCGCCTGCGCTGGCCTTTGGCAATTGCGTGGTCCTCAAGCCCGCCGACCTCGTGCCCGGCTGCGCCTGGGCGCTGTCCGAAATCATCAGCCGCTCGGGCATCCCGGCGGGCGTGTTCAACCTCGTGATGGGCCGCGGCAGCGTGATCGGCGAGGCGCTGGTCAGCCACCCCGGCATCCATGCCATCAGCTTCACCGGCTCGGTCGGCGTGGGCCGCAACATCGCCATCCAGTGCGTCACCAACCACAAGAAGGTGCAGCTCGAAATGGGCGGCAAGAACCCGCAGGTGGTGCTGGACGACGCCGACCTGGCCCAGGCCGTGGAGCTCAGCGTGCAGAGCGCCTTCTACTCCACCGGCCAGCGCTGCACAGCCTCCAGCCGGCTGATCGTGACCGAAGGCATCTACCCCAAGTTCATCGAGGCGATGAAGGCGCGCATGGCGAAGATCAAGGTGGGCGACGCGCTGGCGCAGGGCACCGACATCGGCCCGGTGTCGTCGAAGTCGCAGCTGGACCAGGACATGGAATACATCGCCATCGGCAAGGGCGAGGGCGCCACGCTGGCCGCGGGCGGCGAGCTCTTGAAGCTGGAGACCGACGGCTACTACATGTCGCCGGCGCTGTTCAGCGAATCGGCGGCGGCCATGCGCATCAACAAGGAGGAGATCTTCGGGCCGGTGGCGAGCGTGATCCGCGTGAAGAACTACGAAGAGGCGCTGGCCACGGCCAACGACACGGAGTTCGGTCTCTCGGCGGGCATTGCGACCACGAGCCTGAAGTACGCCACGCACTTCAAGCGCCACAGCCAGGCCGGCATGGTGATGGTGAACCTGCCCACGGCGGGGGTGGACTACCACGTGCCGTTCGGCGGCCGCAAGGGCTCCAGCTACGGCCCGCGCGAGCAGGGCAAGTATGCGCAGGAGTTCTTCACCACGGTGAAGACGGCGTACACGCTGGCTTGATCGTCAGACGGGCGGTAGCGAGCTTGGCGCGGTGCGGCGGCGACGGCGCATCGCTGATTCGACCAGCTCGAAGACCCCTTCGCTCAGCAGCGCCAGCGCCGCGGCCGGCAACGCGCCGGCCAGCAGCAGCTCGCGGTCGTTGAGCGCCAGCCCCGTGACGATGCGCTCGCCGAATCCGCCCGCGCCGATGAAGGCCGCGATGGTCGCGGTGCCAATGGCAATCGCGGTGGCCGTTCGCACACCGGCCAGCAGCGTGGGCAGTGCGAGCGGCAGCAGCACCAGCCGCAGGCTTTGCGGCGGCGTCATGCCCAGCGCGGTGCCGGCCAGGCGCAGGCCGTTCGGCACTTCGGCCAGGCCCGTCACGGTGTTGCGCATGATCGGCAGCAGCGAATAGAGCGTGAGCGCGATCAGCGCGGGCAGCGCGCCAATCGCACCGAGCATGGAGATCAGCACGGCCAGCAGCGCGAGCGAAGGCACGGTTTGCAGCAGGCTCGCGAAGCCGAGCACCAGCGCACGCAGCCGCACATGCGGAAACACCAGGATCGCGAGCGGCACGCCAATCAGGATCGCCACGCCCACCGATACCGCCACCAGCACCAGGTGCTGCCGCGCGAGCTGCCAGAGATCGGGGCCGAACAGCTTGGCGGTGAAGCCGCGCCGGGTCTCCTGGGTCTTTGCGCCCTGGCCCACGCCGGCCAGGAAGTCGCGCGCAATGGCATCGAAGGGCACGCTCTGGAGTTCGGCACGCGCATTCATCGCGATCATCGCGTGCTCGTCGATGCGGCCTTCGAGCGTCTGCAGGGCGGCCCATGCCTTGGGCAGCCGCGCCGGCAGGTCGAGCCTGTAGAGCACCACGGCGTCATAGCGCGGAAAGTATTTCTTGTCGTCTGCGAGCACGCGCAAGCCGAGGTGCTCGATCTTGGCGTCGGTGGTGTAGATGTCGATGGCGTCGATCTGCTTTGCGGCCACGGCTTCGTAGGCCAGGCCGTGGTCGAGGCCGGTGGGCACCTGCTTGAAGCCGTAGCGCGCGGCCAGGCCCTTCCAGCCGTCGGCGCGGCCGAGGAATTCGTTCGACAGGCCGAGCTTGAGTTCAGGGTGCTTCGCAAGATCGCTCAGCGTGCGCAGCCCGAGCCGCTCGGCATCGGCCGCCCGCACGGCCAGCGCATAGCCGTCATTGAAGCCCAGCGGAATGGCCACGCCGAGGCCCATCGGCACCAGCGCCGCATTCATGGCCTCGCGCGTCTCGGCCGGCGAGCCCTTGAGGATCTCGAGCGCGATGGTGCCGGTGTATTCGGCATAGAGATCGATGGCGCCCGAGCGCAGCGCCTCGTACACGATGGCCGTGTTGCCGAGCCCCTGGCGCACCACCGGCGGCGATGCGGTGTGCGGCGCCGCGGTCTGCGCCAGCAGTTCGGCCAGGATGTACGACTCGGTGAAGCGCTTGGAACCGACGCGCAGCGTGCCCTCGCCGGGCTGCGCCGATGCAGCGGCACCGAGCCATGCCATGGCAAAGAACAACAAGGCGGCGCGCAGCATGCGGTGGTGGAGCAGGTGCATCGCAGGCCAGTGTATAGACATCGGACCGGCCGGCGTACCCGCCAATCTCCTACAAACCCTGGTGCGGGCTACCGATGCGTCGTCGACGCCGTCGCACCCATAGTGGCTGCCATGAAGAAGAGACCTCCACTGCTGCCCGGCCCCGACGTCCACGGCCTGCGCGAGCTTCCGGGCCTCAGGGTCGAGGGCTACAGCCTGCAGCTGCGCGACAAGGACGGCTTCGTCGGCGACCAGGCCAGCCAGACGGCCTTCAGGGAACTGCTCGAGCGCTGGCGCAAGCGCCGCCGCAAGGCCGGCACCGATCCACTGGGCAAGGAACACTCGCGCGACCTCAGCAAGAAGCAGCTCGACCGCGTGCTGCTGAAGACCTCGGCGGCCGGCGACCTGATGCACGGCGCCATCGAGGAATTCGCCGAAGAGCTGGCCTTCGTGATCCAGCGCTTCACGCGCCAGCCCTCATGGAAGAAGGTGGAGCGCATCGTGGTGGGTGGCGGCTTCACCGAAAGCGATGTGGGCGAGCGCGCCATCCTGCAGACCGCTGCCATCCTCGAAGAGCTGGGCGTTCACGTCCAGCTCGGGCGCCTGTCGCATGAGGTCGACGACGGCGGCCTGATCGGCTGGGTGCACCTGGCGCCGCCGGCCATGCTGAAGAAGCACGACGCCATCCTGGCGGTGGACATCGGCGGCACCAACGTGCGCTGCGGCATCGTGAAGACGCGGCGGCGCAAGGCGCGCGACCTGTCGCTTGCCAAGGTGGTACGGCGCGAAAAATGGCGGCATGCGGACGACGATCCGAACCGCACCGACATGGTCGAGCGCATCGCGGCCATGCTCGAGGACATGGTGCGCTACTGCGAGCGCAAGCACATCCGCCTGGCGCCCTTCATCGGCATTGCCTGCCCGGGGCTGATCCGCAAGGACGGCTCGATCGAGCGCGGCACGCAGAACCTGCCGGGCGATTGGGAAAGCCGCGCGTTCCATCTGCCGAGCGCGCTGTGGCGCCGCATGCCGATGATCGGCTCCGGCCCCACGCTGATCCTGATGCACAACGACGCGGTGGTGCAGGGGCTGAGCGAACTGCCCTTCATGCGCGACGTGTCCCACTGGGGCGTGCTGACGATCGGCACGGGGCTTGGCAATGCGAGCTTCACCAATACCTTCTAACCCGGTGCCGCCGCGACAGCGGGCGGCACGCCGCCGAGCGCCTTGTAGACCGCCACCATGCCCACGGCCATGCGGCTCGTGCTCTGCACCTGGTCGCGCCGCGCCTGCAGCAGTGCGCGACGGGCGTCGAGTTCGACGCCGAAATCCGTGAGCCCGTTCGCATAGCGCGCATGCGCGAGCGTGAGCGCGTCGCGGCTGCTGCGCTCGCGCTCGGCCAGCTCGGCATGCCGCTGGCGTTCGGCGGCGTAGGCACTCAGCGCCGAATCGATCTCGTGCCAGGCCTTGAGCACGGTCTGCTGGAAGGCTACCGCGGCTTCCTGCTGCTGCAGTTCGCGCAGGTTCACCGTGCTGCGGCGCCGGCCGTTGTCGAAGATCGGCAGGCTGATGGAAGGGCCGACATGCCATTGACGGCTGCCCCATTCGCCAAAACGCTCGCTGTCGGCCGACTCGTAGCCGAAGCCCGCACCGAGCGTGACGCGCGGATAGAGGTCGGCCACCGCCACGCCGATGCGCGCGGTGGCGGCATGCAGCTGGGCTTCGGCCGCGGCAATGTCGGGACGACGGCGCACCACGTCGCCGGGCAAGCCCAGCGCAAGCTCGGGCAGCGGCGGTGCCTGCAGCGCTTCGAGCGGATTGCCCGCGTCCCCGGAAGACGGAGCGAGTTCGGCGTTCAGCGTGCCGGGCGATGCGCCGGTCAGCAGCGTGATCTGGTTCATCGCCTGCGCCTCCTGCTGCAGCAGCATCGGAATGCGCGCCTTGAGTTCGGCCAGCTGCGTGCGCTGGCGCGTCGGGTCCAGGTCGGTGACCAGGCCGCCGTCGGCACGCGCCTGCACCAGCTCGAGCGATTCGGCCGCGGCCGCGATGTCGGCGTTCGCCACGCGCAATTCACGCTGCGCGCCGCGCAGTTCGAAGTAGCTGCGCGCCACCTCGGCCTGCACGCTGAGTTGCGCCTGCCGCAGCAGCGCGGCCGATGCGCCGGTATCCGCATCGGCGGCCTCGATGCTGCGCCGTACGCGGCCCCAGAGATCGATTTCCCAGGAGGCATCGAAACCGGCCTGGTAGAGGTTGTAGGGCTCGCTGAGCGTGCGGATCAGCTGGTCGCGGTTGGCGACCGACGAGCCCAGCGCATCGATCATCCGCGTGGCGGCGCCGCTCTCGCTCTGGCGCTGCCGGGCGACGCTGCCGCTGGCATTGAGCTGCGGTGCCTGCTGCGCCGCGGTCGCGGTGCGCTGCACGCGGCTTTGCGCGAAGCGCAGAGCGACGGTCTGCAGGTCGTGGTTGGCGGCCAGCGCGAGCGCCTGCAAACGGTCGAGCAGCGGATCGCCGAAGGCCTTCCAGTCGCCGGACGAGGCGGCTGTGGGCGCGGCCTTGCGCTCGGCGCCGAGCAGCGCCGCCGAGCCGCCGTGCCATGCGGACCAGTCGGCGGGCGCCTGCACCTGTGCGGGCCGGTGGTCGGGCCCCACGGCGCAACCGCCAACAAGAAGCACAAGCGTGGAATATGCAAAGAGGATGCGCGATGCGGGCATGGGGTGCTCCCTAGACCAGACGATGGCGAAACAGCCAGGCCGCCAGCGGCAGCGTGACGATGGCGATGATCGACAGTGGAATCAGGTTGTGCCACACCGTGGCCAGGCCCACGCCTTCGAGGTAGACGCGCTGCACCAGGTCGATCGCGAAGCGCAGCGGGTTGGCCATGGTGATCAGCTGCAGCACCTGCGGCATGTTGCGCACCGGAGTGGTCAGGCCGGAGAGCAGCATCATCGGCATCAGCAGCACGAAGGTGTAGAGCATGGCCTGCTGCATGTTGGCGGACACCGCCGAGATCGACAGGCCGATGCCCACGCTGGCCACCGTGAAGAAGGCCAGCCCGGTGTAGAGCGTGACCAGCGAGCCCGCCATCGGAATGCCGAACCAGAACAGGGCGACCAGCAGGATCAGCGTCGACTGCGCAAGGCCCACCAGCACCGGCGGCAGCGCCTTGCCGATCATGATTTCGAGCGGCGACATCGGCGTGACCAGCAGCTGGTCGAAGGTGCCTTGCTCGCGCTCCCGCGCCACGGAAAGCGCGGTGAGCAGCAGCGTCTGCAGCATGCTGAGCGCGGCGATCAGGCCGGGCAGCAGGTTCCACCGCGTTTCGAGGTTGGGGTTGAACCAGGCGCGCGATTCGATGGTGAGCGGAGCCGGAGGCGCGCCGGCGCGCGTGCGCAGCTCGGCGTTGTAGCGCTCCACCACCGCGCCCACATAGCCGGCCGCGGAGCCCGCAGTGTTGGAGTTGCGCGCGTCGAGCACCAGCTGGATGGCCGCTGACTGGCCCGTGCTGAGCTGCTGCTCGAAGTTCGGCGCGATCTGGATCACGAGCAGCGCCTTCTCGGTATCGATCACCTCGCGGATGTCGGCCTGCGTGCGCAGCGTGGCCACGCGATGGAAGACGCCGGTGCTGTCCAGGTGTGCAATGAGCTCGGTCGATGCACCGGTGCGGCTCTGGTCGAGCAGCGCATAGGGCACGTTCGAGAGGTCGTAGGTGGCGGCATAGCCGAAGATGAGGCTCTGCATGATGGCGGGAACGAACAGGATCACGCGGCTGGCCGGGTCCTTGAAGATGGCGAGCAGCTCCTTCTTGCAGAGGTTGGCGATGCGCAGCAGGAAGTCGATCATGGAAGGCGCCCCTTCAGTCCAGGCTCTTGCGCGTGACCAATCGGGCAAGCAGCAGCAGGCCCACCGCATAGGCCACGAGGACTGCGCAGTTGCGCCAGATCAGCGGCCAGACGTCGCCCGCGAGGAACAGCGTCTTGATCAGGTCCATGAAATAGGTGGCCGGCAGCACGTGGCCGATCACGCGCACGGCGGTGGGCACGTTGCGCAGGTCGAACAAAAAGCCCGACAGCATCATCGAAGGCATGAAGGTGGCGATCAGCGCCACCTGGCTCGCAAGAAACTGGTTGCGCGTGACCGACGAGATCACCAGCCCCAGGCTCACCGCCACGATCAGGTAGAGCATCGAACTGAGCACCACCGCGAACAGCGAGCCGACCATCGGCACCGCGAACAGGAAGCGCGCGGCCAGCAGGCACAGCGCAAGGCCCAGCATGCCGACCGCGAAATACGGAATGATCTTGGCCAGCAGTATTTCCACCGGCCGCACCGGCGTGACGAACAGCGCCTCGAGCGTGCCGCGCTCCCATTCGCGCGCCATCACCAGCGCGGTGAGAAACGCGCCGATCAGCGTCATGATGAGCACGATCAGCCCCGGCACCAGGTACCAGGTGCTGGTGTTCGCGGCGTTGAACCACATGCGCTGCTCCACTGTCACGCGACCCGTCGAAGGCGCGGCCGCACCGGCGCCGCCGCCGCGATCGGCCTGGCGCACGGCCGCTTGCCCAAGCGCGCCGCTCACGTAGGCCTGGATGATGGTCGCGCGCCCCGCGTCGGCGCCATGCACGATGAGCTGCACGCGCGCATTGCCCGCGACCAGTGCGCGCGAGAAGTCGGCGGGCACGCGCACGATGCCGTCGACCTTGCGCTCGCGCATCAGGGCCTCGGCGTCGTGCATCGAGCCCAGCAGCACGGGTGCGATGGTGGGCGAGAGCTGCAGGCCGGCAATGGCCTCGTGCGCCGTCGGCGAAGAGTCTTCGAGCACCACGGCCACCGGCGCGTTCTTGACGTCGAGCGACATGCCGTAGCCGAAGATCAGGATCAGCACCATCGGCAGCAGGATGCCGATGGCCAGGTTGCTGCGGTCGCGCAGCAGCTGGCGAAACTCCTTGCGCGTGAGGGAGACGAGCCGGGTGCCGAAGCCGCTCATGGCTGCCTCCTTTCTTGCTGCCGCGCCTTCTCGACGATGCCGATGAAGGCCTGCTCCATGTCGATGCGCCTGTCGCGGTCTTCACCGTCGAGCGCCTGCGTGCGCACCTCGCGCGGCGTGCCGATGGCCAGCACCTTGCCGGCATCCTGGATCACGATGCGGTCGCAGTACTCGGCCTCTTCCATGAAGTGGGTGGTGATGACCACGGTGGTGCCGCCTTCGGCCAGCGCCGTGATGCGGCGCCAGAACTCGCGCCGTGCGAGCGGATCGGCGCCGCTGGTGGGCTCGTCGAGAAACAGGATCTCGGGCTCGTGCAGCAGGCCCGTGGCCATGGCCAGGCGCTGCCGGTAGCCGCCGGGCAGCTGTCCGCTGGGCGCGTCGAGTTCGCGCTCGAGGTCGAACTGCCGCAGCACCGTGTCCATGCGCCCCTGCAGCTTCTGCCCGCGCAGGCCGTAGGCGCCGCCGAAGAACGAGAGGTTCTCGCGCACCGTGAGGTTGCCGTAGAGCGCGAACTTCTGCGAAACATAGCCGATGCGCTGGCGGGCCTGTGCGCGCGCATGGCGCAGGTCGACGCCGGCCACGCGCAGCTGCCCGCCGCTCGCGGGCAGGAGGCCGCAGAGCATGCGGAAGGTGGTGGTCTTGCCCGCGCCGTTGGGCCCGAGCAGACCGAAGATCTCGCCGCGCCGCACCGAGAAGCTGGTGCTCGCCACGGCCACGAAGTCGCCGAAGCGGCGCACCAGGTCCTTCACCTCGATGACCACTTCGCCGGGCTCGCCCTCGGCCGGTGCAAGGCTTTCGCTCGCCGCCGATTGGGCGATGTTCGTGTCGCTGGCCTGCCGCGTGCGCAGCAGCGTCATGAAACCGTCTTCGAGCCGCGGCGGCACGGGCTCGGCGCGCGCGCCGGCCAGCAGTTTTTCGAGCGCCGCGTCGTCCGTGCCCCGATGGCGGATGAAGTGCACCTCGCCGCCCTGCGGCACGGCATCGACGATCTGCTGCCGCGCATCGAGCAGGCGCGCCTGCATCAGGCGCGGTGCCTCGCCCTCCGGCGGTGCAGCGACGAAGCAGGTGCCCTCGGCATGGCCGCGGATCTCGTCCGGCGTGCCCTGCGCAATCAGCCGGCCCTCCTGCAGCACGAACACATGGCTGCAGCGCTCGGCCTCGTCGAGGTACGCGGTGCTCACGATCACCGAGAGCTTTTCCTCGCCGACCAGCTGCTGCACGATCTGCCAGAGCTCGCGCCGCGAGAGCGGGTCGACGCCCACGGTGGGCTCGTCGAGCAGCAGCAGGTCGGGCGAGCGCACCAGCGTGCAAGCCAGGCCGAGCTTCTGCTTCATGCCGCCCGAGAGCTTGCCCGCGGGCCGATCCGTGAAACGGCCGAGGTCGGTCATTTCCATCAGCCGCGCATAGCGCTCGCGACGCTGGCCGGCGGAAACGCCGTGCAGGTCGGCGTAGAGGTCGAGGTTCTCCTGCACGCTCAGGTCGTCGTAGAGGCCGAAGCGCTGGGGCATGTAGCTGATGCGGTCCTGCACCGCCTGCGGATCGGCCGACACGTCGATGCCGAGCACGCGCAGTTCGCCTTCATCGGCGCGCATCAGGCCCGCCATGAGCCGCAGCAGCGTGGTCTTGCCGGCGCCATCGGGTCCGACCAGCGCCGTGAGCGTGCCGGAGGGCACCTCGAGCGACACGTCGTCGAGCGCGCGCACCACCTGCTTCGAGCCCTTGGCCACGAAGCGCTTGTGCAGGGAGCGTGCGGCCACGGCGGGCCCGGTATCGCGCATCAGGATTTGCCGCTGGCGGTTGAGGAGGCGAGCTGCAGCCGCACGGTGGCCGGCATGCCGAGCCGCAGCCGGTCTTCCTTGTCGTCGACCATCACGCGGATCTCATAGACCAGGCTGCTGCGCAGCTCCTCGGTCTGCACCGTCTTGGGCGTGAACTCGGCCACCGACGAGATGTAGCCCACCTTGCCCGCGATCGGTTGGCCGGGTTGGCTGTCGGTCGTCACGCTGGCCGGCTGGCCGGGCCGCACGCGGCCGAGGTCGGGCTCGGCCACATAGGCGCGCACCCACTTGGGATCGGTGATGGCCAGCGTGAAGGCCGGGCGCTGCGGCGAAGCCATGTCGCCGGGCTCGAGCAGGCGGGCGCGCACCACGGCGTCGATGGGCGACCTGAGTTCGGCTTCGGCCAGCTGGTGGTTCATGAGCGCGAGGTCGGCGCGCGCGGATTCGAGCTGGGCCTGCGCCTGCGCGATGTCTTCCTTGCGCGGGCCGGCCACCGCGAGCTGCTGCGCCTTGCGCACGTTGTCCAGCTGTGCAAGCGCCACCTTGCGGCGGGCCTGCGCGCTGTCGAGGTCCTGCTGGCTCACGGCGCGTCCGGCCGTGGTCTGGCCGATGGCCTGCAGGCGTGCGAGCTGCTGCTGCGCAAGATCGGCATCGGCCCGTGCCGCGGCCACCTGGGCACCGGCCTGTGCCAGTTCCTCGGGGCGGCTGCCGGTCTTCAGGCGCAGCAGCGCCTGCTCCTGCACGCCGATGCGCGCCTGCGACTGCGCCACGCGCAGCACGAGAGAGCGCGTGTCGAGCCGGCCCAGCAGTTGCCCGGCTCGCACATGGTCGCCTTCGCGCACCGCGAGTTCGGCCACGCGCTCGGTGGCATTGAAGGCGAGCGAGACTTGGCGCACGTCGACGTTGCCATACAGCACGAGCTGATCGGACGGTGCGGCCGAGCGGCTGAAGTACCACCAGCCGCCGGCTGCGGCGGCCAGCGCCACGGCGGCAGCGGCAATGAGGGGTTTCTTGTTCATGGGCGGGCTCCTGCCGGTTTCCAGATCGGATGACGGCCGCATGTTATCAAATTGAAATTTGAATTTGAAGTATTTTTTCAATTCGATTAACCTTGGCGCATGGCGACACGCTCTTCCACCACCCGTTCCCCCGCTGCACGCGAGGGCGCGGCGCGCGTCCAGCGCACCGACGGCAGCACCACGCGGCTGCACATCCTCGAAACCGCGGGTCAGCTGTTCGCCGAGCGCGGCTTCGCCGAGAGCACCAGCAAGGAAATCTGCACCCGCGCCGGCACCAACATGGCGGCGGTCAACTACCACTTCGGCAGCCGGGACGGGCTCTACGAGGCCGTGCTGATCGAGGCGCACCGCCAGCTCGTGAGCATGGACGAACTGATCAGCCTGGCCAGCGAGGCTGGCGATCCGCGGCTCAAGTTGCGTGCCTTCCTCACCCACCTGGTCGAGATGGGCAGCCAGCCCAAGGCGCCCTGGGGGTTCCGCGTGGTGCTGCGCGAAGCGCTGTCGCCATCGCCGGCGCTGCCTGCGCTCATCCGCCAGGCGGTGCTGCCCAAGGCCCGGCTGATCCGCGGCCTGATCGGCGGCATCATGGGCCTGCCCGAGGACCATCCCTCGGTGCAGCGTGGCCTGCTGTTCGCGGTGCTGCCCTGCATCGTGATGACGGTGGCCCCCAAGAACCTGCGCAACGAAGTGCTGCCGGCGCTGAAGGATGCCGAAGGCCTCGCGGACGACCTGATGCGCTACGTCTTCGCCGGGCTCGATGCCATCGCGAAGGAGGCGGCCACGGCCGCGGCGCCCGCTAGAGCTGGAAAGCGACGGTGAGCAGCAGCCCCTCGGCCACGTCGCGCACCAAGCCCGGCCGCCGCGCGCGGTAGGGCTCGCCGGCGGAGGCGATGGTGTCGATCCATTCGGCCAGCCAGTCGATCTCGCGCGGGCCATAGAACACCACGGCCGCCTCGTGGTTGAGCAGCAGGCTGCGCAGGTCGAGGTTGATGGAGCCGCACATGGCCAACTCGTCGTCGACCACCACGGCCTTGGCATGGGCCATGAAGGGCAGCATGCGAAAGCTCACGCCCGCACGCGCCAGGTCGCGCATGGCGCGTGCCCGCACGAAGTCGGCGAGGCGGTGGTTCGACCGCGCGGGCATGGCGATGGTCACCTGCACGCCGCGCCGGGCGGCCAGCCGCAGCGCATCGCGCAGCCCATCGCCGGGCACGAAGTAGGGCGTGACGGCGAGCACGCGGTGCTCGGCGCGAAAGCAGGCGTCGATCAAGAGCGCATGGGCGGTGTCCTCGGTCTGGTCGGGGCCGCTCGGCAGGAACTGCGCCATGGCGCTGTCCACGCCTTCATCAACGTCGTCGGCCGTGATGGCGCGCGCCTTGCGCCCGCGCACCGAGCTCCAGTCGTGGTCGAACTGGCGAGCCGCCGCGGCGGCCACGCTGCCGCGCAGGTCGAACGAAAGATCGCGCCAGGCTTCGGGGTATTTGTCGCTGCCGGTGAAGTATTCGCCCGCAAGGTTGCGCCCGCCCGACCACAGCCAGCCGTCGTCGGCAATGGTGAACTTGCGGTGGTTGCGCAGGTTGCGCGGCCCGATGCGGCGCAGGCTGAAGAAGGGGCGGAACACGGCGATTTCGCCGCCCGCCGCGCGCAGCAGCCGGATGTGGCGGCGCGGCAGGGTCAGCGCGCCGAAGCCGTCGAGCAGCACGCGCACCTTGATGCCTTCGCGCGCGCGCAGCGCCAACCGTTCGATCACCGCGCGGCCCAGCGCGTCGTCGCCGATGATGAAGGTGCACACGTCGATGCGTTCGCGCGCGCCGTCGATCACCTGCCACAGCGCCTCGCGCGCGGCATCGCCGTCGGCATGCAGCCGGATCTCGCAGCGTCCCGGCGGCGCAAGGCCGAAGCTCTCGATGAGGTCGGCGGCCCAGTGCCCCGGCACCGCCGCGCGCGCGGGCCGCGGCGAGCCCGCGGGGCGCAGCTTGCGCTGGCCGAACAGCAGGTACATCGGCAGGATGAAGTAGGGCATCAGCACCAGCCCCATGACCCAGGCAATGGCCGTGGTGGGGGCGCGCTGCTCGCGGCGCGCGCGCGTGGTCAGCACATAGACCAGCAGCGCAAAGGTGACGACGAGAAAATGCTGGGATGGGGAGGGGAGCCAGTCGAATGCGGAATTCGGCATGTGGCAATGATGCCCGAGGACGGGTCCGCGCCGTTCAGCGTTGCAGGAAGGCGGGCACGCCGCGCCCCTCGGAGGCCAGGAAGCGCATCATGGGATCGACCGCCGCGCGCACCGCGGGCCGCTCGCCCACGCGGCCGCGCCAGGCCACGAGCCGCGGCGTGGCATCGGTCATGCCGGCGCCCTTGCGGTCGGCGAACACGTGCGCCATGTAGAAGGCGATGTCGGCGAAGGAGTAGGGGCCCGCCAGGTATTCGCGCGTGGCCAGCAGGCCTTCCATTTCGTCGTAGTAGTGCGCGCAGGCGGCGCAGGCCGCCACGGCGGGCGCGCTCTGCATGTCGTGCTGCAGGCCGAAGAGCCGGATCACGTTGGGGAAGAACACTTCATCGGACTTCTGCTCGAGCTGCCGTGCGCGGGCCCGCTCGGCAATGCCCCGGGGCCACAGCGCAGGACTCGGGTACCGGTCTTCGAGGTACTCGAAGATCTGCGTCGAGTCGAACAGCTCGACATCGCCGTCGATCAGGATCGGCACCTGCTGCTTGACGGGATTGACGCGCAGCACCTCGGGGTGCTTGGGCTCGTAGGTGTCGTCCTTGGTGAACGGCACCATCAACAGTTCGAAATCGACGCCTTTTTCGAGCGCGGCGATCTGCACCTTGGCGCCGAACATGCTGAGGGGGGCGGAATAGATCTGAGTCTTCATGCCCCCGACTTCACCATGAAAGGCGCCTCAGGTCGAGCCCCAGACCTCCTGAGCGGTCTCGACCACGAGGCGCAGCTTGGCGCGCTGCGCTTCCACCGCGATGTTGTTGCCATGCACCGTGCTCGAGAAGCCGCACTGCGGCGACAGCGCGAGCTGCTCGAGCGGGGCGTACTTGGCGGCGTCCTCGATGCGGCGCTTGAGCTCGTCCTTGTCTTCCATCTCGCCGAACTTGGTGGTCACGAGGCCCAGCACCACCGTCTTGCCCTTGGGCAGGTAGCGCAGCGGCTTGAAGTCGCCCGAGCGGGCGTCGTCGTATTCCATGAAGTAGGCGTCGAGGTCCATTTCCTTCAGCAGCGCCTCGGCCACCGGTTCGTAGTTGCCGGCCGCGGCATGGGTGCTCTTGAAGTTGCCGCGGCACAGGTGCATGGCCAGCAGCATGCCCGGCGGCTTCTGCGCCACCACCTTGTTGATGAAGGCGGCGTAGCGGTGCGGCAGCTCGTTGGGATCGTCGCCGCGCTTGCGGGCGGCTTCGCGCATGTGCTCGTCGCACAGGTAGGCGAGGTTGGTGTCGTCCATCTGCACATAGGTGCAGCCGGCGGCCGCGAGCGAGCGCAGCTCGTCGCCGTAGGCCTTGGCGACATCGTCGTAGAACACGGGGTCGAGCTCGGGGTAGGCCTCCTTGCTGATGCCGGCGCGGCCGCCGCGGAAGTGCAGCATGGTCGGCGAGGGAATCGTCACCTTGGGCGTGCGGCCGGCCGAGACCTGGCTCTTGAGGTACTGGAAATCGGCGAGCTGGATGTCCTTGATGTGGCGCACCTTGTCGAGCACGCGCATCGCGGGGGGCGCGAGTTCCTCGGTGCCGTCGGGCTTGCGGATGGTGACCGGAATGTCGGTCTTCACGCCGCCGAGCTGGTCGAGGAAATCGATGTGGAAGTAGGTGCGGCGGAATTCGCCGTCGGTGATGCTCTTGAGTCCGATGTCTTCCTGGAACCGGACGATCTCGGTGATGGCCTTGTCTTCGACCTTGCGCAGCTGCTCGGGCGTGATCTCGCCCTTGGCGTTCTGCGCGCGCGCTTCGAGCAGGTATTTGGGGCGCAGGAAACTGCCCACGTGGTCGTAGCGGGCGGGCAGGGCGGCGTGCTGGGACATGGTGATCTCCGTCGTGGCTGAAAAACGATGGACATCGTATCGCCTCAGGAACGGACATTGGTGTGTACAACCGGCTTGGTGTTTACCCTCAATTTGACGCTTCATCGGCGAAAGTCTCGTGAGCTTTGTATACATTCAGTATTCATGAGAACGCCCGCAACCGCATGAAAGCCGCAGATGCATCACCCGTCGAGCCCGCGGACGGCGGCGGCTCGCAGGCCGTGAAGGCACAGCTGCGTCTGCGCGAGATGATCCTGGCCGGCGAACTGCCCGGCGGTGCGCGCATTGCCGAGGTGGCCATCTCCGAGCAGCTCGGCGTCTCGCGCACGCCGGTGCGCAGCGCGCTCATGCGGCTCGAGCAGGAAGGCCTGCTCGAGGCGCTGCCCAACGGCGGCTATGCGGTGCGCACTTTTTCCGAGCGCGACGTGGCCGATGCCATCGAGCTGCGCGGCACGCTCGAAGGCTTGGTGGCACGGCTCGCGGCCGAACGCGGCGCGGCGCCGGTCGTGCTGCGCGAGGCGCGCGCCTGCCTGGCGCGCATCGACGAACTGCTGCGCGAGCCCGCGCTCGACGACGCGGCCTTCTCGCGCTACGTCACGCACAACGAGAAGTTCCATTCGCTGCTGTGCGAAATGGCGGCCAGCCCGGTCATTGCGCAGCAGCTCGAGCGCGTGGTCAACCTGCCGTTCGCGTCGCCCTCGGGCTTTGTCATCGTGCAGGCCAATTCGCCCGCGGCGCGCGACATGCTCGTGATCGCGCAGGACCAGCACCTGCAGGTGCTCGATGCCATCGAGGCCGGCGAAGGCTCGCGCGCCGAGGCGCTGATGCGCGAGCACAGCCGCATCGCGCGGCGCAACCTGCGCGAGGCGCTGCATGGCGCGCCCACCGCCGAACAGCGCCCGCTGCCGGGCGTGCAACTGATCCGCCGGCGCGGCTGAGCGGGCCCTCGATGAAAAAGCGAGCGCCAATGGATGCACGCGCCCAGTTCGCCGCGCTGCGCGATCATCGCGCAGTTCATTTGTTCATCGCGCAACAAAGGCGAGCTCCACCCCCGGAGTAGGTGATTGCCTGCTCTGTCGCATCTTGCAAAGTATTGAAAAATAGCCCCGGTTCGCATTCCGTCCCTCCAAGGAAAACCTCATGCAAAGACGCCCTCTCATCCAGACCGCATGCCTCACGGCGCTTGCGCTTTCCATGTCGCTTGCCACTGCGCAGGACAGCAACAAGTTCAAGATCGGCCTGATCCTGCCGATGACGGGGCAGCAGGCCTCCACCGGCCGGCAGATCGAAGCGGCGGCCCGGCTGTACATGGCGCAGAACGGCGACACCGTGGCGGGCAAGAAGATCGAGCTGATCGTCAAGGACGACGTGGCCACGCCCGACGTCACCAAGCGCCTCGCGCAGGAACTCATCGTCAACGACAAGGTGAACGTGATCGCGGGCTTCGGCGTCACGCCCGCCGCGCTGGCGGCCGCGCCGCTGGCCACGCAGTCGAAGACGCCGCAGGTGGTGATGGCCGCGGCCACGTCGAGCATCACCGAGGCCTCGCCCTACATCGTGCGTTCGAGCTTCACGCTGCCGCAGGTGTCGGTGGCCATGGGCGACTGGGCACCCAAGAACGGCGTGAAGACGGTCGTCACTTTGGTGGCCGACTACGGCCCGGGCAACGACGCCGAGAAGTTCTTCAGCGAGCGCTTCCAGCTCAACGGTGGCAAGGTGATCGAGAAGCTGCGCGTGCCGCTGCGCAACCCCGACTTCGCGCCGTTCCTGCAGAAGGTGCGCGACGCCAAGCCCGATGCGCTGTTCGTCTTCGTGCCCTCGGGCGCCGGCGCGGCGGTGATGAAGCAGTTCCTCGAGCGCGGCATGGACAAGGCCGGCATCCGCATGATCGCCACCGGCGACGTGACCGACGACGACCAGCTCAACGACATGGGCGACGGCGCGCTGGGCGTGGTCACCTCGCACCACTACTCGGCCGCGCATCCGTCGCCGGCCAACAAGAAGTTCGTCGAGGCTTTCCAGAAGGCCAACCCGAAGATGCGCCCCAACTTCATGGCCGTGGGCGGCTATGACGGCATGCGTGTGATCTACGAAGCGCTCAAGGCCACCAAGGGGCAGGGCGGCGGCGACGCGCTGCTGGCCACCATGAAGGGCCAGATCTTCGAGAGCCCGCGTGGCCCGGTGTACATCGACGCGCAGACGCGCGACATCGTGCAGGACGTGTACCTGCGCAAGGTCGAGAAGAAGGACGGGCAGCTCTACAACGTCGAGTTCGACGTGATCAAGGGTGTGAAGGATCCGGGCAAGGCGAAGTAATTGAGTTGAGTGCTTGGGATGCGCGACTTGCTTTCAGGGCGCGCTCCCGCCGACGGGGTACCTTGCTCCGCGAATTTCCTCCGGCCTTCGGCCTCCCCCTTGATTTCGCTGCGCAAGGCACCCCATCGGCGGGAGCGTGTTCAGAGCACTGGTTGATCAGCGGTCGCCCAGAGCGTGTCCAGGTGCACAGGGCATCGGGTGCTCCCCGCAGCGAAATCAAGGAGGACGCCGCAGGCCGGGGGACATTCGCGGAGGGGAGTACCCGGTGGCCTGTGCACGCGCCCTGAAAAAACGCCCCGAACAAGAACCGACATAACTCGCGAGTCAAAGCAAACGCCGTAGCGGAACAATGACATGTTGACCATCCTTTTCGACGGCATCGCCTACGGCATGCTGCTCTTCGTGCTCGCCGTGGGGCTGGCCGTGACGCTCGGGCTGATGAACTTCATCAACCTCGCGCACGGCGCCTTTGCCATGGCGGGCGGGTACCTCACGGTGTTTGCGATGCAGAAGCTCGGCGTGCCGTTCCTGGCCTGCCTGCCGCTCGCGTTCATCGTCGTCGCACTGGCCGGGGCGCTGCTCGAACGCACGCTCTACCGGCCGATGTACGGCAAGCCGCACCTCGACCAGGTGCTGTTTTCCATCGGCCTCGCATTCATGGCGGTGGCGGCCGTCGACTACTTCGTCGGCTCGTCGCAGCAGAACGTGCAACTGCCCGAATGGCTGCGCGGCCGCACCGAAGTCGGCGACGGCGCGCTGCTGCTTGGCATGGGGCACTACCGGCTTTTCATCATTGCCGTGTGCGCCGTGCTCACGGTGGTGCTGCAGCTCATTTTGTCGAAGACGCGCTTCGGCAGCCGGCTGCGCGCCGCGGTCGACGATCCGCGCGTGGCCGCGGGGCTTGGCATCAACGTCAACATCGTGTTCCTGCTGACCTTCGCGGTCGGCTCCGGGCTCGCGGGGCTGGGCGGCGCGCTGGGCGCCGAGATCCTCGGGCTCGATCCGACCTTTCCGCTCAAGTACATGATCTATTTCCTGATCGTGGTGTCGGTCGGCGGCACCTCGTCGATCACCGGGCCGCTCGCAGCCGCGCTGCTGCTCGGCATTGCCGACGTGGCGGGCAAGTACTTCATCCCGAAGATGGGTGCGTTCACCGTCTACCTGCTCATGATCCTGATCCTGATGTGGCGGCCGCAGGGGCTGTTCACGCGCAAGGGAGGCCGTTGAAATGAGCGCGCCTTCTTCTACAACGACGACCTACGAATCGGCCCTGCTGCGCAAGGCGCGCTGGCGCCCGCTCGAGTTCGTGGCCTGGGCCGTGGCCTTTGCGCTGCCGTTCGCCATGCCCTCGCATTCGCTGCTGGTCAACGAGATCGCTATCGTCGCGCTGTTCGCGATGTCGCTCGACCTGATCCTCGGCTACACCGGCATCGTCTCGCTCGGCCATGCCGCCTTCTTCGGCTTCGGCGCCTACACCGCGGCGCTGTTCGCCAAGCTCGTGATGCCCGATCCGACAGTGGGGCTGGTGGTGGCCACCGTGCTCTCGGCCGTGCTCGGCCTGGTGGCCAGCGTCACGATCCTGCGCGGCAGCGACCTCACGCGGCTGATGGTCACGCTGGGCACCGCGCTGCTGCTGCTCGAACTCGCCAACAAGCTCGACTGGCTCACCGGCGGCGCCGACGGCCTGCAGGGCGTGGTGATGGGGCCGGTGCTCGGCCTGTTCGAGTTCGACCTCTACGGCCGCACGGCGGCCTGGTATTCGCTGGCCGTGATGCTGCTGCTGTTCCTGGTGATGCGCCGCATCGTGCATTCGCCCTTCGGATCCACGCTCAAGGCCATCCGCGACAACCGGCTGCGCGCCATGGCCATCGGCATTCCGGTGGTGTCGCGGCTGGTGGTCATCTATACCGTGGCGGCCGGCATTGCCGGTGCCGCGGGCGCGCTGCTGGCACAGACCACGGGCTTTGCCTCGCTCGACGTGCTGGCCTTCGACCGCTCGGCCGACGTGCTGCTGATGCTGGTGATCGGCGGCGTGGGCTGGCTCTATGGCGGCGTCGCGGGCGCCATCGTCTTCAAGCTGCTGCAGAACTGGCTCTCGGCCGTGACGCCGCAGTACTGGATGTTCTGGATCGGCCTCTTGCTGGTGCTGCTGGTGCTCGTGGGACGCGACCGCGTGCTCAAGCCATGGACCTGGCTGGGCAAAAAGAAGAGGGGCGGTGCCGCATGACCGAGACTGTGCTTTCGACGCAGGGCCTGGTGATGCGCTTCGGCGGCATCACGGCCACCAACAACGTCACCATGGAACTCAAGCGCGGTGCGCGCCATGCGCTGATCGGGCCCAACGGTGCTGGCAAGACCACGCTCATCAACCTGTTGACGGGCGTGCTCGTACCGACCGAAGGCCGCATCTCGCTGCTCGGCGAAGACATCACCACGCTCGCGCCGCACAAGCGCGTGGCGCGTGGCCTGGTGCGCACCTTCCAGATCAACCAGTTGTTCGACTCGATGACGCCGCTCGAAACGCTGTCGCTGGTGGTCTCGCAGCACCAGGGCATCGCCTCGCAATGGTGGCGCCCGCTGGGGTCCAGCAAGGCCGTGACGGAGCGCGCGGCGCAGCTGCTCGAGCAGTTCCACCTCGGCGACGTGGCGCAGCAGCAGACGAAGTTCATGGCCTACGGCAAGCGCCGCCTGCTGGAGATTGCGATTGCACTGGCCTGCGAGCCGCGCGTGCTGCTGCTCGACGAGCCGGTGGCGGGCGTGCCCGCCGGCGAGCGCGAGGAGCTGCTGCAGACGGTGGCCGCATTGCCGGCCGATGTGTCGGTGCTCTTGATCGAGCACGACATGGACCTGGTGTTCAGCTTTGCCGACTGCATGACGGTGCTGGTCAACGGCACGCTGCTGACCGAAGGCGATCCCGAAACCATCGCCAACGATCCGAAGGTGAAAGAGGTCTATCTGGGCCATGGAGAAGCCGTTCATGTCTGAGCTGCTGCGCATCGAGAACCTGAGCGCCGGCTACGGCGAGGCCGTGGTGCTGCACGACGTGGCGTTCGCGCTCGGCGAGGGCCAGACGCTGGCGCTGCTGGGCCGCAACGGCACGGGCAAGACCACGCTGATCAACACGCTGGCGGGCGCGACGCGGCAGCATGGCGGGACCATCGCGCTCGGCGGCCTGGCGCTGCACAAGCTCGCCCCGCACCAGCGCGCGGCGGCCGGCATCGGCTGGGTGCCGCAGGAGCGCAACATCTTCAAGTCGCTCACGGTGCACGAGAACCTCACGGCGGTGGAGCGGCCAGGAAAGTGGAACCCGCAGCGCGTCTACGAGATGTTCCCGCGCCTGGCCGAGCGCAAGACCAACCTGGGCACGCAGCTCTCGGGCGGCGAGCAGCAGATGCTGGCCGTGGGCCGCGCACTGGTGCTGAACCCGAAGCTGCTGCTGCTCGACGAACCGCTCGAAGGGCTGGCGCCGATCATTGTGGAAGAGCTGCTGCGCGCCATCCGCCGCATCACGCAGGACGAGGGCTTGGCCGCGATCATCGTGGAGCAGCATCCGCAGGCGATCCTCGCGATTTCCGATCAGGCGGTGGTGCTCGACCACGGCACCATCGTCCACACCGACAGCGCAGCCGCGTTGCGCAGCCAGCCGCAGGTGCTTGAAAGATTGCTGGGCGTGGCCCGGTAGCTGTCCCGGCAAACAACAAGGAGACACACAGATGGCGATCCCGAAGACAGTGTTTTGCGGGGGCGCCATGCTGGCCTCCGCCGTATGGCTGGCGGGCTGCGGCACCACCGCAGGGCCGCAGAACCTCACGCTCGGCGGCAATCCTGCGACATCCTGTGCCGCGCTCGTTGCACCAGTGGCGCCCGCGGTCATCGGCCTGCCGAGCGGCGCGGCAACGATCGATTCGGCCACGCTCGTTCCTGCCGCCGCGCTCGCTGTCGCCGAGCGCGGTGGCAGCCCCGCCGCGCGCATCACACCGGCAACGCCCGCGCACTGCAAGGTGCTCGGCCGCATCGCGCCGCTTGACGCCGCGGCACCGCCCATCTTGTTCCAGGTCAACCTGCCGCTTGCGTGGAACGGGCGCAGCGTGCAGTACGGCGGCGGCGGTTTCAACGGTGTGCTGATCACCGGCCTTGCACTGGTGCCCGGCGCGCGCTTCGACCAGCCCGCGCCGCTGGCGCAGGGCTACGTGACCTACGGCACCGACTCCGGCCACCAGAACGTGCAGGGCCAGCCGCCGCAGGCCTTTGCGCTCAACGACGAGGCGCTGGTGAATTTTGCGCACGCCTCGTACAAGAAGGTGCGCGACGTGGCGGTGGCGCTGATGCAGCGGGCCTACGGGCAGGCGCCGCAGAAGCTGTACTTCGTGGGCAGCTCCGAAGGCGGGCGCGAAGCGCTCACCATGGCGCAGCGCTATCCGCAGGATTTCGACGGCATCTTCAGCCGCGTGCCGGTCATCAACTGGACGGGGCTTCAGCACGCCGGCACGCGCAACGGCATTGCCACCTTCGGCGAGGGGTGGCTGCGGCCCGCGCAGGTGCAGCTGGTGCACAACGCCGTGCTCGCATCGTGCGACGCCGCGGATGGCGCGGCGGACCGCGTCGTATCGAACCCGGTGGCCTGCCTGCAGCGCTTCGATCCGGCGAGCCTGCGCTGCGCCGCGGGCACGAGCGGCGACAACTGCCTGAACGATGCACAGGTGCAGGCAGTGCGCACACTGCGTTCGCCATGGCGCTCGCCCGTGCCGCTGGCCCATGGCGTCACCGAGTATCCGGGCTGGGGCATCGGTGGCGAGGCGACGCCGGCTTTCGCGTCGACGGGCGGATGGAATGCGTGGTGGACGGGCACCAGCGCGCCGACCGTGCCGCCGCAGCCGAGCAACGGCATCGCATGGTTCTACGGCAGCGGCGCGCTGCAGTATTTCTATGCGCGCAATCCGTCCATCGACGTGCGCGGCTACCGCGCGGAAGACTTTGCCGCGCGCATCGCCGCCGTGTCGCAGTTGATGGATTCGACCAACCCCGATCTCAGCGCCTTCAGCGCACGCGGCGGCAAGCTGCTCGTGCTGGAGCACATGGCCGACTACGCGCAGAGCCCGTTCGCCGGCATCCGCTATTACGAATCGGTGGTGGCGCGCATGGGCCGCGACAACGTGGACCGCTTCATGCGCCTCTATACCGCACCCGGTGTCGACCATGTGGGCAGCGGCGCCCCGGCCAATGTCGACATGCTCGGTGCGCTGGCTGATTGGGTCGAGCGCGGCCGTGCGCCGAGCGGGCTGCAGCTGGCCGAACAGGAAATGCAGCCGCCGTTCAAGATCGTTCGGGCCCGCCCGCTGTGCGAGTGGCCGCTGTGGCCGCGCTATGGGGGCGGGGATGTAGCGCAGGCGGCGAGCTTCCAATGCAGCCGGTAGCATCGCCGTCCTGAAGGCCAAGGCCGGCGAGGCACCACGGCCTCAGAACTGGTACTTCGCGCTCGCGACCACCGTGCGGTTGCTGCCGGGGTAGCGGTTGCCATATGCGCGCGATGCGGCGTACTTGCATCGTGCACAACGCTGCGCTGTTGCGCGCGCTCTGACGGGCGGCGCGAGGCAAGCCAAGCTGCTCGCAGGCCCCCGCGTTGCGCGGGGGGCGTGGCAGATCAGAACTTGTAGCGGGCGGTCAAGGCGGCCGCGCGGTCCATGCCTTGGTAGCACTCGCCGTGGTAGCAGATCGAGTTGTACTTCTTGTTTGCCAGGTTGGTGACGTTGAGCGCGAAGCGCCATGGGCCGCGTTCGTAATAGGCGGCTGCATCGAAGAGCGTCACGCCGCGTTCGGCCGAGCTGTTGATTTCGTCGTTCTGGCGCTTGCCGATGTAGCGCACGCCGCCGCCGAATCCCAGGCCGTTGCCCATCGTGTAGTCGAGCCAGACCGAGGCGGACTGCTTGGGCACGAGCGGCGGGATCTTGCCGACTTCGTCCGGATCGGCGCTGGCGAGCACCTTCATGTCCAGCCAGGTGTAGGAGGCCGCGATGTTCAGGCCCGGTGCGAGCTCGCCCTTGGCCTCCAGCTCGATGCCGCGTGAGCGCTGTTTGCCGACCGCGCGTTGCTCGAAGCTCGCTGGGTCGATGGTGACCACGTTGATCTTGCGCAGGTCGAAGGCTGCGGCGGTGAACAAGGTGCGCGAGCCCTCGGGCTGGAACTTGACGCCGACCTCGACCTGCTTGCCGCGGCTGGGCTCGAAAGGTTGGTTGTTCACGTCGACGCCGCTGTTGGGCAGGAAGGACGTCGCATAGCTCACGTAGGGCGCCCAGCCGTTGCCCAGCAGGTAGGTCAGGCCCGCCCGGCCACTGAACGCGGAGTCCGATTGCCGGGTGTGGCTGGGATCCAGGTAGTTGTCGGTGATCTGGCGCACGTGGTCGTGGCGGCCACCGAGGGTGACGACCCAGCTGTCGCCGAACTTGATCTGGTCCTGGGCGTAGAAGCCGGTCTGGCGCGTCGACTGCGCCAGATTCGACAGCGCCTCGGTGGGCATCGGCACGAACTGGCCGTAGACCGGCATGAACAGGTCGAGGTCCGGAGCGGGGCCGACGAAGCGCCGCCGCTTGCCTTCCTGGTCGGCGTAGTCCACACCCAGCAGCACGGTGTGCTGAACGGAGCCGTACTGAAGCTTGCCTTGCACGCTGGTGTCGAGCGTCGCGAGGTTCATCGGATCGTTCCAGGTTCTGGCAACGCGGGAAAGCGTGCGCAGGTCTTCGCCGAGCGAGTCGGCCCAGACGGCTCGCCTGTCCAGCGCGACCTGGCTGTAGCTGAAGTTCTGGCGCAGCGTCCAGGCGTCGTTCAGGGCCGTTTCGAAGCGGTAGCCGATGGCCCCCTGTTTCTGCTTGAGCCGGCCGAAGCTGTAGTCGCCCACCTTCACGGAGGAGAGAACGTAGTTCTGCGTGAGGTAGTAGGGGTCTTCGTTCGTGTTGTTCTTGAGGAACTCGGCGAAGACCGTCAGCGAGGTCTTCGCGTTGGGCTGCCAGCGCACGGAAGGCGCGAGGTAGGTGCGCGTGTGGTTCAGCTTGCGGCCGTCGGGATACTGGTCCTGGTCGTTGCTGTCGAGGCCGACGCCGATGAGGCGATAGCTCAGGTCGGTGTCGCCGATCCGGTCGCCGAGGTCGAACGCCAGTTGCTTGCGTTGATGGCTGCCGTACTGGACTTCGATTTCGCGCACCCGCTCGCCGGGCTGCTTGCTCACGCGGTTGACCACACCGCCCGCATCGCCCTTGCCGAAAATCATCGACGACGGGCCGCGCAGCACTTCCACGCGCTCGAGCGCGTAGGGCTCGGTCAGGTAGTACGTGGGGACGAATGCGGGCTGGGAGAGCCCGTCCCGGTAGATGCCCGTGACACCGGCGTCGAAGCCGCGCAGCAGGATGTATTCCCAGCCGCGGTTGTCGGGGCCGTAGGTGTTGGTGGTGACGCCGGGCGTGTAGCGAACGGCATCCATGACGTCCTGCGCGCCGCGCGTGTCCATTTCCTTGCGGCCGATGACGGAGATCGACTGCGGTATTTCCAGGATCGGCGTGTCGGTCTTGGTCGCGGTCTGGCTGCGCCGAGCGACATAGCCCGGCACCGGACCCAAGCTGGTTTCGTGCTCGGCGGTGGCACTCACGGTAACGGCCGGCAGGGTGGCGCCGGCATCGCGCTGCGCTTTCTCGATCACCAGCGTGGTGCCCGCCACGCGGCCGACCAACCCGCTGCCCTGCAGCAGTTGCGCGGTGGCGGCCTGGACGCTGAGACTGGCCTGAACCGGGCGGCCCTGCAGGCCTTGCAGCAGGCCCGGCGCCGCCAGCAATTGCAGGCCGGCCTGGCGTGCGAGCTGGTCCAGCGCCTGATCCAGCGGCTGGGCGGGGATCGAGAAGGCGATGGCAGCGCCGGCCGCGGGTGGTGTCGCGTTCTGGGCCCAGGCGGTCTGGCTGGCCTGGGCCACCAGGAACAGCACGGCTGCCGCGATCAAGTGGCGCTGGCCGGCGGGAAGAAGAAGGTGAGGGGAGGGCATGCGGTTCTCTCGGTTCGGGTCGGGGTCATGAAAATTCCGGGACGTCCGCATGGCGGTTGTTCCGGGCTCCATGGACTGATACGACCGAGCGGCCGCAATCCCTCACCCGCATCGCCAGAAAAACGAGGCGCAAGACGAGACGGGAGGCCGGATGCCGTTCTCAGAAGACTGGGCGGCGTTCGATGACCAGGGCCCGTTCCGCCCCGTCGTCTTCGCGCACCCGCACCGGCAGGCTGCCCGGCAGCAAGCGCAGCCAGGTGCCCGCCTCGGCGATGCGCACGCGCCCGAACACCGGGAGTTGCGCGGCTCCAGGCGCCACGCGCAGGGGGCGCGGGCTGTAGCGTGCAAGGCGCTCCACGACCTCGCCGAGTGGCCGGTGATGGAAGTCGAGCCAGCCGTCGCGCCACGGGGCGACCGCGGCGGGCCCGGCCGGCTGGGCGGCGGACAGCTGCTGCGCCGTGTCGATGAAGGCGCGGTCGCCCGCGCCGAGCACGCGTTCGTCGCCGCTCGCGCTGCGCACACGCACGTGGCCTGATTCCACCGCGACGCGCACGCCGCCGTCCTGCAGCGCGACCTCGAAGCGCGTGCCGAGCACCGTGATCTCGTGGCCCAGCGCGTTGACGATGAAGGGGCGCGCCTCGTCGCGCGCCACGTCGAAGAAGGCGCTGCCGGCCAGCAGCCGCACGGTGCGGCGGGTGGCGTAGTACTGGACCTCGGCGCGGCTCGCGGCGTCGAGCGTGAGGCGGCTGCCGTCGGGCAGGGCCTGTCCCTGGATGCGGCCGATGGCAGTCGCGAGGGTGGTGCTGTAGCCGGGCATCCATTGGCGCCAGGCCTGCCAGAGCGCGGCGCTGCCGACGCCGAGCCCGCACACGCCGAGCAGGGCCGACAGCGCGCGGCGCCGTCCGGTGCGCGCTGGCGCCACATCGCCGCGCCAGCGGTGCAGCGCCGCCTCGACGCTATCGAGCGCCCGCATCACTTCGCGTTCCACGGTCTTGATCGACACCCCATGGCGGCGCGCCAGTTCGGCATGGCAGGCGCCATCGAGCCGGTCGGCCAGGAAGATGTCGCGGCTGCGCGGCGGCAGAGCCCGCAACGCGGCATCCACTGCATCGAGCGCCTGCCGGTGGGCGAAGCCGTCGGCCACGTCCCGCGTGCTGTGGTGTTCGTGTCCGGCCATCAGTCCGGTGTCGAGGTCGGCGGGGGCCGGGCTGAAGCGCTCCGCACTGCGCTGGCGGCGGCGCAGGTGGTCGATCGCGAGGTTCTCGGCCACGGTGTAGACGTAGGCGTGCGCGGCGGCCTCGGGCGGTGCGGGGTCCGCGGCGGTGTCGCGCATTTGGGCGCGTTCGGCCAGCCGGACCCAGGTGTCGTGCGCCAGCTCCCGCGCCTCGTGAGGGCTGCCGGTGCGGCGCGCGATGAAGCGCACCAGTTCCTGGTAGCTGTCCTGGAAGGCTTTCAGCAGCGGGCTGGGAGAGAGTTGGGCGGACATGGGCTGGGAAGTGGCGTGCGAATCGCTGGAGAATTATTGTCGAGAATAGTTCTCATTTGACGGCGGCATACCCGAATCGGCCCCGTTCTGTGGCGAGCGAGGCCACCGCCGGCCCGGGCCGGAGCAGCGGCTAGCTGGCGCAGCCGTCGGGGCCGCAGGCTTCGGACGCTGCTGCAGAAGGCGTCGGCGCGACAAAGGTGGCGAGTTGCGCCTTCCATTCTTCGGTACGGCCGAGCCAGGGACCGATCTCGATGCGGCTCGCGCTGCCGTCGGCCTGCGCGAGCACGAAGGTCGGAAAGCCCTGGCCGCCCGCGCGCTGCAGCAGCTGGCGGCTTGCAGCGATGTGTTCAAAGGTCGCTTCGCCGGCGAGGCACGAGTAGGCCGATGCGAAGGCGCCTGCATCGAAGCCGAGCTCCGCTGCCAACGCTGTAAGCACATCCGCATCGGCGATGCGCCGGCCTTCGACATAGTGCGCGCGCTGCAGGCGATGGATCATGTCGAGGCCGCCACCGCTTCGCAGCGCCTCGGCCGCGAGCACCGCGGTGGTCGGCGGTTCGGAGTCCATCACCGCGCCGGTGTCGCGCAGCAGGCCGTCGAGGTAGGCCTCGCCGAAGGGCTGGCCCGTGAGCTCGGCGATGCGGCGGTCGTGCGGCATCACGTAGTCGCGCCACTGCGGCGTGATCGCGCGCCGGTTGGCGCCCGTCATCATGCCGCCGCCGTGGAACTCGACCTGGAGGCCCGGCACGCTGCGCGCCGCCTCGACCAACGGCGCGGCCGCATAGCACCAGCCGCACATCGGATCGAAGATGTAGTGCAGCGTCGTGGTGCTGCCGTCGTTCACTGCGGCCATTTCATTTCTCCCTTGATGACCTTGGCCCCCAGTTCAAGCGACGAGGTGCCTTCGAGCTTGGGGTAGCGCTTCTTCATCGCGGCGATCAGTGCGGCCGAGTCCTTGGTCTTCCTCGCCTCGGTCTCGAAGGCCTGCAGGTAGGCGCGCGTGAACTTCACTGAGGCGAGCGCGTAGGGCGCGCTGCCGTCCGGATTCGGAAGGTAGTGGCCGGGCACCACGGTCTTCGGGTGCAGCGCCTCGATACGGCCGAGCGTCTTGATCCAGTCGCGGCGCGAGGCGGGCGTCTGCGTGTCGGCCACCCACACATGGATGTTGGCCGAGACCGGGATGCCGCCGACCACCGCCTTGAGCGAGGGGATCCATGCGAAGCTGCGTTCGGGCGTGGGACCGTCGAGGCCGACGACCTGGATCTTGCGGCCCTCGAGCGTGATGCTGTCGCCGGCCAGCGGCTCGGGCACGACCAGCGCCTTGGGCGCGTTGTCCTTCAGGATCGGGCCCCAGTGCGCGAGCTTGCCGTCCTTCGAGGCCTGGATGGCGGCCACGGTCTGCGGCGTGGCGACGATCTTCGCGTCGGGGAACGCGGCCTGGATCACGTCGAGGCCGAAGTAGTAGTCGGGGTCGCTGTGGCTGATGTAGACCGTGGTCAGCTTCTTGCCGCTGGCCTTGATCTTCTGCACCAGCGCCTCGGCGTCGTTGCGCTGGAACTGCGCGTCGATCAGCACGGCATCGGTCTGGCCCATGACCAGTTCGGAAGAGACCGGGAACATCGACTTGGCGCCGGGGTTGTACACGTCGAGCTTGAGCGGCTCGGCGGCGTGGGCCGCCAGGGCGGCGAACGACAGTGCGGCGGAGAGAAGGGTTCTGCGGAACATTCGGGTCTTTCGGTGGCGTTGGCGGGATCGCCAACGTGAACAGACCAGATGTTAAGTTTCGTGAATGGAAGCAAAAACCCTGTATTTGCCAATGAATAGTTTCTGTTTTCGATCGAATCAGGCGGCGGCAACCCGGTCCGTTACGCACCGTTCGAGATGCGCCACCAGCAATTGCGCCGACGGCGACAGCGCCGCTTCGTCGCGGAAGCAGATGGCGAAGCGGCGGCGCGCCCAGGCATCGGCGAGCGGCATCAGCCGAAGGCCGTAGGTGTCGGTAAAGGGCTGCGCCACTTCGGCCGGCACCACGCTGATCGCGAGCCCGGCCCGCACCACGCGCAGGGCGGCATCGAAGTTGGACACCAGTACGCGGTACACCAGCGGCTTGCCCGCCACCGCCGCCTCGCGCGCGAGCATGAGCTGCACGGCGCTCAGCGCGGGCATGCCGACGAACTCGTGGTCGAGCACGTCCTCGAAGCGTACCTGGCCGCGGCGCGCCGCCGGATGCGAAGGGTGCGCGACGATCGCCAGGTGGTCGGTGCGGTAGTCGCGCCGCTGCAGGCCATCGAGGTCGGCGGCGTCCCAGCACAGGCCGATCGAGGCGCTGCCTTCGCGGATGCCGCGCACGATCTCGGGGCTGACGCGCTCTTCCATGTCGACGCGGATGTTGCGGTGCGCGGGGTTCTGCAGGAAGTTCGCCACGTCCTCGGCCAGCGATTCGGCCAACGCCGAGGCCGAGGCCAGGATGCGCACATGCCCGCGCGCGCCGCCTGCATAGGCCGCCATGTCGCGCTCGATGCGGTGGGCGCTGCCGAGCATCGCGCGCGCATGCTCGAGCAGCGTTTCGCCGGCGGGCGTGGGCACCACGCCGCGGCGCTTGCGCAGCAGCAGCGGCGTGCCGACGGCGTCTTCGAGCTGGGCCAGGCGCTTGCTGATGGCCGAGCCGACGATGCTGGCCTGCTCGCCCGCGCGCGCGATGCTGCGGGTTTCGCAGACGGCCACGAAGAGGCGGAGGGTGGTGAGGTCGAGGTCTCTCATGGTGTTCCGTTTTGGAATCGGATGGCTTCCAAAATATACCTTCTGGATCGAATCGGAACTTCTAAGATCGACGCCGACCCTCACGACGGAGACAAGTTTTGATTCACGCCTTCCTGCCGCCCAGCGCGGCCGTCCGCGAAGTGGGGCTGCGCGACGGCCTGCAGAGCATCGCCAGAACCCTGCCCACCGCCCAGAAGCTCGAATGGATCCGCGACGCCCATGACGCCGGCCAGCGCGAGATCGAAGTCGGCTCCTTCGTGCCCGCGCGCCTGCTGCCGCAGCTGGCCGACACGGCCGAGCTGCTGGCTTTTGCAAAGACGCTGCCGGGGCTCTTCACCTCGGTGCTGGTGCCCAACCTGCGGGGCGCGGAACTGGCCATTGCGGGCGAGGCCGATCTCATGATGGTGCCGCTGTCCGCCAGCCATGCCCACAGCCTTGCCAACCTGCGCAAGACGCCCGACGAAGTGGTGGCCGAGGTTGCCCGCATCCGCGCCGCGCGCGACGCCGCGGGCTCCAGGACCCTGATCGAGGGCGGCGTGGGCACCGCGTTCGGCTGCACGATTCAGGGCCATGTGGCGCCGGATGAAGTGCTGCGTTTGATGCAGGCGCTGCTCGACGCGGGCGCCGACCGCGTGGGCCTGGCGGACACCGTCGGCTATGCCGATCCCGCGATGGTCCGCAGCCTGTTCGAGCGCGCGCAGCGCATCGCGGGCGAGCGCCTGTGGTGCGGCCATTTCCACGACACGCGCGGCCTCGGGCTGGCCAATGTCTATGCCGCGCTGGAAGTCGGCATCGCGCGCTTCGACGCCTGCCTGGCCGGCATCGGCGGCTGCCCGCACGCGCCTGGCGCGAGCGGCAACGTCGACACCGAGGACCTCGTCTTCATGCTCGAAAGCATGGGCGTTTCGACCGGCGTCCAGCTGCCGAAGCTGCTCGGCCTGCGACAGCGCGTGGCCGGCTGGCTCGAAGGCGAAACGCTGCAGGGCACGGTGTGGCGCGCGGGCTTTCCGAAAACTTTCGCGCCGGCCACCGGAGTGGCAGCATGAGCGTCACCACCGAAGAGAAACGCCTGCCGCTTGCCGGCATCCGCGTGGTCGAGTTCACGCACATGGTCATGGGTCCGACCTGCGGCATGGTGCTGGCCGACCTGGGCGCCGAGGTCATCAAGGTCGAGCCGATCGATGGCGACCGCACGCGGCACCTGCTGGGCGCGGGCGCCGGCTTCTTCCCGATGTTCAACCGCAACAAGAAGAGCATCGCGCTCGACCTGCGCCATCCCCAGGGGCTCGAAGCGGCGCTGCGCCTGTGCGCCACCGCCGACGTGGTGGCGCAGAACTTCAGGCCCGGCACCATGGACAAGTACGGCCTCGGCTACGCCGCGCTCGGCAAGCTCAACCCGCCGCTGGTGTACGTCAACCACACGGGCTTCCTGCCCGGCCCCTACGAGCACCGCACCGCGCTCGACGAGGTGGTGCAGATGATGGGTGGCCTGGCCTACATGACCGGCCGTCCCGGCGACCCGCTGCGCGCGGGCACCAGCGTGAACGACATCATGGGCGGCATGTTCGGCGCCATCGGTGCGATGGCCGCGCTGATGCAGCGCGCGCAGACCGGCAAGGGGCAGGAGGTGCAGTCCGCGCTGTTCGAGAACAACGTGTTCCTGGTCGGCCAGCACATGCTGCAGTACGCGATTACCGGCCAGGCTGCGGCGCCGATGCCCGAGCGCATCTCGGCCTGGGCGCTGTACGACGTGTTCACCGTGAAGGACGGCGAGCAGATCTTCCTGGCCGCGGTGAGCGATGCGCAATGGACCGTGTTCTGCGATGCGCTGGGCTTCGACGACCTCAAGGCCGACCCGGCCCTGCGCACCAACAACGACAGGGTCCGCCTGCGGCCCACCCTGCTGGCGGACCTGCGCCAGCGCCTGGCCGACCGTCCGGCTGCCGAACTGTCGGCGATCTTCGAGGCGCGGGGCCTGCCTTTCGCGCCCATCGTGCGGCCCGAAGACCTCTACGAGGATCCGCACCTGAAGGCGACCGGCGGCCTCGCCGATATCCGCCTGCCCGACGGCGAGCGCGCCGGCCAGACCGCGCAGACCACGCTGTTCCCGATCACGCTCGGCGGCCAGCGCCTGGGCGTGCGCCTCGATCCGCCGACACTCGGCGAGCACACGCGCGAGCTGCTGGCCGAGCTCGGCTACGGCGACGCGCAGGTGGCCGCGATGCAGGCCGAATCGGCCGTCGCCTGAGCGCCTTTTCAAAACCACAAAGAGAGACAAGCCATGCGCACGATCCTTCCCCCGATGACCCGCCGCACCGTCCTGGGCTTCGGCGCCTCCGCCGCCGCAGTGGCGGCATGCCCCGCGCTCGCGCAGGGCTCCGACAAGCCCATCCGCTTCATCCTGCCAATCAGTGCCGGCTCGGGCGTGGATGCCATCGTGCGTGCGGCGTCGGTCGCGCTCGGCAAGGCCTTCGGGCAGCCGGTGGTGATCGAGAACCTGCCGGGCGCGGGCGGCATCACCGGCACCTCGGTGCTCGTCAAGGCCGCGCCCGACGGGCTCACGCTCGGCGTGGTGTCGAACAACCACGTCATCAATCCGGCCGTCTACAAGAAGATGCCCTTCGACGCCATCACCGACGTCACGCCGATCAGCGTGGTGGGTGCGACGCCGCTGGTGCTGGTGGTGAACCCCAAGCTGCCCGCGAAGAACGTCAAGGAACTGGTCGCACTGCTGCGCGCCAGGCCCGAGAGCTACAACTACGCCTCGTCGGGCAACGGCACCATCATTCACCTGGCAGGCGAAATGTTCATGGACGAAGCGGGCGTGAAGGCGCGGCACATTCCCTACAAGGGCACGGGCCCGATGGTCACCGACATGATCGCGGGCCAGGTCGAGATGGGCGTGGTGGCGCTGCCCGCGGTGCAGCCGCATCTCAAGAGCGGCGCGCTGCGCGCCATCGGCCTGTGCGGACCGGCGCGTTCGCCGGCCGCGCCCGACATTCCCACCATCGCCGAGCAGGGCCTGCCCAACTACGTCGTGGAAGGCTGGTTCGCGGTGATCGGGCCGCCGAAGATGCAGGCCGCCGACGTCCATCGCGTGCACGACGCGGTGGCCGCGGCCTTCACGAGCGCCGAGGTGCGCGAGGCCATGGACAAGCAGGGCAACATCATCAAGCCCACCTCGCCCGAGCAGGCCGCGAGCTACTTCCGCAGCGAGGCGGCGCGCTATGCGGCGCTGGTGAAGAAGGCAAACGTCGTGCTGGAGTGAAGCGCCAAATTCAGGTCGGGCTCGTCAACTTGAGGCCGAGGATGCCCGCGACGATCAGGCCGACGCAGATCAACCGCGCCGCGTTGGCGGGCTCCTGGAACAGCGCGATGCCCAGGATCACCGTGCCCACGGCGCCGATGCCGGTCCACACGGCGTAGGCCGTGCCCACGGGCAGCGAGCGCATCGCCCAGCCCAGCAGCACCACGCTGAGCACCATCGAGGCGGCCGTGCCCACCGAGGGCCAGAACCTCGTGAATCCTTCCGTGTACTTGAGTCCGATGGCCCAGCCCACCTCGAGCAGGCCCGCCACCAGCAAAACCATCCACGCCATGCGCGCTCCTTGAAAAGTTTCAGTTCTCCGGCCGCACGGCACGGTAGAGGGCGCGCACGAAATCCGACTGCGTGATCATGCCGGTGAGGCGCTTTTCATGGTCGATGATGGGGATATGGTGGTGGCCGCCCTCGGAGAACAGCGGCACCAGGTCGACCACCGGGCGGTCCGCGCTGGCCACGCGCACCTGGCGCGTCATGATCTGGCCCACCACCTCCGGCTTGTTCGACACCACGGTGCGCGTGGCGCGGATCAGGTCGCGCAGCCGGCCGGCAATGCCTTCGTGGTGCTCCAGGTCGAGCTGGCGGAAGAAGTCGGCCTGCGTGACGATGCCGACCACGCGGCGCGTGCGGTCGGTGACGGGCAGCGCCTTGATGCGGCGCTGGTTCATCAGCATCCAGGCCTCCTGCAGCGGCGTGCCGAACTCCACCGACACGGGGTCGCGCGACATGATGTCGGCGCAGTGCAGGGTGCCGAGCCGGCGCTTGTACGACTCGAGCTCGGTCTGCTGGATCAGCGACTCGAGGTCGTCGCGGCTGATGTCCAGCACCTGGTTGTAGCGCGCCAGCACCGCATCGATGTCGGCCTGGCTGAAGCGGGAGTCCGCCGAGGGCGGCCGCACCACCTGCACATGCGGATAGCGCCTGCCCGTGAGCGTGTTGTAGGCCACGCCTGCCAGCACCAGCAGCAGCGAATTCGCAAGGGTAGGGAACAGGGTCGCCGAGAAGTCCGTGGTGTGCGTCAGCACGGCCAGCAGCGCCGCCGCGCCGCCCGGCGGATGCAGGCTGCGCGTGGCGAACATCAGCCCGATGGCGGCGCCAACGGCCAATGCCGCGGCCCAGGCCGCATCCGGTATCCAGTGGACGCAGGCGATGCCAACGAGCGTGGACAGCGTGTTGCCGACAATGACCGACCAGGGCTGTGCCAGCGGGCTCGCGGGCACGGCAAACACCAGCACCGCGCTCGCGCCCATCGGTGCGATCAGCCAGACGCTGATGCCTGCCGCCTGCGCCATCCAGCGGCACAGCAGCGCCGTGATCACGAGGCCGATGGCCGCGCCGGCCACGGCGCGCATGCGCTCGCGCGCGTCGACGGTGTTGCGGCCCGGCAGCCAGGCGCGCGCATGCGTCAGCAAGGCGGAAAGCTGCGGCATCGCGTCAGGCCTCCGCAGCCACCCGGCGGCCGATCTCGGGCCACTGCCCGTGCAGCCAGACCCAGGCGACAAGGCCGATGCCCAGCATCAGCGTCGAGGTCAGCGCCAACGCCAGCGTGGAATGCATGACCAGCGGCGCCACCACGCCGGCCACGATGCCGTTGGCGGTGGAGCCGATCACGGCCTGCAGCGACGAGGCCATGCCGCGCCGCTCCGGATGCAGGTCGAGCACCAGCAGGGTGACGACCGGCACCATCAGCGCCCAGCCGAACGCGAACACCGCCAGCGGCCACAAGGCCCAGGCCGCGTGCGCGGTGAACAGCGCGTTGGCCGCGACGTTGACCAGCGAGGTCACCAGCATGATCAAAAAGCCGTCGCGGATCTGCCGCTTGGGCGCCACCTTGCCCGCCATGCGGCCGCTGGCCCATGCACCCGACATGATGCCGCCGATGGTCAGCAGGAAGAACCAGAAGAACTGCGTCGGCGCCAGCGCCAGGTGGTCGCCGAGAAAGGCCGGCGCGGCCAGCACGTAAAGGAACATGCCGTTGAACGGAACGCCGCTCGCGAACGCGAGCAGCAGGAAGCGCGGATCCGAGCACAGGTCCCAGTAGCCGCGCATCAGGTGGCGCACCTGGAAAGGCTGGCGCTGGCTCTGGTGCAGGGTTTCGGGCAGCAGCTTGTAGTTGGCCGCGAACAGGATCACGCCGACCGCCACCAGGAACCAGAAGATGGCGTGCCAGCCGGCATGCACGAAGAGAAAGCCGCCGACGATCGGCGCGATGGCCGGCGCCACGCCGAAGTAGATGGTCACCTGGCTCATCACGCGCTGCGCGTCGGCCGGCGGAAACATGTCGCGGATCACGGCGCGCGACACCACGATGCCCGCCCCGGTCGACAGGCCCTGCAGCCCGCGGAACAGCACCAGCTGCGCGATGTTCTGCGACAGCGCGCAGCCCAGCGAAGCGAGCGTGAATACCGCGAGCCCCCACAGCACCACGGGCCGGCGGCCGAAGCTGTCCGACAGCGCGCCATGGAACAGGTTCATGAAGGCAAAGCCGAACAGGTAGGCCGAAAGCGTCTGCTGCATCTCGGCCGGCGTGGCGCCGATGGAGCGCGCAATGCCCGAGAAGGCCGGGATGTAGGTGTCGATGGAGAAGGGGCCCAGCATGCCCAGCACCGCGAGCAGCACGGCCAGTGCCCAGCGCGGGGCCTGCCAGAGTTTGTCTGCATCGGGATTCATGGCAATTGCTCCATTCTTCTTGTTTGCGTTGCACAAAAGAGAGCGCCCGCCGCCCGTATGACGGGGCGCTGCGGGCGCTTGTGGCTTCAGGGAACCCGGATTACAGAGTATCGATGAAGCTGCGCAGTTTGTCCGAACGCGACGGATGCTTGAGCTTGCGCAAGGCCTTCGCCTCGATCTGGCGGATGCGCTCGCGGGTCACGTCGAACTGCTTGCCGACTTCTTCCAGCGTGTGGTCCGTCGACATCTCGATGCCGAAGCGCATGCGCAGCACCTTGGCTTCGCGCGGCGTGAGGCTGTCGAGGATGTCCTTGACCACGTCGCGCAGGCCGGCCTGCATTGCGGCCTCGATCGGCGCCGTGTTGCTGCTGTCCTCGATGAAGTCGCCCAGGTGCGAATCGTCGTCGTCGCCGATGGGGGTTTCCATCGAGATCGGCTCCTTGGCGATCTTCATGATCTTGCGGATCTTGTCTTCCGGGATCTCCATCTTCGCGGCCAGGATGCCGGCGTCGGGCTCGAAGCCGAACTCCTGCAGATGCTGGCGCGAGATGCGGTTCATCTTGTTGATCGTCTCGATCATGTGCACCGGGATGCGGATGGTGCGCGCCTGGTCGGCGATCGAGCGCGTGATGGCCTGGCGGATCCACCACGTGGCGTAGGTCGAGAACTTGTAGCCGCGGCGGTATTCGAACTTGTCGACCGCCTTCATCAGGCCGATGTTGCCTTCCTGGATCAGGTCCAGGAATTGCAGGCCGCGGTTGGTGTACTTCTTGGCGATGGAGATCACGAGGCGCAGGTTGGCCTCGATCATCTCCTTCTTGGCATCGCGCGAGGACGATTCGCCCTCGTTCATGCGCTTGTTGATTTCCTTGAGCTGGGTCAGCGGCACCACCACACGCGACTGGATGTCGGCGAGCTTCTGCTGCAGTTCCTGCACCGGCGGAATATTGCGTGCGAGCACGGCGCTCCAGGGCTTGCCGGCAGCGGCCTGCTTCTCGACCCACTTCTGGTTCAGCAGGTTCGACGGCACGCGGTTGCCGTTCTTGTCGTAGCCCGAGAAATCGCGGATGAATTCGTCCTGCGGGAAGCCGCACTTGTCCACGATGATGCGGCGCAGCTCGCGCTCCTTCTTGCGCACGTCGTCGACCTGGGTGCGAACCAGGTCGCACAGCTTCTCGATGGTCTTGGCCGTGAAGCGGATGGTCATGAGCTCGTCCGACAGGGCCTGCTGGGCCTTCTCGTACGCGGGCGTGCCGTAGCCTTCCTTGTCGTAGATCTTGTGGACCTTCTCGAACATCGAGGCAATGCGGTCGAAGCGCTCGAGCGCATCGCGCTTGAGTTCCTCGAGCTTCTTGGTGAGGGCCTTGGAGCCGCCCTTGCCGTCGTCGTCGTCTTCCTCGTCGAACTCGTCGAAGTCTTCCTCGGCCACGTAGTCGTCGGCCTCGTTGGGGTTCGAGAAGCCATCCACCACGGTGGAGATGACGACCTTGCCTTCACGGATGTCGGAGGCCAGGCGCAGGATCTCGGCGATGGTGGCGGGGGAGGCCGAGATGGCTTCCATCATGGCCATCAGGCCGCCTTCGATGCGCTTGGCGATTTCGATTTCGCCTTCGCGCGTGAGCAGCTCGACCGTGCCCATTTCGCGCATGTACATGCGCACCGGGTCGGTCGTGCGGCCGAATTCGCTGTCCACCGTGGACAGGGCCGCTTCGGCTTCTTCCTCGGCCTCTTCCACCGTGGTGGCGGTGGGGGCGGTGTTGTTCAGCAGCAGGGTCTCGGCGTCGGGCGTTTGCTCGTACACCGCCACGCCCATGTCGTTGAGCATGGTGACCACGACTTCCATGGTCTCGGCGTCGACCAGCTTGTCGGGCAGGTGGTCGGAGATTTCGCCGTGCGTGAGGTAGCCGCGGGTCTTGCCGAGCGTGATCAGCGTCTTCAGGCGCGAGCGGCGCTTGGCCAGGTCTTCCTCGGAGAGCACGGTCTCGTCGAGGCCGAACTCCTTCATCAAGGCGCGTTCCTTCGCCTTGCTGATCTTCATGCGCAGCGGCTTGACCTTTTCCTCGGTGGTCGTGGCAACCGCCGGCTCGTCGCCGGCCAGGTCTTCCTCGATGTCCGACAGGTCGACGTCGCTTTCGGGCGCTTCGTTGCCGGCCTTGGGCTTGCGGCCGCGCTTGGCGCCGGTGGCGGGCGCAGCAGCGCCGGCAGCCTTGGGCGGGCGGCCTACTTTCTTGGCGGCAGGGGCGGCGGCAACTGCCTTGGCGGCAGCTTTTTTCGGATCGTCGATGGAGGTCGATTTCGTGGGCACGGTTTTCACTTTCGTTGCGGCTGCCGATTTGGAAGCGGCGGCACCCGACTTAGTTGCCGGCATAACGCCAGCTTTCAACGGTTTTTCTGCGACAGACTTCGCGGCGACGCTTTTGGCGAGTGAAGGAGCAGGCTTCTTTGAACTGGGCATACGACCTCGTTACAGCAAGATGGACCAAGCGGAATCACAGGCGCACCGCCACACGGCAGCGCCACCACGGTCCGGGCACAGGCACGGACGGAACAATTGGGAAAGAGGAAGAAATTCCTCGTCAGGCAAGATGTCGGGCGAACATTTGGTGTGCAGTCCTTGCGGTTATTGACCCTTTCCGACGGATTCTTTCCGTTGGAGTGCGTTGCGCTAGGGGTCGGCCCGGAGGTGCTGCTGTCGCTCTTGCCTAATTTCGCCAGTTGCGAAGCCTTACATTATAGCCTATTGCGCAAATTTCAAGCAGTTTCTGCTCCTCGCGGGTTCAATCGGTTGCGCAACTCGAGCCGCCTGGCCTCCAGCGCCTTGTAGCGTTCGAGAGCCTTCGGGTCCTTTCCGACCGCGGCAATGGCCTCGCTCTGCTGGGCCTTCAGCCGGTCGTCGAGCATGAAGTCGAGCACGCTCGCGAGCTCCTTGGCGGCATCGGCCAGGTGCTGCTCTTCCTCGCCCTCGGGGATCGGAGCGCTTTCGGAAACGTTCATGAGGCGCTCCGCCAGGGTCTCGAAATCGAGCCCGCGCATGCCTTCGCGAAGCGCCGCCCACGGCTGCACGCCGTGCTCGTGCAACTGGCTGTCGAGCCAGGTGAAAAGCGCACCGTGCGGGCCCGGCAGGTCGCACAGCATCACATGAAGCTCGTGCGACAGCGCGTCCCACTGCGCCATGTTGGACAGCAGCAGCCGCGCCGCCACGTCCGGCCGGCTCGGCGGCTTGCCCCGGCCGCGCAGCGGCTCGATCGGCGCCTCGAATTTGCCGCCCCAGCGCTTGCCCTTGGTGAATTTGCGCGGCTTGCTATCGCTTTCATAGCGCGGCGGCTCGTATTCGGCCGGAGGCGGCATGTCGGGGTATTCGCTCTCGTGGCTCGGGTCGCCCTGGCGCTGGCCCGGCGCCGCGGCCGGCCTGCGTGGACCCGGCGTGGAAGCCCAGAGTTCGGAGAGCGCCGCGGCGTCGAGCTGCACCAGCGCGGCGATCTCGCTCAGCAGCTGGCGCTTGAGCGCGCCGTCGGGCATGGCGCTCCAGAGCGGACGCACATTGCTCGTCATGTGCGCACGGCCTTCCGCGGTGCTCAGGTCGCAGCCCTCGCGCGCGGCCTCGAGCATGAAGCGCGACAGCGGCGTGGCTTCCTGGATGAAGCGCGCAAACGCATCGGCGCCGAATTCGCGGATGAAGCTGTCGGGGTCGTGTTCGGCCGGCAGGAACAGGAACTTGATGCTGCGCACGTCGGTGGCATAGGGCAGGGCGCCGTCGAGCGCCTTGCGCGCGGCGCGGCGGCCGGCGGCGTCGCCGTCGAAGCTGAACACCACCGATTCGGTGAAGCGAAAGAGCTTCTGCACGTGCTCCGTGGTGCAGGCCGTGCCGAGCGTGGCCACGGCATTGGGAAAGCCGAGCTGCGCCAGGGCGACCACGTCCATGTAGCCCTCGGTCACCAGGGCGAAGCCGCGCTCGCGGAAGGCGGCGCGGGCCTCGTACAGGCCGTAGAGCTCGCGCCCCTTGCTGAACACGGGCGTCTCGGGCGAATTGAGGTATTTGGGCTTTTCGTCGCCGAGCACCCGGCCGCCGAAGCCGATGCATTCGCCCTTCACGTTGCGGATGGGGAACATCACGCGGTCGCGGAAGCGGTCGTAGCGCTTGGCGTCCTCGGCGCCGTCTTCGGTGTTGACGATCACCAGGCCGCTTTCGGCCAGCAGGGGGTCGTCATAGTCGGGGAACACGCTCGCAAGCGCGCGCCAGCCGGCGGGCGCATAGCCGATGCCGAACTGCCTGGCCACTTCGCCCGAGACGCCCCGGCCCTTCAAATATTCGATGGCGCCCGGCGCCTGCCGCAGGGCCTTGCGGTAGGCCTCGCCGGCTTTTTCGAGCACGTCGGTCAGCGTGGCCTGCTTCTGGCGCTGGCTGGCGGCGCGGGCGCGTTCGGCGGGGGAGGCGTCGTCCTCGGGCACCTGCAGGCCGTACTGGCCGGCGAGGTCGTGCACCGCCTCGACGAAGCCCATGCCCGCGTGCTCCATGAGAAAGCCGATGGCGTTGCCGTGGACCCCGCAGCCGAAGCAGTGATAGAACTGCTTGGTGGGACTGACCGAGAAGGAGGGTGACTTCTCGCCGTGGAACGGGCACAGGCCCATGAAGTTGGCGCCGGCCTTCTTGAGCTGCACGTAGCGCCCGACGATTTCCACCACGTCGGCGCGCGCGATGAGTTCCTGGATGAATGAAGCGGGGATGGTCATGTAGGCGAAGAGCGGCAAATCATACGCAAGCCTTCGAGCGCCCGCGCGCGGAGGCCATACTGCCCGCAGCTGGAACTCACGGATGAAGACGCTCAACCCATTGCACCACGTCGCGCCGCTGCTGCGCCATCCCCTGCGCTTCGTCTGGGATGCGCTGAAGGCTTTCCGCGCCAACCAGGGGCTGCTGCTCGCGGGAGCCGTAGCCTATTACGCCTTGCTTTCCATCGTGCCGCTCCTGATCGTGAGCGTGATCGCGATGTCTCACCTGATCGAGCAGGCCGAGCTGCTGCGCACCATCGGCCGGTACCTCGAATGGCTGCTGCCGGGGCAGTCGAAGGCGATCGTGACGGAGCTGTCGAACTTTCTCCAGCACCGCGACGTGATGGGGCCGGTGCTGTTCGTGACCATGATCTTCTTCAGCTCGCTGGCCTTCAGCGTGCTCGAGAGCGCCATGGCGGTGATCTTTCATCACCGCAAGGCCGATCATCGGCGCCATTTCCTGGTTTCGGCGGTCATGCCCTATCTCTACATCCTGTTCCTGTGCGTGGGCCTGCTGCTGGTCACGCTGGTGTCGGGCGCGCTGCAACTGGTGGGGCAGGAAAGCGTCGACCTGCTGGGCCGCAGCTGGTCGCTGTCGGGGGTGTCGGGCCTGCTGCTCTACCTGCTGGGGCTGGGCGGCGAGATCTTCATGCTGACCTCGCTCTACCTCGTGATGCCGGCCGGCCGCATGTCGCTGCGCCATGCGCTGCTGGGCGGCGTGACCGCCGCGCTGCTGTGGGAGGCCACGCGGCGGGTGCTGATCTGGTACTTCTCGACGCTGTCGCAGGTCAACGTGGTCTACGGCTCGCTCACCACGGCGATCGTGGTGCTGCTGAGCCTGGAGATCGCCGCCACGTTCGTGCTGCTGGGCGCCCAGGTCATCGCCCAGTACGAGCGGCTGGACCGCACCGGCAGCACGGCGGTGCCGCCGCTCACCGGGGCGGAAGCCGAATCGCTCCGTCGAGACGAATCACCTCGCCGTTGAGCATGTCGTTCTCGATGATGTGCTTCGCGAGCTTGGCGTAGTCCTCCGGCGTGCCCAGGCGGGAGGGGAAGGGCACGCTGGCGGCCAGCGCGTCCTGCACCTCTTGCGGCATGCCGAAGAGCATGGGCGTGCCGAAGATGCCGGGGGCGATGGTCATGTTGCGGATGCCGTTGCGCGCCAGGTCGCGCGCGATGGGCAGGGTCATGCCGACCACGCCGCCCTTGGAGGCGCTGTAGGCGGCCTGGCCGATCTGGCCGTCGTAGGCCGCGACCGAGGCGGTGGAAATCAGCACGCCGCGCTCGCCCGTGGCTTCGGGCTCGTTCCTGCTCATGGCATCGGCCGCGAGGCGGATCATGTTGAAGCTGCCGATCAGGTTGACCGTGACGGTCTTGCTGAACACCGCCAGCGCGTGCGGGCCGTTCTTGCCCACGGTCTTCTCGGCCGGCGCAATGCCCGCGCAGTTGACCAGGCCCACCAGCTTGCCGAGCTTCTGCGCCGCGGCAACCGCCGCCTGGCCATCGGCCTCCTGGCTCACGTCGCATTTGACGAACACGCCGCCGATGTCCTTGGCGACGGCTTCACCCTTGTCGGCCTGCATGTCGGCGATCACGACCTTGCCGCCGCTGGCAGCCAGCATGCGCGCGGTGCCTTCGCCGAGGCCCGAAGCGCCCCCGGTCACGATAAAAACCTTGCCGTCGATCTGCATTGAGAGTCTCCTGAAATGAGACCGGCATTATCGAAGACGGGCGGGGGGCAAAAAAAAAGGCCTCATCCGAAGATGAGGCCCTGAATTGGATCCGTGAGGACCCAAGGAGACAACTGGTGGTGGTCGGCGGCTTAGCGCTTGCGCGAGGTGGTCGCGGTCTTGGCGGCGGCAACGGCTTGCGTCGACACGGCGTTGAAGTTGGCTTCGGCAACGTCCGACGCTTGCTTGACGGCCTTCTGGACCGATTCGAAAGCGTTGTTGGCGGCAGCCACGGCGCTCTTCAGCACGGCAACGGCGGTTTCCGAGCCGGCGGGTGCATTCTTGGAAGCGCTGTCGACCAGGCCGACAAAGGTTTGCTGGGCTTCAGCAGCCTTGGCTTCGAAAGCCTTGGTGAACTCGGCGCCGGTGCCCTGGGCGATGTCATAGAGGTGACGGCTGTAGGCAGCGGTCTTTTCGGCCAGGGGCTGGAACAGGCTGGCTTGCAGCGTCAGCAGTTCCTGTGCGTCCTTGACGTTCAGGGCGGCTTGGGCGGTGCCGGCAGCTTCGGCCAGGGCAGCCTTGGAAGCGGTCACGTTGAGTTCGACGAGCTTCTCGACGCCTTCGAAGGCCTTGGTGGTCAGGCCGAACAGGGTTTCGAGGTTTGCTTTTTGGGCGGCGAGGATTTGGTCAGCGGTCAGGGCCATTTGGGAATCTCCGGTAAGGATGAAAGGTGGTCGGTTCACGTTGCGCTGCCTCGTCGTCCATGTTTATGTTGCGGTGCAGCATGGCCTCAAGTATAGGCAGCACAGCTTTGCGATCAAGGGGGTTTTGCTGCTTTGCAGCAATTTAGAACACACTTTCTAAATTCGCTCCGGCATCCAGAATGCGGGCCATGCGCGCGTTCTATTCCGGCCAGTTCGTCCTGCCCCTGCCTCCGGGGCACCGCTTCCCGATGTCCCGCTATGCCTTGCTGCGCGACCGCCTGATCGAGCACCTGCCGGCGGTGGACATGGACCAGGCCCCGCGTGCCACCGACGGCGAGCTGGCGCTGGCCCATACCCCGCAGTGGATCGCCGCCATCAGCGACGGCAGCGTGAGCCCGCAGGCCATGCGGGAGATCGGCTTCCCCTGGAGCGAGGCGATGGTCGAGCGCTCGCGCCGTTCCACCGGGGCGACCATTGCAGCCTGCCGCGCGGCATTTGCCGGCGGCGTGGCGGCCAACATGGCGGGCGGCACGCACCACGCCTATGCCGACAAGGGCGGCGGATTCTGCGTCTTCAACGACGCCGCCGTGGCCGCGCGGCTGATGCAGGCGGAGCACGGCCGCGGCGGCCGGCAGCTCAAGGTCGCGGTGATCGACCTCGACGTGCACCAAGGCAACGGCACGGCCAGCATCTTCCGCAGCGACCCGAGCGTCTTCACGCTGTCGCTGCACGGGCAGAAGAACTTTCCCTTCCGCAAGGAGGCGAGCGATCTCGACGTCGAGCTGCCCGACGGCTGCGGCGATGCCGACTACCTCACCGCGCTCGAGCACGCGCTCGACGAACTGGACCGGCGTTTCTCGCCGGGCCTGGTGATCTACCTGGCAGGCGCCGATCCCTTCGAGCGCGACCGGCTCGGCCGGCTCAAGCTGACTTTCGACGGCCTGGAGGCACGCGACCGGCGGGTGTTCGACTGGGCCTGGCAGCGCCGCATTCCGCTGGCCTTCGCGATGGCCGGAGGCTACGCCAGCGACATCGGCGAGACAGTGCAGGTGCAGCTGGGCACCTTCAAGGTGGCCTTCGACTACTGGCGCCGCTGGCAAAATGCCGCGCGATGAGCTCCGCCCCCAAACCCACGCCGCATTCCCGAAGCAGCTATCGCGCGTTTCGCAGCATTCCCACGCGCTGGGCCGACAACGACATGTACGGCCATGTCAACAACGTCGTCTACTACAGCTGGTTCGACACGGCGGTGAATGCGCTGCTGATCGAACGCGGCGCGCTCGACATCCACCAGGGGCCGGCCATCGGCTTCGTGGTCGAGACGCAATGCAACTATTTCGCCCCGATTGCGTTTCCCCAGACCGTGGAGGCCGGCATCCGGGTGGCCCAGGCCGGGCGCTCCAGCGTGCGCTACGAGATCGCGCTCTTTGCGGAAGGCGCGGACACCGCGGCCGCGCAAGGCCACTTCGTGCATGTGTATGTGGACCGGGCCACGCAGCGGCCGGTGCCATTGCCCGAGGCGCTGCAGCGCGTGGTCGACTCGCTGAAAGCCTGATCCAGAAAAAACGGCGCCCGAAGGCGCCGTTTTGTCTTTTTCCGTGCGGCCCGTGAGCCACGTCGGTCCTACATGGTCTTCTTCATGGCCTTGATGTCGGCCTTGCCCTTGGCTTCGTCGGCCTTGGCCTGCTTCACGCAGGCGGCCTTGGCGTCGCCGGTCTGGTCGTCGCACTTTTCCTTGGCGACTTCGTACGTCGCCTTGACCTTCTCTTCCGCAAGCTTGCGGGCATGGGCGTCGCTCGGCTTGTACTGCTGTTCGAGTTCGGCCTTCGCCACGTCTTCCTTGCCCTTGGCTTCCTTCTGGCAGACGTCCTTCGCGTTGTCCTTCATCGAATCGCACTGGGCCTTGGCGACCTTGTAGTCGGCTTCGATCTTTTCCTTCTCGACCTTGTACTCGTCCTTGGTCATCGCGCCGGCCTGGGTGGCCATGAAGCAGGTGGAAGCAAGAGCGAGCATGAGCAGATGTTTCTTCATTGTTTTCTTTCTTTGCGGTTCATAGGAATCGGAGGCTCAGTATTTTTCGTACCAGAGGGCGTCCGGCGTGCGGCCGTCGCGCGATTCCCAGTCCTTGACCTGCTTTTCGGCCTCGTCGCGGCTGATGCCGTGGCGCTCCTGGATGCGGCCGAGCAACTGGTCGCGCTTGCCGGCAATCACGTCGAAGTCATCGTCGGTCAACTTGCCCCATTGCTCCTTGACCTTGCCCTTGAGCTGTTTCCAGTTGCCTTCGATGGTGTCCTTGTTCATGCGAATCTCCTTTAAAAAATGATTCGGCGGGCTCGTTGGCTGCCGTGCACGAACTGTCGCGGGGCCTATTCACCCTGGCGGTAGGACGCCCAGTGCTGGCGCCGTAGGCACAAGCCGACGGCGCCCGTGATAATCGGACGCACGCCGAAAAGCTTGGGACAACGCGCGCCGCACCATGATCATTCACAGCCTGCTCGACACCGACCTCTACAAGTTCACCATGATGCAGGTCGTGCTGCATCACTTCCCGGGAGCCCGGGTCGAGTACCGGTTCAAGTGCCGCAACCCCGGCATCGACCTGGCGCAGTTCGCGGGACAGATCCGCGAAGAGGTGCGAAGCCTCTGCTCGCTGCAGTTCCGGGACGCCGAGCTGGCGTACCTGCGCTCGATGCGTTTCATCAAGAGCGACTTCGTCGACTTCCTGGGCCTGTTCCGGCTCAACGAGAAGTACATCAGCATCACGCCCCAGCCCTCGGGCGAGCTCGAGATCCGCATCAAGGGGCCGTGGCTGCACACCATCCTGTTCGAGATTCCCGTGCTGGCCATCGTGAACGAGGTCTACTTCCGCAATACGCAGAAAAAGCCCGACTTCGAGGAAGGCCGGCGGCGCCTGGAAACCAAGATCGGGCAGCTGCAGGACGCCGGCCTGTCGGACCTCAAGATTGCCGACTACGGCACGCGCCGGCGCTTCTCCAAGAACTGGCATGAAGAGGTGCTGCGCACGCTGAACGCAAGGCTCGGTGCCGTCACCTCGCCGCCGGTGCACGCCGAGCCCGGCGCGCGGTTGCCCCAGCTCGCGGGCACCAGCAACGTGCTCTATGCCATGAAGCTCGGCCTGATTCCCCTCGGCACCATGGCGCACGAATACCTGCAGGCCTGCCAGGGGCTCGGCCCGCGGCTGCGCGACAGCCAGATCTTCGGCTTCGAGAACTGGGCCCGCGAATACCGCGGCGACCTGGGCATTGCGCTGTCCGATGTCTACGGCATGAGCGCCTTCCTGCGCGATTTCGACCTCTACTTCTGCAAGCTGTTCGACGGCGCGCGCCATGACAGCGGCGATCCGTTCCAGTGGGGCGAACGCATGCTGGCGCACTACGCCGCCAACCGGGTCGATCCGCTCACCAAGACGCTGATCTTCAGCGACAGCCTCACCGTGCCGCGCACCATCGAGCTCTACCAGCAGTTCCGCGGCCGCTGCCAGCTGGCGTTCGGCATCGGGACCAACCTCACCAACGACCTCGGCTACGAGCCGCTGCAGATCGTCATCAAGATGATCACCTGCAACGGCCAGCCGGTGGCCAAGCTGTCGGACACGCCTTCCAAGAACATGTGCGAGGACGAAAAATACCTGGCGTACCTGCGCCAGGTGTTCGAGATCGAGCAGCCGCCGGCCTGACGCGCGTCTGGTACGGTACCGCTCCATGAAAAAAACAGTCCGCCTCGCGGCAGCCGCAGCGCTGCCGATGATGTTTCCCGCGCTTGCCATGGCTGCCGAATTCGACGGCAGCAAGCTGTCGGCGCTCTGGGGTGTTCCGTTCGCGGGCATCCTGCTGTCGATTGCGCTGATGCCGCTGCTTGTGCCGGCGTTCTGGCATCACCACTATGGCAAGGTTTCCGCGGCCTGGGTGCTGGCGTTCCTGCTCCCGTTTGCCGCGATCTTCGGCGTGCCGCTTGCGGGCGCCCAGTTCGTGCATGCCCTGGTGGAGGAATACATCCCCTTCATCATCCTGCTCACGGCGCTGTTCACGGTGGCGGGTGGCATCCACATTCGCGGCAACCTGCATGGCGCGCCCGGCCTCAACACGGCCATCCTTGCCATCGGCGCGGTGCTCGCGAGCCTCATGGGAACCACGGGCGCCTCGATGCTGCTGATCCGACCGCTGATCCGCGCCAACGACAACCGCCTGAAGAAGGCGCACGTGGTGGTGTTCTTCATCTTCATCGTTTCGAATGCCGGCGGCTCGCTCACACCGCTCGGAGATCCGCCGCTGTTCCTCGGCTTCCTGAAGGGTGTCGACTTCTTCTGGACCGCGCGGAACATCCTGCCCGAAACGCTGTTTCTCGTTGGCACGCTGCTTGCGCTGTTCTATGCCATCGATCGCCATCACTACCGCAAGGAAGGCGTGCTGCCGTTCGATCCCACGCCGGACACCCCGCGCATCGGCTTCGACGGCGCCGCCAATTTCTGGCTGCTGGGCGGGATCATCTTCTTCGTGCTGCTTTCCGGCGTCTGGAAATCACCGGTCGGCTTCGGGCTGTTCGGCACCCACGTCGGCTTGCCCGGGCTCGTGCGCGACGCCGGACTCATCGCCATCACGCTGCTCTCGCTCAAGATCACTTCCGACAAGGTGCACGCCGACAACCAGTTCGAATGGGGCCCGATGGTCGAGGTGGCCAAGCTGTTCGCAGGCATCTTCCTGACCATCATCCCGGTGATCGCAATGCTGAAAGCCGGCGTCCACGGACCCTTCGGAGCGGTGGTGTCGGCGGTGACGCGGGCCGATGGCCAGCCCGATCCGGCCATGTACTTCTGGGCCGCCGGCCTCCTGAGTTCTTTTCTCGACAACGCACCCACCTACCTGGTGTTCTTCAACACCGCGGGTGGCGATGCCGCCGTGCTCATGACCACCTACGCCACCACTCTGGCTGCCATCTCGGCCGGCGCGGTGTTCATGGGCGCCAACACCTACATCGGCAACGCTCCCAACCTCATGGTCAAGGCCATCGCCGAGAGCCGCGGCGTACGCATGCCGGGCTTCTTCGGCTACATGGCGTGGTCGGTGGGCATCCTGGTACCGCTGTTCGTCCTCATCACCTTCATCTTCTTCCGCTAGGCACAGACATCATCATGAGCAAGCCCAAGATCCTGGTCGCACGCGCGATCTTTCCCGAAACCATCGAACGTCTCTCGCAGCATTTCGAGGTCGAGTCGAACCAGGCCGACGAGAGCTGGAGCAAGGAGCAGCTGATCGCCAAACTGCAAGGCAAGCAGGGCGCCTTCACCACCGGCAGCGAGCGCATCGACGCCGCCGTGCTCGACGCCTGCCCCGGCCTGAAGATCTGCGCCAACATGGCTGTCGGCTACAACAACTTCGACGTCGACGCGATGGCCGCGCACGGCGTGCTCGGCACCAACGCACCCGACGTGCTCACCGAGACCACGGCCGACTTCGGCTTTGCGCTGCTGATGGCCACGGCCCGCCGCATCACCGAGAGCGAACACTTCCTGCGCGCGGGCAAGTGGCAGAAGTGGAGCTTCGACATGTTCGCGGGCTCCGACATCCATGGTTCGACGCTCGGCATCATCGGCATGGGGCGCATCGGGCAGGGCATTGCCAAGCGCGGTGCGCACGGCTTCGGCATGAAGGTGGTCTATCACAACCGTTCGCGGCTCGATGCGGCCCTGGAGGCCGAATGCAAGGCCAGCTACGCAAGCAAGGAAGAGCTGCTCAAGACGGCAGACCACGTCGTGCTGGTGGTGCCGTACTCGCCGGCTTCGCACCACACCATCGGCGCGGCCGAAATCGCGCTGATGAAGCCGACCGCCACGCTGGTGAACATCGCGCGCGGCGGCATCGTCGACGACGCGGCGCTGGCCGTTGCGCTGCGCGAGAAGCGCATTGCGGCGGCGGGGCTCGATGTGTTCGAAGGCGAGCCCAAGGTCCACCCCGATCTGCTGACCGTGCCCAACGTGGTGCTGACTCCGCACATCGCGAGCGCCACCGTGCCCACGCGCCGCGCGATGGCCGAACTCGCGGCCGACAACCTCATCGCCTGGTTCGGCGGCAAGGGGCCGCTGACTCCCGTCACGCCCGTTCCGCCCGCCGCCAGATAAGCAAACAAACACGGACCCTCATCGCCACCTTGGACACTTCCCTGATTCTTCTTCTGCTGGCCGCCTTCGCGGTGGTCCAGCTGGTGCTCGCGGTCTGGCTGCTGGCACGCCGCCAGCCTGCGCCCGACCACAGCGAACTGCTCTCCACGCTGTCCGCGATGGGCGCCGCCAACGAACGCACCGAGCGCGAGCTGCGCCACGAAATCGGCGAAAGCTCGCGCGGCGCGCGGCAGGAAACCGCGCAAGCCTTCGCCACCTTCCAGCAGGCCCTGGTGCAGCAGGGCGCCGAAGCCACCCGCACGCAGAACGCCCAGCTCGATGCCTTCTCGCTGCAGCTTGCCTCCTTGCAGAAGACCCTGGCCGACACGCTCAACACCCAGCTCCAGGGCCTGAGCGAATCCAATGCGCGCCGCCTGTCGGAAGTGCGCGCGACCATGGAAGCGCAGCTGGCGCAGCTCCAGCAGAGCAACACCGCCAAGCTCGACGAGATGCGCAAGACCGTCGACGAGAAGCTGCAGAGCACGCTCGAAGCGCGCCTGGGCGAGAGCTTCAAGCAGGTGGCCGACCGGCTCGAGCAGGTGCACAAGGGCCTGGGCGAGATGCAGACGCTGGCCGTCGGCGTCGGCAGTCTGCAGCGCGTGCTGACCAACGTCAAGACGCGCGGCGTGTTCGGCGAGGTGCAGCTCGAGGCGCTGCTCGAGCAGGTGCTCACGCCCGAGCAGTACGCCAAGCAGATCGAGACCAAGCCGCGCAGCGGACAGCGCGTGGACTTCGCGATCCGCTTCCCGGGCCGCGGCGACGACGGCGCTCCGGTGTGGCTGCCGATCGACGCCAAGTTCCCGCGCGACGACTACGAGCGCCTGATCGATGCGCACGAGCGTGCCGATGCACCCGGCGCCGAGTTGGCGGCCAAGGCGCTCGAGGCGCGCATCCGCGTCGAGGCCCGTTCGATCGCCGAGAACTACCTGGCGGCGCCGCACACCACCGACTTCGCCATTCTTTTCCTGCCGGTCGAAAGCCTCTATGCCGAGGTGCTGCGCCGTCCGGGCCTGATGGATGCCATCCAGCGCCAGCACCGCGTGACGCTGGCCGGCCCGACCACCCTGCTTGCCATGCTCAACAGCCTGCACATGGGCTTTCGCACACTGGCGCTGGAGCAGCAGGCCTCCGAGGTCTGGAAGGTACTGGGCGCGGTCAAGACCGAGTTCGAGCGCTATGGCGAATGGGTTTCGCGCATCAAGGAGCAGGTGGCCAAGGCCTCCGACACGCTCGACAAGGCCGACACGCGCGCCAAGCAGATGCGCCTGGCACTGCGCAAGGTCGAGGCGCTGCCCGAGGCCCAGTCGCAGGTGCTGCTGCCTCCCACGGCCGACAGCGAGGGCGACGACACCCCGTGAAAGGCTCCGAATTGCTGCGGGTGATCGGCGCCCAGGTCTGCCTGCATGCCACCATGGCCGGCATGCGGCTCGCGACCCCGCTGCTGGCGCTGCAGCAGGGCTACAGCGCGGCAGCTGTCGGCGTGCTGATCGCTCTGTTCGCGCTCACGCAGGTGTTCCTGGCGCTGCCGGCGGGGCGCTTTGCCGACCGGCACGGATTCAAGCGGCCGCTGTGGCTGTCGGTCATCGCGGCCTCGGCTGGCGCGGGACTCGTGCTCGTCTTCCCGACCTTTCCGATGATGTGCATTTCGGCGCTGCTGACCGGCGGCGCCACGGGCGCGACCGTCATCGCACTGCAGCGCCATGTGGGCCGCTCCGCGACCAACGCCACGCAGCTCAAGCGCGTGTTCAGCTGGCTTGCGATTGCGCCCGCGGTCGCCAATTTCGTCGGTCCGTTCGTCGCCGGCCTGCTCATCGACCATGCGGGACGTGCACCCGCGGACATGCTGGCGTACCGGGTCTGCTTCGCGGTGATGGCGGCTTTTCCCATCGCCTGCTGGCTGCTTGCGCGCGGCGCGCACGAGCCGCCGCCTGTCGCACCCGCCGCCGGCGCCGTGCCCACGCGGGCCTGGGACCTGCTGCGCGAGCCGATGTTCCGCCGCCTGCTGTTCGTGAACTGGCTGCAGTCGTCGAGCTGGGACGTGCATGCCTTCGTGCTGCCGGTGCTGGGGCATGACCGCGGCATCGGCGCTTCGGTAATCGGCTCCATCCTCGGCGCCTTCGCCATTGCCGCGGCGGCCATCCGGGTGGTGCTGCCGCTGGTGGCCTCGCGCGCTTCGGAGCGAAGCGTGATCCTGAGTTCGACCCTCGTCACGGCGCTGGTGTTCGCGGTCTATCCGCTGCTCGACTCGGCCTGGAGCATGGGCCTGTGCTCGGTGATCCTGGGCTTTGCGCTCGGCGCGGTGCAGCCGATGGTGATGAGCATGCTGCACCAGATCACGCCGCATGCGCGGCACGGCGAGGCGCTGGGCCTGCGGCTCATGACCATCAATGCATCGAGCGTGGCGATGCCGATGCTGTTCGGCTCGATCGGCGCGCTGATCGGGATCGCGGGTGTCTTCTGGGTGGTGGGCGGCGTGGTTGCGCTGGGGGCGCGGGCGACCTGGGGTTTGAAGGCCTGACTCCGCGGCCCAAGCCCGTCCGCGAACCGTTGAAATCCATGCTGCAAATAAGATCAATTCTCATTTGTTGACTTTGAACTGACTTGAAGTCAGTATCGACGCCTTCCTCAACGACCCTTGAAGGCGTCCATGGACTTTCCGGATCCGGCCGCAGCCGACCCGCGGCGCCGTGCCGCGCTCGTGGCCGCGGTGTACCTCGGCAGCTTCATCGCCACGCTCGACGCGAGCATCGTCAACGTCGCGCTGCCCACGCTGCAGCGCGCGCTTTCCACCGACCTTGCGGGGCTGCAGTGGGTGGTCGACATCTACGCGCTGTGCCTTTCGGCCTTCATGCTGTCGGCCGGACCGCTCGGCGACCGCTATGGCCGCAAGCGCGCCTGGCTGGCCGGGGTGGTCGTGTTCACCGCGGGATCGGCCATGTGCGCGATGGCCGGCAGCCTGGCCACCTTGCTTGCGGGGCGGGCGGTGCAGGGCGTGGCCGGTGCATTGATGATCCCTGGCGCGCTCTCGCTGCTGGCGCACGCGTTTCCGGAGCCGGCCAGCCGGACGCGGGTGATCGGCGGCTGGTCGTCGTTCACGGCGCTGTCGCTGATCCTCGGGCCGCTCGTGGGCGGGGTGCTGGTGGACCATGCGGGCTGGCAGAGCATCTTTCTGATCAACCTGCCCATCGGCCTGCTGGCGGTGGCGCTGGGCGCCTGGGGCCTTCGCGAGAGTTCGCATCCCGAGCACGCGGCGCTCGATCCGGCCGGCCAGGTGCTCAGCGTGGTCTGGCTGGGCGCGCTGACCTACGGGCTGATCTCGGCCGGGGAACGTGGCTGGGGCTCCGCAGAGGCCACAGCGGCGCTGGCGGTCGCGGCCATCGGCCTCGCGCTGTTCCTTGCGGTGGAGGCCAGGGTGGAACGGCCGCTGCTGCCGCTCGCGCTGTTCCGCGACGCCCGCTTCTCGGTGACCAGCTTCGCCTCGTTCGTACTCGGCTTCTCGGTGTATGCGAGCCTGTTCTTCTTCTCGCTGTTCCTGCAGCAGGTGCAGGGCTGGTCGGCCAGCGACACGGGCTGGCGGCTGATGCCGCAGTTCATTGCGACGGGCATCGTGGCATCGCAGTTCGGCCGCCTGGCGCGGCGCTACCAGGTGCACACGCTGATGATCGCGGGCTACGGGCTCGTCGGCGCCTCGATGCTGTTGCTGACGCTGTTCTCGGCCGACACGCCCTATGCGCTGCTCGCATTCCTGTTCCTGTTCCTGGGCGCTGGTTCGGGCCTGGCGGTGCCGGCCACGAGCGCTGCGGCGATGGCATCCGTGCCCGCCCAGCGCTCGGGCATGGCTTCAGCCACGACGAACGCGCTGCGCCAGGCGGGCATGCTGATCGGCATTGCACTGCTCGGCACCTTGATGAGCACACGCGCCATTGCGCTGCTCGCCGAAGCGCTTGCGCGTGCCGGGGTTCCGGATGCACGCCAGGCTGCCGTGGCCGCGGTGTCGCGGCATGAGCTTGGCGCGCTGGCCTCGCTCGATCCGGGCATGGCGCACGGCCTGCTGGCGGGCGCGCTGACCGGCGGTTTCCATGCGGCCATGCTCTGCGCGGGGTTGGCGGGCCTGCTGGCGGCGGGGCTGCTGGCGAGCGTCAGGCCGCGTGCCGCCGCCTTGCCTGCCCGCGCCTGAAGGCACGCACCGCCATGCCCGCCGCGCTCGTGCCGTCGTTCTTCAATGCGCGGCTTCGTTCGACTCTTGAAGAGGAGCTTTCGATGATCCGGCACGAACTCGCTCAATGGCCGCTGGTCGTCAGCGTCTCGGCCGGCTTGCAGACAGTGCAGAGCCTGGATGCGTTCGCGCAGGACTGGAGCCGCTGGCTCGACCGCGGCGAACCCTTTGCGATCCTGCGCGTGTTTGCCGACGCCGATTCGCTGGTCCACCCTGAAGGCGGCGCCCGGAACGCGAAGCGATGGTTGCAGGAGCGGGGCAAGGACATCCGCCGCGGGATGCTCGGCATGGCGAGCGTGGTACCGGCCGACCAGTACGAGAAAATGCGCAGCATGAATATCGAGAAGCTCCTTGGCGTGCCGGCCCGCATTTTCGCGAACACCGATGATGCGCTGGCGTGGCTCGGCGAAGAGGTGATGGCGCCGCGAGGGCTGCGGCTTGACGCGCTCGCGGTGCATGCGGCGATCGGCACGGCGCATGCGGCCGCCGTTGTTCCCTGAAGGATCTTTGCATGGCGCGAAGCGGCACGATCAATGCTCCGACTCCCGCGGGCGAGCCCGAGCCGCCGCCGCCGCGCCGCCGCACCAAGGCGCCCGAAACCCGCGCTGCCGCGCTGATGGATGCCGCCGAGCGGCTGTTCATCGCCAAGGGCATCGCCACCACCAGCATCGATGACATCGCGGCCGGCGCACAGGTCGCCAAGGGCACGTTCTACCTGTATTTCGCCTCGAAGGAGGCGTTGCTGGGCGCATTGCAGCAGCGCTTCGTCGACAGCTTCCGCGCGCGGCTGCAGGAAGCCATGGACCGACATCGCCCCGGCAACCACCATGCACGACTCAGGGCTTGGGTGGAGGCGGGACTTGAAACCTATCTGGACAACGTGGCCCTGCACGACGTGGTCTTTCACGAGTACCGGCCCGAGGACCGGCGCATGCGCAACGACAACGCCGTCATCACGCAGCTCGTCGATCTGCTGAAGCAGGGCGATGCCGCCGGGGCCTGGAAGGTGGACGACGCGACGCTGACGGCGGTAATTCTTTTCAACGCGCTGCACGGCGTTGCCGACGATGCGGTGGCCATGGGCTCTGCTGGCGATCCGGCCGCCGATCGCCGCCGCCGCGCCCGCGCGCTCATCCGGTTCTTCGAACAGGGACTGCTCGGGGCAGGCTAAAGCTTGTAGAAGCGCTTGATCGCATCCCACGCATCTTCGGGCGCGTCGACGTATTCGAAGAGCTTCACGTCGGCCGGGGAGATCACGCCTTCCTCGACCAGGAAGTCGAAGTCGACGAGCTTCTTCCAGTAGGCCGAGCCGAACAGCACGATCGGCACCGGCTTCGACTTGCGGGTCTGCACCAGCGTGATCACCTCGAACAGCTCGTCCAGCGTGCCGAAGCCCCCCGGAAACGCCACCAGCGCCTTCGCACGCATCATGAAGTGCATCTTGCGGATCGCGAAGTAGTGAAACTTGAAGCTCAGCGCCGGCGTGACGTAGGGGTTGGCTTCTTCTTCCATCGGCAGCGCGATGGCCAGGCCGACCGAGAGGCCGCCGCCTTCATGTGCGCCGCGGTTGGCCGCCTGCATGATGCCGGGGCCACCGCCGGTGCAGACGAAAAGCTTGTCCTCGGGTTCCTTGCCGTTGCTGTACTCGGCCACCAGCTTGCCGAAGGCGCGCGCCTTCTCGTAGTAGTGCGAGCTGCGCGCCAGGCGGCGCCAGCGGTCGGCCGCCACGGCATCTCCGGCGGTTTCGGCCTGCGCGACCAGCGCGGCTGCTTCTTCTTCGCTGCGAAAGCGCGCGCTGCCGAACACCACCACGGTGTTCTCGATGCCATGGGCGCGCTGCTCCAGGTCGGGTTTCATGAGCTCGAGCTGCATGCGGATGCCGCGGGTTTCGCGGCGCAGCAGGAATTCCGGATCGGCAAAGGCGAGGCGCGAAGGATCGGGATCGAGCGGGAGGCCTTTTTCGGCGTGCGCCTTGAGGGTGGCCCAGGCGTCCGCGAGGCGCTTGTCGTGAAGGTCGTGCGTGTTGTTCATGGAGAAATCGGACAGGAAGACTTGCAGCATTGTGCAGCGTCGGGGAGGCGGTGCCCCGCGGCTCAGAAGGCGCCGTGCCGCCCCTCGCCGCGAACGAAACGCTCGGAGCCGGCTGCGCCCTCGGCCGCGACGATCGGCACGCCGAGCCGGCCTTCCTGCCGCAGCGCATCGGCCAGCGGCAGGTTCCACTGGGCATAGGCGGAATACCGGTCCGCCAGCATGCACTGCTGGGGGAACGACGCGATCTCGCGCGCGAGCGCTTCGGCCGCGTGCCGGGCGCCGCCTGGCGGCACCACGCGGTCGACCAGGCCCATGGCCTGCGCTTCCGTGGCGCTCACGGGCCGCCCGGTCAGGATCAGGTCGAGCGCGCGGCCCATGCCGATGATGCGCGGCAGCCGCACCGTGCCGCCGTCGATCAACGGCACGCCCCAGCGACGGCAGAGCACGCCGAGCACGGCATCTTCCTCGGCCACGCGCAGGTCGGCCAGCAGCGCGAGCTCCAGGCCGCCAGCCACCGCATGGCCGCTGATGGCTGCGACCAGGGGTTTGGCGAGCGCCATGCGGGTCGGGCCCATCGGGCCTGAACCGCCGCCTTCGGGGTCGAGTTCATTGCGGCGCGCGGGATCGCCGACCGCGCCCAGGTCGGCGCCGGCGCAGAAGCTGCCGTGCTCGCCCCACAGCACGGCAACGCGCTGGCTTTCATTGGCTTCGAAGCTTTCGAAGGCAGCGCGCAGCGCCTCGGCCATGGGCCGGTCGACGGCGTTGCGCTGCTTCGGGCGGCTCATGACGATGGTGCTGACCGGCCCATCGATCTCGGTGCGGACGCTCGCGGATGTGTTCATGGGCAAAAGGGTAAACCCATCAACGGAAAAAGGCTCCTTGCGGAGCCTTTGTCGTCCTGATGCTGGCCAGCCAGCAGGGTGCAGGGGCTTAGACGCGCTTGCGGTATTCGCCGGTGCGGGTGTCGATTTCGATCTTGTCGCCTTGCGAAACGAACAGCGGCACCGGCACTTCGAAACCGGTGGCGATCTTGGCGGGCTTGAGCACCTTGCCCGAGGTGTCGCCCTTGACGGCCGGCTCGGTCCAGGTGATTTCGCGCTCGACGCTGGTCGGCAGTTCGACCGAGATGGCCTTGCCGTCGTAGAACACCACTTCGACCGGCATGCCGTCTTCGAGGTAGTTGAGGGCGTCGCCCATGTTCTCGGCTTCGACTTCGTACTGGTTGTACTCGGTGTCCATGCAGACGTACATCGGGTCGGCGAAGTAGGAGTAGGTGCACTCCTTCTTGTCGAGCACGATCTGGTCGATCTTGTCGTCGGCCTTGAAGACCACTTCGGTGTTGAAGTTGGCGATCAGGCTCTTGAGCTTCATGCGCACGGTGGCGGAGTTGCGGCCGCCGCGGCTGTATTCGGTCTTGAGGACGACCATCGGGTCCTTGCCGTGCATGATGACGTTGCCGGCGCGGATTTCTTGAGCGATTTTCATGTCAGGTTCTCTGGATGTTGGCCGCTCGGTGCGCGGAGCCATCGGGCGACGTTTGCAATCTGGTTTGCAAGGTCTTGCCGGCGTGTCTTGCCGGCCTCATTGGCCCCACGGTACATGTCCCGCGGCAGGTTTGGCGGAGAGCATCTCGGATCTGTGTAAATCCGGGCCGAAATCCGCAAAGCCCGCTATTTTAGCTTTTTCCAGCGACCAGATGCCGCAATTGAGTGACCAAGTCCTCTTGTGCGGACAGCCTTTCGCGGGCGGCCAGCACGGTTTCACGCCATGGGCCGTGCGTTTCGAGAGGGGGCAGCGGGTTGCTGTCGAACCCGTTCCAGGCATGGTGGAACTGCCGCAGCGACGGCGGTGCGCCCAGCCAGTCGAGCCATGCGCCGAGCTTGACGTGGTGCGCGTCGTCATCCTGCGGGTAGATCTGCCAGACCAGCGGGGCGCCGGCCCACAGGCCCCGCACGAGCGAATCCTCGCCGCGCACGAAATTCAGGTCGCAGGCCCAGAGGAGGTGGTCGAAATCGGTCTGCGTGAAATAGGGCAGGTATGAAATTGATAGCGCACCGAGTCCCGAGAGCCCCTGGTCCGGCTGTTTCCTGTCGGCAAAGAACGCCCTGACCGCATGCGCGGCGCGGCCCGAGGTGACCAGCAGCCGCGTGGCCTGCGAACCTGCTGCCAGCTGCTCGAGCAGGGTCGCCAGCGCCGGGGGCTCGTAGCAGAAGAGCGACACCAGGCGTTCGCCATCGCGCCAGGGGATTTGCTGCGCCGCCAGCCACTGCGCGCGGTCGAAGCGTGCCCTTCGCTCCAGCAGGCCGGGCTCGCGCAGCAGCCCCCCCGTGGCGGGCGTGAAGCCCGGATAGAAAAAGCGCTTCGTCAATCCCGTGCCGGGGCCCTTGAACACGGGCGAGGGCAGGCCATGCAGGCGTTCGACATACGGCTCGGCCGACAGGTATTCGAGATTGATCCACGTCCGGCCTGGCCCGGTCGGGGCCTGCGGCTCGGCAAAACGCGCGATCAGTTCGGGCGCGGGCTCGCAGCCGAAGGCCTCGATCAGCACATCGGGCGGCGGGGCTGCCACGGCTTGCCGGATGGCGGCGGGCTCGAGCCAGTCGACCACGCTCACGCCTTCGCAGCCCGTGGGGGCCATCCAGTGCAGCGCCGTGGCGTCGTCGATCCATAGGCGCACGCGCTCGCCGAGCGCCGCCAGTTGGCCGGCCAGCCGCCAGCACACGCCGAGGTCGCCGTGGTTGTCGATGACCCTGCAGAAAATGTCCCATTGCATGGGCGCCAGTGTGCCTGTCTTCGGCCTCGGCAAGACCCGCCGCATGCTTGGTATGCTGGCCGGCACCCAACATCCGGAGAGAGAAACCATGCGCTTGCCGATCCGCCGCCGTTCGCCTCTTTCCCTTGGTTTCTTTGGTCCACCCGGTGTGGCGAAAACAGTGCTCGCGCTTTCCCTGGCCCTGGGCGGCCTGGCCGGCGCCTCGGCGCAGACGACGCCGTCGCTGACACCGCAGCAGCAGCGCTTCCACGACATCTACAAGGAGCTGATCGAGATCAATACCAGCCATTCGGTGGGCGATAACACGCTCGCGGCGCGCGCCATGGAAAAGCGCCTGGTCGAATCGGGCTTTGCGCCTGGCGACATCCAGATCTTCGAGCCCTTCCCCAAGAAGGGCAACCTGGTGCTGCGCTTCAAGGGCAACGGCAGCAAGAAGCCGCTGCTGCTGCTGGCCCACATCGACGTGGTCGAGGCCCGGCGCGAGGACTGGAAGACCGATCCGTTCAAGCTGCAGGAAACCGGCGGCTACTTCACGGCGCGCGGGTCCATCGACGACAAGGCCATGGCCTCGGCGCTGGTGTCGGTACTGGGACAGCTCAAGCAGGAAGGCTTCAAGCCCAGCCGCGACATCATCCTGGCGCTGACGGCCGACGAAGAGCGCGGCGATGCGCTCAGCAACGGCGCCTTCTGGCTCATCAACAACAAGCCCGAACTGCTGCAGGCGGAGTTCGGCATCAACGAAGGCGGCGGCGGCGAGCTGCGTGGCGGCAAGCCCAACCTGCACCGCATGCAGGTGGCCGAGAAGATGTACACCACCTACATGCTCGAGGCGCGCGACGTCGGCGGCCACAGCTCGGTGCCGACCAGGAACAACCCGATCTACGCGCTGTCCGCGGGGCTGGAGCGCCTGGGCAGCTATGCGTTCCCGGTCAAGCTGGGCGAGGTCACCAAGACCTATTTCGCACGCAGCGCGCCGTTTGCCACAGGGCAGCTGGCCGACGACATGCGCGCCGTCGGCGGCGGCAACCCCGAGCCCGCGGTGATCGAGCGGCTCTCGGCCAATCCGGCCTACAACGCGCAGCTGCGCACCACCTGCGTGGCGACCATGGTGCAGGCGGGCCACGCAGAGAACGCGCTGCCGCAGTCGGCCAAGGCCACGGTCAACTGTCGCATCCTGCCGCATGACGACCCGGACGAAGTCGAGCGCCTGCTGACCCAGGCCGTCGGCAATGACAAGATCGTGGTGCGCAACCTCGGCAAGCCCTTGCGCAGCCCGGCCTCGCCGCTGAACGGCGACCTGGTGAAGACCGTCGAATCGGTGACGCAGGTCATGTGGCCGGGCGTGCCGGTGGTTCCCGCGATGAGCACCGGCGCCACCGACAGCCGCTTCATGCGCAACGCCGGCATTCCGATGTACGGCGTGACGGGCATGTTCCTCGACCCGGCGGATGCGCGCGCCCACGGGCTGGACGAGCGCATCGAGATCCAGCGGCTCTACGACGGCCGTGAGTTCCTGTACCGGCTGGTGAGCGAGCTCGCCAGATAGGCGCCGCCCTCTCGCGGAGAGGGCGGGCGTCTTCGGTCAGGGTGTGAAGGTGTCTCCCAGCACGATGCCTTCGCGCCGCGGATCGGCGCCGCCTGTGAGCACCGGTTTGCCGCCCACGTTCGTGCGGATGATGGTGCTGATGCCGCTGGACTGCGCCCCGAAGCCCACCGTGTGGCCGAGCGCGCGCAGCCCCGTGATCAGCGGGTCGTTGTTGCCCGAGTCCGAAGTGTCGATGGCCGGATGCTCGCCGCCCACGTTGGTGGTCTTGCTGTTGGAGGCGCCGAAGTCCACCAGCGAGGTGGCCTGCTGCGCATCGAGGCCCCAGTCGAGCGCGCCGACCAGCGTCTTCACCACGTACTGGATGATCGTGCCACCGCCCGGCGATCCGGTTCCCATCACGAACTCCCCCATGCTGCCGTCGCTGTTCTTCCTGAACACCATCGTGGGCGCCATCGTGCTGCGCGGGCGCTTGCCGGGAGCGACGCGGTTGGCCACCTTCACGCTCGGGGTGACGCTGGTGTCGTCGGGGTTGGAGGCGAAGTCCGTCAGCTGGTTGTTCAGCATGAAGCCCTGGGTCATGTGGAACGAACCGAGCGTGCTCTCGACGGTGGTGGTCATCGTGACGACGTTGCCCTGCTTGTCGACGATGGTGAAGTGCGTCGTGCCGTGCTCCTCGGTCTTGTCGATGCCCAGGGGCACGCTCCCGAGATCGCCCGGCAGCGCCGTCCCCATGCTCGCCGACAGGCTGATCAGGCTGGCCCGCTTCTGCAGGTAGGGCTTGTTGATCATGGTGTCGACCGAGCCGCCGGGCAGCGGCACGAAGTCGGTGTCGGCCACGTACTTGTCGCGGTCGGCATAGGCCAAGCGCTCGGCCTCGCTCACCAGGTGCACACCCATCACGGTGGGCTTGCCGCCTTCGAGGTCGATGGCGGTGGGCTTGTACAGGCCCAGGTTGAAGGTCTCGAGGATGCCCAGCGACTGCACCACCGCAATGCCGCCGGACGACGGCGGCGACATGCTGCACACGTAGTAGTCGCGGTAGGTGCCGCAGACCGGTTCGCGGCGCTTGGCCACGTAGCCGGCCATGTCGGCCATGGTCGTCTTGCCGGGCGTGATGGCCGAACCGTCGACGGCCGCCGTGATGCCGATCTTGTCGACGATGCCTTGTGCAATGGCGCCGGTGTAGAACGCGTCTGCGCCCTGCGTGGCGATGGTGCCGAGGGTCCTCGCGTAGGCCGGGTTCCTGAGCCTGGTGCCCAGCGCCTTCGGCGTGCCGTCGTCGTTGAAGAAGTAGGCCGTGGCCTCGGCGTCGCGCTTGAGGCTGGCGGCCGAGCCGGAGATGGCGGCGGCCATGCGTCCGCCGATCGGAAAGCCATCGGCGGCGAGCGTGATGCCGTAGCTGAAGAGGTCCTTCCAGGGCAGCTTGCCGTGGTCCCTGTAGGCGATGTCGAGCATGCGCACCGCGCCGGGTGTGCCGATGGAACGGCCGCTCGCACGGGCGCTGGGCTTGGGCGGGTTCTGGTCCGCCACGTCGTCGATCCAGCGCAAGTAGTTCTCGGTTGCCGCAGCCGGCGCCATTTCGCGCCCGTCGTAGGCCTGCAGCTTCCTGGTCGCCGCATCGTAGTGAAGCATGAACGCGCCGCCGCCCAGGCCGCTGGATTGCGGCTCGACCAGGCCCAGCACGGCCTGCACCGCCACCGCCGCGTCGACCGCGCTGCCGCCGGCCTTGAGGATGTCGCAGCCCGCGCGCGTGGCGAGCGGATGGTTGGCCACCACCATGTAGTTCTTCGCGTAGACCAGCTTGTGGCCGACGACGTAGCCCGAGGCGGGCTCGGGTGCTGCCGGGTCGCCCGGGTCGCCGGAACCCACCACGACCGGCGTGCCGCCGTCGCCGATCAGGCAGCCCTTGTCGGCTTCGGGCGGCGGCGGGACGGGCCGGTTGGCATTGGCCGCGTTGATGGCGGCGATCGTCGCGACCAGGGCGGCGTTGTCCTGTGCGCCGCTGCCGCCGCCCCCGCAGCCGGCCACGGTCAATGCCAGTGCGATCGGAGACAGTGCCAGCCAGGCGCCCGTCCGGATGTTTTTCTTCATGGAGAGTTTCCCCGAGTAGTCTTGATGAAATGACACAGGCGCTCCTCGCGCCCGCCATCATCAGCACAATTCATTCCAGGCCGATCGGGGTTTCCTCGCAGGCTGGCCATGCGGGCCTGGCGTGCGCGCCACAATAGCCGCCATGTCAGACGTGCATTCCGATCAATTGCTCAGCGAAGTCGCGGCCCTGCCGCAGCTGCCGGGCGTCTACCGCTATTTCGACGCGGCCGGCGCGGTGCTCTACGTGGGCAAGGCGCGCAACCTCAAGAAGCGGGTTGCCAACTATTTCCAGAAGAGCCATGGCGGCACGCGCATCGGCCACATGATCAGCAAGATCGCGCGCATGGAGACCACCGTGGTGCGCTCCGAGGCCGAGGCGCTGCTGCTCGAGAACAATCTCATCAAGACGCTCAAGCCGCGCTACAACATCCTGTTCCGCGACGACAAGAGCTACCCCTACCTGAAGATCGCCTCGCACGAGTTTCCGCGCCTGGCCTACTACCGCGGCGCGGTCGACAAGAAGCACCGCTACTTCGGGCCCTACCCGAGCGCCTGGGCGGTGAAAGAGTCGATCCAGCTGCTGCAGAAGGTCTTCAAGCTGCGCACCTGCGAAGACACGGTGTACGCCAACCGCACGCGGCCCTGCCTGCTGTACCAGATCAAGCGCTGCACCGGCCCCTGCGTGGGCTACATCTCGTCCGAGGCCTATGCGCAGGATGTGGCCAGCGCCGAAGCCTTTTTGATGGGCGACACCCAGCTCGTGCTCTCGAAGCTCGAGGCGCGCATGACCGAGCACGCCGAGAAGCTCGAGTTCGAACAGGCGGCCGAGCTGCGCAACCAGATGTCGGCGATCTCGCGCGTGCTGCACCAGCAGTCGATCGAGATCGCTTCCGACAAGGACGTCGATATCCTTGCCGTCAAGGTGCAGGGCGGCAAGGCCTGCGTCAACCTGGCGATGGTGCGCGGCGGCCGGCACCTGGGCGACCGCGCCTATTTTCCGGTGCATGTGGAGGACGCCGTGCAAATCCACCATGGCGAGTTCGATGCGGAAGAGGGCGCAGTGCCCGCCGCGGCCGATCCGATCGAGGTGCAGGTGCTCGAGGCCTTCATTGCCCAGCACTACATCGACGTGCCCGTGCCCGCCACGCTGGTGCTGAGCCACCTGGTGAGCCGCGAGCTGATCGAGGCCATCTCGCAGCAGGCCGGCGCGCGCGTGACGGCCGTGTTCCAGCCGCGCGAGCAGCGCCGGCATTGGCTCGAAATGGCCGAGACCAACGCCGGCCTGCAATTGGCTCGGCTGCTGGCGGAAGAAGGTTCGCAGCAGGCGCGCACCCGCGCGCTGGCCGATGCGCTCGAGCTCGCGCCGGACGACCTCGACAACTTCCGTATCGAATGCTTCGACATCTCGCACACCGCGGGCGAGGCCACGCAGGCTTCGTGCGTGGTGTTCGAGCACCACACGATGCAGAACCGCGAATACCGCCGCTACAACATCGAGGGCATCACGCCCGGCGACGACTACGCCGCGATGCGCCAGGTGCTGCACCGCCGCTACGGCAAGCTGGCCGAGGCCATGGCGGCCGAGACCGACGCGCCGCCCATGGGCGATGCCGGCGGCGCGGGCAGCGATGCGCCCGCCAAGACGAAAGCCGCACGCATGCCCGACCTGGTGCTGGTCGACGGCGGCAAGGGCCAGGTGTCGATGGCGCGCGAGGTGTTCAGCGAACTGGGCCTGGCGCTGTCGCTCATCGTGGGTGTCGAAAAAGGCGAGGGGCGCAAGGTCGGGCTCGAGGAACTGGTGTTTGCCGATGGCCGCGAGAAGGTCTACCTGGGCAAGGACTCCGCGGCGCTGATGCTGGTGGCGCAGATCCGCGACGAGGCGCACCGCTTCGCCATCACCGGCATGCGCGCCAAGCGCGCGAAGGTCCGCGTGGGCGGCAGCCAACTCGAGGACATTCCGGGCATCGGACCGAAGCGCCGCGCGCGCCTGCTGCAACGCTTTGGCGGAATCCGCGGCGTGGCAGCCGCCAGCGTCGAGGACATCGCATCGGTCGAAGGCATTGCCACCGACCTGGCCGAGGAAATCTATCGCGCGCTGCATTGAGGCCGATTGCCCCGGCTTTCGCTTCCGCCTCTCGCACATGACACAATCGCCCGCATGTTCTGGACCCTCCCGACCATCATGACCTGGACGCGCATCGTCGCGATTCCATTGATCGTTGGTGTGTTCTACCTGCCGATGGCAGAGCCGATGCGCAACCTGATTGCCACGGTCATGTTCATCGTCTTCGCGGCCACAGACTGGCTCGACGGCTACCTGGCGCGCAAGCTGAACCAGACCTCGGCCTTCGGCGCCTTCCTCGATCCGGTGGCCGACAAGTTCCTCGTGTGCGCCGCGCTGCTGGTGCTGGTGCACCTGCAGCGCGCCGATGTGTTCGTGGCGCTGATCATCATCGGCCGTGAGATCGCCATCTCGGCGCTGCGCGAATGGATGGCGCGAATCGGCGCCGGCAAGAGCGTGGCGGTCCACATGATCGGCAAGGTCAAGACGACCGTGCAGATGATCGCGATTCCCTTCCTGCTCTATGACGGGCGTCTGTTCAAAGTCATCGACACGGGCCTCTGGGGCCAGTGGCTGATCTGGATCTCGGCGGTGCTCACCGTGTGGTCGATGGTCTATTACCTGCAGAAGGCCATTCCCGAGATCCGGGCCCACAGCAAATGACGATGGTGGCCACGGCACGCGGCTCGGGCTGGCTGCGGGCCATGCCGGCGGTCTTCGTGCTCATCTGGAGCACGGGTTTCATCGTCGCGCGCTATGGCATGCCCTACGCGCCGCCGCTCAAGTTCCTGGCTGTGCGCTTTGCGCTCTCTCTCGTGTGCTTCGGTATCTGGGTCGCGCTCGCGCGGGTTGCCTGGCCGAAGGAGCGCGCGCAGTGGGGGCACCTGGCGGTCACCGGCGTCCTGATGCAGGCGGGCTACCTGGGCGGCGTCTGGGCGGCTGTGCATGCGGGCATGGGTGCGGGGCTGGTGGCACTGCTGGTCGGCATCCAGCCGGTGCTGACCGCTGTCTGGCTGTCGTTCAATGGCGGGCGCATTTCGCAGCGCCAATGGGCCGGACTGGTGCTCGGCTTTGCGGGCCTGGTGCTCGTGGTGTCGCGCAAGTTCGGCCAGGGCAGCGAGGTCAGCGCGTTGACGATGGGGCTTGCCGTCATGGCGCTCCTTTCGATCACGGCGGGCACGCTGTACCAGAAGCGCTTCGTCGCGCCGTGTGACGTTCGCAGCGCGAGCGCCGTGCAGATGGCGGCCGCATTGATCGTGAGCCTGCCCTTTGCGGCGATGGAATCGCAGGGCATCGAATGGAATGCGTACTCGACCGGTGCCATGGCCTGGTCGGTCCTGGTGCTGTCGCTCGGCGGCAGCTCGCTGCTCTACATGCTGATCCAGCGCGGCACGGCCACCGCCGTCACCAGCTTGCTCTACCTCGTGCCGCCATGCACAGCGGTGATGGCCTGGCTGCTGTTCCGCGAGCCGATCACCCTGGTGACCTTGCTGGGCATCGGGCTGACCGCGGCAGGCGTGAGCCTGGTGGTGCGCAGCGAGCGCTGACTGGGCGCGTTTTCTTTCAGCGCGGCGAACCGGCCTTGCCTGGCTTCCAGGGCTCGCCGCGGAACTGTTCGGCCAGGTGATCGAGCAGCAGCCGCACGCGGCGCGGCGTCTTGGGGCGCCAGGGCGCAATCCAGTGGATGTCGGCATCGGGCATGGCGTAGTGGGGCAGCACGCGCACCAGTTCGCCGGAAGCCAGTTGCGGTGCGATGTCCCACAGGCTGCGCAGCATGATGCCGTGGCCGGCCAGGCACCAGTCGCGCACCATCTCGCCCGAATTGCTCGCGAGCGGTCCCTGGACGCGCACGCGCGCCGTGCTGCCGTCGCGCGCGTGGCGCAGGGTCCACAGGGCGAACTGGTGCTGGTTGACCTCGCCGTTCTCGCGGGCCACCAGGCAGTCGTGCGCCGCCAGCGCATCGACCGTGGCCGGCAGGCCGCGCCGTTCCATATATGAAGGAGATGCGGCGAGCACGCGCTGGTTGCGCGCAATGCGGCGCGTGACCCAGTCGGCCGCCCGGCGTTGCTGCACGGCCCAGAGCCAGAGCGCGCCGTCATAGCCTTCGGCGCCGAGGTCGGGGAGCCGCTCGGTCAGCAGCAACTCGATCTGCAGCCCGGGATGGCGCGCCTGAAAGCTGGCCAGGGCAGGGCCGAGCCAGCGCCGGCCGAAGCCGAAGGTCGCAGCCAGCCGGATGGTGCCGACCAGTTCGTTCTGCCGCTCGCCGAGTTCGCTTTCGAGCGCGGCAAAGCCTTCGAGCAGCGCCCTGGCATGCAGGCAGACCGCTTCGCCCTCGGCCGTCACGCTGAGCCGGCGCGTGGTGCGCTCGAACAGCCGCTGGCCCAGCCGTGCCTCGAGCGCACCGAGCCGCTTGGTCACGACCGAGGGCACCACGCCCAGCGTGGCGGAGGCGCCCGCCAGGCTTCCCTGGTCGCGAATGGCCAGCACCAGTTCAAGATCGCCGCGGTCCATCGACAGTGGATTCATGCCAAATCGGAAAGTATGAATTGGCTGATTGTTGCTTGATGATCGATGGAGCGCAACGCACAATCGCCGCGTGACTGCTTCCTTCTTCGACTATCCCGAATTCGACATCGAGCGCAACGGCGTGCGCGTGCATGGCCGCATCGGCGGGCGCGGCGCGCCCCTGCTGCTCTTGCACGGACATCCGCAGACGCATCTGATCTGGCATCGCGTGGTGCCGGCGCTCGCCCAGCAGTTCACGGTGGTGGCGGTGGACCTGCGCGGCTATGGCGACTCCGGCCGCCCCGCGGACGATGCGGATCACATGGTCTACAGCAAGCGCGAAATGGCGCTCGATGCACTCGCCGCCATGCGCCATCACGGCTTCGAGCGCTTCGGCGTGCTGGCGCACGACCGCGGCGCGCGCGTCGCGCACCGGCTGGCCGCCGACCATGCGGCGGCCGTCGACCGCATGCTGCTGCTGGACATCGCGCCCACGCTCTCGATGTACGAGAACACCACCGAGGCCTTTGCGCGCGCCTACTGGCACTGGTTCTTCCTGATCCAGCCGCCGCCGCTGCCCGAGGCGCTGATCGCCTCCGATCCGGTGCACTACGTGCGCAGCGTGATGGGCGGCCGCCACGCGGGGCTCGCGCCCTTCGCGCCCGAGGTGCTGGCCGAATACGAGCGCTGCGCGGCCATTCCGGGCACGGCCGAATCCATCTGCGGCGACTACCGCGCGTCCGCCACCATCGATCTCGTGCACGACCGGGCCGACATCGCCGCCGGCCGCAAGCTTGCGCAGCCGCTGCGCGTGCTCTGGGGCGAGCACGGCGCGGTGGGCCGCTGTTTCGACGTGCTCTCGCTCTGGCGCGAATGCGCAGCCCAGGTTTCGGGCCGCGCCTTGCCGTGCGGCCACTACGTACCGGAGGAAGCTCCGGGCGAGCTGCTCGCCGAGGCGCTCCAGTTTTTCACTTCCCCTCTCCAGCAAGAAGGAACCAGACCATGACCACCCACAGAATCGCAGTCATCGCCGGCGACGGCATTGGCAAGGAAACCATGCCAGAAGGCCTGCGCGTGGTCGATGCCGCGGCGCGCAAGTTCGGCATCGACCTGAAGTTCGACCACTTCGACTTTTCGAGCTGGGACTACTGCGAGAAGCACGGCAAGATGCTGCCCGACAACTGGAAGGACCAGATCGGCGGACATGACGCCATCTACTTCGGTGCGGTCGGCTGGCCCGAGAAGATTGCCGACCACGTATCGCTCTGGGGCTCGCTGCTCCTGTTCCGCCGCGAGTTCGACCAGTACATCAACCTGCGCCCCGCGCGCCTGATGCCCGGCATCACAGCCCCCGTGGTGCGTCGCGACGGCACGCCGCGCGAGCCCGGCGAGATTGACATGTACATCGTGCGCGAGAACACCGAAGGCGAATACTCGAGCATCGGCGGTCGCATGTACGAAGGCACGCCGCGCGAGATCGTGGTGCAGGAAACCGTGATGTCGCGCGTGGGCGTCGACCGCGTGCTCAAGTTCGCCTTCGAGCTTGCGCAATCGCGCCCCAAGAAGCATCTGACCAGCGCGACCAAGTCGAACGGCATCTCCATCACCATGCCGTACTGGGACGAGCGCGTGGCCGAAATGGCGAAGAACTATCCGGGCGTGAAGCTCGACAAATTCCACATCGACATCCTCACGGCCCACTTTGTGCAGCGGCCCGACTTCTTCGACGTGGTCGTGGCCAGCAATCTGTTCGGCGACATCCTGTCCGACCTGGGCCCTGCGTGCACCGGCACCATCGGCATTGCGCCCAGCGCCAACCTCAACCCCGAGCGCACCACGCCCTCGCTGTTCGAGCCGGTGCATGGCTCGGCGCCCGACATCGCGGGCAAAGGCATTGCCAACCCCATCGGACAGATCTGGTGCGGCGCGATGATGCTCGAGTTCCTGGGCCACAAGAAGGCGCACGACGCGATCCTCGCCACCATCGAAAAGGTGCTCGCGCCCCAAAGCGGAGCGCCGCGCACGCCCGACATCGGCGGCAAGGCGAGCACCAGCGACCTTGGCAAGGCCATTGCCGAGGCCCTTTGAAATTCGACTTCACGAAACGCCCCTAAAATCGCGCGCTCCGCTGTTCTGCACGGCCTCGTGTCGTATTGACACCCTGCAGACCAGTGGTTGTAATCCTCGCTGGCAGCGCGCTGCCGAGGCGTCAGTCCTGCCAGGCTTGTCGAGCCGCGTCATTTCGCGGCCAGTTCGCAGCTGACGAAAGCCGACCAACTTTATTTCTTCTACAAGGGGCCCTTGTGAACAAGACCGAACTGATTGAGCACATCGCAAAGAACGCCGATATTTCCAAGGCAGCCGCCACCCGCGCGCTGGAGTCCACCATCGGCGCCATTCGTACCACGCTCAAAAAAGGCGGCTCGGTGTCGCTGGTCGGTTTCGGCACTTTCGCAGTCGGTAAAAGGGCCGCTCGCACCGGTCGCAATCCACGCACCGGCGACGCGATTAAAATCAAGGCCGCCAAGATTCCGAAGTTCCGTCCGGGCAAGGCGTTGAAAGACGCGCTGAACTAAGACGTAGACTACGGAGAGTATTCCCGGTGGGGTGCTTAGCTCAGCTGGTAGAGCGGCGCCCTTACAAGGCGTAGGTCGGGGGTTCGAGCCCCTCAGCACCCACCACCACCCGATGCAAAGGCGAACACAGGTTCGCCTTTTTTATTGCCGTCCCGACATCCGTCGCAAAAGAGTGTTCAAGCATGTTTGATTTCTTCCGCAAGTACAACAAGATCGTCATGATTTTCTTGTTCTTGCTGATCATTCCCTCGTTCGTCCTCTTTGGCGTGGAGCGCTATCAGGGCTCCGGCGGCGAAGAGAAGGTCGCGCGGGTCGATGGCCAGGCCATCACCCGGCCCGAGTGGGATGCACAGCATCGCCTCGAGACCGACCGCATCCGCCAGCAATCGCCCAACGTCGATCCGACGCTGCTCGAATCCGATGTGATGCGCTACGCCACGCTGGAGCGCATGGTGCGCGATCGCGTGCTGGCCGCGGCGGCGGCCAAGTCGAACGTCACGATCTCCGAAGAGCGGCTGTCGCGGATCTTTGCGCAGGACGCGGGTCTTGCCGCGTTCCGCACGCCGGACGGCAAGTTCGACCGCGAGAGCTTCCAGCGCGTCACGGGCCGCACGCCGGAGCAGTACGAGGCGTCGATGCGCGCCGAGCTGGCCACGCAGCAGATGCTGCTGGGCATCTCAGGCACGGCGTTCACGCCGCCCGCGCTGGCTGCGGCAACCATCAACGCCTTCTACGACCGCCGCGAGATCCAGGTCGCGCGCTTCAGCCCCGAGAGCTTCGCGTCGAAGGTGACAGTGAGCGACGCCGACATCGAGACCTACTACAAGGACCATGCGGCCCAGTTCCAGGCGCCCGAGCAGGCCAGCATCGAATACCTCGTGCTCGACCTGGAGGCGGCCAAAAAGAACATCTCGGTCAACGAGGCCGACCTCAAGACCTACTACGAACAGAACACGGCGCGCTTCGGCACCAAGGAAGAGCGCCGCGCGAGCCACATCCTGATCACCGCGCCGGCCAGCGCATCGGCAGCCGACCGCGCCAAGGCCAAGGCCAAGGCGGAGCAGCTGCTCGCCGAAGTGAAAAAGGCGCCCGCCACCTTCGCCGACGTCGCGCGCAAGAATTCGCAGGATCCCGGATCGGCGGAGAAGGGCGGCGACCTCGACTTCGTGACCCGCGGCGCGATGGTCAAGCCTTTCGAAGACGCGATGTTCGCGCTCAAGAAGGGCGACATCAGCGACGTGGTCGAAACCGAGTTCGGCTATCACATCATTCGCCTCGCTGACATCAAGCCGGCCGTGGTGCCTCCTTTCGAGCAGGTGCGCGCCACCATCGAGAACGAAGTCCGCGCACAGCAGGCGACGCAGGAATTCGCGAAGGCCGCGGAAACCTTCACCGATGCGGTCTACCAGCAGCCCGACAGCCTCAAGCCCGCGGCAGAAAAGCTGAAGCTCACGATCCAGACGGCAAGCAACGTCGCGCGCACCCCGGCGCCGGGTGCCACCGGCGTGCTGGCGAACCGCAATTTCCTGAGCGCGCTGTTCGCGGCCGATTCGCTGGACCGCAAGCAGAACACCGAAGCCATCGACGTCGGTTCCAACCAGCTCGCGGCGGGCCGCGTGACGCAGTACACGCCCGCGCATCCGATGCCCCTGGCCGAAGTCAAGGAGAAGATCCGTGCGCAGCTCGTCACCGAGCGTGCCGCGGTCATGGCCAAGGCCGAGGGCGAAGCCAAGCTCGCCGCCTGGACCGCGAAGGCCGACGGCGCCACCTTTGGCGCGCCGGTCACGGTGTCGCGCCGCGAAGTGCAGGCCCAGCCCATCGCCGTCATCGATGCCGCGCTGCGCGCCGACGCGTCCAAGCTGCCCGCGCTGGTGGGCGTGGACCTGGGCACGCAAGGCTATGCGGTGGTTCGCGTGACCAAGGTGGTTCCGCGCGCGCCGTCGGCGCCCGAGCAAACCCAGCAGGAGAACGCGCAGGTCGGCCAGTCGGTGACTGCGGCGGAAGAAGTTGCCTACTACAACCTGCTGAAGGAACGCTTCAAGGCCGAGATCATCGTGCCGAAGCCGGCGGAGACGCTGCCTGTGGCCCGCTGACCTGGGCCCGCTGAACCGCGGCGTGATGCACGCCGTGTCGCATCCGGGTCAGCAGCCCGGGCGCGACCGCGCATTTCGTCGCACGTGGGACAAGCGCAAGGTGCGCTTGTCGCCAGAATCCCATGCATGGGAACCCTCTATCTCGTGCGCCACGGCCAGGCCAGTTTCGGCGCCGCCGACTATGACAACCTGAGCGAACTCGGGCACAGGCAGTCCGTGCGCCTCGGCGAGTACTGGCGAGAGCGCGGCATGCATTTCGATGCCGTGATCACCGGCACCCTGAAGCGCCATCGCCAGACCTGGGAAGGCATTGCCGAGGGGCTCGCGCTGAAGCGCGACGATGTGCTCCCGTGGCCCGGGCTCAACGAATACGACAGCGAAGCGGTCATTGCCACCATTTACGAGGGCAAGCTCGAAAAGCCCGATTCGCCCGAGATGTACCGGCACCACTTCCGCCTCTTGCGCGATGGGCTCGGCGCCTGGATGCAGGGCCGGACCCAGCCTGTCGGCATGCCGAGCTATGTCGACTTCCTGGCGGGTGTGACGACGGCGCTCGACCACGTGCGCGACCGCCACCACGGCGCCAAGGTGCTGGTGGTGTCGAGCGGCGGACCGATCAGCACGGCGGTCGGCCATGTGCTGGGTACGAGCCCCGAAACGACGATCGAACTGAACCTGCGCATCCGGAACACTGCGGTGACGGAGTTTGCCTTCACGCCCAAGCGGCACATGCTCGTCACGTACAACACGCTGCCGCACCTGGACGCGCCGGCCTACGAGAACTGGATCACCTACGCCTGAGCGCCTGAAGCAGCGGCTGCCTCAGGCCTGCCAGACGCCGTAGCCGCTCTGGCGCAGCGCAATGCCGAGCTCGACCTCCATCGAGCGCGCATCCTCGTAGCTCATCGGGTTGTAGCGTTCGTAGAGGGCGGGCAGCAGCCTGAGGCCGAAGGCCTGGACGAAGCTGTTGGCCTGGATGCCGGCCTTGTGCTTGTCGAAGCGTATGTCCGGGTCGAGCCCGGTCATTCCCACGTAGACGAAGGGCTTGCCGAGCTGGTAGTCGGGATTGGCGCGCCTGAACCGGCCGTGGTTCCAGACGCGGTCATCGAGTTCGACCACGTAGACGTGGTGCCTCGCCCGTGGCTTGCGCGGCATCGATCCGCACTGCCGGCCGGATCAGCTCTTGCGCTTGATCAGGCCGTACAGGATCAGCAGCACGATCGCGCCGAGCACCGAGGCAATGAAGCCCGCACCCTGGCCCGCGGTGTACCAGCCGAGTGCCTGGCCGACATAGGTCACGATCAAGGAACCTGCCACGCCGATCAGCGTGGTCACGATGAAGCCTGCGGAATCGTCACCCGGCTTGACGGCCCGCGCCACCAGACCCACGATGAACCCGATCAGGATGGTCCAGACGATGCTCATGAAGAAATTCCTTTGGCGGTGAAGTGGACAGTGGCGGCCGCGGCGAAAAGCGCGAACCGTCGAAGCAAGTGGCGCTCATGATAGCGGAGCAGCGCCATCGCCGAAGCCGGCTGGATCACATCGAGCTCGATGTCCGAGAACTTTGGCGCAGACGGCCATGTCATGGTTGCTGCTGCGTCCTACAGGGTGCTTCGCGGCGCAGCGCTATACCGGGACCATGCTGGAAAAACTGCCTGAAGTCATCGGCCACGCGTTGCAGGGAATGCGCGCGGGTCTGGACAAGATCGTCTTCAATGCGCTGGGCATGCGGCAGGGCATGGCGTCGATCGCCTTGAGCAGCGTTGCGTTCGCGGACCACGCGCCCTTGCCGTCGCGCTATACGGCCGATGGCGAGGGACTGTCGCCGCCGCTGCAGTGGGCCGGGCTTCCGGCGGGCACGGAATCGCTGGTGCTGGTGGTCGAGGATGCCGATTCACCCACGCCGAATCCGCTCGTGCATGCAATCGTCGTCGGGCTGCAGCCGAACGAAGGCAAGCTCGACGAGGCGGCCATCCCGAGCCGGGACAACGCCGGCGCTGCCGGTTTGCGCGTGGGGCGCAACTCCGGACTTCAGGCCGCCTGGCTGCCTCCCGATCCGCCTCCGGGACACGGCGCTCACCGCTACGCCTTTCAACTGTTTGCGCTCGACGACACGCCCGCGTTTTCCGCCGCGCCAGGGCGGGACGAGGTGTTCGACGCGCTGCGGGAGCACGCGCTCGCGAGCGGCCTGCTGATCGGCACCTGCGAAAGGCCGGATGGTTCGATCAAGATCAAGAAGACGGCCCCGGCCGGGCCCCTTGCCACCGGTTGAGAAGAATTTCAGACCAGTTCGCATGCCCCTGTGGCGAAAACCGGGGTTTTTGCCGCTACAATTGAAGGCTCTGCGGTGGCTGTAGCTCAGCTGGTAGAGTCCCAGATTGTGATTCTGGTCGTCGTGGGTTCGAGTCCCATCAGCCACCCCAAAATACCTTTTCCGACTGCTATTGCGCAATAGCGTCCACGGGAACACAGCGCCGAGCCAGCCTCGGCGTTGTCATTTCCGGCCCCCGTGGCCGGCGCAGCCCTCTTCCCTTGGTCTGATAAAAAGCGTCCAAACCGGGTGCGCGCTGCATTGTGCGCTGCCGCAAACCTGACGCAGGGCCTTCAATTTTCCCGCAGCGGCCCGCTTGTAATAAATTGGAATTGAATTAAAATCCGCCCCGTTTCCAATTTTCAGGAGTCCAACAATGGCTTCGACCCTTGCCGATATCAATTCCCAGATCAAGAAGTACGACGAGCAGATTGCGCAATTGCGCAAGCAGGCCGAAGACCTTCGCAACCAAGAGCGCGCGGGCGTGATTGAAGATGTGCGCCGGAAGATCGCTGAATACGGCCTGACCGCGTCGGACCTGAAACTCAGTGCACGCGGCGGCTCGGTCAAGCGCAGCGCAGGGGTTCCTGCGGTCAAGGCAGCAGCCAAATACCGTGGTCCGACCGGCGAAACCTGGTCTGGCGGCCGCGGCCGCAAGCCCCGTTGGGTGACCGAAGCACTGGCTGCGGGCAAGTCGCTTTCCGAGTTCGAGATCAAGTAGGCGACCGAAAAGGCCACCGGCCAATAAAAAAGCCCGCGGTTGCGGGCTTTTTTATTGGGTGCGAAACCCGGGCAAACCCGCAGCGCTCAGTTCACCATCACGAGTTTTCCTTTGACGCCGCGCGATCCCATGTGGGCATAGGCAGCTTTCAATTGTGACATCTGCATCGTGCTGTCGATCACGGGCTTGATCTTTCCCTGTCCGTACCAGTGCGCCAATTCGGCCATCATTTGTGCATTGGCCTTGGGCTCGCGCTTGGCGAAATCGCCCCAGAACACGCCGACCAGGGAAGCGCCTTTCAACAGCGTGAGGTTCAATGGCAGCGACGGAATCGGCCCGGAGGCAAAGCCGACCACCAAATAGCGTCCGCGCCACGCAATCGAGCGAAATGCAGGCTCAGCGAAATCGCCGCCCACCGGGTCGTAAATGACATCGGGGCCTTTGCCGTCGGTCGCGGCCTTGATGGCATCGCGAAAGCCGCCTGGAAGCGCATGCGTCGTGTAGTTGATCGTGGCATCGGCGCCAATGGAGCGGCAGAGTTCGCATTTCTCGTCGGTAGAGGCTGCTGCAATCACTTTTGCGCCCGCTGCCTTTGCGATTTGTATGGCGGCGGTGCCCACGCCGCCCGCTGCACCGAGCACGAGCACGGTTTCACCGGCCTTGAGCTGTGCGCGGTCCATCAGCGCATGCCACGAGGTGGCATAGATCATGATGAACGCCGCCGCGTCGACATGGCCGAAGCCTTCGGGCAGCGGCATGCACAGCGCCGCCGGTGCCAGCGTGTGGGTCCCGAATCCGCCCGTGCCCGACAGGCACGCCACGTTCTGTCCGACCTTCAGGTGGGTGACGCCTTCGCCCACCGCCTGGACGACGCCGGCGTATTCCGAACCGGGCACAAACGGTAGGGGCGGCTTGATCTGGTATTTGTTCTGCACGATCAGCAGATCGGGAAAGTTGAGGCTCGCCGCCCTGATTTCGATCAGCACCTGGCCCGGACCCGGCGCCGGCGTCGGCAGTTCCTTCCAGGTCAGCGCATCAACGCCGGTGGGGTTTTCGCAAAGCCATGCGTGCATGCTCGGGTCTCCTTTGAATCAGTCGTGTGTGGGCAATGAATGCGAGGCGATGATAGGGGGCGCGGCAGGGCGCCCTTGTCCCTGCTGCGACGCACGCGGCGCCTACAATCCGGGCACTGAAAAGCACCATGAAGATACTTATTTCCAACGACGATGGCTTTCAGGCGCCGGGCATCGTCGCATTGCACGACGCATTGAAAGACATCGCGGACGTCGAGGTGGTTGCGCCCGAGCACAACAACAGCGCCAAGTCGAATGCCCTGACGCTGGCGGCGCCGCTCTACGTGCACAAGGCGCACAACGGTTTTCGCTATGTGACGGGCACGCCGGCCGATTGCGTCCACATCGCGCTCAAGGGGCTGCTCGGCTACCGGCCCGACCTGGTGGTTTCCGGCATCAACAACGGCGCCAACATGGGCGACGACACCATCTACTCCGGCACCGTGGGTGCGGCCATGGAGGCCTATCTGTTCGGCATCCCGGCCATCGCGTTCTCGCAGATCGAGAAGGGCTGGGCGCATGTCGACGCGGCCGCGCAGGTGGCTCGGCGCCTGGTGCAGCAGATCGAGCGCGAGCGCATGCTGGACGGCGGTGCCTTCCTGCTCAATGTGAACGTTCCGAACCGGCCGCTCGAAGAGCTCAAGCCGATCCAGGTTTGCCGGCTGGGCCGGCGCCATTCCGCGGAGAAAGTCATCACGCAGGAAAGTCCGCGGGGCGAGACGATGTACTGGATTGCAGGTGCCGGAGGCGCCAAGGACAGCGGCGAAGGTACCGACTTCCATGCCACCGCCGCCGGCCACATTGCGCTGACGCCGCTGCAGATCGACTTGACCGACCATGCCAACCTGGGCCAATGGCGCGAGACGGTTGCCCGTCTCGGTAATTGAGCATGGCCACGCAACGGCCTGGATTCCCGGTTCGCCTGACACCCACCGCCTCGGCCGCCACGCGCGGGCGCCTGCCCGCCGTGCCTGCCAAGCCGATGGTGCCGGCCACCCCCTCGATGGCCTCCGATGCCGTGCGCGCGCGCATGGTGCAGAAGCTCGCCGCCCAAGGCATTGCCGATGCGCGCGTGCTGCGCGCGCTGAGCGCGGTCGAGCGGCATCGCTTCGTCGACAGCGCGCTTGTCAACCAGGCGTATGAAGACACGAGCCTGCCCATCGGGCTGGGCCAGACCATCTCCAAGCCGAGCGTGGTGGCCCGCATGATCGAGCTCCTGCTGGGCGCGCCCGCACTGGTCGGCAAGCCGCAGGACCGTCTCGGCCGCGTGCTGGAAATCGGCACCGGCTGCGGCTACCAGGCCGCGGTGCTGAACCACGTGGCCACGGAGGTCTACAGCATCGAGCGCCTGCGCGGACTGCACGAGCGCGCGCGCGCCAACCTGCGGCACTTCCGGCTGGCCACGGTACATCTGATGCTGGGCGACGGCATGGTCGGCTATGCGAAGGGTGCTCCGTATGCCGGCATCATCGCCGCGGCAGGCGGCGAAGCGGTGCCGCAGGCCTGGATCGAACAACTCGCCGTCGGCGGACGCATCGTGGCGCCCACGCACTCGGCAGGCGGCGGGCAGGCGCTCGTCGTCATCGATAAAACCGCCCGTGGACTCGAGCGCCGCATTCTTGAGGCGGTTCACTTTGTCCCCCTAAAATCGGGCATCGCTTGAAGGAACAACAAATGCAGGGTTTTGGCAATCGGAGTTGGTGCGCTGGTATCACGTTGGCAGTTGTGCTCGTGATCGCGGGCTGCGCCGCACCGCGAGGGCCGGCACCGGTCGAAGACCGGGGCACGATGACGCGCGCGCCCAATGCGGCACCCGGTGGCCCGCTCATCACCACCGACGCTTCGGGCAAGCCGCTTCCAGGCATCGAGAACTATGGCAAGCCTGGCTATTACGCAGTGCGCCCCGGCGACACGATTCGCCGCATCGGCAACGAAACCGGCCAGAGCTGGCAGAACATCGCTCGCTGGAACAATCTTGAAAATCCCGACCTGATCGAAGTCGGACAGGTGCTGCGCGTGGTGCCGCCGGTGGGACCGGCCACCTCTGTCGCAACCGCGCCTGCTCCTTCTTCCGAGGGCGTGGTGACCAAGCCTGTCACGCCGCCGTCGTCGGTGGTGCCTGCGGCGCCCGCCAGTGCCGCGGTCGGCAAGCCGCCGGTCACGGCGTCGCCGTCGGCGCCGGCAGCAAGCTCGGGCGACGAGGACCTCGGCTGGATCTGGCCTGCGCACGGCACGCTGCTTGCGGGGTTCGACGACGCCAAGAACAAGGGCTTCGACATCGGCGGCAAGGCGGGCGATGCCGTCCTCGCGGCTGCCGATGGCCGCGTGGTCTATGCCGGCGCAGGTTTGCGCGGCTATGGCAACCTGATCATCCTGAAGCACAACAACACCTACCTCACGGCCTATGCGCACAACCAGACGCTGCTCGTGAAGGAAGACCAGTCGGTGCAAAAGGGCCAGAAGATCGCCGAGATGGGCAACAGCGACGCCGACCGCGTCAAGCTGCATTTCGAGATCCGCCGCCAGGGCAAGCCCGTCGACCCAGCGCGCTACTTGCCGAGCCGGTGATGCCATGGCCGCTTCCAGCCCCCGTCGCGCACTGCCCGTGCGTCGGCCGGTGGGCCGGGGCCGGGCGGCAGTAGAGAACGGCCGGCAGGCCTCGCCTGCGAAGCCTGCTGCACTTGCTGCAGACCTGATTGCCGCAACCGATTCGCCCGGCGGCGAGGGCGCCGATGCCCTGACGATCTACCTGCGCCAGGTGCGGCGTACCGAACTCTTCACGCCCGAAGAGGAATACCAGGCCGCATGCGCCGCGCGCGCCGGCGACTTTGCAGCGCGGCAATCGATGATCGAGCACAACCTGAGGCTGGTTGTGAACATCGCCAAGGCCTATCTGGGCCGGGGCGTGCCGCTTTCCGATCTCATCGAGGAAGGCAATCTCGGCCTGATGCACGCCATCACCAAGTTCGAACCCGAACGGGGCTTTCGCTTTTCCACCTATGCGACCTGGTGGATTCGCCAGTCGGTCGAGCGCGCAGTGATGACCCAGGCGCGCGCGATCCGTCTGCCGGTGCATGTGGTGCGTGAACTGCAGCAGGTGCTGCGGGCCCGCCGCACGCTCGAAGGCGATGCCGAGTTCCTGGCGCATCGGCCCGACGGTGTGCGCGTGGAGGATGTCGCCTCATTTCTGGGGCTGGAGGTGCAGGCGGTCGCGGAACTGCTGGCGTTGGCCGAGGCGCCGCGATCGCTCGATGCCGGCGATGCGCACGGAGATGAAGGCTTCACCCTGGCCGACACCGTGGCGTCCGAGGATGGCCAAGGCGATCCGACCGACGTCACACACACCCACGAGGTCGCGCGCTTGCTCGATCAATGGGTCCACGCCCTCGATGCCCGCGAGCGCGAGGTGCTGGAGGGCCGCTATGGCCTGCACGACCGCGAGCCCGAGACGCTCGAGGTGCTGAGCGTGCGCCTCGGGCTGACGCGCGAGCGTGTGAGGCAGATCCAGAACGAGGCGCTGGCCAAGATGCGGCGCCAGCTGATCCGTTCCGGCGTGGGGCGCGACGCCTTGTTCTAGCAGGGCTTGCCGTGGCCGCCGAGGGCCGGGCCGGCGCTGAGACAATCGGGGGATGACGGAATCCATTGAAGAAAAGAAAGTCCCCGCGAAAACGCCGGCCACCGCGGCGGGCGAATGGCTCAAGGTCGAGTCGCTCGACCTCGACGCACAGGGCGTGGCGCACAACGCCGAAGGCATGGTCGTGTTCATCGAGGGCGCCTTGCCTTTCGAGGAAGTGCAATTCAACGTTCATCGCCGCAAGAACAACTGGGAGCAGGGCACGGTCACGGCCATCCGGCGCGAATCGTCGCAGCGGGTGCGGCCCGGCTGCCCGCATTTCGGTTTGCACACCGGTGCGTGCGGCGGCTGCAAGATGCAGCACCTGGACGAGGCGGCGCAGGTTGCAGTGAAGCAGCGCGCCCTCGAGGACAACCTTTGGCATCTTGGCAAGGTGCGGCCCGAGAACGTGCTGCGGCCCCTGGAAGGGCCGGCCTGGCACTACCGCTACCGCGCCCGGCTCTCGGTGCGCCATGTGGTCAAGAAGGGCACCGTGCTGATCGGCTTTCACGAGCGCAAGAGCCGGTATCTCGCCGACATGCAGGTCTGCCCGGTGCTGCCGAAGCAGGTCAGCGAGATGCTGATGCCGCTGCGCGCATTGATCGGCTCGCTGGACGCCCGCGAGACCTGCCCGCAGATCGAACTCGCCTGCGGCGATGCGCCCGGCACGACCTCGCTCGGCACGATCGCTTTGGTGCTGAGGCATCTGGAGCCGCTCTCCAATGCGGACATCGGCCGCCTGAAGGCCTTCGCGGCGCAGAACGCCGGCGTCCAGTGGTGGCTGCAGGCCAAGGGGCCGGACACGGTGAAGCTGCTGGAGGAGGGCGGCATGCCGCTGTCCTACGAGCTGCCCCAGTTCGGTGTGACGATGCCGTTCAAGCCCACCGATTTCACGCAGGTCAACCCGCACATCAACCGCGCCCTGGTGGGGAAGGCGCTGCGCCTGCTCGACGTGCAGGCGCACGAGCGCGTGATCGACTGGTTCTGCGGCCTCGGTAACTTCACCCTGCCGCTGGCCAGCCGTGCGCGCGAGGTCCTGGGCATCGAGGGCAGCGACACCCTGGTCGCGCGCGCGAGCGACAACTTCAGCAAGAACCAGCCCGCCACCTCCGCCAGGCGGGCGCTGTCGGCGACCCGGTTCGTGGCCCGCAACCTCTTCGAAATGACCCCCGCCATGCTGGTGGCCGACGGCAGCGCCGACAAGTGGCTGGTCGACCCGCCGCGCGAGGGCGCCTTCGCGCTGGCCAAGGCCATGGCCGACCTGCACCTGCAGCCCGAGCTGCGAACCGATGGCTGGGCACCGCCCAGGCGCATCGTCTACGTGAGCTGCAATCCGTCCACCCTGGCGCGGGACGCCGGCCTGCTGGTGCACCAGGCCGGCTACCGCTGCACGTTCGCGGGGGTGATCAACATGTTCCCGCACACGGCGCACGTCGAGTCGATCGCGGTGTTCGATCTGGCATGAAAAAAGGGCCCGACGGGCCCTTTTTTCACTGGCGCATGCGGCGCCTCGTTCGTTGTTCGCTCAGTCGCGTTCGCCGCCAGCGAGGCCGAGCAGGGCCAGCAGGCTCTGGAACACGTTGAACAGGTCCAGGTAGAGCGCAAGCGTGGCGCTGATGTAGTTGGTTTCGCCGCCATCCATGATCTGCTTCAGGTCATACAGCATGAAGGCCGAGAAGATGCCGATGGCCGCCACCGAGATGGCCATCATGCCGGCGCTCGAACCGACGAAGACGTTGATGATGGCTCCCACCATCAGCACCAAGGCGCCGACGAAGAGCCACTTGCCCATGCCGGACAGGTCGCGCTTGATCACCGTGGCCAGTGAAGCCATCACGAAGAAAACGCCGGCGGTGCCGCCGAACGCGGTCATGATGAGCTCGGAACCGTTCTTGAAGCCCAGCACCATCGCGATCAGCCGCGACAGCATAAGGCCCATGAAGAAGGTGAAGGCCAGCAGCACCGGCACGCCGGCTGCCGAGTTCTTGGTTTTCTCGATGGCGAACATGAAGCCGAAGGCGCCGCCGAGAAAGACGATGAGGCCCAGCCCGCCCGTGAGCGAACTGGTAATGCCGGTGGCGACGCCGAGCCAGGCGCCCAGCACGGTAGGCAGCAGGCTCAGCGCGAGCAGCCAGTAGGTGTTGCGCAGGACGCGTTGGCGCTCAGCCTGCGGCAGCGCCTGGCCGTAGCCGGCGGAAGTGTCGAGGGTGGTAACGCGGTCGTTCATGGCCGTAGCTCCTTTGGTTGCTGCAATGACGCAGTTGGGCGCATTCTAGGGGTCTGCAAGAGGGGGGCGGCACAAAGACCGTATGGACGATGGTCCTAAGCGCTGCGGCGGTCCCGGGCCGGTTGGCCGTTATGCTGTGGGGTTTTACGCAACCTGATTCTCAACATGAAGACCAAGTCCTTCCTCGAACTCGCCGATGTCAAGGCCATTGCCGCAGCTGCCGAGGCTGAAGCCCTCAAGAACAACTGGGCCGTGACCATTGCCATCTCCGACGATGCCGGCAACCTGCTGTGGCTCCAGCGCCTCGATGGCGCCGCGGCACTGTCGTCCCACATCGCGCCTGCCAAGGCGCACACCGCAGCCATGGGACGCCGCGAGAGCAAGGTCTACGAGGACATCATCAACGGCGGCCGCAGTGCGTTTCTCACGGCGCCCGCCGTGCAGGGCCTGCTGGAGGGCGGCGTGCCCATCGTGAAGGACGGCCAGGTGATCGGCGCCGTCGGCGTGAGCGGCGTGAAGTCGAACGAGGACGCCCAGATTGCCAAGGCGGGCATTGCAGCCCTCGGTCTTTGAGCATTCGACGCGCCAAAGCAAAACGCCGACTTTCGAGTCGGCGTTTTTTTGGATATCCAGCGTGAAAAAAAGCTTGGCTAGTCGGCGAACCGTTGGCTAGCAAAAAACGACCCTCGGAGATGAATCTCCTCAAGTCGCCCCACGATGAAACTTGCGCGAAGGGCGGGCTGACTGCTTACTTGGTAAGAATCAGCTTGCCGAGTTTGGTGGCTTGGAGCCGATAGAGGGAGCCGTTGTGCATGATGCCCACGGTCTTGCTTCCCTTGAGAAGCTCCGTGCTTTCGACCATCGGCGCCGGGCGCGGTGCCTGGATGGACGCATGTCCGCCACCCGATTGGTCGAGCGAAGGATGGCTCAGAACAGAAAAGGCGTTCGGCTTGGCTTGCATCTAAATTCCCCTTATCGAAGCGATGAGTGAATGATAATGATTCGCAATAAAAAGTCAATCGCCACGATCAACTTTTTTTAGGGCCATTCAGTGACTTACTTCGCGTCGGGCTCGGTAATGAAGCCGATCTTGCGCACGCCGGCCTCGCGGGCTGCCGACATCGCCTTGGCCACGCGCTCGTAGCGGACTTCCTTGTCGCCGCGGATGTGCAGTTCGGGCTGCGGGTTCTTGGCGGCTTCGGCGGCAAGGCGGGCGGGCAGATCGGCGTCTTCGATCTTCTGTTCGTTCCAGTAGTAGTCGCCCTGGGCAGCAATGCTGAACAGGATGTTCTCCGGCTTGGCCTGCTCGGGTTCGCTGGTGGCGCGGGGCAGATCGATGTTGACTGCGTGCTTCATCACCGGCACGGTGATGATGAAGATGATCAGGAGCACCAGCATGACGTCGACCAGCGGCGTCATGTTGATCTCGTTCATCACCTCATCGGGTTCGTCCTGGGTTCCGAAAGCCATGATGCTCAGCCCTTCTTGAGCGGAACCACGATGGCGTCGCCACCGCCGCTTTGCACGCGCGCGCCCGTCACGAAGTAGGCGTGCAGGTCATGGGCAAAGCTGTTGAGCTTGGTGAGAACAAACTTGTTGCCACGCACCAATGCGTTGTAGCCCAGCACCGCCGGAATGGCCACCGCGAGGCCCAGCGCTGTCATGATCAGTGCTTCGCCGATCGGGCCTGCCACCTTGTCGATGGTGGCCTGGCCGGCCGAGCCGATGCTCATGAGCGCGTGGTAGATGCCCCAGACCGTGCCGAACAGGCCGATGAACGGCGCCGTCGAGCCGACCGATGCCAGGATGGCGAGGCCGGTCTGAAGGCGCGCGGTGAACGCATCGATGCCGTTGCGCAGCGAACGCGTGATCCAGTCGCTCACGTCCAATGCATCGTGCAGATGGGCTTTCGTGTTGCGATGGTGCGCAGCCGCTTCACGGCCTTCCAGTGCCAGGGCGCGGAACGGGTTGCTGTCGTCCTTGCCGAGCTTGTTGAGTGCGGTTGCGAAGTCTTCGCTGTGCCAGAAGTCCTGCGAATGCTTGGCAAGGCGCTTGTACTTGATGACGTCGAGTGCCTTGACGATGATCACGATCCACGACGCAAGCGACATGCCGATCAACAGCAGCGCGACGGCCTTGGTGACGAAATCGCCCTGGTTCCAGACGTTCATCAAGCCGAATTGGGAATCCATACGAAGTTGCTCCAGAGAAAAATTAGTTCAGTTTGAATGAGAAGGGGGCCCGCAGCAGGTAGGTCGTCTGTGCGTTGCCTCCCGTTTGCCTGAAGGGCGTGACCTGGGCGGTGCGGGCGGCGCTGAGCGCCGCTTCGTCGAGCCGTTCGAATCCGCTGGACTTGAAGAGTTCGACGCGCTTGGCGAAGCCCTCGCTGTCGAAATAGATCGAGACGACGGTGGTGCCCGACTCGCCCAGGCGCCTGCTCATGCTGGGATACACGAGCCTGGGCTCCCTGACGTAGCGCGTCTGGCCTTCCGAGATTTCGATCGTCCGTGGTGCAGGCGGCGCCGGCGGCGGGGGCAGAGGAGCGGGCGGCGTGGGCGCGGGAGCTTCCGCAACGGGGGCAGGAGGCGGAGGCTCGGGCACGCCGACCGGCGCACGGGGCGCGGGTGTCGGCTTCGGCTCGCGGACGGCCACCGGGCGAGGCGGAGGCTTGACGGCCTCGGGCTTGCGCTGCGGAGGCGGCGGCGGGGGAGGAGGCGGCTCGGCCGGCTTGGGCGGCTCGACGAACTGGCTCAGGATTTCGACGGGGATCACCACTTCGGCAGCGCGGCGCAGCAGGCCGCTTTGCAGCGCCCACAGCGCGGCTGCATGAAACAGGATCACGCCTCCGGCAATGAGTGCATTGCGCGAGAGGCCCAGAACGGAGGGAGGGGGGGCAAAGCGGTCAGACACGATCAACCAATTCGAATGCGGGCACCCACGGAGCGTGCCTCGATTGCAGCAAAACCGCTACGACTACTGTTTACTTACGAAAGATCCACCAGACCGAGCCTGCAACGAGTATCAGGCTGCCGCCGAGTGCCGCGAAGAGTTCCATGCCTTGCTTTCCGAGATGGAGGTGGCAAGCTGGATCGCACTCGTTCCCGATTCGCGGTTCAACGCGGCAACCGGGTGAGAGGCGCTGCACTGCGCGACGATATCGCGCGCACAACCTTCACACTGGCCACACTGGGTGGCCACGCCAAGCTCGAACTGGACTTCGTCGAAAGTCATGCCGGCCCGCACGTGACGTGCGATTTCACGGTCGGAGACTCGGCGGCAGACGCAAACGATCATGGCGGTGAAAGCGGCAGTTGGCTGGCTGGTTGGGTACGAGCCGATTATAAATACGAATCTCTCGCATTTTCAATAACTATCCCCGCAGGAGGTCTTCCGTACTGATTTTTCGGGAAATCGGGCGGGTGAAGCAGCCATTCCGAGAAACCGGGCGTGCGGCTTCGGGGCGTTCGCGGGTGCAAACCTGGGTGCGTTCGGCCGGGCCCTCGACACTGGTGGCGATGGTCGCCCTGCATCTGGCCGGTGTTTGCTTTCACGAGCTGGTGGCACCGGAAAAACCTGGTTGCCGCCATGCTCGGCGGGCGCAAGCGCCCGCGGGAGCCGGGTGACGTCGACCGAGACGTCGCCCCGGCCTGGTCGAAATCAGCTGACTTCGCCCATCTGCGACTGCAGATAGTTCTGCACGCCGACCTTGTCGATCAGGTCGATCTGGGTTTCGAGGAAGTCGATGTGCTCTTCCGTGTCGTCCAGGATTTCCTGCAGCAGGTCGCGCGAAACGTAATCGCGCACCGTTTCGCAGTAGGCGATGCCATCCTTGATGGTGGCTTGCGCGCCGGTTTCCGCGCCCAGGTCGCAGCTCAGCAGTTCGGGCACGTCTTCGCCGATGTTCAGCTTGCCCAGGTCCTGCAGGTTCGGCAGGCCGTCGAGCATGAAGATGCGGTCCATCAGCTTGTCGGCGTGCTTCATTTCGCCGATCGATTCCTCGTATTCCTTCTTGGCCAGCTTGTCCAGGCCCCAGTGCTTGAGCATGCGGTAGTGGAGGAAGTACTGGTTGATGGCGGTGAGCTCGTTCTTGAGCTGCGCCTGCAGATGTTCGATGACCTTGGGGTCGCCCTTCATGATGTTTTCCTTGTTCTGAAAGCACCGATTGTCAGAGGGGCGGACGCGCCCTTGCAAGCAATCCCATGCTGCGCCGGTCTGCATGCGTGTGATGGTGATACACGTTCGTATTGCGGCCTGCCGAACATGGCGCGGAGCCCATCGCAAACATAGCAAGCTCCAATAGCTTTAATAGCCCATGGCTATTGAAAATATAAGATTGGTAGTTATACTCATGGCTCGCACTTATTTTTCCACCCGCAGCATCCAAGGAATCACCATGTCCCTGATCAACACCCAAGTCCAACCCTTCAAGACCCAGGCCTACCTCAACGGCAAGTTCATCGATGTGTCCGACGAGACGCTCAAGGGCAAATGGTCCGTGCTGATCTTCATGCCGGCGGCCTTCACCTTCAACTGTCCGACCGAAGTCGAAGACGCGGCCGACAACTACCCCGAGTTCCAGAAGCTGGGTGCCGAGGTCTACATCGTGACCACCGACACGCACTTCTCGCACAAGGTCTGGCACGACACGTCGCCTGCCGTCGGCAAGGCCAAGTTCCCCCTGGTGGGCGACCCGACCCACACGCTGACCAACGCTTTCGGCGTGCACATCCCCGAAGAAGGCCTGGCGCTGCGCGGCACCTTCGTGATCAACCCTGAAGGCATCATCAAGACCGCCGAAGTGCACTCCAACGAAATCGCCCGCGACGTCAAGGAAACCCTGCGCAAGCTGAAGGCAGCGGTCTACACCGCCGCCCACCCGAACGAAGTCTGCCCGGCCAAGTGGAACGAGGGCGACAAGACCATCGCTCCGTCGTTCGACCTCGTCGGCAAGATCTAAGCGTCCCCGCGCGAAAGCCCGGGCGCTCACAAGGCCCCCGGGCTTTTTTGTCCCCAGTTGATAGTTTTCAGTTATCGAAAGAGAGTCCGTCATGCTCGACGCCAGCACCAAAGCCCAATTGAAGAGTTACCTCGAACGCGCCACGCAGCCGATCGAGATCGTCGCCTCGCTCGACGACAGCAAGGCCTCGGGCGAAATGCTGTCGCTGCTGAAGGACGTCGCCGAAGCGTCGCCGCTGGTCAAGCTGACCGAAAGCCGCGACGACAACCATCGCAAGCCCTCTTTCTCGGTCAACCGCCCGAGCGAGAACCACGGCCCGCGTTTCGCCGGCCTGCCGATGGGCCACGAATTCACCTCGCTGATCCTTGCACTGCTGCAGATCGGCGGCTATCCCCCGAAGGTCGAGCAGGCGGTGCTCGACCAGATCCGCGCACTCGACGGCGACTTCGAGTTCGAGATCTATGTTTCGCTCACCTGCCACAACTGCCCCGACGTGGTCCAGGCCCTGAACCTGATGGCCATCCAGAACCCGCGTATCCGCACCACGATGATCGAGGGAGGCACCTTCCAGGACGAGGTCAAGGAGCGCCAGGTGATGGCCGTGCCGACCGTGTTCCTGAACGGCACCGAATTCGGCCAGGGCCGCATGAGCCTGGAAGAGATCCTCGCGAAGATCGACACCAGCGGCGTCGAGCGCGAGGCGAAGAAGATCGCCGCCAAGGACCCGTTCGACGTGCTGATCGTCGGCGGTGGCCCCGCCGGTGCCGCGGCTGCCGTGTATGCGGCGCGCAAGGGCATCCGCACGGGCGTGGCCTCGGAGCGCTTCGGCGGCCAGGTGCTCGACACGCTCGGCATCGAGAATTTCATCTCGATCAAGGAAACCGAAGGACCGAAGTTCGCCCACGCGCTCGAAGAGCATGTGCGCGACTACGACGTCGACATCATGAACCTGCAGCGCGCCAAGGCGCTGGTTCCGGGCAAGGACCTGATTGAAGTGCAACTCGAGAGCGGCGCTTCGCTCAAGAGCAAATCGATCATCATCTCGACCGGTGCGCGCTGGCGCAACATCAACGTGCCCGGCGAGCACGAGTTCAAGAACAAGGGCGTGGCCTACTGCCCGCATTGCGACGGCCCGCTGTTCAAGGGCAAGCGCGTGGCCGTGATCGGCGGCGGCAATTCGGGCGTCGAGGCGGCTATCGACCTGGCCGGCATCGTGGGCCACGTCACGCTGATCGAGTTCGACACGCAGCTGCGCGCCGACGCCGTGCTGCAGCGCAAGCTCAAGAGCCTGAAGAACGTGGACGTGTTCACCAACGCGCAGACCACCGAGATCACCGGCGACCAGAAGGTCAACGGCCTGGTCTACAAGGACCGCGCGACGGGCGAGCTGAAGAAGGTCGAACTCGAAGGCGTGTTCATCCAGATCGGCCTGGTGCCCAATACCGACTGGCTCAAGGGCGTGGTCGAACTGACCAAGCACGGCGAGATCGTGGTCGACGCCAGGGGGCAGACTTCCGTGCCAGGCGTGTTTGCCGCGGGCGACGTGACGACCGTGCCGTTCAAGCAGATCATCATTGCGGCCGGCGATGGCGCGAAGGCGGCGCTCGGCGCTTTCGATCACCTGATCCGGACCTCGGCCCCGGCCGAGCAGGCGGCTGCCTGAACGGCGCCTGCGGCAGCCTGGCAGAGCGGCTGCCTCAGTAAACCAGCCGCTCCGGCTTCAGTTCCTGCAGGATGGTGGTGGCAATTTCCTCGATCGACTTGGTCGTCGTCGAAAGCCACCGGATGCCGGCCCGGCGCATCATGGCCTCGGCCTCGCTGACTTCGTGGCGGCAGTTCTCGAGGCTGGCGTAGCGCGAATCGGGCCGGCGCTCGTTGCGGATCTGGCTCAGGCGCTCGGGCTGGATCGTGAGCCCGAAAATCTTCTTGCGGTGGGGCATCAGCGCCGGCGGCAGCTGGCGGCGCTCGAAGTCCTCCGGAATCAGCGGGTAGTTGGCCGCCTTCAGGCCGTGCTGCATTGCCAGGTAGAGCGAAGTCGGCGTCTTGCCGCTGCGGCTCACGCCCACCAGGATCACGTCGGCACCTTCGAGGTCCCGGTTGCTCTGGCCGTCGTCATGGGCCAGGCTGAAGTCGATGGCCGCAATGCGGGCGTCGTATTCCTTGCTCTTGCTGACGTCGCTGAAGCGGCCGATGCGGTGGTTCGACTTCACCGCCAGCTCGATCTCCAACGGCCGCACGAAGGTGCCGAACATGTCGAGCAGCATGCCCTTGCAGCCGGTTTCGATCACCTCCAGCACCTCCATGTTCGCCAGCGTCGTGAAAACGATGGGGCGCACGCCTTCCAGTTCGGCCGTGTGGTTGATCTGCCGCACCGCCTGGTGCGCCTTGTCGACCGTGTCGGTGAACGGCAGCCGCACGTGGCGCGGCTTCATCTCGAACTGGGCCAGCACGGCGTTACCGAATGTTTCGGCGGTAATGCCGGTGCCATCGGAAATGAAGAAAACGGTGCGTGTATGCATGGTGTTGCTCTTGCGGCCTTGTCCTGCGGCGCGTGCAATCTCGCCACGCCTACAATCCGGGCCATTATCGGGAATCCGCTTTCCCACCCCCAATTCTTTCCATGCACACCGCGCCCGCACCCAGAGCAACGAGAACGATCGTGTCGCGCCGTCTGCATGCAGCACCGGTTTCAACTTCTGGAGCTTTCCCATGTCTGCACTTTTCGACGCGACCGCCCTGGTCGTACCGTTTGAAAACCTGAGGATGACCGACGTCGAGTCGGTCGGCGGCAAGAACGCCAGCCTCGGCGAAATGATCTCGCAGCTGCCGCAGGGCGTGCGGGTGCCCACGGGCTTTGCGACCACGGCGCATGCGTTCCGCCAGTTCCTGGCCCACGACGGCCTGGCCGACAAGATCAGCAAGCGGCTCGCCGCACTGGACACCGAAGACGTGCGGGCGCTGGCCGTGGCCGGCGCCGAGATCCGTGCGATGGTCGAGGCCCAGCCCTTTCCGGCCGATCTGCAGAAGGCCATTGCCGATGCGTTTGCGGAACTGAGCGCCGGCAACCCCGCGGCCTCGTTCGCCGTGCGCTCCTCGGCCACCGCCGAAGACCTGCCCGACGCCTCGTTCGCGGGCCAGCAGGAAACCTTCCTCAACGTGGTCGGCATCGACGACGTGCTGCACAAGATGAAGGAAGTCTTTGCTTCCCTCTACAACGACCGCGCCATCAGCTACCGCGTGCACAAAGGCTTCGCGCACGACGTGGTGGCGCTCTCGGCGGGCGTGCAGCGCATGGTCCGCTCGGACCTCGGCGCGGCCGGCGTGATGTTCACCATCGACACCGAATCGGGCTTCGAGGACGTGGTGTTCATCACCTCCAGCTATGGCCTCGGTGAAACGGTGGTGCAGGGCGCCGTGAACCCCGACGAGTTCTATGTTCACAAGCCCACGCTGCGCGCCGGCAAGAAGGCCGTGATCCGCCGCAACCTGGGCTCCAAGCTGATCCAGATGGAGTTCGCGTCGCCCGAGGAGAAAAAGGCCACCGGCAAGCTGGTGAAGACCACCGACGTGAAGGCCGAGCAGCGCAACCGCTATTCGCTGAGCGACGCCGACGTCGAGCAGCTCGCCAGGTACGCACTCGTCATCGAAGAACACTATGGCCGCCCGATGGACATCGAGTGGGGCAAGGACGGCACCGACGGCCAGCTCTACATCCTGCAGGCGCGCCCTGAAACCGTGAAGAGCCAGCAGCAGGGCAAGGCCGAGCAGCGCTACAAGCTGCTGGGCAAGGGGGCGGTGCTCGCCGAAGGCCGTGCCATCGGCCAGAAGATCGGCACCGGCCCCGTGCGGCTCGTGCACAACATCAGCGAAATGGACAAGGTCCAGGCCGGCGACGTGCTCGTCACCGACATGACCGACCCCAACTGGGAACCGGTGATGAAACGCGCCGCCGCCATCGTCACCAACCGCGGCGGGCGCACTTGCCACGCCGCCATCATTGCGCGCGAGCTCGGCATTCCGGCCGTGGTCGGCTGCGGCGATGCGACCGACCTGCTGAAGGACGGCACGCTGGTGACCGTGAGCTGCGCCGAGGGCGACACCGGCTTCATCTACGACGGCCTGCTCGAAACCGAAGTGACCGAAGTGCAGCGCGGCGTGATGCCCGAGATCGACATCCAGTTGATGATGAACGTCGGCAACCCGCAGCTGGCCTTCGATTTCGCGCAACTGCCGAACCACGGCGTGGGCCTGGCTCGCCTCGAGTTCATCATCAACAACAACATCGGCGTGCATCCGAAGGCGATCCTCGATTATCCGAACGTCGACAACGACCTGAAGAAGGCCGTGGAGTCGGTGGCCCGCGGCCATGCCTCGCCGCGCGCTTTCTATGTCGACAAGGTCGCCGAAGGCATCGCGACCATCGCTGCGGCCTTCTGGCCCAAGAAGGTGATCGTTCGCCTGTCGGACTTCAAGTCGAATGAATACCGCAAGCTGATCGGCGGCAGCCGCTACGAGCCGGAAGAAGAAAACCCGATGCTCGGCTTCCGCGGTGCGGCGCGCTACCTGAGCAAGGATTTCGGCGAGGCCTTTGCCATGGAATGCGAGGCGCTCAAGCGCGTGCGCAACGACATGGGCCTGACCAATGTGCAGATCATGGTGCCCTTCGTGCGCACGCTGGGCCAGGCCGAACGCGTGACCACGCTGCTCGGCGAACATGGCCTGAAGCGCGGCGAGAACGAGCTCAAGCTGATCATGATGTGCGAGGTGCCGAGCAATGCCATCCTGCCGGAAGAGTTCCTGAAGTACTTCGACGGCTTCTCGATCGGCTCGAACGACCTGACCCAGCTCACGCTCGGCCTGGACCGCGATTCGGGGCTCGAGCTGCTCGCCGCCGATTTCGACGAGCGCGATCCGGCCATCAAGGCACTGCTGAGCCGTGTCATCAAGGCCTGCAAGGCCGAGGGCAAGTACGTCGGCATCTGCGGCCAGGGTCCCAGCGACCACCCGGACTTTGCGCTCTGGCTGGCAGAGCAGGGGATCGAGTCGATTTCGCTCAACCCTGACAGCGTCATCGACACCTGGCAGCAGCTCGCCAAGCGCTGACAACTGAAGAGCGGCGGGGGCGCGCGCCCGCCGCGCGAGTAGCCCTTGCGGGAAGTCCCTCACCGGGGAATTCCCGCTTTGGCACGTCGCTTAATTGAATCAGAATGTGTTACTTGTGTCAGACTTGCGACATTCGCAAGCTGGCGGGTTGCTTGCGGATTGCATGGCGAAGCCGCTCGTCGCCGCACCCGCCGGTTTTTCGCGGAAGAAACCATCATGATTCTTGTCAAGACAGAAGCCGGACAGCAGGTTCTCAAGGATCGCTCGGTGCCGCTTTCGCCGCGCCAGCGCACCGCCTTCATCCTGTTCGACGGCAAGCGCTCGGTCGACGAGGTGCTTGCCTCCGGAACGGGCATCGGGCGAGAAGAAATCGACCAGATGGTCGATCTCGGGCTGCTCGGGCCCGCGGCGGGGAGCAAGCCGGCTGCGCCGGCGCCAGCCAGGCCGCCCGTGCCCGAGGCGCCTGCGCCGGCTGCTGCAAGCAAGGCGCCCGCGGTGCCAAAGCCGGCCGAACCCGCGCCGTCCACCGGGCGCAGCAGACAGCAGCGCTACAAGGATGCCTATCCCATCGCCACCCAATTGACAGGTGCGCTCGGCCTGATGGGCTTCAGGCTCAACCTGCAGGTCGAAGGCACCACCAGCTACGAAGACCTGGTCGCCCTGGCGCCCAAGATACGCGCCGCGGTGGGCGCGGAGAAGGCCGCAGCGCTGGACCGGGCCCTGAACGACTGAGGCTGGACACGCGTGGCGTAAGCAGTGCTACAATAGCCGGCTTTGCCTTGCCACACTGCGCCCGACGCTGCAGGTGGCTTTTCCTCTTCCACGGAAGAATCCACAAGGAGTGCCATGCGTCACTACGAAATCATTTTGCTGATCCACCCGGATCAGAGCGAACAAGTTCCGGCCATGCTGGAGCGCTACAAGGGCCTCATCACGGCCGGCGGCGGCAAGGTCCACCGCGTTGAAGACTGGGGCCGCCGCCAGCTGGCCTACCAGATCAACAAGCTCAGCAAGGCGCACTACCTGTGCGTCAACATCGAAGCCGAGCAAACCGTGATGGGCGAACTGGAACACGCGTTCAAGTTCAATGACGCCGTGCTGCGCCACCTCACCGTTCAGAAGAAGAAGGCCGAAACCGGTCCTTCGTCGATGATGAAGACGGTCGAGCGCGAAGAAGCCCGCAAGGCTCAGCAGGCCGAATACGCCGCCAACAACAGCTGATGGCGTGACCGCTGCCGCTGCTGCGGCAACCGGAGTCAATCAGCTTGTGCTGACCGCCTCGGTTGCTGAACTCGGAGCCTTGCGATACACGCCCGCCGGCCTTCCCGCCATCGATCTGAAGCTCGAACACGAGTCGACGCTCCAGGAGGCAGGAAAAGCCAGGCAGGTGAAAGCGGCCCTCAGGGCCGTTGCCTTCGGCGCCATCGCCGAACGGCTCGCAAAGCAATCGATGGGAAGCCTCTGGCGTTTTCAGGGCTTTCTCGCGACACCGGGCAATGGCAAGCATCCGGTCCTGCACATCCAGGATTTTCAGCAAGATTAATTTTCGACAAGAGGTCCCCAAATGGCCACGTTCAAGAAATTCAACAAAGACAAGCGCCCGAAGCGCAACACCCAGTCGCTGCTGTTCAAGCGCAAGCGCTTCTGCCGCTTCACCGTCGCTGGCGTCGAGGAAATCGACTACAAGGACATCGACACGCTGCGTGACTTCATCAGCGAAAACGGCAAGATCATTCCCGCCCGCCTGACCGGCACGCGCGCGATCTACCAGCGCCAGCTGAACACCGCCATCAAGCGCGCGCGCTTCCTGGCCATGGTGCCGTACAGCGACCAGCACCGCGTCTAAGAAGGAGCACACACCATGCAAATCATTCTTCTGGACAAGGTTCTGAACGTCGGCGGCCTCGGCGACATCGTCAAGGTCAAGGACGGCTACGCACGCAACTTTCTGATCCCGACGGGCCGCGCCCGCCGCGCCACCGCTGCCAACAAGGCCGAATTCGAAGCCAAGCGCGTCGAACTCGAAAAGGCTGCGGCCGCCAAGCTGGCCGAGTCGCAAGCCCAGGGCGAAAAGCTCGGCGGCACGACCGTCAAGCTGACCCAAAAGGCCGGCGTCGACGGCCGCCTGTTCGGCTCGGTCACCAACGGCGACATCGCCGAAGAACTGGGCAAGCAAGGCTACAAGGTTGCCAAGTCGCAGGTGCGCCTGCCCAACGGCCCGATCAAGGTCGTTGGCGACAGCACCGTGAGCGTTGCGCTGCACACCGACGTGGTGGTCGACATCACCGTCACGGTCTACGGCGAAACCGCCTGATCGTCCACAGCGCCTTGTGCGCTGCCGCAAAAGCCGCCTCCGGGCGGCTTTTGTCTTTCTGCGCACCGGTTTTCCAGCGCGATGCACTGAAAGATCACTGTTTATTCACAACTTTGTCCACACACGCCAGCGCGTGCGCGGCTTAGCATGCAGGGTTGCAAGGGAAGTCCATGTCCGCCGTTTTTTCCTATGCCGACAATGACCCGTCGGCCGATCGTCAAGTTGCCCAGCTTCGCATTCCGCCTCATTCGATCGAGGCCGAGTCGAGCGTGCTCGGCGGCCTGCTGCTCGACAATGGAGCCTGGGACCGCATGGGCGACCTGCTGGTGGATGGCGACTTCTACCGCCACGAACACAAGCTGATCTATGCCGCGATCGGCGGATTGATCAACGCCAGCAAGCCGGCCGACGTCATCACGGTCTACGAGCAGCTGCAGGGCCTGGGCAAGGCCGATGAAATCGGCGGCCTGGTCTACCTCAATTCGCTCGCGCAGTATGTGCCGAGCGCGAGCAACATCCGCCGCTACGCGGAGATCGTGCGCGAACGCTCGATCCTGCGAAAACTCGTCTCCGCGAGCGACGAGATCGCGACCAATGCCTTCAACACGCAGGGCAAATCGGTCGACAAGATCCTGGACGAGGCCGAGCAGAAGATCTTCAACATCGGCGAAGAAGGCACGCGGATGAAGCAGGGCTTCCAGAGCATGGATGCCCTGGTGGTCGAACTGCTCGATCGCGTGACCGAGATGGCGGAGAACCCGAACGACATCACCGGCGTGCGCACTGGCTTCTACGAGTTCGACAAGATGACCTCGGGCCTGCAGCCGGGCGACATGATCGTGCTGGCCGCGCGTCCTTCGATGGGCAAGACCTCGCTGGCCATCAACATCGCCGAGCACGTGGCGCTCAACGAAGGGCTGCCGGTCGCGGTCTTCTCGATGGAAATGGGTGCGTCGCAGCTGGCGGTGCGTATCGTCGGCTCGATCGGGCGCATCGACCAGGGACACCTGCGCACCGGCAAGCTCAGCGACGAAGAGTGGCCGCGTCTCACGGAAGCGATCGAAAAGCTGCGCAACGTGTCGCTGCACATCGACGAGACCCCTGGCCTGACCACCAGCGAGCTGCGCGCCAACGCGCGCCGCTTGGCGCGCCAGTACGGGCGCCTCGGCCTGATCGTGGTCGACTACCTCCAGCTCATGAGCGTGTCGACCAGCATGAACGACGAGAACCGCGCCACGGCCGTGGGCGAAATCTCGCGCGGCCTGAAGATGCTCGCCAAGGAGCTCAAGTGCCCGGTGATCGCGCTGTCGCAGTTGAGCCGCGGCGTCGAAAGCCGCACCGACAAGCGTCCCATGATGAGCGACCTGCGCGAATCCGGCGCCATCGAGCAGGACGCGGACATCATCATGTTCATCTACCGCGACGACTACTACGACAAGAACAGCAAGGAGCCGGGCGTGGCCGAGGTGATCATCAGCAAGCACCGCAACGGGCCGACGGGCACCGTCAAGCTGACCTTCCTCAAGCCGCTCACCAAGTTCGAGAACCTGGCCAGCTACGGCAGCAGCGACGACTACTGACGCCGCCGCATCTTCATTTCCGCTGCTCCGGCAGCTTCGCTTCGGCCGCCCGCGCCTTCACCTGGCGCAGCATGTCGGCCAGCGTTTTGCCTGCTTCGTCGCGAAAGCGTTCGGGCAGCACGTCGACCGCGTCCATGCGGTCGATGCGAAAGCCACGGAAGTCGTTGCGTAGCTCGCACCAGGTCGAAAGCGTCCAGACCCTGCCCCAGTAGAAGCAGCCGAGCGGACGCACGGTGCGTTCGCTGGCATCGCCCGACACGTCGCGATAGTGAAGGCGCAGTTTCTGACGCGCCTGCACGGCTTCGCGCAGGATCTGCAGCCGCGCGCGCAGGGCGTCGCCCAGGCCCAGTGCAGGCGCGTAGAGCGCCAGTGCCTCGGCCGAGACGCGTGCCGCCGGCGGCAGCACCGAGAGGATCTTGCCGAGCCCGGTTTCGATGTCGCGCGCGAGCGCCGGATCGACCCAGCTCTGCGCCAGGCGGGCCGCGGCCACGAGCGCCGAAGCCTCGTCCTGCGTGAACATCAGCGGCGGCAGCTCGAAGCCCGCACCCAGCCTGTAGCCCACGCCGGCCTCTCCCTCGATCGGCACGCCCTGGTGCTGCAGGTCGGCCACGTCGCGGTAGACGGTTCGCTCCGATACCTCGAGGCGCTGCGCCAGGAAGGCCGCGGTGGTGAGCCGGCGCCCGCGGATGATCTGCACGAGCTGAAACAGGCGGTCGGCGCGGCGCATCAGCGTGCTTCCCGGGGTGGCCCGGCGAGCGCCTTCGGCCGGCCCTGGCGTGTGCTCATGAAACTCCGATGTGGATCGCCACCTTGTCCGGCCCCTCGTAGGCTTCGAAATCGCTGCGGTAGCGGCGCGCGATTTCCGGGTGTGCTTCGAAATACTGCCAGATGCGTTGCCAGGCGGCGATCACCATCTGCGGCATCTCGCCCTGGCCCGTGAAGACGAGGTAGTCGCCGGCCTCGAGGACCACGCTGCCCGTTGTATCCGCGACGGCCACGCCCACGGTCACGTCGAAGGCGCCATGCGCGTCGGATTCATAGCTGGAGTAGACGCCGAAGATGCGGGCGTCGCCGGTGCGGCCGGGCGTCGACCGGTAAGTCTCTTCGCCGAAGAAGCGATTCCATAGCGCGCCGATACGGGCGCTTGCGGGGTCGTTCTCTTCGCGGTTGGTGGTGCGGACCGTGAGGCCCGCGACCTGGAAGGCGTCGTGGTGCCGGCGGATGGGTTCCATCGGGGTTGTCTTCTGCATGGATGATGTGAGGATTGTGGCGCTCAAAGCGCGAGCGCCTTCAGGTCGGCTTTCATGGCCTGTGCGATCAGCACCATGTCGGCGTCGGAGACATCGAACAGCCCGAAGCGGAACTTGTAGCCCCACTGCTTGGGGTTCTCGATGAAGGCCAACTGCCCCAGCAAGGGCGCGATCGGCGCTTCGCGGGAGGCCGCGTAGGCCACGTCGAGCCTGCAAGGAACAAAGCCGTTGCCCATGTCCGCGTCATACGGCCCGCCCGGCTGCACGATGCCGATAGAGACGAAGCTGCGCAGCTTGTCGGTGCCGCCGAAGACCATGGCCGGTGCGTAGTAGGCGACGCGGTCGCCCGCCGCAACCCGCTTGAGCGGACCGAGCTTGCCGTGGCCGACCTGCATGAAGCCGAGCGGCTTGTGGTCGCGCCCGCGGCGGGCGTGTTCCGCGCTGGCGACGGCGATCCAGTTGCGCTGTGCCATGGTGCGATTCAGGCGAGCGCGTGGAGGCCGACTTCGTTGCCTTCGGTGTCGCGCAGATGGGCGATGAAACCCATGCCCGGCGGCAGCGCGGACTTGGGCGCGACGATGTGGCCGCCTGCCGCTTCGATGCGTGCCAGCGCAGCATCGATGCTCGGCATGCAGTCGAGGTAGATGCGGATGCCGCTGCCCGCGCGTGCGCTGGCGTTCGCGCCGGCCTGCAGGGCGCCCCCGGTGGCGGGGTTGTCGTACGGGAAGATGGCCAGCGTCTGGCCGCCGAAGTCTTCGCGGCGCAGCTTGCGGCCGAGCACGGCTTCGTAGAAGGCCTGGGCGCGGTCGATGTCGGTGACGGGAATCTCGAACCACGTGATGGCGTTTTGCATGGAGGACTCGCTTTCGTTGTGTTGAAGGAGCCCTGATGGTGCGGGCCGCCTCCTGACAGCGTGTTGTCAGGAGCCTGTCACCGCGGACGAAAAAAGGCCCGCAATGCTCTGGGAGCATTGCGGGCCTTTGGACGGCCGTGGACCGGCGGCTCTTAGAGCACGTCGCTCGCGAAGTCAGCCAGCCGGGAGCGCTCGCCGCGCGCCAGCGTGATGTGTCCGCCGTGCGGCCAGCCCTTGAACTTGTCGACCGCGAAGGTGAGGCCCGAGGAGCCTTCCGTCAGGTAGGGCGTATCGATCTGCGCAAGGTTGCCCATGCAGATGATCTTGGTGCCCGGACCGGCCCGGGTGATCAGCGTCTTCATCTGCTTGGGCGTCAGGTTCTGCGCCTCGTCGATGATCACGTACTTGTTCAGGAAGGTGCGGCCGCGCATGAAGTTCATGCTCTTGACCTTGATGCGGCTTCGGATCAGCTCGTTGGTGGCTGCGCGGCCCCATTCGCCTGCGCCGCCGCCGTCGCCCTTGGCAAGGAACTCGAGGTTGTCGTCGAGCGCGCCCATCCAGGGGCCCATCTTTTCTTCCTCGGTGCCGGGCAGGAAGCCGATGTCCTCGCCCACGCTCACCGTGGCGCGGGTCATGATGATCTCGGTGTAGCGCCGGTCGTCGAGCACCTGCGTGAGGCCCGAGGCGAGCGCCATCAGCGTCTTGCCGGTACCGGCGGTGCCCGTGAGCGTGACGAAATCGACTTCGGGGTCCATGAGCAGGTTCATCGCGAAGTTCTGCTCGCGGTTGCGCGTGTTCACGCCCCAGACCGCGTTCTTGCCCGAGCTGTAGTCCTTGAGGGTCTTGAACACCGCGGTCTTGTCGCGGATCTCGGTGACGCGCGCGTACATGCTCGGCTCGCCCGGGGCTTCGAAATAGACGAACTGATTGATGTACAGGTTGGGCACCAGCGGACCGCTGACCCGGTAGTAGGTGTTGCTGCCGCTTTGCCAGCTTTCGACCGTCTTGCTCTGGCGCGTCCAGAAGTCGGCCGGCAGCGCGAGCGAGCCCGCGTAGAGCAGGTCGCCGTCTTCCAGCGTCTTGTCGTTCTGGTAGTCGTCGGCGGCCAGGCCCAAGGCGCGCGCCTTGACGCGCATGTTGATGTCCTTCGACACCAGCACGACTTCCTGCTTCGGGCGGCCGGGCTGGTCGTTGGCGTAAAGATCGCGCAATGCCTGGACCACGCCGAGGATCTGGTTGTCGGCCTTGCCCTGGGGCAGGCTGATCGGCAGCGAGTAATCGAGCGGCGCGGTCTGGAAGAACAGCTTGCCGCCGGCCTCGCGATGGCCGGTGGTGTCGAGCTTCAGGCCCTTGGCAATGTCGGCGTCCTGGGCAGCGGCCAGCGCATCGAGCGTACGGCTGGTCTGGCGGCCGTTGCGGGCGACTTCCGTGGTGCCTTTCTTGTGGCCGTCCAGCTCCTCGAGCACGATCATCGGCAGGAAGATGTCGTGCTCCTCGAAGCGGAACAGGCACATCGGGTCGTGCAGCAGCACATTGGTGTCGAGCACGAACAGCTTGGCGGGCCCGTTGGATTTGCTGCGCTTGGGCCGCGCCGGGGCCTGCGGCGCCGCAACTTGCTGCTGCTGCGGTGCCGGCGCATGGACGGCGGGCGCCGGCGCCTCAGGCTCCCGGCGTGCAGCGGGCTGCTGACGCTGGCCGCGGGAAGGGGCGGGTTTCGATTTCGCGTGGATCGGTGGCGCGGCCTCGCTGCCGCCGCCTACCGCATCGGCGGCATCGCGGTCGAACAATTCCAGCGGCTGGGAGGAGCCGCTCGACGACGCCGAATCAGTGCGCGATTCGCCCGAGCGGCGCGATCCCCTGTGCGAGGAGCGGGCGGGTGCATCGTGCGCATCCGGCGAGAGCAATGCGGCGCGTTTCGTGGGGGCGGGAGGCAATGGCATGTGTCAGGTCGCTCGCAGGAAGTGGAAACCAGAAAACGAAAAAGCCGCCTGTAGACCAAGGCGGCTTTGTTCGGGGGATGCGGTCGTGGAGCTCAACGGCATGAGGCCATTATGCACACCGCCGGTGACCCGTCTCGCGCTCTTTGCACAGTCCGTTGGGCATTTCCCACGGCCGGATGCAAAAGCGCACAGACGGCGCTTCTTGTAACGCTCAGGCGGCCTTCTTGAGGGCCTTGACGGCCTTGAGGACGTCGTCGACGTGGCCCGGGACCTTGAGGCCGCGCCATTCGGCCTTGAGGATGCCGTCCGCGCCGATCAGGAAGGTGCTGCGCTCGATGCCCTTGACCTTCTTGCCGTACATGATTTTGTTCTTGACCACGCCGAACATGTGGCACATCTTTTCTTCGGTATCGGCGATGAGTTCGAACGGGAGTTCGAGCTTGGCCTTGAACTCGTCGTGCGACTTCATGTTGTCGCGGGACACGCCGAACACCGTGGCACCGGCCTTTTCGAAGTCCTTGTAGCGGTCGCGAAACTGCATGGCTTCGGTCGTGCAACCCGGAGTGTTATCTTTCGGGTAAAAATACATGACCAGCACGTGGCCGAGGTGAGAGGTATTCGAGACTTTCAGTCCGCCCGTGGCGTTGGCGTCGAATTCAGGAATGGGTTTGTTGACAACGATCGCCATGAAACTTGTTTTCTCCGTTGGTTTCCATTGATCGGGCGCTTTGCAGCACACTCGACGAATGGAGGATTGGTCGTTGCTAACTGGAGCAGCAGGCCTGTTCGCAACCCGGTATTTTACCCCGAAAAGCCTTCTCTCACCGCTCGGGCGGTTCCACGAGGAGGGCGGCGATCACGTGGCGGCCTTCGCCGGCCAGGATGTTGTAGGTGCGGCAGGCTGCCGGGGTGTCCATGGTCTCCACGCCGGTGCGCCTGGCCATCAGGGGCTGGAGCCAGGCAGGCTGCGGAAAGCGGATGCGTGATCCGCTTCCAAAAATGACCAATTCCGCGCCCAGCGACGCAAGCTGGGCGAAATGCTCGGGCCCGAGCTGGTCGAAACGGGAGCAGTTCCATTCGAAGCGCTCGCCGCGGGAGCCCACCACCACGCTGCCCTCGACCTTTTCGTTGTTGATTGCGACCCACCCGGGGCCGTGCGCGGTAAGGGACTGGGCGTCGGATTTGTCGGGCTGGAGCTTCATCGGGGCACTGGGAACTGTGGTCAAATTATAGGTTTTCCCAGTGACACGAGGCCTTCCAGGGCCTTTCGATCTCGAGTAGTAACCCGCGCCCGGGAGGGCCCTTTGAAGCAGTTCAAGAAATCGGCCAAGCTGGCCAACGTGCTCTACGACATCCGCGGCCCCATCATGGACGCCGCGAAGCAGATGGAGGAAGAGGGCCAGAAGATCATCAGGCTCAACATCGGCAACCTGGCCGTGTTCGGCTTCGATGCGCCGGAAGAAGTCCAGCAGGACATGATCCGCAACCTGCCGGGGTCGGCGGGCTATTCGGACAGCAAGGGCATCTTCGCGGCCCGCAAGGCGGTGATGCACGAAACCCAGAAGCAGGGTGTCGCAGGCGTCACGCTCGAGGACATCTACCTGGGCAACGGCGCGAGCGAGCTGATTGCCATGGCCACCAACGCGCTGCTGAACGACGGCGACGAAATGCTGCTCCCGGCCCCCGATTACCCCTTGTGGACGGCTGCCTCGAGCCTGTCCGGCGGCAAGCCGGTGCACTACCTCTGCGACGAAGCCAACGGCTGGATGCCCGACCTGGACGACATCCGCGCCAAGATCACGCCCCGCACCAAGGGCATCGTGGTCATCAACCCCAACAATCCGACCGGTGCGCTCTATTCCGACGAACTGCTCAAGAGCATCGTCGCCATTGCGCGCGAGCACCACCTGGTGATCTTCGCCGACGAGGTATACGACAAGGTGCTGTACGACGGTGTCCGGCACACCGCGATCGCGAGCCTGTCGACCGACGTGCTCACGCTGACCTTCAATTCGCTGTCCAAGAGCTACCGCTCGTGCGGCTACCGTGCGGGCTGGATGGTGGTTTCGGGCGACAAGGCGCGGGCGCAGGACTACATCGAGGGCTTGAACATGCTCTCGAACATGCGCCTGTGCGCCAACGTGCCCGGGCAATGGGCCATCCAGACCGCGCTTGGCGGCTACCAGAGCATCAACGACCTGGTCGGCGACGGCGGCCGCCTGCGGCGCCAGCGCGACCTGGCCTACGAGCTCATCACGGCCATTCCGGGCGTGAGCTGCGTCAAGCCGAGCGCCGCGCTCTACATGTTCCCCAAGCTCGATCCCGAGGTCTACCCGATCACCGACGACCGCCAGTTCTTCCTCGAGCTGCTGAGGGAAACCAAGGTGATGCTGGTGCAGGGCACGGGCTTCAACTGGGCCACGCCGGACCACTTCCGCATCGTGTTCCTGCCCCACGAGGACGACCTGCGCGAAGCGATCAACCGCATTGCCAGGTTCCTGGAGCTGTACCGGCTGCGCAGCAAGACGGATTGATCGCGCGGCCGCTCGCCGCGCGGCCGGCGGTCCCTTTCTTTCCCCCTTTACGAACCATCCACGCGAATCTCCAATGAAACCCATCCAAGTAGGCCTGCTCGGCGCAGGCACGGTCGGCAGTGGCACCTTCAAGGTGCTGCTGCGCAATCAGGAAGAAATCAAGCGCCGCGCAGGCCGGGGCATCGAGATCACGATGGTGGCCGACCTCGACGCGGCGCGTGCGCGCGAAGTGGCCGGCGAAGGCGTGAAGGTGGTTGCCGATGCGCGCGAAGTCATCGCCAACCCGGACATCGACATCGTCATCGAACTCATCGGCGGCTACGGCATTGCGAGGCAGCTGGTGCTCGAGGCGATTGCGGCCGGCAAGCACGTGGTCACGGCCAACAAGGCATTGCTTGCGGTGCATGGCACCGAGATCTTTGCGGCCGCGCATGCCAAGGGCGTGATGGTGGCTTTCGAAGCGGCCGTGGCCGGCGGCATCCCGATCATCAAGGCGCTGCGCGAGGGCCTCACGGCCAACAGCATCCAGTGGCTGGCCGGCATCATCAACGGCACCACCAACTTCATCCTCTCCGAGATGCGCGACAAGGGGCTCGACTTCGCCACCGTGCTCAAGGAGGCCCAGCGCCTGGGTTATGCCGAGGCCGACCCCACCTTCGACATCGAGGGCGTGGACGCCGGCCACAAGGTCACGCTGATGAGCGCCATTGCCTTCGGCATTCCGGTGCAGTTCGACAAGGCGCACATCGAAGGCATCACCAAGCTGGCGGCGCAGGACATCAAGTACGCCGAACAGCTTGGCTACCGCATCAAGCTGCTCGGCATCACCAAGCGCACCGCGCAGGGCATCGAGCTGCGCGTGCACCCCTCGCTCGTGCCGTCGAAGCGGCTGCTTGCGAACGTGGAAGGCGCGATGAACGCGGTGGTGGTGCATGGCGATGCCGTCGGCACCACGCTGTACTACGGCAAGGGCGCGGGCAGCGAGCCGACCGCCAGCGCGGTGATCGCCGACCTCGTCGACATCACCCGCCTGCACACGGCCGATGCCGCGCACCGCGTGCCGCACCTGGCCTTCCATCCTGACGCCATGAGCGATCTCAAGGTGCTGCCGATGGCCGAGGTGGTCACCAGCTACTACCTGCGCCTGCGCGTGGCCGACCAGGCCGGCGTGCTTGCCAAGGTCACGGGCCTGCTGGCCACCGCGGGCATCAGCATCGACGCGGTGCTGCAGCGCGAAGCCGACGAAGTGGGCGGGGAAGGCTCCACCCAGACCGACCTGATCATCCTCACGCACGATGCCCGCGAAGGCACCGTGAACGACGTGCTCGCCGAACTGCAGGCCCTGCCCACCGTGCTGCAGCCGATCGTGCGCATCCGCAAGGAAGAGCTGTCCTGAGGACGGCGCAAGAGACATAACGTGAACTACCTGAGCACCCGCGGCCACCCCGACCGCAAGCGTTTCTGCGAAATCCTGCTCGAGGGCCTCGCGCCCGACGGCGGGCTGTACCTGCCCGAGCACTATCCGCAGATCGACACCGCCATGCTCGCCAAATGGCGCGGCCTGCCGTATGCGGAACTGGCGTTCGAGATCCTCTCGCTCTACATCGACGACATTCCGCCGGCCGAGCTGAAGGCCATCTGCGCTAGGACCTATACGGCCGAGGTGTTCGGCTCAGATGAGATCGTGCCGCTGCGCGAGCTGGAAGACGGCGTGTACCTCGAGGCCCTGTCCAACGGCCCCACGCTGGCCTTCAAGGACATGGCGATGCAGCTGCTGGGCAACCTGTTCGAGTACGAACTGGCCCGCCGCGGCGCCGAGCTCAACATCCTGGGCGCCACCAGCGGCGACACCGGCAGCGCAGCCGAGTACGCCATGCGCGGCAAGAAGGGCGTGCGCGTCTTCATGACCTCGCCCGACGGCCGCATGAGCCCCTTCCAGCAGGCGCAGATGTTCAGCCTGCAGGACGAGAACATCCACAACATCGCCATCAGCGGCGTGTTCGACGACTGCCAGGACATCGTCAAGGCCGTGTCGAACGACCTGGGCTTCAAGCGCAAGTACCGCATCGGCACGGTCAACTCGATCAACTGGGCAAGGCTGCTCGCGCAGGTCGTCTACTACTTCGCAGGCTACTTCCAGGCCACGGCCAGCAACGACAAGCCCGTGAGCTTTACTGTGCCTTCGGGCAACTTCGGCAACGTCTGCGCGGGCCACGTGGCGCGCATGATGGGCCTGCCGATCCAGACGCTGGTGGTCGCCACCAACGAGAACGACGTGCTCGACGAATTTTTCCGCACCGGCATCTACCGTGTTCGCGCGGCAGCCGACACGCACGAGACCTCGAGCCCCTCGATGGACATCAGCAAGGCCAGCAATTTCGAGCGCTTCGTGTTCGACCTGGTGGGGCGCGATGCCGGCAAGCTGCGCTCGCTGTTCGTGGACGATCTGGGCCGCCACGGCCGTTTCGACCTGAGCGCCGATCCCGCCTTCGGGCAGGCCGCGGAACGCTTCGGCTTCAAGAGCAGCCGCAGCACGCATGCCGACCGCCTGGCCACCATCCGCGACACCGACAAGCGCTTTGCCACGCTGGTCGATCCGCACACGGCCGACGGCCTCAAGGCCGCGCGCGAGCACCTCGCGCCCGGCGTGCCGATGGTGGTGCTCGAAACCGCACTGCCGATCAAGTTTGCCGCCACGCTGGTGGAAGCGCTGGGCCACGAGCCCGCGCGCCCGGCCAGATTCGAAGGCATCGAGGCGCTGCCCAAGCGGGTCGTCAAGCTGCCGGCCGATGCCGAGGCCGTGAAAGCCTACATCGCGCAGAACTGTGATTGATCCTTGCCGCATGCCGCGCCCTGCAGCGGCTGCCCCGCACATGCATTCGGCGGCCGCATAGACGGCCGCCACAGGAACTCGACATGAAGGTGATCGGCTTTTCCGGGTATTCGGGTTCGGGCAAGACCACGCTGGTCGAGCGCCTGATTCCCGTGCTCAAGCTCCATGGCCAGCGCGTGTCGGTGGTCAAGCATGCGCACCACAAGTTCGACATCGACCATCCCGGCAAGGACACCTACCGCCATCGCGAGGCGGGGGCTTTCGAGGTGGTCGTGGCGTCGGACAAGCGGCTTGCGCTGATCCGCGAATTCGAGCAGCCCGCGCAGCTGTCGGTGCACGACCTCATCGCCGAGCTCCATGACGGCGTCGACTGGGTGCTGGTCGAGGGCTTCAAGCACAGCGACCTGCTCAAGATCGAGGTCTGGCGCGCCCCCGAGGACGGCAAGCCGCCCCGGCCCTCGCAGTACATCGAGGACGCCTTCGTGACCGCCATTGCCACCGATGCGCCCGCGAGCCTGCCGGTGCCCACCAGCCTGCCGCTGTTCGACCTCGACGACATCGAGGGCATCGCGCAGTGGTTGATCGACAGCGCAAGCCGCTTCGAATACAACCCCGAACACCATGGCTGATTCCGCCACTCCCTCGCGCCCGCCGCTGATGGCGCTCGACGATGCCCTTGCGAGCCTGCTCGCCAAGGCGCTGCCGAAGCTGCCCGCAGAAAGCGTCGCCACCTTCGATGCGGACGGCCGCGTGCTCGCACAGGACATCGTCTCCGCGCTCACCGTGCCGCCGCGCGACAACAGCTCGATGGACGGCTATGCGGTGCGCGTGGCCGACTGCGCCGCGCCGGGCGCCGTGCTGCAGGTCGCGCAGCGCATCCCCGCGGGCACTGTGGGTACGCCGCTGGCGGCCGGCACCGCGGCGCGCATCTTCACCGGCGCCCAGATCCCCGAAGGCGCCGACGCCATCGTGATGCAGGAAGACACCCAGCCCGTGCCGCAGGAGGGCACCCTCGGCGTGGTGCGCATCGATATCGTTCCCGCGGCCGGCCAATGGATTCGCCGCGCTGGAGAAGACGTGGCCGCCGGCGACGTGGTGCTGCGCCAGGGCGAGCGCCTGACGCCCGCCGCGCTCGGGCTCGCCGCCAGCGTGGGGTTCGACCGGCTCCAGGTGGCGCGGCGGCCGCGCGTTGCGCTGCTGTCCACCGGCGATGAACTGGTGATGCCCGGCGAAGTCGCGCCCGAGGCCATGAAGCCCGGCGCGATCTACAACTCCAACCGCTTCTTCATGCGCGCCTTGCTGCACCGGCTCGGCTGCGAGGTGGCCGACCTGGGCATCGTGCCCGACAGGCGCGAGGCCACCATCGAGGCGCTGCGCGGTGCTGCCGAGACCAGCGACCTGATCATCACCACCGGCGGCGTGTCGGTGGGCGAGGAAGACCACATCAAGGCCGCGGTGCAGGCGCTCGGCGAGCTGCAGCTGTGGTCGCTCTCGATGAAGCCCGGCAAGCCCTTCGCCTACGGGTCGATCGCCAGGGCCGGTGGCGAGGCGCAAGGGCGCTGCCACGTCACGGGGCTGCCCGGCAACCCAGTGTCCAGCTTCCTGACCTTCCTGCTGCTCGTGCGCCCGTTCCTGCTGACGCTGCAGGGCGCCACGCGCGTGGCGCCCGAGCCCGTGCAGATGCGCGCCGACTTCGACTGGCCGCGCGCCGACCGCCGCCGCGAGTTCCTGCGCGCCCGGCGCAACGCCGCGGGCGGGCTCGACCTGTTCGCCAACCAGAGCTCGGGTGTGCTGACCTCGATGGTCTGGGGCGACGGCGTCGTCGACAACCCGCCCGGCCAGACCATCCAGGCCGGCGGTACGGTGAATTTCATCCCCCTGGCCTCGCTGCTGGCCTGACCGAAGCTGTCCATGAAGGTCCAGATCCGTTACTTCGCCTCCGTGCGCGAGGCGCTCGACACCAGCGGCGAAACCGTCGACACCGGTGCCGCCACGCTGGCCGCGCTGCGCGACGAACTCATCGCACGCGGCGGGGCGTATGCCACGGCGCTCGCGCGCGGCAAAGCCGTGCGCATGGCGCTCGACCAGGCCATGAGCGACGAGGCGGCCGCGCTGCGCGAAGGCTGCGAGGTCGCCTTCTTCCCCCCGGTTACGGGCGGCTGAGCCGGGCGTCCAGCGCCACCAGGCGCTCGCGCAAGGCATCCGACGCGCGGGTCATCGGCAAGCGCAACTCGTCGCGCATCGATCCGCCGTGCGCCAGCAGCGCCTTGAGCGGACCGGGGTTCGGTTCGGCAAACAGCATCTCGATCAACGGCTGCAGCGGCTGCCACTCGGCGCGCGCCTCTTCGAGCCGGTTCTCGGCCAGCAGGCGCAGCACCTGCACGAAGCGCTTCGTCTGCACATGCCCGCTCGCCGCGATGGCGCCCACGCCGCCTTCGGCCACTGTGCCGAAGATCTGGTGGTCTTCGCCCGACAGCACCTGCAGCCGGCCGTCGGCAATCACGGCGCGCGTCTTGGCCATGTCGCCGCCGCAGTCCTTGATGCCGCGGATGCGCGGGTGCTCGGCCAGCGCCAGCAGCGTTTCGCGCGCGAGGGTTGCGCCAGTGCGGTAGGGAATGTCGTAGACCAGCACCGGCGCGGCGCTGGCGTCGGCAATGGCGCGGAACCATTCGAGCAAACCGGCCTGCGAGGGCCGGATGTAGTGCGGTGCAGGCACCAGCAGCCCCGCCAGTGGCCGTTCGGCGAGGCGGCGCACCCAGGCCGTCGTCTTGCCCAGGTGATAGCCCGAGAGGCCCATGACGATCGGCAGCCCGGCCGCAGCGGCCTGCACCGTGTCGAGCGCGGCGAACTGTTCGGTTTCATCAAGCGCGGCGGCCTCGCCGGTCGAGCCGCAGACCACGAAGCCGGCCACGCCGTCGCCGGCAAGCCGGCGGGTCAGCGCCGACAGCGCGGCGTGGTCGACGGCGCCGTGCTGGAACGGCGTGACAAGGGGAATCCAGAGGCCCGAGAAGTCAGGGCTGGAGGAGGGGATGGGCGATGGCGGCACGCGGGTTTCCTCAAGGGAATCGACCGATGGAAAGGAACCGTCGTTCGATGCGCGCGCAACCCATTCGGGGCCAAGGCCTTGGCAGGCTCCGTCGCTCATCCGACGACGGAACCGCAGCTCCGGTCAGACGAGCTTTGGTTTTTTGGCTTTGCTGCCCTGGCGCGCACGGGTGCCTTCGGTGTGCGAAGGCACTGAAGAAAGCATGGCGAGGCGGGGCATTGCCGAAGTCTAGCGCGATGCCACAATCCCGGCATGAGTGGCACACGCGTTTCGATCCAGACAGCCGATTTCGACCTGGGGCAGGAGGTCGCCGCGTTGCGCGCCGGCGACAAACGCGTGGGTGCGGTCTGCAGCTTCGTCGGCACCGTGAGGGATCGCAACGACGGCAGCGCGATCGCCTCGATGGAGCTCGAGCACTACCCCGGCATGACCGAAAAGGCCATCGAGGCCATGATCGACGAGGCGCACAAGCGCTTCGACATCCTGGGTGCGCGCGTGATCCACCGCGTGGGCCTCTTGCAGCCGCTCGACCAGATCATGATGGTCGCGGTGGTCTCGGCCCACCGCGGCCAGAGCTTCGAGGCCTGCGAATTCCTGATGGACTACCTGAAGACCCAGGCCCCGTTCTGGAAAAAGGAACAGACGCCCGAAGGCGCCCGCTGGGTGGATGCGCGCGTCAGCGACGATGCCGCATTGGCGCGCTGGGGCATCACCGCCCCCAATGCCTAGTCAGAGAGGCTTGAAGCCGCTCGACTGGATGATCCGTTCCCAGGTCTGCGTGTAGCTGCGCACGCGGCCTGCGAACTGGCCCTGCGGCTCGTAGCCGACCGTCAGCCCCATGGTGGTCAGCTTCTGCTTCACGTCGGGCATGGCCAGCACCTTCTGCAGCGCCTCGCCGTACTTGTCGATGATCGACTGCGGCGTGCCCACGGGCGCGAAGATGCCGTAGTAGGGCAGGTCTTCCAGGTTCGAGAAGCCCAGCTCGGTGAAGGTGGGCACGTTCGGCAGCACGGCCTGGCGCTTGGCGCCGATGGAAGCGACGATGCGCACCTTGCCGGCCTTGTGGTTCTCGATGAAGTCGGGCACCGAGGCGATGCCGGCCGTGATCTGGTTGCCCAGCATGTCCGCCGTCATCGGCGCGCTGCCGCGGTAGGGCGCGGGCTGCACGTCGATCTTGTATTTTTCCGAGATCATCTTCACCAGGAACTCAGGAATAGAGGCCGGCGCCGGAATGCCGATGGTTTCCTTGCCGCCGCGCTGGGTGCGAACCCACTTCACATATTCGTCGATGCTCTTGGCCGGCGTGCCGCCCGAGACGGCCAGCACGTTGGCAAAGGTGGCGAAACCGGCCACCGGCACGAAGTCGGTCGCGGGGTTGAAGCCCGGGTTCTTCACCACCTGCGGCAGGATGGAGATCGAATGGTCATGGGAGAGGAACAGCGTATGGCCGTCGGCCGGGGCCGCCTTGAGCGCTTGCGCTGCGATCTGCCCGCCGGCGCCGGCGCGGTTTTCCACCACCACCGGCACGCCCAGCACGTCCTTGAGTTTTTCGCCGAGTGTGCGTGCAATGGCGTCCGTGCCGGCACCGGCCGGAAAACCGACCAGCAGGCGGATGGGCGTGCCTTGCGCCTGCGCAAGTCCTGTCAGGCCCATGGCCGCTAGAAAGAGCCCGACGCCGAGCGCCCGGCGAACCGGATGGGCGCGCTGCATTGAAAAAACCATGATCGACTCCATTCGAAAGATGACGAGGCACAGTGCAATAGCCGTGCCCGAAGTGCCGGACACCTTGAATCGCGCCCGAACAGTCCTATTTTGAGTGCAGGAATACCACCATGCGACAAGACAAACTCACCACCAAGTTTCAAGAAGCGCTGAGCGACGCCCAGACGCTCGCGCTCGGCAACGACAACGCCTACATCGAACCGGCCCACTTGCTGGTCGCGATGCTGCGCCAGGAGGACGGCCCGCGCGCCCTGCTGGAGCGCGCCGGCGTCAACGTGCAGGGGCTCGCGAACGCTGCCGAGGCGGCCATCAAGAAGCTGCCGCAGGTGCAGGGCCACGACATCGTGCAGGTCGGCCCTGAACTCGGCAAGCTGCTGCAGGCCACCGAGAAGGAAGCCATCAAGCGCAACGACCAGTTCATTGCGGGCGAGCTCTTCCTGCTGGCCGTGGCCGACAGCAAGTCGGACATCGGCAGGATCGCCAAGGAAAACGGTCTCGGCCGCAAGTCGCTCGAAGCTGCCATCGACGCCGTGCGCGGCGGTCAGGGCGTGAACAGTGCCGACGCCGAAGGCCAGCGCGAAGCCCTCAAGAAATACTGCATCGACCTTACCGAGCGTGCCCGCCTGGGCAAGCTCGACCCGGTGATCGGGCGCGACGAGGAAATCCGCCGCGCCATCCAGGTGCTGCAGCGCCGCACCAAGAACAACCCCGTGCTCATCGGCGAACCCGGCGTCGGCAAGACCGCCATCGTCGAAGGCCTGGCCCAGCGCATCGTTGCGGGCGAAGTGCCCGACTCGCTCAAGGGCAAAAGGGTGTTGTCGCTCGACATGGCCGCGCTGCTCGCGGGCGCCAAGTTCCGCGGCGAGTTCGAGGAGCGCCTGAAGACCGTGCTGAATGAACTGGCCAAGGACGAAGGCCAGACCATCGTCTTCATCGACGAACTGCACACCATGGTGGGCGCCGGCAAGGCCGAGGGCGCGATGGATGCGGGCAACATGCTCAAGCCCGCGCTCGCACGCGGCGAACTGCACTGCGTGGGCGCCACCACGCTCGACGAATACCGCAAGTACGTCGAGAAGGACGCCGCGCTGGAGCGCCGTTTCCAGAAGATCATCGTGGGCGAACCCAGCGTCGAGGCCACCATCGCCATCCTGCGCGGCCTGCAGGAAAAGTACGAAGTGCACCATGGCGTGCAGATCACCGACCCGGCCATCGTGGCCGCGGCCGAGCTCTCCGACCGCTACATCACCGACCGCTTCCTGCCCGACAAGGCCATCGACCTGATCGACGAGGCCGCGGCCAAGATCAAGATCGAGATGGACTCCAAGCCCGAGGTCATGGACCGGCTCGACCGCCGCCTGATCCAGCTGCAGATCGAGCGCGAGGCCGTGCGCCGCGAAAAGGACGAAGCCTCGCAGAAGCGCTTCGGACTGATCGAGGACGAGATCGGGCGCCTGCAGAAGGAGATTGCCGACTACGACGAGATCTGGCAGGCCGAGAAGGCACAGGCGCAAGGCAGCGCGAAGATCCGCGAGGACATCGACAAGATCAAGTTCGAGATCGAGGAATGGAAGCGCAAGGGCGACTTCAACAAGCTCGCCGAGCTGCAATACGGCCAACTGCCGGCGCTGGAGAAGCGCCTGCGCGAGGCCGAGGAAAGCGAGGCGAGCAAGGGTAAGTCCAGCGCACCCACGCTGCTGCGCACGCAGGTGGGCTCCGAAGAAATCGCCGAGGTCGTGGCGCGCGCCACCGGCATTCCGGTCGCCAAGCTGATGCAGGGCGAGCGCGACAAGCTGCTCGTGATGGAAGACAAGCTGCACGAGCGCGTGGTGGGGCAGGACGAGGCCATCGGCGCGGTGGCCAACGCGATCCGCCGCTCGCGCTCGGGCCTCTCCGACCCGAACCGCCCGACCGGCTCGTTCCTGTTCCTGGGCCCCACGGGCGTGGGCAAGACCGAGCTGTGCAAGGCGCTCGCGGGCTTCCTGTTCGACAGCGAAGACCATCTGATCCGCATCGACATGAGCGAGTTCATGGAGAAGCACTCGGTCGCCCGCCTGATCGGGGCGCCGCCGGGCTACGTGGGCTACGAGGAGGGCGGCTACCTGACGGAGGCCGTGCGCCGCAAGCCCTACAGCGTGGTGCTGCTCGACGAGGTCGAGAAGGCGCACCCGGACGTGTTCAACGTGCTGCTGCAGGTGCTCGACGACGGCCGCCTGACGGACGGCCAGGGCCGTACCGTGGACTTCAAGAACACCGTGATCGTGATGACCAGCAACATCGGCTCGCCGATCATCCAGGCCATGGTGGGCAAGCCTTCCGAAGAGATCAAGGAAGCGGTGTGGGACGAGCTGAAGAACTACTTCCGCCCCGAGTTCCTGAACCGCATCGACGAGACCGTGGTGTTCCATGCGCTCGACGCGAAGAACATCGAGTCGATCGCCGCGATCCAGCTCAAGGTGCTGCAGGCGCGGCTTGCGAAGATGGACCTGGGCCTGGAGGTGTCGCCTGCGGCGCTGGCCGAGATTGCCAAGGTCGGCTTCGACCCGGTGTTCGGCGCGCGGCCGCTGAAGCGTGCGATCCAGCAGCGCATCGAGAATCCGCTCTCGAAGCTGCTGCTCGACGGCAGCTTCGGGCCGAAGGACACCATTGAAGTGAACACCGACCCGATCCGGACCCCCGGCCAGTTCTCGTTCACCAAGGCCGGGGAACCATCGGAGGCCGTTGCGGCCTAAAGTCGGATGATGAACTTCATTTTTCGCGTCATTCTTCTGCTCCTGGGGCTGATCTTCGCGGCCAGCCTGGCGGTTGCCGTCATGTTGCTGGCGGCCGTGTGGGGTGTGCGCTACGCCTGGGGACGGGTCACGGGCAAGCCCGTGACGCCCTGGATGGCTTCGATGGGCGGGCGCTTCAACCCGCGTTCGGGCTTCGAGCGTTTTCGCAATGCGGCACAGCCAGCCGAACCGACCGCCGCCGATGTGGCCAATGCGCGTGCGCGCGGCGAATCGGTGCGCAGCCCGCTGTCGCTGCGTCCCGCAGGCGACGTGACCGACGTGCGGGCCCGGCCCGCGCGCGGCGAATAAGCCCGCCAGCGAGGGTCAGGCGCGGTACAGCGCCTCGATCTCTTCGGCGTAGGCCTCGTAGATGCTGGAGCGCCGCACCTTCATGGTTGCGGTGACTTCGCCGTCGTCGTGGTCCAACTCTTTTGTGAGCAGGTGAAAACGCCGGATCTGCGACACCTGTGCGAGCCTGTCGTTGCCGCGTGAAATTTCCGTTTCGATCAGCGCGCGCACCCGCGGCTCTTCCACCAGCGAGCGGAAGTGCGTGAACGGAATGCGCTCGGCCTCGGCCCACTTGCCCACCGTTTCGTAGTCGATCTGCAGCAGCGCGCCGACGAACTTGCGCCCGTCCGCCACCACGATGCATTCCTTGATGAAGGGGCTGCCCTTCATGGTGTTCTCGATTTCCGAGGGCGTGAGGTTCTTGCCGCCGGCCGTGATCATGATGTCCTTCAGGCGGTCGACGATGCGCAACTGGCCGTCTTCCTCGCGCACCACGTCGCCGGTGTACAGCCAGCCGTCGCGGATCGACGACGCGGTGGCCTCGGGGTTCTTGTAGTAGCCCTCGAACACCATCTCGCCGCGCACCAGCAGTTCGCCCGCTTCGCCGATGCGGTGCTCGGTGCCGAGCGTCGGCGGGCCGACGGTGCCGATCCGCACGGCATCGCTGCGGTGGCCGGCGATCATGCCGGTCGATTCGGTGAGGCCGTACACCTCCACCAGCGGCACGCCCAGCGTGCGGAAGAAGCGCACCACGTCGGCCGGAATCGGCGCCGCGCCGGTCAGCGCGATGCGCGCGCGCCGCAGGCCGATGAAGTTCTGCAGTGCGCGCAGCACCGTCCAGTAGTGCAGAGCGAAACGGGCGCGCTCGGCCAAGGTCCAATCGCTGCGCGGCTTCTCGGCCAGCGGCGCGCAGGCCGCGAGCGCGCGGCGGAACAGCGCGCGCTGCAGCCGGCCCGATTCCTGCATCTTGATGCTGATGCCCGCATGCAGCTTCTCCCAGATGCGCGGCACGCCGAGGAACATGGTGGGCGCCACTTCGCGCAGGTCTTCCTGCACGGTGCGGATCGATTCGCCGAAGTTCACCTGCGAGCCCAGGTAGACCGGCACGAAGGCCGTGAGCATCTGCTCGGCCACGTGGCACAGCGGCAGGTACGAGAGATGCGTGGTGTCGCCGTCGAGCGCCAGCCGCTCGACGATCCCGGGCACCACGCCGCGGATGTTGCGGTACGAGATCATCGCGCCCTTGGGCTTGCCGGTGGAGCCCGAGGTGTAGATCATCAGGCCGATGTCGGCGAGCGTCTGGCCTGCCAGCGCGGCGTCGATCGGCGCGTCGCCCTCGCGTGCGTACACCTCGGCGCCGGCCTGTTCCACCTCGGCAAAGGTCGCGATGAGCGCGCGCACTTCGGGCGGATAGCTCGCGAGGCCCTTGGTCTCGATCACGACGATCTTGCGCAGGCGCGGCAGCTGGCCGATGGCGTCGAGCACCTTGTCGGTCTGCTCCTGGTCCTCGCAGACGATCACCTCGATGTCCGCATGGCCGACCACATAGGCCACCTCGTTGCTCGGGCTGGTCGGGTAGACGCCGACGGTCACGGCGCCGATCAGTCCGGCGCCCATCTGCGCGAGCAGCCACTCGACGCGGTTCTCGGAGATCACGCCAAGGTGCCCGCCGGGCGCCAGGCCCATCGCATGCAGGCCAAGGCCGAAGCGGGATGCGCGGCGCAGGTAGCCGGCCCAGTCCAGCGGATGCCAGATGCCGAAGTCCTTCTGCCGTATCGCGATGCGTTGCGGCTGCATGCGCGCCTGCTCGCGCAGCATCTGCGGCAGCGTGAGGGAGGGAAGAAGCGCGTCGGTCATGACAGCCAGCGCTTGCGGCGCTTGTAGTGCTTGAGCGCGCGGAAGCTGCGCGACTCGCCGCTGCCGCCTACGCCCAGGTAGAACTCGCGCACGTCGGGGTCGGCCGCGAGCCGCTCGGCGCTGCCGTCGATCACCACCTTGCCGCTTTCCATGATGTAGCCCGTGTGGGCAATGGCCAGTGCCACGCTCGCGTTCTGCTCCACCAGCAGCATCGAGGTGCCGCGCTCGGCGTTGATGCGCGCAATGATCGTGAAGATGTCTTCCACCAGCCTGGGCGAGAGGCCCAGCGAGGGTTCGTCGAGCAGGATCAGCTTGGGCTGCGCCACCAGCGCGCGGCCGATGGCCAGCATCTGCTGCTCGCCGCCCGAGAGATAGCCCGCGAGGCCTTTGCGGCGTTCGTGCAGGCGCGGGAAGTACGCGTAGACGTCGTCGAAATTGCGCGGCGGCGCGGGGCCGTCGCGCCCGGTTAGCGCATAGGTTGCGGCGATCAGGTTCTCCTCGACCGTCAGATCCTCGAACACGCGCCGGCCTTCCATCACGTGGCTGAGGCCGCGCCGTACGAGCTGCTGCGGCGCCAGTTGCGCGGTCGGCGCGCCATCGAACACGATGCGGCCCGCCTCGACCTCGCCGTCTTCCAGCGCGAGCAGACCCGACACCGCCTTCAGCGTGGTCGACTTGCCCGCACCGTTGCTGCCCAGCAGCGCCACGATCTGCCCGCGCGGCACGGCCAGCGACAGGCCGCGCAGCACCTGCACGACCTTGTTGTAGACCACCTCGAGGTTGTTGACCTCCAGCACGAGGTCGGGTGCCGCGCGCGCGTCCATCAGTTCAGCGAGATCCAGTCCGATGCCGGCACCATCTTCTGCGCCTTCATGTCGGCCTTGTAGACGCGGCCCACGGGAATCGAGTTGCCCTTGACCGTGATCGGCATGCCGATGAGCCCGCCGGTGTCGAAGTCCTTGATGGTGTTGAGCGAGGCCTTCAGGTTCTTGCCGTCCAGCGGCTTGCCCGCATCCAGCGTGCGCCTGGCCGCTTCGGTGAACAGCATCGCCGTGAGAAAGCCCTGCGTGTAGGCCGTGCTCTGGTACTCGGGGCGCAGCGCGCGGATCCTGTCGAGCATCGGCGCCTTGGCCGAGGTGTCGTAGTAGTAGCGGTAGGGCATCACGCCCATGAAGCCGTCGGCGCCTTCGCCCATCTTCATGACGGTGGAGCTGTCCATGGTCCAGAAGGTGCCCATCCACTTGCTGCTCATGCCCATCTGCTTGCCCTGCTGCACGAACTCCGGAATGGGCGCGAGGATGTAGCCGTGGAAGATGGTGTAGTCGGGTGCGGCGCGGCGCAGCTTGATGACTTCGGTCGACACGTCCACGCTGCCCGGCGGCGTCATGAGCTTGACCGGCACGGTGAGGCCCAGCTTCTTGGCGGCGGCTTCGCTGGCTTCGATCGGATCGCGGCCGAATTCGGAATCGGAATACACGAAGGCCACCTTGGCACCCGGCTTTTCCTTGGCGATGTGGCGCAGCAGGATGCCGATCTGCTCGGTGTAGTCGGGGCCGACCAGGAACTGGTTCGGGTACTTGGCCGAATCGTTGAGTTCGGTGGCAAAGGAAGCGCCTGCCATGAGGATCTGGCCGTTGCGTTCGAGCTCGGGGTTGATGGTCTTGGAGAAGCCGGTCGAGTCGCCGTAGTAGAGGTTGACCTTGTTCTGGCTCGTGATCTTCTTGAAGGCCGCCACCGACACGTCGACCTTGTAGCCCGTGTCTTCAGGCACGTAGCGCAGCTTGCGCCCCTTGATGCCGCCCGCGTCGTTGACGATCTTTACGTAGTCGGCAATACCGGCGTTGATGCCGACGCCTGCAAAGGCGAACACGCCGGTCATCGGAATGGAGCCGCCGATGACAATGTCCTCGTTGCCTTGCGCGTTCGCGAACGGCGCGGCGGCGGTGATTGCAAGGCCGGCCGCGATCAGCAGCGCACGGCGGTGTTGGGAAAGCTTCGGTGTCTTGTCGGGCATGCTTGTCTCCTGGGTCTAGTTACGAAACGGCCATAGATGGAAGAAGCGGCGGATGCGCCGCCACACTTCTGCGAGCCCGTGCGGCTCGAACACCAGAAATCCGACGATCAGCAACCCGAACACGACGGTGCGCACGGGCGACAGGAATACGGTCATCTCGACGCCGCCGGGCAGCAGGTCGACGATGAGCTTGAGCAGCTCGGGCACCATGGTCATGAACACCGCGCCGAAGATGCCGCCCAGGATCGTGCCCATGCCGCCGACGATGATGGCTGCGAGGAAGAAGATCGACATCAGCAGCGGAAAGCTCTCGGGCGTGACCACGCGGAAGAAGTAGGCCCAGAGGCCGCCCGCGACGCCCGCGTAGAACGACGAGAGCCCGAACGAGAGCAGCTTGTAGCGCAGCAGCGGAATGCCCAGCACCTCGGCCGAAATGTCGCGGTCGCGGATCGCGATGAAGGCGCGGCCCACGCGCGTGCGAAACAGGTTGGCCGCACCGAGCACCATGAGCAGCATGACGGGCACGATCACCCAGTAGAGGCGGAACGAGGTGTCGAGCGGCAGCCCGAAGAACTGCGCAGGCGGCAGCGAGAGGCCCGAGGTGCCGCCCGTGAGCTTGAGGTTGGCGAACAGGAAGTGCGCGATGAACGACGCCGCGATGGTGGCAATGGCGAGGTACAGCCCCTTCACGCGCAGCGAGGGAATGCCGACGATCAGCCCGCCGAGCATGGCGACGATGCCGCCCGCGGCGATATTGACAAGGAAGGGCGTGCCGAGCCGCGTCTGCATGATCGCGACGGTGTATGCGCCCAGGCCCATGAAGGCTGCTTGCCCGAGGCTCACCAGACCCGTGTAGCCGGTAAGAATGTTGAGGCCCGTCGCACTCGCCACGTTGATGGCGACCAGGCAGGCCAGGTAGAGCCAGTAGTCGCTGGCCATGAACGGGAACAGCACCAGCAGTGCGGCGCCGATCGCGAGCCATACCTTCTGGGTGCGCGAGTCGAACAGCGCCGCGTCGGCTGTGTAGCTTTGCTTGAGGGTGCCGATGCGCATCAGAGCCTCTCGATCTCGTGCGTGCCGAAAAGACCGTACGGCCGCACCATCAGCACGAGCACCAGCACGATGAAGGTCGCAAGCAGCTTGTACTCGCCACCGAGATAAGACCCCGCCAGTGCCTCCACCAGCCCGATGAAGACACCGCCGACCAACGCCCCCAGCACGCTGTCGAGCCCGCCGACGATCACCACCACCAGCACCGAAAGCCCGAACACGCCCATCGACGACGAGATGCCGCCGATGGCGCCGACGATGATGCCGGCCACCGCCGCGATCATGGCCGAGGCCACCCATGCGAGCGAGAACACGCGCGGCACGTTGATGCCCATCGAGTAGGCCGCCGCCTGGTCGGAAGCAGTGGCCCGCAGCGCCACGCCGCCGCGCCAGAAGCGGAACAGCAACAGCACCATGCCGATCAGCACCACGGCAATCAGCGCGCCGTAGGCGATCTTCGGTGCAAGGAACGCGTCGCCGATCATCACCGGCGCGTTGGGCAGGAATTCGGGCAGCCGGCGCTGGTCTGCGGTCCAGATGATCTCGACCAGCCCGACGAGGATCGACGCAAGGCCCACCGTCACCATGAACACCGAGATCGGCGGCTCGCCCAGCAATGGCCGGATCATCGTGCGCTCGATCACCGCGCCCAGCAAGCCGGTGCCGATCACCGAGCCGAGCACGGCGAGCCAGATCGGCAGCGAGAAGCTCGCAGCAAAGGTGAAGAACAGGTACGCGCCGACCATCAGCATCTCGCCGATGGCGATGTTGACCACGTGCGTGGCCTTGTAGACCAGCACGAAGGCCAGCGCGGCCAATGCATAGAGCCCGCCGCCGGCAATGCCGGTGAGTGCGATCTCGAACAGGTAGGCCCAATCCATCAGGCCGCTCCCACCGCGGATTCGCCGCGCAGCCGCCGCCGCAGTTCGCCGACGTCGCCCGCGCCCAGGTAGGCGCGAATCACCTCGGGGTCGGCCTGCACCTGCGCCGGCGTGCCTTGCGCGATTACCTGGCCGAAGTTGAGCACCACGACGTGGTCCGACAGGTCCATCACCATGCCCATGTCGTGCTCCACCATCAGCACCGTGATGCCCCATTCGCGCCGCACGTCGAGAATGAAGCGCGCCATGTCCTCGGTCTCCTCGCGGTTCATGCCGGCCACGGGTTCGTCGAGCATCAGCACCTTGGGCTGCATGGCCAGCGCGCGCGCCATCTCCACGCGCTTCTGCAGGCCGTAGGGCAGGGCTGCGACCGAGGCGTGGCGGATGTGGTCGATCTCGAGGAAATCGATGATGCGTTCCTCCACGTCGCGCCGCAGCTCGGCTTCTTCGCGGCGCGCACGGCCCAGGTAGAACAGCGCGTCGAACACATTGGCCTTCAGGTGCGTGTGGCGGCCGAGCTTGATGTTGTCGAGCACCGTCATGCCGCGGAACAGCGCGATGTTCTGGAAGCTGCGCGCCAGGCCTAGCGCGGCGCGCTTCGGCGCGGGCAGGTGCGTGATGTCCTCGCCCTCGAACAGCACGCGGCCCTGCGCGGGCTTGTAGAAGCCGGAGATCGTGTTGAACAGCGATGTCTTGCCCGCGCCGTTGGGGCCGATCACCGCGGTGATCGAGCCGGGCGCCACGCCGAAACCCACGTTGGTCAGCGCCTTGACGCCGCCGAACGCGAGCGTCAGCGCATCCACCCGCAGCACGGATGCGGCTGGCGCGGAAAGGTCGTCCCGTATGGGCTCATCAGGCATGGCTAAGAGGGAGGTGCTGGCGTCAGGGTTTGTGTCCAGGACCAGAAAAGCTACTGGCCCGTAAAATTCCTACTGACGGGTAATGTCAAGGTTTGCCGCAGGCCGCGGCATCAGGACTTTCCCCGCCCGCACAAACCCCATGGCCCGTCCCGCCCCCATCGCATCCTCTCCCTCTGCGTCCCCCGCAGCGCCTTCTCCCTGGGCACCCGCCGGCAAGCGCGCGCAGCAGCGCGAGGTCAAGCGCAACGCCGTGCTCCAGACGGCGGCGCAGCTTTTCAACGAGCGCGGCTTCCATGCAACGTCGCTCGACGACATTGCCGAGCGGCTCAACGTCAGCAAGCCCACGCTCTATTACTACGTCGAGAGCAAGGACCAGATCCTGCTGGAGTGCGTGAAGACCGCGCTCGACCTGATGCAGGCCGGCATCGGCGAGGTGCGCGCCGCGGGCGGCAGCGCCATCGACCAGCTCAAGGCCTGCATGCGCATCTATTCGGGCGTGGTCACGCAGGACTTCGGCATGTGCGTGATCCGCATCGGCGAAGACCCGCTGCCCGCTCCGCTCAGGAAGGAGCTGCGGCGCCTCAAGGCCGGCATCGACGGGCAGTTCCGCCGGCTCATCGAGGATGGCGTGGCCGAAGGCTCGATCGCGCCCTGCGATCCCAAGATGGCCGCCTTCATGCTTGCCGGCGCGCTGAGCTGGATCGGCCGCTGGTACCGACCCGATGGCGACCTGACGCCCGACCAGATTGCCGACCAGGGCATCGAACTGCTGTTGAATGGCGTACTGAACCGCCCGGCCGCGCCGCGCCGCAAGCCCGCGGCGACGAAGGCCAGGTGAGCGGCCACCGAATCCAATTTTCAATCCAGGAGAGCGACACCATGACAACGCGCGACATCTTCGTGGTCGGCACCGCCCGCACCGCCATCGGCACCTTCGGCGGCGCGCTGAAGGACGTGCCCAACACCCAACTGGCCACCACCGCCGTCAAGGCGGCCATCGAACGCAGCGGCGTGGCGGCCGATGCCATCGGCCACGTGGTGATGGGCAATGTGATTCCCACCGACGTGAAGGACGCGTACCTGAGCCGCGTGGCCGCCATCGATGCGGGCTGCCCGATCGAGACGCCGGCCTTCAACGTCAACCGCCTCTGCGGCTCCGGCCTGCAGGCGATCGTGTCGGCCGCGCAGGCCATTGCGCTGGGCGACTGCGACATCGCCATCGGCGGCGGTTCGGAATCGATGAGCCGCAGCCCGTACTTCGACACCTCGGCGCGCTACGGCGCGCGCATGGGCGACGCGGTGCTGGTCGACTACATGCTGGGCATCCTGCACGACCCGTGGGAGAAGATCCACATGGGCATCACGGCCGAGAACGTGGCGGCGCGCTACGGCATCACGCGCGAGCAGATGGACGAACTGGCCGTGGCCAGCCAGCAGCGCGCGGCGGCCGCCATTGCGGCGGGCCGCTTCAAGGAGCAGATCGTTCCGGTCGAGGTGAAGACGCGCAAGGGCGTCGTGCTGTTCGACACCGACGAGCATGTGCGCGCCGACACCACCGTGGAGACGCTCTCGAAGATGAAGCCCGCCTTCAAGAAGGACGGCCTCGTGACTGCCGGCAATGCCTCGGGCATCAACGACGGCGCGGCCGCCGTGGTGCTGGCCAGCGGCGAGAGCGTCAAGGCGCGGGGCCTGAAGCCGCTGGCACGCCTGGTGGGCTATGCGCATGCCGGCGTGGAGCCCGCATACATGGGCATCGGCCCGGTGCCGGCCACGCGCAAGGTGCTGGAGCGCACGGGCCTGAAGGTCGCCGACTTCGACGTGGTCGAATCGAACGAAGCCTTCGCGGCGCAGGCCTGCGCGGTGATCAAGGAGCTGGGCTTCGATCCGGCCAAGGTGAACCCGAACGGCTCTGGCATTTCGCTGGGCCACCCGGTGGGCGCGACCGGCGCGATCATCACGACGAAGGCGATCGCAGAGCTGCACCGTACCGGTGGGCGCTATGCGCTGGTCACCATGTGCATTGGCGGCGGACAGGGCATTGCGGCGGTGTTCGAACGCGTTTGAAGGCACACTTGCGGGCATGCCCCGCGCCCCCATTCAGGTCGACCCCGACGAAGTCGAGTTCAGCGCCATCCGCGCGCAGGGCGCGGGCGGCCAGAACGTCAACAAGGTGTCGAGCGCGGTGCACCTGCGCTACGACATCCACGCGAGCTCGCTGCCTGCCGACGTGAAGGAGCGGATGCTCGCGCTGCGCGACAGCCGCATCACGCAGGAGGGCGTCTTCGTGCTGAAGGCGCAGCAGCATCGCACGCAGGAGATGAACCGCGCCGACGCGCTCGCCCGCCTGCAGGAGGTGGTCGACAGCGTGGCCACGCCGCCGCGCGTGCGGCGCGCCACCAAGCCGACCTACGGTTCGAAGCAGCGCCGGCTCGAAGGCAAGAGCCAGCGATCGCAGATCAAGAACCTGCGCGGACCGGTGCGGGACTGACCGGCTTGCCGCCGCGCAGCCGCTTGATCTGCAGTGTCACGCCGACCAGGTACAGCACGCCGAGCACCGCGGTGATCGCCTTGAGTTCGGGCGCATCGGCATTGGGCAGCAGGGGCGCGCCCAGCGGCAGGCGGGTCAGGGTTTCGGTGAAGGCCGGAATCCAGTGGAACAGGAAGCTGGCCGAGAAGGCCGCGGCTTCGACGTAGCGCGAGGCCTGGCCGAAGAGGGCGCCGCGGCCGGCGGCTGCACCCACGGCCAGTGCCGCGAGCGTCAGGATGCCCAGCGCATGCGGCTTGCCGAAGCCGCCGTGCTGGAAGATGCCGAAGCCGGTCAGGCACGTCAGCACGGTGGTCCACACGAAGATCCGGCCCCAGCCGGTGCGCAGCGTGATTTCCCTGTAGCGGAACAGGGCGACCAGCCCCGCGATCACGGCAATCAGGCTGATCGCGGTGTGGACAATGCCAAGGGACGTGAGTCCCAGCCATCCTGTTTCAGCCATGCGGATCTCCTCGGAGTCGTGGTGGCGCGATTCTGGCCGGGCACGGGCAATTTGTCTTCACCGTTAAGCCTCCGCTAAGCTGGCGGACGCGGGCCGCAAGCACAATAGGCGCCATGAGAGCCTCCATCCGACACGCTTTGCCGGCCTTCCTGCTGGCGCTGGGCGCCGTTGCCTTGGCAGGCTGCGAGCCGGCCGCCGACAGCGCCTCGGCTGCGGCGGGTGCCGTGCAGGAGCTCAAGTGGGAAGAGCTCGTTCCCAAGAACTGGGACCCGACCAAGCGCTACCGCAACCTGAGCCTGGAGTCGCTGCGCGACAACGATCCGCGCGCGATCCAGATGCTCGACGAGATGCGCGCCGTCTGGGACAACGCGCCGGTCAACGTGGCGCTCGATGGCACGGCCGCGCGGCTGTCGGGCTTCGTCGTCCCGCTGGACAACACGCAGGCCGGCATCCGCGAGTTCCTGCTGGTGCCGTACTTCGGTGCCTGCATCCACACGCCGCCGCCGCCGGCCAATCAGATCGTGCACGTGGTTGCGGCCGACACCGTGAAGGGCCTGCACGCGATGGACACGGTGCGCGTGAGCGGCCTGCTGAAGGCAGCGCGCTATTCCTCCGTGGACATGGGCGTGAGTGGCTACGAGATCAAGTCGGCCTCGGTGGAGCCTTTCGTCGCGGCGCGCTGAGGTGGTCTTGATGGCGTGGCCGCCCGGGCCTTCGTTCAGCTGCCGTCGTCGCTTTTCGGCAGGGGCACTGCCGGCACGTCGGTCCCCTGCGTCAGCGCCGCCAGCGCCTCGCCGTCGGTACGGTAGCTGAACAGCATCGGCCCCGGTGCGAGCAGGCCGGCGCGCTCCAGCACCTGCATGGCCGGCAGCTTCAGGCCGCTCAGGTGCAGGCGCACGCCCTTGGCTTCCATCATCCGGCGGATCGAGCCGAACACTTCGGCACCCGTGATGTCGATGCGGTTGATGGGCTGCGCAAAGAGGCACACGTCGGTGAGTTCGGGGCGCTCGGCCAGCGCGGTCGTGAGCGCGCGTTCGAGCGTGGAGGCCGAAGCGAAGTCGAGCTCGGCATCCATGCGCAGCGCATAAAGCTGCGGTGCCAGCGGCGGCAGCTTCCAGAGGTTGCGGTCGCGCAGGCTGCCGTCGGGATGCAGGCCCACCTCGACGATGCGCGGATGCAGGTGGCGGTACATGTAGTGCGCCAGGCTCGCGAGCAGGCCGCCCAGCACGCCCCAGTAGATGCTCGGCGCCGTGGCAATGGTCAGCACGAAGGTGCCGAACGAAATGCCCGCTTCGATGCGCGACACGCGCCAGAGCGCGACGAAGCTCGCCGGCTTGACCAGCCCCAGAATGGCCGTGACCACCACCGCCGCCAGCACCGCCTGCGGCACGTGATAGAGCAGCGGCATCAGCCACAGCAGCGCGCCGGCCACCACCACCACGCTGAACAGCGTGGCCCAGCCGGTCTGGGCGCCCGCATACAGCGTGATGGCCGAGCGCGAGAACGACGAGCTGGTCGGAAAGGCGCCAGTGAAGCCCGAGGCCAGCTTGGCCAGGCCCTGGCCGATCAGGTCCTGGTTCTCGTTCCAGAGCGTGCCGGCGCGCGCGTTGTCTACCTTGGCGCTCGACGCGGTCTCGAGAAAGCTCACGAGCGTGATCATCAGCGCGGGCAGCACCAGCGCGCTGAACGTGTTCAGCGGCAGCAGGCCCGGCCAGTAGAAGGAAGGCAGGCCCGAAGGCAGGCTGCCCACCACGGCCCCGCCGCGCAATGCGTAGTTGATGCTCCAGCTGATGGCCGCGGCGCCCGCCACCAGCGCCATGGTGGTCGGGAAGCGCGGCGCGAGCCGCTTGCCGAGCCACAGCACGGCGATGCTGCCGAGTCCGAAGGCGATGGCGACCAGGTCGGGCGGCGGCCCGCCTTGCAGCACCTGGGGAAGGGTGCGCCCCGTGAAGCCGAGCAGCGCCGGCAGCTGCGAAATGGCGATCAGCACCGCCGCGCCCTGCGTGAAGCCGATCAGCACCGGCGAGTTGACCAGCCGCAGCAGCCAGCCGAAGCGCCCGATGCCCAGCACGATCTGGATCGCGCCCGACATCAGCGTGAGCCACACCGCCATTTCCACCCATTCGGCGCTGCCGGGCACCGCCAGCGGCGCGAGCGATGCACCCACCAGCAGGCTGGTGAGCGCCGTGGGCCCGACCGACAGCCGCTGCGACGAACTGAAGATCACCGCGATGAGCGCCGGAAAGAGCGCCGCATACACGCCGGTGACCAGCGGCATGCCCGCCAGCGCCGCGTAGGCCACGCCCTGAGGAAGGACCATCAGCGCCACCGTGATGCCGGCAATTGCCTCGTTGCGCAGCAGCGCCGCGGAAGGACGGGGCCAGGCCAGGCAGGGAACCCAGCGCGCGATGCGCTGGCGCAGGGAAGAAGAGGAGGAGGGGGTGGCTGCCGGATTCATGGATGGTGGGTGGCTTGCTGGCGATTGTCCTGCGCCACCGCAGGGGGAAACCTGCGCGGCCATTTGGGCCGCGCGCATGGAGAGCAACTAGACCAGCGAACTCGCGTTCTCGAGCACGTAGTCGCAGGCCTTCTCCTTCACCTTCGACGAGAGCATCTTGAAGTTCAGCGTCTTGCCGTCGCCGCCCTTGAGCAGCCCCTTGGCGCCGCTCGCGAAGCCGGTTTCCTGCTGCTTCTGTCCGGTGATCTTGGCCAGCAGCTTGTCCTTTACCGAGGCCGCATCGCCGCCGAGATAGTTGTTCTTGACGCAGTACTGCAGCACGCCGGCCGCATTGCCCATGGTGCTGGAGCCGATCGCGGGCATCTTGAAGCCGAGGTTCTCGCCGAGGGCAGAACTGCCGCCCGAGGAGCCCATCTGGTCCTTGAGCTTGCCGAGCAGGTCCGATTGGGCCGAGACCGAGGCGCCGGCCGCAACCAGCGCCATGGAAATCAGTGCGGTGCGAAAACGCATGATGACGAACTCCCGTCTGTAGAGGTGAATGAAGATTCCATCGTCAGCATACCCCCGACGGAACCCCGGTTTCACGGGCGGCGGAAGAGCAGCACCGAATTCGTGCCGCCGAATGCGAAGGAGTTGCTCATGGCCGCCTCGATGTTGGGCGCGCTGGTATCGTGCTGCGTGACGAGGTTCAGGCTGCAGGCCGGATCGACCTCGCTGCAGTTCGCGTTCGGCGGCAACTGGCGGCGATGCAGTGCCAGCACCGTGATGAGCGCCTCGATGGCGCCCGCGGCCCCGAGCATGTGGCCGTGCAGCGCCTTGGTGGAGCTGACGCGCAGGCTGTCCAGGTCATCGCCCCACACATCGGCCAATGCGTTGCGCTCGACCACGTCGCCGATGCGCGTGGCCGTGCCGTGCGCGTTGCAGTAGCCCACGTCGCGCGGCGCGAGGCCGGCCTGCCGCAGGGCTTGGCGCAGTGCGCGCGCCTGGCCGGGTGCGTCGGGCTTCGTGAGATGGGTGGCGTCGCTGCCGAGGCCCCAGCCGGCCAGCGTGGCGTAGCTGCGGGCGCCGCGGCCGCGCGCGCGTTCGGCGGATTCGAGCACCAGGAAGGCCGCGCCTTCGCCCAGCGCAAAGCCGCTGCGGTCGCTTGCAAAGGGCCGCACCGCGCCGGCCGCTTCGCCGGGCTGGAAGCTGGCCAGGGTCTGCATCGCCTGCCAGGCCAGCACCACGCCCGGCACGATCAGCGCTTCGCTGCCGCCGGCAATGGCCATGTCGACTTCGCCGCGCTCGATGGCCTTGGCCGCTTCGGCAATGGCCACCGACGACGAGGCGCAGGCGACCGAGTAGGTCAGCACCGGTCCCTGCACCCCCTGGCGCATGGCCACGTGGGCCGCGGGCGCGTTGGGCATGAAGGCGGGAATGGTGAGCGGAGACACCCGCCCGTTGCCGCGGTAGGCGGCCTCTAGCGCCGCGGCGCCGCCCATGCCGCAGCCGGCGTAGACGCCGACACGTTCGGGATCGGCGTCGTTGTTGGCGGCAAGACCGGCATCGCGCAGCGCGAGGTCGGCGGCGGCCACCGCGAGCTGGCTCACGCGGTCGACGCCGGCGAGCTGCAGTTTGGTGAACCAGCGTGTTTCGTCGAAGGCCACCAAGGCCGCGGCGGCGGGCTTGGGCAGTTCGGGAAAGATCGGCCGGATGGCCGACTGGCCGTCGAGCAGGGCCTGGAATAGTGCGCCGGGCTCGTCGCCGTGCGGCGCCACGACGCCCAGTCCGGTGACGCAGACCTCGTGCTTCACGCTGTCTTCGCGGCCCTGACCTTGTCGACCAGCACCGCCAGCTCGGTCAGCGTGTCGATGTTGGCGTCTTCATCGGGCATGGTGATGCCGAAGTGGTCTTCGATGGCAAACAGGAACTCGGCCAATGCCAGCGAGTCGAGCCCGCCGGTTTCGCGCATCGATGCGTTGGGGTCGAGTTTCGACGGTTCGATACCGTACTTCTCGTGGATCAGGTCCTGCAATTCCTTCAGCGAACTCATCGTGCGATGCCTGTTGTCGTGTGCCGGCCGCTGATCGATCGCCGCCCTCGGGGCGCGCCATGGGATCGACCCCTTCCTCGCTCGGCTTCTGGGTCAGTGATGGCCAATGATATCCGCTCCCACCAGGGTATTGCCTCGGTGCATGCCCTCCGGCCGCCAGCGCAGCGAAGGGAGCGCGAAGGCCATTCCCAGCAGCGCGCCGGCCAGCGCGTCGAGCACCACGTGCTGCTTGACGGCCAGCGTCGAGTACGCGATGGCGGCAAACCACAGCCAGTTGGCAAGGCGCAGAAAGACCGGCGTGCGCGCCTCGCGCAGCACATGGTCCAGCCGGATCGCCGTGAAGATGGCCACGGCCACGTGCATCGAGGGGCAGGCGTTGCCCGCGGCATCCACGCCCTGCAGCATCGCAAAGCCGGGATAGCCCGACACGTCGATGGCCAGCGGCGGTATCTGCGTCGGCCAGAAATAGAAGAGGCCCAGGCCCGTCAGGCACAGCGCGCCGATCCACAGGCCGTAGACCACCAGCTCGCGGAAGTTGGGCTGCAGGCCGGGTGCGACGCCCACGTAGACCCACAGCGAGAGGTAGGCGCCCAGCGTGTAGGGCTGGAACGGAATCAGGTGGTCCAGCGCCGTGAGCGGCATCACCACGACCGGGTAGGCCGGGTTGCGCAGCATGTGGAAGTAGCCGATGAAGAAGAGCCAGGTGAAGACCGTGGTGCCGATCGCCTTGAGCCAGAAGAGACGGCGAATGCGCGCGCCGATGTCTGCGGTCCAGGTCTGGGGGCTGTGCGTTCGCGGAAGGGGCGCCATGGGCAGGTGGGTCGGTGGTCCGTGGTTTTAGTCGGCCGGCCGATCTTGCCAGAGCGCCGTGACGCTACGGCGCAGTTCAGGCGAGCGCGGCGGATCGCTTCTTGTGCTGGAACGAGGTCGGCGAGCGTCCGGTGGCGGCCTTGAACATGGCGCAGAACGCGCTGTCGGTGGCATAGCCGCTGGCAGCCGCCACCTGGCTCACGGCCATGCCGCGCGCCAGCAGCGGCAGCGCATGCGCCATCACGGCCTGCTGCCGCCACTGCTGCCAGCTCATGCCGAGCTGGTCTCGGAAGAGCCGCGCCACGGTGCGCTCGCTGGCGCCGATGGCGGCGGCGCGCTCGGCCAGGGTCGCGCGGTCGGCCGGGTTGCGCAGCAGCGTCTCGCACAGCTGGCGCAGCCGCTTGTCGGAGGGCAGCGGCACGTCGATGCGGATCTGCGTGGCGCGCTCGAGTTCGTCCACCAGCAGCGGGGCGATCATGCGTTCGCGCTGCGGTGCGTGGGGGTCGGCCGGCGGCAGGCCGTCGGGCGTGGTGTCGAGCGCAAGCATCAGCGCGCGCAGCAGCGGGCTGATTTCGAGCACCTCGCACTTTTCCCAGGGCGGGCCGAGCCAGGCATGCAGGTACACGGTGCGCAGCTCGGCGTCTTCGATCAGCATGATGCTGTGCGGCATGTTGGCCGGCACCCAGACCGCGCGCGAGGGCGGCACGATGTAGCTGCCGTCCTGCGTGCTGAGCCGGATCACGCCCCGGGTCGAGAAAGTGAGCTGCGGCCACGGGTGCTGGTGCAGTTCGACGAAGGTGTCGGCGCTCAGGAAATGTTCCTTGGCGCGCAGCGGCCTGACCGCGTCGGGTGCGTAGAGATGCGGCGTGAGCGAGGCGACGCTGGTGACCGGGGAAGGGAGTGAAACGGCGCTTGGCATGGTTTCGACAAATGTTGTCGCTGTATCGCCATTCTGCCGCGGCGAGCGGGCATAGCATCGGTGCCTGCGCGGTTTTTTGTAGCAATCCATGTCTTCCTCTTCCTCCCCGACAGCCACTCCTTCCACCAGCCTGCGCGGCGATGCTCAGCTCATTGGCCTGGTCGGCCTGGCCCATGCCATCAGCCACTTCAGCCAGCTGATCCTGGCGCCGCTGTTCCCCTGGCTCAAGGACGCGTTCAACGTGAGCTACACCGAGCTGGGCGCGGTGCTGACGGTGTTCTTCGTGGTCTCGTGCATCGTGCAGGCGGCCTCGGGCTTCGTCGTCGACAAGCTGGGGCCGCGGCCGGTGCTGTTCGTGGGGCTGGGCGCGCTGGCCCTGGCGGCTTTCGGCTATGCGCTGGCCCAGAGCTACTGGATGCTGCTGCTGTGCGCCGTCGTGGGCGGCATCGGCAACGGCGTGTTCCACCCGGTCGACTACACGCTCTTCAACCGCAAGGTGGCGCCGACGCGGCTCGGCCACGCCTACAGCGTGCACGGCATCACCGGCAGTCTGGGCTGGGCGCTGGCGCCGGCCTTCGTGGTGCCGATTGCCATCGCCTTTTCGTGGCGCGTGGCGCTGGCTTCGGCCGGTGCGCTGGCCATCGTGGTGCTGCTGGTGCTCTGGGCCTACCGCGGCGTGCTGGCGCTCGACGTGAAGGCGGTGCACAAGGCCACCGGGCACGGCGAGCCGGCACCCATCGGCGGCGAGTTCGACTTCCTGCGCATTCCGGCCGTGTGGATGTGCTTCGGCTTCTTTTTCTTCTATGCCGTCGTGATCAGCGTGGTGCAGACCTTCGCGCCGGTGGCGGCCGGCCACCTGCACGCGGTGCCGGTGGCGCTGGTGGCGGTGTGCCTCACGGTCTACATGGTGGCAAGCGCGGCCGGCATGGTGGCGGGCGGCTTCCTGGCTTCGGATCCGTCGCGCTGCGAACGCATCGTCGGCATCGGCTTCGGGGTGGCGGCCGCGCTGGCACTGGTGCTGGCCTTTGCGCAGTTTCCGCCGGTGATGGTGCCGGTGCTGTTCGGCGCCATGGGGTTCGTGTCGGGCGTTGCGGGCCCTTCGCGGGACCTGCTGGTCAAGCGCTCGACGCCGCCCAATGCCACCGGGCGTGTCTACGGCGTGGTGTATGCGGGCCTGGACATCGGCCAGGCGCTGGCGCCGCTGGTGTTCGGCCGCTTGATGGACCATGGCCAGTACACGAGCGTGATCGCAGGCCTGGCGCTGGTGCAGGCCGTGCTGATTGCCAGCGCCTTCAACGTGACCCGGGTGCGCCGCACGGCGCTGGTGCCTGCCTCGGCCTGATCTCCCGCGGATTTCGTCTCACGCCGTGGGCAGGATCTCGCGCACGCGCTCCCAGGGCCGGCACATCAGCGTGCCGCGCGGCGAGACGACGATGGGCCGCTGCAGCAGGATCGGGTTCGCGACGATGAAGTCGAACAACTGGTCGTCGCTCCACTTCGGATCGGCCAGCTTCAGCGCTTCGTAAGGCGCTTCCTTCGTGCGCAGCAGGTCGCGCGCGCCCAGGCCCATGGCCTTGGCCAGCTCGCGCAGCTTCTTCTTCGAGGGCGGGGTCTCCAGGTACAGGACGATCTCGGGCTCCACGCCGCTCTCGCGGATCAAGCCCAGCACGTTGCGCGAAGTGCTGCAGTTGGGCTTGTGGAAGATGGTCATCGGGTAGTCGGTGGTCGGGGTGCCTGCGGCCATGGCGTTGTCGTCAGTCTTTCTTTGTTTCCTGGTCCATCGTGAAGGGAAAGCGCGCCGCCCAGAAATCGGCCAGGCGTGGATCGGCATCCACGCGCCGCACCACCCGGGCCATGCGCGGCGCCTCGCGGTAGAAGCGCCTGCGCTGCGGCGTCCAGCGCGACAGCACGGTCACGTAGAGATCGAGCATGCTGATCTTCTCGCCGAGCAGGTAGGGCGCGGGCTCGTCGATCTGCGTGTCCATCAGGTGCCAGCAGTGCGCGATGCGCTCGGCCGTGCGTTCGAGCATCGCAGCCTGCGCTGCCGGATCGGGCGTGAGGCGCGTGGGGTCGTCGCGCACCCAGTAGAGCGAATAGATCGCCGCCGGCAGGTAGACCATCCATCGCAGGTAGCGCGCGCGCAGCGGATCGCCGGGCGCGGGGCAGAGGCCGGCTTCGGGATAGCGGTCGCCGAGCCAGATCAGGATGGCCGCGCTCTCGGTCATCACCTCGCCCGAAGGCAGCACGATCGCGGGCACCTGCCGCATCGGGTTGATGCCCGAGACGCGTTCGCGCTCGGACTCCCCCTCCCATGGCGAGACGTCGACCACGTCGACCTGCGCGCCGATCAGCGTCAGCGCCGCATGAACAGGCGTGGCGCCCGAGCCGGGCGCGCCGTAGAGGGTGTAGCGGTCGTTCGAGGAAGCGGATGAGGAAGTCATCCGCCCAGATTACTGCAGCTGTGCGCCGGTTGTCACGCGGCCAGCAAGGCGTCGGCCTTCTTCAGGCCCTCGAGCGTCTTCACGCAGGCCTCGGCCACTTCGGTGCCCTTGACGGCGAAATGGCGGTGGAAGTACTTGCGGTGCTCCACATGCTCATGGAAGTGGTGCGGCGTGAGCACGGCCGAGAAGATCGGCACGTCGGTCTCGAGCTGCAGCGACATCAGCGTGCTGACCACGGTGCCGGCCACGAACTCGTGGCGGTAGATGCCGCCATCGACCACCAGCGCGCAGCCCACGATGGCCGCGTACCTGCCCGAGTTGGCGAGCCGCTTGGCATGCAGCGGAATTTCGAAGGCGCCGGGCACGTCGAAGATGTCGATCAGTTCGCGGGCCACGCCGAGCCGCTCCATTTCGGCAAGGAAGGCGTCGCGCGCCTGGTGGACGATGTCGGAATGCCATTGCGCCTCGACAAAGGCAATGCGCTCGCCGCGCGGCTTGCCCGGCGCGTTGACGGCGGAAAGGGGAAGGTCGTTGATCTGACTCATGGTGTGCCTCTTGAAAGCAGGTTTCCTGAATCAGGGCGCACGAAACCGCAGGGCAGCACGCGCGCCATTGCAAAAAGGGATTGCAAAGCGCGCGAGCCGGCCCGCATTTCGCGCTCTCTTTCATCCGGACTGTGACCGTCGGCTTCGGAATTGCACCGAAATCTGCTGACCCCGCAGCCCGTTGCAGGCCTCGGGCGCTCGCGGGCTCGTGCGGCTCTTCTCTCGAAGAAACCGCCATTACCGCCGGTGGGGAGTTTCGCCCCGCCCTGAGAACGCTTGCCGTCCGGCATGCCGGGCGACGGTGCGATTCTAGGAGCGGCCGGCAGCGCCGGTTGTCGCCCGCGCGCCAGACCTTCGGTGGCGCGGGGATTTTCGCCGTGCGCGGGATGCGTGCGGCTCAGCGCTTCGCGAGGAACTGCGTCATCCGATGCAGTTCGTCGTCGAGCGCCGCGCGGAACACCGCATCGCGGGGCTTGCGGCCGGCGTAGCCGAACGCGGGCTGCAGCCGGCCTCCGGGCACGGTGATGTTGGCCCAGCCGATCACGCGCTCATGCCAGAGCAGAGGCAGCGCGTAGTAGCCGAACTGCCGCTTCGGCGCCGGCGTGTAGGCCTCGAACTTGTACGTCCAGCCCCACAGCAGCTCGAAGCGGCGGCGGTCCCACACCACGGGATCGAAGGGCGCGAGCAGGCGCACTTCTTCGTCGGGTGCATGGCGCCGCGAGGCCGGGTTCTCGTCGCCGGGCCAGTACCAGGTGGTGCCGTCGATACGGCAGCTCGCGAGCCGTTCGTCGCGTGCCAGGCGCAGCGCGGCCTGCGTCTGCGCCGACAGATGCGGTGCGCCGTAGCCGAGCAACCGCACGAGATACGTCAGGCTCGCGGCCGGCAGCGGCGCGTACTTGCGCACCACCAGGTCGATGAGCGCGGCGGCGCGTTGCGCGCGGCCGGCGGGGCTGTCGTCGGCCGGCACATGCGTCACGGCCTCGTAGACGCGTGTGCCGCTGTCGCGCCGCACCACGCGCAGCATGCCGCGGTAGTGCAGGCCGTCGAGCAGCCGCGTCGTCGCATTGCTCGAGCCGCCCCAGTAGTTCTTGACGCTGCCGTGTGCAAAGTGCTGTTCGACTTCACGCGGATGCACCGGCCCGCGCTCGCGCACGAAAGCCAGCACGTCGGCCGCCTTGCGCTGGGTGTCGGCGTCCCACGCGCGCCTGGCTTCGCGCGGATGCATCAGCGCCAGGTGCTCGCGCGGCAAAAATCCGTAGTTGACGAGGCAGTCTTCCTCGATGGCGAGGCGGGTGTAGCGGCTTTCGAGATCGCCCGCGCGGTAGTCCTTCACGCGGTGGCGCAAGGTCAGGTCTTGCGCGCGCGCAGGGGCGCGGATCGGGTCGGCCTGCACGAAGCCGAGCCGGCGGATCGCGCCCGGCAGCGTGGTCGGTTTGAAGAGGGTGCGCGCTATGGCGTAGCGGCGCAGGTCGTCCAGGGTCGGGGTGGCCATGGGGCGGATTGCAGCACAACCTCGAATGCCTTCGCTAGACGGCTTGCTTGTGCCGTTCGATACACACGTCGAGCGTCTCACTGCCGGTCCGCTGCCACCAGTCGAGATTCGAAAATATCTCGACTTCGCTGAATCCCGCGAAGCCTGCAGCTTCGACCCAGCCGCGGATCTTCTTGAGCTCGACCACGCCGTCGCCCATCATCCCGCGATCGCTCAGCAGGTCGCGCGTAGGCGTGAGCCAGTCGCAGACGTGGTATGCCAGCAGCCGTTCATGGCCGGCGCGGGCGATCTGCTGCTGCAGTTTCGGATCCCACCACACGTGGTAGATATCCAGCGCCACGCCCAGCATGCCGCTCTTGCCCGTGTCGAGCTCGTCGCAGATGTCGAGCGCGTGTTCGAGCGTGTTGATGCAGGCGCGGTCGGCCGCCTGCATCGGGTGCAAGGGCTCGATGGCCAGCGGCATGCCGACTTCGCGTGCGTATTCAAGCGATGCGGCAATGCCGTCGTGCACCTCGCCGCGCGCACGGGCGATGTCCTTGTAGGCGGCCTTGCCGTCGAGCGCGCCGGGCAGGGCGCCAACCACCAGCACGAGGCAGGGCGCATCGAGCGTCTTGGCTTCGTCGATGGCCCGGCGGTTGTCGTCGAGCGCAGCCTTCAGGCCCGCTGCATCGGCCGCCGGAAAGAAGCCGCCGCGGCAGTAGCCCGAAAGGCCGATGCCATGCGCCTTCAGCTGCTTTGCGACCTTGTCGAGCCCGACCGCCGCCACCTGGTCGCGCCAGGGGCTGATCGCGCGGATGCCGCGTTCAGCGCACTGGTCGATGATGCGGTCGAGCGGCACCTCCGAGCCTGATTGCTTGCGGATGGTCGCGGTGTTGATCGACAGCCAGTCGTGGTTCTGCGAGAAGTCACGCATGAGCGGGCTCAGCCTTCCACGCCGTGCAGCGCAAGCAGCGTCTTCATGCGCCGCACAGCCAGCTCCGGCTGCTCCAGCAGGTTGGCCGCGTCGGCCAGCCGGAACAGCTCGGCAAAGTGCTGCAGCGAGCGCGTGCTCTGCTGGCCGCCGACCATCGTGAAGTGCTTCTGGTGGCCGTTGAGCCAGGCCATGAACACCACGCCGGTCTTGTAGAAGCGCGTGGGCGCCGCAAAGATGTGGCGCGACAGCGGCACCGTCGGGCCGAGGATCGCGTGGAACTTCTCGGTATTGCCCTGGGCCAATGCGCCCAGCGCCGCGCTCGCTGCGGGTGCGATGGCGTCGAAGATGCCGAGCAGCGCGTCGCTCTTGCCGTGCGTCGGCTCGCTGCCAAAGCCGTCACCGGCGATCAGCTCGGCGTAGTTGAAGTCGTCGCCCGTGTACATGCGAACACCGGCCGGCAAGCGGCGGCGCATCGCGATTTCCTTGTCCTTGTCGAGCAGCGAGATCTTGATGCCGTCGACCTTGTCGGGGTGCGCCGCGATGATGCCGATCGCGGTGTCCATCGCGGCGTCGACGTCCTTCGTGCCCCAGTAGCCGGCCAGCGCCGGGTCGAACATCTCGCCCAGCCAGTGCAGCACGACCGGCTGCTTCGCCTGCGACAGGATGCGGTCGTACACGCGCTCGTAGTCGGCAGGGCTCTTGGCCACGCGCGCCAGCGCACGACTCGCCATCACGATCAGCTTGCCGCCGAGCGCCTCGATGGCGGCCATCTGCTCTTCATAGCCGCGGATCACGTCGTCGACGCTCTTCACCTCGTCGAGGTTCAGGTGGTCGGTGCCGCAGCCCGAGGCCACCAGCGCGCCGGGCACGTCCTTCGCGGCGTCGAGCGAACGGCGGATCAGCTCGAGCGAGGTCGGCCAGTCCAGGCCCATGCCACGCTGCGCCGTGTCCATGGCCTCGGCCACGCCCAGGCCCAGCGAGAACAGGTGGCGGCGGTAGGCGATGGTCGTGTCCCAGTCGACGGCGGCCTGCAGCCACGGGTCGACCGCGGCGAGCGGATCGGCCACCACGTGCGCGGCCGAGTAGGCGATGCGGTTGAATTTCACGCCTGCATCGGGCTTGACCGGTGCGGTGCCGCGCAGGGCGTAGGGCGCGAGCGCACCGCTCGCGGTGGGAAGGGTCAGCGTCAGTGCCATGGCTTGTTCTTCTTCAGACCTTCAGCGCGGGCACGTCGACCCAGCGGCGGTCCTTCCACGACTCCAGCGCGGCCTCGACCAACTGCACGCCCTTGGCGCCTTCGGGCAAAGTCCACTTGTAGGGCTCGTTCTCGACCACGTGGCGAATGAAATGCTCCCACTGGATCTTGAAGCCGTTGTCGTAGACCTGCGAATCCGGAATTTCCTGCCACTGGTCGAAGAAGTTCATCGTCTGCTTCTCGTCCGGGTTCCAGATCGGTCGCGGCGTGGCCACGCGCGACTGGGCGCGGCAGCTCGACAGGCCCGCCACGGCCGAGCCGTCGGTGCCGTCGACGTGGAAGGTCACGAGGTCGTCGCGGCGCACGCGCGTGACCCAGCTCATGTTGATTTGCGCGATCACCGGCTCGCCGTTGTGGCCCGTGAGTTCGCAGGTGGCGTAGGCCGCGTCGTCGGCGGTGGCTTCGTAGGGCTTGCCGGCTTCGTCCCAGCGCTTGGGGATGTGGGTGGCGCCAATGCACGAGACCGACTTCACTTCGCCGAACAGGTTGTCCAGCACGTAGCGCCAGTGGCACATCATGTCCAGGATCATGCCGCCGCCGTCTTCCTTGCGGTAGTTCCAGCTCGGGCGCTGGATGGGCTGCAGGTCGCCCTCGAACACCCAGTAGCCGAACTCCAGGCGCACGCTGAGCATGCGGCCGAAGAAGCCGGCGCGGCGCAGCATGTCGAGCTTGCGCAGGCCCGGCAGGAAGAGCTTGTCCTGCACGGCGCCGTGCTTCAGGCCGGAGCCTTCGGCCAGCCGCGCGATCTCCACCGCTTCATTCAGGTTGGTGGCGATCGGCTTCTCGCAGTACACGTGCTTGCCGGCGCGGATGGCCTTGGCCAGCAGCGTGGGGCGCATCTGCGTGGTGCCGGCGTCGAAGAAGATGGTGTCGTCCTTGTTGGCCAGTGCGGCGTCGAGGTCGGTGCCCCAGCGCGCGATGTTGTGGGCCTTGGCGAGTGCTTCCATCTTCTCGGCGTTGCGGCCGATGAGGATCGGGTCGGGCATGACCTTGTCGCCGTTCGACAGCGTGACGCCGCCTTGCGCGCGGATTGCGCAGATGGAGCGGATCAGATGCTGGTTCATGCCCATGCGTCCGGTGACGCCGTGCATGATGATTCCGAGTCGTTGTGTAGCCATGTCTTCTGCTGAAAGAGGTTGGAGAGAAAGAAGGAGAAGGAATTACTGCGCCGGCGTCAGGCCGGCGGCCTTGACCAGCGTCGCGTTGGACTTGATTTCGTCCTTGATGTAGGCGTCGAACTGCTCGGGCTTGAGCGTCCACGCATCGGCGCCGAGCTTCAGGAAGCGTTCCTTGACCTCGGGCGAGGCCAGCGCCTTCACGACTTCTTCGTTGAGGCGGTTGACGATCTCGCGCGGCGTCTTGGCCGGCGCCATCATGCCGATCCAGAAGTTGAACTCGGAGCCGGGCACGCCGGCCTCGGTGGTGGTCGGCACGTCGGGCAGGGCGGCGGCGCGCTTGGGCGAGCCCACTGCCAGTGCGAGCAGCTGGCCATCCTTGATCTGGCCGATCACCGGCGCGATGGGCGAGAAGTAGTAGTCGACCCGGCCCGACAGCACTTCGGTCACGGCCTCGGCCGAGCCCTTGAACGGGATGTTGGTCGCATCGATCTTTGCGGCCAGCTTGAACTTCTCGGCGTTGAGGTGGGTCGCGCTGCCCTGGCCCGCGGACGCGAAGTTGATGGTGCCCGGCTTGGCCTTGGCCGCCGCGACCAGTTCCTGCAGCGTCTTGATGCCCTTGGCGGGCGAGATCACCAGCGCGTTGGGCAGCGACGAGATCGGCGTCACGCCGGCGAAGTCGTTCACCGTGTCGAAGGGCAGCTTTGCGAAGGTGGAGGGGCTGACCGTGTGCGACGACGAGTGAATCATGATCGTGTAGCCGTCCGGCGCAGCCGTGGCCACCGCCTGCTGGCCGATGGTGCCGCTGGCGCCGCCGCGGTTGTCCACCACCAGCGTCTGCCCCATGCTCTGGCCCATCTTGTCGGCAATGGCACGCGCAATGATGTCGGTGGTGCTGCCGGCCGCGAACGGCACGATCACGCGGATCGGCTTGTTGGGATACCCGTTCTGCGCCGACGCCAGGCCCGGCATCAGGGCGGCGAGGCAGGTGAGCGTGGCCAGTGCGGTGGTGCGTACAAGTTGCTTCATGGTTGTCTCCGTGCGGGCGGGCCGCCTTGTCTTGTCGATTAATTCACCAATAAGTGAATTAACGATTTTAGAAAGGCCAGCCCCGCAGTGCAACCGCTGCGAATTGGTAGATACCCGGAGAAGTGGCGCCCGCCTGCGGGCCTAGTGCAGGACGTAGCCCAGCACGAGGTCGGTCATGTGGGAGAGGCGCTGCGCCATGGCCTTGGGGGCGCGCAGGTCACGGCCGAAGACGGCCGACAGCGTGTGGTTGTTCGAGAGGTAGAAGTAGCACAGCGAGGCGATCGAGATGTAGAGCTGCACCGGGTCCACCCCGGCGCGGAACAGCTTGTCGCGCTTGCCGCGTTCGAGCACCGTGTCGAGCAGCTGCACCAGCGGCGAGTTCATTTCCTGGATGCGCTCGGAGCGCTTCAGGTGCGCGGCGCAATGCAGGTTCTCGCTGTTCAGCAGCGTGATGAACTCGGGGTGCTCCAGGTAGTAGTGCCAGGTGAACGAAACCAGCTGGCGGATGGCCTCGACCGGATCGATCTCGTCCAGGTGCAACTGCTGCTCGGCCTCCCGGATGTCGGCATAGGTGCGTTCGAGCACTGCGAGGAACAGGTCGTCCTTGCTGCCGAAGTAGTAGTAGATGAGGCGCTTGTTCAGGCCCGCACGCGCGGCGATGCTGTCCATGCGCGCGCCGGCCAGGCCGCGCTGGGCGAACTCGTCGCGTGCCGATGCAAGGATGGCGAGTTGCGAGCGGTCGGCATCGCGCGAGCGCGGCTCGGCCGTTTCGGGCAAGGGATCCTTGGTGGCTTTCATGGCGCGAATTTAACCATTTGGTGAATTAACGCAAGGCATCGGGGGTGGGCGCACATAATTGCCGGAGACATTGCAGCTGAGGTTCGACTTCCCATGAGTACATCACAACCCGCCGGCCACCTGATCGTCGAATGCCTGGTCGAGCAGGGCATGGAGATTGCGTTCGGCGTGCCCGGCGAGAGCTTCCTGGCGGTGCTCGACGGCTTCCACGCCTACCGTGAGCGGGCCCGCTTCATCGTCAACCGGCAGGAGGGCGGTGCGGCCTTCATGGCGGAGGCGCACGGCAAGCTCACGGGCCGCCCGGGCGTGTGCTTCGTGACGCGCGGGCCGGGCGCCACCAATGCATCGATCGGCGTGCACACCGCGTTCCAGGATTCGACGCCGATGGTGCTGTTCGTCGGCGACGTCGGCAGCGACTTCCGCGACCGCGAGGCTTTCCAGGAGGTCGACTACGGCAGCTTCTTCGGACCCAGCACCAAGGGCTTTGCCAAGCGCGTGGAGCGCATCGACGACGCCAACCGCATTCCCGAATACGTGGCGCGCGCCTTTGCCACCGCGATGAACGGCCGTCCGGGGCCGGTGGTGCTGGTGCTGCCCGAGGACATGCTGCGCAGCCAGACCTCGGCGCGGCCGCTGAAGCGCGTGGAGGCGGTCCAGCCGTGGAGCGACCCGGGCGCATTGCGCACCTTGCGCGAGCTGCTGCTGAAGTCCGAGCGGCCGCTGGTGATCGCGGGCGGCGGCGGCTGGACGGCACAGGCCGCGCAGGCGCTGCAGCGCTTCGCCGAAAACTGGCGGCTGCCGGTGGCCAATGCCTTTCGCTTCCAGGACACCTTCGACAATCACCATCCGCTGTACGTGGGCGATGTCGGCATTGCGATCAACCCCAAGCTCGCGCAGCGCGTGAAAGACAGCGACCTGATCATCGCCATCGGTCCGCGGCTTGGCGAGATGACCACCGGCGGCTATACGCTGCTCGAGGCGCCGAAGGCCCAACAAAAACTGGTGCATATCCACGCGAGCGCCGAGGAACTCAACCGCGTCTACCAGGCCGACCTGGCCATCAACGCCGGCATGAGCGCCGCCGCGCGCAGCCTGGAGGTGCTGAGCGCACCGCCCACGCTGCCGTGGGAAGAATGGGCGGCGCAGGCCCATGCGGACTACGAGGCGAACCTCGAGCCGCAGGCGCTCGTCGGCATGCCGGCCGAAACGCCGCGCGGCCCGGTCGACATGGCCGCGGTGGTCGCGCTGCTGCAGAAGCACCTGCCGCCGGACGCAGCCATCACCAACGGCGCCGGCAACTTCGCGAGCTGGGTACACCGCTACTTCCGCTATCAAGGCTTGGCAAAGGGCCACAAGACGCAGCTGGCGCCCACCAGCGGCGCCATGGGCTACGGCGTGCCGGCGGGCATCGCGGCCAACCTGGCGACGGGACGCATGGCCTTCACGATTGCGGGCGACGGCGATTTCCTGATGACCGGGCAAGAGCTCGCGACTGCTGTGCAGCACGGAGGCAAGAGCATTGTCGTGCTGCTGAACAACGGCATGTTCGGCACCATCCGCATGCACCAGGAGCGCGAGTATCCCGAGCGCGAGAGCGGCACCGCGCTGCGCAACCCCGACTTCTGCGGCCTCGCGCGCGCCTACGGCTACGCGGCCGAGCGTGTGACGGAAACCGCGCAGTTCGAGGCCGCGCTGCTGCGCGCGCTGGCGGCCGAGACGGGCACGCTGATCGAGATTCCGCTCGACCCCGAGGTGATCACCACGCGCGGCACGCTCGCGTCGATCACTCGGGCGGCACAGGCGCGGGGCTGAAGAGAGCCGCGGCGCGCGGTTGCCGCAGGCGAAAAAAAAAGCCGGCATGAGCCGGCTTTTTGATGCGGGAGCGCGAGGCCCCCGAGTGCTTACTTGACGTGCTTGCCGATCAGCGCGGCCAGTTCGAACATCGACACTTGCGGCTTGCCGAAGATTTCCTTCAGCTTGGCGTCGGCGTTGATGTTGCGCTTGTTGGCCTTGTCCTGCAGGTTGTTCTTCTTGATGTAGTCCCACAGCTTGCTCACGACTGCGGTGCGCGGCAGTGGCGTCGAGCCCACAACGGCGGCGAGTGCCGGGCTGGGGGTCAGGGCCTTCATGAACGCGGCGTTGGGCGTGCGCTTCTTGGCGGGTGCGGCCTTCTTTGCAGGGGCCTTCTTCGCCGGAGCAGCCTTCTTTGCAGGAGCCGCAGCCTTCTTTGCGGGAGCAGCCTTCTTGGCCGGTGCGGCCTTCTTCGCAGGAGCCGCAGCCTTCTTTGCGGGAGCGGCCTTCTTTGCCGGAGCTTTCTTGGCCGGAGCCTTCTTTGCAGTTGCCATGGTTGATTTCCTTTTTTGGTTGAACAGTCACCAATGAAAAACTTGCGTCTCCAGTGGCATTGCGGATGCTAAAGGAGAAAAAACGCGTTTCCAAGGGAAAAAGAGCTTTTTTCATTGGGAGCTGTTGTTTTTTCAGAGGGGAGAACCCCCGGTTTTCAGCTTCGGCGTGCGGGCCAGGTCGCCAGCACCACGCCAGCGAGCGCAAGAGCGAACGCAAGCAGTTGTGCCGCAGAGAGGCTTTCACCGAGCACCAGCACGCCCACGAGGGCCGCGCTCACGGGCAGCATCACGGCAAACACGCCCGCTTGCGCAGCAGGCACATGGCGCAATCCGGTCATCCAGAGCCACACGGTCCAGATGCTCGCTGCAAGCGCGTAGACCACGAGCAGTGCCCAGGTGCCCAGGCGCACCGCCGTGAAGTCGAACTGCAGCGCGAACCAGATGCCGAAGGGCATCGACAGCACGAAGCCCCAGAGGTTGATGAGCGAGGAGATCCGCTTGGGGCCGAGGCGGCCGGTGAGCGACTTGCCGATCACCGCGTAGGCGGTTTCGCAAAGCACCGCGCAGAAGACGAGCAGGTTGCCGAGCCACGGCATCGAAGCCGACGCGGCGCCGTTGTCGCCCGCTGCGGGTGCATGCGCCGGCGCAAGGGCCAGCAGGCCGATGCCGATCGCAGCGCAGCCGATGGCCAGGCCGATGCGCACCGTGATGCGCTCGCGCAGGAAGAGCCAGCTCGCGACCGCCACGGCTGCCGGGATCGAAGCCATGATCACGCCGGCGGACACCGCGCTCGTCAGGCTCACGCCGAACAGCATGCAGATCGAGAACAGGAAGTTGCCGAGGAACGATTCGAGAAAGACCAGCCCGCGCGTGCGTGCGCTCATCGGCGGTTCGCCCGGTGCGCGCCGCAGCCAGTGCGGCATGGCCAGCGCCGCGATGCCGAAGCGCAGCCAGGCGAGCAGCAGCACCGGGAAGGCCGCCACCAGCGGCTTGGAGAGGGCGACGTAGCCGCCGACGAGCGACATGCTCAGGGCCAGGCAACCATAGGCCAGCAGGCGGCTGGCGGGAGCAGCGGTGTTCAATAGACTGGACGGCTTGTTGGAACGATGGATTCGATGATGCCCCAATCCCCCGAGCCCGATGGCGCGCCGGACGCAAGCGCGCAGCGCCACGTCTTTGTCTACGGCACCCTGCGCCGCGGCGGGCGCAACGACATCGCGCGCTATCGGCCCGCGCCGGTCCACGTGGCCGATGCGAGCATTGCCGCCACGCTGTACGACCTGGGCGCCTACCCCGGCGCGGTGCTCGGCGGACAGCGGCGCGTCGTCGGCGAGATCTACCGCGTCGCACCCCAGGTGGAAGCCGAGCTCGACCGGCTCGAGGCAGTTGCCGCCGACGATTCCGGCGAATACATCCGCCGCCGCGTGATCGTGGAAGCGGGCGCGCAGCGGTTCGAGTGCCTGGTCTACGAGATCCATCCGGCGCGCATCGAAGGGCGCGCGGTGATCGACAGCGGCGACTGGATCGCGCACGCCGCCGCCAGGTGAGCCGTTCTTTCGCGCCTCGTTTTCACGCCTGAAAGATCCATTGCACATTGCGAAAAGAGCGGCTGCTGCGGCGCAATATTTTTTCTCAATATGAGAAAAATAATTTTGTATTGAGAAATGTCTCTGTAAGTTGTTGATTTTTATGGCTTTAAAATATGTCTTCTATAAGACATAAGAGTCCGCCTTGGGTTTAGAGTAACTCCCACGGCCGCAGCGCCCGATCCTTTCAATCAACCTCACGGAGTGACCATGCCCCAGACCCTCACCGAACAATTGAGCCGCGAACAGCAAATTGCCGCCCTCGAGAAAGAATGGGCCACCAATCCCCGCTGGAAGGGCATCAAGCGCGGCTACAGCGCAGCCGACGTGGTCCGCCTTCGCGGCTCCTTCCCCATCGAGCACACGCTCGCGCGCCGCGGCGCCGAGAAGCTCTGGGAACTGGTGAACAACGAGCCCTACGTCAATTGCCTCGGCGCGCTCACGGGCGGCCAGGCCATGCAGCAGGTGAAGGCCGGCGTGAAGGCCATCTACCTGTCGGGCTGGCAGGTTGCCGCGGACGCCAACACCTACTCGTCGATGTACCCCGACCAGTCGCTGTACCCGGTGGACTCGGTGCCGACCGTGGTCGAGCGCATCAACAACACCTTCCGTCGCGCGGACGAAATCCAGTGGTCCAAGAACGTGAACCCCGGCGACAAGGGCTATGTCGACTACTTCGCGCCCATCGTCGCTGATGCCGAAGCCGGCTTCGGCGGCGTGCTGAACGGCTTCGAACTGATGAAGGCCATGATCAAGGCCGGCGCCGGCGGCGTGCACTTCGAGGACCAGCTCGCCTCGGTCAAGAAGTGCGGCCACATGGGCGGCAAGGTGCTCGTGCCCACCACCGAGGCCGTGCAGAAGCTCATCGCCGCGCGCATGGCCGCCGACGTCTGCGGCACGCCGACGCTCGTGATTGCCCGCACCGACGCCGAAGCCGCCGACCTCATCACCAGCGACTACGACGAGAACGACAAGCCTTTCCTCACCGGTGAACGCACCGCCGAAGGCTTCTACAAGACGAAGAAGGGCATCGACCAGGCCATCAGCCGCGCCATCGCCTATGCCCACTACGCCGACCTGGTGTGGTGCGAAACCGGCACGCCCGACCTCGAGTTCGCCAAGCGGTTTGCCGACGCGGTCCACAAGGTGCACCCCGGCAAGATGCTGGCCTACAACTGCTCGCCGTCGTTCAACTGGAAGAAGAACCTCGACGACGCGACCATCGCCAAGTTCCAGAAGGAACTCGGCGCCATGGGCTACAAGTACCAGTTCATCACGCTGGCCGGCATCCATTCGATGTGGTTCAACATGTTCGACCTGGCGCAAGACTACGTGCAGCGCGGCATGTCGGCCTACGTCGAGAAGGTGCAGGAGCCCGAGTTCGCAGCGCGCGATCGCGGTTACACCTTCGTGTCGCACCAGCAGGAAGTCGGCACCGGCTACTTCGACGAGGTGACCACGGTCATCCAGGGCGGCAAGTCCAGCGTCACGGCGCTGACCGGCTCGACCGAAGAAGAGCAGTTCCACTGATCCGCTGATTCCGCCAGCACAAAACGATTCGCTGTCACCTTCCAGCCCGGCCGAGCGCCGGGCTTTTTTTTGGCCGGCACCCCCAAGACCTCGCGCCGATGGGCCCGGCGGTCAGCGGATAGAATTGCGGCCTCTGCACCCAACAAGAGCGAGAAAGGCACCTTGGTTATGACACCGCGAACTACTCCGCAAGGATTCAGCGGCTTTTTCTTCATCTCCGAAGGAAAGGGCCGGTAGCCCGCGCTCGCTGGTTTCTTCCAGCTCTCATCCCAAGCAAAGCGCGGCCAGTCACCGCGCTTTTTGTTTTTTCGCCCGAGGTTTTTCATGATCCAGATCACGCTTCCCGACAACTCGCGCCGCGAGTTCCCCGGCCCGGTTTCGGTGGCCGAAGTTGCCCAGTCCATCGGACCCGGGCTCGCCAAGATGACGGTGGCCGGCAAGATCGACGGCAAGCTCGTCGATGCCAGCGACGTCATCGACCATGACGCCAGGCTCCAGATCATCACGCCCAGGGACGACGAGGGTCTGGAAATCATCCGCCACTCGACGGCCCACCTGGTCGGCCACGCCGTGAAGCAGCTCTATCCGACGGCCAAGATGGTCATCGGGCCGGTGATCGAGGAGGGCTTCTACTACGACATCTCCTACGAGCGCCCCTTCACGCCCGAGGACATGGCCGCCATCGAGGCGCGCATGCGCGAGCTCATTGCGCAGGACTACGACGTGGTCAAGAAGATGACGCCGCGCGCCGAAGTCATCGAGGTCTTCAAGTCGCGCGGCGAAGACTACAAGCTGCGCCTCGTCGAGGACATGCCCGACGAGCAGGCCATGGGCCTGTACTACCACCAGGAATACGTCGACATGTGCCGCGGCCCACACGTGCCGAACACGCGCTTCCTGAAGGTCTTCAAGCTCACGAAGCTTGCCGGTGCCTACTGGCGCGGCGACGCCAAGAACGAGCAGCTGCAGCGCATCTACGGCACGGCCTGGGCCGACAAGAAGCAGCTCGACCAGTACATCCAGCGCATCGAGGAAGCCGAGAAGCGCGACCACCGCAAGCTCGGCAAGGAACTCGACCTGTTCCACATCGACGAAGTGGCGCCGGGCGTGGTGTTCTGGCACCCCAAGGGCTGGGCCCTGTGGCAGGCGGTGGAGCAGTACATGCGCGGCATCTACCGCGACACGGGCTACTGGGAAGTGAAGGGCCCGCAGATCCTCGACAAGAGCCTGTGGGAGAAAACGGGCCACTGGCAGAACTACCGCGACAACATGTTCACGACGGAGTCGGAAAAGCGCGAATACGCGCTCAAGCCGATGAACTGCCCGGGCCACGTGCTCATTTTCAAGAGCGACCTGCGCAGCTACCGCGACCTGCCGCTGCGCTACGGTGAGTTCGGCCAGTGCCACCGCAACGAACCCAGCGGCGCGCTGCACGGCATCATGCGCGTGCGCGGCTTCACGCAGGATGACGGCCACATCTTCTGCACGGAGGACCAGATCCTCGAAGAGTGCGTGGCCTACACGGCGCAGCTGCAGAAGGTCTATGCCGACTTCGGCTTCACGGACATCCTCTACAAGGTGGCCACGCGCCCCGACAACCGCGTGGGCTCCGACGAACTCTGGGACAAAGCCGAGCACGCGGTGATGGAAGCGCTGCGCCGTTCGGGCGTCGACTTCATCATCTCGCCCGGCGACGGTGCCTTCTACGGTCCCAAGATCGAATACACGTTGAAAGACGCGCTCGGCCGCCAGTGGCAGTGCGGCACGATGCAGGTCGACTTCAACACGGCCGAGCGTCTGGGCGGCGAGTACGTCACGGAAACGAGCGGCCGCGCGCACCCCGTGATGCTGCACCGCGCCATCGTCGGCAGCCTCGAGCGCTTCATCGGCATGTTGATCGAACACCATGCCGGCGCGCTGCCCGCGTGGCTCGCTCCGGTGCAGGTGGCGGTGCTCAACATCAGCGAAGGACAGGCCGATTACGCCGCTTCAGTGGCGAAAACGCTGCAGAATCAAGGGCTTAGGGTTCAGCTCGACCTGCACAACGAGAAGATTACGTATAAAATACGCAAGCATTCGTTGCAAAAGCTCCCTTACATCCTTGTCGTGGGCGACAAAGAGAAGGAAGCTGGTGCCGTCGCAGTGCGCGCCCGGGGCAATCAAGACCTCGGTGCAATGTCCCTCGAATCGTTCGTGCAACGGCTCGTCCAGGATGTTGCTGACAAGCGTTGATTTGTCCTGCAAGCACCCTCATATGTGCTTCTCGACCCGATCATGCCGCTTGTCCGCGAGGACTGACCCGGCTTCCGCTACAGATTTTGTAGCAATTTTTGAAGGATTCTGACCATCGCTACTGCATTTCGCGACCGCCGCCACCGCGAGGAACGCCAACACCGCCTGAACCGGGAAATCATGGCCCCGGAAGTCCGCCTTGTAGGCCCGGAAAACGAGCCATTGGGTGTTATGAGTCTCTCCGAGGCCTTGCGCCTTGCCGGTGAGGCTGACGTGGATCTGGTAGAGGTCGTTGCCGCGGCCAATCCGCCTGTGTGCCGTCTGATCGAGTACGGCAAGTTCAAGTACCACGAGCAGAAGAAGGCGGCCGAGGCCAAGTCGAAGCAGAAGGTCATCGAGGTCAAGGAAATCAAGTTCCGCCCCGGTACCGATGACGGCGACTACAACATCAAGATGCGCAACATCAAGCGCTTTCTTGAAGAGGGCGACAAATGCAAGATCACGCTGCGCTTCCGTGGCCGCGAGATCACGCACCAGGAGCTCGGTCTGGCGTTGCTGCAGCGAATCCGCGATGAATTGGGCGACCTGATCGTCGTGGAGCAGTTCCCCAAGCTCGAAGGCCGGCAGATGATCATGATGATCGCGCCGGGCCGCAAGAAGCCGGGTGGCGGTGGTGCCGCAAAGCCCGCTTCTTCGGAAGCATCGGCGCCCGCGGCGGCCTGAAAAGGCTGGCAGGGCAGGAGAGCAGCAGGGTTTGAAGAATTTCGCCGCTGCCGGCGCTTCGCAAGAAGGGCAGGCAGCGGCGGGATAAAGAAGTGTCTCGGGGCCAACAAGTCCGTGGAGTATCCGCGGCGCCTCACGAGCACAAACTAAAGGAGCATTCACATGCCCAAAATGAAGACCAAGAGCAGCGCGAAAAAACGTTTCCGCGTTCGTCCCGGTGGCACCGTCAAGCGCGGTCAAGCCTTCAAGCGTCACATCTTGACGAAGAAGACCACCAAGAACAAGCGTCACCTGCGTGGTGCAGTCGCAGTGCATGAGACCAACATGGTTTCTGTCGCCGCCATGCTGCCCGGCCGTGGCATTTAACTCAGACGAACAAGGAGTACACACATGCCTCGCGTCAAACGTGGTGTAACGGCTCGCGCCCGCCACAAGAAAGTTCTCGCACTCGCCAAGGGTTTCCGCGGTCGCCGCGGTAATGTCTTCCGCATCGCCAAGCAGGCGGTGATGAAGGCTGGGCAATATGCCTACCGTGACCGCCGCACCAAGAAGCGCGTTTTCCGTCAACTGTGGATCGCGCGTATCAACGCCGCCTCGCGTGAACTGGGCCTGACCTACAGCCAGTTCGCAAACGGCATCCGCAAGGCCGGGATCGAGATCGACCGCAAGATGCTTGCGGACATCGCAGTGCACGACAAGGCCGCTTTTGCCGGCATCGTGGAGCAGGTCAAGGCCAAGCTGGCTGCTTGATTCTGCACAGCAGGGGTGCCGCCTTCGGGCGGCTTCCTGCGCCCACGACACAAGGGCTGGCGCTTGAAAAGGCTCCAGCTCTTTTTTTATTTTCCCGCCTAATTTTTGTTGCTATGAACGAGTTGGACTCCCTTGTCGAAACCGCCCGCGCCGCCTTCGCCGAAGCGAAAACGCCCGCCGAGCTCGAAAACGCCAAGGCCCAGTTCCTCGGCAAGTCAGGCCGCATCACCGAGCTGATGAAGGGCATGGCCGCGCTCAGCGTCGACGAGAAGAAGTCGCGCGGCGCCGCCATCAACGTGGCCAAGCAGGCCATCGAAGCCGCGCTGACCGAACGCCGCCAGCAACTGGCCGACGAAGAGCTTTCGCTGCAGCTGCGCGCCGAAGCGCTCGACGTGAGCCTGCCCGGCCGCCGCCGCATTCCGGGCGGCCTGCACCCCGTGAGCCGCACCCTGGAGCGCATTGAGGAGATCTTCTCGAGCATGGGCTTCGACGTGGCCGACGGCCCCGAGATCGAGAGCGACTGGCACAGCTTCACCTCGCTCAACAACCCGCCGAACCATCCGGCGCGTTCGATGCAGGACACCTTCTACGTCGACCTCAACGGCGACGACGGCATTCCCTACAACCTGCGTCCGCACACCAGCCCGATGCAGGTGCGCTATGCGCATCAGCACATCAAGAAGTACGCGGCCGAGTTTGCAGCCGCGGCCGCCGACGCCACCGGCACCGTCAAGGCGCCCGAGATCCGCGTGATTGCGCCGGGCCGCACCTACCGCGTCGACAGCGACGCCACGCACTCGCCCATGTTCCACCAGTGCGAAGGCCTGTGGCTCGGCGAGAACGTGAGCTTCAAGGACCTGAAGGTCGTGTTCACCGACTTCTGCCGTACCTTCTTCGAGAGCGACGACCTCGTGCTGCGTTTCCGTCCGAGCTTCTTCCCGTTCACCGAGCCCAGCGCCGAGATCGACATCCAGTTTGCGAGCGGCCCGCTGGCCGGCCGCTGGCTCGAAGTGGCGGGCTCGGGCCAGGTGCATCCGAACGTGGTGCGCAACATGGGGCTCGATCCCGAGCGCTACATCGGCTTTGCCTTTGGCATGGGCCCCGACCGGCTCACCATGCTGCGCTACGGTGTGAACGACCTGCGGCTGTTCTTCGACGGCGACTTGCGCTTTCTCTCGCAGTTCCAGTAAGCACCCGTCCATAGAAATAAATACGAATACGAGATCGAAGAGATGCAATTCCCGGAATCCTGGCTGCGCGAGTTCTGCAATCCGCCCCTTGGCAGCGCCGAGCTGGCCGAAACGCTCACCATGGGCGGCTTCGAGGTCGAAGAGCGCCGCCCCGTGGCGCCGCCCTTCAGCCGCATCGTGGTTGGCGAAATCAAGGAAGCCGTGCAGCATCCCAACGCCGACCGCCTGCGTGTGTGCCAGGTCGACGCGGGGCAGGGCGCCTTGCTCAACATCGTGTGCGGCGCACCCAATGCGCGCGTCGGCATCAAGGTGCCCTGCGCGCTGGTCGGCGCAGAGCTGCCGCCCGGTGAAGACGGCAAGCCCTTTCTCATCAAGCTCGGCAAGCTGCGCGGTGTCGAAAGCCAGGGCATGCTGTGCTCGGCGCGCGAGCTGAAGCTCAGCGAAGACCACGGCGGCCTGCTCGAACTCGACGCCGACGCACCCATTGGCGCGGACGTGCGCGACGTCCTCAAGCTCGACGATGCGCTGCTCACGCTCAAGCTCACGCCCAACCTCGCGCACGGCCTGAGCGTGTACGGCGTGGCGCGCGAGCTCGCGGCGCTGACCGGTGCCCCGCTCAGGACGCCCGCCATCGCGCCGGTGGCCGCATCGTTTGCCGACGTGCTGCCGGTCAAGGTGGAAGCGCCCGAGCTCTGCGGCCGTTTCTCGGGCCGCATCGTGCGCGGCGTGAACACCAAGGTGGCCACGCCCGCATGGATGGTCGAGCGTTTGGCGCGCTGCGGTCAGCGCAGCGTCACGCCGCTGGTCGACATCTCGAACTACGTCATGTTCGAGTACGGCCAGCCCAGCCACATCTTCGACCTCGACAAGATCCACGGCGGCCTCACGGTGCGCTGGGGCAAGGCGGGCGAGCAGCTCAAGCTGCTGAACGGCAACACCATCGGCGTGGACGACAAGGTCGGCGTGATTGCCGACGACCAGGCCGTCGAATCGCTCGCCGGCATCATGGGCGGCGATGCCACCTCGGTGTCCGACGACACGCGCAACATCTACGTGGAGGCCGCGTTCTGGTGGCCCGAGGCCGTCCAGGGCCGCTCGCGCCGCTTCAACTTCTCGACCGATGCGGGGCACCGCTACGAGCGCGGCGTCGATCCGAGCCGCACGGTGGAAATCATCGAGCGCATCACGCAGCTCATCGTCGAGATCTGCGGCGGCCAAGCCGGCGCCATGGACGACAAGATCCTGAACGTGCCCGAGGCCATGCCCGTCACGCTGCGCGTGGCGCGCGCCGCGCGCGTCATCGGCATGCCGCTCACGCAGGCGCAATGCGCCGACGCGCTGCGCCGCCTTGGCTTTGCCCTGCGCGAAGGCGAGGGCACGTTGACCGTGACGCCGCCGCCGCATCGCTTCGATCTGCTGATCGAGGAAGACCTCATTGAAGAGGTCGCGCGCCTGGTCGGCTTCAACAACCTGCCGACCAACGCGCCGCTCGCGCCCATCACCGCGCGTGTGCGGCCCGAGGCCCGACGCAGCCGCTTCGCGGTGCGCCGCAGCCTGGCGGCGCTCGGCTACCAGGAAACCATCAACTTCAGCTTCGTCGAGGCGCACTGGGAGCAGGATCTGGCCGGCAATGCCAATCCGGTGAAGCTCCTCAACCCCATTGCCAGCCAGATGAGCGTGATGCGTTCGTCCTTGCTCGGCTCGCTGCTGCAGGTGCTCAAGTTCAACCTCGACCGCAAGGCGCCGCGCGTTCGCGTATTCGAAGTGGGCCGCGTGTTCATGCGCGACGACAGCGTGGCCACCACCGACAGCACCGTGCGCGGCGTCGACCAGCCCATGCGCGTGGCCGGCCTTGCCTGGGGCGACGCGGAAGAAGCGCGCTGGGACGGCAAGCCGCAGCGCGTCGATTTCTACGATGCCAAGGGCGACGTCGAAGCGCTGCTCGCACCGCGGGTGCCCAGCTTCGAGCCGGCCGAGCATCCGGCCCTGCACCCCGGCCGCTCGGCGCGCGTGCTGGTCGACGGCAAGGCCATCGGCTTCATCGGCGAGTTGCATCCGCGCTGGCGCCAGAAGTGGGACTTCGCGCTGGCGCCGGTGCTGTTCGAGCTCGACCTCGATGCCGTCGCCGCGCGGCCCGTGCCCGTGGCGCAGCCGGTGCCCAAGCACCAGGCCGTGGAGCGCGATATTGCGGTGGTGGTGGCCGAAGCCGTCACGCACAATGCGTTGATGCAGGCCATTCAATCGGCGGCAGCGGCGCAAGGGCTGCTGCGCGACGCCACGCTGTTCGACATCTATCGTCCGCAACCTGCGCGCGACGGCGCGGTGCCGGCATCCGGCGGCCTGGCGCAAGGAGAAAAGAGCATGGCGGTCCGCCTGAGCTTCCAGGACGACAGCGCCACGCTGACCGACGAGCAGGTGGAACCGGCCGTGCGCGCCATCGTCGAACAACTGAGCGCCAAACTCGGCGCACGCCTGAGAGGTTGATGAGAATGAACGCTGCGGAATTCACGCTCGAAGCCCTCGAAACGCCTGCACTCACCAAGGCGCATCTGGCAGACCTGCTGTTCGAGCAGATCGGCCTCAACAAGCGCGAATCCAAGGACATGGTCGAGGCGTTTTTCGACCTCATCGCCAACAGCCTGATCGAGGGTACCGACGTCAAGATCTCGGGCTTCGGCAACTTCCAGATCCGCGTGAAGGCGCCGCGGCCGGGCCGCAACCCGCGCACCGGCGAGGCCATTCCCATTGGCGAGCGCCGCGTCGCCACCTTCCACGCGAGCGCCAAGCTCAAGGAACAAATCCACGGAAGCATCGAGCAGAGCGGCACTTCCGAGGTCGAGTGGAGCCTGGGCGCCGAATAAGTGCTTGGCGCCCTGCGCGTGCGTAGAGTAATCTCTAAGGTTTCCCGCGCACGGTCTTGATTTCAATGGAGAAAACGCTCCCGCCCATTCCCGTCAAACGCTACTTCACCATTGGTGAGGTTGGCGAGCTCTGTGGCGTCAAGCCGCACGTGCTGCGCTATTGGGAGCAGGAGTTCACTCAACTGCGGCCCATGAAGCGGCGCGGCAACCGGCGCTACTACCAGCACCATGAGGTGCTCATGATCCGCCGCATCCGTGACCTGCTCTACGACCAGGGCTTCACCATCAGCGGCGCGCGCAACAAACTGCAAGAACTCGTGCAGGGCGAACGCGACCGGCGTAAGGCCGGCGCGGTGCCGCTCGAGGGCATGGAAGCCGTCGAGATCGACCAGGAAGAGTTCGACGCGGCTCTGCACCAGGAAGAAGGCGCTCCCAACGCTGAGCCCAGGACAGCGGCTCGCACGGTCGATCCGTCGCAGTTGCTGCATCTGCGGCGCGAGCTTTTTGAAATTCGTGAGCTGCTGACCATCGGACGGTGATTTCAGCCGGCTATAATTGAGAGCTTCGGTGTGTGGCGCAGCCTGGTAGCGCACTTGCATGGGGTGCAAGGGGTCGAAGGTTCGAATCCTTTCACACCGACCAACGACAGTAAAAAAAGCCGGTTAGCAAACGCTAGCCGGCTTTTTTCTTTATGCGGTTTGGGGAGCACTCATGACCTGCCCCCTGCTGCCGTGCCATTCATACCGAGGAAGTCCGGGGTTGCAAGATCAATTGATCTCGGTGCAGGGACCGGCGGGCTCCAGTAAACGACTGCGCGACGTAGCTACCGTTTGACCCTTTTGGCAAGGGTGCTCAGGGTCTTGGTAAACCGCGCGGCATCGTCTTTCGATGCCATGCCGAGTTGCTCGGCGGTACCGTCGGGAAACTTGAAGTCGATGGTATGCCGGCTGTCGGCCGCGCCCTGTCGCATAGGGGCCGCCGCGGAAGGGGGCATGAGAGCGTGCGGCAGTTCGCGAGACCTGATTGCGAATCCTTCTCCTTGGAAGCCGAAGGTTTCGAACGCCTGATCGGCGCCTTCCTGTTCAGAAACGATACGTGGCGTTGACCGTGGCCGTGCGCTCCGCGCTGCGATAGCACATGCCCTCGAGGTAGCCGCAGTCGTACAACGCCTGCTTGTTCAGGAGGTTGTTGATGTTGAGCGAAACGCGCCAGGGGCCACGGTCGAAGCCCATGGCCAGGTCCAGCAGCGTGAAGCGCGGGTTCGTGAGGTTCGCGTTGCCGTTGTCGGTGTTGGAGCGCATCTTGCCGAGATGGCGCACACCCAGCGCGACGAACGAAGGGGTCGACTCGCCGACCATGAAGGCGTATTTCGCCCATACCGATGCGCTGTGGCGCGGTGCGCCTTGCTGCGGCAGCCCGACGTCGCCGTTGTTGCTGCGCGTGATCTTCGTCTGCAGGTAGGTGTACTGGGCGATCACGCTCAGGCTACGGGTCAGTTCCGCACGCGCCTCGATCTCCAGGCCGCGCGAAGACACCTCGCCGGTCTGGAGCAGCTTGCCGGGGTTGCCCGGCGCGGAGGTGGTCACGTTCTGGCGCACGAGGTCGAACACCGAGGCCGTGTAGCTGCTCTTCTGATCGTTCGGCTGGTAGCGCACACCCGCCTCGACCTGCCGTCCCTTCGACGGCACGAGCGGCTGGCCTCCGACCGAGGTGCCGAGCTCCGGCGAGAACGACGTCGCGTAGCTGAGGTACGGCGCCCAGCCGCTGTCGAAGAGGTACGTTGCGCCCAGGCGGCCGGTGGTCGCGCTGGCCGACTGGTCGTGGCCGGTGCTGTGCTCGCCGGTGGCGAGGTAGCTCGTCGTGCTCGACTGGTGCACCTTGTCGTGGCGCAGGCCCGCCGTGACCACCCAGCGGTCCCACTTGAGCTGGTCCTGCAGGTACAGGCCCAGTTGTCGCGCGGGCAGCCGCTCGACACTCGGGTCCGACGAAGGCACCAGGGCCTGCCGGCCGTACACCGGGTTGAAGAGATCGATCGGCTCCACGAAGCCGGCCTCGTGCGGGTAGCGGTCGGCGTTGCGGATTCGTGCGTAGTCCAGCCCGACCAGCACGTTGTGCGCGAGCGGGCCGGTGCGAAAGCGCGCCGCCAGCTGCGTGTCCATGAACAGGCTCTTCGAATCGGCCTGCACGGGCCAGAAGTAGCGGTCCACCGTGCGGCCCTCGCTCAGGCCCACGGGGAACATGTCGGTGCGGTCGTTGGAGAGGTTGGTGTAGCGCAGGTTCTGCCGGAACGACCAGGTGTCGTTGAACCGGTGCTCGAACTCGTAGCCCAGCATCTTGTTGGTGCGGCGAAAGCGGTTGTCGTCGCCGCTGACGTTCACGCGCGGATCGACCTGTCCCATCCAGCCCGGCACCTGCAGCTGGTTCGGAAAGGCGTACTGCTGGTTGTCCTTCTGGTAGCGCGCGAGCAGCGTGAGCTTGGTGTCGGCATTGGGCTGCCAGGTCAGCGCCGGTGCGATGTACAGGCGGTTGTCGTGGTCGTGGTCCAGCCGTGTGTTCGCCTCGCGCCCCAGCATCGTAAGGCGATAGAGCCAGGTGCCTTCCGCGTTCAGCGCACCGCCGACGTCGGCCTTGAGCTGCCGGCGGTTGTAGCTGCCGTACTCGACCCCGACCTCGCGCACCATGTCCACGCTCGGCCGCTTGCTGACGGCGTTGACCAGGCCCCCCGGCGGGATCTGCCCGTACAGCACCGACGCCGGCCCGCGCAGCACTTCCAGCCGCTCCAGGCCGTAGGGTTCGATGGTGGCGCCGAAGGTGCGGCCCGAGTTGCGCAGGCCATCCTGCAGGATGCCCGTGGTCTCGATCGTGAAGCCGCGCAGCAGCGAGGCGTCGTCGCTGCCCAGCGAGCGCTGGTTGGGCGTGACGCCGGCGGTGTAGCGCAGCACCTCGTCGAGCGAGTCGGCCTTTCGGTCCTGGATTTCGTCGCCGGTGATCACCGACACCGACTGCGGGTTCTCGATCAACGGCGTGTCGGTCTTGGTGGCGGTGGCGCTGCGGCGTGCCACATAGCCGGTGACCGGTCCGCGCGCGGTCTCTTGCAGAGAGTCGGCGGCCACCACCACTTCGGCGAGCGACGCTGCGCCTGTCGGCGATTCGGCCGCCTTGCGCAAGGTGACGGCCCGCCCTTCCGGAACGGCCACCAGCCCGCTGCCCGCCAGCAACCGCTCGAGGGCTTGGCGCGGTGTCAGGCGCCCGGCGACGGCCGGCGCCGTCTTGCCTGCGACCAGCGATTGGGGCGTGGCGATCTGCGTGCCGGTCTGGCGCGCCCATGCATTGAGCGCGTCGCCGAGCGGCTGCGCGGGAATGCGCAGTTCAAACGCTTCGGTCGAGGTCAGGCCGCCCACGGTGCCCTGGGCCCAGGCAGGCGTGGCGGAGAACGCAAGCGAAAGAGCCAGAGCGAGCGTCGCCGGTGGCGGAAGAAGGCGGTTCATAGAGGTCCAGAAACAGAGAAATGAAAGGTCCTGTCCGTGTAGACGCGCCGGTCTCACGGATGCCGGATGCACTTCCCGGTTTTTTTTGAATCGGCTGCCGCAGCAGCCGCGGCATCGGCGCGCTCAGCGTGCGGGTCTGACTTCGAACCCTCGGCTGCCCGCCACCAGTTGCACCGGCAAGGCGCTGGCCAGCAGGCGGCGCGTCGCGGCGGCATCGCGCGGATCGAAGGTGCCCGTCAGCCGCAGGTCCGCCACGGACGGATCGACTGCCACGATGCCCAGGTCCGCATGGCGTGCCATTTCGGCCAGCGCGCCCGCGAGCGGCGTGTTGCTGAAGCTCAGTTGCGCGCCCTTCCGGGGCGCCACGCTGTCGGCGGCGATCGTGCCGAGCGTCGGCACCGCTCCCATCACCACGCGCTGCCCGGCCACCAGGTCGAACGACGGCGCGGCGGCGGCATCCGCGATGCGCTCCACGCGGACCTTGCCATGCGCCACCACCACTTCCGTCGCCTCGCGCCCCGGCACCGCGGGCGTGCTGCGCACGGAAAACCGGGTGCCGACCACCGTCACGCGCACGCCGCCCGCCTCGACGCGGAACGGCCGCGCGGCATCGGGCTGCACCGTGAACAGGGCCTGCCCTTCGGCCATGCGCACCTCGCGATGTCCCCGGAAGAACACGACCTTCAACGAGGTCGCGGCCTCCAGGTGCAGCGTGGAGCCGTCGGGCAGACGGACCTCCGACTGCCGCCCGCGCGCCGTCTCGAACGCCTGTTCGTAGACCGGGTGCGCCTGCCACCGCGCCCAGCCGAACCAGCCACCGCCCACGGCCATTGCCGCGACGCCTGCCATGGCAAAGCCCGACATCAGCGCGCGACGGCGCGGGGCTGGCTGTGCGCGACGGGCGGGCGCAGCGTCCCTCATCCGGTCGGCGGCGACCATGGCGCGCAAGCGGTCCGCGGCGTCCTGCGGCATCCGGTCGATCAACGCCCAGTCGGCCTCCCAGCGCGCATAGGCGTCGCGATTGCCGCGGTCGGCGTCCAGCCAGTGCTGGAAGGTGCGCTCATCGGCGTCGGTCCATGGCGCCGCATGCCGGCGCATGAACCAGTCGAGCAGCACCTGGCGCTGCGGCGATGCATCGTGCGGATCGGCGGCAGGTGTCATGGTTCGTGGTTCTCTCTTCTTCTTGTAGACGCGCGAGCACGGCCGATGCCGGATGCGGAGGTGCCGGGCGCGCTCTGGGCGTCGAGCGCCTGCAGATGGCGCAGGCAAGCCGCCATGGCAATCTGCAAGTGCGTTTCCACCGTCTTGACGCTCACCCCCATTCTCGCGGCCACCTCGGCACGGCTCAGTCCGTCCAGCTTGTAGAGCACGAAGGCTTCGCGGGGCCGGGGCGCCAGCTGCGCCACGGCGCGCTCGACTGCGGCCAGCCGCTGGCGGCCGGCAAGCAAGGCGTCGGGCTCCAGCGATTCGGGGCCCGGCGCGTCCGGGCCGCTGCCGGTGTTGTCGTCGCCGTCGTTCGGCGGCAGGTCGGCATGGACCTGCGCGCGCACCGCGGAGCGGCGGTGGTGGTCCGTGACGAGGTGGCGCGCCGTCGTGTACAGCAGCGCGCGCGGTTCGAGCACCTCTGCGCTCTTCGAGGCATAGACCCGGGCGTAGCTTTCCTGCGCGAGGTCGGCGGCCAGGTCCCGGTCACCGACCTTGCGTGCAAGGAAGTTCAGCAACTCGCGGTAATAACGTTCGAACAAAAGTGCACCATACCCAGAGAACAGTCGTCACCGGGCCATCTGCATCCGAGGGCTTCGCGAATACACCGCTGAAGCCTGGGCCTGGCGGCGGGTCCACCAGACCAAGAGCCCCGCGATGCACAGGACCGCCGTCAGCAGGCCCAGGAGACAGATCAGCGCTCGCCCCCACCACCCGAGCACTCGTCCCGTATGGAGCGGGTATTGCCAGATCAGGAAGCGGTCACCGGCCGTGCCGCTGTCATAGCCGCTCGTGCCCTTGCGTTCGCCCGTCTGGTCGTCGATGAACATCTGCTCATAACGTACGCGCAATGCCTTCTCGCGCATGCCGTCTTCCTTGAAGGCGATGCGGTAGACCCCGAGCTGGGCGTTGTGGCCCGCGTACCAGGGCACGAATGAGCGGGCTGCGGGCGGCAGATAGGCCCGGGCATGCTCGATGGCTTCTTCTGTGGCAAACGCCGGCGGCCTGGTCGTGGCCAGATGCGGCAGCGCCTGCAGGGGCTGCGGGGTGACGGCTGAAAACAGGCGCACGATGGGACGGAACACCTCGTTGCCCAAGCTGAAGTACACGCCGGAAACCGCCAGCATCAGCGCCATCGGCAGCGTCCACAGTGCCACGGCGCGATGCAGGTCGAAGTTGGTTCGCTTCCACGAGGCGCCGCGCTTGATCTGCCAGGCCGGCTTCCAGCGCTGCCAGAACGTGGCCGCCCCTGCCTTGCGGGCCGATCGGCGTGGCAGCGTGAGACAGGTTCCCACAATCGAGGAGAGGAGCCAGGCGAGTGCGACGCCACCCGTCAACCACATTCCCCACTTCCCCGGCAGATGGAACTTGCGATGCAGCACATTCAGAAAAGGCATCAGGTGGACGCGGTCCCACTTCGGTGCGCCCCACTGGCGCCGGCCGAGCACCGTGCCGGTGGCGGGGTCGACGAAGAGGCGGTCGAAGTCCAGCTTCCAGGGCGTGCCGGTCACCGGGTTCACGCGCGGCGTCACGCGCAACTCGCGCGACTCGCCGGGCTTGGTGTCCAGCGGCAACAGACTGACCTCGAGCCGCGGGTCGTTGTTCTCGACGATTGAAATCAGCCTGTTCGGGGAGAGGCTCGGGCGACCATGGCCAGTGCGCATCAGTGCGGGATTGAGCCAGGCGTCGATCTCGTGTTCGAACGCCAGCATGCTGCCCGTCAGTGCGATGACGAGCAGCAGGGCCATGGCAAGCAGGCCGCAGTACCGATGGACCCCCAACCAGAACTTCCGCGTCATGATCATCCGTGGTCCGCCCGAAAGCCTCGGCCTTCGCCGCCTAGAACTTCGCGCGCAGCGTCAGCTGCACTTCGCGCCCCGGTCCCGGCAGGATCAGGTTGTCCACGCTGCCATGGGCTGAGACGTAGTACTTGCGGTTCGCGACGTTCTTCAGGTTCAGTGCGATTTCGTAGCGCTCGGTCTTGTAGCTGGCCGCGAGGTCCGCGGTCAGGTAGGAGGGCAGCGTCACAAGGTTGCTCAGCGTGGCATAGCGCGCGCCGACGTAGTTCAGGCCGCCGCCGGCACTGAAGCCGTGGCCGAGGTCCTTCATGGCCCAGATGAAGGCCGAGTGGCGCGGCGTGAGCGCGGCCGTCTTGCCCTGCACGGGAATCGCGGCGCCGACCGGCAGCTGCAGCGAGTTCATGGTGGCGAGCGATTTCGTCATCTTGGCATCGAGATACGCATAGCCCGCGCTCACGTCCCAGCGGCCCGGCAGGCGGCCGTTGAGCGCGAGTTCCAGGCCGTTGGTGCGCTGCGTGCCCACGTTGATCTGGCGGCGTGGGTTGTTCGGGTCGGTGTTCTTGATGCCTGAGCGTTCCAGGTTGAACAGCGCGGTCGTGAAGTTCAGCTTGCCGTCCAGGAAGTCGAACTTGGCGCCGATCTCCTTGTTGACCGTGATCTCGGGCGCGCTGTCGAGGTTGCTGGTGGATAGGGCAAAGTTCTCGCCCGAGGGCTGGAACGAACGGCTGTACGACACGTAGTAGGACTGCACGGCGTCGGGCTGCCACACCAGGCCGGCGCGCGGGCTGAACTTGCGGTCGGTGCGGTCCAGCGGCGTGAGCTTGCGCTCGAAGCTGGTGTCCTGCTTGAACACGTCGTAGCGCCCGCCGATCAGCGCCTTCCATTGCGGCGCCAGCGTGATCTGGTCCTGGAAGTACAGCGCCGCGGTGTTGAATTCGCTGTTGCTCGGAATCGCGCTGTCTGCGAGATAGCTGGCGACAGGGATCGGCAGCGGGTCCGCCACTGGGTTGAAAAGACTCACCCGCTGGGCCCCGGTGGCCGAGGACACGCTGTACAGGCGCTTGCGCTGTACGCCGAACTCGGCGCCGATCAGCCACTCCTGCTTGAAGCCACCGAGCTCGTTGCGCCAGGTCAGGTCGGTCTGATTGAACCAGCCGCTCTCGTCGCGATCGACGAAGCCGCGCGTGCGGCCGACGGTCATGCGCACCGGGTCGGTGGTGCCGCTGGGCAGGGTGTTGTTGCGGTCGAGGTGATAGCTCGAGTAGCGCATGGTGTTGCGCAGGCTCAGCGCGTCGCTGAAGCGATGGTTCAGCGTCGCGGTGAAGGTCTGGACCTTGCTGGTCACGGTGTCGTCGCGCTGGCCGTGTGCGGAGCCGTAGTAGGCGCCGATGGGCACGTCGACCGGGCGGCCGTTGAGCGCCGGAATGCCGAAGTCCGTCAGGCGCTGGTCACGCAGGTTCGTGTACTGCAGCAGCAGGTCGGTCTGCGGGCTGAACTTGAGCGCCAGCGATGGCGCGATGTTGTAGCGGTCGGTGAGCTGCTGGTCGCGGTAGCTGTCGGACTTCTCGCGCGCCACGTTGAGGCGGAAGGCCATGTTCTCGCCGATGGGCGTGTTCAGGTCGGCCGTGGCGCGCTTGTAGCCGTGGCTGCCCAGCCCGACCGAGACCTCGCCGAAGCGTTCGCCGAACACCGGCTTCTTGGTCACGCGGTTGATCAGTCCGCCTGAGGAGCCGCGGCCGTAGAGCACGGCCGCCGGCCCCTTGAGCACCTCGATGCGCTCGGTATCGGACAGGTCGCGGAAGTACAGCGCATCATCGCGCACGCCGTCGACGAACCAGTCGGAAATCGCGCTGAAGCCGCGGATCACGACCTGGTCGCGCTGGCCGTCACCGTGGTTGAAGCTCACGCCTGGCGCGTTGCGCAGCGCGTCCTGCATGGAGGTTGCGCCCTGGTCGCGCAGCAGTTGCTCGGACAGCACATTGATGGCCTGCGGCACGTCGCGCAGCGGCGCGCTGCCCTTGGTGGCGGTGCTGGCGGCGGCCGGAGCGTAGCCCTTGTCCTCCTCGGCGTTGACGGTCACTTCCTTCAGGGTCGAGGGTGGGCTGCCGGCGGGTGCGTTCTGCGCCAGAACGGCGCCGGAGAACGATGCCAGGGCGGCTCCGGCCAAAAGGGAAAGGGGCCACAGCGGGCGCGAGGTATTGGAGGAAGACGTCATGTTGTCCAGTTTTTCTAGTCGGGCGGTGCCGCGGCAGCACGGCCGTACACGCCATGGCGACTGGTCCCTGCGGACGAAGTGCCAATGCCGTGCCTTGCCTTGAAAAATCTGGGTGAGGCGGGGCCGCGAGACGGAAATGAACTCCGTCGGCGACGCCCAGTGACGGCCGCTGAATGCGGCGGGCTGGATTGTAAAGAGGCCGTAAAGCAATGAGTACGAAAGAATCACACTCGTTGCAACAAGACAACAGCGGCGCGGCGCGCCGGAGCGCTTCATCCCGGCGGCATGCTTCGAGAGGCGGAGGGTTCAGATGCTCCCCATGGTCATTGCGCTGGCAGCGACGGTCGTGCTGCTCGTCTGGATGGCTCTGTAGGCCGCACAGCAGTGGCGCTACGCAAATCCCGACGTGAGCCTGCGCTCGATCGCATCCGCGATCTCAATGCGACCCGATTGCCGCCGTCCTGTTGGGCTCGACCTGCCAGCCACCACCCAGGGCCTTGAATGCACCGACCGCCGCACGCGCCGATTCCGTTTGCGCTTGCGCTCTCGCGTCGGCTACGCGCAGCAGGCTCTCGTCCGCCTGCAGCACTTCGATCAGGCTGACCACACCTCGCTCATAGGCCGCGAACGATGCCCCTCGCGCACGGCCGAGCGATGCCTCTCCCTGCGCGAGCAGGGCGGCCTGTTCCTCGCGCTTGACCAGGGCGGAAAAGGCGTTCTCCACATCTTCGGTGGCACGCAGCGCAGCGAGCCGGTAGGCCGCGAGCAGCTCCGCGTCCTGCCCCTTGGCAAGTTCGATCTGCGCATCGATGCGCCCGAAGTCGAACAGCCGCCAGCGCAGGCCGAGCAGGGCCGCGGCCTGGCTCGCGCCCCCGGTGAACAGATTGCCGCTGGCCACCGACGTGGCGCTGCCGAGCGTTCCCCCCAGCGACAGCTTCGGGTAGTACTCGGCCACGGCCACGCCGATGCGGGCGTTCGATGCCGCAAGGCGTCGCTCGGCGGCGATCAGGTCGGGCCGGCGCCGCAGCAGCTCGGCGGGCGATCCGGCGGCGCCGATGCCTGGTGCAACGGGAATGGCTGCTGCCGTGGCCAGTTCGGCGCGGTGCGCGCCCGGCGCCGTGCCCAGCATCACGTCGAGCGCATTCATGGCCGCGGCCTCGCCTGCCTCGAGCGCAGGCACCGACGCGCGGACCTGCGCCAGCGCACCTTCGGCCTGGCGCAACTGCAGCTCTGCGGCCAGCCCCTTGCCGTAGCGCAGATCGATCTTCGACACCAGTTCCTGCTGCGTTGCGGCTTGCCGGCGTGCAATGTCCAGGCGGGCTTGCAGGCCGCGCAGGGTGATGTAAATGTCGGCGGTCTGCGCGGCCACTGCCAGACGTGTGGCGGCCGCGCCGGCCTCCGATGCCTGGTAGTCGGCCAGCGCGGCCTCGCGTCCCCGGCGCAGGCCGCCGAAGATGTCCAGCTCCCAGCTGGCGCCGAGGTTCGCTTCATAGGCGTTGCCGTAGCGGTCGAAACCCGGCTGCGCGTTCAGCACCTGGCCCAGCGGCGTTTCCACCGACTGGTAGGCCCTGGCGGCCTGCGCGCCGAGATTGCCCGAAGGCAGCAGCGCCGCATTCGCCGCTCCGAGCCCGGCCCGGGCCTGCGCCACGCGGGCGGAGGCCTGCGCAAGGTCGAGGTTCTGCTTCAGCGCCTGTTCGACATAGCGGGCCAGCTGCGCATCGCCGAAGCCGCTCCACCATGCCGCCAGCTCGGCGTTGGCGGTGGCCGATCGCTGGCCGAGCGCGGCCTCGCCGATGAAGCGGTCGGGCAGGGCTGGGACAGGCCGGACATAGTCGGGCCCCACGGCACAGCCTGCGAGGAGGCTGAACAGCAGGGGCAGGGCAAGCGTACGTGGGGACATGGGAGTACTCCGGGCGGCGGACGGAAAACCAAAAGGAAGTGAGTGACTATAATTCAATTTGGTCACTTGTTGTCGTTTGTTTGTCCAGGCGCTAAGCTCCCGGCATGAACAATGCAACTTCTTCTCCGCCTGCCGCGCGGGGGGCGGCCGACCACGACGTGCGCGCGCAGATCGTCGTCGCGGCCACCGAGCACTTCAGCCAGTACGGCTACGAGAAGACCACGGTTTCCGACCTTGCCAAGGCCATCGGCTTCTCCAAGGCCTACATCTACAAGTTCTTCGAGTCCAAGCAGGCAATCGGCGAAATGATCTGCTCGAACTGCCTGCGCGAGATCCAGGCGGACATCCGCGCGGCGGTCGACGGGGTCGAAAGCCCGCCCGAGAAACTGCGCCGCATGTTCAAGGCCATTGTCGATTCGGGCCTTCGGCTGTCCTTCCAGGACCGCAAGCTCTACGAGATCGCGATCTCGGCGGCCAAAGAGCGCTGGCCGTCGGCCATTGCCCATGAAGAGTGCATTCGGCAGATGCTGCTCGAGCTGCTGCGGCAGGGGCGCGAGTCCGGCGACTTCGAGCGCAAGACGCCAATCGACGAGACGGCAGCGGCCATCTACCTGGTCATGCACCCCTACGTCAACCCCGTGATCCTGCAACTCAGCTCACATTACACGGACCAGGCGCCGGCCCAGTTGTCGGGCCTGGTGCTGCGCAGCTTGTCGCCTTGAAATATTAATTTATATGTGACTATTGACTAAATTGGTCACTGTTATCAAAATCGGGGCCCTGATCGATTCGCCAATGGGCCCCTCATGCACACGCGCCGCCTCCTTACATCCGCCTTCGTCTGCGCCTTGCCGTTCGCGCTGGCCGCCTGCGACGACAAGACCCCGCCCGATCCGCGCACCCAGACGCCGCTGGTGCGCGCCGCCACGGTCCAGGCCGCCGCGCCCGCATCGCGTTCATTCACCGGCACCGTAGCCGCGCGGGTTCAAAGCGACCTGGGCTTTCGCGTCTCCGGAAAGGTGCTGGAGCGCCCGGTCGACGCAGGCCAGACGGTCAAGCGTGGGCAACTGCTCATGCGCATCGACCCGGTCGACCTGAGGCTGGCGGCGCGTGCGCAGCAGGAGGCCGTCAGCGCTGCGCGGGCGCGCGCGAAGCAGGCCGGCGACGAAGAAGCGCGCTTTCGCGATCTGCGCGGCACCGGCGCCATTTCGGTCTCGGCATACGACCAGGCCAAGGCCGCGGCGGATGCCGCGCGGGCCCAACTCGGTGCAGCCGAAGCGCAATCCGAGGTCGCGCGCAATTCGAATCGCTATTCGGAACTCGTTGCCGATGCGGACGGCACGGTGCTCGAGACGCTGGCCGAGCCTGGCCAGGTCGTCAGCGCCGGTCAACCGGTGGTCCGCCTGGCGCAGGCCGGGCGCAGGGAGGCCGTGGTGCAGTTGCCCGAAACGCTGCGCCCGGCCATCGGCTCCGGCGGGCAGGCTACGCTGTTCGGCAAGGAAGGCGCTGCCGTGCCCGTCAAGCTCAGGCAGCTCTCCGATGCAGCCGACAAGCTCACGCGCACCTTCGAGGCGCGCTACGTGCTCGATGGCGCGCTCGCCAACGCACCGCTGGGCGCGACGGTGACGGTTGATATCGCGGACGGCAAGTCCGTACCGGCAGGGGGCGTCCAGGTGCCGATCGCCGCGCTGTTCGACACGGGCAAGGCGACAGGCGTCTGGGTCATCGGTGGCGATCCATCAACCGTGCGCTGGCAGCCGGTGGCGGTCGAGCGCCTGGATGGCGAACGTGCGCTGGTGGCCGGGCAGCTCAAGCAGGGCGACCAGGTGGTCGCGCTCGGCGCGCACCTGCTGCGCGAAGGCGAGAAGGTGCGTGTCGCGGCCCCGGCCGCGACCACCGTGGCGGGCGGAGCCCGCCCATGAGCGAAGGCCGCTTCAATCTCTCGGCGCTGGCCGTACGCGAGCGATCCATCACGCTGTTCCTGATCTGCCTGATTTCGCTGGCAGGGCTGGTCGCGTTCTTCAAGCTCGGCCGCGCGGAAGATCCGGCCTTCACGATCAAGGTGATGACCATCATCACGGCCTGGCCCGGCGCCACGGCGCAGGAGATGCAGGACCAGGTCGCCGAGAAGCTCGAGAAGCGCCTGCAGGAGCTGCGCTACTACGACCGCGCAGAGACCTACACGCGGCCTGGCCTGGCCTTCACCACGCTGACGTTGCAGGACAGCACGCCGCCCTCCAAGGTCCAGGAAGAGTTCTACCAGGCGCGCAAGAAGGTCGGCGACGAAGCGGGCAACCTGCCGTCTGGCGTGATCGGGCCGATGATCAACGACGAGTACGCGGACGTCACCTTCGCCCTGTTCGCACTCAAGGCCAAGGGAGAACCGCAGCGCGTGCTGGTGCGCGACGCCGAGACGCTGCGCCAGCGGCTGCTGCATGTGCCGGGCGTGAAGAAGGTCAACATCGCGGGCGAGCAGTCGGAGCGCATCTACGTCGAGTTCGCGCACGACCGGCTGGCGACCTTGGGCATCGGGCCGCAGGACGTGTTCGCCGCGCTCAACAGCCAGAACGCGCTGAGCCCGGCTGGTTCGGTGGAAACCAGCGGCCCGCAGGTGTTCATTCGGCTGGACGGCGCCTTCGACACGCTGCAGAAGATCCGCGACACGCCCGTGGTCGCGCAGGGCCGCACCCTGAAGCTGTCGGACGTGGCCACGGTCAGGCGCGGCTACGAAGACCCGGCCACCTTCATGATCCGCAACGGCGGCGAGCCTGCCTTGCTGATCGGCGTGGTCATGCGCGAAGGCTGGAACGGGCTCGATTTGGGCAAGGCGCTGGACGTGGAAGCCCGCGCCATCAACGCCGAGCTGCCGCTGGGCCTTGGCCTCACCAAGGTCACGGACCAGTCGGTGAACATCAGCGCGTCGGTCGATGAGTTCATGGTCAAGTTCTTTGCGGCCCTGCTGGTCGTCATGCTGGTGAGCTTCCTGAGCATGGGCTGGCGCGCGGGCCTCGTGGTGGCCGCCGCGGTGCCGCTGACGCTGGCCGTGGTCTTCGTGGTGATGGCCGCTACAGCCAAGAACTTCGACCGCATCACGCTCGGCTCGCTGATCCTCGCGCTCGGCCTGCTGGTGGACGACGCCATCATCGCCATCGAGATGATGGTGGTGAAGATCGAGGAGGGCTACAGCCATGTGGCCGCGTCCGCCTACGCCTGGAGCCACACGGCGGCGCCGATGCTCTCGGGCACGCTGGTCACCGCGGTCGGCTTCATGCCCAACGGCTTCGCGCCGTCGACCGCGGGCGAGTACACGAGCAACATGTTCTGGATCGTCGGCATCGCGCTGATCGCATCGTGGGTGGTCGCCGTGGTGTTCACACCGTACCTGGGCGTCAAGCTGCTGCCCAACTTCAAGAGGATCGAAGGCGGCCATGCCGCGATCTACGGCACGCCGCGCTACAACCGGCTGCGCGGCGTGCTGGCGCGCGTCATCGCGCGCAAGTGGCTGGTGGCGGGCGCGGTCGTCGGCCTCTTCGTGGTGTCGATCCTCGGCATGGGCGTGGTCAAGAAGCAGTTCTTTCCGATCTCCGACCGCCCCGAAGTCCTGGTCGAGGTGCAGATGCCCTACGGCAGCTCCATCACGCAGACCAGCGATGCCACGGCCAAGGTCGAGACCTGGCTCTCCACGCAGCCGGAGGCCCAGATCGTCACCTCGTACATCGGGCAGGGCGCGCCGCGTTTCTACTTCGCGATGGGGCCCGAACTGCCCGACCCGTCGTTCGCCAAGATCGTGGTGCGCACGGCCAGCCAGGAGGAGCGCGAGGCGCTGAAGCACCGCTTGCGCCAGGCCATTGCCGACGGCCTCGCGTCCGAGGCGCGGGTGCGCGTGACGCAACTCGTGTTCGGCCCGTACTCGCCGTTCCCCGTGGCCTACCGTGTCTCCGGGCCCGATGCGAACGAGCTGCGCAGGATCGCGGCCGAGGTGCGGCAGGTGATGGATGCCAGCCCGATGATGCGCACCGTCAACACCGACTGGGGCACCCGCACGCCCACGCTGCACTTCACCCTGAAGCAGGACCGCCTGCAGGCCGTGGGGCTGAGCTCCAGCGCCGTGGCGCAGCAACTGCAGTTCCTCCTGAGCGGCGCGCCGGTGACCACCGTGCGCGAGGACATCCGCACCGTGCAGGTGGTGGCCCGTTCGGCCGGCAGCACCCGGCTCGATCCCGCGAAGCTTGCGGACTTCACGCTCGCCGGTGCCGGCGGCCAGCGCATTCCGCTGTCGCAGGTCGGCGAGGTCGAGGTGCGCATGGAAGAACCCGTGATGCGGCGGCGCGACCGCATGCCCACGATCACGGTGCAGGGCGACATCGCCGACGGGCTGCAGCCGCCCGACGTATCGGCCGCGATCACCGCGCAGTTGCAGCCCCTGGTGCAGAAGCTGCCGGCCGGCTACCGCATCGTCCAGGCCGGCTCCATCGAGGAATCGGAGAAGGCGACCGCGGCGATGCTGCCGCTCTTTCCCATCATGCTGGCGATCACGCTGCTCATCATCATCTTCCAGGTGCGCTCGATCTCCGCGATGGTCATGGTGTTCCTCACGAGCCCGCTCGGGCTGATCGGCGTCGTGCCGACCCTGCTGCTGTTCCAGCAGCCCTTCGGCATCAATGCGCTCGTCGGGCTCATCGCGCTGTCGGGCATCCTGATGCGCAACACGCTGATCCTGCTCGGGCAGATCCATCACAACCAGCAGGAGGGGCTCGATCCGTTCCATGCGGTCGTCGAGGCGACCGTGCAGCGTGCGCGGCCCGTGATCCTGACGGCGCTGGCGGCGATCCTCGCGTTCATTCCGCTGACGCATTCGGTGTTCTGGGGCGCATTGGCTTACACGCTGATCGGCGGCACCTTCGCGGGGACGATCCTCACGCTGGTGTTCCTGCCGGCGATGTATTCGATCTGGTTCAGGATCAAACCCGGCAACGCCGCCCAGCCCGCGCACTGACGCGCCTCATCACCATTCATCAAGAGATCGAAGGAATTGCCATGTCGAGTTCATCAGTTGTTGTCGTGACCGGCGCGTCCTCGGGCATCGGGCGCGCCGCTGCAGAAATGTTCGTGGCGCGAGGCTGCCGCGTGTTCGGCACCGTGCGCGACCTGCGCAAGGCACCTGCGCTGCCCGGTGTCGAGTTCGTCGAGATGGACGTTCGCGAAGAAGGCTCGGTTCAGGCGGGCATCGAATCCATCATCGAGCAGGCCACGCGCATCGACGTGCTGGTCAACAACGCGGGAATGATGATGATCGGCGCGGTCGAGGAAACCGCGACGGCCGAGGCTGCGGAGCTGTTCGACACCAACGTCTTCGGCCTGCTTCGCACGACGCGCGCCGTGCTGCCATACATGCGCCAGCAGCGCCGCGGGCGGATCGTCAACGTGAGCTCGGTGCTCGGTGTGCTTCCGGCTCCGTACATGGGCCTCTATGCGGCCACCAAGCACGCGGTGGAAGGGCTGTCGGAGTCGCTGGACCACGAGGTGCGCCAATTCGGCATTCGCGCGACCTTGGTGCAACCGGCCTTCACCCGGACCAACCTCGATGCCAACGCACCGCGCACCAAGGCGCGAATCGCGGGCTATGACCGCGAACGCGATCTGGTGGCGCTCTCCGTGGCCGACAGCGTGGCCAGTGCGCCCGAGCCGCACCGCGTGGCGGGCACCATCGTCGAGGCGGCGCTCGGCCCATGGCGCATGCGCTGCACGCCGCCGGGGGAGGCGTCGTTGCTGACGAAGCTGCGCCGCTTCATGCCTGCGGGACCGGTGGACGCGAGCCTGAGAAAAAAACTCGGCCTCGCCTGAACATCGACCGGACGAAAGCCCTTGTAGGAGAACATCATGGACAGCCTGGATCTCCTGCGCACCTTCAGCGAGGTGGCCTCTTCCGGAAGCTTCTCCCGCACCGCCAAGCACCTGGCGCTGTCGCGGGGGACCGTCAGCAAGTACATCGCGGCCCTCGAGCACCGCTTCGGCGTGCGGCTGTTGAACCGGACCAATCGCGCCGTCAGCCTCACGGACGCAGGCCTGCTGCTGCTCGACAGGAGCAGGCCAATACTGGAACTGGCCGACGTGACACGCGCCGAACTTCAAGACCGCGCGCGGGTCCCGAGCGGGCGGCTGCGCATTTCGGCACCGCTCGGCATGGAGCTGACAGAACTGCCGGCGCTGATCAACACCTTTCTTGGCCACTATCCGGAGGTCAGCATCAGTCTTGTGCTCACGAACCGCATGGTCGATCTTGCAGAAGAGGGCATCGACATCGCGCTTCGCTTCGGCGCTTCAGCCAACGAAAACCTGATTGTTCGAAAGCTGGTGGCCATGGAACTCAGCGTCTGCGCAGCCCCGGTGTACTGGCGCAAGCATGGCGTGCCTGTTCATCCCGATGAGCTTTCGCAACACGCAGCGCTGTTCAGTACCCATCTGAATCCGCTGCCGAAGTGGCACTTCAAGGCCGACGGCCAGCCAGTCGAAGTCGCGATCCGTGGAAGGCTGGATGCCACGGAAGCTGGCCCCCTGATCCAGGCTGCATTGTTGGGGGCTGGCGTCGTCTATCTGCCGTCGGTCATGCTGAAACCCTATGTCGAGAGCGGTCGGCTGGTGCCCGTCTTGTCGGAATTCGTCCGCAGCGATATGTGGCTGTCCGCCGTGTACCTGCAGCGCCGGCACAGTACCGCTGTGCACCGGGCGCTGCTCGATTTTCTTTCGAGCCGGTTGAAGCCTGCAGGTTTGCAGGCCAGGACCGACTCGCAGTGAGTTGTCCCGGACGGGATTCGACCTCTCCGAGAAACAGGCCTTCGTCGACCGACGAAGCCAGCGGCATCCAGCCGGGTGACATCGGGCCAGTGACGAGCGAACCGGTCGCCACCACGAAAGGCGAGATGCCGCAGGGAGCCGCCGTTGTCGCGGATCGGTGCCCGCCGTGTGGGCTGACGCACGCGGGATGTGAGAAGTCGAAACGCGCGACGTTCGGCCGAGCCAACCGCGCCAAAATCGCAGCTCGACCTTCTTGGCGAGGAGGCAGCTTTGAATATTCGAGACATCGTGCGGGCGGGCATCCCGACGCCCGGTTCAACCGTCCTTGAAATAGGAGCTCTGTGCAGCCCCTTTTTCCACAAGTCAGAAACAGATGTCGTCTACGTTGATCACGTCGATACCGAAGCGCTACGAGAAAAGTATCGTGTCGGGCACGGCATCGACGTGAATCAGATCGTGGAAGTCGATGCGGTTTGGGGCGCCAATACCTTGCTCGAATGTGCAGGGCGCCAAGTCGACTATGTCATTGCTTCGCATGTCGTGGAGCACGTTCCCGATCTCATTACCTGGTTGAAAGAACTTCGCGCGGTGCTCAAGCCAGGAGGCCAGATCCGCCTTGTCGTTCCCGACAAAAGGTTTACGTTCGACTACGTGCGCCGAGAAACTGCATTGCAGGACCTGATCGATGCATATGCGCGCCGTGCCAGAAGACCGCTACCGGCCAACATCTTCGATCACGTTGCGTATGCGCGGCATGTCGATGTCAACGAGGCATGGAAAGGGCCGCTCGATCCATCACAGCTCGAACATTGCCACTCGTTCGAGGCGGCCATGGGCATCGTGCAGGATGCGTTGACCACGGAGAACTATCACGACGTTCATTGTTGGGTGTTCACGCCGCAAAGCTGCGCGGCCCTGATGATTGAGGCGGCCCGGTATGGGCTGCTGGATTTCGAGTGCGCCGGGTTTTGCGACACCCCGTACAACTCGCTTGAATTCTCAGTGTTTTTGCGCCCCTCAACCGATCCTGAAGCCATCGCTGACAGTTGGAAGCGGATACAAGAGGGCTTGACTCCGCCAATGCCTGACCTCGCCGAGCGCGTGGCAAAGCTGAAAGTCGAAGTTCAGGCGAAAACCTCGGAACTGAAAGCGGCAAACGCCCGGGTAGCGGAAATTGAACGCACCCTGAATGCCGTTCGTCACGAGTTGAAGGCCCACCAGACGTCGAAATCGTGGCGCCTCACAGCGCCGCTGCGTGCGTTGCGACGAACACTTCAATAAATGCTTGGCCTTTTTTACGAAGGCGCAGTGCCTACGTGCGCTGCGTCCTGGGCGCGCCGGCCTTCGCAGGCAACAAATGCCCGATCGGCAGCGCCACTTCCGACTTGATCTCGCGCAGCACGATGCTCGAGCGTACGTGCGTGACGCCCGGCAGGCTGAAAAGCACTTCGTGCAGGAAGCGCTCGTAGTGCTTCATGTCCGGCACGGTCACGTTGAGGATGTAGTCCGCCGGCCCGGTGGCCGACACGCAGCGGATGATCTGCGGGCACGCGGCCACTACCTCTTCGAAGCGCTGAACCATCGCCTCGCTATGCCGGTCGAGGTTCACTTCCGCCACGGCCGAGACATGCAGGCCCACCAGCTCGGGGTCGATCAAGGCCGTGTAGCCGCGGATGACGCCGGCCGCCTCCATGTCCCTGATGCGCTTCCAGCACGGCGTGGGCGAGAGCCCGACGGCCTCGGAAATCTGCTGCACGGTCTGTCGTCCGTCGTGCTGCAGTGCAGAAAGGATCTTGAGGCAATGCTCGTCAAGAGAAACAGAATCAGCGTTCATCGCGATTTCCGAGAGGATTCTTCTTCAAACAAGGGTCTGCGCCAGTGTATTGAAGAAACACTTACTTGGGGTGCGGCAGAACAATTCCGGGCATGAACGCCCCACACAAGACGACTGCGCTCCAACGGCCCGGCTACCAGCTTTCCGACAACCTCTGGGCCGATGCCGGCTCCGTCTTCATCACCGGCACCCAGGCGCTGATCCGCATCCTGGCGATGCAGGGACGGCGCGACGCGGCGCGTGGCCTGCACACGCAGGGCTTCGTCAGCGGCTACCGCGGCTCGCCGCTGGGCATGGTCGACCAGGCCATCTGGAAAGCCGGCGACCGCTTCAAGGAAACCGGCATCCGCTTTGTGCCCGCCGTGAACGAGGAGCTGGCGGCCACGCAGGTGCTGGGCACGCAGCGCGTGGAGTCCGACCCCGAGCGCACCGTCGACGGCGTGTATGCCATGTGGTACGGCAAGGGACCGGGCGTGGACCGCGCGGGCGACGCGCTCAAGCACGGCAATGCGTACGGCTCGTCGCCTCACGGCGGCGTGCTGGTGGTGGCGGGCGACGACCATGGCTGCGTGTCGTCGTCGATGCCGCACCAGAGCGACCACGCCTTCATGGCCTGGCGAATGCCCGTGATGCAGCCCGCCAGCGTGGCCGAGTACCTGGAGTTCGGCCTGTACGGCTACGAGCTGTCGCGCTATTCGGGTGCATGGGTCGGCATGGCGGCGCTGTCCGAAATCGTCGAGAGCGCGGGCACCGTCGATCTCGATGCCGTCAACGCGCGCGTCGCGGCCTGGGTAGACGCCGATGCCGTGCGCGCCGCCACCGGCCATTGCGCACCGCCCGACGGCCTGCACTACCGCTGGCCCGACCTGCCGTCGCTGCGCATCGAGTCGCGGCTGGAGGACAAGCTCGCGGCCGTGGCTGCCTTCACGCGGCGCAACAGCATCGACCGCCACGTCATCGTGAGCCCGCACGCCAAGGTGGGCATCGTCACTTGCGGCAAGGCGCACCACGACCTGATGGAGGTGCTGCGGCGCCTCGAGCTCACGCCCGAGCAGCTCGCGCGCGCCGGTGTGCGGCTCTACAAGGTGGGACTGAGCTTTCCGGTCGAGCAGACGCGCATCAAGGACTTTGCGCGCGGGCTCGACGAGATCCTCGTGGTGGAAGAGAAGGGCGCGGTGGTCGAGACGCAATTGCGCGACATCTTCTACAACGCGCCGCCCGATGCGCGCCCCGTGCTCGTGGGCAAGCACGACCGCGAGGGCCGGCCGCTGGTGTCCGCGCTCGGCGAGCTGCGCCCCTCGCGCCTCATCGAGCTGGTCGCGCACTGGCTGGCCGCGCACTTTCCCGACAACCACGACCTGGGCGACCACCTGCAGCATGTGCGCGATTTCACCCCGCCCGAGCTGCTGGGCAACGCGAGCGACGCCGTCAAGCGCCTGCCGTACTTCTGCGCCGGCTGCCCGCACAACACCAGCACCAAGGTGCCCGAGGGATCGACGGCGCGCGCGGGCATCGGATGCCACTTCATGGCCAACTGGATGGACCGCAGCACGGCGGGCCTCATCCAGATGGGCGGCGAGGGCGTCGACTGGATCTCGCACGCCATGTTCACGAAAACGCCGCATGTGTTCCAGAACCTGGGCGACGGCACCTACTACCACTCGGGCTACCTCGCGATCCGCCAGGCCGTCGCGGCCAAGGCCACGCTCACCTACAAGATCCTGTTCAACGACGCGGTCGCGATGACCGGCGGCCAGCCGGTCGACGGGGTCATCAGCGTGGACGCGATCGCGCGGCAGGTGGAGTCCGAAGGCGTCACGAAGGTTGTTGTGGTGAGCGACGCCATCGGTCACTACGACGCCATCAGGAACCGCTTTCCGGCGGGTACCGAGTTCCACGACCGAGCCGCGCTCGACGAGGTGCAGCGGCGCCTGCGCGAGATGCCCGGCGTGACCGTGCTCATCTACGAGCAGACCTGCGCCGCCGAGAAGCGCCGCCGCCGCAAGAAGGGCGAGCTGGCCGATCCGCCCAAGCGCCTCTTCATCAACGAAGCGGTGTGCGAAGGCTGCGGCGACTGCACCGTGCAGAGCAACTGCGTGGCCGTGCTGCCGCACGAGACGCCGATGGGCCGCAAGCGCAAGATCGACCAGACCAGCTGCAACAAGGACTACTCCTGTGCCAAGGGCTTCTGCCCCAGCTTCGTGGGCGTCACCGGCGGCAAGCTGCGCCGCAAGAGCGGGGCGCTCGCGGCCGGCCGCGATGCCTTCCTGCACCGCGTGGCCGCGCTTGCGCATCCGGCGCCGCATGCGTGGACCGGTCCGTACGACCTGCTGGTGACCGGCGTGGGCGGCACCGGCGTCGTGACGGTGGGCGCGGTCATCGCGATGGCAGCGCACCTGGAGGGCAAGTCGGCCAGCGTGCTCGACTTCATGGGCTTCGCGCAGAAGGGCGGCGCGGTGCTGAGCTTCGTGCGGCTGGCCGACACGCCCCAGCGGCTGAACCAGGTGCGCATCGACACGCAGCAGGCCGACGCCATTCTCGCGTGCGATGTGGTGGTGGGCGCCTCGGCCGACGCCCTGCAGACCGTGCGGCACGGGCGCACGCGCGTGCTCGCGAACATCCACGAGATTCCGGTGGCCGAGTCGCTGCGCAACCCCGATGCCGAGCTGCACGTCGACCTGCTGCTCGCGAAGATGCGCTTCGTCGCGGGCGACGAACAGGTCGAGACCTTCGACGCACAGAGCCTGGCCGAGGAGTTCCTCGGCGACACGCTGGCCGCGAACATTGTCGCGACCGGCTACGCGTGGCAGCGCGGCCTGGTGCCGCTGAGCCTCGAGGCGCTCATGCATGCCATCGAACTCAACGGCGTTGCTGTGGCGGCCAACCAGTCGGCGTTCTCGCTGGGCCGGCTGGCCGCTGGAAACGCCGCGGCCCTCGACCAGTTGCGTGCCGCGCCGATGAACGCGCAGATGCAGCACGCCGACGAGCGCCCGCTGGAAACGCTGCTCGCCGATGCGCGCCGCCATCTCACCGGCTACCAGAACGCCGCATGGGCGCAGCGCTTCGAAAAGCGTGTCCGCGCACTGCAGGCGGCCGAGTCGGCGCTGCCGGGTGGCGACGCGAGCCTGCCCTTCACCCGCAACGCGGCGCGCAGCCTGCTGAAGCTCATGAGCTACAAGGACGAGTACGAGGTCGCGCGTCTCTACACCGACGGTGCGTTCCTGCAAAAGCTGAAGGACCAGTTCGAAGGCGACTTGAAGCTCGAGTTCCACATGGCGCCGCCGCTGCTCTCGCGCCCGGTGCACGGCCAGGCGCCCCGCAAGATCCGCCTCGGCGCGTGGATGCTGCCGGCGATGAAGTGGCTGGCGCACGGCAAGCGGCTGCGCGGCACCGCCTTCGACCTGTTCGGCTGCACGCGGGAGCGCCGGCTGGAGCGCGCACTGATCGGCCAGTTCGACCAGCGGCTCGGCGAACTGGCCGCCGGCCTTTCATCCGCCAACCAGCAGCTTGCCGCGCAGATCGCGGCATTGCCGCTGACGATCCGCGGCTTCGGACATGTGAAGCTGGCCAACCTCGCCCTTGCGGCCGATCGCGAGGCGGAGTTGATGCACCGCTTCTCGCCGCAGCGCTATCCCAGGCCTGAAAAGAATGCGAAGGCGGGGCAGTTTCGGGGCATTGCCGTGGTTTCGCACTGACCGATCAAGAGGCCGTCGTGCGAGCACGCGAGAAGCGGAATCCGGACCGGATGCATCTACTCGAGAGAGTGAAGCGGAAGGCTGATGGTGAAGACGCAGCCTGAGCCTGGAACGTCCCGGACCGTCAGTGTTCCGTTGTCCGCTTCAATGCTCTGACGAGCGATCGAGAGCCCGAGCCCCAGACCGGCCCTGTTGTCACTGTTTGGCCTGAAAGGGATGAACATCTTTGCGGCTCCGCCTGGCGGTAAACCTCCGCAATGGTCCTCGACATCGATAAAGACGTGTTCACCCGAGGCGTAAGCGCTCAGGGTCACCATGGAGTTCGCCTTGGTGTACTTGAAGGCGTTCTGCAGCAGGTTGGCCAGCGCCGCATGCAGCAGATCCCGATTGGCCAGGATGGCCAGCGAGGGGTCTACGGTTCGCACCTCGAACACGGCGCCTTTGCGCGCCACATCGAGCCGGGCGACAAGGTCGACGTCCGCAATGAAGGATGCCACCGAGAAGGTCTGGCGTTGATCTGCCCCTTCGCCCCTCACTTCGGCCGTAGCCCTGCTGATCAACAGTCCCAGCGTGGAAAGGCTTCGCTTCAGGACCGCGCCCGTTGCGCCGCTGATGGCCATGTTGCCCAGTTCGAGCGCCCGCACGGCAAGGGTGGCCGTTCCAAGCGAGTTGCGCAGTTCGTGAACCAAAAATCCCAGCCGTTGCTTTTCGCCTGCGAGCTGCTGCACCGACATCTGTGCGTCGCGTTGAGCGCTGAATTCGGTGACGGCGTCCGCAATGGCGTTGTCCAGGCAGCGGTTCAGCGTGCGGAACTCGACCACGGCAAAGGGCGCGTCCCGCTCGAATGCGAGGTCCGTGATCGCCTGGCAGAGATCGCCGTAGTCATGAACGACCTGATCCACGGTATAGCCGAGCTTGAGCAGTTCCTTGCCGTGCGCGGTGGCGCTCACGCCTATTTCCGACAGGGCGAGCGCATCGCCCCCAGAGGGGCCCGAGATTGCGATGCTCACATCCAATTCGTCGTCGTCTTCGGCGGCGAGCGTTCTCGTGAGCTGGTCCAGGAACATGGGCACGCCATGGGCCAGTTGCTTGTCGGTCGCTGCCCGCAGGGAGCGTTGTGCAACCTTCGCTTTGCACCTCGCAATCAGTTCATCCCGATTGTTGAAAAGGAAACGGTGCATGAAGACCTCCTTGGTCAGGGCACGAAGCGGCGAGGCAGGCCGGCAGCTCGTGCTTCGGAGGCTCTAAGACCACTGTATGCGCTTGGGGCTGGAAGGTCGAGAAAACCTCATGGGTCCGTGGTTTGTAGGTGAGCGATCGTCACCAAGCATCCCACCTTCCTACAAGGAGGCTGCCAGCAACATGCGCCAATTGCCTGCATGGAGCGGCCAATTCCCCGGTTGAAATTAATTCAGGAGCTGTCCGCCGAGGAGCGGCGCTGGCAGCCCGATCCCGCAGATTGGCTCAAGGAACAAGACAACATGGCGGGCGACAAGTCCCCTGCGAGCGTCCAGCACGCCCATCGCATCAATCTCAATGAAGCCTGCGAGATCAGAGACTGGACCCACGCACTCGGCGTGAGCGAGCAGGAGCTGCGAAATGCGGTCGCTGTCGTGGGCGACCGGGCAGACAGGGTGCGCGAATTCCTCACCCGACGGTATTGAGAGGTGCAGCCGGGTGTGGGCTGCCTTCTGTTTCGACCGGGAGCTCGAGCGTGAATGCCGCTCCGGTGCCCGGCCCGTCGCTGTGCGCCGTGAGGGTGCCGCCCATTTCATGCGCGGCGATCACGGCGCTGTGCAGGCCGAATCCATGGCCGGTCTTTTTCGTGGTGAACCCGTGTACGAACACCTGGGGCAGGGCCTGCGTTGCAATGCCCATGCCGTTGTCCGCGACGCAAATGCGCAGCCGCTGGCCGGGCGTCAGCTCCACGCGCAACGTGAGCCTGGGCTCGCGGTCGGTCACGCCGTCCATGGCCTGCTCGGCGTTGCTGATCAGGTTCACCAAAATCTGCAGTATCCGTCCCTGGTCCAGCAGCAACTCGGGCACAGGCGCAATCTCCTTTTCCACCACCATCCGGCGCCGCGCCAGCGCCTCTGCGTTGATGCGCAATGCATCGTCCACCAGTTCGCGGATCTGCACCTTTTCCAGGAGCCTGGACGCTCCGGCGTAGGCCTGCTGCGCGGCGATGATCTCCTTGATGTGTTCCACGTTCTTGCCCAGTGCCGCCAGTTCCTTGATGGCGTCGTCCTGCTCCGCCACCAGCGCGGAAGCCAGCTGGCGCAAATAGCCGGGAAGCACCTTGCCCTTGGGGTCCGAAGCGAGGAACGCACCCAGGTCGTCCGCGTGGTCTTCCATCAGCTGGACTGCCCGTGCAAGTCCCGGCACCTTGGAGGCGCGAACGCGCGAAAGAATGAGCGCCGCAGACACGTTCACGCTGTTGAGCACGTTGCCGACGTTGTGCAGCACATTGGTGGCGATCCTGGCCATGCCGGCCAGGTGCGAGGCCTCGACCAGCTGCTTGTGCACCTCGGCAATCTGGCGCTCGGCCTCCTTCAGGTCGGAGATGTTCTTGGTGATGCCGAAGGTTCCGACAATCTGCCCCGCACGGTTTCGCAGAGGCATCTTTGTGGTCAAGGCCCAGGTGTCGGGCCGTCCGTCGATCCAGGTTTCTTTTTCGACCTTGCCGATCATCGGCAAACCCGTGCGGATGATTTCCTGCTCGTCCTCGAACGCCGGGCGCGCGTGCTCTTCGGAAAAGACATCGAAGTCGGACTTTCCCACCAGCCCTTCGGGCGTGGCCATTCCGAACTCCAGGGCCTGGGCCGTGCTGGTCTTGATGAAACGGGACTGCGTGTCCTTGAAGTAGATATGGTCCGGAGAGTTGTCCAGCAGCGCGCGAAGCAGCTCGCGCTCGTTGGCCAGCATGGCGTCCTCTTGATTGCGCTCGGGCACCTCGAGCAGGAGCCCCTGGCTGCCGATGACCGTTCCATCAGGCCCCAGCACTGCGGACTCGATCACCTGCCAGGAAGCCGCCTCCTCGGAGGCGATCTCCGCGGGCGTGCGGCCCAGAATCCGTTCTGCAGGCATGCCCTTGAGTTGACAGAACCGGGCATTGACGAAGGTGAAGCGCCCCTCGGCGTCCTTGCGAAAGATGCCGGCGGGCAGCTGCTCGACGATCGGTGCCGTGTCCTCCAGGAGGGTTGCGCTTGCGGGGGAGGCGGGTTGGCTTTGCATGGCGATGCGCCCCTCAGACAGCGGCAGCTCCCGCAGGATGCGGAGAGCGGTCGCAATACTCGATCAGGAGCTCGGTGAGGACCCGAATCTTCCGTGCGGGATGCTGGCCCGGCGGCCGGACGACATAGGCACCTGCCGGTGGTGGTGGATGGCGCGTCATGACCGGCACGAGTGCCCCGGAGGCCACATGTTCATGCGTCAGCCAATCGGGCAGGTAGGCGATCCCGAGTCCTGCTGTCGCAGCGGCGACCAGGGCCGTGCCGTTGTCGGCCTTGAAGCGCCCCTGCGGGCGAACCGTGATGATCCTGTCTCCATCCGTGAGTTGCCAGGCCTCGGTTCCCTGCATGAGGGCCTGATGGCCGGCAAGCTCCTCGGGTGTCTCGGGCGACCCATGCGCCTTGACATAAGCCGGACTCGCGACGAGCTTCCCATGGACCGGGCCGATGCGTCTTGCGATCAAGTTGGAGTCCTGTAGATAGCCAACCCGTATCGCACAGTCGTAACCCTCCGCGATGAGATCGACGAAGCGATCGCTGTAGCAGGTCTGGATGTGAAGCCCCGGGTGGCGTCGTGCCATTTCCGCAAGCATGGGAGCGAAGTGCGTCGGGCCCAAGGAAAACGGCACCGCAACGCGCAAGCGGCCGCGAAGGTCGCCGGCGGGCAGGATCGCTTCCCTGGCCACGTCGATCTCGGCGCAGACCCTGGCTGCGTAGTCCCGGAACGTGGCCCCGGCTTCGGTCAGAGCAGCCCCGCGGGTGGATCGCACAAGCAGCTGGACACCCAGTTCCGCTTCAAGCCGGAAGAGACGGCGACTGACGATCGACTTGGACACCCCAAGCCGCAGCGCAGCAGACGAAACCCCGCCGGCATCGGCAACTTCCACGAATGTCTGCAGATCTTCGATGTCCACCTCGGTGTTCCCCATTTCGCGACACAGCTCGCCGCGAAATGGTACTACCGGCTCAAAAGGGGGAACAACACAATCCTGCTTCGGGGCAAACGTCCCGCTCGCAACCGAAACAAAGGATCCATCAATGACTTTTCGCAACGGCCTGGCTTCGCTTCTTCGTCCCGAAGACTCGGTACTCGTTCTTATCGACCACCAGCCCTATCAGCTCGCGAACCTGAACAGCCACGATCCGCAAGCTGTGGTCAACAACACGACCGCGCTGGCAAAGCTGGCAAAAGCCTTCAATGTTCCGACCGTTCTCACCAGCGTGATCGCCGCGCGCGGTGGACTTCTCTTCAGGCAGATCACCGACGTGTTTCCGGACCAGGAAGTCATCGATCGCACCTGGGTGAACACCTGGCAGGACGAGAACGTGGTGAAGGTCGTCAAGGCGACCGGCCGCAAGCAGCTGATCATCGCGGGCCTGTGGACCGAGGTCTGCGTCGCAATGCCCGTCATCCAGGCCGCCGGCGAAGGCTGGGACGTGACCGTGATCACCGACGCGTCGGGCGGGATTTCGAAGGAGTCCCACGAAGTTGCCATCCAGCGAATGATCGCGGCCGGCGCGAACGTGATGACCGTGATGGCGCTCGCCGGCGAATGGCAACGCGATTGGGCGCGCACCGAGCATGTCGAGGAGCTGACCGAGATTCTCATCCAGCACTTCAGCGGCAGCGGCATCGCCTACCTCTGGGAGCAGCAGCTGCTCAACACGCCTGTGCCTGCCAAAGCAGGATGATCTGAGGGGAGCCGCTCTGGCTCAATAAATCACAGTCACCCTCATCGAATTGCTCCCGTCGCCATCCGCAGCAGCGGCAGCCGCTTGCGGCGCGGCGCGGGCCGCGATGGCGGCCATGGCGCCGATGGCACCGCGCCAGGTCGGGTCGAGGGTGTCGAGGCCGTCGGCGGTGGTGCCGGCCACGGTGAAGGCGGTTTCGCCGACCTTGTCGAAGCGGTACTCGCGGCCCTTGATGAGCACCGACTTCATGTTGGTCCAGACGCGGTATTCATGTCCGCCATTCACCGGCGTGACCTGGAGCACCTTGAAGGTCGGAAGCACGATCATCGTCACGTTGAACCGCGCCGTGGCGCTGCCCATGCCGTGCATCGGCTCGGCGGAGCCGAGCCGCAGCGGCAACAGCAGCAGCATGCCGACGGCGGCCGCCGCGCGTGCGGCACGCGGTGGAAGCAGCAGGCCGGCCGAACCCGCTCGGGACATGTTTCCGGACATGGGACCTCCTCTCGTCGCAACCTCGGTGGAGGGCATCGCATCGATGCCCCAACCTGGGTTATCGGCAGAGTAGCCGGAAAGTTAAGGCCGCCTGCGCTATTTTTTTGCGGCGCCCGCTGGCCTGACCCGGGCGGGTCAGTAGGTCACGGTGACCGTGACGGTGTCCCGGTAGCTGTCCGGCCGCACATTGGCGCTGCCGCCAAGGACCCGGCCATACACGGTCAGCGCCTGGGCCGTGCCGTTGCCGGTGGCCGTGACGGTGTTGGTGTCCACGACGCTGCCCCACGGGAGCGAGCGGTTGGCATCGCGGTAGAGCCGGTAGGCCACCGTGTCCGTGTTGCCTGGCACGCCCCCCGTCGGCGACATCACCCCGGCACCGACCGTCGAGCCATTGGACGGCGACAGCCCGACCTTGTAGACGGTGGACGTCGAACAGGTCACGTTGATCGTGCTCGTCTGGTCTCTGTTGCCCATGCCCGGCAGGCCGTCGATGCTGCCGAAGTTCAGCGGATTGGCGGTGACCAGGCAGCTTTTGGCGACGGTTGCGTTGACCTCGAAGGGGAAGTTGCCCGACGACGAGCCGTTGCACGTCGCTGGCACGGTCGAGCCCGTGTTCGACAAGAGCGTGATCGAGGTATGAATTCCACCGAAGTTGTCCCTGTACAGGCCTGGAGGTGCCGTGCCCTGGAGTGCAGGCAGTTCCCCGCGCATGGTGGTGCTTCTCGTCACACTGGACCGGCGAGGAATGGTCATCGTGTCGGTGAAGGGAGATGGCACCGCCGCGTTGCCATTCGAACCCCAGACCGTGCCGCTCGCGCCCTGGAAGAGCCGGAACCTCAAGGTGTTGTTGCCCGTGGTGAGCTTCATGAGCCGCGGATCGAAGCTTCCAAGACTTTGGTCGCCGTCGCCAATGTTGAAGCAGACCTTGAGGGACTCGGTGTTGCCGCTCGTGTTGCTGCAGGTGTAGCTCAGCGTGGCCGTGACGGACGGCGGCGTACTCCCATCGACCAACTCCACCGTGCCGAAACTCAGGTTCGTCATCGTCGCACTGCAAGTGGCCGCCTGCGCGCTCCCCACCGGCACCCACCACAGCAGCGCACAAAACAGTGGCAGGCGCAGCGCCTGCAAGGTGCGGCTCAAAAAGCTCATGGCGTCTTTCCCTCCCTGGTGCAGCGCAGCGGCCCGATCTGCGGAATCCCCGCGCCGTCCTTGCGATAGTCGAAGCTGGCCCGGCAGCGACCGGCGGCCGTCTGCACCTCGAGCGTGTTGCGCGGCTCCAGCGACTCCAGGTACACCGCGCCGTCAAAGCCCACCAGCGCCGGCTCGCCGGTGCCGCCGTTCACGCGCACCCGGCTGCCCAGCGGCAGCGGCTTGCCCGCCTCGTCCGCCAGCAGCAGCGCCGCTGCATTGATCGGCGTGATGCCAAAGCGCACCAGCGTGCCGGCGCGGTCGCTAGGCGTGGCCACCGTCTTCACGCGTTCGATCCGCACGTCGGCCGGCAGCTGCATCGGGTCGATCGACAGCTGGTTGTTCTGGTAGGCGCGCAGCGGCGCCACCAGCAGCATGCCGTGGCTGTCGGTGGTGCCGATGTCGCGGTTCTCCAGCCTCACCGGCACGCCCGCAATGCCGTCGGTGGAGACCACCGCAAAGGCATCGTCGATGCGCCGGGCCGCAAAGGGCTGGCCGCCCATGAACGCGACCGAACCCGTGGCGCCCGCGTAGGCATAACGGCTGTCGCCGATCATGCTGATGCCCGCCATCGCGCGGCCATAGCGGCCCAGGTAGTCGAGCTCGGCCTGCCCGCCGTTCTGGCCGCCGCCCTGGCGTAGGCCCGCGCGCCAGCCGATGCCGCCTTCGCTCGGCGTCGAGCTTTGCGCGTCGGCCGAGAAGGTGCTGCGGTCGCCATCGCGCTGCACGCCGGTGCTGGTCGTGACCTTGCCGTCCAGCGCCCAGGTGAAGCCCACGAAAAGGCTGCGCTCCCGCCGGTTGTCCAGGTTCTGGTTGAGGCTCACATTCACCGAGGCGCTGCGCCCCAGCGACATGAACCAGTACGCGCTTGCCAGGCGCGTTGCCTCCTGCGCCGGATAGCGCAGGTACAGATAGCTCAGGCCAAAGCTGCCGAAGCCGTTGGTGGTGTAGCCGATCGACGCGCGGCCCGATCCGCGTGGCGGCGCGCTGCCGTACAGCGATGCAACGTCTCGGTAGTCGCCACGCGTGCGGGTGCCTTCGACCGTGAAATTGAACCGGTTGTCGCGCCAGCTGTAGCCCAGGTTCAGCAGCGATCCCCGCTCGGCGCCGTAGCTGCTCTCCGCCACCGCGCCTGTCAGCACGCCGCTCTGGCCGAGCAGCCATGCGCCGCCGACGCCGCCCTTGACCAGCCCCTTGGTGGCCTCGCCGTGCGCTTCCAGCGTGAAGCTGTTGCTCACGCCGTAGCGCCAGGTGCCGGTGGCGGCGGATTCGTTGCCGTAGTCGAACGAGCGCAGGCCGTAGCTCTTGCGCACCATGCCCAGGTCCACCGACCAGTCCGACAGGCCCGCCTCCAGCAGCCGCTGCGTGTCGTACAGCGAAAAGTCGAGCGTCGTTGCGCGCCCGAAGGCATCGGTCAACACCACCTGCGCATTGCCCGCACCGTTGATGCTGGGCACCGTCTTCAGCTGAAACGGCCCCGCCGGCACCTGGCCCGTGTACTGGCGCAAGCCGTTGATGTAAAGCTCCACCTGCGAAGGCAGCGTGGCCGACCCCAGGAACGCCGGCAGCGGGGTGGTGGTGCGATAGGGCTGCAGCGCAAAGTTGCGCGAAAGCTGGATGCCGCCAATGCGCGTGGAGCGCGACCATGGCAGCGAGGCCGTGGTGGTGTCGCCCACGCGAAGGGTCAGCATGTCTTCGGGGAACGACTTGCTCCAGGTGGTGTCGAGCCGGACCGAGTCGTGCTGCCAGGCCTCGCCATCGTTGCGGGCCGCGCGCGACATCAGCGTGTTGCTGAGCACCGAGCTCCCGCTGAACGCGCGCAGCTCGGTGAGCGCATTGAGGCTCGACGTATTGCCGCGCCCCTGCGTGCCATACAGGTCGTAGTTCAGCAGCAAGCCCGGCGAGGCGCTCGCCTTGGGCACGGCCACCGTCGATGCGTCGACCACCGTCGTGGGCAGGCGCAGCACGTCCGCCGTGGCGAGGATTTCAACGCTCTGGCTTGCGGCGTCGTACTTGACCTGCAGCCCCGGAAGGCTCTTGAGCCGCACCGGATCGGACACGCCCGCCGGCAGCACGAAGCCCAGCTGCCGCAGCGTGGCCGCGCTGGCCCACAGCTCCTGCCCGCGCAGGCCAAAGTGCACCAGGCCGCGCGGATTGCCATTGAGGCTCAGTTCAAGATAAAGGTCGCTGCCTTCCGGGCCGGCCAGATCGCCCTCCGCGGAGGCGGCCACCTGTGCGCTTGCGCCGGCTGCCGCACTCTCAGCCTGCGCGGCAAAAGACACCAGACCGGAAAGAAGCAGCAGTGGCAGCAGGCGCTCAGCGGGCGCGTGGGAGCGGCGGGATGTTTTCCTGCGTCGCGTTGCCATTGATCTTCGTTTCCAGGATGCCGCCGAGGGCAAAGGCCTCCGCGGAAGTCTTCAGCGGCCAACGCATGCGCGCGCCCGGCAGCACGTAGCCCATCAGGCCGGCATGCACCGGCGTGCGGCGGCCGACCGTATCGACAAATTCCAGATCGGCAAGCTGCGCATGCATGCCGCCGTTGTTCGCCACCTCGAGCACCGCCTTGCCGTCTTCGCGGCGCAGCGACCATGCGAGCTGGGGGGCAGGCGACTGGGCGCCCGCGGGTGCGATGAAGATCGGCACCGAATAGCGCAGCACCAGCTGCAGGCCCTTCTTTTCCTTCACCTCCACCGGCAGCTCGTCGATGATCACCCGGTACGAACCTTCGACAGTGCCCGCAGGAACGCCTGAGCGAATCACGCGAATCAGCTGCCGGTCGGAGGCGGCCAGCTGCACCATCGGCGGACTGACCAGCAGTTCGCGCGAGGGCGTCAGCTTTTCGGTGCCGTTCTCCTGCGTCCACTGATACACCCGCACCTGCGCGTGCACCACCGTGTCGCCGGTGTTGCTGAGCCAGAGGCCTTCGGCGTTTTGCGTGGCCTGCAGCGTCAGCGTGACCGGAGACACCTGCAGCCCGCTGGCCGATGCAACCGCCTGCGCCAGGGCAAGCGCGAGAACAGCGGTATAGCGAAGCAGCAGGTGGCGCATGGGCAATCGCTCGAACGATCAGTAGTTGACCAGGACCGTCACCGTGTCGGCGTAGGCGCCAGGTGTCACGTTGGCGTTGGCAACCGTGGCATGCACGGGAATCGTCTGCGCCACGCCGGTGCCCGTGCCGGCCACGCCGTTGCCCACGTCGGTGGCCGTGGCGGTGCTGCCCCAGACCGGGCCGGTAGCGCTTCCCGAACGGAGCTGGTAGGCGACCGTGTCCGAAGTGGTCACGGAGCTCATCACACCGGCGCCGGTGGTGCTGGTGCCCAGCGAGGGCTGCAGGCCGATGTTGTAGGGCGTCGTCTTGGAGCAGGTCACGCTGATGTTGCTGCTGGCGGACAGGTTGGTGGCCGAGGAGTCGACCGGTCCGAAATCGATGTTGGAAGCCGTACCCGCGACCACCGAGCAGGCCTTGTTGACCGTGATCAGGACCTGGAACGTCGAAGTGGCCGGGTTCGTCGCTGCCAGGACGGCGCTGGTGGTAACGGCAAGGGTCGCTGCAGCGATGAGGGAGAGTTTTTTCATGGTGAATGCCAACTGGTTAGAGGAAAGATGTTGGAAAGAAGGGCTGAACTCGCCCCGATTAAGTAACTAAATAGTTCTCAATCATCAATTATTGATACTTTAGTTTCAAAAAGTCAACAGGCGCGCTTCAGGCCGTCGCGTTGCGGTTGCACGCTTGGAATGGGTAGCCCGTCCGCGAGGAACGGTCTGAAAAACGGCTTGAAGGCGGCCCCTACAGAGGGGCCGAGAGCACCAGGACCTGCCGGATTCCTTCTGGCTGGGCGACCCGCATGGAGGCGGGCCTGCAGAAGCAATCGACAACGAAAGACGGCAGTCCGTTGGGACTGCCGGGGCTCGTTACGCTGGATCAGCGGTCGCTTCTGGCTTACAAAATGTAGCTGGAAGTACTGCTTGTCACAGTTGGCTACTTATATTTTAAAAGCGGTTTTGCCAACTTCATCACAGATTTCCGTAGGAAAAAAGGCCTAAAGGCGTCGAAGCGCACTGTCAGGAGAGGTGTCCTGCAGTGATGCGCGGCAACAACGGTTACCTGCCACGGTTCGGCCGGGCCAGGGCTGCGGGCCTCAGTCGTCAGACCTCGAAACGCGGAGCAGGCACATGAGCAGGACGCCCAGGAAGGCGCCAGCTACGAAGATTCCGGTGTCAATTGCGATGGTGTACATGGGTAAAAACAACAAATGCCCTCCCGAAAGGCTCTTTTTGGAGCATTGGACATGCCGCACCTGACCGCTCGCTGAGTGCCAATGTCAATCCCTGGCGCGATACAAAAAAGCGGCCGGTCTACCCAGTACGAGTGATGACAAGTTGCCCGTTTCTTCGCGCTACCGCGTGCAACTTCTTCCAAGTAACAGGGTTGTCCTGACAAGGACATCCATCACATTTTTCGCAGAAGATGGGTTGCAAAAGGTAAGACACGTTAGATTTCTCTGAAAAAGTGATCCCCATCACTTCTTGAATACAAACGTTTAGCAACAAAAGATAAAATATACGTACAGGGAGGAGTATTCAGCAACAGCTAGTCCCTGTGGGGCCGGAGTCGGCCTTCACCGCAACAACCAGGGGACTGTTTTGAGACGAGAAGTGAACGCAACGGCATGGATTGCCGCTGCAATGTTGGGCGTGGCCGTGCTTCAAGGCTGCGCCGTGGTCCCGGGCATGGGTACCGTCGAGCCGTACCAAGTCGCCGAAGAGCTCCCCCCCAAGTTCCAGTACCTGCCCGACGCAGCACCTGAGGACCGGATCACCCCCATCACGCCAGCCCTTGTGCGCACGCTGGCCAAAGCCGCGCCCAAGAACGTGTCGCCCGAAGTGCAAGCCCTGTTCGGCAAGCCGCAGCGCTACACCATCGGCCCTGGAGACGTGGTGGGCGTCATCGTGTATGACCACCCCGAGCTGCTGCCCAACGCCGGCGCCGTTATCTCTCAGCAGGCCGACCCCACGGGCGTGAGCGTGGCACCAGGCTTCATCGTCGATTCCTCGGGCGAAATCGCCTTTCCGTACGTTGGCCGCGTCAGGGTGGCAGGCCTCACCGAGGCCGAGGCCGGCGACCTGATCTCCAAGCTCATCGTCACCCAGGTGCGCGAGCCCGAAGTCACGGTACGCATCCAGTCGTTCAGAAGCCGCCGCGTCTACGTCGAGGGCGAGGTACGCACGCCAGGCTCCCAGATCGTGACCGACGTGCCCATGACGCTCACCGAGGCGATCAACCGCGCCGGCGGCATCACCGCCAACGGCAACCGCGCGGCTGTCACTGTGGTGCGCGATGGCAAGTCCATCGACATCGACCTCACGCGCCTGCGCGAAGCCGGCCGCGACGGCAACGACATTCCCCTGAGGAATGGCGACACCATCCGCATTGGCCACCGCGAGGACGCCAAGGTGTACGTGATGGGCGAAGTCTTGATTCCGTCCGCGCTGACGGTTCGCAGCAACGGCCGCCTCAACCTGAACGAAGCGCTGGGCGAAGCGGGTGGGCCGGTGCTCACCACCTCCAACCCGGGCCAGATCTACGTGATTCGCCAAGGCGCCACCGGCTTGCCTGCGATCTTCCACCTGGACGCCAGGAACCCCGCCGCCATGGTGCTGGCCCGGCAGTTCAGCTTGGAGCCGCAAGACGTGGTCTACATCGACCCGGTGCCGCTCGTGAAGTGGAACCGCGTCGTCAGCTTGATTCTTCCGTCTGCGCAAGTAGTGAACAGCGCCAGCGAGACGTACGTCAGGCATCGCTAGTCGAAGCCAAAAAGTCCCACGCTGCATTCGCGGTTAGCAGCACAGGGACTTGCCTCAAAAAAAAGAACAACCGCGAACGCAGCGCGGCGGTCAGGGGCCGTGCCGCCGATTTTTTCTTCCGGTAATCAACATGCAAGCCATCCATTCAAATCGACCGATTGCCGTCATTGGCTTGGGCTACGTGGGCCTTCCGCTGGCCGTGGAGTTTGGCAAGAAGCGCCAGGTGATCGGCTTTGACATCAACGCCAAGCGCATAGCCGAACTGCAGAGTGGGCGTGACCACACCCTTGAAACCACGCCGGAAGAACTGAAGGCCGCCGCACAGCTGGCCTTTACGTCGCACGCCGATGATTTGCGCGACTGCGCGGTCTTCATCGTGACCGTGCCCACGCCCATCGACAACGCCAACAGGCCCGACCTGACGCCCCTCATCAAGGCCAGCGAAACCGTGGGCAAGGTGATGCCGGCTGGCGCGATCGTGATCTTCGAATCGACGGTTTATCCCGGAGCAACCGAAGAAGTCTGCGTGCCTGTGCTGGAAAAGTTCAGCAATGGCAAGAAGTTCAACGTCGACTTCTTTTGCGGCTACAGCCCGGAGCGGATCAATCCAGGAGACAAGGAACATCGGCTGCCGTCCATCAAGAAGGTGACGAGCGGCAGCACACCCGAGGTGGCTGAAACCGTGGATCAGCTATATCGCCAGATCATCACGGCCGGAACCCACAAGGCCAGCAGCATCAAGGTGGCCGAGGCTGCAAAGGTGATCGAGAACACCCAACGCGACGTGAACATCGCGTTGATGAATGAACTCAGCCTGATCTTTCACAGGCTCGGCATCGACACGGTGGAGGTGTTGCAGGCCGCGGGCACCAAGTGGAACTTTTTGCCTTTTCGTCCGGGACTGGTGGGTGGTCACTGCATAGGCGTGGACCCATATTACTTGACACACAAGGCCGTCGAAGTCGGCTATCACCCCGAAGTGATCCTGGCGGGCCGACGCATCAACGACAACATGGCGATGCATGTTGCTGACGAAGTCATCAAGTTGATGCTGCGTAAGAGCCTGCCTGTTCTGGGCAGCAGGGTCCTGGTGCTGGGGCTGACTTTTAAGGAAAACTGTCCAGACGTGCGCAACACCAAGGTGGTAGACCTCGTGCGCACTCTCCAGAGCTACAACGTACAAGTGGACGTGTTCGACCCGTGGATCAATGTGGCCGATGCGGAGCACGAATATGGACTGCAGTGCTTGGCGGAAATGCCTCAACCCAGTCAATACGCCGCCGTGGTGTTGGCAGTTGGGCACCACCAGTTTGTTGCATTGGGGGAGGCCGGCATCAAGGCTTTGGGTCAAGCGGGCGCCGTGCTTTTTGATGTCAAGGGCATCCTGCCATTGGGTGCTGCGGACGGCAGGCTATGAAAACTTCCAATTCCAGCCAGACTGCCTACGAGCAGTTGCTCGAACGGCTCACCAGCGAGCGCCACACCTGGCTGATCACCGGCGTGGCCGGCTTTATCGGTAGCAACCTCCTAGAGACACTCCTCAAGCTTGACCAGCAAGTGGTCGGCTTGGACAACTTTGCCACTGGGCACCTGCGTAATCTTGACGAGGTGCGGACTCTTGTTAGCGCGGATCAGTGGGCGCGGTTCGCCTTCATCGAGGGCGATATTCGCAAGCTGGAGGATTGTCGCCGCGCATGTGAGGGCGCGGAGTATGTCTTGCATCAGGCCGCATTGGGTTCCGTGCCACGCAGCCTTGCAGACCCCATCACCACCAACGCCACCAATATCGATGGCTTTCTCAATATGTTGGTTGCGGCACGCGATGTAGAAGTGAAGAGTTTCACCTACGCCGCAAGCAGTTCAACATACGGCGACCACCCGGCGCTGCCGAAGGTTGAAGATGTGATCGGCAAGCCGCTGTCGCCTTATGCAGTCACCAAATTCGTTAATGAACTCTATGCGGAAGTCTTTGCGCGTAGCTATGGGTTCAGATCAATTGGCTTGCGCTACTTCAACGTGTTTGGGCCGCGTCAAGATCCGGACAGTGCGTATGCAGCCGTAATTCCAAAATGGACGGCGGCAATGATCGCGGGCGAAGACATCTTTATCAACGGCGATGGCGAGACCAGTCGCGACTTTTGCTTCGTCGAGAACGCCATTCAGGCTAATTTGCTCGCCGCTACCACAACGCTAGCCGAGGCGCACAATCAGATCTACAACGTTGCAGTTGGAGACCGCACCACGCTCAATCAACTTTTTGAGTCACTGCGCGATGTACTTGCAACAAAAGGGGTCGCATATGTGAAGCGTCCATCGTATCGCAGTTTCCGCGCAGCCGACGTGCGGCACTCGCAGGCTGATGTGACTAAGGGCCGGCGACTCTTGGGCTACTCACCGGCATATCCGATTCGGCGTGGAATAAATAAAGCAATTATTTGGTATTTGAGTTGCTATAAGAAGCTGGCCGATAACACCGTTTCGCATTAAATGCCAAGCGTAAAAATGTCGGAAAAAACGCTTAATGCTGGCCGGGAACGATATCGTCGAGCAGCTTCAACGGCTGTCATGAATGTGGTAGCTCAAATTGTTCAGCTGGCAACAGGGCTAATCAGCGTGCCACTCGCGCTGGACTATGTGGGGCCAGAGCGTTTTGGTATTTGGATGACGCTGTCCACTGCCTTGGCATTTATATCCTTTAGTGATTTCGGCGTTGGCATCGGGATGCAGGACCGCATGTCTCGGCACGCGGGTAAAGGTGATTACCGAAGCGCGCGCAATGCATTCTATAGTGCATTTGTCTTGGTTGGCATTATTGTAATTGTGATAATTTTTGTCGGTTATCTTGCAGTTCCGCGATTTGAATTAGCTTCGCTGTTTTCTTTGCAAAGTGTTGAAGCCCAGGCTGATATTGGACCAACGGCTGTAGCCACCATCGTAGTTATTGCAATAGGCCTGCTCGGCGGGTTGGTGCAGCGAGCATTTAACTCCGTTCAAGAGGGATTTTGGGTCGCATTGCTCCAGGTCGTTGCTCGGTTTGTTTCACTCGCGCTTTTGTTCGTCGTCGTTCGTTTTCAACTGGGCCTCCCTGCATTGGTCTTCGTCGTTGGAGGGCTGGCAAGTTGCGTATTGTTGCTTGCAGGCATACCAGTGCTGCTCTATCGACACAAATGGTTGATGCCGGGCTGCCGAGACATTTTTAAAACAATCGATCTGGAAACTGCAAAGGATTTGCTATCAGTCGGTGCTATGGGACTGGGTGCCTCTGTTGCAATTTATCTCGTCAACAATTCACTTCCGTTTCTGATTTCTTCAAAATACGGCGCCGCATCTGTCGCTGACTTTGCCGTACTGCTGAAATTGCTCGCGATTCCTGGAGTGCTGTTGATCTATTTATTGAATCCACTTTGGCCCGCAATTGCTGAGGCCAATCAAAAAAATGATGTGCGATGGATTCGGGAGGCGTATCGAAAATGTTTAATTACATGCATTGGCGTTGCAATTGTGAGTAGTGCTGTGATTTTGCTGGGCGCCCCTCTGATTATTGAGCAATGGATCGGTGCATCCGAGATCATCCCTTCGCGACATCTTATTGTCGCATCGACCATATTTATGCTACTTGGATTTTGGAATAGTGTTGCGTCAACTATTTTGAACGGGCTTTCTCGTTTTAAAGGCCAAGCCAGTTATGGGCTATTATTGGCTGCGGGGGGCGTCGTCGTAGCCGCGCTTATTCCAAATTCTCTTTCAAAAGAATATGTGGTGTGGGTCATTAATGTGGGGTTTGCTTTTCGATGTATTTTGATGCAATTTGAGGTCAATAAAAGTTTCGATGAGCTCTCTTGCAACAGTGCGACGTGAAAGATTACGTTTTCTTGAAACCTTAAACGCACATGTCCGCAGAGTGATGGCTGCAGTTTTTGCCATCCTTATTTCGCAGTTCATCTTTGATATCAAATTGAAGCGTGCAAAAGGAAGTTCGCCTGCCGTAGGCTTACTAGCTGCTAAATGAAGGGTACAACGTGAGTTCGAGCGATGCGAAGTTTCCGAGGATATTGGTAGTTAGCGCTGCCCCGATCAATCGCGTTGATGCGACCGGGATCACGATGTCGAACCTGTTTACGGGCTGGCCGATCGATCGAATCGCGCAAATTTATGATTCGGATAATGCACCAGATCCTACGTATTGCAAAAAGGTGTGGCGCTTCTCCAGCAATGACATTCCTTCGGTTCGCTTCGCGAAGGAAGTGTTGGGGCGGGTTCGAAAATCGGCCAGACATTCGACGATCATGCCAAGCAGTAACCCGGTCGGGCAACCCACCACTTCCTCCAATGACCTCGGATTGCTGGCCGCTCTAGGCGATGTTATTCCTTTTAAGGCATCGTCTGCATTGCTTGAATGGGCAGATGAGTTCGCACCGGATGTCATCTATACACTTCTTGGTGGCTCTCGCATCTGCGAGCTGGTAATACAGCTTTCCGAGCGACTCGGCAAACCAATTGTGCCCCACTTTATGGATGATTGGCCTAGTACTATTTACGAGTCTCACCGCCTTCGCAAAGTATTTCGAAGGGTAATGAATCGTCGTCTTACCGAAGTGATTCGTAGGGCCCCCATAGCTCTTGCGATTGGCGCACACATGGCTGAGGTAATGAATTCTCGGTACGGAAAGAAGTTCGACTATTTTATGAATTGTGTCGAATGCCGTAATGATCTACCGGTGGCCGAGTTACCTCCCTCCCGTGTGGTCCGATTTGGGTACGTGGGGGGATTGCACTTGAATAGGTGGCGATCTTTATTGGCATTGGCTGAAACGCTCGATACACTGATGCGTTCCGGAGTGCCGATTTCGCTCGAAATCTCTGCGCCGACGAAGGACATCGAATTATATGGAAAGCTCTTTAAGCCTTTTGCCTCTGTGTCCCGGTTGTTTTCCATTTCCCCGGATCAGGTAGCCAATGTTTTAGGCTCGTACGATGTATTGGTGCACGCTGAATCTTTCTTGCCGGAGGATTCGCGCTATACGAAGCTTTCCATCTCTACAAAGATTCCTCAGTACATGGCCGCTGGGCGCCCCATTTTAGCGATCGGCCCGAGCAGCCTGAGTTCAATCCAGTACGTCGAACAATCGAAGGCCGGCTTAACTGTGACGGAACAAGGGACTAATTCGGCTTTAACTGACGTCGTGCGTCAGTTGGCCCAGTCGGAGAGTCGAAGACATCTGCTTGGTCAGGCGGGCTATCGTGTGGCACTTGAACACCACGACGCTGTACCAGTGCGACGGCGGTTCGCCTCGGCGCTGGCACGGGCTGCGGCGCAATTGCCTGATTAGCTTCTGTTTATTAGCAAATCATGCGAACAAACAACTGGATAGCGTATGTGGGGCCATTCCCTTTCCCTTGGGGTCAGGCCGGCTCTCGCCGAATGGTTGGCATCGCTCGCTCGCTCGCACAGACAGGATATTCAGTTGTCGTTGCCAGCGGCAGTGATCTACCTACAGTCGAGAAAAATTTAAACGAAGGCGAACCGGAAGGCGCTGTCCGATATGTTGGAATTGGAGAATTGCCTACCCCGGGAATGTCTTCCTTAAAAAAGGCATGGAGAGTCCTTGTTGAATGGGGCGATAAGACCGTTCGGTGGTTAGACCGTCAACCATCCAAGCCATCTCATGTCGTTGTATATGGGGGTAGTGCTCAATACATCTTGAGGCTACTTCCATGGTGCAGACGGCACGGAATACCTTTAATTGTCGATGTAGTCGAGTGGTATGACCCGCGGCAGATGAAAGGTGGACGATGGGGTCCGTTTTACGTCAGTGCTCAAGTGGCTTTACGCTACCTTTATCCTCGATGTGACGGCGTGATTGCGATCAGTTCGCTTCTTGAGCATCACTATCGAAAATTGGGGTGCAAGGTAGTGCGAATTCCTCCATCGCTCAATGTGCAAGTTGATCAAGGCATCGTCCACCTGAAGGACCCTGCAGCGCCCTTGGTGCTTCTCTATGCTGGGACTCCCGGCAAGAAAGATTTATTGTTGCATGTTATAGAAGCGGTGGAAGCCTTGGACGCCACCGGCGACAGGCTTCGATTGAAAATATTGGGGCCTACTTTTGAAAATTTAAGAACCATATATAGCCGTTCTGGATTTGCTCCAAGTATAGAAATTTTGGGGCATGTGAAGCAGGCGGATATTGCTCGGCATATAAGGTTGGCCGATTTAACTGTGTTGCTGAGGGAGCCTGCGCGATTTGCGAACGCGGGATTTCCAACAAAGTTCGTCGAGAGCTTGGCAAACGGAACTCCAGTGATTGTCAACTTGACTAGCGATATTGGCATGTACATTTGCGACGGAATGGAGGGCTTGATTTGTGCTGACTGCTCTGTAAGCTCTCTCAAGTCGGCCATTGAGCGCGCATTGAGGCTTTCCGCTCCTCAGCTTCAGGCAATGCGGCATTCGGCGATTGAGCAGGCGCAGCGATCTTTTGATTTTCGTGCCCACTCAGAAGCTTTGAATTCATTTCTTAAGAGCACAGAGCGAGCTTTCAATTGATCCGTCTTCCTCTCCGCGTTTGCCTTGTCTCCCCGATACCTCCCCCTTACGGAGGTATTGCGCACTGGACTGCTTTGATTTCGTCCTACGCAAGGGATAGACAGGACATCGTGATCTCGCAGATTAATACTGCACCAAAATGGCGCTCTATTCATCAAACTGGAATTATTATTCGATCCATTGGTGGATCATTGCAATTGCTCTCGGACATCGGAAAGCTTTTTTTCTCTCTATGTGGTGCCCGGTTTGACGCCATTCATTTGACTACGTCAGGTCATTTGGGGGCGGTGCGGGATCTTGCGGTGGCTATCCTTGGGAAATTTTTCGGGGTGCCGTTGGTTTTTCACATTAGATTTGGACGCATACCCGCAATCGCTTTGGCGAATTCATTTGAATGGCGATTGCTTCGAACTGTTATGCGTATGTCATCCCGAGTTGTCCTGATCGACAAAGCAACTTTTGAGGCTGTGAGAGGTTATTTTCCTGCGAGTAAGATTGTATTAATTCCCAACTGTGTAAACACGCACTCGCTACCCGTCGGGCAATCGCAGGATGGCCCCAGTGATACTCGATCGGTTCTATTTCTGGGTTGGATAATTCAAGCAAAGGGTGTTGAGGAACTTTTGTCTGCCTGGAGTCGCCTTCAACCTCGGGGCTGGCAACTGGATCTCATTGGCTCGTATAAGCCTGATTACCGTGATAAGCTAGTTCAGAGCTATGGCGCAAAAAACGTAAATTTCTTGGGAGAATTGCCTCACCATAGCGCTATGCAGCACATGGCGTCGTGTGATTTATTTGTTCTTCCGAGTCACACTGAAGGTTTTCCTAATGTCATTGTCGAAGCGATGGCTCTTGGGCGAGCGATTGTGGCCACGAATGTAGGCGCAATTCCGGAGATGCTTGAGGGTGGCGCCGGGGTGCTCGTAAATCCGCGGGATGCTTGCGCATTAGAAGGTGAGATGCGGGCGTTGATTTCCGATGCTCGATCGCGAGCGTCCCTTGGGGAAGTCGCAAGAAAAAAGGCGATCGATTGCTATTCAATTGACGCTGTTTTCTTGGACTACATGCGTATCTGGCGCGGTGTGTCGAATAAAAACTGATTACCAACTCAAATCCAATAAAGAAAATCTCATGTTTTCCGAAAAGACATTGCTTATTAGCGGCGGCACCGGCTCTTTCGGCAACGCAGTGCTCAAGCGCTTTATATCGACTGATATCGGTGAAATCCGCATCTTCAGCCGAGACGAAAAAAAGCAGGATGACATGCGCAAGCGCTACAACCATCCCAAGCTGAAGTTCTATATCGGTGACGTGCGTGATGCGCGCAGCATTGCTGCCGCCATGCGCGGCGTTGACTATGTCTTTCATGCGGCGGCGCTCAAGCAGGTGCCTTCTTGCGAATTTCATCCGATGCAAGCAGTGCGCACAAACGTGCTCGGCACCGAAAACGTCTTGGAAGCAGCAGTTGCCGCAGGCGTGAAGCGCGTCGTGTGCCTCAGCACCGACAAGGCTGTCTACCCGATCAACGCCATGGGCATCAGCAAGGCCATGATGGAGAAGGTGATGGTCGCTGCCAGCCGGAATCTGGAACGTACCCACACCGTGATTTGCGGTACCCGCTACGGCAACGTCATGGCTTCGCGCGGCTCGGTCATTCCGCTGTTCGTGGAGCAGGTGCTCGCGGGCAAGCCCATCACCGTGACCGACCCATCCATGACCCGCTTCATGATGACCCTGGAGGATGCAGTCGAACTCGTGCTGCACGCCTTCGAGCACGGCAATAACGGCGACATCTTTGTGCAGAAGGCCCCCGCAGCCACGGTTCAGGTGCTGACACAGGCCATCCTGGAGGTGATGCGCAAGCCCGATCACGAAGTGCGTGAGATCGGCACGCGCCACGGCGAGAAGCTCTATGAAGCGCTGCTGAGCCGGGAGGAAATGGCCTGTGCCGAAGACCAAGGCGACTATTACCGCGTGCCACCCGACGGGCGGGACCTGAACTACGCCAAGTACGTGGAAGAGGGCGAAGAGCGCATTACCCGCAGCACACACGGCGAAGACTACAACTCGCACAACACCACCCGGCTCGACGTCGAAGGCATGAAGGCGCTGTTGCTCAAGCTCGACTTCATGCAGCGCATTGCGCGTGGCGAACCAGCTCTGGCGCAGGAATAAGGTCATGAAGGTATTGATCACCGGCGCTCGCGGCTTTGTGGGCAAGAACCTGCAGTTGCATCTGGCCGAGCGCAAGGATGTGCAAGTCGTCTGCTTCACTCGTGACGACGGCGTGGAGCAACTGCCTGCACTGTTGCAGGGGGTGGACTTCGTGTTCCACCTCGCGGGAGTCAACCGCCCTCAAGATCCGCAGGAATTCGCCATCGGCAACGCAGAACTCACGCAGAGCCTGTGCCGTGCCGTCTGTGCCATGGCCGAATCCACCGGTAGGAAGGTGCCGGTCGTCTACACCTCGTCCACGCAGGCAGGCCTGGACAATCCGTACGGCCGCAGCAAGCACGGGGCAGAAGAGGCGCTGCAGGCCGCTGCGCGCAGCCACAGCATCCCGGTGCACCTCTTTCGGTTGCCCAACGTGTTCGGCAAATGGTGCCGGCCCAACTACAACTCGGCCGTTGCCACGTTCTGCCACAACATTGCGCGCGGCATGCCCATCCAGGTCAATGATCCCGCCGCGTCCGTCACGTTGGTGTATGTGGACGATGTCGTCGATCGCTTCATTCAGTTGATGGATGGTGCGGACGCCACAGAAAACGCGGACGGTTTTGCCACTGTGACGCCGCAGTACACCACCACGGTGGGCGAACTGGCCCGGCAGATCCAGTCGTTCAGGGACAGCCGCAGCACGCTCATGACCGATCGCGTGGGAACGGGGCTGGTGCGGGCGCTCTATTCAACCTATGTGAGCTATCTGCCGCCCGAGTCGTTCGCCTATACGGTGCCGCAATACGGGGACGCGCGCGGGGTGTTCGTCGAAATGCTCAAGACCCCGGACGCCGGCCAGTTCTCGTTCTTCACCGCGCACCCGGGCATCACACGCGGCGGCCATTATCACCACAGCAAGACTGAGAAGTTCCTGGTCATCAAGGGACAGGCGCGCTTCAAGTTCCGGCACATGCAGACGGGCGAAGCGCATGAACTGGTCACCACGGGCGACAAATCGGAAATTGTCGAGACCGTGCCCGGCTGGACGCATGACATCACCAACATCGGCACTGACGAAATGGTCGTCATGCTCTGGGCCAACGAGGTATTCGACCGTGCGCGGCCAGACACCTTCGCTTGCCCTCTTTAGACCCCAGGCTTGTGACCTTTCCCATGAAAAAACTCAAAGTCGTGACAGTGGTCGGTACTCGGCCCGAGATCATTCGCCTGTCGCGTGTGCTGGCTCGGCTGGACGAGCATTGCGACCACGTGTTGGTGCACACCGGCCAGAACTACGACTACGAACTCAACCAGGTCTTCTTCGACGACCTGGGCGTTCGCAAGCCCGATCACTTCCTGAACAGCGCGGCAGATTCGACCGGTGCCGCGCACACCATCGGTAACCTCATCATTGCAGTAGACAAGGTGCTTGGGCAGGAGCAGCCCGAGGCGATGCTGGTGCTGGGCGACACCAACAGCTGTCTCTCGGTCATTCCAGCCAAGCGGCGCAAGATCCCGATCTTTCACATGGAAGCCGGAAACCGCTGCTTCGATCAGCGCGTACCGGAAGAGACCAACCGGCGCATCGTGGACCACACGGCGGATGTGAATCTGACCTACAGCACCATCGCCCGCGATTACCTGCTGCGCGAGGGGCTGCCGCCGGACCTGGTCATCAAGACGGGCAGTCCGATGTTCGAAGTGCTTTCCCATTACCGCCCGAACATCGATGCATCCGATGTGCTCACAAGACTGAACCTTGGGGTCGGCCAGTACTTTGTGGTGAGCGCTCATCGCGAAGAGAACATCGAGTCTGCCCAGTCCTTCGCAAAGCTGGTCGACGTGCTCAATACGGTTGCCGAAGATCATGGACTGCCGGTCATCGTCTCGACGCATCCGCGTACCCAAAAGCGCATTGATGCCACGGGATCGCGCTTTCATGCCAATGTCCGCTTGCTGAAGCCCCTCGGCTTTCATGACTACGTCAAGCTGCAGATGTGTGCCCGCGCGGTTCTCTCCGACAGCGGCACCATCAACGAAGAGTCCTCGATTCTGAACTTTCCGGCGCTCAACCTGCGCGAGGCGCACGAGCGGCCTGAGGGCATGGAAGAGGGCGCGGTCATGATGGTGGGGCTCGAGCTTGCGCGTGTGCGCCAGGGGCTGGCCATCCTCCAGACCCAACCTCGCGGCGAGCTGCGTGGCTTGCGCCAGGTTGCCGACTACAGCATGCCGAATGTCTCGGACAAGGTGCTGCGCATCATCCACAGCTACACCGATTATGTGAATCGGGTCGTGTGGAAGAAGTACTGATCCCAACATGGCCGTTCGTGTATTGCTGCTGACGCAATGGTTCGACCCCGAACCAACCTTCAAGGGCATTGTGTTTGCGCGTGAACTTGTTCGCCAGGGGTTCGAGGTGGAAGTCGTCACCGGCTTTCCGAACTACCCGGGTGGAAAGGTGTACCCCGGCTACCGTATCAAGTGGCTGCAGCGCGAGGTGATCGATGGCGTGCAGGTCACCCGCTTGCCGCTTTATCCCGATCACGGCCAGTCCGCCATCAAACGTGTACTGAACTACGCGAGCTTTGCGGCGTCCGCTTCCGTCTACGGCCTGTTCTTTGCAAAGCGCCCTGCGGTGATGTATGCCTATCACCCGCCCCTGACTGTAGGCGTGGCGGCAGGGTTGATCCGTCTTCTTCGTCGTATTCCCGTGGTCTACGACATCCAGGACATGTGGCCCGACACCTTGCGGGCGACTGGCATGCTCAACAACGAACGGGCGTTGGGCGTCGTGGCATCTGTCTGCCAGTGGGTGTACAGGCGCGTCGATCACATTGCCGTGCTTTCGCCCGGCTTCAAGAAACTGCTGGTGCAGCGCGGTGTTCCTGAAGCAAAGATCGATGTGATCTACAACTGGGCCGACGAGGCTTCGCTGACGGCACCTCATGGGCAATTGCCCGCAGCGTTTCCTGCTGCAGAAAAATTCCGGATTCTCTTTGCCGGAAACATGGGCAAGGCACAGGCACTGGATGCCGTATTGGACGCGGCGGTGCTGCTGCAACAACGCGAATCGCGTGTTTGCTTCGTGCTGCTTGGTGGCGGCGTGGAAGTAAGCCGCCTCGCCCAGCGGGCTGCCGAACTGCGCCTTGACAATGTGACGTTCTTGCCGCCCGTGCCCATGGCTGAAGTCGGCACTTTGCTGGACGCGGCGGATGCCTTGTTGGTGCACCTGCGCAAGGATCCGCTCTTCGAGATCACCATTCCGTCGAAGACTCAGGCCTACATGGCCGCCGGCAAGCCCTTGTTGATGGCAGTGGATGGCGATGCTGCAAACCTGGTGCGGGAGTCTGGCAGCGGAGTGATTGCTGCATCCGAGGATCCGCAGGTGTTGGCGGCCTCCGCCGAAGCATTGGCTGCAATGGCCCCGGAGGCCTTGGCGGGAATGGGTGCAAAAGCCCAGCTTCACTATCACGAGCACCTGTCGCTGCGTACCGGCGTTGCGCGGTTCGGCGTGCTCTTCAAGCGGCTGGGCGTCGCAAGGGCGTTCGGTGTGAAGCGCGTTTTAGACGTCATCCTGGCCGCGGCGGCATTGCTGCTGTTTGCGGTCCCTCTTGCGCTTTTGACCTGGCAAGTGAGTCGCAAGCTCGGAAAGCCGGTTTTCTTCCGCCAGGTTCGACCGGGCCTGGGAGGACGGCCTTTCGAGATGGTCAAGTTCCGCACCATGACGGATGCACGCGACGCCAGCGGGCAGTTGCTGCCCGATACCGACCGGCTCACGCCGTTTGGCCGTTTTCTTCGTTCGAGCAGCCTCGACGAGTTGCCCGAACTCTGGAATGTGCTCAAGGGTGAGATGAGTCTGGTAGGCCCGCGCCCCTTGTTGATGGAATACCTTCCCCTGTACTCCGCGGAGCAAGCGCGCCGCCACGAAGTGCGCCCCGGCATTACTGGTTGGGCGCAGATCAACGGCCGCAATGCACTGAACTGGGAAGAGAAGTTCAAGCTCGACGTCTGGTACGTCGACAACCGCACGCTGTGGCTCGACATCAAGATCCTGTGGCTCACGGTGCGCAAGGTGCTGGTACGCGACGGGATTTCTGCGGCGGGCGAAGCGACCATGCCGCGCTTCACCGGCTCTTCTGCCGCTGCCTCCCACGGAGGTGAGTCATGACGCAACCCTTGTTCGCGGTCTACGGCGCCAGCGGCTGCGGCCGGGGCGTGATGCCTTTGGCGCGCGCGCAATTGGCGGGACAGTGCGTTGCAGACACGCGGCTTGTTTTCATAGATGACCAGCCCGCCGCGCCCGTGGTCAATGGCCAGCGGGTGCTGCGCTACTCGGAATTCCTGCAGCAAGAGGCGAGCGAGCGCCATGTCGTGCTGGCCATTGCCAACAGCAAGGTGCGCGAGCAGCTGGCCGCGCGCTGCAGGGCGGATGGCGTGCGCGCCTGGACGGTAAGCGCGGGCAACGTCGTGCGCATGGACGATGTGGAACTGGGGGAGGGCGCGGCCCTGAGCCCCTTCGTCACGCTCACTTCCAACATCCGCATCGGTCGGCATTTCCACGCCAACCTTTACAGCTATGTCGAGCACGACTGCGTGATCGGCGATTTCGTCACCTTCGCGCCGGGTGCGAAGTGCAACGGCAATGTGGTCATCGAAGACCACGCGTACATCGGCTCCGGTGCGGTCATCAAACAGGGGCGTCCTGGCAAGCCGCTGGTCATTGGGCGCGGTGCCGTGGTCGGCATGGGCGCCGTGGTCACGCGCGACGTGCCGGCCGGCGCCACGGTGGTGGGCAACCCGGCCCGTCTCTTTTCTCCCAAAGGTTGATTGTGCTGAATACCCCGTTCTCTCCCTGGCCCAGCTTCACCGCCGAAGAAGCCGAAGCTGTGCAGCGCGTGCTGCTCTCCAACAAGGTCAACTACTGGACCGGGCAGGAATGCCGTGAGTTCGAGAAGGAATTCGCTTCCTGGACCGGCACCGCCCATGCGGTGGCGCTGGCCAATGGCACGCTGGCGCTGGATGTCGCGCTGAAGGCGCTGGGCATCGGCCCGGGCGATGAAGTGGTGGTTACGCCGCGCACCTTCATAGCAAGTGTGTCTTGCGTGGTCAATGCGGGTGCGACCCCGGTGTTTGCGGATGTGGAGGCCGACAACGGCAACCTCTCTGCGGCCACCATTGCGCGGGTGCTCACGCCGCGCACCCGCGCGGTGATCTGCGTGCACCTGGGCGGCTGGCCTTGCGACATGGATCCGATCATGGCGCTGGCCGAACAGCACGGCTTCAAGGTCATCGAAGACTGCGCCCAGGCACATGGAGCGCGCTACAAGGGGCGGGCGGTCGGATCCATTGGGCACGTGGGCGCATGGAGCTTCTGCCAGGACAAGATCATGACCACGGGCGGCGAGGGCGGCATGGTCACCACCAACAGCGAATCGTTGTGGCGCGCCATGTGGGAATTCAAGGACCACGGCAAGAGCTATGAGGCGGTGTTCAAGCGCGAGCATCCGCCCGGCTTCCGCTGGGTGCATGAAAGCTTCGGCACCAACTGGCGCATGCTGGAGATGCAGGCCGTGATCGGCCGCATCCAGTTGCGCCGCATGGCCGACTGGACCGTGCAGCGCACGCGCCATGCAGAAGCGCTGTGGGCGGCCTGCCGTCCGCACCCGGCCGTGCGCGTGCCAGCCTTGCCCGAAGGCAGCGTGCATGCGCACTACAAGTGCTATGTCTACGTGCAGCCCGCGCAGCTGGCACCCGGCTGGAGTCGCGACCGCATCGTGAATGCCATCCAGGCCCAAGGCGTGCCATGCTACCAAGGCTCCTGCTCGGAGGTGTATCTGGAGAAAGCCTTCGACGGCACCGGTTGGCGGCCGGCCGAGCGCTTGCCGGTGGCGCGCGCCTTGGGCGAAAACAGCGTCATGTTCCTGGTGCACCCCACACTGACGGCCGCTGAAATGGACGCCAGCTGCGCGGCCATTGGGCGGGTGCTGAAGGAAGCGAGCGCAGCATGAGCCCATCCGCTGCGCGCAGATGGTGGCCCAAGCCCGGGGCCACGGTTTGGCGCTGGCTGCTGGCGCTGGCCATGCTCGTGCTGCTGGTGCTGAGCCTGGCCCCGCTTTCAGCCGACCTGCCCTCCACGGGGTGGGACAAGGGCAACCATGCCTTGGGTTTTGCCGTGCTGGGGCTGCTAGGCCAATGGGCTTGGCCGGGGCGAACGGCCATCGTGTTGACCACGTTGCTGGCCTATGGCGGGCTCATCGAACTGCTGCAATCGTTCACGCCAGATCGCAGTGCCGAGGCTGTCGATCTGCTGGCCGACTGGGTGGGGCTGCTGCTGGGGGCCGGCTTGGCATTCTTGCTGGAGCGCCTGCATTCCGCAGGGCAGGGGGCGCAATGATGGATTCACAGCATTGCAGGGTTGACAAGAATTTCTCAGGGGGCTCCGCATGATCGACCGTATGGCCCAGCCGGTGCTGGCGCTGCCGAGACCCGCAAAGCGGGTGTTGGCCTTGTTGGTGGACACCGGCCTGTGTGTGCTGTGCGTGTGGCTGGCTCTCAGCCTGCGCTACGAGCGGTGGGTAGAACTAACGGGCGTGCACTGGCTGGCGGTAGCCGGCGCGGTCATGTTGGCGCTGCCGCTGTTCGTGATCTCGGGGCTGTACCGGGCAATCTTCCGGTATGCCGGCAGCGCGGCGTTGATGGCCGTCGGGCGCGCTTGCTCCTTGTTCAGCGTGGGCTACGTCATGATGTTCACCCTGGTTGGCGTGGAGGGCGTTCCGCGGACGGTGGGTCTCTTGGTGCCTGCGCTGCTGTTGATCACGGTGGGTGCCTCTCGACTGATGGCGCGCTATTGGCTAGGCGGCCTCTATACACAGGTGCTGCGCAGCAAGACCTTGCCGCAGGTGGTGATCTACGGCGCGGGCAAGGCCGGGCGCCAACTGGCCGCGGCGTTGGCGCACAGCCCCGAGATGGCGGTGCATAGCTTCGTCGACGATTCGCCGCATCTGCAGGGCCGCACCCTCAACGGGCTGCCCATCTACCCGCCGTCCTGGCTTACGGCCAATGCTGCCGCTCAAGGCATTACCGACGTGCTGCTGGCGCTGCCATCGGTCTCGCAAGGGCGCCGGGCGCAGATTCTGAACGAGCTCTTGTCGTTGCACTTGCACGTGCGCACGTTGCCTGGCATGGCTGACTTGGCGCAGGGCCGGGTGCAGGTCAAGGACCTGATGGAGGTCGACATCGAAGACCTGCTGGGCCGCGACCCGGTGGCGCCGGACGAAGATCTGCTGCATCGCCACGTGCGCGGCAAGGTTGTGCTGGTGACCGGTGCGGGTGGCTCCATTGGCAGCGAGCTGTGCCGCCAGATCGCGCAGTTGAAACCCTCGGTGCTGCTGCTGGTGGAGTGGAGCGAATACGCGCTCTATGCCATTCATCGTGAGCTGGATCAAAAAGCGCCTGCGCTCGGCGTGGTGCCGCTGTTGGCATCGGTGTGCGATAGCGCTCGCATGCGCCAGATCATGGGCGTGTGGCGGCCCGATACGGTCTACCACGCTGCAGCCTACAAGCATGTGCCGTTGGTGGAGCACAACCCCGTGGAAGGCCTGATCAACAACACGCTGGGCACGCTCACGGCGGCATTGGCAGCGCGCGACCATGGCGTGAGCCAGTTTGTGCTGGTCAGCACCGACAAGGCGGTGCGGCCGACCAACATCATGGGCGCGAGCAAGCGCCTGGCCGAAATGACGCTGCAGGGCCTGGCCCAGCAGAAGCCGAGCACCTGCTTTTCGATGGTGCGCTTTGGCAATGTGCTGGGCTCCAGTGGCTCGGTGGTGCCGCTGTTTCGTCAGCAGATCGAAGCGGGCGGACCGATCACGCTCACGCACGAAGACATTACGCGCTACTTCATGACCATTCCCGAAGCGGCGCAACTGGTGATCCAAGCCGGCGCCATGGCCGAGGGGGGAGACGTGTTTGTGCTGGAGATGGGCGAGCCGGTGCGCATCATCGACCTGGCGCGCCGCTTGGTGGAACTGTCGGGCCGCACCGTGTGCGACGCGAGGAACCCCGAAGGCGATATCGAGCTGCTGGTCACTGGCCTGCGGCCCGGTGAAAAACTTTATGAAGAACTGCTGATCGGCGACAACGCCATGCCCACTGCCCATCCGCGTGTGATGAAGGCGCATGAAGCGTGCCCGCCCTGGGCAGAGCTGGCGCAGCAGATCGATGAGCTAGGCGCACTGCTGGAGCGTAACGACGTTCCGGCGATCAAATGCAAGCTGCAGCAGCTCCTGGGCGGCTACCTTCCACACGCGGAGGTAGTCGACTGGGTGTACATGGAGCTTGAACGCCAGAGGGACACGTTACCGGCGCCAGTATCGGTCGTGGCTGATGGCGTTGCCGCTGGTGCTTCGGGGCCGCCGTCAGCGCTCGCACCAGTCTGACGACTAGTTAATCTAAAACGCGCCGCAATATCAATCTTCGCGATACCTTGGCGATCGATGTCAAGAAGGGAGCGCGCCGACCTAAACACTTTTGAACTCGCCGAGCGCCAAGTAGCGCTCAGCGGTCTAAGTCTAAAGATGCTGCTATCGGTGTATTCAGTGCTTTGAGGAACATGTGAGCTATAGAAAAGACATTCAGATTCTGCGAGGGATTGCAGTGCTCCTCGTCGTCTGCTTCCATCTTGGGTTTTCCGGGTTCGCCAGCGGATTCCTCGGGGTTGATGTGTTCTTCGTAATAAACGGATAACTGATGGCCGTCATGTACGACTCAACGAAGAAGGCAGATTTTTTCGCCAAGCGGGCCAAACGTCTATTGCCAGCGTACTTCGCAATCGTGTTAGCTTGACCCGTTGAGAGCGCTTCCTAAGATGTGCTGCTGGCTCGATAGTTACCATTGAATTCTGAGACGTCTCTGGTGGTTGCCATCGTATTGCTCGATTGGCTCAAATGGATGCTTGGATGCCCCGAAGTACCAGCCAAACGCCAGCCATGCAATGGCAGAAGCTTCCCATACACCGGTCATAGCAATCGGCAACCAAGTAACCAATAGCATGAGGCCGCCCTTGCGTACCTCTGGGTTCGGTGATCTAAAGATGACGCGCCAAAAAACTGCAGCGACTGTGAAGCCGAAAAGAATAAGCCCCGGCAATCCCGTTTCCGCAGCCATCGTCAAAATTGCATTGTGTACGGAAATACCATCACCATTGACTGCACGGAACGCCCCAAATCCTATCCCGGAAAATATATTCTCGAAGAATAATTGGATCGCCAGCGGCCAAATGTATTCCCGGCCTGAAAGATCTACTGTGTCGCCGGATTGAGTCAGAGCGTCGGAAAAAAATGTCATCCGATCACTTACGGAAGCCGGGAGATAGTCAAAGAAGAAATAAATGCCAGCGCCAGCGAGTGCAATTAAAAAAATGGATGCTACAAACTGTCGCCGCATGGAAAGCAGAAAATAAAGGAGCACCGAGGCACCACCAGCCATTAGAGCTCCGCGAGACCCAGTCAACAGGATTGCCGACATAGCCACGGGGACATACAGCACTGTGGCCAGCTTCACGAGCCATCGTTGCGGCTGATAGTTGAGCAGCGTCAACGCCATTGGAATCGACGTGGCAATTGCATATGCGATGTAGTTGGCGTTTAGTTCTCCGACTGTTGCCCGATCATCGCCATCCCCCCCGGCGGCAAAGCTTACTGCGCTTGTGACCACTGTCAAGCTTGCAACTACGCATCCGAGGACATAAAACACTCCAACAAGTTTCCAGTATTTGGGAGAGAGAGAGAGTCGCAAGGTTGCTATGAAAATGAGAAAAGCAAGAAGCGAAGTGCTAAATATCTGGACGGTTGAAAGCTCTGAATCAAGCGACCACAAGAGAGACAGGAGGCACCAAATCCATAGCAGTGCAATACTGATTTCGACGTTGGCGGGCTTGGCGATTTTCCGTTTGCGCACCGCGTTGTAGATTAGCATGGCCAAGGTTGAAAACGCCAGCGTTCTAAAAAGTGAAACTCCCTCAATGAGGGTACTCATTCCCCAACTTGCGGAAAAGGCCGTGGCAGCCATCGTTAACGCAGCGCTACGCGTTATGAGCGTGTCCAGATTTTTCATTATTTTTCGACTTGTCAGCGATACGAATGTAGGGAGGGGGCGGCCACGGGGGTCAAAATGACGCCCTCGGTCGACTACGAGTTGTCTCACTTCAATTCAGCGCCATCGACCTCGACGCGGAAGTGAGCTCCGCCGAACCCGCGCAGATGTCTTACCGCTGTGATCGAGGCCGCCAGCACCCGGGCCTATGGTGACCCCACTTAGGGCGCGGCGGTCAGCGAAATGGTGGACCAAAAACTCTACTCTGCCTAGCTCGGGGCCCAACGCGCTGCCCGCCCGCCTGGGGGATTTATTCGTTGTATTTGTACGTCGTATACCGATAGCCACCATAGCGGTAGCCATGGCTACCGTAGTGGCGACGCGTCAGGTCGATGCCGTTGAAGATCACGCCGCTCACCGCCTTGCCCGCGTGTGCGAGGCGCTTGGCGCTTTCATTGAGTTCGCCGAGCTGAGTCTGGTCCGCGCGGGCAACCAGCAGCACGGCGCCCATGTACGGCGCCACAGCGGCCGTGTCGGCAGCTACCAACACTGGTGGCGTGTCGATGACGACCAGTTCGTATTGCGCGGACACCATTTCGAGGAGACGCACAAAGCTCTCCGACATCAGCATGTCGGCCGGATTGACCGGCAGCTTGCCGGTGGTGAGGATGTCGAGGTTGGGCAGCACTTGCGCGCGGATGGCTTGCTGAACTGAAAGCTCGCCAGCCAGCAGTTCCGACAGACCGCCTTCGCGAGGCAGGCCGAACTGCTTGTTCAAGTGGCCCTTGCGCATGTCGGCGTCGATCAGCAGCACCCGCTTGCCGGCGTGGGCCATGATGGCCGCGAAATTGCCGGAAACAAAGCTCTTGCCGATGCCTGGCGTCGCGCCCGTGATGAGGATGCGATTGTTGCCAGCCTCCAGCGTAGCGAATTGCAGCGCGATGCGCAGGCTGCGCAACGCCTCGATGGGCGGGCTGTCTGGGTGGGTCACCGCCAGCAGCTGGATACCCTTGGCCCCAGCTGCAACGCTTTGGTCGAGCGTCGTCTGTTCGATCGTGAAGGGTACGACCGAATAGACCGAGAGGCCGGTGTGCGCCTCGATCTCCTGCGGATCCCGAATGCCCGCCAGGAAGCTGCTGCGCATGATCGCCAGCGCCGCGCCAGCTAATAGGCCCAGCGCCAGCGCAATCGCGAGGATCAGTTGCTTCTGCGGTTTGATTGGCTCCTTGGTCTTTACTGCCTTATCAAGCAGGCGCACGTTGCCGGTCTTGCCTTCCTTTACCAAGCGCAGCTGCAGTGCATTGTTCTGCAGTGATTGATAGAGGCCGCTGTTCACCCGCACGTCGCGCTCTAGGCGCAGTGCATCCTGCTGCAAAGTGGGCATGCGGCTTACGCGCGCGTTGAGGCCGCTGATCTCTTTCTCGATAGCGCCGATCTGTCCATCGATGGTCTTCACACGCACGTTGTTATCCGTGAAGCGTGCGGCCAGTTCACGGCGCTTCTGTTGAGTTTCGAGAAGCTTGGTCTGCAGCTCGATGGTCTGGGCCAGCACGCCCTTGGCTTCTTCATCGAAGGCTACGGTGCCGTTCTTGTTGCGAAAGCGCGTGTAGGCATCTTCCGAGGCTTCGAGCTGGCGCTTGAATTCAGGCAGCTGCTCGTCCAGGAAGACCAACGTCTTCTGCGCCTCGGCCGCCTTCCGCTCGACGTTTTGCTGCACGTACTGCTCGCCGATGGCATTGAGGATGCGGGAGAGCTGGTCGCGATCACTGTCTTGCAGTGTCACGCTGATCACGTTTGATTGCTTGCCTTGCTCACCGAGTTGCAGTCGCTTTTGCAGATTCTCGATGGTGCGCAGCTGCGAAGCACGCGACACGACGAATTCCGCGCCGGGCTTTCCTTCGAGCTTGTCGACCAGCAGGTCGATAGCCCCGTCTTCGAGCGCATGGTGCAGCGGCTGGCCAACGATACCGGTCAGTGGCTGGTCCAGTTCCGCGTGTCTCAGCGTGTATTGGCCTTCGCCCTGAGCGGTGATCAGGAAAGGTGCTTCGTCTTCAAGCTCCGCCGGCACGTCGAAGCGGGCGACCCCGATACGTTCCTTGCCGTTGACGTAGCCCCCCATGCCAAGGAAGCCGGGGTCCGAAAGGCCGTCAGCTCGCCGCGCTAGCCAACGGCCCAATATCGGCAGATAGCGCGGCTTAGCGTCGATATAGGCGTGCGTCTGGGTCACTGCGGCGCCCAGTACCATCCGCGAGCGGATGACCTGGATTTCGCCGGTGGCGGGCGTCTTTACGTCGAACAGACTGGAGGCTTCGCCGAGAAAGCCCTTGGCATCCGGCGCTGCATCTTCGACCTGAATCAGCAGGTTGGACTCGTAGACTGGGGTAGACAGCAGCGCGTAGGCTACACCGAGCATCAGCGCCAGCGCAGTGACAGCCGCAACCAGCCATTTGCGGTCGATCAGAATGTCGATCCATTCCGACAGATTGATAACATCATCGTCATCCGGCCTTGCGGCCGAGGCCGTAGCAGCCTGGCCGCCCCGCACAGCATTGGAAGTGGTCACAGCAGGAGTGTTCATTTGAATTGCCGAATCCGTTCGGCCCATGTCTTGACGCCGGCGTCGATGAGTTGAAGTGCGTGCTCGAAGGCTTCCTGGCCCATGCGATAGGGGTCAGGGATATTCAGCTTGGCGGTTTCGGCAAGGCGAAACACCCTGCCGCGCGTGAGCGGGTAGTTGGTTTCGATGTGGCGGCGCTGCCCGTCGTCCATGGTGAGGATCAGATCGGCCTGAACGCACATCGACTGGGTGATCTGGCGTGCCCTGTGCGCGCTCAGGTCGAGTCCGCGCGCGGCCATCAACTCTTGGGCGATGGGATCCGCCGGGTGGCCTATCAACGCACCCGTGCCGGCCGACGACACGGCGATCTCCGGCAGCGCATCGGCCAGCAGGATGTGCGCCATCGGGCTTCGGCAAATGTTGCCGATGCAAACGACAAGAACGGATTTCAACGTGTCCGCCTTTCTTCCATACAAAAAACGCTCATGGGCTGCGATCGAAATTCAAGATGTTGTCTCCGGCACGCGGCTTGTTGTCTGGCGGGGCCGCAAAGTTGAAGGCGCCCTGGTCGCGCACGGAGGTCAGTTCATAAAGGGTGTTGCTGCGGGCCAGGCGCGCGCCGCCGTCGCGCGTGAGCGGCGACCATGCAAAGCCCAGCGCAAACTTGCTCGACCGCGGCAGCAGCGCGTCGAGCGGAATCGAAAGGTAGATGCCCTTGTCGAAATCGCCTTCGCCAAACTGCCTCGACGAGACGTTGGTCTTGGTGGCGTAGGCACCCAGCACAAAGCCGTTGTCGAAGCGGCGGATGACTTCGAGCGTGACGCCACGGTCGCCCGCAAGGTACTGGCCCGCGCTGATCTTGGCCATGACGCCGTTCCAGCCGGTGTCCCAGTAGAGGCTGGCATGGCCGGTGGTCACCTTGTAGTCGCGCAGGCCAAAGTCCTGGTTGAAGTCGCGCTGGCGCACGCGGTTGATGTCCACGCCAAAGGCCACCGGAGAGCGCGCCGGACGGTACAACCATTCGGCGCCAACGCCCGCAAACATGGTTTCGAGCAGGCCGCCATACATGCTGTAGTAGTGGTTGCTCGACAACTGCCCCACGTGCGTGAGTTGCAGCGACGGAATGGTGAAGCGCCGCGATGTGACGTACTCGCGCTGGTAGGTGCGCACGCGCGGCAGCTCGCTGGGCGCGGTGTAGGTGAACTTGTCGTAGTTGTCGGCCAGCCGCAGGTTGACCGCACCGCTGAGCCAGGTGCGCTGGGTAAAGCGGTATTCGGCGGTGGCCTGGATGCCGATCTGGTAGAGCAGAAAGGCGTCGGGCCCGCCGACGATCTGGCCATAGCTCGGCGCCATGCCAAAGGTGAACTTGTCGCGCGGGCGCACCCAGGGAGCGTTCGCTTCCGGAGCGGCCGCCTCGGGGGCGGCGGTGCTCTGCGCGGCGGTGCTCTTTGCGTTGGGGCGGGCCAGCTCGGGTTCGTAGTCGCGCTTGGACACGGCGCGCGCGGCGTGCGGCGGCAGGGCCTGGATGCGCGCGGCCACCCATTCGGCGCGTTCGATGGCCTGCGCATGCACCGCGAGCCCGCGCTCGGCGTAGTGAAAGACAAAGCTCTTGATGGTGTCCGGCGCATCGTGATGGAGCACCGCAATGGCTTTTTCGACGCGCGCGGTGCGGTAGACGGTGTTGCTGTCGGTCACCCACACATGCAGCACGTCGTCCTTGGGCGCAATGCGCTCGACGATCCATTCGGTCTGCGCCTCGATCTCCGCCGCGGTGGTTGCCCAGCCCGGGGAGCGTAGAGCCGCCTCCGGCCGAAATTCCGGCAGCGGCCGGTCGGCCGGCTTGGGCGATTGCGATGCGGCCAGGTTGCTCGACAGCGTGAGGCCAATCATGAACTTGTCGCCGCGCTCGAAGCCGGCAGACAGCGTGACCTTGGGCGACACGCGGTAAGACAGGCCGATGTTGAAGGGCGTGCGCTGGCGCTGGTTGTTGTTCTGCGGCTCGTTCTGGTAGTCGTTGCCTTCGTATTCGAGCTTGAGCGTGAGCGGGTCCCACGGCGTGCGCCACTGCACGCCGCCAAAGAGGGCGGCCGGGCCACGGAAGTAGGAGCCGAACCTGGCTTCGTTGGCTCTCGAACTGCCGCGGGTGTCGAAGCGGCTGCCCAGCAGCTTGAAGGGGTTGCTGATGTTGCCGCTCGCACCCAGGTAGCCCCAGCCGATGCCAAGGCTGAAGTCGAGGTCGTACCAGCGCTTGCTTGCCACCAGGTACTCGCCGGAGAAAAGGCCGGTACCGCCCAGGTCGCGGAAGCCCAGCGCAACTTCGGGCACCAGGGCGGTTTCCTTGAGCAGCCGCAGCTTGATGTCGATGCTCTTGTCCTTGTTCGACTGGCCGGTGGTGCTGGCTTCGTAGGCGCGGTTGGAGATGGATGTGTAGCGAAAGCCCGCTTCCATCCAGTCGAAGGGCTGGAACATCACGTTCAGCCGCGTGTAGGGCCAGATCGACGTGAGCGATGCGCGCGTGTCGCCGGCCACGCCCATGCGGGCCGATGGCGTTTGCAGCAGGCCGGTTTCGCCCCAGTCGTTGCCGCTGATGTCGAGCGGGCGCGGCTGCGAGGCCACGGCTTCGGGCAGCGTCGCGGCCACGGTGGGCGCGGCGAACACGGGCGCGTTGGCGGCCGGGGAAGTGGTGGTGGGTTCCTGCGGCGACGGGCCTTGCACGGCAAGGAACTTGATGAGGCCTTCCGACATGTCCGCCAGCGCGGCCATGCGGCGCGGCGGAGCCCAGATCCAGGCGCCGGGCGCGGGCTCGTCGGCGGGCTCTGCATTCCAGGCGCCGATGCCCGCGCGCGTGGTGCGACCGTCGGGCTGCGCGATCCAGGCCCAGTCGGCGCCGCTGTCGAGCCCGCAGGCGCTCAGGTAGTCGAGCAGCGAGCGTCCGCCTTCATGCGCCACGCGGCAAAAGCTGCCGTCGGGCTGCACCACGGTGACCGAGCGCAGCGGGGCGGGCGGCACCGCGAGCCGCTGGCCTTCGCGGAGCACCGGGTCTTGCCCGGGATTCGCCTGCAGCCAGCGCGGATCGACGATGCCCAGCGCCACGCGGCCGGTCGCCGGAAGGCTCTGCAGCACAGACAGCAGCTGCTCGCGCGAAGCCCGTTCCTCGGGCGAGGCCGATCGAACGGCCGCTTCCACCCGCACCAGCAGCGACTCTTTCAGGTACTGCTGCGCGAGCAGTTCCTGCGGCACCTGCCATGCGAGGCCGGGGCCGGCCGCATCCTCGGGTTGGCGCAGCAGCCAGTCGCTGAGCCGCTCGCCCGGCCGCACTTGCGCGGCGCCGCCAACACTGCGGTCGGTGGCTGCGGCGTGGGCGGAGGGAGTCATCAACACGATCGCGGCGGCCAGCAGGCTGAGGCGGAAGGGGTTGGTGATGGGGCCGGGCGGGGGCGGGGGGCTCATGAACCAGCTGCGCTTGTCGAGGCAACGTTGGCTGGCACAGAGGGATTCCACCGCTCGAAGCTCAAGCACAGATCACGGGAAAGGCACTGCTCGGAATAGACCGCCTCGAGCTTGTCGCCAACCTGGGCGAGGCCAAAGCGTGCCGGCGGCAGCGACGCCGAGGCCGGGCGCGTGCTGCTGCGCTCCTCGACCCAGCGCAGCGAACTCGCGGGCCGGCCGGCGAGCATGGTGTCGGTGGGCGGCGCGATTTGCCGTTGCTCGATTTCGTCGCGTATGCCCGAGCGGTAGCCCGGCATCAGGTCGCGCTCGCGCTGGAAGCGTGTTGTTGTAGTTGTCGTGCGCTCGGCAGCCGTGGCAGAGGGCCAGGCGGGCGCATTGACAAGGCGCACCGCACGCCAGTCGGTCGTCAAGCCGGCCGTGGCCACAAGGCGCCCGTGGCGAAGGCGCACGGTTTCACCCGAGGCGCTGTACCAGACCTCTGTGGGACCTTCGGGGTGTGGGTCGACGTATCCGAGCACGAGAAACACGGTGCGACCTTCGAGGGTGGCCCGCAAATAGCTGAATTCCGGACGGAATGTGTGGGAGTCCGACGGCGAGGCGTTGTTGTTGTAGAGGTGCCGGGCCGTGGCAAGCATTGCCGAGGAGCCCGAGGAGCATCCGCCCAAAAAAAAGGATGATGCGAGTACGCAACATCCTAGTTTTCGCACCGCGCTGGCGGTGCTTTGGAATCTCGCTGGGAACCCCCCCTTGCGGAGGGCTCCGACCATTACCTGGTGCCGGTGGTTCCGGTACCGGTGCCGCCAGGGCCGCCGGGGATGATGAAGCCGCCGCCACCGCCGCCGCCGCCACCACCAAGGGTCGCTGCCAGCAGCACGCCGCCGCCAACTGCCGCGCCAATTTGCGGGGTCGTCAGGCCGCCACCACCGGCTGCGCGCACGGCATCAGCGGCGCTGGCCGGAGGCGTGGGCAGGGTCGTCTGGGCGAGTGCAGGCGCGGAGGCCAGGGCTGCGAGGGCCATGGCTGCGATCAGGTGACTATGTTTCATGAATTTTTTCCCCGTTCAGTTGAAGCTTGGAAGTGAGCGACAGCGTCGACAACCGATAGTAACCGGCGATTGCGCATTGTTACTCTAGTCAACGGCTCGATGGTACCACTTCAGAGGGGCGGAGGGTAGGCGGAAACAGGTTAGACGACGCGGGTCGGGGAAGCCGCAAATCGCGGACGTTTCTGCGTTACAGCAGGAAACTGGATTTGAAATTAGAACTTTGGGCTTCTTAATTCAAATTGTTTAACAATTGCAATGCAGTTGCTGTAAGACGATGCTTACCGTTGAATTGTTTTGTTTCAATTATTGAAGATTCTTCGTTGCGATCTCGCACCGGGCCAGCGGCGCTGAGGCTGCAGGCGGGCACGGCACGGTCGAGCGTGGCTGCCAGCCGCTCGTTGAGCCGCGAGCTGTAGGGCTGGGCCGGGTGGATATCGTCCGCCATGTGTGCCGGATCGAACGCCACGGTGGACCAGTCCGCGAACACGGCACCCGTTTCGCTGGCGACGCGGCGTGCCGTTGCATCGTATTGGGCCGTGCGCTCGGCGAGAGAGCCCCGGACGCGCGACAGGCCGGTGATCACAAGCACCTTGCCTTGTACCTTGGCATGTTGCGCCATGGCGCGCAGTGCCGGTTCATAGGCGTAGTTGTTGCCGACGTCGTTGATGCCGTACTGCAGCACCACGACACTTGCAGAGATCCGCTCCTTCAGAAAACTCGGGCTGCGCTTGTGTGCGCTGTCGCCGATGACGGAGTGATCAGAAACCACCCAGGCCGGCCGTATGCGCCTGAGCGCAACCGCAGGCGGATCCTGGAGCCGTGTGCCCATGGTTGCGCCATAGCCACCCCACAGAATCGAATCGCCATAGAGCGCAACGCTGCAATTGCGCACGGGAGCCGGGGGTGCGGGAGCTCGCGGCGCGGAGGTGCTGGCGACAGGGGCGAGCGTCTTCTGGCCGATGGAGCTGCAGGCGGCCAGCGCAAGGGCGGCGAGCAGAACGACGAGAAGCTTCGCGATGGTCATGCGAACAGTATGCGCTCGGGGTGTGACTCGGCTACGCCAACAGGCGTATGGGCGCACTCGTTCCGCGAAGACACCATGGCAGCCCATCCTTCGAGGAGCCAAATGCTCATTGCACAGCTGTCCGATCCGCACATCCGCGCCAAAGGCGAGCTGTACCAGGGCGTTGTCGACTCCAACAGGATGTTTGCCGAGGCGCTTGCGCACGTGCATGCGCTCGATCGTCGCCCTGATCTGCTGGTGCTCACCGGCGACCTTGTCGACGAGGGCCGCACCGACGAATACCAGATGGCGCGCACGCTGCTCTTGGCTTCGCGCATTCCGTTTCTCGTGATACCCGGCAACCACGACCATCGCGAGAACTTTCGCGCCGCGTTCAGCGGTGACCACGCCTATCTTCCCAAGGCGGGGCCGCTGCACTGGTGCGTGGATGACCACGCGGTGCGCATCATCGGGCTGGACTCGTGCGTTGCCGGCAAGCACCACGGCCACATCGACGCCGAAGGCCTCGCCTGGCTTGCGCGCGCGCTGGCGAAAGACAGGGTGAAACCCACCCTTCTGATGCTGCACCATCCGCCCTTCATGAGCGGCATTCCCTACATGGACGCCTATCGCTGCATGGAGGCCCAGCCGCTCGAAGACGTGGTGCGAAGCGCGCCGAATGTCGAGCTGGTGCTGTGCGGGCATGTGCACCGCACGATGCTGCGCCGCTGGGGCGGCACGGTGATCTGTTCATGCCCGAGCACCACAACGGAAATCGACTTGCAGCTGCGCGCCGATGCGCCGCCGCAGTCGCACGTGGGGCCGCGCGGCTGCATGCTGCACCTGTGGGACGAGCGGCACGGCATGCTCAGCCACCTGAGCCACATCGGAGACTTTGCCGGCCCGTATGCGTTCGCCTGAACAACGCGCCTTGCGCTTTCACGAAAGCGGGCTGGTGCCCGCATCACCATGCACCAGCCGCTCGAACACATCGTCCGAGCCCATCTGGCCGCCCTTGAGCATGATCTCCATGCTATCCAACGCGGCATCGTCGCTGTGCACGCGGCACAGCGAGGCGCCGGCGCCCATGTCGGCCGCATAGGAGAGCCCCCACGCATCGAGCGCCTGCACGGCATGGCTCGAGGTGTCGCCGCCGGCAATGCCGACGCGTTGCAGCGGCGCCATCGCCAGCACCTTGGCCAGCAGGTCGCCGCCGGCGCGCGAGAGGGCCTGAGCATCGAGCTTGTTGTTGCCTTCGGCAGGTGTCTGCTCGGCGGGCCGGGTGCAGGCCAGCATGCTGCGGCCGCGGGCGAGTCCTTGCGCGATGTCGCGGGCATGCCGCTCCAGCGTGGCCGTGTCGCGTTGCGCGAGGCGCGGCGCGTCGAGCCACACGGTGTCGAATGAATGTGCCGCCGCCACCTGACGCGCCGTGACGGGCGAGAGGCTTCCGGCAAGCACCAGCACGGGGCCGCGCGCGGGAGCGACGTGGCGCGGGTCTGTCTGTGCATCAGTGCGCGCATCAAGCGCGGAGGCCAAAGCATCGACCACGCTGCTCGGGCCCACGGCCAGCAGCGTGGCGCGCCGGGCCTGCGCCCACAGCACATGGCCGATGGCGGCGAGTTGCGGGGCATCGGCCACGTCGAACAGTACAGCCTCGGTGTTGCTGGCGTTCGGGCGCAGCGCGCGCTGCAGCGCCTCGCCAAGCGCCTCCGGCCCCAGCGAGGCGGCCGTGAAAGGAATGGAGCGCACGCCGGCCAGGCCCTGCTTCGCCAGGTGCAATCTCAGGTCCGCCTCATGCATCGGCGTGACCGGATGCCGGCTCATCGTCGGATGGCGGTCGATGCGGAACACCTCGCCGCCCGCGCCGGCCGCGGCGAACAGGTTGCCGAACAGGCAGTGCCGGCCGATGTTGGGCTGGCCGCCGACGATCGCGGTCCAGGGCTGTTCGACGGCGCCGCGCAGCGCACGCACTGCTGCGCCAATGGAGCCGATGTGCGGCGCGCTGTCGAAGGTGGAGCAGGTCTTGTAGTGCAGCACGCGCGCACCGAGCGAACGGAACAGCGCGGCGACCGGGGCCAGTTCGGCCTGCATGGCTTCGGGCGCCATGGCGCGGGCGGCGCCCGCGATGCCCAGCACGTCGAGCGGCCCGGCCTGCGCGAGCCGCGCGGCATCGGGCGTTTTCAGGAAGAGCAGGGCACGCAGGCCGGCGCGCGCGGCGGTGCCGAGCGTGTCGGTGGCGCCGGTGAAATCGTCGCCGTAGTAGACGATGGCCGGCGCTTGCGTTGCCGGCATCACGGCCTGCCGAAGAAGGCCAGTGCGCGCGCCAGCTCGGGTGCGCCGCGGGCGGCTTCTTCCAGCGCGGTGCCCGCACGCGCGGCCGACCAGGCCTGGCGGATGCTGGTGACGCCGGCCGCCGCGCCGTCGGGATGCGCGAGGATGCCGCCGCCGGCCATGAAGAGCAGGTCGTCGCTGCCGATGGCGGCCCAGGTGGCGGGCACGGTGCCGGCCCACTGGCCCGACGAGAAGGCCGGCATCACGCGGTCGTCCGCGGCATCGGTCAGGGGCGTGAAGCAGTCGCGCGCCGATTCGATGACTTCGCTGTCGGGCTGCGAGAACTTGCCCTGCAGGCCGTGCACGTGCATGTGGTCGACGCCCGCAAGCCGCCAGAGGGTTTGATACGCCTGGAACGAAATGCCCAGCAGCGGATGGCGCGACAGCGCGCCGTAGCCGTTGCGGTGGCCGTGCAGCGCCAGGCCGGTGTGGCGGCGCAGGGTCTGCATGCCCGAATGGCCGCACCAGTTGAGGCTGGCCATCACGCACGATCCGCCTTCGCGCTCGACCAGGTCGGCATGCCGCTTCATCGCATCGGTTTCGTCGGTGATGTTGAAGGCCACCATCACGTGCTTGCCGGTGCGCTCCTGGTGCGCGCGCACCACGGCCATCACCGCGGGCACGCGCTCGGCAAGCGGCGCATGCGCGGGGTCGGCGCAGACCTCGTCGTCCTTGATGAAGTCGACACCCGCGGCGCAGAGCCTGGCGACCAGGGCGGCAGTCTCGCTGGCGGACAGCCCCACGTTGGGCTTGATGATGGTGCCGACCAGCGCGCCGCTCGCCACGCCGGTGGTGCGCCGCGTGCCCGCGATGCCTGCGCGCGGCATGTCGAACTGCGCGCGGTAGGCGGGCGGCAGCTGCAGCGATTCGAGCCGCAGGCCCGTGACTTCGCCCAGGTCGTACAGGTTGCCCGACACCGTGGCCGCGAGCGTCGGCAGGTTGGCGCCGATGTTCGCTGCGGGAAACGAGATGTCGATGTGCGCACGGCGCCACGGGCCGCGCGTGCCCTTTCGTTCGAGCAGTGCGTTGGGCAGGCTCGGCGCACTGGCCGGTTCCAGTTCGGTGATCGCCTCGACCGTGGCGCGCGCGCGTTCGCGCAGCGCGTCGGTTTCGCCCTCGACGCGCGTGAAGGTGCCGCACGATTGTTCGCCGGCCATCACCTCGGCCACTACGGCCGGGTCCAGCGGCGTCTCGACGAGGTAGCGCGCGCGGATGCGTTCGGTCACGGTCACAGCTTGCTCAGGTCTGGGAAAGGCCGCACCGGCTCGCTGCCGTCCCAGCCCTCGGAGGCGCTGCGGATCAGGTCGAACATCTTGCCCTTGGGCCCCGCCACTTCGGACAGCTCGATGACGGTGCCAGGGTGGTACTCGGTGTCGAAGTAGATGAAGCGGCCGCGCTCGCCCACCTCGCCGCTCATCACGGGCCTGAAGCCCTGCGCGGTGAGGCGGGCCAGGTCGGCGTCGTAGTCGGCCGTCCAGTAGGCCACGTGCTGCAGTCCGGTGCGGCCGGCTTGCAGGAAGTCGCGGTACATCGAGGGCACGTCGTTGCGCGTCTGGATCAGCTCGACCTGCACGTAGCCCGAGTTGGCCAGCGCCACCGAGTTGTGGGGCTCGTGCGCCTGGCCGTTGTAGCGGTAGTTCTTGATCGGCACCTTGGGGTTGTAGAACCACGGGCCCACGCCCAGCGTGGTGCTCCAGTAGTCCATGGCGGCCTCGATGTCATGCACGACATAGCCCAGCTGGCGAATCTCGCCGAGGAATCGACTCATTGCGGTTGGCTCCGTTGATGTGAGTGTGTTGTTGTGATCAGAACTTGAGAAAACCGGTCGAGAACCACGGGAACGCGGCCACGATCACCAAGCCCACCAGCATCGCGGCGATGTAGCCCCAGATGTGGCGGATGCCCTCGTCGGGGTTGACCTTGCTGACGGCGCAGGCGCCGTAGTAGCCCACGCCGAAGGGCGGCGCGAACAGGCCGATGCCCATCGCGAAGATCACGACCATGGCGTAGTGCACCTCGTGCACGCCCGCGGCCTTGGCAATGGGAAACAGCAGCGGCCCGAACAGCACGATGGCCGGAATGCCCTCGAGCACGCTGCCCAGCACGATGAAGGCCACGATCGACACCGCCAGGAAGCCGTACGCGCCGCCCGGCAGCGCGCCCATGACGCGCGCCAGGTCCTGCGAGAAGCCCGACTGCGTGAGGCCCCAGGCCATGGCAGTGGCGCAGCCGACGATGAAGATGATCGCGCCCGAGAGCGAGGCGGTGTCGACCAGCATCGGCTTGAGCCGCTTCCAGTCGAACTGCCGGTACACGAAGAGCCCGACGATGGCCGAATACACGATGCCGATGGTCGACACCTCGGTGGCCGTGGCCACGCCCTCGACCACGGCGGCGCGGATCACGAAGGGCAGCAGCACCGCGGGCAGCGCGACCAGCAGCAGCTTGCCGATCTCGCGCTTGCTGTGGCGCGCAACGCCGCTCAGGTCTTCGCGCCGGTAGCGCCACCACACCACCACGCACAGCGCGGCGCCCAGCACCACGGCCGGCAGCAGCCCGCCCGTGAACAGCGCCGCAATCGAAATGCCCGTGACCGAGCCGATGGTGATCAGCACGATCGACGGTGGAATGGTCTCGGTCTGCGCGCCGGTAGCCGACAGCAGCGCGACCAGGTCACCGGGCTTGGCGCCGCGCTTGACCATCTCGGGGAACAGCACGGGCGCAATGGCCGCCATGTCGGCGATCTTGGAACCCGAGATGCCCGACACCAGATACATCGCGCCGATCAGCACATACGAGAGGCCGCCGCGCACGTGGCCCAAGAGGCTCGCAAGGAACTGGATCATGGCGCGCGCCATGCCCGTCATCTCGATCAGCGCGCCCAGGAAGATGAAGAGCGGCACCGCGAGCAGGATCAGGTGCGACATGCCTTCGTCGAGCCGGCCCACCATCACCAAGAGCGGCGTGCGCGTGGTGAGCGCCAGGTAGCCGAAGGTGGCCAGCGCGAACGAGAAGGCGATGGGCACGCCCGAGAGCACCGTGGCCGCCACCACCACCACGAAGAAGATCACGAGGTTGAACTTGCCGAGCGTGGCAAAGAGCGGCGCTGCAAGCCAGAAGGCCGCCACCAGTGCCGCCATGCCGAGCACCGCAACGGCGATCTGCCGGCCGGTGCACACGCGCAGCAGGCGCAGCAGCGCCATCGCCAGCATGATGCCGATGCCCGTTGGAATGGCCGCGGCGCGCCAGGCGTTGCTGATCTCCAATGCGGGCGTGACGATGAACGACTCTTCATGCGCGTAGTCGATGGACGGCCAGATGATCAGCACCAGGAACGCGACCGAGGCCGCGATGGCAAAGGCGTCGAGCATCGCGCGTGTCGAAGGCTGCACTTTCTGCAGCAGCGCCGTCATGCGCATGTGCTCGCCGCGCCGCAGCGCCACCACGGCGCCCAGCATCGAGAGCCACAGGAACAGGATGGACGCGAGCTCGTCCGACCAAACCAGCGGCGCATGGAACACATAGCGCGACACCACGCCCGCGAACAGCACGCAGATCTCGGCCAGCACCAGCAGCGCGGCCACGGCCTCGACCAGGCCGCCCAGCACGCGGTCGGCGCGCCCGGCCGCGCCGCTCAGCGCGTTGGCGGAGGGGCCGGCGCCCACGAACGGCGCCGCCTCGAAAGTGGATTCATGCACCATGGGCGGTCAGGCCAGCTTGCCGACGGAGCCTTCGAGCAGGGCCCACGCCTCGGGGCCGAAGCGGCCCTTCCACTCGCCATAGAAACCCGACTCGCGCAGCTTGGCGCGAAAGCTCTCGGCCACCGGGCGGTTGATGCTGAGGCCCTTGGCCTGCAGGTCGCCGACCACCGATTCGTTGAGTTTCCTGATGTCTTCGCGCTGCTGCATGCCGGCGTCGTTGATGGCGCGCGCCACGATGGTCTTGAGGTCGTCGGGCAATGCCTCCCAGGCGCGGCCGTTGGCAATGAACCAGTAGCCGTCCCAGATGTGGTTGGTGAGCGAGCAGAACTTCTGCACCTCGAACAGCTTGGCCACCTGGATGATCGGCAGCGGGTTTTCCTGCGCATCGACGATCTTCGTCTGCAGGGCCGAGTACACCTCGCTGAACTGCAGGCTCGCGGGCGCCGCGCCCAGGCCCTTGAACATCGAGATCGACAGCGGGCTCACGGGCACGCGGATCTTCAGGCCGTCCATGTCCTTGGCATTGGTGACCGGCGCCTTGCTGCTGGTGGTCTGGCGAAAGCCGTTGTCCCACATCTTCTCGAAGGCGTAGAGGCGCGACTTGGCAATGGCGCCGCGCACATGCGCGCCGAGCTTGCCGTCCATGGCGCCCCACACCTGGCTGTAGTCGTTGAACGCGAAACCCACCGCGTTGATGGCGGCCACCGGCACCAGCGTGGCAATCACCAGCGCCGAGGGCGTGAAGAACTCGATGCCGCCCGAGCGCACCTGCGCCAGCATGTCGGTGTCGCCGCCGAGCTGGTTGTTGGGAAAGATCTTGATCTCGACGCGGCCCTTGCTTTCCTTGGCAATGCGGTCGGCCGCCTCTTGCGCGCGGATGTTCAGCGGATGGCTGAGCGGCAAGTTGTTGCCGTACTTGTACGAGAACTCCGCGGCGCGCGCGATGCGCGGCACGGCCGACACGATGCCGGCGGCGGGGAGGGCGGAAAGCGTGCGCAAGGCACCGCGGCGGTTCAGGCGAGTGAGCGAGGTCATGTCTTTTGTCTCCAGGATCTTCGGAATGCGGCTGATGCAATCTGATGCACCATTGGATTTGAGCCACAGCGAAGATAAAAGGATGCATCATCCGGGTCAAACTCGATCCTGATGGTTTTTGATGTATGCGGGATAACCCTTCACCTACTTCCGATGCACGGCGCGCGCGCGTGGTCGACATCGCCCGCGCGGCGCAGGTGTCGACCGCCACCGTCGACCGCGTGCTCAACCGCCGCCCCGGCGTGCGCGACGCCACGGTGCAGCGCGTGCTCAAGGCCGCGGGCGAACTCGACTACCTGCCGGGGCCCGAGCTCTATGCGGCGCTCACGCCGCCTCCGCTCAGGCTGGTGTTCCTGCTGCCGGCCGGCACCAACCGCTTCATCCGCATGCTGGGCGACATGGTGGGTTATTCGCAGGAGCACTGGGCGCCGTTCAACGTGCAGTGCCGCACGGTGTTCATCGAGAGCTTCAATCCGCACGAGCTGGCCGACGCGCTGCGCCGCCATGGCCAGCGCTGCGATGGCATCGCGATGATGGCGCTGGAGCACCCCGCGGTGCGCGAGGCCGTGGCGGCGCTGGCTGCGCGCGGCCTGCCGGTGGTCACGCTGATCTCGGACCTGTCGAACTCGGAGCGCGCGGCTTTCGTGGGGCTGGACAACCGCGCGGCCGGCCGCACCGCGGGCTACCTCATCGGCCGCTTCATCGGCGCGCGCGCCGCGAAGGTCGCGCTCATCGCGGGCAGCCTGAGCTACAAGGCCCACGAGGAGCGCGAGGCCGGCTTCCTGCACGTGATCGACGAGATGTTTCCGCGGCTCGAGGTGGTGGGCCTGCGCGAAGGCCAGGACGACGCCGGCAAGAACTACCGGCAGACGCGCGCGCTGCTGGAGCAATACCCCGACATGGGCGGCATCTACAACATTGGCGGCGCATCCGATGGCGTGGCACGGGCGTTGAAGGAGGCGGGGCGCGAGCAGAAGGTGGTGTTCATCGGGCACGGGCTCACGCCCGACACGCGCACGCTGCTGATCGACGGCAGCATGGACGCGGTGATCACGCAGAGCCCGCACACCACGCTGATGAACTGCGTGCGCATCTTCGCCAACCTGCGCGACGGGCGAGAGGTGCTCAGCGGCGTGGAAACCACCCGCAGCCAGGTGATCTTTCGCGAGAACCTGCCGTAGCTTTTTTCGCGCCGAGGACTTCGTTCAGTAGGCCGCGCGCGGCGCGGGCTCTTCGGCCGGCGGCGCGCCGCTGAAGTCGGCCGCGAGCTTGCGGGCCGCGCCCGCGAACAGCAGCACGTCGACACCCACCGCAACGAAGCTGCAGCCCAGCTCCAGGTAGCGCCGGGCCAGCTTCGGGTCGGAGGTCAGCGTGCCCGCGGCCTTGCCCGAGGCCACGATGGTGCGCATGGCGGCCTCGATGGCGGCCTGCACTTCCGGATGCCCGGGCCGGCCCCGGTGGCCCATCGACGCGGCCAGGTCGGCCGGGCCGATGAAGATGCCGTCGATGCCGTCCACGGCGCAGATCTGCGCCAGGTTGGAGAGCGCCGCCACGGTTTCGGCCTGCACCAGCAGGCAGACCTCCGCATCGGCGATGTCGAGGTAGTCGGCGCGCGCGCTCCACTGCGAGGCGCGGCCCACGGCACTGCCGACGCCGCGGATGCCCAGCGGCGGATAGCGCGTGGCCGATACCAGCGCGCGGGCCTGTTCGGCCGTGTCGACCATGGGCACCAGCAGGTTCTTCGCGCCGATGTCGAGCAGTTGCTTGATGAGCGCCGTGTCGCCCTGCACCGCGCGCACCACCGGCTGGGCGCGGTGGGGCGCCACGGCCTGCAATGCGGCCAGCGTCGAGCGCAGGTCGTTGGGCGCGTGCTCGCCGTCGATCAGCAGCCAGTCGAAGCCGGCGGTGGCGCTCACCTCGGCCATGTACGGGTCGGCCATCGAGAGCCAGAGGCCGATTTGCGGCTGTTTGGCGGCCAGGGCTGTCTTGAAGGCGTTGATGGCGGGCATGTCTTTTCCGTTGGAGGTGTGTGGGGGGTGTGCGCGCGGCGTCAGTCCAGCTGGCCCTGGCAGAGGTATTTGGTGTGCAGGTAGTCGTCGAGGCCGTGGACCGAACCTTCGCGGCCGTAGCCTGAATCCTTCACGCCGCCGAAGGGCGCAGCCTCCGCGGCCAGTGCGCCTTCGTTGATGCCGACGATGCCGGCTTCGAGCGCATCTGCCACGCGCCAGATGCGGCGCACATCGCGCGAGTAGAAGTACGCGGCCAGGCCGAAGGGCGTGTCGTTGGCCTGGGCCACCACCTCGGCTTCATCTGCGAAGCGCGTCAGCGGAACGACCGGGCCGAAGGTCTCTTCGCAGGCGCAGGCCATGGTGGCGTCGGCGTTGACCAGTACGGTGGGCGCGAAGTAGTTCGGTCCCAGCGCGGGCAGCCGCGCGCCGCCGGCGAGCACGCGCGCGCCGCGTGCCACGGCGTCCTGCGCATGGCGCTCGATCTTTTCGATGGCGCGTGCATTGATCATCGGGCCGATCTGCGAGGCGGGGTTGCTGGCCGGGCCGACGCGCAGCGCCGACACACGGGCCGCGAGCAGCTCGGCAAACTCGTCATGCACGGCCTCGTGCACGAACACGCGGTTCGGGCACACGCAGGTCTGGCCGCCGTTGCGGAACTTGGCGGCCATCAGGCCCTCGACCGCGGCATCGATGTCGGCATCCTCGAACACGATGAAGGGCGCATTGCCGCCGAGCTCGAGCGACAGCTTCTTGAGCGTGTCGGCCGAGCGGCGCGCCAGGTGCTTGCCGACCGGCGTCGACCCGGTGAAGGTGATCTTGCGCACGCGGGCGTCTTCGAGCCATGCGTCGACGACCTCCGGCGTGCGCTCGCGCGAAGCCGTCACGATGTTGAGCACGCCCGCGGGCACGCCGGCCTGCGCAGCCAGCGCCACCAGCGCGAGCGAGGTGAGCGGCGTGTCCTCTGCCGGCTTGCACACCACGGTGCAGCCCGCCGCAAGCGCCGGCGCGATCTTGCGCGCGATCATCGCGGCCGGAAAGTTCCACGGCGTGATCGCGGCGACCACGCCCACCGGCTCCTTGATGGCGAACATGCGCCGGCCCGGAACGGGCGCGGGAATCACGTCGCCGTTGGCGCGCGTGGCCTCTTCGGCGAACCACTCGATGTAGCTGGCCGCATAGGCGACCTCGCCGATGCCTTCGGCCAGCGGCTTGCCCTGTTCGCGCGAGATCAGGCGGCCCAGGTCGTCCTGATGCGCGAGCACCAGGTCGTTCCAGCGCTTGAGGATCTGCGCGCGCTGCTTGGCCGGCGTTCGGCGCCAGGCGGGGAAGGCGGCGTGCGCGGCATCGGCGGCGGCACGCGCTGCATCCGCGCCGGAGTCGGGCACCTGCGCGATGAGTGCACCGGTGGCGGGGTCGGTCACGTCCAGCGTGCGGTCGGCGGCGCTGCACCATTCGCCGGCAATGAAGTTGGCTGTGCGCTGCAGATCGGGGCGGGAGAGGGTGAGCATGTCTGTTGCGTCAAGAATGGGTCAGAAGTCCAACGTACTGTTCGGCAACCTGCCGCGCATGGCGCCGGCGCGGCCAAGGCCAGGAACACCGTGGAACCGGCTTTGCCGGGCCACCGGTGTTGCCCCCTTGAGGGGGGGAGTCGAGCTACACGAAGTGAGCGAGGGACGGGGGTGGGTTCATTTCAACTTACGATGCCGAGATGCCACGGCACGAACTCGTGGTCGCCCAGGCCCAGCGCTTCGCTGCGCGTGCGCTCGCCAGAGGCATGGCGCAGGATCTGCTCGAAGATCCGCTGGCCGAGTTCGGGCACCGAGAGCTCTCCGTCGAGCACCACGCCGCAATTGATGTCCATGTCCTCCTCGAGGCGCTTGAACATCGGCGTGTTGCTGGCCAGCTTGATGGTCGGCGCAGGCTTGCTGCCGAACATCGAGCCGCGTCCGGTGGTGAAGCAGATCAGCTGCGCGCCACTCGCGATCTGCCCGGTCACGGCCACCGGGTCGTAGCCCGGCGAGTCCATGAAGACGAAGCCGGCCTGGTCGATGGGCTCCGCATATTCGTACACGGCCTGCAGCGGCGTGGTGCCGCCCTTCATGGCCGAGCCCAGCGACTTCTCGAAGATGTTGGCCAGCCCGCCGGCCTGGTTGCCGTGCCCCACCACGCCGTTGAACTGCGCGTTCTGGCCGGCCGTGTAGCGCTCCCACCAGGCCAGCCGGTCGAGCAGCTTCTGGCCGACCTCGGGCGTGGCGGCGCGCCGCGTGAGCATGAATTCGACGCCGTGGATCTCGGGCGTTTCGGAAAGAATGGCGGTGCCGCCGTGGCGAACCAGCACGTCCATGGCCGCACCCAAAGCGGGGTTGGCCGTGATGCCCGAGAAGCCGTCGGAGCCGCCGCACTCCAGCCCGATCTTCAGGTGGCTGGCGCCCACGCGGGTGCGCTGCGCGGCATTGGCCTCGGGCAGCATTTCTTCCACCGCGCGGATGCCGGCCTCGATGGTCTGGCGCGTGCCGCCCACGTCCTGCATCACCATCGTGCGCATGAGGCGGCCCTGCTGCAGCCCCTGCGAGTCGACCAGCGCATCGACCTGGTTGCGCTCGCAGCCCAGGCCCACGATCAGCACGCCGGCCAGGTTGGGATGGCGCGCATAGCCCGCCAGGGTGCGGCGCAGCACGTCGAAGTGTTCGCTCGGCGATGACATGCCGCAGCCGCTGGTCTGCGCGAAGGCGGCCACGCCGTCCACGTTGGGAAAGGCCGCGAGGCGCTCGGGCGTGAAGTGCGCCGCGATGCGCTTGATGACGGTGGCCGAGCAGTTGACCGATGACAAGATGCCGATGAAGTTGCGCGTGCCCACGCGGCCGTCGGCCCGCACAAAACCCATGAAAGTGGCGCGCTCGGCCTCGGGCACGTAGGCCACCGGACGCACATCCTGGCAGAAGGCCGGGTCGCGGTACGAGTCCACCAGCGTGAGGTTGTGGCTGTGCACGTAGTCGCCGGCCTCCAGGTCGCGCGAGGCCACGCCAATGACGGTGTCGTACTTCTTCACCTGCTCGCCGGCCGCAATGGCGCGCGACGCGATCTTGTGCCCCGCGGGAATTTGCGCGCGCGCCCGCACGCCGAACTCGGCAATCGATTCGCCGAGGGCGATGGGCGTCTTGGCAACCAGCACGTTGTCGTGCGGGTGCAGGCGAAGCAGGGGGCTGTCGGCCATCAACCTTTCTCCATCAGTTCCTTGAGATTGAGCTTGCGGATCAGCTCGGTCTCCTGCTTGTAGACGGCTTCGACGTACTTGCGGTAGTCGGGGCCGTCCTGGTACATGACCGGCGCGTCGATGCTGTCGGCCACCTTCTTGAATTCTTCGCTGGCAACGGCCACGCGGAACGCGTCGCGCAGCTTCCTTTCCACCGCGGGCGGCAGCCCGCGCGGCGCGCCGATGCCGTTGGGCGCTTCCACCACCACGTCGTAGCCCAGTTCCTTGAGCGTGGGCGTGTCCTTGAAGCGCGGCGTGCGCGCCTCGCCCCAGGTGGCGAGCAGGCGCAGCTTGCCGCTTTCGACATGCGGCGCCCAGGAGCTGCTGTCGGCCAGCATGTCGACCTGTTCGCCCAGCACGTCCTGCAGCGCGGCCGAGCCGCCCTTGTAGGCAATGGCGTTGAACTTGACGCCGGCCGCCTGCGCGAACTGCTCCATGCCCACGTGGGTGGCGCCGCCCACGCCGGCATGGGCATAGCTGACGACGCCCGGCTTGGCCTTGGCCTGCGCCACCATGTCGCGCAGCGACTTGAAGGGTGAGCTGGCCGGCACCGCGATGCCGAAGGTCTGGCCCGAGGTGCGCGCGAGGTAGCTCAGGTCCTTGAGCGGATCGATCTGCACGGTGCCGATCTGCGCAAAGCGCGTCACCGAGATGGGGATCTGCCCGATGGTGTAGCCGTCCGGCCGGGCCGAGGCCAGCGCCTTGGTGCCGATCATTCCCGAGGCGCCCGCGCGGTTCTCCAGCGCAATGGGCTGGCCGAGTTCGCGCGCGGCAATCTGGCAGATGGCGCGCATCGAGCGGTCGGCGGTGCCGCCGGCGGGCCACGGGCAGATGAAGGTGATGGGGCGTTCCGGATAGTCGGCCGCGAAGGCGCGGCCGGTGGCGGTGGCGAGCGCGGCGGCGCCAAGGCCGCCCAGCACCAGTTGGCGCCGCTGCAGGGTGCGATGCAAGGTCATGCGTATGTCTCCGACGATTGTTGTTCGAGAAAGCTGGGCGCATTCTTCAGTAGACAATCATTGCAATCCAATGAAATAGCGGACTCTCTTCATAGCCTGGAGGTTATGAAGCGGAAACAGCCGCAAGCACCACGATGAGCCAGATCGACCGCGTCCTGCGTTCCAACCTCAAGTTGCGCCACCTGCAGATGCTGGTGGCGCTCGACCAGTTCCGCCACCTGGGCCGCGCGGCCGAATTCCTGTCGGTCACGCAGCCGGCGGTGTCCAAGTCGCTGGTGGAGATCGAGCGCATGTTCGGCCTTGCGCTGTTCGAGCGCTCCACGCGCGGCACCGAGCCCACGCCCTATGGCGCGAGCGTGGTGCGCTTCGCTCGCTCGGTGCTGGCCGACTACGACCGCACGCGCGACGAGATCGCCGCCGTGGCCAGCGGCGCCGCGGGCCGCACCAGCGTGGGCGCCATGGTGGTGGCCATGCCGGTGCTGCTGGCGCGCGCGGTCGAGATGCTCAAGGCCAACTCCTCGCAGACCACGGTGCTGGTGGAGGAGGGCGATCTCACGCGCCTGTTGCCCAAGCTGCGCCTGGGCGAGCTCGATCTGTTCGTGGGGCGGCTGGAGCCCGGCTACGCCGCGCCCGACCTCGAGACCGAGGCACTGCATGCCGAGCCCATGCAGGTGGTGGTGCGGCCCGGGCATGCGCTGGCGGCGAAGCGCCGGCTGGGCTGGGCCGACCTGGCCAAGGAGCACTGCGTGATGCCGCCGCCCTGGGCCTCCTTGCGCGTGAAGCTCGACCAGATGTTCTTTCGCGACGGCGTGCATCCGCCGGCCGACATCATCGAGTCGGCCTCCTTCCTCGCGCAGATCAGCTTTCTGCAGCAGCGCGATGCGGTGGCCTTCATGGCGCGCTCGGTGGCGCGGCATTTCCAGCAGCAGGGCATGCTGAAGGTGCTGCCGGTCAAGGTGCCGATCGAGCTGCCGCCGGTGGGGCTCATCACCATGCGCGGGCGCCGGCGCACGCCCAGCACGCAGCAACTGATCGAATGCCTGCGGCGCGCGGCCAGAGTGAAGTCCGCGGCTTGAGAGGGCGCCGTGGCTTTCCTGCACCGTATACCCAATTCATGGGTATGCACTCTGCAGTGCCTTCGAGGACCATTCGGGCATGTACTTGCATACCCTGGTCGCCGATCTGCCGCATGCGGACCGCACGGCATTGGACGAGGCCAGCGAACTGCGCGCCTACCAGTGCGAAGAAACCGTTCTTGCCTCTGGCGAGTGGACCGACCGGGTCTATTGCGTGGCGAGCGGACTGCTTCAAGTGGTGAGCCATGGACGCGCGAGCGGCGCCGATGTCGTCACCGACCTGATCTGCCAGCACGACTTCTTCCTTGGCCCTTCGCTCGGCGAAAACCGCTACCAGGCGAAGCACACGCTGGTGGCGGCCGAGGCTTCATCGGTGTACCTGATTCCCGTGGGGGCCATGCGCGGGCTCTGCGAGCAGCACCCGCAGATGGCGCTGAAGCTGCTGGGCATGGCCATCGAGCGCACGAGGGCGATGCGCGGGCAGCTCGGGTTGGGGTAGGCACCGGGCCAGCCGCGGCCGATGCGCTATTTGCCCGGCTGCGGGCTGGCCGGAGCCGTCTGCGGCGCGCTCTGCGTCGGCGTCGACGGCTTGACCGGCCCTTCTTCGCGCGTCTGGGCCAGGAAGTTGTAGGCCAGCGCCAGGATGAACACGAAGATGGCCGCGCCGACGCCCCAGCGGAACACGCGCGCGTTGTCGCGTTGGTCGCTTCTGGCTTGTCGAGGAGATTTCATTCTTGAACGCTGCGCTGGCGCATGGGCATGAGGTGTCGGACGGCGGCCCGGCCCCTTGTCGCAAAAAGACAGCAGCAGGCGCCGCTCAGGCCGGGGCTTTCGCGCGCTCGATGATGCCGCGCACCATGGACGAGAGCGTGCAGAGGTAGCGGGCGTCGGCCGAAAGCGAGCGGCTCATGGCGTGGATGAGTTCGCCGAAATCCTCGTCCCCGGGGGCGCTGCCGGCGGCGAGCTGGTGGCGCGACATCGCGTCGCGGATGCGGGTCTGCACCTGCATGTAGTCGGTGCGCAGCAGCACGCTGCGCGCGAGCAGTACATCCAGGTTCAACAGGTCCAATGCGGTCATGGATGTTCCTTCACTGTTTCGCGGAACGACCTCGGCCCGGCGTGGTGTCGAAGAAGATTCGGGCGGAGGCCGGGCGCGCCGCGTCAGAGTTGACCCTGGCCATCGCCGGTGCGGTCGTGCACCCAGCGCATCGCCTGCTGCTCTGCGTGCCGCAGCGCCTCCGCCTCGGTGGCATAGGCGATCTCGTCGGTGTCGCTGGGCAGCGTCTCTTTTTGCTCGGGGCCATGCCCCCGGCCAAGGCACGCGACCACGGGGCGGTACACGCCCGGGCCCGTGCGTTGCGCACCGTACTTGAAGTGCCAGCCCCGGTAGATGAAGTCGATGCCCGGTTCTTCGGTGCCGCTTCCGGCGGCTGCGTCCTGCGTGTTCATTGCGAATGCTCCTTGGGCGCGGGCACGCCCATCGCGCCTTGCGCGCGAGCGCCGCATCGCTGAGCGGCGCCACCGGCCGCATGGTTCAGGCCGCGCGAGAAGAAATACTGCATGGCGATCGAAGGTGCTGCGTAGGAACCTTTCGCATCTGAGGTGGCAGCGCAGACTACATCCAGCGGCCGCGGCAAGATGCTGCCGACGGGGTTACGGGAGCAGTGGCAGAATTTCAGGATCGTGCGCCGCGCACTGCACGCACTGCAGGATCGTGCGCCGCGCACTGCAGGACCGGGGCTCCGGTCCGCAATGACTCCAATGCCCCAATCGAATCCGCCACCGTCTTCTGCCGCCGACAAAGGCGAGCTTGCGCCAAGTGCGCTGGGATTTCCGGTCGTCGGCATCGGCGCGTCCGCGGGCGGGCTGGAAGCGCTGCTCCGCTTCTTCGAGAACACGCCCTCCGGTACGGGCATGGCCTTTGTCGTCATCCTCCATCTCTCGCCCGAACACGAGAGCAGCGCCGCCGACATCCTGCAGCGCGCCACCCGGATGCCGGTCGCGCAGGTCGCCGGGCCAACGCCGGTCGAGGCCGACCACGTCTACGTGATTCCGCCGGGCGTGGCGCTGACGATGAACGACGGCCACCTGCAGGTGGCCGCCAGCCGCCGCGTCGCGGGGCCGCACATGGAGATCGACCTGTTCTTTCGCACCATGGCCGAGGTGCACAGGGAGCGGGCCGTCTGCATCGTGATGTCGGGCATGGGCAGCGATGGGGCGGTCGGCCTCACCCGCGTGAAGGAGCACGGCGGCATCGCCATGGCGCAGGCGCCCGGCGATGCGGCGCACGACGCCATGCCGCGCGCGGCCATTGCCACCGGCATGGTCGACATCGTGCTGCCGGTGGCCGACATGGGTCGGTGGCTGGTCGAACTGTGGCGCAATGCGCAGCACATCCGTCTGCCCTACGACGAGCCGGCGGGCCGGGCCGCGCCGGCACCCGACAGCGGCACGGAAGCCAGCCTGGCCGAGCAGGCGCTGCAGGAGGTGATGAGCCTCTTGCGCAACTACACGCGGCACGACTTTCGCCATTACAAGCGGGCCACGGTGCTGCGCCGGCTGGAGCGCCGGCTGCAGGTGAACCGGCTGGCCGACCTGCCGGCCTACCGCGACTTCCTTCGCGACCACCCCGAAGAGGCGGCGCCGCTCTTGCAGGACATGCTCATCAGCGTGACCAACTTCTTCCGCGACCCGGATGCCTTCGAAGTCCTCGAGCGCGAGGCGCTTCCCGCGCTGATCGAGGGCAAGCAGCCCGGCGAGCAGGTGCGTGCGTGGGTGGCGGGCTGCGCCACCGGCGAGGAGGCCTATTCTCTGAGCATGCTGCTGCGCGAACAGGTCGACCGGCAGTCCAAGCCGCTGGACATCCAGGTCTTTGCCACCGACATCGACGAGCGCGCGATTGCCGTGGCGCGCAGGGGCCTGTATGCCCGGGGCATCGCGGAGGACATCTCGTCTTCGCGGTTGCGGCAGTTCTTCGTGGCCGAACAGGACCAGTACCGCGTCGCCACCTCGGTGCGCGAGCCGGTGCTGTTTGCAGTGCACAACCTGCTGCGCGATCCGCCGTTCTCGCGGCTGGACATCATCTGCTGCCGCAATCTCCTGATCTATCTCGACCGCGCGGCTCAGGGGCATGTGCTGGAGATGTTCCGCATTGCGCTCAGGCCCGGCGGCTATCTGTTCCTGGGCACTTCGGAATCGATTGACGCGGCGGGCAGCCTGTTCACCTCCGTCGACAAGAAGAACCGCATCTACCGCGTCAATCCCCAGCTTTCGCCGGGGCGCCACGTGCCCCTCATCAGCGATGCGCCGTCCGGGCCCGGGGCGACCGGTTCGATGCACGCGCTGCGCGTGCAAAAGCGCAGCGAGCGCCTGAGCTTTGCCGAGCTGCACCAGCGCGCGCTGGAACAGTTCTCGCCGCCCAGCGTGCTCATCAATGCCGACCACGACGTGCTGCACCTGTCCAACGGCGTGGGCCGCTTCCTGGAGCGGCCCGGCGGCGAGCCTTCGAACAACCTCTTGAACAACGTGCGGCCCGACCTGCGGCTGGAGCTGCGAACCGCGCTCTTCAAGGCCGCGCAGACGAACCGCAGCGTGGGGACTCGGCTCGTGCAGAAGCGCGGCGACGGCCGCCAGGTGTTTCTCAACATCACCGTGCGGCCGCTGCAGCAGCGGCTCACGCTGGTGGTGTTCGACGAGATCGAGGAGAGCATGCGCCCCGAAGGCGGCGAGCCGGCCCATGCGGCGCGCGAGCAGCTCATCGGCAAGATGGAAGACGAGATCCGCCAGCTCAAGCTGCATCTGCAGGACACCCTCGAGACCTCCGAAACCTCGACCGAGGAACTGAAGGCCTCCAACGAGGAACTGCAGGCTATCAACGAGGAACTGCGCTCGGCCACCGAAGAACTGGAAACCAGCAAGGAAGAGCTGCAGTCGATGAACGAGGAGCTCGTGACAGTCAACTTCGAGCTCAAGATGAAGGTGGAAGAGCGCGGCCACATCAACGACGACCTGCAGAACCTGATTGCCTCGTCCGAGATCGCGACCGTGTTCGTGGACCGCGACATGCACGTCAAGCGCTTCACGCCGCATGCGAGCAACCTGTTCAACCTGATCTCGTCGGACCTCGGGCGGTCGCTGTTCGACATCACCAGCCGGCTCGACTACCCGGAACTGGCGGACGACACGGCTGCGGCCTTCAAGGAACTGCGCACCAGCGAACGGCATGTGACCAGCGCGGACGGGCGGCAGTTCCTGGCCCGGATACTTCCGTACCGCACGGCGGAGGACAAGATCGAGGGCGCGATCCTCAACTTCTTCGACATCACCGACCTGCGCGCCGCCGAGGAGCGGTCGCGCGCGGGCGAGGAGCGGCTGCGGCTGGTGGCGGCCACCACGCGCGACTTTGCCATCATCACGACCGACGAGCGGGGCCTGATCGCCACTTGGAACGCGGGCGCGAAGCGCATCTTCGGCTACGCGGAAGAAGAAATGCTGCACAAGCCGCTCGCGATGATCTTCACCGCCGAAGACCAGGCGAACGGCGTGCCCGAGGGCGAAATGCGCCGCGCGCTCGAACTGGGCCGCGCCGAAGACGAGCGCTGGCACCAGCGCAAGGACGGCAGCCGCTTTTTCTGCAGCGGCGTCACCACGCCGCTGGAGGCGGCCGCTGGGGGCGGCTTTGCCAAGATCGCGCGCGACATGACGGGCACCAAGCAGCATGAGCTCGCGCAGGAGCACCGCCTCTTCAAGGAAAAGAAGGCCAGCCTCAGCGCGCAGATGGCCAACGAGCTCAAGGACAAGTTCCTGGCCGTGATGTCGCACGAACTGAAGCAGCCGCTCAACCTGATCCAGATGAACGCCGAACTGCTGATGCACGCGCCGGGTACCGCCGAGAACCCGGCCGTGCGGCGCGTGGGCGAGACCATCAAGCGCGCCGTGGCGAGCCAGACGCGCATCATCAACGACCTGCTCGATCTCTCGCGCATCCGCACCGGCAAGCTGCGGCTCAATCGCGTGGCGGTCGATCTGGGCGAACTGGTGCAGGCGGTGGCGCAGGCCGCCGTGAGCGGCGCGGCCGGCAAGAAACTCGCGCTCGAGCTGGATTGCGAGGCCGGCATGGTCTGCGACGGCGATCGCGTGCGCATCGAGCAGATCGCCTGGAACCTGCTGAGCAATGCGGTCAAGTTCACGGCCGAGGGCGGGCGCATCGCGGTACGCGTTGCCGCGGCCGGCGAGGGTTTCGGCAGGCTCACGGTCAGCGACACGGGCTGCGGCATTGCGCCGGAATTCCTTCCGCACGTGTTCGGCATGTTCAACCAGGCGGACAGCGACGTGACGCCGCCCAATGGCGGCCTGGGCATCGGACTGGCGCTGGTCCAGGAACTGACGCGGGCGCACGGCGGCCGCGTCGAGGTGCATTCGGCGGGGCTGGGGCAGGGCGCCGAGTTCAGCGTGTGGCTGCCGCGCGTGGGAACGGCGGCCGAGCCGCTGGCGGACAAGAAGGCCTCGGCCGAAGTCAGCCTCAGCGGCTGGCGCGTGCTTGCGGTGGACGACTATGCCGATGCGCTGGCCCCGTTTGCCGAGGTGCTGCGGCTGGAGGGCGCCATCGTCGATGTGGCCCAGAGCGCGAAGAAGGGGCTGGAGCTGCTCGAGGCGAACACCTACGACCTGCTGGTGTCGGACCTCGGCATGCCCGAGATGGATGGCTACCAGTTCATTGCCGAGGTGCGGCGGCGCCCGGCCACGCGCGATCTGCCATCCATTGCGATGTCCGGCTTCGGCCGCCGCGCCGATGCACGCCGGGCGCTCGAGGCCGGCTTCAACGCGCACCTGCCGAAACCCGCTTCGCTCGAGGAACTCAAGGCGGCCATCGGCCGGCTGTGAGACTTTGCGCTAGCGCGGCGCGCGGTAGATGAAGCCGCTGGCTGGGGCGATCCATTCGGCCTCGCCGGTCGCATGCGCTGCGTGCGCCGCGGCGCAGCCGGTGAACAGCATGCGTTCCTCGGCCAGCAGGAGTTGCCGCGCGGACCCGCCCTGACCAGCCGGGCCCGGCTCTTGTACATGCAGCGTGGCGCCTGCAAGGCGCAGCGTGTCCCCGGGCTGCGGCCACAGCGCGGCCGCATCGGGCCATGCGGATCGAAGCGTTCCGAGCGACGCGGCCGGGGGCTGCGTACCGGCCCCTGTCCAGAGCAGCCACTTCACCTGGCCCGGCACTGCGTTCTGCGCGAGGCCGTGCGGCGGGGGGTCGATCAATGCCCAGTGGCCGCCTTCGCCGCCGACGAAATAGCCGTGATGCGAATCCGCTGCGCCCGCCACGCGCACGACGCGCGCCGACAGCCGCGTGGCGAGGCCGGGCTCGAGCGCGTAGTGCGCGTGGCCCTTGCCGTCGGGATCGAGGTGGCCGATCTCCTCGTAGGCGGCTTCGTCGATGTTCACCGCACGGCGGCCCGCGGGCCCGTCGGCCAGGCGCGGCATGTTCAGCACGATCCGCGTCAGCGCCCGCGCATGGGCCATGCAGTCGGCGGCGCTGTCGAAGCCTGCCAGCTCTTCGAGCGTGCGCCGTGTCACGTTCATCAGCTTGAGGCCGCGGCCCGGGTCCACCGCGTCGGCCGGCTTCAGCCACATGTGCGCCACGGTTTCGCGGCCATCGGGCTTCACGGCCTGGCCCGGCGGCATCTGCGCAATGAAGAAGCGGGTGTCGAAGCGGCGCGGCATGCCCGGCGGCGTGAGCCAGTGGCTGAAATAGGCGAGCCGGTCCATCGCAAGGCGCCAGCCCTGCGCCTCGCACATGGCGAGCAGCGCATTGGTGCCTTGCTCGGCGGCATGGCGCATGGATTCGAGCTGGCTCGGCGGCAGGCCGTCGAGCTCGACCAGGCGGTCGTCGGCATCGCTTGCAAACAGGACGCCCGCTTCCTCGAAGCATTCGCGCACCGCGGCGGCGTAGTAGTCGAGGCCGCCGCCCCGCAGGCCCAGGCGCGCGCTGGCCGCGGCGTCGTCCAGGCCCTTGCACATCAGGTGCAGGCTGCGGTCATGCGCGTCGACCACGCCGCCCGGAAACACGCTGGCGCCGCTGTTCTGGTCGTCGGCCTTTTCGGCGCGGCGCAGCAGCAGCACTTCCATGCCGTCGGCGCCGTCGCGCAGGAGGATCAGGGAGGCCGCCACGCGGATGGGGCGCGGCAGGGACGGCGTTGGACCGGGTGGGGTCGCTGTCGTCGAAGGCTTGGCGTTCATGGGCGCCGATTGTCGGGCCAATGGCGGCCTCGGGCATCGCGTCAGATCGCCCGCTGGTTCACCCGCCGGGAAAGCTGCTCGGCGCTTTCCCTGCGCTCGCTGTAGCGGTCGACAAGGTAGGCGGCCGCATCGCGCGTGAGCAGGGTGAACTTCATCAGTTCCTCCATCACGTCGACCACCCGCTCGTAGCAGGCGGAAGGCTTCATTCGCCCGGCTTCGTCGAACTCCAGGAAGGCTTTGGCGACCGACGACTGGTTGGGAATGGTCAGCATGCGCATCCAGCGCCCGAGCACGCGCAGTTGGTTCACCGCATTGAACGACTGCGACCCGCCCGACACCTGCATGACGGCCAGCGTCTTGCCCTGCGTGGGCCGCACGGCACCCACGCTCAGCGGAATCCAGTCGATCTGTGCCTTCATGATGCCGGTCATGGCGCCGTGGCGTTCGGGCGAGCACCACACCATGCCTTCGGCCCATTGCGCGAGTTCGCGCAGCTCCCGTACCTTCGGATGGTCGTCCGGCGCGCTGTCGGGCAGCGGCAGGCCGGCTGGATCGAAGATCCGCGTTTCGCCGCCCATGGCTTGCAGCAGCCGCGCGGCCTCTTCGGTCAGCAGCCGGCTGTAGGAACGCTCGCGCAGCGAGCCGTACAGCAGCAGGAAGCGCGGTGCGTGGCGCGCCGGCGCCGCATGGGAGAAGCGCTCGGGCGAGGGCCGGTCGAACAGCTCGGCATCGATGTTCGGAAGCTCAGGCAGTGCGGTCGACACGGCGGCCCTCCGCGTCGATGACCTGCTCGCCGTCTTCCTTGGTGAACGGGCCTTTTTGCGGCGAGGGCAGGATGTCGAGCACCTCTTCCGAAGGGCGGCACAGCCGAGTGCCGAGCGGCGTGACGACGATCGGGCGGTTGATGAGGATCGGATGCGCGAGCATGAAGTCGAGCAGCTGTTCGTCGGACCACTTGGGATCGTCGAGCCCGAGTTCGTCATGGGGCGTGCCCTTGCGGCGCAGCAGCGCACGCGGCGCCATGGCCATGGCGGCGAGCAGTTCGCGCAGCGTTTCCCGGGTGGGCGGGGTCTTCAGGTATTCGACGACCCGGGGCTCTTCGCCGCTGTTGCGGATCATCGCCAGCGTGTTGCGCGAAGTGCCGCACGCGGGGTTGTGAAAGATGGTGATGGATGGGCTTGTCGATTGCATTCTTGCAATTATGCAACTATTATTGAAATATGGAAGAACAAGACATCGTCAGATCCCTGGCCGCGCTGGCCCAGCCGATGCGCCTGCAGGTGTTCCGCGCGCTGGTGGTGGCGGGCCCGGCGGGCCTCACGCCCGGCGCGCTGGTGGAGGCGCTCGACGTGCCGGCCACCAGCCTCTCGTTCCATCTGAAGGAGCTGACCCATTCGGGGCTGGTGACGCAGGAGCGCAGCGGCCGCAACCTGATCTACCGCGCGGCCTTCGGGCAGATGAACGCGCTCATCGGCTACCTCACAGAAAACTGCTGCCAGGGCGAGGCTTGCCTGCCCCAGGCGGCCCAGGCTTGTCCATGCTGAAGGAGAAACCATGAAGCGATTCCATGTGCATCTGAACGTCCAGGATCTGCCGGCGAGCATCGCCTTCTACTCCAGGCTTTTTGCCTCGGAGCCGGCGCGCGTCGAAAGCGACTACGCCAAGTGGATGCTCGCCGATCCGCCGGTGAATTTTGCGGTGTCCACGCGCGCCGGCTCGACGGGCATCGACCATCTGGGGCTGCAGGCCGAGAACGAGGAAGAACTTGCGGAGCTCAAGGCCCGCGCCGCCCAGGCCGAGATCGAGACCTTCGACGAAGGCGCCACCACCTGTTGCTACGCACGCAGCGAAAAGCACTGGATCACTGATCCGCAGGGCATTGCCTGGGAACACTTCCACACGCTGGGCAATGCGCCGGTGTATGGAGAGAAGAGGGCAGCTGCGAGCCGGAAGACCGCGTGCTGCGCACCAGGGACGGCGAATTGCCATGGCTGAAAGAACCTACAACGTGCTCTTCGTGTGCACCGGCAACTCCGCGCGATCGATCATGGCCGAAGGCCTGCTCAACCACATGGGCGAGGGCCGGTTCAAGGCGTATTCGGCGGGCAGCCATCCGACGGGCAAGGTCAGCCCGCATGCGCTGCACACGCTCGAGCGGCTGCGGCTTTCCGCGGAGGGCTACCGCAGCAAGAACTGGGACGAGTTTGCCGCGCCCGGCGCCCCCGCCATGGACTTCGTGCTCACGGTCTGCGACAAGGCCGCCGGAGAGGTGTGCCCGGTATGGCCGGGCCAGCCGATGACCGCCCATTGGGGCGTTGCCGATCCCGCGGCTTTCGAGGGCTCGGAAGAAGCAACCGAGCGCCAGTTCATGGACACGGCGCTCACCCTGAAGCGCCGCATCGAGCTGATGCTGGCGCTGCCGCTCGCGCGGCTCGACGCAATGGCCATCCAGCGCGAGATGCGCGACATCGGCAAGGTCCAGAAGGCCGCGCCATGACGGTCAACGTGCTGATCCTGTGCACGCACAACTCGGCCCGCAGCGTGCTCGCCGAAGGCATGCTCAACCACCTGGCGCAAAAGGCGGGCAGGGACGTGCGGGCCTACAGCGCCGGCAGCGCGCCGAGCGGGCGCCTGAACCCCTTCGCGCTCGAGGCGCTCGCCAATGCGGGCGTCGACGTGTCGGCCTGCCGCAGCAAGAGCTGGGACGAGTTCGTGGGTGAGGGCAAGCCGGCCATGCGCATCGTCATCACCGTGTGCGACAGCGCCGCGCAGGAAACCTGCCCCTATTGGCCCGGCAGCCCGGTGCAGGTGCACTGGGGCTATCCCGATCCGTCGAATGCACCCGGCGGCGACGAAGGCAGGCGGGTGGCCTTCGAACTCACGCGCCAGGCGCTCGCCTATCGCCTCGTGCAGCTGCTGGCACTGCCGATCGAATCGATGGCGGACAACGAACTCCAGGCGGCGCTGGCCGCGATTTCCGAAAGCTGACTTTTTCATGAGCTCCACTTCCGCCACCGCCGCCGCTGCATCGTCCGCACCGCCGCCCGCCATCGGCTTCTTCGAGCGCTATCTCACGGTGTGGGTCGCGCTGTGCATCGTGGTGGGCATTGCGCTGGGCCAGTGGCTGCCGGGCGTGTTCCGCGGCATTGCGTCGCTGGAGGTGGCCAAGGTCAACGTGCCGGTCGGCGTGCTGATCTGGGTGATGATCATCCCGATGCTGCTGAAGATCGACTTCGCGGCGCTCGGGCAGGTGAAGGCGCACTGGCGCGGCATCGGCGTCACGCTCTTCATCAACTGGGCCGTGAAGCCGTTCTCGATGGCGCTGCTGGGCTGGATCTTCATCCGCCACGTGTTCGCGCCGCTGCTTCCGCCATCGCAGCTCGACAGCTACATCGCGGGCCTGATCCTCTTGGCAGCAGCGCCGTGCACGGCGATGGTGTTCGTGTGGAGCCAGCTGTGCAAGGGCGACCCGTACTTCACGCTGTCGCAGGTGGCGCTCAACGACGCGATCATGGTGGTGGCCTTTGCGCCGGTGGTCGCGCTGCTGCTCGGGCTGTCGTCGATCACGGTGCCCTGGGACACGCTCTTGACCTCGGTGGGCCTGTACATCGTGGTGCCGGTGGTCATTGCGCAGCTGCTGCGCAAGCATTTGCTCAAGAAGGGCACCGCGCACTTCCAGGCGGCGGCGGCGCGGCTCGGGCCCTGGTCGATCTCGGCGCTGCTGCTCACACTGGTGCTGCTGTTCGCCTTCCAGGGCGAAGCCATCATCCGGCAGCCGCTGGTGATTGCGCTGCTCGCGGTGCCGATCCTGATCCAGGTGTTCCTGAACTCGGGCCTGGCCTATGTGCTCAACCGCAGGCTGGGCGTGGCGCACTGCGTGGCCGGCCCGTCGGCGCTGATCGGCGCGAGCAATTTCTTCGAGCTCGCGGTGGCCACGGCGATCAGCCTGTTCGGCTTCCAGTCGGGCGCCGCGCTGGCCACGGTGGTGGGCGTGCTGATCGAGGTGCCGGTGATGCTGCTGGTGGTCGCGGTGGTCAACCGGTCGCAGGGCTGGTATGAAAAAGGCGTGAGGGCGGGCTGACCGGCGCCGAGGCCGCTGCGGCATGACCCCCGCATCCCGCCGGGCGCTGACGGTGTCGGCGCTCGGAACGGCGCAGACGCTCTCCTGGGCTTCGTCGTACTACCTGCCCGCCATGCTGGCCGCGCCCATTGCGCGCGACCTCGGTGCGCCGTCGTTCATCGTGTTTGCCGCGTTCTCGCTGGCGCTGGTGGTGTCGGCCGCGCTGGGGCCCTTTGCCGGCAAGGCGATCGACCGCTTCGGCGGACGGCCCGTGCTGATGGGCAGCAACCTCGTCTTTGCCGCGGGCCTGCTGGCACTGTCGCAAGCGGGGAGCGTTGCGTGGCTGATGGCGGCATGGGTCCTGATCGGCATGGCGATGGGCAGCGGGCTCTACGAGGCGGCTTTTGCCACGGTGGTGCGCATTCACGGTGCCGACTCGCGCGGCGCCATCACGGGCATCACGCTGTTCGCGGGATTTGCCAGCACGGTGGGCTGGCCGCTGACGGCATTCCTCGAAGCGCATTACGGCTGGCGCGGCGCATGCATGGCCTGGGCGGGCCTGCACCTGGTGCTGGGGTTGCCGCTGAACGCTATCGTTCCACGCGTGCGGGAGGCCGCGGCGCAGCAGCTTTCCAAGACCAAAAAAGCTGCCGCGACTGCGCCGGGCGGTGGGGCCCGGCCGCGGCGAACGGAATTCCTGCTGGCCTATGTCTTTGCCGCCGGCTGGTTCATCAGCACGGCCATGGCGGCGCATCTGCCGAGCCTGCTCCATGCGAGCGGGGTGTCGGTGATTGCCGCGGTTTCCATTGCCGCGCTGGTGGGGCCGGCACAGGTGGCGGGGCGCCTGCTGGAGTTCGGTTTTCTCAGGCGCGCACCGGCGCTGCTGTCGGCGCGGATCGCCGCGCTGGCGCATCCGCTGGGAGTGGCTGCGCTGCTGGTGTTCGGTGCGCCGGCGGCCGCGGTCTTTGCCGTGCTGCATGGCGCCGGGAACGGCATCCTCACGATCGCGGTCGGGACATTGCCCTTGCTGCTGTTCGGCCCCCAGGGTTACGGCGGGCGGCAGGGCCTGCTGATGGTGCCCGCGCGGCTCTTGCAGGCCGGTGCGCCGTTCCTCTTCGGCCTGCTCGTGCAGGGCTGGGGCGAGCGCGCGCTGTGGGCTTCGGCCTTCCTCGGGCTCACGGCCCTGGGCGCGCTGATGTGCATCTCGGTGCCGGGCGCACTTCGAAGCGACCGGCGCTGAAGCCTTCCGAGCGCTTCGCGGCTTCTCGCGGGGGGCGTGTTCTCCGACATGGCCGGGGCGGCTTTCGGGCCATGATCCGATTCATCCGCTTGTGTTCAACGCAGCGCCCATGAAGATCGCGACCTTCAACGTCAATGGCATCAACAGCCGGCTTGCGCTTGTGCTGGCATGGCTGGCCGAGGCCCGCCCGGACGTGGCCTGCCTGCAGGAGCTGAAATCCCCGGACCCGAATTTTCCGGCCGCGGCCATTCGCGAGGCGGGCTACGGCGTGCTGTTCCATGGCCAGCGCGCATGGAACGGCGTGGCCATTCTTGCGCGTGGAACGGAGCCGATCGAAACCGGCCGCGGGCTCGACGGCAACTCCGAAGACAGCCAGAGCCGCTATCTCGAAGCCGTGGTGAATGGCGTGATCGTCGGCTGCCTCTACCTGCCCAACGGCAATCCGCAGCCCGGCCCCAAGTTCGACTACAAGCTCGAATGGTTCGAGCGGCTCAACGCCCATGCGCGCCTTCTCTATGGCTGCGGCATGCCGGCGGTGCTGGCCGGCGACTTCAATGTGGTGCCCACCGATGCGGACATCTACAACCCGGCTTCATGGCAGGACGATGCGCTGCTGCAGCCGGAAAGCCGCGCGGCCTTCGCCCGCCTGCTGAAGCAGGGATGGACCGACGCGATCCGCGCGTGCCATCCCCGCGAGGCGATCTACACCTATTGGGATTACTGGCGCAACCGCTGGCCGCGCAATGCGGGATTGCGCATCGACCACCTGCTGCTCAACCGGGAACTCGCACCCTTTCTGGCCGATGCGAACGTGGACCGCGAGGTGCGCGGGCGGCCCGGGGCGAGCGACCATGCGCCGGTCTGGGTCGAACTCGACCTGCCGGCAGGCTGATCAGGGAAGGGCTGTGGACGAAAGAGTTACATTTAAGTACTTATCGAGCAGCCTGAACGACCCGGCCCCTTTCCCGCGAGATCCACTCCAGTGACCATCGGAACAACGGCAGATGCCTGCTTTCCCGGCTTCGATGACGGGTTCGTCATGGCTTTCCAGCCGATCGTGGATTTCGAGCGGCGCGAAGTCTTCGCGCACGAAGCCCTGGTGCGCGGCACCTCGGGAGAGGGCGCCTTCGAGGTTTTGTCGCGCGTGAATCCGCGGCACCGCTTCGCGTTTCACGAGGCGTGCCGCGTGAAAGCCATCGAGACCGCCTCCGCGCTGGGCATGGAGACGCGGCTGAGCCTCAACATCCTGCCCAACGACGTGGCGGGACATCAGGACGAGTGCTTCCATACCGCCATGTTGGCCGCGCAGCGCTGCAATTTTCCGGTGGACCACCTGATGTTCGAGATCACCGAGGGCGAACGCGTGGCGGACCTGCCGGCACTGGCGGCGACCTTCCGTACCTACAAGGGCTACGGCTTCACCTCTGCCATCGACGACTTCGGCGCCGCCTATGCGGGCTTCGAGCTGCTGGCGGGCTTTCAGCCCGACGTGGTGAAGATCGACATGGGCCTGGTGCGCAACATCCACAACGACGCGGTCCGGCTCAGCATCGTGAAGGGCTTCGTGGGCACCTGCGACGAGCTCGGCATCCGGGTGGTGGCGGAAGGCGTCGAGGCTTCGGAAGAGGTCCATGCGCTGCGCGCGCTGGGCGTGGAGCTGTTCCAGGGCTACCTGTTCGCCAGGCCCGGCATCGCCATGCTGCCGGCCGTGGCGTGGGACGCCGCCTGAGGCGCCAACTCAGGCGTTGCTGGTTGCGCGGACTTCCTCGATGGTGGTCTGCCCCGACAGGACCTTGCCGATGCCGTCCTGGCGCAGCGTGCGCATGCCCTCGCGCAGGGCGGCTTCCTGCAGTTCCTCGGCGCGCGCGCCGCTTTGCACCAGGCGGCGCAGCGTCCTGGAGATCACCATCAGCTCGTGGATGCCGACGCGGCCGCTGAAGCCGGTGTTGTCGCAATGCGCGCATCCGGGGCTCGAAAAGGCCTGCAGCCGGCCGTCGCGGCCGTGCTGGCCGAGCCAGGCGCTGCGCACGGCCTCGCGTTCGGCCGGCGTCTCCTGTCCCGCGAACGCGTGCATGTAGTCGGCCAGCAGCTCCTCGATTTCCTCGGGGCGCATCGGGCGGCTCTGGATGCAGTGGCTGCACAGGCGCCGCACCAGGCGCTGCGCCAGCACCGCGAGCAGCGAGTCCGCGAAGTTGAAGGGGTCCATGCCCATGTCCAGCAGCCGCGTCACGGTTTCGGGCGCGCTGTTGGTGTGCAGCGTGGAAAGCACCAGGTGGCCCGTGAGCGAGGCTTCGATCGCCGTCTTGGCCGTTTCCTCGTCGCGGATCTCGCCGACCATGATCACGTCGGGATCGGCGCGCACGAAGGCGCGCAGCGCCTTGGCAAAGGTCCAGTCGATGCGCGGATTCACCTGCACCTGGCGCAGGCCGGGCTGGGTGATCTCGATCGGGTCTTCGGCCGTCCAGATCTTTCGCTCCGGCGTGTTGATGTGCATCAGGGCCGAGTGCAGCGTGGTGGTCTTGCCCGAGCCCGTGGGCCCGACGCACAGCACCATGCCGTAGGGCCGCTCCACCGCCTTGGTGAGCTCCGAGAGATTGCGCGGCGACAGCCCGAGCTTGTCCAGCGCGATCGGCTTGGCCGAGGCCAGGATGCGCATCACCACGTCTTCCAGCCCGTTGGCCGTGGGAATGGTGGCCACGCGCAGCTCGATGCGGTGCTGCGGCGAGTACTTGGCGAAATTGATCTTGCCGTCCTGGGGCTTGCGCTTTTCGCTGATGTCCAGGTCGCACATGATCTTCACGCGCGCGACCACTGCGTTGCGGTAGCTGGCCGGCAGCTCCAGATGGGTGTGCAGCCGGCCGTCGCGGCGAAACCGGATGCGGGTCTTTTCGTTGCCCGGATAGCTCTCGATGTGGATGTCCGACACGCCTTCGCGGTGCGCGTCCACGATCATGCTGTTGATCATCCGCACCAGCGAGTTGTCCGACTGCTCGATGGGCGCCTCCTCGACGGCCGGTGCGGGGCGCTCCTTCTCGAGGGTGACCAGCAGGTCGCTGGTACCGAGGCTGGCGGGGCCGGTGCTGCCCACGTCGAAGTCCAGCGGCCGCGAGGGATCGTGGACGATGGTCGGGTCGACCGCCTCGGTGCCGATCTTGCCGTAGGCCTTGTAGAGCACGGTGTCCAGCACCAGGCATTCGCCGATCACCGGCACCACCTTCTTCTGGGAGATGAACTCCACTTCGTCGATGGCCGCATGGCGGCCGGCCGGATCGTCCATCGCAAGAATGAGCCGGCCCTCGTGGATCATGAGCGGCATCACCTGCAGGCGCCGGGCGACGGCATGGCTGATGGTGCGCAGGGCATCCACGGCGACCGGGAACTCGTGCAGGTTCACGAGCGGATAGCCCATCTTGCGCACCAGTGCGGCCTTCAGCTGGGCCCGCGTCACCACGCCCATGCGAACCAGGGTCTCGCCCAGCGGCACGCTGCGGTCGAGCTGCTGCTGGGCGAGGCCGGCGCGCAACTGCTCTTCCGTGAGCATGCCCAGCGCCATCAGGGCCTGGCCGATGCGCAGGATGGGCATGCGGCTCTGGGTCTCCAGTGCGTGCAGCAATTGCTCGGGCGTGACGACTTCGGTGGGGGACATGAAATGGGTTTCTCCTGTGAAAGGGATTCTGAGGCCGCCGGGGCGGGCTTGTCAGCAGGAATGCGCCCCCTGCCAGCGGCAAGGGCGATGCACAACCACTACCAAAGTTCTCAATCGGAGAAGCCGAAGGTGTTGCGTCCCGCGGCCTTTGCGCGATAGAGCGCGGCATCGGCGCGCGCCAGCAGGTCGGCGGCGCCGGCCGAGGCGCCCGCGGCCTGGTGGAAGGCAATGCCGATGCTGGTCGTGACGTTCAGGCTGCGGCCGTCCAGTTCGAAGGGGACGGTGCCCACCCGCTCGACGATCTTTCGCGCGACGGCCACGGCGGCTTCCCGCGTGTGCACGTTTTCCAGCACGACCACGAACTCGTCGCCCGCCAGGCGCGCCACGGTGTCGGTGCCTCGCACGCTGGCCAGCAGGCGCTGCGCATATTCCACCAGCACGCCGTCGCCGGTTGCATGGCCGAGCGTGTCGTTGATGGTCTTGAAGTAGTCGATGTCGAGAAACAGCACCGCCAGCGCGTTGCCCGAACGCTGCGCGCGGGCAATGGCGCCCGGCAGGTACTCGTTGAAGGCGAGCCGGTTCGCAAGGCCGGTGAGCGTGTCGACCCGCGCCAGGTCGCTCAGCTTGCGCTCCACCGCCTTCAATGCGCTGATGTCCAGGCTCAGCGAGAAGATGCCGCGCGTGGCGCCGTCGGGGCCGACGTCGGGCACGTAGCTCACGCGGGTGGTGCGGTCGACGTCCTTGGTCCTGGTCTGCGCCTCGAACTCCACGCGCTCGCCCGCCAGCGCGCGCGCGATCATGGCCTTGCGCGAGAGATACAGCTCGGGGCCCGCGACGTCGCCGACGTGGTGGCCCAGGATCTCGGCGGGTTCCACGCCCAGCCATTCGCGGTAGGTGGCATTGGCAAAGGTGATCTTCTCGTCGCGGTCGATGTAGGTGATGAGCGCCGGCAGGTTGTCTGTGATGGTGCGCAGGCGCCTTTCGCTCTCGGCTTGCCGCAGCTCCGCGCGCTTGAGCGCGGTGATGTTGAAAGTCATGAGATAGAAACCGATCAGCCCGCCCTGCGGGTCCATGTCGGCAACCAGGTTGACCTGGAAAAAACCGTCCTTCCCATGCAGCGGCGCCTGCACCGGAAAGCGCACCGACTTGCCCTCGCGCACCAGCGGAAGATAGGGCCGTATCTGCCGGTGCACCGCTTTGCCGAGCGCCGAGCGCAGCGTGACGTTCTCGAGCGGGCCGCTGCCCAGGCCCGCCATCTGCCGCGCGCGGCTGTTGGCGAAGAGGCAGTTCTCGTTGCTGTCGAAATAGCCCACCAGCGCCGGGATGCTGTCGGTTACGTCGCGCAGCCGCTTCTCCTGCTCGGTCAGGGCCTTGCGTATGTTCACCTCGTCGGTGATGTCGAAGGTCATGGCGAACACGCCCTGCACCACGCCGTTCGCGTCCCGGTCGGGAATGTAGTGGGCCTTGAAGGTGCGCTCGCCGATGCCCAGCGCCGGATCGCCGGATTTCTCGACGACCACCGTCTCGCCGGCCAGCGCGCGCTCGTAGGCCGGTGCCACGATGGCAAAGTCCGACGGGCCGCGAACCTCCGGCATCGATTGCCCCACCATGGCCCGGTCCTTGTGCAGTGCCCTCACCTGGGCATTGACGAAGGTGTATCTCAGCGAGGAATCGACGTGCGAGACCAGGGCAGGGATGTTGTCCGCAATGACGCGAACCTGCGCTTCGCTGTGGGCAAGGCTGAATTCGATGCGCTTGCGCTCGGTCACGTCGGAGGTCATGGCGTAGTAGCCGCGGACCTGCCCGGCCTGGTCGCGGTCGGGGATGAGCTCGGTCTGGAAGTAGCGGTCTTCCTCGCCGCGCTTCGCTTCGCCCCGGCTTTCGAAGCTGACTGCCTCGCCGGCCAGCACGCGCCGCACCGCGGCGTCCACCCTCTCGTCCTCGCCGATGTTCTGCGCCGTGCGCCCGATCAGCTGGGCCGCGCCGCGGTCGAGCTTCCTGCACAGCGGGGCGTTCACGAAGGTATAGCGGCCCTGTGCATCCACGTGCGACACCAGCGCGGGCAGGTTGTCGGTGATGTCGCGCAGGAACTTCTCGCTCGACTTGCGCTGCTGCATCAGCGTGTCGAAGGTCCGCGCAAGATCGCCGATCTCGTCCTGCCTGTAGGTGCGCGGCACGCTCGTCTGCAGGGCCGGGTTGTCCACGTCGAGCATGTGCCGGTGCAGATGCGTGAGCGGCCTGAGCTGCTGCCGCACGAGGCCCAGCGCCGCGGCACCCGCAAGCATCGCGAGAACCACCGTGCCGATCCATGCCGAACGTTCGATGGCGTCGACGCGGGCGAATGCCTCCGCGCTCGGATACATGGACCCCAGCACCCAGTTGGTCTGCTGGATGCGCTTGAAAGCATACAGGCCGTGCACCCCCGCGTGGTTCGGGCCTTCGGCCGCGCCTTCGTAGTCCTCCAGCGGACGCTCGATCTCGGGATTGCCGACGCCCTTCAGGCCCGTCTGGTTGATGATGCGCTCGGTGCGCGGATGGTCGATCACCACGCCGTCCGTGCTGGTGATGAACAGATAGCCGGTTTCGCCGAACCTCACGTCGGTGAGTTCGCCCAGGAGGTTGCGGTCCTTCAGGTTGATGGCGCCCGAGATCACGAACTTCAGGTTGCCCGCGGGGTCCAGCACCGGCTCGGTCATGGCGATCTGCGCCAGGCCGCTGAGCCGGTTGAGATAGGGTTCGGAGATCACGCCGGCCCGGGACGAGAGCGTTTGCTGGAAGTACGGCCGGTCCTTGATGTTCACCCGGCCCGGCTGCTGCGCACCGCTCAGGCTCGCGATCAGGTCGCCCTCGGTCGTGAAGAACGCAACATTGCTGAAGGCCTGGCGCAGCGACGGATGCCTTTCGAGGAAGGCCTGCAGCGCTGCCGCATCGGAGAAGTCGTTCGATCCGAGGCTGTCGGCAAAGGTCTCCAGCAGGGTGCGGCGGCTGACGAACTTCTGGTCCACCGTGTTCGCGATGGCCGACAGGCGCGCAAATGCTTCGCTTTCGATCGAGGCCTTCATGCTGGTCTTGACCAGCTGCAGCGCAACCGTGGCAATGGCGAGCGTGGCGGCCAGGACCACCGCGGCAACGCCGAGGCCCACGCGTGTGTTCAGGCTGATGCGGATGTTGCGAAGACCGGGCAATTTCATTGGCATGGACGTGCATCGCGATGAGATCCGCGCTGCGCCTGCACGTAGTGTGTCAGAAGCGGAGAACGGGCCACCTCGCGCAATCCCCCATGCGCCGCTGGCCGACTGCGCACCCTCACATCTCCTCGCGCTTGAGGAGATAGTCGAGCGGGCCGACGCGGAACCACCGGTAGCCGTACGGCTCCAGCAGCATGCAGTGCTTTCCCTTCGAGTTGGCGCGGCTGTGCGCGTTGGAGAGCAGGTTGATGAGCTGCCCGCCATGCCTGCCGAGCGCCTTGGCGCCGAGCTTTATTTCCAGCGGCCTGTCGCCCAGGTTGTGCACGAAGACCGCCGCGTTGCCGCGCCACTCGTAGCGCATCACGAGCACCGCGCGCTCCTCGTTCGGAATCACCTCGAAGTCGCCCCAGCCGATTTCGGGCACTTCCTTGCGCATGCGAAAGACGCGCTCCATCCAGTTGAGCAGCGACTCGGGATCGCGCCGCTGCGCCGCCACGTTCACATGCTCGAAGCCGTAGGCGCCGCCCGTGATCACCGGCAGCACGGGCTTCGAAGAGGTGGTGAATCCGCCCTGGCGTTCGGTGGACCACTGCATCGGCGTGCGCGCGCAGTTGCGCTCCGGCAGGCTCAGGTCGTCGCCCATGCCGATCTCGTCGCCATAGCGGATCACCGGCGTGCCGGGCAGTGTGAGCATCAGGCTGTAGGCCAGCTCGAGGCGCCGCCGGTTGCCGCCGAACATGGGTGCGAGCCTGCGGCGTATGCCGCGGTCGTACAGCTGCATGTCCTTTTCGGGGCCGAAGGCGGCAAACACGCGCTGGCGCTGCGCGGGCCGCAGGCGCCCCAGGTCGAGTTCGTCGTGGTTGCGAAGGAAGATGCCCCATTGCGAGGTGGCGGGACGTGCCCTGGTCGCCTCCAGCGCGTTGGCCAGCGGCCGCGAGTCGCCCACGGCCATGGCATAGAACAGGTTCTGGTTGACCTGGAAGTTGAACATCATGTGCAGCCGCTCGCCCTCGTCGCCGAAGTAGGCCATGTTGGTCCTGGGCAGCACGTTGGCCTCGGCAAGAATGATCGCATCGCCCCGGCGCCACTGGAGCAGTTCGCGGAACTGCCGCAACATGTCGAACTTCTCGGTCGGGCGCACCACCCTCGGACCCTTCGCGCCGATCACGAAGGGCACGGCGTCCATGCGGAAACCGGACACGCCCATCTGGGTCCAGAAGCCCATGATCTTCAGGATCTCCGCCTGCACTTCGGGGTTGGCGGTGTTCAGGTCGGGCTGGAATTCGTAGAAGCGGTGGAAGTACCAGCGTCTTGCGATCTTGTCGAAGGTCCAAGTCGATTTCTGCACGCCGGCGAAGACCACACCATCGGTGTAGCGAGGCGGCTTCTTGTCGGACCACACATACCAGTCGTGATACTTTGACTTGCGGTCCCTGCGCGCCTGCTGGAACCACGGGTGCTGGTCCGAGGTGTGGTTCACCACCAGGTCCATCAGCACGCGCATGCCAAGGCGCGAAGCGGAATGCGTGAACTCGACAAAATCGCCGAGCGTGCCGAATCGGGAATCGACGTTGTAAAAGTCCGAAACATCGTAGCCGTCGTCCTGCCCCGGCGATGGATGGAAGGGCATCAGCCACAGGGTCGTGACACCCAGGCCGTGCAGGTACTCCAGCCGCCGTGTCAGCCCCTCGAAGTCGCCGCAGCCATCGCCGTTGGAGTCCATGAAGGTTCCCACGGAGAGGCAATACACCACGGCGTTTTTGTACCAAAGGTCGTTGATCATGCCGGGGAACCTCCTGAAGATCGGAACCTCGCAAACACGGAACACACGAAAGGAAACCCGATGTCGGCCGATGCTTGGTGGAAGAACGGAATCGTCTATCAGATCTATCCGCGTTCATTCCAGGACAGCGATGGAGACGGCATCGGCGACCTGCGAGGCATCCGCAAGCGGCTCGATTATCTGGTCGAGCTTGGCGTGGATGCCCTCTGGATATCGCCGATCTACCCCTCACCGATGGCCGACTTCGGGTACGACATATCCGACTACTGCAACATCGATCCGCGCTTCGGCACGCTCGAGGACTTCGATGCGCTCGCGGCGGAATGCAAGGCGCGCGGCCTGAAGCTGGTGCTGGACTTCGTGCCCAACCACACCTCCGACCAGCACCCGTGGTTCGTGCAGAGCCGCGCCTCGCGCACGAGCCCCAGGCGCGATTGGTACCTGTGGCGAGACCCGGCAGCCGATGGCGGCCCGCCCAACAACTGGCTCAGCAATTTCGGCGGTCCGGCATGGACCTTCGACGAGGCCAGCGGCCAGTACTACTGCCACTCCTTCCTGAAGGAGCAGCCCGACCTCAACTGGCGCAATCCCGAGGTGCGCGAGGCGATGTACGAGGTGCTGCGCTTCTGGCTGCGGCGCGGCGTGGATGGCTTTCGCATCGACGTGCTCTACCACCTCGTCAAGGATGACCGGTTCCGCGACAACCCGCCCAACCCATCGTTCCAGCCGGGGCAGGATCCTTCGCATAGGCTGCTGGCGCTCTACACCACGGACCGGCCGGAGATGCAGGACATCGTGATCGAGATGCGCCGCGTGGTCGACGCGTTCAGCGACGAGGCTTCGGCGCGGGTGCTGATCGGCGAGCTCTATCTTCCGCTCGAGCGGCTCATGGCCTACTACGGGCGCACCTCCGAAGGCCTGTTGCAGGGCGTGCAGCTGCCGTTCAATTTCCAGCTCATCGCGGCGCCGTGGCACGCCGCCGAAATCGACCGCATCGTGCGCAACTACGAGGCGGCATTGCCGCACGGCGCGGCACCCAACTGGGTGCTCGGCAACCACGACAAGCCGCGCATCGCGAGCCGCGTGGGGCAGGAGCGGGCGCGGCTCGCGGCAATGCTGCTGCTGACGCTGCGCGGCACGCCCACGCTCTACTACGGCGACGAGATCGGCCTGACCGACGTTCCGATTCCGCCCGATGAGGTGCAGGACCCGTTCGAGAAGAACGAGCCGGGCAAGGGCCTGGGGCGCGATCCGCAGCGCACGCCCATGCAGTGGAGCCGGGCCCATGCGGCCGGCTTCACCGATGGCAGGCCATGGCTGCGCCTTGGCGGCGACTGGGGCATGCGCAACGTGGAGTCACAGCTGGCCGATCCGGCCTCGATGCTGCAGCTCTACAAGCGGCTCATTGCGCTGCGGCGCAACGAGGCCGCGCTGCACGAGGGAAGCCATGAGCAACTCGATGCCGGAGCCGATGTGCTGGCCTATGCAAGAACGTCCGGCGACAGGCGGCTGGTGGTGCTGCTGAACTTTGCCACCACCGAGACCCGGCTGGCCGCCGATCTGCTGCCGGCGGAAGTGGTCGTGCTGGCTTCCACCCACGCGGACCGCACCGGCGCGGTGGCCGGCGAGCTGGTGCTGCAGCCGCTCGAAGGCGTGATCGTCACGCACTGATCGGGGCGTGAAAAACGGTGCGTGAAAGGCGCGGCTACTGGCCCGAGGGATAGGTCTCGGGAACTTCCGCGTCCATGGCCGCCGCATTGCGTTCCAGCGGCTCGACTGCGCGGCTGCTGTCGAAGTGCAGCAGCGCATCGAACTGCACTGGCAGCCGCGCGAAGAAATAGTGGCTCTGCCGTTCGGTCTCCGGCCGGTAGATGACGCCGATGGCGCGTTCGAGCCGCGGCTCCCGCAGCGCGAAGAAGTGGCTTCCCTCGCCGCGCAGCGGCAGCATGAAGCGCTCGAGCCCGGTCTCGTGCATGAGGCCCTCGTAGCTGTCCTCGCGCGAAGGAACCACCTGCTTGCGTTCGGCGGCTGCGCCCCACTCGGAGGCCGCCATTACGGTGCCGGTGTGCGTGGTGAAGCCCACCAGCACCGCATCGCGGCCCTGGCGTTCGCGCACCAGCTGGCCGACGTTGAGTTCCCCGCGCTGCTCGCCCATCTCGGTGGCGCGCGCGTCGCCCAGGTGCGAGTTGTGCGCCCACACCACGATCTTCGGACGATCGCTCGCGCGCCACAGGTGGCGCTCGATTTCGCCCAGCGTCTCCACCATGTGCCGGTCGCGCTGGTTCCACGAGGACACGTCGCTCAGGTACATCGAGCGGTAGTAGGCCTCGGCGTTCTTGATCAGGCGCGCGTTCTGCTCGGCGTTGAAGGCGTCTTCCTCGCTGGCCGCGCTGCCGCTGCGCCATGCGTCGCCGGCAGCGCGGCGCATCTCGACCAGCATCTCGACCACTTCCCGCTGGCAGGAGGGCGTGTTGCCGAGGCCGGCCATCAGGCCGTAGACCTGCCCGCCATTGCCGAAGCGGTCGAAGCATCCGTAGCGCTCGCGGGCGCTGCGCGCCGCCACGGGATCGGTGCGGTCGAAATAGCCGAGCACGGCTTCGATGGAGGCGTGCAGGCTGTAGAGGTCCAGGCCGTAGAAGCCGGTCTTTCCCTGCGGCGGGCCCGCGTCGTTGAAGGCGCGCTGCCATTCGACGAAGCTTGCGACGTCCTCGTTGCGCCACATCCAGGTCGGAAAGCGCCGGAAGCCCGCGAGCGCATCGCGCGCGTTGGCGTCGTCGCCGGCGCCCCTCACGTAGCGGTTCGCGCGATAGGCATCGGGCCAGTCGCCTTCGATGGCCACGGCGTTGAAGCCTTTCTCGGCCAGCAGGCGCCGCGTGATGTCCGCGCGCGCCGCATAGAACTCGTGCGTGCCGTGCGAAGCCTCGCCGAGCAGCACGTAGTGCGCATCGCCGATCAGATCGAGCAGGGCGTCATGGTCGCTGGAAGATCCGTCCGTCGGATGCGCCACGGTGCGCAGCGCCTCTGCCTCGTCCGAAATGCGCGATGGCTTCATCGTTCCACGTCCTCAGGCAGGAAGCGCGCCATGATGGTTGGCGTCTTCGATCAGGTGGCAGACTTCCTCGTCGCTGGTCTGCGAGAAGTCCAGGTACCAGCGCCCCACGCCGAGGAACGGCTCCGGCGTCTCGGCGCAGACTACGTCGTCCGCTTCGCCGAGCAGGAGCGCGCAGGCTTCGCGCGAGGCCACCGGCGCTGCAACCACCACGCGGGCCGGCGCCCGCCGGCGCGCCGCACGAACGGCCACGCGCATGGTCGCGCCGGTCGCAAGGCCATCGTCCACCAGGATGGCGGTGCGGCCATGCAGATCGGGTGTGGGCCGGTCGCCGCGGTAGGCGCGTTCGCGCCGCTCGAGTTCGTATTGCTCGTTGCGCACGACTTCATCGACCTCCTTCGCGCCGATGCCGAGTTCGCGCACGAGGGCTTCATCGAGCACCCGCTCGCCGCCACCCGCAATGGCGCCCATCGCGTATTCCTCGTGTCCCGGCACGCCGAGCTTGCGCACCACGAGCACGTCGAGCGGCGCATGCAATGCCTTGGCCACTTCGTACGCGACCGGCGTACCGCCGCGCGGCAGGGCCAGCACGATCACATCGGGCGTGTTGGCGTAGCTTGCCAAACTCCGGGCGAGCGCCCGGCCTGCGTGCTGCCGGTTTCTGAAAGACTCGAACGCCATTTCTCGAATGTCCTTGCGGCCACCTTATTTCCTGCTGGCGCGGGGGTGTTGTAGGGCGATGCCCACATTGGCGTAGGCGTGCGCTGCCACCAGGGCGCGCGGCAGCGCCATAGAGTGGATGCATATGCAATGGAGCCGCTCAATGCAAGAGAAGGAACTGTGGGAACTCGAACGTACTTTCTGGGTGGATGGCGAACCTGCCTATGCGCAGGGCCTTGCACCTGAGTCGCTGATGGTCTTTGCGCCGCCGGTGGGTGTGCTGGACCGCGTTCGCACCCTTGAAGCGATCCGCAACGCGCCGCGCTGGAAACACGTGGTGTTTGCCGCCGAGCGCGCAATCTCCGCCGGACCGCATGCGGCCGCGCTCGTGTACGAGGCAACCGCCGAGCGCGACGACGGATCGGCGCCCTACAGGGCGCAGTGCAGTTCGGCCTATGTGCGCATCGGCGGGCAGTGGAGGCTGGCTTTGCATCAGCAGACGCCGTTGGCGGGATGACGGTGCCCGGCCGACGCGCGAACAGAAATTCCGGATGAATGGTTGAGCGTGACAGGCCTGGGTGTGCATTCGTTCACGCTTTGGGCGGATGCGTTTGCGATGACTACTTTGGGCTGCTTCCGGGCCCGCAACAGCGGCTTACATAATCCTCCCATAAAACGGCCCCCCAGCCTCTGAGGGCGGCCAGGGAGCTTTCATGTCAATGTTCGATCGCGCGAGCTCGCTCGCCCGCGCCCGTGGTTCGTCCGCGTCCATGGCGTGCTCGAACTGATCGCCCTCGCCATCACGGTTCACGAACTGGGCGAACTGGCCGAAGAACTGTACGAAGGGGTCGAAAAATACGGCAAGGACATCGGCAAGGCCAAGGAGGAGGTTCGCAAGGTCATCCAGAGCATCCAGGACGAGATCGCACAGAAGATCGAGGAGAAGGAGGGAGTCGCGATCCTGCTGGCCCTCGAGGCCGCCGACCCGCAGGGGCAGAACACGCGCATTCCGTTTCGCGACGCCATCACCCAGGTGTGCGCCGCGGCCGACCGCATGCCGGTGTGGAGCCTTCGGAAAAAGGACGGCGTATCGATCAAGGACCTGTCCAAGGCCAAGCGAAAGATCATCGAGGAGCTGCTGTCGATGTCGGTCGAGCAACTAGCCGACGTGAAGCTCGAGGAGTTCTTCGTGATCAGGCTCAAGCAACTGGCGGTCAACCTGCTGTTCGAGTTCGTGGACGAGTGCCTGGGCTGGGCCAGTCCGTTGAAATGCGAGGTGAACTTCGGGCCGCCGCCATCCTTCGACGATCATCCGGTGGAGGGCGCCACCAAGCTCCAGCGGCTTGGCAAGGTCAATCCGTTTTATCCCAGCCCGTTCCAGTACCGCAAAGGGAGCATTGCAGCCGACCTCATGATCTCGGAGTACCGGCATCAGCGGCCGGACAAAGGCAACATCTTTGCCATCGTGGAGATCAAGTTTGAGGGAGATCGGATTGAAGCCGCGCAGTTCGTCGCATACAAGCGAATACTTGAAAGGGCGGCCCAAGTAAAAACGGGCCGTGCGCCCATCACATTTCAGGGCAAACCCGTCAGTTCGGGCGGTCGGTTGTCGCTGTTTCGATACCCGGAGGACATCGCGGTGCACGAGAAAAAGGAACCGGACCAGCACGGTAAAAAAGAGGAAACCCAGCAAGAGCAGAGAAAGCCTGGCGGGCGTTCCCCACACAGCAAGAAGAGAGGTTTTTGATGAGCACTGCACAACAGTATCTCAACGACGAAGAGATTGCGGAGTTCATTCGCGAGAGCAAGATCGCCCCGCAGTGGTTCTACGGCAACGAGGGGCGGGAATTGGCCATCTGCCCCTACGTGACCTTCTACGTGTACCACCAGCCCGAGGACTACATGGCGGTGGCGGACAAGTTCATCACGGTCTGGGAGCGCTTTGGCCAGATCATCAATGAACCCTTCAGGAAGCTGTTCAAGTCACGCACGCAGGTGTGGCTCAAAGCCGGGGACAAACGGTTCCCGATCGACCTGCGAGCGGAGGCCGCACATCATCAGGAAGAGTTCGAGACCTTCTTTCTCATGGGTACCGACATGGACTCGCCTGATGCATCGCCACTGTGGTCCTACGCAGCCAAGGTCGATCACGTGCCCCAGATGGGCTACAGCATGCTCAAACTGATCTTCTGCTACGGCTGGTACGACGACGGAAATCAGGCACGGTGGCGTGACTTCGTGCTCGACTGCATCAAGTCGCTTCGACCAGAGCAGGCATACATGGGATATGAGGTAGGCAACGGTGGTCTCAGTGTGATGGGTGCCTACGAGTCCGACGTGCTTGAACGCATCTGCGCTGACTACTTCTATGGGCTCGACATCGATCACCCGTGGAACATGGGCTTCCATGCCAACGATGATGAAGATGGCTATGTCAATCCGGCTCGACTTGGCGCCGGCCTACGCCCGCCCACCTGGTACTTCATGCTTTCGCCGGTATGGCAGCGCAAGCTCGGCAAGCCCGAGCACCAGATTCGCGTCGAACTGGCCGACCCGCGCATCAAGATCACCGCCGTCCCTTACCCTCGGGACAAACTCAATCCCGACGGGGCCAATGGCCTCTGGATAGAGTTGGGCGACCTTGATCTCTATCCCGTGGAAGACGGCGTGCCCGATGTGCTGGTCAAGGCCAACCGCCTGATTCGCCCGATCCGCTGCGACGAGTTGAACCTCAACACGCTCGATGCCTGGGACGGCGACCCGAATCCACGTTTCGGCTACGAGAGCTCATTGCGCTGGATGCGCCGCTTCGACGACGACAGCGATTGGCCCAGCGCCGAACAGCGTCGCAAGCCCTCGCCCGATGAAGGCCGCGCCACCGCCTCGAAGAGGAAGCCTCTGGTCCCCGGCGGCGAGCCCTGCCCGCAGGTCGGCTGGTGGTTCACCCCAGCCCAGTTGGACAGCCGGCGCTACTTCGACAAGGGCGAGATCATGCCGGTCATCAAGCACAGTTCCTTCGGCGACACGAACTGGCAACAGACAAGCGATCCCAAGGACGACAAGTGATGGACCGGCCAGCGGATGGAGCGCTGTTCGCGTTGGCAGTGAGGCAGTTGGGGCGCAGGCCGCATTAAGCCGGCGGGCTGGCGTCGCGGAGGCACACCGTCTGGTGCCGAACGGGTTGCGGCGAGGCCGCGGAGTGCGGTCCGCTCGGTTGGTGGCCATGCTGCAGCCAACAATGCTGGGCGGCGTGGAGGGAATCCGGGGAGAACGCAGGGCCTACCTAGCGACATCCTGTGATGGGGCGCAAAGTACGGAAACGCCCCTGCGTGAGATCCCTCGATGCCGCCACTTAGCCGGCCCTCAGCCCACCCCGCCCGTGTCGCTCCGCCTCCCGCCACGCATTCACGATCAGCGCCCGCGCCTTCGGATGCTCGGGGTCGGTAACCACCCATTCGGGGTACGCATGCGGAAGGCTGGCCGCGGTCACGCGGATCGCGTCGAACTCGATGGGGGAGAGCGGCGCGGCCGCGCCGGCCCGGTGGGTCAGCGTCTTGCGCAGGCCCGCCTTCCATGCGTCCGGCAGGTGATCGACGGCGGGCAGGAGCGCCAGCGCGATGTGCGCGGCGCGCGGGCTCAGGGCCGCGGCGTCGGCGCGCAGCCGCGCCAGGCACTCGGTGCCGCTCATCTTCTTTCCATCGCCTCGGTCGCAGGGCATGCTGCGCCCCTCGCTCAGGCGGCCTGGATCTCGATTCGCCGCGGCTGGGCGTGTTCGGCCTTGGGAATGCGCAGCTTCAGCACGCCCTGCGAAAGCTCGGCCGAGATGGCGTTGGTGTCGAGCTCCTTGCTGAGCGTGAAGACGCGGCGGAACCGGCCCAGGCCCACCTCCGTGTGGCTCGATTTGAGCCCCTCGGGCACCGAGAGCCCTGACTCGGCCTCGATGGTCAGCGTGTCGGACGCGACCTGCAGGCTGAGCTTGTCGCGCGAGACGCCCGGAAGGTCGGCAAAGAGTGTGATGCCGCCGCTGTCCTCGACCACGTCGACCGGCGGAGTGAGCGCCGCGTCGCTATAGCGCGAGCTGTCGTCCTTGCGCGCGAGCTCCTTCGATCCGGCCACGCGAGGCGAAGTGCTGGTGGTGTTGTTGTCCATGATCGTCTCTCCTTTCATCGTTGCTTCATCGTCACTGAACGGTGATGCGCCGCGGCTGCGAAGAGGCGCGGCGCTGCACGCTGATGTGCAGCACGCCATCGCGGTACCTGGCGGTCACGGCGTCGGGGTCGGCATCGTCGGGCAGGGTGAGCACGCGTCGGAACGAGCCCTCGAAGCGCTCGTTGATGTGCACGGCTGCCTTGGTGTCGGACTCGGGCAGGTTGTTGGCGCGCTGGCCGGCAATGGTGAGCAGGCCGCGCTCCAGGTTCACCTCGAGGCTGGACGGGTCGACACCGGGCGCGAACGCGTAGATCTCCACGGTCTGCGGCGTGCCGCCGATGTTCAGGGCCGGAAAGCCGTTACGGCCGAAGCCCCGGATGGTCGGAGACAGATCGAAGGCCTGCTGCATCTCGCGCTGCAGGCGATCCATCTCTGCAAACATGTCGCGCGGAAACAGGGATCGGTACATGGCGAAAACCTCCATTCCAAGAACAACAGGTTGAACGGTGCGCCGGAGGCGTATGTCTCCAGCGCTTCCGATCAGCGAAATAGGCGCTGGCGGCGGGTTTTCAAGAGGGGATGTCCGCAGGGGAAGATCGCTCGCTCGGGTGCTATGGGAGCCGGCGCTGCGATTGAAAAAACTCGCTTTCGGGCCTCTTGAACGTGCGCCGCGCGGACCTAAATCGATCCTCGTCGAAATCGTCAGTCGTCATTCCAAACCTGAAGGAGATTTGCCATGCCGATGGACCTGCTCAAGCAGATTGCCGCAACCCGCCTGCCCGTGTCTTTCCGCACGTCCAAGGAGATCGACGAGGTCAGGATCCTGCGCCAGGCGGGGCTCGTGATTGCATTGATTCCGGCGCCAGCCGACCCCCTGAAGCTCGCAGGCAGCGAGCCCGCGGCGCAGGTGCTGGCCATCACCGAGAAAGGACGCGAGGAGCTCGCGCGGATCCGCTATCCGGGCGAGATGCCGCAGGCCGATCGTGGCTCCCGAGGCCCGAGGAACTGGCTCGGCGCAAAGCGCTTCGGACATGCATTGCAGCAAGTCTTACCAGCGCGAAGCCGCGATTCGCGCCCCTCGCAGGGCTTGTAGGTCGCATCCTTCCTGAACATGCGCGCAAATCCATCCTGCCGGACGCGTGGTTCCGCGCTGAATCCGATTCGCTCATGCAAGCGAAAGAATTCATCAGGAGACAGACATGGACTTCGAAGGCATCTACTGCTTTGACACGGCGGCCGTCCGCTTTGCGATCTACCCGGACGGCCACGATGGCGCGCGGATCATCGGGCAGATTTCGGAGGAGACCCTGCACGACGTGTTCGGTACCAGGGACCTGGGCGACCGCCTGCTGGAAACCTGCAAGGCGCACTTCGATGTCATTGGCGCGGCGGCGCTCGAGCGCTACCGTACCAATCCGAACCAGCCGATCGTGCTGACCGTGGACGATTTTTCGCGGCGCCTTTCTCCCCGGTCCGGGGGCTCGCAAACCGCACCGCAGGCCGCGCCGCTGGCTGCCTGAAAACGCCGCGCCCGGTACGCGGCAGGTTTTCGTCCCCGATCGCGTGATGGGCAACTCTCCGACACGGCAAGGAGGTCTCAGCCTTACCCGCTGCGCCCGGATTCTTTGCAAATTGTGTGCTCAGGCCTTGTAGACGCCGAAAGCGTGTTCCGTTGGACACCCGGTCGCTGGCCTTCATGCAAGCAAGGAACACCGGTGCCAGTGACCCAACTGCTTTCAGAGCCTGAGGCGCAAGACGCCTACCTGTTCCGCGAAGGAACGCATTCCCGCCTGTACGACCTCATGGGTTGCCACCTGCTGAAAGAGGGCGGCGCGCGCTTTGCGGTGTGGGCGCCCAACGCGGAATCGGTGACGGTGGTCGGCGACTGGAACCACTGGTCCGGCGATGCCGATCCCCTGGCGCCATCCGCGGACGGCACGGGCATCTGGCTGGGCCGCGCGCCCCATGCTGCGCCGGGGCAGGCCTACAAGTACCGCATCCGCTCGCGCTTCGGCGGCTACACGGTCGACAAGGCCGATCCCTTCGCGTTCTGCGCCGAGCTGCCGCCCGCCACGGCCTCGCGCATCTGCGAACTTTCCTATGAATGGAACGACGCCGAATGGATGGCCACGCGGGCTGCGCGCAATGCGCTCGATGCGCCGATGTCGGTCTACGAGGTGCACCTGGGTTCGTGGCGCCGCCACGAAGGCCGGTTCATGGGCTACCGCGAAATCGCGCATGAACTCGCGGCCTACGTGAAGGAGATGGGCTTCACGCACGTGGAGCTCATGCCCGTGACGGAGCACCCCTTCTACGGCTCCTGGGGCTACCAGACCACCGGCTACTTCGCGCCCACGGCGCGCTTCGGATCCCCGCAGGACTTCATGTACCTGGTCGATCACCTGCACCAGAACGGCATCGGCGTGCTGCTGGACTGGGTGCCTTCGCACTTTCCGACCGACGAGCACGGCCTCGCGTTCTTCGACGGCACGCACCTCTACGAGCATGCCGATCCGCGCCAGGGCTTCCACCCGGAGTGGAACTCCAGCATCTTCAACTACGGCCGTGCGGAGGTGCGCAGCTTCCTGGTGTCCTCGGGGCTGTTCTGGCTCGACAAATACCATCTCGACGGACTGCGCGTCGATGCGGTCGCATCCATGCTCTACCTGGACTACGCGCGGCAGCACGGGGAGTGGATTCCCAACCGCCACGGCGGCCGCGAGAACCTGGAGGCCATCGACTTCCTGCGCACGCTGAACCGCGCCGTCTACCGCGAATACCCCGACACCATCACCGTGGCCGAGGAATCCACCGCATGGCCGCGCGTCTCGCGGCCCACCGACATGGACGGCCTGGGCTTCGGCGAGAAATGGAACATGGGCTGGATGCACGACGTGCTCGCCTACATGAAGCAGGAGCCCATTCACCGCAAGTACCACCACCACAAGATGACGTTCTCGCTGGTCTATGCGTTCCACGAGAACTTCTTGCTGCCGCTGTCGCACGACGAGGTGGTGCACGGCAAGGGCTCGCTGCTCGGCAAGATGCCCGGCGACCAATGGCAGCAGTTCGCCAACCTGCGCGCGCTGTTCGGCTTCATGTGGGCGCATCCCGGCAAGAAGCTGCTCTTCATGGGAGGCGAGTTCGGGCAGCGGCGCGAGTGGACGCACGACGGCGAACTCGAATGGTGGGTCTGCGAGCTCGAAGGGCACGGCGGCCTGCAGCGGCTGGTTGCGCAGCTCAACCGCGTGTACCGCGGTGCGCCCGCGCTCTACCAGCAGGATTTCTCCGCATCAGGTTTCGAATGGGTGGCGGCCGACGACACCGATGCCAGCGTGTTCGCCTTCCTGCGCAAGCCGCGCGACGGCCATCCACCGCTGCTGGTCGTCAGCAACATGACGCCGGTGCCGCGCACCAACTACCTCCTGGGCGTGCCGCTGCCCGGCTTCTGGAGCGAGCTCATCAACACCGATGCCGTCGAGTTCGGCGGTTCGGGGTGGGGCAACCTTGGCGGCGTCGAGGCCGCACCCGTGCGTTCGCACGGCCGCATGCACTCGGTGTGCATGACCCTGCCGCCGCTGTCCACGCTGATTCTCGAGCACCGGCCATCATGATGAAACTGTTCGCAAACTCGCAGGCGCCCGCGGCTTCCGTGGCGCCCGACGTGCGTGACGGCAACCGGCGCGCGGTCGTCGACGCCGTGCTGCCGTCGGTGGACAACGGCCGCTTCGCCGTGAAATGCATCGTCGGCGAAAGGGTGCAGGTGAAGGCGCACTGCTTCACCGACGGCCACGACGTGCTGCGCGTGCAGCTGTGCTGGCGTCCGCAAGGCAAGGCCGAGTTCCGCGAAGTGCCGATGAAGCCGCTCGTCAACGACGTGTGGGAAGCGTCGTTTGCGCCGCCCGCGCTCGGGCGCTATCTCTACACGGTGGTGGCCTGGGTCGATCCCTTCGAATCATGGCGCCATGAAATGACGCGCCGCGTGGACCCCGACGACGTGCGCATCGCATCGCAGGTGGGCGCGCTGGAGGTGGCCGCGGCGGCCGAGCGGGCCGAGGGCGCGGACCGGCAGGCGCTGGCCAACTGGGCCACCGAGCTCGATGCCGTGGCGGCCGACCCCGGGGCGGATGTGTCGGCGCTCAAGGCGCTGGCGCTGGACGAAGAGCTGGCCATGCTGGCGCGCCGCCACCCCGACCGCCGGCACGAGGTGCGTTTTTCGATCGAGTTGCCGCTGGAGACCGAGCGCGAGCGTGCGCGCTTCAGCACCTGGTACGAGCTGTTCCCGCGTTCGGCCGCCGCCACGCCCGGCGTGCACGGCACCTTCAAGGACGTGGAGGCGCGGCTGCCCGCCATTGCGGCCATGGGCTTCGACGTGCTGTACTTTCCGCCGATCCACCCGATCGGCCGGGTGCAGCGCAAGGGCCCCAACAACGCACTGGCCAGCGGGCCCGACGACGTCGGCAGTCCTTGGGCCATTGGCGCGGCCGAGGGCGGCCACAAGGCCATTCTTCCGGCGCTGGGTACGGCGGAAGACTTTCGCCACCTCTGCGCAGAGGCCGCCTCGCACGGCCTGGAGATTGCGCTGGACATCGCCTTCCAGTGCGCGCCCGACCACCCCTACGTGAAGGCGCACCCCGACTGGTTCCGCTGGCGTCCCGACGGCAGCGTGCAGTACGCGGAGAACCCGCCCAAGAAGTACCAGGACATCTATCCCTTCAACTTCGAGAGCGAGGACTGGCGCGGCCTGTGGGCCGAGCTGCGCAGCGTGATCGATCACTGGATAGGCGAGGGCGTGCGCATCTTCCGCGTCGACAACCCGCACACCAAGGCTTTCGCGTTCTGGGAATGGGTGATCGGCGAGATCCGGCGCGAGCACCCGGAAGTGATCTTCCTTGCCGAGGCCTTCACGCGGCCCAAGGTGATGCACCGGCTCGCGAAGCTGGGCTTCTCGCAGTCCTACACCTACTTCACCTGGCGCAACACCAAGCAGGAGCTGGTTGAATACTTCACCGAGCTTTCCACGCCGCCGGGCGTGGACTACTTCAGGCCCAACGTGTGGCCCAACACGCCCGACATCCTGCACGAGCAGCTGCAGGGCGGCGAAGCCTCGGTCTACATGGCGCGGCTGGTGCTTGCCGCCACGCTCGCGGCCAACTACGGCATCTACGGGCCGGCCTACGAGCTGCGCGAACACCGGCCGCGCTCGCCCGGCAGCGAGGAATACCTCGACTCCGAAAAATACCAGCTGCGCCATTGGAACCACGACGACCCGGCCAGCCTGGCGCCGTTCATCACCCGCGTGAACCACATCCGCCGCGAGAACCCGGCGCTGCACCGGGACCGCGGCCTGCGCTTCCTGCGCATCGCCAACGACCAGCTGCTGGCCTATGCCAAGGTGTCGGAGAGCGGCGACAACGTGGTCGTGACCGTGGTCAACCTGGATCCGCACAACGTGCAGTCGGGCTGGCTCGAGCTCGACCCCGAGAGCGTGAACGTCGACCGTTCGCGCGCGTTCCAGATGCACGACCTGCTGAGCGGGCAGCGCTTCATCTGGCAGGGCGGCTGGCACTACGTCAAGCTCGATCCGCACAGCGTGCCCGCGCACATCTTCGTCGTACGGCGGCGCCACGGCGACGAGCGCGACTTCGACTACTTCCTGTGAGGCCGCAACGATGAACGCCCCTGTCTCCCACATCGCGCTCGAAACGGTAGAGATCGACATCAGCGACGACCCGCTGTGGTACCGCGATGCGGTGATCTACCAGCTCAACGTCAAGGCGTTCTTCGACTCCAACAACGACGGCATCGGCGACTTCAAGGGCGTGACGGCCAAGCTCGACTACGTGAAGGAGCTGGGCGTCAACACGATCTGGCTGATGCCCTTCTATCCATCGCCGCTGCGCGACGACGGCTACGACATCTCGGCCTACGAGGACGTGAACCCGCAGTACGGCACGCTGGACGACTTCCGCGAGATGCTCGACGCCGCGCACGAGCGCGGGCTGCGGGTGATCACCGAGCTGGTCATCAACCACACCTCGAGCGACCACCCCTGGTTCCAGGCCGCGCGGCGCGCGCCGGCCGGTTCGCCCGAGCGCGACTTCTACGTGTGGAGCGACACCGACCAGATCTACCAGGGCACGCGCATCATCTTCACCGACACCGAGACCTCCAACTGGGCCTGGGACCCGGTGGCCAAGGCCTACTACTGGCACCGCTTCTTCAGCCACCAGCCGGACCTCAACTTCGACAACCCCGCCGTGCTCGAAGCCATCTTCAAGGTGATGCGCTTCTGGCTCGACATGGGCGTGGACGGCTTCCGTCTCGACGCCATTCCCTACCTGGTGGAGCGCGACGGCACCAGCAACGAGAACCTGCCCGAGACCCACGCGGTGATCAAGAAGGTGCGCGCCGCCATCGACGCGCAGTACAAGAACCGCTTCCTGCTGGCCGAGGCCAACATGTGGCCGGAAGACGTGCGCGAGTATTTCGGCGATGGCGACGAGTGCCACATGGCGTACCACTTTCCGCTGATGCCGCGCATGTACATGGCCATCGCGCAGGAAGACCGGCATCCCATCGTCGAGATCATGCAGCAGACGCCCGACATTCCCGAGGGCTGCCAGTGGGCCATCTTCCTGCGCAACCACGACGAGCTCACGCTCGAGATGGTCACCAGCAAGGAGCGCGACTACATGTACACCATGTACGCGGCCGACCTGCGCGCGCGCATCAACCTGGGCATCCGCCGGCGCCTGGCGCCGCTGATGGAGAACGACATCGACCGCGTCAAGCTCATGAACGGCATGCTGCTGTCGATGCCGGGCTCGCCCATCATCTACTACGGCGACGAGATCGGCATGGGGGACAACGTGTTCGTGGGCGACCGCAACGGCGTGCGCACGCCCATGCAGTGGAGCCCCGACCGCAACGCCGGCTTCTCGCGCGCCGACCCGCAGCGGCTGTACCTGCAGCCCATCATGGACCCGATGTTCGGCTACGAGGCGCTCAACGTGGAGGCGCAGGCGCGCGACAGCAGCTCGCTGCTCAACTGGACCAAGCGCATGCTGGCCGTGCGCAAGACCAGCCATGCCTTCGGACGCGGCAAGCGGCGCTTCCTGAAGCCGGGCAACCGCAAGATCCTGGCCTACCTGAGCGAGTACGACCAGGACATCATCCTCACGGTGTTCAATCTCTCGCGCGCCGCGCAGCCGGTGGAGCTGGACCTCTCGGCCTTCAAGGGCCGCGTGCCCATCGAGATGCTGGGCCGCGCGCCGTTTCCGCCCATCGGCGAGCTGCCCTACCTGCTCACGCTGGCCTCGTACGGCTTCTACTGGTTCCGGCTCACCTCCGATGCCGAGATGCCCAGCTGGCACCAGGAGGGCGTGGCGCTGCAGGAGTGGCCCACGCTGGTGCTGTTCGACGGCTGGACCAGCTTCTTCCGCGAGCGCGTGATGCCGTGGCGCATCGGCATGTCGGAGCGCATGCGCAACCAGTTCGAGCTGGAGACGCTGCCGCGCCACATCGAGATCCAGCGCTGGTATGCATCGAAGGGCACCGCCATCGAGCGCGCGCGCCTGGCCGACCACGCCGTGTGGGAGGTGGGGCCGCTCAGCTGGATGCTGCCGCTGCTCGAACTCGACGGGCCGCCCGGCGGCGCCACCTACTTCATGCCGCTGGCACTGGCCTGGGAGGAGCGCGACGAAGAGCGCATGGCCGGCGTTGCGCAGGCCGCGCTCGCCAAGGTGCGGCAGCAGGCGCAGGTGGGGCTGATGGGCGATGCGTTCTATGACGAAGCCTTTTGCCGCGAATTGGTGCTGGCCATCCGCAGCGGCATGGAACTGGAAACCGCGCAGGGGCGGCTCAGGTTCCGCGCGACGGCCGCCTTTGCCGAGGTGGAGGCCGACATCGCCAGCCTGCCGATCGGCCGGCCCAGCGGCGTGAGCAGCAACACCGTGGTCACGCTCGACGAAACCCTGTTCCTCAAGGGCTACCGCCACCTGCGCGAGGGCCTGAACCCCGAGCTGGAGATGGGCCGCTTCCTGACCGAGGTTGCCAAATATCCGCACTGCGTTCCGGTGCTGGGCGCGCTCGAATACACCGGCAACGACGGGCGCATCATGACGCTGGCCATGGTGCAGTCCTATGTGTCGAACCAGGGCGACGGCTGGGACCACACGCTGGGCTACCTGGAGCGCTTTCTGCGCGACTTCGCCACCACCAACGGCGCGCTGCCGGATCCGCTGGCCGTGCACGGCGGCTTTCTCGCGCTCATGGCCACGCTGGGCCGGCGCACCGCCGAGCTGCACCAGGCGCTCGCGCTGCGCACCGGCGCGGCGGCCTTCGACCCAGAGCCGCTGCTGGACAGCGACATCGCCCGCTATTCGGCACAGGCCCGCGCCGACGCCACCGCCACGCTGGCGCTGTTGCGCGAAAGGCTGGCCCAGCTGCCAACGCCGGCGCAGCCCGACGCCCAGGCCCTGCTCGCCATGGAGGACGCGCTGCAGGGCTCCATCGCGGCGCGCAGGCCGCAGGCGCAAGGCGGCATCAAGAGCCGCTACCACGGCGACTTCCACCTGGGGCAGGTGCTGCTGCGGGACAACGACTTCGTGATCATCGACTTCGAAGGCGAGCCGGCGCGCAGCTTCGACGAGCGCCGCGCCAAGGGCTCGCCGCTGCGCGACGTGGCGGGCATGCTGCGTTCGTTCAACTACGCGCGCTGGTCCGCATTGCGCCGCGTCGCGCAGAGCGTGGAGGAGGCCGCCTACCTGGGGCCGCCCGCCGCGGCCTGGGAGCAGTCGGCACGCCAGGCCTTCCTGGACGGCTACATGGAGGCCGGCGCGGGAGAAGACATCACCCGCATCGACGCCGACCTGCTCGCGCTGTTCGAGACCGAGAAGGCGCTGTACGAGCTGCGCTACGAGCTCAACAACCGCATCGACTGGGCGCAGGTGCCGCTGAACGGCGTGCTCGCGCTCCTGCAGGTGGAACGGCCCGGTTGAGGCTCGCACCGCATTCGCCGCTTTCGTCCGCCACCACAACCACGCACCGGAGAGACACATGGACCGATTTGGCATTCACCTGGAGCCGCTGAACGCAATGCTCTACCAGGTCGGGGCCTTCGTGCCCCGCCTGGCGATTGCGTTGGTGGTGGTGCTCGCCGGCTGGCTCATCGCCAAGACGGTGCGCTTCGCTGTCACCAAGGCGCTGCGCGCCATCAACTTCAATGTGCTGACCGAGCGCGCGGGGCTGGACAACTTCCTGCGCCAGGGCGGATGGCCGGGCGACACCAGCAGCCTGTTCGGCGTGCTGGCCTATTGGCTGGTGATCTTTGCGGCGCTGCTGCTGGCCTTCAACGGCATGGGCCTGAGCTACATCGCCGACCTGCTCGGGCGCGTGGTGTGGTTCGTGCCTAATCTTTTCGTGGCCCTGCTGGTGCTGGCCTTCGGTTCCTACTTTGCCCGCTTCGTGGGAGAGGCGGTGTCGAGCTACTTCCGGGGCGCGCAGCTGCGCGATGCCATGCTGCTCGGGCAGATCGCGCGCTATGCGGTCATGGCCTTCGTCATCCTGATTGCGCTGGACCAGGTCAAGGTGGGCGGCGACATCGTGCGCGAAAGCTTCCTGGTGATCCTGGCGGGCGTGGTGTTCGCGCTGGCGCTGGCCTTCGGCCTGGCCGGCAAGGACTGGGCGGCCGAGCAGATCGAACGTTGGTGGCCGCGCCTGCCGAAGGACGACAACGTCGGCACGGCCAAGCCCAACCCGAACCCGCCCGGCGAGCGCCCGCCGCGCTGAAATTTCTTTCTCCCACATCCAATTTGATGACACGCAGCAGCCAACGCAATTCGATCACGGCCGTCTGGCCGGGCCGCCCCTATCCGCGGGGCGCCAACTGGGACGGGGAGGGCGTGAACTTCGCGCTTTTTTCCCAGCACGCGCACGGCGTGGACCTGTGCCTCTTCGACGACAAGGGCCGCCATGAAATCCAGCGCATCCCGATCCGGGAGCGCACCGACGGCGTGTGGCACTGCTACCTGCCCGAGGCCCGGCCGGGGCAGGCCTACGGCTACCGCGTGCACGGCCCCTACAAGCCCGAAGAGGGCCATCGCTTCAACCCGCACAAGCTCTTGGTCGACCCCTACGCTAAAGACCTGGTGGGCGAGCTGCGCTGGGGCGACGCGCTCTACGGCTACACGGTGGGCAGCAAGCGCGAAGACCTCTCGTTCGACCGCCGTGACAGCGCGCCGCTCGTGCCCAAGGGCCGCGTGCTGGAGCCGGCCTTCACCTGGGGCGACGACCGCCGGCCCTCGGTGCCGTGGCAGGACATGGTGATCTACGAACTGCACGTGCGCGGCTTCACCATGCGCCACCCCGACGTGCCGCCCGAGCTGCGCGGCACCTACGGCGGCCTGTGCTGCGCGCCCGTGGTCGACTACCTCAAGCGCCTGGGCGTGACGACCATCGAACTGCTGCCCGTGCACAGCTTTCTCAACGACCGGCACCTGGCGGAGAAGGGCCTGCAGAACTACTGGGGCTACAACTCGCTGGCCTACTTCGCCCCCGAGACGCGCTACAGCGCCTCGGGCAAGGTGAAGGAATTCAAGACCATGGTGAAGACGCTGCACTCGGCGGGCATCGAGGTGATCCTGGACGTGGTCTACAACCACACCTGCGAAGGCAACCAGCTCGGGCCGACGCTCTCGATGCGCGGCGTGGACAACGCCTCCTACTACATCGTCAATGCCGAGCACCGGCGCTACTACGACGACTTCACCGGCTGCGGCAACACCGTCAACCTGGAGCATCCGCACGCGCTGCAGCTGGTGATGGATTCACTGCGCTACTGGGCCGAGGAAATGCATGTCGACGGCTTCCGCTTCGACCTGGCCTCGGCGCTGGCGCGCGAGGCCGGCAAGGTCGAGAACCTGGGCGGCTTCTTCGACGCCATCCGCCAGGACCCGACGCTCAACCGCGTCAAGCTCATCGCCGAGCCCTGGGACCTGGGCCACGGCGGCTACCAGGTGGGCAACTTCCCGCTCGGCTGGGCCGAGTGGAACGACCGCTACCGCGACGGCATGCGCGGCTTCTGGAAAGGCGACTCGGGCGTGATCGGCGAGGTCGGCAAGCGGCTCACCGGCTCGGAAGACCTCTACGGCTGGTCGGGCAAGCGGCCCAACGCGAGCATCAACTTCATCACCGCGCACGACGGCTTCACGCTCGACGACCTGGTCTCCTACAACGACAAGCACAACGAGGCCAACGGCGAGGACAACCGCGACGGCAGCAACCACAACATCTCCTGGAACTGCGGCGCCGAAGGGCCGACGGAGGACCCCGAGATCGCCGCGCTGCGCGAGCGCCAGAAGCGCAACCTGCTGGCCACGCTGCTGCTGTCGCAGGGCGTGCCCATGCTCCTGGCCGGCGACGAGCGCGGCCACACGCAGAACGGCAACAACAACGCCTACTGCCAGGACAACGACATCAGCTGGATCGACTGGACGCCCACGCCCGAGCGGCAGGCGCTGGTCACCTTCGTGGAGCGCACCATTGCCCTGCGGCGCGCCCACCCCTCGTTCCGGCGCAGCAGCTTCTTTGCCGGCAAGCCCTCGGAGGCCGAGAGCGTGACCGACGTGGTCTGGCTCCGGCCCGACGGCGCCGAGATGCGCCCCGAGGACTGGAGCGACGCCAACGCGCGCTGCCTTGCGATGTACATGTCCGGCGGCGGCGTCGCCGACCGCGGGCCGCGCGGCGAGGCGCTGCACGACGATGATTTTCTGGTGCTGTTCAACGCGCACCACGACGAGATTTCATTCACCCTGCCGCCCGCACCCTACGGCGCGTGGCGCCTGCTGCTCGACACCGCCAGCGGCACCCCGCCGCCCGCCACCGAGGACGTGGCCGCGCTCGCGCCTGCCTGGTCGCAGCCCGCCTATCCGCTGCAGTGCCGCTCGCTGGTGGTGCTGAGCCGGCCGGATGTGCGGCCATGAAGCAGAGCTTCCACCGCATGCCGTTCGGCGCCACGGTGCACGGCGGCGGCGTGGACTTTGCGCTGTGGGCGCCGGCTATGCACGGCGTCACGCTGGTGCACACGCCGGCCGGTGGGAAGGAGGCCTTGCACGCTATGGCGCGCGATGCGGAGGGCTGGCACCGCCTCACGCTCGCCGATGCGCGCGCTGGCGACAGCTATGCCTACCGGCTGGCCGACGGCATCACCATGCCCGACCCGGCCTCGCGCTTCAATCCGCAGGACGTCCACGGCCCGAGCCAGATCGTCGATCCGGCCCGCTACGAATGGACCGACGTGGTTTGGCGCGGCCGCCCCTGGCACGAGGCCGTGGTCTACGAACTGCACGTCGGCACCTTTACCGCGGAAGGCACGTTCCGGGCCGCGCGCGAGCGGCTCGGCGAGCTGGCGGAACTCGGCATCACCGCGGTCGAGCTCATGCCGCTCGCGGATTTTCCCGGTGCGCGCAACTGGGGCTACGACGGGGTGCTGCAGTTCGCGCCTGACGCCAGCTATGGATCGCCGGACGACCTCAAGGCACTGGTCGACACCGCGCATGCACTGGGGCTGATGGTGCTGCTCGACGTGGTCTACAACCACTTCGGGCCGGAGGGCAACTACCTGCATGCATGCTGCCCCGAGTTTTTCGATGCGGCCGAGCACACGCCATGGGGCGCGGCCATCAACTTCGACGGACCGAACTCGCGCACCGTGCGCGACTTCTTCATCCACAACGCGCTGTACTGGGTGGAGGAGTTCCACTTCGACGGCCTGCGCATGGATGCGATCCATGCCATTCGCGATGCATCGCCCAGGCACATCGTGCAGGAGATCCGCGAGGCGCTGAACGCCGGGCCGGCACGCGAGCGGCAGGTGCACCTGGTGCTGGAGAACGACGCCAACCAGGCCTCGCTGCTGGTGCGCGACGGCAGCGGTTTGCCGGTCGCGGGCACTGCGCAGTGGAACGACGATCTCCACCACGCGGCGCACGTGCTGGCCACCGGCGAGCGCGACGGCTACTACGCAGACTATGCCGACGACGCCGCGGCCCGCTTTGCGCGCGCGCTGGCCGAAGGCTTCATCTACCAGGGGCAGCCCTCGGCCTTCCGCGGCGGAGAGCCGCGCGGCGAATCCAGCACGCAGCTGCCATCGACCGCCTTCGTGTCCTACCTGCAGACGCACGACCAGGTCGGCAACCGTGCGTTCGGCGAGCGCATCCATGCGCTCGGCGATCCGGTGCTGGTGCGTGCCGCGCTGGCCTGCGTGCTGCTGTCGCCGCACGTGCCCATGTTCTTCATGGGCGACGAATTCGCGGCCTCGTCGCCGTTCCTGTACTTCTGCGATTTTGGCCCCGAGCTGGCCTCGGCCGTGTCCGAAGGGCGCCGCGCGGAGTTCGGCCGCTTCGCGGCCTTTGCCGACGAAGCGGCGCGTGCGCGCATTCCCGATCCCAACGCGGCCGAAACCTTCCAGGCCTCGAAGCTGCGCTGGCGCGAGCGTGGCACGCGGCCGCATTTCGCGCGCCTGTGCGAGGTGCAGCAATTGCTCGACGCGCGCCATCGGCTGCTGGTGCCGCAGCTGGCCGGTGTGCGCGGCGCGGGAAGCCATGGCTGCGAAGAGGGGCTGATCCGCGTTCAGTGGGCGCTGTCGGGCAAGCGCCTTCATCTGCTCGCGAACCTTGGCGTGCAGCCTGCCGTGGACACCGCCGCGCCTGCGGGCACGGTGCTCTACAGCAGGGGCGCCGTGGCCGATGCGGCCGGCCTGCAACTCGAGCGCGGCGCCGTGCATGCCACGCTGGAGGACATGGCCGGTGGCTGATCCGGGTCATTGGAGCAACGATGCGCTGGAGCGCCTGTGCCGACGCTACGGCATCTCCGCGGCCTACCACGACGCCTTCGGAACGCTGCGCCACGCGTCGCCCGAGAACCTGGCCGCGCTCCTGGCCGAGTTCGGCGTGCAGGCGGGGGCCGCAACTGGCGAAGAGCCCGACGCTTCCTCCGCGCCCGCCATGCCGCCGATACAGGTGGTGCAGGCGCACGCGCCGCACTGGTCGCTGCAGCTGCCGCAGCGCTCAGGCAGCCTGCGCTGGCGGCTGCGCGACGAGCAGGGGCTTGTACGCCAGGGCGAAGCCGATGCGCAGCCCTGGCCGCATGGCAGCTGCACGCTGCAGCTGGCAGAGACGCTCGCGCCCGGCTACCACTGGCTGCAGGTTGACGGACTGGCCGGCGAAACGATGCTCGTCGCTTCGCCCGGCCGCTGCTACCGGCCACCCGCCGTGCAGGACGGCGGCCGTGTCTGGGGGCCGGCGCTGCAGCTGTATTCGCTGCGGTCGGCGCGCAACTGGGGCATCGGCGATTTCGGCGACCTGGAAACGCTGGTCGACCGCATGGCCGGGCAGGGCGCCGACCTGATCGGCCTGAACCCGCTGCATGCGCTGTTCCCGACCGATCCGCCGCGCGCCAGCCCCTACAGCCCGTCGTCGCGGCAATGGATCAACGTGCTGTACATCGACGTCGAGGCGGTCGACGATTTCGCCGCCTGCGAGGCCGCGCGCCGGCGCGTGGAATCGCCCGAATTCCAGGGCCGGCTCGCGGCACTGCGGGCGGCGCCGCTGGTCGACCATGCCGGCGTGGCCGCTGCCAAGTTCGAGGTGCTGGAGCTGCTGTTCGAGCACTTCCGCGCGCGGCATCTTTCGCCGGCCGGCGCACCCGACGCAAGAGGCGAGGCCTTCCTGGCTTTTGTCTCGGCGCATGGCGAACCGCTGCGCCAGCACGCCTTGTTCGAGACGCTGCAGGCCCACTTCGCCGCCGCTGATCCGCAGTGCTGGGGCTGGCTTGCCTGGCCCGAGGCCTACCGGGAGGCGGATTCGCCCGAGGTTCAGGCCTTCGCGGCCCAGCATGCCGAGCGGCTGCAATACCACCAGTACCTGCAATGGGTGGCCGAGTGCCAGCTCGCGCGCGCGGGTGAACGCTGCACGGCGCTGGGCATGGGCATCGGCCTCTATCTGGACTTGGCCGTTTCGGTGGACCGCGGCGGCTCCGATGCCTGGGCGGCGCGGCATTGCTTCGCGGCCGGCGCGAGCATTGGCGCACCGCCCGACGAGTTCAATCCGGCCGGGCAGAACTGGGGCCTGCCGCCGCTGCGGCCCGACCACCTGCGCACGCACCACTACCAGCCCTTCGTGCAGATGCTGCGCGCCAACATGCGACACGCGGGCGCGCTGCGCATCGACCATGTGATGGGGCTGATGCGCCTGTTCTGGATTCCGCCGGGCCGCTCGCCGCACGACGGCGCGTACGTGCGCTACCCGGTCGAAGAGATGCTGGCCATTGTGGCGGTCGAGAGCCATCGGCATCGCTGCATGGTCGTGGGCGAGGACCTGGGCACGGTGGAAGACGCCATGCGCGAAGCGCTCGCGCGTGCCGATGTGCTCTCCTACCGGCTGCTCTATTTCGAGAAGCAGCAGGGCGGCGGTTTCACGCCGCCTGCGGCCTACCCCGCGGCCGCGCTGGTGGCCATCAGCACGCACGATCTCGCCACGCTCGCGGGCTGGTGGTCTGGGCACGACCTGCGGCTGCGGCTGGCGCTCGGGCTCTTTCCCGATCCGCGGCTGTTCGACGCGCAGCTGCTGGACCGTGCGCAGGAACGCGTCCGGCTGATGCTGGCCGTGCGCGAGGCGGGGCTGCTGTCGCCGGACGAGGCGGCACAGGCTCTGTCGCTCGCAGCGCCTTCGCCGCGCATCGTGCAGGCGGTCCACGCGTTCCTTGCCGCGGCCCCGTCGGCGCTGATGGTGTTCCAGCTCGAGGACGTGGCGGGCGAAGTGGAGCAGGCCAACATGCCCGGCACCACCGACACGCATCCCAACTGGCGGCGCAAGCTGGCGCCGACCGTGCAGGAGCTGGCGGCGGGCGTTGCGATGCAGGGGCTCACCGAACACCTGCGCGCGGCGCGCCCGCGCCGCAGCCTGGGCGCGGAAGCGGCGCCATCCTCAACGCTGCTGCAGGCGCGCGTGCCGCGGGCCACCTACCGGCTGCAGTTCCACCAGGGCTTCGGCTTCGACGACGCCATCCGCGTGCTGCCCTACCTTGCGCAGCTCGGCGTGAGCCATGTGTATTGCTCGCCCATCCAGCGTGCCCGCGCGGGCAGCACGCACGGCTACGACGTGGTCGCCCATGCCGAGGTCAATCCCGAGCTCGGCGGCGCCGAAGGCTTCGCGCGCTTCGTCGCGGCGCTGCAGGCGCACGGCCTGGGGCAACTGCTCGACATGGTGCCCAACCACATGGGCGTGCTCGGTGCCGACAACGCGTGGTGGATGGACGTGCTGGAGAACGGACCGGCCTCGCTTTTTGCGCATCACTTCGACATCGACTGGCAGCCGCTCAACAAGGAGCTGGCCGGCAAGGTGCTGCTGCCGGTGCTCGGCGGGCACTATGGCGAGGTGCTCGCGAGCGGGGAGCTGGTGCTGCACTTCGAAGCTGCGCAGGGCAGCTTCGCGCTGCGCTATTTCGACCACCGGTTTCCGCTCGCGCCCGAGAGCTATCCCGTGGTTCTTGCATGCGCATTGCCGCACCTGAAGGACCCCGCGCTCGCGGCGCAGCTCGCCAGCCTCTCGACCGCCTTCGGCCACCTGCCGGGCCGCCGCGCGCAGACGCCTTCGGAGTGCACCGAGCGCGTGCGCGACAAGGAGCTGTTCAAGGCCCGCCTCGCGCATCTGGCCGAGGCGCATCCGTCGCTCGCGCGCGCCGTGCTGGCGGCGGTGGCGGAGTTCAACCTGGCTTCGGAAGAGGCGCGCGACCAGCTGCACCGGCTCATCGACATGCAGGCCTTCCGGCTCGCCTACTGGCGCGTGGCGGCGGACGAAATCAACTACCGGCGCTTCTTCGACATCAACGACCTGGCGGCCGTGCGCATGGAACGCGACGAGGTGTTCGAGGCCACCCAGTCCTTCGCGCTCGACCTTGCCGCCGCCGGCACGGTGGATGGTTTGCGCATTGACCATCCCGATGGCCTGTACGACCCCGCACGCTACTTCCGGCAGCTGCAGGAAGGCTATGCGCGCCGCGCGGGCATCGTGCTGCCGGCCGCCGGCCCCGACGGCCGGCCGCCGCGCCCGCTGTACGTGGTGGCCGAGAAGATCGCGGCCTCGGAAGAAGAGGTGCCGGTCAAGTGGCATGTGCACGGCACCACCGGCTACCGCTTTGCCAACGTGGCCAACGGCGTGCTCGTGGACACCGCCGCGGCCGACGCCTTGCGGCAAGCCTGGCATGGCTTCACGGGCGAAACGCAGGACTTCGACTCGGTGGCAAGGTCTGGCAAGCGCGAGGTCATGCGCAGCGCGCTGTCGTCGGAGCTCAACGTGCTCTCCTCCGAACTGCTCAGGATCGCGCGGGCCGACCGCGGCACGCGCGACTACACGCTCAACGCGCTGCGCCGCGCGCTCGCGGAAGTGGCGGCCTGCATGCCGGTCTACCGCACCTACATCGTCGATGCGCCTTCCGCGCAGGACGCGCATTTCATCGACGCCGCCACCGAGGCCGCCGAGCGCCAGAGTGTCGATGCCGACCGTTCCGTCTTCGCCTTCGTGCGCCGCTCGCTGCGCGGCGAGGTCGGGGCCGCGCATGCGCCGCCGGCGCTGGCCGAGCGCGTGCGCCGGTTCGCGATGCGCTTCCAGCAGTTCAGCGCGCCGGTCGCGGCCAAGGGCGTGGAGGACACCTCGTTCTACCGCTACTTTCCGCTCAGTTCGCTCAACGAAGTGGGCGGCGAGCCCGACCGGTTCGGCATCGACGTGCCCGAGTTCCACGCGCTCAGCGCCGACCGCGCACGGCACTGGCCGCACACCATGCTCGCGACCTCCACGCACGACAACAAGCGGTCGGAAGAGGTGCGTAACCGCATCGATGTGCTCTCCGAAATGCCTGGCGAGTGGCGCGATGCGCTCGCGCGCTGGCACGCGCTCTGCCGCGGCGGCGAGCCGGCGGAGGCGGCGCCTTCGCGCGCCGACGAGTACCTGCTCTACCAGACCCTGCTCGGCACCTTGCCCTTCGGCGGGCTCGATGCCGCCGAGGTGCCGGCCTATGCCACGCGCGTGTGGCAGTACATGCAGAAGGCCGCGCGCGAAGCCAAGCTCCACACGCGCTGGACCCTGCCCGACAACCAGTACGAGGCGGCGCTCGAAGCCCTGGTGCAGCGGATCCTCTCGGACCCGTCGAAGGACGGCTGCCTTTCGGACATCCAGCGCCTCGCCGATCGCCTGTCGTGGTTCGGTGCGTGGAACGGGCTCACGCTCACGCTGCTGAAGTACGGCTCGCCGGGGGTGCCCGATCTTTATCAAGGAAGCGAGCTGATCGATCTGAGCCTCGTCGACCCCGACAACCGGCGGCCGGTGGACTATGAACAGCGCAGCCGGCGGCTCGATGAACTCCGGGCGATGGCTGGTGAGCACGATCTTGCTGCGCGTGCGCAGTCGCTGTCGGAGTCGCCGCACGATGGCCGCGCAAAGCTCTGGTTCATCTGGCGGCTGCTGTCGATGCGGCGCGAGCATGCGGAACTGTTCCGCGAAGGCAGCTATGAAGGGCTCGCGGTCGAAGGGCCGCTGGCGCGGCATGTGGTGGCCTTTGTGCGTAGGCACGAGGGGGGAATGCTGGTGGTGATAGCGGGGCGGTTGTTTGCGGGGATTGCGCGCGCTGGTGCCGATGGTGTGCCGGAGCTTCCCGATGCGGATGCTTGGCGGGGGACGAGGGTGGTGCTGCCAGATGGCGTCGAAGGCGCGGGATTGGTGAACGTGCTTACCGGGGAATCGCTGTTTGCCGAGAATCGCACCGTATCGCTCGAAGAAGCGTTCTGCCGCATGCCCTGGGCGGCGTTCAAAAACTGAGAGCTTGATTCGTCGAATCGTTTGCAGAGTCGTGAAGTGCGGCCGACCGGATAGGCGTAGTTGGCATTCGTTTTGGCCTTGGAGGACGCGCGACTTTGAACTGTCGTTGTCTGACTGAAGTCTTTCGACTAACCTGAAACAACCTGCACGGAGCGAGCCGCGTCGCGGTGCGTCTCACCTGGGGTGATCGGCCGTTCAAGACATCCATCCCGCATGCAGAACGAGCCCACCCGGCCGCCGCATAAATTTCCTCACGGCTCCATCAAGCAGAAGACCTCCGGTGTTGCTAACGTTCGAGATTTTCTCGGTGTTGGGCATGCCGAACCCCGAGAAATAGAGCCGGACAGAGAGGTGAATTCGGCACGCAGCGATTCGGGGGGGACCCTCGAATGGGCATCCGCGTCGCCCCGCTGCGCGGCAATGCCGCCAAGAACAGCCTATTCTCGCAGCGTGAACACCACTGACAGATAAGAGACCGGCTGGGTCTGAATGACCTCGATCCCATGCAGTGCGGACGCATCGAACAGCAGCGAGTCACCTGTCCCCACCGCAACCGACTTCGCGCCATAGCGGTAGGTGACCTCCCCGGACAGAAAGTACAGGAACTTGAGGCCCGGATGCTGAAAGGCCACATAGGGATCGGCACCGGGCAGCAATGTGACCAGGTAGGGCTCCACGAACAGATTGCCCGACAGCAGATGGCCCAACAGCTCGTAGCGGTAGTCCGCCACCGCGCCGATGCGATCGACCAAGACACCATGTCCTGCACGCACATGGCAAAAGTCAGTGCGCCGCGCCTGATCACTGAAGAAGCGCGAGGTTGGTACATGCAGGCCCTGCGCGAGGCGCTCCAAGGTCTCCACCGACGGCGAGACCAAACCGCGCTCGATGCGAGAAAGCATCGAGGCAGAGATCCCCGAGGTCTTGGCCAGTTCGCCGCCAGACACCTCGGCCGCCATGCGCAGCGCCCTCACCTGCGCGCCGATGCGGGCCGCGGACAGGCTGCGCACGACAGGTGCGGGTTGCCGCGGTCGGGCTCGCGTAACCGAGACCGGCAACCGCAGGGGCCGGACCATTGGCAGAGGCGAAGCGACTTGTCGGCGCGTCATTTGAATCTCACTCCGCTCCAGATAGTTGAGCTGACGAAGAAGGAAATTTGATAGAAACAAAACACACTTTGCGTTTTGTTTTCGGTAGTTTGCCAGAATCCGCCTCATAACCAAACTGATAGTTTGTGTACTCTTAGTGTTGGAGATTGAAAACTTGGGCGCATGCCCCGAGTAGTTGCAAACAAGCCCCAGCCACTGGACTCCGCGTCCGGCAAAGAGCTGGAGCGTCTGCAACAAGCATTTGGCGAGCATCTGCGCGCCTTACGGCACGACCGCCTCATCACGATCGAGCAACTTGCGGAGTTGGCCGGCTTGCACCCCAACTACGTTGGTTCTGTTGAACGCGGCGAGCGCAACTTGTCGCTCTTCAACATTTGGAGGCTGGCCGGCGGCCTGGAGGTCTCGGTCTCGCAACTTGTGGAAACGCTGCCCGCGCGGGTGGTCAAGCGTGTCCGCCGAGCCGGCTAGCAGCCCCAGTCGCACTCAGACAAAGTACGTCGTCGAGCCGAGTAATCCTCCGACCATCGACAGGCAGTGCAGGCATCTATTCGACAGGGTGCCCCGCAGGGAACCTGTCGCCGGCGTGGGCGCGAACTCGTCGGGCTACGCCCGCCGACCTCCCGCCCACGCCATCCTTCTCATCTTGATTGACGCGGTCTTCTCATCCTGATTGCCGCGCCGCAAACGGCACCCCGCTGGTCACCGGCATCGCCTGGAACCCGCTGGGCCAGCCCACCGCCTGGACCTGGGCCTTTGCGAGCCAGAGCCTGAGCGCAACGTCGGTCACCCGGAGGGGGAGGAGCACGGTACAAAATCGAAGAAGCAGCGCGGAGCGGGGTTGAAAGGCGCGCGTGGTGCACGAGGTGTCGGTGGATTGTTGATATGGGACATCATCAACGGAATCTGTGACGAGACTCCAGGAGTCGGAGGTTGTGAGGTCGTCAAGCCATCCCCGCCGCCACCACATGAACAGCTAAGTTTGAAGGGATGGAATGCTGATGACGTCGTGGGAAACGCGCTGTTCGACCAGAAGCGCTTCCTGGAGGCAGCTGCGGCTTACTTTCCAGTCCGCGGGCGTCGAGATCAGTTGGGGCGCAAGGCTCGCTTGAACTTCAAAATGGCAAGTGCGATGGCAAGTCCGTGAAAAGGCGGCGGGTGCATAGCCTCCTTCGCAGCGGTAGTTCGTTCTTTCAGCGCGGGTCGGCGGCTTCACGTTCAGTTGCTGAGCCACAAAGCGAGCAGTGCGAGCAAGTACACAAGCACCAAGAAGCAATTTCCGGGTAGCTGGCTGCGTTCCATGTGCGTTCTCCAGTGAGGTGGACAACCGGCGCCGCTTGTTTTCCTGTCTTGGAACAAAGCGTTTCGCCGTGAAGTCACTGTAGAAGTTGCGCCGCACGCGCGCATGAGCGGTACGCACCTTTTCCGGGGAGACAAATGCCCTCACTGCTGCTGCCACGACAAAGAGCCTCCCAGAGACCACCGGCGGCCACACCATTGTTCTGACCTGCAAGTCCTACAGCGGCGTCCGGTGGCGATGGCCCCAGCCGCCATATCCGGGCGGCTGCGGCCGTGTGCTTTCAAAGCCCGTAATACTTGTCCACCGTCCCGCTGTACGCATCGTCGTACTCGGGCACGCGGTCGCTCGCATACTTCGGCGCACCTTCGATCTGCGCCTTGGTCAACGGCACCACGTAGCCGTCCTGCGAGGTGTCGTACTTCAGCATGGACCAGGGAAGCGGATAGCGGTCCGTGCCCATGCCCAGGAAGCCGCCGAACTCCAACACCGCATAGCGGACCTGGCCCGAGATCTTGTCGATCATGAGTTCATCGATGCTGCCGAGCTTGTCTCCCGACGTGTTGTAGACGGATGTCCCCTCGACACGCTCTGACGAAATAACTGGATTGGCGCTCACCATGGAAAAGTCTCCGGCCGGCATTTCTGGGGAATGACGGCATAGATTGCAATGCCCAGGATTGCAACTTTCGATCTAGAAAACTCCCGCCGCATCGGCCAAGAGACCGTCGTGTTGTAGGAGGCTGTCTGGCACCCGGGTGCAGCACGAGGCAGCGCCTAGTTCGGCAGCTTCGGCGCCTTCTTTTCGCGTGCGCCGATGGCCCCGGACGCTGCAGCCCGCACGATGCGCCTGAAGGTCGGGCACTCCATGTGACTGGGCGCGGGGCAGGCGACCGCGTGCCGCAGGCCGTCGCGCATGGCGCTCAGTTTGCGGATGGTGCGGTCGAGCTCTTCGGCCTTGGCCGCGAGCATCTGCCGGTCGATGCGCGGCCCGCCCTCGGGCGCGAACATGCGCGCGATCTCGTCGAGCGAGAAGCCCGCGGCGCGTCCCACGGCGATGAGCGCCAGGCGCTCGAGCACGCCGGCGTCGAACAGGCGGCGCAGGCCGCGCCGGCCGGTCGAGGCGATCAGCCCCTTTTCCTCGTAGAACCGCAGCGTCGATGCGGGGACGCCGGATTGCTGTGCCACTTGGGCGATGTCCAGATGTTGTGTTGCCACCTCTTGACCTCAAGTCGACTTGAAGTTGCACAGTCTAGCTTTCGCCTCTTCAGGCAAGCCAAGGACAAACCATCATGGACATCACAGAGCAGCAACACAACGAACAAGCCGCCCTCTGGAACGGCCGCGGCGGCCGCGCCTGGGTCGACGAACAGGAGTCGCTCGACCGGTTGTTCGCGCCGTTCGAAAACCTGCTCGTGGACGAGGCGCGCGCCGCCTCCGCGCGCCGGGTGCTCGACGTCGGCTGCGGCACGGGCGCCACCACGCTGGCCATTGCACAGGTGCTTGGCGCGGCGGGGCAATGCGTCGGCGCCGACATTTCCGAGCCGATGATTGCCGCCGCCCGGGTGCGCGCCGAACGGGCAGGCGCGGCGGCAAGCTTCATCTGCGGCGACGTGCAGAGGCACGCCTTCGAGCCGGCAAGCTTCGACCTGATCGTTTCGCGCTTTGGCGTGATGTTCTTCGACAGCCCGGTGCAGGCCTTTGCCAACCTGCGGCATGCTGCGAAGGATGGCTCCGCGCTCCGGGCCATCGCATGGCGCAGCGCCGCAGAAAACCCGTTCATGACGACGGCCGAGCGCGCCGCCGCGCCGCTGCTTGCGAACCTGCCGGCGCGCAAGCCGGGTGCGCCGGGACAGTTCTCCTTCGCGGACCGCGATCGGGTGGCGTCCACCCTGGCGGAGAGCGGCTGGGCCGGCGTCGACATCCGGCCGATCGATGTCGAATGCACATTGCCCGAGAACGCGCTGCATGGCTATCTCACGCGACTCGGGCCGGTGGGCCTGGTTCTCCAGGATGCGGACGAGCGAACGCACACGCGGGTCACCGAGGCCATGCGCGCGGCATTCGAGCCCTATGTGCACGGCAGCGAAGTTCGCTTCACCGCCGCCTGCTGGATGATCGGCGCGCGGGCGCCTTCCGCATCGGCCATGGACAAGGAGGCCGACCATGCCTGAAGCCCTTGGCTATCTGGTGTGCGCCGTCGTGGTCGGGACTGGCGCCACGGTGGCGATGGACCTCTGGGCCGTCATTCGAAAACGGCTGCTCGGCGTACCCTCGCTCGACTACGCGCTGGTGGGCCGCTGGTTCGTTCACCTGGCGCGTGGGCGCTTCTGGCACGACCCTATCAGCGCATCGCCGCCCGTGGCACGCGAGCGGCTGATCGGCTGGGCGGCCCACTACCTGACGGGCATCGCCTTCGCGGCCGTGCTGCTCGCGTTCTGGGGCCTTGGCTGGGTTTGCCGGCCGGCGATCGGCCCGGCGCTCGCCGTCGGCATCGGCAGCGTGGTGGCGCCGTTCTTCCTGATGCAGCCGGGCATGGGTGCCGGCATCGCGGCCAGCCGCACGCCGCGCCCTGGCGCCGCGCGCTTTCACAGCCTGGTCACGCACGGGATCTTCGGGCTCGGGCTCTATGCGGCCGGGTGGGGCGCGAGCCTGCTGCTGGAACGGTTGCAATGGCGCGGCTTCTGTTGAAGCGATGGCTCAGCCCAGCAGCCGTGGCACGGCTTGCACCGCAAGCGCCCCGATGATTCCCTGCGCCGTCACGCAATGCCACATCAGCGCGGTGTTGTCGATGGTCGCGCGGGCCGCGGGCTGCAGCCGGCCCGACCACGAACGCACGAGCACATAGCCGCCCATCAGCATCAGCACGGCGATGTGGAAGGCCTGGTAGCCCAGCAGCATGCCGACGGAGGCGCTCCAACCTTGCGCGCGCGGGTCGAGCCCGGCGAACTGGTGGCCGCCGATGTCGAGCGCGGCCGCGCCGGCGGCGCAGGCCATGGCCAGCGCTGCAAGTATGCGCAGCCAGCGCTGGCCGCGCGCATTGGACGTGTGCAAGCTGCGCGTGGCCAGCGCCATGGCGCCCGAGCCGGCCGCGAGCAGCAGCGCCGCGCCCAGCGGCCAGCGCATGGCCGGCAGCGCGGCGCCGGGCGGCGGACACACGTCGCTGGCCATCGACAGGTGCACATGGGTGTACAGCAGCGACACGAAGATCGTCATGTCGACAGCAATCAGCACGATCATGGCCCACCACGTGTGCGATGCCCGCCCATGCGCACCGACCGGCAGGTGCACGCCATGGCCGACGTCGACCGTGGCCACCGGCGGCGGACGGTCGGAGTCCCACAGCCAGCGCAGGATGCATGCGACCGCGAGCACGCCGCAGGCAAACGCGGGCAGCGTCTGCGACACCGTGAGAAGCAGGAAGAAGCCCGCCGTGCCCGCTGCTGCTCCCAGCGGCCACCAGCTGTCGGTCGGCAGGCGCAGCAGGTGCATCGGCCGCGCGTCGCGCAGGCTGGTCACCAGCGTTTCGCGGCCGCCGAAGACGGTGCCAGGCAGCCAGTGGCGTCCGGCCTCCACCTCCTGCGGCAGCGCGGGCTGCCGCCACAGCGGATAGCGCGAATCCACCTGCGGAATGCTGCGCACGCCGTATTCGCGCGGCGGCAGCCATTCGAGCGTGCCCGCGCGCCAGGGATTGGCGTGGTCCTGCTGGGGCCGGCGCAGCGTGCGCGCCGCGTCCACCATGAAGAGCAGCATGCCGGCCGCCAGCGTGTAGGCGCCGAGGGTGGACAGCATGTTGAGCGCGTTCCAGCCCAGGTCGCCGGCATAGGTGTACACGCGCCGCGGCATGCCGAGCATGCCCGCGATGTGCATCGGGAAGAACGCCAGGTTGAAGCCGCCGAACATGAGCCCGAACACCCAGCGGCCCCAGCGCTCGGAAAGCCGGTGGCCGTTGAAGACCGGTGCCCAGTAGTAGAAGCCCGCGAACACCGGAAACACCATGCCGCCGATGAGCACGTAGTGCAGGTGCGCGACGATGAAGTAGCTGTCGTGCGCCTGCCAGTCGAAGGGCAGCACCGCCACCATCACGCCGGTGAGGCCGCCCAGCACGAAGATGAAATGAAAGCCCAGCAGGAACAGCGTGGGCGCATTGAGCGCGACGCGCCCGCGCCAGAAGGTGGCGATCCATGCGAACACCTGCACGCCGCTCGGTATGGCCACGATGAAGCTCGCCGCCGACACCACCAGCAGCGAGAGGTTGCCCAGGCCCGCGGTGAACATGTGGTGCGCCCACAGCGCGAAGCTCACCGCGCCCACGCCGATGAGCGCCAGCACCACCGCGCGGTGGCCCACCAGCGGCGTGCCCGCGAGCGTGGCCACCATCATCGACACCATGCCGGCCGCGGGCAGGAAGATGATGTAGACCTCCGGGTGCCCGAAGAACCAGAACAGGTGCTGCCACAGCAGCGGATCGCCGCCGCGCGCGGGAATGAAGAAAGGCCAGTCGAACGCGCGCTCCAGCTCCAGCAGCATGGTGGCCGCGATCACGGCGGGAAACGCGATGACGATCATCAGCGCGGTCACCAGCATGGCCCAGGCGAAGATCGGCATGCGCATCAGTGTCATGCCGGGCGCGCGCGTGAACAGCACGCCCACGATCAGCTCGACGGCGCCCGCAATGGCCGAGATCTCGATGAACCCGATGCCCAGCAGCCACCAGTCGGCACCGCGCCCGGGCGAGAATTCCTTGCCGGTGAGCGGCGGATACATGAACCAGCCGCCATCGGGCGATACGCCGAAGAACAGCGTGCAGAAGAAGGCGATGCCGCCGATGGCATAGGCCCAGAACGCATAGGCCGAGAGCAGCGGAAAGGGCAGGTCGCGCGCGCCCAGCATGCCCGGCAGCAGGTAGATGGCCACGGCCTCGACGATCGGCACCGCGAACAGGAACATCATCACGGTGCCGTGCATCGTGAAGAGCTGGTTGTAGGTGCCGGCATCGATCAGGTGGTTGTCGGGCACCGCGAGCTGCGTGCGCATCATGAGCGCCAGGATGCCGGCCAGCACGAAGAAGAGCATGGCGGTGGCAATGTAGAACACGCCGATGCGCGTGTTGTTCACCGCCGAGAGCTGCCGCCAGCCGGCGGGCGGGCGCCACGCACGCTCGAGCGCCTCGCGCTCGCCTGCGGGGCGCGGCGGCAGATTCGAAGTATCTTCTTTGAGAGCCTGCGTCATTTCAGTTGCGCGAGCCAGGCCGCGATGGTTTGCAGGTCGGCCTCGCCGATGCGATCGCCGGAGGAGGGCATGCGCGCGCCCGGCTTCAGCTGCTGCGTGTGGGCCACCCATGCGGCGAGCTGCGCGGGATCGTTCGCCACGGTGCCGGCGCCCAGGTGCAGCCGGCTGCCCACGTGGGTGAGGTCGGGGCCGAGGCGGCTTTCCTCGCTCACGTCGCGCACGGTGTGGCAGGCGTTGCAGCGGTGCGCGAGGAAGGCCTCGCGGCCTCGCTCGACCTCGGGCGATGGTGTGGTCGCCGGCCTTGCCTGCGCCGCAAGCCATGCATCGAAGGTCGCGGGCTCCTCGGCCACCACGTGCAGCGCCATGCGCGCATGCTGTTCGCCGCAGTATTCGGCGCACTGCCCGCGCCAGACGCCGGGCCGGTCGGCCTGCAGCTGCAGGTGCTGCACGCGGCCGGGCAGCATGTCCATCTTGCCGCCGAGCGAGGGCACCCAGAAGCTGTGGATCACGTCGGCGCTGCCAAGGCCGAAAAAGACCGGCCGGCCGACCGGAATGCGGATCTCGTTCGCCGTGACCACCTCGGCGCCGCTGGCGGGGTCGCGATAGCGCACCTCCCACCACCACATGTGGCCCGTGACGCCGACGATCAGCGCACCGGGCGGTGGAATGGGCCGCCATGGCGGCCGGTGGAATTCGCTATAGGCGAAGAGCGCCGAGAGCACCACCGTCGGAAAGGCAAGGCCGCCGCCGAGCACCCACCAGCGCGTGCTCACCTTGCCGCCGCCCCGGCGGCGAACGGCGAGCACGAGCAGCAGCATGACGCCGGCGAAGATCAATGCGCCGCCCACCGCCAGCACGCCGCTCACTTCGAGCAGCGTTTGCGCAATGGGGCCGGCGGCCCGCAGGGCGGATTGGGGCAGGCCCTCGCTCGCGGTGTTCATTGTTCGAGCGCGAGCAGGTAGGCCGCCATGTCGCGTGCATCGTCGGGCGAGACGCCCATCGCCGGCATGAGGGTGCCCGGCACCACGGCGGCCGGCGCGACGATCCAGCGCACCAAGGCGTCGGGGCCGTTCGGCACCTGGCCGGCGATGTAGCTGCGGCGGCCGAAGGCGGCGAGCGTGGGGCCCGTGCGGCCGCGCGCCGCCTGCACATCGGGGATGGTGTGGCAGCTTCCGCATTGGTACTGGGCCAGCAGCAGCCTTCCGCGTTCGCGCTGCGCGGACGGCGCCTGGCCGAAGGTGAGGCTGTCCTCCCCGGGTGTGCATCCGCCCGAGAGCATCGCCAGCACCAGCAGGGCGAACGGGCACACAGCACGGCATGACGGGGCGGCCACCATACCGCGATTCTGCGGATTGGAATGCGGCTTGCGCCGACACGGCGGCGCCGGTGCGCGTCGGACAATGCCGCCAATTGAATGCCGCCGATGGGTGCACCCAAGACCGTTCTACTCACTGTCGCCGCGCTGGGCCTTGCGGGCGTGGCGGCGGGCGCGCTGGTGGTGTATGGCGGCCTCTACGACGTGGCGGCCACGCAGCAGCATTTCCAGCCGGTCTATTCGCTGCTGGAAACCGCCATGCACCAATCGGTGAAGATGCGTGCCCGCAACATCGAGCCGCCGCGGCTCGACGATGAGCGGCTGGTGATGCGCGGCGCGGCCTGCTTTCGCGACAAGTGCGTGCAATGCCATGGCGCACCGGGTGTCGCGCAGGGCGATATCGGAAAGAGCATGCAGCCGCTGCCCGGGCCGCTGGTGGATGCGCGGCACCACTGGAAGCCGCGCGAACTCTACTGGCTGACCAAGCACGGCATCCGCATGAGCGGCATGCCGGCCTGGGAGTTCAGGTTGTCCGAGGAAGACCTGTGGTCGGTGGTGGCGTTCATGGCGCGCCTGCCCGACCTCACGCCGCAGCAGTATGCCGAAGCGACGCGCGTGGAGCCCACCGGTGCGCAGGGCGCGCCAACGCGGCCGGCATGCGGGCCGGCCGCCGACGCGGCACCGCTGCGCGTGGCCGATGCGAAGCGCGGCGCGCGCGCGCTGCACCAGTACGCATGCAGCGCCTGCCACACGATTCCGGGCATCACGGGCTCGTCGCCGAACGTGGGGCCTCCGCTCACGGGCATGGGGGGCCGTTCGTTGATCGCGGGAAAGCTCGCCAACACGCCCGACAACATGGTGCGCTGGCTGCGCCATACGCACGAGGTCGATCCGCTCACGGCCATGCCGGAGATGGGCGTGTCCGAGCAGGACGCGCGCGACATCGCCGCCTACTTGGCGGCGCTGCGCTGAACATTTCTAGAATTTGGCCGCGTTGCTTTCGTCATCGACCGTGGCGATGCGCAACCGGGCGCGCTCGTGCTTGATGACGAGCCTGGCGCACTGCTCCTGCGTGGAGGCGTCCGTGGGAGGCTGCTCGCTGCAGTCCACGAGAAGCTGCGACTCGGTGAAGTCGAGGCCATGAAGAACCTCCTGGCCATGCGAATTGATGGCCAGGAGGTTGTCGGCCGACAGCTGGGCGCGCAGGGCTTCGGAAATAGCGAGCGTCTGCAAGGACTTCACCGTTTCCTGGGGCCTGGTGCCGGGGGTGTCCGCCATTACTTCTTCATCGCCTTGATATCGGCCTTGCCCTTGGCCTCTTCGGCCTTGGCTTCCTTCACGCAAGCGTTCTTGGCATCGCCCTTCTGGTCGTCGCACTTTTCCTTGGCAACGCTGTAGGCAACTTCCACCTTGGCCTCTGCGACCTTGCGGGCATTGCCGTCGCTGGGCTTCTGCTTCTGCTCGAGTTCGGCCTTGGCAATCTTTTCCTTGCCCTTGGCTTCTTCCATGCAGACATCCTTGGCGTTGTCCTTCATGGCATCGCAAGCCGCCTTGTCGGCCTTGTAGTCGGCCGAGATCTTGTCGCGCGCGGCCTTGTATTCGGCCACGGCCGGATCGGTGGCCGCCGCGGGAGGCGTGTTCACTTGCGCATGCACCTGGACCACTGCCATGCAGGAGGCTGCGGCGCACATCAATAACAGTTTCTTCATGGTTGAACTCCTTGACACCGGTGGTTTTTCTTGCAGAGGAGGATCCGGCGTCTGGGGTCAATATAGAAGTCGGCGGCGGCGCAGCGGTAGGACGCCTTGCGAAGCGGCCGTAAGCACATGCTGACGCTTCCCACGGGGCCCGGGCATGCGACGGCGGGGGCGTCGGCGGTGCCTCCGGCCGGCTTGGGCGCACGTCCTACCGGCGCGGCCGGTGCGGCGTCCACACTGCCTGGAGAGCGACTGACAGGAGATCGCCATGCAAAAAAAGCCTCACGCGTTGTTCGCCGCCGCGCTGCTGTGGGCGGCTGTGATCATTCCAGCGGGTGCGCAGACTCCGCCGCCGCATCCGGCCGAGATCGACCCGGCCATCGTCGAATACGGCGCTGCGCGGGAACGGATCGACGCCAACCTGAAGGGCGCGCTGGAACAGTGCGAAAAGCAGGTCGAGCCCGCCCGGGTGGTCTGCGTCAAGGAAGCGCAGGGCCGCCAGAAGATTGCACTGGCCGAGCTCGACCATCAGCGCAGTCCCAGCGACGCCAATGCCCGCAGGCTCGCCGAAACGCGGGTGGCGGTTAACTACGACGTGGCCAGGGAGAAGTGCAACGAGCGGCAGGGCGGCGACAAGGCCGCGTGCCTGTCGCGCGCGAGCGAGGAAGAATCGAAGGCCCGGGCGGGCATCAAGACCGGGCAGTAGCAGGAGCGACAAGGTTCATCACGCTGTCGCGCTGGCCCAGTATTCCCGCATGGTGGCCTTGATGGTCCGCATCGCTTCGGGATCACCCTGCCACAGGGCCAACAGATAGGACTTGGCCTGGGCGAGCGAAACATCGGGCGGCAGCGGCGGCACGGCGGAATCGGTGACCATTTCCAGCAGCATCGGGCGGTCGGCCGCAAAGGCGGCGTCCCATGCCGGGCCGATGGCCTCGGGCGTGTCGACGCGCAGGGCCGCAAGCCCAAGCATCTCCGCGAAGCGTGCATAGGGAAAGTCGGGCAGTTCCTGCGAGGCATTGAACTTGGGATCTCCGCCGAGCACGCGCTGCTCCCAGCTCACGAGGTTGAGGTCGCGGTTGTTGAGCACCATGACCACCAGGCGCGGATCGGCCCAGTCGCGCCACATGCGCGCCAGCGTGATGAGCGCATTGAGGCCGTTCATCTGCATGGCGCCGTCGCCCAGCATGGCGACCACGGGCCGGTCGGGATGCACCAGCTTGGCCGCAATCGCATAGGGAAGGGCCGGGCCCATGGTGGCCAGGCCGCCGGACAGGCTGGCCTTCATGCCGCGGCGCAGCTTGACGTCGCGCGCGTACCAGTTGGCTGCGGTGCCGCTGTCGCATGTGAGCACCGTTTCTTCGGGCAGGCGCGGCGACAGCTCCCAGAACACGCGCTGCGGATTGACCGGCGAGGCCTGCACATGGGCGCGCGCCTCGAGCACGCGCCACCAGCGCGCCACGTCGGCCTCGATGCCTTGGCGCCAGGCGCCGTGTTCCTTGTGGTCGAGCAGCGGCAGCAGGGCGGCGAGCGTGGCGCGGCTGTCGCCGACCAGGCCCAGTTCGGTGGGGTAGCGCAGCCCGATGGCGCGGGGGTCGGTGTCGATCTGGACGCAGCGGGCCTGCCCCTCGGGCGGCAGGAATTCGGCGTACGGGAACGACGAGCCCACCATCAGAAGGGTGTCGCAGTCCTCCATCATGCGCGAGCTGGGCCGCGTGCCGAGCACGCCGATGGCGCCGGTCACGAAGGGAAGATCGTCGGGCACCGCCGCCTTGCCGAGCAGGGCCTTGGCAATGCCGGCGCCGAGCCGCTCGGCCGTGTGGATGAGCTCGTCGGTGGCATGCAGGGCGCCTGCGCCCGCCAGGATGGCCACCTTGCTGCCGGCGTTGATGATGTCTGCCGCATGCCCCAGCGCCGCGGCATTCGGCACCGTGGCACTGGCCGTGCTGCCGATGCCGCTGTGCACGGTGCCGTGCTTGCGCGGCGGCACCGGCACCGCCGGCAGCTCCTGCACGTCGTTGGGGACGATCACGCAGGTGACCGCGCGGCGGTCGCGCGCGATGCGCATCGCGCGGTCGATCAGGTGGCGAACCTGCTCGGCGCTGGTGGCCATCTGCACGAACTCGTGCGCCACGTCCTTGAACAGCGAGACCAGATCCACCTCCTGCTGGTAGTCGCCGCCGAGCGCGCTGCGCTGCTGCTGGCCGACGATGGCGACCACCGGCTGGCGGTCGAGCTTTGCGTCGTACAGGCCATTCAGCAGGTGGATCGCGCCTGGTCCCGAGGTGGCCAGGCAGACGCCCACCTCGCCCGAGAACTTGGCATGCGCGCAAGCCATGAAGGCGGCCAGCTCCTCATGGCGGCTTTGTATGAACTCGATGGCGCCATCCGCCCGGTCGAGTGCGCCCATGAGGCCGTTGATGCCGTCGCCGGGGTAGCCGTAGACGCGCCGCACGCCCCAGTCGTGCAGGCGCTGGACCACGAAATCGCTGACTGTCTTTTTCATCGAGGCTCCAGTTCATTGCCGGGCGTTGCCCGTGGTGTTTCATTCGTTGCGGATGACGCTGATCTTGCCGTCGCTCTCGAGCCGGGCGATGCGCACCAGGCCGAGATCGTCAACGCCTTCTTCACGCAGCTTTCCCATCAGTTCATCGACGGTGATGCGCTCTTTCCTGAGCGTTCGCGCGACCAGCTTGCCGTGCCGCACCAGCGGTTCGGGCGGCGGCTCTAGGAGCCGCGCGACGAGTTCGTAGCGGTAGCCCAGCAGGTCGAGCAGGTAGTTCCAGGCGATGAGGGTGCCCAGCAGGGCCAGGCCATTGGTGATGGATTTGTATTCGCCCTGCATCGCGCTGCTCGAGGCGTCGGCCACGAGCACGATGAACAGCAGGTCGGCCATGCTCATCGAGCCGATGTCGCGCCGCAGGACGAAGCGGAAGATCACCAGGAGGAACCAGTAGATCGCGCTGCCGCGGATCACCATCTCCAGCAGCGGCTGGTCGGGGGAGAACAAGTCGGACAGGTTCATGTGTGCCCTTCGGCGGCGAGGGCGGCCACCTGCACCGCGATGTTCCGCGCGGGCCGCGCCTGCGGGTGTCGTGCAATCGGCCTCAGGCACCGTCGGCGCAATCCCACAACGGCCCTTCGTCGGGCGGTGATGCGCCGCGGCGCCGCCAGACTGCTCCCACGCACAAGGCCTGTGTCCTCCGACCCACGGAGGGTACGAAACGCGCAGCATGAAACGCTCCTTCACGCTTCAGGACTTCAGGAGAAAGCAATGCCAAGAGGTGACAAGTCGTCCTATACGGACAAGCAGAAACGCAAGGCCGAGCACATCGAGGAAGGCTACGAGCATCGCGGCGTGGGCAAGGGCGAAGCCGAAAGGCGCGCCTGGGCCACCGTCAACGCCGAGACCGGTGGCGGCAAGAAGAGCGGCAGCGGCCGCGGCAAGGCAGAGAACCACGCGCCCTCGCGCACCGGAGGCCACAAGGGCGGCGCCGCGGCGGCATCCCGCACGGCCGCCGAACGCTCGGCATCGGCCAAGAAGGCTGCGGCCACGCGCAAGCGCAATGCCGAGCGGCGCAGCGGCTGACCTACCCCAAGGAAAACATCCAATGACACGCGTATCCGAACTGATGACCCGCGGCGTGCGAACCCTGTCGCCATCCGATACGGTGGCGCTGGCCGCCCAGGCCATGGACGAGCTGGACATCGGCGCCATTCCCGTGTGCGACGGCCAGCGGCTTCTGGGCATGGTGACTGACCGCGACATCGTGCTTCGCGTGGTCGCGCAGACGCGCCCGCTGGACACCGCGCTGTCCGAGGTGATGTCGAAGGACGTCAAGTGGTGCAGCGAGAACGACAACGTCGAAACCGTGATGGACGAGATGGCCGGCTACCAGGTGCGGCGGATGCCGGTGGTGGACCGCGGCCGCAGGCTGGTGGGCATGCTGTCGTTGGGCGACACCGCCGCGAAGGGCGACATCGGCAAGGCCGGCGACACGCTCAACATCATTTCCCAGCCGGCCGAGCCCGACCGTTCGGGGCAGTCCGCGGCAAGCGGGCCCGCCGGCGGGGGCGCCTCGTAGCTCCGACGCGGGCTTCGTCCGCCTACGGCGTGTGCACGAAGCACAGCTTGTGCCCTTCGGGGTCCAGGCAGTAGGCGGCGTAGAAGTCTTCGGCGTAGCGCGGCCGCAGGCCGGGCGGGCCGATGTCCGTGGCTCCCTGGGCCAGGGCGCTTTTCCATGCGGCGTCGACGGCCTGCCGCGAGGCGGCCAGAAAGCTCACCTGCGAGCCGTTGGCGGTGTTGGGCGGGTCGCCGTTGAACGGATGATTGATCACGAACTGCGGCCAGCGCGCGCCCGGGTGCCGCCACAGCACGCCCGCCGGGCCCACACGCGCAAGATCGGTGAATCGCACCATGCCGAAGTGGCGCAGCACCTCATCGTAGAAGGCGGTCATGCGGGGAAGGTCCTGCACGCCGAGCTGGATATGCGCATACACGGTGGTCCTCCAACTGCATCAGCGCTTCGCGGCCAGGCGGATGCGCGGACCGGGCGTGGTGGAGACGCGCAGCGCCTCTTGCGCCTGGCGCAGGAAGCGCTCATTGCGTGCGCTCGTCTGCGAGGCGACGCAATCGCGCGGAACAATGGCCTGCAGGTCGCGCATGCCCGCATCGGCCACGGTGGCCCAGATGCACTGGTCGCTCGCCACGCCGGTCACGATCAGCCGCGTGGCCTTCAGGTACGCGAGCAGCAGCTCGAGCGGCGTCGCGAAGAAGGCGGACTGCTTGGGCTTGAGCACGAAGTAGTCGGTCTCCTGGGGCAGCAGCGCCGAGGTGATCTCGGCGCCGGCGCCCCCAGAGGCCAGCGACAGCTCCACCAGCTTGCGAAAGTCCGAGCGCCAGCGTCCGCGGTTGTCGTTGACGTAGATGGCGGGCACCCCGGCGCGCATGCAGCGCGCCTTCAGCGCCGCAATGCGCCGCGCAATGGCGTGCGCGCCGGGCAACAGCTTTTCGGCGTCGGGAAAGTCCCAGCAACTGATCATGTCGATGATCAAGAGGGCCATGTGGCCCGCGGCGGGAGCCGGTGCGAGGGCGGGGGGCTGGGAGCGGGGAGGCGCCATGGCGCCCACCATTCCCAATGGCCAGCGCCGCAGCCGTAGGAAAGCCGCGCGTGGCCGCGAAAGTCGCCGCCACGCAGCGCGGTCAGGGTCGGCCGGGGCCGCCGTTCAATGGTCTTGCGGCACGCCGAACGCCGCGCGCACCTCGTCGAGCCGTGCTTGCGCGACCTCGAAGCACTCGGCCAGCTGCTCCGGCGTGGCGGGCGGATAGCCGGCCGGCGGCTGCAGCGCATTGCCCAGCCGTTCCCAGGCGGCCTCCCAGGCAAGCTTGGCAAGCGCACGGGACTCCGGGTTGGAAGGAGCGGGCATGTTCGTCCTCGGTTGTTGTGCAACGGAGTATGCGCCCGCGGGAGAAGGGACGGTTTGGCGGTTGCTGCGTAGGAGGCCTCTTTCACAACGACGCGCGTTATCCCGCCCCGCCGGGCCGAAACCTGTCCGACCATCAGTGCGAGGACGACGCCTGCTGCGAGCTGCGAGCCTGCTGCAAAGAAGCCAAAAGCTAGGCCCGTGCAGGAGGGCCTTCTGTAGGAGCCGGCCTCATCGAGATGCACGGATAGCCCCCATGCACCCAGCCAACCGTTCACAAGGAGTTCTCCCGATGAACAGATCCGCTTTCCCCCGGCCTCTTGCCTTTGTCACCGGTGCTTCCTCCGGCATCCGCCTGGAGGAGCACCGCTAAGCCCGGGCCCATGCCATGGACACACTTTTCAGCTCGGGAGTCGCCCTCGTGGACACGGTCCTCAAGAGCACCGGCGGCAGCGTCGTGGTCTGGAGCGCGGATCCGCAGGCCTACGGCAGCGATCACGAACGGGCCACGCGCAGCAATTTCGCGCAGCGGCTCGCAGCGCTGAAGCAGTTCCGCTACGCAGGCGAATACGATGCCTCGCGCGCGCATGAGAGCACGCCGCTGTACTTCGTGCCGAGCGACACCATCGCCAGCACGCAGCTCGCGCGCTCGCTCGGCATCTCGACGCTGCACGACCTGTTCGGCGGCGTGGTTCCGCACCCCTTCGTTGCCACCAAGGCGATCACGCACCCGCTGGTGGGCAGGGCGGCGGTCTGCCCCGAGGGATGGGAGCCGGCCTTCGCCCCCGCCGTGTCGCATGCGGTGCTCGGCGGCTTTTCCGCGTTCTCGGTCGAGGACGCGCGATGGGCCGGGCGCCACCTGCTGGAACGCGGCGCGGTGCGCATCAAGCCGGTGTGCGCCACCGGCGGGCGGGGCCAGGCCATGGCCGCCGATGCCGATGCCCTGGACAGCTGCCTCGCGGCCATGGACGAGAGCGAGATCGCGCTGCACGGCGTGGTGCTCGAAGAGAACCTCGCCAAGCCGGAAACCTACAGCGTCGGGCAGGTGCTGGTCGACCAGATGATCGTGAGCTACTTCGGCCGTCAGCGGATGACGTGCGACAACACCGGCCAGAACGTCTACGGCGGCTCCGACCTGACGCTCGTGCGCGGCAACTTCGATGCGCTGCTGGCCATGACCAGCCCGCCGCCGGCGCTTTGCCTGGCCATCGACCAGGCGCGGCGCTACCACCATGCGGTGATCGAGTGCTATCCGGGCTTCTTTGCCTCCCGCGTGAATTACGACGTGGCGCAGGGCATGGGCGCGGACGGCGCCTGGCGCTCGGGTGTGCTCGAGCAGTCGTGGCGCGTGGGCGGCGCCACCGGGGCCGAGATGGTCGCGCTCGAATGCTTCTGGCGCGACCCGGCGCTCGAGCGCGTGCGCATCTCCTGCTTCGAGGCGTATGGTGATGCGCCGGCGATCCCGGCCGGCGCGACGGTGCACTACCGCGGCGTCGACTCGCAGATCGGGCCGCTCGCCAAATACGCATTGTTCCAGCCATATGACAGCGACACGACATAACTTCATAGACATATCCGTAGACGGCCAACACATTGCCGGAACCCTGGTTGCCGCCTCCACGATGGTGCCCGGCGTTCTCCTGGTCCATGGCTGGGATGGCAGCCAGGAGCAGTACATCGCACGCGCGCACGAAATCGCCGCGCTCGGCTGCGTCTGCCTCACCTTCGACCTGCGCGGCCATGCGCGCCATGCCTCGCTGCGCCAGGAGGTCACGCGCGAGGACAACCTGCGCGACGTGCTCGCGGCCTACGACACGCTCATCAGCCACCCGACCGTCGACCCGCAGGCCATTGCCATCGTCGGCAGCAGCTACGGCGGCTACCTGGCGGCACTGGTCAGCACCATGCGGCCGGTGCGCTGGCTCGCGCTGCGGGCGCCGGCGCTCTACCGCGACCGCGAGTGGCTCGCGCCCAAGGGCCAGCTGAGCAGGCCCGACCTCGTGGCCTACCGCCGCACCCTGGTGGGCCCGCGCGACAACCGGGCGCTCGCGGCCTGCGAGGCATTCACGGGCGACGTGCTGATCGTGGAGTCGGAGCACGACCAGATCGTGCCGCACCCTGTCATCGAGAACTACCTGGGTGCCTTCAAGCGCGTGCGCTCCGCGACCTACCGGGTCCTCTCCGGTGCCGACCATGCGCTGTCGAAGCAGGCGCACCGCCAGGCCTATGGACAACTCCTGGTTTCCTGGGTGACCGAAATGACGCTCGGCGCCCGGGCGACCGGCACCATGACGCGGCCGGTCTCCGCGAGTCCCGCATAGACAGACAGGCTCCCCTATGAAAATCCTCACCCGAACCCTGACCGAAAGACAACGCTCGACGCTGCGGACCGGCCTCGTCGCGGGAACCCTGGCAAGCATTGCCTCCACCGCCGCGCTGATGCTGTGCGGCCGGCGCGAGGCCGGCAGCATGGTGGCGCCGACCAACGCCACCAGCCATTGGCTCTGGGGCGACCAGGCCTTCGATGTGCGCCGGCCCACGCTGAAGCACACCGCGCTGGGCTATGCCACGCACCATGCGAGCGCCATCTTCTGGGCGCTGATTTATGGTTGGCTGCATGCCAGCCGGCATCCCGCGCAGTCGGTTCCCGCTGCGCTCGCTAGCGCCGGCGTCGCCACCGCGCTGGCCTGCGCGGTGGACTACACGATCACCCCGCACCGGCTCAGGCCGGGCTTCGAGCACCACCTTTCGAAGCGCTCCCTGGGTGTCGTCTACGGATTGTTCGCCGTAGGGCTGGCGGCCGGATGCCTGCTGGCCCAGCGCCGCAGCGCGCACGAGTAGCGCACCTTGCTACGCGCACTCAGGGAGCTTTCCTACGCCGCGGCGCCGGCAGCCCTTTCATCGTTCGGCTTCCATCAACCCAACCGGAGCCCACGATGCCCAACTCCACCAAGCGCGCAGCACCCGATGCATGCAGCCTTCTCGATACCGACCACCGCAACGTCAAGAAGATGTTCAAGGCGTACGAGGAACTGACCCATTCGCGCGCCGCCGACGTGCAGCAGAAGAAGCGCGAACTCGCCAACCAGATCTGCACCGAACTGACGGTTCATGCCCAGATCGAGGAAGAGATTTTTTATCCGGCCCTGCGCGAGGCAATCAGCGAAACCGATCTTCTTGACGAAGCCGAGGTCGAGCACACCAGCGCCAAGGAACTGATCGCGCAGATCGAAGCCGCCACCGAGGTGGACGACAAGTTCGATGCCAAGGTCATCGTGCTGGGCGAATACATCGACCACCACGTGAAGGAAGAGCGCAACGAGATCTTCGTCAAGGCGCGCGCCGCCAGGGGGCTCGACCTGGTGGCCATGCGCGAGCAGCTCGCCGCGCGTAAGGAAGAGCTCATGGAAGAGCTCACCGCAGCCGCCTGACCGGCCGCACACAACCCGCGACAACCCAGCCCAGCGCACCCGTGGAACCGGCTTCGCCGGGCCACCGGGTGCGCCCCCAATGGGGGAGGCGCCGCAGGCGCTTCGGGGGGCGTCCCATCCTGGAGTTCCACATGACAAACATCGTCTCCCGGCTCTTTCCCACGGCGACCAACATGATTCGCCTGGACCACACGCACGTGTTCTCCACCTTCCACCAGTACAAGGCCGGCGCGCCGCCACGGGTGAAGAAAGGGCTGGTCAACACCATCTGCACCGCGCTCGAGATCCATGCGCAGCTCGAGGAAGAAATCTTCTATCCCGAGATGCGCAAGGTCTGCGAGGACGACGAAAGCATCACCAAGGCGCTCGAGGAGCATTCCGAGATGCGCCGCCTGATTGGCCTGCTGCGCGCCATGGAGCCGGAGGCGCGCGACTACGACGACACCCTGTCGGCGCTGATGCGCGACGTGATGCACCACGTGGCCGACGAGGAAACCATTCTCCTGCCGGCCGCCGAGAGGCTGCTGGCCGACAGGCTCGGCGAACTGGGCGCGCAGATGACGAAGCGCCGGCTGCAGCTTGCCGGACCGCGCACCGGCGAGATCGCACTCGACATGGGCCGCGCGGCATCCGGCAACACGGCCGCCATTGCCATGGTCGGCCTGGCCGCGGCCGGGCTGCTGCTCGCGCGGCGTTCCGGCCATCTGCGCTGGCCCCACGCGCACCATGCGCATCACGCGCGCACCTGAGGCACCAGGAGAGACCGCCCATGCCCGAAGACACCAACATTCCCCTGCCCGCCGCGCCCGAGTCCCCACGCGCCGCGTTCCAGGCCCTGGCCGAGCGCGTGGGCGTTCTCGCGCCGGGTGCGCCGCTCTCGGAAGAACTCATGAAGTTTGCCGAGGGCGTTCTCCAGCTGGCGGCCGAGGGCAAGCTGGGACGCGAGCGCGCAGTGCGCTGAATCCCGTCGGCCTTGCCGGCGACGCGCCCGACCACTTCATCGGGGCCGATGGCTCGCGCCATCGTTTTCCCTTCATCCCATCGAACGGAGTATTCATGTCGCCTTCCAGAACGCCTCCTCCCGATTCCGACAGCGCCGCCACCAGCGCAGCAGCGGCCGCCCGCAACACCGACAGCGGCGCCGCGCATTTGCCGGGCGGCCCGCCGCCCGATCCGCCATCGCAGAAAGCCGCGCATGCGCAGGCGCTGGCGGCTGCAATGCCCTTCAATGCGAACAAGCCGCTGGAGCATGGCCACGACAACGCGCTTCGCCCGCAGGCGGGACAGGCCGTGCAGCCGCTGTCGTCCGCGGCAACGGCCAGTACCTTGTCGGAAGAGATCAATTCGGAGAAGGCCGGCGGCATGGCCATGCCGGGCCTGAATGCCACCATCGAATCGCTGGACCGGGTGCGCGTCGACTCGGGCGGCCAGCGGCTCACCACCAACCAGGGCGTGCCTATCGCGGACAACCAGAATTCGCTGAAGGCCGGCCTGCGCGGCCCCGCGCTGCTCGAAGACTTCATCCTGCGCGAGAAGATCACGCATTTCGACCACGAGCGCATTCCCGAGCGCATCGTGCATGCGCGCGGCTCGGGCGCCCACGGCTACTTCGAATGCTACGAAGGCATCCCGCAGTTCACCAAGGCGGCGCCGCTGCGCGAAGGCGGAAAGATCACGCCGGTCTTCGTGCGCTTTTCCACCGTGGCCGGCGAGCGCGGCTCCAAGGACACCGCGCGCGACGTGCGCGGCTTCGCCGTCAAGTTCTATACGGACGAGGGCAACTGGGACCTGGTGGGCAACAACATGCCCGTGTTCTTCATCCAGGACGCCATGAAGTTTCCCGACCTGGTCCACGCCGTGAAGCCCGAGCCGCATCACCAGATGCCGCAGGCCGCGAGCGCGCACGACACCTTCTGGGACTTCGTCTCGCTCATGCCCGAGTCGACCCACATGCTGATGTGGCAGATGTCCGATCGCGCCATCCCGCGCAGCTACCGCATGATGCAGGGCTTTGGCGTGCACACCTTCCGGCTCGTGAACGAGGCCGGCGAATCGGTGTTCTGCAAGTTCCACTGGTCGCCGGTTCTCGGAACGCATTCACTGGTGTGGGACGAGGCCGTGAAGATCTCGGGCGCCGACCCCGACTTCCACCGCCGCGACCTCTGGGAAGCCATCGAGGCCGGGGAGTTTCCGGAATGGGAACTGGGCCTGCAGATCTTCACCGAGGAAGAGGCGGAGGCCCTGAGCTTCGACGTGCTCGACGCCACCAAGATCGTGCCCGAGGAACTGGTGCCGCTCACGCCCGTGGGGCGCCTGGTGCTCAACCGCAATCCCGACAACTTTTTTGCGGAGACCGAGCAGGTGGCCTTCTGTGCCGCGCACGTGGTGCCGGGCATCGACTTCACCAACGATCCGCTGCTGGCCGGGCGCATCCACTCGTACGTCGACACGCAGATCACCCGGCTCGGCGGCCCGAACTTCCACGAGCTGCCGATCAACGCGCCCGTTGCGCAGGTGCACAACAACCAGCGCGACGGCATGCACCGCCAGGCCATTCACCGCGGCCGCGCGGCCTACGAGCCCAATTCGCTGGGCGGCGGCTGTCCGTTCCAGGCGGGGGCTTCGGCTGGCTTCATGACTTTTCCGCAGCGTGTGGAGCAGGACAAGGTGCGCGGCAAGCCCGAGAAGTTTGCCGACCACTACACGCAGGCCACGCTCTTCTTCGAAAGCCAGACGCCCACCGAGCAGGCCCACATTGCGGCGGCGTTCCGCTTCGAGCTTTCCAAGTGCACCGTGCCTGCCGTGCGCGAGCGCATGGTGGCGAGCCTCGTCAATGCATCGCCGCTGCTCGCGCAGCAGGTGGCCGACGGGCTCGGCATTCCGGTGCCGCCCGCGCTGCCCCGGGCGCTTGCGCAGCCTGCAAAGCCGGAGATCACGCATTCGCACGCACTCTCGCTGACGGCGCGGCCCGGCGATGGTTCCGTGCGCACGCGCAAGGTGGCGCTGCTGGTGGCGGACGGCGTGCAGGGCGGGCAGATCGCGGCCATCCAGGCGGCACTGCTGGCCGAAGGCGCCGTGGGCCGCCTGGTGGGTCCGCGCATCGGACCGTTCCGCACGGCCGAAGGCGAGGCGATGGAAGCCGACGCCTCGATGGAAAACGAACCCGGCTTCCTGTTCGATGCGCTCGTGCTGCCCGATGGCGCCGAAGGCGTGGAGCTTCTCCGCGCCAAGGCCTACACCGAGCAGTTCATCAAGGACCAGTTCCTGCACGGCAAGACCATCCTCGCGCTCGGAGCCTCGGCAACGCTGCTGGCCGAGGCGAAGATTCCCGAGACCCTGCCGTCGGGCGACGCGGACCCGGGCGTGCTGCGCGGCGCGGCGGAGAATTTCGAATCCACCATCGAGGCCTTCGTCGCAGCGCTCGCGAAGCACCGGCATCCGGCGCGGGAGATCGGGGCGCTGGTGGTGGACGCCGCCTAGAGAAAGTCCCGCAGCCGGTAGTACATCATCCCCAGCACCAGCGCGGGCGTGCGCAGCAAGGTGCCGCCGGGAAAGGCGTGGTGCCCGATGCGTGCGAACAGGTCGAAGCGTTCCGCCTGGCCCGCGATGGCCTCGGCCGCCAGCTTGCCCGCCATGCCTGTGAGCGCCAGGCCGTGGCCCGAGAAGCCCTGCAGGTAGTAGATGTTGGTTCCGATGCGGCCAAAGTCCGGAGCCTGGTTCATCGTGATGTCGACGAAGCCGCCCCACGCATGGTCGATGCCCAGGTCCGCAAGCTGCGGAAACACCGCGAGCATGCTCTTGCGGATCTTCTCGATGAGGTTGCGCGGCGTCCGCGCGCTGTAGCTGTCGCCCGAGCCAAACAGCAGGCGATGGTCGGCGCTCAGCCGGAAGTAGTCGAGCACGAAGTTCGTGTCCGACGCGGCCGGCCTGCCGCGCATGAGTGCATCGGCGCGCGCGGGCGCCATCGGCTCGGTCGCGATCATGTAGGTGCCCACGGGCATGATGCGCGACGAAACCTCGGGCGCCACGTCGTCCCCGTACTCGGCCAGGTAGACATTGCCCGCCAGCACCACGAAGCTGCAGCGCACCTCGCCCTGCGCGGTCTTGACGACGGGCCGCGCGCCGCGCTCGATCACCTGCGCCGCCGAGTTCTCGTGCAGCTGCGCGCCGGCCGCGCGCGCCGCGGACGCCAGGCCCAGCGAATACTTCAGCGGATGCAGATGGCCCGAGCGCGCATCGAAGGTGCCGCTGTCGAAGCGCTTGCTGTCCACCCACTGCGCGACCTCGCCGGGCCCGAGCCACTGGAGCGGATAGCCGTGGACCCGGCCCACGTGGTCCATCCATTCGCGCAGCGCGCGCGACTTCGCGGGCTTGACCGACAGGTTCAGGTAGCCGGCCTGCCAGTCGCAGTCGATCGCATGGCTGGCGATGCGCTGCTGCAGCAGGTCCAGGCCCTCGACGGAAATGTCCCAGGCGCGGCGCGTGTCCTCGGGCGAGAACTGCTTTTCGATGGCCTCTTCGCCGTCGGCGCCGAAGCCGACGATCACCTGGCCGCCGTTGCGGCCCGAGGCGCCCCAGCCCACGCGCTGCGCCTCGAGCAGCACCACCGCGTAGCCGCGCAAGGCGAGCTCGAGCGCGGCCGACAGCCCCGCGAGCCCGCCGCCCACCACGCACACATCGGCGGTGGCAATGCCCTCGAGCGGACGCGCGGGCTCGAAGCGCGCCGCCCGCTGCACGCTGGCTTCGTAGTAGGAGTTCTCGACGACGCCGAGTTCTTTGCGCAGCAGCAATCAGGCCACCCGGAAGTTGATGAACTGCCAGGGGTCGTCTTCGTCCTTCTCCTCGTCGAAGAGCGGGCTGCGGTCCTTCAGCGGCGTCCAGTCGCCATACACGCCCGCCACTTCTCCGAGGTAGGGCAGGGCGGCTTCCAGCACCACGCGGTGATCCAGGTCGTCCGGCTCCACCAGGCCCGCATCGGGATGGCGCAGCGCCCACGACATCCCGCCCAGGATGCCGGCCACCACCTGCAGGCTGGTGGCACTGTTGGCGGGCGCCAGTTCGCGCGCCTGCTCGATGGTGAGCCGCGAGCCGTACCAGTAGGCGCCCTTGGGATTGCCCATCAGCAGCACGCCGAGTTCGTCCATGCCTTCGGCGATCTCGTCGCGCACGATCCTCTGGCGGTGCTGCAGCTGCCAGTTCTTTCCCGCCAACTCGTGCAGCGAGAGCACGGCGTCGTCCGAGGGGTGGTAGGCATAGTGCACCGTGGGGCGGTACACCACCTGGCCGTCCTTGCGCAGCGTCAGGTGGTCGGCAATGGAAATCGATTCGGCATGCGTCACCAGGAAGCCGTGGTACGGGCCCTCCAGCGGCGTCCAGCTGCGCACGCGCGTGCCGATGCCCGGGCGCTCCAGGTAGATGGCCGCATCGCTGCCGAAGCCGTGCCGCGCGGCATCGGCCGGCCAGTGCCGTTCGTGCGTTCCCCAGCCCAGCTCGGCGGGCTGCAGGCCCTCGTCGACGAAGCCCTGCACCGACCAGGTGTTGACGAACTCGCCGCGCTGCTTGCGCGCTTTCGCAACCTGCGTGTCGCGCTCCGCGATGTGCACCACCTTGATGCCCAGCTGCTGCGCGAGCGCCGCCCAGTCCTCGTAGCTCGCGGGCATGGCTTCGAGCTCGGCATGCGTGTCGGCCGCGATGTTCAGCAAGGCCTGCTTGAGCAGCGCCGAAACCAGTCCCGGGTTCGCGCCCTGCGTGATCACTGCCGTCGGCCCGCTGCGCTTGTCGAGGCGCCAGGCCAGGACCTCTTCGCGCAGGCTGTAGTTCGAGCGGCGCGAAGGCGGAAGCCCGGGATCGTCGTAGCGGCCGCCCCAGGGCTCGTTGCAGGTGTCCAGGTAGAGCGCGCCGCGTTCGCGGCAGAGCTTGATGAGCGCCAGGCTCGACACGTCGACCGAAAGATTGACCAGGAAGTCGCCCTTGTCCACCAGCGGCTCCAGCACGGCGGCAAAGTTGCCTTCCTCGAGCCGCACCGGAATGACCTCGACGCCCAGCTCCCTCGCAAGGCCGCTGCGGTCTTCGCCGGGCTTCACGATCTTGACGTCGGCCGCCTTGAGGCCGAAATGGCGGAACAGCAAAGGCAGCAGCGCCTGCCCGATGGAGCCGAAGCCGATCATCGTGAGTTTGCCGTCCAGGCGAGCCAGCGGTTCGTTCTTCTTCGTCATCCGTCACCTCTCTGAGTCGCGCCGGACGGGCCGGCCTCGTCGGTTCCTCGCGGGAATGTGGCGCGCCTGCGCCGGCGGATGCGTCAGCTTGCCTTTGCCGATGGTGTAGGAGGACTCCATGAGCGGGGTTTTCGCCCGGGGCCGTGGTAGAAACCGGCCACCCTGCGCACGTCGCGCATTGCATCGCACCGATGGCCGAAGACTTCTCCTTCAATCCACGACATTCCGTGCCGCCGGCCGGCCCTGGCCTCTGGCGTGCGTCCTGGCTGCTGCTGCTCGGCCTGGCCCTGCTGTTCCTGGGCGGTTGCGCGGGGCTGCCGGCCGGGGTGGAGCGCAAGCCTTCGGTGGCCATCGCCGACGGGGGCGACACCGTGCTGGGACGCCTGGTGGCAGCGGCTTCGCCGCCGGGGCAGGGGCTGAGCGGTTTCCGGCTGCTGCCGATGCCGCAGTATTCGCTGCATGCGCGCGTCGAGCTCGCGCGCCGCGCCCAGCGCTCGATCGACGTGCAGTACTACCTGGTGCAGAACGACGAAACCGGCCGCTACCTGCTGCGCACGCTGCGCGACGCGGCCGACCGCGGCGTGCGCGTGCGCCTGCTGGTGGATGATCTCTACACCGCGGGTGCCGATCCGCTGTTCGCGGGCTTCGCGGCGCATCCGAACGTGGAGGTGCGCTTCTTCAATCCGTTCCCGGCCGGCCGCGATTTTCTGGGCACGCGCTGGGCGGCGTCGCTGCTCGACTTCGACCGCGTGCACCGCCGCATGCACAACAAGCTCTTCGTGGTGGACAACACGATGGCGGTCATGGGCGGGCGCAACATCGCCAACGAATACTTCCTGCGCGATGGCGGCTCCAACTTCATCGACATCGACACGCTGGTGGCCGGCACGGTGGTGCCGCGGCTGTCGTCGCTGTTCGACATGTACTGGAACAGCCCGTACGTCTATCCGATCGAGTCGCTGGTCTCCAGCGGCGGCGCCACGCCGCAGCAACTGCGCGAACACTTCGAGCAATTGACCGCCGGGCCGGACACGCTGCATCCCGAGCCGCTGACTTCCACCGACCTGCTGGGCAACAATGCGCTCGGCAAGGACCTGGGCGAAGGCGCGCTGTCGCTCGTCTGGGCGCGAGCCGAAGCCTATGCCGACGCGCCCGCCAAGGCACTGGCCCCCACGGACAAGGCCCGCGGACTGCCGGCCGACGAGTCGACCGACAGCGTGCTCTACAACATGCAGCGGTACCTGCGCGGCGCCCAGCAGGAGATCCTGCAGACCACGCCCTACCTGATTCCGGGGCGCGGCGGCATGGAGACGATCCGCATCGTGCGGCAACGGGGCGCGAGCTACACCATCGTGACCAATTCGCTGGCCGCCACGGACGAATCGCTGGTGCACATCGGCTATCGCCGCTACCGGCCCGAGATGCTCGCCCTGGGCGTGGAGCTCTACGAACTGAGCCCCAAGCGCGTCGAGCAGACCAAGCGCTTCGGCATCTACGGCTCGGCCAGCGGCCGGCTGCATGGAAAGTCGGCCGTGGTCGATCGCAGCATGGTGTTCATCGGCTCGATGAATTTCGATCCGCGCTCGATGCTGCACAACACCGAGATCGGCCTGTTCATCTTCAGCCCGCAGATTGCCCAGCAGCTCACCAGCCTGATCGGTTTCATCCGGCTCGACGGCGCCTACCAGCTGCAGCTGGGGCCGCGCGGCGGCATCGAATGGGTGAGCCCGGCCTCGGGCGACGGCGCCGACACCATCCTGCATGTGGAGCCGGAAACGGATTTCTGGTCGCGCTGGAAGCTGGAGCTGTTCGCCCCGCTGGTGCCCGAGAGCCTGCTGTAGAGCGCGCCCCGGGCAGGCGCTATTGCTGCAGGCGTCCGTTCAGGTAGGGCTCAGGATCGACGGCGGTGCCGTTCTTGCGGATCTCGAAATGCAGCTTCACGCGGTCGGTTTCGCTCTTGCCCATTTCGGCGATCTTCTGGCCTTGCCGGACCACCGCGTTTTCCTTCACGAGGATGGTCTGCGCATGGGCGTAGGCGGTGAGGAAGGTCTCGTTGTGCTTGATGATGACCATGTTGCCGTAGCTGCGCAGTTCGCCGCCCACGTACACCACGCGGCCATCGGCCGAAGCCACGATGGGGTCGCCCAGGTTGCCGGCAATGTCGAGGCCCTTGTTGCGCACGCCGTCGAAGCGGGCAATGGTGGTGCCGGCGGCGGGCCGGATGAACATGGCCTGGGGCTGCTGCACGGGCGGTGGAATAGTCACGCCGGGCCGCGCGGGCGGCTGCGGCGTGGTGCAGGCGGCCAGGCCGGCGGCCACCACAAGCGCGGCGCCGGTACGAAAGGCAAATGTCTGAAGGTGCATGGCTCTTTTGGAACGAATTCGTTGCTGAGGGTTCCCGCGGTCGGCGCGCCGGGCGAGCCACCTAGGGCCTGTTCACACTACTAACGGAGTCGCGAAGGCATGCCAAAGCGGACAAATCAAGGCGCACGACGCCGCGTGTGCGTCGGCACACGCAAGAAGTGCAACGCGGAGTTGGCCGCTTTGGCATGCCTTCCCTTCGAGTTGTTCGGCAAAGGGGCCGTCTGCGGCGTTGCCTGCGCTTGCAAGGCGTGAGCCTTGCTGCGCACAGGCGCCTTGCAGCCAGCCCCTTTGCCGAACAACGCGATCTCCGTTAGTAGTGTGAACAGGCCCTGCCCATGCTAGCAAACTCCGCCGGGGCCGGCTCTACTTGAGCGGAATCGGCGTGCCGCGGTCGATCGGCACCGCCGTCACGCTGTTCTTCGGCGAACCCTCGATCAGCAGGTCGGAGTAGGTGAGGTAGACCAGCGTGTTGCGCCTGGCATCGACCATGCGCACCACGCGCAGCCGCTTGAACAGGATCGACAGCCGCTCGCTGTAGACCTCTTCCCGCTTGGGCAGCGGCTGCGTGATGCTGACCGGCCCGACCTGGCGGCAGGCAATGGAGGCTTCGGACTTGTCCTCCGCCACGCCGAAGGCGCCGGCCAGCCCGCCGGTCTTGGCGCGCGAGACATAGCAGGTCACGCCGTTCACCTTGGGGTCGTCGTAGGCCTCCACCACGATCTTGTGGTCGGGGCCGATGAGCTTGAATGCGGTGTCCACGTCGCCCACCGTTTCCGCATGCGCGGCCGAGGTCAGCGCAAGGCCGATCGCCATGCCGGATGCGAAGGCTCCGCGACGGAGGAGGGGAGCGCGGGGGGCCTGGGTCATGGGGTGTTGTTTCAAACGATGCTGAGTTCGTGCACGCGGTCGAAGCTGCCGCGCCGCCGGTCTTCGAAGAAGTGCTCCAGCGCCTCGCGCACGGTGCGAAAGGCGATCTCTTCCCAGGGAATCTCTTCCTCGGTGAAGAGCCGGGCCTCGATGGTCTCGTGACCGGGGTCGAAGCGGTCATCGAGCAGGCGGGCGCGGTAGAACAAGTGCACCTGGCCCACCCGCACCACGCTGATCACCGCGAACAGGCCCTGCATCTCGTAGTGGGCGCCGGCCTCTTCGTCGGTCTCGCGGGCCGCGCCCTGGGCCGCGGTTTCGCCCAGTTCCATGAAGCCCGCGGGCAGCGTCCACTTGCCCCAGCGCGGCTCGATGTTGCGCTTGCACAGCAGCACCCTGTCGCCGAGGACGGGAATGGTGCCCACCACATTCAGCGGGTTCTCGTAGTGGATGGTGCTGCAGGCCGGGCAGACCGCGCGCTCCTTGGTGTCGCCGTCGTCGGGAACGCGGTAGACCACTGCGGTGCCGCAGTTCTTGCAGTGCTTGATGGGTACGCGCAGGATCATGGAGCGGCGAGCGTGGGTTTCAGGCGATCTTGATGGTGAGCTTTGGCAGGCCGGCCACTTCGCCCACCAGCGTGTCGCCCGCCACCACCGCCGCCACGCCTTCGGGCGTGCCGCTGTAGATCAGGTCGCCGGGCTGCAGCTCCCACGCGGCTGACAGATGCTCGATGGTTTCGGCCACGTTCCAGATCAGCTTGCTCACGGTGCTGCGCTGGCGGTCGCTGCCGTTGACCTGCAGCGAGATTTCAGCGTTCTCGGCATCGCCGGCCTCGGCCACCGGCACGATCGGGCCGATGGGCGCGCTCTGCTCGAAGCCCTTGCCGATGTCCCAGGGGCGGCCCTGCTTCTTCATGTCGTTCTGCAGGTCGCGCCGCGTCATGTCCAGGCCCACGGCATAGCCGTAGATGTGCTTGTGCGCATCGGCCGCCGCAATGTTCTTGCCGCCGGTGCCGATCGCCACCACGAGCTCGATCTCGTGGTGCAGGTTCTTGGTGAGCGTGGGGTAGGCCATGGCGCCGGTCTGGCCCGCATCGACCACCACCAGCGCATCGGCCGGCTTCATGAAGAAGAAGGGCGGCTCGCGGCCGGTAAAACCCATTTCCTTGGCGTGGTCCTCGTAGTTGCGGCCCACGCAGTAGATGCGGTGCACCGGAAAACGGGCCGCCTGGCCGACCACGGGGATCGAAACGGTCGCGGGCGGGGCGAAAACAAACTCGGAAGCCATTGCGTCTGTCCTTTTTCAGCGGAACGGAGAAAAGCGGCAGTGTGCCAGAGGCCGGCCCGGGCTGCCGGTGCGGCGCTATGCTTGCGGGATGATGAAGCTGCACAACTACTTCCGATCCTCCTCGTCGTTCCGTGTGCGCATTGCGCTCCATCTGAAGGGCCTGGAGTTCGACTACATCCCGGTGCACATCGCCCGCGGCGAGCATCGAACCGGGCCGTACTCGGCCATCTCGGCCGACATGCTGGTGCCGCTGCTCGAGGATGAGGGCGAGCGCTTTTCGCAGTCGATGGCCATCATCGAATACCTGGACGAAACCTACCCCGAGCCGCCACTGCTGCCGCACGACCCCGTGGGCCGCGCCCATGTGCGCGCACTGGCGCAGTCCATTGCCTGCGAGATCCATCCGCTCAACAACCTGCGCGTGCTCAAATACTTGGTGAAGGAACTCAAGCTCGACGACGAGGCCAAGAACACCTGGTACCGCCACTGGGTGCGCGACGGCATGCTGGCCTTCGAGCGCCAGCTCGCGCAGCATCCCGGCGGCCGCTTCTGCTACGGCGACACGCCCACGCTGGCCGACTGCTGCCTGGTGCCGCAGATCTTCAACGGCCGCCGCTTCGACTGCGACTTCAGCGGGCTGCCGCGCACCATGGCCGCCTTCGAGGCCTGCATGGAGCTCGACGCCTTCCAGCGCGCCCAGCCTTCGCAGTGCCCCGACGCGGAAGCCTGAGCGGGCCCGCTGCCATGGACGACGCGCACTGGCTCGTGCCCCATTGGCCGGCGCCGCCCAATGTGCGGGCCGTGTGCACCACGCGCCACGGCGGTGTTTCGCAGGGCCGCTACCAGAGCCTCAACCTTGGCGACCACGTGGGCGACCTGGCCGCCCACGTCGCCGAAAACCGCCATCGCCTGGCGCAGGCCATCGGCGGCGCGCGGCCGGTCTTTCTTCAGCAAGTGCACGGCAACGGCTTGGTGGCGCTCGACCCTGAAGCCGGCACCCTGCGCGACGGCACGCCAGCCGACGCCTGCACCGCCACGGCCACCGGCGTAGCCTGCACGATCATGGTGGCCGACTGCCTGCCCGTGCTCTTCACCAACGAAGCGGGCCAGCGCGTGGCGGCCGCGCATGCCGGCTGGCGCGGCCTGGCCGGCGGCGTGCTCGAGGCGGCGGCCCGGTGCTTCGAGCCCGTGCAGGGCGGCGGCAAGGTCATGGCCTGGCTCGGCCCCTGCATCGGCCCCGGGGCCTTCGAGGTCGGGCCCGAGGTCAGGGCTGCGTTCGAGGCGCATGCACCCGAGGCTGCACGCTGCTTCCGGCCCGCGCCGGCACCCGGCAAGTGGCTGGCTGATCTTCCCGCGCTTGCGCGCCAGCGCCTTTGCGCAGCTGGCGTGGAATCGGTGCATGGCAACGACGGCAGCGACGCGTGGTGCACCGTCGCCAATCCGTCACGGTTCTTTTCGCACCGGCGGGACGGCGTCAGCGGGCGTTTCGCCGCGCTGGTCTGGAAGGTCTGAATCCGTGCCTGCCGCCGCGGCCGCCTCGCTCGCGGCGCGGCGCGCTTCTTCCTGCGCCTTTTCCTCGCGCTCCCTGATCGCGCGGCGCCGCCCCGGGGTGCCCATCAGGTAAACCACCAGTGCGACAGGCGCCAATCCGTACAAAAGAAATGTGAAGATGGCACCCAGTACGGTGCCCGTGGTGTTGGTGGCTTCGGCCACGGCCATCATCAGGGCGACGTAGAGCCAGCCAATCACGATCAGGTGGATAAACACAAGAAGTTTCAGTCGGTAAGTGAGCGGGAGCGTTGTGGGCGCCTTGCGAAATGCAGGATACTCAAAATACGCAAGCCATCCGTACCGATTCAGGCGAGGACCAGGAGACATGATGAAGCAACAAGCCACGGGGGCCGATGCGTTCGCGCCCTTCCAGCAGGCTCTTTCAGAGGGATGGACCAAGGCGCTGGAATCGCTCCAGCAGTCCGCCGTACAGGGGGCCTCGGCCTTCAACGGGGGCGGCATGCCGCTGTGGCAATTGCCGCCGGCGGCGAAGGTGCCCGACCTGCCCAAGATCTCCATCGCGCCCGAAAAGCTGCAATCCATCCAGCAGCAATACATGGCCGAAGCCACCGAGCTCTGGCGCCGCGGCCTCGAAGCCAGGCCCGAGGGCGACAAGCGCTTTGCCGGTGAAGCCTGGGGCAGCAACCCGCTCGCGGCCTTTTCCGCGGCCGTTTACCTGCTCAACGGCCGCACCCTGCTCAGCATGGCCGAGGCCATCGACGCCGACGAAAAGACCAAGGCGCGCATGCGCTTCGCGGTCGAGCAGTGGATGGCGGCGGCGTCGCCCAGCAACTCGCTCGCCTTCAATGCCGAGGCGCAGAAGAAGGCCATCGACACGCAGGGCGAGAGCATTGCCAAGGGCATCCAGAACCTGCTGCACGACATGAAGCAGGGCCACCTCAGCATGACCGACGAAAGCGCCTTCGAAGTGGGTCGCAACGTGGCCACCACCGAGGGCGCCGTGGTGTTCGAGAACGAGCTGTTCCAGCTGCTCGAATACAAGCCGCTCACGGCCAAGGTCCACGAACGGCCGTTCCTGCTGGTGCCGCCTTGCATCAACAAGTTCTACATCCTCGACCTGCAGCCCGAGAACTCGCTGATCCGCTATGCCAACGAGCAGGGCCATCGCGTGTTCGTGGTGAGCTGGCGCAACCCCGACGAGTCGCTGGCCAACGCCACCTGGGATGACTACATCGAGAACGCCGCCATCAAGGCGATCCACCTGGTGCAGGAGATCAGCGGGAGCAAGCAGATCAACGCGCTGGGCTTCTGCGTGGGCGGCACCATCCTGAGCACCGCGCTCGCGGTGCTCGCGGCGCGCGGCGAAAAGCCGGCCGCCTCGGTCACGCTGCTCACCACCTTTCTCGACTTCAGCGACACCGGCATCCTCGACATCTTCGTCGACGAGGCGATGGTGGCGTACCGCGAAATGCAGCTGGGCAAGGGCGGCCTGCTGCCGGGCATGGACCTGGCCTCGACCTTCAGCTTCCTGCGGCCCAACGACCTGGTCTGGAACTACGTGGTCGGCAACTACCTGAAGGGCGAGACCCCGCCGCCCTTCGACCTGCTCTATTGGAACAGCGACGCCACCAACCTGCCGGGCCCGTTCTACACCTGGTACCTGCGCAACACGTATCACGAGAACAAGCTCGCCAGGCCCAATGCGCTCACGGTCTGCGGCGAGAAGATCGACCTGGGCAAGATCGATATCCCGGCCTACATCTATGGCTCGCGCGAAGACCACATCGTGCCGATCGGCGGCGCCTATGCGTCCACGCAGCTGCTGCCGGGCAAGAAGCGCTTCGTCATGGGCGCTTCGGGCCACATCGCGGGCGTGATCAATCCGCCCGCCAAGAAAAAGCGCAGCCACTGGATCCGCGAAGACGGCAAGTTCCCCAAGACCCAAGCCGAATGGCTGGCCGGAGCCACCGAGCATCCCGGCAGCTGGTGGACCGACTGGGCCCAATGGCTCAAGGGCCATGCGGGCAAGCAGGTTCCCGCGCCCAAGGCCTACGGCAACGGCAAGGCCTACAAGGCCATCGAGCCGGCGCCCGGACGCTACGTCAAGGCAAGAGCCTGACCCGATCCTTCACAACCCCGACTTCAAATCACTTCAACGGAGAACCTCATGGAAGACATCGTCATCGTTTCGGCTGCACGCACGGCGGTCGGCAAGTTCGGCGGCTCGCTCGCCGGCATTGCAGCCACCGAGCTGGGCGCCCTCGTGATCAAGGAAGTGATTGCGCGTGCCAACCTCACGGCCGACCAGGTCGGCGAAGCCATCATGGGCCAGGTGCTGGCCGCCGGCGCGGGCCAGAACCCCGCGCGCCAGGCATGGCTCAAGAGCGGCGGCACCAAGGAAACGCCGGCGCTCACCATCAATGCCGTGTGCGGCTCGGGCCTGAAGGCCGTCATGCTCGCGGCGCAGGCCGTGGCCACCGGCGACAGCGAGATCGTCATTGCGGGCGGCCAGGAGAACATGAGCGCCGCGCCGCACGTGCTGCCCAACTCGCGCAACGGCCAGCGCATGGGCGACTGGAAGCTGGTCGATACCATGATCGTCGACGGCCTGTGGGACGTCTACAACCAGTACCACATGGGCATCACGGCCGAGAACGTGGCCAAGAAGTACGGCATCGACCGCTCCGCGCAGGACGAACTCGCGCTCGGCAGCCAAACCAAGGCCGCGGCCGCGCAGGACGCCGGCAAGTTCAAGGACGAGATCGTTCCCGTGAGCATTGCGCAGAAGAAGGGCGACCCGATCGTCTTCGACAAGGACGAGTTCATCAACCGCAAGACCAGCGCCGAAGGCCTGGCGGGCCTGCGCCCGGCGTTCGACAAGGCCGGCGGCGTGACCGCGGGCAATGCCTCGGGCCTGAACGACGGCGCTGCCGCCGTGATGGTGATGACGGCCAAGAAGGCGGCCGCGCTCGGCCTGAAGCCGCTGGGCCGCATCGCGAGCTACGCCACGGCCGGCCTCGATCCGGCGATCATGGGCATGGGCCCGGTGCCCGCATCGACCAAGGCGCTGCAGCGCGCCGGCTGGAAGGCCGCCGACCTCGACCTGCTCGAGATCAACGAAGCCTTTGCCGCGCAGGCCTGCGCGGTGAACAAGGAAATGGGCTGGGATGTGAACAAGGTCAACGTGAACGGCGGCGCCATTGCCATCGGCCACCCGATCGGCGCGTCGGGCTGCCGCATCCTGGTGACGCTGCTGCACGAAATGCAGCGCCAGAACGCGAAGAAGGGCATTGCCTCGCTGTGCATCGGCGGCGGCATGGGTGTGGCGCTGACCATCGAGCGATAGGGCTCTTTCGAGGGGGACGCTGCTGCTGTTCAGGGCGGCGCTCCCGCCGACGGGGTACGCGGCGAAGCGAATGTCCTCCGCCCTTCGGGCTCCCCCTTTATTTCGCTGCGCAAGGCACCCCATCGGCGTGATCGTTGGACAGAGCGGTCGTTGATCAGCGATACACCAGCAGCGTGCCCAGGTGCACAGGGCATCGGGTGCTCCCCGCAGCGAAATCAAGGAGGAGCCGAAGGCGGGGGACATTCGCGGAGGGGAGTACCCGGTGGCCTGTGCACGCGCCTGAACAAGCGCTGCTAATCGCGACAGGCGCATGCCACGTTGTTCACCGCTCAAAATTTGAGCAAACTGATTATTCCCCTTGTAAAACAATGAGTTAGTTCGCCTTTACAAGGAAGAACATCAGTTATCCCCAAAGTTGTCCACGGAAAATGGGGATGGCATCGGTTTCTTCAGAATTCGCCCGCAAGTCCTTGTTTTTGGGCAATCAATCGACGGCGGCCTGCTCCCCCGCGTAGTGCTGGCACAGCGTTTCGACCAGCGCCTGCGCGTAGATGGGCAGGGCAGCCCGGTCGCGCACCAGCAGGTAGCGCTCCCGCACGCACCACGCATCGCTGAGATCGATCAGCGCGAGTTGCATGCTTTCCTGGTTGCGCCGCGCCGCCGACTCGGGCACGACGCCAATGCCCACGCCGCTGCCGATCATCCGGCACATGGCATCGAAGCTGCCTAGCTGGATGCGCAGCTTCTGCCGTTTGCCGAGGTTGTCCGTGATCTGCGCCAGAAAGGTCTGCAAGGTGCTGCCCTGCTGCATGCCGATTGCGTCTTCGTCGAGCGTTTCCGCGAATGAAATCCTGCGGCGCTTCGCGAAGCGGTGCCTGCGCGAGGTGGCGAGCACCAGCCGGTCGGTGCTGAAGTGGATGGCTTCGAGGCCCAGCGTGTCGACGCGGCCCGCGACGATGCCGATGTCGGCGCGGCCGTCGAGCACGCCACGCGGGATCTGAGCATTCGGTTTTTCCTGAAGGTCGACGTTGATGCGCGGGTTGCGCGCAAGAAAGCCCGGCAAGATTTCAGGCAGGAAATCGGTCACCGCCGTGGTGTTGGCGAACACGCGCAGATGGCCGCGCAGCCCGCCGCCGTATTCGAGCAGGTCGGCGCGCAGTTGCTCGGTCTGGTGCAGCACGAGGCGCGCGTGGTGCAGGAAGGCTTCCCCCGGCGGCAGCAGTCGCACGCCGCGGGCTTCGCGCTGCAGCAGCTGCAGCCCGGCCTGGTTTTCGAGCGCCTTGATGCGCGCGCTGGCCGCCGCAAGCGACAGGTGCTGCCGCTCGGCCGCGCGCGTGAGGTTGCCGAGCTCGGCCGTGGCAACGAAGAGGCGCAGGTCGGTCAGGTCGAAAAGCATGGTGCCATCGTAAAGCCCAAGCCTTCGGTATTTCAGAAGGCTGGGTTCCGAAATCGCAGATTGCGCGCGCTGCCACGGCAGAACACCATGCGGCCATGGAGACAAAGACAATGAAATTCCGCGCACTGGCGCTTCTTTCCCTTGCTGCGGCAGCGCTTTGCACTGCGGTTCCGGCTGCCGCGCAGCCCTACCCCTCGCGCCCTGTCACGCTCGTCGTGCCGCAGGCCGCGGGCGGCACCAACGACATCGTCGGCCGCCTCGTGGGCCAGAAGATCGGCGAGCTGATGAACGCGAGCGTGGTGGTCGACAACCGGCCGGGCGCCGGCGGCAACATCGGCACGCAACTGGTCGCCAAGGGACCGAAGGACGGCTACACGCTGCTCATGACCATCAGCAGCAGCCAGGCCATCAATCCGGCGCTCTACAAGAATGCGGGCTTCGATCCGGTGAAGGACTTCAAGCCCGTGGGCCTGATCGGCGCGGTGCCCAACGTGCTGCTGGTCAACCCTTCGTTTCCCGCCAAGGACTTCAGCGAGTTCCTGAAGCTCGCGCGGCAGAAGGGCGCCAACTACCAGTACGCCTCGGCCGGCAACGGCACGCTCAACCACCTGCTGGGCGAAATGCTCAACAGCATGGCGGGCATCTCGATGCAGCACGTGCCGTACAAGGGCGTGGCGCCCGCGCTCAACGACGTGCTCGGCGGGCAGCTGCCGATCGTGTTCGCGAGCCTGCCTTCGGCGCTCTCGCACATCAAGGCCGGCAAGCTGCGCGCGCTGGCCGTGAGCGGCGAGAAGCGCTCGCCGGTGCTGCCGGATGTACCCGCCATTGCCGAGGCCGTGCCGGGCTACAACGGCACGCTCTGGATCGGCCTGTTCGCGCCCGCGGGCGTGCCGGCCGATGTGCTGGCCACGCTGCAGGATGCGACGCGCAAGGCACTGGCCGCGAAGGACCTGCGCGACAAGCTCGAACAGCAGGGCGTGGAGATCGCGGCGCCCACCACGCCCGATCAATTTTCGAAACTTCTGCAGGACGACCTCGCCAAGTGGGCACGCATCGTCAAGGCCTCCGGGGCAGCGGTCGACTGAAGGAACCGATGAGCAATCCCACCCAAGAAGAGTCCTCCGGCGCGATCGACGGAGGCACGCTCGCCAGGCTCCAGGCCTGGCAAGGCCGCAGCGAAACGCTGGCCGACGACATCACCGCCGCCCCGGTGCGCGCACTCTCGGCCACGCTCGACCGCGACGACGCGCTGCCCACGGCCGGCACGCGCCTGCCCGAACTCTGGCACTGGCTCTACTTCCTGCCGCACCATCGCCAGTCCGAGATCGGCGAGGACGGCCATGCGAAGCGCGGCGGCTTCCTGCCGCCCGTGCCGCTGCCGCGCCGCATGTGGGCCGGCGGCCGGCTGGCGTGGGAGCAGGGCAACCCGCTGCAGGTCGGCGACAAGGCCGAGCGCACCTCGACCATCGCCTCGGTCACCCACAAGGTGGGCCGCACAGGCGAGCTGATGTTTGTGCTGGTGCGCCATGAGGTGCGCAACGAACGCGGCCTTGCGCTGACCGAGGAGCACGACATCGTCTACCGCGCTGCGGCCGCGCCCGGCGAGAAGGCACCGCCGCCCGCGCCGACGCCGAAGGACGCCGCCTTCAGCCGCGAGATCGTGCCCGACGACGTTCTGCTGTTCCGCTACTCGGCGCTCACCTTCAACGGCCACCGCATCCACTACGACCGCCGCTACGTGACGCAGGTCGAGGGCTATCCGGGCCTGATCGTGCACGGCCCGCTGATCGCGACACTGCTGGTGGACCTGCTGCGCCGCAATGTGCCGGGCGCGCAGCTCGCGCGCTTCGAGTTCCGCGCCGTGCGGCCGACCTTCGACATCGCGCCGTTCCGCGTGCATGGCAGGCCGGCCGAAGGCAGCACGCACGGCAAGACCTTCAGCCTCTGGGGCGAGGACGCCGATGGCTGGCTCACGATGCAGGCCACGGCCGTGCTCGCATGAAAAAAACGGAAGACAAGCCCATGACAAGACCCCTCGACGGCATCACCGTGGTTTCGCTCGAACACGCGATCGCTGCGCCTTTCTGCACCCGGCAACTGGCCGACCTTGGCGCCCGCGTCATCAAGGTGGAGCGCCCCGGCGTCGGCGACTTCGCACGCGCCTACGACGCACGCGTGGGCGGCGAGGCCTCGCACTTCGTGTGGGTGAACCGCTCCAAGGAAAGCCTCACGCTCGACCTCAAGCAGCCTGCCGCGCTCGCGGTGCTGCAGGAGCTGGTGGCCGATGCCGACGTGCTGGTGCAGAACCTCGCGCCCGGCGCCGCCGCGCGCATGGGCCTGGGCGCCGAGGCGCTGCAGGCATTGCATCCGCGGCTCATCGTCTGCGACATCTCGGGCTATGGCGACGACGGCCCGTACCGCGACAAGAAGGCCTACGACCTGCTGATCCAGAGCGAGGCGGGTTTTCTCTCGGTCACGGGCACGCCGGATGATCCGTGCAAGTCGGGCAATTCGATCGCCGACATCGCGGCGGGCATGTATGCCTACACCGGCATCCTCGCGGCGCTGCTGCAGCGCGGCAAGACCGGCAAGGGCTCGCACATCGACGTGTCGATGCTCGAATCGCTCGCCGAGTGGATGGGCTACCCGATGTACTACGCCTACGGCGGCGCGCCGCCCCCGCCGCGCAGCGCCGCCTCGCACGCCACCATCTATCCCTACGGCCCGTTTCCCGCGGGCGATGGCGGCACGGTGATGCTGGGCCTGCAGAACGAGCGCGAATGGCGCGTGTTCTGCGAGAAGGTGCTGCTGCAGGCGGGGCTCGCCACCGACGCGCGCTTCGACAGCAATGCGCGGCGCAACGAGAACCGCGACGCGCTGCGCGCGATCATCGTGGAGACCTTTGCCGCGCTCGGCACCGCGCAGGTGGTCGAGCGCCTCGATGCGGCGCAGATCGCCAACGCGCGCATGAACGACATGGCCGGGCTGTGGGCGCATCCGCAGCTGCAGGCGCGCGAGCGCTGGCGGCAGGTGGGCTCGCCGGCCGGCGACATTCCGGCCCTGCTGCCGGCCGGCCGCCAGAGCGCCTTCGACTACCGCATGGACGCGATACCGGCCGTGGGCCAGCACACCGACGCCATCCTGCGCGGCCTCGGCCGCAGCGAGGCGGACATTGCGGAGCTGCGCGAGGCGGGGGCGGTGTGAGCACGGCAGCGCTCGCGCTGGCGCGCGCCTTTCTCTTCGTGCCGGCCGACCGGCCCGAGCGCCATGCGCGCGCGCTGGCCACCGGCGCGGGCGCAGTGATCGTCGACCTGGAGGACGCGGTGGCACCCGAACGCAAGGCCGCGGCGCGCGAAGGCCTTGCCGCCTCGTTCGCCGCGCTGCCCGGCACCGATCGGCAGCGCCTGCTGGTGCGCATCAATGCCGCAGGCACGCCGTGGCACAAGGACGACCGCGCGGCCGTGGCGGGGCTGGTCTCGCAAGGGCTGGCTGCGGGCGTGGTGCTGCCCAAGGCGGAGCGGGACAGCGACCTGCGGCTGCTGGCCGAAGCCATCGGCCCTCGGGGCGTGCTCGTGCCGCTCGTCGAATCGGCGGCCGGCCTTGCGGCGGTTGATGAACTCGCGGCGGTGCCACAGGTGCTGCGGCTCGCCTTCGGCAATCTTGATTTCCAGGCCGATGTCGGCCTGGCCTGCGATGCGGACGAAGCCGAGCTGGCGCCGGTGCGCCTCGCGCTGCTGCTGGCCTCGCGCCGCGCCGGGTTGCCCGCGCCCATCGACGGCGTGACCGCCGACTGGCGCGATGCACAACGCCTGGCCGCCGACACGGCACGCGCGCGCCGCGGCGGCCTCGGCGCCAAGCTCTGCATCCACCCCGACCAGGTCGCGCCGGTGCAGGCTGCGCTCGGCCCGAGCGCCGGCGAGCTCGCATGGGCGCGCCGCGTGATCGAGGCTGTGCGGGCCGCCGGCGGCGGTGTGGCCAGCCTCGACGGACGCATGGTCGACGCGCCGGTGGTGCGTCTGGCCGAACGCCTGCTGGCGCTCGATGCAGAACAAGACAGACATCCAACAACCCAGGAGACAACCCGATGAATCTGAAGAAGAACTGGAAGGCCCGCACCCTGCTGACCGCATCGCTGGGCGCAGGCCTGCTGGCCGGGCAAACGCCGGCCGCCGCGCAGGCGCCCTGGCCGGAAAAAGCCATCACCATGGTCGTCCCGTATTCGGCCGGCGGCCCCACCGACGTGGTCGCGCGCATGCTCGCGATTCCCATGGGCAAGTCGCTCGGGCAGACCGTGATCGTCGAGAACACCGTGGGCGCGGGCGGCACCATCGCGCCCGCGCGCGTGGCCAAGGCGGCGCCCAACGGCTACACCATCCTGATCCACCACATGGGCATGGCCACCGCGCCCGCGCTCTACAAGAAACTCAACTACGACCCGCTGAAGGACTTCGAATACGTGGGCCAGGTGATGGACGTGCCCATGACCCTGCTCTCGCGCAAGGACTTTCCGGCCAGCAACTTCCAGGAGCTGCTGGCCTACGTGAAGACGAACAAGGACAAGGTGACCCTCGCCAACGCCGGCATCGGCGCGGTGTCGCAGCTGTGCGGCATGCTCTTCGCGCACCAGATCGGGGTGCAGCTCACCACCGTGCCCTACAAGGGCGCCGGCCCAGCGCTCAACGACCTGATGGGCGGGCAGGTCGACCTGCTGTGCGACCAGACCACGCAGACCGCGCCGGTCATCAAGGACGGCAACCGCGTCAAGGTATTCGGCGTGACCACGCCGAGGCGGCTGTCCAGCATGCCGAACATTCCCACGCTCGACGAGCAGGGCCTGAAGGGTTTCGACGTGAAGGTGTGGCATGGCATCTACGCGCCCAAGGGCACGCCGCCGGTCGTGATGGAAAAGCTCAACACGGCCCTGCGCGCCGCGCTGCAGGACGATATGGTCAAGCACCGCTTCGCCGAACTGAGCACCGAAGCCGTGCCAATGGACAAGGTGACGCCCGAAGCGCTGCGCACCCACCTGGCGGCCGAGACCGAGAAGTGGGGGAAGGTGATCCGGGCGGCGGGGGTGCAGGCGGACTAGGGGCTGCCCGTTCAGCCGGATGTTCCCCAAGGCTGCGCCCGCAGCGTCTCGTGGAACAGCAGGAGCAGCTGGCGCGCAAAGACGTCCATGTTCGACACGCGGTCCGCATCGGCGGTTTCGATCGTCCTGCTCGCCGCAGCCTCTCCGGCGACGGCGACGCACACGTGCCCCGGCGCGTCGCCGTAGGAGCTGCCGGACGGGCCGGCCGCGCCGCTCTCGGCGATTCCCCAGGTGGCGCGGTGGCTGCCCCGGATCCTGCCTGCAATGAAGCTGGCATAGGGTTCGGTTTCCGCGCGCATGCCGGCCATGTCTTCGGCCGTCAGGCCCAACAGCGCTTTTCCGGCCCGGCGTGAATAGACGACCGCCCCGCCGAGGAAAAAAGCCGAGGCACCCGGAATGGCGAGCAGGGCGGCCGACACGAGGCCGCCGGCCGAGGATTCGGCCACCGCCACCGTCTGGCGCCGCTCGCGAAGGATGGTGCCGACACGGTTGGCGAGCACGGAAAGCGGTTCGAGGCCGGCGGCGTCAGACATGGTGACGCCGCCTGGCGTTTTCGAATTCATACTTTCGAACTCCTTGGAAGCAAAAGGGGTGAGCAGGGCGGCGACCGACTTATGCAATATGGTTGCACATGCGGCTGCGCCGTGACAGCTGGTTGCAAGCTCGGCTCAGTGTTTTCCTCAGAGTTCGACGGCTTGAAACTCGCTAGAGTGAAGGCGGCCGTTCAGGCTTTTCGCACACATCAAGGAAAAATTCATGAGCAAGAAAGTTGCATATGTCACCGGGGGCATGGGTGGCATCGGAACAGCCATCTGCCAGCGCCTTCACAAGGACGGCTTCACTGTCGTCGCGGGCTGCGGCCCCACGCGCGACCATGCCAAATGGCTGGCCGAGCAGAAGGCCCTGGGCTTCGAGTTCCATGCCTCGGTCGGCAATGTCGGCGACTGGCAATCCACCGTCGAGGCCTTTTCTGCCGCCAAGGCAGCGCATGGCCCCATCGACGTGCTGGTCAACAATGCCGGCATCACGCGGGACCGCATGTTCCTGAAAATGACGCCCGAGGACTGGAGCGCGGTCATCGAGACCAATCTCAACAGCATGTTCAACGTCACCAAGCAGGTGGTGGGCGACATGGTCGAGAAGGGCTGGGGCCGCATCATCAACATCAGCTCGGTCAACGGCGCCAAGGGCCAGGCGGGGCAGACCAACTACTCGGCGGCCAAGGCCGGCATGCACGGCTTCACGATGGCGCTGGCGCAGGAGCTGGCGAGCAAGGGCGTCACGGTCAACACCGTGAGCCCGGGCTACATCGGCACCGACATGGTCAAGGCCATCCGCCAGGAAGTGCTCGACAAGATCGTGGCCACCATTCCGGTCAAGCGCCTGGGCGAGCCGAGCGAGATCGCTTCCATTATTGCGTGGCTTGCCACGGACGAGGGCGGCTACAGCACGGGCGCCGACTTCTCGGTCAACGGCGGCCTGCACATGCATTGATCACGCTGACGGCAAGCTGATCGAAAAGACCCGCCTCGGCGGGTTTTTTCATGTCTGCGATGTGGCTTCTACGAATGGAAAGCGGCCGATTCGGTTTTACAGTTTCCAACCCTCCGGAGGCAACATGGCAGACACAACAATCACACCCACCAGAAAGCTCCCGCTCTACCGGTCCCTCTACGTGCAGGTGATCACGGCGGTGATCATCGGCGTGCTGCTCGGCCACTTCCATCCTGCGCTCGGCGAGGCCATGAAGCCGCTGGGCGACGGTTTCATCAAGCTCATCAAGATGATCATCGCGCCGATCATCTTCTGCACGGTGGTGGTGGGCATCGCGGGCATGGAGGACATGAAGAAGGTCGGCAAGACCGGCGGCCTGGCGCTCCTGTACTTCGAGATCGTGAGTTCCATCGCGCTGGTGGTGGGCCTTGTGCTGGTCAACCTGCTCAAGCCCGGTGCGGGCATGAACATCGACCCGTCCACGCTCGACACCAAGGCACTCGCGTCCTATACCGGCCCGGGCAAGATGACGGGCACGGTCGACTTCCTGCTCAACGTCATTCCCAGCACGGTGGTGGATGCCTTCGCCAAGGGCGAGATACTGCAGGTGCTGCTGATCGCGGTGCTGTTCGGCTTTGCGCTGCATCGCTTCGGCGGGCGCGGCACGCTGGTGTTCGACGTGATCGAGAAGGGCTCGCACGTGCTCTTCGTGATCGTGGGCTACATCATGAAGCTGGCGCCCATCGGCGCCTTCGGCGCGATGGCCTTCACCATCGGCAAGTACGGGCTGGGCAGCCTGTTCTCTCTCGGCAAGCTGATGGGCACCTTCTATCTGACCTGCCTGCTGTTCATTTTCGTGGTGCTGGGGCTCATTGCGCGCTTCCACGGCTTCAGCATCTGGAAGTTCATCAAGTACATCAAGGAAGAGCTGCTGATCGTGCTGGGCACCTCGTCCTCCGAGTCGGTACTGCCGCGCATGATGGAGAAGATGGAGAACCTGGGCGCCAACAAGGCCTGCGTGGGCCTGGTGATTCCCACCGGCTACTCGTTCAACCTGGACGGCACCTCCATCTACCTGACGATGGCGGCCGTGTTCATTGCGCAGGCAACCAACACGCCGATGACGCTGACCCAGGAGATCACGCTGCTGGCCGTGCTGCTGCTTACTTCGAAGGGTGCGGCGGGCGTCACGGGCAGCGGCTTCATCGTGCTGGCCGCCACGCTGTCTGCCGTCGGCCACGTGCCGGTGGCGGGCCTGGCGCTGATCCTGGGCATCGACCGCTTCATGTCCGAGGCGCGTGCGCTGACCAACCTGATCGGCAACGGCGTGGCCACCATCGTGGTGGCCAAGTGGACCAACGAGCTCGACACCGAGCGGCTGCGGGCCGGGCTCGACAACGAGAACTGGGTGGAGTCGCAGGAGCCCGAAGTGCTCGAAGCTGCGCGCATCAGCAAGATGGCCGATTGATGATGCCCGTGTGAAACCGGAGGGGCGCATCGTTCCTGCAAAATGGAGCAATGCCCCACAGCGTTTCCCTCATCAACACGATTGCAGCCGGCCTGGGGCTGGCGCTCGTGCTGGGTTTCCTGGCGCTGCGGCTGCGGCTGCCGGCGCTGGTGGGCTACCTGCTCGCGGGCGTGATCATCGGTCCCTTCACGCCGGGCTTCGTGGCCGATGCAGGCATTGCGGCGCAGCTGGCCGAGATCGGCGTGATGCTGCTGATGTTCGGCGTGGGCCTGCATTTTTCCCTCGACGATCTGCTGGCGGTGCGCAAGATCGCGCTGCCGGGTGCGCTCGCCCAGATCGCGGTGGCCACGCTGCTGGGCGGTGCGCTGGCGCTCTGGTGGGGCTGGTCATGGGGCGAGGCGCTGGTCTTCGGGCTGGCGCTGTCGGTGGCAAGCACGGTCGTGCTGCTGCGCGCGCTCGAGAGCCTGGGCATTCTCGATTCGTTCACCGGGCGCATCGCGGTCGGCTGGCTGGTGGTCGAGGACCTGGCCATGGTGCTGGTCCTGGTGCTGATGCCGCCGCTCGCGGGGGCCCTGGGCGGCCGGGCGGGCGATTCGGCCAACGTCGATCCGCTGTGGCAGACGCTCGGCGTCACGCTGCTGCAGGTGGGCGGGTTCGTGGCGCTGATGCTGGTGGTAGGGCGGCGCGCGTTTCCGTGGATTCTCTGGCAGGTCACGCGCACCGGCTCGCGCGAGCTGTTCACGCTGTGCGTGATCGCGGCCGCAGTCAGCATCGCCTTTGCGTCGGCGGCGCTGTTCGGCGTGTCGTTCGCGCTCGGCGCTTTCTTCGCGGGCATGGTGATGCGCGAATCGGAATTCAGCCACCGCGCGGCGCAGGAGTCGCTGCCGCTGCGCGATGCCTTCGCGGTGCTGTTCTTCGTGTCGGTGGGCATGCTCTTCGATCCCTCGGTGCTCATCGAGCGGCCGCTGCAGGTGCTGGCGGTGGTGGGCGTGATCGTGCTGGGCAAGTCGCTGGCCGCCTGCGCGCTGGTGCTGGCGTTCCGCTATCCGCTGGGCACGGCACTCACGGTAAGCGCGAGCCTCGCGCAGATCGGGGAGTTCTCGTTCATTCTTGCGGGGCTCGGCGTCTCGCTCGGCCTGCTGCCGGTGGAAGGCCAGAGCCTGATCCTGGCCGGTGCGCTGATTTCCATTGCCACCAATCCGCTGTGGTTCAGCCTGGTCGCTCCGGTGGAGAAATGGCTGCATGGCCGTTTTCCCCTGGCGCGCGGCCTCGAGTCGCACGACCATCCGCTGGCCGAACTGCCAACGACCACCGAAGCCCGGTACCTGTCCAGGCAGGTGGTGCTCGTGGGCTACGGCCGCGTCGGGCGCCGCATCGCATCGGAACTGGAGGCGCACGACATTCCCTATGTGGTGGCGGAGCAGAACCGCGAACTGGTCGAGAAGCTGCGCGAGGCCGGTGTTGCGGCCGTCTGGGGCGACGCGGCCGATCCGGCCGTGCTGATCCAGGCGCACATCGCGCGTGCCCGCGTGCTGGTGGTGGCCATACCGGATGCCATGAACGTGCGTCAGATGATGGAGACCGCCCGCACCCTCAATCCGGCCATCGAAACCGTGATCCGCAGCCACAACGAAGAGGAGGCCGGGCTGCTGACGCGCGAAATGGCCGCCACGGTCTTCCTGGGCGAACAGGAACTCGCGCAGGCCATGGCCCGCGACGTGGTGCGGCGCGCAGCGGCGGCCGCCTGAGCCGGCTTCGGCGGGAGAGAGAGAAGAGAGAGAGAGAAATCTCAGAGGTCTTCGATGACCAGCGTGCGATAGCGCTGCGCGATCGAATAGGGCACGGTGCGCACCACCTCCATCAGGCGGTTGGCTTCTTCCTCGTTCTTGGTCCTCACCAGGAGGCCGGTATGGCCTTCGCGCGCGAGCTTGGTGTAGGCGCGCACGGTGGCCGCGTCGGTGCCGGCCGAAGGCAGCGGATCGTCGGCCTCCTTCACGGTGGGCGTGATCTCCGACAGCACGGTTTCAGCGGGAAGCAGATAGATCTCGTCGCCGCTCACGCCTTTCTCGATCAGCTTGTGGCCGATGCGGTTGGCGTCTTCCGTGTTCGGGAACATCACCATCGAATAGCCTGTGGGGTAGAAAGCGCCGCCGATGCTCGAGCGCATGCGGGGCTCCAGAACGAAATTCTTCATGATGCTGCCTCCTGGATGATGCAGTTCTTTGCCCACCACACTAGGCCCGCGGCCGCCCGCCTGCTGTAGGCCTGCTCCCCGAAATTCCGCAGGCTGGGCGCGCCAGCCGCCCCATGCCGGTGCCGTCGGCACGGCCTGCTCCTGTACACTGGCGGCTTCATGCCGTGCCAATCCTTCCCCTCCACCGTCTGCGCGGCCACCCTGGCCCGCATGATGCCGCCTGCCTTCGCGCGGGCGGAGGGGTCATTGGTTGCACGAATGATTACCACCATTACCACCGCGGCCACCTGAGCACGCGCAGGTGGCCGTTTCGGCAGCCACCTGGTGTATCGCTCTTCTTCTCCGAATGAATGAAACCCAGCTCTGGCAGCTGGGTTTCTTGTTTTTCATCCGGAGATGTCCATGTACCGCGATCCCGTCCAGTCCCTCGAACCCCTGCCCAGCCTTCCTGCGGCCATTCGCGCGTTGCGCGTGGGCATGATCGGCATCGGCACCGTCGGCTCGGGCACGTTCCGGGTGCTGGCGCGCAACCAGACCGAGATCGCGGGCCGGGCGGGCCGGCCGATCGAGCTGGTGATGGTGGCCGCGCGCAACCTGGTGCGCGCCGCCGCCATCGTGGGCGCGGATGTTCCCTTGACGGACGACCCGCTGCGCGTGGCCACCCACCCCGACGTCGACGTGGTGGTCGAAGTGGCCGGCGGCACCGGACCGGCGCGCGAATGGGTGCTGGCCGCCATCGCGCACGGCAAGCATGTGGTCACGGCCAACAAGGCCTTGCTCGCGGTGCATGGCGCCGAGATCTTTGCCGCGGCCCGGCAGCATGGCGTGGCGGTGGCCTACGAGGGCGCGGTGGCGGTGAGCATTCCCATCGTCAAGGCGCTGCGCGAGGGGCTCGCGGCGAACCGCATCGAATGGGTGGCGGGCATCATCAACGGCACCACCAACTTCATCCTGAGCAAGATGCGCGATGAAGGCCTGGACTTCGAGTCCGCGCTCGCGCAGGCCCAGGCGCTCGGCTATGCCGAAGCCGATCCGGCCTTCGACATCGAAGGCATCGACGCCGCGCACAAGCTCACGCTGCTGGCCGCCAATGCGTTTGGCACCCAGGTGCGCCTGGCCGACGTGCACGTGCAAGGTATCACGGCGCTCGAGCGGGTGGACGTGGCCTGCGCCGAGCAGCTGGGCTACCGCATCAAGCTGCTGGGCGTCGCGCGGCGCCGGGAAGAGGGCGTGGAGCTGCGCGTGCAGCCCACGCTGGTGCCTGCGTCGCACCTGATGGCGCATGTGAGCGGGTCGATGAATGCCGTCATGGTCAAGGGCGATGCGGCCGGCGTGACGATGTACTACGGCGCGGGCGCCGGCTCCGAAGAGACCGCATCGGCGGTGATTGCCGACCTGGTCGATGTGGCGCGGCTCGACGGCATCCATGCCGCGCAGCGGGTGCCGCATCTCGGGTTTCATGCGCATGCGATGAGCGAACTGCCGGTGCTGCCCCGCGCCGCCGCGTGCGGCGCGTATTACCTGCGCATACCCGTGCATGCCGCCAGCCAGATCGAGGCGGTGTCGGGCTGGCTGGCCGGGCAGCAGGTGCCGGTGCGGCGGGTGGCTCTGGCGGCCGCGCAGCCCGGCATGGGCGCGCAGGTGCTGGTGCTGACGCGGCCGGTGCGGCAGGGCGCGATGGACCTGGCGCTGCATGCGTTGCAGGCGCATCCCTCGGTCGCAGGAAAGGTCACGGCGCTGCGGGTGGAGGAACTGGCGTGAGCGCCGTCTTCACATTGGCGCCAGCCGCGCCTTCTTCATCATGGTTTCGGTCAATGCCATTTCCTGCGTGAACAGCCTCAGGTATTCCTCGGAGCTCGAAAGACTGACGCTTGCTCCCGAGGCTTCGACGGCCGTGCGCACGGCCGGCTGCGCCATGGCGCTTTCGAAGGCGGCCCGGATCCTGGCGACGACGGGCGCGGGTGTGCCGGCCGGCACGGAAACGCCGCCCCAGGAGGTGAGCGACACGCCGGGCACGCCCCCTTCGGCCAGCGTCGGCACCTCCGGCAGGGCGGCGTTGCGCTGGCTGCCGACGACTGCCAGCGCCTTGAGCCGGCCGGCCTGCACGTGCGGAAACGCCACGCCGAAGATGGGCGTTGCAAAGGCAACCTGCCTACCGAGAACGGCATTGACCAGTTCCGAGGCGCCTTTGTAGGGCACGTGCGTGGCCTGCACGCCGGCCGCGCTCAGGAACAGTTCCACGCCCAGGTGAGAGGGCGTGCCCACGCCGCCGGATGCGTAGTCGAGCTGGCCGGGATTTGCGCGTGCCCGTTCGACCAGTTCGCGCACCGAGCCGATCCCCGATGACGGATGAACGATCAGGAGAATGTCCGAGGTTGTCAGCCGCATGATGTGCCGGAAATCCTTGATCGCGTCGTAGCCCGGTACGGCGTACATGCGCATGTTGGCCGCCATCGGCGCGGCCGAATAGATCCAGGTATAGCCGTCGGCCGGCGCGCGCGCCACCAGCCTGGCGCCGATGTTGCCCGCCGCGCCGCCGCGGTTCTCGATCACCACCGGCTGTCCCAGCAAGGGGCCCAGGGCCTCGGCCAGCGTGCGCGCGGTGGTGTCGGGCCCGGTGCCCGCGAGGTAGGGCAGGACCCATTTGATCGGCCGGCTGGGCCAGTGGCCGTCTGCCGCCAGCGAAGGCAAGGCGGCGGGCCACAGCGATGCGGCCAGCGCCTTGCAGAGCTGGCGCCGGGTGGGCATGCATTCTCGATTCATTGCGTCTGTCTCCTGATTTGTCTTTGTCTGTCTTTCTGCCGAACCGCGGCGAAAACCTAAGGCCCGGAATCGCCGAGCAGTTCGCGCGCGATGGTGTTGCGCTGGATCTCGCTGGTCCCGGTCAGCACCCGGTACATGCGCAGCATGCGGAACAGGAACTCCACGCGGCGGCCCTGCACGATGCCTTCGCCGCCGTGGATCTGCACGGCAGAGTCCGCGATGCGGAAGGCCGCTTCGGAGCAGAACAGCTTGGCCATCGAGGCTTCGGCGCGCGCTTCGCCGCCGGCGTCGAGCTGGCGTGCGGTCGCGATCATCAGGCCGCGCGCGGCCGCGAGTTCGGTCGCCATGTTGGCCAGCATGTGCTGGATCGCCTGGAACTGCGCAATCGCGCGGCCGAATTGCCGGCGGCCCTTTGCGTAGGCGACGGCGTCGTCCAGCGCCACCCGCGCGAGGCCCACCATGGCGGGGCAATGCAGAAGCCGGTTCACCGTGATGCGTCCGAGCGCCAGCGCCAGTCCGCGCCCGCGTTCGCCGATCATGTTGCGCGTGGGAATGCGGCACGCCTCCAGCACGATGTCGCCCGTGTGCGACTGCCCCGCCATGGTCTTGTAGCCCGACTCCACGCGCGCGCCCGGCTGGCCCAGGTCGACGAAGAAGGCGGAGACTTCGCGCTGCCCCGGCTCGTCGGCCGTCGAGGCCATGACCAGTGCGAAGTCGGCGAACGGCGAGCCGGAAATGAAGCGCTTGCGGCCGGTGAGCACATAGTGGTCGCCCTGCAGCTCGGCCCGCGTCTGCACCGCGCCGGCATCCGACCCCGCCTCGGCCTCCGTCAGGGCAAAGCAGATGGCCTTGTCGGCACGGGCCACCGGCACGATGAACTGCTCGAGCTGGTAGGGCGTTGCCTGCCGCGCGAGCGCGCCCACCCGCGGCGGGCCGCTCAGCTCGCCGAAGACATGCGGCGCGAGCGGCGAGCCGCTGGCGTAGATGAACTCCTTGATCAGCACGTGATCGAGCACCGAAAGGCCCATGCCGCCCATGGCCTTGGGCAGCGTGATGCCGTAGAAGCCGAGCTCGTTCGAGCGGCGCCAGACGCGCCGCAGCGTTTCGCGGTCGGCGCTGCGTTCATGGTCGAGGCCATGCTCGGCGACGATGGCGGCAAGCTCGCCGTGGAGGAAATCGCCGATGCGGGCGATGAGTTCCGCCGCCTGCGCGGAACCTTCGAAGGGCACGGTGGATGGGGGCGAGGTGTTCATGCGTGCAGCTCCTCAGTTCACGCGCCGGGCGCGGTCGGACCAGTACGGCGCCTGGATGGCCTTGCGCGCCACCTTGCCGTTGGCGTTCTTCGGCAGTGCGGCAACGAACTCGATCATGCGGGGCCGCTTGAAGCCGCCGAGCCGCTCGGCGCAGAACGCGTCGAGCGCCGCGGCATCGGCCGACTGCCCGGCCTTGAGCACGATGTGCGCGGCCACCGCTTCGCCCCACTTGTCGTCGGGCACCGCGAACACGCAGGCGTCGGCGACGGCAGGGTGCTGGTAGAGCACGGCCTCCACCTCCGAGGGGTAGACGTTGAATCCGCCGGTGATCACCATGTCCTTCTTGCGGTCGACGATGTAGATGTAGCCCTCGTCGTCGGCGCGCGCCAGGTCGCCCGTGTGGTAGCCGCCGTTCTTCAGCACCTCGGCCGTCAGCTCGGGCGCGCGCCAGTAGCCCGCGAACACGTCGGGTCCGCTGACCACGATCTCGCCGATCTCGCCGACTGCCACGGGCTGGCCCTCGTCATCGACGATCTCGACCTGCGATTCCAGGAACGGGCGCCCGCACGAAGCCAGGCGCTCGGGCCGGGCGGCGCGCGCGAACAGGTGGTCTTCCACCGAGAGGCCGCAGACGCCCGATGTGGTCTCGCCGGCGCCGTAGCCCTGGGAGAGGATCGGCCCGAACACATCCATTGCCTGCAGGATGCGCGCGGGCGCCATCGGCGCCGCGCCGTAGCTGAGCCGCCGCAGGTCGGGCAGGGGCAGATATTTTCCTCCGAGCTCGGCAAGCAGCATGTTGATCATCGTCGGCACCATGAAGGTATGTGCGACGCGGTCAGCGCGCATTTCCGCGAGGAAGCGGCCGGGCTCGAAACCGTCGAACAGCCGGATGGTGGCGCCGCTGCACAGCGCCGGCACGAGCTGCATGCCCGACGCGTGCGTGATCGGGCCCACCAGGCCCAGCAGCTCGCCGGGGCGCATGCCGTCCGCGCGCATGAGGAACTTGCGCAGCTGCGCGAGCCGGTTGCCGAAGGTCTGCATCGCCGCCTTCAGTACGCCACTCGAGCCCGAGGTGTAGTGCAGCACCGCCAGTTCGTCCGAGTGCACGCGGGCGACCTCGAACGATGCGCTCGCGGCGGCCAGTGCGCCTTCGTAGCTCGGCGTGCTGCCCTCGGGCTGGTCGACCAGCAGCAGCCGGGGCGCGGCGGTCTTCAGCAGCGGAAGAAAAGCCTCGGCGCGGGCGGAGGTTGTCACGATCAAACTTGCTTCGCTGTTGGCGATGACTTCGGCCACCTCCACCGGCGACAGCCGCGAATTGATGGGTGCCTTCACCAGCGCAGCCTTGTAGCAGGCCAGCTCGACCTCCACCACCTCGATGCAGTTGGGCAGGCACACGCCGACGCGCGCCCCGCGCGCCAGGCCCTGCGCATGCAAGGCGTTGGCCAGCCGGCTGGCGCGCTGGTCGAGGGCTTCGTAGGTGATGGACCGGGTCGGGCTCTTGATCGCGACCTGTCTGGAGAATGCGCGGGAAGCGCGTGAGACGAGGGCGCCGACGTTGGCGACCTCGAAGGATGCGGAATTCGACAAAGGGCTATCTCCTGTGCGCCACGTCTCTGTTTGCGCGTGGACTGGCGCCACTATCGCGGCGCCGGGGCACAAGGAGGAAATACCGTTTACTGATGCAAAGGCATCAATCTTTTTGATGGCCGCCCAGCAGTTCGGCATCCCAGCGGCCTTCATCGACCATGCGTGCGATTTCTTCCCGCAGAACCTCGGCCACCGCCTGCACCACGGCATCGGCGGGCCGGCTGGCTTGGGTGGCCAGCGTGTAGCTGCGAAGCAGCTCAGGCTGCGTGACGCGCGCGCACACCCAATCCTTCTTGCCCAGGGCCGAATCGTCGAGCGCGCATGCCGGCGTGAACGTGAAGCCCGCACCGGCCTGGTACAGGGAGCGGATCACACGCGCCGAATCGTGCTCGTAGGCAATGTTCAGCTCGATGTCCAGGCCCGCGGCCGTCTCTTCGACCGCCTGCCGGATGCTGAAGCGCCGGGACTGCAGCACGAGCGGCAGCTGTGCGGCCTGTGCGAAACGGATCTGCGCCGCGCCGCGACGGGCCGCTGCAGACGGGCGGCGCTTTGGCTCCAGCATGGGCGCGGCCATGCCGTCCGCGTCGAAGCCGCAAAGAAAGATCGACTCTCGCGCCAGCGGCTCGCACAGGACGCCTTCGAGCGCCTGCGTGTCCACCAGGATGCCCACGTCCGCGCGGCGGTCGAGCATGGCTTTCTTCACCATCAGGCTCAGGTCGTCCAGCACGAAGACACGCACGCGCGGATGCCGCTCTTTCACGCGCATCAGCACGGCGCCCATCAGCAGCGATGAAAGCAGCGTGGGAACGGCGATGGTGACCGAGCCTTCGAGGCCCTCCGGCGCGCGCTGGAAACGTTCCCGCAGCGCCGCGGCGTCCGAGAGCAGCCGGCGCGCGTCGTGATAAAGCTGCATCCCGGCTGCGGTGGGCGTGACGCCGGCGTGCGAGCGCTCGAAGAGCTGGGCGCCGAGTTCGCCTTCGAGCTTCTTGATCTGGGCTGTCAGGGCAGGCTGGGCCACGTACAGCGAGCTTGCTGCGCGTGAAAGGCTGCCGGCTTCCAGCACGGCGATGAAGTAGCGAAGGGCGCGAAGGTCCACGGGCTCGGTGTGCGTTGTCGAAGGGGAAAAGAGGCGCTGCGGTCGAGGCAGTACGAAGGCCCTATTGTCGGCACGAAACGGTGGCTTGCCTTGGCGCGCCAGGGTCGGGCAAGCTGAGACAGAATGAGGCACGGCGGACACTGGCTCCGCCAACGAAACGGGAGTCGCAATGGAGTTCGATCGGCACGGTGGCCCTCAAGACCACGACGGGAGCCGCGTGTGAAACGCTGCGTCCTCTCCGTTGTGCTGGCCCTGGCGATGCCAGCCTTCGCCCAATCCACGCAGTCCGCGCAACCCGAGGAACCGGCGCAGGGCGCGTCTTGCCAGGCGGAAGAAGCCACGCTGGAGCGCGACATCGACCTTGCGCGCTCCAGGGGGCAGATGCTGCGCCGGCGGCAACTCGCCGAGACACTGGCTGCGCTGCGCACGCGCTGCCGGGGGGCTGAACCCGCTCAGAGCCGCGCGGCGCGCATCGACAAGCTGGAGCACGACATCCGGGCGCTGCGGTCTGACCTCGAGCATGCCGAGGAGCAGTTGCGCGAGCTGAAGAACGAGCGGCCCTGACGGCCCGCCGCCCTCAGAGCCTGGGCAGCTGCATGCGCAGGCGCCGCGCCGCTTCCTCTTCGCGCGCATCGTCCACCTCGCGCAGCACGTTGCCCAGGTCGACGGGGCCGGTGTCGCGCGCATGCGTGCCGGTCAGCACCGATTCGACGCGCAGCAGGCCGCGCTCGTACAGGTGCCAGATCTCGTCGCCGTAGTGCGTGCCCAGCAGCTCCGGCGCGAACTGGCCGAAGAAGTTGCGCAGGTTCTCCACGTCGCGCAGCAGCATGCGCTTTGCATGGTTGTTGCCCGCCGCATCCACCGCCTGCGGCAGGTCGATCACCACCGGACCGTCGGCCGCCAGCAGCACGTTGAATTCCGACAGGTCGCCGTGTACCACGCCCGCGCACAGCATGCGCACTACTTCCTTCAGCAGGCTGGCGTGGTGCTGCACGGCTTCGTCGCGCGTGAACGCCACGTCGTTCAGGCGCGGGGCCGCATCGCCATTGGCATCGGTCACCAGCTCCATCAGCAGCACGCCTTCGAGGAAGTTGTAGGGAACGGGCACGCGCACGCCTGCTGCCGCGAGGCGGTAGAGCGCATCGACCTCGGCGCTTTGCCAGATGGCCTCGGTCACCTGGCGGCCGAAGCGCGTGCCCTTGGCCATGGCGCGCGTCTCGCGCGAGTTGCGCACGCGGCGGTTCTCGGTGTAGTCGACGGCCTGGCGGAAGCTGCGCTTGTCGGCTTCCTTGTAGACCTTGGCGCAGCGTGTCTCGTCGCCGCAGCGCACCACGTAGACCATGGCTTCCTTGCCGCTCATCAGCTGGCGTACCACCGTGTCGATCAGGCCTTCGTCGACCAGCGACTGCAGTCGTGGTGGTGCTTTCATTGGTACCGCTCCATCGGGTCCAGCGGGCGGGTCGAGAGGAAGGCCCTCAGGCTTTCCGGGCCGATCTGGTAGACCGCATCATGCCTGTGTGGCGCAAAGCCCAGCCGGTGATTGATGGAGAGCATCGGCGCGTTGACCTCGGCGTTGCTGGTGATGACGGTGGTGACCTCGGGGTGGCGCTCGCGCACCAGCGCCAGCATGGCGGCCTTCACGCCTTTGGCCAGGCCCTTGCCGCGCCAGCGCGGTGCTACGGCGGTCAACTGCTGGTACATGCGGTCTGGAAAGCGCTGGTCCCAGCTGGCGTCGCACATGGCGGCCACGTCGTCGCCGTCGAGCAAAAGCACCAGGAAGTGCTCGCCGCCGCGCTGCGACATGTCGGCGTACCAGGTGCGGTAGTTCTCGAGTTCGTAGCGCATGCGCGGCATGTCCAGCGCGTTGGTGGGCGCATCGTTGATGAGCGCGGAGAAGGGCGCGATCAGCCTCGCCAGGCGATCGAAGGGCACGCGGCCGGCGTGGATTTCCGCGCGCAAGCCCCCGCCGGAGGCGAATGCCCGGGCTTGCCAGCGGTCGAGTTCGTCCCACGGCAGCGTATCGAAGGCCACCCGGTTCTCGACGGCGCGGTGCTTTTCGATCGCGCCGATGGCCGAGAGAAACGCATGCCCTTCGGGCAGATGGGCCTTGATGCTGGCCGTGGTCTTGCCGCGTTCTTCCATGACGCCGAGCAATGCGTGCAGCAGTGCGCTGGCCACGCCGCGCCGCCGGTGCGGACGCAGCACGCCGCCCCAGGCGTCGAGATAAGGCGCAAAGGCGGCATGGTCTGGCGAGCCTTCGCGGCGAAAGCTCAGCGTGAGGCTGCCGATGAATTCGCCATCGCAGCTCGCGAGGACCCGATGGAAGGCCTGCAGCGGCAGGTGTTCCCGCAGCGCGCGCTCGGTGTCGGCGTTGGGGATGCGGCGCTCGCCGGGGTGGTCTTCCTCGGTGCGAAGCTGCCAATAGCGATGGAACTTCTCCCAGCTTTCGGCGGACGCCTCATGGGGATCGAAAACGGAAATCGAAAACGGCCGCGGATGCGCGGCACGGGTTTCAAGCATGGTGAGCCTTGAGGATTCTGAAAACGAGCAGATCGCGGCCGGCAACTGCATGCCGACGGCGGCGTTTGAATCTCGGGCGGTTTGTCTTTTGCGGCCAGGAAGCGCCGCAAGGGTCGAGTTGGCAGTGTCAGCAACTCGTCGAAGAACCGACAAACCGTCCGGAAGTGGGGCAATGAATAGCTGTGTCTTCCATCGCGTACCTCCGATCCGGGTTGTTTGTCGAGGCGTCGAATGTAGCGGCCTTGCCGCGCCCTGTGAAGTGCCGTGTGGCATGTGCGCACCTGCGCAAGCCGGCCGCTAGCAGCTTTCGCACATCGATTCAAAGAGCGGCCGGCTGTTTCCACGTCGCGATTGCCGGGATTCCCTTTCCCAATGGTTTGTACCTGGATGCCGTCGCAGAATTGATTTCACGGACCAGCCCAAAAAGCAAAAACGGTTCGAAGCCTCCCTCCATCCATTCATTGAATCGAAGGACATCCGAATGACCCTCTCAAGCTCCAAGCACCTCTGCGCCATCGCACTGGCCCTCGCGGCCGCCGCCGGTGCCGCCCATGCCGAAACCTATGAAGGCGTCCATCCCCCGACCTCCGCCGAGAGCCGCGCCAATGTGGCCGCCGGGGCCGTGGTGGCCGCGCACACGGCCGATCCCTATGCCACGGGTGCGGATGCCGGCCCGATCTATCCGCCGGTCGCCATGAACAGCCGCGATGCGGTGCGCGCCGAAGCGGTGGCCGCTGCGCGCGCGCCGGACCCGTATGCCGAAGGCGCTTCGTCGGGCGCCGCGCCGGTCGTCGCCGGTGCGGTGGATCGCGCGACGGTGCGCGCCGAAGCCTATGCTGCCGCACGCGGCAATGCGCTGCCGCTGTAGTTGCAAGCCACCCGTCCGCAAGAATGCGGGTACGAGAAAGAAGGCCGGACCTGCGAAAGCGGGCCCGGTTTTTTTGCGCCGATGTAAGGTTGCGGGCCCAAGCAGAGATCGAACATGAACAAGAAGAGCAGGCTCGCCGCATTCCTCCTCGCCTGCGCATCGGCGGTGGCCGCCTCCGCCCAGGAGTGGCCGACGAAGGCCGTGCGCATGATCGTTCCCGCGCCCGCCGGCAGTTCGCTGGACCTGATCGCGCGCACGTTGGCCGACCGGCTGCGTCCCATGTGGAAGCAGCCCATCGTCATCGAGACGAAGGCCGGCGCGGGCGGCCTGATCGGCATGGACGCCGTGGCCAAGGCGCCGAACGATGGCCACACGCTGGGCATCGGCTTCAACGGGCCGATCGCCTTCGGCCCCTACATGTACAGCCGCATGCCGTATGCGCCCGCGCGCGACCTGATGCCGATCGTGCTCACCACCTCGCAGCCCAACGTGCTGGCCGTGCAGGCCGCCAACCCTGCAAATACCCTGCCGGAATTCGTGGCGTGGGCCAGGAAGCAGGGCCACCCGTTCAGCTATGCGTCGGTGGGCGCGGGGAGTTCCTCGCATCTGACGATGGAGCTGTTTCGCAGCGTTGCCGGCATCGAGGCGGTGCACGTGCCCTATGCCGGATCGCCGCCGGCGGGCCTCTCGGTGGCAGCCGGCGACACGCAGGCGCTGTTCACCGTGGCGCCTGCGCTGCTGCCGCTCATCCAGGGCAAGCGCATCAAGTTGCTCGCGGTCACGAGCGCAAAGCGCTCCGAACTCATGAAAGACTTGCCCACCGTCGCGGAGTCAGGCTATCCGGGTTTCGAATCGCTCGCCTGGAACGGCCTGTTCACTGCGAGCGGCACGCCGCCCGATGTCGTTCGCCGCATCAATGCCGATGTGAACACGGTGCTGCAGGAGCCTGCCGTGCGCGAACTGCTGGCCAACCAGGGCCTGGTGGCGGGCGGCGGCTCCGCCGAGGAGTTCGGCTCGTTCATCGACAGCGAGGGCCGCAAGTGGGGCGCGATCATCGCCAGGCGCGGCATCCGGCTCGACCAGTGAGATTTCTCGAACGATCTGAAATTCAGATCAATTGATCCGAATTTTCGATTTTACGGATGACGGTGGCCTGCCTACAGTCCGCCTCGATGAATGCCAATGCACCGCCCCCACTGCTGATCGGCTGCGCGGCCGGCTTTTCCGGCGACCGCACCGATGCGGCCGGGCCGGTGGTCGACACGCTGATCGCACGGCTCGCCGGCGGCCCCGCGGGCCAGCGTGCCTTCCTGATCTTCGAAACGCTGGCCGAACGCACGCTTGCGCTTGCCCAGCTGCGCCGCCGCGACAACCCTGAGGCCGGCTACGAGCCCTTGCTCGACGCCATGCTGCGGCCCGTGCTGGCGCGCTGCCTGGCGCACGGCATCCGCATCGTGAGCAACTTCGGCGCGGCCAACCCGCGCGCCGCGGCGCGCCACATCGCCCGCATGGCGCGCGAACTTCGCGCCGATGCGCCGCGCATCGCGGTGGTGGAAGGCGACGATCTTTCCGGCTCCGCGCACCGCGTGCTCTTGCATGAAACGCTGGGCGCGCAGATGGAGGGCCTGCGCATCGTCAGCGCCAACGCCTACATCGGCGCCGAGCCGATTGCCGCCGCGCTCGACGCCGGTGCGCAGATCGTGGTGTGCGGCCGCGTGGCCGATCCATCCCTTGCGGTCGGCCCCGCCATGTCGCACTTCGGCTGGCGCGCCGACGACTGGCACCGGCTGGGCCGCGCCACCATGGCGGGCCACCTGCTCGAATGCGGCGCGCAGGTGTGCGGCGGCTACTTCGCGGACCCGGGCTACAAGGACGTGCCGGGGCTCGACAACGTGGGCTTTCCGATTGCCGAGATCGGCGCCGACGGCCACTGCACCATCGGCAAGGCCGACGGCACCGGCGGCCTCGTGAGCGAAGCCACCGTGAAGGAGCAGCTGCTGTACGAGGTCCACGACCCGAGTGCCTACCTCACGCCCGACGTGGTGGCCGACATCGCCGAAGCCGAAGTGCGCGCGCTGCCCGGCACGGACCGTGTTGAACTCTCCGGCGTGCGCGGCCATGCGCGGCCGAGCCACTACAAGGTCAACGTCTGCCACGAAGGCGGCTGGCTCGCCGAAGGCGAAATCTCCTACGCGGGGCCGCGTGCCGAGGCGCGCGCCCGGCTCGCGGCCGAGGTGCTGCGCAAGCGGCTCGACGGGCTTGCGCTGCGCGTGGACCTGATCGGCGCGCTGAGCATCCTGGGCGACGATGCCGGCCGCATGCTCGCGGACACGCCCGACACCGGCCGGCGCGACCTGCGCCTGCGCGTGGCGGCCACGCATGCGGAGCGCGCGCAGGCCGAGCGCCTCGCGCGCGAGGTCATGGCGCTCTACACCTGCGGACCCGCGGGCGGCGGCGGCGTGCGCACGGCGCTCACGCCGCGGCTCAATACCCTGTCGTGCCTGCTGCCGCGGGAAGCGGTGCCGGTGCGCTTCGAACTGCTCGGCGCGGAGGCCCTGGGATGAAACCCACCCCCGTCCCTCGCTCACTTCGTGTAGCTCGACTCCTCCCTCCAGGGGGCAACACCGGCGGCCCGGCAAAGCCGGTTCCGCGGTGTTCCTGGCCTGGGCCGTGTCGGTTTCATGCGTCGCGGGTCACGCGCCAGCGTGGAGGAAAACTGGCATGAACACGACGGCAGACATGATCGAAGTGCCGCTCTACCGCGCGGCCCATGGCCGCACCGGCGACAAGGGCGACCGCTCCAACATCAGCGTGATCGCCTGGCATGCGGATCTCTACCCCTTGCTGGCCGAGCAGCTCACGCCCGAGCGCGTGTCGATGCAGTTCCGCCATCGCGCACCGGCGCGGGTGCAGCGCTTCCTGCTGCCGCGGCTGCATGCGATGAACTTCGTGCTCGACGCGGTGCTCGACGGCGGCGTCAACGATGCGCTGAACCTCGATGCGCACGGCAAGGCGCTGTCTTTCCTGCTGCTCGACATGCCCATCCGCGTGCCGCGCTCGCTTGTGCCGCTGCTGGCGGGGCCGTAGCGGCGGCCATCCATTTTTTACCAGCCATCCCTCCGGAGACAAAACAATGAAACGACATTCCCTGACCCTTTCGGCCGCTGCGCTGGCCCTGATGCCGCTGCTGGGCCACGCGCAGCCGCAGGCCTTTCCAGAAAAGCCCATCACCTTCGTCGTGCCCTTTGCGGCCGGCACCGCCACCGACCAGATCGCGCGTGCGCTGGGCAACAGCATCACGGCAGAGACCAAGCAGCCGGTCGTGATCGACAACAAGGCCGGCGCGAGCGGCTTCATCGCCTCGCAGCAGGCGGCCAAGGCGCCGGCCGATGGCTACACCGTGCTGATCACCACCAACACCACGCATGCCGCCAACGAGCACCTGTTCAAGAAGCTGCCCTACGACCCGGTGAAGGACTTCGCGCCCGTTACCGCACTCGGCAAGGGCGGGCAGATCATGGTGGTGAATCCGTCGTTTCCTGCGAAGAGCGTGGCCGAGTTCGTGGCGCTCGCGAAGAAGGAGCCGGGCAAGTACAGCTTCGGCAGCGGCAGTTCGTCCAGCCGCATGGCGGGCGAGCTGCTGCAGCAGATGGCCGACATCAAGCTGCTGCACGTGCCCTACAAGAGCAACACGCTGGCCGTCACCGACCTGCTGGGCGGGCAGATCCACATGATGATCACCGACGCGGCCACGGGCCTGCCGCAGGTCAAGGCCGGCAAGCTGCGCGCGCTGGGCGTTTCGAGCGCCACGCGTTCGCCGCTCGCGCCCGACGTGCCCACCATCTCGGAAGCGGGCGTGAAGGGCTACGAAATGGGCTACTGGTTCGCGGCCTATGCGCCCGCGAAGACGCCGCCGGCCGTCGTCAAGCGGCTCAACGAGCTGCTGGTGAAGGCCGCGAAGAGCGAGTCCGCGAAGACGGCTTTCTACGAGCCCACCGGCACCGAGGTGTTCACCGCCTCGCCCGAAGAGCTCGCCAGGTTCCAGACGGCCGAGTCGCAGAAGTGGGGCCGCATCGTGAAGGCTGCCGGCATCGAAGCCGAGTAGGGCGCGCCGGCCGTAGCGGGGATCGGCACCGCGCAGACACCTCAACGAAGGAGACAAACCATGAAACGCTGGAGCCTGTTGGCTGCCACGGTGGCTTCGGCCGCCCTTTTTCTGAGCGCATGCGGCGGAAGCGGTGGCGGAGGAGGCGGTGGCTTCGTGCTGCCGCCGCCGGCTGCAACCACGCCGCCGCCGGCAACTGCCGAAGCGCCCAAGTTCAAGCTCGCCATATCGAAGACCGAGGACGTTGCGGGCAGCTTCGGCAGCGTCGGCGCCTACGAGAAGATCACCGGCACCTTCACCGGCGAGGTCGATCCGAAGGACGCGCGCAACGCGATCATCCAGGACCTGGCGCTCGCGCCGCTCAATGCCAACGGCAAGGTCGAGTACAGCTCCGATTTCGTGCTCTTCAAGCCCAAGGACATGGGCAAGGCCAGCGGCGTGCTGCGCTACGACGCGCCGAACCGCGGCAACATTGTCAACCTCGATCCGTACTTTGCATCGCGCGGCTATGTGTTTCTCACGGCCGCATGGCAGGGCGACGTGCCGGCCGCGGCGGGCAAGCTTACCCTGCAGGTGCCCGTGGCCCGGAATGCGGACGGCAGCAGCATCACCGGCAGCTACCGCGCCGAGCTGCTGCCCACGGCGGCCACCAGCGATTCGCTGCCGCTGCCCGGCGGCCCGTTCAATGCGGCCATGCAGGCCTATGCGGCGGCGAGCCTGGACAACACCCAGCCCGGCTACGTGCTCACGCGGCGCATCAACGAAGCCGATGCACGCCAGCTCATTCCCGCGAGCGACTGGAAGTTTGCCAAGTGCAGCGCTGCCGCGCCGTTCCCCGGCACGCCCGATGAGACGAACGTGTGCCTGCGCGAAAAATGGGACCCGGCCTACATGTACGAGCTGGTCTACGTCGCGAAGGACCCGAAGGTCATGGGCCTGGGCCTTGCGGCGGTGCGCGACATGATCGCTTTCTTCCATCGCGAAGCGAGCGATGCCGAGGGCACCGCCAACCCGGTGGCGGCCGCCATCAGGAACACCATCGCTTCCGGCGTGTCGCAGTGCGGCAACTTCATGAAGACCTTCGTGCACCTGGGCTTCAACCAGGACCTCGCGGGGCGCAAGGTGTTCGACGGCGTGTTCGCGCAGATCGCGGCGCGGCAGACCAACATCAACATGCGCTTCGCGATTCCGGGCGGCGGCGGGGGCGTGCGCACCGACCACACGGCCTTCGGCCAGGCTGGAACGCGCGGCCTTTCGAAGGACTACGTGGACGACGTGGCGCAGCGCCGCGGCGGCATCCTGTCGCGCTGCGAGGCGAGCGGCACCTGCCCCAAGCTCTTCATCGGCTTCAGCGGCACGGAGTTCTATGTGCTGCAGGGCTCGCCGCTGCTGACCGACGCCTGGGGCACGGCCGACCTCGTGCAGCCGGACAACGCGCGGATCTACTACTACGCGAGCACGCACCACCTGCTGGGCCTGCCCTCGCTGCCGGGCGCGACCGCGGGGGCGCTCTACGCCACCAACGCGAACGCCGGCGTGGTGCCGGTGGTGCGCGCGCTCTATCAGAACCTGGAGGACTGGGTCGTCAAGGGCACGACGCCGCCCGACAGCCAGGTGCCCAAGCTGGCCGACGCCACGCTGGTGCGCCCGCAGCAGCTGAAGTTTCCGTCCATTCCGGGCGCGAGCTACACGGGCCTGGTCAACACCTATTCGCTGCTCGACTGGGGGCCGAACTACCGGCCGCAGGACGAGAGCGGCATCGCCACGCAGGTGCCGCCCGCCTACCTGGGCCGCGACTACGCCATCCTCGTGCCGCAGGTGGATGCGGACGGCAACGACATCGCAGGCATCCGCAGCCTCGACGTGGCGGTGCCGGTGGGCACGAACACCGGCTGGAACTACACCAGCAAGCCCGGCACCATCGACCTCGCGGGGCTGTTCGGCGCGTACTTTCCGTTTGCGAAGACCGCGGCCGAGCGTTCGGGCAGCGGCGATCCGCGGCCGTCGCTGCAGGAGCGCTACACCGACCAGGCCGGCTACGTCGCGGCGCTGACCGCCGCGGCCAACGACCTCGTCGCCAGGCGCTTCATGCTGCGCGCCGATGCGGACGCGGCCATTGCCAATGCGGCGGCGAATCCGGTGCTGCCCTAGCGAGCAATGCTGCCAGCCGGTGCGGCGTGCACCGCAAAGCCCGCCTCGCCCGGTGCGATGTCGTCGCGCAGGGTGAGGGCGGGAATCTCGTAGTCGCCGGCGTTCTGCGGGCGGAACGGGATCGGCTCGGTGGTTGCCAGCGTGTCGAGCCGGCGGCCCAGTTCGTCGGTGATGCGCGCATAGGCCGCGGCGTCGACCTTGCCGGTGCGGTACACCACGAAGGGCGGCAGCACCTCGAAGCCGGGGTAGTAGAGGATGCCGTGGTGGATCGGGAACAGCAGGTCATCCATCGGTCCGTTGATGCCGCGCGCACTGTAGTGCGAGGCCCAGCCGCCGGTCGTGACCACCAGCATCGCGCGCTTGCCGGCCATCACGCCCTGGCCGAAACGGTCGCCCCAGTGCGTGTCGGAATGCTCGCCCACGCCGTAGGCAAAGCCATAGGCGTAGACACGGTCGACCCAGCCCTTGAGGATGGCCGGCATCGTGTACCACCACAGCGGGAACTGGAAGATCACGGTGTCGGCCCAGAGCAGCTTGGCCTGCTCGGCGGCGACTTCCTCGCGCTGGTTGCCGGCCTCGAAGGCGCGCAGCGAATCGGCGATGGGATCGAAGGGCGCGCCGGGCTCGAGGTGCGCGAAGTCGTCGGCGGCCAGCGTGGCCTTCCATTGCATGGCGTACAGGTCGGACACCTGCACCTCGTGCCCGGCCTGCACGAGGCGTTCGCGCATGAACTGTTTCAGCGAGCCGTTGAGCGAGCGGGCTTCGGGATGCGCATGGACAAGAAGGATTTTCATGGCTGCATGGTTCGTCGGATGAAGATGCAGGCAGGTTAGGAGTTGTCGAGCTATATTGGAAATGAATATTCAGAATTCCAGGAATAGTAATGGACAATTTCACGCGGATCGACCTGAACCTGCTGCGCACGCTCGACGTGCTGCTGGCCGAACGCAGCGTGACGCGGGCCGCCGAGCGCCTGAACCTCTCGCAGCCCTCGGTGAGCGTGCAGCTCGCCCGGCTGCGCGAGGTGTTCAACGATCCGCTGCTGGTGCCCGCGCAACGCGGCATGCGGCCCACCGCGCGCGCTGACGAACTGCGCGAGCCGCTGCGCGAAGCGCTCGAGTCATTGGGGCGCGCAATGGCGCCCACAAAACCCTTCGACCCCGCCGAGGCGACCACCACCTGGCGCGTTGCCGCAGCCGACTATGCCGAATCGGCGATCCTGCTGCCGGCGCTCGCCGGTCTGCGCGCAGCCGCGCCCCATACGCGGCTGGCCGTGGTGGAGGCGGTGCCCTCGCGCATGGCGCGGCAGCTGGAGCAGGGGGAGATCGACCTGTTCTTCCACACCAGCGTGGGCGCGCCGGCCGGGCTGCATCGGCGCGTGCTGTTTCATGAGCGCTACGTGCTGGCCGGGCGCAGCGGCCATCCGCGCCTGAAGCGCCGGCCCACGCTTGCACAGTTCTGCGCGCTGGAGCATGTGGTGGTGTCGCCGGGCGGCGGCGGTTTCGTCGGGCCCACGGACGAGGCGCTGGCGCAGAAGGGCCTCGCGCGGCGCGTGGCGCTCTCGGTGCCGCATTTCCTTTTCATGATGTCCGTGCTGGCCGGTACCGACATGGTCGCGATGCTGCCCGAGCGGCTGGCGCGCGGCGCGCCGGGGCTGCGCGTCGTGGAGGCGCCGCTCGAAGTGCCGGGCTACGAGATGGCGATGCTGTGGCACGAACGGCGGCACCGGGACCCGGCGCATCGCTGGCTGCGGGAGCGGATTGCGGCGAGCTTGTAGGTGCCGGTGCGCAGGCCCCGGGCGGAAGTTCGCGGCCGCGAGAGCTAGTGGCCCTTTGCCTTCCCCGTGGGTGCAGGTGCTTCCGTGTGCATGACACATCGCCATGCGTCCCCGTCGCGGATCCACGTCGACGTGTCGAGCATGTCCTGTTCCACCTTTTCGGACTTTCCTCTCGGCGACAGGGTTTGATGGGCCTTGTAGCTCAGGACTGCGGTGTCATCGTTGGGGAAAGTGGCCTCCATGTCGCTGAGCTTGAACGACTTGACCACCATGGTCCCATGCTCTGCCATCTCGCGGTAGCCAGCGTGGTCGAACTTCATCGAGCCATGAGAGCTCACCATGAAGGCCGGTTCGCACAGCAGGGCGATGGCAGTGTTCGTGTCGGTGTCCACCATCGACTGCCAGAATTTCTTTTCAAGAGCGAAGAGTTCACGGCTTTTGTCTTGCACAGGCGTCTCCTGGGTACGTTGGGAAAGCAACGATCGAGTCGCGATGGAGCCTGCGGTGCAGGGTCACCCGCAGAGTTGCGGTCAGCAGCTTCCTACGACGTCACGATGCGAGAAGTGCGCCGGCCTCAGATGACCGGCACGCTGGTTTCCTTGAGCACGCGCAGCACGAAGTGCGACTTGCTGTGGCGGATGCCCGGGATCTTGTAGAGCTTTTCGCGCAGCAGCCGTTCGTAGTCGCGCGTGTCGCGCACCGCGATGCGGATGTAGTAGTCGTAGTCGCCCGACACCAGGTAGGCCTCCTGGATCTCCGGAATGGTCGCGAGCACGCGGCCGAAGTCGTAGAGCGTTTCGTCGGTGTGGCTTTCGAGCGTGACCTGCACGATCACCGAGTCGTGGTAGCCGAGCTTGGCCGGGTCCACGTCGATGGTGTAGCGCTTGATCACGCCATGGGCTTCGAGCTTCTTGATGCGCGTCCAGCAGCTGGTGGGCGACAGGCCGACCTCGTTGCCGATCTCCTGCAGGGTCTTGCGCGAGTCGAGCAGCAGCACCCGCAGGATCGCCATGTCAATCTTGTCGAAAGATCCTTCTTCGTTGGAGGCTGTTTTCCGAAGAGTTTTCATGAATTGGACCGAAATAGCCAAAAGAAAGAAGCAAATTTTGCATCAGAAGCGGAAGAATCGACGGCATGCGACTGCTCGACCTTCCCCTTCCGTCCTCCCTGGCCCTCCACCCCGGAGCCCACGAGGCTCCCAACTCGGCCGTGCGCCTGCGCAACGGCGCCGAGGCCCTGCTCGACACGCTGGTCGAGTGCGGCGTCGACACCATTTTCGGCTACCCGGGCGGTGCCGCGCTGCCGCTGTACGACGCGCTGCACGGCGAACCGCGGCTGCGCCATGTGCTGGTGCGCCATGAGCAGGCCGCGGTGCATGCGGCCGAAGGCTATGCGCGCAGCACGGGACGCGTGGGCGTGGTGCTGGTCACCTCGGGGCCTGGCGTGGGCAACACCATCACGGGGCTGCTCGACGCCATGAGCGATTCGGTGCCGGTGCTCTGCATCAGCGGGCAGGTCGCGACCGCAGTGATCGGCACGCAGGCCTTCCAGGAGAGCGATGCGCTGGGCATGTCGCGCCCCGTCACCAAGTGGAACCAGCAGGTGCGCGCGGCGGACGATGTGCCTTCGCTGGTGCGCCGTGCGCTGGAGATCGCCGCGTCGGGGCGGCCGGGGCCGGTGCTGCTCGACGTGCCGAAGGACATCCAGCTCACACGCCTCGCGCACGGCGCCGCGCCGAAGCCGCTGCGCGCGCTGCGCACGGGCAGGGCGGCGCTGCCGCCGAAGGCCATGCTGCAGCGCGCGGCCGACCTGCTGTCGACCGCGCGTCGGCCGGTGCTCTACGGCGGCGGCGGGCTGATCAACTCGGGGCCGGCCGCCTGCGAGGCCTTCGCGCAACTGGTGCAGCGCCTGCATGCGCCTTGCACGCTCACGCTGATGGGGCTCGGCGCCTTCCCTGCATCCGACCCGAAATTCATCGGCATGCTGGGCATGCACGGCATGCTTGAAGCCAACCTGGCCATGCACGAGGCCGATCTGGTGGTGTGTGTCGGTGCGCGCTTCGACGACCGCGTGACCGGCAAGCTCGACGAGTTCTGTCCGCATGCGCGCAAGATCCATATCGACATCGACCCCGGCAGCATCAACAAGGTGGTGAAGGTCGATGTGCCCATGGTGGGGGACTGCGCCGCGATCCTCGACGCCGTGCTCGCGCTGCTGCCGGCAGAAGGCCTTGCGCCCGGGCGGCTCGCGCCGTGGTGGGAGCGCATCGAGCGTTGGCGCGGCGAGGAGTGCCTGCGCTTCGCGCCGCGCGGCGATGCGATCCTGCCGCAGCAGCTGATGTCGTCGCTGCAGCGGGCGATCGCGGGCCGCGATGCGATCGTGTCGACCGACGTGGGCCAGCACCAGATGTGGGCCGCGCAGTACCTGCGCTTTGACAGCCCGCGCCGCTGGCTTACTTCGGGCGGCGCCGGCACCATGGGCTACGGGCTGCCCGCGGCCATCGGCGCGCAGATCGGCCACCCCGGCGCGCTCACCGTCTGCGTGAGCGGCGATGCCTCGGTGCTCATGAACATCCAGGAGCTTTCAACCGCCGTGCAGCACCGCGCGCCGGTGAAGCTGGTGCTGTGCAACAACGGCTACATGGGCATGGTGCGGCAGTGGCAGGAGCTCAACCACGGCAACCGGCTGAGCCACAGCTGGAACGAGGCGCTGCCCGATTTCGTGGCGCTGGCCAAGGCCTTCGGCTGGGGTGCGCGCCGCGTGTCGGACCCGGCCGAACTCGAAGCCGCGCTGGCCGAGTGCCTGGCGAGCAAAGGGCCGTTCTTCCTCGACGTGCAGGTCGCGGCGCAGGAGAACTGCTTTCCGATGATGCCGGCCGGGCAGGGGCATCACCGCGTGATGCTCTCGAAGGATCGGTGGTACGAAGAGGCCTGAGGTCTTTCTCCCTCTCCCTCCGGGAGAGGGGGAAAACAAGCCCGGTTACACGCCCTGTAGGAACGCTCAGGACTTGATGAACGCCAGCAGGTCGGCGTTGAACTTGTCCTTGTGGGTGTCGGTCAGGCCGTGCGGTGCGCCGGGGTAGACGATGAGCTTGCTGTTCTTCACCAGCTTGGCCGAGGCCAGGCCCGAAGCGCCGATCGGCACGATCTGGTCGTCGTCGCCGTGGATGATGAGCGTGGGCACGTCGAACTTCTTCAGGTCTTCGGTGAAGTCGGTTTCCGAGAACGCCTTGATCGAGTCATAGGTGTTCTTGTGGCCGCCGAGCATGCCCTGCGCCCACCACGAGTCGATCAGTCCCTGCGAGACCTTGGCGCCCGGCCGGTTGAAGCCGAAGAAGGGACCCGAGGGCACGTCCTTGTAGAACTGCGAGCGGTTGGCGAGCTGCGCTGCGCGCAGGCCGTCGAACACTTCCATCGGCAGGCCGCCGGGGTTGGCGGCGGTCTTCAGCATTTGCGGCGGCACGGCCGAGATCAGCGCGGCCTTGGCCACGCGCTTGGTGCCATGGCGGCCGATGTAGCGCGCCACCTCGCCGCCGCCCGTCGAGAAGCCGACCAGGATGGCGTTCTTCAGGTCCAGCGTTTCGATGACCGTGGCCAGATCGTCGGCGTAGGTGTCCATATCGTTGCCGTTCCAGGGCTGGCTCGAGCGGCCGTGGCCGCGGCGGTCGTGCGCCACGGCGCGGTAGCCCTGCGATGCCAGGAACAGCATCTGCGATTCCCAGCTGTCGGAATTGAGCGGCCAGCCGTGGCTGAACACGACGGGCTGGCCGGAACCCCAGTCCTTGAAGTAAAGCTGGGTGCCGTCCTTGGTGACGATGGTGTTGCTCATGGTCTGCTTTCCTTTCGAAGAGGCGTGAACCGCACCGGCTTTCGGCGCGGCGGTGGAAGCGGCGGATGCCGCCTTGGAGAAGCCGGTCGCCACGAGGGCTCCGGCTGCAATGGAAGCACCGCCGGCCAGCAGGCTGCGGCGGGTCGGGGGGGCGGTGAGATTCTTGCTTTTTGCAGACATGGTGCGTTCCTTTGTTGACATGGTTAGGTTGAATAAACTATCGCTCGTATTAATATCGCATGCGATATAAATGGCAAACCCTCATGCGTTCCTGTCGAGGTTCGAACGCAGCGCCAGCAACTGGGCGCGCAGGGCGCCGATTTCCTTGGGCGCGAGTTCCATCGCCTGCGCGACGCATGACGGAAGGGCTTTGGCCTTGCCGCGAAGCGCCCGGCCTTCGGCGGTGAGGGACACGATGACCTGGCGCTCGTCCGATGCCGACCGCACGCGCTGGATCAGGCCTCGTGCCTCGAGCCGTTTCAGCAGGGGCGTGAGTGTGGTGGTCTCGAGCGCCAGCCGCGTGCAGATCTCGGAGACGTTGATGCCATCTTTCTCCCACAGCACGAGCATGACGAGGTACTGCAGATAGGTCAGGTCCAGGTCGTGCAGGAGGCCGCGGTAGACCTTGTTGAGACTCAGCATCGTCGAATAGAGCGCGAAGCAGAGCTGCTCGTCGAGCGCCAGCGAGTCGCCCTGCGGGGCGTTGAGGGGCTTGGCGGCAAGGCGCTTGGAAGGCATGGGTCGGATATTAGATCGCATGCGATCTAATGGCAAGCGATATTTAACGCCGGCATCGGTCGGCTTTCAGAGAGGCGCCTTGCGGAAGGCCCCGGGCGGGGCGCCGAACTGGTTCCTGAAGCAGCGGCTGAAGTGGCTCGCATCGCCGAAGCCGCAGCGGTACGCGATTTGCGCAACGCTCAGGTGATCGAGCCTGCGGTTCGTCAGCTCGTCCCTCGCGCGTTCCAGGCGACGCGCCTTCAGGTAGGCACCGTACTGCGTGCGCTGCATCTCGAACAGCCGGTGCGTGAGCCTCCTGGAGATGCCCAGGTCCTTCGAGATCGCATCGACCGACAGCTCCGGGTTGCCGAGGTGCATCTCGATGAAGGCCACGAGCCGCTGCCAGCGGTCGCGCTCGCGGCGCTTGCCGTCGGCGGCGTCCTCGTCCACCGATTCGCAGTACGTCGCGGCCAGCAGCGAGACGAAGGACTGCTCGGAAAAATAGGCCAGCGCCGGCGAGGCCTGTGCCGGCCCCGGGAACACATGGTTCATGTGCGTGCGCGCAGTCTCGGCCAGCCGCGAATCCGGCCGTGCGATCGAGGGCACGAAGCGCTCGTGCAGGTCTGCATGGATGCCGAAGAACCGGTTGGCCGGCACGCGCAGCATCACCAGCTTGCCGGGCGTCGCCAGCGTGCAAGTGGAGGGGAGCCGGGTAGTGCGGAAGGTGATGTCGCCCTGGCGGAAGGGAATTTGCCTGCCGCCCTGCTCGATGCTGCCTTCGCCTTGGATCGCGATCATGGCCAGCACGTCGCCCGTGCCGCCGGGGGATGCGAGCGCCGTGTCGTGGCGCACCGCGAGCGGCGTCGAGGAGAAGCTGATGGCCAGGCCGCCGCCCACGAGGCGGCAGGCTTCGAGGCTCATGCGCGGGTTGCTGTCCTGCACGCTGAGCTCGCCGGGGTAGACCAGCGAGTCGAGCGCGGTCGAGTAGCCCCGCACGTCGCCCGGATAGAACGGGCGGAAGCAGGGTGCGAAGCTCAGGTCGGATGCGGTGTCGTGGTGCATGGTGGGACTCCTGCCGTTGGCCCGCACGCTTCGTGCCAAGCGGCTGCAGTCTAGGCGGCGGTGCGCCTCGCAACGATCGAGACTTTCCACTAGCCAGGACCTGTGTACCCCGGTGATGCATCCGGTTGGCACACTGGATCAATACGGCTGCGCGCACGCACAAGAGAAAAAAGCACAGCGCTTCTTACATTGACCGCGATCGTCAATGCACAGGAGCCACAACGTGAGCGATACGAACCCCAGAAACCACGACATCCCCGGACCGTCCCTCGACGGACTCACCGGCGGCAGCTGGAGCGAGGCCGAGAAGCTCGCGCTCAGCTGCCGCATCCTGGCCAGGGAAGGGCACTCCGAGACCCTGGCCGGACAGGTCACGGTGCGGCAGGCGGACGGCAGCTTCCTGACCACGCCGCTCGCCCATGCCTTTGGCGAGATCCGCGCGCAATCGGTCATCCGCATCGACGATTCGCTGCGCGTGCTCGATGGCCGTGGCGTGCCCAACCCCGCGGTGCGTTTTCACCTGTGGGTCTACAGGCGCAGGCCCGATGTGAACTGCGTGATCCACACGCACCCGCCGTATGTGTCGGCGCTGTCGATGACGGGCGAGCCGCTGCAGATCGCGCACATGGACGCCACGCCTTTCTTCGACGATTGCGCTTTCCTGCCGGAGTGGCCCGGCCTGCCGATCGCCGACGTCGAGGGCGAGATCATCTCGGCGGCGCTGGGCCAGAAGCGCTGCGTGCTGCTGGCCAACCACGGCTTCCTGGCCGCGACGCCGACGATCGAGGAGTCGCTCTACCTGTCGGTGCTCATCGAGCGCGCGGCCCGCAACCAGCTGATTGCGCAGTCGGCCTACGGGCGGCTCAAGCTGGTGGATCCGGCGCTGGCGAAGGAGTCGCACGACTTCCTGCTGCAGCGGAGCATCGTCAATGCGAGCTTTGCGATGTTCTCGCGGCAGCTTCCGCAGGAGGCCGCATGAGCAGCATCGCCTCGCCATTGCAGGGTGCCGTGGAAAAAAAGCGCCAGAGCGTGTGGAAGATCGGCGCCGCCACCATGGTCGGCACGGCCATCGAGGCCTTCGACTTCCTTGCCTACGGCACCGCCGCGGCGCTGGTGTTCAACAAGCTCTTCTTCCCCAACTTCGACCCGGCGGTCGGCACGCTGGCCGCCTTCGGCACTTTCGCGAGCGGCATGCTGGCGCGGCCGTTGGGCGGCATCGTCTTCGGGCACTACGGCGACCGGCTGGGCCGCAAGTCGATGCTCACGCTGAGCCTGCTGATGATGGGCATCTGCACCGTGCTGATCGGCCTCCTTCCCACCTACGAGTCGATCGGCCTGTGGGCGGCGGTGCTGCTGGTGCTGCTGCGCATCGGGCAGGGGCTGTCGTTCGGGGGCGAACTCGGCGGCGCGATGCTGATGGCCGTGGAGCATGCGCCGCCCAAGTGGCGCTCGCTGGTCGGCAGCATGCCGCAGATGGGCGCGCCCATCGGCGTGCTGCTGTCGTCGGGCGCCTTCGCGCTGGTGACGCAACTGCCCGAAGCCAGCTTCCTGAGTTGGGGCTGGCGGCTGCCATTCCTGGCGAGCGCGGTGCTGATCGTGCTGGGCGTGTTCATCCGCATGAAGGTGGAGGAGTCGCCCGAGTTCATGCAAGTCAAGGTGCACCAGAAGACGGCGGTGCTGCCCGCGCGCGAAGTCGTCGTGGCGCACCTGAAGCCCTTGCTGCTGACCATCGGCGGCAAGCTGGCCGAGGTGACGCTGATCTACACGGTCCTGGTGTTCTCGATCTCGTATGCGACCAGCCGCCTCGGGTTCTCTCGCGCCGACGCGCTGCAGGCGCTGATCGCCGGGTCGGCGGCAATGGTCTTCACCATTCCGGCCAGCGGCTGGCTCGCGGACAAGGTGGGCGCGCGGCGGCTCTATGTGTTCGGCGGGCTGTTGCTGGCGATCATGGCGGTGCCGTTGTTCCAGGCCATCGGCAGCGGATCGCTCACAGCCTACACCGTGGCGATGGTGGTGGCACTGTCGATCAACTATGCGTTGATGTTCGCGCCGCAGTCCAATCTCTATGCCGCGCAGTTTCCGCCCGAGTTGCGATATTCGGGCATCTCGATCGGCATACAGTTCGCGGCTGCGCTGGGCGGCGGCCTGGCGCCGATCATCGCGGCGACGCTGGTGGCCAGGTATTCGAGCATCGTGCCGGTAGGCGTCTATGTCGCGGTGCTGGGCCTGATTGCCGCGGTGTCCGCGCACCTGATGCGGCCCACGGCGAACGAGTGATCGTCAGGAGTGCCCATCCACCCGCATCTGGAACAGGAAGTAGGGCGGTATGCAGGCCCCGCGCCCTTCGGGCTGGCCCTCCGCCTGCGCGCAGATGAAATCGTCGCGGCAGGGCTGCTGCGCCGAGCAGCTGCGCAGGTTGCCGGGCCGCGTGTGCTTGGCCAGGCATTCGCCGAAGGGCCTGTTCGTGGCCAGGCACTGGTTGAAGTCGCTGAGGATGGCAATGCCACCGCAGGTGCCGTTCTTGTCCAGCGGATCGCACGGACCCGAGCACATGCCGCCGGGAAAGCCGACCGAGGTTTTCTCGCACACGGAGGACGCGCCTTCGCAGGCGACGCGCGGCAGTTTTTCGGCGCGATCCAGCCACGGGTTGGCCGACTGCGTGATGCGGGTGGGCTCGCAGCTTGCGCCGACCGTGGCTTTCTCAGGTGCGGCGTCCGTGAGCTCCGGTTCGGCCAGCGGCCGGAACGGATCGGGCAGGGGCGCCGACAGCGCGGCGTGCACATGGCGGCTGCGCCGCGCAAGTTCGTCCTGCAGGTGCGGCGAATGCGGCCGCGCCAGCGCATTGCCCGCCGTGAAGGTGCGCGATGCGCCGCGCCGGTCGACGCCGAGCAGGTGAAAGCCCGCGACCGCGCGGCTCTGGTGGCAGCCCATGCAGCTGAGGTCGTCGAGGCGGCGCAGCAGCGCCTGCGGCGACTGCAGCGTGCGGCTGCCGGGCACGGGCTGCCATTCGCCGGGCGGGAAGAGCTGTGCGAACGGCCGGTTCGCCAGCCGCGCAAGACCGCGCGGCGCCACCGAGATGGCCTCGGTCGCCAGGAACTTCTCGGGAATTTGCAGGGTGGCCTCGTCCAGCGCGCGCAGGTTGGCGGGCTGCTGCAGCCACTGCCGCAGCTCCTTGCGCAGCGGGGCATTGGCCTTGAGCCGCGCGACATCGGGCGTGTTCTCGAGCGGGGCTGCGTCGAAGCGCCGCGTGCCGGCATTCCAGCGGAAGGCGCGCAGCATGTATTCCGCATGGCCGCCGAGATCGGGCCGCACCGCCGAGGGCCAGCGCACGCTCTGCAGGTTGGTGGTGATCTGCGCGATGCGTGCGGGCGCGAGGCGCTGCGGCGCCAGCGGACCGTCGGCCGACACCAGCCAGCGGCCGAGCGCCTCGTCCCGCATCGAGGGCTGCGGCGGCTGCCAGCGCCGTGCGGTGCTCGCGCAACTGCCATCGGCATCGGGCGCATCGCCGCGCAGTTCCACGTTGACGGTCATCGGCAGGCGCGACTGCATCGCGGCGCTGCGGTAGGCGAGCCGGTACACCAGCCGCGTCTCGCCGCAGGCGCCGCCCTGGAAGGGCCGGCGGTCCATGCGGTTGGCGACGCCCACCAGCTCGAAGAATGCATCCGGGCTCGCCAGCCAGCGCGCATCGAACAGCCGGTGCGGATAGCGCGAGATGCCGACGCCGGCCTGCGGGTCGCTGCGCCGGATGCGCGCGATGCTCTCGACGAGCGGCGTGGCGATCGATTGCCACGCCGGCGCGCGCATCAGCACCTGGTTGCTTGCGATGCCGTCGGCCGAAGCGGGTGCGTCGCCGATCCAGTGGGCGAAGCCGGCGCCGGATCTCTCGGCGGCCTGCAGGGCGGCCGGCGAGGTGACGAGCAGCACGGGGTCGGCCGCGCGTACCCCGGGCGCGGCGAGAGCGAGCGCCAGCGCGAGGCCGGCGGGCAGGCAGTGGTTGAAGAGGCGCACGCGGACGATTGTGCCGCCCTGTTCATGCGAGAGCTTTTTTCCTGTTGCCGCCAGCAGTTCCTTCCCGCTTCAACGGTTGGCGAGCGGAAATTCCTCGGCGCTGAAGACCGTGTGAAAGACCGTGCCGTCGAACATCTCGAACAGGTGCTTCGAGACCTCGCGGCTTTCGTAGCGCACCGGCGAATCGAGCGCATGCGCGATGTCTTCGCGGCTCGCATAGTGGGTCGACAGCACCATGGCCAGTTCGGGATCGCTCACGTCGCTTTCGATCTGGCGCAGCACGCGCACTTCGAGCACGCCCGGAAAGCGGGTCCACAGCGGCACCAGCTTTTCGTGCACGTGCCGGTCGAAAGCCTCTTCCATGCCGGCCTTGACCCGGCCCCGGAAAAACGCGCAACGGATGAACATGGTGTCTTCTTTCTGTGAGTGGCCAATATCAGCCAACACGCGCTTCAGCAGTCGCGCGCGTAGCCGTTGAACTGCCGCATCATGGCGGCCGTGTCTTCTGCCCCGAGCCCGGCCGCGACGAAGGCGCGATGCAGTTCGGAGACCGCGCCCGCCAGCGGCAGCGGCAGGCGTTCGCCCTGTGCAAAGGCCTGCACGGCCTCGAGGTCCTTGAGCATGTTGTCGATGCGGCCGGTGGGCGTGAAGTCGCGTGCGGCCATCTTGGGGCCGAACTCGCGCAGGATCTGGCTGTCGGCCCGGCCACCGGCCAGCGCGGTGTGCAGCTTCGACGCATCGACGCCGCCGGCCTCCGCCAGCCGCACCGCCTCGGCCACGGCCTGGAAGCCGATGGCGCAAAGCAGCTGGTTGACCAGCTTGGTGGTCTGGCCCGCGCCGCTTTCGCCCATGCGGGTGTAGTTGGCGCACAGGCTGTCCATCACGGCGCGTGCGCGCGCCACGTCGTCCTCGCTGCCGCCTGCCATGACCGTCAGCTGCCCGAGCAGGGCCTTGGGGGCGCCGCCTGACAGCGGCGCATCGACGAAACCCATGCCCGTGCGCTCGCGCAGCGACTGCGCGAGCCGGCGCGTGGAGGGCGGGTCGATGGACGACATGTCGATCAGCAACCGGCGCGAGTCCGCGGGCTCGGCGGCGGCCACGCCGGCTTCGCCGAAGAGCACGCGCTCCAGCACCGCGGCCGAATTGAGGCTGGTGATGACGAAGTCGCTCGCAGCCGCGGCCGTGGCCGCGCTGCTGGCGGCCTGCGCGCCCAGCTGCTCCATCGTGGCGACCCTGGCGGAATCGAGATCGAATACGGACACCGCGTGGCCGCATTCGAGCAGGCGGTATGCAATGGCCGAGCCCATGATGCCGACGCCGATCACGGCCACGCGCTGGCCTGGCTGCGCGGACATGGATCAGAGGCTGGCGGTGATGCCGCCGTCCACGTACAGGATGTGGCCGTTGACGAAGCTCGATGCGTCCGATGCCAGAAAGATCGCCGCACCGCCGAGTTCTTCCACGTCGCCCCAGCGCCCCGCGGGCGTGCGGCCGGAGAGCCAGGCCGTGAAGGCTTCATCGGCCACCAGCGACTGCGTCAGCTCGGTCTTGAAATAGCCAGGGCCCAGGCCGTTGACCTGGATGCCGTGCTTGCCGAGGTCGATCGCCATGCCCTTGGTGAGCATCTTCACCGCGCCCTTGGTGGCGGCATAGGGTGCAATGCCCGGGCGGCCCAGCTCGCTTTGCACCGAGCAGACGTTGATGATCTTTCCGCGCTTGCGCTCGATCATGCGCTGCGCCACGAAGCGGCCGACGAAGAACACGCTGTCGATGTTGGTGGTGGTGATCTTGTGCCACGCATCGATCGGAAACTCCGCGAACGCGCCGCGATGCTGCATGCCGGCGTTGTTGACCAGGATGTCGACGGGGCCGATGTCGGCTTCGACGCGCGCCACGCCGGCCTCCACCGCGGCGGCGTCGGTCACATCGAAGGCCATGGCCTCGGCTGCAACGCCCCGGGCGCGCAGGGCGTCGCGCGCGGCTTCGAGTGCGACGGCATCGCGCGCATTGAGCACGATGCGCGCGCCGGCCGAGCCCAGTGCCGCGGCCAGCGCAAAGCCGATGCCCTTGCTGGAGCCGGTGATGAGGGCGATGCGCCCGGTCAGGTCGAAGAGTTTCAAGCGGGGCTCCAGGAGGGTGGCGGAATGCGCAGGCGCGGTGGCAATGTAAATACGTTACCGGTATCTTATTGTGCCGTCAATGGTGGAAACCTTCGTGGGGCTTCCGTCGCGCAGGGCGGGAACACGGTTAAAGTTACCGGTATCCAATTTGCGCAGCCGCGCCATCCCCGCAGGAGAATCCGCTTGACCGCTGCCCTACAACCCCCGCATGTGCTGATGCCCGGCCCCTATCCGGAATGGGACATGGAGCCGATGCAGGCGAGCTACACGCTGCTTCGCTGGTGGGAGGCGCCGGACCGGCAGGCCTTCATCGCCGAGCACGCCGCGGACATCCGCGCGGTGGCCACGCGCGGCGAGCTCGGTGCCAGCGCCGAGCTCATCGCGTCGCTGCCGGCCCTGGAACTGATCGCCTGCTATGGCGTGGGTACCGACGGCATCGACCTTGCGGCCTGCCGCGCGCGCGGCATCCGCGTGACCAACACGCCCGACGTGCTCAATGGCGACGTGGCCGACCTTGCCGTGGGCCTCACGCTCGCGCTGCAGCGGTCGATTCCGGCCGGCGACCGCTTCGTGCGCAGCGGCGCGTGGGCCAAGGGCCCGATGCCGCTGGCCACGCGCTTCTTTGGCCAGCGCGTGGGCATCGCCGGTTTCGGGCGCATCGGCAGCACCATCGCGCGGCGGCTCTCGGGCTTCGAGATGGAGCTGGGCTACTTCAGCCGCACGGCGCGCGAGGACAGCCCGCATCGCCACTTCGCCAGCCTCGCGGCCATGGCCGAATGGTGCGACGTGCTGATCGTCATCCTGCCCGGCGGCGAGGCCACGCGCGGCATCGTCGATGCCGAGGTGCTGCAGGCGCTCGGCCCCAGGGGCTGGCTGGTGAACGTGTCGCGCGGCTCCACGGTGGAGGAGGGCGCGCTGCTGCAGGCGCTCGAGCAGCGCAGCATCGCGGGCGCGGCACTCGACGTGTTCCAGAACGAGCCGCGCATCGACCCGCGCTTTGCGGCGCTCGACAATGTGGTGCTGCACCCGCACCATGGCAGCGGCACCGAGCAGACGCGCCGCGCCATGGGCGAGCTGGTTCGCCGCAACCTGCAGGCCCACTTCGGCGGCCAGCCCCTCGTCACCCCGGTCGCCTGACGGCCTGAAGGAGAACCCATGCGTATGCGCTGTATGTGCCTCGTGATCCATGCCCCCGACGACCTGCGCCTGGAGGAACAGGACGCCGGAGACATCGGCCCGGGCCAGGTGCTGGTGAAGGTCGGCATGGGCGGCATCTGCGGCTCCGACCTGCATTACTTTCACAACGGCGGCTTCGGCACCGTGCGCATCAGGGAGCCGATGGTGCTGGGCCACGAGGTGGCCGGCACCGTGGTGGCCACGGCGCCCGGTGTCGACAGCGTGCGCATCGGCGACAAGGTGGCCATCAATCCGAGCCGCCCATGCGGCGCCTGCAAGTTCTGTCTCGAAGGCCTGCCCAACCAGTGTCTGGACATGCGCTTCTACGGCAGCGCCATGCGCATGCCGCACGTGCAGGGCGCATTCCGCAACATGCTGCTGTGCGAGGCCACGCAATGCGTGAAGGTGGCGGACCACGTGCCGCTGCGGCTGGCGGCACTGGCCGAGCCGTTCTCGGTCGGGCTGCATGGCGTGTCGCGCGCAGGCCCGCTGCTGGGCAAGCGCGTGCTGGTGTCGGGCTGCGGGCCCATCGGCGTGCTGGCCATTGCGGCCGCGCGCGCGCACGGCGCGGCCGAGATCACCGCCACCGACGTGGTCGACGAGCCACTGGCCATCGCGCGCGCCATGGGCGCCGACCACGCCATCAACGTCGCGCAGGACAAGGCCTGGGTGTCGCGCTATTCGGCCGACAAGGGCAGCTTCGACGTGATGCTCGAATGCTCCGGCAACGAACGCGCCCTGCGCGACGGGCTCGAGGTGATGCGTCCGCGCGGCGTGGTGGTGCAGCTGGGCCTGGGCGGCGACGTGAGCATTCCGCAGAACATGGTGGTGGCCAAGGAGCTCAGCATCTGCGGCTCGTTCCGCTTCCATGCGGAATTCGCGCTGGCGGTGCGGCTCATCAACGAAGGGCGGGTCGACCTGTCGCCGGTCGTGTCGCACACCTTTCCGATGCTGCAGGCGCGCGAGGCTTTCGAGCTGGCGAGCGATCGGCAGCGCGCGATGAAGGTGCTGATCGACTTTGCCGATGCCGGCGCGGAAACCGCCGCGGCCTGAACGCCCTAGGAGCTTTCCCGCTGCTCGACGCGGAACGGGATCAGCACCGTTTCCGCGGGCGGCCGGCGGCCCTCGCGGGAGCCGTCGATCACGCGCAGCAGCAATTCGCCTGCGGCCCTGCCCATGCCTACGCAGTCCAGCGCCACGGTCGTGATGCGCGGGTGCGAGGCGCGGGCCACCTCGAAGTCGCCGAAGCCCGCGATCGCGATGCGGCCCGGCACCTCCCAGCCGCGGCGCTGGCATTCCATCAGCGCGCCGAAGGCCGAGAGGTCGGACACGCACATCACCGCATCCACGTCGGGCCACTGCCGGACCAGCTGCACCACGGCCTCTGCGCCTTGCGCCATGGAGATCGGCGGCTGCCCGAAGCCGATGACGCGCCCATCGGGCAGGCCCAGTTCGCGGATCGCCTCGGCATAGCCGCGCTGCCGGTCGGCCCCGCGCGTATCGCGGTTCGAGGTGCCGCCGATGAAGGCGATGCGCCGGTAGCCCTGGCCGTGCAGGTGCCGCACCATCGCGGCGGCCGCTTCCGCGTTGGAGAAGCCGACCGTGTGCTCGATGGGCGTGGCGGGCAGGTCCCAGGTCTCGACCACCGGCACGCCGGCTGCGTGGAGCATGGCGCGCGCGGCGGGCGTGTGGGCTCCGCCCGTGAGGATCACGCCCTCGGGCCGGCGCGCGAGCATGGCGCGCAGCAGGCGCTCCTCGGTCTCCACGCGGTAGTCGGTGTAGCCCAGCAGCAGTTGCAGTCCGCGCGCTTCAAGGGCGGCGGCGATGCCTTGCGCCGTCTCGGAAAAGTTGGAGTTGTTCAGCGACGGAATCAGCACCGCGACGAAGCCCGAGCGCTTGCTGGAGAAGGTGCGCGCGGTCTGGTCGATCACGTAGCCCATCTCCTCGCATGCCTGGAGGATGCGCTGGCGCAGCGCCTCCGAGGTCGCGCGGTCGCTGCCCGTGCGGCGGTTCAGCGCACGCGACACCGTCATCTTCGAGACGCCGACACGCGCGGCGACGTCGGCCATCGTCGCCGGACGGGGCGGGGGGGCGGATGCTTTGGGCGAGGGCAAGGGACAGGTCTCTCTGGAATGCTGGAACGCGGGTCCGAGGATAGGCGACAGCCGGGCTGAAATGGCAATTCGCAGGGAGATCGATCAGATGAATGCGATCCGCCAGAGACTGGGCGCGATGTAGCTTGCGCCCGCCTGAGCCGCGGCCTCGGCAGCCCGGCCCACGCGCCAGCGCGTCAGCGGATCACCAGGCGCGGCGAGGTGCCGTGCGGGCTGGCACCGCCAATCACCGCGGCGCCGTCGAAGCCATGCCGATGGAAGATGGCCAACACCTCGTCGAGTGCCTCGGGCGCGCACGAAACCAGCAGTCCGCCGCTGGTCTGCGGGTCGGTGAGCAGGGCGCGCTCTTCCTCGGGAAAGTTCTGCGGCAGGGCGACGTCGGACCCGTAGCCGGCCCAGTTGCGGCCGGACGCGCCGGTGACATGCCCCGACTGCACCAGGTCGCGCACTCCCTCGAGCACCGGCACTTGCTTCCAGTCGATTTCCAGCGACAGCTTCGCGCCGCGCGCGAGTTCCAGCGCATGGCCGGCCAGGCCGAAGCCCGTCACGTCGGTCAGCGCATGCACGCCGTCGAGCGCCGCGAGTTCGGGGCCGGGCGTGTTCAGCCGCGTCGTGGTGGCGATCATGCGTTCGTAGCCGGCCGCGTCGAGTGCTTCCTTCTTGAGCGCCGCCGACAGGATGCCCACGCCCAGCGGCTTGCCCAGCACCAGCAGGTCGCCGGCCTTGGCGCCGGCATTGCGCTTGACGCGCTTCGGGTGGACCAGCCCGAGCGCGACCAGCCCGTAGATGGCCTCGACCGAATCGATGGTGTGGCCGCCCGCGATCGGAATGCCCGCGGCCCGGCACACCGATTCGCCGCCTTCGAGGATGCGCCCGATGGTCGCCGTGCTGAGCACGTTGATCGGCATCCCGACCAGGGCGAGCGCCAGGATCGGCTTGCCGCCCATCGCATACACGTCGGAGATCGCGTTGGTGGCCGCGATGCGGCCGAAGTCGAACGGATCGTCGACGATCGGCATGAAGAAGTCGGTGGTGGCGATCAGCGCCTGCTCGTCGTTGAGCTGGTAGACGGCCGCGTCGTCGGCCGTCTCGATGCCGACCAGCAGCTCGGGCGGCATCGGCATGCGCGCCGTGCCCTTGAGGATTTCCGACAGCACGCCGGGCGCGATCTTGCAGCCGCAGCCGCCGCCATGCGACAGCGAGGTGAGGCGGGGCTCGGTGGCGGGGGCTTGCGGGAGGGCAGCGTTCATGGCGGTGGCTGGAGTTCGTTCAGGAGTTGGAACAGTGCGGCCTGCTCGGCCCTGGGGTCGAACAGCGGCGCGCGCAACGCGCATTGTGTGCGCAGACTGTCCAGCAGACCGGCCGCGCGGTCTTTCGAGCCCTGCCCCGCGCGGCAGGCCTCGAGCAACGCCACCAGTGCGGCGGCGTCCCCGTGCGGAAAGTAGCCCGCGTAGTCGCCGCCGAGCATGCCGACATTGCCGGGCACGCGCGACGCCAGCACCGGCGTGCCGCTGCGCACCGCCTCCATGATCACGTGGGCTCCGCCTTCCAGCGCGCTGGTGTGCACCAGCACGTGGGCGCGCTGGATGCGCTGGCGGGTCTGCGCATGGGGCAGGGCGCCGAGCCAGCGGTAGCCCGGGCAGTCGCTGGCGAGTGCGCGCGCGAGCTCGCCGAGCCCGGTGTCGCCCGCGTCCCCGATGTGATCGATGCGGATGTCCTCGCGCCCGCACAGCAGGCGCGCCGCGTCGAACAGCGTCTGCGGCGACTTGACCTGCCGCAGGTGGCCGACCATCACCGCGCGCAGCTGCCGTTCGGACTTGCGCAGCTCGGCGCGCGCGGATGTCGACTGGTACACCACGCGTGCCTTGTTCCGGCATTCCGGCGGCAGGGCCTCGGCGCCCAGCGCCTGCAGCACGACCAGACGCTGCGCCAGCTGCAGCGAGCGCTGCGCCCGAGGGTCGCTGCCGATGTCCTGGTACAGGTCGGTGCCGGTCAGCACCACGGCCAGGCCGCGGCCGGGATGGGCGCTGGCCCAGTGCGCGATCGATTCCGCCGAGCGCCGCGCGTGCAGCGCCAGCATCACGGTGTCGGCCGGTGCGTCCGCATCGGGCCACTGCTGCACCACGCGCGCGCTGCAGGCCGGCGACAGCAGGGTCTTCCAGCGCTGAGCGGTGCGCCAGTTGCCATTGTTGGCACCGGGCAACGCCGGGCTTACGATCACAACCGATGGATTCGACATTGCCTGTTTATAGCGTGGCCGCCGCGCCCGAGGCGCTGGCGCTGCGCGCGGGGCCGCCGGCATCGGTGCGCGCGGCGCTGCTGGCCGCACGGCGGCGCACGCTCGATCTTGCGGACGATTTTCGGGCCGCGCTGGGAGACGCCTATCCCGGCATCGGCTACGCGCCCGAGTTCAATCCGCCGCTCTGGGAGCTGGGCCACGTGGCCTGGTTCCAGGAATGGTGGATCGGCCGCAACCCGCAGCGCGCGCGGGGCGCGGCCTGCGAGCCGGACCCTGCGCGCGAGCCGTCGCTGCTGCCGCAGGCCGACGCCTGGTACGACTCCAGCCGCGTGGCGCACCGCACCCGCTGGACGCTCCCGCTGCCCGATGCCGAGGCCACGCGCGGCTACCTCGAACGCACGCTCTCGCAAACGCTGGCACTGCTGGACGAGCTCCCGCCGGATGCGCACGACGATGCGCTCTACTTCTTCCGCCTGGTCGCCCTGCACGAGGCCATGCATGCGGAAGCGGCGGCCTACATGGCCGAGGGCCTGGGCATCGCGCTGCGCGAGAGCGGGGCCGCGCCGCAGCTTGCGGCGGACGCCGAACTGGACCTGCCGGCGCAGCGCTTCCGCATAGGTTCCGAAGCCGGCGCCGGCTTTGCGTTCGACAACGAGCTGCAGCCCCACGAGGTCGCCATCGAGCCGCTGCGCATCGACGCGCAGGCCGTGAGCTGGGCGCGCTTCCTGCCGTTCGTCGAAGCCGGCGGCTACGAGGACCCGGCCTGGTGGTCCGACGCGGGCCGCGACTGGCTCGCGCGCCAGCCGCTGCGCCAGCCCGCCTGTCTTCGTGCGGCGAGCACTGGCTGGCAGCAGCGGCGCGGCGGCCGCTGGCTGCCGCTCAACCCGCAGGGCGCAGCGGTCCACCTGAACGCACATGAAGCAGACGCCTGGTGCCGCTGGGCCGGTCGGCGGCTGCCGACCGAGGCCGAATGGGAGTGCGCGGCGCTCACGCTGCCGGGCTTCGCCTGGGGCCGGGTCTGGGAATGGACCTCGAGCCCGTTCGAGCCCTACCCAGGCTTCGCGCCCCATCCCTACCGCGACTACTCGGCGCCGTGGTTCGGCACCCGGCGCGTGCTGCGCGGCGCCTGCCACGCCACGTCGGCGGCGCTCGCGCATGCGCGCTACCGCAACTTCTTCGAGCCGCACCGCCGCGACATCTTCGCCGGCTTCCGCAGCTGCCGGGCCGCCGGCGGCTGAGCGGGCTCTTGCGGTCTAATCCCCGCCTTGTTCTTCGCTTTTCGGGAGTCTCATGAAATTCGCTGTCTTGCCGCGCTTCGTGCTGGCGCTGGCCCTGCTGGCCGGTGCCATCGCCGCGCAGGCCCAACAAACCTTCCGCATCACCGCGATTCCCGACGAATCGCCGACCGAGCTCGCGCGCAAGTCGGCGCCGCTGGCCGCCTACCTGGAGCGCAAGCTGGGCGTGAAGGTCGAGTTCACGCCGGTCACCGACTACGCGGCCGCCGTCGAGGCGCTGGCCAACAAGCAGGTGGACCTGGCCTGGCTCGGCGGCTTCACCTTCGTGCAGGCCAGCCATCGTTCGGGCGGCAAGGTGGTGCCGCTGGTGCAGCGCGAGGAAGACGAGAAATTCCGCTCGGTGTTCATCACGACGAACGCGGACATCCGCTCGCTCGGCGATCTCAAGGGCCGCAACCTGAGCTTCGGCTCGCAGTCCAGCACCTCGGGCCACCTGATGCCGCGCAGCTTCCTGCTGGCGGCCGGCATCGACCCCGACCGCGACCTCAAGCGCGTGGCCTATTCGGGCGCGCACGACGCCACGGTGGCTGCGGTCGCATCGGGCAAGGTGGACGCCGGGGCCCTCAACATCTCTGTGTGGGAGAAGCTCGTGGCCGACAAGAAGGTCGATCCGGCGAAGGTGCGGGTGTTCTACACCACGCCTGCCTACTACGACTACAACTGGACCGTGCATGCCGACATGCCCGCCGCCAGGCGCGAGCAGCTGGTGCGCGCATTCGTCGAGCTGAGCCCGGCCACGCCTGAGGGCAAGGACATCCTTGCGCTGCAGCGCGCCACGCGCTTCGTCCCGACGCGCGCCGAGAACTACAAGGGCATCGAAGCCGCGGCGCGCAACGCCGGGCTGCTGAACTGACCGGCGCAATGCAGGAGCGAGGCCGGTGAACATCGAGCTGCGGTCATTGTCCGGCCGTCATCCGGCGGCCCCCGCCGCGGCGCCGCCTGCATTGCGCGCGCTGGACCTGCACGTGGCGGCGGGCGAGCAGGCCGCGGTGATCGGGCCTTCGGGCGCCGGCAAGACGACACTGCTGCACCTGATGGCCTGCGCGCTCGCGCCCGCGGCCGGCAGCATCGAACTCGACGGCCGCAATCCGTGGCGGCTGCCCCGGCGCGAACTGCAGCGCCTGCGCGGCCGGCTGTTCCTGGCGCCGCAGGTGCCGCCGCTGCCGCCGCGCCAGCGCGTGGTGACCGCGGTGCTGGCCGGCCGGTTGCCGCGCATCGGGCTGTGGCAGGCGCTGCGCAGCCTGTTCTATCCGACCGGCATCGCGCAGGCCGACGCTGCGCTGGCGCGCTTCGACATGGCGGAAAAGCTCTTCGCGCGCGTGGACCGCCTGTCCGGCGGCGAGCGGCAGCGAGTGGGACTGGCGCGCGGCCTGCTCTCCGAGGCGCAGCTGCTGCTCGTCGACGAGCCCTTGTCGGCGCTGGACCCGGCCCGCGCCGGGCAGGCCCTGGACACCCTCACGCAGTGGGCGCGCGAGAGCGGGGCGACGCTGGTGGCCACGCTGCATGACGTGCCGCTCGCGCTGCAGCACTTCCCGCGCATCATCGGCCTGCGCGACGGATTGCTGGCCTTCGACCTGCCGACTGCGCAGGTGACGCCGGCCCTGTTGCGCGAGCTTTATGCGCAGGAGCCGGCGCAGGCCGGTGTCCTCGACGAGGGCCCGGTAGCAGCGGCTCCTGTCGTGATGCACTGCCGCTGAGCATGGCCGCCGTTCCGTCACGCACAACACCGGCAGAGCGCGACCCCGCCTGGGCGCACCGCGTGTTCTGGCTGCTGGCCGCGGCCGTGGTGCTGTGGCCGATGCTCGTGCTGACCGAATTCAAGCCCTGGCTGCTGCTGGCGCCCGGCAGCCTGGAGCCGGCGCTGCGGTTCCTGGCGGGCTTCGTGCCGCCGCGCATGGACGCGGAGTTCCTGGCGCTGGTGGCGCGGGAAACCTGGCGCACGGTGGCCATTGCCACGGCCGGGCTGACGCTGGCCATGGTGCTGGCGATTCCGCTCACGCTGCTGTCGGTGCGCTCGCTTTCCATCTCCGGCCTGGCCGGCCGCATGGCGGCGCTGCCGGCGGTGCTGCGCTTTTCGGTGCGCGGGCTGCTGATCGTGCTGCGCAGCGTGCCGGAACTCATCTGGGCGCTGGTGTTCGTACGCGTGGTCGGGCTGGGTGTCACGGCCGGCGTACTGGCCATCGCGCTGACCTATGCCGGCATGCTGGGCAAGGTCTACGGCGAGATCCTGGAGAGCGGCGATGCCCATCCCACCGAGACGCTGCTGCGCAATGGCGCCGGCCGCATCCAGGCCTTCTTCTACGGGCTGCTGCCGCAGAACGCGGCAGAGCTCACCAGCTACACCGTCTATCGCTGGGAATGCGCCATCCGCTCGTCCGCCGTGCTCGGCTTCGTGGGCGCGGGCGGCCTCGGCCAGCAGATGGATGCATCGATGAAGATGTTCAACGGCGCCGAGGTCAGCACCATGCTGCTGGTGTTCGTGCTGCTGGTTGCCGCCACCGACCGGCTGAGTGCCTGGCTGCGGCGCGCCCTGGCCTGAGAGCTTCCTCGCCATGCCGAAGATCGAGCCGCAGCCATCCGCCGCCAACGAGGTCTACCGGCTGCCGCCGCCGCTGTTCGACGCGCGCTGCCGCGCCTGCTGGATGGTCGCTGCGATGGTGGCGCTGGTGGTCGCGAGCTTCTGGTCGCTCGACCTGCAGTGGGCGCGCTTCTTCTCGATCGATTCGCTGGCCCGCATGGGCCGCTTCGCCGGCGAGCTCGCGAAGCCGGCCCTCGGCGCGGCGTTCCTGCAGAAGCTGCTGCCGGCCGCGCTCGAGACGCTGGCGATGTCGGTGGTCGGCACCTTGCTGGCCGTGGTGGCCGGCCTGCTGCTCGCGCTGCCTGCGAGCAAGCTGCACGCCGGCGATCCGGCGCGCTGGCGCGGCCCCGCGCGGCTGCTGCTCAACGCCCTGCGCAGCGTGCCGGAACTGATGTGGGCCGCGCTGTTGCTGATTGCCGCGGGCCTCGGGCCATTCGCGGGTACGCTGGCGCTGGCGGTGCACACCTCCGGCGTTCTGGGCCGCCTGTTTGCCGAGAGCATCGAGAACGCGGCCCAGGGCCCGGCCTTCGCGCTGCGCGTGCGCGGCGTGCCGGAAGGGCGGGTGTTCCTCTATGCGACGCTGCCGCAAGTGCTGCCGCAACTGATGAGCTATGCGCTCTACCGGTGGGAAAACAACATCCGCGCCGCGGCGGTGCTGGGCGTGGTCGGCGCCGGCGGGCTGGGCCAGATGCTGGCCTTTCACCTGGGCCTGTTCCAGATGCGCGAGACCAGCGCGGTGCTGCTGGCGATGATCGTGCTGGTCGCACTGGTGGACGCTGCGAGCTACATCGCCCGGCGCCTGATGGGGCGGTGAACCGCGCCTTTGAGCTGCAGCCGTTTCAGCGGTAGGCGCGAGCCGAGTTGGTCGAAAAGAACTTCGTCCTTGCCAGCTCGGACTTGTCTTGCATGAACCACAGGGCCGAGCCCAGGACATCGCAAAAGGGGGCCTCGCGCAGGCTGTTGGGCCAGTCGCTGCCAAACAGGCACCGGTCTTCGCCAAACAGTTCCCACAGGATGTCCAGGCGGTTGCGGGCCTGCGCCGAATCGCTCGCGTTCACGGGGATCTGGGAGATCTTCACGAACATCCCGGGGTGCGCCGCCAGGGCCCGCAGGTTGTGCAGGAAGGTCTGCTCCTGATCGGCCGGGACGACGGCGCCGGGCAGGTGGTCGACCACGATCCTCAGTGCCGGCACCTGGTGGGCGATCTCCAGCAGGGCCTCGATCAATCGTGCATCGGGGTTGGCGCTGTCGAGGCTGCGACCGCTCTCTGCCAGCGCGCGCAGGCCGCCGATGAAGGCGGGGTTTCGAACATCTTCGCGCAGGTCGCGGTCCCAGAGGTTGCCGCATCGGATTCCGAGGAACAGGGGCTCGGCCGACAGCCGTTCCAGCGTGCGGCGAAAGTCGTCGGTGCCGGGCACCAGGTTGCCGACGAAGCCGAGCATCCGGGCATCGGCGCGCAGCGTTTCCAGCAGCCAGAAATTGTCCTCCTGCCAGGGACTCGCTTCGACGGCGATGGCACCGGTGACGCCGTGCTCCGCCGATGCGGTGAAGTAGTCCGCAGGAAGCGTGGGCCGATGGATCGCATCGTGCTTCGGAGGCCACGGAATGCCTTGCGGGCGGCGGGGATCGAACAGATGGATGTGCGAATCGACGATCGGTCCGGTGTAGATGCCCAACCCCCTGCCAGGCGGTTCCGGCCAGAGTTCGGGGGTCATTGAAGATTGACGAACAGGCCGCCGTCCACCAGCAGCGCGGCGCCCGTGACATAGCGGGCCATGTCCGACGCCAGGAAGACGACCGGGCCGGCGATGTCCTCGGGCACGCCCAGGCGGCCCAGCGTGGTGCGCCGGATCATGTAGGCGCGCTTTTCCTCATCGGCCAGGTCTTCCTGGTTGATGTCGGTGGCGATGGTGCCCGGCAGCACGGTATTGCAGCGGATGCCGTAGGGTCCGAGCGCGATGGCGCAGGACTGCATCAGCGAGTGCAGCCCTGCCTTGGTCGGCGTGTAGTGCGTCTGCATGCCGCCCCCGACCAGTGCGCTGATCGAACTGACGGCGATGATGGCGCCGCCGCTTCCTTGTTTCTTCATCTGGTTGGCAGCGGCCTGGACCGCGAAGTAGGCGCCGTTCAGGTTGGTGTCGACAGTGCGCAAGTAGGTTTCGCGGGGCATGTCGAGAAAGGAGTGGAAGGGGCAGATGCCGGCGTTGTTGACGAACACGTCCACGCCGCCGAAGGCGTCGAGCGCCGCCGCGACCAGCCTGGCACCGGTGTCGGGGTCGGCGGCATCGCTGCCCACCTCGATGCCATGGCCGCCGAAGCCGGAGATTTCCTCCATCAGCGAGAAGGCCGCCGTCCGGCCCTGGGCACTGCCGCTGTGCCCGATGACGACGCGCGCTCCCTGGCGCGCGCATTCCATAGCGACGGCACGGCCGATGCCGCGCGAGGCGCCGGTCACGATCACGGTCTTGTTGGCAAGCAGCATGCGCAGCACTCCTTCAGGTGGCTGATTCGGGCGGAAAGGCGAAGACCGGCAGCAGCTCGACGCTGACAGGGGAATGATCGGGGTGGGTCTGCATGATGTCCGCCATGTAGGCCCACCAACGCTGCATCACGGGCGAGCGGGGCAGCGCTTCGAGCAGGTCGTCGCGCCGGTAGCGCACGACACCGTAGAGCGCGCCGTCCTTCTCGTCGAGAAAGATCCGGTAGTCCTCGATGCCGGCCTGCTGCAGCAGTGCCGCCAGCTCGGGCCAGAGGGCATCGTGGCGGCGCCGGTATTCCGCCGCCTGACCCGGGTTCAGCTGGAGCCTGAAGGATCGCACCGGCATCGCTCGCGCACCTCAATGGCTGTAGGGCCGCTCGAGCATGCATTCGGGGTTCAGGCGCACCCCGAAACCCGGCTTGTCGAGCTGGTTCACCGACATCCGCCCCTGCTGCGGAATTGGTTCGTCCAGCAGCAGCGGGTTGAACATCGGCACCACTTCATCGGCCTTGGGCGCCATCATCAGGAACTCGGCAAACGGGCTGTTGTGCCGCGTGATGACGAAGTGATAGCTGTAGACCGACGAGCCGTGCGGCACCACCAGCGCGCCGTGCGCATCGGCCAGCGCAGAGATCTTGACCAGCTCCGTGAGGCCGCCGCACCAGTTCACGTCGGGCTGGATGATGTCGCAGCATCCCATCTCGAGGAGCAGGCGGAAGCCCCAGCGCGTGGCCTCGTGCTCGCCGGTCGAGACCATCATGCCGGCGGGCATGTTCCTGCGCAGCGCCGCATAGCCCCAGTAGTCGTCCGGCGGCAGCGCCTCTTCGATCCACTTGAGCCTGAAATCGGCGGCAGCGTGCGCCAGCCGCGTGGCGTAGTTGAGGTCCAGGCTCATCCAGCAGTCGTACATCAGCCAGAAGTCGGGGCCGACCTGCTCGCGCATGTGGGCCAGCTTCTCGAGGTTGCGCCGCAGGCCTTCCTCGCCTTCGGCGGGGCCGTGCTGCAGTGGCAGCTTGCCGCCGATGAACCCCATCTGCTTGGCGAGGTCCGGGCGCGCGCCGGTGGCATAGAACTGCAGTTCGTTGCGCACGGCGCCGCCGAGCAGCTGGTGCACGGGCTCCTCGCGCAGTTTGCCCATCAGGTCCCACAGCGCCAGGTCCACCGCGGAGAGCGTGTTCAGCACGATGCCCTTGCGGCCGTAGTAGAGGGTCGACTGGTACATCTGGTCCCAGATCTTCTCCACGTCGGTGACCCGGGCGCCTTCGATGAAGCGCGCCAGGTGCTTCTCCACGATGAAGGCGCCCGGCTCGCCGCCGGTCGTGACCGCGAAGCCCACGGTGCCGTCGCTCGCCTCGACTTCCACCACCAGCGTGCCGAGCACGTTGATGCCGAAGCTGCGGCGACTCTGGCGGTACTCGGGGTACTTGCTCATCGGGGTCGAGATGTGGTCGTCGATCCAGTGCCCGTCGGACTGGTCGTGGTAGTCGGCCCCGCCGCCACGCAAGGTGTAGGCACGAACCTGTTTGATGGTCTGGGAAGCCATGGGCAGCACCTTTCTTCGGTTGCGGGGTGGTCAACGCGCCCAGCGCAGCACCATCGCGTCGAGGTTCCGGGCGATTTCGATCAGCCCGGCTTCGGTCGCGGGATGCAGCGCGGGGATCGGGTGCCGCGCCAGGTCGCAGCGGATGATTCCGCCGGCCTTCATCAATGCCTTGCTGGCCAGCAGGCCGCACTGCCGGTTCTCGTAGTTGATGAGCGGTAGCCATCGCTCGTAGCCGCGCATCGCCTGTTCGCGGTTCCCTGCGAGGTAGTCGCGGATGATCGGCTGCAGGCCGTCGGGATAGCCGGCGCCGAGGATGCCGCCGGTCGCGCCGGCTTCCAGGTCGGCGAACAGCGTGATGGCCTCTTCACCGTCCCACGGTCCCTCGATGGCATCGCCGCCCAGTCGGATCAGTTCGCGCAGCTTGCCGGCCGATTGCGCCACCTCGATCTTGAAATAGCACACCGCCGGCACGTCGTGCGCGAGCTGCGCCAGGAAGGCTGCGGACAGCGGCGTGCCGCTCATCGGGGCGTCCTGCAACATGATCGGTATGTCGAGGCCGTCGGCCACGCGCCGGTAGAACTCCCCAACGCCGGCCTCGCTGGCCCGGATGGTGGCGCCGTGGTAGGGCGGCATGATCATGACCATGGCCGCTCCCGCCTGCGCGGCGCGCTTGCTGCGGTCGGCGCAGATCTGGGAGCTGAAATGGCTGGTGGTCGCAATGACCGGGACGCGTCCGGCCACATGCTCGAAGATCGTGGTGGTGAGGATTTCGCGCTCACGGTCCGACAGGGCGAATTGCTCCGAATAATTGGCCAAGATGCAAAGCCCGTCGGCGCCCGCTTCGATGATGAAATCGATACAACGCTTCTGGCCGTCGAGATCGAGTTCGCCGCGCTCGTCGAAAATCGTCGGGGCGACCGAAAAGGCGCCCGCATACCGCGCCTTGCGTTTTCCGGAATTCATCATTGCAGCCACCCGAGGGATGCTGCCGCCTTGATCGCTTCAGGAATGATCAGCTTTTCGTGCGGCTCGAAGATCGGCTTCGGCAGGTCGCTCGGCTTGTAAAAGCCCGAGGGCGTGCTGCTCGTCAATTTGCCGCTGCGGTAGCGCGTGATATAGAGCAGCGACAGGTAATGCCCCCGCTTCGATTCACTGAATTCAAGGATCTTGATGAATTGAGGCCCATCGGCCACCACGTCCGTTCCCAATTCGTCCTTGCACAGCCGCTCCCAGGCGTTGTCGATGGATTCGTTGAAATTATGCATGACGCCCGGGTTGTGCCATTGCCCTGCGAAGGGCTCGTCAGGCTGCCTTTCCTTGCTCGGCCGCTGGGTCAGCCAGACATTGCCGCCTTCGTCGAAGATCACCAGTTCGGTGGATATCTTCTTGTAGGTCTTTACGAATTCCTCATAAAGCCGCTGCGGCAATACCCTCGCTCCCACGTCGGAGCGAATTCTTTGCAAGATGGAAATTTCCTCATCTATCAGTGCTTCATTCCAAGACATTTTCATTCATCCTGTGACGTAGGGTTAAAGAAGGTCTCCTCTGCGGCAGCCCTGCTCTCGAATGGCGGTAAAGGAATTATTTTTCGTAATGAAATAGGTTTAAAGAACCGGTTGGCTGCAGATAAATCGCAACATTAATTAGCAACATATATGCCATGTGCTGCACTGCAGCAGAGAAATGAATGGCACCTTCGGTGGTGCAAATCAATTGCCACATCGGGCTGAAAAGTTATGTCACATCGATCTTTGGCATTTCATTCTCTGGACCGAATAGCGGCCGGGTGGCTCTACTTTTCCGGTGGTCGGGACAAGGCGGTTTCATCCAGACGAGGCGGTGTTCGGGCGTACTGGATGCGCAGGCTTCGCGAGCGCTGGGCGCTCTTTTTTTTCTGCACCAAAACGCGACTCGAAGCGGTATCGAGGGGCCTGCACTGCACCGGGAAAAGCAGGCGCCCGGGTGTGCGGCGGTGCTCATTCGCCGCGTGCCGGCACCATCGGCTCCGATGCGGCATTCGCATCGCGCCGCTTGGGCCGGCCGGGAATGGGCTTGGCCAGCAGAGCCTGCGGCCCGTCGCGCCGGTAGTCCGCGACCCAGCGAAACACCGTGCGCCGGTTCAGGCCGTAGACCAGCGCGACCTGGGCCACGCTGCACCCTTCGTTCACGGCCGCGACCGCCCGTTGCCGCAGGGTCTGCAGCAGCCGGTGGTCCAGGCTGCGGGCGTCAAACTTGGCATTCATGATCGACGGCCTTGCGCAAGGCGGTGGTCCGGAGTGCGCCCCAGATGCCCAGGCCCTGCAGCACGAGCAGCCCTGCGAACGGGAGCGAGACCGACAGGTTGGTGCCGACCGGAAGATGCCCGACCAGCGCCGAACTGATGCCGGCGCAGACCATCATTCCGCAGCCCAGCAGGCTCGCGGTGGCGCCGGCGCGATCGGGGTAGAGCGTCATCGTCAGCGCCACCACGTTGGAGAACAGCAGGCCCTGGCCGAAGTTCGTCAGCATCACCCCGGCCAGCAGGCTCGGCAGTACCAGCGAACCGGGTGTGCTGAGCATCGCGAAGATCCCCAGCACGCAGGCAGCGAGCCCGGCCAGCATGAGGGTGCGGCCGCTCACGGTGCGGATCAGCGTGCGGTTGAGCAGCGTGCCCACGAGGTAGCACACGCCCGCGAGCAGCGCAGTGGTGCCGAAGTAGGACGGGCTCCGCTGCAGCCGGTCCTGGATGACGAAGGGACCGATGATGTTCCAGATCAGGAACACCGACAGGCTGCACCCCAGGGCCAGCGTCGCCGACAGGAAACGCGGGTTGCCCAGGATCAGCACATAGCCGCCGAGCGATTGGCGCAGGCTCTTGCGCCGGCTGGGCGCGAGCGACTCCTGCAGCTTGAAGCTGAGCGCCAGCAGCACCGCGCTGTAGCCCGCATACAGCGCGAAATTCCAGCGCCAGCCCGCGTACTGCTCGACCAGGCCGCCGATGAAGGGCGCCAGCACCGGACCCAGGCCCCAGGCGAGGCTCAGGTAGACCACGGCGACATAGAAGCGCTCGCCCTGGATGTTGTCCACCAGCAGTGCGCGCGCCACCACCTGGCAGGCGCCGATGGCAAAGCCCTGCATTGCGCGGCCGATGAGCAGCTGCGTGATGTCGCCGGCCATCATCGCCACCAGGCTTCCCGCGATGAAGAGCGCGAGGCCCGGCAGGATGGCCGGCAGCCGGCCGCGCCCGTCTGCGATCAGGCCGAAGAAAAGCTGGCCGACTGCGTAGGCGATCAGCGTGACCGAGATGCTTCCCTGCATCACGATCGCGCTGACGCCAAATTCGCGCCCGATGGCGGGCATGCTGGGCGCGTAGAGATCGATCGCGATGCCGCTGACGCTGTTCAGCAGCGGTGCAATGACGATGACGAAGTTCTCGTAGGACCTCGTCTGCTGCTGCGTGGATGCCGGGTTCATGGCCGTTCCTCCTCGGTAAAGAGTTCGGGGCCCGGGGCCGGGTCGCGACCGCCGGGCTGATGTCTGGCATGCCTGGCGCGCGCGCTTTTCACGGCGACGGCCTGCCCAGATAGAGTTCCCGCACCTGCGGGTCGTGCATGAGCGAGCGGGCCGCACCCGAAAGCGCGACGGTGCCCATCGACAGGATGTAGGCGCGGTCCGAGATGCGCAGCGCTTCCATGGCGTTCTGCTCGACCATCAGGATCGTGACGGCCTCCTTGCGGCGGATCTGCGCGATGGCCTCGAACACCTCCTGCAGCATCTTGGGGGAGAGGCCTGCCGAGGGTTCGTCGAGCAGCAGGATGTGGGGCCGCGGCATGAGGGCGCGCGCCAGCGCCAGGATCTGCCGCTCGCCGCCCGACAGCGAAGCGGCACGCGCGCCGAACTTGCGCCCGAGCATCGGATACAGCGCGCACAGCTCGCGCATGCGCTCTTCGCACTGCGCGTTGCCCAGGTAATGGCCGCCCACCAGCATGTTCTCACGCACCGTCAGCGCGCTGAAGACGTTCTCGGTCTGCGGCACGAAGCCCAGGCCGCAGCGGCGGATCTTGTCGTGCGCCGGCATCCTCGACACGTCCTGGCCCTCGAGCAGCACCGTGCCGCTGCGCGGCGGCACGAAGCCGGCAATGCTCTTGAGCAGCGTGGACTTGCCGCAGCCGTTCGGCCCGAGCAGCGTCACGATCTCGGCCCTTGCGGCGTGCAGCGTGATGCCCTTGAGGATGTCGACCTCGGCCGTGTAGCCCGCGACAACCTGCCTGACCTCGATCATGGGAGCGCCTCCTCGAGCTCGGGCTCCTCGGCGCGCCCGAGGTAGGCACGCACCACTTCCTCGTTGCGCACGAGTTCGTCGGGGCGGCAGTCGGCGACGATGCGGCCGCGGTCCAGCACGATGCAGCGTGTGCAGACCTCACGGATGAACTGCATGTCGTGCTCGACGATCAGCATCGTCATGCCCTCGGCATTGAGGTCCCGCAGCGCGGCCACGATTTCGCGCCGCAGGTTGGGGTGCACGCCGGCCGTCGGTTCGTCGAGGATCAGCAGCCGGGGCTGCGCCATCAACGCGCACACGATGCCCAGCAGCTTCTTCTGGCCGCCCGAGAGCGCAGCGGCCGGCAGGTCGCGCACGGGAGCCAGCAGCAGCTGGTCGAGCAGCTGCCCGGCTTTCTTCAGCGCAGCCTGTTCGGTGCGGTGCGCCGCCGCGCTTCGCAACAGCGTGGCCCAGATGCCGTGGTGCGCCGTGGCGGCCGCCACGGCCACCTCCAGCACCGACATCTTGCGCGGCATCGAAGGCAGCTGGAAGGTGCGCCCGATGCCCGCCGCGACCACGCGGTGGACCGGCAGCCCGTCGATGCGATCGCCGGCCAGGCGGATCGCCCCGCGGTCGACGGTTTCGAAGCCGTTGATGGTGTTGAGCAGCGTGCTCTTGCCCGATCCGTTGGGCCCGAGCAGCCCGACGATTTCGCCGGGCGCGACGTTGAAGCTCACGTCCTGCAGCACGTGGTTGCCGCTGAATGCCTTGGCGACGGCTTCCACATCCAGCAGGGCAGGCGTATGGCGACTCATGGCATCTTCCGGATCTTCTCCGGCACCAGTCCTTCGCTGCGCCACAACAGGCAAGCCAGCAGGATGAGTCCGATGAGGCCCAGGCGCAGCGCGCCGGCCTGGTCCGAGCCGAAGCCCAGCACCTGCCTGGCAAATGGCGCCAGCACGTTCGCCGCCTGGACCAGCAGTACGCCGACGAGCACGCCGGCCGTGCTGCCGACGCCACCGATCATCAGCATGGTCCACAGCAGGAAGGTCTCCGCGGGGAGCATGTAGTCGGGACTCACGAAGCTCATGTAGTGGGCATAGAGCGAGCCTCCGAGCGCGGTGATGGCCGCGCCGGCCATGAGGGTGCGCGACTTGAGCGAGCGCAGGTCGTAGCCCATGCAGGCCGCGAGTTGCGGCTCCTCGCGCATGAGTCGCAATGCACGGCCGAACCGGCCATTGCCCAGCCGGCGGCACAAGAGGGCGCATGCGGTAACGACGGCCACGACCAGTCCGAGGAAGGCCAGTCCGCTCCACGGCCTGCCCAGGCCGTCGAAGAGCGAGGGAATGGCGCTGATGCCGTTGGCGCCACCCGTGAGCCAGTCCTCGTTGGTCGCCACGGTGCGCAGGATCTCGGCAATCGCCAGCGTGGCGATGCCCCAGTAGTCGCTGGCCAGCTTGTTGCCGATGCGCGCGATGCACCAGCCCAGCGCCATCGCCGCGAGCACGCCAAGGGCCGCCCCGGCGAGCGGCGGCCATCCGAGCGCGAAGGCGATGCCCGTCGCATAGGCGCCGAGGCCCGCGAACGCGATATGGCCGAAGTTCATCAGGCCTGCATAGCCCGCCTGCAGATTCAGCCCCAGCGCCATGAGCGCGTAGATGCCCGCAACGGTCAGCGAGAAGACGAGGAAGTCAAACACGGCGTACCTCGCGGTCGAACAGTCCGTAGGGCCTGAACAGCAGCGCCAGCAGAAGAATGAGGAAGGATGCTGCGTTGATGTAGGTCACGGGCAGGAACTTCATGTCCACTCCGAAGAGAAAGCCGAAGTTGAGATTGGTGACGGCGGTCTCGGTCACCGCGATGAGCAGCGCGCCTGCGATGGCGCCCATCGGGTTGCCCAGCCCACCCAGGATGGCCGCGGCGAAAACCGGCAGCAGCAGGTCGTTGCCCAGGTTGATGTGGGCACCCGTCGACAGCGACAGCATGCTGCCTCCCAGGCCCGCCACCATGCCGCTCGTGAAGCTCACGAGAAAAGTGATGCGCTCCGCGTTCAGCCCCGATGCGTTGGCCAGTGCGGCGTTGTTGGTGAGCGCGCGCATGGCGCGGCCCAGGCGCGTGTAGAACAGCAGCAGCGTCACCAGCGCCAGCAGCACCATCGTTGTGCAGACGAAGTAGAACTGCGTGTACGAGATGTGGGCGCCGGCGATGGTCAGCGGTGCCGCATGGCCGAGCTTGAACATGCGCGGAAACGACCCCGCCAAGCCCTGCATCAACGCGATGGCCAGCATCGACACGGCCAGCGAGCCGACCATGGAAATGGACGGGCCCGCCCGCAGCAGCCGGCGAAAGATCAAGAGGTGCAGGCCCAGCGCCACCACGCCAGTGACGACGCTGGCGATCAGCAGCGACCCGACCAGCGGCGCGCCCGCGGCATGCAGCGCATAGCTCGCGTAGGCCCCGAACATCGCGTACTGCACATGGGCGATGTTCGGGAACTTGACCAGCCCGTAGAGCATGCTCAGTCCGAGCGTGACCAGTGCGAGGTCCGCAGTGCGCAGGAGGGCGTCGATCAGGAACTGGAACATGTCAGCGGCCTTGTGCGGTGTGTGGCTCGATCAGCGCTGCGCGATCTTTCCGTTCTCGAACTTGAGCCGGTCGTAGGGCGGGTTGAGCCGCTGCCGGTTGGCGTCGAAGCTGATGACGCCGGTGACGCCGGGGTAGGATTGCCCGATCTCCTTGAGCGCGGCCTGGATGGCGGCCGAGTCGACCGACTTGGCCTTCTCCATCGCGGCCGCGGTCATCAGCACGGCGTCGTAGCCATAGCCCGTATAGGCGGTCTTGAAGCCTTCCTTGTATTTCGCGGTGAAGGCTTCGGCATAGGCCTTGCCCGACGGCCCCTGCACCGCGCCGAGCTCCATGCCGAGCTGCCCGTTGGCGATCTCGGGCGGCGTGTCCGACACGCACATGCTCAGGAGGATGGCGTACCAGGGTGTCTTGCGCAGGCCCAGGTCGTGCGCTTCGCGGTTGATCACCGCGGCCTCCTGGCCATACGCGGTGTAGACGAAGGCGTCCGGGCTGCTGCGCGACATCTGTTCGAGCTCGCGGCGGTAGGTGGACTGCCCCGCGGCATAGAGAACCTCGGTGACGACCTTGCCGCCCAGCTTTTCGAAGGCCTCCTTGTAGCCCTGCAGCACGCCCTGTCCGTAGGCGTTGTTGGGCGCGATCACGGCGACCTTGCGGTAGCCCAGCGCGTAGGTGTCGGAGGCCGAGAAGCTGTTGGCGTAGTTCTCCAGCCCGAGCAGCCCGAACGAGGTGGACCCGAGGTCCTTCAGCTTGATGCTGCTGCTGTTGATGTTGAGGTGTGTGACGCCTTCCTTGACCAGGTACTGCCCCACGGGCAGCGTGATGCTCGAGGAGTATTCGCCCATCACCACCGGCACCTTGTCCACGCCGACCAGCTTGCGCGCCGCATTGAGCGCCGTCGTGGCGTTGCCGCCCGAGTCCTCGACGAGCACGTTGAACTTCTTGCCGAGCACGCCGCCCTTTGCATTCACCTGGTCGACGCCCAGCATGATGCCGCGGCGCACGTCCTCGCCGATGGTGGCGCTTGCACCCGTGAGGGACAGCACCGCGCCGACGTTGACGGTGCCCTGGGCCAGGGCGACGGAGGAGCCGGCTGAGAACAGCAGCACGGCGAGAAGACTGGGTGAAAACTGTTTGATCACGGCGTACTCCACGTTTTGAAAAAATCGGAAAAAGGGCGCGATGGCAGGGCCGCCTACACGTGCCCTGCATACAGCCGAACCACGCTGCGCTGGATGAACTGGACGATGTCTTCCATGCGGTGCGCCACGTGGCCGCTGATGACATCGCGGCACAGCGGTGCGTCGCGGCGCAGCAGTGCATCGAGCAGCGCCAGGTGCTCTTCCTCCATGGCCTTGCTCCTGCCTTCGAGATCGCTCCATCGAAAGTAGTGGATGCGGGCGTTGACGGCCTGCAGCGACTTCGCGATCTCCTGGTTGCCGGAGAGCCGCGCGATCGACAGGTGAAACTGCTCGTCCGCTTCCAGCAGCTGGTAGGTGGACATCGCCGCCGTGTGCTGCATGACGTCGATCCATGCGTCGCGCGCCAGGACGATGTCGTCGTGCGGCGCGCGCTGCAGTGCCAGGTTGACGGACGCAAGCTCGATGGCGCCGCGCAGCTCGTACAGGTCGAAGACCTCCTGCCGTTCGAGTTGCCGTCCGTAGAAACCGCGGTTGGGCACCAGCGTGAGCATGTTCTCGGCCACCAGCCGGTGCAGCGCCTCGCGCAGGGGCGTGCGACTCACGTCCAGCTCCTCCGCCAGTTCGCCTTCGTTGACGCGTTCGCCGGGCTTGATCCGGTAGACGATGACCATTTCCTTCAAGCGCTTGTGAACGTCGTTGACGGTCATGCCGGCGCGGCGCAGCGTGCGCGGAAGAACGCTCACGACGGCTTCGGATCTGCGGTTCATGGGGCTTTTGAAGCTTTTGAAAATAGGAAGTCAGACTTCGAACAGGCGTCCGAAGCGGGGAAGGGGATCGCGCACTTCGGCCAGGCGCAGCGCGTGCCATGCCATGGCGCAATTGCTCGAGACCACGGGCTTGCCGAGCGCGGCCTCGACCTCGCGTGTCAGGTTGGCCATGCGCAGGCTGGTGCAGGCGACGAACACTGCATCCACGTCGGGTTCGGCACCGGCCGCGAGAATGGCCGCGCGCAGCGATGCGCGGTCGATGCGCGCCACCTCGCTGTCGTTGGCGTGGTTGAAGGTCGCGATGCGCGGAACCTCGATGCCGCCAGCTTCGATGTGCTGCTTGAACACCTCGTTGATCGAATGCACGTAGGGCGTGATCAGCGCGGTCCTGCGCACGCGCAGTGCATGAAGACCGGCCATGGCGGCCGTGATCGGCGTGGTGCAGGCCACGCCCGGCCGTGCGTCGCGTATCTGTGCGAACACCTTGTCTTCGCCGATCACGATCGAGCCCGAGGTGCAGCCGAAGGCGACCACGTCGAGTTCCACGTCGGGCACGATGAGCCGCGTGGCCGGCGCGATGTGCGCTTCCATCCGGGCGAGCGAGGCCAAGCCGATGTCGGCCGGGCTCGGCAGGCGCGCCTCGAAGTAGGCCACGCCGGGCAGCTGCATGATCTGTCGCCACTCGTGCTCGATGGTCTGGTCGGTTTCCAGCACCACGAGACCGATGGCGGCCCGCGCCATCACGCCCTCGTCCATTTCGAACGACAGGATCGTGTAGTTCTCGCCCAGGGTCGCTGTGTGATTCATCGCAAGGTCATTCCCGTGATGTCGATGGCCGGCGTGCGGCCGTTCATGATGTCGGTCACGATCTGTGCGGTGCCGCAGGCCATGGTCCAGCCCATGTGGCCGTGGCCGGTGTTGAGGTACAGGTTGTCGTGCCGGCTCTTGCCCAGGATGGGTGTGCCTTCCGGCGTCATTGGACGCAGGCCGGCCCAGAAGTCGGGTTTTTCATAGTCCGCGCCATCGGGGAACAGCTGCCGGGCCACGCGCAGCATCGGGCCGAAGTCCGCCGGTTCGTGCCGCGTGTCGTAGCCGCTGAATTCCGCCGTGGCGGTGAAGCGCAGGCGGTCGCCGAAGCGGGCCCAGGCCACCAGGTTGTTCTCATCGACGCCGGCCAGCGTAGGAGGGCGGTGCCGAGAGTCGGTCGGAAAGGTGACCGAGTAGCCCTTGACCGGATAGATCGGCAGCCGGTAGCCGAGCGGGCGTGCGGCAATGGGCGAATAGCTGCCCATGGCCAGCACGTAGTCGTCGGCGGCAACGGCGCCATGGCTGGTGTGCACGGCGCGGATGCGGCTGGTGTCGGCCTCGATGCGCTGGATGTTCGCATCCATCATGAAGGTCACGCCCGCCGAGCGGCATCGCTCGGTGAGAGCCCGCGTGAACATGCGTGCATCGCCGCTCTCGTCGCTCGGGCAGTAGATGGCGCCGGCGATGTGCGGGCGCGCGTCGGCGAGCGCGGGTTCCTGCGCCACCACGCCGTCGCCGTCCAGCAGCTCCAGCCGCATGCCGCCGTCGGCCAGTATCTGCATGTTGGCCTTGCCGCGTGCGAACGAGGCTTGGTCACGGTACAGGTACAGCGCGCCGCGGCTGATGCGTTCGTATGCCAGGTCCTGCGCGGCCGTCAGCTGCTGCAGCAGGCTCTGCGAGTAGCGGCACAGCACCAGCTTGCGGCTGGTGTTGAGGCGCGAGCGCTCGGCCGTGCAGTTGTGCATGAATTTCCACAACCACATCCACATGCGCGGATCGGGGTTGAGCTTCAGGCGAAGCGCCTGGCTGTCGTCGCGCAGCGAGCGCCAGAGAATGCCCGGTGCCCGCGGCGATGCCCACGTGTAGGAGTGCCCCGGTGCCACCATGCCCGCATTCGCGTAGCTGGTTTCAGCGGCAGGCAATGGTTGGCGGTCGATCACCGTCACCTGGCGCCCTTGCGCGGCAAGATACCAGGCGGTAGCAACACCCGCCACGCCGGCACCGAGGACCACGGTATGCATCGCGGTGCTCCGTCAGACGGCCGCGATGACGCCAATTTCGACCGTGTAGGGCGGAAAGGCCAGCGCCGATTCCACACAGGCACGCGCCGGTGCATGGCCTTCGGGAACCCATGCGTCCCACACCGTGTTCATCTCGGCGAAGCTCTTGTGGTCGGCCAGCCAGATCGTGGCCTGCACGATGCGCGTCTTGTCGCTGCCTGCTTCTTTCAGCAGTGCGTCGATCTTGGCGACGATCTGCGCGGTCTGGCCAGCGACGTCGGCCGCGGTGTCGCTCGCCACCTGGCCTGCCAGGAAGATGAAGCCGTTGGCGATCACGGCCTGGCTCATGCGTGCGTTGGTCTGAAGTCTTTGTATGGGCATTGCGGATCGGTCCTTGGAGGGAAGGTGCAAAGTGAATTCACTTGCTTATTCACTTGCACACAAAAACCATGCCAAATCCGTCGCGCAGGAAGTAGTGCCACCGCCTGCCTGAGTCGGGCGCAGCGAAGATGCCGGCCGCATGAAGCGAACCGCCGATGGCATTACTTTTTGCGAGGGATGAGCGATCGCGGTCGGAGGGCGCGCATGCACTGCCGATTGCGCACTCGCATCCGGCGGATTGCACCAGGGGAGCACCTTTTGAGTGCTCTAGCCAGGTCGGTCGCTTGGCGCCGCGTTGCATCGCGGCGAGGCCGGCTTGTCCTTTGCCAGGTGTCCGGAGTTTTCTTCGAGGAAGTAGAACCATGCATGGATGTGCGCCACCTGACTGCGCATTCACCCGCTGCGGCTTTGGTGTTGACACTACTTTTTCAACGCGGCGATCCGGGCCGCCGTGCAAGCCGGTTTTGGCATGCTTTTTGTAGGTGTGCACACATCTGAATCAACAAGTGAGTTCAAGGTGCCATGATCCTGATCACCGGCGGCGCGGGCTTCATCGGCGCCAACTTCGTACTCGACTGGCTGGCGCAAAGCGGCGAGCCAGTCGTGAACCTCGACAAGCTGACCTACGCCGGCAACCTCGAGACGCTCGCGTCGCTCCAGGGCGACCCGCGGCACATCTTCGTGCAGGGCGACATCGGCGACAGCGCGCTGGTCGACCGCCTGCTGGCCGAGCACCAGCCGCGCGCCGTCGTGAACTTTGCCGCGGAATCGCATGTGGACCGCTCCATCCACGGCCCCGAAGACTTCGTGCAGACCAACGTGCTGGGCACCTTCCGCCTGCTCGAGTCCGTGCGCGGCCACTGGAGCGCGCTGCCGGCCGAGCAAAAAGCCGCCTTCCGCTTCCTGCACGTGTCCACCGACGAGGTCTACGGCTCGCTCTCCAAGACCGACCCCGCCTTCACCGAAGACAACAAGTACGAGCCCAACAGCCCCTACTCGGCCAGCAAGGCCGCCAGCGACCACCTCGTGCGCGCCTGGCACCACACCTACGGCCTGCCGGTCGTCACCACCAACTGCTCCAACAACTACGGGCCCTTCCACTTCCCCGAGAAGCTCATCCCGCTGATGATCGTCAACGCCCTGGCCGGCAAGCCCCTGCCCGTGTACGGCGACGGCATGCAGGTGCGCGACTGGCTCTACGTGAAGGACCACTGCAGCGCCATCCGCCGCGTGCTCGAGGCCGGCCGGCTCGGCGAGACCTACAACGTCGGCGGCTGGAACGAGAAGCCCAACCTCGAGATCGTGAACACCGTCTGCGCGCTGCTCGACGAACTGCGCCCGCGCGCCGACGGAAAGCCCTACAAAGAGCAGATCAGCTACGTCACCGACCGCCCCGGCCACGACCGGCGCTACGCCATCGATGCGCGCAAGCTCGAGCGCGAGCTCGGCTGGAAGCCCGCCGAAACCTTCGACAGCGGCATCCGCAAGACCGTCCAGTGGTACCTGGCCAACGCCGAATGGGTGCGCAACGTGCAAAGCGGCGCCTACCGCGCCTGGGTCGAGAAGCAATACGACGCCGCCCCCCCCGCGGCCCAGGCGGCGGCATGAAGCTGCTGCTGCTGGGCAAGGGCGGCCAGGTCGGCTGGGAGCTGCAGCGCAGCCTCGCGCCGCTGGGCGAGCTGGTCGCGCTCGACTTCGACAGCACTGAGTTGAACGCCGACTTCAGCCGCCCCGAGCAGCTGGCCGACACCGTGCTGAAAGTGCGCCCCGACGTCATCGTCAATGCCGCGGCCCACACCGCCGTCGACAAGGCCGAGAGCGAGCCCGAGTTCGCGCGCACCCTCAACGCCACCTCGCCCGGCGTGGTGGCCGAAGCCGCCCAGCAGATCGGCGCGCTCATGGTGCACTACTCCACCGACTACGTCTTCGACGGCAGCGGCACCACGCCCTGGCAGGAAGACGACGCCACCGGCCCGCTCAGCGTGTACGGCCGCACCAAGCTCGAAGGCGAGCAGCTGGTGGCCGGGCACTGCGCGAAGCACCTGATCCTGCGCACCAGCTGGGTCTATGCCGCGCGCGGCGGCAACTTTGCCAAGACCATGCTGCGCATCGCCAAGGAGCGCGACCGCCTGACCGTCATCGACGACCAGTTCGGCGCCCCCACCGGCGCCGAGCTGCTGGCCGACGTCACGGCGCATGCCATCCGCGCCACCCTGCAGGACCCCGCCAAGGCCGGCCTGTACCACGCCGTGGCCGGCGGCGAGACCAGCTGGCACGGCTATGCGCGCTTCGTGATCGAGCAGGCGAAGGCAGCGGGCGTCGCGCTCAAGGCCGGCCCCGAAGCGGTCGACCCCGTGCCCACCAGCGCCTTCCCCACCCCCGCCACGCGCCCCGCCAACTCGCGCCTGGACACGCGCAAGCTGCAGGCCACCTTCGGGCTGGTGCTGCCGCACTGGCAGCAGGGCGTGGCCCGGATGCTGCGCGAGACCCTTTGACAGGCGGCAGGACAAGCGACCCACGCAAGCAAGCAGCAAGAAGCACGCAGCAAAAAGCGGAGAACACAACAATGACCACGAAGACCACCCAACGCAAAGGCATCATCCTCGCCGGCGGCTCCGGCACCCGGCTGCACCCCGCCACGCTCGCGCTCAGCAAGCAGCTGCTGCCGGTGTATGACAAGCCGATGATCTACTACCCGCTGAGCACGCTGATGCTCGGCGGCATGCGCGACATCCTGATCATCAGCACGCCGCAGGACACGCCGCGCTTCCAGCAGCTGCTGGGCGACGGCAGCCAGTGGGGCATCCACCTGCAGTACGCCGTGCAGCCCAGCCCCGATGGCCTGGCACAGGCCTTCATCATCGGCGACAAGTTCGTGGGCAACGACCCCAGCGCGCTGGTGCTGGGCGACAACATCTTCTACGGCCACGACTTCGCGCACCTCTTGGCCGATGCCGATTCGAAGCCCGCCGGCGCCACCGTCTTCGCCTACCACGTGCACGACCCCGAGCGCTACGGCGTGGTGGCCTTCGACGACAAGGGCAAGGCCAGCAGCATCGAGGAGAAGCCGGCCAAGCCCAAGAGCAGCTACGCCGTCACGGGCCTGTACTTCTACGACAACCAGGTGGTCGAGATTGCCAAGGCCGTGAAGCCCAGCGCACGCGGCGAACTGGAGATCACGGCCGTGAACCAGGCCTACCTCGACCGCGACCAGCTCAGCGTGCAGATCATGCAGCGCGGCTATGCCTGGCTGGACACCGGCACGCACGAGAGCCTGCTGGAAGCGGGCCAGTTCATCGCCACGCTGGAGCACCGGCAGGGGCTGAAGATCGCCTGCCCGGAAGAGATCGCGTGGCGCAACGGCTTCATCGACCGCGAGCAGCTGGCCAGGCTGGCCGCGCCGCTGCAGAAGAACGGCTACGGCAAGTACCTGAACCATCTGCTGGCCGAGGAGGTGCGCTCGTGAAGGCCACGCCGACCGCCATTCCCGAGGTGCTGATCATCGAGCCGAAGGTCTTCGGCGATGCGCGCGGCTTCTTCTACGAGAGCTTCAACGGCAAGGCCTTCGACGAGGCCGTGGGCCGGCACGTCGAGTTCGTGCAGGACAACCATTCGCGCTCGGCCAAGGGCGTGCTGCGGGGCCTGCATTACCAGATCCGGCAGCCGCAGGGCAAGCTGGTGCGCGTGGTGCGCGGCGCGGTGTTCGACGTGGCGGTGGATATCCGCAAGTCGTCGCCGACGTTCGGCCAATGGGTGGGGGTGGAGCTCAGTGAGGACAACCACAGGCAGCTGTGGGTGCCCGAGGGCTTTGCGCACGGGTTTCTGGTGCTGAGCGAGACGGCGGAGTTCTTGTACAAGACTACGGACTACTATGCGCCGGCGCATGAGCGGTGCATCAAATGGGACGACGCCGAGCTAGGAATTGCGTGGCCGAGCGTCGGCGCTCATCCTCAGCTATCGGCCAAGGACCAGGCCGGCGCCAGACTGGAGAACGCAGAAACTCCGTAGCGTCGTGAGCAAGAGGCTCGCAGGCAAAACGCTCGATGCTGGCAAAGCAGCCTTCGACCCTGCAAAGGGCTTTGGGGGCCGCCGCATGAGAAACTACCAGCTTGATGCGGCCGGTGTCCATGTGGATGGCGACAGGACCGGCGTCGTCCTTGGCGCGAGTCCTCGCCGACGTGGATGAGCCGCTCGCAGCCCTCCTTCGTGTCGGGTGACATGCAGATCGGAGATCGATGCGACATCTCGGACTCCAAATGTATGAACGATATCGTTAAGTCATTGAATTTAAAGAAAAAAGTCGTCTCCGTTGCGCCCATGATGGATTGGACGGACCGCCATTGCCGTTACTTCCATCGCCTGATGTCGCGCCACGCGCTGCTCTATACCGAGATGGTGACCACCGGCGCGCTGGTGCATGGCGACGTCCCCCGGCACCTGCGCTTCAACGAGGAAGAGCATCCCGTGGCCCTGCAGCTGGGCGGCAGCGAGCGGGCCGACCTCGCGCATTGCGCCAGGCTCGGCGAGGAGTGGGGCTACGACGAGATCAACCTCAACTGCGGCTGTCCCAGCGAGCGCGTGCAGCGCGGCGCCTTCGGTGCCTGCCTGATGGCGGAGCCGGCGCTGGTGGCCGATTGCGTGAAGGCCATGGTCGACGCCACCCGCCTGCCGGTCACGGTCAAGCACCGCATCGGCATCGACAAGATCGAGAGCTACGAGTTCGTGCGCGACTTTGTCGGTGCGGTGAGCGAGGCCGGCTGCCGGAGCTTCATCGTGCATGCGCGCAATGCGTGGCTGCAGGGCCTGAGCCCGAAGCAGAACCGCGAGATTCCGCCGCTGCGCTACGAGCTGGTGCACCGCCTGAAGCACGAGTTTCCCGAGCTGGATTTCTCGATCAACGGCGGTATCTCGGCCAACGTGCAGGTGCATGAGCACCTGCGGCTGCTCGACGGCGTGATGGTCGGCCGCGAGGCCTACCACAACCCCTGGTGGCTGGCCGAGTGGGATGCGGAGTTCTACGGCGCAGCGCCGCAGCCGCTGACGCGCGAGGACGTCGAATCGCTGATGTGCGACTACATGGTCCGCGAGGCGGCCGAACACGGCACGCAGTGGTCTTCGATCGCGCGCCACATGCTGGGAATGCGCAACGGCCTGCCCGGCGCGCGCCGCTGGCGCCAGGTCTGGAGCGACCATCGGCTCAAGACGCGCCCGCCGCACGAGGTGATGGCGCTGGCGCACGAGCCCGCGGCGCAAGAGGCCTGAAGCCGCGCGGCGTCAAGCTGCGATCAGCGTGGCCTCGGGCACGTCCTCGATGGTGGTGCGGCGCAGCTCGCGGCGCTCGGCGATGTCGTAGCGCCGGCCACGGTGCAGGGTGCTGCGGTTGTCCCACATCACGAGGTCGCCCACCTGCCATTCGTGCGTGTAGACGAACTCGCGGCGGGTTGCATGCTCGAGCAGATCGGATAGGAACATGCGCCCCTCGGCCACCGGCCAGCCGATGATCTCGCGCGCGTGCACGCCCACGAACAGCAGCTTGCGCCCCGAGCCCGGATGAGTCTGCGCCAGCGGCCATACGGCCGGCGGAATGGCTTTCTTCTGGTCGTCGGTGTAGGCCTCGTCGCCCAGCAGGATGCGGGTGTGCAGCGCGTAATGCTCGGCGCACAGGCCCTCGATCTCCGACCGGGTGCGCTGGGGCAGCGCGTCGTAGGCGGCGCGAAGATCCGCGAACTCGGTGTTGCCGCCCCAGCTCGGCAGCACCAGCGCATGCAGCATCGAATAGGCGGCGCGCGGGTTCTGGAAGGAGCTGTCGCTGTGCCAGAGCTGGTTTGCAAAGTTCGACAGGTTCTTGGGCGAATCGCGGCGCGCCACCTTGCCTTGCGCATCGACATTGGAGATGTCGATCAGCCGTTCGTCCTCCAGCCGCTCGGGGCGTTTGAAGACCTTCTTCAGGCCCAGGTCGAGCGGGCCGAACGACTTCGCGAAATCGATCTGCTGCTGGCCCGTGAGCGGCTGTCCGCGCCACACCAGCACGGCATATCGGTTCATGGCCGCGTTGATCTGCTTCACCTCGGAAGGCGACAGCGGCTGCGTGATGTCGATGCCGCGTGCCTCGGCGGCGAAGAGCGGGTGCAAGGGGGTGAGTTCAAGGGACATGAGCGGTCTTGCCAATGAGGATGGGAAATGGCGAGGCCTATTCGGCCTGGATGCCGGCTTCGGCGATCACGCGCGACCAGCGCTTCATCTCGCTCTGGACGAACGCGTCGAACTGCGCGGGCGTGGAAGCCACCACTTCCATGCCCTGTTCCTCGACGCGGCGGCGCATCTCGGGGTCGTGCAGCACTTTTGCGGTGTCGGCCTGGATCTTCGTGACCACCGCCGGCGGCGTGGCGCGCGGCGCAACGAAGCCGAGCAGCGCGCTCACATGGAATCCCGGCAGGGTTTCGGCCACGGTCGGATAGCCGTAGCCCGGAACCCGCTTCTCGCCGAGCGTGGCGATCATCTTCATCCGGCCCGCCTTGACGTACGGCAGCACCGAGAGAAAGGGGTCGAACACGAGGTCGAGGCGCCCGCCCAGCAGTTCGGTGTGCGCCGGCGCGCTGCCCTTGAAGGGCGCGTGCAGCATGTCGAAGCCCGCTTCGCGCTTGAGCAGTTCGGCACCCAGGTGCGTGGTGCTGCCGGCGCCAGGCGTGCCGTAGCTGAGCTTGCCCGGGTTCTTCTTTGCGTAGGCGATGAGTTCGGCCAGCGTGCCGAAGGGCGCGTCGGGCCGCGCGACGATCGCGAGCTGCAGGTTGGCGATCTGCGTGATGCCCGCCAGGTCTTTCACTGTGTCGTACGGAAGGTTCTTGCGCAGCGATGGATTCACCGCGAAGGACGAATTCACCATGCCGAAGGTCAGCCCGTCGGCCGGCGCCTTGGCGACGAAGTCGACGCCGATGGTCGTGCCGGCCCCCGGCTTGTAGTCGACGAGCACCGGCTGGCCCCAGATCTCCTGCAGCTTGAGCGAGATCAGGCGCGCGACCGTGTCGGTGGGCCCGCCGGGCGCAAAGGGGACGATGAGCTTGACGGGGCCCTTGGGGTAGCCGCCCGCGTCTCCCTGGGTTGCAGCCGGCGCGGCAGCCGCAAGGCCGGACAGCGCCACGCCGCCTGCCGCCAGCAGGAGCAGCCGCCGGTCTCGCGAGGGGAAAAGAAGGGGGATGGGGCCACCAGCGGAATGTCTCGTATTTCTGTATAAATGGAACATTGTTCCGAAATAATGATTCCCGAGCGCCGGCACGTCAACAGCTTTTTGCTGAAGAATGAATGAACATCAAAAAAAAAGGGTTTGGATACATGAATGACGCGATTGGCGGCAAAGAAGAAGTCAGCGCGCTTGCCAGGGGGCTGGCCTTGCTCAAGGTCATCGGAATGGCAGCCGCACCCATCAGCAATCGCGACCTGGCCGAAACCACCGGCATCCCCAAGGCCACCGTGTCCCGTCTCACGGCCACGCTGGTGGCTGCGGGCTACCTGAAGCAGTCGCAGGACAGCGACCGCTTCAGCCTCGGGCCGGCGCTGCTCGACATGAGCAGCCGCTACCTTCGCCACTTCGACCTGCGGACGGTGGCGCGCCCGCATCTTGCGGAGCTGTCCGAATTTGCCGGCGCCAGTGTCCACATGGGCGTCCGCGACGAGCTCGACATGCTCATCATCGATTCGCTGCGCCCCCGCTCCGCGCTGATCAGCTCGCGCATCGAAGTGGGCTCGCGCATGACCATCGCCACCTCGGCCGCGGGCCGCGCCTACCTTGGCGCGCTACCCGCCGCCGAGCGGGCCGAAGTGCTGGAGCAGATCCGCCTGGAAAGCGGCGAGAACTGGCCCTCGATCGAACCGCGCCTGATGGCCGGGCTCGACGAATACGCGCGCCTGGGCTATTGCAGCTCGTTCGGCGAGTGGCATCCGCACATTCACGCCCTGGGCTTTGCGCTCAAGGGCCCGCGCGGCGAGCGCTACGGCGTGAGCTGCGGCGGCCCCGCCTACCTGCTGCCCAAGGACGTGATGCTCGGCCGCGTGGCCCCCAGGCTGCTGGAAACCGCCCAGCGGATCGCCCGGGAAACCGGCACCGTCAGCACCGACTGACCCTCGGCAATCCAACGAATCTGTTCGTGAAACACCGAGGATCCGGCTTTGCCGGTCCTCTGGTGTTGCCCCCGGCGAGGGGGTTGGCGAAGCGACACGAAGTGCGCGAAGACTGGGGGAGAGCCTAATTCGCGGCTTCCAGGCCGTTCGCAAAGTGCTCGCGCATCCGCGTCATGGCCGCTGCGGCATCCCGCGCCTCGATGGCCGCCATCACCGACCGGTGCTCCGCCAGCGATTCCGCGATGCGCCCCGCCTTCAGCAGCGAGTTGTGGCGATTGAGCTTCATTACCTTGCGCAGGTCGGCCACCATCTGGTCGCGCCATTTGTTGTTCGCAATGGCCAAAAGGCACATGTGGAAGCGCTCGTTGACCGCGAAGAAATGCTCGCGGTCTTCCTTGCCAGGGGCGCCTGCCGCTTCGAGTTCGGCATGCAGCGCCTTCAACTCCGCGCGCTCGGCCTCGCTGGCGCGCTCGGCCACCACGCCGGCCGCATCGCTTTCCAGCAGCGAGAGCAGGTGGTAGACGTCCGCCAGGTCCTGCTCGGACACCTCGGTGACGTAGGCGCCGCGCCGCACCTTCATGGTCACCAGGCCTTCGGCCGCAAGCACCTTCAGCGCCTCGCGCAGCGGCGTGCGGCTGATGCCGTATTCCTCGGCCAGCTTGAGCTCGTCGATCCAGCTGCCCGGCTCGAGCTCGCGGCGGAAGATCCGCTGGCGCAGCAGTTCGGCCACCTCTTCATAGAGGGCGCGCGGGGTGAGGGTGAGGGCGGACATGGGGCGGACTGTACCGCAAAAACGGGTTTGAATTAATAATTATGGATCGGTTAGACTCGCTGCCGGCTTGCAAATCCCTTGCAGGCGAATTTGCGACTACCCTGCAAGACACTGCGAAAAGCCCCTCATGAGCAGCAAACCCGAACCCACCTTCAAGCCGGCCAACCTCGACGACTGGGCCAAGGCCGCCGCCAAGTCGGCACCGGGCGGCGACCTGGGCGCGCTCAACTGGCTCACGCCGGACGGCATCATCGTGAAGCCGCTCTACACCGCGGCCGACCTGCAGGGCCTCAAGTACACCGACACGCTGCCCGGCTTCGAGCCCTACCTGCGCGGCCCGCAGGCCACCATGTACGCGGTGCGCCCGTGGACCATCCGCCAGTACGCGGGCTTCTCCACCGCCGAGGAATCGAACGCCTTCTACCGCAAGGCGCTGGCCGCCGGCGGGCAGGGCGTGAGCGTGGCCTTCGACCTGGCCACCCACCGCGGCTACGACAGCGACCATCCACGCGTGACCGGCGACGTCGGCAAGGCCGGCGTGGCCATCGATTCGGTCGAGGACATGAAGATCCTGTTCGACCAGATCCCGCTCGACAAGGTGAGCGTGTCCATGACGATGAACGGCGCCGTGCTGCCGGTGCTCGCGGGCTACGTGGTCGCGGCCGAAGAGCAGGGCGTGAGCCAGGACCAATTGAGCGGAACCATCCAGAACGACATCCTCAAGGAGTTCATGGTCCGCAACACCTACATCTTCCCGCCCGCGCCGAGCATGCGGATCATCGGCGACATCATCGAGTACACGGCGCAGAAGATGCCCAAGTTCAACTCGATCTCGATCAGCGGCTACCACATGCAGGAAGCCGGCGCCAACCAGGCGCTGGAGCTGGCCTTCACGCTGGCCGACGGCAAGGAGTACGTGAAGACCGCGCTGGCCAAGGGCCTGGACGTCGACGGCTTTGCCGGGCGCCTGAGCTTCTTCTGGGCCATCGGCATGAATTTCTATCTCGAAGTGGCCAAGATGCGCGCCGCGCGCCTTTTGTGGTGCCGCATCATGAAGGAGTTCAACCCGAAGAACCCCAAGAGCCTGATGCTTCGCACGCACTGCCAGACCTCGGGCTGGAGCCTGACCGAGCAGGACCCCTACAACAACATCGTGCGCACCACCATCGAGGCCATGGCCGCGGTGTTCGGCGGCACGCAGAGCCTGCATACCAACGCGCTCGACGAAGCGATTGCGCTGCCCACCGAGTTCAGCGCCCGTATCGCGCGCAATACGCAGCTCATCATCCAGGAAGAAACGCACATCACGAACGTGGTCGACCCCTGGGCCGGCAGCTACATGATGGAGAAGCTCACGCAGGACATGGCGGACAAGGCGTGGGAAATCATCGAGGAGGTCGAGGCCATGGGCGGCATGACCAAGGCGGTGGACAGCGGCTGGGCCAAGCTCAAGATTGAAGCCGCCGCCGCCGAGAAGCAGGCGCGCATCGACTCGGGCAAGGACGTGATCGTGGGCGTCAACAAGTACAGGCTCAAGACCGAGGACGCGATCGACAGCCTCTCCATCGACAACGTGATGGTCCGCGAGCAGCAGGTGGCGCGGCTGCAGAAGATCCGCGCCTCGCGCGACGGCGCCAAGGTGCAGGCCGCGCTCGACGCGCTGACCGAAGCCGCCGAGAACGGCACCGGCAACCTGCTCGCCCTGAGCATCGATGCGGTGCGCCTGCGCGCCACGGTGGGCGAGATTTCGGATGCACTCGAAAAATCATTCGGCCGTCATCGGGCCGACACGCAAAAGGTGACCGGTGTGTACGCAGCTGCCTACGACTCGGCCGAAGGCTGGGAAACCCTCAAGACCGAAATCAACGCCTTCGCCGAAGAACAGGGCCGCCGCCCGCGCGTAATGATCTCCAAGCTGGGCCAGGACGGCCACGACCGCGGCGCCAAGGTGGTGGCCACGGCTTTCGCCGACCTGGGCTTCGATGTCGACATGGGGCCGCTGTTTCAAACGCCCGAAGAGTGCGCGCGCCAGGCCATCGAGAACGACGTGCATGCCGTCGGCGTGAGCACGCTCGCGGCCGGCCATAAGACGCTTGTGCCCGCCATCATCAACGAGCTCAAGAAGCAGGGCGCAGACGACATCATCGTGTTCGTCGGCGGCGTGATTCCGCGGCAGGACTACGACTTTCTCTATGAGGCCGGCGTCAAGGGCATCTACGGTCCGGGCACGCCCATTCCGGCCAGCGCCAAGGACGTGCTGGAGCAGATCCGCGCGGCGGTTTCGGCCTGAGAAGCAGAGCGTGGGCGATCTCTTGTCGCGGCTGTCGCTGCAGCCGGTTGAATCCAGCGATTTCGAGGCCATGCTGGCCCTGCGCGTCGATGCGATGCGTCCCAGCCTGGAGCGCGTGGGGCGCTTCGACCCGGCGCGCTCGCGCGAGCGGCTGCAGGCCGGTTTCGTCGTGCCCTTCATGCACCACATCGTGCTCGACGGCGGGCTGCGCATCGGCTTCGTCACGCTCAAGCCCGAGGACGCGGATGCGCTCCGCCTGGACCATCTCTACCTGCGCACCGGCTTCCAGGGCCTGGGCATCGGCGAGTGGGTGCTCGAGTGGGCCAAGTCGCAGGCGCGCGAACGGCAGCTGGACATCAAGCTCACCGCGCTCGTGCAGAGCGATGCCAACCGCTTCTACCTGCGGCACGGCTTCGTGCTCGAAGGCGAAGAGGGCGTCGACCTGCACTACCGCTGGCGCGTGTCGTCCCCGGAGGACGCGTGCTGAACAAGCCGACGGCCGCACTGGAGCACGCGATTGCCGAATCGGACGGCATGGCGCAGCGCCGCGCGATTGCCAAGGCCATCACGCTGCTCGAATCGACCCGCGCCGACCATCGCGCGCAGGCCGACGAGCTCCTCACCGCGCTGCTGCCGCGCACCGGCAATTCGTTTCGGCTCGGCATCTCCGGCGTGCCCGGCGTCGGCAAGTCGACCTTCATCGAGACGCTGGGCCTGCTGCTGATCGGCAAGGGCCACCGCGTGGCGGTGCTCACCATCGATCCTTCCTCCAGCGTCTCGGGCGGCTCCATTCTTGGCGACAAGACGCGCATGGAGCGGCTCTCGGTGCACGAGCGTGCCTACATCCGCCCCAGCCCCTCGAGCGGCACGCTCGGCGGCGTGGCCGAGAAGACGCGCGAGGCCATGCTGGTGTGCGAGGCCGCGGGCTACGACATCGTGATCGTCGAGACCGTGGGCGTGGGCCAGAGCGAAACCGCCGTGGCTGGCATGACCGACATGTTCGTGCTGATGCAGCTGCCCAATGCGGGCGACGACCTGCAGGCCATCAAGAAGGGCGTGATGGAGCTGGCCGACCTGGTCGTCATCAACAAGGCTGACATCGACAAGGACGCCGCGACGCGCGCGCAGGCGCAGATCACCTCGGCGCTGCGCCTCTTCGGCCACCAGGGCAACCCGGAGCACGCGCATGCGGTGCACGACGCGCACAGCGGCGCAGAGGTGCGCTTCTGGCTGCCCAGGGTGCTGCAGCTCAGCGCACTGGCCGGCACCGGCGTCGATGCCTTCTGGGATGCCGTCACCCAATTCAGGCAGCTGCAGAGCGCCAATGGCAAGCTCGCCAGGCGCCGCGAGAAGCAGGCCACCGCGTGGATGTGGGAACGCATCGACGCTGGGCTCAAGCAGGCCTTCAGGCAGCACGCGCAGGTGCGCGAACTGCTGCCGCAGCTTACGCGGCAGGTGGCGGAGGGCGCGCTGCCCGCATCGACGGCGGCGCGCCAGCTGCTTGCGGCGGCCGCCATCACCGCCAGGCCATGACCACATACGAAATTCAGGACCACAGCTTCGGAAGCACACCATGCAAGAACTGATCGAACAACTCGAAAAGCGCCGCGCCCAGGCGCGCCTGGGCGGCGGGCAGAAGCGCATCGACGCGCAGCACGCCAAGGGCAAGCTCACGGCGCGCGAGCGCATCGAGCTGCTGCTCGACGACGGCACTTTTGAAGAATGGGACATGTTCGTCGAGCACCGCTCGGTCGATTTCGGCATGGCCGAGCAGAAGATCCCGGGCGACGGCGTGGTCACTGGCTACGGGATGATCAACGGCCGTCTCGCCTTCGTCTTCAGCCAGGACTTCACGGTCTTCGGCGGCGCGCTCAGCGAAGCGCATGCCGAGAAGATCTGCAAGGTGATGGACCAGGCCATGAAGGTCGGCGCGCCGGTCATCGGCCTCAACGACTCGGGCGGCGCGCGCATCCAGGAAGGCGTGGCCTCGCTCGGCGGCTACGCCGACGTGTTCCAGCGCAACGTGATGGCTTCCGGCGTGGTGCCGCAGATCAGCATGATCATGGGCCCGTGCGCGGGCGGCGCGGTGTACTCGCCCGCCATGACCGACTTCATCTTCATGGTGAAGGACTCCAGCTACATGTTCGTCACCGGCCCCGAGGTGGTGAAGACCGTGACGCACGAGAGCGTCACGGCCGAAGAGCTGGGCGGCGCCATTACCCACACCACGCGCAGCGGCGTGGCCGACATGGCGTTCGAGAACGACGTCGAGGCGCTGATGATGCTGCGCCGCCTGTACAACTACCTGCCGCTCAGCAACCGCGAGAAGCCGCCGGTGCGCCTGGGCAACAACGGCCAGGGCGATCCGGCCGACCGGCCCGACTACTCGCTCGACACGCTGGTGCCCGACAACCCGAACAAGCCCTACGACATCAAGGAGCTGATCCTCAAGGTGGTGGATGACGGCGACTTCTTCGAGCTGCAGCCCGACTACGCGAAGAACATCGTGATCGGCTTCGCGCGCATGGAAGGCCAGACCATCGGCATCGTGGCCAACCAGCCGCTGGTGCTCGCGGGTTGCCTGGACATCAAGAGCAGCATCAAGGCCGCGCGCTTCGTGCGCTTCTGCGATGCCTTCAACATTCCGGTGGTCACTTTCGTCGACGTGCCCGGCTTCATGCCCGGCACGGGCCAGGAGTACGGCGGCATCATCAAGCACGGCGCCAAGCTGCTCTATGCGTATGCGGAGTGCACGGTGCCCAAGATCACCGTCATCACGCGCAAGGCCTACGGCGGCGCGTACGACGTGATGGCATCCAAGCACCTGCGCGGCGACGTCAACCTGGCCTGGCCGCGCGCCGAGATCGCGGTGATGGGCGCGAAGGGCGCGGTGGAAATCATCTTCCGCGAGGACAAGAACGACCCCGAGAAACTCGCTGCCCGTGAAGCCGAATACAAGGCGCGTTTCGCCAACCCGTACGTGGCGAGTGCGCGCGGCTACATCGACGACGTGATCCTGCCGCACGAGACGCGCAAGCGCATCTGCCGCTCGCTGGTGATGCTGCGTGAGAAGAAGCTCGAGAACCCGTGGCGCAAGCACGGGAACATTCCGTTGTAAGCGGCGCGGAGAAGAAGAACATGTTCAAGAAGATCCTGATCGCCAATCGTGGCGAAATCGCCTGCCGCGTCATTCAAACGGCCAAGAAGATGGGCATCCTTACCGTCGCCGTCTATTCCGACGCTGACAAGGAGGCCCGCCATGTCGAGCTGGCCGACGAGGCCGTGCACATCGGCGCCGCGCCCAGCCGCGAAAGCTACCTGCAGGCCGACCGCATCATCGAAGCCTGCAAGAAGACCGGTGCCGAGGCCGTGCATCCGGGCTATGGCTTTCTCTCGGAGAACGAAGCGTTCGCACGCAAGGTCGAGGAAGAGGGCATTGCCTTCATCGGACCCAAGCACTATTCGATCGCGGCCATGGGCGACAAGATCGCCTCCAAGAAGCTCGCGAACGAGGCCAAGGTGAACACCATCCCGGGCTGGAACGACGCCATCGAGACGGCCGAGCGCGCCGTCGAGATCGCCAAGGACATCGGCTACCCCGTGATGATCAAGGCCTCGGCCGGCGGCGGCGGCAAGGGCCTGCGCGTGGCCTACAACGACAACGAGGCCTTCGAGGGCTTCACCTCGTGCCGCAACGAGGCACGCAACAGCTTCGGCGACGACCGCGTATTCATCGAGAAGTTCGTCGAGGAGCCGCGCCACATCGAGATCCAGGTGCTGGGCGATTCGCACGGCAACGTCATCTACCTGAACGAGCGCGAATGCTCGATCCAGCGCCGCCACCAGAAGGTGATCGAGGAAGCGCCTTCGCCCTTCATCAGCGATGCCACGCGCCGTGCGATGGGCGAGCAGGCGGTGCAGCTGGCCAAGGCCGTGAAGTACCAGAGCGCGGGTACGGTGGAGTTCGTCGTCGGCAAGGACCAGAGCTTCTACTTTCTGGAGATGAACACGCGGCTGCAGGTGGAGCACCCGGTGACCGAATGCATCACGGGGCTCGACCTGGTCGAGCTGATGATCCGCGTGGCAGCTGGCGAGCAGCTGCCGATCACGCAGGCCGAGGTCAAGCGCAACGGCTGGGCGATCGAGTGCCGCATCAATGCCGAGGACCCGTTCCGCAATTTCCTGCCTTCCACCGGCCGCCTGGTGAAGTTCCAGCCGCCGGCCGAGACCATGTTCGCGGCCGACACCGAGCGCCTGAACGGCGTGCGCGTGGACACGGGCGTCTACGACGGCGGCGAGATCCCGATGTACTACGACTCGATGATCGCCAAGCTCATCGTGCACGGCAAGGACCGCCAGCATGCGATTGCCCGCATGCGCGAGGCGCTCAACGGCTTCGTGATCCGCGGCATCAGCACCAACATCCCGTTCCAGGCCGCGCTGCTCGCGCATCCGAAGTTCGTGGCGGGCGATTTCAACACCGGCTTCATCGCCGAGCACTACGGCAAGGGCTTCCATGCCGAGGACGTGCCGCACGCCGATCCTTCGTTCCTGATTGCGCTCGCAGCCTATGTGCACCGCCGCTACCGCGCGCGGGCTTCGGGCATCAGCGGGCAGCTCGAAGGCCACGGCGTGAAGGTGGGCGAGCAGTTTGTGGTGGTGGAGCTGGGGCCGGAGGGCAAGCATGTGCACCATCCTGTTTCGGTCACCGACTTCCATGGCAAGACCGGCGCCAGCGCCGTGGCGGTGGGCGGCCAGAACTACAAGATCGACAGCGGCTTTGCGCTCGGCGCCATTCGCGTGCAGGGCACGGTCAACGACAGGCCCTTCACCGCGCAGGTGGAACGTGGTGCCGGCAAGAACCCGCTGGCGCTGCGGGTGTCGCACGACGGCACGCAGGTCGAGGCGATGGTGCTGTCGCCCCGGGGCGCGCGCCTGCTCGAGCTGATGCCCTACAAGGCGCCGCCCGACCTGAGCAAGTTCCTGATGTCGCCTATGCCGGGCCTGCTGGTCGAGGTGTCGGTGCAGCCGGGGCAGCAGGTGCGCGCCGGCGAGAAGCTGGCCGTGATCGAGGCCATGAAGATGGAAAACGTATTGTTCGCCACGCAGGACGGCGTGGTCGGCAAGATTTCGGCGGGCAAGGGCGAATCGCTTGCCGTCGATCAAATCATTCTGGAGTTTGAATAAAGCTCACCCCAGGCTTCGCGCACTTCGTGTCGCTTCTCCAACCCCCTTCCGGGGGCAACACCTGCTGCCCGGCGAAGCCGGTTCCGCGGTGTTTCCCGAACAGGCAACGCTTCGCGCAGTTATGAAAGTCCCACTGATATGACGACCTCCGCTCCTTTTATTGAAGTTCCCATCTCGGCGCCTGTCACGCTGCACCGGTCCGCAAAGCCCGCGGCGCCGCAAGGCCCGTGGACGATCGAGGCGATACAGGCGCTGCTCGACAAGCCGCTGATGGACCTGCTGTTCGAGGCGCAGACGGTGCACCGCCAGCACTTCCCGGAAGGCGACATCGAGCTGGCGACGCTGCTCTCGGTCAAGACCGGCGGCTGCCCGGAGAACTGCGGCTACTGCCCGCAGTCGGCCGAGTTCGACACCGGCGTGAAGGCGCAGAAGCTCATGGAAGTCGACGAGGTGGTGCGTGCCGCGCAGGCCGCCAAGGACGCCGGTGCCACGCGCTTCTGCATGGGCGCCGCATGGCGCGCGCCGAAGGACCGCGACGTCGAGAAGGTGGCCGTGCTGGTCGAGGCCGTGAAGGGACTGGGCCTGCAGACCTGCGCCACGCTCGGCATGCTGGAGCCGCACCACGCGCACCAGCTCAAGGCCGCGGGCCTGGACTACTACAACCACAACCTCGATACCGCGCCCGAGTACTACACCGACGTGGTCGACACGCGCACCTACCAGGACCGGCTCGACACGCTGGCCCATGTGCGCAGCGCCGGCATCAGCGTGTGCTGCGGCGGCATCGTCGGCATGGGCGAGCAGCCGGTGCACCGCGCGGGACTGATCGCGCAGCTGGCCAATCTGAATCCGTACCCGGAATCGGTGCCGATCAACAGCCTGGTGCGCGTGCCGGGCACGCCGCTGGCCGATTCGGAGCCGGTCGATCCCTTCGACTTCGTGCGCATGATCGCGGTCGCGCGCATCACGATGCCGACCGCGCGCGTGCGGCTCTCGGCGGGGCGCCAGCAGATGGGCGATGCCGTTCAGGCCCTGTGCTTCATGGCCGGCGCGAATTCGATCTTCTATGGCGACAAGCTGCTCGTTACCGGCAACCCCGACGTGGAAGCCGACACGGTGCTGCTGCGCAAGCTCGGCCTCGACGCGCGGCAGGTGCAGGAGCAGCCGGAAGGTTGCGCCGCATGACCACCGCCGCCGCACGCCCCTTCAAGGTGCTGGGCATCCAGCAGATCGCCATCGGCGGACCTGACAAGCTGCGTCTGCAGAAGCTCTGGGTCGACATGCTAGGGCTCGAGGTCACGGGCACCTTCAAGAGCGAACGCGAGAACGTCGACGAGGACATCTGTTCGATGGGCAGCGGGCCGTTCAAGGTCGAGGTCGACCTGATGCAGCCGCTCGACCCGGAGAAGAAGCCGGCCGTGCACGCCACGCCGCTCAACCACGTGGGCCTGTGGATCGACGACCTGCCCAGGGCCGTCGAGTGGCTCACCGCGCAGGGCGTGCGCTTTGCGCCCGGCGGCATCCGCAAGGGCGCGGCGGGTTTCGACATCTGCTTTCTGCACCCGAAGGCGAACGACGAGTTTCCGATCGCGGGCGAGGGCGTGCTGATCGAGATGGTTCAGGCGCCGCCGGAGGTGGTGAGCGCCTTCAGCGCACTGGCGCGCCAGCCCTGAGGTCTCGGCGCGTCGGCTCGCTGCGGTGCAGGAAGACGGCGAAGGTGTCCCAGGGCAGCTCGGCGCCCGCTGCCGCCAGCAGGCGTCCGGCTTCGCCGCGGTGATAGCTGCTGTGTGTCAGCACATGCAGCAGCATCTCTTCACGCGACATGCGGCCCGTGTCTCCGTCAGTGAAGACGAAGGACAGGGTCTCGGCCAGCGCTTCGGGCGAGACGGCGTCGATGTAGCGTTCGTACCAGTCCAGGCTTGCGTCGTTGCGATCGCGCAGCTCGTGCAGCGTGAGCGTGCCGGTGGCGCTGACCGAAGCAAGGCCATGCGGCTCGCCGGTCAGATGGGCGGCGAAGACGCGGTCTACAAGGTGGTTGTGGTGGACAAGGCGCAGCGACGCGTCCCGGGTGGCGCCATGCGTTTGCGCGTCCAGGCCTTCCAGGCAGCCCAGAAGTTCGTTGTCTGCCCAGCGCCTGTAGGCGAAGAGCCGCTGGAGAAGCGTGCGGGACGGCATGTGGCGGAACCTCCTTGATGCTGCGATTGAAATGCGAGTAACCTGCTCGCATCGTCGCTTCGCCCCTGCATCATGTCTACTCGCATTGCCAGACCCGGGACCGCCATGCGCAAAGCACCGCGCCAGGCGCGCTCGAAGGCCACGGTGGATGCCATCGTCGAGGCGGCTGCTCGCATTCTTGCGACCGGTGGCGCGAGCGGCTTCTCGACCAATCAGGTGGCGCAGGCCGCGGGCGTCGGCATCGGCTCGCTCTACCAGTACTTTCCCGACAAGCACGCCATCGTCGAGGCCATCCGAAGGCAGCATCTCGACGAAGTGCTCGCTGCGCTTCGCGCCGCCAGTGCATGCCGGGGAGCACCAAGGACGTGTGCCGAGACGCTGGTCGAAGGCCTGGTCGCGGTGCACGCGGGCAAACCGGGCCTGCATCGCGCGCTGCTGGAGCTTGCGCCCGCGCACACGGGTGAGGCGCTGGCGGCAGGCGGCTTCGAGCAGGCGTATGCCGATGCCTATGTGGAGGTCGTGAAGGCGCTGCAGGGGCGGCAGTCTGCAACGCGGACGCAGGCGGTGGTGCTGTCGGGCGCCCTGGAAGGCGCGATTCACGCAGCGGCGCGTGCCGGGCTGGTCGCTTCACCCGCGTTTCGCCGGCAGCTCGTCGAACTGGTCATGGCCTACCTGGCACGCGAACGGAACCCGGCTACGCGTTGAGCACCTTCCTGATCGGCGGCCTGACGTCCGAACGCTGAGGCGGCAGCATCGGCTGGTGCTCGCGCGCCGGGTTCAGGATGATCGAGGTGGCCGTCTCGGTGAGGATGCAGAACTTGGTCACGACCGCATCGAGGTGGCTCACGTCGATGACCGCGATCTCCAGGATCCAGCTGTCGTCGCCGGTCACGTTGTAGGCATTGACGCATTCGGGCGTCTGTTGCACCAGTTCCACCACGCGCGCATAGTCGGCGCGGCCCACGCGGATGATCGCGCGGATGCCGTAGCCGAGCTTGCCGAGGTTCACGGTCGCGCGGTAGCCGCTGATCACGCCCGCGGCCTCGAGCTTCTTGACGCGTTCGGTCACGGCCGGCTGGCTCAGATGCACGCGGCGACCGAGTTCGGCCATGGTGAGCCGCGCATCGGCCTGCAGTTCGGCCAGGATGCGGGTGTCGTGCGCATCCAGCGCGGGGTTCAAGCTGAAGTCCATGCAACTCCTTCAAATCGACGGTATGAAACGCAAAGAACCATGAAATGTGCATGGTTGCGAGGAGATGGCTTTCATACCATGGACGGCGTTTCCATACCAACAAGACAACATCGACATGCCCACTCTCGCATCCCCCGCCCAAGCCGCATCCGGTCCCGCGCGCACCGCACTGCCGCCGCTGCTGTGGCTCTGCCTGGCCGCCACCTGGGTGGTCTGGGGCTCGACCTATCTTGCAATCAAGTACGCGCTGATCAGCTTTGCGCCCTTTCTCCAGATGGGCTCGCGCTTCCTGTTCGCGGGTGTGCTGCTCGCCGCCTGGATGCGCTGGCGCGGCGCGGCCTGGCCTTCGCGCGTGCAGTGGCGCAATGCCCTCGTGGTCGGCACGCTGATGCTCGGTGGCGGCATGGGCGGCACGGCCCATGCCGAAGTGTCGATCGGCTCCGGGCTGGTGGTGGCCTTCATCGCGGTGGTGCCGCTGCTGATTGCGCTGCTCAACCTGATCTGGGGCGTGAAGCCGACGCGGCTGGAGGCGGCGGGCATTGCGCTCGGGCTCATCGGCGTGCTGATGCTGACGCAGGGCAGTGGTTTCCAGTCGTCGCCCGCAGGCTTGGCGGCAATTTCCATTGCCTGCATCTGCTGGTCGATGGGCAGCGTGCTGAGCCAGCGCAGCCTGCCGCTCGCGCCCGGTGCGATGGGCTTCGCGAGCGAAATGATCTGCGGCGGCGTGGTGCTGCTGATGCTCGCGGCCCTCTCCGGCGAACAGCTGGTGTGGCCGCCGCAGCCCGTGGCCGCTGCCGCCTGGCTGTACCTCGTGGTGTTCGGCTCGCTGATCGCCTTCAACGCCTACATGGTGCTGCTCGCGAAGGCGCCCGCCGCCTTGGCCGCGAGCTACACCTTCGTCAATCCGGTGATCGCGATGCTGCTGGGCGTGTGGATTGCCAATGAGACCGTGACGCGCTTCGAGTGGTATGCGGTAGCCGTGGTGCTGGCCGGTGTTTTGCTGCTGCTGTTCAAGCGCCCGCAGAAGGCGAAAGAGAGCCAAGAGGGCTGAGCCCCGCGCCGTTCAGGTGCCCGGGCGGCGCCAGAAGGCCAGCGTTGCGGCCAGCAGCCACATGCCGGCCGCGCAGCTGCGATTCAGCGCCTTGAGGCCGCGGCGCGAGAGCCAGCGCACGGCCTGCGTTCCGGCGGCCGCATAGGCCAGCATCACGCAGGTGTCGAGCGCCACGAAGATCGAGCCGAGCAGCAGGTACTGGGTGCCCTGCGGCCGGGTGATGTCGATGAACTGCGGCAGGAAGGCTGCGAAGAACAGCACGGTCTTGGGGTTCGACAGCGCCACGAGCAGGCTGCGCATGAGCGCGACGCGGCCATGCGGGCGAACCTCGATGGCGGATTTGGCCAGCGCCGCACCCAGGTCGGTCTCTTCGCTGCGCCACAGCTTGACGCCGAGCCAGACCAGGTAGGCGACACCCGCCACGCGGATCGCGTTGAAGAGCAGTTCGGATGCGGCCAGCAGCGAGCCGAGCCCGAGCGCAACCACCGCGATCAGCGCGACGCTCCCGAGCGACGCACCGGCAATGCCCCAGCTCGCGCGGCGCATGCCGCCGTCGATGCCGTTGGAGAGCGCCAGCAGCATCGTCGGGCCGGGGATCACGGCCAGCGCGAGCGAGGCGACGACGTAGACGAGCAGCGTGTCGAGGGTCATGGCTTGGCGGTGGGTGGGCGTTGTTGTTGCGAGGCGGCGCGGGCACGCGCCAGCGCGGCTTCGACGATGGACCGCTTGCGCGTGTCGGCGGCCTGCGGCTGCGCGACGGCGGGCGCTTCTTGCTCGCTCTGGCGCTTGTCCGTTCGGCGGTGCTCGCCGTGCAGCTTGTAGCGCCGCAGCGCGGCTTCGGCCTGCACCTGCGACCAGGCCTGCCAGCCGCTGCGGCCCGGCGTCTCGACCTCGAGCGAGATGCAATCGACAGGGCAGGCTGGAATGCAGAGCTCGCAGCCCGTGCAGTGCGTTTCGATCACGGTGTGCATGCGCTTGTTGATGCCCACGATGGCATCGGTGGGGCAGGTATCGAGGCAGAGCGTGCAGCCGATGCACCAGGCTTCGTCGATGACCGCCATGGCGCGCGGGCCTTCGGTGCCGAACTGCGGATCGAGTGGGAGCGGCTCGCGGCCGGTGAGCCTCGCCAGCCTGGCCACGCCTTCGGCGCCGCCGGGCGGGCACTGGTTGATGCCGGCCTGGCCGTCGGCCACGGCTTGCGCATAGCCGGCGCAATCGGGGTAGCCGCAACGTGTGCACTGCGTCTGCGGCAGTGCATCGTGGATGCGTGCGGCCAGCCCGTTCACTTCCTGCGTGCCGCGGGCTTCTTGGCGGCGGCAACCGCCACCGCTTTCCTGGCTGCGACATTCTTGCCGGCTGCAACGGCCGCCGTGCTCCGGCCCGGCTTGATGCGGTCTTCGGCCGGCAGGGTTTCGCGCGCGCCCGCGCGGCGCTGGGGCTGGTCGTGGGCCGCGATGAACTTTTGCACCTTGGGGTAGACCAGTTCGCGCCAGCGGCGGCCGCTGAAGATGCCGTAGTGGCCCGCGCCCTTGACTTCGTAGTGCTCGCGCTGCGAATCGGCAATGCCGGTGCACAGGCTGTGGGCGGCCTCGGTCTGGCCCGAGCCCGAAATGTCGTCGAGCTCGCCCTCGACGGTCAGCAGGGCGGTCGAATGGATGTCCTGCGGGCGCACGCGCTCGATCTGGCCCTTGGGGTTCTTGACGTCCCAGGTGCCGTTCACGAGTTCGAATTCCTGGAACACGGTGCGGATGGTGTCCAGGTAGTAGTCGGCGTCCATGTCGAGCACGGCGTTGTACTCGTCGTAGAACTTGCGGTGGGCCTCGGCGCTCGCGTCGTCGCCCTTGATGAGGTCCTTGAAGTAGTCGTAATGGCTCGACGCGTGGCGGTCGGGGTTCATGGCCACGAAGCCCGTGTGCTGCAGGAAGCCCGGGTACACGCGGCGGCCTTCACCCGGGAAGCCCTGGGGCACGCGGTAGATCACGTTGTTCTCGAACCACTCGAAGCTCTTGTTCATCGCGAGGTTGTTTACCGCGGTGGGCGACTTGCGTGCGTCGATCGGGCCGCCCATCATCGTCATGGTCAGCGGCAGCGGCTCGCCGCGGCTCGCCATGAGCGACACGGCCGCCAGCACCGGCACGGTCGGCTGGCACACGCTCACCACGTGGCAGTTGCCGTACTCGGCCTGCAGCCGGCGGATGAACTCCTGCACGTAGTTGATGTAGTCGTCGAGGTGGAACTCGCCCTCGGACATGGGCACGAGACGCGCGTTCTTCCAGTCGGTGATGTAGACCTTGTGGTCCTGCAGCATGGTGCGCACGGTGTCGCGCAGCAGCGTGGCGTAGTGGCCCGACAACGGCGCCACGATCAGCACCACGGGCTGGCTCTTGAGCGTCTTGAGGATGTGCGGTTCGTCGGTGAAGCGCTTGAAGCGGCGCAGCTCGCAGAAGGGCTTGTCGAGCTCGACGGCCTCCTGGATGACCACGTCTTCGCCCTCGACCTTCACGGACTTGATGTTGAACTCTGGCTTCTCGTAGTCCTTGCCCAGGCGGTAGAGCAGGTCGTAGCCTGCCGCCATGCGCTGGGCCATGGGCAGCTGGCCCCACACCGCGCCTTGGCCATAAAGCTTGGACGCCGCTTGGGCGAAGTCCGAAAACGGCTCCATGAGGGAACGCTGGGCTTCGTAGAGTTGATAGAGCATCGCTGGTCTTGGAGTGGAATGTTGCAATGCAATATATCAGCGCATTCGCTGACTTGCAGGGGGCCTAACCCCTACATCGGCCCTGCCGAAAGGGCCGTTTTTAAGCCACGAATGTGAAGGAATCGTAAACGCAGATTCCCTCACATCTTGCTGACGCCTAGATGACCTTGGCGATCGACGCGCAGACGTAGTCGATGTTCTTGCTGTTGAGCGCGGCCACGCACATGCGGCCGGTGTCGGTGCCGTACACGCCGAATTCGTTGCGCAGGCGCACCATCTGGTCCTTGCGGAGGCCCGAGTAGCTGAACATGCCGATCTGCGTGGTGATGAAGCTCATGTCGTCCTTCACGCCGGCGGCCTTGAGGCCGTCGACCAGCTTCTGGCGCATGGCCTTGATGCGCACGCGCATTTCGCCGAGTTCCTTTTCCCACAGCGCGCGCAGTTCAGGGTTGCCGAGCACCGCGGCCACCACGGCGCCGCCATGGATCGGCGGATTGCTGTAGTTGGTGCGGATCGCGATCTTGAGCTGCGACAGCACGCGGCCGGCTTCTTCCTTGTTCTCGCACAGCACCGAGAGGGCACCCACGCGTTCGCCGTAGAGGCTGAAGCTCTTCGAGAACGAGGTCGAGACGAAGAAGGTCAGGCCCGCGTCGACGAACTTGGCGACCGCCGCGCCGTCTTCCTTCAGGCCGTAGCCGAAGCCCTGGTAGGCCATGTCGAGGAAGGGGACGAGGCCCTTGGCCTTGACCGCGGCCACGACCTGGTCCCACTGCTCGGGCGTGATGTCGTAGCCGGTCGGGTTGTGGCAGCAGGCGTGCAGCACCACGACGGTGCCGGCGGGCGCCGCGTTCAGGGCGGCCAGCATGCCGTCGAAGTTGACGCCGCGCCTGGCGGCGTCGTAGTAGGGGTAGCTTTCGACCTCGAAGCCCGCGTTGGTGAACAGGGCGCGGTGGTTTTCCCAGCTCGGGTCGCTGATCAGCACCTTGGCCTTGGGGTTGAGCTTCTTGAGGAAGTCGGCGCCGACCTTCAGGCCGCCGGTGCCGCCGATGGCCTGGATGGTGGCCACGCGACCCGATTGCACCGGCTCGCTGTCGGCGCCGAAGACCAAGGCCTTGACCGCGTTGTCATACGCCACGATGCCGTCGATCGGCAGGTAGCCGCGCGCGGTGGGCGCCTTCATCATGTTCTGTTCGGCGGCCTGCACGCACTGCAAAAGCGGCAGCTTGCCGTTGTCGTCGTAGTAGACGCCGACGCCGAGGTTGACCTTGTTGGGGTTGGTGTCGGCTGCAAACTGCTCGTTGAGGCCGAGGATCGGGTCGCGCGGTGCCATTTCGACCGCGGTGAACATAGACATGGAGAAAGTCCTTTGGGATGAAAGCTTCGCTGGCAACCGGACTTGGCTTAAGCTTTCCGGTTGCCTTGAATTTTACCGGCGCCACCGCCACCTGTCGGGAACAGCCATGCCAGAGAACAACGAAGCCATAGCAGACCTGAAGAAACTGGACCCGATCGGTCCGGTGAAGCAGGGCGAATTCATCAAATACCCCGGTTCGCCTTTCGAACTTTTCCAGCCCTACCCGCCGGCTGGAGACCAGCCGAAGGCCATCGAGGGCCTGGTCGAGGGCGTGCTCGACGGCGAGGTGTTCCAGACTCTGCTGGGCGTCACGGGCTCGGGCAAGACCTTCACCATGGCCAACGTGATCGCACGGCTGGGCCGACCGGCCATCGTGTTCGCGCCCAACAAGACGCTGGCGGCGCAGCTCTACAGCGAATTCCGCGAGTTCTTCCCCAAGAACGCGGTCGAGTACTTCGTGAGCTATTACGACTATTACCAGCCCGAGGCCTACGTGCCCCAGCGCGACCTGTTCATCGAGAAGGACTCGTCGATCAACGAGCACATCGAGCAGATGCGGCTGTCGGCCACCAAGAGCGTGCTGGAGCGGCGCGACACGGTCATCGTGGCCACGGTGAGCGCCATCTACGGCATCGGCACGCCCGAGGACTACACGCAGATGCGCTTCATCATGCGGGTTGGCGACAAGATCGGCCAGCGCGACGTGATCGGGCGGCTGATCCGCATGCAGTACACCCGCAACGAGCAGGACTTTTCGCGCGGCACCTTCCGCGTGCGCGGCGACACCATCGACGTGTTTCCGGCCGAGCACAGCGAGCTGGCCATCCGCATCGAGCTGTTCGACGACGAGATCGAGACGCTGCAGCTGTTCGACCCGCTCACGGGCCGCATCCGGCAGAAGATTCCGCGTTTCACCGTGTACCCGTCGAGCCACTACGTGACGCCGCGCGACAAGGTGCTGAGCGCGGTCGAAACCATCAAGATCGAGCTGGCCGAGCGGCTCAAGGAATTCGTCGGGCAGGGCAAGCTGGTGGAGGCGCAGCGCCTGGAGCAGCGTACCCGCTTCGACCTGGAGATGCTGGCCGAGATCGGCCACTGCAAGGGCATCGAGAACTACACGCGCCACCTCTCGGGCGCGGCGCCGGGCGAGCCGCCGGCCACCTTGACCGACTACCTGCCCAAGGACGCGCTGATGTTCCTCGACGAAAGCCACCAGATGGTCGGCCAGCTCGGCGGCATGTACAACGGCGACCGGGCGCGCAAGACCACGCTGGTCGAATACGGCTTCCGGCTGCCGAGCGCGCTGGACAATCGGCCGCTCAAGCTGGAGGAGTTCGAGACGCGCATGCGCCAGTGCATCTTCGTCTCCGCCACGCCTGCGCAGTACGAGAAGGACCATGCCGGCAACGTGGTCGAGCAGCTGGTGCGGCCGACCGGACTGATCGACCCCGAGGTCGAGGTGCGCCCCGCAACCCACCAGGTGGACGATGTGCTGGGCGAGATCCGCATCCGCGTCGACAAGAACGAACGTGTGCTCATCACCACGCTGACCAAGCGCATGGCCGAGCAGCTGACCGACTACCTGGGCGACAACGGCGTGAAGGTGCGCTACCTGCACAGCGACGTCGACACGGTCGAGCGGGTCGAAATCTTGCGCGACCTGCGGCTGGGGAGCTTCGATGTGCTGGTGGGTATCAATCTGCTGCGCGAGGGCCTGGATATTCCCGAGGTGTCGCTGGTGGCCATTCTGGATGCCGACAAAGAGGGCTTCCTGCGCGCCGAGCGCTCGCTGATCCAGACCATCGGCCGCGCGGCGCGCAACCTGAACGGCAAGGCCATCCTCTATGCCGACCGGATGACCGACTCGATGAAGAAGGCCATCGATGAAACCGAGCGCCGCCGCGCCCGGCAGATCGCCCACAACGAGGCCAATGGCATCACCCCGCGCAGCATCGTCAAGCAGGTGCGCGACCTGATCGACGGCGTCTACAGCGAAAAGACGGGCAAGGAAATGGCCAAGCTCGACCTGGAACGCGCCAAGGTCGAGGACATGAGCGAAAAGGACATCGCCCGCGAGATCAAGCGGCTCGAAAAGCTCATGATGGAACACGCCCGCAACCTCGAATTCGAGAAGGCAGCCCGGGTGCGCGACCAGCTGGCGCTGCTGCGGGAGCAGGCTTTTGGCGCCTCCGGCGGGGACAATATCGCCGTTCTGCCGTCCTAGGACGGGGTTCCGGTTTCTTCAAGCGATTCCCGCTGGGGTTTACCCGAGCAGACCTCAAGGTCTTCTGCTATACTTGAGCGAAATACTCAACAACAAAAAAAGAACTTCGCGATGAAGAACCGATCCCACTGGCTGGTTCACCAGCGCCAGGGGTCGGGCAGGGCGGAGACGAAGTCACCGCGGCCTTGGGCCACGGTGTCATTTCAACGGTAAGCACTTGAAGGAGCTTGCGATGCGTCTCACTACCAAAGGCCGTTTTGCGGTCACAGCAATGATCGATCTGGCGCTGCGTCAGAACACCGGTCCGGTCACGCTGGCTGCGATCAGCCAGCGGCAGCAGATTTCGTTGTCGTATCTCGAACAGCTGTTCGGCAAACTGCGCCGCCACGAGCTGGTCGAGTCGACCCGCGGCCCCGGCGGCGGCTACAGCCTCGGCCGCAAGGCTGCGGATATCACCGTCGCAGACATCATTGTTTCCGTCGATGAGCCCATCGATGCCACGCAATGCGGCGGCAAGGAAAACTGCCTCGGCGAAGCCGGCCGCTGCATGACGCACGAGCTCTGGGCCTCGCTGAACCAGCGCATGGTCGAGTTCCTCGATTCCGTCACGCTGCAGAAGCTGGTCGACGACCAGATCGCCAAGGGCGTGCAGATCGAGAACAAGCCAGTCGTCAAGCGCGCGATTTCCGCGCAGCCGGTGGTCAAGCCGATTCGCGTGAACGCGCCGAATTCGGTGTTTGCCCTCGGCAACGCCTTCGCGAAGTCCTGAAGCCGTGGAGCGCCTCCGGGCGCTGCCGCGAGAAGCCCAGATCAAAGAAACAACCCCACGCCAGCCCGAGCCAGCCATGGACGTCACTCCTCATTTCCCGATCTATCTCGATTACGGCGCCACCACGCCGGTCGACCCGCGTGTGGTCGACGCCATGATCCCCTGGTTGCGCGAGCACTTCGGCAACCCGGCGTCGCGCAGCCATGCCTGGGGCTGGGAGGCTGAAGAGGCGGTCGAGAAAGCGCGCGGCTATGTGGCCGAGCTGATCGGAGCCGACCCGCGCGAGATCGTCTGGACCTCCGGCGCCACCGAGTCGAACAACCTCGCGCTCAAGGGCGCGGCCCAGTTCTACAAGGGCAAGGGCAAGCACCTCATCACGGTGAAGACCGAGCACAAGGCCGTGCTCGACACCATGCGTGAGCTTGAGCGCCAAGGCTTCGAAGTCACCTACATGGACGTCGAGGAAAACGGCCTGCTCGACCTGGACAAGTTCAAGGCGGCGATCCGCCCCGACACCATCCTTGCGAGCGTGATGTACGTCAATAACGAGATCGGCGTCATCCAGGACGTGGTCGCGCTCGGCAATGCCTGCCGCGAAAAGGGCGTGATCTTCCACGTCGATGCGGCCCAGGCCACCGGCAAGGTCGAGATCGACATCGCCAAGCTGCCCATCGACCTGATGAGCCTGGCTTCGCACAAGACCTACGGCCCCAAGGGCATCGGTGCGCTGTACGTGCGCCGCAAGCCCCGCGTGCGGCTCGAGGCACAGATGCACGGCGGCGGCCACGAGCGCGGCATGCGCTCGGGCACGCTGCCCACGCACCAGATCGTGGGCATGGGCGAGGCCTTCCGCATCGCCAAGCTCGAAATGAAGGAAGACATCGCTCAGGCCGCCCGCCTGCAGAAACGCCTGCTCGACGGGCTCAAGGATGTGGACCAGGTGTTCATCAACGGCGACCTCGAGCAGCGTGTGCCGCACAACCTGAACATGAGCTTCAACTATGTTGAGGGCGAGTCGCTGATCATGGGCATCAAGGGCCTGGCGGTGTCGTCGGGGTCGGCATGCACCTCGGCCAGCCTGGAACCCAGCTACGTGCTGCGCGCCCTGGGCCGCAGCGACGAGCTGGCCCACAGCAGCCTTCGCATGACCATCGGCCGCTTCACGACCGAGGAAGAAATCGACTACGCCATCTCGACCATCAAGCACAACGTCGCCAAGCTGCGCGAGCTGAGCCCCCTGTGGGAGATGTTCCAGGACGGCGTCGACATCAGCACGATCCAGTGGTCGGCCCACTGACGCATTGAACAAAGTTTGAGAGGTACACCATGGCATATTCATCCAAGGTCATCGACCACTACGAAAATCCCCGCAACGTCGGCTCCTTCGAAAAGGGCGACGACTCGGTCGGCACCGGCATGGTCGGCGCGCCGGCCTGCGGCGACGTCATGAAGCTGCAGATCAAGGTCAATCCCGAAACCGGCGTGATCGAAGATGCGCGCTTCAAGACCTACGGCTGCGGCTCGGCCATTGCGTCGTCCTCGCTCGTGACCGAGTGGGTCAAGGGCAAGACGCTCGACGAAGCCGCGGCGCTCAAGAACGCGCAGATCGCCGAGGAACTGGCGCTGCCGCCCGTCAAGATCCACTGCTCGATCCTGGCCGAAGACGCCATCAAGGCCGCCGTGAGCGACTACAAGGCCAAGCACGGCGCCAAGGCGGCAGAAGCCGAACCATCGGCAGTCCACTGACATGGCCGTTACGCTGACCGAAGCCGCCGCGCGTCACGTCACCCGCTACCTTGGCAAACGCGGCAAGGGCGTGGGCGTGCGGCTGGGCGTGAAGACCACCGGCTGCTCGGGCCTGGCCTACAAGCTCGAGTACGTGGACGAGTTCGCGCCTGAAGACGTGGTGTTCGAAGACCACGGCGTGAAGGTGCTGGTCGACCCCAAGAGCCTGGCCTACATCGACGGCACGCAACTCGACTTCGTGCGCGAAGGCCTGAACGAAGGCTTCAAGTTCATCAATCCGAACGAGCGCGATCGCTGCGGTTGCGGAGAGAGTTTCCGCATCTGATGCGCCGTCGCTGACAGCGACCACAGCCGCCACCATGTCATGTGCTGGCGGTTTTTTCTTGATCCATATGAGCCCCCACGTTCGGCACTTTGTGTCCTCACTGCCCCCCGAGGGGGCACAGGCCGCCTTCGGGGCGGCCCGGCAGGCAGTCTGATGAACCTGAACGACACCGACTTTCAACTGTTCGACGTCCCCGCGACCTTCGCGCAGGACCGCGCCGTGCTCGACGCCCGGTGGAAGGAACTGCAGCGCGAGGCCCATCCGGACCGCTTTGCCGCGCAGGGCGCCGCGGCGCAGCGCGTGGCGATGCAATGGTCGGTGCGCATCAACGAGGCCTACCAGCGGCTCAAGGACCCGATCCGGCGGGCCAGCTACATCTGCGAACTCAACGGTGCACCGCTGAACGCCGAGAACAACACGGCCATGCCGGCCGATTTCCTGATGCAGCAGATGGAGTGGCGCGAGGCGCTCGACGACGCCGGCGACATTGCCGCGGTCGAGCAGTTGCAGGCCGAAGTCGAGGCCGGCCGTGCCCGCGCGCTGTCGTCGCTCGACTGGCTGATCGACGAGAAGGGCGACTACCCGGCCGCCGCGCAGCAGGTGAGAGCCCTCATGTTCATTGAGCGCTTCGGACAGGACGTCGAAGCCAAATTCGATCAGTTGGGACAATAGCCAGATATGAACCTCCACGCTCATCACTTCGTGTATTCGCTGCCCCCCGAGGGGGCGCAGGCTTCCCTTGGGGCGGCCCGGCGGGAGGCCTGATGGCTCTTCTTCAAATTTCCGAACCCGGCCAGGCGCCCGATCCGCATCAGCGCCGCATTGCCGTTGGCATCGACCTGGGCACCACGCATTCGCTGGTGGCCGCGGTGCGCAATGGCGTGGCCGAATGCCTGCCCGACGACCAGGGCCGCGTGATCCTGCCTTCGGCCGTGCGCTATCTCGACCGCGAGCGGCGCCAGATCGGCTTCGATGCGCTGGCCGCGCGTGCGCAGGATGCTCCGAACACCATCACCTCGGTCAAGCGCCTCATGGGCCGCGGGCTGGCCGACATCGCCAACCGCGAGTCGATGTCCTACCGACTGGTGGATGAAGGCGGCATGGTCAAGGTGCAGACGGCCGCGGGCATCAAGTCGCCGGTGGAGATCAGCGCCGAGATCCTGGCCACCTTGCGCTACCGCGCCGAAGACACCTTCGACGACGAGCTCTACGGCGCCGTCATCACCGTGCCGGCCTACTTCGACGAAGGCCAGCGCCAGGCCACCAAGGACGCCGCGCAGCTCGCCGGCCTCAACGTGCTGCGCCTCATCAGCGAGCCCACGGCCGCGGCCATTGCCTACGGCCTGGACAACGCGAGCGAAGGCGTCTACGCGGTCTACGACCTGGGCGGCGGCACCTTCGACATCTCGATCCTGCGGCTTACGCAGGGCGTGTTCGAAGTCATTGCCACCGGCGGCGACTCGGCCCTGGGCGGCGACGACTACGACCACGCGCTCGCCGATTTCGTGCTTGCGCAAACCGGCCTGCAAGTGGGCAGCGATGCCGACAAGGCCGCCATGCTGGTGGCCGCCCGTGCGGCCAAGGAGGCGCTGACCGATGCCGATTCCGTGGCGTTCCACGCCGAGCTTGCCACTGGCGCCGCCCGGTTCGACCTGGCGCGCGCGCAATTCGACGCCGCCACCAAACCGCTCACCGACCGCACGATCGCAGCGGTTCGCAAGGCGCTGCGCGACGCGAAGCTAAAGCCCGACGACCTGCAGGGCATCGTGCTGGTCGGCGGTTCCACCCGCATGCCGCAGATCCGCCGTGCCGTCGCCGAATTCTTCGGCCGCGAGCCGCTCGTCAACCTGAACCCCGATGAGGTCGTGGCGCTCGGCGCCGCCATCCAGGCCAACCAGCTGGCCGGCAACAACGGCGCGGGCGATCTGCTGCTGCTCGACGTGATCCCGCTGTCGCTGGGCATCGAGACCATGGGCGGCCTGGTCGAGCGCATCGTGCCGCGTAACCAGACCATTCCCACGGCGATGGCGCAGGACTTCACCACCTATCAGGACGGCCAGACGGCACTCGCATTGCACGTGGTGCAGGGCGAACGCGACCTGGTCGCCGATTGCCGCAGCCTGGCGCGCTTCACGCTGCGCGGGATCCCGCCCATGGCGGCGGGCGCGGCGCGCATCCGCGTGACCTTCACCGTCGATGCCGATGGCTTGCTGAGCGTCAGCGCCAAGGAGCAGGGCAGCGGCGTGGAGGCCAGCGTGACGGTCAAGCCTTCGTACGGGCTCTCGGACGATCAGATCGCGACCATGCTGCAGGAGAGCTTTTCCACCGCGCAGCAGGACATGCAGGCGCGCGCGCTGGTGGAGGCGCGCGTCGATGCCGAGCGCATGCTGCTCGCCACCCAAAGCGCGCTCGACGCCGACGGCGATCTGCTGGGCGAAGAAGAGCGCGCAGTCATCGATGCGTCGATGGCAAAGTTGCGCGAAGCCGCGAAGGGCAATGATGCCGCGGCCATCGAAGGTGCTACCAAGGCGCTGGCCAACGACACCGAAGCCTTTGCCGCCGAGCGCATGAACGCAGGCATTGCACGCGCGTTGTCGGGCCGCAAGCTCGAATCCCTCTGAGAACCACATGCCCACCATCAAGATATTTCCGCATCCCGAGTACTGCCCGCAGGGTGCAGAAATCACGGCGCCGGCCGGCACCTCGATCTGCGAGGCGCTGCTCGACAATCACATCAACATCGAGCACGCCTGCGAGATGAGCTGCGCCTGCACCACCTGCCACGTGGTCGTGCGCCAGGGCTTCAATTCGCTGAACGAGGCCGAAGAGGGCGAGGAAGACCTGCTCGACCGCGCCTGGGGCCTGGAGCCACAATCGCGCCTGAGCTGCCAGGCGATCCTGGCGCAGGAAGATGTGACGATCGAGATTCCCAAGTACTCGATCAACCACGCCAAAGAAAACCACTGAAAGAGCCACCGCATGTCGCGCCAGATCGTCCTCGACACTGAAACCACCGGCCTGTCCGCCGAGAACGGCGACCGCATCATCGAGCTCGGCTGCGTGGAGCTGTTCGCCCGCAAGCTCACCGGCAACGACCTGCACATCTACTTCAACCCCGAGCGCGAGAGCCATGAAGACGCGCTCAAGGTGCACGGCCTGACGACCGATTTCCTGCGCGACAAGCCGAAGTTCGCCACGCTGGCCAACGACATCGTCGAGTACCTGCGCGGCGCCGAGCTGATCATCCACAACGCGGCCTTCGACGTCGGCTTCCTCAACAAGGAGCTCGAACTGGCCGGCCTGCCGCCGCTGCGCAGCTTCGTCGGCGAGGTGACCGACACGCTGGCCATGGCCAAGCAGGTCTACCCGGGCAAGCGCAATTCGCTCGACGCGCTGTGCGACCGCTTCGGCGTCGACCGCTCCAACCGCACCTTCCACGGCGCCAAGCTCGACGCGCAGCTGCTGGCCGACGTGTACATCAATCTCACGCGCGGCCAGGACGCCCTGCTGATCGACGTGGCCTCGAACGAGCCGGCGCAGGGCACCACGGTGGTGGCCATCGACCTGAGCCAGTTCGACCTGCCGGTGATCATGGCCGCCGAGCAGGAGCTTGCAGCGCATGAAGCCGTGTTGTCGCAACTCGACAAATCCAGCAACGGGCGCACGCTGTTCCGCCAAAACGGCTGAAATCCTGTGGCATAATCGAAGGCTTCGCGCAACGCGATTAATTCCACGGCACTGCACTCGCGGTGCCACGGGCGGTTAGCTCAGGGGTAGAGCACAGCATTCACACTGCTGGGGTCGGAGGTTCGAAGCCTCCACCGCCCACCAATTCCAAATAAAAAGCGACCTGGCTGTCCAGGTCGCTTTTTTGTTTGCGCGGACGCACTGTCGGCTCGTGCTGACGCCAACTGCCGCCGCGCGCCGGCTGCAATCCTGAAGCAACGGCATAGAACCGGAAGCAAAGGAGAGCACCATGGCCACCCATCCCGACCTTCCGCCCCCCATCACGCCGGATCTGCCCGTGGAGCCTGACGAAGGGCCAAGCACGCCGCCCGACGAGCCGACCGATCCCGAGCCGCCCCCCACCACGTCCTGATGAAATCCCCATGCGAGCCGCGATAAGCTCGCACGATGGATGAACTCGATTGCGCCGTCATCGGCGCCGGTGTGGTGGGACTGGCAGTGGCGCGCGCCTTGGCGCTCGCGGGCCGGGAGGTGGTGGTGCTGGAAGCCGAAGGTGCCATTGGCACCGGGACCAGTTCGCGCAACAGCGAAGTGATTCACGCGGGCATCTACTACCCGCAGGGCTCGCTCAAGGCGAGGCTTTGCGTCGAGGGCAAGGAGGCGCTTTATGACTACGCAGCAGAGCGCGGCGTGCCCCACCAGCGCTGCGGCAAGCTGATCGTCGCGACCTCGCCCGAGCAGGTGGCCCAGCTCGAAGTCATCCGTGCCAAGGCGGCCGCCAATGGGGTCAGCGACCTCGTGCTGTTGACTGCCCAGCAGGCCATGGCCATGGAGCCTCAGCTCCATTGCGTGGCGGCATTGCACTCGCCCAGCACCGGCATCGTCGACAGCCATGCCTTGATGCTGAGCCTGCTCGGCGACCTGGAGAACGCGGGCGGCATGCTGGCGCTGAAATCGCCCATCGCCCGAGCGGAATGCGGCCGGGACGCTATCGTTCTGGTAGCTGAAGACGGAACGGCCCTGCGCTGCAACACCGTGGTCAATGCGGCCGGCCTGCTCGCGCCTGAACTGGCCCGCCGCTTCGAAGGGCTGCCGCCGGCGGCCGTGCCCACCGCCTATTTTGCCAAGGGCAGCTATTTCACGCTGTCGGGCCGCGCGCCCTTCAGCCGCCTCGTCTATCCGGTGCCCGAACCCGGCGGACTGGGCGTGCACCTGACGATCGACCTGGGCGGGCAAGCCAAGTTCGGGCCCGACGTGCAATGGGTGCAATCGGCCGACGACCTGGTGGTGGACCCGGCGCGCGGCAATGGCTTCTATGCCGAGGTGCGCAAGTACTGGCCCGCCTTGCCCGACGGGGCGCTGATTCCCGGCTACGCGGGCATGCGGCCCAAGATCTCGGGCCCGGACGAGCCGGCGCGCGACTTCATGATCGACGGACCCGAATCGCACGGCGTGCGCGGGCTGGTCAATCTCTTCGGCATCGAGTCTCCCGGGCTCACGAGCAGCCTGGCGATCGGGCGGCACGTCGAGCGCCTGCTCGAGGCGGCCTGACGGCGGACGCAACGCAGGGCCCATCGCGTGCAGAAGTCTGCATAACTGCTGTGCATGAGGGGCTTTTGTGCCTGTAACATGACACCACGCCATTTGCTGGCGTGAAGCCGCCGGCGCGGTGCCGGTGTCATCACGGAGGAAAGTTTCCAATGAGTGCATCCAACAATATCGAAGCGGCAGCCGAAGACATCGCAAGCGACGTGCGCGGCGTGCTGGCCAGCAAGGACCTGGATTCGGTTCCCCACATCAAGGCGCTGCGCCAGCGCATCGACACCAAGCTCGCCATTGCGCGCGAGCTTGCCGCGGAAAAGAGCAAGCTGGCTGCCAAGAAGGCCCGCGAAGCGGCCAACTCTGCCAACGCCTACGCCCACGACGAACCGTGGCAGATTGCCGGCGCTGCGCTGGCCGTCGGCGTGCTGGTGGGCCTGCTGCTTGGCCGCCGCTGACCTGAACGCAAGCCGCCGCGCCGTTCCTCGCCGAGCCGGAGTCGGCGCATGAGATTGCTGTCCCTGTTCGGGCTCGATGCCCGTTTGCGGCGGCTGCGGATCGCTGCGGCCGAAGGCGCGCTGGCGGCCGAAGACCGCGTGCAACTCCTGCGCATGGCGTGGGAGGACGAGAAGCAGCGCCTCAAGCTGATGCTCGTGCTGGTGGTGGCCGTGCTCGGGCTCACCACGGTGGCGGTGGCGTTGCTCTCAATGGCGGTGGTGGTGCATTTCTGGGAAACACCGCACCGCATCGCGGCTGCGTGGTCGGTGGCCGGCGTGTGGGTCCTGCTCTGGCTGGGCGCGGCGCTGGGGCTGTTCCTGACCCTTCGCAATGCCTCGAACAGCTTCATTCCGGCACGCCACGAATTCGAACGCGACTGGGCCTGGGTGCAGGACAGCTTCGGCCTCGGCAAGGATCCCGACCAAGATGAAGAAGCGCCGCGACCCCGGCGGCCTGCCACGCGCGAAGAACTGCTCGCCCGCATGGAGCGCCAGCGCGAACGCATCGCCACGATGCAGGGCGCAGGCCCGGCGCGGCCCGCCGGTGCAACGGGTGCTTCTTCCGAAGCACCTCCGGCCGACGAATCGGCGGCAGCTGCGGCATTGCGCATTGCGCGGGAGCACCCCGTGGCGACCGGCGTCGCCGCTGCGGTGGCCGTGGTGGTGATCCGTCCCAAGCGGCTGCTCCGCTGGGCCGCGTTCATTGCGCCAGTGCTCTGGCGCATGCGCTGAGAAGAAAAGAGAAAGAGCGAAGGCTCAGGCGGCGCTGCGGCTTTGCAGCAACGCCTGCGCCGCTTCGCGTACCAGCGCCGGGCCGCGGTAGATGAGGCCGGTGTAGATCTGCACCACGTCCGCGCCCGCGGCAATCTTGGCCCTGGCATCGGCCGCGCTCAGGATGCCTCCAACCCCGACGATCGGAAAACCCGCCCCCAGCGCCGTACGCAATTGCGAGATCACGCGGTTGCTCGCCTCGCGCACGGGTGCGCCCGAGAGCCCGCCCGCTTCGTTGGCATGCGGCAGGCCGGCGACCGCATCGCGCGCCAGCGTGGTGTTGGTGGCGATCACACCGTCCATGCCGTGGCGCTGCAGCGTGGCGGCGATGACGGCAACCTGGCTCTCGTCCAGGTCCGGAGCGATCTTTACGAACAGCGGCACGCGCCGATGGCTGCGCTCGGCCAGCGCATGGCGGCGCTCGGCGATGGCGCCCAGCAGCGCATCGAGCGCCTCATCGCTCTGCAGCGTCCGCAGATTGGCGGTGTTGGGGCTCGAGATGTTGATGGTCACGTAGTCGGCATGCGGGTACACGCCGTCCAGGCAGGCCAGATAGTCGTCCACCGCCTTTTCGATGGGCGTGGCGGCGTTCTTTCCGATGTTGAGCCCGAGCAGCATCGGCTTTTTGCTGCCGCCGCTGCCGCTCCTGCGGAAGCGTGCCTTCTGCACGTTGGCAAGAAAGGCATCGAGCCCTTCGTTGTTGAACCCGAGCCGATTGATGAGCGCGTCGCGCTGGGGCAGGCGGAACATGCGCGGCTTGGGATTGCCCGGCTGCGCCTTGGGCGTGACCGTGCCGACCTCGACAAAGCCGAAGCCCATGGCGGCAAAGGCGTCGATGCAGCGGGCGTTCTTGTCGAGGCCGGCGGCCAGGCCCACGCGGTTGGGAAACTCCAGCCCCGCAAGCGTGACCGGATCATCGACGCGCGGCGCGGCGTAGGCGCAGGCCAGTGGCGTGTTCTGCGTGCGGGCCAGCCCGTCGAGCGTGAGTTCGTGGGCATGCTCCGGGTCGAAGCCGAACAGAAAGGGCCGGGCCAGGCCGTAGAGCGAAGAGGGGAGCAGGGGCATCGGATAATTCTCGACTTCAATGAGCCAAGGATTCTCCGCGATGACTGCACCCGTTTCCCCTTCTTCCGCCTCCGGCGCCGCGAGCGGCGCGGGCGCCATCTCCCAGGACGAACTCAAGGCTCAGGTCGGCCGCGCAGCGCTGGCCTACGTGGCCAAGGGTGAAATCGTCGGCGTGGGCACCGGCTCCACGGTGAACAAGTTCATCGACGCGCTGGCCACCATCAAGGAGCAGATCAAGGGCGCGGTGTCCAGTTCGGTGGCCTCGACCGAGCGCCTGCGCGCCCTGGGCATTCCGGTGTTCGACAGCAACGAGGTCGACGAACTCGGCGTCTACATCGACGGCGCGGACGAGATCGACCACCACGGTTTCATGGTGAAGGGCGGCGGTGCGGCGCTCACGCGCGAAAAGATCGTGGCGGCGCAGTCGCGGCGCTTCGTCTGCATTGCCGATGCGTCCAAGCTGGTCGACACGCTCGGCGCCTTTCCGCTGCCGGTGGAGGTGATTCCGATGGCAGCCCGCCGCGTGATGCGGCAGTTCGAGGCCATGGGCGGCATCGCACAGGTGCGCGAAAAGGACGGATTGCCGCTCGTGACCGACAACGGCCAGCACATCGTCGACGTGACGGGGCTGCGGATCAGCGATCCGCTCGCCTTCGAATCCGAGGTGAGCCAGTGGCCGGGCGTAGTCACGGTCGGCGTGTTTGCGCACCAGAAGGCCGACGTGTGCCTACTGGGCACGGCCTCCGGCGTGCAAACGATGCAGTTCGACTGAAGAAAAAAGGCCGCCAGCTCTAGCCGACGGCCGGCCGGCTCAGAACTTGATGCCGGCCGGGTTGCTCGGGCTCGGACCGCTCGGGGCGGGCGCGGGCGGCTGCGGTGCAGGCGCCGGTTGCTCGGGCTCGCGTGCGGCGGGCGCCGGCTGCAGTGCCACCAGCGGCCGCGCCGGCGGATTGCGGTAGCCAGCGGGCAGGCTGTTGCTCTTCGGATAGCCCGCTGCGTCGAGGTATTGCGACCATTCGGCATCCGAGTAGCCCTTGAGCTGCTGCGAGCCGATCGTCAGCAGCGGCAGCGAGGCCTGGTTGCTCAGGCGCTGCAGCGCCTCGACATCCTGGTTGCTCTTGACGGTGCGCTCCTCGAAGGGAATGCCGCGCGTGACGAGCAGCGAACGGGCGGTGCCGCAGGGCGCGCATTCCTCGCTGCTGTAGAGCGTCACGGGATAGCGCTGCGCCACTTGCCGCAGCTCGTAGGGCAGCCCGGCATTGGCGGGAGGCGTGATGCCGGCCTGCGGCGCCGTGGCCGGCTCGGTGCTTGCGGTGGGCGCGCGGTCCGAGAAGGTGACCTTGCCATTCTTGTCGACGTTGCGGTAGATCGGCTGTGCCATCGCGCCCGCGGCGATCAGCAGCAGGGCGGCGCCGGACAGGCGATGCAAGGAGGATTTCTTGTGGGTCGAATGCATCGCCCGAGTATCGCAAGCTTCAGGCCCGCATCAAGCGGGCTGGGTCTGCGCCATGCCCTGGTGTCGCAGCAGCGCATCAAGCTGGGGCTCGCGGCCGCGGAAGGCCTTGAACGAATCCATGGCGCTGCGGCTGCCACCGGCCTCGAGGATGGCCTGGCGGTACCTGCGGCCGGTTTCGATGTTCGGCTGGCCGTCGGCGCCCACGGTTTCCTCGAAGGCGGCATAGGCGTCGGCGCTCAGCACCTCGGCCCACTTGTAGCTGTAGTAGCCGGCCGCGTAACCGCCAGAGAAGATGTGGCTGAAGGTGTTTGGCGTGCGGCTGAAAGGAGGCGAAGGCATCACGGCCACCTCGGTGCGCACCTTGGCCAGCAGCGCGAGCACGCCGCCCGGCTGCGCGGCGCCGGCCTGGTATTCGGTGTGCAGCAGCATGTCGAACAGCGAGAACTCGATCTGGCGCAGCGTCTGCAGGCCGCTCTGGAAGTTCTTGGCGGCGGTCATCTTGTCGAACAGCGCGCGCGGCAGCGGCTCGCTGGTGTCGACGTGGGCCGTCATGTGCCTGAGCACATCCCACTCCCAGCAGAAGTTTTCCATGAACTGGCTCGGCAGCTCGACCGCGTCCCACTCGACGCCGCTGATGCCCGACACGTCGCGCTCGTTCACCTGCGTGAGCATGTGATGCAGGCCATGGCCGAATTCGTGGAAGAGGGTGGTCACGTCGTCGTGCGTGAGCAGCGGCGGCTTGCCGTCGACGCCGCTCGCGAAGTTGCACACGAGCTGGGCGACGGGTGTTTGCAGCACGCCGTCGTCGGGGCGCAGCCAGCGCGCGCGTACGTCGTCCATCCAGGCGCCGCCGCGTTTCGCGGCGCGGGCGGAAGGATCGAGGTAGAACTGGCCGACCTTCTGGCCGGACCGCTCGATGCGGTAGACCTCGACGCTCGGGTGCCAGGTGGGCGCGCTGTCGCGGCGAATGGACACCTCGAACAGCGTCTCGACGATCTTGAACAGGCCGGCCATCACCTTGGGTGCCGGGAAGTACTGCTTGACCTCCTGCTCGCTGAAGGCATAGCGCGCTTCCTTCAGCTTTTCGCCGATGTAGCTCCAGTCCCAGGCCTGGGGATCGGTGATGCCCAGCTGCTCCGAGGCGAAGACGCGCAGGTCGGCCAGGTCGCGTTCGCCGTACGGCTTGGCCTTGGCCGCGAGATCGCGCAGGAACTTGATCACCTGCTCGGGCGACTCGGCCATCTTGGGCACGACCGAGAGCTCGCCGAAATTCCGGTAGCCGAGCAACCGGGCTTCTTCTTCGCGCAGCGCGAGGATCTCGTTGATCAAGGCCGTGTTGTCGAAGGCCGGATCGCCAAGCTCGCTGGCGCGGGTGACGTAGGCGCGGTAGAGCGTTTCGCGCAGCGCGCTGCTCCTGGCGAACTGCATCACGGGCAGGTAGCAGGGCATCTTGAGCGTGAGCTTGTAGCCCTGCTTGCCTTCGGCTTCCGCTGCTGCGCGGGCCGCGCTCACCACGTCTTCGGGCACGCCCTCGAGCTCGCCCAGCACCGCGTAGTAAGAGAAGGCGTCGGTGGCGTCGAGCGCGTTCTCGCTGAATTTCTGGCTCAGTTCGGCCTGGCGTTCCTGGATGTCGGCAAAGCGCTTCTTCGCATCGCCCTGCAGTTCCGCGCCGCCCAGCACGAAGTTGCGCACGGCATTCTTGTGCGCCTGGCGCTGCTCGGGGTTGAGGATGGCCACGTCGATGGCCTTGTACTTGGCGTAGAGGCGCTCGTCGGAACCCAGCCGGGTCCAGAAGGCGGTCACGCGCGGCATGGCCTCGTTGTAGGCGGCGCGCAGTTCCGGCGTGTCGGCCACGGCGTTGAGGTGGCCGACGGCGCCCCAGGCACGGCTGAAGCGCTCGGAGGCCACGTCGAGCACCTTGGAGATCGCGTTCCAGTCGGCGGGAAAATCGGCCGCCGTGACGGCCTGCAGCGCTGCCTCGGCTTCGGCCAGCAGGATGTCGACCGCGGGCGCAACGTGTTCGGGCTTGATGCGGTCGAACAGCGGGAGATCGGTGAAGTCGAGGAGGGGGTTGTTCTTCATGGCCATGTGAATCACTTGGCGGCGCGTTCGGCCGCTTCAAGGGTGTTGACGAGCAGCATGGCGCGCGTCATGGGGCCCACGCCGCCGGGCACGGGAGTGATCCAGCCGGCCACTTCCTTGACGCCGTCGAAGTCGACGTCGCCCGCGAGCTTGCCGTCCTCCTTGCGGTTCATGCCCACGTCGATCACGACGGCACCGGGCTTCACCATGCCGGCCGTCAGGATGTTGCGCTTGCCCACCGCGGCAACAATCACGTCGGCCTGGCGCGTGAAAGCGGCCAGGTCTTGTGTCGCGCTGTGGCAGACGGTCACGGTGGCATTCTTGGCCAGCAGCATCATGGCCATCGGCTTGCCGACGATATTGCTGCGGCCGATGACCACCGCGTGCTTGCCGCGCAGGTCGTAGCCGATGGATTCGAGCATCTTCATGCAGCCGTACGGCGTGCAGGGCCAGAAGCCCGGCGCGCCGGTCATGAGCGCGCCGGCGCTGGCCACGTGGAAGCCGTCCACGTCCTTGGCGGGCGAAATCGTCTCGATGACCTTCTGGCTGTCCATGTGCTTCGGCAGCGGCAGCTGGACCAGGATGCCGTGCACCTTGGGGTCCTCGTTGAGGGCACGGATGCGGTCCAGCAGCGCGGCCTCGCTCATGTCGGCGGGGTAGGTTTCGAGCGTGGCCGCGAGGCCGGTCTCGGTGCTGTCGTTGACCTTGTGCTTCGTGTAGACCTGGCTGGCCGGGTCGCTGCCCACGAGGATGATGGAAAGGGCCGGGTTCACGCCACGGGCCTTCAGTGCGGCGGTGCGGCCGGCGACCTCGGCGCGAATGGTTTTGGCGAGGGCGTTGCCGTCGATCAGTTGGGCGGTCATCGGTTTCGATTTTCCAAGTAAAAACGCCCGCTTGCGCAGGCGTGGGGGACATTCGTCGCTATCGGGGAGATAGCTGGCTCTTAGGCCTTGGCCGCTGGCGCCGCCTGCCCGAGGGCGATCTTGAGCAGATCGGCCACGGTGTTGGCGTTGAGCTTTTCCATGATGTTGGCGCGATGCGCCTCGACCGTCTTGATGCTGATGCCCAGGTCGTCGGCAATCTGCTTGTTCAGGCGGCCGGCGACGATGCGCTCGAGCACCTGGGCCTCGCGGCCGGTGAGCTTGGACAGCAGCGCATCGCGGCTGGCCGACTGCTGGTGCTGCGTGAAGGCACCGCGTGCGTGCTCGAGCATGCGCTCGACCAACGTGACAAGCTCTTCGTCGTTGAAAGGCTTCTGGATGAAATCCATGGCGCCTTTCTTCATGCTGTCGACTGCCATCGGCACGTCGCCGTGGCCGGTGATCACCACGATGGGCAGCGGGGAGCGCCGTTCGATCAGCCGGTCCTGCAGTTCGAGGCCGGTCATGCCGGCCATGCGGATGTCGACGATCAGACAGGCGACTTCGCGCGGGTCGTATCGAGAGAGGAAGGACTCGGCCGAATCGAAGCAGCGGACCCTGTAGTCCTTGCCTTCGAGCAGCCATTGCAGCGAATCTCGCACGGCTTCGTCGTCGTCGACGACATAGACAGTGCCCTTCTTCGGAATCAAACTCATGCAGGTACCTTTGCCTCGTCGCTTGCTACGGAACTGGGAGCGTCCAACACCGGAATCCAGAAGGAAAAACGGCATCCGATCACATCCGGACCATTGTAGATGTTCTCCGCCTGCATCCGGCCGCGGTGGGACTCCACGATGGTGCGGCAGAGGTTCAGCCCGATGCCCATGCCTTCGGGCTTGGTGGAGAAGAAGGCTTCGTACAGGCGGTCCATCACCTCGGGGGCCAGGCCCTTGCCGGTGTCCTGCACCGAGAACTCGATGGCGTTGTGGCCCTCGATCACCTTGGGCAGCACGCGCAGCTCGACGCTGCGGCGAGCGAGCGGACGCTCGGCAATGTCGATGGATTCGGCCGCGTTCTTCAGCAGGTTGACCATCACCTGCTCGATCAGGATCGGGTCCACCTGCACCACCGGCAGCCGCGCGGCCACGTAGTGGTTGAGCCGCACGTTGCGCCGCCGCAGTTCGATGCCCGCGAGTTCGACCGCTTCGCTGACCATGGTGGACACGTCGGCGGCGGTGCGGTTGGGCTCGCTGCGCTTCACGAACGAGCGGATGCGCTGGATGATCTGCCCCGCGCGCTGCGCCTGCTTGGAGGTTTTCTCCAGTGCCGCGAGCAGCGCCTCGGTGTCGATGGCCTGCCCCTTGAGGCGCGACATCATCCCGTTGCAGTAGTTGGTGATGGCTGTCAGCGGCTGGTTGAGTTCGTGCGCCACGCTGGACGCCATCTCGCCCATCGTGATCAGGCGGCTCGCGGCCTGCGCGCGGTCGGCCTGTGCGGCGGCCTGCTCTTCGGCGTCGCGACGCGGCGTGATGTCGGTGGCGATCACCAGCTGGGCCAGCCGGCCGTCGACCCACGTGAGATAGCGCGAGCGCACTTCGAGCCACTTGCCCAGGTGCGGCACGAAGATCTCGTTGTTGGCCGTCTGGGCGGCGGTCAGGGTGTCGATCGGCAGGCCGGCGTAGGGGTCGACGTCGTCCAGGCCCTCGTCGTGCGCATTGGAGGCGGGCACGCCGGCCTGCGCCACCATGCCCAGGTGGCCTACGGTGTCGGAGCCGAACCACAGCCGGTACAGCTTGTTCGCGAAGAGCAGTTCCTCGCTGCCGATGGGCGCGACCGACACGGCGGCGTCGAGCGCCTCCAGCACCGTGGTGAAGCGCTCGTAGGAAGCCGACAGCTGCTCGCGGATGCGCGTGGGCTCGGTGATGTCGGTCATCGAGGTCATCCAGCCGGTCTGGTGGCCGCGCGCGTCGATCAGCGGCGACACATAGAGCCGGGCGTTGAACACGCTGCCGTTCTTGCGCTTCACGCGCACCTGGAAGCCGCCGGGCAGGGCGCGCCCGTGCAGTTCTTCCTCGAGCCGTTCGTTCATCACTTCGCGGTCCGACTCGAGCCAATAGGGGAAGGGCGGCGACTGGCCCACCAGCTCCGCTTCGCTCCAGCCCGTCATTGCGCAGAAGGCGGCGTTCACATAGGTGATGCGGCCCTGCAGGTCGAGCACGCGCATGCCGGTCAGCATGGAGTTTTCCATCGCGCGCCGGAAGTTGGTCTCGGCGACCAGCCGCTGCTGGGCCTGCTGGCGCCGCCGGGTGTGGCGCCAGGTGCCGATCAGCATCCAGCTGGTCAGCACGCTGAGCGCGCAGACCAGCCAGAACAGACCGTTGCCGACCACCCCCTGCGAGGTGCGGTAGGCTTGCGCGCGCAGCACCAGTGCATTGCCGACAGGCGACACCGGCACTTCGTACTCATTGGTTCTTTCGGGCCAGGGAAGGAGCCGCGTGCCGCCTTCCCTCAGGCTGGCCGTATTGCCCGCGAGCACGTTGCCCTTGGCGTCGAGCAGCGAGACCGCATAGCGCGCCTGCACTTCCGAGGGCATGCCGTAGCGCAGCAGGCCATCGACCGAAAACTCGCCCAGCACCACGCCCGCGAACAGGCCCTGGTCGAAGAGCGGAATGTGCAGCTGCAGCATCGCCGCGGGATCGCCTCCCGCCGCCGGCTGGGAAAAAACCGGCTGGCGCAGTTCGCGGGCCAGCGCGTAGTTGCTCTCCACGTCGCCCGGACGCAGCACGTCGCCGATCAGGTGCTGCTGCGCGGGATGCACGCTCGGCGCCGAATAGCCAGCCTTGAAGCGGCGCCGGTCGTCGATCCAGGTGACGGTCTGCAGCTCGGGGAACTGGCTCACCAGCGATTCGGCACGGCTCGCGAATTCGATCGGGTCGATCTCGCGGTTGGAGGCGTCGCGCGCGATGCGCATCAGCTGTTCCTGGCGCTCGAGCAGGCGCAGGCGCATGCGCTGCTGCGCGTATTCGACGTCACGCCGCACGGATTCCTGCTCGCGCTCGATTTCCTCTGTGCGCAGATACCAGAACGCCGAAACGATGGCCGCCAGGAACAGCAGCACCGCCGCAATCGGCGCCAGCATGGCGACCGCGTCTTGCAGCACTGGCGTTTGCTGGCGCCACCAGCGGCGCCACCACGAGAGCGGAGACGCATTCACGGCGCTGCGCGCAACCGACAGCGGAGAGGAAAAGGGCATCCTGCGAGTTTAGGTGATGGCCCCTGCGCCAAGGAGAGAAGGGCCGCAGTGCCATTGATTCCGACACGGGCGACATTGTTTCCGAAATATCACATTAAGAAATCTACATGCACTATTTGAAATAGAAGTATTTCTATGAGAAACTCCCGCGCGGTGATCGAAGAGCGCACTAAATTACAGCCACAGCCCTAAAGGAGAGACAAGCATGTCGGCAAATCCCGAGAACCTGTTCGGCTCGGCCGCGAATGACGCGGACGCCCAGGAAACCCGTGAATGGATGGATGCACTGTCCTCCGTCATCCAAAGCGAGGGACCTGAACGGGCCCACTTCCTTCTCGAGCAGCTGCTCGAACATGCGCGGCAGCACAGCATCGACAAGCCGTTCTCCGCCAACACGGCCTACGTCAACACCATCGAGCCCGACCAGGAAGAGCGCTGCCCCGGCAACCTCGAGATCGAGGAGCGCCTGCGCGCCTACATGCGCTGGAACGCCATGGCAATGGTGGTCAAGGCCAACCGCCACCATCCGGCCGAAGGCGGCGACCTCGGCGGCCACATCGGCTCCTTCGCCTCGCTGGCGAACATGTTCGGTGCCGGTTTCAACCACTTCTGGCACGCCGAGAGCGAAAACCACGGCGGCGACTGCCTCTACATCCAGGGCCACGTCTCGCCCGGTATCTATGCCCGCGCCTACCTCGAAGGCCGCCTGAGCGAAGAGCAGTTGCTCAACTTCCGCCAGGAAGTCGACGGCAAAGGCCTTTCCAGCTACCCGCATCCGAAGCTGATGCCCGAGTTCTGGCAGTTCCCGACCGTCTCGATGGGCCTCGGCCCGCTGATGGCCATCTACCAGGCCCGCTTCCTCAAGTACCTGCACGCCCGCGGCATTGCCAACACCGAGAACCGCAAGGTCTGGGTGTTCTGCGGCGACGGCGAAATGGACGAAGTCGAATCGCTGGGCGCCATCGGCCTGGCCGCGCGCGAAGGCCTGGACAACCTGATCTTCGTCATCAACTGCAACCTGCAGCGCCTGGACGGCCCGGTGCGCGGCAACGGCAAGATCATCCAGGAGCTCGAAGGCGAATTCCGCGGTTCGGGCTGGAACGTCATCAAGCTGATCTGGGGCAGCGGCTGGGACCCGCTGATCGCACGCGACAAGGAAGGTGCGCTGCGCAAGATCATGATGGAGACCAACGACGGCGACTACCAGGCCTTCAAGGCCAACGACGGCGCCTACGTCCGCAAGCATTTCTTCGGCCGCGACCCGCGCACGCTCGAGATGGTGTCCAAGATGAGCGATGACGACATCTGGCAGCTGCGCCGCGGCGGCCACGATTCGCAGAAGGTCTACGCGGCCTTCGACGCGGCCGTGAAGCACAAGGGCCAGCCCACGGTGCTCCTGATCAAGACGGTCAAGGGCTTCGGCATGGGCAAGATCGGCGAGGGCAAGAACAACGTCCACCAGACCAAGAAGCTCAGCGACGAGGACATCATGGCCTTCCGCGACCGCTTCAACATCCCGATCCCGGACAGCAAGATCGCCGACCTGCCGTTCTACAAGCCGGCCGACGACACGCCGGAAATGAAGTACCTGCACGAGCGCCGCAAGGCGCTGGGCGGCTACCTGCCGCACCGCCGCACCAAGGCCGACGAGAGCTTCACGGTGCCTTCGCTGGACACCTTCAAGTCGGTGATGGAGCCCACGGCCGAGGGCCGCGAAATCTCCACCACCCAAGCCTACGTGCGCTTCCTCACGCAGCTGCTGCGCGACAAGGCGCTGGGTCCGCGCGTGGTGCCCATCCTGGTGGACGAGGCGCGCACCTTCGGCATGGAAGGGTTGTTCCGCCAGATCGGCATCTACAACCCCGCTGGCCAGCAGTACACCCCGGTCGACAAGGACCAGGTCATGTACTACAAGGAAGACAAGGCTGGCCAGATCCTGCAGGAAGGCATCAACGAAGCGGGCGGCATGTCGAGCTGGATTGCGGCGGCCACGTCGTACAGCACGAACAACCGCATCATGGTGCCGTTCTACGTGTACTACTCGATGTTCGGTTTCCAGCGCATCGGCGACCTGGCCTGGGCGGCCGGCGACATGCAGGCGCGCGGCTTCCTGCTGGGCGGCACCTCGGGGCGCACCACGCTCAACGGCGAAGGCTTGCAGCACGAAGATGGCCACAGCCACATCCTGGCCAACACCATCCCGAACTGCGTGAGCTACGACCCGACTTTCGCGCACGAAGTCGGCGTGATCCTGCATCACGGCCTGAAGCGCATGGTCGAGAAGCAGGACAACGTCTACTACTACCTCACGCTGCTCAACGAGAACTACGCGATGCCCGGCCTGCAGCCCGGCACCGAGGAGCAGATCATCAAGGGCATGTACCTGTCCAGGCAGGGCCCGGCGCTGAAGGCCAAGTCGCCCACCGTGCAGTTGCTGGGCAGCGGCACGATCCTGCGCGAAAGCTTCGCGGCGCAGGAACTGCTCGAAAAGGACTGGGGCGTTTCGGCCTCGGTGTGGAGCTGCCCGAGCTTCAACGAGCTGACGCGCGACGGCCAGGACGCCGACCGCTGGAACCTGCTGCACCCGGACCAGGCGCCGCGCGTGCCCTTCGTGGCCGAGCAGCTCGCGCCCACGACCGGGCCGGTGGTGGCATCGACCGACTACATGAAGGCCTACGCCGAGCAGATCCGCCCTTTCATTCCCAAGGGCCGCACCTACAAGGTGCTGGGCACCGACGGCTTCGGCCGCAGCGACTTCCGCAACAAGCTGCGCGAGCACTTCGAGATCAACCGCCACTACATCGTGGTGGCCGCGCTCAAGGCTTTGAGCGAAGATGGCACGGTGCCTGTGGCCAAGGTGGTCGAGGCGATCAAGAAGTACGGCATCAATGTCGACAAGGTCAACCCGCTCTACGCCTGAACATCAACCAACAACCAACGAACGAACGGCGCCTCACGGCGGGAGACGAACAATATGGCAGCAGTGGAAGTCAAGGTGCCGGACATCGGCGATTTCGATGAAGTCGCGGTGATCGAGGTGCTCGTGAAGGTGGGTGACACGGTCAAGGCCGAGCAGTCGCTCATTACCGTGGAATCGGACAAGGCGTCGATGGAGATCCCGTCGTCGACCGCCGGTGTGGTCAAGGAATTGAAGGTCGAGGTCGGCAGCAAGGTGAAGGAGGGCTCGGTGGTGCTCGTGCTCGAGGCCGAAGGTGGCGCCGCAGCGCCGGCGCCTGCAGCGGCTCCCGCCCCTGCGGCTGCCGCCCCGGCACCCGCAGCCGCTGCACCTGCACCGGCTGCCGCGCCTGCGGCCTCGGGACAGGTCGAGGTCAAGGTGCCCGACATCGGCGACTTCAAGGACGTCGCGGTCATCGAGCTGCTCGTGAAGCCCGGCGACACCATCGCGGCCGACCAGTCGCTGATCACGGTGGAATCGGACAAGGCCTCGATGGAGATTCCCTCGTCGGCGGCCGGCGTGCTCAAGGAACTCAAGGTCAAGGTGGGCGACACGGTCAACATCGGCGACCTGATCGCGATAGTGGAAGGCTCGGCAGGCGCAGCGGCACCCGCACCTGCGCAAGCTGCTGCAGCCGCACCGGCTGCGGCAACCGCCAGCGCACCCGCGCCAGCCGCCGCATCGCCGGCACCGGCTGCCGCAGCCGCGCCGCACGAGCCGACGGTTGCGCCCACCGGCAACCTGCCGCACGCCTCGCCGTCGGTGCGCAAGTTCGCACGCGAACTCGGCGTGCCGCTCGAAGAGGTCAAGGGTTCGGGTCCCAAGGGCCGCATCACGCAGGAAGACGTCCAGGGCTTCACCAAGGCGGTGATGAGCGGCCAGGCCAGCACCAAGGCCTCGGCGGCCAAGGCGCCGGCCGGTGGCGGCGGCGCGGACGGCGCCGCGCTGGGCCTCATTCCCTGGCCCAAGGTCGACTTCACGAAGTTCGGCGCGGTCGAGCGCAAGGACCTGTCGCGCATCAAGAAGCTCAGCGGCGCCAACCTGCACCGCAACTGGGTGATGATTCCGCACGTCACCAACAACGACGAAGCCGACATCACCGAGCTCGAGGCCTTCCGCGTCTCCACCAACAAGGAGAACGAGAAGTCGGGCATCAAGGTCACGATGCTGGCCTTCGTGATCAAGGCGGTGGTTGCGGCGCTGAAGAAATTCCCCGACTTCAACGCCAGCCTCGACGGCGACCAGCTGGTCTACAAGCAGTACTTCCACATCGGCTTCGCGGCCGACACGCCCAACGGGCTCGTGGTGCCGGTGCTCAAGGATGCCGACAAGAAGGGCATCCTGCAGATCAGCCAGGAAATGGGCGAGCTCGCCAAGAAGGCGCGCGACGGCAAGCTCGGCTCGGCCGACATGCAGGGCGGCTGCATGTCGATCAGTTCGCTCGGCGGCATCGGCGGCACGCACTTCACGCCCATCATCAACGCCCCCGAAGTGGCCATCCTCGGCCTCTCCAAGGGCCAGATGAAGCCGGTGTGGGACGGCAAGCAGTTCGTGCCGCGGCTGACGCTGCCGCTGTCGCTGTCGTACGACCACCGTGTGATCGATGGTGCCCTGGCTGCGCGCTTCAACGCCTACCTGGGCCAGGTGCTCGCGGATTACCGTCGCATCCTGCTATGACCACGGTAGTGGCCGTCCGCAAAGGCGGCCAGGTCACGATGGCGGCGGATTCCCTGGTGACCTTCGGCGACACGCGGCTTTCGCACCGCGCCGAGGCAAACCAGAAAATCTTCACCGTCGAGGACGCGGCAGGGCAGAGCCTGTTTGCCGTGGCCGGCGCGGCTGCGCACTTCCTGGTGCTGCAGCATGCGCTGGCCGCGCAGCCGCGCGAGGCACTGCTGTTCGGCAGCAAGCACGAGATCTTCCGCACCTTCACGCTGCTGCATCCGGTGCTGAAGGACGCGTTCTTCATGCAGACCAAGGAAGACGAGCACGAGCCCTACGAATCGAGCCAGTTCACGATGCTGATGGCCAACCAGAGCGGCATCTACGGCATCTACAGTTACCGCGAGGTGTTCGAGTTCAAGCAGTTCTGGAGCATCGGCTCGGGACGCAGCTTTGCGCTCGGTGCCATGCACGCGGCCTATGACATCAAGTCGCGCACCTCGCGCGACGTGGCGGAGGCGGGCATCGCCGCCGCCTGCGAATTCGATCGCAATTCGGCCCCACCGGTCGACGTTCTCACACTCAAACTGAAAGTGTCCAAATGAGCGAACAACAAATCAAGGTGCCCGACATCGGCGACTTCGACGAAGTCGCGGTGATCGAGGTGCTGGTCAACGTCGGCGACACGGTCAAGGCCGAGCAGTCGCTGATCACGGTCGAATCGGACAAGGCCTCGATGGAGATTCCGTCGTCGGCGGCCGGCGTGGTGAAGGCGCTCGCCGTCAAGGTGGGCGACAAGGTCAAGGAAGGCTCCGTGGTGCTGACGCTCGAGGTGGATGGCGCCGCGGCGCCCGCACCGGCGGCGGCCGCGGCTGCACCCGCCGCAGCGGCTCCTGCACCCAAGGCCGCTGCTCCGGCGGCAGCGGCGCCCGCGGCCTCCAGCTACGGCGGCAAGGTCGATGTCGAGTGCGACGTGATCGTGCTGGGCGCCGGCCCCGGCGGCTATTCGGCCGCTTTCCGCGCGGCCGACCTGGGCCTCAAGGTGGTGCTGATCGAGCGCTACGCCACGCTCGGCGGCGTGTGCCTGAACGTCGGCTGCATTCCCTCGAAGGCGCTGCTGCACGTGGCCTCGGTCATGGATGAAGTGAAGCACTTCGCCGACCTCGGCGTGAGCTTTGCCGCGCCCACGGTCGATCGCGCCAAGCTGCTCGGCCACAAGAACAAGGTGGTGGGCAAGCTCACCGGCGGCCTCACGGCCATGGCCAAGATGCGCAAGGTGACGGTGCTGCGCGGCGTCGGCAACTTCATTGATCCGTATCACCTCGAGGTCGAGGAAACCTCGGGCACAAGCTGGGACACCACCGGCAAGAAGCAGACCGTCAAGTTCCGCAACGCGATCATCGCGGCCGGCTCGCAGTCCGTGAGCCTGCCGTTCATGCCCAAGGATCCGCGCGTGGTCGATTCCACCGGCGCGCTCGAGATGGGCATCGATCCCAAGCGCATGCTGGTCCTGGGCGGCGGCATCATCGGCCTCGAAATGGGCACGGTGTATTCGACGCTGGGTGCGCGCCTGGACGTGGTCGAGATGCTCGACGGCCTGATGCAGGGCGCCGACCGCGACCTGGTGAAGGTCTGGCAGAAGATGAACGCGCCGCGCTTCGACAACATCATGCTCAAGACCAAGACGGTGGGCGCCGAGGCTACGAAGGAGGGCATCAAGGTGACCTTCGAGGGCGAGCAGGCCCCCAAGGAGCCGCAGGTCTACGACTTGGTACTTCAGGCTGTGGGCCGCAGCCCGAACGGCAAGAAGATCGGCGCCGAGAAGGCCGGTGTCGCGGTGAGCGACCGCGGCTTCATTCCGGTCGACATCCAGATGCGCACCAATGTGCCGCACATCTTCGCCATCGGCGACATCGTCGGCCAGCCGATGCTGGCGCACAAGGCGGTGCACGAGGCGCATGTGGCGGCCGAGGTGATTGCCGGCGAACAGAAGGGCGACAAGGAGCTCTCGAGCGCCGCCTTCAATGCCCGCGTGATCCCGAGCGTGGCCTACACCGACCCCGAGGTGGCGTGGGTGGGTCTCACCGAAGACCAGGCCAAGGCCGAAGGCATCAAGATCAAGAAGGGCCATTTCCCGTGGACCGCGTCGGGCCGCGCCATCGCCAACGGCCGCGACGAAGGCTTCACCAAGCTGCTGTTCGACGCCGAGACGCACCGCATCCTGGGCGGCGGCATCGTCGGCACGCATGCCGGTGACATGATCGGGGAGATTGCGCTGGCCATCGAGATGGGCGCCGACGAGATCGACATCGGCAAGACCATCCATCCGCATCCGACGTTGGGCGAGAGCATCGGCATGGCGGCCGAGGTGGCGCACGGGACCTGTACCGATCTGCCGCCGGTCAAGAAGGCGGCCTGACCGACGAAGTTCGACCGGCCACAAAAAATCCCGCCGCGGCGGGATTTTTTTCGTCCTGATCCAGGATGCCGGATTCGGGGGAAGGCTCAGTTGCCGGTGTGGGTCGCAGCAGTTGCCGCGGCCTTGATCTCGTCGTTCTGTGCGCCGCCGAGCACGCGGCGTGCGCCGTCGAAGCGGCGGCTCCAGTAGCTGCCGTTCATGTCTTCCACGCGCACCTGGGCGCCCGTGCGCGGCGAGTGGATGAACTTGCCTTCACCGACATAGATGCCGACATGGCTGAAGGCGCGGCGCATGGTGTTGAAGAAGACGAGGTCACCGGGCTTGAGCTGGCTGCGGTCGATCTTCTCGGTGGCCGCTGCCTGTTCTTCGGCGCGGCGCGGCAGCACGTGGCCGAGCGTCTGGTTGTACATCGCGCGAACGAAACCGCTGCAGTCGAAGCCGGATTCGGCAGAGTTGCCGCCGCGGCGATAGGGCACGCCGAGGAAGCCGATGGCGGTCACCACCAAGTCGGAAGTTCGTTCAGCGACGGTTTGGCGAACCTGCCTGAGTTGTCCGATGATGCCCTTGTCGGCCAGCAACCGGGCCAGTTCGTCGTCGGTTCGGTCCTGTTGAGGGGCGGCCTGGACGGCGACGGCAAACAGGAGAGACGCGGGTAGGACGAAAAAACGCATGGCGCGTAGGATATTGATGACGCGCGGTTATGTCAACCTCATCTGAATTGGCGAATGTATCTTCAAGTCTTTGATTTGTTTGATTTTTTTTGATTCGATCGAAGAAAAAATGTAACGGCCGATCTTTATGAACCATAAGCGATTGGCCGAAAGCGAACTTTTGTACTCGCACTGAAGAGGCAAACAGCCTGGATTCACACCCCATTTCGCGTCAAGATCGCGCCAACTAACCGGAAAAGACATGAACCTGCGAATTCAGGAAGCTGGGTGCCTCCTGGGAAAGGCTGCCGTTGTGGCGGGTCTGGCCGCCTGGGGTGCCGCCATGGCGCAGATACGGCCGGAAACCATTTCGACCGGCCTCGAGAACCCGTGGGGCGTGGCCTTTCTGCCGGGCGGCCGTTTCGTGGTCACGGAGCGGGCCGGCCGGTTGCGGCTGATCGCTGCGGACGGCAAGGTCGGCGCGCCCATCGCCGGCCTGCCGGTCATCGCGGCTGGCGGTCAGGGCGGCTTGCTCGACGTGCTGGCCGATTCGGGCTTCGAAAAGAACCGCACGCTGTATTTCTGCTTCTCGGAACCGGCAGCCGGCGGCGGTTCGGGCAATAGCACGGCACTGGCCAGCACGCAGCTTTCGGCCGACGGCACGCGGCTGGAGAACTTGAAAATCATCTTCAGCCAGCAGCCCAAGGTGGCCAGCCGCCACCATTTCGGCTGCCGCATCGTCGAGGCGCGCGACGGCACGCTGTTTCTTACGTTGGGCGACCGGTTCGGCCGCAAGGAAGATGCGCAGAAGCTCGACAACCACATTGGCAAGGTGGTGCGCATCGCCAAGGACGGCTCGGCGCCCCGGGACAACCCCTTTGTCGGCCGGGCGGGCGCGCTGCCCGAGATCTGGAGCTATGGCCACCGCAACGGACAGGGCGCAACGCTCGCGCCCGATGGCCGCTTCTGGATGACCGAGCACGGCCCGCAGGGCGGCGACGAAATCAACATTGCGCAGGCCGGCCGCAACTACGGCTGGCCGGTGATCACCTACGGCGAGAACTACGGCGGCGGAAAGATCGGCGATGGCATCACGACCAAGGACGGCATGGAGCAGCCGCTGCATTATTGGGTGCCGTCGATTGCGACATCGGGCATGGCCTTTCTGAGCAGCGACCGCTACGGTGCGGCATGGAAGGGCAACCTGTTCGTCGGATCGCTCAAGTTCGGCTATCTCGACCGCATCGAACTGAAGGACGGCAAGGTGGTGGCCGAGCACAAGCTGCTGGCCGACGACCGGGCCCGCATTCGCGATGTGAAGCAGGGGCCGGACGGCCTGCTCTATGTGCTGACCGACGAATCCGACGGCAAGCTGCTGCGCCTGCGGCCGAACTGAGGCCCGCCTTCAGCTCTCAGCCGGGGCAGCCCGGCAGCGGCAGTGTCGGCAGCATGCGGCGCCAGAGCCGCGTCCACTCGGGCCAGTCGTGGCCGCCTTCGGTCGTGAAGACGCGGCTTGCGGGCAGTGCGGCCGCCAGCAGCCGATGGCTGAATGCAAAGCGGTCATCGATGCCATAGCCCAGGTAGAGCGGTGGCCGCGCGCCGAAGGTGGCGGTCGCGCCGACGTAGCCGCGTAGCCACTGCCACAGCTGAGTCTCGTTCGGTGTCCGCGGGTCGCTGCCCGGCGGATCGCCCAGCGGCCCGGTCCAGCGGGCGAGGCCGCCGGCATTGGCGATGTCGGCGCCGAGCGCGCGTTCTCCGAGGTAGGGCGCAATGACGACGATGCCCGCGAGTTCACCGGGATGGGTCTGCGCGTAGAGCAACCCGCCGAAGCCGCCAATCGAAATGCCGACGATCCAGATGGCCCTGTAGCCCTGGCCGCGCGCCGGCATCATCACGTCCCGGTGCAGGCGGTCGAGGATCGTCTTGCCGTTGTAGTAGCCCAGGTGCGTATCGACCCGCATCACGTCCACCGCAAGCCTGTTGTCGCTCAGCGCCTTGACGAAGCCTTCCCGCTCGAATTCGTCCGGGTGCGAGTACGCGCCGGGCAGCATCACGATCAGCGTGTCGGCATTCGGCGTGCAGCTGCTCTTCTCGAGCGTGCGGTCCAGCGGCGCCTTGGCCGTGCGCAAGCCGCCGCATCCGGTCACCACGAGCGCCGCGCCAAGGGCCAGAATCGGCAAATGGCGCCGGGCCGAAAAGAAGATCCGCATCCGCCCGGAGTCTAGAGAGATACGCGCCTTTTCGGTGGTACGGTCTGGCCCCATCAATTCCATCTGAATGAAAGAACCGGTTCATGCTGCTCGATGCCTCGCTTTCCCAACTCGTCCTGGTCGACTACCAGGCGCGGCTGATGCCGTCGATCTTCGAGGGCGAAGCGGTCGCGCAGAACGCGGTGCGGCTCGGCAAGATGGCCCAGCTGCTCCAAGTGCCGGTGTGGGGCACCGAGCACAACCCTTCCAAGCTCGGTGAGAACGTGCCCGACATCCGCGCGCTGTGCCAGCGCACCCTGTCGAAGATGCATTTCAGCGGTGTGGAAGAGGGGCTCGGCGAATGGCTGCGCGTGCCGGCGAAAGCGCCGCAGGGCAATGCCCGCAGCCTGCCCAAGCACCTGCAGAAGCCTGCGGCGGCCGCCGAAGAGCGCAATTCCATCGTGATCGCCGGCTGTGAAGCCCATGTCTGCCTGCTGCAGACCGCGCTCGACCTGCTGGAGGACGAGTTCGAGGTCTGGGTCGTCACCGACGCCTGCAGTTCGCGCACCGAGCGCAACCGCGACGCCGCCTTCGACCGGCTGGCCGGCGCCGGGGCCGAACTCGTGACCACCGAGATGGTCGGCTTCGAATGGCTGCGCACGGCGGAGCACCCCGCGTTTTCCGAGCTGCTCGCCCTGATCCGATAAGCCGCAACCGGCGGCGCGCCACAAGGGCTCGGCCGGATTGTTCCGGCCGTCAGCTTGCTGCAAGATCGGCCTCCATAATTATGAATTCAGTTTTGGCGATGCTGCCAGGGCCGAACGAATAAACGGAGACAAATCCAGATGAGCCGCTACCAAGAGTTCTATCGCCAGTCCGTCGATGCGCCCGAGGCCTTCTGGGCCGAGCAGGCGAAGCTGATCGACTGGCAGGCGCCGGCCGAGCAGATCCTCGACGCCAGCCAGCCGCCCTTTGCGCGCTGGTTCGTGGGCGGCACCACCAACCTGTGCCACAACGCGGTCGACCGGCACCTGGCCGCGCGCGGCGACCAGCCCGCGCTGATCTTCGTTTCCACCGAAACCGGCGTGGAGAAGAGCTACAGCTTCAGGGAACTGCACGCCGAGGTGCAGCGCACCGCCGCCAGCCTGATCGAACTGGGCGTGGGGAAGGGCGACCGCGTGCTCATCTACATGCCGATGATTCCCGAGGCCGCCTTCGCGATGCTGGCCTGCGCGCGCATCGGCGCGATCCACTGCGTGGTGTTCGGCGGATTCGCGAGCGGCTCGCTGGCCACGCGCATCGAGGACGCCGAGCCCAAGGTGGTGGTGAGCGCCGACGCCGGCTCGCGCGGCGGCAAGGTCATTGCGTACAAGCCGCTGCTCGACGAGGCGATCCGGCTGTCGAAGTACAAGCCGGCCGCGGTGCTGCTCACCGACCGCAGCCTGGCACCGATGGACCTGACGGCCGGCCGCGACCACCTCGCGGCCGAATTGCGGCAGAAGCACCTCGATGCCCAGGTGCCCTGCACGTGGCTGGCCGCCACCGACATCAGCTACACCATTTACACCAGCGGCACCACCGGCAAGCCCAAGGGCGTGCAGCGCGACGTGGGCGGCTATGCCGTGGCGCTGGCTGCGAGCATGAAGCACATCTTCGACGGCCGGCCTGGCGAAACCTACTTCTCGACCAGCGACATCGGCTGGGTGGTGGGCCACAGCTACATCGTCTACGGCCCGCTGATCGCCGGCATGGCCACCCTCATGTACGAGGGCCTGCCCACGCAGGGCATCGACCGGCAGCCCGACGGCGGCATCTGGTGGCGCCTGGTCGAGAAATACAAGGTGACGGTGATGTTCAGCGCGCCGACCGCGGTGCGCGTGCTCAAGAAGCAGGACCCGGCGCTGCTGAAGAAATACGACCTGTCGAGCCTGCGCGCGCTGTTCCTGGCGGGCGAGCCGCTCGACGAGCCCACCGCGCGCTGGATCAGCGAAGGGCTGGGCGTGCCGATCATCGACAACTACTGGCAGACCGAGTCGGGCTGGCCGATGATCACCATTGCCAACGGGGTCGAGGCCAAGCCGAGCAAGTTCGGCAGCCCCGGTGTTCCGATGTACGGCTACCGCATCAAGATATTGCACGAATCGACCGGCGAAGAATTGACCGCCCCCAATGAAAAGGGCGTGGTCGTGGTCGAAGGGCCGACCCCGCCCGGTTTCATGCAGACCGTGTGGAAGGACGATGCGCGCTTCGTCGACACTTACTGGAAGAGCGTGCCGGGCAAGATGGTCTATTCGACCTTCGACTGGGGCATTCGCGACGAAGACGGCTACTTCTACATCCTCGGGCGCACCGACGACGTGATCAACGTGGCCGGCCACCGCCTCGGCACCCGGGAGATCGAGGAGAGCATCTCGGGCCACGCCAACGTGGCCGAAGTGGCGGTGGTGGGCGTGGCCGATGCGCTCAAGGGCCAGGTGGCGATGGCTTTCGTGGTGCCGAAGGACGGCATCGCCGTGACCGACGCCGGCGCTGCGCTGAAGCTCGAAGGCGAGATCATGAAGGTGGTGGCCGACCAGCTCGGCGCGCTGGCGCGGCCCGCCCGGGTGCGCTTCGTCTCGGGCCTGCCCAAGACCCGCAGCGGCAAGCTGCTGCGACGCGCCATCCAGGCCGTGTGCGAGCAGCGCGACCCGGGCGACCTGACCACCATCGACGACCCGGCGACCCTGCGGCAGATCAAGCAGCTGGTTTCTTCCGCCTGAATGAGCAAAACCGGCCTTGCGAAGTCGCGTCGAGCCGTCATATGTTTGACGTGGCACAATGCGAAGGTACTCAGGCCCTTCCCCAGCCACAGTCGCATCCGCCAATCGGTTCAGCCGTGTCGCGGAAGGTTTCTTAACCAGCTAGTGCTTCCTTCAGGGAAGCGAAGGTCAGCGGATCATGAGCGATTCCTCAAAGCCCACGGCGTATGCCGCGTATCAGGGCAACACGTACCTCTTCGGCGGCAATGCGCCCTATGTCGAAGAGATGTACGAAAACTACCTCTCCAATCCCGGCAGCGTGCCTGACAACTGGCGTTCGTATTTCGACGCCCTGCAGAACGTGCCCGCGGTCGATGGCTCCAACACCCGGGACGTTCCGCACCAGCCGGTGATCAACGCCTTTGCCGAACGCGCGAAGCAGGGCACCACCAAGGTCGTGCAGGCCAGCGGCGCGGATTCCGAGCTCGGCCGCAAGCGCACCGCCGTCCAGCAGCTGATTGCCGCCTACCGCAACGTCGGCGCCCGCTGGGCCGACCTGGACCCCCTCAAGCGCGCCGAGCGCCCGGCCATTCCGGAACTCGAGCCCTCGTTCTACGGCTTCACCGATGCCGACCTCGAGACGGTGTTCAACACCAGCAACACCTTCTTCGGCAAGGAGACCATGTCGCTGCGCGACCTGCTCAATGCCTTGCGCGAAACGTACTGCGGCACCATCGGCGCCGAGTACATGTACACCACCGACCAGAACCACAAGCGCTGGTGGCAGCAGAAGCTCGAAAGCGCACGCACCAACCCGCAGCTCAATGCGGAGCAGAAGAAGCACGTGCTCAACCGCCTGACCGCGGCCGAGGGCCTCGAGCGCTTCCTGCACACCAAGTACGTCGGCCAGAAGCGCTTCTCGCTCGAAGGCGGCGAAAGCTTCATCGTCTCGATGGACGAGCTGATCAACCAGGCCGGCATCAAGGGCGTGCAGGAAATCGTGATCGGCATGGCCCACCGCGGCCGCCTTAACGTGCTGGTCAACTCGCTCGGCAAGATGCCGGCCGACCTGTTCGCAGAGTTCGACCACACCGCTCCTGAAGACCTGCCGAGCGGCGACGTCAAGTACCACCAGGGCTTCAGCTCGGACGTGACCACGCCAGGCGGCCCGGTGCATCTGAGCCTGGCGTTCAATCCCTCGCACCTCGAAATCGTGAACCCCGTGGTCGAAGGCTCGGTGCGCGCCCGCATGGACCGCCGCGCCGACCCGCAGGGCAAGCAGGTGCTGCCCGTGCTCGTGCACGGCGACGCCGCCTTCGCGGGCCAGGGCGTCGTGATGGAAACGCTGGCGCTGGCCGAAACCCGTGGCTACTTCACGGGCGGCACGGTGCACATCGTGATCAACAACCAGATCGGCTTCACCACCAGCGACCCGCGCGACAGCCGCTCGACGCTGTACTGCTCGGACATCGTCAAGATGATCGAGGCGCCGGTGCTGCACGTGAACGGCGACGATCCCGAGGCCGTGGTGCTCGCCACCCAGCTCGCCCTCGAATTCCGCATGGAGTTCCAGAAGGACGTGGTGGTCGACATCATCTGCTTCCGCAAGCTGGGCCACAACGAGCAGGACACCCCGTCGCTCACGCAGCCGCTCATGTACAAGAAGATCGCCCAGCACCCCGGCACGCGCAAGCTGTACGCCGACAAGCTGGCGACGCAGGGCCTGGGCGAAACGCTCGGCGACGACATGGTCAAGGCCCAGCGCGCCGCCTTCGACGAAGGCCGCAACACGGTCGACCCGGTGCTCACGAACTTCAAGAGCAAGTACGCCGTCGACTGGAATCCCTACCTCAACAAGAAGTGGACCGACGCCGGCGACACCGCCATTCCGTCCAGCGAGTGGAAGCGCCTGGCCGAGAAGATCACCACGGTGCCGGCCGGCTTCACGGTGCACCCGCTCGTGAAGAAGGTGCTGGACGACCGCGCTGCCATGGGCCGCGGCGACGTCAACGTCGACTGGGGCATGGGCGAGCACATGGCCTTTGCCTCGCTGGTGGCCAGCGGCTACCCGGTGCGCCTGTCGGGCGAAGACTCGGGCCGCGGCACGTTCACGCACCGCCACGCCGTGCTGCACGACCAGAACCGCGAGAAGTTCGACGAAGGCACCTACACGCCGCTGCAGAACGTGGCCGAGAACCAGGCACCGTTCGTCGTCATCGACTCGATCCTGTCGGAAGAAGCCGTGCTCGCGTTCGAATACGGCTATGCGTCGAACGACCCGAACACGCTCGTGATCTGGGAAGCCCAGTTCGGCGACTTCGTGAACGGCGCGCAAGTGGTGATCGACCAGTTCATCGCCTCGGGCGAAGTGAAGTGGGGCCGCGTCAACGGCCTCACGATGATGCTGCCGCACGGCTACGAAGGCCAGGGCCCGGAGCACAGCTCGGCGCGCCTGGAGCGCTTCATGCAGCTGAGCGCCGACACCAACATGCAGGTGGTGCAGCCGACCACGGCCAGCCAGATCTTCCACGTGCTGCGCCGCCAGATGGTGCGGAACCTGCGCAAGCCGCTGATCATCATGACGCCGAAGTCGCTGCTGCGTAACAAGGACGCGACCTCGCCGCTGTCCGAGTTCACCAAGGGCGGCTTCCAGACGGTCATTCCGGACAGCAAGGGCCTGAAGGCCGAGAAGGTCAAGCGCCTGATCGCCTGCTCGGGCAAGGTCTACTACGACCTGGCCAAGAAGCGCGAAGAACAGGGCAGCGACGACGTGGCGATCATCCGCGTCGAGCAGCTCTATCCGTTCCCGCACAAGGCGTTCGCGGCCGAGATCAAGAAGTATCCGAACCTCGCCGACGTGGTCTGGTGCCAGGACGAGCCGCAGAACCAGGGCGCCTGGTTCTTCGTGCAGCACTACATCCACGAGAACATGCAGGAAGGCCAGAAGCTCGGCTACTCTGGCCGTGCCGCTTCGGCATCGCCTGCAGTCGGCTACTCGCACCTGCATCAGGAACAGCAGAAGGCGCTGGTCGATGGCGCATTTGGCAAGCTCAAGGGCTTCGTGCTGACCAAGTAATTCCAAGCCTCTTTTTCACACGAACACCTGAAGAACAAAACGGAGCTCACTCCAAATGTCTATCGTAGAAGTCAAAGTCCCCCAGCTTTCCGAATCCGTGGCCGAAGCCACCATGCTCACCTGGAAGAAGAAGGCCGGCGAAGCCGTCGCCGTCGATGAAATCCTGATCGAGATCGAGACCGACAAGGTCGTGCTCGAAGTGCCCGCGCCCTCGGCTGGCGTGCTGGCCGAAATCGTGCAGCCCGATGGCGCCACCGTGGTGGCCGACCAGCTGATCGCGAAGATCGACACCGAAGGCAAGGCAAGCGCCGCAGCGCCCGCAGCAGCGGCACCCGCCGCCGCGCCGGCCCCGGCAGCTGCGCCCGCAGCGGCTGCTGCCGCCACGGGCGGTTCGAAGTCCGACGTTGCCATGCCCGCCGCCGCCAAGCTGCTGGCCGACAACAACCTGAAGACCAGCGACGTGGCCGGCAGTGGCAAGGACGGCCGCGTCACCAAGGGCGACGTGCTCGGTGCCGTGGCCTCGGGTGCCAAGCCCGCGGCCGCCGTGGCCGCACCGGCTGCCAAGCCGGCGCTGCCGCAAGTTGCCGCGCCCACCAGCGCGCCCGACCTGGGCGAACGCCCCGAGCAGCGCGTGCCGATGAGCCGCCTGCGCGCCCGCATCGCCGAGCGCCTGATCCAGTCGCAGTCGACCAACGCCATCCTGACGACCTTCAACGAGGTCAACATGGCGCCCGTCATGGAACTGCGCAAGCGCTTCCAGGACAGCTTCACCAAGGAACACGGCGTGAAGCTCGGCTTCATGAGCTTCTTCGTGAAGGCCGCGGTGCATGCGCTCAAGAAGTACCCGGTGATCAACGCCTCGGTCGACGGCAACGACATCCTGTACCACGGCTACTTCGACATCGGCATTGCCGTCGGTTCGCCGCGCGGCCTGGTGGTGCCCATCCTGCGCAACGCCGACCAGATGAGCTTTGCCGACATCGAGAAGAAGATCGCCGAATACGGCAAGAAGGCACAGGACGGCAAGCTCGGCATCGAAGAGATGACCGGCGGCACCTTCTCCATCTCGAACGGCGGCACCTTCGGCTCGATGCTCTCGACCCCGATCATCAATCCGCCCCAGTCGGCGATCCTCGGCGTGCACGCCACCAAGGACCGCGCCGTGGTCGAGAACGGCCAGATCGTGATCCGCCCGATGAACTACCTTGCCATGAGCTACGACCACCGCATCATCGACGGCCGCGAAGCCGTGCTGGGCCTGGTGGCCATGAAGGAAGCGCTCGAAGACCCGTCGCGCCTGCTGTTCGACATCTGAGGAGAAAGAATCAGATGGCAAACAAACAATTCGACGTCATCGTCATCGGCGGCGGCCCCGGCGGCTACATCGCCGCGATCCGCGCGGCGCAGCTGGGCTTCAACGTGGCCTGCATCGACGAGTGGAAGAACGGCAAGGGCGGCCCGGCACCGGGCGGCACCTGCACCAACGTCGGCTGCATTCCGTCGAAGGCACTGCTGCAATCGTCGGAGCACTTCGACCAGGCCGGCCACCACTTTGCCGACCACGGCATCAAGGTCGAGTCCTTAAGCCTCGACCTCGACAAGATGCTGGCCCGCAAGGACCAGGTCGTGAAGCAGAACAACGACGGCATCCTGTACCTGTTCAAGAAGAACAAGATCACCTTCTTCCATGGCCGCGGCTCGTTCGTGAAGGCGGGCGAAGCCGGCTACGAGATCAAGGTGGAGGGCGCCGCCGAAGAGTCGATCGACGGCAAGCACATCATCGTGGCCACGGGCTCCAACGCCCGCGCGCTGCCGGGTGCGCCGTTCGACGAGGAGAACATCCTCTCGAACGACGGCGCGCTGCGCATGGGCGCGGTGCCCAAGAAGCTGGGCCTGATCGGCTCGGGCGTCATCGGGCTTGAAATGGGCTCGGTGTGGCGCCGCCTCGGCGCCGAAGTCACGGTGCTCGAAGCGCTGCCGACCTTCCTCGGCGCGGTCGACGAGCAGATCGCCAAGGAAGCCAAGAAGGCCTTCGACAAGCAGAAGCTCAAGATCGAACTCGGCGTCAAGGTCGGCGAGATCAAGTCGTCCAAGAAGGGCGTGAGCGTGGCCTGGACCAACGCCAAGGGCGAAGCCCAGACGCTGGAAGTCGACAAGCTGATCGTCTCGATCGGCCGCGTGCCCAACACCATCGGCCTGAACGCCGAAGCCGTGGGCCTGAAGCTCGACGAGCGCGGCGCCATTGCCGTGGACGACGACTGCAAGACCAGCCTGCCCAACGTCTGGGCGATCGGCGACGTGGTGCGCGGCCCGATGCTCGCGCACAAGGCCGAGGAAGAGGGCGTTGCCGTGGCGGAGCGCATTGCGGGCCAGCACGGCCACGTCAACTTCAACACCGTGCCGTGGGTGATCTACACCAACCCCGAGATCGCGTGGGTCGGCCAGACCGAGCAGCAGCTCAAGGCCGCGGGCCGCGCCTACAAGGCCGGCACCTTCCCGTTCCTCGCGAACGGCCGCGCACGCGCGCTGGGCGACACGACCGGCATGGTCAAGTTCCTGGCCGACGCGGCCACGGACGAGATCCTCGGCGTGCACATTGTGGGCCCGCAGGCCAGCGAACTGATCTCCGAAGCCGTGGTGGCGATGGAGTTCAAGGCCAGCGCCGAAGACATCGCGCGCATCTGTCATGCGCACCCGTCGCTGTCGGAAGCCACGAAGGAAGCGGCACTTGCCGTGGACAAGCGCACGCTGAATTTCTGATCCATTGACCACCAGCGTCAAACAGGCCTATGAGGCGGAACTCGCTGTGCGCGGGTTCCAGAGCGATCCCGCGCAACTGCGCGCCGTGGAAGCGCTGGATCGCTGCGCGCGCGAGTGGGGCGACTACAAGGCCCAGCGCTCCAACGCGCTGAAGAAGTTCATCAACCGGCCCGAGCTGCCGCGTGGCGTCTACATGTACGGTGGCGTCGGGCGGGGCAAGAGCTTCCTGATGGACCTGTTCTTCAACGCGGTGCCGCTCAGGCGCAAGACGCGGCTGCACTTTCACGAGTTCATGCGCGAGGTGCACCGCGAACTGCGCGAGCTGCAGGGCACGGTCAACCCGCTCGACGAGCTCGGGCTGCGCATCTCCAAGCGCTACAAGCTGATCTGCTTCGACGAGTTCCACGTGGCGGACATCACCGACGCGATGATCCTTCATCGCCTGCTGGTGGCGCTGTTCGAGAACGGCGTGGGCTTTGTCACCACCTCCAATTTCAGGCCCGACGATCTTTACCCCGGCGGGCTGCACCGCGACCGCATCCTGCCCGCGATCGCGCTGCTCAACGAGAAGCTCGAGGTGCTGAGCGTGGACAACGGCACCGACTACCGGCGCCGCACGCTCGAGCAGCTGCGCATGTACCTGACGCCGAACGATGCCGCGGCCGAAAAGGAGATGCGCAAGGCCTTCGACAGGTTGGCCGAAACAGCCGATGAGAACCCGGTCCTGCACATCGAGCAGCGCGAGATCCGCGCCAGGCGCAAGGCCGGCGGCGTGGTCTGGTTCGATTTCAAGACGCTGTGCGGCGGACCGCGCTCGCAGAACGACTATCTCGAGATCGCCAGCCAGTTCCACACGGTGCTGCTGTCCGACGTGCCGCACATGCCGGTGCGCATGGCCTCCGAAGCACGCCGTTTCACCTGGCTGGTCGACGTCTTGTACGACCGGCGCGTCAAGCTCATCATGTCGGCCGAGGTACCGCCGGAGGCGTTGTACACCGAGGGCCCGCTCGCGCACGAATTCCCGCGAACGGTTTCCAGGCTCACCGAAATGCAATCGAGCGAGTTCCTCTCCCTGGAACGCCGCATCGTGGACACTCGACTGACATGAAAAAAATTGTTCTCGCCATGCTGATGGCCCTGGGCAGCCTGCCGCTCTGGGCGCAGTCCAATGCGGCCACGGGCAATGCAGACTTCGAAGCGGAACGCAGCCGGCTGGCCGCCGAGCGCGCGGCCATCGAGGCGCGCTTCGACAAGGAGCGGGCTGCCTGCTACCAGAAGTTTGCCGTCGAAGACTGCCTGCGCGACAGCCGCAAGCGCCGGCGCGCCGAGACCGATCACATCAAGCGCCAGGAATCGGCCATCAACGACATCGAGCGCCAGCGGCGCGGTGCGGCCGAGCTCGAGAAGCTCGACCAGAAGGCCGCCACCCGGCGTCCGCAGGACACGCCGGAGAAGCAGGAAGAGGCCCGCAAGGGCCAGCAAGACCGCGAGCAGCGCGCGGCCGACCATGCAGCGAGCCGCGCCGCGACGGCGGCCGAGGCGGACGAGCGCCGGCGCCAGTTCGAGGCCAAGCAGAAAGCGCAAGCCGACGAGCAGGCCAAGGCCGCCCAGCGGCGGGCCGAGGCGCCCGCTGCGGTCGAACGCTTCGAAAGCAAGCAGCAAAAGGCGGCCGAGCACCGGGCCAGCCGCGAGCGGCAGAACGCCGAGCGCACCAAGCCGCGCGGGGCACCTTTGCCGACGCCGCCGGCATCGCCGGCTTCGGCACCCAGCCGCTGAGCCACCTTGCCGGACGAGCGCCCGGTGGGGGCGCTCAGTCTTGCGGAAGCGCTTCGAGCTTCAGCACCACGATCGAGATGTTGTCGCCCGTGCCGCGCGCCCGGCGGCGCGCTTCTCCCACCAAAATTTCCACCGCTTCGCGCGGCGGCTCCGCGTACAGGACGCTGGCCAGCTCCTCGGGGCTGAAGTAGTGCCAGAGCCCGTCGCTGCAGGCCATCAGCAGGTCGCCCGGCTGCATTGCGGGAATGTAGTGCGGCTCGATGGGCGGAGGCGTCGTGGTCATGCCCAGGCATCCGAGGAGGATGTTGCCCTTGGGATGGACATTGGCCTCGGCCTCGGTGATTTCGCCACGGTCGATGAGCACCTGGACGTAGGAATGGTCGCGCGTGCGCGTGACGAGTTCGCCGTTCTGGAAGTGGTAGATGCGGGAGTCGCCCGCATGGATCCAGGCGCAGTCGCCCCTGGGATTCATCAGAAAGGCCGCCAGCGTGCTGTGCGGTTCCTGCTCGCTCGACAGGGCCGTGAGCTTGATGACCGTGTGCGCGTCTTCCAGCAGTTGACGCAGCACGGCCGCGGAGCTGTCGCGGTCGGGGTGGTAGCGCGTGAACAGCTGGCGCGCGGTCATCAGCACCTGGTCGGAGGCCTTGCGCCCGCCGCTGCGCCCGCCCATGCCGTCGGCAATGATGCCCAGCATGCAGCCGGCCACGCGCGGATGGCTCATCATCAGGACCTGGTCCTGCTGATAGGGGCGGTCTCCCTTGTGGAGACCGGTGGCGGCGGCAAGCCGAAAGCCTTGTGTCATGAGCGCAAATGCGCCAATGGCGCGCCTTCTGTCTTCTCGTGGATTCGTACCAGGACGTATTATCGAGTGAACACGAGCTGCGGGCGGAATACGTTCGCAGCGCCAACGTTGGACTCCAATCTTCACTCCCTTTCCCGCCAATTGATCGAGCTGCGCATCGAACACGCAGACCTCGACGCCACCATCGACCGCCTGGCCGAAGCTTCGCCGCAGGACGAGCTGCTGCTGCGGCGCCTGAAGAAGCGCCGGCTTGCGCTGCGCGACCAGATCACGCGGCTCGAGAACGTGCTCGATCCGAAAGAACCCGCGTGAGCGAAACACTCGAGGACAAGGTGCGCGACGCCTTCGCGCAGGGCGGCGTCCTGTCGCGTGCAGCAGAGCAGTTCCGCGAGCGCTCGGGACAGACCGAAATGGCACTGGCCGTCGCCCGCACCATCGAGGACGGCGGCGTGCTGGTGGTCGAGGCCGGCACCGGCGTGGGCAAGACCTTTTCCTACCTCGTGCCGGCATTGCTGAGCGGCGAGCGCGTGCTGCTGTCGACCGCCACCAAGACCCTGCAGGACCAATTGTTCGGCCGCGACCTGCCGCGCCTGGTCGAGGCGCTCGAACTGCCGGTGCGCACGGCGCTGCTCAAGGGGCGCGCAAGCTATCTGTGCCTGCACCGGCTCGACCTGGCGCGCCACGATGCATCGCTGCCCGAACGTGGCAGCCTCCGCACGCTCGCCAAGATCGAGCAATGGTCCAAGGCCACGCGAACCGGCGACCTGGCCGAGCTGCCCGGGCTGGACGAGCGGTCGCCGCTCATTCCGCTCATCACCTCCACGCGCGAGAACTGCCTGGGCGCGCAGTGCCCGCAGTTCAAGCCCTGCCACGTCAACCTGGCGCGGCGCGAGGCGCTGGCGGCCGACGTGGTGGTCATCAACCATCACCTGTTCTTCGCCGACCTCGCGGTGCGCGAGACCGGCATGGCGGAACTGCTGCCGACCGTGAGCGTGGTCGTGTTCGACGAGGCTCACCAACTCAATGAAACAGGCGTGCAGTTCCTGGGCGCGCAGCTCGGCAGCGGGCAGGCCCTGGATTTCGCGCGCGACCTGCTCGGTGCCGGCTTGCAGCATGCGCGTGGTCTGGTCGACTGGCAGCAGCTGGTGGCGGCCGTCGAACGCGCCGCGCGCGAGCTGCGCCTTGCGGTCGGCAAGCAGTGGCCCGGCACCAAGCTGCGCTGGGTGGGGCCATCGCCGGAAGGCATCGATGCGCAGGTCTGGCAGGACGCGCTCGAAGCCTTGCAGCAGGCCTTCGAAATGGCCGCCGAAGGGCTCGACACCGTCAGCGAGATATCGCCGGATTTCGTGCGCCTGTACGAACGGGCGCAGCAGCTCGCCAAGCGCGCGGCACGCTTCGCGCTGCCCTGCGAAACCGACTCGGTGCGCTGGGTCGACGTGGGCACGCAGCTGCGCCTGGTCGAATCGCCGCTCGACATTGCCGAGGCCATGCGTACGCGGGTGCTCAAGATCGGCAGCGGCGCTGCCCCTGAGGACGACGAAGGGGAAGCAGTCCGCGCGGCGCCTGAAGACAACGGACGCGCCTGGGTCTTCACCTCTGCCACGCTGGGCGACGAGCCCACGCTGCGCTGGTTCACCGAGCCGTGCGGCCTGCGCGATGCAGAGGTGCTGCGGGTGCAGAGCCCCTTCGACTATGCCGCGCAGGCCGGGCTCTATGTGCCGCGTGCCTTTCCAAAGCCCAACGACGCCGCTCACAGCGCGCGGGTGGCGCAACTGGCCGCGCGGGGCGCAGCCGAACTCGGCGGCCGGACCCTGGTGCTGACGACCACGCTGCGTGCGCTGCGAGCCATCGGCGACGAGATGAAGCAGCAGTTCGAACGGCTCGAGGCGGACGTGCGGCCCGAGGTGCTGGTGCAGGGCGAGCTGCCCAAGCGCGTGCTCATGGACCGTTTCCGCGAAGGCGCGGAGGGCGGGCGCGCCGGCTGCGTGCTGGTGGCATCGGCATCGTTCTGGGAAGGCTTCGATGCGCCCGGCGATGCATTGCAGCTGGTGGTGATCGACAAGCTGCCGTTCCCTCCGCCCAACGACCCGCTGGTCGAGGCGCGCTCGCAGCGCCTCGAAGCCCAGGGACGCAGTTCGTTCAGCGACTATTCACTGCCCGAGGCGGCCGTGGCGCTGAAGCAGGGGGCAGGGCGGCTGATCCGCCGCGAAACGGACTGCGGCGTGCTTGCGATCTGCGACACCCGCCTGGTTGCCATGGGTTATGGCCGGCGGCTGCTGGCCGCGCTGCCGCCGATGCGCAGGCTGGAAAGCGAAGCGGACTTCGAGGCGGCGATCGGCGAGCTCAGGAATTCGCTCTCGGCCTGAAGGGTCGCGGAGCCGTTGCCGCAGCAGGCTCCGCAGACGAAGAAAAAGCCCCGAAGGGCTTTTTGTCGTTTCAGCGGACTACCAGACCTTCCACCACGGATCGTCCTTGCCCTTGAAGCCGCGCGCGAGGTATTCGCTGTTCGGATAGTTGGTGGTCAGCACGCGCTGGGCGTCGTCGCGCAGGTCCTTCATGCCGAGCGCATCGTAGGAGCGGACGATGATGTACAGGGCTTCTTCGAGCGCGGGCACTTCGCGGTAGTCGGACAGCGCAAGCTGCGCGCGGTTGATGGCCGCAAGGTAGGCGCCGCGCGAGTAGTAGTAGCGCGCCACGTGCACCTCGTACTGTGCGAGCGAGTTCACGATGTAGTTCATTCGCTGGCGCGCGTCGGGCGCGTAGCGCGACTCGGGGAAGCGCGTTGCCAGTTCCTTGAACGACTCGAACGATTCCTTGGCGGCCTTCTGGTCGCGCTCGGACAGGTCCTGGCGCGTCAGGAACGCGAACATGCCGAGGTCGTCGTTGAAGTTGATCACGCCCTTGAGGTAGAGCGCGTAGTCGATCGCCGGGCTGGCCGGATGCAGCTTCAGGAAGCGGTCGATGGTGGCGATGGCATTGGCCTTTTCGCCGGACTTGTACTGGGCGTAGGCCTTCTCGAGCTGGGCCTGCTGCGCGAGCGGCGTGCCGGCGGCGCGGCCCTCGAGCTTCTCGTACAGCGGCACGGCCTTGTCGTAGGCGCCGGAACCCGCTTCGTCCTTGGCTTCGGCGTAGATGCGGTTGGGGCTCCAGTTGGCGGTCTTGTCGACGGAGGTGGAGGAGCAGCCGGCTGCAAGCAGCGCTGCCGCGCTGAGCGCGATCCAGGAGGGGACCGATAATTTGGCGCGAAACATCACATACGGCTTTCATGAAACAGTTGCCCTCAATTATATCGACCGACCCCCTGGACATGGTCCCCGACGCCGTCGAGGCGGACGAGGGCGCCGACCCGGTCGAATCCAGCGAACTGCGGCCCTTCACGGTGGGCCAGGCCGAGCATGGCCAGCGGCTGGACCGCGCGCTGGCCGCCCTGGTGCCGGAATTTTCTCGCAACTATCTGCAACAGCTGATCGAAGCCGGCGCCGTGGAACTGCAGGGGCGCACCCTGCTGAAGGCTTCCGCCACGGTGCGCGCCGGCCAGACCGGCCATATCGAGCTGCGGCCGACGCCCCAGAGCCAGGCCTTCCGGCCCGAAACGATGGACATCGTCACGGTGCACGAGGACGAGCACCTGCGCATCATCGACAAGCCGGCCGGTCTGGTGGTGCACCCGGCGCCGGGCCATTGGAGCGGCACGCTGCTGAACGGCCTGCTGGCGCTCGACCCCAAGGCCGCGCTGCTGCCGCGCGCGGGCATCGTCCACCGGCTCGACCGCGACACCAGCGGGCTCATGGTCGTGGCGCGCACCCGGGCCGCCATGGATGCGATGGTGGCGCTGATCGCCGCGCGCGAGGTCAAGCGGCAGTACCTCGCGCTCGGGCACAAGCCCTGGGCCGGCGCGGCAGCCCGGCAGGTCGACGCGCCCATCGGCCGCGATCCGCGCAACCGTTTGCGCATGGCCGTGGTCGATCTCGAGCGCCATGCCGGCAAGACGGCACGCACGCTCATCGAGCGCCTGGACAGCAACGCGCAGGCTTGTGCCGTGCGGTGCACGCTCGAAACGGGCCGCACGCACCAGATCCGCGTGCACATGGCATCCATCGGGCATCCGCTGATCGGCGATGCGCTCTACGGCGGGGCGCCGGCCGCGGGGCTGGGGCGGCAGGCGCTGCACGCCTTCAGGCTCGCGTTCGTGCATCCCGTCACGCAAGCCGCACTGGAACTGCGCTCACTTCCGCCGGCCGATCTGGTTCAGGCGTTCCAGGGCCTGGGGCTGGATTACAATCGCGCCTGACGGCCCGAGGGCCGCGCCGGCCACCCCGATGCCGGCCTTGCGTTGCACTCGCCGCGTGCCGGCAGCGCCTTCTTTCCATCCTTCTGAACAAGCGTCCCCGAGACGCCTTTTCCCGGATAACGCAAACCATGAATACGGCGGATGCCAAGCGCATTCTCGAAACCGCCTTGATCTGTTCGAGCCAGCCGCTGCCGGTGCGCGACATGCGCGTGCTGTTCGACGACGAACTGGGCGTGGACACGATCAAGGTGCTGTTGCTCGAACTGCAGGAAGACTGGGCGCAGCGCGGCCTGGAGCTGGTGAGCGTCGGCAGCGGCTGGCGCTTCCAGAGCCGGCCCGAGATGCGCGACCACCTCGACCGCCTGCATCCCGAGAAGCCGCCGCGCTACACCCGCGCCGCCCTCGAAACGCTGGCCATCATTGCCTACCGCCAGCCAGTCACGCGCGGCGACATGGAAGACATCCGCGGCGTCACCATCAACTCCCTCATCCTCAAGCAGTTCGAGGACCGCGGCTGGGTCGAGGTCATCGGCCACCGCGAAACCGTCGGCCGGCCGGCGCTTTACGCCACCACGCGGCAGTTCCTCGACGACCTCGGCCTCGCATCGCTCGACCAACTGCCGCTGATCGAAACGCCGGCCCAGCAGGCGGCGCTGGTCGATGCGCTCGATCAGGCCTCGGGCAACCAGCCTGGGCTGCCGATGGACGTGCCGAACGAATCCGACGCCGATGCCTCGGGCATGCCGGAGGCGGACTCGGAAACAGGCGCGCCAGCCGACCTGGCCGCTACCGAGGCTCCAGAAGCCCTCGAAGCCGCCGCTGCGCAGTTCGCCGAGAACGCGGCCTCTCCCGACGAGCCCGCGGATATCCCGGCCCCCACGGAAGTCGAGCGTCCCGCCGTCGAGCTCGAAACCGAAGCCCCGTCGCCCGACGAGACCGATTCCCACGCTGTTCCCCCCGGAAAAACCTCATGAGCTCCTCCGACATCGACGACGCGGCAATCGTGCCGGCCCAGCCCGAATCCAAGAAAAAGAAGGCGAAGGCGGCCGTGTCCGGTCCGTCTGCGGACGCCGAAGCGGGCGTGCCCGCAGCCGAGGGCGGGGCGCCGAAGAAGCCGCGCGCCCCACGCCGCAAGAAGGCCGCCGAACCGGCGGCCGGGGAGGGAGAGCCCGCAGCAGCGCCTGCTGCGGCAACTGAAATTTCCAAGCCCGTGACCCAGGCGGCCGATGCAGCGCCTGCCGCCGCACCAATCGCCGGCGAACCCGCCACTGCCGCCGCGCCGGCCGCGCCAGTCGAACGCGCCGAACCCGAGGAGCGTCGCGTGGAAGACCGCGCTGAAGAGGATGCCCGCGCTCCCTCTTACGACGACGAAGAAGAGGAAGAAGAGCCCGACGAGGAAGAGGACGATCTCGACCGCGCACGCCGCGCCGCCGAGCGCGAGCAGCGCAACGCACTGCCGCCCGAGCCGATCCGCTTCGCGGACGTCATCTCGGGCCAGTTCGACGCCGACGAAGAGAGCCCCGAAGTCCCGCCCCTCAAGCGCGTGCTGCTGCCGGAAGCCGACTCGCCCAAGCTGCACAAGGTGCTGGCGCAGGCGGGTCTGGGCTCGCGGCTCGAAATGGAAGCGCTCATTCTCCAGGGCCGCATCTCGGTGAACAACGAGCCGGCCCACATTGGCCAGCGCATCCAGTACGGCGACCAGGTCAAGATCAACGGCAAGCCGATCCGCTACCGCATCGCGCCGCCTCCACCGCGCGTCATCGCGTACCACAAGCCGGTGGGCGAGGTCGTGACGCACGACGATCCGCAGAACCGCCCCACGGTTTTCCGCAAGCTGCCGCGCCTGCAGCAGGGCAAGTGGCAATCGGTCGGCCGGCTCGACCTGAACACCGAAGGCCTGCTGCTGTTCAGCAGCTCCGGCGACCTGGCCAACCAGCTGATGCATCCGCGCTTCGGCCTGGAGCGCGAGTACGCCGTGCGAGTGCTCGGTGCGCTCAATGCCGAGGAAAAGAAAAAGCTGCTCGAAGGCGTTCGCCTCGACGATGGCATGGCCCAGTTCGGCACCATCGAGGAGGGCGGCGGCGAAGGCTCCAACCACTGGTACCGCGTCACCATCTCCGAAGGCCGCAACCGCGAAGTGCGGCGCCTGTTCGAATCGGTGGGCCATGCGGTCAGCCGGCTGATCCGCATCCGCTACGGCGCCATGGTGCTGCCGCGCGGCTTGAAGCGCGGCGCCTGGATGGAACTCGACGAGCGCGACATCAACGCGCTGTTCCAGGCCTCGGGCGGCGGCGCGCCGCGTCCGCCACAGCAGCAACGTGGACCGGGCCAGGAAGGTGCCGGCGGCGGGCGCAACGGACGCAACAAGAAGCGGCGCGGCAACCGCAACGCCGGCGGCGGACAGCAGCAGCCGCGCGACATGCGCGATGACGGCCGCGAGGCGCCCATTCCCAATCCGCTCGGCGACGGCCGGCCGCCGCGCGGCGAGCGCGGTGGGCGTGGCAACCGCGGCGGTGGCGGTGGCAACGCCGGCATGCCGCCGCAAGGGCGCCGCGGCAACAGCAACAACAACCGCGGCAACCGCCAGGGCGAGGAGCGCCCGCCGAGCGGCGCGAACCAGCCCGATCCGATGAAGACCTCGCTCGGCTACATCGGCGCCGACAGCTTCTCGCGCCAGCGCAAGGAGCAGCGGCAGGGTCCGGGGCGCCGCGGCGGCGGCCCGGCCGGCGGCGGTGGCTTCGGCGGCCAGGGCGGCCCCGGCGGGAACCGGCGCCGCGGGCGCTGAAAGCCAGTTCTCCAGCGCAGCCTTTCGCGGGGTTTTCACCAATCCCGGGGATTGCGCCGGTTAAAATCAGAGGCTTTGTCGACTTACGATGCAACATATTCGTTGCAGTTGTGACAAATCACTTCAAAATCAAAGCTCAGGAAGCACTTCAATGGCTATCGAACGTACCCTTTCCATCATCAAGCCCGACGCCGTCGCCAAGAACGTCATCGGCAAGATCGTTTCCCGCTTCGAAGCTGCCGGCCTCAAGATCGTTGCCGCCAAGCTCGTGCACCTGTCGCGCAACGAAGCCGAGCAGTTCTACTCGGTCCACAAGGAACGTCCGTTCTTCAAGGACCTGGTCGATTTCATGATCTCCGGCCCGGTGTTCGTGCAAGTGCTCGAAGGCGAGAACGCCATCGCCAAGAACCGCGACCTGATGGGCGCAACGGACCCCAAGAAGGCGGCCCCGGGCACCATCCGCGCCGACTTCGCCGACAGCATCGACGCCAACGCCGTGCACGGTTCGGACGCTCCCGAAACCGCCGCCAACGAAGTGGCGTTCTTCTTCGCCGGCCTCAACGTCTACGCGCGCTGAAGCCGCACGCCAGCTGATTTCATGACCACGGCCAACCTGCTCGAATTCGATCTCGAGGGGCTGGCTGCGTTCTGCGAAAAGCTCGGCGAGAAGCGATTCCGCGCCACGCAACTGTTCCGCTGGATCCACCAGCGTGGCGCCAGCGACTTCGCCCAGATGACCGATCTGGCCAAGTCGCTGCGCGAAAAGCTCGCCACCACCGCTCGCGTCGAGGCCTTGCCGGTCATCACGCAGCACGAATCCAAGGACGGCACGATCAAGTGGCTGTTCGACGTCGGCGACGGCAATGCCGTCGAAGCCGTATTCATTCCCGAAGACGACCGCGGCACGCTGTGCGTGTCGTCCCAGGCCGGCTGTGCGGTGGGTTGCCGCTTCTGCTCCACGGGGCACCAGGGCTTCAGCCGCAACCTGAGCACGGGCGAAATCGTCGCCCAGCTCTGGTTTGCCGAACACTTCCTGCGCAAGCATCTCGCGCGCGACGAGCGCGTCATCTCCAACGTGGTGATGATGGGCATGGGCGAGCCGCTGCAGAACTACACCGCGCTCGTGCCGGCGCTGCGCACCATGCTCGACGACAACGCCTATGGCCTGTCGCGCCGCCGCGTGACCGTGTCGACCTCCGGCGTGGTGCCGATGATCGACCGCCTGGGCGCCGACTGCCCGGTGGCCATGGCCGTGTCGCTGCATGCACCCAACGATGCGCTGCGCGACGATCTCGTGCCGCTCAACCGCAAGTATCCGATTGCCGAGTTGCTCGAGGCCTGCAAGCGCTACCTGGTGCATGCGCCGCGCGACTTCATCACCTTCGAGTACTGCATGCTCGATGGCGTCAACGACCAGCCCGAGCATGCGCGGCAGTTGATTGAGCTCGTTCGCACCCATGGCGTGTCGTGCAAATTCAACCTGATTCCGTTCAATCCGTTTCCGGCCTCGGGCCTGCTGCGTTCGCCGCAGCCGCGGGTGCTGGCCTTTGCCAAGGTGCTGAGCGAGGCCGGCCTCGTGACCACCGTGCGCAAGACGCGCGGCGACGACATCGATGCGGCCTGCGGACAGCTGGCCGGCGACGTCAAGGACCGTACCCGCGCGGCCGAACGCATGGCCCAGCGCCGTGTCTCCGAGCGCACCGTTGTTCTGCATCCGGTTCGCAAGACCGCCCCCCAGGAGCATTGACCTAATGAGGATGGCCTTTCCGATGACGACCGCGAGCGCGCAGCGACTGGTGGCTGCAGGCTTTGGCGGCGTCGCAGTGGCGTTTCTGCTCGCGGGCTGCGTCAACACGCGAACCACCACCACCAGCCTGGCGGACACCAGCTCGGGCCAGGGTGCCGAGATGGTGACCGAATCCGACGAAAGCAGCCGGCAGCGCCGCGCGCGCCTGCGCATGGAGCTCGCCGCCGGCTACTTCGAGCACGGCCAGACCACCGTTGCGCTCGACGAGATCAAGCAGGCGCTGGTTGCCGATCCCAACTATGCGGACGCGTACAACCTGCGCGGCCTGGTCTACATGCGGCTCGAAAATGCGGGCCTGGCGGAAGACAGCTTCCGCCGCGCCATTGCCATCAATCCGCGCGATCCCAACACCCGCCACAACTACGGCTGGCTGCTGTGCCAGCAGAACCGCTACGGCGATGCGGCCCAGCAGTTCACCGAGGCATTGGCGGTGCCGAGCTATACCGACCGTGCCAAGACGCTCATGACGCAGGGTGTCTGCCAGCTCAGGGCGGGCCAGCGTGTCGAGGCGGAGCGCAGCCTCATGAAGGCCTACGAGATCGACGCCGGGAATCCGGTGGTCGGATTCAACCTGGCTTCGCTGCTGGTGCAGCGCGAAGAGTGGTCGCGTGCGCAGTTCTACATCCGCCGCGTCAACAACAGCCCTTCGGCCAGCGCCGAGACGCTCTGGCTCGGCATCAAGATCGAACGACGGCTCAACAACCGCGAAGCAGTGGCGCAGTTGGGAGGGCAACTGCAACGGCGCTTTCCGCAGTCCCGGGAGGCAATAGCGTACGAGCGCGGGAATTTCAATGACTGAACGGGTTTCGGAGTTCGGCACTTCCGCGGCACTGCCGCTCGAGGAAGGCGACATCACGCACAAGACAGCCGGCGACATGCTCCGCGAAGCGCGCGAGGCGCACGGTCTGCACATCGAAATGGTGGCCGCGGCGCTCAAGGTGCCGCCGCAGAAGCTCATTGCGCTCGAGGCGGACGACATCGCTTCGCTGCCCGACCCGGTCTTTGCGCGGGCCCTGGCCAGCAGTGTCTGCCGCGCCCTGCGCATCGATCCCGCGCCGGTGCTCGCAAAGCTGCCGGGCGCACAGCGCGCGGCGCTGGCGGTGGCCGACCGCACCCTCAAGAGCAACATCGTTTCCGGAACGCCGCGCTGGAACGGCGGGCGCTCCAGCGGGCTTCCGTCGCGCGCGCTGCTGACGGTGGTGGGGCTGCTGCTGGTCGGCGCAGCCGTGCTGTTCTGGCTGCCCCAGTCGGTGTTCGACCAGGTCGGGGCCTCGGTGTCGCGCTGGACGTCGCGCGGCGATGGCGACGCCAGTGCAGTGGCCGAGGGGCCGGCGGCTGCGCCGGCTTCGGGCGGGTCGTCCGTCGTGGTCGAGAGCGCGCCGGTGTCGCCGGTTGCTCCCCCAACATCGGCTGCACCCGCGGCGCCGGGTGCGCCCTCCGTAGCAGCCCTGCAGGCGGGCAGTGCGACCGCTGCGGCGCCTGCGGCTGTTGCTGCGGCACCTGCCAGCAGCCAGCAGCTGGTCTTCGTCGCGCGCGAGGAATGCTGGATCACCGTCACGGAAGCCGGCGGCAAGCAACTGCTGCGCCGCAGCCTGCAGGCCGGCGAAACGGTGGCATTGTCGGGAACGCTGCCGCTGTCGGTGGTGGTGGGGCGTGCATCGGCGGTCGATGTGCAGGTGCACGGAAAGCCCTACGATCTGAAGCCTGTCACGCGCGGCGGCGGCGTGGCGCGTTTCGAGGTGAAATCGTGACCGACTGCACTCCACAACCCATCGAATCGGCGGCGCCCAAGGCACGCCGTTCGCGCCAGGCCCAGGTGGTCTGGGGACCACGCACCGTGACGGTGGGCGGCGATGCGCCCGTGCGGGTGCAGTCCATGACCAACACCGACACCGTCGATGCCGTCGGCACGGCCATCCAGGTGAAGGAGCTCGCGATTGCAGGTTCGGAGATGGTGCGCATCACCGTCAACACGCCGGAGGCGGCGGCCCAGGTGCCGTACATCCGCGAGCAGCTCGACCGCATGGGCATCGACGTGCCGCTGATCGGCGACTTTCACTACAACGGACACCGCCTGCTCACCGACTATCCGGCCTGCGCCGAGGCGCTGAGCAAGTACCGCATCAATCCCGGCAACGTGGGCAAGGGCGACAAGCGCGACCGCCAGTTCGGCCAGATGATCGATGCGGCCATGCGCTGGAACAAGCCGGTGCGCATCGGCGTCAACTGGGGCAGCCTCGACCAGGAACTGCTGGCCAGCCTGATGGACATCAACAGCCAGCGCGCCGAGCCCTGGGATGCGAAGCAGGTAATGTACGAGGCGCTCATCACCTCGGCCATCGAATCCGCCAAGCTGGCCGAATCGATGGGCATGGCCGGCAACCAGGTCATCCTGTCGTGCAAGGTGAGCGGCGTGCAGGACCTGATCTCGGTCTACCGCGAACTCGCGAAGCGCTGCGATTACCCGCTGCACCTGGGGCTCACCGAAGCGGGCATGGGCACCAAGGGCACGGTGGCGTCTGCCACGGCGCTTTCCATCCTGCTGCAAGAGGGCATCGGCGACACCATTCGCGTGTCGCTCACGCCGCAGCCGGGCGAGTCGCGCACGCAGGAAGTGCTGATTGCCAACGAGATCCTGCAGGCGCTGGGCCTGCGCGTGTTCGTGCCGAGCGTCACTGCCTGCCCGGGCTGCGGCCGCACCACGAGCACCACCTTCCAGGAACTGGCCAAGCAGATCGACGACTACCTGCGCCTGCAGATGCCGGTCTGGCGCAAGAAGTATCCGGGCGTCGAGACGCTGAAGGTGGCCGTGATGGGCTGCATCGTCAACGGCCCCGGCGAGAGCAAGCACGCCGACATCGGCATCAGCCTGCCCGGCACCGGCGAGGCGCCCGCCGCCCCGGTCTTCATCGACGGAGAAAAGGCGCTTACGCTGCGCGGCGACAATATCGCCAACGAGTTTCACCAACTCGTCGAAACCTACATTCAAAAGCGCTTCGGCCAGCACCAGGCTGCCGACGTCGCCTGACCACTTTCTCCCATGGCTGACAAGATCAATGCCGTCAAAGGCATGAACGACATATTGCCGGCGAGCGTGCCGCGCATCGACCGCCTGCCCGATTCGGCCCTCTGGTCGTGGTTCGAGCAGACGGTGCGCGGGCTCCTGGCCCGCTACGGCTACCAGTACATGCTGACGCCGGTGGTCGAGCCCACGGCGCTGTTTGTGCGCGGACTGGGCGAGGTGACCGATATCGTCGAGAAGGAGATGTACTCCTTCACCGACGCGATGAACGGCGACAAGCTCACGCTGCGCCCCGAGGCCACCGCCGGCATCGTGCGCGCCATGGTCGAGCACAACGCGCTCTACAACGGCCCGCTGCGCCTGTGGACGATGGGGCCGATGTTCCGCCACGAGCGTCCCCAGAAGGGCCGCTACCGCCAGTTCCACCAGCTCGACGTCGAGGCGCTGGGCTTTCCCGGCCCGGACGTGGACGCCGAACTGATCCTCATGGTGCGGGCGCTGTGGCGCGAGCTCGGGCTGGTCGAGGGCGAGCACGTGCGCCTGGAGATCAACAGCCTGGGCCAGCCGGCCGAGCGCCAGGCGCACCGCGAAGCGCTGATCCGCCATTTCGAGGCGCATGCCGACGTGCTCGATGCCGACGCGCAGCGACGCCTGCACAGCAATCCGCTGCGTATCCTGGATACCAAGAATCCCGCCATGCAGGCGGTGGTCGAGGCTGCGCCCCAACTGATGGACTTCCTCGGCGAGGAGTCGCGCGCGCACTTCGATGCGGTGCGCGCCGTGCTCGACGCTGCGGGGCTGGCCTACCGCGTCAACCCGCGCCTGGTGCGCGGGATGGACTACTACAACCTGACCGTCTTCGAATGGGTCACCGACCAGCTCGGCTCTCAGGGCACCGTCTGCGGAGGAGGGCGCTATGACGGCCTCATCGGCCAGATGGGCGGCAAGCCCGCGCCGGCCGTCGGCTTCGGCCTGGGCATCGAGCGGCTGCTGCTGCTGATCCAGGAACTCCGCCTGCCGGTGCCCGCCGCGGCGCCCACGGCCTACGCCGTCGTGCCGTCGGCCGCCGCGCTGCCGCAGGTCATGGCCGTGCTCGAGCAGTTGCGCGCCGCTGGGGTCAGCGTGCTGCAGCATGCAGGCGGCGGCAGCATGAAGGCGCAGTTCAAGAAGGCCGACGCGAGCGGAGCGCGCTATGCGCTGATCTTTGGCGAAGACGAACTGTCGCGTGGCGAAGTCACCGTCAAATCGCTGCGCGAGGGCGGTGGCGAACAGGTGGCGCAGCCGCTCTCCGAGGTGGCCACCTGGGCCGCCACCCTACAATCGCCGGCTCCCAACATCTGATACGCATGGCAACCCATCTCGATCTCGACGAACAGGAACAGCTCGACCAGCTCAAGCATTTCTGGAACACCTACGGCACCCTGATCACCTGGGTGGTTTTGCTCGCGGCCGGGGCCTTCGTGGCCTGGAACGGCTGGCAATATTTCCAGCGCAACAAGGCGGCGCAGGCCGCTGCCCTCTACGACGAGGTCGAGCGCAGCACGCAGTCCGGCGACGTGGAACGCATCCAGCGCGTGCTCGGCGACATGAAGGAACGCTTCGCCGGCACCGCCTATGCACAGCAGGCGGGCCTGCTGGCCGCCAAGGCGCTGTACGAGAAGGGCAACCTCGAGGCCTCGCAGGCGGCGCTCGGCTGGGTTGCGCAAAGCGCTGTCGATCCGGGCTACAAGGCCGTTGCCAAGCTGCGGCTGGCGGCCGAACTGCTCGACAGCAAGTCGTACGACGAAGCGCTCAAGCAGCTCTCCGGCGACGTGCCCAAGGAGTTCGAGCCGCTCGTGGCCGACCGCAAGGGCGACATCTACATGGCCCAGGGCAAGCGCGCCGAAGCGCAGGCCGAATACCGCAAGGCGTGGACCGGCCTTGGCCCGGCATCCGACTACCGGCGCCTGGTCGAATTCAAGCTCAACGCCGCTGGCGTCGATCCGAAGAGCCTGGCACCCGTGATCACGGTCACGCCGGCAGCCCCCAAAAATTCCTGATCGCACTATGAATTTCAAGCGTTTCATGCCTGAGTCGTCCGTCCTGCGTGCAGGTTCGGCCATTGTTCTGGTCGCGATGCTGGCTGCCTGCTCGGGCACCAGCAAGCCCAAGCCGGCCGAACTGCCCGCCAACCCCGCGTTGTTCGGCGTGCGCCAGGCCTGGAGCGTGCGCATCCCGGCCGTGGGCTTCCCGCTGGCCACCGACGTCAGCGGCGACATCGTCACCGTGGCCGGCAGCGACGGCACCGTGGTGGCCATCGACGCCCGTGCCGGCCGCGAAACCTGGCGCGCGAACGCGGGTGCCAAGCTCGCAGCAGGCGTCGGCAGCGACGGCTCGCTGGCCGCAGTGGTCACCGCCGACAACCAACTCGTGGCCATCGAAGGCGGCAAGGTCCTGTGGAAGCAGCGGCTCTCGGCCCAGGCCTTCACCGCGCCGCTGGTGGCCGGCCGCCGCGTCTTCGTTCAGACCGCCGACCGCAGCATCAGCGCCTGGGATGGCCAGAGCGGCCGCCGCCTCTGGCTGCAGCAGCGCACGGCCGAGAACCTCGTGCTCAAGAAGTCGGGCGTGCTGATCGCCGTGGGCGATACGCTGATCTCGGGCATCGGCGGCCGGCTGGTCGGCATCAACCCGGCCAATGGCACCTCGCGCTGGGAAGCCCCCATTGCGGCCCCGCGCGGCACCAACGACGTGGAGCGCCTGGTCGACCTGACGGGCAGCGTGAGCCGCATCGGCGACACCGTGTGCGCCCGTGCCTACTACGCCAATGTCGGCTGCGTCGACACGCTGCGCGGCCAGCTGCTCTGGAGCAAGCCTGCCGTGGGCGCCGAGGGCGTCAGCGGCGATGAGGGCTTCGTCTACGGCACCGAGGCCGATGGCAGCGTCACGGCCTGGCGCCGTTCCGACGGCGAGCGCGCCTGGCAATCGACCCGCTTCAAGAACCGCATCCTGACCGGGCCGCTGGCGGTGGGGCGTTCGCTGGTGATCGGCGAGGACAACGGAACGCTCCACTTCGTTTCACGCGAGGATGGTGCGCTGCTCAATCGCGTCACGCCCGATGGCTCTGCCATTGGCGTCACCCCGGTGATGGCCGGCAACACGGTGGTCGTGGTGACCGCCAACGGCGGTGTGTTTGGATATCGCCCTGAATAACTCTTTGCAAGGCCCGACCATGAAAACCGCGCCCCTGAAAGGCCGGCCATGAAGCCGGTCGTGGCCCTGGTCGGGCGGCCCAACGTCGGCAAGTCGACCCTCTTCAACCGCCTGACGCAGACGCGTGACGCCATCGTCGCCGACTTTGCCGGACTCACGCGCGACCGCCACTATGGCAACGGCCGCCTGGGCAAGCACGAGTTCATCGTGATCGACACCGGCGGCTTCGAGCCCGATGCGGGCAGCGGCATCTACAAGGAAATGGCCAAGCAGACGCGGCAGGCCGTGGCCGAGGCCGATGTCGTGATCTTCGTGGTCGACGCCCGCGAAGGCCTCTCGGCGCAGGACCACGACATTGCCAACGAGCTGCGCCGGCTCGGCAAGCCCTGCGTGCTGGCAGCCAACAAGGCCGAAGGCATGCACGACGGCACCAAGCTGGTCGATTTCTACGAACTCGGCTTCGGCGACGTGCACGGCGTGTCCGCGGCGCACGGGCAGGGCATGCGCGACCTGGTCGAGCTGGCGCTCGCGCCGCTGAACCTGCCCGATCCCGACGACGAGGCGGACGAGGACGACGTCAACAAGCCCATCAAGCTGGCGGTGGCCGGGCGGCCGAACGTCGGCAAGTCCACGCTGATCAACACCTGGCTCGGTGAAGAGCGCCTGGTGGCGTTCGACTTGCCGGGCACCACGCGCGACGCCATCTCGGTGCCGTTCGAGCGCAACGGGCAGCGCTTCGAACTGATCGACACGGCCGGCCTGCGCCGCAAGGGCAAGGTGTTCGAGGCGATCGAGAAGTTCTCGGTGGTCAAGACGCTGCAGGCCATCGAGTCGGCCAACGTCGTGCTGCTGCTGCTCGATGCCACGCAGGGCGTGACCGACCAGGACGCGCACATCGCCGGCTATATCCTCGAAAGCGGGCGCGCGGTGGTGATTGCCATCAACAAGTGGGACGCAGTCGACAGCTACCAGCGCGAGCAGATCCAGCGCCAGATCGAGACCCGGCTGCCGTTCCTCAAGTTCGCATCGCTGCATTTCATCTCGGCCATCAAGCGCCAGGGCCTGGGCCCGGTGTGGCAGGCCATTGCGCAGGCCCACAAGTCGGCCACGCGGAAGATGTCGACGCCCGTCCTGACCCGGCTGCTGCTGGAGGCCGTGCAGTTCCAGTCGCCCAAGCGCGCGGGCATGTTCCGGCCCAAGCTGCGCTATGCGCACCAGGGCGGCATGAATCCGCCGGTGATCATCATCCATGGCAATTCGCTGGAGCACGTCACCGAGGCCTACAAGCGCTTTCTCGAAGGGCGCTTCCGCAAGGAGTTCGATCTGGTGGGCACGCCCTTGCGCATCCAGTTCAAAAGCTCGCAAAATCCCTTTGCAGACAAGGACGATTGAGCGCGCTTGGCTGCCGATGGCCGCTAATGAGCCATGGCCGGGTCGAAAGTTCCGCCTTTTGAGAGACGTTATTTTTCAAAGGCTTTTGACCCCGATTGCTGCAGCGCAGAAACCCTGTGTTAAGGTCATCTCTCCAACAACTACTCTTGAACACGGAGAATATCGTGAGCAATAAAGGGCAACTTCTACAAGACCCGTTTCTGAACACCCTGCGTCGCGAGCATGTGCCGGTCTCCATTTACCTGGTGAACGGTATCAAGCTGCAGGGCCAGATCGAGTCTTTCGACCAGTACGTCGTGTTGCTTCGCAACACGGTGACGCAAATGGTCTACAAGCACGCCATCTCCACCATCGTGCCGGGTCGTGCCGTCAACTTCTCGGCTGCCGAGAACGACGACGCCGCAGCCTGATCGCGCGGAGCGCGGCGGTAACCCCGCCGCGCTTTTTCCATATTGATCCCGCTTGTCTGAACTGAACTCCCGCCAGGAAGGCGCCGCCGTTCTCGTCGGCGTCGATTTCGGGCTGCCCCATTTCGACAGCGAACTCGAGGAACTCGGCCTGCTCGCGCAGACCGCGGGCCTCGCGCCTGTCGCGCGCCTCGTCTGCAAGCGCAAGGCGCCCGATGCGGCCCTGTTCGTCGGCAGCGGCAAGGCCGACGAAATCAAGGAACTGGCCGCCATGCACCAGGCCAGCGAGGTCATCTTCGACCAGTCGCTGAGCCCGGCGCAGCAGCGCAACCTCGAGCGCCAGCTCGACGTGGCGGTGTACGACCGGACCTTCCTCATCCTTGAGATCTTCGCCCAGCGCGCCCGCTCCCATGAGGGCAAGCTGCAGGTCGAGCTGGCTCGCCTGCAGTACCTGAGCACGCGCCTGGTGCGCCGCTGGTCCCACCTGGAGCGCCAGACGGGCGGTGCGGGTGTGCGCGGCGGTCCCGGTGAAAAGCAGATCGAGCTCGACCGCCGGATGATCAGCGAATCGATCAAGCGCACGCGTGAGCGCCTGGCCAAGGTGCAGAAGCAGCGCGGCACGCAGCGCCGCCAGCGCGAGCGCCGCGAGACCTTCAACATCTCGCTCGTGGGCTATACCAACGCCGGCAAGTCGTCGCTGTTCAATGCACTGGTCAAGGCTCGCGCGTACGCGGCCGACCAGCTCTTTGCCACGCTCGACACCACCACGCGCAACCTCTACCTGGGCGATGCCCGCAGGCAGGTCTCGATTTCCGACACCGTCGGCTTCATTCGCGACCTGCCGCACGGACTGGTCGATGCCTTCAAGGCCACGCTGCAGGAGGCTGTCGATGCCGACCTGCTGCTGCACGTGGTGGATGCCTCCAATCCGCATTACCCGGAGCAGATGGCCGAGGTGCAGTCCGTTCTTCGCGACATCGGCGCCGACACAGTTCCGCAGCTTCTGGTGTTCAACAAGCTCGATGCCCTTGAAACTTCGCAGCACCCGCTGCATCTGCAGGACGACATGGAAATCGACGGCGTGCGGGTTCCGCGCATCTTCCTCAGCGCCCGCAGCGGCGAGGGCCTGCCCCTGCTGCGCGCCGAGCTGGCACGCCGGTCGGGCTCCCTGGGCGATGCGATGACCCCAGAGGCCGACACTGAATTGCACGACACCGCCAATTGATTGGGCACAATCCCGCCACTGACAAGAGAACGAAGCGAATGAATGCAAAGCCAGCGTGGAGAGGGTTTCTGGGCATGTTCAACCTGAACGATGGCCGATGGGGCCGTGGCGACGAGCCGTCGTCCAACGGCGACCGCCCGACCGGCAACCGGCCTCCCGACGCAGACCCGCCGGGCGCGCCGACGCCACCGCCTTCGGGCAACAACAACGGTAACGGCAACCGCCCCCGCGGCCAGGGCCCGAACCAGGGGCCGCCCGACCTCGACGAACTCTGGCGCGACCTCAACCGCAAGCTGGGGGGCTTCTTCGGCGGCAAGGGCGGCGGCAATCGCCCCAGCGGCGGCGGCAATGGTGGTGGCGGCAACGGCTATCGGCCGGACATGAAGAATGCCGGCTTCGGGCTCGGATTGGTCGCGGCGGTTGCCGTTCTCATCTGGCTTGGGACCGGCTTCTTCATCGTGAACGAAGGCCAGCAGGCCGTGGTGACGCAGTTCGGCCGCTACAAGTCGACGGTGAATGCCGGCTTCAACTGGCGCCTGCCGTACCCCATTCAGCGCCACGAGGTGGTGGTGACCACGCAGATCCGCTCGACCGACGTGGGCCGCGACGCCATCGTGCGTTCGACCGGCCTGCGCGAGTCGGCCATGCTGACCGAAGACGAGAACATCGTCGAAATCAAGTTCGCCGTGCAGTACCGCCTGAGCAATGCGCAGGCCTGGCTCTACGAGAGCAAGTCGCCGGCCGAAACCATCGTGCAGGTGGCCGAGAGCTCCGTGCGCGAAGTGGTCGGCAAGATGAAGATGGATGCGGCGCTGGCCGAGGAGCGTGACCAGATCGCCCCGCGCGTGCGGCAGTTGATGCAAACCATCCTCGACCGCTACAAGATCGGTGTCGAAGTCGTCGGCATCAACTTGCAGCAGGGGGGGGTGCGCCCTCCCGAGCAGGTGCAGGCAGCGTTCGACGATGTGCTCAAGGCCGGCCAGGAGCGCGAGCGCACCAAGAACGATGCACAGGCCTATGCCAACCAGGTCGTGCCGCTTGCCGCCGGTACATCCTCGCGTCTCAAGGAAGAGTCCGAAGCCTACAAGGCGCGCATCGTCGCGCAGGCACAGGGCGATGCCGGCCGCTTCAGTGCGGTGCTGGCCGAGTACCAGAAGGCGCCGCAGGTCACCCGCGACCGCATGTACACCGACGCCATGCAGCAGATCTATGCCAGCACCACCAAGGTGCTGGTCGATACCAAGCAAGGCTCCAACCTGTTGTACCTGCCGCTCGACAAGCTCATGCAGCTGAGCGGCAGCAACCCGGCCGCAACGCCGGTCGATGCGGCCAGTCCCAGCGTGGCGGGTACTGCGCCAGCCCAGTCGTCGGTGATTCCGGTGGTGCCGCCATCGAGCGAGAGCCGCGCCCGCGATGGCCGTTCGCGTGATCGCGACGTGCGTTGAAAAGGCCAGGAAGAACATGAACAGAATCGGATTCATCGCCTCGTCGATCCTCGTCTTGCTCGTGCTGCTGAGCTCGACCCTCTTCGTGGTCGACCAGCGCCAGTTCGGCGTGGTCTATGCCCTGGGCCAGATCAAGAGCGTCATTACCGAGCCCGGCCTCAACTTCAAGCTGCCGCCGCCGTTCCAGAACGTGTCGTACATCGACAAGCGGCTGCTCACGCTCTCCAGCCTCGACACCGAGCCGATGCTCACGGCCGAGAAGCAGCGTGTGGTGATCGACTGGTACGTGCGCTGGCGCATCACCGATCCGCAGGCCTACATCCGCAACGTCGGCCTCGACGAAAACGCGGGCGCCACGCAGCTCAACCGCGTGGTGCGCAACGCGTTCCAGGAAAACATCAACAAGCGCACTGTGCGCGACCTGATCTCGGTGCGCCGCGAAGCGCTGATGGCCGACGTGCAGCGCGAAGTGCTGGCCGTGGTGAAGGGCTCCAAGCCCTGGGGCGTGGACGTGGTCGACGTGCGCATCACGCGTGTGGACTATGTGGAAGCCATCACCGAATCGGTTTACCGCCGGATGGAGGCCGAGCGCAAGCGCGTGGCGAATGAACTGCGTTCGACCGGCACGGCTGAAGGTGAAAAGATCCGCGCCGACGCCGACCGCCAGCGCGAAGTGATCGTGGCGAACGCCTACCGCGATGCCCAGAAGATCAAAGGCGAGGGCGATGCCCAGGCTGCCGCTGCGTACAGCGAGGCCTTCGGCCGCGATCCGCAGTTCGCGCAGTTCTACCGTAGCCTGGACGCCTACAAGCAGAGCTTCAACAAGAAGAGCGACGTGATGGTGCTCGACCCGTCGTCGGACTTCTTCCGCGCCATGCAGAGCGCTGGCACGCCCGCAGGCAACGCTCCTCCACGCCGCTGATCCGGCGCCGGGCCGCCCGTGAGCGCCGAAATCTTCTGGAGTGCGCTGGCGCTCGTCCTGGTGATCGAGGGCATCCTGCCTTTCGTCTCGCCGGGCGGGTGGCGGCGCGGTTTCGGGCAGCTCATGCAGCTGCGCGACGGCCAGTTGCGCTTCTTCGGACTCTGCAGCATCTTGATGGGTTTGGCCCTTCTTTGGCTGCTGGGGTAGCGCGGCCCGGTAGAATCCCGGTTTAACCACGCCCCCGATCCCCATGTCCGCCTGGGTCCTCCCGGATCACATTGCCGATGTGCTGCCTTCCGAGGCGCGCCACATCGAAGAACTTCGACGCCAGCTGCTCGATACCGCCCGTGGCTATGGCTACGAGCTGGTGATGCCGCCGCTGCTCGAGCACCTCGAGTCGCTGCTGTCCGGCACCGGCGAGGCGCTCGACCTCCAAACCTTCAAGCTGGTCGACCAGCTCTCCGGCCGCAGCATGGGCCTCAGGGCCGACACCACGCCCCAGGTGGCGCGGATCGATGCCCACCTGCTGAATCGCGAAGGCGTGGCACGGCTGTGCTATTGCGGACCGGTGCTGCACACCCGCCCCGACCGGCCGCACGCCACGCGCGAGCCGCTGCAGTTCGGGGCCGAAATCTATGGTCATGCGGGGCTCGAGGCCGACACCGAAGTGCTGCTGCTGGCGCTCGATTGCCTGCATGCGTCGGGCCTGAAGGACGGCGTGATCGTCGACCTGGCGGATGCGCGCATCGTGCGGGCGCTGTTTGCCGGCGTGCCGGTCGATGCCGCCATGCTGGCGCGCGTGCATGCGGCGCTGGTTGCCAAGGATGCGAGCGAGCTGCATGCGCTGACGCGCAATTTCCCGGCTTCGTCGCGCGACGGGCTGCGCGCACTGGTCCAGCTGTATGGCGATGCGTCGGTGCTCGACGAGGCCGCCAAGGCCCTCAAGGGCACGCCGGCCGTGAGCGCGGCGCTGGACGGATTGAAGCAACTGGCCGCGAGCCTCGGCGCCGATCCGGCGCGGCAGATCAGTTTCGACCTGGCCGACCTGCGCGGCTACGCCTACTACAGCGGCATGCGTTTCGGCATCTACGTGCCGGGCGCGGCCGATGCGCTGGTGCGCGGCGGGCGCTACGACGAAGTCGGCGCCGTGTTCGGCCGCAACCGGCCGGCGGTCGGCTTCAGCCTGGACGTGCGCGAACTGGTCGGCGTGCTGCCGGCGCGTCCGCTGCGTGCCGCCATCCGCGCGCCCTGGAGCGATGCAGCCGGCCTGCGAGATGCCATTGCCGGGCTGCGCAAGGCCGGCGAGATCGTGGTCCGCGTACTGCCGGGCCACGGCAGCGAAATCGATGAATTCCATTGCGACCGCGAGCTCGTCGAGCACGCAGGGCAATGGCAAGTCCGAGCCATCTGAATTTTTGAAGTAATGGAACGAGCATGAGCGTAACCACCGGAAGAAACGTGGTCGTCGTCGGCACCCAATGGGGCGATGAAGGCAAGGGCAAGCTGGTCGACTGGCTGACGGAAAGCGCCCAGGGCGTGGTCCGCTTCCAGGGCGGCCACAACGCGGGCCACACGCTGGTCATCAACGGCGTGAAGACCGCGCTGCACCTGATTCCCAGCGGGATCATGCGGCCGGGCGTCAAGTGCTACATCGGCAACGGCGTGGTGCTTTCGGCTGCCAAGCTGTTCGAGGAAATCGAAGGGCTGGAGAAGGCCGGCGTCGAGGTGCGTTCGCGCCTGCGCATCAGCGAAGCCTGCCCGCTGATCCTGCCTTTCCACGCGGCGCTCGACATCGCACGGGAAACGTACCGCGAAAAGGGCGGCGTCGAGAAGATCGGCACCACCGGCCGTGGCATCGGCCCGGCCTACGAAGACAAGATCGCGCGCCGCGCGCTGCGCGTGCAGGACCTGAAGCACCCGGAGCGTTTCGCGACCAAGCTGCGCGTGCTGCTCGACCTGCACAACCATGTGCTGACGCAGGTGCTCGGCGCGCCCGCCATCGACTTCGACCTGGTGTTCGACGAGGCCATGCGCCATGCCGCGCTGCTCAAGCCGATGATGGCCGACGTGTCGCGCGAGCTGAACGACGCGCACAAGGCCGGCGCCAACCTGCTGTTCGAAGGCGCGCAGGGCACGCTGCTCGACGTCGACCACGGAACCTATCCGTACGTCACATCGAGCAACTGCGTGGCCGGCAATGCCGCTGCGGGTTCGGGCGTGGGCCCGGGCATGCTGCACTACATCCTGGGCATCACCAAGGCCTATTGCACGCGCGTGGGCGGCGGTCCGTTCCCCACGGAACTCGACTGGGCCACACCGGGCACGCCGGGCTACCACATGAGCACCGTGGGCGCCGAAAAGGGCGTCACCACGGGCCGCAGCCGCCGCTGCGGCTGGTTCGACGCCGCGCTGCTCAAGCGCTCGGCGCAGGTCAACGGCCTGTCAGGCCTGTGCATCACCAAGCTCGACGTGCTCGACGGGCTCGAAAAGCTCGAGCTGTGCACCGGCTACGAGCTCGACGGCGAGACCACCGACATCCTGCCCATGGGCGCAGATGAAATCGAGCGCTGCACGCCCATCTACGAGACCCTCGAAGGCTGGAGCGAGAGCACCGTCGGCGTCACGCAGTACGACAAGCTGCCTGTGAACGCACGGCTCTACCTGCAGCGCATCGAGCAGATCACGGGCGTGCCGATCCACATGGTTTCCACGAGCCCTGATCGCGACCACACGATCATGATGCGCCACCCCTATCTCGCCGACTGAACAGGACCGAACCAGACCATGTTGACCGAAGACGGCAAGCATCTCTACGTCAGCTACGACGAGTACCACAATCTGATCGAGAAGCTCGCGATCAAGATCCACCAGTCGGGCTGGCAGTTCGACACCATCCTGTGCCTCGCGCGCGGCGGCATGCGGCCGGGCGACGTGCTTTCGCGCATCTTCGACAAGCCGCTGGCGATCATGTCGACCAGCTCGTACCGCGCCGATGCCGGCACGGTGCAGGGGCATCTGGACATCGCGCGCTTCATCACCACGCCCAAGGGCGAGATTGCCGGCAGGGTGCTGCTGGTGGACGACCTGGCCGACTCGGGCCACACGCTGCATGCGGTGATGGACATGCTGCGCAACAATTACAAGCCGATCACCGAACTGCGCAGCGCGGTGATCTGGACCAAGGCGCTGTCGACCTTCACGCCCGACTACTCGGTCGAGTACCTGCCGACCAACCCGTGGATCCACCAGCCCTTCGAAGGCTACGACTCGCTCGGTGCCGAGAAGCTGCTGGAGAAGTGGTCGGTTTAAGACCTCCCCCGAAGCGCCTTCGGCGCCTTCCCCCACTGGGGGGGCGCAACCGGCGGCCCGGCAAAGCCGGTTCCGAGGGGGTGCTGGACTGGGCGCTTTGAGATTTACGAGTCGCGGGGCGCAGCCGTGTCGAACATCGCGGTGTAGCGCCGCTGCATTTCTTCCGGCGTCAGCTTCTCGATGCTGTGGCCTACGTTCCAGCGATGGCCGAAGGGGTCGCGGAACACGCCCGATCGCTCGCCGTAGAACTGGTCCTGCGGCGCCATGTCGAGCGTGGCGCCGGCCGCCACGGCACGCGCCACCACGGCGTCGGCATCGTCCACGTGCAGGTGCAGCGTCACTGCGGTACCGCCCAGCGTCTTGGCGCTGCGGATGTTGTACTCGGCGAACTCGTCCGAGATCATGAGGATCGCGCCGTTGTGGAAGTCGAGCTCCGCATGGCCGATGCGGCCGCTCGGCTCGGTGAGCCGGAAGATCTCCTTGACTTCGAAGACCTTGCAATAGAAGTCGATGGCGGCGCCGGCATCGTCGACGCAGAGGTAGGGGAACAGTTCGTGGATGGCCATGTCGATGTCCGCTCGGGTTGATGGGATGCCGGCGATTCTGGCTGCCGCGGCACGCATCGTCTTGAACAAAATTGACCTGCCGGCAGGGGCTCAGACCTGCACGTGGCGCGAGGACATCGGGGCCGCGCGCCGATAGGCCTCGGGCGACATGCCGGCGATCGCAAGGAATTCGCGGCTGAAGTGCGCCTGGTCGCTGTAGCCGGCATCCAGCGCCAGCTCGACCCAGGGCTGGGCCGGATTCAGTGCGAACTGCCCGATCACGCGGTCGAAGCGCAGCATGCGCGCGTACTGCTTGGGTGCGATGCCGGTCATGCCGCGAAAGAGTGCGATGAAGCGCCGGTGGCTGTAGCCGCTCTGCCTCACCAACTCGCGTATCGCGCCGGTTTTGGGGTCGCCGCCGGCGCCGGTCAGGCCGGCCAGCGCCTGCGCCACCGCGGGGTGCAGGCCATGCGCGGCGGAGGCGGACAGGCGCGCGCTCAGCAGGGCATCGAGGATCGCGAGCTGACGCGCGAGGGAGACGGTGCCGTGGAGTTGCTCGAGCGCGAAGCCCGCGTTCGCTCCCCAGAGCGCTTCGAGCGGCGTGTGGCACCCGGCCAGTGCGTCTTCCGGTGCGCCGAGCAGCGCCCTGGCCGCGCCCGGTTGCAGCATCACGCCGACCGAGCACGTCTCGACCGACACGTCGCGCACGAAAAACGCGCAGCGGGTCCCGCCCACCATGGCGTAGCCCACCGTGTAGCCGTGCGTGTCGGCGTCGTCGCGGAACAGGCGCAGCGGCGGTCCGGCGAGCCGGAACACCAGGTGCATGCCCCCGGTGGGCAGCACATGCTCGCGCGCGCCCGGCTGCTCGGCGGCCGCACCCGCGGGGGCCGAGGCCCACATCAGCCGCACGTAGGGCCGAAGGCAAGGGGAGGGCAGTCTCGTCAGCTGCGGCATGGCGTGGCTCTCGAGGAAAACAGGCAGTTGCCCATCGGCGCATTGTGCGGCGGATTGCCGCGCTAGCATCGGGCCATGAGCAAGCCTTCCACGACCCTGATCCACCACCCCTACAAGCCCCCCGCCAACTTCGCCGCGCCGCAGCCTGGCATCTACAAGGCATCGACCGTGTTCTTTGCCGATGTGGCCGCGATGCGCGCGCGCGACTGGAAGACCAAGGCCGGCTACACCTACGGCCTGCACGGCACGCCGACCACCTTCACGCTCGAGGAACGCCTGGCCACGCTCGAAGGCGGCACCGAGTGCCTGCTGGTGCCGAGCGGGCTTGCCGCCATTTCGCTGGTTTCCTTCGCCTTCCTGAAGAGCGGCGACGAAGTGCTGATTCCCGACAACGCCTACGGCCCCAACAAGGCACTGGCGACCGGCGAACTGGCCAACTTCGGCATCACGCACCGCATGTACGACGCGATGAACCCGTCCGATCTGGCCGCCAGGCTCTCGGACCGCACGCGGCTGGTGTGGCTCGAGGCGGCGGGCTCGGTGACGATGGAGTTTCCCGACCTGCCGGCGCTCGTGAAAGCCTGCCGCGCGCGCGGCGTGGTGACGGCGCTGGACAACACCTGGGGCGCGGGCCTGGCATTCGCGCCCTTCGATTTCAACGGCAGCGGGCAGGGCGTGGACATCTCGGTGCACGCGCTCACCAAATACCCGAGCGGCGGCGGCGACGTGCTGATGGGCAGCGTGGTCACGCGCGACGAGCGGCTGCACCGCGCGCTCAAGCTCACCCACATGCGCACGGGCTTCGGCGTCGGCGTCGGCGACGTGGAAACGCTGCTGCGGTCGCTGCCGAGCATCGGGCTGCGCTATGCCGCGCACGACCGTTCGGCGCGCGAGCTGGCGCGCTGGCTCGCCGGCCGCGAGGAAATCGCGCAGGTGCTCCATCCCGCACTCGAGGAGTCGCCCGGCCATGCGAACTGGCGTGCGCTGTGCGGCGCCACGGATCTGGCGGCCGGCCTGTTCTCGGTCGTGTTCGACGAAAGCTACAGCACCGAGCAGGTCGACCGCTTCTGCGACAGCCTGAACCTGTTCCGCCTCGGCTATTCGTGGGGCGGCCCGGTGAGCCTGGTGGTGCCCTACGACATCGGCTTGATGCGCGATGCCAGCGTGGCGCACTGGCCGCACAAGGGGACGCTGGTGCGCTTCTCGGTCGGCCTGGAGGATGTGGAAGACCTGCGGGCCGACCTGCGGCAGGCGCTCGCGCGGATGTAAGCGAAGTTTTCCGGATGCAGGGCGAGTCCGCTCCGCGGGCTTTGGGTGCACCGTTATCGCTTACAGTTGGATGACACGCAGTCGCTTTGACTGCCTCGTTCAAGGAGAGAACAGTGGCAACACCCAATTACGGCTACGAAAAGCGCCAGAAGGAGCTGGCCAAGAAGAAGAAAAAGGAAGAGAAGCTCCGCGAAAAGGCCAATCGCAAGCTCTCCCCGAGCAGCGAAGGCCTGGCCCCGGGTGACCCGGAAACCGACGTGGCCTCGCTCGAACGCGATCCGCCGACGGTGCCCGATCTGCCGACCAAGAACGGCTGATCCCAAATCAAGGCTCTCGACAAAAAAGCCGCTGCGGGCCCTCGGGCCTGGAGCGGCTTTTTTGTTTCCGCAGGCCTACTTGGCCGCGAGCAGTTTGCGCAGCTCCGGCCAGACGTTGTCAAGCAGCTGCGGCTGCGCGGCGGCCGTGGGATGGATGCGATCGGCCTGGAACAGCGCAAGCGCGTCGGGCGCGTCGGCCACGCCCTTGAGCAGGAAGGGCACCAGCGCCGCCTTGGTGGTGCTGGCCACCTTGCCGAACACGGCCTCGAAGCGCCGCGTGTAGTCGCCGCCGTAGTTGGGCGGCACCTGGATGCCGACGATCAGCACCTTGGCGCCCGCCGCCTGCGCTGCCTTGGTGATCTGCAGCAGGTTGTCCTCGGTGTTCTGCAGCGGCAGGCCTCGCAGCGCGTCGTTGGCGCCCAGCTCGACCACCACGTGGCTGGGCTTGTGCTGCGCCAGCAGCGAGGCAAAGCGGGCGCGTCCACCCGAACTGGTGTCGCCGCTGATGCTGGCATTGACCACCGTGGCCGGGATTTTCTGCTCTGCGAGCCGCTTCTCGAGCAGGGGCACCCAGCCTTCGCCGCGCTTCAGGCCGTATTCGGCGCTCAGCGAATCGCCGAGCACCAGGATGACCGGTTTGCCGGGCGCGGCGGCCTGCGCATGGCCCGCCGTCCAAGCCCCTGCACTGCCGAATGCTGCAGCGCTCAAGATAAAGTCACGTCGTTTCAAAACGAAAAGCCTTTCCATGTCCCAACCCCCGTCTGATGCCATTGTCGCAGTCGAGCATGTGTTCAAGTCCGTGACCGACTCGACCGGTACGCTCGACATTTTGCAGAACATCGATTTCACCCTGGGTGCGCGGGAAACCGCCGCCATCGTCGGTGCCTCGGGTTCGGGCAAGAGCACCTTGCTGTCGATCATTGCCGGGCTCGACACGCCCACGCGCGGCACCGTCAGGCTCGCGGGCGATGACATTTTCGCCATCGACGAGGACGAGCGCGCCGCGCTGCGCGCCCAGCGCGTGGGCTTCGTGTTCCAGAGCTTCCAGCTGCTGGGCAACCTGAGCGCGCTCGAGAACGTGATGCTGCCGCTCGAACTGGCCGACCGCAAGGACGCGCGCAAGGCCGCCACCGAGATGCTTGGGCGCGTCGGCCTCGGGCAGCGGCTCGGCCACTATCCCAAGGTGCTTTCGGGCGGCGAGCAGCAGCGCGTGGCGCTGGCCAGGGCCTTCGTGGTGCAGCCGGCCCTGCTGCTGGCCGACGAGCCCACCGGCAGCCTCGACTTCGCGACCGGCGAGCAGGTCATGCGGCTGATGTTCGACCTCAACCGCGAGCTCGGCACCACGCTCGTGCTGGTCACGCACGACCGCGGCATTGCGGCCCAGTGCGAGCGCCGCATCACCATCGAGGCCGGGCGCATGGCGCTCAATGAGTCGACGCCTGTGCTGGTGGCTTCGCTGCAGGCATGATCGTTCCCCAGTTTTGGGCCGAAGGCCGCATCCAGGAGCAGGTGGCGGGCAAGCAGATCACGGTGCGGCGCTACGGCTGGTCCGATGAAAGCCCGATCGCCGCACAGGCGCATGCCGACCAGCGCACGCAAGAGGCGTTCGAGCGCATCGCCGCGGGCGAACAGCTCAACCGCCGCGAGCGCAAGCTGGCCTACAACGGGGCCGAAGGCGTGCCCATCCGCGAAGAGATCGTCGAGCGGCAGGGCGATACCGTCATCACCCGCAACAGCTACGGCGCGCGCTGCCTCAACACGCCCGACGTGTTGTTCGTCGACATCGACTTCGACGAACCCCTGCGCGGCAGCGTGTTCGGCTTTGCGCTGGTGCCTGCGCTGATCGCGGGCATCGTCGGCGGCTGGACCGCCAAGACCTGGCTGGGCGGGCTGATCGCGGCCGTCGTGGTCTTTGCCGTGGCCTACCGCATCGGCTTGGCCAGGAAGCGCGGCGAGGCCAGCGGCAACCCCACGCCCGAAAAGCGCGCGGCCGAGCGCATCGGGCGCTTCGTCCACCAGCACCCCGACTGGCACCTGCGCCTCTACCGCACGCCGGCCGGCTTCCGGGTGCTGGCGATGCACGACGTCTTCAGCCCGGCCGACATGGCGGTGGCCGACTGTTTCCATGCGCTGGGCGTCGACAAGGTCTATGCGCGCATGTGCCGCAACCAGAACTGCTTTCGCGCCCGCCTGAGCGCCAAGCCCTGGCGCATCGGCATCGGCGAGCACCTTCGGCCGCGGCCGGGCGTGTGGCCCGTGTCCCCCGAGAAGCTGCCGCTGCGCGACGCCTGGGTCGCGCGCTACGAAAAGGCCGCCGAAGGCCATGCCGCCTGCCGGTACCTGGAAAGCGCCGGCAACAGCGCACGGGTGCATCCGAACGCGCTGGCCGTGCAGGAACTGCACGACGAACGCACCCGCGCGCACAGCGGATTGCCGATTGCCTGAAGGACGGGGCGTGCAGGCCTCGATAATCGGAGGATGTCTTCCCCCAAAGTGATCTTCGGCTTCCATGCCGTAGGCGTGCGCATCAAGACCGCGCCGAAATCGGTGCTCGAAGTGATGTTCGACACCAGCCGGCGCGATGCGCGCATGAAACAGTTCATCGCACGCGCGCAAGAAGCCGGCGTGCGGCTGGTCGAGGCCGACGGGCTGCGGCTGGCCAAGCTCAGCGGCAGCCATGGCCACCAGGGCGTGGTCGCGCGGGTCGAACCCATTGCGCAGGTCCGTTCGCTCGATGAGCTGCTCGAAGGCCTGGAGGAGGCCGGCACCGTGCCGCTCTTGCTGGTGCTCGACGGCGTAACCGATCCGCACAACCTGGGCGCCTGCCTGCGCGTGGCCGATGGCGCCGGGGCGCATGCGGTGATCGCGCCCAAGGACCATGCGGCTGGCATCAACGCCACCGTGGCCAAGGTGGCGAGCGGCGCCGCCGAAACGGTGCCGTACTTCATGGTGACCAACCTGGCGCGCACGCTGAACGAACTCAAGGAACGCAGCATCTGGTGCGTCGGCACCAGCGACGATGCGCCCGGCACCCTCTACCAGAGCGACTTCAAGCGGCCGCTGGCGCTGGTGCTCGGCGCCGAAGGCGAGGGCATGCGCCAACTCACCCGCAAGACCTGCGACGAGCTCGTGAGCATTCCCATGGCGGGCGCGGTCGAGAGCCTGAACGTTTCCGTGGCCAGCGGCGTGTGCCTCTACGAGGCCATGCGGCAGCGCAGCGCCTGACGCAGCACTGCGATCGGGGCGCGGTTCAAGTCAGGAGGGGTCCTTGCTCCGCGTGCGGGCCACCGCGCTGAAGATGCCGATGCCCAGGATGATCAGCGCACCGATCCCGATGTAGAGCGTCGGTACGCCGGCCACCGAGGCGCCCCAGGCGACACCGGCGAGGAAGATCAGAAAACCGATCATGTAGAGCGCAAAGGACATGCTTGTTCCCCCGGAAGCTTTTGATGCCTTGGAGTATCCCGGCCGGCCCCCTCGGCGGCACAGGCCGTCGTCTCCAGTCGCTGTGGGAACTTGCCTACTACTTCCGCGCCGCTATGCGGGGGAGGCGACCAGCAGGTAGCGGCAGCCCGCGCGCCCGAGCGCCTTGAAGGCCAGCGGGCGGTCGACGCCGAAATCCAGGCAGTCGCCGGGCGTGAGTTCGAAGCGCTCGTCGCCGTAGTCCACCCGCAGCGCGCCTTCGAGCATCCACAGGCACTGCCGGTAGGGCTTGCCGCTCCAGCGCGGATAGGCGACCTGCGCCGAGCGCGGCAATTCGATCTCGACCATTTCGACGCCGCCGCTCGCAGCGCGCTCGACAACCTGCCGCCGCAGGTAGCCCGCCGCGGGATCGCGCCAGACCTCCTGTTCGGCCCGGGTGCGCAGCCGGCGCGGCGAGCCCTTGTCCTCCGTCAGCAGCTGTGCGAGCGGCACGCCCAGGCCCGCGGCCAGCCGGCCCAGCAGCACGGCCGTCGGGCTGCTTTCCGCGCGCTCCACCTTCGAGATCATGGCCTTGCTGACGCCGGAGAGTTCGGCCAGCTCGGCCAGGCTCAGCGCCTTGGCCTGGCGCAGCGCGAGGAGCCGGCTGGCGATGAGCGAGTCGATGCCGGAGGGCTCGGCGGGCGGAGATGAATTGTTTCTCATATGAGATTATTATTCTCCTATATTGGACAGACTGAAATTGAACAACCTGAAAGGAACGAACATGCGCCTGGTCCCCTGTACCGAGGAAGCCCACGCGGGCGCCATCCTTGCCATCCTCAACGAGGCCATCGCCAATTCGACCGCGCTGTATGACTACAAGCCGCGCACGCCCGAGAGCATGGTGGCGTGGTTCGCCACCAAGCGCGCCAACGGCTTTCCCGTGGTCGGCGCGGAAGACGACAGCGGCAAGCTGCTGGGCTTCGCGAGCTACGGCACGTTCCGCGCCTTCCCGGCCTACAAGTACACCGTGGAGCACTCGGTGTATGTCGAGGCGGGCCACCGCGGTGCGGGCCTCGGCCGCACACTCATGGAGAGGATCATTGTCGAAGCCGTGGCGCGCGACGTGCACGTCATGGTCGGCGCCATCGATGCCGCGAACGCCGGCAGCATCGGGCTGCACGAGCGCCTGGGTTTCGAGCATGCCGGCACCGTGCGGCAGGCCGGGTTCAAGTTCGGCCGCTGGCTCGACGTGGCCTTCTACCAGCGCATTCTCTCGACGCCGCTGAATCCGGTCGACGGCTAGCGCGAACCGGATCGGCACGAACTACTGCATCGGCGCCAACAAGCGCATCGCGCGTCCGGTCAGGCGTCTGCAGGGGTCTCGGCGCTGGCCCGGTCCAGCATCTGGATGGTGCCGGCATCGAGCTTCAGCTGGGTGGCAACCACCAACTCCTCCAACTGGGCGATGGAGCTTGCGCTGGCGATCGGTGCCGTGACCGAAGGGCGTGCGATCTGCCACGCAATGGCCACCTGGCCCGGCTTGGCGTTGTACTGCTGGGCCACCTTGTCGAGCGCCTCGAGAATGCGCAGGCCCCGCGGGTTCAGGTACTTCTTGGTGGTGCTGGCGCCGCGCGCGCTCTTGGAGGCGTCGGCCTCGGTGCGGTACTTGCCGGTCAGGAAGCCGGCCGCCAGCGCATAGAAATTGATCACGCCCACTTCGCGCTTCAGGCACAGCGGCTCCAGCTCGTCTTCGAACACCGCCCGGTCGTAGAGGTTGTACAGCGGCTGCAGGCTCTCGTAGCGCGCAATGCCCAGCCGTTCCGACACGTCGAGCGCCTCGGCCAGCCGCGGCGCGCTGTAGTTGGAGGCGCCGATGGCGCGCACCTTGCCGGCCTTGATCAGTTCGTCGAAGGCCTGCAGCGAATCTTCGAGCGGCGTGGCGGCATCGTCGTCGTGCGACTGGTACAGGTCGATGAAGTCCGTCTGCAGGCGCTTGAGCGAGGCTTCCACCGCTTCGCGGATGTAGGTCGGCGCGAGGCCCGACTTGCCTTCGCCCATCGGCTTGCCGACCTTGGTGGCCAGCACCACGCGGTTGCGCTTGCCGCTTTGCTTGAGCCACTTGCCGATGATGGTCTCGGATTCGCCGCCGGTGTGGCCCGGCACCCAGGCCGAATAGACGTCGGCGGTGTCGATGAAGTTGAACCCCGCGTCCAACCAGGCATCGAGCAGGCGGAACGAGGTGGCCTCATCCGCCGTCCAGCCGAACACGTTGCCGCCGAAGGCAAGCGGTGAAACCAGGAGGCCGGAGCGGCCGAGCGAGCGGAGTTGCGACATGAGTTTGTTTCCTGAAAGAGAACGAAGATCAGATCAGACGAAGCCCACGGCACCGAGCAGCGCACCCGCGCCCAGCAGCCAGAGCAGGTGAATGCGCGTGCGCCAGACGATAAGCGCGGCCACCGCGGTCAGCAGCCACAGATGCCATGCAGGCGCGTCGCCGGCATGGTTACCCGCCGCCAGCACCCAGCCGGTGGCGATCAGCAGGCCCACCACCACCGGCGCCATGCCCTGCTTGAAGGCGCGCACGCCGCGGCGGTCGCGGTTGCGGTGGCCCCAGCGCGTGGCCAGGTAGGTGAGGGTGGTGCTTGGCAGCATGATGCCGAGCATGGTGACCATGAGCCCGAACAGGCCCAGCAGCCAGGCACCTGGCCCCGCACCGATGCCGCCGCCCGCGTTGAGCCCGACGTTCCAGCCCATCAGCGCGACGAAGAGCACGTTCGGTCCCGGCGCGGCCTGGGCGATGGCCACCGAGGAACTGAACTGCGCCTCGGTGAGCCAGCCGTGCTGCGCAACGAGGTAGCGGTGCATGTCGGGGACGGTGGTGATGGCGCCGCTGATCGACAGCAGCGACAGCAGCAGGTACTGGCCGAAAAGCGCGAGCCAGTCGTGCCATTGCATGGCGATGGTCACTGTGTGGCCCCCACGCTCGGCACTGGCGTGTCCTCGCTGCCCCCCGAGGGGGCCTTCGCACCTTGGGGCGGCCCGGCGGTGCTGGCGCTCATGGACCGATCCTGCGCCAGGTCCAAGCGCACGCCACGCTGCCCACGGCCAGCAGCACCCAGCCGAGCGGCACCTTGAACAGCGCGATGGCGCCGAACACCAGCGCGACGAATGCCAGGCAGGTGGCAAAGCCCAGCGGGTGCTTGCGCAGCTGCGGAATCAGCTTGATGCCGGTGGCGGCGATCAGCCCGCCCGACACCGCGCCCATGCCGCGTAGCGCGGCGGCCACCTGCGGGTTTGCCGCGTAGTGGGCATAAAGAACGGCCAGCACAAGAATGACGACGAGCGGTATCGCGAGCATGCCGGCCACCGCGGCAATGGCGCCGCGCAGGCCGAAGTAGCGGTCGCCGATCATCAGCGCGAGGTTGATCACGTTCGGCCCCGGCATCACCTGGGCCACGGCCCAGTCTTCCAGGAACTGCTCGGGCGTGAGCCAGCGCTTCTTCTCCACCATCTCGCGCTGGACGATGGCGAGCACGCCACCGAAGCCCTGCAGCGCAAGCCAGGTGAATGAAACAAAAAGGTCGCGTGGCGACTTCGGTTGCGAAGGGGCGGGCGGCGCCGCCGCGCCTGAAGGAGACGGATGCATGTGGGTGCGATTATCGTAGCCAGGCCTGCAACATGCCGGGCATCGGGCTGACATGCCCCTGCATCACTCAACGGGAGACTCCACCGCCATGCAAATCCGCGCGCTCTTCGATCTCTGCAAGCAGGCCGTCGCCTCCTGGTCCAACGACTACGCCCCGAGCATGGGCGCCGCACTGGCCTACTACACGGTGTTCTCGATTGCGCCGCTGCTCTTGATCGTGATCTCGGTGGCCGGCCTGGTGTTCGGCCAGGAGGCCGCGCGCGGCGAGATCTTCGCGCAGCTTTCCGGCCTCATGGGCGAGCAGGGCGCAGCCGCGGTGCAGGGCATGCTGCAGGCGGTCAACAAGCCGGCCGAAGGCATCGTGGCCACGGTGGTCGGCATCGGCCTGCTGGTGATCGGCGCAACCACCGTCTTCGGCGAACTGCAGGACGCGCTCGACCGCATCTGGCGGGCACCGGCGCGCACCAAGAGCAAAGGCATCTTCAACCTGCTGCGCGTGCGGGCGCTGTCGTTCAGCATGATCATGGCCATCGGCTTCCTGCTGATGGTGTCGCTGGTGGCCAGTGCGGCGCTGGCGGCGCTCAGCAAGTGGTGGGCGCCGGTGTTCGGCGGCTGGGCCGCGCTGGCGCAGGCGGTGAACTTCGTCTTCAGCTTTGCGATGGTGACGGTGATCTTCGCGATGATCTACAAGATCATGCCGCGCACCAAGGTGCAGTGGCGCGACGTGTGGGTGGGCGCGGCGGTCACCGCGCTGCTGTTCACCATCGGCAAGCACCTCATCGGCCTGTACATCGGCAAGAGCAGCGTGGCTTCGGGCTACGGCGCCGCGGGTTCGCTGGTGGTGGTGCTGGTGTGGGTGTACTACTCGGCGCAGATCTTCCTGCTTGGGGCCGAATTCACCTGGGTGTATGCCAAGACCTATGGCTCGCTCAAGGACATGGGGCGCCGCGGCGATGCGAATCCTTCGCCGACGCGCTCGGATCCGCTGCCGCAGCGCTAGGGCAGGCCCTGGCTATCCCGCGAAGCCGCCCTCGTCGAGGAAGCGCTGCTCCTCGGCGCTGCTGGTGCGCCCGAGCAGCTTGTTGCGGTGCGGAAAGCGGCCGAAGCGCGCAATGATGTCGCGGTGCAGCACCGCAAAGCGTTGGGTGTTGGCATCGAGCGCCGCATTGAGTTCGACCGAGCGCTGCTGGTCGTCCAGCGACTCGGAGTGCATGAAGGGCAGGTAGAAGAAGCGCCGCAGGTCTTCGCCGGCCTTCAGGTCGAAGCCGGCTTCGATCGCCTGGCGGGCGATGGCCAGCGCCTTGGCGTCGGTCGCCAGCATGCGGGCGTTTCCGCGCCAGGTGTTGCGTGGAAACTGGTCGAGCAGCACCAGCAACGCCAGGGCGCCCTCGGCGTTCTGCGCCCAATGGTCGAGCCCGCCGCGCGCGGCGGCTTCGTGGGCGGCAAGAAAGCGCCCGCCGAATTCGGCGTCGAAGGCTTCGTCCTTGGCAAACCATCGTTCGGGTCCGGCATGGCGCCAGAAGTCGACGATGTCACGGGCGGTGGGCAGGTCGGCAGGGTTCATTGCCGCATTCTCTTTCAGCCTGCGCCCGGCCTGCAAAGTCGCGGTCGTGGCCGACAAGGCGATTGGCAAGGCCTGCCTATGCTTTAGCGGTTTTCATAACTCAGGAGATAAAGCTCATGACCCGATATGGCAGCTTTTTGCGCGCAACCCTCATCGCCGGCGTGGCCAGTGCCGCGCTGGCCGGCTGCGGAATGATGTCCAGGTCGAACACCGCGAGCTTCAGCGGCGCGATGAACGCCGCCAGCGAAGTGCCGCCGAACATGACGCGCGGCAGCGGCCTGGCGGAGGCCTGGCTCAACCGGGACACCAATGTCCTGAAGTACAAGATCACCTACAGCGGCCTGAGCGGCCCGGCTACGGCCGCGCACTTCCACGGCCCTGCGGCCGCGGGCGCCAATGCCGGCGTGGTGCTGCCCTTTGCCAACGCCGCCAGCCCGATCGAGGGCCAGGCCACGCTCACGCCGGCGCAGGCGGCCGACCTGATCGCCGGCAAGTGGTACGCCAACATCCATACCGCCGCCAATCCGGCCGGCGAAATCCGGGGACAGATGCTGCCCAAGATGTAAGGGGCAGTGGTCAGCTTGCGGCAGCCGGGCTGGTGTCAAATGACGCCATATGACGACGAAGACCCCCGGTAAGCCACGTGCCGCAAGCAGGAAAACCCTCAACACCTTCGAGGCCCGCCGCGAAGACATGCGCGCCGCGCGCAAGGCGCTGGTGCTGCAGGGCGGCGGTGCCCTTGGCGCCTACCAGGCCGGCGTGTATGCCGCGCTCAGCGAGACCGACCTGCAGCCGCACTGGATTGCCGGCGTCTCCATCGGCGCCATCAACGCGGCGCTGATCGCGGGCAACGCGCCCGACAAGCGGGTCGAACGGCTGCGCGAGTTCTGGCACCTGGTGTCTTCCGGGCCGGCGCAGCGCCTGCCCTCATGGCTGGGCGACCGCGCCACGCAGAACCAGTGGAGTGCCAGCATGGCGATGCTGGTGGGCATTCCAGGCTTCTTCGAGCCGCGCTATTCGCCCGCGCTGCTGATGGGCGCCGCGGCGCCGCTCCTGAGCTACTACGACACGACGCCGCTGAAGGCCACGCTCGAGCGCCTGGTCGACTTCGACCGCATCAACGCTTGCGAGGCGCGCTTCAGCGTAGGCGCGGTCGACGTGCGCACCGGTAACTCGGTGTACTTCGACAACACACGCCAGCGCATCGGCCCCGAGCACATCATGGCCAGCGGCGCGCTGCCGCCGGGCTTTGCGCCCGTCAGCATCGATGGCGACGATTACTGGGACGGCGGCATCGTCTCGAACACGCCGCTGCAGTACGTGCTCGACATCCATCCGCGCTCCGAGCCGCTGGTGGTGCTGCAGGTCGATCTTTTCAATGCACGCGGCGAGATGCCGCGCACGCTGTCGGGCGTGATGGAGCGGCAGAAGGACATCACCTATTCGAGCCGCACCCGCATGAACACCGATGCACTGGCCGCCAACCTGAACCTGCAGCAGGCCATTGCCGACCTGATCTCCAAGCTGCCGGCGCACCTGCGCAACGACCCTTCGGTGCTCGCGGTGCAGGCCGAGCTCACGCACCATCCGATCGACATCTTCCACCTGATCTACCGCGACAAGCCCTACGAGGTCGAATCGAAGGACTACGAGTTCTCGCGCGCCGCCGTCGAAGAGCATTGGGAGGCCGGCGCGCGCGACATGCGGCGCACGCTGGCGCATCCCGAGACGCTGCGCAGCGACGCCACCGTGAACGGCGTGACCACCTTCGACCTCGGCGAGCCCGGCGTGGAGCGCGTCAAGCGTCCCGGGCTGTCGCGCTGAATGCGAACTGCGATCGCCTGATTCCTGCAATCCCGTTTTCTTTTCAACCTCAAGGACATTCACCATGCAACTCAAGGACAAGGTCGCCTACATCACCGGTTCGGCCAGCGGCATCGGCAAGGAGATTGCCATTCTGTTTGCGCGCGAGGGTGCCAAGGTCGTCATTGCCGACCTCAACAAGCAGGCCGCCGACGCCACCGCGGCCGAGCTCCAGGCAACGGGCGCGCAGGCCCTGGGCGTGGCGGTGGACGTGACCAGCGAAGAGCAGGTCGATGCCTCGGTCGAAGAGGCGGCCAAGGCCTTCGGCGGCATCGACATCCTGGTCAGCAACGCGGGCGTGCAGATCGTTCATCCGGTCGAGGAATTCAGCTTTGCCGACTGGAAGAAGATGCTCGCGATCCACCTCGACGGCGCCTTTCTCACCACCAAGGCCTGCCTCAAGCACATGTACGCCCAGGGCCGCGGCGGCAGCGTGATCTACATGGGATCGGTGCACTCCAAGGAAGCTTCGCTGCTGAAGGCGCCCTACGTCACCGCCAAGCACGGCCTCATCGGCCTGGCCAAGACGGTTGCGAAGGAAGGCGCGAAGCACGGCGTGCGCGCCAACGTGATCTGCCCGGGCTTCGTGCGCACGCCGCTGGTCGAGAAGCAGATTCCCGAGCAGGCGAAGACGCTCGGCATCACCGAGGAACAGGTCATCAAGAACGTGATGCTGAAGGAAACGGTCGATGGCGAATTCACCACCACCGACGACGTGGCGCGCGTGGCGCTGCTGTTCGCGGCCTTCCCGACCAATGCGTTGACCGGCCAGTCGCTGGTGGTGAGCCACGGCTGGTTCATGCAGTAGCGAAAAGACGCCGCCTCGCGCGGCGCACGATGGTTCACCCTAATGTCTCTGGCGAGCGAACTGTGAGAAAAACCTGCTTGCCGTTCAATCGTCATACCAATGACTTTCGTCAGGAGACAAAAACCATGCGTGTTCGTTCCGCCGGCTTCTTTTCGCGCCGCTCGTTCGTGTCCCATGCCGCAGGCGTCGCAGCAGGGCTCGCGCTGTTTGCAGCGGCCGCGCCCGCGGCTGCCCAGGCTTATCCGAGCCGGCCTGTCACGCTGATCGTTCCCTGGGGTGCGGGCGGCGGCACCGATGCCACGGCGCGCATCATCGCGAGCCTGCTCGAAAAGGAACTCGGCCAGCCGATGACGGTGGTGAACCGCACCGGCGGCAACGGCGTGGTGGGCCATGCGGCCATTGCCGCCGCACCGCCTGACGGCTACACCATCGGCATGGCCACGGTCGAGATCGGCATGATGCACTGGCAGGGGCTGACGCCGCTGACCAGCGCCTCGTACACGCCGATCGGCCTGGCCAATCTCGATCCGGCCGGCATCCAGGTGCGGGCCGACGCGCCCTACAAGACCGTGGCCGAACTGCTGGCGGCCATCAAGGCCAGTCCCGGCAAGCTCAAGGCCTCCGGCACGGGGCAGGGCGGCATCTGGCACCTGGCCATCGCGGGCCTCTTGCGCGACCAGAAGATCGATCCTGCGGCCGTGCCGTGGGTGCCGAGCAATGGCGCGGCGCCGGGCCTGCAGGATGTGGTCGCGGGTGGCGTCGACATCGCGCCGGTCTCGCTGCCCGAGGCGCGTTCGCTGATCGATGCGGGCAAGATCAAGAGCCTTGCGATCATGAGCGACAAGCCCTCGGCGCTGTATCCCAACGTGCCCACGCTCAAGGCGGCCATCGGCAGCGACTGGTCGATGGCCGCCTGGCGCGGCATCGTCGCGCCCAAGGGGCTTCCGGCCGACGTGCGCGACAAGCTCGCGGGTGCGCTCAGGAAAGTGGTGGCGAGCAAGGAGTACACCGACTTCATGGCCTCGCGCGGATTTGGCGTGATCTATGCGGGCCCCGACGACTTCGCCGCCTACATGGCCAAGTCCGATGCCGAGCTCGGCGCCACGATGAAGGCCGTGGGTATCGTCAAGTGAGCGCCGGACGGCGCACGCCCGCGCCGGGCGGAGGTGCGGCGCGATGAAATTCAACGACGCGATCTTCGGTGCGATCCTGCTGGCGCTCGGTATCGTGGTGCTTGCCGTGGTGCGGGGCTATCCGGGCATACCGGGCCAGCAGGTGGGGCCGGCGCTGTTTCCGGGGCTCCTGGCCATCGGGCTGTGCATCTGCGGTGCGATGCTGCTGGCCAAGGGCTGGCGCGAGCGCCGCGCCGCGGCCTGGGTGCGGCTCGGCGACTGGGCCGCTTCGCCGCGCCACGTGCTGGCCGCCGCGCTGGTCATTGGCGCGGTGCTGTTCTACATCTTCGCCTCCGAGCGGCTCGGCTTCCTGCCGACCGCGGCGATCTCGCTGCTGGCGCTGATGCTCGCCATGCGCGTGCCGCCGGGCCGCGCACTGTTGATTGCGCTGATTGCCACGCTGGTGATCCATACCGCGTTCTCCAAGCTGCTGCGCGTTCCGCTTCCCTGGGGCGTCCTGACACCCATCGCCTGGTAACCGGAAACATCCATTCATGTCGGCAGCACTCTTGCAGGCTTTCTCGATGGTCTTCGAGCCCTACACCATTCTCGTGATGGTGCTGGCCTCGCTCTATGGCCTGTTCGTCGGCGCGGTACCGGGGCTGTCCGCCACCATGGCGGTGGCGCTGCTGGTGCCGGTCACCTTCTTCATGCCGCCGATTCCGGCCATCGCGGCCATGGTGACGGCCACCGCCATGGCCATCTTCTCGGGCGACATTCCGGGCTGCCTGCTGCGCATTCCGGGCACGCCTGCGTCCGCCGCCTACACCGACGAAGCCTTCGCGATGACGCGCAAGGGCATGGCCGAGACGGCACTGGGTGCGGGGCTCGTGTTCTCGGCCGTGGGCGGTCTTTTCGGCACGGTGGTGCTGATCGTGGCGGCACCGGCGCTCGCCGACTTCGCGCTCAACTTCAGTTCCTTCGAGTACTTCTGGCTCGTGCTGCTGGGGCTGACCTGCGCGGTGTTCATCACCTCCGACCGGCCGCTCAAGGGAATGATCACGCTGCTGCTCGGCCTGCTGGTGGCCTGCGTGGGGCTCGGCAATCCGGCGGGCTTTCCGCGCTTCACCTTCGGCAATGCGGAGATGACCGGCGGCATCGGCATGATCCCGATGATGATCGGCATGTTCGCCGTCTCGGAGGTGATCCGCTTCGCGCTCGACACGCTGCCGCCCGGCGAGATCGTGGTCGAGAAAGTGGGGCGCGTGCTCTCGGGGCAGTGGGCGCTGGCCAAAAAATACCCGGTGCAGATACTGCGTGGCAGCGTGCTGGGTACGGCAGTGGGTGCGCTGCCCGGCGCGGGTGCCGACATCGCGGCGTGGATGTCGTACGCCATGAGCAAGAAGTTCTCCAAGGAGCCCGAGAAGTTCGGCACGGGCCATGTCGAAGGCATTGTCGAATCGGGTTCGGCCAACAACAGCGCGCTGGCCGGCGCTTGGATTCCGGCGCTGGTGTTCGGCATTCCGGGCGACTCGATCACGGCCATCGTGATCGGCGTGCTCTACATGAAGAACCTCAATCCGGGGCCGACGCTGTTCACCACCAACCCGCAGAACATTTATGCGGTGTTCATGCTGTTCATCATCGCCAACATCATCATGATTCCGCTGGGCATCCTGTGCATCAAGGTGTCCAAGCGCATCCTGCGGGTGCCGCGCAACGTGCTGATGCCGCTCATCCTGCTGTTCTGCATCGTCGGCGCGTTCGCCATCAACAATTCGCTGTTCGACGTGGGCGTGATGCTCGTCGCAGGCATCGTGGCCTACCTGCTCGAGGAGAACGGCTTTCCCATTGCGCCGGCGATCCTCGGCGTGGTGCTCGGCGGCATGCTCGAGGAGAACTTCATCACCTCGATGATCAAGTCGGACGGCAACCTGGCCGGCTTCGTGTCGCGGCCGATTGCCGCTTCGCTGGCGGTCGTGGTGCTGCTGGTGTGGCTTGCGCCCTTGCTTCGAAAGCTATGGATCAGAAGCCGGCGAACCGCTTCGTCTACTGCAGCTTGAGTGACCAGGTCTCGCCGACCAGCTGCTGGCCGAAGCCTTCGTAGGGCTCGGACTTGTCCAGCTTGAAGCCGCGCTTGGCGTAAATAGCGCGGGCGGCTTCCAGGCAGCTGTTGGTCCAGAGCACCATCTTGCGATAACCCTTCGCACGCGCGAAGGCAATGCATTCATCGGTCAGGCGTGCGCCCAGGCCCAGGCCGCGCGCCGAGGGCGAGAGCAGCAGCAGGCGCAGCTGGGCCGTGGAAGCCGACTTGCGCACCACGAAGATCGCGCCCACGCGTTCGCCATCGAGCTCGGCGATCCAGCACTTCTCCCACGCGGGCTGGAACTTGCGCACGAACTGGGCCACGATGTCGGCCACCAGCGCCTCGAACTCGCTGTTCCAGCCGTACTCGCGCGCATAGAGTTCGCCGTGCTGCTGCACCACCCAGCCCATGTCGCCGGGCAGCGGGTCGCGCAGCACGATGGTGCGCGTGCGCGCCGCAGGGGCCGCAGCGGGATCGAGCACGCGCTCGATGCGGGCCATGGCGTCGATCACCTGCTGGCGCTCGTGCGGGGGCATCGGCGCAAGCAGCGCGGCCGCCTCGTCGCGCGATTTCTGTTGCAGCGGCGCAAATGCGGCGTGGCCGGCTTCGGTGAGGTGCAGCACGCTTTGCCGCGCGTCGCGCGGGTGGGGCGCGCGCGTGAGCCAGCCGGCCGCCTCGAAGCGGCGCAGGATGCGGCTCATGTAGCCGGCGTCGAGCCGAAGGTCGCGGCCGATCTCGCTGGCCACGGGCGTTTCCCGGTGGGCCAGTTCGTACAGCACCCGGACATCGGTCAGCGACATGTCGCTGCCAAGGTAGGGGTCGAGCACGCCGATGCGGCTCGTGTAGAAGCGGTTGAAGCGCCGGATTGCCTTGACGGCGACGGCGTCGGGCGGAGGCGAATTGTCCTGAATGGTTGCTGTTGTCATATTAATGATTGACTGAGGCAACCATTTAAAGGCCTTGCTTCAGGCGCGTCAACAGGCGCCAGCGCGACAGAAGTGGTGGAAAACCCTAAAATCGCGGGTTGCCCACTGCAGCGCCGTGCCCGCCAAGCCGCCGCTGCCAACTTCCCCACTGATGAACGCCCCCGTCGACGTCTCCTTTTTTGCGCGTGCCGCCAAGCCGCTGACCAGCTACCGCAAGTACTGGGCGGCCCGTTTCGGCACGGCCAAATTCCTGCCGACCACGCGCAAGGAAATGGATGCGCTCGGCTGGGACAGCTGCGACATCATCGTGGTGACGGGCGACGCCTACGTCGACCACCCGAGCTTCGGCATGGCCGTGATCGGCCGCATGCTCGAGGCGCAAGGCTTCCGCGTGGGCATCATTGCCCAGCCCGACTGGCAGAGTGCCGAGCCTTTCAAGGCGCTGGGCAAGCCGAACCTGTTCTTCGGCGTGACCGCCGGCAACATGGATTCGATGATCAACCGCTACACGGCGGACCGGAAGATCCGCAGCGACGACGCCTACACGCCCGGCGACGTCGGCGGCGCCAGGCCCGACCGCGCGGCCATCGTGTATTCGCAGCGCTGCAAGGAAGCCTGGAACGACGTGCCGATCATCCTCGGCGGCATCGAAGGGTCGCTGCGCCGCATCGCCCACTACGACTACTGGCAGGACAAGGTCCGCCGCTCGATCGTGGTCGATTCGAAGTGCGACCTGCTCTTGTACGGCAACGCCGAGCGCGCCATCGTCGAGATCGCGCACCGGCTGGCAGCTCGCGAACCGGTGCACGAGATCACCGACGTGCGCGGCACCGCGTTCGTGCGGCGCGACACACCCGCGGACTGGTTCGAGATCAACTCCACCAGCGTGGACGAACCCGGCCGCGTCGAAGCCCACGTCAACCCCTACCTGATGGTGTCCGAGCAGGCCAAGGCCAACGGCGCCACCTGCGCGAAGGAAGACGAGGCCCAGGCCGTGGCGCAGGCCGCCGAGGCAGGTGCTGCGGCGGCGAACCCGGTGAACCCGGCCATCAAGCCGCTGACCTTCGTGCCGAACCCCGCGCTCCAGCCGCGCGCGAGGATCAAGGTGCCGCCGCGCGACCGCAGCGTGATCCGCCTGCCGTCGTACGAGCAGGTGCGCGCCGACCCGGTGCTCTACGCGCACGCCAACCGCGTGCTGCATCTCGAGACCAACCCGGGCAACGCCCGCGCGCTGGTGCAGGCGCACGGCGAGGGCGCCACGGCGCGCGACGTGTGGATCAACCCGCCGCCGATCCCGCTCACCACGGCCGAGATGGACCACGTCTTCGACCTGCCGTATGCGCGCAGCCCGCATCCGCGCTACGCCGACGAGAACGGCAGCCACGACGGCGCCACCAAGATTCCCGCGTGGGAAATGATCCGCTTCAGCGTGAACATCATGCGCGGCTGCTTCGGCGGCTGCACCTTCTGCTCGATCACCGAGCACGAGGGCCGCATCATCCAGAGCCGTTCGGAAGAATCGATCATCAAGGAGGTCGAGGCCATCCGCGACAGCGTGAGCGGCTTCACCGGCACCATCTCCGACCTTGGCGGCCCCACGGCCAACATGTACCGGCTCGGCTGCAAGAGCCCCGAGATCGAATCGGCGTGCCGCAAGCCCAGCTGCGTGTACCCCGGCATCTGCCCGAACCTGGGCACCAACCACGATCCGCTCATCAAGATCTACCGCCGGGCCCGTGCGCTCAAGGGCATCAAGAAGATATTGATCGGCTCCGGCCTGCGCTACGACCTGGCCGTGCAGTCGCCCGAGTACGTGAAGGAGCTGGTGCAGCACCACGTCGGCGGCTATCTGAAGATCGCGCCCGAGCACACCGAGCAGGGCCCGCTCACCAAGATGATGAAGCCCGGCATCGGCAGCTACGACAAGTTCAAGCAGATGTTCGAGAAGTTCTCGGCCGAGGCGGGCAAGAAGCAGTACCTGATTCCGTACTTCATTGCCGCGCATCCGGGCACCAGCGACGAGGACATGATGAACCTCGCGATCTGGCTCAAGAAGAACGGCTTCCGCGCCGACCAGGTGCAAACGTTCTACCCGAGCCCGATGGCCACGGCCACGACGATGTACCACACCAACAAGAACCCGCTGCGCAAGATCACGCGCGAGAGCGAGACGGTGGACATCGTGCGCGGCGACAAGCGCCGCCGCCTGCACAAGGCCTTCCTGCGCTACCACGACGCCAACAACTGGCCGCTGCTGCGCGAGGCGCTCAAGAGCATGGGCCGCGCCGACCTGATCGGCAATGGCAAGCACCACCTGATCCCGACGTGGCAGCCGCTGACCGATGGCGGCTACACGAGCGCCCGGCGCAAAAACTCGACCTCCGCGCCGGTGGCGGCCAAGGCGTCGGCGCCGGTCCGGCTGGCGCCCGTGAAGCCCTCGAAGGGCCGCATCCTCACGCAGCACACAGGCCTGCCGCCGCGGGACAACGGTTCGGCACCGGCGCCGCGCAAGGCCTCGGCCGGCCCGGTGCGCGGCAGCATCCGCAAGCCGCGCTGAGTTCAGTCCCGGGGCAAGCCAGGGGCTCGCCGGCCGCCCGTTGTGTATGGTGTGGCCCATGAGCAGTCCGTTCTCCTTGCCGGTTTCATGGGTTCGCACACTGGCGGGCGTCGTCGTGCTCGCAGCTTCTGCGCAAGCCCTGGGGGCGTCGCCCGACTCCGCGCCCGCCTCGGCCGCGGCGCAGGCGCTGCGCGCCACGCATCAGCGCATGGGTGCAAAGCTCGCGCAGAGCGGTTTCGGGCGGCCGATCCAGCTCGACTCGATGGAGACGCCGAACGGCCTGCAGGGCGACATCTACGCGGTGGTGGACCACTCGCTGCCGGAGATCAGCGCCGCGCTCAAGGAGCCGTCCCGCTGGTGCGAGCTGCTCAGGTTGCACGTCAACAACCGCCGCTGCCGCACCGGCAGCGCGCCGCAAGGGGGCGAAATGCTGACGCTGTTCGTGGTGCGGCGCTATGACAAGCCGGTCGAGCAGGCGTTCCAGCTGCCCTTTGCCTATCGCGTGGCCAGCGCAACACCGGAGTACCTGTCGGTCGAGATGAACGCGGCCAATGGACCGCTCGGAACCAGCAACTACCGCGTCACGCTCGAAGCGGTGGCGCTCGATGGGCAGAGGAGCTTCCTGCATTTCGGCTACAGCTACGACCACAACATGATGGTGCGCATGGCCACCCAGGCGTACCTGGCCACCTTCGGCCGCAACAAGGTGGGCTTCACCGTGGTGGGCAAGGACGCCGATGGCCAGCCCGAGTACATTCGCGGCACGCGCGGCCTGGTGGAGCGCAATGCGATGCGCTATTTCCTCACGCTCGACGTCTATCTCTCTTCGGAATCCGGCGCGCCGGCCGAGCGGCGTGAGCGCTCCTGGTTCGCCGCGGCCGAGCAATATCCGCGGCAGTTGCACGAGATCGACCTGGACACCTACCTCGCGATCAAGCGCGAGGACCGGCAGCGCGACGGCGCCGGCCGCTGAGCACCCACAGCCTCGTCTTCCTGGTTTCACTGGCTTGTCACATGCCGCGGCGCTAATCGCCGGGGCCTGTGCCTGTTGCGCAGGCGCATGACAAGGACAAGTGATGAACAAGACAACAAGAGGATCGAGGATCGGGTGGCTGGCGCTCGCGGGTGCCGCTGCGCTGGTTGCCGCCTGCGGTGGCGGCAGCGGCGGTGGAGGAGGAGGGTGGGCATTTCCCGTGGCCGGCGGTGGCGGCACCACCCATCCGCCGGCCGCGCAATCGAAGACCGGCACCTTCCTCGACGCGGCCGTCGAAGGCCTCGACTACATCGCGGGCGGCAGCGCCGCGGCCAGCACCAACGCCAATGGCGAATTCAGCTGCAAGGACGGCGAAACCGTCGTCTTCAGCGTCGGCGCGCTGGCGCTCGGCAGTGCCGCCTGCGGTGACGCGATCACGCCGCTGACCCTGGCGGGTGGCAGCGACGTGAAGGCCGATGCGGTCGTCAATCGCCTGCTGGCGCTGCAGAGCTTCGACGACGACCGCGATCCGTCGAACGGCATCCGCCTCGTGCCGGCACTGAAGGCCGCGCTGACTGCCGGTGCGCTCGATTTCAGCGCCGCTGCCGAGGGCTTCGACACCGCGCTCAACGCGGTGCTCGCAGGGCTGCCCGCTCCCTACAATGCCCGCATGGTCGATTCAGGCCGCCGCATGCTGGCGCGCGAACACTTCGAGAACACACTGGCCTCGCGCCTTGCCGCACCGGTGACCGAGGCCACGACGCAAACCAACGCGCTCGGCACCATCGGGCTCGGCGTCACCCGCTACCAGTTGCAGGCCGATGCCGCCTTCAACGTGCCCTACGAGGGCGACAACGAGAAGACCAGGGCCGACTTTCCGCTGGGTTTCCTGCCGGCCTATGGCTCCGGCCTGGCATTCAAGGGCAAGGCCGATGACGGCACGCTCGAGTTCTATGCCATCACCGACCGCGGCCCGAACGGCGACGGCCCGACCGCGCCCGTGCCCGGCGGCAACGGCGCTACCAGCATCAGCAAGGTGTTCCCCGCGCCGTCGTTCGCGCCGAGCTTCGGCATCGTGCGCATCGGCAAGACGGGCGCCGTGCTCGCATCGAGCCTGCCGCTCAGGCTCGATGCCGGCAAGAAGCTCAGCGGCCTGCCGCCGCAATCGGGCGTGGGCTCGACCGGCGAGACGCCGCTGACCGACCGCTACGTGTTCGATGCCGCCAAGGCCAACTTCGACGCCAACGGGCTCGACCCCGAGACGCTGGTGCTCGACAAGGCGCGCAACGTGCTGTGGACCAGCGACGAGTACGGCCCCTTCATCGCACGCATCAACATGGCGACCGGCGTGGTCGAGAAGAAATACGCACCCGGCAGCGGCGCCGCCGACCTGCCGCTGGTGCTGGCGCGGCGCCGGCCCAACCGCGGCATGGAAGGTCTGACGCTCGATGCGGCGAGTGGCGTGCTGCACGGCTTCCTGCAGAGCCCGATCGATCCGCGCGATGGCAGCGGCAAGTCGATCAAGGCCAGGCCGCCGGGCGGCAGCAACACCGACGTACGCCACATCGCAAAGTTCACGCGCTGGCTCGCCTTCGATCCGGCCACCGAGACCTCGAAGCTCTATGCCTACCCGATCGACGGCAGCCAGTACGACAAGGACCGCACCGGCAACGCCAAGCTCGGCGACGTGGTGAGCCTGGGCAACGGCCGCTTCATCGTGATCGAGCAGGGCGCGCGCAAGAGCGACGGCAAGGTGTTCAACAAGCTGATGCTGGTGGAGCTGCCCGACAACGCGACGGACATCAAGGCCTTCGACTACGAATTGGAGATCAGCAGCATCACGCAGGCGCCGTCGGGTAGCGCCGACTATTCGAGCGTGGTGACGATGCGCAAGACCGAGCTGCTCGACCTGAACGCACTGGGCTGGCTGGCCGAGAAGGCAGAGGGCCTGACGATCGTGGACGACCAGACGCTGGCGCTGGTGAACGACAACGACTTCGGCCTGGGTACGGTGCTGCTCGATGCCGACGGCAAGGCCCTGGCCGGCAGCGTCGAGGACTGCACGGCCGACGCCGGCGGCGTGCTCAGCGGCTGCCCCGCGGGCGCCGCCGGCGCGCGCATCACGCGCGGCTCCGACCTGGAGCGGCCGACCCGCATCTGGCTCATCAAGCTCGACCGCAAGCTCGGCGAGCTGCGCCTGCCGGCGTCCTGAGGACGCGGGCCGCGCCGGCCGGCCGCCCCGTCAGGCGGCCAGCGTGAGCAGCGGCACGTCGCGCTCGCGGCCCATGGCTTCGAGCTCGGCGCGCGTGCGCGTCGCGAGCCAGGCGGCCAGCGCGGTGTGCGTGGCCGGCGCCATCATGTCGGGCGGCGACACGCCCGCGGCCTCGCAGAGGCGGGCCGCGAAGTGCGGCTCCAGCGCCGCCACCGCCACGCGGCCGTCGGCGCAGGGGTAGACGCGGTAGCCCGCATGGGCGCCGCCCACTGCGCCCGTGGGCTGCGTGAGGCCCCAGGTGCGCGGCAGCGCCAGCCAGTCGGCCGAGGCATTGAGCGCCACCTCGAGGTACAGCCCGTTCGCGCCGGCCGAGGACCGCCCATGCAGGGTGGCCTGCAGCACGGCTTCGCTTGCGAGCAGCGCGCCGCCCATGTCGGCAAAGAGCGTGGGTGGCAGCTCGGTGCCGGTGACGAGGCCGCTTTCGGCGAGGTAGGTCAGGTCGTGGCCCGGTTCCTCGGCGCGTGCGCCGGGCGCACCGACGATCGCCACTTGCGACAGCCGCGGATGCCGCTCCTGCAGCGCGGCCCGGTCGAGGCCGAGCTTGGCCAAGGCGGAAGGGCGGAACGAGGTCAGCAGCACGTCGGTCTGCGCGAGTTCGGCGTGCAGCTGCTGCTGTCCGGCCTCGGCCTTGAGGTCGGCGGTGCGGACGGCGATGCCTTCGTGCAGCGCGGCATAGGCAAGCTTGTTGTAGTGCGCCATCGGGTCGCCGGCGGGTGGCTCGAACTTCACGCAGGCGGCGCCCATGGCCCGGCAGCGCAGCAGCGCCGCGGGGCCCGGAAGGTTGAGCGCAAGGCTCAGCACGCGCACGCCGGCAAGCGGCTGGAAGGAGGAAGCTGTGAAAGCTGGCATGGGCGGATTTCCAGGGAACAGGTCGGCTGCCATTCTGACTCGTCGCGGGGAGCCGGATTTCGCAAGCCGCGGCGCCGGCAGCGCGCGTAGCATGTGCGATGGCGGCGCTCCCTGCCTTGGCGCTGCCGCAACGACCAAGGAGACCCACCATGTTCGAACCTTCCCTCATGAGCGGCCAGCGCATTCTCGTGACCGGTGGCGGCACCGGCCTGGGCCGGGCCATGGCCGAGCGTTTTCTGGACCTGGGCGCCGACGTGGCCATCTGCGGCCGGCGCCAGTCGGTCTGCGAGGAAACCGCGGCCGGGTGGCGCCAGCAGTTTCCGGGGCGCCGCATCGACACCTTCGGCGTCGACATCCGCGTGGCGCAGAGCGTCGACGACATGGTCGAGAGCCTGTTCCAGAGCGGCGGGCTCACGGGGCTCGTCAACAATGCCGCCGGCAACTTCGTCGCGCCGACAGAGAGCCTCTCGCCGCGCGCCTTCGACGCCATTGCGAACATCGTCTTCCATGGCAGCTTCTACGTCACGCAGGCCGTGGGCAAGCGCTGGGTGGCCGAGGCCAAGGCCGGCAAGTGGAAGCAGGGCGATGCGATGCGCAGCGTGATGAGCATCATCGTGACCTGGGTCGACAACGGCAGCCCCTACGTGGTGCCGTCGGCCATGAGCAAGGCGGGCATCGAGGTCATGACCAAGTCGCTCGCGGTGGAGTGGGCGCGCCATGGCATTCGCCTCAATGCCGTCGGGCCGGGCGAGATTCCGACCGAAGGCATGAGCAAGCGCCTCAATCCCGGCGAGGAGCCCGGCGCGCGCAGCAAGAAGACCAACCCGATGGCGCGCACCGGCCGCATGAGCGAGCTGCAGAACCTGGCGGCCTTCCTCATGGCGCCGGGCCAGTGCGACTGGCTCACAGGCCAGAGCATCATGATGGACGGCGGCAACGCATTGGCCACGGGCGGCAACTTCTACGAGCTGCGGCAGTGGAGCGACGACGATTGGCAGGCCGCGCGCGAACGCATCGAGGCGCAGAACCAGAAGGACAAGGCGCAGCGCTGACAGGCGTTATCGTTGCGCTTCATCCCTCAGGAAAAAACAAGATGCAACTCATCGGCATGCTCGACTCTCCCTACGTGCGCCGCGCGGCCATTTCGCTGCGCCTGCTGGGGCTTGCCTTCGAACACCGGTCGATCTCGGTCTTCAGCACCTTCGAACAGTTCCGGGCGATCAATCCCGTGGTCAAGGCGCCGACGCTGGTGTGCGACGACGGCACGCTGCTGATGGATTCCACGCTGATCATCGACCACGCGGAAACCATCGCGGGCCGCAGCCTCATGCCGGCCGGCGCTGCAGAGCGGCTGCATGCGCTGCGGGTGCTGGGGCTCGCGCTCGCGGCCTGCGAGAAGACGGTGCAGATCGTCTACGAGCGCAAGCTGCGCCCGCCCGAGAAGCAGCATGCGCCGTGGGTCGACAGGGTGCGGGGCCAACTGGCTGCCGCCTACGCCGGGCTCGAGGCCGAAGTTGCGAAGTTGCCGGCGCCGGCCGGCGAAACCGCCATCGGGCAAGCCGGCCTGACCAGCGCCGTCGCATGGGGCTTCACGCAGATGATGGTTCCCGAATTCGTCGCACCGGCCGACTTTCCGTCGCTCGCAGCCTTTGCCGCCGCTGCGGAAAAGCTGCCGGCCTTCGTGGCCCTGCCGCCGGTCTGAACGGATCAGTTCGCGATGTCCGCCCCGCGCTCGGCCAGCAGGCCGCGCAGCAGCGAGCGGTGGCAGCGCGACTCGTCCTCGCAGTAGCAGCCGACCGAAAACGCCGCGGTGTGCGACAGGGCGGCCAGCAGGTCGATGCTGCGGCTTGCATCGGCCTCGGCCATCTCGGACTTGTACTTGCGCATGAAGGCGTTCCATTGCGCGGGGGTTTCCGCTTCCTGGCCCAGCTTCATGGTCTCCGCGGAAGGCGCGAGGTTCGGGTACCACACGTCATACCAGTCCTGTGATGCGAACTCGGTCTTCGGAACGCCGCGCGGCGGGCGGCGCACGGTACCGATGCGCAGGCCTTCACCGGCCGTGCGCGGCGTGCCCAGGCGAACGATGCGGATGCTCATGCAAGGTCTCCTTTTTTGTGCTTCTTCGGCTTCAGGTCCCGACGATACCGCCGTCGCGCCGGCGGATCGCAAGCGTGGCCGAGCGCGGCCGCGCGCTGCCGGGTGCGGTGCCGTCGGGCCATGCGCTGTTGGGTGTCGCGCTGCCATCATCGCGCGATTCGCCCGGATGCTGGATGTTGACGAACAGCGTGCGCCGGTCCGGCGTCACCACGCAGCCCGTGACCTCGCTGCCGCTGGGCGCCGTGAGGAAGCGCTTGATGCGCCCCGTGGCCGGATCGGCGCACAGCATCTGGTTGTTGCCGAGCGAGGCATAGGGCGGCTTGCCGATGAGCTGGCCGCTCATGTCGGTCTGGATCCAGAGCAGGCCGCCGCCGTCGAAGTGCAGGCCGTCGGGGCTGCCGAAAACGTCGGCATCGTCCGATGGATAGTGCGCGCCGCTGCCCGCCTGCGCGGGGTCGCCGGCCAGCGCGAAGTGGTCCCAGCCGAAGCCCGCGCTGCCGGCATCGCCGCCGTCCTCGCGCCAGCGCAGGATGCCGCCGAAGAGATTGCCGGCACGCGGGTTGGCCGCGTCGGGCGCGGGCTTGCCCGGCTCGCCGCGCTGGCTGTTGTTGGTGAGCGTGACGTACACCTCGCCGGTCTGCGGATGCACCGCGATCCATTCGGGGCGGTCCATCTTGGTGGCGCCCACCGCGTCGGCGGCCAGCCTGGCGTGGATCAGCACCTCGGCCTGGTCGGCGAAGCCGCTGCTCGCGTCGAGGCCGTTGCGGCCATGCACGAGTTCGAGCCATTGGCCGCGGCCGTTGGCATCGAAGCGTGCGGCGTAGAGCGTGCCTTCGTCGAGCAGGCGGCTGTTGGCGGAGGCCCGGGAGCCGTCGCCGGCCATCGAGACCTTGCCGTGGCTCACGAACTTGTAGATGTATTCGAACCTCGCGTCGTCGCCCATGTAGACGACGACGCGCCCGTCCCTGGCAAGCGTGCAGGTCGCGCTTTCCTGGCGCTTGCGCCCGAGCGCGGTGCGCTTGACCGGCTTGGCCGCGGGGTCGAAGGGATCGATTTCCACCACCCAGCCGAAGCGGTGGGGCTCGTTCGGATGCCGGCTCATGTCGAAGCGCTCCTCGAAGCGCCAGTACTCCACCCATTGCGCGCCCGGCACCGTGCCGTAGCGGCGCTGCGCGGGCGTGGCGTCCTTCGCCGCTTCCTTCGGGCCGCCGAAGTAGCCATGGAAGTTTTCCTCGCAGGTCAGGTAGGTGCCCCAGGGCGTGACGCCCATCGCGCAGTTGGCGAAGGTTCCGAGCACTTCGTCGCCGGCCGGATTGGCGGCGGTGCGCATCGGTGCCGCGCCCGCGGCGGGCCCTGCGATGCGCATGGGCGTCCGCCCGTGCACGCGCCGCGCATAGGGCGAGGGCCGCACCTGGCGCCAGCCATCGCGCGTGCGGCGGATCTCGATGACCGAGACGCCCATCGCATGCAGCGACTTGCGCACCTTCTCGGCGGTCCATTCCTTGCCGGCGCCCGCGTGGAGCAATTGCTCATCGGTGTATTCGTGGTTCATCACGAGCAGGCCTCGGTCCGGCGCCGCGAGCGGAAAGAAGTGCATGCCGTCGTGATGCATGCCGGCCTGCAGCGCCTGGTCTGCGGCGCTGTTGCTGCCGTCGGGCGCGAAGGCCGGCATGGGATGCCCGGCGATGCCGGTGGGCGTGCCCCAGGGATAGAGCAGCTGCCATTCGTATTCCGGTGGCACCACCACCGCATCGCGCAGCGACGCCGGCACCGCGGTGAAGCCGAGCACAGGCCCGCCCGGGCCGGCGGGTGCGCTGGCGCACTGGGAATGGAGCAGCGCCACCACGGCGGCGGCACCCGATTGCAGAAAGAGCCGGCGGTCCAGGGTCATGGGTCCAGGGGTGTTGGGTAGGCGACAGGCGCCATCATCGCCGAGCGCCCGTGCCGGGCGATACTGCCGCAGGAACCGAAGGAGACACTGCCATGGCCGAGCGAATCGAATGGACCCGCCACCCCGACGGCGTGGTGGAACTGCAGCTTGCACGCGCGGACAAGATGAACGCGCTCGATCCCGCGATGTTCGACGCGCTGATCGAAGCGGGCGAGGCCCTGCGCGGCGACGCCGCGGTGCGCGCCGTGGTCATCTCGGGCCAGGGCAAGGCTTTTTGCGCGGGCCTGGACATGGCTTCCTTCGAACGCATGGGGCAGGGCGCCGCCAGCGCGGTGCTGGGCGTGGCCGCGGGCGGCACCGACCTGTCCGCGCGCACGCACGGCATCTCGAATGCGGCCCAGTACGTTGCGATGGCCTGGCGCGAGGTGCCGGTGCCCGTCATTGCCGCGGTGCATGGCGTGGCTTTCGGTGGCGGCTTCCAGGTAGCGCTGGGGGCCGACATCCGCATCGTGGCGCCCGACACCAAGCTGTCGGTGATGGAAATCAAGTGGGGCCTGGTGCCCGACATGGGCGGCATGGTGCTGATGCGCGAACTCGCCCGCAGCGACGTGGTGCGCGAACTCACCTTCACGGGCCGCATCTTCTCGGGCGAGGAAGCGCTGCAGCTCGGCTTTGCCACGCGGCTGGCAGCCGATCCGCTGGCAGAGGCGCTTCAGATGGCGCACGGCATCGCGGGCAAGAGCCCCGACGCCATCCGGGCGGGCAAGCGCCTGCTCAATGCGGCGCTGTCGCACAGCGCGGCCGAGCTGCTGATCGCCGAATCGGTGGAGCAGCAGGCCTTGATCGGAAGCGCGAACCAGACGGAGGCCGTGCAGGCCAACATCGAGCGGCGGTCGCCGCGGTTCAGCTCGTCCGCCTGAGCCGCCCCAAGGAGAACCCAAAAGGCCGGATTCCGGCCTCTTTTTTTGCCTTTTTGGTGCAGAAAACAGCCAAACCGACACACTCGGCTGGCGGTATGTAAGAATTAAGTATCCTTGTAGGGCGTTCGATCTTCACCACAAAGCTTCACTTTGTGTGAGGTAGATCACGTCTCGCAAAGGAAAAGGGCCGGGAAAGGTGGATGTCTTGGTCACATTCCCTAACAATTAATCCTTTTGATTGCGACGGCGCTCTGCATGTCGACCACTTTTTTCTGCAACCTCAGCTTGCCCGTGCTGGTGGGCGAGGATCGCTACAGGTACTTGCCCGTCGTCGCGGTCTTCCGCAGCATTCCGTTCGACCAGGTGGACGAGTGGGTGATGCTTCCCGACGGCCAGCCGCGCAGCGACCGCGAATTGGCGGCGGAAGTGCTTGTGGAAATCCGCGAGCCGGCTGGCGGGAGCGTACGCAGTGCGCCGCACTCCTTCGAGGTGGCCGACGTCCTCCAACTGGACCGTGCGGCCGCCATCGTCGTATCGACCTTTCTTGCAGCTCTGCCACGCACCTGACGAAAGCGGTGATCCGGCCGCAGGCCCCGATGCGGGCCTTCAGTGCCTGCCGCGCGCGTCCACCGGCCAGATGGCGACCAGCGTGTCGCCGTCGACCACGTGGTAGGCATCGTGCAGGTTGACGGTCGGGTCGCAATGCGGCGTGATGAACTCCACCCGGTCGCCGAGCGCGGGCCGCTGCCCGGCGCAAAACAGCTTGCCGTGCTCGTCGCCGAAGAAGGCGTAGCGGCTCGCCGGATCGGCACCGCGTGCGACCAGCGGCACGCCGCAGTCGGTCGCAAAGCACTTGGTGCCGCCGTCCACGGTGACCCATTCCGCCGCATTGGTGCTCACCACCGCCGTCTGCACGAACAGCGACACCTCGAACGGTGAAGGCTGCCCCGGGCTGCCCTGCAGCACCTGTGCATATTCCGCATCCATGAACACATAGGAGCCGGCCTGCAGTTCGGTGAAGGCGTCGCGCTCTGCATCGAGATCGTGCGTGCCGGTGCCCGCGCCCGTGACGATGTCGAAGTGAATGCCGCTGCGCCTGGCCTCCGCGACGATGCGCGCGATGGTTTCGCGCAGGCTGGCCGCGGCGGCGCTGCGCTGCTGGCGGTCGGCGATGTGCTGCAGATTGCCGGCATAGGCCTGCAATCCGCGCAGCTTCAGGCGCGGCTCGGCCGTGATGCAGCGCGCGAGTTCGAGCACCTGCGCCTCGCTGGCCGCGCCCGTGCGGTTGTAGCTGGCGCCGTAGTCGACCAGCACCTCAAGCGGATGCGGCAGGCCGAGCGTGGCGGCGGCCAGGTCGGCGGCATTGCGCGGGTCGTCTACCACCACCATCATCCCGCCGGGGCCGGCCAGCCTGGCCAGCTTGACCACCCGCGCGATCTTGCTCGGAGTGACCGCCGGCGAGGTGATCAGCACGTCCGGAATGCCGGCCTTGACCATGACCTCGGCCTCGCCCAGCGTGACGCAGCTCACGCCGATGGCGCCGGCGGCCACCTGGCAGCGCGCGATCTCCACCGACTTGTGCGTCTTCACGTGCGGCCGCAGGCCGACGCCGCGCGCTTTGGCAAAGGCGGCCATGCGCTCGATGTTGCGCGTCATGGCGCCAAGATCGAGCAGCAGCGCCGGCGTATCGAGCGACTGCCGGCCGCCGGCAATTCCGATCAGCGGTTTGTTGACTTGCGTATCAGGAAGCATGGGAAACCTTTGCGAGGGCGCGCATCGGCGCGATGAACGAATGGCGAAATGATCGCATCGAATGGCCTTCGGCGATGCTTCGTCAGTCGTCCTGCGCCGGCAGCCGATGCGCCGGGCGCCGCAGCGCCAGCCACCAGAAGAGCCCCGCGTTGACGGCCCAGCTTCCGGCCAGCAGGAGCAAAGCGGTCTGCGCCACGCCCGGCGCCAGGTCGAGCGTCAGCAAGGCCAGCGACCACGGCAAGGCCCCCGCGATCGCCGCCAGCATGGCCATCTCGCTGTCCGGAAAGGCTGCGCTCGAAACAACGCACACCACGCCCGCGGCCGTATAGGCGAGCGCGCCGACGCGCCACCAGGAAGGAAAGATAGGTCGGGTGTCCATGGTGTGCATGCCGCAACGATGGCAAAGGGCAGTGGCATGCCGCGACAGCCGCTCGCGCGAAGCGATGTAAGCCTTCAGGCGATGGCGGGCGCCACCGGCGCGGACGGAAGAACGGCTTCGACGGCGAGCGCCAGCGCGAGCAGCGCATGGTCCGATCCGGCCGGGCCCGTCAGTTCCATTCCCGCGGGCAGGCCGCCGCGCGAGAGGCCCATCGGCAGGCTCAGCGCGGGCAGTCCCGCCATGCCGGCCGGACCCGTGTTGCGGATGTAGGCGGAGAAGGCCGATACCGGCCGGCCGCACAGCATGACCTCCACGTCTTCGCCGATGCGCGCCGCACAGAGCGGACTGGTCGGGAACACCAGCGCGGCGATGGCGTTCTGTGCGAAGCAGCGGCGATACGCTTCCTGCATGCGCGGGCGCAGCACGCCGAGCGCGTGGCGGTAGGCCGGCGTGCGGATCGCGCCTGGTCCGAACAGGCGCTCGAAAAGCGGCCGGACGTCGGGGCTCGCGACGGCATCGGCGAGTGCGCGGGCATCGAAGGGGCGCTCGTGGCGCGCGAAGTAGGCCTGCAGCGCAGGCAGGATCTCATGGAGAGAGATCGACATGGAGCCCTGCTGGAACAGCGCGCCGGCTTCGCCCAGCTCGCAAGGCACCAGCACCGCGCCGGCCTCGCGCAGCCGCTCGAGCGCCTCCTGCGCCAGCGCGGCCACCGGCGGATCGATCTCGTCCCAGAAATAGCGCCGCGGCACGCCCAGGCGCACGCCAGCGAGGGGCGCCGGCGCCAGCCGGAGCGGGCCATTGGCGACGGCATGGTCGATCAGCACGCAGTCGTCCACGTTGCGCGCCATGGCGCCTGCGGTGTCGAAGGTGGGCGAAATGGGCACCAGTCCGTCTCCAGGCCAACGGCCGATGGTGGGCCTGAAGCCGACCAGGCCGCACAGCGCGGCGGGCACCCGGACCGAGCCGCCCGTGTCCGTGCCGATGGCCGCGGGAATGGCGCGCATGCCGAGCAATGTGGCGTTGCCACCGCTGGAGCCGCCTGAAATGCGCGAGGGGTCGAAGGGGTTGCGCGACGGGCCGAAAGCGTGGTTGTGGCCGGTGACGCCTTGCGACCACTCGTGCAGATTCGTCTTGCCGAACACCAGCGCACCCGCGTCCAGCAGGCGCTGCGTCACGCCCGCCGCGCGGCGCGGACGGTGGTCCGCCATCCACGGGCTGCCGGCGGTGGTGGGAAAGCCGACCACGTCGATGTTGTCCTTGAACGCGAGCGGCACGCCATGCAGAGGGCGTGAGCCCGCGGCCGCCCGGGGCGCCGTGTCGAGGGCCGTGGCTTCGCTGCGAAGGCGCTCTGCGTCCTGGTGCAGCAGGCCACCGAGGGAGGCGGCTGCGGCACTGCGCCGCAACAGCGCTTCCACATAGTCCGCGGTGCGGAGGTCGCCCCGCGCCATCTGCTCGGCGGCTTCGCGGGCGGAGAGATCGGTGAGCGCATGGATTCGGTTCATGGAGGATTCAAATTGGGGCAGGGGCCATGCGGAAGTGCATGTTCCGGGCCAATTCGCCGCTCCGAGGGCCATAAAACCGCCTGGAATAGCATGGCATGGATACTGCTTAAAGAGTTTTTTGTATCCACGAGGCCTTCCACATGTCTTCCAAGTCCTTGCGTTTCCTGACTCTCGCCGCAGCGTCGATGGCGCTTCTTGCGAGCCTGCCCGCATCCGCTGCGGAGAAGGTGTCGCTACGCCTCAAATGGCTGGCACAGGCGCAGTTCGCCGGCTTCTACGTGGCCAAGGCCAAGGGCTTCTACGACCAGGGCGGCCTCGACCTGACGATCAATCCGGGTGGGCCCAACCTCAACGTCGAGACCCTCGTCGCCTCGGGCAACGACACCTTCGGCCTCGCCGGCGGCACGGAGACGGTGCTGCTGGCGCGCGAGAAGGGCCTGCCGCTGGTGTGCATCGGCGTCACGGTGCAGACCACGCCCTTCACCTATGTCGCCTACAAGGATTCGGGCATCACCCAAGTGAAGGACTTCGCGGGCAAGAAGGTGGCCACGTGGTTCACCGGCACGCAGTACACGCTCTATTCGATGCTTGCTTCGGCTGGCATGAAGCAGGGCGACCTGACCATCGTGCCGCAGTCGGGCTCGATGGCGCCCTTCGTCGAGAAGCAGTTCGACGTCGCCGCCGCCACCTACTACAACGAACTCAACGTGCTCAAGGCGCAGGGCCTGGGCGACAAGCTCACGCTCATCAAGCCCGATGACTACGGCGTGATCGTGCAGCAGGACACGGTGCTCGTGTCCGAGAAGTACCGCAACGAGAAGCCACAGCAGGTGCAGGCCTTCATGAACGCGACCATCAAGGGCTGGAAGTACGCACTGCAGAACAAGAAGGAAGCCATCGACATCGTCATGGCCGCATCGCCCAGCCTGAACCGCGCGCACCAGGAGGCGATGCTCGACGAGTTCGAGAAGCTCGTGAAGGCCGGCAAGGGCACGACAGACGGCATCCTCGCCATTGACCTGCCGACGGTCGAGAAGATGCAGACCCAGCTGGTGGGCTACAAGGCGCTGAAGGCGCCGGCCGACCTGTCGAAGGCCTACGACCCGAGCTTCTGGACGCAGGTGCCGGCCACCGACAAGAAGTTCTGAGCCGCCGCGCGATCATGAAGTTCATGCCTCACGAAGTGATGCCGCCCGCCGCTGCCGGCACGGCCGCACCGCCGATGCTCGAGCTCGTCAACGTGTGGAAGCGCTTCGGCGGCGGCCAGGCGCAGACGGTGGCGGTGTCCGGCGTCGACCTGCGGATCGCAAAGAGCGAGTTCGTCACGCTCGTAGGCCCTTCGGGTTGCGGCAAGTCGACGCTCTTCAACATGATTGCGGGGCTGCTGCCGCCCGACGACGACGGCTCGCTGCTGTTCGGCGGCACGCCGCAGCGCGACGGCCAGCTGCTGGGCAAGGTGTCGTTCATGCCGCAGCGCGACCTGCTGTTTCCGTGGCGCACCGTGCTGGACAACGCCATCCTCGCGCTCGAAGTGGAGGGCGTGCCGCGCAAGGAGGCGCGCGAGCGTGCGCGCGCCATGCTGCCGGAGTTCGGCCTCACCGGCTTTGCCGACCACTATCCGCATCAGCTGTCGGGCGGCATGCGCCAGCGCGTGGCGCTGATGCGCACCTTCCTGTTCGAGCGCGACCTGCTGCTGCTCGACGAACCCTTCGGCGCGCTCGATGCGCTCACGCGCAGCCGCATGCAGCACTGGCTGCTCGAGATCTGGGCGCGGCATCGCCGCACGGTGCTCTTCATCACGCACGACATCGACGAAGCCATCGTGCTCGGCGACAGGGTGCTGGTGATGACGGCGCGGCCCGGCACGGTGAAGAGCGAGACGGTGGTCGACCTGCCGCGCCCGCGCGATCCGTCGATCGTGCTGTCGCCGGAGTTCATCGGGCTCAAGCAGCGCCTGCTCGCGGAGATCGAGGAGGAAAGCCGCAAGACCTTCGCCCAGGAGGAGCGCGCCTCGTGAGCTCGCCGATGCAACGCATGCTGCGCTCGCCCGTGCTGGCCTTCGTCGGGCTCGCCATCGTGTGGGAGATCGCGGTGCATGCCTTCGCGCCGTCGCCTCGCTACCTGCCGGCGCTGAGTGCGATTGCGCAGGATGCGTGGTCGGTGTGGCCGCAGCTCTTGCGCGGCTTCGGCCGCACGCTGCTCGAAACCGTGCTGGGCTTCGCGATGGGCGCGGTGTTCGGCTGCCTCTGCGGCACCGTGTTCACCTACTCGCGCTGGATGGAGCGCTCGGTGTTCCCGCTGTTCGTGGTGTCGCAGACCGTGCCGGTGGTGGCCTTCGGCGCGCTGATCGTCATCTGGTTCGGCAACTCGCTGCTCGCGAAGGTGATGACCGCGTTCTTCCTCACCTTCTTCCCGGTGACGGTGAACACCTTGCGCGGCCTCAAGTCGTGCGACCCGCAGCGCATCGCGCTGATGAAGAGTTTCGGCGCCGGCCGCCTCGTGATGTTCTTCAAGCTGGCCGTGCCCTCGGCGCTGCCGCAGATCATGGTGGGCCTGCGCGTGGCCATCGGCCTGAGCCTGATCGGCTCGGTGGTGGGTGAATGGTTCGGCGAGACCGTGGGCCTGGGCGTGATGCTGATGGAGGCGATGAACGCCGACCTGGTGCTGCGCCTGTGGGTCGTGATGTTTGCCTGCGGGCTGATGGGTGCGCTGCTCTACGGGCTGCTCACCTTCGTGGAAAGGAGGCTCGTATGGTGGCGAAGCGAAAGCTGAGCGCATCGCCCGTGGTGCCGGTGATGCTGAGCGTCATCGTGCTGCTCGCGGTGTGGGAAGGCGCGATCCTGCTCTTCCGGATTCCGCCCTTCGTGCTGCCGGGCCTGGGCGCGATCGTGCAGCATGCCTTCACCGACACCGGCCGTCTCATGGCGGCGTTGCTGGCCACGCTCGGCGAGGCGCTTGGCGGCTATGCGCTGGGAAGCGTGCTCGGCCTGCTGGTGGCGGTGGTGCTGCTGCTCGCGCCGCCGCTCGAGCGCGTCGCGATGCCGCTGGCCGTGGCCGTGAACGCGGTGCCGACGGTGGCTTATGCGCCGCTGTTCCTGATCTGGTTCGGCCTTGGCGCCGCATCGAAGATCGCACTGGTGGCGCTGGCGGTTGGCTTCACGATGCTGGTCAACGCGCTGCACGGACTCAAGCAGGCCGACCTGGCCGCCGTGAACCTGATGCGCAGTTTTGGCGCGGGGCCGCTCAAGATCGTGTGGCGGCTGCGCCTGCCGGTGGCGATGCCGTCGGTAGTCACGGCGCTGCGCATCGGCGTGCCGCGCAGCATGATCGTGGCCATCGTCGGCGAGATGCTCGGTGCCTATGCGGGGCTCGGGCGAATGATCTATGAATCGACCCAGCAGGTCGACCTGCTGAGCGTGTGGTCGGCGGTGCTGGTCGCTTCGGTGGCGAGCATGGTCTTCTACGGCGCGCTCGTCTGGATCGATCAGAAACTGGTGTGGTGGCAGTGATGATGACGACGAAGACAAATCCCGCGGCCTATCCGGCGAGCGAAGCCGCACTGCGCGTACAGCTCGCAGCGTGCTACCGGCTGGTGGCGCACTTCGGCATGGACGACCTCATCTACAACCACATCTCGGCGCGCGTGCCGGGGCCGGCCCACCACTTCCTCATCAATCCCTACGGACTGCTGTTCTCGGAGGTGACCGCTTCGTCGCTGGTGAAGATCGATCTCGACGGCAACAAGGTGGACGATACCGATGCAGAGGTCAACCAGGCCGGCTTCGTGATCCACAGCGCCATCCATGCAGGGCGGCCCGACGCGCTGTGCGTGCTGCACACCCACTCCGATGCCGGCACCGCGATCGCGGCGATGCCCAACGGCCTGGCACCGCTGAGCCAGTTCGCGATGCGCTACCAGGGTCACACGGCTTTCCACGACTACGAAGGCGTGGCGCTGGAGACCGGAGAGCGCGAGCGGCTGGTGCGCGACCTGGGCCCGCACAGCACGCTGGTGCTGCGCAACCACGGCATCCTGACGGTGGGCCGCACGATCCCCGAGGCCTTCATCCTCATGTACTACTTCGAGAAGGCGGCCAAGGTGCAGCTGCTGGCCCAGGGTGGACTCGCGCCGGGCGAGGCGCTGGTATATCCGCAGCCCGAAGTGAGCGCGCTGGCCGCGCGCCAGTTCACCGAATTTGCCGGCGACATCCTGCCGCCCGGCATGCGCGAATGGCCTGCGTTCCTGCGCATGCTGGACCGCACCCAGCCCGACTACAGGCTCTGAGGCTTGCTTCATTTTTTCTTCAATCCCGCAGACACGTTTCCTCCCATGCAACTTGAGAATCTCACCTCATTCATCGGCACCGAAGTGAAGGGCATCGACCTGCGCGAGCCGGTGAGCGACAGCGACTTCGCGGTACTGCGCGACACGCTCAACCAGCGCTCGCTGCTGCTGTTCCGCGGCCAGCGCATCAACGAGGCGCAGCACGTCGCGTTCTCGCGCCGCTTCGGTCCGTTGCTGGGCCATGTGCTCACCCAGTTCCTGAAGAAGGAGCATCCCGAGGTGTACGTGCTGTCCAACGTGTCGGAGAACGGCAAGCCCATCGGCAACCACAAGGAGGGCTGGAACTGGCATTCCGACCTCTCGTACAAGGCCGAGCCCTCGATGGGCGCGCTGCTCTACGCGCTCGAAGTGCCGCCCGTGGAGGGCGACACCTTCTTCGCCTCGATGCATGCCGCCTACGACGCGCTCGACAACGGCACGAAGGCCCGCATCCGCCACCTCACGGCCACCCACAGCTACGCCAACTATTACGGCAAGGCCTTTGCAGACCGCAACCCGCTCACGCCCGAGCAGCTCGCCGCCACGCCCGACGTGGTGCATCCGCTGGTGCGCACGCATCCCGAGACGGGCCGCCTGTCGCTCTACGTGGGCGAGGACGTCGTCAAGCAGATCGACGGCTTGCCGCCGGAGGAAAGCGCCGCGCTGCTGGCCGAGCTCAATGCCCACGCCATTTCGCCCGAGTTCAGCTATCGCCACAAGTGGCTCGCCGGCGATCTGCTGATCTGGGACAACCGCTGCACCATGCACCGCGCCACCCCCTATGACGACACGGCCTACCGCCGCGTGATGCACCGCACCACCGTGGCCGGCGACCGTCCCTTCTGAAGAAGCCGGCGATGGCAGGCGGTCCGGCGGCATCTCCCGACAACGACAACCACAAGAAAGAAGACATGAGCAGCATGGAACCCGACGAATCCGATACCGCCCAGCCCGCGGCGCTGCGCGGCCGCGACCGGCAGCGCGTGAAGGGCGGCGCCACGCTGTCCGACGAGCTCAAGGACACGCTCGAAGACCTGATCGTGAGCGGCGTACTCAAGCCCGGCACGCGGCTCGACGAGGCCGAGCTGTCGGAGCGCTTCAAGGTGTCGCGCACGCCGGTGCGCGAGGCGCTCAAGGCGCTGGCAGCCACCGGCCTGGTGGACCTGCGCAGCCGCCAGGGCGGCGTGTGCGTGGCGCGCATCTCGCTGCCGATGCTGATCGAGATGTTCCAGATGATGGCGGTGATGGAAGGCCTGTGCGCCAAGTTCGCGGCGCGTCGCGCCACCGAGGTGCAGAAGGCGCGCATGGGCGCGCTGCACGACGAGCTCACGAGCATTCTTGCTTCGGGCGACCACTCGCGCTTCTACGACGTGAACCAGGATTTCCACGACGCGCTGTACGAGGCTTCCAACACCCACTACCTGGCCGAGCAGACGCGCGCACTCCGAAAGCGCGTGCGCGTCTACCGGCGCTACGTGACCTTCCAGCCCGGCCGGATGACGGCCACCATCGGCGAGCACGGCGCCATCCTCGACGCGATCCGCCGCAACGATCCGAAAGCTGCATTCAACGCCGCCATCGATCACGTGAGCCTGCTCGAGGACGACATCGTCGACCTGATCGCGGCGCTGTCCGAACAGGACGCCGGCGCAAGCTGACTCACCTCTCCAACCTATTTCCCTGATCGCATCCCAGGACCCGAATCCATGAAACTCGAACTCGAAGGCAAGACCGTCCTCATCACCGGCGCCTCCAAGGGCATTGGCCTTGCAGCCGCGCACGCATTCGCCGCCGAAGGCTGCCACCTGCACCTGGCGGCGCGCGACGGCGTTGCGCTCGCGGCCGCGAAGGAAGAGATCGAGAAGATCCATCCGATCAACGTGAAGGTCCATCCGATGGACCTGGCGGCGGCCGGTGCCATGAACCTGCTTGCCGAGGCGGCGGGCCACGTCGACATCCTCGTGAACAATGCGGGCGACATTCCCTCGGGCCCGATCGAGTCGCTCGACTTCGCGGCCGTGCGGCGCGGCTTCCAGCTCAAGGTGCTGGGCTACATGGAATTGAGCCAGATCTACTACGCACGCATGAAGGCCGCGGGCGGCGGCGTCATCGTCAACGACATCGGCAACTCCGGCGAAAACTGGGACGCCAACTATATCGCCGGCTCCACCGGCAATGCCGCCGTCATGGCCTTCACGCGCGCGCTCGGCGGCGTGAGCCTGGACGACGGCATCCGCGTGGTGGGCGTGAACCCCGGCCCGGTGGCGACCGACCGCATGGTCAAGCTCATGAAGCGCCGCGCGCTCGACACCCACGGAGACGAAGGCCGCTGGGAAGAGCTGTTCGACAACTACCCCGGCGGCCGCCCGGCCACGCCCGAGGAGGTCGCGGAACTGATGGTGTTCCTGGCGTCGCCGCGCGCGGGCTACATCACCGGCACGGTGGTGACCATCGACGGCGGGATTGCGGCGCGCGGCTCGATCATCAAGACCAGCAAGAAGGTCATCGAGGCCGAGCAGGCCCGCAGGATTGCGGCATGAATGCGGCGCTGAACCCCGTGGCGGCCGTGCCTTCCGTGACCAGCGACGCTGAAACCCGCAACCAGTACTTCGACCGCCTGTTCACCAACCCGGACCTGATGTGGCTGGGCCAGAACACCAACCACTTTCCGCTGCATCCTGCCGTGCGCAAGGCGCTGCACGACGCCATCGACGACGAGAGCTTTCACGCCTACGCGCCGCCGCTGGGCATGGAAGCGCTGCGTGCGGCCATCGTGGCCGACCTGGGCGTGCCCGATCAATCGGCGGTGGTGGCCGACGGCGCGGTGTCTGCGCTGGCGCTGGCCTGCCGTGCCTTTTGCAAGGAAGGCAAGGGCTTTGTCACCACCGATCCCGGCTGGAAATGGCCGCTGCAGTTTGCGGCCAAGGCCGGCTCGGTGGTCACCGAGATTCCGATCTACGGGCCCGAATACGGCTTCAAGCTCTCGGCCGACGCACTCGCCGCATCGACCGACGAGAACACCGCGGTCATCTACCTGGTGGACCCGAACAACCCGCTCGGCACCACCTACAGCGAAGACGAGATCCGTGCCTTCGCAATGCGTGCACGAGAAGTCGGCGCCGTGCTGATCCACGACTGCACCTACCGCGACTTCGCCGACAGCCACACGCTGGCTTCGCGCTTCTATCCCGAAGGCACTGTGACGATCGTTAGCTTCTCGAAGTGGCTGGGCCTGGCCGGGCTGCGGCTGGGCGCGCTCGTCGCGTCGCCTGAATTGCTCGCACGCATCCTGCCGCACTCGCAGGCGCCGCTGGGCGCCAGCGTGCTCGCGCAGCGCGCGGCCATTGCGGGCCTTGCCGTGAAGGACGAGTGGATGGCCGAGGTCATTGCGCAGCAGCGCGAGAACCAGCGAATGATCGTCGAGGCCTTCGCAGAACTGCCCGGCTTCGAGGTGCCGGTGTTCCCGTCGCAGGCCAACTTCATCGTGGTCGAGTGCAGCGGCGCAGGCGTGACGCCCGAGGCGCTGGTGACCGCGCTGGGCGAGCACGACATCATGGTGCGGCAGGGCACGTACCACACGCCGCGCTTCGGCCATCGTTTCGTGAAGATATCGACCACCGTGCCCAAGGCCTGGGCGCAGGCCCTGTGCGACGTGCTGCCGCAAGCCGTGGAGCGTGCGCGCAGCCTGCCCGCCACCGCGGCGCTTTTCTGAGGAACGCCATGAGCTTCGCCACCACCGCGGACGGCATCCGCCTGTACTACGAAACCGCCGGCACCGGCACGCCCATTGTGTTCGTGCACGAGTTCGGCGGCGACCATCGCAGCTGGGAGCCGCAGATGCGCTACTTTGCGCGCCGCCATCAGTGCGTGACCTTCGGCGCGCGCGGCTATCCGCCCTCGGAGGTGCCGAAGGACACGGAGCGCTACTCGCAGGCCATTGCCGCGGACGACATCGCCGCCGTCATGGATGCGCTGCAACTGCCGCGCGCGCATATCGTCGGCCTTTCGATGGGCGGCTTCGCGACGCTGCACTTCGGCCTGCGCCACAGCGGGCGAGCGGCTTCGCTGGTGATTGCCGGCGCGGGCTACGGCGCCGAGAAGGAACACGAAGAATATTTCCGCGGCGTCTCGCTGGAAGTGGCGAAGCAGTTCGAAGTCCAAGGTGCAGAACGCTTCGCGCGCACCTATTCGCTGGGTGCGAGCCGCGTGCAGTTCCAGAACAAGGACCCGCGCGGCTGGCAGGAATTTGCGACCTGGCTCGGCCAGCACGACGCGGTCGGAGCGGCCAACACCATGCGCGGCGTGCAGGTGCGGCGTCCGTCGATCTACGACCTGGAGGCCGAACTGCGCGTGATGAGCGCACCTTCGCTGGTGGTAGTCGGTGACGAGGACGATCACTGCCTGCAGCCCGGCATCTTCCTCAAGAAGACCATTCTGGCCTGCGGCCTGGCCGTGATGCCGAAGACCGGCCACACGCTCAACCTGGAAGAGCCGGCCGCGTTCAATGCCTTGCTCGCGGAGTTCTTCGCGCAGGTCGAGGCTGGCCAGTGGAAGCCGCGCGATCCGCGCGCGCTGCCCAGCCAGATCATGAAGACCGACTGATGGCGCAGGCAACGTCGCAGCGCACACTGGCCGCGTGCCGCGTCAATGCCGACCGCCTCTGGCAGCGGCTCATGGCGCTTGCACGCTGCGGCGCCACCGCCGGAGGCGGCGTCGATCGGCAGGCGCTCAGCACGGAAGAGGTCGAGTCCTGGCACCTGATGATCGGCTGGGCCAGGGCGGCGGGGCTGGAACCCGCGACCGATGCAGCGGGCAATCTCTTCATCGCGCTGCCCGGCCTCGATCGAGAGGCGCCGCCCGTCCTCGCGGGCAGCCATCTCGACAGCCAGCCCGGCGGCGGCCGCTTCGACGGTGTGTACGGCGTGCTTGCGGCGCTCGAGGTGCTGACCGTGCTCGCGGAGCAGGGCGTCCGTCCGCCGATGGACATCGTCTGCGTGGCGTGGATGAACGAAGAGGGCTCGCGCTTCGCGCCCGGCATGATGGGCTCCGAAGCTTTCGCTGGCGTCCGCACCCTCGAGGCCGTGCGCGCGGCGCGCGATGCCGATGGCGTCTCGGTGGCCGAGGCACTCGATGCCTTGCATGCCGCGTTCCCGTCGCTGCGGCGCAGGCCGCTTGGCTTTTCGTTGAAGGCCTACGTGGAAGCCCACATCGAACAGGGCCCCATGCTCGAGGCGGAGGGCCGGGTGATCGGCGTCGTCACCGGCATCCAGGGCAAGAAGACATTCGACGTCGTGATCGATGGTGAGCGGGGCCACGCGGGCACGCTCGCCATGGCCGGCCGGCGCGACGCGCTCGCCGCCTTCGCGCGCATCGCTGCGGCGTGCTACAGCGAGATCGGCGGCCATGACGAGGCGGTGAAGTTCACCATCGGGCGGCTCCAGGTCGAACCGAATGCGCCCTCGGTGGTGCCCGAGCGCGTCACGCTGCGCATCGATCTGCGCCACCCCGACAACGACGTGCTCGACCTGCTGGGCCAGCGACTGGTCGCGCTCTGCGGCATGCATGCCGCACCTTGCAGGGCCACGGCGACTCGGCTGGTCGATGCGCCATCCAATGCCTTCGATCCCGCGCTGCAGGCGGTCATTGCAGCCGCGGCGCAACAGCTTGGGGAGCCGCACACGCCCATTCTTTCCGCCGCGGGCCACGACGCGCGCCATATGGCGGCGCTGTGCCCGAGTGCGATGATCTTCATTCCCTGCCGCGGCGGCGTGAGCCATGCGGAGCACGAGTGGGCCGAGCCGGCGCATGTGGCGGCCGGTGCCGATGTGCTGCTGCGCGTGCTGCTGCCGTTTGCGGGTTGCGGGGAGGGCGCTTGAAGAGGAACGAGCCGATCACCGACATGGCGGATCTGCCGGCGCAGCGGCCCGCAGTGCCAGCGACCGCCGCGCAGGCCCGGGCACGCTACTTCAACTCCGGCAATGCATTCAACGTGAAGCTGCCCGAAGTGCCCGCACGGCTCTTCGCGCCACCGCGCGCAGATGCGTTCGGCGTTTTCGATTGCGACCAGTCCGATGCGCTGGGCTGCGGTTTTGCGGCCACCACGCCGCTCATGCTCGCGCGCTACATGCGCGTTGCGCCCGGCGAGGCGCTGCCACTCGATGTGCACGCCACCGGCTCGGTCTGGTACGTGATTTCAGGCAGCGGAGAGCTTGGCGGCATGGCCGAAGGTCTTGCATTCGGCGCGGGCGACGTCTTCCTGCTGCCCGCGGCACAGGGCTACCGGCTCAGCGCCGGTCCCGCAGGCGCATTGCTGTGGACCGTGGGCAACGAGCCGCAGCTGGCCTTCGACGGGTCGCAGCCACCTGCGGCTTCGAGCGCGCCTATCGATGCAGTGCACTATCCCGCCGACGAGATCGAACGGCAGTTCGAGCTGATCTTCTCGATGGCCACGAGCGATGCAACCTCGGGCCGTGCGCTGATTTTTTCGTCCGACCGGCAGGAGGCCGCACGCAACCTGACGCCCACGCTGACATTGAGCTTCAACACCCTGGAGCCGCAGGCGCACCAGCGATCGCACCGCCACAATTCCGCGGCCGTCACGCTGGTGGTGCGGGGCGAGGCATGCCATTCGATGGTCGGCGGGGTGCATTGCCAATGGGAGCGATGGGCGACCCTTGTCACGCCGCCGGGCGCGCCACATTCGCATCACAACGCAGGCATGAAGGGCGCACGCTTCCTGATCGTGCAGGATGGCGGATTGCACTATCACGCGCGGACGATGGGATTCGAGTTCCTGGAAGCGGTGGCGCAGGCGGGTGCGGCCTGAACCGGGCCAGACGATCAACCGGCCGGATCGTGCCGGCAAGGAAGTACGAAGGCGACCGAAGGCAGATCAGGGTGCGGCCCGTCGCCCGATCCGAAGTAGCGCGCGGCAGCGCGTCCCAGGTTCGTGACCTCGTGCACCGTCGCAGAGGGCGGCACCGCGCCTTGCGGCGGCGAGAACGCCACCTTGATGTATCCGGCATCCCGCAAATCCTTGAGCCGGTCTATTTCAGACGGACTGTAGAACCGCGTCGGCAGCCGCGTCATGAGGATCTGCTTGAAAAGCGCATGCGCCACGTTACGTCTCCCGACCTGAGGGTGATGGGGGTGACAAGGGCGCGCATCATCCCGCGTGCCGGTCCGGTTCGGAAGATACGCCGGTCGATGCTGCCTATCGATTCCACGTTCGGCATAGGCCTAGGCATGCGGGTAGCGGGGAGCCGGCCCTCGAAAGTAGCCTTCTCCTTAGCGGGATTTGGCCGGGCTGGCGTTCTCCTGGGCCGGCGCCACGGCGCCGCTTGCAGGAACGTTGCCCGGTCCTTTCGATGGATCGGTGATGCCGTAGAAGAAAAGCACCGCCACGACGATGACCGCAATGACGGCCAGCAGGATCCACATCAGGCGGCGGCCGATGTCGCCTTGCTTGTGGTGCTCTTGTTTGGTTGCCATGGAACCGAGCCTGAACCCGCAAGGCGACGGTGCCATGTCGTTTTGGCGCCTCTTGCTGACGGTGGATTTCCTACGCTGCCTCGCCTCGGGTGGGCGAAGAGGAGCAGCAAAATGGCCCCGGAGGGGATCGAATATTCGGCTAGAGACCGCATGGGAGCTCGCTTCTGGCGGTTCTGATGGCATTGGGTACCTACAAAAATACCGACAAAATCTGAGGCCTGTCGTCATGTCGCACGTTTGCCACGCGCAACCGCTGGTCCAGGAATTGTGCGAGGGAATAGCGAGTCCTCGTTCCGATTATGTCTGGTTTCTCGGACGGCTCGGCATGGGGCCGGGAACAGTCAATAGCGCCATGATAACGCAAGTTTGCACGATAACAGTGAGTGTGTTATCGTGCGGAACTAAAGTTATTCAGGATGAGCCTTGCCAACCCTCGCGACCGCCGTTCTGCGCTACCTCCATGAGGTCCTGGGCATTGAAGCGCCAGCCGTGACGCCGTGGGCGCGTGCAAACGAACTGCCGTACTTCCTTCGCGATGCCTTCCAGTTCAGCGAGTTCGAACTGCTGGGGCAGCCCATTGTCCTGGCGATAGGGCGCGCGGAGGCCAAGCAGTCCCTCAGCGAAGTCCGGACCTGGCTGGACAAGGTTCAGGCCCTGGCCGGTCAGCCGGCGGTCTACGTCACCGATGCACTGGCCTCCTACGACCGTCGACGCTTGATCGAGCAAAAAGTCCCGTTTATCGTGCCGGGCAACCAACTCTATCTGCCGGACCTAGGTCTGGACCTGCGCGAGTATTTTCGGCAGCGCGCGCCGGCCACGGAAGCGCTGAGCCCTTCCGCGCAAGCCATGCTGATCACCGCCTTGCTGCGCCAGCCGTGGCAATCCGATTGGCAGCCCTCCAAGGTCGCAGTCGCCTTGGGCTACACGCCCATGACACTGTCACGCGCGGTCAAGGAACTGACTGCGGCCGGGCTGGCTACGGCATACACAATCGGCCGCTCGCGCTGGCTGCGAATGGAACTCCCGCCGGAGCAGGTCTGGGAGCGTGCGAAGCCCGCACTGCGGACGCCCGTCAGGCGTACGGTCTGGGTGGCCGCCCATGGCATCGTTGCACACCGGCCCAGCCGCCTCGCGGGTCTGAGCGCGCTCGCGCGCTATTCCATGCTGACCGAGCCGAAACGGCCGGTGTTTGCGTTGACCGCCGCTGACTGGAAGGCTGCGACGGATGCCGGCGTTCGCGAGTTGCCTGAACCTGAAGCGAGCGCCCAAGAATGGCAGCTGTGGAGCTACAGCCCGGCGTTGGTGCCAGACGCCAACACGGTGGACCCGCTCTCGCTGACGCTCAGCCTGCAGGAGAACGCCGACGACCGAATCCAGCTCGCACTGGATGAACTGAAAGGACAACTTCCATGGTGAGAGGCTTGGACATTTTCCAGGAGCGGTTTGCGGCATACGTCGACCAGTACGTCCTGATTGGCGGCACGGCCGCGACCTTGACGATGGAGGAGGCCGGGCTGGAATTCCGAGCCACCAAAGACCTGGACATCGTCCTGCATGTGGAGGCACTGACCCCGGCATTTGGCGAGGCCTTCTGGAAATTTGTCGAGGACGGCGGCTATGAAATCCGTCAGGCCAGCGACACCGGAAAACCAATCTTCTATCGGTTCCAGAAGCCCGCTGATGCTCGCTACCCGGCGATGGTCGAGCTGTTTGCGAGAGCCCCCGACGGATTGCAACCGGCTGATGGCAGTCAGCTGACACCAATACCACTCGACGAAGCCGTCTCCAGCTTGTCTGCCATCTTGCTAGACGAGGTCTACTACGCATTCATCATGGCTGGGCGCCGCGAAGTCGATGGCCTGCCCTGGGTCGGTGAAGACCGCCTGATCCCGCTCAAGGCCGTCGCGTGGCTGGAACTCGCGGCGCGAAAAGAGCAGGGCGCCAAGGTGGACGCCAAGGACGTGCGCAAGCACCTCAACGATGTTCTGCGCCTTTCACAACTGCTCGCGCCCGCCACACGCATCGCGGTCGATGAAAAGATCAGCGCCGACATGACGCGGTTCCTTGTTGCCGTTGCTGCGGACACGTCCATCGACCCGAAAACGCTGCAGCTCGGCAACGTCGCCGTCGCCGAATTGGTAGCCCGTATAGCCCAAGCATACGAAATTGAACTGCCTGCGCAGGCGGCGGGATGACGGACGAGAAGTCAAGCGGAGCGGATCGATGGGCAGCTAGTCTGACCGGAACTCACAAAGAACGGAGGAGGAGTCATGGCATTGTTCAAGGCTTGGTGCGCTGGCACCGAGGACAAAAGCAAGAAGAAGACATTCCGAACGTACTTGGAAAAAGGTGGCGGCCGTGCAGCCGTTCTTACGCAGCTGGGCGAAGCCGTCAGGACGCCAGGCTGACCGGATCGCTGACGATGTCGCCTGAGGCGGCTCTTCCCAAACGCTGATGGCTGTTGAACTTTCGCGCCTCCAAAGTCCCGCTGCCATTCAAGCCGCACTGGACGAGTTTTCCCGCGTCGGTCGAACGGCGTTTCTGGCGCGGTACGGGTTTGGAAAGTCGCGCGATTTTCTGGTTCGCGATGGGAAAACCGGGCAGTTGTGCGATTCCAAAGCCATCGTGGGGGCCGCTTTCGGCCATCAATTTCCTGACGAGGGCCCGCTTAAACCTGCGGACTTTTCCGGCGGTGAGGCCACCGTCGTTCCCAAGCTGCAGCGCCTCGGCTTCGAGGTCGTGCGCATCGGCGAGGACTGGACCGCGGACGAGGTGCAGGCCACGGTCACTTCCTATTTCGAGATGCTCCGGCTGGAAGCGGCGCAGCAGCGCTACACCGAGACGGAGTTCAATGTGCAGCTTCGCCAACAGTTGCGCGGGCGCAGCAAGGGCTCGGTTGAGCTGAAGTACCAGAACATCAGTGCCGTCTTGCACGACCTCGAACTGCCCTTTGTCCGCGGCTACAAGCCTCGTAGCAACGCGCAACTCCTGCTGCGACAGGCGGTGCAGCAATTCGTCTTGGCTCAACCGGGCTTGATGTCTCAGATTGTCGATGCGATGGAGGAGGTCAAGACGCCAGGCCAACAGGCTTTTCACGCCTCCTTGGTGGGACCTCCGAACCTTGAGACCGTGGTGGAGGTGGCCGAGCGAGGGCCTAAAGTGAGGTTCCCGCGCAAAACGAACTGGGCTCAGCGCGACGAAGCGAACCGAAATCTCGGCCGGGCCGGCGAACAGTGGGTCATCGGGTTCGAACAGCGGCGGCTCGCAGACGCGGGGCATCCGGAACTGTTCCAGCAGTTGGACTGGGTTTCAGATCGTCTCGGCGACGGGATTGGCTACGACATCCTCTCGCATGAACGGCCCGGCGAGCATCGCTTCATCGAAGTCAAGACCACCAACGGTGGCCATGCCTCCTCCTTCATCATCAGTCGCAACGAGTTGGACTTCGCCGCAGAAGCCGAAGAGGCGTTTCATCTCTATCGTGTGTTTCAGTTCCGCGAAGAGCCGAAGCTTTACATCCTCAAGGGCAGCCTGGAAGACCAGGTTCATCTGGAGCCCATTGACTATCGAGCGTCGTTCCGGCGGGTGGTCGGGTGATCTGCAGCGGCTGAAAAGTCTTGTCCCTTTTGCGCTTGCCTCCTGAGCAGGCCTTGGGGCAGATCGCCGACGCGCTCCGACTTCGGAGCCGGTCAGCGGCATCTACAGAGATGGCTTCAATCGGAGTAGCGATTGCCATGGATGATCGGCGAGATCTCCTATTCGGCCGTCGACTTGGTCCGCAGCTCTTTCTTGTAGCGCTTCATCAAGGAACTCATGAGTTCCGACGGCTCTACCTCGAGCCCATTGCACAAGAAGATGAGACTGGTCAATGAAGGGCTGGTAGTGGCCGTCTCCAATTTGGCAATGAATGTGCGATTGAGGCCCGACGCAAAACCGAGCTCTTCCTGATTGAACCCGCGCACTGCCCGCCGAGCCTTCAGCTCGGCCGCAAAGGCTTTCAGTAGTGCGGGATCCTGCGTCGATCGCATGCAACGAATCTCGCTGCATGGACTTCTTTATGCACCCGCTTGTATGGTACATAATGAGTTGGACATCTGCGTTTCTAATTTCGCAATGGACCGCTCCTCCTGCGGGTTGCCTCTGTTGCCGAGATTCAAAGCTCTTACCGCTGCCAACGAATCCAATGACGCGTCGACAAGTCGCTTCACCTCTGCCAACGACCCGACCTCTGCGGCTGCCGGTCTCGGTGACGCGTGTCCGGCCGCGGCAGCCGGCGCATGTCGTGCGCAGCCTGTCCGCGGTACGCATTGGGACGCAGGTGAGGGCGCTGCGCATGGCAGCCGAGGTGTCTGGCGGCGAACTGGCCAAGACCTCGGGGATTTCTGCCTCGATGCTCTCGCGCATCGAGCGCGGTCTGGTCTCGCCTTCGGTCGAGACCTTGGAGCGCCTCGCGCAGGGCCTGCATGTGCCGACCTCACGCTTCTTCAGTGATCAGGCGCGGCGCACTGACTTTTGCCATGTGCGTGCAGGACATGGTGTCTTGGTCGATCGGATCGGCGCCGTGGCGGACTACCGCTACGAGCTGCTGGGCCACCTGCTGTCGGGCAATCTGTTCGTCGAGCCCTATCTGGTCACGCTGCTGCCCGGTGCCGATCCCTACGTGACCTTTCAGCACCCGGGCCTCAAGTTCCTGTACTTCTTGTCCGGGGAGGTCAGCTACCGTTACGGCGGCAGGACTGCGGAGGTGAGGGCAGGGGATTCGCTGCTGTTCGATGCGACCGCACTCCATGGGATCGAGGCCATTCAGACCCAGCCGGTCTCTTACCTGTCAGTGGTGTTCACGCTGCGAGAGTAGGTTGTTCTTGGCGGCCCTGCCGCGCTGCGGGGCGACGCCGATGCCCATTCGATGGTTCCCCTGCGAATTCGCTACGTGCCGAATTCACCTCTCCGTCCTTAGCTTTCTCTCGGTGTTCGGCATGCCGAACACCGAGAAAGTCTCGAACGGTAGCAACAGCGAAGGTCTTCTGCTTGATGGAGCCGTGAGGAAATTTATGCGGCGGCCGGACGGGCCCGCTCTGCGAGCGGAATGAATTTTCGATTTCGGCAGCCTGGACGCGGCGGTCGCAGGACGATGTCGAAACTTCGAGGGCAACGTCTTTGTGGGGCTACGAGGGCGGGATCGTTCCGTCTACCTCCGGAATGTTCGGCATGCCGAACATCGATGGTGGTCTTCGAACTGCCGATCGACCGCAACGCTCCGGGAGCGGCGAAACAGCGAGGGGAGTTCGACACTGGAATTCCGAGGGCAAGGTCCTTGTGCGGCTATGAGGGCAGGATAGACTGCCGTCAGACATTGTTAACAGCCATGGCGTTGCAATGACCCAGTCCTCTCGACCCAGCCGCGTGATCGGAACCCGGGTGCCGCCCGATACCAGGGCGCGCTTCGCCGCGCTGGCGGCGCGTCATCACCTCAGTGCGTCGACTCTGCTCGCGAAGATGGTCGACGAGGTCCTCAAAACCAACGGCGACATCTCGCTGGGCTCGGGTGGTCAGCGCTCCCTACGCGAGACGGAAAACAGCGTTGGCCTGGCGGATCGCATCACGCTGCGGCTTCGCCAAGGCGATCGCGCGCTGGCGGCAGAGCGAGCCCGTGTCCGTGGGATGAAGACAGCCAGCTACCTCGCCCTGCTGATCCACAACCATGTGCGTGACGCGGCCGTGCTGCCGCCGAACGAACTGGACCAGATCAAAGCGACCGTCGCCCGACTGGCCGCGCTGGGGCGGCAGCTTCGAATGTTCGGCATGCCGAACACGCTGCCGGAGCCGGTGGCACCGGACCTCGGCGAAGCGATCGCGCGGGTCCGGCAGGAAGTCGAGCAGGCACGCGAAGCCGCGGCCGCCCTCGTGCGCCGCAACCTGGTCAGCTGGGAGACCGGCGCTGGGAGTGCCCGTGCCTGAACAGACGGCGCGCATCGGCCGAAGCGGCCGCGCCGCGGCCGATGCGCCGCGCGACATGGCGCTGGACATCGTGAGCTACGGTCGGCGTGGACCGGGTGGCGCGCTGCGCTTCGGCGCCGACCAGATTGCACAGATCCAGCGCACGGTGGGGCGCACGCCCGAGGTGATGGTGAAGGTCTCCGGCGGCGCACGGGACGTCGGCGGCGTCGAGGCCCATCTGCGCTACATCGGCCGGCACGGCAAGCTGCAGCTGGAAACCGACGAGGGACTGGCGCCGCAGGGCCGGGGTGCAGCCAAGGAGATCACGGCCGACTGGCAGCTGGCGCTTTGCAGAAGCCAGTACAAGCCTAAGCCTGCTCAGGGGCAGAGAGACACGCGTGCGAAGCTGGTGCACAACATCGTCCTGTCCATGCCCGCCGGCACGCCGCCGGACAAGGTACGGGCGGCGGCGCGTGTCTTTGCGCGCGAGAACTTCGCGCTGCAATATCGCTACGCCATGGTGCTGCACACGGACCAGCCGCACCCGCATGTGCACCTGGTGGTCAAGTGCGAACACGAGTTCGAGCCTGGCAAGCGCCTCTACATCCGAAAGGACACGCTGCGCCAGTGGCGCGAGCAGTTCGCCGCGCTGATGCGTGAGCAGGGCGTGGCGGCCAATGCCACGCCGCGCCAACTGCGAGGCCAGGCCCGCAAGCCCTACAGGGATGCGATCCATCACCGGCTCCGCGCGCTTCGGGCATTCGGCCAACTGCCGCCCAGCGACCGGACCGAGTATCGACCGCCGAAGACCTCGACCTTCATGCGCGCCAAGCTGGAGAGCGTGCTCCAGGCCTTACAGACAAAGCGAGGCATCCTGGATGCCGGCAAAGAGACCATGCAGCGCACGCGGCAGGAGGTGGTGGCGGATTGGCGCGCCACAGTGGATGCGCTCCGAAGACGGGGCGAGGCAGATCTTGCTGACCAAGTGGATCGCTTCACTGCGCGCATGCCCGCGGTGCAGACCGATGCGCAGTGGATCGCCGACCGCTGGAGACAGGCCGAGAAGAGCCGTGCGCCGGAGCACGCGCCCGCCAGTCCGCCTCAGCCGCATGTCCGGTGAGTGGCCGTGCGGCATCTCTCGCCAGTGCGCGGAGAAGAGGCGCGCGTGCGGCGTCGACCTTGGCCGGATGACGCGGTGCACCCAAGGCGCAGATCATCGTGTGGGGCCACCTGGCCTTCGTCGAGCGTGTCGAGAGCGTGGTGATGCTCGGGCACGGCGGCGTGGGCAAGGCGTACATCGCGCTGGCGCTGTGCCAGCGCCCCGTCATGGCGTGGCCCAAGGCACGCTTCAATACGGCGGCCGATCTGATGATGCAGTTGACAGCGGCCGAGGCACAGAACCGACAGAAGGAATACTTCAACCGGGTGGTGCTCGACCCCAGCTGCTCGTGGTCGACGAGATCGATTACTTGCCCTTCGGGCGGAACGAAGAACAGAACATGCCGGTGGCGCCGCGCCAGCTTGGCTCGCCTGGAGCAGGGCATAGCAATTGAGACACCAAGCCATTGCCATCGGCTTTGGGCGCAGCCCATCGGACGTTCCCACAGGCCTGTCAGAACTGTCAGTTGACCGCCTGTTGGCTTGATTGCACGCTCGCGAAATCCCTGCGGAAGACGCCATTTCGGGATGGGGGTAGGAGATTGCTGGTGACGTGTGATGGACCGGCGCTGCGGCGTCGCCCCATGCACGGCGTTTGGTTCTGCTCGGGCTCTTCAAGAAGGCATACACCTTCAAACGCAAGCCCTTGAAGGTCGGACTCCATTTCGAGGATTTGTCATGCATATCGAACCCCACGCCAACCGCGGCGATGTTGACTTTCAGTCGGCGGCCGGCCCTGCGTTCTTTCGCATGGCCGACGTGATCCGGATCACCGCGCTGAGTCGTACCACCGTGTACCGACGGATCGCCGACGGCAAGTTTCCGCCTCCCGTGCACTTGGGAGGACGCGCCTGCGGATGGCCGCGTGCAGCGCTTCAGCGGTGGATCGAAGATCCGGACGGTTACTCGAATTCGCCTGTCACGCACCTGCGCCGAATGAACTGAGCAGCGCGTGATGCTCCGGGGCCTTCCCGCGGGACCCAGATGCTTTCCGATCCTCGCCCTGTTGGATTCCGCCGACCTCTGTCCCCCTTCAACTGAGACGCGGCAGGTTGGAGTTCTGGGTTGCGTTCGTCGAAATGAGCTTCTCAGGGCGGCAGTCATGGATAAAGAGGGGCAATCTTCGCGACGCGCCACTGGACAGGAGCGCTTTGCCCCGAAAAAGTCAGGGGCAGCAAACAGACGCGGGCCATTCCTTGCGCGAGTCGGCGCTCGCGGTCGCAGCGGATGGCCGCCAGAGGTGCGGCAGCGGCTGGCCGATGTCGTGTGATCGTTGTCGATGGGCCGCGCCGGCCCGTCGGAGTCACGCAGCAGCGCCTTCAGGTTGCAGCCGATGGCCCTGGCCATGGCACGCACCGTCTGGTCGCCCGCGGGGTGCGCCGGCGCGAACGCCTGCATCTTGGCAGGTGGACCGCCCGGGACGCACGGACGCCGTTTGATCGCGTCGAACCATCCATCCGGAATGGCTTGGCTCACGGCTGCCGATTGCAGCGTGCCTCGGCTCGTACGGGCCGTGCGGCCGCAGGGCGAGCAGGCGCTGGTGATTGTCGGTTCCCAAGAGTGGCGCCTCCGGCGGCCGATCAGCGGCTGTGCCGGTGGAGGGTGTTTTTCCCAAGGACTCCAGAGGAATGCGAGTGCCGTTGGCGCCGCTCGTCGAGTTCGGTCCGTTGCACTCATCCAACGCCGGGCACTCAAAAGTAATGCGCATGAATTACTTGCTGCGGCTGTGATTGATAAGTACGCAGCATTCGTGAATAAGTACCGCGCAGACGAGAACGGGCCCCTCCCATAATCGGCCCGCCGAAGCATCCTGTCACAAAAGTAACGATGCCCGGCAAACCAGTCGTAGAGGGAGCACCAGAACATGAATCGCCATTTGCACCGCATCGTCTTCAACGCTAGGCGCGGCCTGCGCATGGTGGTTCAGGAGACGGCGAAGGGCACAGGCAAGGGCTCCTCCAAGGCGACCACCGTGGCAAGCGCGACCCTCGCCGGCATAGCCGCCTTTGCGCCGATGCTCGCGGGTGCGGCGCTCGCGGGCGTGCTGTGGGCCTCACCGGTTCAAGCCCAGATCGTCGGCGCTCCCAACGTGCCGGCCAACCTGCGCCCCACGGTGCTGGTCGCGCCTAACGGCGTGCCGCTCGTCAACATCCAGACGCCCAGCGCGGCCGGCGTTTCGCGCAACGTCTTCAACCAGTTCAACGTGGCGCCCAACGGCGCCATCCTGAACAACAGCCGCACGAATGTGCAGACCCAGCTGGGCGGCATCGTCCAGGGCAATCCGTTTCTCGCCACCGGCCCCGCGCGCATCATCCTCAACGAGGTGAACGGCGGCAGCCCGAGCCAGCTGCGCGGCTACATCGAAGTCGGCGGCATCCGGGCCGAAGTGATCATCGCCAACCCCGCCGGCATCAGCGTCGACGGCGGCGGCTTCATCAATGCGAGCCGGGCCACGCTGACCACCGGAACGCCGCAGTTCAATGCCGTGGGCGGCCTGGACAGCTTCCTCGTGCGCGGCGGCACCATCACCATCGACGGCGCGGGGCTCGACGCGAGCAAGACCGACTACGCCGCCATCCTCGCGCGCGCCGTGCAGGCCAACGCCGGCATCTGGGCCAGCGAACTCAAGGTGGTGACGGGGGCGAACACCGTCAGCGCCGACCACGGCCAGGTCACGCCCACCACGGGCACCGGAGCGGCTCCCAGCTTTGCCCTGGACGTGGCTGCGCTCGGCGGCATGTACGCCGGCAAGATCACCCTCATCGGCACCGAGGCCGGCCTGGGCGTGCGCAATGCCGGCACCATCCAGGCCGCGCCGGGCGCGACCGCGCTGATGGGCGCGGGCCAACTGGTCGTCACCAGCGCCGGGCGCCTGGAGAACATCGGCACGATCCAGGCCACCGCCGATGCGAACCTCGCGGCCCCGGCGCTTGCCAACAGCGGCCGCATCAGCAGCGGCGGCAACCTCAAGGTCACGGCGCAGGGCGACCTGGCCAATGCACTGAACGGCGCGGGCGGCACGCTCGAAGGCGCGCGGCTGGAACTGGCCAGCACCGCGGGCGACATCGACAACCGCGGCGGCACCCTGCGCCAGACCAGCAGCGCTGGCGTCGGGCTGAGCGCGCCGGCCTTGAGCAACACCAGCGGCGGCGCCATCGGGCTGGAGCCCGTGGCGCCAGCGCCGTCCACCCCCGGCACCGGCGGCGGCACAGGCGGCACAGGAACCGGAACGGGCGGCACTGCCAGCCCCGGCACCCCGGCCGCAGGCACGGACACCGGCGCCGGCGGCACCGTCGCGCCCGCGCCGTACGTGCCGCCATCGCCCGGCACCGTCACCGCGGCCGGCACCCTGCGCAACGACGGCGGCAAGATCTACGCGGGCGGCCCCATCAGCCTGCAAAGCGCCCACATCAACAACAACGGCGGCACCTTGAGCGTGGCCAGCATGGCGGTCCAGCAGCCGAGCTTCGACAACCACGGCGGCACGCTCAACGTCAGCCACGGCTTCAGCGCCAATGTCGAGCGCTTCGACAACGGCGGCGGTACGCTCAACGCGGGCAGCCTGAACATCACGACGACCGGCGACTTGGTCAACGTCGACGGCAAGCTGACCAGCGCCACCGATGCCGCCCTGACCGTGGGCGGCCAGGCCGACAACACACGCGGGACGATTTCGAGCACGGGTGCGCTATCGGCCACCGTGGCGGGTGCATTGAACAACACCGGCGGCACTCTTGCTGCCAACCAAGGCCTGACGCTCAGCACCGGCTCGCTGGACAACACGCAAGGCAGCGTCCAGTCGGCGCAGTCCGGCGTGCAACTGGCGATCAGAGGTCGCGTGCTCAACGGCGGCACGGGCTCCATCAACGCGGCCACCAATCTGGGCATTCAGGCGGGTTCGCTCACGAATGGCGGCACGCTGCGCGGTGCCAACGATGTCAATGTCGCGGTCGGCGGTGCGCTGGTCAACGACGGCAGCATCACGGCAGGCCGCAATGCGACCCTCACGGCCGAAAGCGTTCAGAGCGGTAGCACCGGCGTGCTCGGCGCGGGCATCCAGAGCGACGGCAATCTCGCCAGCGCACCCGGTGCACAAGGCGCTCTGCGCGTGACCTCCACCGGTGTCCTCGTTGCCAACGGCACCAACCTCGCGGCGGGCGATGCTGCGTTGCAAGGCGCGAGCGTCGACATCTCCGGGAAACAGACCAGCGCTGCCAACATCGCCATCGTCGCGACGCAAGGTGATGTGATCACCAGCGACGCGGTGGTCACCACACCGGGCATGTTGAGCATCGTGGCGGCCGGGTCGCTGACGAACGTCGACGGTGTGCTGGCCGCCAACGGGTCCACGCAGGTCGAGGCTGGCAGCCTCGACAACACCCGTGGGACACTGGCCGGCGTAACCGGCGATCTGCGCGTCACCACCAGTGGCACGACCGACAACACCTCGGGCAGTCTGCTGGCTGCGGGAGCGGTCGTCCTCGCCAACAGCGACCTGGTGAACACCGACGGCAAGCTGAGCGGCCGCAGCCTGGTCGTCGACACACGCAACGGAGCATTGGACAACACGCGAGGAACCCTGACCGCAGGCAGCACCGTCGAGGTGAACTCTGGCGCGCTCACCAACGACGCGGGACTGATCCAATCCGGCGGCGCAATGACCATCGACACGCACGGCGGCGCCTTGATCAACGCCCATGCGGCCGGCTACGCCAACGGCCAGGGCGGTATCGTCAGCGCTGACACCCTGCGCATTGCAACGGGCGCTGCGGGAGGATCCTTCGGCCGCCTGGACAACAACGCGGGCTTCATCGGCTCAAAGAACGCGCTGACAGCCAACACCGGCGAGTTCCTCAATGGCAATCACGGCCTGGTGCTGGGCCAATCGACGCTGGTCATCAACACGCACGGCGGCACCTACGACAACCGCAGCGGGCAGACGCTGGCTGTGGGCGATCTGCAGGTCGACACAGGAATGGTCCTGAACGCGAGCGGCTTGATCCGTTCGAGCGCCACGACCACGCTGCGCGCCGCACGGGTCGACAACGCATCAACCTCCGGCACCGATCAGGGCATTGAAGGCAAGAACGTCGGGATCACGGCGACAAACGTCAGCAACGCATCGGGCGCCATCCGCGCCGATGTGAACGCCACCCTGAGCAGCACGGGGTTCATCGACAACGGCGCTGGCGGCCTGATTTCCGCAGGCGACACGGTCAGCATCGTCGATCCCAATGCCGGCGCCAAGACCCTGAGCGTGACCAATGCCGGCACCATGCTCGCCGGCAAGACGCTCACCGTGGATGCAGCCTCGCTCACCAGCAGCGGCAAGCTGCTCTCGCAGGGCGACATGGGTCTGTCCTTGACGCAGGACGTGGCCTTCGCCACAGGTACCGAGACCATCGCCAACCACGACCTGCGCATCGCCAGCAACGGCAACATCGCCAACAGCGGCCGCATCGCCGCCGGCAACGCGCTGTCCTTGTCGGCCGCGAACATCGAGAACGCCGCCACCGGTGACATCCAAGGATCCAGCACCCATTTGAGTGCCACGGGCACCGTGACCAACCGGGGCGTGATCGACGGTGTCGTGACCCGCATCGATGCAGGCACGTTGACCAACATCGGCACCGGTCGCATCTATGGCGACCAGATCTCGATCGGCGTCGATACGCTGAACAATTTGGCAGAGACCGTCAACGGCAGCACGAGCGCCGCGACCATCGCCGCGCGAGTGCGTCTGGACATCGGCGCGGGCACCGTCAACAACCGCGACGGCGCCCTCATCTTCAGCGGCGGCAATCTCGCCATCGGCGGCGACCTCGATGTTCTCGGCCATGCCACTGGCTCGGCGGGTGCCGTGAACAATCACGCCGCGACCATCGAGGCCACCGGTAACGTCGACATCAAGACGGGCGTGCTGAACAACACCAATGGCGGCGTGACCTGGACCCTGGAGCCCGGCTCAAGCCAGCGCGTCGTCGAATATTCGCTCCCCGGCAGCAGCGTGCGCTATGCGGCGAGCGAAGTGCTCTTCAGCATCGGCGGCTTTCAGCAGTTCCCCGACACCGGCTGGAACGGCTGGGCCGCCGTACCGGCCACCGATCCGCAAGGGCCCGGCAGCAACGCCAACATGCGTCTGCTGATCCCGTCGCCCGAGTACCCCCTTGAGAAGTTCCGCGCGTACTACATGCGAAGCCCGGCCAGCAGCCATGACCGGACGATCCAGGAGTGCACAGTCGGGGAAGACAGCACCTGCACCGGAGTGACCGTCCCTGGCGCCTGGTACCCGCGCACCGATCCGATCTGGGCGACCTTCGGCGTCACACCACCGGCGGAGGAGGTGCCCGCTGACTTCGTCGGCTGGCGCTACCCCGACGTCACTGTGGGACAGGCAGGCATCACGAGCTGGGACGACAGCGAGCCTCCGCACGAAGTGTTCACGCCCTTCGACCATCCGGTCACGCAGGCCGAGTACGACCGGTGGCAGGCCTATCGCGCGGCACACAAGAAGCTGGATGAAGCCACACTGAAGTTCATCTACACCATGACTGGGCACACGTCGCTCACAGATCCCAGCGACTACAAACCCACACGCATGTCGTCGATTTATGACGCGTACGACTACACCGTGACCTCGTCTACCCCGGTGCTCCAAAGCTCCAAGCCGGCCAAGATCCTCGCGGGTGGCACGATGAACATCAACGTGGCCAGCGGCGTCAACGACATGAGCCAGATCCTCGCCGGAGGCGCCCTGACGGTCACCGGCGGCACGATCCAGAACGTGGGCCTGACGGTGGATGCGCCCACCGTGCAGAAAGGCATCACGCTCCACAGCTACATCAACGAGCACGATTTCGGGAGCGACGAGCGGGTCTACCAACTGGCGCCGTACAACCTCACGACCAACGACAGCGTCACGCTCGCGGCGGCACGCCAGCAAGGCAATGTGGCGTTCGCGGGCAGTGGAACCGGCACCGGTACGCTGACGCGAGGCCAGACCGGTACCGGCGCCCAAGGCGCGGGCGACGTATCTGCCGGCGCGCGTGTCAATCCGATCATCCAGGTTCCCTCGGCCGCAGGACCGAGCGGAACCGCAGGTACTGTTGGACCCGCACCCACCGTCGTGCGCACTACCGTGCCCAACGCCACGGTACCGACCGCCAGCCTGTTCACCACGCATCCTGAATCGTCCAGCCGTTACCTGATCGAGACGGACCCGCGCTTTGCCAATTACCGCAACTGGCTGTCCAGCGACTACCTGCTGAATAACCTCGGGCTGGACCCCAACAACACCCTGAAGCGCCTGGGCGACGGGTTCTACGAGCAGCGGTTGATCCGCGAGCAAGTGGCACAGTTGACCGGTTTCCGCTACCTGAATGGCTTCGAGAGCGACGAAGCGCAGTACACGGCGCTGATGAACGCCGGGGCGACGTTCGCCAAGCAATACGGCTTGCGACCGGGGATTGCCCTGACAGACGCGCAGATGGCCCAGCTCACCAGCGACATCGTCTGGCTGGTCGAGCAGACCGTCACCTTGCCGGACGGCAGCACCCAGCGCGTGCTGGTGCCGCAGGTCTACGTGCATGTGAAGGAAGGCGACATCGACGGCTCGGGCGCGCTGCTGTCGGGCCGCAGCGTGAACATGCAGTTCACGGGCGACCTCACGAACTCGGGAGGCACCATTGCCGGACGGCATGCGGTCTCGCTCTCGGGCGACAACATCAACAACCTCGCGGGCCGCATCACGGGCGAGGATGTGACGCTGACCGCCAGGACCGACATCAACGTCATTGGCGCGGTGGTCGACGCCAGCAAGAGCCTGACGGCAGTGGCGGGTCGTGACATCAACGTGGTGACGACCACCCGCGATTCGAGGAGCGACGCGGGCGCGCTGCCGCGCTCGGATGCATCGAGCGGCGTGAACCTCAGCGCAGTGACCCTGGACCGTGTCGCGGGCCTGTACGTCACGAACCCAGGGGGCACTCTGACCGCCGTGGCCGGGCGCGACATGAATCTGGTCGGGGCCGAAATCAAGAGCGCGGGCGATGCGACCCTGGTCGCCGGACGCGACATGAACCTCGGCACTGTGACGACAGGACGCACCGAGGACATCCGCTGGAGTTCGCGGAACTCGCGCAACGAGGAGCGCAGCCAGGAAACCGGCACCACCGTCAGCGGCGCGGGCAATGTGAGCATCGGCGCGGGGCACAACCTCACGGCAATCGCTTCCAAGCTGAATGCGGGCGAGAGGCTCAGTCTCAGTGCAGGCGATCAACTTGTCCTTGCGGCCGGTGAGAACCAGAATTCGGCCGAAACAAAGCATTCCATCCGCAAGGGCCTGAGCCATTCCAGCCTGGATGCCGACAGCCAGCAAACCACCCTGGCACGCACCACGCTCGCGGCCAAGGAGATCCAGCTCAAGAGCGGTGGGGACATGACGCTGAGCGCCGTCGAGGCCGATGCGGAAAGCATCGGCATCGACGCCGGCGGCAAGCTCAACCTGCTCACCCAGAAGACGAGCAGCGCCGCAAGTCGCAGTGAGAACGACGGCGACGGCGCCTGGGTATCGGCCAAGAGCAGTGGCCGTGCGGACGAGACCACTCAGTACAACCTGTTCAACACGCTGAACCTGAACATCAAGGCCGGCGGCGGCGTGACGGCGCAATTGGGGCAGAACGCCAGCCTCTCGGATCTGGCCAAGCAGCCCGGCATGGCTTGGGTGAACCAACTGGCGAACGATCCTGCCTTCGCGAACAGCGTGCAATGGCAGCGCGTTCAGGAAGAGCACAAGAAGTGGGCCCAGAGCCAGACCAGCCTGGGGCCGGTGGCGTCGGTCATCGTAAGCGTGGTGGTAGGTGTGGCCACCGCAGGGGCTGGAACAGCCGCTGTCGGAACGGCCGGAACTGCGACAAGTGCAGGGACCGGCATGGCAGGCGCCATGGGGCTGTCTGCGACGACTACCAGCATCGCGTCGGCTGCAATGCAGGCCGGCATTACCGCGATGGCGAGCCAGGCGACGATCTCGTTCGTCAACAACGGCGGCGACCTCGGGAAGGTGTTCGACGAGCTTGGCAGCAGCCAGAGCGTCAAGAACATCCTGACGGCAATGATCACGGCGGGCGCCATTCAAGGGCTGAGCGTCGGCGATGTGCTGCCGACGAACCTCGCCCATGCCACCAACGGCAGCGCACTCTTTACCGACCAGTTGCAGCGCCAGCTGATCGACGGTGTGGCCAGTTCGGTGATACGCAGTGCGATCAATGGCACGAGCCTGGAAGACGAATTGGGCAGCGCCATCACAAACGCGCTCTTGAACACGGTCGCTGCACAGGGCGCCAATGAGATTGGCAACTTGCGCGTCAATGAAACCTTGAACGTCTATGGCCAGCAGGTGGCGCACGCCGTTCTGGGGTGCTTGGTGGGCGCAGGCCGGGCGTCCGCAGGAGGCAGCAGCAGCGGCGGCGGATGCACGGCGGGCGCCATCGGCGCCGTGGTGGGCGAACTGACGGCCGCCGCATTCAACCCCACAGGAAATCCGGCACTGGCCGACCAGACGCTGCAGGCGGCCACTGTGATGAGCGCGGTCGTCGGCGCGCTGGCGGGCGGCAGCGCGAGCGCAGGCTACATCGCGGTCGCCGCGGGGGTCAATGCGGCCGAGAACAACTTCCTGCTGCACAGCCAGGCCATTGCGATGAAGGAAGACTTCGCGGCTTGCTCCAAAAGGGCCGGCGGTTGCTCCGAGCAGGAGATCAGGGACATCACGCAGAAATACCTGAAGCTCTCCGGCGACAACATCGACGCTGTCAGCAAGTGCGTCACCGCCGGGGACGCGGCTTGTGTGCGACGGATCGAAGGGCAGGCCGCGACCGCGGGCGAAGTGGACAGTGCGATTCCCGTGGGCTACGGGGACATCTCCAGGGTCTTCCAAGGGCTGCAGAACAACGTCAACAACTACGGCTCCGTGAAGGGGCCGCAGAGCCTGTTTGGCACGGATGAGCAGCAGGCCCGGGAGGTCGCGGAGTTCAGGCAGGCGAACTGCGCCACAAGATCGGCTGCTGATTGCAACAGCATGGTCAAGCAAGCCATCGATGACCGCTATACGCGTGTGGGGGCGCTCATGCTGGCTGGCGGCGTCACGGCGACGGCGATGAACCAGGTGATCGGTCTGAGGGCGCCGACCACCGTCAAGACGCCGATCAAGCCGGGTGCTGTCGCTGATGACCTTCCGGCGGGATTCACGCGCGGCTCGGGCGGCAACGGCCGCGTCGTCGGGGATATCGATCCCGTCACGGGAGAGTTCTTGCTGAACACTGGCGGCAATGCGATGGCTCTGCCATCGAGCTATGTGCCGATGAGCGTGGGCAACTTGCCGACCGGATACCAGGGCGTGCTGAACGTCGGGACCGGCGAGATCATGATGATGACGGCCGCCGGGCAGATCCTGCCGCTACCGGCGAACGTGGCAAGCACGTTGCCCAGTCCCCAGCCGTTGCCCAATCCGGCCGCGACGCCGCAGCCGGTGTCGAGTCTCTATGGGCAAACGTTGATCGGGCCGGCGGTTTCGCACACGACGGGACGCCAGACGGGGTTCCTTGGTGAGGACATCGGGCTGCAGACGCTGAATACACGGACGGGGTTGAACTTCGCGCCGTTGCAAAACAACAGCAATCAAGGGGCGGATGGCGTGGCGATTGACCACAATGCCAGAACCATTTACGTGGCGGAGGTGAAGTCCTCGCAGAACGGGGTTGACAAAGCTGCCTCGGCCGAGGGCAATCCTGTGACTCTACTGCAGGGCTGGGTACGCGATTCGCTGAGTCCTCCTCAGGGGCAAGTGCCTGGTGCTACTTGGCAGTCTCAACCGTCAGAGAATATCGCTTTGGCTCGATCAATTCAAAGAGCTACCAATGCTGGCTATCGAGTGGTCGGCGTGCAGGTTCAAGTGGGAGTTCCGGCGCCTGGGGTGAGCGGGATTCCTCAAATCAAGATAAACCCATGGCCGTAAAAATTTATGAGAATTATTAAAGAGCCTGTTCGTACTGGTGTTGATCCGCGCTGGATGACTCGTAAAAAAATTATTCAAGGGATCGAGAAAACGACTCCATGGGATATGGGCGAGGCGGAAGAATACAGTGCGAGAGTCGATAAGGAAAATTCCCTCAACATACCTCCGACAGCTTCTTTTTATCCTGTGGGCGCTCGAATGCTCGCTAAGTCCGAAGCGCTTGCGTTGAGCAATCAGCCTTGGGAGCGGCAGGCGGTAGATGCTTTGGGTTACCTGAGATTCGGGTATCAGTTGTACTATTTTTGGCATCGTCAATTCCGAAGGATTTTCGAGAATCCGCATCAGCCCTTGCGAATGTTCGACTGGGAGTCCACGACGGAATGCATGGCACGGTATTTCATCCTGGGGCAAGTCGACGAGGCGGTGTACATGGGCTATATGACCCATGCAGCATTGAATCAAACCTTCCAACTCCAGCTCTCTTACGAGGAGCACCACCGTCGATGTCACGCTTTTATGTTGCGCCTGTTCGCGGACTGGCGTGGCGATGCCCGTCATGCTTGGCCCGCATTTGCGTACGAGGAGCCTCTGTATGAGGGGCTTCTTGCCCTTTGGAGGGAGCCGGACTCTGAATCGCTCAAGCCGTGGCTACTGGCAGCGTGTGATCACCACACGCAAGGGCTGAAAAAGGGTGAGAAAGCAGCGTTTACAGATTGCGGCAGCTTCCCGAGAACACCTTTGGAGATTCTCCTGATATTTCGTTTGCGCGAACTAATCGGGCTCTTCAATCCTGTCCTCGATCACCCGCTGATGGAAGCCCCCTTTGATCGTTTTCCAGAGACACCGCCTGCGTATGTGCCGGATGCGCTGATGCAAGGGACGTTGGATCGAGTGCGCCAAGACTGGCCGAATTTCGATCAGGAGGTTTCCCTCGCATCGCTTGTTGCTTTATCACGGACTCCGGTTGCTTAGATATGCAGGCGATAGAGGCATGGCTCGAGTCGATGCCGGCGGCGGCACGCGGGTGAAATAAATATTCATCATGAAAAAAAGCGCCTTTGAACGAGTCTTCATGAGAAGCCTGACGAAAACTCGGGGGCAAATATACAAGGAGTTGCCGAGAAATCAGAGGGTGGCGTACCTGATTTTTATGGCTTTGATCTTTGGATTTATTGTGATATTTTTACTCTCTAAGTAGTTTGGTTGGAGCTGGGATTTGAGAATGTTCGTAGGTCTGTTCTTGACCTTCCTCTTCATGTTTGGCTTCTGTTTTTCCTTGCTCGCCTTGTTTGTCGGGCCCTTGATTCGTTGGCAAGTTCACGGGGTGCTTTATTTCCCGGTCAGCCCATCCGAGCTCTACCGTCTGCTCTTTGTCATTCTCGGCGTTACTGTTGTTGCAACAATCGTCATGTGGTTGGCCGGAAAGTACAAGGGACAGTGGTGATATTTTCAACGTTGTGAAACGGCATGGCCCGTATTGGCGAAAGCGTCTGTTGAGTGCATCTGATCGATTGCCTACCCTCGCAGGGGGCAGATGAAATTTGAACGAAATGAAGTAGTGGGTGATTGGAGCTTTGCTCATTGCGTGTCCCCTTGTTTTTGGAGTCGGCTTGTCCTTGCCGTTAATGGTCGCGATTCCGTGACGTGGTTCGTGGGAAAGAACAAAGGGCGTGGATGAAAGGGCGGAGTTCCTGCGTGCTACAGCACAGATAAAGATATTGAGGGAGAGAAATTGAAAACTAACTCATGTACCGCCATGGTGGCTGGTATGCTGCTGGGCGCACCGTTGGTGGCGATTTCCCAACAGACTCCGACCGCCCCGCAACCCTTCGTCGAACAGCAACGCCAGCAGGAACGCGAACGCGCCCTGCGCGAGCAGAACGAGCGCACGGTCGACCAGCGCCTGCAGGCGGCACCGCCTGCACCAGTAGCACGCATCCCCGAATCCGAAGCCCCATGCTTCCGCATCGACCGCGTGCTCCTGGTCGGCGAGCAATCCGAGGCCTTCCAGTGGGCCGTTGCCGATCTCTCAGGTCCTGAAGGAAACGATTCACCCCTCGGTCGTTGCCTCGGCACTGCGGGCGTGAACGTGGTGCTCGCCCGCGCCCAGCAGGCGGCCATCGCGCGCGGTTTCGTCACTACGCGGGTGCTGGCTGCGCCGCAGGACCTGTCCGCCGGCACCCTGACCCTCTCACTGGTGCCCGGGCGCATCGCGACCATCCGCGTGACGCCGGATTCTTCCTCCACGCTGTTCGGCAGTTCCGCCTTACTGGCCACCGCCATTCCCGCACGGGTCGGCGACCTGCTGAACCTGCGCGACATCGAGCAGGGCCTGGAGAACCTCAAGCGCGCGCCCACGGCCGAGGCCGACATCCAGATCGAGCCCTCGACCGCGCCCGATGCCAGGCCCGGCGACAGCGACCTGGTGGTCAAGTACGTCCAAGCCAAGAAATGGCGCGTCACCCTGAGCCTGGACGACAGCGGCACCCAGGCCACGGGCCGCTACCAGGCCGGCGCCACGCTGTCGCTGGACAACCCCTTCGGCCTGAACGACCTGTTCTACGTCAGCGCCAACCACAACCTCAACAACCACGTCTTCAGCGACCCGGCCAAGGGCACCGAAGGCCAGACCGTTCACTACTCATTGCCCTACGGCTACTGGATGCTGGGCCTCACGGCCTCCAACAGCCAGTACCACCAGCGCGTGGCCGGCCTGAACCAGGACTACATCTACGCCGGCAAGACCAACAACGCCGAGGTCAAGCTCTCGCGCCTGCTCTACCGCGATCAGCACCGCAAGACCACGCTGGCGCTCAAGGGCTGGCGGCGCGAATCGCGCAACTTCGTGGACGACACCGAGGTCGAGGTGCAGCACCGCGTGGTGGGCGGTTGGGAGCTCGGCCTCAACCACAAGGAGTTCATCGGCGAGGCCACGCTGGAGGGCACGATCGCCTACAAGCGCGGCACGGGCGGCTTCGGCGCGAGGGCGGCGCCGGAAGAAGAATTCGGCGAGGGCACCTCGCGCCTGAAGCTCTACACCGCGGACGTGAGCCTCAATGCCCCGTTCAAGCTCGGCGAGCAGAAGCTGCGCTACTCGGGCCTGATCCGCGCCCAGTGGAACCGCACCCCCCTCGTGCCGCAGGACCGCTTCGCCATCGGCGGACGCTACACGGTGCGCGGCTTCGATGGCGAGACGAGCCTGATGGGCGAGCGCGGCTGGCTGATTCGCAACGACATCGGCTGGGCCATGGGGCAGAGCGGGGCGGAGCTGTATGTCGGGGCCGACTACGGGCATGTGGGCGGGCGCTCCACGGCGGGCCTGCTGGGCCGCAACCTGGCGGGCGCGGTGGTCGGCGTGCGGGGGCAGTGGGGCAAGCTGAGCTATGACTTCTTCGCCGGCGCGCCGATCCGAAAGCCCGAGGGCTATCGCACGGCCAGGGTCACGCTGGGGTTCAACCTGAATGCAAGCTTCTGAGGGGCCAAATGCCGCATTCGATTCTCGATCGCTCATGCCTAGACTGATTCGCCGACCGCCCGCGCCTTACGGCATCAACGCGACATAAACGATGACTAGCCAGAACGAAACAGTAGTGAAGTCCGACCCCGCTTCAATGGGTTCTATTTCACCGATGCGCGTGTGCTTTTTGCCCCCGCGTGACACTTCATGGGGCGCTCTCGTGCGCGGCTTGTTGTTCTCTGAGGTGTACAGCATAGCGGCCGTCGTTCTCATGCTCTACACCGTGTTCAGGATACAGGGGCCGTGGTTCTATGCCGCGCTGCTTGCGCAGCTGGTACTGCATTTCTACATGACAACAGAGATCCTGATCAGCAACGATGAGATTGAACGCCTTACCGGCTATGGATTGATACGGCGCGAAGGGGTACTGCGGTTCTGCGGATATGTCCCGCGACGGCGTCGCTTGCGCACCCTTGGCTTCCCGATCCGGGCGATCGAGGAAATTGGCTCAGCTGCTGTTCTTGTTCATCTGTACGACGGCACCCAGGTCCAACTTCCCAAGCTGAGTCTGGAAGGTCAGCGCTTGTTCAAGAGCGTCTTTGAATCAATGAGTGCAGGAGCGGATGCCGAGGCGTTGAAAAAGCAATACGCGAGTCTTGCGCCCGGGATTCTTGTCACCTTGGAGTACAAGGAATCGCCGCAACTGCCGAAGTGGCGATATTGGACGTCAATGATCTTGCTGGTTCCCGGCCTCTATGTCGGATGGAAACTGTATGGGCTGTTGTTCCGGTGACGGTAGGGGAAAAGTGGGATTGGACCCGCCTCGACAATGCAGCACATCGGTGTTCAGAGGAACTTGGTCCAATGAGAGCGCACTCCATCCCGGCCACGACATCCCGACATTCCATGTCGGCGTAGATCGTATGGAGATATGGCCGCAGATGAAGGTGGAGAAGCGTCTGAGGAACGGGCCGGAGGACAACGTGTGGCATTACTTTCAGCTCACGGTTCAGAAACTTGCTGCGCGGTGAAGGCAAGAACTGCTTGGTTCCCGTCAATCCTGCGAGCGATATGGCCGGGGTCGCGCCGGGGTTCGACTTGAATGCGAATTTTTGATTAAGGGAGGATTCCAATGAAGGCAACGAAAGCAAAAATCTCCGCGAATGCGGCTGCCCTTCGATGTGGCGCACTCGGCATCGCCCTTCTCCTATCGGCATGCGTCACCCATCCACCGCTGACCGCAACGCAGCCGGAGGAAGCCGCAGTCTCGGCGCCACCGCTTAGCAGCTACGCCGCGGCCGATGGCCTCGTGCCAGTGGGCACGACGAGGATGCGTCTGAATTCGTATCCTGGCGGCCTTGAGCAGTTGCGCGTCGTGCGCCGTGATCACACGGGCCGGGCCGTGGCGTCGCAGGTGGCGCTCAACGTGGGTCTTGCAGTGGCAACAGGCGGGAGGGGAGGATTCGTGCAAAGCTTCTCCAAGGACGAGCTGATCGGCGACGCCGTCCCAGAACTGGCGGGGCAATCATGGGCCAGCAATCCCGGTCTGAAGGAGCTGCCGCAGGCGCTCGGCGAGATCGCCACCCGTGTCTATGCGGCCCGGGCGTGGAAGGAGCTGGAGCGGGGCCGAAAAGAAGGCGGATGGACGCGCGAAGACATGCTTGCTGCCGCGCAGCTGCCGGCCGAGGCCGACGCGCCGGTCAACCCCGGCGTGTGGCGGCTTGTCTATGAAAACCTGTCGGGACAAGACGAACTTTACCGCCTGCAGTTCAGTGCGGGGCTGGGCCTGGCAAGCCTGCGTTTTGGCCTGCCGCCCATGCCCGCCAACTGTTTCTACCAGTCCGAGCCGGTGACATGGACTGCTTGGCAAGCCGACGGCTGGCAGCGTTTGCGCGAGGAACGCCCCAAGGCCTTGGCCCAGTGCATCGAGACACTGGGGCAAACCAAAAGGCGCCTGTGGTGACGGATGGTTCTTCGCAGGAAGGAACTGCCCACGGGCGTGCGGCACCGGCGCCGTTTATGGAGTGTGGGGTGTTCCAGTCGGTGCATGAAACGATGCCATGGGAAGCGGGTCGTTGATGGCTGGCCGTACAGTGCAAGCCCCCGTCGAAATTCAGAAGCGCCGGCGCGTCCATGGCGGTGAATCGCAGGTGCGGCAATCCCACGCGATCGAGACAGTTAAGGGCCTCGGAGGTCGGGCTTCGGGCACTCGCAGCTGGCGATCGACACTCGTCGGGGCTCTGATCGGCCTCCTGGTCGCCCTGATGTTGCTCATGAAGTGGCTCGTGGGGTTCCAAGTCGAGGCGGCGGCGGAGCGCCGAGCGAAGGAAGCAGGCACACGCGCGGAGTTGGCTCGATGCTTCGAGCTGGCGTCACAGCGTGCGATTGAAACCTGTCGAACTGGGAAAGGTGCCGAGGCAAACCTCGACCCCAGATCGATCAAGAGCGATCGGCAATGAAGCAAGGGAAAGAAGTCAGCATGAATAAAAACTTCAAGGCCCTGGTGACTCTCGCATTGACCGCCGCGATGCTCGCGGGCTGCGCCGCCGCACCGTATCGCCTTCCCGGTACGGAGACGCAACCGTTGTCCAGCCTCGCCATCGTCGAGTCCGGGCCGCGCGCCGCGACGTATTTGGCTTCGATAGATGGGAAACAGGTCCCGCATGTACTCCGTCCGGTCGTCCGGTGGGAGCTCTCGCCCGGCGAGCACTCGGTAACAGTCGGACTCAGGACGCACCCGCAGTTCCGGGCCGACCACATCCGCCTGAAATTCGTGGCGCTTCCTGGTCGAACGTACGTGATCCAGTACGAGGTCAAAGCCTCATGGGGTCGCGGCACATGGCGTGGCTGGATCGAAGATGAAACCGGGGCTACCGTCTCCGTCCTGGACACCGATAAGTCAAGGTCGTGAAGAAAGAGAACGGGAAGACGTTGTTGCCCCGAATACACCGGCAATCCAGCGGATCGGTTTGAACGGTTCAGATTCTCAACTGGGCCACTTTTAAGGGCAGTTTTTTGTGAAGGAAAAGACGACCGTTGGCGGCTTCAACGCGGGGGTGTCCGGATTTCTGTGTGTGAGGCGGCTGGCCGGTTTTGACCGATTTCTCTAAGCCTTGTCGCGCGCTACGTGCGCAGTGGCTGGTTGATATCGCCGGCGCGCGGCGTCCACATGCGCAAGGGCGGGCGCCTGCAATGGGAGGGGTGATCCGCAGCCTAGGGGTGCGCAACGACACGCTGGATGGTGGCGCCGGCAACGCCACCGTCGGTTGCCTCGGCGGGATGACACGTATATCGATGGCGCAGGCAACGATACGCTGACCGGAAAGGGCACCACCTCGTCGGACGTGCATTCGCGAATTGATTCATCGCCTCTTCCAGTTGTGCGCCGCTCGCCGACCATCGGCCGTGGTGTGCGTTGATGGAGGTCTTGCGGAATCGCGGCTAGGCCACCCGGAGCGTTGGGACTTGCGCGTTTCGGGCAAGTTGGCCCAGGTAGTCCGCCCAGCGCTGCATCATGTCCTTGCGCTTGTCCATGAACTCTGCGCGATCGTAGGCCGTACCCAGCGGCCCGCTCTTGCCGTGAGCAAGCTGTGCCTCGATGACGTCGGGCGAAATGCCGTGAAGTTGCTCCGCCATGACCGTGCGGGCCATCGCACGAAAGCCGTGGGCGGTCATCTCGTCGTTGGTGTACCCCAGCCTTCGCAACGCGGCGTTCACGGTGTTTTCGCTCATGGGGCGTTCTCCCGTGCGGATGCTGGGGAACACGTACCGGCCATGTCCGGTCAGCGGCGCGATTTCCTCCAGCGTCTGCAGTGCCTGCGTCGCCAGCGGCACGAAGTGGGGACGGCCGTTGAGCTTTTCATGCCGTCGGCGCTTCATGTCCTGCGCCGGGATGGTCAGCATCGCCTTTTCGAGGTCGATCCAGGCCCATTCCATCGCACGGATGTTGCCGGGACGCTGGAAGAGCAGGGCGGACAGGAGGAGGGCCGCGCGGGTGATCGGCTGCCCGCTGTAGCCGTAGATGGCGCGCATCAACTCGCCGACCTTCTGCGGCTCCAGAACGGCGGCCATGCTCTTGGTAAGCACAGGTCGGAGCGCGCCGTGCAGGTCCGGGGCCGGATTGCTCGCGCACCGGCCGGTCTGCACACCGTAGCGGAACACCTGTCCGGCGCACTGGCGCAGGGTGTGGGCGGTCTCGATGACGCCCCGGCCCTCGGTGCGCTTGAGCGCGTGCAGAAGATCCCTGGCCTGGATCGAGGCAATCGGCAGCTTGCCGATGTAGGGGAACAGGTCCTTGTCCATGATGCGCAGCCAGCGCTCCGAATAGGACGTGCTCCAGCTGCTGGCCTTGGTGGCGTGGAATTCCCGCGCCAACGCCTCGAAGGTGTTGGCTGCTTCCACCGCCCGGGACAGTTTCTCTGCCCGCTTCGCGAGGCCGGGATCGACGTTGTCGGCAAGCAGCTCGCGGGCCTTGTCGCGCCGTTGCCGGGCCTTCGCAAGCGAGACCGCAGGGTAGACGCCCAAGGCCAGGGTCTTCGCCTTGCCGTTGAACCGGTAGTCCATGCGCCAGTACTTGCCTGCTGCCTTGACGCGCAGGTACATGCCGCCTCCGTCCGCGTAGCGCTCGCCGATCTCATTGCCCTTGTGCTTCACTTGCCTCACGAAAGTGTCTGTCAGCATTGGATTTTTCTCCTTGCTGTCGGTACCTGGCTTTGGCGGCAGCGCAGATACCTGCAGAAGTACCGACAAAGTACCGACAAGACATGCTATGCCCCGATCCGTCTCGGAGCAAAGAAAAACCCGCTTCTCCTCGAAGGAGAGCGGGTTTCAGGATGGTTCTGAGCTAATTGAAACTGGAAATTGGCCTGCCCGGAGGGGATCGAACCCCCGACAACCTGCTTAGAAGGCAGGTGCTCTATCCAACTGAGCTACGGGCAGATTCCGGGCCGAACGGAGCCCCGGATTCTACCCACATCCACCCTGGTGCCCGGGGTGCCGGAGGGCGCTCAGATCTGGACGAAATCGCCGACCGGCTCGAAGTTCTCGACGGCCCATGCGCGGAGCAGATCGAGTGTCTGCGCTTCCGACGGTCCGAAGGTCTGGTGCTGTGCCAGCGGCGTGGAATTGATCTCTTCCGTGGCAAGCAAGGGGCGGCGGCGGGGCATCCAGTACAGGGTGGCGGTGTGCGAGACGAGATCCTGTGTGACCTGGACCAGGCCGGTCTGGTTGCCGATCTTCAGTTCGTAGTAGGACACGGCCAACCCCGGTCGGTGATGATGTTGAATTCGACTGTACGCGAGGAATTCGCCGCCGGGATTGTTTTTGGCGCAGGCTGAAAAACAAGATGCCTGCAACAACGTGAGTCATTGCAGGCATTCGTATTTTTCTTGGTCGGGGCGAAAGGATTCGAACCTTCGACCCTCTGGTCCCAAACCAGATGCGCTACCAGGCTGCGCTACACCCCGACAAGCCTTCTATTCTAGCCCGAATATCCGGGCGCTCAGCGCTTCTCGTATTGGGTCTTGCCGAAAAGGATCTCGCGCTCCTTGTCGCCAGTGATCGGCTGGCGCAGATCGGCCAGCACTTTCACGCCGCGCTGCACGGCGGGGCGCGCGGCAATGCCGTCGAACCAGTCCTTCAGATGCGGATAGTCGGTGAGCGTGATGCCCTGGTTTTCCCAGCTGCGCAGCCACGGGAAGATCGCGATGTCGGCAATCGAATAGGTCTTGCCGGCAATGAACCGGTTCTTCGACAGCTGCTTGTCGATCACGCCATAGAGGCGCTTGGCTTCGTTGCTGTAGCGCTCGATGGCGTAGCCGATCTTTTCGGGGGCATACATGCGGAAGTGATGCGCCTGGCCGAGCATGGGGCCGACGCCGCCCATCTGGAACATGAGCCACTGCAGGACGTCGTAGCGCTCGCGGTCAGTCCTGGGCAGCAGCTTGCCGGTCTTGCCGGCCAGGTAGACGAGGATGGCGCCCGATTCGAACAGCGAGATCGGCTTGCCGTCCGGACCATCCGGGTCGGTGATGGCGGGGATCTTGTTGTTGGGGCTGATCTGGAGGAACTCGGGCGCGAACTGGTCGCCCTTGCCGATGTTGATCGGGCGGGCGTTGTACGGCAGGCCGCACTCCTCCAGCATGATGTGAATCTTGTGGCCGTTGGGCGTGGGCCAGGAATAGACCTCGATGGGCGATGCAGGCATGTCGCGGGCTCTCCGGTGTTGGGGTTGGTCGTGATGCGAGGCAGGCAGCATATACGCGGCCATCCGCACGCGTGCAGCGCCGGGAATTACGGACGCAGCACGGTCACGCGACGGCCGAGTTGGACGACAGGTGCTGGTGGATCAGCGCGACCACGGCCGCGCCTTCGCCGATGGCGCCGCCCACGCGCTTGACCGACCCCGAGCGCACGTCACCCACGGCAAAGACGCCCTGCACGCTGGATTCGAGCGCGGTGGAGGGCCGCGCCGGAAAGCCGCTGCTGGCCGCATCGCCGGTCAGCACGAAGCCGTGCTTGTCGACCGAGACGCCGCAGCCATCGAGCCAGCTGGTCTCGGGCTCGGCGCCCACGAAGAGGAAGATGTTGCGCGCGTCGCAGTCGTGTTCGTTGCCCGTGGTCTGGCAGCGCCAGGTTGCACCCGTCAGGCCTTCGCCGGAATCGCCGTTGAGCTTCACCAGTTGCGTATGGGGATGCAGCTCGATGTTGGGTGTGGCCTCGATGCGGTCGATCAGGTAGCGCGACATGCTGGCCGCGAGCGACGGGCCGCGCACCAGCACGTTGACCTTGGCCGCATGGCGCGACAGGAACACCGCGGCCTGTCCGGCCGAGTTGCCGCCGCCGACCAGCGCAACCTCCTGCTGCGCGCAGAGCTTGGCCTCGATGGCCGACGCCCAGTACCAGATGCCGCGGCCCTCGAACTCGGACAGCCTCGGCACATCGGGCCGCCGGTAGCGTGCGCCGCTTGCAATCACCACCGTGCGCGCGTTGATGGCGCGGCCGTCGGCCAGCATGATGCGCAGGGCGCCCATGGGGTTGTCGCGCGAGCAGTCCAGGGACATCACCTTGGCCGGGATCAGCATCTCGACGCCGAACTTCTGGGCCTGCACGAAGGCCCGGCCCGCGAGCGCCTGGCCCGAGATGCCGGTGGGAAAGCCCAGGTAGTTTTCGATGCGCGCGCTCGCGCCGGCCTGTCCGCCGAAGGCGCGGCAGTCGAGCACGATCACGCGCAGCCCTTCGGAGGCGGCGTACACCGCGGTCGCGAGGCCGGCGGGGCCGGCCCCGACCACCGCCACGTCGAAAAGCTCGTTGCGCTCCGCGGTGTCGACCATGCCCAGGCAGCGGGCCAGCGCGTCTTCGGCAGGGTTGACCAGCACCGAACCGTCGGGGCACACGGCCAGCAGCTTGCAGGTGCCGTACTGCTCCAGCAGCGCCGCGGCGCCGGGGTCTTCGGCCGCGTCGACCAGATGGTAGGGATGCCCGTTGCGGCGCAGGAAGTTCTCCAGCCGCGCCATGTCGGGCGACTCCGGCCGGCCGATCAGCACCGGCCCGCTGGCGCCGGATTCGATCAGCGCCACGCGCCGCAGGATCAGCGCGCGGGTGATGCGCTCGCCAAGGTCGGCTTCCGCCACCAGCAGCGCACGCAGCTGCGCGGGCGGCACGATCAGCGCTTCCACTTCTTCCTCGGCATGGCCGTCGACCAGGGCAGGGCGGCCGCTCAGCTGGCCGACTTCGGCAAGGAACTCGCCGGGGCCCTGGCGCACGATCGGCACCACGTGCCCGAGCCCGTCGCGCTGCGTGACCGCCACCACGCCCTTGAGCAGGACGAACATGCCGGGGCTGGTTTCGCCGGCGGTGAACAGCCGCTCCCCGCGGGCGAAGCGCTGCACGGTCCCGAAGTGCGCAATGCGCGCGATTTCGGTATCGCTCAGGACGGGAAAGGTCTGGTGAAGGCGGTTGTCGAAATTGCTGCTTGCGGCTGTGGCCATTGAGAAAACTCCATGTCGCGGACCCACCGCATTAGACATCCAGGCAGCCCCAAAACACGCGGTAACACCGTCATGCAAATGCAATGGGGCTGACATACCCGTTTCACCGCGGGTGCTGAGACTCCCTCAGCAGAAAGGGTCCCCATGAAAGAACTGCCCAACCCGACGTTCCCGCTGTCGCAGCTCGGATTGCGCGCCGCCCTGTGGCCCGCCCCTGCAACCACGCCCGCATCGGTGCCCGCTGCCGTGCTGGTGCCGCCGGTCATCGTCGATGCCAGGCAAGGCATCACCGTGAGCTGGGCCCGCCACCTGGACGACGTGCGCGCCGCGCAGCGCCTGCGCTACCAGGTGTTCGTCGGCGAAATGGGCGCCCGCGTGAGCACGCCGCTGGCCGGCCACGACATCGACCTGTTCGACGACTTCTGCGAGCACCTGCTGGTGCGCGAGGAACAGACCCAGCAGGTGATCGGCACCTACCGCGTGCTCACGCCTGCCCAGGCGCGGCGCGTGGGCAGCACTTACAGCGACACCGAGTTCGACCTGACCCGGCTGCGCGACCTGCGCGAGCGCATGGTCGAGCTGGGCCGCAGCTGCGTGCATCCCGACCACCGGCAGGGCGGGGTGATCCTTGCACTGTGGGGTGCCCTGGCGGGCTTCATGCACCGCAACAAGCTCGACACCATGATCGGCTGCGCGAGCATTCCGATGTCGCACAACGGCGTGACCAGCGGCGATGCGGCGGCCAGCATCTGGCGGCAGCTGTCGGCCAGCCACATGGCGCCGATCCAGTACCAGGTGCAGCCGCGCCTGCCGCTGCCGGTGGAGCGGCTCGATGGCGCGCTCGACGTCGAGCCACCCGCGCTCATCAAGGGCTACCTGCGCCTGGGTGCCAAGGTGCTGGGCGCCCCGGCCTGGGACCCGGATTTCAACACGGCGGACCTGCCGATGCTGATGCGCATCGACGACCTGCCGCCGCGTTACCGCAAGCACTTTCTCGGCGCATGAAGCCGGCGGCCGCCCGGCCCGGTGCCGGGCCGCCCGCCTCTTCGCCCGGCACGGGGCTGCCAAAAGGCGGTCCGCAGGCGTCACAAGACAGTCACGAAAACGTCACAAACGAGGGCGACACTGTCATATTTCAGCCTACATGTGCTCCCGTGCCGCTTGCTCCAGAATCAGTGCCCATGCAACCAGCTCCCGCTGACCGGACGTCCACGGTCGCGGCAACGGCCCTCGCGCTGCTCGACCGCGACCACAGCATCCTGTCCTTCAACGAGCGCGTGCTCGACTGGGCCCACAGGCCCGAAGTGCCGCTGGTCGAGCGCCTTCGCTATCTCTGCATCGTTTCATCGAACCTCGACGAGTTCTTCGAAGTCCGTGCCGCGCCGCACCTGATTGCCAGCAGCGCCGGCGACCAGAAGGGCGCCTACACGATCGAGTCGTTTGAGCGGCTGGCCGAGGCCGCCCACACGCTGGTGGCGCGGCAGTACGCGCTCTACAACGACGAGCTGATGCCGACCTTTGCAAAGCACGGCATCCACATCATTTCGCACGGCGAACGCAATCCGGCGCAGCGCAAATGGGTCAGCGAATATTTCGAGCGTGAAGTGCGCCCGCTGCTGATCCCTGTCGGGCTGGACCCGGCGCACCCGTTTCCGCAGGTGGCCAACAAGTCGCTCAACTTCATCGTGCGGCTCGGCGGCAAGGATGCCTTCGGGCGCGAGAACCCGATCCAGATCGTGAAAGTGCCGCGCGTGCTGCCGCGCGTGATCCGCATGCCGGCCAAGGTGTCGGACGGCAAGACGCTGTTCGTGGCGTTGTCGAGCGTGGTGCGCGCCCATCTGTCGAGCATGTTCCCGGGGCGCGAGGTGGGCGATTTCTCGCAGTTCCGCGTCACGCGGCATTCCGACCTTGCGGTCGACGAGGAAGACGTCAAGAACCTGCGCACCGCATTGCGCCAGGGGCTGCAGCACCGGCACTACGGGCAGGCCGTGCGGCTCGAGGTGTCGGCCAGCTGCGCGGAGTCGCTCGCGAGCTTCCTGCTCGCGCAATTCAACCTGCCGCAGCAGGCGCTCTACCGCGTGCACGGCCCCGTCAACCTGGCCCGGCTGACCCAGCTGATCGATCTGCTGGAGGAGCCGCAGCTGCTGTTTCCGCCGTACTCGGCTTCCTACCCGGTCACGCTGTCGCCGGCGCAGTCGTTCTTCGAGCGGCTGCAGCACGGCGACGTGCTGATCCACCAGCCCTTCGAGAGCTTCGACGGCGTGCTCGCGTTCCTGCGCGAGGCCGTGCAAGACCCGCAGGTGCTGGCCATCAAGCAGACCATCTACCGCACGGGCACCGATTCGGAGCTGATGGACCTGCTGCGCGAAGCCGTGCGCCGCGGCAAGGAAGTGACGGTGGTGGTGGAGCTCAAGGCCCGCTTCGACGAAGAGGCCAACATCAACTGGGCCGAAATGCTCGAGTCGATCGGCGCGCAGGTGGTGTATGGCGTGGTGGGCCTGAAGACGCACGCCAAGATGCTGCTGGTGACGCGTCGCGAGGGCAAGCAGATGCGCCGCTACGGCCATCTTTCCACCGGCAACTACAACCCGCGCACCGCCAGGCTCTACACCGACATCAGCCACCTGACGGCCGATCCGCTGCTCACGGCCGACATGGAAGCCGTGTTCGTGCACCTGGCAAGCCAGAGCCGGCTGCCCAAGCTCAACCGCATGTGGCTCGCGCCCTTCGACCTGCACAAGAACCTCGTCGCGCAGATCGACGCGCTGGGCCTGGCCGCCGCCGCTGGCGAGCCGACCCGCATCGTCGCCAAGATGAATGCGCTGACCGACGACGCGCTGGTGGCCGCGCTGATGCGCGCCGGCCAGAACGGCGTGAAGATCGACCTCATCGTGCGCGGCGCCTGCACGCTGCCCGCGCAGGTGCCGGGGCTGACCGACAACATCCGCGTGCGCTCGGTGATCGGGCGTTTTCTCGAGCACTCGCGCGTCTTCTACTTCCGCAATGGCGAGGACGAGTCGCTCTACCTGTCAAGCGCCGACTGGATGAACCGCAACATGATGCGGCGCATCGAGCTGGCCTGGCCGGTGACCGACCCCGGCCTTCGCCAGCGCCTGATCGACGAATGCCTGGTCGCCTACCTGCATGACGGCCGCGACGCCTGGGACCTGGGCGGCGACGGCATCTACACGCGCGTCGACCACGACACCCACTCCGGCGAAGCGGGTGCCTCGCGCATCGTCGAGGCGCACGGCGCGCAGGCCGCACTCATGAACAGGTATGCATCGCGAGGCCATCACCTCGATACACCCAGTGCATCCAGCAACTGACGATCGAAAGACGATAACCATGGACTTGATCTTCTGGCGCCATGCCGAAGCCGAGGACTGGACCGAGGGCTGCGACGACCTGCAGCGTTCCCTGACCGCGCGCGGCGAGAAGCAGGCCAAGCGCATGGCCAGCTGGCTCGACCGGCAGCTGCCGGATGGCACGCGCATCATCTGCAGCCCCGCGCGGCGCTGCGAGCAGACCGCGCTTGCACTCGGCCGCAAATACAAGCTGCGCGCCGAACTCGCCCCCGACACCACCGCCGAGGCCATGCTGGCCGCGGCCGGCTGGCCCAACGGCAAGTCGGTGGTGCTGATGATCGGGCACCAGCCTTCGGTGGGGCAGGCGATTTCGCTTCTTCTCGGCCTGAAGCAGGACAGCTGTCCGGTGCGCAAGGGTTCGCTCTGGTGGATCCGTACGCGCGAACGCGATGGCGACGTGCAGACCGTCGTGGTGACGGTGCAATCGCCCGAGCTCCTCTGAGCTGAAGGGATCCGCGGGCTGAAAATTTGCCCGAATCTGTAAACTAATTGACGAATTCGATGGGGCGTGGCAGTGCCATATAGGCACAATGATTGCATGAGATGCATTTGGACACAAATAGCATCTTTAACTTACATTCGCCTCCCCATGAAGACGCTTGTTTCGCTGCTGATCTCCGCAGCTCTGCTGGCCGGCTGCGCCACGAGCACACCCGAACCCGCGCCGCAGGTTCGCCACGACGCAACGCGGTCGATCACGAAGATCGAACTCGTCTACAACGAGCAGGACCAGCTGTCCGTGATGGATGGCGGCGGCTCCGCAATCATGGGCTGGGCCGGGATTTTCGGGCCTGTCGGCACGCTGGTGGCCCTTGGCGTCGAGGTCGGTACCCGGGTGACGCTGGCCAGCCGCATCGAGCGGCGCAGCAAGGAGTTCACGGCCGCCGTGAAAAGCAGCGGCGCGATGCCGCTCAACAGGCAGTTCGCCGAGCAACTGGCAGCGCGCCTGCGGACTGGGGGCCGGGAAGTGAAGCTGACACCCGCCGCGCGCATGGACGGCGAGCTCGCCCAGATGCAGGCGGCTGGATTCGAACCCACCCCGGGCTACAGCACCTTGCTCGTGCGGGTCACCACGACCTACGGAGCTCCCGACATGACGTCGAGCTTCAAGCCCTTCGTGGCGATCGAGCAGTCGCTGCAGGACGAGGAGCAGGTCGTTCTCCACCAGACCACCCACACCTCCGACCTGGAGGAGCCGGCCTACCTGGCATACGACGGCCTGCTGCAGGACTCGGCCAGGGCCCAGGACGGCCTGCGGCAAGGCCTTTCCCGGATCGTCCAGCCTGCCTATGCCGGCATGTTCGGCGAAGACGGGCCGCCGCGCCTCGGCAGTTCGGAAACCACCCGGACCGCCAGCCTCCACGCCAGGTGAAACGGCCGGGATAGCCGCATCCCGCGCTTGCGGGCAGGCGCTTTGTCATGGCCGCGGACAGAGGTGGCGGGGCGCTTGTCTCCCTGGAGAAGGTGCGCACCGCTCATGTGCGCAGGCGGCGCGATTCCTACAGTGACTCCATATCGGCCACATCACTGGGGAACACGCATGAAACTGCCCAACCCGCTGCCAAGAAGCTTCATGGACCTGCTGCGCCTGGACGCGGGCATGTCGTTGCAGAAGCTGACGTTCCTGCTCGTCGCCACCGCCCTGCTGGCGGGGTGTGCGGCCGATGCGTCCAAACCCACGCTGCAGGCCCGCCAGGAAGCCACCCGGTCGGCCGCGAAGGTCGAACTCATCTACAACGAGGAAGACCAGCTGATCGTCACGGATGGCGGCGGTTCGGGGCTGACGGGCTTTGCCGGACTTCTTCTGGGGCCCATCGGCGCGCTGGTGGCTCTCACCATCGACACCAACAGCCGGATGACCATGGCTGCCCGGACCGACCAGCGCAGCAAGGAATTCACGGCCGCGGTGAGGAACAGCGGCACGACCATGGCGCTCAACAGGCAGTTCGCGGAGCAGCTGGCAGCGCGCCTGCGGGAGAGCGGCCGCGAAGTGAAGCTGACGCCCTTCATGCGCGCCACCGGAGCGGCCAGCGAGATGAAGGTGCCGGAGCTCCAGCCCACGCCCGGCTACAGCACCTTGATCCTGCGGATCACCACGGCGTACGGCGCAGCCGATGCGACCTCGAGCTTCAAGCCCTTCATCTCGGTGGAGCAGCTGCTCAGGGACGAACGGCAATCCGTCGTGCACCAGACGGCCCATACCGCCGATGTGAGCGAGCCCACCTATTTCAGCTACGACGGCCTGCTCAAGGACACCGCGGTGGCCCACCAGGGGCTGAAGCAGGGGCTGGACCGGGTCGTGCAGCCCGCCTACGCCGGCATGTTCGGGGGCGACCAGCCGCACCCGGTTCCTGCGGAAACCACCCGCACTGCCGGCCTCGACGCGAAGTAACGCGAAGTGACGCGGCTCAGGCCCCGCTGAGCTCCACGCGCCAGTTGCTGGTCTTCTGCCAGGCCAGCACTTCTTCGCGCAGCAGGTGCGCGGATTGCGGATAGGCCTCGGCCCAGTCGGGCGCGCAGGCGATCGTGAAGGCTCTGGCGCCCAGCGCCGCAAGATGCAGCGCCTGCGGATCGGGATCGCGGCGCGCATGGCACAGGATCACCGCCAGGCGCAGCGACAGCAGCTGCATCACGAAGGTCTCGTCGTCGAGCGCGGCGTCGAGCTTGCGCAGCTTTCCGCGCTGGCCCAGCACCAGTTGGCCGAGCGCGTGCAGTTCGTTGACGGCAAAGCCGGGGGCGTCGGTGTTGTCCAGGATGTAGGCGCCATGCTTGTGATAGTCGCTGTGCGAGACCAGCATGCCGATCTCGTGCAGCTGCGCCGCCCAGCCGAGCTTGCGCAGCGCCCGCCCGGGGCGGCTGCCGGGGCTGCCGCCGCGCGCTGCGGGAGTGAGTTGCACAAACAGCGCCGCCGCGGTTTCGCCCACCCGCCTGGCCTGCGCCGCATCGACCGCGAACCGGCTCGCCAGCCGCGCCACGGTGGCCGTGCGCATGTCGGCCACGCTCTCGTCGCGCTCCAGCAGTTCATAGAGCACGCCGTGGCGGAGCGCACCCTGGGCGACTCTCATTTCCTCGATGTCGAGCAGGTCGAACACCGCGCGCAGCACGCTCACGCCGCCGCCGATGACGGGCTTGCGGTCTTCGCGCATGCCGTCGATGCGCAGCTTGTCGGTGCTGCCGGCCTTCAGGAGCCGGTCGACCAGCCAGTCGAGGCCGTCGCGGGTGATGAGCCCGGGCTCGCCGCCCGCGGCTGCCAGCACGTCGCCCACGGCGCCGATGGTGCCGGACGCGCCATAGGCCACGTCCCACTGGTCGCGGGTGTAGCTCGACAGCGCGTCGTCGAGCACTGCCTTGGCGGCCACCTCGGCGGCGCGGAATGCGCTCTGGGTGAAGAGGCCTTCCGCAAAATGCTTCATCGACCAGGCGACGCTGCCCACCCGGTACGACTCCATCAGCTCGGCGTCGAGCGCGCGGCCGATGATCATTTCGGTGGAGCGGCCGCCGATGTCCACCACCAGGCGGCGCTCGCGGTCGGAGGCGTCGGTGTGCGGCAGCATGTGCGACACGCCCTGGTAGATGAGGCGGGCTTCTTCCCGGCCCGGGATCACGTCGATGCCGAAGCCCAGGATGGTGCGTGCGCGCAGCAGGAATTCTTCGCGGTTACGTGCCTCGCGAAGTGTCTGGGTGGCGACGGCGCGCACCTGCGAGCGCTTGAAACCGGCCAACCGCTCGCCAAAACGGGCAAGCGCATCCCAGCCCCGCTGCATGGCCTCGGCCGTGAGATTGCGGGCGCTGTCCAGGCCGTTGCCCTGGCGGACCGTTTCCTTCAGGTATTCGGTGCGGTGGATCTGGCCGTGGTCGACCTGTCCGATTTCGAGCCTGAAGCTGTTCGATCCGAGATCGACTGCGGCGAGGCGGGTGCCGTTTTGCATGTAGTTGTCGTGGAAGAAGGCGGGTGACTTCGATCGTAGCGCCGTGGCGGGCGCGCGGCCTTCCGAATCGCCGGTGGCGAGGCTCGCAAGGCTAGGCGCGGCGAATGACGGTTGTGTGACAACGTCACACAAGCCATGGGAGAAACAGCGGCATTTTCCCTCGACAGCGGGGTGTCACACCGATGTCACACAAGCTTTCTAGAGTCCGTTCCAAGCCCGAAAGGGACTACTTCTTACTTCTAAAGGAAGCCTTATGAAAACGACTTTCAAATTTGCAGCTGCCGGCCTCGTGGCCGCGGTCTTCGCCCAAGTTCCTGCCTTCGCACAAGACGTGACCGGCGCTGGCGCCAGCTTCCCGGCGCCGCTGTACGCCAAGTGGGCCTCCGATTTCAACAAGGCCACCGGCGTCAAGATCAACTACCAGTCGGTCGGCTCGGGCGCCGGTCTCAAGCAGATCGAAGCCAAGACGGTCGATTTCGGCGCTTCCGACGCGCCCCTGAAGGACGAAGAACTCCAGGCCAAGGGCCTGATGCAGTTCCCCACCGTCATCGGCGGCGTGATTCCCGTGGTGAACATTCCCGGCATCAAGCCCGGCGAGCTGAAGCTCAACGGCCAGGTCCTGGGCGACATCTACCTGGGCAAGATCACCAAGTGGAACGACCCCGCCATCAAGGCGCTGAACGGCTCGCTGGCTTTGCCTGACGCCGCCATTGCACCGGTTCGTCGCGCCGACGGCTCGGGCACCAGCTTCCTGTTCACCAACTACCTGAGCAAGGTCAACGCCGAGTGGAAGACCAAGGTCGGCGAAGGCACGGCCGTGAACTGGCCCACCGGCGCGGGTGGCAAGGGCAACGAAGGCGTCGCAGCCTTCGTGAACCGCCTGCCCAACTCGATCGGCTACGTCGAGTACGCCTATGTCAAGCAGAACAAGATGACCTACGCCCAGCTGCAGAACGCGGCCGGAAACTTCGTCTCGCCCGAAGACACGGCCTTCAAGGCTGCAGCCGCCGCCGCCGACTGGAACAAGAGCTTCTACCAGGTGCTGACCAACCAGGCCGACAAGGGCGCATGGCCCATCACCGGTGCGACCTTCATCCTGATGCACAAGGTGCAGGACAAGCCCGCCAACGCGACCACCGTGCTCAAGTTCTTCGACTGGGCCTACAAGGGCGGCGACAAGACGGCCGACGAGCTCGACTACGTGCCGATGCCCGATGCCGTGAAGGCCACGATCGCCAAGGCATGGGGCGAAGTGAAGGACGCATCGGGCAAGCCGGTCGCGTTCAAGTAAGCAACCCCATCAAGCCCAGGACGGCGCAGCCATGAGCAGTACTTCGCTCGAGGATGCGCCGCTTTCGTCATTGCCGGAGCGACCCGTGTCATCCACCTATCCTGCCTCCGCATCCACGCTCGACCTCGCGGCCGAACGCGGCCGCGCCACCGCACCACCGCCCGCCAAGGCACCGCGTTCGGGCCCCATGGCCGACCGCCTGTTCGGCTGGGCCGCCAAGGGCGCCGCGCTGCTCACACTCGCGATGCTGATCGGCATCCTGCTGTCGCTGATTGCCGGCGCATGGCCCGCCATCTCGAAGTACGGCCTCGGCTTTCTGACCAGCAGCGTCTGGGACCCGGTGCAGAACGAGTACGGCGGCCTGGTCATGATCTACGGCACGCTGGCCACCTCGATCATCGCGCTGGTGATCGCGGTGCCGGTGAGCTTCGGCATTGCGCTGTTCCTGACCGAACTCTCGCCCAACTGGCTCAAGCGCCCGCTGGGCACGGCCATCGAACTGCTCGCCGCCGTGCCGTCGATCGTGTACGGCATGTGGGGCCTGCTGGTGTTCGGCCCGATTCTTTCCACCTGGGTGCAGCAGCCGCTGCAGAAGCTGCTTGCCGGCGTGCCTTACCTTGGCGCGCTGGTGTCGGGCCCGCCGGTGGGCATCGGCATTCTCTCGGCCGGCATCATCCTCGCGATCATGATCATTCCGTTCATCGCCTCGGTGATGCGCGACGTGTTCGAAGTGACGCCGCCGCTGCTCAAGGAGTCGGCCTACGGCCTTGGCTCCACCACCTGGGAAGTGGTGTCGAAGGTCGTGCTGCCCTACACCAAGGCCGGCGTGATCGGCGGCATCATGCTCGGCCTGGGCCGCGCGCTGGGCGAGACGATGGCGGTCACCTTCGTGATCGGCAACATGAACCAGCTCAACTCGCTTTCCGTGTTCGAGGCGGCCAACAGCATCACCTCGGCACTCGCCAATGAATTTGCCGAAGCCGGCGCGGGCCTGCACCAGGCCGCGCTGATGTACCTCGGCCTGGTGCTGTTCTTCATCACCTTCGTCGTGCTGACGCTCTCGAAGGTGCTGCTGGCCCAGATGAAGAAGAGCGAAGGAACCAAGTCATGAGTACGGCTCAAAACCTGCTGAGCGCCAAGGCGCTTGCCGAAGCGCGCCAGGCCAAGTTTGCCGCGCGCAACCGCGTCAACAAGATCGCGCTCACGCTGTCGCTCGCGGCGATGGTGTTCGGCGTGTTCTGGCTCGTCTGGATCCTGTGGGAAACACTGCGCCTGGGCCTGGGCGGCCTGGCGCTCGCCACCTTCACCGAGATGACGCCGCCGCCCAACGAGGTGGGCGGCATTGCCAACGCGATCTTCGGTTCGTTCGTGATGGTGGCGCTGGCCACCTTCGTGGGCACGCCGATCGGCATCATGGCCGGCATCTACCTGGCGGAGTACAACCCCAAGGGCTGGCTCTCGTCGGTGACGCGCTTCGTCAACGACATCCTGCTGTCGGCGCCGTCGATCGTGATCGGCCTGTTCGTCTATGCCGTGGTGGTGGCGTACTTCAAGACCTTCTCGGGCCTGGCGGGGGCGCTGTCGCTCGCGCTGATCGTGATTCCGGTGGTCATCCGCACCACCGAGAACATGCTGCAGCTGGTGCCGCCGGGACTGCGCGAAGCGGCCTATGCGCTCGGCACGCCGAAGTGGAAGGTCATCCTGAGCATCACGCTGCGCGCCGCGCGCGCCGGTGTGGTCACGGGCGTGCTGCTGGCGGTGGCGCGCATCGCGGGCGAAACCGCGCCGCTGCTCTTCACCGCGCTGAACAACCAGTTCTGGACCGCCGACATCAGCCAGCCGATGGCCAGCCTGCCGGTGACGATCTTCAAGTTCGCGATGAGCCCGTACGAAAACTGGCAGCAGCTGGCCTGGGCCGGCGTGTTCCTGATCACCGTGGCCGTGCTCGCCCTCAACATCCTGGCGCGAGTCCTCACGCGCAACAAACTCTGATTCAAGAAGAAGTAGCAACCATGCCAAATACCGTCGCACAACCGTCGCGCTCGAAGATCTCGGTCAAGGACCTGAACTTCTACTATGGCAAGTTCCATGCGCTCAAGGGCATCAACCTCGAGATTCCCGAGAACAAGGTGACGGCCTTCATCGGCCCGTCGGGCTGCGGCAAGTCGACGCTGCTGCGCACCTTCAACCGCATGTTCGAGCTCTACCCCGAGCAGCGCGCCGAGGGCACCATCGCGCTGGACGGCGAGAACCTGCTCACCTCCAAGCAGGACGTGGCGCTGATCCGCGCCAAGGTCGGCATGGTGTTCCAGAAGCCCACGCCGTTCCCGATGTCGATCTACGACAACATCGCGTTCGGCGTGAAGCTGTTCGAGAACCTGAGCGCGAGCGAAATGGACGACCGCGTGGAGTGGGCGCTCAAGAAGGCGGCGCTCTGGACCGAAGTGCGCGACAAGCTGCAGCAAAGCGGCTCGGGCCTCTCGGGCGGCCAGCAGCAGCGCCTGTGCATCGCACGCGGTATTGCCATCAAGCCCGAAGTGCTGCTGCTCGACGAACCCTGCTCCGCGCTCGATCCGATCTCGACCGCAAAGATCGAAGAGTTGATCGCCGAGCTGAAAAACGAGTACACCGTGGTCATCGTGACGCACAACATGCAGCAGGCTGCACGGTGCAGCGACTACACCGCCTACATGTACCTGGGCGACCTGATCGAATTCGGCGCGACGGAACAGATGTTCTTCAAGCCGCAGCGCAAGGAGACCGAGGACTACATTACCGGCCGTTTCGGCTGATGCCAAGGAGGCACATATGACTGAAAAACATCTCTCCAGCCAGTTCGACAGCGAACTCAACGGCGTGTCGTCGCGCGTGATGGAGCTCGGCGGCATGGTCGAGGCGCAGATCCACCAGGCGGTCTACGCACTGCTGCAGTTCGATCCCGACGCCGCCGACCGCGTGATGGAAACCGAGACGCGCGTCAATGCCATGGAGATCGAGATCGACCGCGAGCTGTCGTCGATCATCGCGCGGCGCCAGCCCACGGCGCGCGACCTGCGCCTCCTGATCGCCATCTCCAAGACCACGGCCAACCTGGAGCGCGTGGGCGACGAGGCCAACAAGATCGCGCGCATGGTCAAGTCGATCATCGAGAGCGGCTCGGCCCGCGCGCTGCCCTCGAACGAACTGCGCATCGCGGCCGACCTGGCCTCGGGCCTGCTGCGCACCGCGCTGGACGCGTTCGCGCGGCTGGACACGGCCGCGGCGCTGTCGATCCTGAAGGACGACGACCTGATCGACAAGGAGTTCGACGGCTTCGTGCGCAAGCTGGTCACCTACATGATGGAAGACCCGCGCACGATCTCGGCCAGCCTCGACCTGCTGTTCCTGGCCAAGGCCATCGAACGCATCGGCGACCACGCCAAGAACATCGCCGAATTCATCATCTACATCGTCAAGGGCGCCGATGTGCGGCACACTTCGATGCAAGAGATCGAATCGGCGCTGCAGTAACAGAGCGAGCGCAAGTCTCCAAGAAAGCATGAAGAAACCCCGAGTCCTGATCGTCGAAGACGAGTCCTCGATCGCCGAGCTGATCGCCGTCAACCTGCGCCACAACGGCTTCGAGCCGATCTGGTCGGAGGACGGCGCGGCAGCGCAACGCGAGATCGACGCCTTCCTGCCGGACCTGATCCTGCTCGACTGGATGCTGCCCGGCCAGAGCGGCCTGCAGCTCGCGCGCCAGTGGCGCAAGGACCCGCGCACCAAGGCCGTTCCGATCCTGATGCTCACCGCGCGCGGCGACGAGCCCGACAAGGTGGCCGGCCTCGATGCGGGCGCCGACGACTACATCACCAAGCCCTTCTCGACACAGGAAATGCTCGCGCGCATCCGCGCCGTGCTGCGCCGCCGCGCGCCCGAAGTGGTGACCGAACGCGTGGAAATCGGCGAGCTCGCACTCGACACCGCCACGCACCGCGTCACCTGGCAGGGCAATGCGCTCAAGGTGGGGCCGACCGAGTTCAAGCTGCTGGCCTATTTGATGCAGCACGCCGAGCGCGTGCACAGCCGGGCGCAATTGCTCGACAAGGTCTGGGGCGACCACGTCTACATCGAGGAACGCACGGTCGACGTGCACGTCAAGCGCCTGCGCGAATCGCTGGGTGCCGCCTCGCCGATGGTCGAGACGGTGCGCGGCGCGGGTTATCGCCTGACGGCCCAAGTCACAGTTTGAGCCGCGCTGCTTTCATGGGCCGCGGGCGCGGATAATCGCCCGCCATGCCTTTCCGTATTGCTACTTTTCTAATAGCGTCCCTCGTAATAGGAGCGGGTGCTGCAGCCATTTTCGGCTGGAAGTTCGGATGGCTGGGCGCCTGGCTGGGCGCCGTGCTGTGGCTCGCGCTCGATGCGTGGCGGGCCGAACGGCTGCTGCAGGTGCTGCGCAACAACGCGGCGGGCCTGCCGACCCGCGGTGCCGGTGTGTGGGGCGAGCTCTCGGAGCGCATCCGCAAGCTGCTGCGCGACCGCGAACAGCAGACCCGGCAGGCCGAAGACCGCCTGCAGGAATTCCTGGCCGCCATCCAGGCCTCTCCCAACGGCGTGATCCTGCTCGACGAGCAGGGCCGCATCGAGTGGTGCAACCAGACGGCGGCCGGCCAGTTCGGCATCGATGCCGAGCGCGATCTGCTGCAGCATCTTGCAAACCTGGTCCGCGACCCCGCCTTCGTGGCCTACCTGGCTTCGTGGAACTACAGCCGCGATGTGGTCATCGATGCCTCCGGCCCGGGGCAGGGGCACCAGCGCAGCCATCCGGTGCGCCTGTCGGTGCAGGTGCATCCCTATGCGGGCAACCGCCGCATGCTGCTGACGCGCGACATCACGGCGGTCGAGCAGGCCGAAGCGATGCGGCGCGACTTCGTCGCCAACGTTTCGCATGAGATCCGGACGCCGCTCACCGTGCTTGCGGGCTTTGTGGAAACGCTGCAGAACCTGCCGCTCGATGCGGACGAGCGCGCGCGCTACCTCTCGCTCATGAGCCAGCAGTCGCACCGCATGGAAACCCTGGTCAACGACCTGCTGACGCTCTCGCGGCTCGAGGGCAGCGCTGCGCCATCGGGCAACCAGTGGATCCGCATCCGTGCGCTGCTCGCCCAATGCGAAGACGAGGGACGGGGGCTGTCTGGCCGGCTCGTGCCGCAGGGGCACCGCCTTTCCTTCACGATCGAGGCCGAATCCGAGATTTCGGGCGCACCGACCGAACTGCAAAGCGCCATGTCGAACCTGCTGAGCAACGCCATCCGCTACACGCCGGGCGGCGGCGAGGTGGCGGTGAGCTGGCGGCTGCTGCCCGACGGGCGCGGCGAATACGCGGTGCGCGATACCGGCCCCGGCATTGCCGCCGAGCACATTCCGCGCTTGACCGAGCGCTTCTACCGCATCGACCGCAGCCGCTCGCGCGAAACCGGCGGCACCGGCCTGGGCTTGGCCATCGTGAAGCACATCGCGCAGCGGCATGGCGCCGAACTGCGGATCCAGAGCACGGTGGGCAAGGGCTCGCGTTTTGCGCTGGTGTTCCCGGCAACCCGCGTGCGGGAAGCGCGGCTGCTAGCGAAGTGAGCGGCGCATCGTCCAGCGCAGCAGCGCGCCGAACAGCAGGGCCGTGACCGCGAGCGCGCCCGCGCTCATGAGCCAGAACGCCAGCGGCGACTGCATTGCGGGCCACGGCCCCAGGCCGCGATAGGCCAGCAGGTAGCTGCCGCCCAGGCCGAAGCCCCAGAGCAGCGTGCAATAGACGACCAGCGGCACCAGTGTGACGCGGTAGCTGCGCAGCACGAACACGCACAGCGTCTGCAGCGCATCGGCAAAGTGATAGGCCGCCACCACCAGCAGCAGCGCCGCGGCCAGCGCGATGACAGCCGGGTTGTCGGAATACACGTGGGCCAGCCTGAAGCGCAGCGCCACCATGGCACCCGCGAAGAACAATGCGCAAAGGGCGGTGAGTTCGAAGCCCATGCGGCAGGCGCGGCGGGCCTTGACCGCATTCCCGGCGCCGAGCCAGAAGCTCACGCGCGCGCTGGTGGCAATGGCCAGCGAGAGCGGCACCATGTAGGCCACCGCAAGCAGGTTCGAGGCGATCTGGTGCGCGGCGGCCGCGGCCGTGCCCAGGCGCGCAATGAACAGCGCCATCAGGGTGAACGAGGTCACTTCCACCAGCACGGCCAGGCCGCCGGGAATGCCCAGGCTAGCGAACTGGCGGATCTGGCGCCAGTCGGGCGCTTCGATGCGTTCCCAGAGCCGGTAGTCGCGGTAGAAGGTGCTGCTGCGCAGCAGCCACACGGCGCAGGCCAGCATGGCCCAGTTCACGCACAGCGTGGCCCAGGCGCAGCCCACCAGGCCCATGGCCGGCAGGCCCGCGCCGCCGAAGGCAAACCAGATCGACAGCGGCAGCTTCACGCACAGCGAGCCCAGTTGGAGCCAGGTCACCACCTGCGGCTTGCCCAGGCTCTGGTTCAGGGTGCTGAACAGGCGGAACAGCAGGGCGGGAGGCAAGGCGAAGGCAAGCACCGCCAGGTAGGTTTCCACTTCGCCGCGCATCGCGGGCGGCACCTGGGTCCAGCGCAGCACCGCGCCCGGCAGCAGCAGCACGGCCATGCCGATCGCGATGGTGATGGCACTCAGGTAGAGCGACTGCCGCACCGAGCGGCCGACTTCGCTTCTCCGGTCCGCGCCGTGCAGCTCCGCCCAGACCGGCAGCAGCGCCTGCAGCACGCCCATCAGCGAGACGAACACGCTGATGAAGACGGCCGCGCCCACCGACAGCGCGGCGAGCGCGTTCTCGGAATAGCGGCCGGCCACGATGGTGTCCGTCACGCCGAACGCCATCACGGCCAGCTGGCCCACCAGCACCGTGCCGGCGTGCCGGGCAATCAGGCCTCGTTCTCCGATCACGTGCTACGGCGCAATCTTCTGGTAGAGCAACAGGTCATCGGTCGCGCTGCTGGGCCGCCGCAGCGTGCCGCTGAAACGCCAGTGCTCCAGGCGAATGATGGTGTGCAGCCGCTCGATGGTTTCGGGGCTGACCAGCAGCCAGGGGCAATCGGTGCCGAGCAGTAGCGGCTGCAGGTTGAACTGGCCATGATGCCGCAGCGCCGCGATGTGGGCGCGGCTCAGCGCGAGCTCGGCAATGCAGCTCGGCTGCCCGACGCGCTCGGCCACCGCACGCACCTGCGGGGCATAGCTGCGCGCATAGTCGATGGAAGGCAGCCACAGCGTCATCAGCAGCATCCAGCACAGCGCGGTGCCGCCGGCCGGCAGCACCAGCGTTTTCCAGAGCGCCGCGCGGTGGCGCCCAGTGCGCCAGCGCACCACCCAGCACCAGGTGATGGTGGCGGCCAGCGCGAGGACGAAGGGGACGGCCGAAAACTCGGGCACGAAGCCCGGCACCAGCCGCGCCACGCTGGCCGCCGGCTTGGGCGGCACGCCGGTCTGCATCGCGATCCAGTAGATCCATCCCAGCACGGCCAGTCCGCTGAAGAACAGCACGTTGAACCAGTCGATCAGCGCCGCCGCGCTGCGCCGGAAGGTCGGCAGGGCGAAGGCGGCCAGCGTAGCGAGTGCGGGCAGCGCCAGCAGCAGCGAACGGTCGGAATAGTCGGTGGTCCAGGTCGCGGCCAGCGGCACCAGCGCGAACCAGAACGGCAGCGCCACATGGCGCGCGGTGAGCTGGCGGCGCCAGCGCCACAGCGTCCAGATCGCGAGCGGCCAGACCGGCCAGGTGAACCACACCAGAAGCTTGGCCTGGCTGCGCACGTCGCTCAGCACCGAGGTGCTGCTCGGATGATGGCCCGGCAGCTGGATCTTCCATTGCAGCAGGCCCAGCCCGAGCGCCAGCGCCGCGGCCACCAGCGCGGCCGCGATCATCGTGGCGAGCGCACCACGCGTATAGCCGGGGCTTTCGTCGGAAGCGGCGTCGGCGGTGCGCCGCTCGTAGGCAATGAACAGCGCACTGCCCGCCGCCAGCGCCAGGCCGACCGTGGGACCGCCGCTCAAGGTCATGCCGATGGTGCCGACCAGCAATGCGATGACCGGGCCGATGCGGCGGTAGGGCAGTGCCGCCACGCCATAGAACAGATGCGACGCGAAATACAGCTGCGCCAGCGCGGGCGTGGTTTCATGGCCCAGCTGGGCGAGGCCGAGGCAGGCGATCAGCGCCAGCAGTCCGCCGTCGGCAATAGCGCGGGCGTAGTCGGTGGGCCGTGCCTCGCCGCCGAAGGCGAAGGCCACCGGCTGGGCCCGCGAGGTGCGCGCGAGGTAGTAGACGGCATACCACGTGGCGGTGAAAGTGCCCCAGAGCAGCAGCGCGAAGGCGATGCGCACCGCCAGGTCGGGGTGCACCCACGACGGCGCGATCTTGATGGCCCAGGCACCGATCCAGTACGGAATGAGTGCCGGCGTTTCGGGCCGCAGGCCCAGCAGCAGGGGGTCGAACCAGCGGGCGATGCCTTCGGTGTTGCGCGCCAGTTCGGCCATGTAGCCGAAGGAGGTGATGTCGGCGCTCTTCCAGGGGCCGCGACCCACCAGGCCCGGCAGGAGGTAGGCGGCGCACAGCAGCAGCAGTGCCAGGCGCGGCAGCCGGCGCACGGCGCTCTGGGCAACGATCGCGGGGGTGGGCTGATTCACAGGATGGGAACGAACGTCGGTCTTGGGAAAGAAAAAAAGGGCAGCGCGGTAAACCGGGCTGCCCTCGATGCGAAAGCGCGTGCTTTACTTGGAAGCAGCGCCGGTGGTCTTGCCGAAGCGGTTGCGGAACTTCTCGACGCGACCGCCCATGTTGTCGACCGACTTTTGCGTGCCCGTGTAGAACGGATGCGATTCGCTCGTGGTGTCGAGCTTGAACAGCGGCAGCTCGCGGCCGTCGTCGGTCTTGCCCATTTCCTTGGTGTTCGCGCACGAACGGGTCACGAACTTGAAGCCGTTCGACATGTCGACGAACAGGATTTCGCGGTAGTTCGGGTGGATGCCTTCTTTTGCCATGGTCTTTCCTTTGGGGTCGATGCGAGAGCCACAAGCGTGCCCAAGAGGGGCGCGCCGTTCCGGGGAGGGAAATCGCAGGGCAAGACGCCCGGCTGCACTTTTCGCGGAGCCAGCGATTATCGCATACTGTCTCGATTTGAGCGAAGGACGGCCCTCCAGATGACCCCCAGAACCCTGCGTGCCGGCCTCGTCGGCTATGGCTTTGCCGGCCAGACCTTCCATGCGCCGGTGCTTTCGGCCGTGCCGGGCCTCGAACTGGCGGCCGTGGCAAGCTCCCGCCCGCACAAGGTCCACGCCGACTGGCCCGGCGTGGCCGTGGTGCCCGATGCGGCCGCGCTCGTGGGCCGGCCGGACATCGACCTGGTGGTGGTGGCCACCCCCAACGCCCAGCACCACCCGATCGCCAAGGCGGCGCTGGAGGCCGGCAAGCACGTGGTGGTGGACAAGCCGTTCACGCTCGACGTGGCCGAGGCCAGGGAGCTCGAATTGTTGGCTCGGCGCAACAATCGCGTGCTGGCGGTCTACCAGAACCGGCGCTTCGACGCCGACTACCTCACGCTCAAGGACCTGCTGGCGAGCGGAGAACTCGGCCGGCTGGTGTACCTGGAATCGCATTTCGACCGCTTTCGCCCCGAGGTGCGCGACCGCTGGCGCGAACAGAAGGTCCCGGGCGCGGGCCTCTGGGTCGACCTGGGCTCCCATCTGGTCGACCAGGCGGTCCAGCTGTTCGGAACGCCCGACACGCTGCAACTCGACACCGCGGCCTTGCGTGACGGCGCGCAGGTCGAGGACTATTTCCACGCCGTGCTGCGCTACGAAAGCGGCCCGCATGCACCGCTGCGCGTGGTGCTGCACGCCACCACGCTCGCGGCCCATGCCGCGCCGCGTTACATCGTTCATGGCACGCGCGGCAGCTACATCAAGCACGGCGTCGATCCGCAGGAAGACGCGCTGCGCGCCGGCCAGCGGCCGCCGATGGCGGGGTGGGGTGCCGATCCGCAAGACGGCGAACTCGTGCTGCCCGCCAGCGACGGCGGCGAGCCGCAGCGCCGGGTCTGGCCCACGCGGGCCGGCAACTACCTCGAGTACTACGCCGCGGTGCGCGATGCGATCCTCGGCAACGGCCCGAACCCGGTGCCGCCCGAGCAGGCCGTCGCGCTGATGGAGCTGCTGGATCTCGGTGCGCGCAGTGCCGCTGAGGGCAAAGCGTTGCGCACATGAAAAATGCCCGCCAAAGGCGGGCATTCGTTCGTGGGGTGCCACCGATCCGGCTTTGCCGGTCGGTCAGCACCGCCCCCGGTAGGGGGAGGGCGTAGCGACACGAAGTGTCGCGCAGCCTGGGGGCGAGCAATAGTTACCCGCCGCGACGCATCATGTCGAAGAACTCGACATTGGTCTTGGTCGCCTTCATGTTCTTGAGCATGAGCTCCATCGACTCGATCTCGTCCATGTTGTACATGAGCTGGCGCAGGATGCGGGTCTTCTGCAGGATCTCGGGTGCCAGCAGCAACTCTTCGCGGCGGGTGCCGCTGCGGTTGAGCTGGATCGAGGGGAACACGCGCTTTTCGTACAGGCGGCGGTCCAGGTGGATTTCGGAATTGCCGGTGCCCTTGAACTCTTCGAAGATCACTTCGTCCATGCGGCTGCCGGTGTCGATCAGCGCGGTGCCGATGATGGTGAGCGAGCCGCCTTCTTCGACGTTGCGCGCGGCGCCCAGGAAGCGCTTGGGGCGCTGCAGCGCGTTGGAATCGACGCCGCCGGTCAGCACCTTGCCCGACGAGGGCACGACGTTGTTGTAGGCGCGGGCGAGGCGGGTGATCGAGTCGAGCAGGATCACCACGTCCTTCTTGAGCTCGACCAGGCGCTTGGCGCGCTCGATCACCATTTCGGCCACGTGCACGTGGCGCGCAGCGGGCTCGTCGAAGGTCGAGGCAATGACCTCGCCCTTCACGGTGCGCTGCATTTCGGTCACTTCTTCAGGCCGCTCGTCCACCAGCAGCACCATCATGTGCACTTCGGGGTAGTTGGCGCTGATGGCGTGGGCGATGTGCTGCATCATCACCGTCTTGCCGCTCTTGGGCGGTGCCACCAGCAGGGCGCGCTGGCCCTTGCCGATGGGGGCGATGATGTCGATGATCCGGCCCGTGATGTTCTCGTCGCTCTTGACGCCGTCGCGTTCCAGCTTCATCTGTTCCTTGGGGAACAGCGGCGTCAGGTTCTCGAACATCACCTTGTGCTTGTTCTGCTCGGGCGGACCGTCGTTGACCTTGTCGAGCTTGGTCAGCGCGAAGTAGCGCTCGCCATCCTTGGGCGTGCGCACTTCGCCTTCGATCATGTCGCCGGTGTGCAGGTTGAAGCGGCGCACCTGGCTCGGCGAGATGTAGATGTCGTCCGTGCTGGCCGTGAAGCTGGTGTCGGGGCTGCGCAGGAAGCCGAAGCCGTCGGGCAGGATTTCGAGCACACCGTCGGCAAAGACCTGTTCGCCGGCCTTGGCGCGCTTCTTGATGATCGCGAACATCAGCTCCTGCTTGCGCATGCGGCCGACGTTTTCGATCTCAAGCGCTTCAGCCTGCTTGAGGACTTCAGACACGTGGAGTGCCTTGAGTTCGTTTAAGTGCATGGAATGACCCCTTGCGGGGCAATCGATCGGAAAAACGGGGGGAGGTTTGATGTGAGGCGAGAGCTGCCTCACAAACCGGGGAACTCGAACCGGTTACCTCGAAGGGGCCGGTGATCTGTGGGAGATTATGACAGCAAAAAACCGTCCGGCCAACGCATTGCGCGCTGGCCGGGTGAAATGCCTCAGGCGAGCTGCTGGTCGATGAAGGCCGTGAGCTGCGCCTTGCTCATGGCGCCGACCTTGGTGGCGGCCAGCTGGCCGTCCTTGAACAGCATGAGCGTGGGAATGCCGCGGATGCCGAACTTGGCCGGGATGTCGCGGTTCTCGTCGACGTTGAGCTTGGCGATCTGCAGCTTGCCTTCGTAGGCGGTCGACACTTCGTCGAGGATGGGTGCGATCATCTTGCAGGGGCCGCACCATTCGGCCCAGTAGTCGACCAGCACGGGCTGGCTGGACTTGAGCACGTCGGCTTCGAAGGAAGAATCGGAGATGTGTTTGATCAGGTCGCTGGCCATGTGATGTGTCCTTGTGCGCAGAGAGTTTCGGTGCAGCTAAAGTGCTGGTCATTGTGACAGAAACCAAGGGGTGGGGTGCCATGCGGGAACGCTATGGCGCCGATAGCAAAAGCCCTTTGCGCGTTGCGCCTCCACGCCCTCCAACCCCTCGATAGAACATGAACGAAGGCCACCCCGTCCAGGCCCTGTGGTGCGACCCCGCCGACGGCGTCGTCGCGCGCATTGCCGGCGCCATTGCGCAGCACGGGCTGCATGCGGCGCGCACCGTGGTGCTGGTGCCGTATGCGCAATTGATGGGTGTGGCCCACGGCATGTGGTCGCGCTGCGGCAGCCCGGGCTTCGCGCCGCGCTTCGAAACCACGCGCAACTGGGCGCGCAGCGCGGGCGGCTTCCTGCCCACGGGCTATGACATCGCATTCGACATGGCGCGCGACCTGGTCACGGCGCAGGCGCTGCTGTCGCAGGCCGGCTTTGCCGCCGAACGCTTCGCGCTGGCCGGGCGCGTGGTCGAGCTGGCTTACCAGCTGGCCCCCCTGGCGGCCGCCGCGCTGCCCGAGGTGCGCGGCAGCGAATGGGCACAGCGCGCGGCCCACGTCGCCGAAGCGGGCAGCGAGTCGGAATGGTTCCGCATCGAGAGCGCACTGATCCGCGTCGCGGTGGCCTGGGCCGCCAATTCGGGCTACGCGACCGACGTACTGCTGCGCGACGCCGTCCGCGCGCAGGTCGATGCGCTGATTGTGCTCGAAGGCTTCCAGGCCGATCCGCTCACGCAGACGCTCTGTACCTTGTGGGGTGATCGCGCGATCCATCTCTCGCTGGTGCCGACAAGCCCTGCGGCCACCACGGCAGGCGCGCATGTCGCCGCCGACCCCGAGGACGAAGCCGAGCTGGCGGCCGCCTGCGTGCTGCGGCACCTGGCCGAGGGCCGTGCGCCGGTAGCGCTGATAGCGACCGACCGTGCGCTTACGAGGCGCATCGGCGCGCAGCTCCAGGCGCAGGGTGTCACGGCGCACGACGAAACCGGCTGGAAGCTCTCCACCACGCGCGCCGCCGCCACCGTGATGAGCGCGCTGCGCGCCTGTGCGCACGATGCCGGCAGCGACCAGGTGCTCGAATGGCTCAAGAGCGGCGCCGACGGCGATGCGCTCGCCACCCAGGCGCTCGAAGCCCGGCTGCGGCGCGAAGGCGTGCGCGAGTGGTCCGCCTGGTGCGGCCAGGCCGCGCGCAGCGAGAAGCCGCAGGACATCGCGCTGCTGCCTTTCACCGAAGCCGTCGAAGGCCGCCGCATGGCCATGGCCCGCTCGCGGCCCCTGGCCGACTGGCTGCGCGCGCTGCGCGAACTGCTCGAGGCCGGCGAGCAATGGGAGCCGCTCGCAACCGACATGGCCGGCGCCAAGGTGATCGGCGCCCTGTGGCTCGATGCGGATGCCCACGGCGACGACGACGAATTTCCCGGCGGACGCCACACCCTGGCCGAGTTCACGGCCTGGGTGCGCGACGTGCTGGAGGACGCGAGCTTCGTGCCGCCCGCCGGCAGCGAGGCGCCGCAGGTGGTGGTGCTACCGCTGCACCAACAGCTCGGCCGCGCGTTCGGCGCCGTGGTCATTCCCGGGTGCGACGACCGGCGCCTGCCCGCATCGCCCGAGCCGCCTGGCAACTGGAGCGCCGCCCAGCGCGCCGAACTGGGCCTGCCCGCGCGCGAGACGCTCGAGGCCGCGCAACGCTCGGCCTGGGCCGCGGCCTTGTGCAACCCGTGCTGCGAAGTGCTGTGGCGCCAATCCGATGCGAGCGGCGAGCCGGTGCGCCCCAGCCCGCTGGTGCAGGCGCTGCAGCTCGACCACGCCCTCCAAATGACGGCGGACCCGCGCACGCCGCGCGAGGTGGCGCTGCAGCCGACCGCCTACCCCACGCCGTCAGGCGCGCTGCTGCCACTGCGCAACATCTCCACCAGCGTCTACGAAGACCTGCGCCGCTGCCCCTACCGCTTCTTCGCGCTGCGACAACTGGGCCTGCGCAGCGCCGACGAACTCGATGCCGAGGTCGACAAGCGCGACTTCGGCAACTGGCTGCATGCCGTGCTGGGCCATTTCCACGAGGCGCTGAAAGAGAAGCCAACCAGCGATGCCGCCGAGCGCGTGGCGTACATCAGCGCGGCGGCCGAGCGCGCCACGCGCGAGTTCGGACTGTCCGATGCCGAGTTCCTGCCGTTCGCCGCGGCGTGGCCCGCAGTGCGCGACGGCTACCTTCAATGGCTTGCCGGACACGAGGCGAGCGGTGCCGTCTTCGCCGAATCCGAGCCCTGGATGGAGCAGCCGCTGGGCAGCCTGCAGCTGGTCGGCCGGCTGGATCGCATCGACCGCATGCCGGACGGCCAGGCCTTCGTGATCGACTACAAGACCGAATCGGCTGCGGTGACCAAGGAGCGCGTGAAGGATCCGACCGAGGACACGCAGCTCGCCTTCTATGCCGCGCTGGTGGCCGACGACACGCTGCGCGCGGCCTACGTCAACGTCGGCGAGAAGTCGTCCGGCACGCAGACCGTCGAGCAACCCGTGGTGGTGGAGGCGCGCGATGCGCTGGTGGCAGGCATCCTCGACGACTTCACCCGCATCGCCCAGGGCGCGGCGCTGCCGCCGCTGGGAGAGGGTGCCATCTGCGACTACTGCGCAGCGCGCGGGCTTTGCAGAAAAGATTTCTGGGAGATCGAACAGCCTGTACTTTCGTCTCCGACCGAGGGAGGGCCTGCGAAATGAACGGCGCCGCCTACGAACACAACGGCCGGCACGTCACGCGCGAGGCCTTCTACACCGTCGCCTGCGATCCGCGGCGCTCGGTGGCCGTCGAAGCCTGCGCCGGCGCGGGCAAGACCTGGATGCTGGTGTCGCGCATCCTGCGTGCGCTGCTCGAAGAGGGCGAATCCGCCTGCGAGCCGCACGAGATCCTGGCCATCACCTTCACCAAGAAGGCCGCCGGCGAAATGCGCGAGCGGCTCGACCAATGGCTCGAGCAGTTCGCCGAGCGCAGCCCCGAAGAGCTGGTGCGCGAACTCGTCGTTCGCGGTGTCGAACCCGCCGCCGCGCTCGCTGCCGTACCGCGCCTGCAGGGCCTCTACAGGCGCCTGCTCGAAGGCGGCCGGCCGGTGCAGTTCCGCACCTTCCACGCCTGGTTCGCCGGCCTGCTGCGCAATGCGCCGCTGGCGGTGCTGCGCGAACTCGGCCTGCCCGCGAACTACGAGCTGCTCGAGGACGATGCCGAGGCGCGCTCGCGCACCTGGCGCCCCTTCTTCGAAGCGGTGACGGCCGACAAGGAGGCGCTGGCCGACTACTACGCCGTCGTTGCCACTTATGGCCGGTCGCAGACCGCCAAGGCGCTGGGCGAAGCGCTCACGCGCCGGGTCGAATTCTCGCTGTCCGACCCGGCGTCGGCGGTGCAGCATTTCGGCGCACTTCATCCGTCGCTCGAGGGACTCGATCAGCCCACAGAAGCGCTGCGCGGTGAGCAGGCCAGGCGGCGCTGGCTCGACCGTGCCGCCGCACTCGGCCGCGAAGCCAACAAGACGCCGCAGAAAGCGGCCGATGCGATCATCGACGTGTTCGGCACCGGCGAGCCAGCGCGGGAATCGCTCGCGGCCGCACTCGCGCACCTGCGCAAGAATTTCTTCGTCGCCACCGAAGACCGGCTCAACAAGAACCTGCAGAAATACCCCGCCGCGCAGGAAGCAGAGGCCGAGCTCCAGACGCTCTGCGCCGCGCAGGCCCAGCACGCCGCTTGGCTGTACCAGCAGCGCATGACGCGCCTCACGCGCCTTCTGATCTCCGCCTTCGCCGAGGTCAAGCGCGCCCATGGCTGGGTCGACATGAACGACGTCGAACAGGCCGCGCAATTGCTGCTGGGCCAGTCGGCGCTGTCGGGCTGGGTGCAGGAACGGCTCGATGCACGCATCGCGCATCTGCTGATCGACGAATTCCAGGACACCAATCCGCTGCAATGGCAGGCGCTCTACGGCTGGCTCAGCGCCTACACCGGCGCGGGCGGGCGCGCACCGCGTGTCTTCATCGTGGGCGACCCGAAGCAGAGCATCTACCGCTTCCGCCGCGCCGAGCCGCAGGTGTTCATCGCCGCGAAGAAATTCGTGCGTGAAGGGCTGGGCGGCGAGCTGCTCAATTGCGACCACACCCACCGCAACGCGCGTGCGGTGGTCGGCCTCGTCAACCAGGCGATGCTGGCCGCGCAGGACGCCGGCGAGTTCGACGGCTACCGCGCGCACACCACCGAACGCAACGACCAGGGCGGGCTGCTCAAGCTCCCGCCCATCGATCGCGGCGCCCTCGATACGGCGGCCGAGGCCGCGCCCGCCGACGACGGCATGCTGCACTGGCGCGACAGCCTCGTCACGCCGCGGGTGCTGCCCGAAGAGCAGCTGCTGCAGAAGGAGTGCGAGCAGGCCGCGCGCTGGGTCGCGCAGCGCATTGCCGATGGCACGCCGCCGCGACAGATCATGGTGCTGGCGCGCCGCCGCAACCGGCTGTCTGCCATGCAGGACGCGCTGCGCCAGCGCCACATTCCCGTGCAGCAGCCCGAGAAGAACGAACTGCACGACGCCCCCGAAGTGCAGGACGTGGTGGCGCTGATCGATGCGCTGGTGTCGCCCGCGCACGACCTTTCTCTGGCGCGCGCGCTCAAGTCGCCGCTGTTCGGCATCGGCGACGATGCGCTGGTGCAGCTGGCGCTGCGCCAGCGCGAGCATCCCTCGTCGAGCTGGTTCGCGCTGATCCAGAAAGGCGAGGGCCTGCCGGCGGAACTGGTCGCGGCCGGCGCCAGGCTCAGGCAATGGCAGCGCTGGCTCGCTGCATTGCCGCCGCACGATGCGCTCGATGCGATCTTTCACGATGGCGACGTGCTGGCCAGGTTTGGCGCCGCCATGCCTTCGGCCATGCGACAGAGCGCCCTGGCCAATCTGCGCGGGCTGCTGGCGGCCTCGCTCGAGATCGAAGGTGCGCGCTTCGCCACGCCCTATGCGCTGGTGCGCGCGTTGCGCGCCGGCGGTGTCAGGGCGCCGTCCGTCGCCGTGCCTGATGCAGTGCAACTGCTCACCGTGCACGGCGCCAAGGGCCTCGAGGCCGACACCGTGCTCATGCTCGACTGCGACGCGCCGCCGCCGCGCGCCCAGACCATGGGCGTGCTGGTCGAATGGAAAGGCAGCGACAGCGCACCCACGCGCTTCGTGTTCCTGGCGAGCGAAAAAACGCCGCCGGGCTGCGCGGCCACGCTGCTCGAGGAAGAGCAGCGCGCGCGCCATCGCGAGGAGCTCAACGGCCTCTACGTCGCGACCACGCGGGCGCGCGAACACCTCGTGCTGTCGTCGGTGCAGCCGGCCCGGGCCAACGAGGGCAGCTGGTGGTCGCGGCTCGAATCGATGTGCGAGCCCGTCGAAGCCGATGAGCCGCTGCTCGCGCTGCCGGTGGAGACCGGGGCCGGCAGTTTCTCGATGAAGAAGATGCCCGTCCTCGCCCCTGCGGCCAAGGAACTTCCAGCCACCAGGAAAGCCGCCGGCGGTACCGTCGATGCACGGGCAGCCGCCTTCGGCCAGGCGATGCACCGGCTGCTCGAATGGGCCCTGCCGGGCGAGGCGCTGCCGCCCGCGCATGTGCGCGCCGCGGCCCGCGAATTCATGCTCGACGCGCAACAGGCGCGTGGCGCCGCGGTGCTGGCAGAGCGCATTCGCGCGGGCGCCGGCGCCTGGGCGTGGGATGAGCGCATGATCGACTGGCACGGCAACGAAGTGACGCTGGTCCACGAAGGCGAGACGCTGCGCATCGACCGGCTGGTGCGCGAGCGAGCCAGCGGTGCCTGGTGGATCCTCGACTACAAATCCGCTGCGCGCCCCGAACGGGACGCGGAATTGATCGCACAGATGCAGCGCTACCGCGCGGCCGTGCAACATGCCTATCCCGGTACCTTGGTGCGCGCCGCGTTCCTGACCGGGCAGGGCGAACTGGTAACTCTCGAATGACTCTTTCCCAAACCGTCGCCGTGATCGGCGGCGGACCGGCCGGCCTGATGGCGGCCGAAGTCCTGAGCGCGTCCGGCGTGCAGGTGCACGTCTACGACGCGATGCCCTCGGTGGGCCGCAAGTTCCTGCTGGCCGGCCGCGGCGGGCTGAACCTCACGCACTCGGAGCCCTTCGACGTGTTCATGACCCGCTTCGGCGAGCGCCGTGCGCAGCTCGAACCGATGCTCGCGCGCTTCGGTCCGCAGCAGGTGCGCGAATGGGCGGCCGGCCTCGGCATCGAGACCTTCGTCGGCACCTCGGGCCGCGTGTTTCCGACCGACATGAAGGCTGCGCCGCTTTTGCGCGCCTGGCTGCACCGGCTGCGTGCGGCGGGCGTGCAGTTTCATATGCGCCACCGCTGGCTTGGCGACTCATCGCTCGACACCGCCTCGCTGCGCTTCGCCACTTCGGCGGGCGAGGCCATCGTAAAGGCCGATGCGGTGGTGCTTGCGCTCGGCGGTGCGAGCTGGGCGCGGCTGGGCTCCGATGGCGCATGGGCGCCATGGCTGCAGGCGCGCGGTATCGACATTGCGCCGCTGCTGCCCGCCAACTGCGGCTTCGACGGGGCAGGGTGGAGCGAGCATTTCGCGAGCCGTTTCGCGGGCCAGCCCTTCAAGTCGGTCGCGATTTCGTTCACCGATAGCCAGGGCCGCCGCTTCGCGCGCAAGGGCGAATTCGTTGCCACCGCTACCGGCATCGAGGGCAGCCTGATCTATGCGGCGTCGGCCCTGCTGCGCGACGAGATCGCCGCGCACGGCAGCGCGACGCTGCTGCTCGATCTGCTGCCCGACCGCAGTGCCGAGCAGGTGCTGGCCGCCGTGAAGCATCCGCGCGGCGCCCGCTCGCTCAGCAGCCATCTGAAGAGCCGGCTCGGACTGGAAGGCATCAAGGCCGGCGTGCTGCACGAGGCGCTGAGCCGCGAAGCCATGCAGGACCCCGTGCAGCTGGCGGCGACGATCAAGGCCGTGCCGCTGCGGCTGGTCGCAACCCGGCCCATCGACGAAGCCATCAGCACCGCAGGCGGCGTGCGCTTCGAGACGCTCGACGAGCGGCTCATGGCAAGCGCGGTGCCGGGCGTGTTCGTGGCGGGGGAAATGCTCGACTGGGAGGCGCCGACCGGCGGCTACCTGCTGACGGCGTCGATGGCGAGCGGGGCGGCCGCGGCGCACGGAGCGATCAAGCAGCTGGGCTTTTGAAGGCATAACTGAATACTTTTGTATTGTTTATTGCACGCGCAAGGAATAAGCTGCGATCAGACAAAAAATAAAGGAGCAGCGATGACCAGCGTTCCATCGCCGCGCGCTGCGCGCGGGCTTGCTTATGCATCCCTGGTGTTCCTGGTTTGGTCCGGCGGTGACGCAGGAGGCGGCGCCCGCGCGCAGGGCGCAAATCCGACGCTGGCGGGCACGTCCGCATCGGCAAGCAAGCCGGCGCCACCAGACGGACAGCCGGCGTCCCTCATCAGTCCGTCCCCCGGCACCAAGTTCGCCAGCCGCAGCGCGACCTTCGTCTGGAACAACACGGGTGCCAACCAGTACGGCTTGACGATCCTGTCGGCCTCTTCGACGACACCCGTGGTGGACACATCGACAAGTGCGACAACGCTGACGGTGACAAACCTTCCCATCGACGGCGCGGGGCTCGTCGTCCGGCTGCGCTCCCGATTCAAGGGGAAGTGGCTGCCGGCCAACGAGTACCTGTTCACGGCAGCCGGATACACCGCGGCGCAATCGACCGCCGCGGTGAAGCCCTGGTCCGATCTGATCGCGCTGCCACTCGTGCCCGCATCGGCCGCCAACCTCCCCGACGGCAAGCTGCTGCTGTGGGCAGCCCGCTCGCCCACGAGCTTCAGCACGAGCAGCAGCGAGGCATACACCTACACCTCGGTGTTCGACCCCGTCACGCGAAGCGCCAGCCCGCTGGTGGTCACGGCCACCGGCCACCAGATGTTCTGCCCTGGCCTGAGCATGCTGGCCGATGGCAGCGTGCTGGTCAGCGGCGGCAGCGATGCGACGAAGACCTCGATCTACGACCCGGCGCTGGGCGGCTGGGTGACGGGTGCGCAACTCGGCATTGCACGTGCCTACCAGTCGAGCACGACAATGTCCGACGGCTCCGTGTTCACAGTCGGCGGGTCGTGGAATGGCGGGCAGGGCGGCAAGTACGGCGAGGTGTGGTCGGCCGACACCAAGACCTGGCGCACGCTGTCCGGCGTACCGGCCCACATGCCCGATGCGAGCAATGTCTCGAACCCGCCGCTGGCCGGACCGGACGCGGCCGGGGTCTACCGGGGCGACAACCACATGTGGCTGTTCGGCGCCGCCAACGGCTGGGTATTCCACGCCGGGCCTGCTGCCGCAATGCATTGGATCGACACGCGCGGCAGCGGCGCCATCCTGCAGGCCGGGCCACGCAGCGACGACCCCTACGCCATGACCGCCAGCGCCGTGATGTACGACATCGGCAAGATCCTCAAGCTCGGCGGCGCGCCCAACCACGACAGCGGCAACGCCTTCAAGACCGCCTACATCATCGACATCAGCGCGGGCGCGCCGACGCCACCCACGGTGCGCAAGCTTTCGCCGATGGCCTATGGCCGCACCTTTGTCAACAGCGTGGTGCTGCCCAACGGCGAGGTGTTCGTGATAGGCGGCCAGACGCAGCCCGTTCCGTTTTCCGACTCCTACAGTGTGCTGGCGGCCGAACTGTGGAGCCCGGCGCTGGAGAGCTTCATCACGGTGCCGCCGATGCAGAAGCCGCGCAACTATCACAGCGTGGCCCTGCTGCTGCCGGACGGACGCGTGCTGGCGGGCGGCGGCGGGCTGTGCGACTGTGCGGGCGACCACCCGGATGCGGAGATCTACACGCCCCCGTACCTGCTGGCGAGCGACGGTTCGCCGGCGTCCCGTCCGGGCATCACGGCCGCGCCGGCCAGCGCCACATGGGGGAGCCAGATCGCCGTGGCGACCGACCGCGCGGCGGCCCGCTTCGCGCTGGTGCGCATGGCATCGGCCACTCACTCGGTCAACACCGATCAGCGCCGCATCCCGCTGTCGTTCACGGGCACGGCGGGCAACTACCAGTTGAGCATTCCGACCGATCGCGGGACGGTGCTGCCGGGCAACTACATGCTGTTCGCGCTCGACAGCAGCGGCGTGCCGAGCGTGGCGCGCACCATCAACATCCGGTAGCGGCCGGCGTGCTCGCGAAGCCGAGGCTTTCGATGATGACGCTGGCGCTGGCGCTCGGAACCGCACTGGCCGCTGGCCCGGCGTGGTCCGGAAAGTCTGAAGCCGCCGTGCCTTCCTCGGTGGCGCGTGGCGCGCGCCTGTTCGATGGCACCGAGCCACTCGCCGGCACGCTGTCCGGCCACAGCGCACCGCTGCCGGGCGCAGCGACGCGCTGCATCCAGTGCCACGCGGGCCCCGGCAAGTCCACTGCCGCTGTCTCCGGTTTCGCGCCGCCGCTCGACCGGCGCCAATTGCGCGAAGTCCTCCCGCGCCGCGGCGGCCCGCCCGTCGCGTACGAGCGCGCATCCTTCTGCCGCACGCTGCGCACCGGCGTCGACCCGGCCCACGTCACGCTGCCCCGAGCCATGCCGCGCTTCGACGCCGACGAAGGCCAGTGCGCGGCGTTGTGGGACTACCTGACGCAAGCCCTTTCTCAATGAACCCAATGAACCCAATGAACGCGCGGGCCCCCTTCATATCCTTGCGGGTTGCATCCCGCGGGCGCCGGCGCCTGATTGCCGCCGGTGCACTGGCGTGGCTGGGTGTACCTGCGGCCCGCGCAAACAGCAGCATTGGCCCGGTGCTGCCGGCGGTGCCGGCTCCGGCCCTGCCGCTGCGGCGCCACGACGGCGCCACACCCATGCTCGCGGCGCAGTTGCGAGGCGCCCCAACCGCCGTTCAATTGATGTTTACCGGATGCAGCACGGTCTGCCCGATCCAGGGGGCCTTGTTCTCGACGCTGCAGGCGGCATTGCTGTCGGAGCGCAACACGGCGGTGCACCTGCTGTCGCTGAGCATCGACCCGCTGTCCGACGACCCTGTTGCACTGAGCGCCTGGTTGCGGCGCTTCGGCGCACGGCCAACGTGGAGCGCGGCGGCGCCAGCCCCCGAGGCACTCGAGACAATGCTCTCGCTGTTCACGGGAGGCGCGGCAGCGGGCGACCGCCATACTGGCCAGGTTTATCTGTTCGATCGCCACGCCCGGCTGGTCTGGCGAACCAGCGAGTTGCCGCCGACCGAAGAGGTCATGGCCGGACTGCGGCAGATTGGTTAGTTGGATGCAGCGGCTGCGGCGGGGAAGGCCTCAGAGCCGCGCTGCGACCCGGGTGTCGGCGAAAACGCTGCGCCCGAGCCAGCGCCAGAGGTCGCGGGTATCGGATTCCGTGCCGATGACGCGCAGGCGCCGCTCGAGCAACGCAGCCTCGGCGTCGAGATCGCCGGTCCAGATCTCGGTCAGCGTCCGCACGGTCGATTCGACGATCAGCGTCGGTTCCTCGCCGGGGTTGTCGCGGCAGAGGTCGGCGCTGCCCTGGTCGACCACCAGCCACCAGCGCCGCTCGCCCTCGGCTGCGTCGGTGAAGCGGAAGTGGATCACGATGCAGCGCGCGCGAGGACACTCGTCGATCCGCACGAAGCGGCGGACGTCCCACATCAGGAAGCCGGCATCCAACTGGTCGCGCTTGAGCCGGCTGCCGATCCAGCGCGCGCCCCAATGGCCCAGCGCCATCACGATCGGGCGCAATTCCTCGCCCGCTGCGGTCAGGTGGTATTCGGCCGTGCTGCCATCGCCCTGCACCCGCTTGACGACACCTACGTCCTCGAGCTTGCGCAGGCGCTGCGCAAGCAGCGAGCCCGACATGCGCGGCACGCCGCGCCGGATGTCGTTGAAGCGCGTGCTGCCGCACAGCAGTTCGCGCACCACCAGGGGCGTCCAGCGCTCGCAAAGCACCTCGGCGCCGCGCGCCACGGTACAGAACTGGCCGTAGTCGATCATGGTGCCAATTTAGTCCTTGAGGCGAGCCGAGGCCAGTACAAATTCTGGACTGGCGAACCTCGGGCTGCGCTGCCATTCTTGAGACTCCCTCACTCGATGGAGACCCATCATGACCACCGTCACAGCCCCGCCGGCATTCAACGCTGCCGCCTTCAAGACCACCACCCGGGCTCAGTGGCAAGCTGCCGCCGAGGCCTGGCATCGCTGGGGGCCGTTTCTCGGCCGCTGGCTGGGCGATGCAACGGAAACGATGTTCGACCTGGCCCGCATCGGGCCCGGCAGCCGGGTGCTCGACGTCGCGGCTGGTGCAGGAGAGCAGTCGATCGGTGCTGCGCGGCGCGCGGGCGCCAGCGGCCACGTGCTCGCGACCGACATCGCGCCGGCCTTGCTCGAGCGCGCGGCGGCGGATGCCAAGGCCGCGGGACTGTCGAACCTCGAGACCCTGGAACTCGACGGCGAGGCGCTCGACACGCTGCCCGCCGGCAGCTTCGACGCGGCAATCAGCCGCGTGGGCCTGATCTACTTTCCCGACCAGCAGCGCGCGCTCGCCGGCATGCGGCGGGCCTTGCGTCCGGGCGGGCGGGTGTCGGCGGTCGTCTACTCGACTCCCGAGCGCAATGCCTTCTTCTCGATTCCCGTAAAGATCATCCGCGAACGGGCGCGGCTTCCCGCGCCGCTGCCGGGCCAGCCCGGGCCCTTTTCGCTCGGTGCCGAGGGTGCGCTCGAGGCCGCGTTTGCCAAAGCGGGTTTGCGCGACATCGAGGTGCGCCGGGTGCCGTCGCCGGTGCGGCTGGCGAGCGCAGCCGAATGCGTGCGCTTCGAGCGCGAGTCCTTCGGAGCGCTGCACCAGATGATGGTCGGACTCGACGAGGCCGAGCGTGCGCGCACCTGGGATTCCATTGAAGAGGCGCTGCGGCAGTTCGAAAGCAGCGAAGGCTTCGTCGGACCCTGCGAGATGCTGGTCGGTGCCGCAAGCACGTGAAGGTGGGAGCAGGGCTCGCAGCCCTTCTTTCAGCGCGTGAATTCTTGCCTTGAGAACTCACGGCTTTTCGATGTTAGGTTGACGAGCCTTACCCCTGGCACTGACTACGCAGTTAGGGCTGCTTGGTTCCCCACCTGACCCGGTTGGCCACTTCACCATGCAGGGAGGCCCGTCAGCACTTATTGTAACCCCCCAGGCTGCGCGCACTTCGTGTCGCTTCGCCCACCCCCTGCTGGGGGCGACACCAGAGGCCCGGCAAAGCCGGTTCCTCGGTGTCCCACGAAAAAGAGGGGGCCATTTTGATTGCGGGGTGAGGGCAAGGGGCACCGCCGCGCCTTTTAGAATGCCCGCAATGTCTTATCTCGTGCTCGCTCGCAAGTTCCGTCCGAAAACCTTCGGTGAGATGGTCGGTCAGGGGCACGTGGTGCAGGCGCTCGAGAACGCGTTGACCACGCAGCGCCTGCATCACGCCTATCTTTTCACCGGGACGCGGGGCGTGGGCAAGACCACCGTCTCGCGCATCCTGGCCAAGTCGCTCAACTGCCAGGGGCCGGACGGGCAGGGCGGCATCACGGCCACGCCTTGCGGGGTGTGCCAGGCCTGCAAGGACATCGATTCGGGCCGTTTCGTCGACTACACCGAACTCGACGCGGCATCGAACCGCGGCGTGGACGAGGTGCAGTCGCTGCTCGAGCAGGCGGTCTACAAGCCGGTGCAGGGGCGCTTCAAGGTCTTCATGATCGACGAAGTGCACATGCTCACCAACACCGCGTTCAACGCGATGCTGAAGACGCTCGAGGAGCCGCCGGAATACCTCAAGTTCGTGCTCGCGACCACCGATCCGCAGAAGGTGCCGGTCACGGTGCTGTCGCGCTGCCTCCAGTTCAACCTGCGGCCGATGGCGCCCGAGACGGTGCTGGAGCACCTCACGGGCGTGCTGCAGGCCGAACAGGTGCCGGCCGAGCCGCAGGCGCTGCGCCTGCTGGCGCGCGCCGCACGCGGCTCGATGCGCGATGCGCTGTCGCTCACCGACCAGGCCATTGCGTTCGGCAACGGCGAACTGCTCGAAAACGGCGTGCGCCAGATGCTCGGCAGCGTGGACCGCGGCCATGTGTTCAAGCTGATCGAGGCGCTCGCGCAGGGCGACGGCCGGACGGTGGTCGACACTTCCGAGGCGCTGCGGCGCGACGGCATGTCCGCCGCGTCCACGCTGGAAGAAATGACCGCGGTGCTGCAGGCCATGGCCGTGCTGCAGGCGGTGCCGTCGCGGGCGGAATCAGCCGATTCGGCGACCGACCCCGATGCGGCCGATACGGCGCGCCTCGCGTCGCTGATGCCGGCCGACGAAACCCAGTTGCTCTATAGCCTGTGCCTGCACGGGCGCGGCGAACTGGGGCTGGCGCCTGACGAGTACGCGGCGCTGACCATGGTGCTGCTCAGGCTTCTGGCCTTCAAGCCTTCCAACGCGGCCGCTTCTTCGGCCTCCGCGGAAAAAAAAACTCTGAATGAAGCCGCCCGGGCGGTTTCGGTCCCTGCGCCCGTAGCGCCGGCTCATCAAGACACGGCGGCGATCGCCGCGCCGCCAGCGTCGATTTCCGTCGCTGCGCCGGTGCCACGGTCCAACCCGGTACCGGCCGGCCAGCGCCTGGCCGTGGTCAGCGAGCCCGTGCGGCCAAACGGGCCCCGGCCTTCCGCCGAGGCCGAACCCTCGGCGGCTGCCGAGGCGCCCCGGGTGCTTGCCGTTCCCATGCGCGTGCAGCCGCCGCCGAGCCAACGGGACGTGCCGCGCTCCGACGAGCAGCGCGGACCGGCGCCGCCGATTCCACCGAGCGAGGACGGCGACTTCTGGCACGCCACGGTCACGCAGATGATCGCGGCCGAGAGCATCAGCGCGCTGGCGCGCGAACTCGCGCTGCAGTCGCAGCTGGTGGCGCGCGACGTCGACCAGTGGATACTTCGCGTCGAGCGCGAACTGCTCAACCAGCCTTCGGCCCGCGAGAAGCTCACGGATGCACTGGCCGCGCTGGGCCACGGCGTTAAGCTCGCAATCGAGATCGGCGGCGTGGTCGACAGCCCCGCGCGCCGCAACAAGCAGGCGGCCGACGAGCGCCAGCGCGTGGCCGAAGAGGCCATCCGCAGCGATCCCGAAGTGCAGATGCTGATGCGCGAATTCGATGCGAAGATCGTGCCTGGAACACTCAAGCCCGCCTGACGGACGCCACTGAAAAACCGTGCCGGCTCTTGCGGCATTCGGCATCGGCCGCCATCTCTCTTATCCTTCCCCCATTCCAACCAATCAGGACCAACGATGTTCAACAAAGGACAACTGGCCGGCCTCATGAAGCAGGCGCAGGCAATGCAGGACAACCTCAAGAAGGCCCAGGAAGAACTGGCCACCATCGAGGTCGAAGGCGAGTCGGGCGCGGGCCTCGTCAAGGTCGTGATGACCTGCAAGCACGACGTCAAGCGCATCACCATCGACCCGAGCCTTTTGGCCGACGACAAGGACATGCTCGAAGACCTCGTGGCTGCCGCCTTCAATGCCGCGGTGCGCAAGGCCGAGGAAACCAGCGAGCAGAAGATGGGCAAGCTCACCGCGGGCATGCCGGGCCTCCCGCCCGGCATGAAGCTGCCGTTCTGAGCCATTGATGGCCGACGCCAGTTCGCTCGACGCCCTGGTCGATGCGCTGCGCCGCCTGCCGGGTGTCGGCGTCAAGTCGGCCTCGCGCATGGCCTTCCACTTGCTGCAGCATGACCGCGAGGGCGCGCAGCTGCTTGCGCGCGCCTTGCAGCAGGCGGCCGGCAACGTGCGGCATTGCGAACGCTGCAACACTTTCACCGAAGCGCCGGTCTGCAACGTGTGCCTGGACACGCGCCGCGACGCAGGCAAGCTCTGCGTGGTCGAGACGCCGGCCGACCAGGCCGCGCTCGAGCGCACCGGTGCCTTCCGCGGCTACTACTTCGTGCTGATGGGCAAGCTCAGCCCGCTCGACGGCATCGGGCCCAAGGACATCGGCCTGCAGAAGCTCTTCGACCGCGCGCTGGACGGCACCGTGAGCGAGGTCATCCTGGCCACCAACTTCACGGCGGAGGGCGAAGCCACCGCGCACGTGATCGGCGAAGCGCTCCGGCAGCGCGGCCTGAACGTGACGCGCCTCGCGCGCGGCGTGCCCGCCGGCAGCGAACTCGAATACGTGGATCTCGGGACCATCGCGCATGCCCTGGTGGACCGCCGATAGCGCGCAGCGGCCGCTGCAGCCGCTGTGCTGAACGGAGACAAGCAACCCCCATGACTTTTTCCTTGCTCACCGTCGCCTACTGGTGCGTGTTCATCGCATGCGGCCTGCCGTATTTCGCGGCATGGATCGCCAAGGCCGGCAGCTTCGGTCCGCGCGACAACGTGCAGCCGCGCGACTGGGCCGCAAAGCAAAGCGGCTGGCGCGCGCGCGCCAACAGCGCGCAGGCCAACAGCTTCGAGGGCCTTCCGTTCTTCATCGGCGCTGTGATCATTGCGCATCAGCTCGGCGCCGATCAGGCGCGGCTCGACATGCTGGCGGCGGCCTATGTCGTACTGCGTGTGATCTATATCGCGGTTTATATCAAGGGCATCGGCTCCGTGCGAAGTGCGGTCTGGGCACTCGGTTTCGTGGTCAATATCGCGATCCTTTTCATCGCGCGGTAAGAGCGAAAAAAGCCTCTGCGCCAGCGCGCAGCAGGCCGTTCGGCACAGGCCTCGTGGAGGTCTTCATGCTTACGTGGAAACCCGCACGGGATGACCCCGATGCAGGCAACGGGGGCGCACCCCTAAGCTCGATTCAGTCCACCAGAATCAAGCGCCCGCAGGATTGCTCCATGCTCCACCGCAGAACCCTCATGACAGTCTCCGCAGTCGCTGCGGCAACCATCGCGCTGCCGCGGGTCTTTGCGCAAGCCAAGCTCGAGAAGACGAAGATTTCCATCGCAGTGGGCGGCAAGGCGGCGTTCTACTATTTGCCGCTCACCATCTCCGAACAGCTCGGCTACTTCAAGGCCGAAGGCCTCGACGTCGAGATCTCCGATTTCGCAGGCGGCGCACGCGCGCTGCAGGCCGTGGTGGGTGGATCGGCGGACGTGTGCTCCGGCGCCTACGAGCACACCATCAACCTGCAGGCCAAGAACCAGTTTTTCCAGGCCTTCGTACTGCAGGGCCGTGCGCCGCAGATCGCGGTGGGCGTGTCGACCAAGAACATGGCGGGCTACACCGGCATTGCCGATCTCAAGGGCAAGAAGATCGGCGTCTCGGCGCCGGGCTCCTCGACCAACATGGTGGCCAACCTGGTGCTGTCGCGCGGCGGCCTCAAGGCCAGCGACGTGAGCTACATCGGCGTGGGCGTGGCGGCCGGCGCGCTCACGGCGCTGCGCTCGGGCCAGATCGACGCCATCAGCAACACCGACCCCGTCATGACCATGCTCGAGCAGAAGGGCGACGTGAAGATCATCAGCGACACGCGCACGCTCAAGGGCACGCAGCAGGTGTTCGGCGGACCGATGCCCGCGGCCTGCCTCTACGCGCCGGTCGACTTCATCCAGAAGAATCCCAACACCTGCCAGGCGCTGGCCAATGCCATCGTCCATGGCCTCAAGTGGCTGCAGACGGCCGGGCCGGGCGACATCATCAAGACGGTGCCCGAAACCTACCTGCTCGGCGACCGCGCGCTGTACCTTGCATCTTTCGACAAGGTGCGCGAATCGATCGCCACCGACGGCCTCGTGCCGGCCGACGGTCCCAAGACGGCGCTGACGGCCATATCGAGCTTCGACACGGCAGTGAAGCCCGACAAGATCGATCTCATGAAGACCTACACCAACGATTTTGCTAGGCGCGCGAAAGACAGGTTCAAAGCCTGACTCCGAACGTCCCCGCGACCCGGCCTCGGCCGGGTTTTTTCTTGTGGCGGCCAATGCCAGAATTCCTGCCAGACATGTCCGACTACGCACTCGAGCTTCTCTCCATCAGCTGCACCTTCCATTCGAAGGACGATCCGGGCCAGCGCTACACCGCGGTGGCCGACACCACGCTGCGCGTGCGGGCCGGGGAATTCGTCTCGGTGGTGGGCCCCACGGGGTGCGGCAAGTCGACCTTGCTGAACGTGGGCGCCGGCTTGCTCGAGCCTTCGTCGGGCACCATCAAGGTCTTCGGCCAGACGCTGGCGGGCGTGAACGCACGCGCAGGCTACATGTTCCAGACCGAAGCACTCATGCCGTGGCGCAGCGCCATCGACAACGTGATGGTGGGACTGCAGTACCGCGGCGTGCCCGACGCCGACGCACGCGAGCAAGCCGAGGCCTGGCTCTCTCGCGTGGGCCTCTCGGGCTTTGGCGACCGCTATCCGCACCAGCTCTCGGGCGGCATGCGCAAGCGTGTGGCGCTGGCGCAGACGCTGGTGCTCGACCCCGACATCATCCTCATGGACGAGCCCTTCAGCGCGCTCGACATCCAGACGCGCCAGCTGATGGAAAACGAGGTGCTCGAACTGTGGAGTGCCAGGAAGAAGGCAGTGCTTTTCATCACGCACGACCTGGACGAGGCCATTGCGATGAGCGACCGCGTGGTGGTGCTGTCGGCCGGCCCGGCCACGCATCCGATCGGCGAGTTCGCCATCGACCTGGCGCGCCCGCGCGACGTGGCCGAGGTGCGTACGCAGCCGCGCTTCGTCGAGTTGCATAGGCAGATCTGGGAGGTGCTGCGCGACGAAGTACTCAAGGGCTACGCGCAGCAGCTGAGGAAGGCCGCATGATGCCGCGCCTGAACGAACGCAATGCGCGCTTCTGGCAGCTGGTGCTGCTCGCGATCATCCTGGTGGGCTGGCACCTGGCGTCGCGCAATCAGCAGATCGCCTTTTTCCTTGGCGAGCCGATCCAGGTGGCGGGGCGCATCTGGAGCTGGTTCCTGCCGTTCGAGGTGCCGCCGAACCTGCTGTTCCCGGAGGGCCTGAAAGGCAATGCCGACATCTACCGGCACCTGGGCACCACGCTGCTCGAGACGGTGCTGGCCTTCGGCATCGGCACCGTGCTGGGCCTGGCCTGCGGGCTCTGGCTGGCGCTGGCGCCCACCGCGAGCCTGATCCTCGACCCCTACATCAAGGCCGCCAATTCGATGCCGCGCGTGATCCTCGCGCCCATCTTCGCGCTGTGGTTTGGCCTCGGCATCTGGAGCAAGGTGGCGCTGGCCGTCACGCTGGTGTTCTTCATCGTCTTCTTCAACGTCTACCAGGGCGTGCGCGAGGTGAGCCCGGTGGTGCTGGCCAACGCGAAGATGCTTGGCGCCAACCAGCGGCAGCTGCTTCGCACGGTCTACCTGCCTAGCGCGACGAGCTGGGTGTTCTCGAGCCTGCACACCTCGGTGGGCCTGGCCTTCGTGGGCGCGGTGGTCGGCGAGTACCTGGGTTCGGCGCGCGGCGTGGGCTACCTGATCCTCCAGGCCGAAGGCACCTTCGACGTGAACACCGTCTTTGCCGGCATCGTGGTGCTGACGGCCTTCGCGCTGTTGCTCGACGGCCTGGTTGGCCTGATCGAGAAGCGGCTGATGAAGTGGCAGCCGCGCAGCGGGGAGACCGAAAAACTCTAGCGCTGCGTTGCGCCGGCTTCAGCGCTTTTTCTTCTTCGACGGCGTGCCGCCGCGCTTCTCGCGCACGACCTGCTTGCCCGCCGGCGACTTCACCACGTTGCTGCCGCGTGCAGCCACCGCCTTCACCGGGCTGCCGCCGCGCTTGGCGGCAACGTCGGCCCGGCCGCGCGCCCGTGCCGCGCCCGTGCCGACGCGCGCTTCGGGCGCAGCGCGGACCGGCAGGTACACCACCACGCTGTAGCCGCGCTTGAACGAATGGTTGAGCTTGACGTCGTTCCACTCGGCCACGCTGTCGGGCTTGAGCTTGTAGCGGCGCGCGATGCTGGCCACGCTGTCGTTGCGTCCCGCCTTGACGGTGGTGCGGCGATTGACGATTTCGGGCTGGAAGCTCAGATGGCCGCTATCGGCCACCAGCGCCGTCACGTCTTCCTTGACGCGGGCGCCGCGCGGCACGATGAGCGTCGAGCCGGCCTTGATGAGCATGCGCGGCGGGATGCTGTTGAGCGCGCGCAGGTCGGCCTCGCTCATGCCCGAGCGCTGGGCCGCATCGGCTACCGTCATGGTGTTGGGAACCACCCATGCCGTCCAGCTGGCGTACTGGCCTTGGGAGTACGCATCGAAGTTGCGCTGGAACACGGCCGCGTTGTCCCAGGGCAAGAGGATCTGCGGCGTGCCGGCCGCCAGTAGCACCGGCTTGTGCGCGGCCGGGTTGAGGGCGCGGAAGTCCTCGAGCCGGATGTCGGCCAGCTTGGCGGCCAGTTCGACGTCGAGGTCGCGCGTGAGCGTCACGGTCTGGAAGTAAGGGTGGTTCGCGATCAGCGGCAGTTCGGTGTTGAACGCCTGCGGATTGGCCACGATGTTCTTCACCGCCTGCAGCTTGGGCACGTAGAGCCGCGTTTCGGCCGGCATGGAAAGATCGCTGTAGGTGGTGGGCAGGCCCAGGCGCTGGTTCTTGGCGATGGCGCGGCTCACGCTGCCTTCGCCCCAGTTGTAGGCAGCCAGGGCGAGCTGCCAATCGCCGAACATGCCGTAGAGCTTTTGCAGGTAGTCGAGTGCGGCGCGCGTCGAGGCCACCACGTCGCGCCGGTCGTCGCGGAAGATGTTCTGCTTGAGGTCGAAGTCGGTGCCGGTGGCGGGCATGAACTGCCACATGCCCGCGGCGCGCGCGCTGGAAATGGCCTGCGGGTTGAACGCGCTCTCGATGTACGGCAGCAGCGCGAGTTCGGTCGGCATGTTGCGCCGCTCGAGTTCCTCGACGATGTGGAAGATGTACTTGTTCGAGCGCTCGGTCATGCGCTGGATGTAGTCGGGCCGGGTGGCATACCACTGCTCGCGGTCGCGCACCAGGTCGCTTTCGAGGTTCGGCATCTTGAAGCCGCGGCGGATGCGGTCCCACATGTCGGCGGGCGGCGCCAGCGTGACGACGCTCTGCGAATGGGCTTCGCTGCTGGTGATCGGGGTGAGCGGTCCGCCCGGGTAGACCGGCGCCGCGCTGCCGGAGGCCTTGGCGCCGGTGCCGCCGGCGGCGGGTTGCACGGATGTGGTGGAGGAGGAAGACGAGCTGGTGGTGCCCGCGCAGCCCGCGAGCAACAGTGAGCCTGCAAGGCAGACAGCAGCGATAAGTTTCATCGGAAGTCGTTTTTCCATTGGCGCAGCGCAGCGAACACGTCGGCTTCGGCCGCATCGGCGGAAAGCTCGGCGTGCTCGCGCACCGCTCTAAGGACAGTGGCTTCGCGGCTGCGAAGAAAAGGGTTGATCCGGCGTTCGGTGGCCAGTTGCGAGGGCAGCGTGGGCTGCCCCTGCGCGCGCAGGCTTTCGCAGTACGCGCTGTAGTGAGTCAGATCGGCATTGCCGGGTTCCACCGCGCGGGCGAAACGCAGGTTAGCAAGTGTGTATTCGTGTGCGCAGCACACGCGGGTGTCGCCCGGCAGCGCGGCGAGCGCATCGAGCGAAGCCAGCATTTGCGCCGGCGTGCCTTCGAACAGCCGGCCGCAGCCGCCGGAGAACAGCGTGTCGCCGCAAAAAAGAAGCGGCGCCCGGCCTGCGCTTGCGGGCAGGAAGTAGGCGATGTGGCCGGCCGTGTGGCCCGGCACGTCGATGACCTCGAAGCGCAGCCCAAGCACCTCGGCGCTGTCGCCATGCGACAGCGGCTTGAAGGGCTCCGGAATGCGTTCGCGCGCCGGGCCGAAGACCGGTGCGCCGGTGGCCGCATGGAGCGCGGCCACGCCGCCGGTGTGATCGGGGTGATGGTGCGTGACTAGAATCGCGGCGAGCTGCAGCTTGTCGCGCGCCAAGGCGTCGAACACCGGTTGGGCGTCGCCCGGGTCCACCACGATCGCGTTGGACCCGTCCTGCAGCATCCAGATGTAGTTGTCAGCGAAGGCGGGCAGCGGAACAAGGGTCATGAGCGGTCAAATTATAGGTTTGCAGGATTGGTTCGCGACCCCCCCCGGCCGCTACCTGCTCGCGTGGGAGCAGGCCCAGTTCGACGAGGCCGTGGCGGATATTTTCGGCTACCACGCGCTGCAGCTCGGCGCCGCCGGAGTCGATGGCCTGCGCACCAACCGCATGCCGCATCGATGGCTGGCCCTGCCCGAACCCGGCCAGCCGTCCGGCAGGGCTGCGCTGTTCACCGATTTTGCGGCGCTGCCGTTTGCCGCCAACAGCCTCGACCTGGTGGTGCTGCCGCATGCGCTGGAGCTGAGCCAGGACCCCCATGCGGCCTTGCGCGAAGTGGAGCGGGTGCTGGTGCCCGAGGGCCGCGTGGTGATCTGCGGGCTCAATCCGGCCAGCCTCTGGGGCATGCGGCAGCGCCGCGCGCACCTGTACCGCAAGCTCGGTTTCGGCGATCTCTTTTTGCCCGAAGGCGGCGAGTTCATCGGCTACTGGCGCATGCGCGACTGGCTGCGGCTCCTGAGCTTCGAGGTGGAGTCGGGGCGCTTTGGCGTCTACCGGCCCGCGGTGCGCAGCGAGGCGTGGCTCGAGCGCTGCCGCTGGATGGACGCCGCCGGCGAGCGCTGGTGGCCCATCTTCGGCGCGGTGTACTTCCTGGTGGCCGTCAAGCGGGTGCGCGGCATGCGCCTGCTGAGCGCCGATTGGCGCCGTGCAGCGGCGCGCGCCACCGCGCCGGTACCCATTGCGGGCAAGATGCACAAGGCCAAGGCCGACCGCGCCGATTGAATATTGAAATATTGAAAGAAGAAGGAAAAGAGCGTTTTGAACGAAGTCGTGATCTACACCGATGGTGCGTGCAAAGGCAATCCCGGCCCCGGCGGCTGGGGCGCGTGGCTCAAGTCAGGCGCCACCGAAAAGGAACTGTTCGGCGGCGAACTCAACACCACCAACAACCGGATGGAGCTCACCGCCGTCATCGAGGGCTTGGCAGCGCTCAAGCGGCCCTGCAAGGTCATCCTCTACCTGGACAGCCAGTACGTGCGCATGGGCATCACCGAATGGATCCGCGGCTGGAAGGCCAAGGGCTGGCGCACCTCGACCAAGCAGCCGGTCAAGAACGTCGAGCTCTGGCAGAAACTCGACAAGCTGGTGGCCGAAGGAGGCCACGTGATCGAATGGCGCTGGGTCAAGGGCCACTCGGGTGATGTCGGCAACGAGCGTGCCGACATGCTCGCCAACAAGGGCGTCGACAAAGCCCTGGGCCGGATCTGAGCCTTCCCCATTCGTGGAACACCGAGGAACCGGCTTTGCCGGGCCTCTGGTGTTGCCCCCGGTAGGGGTTGGCGAAGCGACACGAAGTGCGCGAAGACTGGGGGCGAGCTAAGTATCCAGCATCATCACGTCGACTTCGTCGCCCGCGGCCACGTTGCCCTGGTCGTGATGCAGCACCACGAGCCCGTTGGCCTCGACCATCGAGCTCAAAACGCCGGAGCCCTGGTTGCCGGCAATGCGAACCTCGGGCAGCGCACCGGCCACCGCCCGCACGAAGCCGCGCTGGTACTCGGTACGGCCCGGTTTTTTGCGGATGGAGCTCGCGGCGCGCGCGCGCAGCAGTGGTGCCGGCGCGGCGGCAATCTCGTGGCAGCCCATCATGCGCAGCAAGGCCGGCCGCACGAAGGCGAGGAAGGTGACCATGACGGCCACCGGATTGCCGGGCAGCCCGAAGAGCACCGCCGAGCCTGGCTGCGGCGGGGTGCGGGGAATGAGCCCGACGGCCATCGGCCGGCCGGGGCGCATCGCCACGCGCCAGAAAGCCATGTCGCCGAGCTGCTGCATCACGGCGCGCGTGTGGTCGGCGGCGCCGACGCTCACGCCGCCGCTGGTGATGATGGCGTCGGCCTGGCCCGCGGCCTGCTGCAGCGTGGCGGCGAGCGTGGCCGGATCGTCGCGCACCAGGCCCAGGTCGATCACTTCGCAGCCCAGCCGCGTGAGCAGGCCGAACACCGTGTAGCGGTTGCTGTCGTACACCGCGCCTTCGCGCGACGGCTCGCCGAGGCTCAGGATCTCGTCGCCGGTCGAGAAATAGGCCACGCGCAGCCGGCGCAGCGCGGGCACCGAAGGCAGCCCCAGGCTGGCGACCATGCCCAGCGCGGCGGGCGACAGGCGCTCGCCGCGCCGCAGGGCCGGCCGTCCCTGCATGAGGTCTTCGCCCGCGAAGCGGCGGTTGTCGCCGCGCCGAAGCACCTTGGCGGGAAAGCGTACGCGGTCGCCGTCGACCTTGCAGAATTCCTGTGGGATCACGGTGTCGAGCCCTTCGGGCATGACCGCGCCCGTCATGATGCGAACCGCGTCGCCGGCCGCCAGCGCGCCGCGCCAGGCCGTGCCCGCCAAGGCGGTACCCACGACGCGCAGTTCGATCGAGGCGTCCGTGGGCGAATCGTCCCGCAGGATCGCGCCGTCCAAGGCAAAGCCGTCCATCGCGGAGTTGTCGTGCGGCGGCACGCTGACCGGCGAAATGATGTCTTCGGCCAGCACGCGGCCGAGCGCTTCGCGCAACGCGACCTCTTCGCGTTCAGACACCACGGCGGGCGCCACCAGTTGCGCCAAAAAGGCCTGGACGCCCTGGACGCTCAATGCCTGGGGGTCATAGCCGGCAAGGGCGGCGGCAATGTCGGCGATGCGGCTCATCGGTTTTCCAGCGCGTGCAGTTCGGCCAGCGTGTTGGCATTGAAGAAGGCGTCGGGCGCATCGCCGGGCCGGTCGAAGGGCACGAGCACCGTGCGGTGCTGAGCGGTCCAGGCGTCGATCTTGCGGCCGCCGGACTGGGTGAAGTTCACCAGGCTTTCGAGCAGCGCGGTGTGCAGCAGGCAGAACACCGGCTGCGGCCGCAGCACCGGCGCCGCGCCGGGCTCGGCGGCGGCCTCGGGCGCGCTGACCATGGCGATTTCCGCGTCGCTGGCCACCAGGGCCTCGGCGAGCCGGCTTGCCAGATCGAGCGGAAACAGCGGCGTGTCGCAGGGCACGGTGAGCAAGTAGGGCGTTTCGCAGCGTTCGAGGCCGGTCAGGAAGCCTGCCAGCGGGCCGGCATAGTCGGCCAGGCTGTCGGGCCACACCGGAACGCCGAAGGACTCATAAGCTGCCAGGTTGCGGTTGGCATTGATCATGACCTCGCCCACCTGCATGCCCAGGCGCAGCACGGCATGCATGGCGAGCGGCGACCCGTTGAAGTTCTGCAGGCCCTTGTCGATGCCGCCCATGCGCGAGCCGCGGCCGCCGGCCAGCAGCAGGCCGGTGATCTCGCCGGGGGAAATGGAATCTTGTGTTTTTGGGGTCATCCGCCGATATAGCTCATTTCGACGCGGCGCGGCGCGGGGTCGTTGGCATCGTGCTCGCCGCTTTCGGGGCCGCGGAGCGCGCGCAGTTCGGAATAGCGGTCGGCACGGCCCTGCCAGATGTGGCCGATGGCGGAGCCGATGTCCTCGTCGGTGGCCGTGCCGCGCAGCAGGGGGCGCAGGTCGTGGCCCGCGCTCGCAAAAAGGCAGAGGTAGAGCTTGCCCTCGGTGGACAGGCGCGCGCGGCTGCAGTCGTGGCAGAAGGCCTGGGTCACGCTGCTGATCACGCCAATTTCACCGCCGCCGTCGGCGTAGGCCCATCGCTGGGCGGTTTCGCCCGGCGCGCTGGGCTCGAGCGGCACCAGCGGAAACTCGGCGCCGATGCGCGCAATGACCTCGGCCGACGGCAGCACCTCGTCCATGCGCCAGCCGTTGGTGGCACCCACGTCCATGTATTCGATGAAGCGCAGCACCACCTTGCCGCCATGGTGGTCGCGAAAGTAGCGCGCCATCGGCAGGATTTCCTGCTCGTTGGTGCCGCGCTTGACCACCATGTTCACCTTCAGCGGACCGAGGCCCGCGGCCAGCGCCGCCTCGATGCCGGCGAGCACGTCGGCCACCGGAAAATCGACGTCGTTCATGTGGCGGAACACCGCGTCGTCCAGGCTGTCGAGGCTCACGGTCACGCGCTGCAGGCCGGCGGCGGCCAGTGCGGCTGCCTTGCGCTGCAACAGCGAGCCGTTGGTGGTGAGCGTGAGCGCGAGCGGTTCGCCGCCCGGGGTGCGGATTTCGGACAGTTGCGCGATCAGCGCCTCGATGTTCTTGCGCAGCAGCGGCTCGCCGCCGGTGAGGCGGATCTTGCGCACGCCATGGGCCGCGAACAGGCGAGCGAGGCGGGTCATTTCCTCGAAGCTCAGCAGCGCGCTGTGCGGCAGGTACTGGTAGTCCTTGTCGAACACGTCCTTCGGCATGCAGTAACTGCAGCGGAAATTGCAGCGGTCGGTCACGCTGATGCGCAGGTCGGTCAGCGGCCGGCCCAGGCGGTCGAGCAGCCGCCCGGTGGCGGGCACGGCAACGTCCGGGACCGCCACGGCGGGGCGCGCGCGGCCGATCTCGGAGAGCGGAATGACGGTGGTGCTTTTGCGGTTCATGGGGCAACGGGCAATTTACTCCATCGGGCATGGGCAAATCCGAAAAGGGCTACTTCGAAAGGCAACTCGTTGGCTGGACGGCATTGTTGAGAATTACTATCATTCGCTCGCCCGAGTACGCAGCACTCGAATGGACGCAAAGGGCTCTTTCAACCCAAGGAACTTGCGAACCGTGTCTTCCATGCTGCGCGCCGATCTTTCCGCACGCCAGCGCTTCGGCCTGGCGATCATCTCTGTCGGCGCACTCGCGCTGATGTTCCGGTTCTTCCGATTCGTGCATGCAGACCCGGTGGTCTGGAGCGCCTTGCTTGGCGGCTCGGTTGCCGCGCTGGCCACCGCGCTCGGCACGCTGCCGGTGCTGTTCTCGCAGAAGCTGCCCGACCGCCTGCAGGACACGCTGTTCGGCTTTGGCGCCGGCGTGATGCTGGCGGCCTGCGCCTTCTCGCTCATCATTCCCGGTCTGGAGGCCGCCCGGTCGGCGCAGGTATTCGGCGGCGGCAGTTGGGCTGCGGGCGGCGTCGTCGGCTCGGCCATTCTGCTGGGCGGCGCCGCGCTGATGCTGCTGGACCGCGTGCTTCCGCACGAGCACTTCATCAAGGGCCTGGAGGGCCAGGCCGCGCATCGGCTGCGGCGGACCTGGCTCTTCGTGTTTGCCATCGCGCTGCACAACCTGCCCGAAGGTCTGGCGATCGGCGTGGGCTACGCGGCCGGCAACGGGCTGCGCGCCGATGCGCTGGCCACTGGCATTGCGATCCAGGATGTGCCCGAAGGCCTGGTGGTGGCGGTGGCGCTGCTGGCCGCAGGCTACCGGCGCGGGTTCGCGGTGCTCATCGGGATGGCTTCCGGGCTGGTCGAGCCGCTGGGCGCCGTGGCGGGAGCGGCCGTGATCGGCCACTCGGTCATGCTGCTTCCGTGGGGCCTCGGTTTTGCGGCGGGCGCGATGCTGTTCGTGATCAGCCACGAGATCATCCCGGAATCGCACCGCAAGGGGCACGAGAGCTTCGCGACCAGCGGGCTGATGCTCGGCTTCGTGCTGATGATGCTGCTGGACACAGCACTCGGGTAGAACCGGCTTTCTTCAGCCGTGCTTGATGGCCACCGTCTTGAGCGTGGTGAAGCCGTAGAGCGCCTCGAAGCCCTTTTCGCGCCCGTAGCCCGACGACTTGACGCCGCCGAACGGCAGCTCCACGCCGCCGCCGGCGCCGTAGTTGTTGATGAACACCTGGCCGCTGCGAACCCGCTTGGCCATGCGGAACTGGCGCGCGCCGTCGGTCGTCCAGACACCGGCCACGAGGCCGAACTGCGTGGCGTTGGCGAGCGCCACCGCTTCGTCCTCGTCGGCGAACTGCATCGCGGCGAGCACCGGGCCGAACACCTCTTCCTGCGCCAGACGGTGGTTCACCGGCACGTCGCGCAGCAGGGTGGGGGCCTGGTAGAAGCCGGTTTCGGGCGCCTCGTCGACCACGATGCCGTGGGCCACCATCGGAATGCCCGCCACCTGGGCGTCGCTCAGGAAATCCCATACGCGCTGCTGCTGCGTCTGGCGGATCAGCGGGCCGACATCCAGGTCCATGGCTGCGGGGCCGACGCGCAGGGCCTCGAAGGCACGGCCGAGGCGCTCGAGCAGTGGCTCGTAGATGCCGCGCTGGATCAGCACGCGCGAGCCGGCCGAGCAGGTCTGGCCGGCGTTCTGCACGATGGCGTTGATGATCACCGGAATGGCCGCGTCGAGGTCGGCATCGGCAAAGATGATCTGCGGGCTCTTGCCGCCAAGCTCGAGCGTGACCGGGCAATGCCGCTCGGCCGCCACCTGCTGGATCAGCGTGCCGATCTTCGGGCTGCCGGTGAAGCTGATGTGGTCGATGCCTTCGTGCCGCGCAAGCGCGTCGCCCACTTCATGGCCATAGCCTGTCACGATGTTGAGCGCGCCGGCCGGGAAGCCGACTTCGGCCGCGAGCTGCGCCACGCGAATGAGGGAAAGGCAGGCATCTTCGGCCGGCTTCACCACGCACACGTTGCCGGCGGCCAACGCACCGCCCACGCTGCGCCCGAAGATCTGCATCGGGTAGTTCCACGGAATGATGTGGCCCGTGACGCCGTGCGGCTCGCGCCAGGTGAAGACGCTGTAGCCGTCCTGGTAGGGAATGGTCTCGCCGTGCAGCTTGTCGCAGGCGCCGGCATAGAACTCGAAATAGCGCACCAGCGCGAGCGCGTCGGCCCGGGCCTGCTTCACGGGTTTGCCGCAATCGCGCTGTTCGATGAGCGCGAGTTCGTCGACGTGCTCGGCAACCTTCTGCGAGAGCTTGTAGAGCAGGCGGCCGCGGTCGGCTGCGCTCACCTTGTGCCAGACACCTTCGAAGCAGTCGCGCGCCGCGCGCACGGCGGAGTCGATGTCGGCGGCATTGCTGCGCTGGATTTCGTCGAAAGGCTGGCCGTCGGACGGGTCGAGCACCTGCAGGGTGCGGCCGGAGGATGACGGGACGTCGGCGTTGGCGATGAAGTTGAGTTGCATGGGACGGGATTTTGCACCCGCTACCGGGGCGCGCCCGGCCGCGGCAGCGCCCGGACCGCGTTGAGCATGCGCTCCACGTGCTTGTCCGGATTCAGGTTCTGGTAGTAGTACGCGACGGTGCCGTTCGGCGCGATCACATAGGACAGGCGGTTGGCGAAGTCGGGCCGGGTCTGCATCAGGGCGTCGAAGCCGTTGATCACGGATTTCGATTCGTCCGAGGCCACCGGAAAACGGCTCTGGCACGACTTGACCGAGAACTTGGAGAGCGTGTCGATGTCGTCGGCCGACACGCCGATGACGGTGGCGCCGAGCGCGGCGAACTGGTCGATGGCTTCGGCGAAAGCATGGGCTTCGATCGAACAGTCGCTGGAGTCGGCCGCCGGAAAGAAGTACACCACCACCGGTCCCTTGGCCAAGGCATCCGCCAGCGAATAGCGGAAGGTCTTGCCGCCCAGCGCGGCGGTGGCGATGAACTTGGGTACCGGGTCGCCGATGTCCAGAGCGGCCCCGGCGGGGAATGCCAGCCCGGCTGCGACCGACATCAGCGCGATGCGTGAGAGGATCGGTCTTGCCATGGTGTAACTCCGAGCAGGGGTGAAACGAATTCTAGGATGCCATCATGAACCCTCTCTGGACCCGACTTCTGCGGATCTGTCTTGCCGGCGCCATCGCCGCGGCGCTGGCGGCCTGCGGCTCGCTGCCGCCGGCGCGCGAGCGGGCGGCAGTGAATGCCGCCGCGGTCGATCCGTCCACCACGCTGGCAAGGATCGCGGCGGCCTCGACGCCGCCCGGCGAGCACTCGGGCTTCAGGTTGATGCCGCTCGGCGTGTACTCGCTGGACGCGCGCGTCCAGCTTGCAGAGCGCGCTCAGCGCTCGCTGGCGGTCCAGTACTACCAGTTCGAGAACGACGCCACCGGCCGCCTCCTCATGCGCGCGCTGCGCGAGGCCGCCGCGCGCGGGGTGCAGGTGCGGCTGCTGGTGGACGATCTCTACACCGCCCGGAGCCAGCAACTGCTGCTGGCGCTTTCGGACACGCCCAACGTGCAGGTGCGGCTGTTCAATCCGTTCTGCTGCGGGCGCAACGGTTTTCTCTCGCGCTTCCTGGCCTCGCCGCACGAGATCGGGCGGCTCAACCACCGCATGCACAACAAGCTGTTCATCGCCGACGGCGTCATGGCGGTGGTGGGCGGGCGCAACATCGCCGACGAGTATTTCGTGCTGAGCGAGGCACAGAACTTCATCGACATGGACGCGCTGGTGGTGGGCAAGGTGCTGCCGCAGCTCGAATCGATCTTCGATGCCTACTGGAACAGCGAGCAGGTCTGGCCCATTGCCGACATCGTGCGAGGCCAGGGCGGCCGCACGCCCACGGTCGCCGACTTCGACGCCTGGATCGGCATGGCGGCGCCGCCGCCGAAGATCGTGCTTCCGCCGTCCGACATCCTGGGCTACGGACCGATCGCGGAAGAACTCGACGGCGGCCGCATGGGGCTGCTGTGGGGCGAGGCCCGCGCCATCGCCGATCCGCCTACCAAGCCCACCACAATGACCGAGGACGAGGCCATTGCCACCAGCGTGACGATGAAGGTCTGGACGCTGCTGATGGATGCCAAGTTCGAGGTCGACCTGACCTCTCCCTATCTGGTGCCCGGCGAACGCGGCATGGCGGCATTCGAGGACCTGGCCAGGCGCAAGGTCAAGCTCACGCTGCTGACCAACTCGCTGGCCGCCAACGACGAGCCGCTGGTGCACACCGGCTATGCGCGCTACCGCGAGCGGCTGCTCAGGAGCGGTGCCGACCTGTACGAGCTGAGCCCGCAGCGCACCACCGCGGGCGAGCGATTCGGCATGTTCGGCAAATCGCTGGGGCGGCTGCACTCCAAGACCGCCGCCATCGACAAGACGCGCATCTTCATCGGCTCGATGAACCTCGATCCGCGCTCGGCGAGCCAGAACACCGAGATGGGCGTGGTGGCCGACAGCCCGCAGCTGGCGCGCGAGATGCTGCGCGTCATCAACATCAGCAAGCTGCAGAACTCGTACCGGCTGCGTCTTGCCAAGGACACCGGCACCCTGCAGTGGCTCACGACCGATGGCGAAAAGGAAGTCATCCTCACCTCGGAGCCGGAATCGAGCTTCTTCCAGCGGCTGCACAACCTGATCATTGCGCCTCTGGTTCCCGAAATGCTGCTGTAGCCTCGGGGGATGGCGCAAAGCTTCATTTCGTTATCGGCCCTGCAGGTGATGTTCTGGGGGCTGATCTTTTTCGGCGGCATCTATCTGGGGTTCGGTGCTCTCAACTGGCTGTTGACGCGCCGGGTGCTGCCCGCGCTCGGCATCGGGCGCGTGCTCGACCCGCGGCCGCTGCAGCCGGGGCAACTGCGCCGCGAAATGGCGCAGTCAGGCGTGTCGGTGCTCGTGTTCGGGCTGGGCATGGTGTTTCCGTGGGGCTTGCTTCAGCTGGGCTGGGCGCGGCTCGATGCCGACGCGGGCTGGCGCCAGATCGCCATCGAAATCCTGGTGCTCGCGTTCTGGAACGACGTTCACTTCTGGCTCAACCATCGGCTGCTGCACACGCGCTGGCTGCGGCGCTTTCACGGGCCGCATCACCGCTCGGTCGTGACCACGCCGTGGGCGACGTACAGCTTCCATCCGATCGAGGCGGCCATGCTCGGCAACGTGATCCTGCTGCCGATGCTGCTGCACGACTTCAGCTTCTGGTCGCTCGCGTCGGTGCCGCTGTTCAGCCTGTTCTTCAACAGCATCGGGCACTCGAACTACGACTTCTTTCCCCGGGCGTCGTACAGCCACTGGTTTGCCGCGAGCCGCCGGCACCATCTGCACCACGCCTGCCACAGCGGCAACTACGGCTTCCAGTTCACTTTCATGGACCGGTTGTTCGGCACGCGTATTGCCGCCGATGCGGCCGAGCCGCAGTTCCTGGCCTTCCGCGAGAAGCAGCAACGCCAACAGCAGCATGGCACGCCGGCCTGAGGCGCCGCGCCGGCCGGCGCGCCTTCGCCATTGGCGCGACTGGCAAAGCCTTGCGTACCTGGTGGCGCTTCCAGCGGTGGCGGCCTGGCAGTGGGTGCATGGCTTTGCCGTGCTGCTCTACGCGCCGATGCTGTTCCTCACGCTTGGCGTGGGTGTGATCCACCACAACCATGTGCACCTGCGCATGTGGCGCGGGCGGCGCATGAACCGGATCACCGACTTCTGGATCACGCTGCTGCAGGGTCACCCGACCTTCGTCTTCTGGCCCGCGCACGTGGCCAACCACCATCGCCACCGGCATGGGCCGCAGGATGTGGCGCGTACCTACCGCTTCGGCGGCGACACCAACCATCTGCGGGGCTACCTGCTGCATCCGTTCCAGGCCGTGTGGGTGCTGGCGCCGGTGTTCTTCGGCTGGCTCGGCCGGCTTCGCAGGCACCGGCCGGGGCCCTGGCGCTACTGCATGGCGCAATACGCGCTGTGGCTCGGCAGCTGGAGCGCGCTGCTGCTGCTCGACTGGCGCAAGGCGCTGCTGCTGGTGATCGTGCCGCAGCTGCACGGACTGCATTGGCTGCTGGCGACCAACTATCTGCAGCATGCGCATGCCGATGGACGCCGGCCCGGGCCGGGCGCGGAGGCACGGCGCGATACCACGGGTACCCGCCTGAACTACGCGCGCAATTTCGAGGGGCTGGTGAACCCCTTGCTGTTCAACATCGGCCTGCACACCGCACATCACGAGAACCCGCATGTTCATTGGTCCGAGCTCACGCAACTGCACCGCACGCGCTACCGCGCGCAGGTCGACCCCGCGCTCAACGAGCAGGGGCTGCTGCCCTACATGGTTCGCGTTTTCGTGCTGGGAGCGCTGTGGCCGCGTTTTCGCAGCCGCTCGCTGATGCCGTCCGTGCCCCTGCCGCCCGAGTCTTCAACCCACTGAACCATGCCCGTCCCATTCCAACGCGTCTACATCGAGAGCGCCGGCTACTTCATGCCCGGCGAGCCCATTCCCAACGAGCGCATGGACGCCTACATCGCGCCGCTCAACCGGATGTCGGAGCGCATCAAGCGGCGCATCCTGGCCGAGAACGGCATCCTCACGCGGCACTATGCGATCGACGAGGAAGGCATGACGCGCCACACCAATGCGCAGCTGGCGGCAGGCGCGATCCGCGACTGCCTGCGGCGCGGCGGCGCCGAGCTGTCGCGCGTGTCGCTGCTGGCCAGCGGCTCTTCGGGTGGCGACGCGCTGATGCCGGGCTTCGCCAACATGATCCAGGGCGAACTGGCGGCGCCGCCCATGGAAACGCTGTCGGTGCACGGCATCTGTGCCGCGGGCGTGTCGGCCATCCAGTCGGCCGCGCAGGGCATCGAGCTGGGAGCGCACCGCACTGCGCTCGCGGTGGCCAGCGAAATGCCGTCGCGGCTTTTCAAGCGCTCGCGCTTCGCGGCACGCGGCTACGAAACCGACTTCGATTCGCACTTCCTGCGCTGGATGCTCTCCGACGGCGCGGGCGCGCTGCTGCTGTCCGACGGCACGCCCGCGCTGGCCGGCAGCCCCGGCCTGCGCCTGCGGCTCAAGTGGGTGCACCAGCGCGCGTTCTCGGGGGACTATCCGGTCTGCATGCAGCTGGGCCTGACCGAGGACCGCGCACGCGGCCATCTCGATTTCGGCTCTTGGGCCGAGGCGGAGGCGGCGGGTGCCTTGTCGCTGCGGCAGGACATCCGCCTGCTGCCGCACCTGTTCGACATCGGCATCCATGAATACGCAACGCTGGTGCAGGGCGGTTGGCTCGATCCGAAGCGGATCGACCACTTCCTGTGCCACTACTCGTCGGAGAAATTCATTCCCGTGGTCGAGGACCTGATGGCCAAGGCCGACCTTGCCATTTCGCGCGAGCGCTGGTGGAGCAACCTGGCCTGGCGCGGCAATACGGGGGCCGCGTCGATCCTGATCATGCTGTCGGAGTTTCTGCACACCAAAGCGCTGAAGCCCGGGGAACAGATCTTCTGCTACGTGCCGGAATCGGGGCGCTTCATGGCCGCCTACATGCTGCTGGAGGTTGAGGCTTCCGATGCGCCCGCCGGGGCGTTGGCCGTTCCGCGCACGATGGCGGGCGCGACCCCGGACGACGCAGCCGCGATCGCGCCGCCGCATGATCCGGCCGCCGCGCCCGAAGGCCTTGGCGCACTGCTGACCGAACTGGCTGGCATCTGGCACGACTACCGCTCGCGCGCCTGGCGCACGCCGCTGATCCGCCAGATCCGCGAGCGCCGCCTTGCCTTGCCCGACTACCTGAACTGGATGGAGCAGTGGATCCCGCAGGTGCGCGAAGGCAGCCGCTGGATGCGCGAAGGCGCCGCTTCGCTGACAGGGCCCTATCAGGCGCTGGCCGCGCTGATCGACGTGCACGCAGGCGAGGAGCAGGACGACTTCAACATCCTCTTCAGCGACTACCGCAAAGCCGGCGGCACCGTCGCGCGGATCGACGATCTGCGCCGCAACCCCGGCGGAGAGGCGCTCAACGCCTACCTGCACGGCCTGGCCGCCACGCGCAACCCGATCGGCCTGCTGGGCGCGATCTACATCATCGAGGGCACGGGCCAGCGCATCGTTCCCGCGCTGCTGCCGCTGATCAAGGCCGGCCTGAAGCTGCCGCCCGACGCCTTCCGCTTTCTCGAATACCACGGCCACAACGACGAGAACCACCTGAACCGCTGGCTCGCCGCGGTCGAGATGGTGATGGCCGTGGAAGGCGGCGAGGGCGCCGAAGGCCGGAGCCGGGCGGCCCGCCAGATCATCGATACGGCGCGCCACACGGCCGCGCTGTACCTGATGCAGTTTCAGCACATCACGGAGCGAATGCCACATGAGCCGAACGCCTGATTTTCTCGCGAAGGAGCACGACGAGCGCGATCCCAGTCCCTGGCTCGCGCTCTACCTGGACCAGAGCACGCCGCTGCCCGACGAGGTCAAGGCAGCGTGGCTGGCCGACTCGAGCTCGGCCTCGCGCCAGTACCTGCTGCCGTTCCTGCGGCCGGTGGCGCGGCTCACGATCATCCTGATCCAGGTGGTGAAAGTGTTCGTGCCACGCAACTGGTCGCATTCGAAGCTGCTGCACCAGCTGCTGGCCTGGGGGCTGAAGCGCTTCGTCTCGCCGGAAGCGAACTGGCTGATCCTGCGGCACTTTCACCTCGGCTCGCAGGTGCTGAGCTTCATCGGGCGCAACTCGCCGGCGCCCGTAGGCACCTCGCCGCTGGAGCCGGCCGACATCGATGCCCTGAAGGACGAGACCTTCCTGAAGCACGACCTGAATCTCTTCAACTTCGTGATCCGGCTGAACCAGGCGCTGCGCGACAAGGGCCTGGTGCTGGGCAAGGCGCCCCAGGTCGATTTTTCGATGATCAGGGACCCGGGCTTGCGGCTTTCGGACATGCCGCACGGCAGGCTCAACTTCCTCGACCTGCAAAGCGCCATCGAACTTTTCACGCCGCTGTACCAGCTGATGCTGACCGACAACGACTTCTGGCGCGCCGCCAATTCGCTGCAGCTGGATGAAACCATCGGCATCTATGCGGCCACCTTGCTGGGGGCTCCGGAACACCTCATCCTGGTGAACAACAAACATCCGCTGGTGCCGCTTTCGACCCTGCGGGCCGGGCACCGGCTGGTCATTCACGGGCTGTCGACAGAGATGCTGCACAGCCTGCTGCGGCGCATGCAGGCCGCGCACGGAGCGACCCCCACGCCGCAGCAGCCACTTGCATAAGCGTATGCTGCCCCCAGATGCAATCCATGAACACGACCCATAATCCGTCTCCCAAGACCGATCTGGCAGTGACCCACGTGCTGGCTCAACTGCTGGAGCGGCTTGAGCACAGCGCCGTTCCCGTAGGCGCCGAGCAATACCGCTCGGTGGTAGAACACCTGGTGCACGAATTCAACGACGTTGAACCGGGCGCCGACTTGGGCCGTCTGCTCGACGCCTATCCTGCCGCCGCCGAGGTCTACGAAAACCTCAATTACCAACATGCCGGCCTCTGCCGCTCGGCGCTCGACACGGCGCTTGCAGCCGAAGTCAGCGCGAGAGAAGCCATTGCACGCGCCATGCGCTACACCGAACCGAAAAAGGACAAAGCCGATGGCCAAAGCTGAGGTCAAGACCGCCGTTGTGGCCGATGGCCTGCGTTACAAGTCGAAAGCACCGGGCTCGCCGTTCCGTGCCTCGGCGTCGTTCAGCGGGGCGACCATGTCCTGCTTCATGTGCGGCAAGCACCGCGTACGGTCGCAATTGCGCACCCGCCAGGTGCTGGGCAAGTCGCAGACCGTTTGCGCACCCTCGTGCAAGGCGCTCGACGAATCCCTTGAATAAACCGGATTCGCCGGCCTAGCAGGGCCGCGCGACGCCTTGGCGACATGATCGAGCGCGCGCATCGCAGATTTTCTTTCCAAATCCGCTGCAATCGATATACAGTTGGAAACAATTGATGCATTTATTGCGTCAGTAAAAAGTTCTAATTTGTAGTCGATGGCAAATGATTTTGTGTATATGCAATAACGCCCGATGCCGGGCGATTTGCGGAAGGAATCTGCAATGAACAAGTCGCGCCACGTGGTCATGCAGGTGGTCAAGCGTTCCTCCGGCAGTGCGACGCACCATGTGGAATTCCTCATGGACAACATTTTTGCGGAGCGCCTGCGCCAATTGCGCTCGTTGGTTCCGCCGCTGGGCAGCCTCAACAAGCAGCGCGACCTGGTGATCGACAAGGTGCGCGCGCGCCTTCCGAACGCCATCTGGCGCACCGGAAGCCATGTCGACGAGAGCGTGGAGGGCTCCTGCATCGTCATTGCGGCAGAAGGCTCCTTCAATTGCGGCGGCAAGGACCGCAATACGCGCGAAAAGCTGGTGACCTACAACTTTTCGATTTCGCGCCTGATCGAATTGCACGCCGAACGTCCCGACGGCGAAACCCTCTACATCCGCGACGGCACCTTTGCCAACGACGAGCCGGCCGAGTCGGCCGCGGGCCTGTGGGTGGCGTCGCTGACCGAACAGGAAACCGTGATGCGCATTCCGGATGCTCCTTCGGACTTCGATACCCTGCACGACCTGGCGATGCGCCCCGAACAGCGGGCGGCCGTCGCCCCTCCCACCCACAGGGCCAGTTTTTACTGAAGAGCCTCGGCCGCCGCGCCTACCGGCGTGTATTGCGCGCGGTTGTTCTCGAGCCAGCGTGCCGACAGGCTGCTGTCCTGTTGCGCCGGATGGAAATCGGCGCGAAAGTAGCTGCGCCAGGCCTGCCAGTTGCCTCTGAGCAGGCCGCCTCTGCCAAGCAGGATGCGCGCGGCGCTCTTCCAGGTCGCCCATTTCCACAGCTGGCCTTCGCGGCGCAGGTTGTCGACGGTCTGGCGCATCAGGTCGCCCAGGAACATCAGGGTCACGCGGCGGAACCAGCGCTTGCGCCAGGCGTCGGATCCTTGCGCGGCCGTGTAGATGTCGAACGCCACGGCCTTGTGCTCCAGCTCTTCGGCGCTGTGCCAGAGCCACATGGTGCGCAGCCGCGGCTCGGCGCCGTCGAGCACTTGGGGGTGGGCGAGCAGCCATTCGGCGAACATGGCGGTGAAGTGTTCCGTGGCCGCGGTGGCTGCCAGCGCATGGCGCGGATCGGCGCCCTCCATCAGCTGCATGCGCCCGGCAGCGCGGGGCGTCCAGCCGTCCACCAGGCCCTGGTCCTGCAGGTGGGCGTTGAAAAGCGAATGGATGCGGCGGTGCGTGGCCTCCTGGCCGATGAAGCCGCGCACATCGGCGCGAAGCTCTTCCTGCGCTTGCGCCGGCAGCGTGGCCACGGCGTCGCGCACGGCATCGATGAAGAACTGCTCGCCAAACGGAAAGCTCATCGACAGCGCATTGAAAAAGGCGGTGGAGAATGCGTCGCCGCCGCACCAGTTGCGGTCGAACGGCGTTTGCAGGTCGATCAGAAGGCGGCGCACGACAAGGTCGGTCATGGCAGATATTCCTTGGAAAAATGCGATTCGGTACACACTCGTACCAATTTCCTGGAATGGTGCGCGCCGGGACTGGTACCGTCAAGTACCAATGCGTAGGAAAATGTCTTCTCCATGAGCATCGCAACCGAAAAACCGGCGTTTGCCGACGCCCCCGCAGAACCGGCCCACGAGCATTACGCCCGGTTGCTGGAAGGCATGGCGCGCGCTGTGGCCACCAAGGGCTACGCGGACACCACAATTGCCGACGTCGTGCGCGAGGCCGCCGTTTCGCGGCGCACCTTCTACGAGCATTTCACGACCAAGTCGGAGTGCCTGATCGCGCTGTACGAGGCGGCCAGCAAGCTGGCGCTGCGCGCGGTGAGCGAAGCCTTCGATCCGGCCCAGCCCTGGCATGCGCAGGTGGAGCGGGCGATCGCCGCGTATTTCGACTACCTTGCGCAGGACCCGGCGCTGCTGCGCACGCTGTTCGTCGAGATCCTCGGCCTAGGCATGCCGGGGCTGGCGGCGCGGCGCCGGGTGAACGGCGAAATCGCCGGCTTCATCCAGGCGGCCATCAACAGCGGCGGTGGCGCGCACAACGGTCCCGTGGCGCACCTGACGAGCGAAATGGCGATGACCGTGGTGGGCGGCATCAATGAACTGGTGCTCCAGGCCATCGAACAGGACCGGGTGGGTGAGCTCGGCCAACTGGTGCCGCCGGCCACGCGCCTGGTGCGCGCGGTGGCGGCAGAGAGTGCCAGGTAGCAAGAGAACGTCAGGCGGGCCTGGCCTGCGCCGGGTCGTAGAAGAACTCTTCCTGGGCGATGCGCTCGCCCTCCCAGCGCTGCCAGGCGAGCTCTTCCATGCGCATGGCCTTGCCGTCCTTGAAGCGGAAATCGAAGACCCAGCGGATCACCACGTGGTCGCCGTTCACGAACATCGGGCGCACGCAGGTCGAAACCACCGAGGCGGTGCGGTCCAGCGTGGCCTGCTCCCGCGCAACCAGCGTGCTGCGGCCGCGCCGGGGCTCGGCCTGGTTCTCGCGCATGGTCGCGTCCTCGGTGTAGTAGTTCTCGATGGCCTGGGCGTGCGCGCCGCTTTCCACGGCGGCGATGAAGGCTTCGAGTCTTTCTGCGGAGGGCATCAGGCCTTGACCTTCACTTCGACGCGGCGGGCTTCGTTCGGGGGGCCATCCGCCTGGGTCTGCTCGGGCTTGGCAAGCTCGATCTTGTCCGCGGGGGCGCCGGCGGCCTTGAGCGCATCGCCCACGGCCATGGCGCGCTGCTTGGCGAGTTCGGCGTTCTTGGCCGGATCGCCGCTCGCATCGTGGTAGCCGCTCACGAGCAGGACGCTGCCGCTCTGCACGGCCTTGATGACGTCGGCCAGCGCCTCCTTGGCATTGGGCGCGACCTCGGCCTTGCCGCTCTCGAAGTAGAACTTCACCACGCCGTTCTCGACCTTCACGGCCGCGGCCTCGGCGGCTGCCACGGCGCCGGAGGCCACTGCTGCCGCGGGCGTTGCGGACGCGGACGGCTGCGCAGCAGCAGGCACTGCGGGCGCCGAAGAAGCGGCCGGCGCAGTGGCGGCCGGCGGCGTCTCGACCTTGTGCGGCACGGCCGCGGCCGCATCGCCGCCGTGGAACTTGACCACCAGCGGCACGATCAGCAGCGCCACGATGTTGATGATCTTGATGAGCGGATTCACCGCCGGGCCGGCCGTGTCCTTGTAGGGGTCGCCCACGGTGTCGCCGGTGACGGCCGCCTTGTGCGCCTCCGAGCCCTTGCCACCGTGGTGGCCGTCCTCGATGTACTTCTTGGCGTTGTCCCATGCGCCGCCGCCCGTGCACATCGAGATGGCGACGAACAGGCCGGTGACGATGGTGCCCATCAGCAGGCCGCCCAGCGCCTTCGGTCCGAGCACCAGCCCGACCAGGATCGGCACCACCACCGGCAGCAGCGAGGGAATCATCATTTCCTTGATGGCCGCGCCCGTCAGCATGCCCACGGCCTTGCCGTACTCGGGCTTGCCGGTGCCTTCCATGATGCCGGGGATCTCGCGGAACTGCCTGCGCACCTCCTCGACCACCGCTCCGGCCGCCCGGCCCACGGCTTCCATGGCCATGGCGCCGAACAGGTAGGGGATCAGCCCGCCGATGAAGAGGCCGACGATCACCATCGGGTCGCTCAGGTTGAAGCTGATGTTCAACCCGAAGCTCTCCAGCTTGTGCGTGTAGTCGGCAAAGAGCACCAGCGAAGCGAGGCCGGCTGAACCGATGGCGTAGCCCTTGGTCACGGCCTTGGTGGTGTTGCCCACGGCGTCGAGCGGGTCGGTGATGTCGCGCACGCTCGCGGGCATCTCGCTCATTTCGGCGATGCCGCCGGCGTTGTCGGTGATGGGGCCGTAGGCGTCGAGCGCCACCACGATGCCCGCCATGCTGAGCATGGCCGTGGCAGCCACCGCAATGCCGAACAGCCCCGCAAGCGCATAGGAGGCCATGATGGCGATGCAGACGAAGATCACCGGCCATGCCGTCGAGCGCATCGAGACGCCAAGGCCCGCGATGATGTTGGTGCCGTGGCCCGTGGTGGAGGCCTGCGCAATGTGCTGCACCGGCTTGTACTGCGTGCCGGTGTAGTACTCGGTGATCCACACCAGCGCTGCCGTCAGCGCCAGGCCCACGAAGCAGGCGCCGAACAGCTTGAGCTGGCTGCCGCTCGGGGCAATGGCGTTATCGGGAATGATCCAGCTCGTGACGAACCAGAATGCGATCAGCGACAGGATGCCCGCGACCGCCAGGCCTTTGTAGAGCGCCGGCATCACGTTGGTCATGCCCGGAGAGGCCTTGACGAAGAAGCAGCCGATGATCGAGGCGATGATCGACACGCCGCCCAGTGCCAGCGGATAGAGCACCGCGTTGAGCGGCGCTGCCGTGACCATCAGCGCGCCCAGCACCATGGTGGCGATCAGCGTGACGGCATAGGTCTCGAACAGGTCGGCCGCCATGCCGGCGCAGTCGCCGACGTTGTCGCCCACGTTGTCCGCAATGACGGCCGGATTGCGCGGATCGTCTTCAGGAATGCCCGCTTCGACCTTGCCCACCAGGTCGGCGCCCACGTCGGCGCCCTTGGTGAAGATGCCGCCGCCCAGCCGCGCGAAGATCGAGATCAGCGACGAGCCGAAGGCAAAGCCGATCAGCGGATTGAGAATGGCCGAGAGGCTGCGGTCCGGCGTGAGGTTGCCGTTGCCCGCCAGGAACCAGTAGAAGACCGAGACCCCCAGGAGGCCCAGCCCTACCACCAGCATGCCCGTGATGGCGCCGCCGCGGAACGCGACATCGAGCGCCGGGCCGATGCCTTGCGTGGCCGCCTGCGCGGTGCGCACGTTGGCGCGTACCGACACGTTCATGCCGATGAAGCCGCAGGCGCCCGAAAGCACCGCGCCCACCACGAAGCCGATGGCCGTGGTCGCGTCCAGGAAGATGCCGATGAGAATGGCCAGGACCACGCCGACCACCGCGATGGTGGTGTACTGCTTGGCGAGGTAGGCCGATGCGCCGGCCTGGATGGCCGCCGCGATTTCCTGCATCCGCGCGTTGCCGGGATCCTTGGCGAGAATCCAACTTCGAGCCCAGAAACCGTAGCCGACGGCCACGAGGCCGCAGACGATGGCGAGTATCAGGGGGGTGTTGCCGATCATGCTTTGCTTCTCCATTCGTTCGTTGTGACTAGTGGAGACGGACAGCATGGGTCCTGCGCGCAACGCGTACGGGACCCAGGTTTTCCGTCGCGTTGCTTCCTCGAAGCTCGCAGCACCGAGGTGCGGAGCCGATTGGCCAACAGGTGCAATTTACAGGCAAAAACAAGAACGCGTGCGACCGGGCCGTGACACGGAAAGTAAACTCCGGGTTTGTCCCCATCTCTCCTCATACTTTTCAACTACTCGAAAACGTCATGTCCTTCGACAAAGTCTCCCCCGGCAAGAACATCCCCGACGCCTTCAATGTCGTGATCGAAATCCCGATGAATGCCGACCCGATCAAGTACGAAGTCGACAAGGAATCGGGCGCGATCTTCGTGGACCGCTTCATGACGACCGCGATGTACTACCCGGCCAACTACGGCTACGTGCCGCAGACGCTGTCGGGCGACGGCGACCCGGTCGACGTGCTGGTGATCGCGCCGTACCCGCTGCTGCCCGGCGTGGTGGTGCCGTGCCGCCCGCTCGGCATCCTGATGATGGAAGACGAAGCCGGCGTCGACGGCAAGGTGCTGGCCGTGCCCACCGACAAGGTGCTGCCGATCTACAGCCACTGGAAATCGGTCGACGACGTGAACCCGATGCGCCTGAAGGCCATCAGCCACTTCTTCGAGCACTACAAGGACCTGGAAGCCGGCAAGTGGGTCAAGGTGCTGGGCTGGGAAGGCATCGACGCGGCCAAGAAGGAAGTCGTCGACGGCATCGCTGCCTACAAGAAGTAATCAGCTGCCTCAGCCCTGGGCCGCGTCGCCGGCCAGCCGCATCCACTCGCGATTGACGGAGCGGGCGTGCGAGTTCCAGTGGCGCGCGGCCTGCTGGAGTTCGCTCCATTGGCGCTGCGCGCCGGCGGCGTCGCCTTGCTCAGCCAGCCAGGCAATGTATCGGGCGCGGGCCTCGACCGTGTTGTACTGGCTCAACGCGGCCTCGAAGGCCTCGCGTGCCTCTGCGTGGCGCCCGTCAGCAGCGAGCGCGCGGGCGCCGAGCACGGCGACTTCGTCCCTGCGGTAGTCGTCGCGCGAGACGCGCAGGGCTTGGAGCGCCTGCAGCGCTTCGCGGCCTGAAGCCGCGCCGCCCGCAGCCAGCAGCGCGCTGGCCAAGCCAAATTGCAATTCAGGATCGGATGCGAGCGGGCCTTTCAGGGCGTCGCGATAGTGTCCGACCGCATCGGCAGCCTGGCCCCTGCCGAGCGCAGCCTTGGCGAGGCGCAGCTTGTTCTGGGCGGTGGGGGCCAGATTGTAGGCCTGCGTGGCCGCGCGGTACTCGCGCTCGGGGTCGATGAGGTCGATGGCCGCGCTCGCCACCTTGCCCGCGGTACGCTGCATGCGGGAAGCAGGCAGGTACTCGACCACAAAGTACACGATGCTGCCCAGCAGAGGGAAGCTGAAGAGAATGATGAGCCAGTACATCTGCTTGCCATGGCGCATTGCATGCACGGCGAAGAACAGCGCAATGAGGATGTGCAGCCCCAGTCCGACGAACGGCATCGGCTTCTTTCTGTTGTTGTACCGGGCGCGTTTATAGCAGCCCCGGATTGCAGCGAACCGACCGCAATCCGCCGCGCCTCAGCTGGCCTTGAACGGGCTGCGTTCGCCCAGGTGGTCCATGTAGTTCTCGATGCCTTCGCCCTCGCGCTCGAGAAAGCGCTCGACCGCGTCGGCGAAGCCGGGGTGCGCCAGCCAGTGGGCGCTGGTGGTCTTCACCGGCATCAGTGCGCGCGCCATCTTGTGCTCGCCCTGCGCCCCGCCTTCGAAGCGCCGGGCGCCATGCGCAATGCACCAGGCCAGTGGCTGGTAGTAGCAGGCCTCGAAATGAAGGCAGTCGACGCGCTCCACGGCGCCCCAGTAGCGGCCGTAGGCCACCAGCGCATCGTCCCCATGGGTGGACAGCGCGATCAGGCTTGTGGCAATCGGCTGTCCCTCACGCTCCGCGACGAACAGCAGCCAGGCTTCGGGCATGGTGTCGGCCATGCGCTGGAAAAAGTCGCGCGAAAGATAGGGTGGGTTGCCATGCTCGCGATAGGTGCGCGCATAGCAGCGGTAGAAGAAATCCCAGTCCGATGGGTCGATGTCTGCGCCGCGCGACCAGCGAAAGGTCACGCCGGCCTCGGCCACCTTGCGGCGCTCCTGGCGGATCTTCTTGCGCTTGTCGTGGGACAGGCTGGCGAGAAAGGATTCGAAATCCGCGTAGCCGGCTGTTTCGCCCGCTTCGCCCGTTTCCCCCGGGGCGGCATTCGCCCAGTGGAACTGCACCGTGTTGCGCAGCATCAGGCCCGCTTCGGTGCAGGCGGCAATGTCGGCGTCCGCGCCGAACAGCAGATGCAGCGACGAGAGTTCTTCCTTCCTGCACCAGGCCACCAGTGCCTGCACCAGCAGTGTGCGGTCTTGCGCATCGCGGGCCAGCAGGCGTGCGCCGGGCACCGGCGTGAACGGCACGGCCACCACTGCCTTGGGATAGTAGGCAAGCCCGTGCTGTTCGTAGGCATTGGCCCAGGCCCAGTCGAAGACATACTCGCCATAGGAGTGGGTCTTGATGTAGGCCGGGCAGGCCGCCCGCAACTCGTCGCCGCGCCACAGGGTAATGAACTGCGGCATCCAGCCGCTTTCGGGCGAGGCGCTGCCGCTGTCATGCAGTGCCGCGAGGTATTCGTAGCGCATGAAGGGCGAGGGCTGCGCCTCGGCCGCGAGGAGGGCGTTCCATGCTTTCGGGTCCAGGTCCGACAGCGACGCCACCACCCGAATGACATAATCGTTCAAGCCTTTTTCTTCCTTCCGTATGACGCTCAAGCTCGCCATCGCGCAACTCAATTTTGTGGTGGGCGACCTCGCCGGCAACGCCGGGAAAATCGTCGATGCCGCACGCCAGGCCCACGCCCAAGGTGCGCGTCTTCTGCTGACGCCCGAACTCTCGATCGCCGGCTATGCGGCAGAGGATCTTTTCCTGCGTCCCGCCTTCACCGAAGCTTGCGATGATGCCGTGAAAGGCATTGCCGCCGCGCTGGCCGATCTCAAAGACATGGTCGTGGTGGTGGGGCATCCGACCGGCGGCAGCCTGCGCAGCCGCTCGGTGGCGGTGCAGATGCGCTACAACGCCGCCAGCGTCATCAAGGAAGGCCGCATCCTCGAAACCTACGCCAAGCGCGAGCTGCCGAACTACCAGGTGTTCGACGAGCGCCGCTATTTCACGCCGGGGCAGGGCACCTGCGTGTTCGAGGCCGGCGGCGTTTCGGTGGGCGTGCTGATCTGCGAAGACGCCTGGTTCGACGAGCCGGCCGAACTGGCTCGCACTGCGGGCGCCGAAGTGCTGGCCGTCATCAACGCCTCGCCGTATCACGTCGGCAAGGAAGGCGAGCGCGTGGCGCGGATGGCCGACCGCGCCCGCGCCGTGGGCCTGCCGCTGGTCTACGCGCACCTGGTGGGCGGGCAGGACGAAGTGGTCTTCGACGGCGCCTCCTTTGCGCTGCAGGCCGACGGCGCGCTGGCCATGCAGGCCGAGAGCTTCAAGGAGAGCCTGGTCTTCATGCAGCTGGAGCGCTCACCCCAGGGCGTGGGTGTGGTGGCGGCACCTTCAGCCATCGCCGCGCCGCGCGAAGCGGAAGCCCAGCTGTGGGACGCACTGGTACTGGGCGTGCGCGACTACATCGGGAAGAACGGATTTCCCGGCGCCATCCTGGGGCTCTCGGGCGGCATCGACTCCGCATTGGTGCTGGCCGTCGCGGTCGACGCACTCGGCAAGGACAAGGTGCGTGCCGTCATGATGCCTTCGCCCTACACCGCCGACATCAGCTGGATCGACGCGCGCGAAATGGCCACCCGCCTGGGCGTGCGCTATGACGAGATCTCGATCAAGCACACCTTCGAGTCGTTCAAGGGAGCGCTCGCTGATGAGTTCAAGGGCCTGCCCGAAGACACAGCCGAGGAGAACATTCAGGCCCGCATCCGCGGCACGCTGCTGATGGCGCTGTCGAACAAGTTCGGCTCGGTCGTTCTCACCACCGGCAACAAGAGCGAGATGGCCACCGGCTACTGCACGCTCTATGGCGACATGGCGGGCGGCTTCGCGGTCATCAAGGACCTGCTGAAGACCACCGTGTTCGCGCTGGCCCGCTGGCGCAATGCCCACGACCCATACGGCACGGGTGCCTCGCCCATTCCCGACCGCATCATCACGCGGCCCCCGAGCGCCGAGCTGCGGCCCGACCAGACCGACCAGGACAGCCTGCCGCCCTACGACATCCTCGACGGTATCCTGGCACGCTACATGCAGGACGACGAGGGCATCGACGAGATCATCGCCGCCGGCTACGAGCGCGCGGTGGTCGAGCGGGTTGCACGGCTCATCAAGATCAATGAATACAAGCGGCGCCAAGCGCCTGTGGGCATTCGGGTGACCCACCGGAGTTTCGGCAAGGATTGGCGTTACCCTATCACCAGCAAGTTCAACGAAACCGCCGGAGCGCAAAAACCATGAAGCAGATCACCGCCATCGTCAAACCCTTCAAGCTCGAGGACGTACGCGAAGCCCTGGCTGAGGTGGGCGTTACCGGCCTCACAGTGACCGAGGTCAAGGGCTTCGGGCGCCAGAAGGGGCATACCGAGCTCTATCGTGGTGCGGAATACGTGGTCGACTTCCTGCCGAAGATGAAGGTGGAAGTGGTCGTCAACGAAGGCGACGTGGAGCGCTGCATCGAAGCCATCGTCAATTCCGCACGCACCGGCAAGATCGGCGACGGAAAGATCTTCGTCACCGGCGTGGAGCGCATCGTGCGCATCCGCACCGGCGAGGAAAACGAAAACGCAGTGTAGAAGGCTCTCCCCCGGTCTTCGCGCACTTCGTGTCGCTTCGCCTACCCCCCGCCGGGGGCAATACCAGCGGCCCGGCAAAGCCGGTTCCACGGTATTCCTGGAAAACCCTCGCCTTGTTGGACTACAGGTTTTCGGCCAGGCGGTCGTCGCGGGGGTGCAGCGGCACTTCGGCGCGCAGCGCGCTGAGCAGTTCGGTGGGATTGGTGCCGGTGCGGATCAGCTCCATCTGCCAATCGCCCATGAAGCCCTCGCGCACGCTGTGCGCCAGGAAGCCCAGCAGGCCGTCGTAGTAGCCGGCGGTATTGAGAATGCCGGTGGGCTTGTCGTGGTAGCCCAGCTGGCGCCAGGTCCAGATCTCGAACAATTCCTCGAAGGTGCCGATGCCGCCCGGCAGCGCGACGAAGGCATCGGCGCGCTCGCCCATCATGGCCTTGCGCTCGTGCATGGTGTCGACCACGTGTAGCTCGTCGCACAGGGGATTGGCCAGTTCCCGGTCGACCAGCGCCTTGGGAATGATGCCGACGACCCGGCCGCCGGCATTGCGGGTGGCTTCGGCCACTGTACCCATCAGGCCGGTGCGTCCGCCGCCGTAGACCAACTGGCCACGGTGCTGGCCGATCCACTGGCCGACCGCTTCCGCAGCCCTGGAAAATTCCACTCGCTCGCCGGGGCGCGAGCCGCAATACACACAGATCGAAAATTCAGGATTCATGCCGCCATCATGCCTCTTGCGGCGGGCGTCTTCATGACGCGAAGTGCTGCCACAGCGCCGCCAGCCAGATGCCCCCGCACAGCGTGAGCGACAGCAGCACGGCGGCGCTTCCCATGTCCTTGGCGCGCTTGGAGAGGTCGTGCCATTCGGGGCCGATGCGGTCGATGGCGGCCTCGACCGCGGTGTTGAGCAGTTCGACGATCATCACGAGGATGGCGCTGCCGGCGAGCAGGGCTACTTCGACCCAGCTGCGGCCGAGCCAGAAGGCCGCCGGGATCATCACGATGGCCATGATGGCTTCCTGGCGGAACGCCGGCTCGCTCCAGCCTGCGCGAAGGCCATGCAGCGAGATCAGGGTGGCATGCCACACGCGCTCCAGGCCCTTGCGGGCCTTCTGCGGGTTCACGGCGGGGTCGGGAAGTTTGGGCAAGGCACTCATCGGCGGCTCATCGGCTTGGAGGTTATGAGCCGCGTACCGGCCCAGGCGTCGTGCCAGAACTGGCGCTCGGGGTGAAAGCGCGCCAACAATGCCCAGACGGCGACCCATCCGAAGATCAGCACCGTGGATTCTCCGCCCGAAAGCTTGAAAGGCGCGATGGCGGCCAGCGGCGGCAGGAACCAGATCCAGCTGAGCAGGTAGCGCGCGAGGGCGCGGGTCTGGGTGATGGGGCGCCCATGCGCATCGACGATGCGGATGTTCCAGGTCTTCATGGCCAGCGTCTGCCCGCGCGCCCAGAACCAGACGAAATAGACGCCGAACACCACGAACAGGAAGGCCTGGAGCAGGTGCCGGCGGGAATCCATGGCATCCCGCATCTGGCCGAGCGTGCTGAACAGCCAGCCCGCGACGAACACCACCGCGAACAGCAGCATGCCTTCATACAGCCAGCATGCCATTCGCCGCCACAGGCCGGGCACTATCAGAAGAGGAGCGCTGGAGGGAGTGTCTGCGAGCGATGAAGAGGGATTCGATTCCGAGAACTCGGAAGAATTTGAAGCCATCGAAACCTTGGGAATCAGGGGGGCGAGGACTGCTCGGCGCCACGGCCTGCAGGGTTGGAGGCGGCCGCCGATGATGGCAGGGGTACCTGGGCCTCGGCAGGAATTGGCTGCAACGCCGCCCCGGACGCGTCGGGCGGGGAGGGTGTGGACACGGCGGAAGGGCCGCGTTCCGGCGGCGACGCCACCATGACGGCGGCGGCAGGCCCTGCGGCTGGAAGGGGCGAGGCAGGCGGGGCCAGCATGATGCGGGGCGTGTGCTGCCCCGCCGGCGTCACGGCTGGCACCGTCACCAGCTTCTGCGCAGGAATCGGACGCACCGGAATGGCGGCGCCGCGCGGCTTGGCGGGGGCGCGCTCCGCCAGCCGGCGCTTTTCTTCCTCGCTCAGGGCCTGGTACTGCTCCCACTTGGCCTTGCGTTCGTCGGCAGGCACGCGCTTCACCTCGGCAAAGTTGAGGCGCGCCTGGGCCCGCTGCTGATTGCTCAGGGCTGCCCATTCGATCATGCGGCTGTGCAGGGTGGTTTGGTCATCGGCCGACATGTTCGCGTAGTTGCGTGACAGTGCCAGCCATTTGCGCTTGTGCCCCGGGTGCAGGGCGTGCCAATGCGACGCGAGCGGCCGCAGCGCCTGCTGCTGCTCCGCGGTGAGTTCGCTCCAGTACGGCTTGGTTGCCGGAGCGGTCTTCGAAGCCGAAGAAGCCGAGGCCGTTGCCGCCTGCGCGGCACCGCCGGCAGATTTGAGCGGCGGCTCGGAACGAGGCTGGGCGCCGGCGAGCGTCAGGCCGAACAACGCAGCGGCAAGCGCGCCTCCCCAAATGACTGCGCCCGACGTTGGCGGGCGCAGCGGGCGAGGCGTATCGGTGCGGGAAACGGGAGGACGTCGCATTCGTTCAACAGAAAGATGACTCAGTCGGAGGCGCCATCAGCCTTGAGGAACTGGGCAAAACCAGGGTCGGTGTAGGCGGCAGGGGGGAGATCGTCCGTTAGCAGGGCGGAATCGACTTCCGCCAGTTCGCTGGCCCGATCCTCGTCCTGCATCACGCTGATGGTGATCAGCCCTGCAACCAGCGCAAGCAGGGGCACCACCGAGCCGATGCGGGTCCACCAGCCGCCACCCATTGTTGCCACGTGCCCGGACTGCATGACCACCGAGGCCGACCGCAACTGCGGCGCCTGCTTGCGCATGGCGACGGCTTGTGCGCGCGCCACCCGCAGCCGCTCGCCGATGTCGTGCGGCAGCTCCTGGTTGCCGTCAGACAGCCGTGCAGCCACGCGCCGGCCGAATTGATCCTCGGCAGCAAAAGAAGAGGTTGGAACCTTAGTGTTCATAGCGAAATTCCCTTGGCTTTGAGCGCCTTGCTCAGGGCGTGCACGGCCCGCGAACAATGGGTTTTGACGCTGCCTTCGGAGCAGCCCATTGCAGCGGCCGTCTCCGCCACATCCATTTCTTCCCAGTAACGCATCAGGAAAGCCTCGCGTTGACGACCAGGCAAAGCCGCGATCTGTTCTTCGATCTCGTGGAAGATCTGGGCGCGGCGGGTCGTGTCCTCGGCACTCTCCGTTTCTCTGGAGTCGGTTGGCGAGACGAAGTTCTCCAGCAGGTCGAAATCCCCGTCGTCTCCGGCGGATTCGAAGTCGCCGAGGTTGGAGAACAGGGCGCGGCGGGTCTTCTGCCGGCGGAACCAGTCGAGCGTGCAATTCGAAAGAATGCGCTGGAACAGCATCGGCAGCTCTTCCGGCGGCTTGTCGCCGTAGTGCTGCGCCAGTTTCATCATGCTGTCCTGCACGATGTCGAGCGCCGCCTCCTCGTCCCGCACGTGGTAGACCGAGCGCTTGAAAGCACGCCGTTCGACGCTCTTCAGAAAGTCGGAAAGTTCTTGTTCAGTGGCCAAGCGAGAGGGGGCGCCGCGGGCGCCGCGTGGGAAATGGGGATGTCGGGAAGCGCTTGTGTTTTTCTGCCGCGGATTATGCCCCGTGCCTTTTCACGGGGATTCCTGCGCGGTGGCGGGCTCATCAATGTCATAATCCGCGCTGCAAGTCAAAAGGCAAACGGGTCAAGGTCCGGCGGAACATCAGTCCGCTCATGGCTTTGGCCTCAAGTCCTGGCGCGGCCCCACAAGGGCTGGCAAGGGGCACCCAAGGTTTTTCGTTCCCGAAAAAACTCCAAAGGTTGATCATGGAAATCTCGAAGGCGGAACTCGCTTCCGCAGCAGCCGCGTCCTCTGGCGCCGGCAACCCAACACAAGAACTCATGGGCGCTGAAGTGCTGGTCAAGGCACTGCAGGCCGAAGGCGTCCAGTACATCTGGGGCTATCCCGGCGGCGCGGTTCTATACATCTACGACGCGTTCTACAAGCAGGACACCATCCAGCACGTGCTGGTACGCCACGAGCAGGCGGCCGTCCACGCGGCCGACGGCTACGCGCGCGCCACCGGCGAGGTCGGCGTGGCGCTGGTCACCTCCGGCCCCGGCCTGACCAATGCGGTCACCGGCATCGCCACGGCGTACATGGACTCGATCCCGATGGTGATCATCTCGGGCCAGGTACCCACCGCCGCCATCGGCCTGGACGCCTTCCAGGAATGCGACACCGTGGGCATCACCCGTCCCATCGTGAAGCACAACTTCCTCGTCAAGGATCCGAAGGATCTGGCCATGACGATGAAAAAGGCCTTCCACATCGCACGCAGCGGCCGGCCCGGCCCGGTAGTGGTGGACGTGCCCAAGGACGTTTCCTTCAAGAAGGTGGCCTACGCCGGCTATCCCGACAAGGTCGAGATGCGCTCGTACAACCCGGTGCGCAAGGGCCACGGCGGCCAGATCCGCAAGGCACTGCAGCTACTGCTGAACGCCAAGCGCCCCTACATCTATACGGGCGGCGGCGTGCTGCTGGGCAACGCCTGCAACGAACTGCGCACGCTGGTCGACATGCTTGGATATCCTGTCACCAACACGCTGATGGGCCTGGGCGCGTACCCGGCGAGCGACCGCAAGTTCCTGGGCATGCTGGGCATGCATGGCACCATCGAAGCCAACAACGCAATGCAGAACTGCGACGTGCTGCTGGCCGTGGGCGCGCGTTTCGACGACCGCGTGATCGGCAATCCCAAGCACTTTGCGACGAACGAACGCAAGATCATCCACGTCGACATCGATCCGTCGAGCATCTCCAAGCGCGTGAAGGTCGACATCCCGATCGTCGGCGACGTGAAGGACGTGCTCACCGAGCTGATCTCGATGATCCGCGAGAGCACCACCAAGCCCGACGCCGGTGCGCTGGCCGACTGGTGGAAGACCATCGAGACCTGGCGCTCGCGCGACTGCCTCAAGTACGACCGCGGCAACAAGGACGTGATCAAGCCGCAGTACGTGGTCGAAACCCTCTGGAACATGACCAAGGACGCCGACGCGTACATCACGTCGGACGTGGGCCAGCACCAGATGTGGGCTGCGCAGTACTACCGCTTCGACGAGCCGCGCCGCTGGATCAACTCGGGCGGCCTGGGCACCATGGGCGTGGGCATTCCGTACGCCATGGGCATCAAGCTCGCGAAGCCCGATTCGGAAGTGTTCACCATCACCGGCGAAGGCTCGGTGCAGATGTGCATCCAGGAACTCTCCACCTGCCTGCAGTACAACACGCCGATCAAGATCTGCTCGCTCAACAACCGCTACCTGGGCATGGTGCGCCAGTGGCAGGAGATCGAATACTCCGGCCGCTACAGCCACAGCTACATGGATGCGCTGCCCAACTTCGTGAAGCTGGCCGAGGCCTACGGGCACGTTGGCATGCTGATCGAGCGTCCGCAGGACGTGGAGCCGGCGCTGCGCGAAGCACGCAAGCTCAAGGACCGCACGGTGTTCATGGATTTCCGCACGGACCCCACCGAGAACGTGTTCCCGATGGTCAAGGCCGGCATGGGCATCACCGAGATGCTGCTGGGCTCCGAGGATCTCTAGGTAGAGCGAAGCCACAAGTTCCCGCGTCCGAAGGACCGGGTTATCGTCCAATTCTTTGACGAATCTATTGCCCGCCGAGCCCGCGCATTACCGTGCACGGGGGAGGGCGGCGAAAGCGAAAGCTTCCGCGCAGGCGAAAAGAGGAGTCACGCAAACATGAAACACATCATCGCAGTGCTGCTGGAAAACGAGCCGGGGGCTCTTTCCCGCGTGGTGGGCCTGTTCTCGGCCCGTGGCTACAACATCGAATCGCTCACGGTCGCCCCGACCGAGGACGCGAGCCTCTCGCGCATGACCATCGTCACCGCCGGCTCGGACGACGTGATCGAGCAGATCACCAAGCATCTCAACCGGCTGATCGAAGTGGTGAAGGTCGTCGACCTGACCGAAGGCGCGTACACGGAGCGCGAACTCATGATGGTGAAGGTGCGCGCAGTCGGCAAGGAGCGCGAGGAAATGATGCGCATGGCCGAGATCTTCCGCGGCCGCATCATCGACGTCACGGACAAGAGCTACACCATCGAACTCACCGGCGACCACGGCAAGAACGACGCTTTCCTGGAAGCGATCGACCGTAGCGCTATCCTCGAGACTGTCCGCACCGGTGCCAGCGGCATCGGGCGCGGCGAGCGCATCCTGCGCGTGTAGGGGGTGAAGATCCCCTCAGTTCCACTGTTCTAAACCAACACACGAGGAGAAGGTAATGCAAGACTTGCTGGGCTTCGAGAAGATGGTCACCCCGATCGTCATCCGGATACTGTATTTCCTGGGGTTGCTGGTGGTATTGATTTCCGGCGTGGGCGCGCTTTTCAGCGGCGGCTTCAAAGGCATTCTTACCGGCTTCGCCATCTTGATTTTTGGCGCGATCATGGTTCGCGTCTACAGCGAATTGCTGATCCTGCTGTTCCGCATTCACGACAACCTCGTGTCCATCAACCAGCAAATGAAGGACCGGAATCCCTCCGGCCAACTGTGAGTGAACGCACCCCCGCGCAGGGGGTGCCAGAGATTAAATAGGAAAGACGCATCATGAAGGTTTACTACGACAAGGACGCCGACCTCAGCCTCATCAAGGGCAAGACGGTCGCAATCATCGGTTACGGCTCGCAAGGCCATGCGCATGCGCAGAACCTGAACGACAGCGGCGTCAAGGTCGTGGTCGGCCTGCGCAAGGGCGGTGCCTCCTGGCCCAAGGTCGAGAAGGCCGGCCTCAAGGTCGCCGAAGTGGCCGACGCCGTGAAGGCCGCCGACGTGGTCATGATCCTGCTGCCCGACGAGCAGATCGCCAACGTCTACAAGAACGACGTGGCACCGAACATCAAGGAAGGCGCTTCGCTGGTCTTCGCGCACGGCTTCAACGTGCACTACGGCTTCGTTCAGCCGCGCGCCGACCTCGACGTGTGGATGGTCGCTCCCAAGGCCCCCGGCCACACCGTGCGCAGCACCTACACGCAAGGCGGCGGCGTGCCCCACCTCGTGGCCGTGCACCAGGACAAGACCGGCAAGGCGCGCGACCTCGCGCTGAGCTACGCCACCGCCAACGGCGGCGGCAAGGCCGGCATCATCGAAACCAACTTCCGCGAAGAAACCGAAACCGACCTGTTCGGCGAACAAGCGGTTCTGTGCGGCGGCACGGTCGAGCTGATCAAGGCCGGTTTCGAAACGCTGGTGGAAGCCGGCTACGCGCCCGAAATGGCGTACTTCGAATGCCTGCACGAGCTCAAGCTGATCGTCGACCTGATCTATGAAGGCGGCATCGCCAACATGAACTACTCGATCTCGAACAACGCCGAATACGGCGAGTACGTCACCGGCCCGCGCATCGTGACCGAAGAGACCAAGAAGGTCATGAAGCAAGTGCTCAAGGACATCCAGACCGGCGAATACGCCAAGAGCTTCGTGCTGGAAAACGCTGCCGGCGCTCCCACGCTGATCAGCCGCCGCCGCCTGAATTCCGAGCACCAGATCGAAGTCGTCGGCGAGAAGCTGCGCGCGATGATGCCGTGGATCAAGAAGAACAAGCTGGTCGACCAGACCCGCAACTGATCCGCCAATGAAGCGGGTGCCGCGGCACCCGTTTTCCGAGGGCCACCCGCTGGGGTGGCCTTTTTTCATGAGGGGGCGAACCATCCCCCTGAACTACACTGCGAACCCATGCGATTTACAGACCAGCAAGCTATCGGATGGATAGCTGTTCGCGCGGTGCCCACGAGGGACGGAGGCAAATACCATGCATGACGACACGGTTCCCGACGAAGTGCCGCCGCGCAAGCGCCGCAAGGGCATCTACATTCTGCCGAACCTGTTCACGCTCGCTGCGCTGTTCGGCGGCTTCTATTCGGTCGTGATGGCGATGAACGCGCGCTTCGATCTTGCGGCGCTCGGCGTCTTCGCCGCAATGATCCTCGACAGCCTGGACGGCCGCGTGGCCCGCATGACCAACACGCAGAGCGCGTTCGGCGAGCAGATGGATTCGCTGTCGGACATGGTGTCGTTCGGTGCCGCTCCTGCGCTCATCGCCTACGAATGGTCGCTCAAGGGCCTGGGCCGCTGGGGCTGGATCGCGGCCTTCGTCTATTGCGCCTGCGCGGCGCTGCGGCTGGCGCGCTTCAACGTCAATACCGGCGTGGTCGACAAGCGCTGGTTCCAGGGGCTGCCGTCGCCGGCGGCGGCGGCGCTCGTGGCCGGCTTCATCTGGCTCATGACCGAGTGGGGCAAGCGCGGCGGCGAGGTGCTGTATCTCTCGTGGACGCAGATCACGTGGATCACCTTCGCGTTCACGCTCTATGCCGGACTTTCGATGGTCACCAATGCGCCGTTCTACAGCTTCAAGGACGTCCAGATGAAGAGGAGCGTGCCTTTCGTGGTGATCGTGCTCATCGCGCTCGGCATCGCGGTCATCAACATCCATCCGCCGACGGTGCTTTTCGGCCTCTTCGTGGCCTATGGCCTGAGCGGCTATGTGGTCTATGCGTGGCGCAAGGCCAAGGGGCAGCAGGCGAGCGTGATCAGCACCTCGACCGAAGAGCCCGACGAGCGGGGCTTGCATAACTGAAGCCGGCTTGTGCTACATTCGCAACCCTCATGACCAAGATTTCGCTGCTGGCCCTACTAGCCCTCCCTCACGGGCGGAGACGGTAGCGCACGCGCAAATCCCTCACCACGGCCCGTTCGCACCAGCAACGGGCCGTTTGTCTTTGGGGTTGCTGGTTGATTCCAACCATCACAGAGAAATCGACATGCTGAAGCAACCTCAAGCCAAATACCGCGCATTCGCCCCGATCGGCCTCAAGGACCGCACCTGGCCCGATGCCGTGCTGACCAAGGCCCCGATCTGGCTGTCGACCGACCTGCGCGATGGCAACCAGGCGCTGGTCGAGCCGATGGACATCGCGCGCAAGATGCGCATGTTCGAGACGCTCGTGGCCATCGGCTTCAAGGAAATCGAAGTCGGCTTTCCCTCCGCCTCGCAAGTCGAATTCGACTTCGTGCGCAAGCTCATCGAGGAAGACCGCATTCCCGACGACGTGACGATCCAGGTGCTGACGCAGGCGCGCGACCACCTCATCGCGCGCACCTTCGAATCGCTGCAGGGCGCACCACGCGCGATCGTTCACCTCTACAACGCCGTGGCGCCCGTGATGCGTCGCGTGGTGCTTGGCATGAACGAAGACCAGATCGTCGAACTCGCGAGCAGCCATGCGCGCATGTTCAACGAATTCGCCGCCAAGCAACCGGCCACGAAATGGACCTTCCAGTATTCGCCCGAAATGTTCTCGGGCACGGACGTCGTGTTCTCCAAGCGCGTGGTCGACGCGGTGACGGAGGTCTGGGCGCCGACGCCAGAGCGCAAGTGCATCGTCAACCTGCCCACCACGGTCGAGCATTCCACGCCGAACATCTTTGCCGACATGATCGAGTGGATGCACCGCAACCTCGCGCGCCGCGATTCGATCGTGCTGTGCGTGCACCCGCACAACGACCGCGGCACCGGCACGGCGGCTGGCGAACTGGCGCTGATGGCGGGCGCCGAGCGCATCGAGGGCTGCCTGTTCGGCAACGGCGAGCGCACCGGCAATCTCGACCTTGTGAACGTCGCGCTCAACCTCTACACGCAGGGCGTTTCGCCCGAACTCGATTTCTCGAACATCGACGAGATCCGCGCGACGGTCGAGCACTGCAACCAGATCCCGGTGCATCCGCGCCACCCGTATGTGGGCGATCTCGTCTACACCTCGTTCTCGGGTTCGCACCAGGATGCAATCAAGAAGGCCTTCGCGGCACGCAAGGACGGCGACATCTGGGACATGCCCTACCTGCCGATCGACCCGAAGGACGTGGGCCGCAGCTACGAGGCCGTGATCCGCGTCAACAGCCAGTCGGGCAAGGGCGGCATGGCCTACCTGCTCGAGAGTGAATACGGCCTCGAGATGCCGCGCCGCCTGCAGATGGAATTCATGCAGGCCGTGCAGCGCGTGATGGACGTGGCCGGCAAGGAGCTCACTGCCGCCGACCTCTGGGAGCTGTTCGTGCGCGAATACGGCCTTGAGGCCGCGCATTCTTTGCAGCACCGCGTGATCGAGGAAGAAGGCGAGGGCGCCAGCGCCTCGGTGGTGCTGCGCGGCGACCTGCCCTGGGACGGCGAGATCTGCGCCATCGAAGGCCGCGGCAACGGGCCGATCGACGCCTTCACGCAGGCACTGAGCAAGGCCACCGGCCATACCGTGCGCGTGATGGACTACCACCAGCACGCCATCGGCGCGGGTGCCGATGCCAAGTCGGTGGCGTACCTCGAGCTGCGCGTGGACGAGGCCCAGACGCTGTTCGGCGTGGGCATCGACGCGAACGTGATCTCGGCTTCGCTGAAGGCCATTGTCTCGGGCGTGCAGCGCGCGCGGACCCGCGGCGCGCACAGCGCACAATCGGTGGTTGAGCTCGCCTGACGCCGTTCCCCGCCGTACGCGCAAGGTGCCAACGAACCAAGGAGATCCACGATGACCGACCAACTCATTATTTTCGACACCACCTTGCGCGACGGCGAGCAATCGCCCGGTGCCTCGATGACGCGCGACGAGAAGATGCGCATCGCCAAGCAGCTCGAACGGCTCAAGGTCGACGTCATCGAAGCGGGCTTTCCAGCCAGCTCGAACGGCGACTTCGAAGCCGTCAAGGCCATTGCCGACATCATCAAGGAGTCGACGGTGTGCGGCCTGTCGCGCGCCAACGACCGCGACATCTCGCGCGCGGCCGAGGCACTCAAGGGCGCGGCGCGCGGGCGCATCCACACCTTCATCGCGACTTCGCCGCTTCACATGGAAAAGAAGCTGCGCATGTCGCCGGACGAAGTGCACGAGCAGGCGAAGCTCGCCGTGCGCTTTGCGCGCAATCTGGTGTCCGACGTGGAGTTCAGCCCCGAGGACGGCTACCGCAGCGACCCCGATTTTCTCTGCCGCGTGCTGGAGACCGTGATCAACGAGGGCGCGACCACCATCAACGTGCCCGACACCGTGGGCTACGCCATTCCCGAGCTCTACGGCAACTTCATCAAGATGCTGCGCGAGCGCGTGCCCAACAGCGACAAGGCGATCTGGTCGGTGCATTGCCACAACGACCTCGGCATGGCGGTGGCCAACTCGCTGGCGGGCGTGAAGATCGGCGGCGCGCGCCAGGTCGAATGCACCATCAACGGCCTGGGCGAGCGCGCGGGCAACTGCTCGCTCGAGGAAGTGGTGATGGCGGTCAAGACGCGCAGGGACTACTTCGGCCTGGACCTCAACATCGACACCACGCACATCGTGGCTGCGAGCCGCATGGTGAGCCAGACCACCGGCTTCGTGGTGCAGCCCAACAAGGCCGTGGTGGGCGCCAACGCCTTCGCGCACGCCTCGGGCATTCACCAGGACGGCGTGCTCAAGGCCCGCGACACCTACGAGATCATGCGGGCCGAAGACGTGGGCTGGGCCGCCAACAAGATCGTGCTTGGCAAGCTCAGCGGGCGCAATGCATTCAAGCAGCGTCTGCAGGAACTGGGCGTGACGATGGCTGGCGAAGCCGACATCAACGCCGCCTTCTCGCGTTTCAAGGAACTGGCAGACCGCAAGTCCGAAATTTTCGACGAGGACATCCTTGCGCTCGTCAGCGCCGAAGAGCATTCGAACGTTGACGAACAGTTTGCTTTTGTCTCACTCTCGCAGCACAGTGAAACCGGCGAACGTCCCCAGGCCAAGGTTGTTTTCACCGTTCAAGGCAAGGAAGTCACCGGTGAATCCGACGGCAACGGCCCGGTCGATGCTTCTCTCAAGGCCATCGAATCGCACGTCAGGAGTGGTGCGGAGATGGTGCTTTACTCTGTCAACGCGATAAGTGGCTCGACAGAAAGCCAAGGAGAAGTTACAGTTCGGTTACAAAATGCGGGGCGGGTGGTCAATGGTGTCGGGGCAGATCCGGACATCGTGGTCGCATCGGCAAAGGCTTATTTGAGTGCGCTCAACAAGTTACAGAGCCAAGCTGAGAAAGTGGCGGCACAAGGTTAGGTGACGGGCGGTTCTTGTTATTCGATTGAAGAACAGGACGCAAGTAACTGATATTGCGTGCCTTTTTTGATTTGGATACACTGCGGTTCTCAATTTCGCCGCTGGAGATTTATTAATGCCTGAAACCCGCCCCCGCCGAGTTTCCAGCCAGCGGTTCTTGCCCGCAGTCAAATTCGTCGCCGTCGCGCTCTGCGCCACGGCGTTTTTGCTGTCCGGTGCACAGGCCGCCAAGAAGGAAAAAACAACCGCAGCCAAGACCGCCGTGGCCAAGAAGGCCAAGGGGCCGGTGCCGGTGGAAGTCAAACGTTCCGCCAAGGCGCCGCGTGGCGGCAAGGCCGATCGAAGCGAGAAGGTCGTTCGTGGCGGCCGCAACGTGGTGGCCTCCATTCGCCAGAAGAACGGCAAGACCGTGGTTGCCGTGCAACGCCGCTCGGTGGTTCGCGTCGAAACGCCCGCGCGCCAGTCCTTCGGGCAACTGGCCGGTCTGCACGGAACCGATGACGTGCTCGACCTGAAGTCGAGCGTCGCGCTGGTGATCGACCAGGACACGCACGAAGTGCTGTTCAGCAAGAACGACCATGCGGTGCTCCCGATCGCATCGCTCACCAAACTGATGACCGGCCTGCTGATCAGCGAAGCGCATCTTCCGAACGACGAGCTGATCACCATCACGCAGGACGACGTCGACACCGAAAAGGGCAGCCGTTCGCGCCTGACGGTCGGCACCACGCTGTCGCGCGGCGAACTCCTGCACCTGGCCCTGATGTCGAGCGAAAACCGCGCGGCGCATGCACTGGGCCGCACCTATCCCGGTGGCCTCGCAACCTTCGTGAGCATCATGAACGCCAAGGCGAAGATGCTCGGCATGAAGGACACGCGCTACGTGGAGCCCACCGGCCTGTCGAGCCGCAACCAGTCGAGTGCGCAGGACCTCGCGCTGCTCGTCAATGCCGCCTATTCCGACGCCACGGTGCGCTCGCTGTCGACTTCGCCTGAATACCAGGTCGAGGTAGGCAACCGCGTGCTCCAGTTCAACACCACCAACCGTCTCGTGAAGAGCCCGGATTGGGAAATTGGCGTGCAGAAGACGGGCTACATCTCCGAAGCCGGCCAGTGCCTCGTGATGCAGGCCAAGGTGGCGGGGCGCAAGCTGATCATGGTGTTCCTGGATTCGGCCGGCAAGTTCAGCCGTATTGCCGATGCGGAACGCGTTCGACGCTGGGTCGAGGCCACCCATGCCTCGACGGGCTCGCCGGCTGCATCGCGCAGCGCTGCGGCCTACCAGGTCGCCGGCTGATCGAACCCACCGTCCTGAACAGGGGCGGCAGTCGAGAACCGCCGGCGGGACCAGCCGATCAGCCCCCGCTGGGGCCTGAAGCGATGCTGGTGCCGATCGCCGCCGGGCCCGCGGCCGCCGCGGCTGCGGCATCCTTGTAGCCAAGCGCCCCCGAGATTTCGTTGGCCGTGGCCTGCAGCTTGGGCAGCCATCCTTCGTCCAGCCGGTCTGCGGGCGCGGAAATCGACAATCCCGCCACCAGTTTGCCCTGGTCGTCGTAGATGCCGGCGGCCATGCAGCGCACGCCCAGTTCGAGTTCCTCGTTGTCGCGTGCGATGCCGTACTGGCGCGCCTTCGACAGTTCACGCTCGAGCGCAGGCAGTTGCGTGATGCTGTTGCGCGTGTGGCCGGCCAGGCCGGTTCGCGTGGCGTAGCTGCGCACGCGCTGCGGATCGTCGGCCGCCAGGAACAGCTTGCCGGTGGAGGTCAGGTGCAGGGCAGCCCGCCCGCCGATGGCGCGCACCACCTGCATGCCCGAACGCTCGCTGTACGAGCGCTCGATGTAGACGATCTCGTCGCCCTGGCGCATGCTGAGGTTGACGGGCTGCTGGGTCAGCTTGTGCAGCTCGCGCATCGGCCCCAGCGCGGCGTCGCGCACGTTGAGCCGGCCCTTGACGAGGTTGCCGAGTTCCAGCAGCCGCATGCCGAGCCGGTAGCTGCCGGCCTCGGGCCGGTCGACGAAGCGGCCGACCGCCAGGTCATTGAGGATGCGGTGGGTGGTGGAGGGGTGCAGGCCCGTCTTCTCGCTGATTTCCTTCAGCGAAATGGCCTCCTCGCGGGAGGCGAGCACGTCGATCAGCGCGAACATGCGCTCGATCACCTGGATGACTGGAACGGCAGGAACGTCGGATTGGTTTTTTCTCATGGCGCGATGCGGTGTGGACCGGGCGCCATTTTACTTTGTGAAATCGGATGGTGCTTGCCAGCGTCCGTCGATCAGCAGTTCGTGCGGCGCAAAGCGCGCCTTGTAGTTCATCTTGGCGCTGCCTTCGATCCAGTAGCCGAGATAGACGTGCGGCAGGCCGAGCTTGCGCGCCTGCTCGATCTGCCACATCACGCTGTAGGTGCCGTAGCCGGCGCTGCTGTCGGGTTCGTAGAAGGTATAGACCGCGGAGATGCCGTCGTTCAGCACATCGAGGATCGACACCATCTTGAGCGCGCCCGCCGTGCCGTCCGGCAGCGTCTCGCGGAATTCGACCAGCCTGGAGTTGACCCGGCTCTGCAGCAGGAACTGGGTGTACTGGTCAATGCTGTCGTGGTCCATGCCGCCGCCGGCGTGGCGGCCGGTCTGGTAGCGCAGATAGAGCTTGTAGTGCTCGGGCACGAAGCACAGCTTGAGCACGCGCGCCAGCAGGTTCTTGTGCTGCTTCACGGCGCGGCGCTGGCTGCGGCTGGGCTGGAAGCTGTCGACCAGCACGCGCAGCGGTATGCAGGCGCGGCAACCGTCGCAATAGGGCCGGTAGGTGAACATGCCGCTACGCCGAAAGCCGCTGAGCACCAGGTCGGAGTAGGCGTCGTTGTGGATCAGGTGGCTGGGCGTGGCCACCTGCGAGCGGGCCTGGCGGTCCGGCAGGTAGCTGCAGGGGTAGGGCGCCGTCGCGTAGAACTGCAGCGTGTGAAGCGGAAGATCCTTGAGGTGCGTCACGTCGGTCCGGAAGGTCGCGCGGAAAGGAGTTCTGCCCAGTATACGGGCTCGAAATGCCACTGTGGCCCCGGTTGTTCCCGGGCCTTGGCCACGTGCGCCACGAAGCGGCTGCGCGACATTTCGCGGGCTCCCAGGCTGGCCAGGTGGGAGGTGTTCTGCTGGCAGTCGATCATCTTCACCTGGAAGCGGCGGCACAGGCACACCAGTGCAGCCAGCGCGATCTTGGAGGCGTCCGGGCGGCGCGTGAACATCGACTCGCCGAACACCGCGCGCCCCAGCCCCACGCAGTAGAGGCCGCCTGCGAGCTTGCCGTCGATCCAGGTTTCCACACTGTGCGCGTGGCCGGCCCGATGCATCGCCATGTAGGCTTCCACCATGTCCGGCACGATCCACGTGCCCGATTGGCCGGTGCGGGGCGATTGAGAGCAGGCCGCGATGACCGAGGCGAAATCGTGGTCGATGCGCACCTCGCAGCCGGCGGTCCGGGTGAAGCGGGCCAGCGTCTTGCGCAGCGACCGGTGGAGCTTGAATTCGGCCACCTGCAGCACCATGCGCGGGTCGGGGCTCCACCAGAGAATCGGCTGGTCTTCGCTGAACCAGGGGAACACGCAGCGGCCGTAGGCATGCACCAGGGTGTCGACGTCGAGCGCTCCGCCGGCGGCGAGCAGCCCGGGTACGGGATCGTGCTCGCCCCAGGCGGAGGCGGGGTCGGGCAGTGCGTCGCCGGGTTCGAGCCAGGGCAGTTGTTGCATGGCCGTAGGTATACACGGCTTCGCCCACGCTTCGGCCGAGGCCGGGAAAATGCCCGTCCTGCAGCGGGAAGGGCAAACGATTGCGGCCCGCGCGCCACAGGCGCCGCCCGTGAAGCGCACAAGACTATCCGAAGCCCATATAGTGCTGCTTCCCCCATTTGCACTCCATGCGGACCCGCCGGGCCAGCGTTGCCCGGCCGAGGCCCGCCCAAGAGGACCACGTTGACCACTGATTCCACCCCCACGCGTTTCGGCAGCGGCCAGGCAGTGCGCCGCCTCGAGGACGAGAGCCTGCTGTCTGGTGCAGGCCGCTATACCGACGACGTCGCGCTTCCCGGCCAGACGCATCTCGTCTTTCTTCGGTCCCCCTATCCGCATGCGCGCATCGTGTCGATCGACACGGCCGCCGCCACCGCCATGCCCGGCGTGCTGCGTGTGATCACCGGCTCTGAACTGGCCGAAGCCGGCGTCAAGCCGATGCCGGGCGCCGTGGGCTTCAAGCGGGCCGACGGCAGCGACTGCGCCAGCCCCCCGCGCCTGGCCATGGCGCATGGCACAGCCCGCTTCGTGGGTGAGGCCGTGGCCGCGGTGGTGGCCGAAACCGTCCAGCAGGCGCGCGATGCCGCCGAGGCGGTGATGGTCGACTACGAAGCGCTTCCCATGGTGGTCGACCTCGCAAGCGCCACCGCCGACGGCGCGCCGCTGCTGTGCGAGGAAGCCACCGGCAACGTCGCCGCTGAAATGCGCCACGGCAGCAGCGACGCTGCAACGGCCGCCTTTGCCAAGGCGAAGCACGTGGTAGCGCTCGACGTGGTCAACCAGCGCGTGGTTGCGCTGACCATCGAGCCGCGCTCGGTGCTCGCGGCGCCTGACGCCGAATCCGGCCGCCTCACCATCCGCATGAGCACGCAGATGCCTTCGGGCGTGCGTGATTCGATCTGCGCCGCCATCGGCCTCGCGAAGGAAAAGGTGCGCGTGGTGGTGGGCGACGTGGGCGGCGGCTTCGGCATGAAGACCGGTGCCTATCCGGAGGACATTGCCGTTGCGTTTGCGGCGCTGCAGGTCGGGCGTCCCGTGAAGTGGGTGGCCGACCGCAGCGAGGAGTTTCTTTCGAGCGCGCACGGCCGCGACATCGAAGCCAGGGCCGAACTCGCGCTCGATGCGGACGGAAAGATCCTTGCGCTGCGCATCAGGACGCTGGCCAACGTCGGTGCCTATGCCACCGGCACCGGCGTTGCGATCCAGCTCCTGATCGGCCCGTGGGTGCAGACCAGCGTCTACGACATCCAGACCATCGACTTCCATTTCAAGGCGGTGCTCACCAACACCGCGCCCACGGGCGCCTACCGCGGCGCAGGCCGTCCCGAGGCGATCTTCACCATCGAGCGCCTGATGGACGAGGCCGCCCGCCAGACCGGCATCGACCGCATCGCGCTGCGCCGCCGCAACTTCATCCGCCCCGAGCAGATGCCCTATAAGAACCCGATGGCGCAGACCTACGACACCGGCAAGTTCGAGTCGGTGATGGACCAGGCGCTGGCGCTGGCCGACTGGCAGGGCTTCGAGGCCCGTGCTGCCGAGTCGGCGAACAACGGCAAGCACCGCGGCCTGGGCATTGCCACCTTTCTCGAATGGACCGGCGGCAATGTGTTCGAGGAGCGCGTCACGGTCTCGGTGCAGGCCGATGGCGTGATCGAGGTGTTCTCCGCCGTCAATGCCATGGGGCAGGGCATTGCCACCTCGCTTGCGCAGCTGGCGGTCGATGCCTTCGGCGTGCCGATCGAGAAGGTGCGCGTCGTGCTCGGCGACACCGACCGTGGCGACGGCTTCGGCAGCGCCGGTTCGCGCTCCCTCTTCACCGGCGGCTCGGCGGTCCGCATCGGCGCCGAACGCACCATCGACAAGGCGCGCGCGCTCGCGGCCCAGGAGTTCGAAGCCGCCATCGACGACATCACCTACACCCGCGGCGTCTTCACCGTGGCCGGCACCGATCTGGAGCTCGACCTGTTCGCGCTGGCGGGCAAGCAGCCCGAGCGCGAGATCTTCGTCGACTCCACCAGCACTGTGGCCGGGCCGACCTGGCCCAACGGCTGCCACGTCTGCGAGATCGAAATCGATCCGCCCACGGGCGAGATCAGCGTGGTGGCCTACAGCTCGGTCAACGACGTGGGCCGCGTGATCAACCCGATGATCGTTCGCGGCCAGCTCGAGGGCGGCGCGGTTCAGGGCATCGGCCAGGCGCTGTACGAGCAGGTGGTGTACGACAACGAAACCGGCCAGCCGCTCACCGGCAGCCTCATGGACTACGCCGCGCCGCGTGCGGACATCGTCCAGGCCATGTTCCACATGGAAATGGACGAGTCGACGCCGTGCGCCAACAACCCGCTGGGCGTGAAGGGCGTGGGCGAGCTGGGCACCATCGGCGCCACGCCGGCCATCGTGAACGCCGTGGCCGATGCCTTTGCGCGCAACGGCCTTGCGGCGAGCGCTCCGCGCCTGCACATGCCGCTGAGCCCGGCGCGCGTGTGGCAGGCGATGCACACCATCGACTGAGCATCTTCAGGCCGGGTGATCGAAGGGCGCACACACCATGCTCGTCACCACCGAACTGCAGACCGACGCGATCCGCGTGTCGAGCTACCGCTGTGACGCGGGTCCTGGAGCGCAGCCGTTCACCGAGATGCACTCGGACTATTCGGTTTCGTACGTGCGCAAGGGCAGCTTTGGCTACCGCACGCGCGGCAGCGCTTATGAGCTGGTGGCCGGTTCGGTGCTGGTGGGCTGTCCAGGCGATGAATACGTCTGCACCCACGACCACCATGTCTGTGGCGACGAATGCCTGGCGTTCCATCTGTCGCCGGGCTTCGTCGACCTGATCGGCGGCGACCAGCGGACCTGGCGCACGGCAGGGCTTCCGCCGCTGCCCGAACTGATAGTGCTCGGCGAACTTGTGCAGGCCGCGGTCGAGGGGCAGAGCGATGCGGGACTCGACGAGCTGGGCATGTGGTTCGCGAGCCGTTTCGTCAAGGTGATGGAAGGGCGCAGCAAACCCACGCCGCAATCCGCCGCGGCACGCGACAGGCGCCGTGCGGTCGATGCGGCGATGTGGATCGATGCGAACTCGCATGACGACATCGGCCTCGAAACTGCGGCGTCCGAAGCGGGACTGAGTTCGTTCCACTTCCTGCGCCTGTTCTCGCAGGTGCTCGGCGTCACGCCGCACCAGTACCTGGTCCGCTCGCGCCTGCGCCGCGCGGCGCGGCTGCTGGCGGACGACGAACGGCCCGTAACCGACGTGGCCTTCGACGTCGGTTTTGCCGACCTGAGCAACTTCGTTCGCACCTTCCACCGCGCGGCCGGGGTATCGCCGCGTGGCTTTCGCCAGGCCGCCAAGGGCGATCGCAAGATTTTCCAAGACCGCCTGGCCGCGCTGTTCAATGATGACCGCCTGATCCACCCATCGAGCAGAAAGTCATCGCCATGTACGACCACATCGGACTGAAAGTCGGAGACCTTGCCGCGTGCCGGCGCTTCCACGAGGCGGCCTGCCCCTGAAGGCGCACAACCATGGCAACGATCTACAAGGAATTCATCGTCGAAGCCGATGCCTCGCGCGTCTGGGACGCGCTGCGCGACTTTGGCGCCGTGCACACGCGCCTTGCACCCGGTTTCCTCACCGGCTGCGAGTTGGACGGCAAGGGCGCGCGCATCGTCAGCTTTGCCAACGGCCTGGTGGCGCGCGAACTGCTCGTGGGCATCGACGAGCCCAACCGCCGGTTGGCCTACACCGTGACCGGCGGCAAGGCCAGCCACCACCATGCCTCGGCCCAGGTGTTCGCACTGGGCGAAGGGTGGTCGCGCTTTGTCTGGATCACCGACGTGCTGCCCGACGAACTGGCCGCCTACATCGAACCGATGATGGCGCAGGGTGGCGTGGCGATGAAGAAGACGCTCGAGGCGGCCGGCTAGAAGTCTTCGAGCGGCAGGCCCACGTAGTTTTCCGCCAGCGCGGTGGAGGCGGCGTGCGAATGCACGAGGTAGTCGAGTTCGGCTTCCTGGATCTTCTGGCCGAAGGCGCCGGTCTCGGGGAAACGGTGCATCAGCGAAGTGAACCACCACGAGAAGCGCTCCGCCTTCCAGACGCGGCGCAGGCAGAGGTCGGAATACCGGTCGAGCGCGGAGGCCGATTTCTCGCCGTAGAAGATCTCGAAGGCGCGCGAGAGGTAGCCCACGTCGGCCGTCGCAAGATTGAGCCCCTTGGCGCCGGTCGGCGGCACGATGTGCGCGGCGTCGCCGGCCAGGAACAGCGCGCCGAAGCGCATCGGCTCGGCAACGAAGCTGCGCAGCGGCGCAATGCTTTTCTCGAGCGAGGGACCGGTCACCAGCCGCTCGCGGGCCTCGGGGTCGAGCCGTGCGCGCAGCTCGTCCCAGAAGGCCTCGTCGCTCCAGTTCTGGACCTTCTCGTCGGCCGGCACCTGCACGTAGTAGCGGCTGCGGTGCGCGCTGCGCATGCTGCACAGCGCAAAGCCGTGCTCGGTATTGGCGTAGATCAGTTCGTGCGACACCGGCGGCACGTCGGCCAGCACGCCGAGCCAGCCGAAGGGATAGATCTTCTCGTAGGTCTGGATGGCGTCGGCCGGCACGCTGGCGCGGCTCACGCCGTGGTAGCCGTCGCAGCCGGCGATGAAGTCGCACTCGATCTCGTGCGCCTGGCCGTCTTTCTCGTAGCGCACGTGCGGGCGTTGCGAATCGAAGTCGTGCAGGCTGACGTTGGCGGCGCTGTAGATGGTGGCAAGGCCCTCGGCCGAACGCGCTTCCATGAGGTCGCGCGTCACTTCGGTCTGGCCATAGACCGTGACCTGCTTGCCGTTTGTCAGGCCGTGCATGTCGATGCGGTGCCGCGCGCCCTTGAACAGCAGTTCGATGCCTTCGTGCGGCAGCCCTTCGGCCTTGGCGCGCGCATCGACGCCCGCGCGCGCCAGCAGGTCCATGGTGACCTGCTCGAGCACGCCGGCGCGGATGCGCCCGAGCACGTAGTCGCCGCTCTGGCGCTCGACGATGATGTTGTCGATGCCGGCCTTGAAAAGCAGCTGTCCGAGAAGCAGGCCTGCCGGGCCTGCGCCGATGATCGCGACCTGTGTGCGCATGTTCGTGTCTCCAATGGGTTTTCCGGGAGCGTAGGACGTGCGCGGCCGGCTGTCGCGGCGTGCGGCAAGGCTCTGTGCGATCATGCGAATGGCTGCGCGATCATCGCGCAACACTTCGCAGATTGACCGAAATGACCATCGCCAAGGCCGACTTCATCGAGGGCATCGCCAAGGGAATGGCGGTGCTCGAAAGCTTCGACACCGAGCGCCAGCGCCTCAACGCCACGCTGGCCGCCGAGCGCGCCGGCCTCACGCGTGCCGCTGCGCGCCGGCACCTGCTCACGCTGGCCCACCTGGGCTACCTGGAGACCGACGGCAGCTATTTCTGGATGGCGCCCAAGGTGCTGCGTTTCTCGGGCAGCTATCTGGCCTCGTCGCGCCTGCCGCGCGCGCTGCAGCCCACGCTGAACCGGCTGGCGGCGCAGACCGGCGAATCGTTCTCGGCCGTGGTGCTCGATGGCGAAGAGGCGGTCATCATTGCCCGCAGCGGCGCCTACGGCACGCCGACCCGCGTGCTGGCCTATGGGCTGCACCTTGGCGCCCGCTTGCCGGCGCATGCCACCTCGACCGGGCGGGTGCTGCTCGCGGCCATGGCGCCGGCCCAGTTCACACAGTGGCTCAAGGGGCGCCACCTCGCACGGCTCACGCCGCACACCACCACCCAGGCGCGCGGCCTGCGCCAACTGATCTCCCGCGTGCGCAAGGACGACTACTGCTTTGCCAGCGAAGAGCACGAGCTCGGCGTGCAGGCGCTCGCGGTGCCGCTGCGCGACATGCAGGGCCGCACGGTGGCCGCGCTCAACGTGGTGCTGTCCGGTACGCGCTACCAGGAAGAGACGCTCCAGCGCGAGATGCTGCCGCTGCTCTTCGAGGCGGCGCGCGAAGTGCGGTCGCTGCTGTGAGGTGAACTTCCACGCGGCCGCCGCCTCGAATCCCGAAACGGACCAAACAACACCATGCGACTCCTGCTTCTCGAAGACGACGTGATGATCGGCGAGGCCGTGCTCGACCTGCTGCGCGCCGAGCAGTACGCGGTGGACTGGGTGAAGGACGGCGAGGCGGCCGAGTCCGCATTGCGCACCCAGCAGTACGACCTCGTGCTGCTCGACCTGGGCGTGCCGCGCCGCGACGGGCTCGAGGTGCTGCGCAGCCTGCGCGCCCGCAAGCAGCGCATGCCGGTGCTGATTGCCACCGCGCGCGACTCGGTGCAGCAGCGCATCGAAGGGCTCGATGCGGGCGCCGACGACTACGTGCTCAAGCCCTATGACCTCGATGAGCTGCTGGCCCGCATCCGCGCCCTGCTGCGCCGGGCCGCGGGGCGCGCCGAGCCGGTGTACGAGCACATGGGCGTGAGCATCAATCCCGCCACGCGCGAGGTCGCGGTGGAGGGGCAGCCGGTGGTGCTTTCGGCGCGCGAATGGGCCGTGCTCGAGCCGCTGATCGCACGGCCCGGCATGGTGCTGTCGCGCGCCCAGCTCGAGGAAAAGCTCTACAGCTGGAAGGACGAGATCAGCAGCAATGCGGTCGAGGTCTACGTGCACGGCCTGCGCAAGAAACTCGGTGCCGAACTGATCCGCAACGTGCGGGGCGTCGGCTACATGGTGCCAAAGGCATGATCCGCGCGCTGACCGGATCGCTGCGCGCGCGCCTGCTGTGGTTCTTGCTCGCGGCCATCGTGCTGGCTGCCGGCGCGCAGGCGCTGGTCGCCTACCGCACGGTGCTGAAGGAGGCCGACGACATCTTCGACTACCACATGCAGCAGATGGCGCTGTCGCTGCGCGCCGGCCTGCCGCCGAGCGCGGCCGTAGGCGGCCTGGGCAGCGGCGAGCAGAACTTCGAGTTCGTGGTGCAGGTGTGGACGGCCGACGGCGTGCGCATCTTCGAATCGGCCGAGCAGGCCGCGCTGCCGCAACTGGCGGTGCTGGGCTTTGCCGACGTGCGTGCGCGCGGCACCACCTACCGCGTGTTCTCGATGCAGACGAGCGGGCTCGTGATCCAGGTCGCGCAGGACATGGCGGCGCGCCGCAACATGGCCGGAGCGCTGGCCCTGCGCACGATCGCGCCGGTGGCGTTGATGGCGCCGCTGCTCATGCTGGTGGTGTGGTGGGTGGTGAGCCGATCGCTCGCGCCGGTGGCGCGCGTGCGCGGGCAGGTTGCCTCGCGACAGGCCGACGATCTTTCCCCCGTGAGCGAGGAGAACCTGCCCGACGAGGTGCGCCCGCTGGTGCAGGAGCTCAACCTCCTGTTCGACCGGGTGCGGCATGCCTTCGATGCGCAGAAGCACTTCGTTGCCGATGCGGCGCATGAATTGCGCTCGCCGCTGGCCGCGCTGAAGCTGCAGGTGCAGGGCCTGCAGCGCGCGTCCGATGCCGCGTCGCGCGAGCTGGCCGTGAGCCGGCTGGTCGCTGGTATCGACCGCGCGACGCGCCTGGTCGAGCAGATGCTCGCGCTGGCCCGGCACGAAGCCAGCATGGCTGCGGGGGCCAAGTCCGAACCGGTCGACCTGGCCGAAGTGGCCCGCCTGGCCATCTCGGACGCGGTCGCGGCGGCGCAGGTCCGGCGCATCGACATCGGCATCTCGCATGCCGACCCGGCCGTGGTGAACGGCCAGCCCGAGGCGCTGCGCATGCTGCTGCGCAACCTGATCGACAACGCCGTCAAGTACACGCCCGAAGAGGGGCGCGTCGACGTCGGCATTGCAAGCCTGGGCGCGGCGGTCGAGTTGAGCGTGGACGACAGTGGCCCCGGCTTGCCGGAGGAAGAGCGCGAGCGCGTGCTCGACCGCTTCTACCGCTCGGGCGAGCCGCAGGCGCCGGGCAGCGGGCTCGGGCTGGCCATCGTGAAGTCGATCGCGCAGATGCATGGCGCCACGGTGGCGCTCGCGGCATCGCCGACGCTGGGCGGCCTGCGGGTGCTGGTGCGCTTTGCCGCCAAGGCCTGAATCGCCGCGCGCGGTTCGTTTAAGCCGCGCTTAAGCCAGCGGACCGACATTCCTTTCATCGTGTTTGCGTGCAGACGCATTGAAAGGAACGCTAGAAATGAACACCCGCCTGACTTCTCCCCATGCCCTGGTGCTTGCCTTGGCGACCGCCGGCGTGATCGGTGCCGTCGGTGCCGGCGCCTACACCAGTGCCCGCGCCGTGAACGCGCCGACCACCAACGCCACGAGCGTGGCGCCCGCGGCCATGGTGACGCTGCCCGACTTCTCGACCATCACTTCGCGCGACGGCCCCGCGGTGGTCAACATCAGCGTGACCGGCACCGCCAAGGCGTCCGAGGACCAGGCCGCGGCCGAGATGCAGGGCATCGATCCGGACGATCCGATGTTCCAGTTCTTCCGCCGCTTCCAGGGCCAGATCGCTCCACGCGCCCAGCAGCGCGAAGTGCCGGTGCGGGCGCAGGGCTCGGGCTTCATCGTGAGTCCTGACGGCATCATCATGACCAACGCGCACGTCGTGAAAGACGCCAAGGAGGTCACCGTCAAGCTGACCGACCGGCGCGAATACCGCGCGAAGGTGCTCGGCGCCGACGCCAAGACCGACATCGCGGTGCTCAAGATCGATGCGAAGAACCTGCCCACGCTTGCGCTCGGCAACACCAAGGACCTGAAGGTCGGCGAATGGGTGCTGGCCATCGGCTCGCCCTTCGGCTTCGAGAGCACCGTGACGGCCGGCGTCGTGAGCGCCAAGGGCCGCTCGCTGCCCGACGACAGCTACGTGCCGTTCATCCAGACCGACGTCGCGGTGAACCCTGGCAATTCCGGCGGCCCGCTGCTCAACACGCGCGGCGAAGTGGTCGGCATCAACTCGCAGATCTACAGCCGCAGTGGCGGCTACCAGGGCGTGTCCTTCGCCATTCCGATCGATGTGGCGGTGCAGGTGAAGGACCAGATCGTCGCGACCGGCAAGGCCACGCATGCGCGTCTTGGCGTGGCGGTGCAGGAAGTGAACCAGGCCTTTGCCGACTCTTTCAAGCTCGATAAGCCCGAGGGCGCGCTGGTCTCCAACATCGAGAAGGGCGGCCCCGGCGACAAGGCCGGCCTGAAGGCGGGCGACGTGATCCGCAAGGTGGACAACCAGCCCATCGTCTCGTCGGGCGACCTGCCCGCGGTCATCGGGCAGCAGGCGCCGGGCAAGAAGGTCACGCTCGAAGTCTGGCGCCAAGGCGAGCGCCAGGAGCTTTCGGCCAAGCTCGGCGATGCGAGCGACAAGCCCGCGCAGGTTGCCAGGAACGAGAGCGCGGCGGGGCAGGGCAAGCTCGGCCTTGCGCTGCGGCCGCTGCAGCCGCAGGAAAAGCGCGAAGCCGCCATCGAGAACGGGCTGCTCGTCGAGGATGTGGCGGGCCCGTCCGCCATCGCCGGCGTGCAGGCGGGCGATGTGCTGCTGGCCATCAACGGCACGCCTGCCAAGAGCCTGGAGCAGGTGCGCGAGGTGGTGGCCAAGGCCGACAAGTCGGTGGCGCTGCTGATCCAGCGCGGCGAAGACAAGATCTTCGTGCCGGTGCGGATCGGGTGAAGCCCGCGCCAGGACAAAAAAAGATGGCGTCATCCGCGGGCGGCCTTTCGGCGCACATCCTGCCCACGTCGGCCACCATGATCGGCGTGTGCATGACCGTGATGTCGATCGGCCACCTGGGCCCGCGCGACGACCTGCGGCTCCTGATCGACCGCCTGCTGGCCATCGACGCGCTGGTCTTCCTGGCCAGCGCGCTGCTGTCTTTCATCTCGATGCGCTCGCGCAGCTCGGGCGTGCGGCTGGAGGCCTGGGGCGAGATGGTTTTCATCGCGGGCCTTGCGTTGCTGGCCCTGGGCGCGGTGACGCTGGCGTTTGCGCTGCGCTGAGGCTGGCGCCCGGCTCAGGATTCCTTGTTGCCCGAATCCTTGTCGGGAACCTGCGCGTCGAGTTCGTCCTTGATGGACTTGTTGCCCCGAAGGGCCAGGAAGAGCACGGCACCCAGGCCAATGGCAACAATCACGGCAATGAATCCGCCGTCGAAGGCCCACCACCAGAACAGACCGCCCGCAACAAGCAGCAGCGCGGTGATGAGTAGAGATTTCAAGTGCATGACGCGAGGCGATAGTACGTTGGCGCTAATGTACGCGTCGTTACCGTTCGGCGCCCAATTTGTATTCTGGGATATACCCTCTTTTTTGCTTTGCCGCGGGGACGTAGCACTCCATCGCTGGGTCTTGTGCGGCCCGTTCCTACATCGGCCGGGCAGCGAGCCCCGTCCCAGACCGGAAGAACCTGAAGCGAGTGAAGGGGGCGGTCACCCGTACGCCAATGCGAGTTCCGTGATTCCTTCCGAGGTGATCTTCACGACCACCGCAGATTCGTAGTTCCTGAACGAACTGCGAAGATCGAGCGGCGGGGAGATGTCGGCTTCGACACAGCCCAGGGCCTTGAGCGTCGCGATGGCCTGGATCAACTCCGGATCCCGAACATGAACCGGGAACCTGGCATGTTCGAGTTCGAGCAGGTACTCAATGGGTGTAGCTGGCACGATGGGAACATCATGGCCCAACCGTGGCGGCTTGTGTTCAGTCTGCGTTGATGAGATTCGTGCGGATCACCCTACAGGCGTCGGACGGGGCGCATGGCCAACAGGATCGGTGCTCAGATCGGCCGCACGTCGAAGAACGCTTCATCGGTGTCCCCAAGATCGCGAAAGCCGGCGGTTCGGGCTGCGTCGTAGGCCTTCATCCATCGCCTGGCGAGCGCCATCTCTTCTCTCGTGAGGTCGGTTTCGCTGGATTCGCTGGCATTGTGGAACGCGCGCAGCGCACGCATGACGTCGCCGCCGAGCTGCCGGTCGAGCTCGCGCCGGAAGCGCTGCTCCGAGACCTTGACGGCGTCGGCTGCCGGGTGCGGGTAGTCGGCAAGCCGCACGATGTAGGCAACCCGGGGTTCGGGCTCGATGTCTTCGAACCTGAAAGGCGGGTCTTCCGGGGCATCGGCCTGCGGGAGCGCGACCTCTTGGATTGGAGCCGCAGCCTGGGGATAAAAAAGTTCGGCCTGATTCATGTTCATTTCTCCTCCGCCTTCTTGCTGGAAAGCGCCTGACCTTCGAACGGGTATCTCGACCCCCGCATCAAACCTGTATGAATATACAGTAATATAAAAACCCCGAGCCAATGCTCGAACCCTCTTTTGCAGTTGCCCCCGGATCTTGGTTTTGCGGGGCCCTTGGCGGCATCGCCAGGGATTCCGCCCAGCCGCGTGCTGGGCGTTTTTTTGTCTGATGGCGACCGGACAGTCGAGGTTGTCCGACCTGCCGAAGTCCGGCTGGCATTTCTCAACCAGCAGGCGAGGTCCATGAAGACCTACAAGGCCGCGATGGCCGCCGGACTGCTCGAGTTGCAGAAGGTGGTCGAGGATCTCGACGTCGGGCCGCGAAAGGATGAGCCCGAGCCCGGGAAGGCGAAGAAGAGCGGCTCTGTCTTCGGCTTCGGATTCGGGCTGCCGAGATGGAGTGAGGCGCCCCCAAAAGGAAATGCCCCGCTACCTTGTGAGTAGCGGGGCATCCAGAGGCCTTGCGGCATGTAGTGGCTCCTCGACCTGGGCTCGAACCAGGGACCTACGGATTAACAGTCCGGCGCTCTACCAACTGAGCTATCGAGGAACAAGCCTCAAATTATAGCGTGGTTTTTTGCGTCGTTTGAGCGCGCCAATGCGGACGCAATAAATTTCTGAAAATTTTTCGAATCCGAGCTCAGAGCGACACGCTCAACCCCAAGCGCAGCGTGCGCGGCGCACCTGGAAAGAGATAGACGTGGCCGAACTGATAGGGCGATTCCTTCCAGTAGCGGCGGTCGAACAGGTTGTCGATGGCGATGCTCCAGCTCGTGTTCACGCCGCGCAGCCGGGTGTCGTAGCGCAGCACCGCGTCGACGCGCGTCCATGAGGGCAGGGTGATCGAACCATCGGGCAGTACGTTGCGGCGGCCTTCATGCGAGAGCTGTCCGAGCAGTTCGAGGCCGGGCACCGAAGCCACGCGGTAGCCGGCCTGTGCACGCAGCACCTGCTTGGGCACGTTGGTGGGCGACTGGCCGTTGGTCGCGGGCTCGGCGGTGCTTCCGCGGCGCTTGGCATCGATCAATGTCACGCTGCCCGCAAGGCGCCAGGGTCCCGTGTTCCACTGTGCGCCCGCTTCGAGCCCGCGGTGCACGGCGCTGCCGTCGTAGCGTCCGTCGCAGGGCGTGGTGCCGAGCCGGTTGCAGGCGTCGAGGTTCGTCATCGGGCGCTTGATGTCGAACCATGCGAGTTGCCAGGCGAATGCGTCGCTGCCGCCCTTGAGGCCCAGCTCCCACTGGCGCGACGTCAGCGCGGGCAGCGCTTCGCCCGCGTTGTTGTACTGCGAGCCCTTGTTCGGCACCACTTGCGACTCGACGCCCTTGCCCCAGCTCGCATAGGCCAGGAGGCCCGGCTGGATGGCGAAGCTGGCGGCCATCCATGGCGTGGTGATGCCATCCTTGTAGCCGGTGGGACGCGTGCCATCGGTGCGGATGCTGTCGCGGTCCAGCCACGTGTGGCGCACGCCGAGCCAGGTGGTGAAGCGGCTGTTCCAGCGGATCGCGTCCTGCACCGAGAGCTCGGTGGAACGTTCGTCGCGGTTGGTGTTGGCGTCGGTCAGCGTGGGGTCGGGCGGCACGATGGCCGTGGCCCAGATGTTGCCGGTGCCCACGTAGTTGTAGGCCTGGTCCTGGAAGCGGTTGCGCACGCGGCTCGCGAGCAGGCCGAAGCCGAGCTCGTGCCGCACGCTGCCGGTCATCACGTTGCCCTTGAGGTTGAGGCTGCCGGCCGTTTGCGTGCGCCGCTCGTTCTCGCTGCGGAAGTCGTAGAAGTCGAAGGTGCCGTCGGGGCAGTAGCGGTCGTAGTTGCCTTCGGCGCCGCAGCCGAAGGCGTAGGCCAGGCGGTCGTCGGTCCTGAGCCTTTGCTGGCCGACCTGCGCGCTCCAGCGCCAGTCGGCATTGAGCGCCTGGCTGAAGCGCACGCTGCCGGTGAGCGCGTTGAATTCCGAAGGCTGCGACCACGGCTGGTTGTTCAGGTTGATCTTGGGATCGACCGGCGCGGGCAGCGTGCTGCCCAGCAGGCTGAAGCCGTTCTGGCTCGGCTGCGTCTTGTGGCTGCGCTCGATCTCGAACTCGAGCACCGAATCGCGCGTGATGCGCCAGTCGCCCGCCAGCGAGAACATGTTGCGGTTGCCGTCGAGGCTGTGCACGAGCGGCTTGAGGTTTTCGTTCGCGACGTTGAGCCGGTAGCCGAACTCGCGGTTCGCACCGAAGCGCCCGCCCAGGTCGAGCGCGCCGAGCACGCTGCCGCGGCTGGTGGTTTCGATGCGAAGCGTGCGCAGGTCCTGCTCGGTGGGCCGCTTGACCACGTAGTTGACCAGCCCGCCCGGCGCACTGGTGCCGGCCTGGATGCCGCTGGTGCCGCGCAGGATCTCGACGCGCTCCTTGTTGTCGAGCGGGATCGATGTCTCTGCGCTGATCGGCAAGCCTTCGCGCCGGTAGTTGAAGCGGTTGTCCAGCACGAAGCCGCGCACGGTCAGGTAGTCCCAGTAGCCGGCCGAGTTGTAGGCATCGGTCACCGAGGAGTCGAACTGCGTGAGGTCGGCGAGGCGTCGCGCGCCGCTCGTGCGCAGCTGCGCGCTGTCGACCACGGTGGCCGAGAGCGGCAGCTCGCGCAGCGGCACGTCGCCGAAGCCGCTCACATCGGCTTGCGGGGCTGCGCTGCTTTCGTTCACCGTGATGGCGGGCAGATCGGTTGGTTGCTGGGCCTGCACGCCGCCGGCCGCCAGAAGAAGAAAGGCGATGGCCGCTGCATGGGAGACCGGCGACAGCGGCCAGGATCGGAATTGCTTTTTTGTCATTGGTTCGTTCATGCGGAGCCGGCGCTCATGGCCGCCATCCATTGCGCGGCCGTGGCCTCGGGATCTTCAGCGGCGACAAGCGCGCGCACCACGGCGACCGAGCCGACGCCCGTGGCCAGCACCTCGGGCAGGCGCACGGCATCGATGCCGCCGATGCCCACCTGCGGATAGCCGCGCAGGAGGCGCGCATAGGCCGCAAGCCGCGCCACGCCCTGCGGTGCGGTCGCCATCTTCTTGAGGGTGGTCGGATACACCGCGCCCATCGCGATGTAGCTCGGGCTCACCGCATCGGCGCGCACCATCTCGGCATAGCCGTGGGTGCTGACGCCGAGCCGCAGGTCCGCATCGCGGATCTGCTGCACTTGCGCGGGCGCGAGCGCGTCGAGGTCTTCCTGGCCCAGGTGCACGCCGTAGGCGCCCGCGGCAATGGCCGTCTGCCAGTGGTCGTTGACGAAGAGCAGTGCGCCCGTGCCGCGCACGGCATCGACCGCGGCATGCACTTCGCGCTCGGTGGCTGCCGCGTCGTCCGACTTGAAGCGCAGCTGCACCGTGGGAACGCCGGCGCGCGCCATGCGGCCGACCCATGGCGCATCGGGCAGCACGGCGTAGAGGCCGAGCCGTTCGGGGCAGGGCGCGAAGGCGTCGTCGCGTTCGCTAGGCGGGAACGCGCGCATGCCGAAATCGGCGGGCGTCTCGGGCCACTGGTTGGCATCGAAAGCGCCGGTGCGCACGGTCTGCGCCTGCCAGGCCCGCGCCAGGCATTCGGCATCGATCTCGATGAAGCCGAGCGCCGTGCAGGCCCGCTTCGCGCCGCGGTACACCGGCTCGTCCGAGGAAAAGCGGCCCGCCGAAATGGTCGCGGGCGTGTTGGTGCCGAAGCGCAGCCCATGCGCAGCGACGATCGCCTGCGAGATGGCGCGGGAGTCGATCGACGTGCTCATTGGATGACCTTCGTGCTTCGCACTGCGGTGCGAGCTTGCTTGGGGCGGCCCGGCGCGGCGCTCATGGTGCGTGATGCCAGAAGGGCGTGCCGAGCACCGGCGTGCTGGGCTGTGCCGAGTCCTGCGCGGCCATGGCACCGGCGCGGTGGGCGGCGCGGCCGGCCTGCACGGCGTCGGCAAAGGCGCCGGCCATCGATACCGGGTCTTGCGCCAGCGCCACGGCGGTGTTGAGCAGCACGCCGTCGTAGCCCCATTCCATCACCTGGCAGGCATGCGAGGGCAGTCCCAGTCCCGCATCGACCAGCATCGGCACGCTGAGCCGCTCGCGCAGCAGCTGCAGCGCGTAGGGATTGACGGGCCCGCGGCCGGTGCCGATAGGCGCCGCCCAGGGCATCACGGCCTGGCAGCCGACGTCGACCAGCCGCTGGCACAGCACGAGGTCCTCGGTGCAGTAGGGCAGCACCTGGAAGCCGTCGCGGATCAGCTGAGATGCGGCATCGACGAGGTTCAGCGTGTCGGGCTGCAGCGTGTAGTCGTCGCCGATGAGTTCGAGCTTGATCCACGGCGTGTCGAACAGCTCGCGCGCCATCTGCGCGGTGGCAATCACTTCCTGCACGCTGTGGCAGCCGGCGGTGTTGGGCAGCACGGGCACCGCGAGCCGGCGCAGCAGCTCCCAGAAGCCGTTGCCGCTGTCGCTCGCGCCGGGGCTGGCGGACTGGCGGCGCAGCGAGGCCGTCAGCATGGCGGGCTGGGCGCGCTTCACCGCGGCTTCGAGCAGGTCCGGCGAGGGGTAGCGCGCGGTGCCCAGCAGCAAGCGGCTCTGGAAGGTCTGGCCGTAGAGAACCAGCGGATCGTTGTCCGGAATTGCAGATGCGGTCTTCATGGTGCGTGTTGTCTCCATCTCTGTGGGTTGCTTGTTCAGCCGCCGGTCACGGGGCGGATCACTTCGATGCGGTCTTCGGGCTGCAGTGCGCGCGCCGCATGGGCCGAGCGCGGCACGAACTCCCGGTTCACGGCCACCGCGAACGGCGGCACGGCATCGAGTGCGGCCAGCGCGTCGATCACGGTGGCGCCGTCCTGCAGCGTGTAGGGCTTGTCGTTGATCAGGACATTCATCGTCATGCTTGGGATGTCTCCAGGCCGAGCTTCTGCGCCAGTGCCGAGCGGCCGTGCACGAGCAGCTCCATGGCTGAATCGAGCACGGCGGGCGCGATCATGAAACCGTGGCGGTACAGGCCGTTGATCTGCAGCACGCGCGGCTGCGGCTGCCGGATGGCGGGCAGGTTGTCGGGCAGCGTGGGCCGGCATTGGGTCGCGATCTCGAGGATGCGGGCTTCGGCGAAGCCGCTGTGCACCGCGTAGGCCGCGCTCAGCAGCTCGAGCGTGGAGCGCACGCTGGCGGGCGACATGTCGTCCGACTCGATCTCGGTCGCGCCGATCACGAACACGCTGCCCGGCTTGGGTGCGATGTAGAGCGGATAGCGCGGATGCACCAGCCGCGTGGGCCGCTGCAGCGTCACCTCGGGCGCATGCACGCGGACGACTTCGCCGCGCACGCCGCGCAGCGCGTTCCACTGCGGCTTGGCACCGAGGCCGCGGCAGTCGATCACCCAGTCGGGCTGGCCCGGCGTGCCCGGAGAAAAATCTCCGGGCGTGCGTGGCGACTGCCAATGCAGCTTCACGCCGGGGCTGGCCTGCAGCGTGGCAAGCAGCGAAGCCAGCAATGCACGGTTGTCGAGCTGGCCCTCGCCCGGAAGGAACAAGCCTTGCGCGAAGCGCTGGCCGAGCGACGGCTCGAGGGCGGCAATGCCGCTGCCGTCGAGCGTGCGCATCGGCGCGAGCTCGGGCACCTGCGTGCCGGTGCGCGCCAGCACGCGCGCGAGCCGCGCGGCCTCGGCGGCGTCCTGACGGTGCCACAGCACCAGCGTGCCTTCGCGCTGGAAGAACACGGGCTGCGCCAGCGGCGCCAGCAGCTCGGGCCAGCGGCCCAGCGCGTACTGCCCCATGCGTACGACCGGCACCGGTGCCACGGCCGATTCGGCCAGCGGCGCGAGCATGGCGGCCGCCACGCGCGCGGCAGCGCCTTCGGCCTCGGGGCTGCCCGCCTCGAACAACTCGACCTTGCAGCCGGCCCGCGCCAGCGTGACCGCGAGCAGCCGGCCCATGAGGCCGGCGCCGAGGACGGCGGCGGATTGGAATGGGAGGCTCATGGCCTTGCTCCTTCCCCCGCTGGGGGAAGGCTGGGATGGGGGCGGGCAGAGCGCTCGGTAGACACGCCGCTTGCCCCCACCCCAGCCCTCCCCCGGGAGGGGAGGCAGAAAGGCAGGGCCGGTCGCCGATAATTTTCAGCATGACCCCAGCACTTTCCAACGCGCCCCAGGCGCCCCTGCGCTATGCACGCGTGCTCTCGATCGCCGGCTCCGACAGCGGCGGCGGTGCCGGCATCCAGGCCGACCTGAAGACCTTCGCGGCGCTCGGCTGCTACGGCATGACGGCCATCACCGCGCTCACCGCGCAGAACACGCTCGGCGTGTCGGGCATCCATGGCGTGCCGCCGGCTTTTCTCAAGGCGCAGATCCAGGCGGTGGTCGAGGACATCGGCGTGGATGCGGTCAAGCTCGGCATGCTGCACGCGCCCGAGGTGGTCGAGGTGGTGGCCTGGGCCATCGATCACTACCGGCTGCCCAACGTGGTGCTCGACCCGGTGATGGTCGCCACCAGCGGCGACCGTCTGATCGCCTCCGAAACCGTGCAGGTGCTGGTGCGCGAGCTGTTCCCGCGCGCCGTGGTGGTCACGCCCAACCTCGACGAAGCGGCCTTGCTGATCGGCCATGCGATCGACGGCATCGATGCGCTCGACGATGCGGCCGACGAATTGCTGGCGCTCGGCGCGCAGGCCGTGCTGCTCAAGGGCGGGCACCTGCCAGGCGACGAGGTGGTCGACGTGCTGCTGCGGTCCGACGGCACTCGCAAGCGGCTGGCCTCGCAGCGCATCGCGAGCCGCAACCTGCATGGCACGGGCTGCACGCTGTCGTCCGCGATTGCCGCGCATCTGGCGCTGGGGCTCGCGTTGCCCGAGGCCGTCGAGCGCGCGCGCGCCTACATCCTCGGCGCGATGGCCGCCGGTGCGCATGTGAAGACCGGCGCGGGACACGGTCCGCTCAACCACGGCTTTGCGCCAGTGCCGACGCACCGCCTGCCGCCGTCGGCGTAGCCTTGGGCCGGCTGGCCCAGGCCAGCAGGAAGGTCGCCGCCAGCGTCGGCAGTGCCGAGCCGAACTGCGGCGCCCACTTGGCGAGCGCGTGGTAGGCCGCGATGCCCGCAATCCAGATCAGCGCCGCGCCCAGGTCGACCCGGCGCGTGCCCACCGACGAAACCGCCTGGCCCGTGCCCAGCCGCCCCAGGATCACGCCGTAGAGCGGCACGAACACCGAACTCAGCATCAGCAGGAACGGCTCGATCGTGTGCATCGGCAGCACCAGCGCGAGCGCGGTGCACAGCGCCGCCAGCAGGAGGCCCCAGCGCCGCACGCTCCAGCGCGGCAGCAGGCTGTGGGTGGACACCGAGCCCGAATACATATCGCCGTACGCGTTGTCGAGCTCGTCGATCAGGATCAGGCCCAGCGCCACCAGGCCGCCTTGGGCGAGCAGCAGGGCGGTGACCAGGCCGGTGCCCGGTTCGGCCACGCTCACCACCATCACGCCGAGCGCATAGCACCAGACGTTGGCCAGCGCATAGCCGATCCAGGTGCCGCTGAAGGCGCTGCCGAGGCCGCCTGCGCTGCGCTTGCCGTGGCGCGCGTAGTCGGCCACCAGCGGCAGCCATGAGACAGGCATCGCAATCACCAGGTCGAGCGCGCTGAACATGCCCATGCCCCCGTTGCCGGGGCGCGCCCAGAAGGCGTCAAGTCCCTTGGCTTGCAGGCGCGTTGCGAACTGCCATGTCAGCCAGAGCAGAGAAAGCACCACCAGCGGCAGGCCGAAGCGGCTCACGAAGCGCCGCACCAGCTTGACCATGGAGCCCGCCAGGAGCGCCAGCAGCACTGCGCCCCAGAGCAGCGTGGTGAGGGCGCCGCCCAGGGGCCCGCCGAGCGCCAGGCCGAAGGCCTGTTGCCCGATCGCCTGCGTGCCCTCGCGCATGATGACGAGCTCGAAAGTGGTCCAGCCCACCAGCTGCACGATGTTGAGCAGCACCGGAAGCCGTGCGAACGCGCTGCCGTAGGTGGCGCGCATCAGTCCGGCGCTCGCCAGGCCGCTCTCGCAGCCGAGCCGCGCGGTCCAGGCCAACAGGCCCGCGCCGATCAGCGAGCCCAGCACGATCGCGATGGCCGCGTCGCGCGTGCCCACCGCCGGCACCAGGTAGGCGCCGATCTGCATCACCAGCAGCCCGACGCCCAGGCTGAACCAGAGCGATGCGTGGTCATGCCAGCCGAACACGCGCTGCGACGCGGGCAAGGGCACGAGCGCCTCGTTGGCGGAAGAAAGTTCGTCGTCGTATGCCATCCAGTTGCTCCAGTGCAAAAGGTTTGGCAGGTGGGCGAGGCTCCGGCGGTGGAGCCATCGCGCGAGACAACGCGACAGGCCGCCGGACCAGCTTCCCTGCGCGAGGATTACCTCAGTCAGGTTCAAAGGGACTCTCTCAGTCAGCCCCGGAACGGATCCCGGTTCGACACCCCTAGCGGTGGTGCTCCGCGCCGTGGCGCAAAGCGGGAACTATTGTACGAGCCTGTGCGCCCAGCCTCCAAACCATGGATGATGGTCCGGATATGGCAATCCGCATGCCGCCACTTCGAGGATGTGTTCCATGAGCGATTCCGCAATCGACCAGTCCCTTGCCCAGGCCTTCCAGCGCTTCACCGGGGCCAACCCGGCCAGCCGGCGCCAGTTCGAGGCGCAGGCGCGCTACATGCCCGGCGCCAACAGCCGCTCGGTGCTGTTCTACGCACCGTTTCCGCTCACCATCGCCAAGGGCGAAGGCGCCGCGCTGTGGGATGCCGACGGCCACCGCTATGCCGACTTCATCGCCGAGTACACGGCCGGCGTCTACGGCCACTCGGCACCCGAGATCCGCGATGCGGTCGTCGAGGCGATGCAGGGCGGCATCAACCTCACGGGCCACAACCTGCTCGAAGGCCGGCTCGCCAAGACCATCTGCGAGCGCTTTCCGCAGATCGAGCAATTGCGCTTCACCAACTCGGGCACCGAGGCCAACCTGATGGCGCTCACGGCCGCGCTGCACTTCACGGGGCGGCGAAAGATTGTGGTGTTCTCGGGCGGCTACCACGGCGGCGTGCTCGGCTTCGGCGCCAAGCCGCTGCCGACGACCGTGCCCTTCGACTTCCTGGTGCTGCCCTACAACGACGCGCAGGCTGCGAGCGAGCAGATCGAGAAACACGGGCCCGAGATCGCGGCGGTCCTGGTCGAGCCGATGCAGGGCGCGAGCGGCTGCATTCCGGGGCGTCTCGACTTTCTGCAGGCACTTCGCGATGGTGCGACGAAGGTGGGCGCGCTGCTGGTCTTCGACGAGGTCATGACCTCGCGCCTCGGGCCGCAGGGCCTGGCCAACAGGCTCGGCATCCGGTCGGACCTCACCACGCTCGGCAAGTACATCGGCGGCGGCATGTCGTTCGGCGCTTTCGGCGGGCGTTCGGATGTGATGGCGCAGTTCGATCCGCGCACCGGGTCGCTCTCCCATTCGGGCACCTTCAACAACAACGTGATGACCATGGCGGCCGGCTATGCGGGCCTCACGAAGCTGTTCACGCCCGAGGCGGCCGGCGCGCTGGCCGAGCGCGGCGAGGCGATGCGTGCGCGCCTCAACACGCTGTGTGCGAAGGAGGATGTGGCCATGCAGTTCACCGGCGTCGGCTCGCTGATGAATGCGCATTTCGTGCGTGGGGAAGTGCGATGCGTGGACGACCTGGCAGTGGTCGACGGGCGGTTGCGGCAGCTGCTGTTCTTCCACCTGCTGAGCGAAGGCATCTACGCCTCGCCCCGCGGCTTCGTCGTGCTGTCGCTGCCGCTGACCGATGCGGACATCGACCGATTCGCCGCCGCCATCGGCAGCTTCATCGGCGAATGCCGCGCGCTGCTGCCTAGCGCGAAGTAGCCACGCCCAGCAGCTCGTGCAGCCGCGTGCTGGTGGTCGTGTACTGCAGCGGCACGGCCTTGCCCGGGAAGACGATCGCAGTGGCGCCCCAGGCCGCCAGCGTGGCCTCATGGAAGCCGCAGACGATGAGCTTCTTCTTGCCAGGATAGGTGTTGATGTCGCCCACCGCGAACACGCCGCGCTCGCGGGTTTCGTACTTCTCGGTGTCGACCGGCACCTGCTTGCGCTCGAGTTCCAGCCCCCAGTCGGCAATGGGGCCGAGGCGCGGGGAGATGCCCAGGCAGGCGATCAGCGCGTCCAGCGGCAGATCGACGGTGGTTGCATCGGGCGTGGTGATCTGCAGTTGCCTGCCGTCGAAGGCGGTGGGCTGGCCGACCCTGAACGCGAGCTTGCCGTCGGCCACCAGCGCGCGCATCGAAGCGACCAGCGCCTCGTCGGCCTGGAAGCCGTCGCGCCGGTGGACCAGCGTGACCTGCTTTGCAATATCCGTGAGCGCGACGGCGGTTTCCAGCGCCACGTCGTCGCCGCCATTCACCACCACCGCCTGCCCGGCAAAGCGGTCCAGCGAATCGGGGTGATAGAAAAGCGAGCGGCCCTCGAACTGCGCAATGCCTTCGAGCGCGATGCGCTTGGGTACGAAGGCACCGACCCCGGCCGCGATGAACACCGTCCTGGCGAGGAAAGCGGTGCCGGCCGAGGTGGTCAGCAGCAGGCGCTCGTCGGCCTGCCTTTCGAGCGTGGCCACCTGCTCGCCAAAATGGAATTGGGGCTTGAAGGGTTCGACTTGCTTGAGCAGCGATTGCGCGAGTTCGCTTCCGCTGGTGACGGGCGTACCGGGAATGTCGTAGATCGGCTTGCCGCCGTAGAGCGCCACGCACTGGCCGCCCGCGGCGGGCAGCGCATCGACGATGTGGCAGGAGATCTCGAGCAGGCCGAGCTGGAAGGCCTGGAACAGCCCGACCGGACCGGCGCCGATGATGAGCGCGTCGGTTTCGATGGGGGCTCGGCCTTCGGGGTTCAACGGACCAGTTCGCCGACCTTGTCGGTCTTGTCTTTCCACTCTTCGGCGTCGGGCAGCGCGGGCTTGCGCTTGGTGATGCTCTTCCAGCCATCGGCCACCGCGAGTTCGGCGTTGAGCTTGATGAACGCGATCTGGTTGGCCGGGAGGTCTTCCTCGGCATAGATCGCATTGACCGGGCACTCGGGGATGCAGACCGCGCAGTCGATGCATTCGTCCGGGTCGATCACCAGCATGTTGGGGCCTTCGCGGAAGCAATCCACGGGGCATACGTCCACGCAGTCGGTGTATTTGCAGCGGATGCAGGCTTCGGAGACGACGTGGGTCATTTGTCTTCTAACGTCAGTGTGAGGTCGGGGAAAACCCCAGATTTTAGGCCTTTGCGGCGGCAGGCTGCACGAGCACGGCGGCAGCGGTCTTGTGGGAGGCCGTATCGACCAGCACCAGCGAGCCCAGGGCGCGCGATTGCGTGAAGGGCAGCACGGCCAGCGGCTGCTGCAGCGAAAGCACCACGTCGCCGATGGAATTGGCTTCCAGCTGCGTGGCGGGCTCGGATTCGAGCGTGGTGATGTTCACCCGGTCGACGATGCGCGCCACCTTGGCCTTGACCCAGCGGTGGCCCTGCAGCGCCCAGTAGACGCGGCCCGCGACCAGCGGCTCGTCGTCGAGCCAGGCCACGGTGGCGGTGATCTCGCGCACCGGCTCGAAGGCGCCGGGCGCCAGCAGCCAGTCGCCGCGCGACACGTCGACTTCGCGGTCGAGCACGATGCCGGCGCTGTGGCCCGCATGCACCACCTTCGGCTGCCGCGTATGGCTCAGTACCTGCGCGACCGTGGCGGTCTGGTTGCTGGGCAGCACGGTCACGCGCTGGCCCGGTTCCACGTGGCCGGAAGCCACGCGGCCCCAGAACACGCGGCGGCCCTGCGAGGTGTCGGCCGAGGCCGAGAACTTCTCGACCCACTGCACCGGGAAGGCGAAGGGCACGTCCTCGTCCTGCGCGGTGACCGGCAGTTCCTCGAGCAGCTCGAGCAGGCTCGGGCCTTCGTAGCCCACCCAGTCGGCATGGCGCGTGGCCACGTTCCAGCCCTTGAGGGCGGAGATCGGCACGATGGCGGCCACCTGAACGCCCGCCGCTTCGGCAAAGGCGTTCAGCGCGGTCGAGATGCGTTCGAAGGCGAGGCTGGCGTCGTCGATCGCGTCGAGCTTGTTGACCGCGAACACCACCGACTGCACGCGCAGCAGATGGGCCAGCAGCGTGTGGCGGCGCGTCTGCGGCAGCAGTTCGCGCTTGACCACGGTGCCGTCTTCCACCTCGGCGGCCCAGGCCAGCTTGGTGGCATCGACCAGCACCACGGCGGCATCGGCGGCCGAGGCGGCCGTGACCATGTTGCGGGTGTATTGCTCATGGCCCGGCGCGTCGCCGATGATGAACTTGCGCTTGGCGGTCGAGAAATAGCGGTAGGCCACGTCGATCGTGATGCCCTGTTCGCGCTCGGCCGAGAGGCCGTCGGTCAGGAGTGCCAGGTCGGTTTCGCCGCCGCGCTGCACGCCGGCGAGCTGGTCCTGCAGCACGGTCTTGCTGTCGACCAGCAGGCGGCCGATCAGCGTGCTCTTGCCGTCGTCGACCGAGCCGCAGGTGATGAAGCGAAGGGCGGTGCCGGTGTCGGCTGCGATGGTGGGTGAGAGAGTGGTGGCAGTCATGGCTTTCTTTCGGGAGACACCGCGGAACCGGCTTTGCCGGGCCGCTGGTGTCGCCCCCTCGAGGGGGGAGTCGAGCTACACGAAGTGAGCGAGGGACGGGGGTGGGTCAGAAGTAACCGTCTTTCTTGCGCTTCTCCATCGAAGCTTCCGACGTCATGTCGTCCATGCGCGTCGCACCGCGCTCGCTGACGTCGACCGACAGCGTTTCGAGCACCACGTCGCCCGCATCGGCCGCAAGGCTCTCGACCGGGCATGTGGTCGTGATGTCGCCCACGGTGCGAAAGCGCACGTCGCGTACCTGCACGGTTTCGCCGTCGCGCGCCGGGGTGAGGTCGGTCACCGGCACCAGCAGGCCGCGGCGCTCGACCACTTCGCGCTTGTGCGTGTAGTAGATCGACGGCAGGCCCACATGCTCGCGCTCGATGTATTGCCAGACATCGAGCTCGGTCCAGTTCGAGATCGGGAACACGCGGAAGTGCTCGCCCGGGGCGAGGCGGGTGTTGAACAGCGTCCACAGCTCGGGGCGCTGGTCCTTGGGCTGCCATTGGCCGAAGGAATCGCGGTGCGAAAAGATGCGCTCCTTGGCGCGTGCCTTTTCCTCGTCGCGGCGCGCGCCGCCGATCAGCGCGTCGAAGCGGAATTCTTCAATGGCCTCGAGCAGCGTGACCGACTGGTGCGCATTGCGCGATTCGCCGGGGTGCGCGAGGCGCACGGTGCCGCGCGCCATCGAATCTTCGACGCTGCGCACGATGAGTTCGGCGCCCAGTTCCTTCGCGCGCTGGTCGCGATAGGCCGTCACTTCGGGGAAGTTGTGGCCTGTATCGATCATCAAGAGCGGGTAGGGGATGCGGCCGGCGCCGAAGGCCTTTTCCGCGCACTTCAGCAGCACCAGCGAATCCTTGCCACCCGAGAACAGCAAGGTGGGGCGCTCGAAGGCGGCCGCCACTTCGCGCAGGATGAAGACGGTTTCCTCTTCCAGCGCATCGAGATGGGTGTTGGACAGGCGCGCGGGAGAGTGCATGGGCGGCAGCAGCAGTTCGGTTTCGGTACGGGCGTTCATCGGAGTGGGTCTGAATGCGGAGGATCGGCAAGGCGTCGGCGCTCAGTGCGAGAGGTGCAATCCGCACTCGCGGTTGTCTTCGCCCTTGGTCGGGTCCACGTAGTCGAAGTTGTTGGGCAGGCCATGCGCTTCGCAGTACGTGTACAGATCCTTGGACGACCAGTGCAGGAGCGGCGCGACCTTGATCAGGCCGTCAGGATTGACGCTGACCGGGTCCATCTGCGCGCGCACGGCCGTGTCGGTGGCCCGCAGCGCGGTGAACCAGACCTTCGGCGCCGTCTCGCGCAGCGCGCGGGCAAAGGGCTCCAGCTTCACCTCTTCCGTGAAGGCGGCGTGGCGCGGATCGTCGAGCGCCGGGGTCGGGCCTTCCACGGCTTCGCGATGTGCACGCGAACGGCGCGGCAGGTAGATGTGCAGATCCAGGCCCAGCTGCTTGGTCACCTCGTCGGCAAAGCGGTAGGTGGCCTCGGTGTTGTAGCCGTTGTCCATCCAGACCACGGGAACATCGCGCTTTGCGCGCGTGACCATGTGCAGGATCACGGCCTCGAAGGGGCGGAAATTGGTGGTGACGATCGCGCGTTGGCCGAGGCCGATGGCCCAGTCCACCAGGCCCTCGGCGTTGCGGCCGAGCTCGGTGTTGATGCGTGCGAAATCGATGTCCGTGGCAATGCTCATGTCGATGGTTTCCTGCGGACTCAGGTGCCGGCCGCGAAGTGCGGCGCGGGCTGCACCGCATCGCCCTGGTAGAAGGCCGAGAAGCGGTCGAACTGGCGCTGTGCGTCGGTGGCGTCCACGCCTTCCTTCAGCACGGCGCTGGAGAAGCCGGTGCGTTCCATCTGCACCAGCTGGTCGATCAGCACGTCGCCGGTGGCGCGGATGTCGCCCTTGAAGCCGAGCCGGCGGCGCAGCAGGAAGGCCTGGCTGTAGGCGCGGCCATCGGTGAACTTCGGAAAGTTCAGGTCGATGCGCTCGATGTCTTCCAGGCACACCTCGATGGCGAGCGGGTCGGCATCGTTGGGCAGCTGCAGCACCTTCGGGTCGCCGTCGTCGATGTGTTCTTCGGCCGAAAGGATGTTGAGGCGCCGGTTCATGCCGCTTCCTCCACCTTGAAGCGCGCACCGTTGGCTGCGGCCTTGAACGGGTCGTGGCCGACGCGGCGCAGCGTGTCGATGAAGGTCTCGCCGCCTTCGCGGGTGTCGCGGTAGGTGGTGAGCACGGCCTCGATCACGCCCGGCACTTCGGCCGCCGAGAACGAGGGGCCGACCACCTTGCCGGCCTGCGGCGCGCCGCTGAGGGCCGAGCCGTCGGAGCCGCCGAGGGTGACCTGGTACCACTCCTTGCCGTCCTTGTCGACGCCCAGGATGCCGATGTGGCCGCTGTGGTGGTGGCCGCACGAGTTGATGCAGCCGCTGATGTGCAGGTCGATCTCGCCCAGGTCGTCGAGCTCGTCGAGGTCCTGGTAGCGCTCGGTGATGGCCTCGGCAATGGGGATGGAGCGCGCATTGGCCAGCGCGCAGAAGTCGCCGCCGGGGCAGGCGATCATGTCGGTCAACAGGTGCACGTTGGCGCTGGCAAAGCCGGCGGCGCGGGCGGCAAGCCACAGCGCATGCAGGTCTTCGGCATGCACCCAGGGCAGCACGATGTTCTGGTCGTGCGTGACGCGGGCTTCGCCGGCCGAGAAGCGGTCGGCCAGTTCGGCGAGCGTGTCGAGCTGGTCGGCCGAGGCATCGCCGGGCGCCTGCTTCAGGCGCTTGAACGAGAGCGTCACGGCGCGCAGCGCGGGGTTCTTGTGCGCAGCCACGTTGCGGGCGAGCCAGCGGGCGAACATCACGTCGTCGGCGGCGTGGGCACGCAGCTCGGCGTCGGTCTTCTCGGCGCTTTGCAGCACGCGGGTGGCGAGCGTCGGCGGCACGAAGGAGGCGGCCACGCGGTCGAACTCTTCCTGCGTGATGGTGTGCGGCGCGCCGTCGTGCTCGATGATCTGCTTGTACTCGGCCTCGACATCGTCGATGTAGCGCTGGCCTTCGGCCTTCACGAGGATCTTGATGCGCGCCTTGTAGATGTTGTCGCGGCGGCCGTAGCGGTTGTAGACCCGGATCACCGCTTCGAGGTAATTCATGATCTGCTGCCACGGCAGGAACTCGCGCAGCACGGTGCCGATGATCGGCGTGCGGCCCATGCCGCCGCCCACCTGCACGCGAAAGCCGATCTCGCCCGCTTCGTTCTTCGCGAGCTTCAGGCCCACGTCGTGCCAGCCGGTGGCGGCGCGGTCTTCGGCGGCGCCGGTGATCGCGATCTTGAACTTGCGCGGCAGGAAGGCGAATTCAGGGTGCAGCGTGCTCCACTGGCGCATGATTTCGGCGTAGGGGCGCGGATCGGCGATTTCGTCGACCGCGATGCCGGCGCGCTCGTCGCTCGTGATGTTGCGGATGCAGTTGCCGCTGGTCTGGATGCCGTGCATGTCGACCGAGGCCAGCAGGTCCATCACGTCGGCCGACTTCGACAGCGGAATCCAGTTGTACTGGACGTTCTGGCGCGTCGAGAAGTGGGCGTAGTGCGTGGGGAGCTTGTGGCTGCCGAGCAGGCCCTGCGTCTCGATGGCCTTGCGGTAGACCTCGGCTTCGGGCTCGTCGTACTCGCGGGCGATGCGGGCGAGCACGCGCAGCTGGCGGCTCGAAAGCTCGCCGTAGGGCACGGCCACGCGCAGCATCGGCGCGTAGCGCTGCACGTACCAGCCGTTTTGCAGGCGCAGGGGACGGAACTCGTCTTCGTGCAGGCGGCCCTTTTGCCAGCGTTCGAGCTGGTCTCGGAACTGGGCAGCCCGCTGATGGACGAACTGGCGATCGAATTCTGTGTATTGGTACATCGTGTGATCTTCTTGAAGAAGTGCGGTGCCGCACGTACAACGGGGCGCCCCAGCAAGAAGCCGAGATTCTGAAACCCGGCCTTATGGAAGCAAACTATTTTTTGGTTCGGGCTTTATGCGGATAAGCTTATTCTTCAATGGCCATGCGGGTTTCGGGGCGGTTGGATGCTTATTCTGGATAAGGGGGAGGGGGTTTGATGGGGGTGGATGAGGTGTTTTGGGGGCGGGTGTTTTTGGGTTCCGGGGCCGGGACTCGCCCCGGCGGGCGACCTACTTTTCTTTGCTTCGCCAAAGAAACGTAGGCAAAAGAAAGGCGACCCCACTGTCTGCGACCCCTTCGCTTCGCTACGGGGCAACCTGCGGTGCTCACGTTTCGCAGGGTCTCGCCCAAACTCGCTCCGCTCAAACAAGGGCGAGCCCTGATCCGCGAAACGCTGCGCTCCTCGGCGCATACAGAGGGGAGTGGAAACCGAACGGGCCTTTGCTGCGCTCGGCCACCAAGCCACCGCAGGCGCTGCGCGCCTGCGGTGGTTGGCTGTGGCTGTTGGTGTTTGGGGCCGAGCGAAGCGAAGGCTGCCCGCTCCCACCCCTTCTGTATGCGCCGAGGAGCGCAGCGTTTCGCGGACAAGGGCTCGCAGCTGTTTGAGCGTAGCGAGTTCTGCGAGACCCCGCGAAACGTGAGCACCGCAGGTTGCCCGCAGCGAAGCGGAGGGACGCAGACAGCAGGGGTCGCCTTTCTTTGCTTACTTTCTTTGGCGAAGCAAAGAAAGTGAGTCGCCCGCCGGGGCGAGTCCCGGCCCCGGAACCCCAAAAAAACTCAACGCAACATCGAAGACATCGCCGAACAGCAGTTCAGCATCCGCACAGCCGCTTCCACCGTCTCAGCGGAAAACCGCAGCGTGACACCGTCGATGCGTTCGAACGACGGCCATTGGCAGAACAGATCCGCCATCATCGGCGACTGCGTGTGCAGAGTGACCACCTGCGGGCCCTTGAACACCAATGGCCTCGCATTGCTCCGCGCAGCCAGCCCCTCAGCCACGCCGGCCCGGATGGCGGCGCGCGACTGCTCCGGCGACAACGACACCCCGCTGTTGAACCCCGTGGCACGCTTGGTCTGCACAAAGGTCGCATGCGGAAAGAGCGCCCGGTTCTCTGCAATGAACACATCGTCCCCGCTGGCCATCACCACCGGCACCCCGTATTCGCCGGCCAGCGCGCCGTAGAGCCCGGCCTCGCCCAGTTCCTGGTCGCCAAGCCGGATGCCTGCAAAGGCAAAGCTGTTGATGGTGTGGGCGAGGATGCCGCGTCCCTGGGCGCGCGAGTGGTAGCCCACCATGCAGACGGCGTCCACGCCTTCCTCTTCCACGCCGGCCACCATGCTCAGGTAGCGCGGCTTGCCCTGTACCACGCGGGCGCGCGCATCGAGCACGTCGGGCGGCATGTTGCGAAAGCCGCCGTGCGAATCGTTGACCAGCACCTCGGTGGCGCCGGCCTCGAAGGCGCCGGCAACGGCCGCGTTGGCCTCGTGCGCCATCAGCAGGCGGGCGCGTTCGTACTCGGGGTTGCCGGCCCGCGCCTGCTCGTGGTGGTAGACGCCCGCAACGCCTTCGATGTCGGTGGAGATCAGGACTTTCATGGGAGGGCGAGCGGTTGCGCGAAGGAAGAAGAAAGAAGGGAAGAGGGCGGCAGCAGTTCCGACAGCGCCGCGCGGTGATGGCCATCGCGGCCGGTCACGGCCGTGGCGCGCCAGAGCGCATGCAGGATCGCCTGCTCGGTGCTGTCGGCCGCGGCCTGGAAGAGGCCGTCGAGCAATCCGTCGTGCAGCATCGCGATGGCCGGCATCGGGCGCTCGACGCGGTCGGGCACGGTGTAGGCGGTCGAAAAGGCCAGCACGATGTCTCCGCTGCCATGGCCGAAGACCGAACCGGTGCGCGCCAGCCCTGCACCCGCGCGCAGCGCGAGGCGGCGCAGTTGGCGCGCATCGAGCGGCGCATCGGTGGCGACGACGATGATGATCGAGCCCCTCTCGGGCTCCTTGCATTCGCGCGTGCCGTGCGCGGCCAGCCGCTCGCCGACCGGATGCCCGGCCAGCACCAGTTGCGGCTGGCGCCCGTAGTTCGCCAGCACCAGCGTGCCCACGGTGTGCAGCTCGCCCCCGGGCGCCGAGACGCGCCGCGAGGCGCTGCCGATGCCGCCCTTGAGCTGGAAGCTCGACATGCCGCGCCCCGCGCCGACCGAGCCCTGCGCGAAGTCGGCGCCGGCACTCTCGAGCGCGTGCAGGTAGTCCGCCTCGGTCACGGCCAGCCGCTGGATGTCGTTCAGAAAGCCGTCGTTGCACTCGAAGACCAGCGGGTTCACCGTCGGCAGCGACCGGCCGCTCTCGGGGTTGGCCGCAAGGCAATGGCGAATCTGCGCCGTTGCCACCGTGCCGACCGAAAAAGTGTTGGTCAGTGCAATCGGCGTTTCCAGCACGCCGAGCTCGGCGAGCTGCACCAGCCCCACGCTCTTGCCGAAGCCGTTGAGCACCACGGCGGCGGCCGGCACCTTGTCGCGGAATGGATCGCCCGCATGCGGACGGATCACCGTCACGCCCGTCTGCACGCCGCCGTCGTCGAGCGTCCGATGCCCGACCGTGACGCCTTCGACGTCGGTGATGGCGTTGCGCGCGCCTTGCAGCAGGGTGCCGATGTAAGGCAGGGAGTTCGCTGGCATGAAGACAGACAGAGGGAATTATTCGCGGTCGATCTTCGGATCGAGCGCGTCGCGCAGCGCATCGCCCAGCAGGTTGAAGGCCAGCACGGTGAAGAAGATGGCCAGGCTCGGGAACAGCGCCACGTGTGGCGAGGTCACCATGTCGGCGCGGGCTTCGCTGAGCATCGCGCCCCATTCGGGCGTTGGCGGCTGCGCGCCCATGCCCAGGAACGAGAGGCTCGCGGCCGTGATGATCGAGGTGCCCACGCGCATCGAAAAATACACCACGATCGATGAGATGGTGCCCGGCAGGATGTGCCGCACGATGATGGTCCAGTCCGACGCGCCGATGCTGCGCTCGGCCTCGATGTAGGTCTGCTGCTTGAGCACCAGCGTGTTGCCGCGCACCAGGCGCGCGAAGGCCGGCACGCTGAACACCGACACCGCCACCACCACGTTGGTCATGCTGCTGCCGAGGATGGCGACCACGCCCAGCGCCAGCAGGATGCCGGGAAAGGCAAAGAGCACGTCGGAGATGCGCATCACGATGCGGTCCCACCAGCCTTCGTAGTAGCCCGCGAGCAGGCCGAAGGCCGTGCCGACGAAGCCGCCCACCAGCACAGAGAGAAAGCCCGCCATCAGCGAGATGCGCGCGCCCATCAGGATGCGGCTGAAGATGTCGCGGCCCAGCGGATCGACGCCGAACCAGTGCGTGGCCGAAGGCCCCGTGTTCAGCATGTCGTAGTCGAAGAAGTTCTCCGCGTCGAAGGGCACGATCCACGGCGCGAACACCGCGACGAACACCAGCAGCAGCACGAACAGCGCGGCAACGATGCCCACGGGCTGCTTCTTGAAGCGGCGCCAGCATTCGCCCCAGGGCGTGCGGACCTTGCCCGCGGTCTGGACCGCAACAACGGGCGGAGTGATCGGATCGGCAGTCGCGCCGGTAGCTTGCGTCATGGCTTGCTGCTCACTTGTAGCGGATGGTGGGATTGATGTAGCCATAGAGCACATCGACCACGAGATTGATCAAAATGAATTCGAGCGAGAACAGCAGCACCAGCGTCTGGATCACGGGGTAGTCGCGCATCTGCACGGCATCGACCAAGAGGCGCCCGAGGCCCGGCCAGTTGAAGACCGCCTCGACCAGGATCGAGCCGCCCAGCAGGAAGCCGAACTGCAGGCCCATCATCGTGACCACCGGGATCAGCGCGTTGCGCAGGCAGTGCTTGATGATGACGGTGCGCTCGCGCACGCCCTTGGCTCGCGCGGTGCGAACGAAATCTTCCTGGATCACCTCGACGAACGAAGCGCGCGTGAAGCGCGCCATCACGGCAGCCACTGCGGCGCCCAGTGTGAGCGAGGGCAGGATGTAGTGCTTCCAGCTGCTCGCGCCCACCGTGGGCAGCCAGCCGAGCTGGACCGAGAAGATCTGCATCAGCAGCATGCCCAGGGCAAATGCCGGAAAGGAGATGCCCGACACGGCCAGCGTCATGCCGAGCCGGTCGGGCCATTGGTTGCGGAACACGGCGGAAACAATGCCGATGCCCATGCCGAAGATCACGGCCCACACCATGCTGGTGATGGTCAGCATCACCGTGGGGAAGAAGCGCTCGCCGATTTCCATCGACACCGGCCGCCGCGTGCGGATCGAGGTGCCGAAGTCGCCTTGCAGCATATGGGTGAAGAAGCTCACGAACTGCTGGGGCAGCGGCTTGTCGAGGCCGAGTTCTGCGCGAACCATGGCCACGGTCTGTTCGTCGGCGTCCTGGCCCGCGGCAAGGCGCGCCGGATCGCCGGGCAGCATGTGGACGAACAGGAACACCAGCACTGCCACGATGAGCAGCGTGGGGATCAGGCCCAACAGTCGTTTGAGGAAGTAATTCAGCATGGCATACAAGCAAAAAACCCTTCAGCCGGGAGACACCGCGGAACCGGCTCCGCCGGGCCGCAGGTGTCGCCCCCTTGAGGGGGAGGCGGCTACACGCAGTGAGCCGCTTCGGGGGGTGGGTCAATTGACCGCGATGGCGTCGATGTTGATGTTGCCGTCAGGCATCACGAACACGCCCGAGAGACGCTTGGCGTGCGCCGACAGGTTCTGCTCGGTGACCATCGGCACGCGCGGCAGGTCCTTGCGGATCTCTTCCTGCGCGGTCTTGTAGAGCGCGGTGCGTTCCTTCTCGTCCGTGGTCACCAGCGCCTTGGCCAGCGCGTTGTCCACCACTTCGCTCTTGTAGAACGACATGTTGTTCAGCTTCGGAGCCCAGGCTTCCGAGGCGAACAGCGGGCGCAGGCCCCAGTCGGCTTCGCCGGTCGACGACGACCAGCCGGTGTAATACATGCGGACCTTGGCCGTCTTCGGATCGGGCCATGCATCCACCTGCTCGGTGCGCTGGCCCACTTCGAGCGCCTGCACCTGCAGCTTGATGCCGATCTGTGCGAGCTGCTGCTGCACGAACTGGATGGTCTTCTGGCTGGTCGTGTTGTTGTAGGCGCTCCACAGCACCGACTCGAAGCCGTCGGGGTAGCCGGCTTCCTTCATCAGTTCCTTGGCCTTCTTCAGGTCGTAGGGAATGGGCGCCATCTTTTCGGCGTACTTCACGCCCTGGGGCAGCACGCCCTGCGCGGGGAAGGCATAGCCGCCGAACGCGACCTTGGCGAGCGCTTCCTTGTTGATGGCGTAGCCGATGGCTTCGCGCACCTTCGGGTTGTCGTAGGGCTTTTGCAGCATGTTGAAAGCCAGGAAGCGCGTGATGATCGAAGGGATGGCCACCACTTCGAGCTTCTCGCTCTTTTTCAGCAGGTCGGCCTGCTCATAGGGAATGGGGAAGGCAAAGTCGGCCTCGCCGGTCTGCAGCATCGCCGCGCGCGTGTTGTTCTCGAGCACCGGCTTCCACTGCAGGTTGTCGACCTTCGGGTAGCCCTTCTTCCAGTATCCGTCGAACTTCTTGGCCTTGACGGCTTCGGTCTGCTTCCATTCGACGAACTCGAAGGGGCCGGTGCCCACGGGGTGGAAGGCGATGTCCTTGTTGCCCCACTTCTTCAGCGCGGCGGGCGAGATCATCGCGGCCGAGGCGTGGGCCAGCGAGTTGATGAAGGGGCCGAAGGGCTCCTTCAGCGTGATGCGCACGGTGGTGGGGTTGAGCGCCTCGACCTTGCCCACGCGGTTGAACTGGTTGTAGCGCAGCAGCTTGTTGTCCTGGTTCAGCACGCGGTCGAGCGAGACCTTCACCGCTTCGGCGTTGAAGTCGGTGCCGTCGTGGAACTTCACGCCGGTGCGCAGCTTGATGGTGTAGACCAGGCCATCCTTCGATACTTCGTAGCCCTCGGCCAGCACGTTCTGCACCTTCAGGTCCTTGTCGAACTGGAACAGGCCTTCATAGAAGGTCTTGGTCACGGCCGTGGTGATGGTGGTGTTGGTGTTGTACGGGTCCAGCGTTTCGGGCTGGTAGCCGATCGACAGCACCACGTCTTTCGCGGCCAATGCCGTGCCCGATGCAGCCAGTGCGGCCAGGCCCAGCAGTGCCGATGCCCATCGCAGGGAGGAAGAAGATTGCTTCATGGAAAGAAACTCCAGTCGGTTCGAGAAAAAAAGCAGGAGGGCCTGCGGGTTGAAAAAATCTGCCGGCCGCTCAGAAGGCGCCGCCGATGGCATGCCGTGCCACGAAGTGGCCGGGCGCCACTTGCACCAGCGGCGGCACGTCGGGCTCGTCGCCCACCGCGCGGATCGGGCTCGGGATCTCGCCTTCGAGCAGCGCGCGCGGCTTGTGGCGGCGCGACGGGTCGGCCACCGGCACCGCGGCCATCAGCTTGCGGGTGTAGGCGTGCTGCGGCGCTTCGAACACGGCGCGGCGCGGACCGATCTCGACGATCTGCCCGAGGTACATCACGGCCACGCGGTGGCTGATGCGCTCGACCACCGCCATGTCGTGCGAGATGAAGAGAAAGGCCACGCCAAGCTCGCGCTGCAGGTCGAGCATGAGGTTGACGATCTGCGCCTGGATCGACACGTCGAGCGCCGACACCGACTCATCCGCCACCACCACCTTGGGGTTGAGCGCGAGGGCGCGCGCAATCGCGATGCGCTGGCGCTGGCCACCCGAGAACTCGTGCGGATAGCGCTGCGCCACCTCGGGCGGCAGGCCGACCTTCTGCAGCAGCCAGTCGACGCGCTGCTGCGCCTCCGCGCCCTTGGCGATGTTGTGGATGAGCAACGGCTCCATGATCGAGAAGCCGACCGTCACGCGCGGATCGAGCGAGGCGAACGGGTCCTGGAAGATGAACTGGATGTTGCGGCGCAGGGCTTGCAGCTCGCGCGTGGGCAGCTCGCGGATGTTCCGGCCGCCGAACTCGATGGCACCGCTCTGGCTTTCGACCAGGCGCAGGAGCGAGCGGCCGGTGGTCGACTTGCCGCAGCCCGATTCGCCGACCAGCGCCAGCGTCTCGCCGGGGTAGAGATCGAAGCTGATCTTTTCCACCGCATGCACGCGGCGCTTCACGCGGCCGAACAGGCCGCTGCGCACGTCGAAGCGCGTGACGAGGTCGCGCACGCGCAGGATCGGGCCGGCGTCTTCGCGCACGGTGGTCTGCGGCGTGGTGTTGGTGCACGGCACCGTCTCGGGCGTGCCCTCGGTGCGCAGCAGCTCGAACTTGGCGGGCAGGTCGGTGCCCTGCATCGCGCCGAGCTTGGGCACGGCCGACAGCAGCGCCTTGGTGTAGGGATGCTGCGGCGATGCGAACACCGTATCGGAGCTGCCCGCCTCGACCTTGTCGCCGCGGTACATCACGAGCACGCGGTCGGCAATCTCGGCCACCACGCCCATGTCGTGCGTGATGAAGAGCACGCCCATGCGCATCTCCTTCTGCAGCTCGCGGATGAGCTGGAGGATCTGCGCCTGGATGGTCACGTCGAGCGCGGTGGTGGGCTCGTCGGCAATCAGCAGCTGCGGCTTGCACGAGAGCGCCATCGCGATCATCACGCGCTGGCGCATGCCGCCCGAAAGCTGGTGCGGAAAGCGGTCGAGCACGTTGCGCGCTTCGGGAATGCGCACCAGCTCCAGCATGCGCAGCGCCTCGGCGCGCGCGGCCGTGTTGCTCTTGCCCTGGTGGATGCGGATAGCCTCGGCAATCTGCTCGCCGGCGGTGAACACCGGGTTGAGCGAGGTCATCGGCTCCTGGAAGATCATCGCGATGTCGGCGCCGCGGATGTTGCGCATCTCGGCGTCGCGCGCCTGTGCGAGGTCGAGCACTTCGCCATTGCGGCGGCGAAACGCCATGCGTCCGCCCAGGATGCGTCCGCCGCCGTGTTCCACCAGCCGCATCAGCGCGAGCGAGGTCACCGACTTGCCCGAGCCCGACTCGCCCACCACCGCGAGCGTTTCGCCATGGTCGACGTGGAAAGAAAGGTTCTTGACCGCATCGACGGTGCGCTCGGAGGTCGAGAAGCGCACGGTGAGATCGTCGACGGCGAGAACGCGGCCGTCTGGCAGGGCGAGGGCAGGGGAGGACATGGTGCGAGGAAAAAAACGTGTGCGTGTCAGGCGAAGATGGCGGTGTGCGGTGCTTCGTCGCCGTGCGCGTGGCCGCGGTACATGCCTTCGGTGTTGAAGGCGAGGCTCAGGTTGCCGTGGCGGTCGATGGCGATCAGCCCGCCGGTGCCGCCGATGGCGGGCAGCGACTGATGCACCACGGCATGCGTGGCGGCTTCCAGTGTGGCGCCGCCGTAGGCCATGCGCGCGCAGATGTCGTAGGCGGCGGCGACGCGGATGAACATTTCGCCGCTGCCGGTGCAGGACACGGCGGCCGTGCGGTCGTCGGCATAGGTGCCCGCGCCGATCAGTGGCGAATCGCCGATGCGGCCGACGCGCTTGTTGGTCATGCCGCCGGTCGAGGTGGCCGCGGCCAGGTGGCCGTGCATGTCGAGCGCGACCGCACCCACGGTGCCGAACTTCTTGTCCTCGTCGAGCGGCGGCGTCATGGCCGCGCCTTCATGGTCCGTCACCACGCGGCCGGTATCACGCACGCGGTAGAGCTGCTGGCGGCGCGCTTCGGTGGAGAAGAAGAAGGGCTCGACCATTTCGAGGCCGTGTTCGCGTGCGAAGGCTTCGGCGCCCGCGCCGGCCAGCAGCACGTGCGCGCCGTCTTCCAGCACGGCACGCGCGGCACGCACCGGGCGGCGCACATGGCAGACGCCGGCAATGGCGCCGGCGGCGAGCGTGGCGCCGTCCATCACGGCCGCATCGAGCTCATGGGTTTCCTCGTGCGTGAACACGGCGCCATGGCCGGCGTTGAAGAGCGGGCATTCTTCGAGCAGTTCGACCGCGAGGCAGGTGGCGTCGAGCGCGGATGCGCCCTTGAGCAGTTGCGCCTGCGCGGCACGCACGATATTGCGCAATGCGTCGTGATAGGCCTGCGCCTGCGTCGCGCTGGTGGTGGCGGCGCTGATGGTGCCGGCGCCGCCGTGGATGGCGATGACTGGCGTGATGTTGTTGTTTTTCATGAGGAGGCCTTCTTCTTTTTCTTGCCGGCGCCCGCCAGTACGGCATCGGCGGGCTGCGCAAGGGCGACTTCCGCCCGCGGCAGGCCCTGCCCGCCATGCAGCCAGGGCCGCACCGCCTGCAGGATGCGGCTCGCGGACTGCACCGCGCGCGGCGCGCGCAGCGCCACTGCGCTGGTCAGCGCCTCGATCAGTGCCAGCACGCTGGTTTCGCAATTCGGCCGGTAGCTGGTTTCGGTCTGGCAATAGAGGGCCACGTCGGCCAGCGGCGCCAGCGGCGAGCTCGGGCGGTCGGTCAGCGCGAGCACGGCGCAGCCCTGCCCCTTGGCGATCTGCGCCAGCGCCACCGTGTCGGTGAGGTAGCGCGGAAAGGTCAGGCCGATGAACAGGTCCTGCGGCCCTGCGTGCATCAGCGAGCGCGCCGCATGCGTGACGCCGCTGACGCTGGACAGCATCCGCACGTCGCTGCAGCTGCCGTCGAGCCCGTGCTGCAGCAGCCCGGCGAGCCAGGCGCTGGCGCCGAAGCCTCCGATATAGACCGAGCGCGCCTTCAGGATGCGCTGCACCGCGGCCTCGCAGGCAGCGTAGTCGAGCGACTGGCGCGTGGCCTCGATGTTGCGCCGGCTCTCGTCCAGCGCAGTGGCGAACACCTCGGCCACCGTGGTCGGACGCTCCAGGTTGCCGCGCAACCGTTCCACCGGCGCCACCAGCGATTCGAAGCCGCGCACGAGCTCGGCGCGGAAAGTTGCGTAGCCGTCGAAGTCCAGCGCCCGCGCAAAGCGGTTGGCCGTGGCCACCGACACGCCCACCGCGGCCGCAAGCTCGTCGATCGGCAGCGTGGCGACCTGCAGCGGGTGCTCCAGCACGAAGTCGGCCACCTGGCGGTGCGAACGCGTCAGCCGCGGCAGCGCCTGCGCAATGCGCTGGGCCACGGTGGTGCCATTGGTGTCGACGTTGGTGCTCATGGGGCGGGCGATGCACCTCGAAGGGTGCGCTCGGTGAAAATGAATTTACAAATATATGTCAGATAAGAAAATTTTCTGTCATTTTCGGAGAATATTGCAAGTAGCGGGCCAGGAGCGGGGGGGGGTGCGCGGGCGGGAGGGGTGGTTTTACTGGTGCAGGGCGACGGCATTCAGGGATTACCCTGGTGTTGTCTCGAATCAACCGCCGCACCCGAATTGCATCGCGACGTTGACGGCCTTGTGGCGCGCGGTGAGTATCCCGGGCGGTGCGTCTTGCGCCGGGGAACGAGGAACCACAACATGAGAATGGAATGGCTTCGCCGCGCGCTCGCGGTGATGGGGTGCTGCGTGATGTTCGCGGGCGTGTCTGCCTGCGGTGGCGGAGGGGGTGGAGGCGGAGGCGGCGGTGGCCTGCCGATACTTCCGCCGACCGCGGGCCCCACGCCCCAGCAGCCGGCACCGGCAGCCACCGATCGCGTCGTGTCCGAATCCATCCAGTCGGGATTTACCGGCGCGCCTTACCCCCTTGCCATCTACCTGCCCGCTGGCTACGACCAGGGCACCGACGCCTACCCCGTCATCTATGCCCTCGACGGAGATGCCGTCAACGGCCTCCCGCAAACGCGGTTCGCGAATCTCAAGGACATCCTGGTGAAGCGCGGAACCAAAGCCATCCTCGTGGGCATCGGCAACGCCGCGCGGCGCCAGGAGGACTACAACTTTCCGGGCGCCTTCAAGTACCACGATTTCCTCGCAAAGGAGCTGATCCCCTTCATCGATTCGAAGTACCGGACCAATCCCAGGAACCGGATGCTCACGGGCTTGTCCACCAGTGGCAACCTGGCGGCCACGGCACTTTTTCTCGAGGCGCCGGACAACCTGGTGTTTTCCTCCTTCGTGTCCATCGAAGGCGCTTTCTGGCAACAGGAAGCCCAGAACAACGATCTGGAACAGAAGATGTTCGATGCTTTGGCGGGCAGGCCGCTGCCTGTCACGTTGATACTGGCCAGCTGCGCCGACGGCTGCAATCAACCGCACGTGAAACGGCTGTACCAGCGGATGGCCGCGCGAAACTACGTGGGGCTGCTGCTGCTCAACCCAGAGTTCAGCACCACGCACGTGGGTGCCGACGTGCTCGCGTTCGAAGACGCGGTCGTGCGAATCTACAAATAGGCGCTGCCGGCTTGACTCTCCCATGGTGTGAAGGCCGAGACTTTGTTCTTTGGCTGAAAGGAGAACTCCATGGAACATCCCACGGCACCGGCTGCCGCGGCGCGCTTGTCTCTTGCCGGCGTTGTTGCCCGGTCCGGCGTGTCCGCGCAGTTGCTGCGCGACTGCGAGTCGCTCGGCCTGCTCGACGGCATGGTGCGCCCCGACGACGATGACTGCCGCTATGACGAACGCGCCGTGTCGACGCTGCGCTTCGTGCGAAGGGCGCACGCGCTGGGTTTCGAAACACCGGAAGTCGTCGAGCTGCACGCGCTGTGGCGCGACGGACATCGCGCGAGCTTCGATGTAAAGCGCGTCGCGCTCGAACGGGCCGACGACCTGGCCCAGCGCATCGAGGAGCTCGCGCACATGAAGCGCCTGCTCGAGCGCCTGGCCCACTGCTGCGAAGGCGACGGTCGTCCGGAATGTCCCATCCTGGATGAGCTGGCCGGGCTCAAAGGATTCGCCAACTGCGAATCGCGGTGAGCCGGAAGGCCCGTGCAGCGGGCTATGAGGCCGTCTTCTCCTTCTGCATGAACACGCTCAACGGATCGTCGGGATAGTCGCCGAAGCGCTCGCGCCGCGCATATCCTGCGCGCGCATAGAACGCGAGCGCCTCGGGCTGGCTCACACCCGTCTCCAGCCGGAACACGGCGCATCCGCGCGCCGCCGCTTCGGCTTCGAGAAAGCCCAGCACCTTCGCGGCCACGCCTTGCCCGCGGTTCTGGGGCCGCACGTACATGCGCTTGAGTTCGCCGTAGCCCGGGTTCATGACCAGGGCGCCGCAGCCGATGGCCGTGCCCGCGTCGCCGCGGGCGACCGCAAACAGCACGTGGGCCGCCGACAGCGCCACAATGTCGATGCCGTAGTGGCTCTCGGGCGGGTACAGCGGCTTCTGGTACGCATCGAGGTCGTCGATGAGCTGGATGACGTCGGGTTGGGCGGGGCTTTCAATCGCGATCTGCATGGTTCGATCGTACCGAGCCGATCGGTCGCAAAGCCCGACGCGCGACGTGGTTCCATGCAGCGGCCAACAATGGATGCGTCATTCGATCGAAGGAGTAATACCTTGGAATACCGTCACCTCGGCAAATCGGGCCTCAAGGTCCCCGTATTGAGTTTCGGCACCGGCACTTTCGGCGGCAAGGGCGAGCTTTTCAGCGCCTGGGGCCAGACCGACGTGGCCGAGGCGCGCAAGCTCATCGACATCTGCCTGGAGGCGGGCGTCAACATGTTCGACAGCGCGGACATCTACTCGGCCGGCGCGGCCGAGTCGGTGCTCGGCGAGGCGATCAAGGGTCGCCCGCGCGACCAGCTCCTCATCTCGACCAAGGCCACCTTTCGCAGCGGCGAGGGGCCGAACGAGGTGGGTTCTTCGCGCCACCACCTGGTGCGCGCGGTCGATGGCGCGCTCAGGCGCCTGGGCACCGACTACATCGACCTGTTCCAGCTGCATGGCTTCGACGCGGGTACGCCGGTGGAAGAAACGCTCGCCACGCTCGACGACCTGGTGCGCGCGGGCAAGCTGCGCTATGTGGGCGCATCGAACTTCTCGGGCTGGCACCTGATGAAGTCGCTGGCGGTGGCCGAGCGCTACGGCTATGCGCGCTACGTGGCGCACCAGGCCTACTACTCGCTGGTCGGGCGCGACTACGAATGGGAGCTGATGCCGCTCGCGCAGGACCAGGGCGTGGGCGCGGTGGTCTGGAGCCCGCTGGGCTGGGGCCGGCTCACGGGCAAGATCCGGCGCGGCCAGCCGTTGCCGGCCACGAGCCGCCTGCACGTGACGGCCGACATGGGCCCGCCGGTGCCCGACGAGCTGCTTTTTCGCGTGGTCGATGCGCTCGAGAAGGTCGGAGCCGAAGTCGGCAAGACCGTGCCGCAGGTGGCACTGAACTGGCTGCTGCAGCGCCCGACCGTGTCCAGCGTGGTGATCGGCGCGCGCGACGAGGCGCAGCTTCGCCAGAACCTGGGCGCCGCGGGCTGGACGCTCACGCCCGCGCAAGTGGCCGAGCTCGATGCGGCCAGCGCCACCACGCGGGCCTATCCGTACTGGCACCAGCAGGGTTTTCTCGAGCGCAATCCCAATCCCGTCTAGGACGGCGCGAGTCCGAGCACCCAGCGCTTGAAATGCTGCAGCGCCCCGGAAGCCGGCCGGCCCTCGGGGTAGGCGAAGTAGTAGCCCTGGCGCACGTCCAGGTGCCGGTCGATCGGGATCACGAGTTCGCCGGTGCGCAGCTCGCGCTCGATCAGGATGCGCGGCGCCAGGCCCACGCCCATGCCGGCGGCCGCAGCGGCCGTCACCATGGTGAAGAGCTCGTAGCGCGGCCCGCGCGAGGCGTGCACCGTGTAGTCCCAGCCCTGCTGCGCATACCAGTCGCGCCACGCATGCGCGCGCGTGCCCAGGTGCACATGGCGGCAGCGCTCGAAGGCCGATTCGTCCCACGGGCCGTTGGCATCGCGGAACGCGGGGCTGCAGACCGGCACCATCTGGCCTTCGGAAAAGATCAGCCCGCCCTGGGTGCCGGGCCAGAACTGGTCGCCGAAATAGATGGCCGCGTCGTAGGCGTTCTCCTGGAACGAGAAGGGCTGCGAGCGCGCTGAGAGGTTGACGGTGATGTTGGGATGCCGCCGGCTGAAATCCGGCAGCCGCGGGATCAGCCATTGCGTGGCGAAGGTGGGCACCACGGCCACTTCGAGCACGAAGCCCATGTCATGGCCGGCGCTGATCTCCAGCGTGTCGCGCCGGATCTGGTCGAGGTGGCGGCGGATGCGCGCCGCGTACTCGCGCCCGGTGTCGGTGAGCGTGAGGCGCCGCCGCACGCGCGAGAACAGCGACACGCCCAGCCGCTGCTCCAGCGTGGCCACCTGCCGCCCGACGGCGCTTTGCGTCAGCGCGAGTTCGGCCGCCGCGCGGGTGAAACTCCCCAGGCGCGCCGAGGCCTCGAAGGCCTGCAAGGCACCCAGGTTGGGAATGTCTTTTCTCATCGTTGCTATTCTGCGTGCCGGGCTCGCGGTTTTTGCGGCGGCTCGCGCGGATTGGACCTGTCGGCGAACAGCAAGAAAGGAATTTCATGCGTCGTGTGGTGATCATCGGCGGCGGTGCCATCGGCTCCGCCATCGCCTATTTTCTCAACCGGGATCCGCAGGAGGAGCCGCTCGACATCACCGTGGTCGAGCGCGATTTTTCGTACACGCAGGCCTCGTCGGCCTTGTCGGCCAGTTCGATCCGGCAGCAGTTTTCGAGCGCCATCAACATCGAGATGTCGCTCTACGGCATCGAATTCTTCCGCCACCTGGGCGAAAACCTGCGCGTCGGCGACAACGTGCCCGACATCGGCCTGGTCGAGCCGGGCTACCTGTACCTGGCGCCACCGGAAGGCGTCGGCGTGCTGCGCGAGAACCACGCGGTGCAGAAGGCGTACGGCGTCGACGTGGTCCTGCTGGCGCCCGACGCGCTGCAGGCGCGCTTTCCATGGATGTCGGCCGAAGGCATTGCGCTGGCCTCGCTGGGCCTTTCGGGCGAGGGCTGGTACGACGGCTACAGCCTGTTGCAGGCCTTTCGCAAGAAAGCCATATCGCAGGGGGCGCGCTATGTGCAGTCGCAGGCCACGGGATTGAAGCGCAGCGGCCGCGTGGTGGCCGGCGTGGAACTGGACATCGGCAATGTGCTGGAGGCCGACGTGGTGGTCAACGCCGCCGGCGCCTGGGCCGCGAGGGTGGCGGGCTGGGCCGGTATCGAGCTGCCGGTGCGCGCGCGCCGTCGCATGGTGTTCAGCTTTTCATGCCCCGACACCCTGCCGGGTTGCCCGCTGGTGATCGACACTTCGGGCATCTGGCTGCGCCCCGAAGGCCGGCGCTTCATCTGCGGCTTTGCGCCGCCGCAGGACCGCGACCGCGACGACGCGCCGCTCGAAGTCGACTACCGCGTCTTCGACGATTTCATCTGGACCGCACTGGCCAGGCGCGTGCCCGCATTCGAGGCCATCCGCATGACCGGCGCATGGGCCGGCTACTACGAGATGAATCTGTTCGACCACAACGCGATCCTCGGTTTGCACCCGGACTGCGACAACCTGTTCTTTGCCAACGGCTTTTCCGGGCACGGGCTCCAGCAGTGCCCGGCGGCGGGGCGCGGCGTGGCGGAACTCATCCGTCATGGCAAGTACTGCAGCCTCGACCTGTCGCCGGTGTCGTTCGCGCGGATTCTCGAAAACCGGCCGCTGCTCGAGAAGAATGTGATCTAGCTAGCCTCGGCGCGAGTGGAGGCGTACGATCTTTGCAAGCAAGCGAGGGTCTCAGCATCATGACTGCACAGGCATTGATCGACACCGGCCAGGCGCTGGTCGCCGGCGACAAGGGTTTGCTCGCGATGGACGAGAGCAACGCCACCTGCCACAAGCGCTTCGTGAAACTGGGCATTCCCCAGACCGAAGACGCGCGGCGCGACTGGCGCGAGCTGATCGTCACTGCGCCCAACCTCGGCGACTCGATCAGCGGCGCGATCCTCTTCGACGAAACCATCCGCCAGCGAACGAAGTCGGGCGCGTCCTTCGTCTCGGTGCTCAGCGGCGCGGGCATCATTCCCGGCATCAAGGTCGACACCGGCGCGAAGCCGCTGGCGGGCCATCCCGGCGAGACAGTCACCGAAGGCCTGGACGGCCTGCGCGAGCGGCTGGCGGAATATGCCGGCATGGGCGCGCGCTTCGCCAAATGGCGCGGTGTCATCACGCCCGGACCCGGCCTGCCCAGCCGCGCATGCATCGAGGTCAACGCCCATGCGCTGGCCCGCTACGCGGCCCTGTGCCAGGAGGCCGGACTCGTTCCCATCGTCGAGCCTGAAGTGCTGATGGAAGGCGACCATTCCCTCGCGCGCTGCGCGGAAATCACCGAAGAGACGCTGCACGCGGTGTTCGCCCAGCTGCGCCTGCAGGGCGTGCTGCTCGAAGGCATGCTGCTGAAGCCCAACATGGTGCTGCCGGGGCAGGACTGCCCGAAGCAGGAGAGCGTGGAAGAAGTCGCCGACGCCACGGTGTCGTGCCTGCTGCGCACCGTGCCCGCGGCCGTGCCGGGCATCGCATTCTTGTCGGGCGGCCAGTCGGCGCAGCTTGCATCGGCCCGGTTGAATGCCATGAACGCGAGAGCCGGGCCGCGCCTGCCGTGGGCGCTGGCGTTTTCCTATTCGCGCGCCGTCCAGCAGCCGGCGCTCGACGCCTGGAAGGGCGACGCCGCCAACGTTGCCGTGGCGCAGCAGGCGCTGGTGCACCGTGCCCGCTGCAACCAGGCCGCGCGCCGCGGTGCCTACGATGCGAGGGCGGATGCGCCGACGCCCGGCTGAGCTTCAGCCGCCCTTTGCCGCGTTCACCAGCACCGGCGTCGGCCGGTAGTTCTCGGGAAACAGCTTCTTCAGTCCCTCGATCTTCGGCAGGTCGTTGAACACGATGTACTCATTCCTGGGATGGCGTGTGAGGAAGTCCTGGTGATAGGCCTCTGCCGCATAGAACGGCTTCGCCATTTCGATGGTGGTCGCGAGCGGCTTGCCGAAGGTCCTGGCCTGGTTCAGCTGCACGATGTAGGCCTTTGCGACGTGGGCCTGTTCGGCGTTTTCGGCAAACACGGTGGAGCGGTATTGGGGGCCTGCGTCCGGCCCTTGCCGGTTCAGCTGGGTCGGGTCGTGCGCCACCGAGAAATAGATCTGCAGCAGCTTGCCGTAGCTGATCTGCCGCGGGTCGTAGGTGATGCGCACCGCTTCGGCATGGCCGGTACGGCCCAAGCGCACGTGCTCGTAGCGCGCCGCCTTCGCTTCGCCGCCGGCATAGCCGGACACGGCGTTGTTCACGCCCTTGACCCTCTGGAACACGCCTTGCACGCCCCAGAAACAGCCGCCTGCGAACACGGCGATGTCGTACTTCGTGGTGGGCGAGGCCGGCAGATCGACCGCGGGCGCCGGCACGCGCCGAGCCGGCTCTGCAAACGAAGGCGCGGCATGCCAGGCCAGCGCCACGGCGGCGAGCATGCCGGCGGTGGGTGCAGGGAATCTCATGTGCAGTCCTTGAGGGAGGCTTGGGTGCCAGCCGATGGGCGCGACATTGCAACTGATTCCCGCGGCAGTCAATGGCGTGCCTTGCTGTTTGCCTGCGAGTGGAGGCGATGCTACAAGGGCTGCGACGCCATCCAAGGAGACAAAAGACCATGCCCGCCTTCGACACCGTCCTGATCGACAAGGACCCGCAGCATCCACGTGTTGCACGCCTCGTGCTCAACCGCCCGGAGAAGCTCAACGCCATCGGCGACACCACACCCTCGGAGATCCGCCGTGCCGTCGAGTGGGCGGAAGCCGACGACGAAGTGCACGTGATCGTGGTCGAGGGTGCGGGCCGCGCGTTCTGCGCCGGCTACGACCTCGGCGACTACGCCGAGGGGCACGGCCGCGAAGGGCAGGACGAGCATCCCTGCCGGCAGGAGAAGAAGCCCTGGGATCCGATGCTCGACTACGCCGCCATGAAGCGCAACACCGAGGACTTCATGGCCCTGTGGCGCTGCACCAAGCCCACCATCGCCAAGGTGCACGGCTACGCGGTGGCCGGCGGCAGCGACATCGCGCTGTGCTGCGACCTGCTCGCCATGGCCGACGATGCGCGCATCGGCTACATGCCCACGCGTGTGTGGGGCTGCCCGACGACGGCGATGTGGACCTACCGGCTCGGCGCGATGCGTGCAAAACAGCTCATGTTCACGGGCGACACCATTGCCGGCACGCAGGCGGCCGAATGGGGCCTCGCCAATTTCTCGGTGCCGGCCGATGAGCTCGACCACGCCACGCTGAAGCTCGCGCAGCGCATCGCGGGCGTGCCGCGTTCGCACCTGATGATGCACAAGCTGGTGGTGAACCAGGTGTGGCATTCGATGGGCCTGGAGCAAAGCCAGATGTTCGCCACCGTGTTCGACGGCATCACGCGCCACAACCCGGAGGGCATGTGGTTCCGCAGGCAGGCCGAAGCCGAGGGCTTCAAGAGCGCCGTCGCATGGCGCGACAGCGGCCGCAACATCCCGGAAGGCGACGAGGCGAGATCTCTGGTCGCCGAACTCGAGGCGAAGCTCGCAGCTGCGCGGGCGGCGGTGCCGCCCGCGCGCTGATCACTTGCCGATCACACCGATCACACCGATCACACCGATCACGGTGGGCAGGGGCGTGCGGCGGCCGCGCCCGGACGCGTCGCCTTGGCGGTGCTGCCTTCGTCCACCGTGCCGAGCGGGCGCGTGAAGGTGCAGCCGTAGGCCGGGTCCGCCACCGTGGCCGCGGTGACCACGTCGTCGCCGGCTGGCTTCACGCCGTCGCGCTCCCACTTGACCATGGCGTCGAAGGCTTCGACCTGCTCGGCGATCGTGAAGTCGCAATGCGAGATGCCGCGCACCGCGCGCTGCACCAGCCAGCCGCTGTTGCCCTTGGCCGCCACGCGCTGGTGGTAGATCTGCTGCATGCTGAAGGGCACGTAGAGGTCGCCCAGCGTGTGCAGCGAGACCACCGGAATCCTGAACTCGCCATTCGCCTTGGGAATCCAGCGCAGGCCGTCGGTGCGCAGGCGGTTCGCGTCGGCCGCCGCGCTGAGCTTGAGCGCCGCGGCGTTCAGTGCCGTGGTTCCCGGCACGTCGCCGTCGATGGTGTAGGTGAAGCGGTTGGTGTCGAGCGTGCTCCGGTTCAGGATGCCGTTGACCGTGCCGTCGCTGCCGAACACGCCCCACACCGCCGCGAACGAGCCGCCCTGCGTGAAGCCCAGGTCGAACATCGGCCGTTCGCCGCCCGTGAGGTTCTTCACCACCGAGCCGAACTTCAGGCCGGTGGCCGTGGGCGTGCCCGGGAACGTGGTGTACAGCATGCCCGTGACCTGCGCCCGGATGTCCAGCCAGTTGACGGTCGGGTACTTCGGCAGCCCCGCGAGCGCCTGCGCGGCGACCTGCGCGCCCGCGAAGTAGTCGAACAGCTCGGTGTCGCCCATCACGCCGCACATCGGCACCGCGCCGTGGTACTTCATCTTGTGATTGGCAGTGGCGTAGGCCTCGTCCTCGATGGCTGCCGCCGTGATGTGGCCGCCCATCGAATGGCCGGTGATGTAGATCCTCGACGGCGCCGCGAGCTCGCGGCCACCGGCCTTCGCGATGGCGTTGAACTGCAGGGCCAGCGCGTTGGTGTCTTCCACACCGGCGCGCACGTCGTAGAAATTCTTGCTGTAGCTCGAGGCGGCCCAGGCGTAGCCGTTCTGGATCAGGAAGCGGCGGATGGAGGGGTTGTTCACCTGCAGCAGGTTGCTCTCCCCGGCGTAGCCATGCGCGTACATCACGAGCTTGCCGTTCCAGTTGGCGGGCACCTCGACGCGGTACTGCGCGCCGCCGAGCATGCCGGCCCAGCGGCTGGTGGTGGTGTTGTCGACGGTGTCGCTGGTGTCGGGGGCAAGCGCTGCGAAGGTGGCGGCTGCGGGATCGGCGGGCGCGAAGGAGTTGCGGCTGTCCTGCAGGCGCGTTTCTTCGGGCGGCGGGGGTGGCGCAGGTGGAGGAGGCGGTGCCGGCGGCGCGGGTGCCGGAGCCGGCGGCAGTGGCGTGAAGGCAAAACCGTTGCCGCCGCCGCCCCCGCCGCAGGATGCGACGGCAAGGCTGGCTGCAAGGGCAAGAAATGTCAGGCGCGCGGAATGCATGGGATGTCTCTCTCCGTTCTTGTGTTGTTGGGAAGAAGCCCGGCGCAGCGCAGCCTCGCGCGGCCGTAGAGAACGACCGTGCTATTTCGCTGGACCGGCGGCGCAGCGTAGGGGCGTTGCCGGGCGCATCGGCCCGGGCTTTCCCGTAGCTGCTATCTCCTGCGCGACACCCGCGCGCGCTGCGTCAGCCCTTGCGGCGCGTCACCACCACGGTGGCTTCGAGGCCGTCGTAGGCCTCGGCATCGCCATACCAACTGCCCGAGATCGGCGCGGCCTGCGCCGGGTCGCGCGTGACGCCGACGCGGATCAGCTGGCCGCTGCCCATGAGGTTGTTGGTGGGATCGAAGGCGAGCCAGCCGATGCCCGGCAGATAGGCCTGCAGCCAGGCGTGCGTGGTGCCGGCGCCGGTCATCGATTCGCCGGGCGCCTGGGCCGCGCGGTCGAGCGCGGCGTCGTAGAGGTAGCCCGAGACGAAACGCGTGGCAATGCCCAGGCGCCGCGCGGCCTCCATCATCAGGAGCGCGTAGTCGCGGCAACTGCCGCTGCCGAGCGCCAGCGTCTGCAGCGGCGTCTGCGTGCCTTCCTCGTCGCGCGCCTTGTATTCGAGGCTCTGGCCGATGTGCGCGTTCATGCGCGCGAGCACTTCGCGCGTGCTGTTGGGCTGGTCGGTGTGCAGGAACTGGTGGGCCCAGCGGATCAGCGAGCCGTTGGCGTCGTCGTCGTGGTGCGGGCGCAGGTAGTGCTCGAGGTCCAGGCGCTCCTGCACCGAATAGGCGAAGGGCAGGAACTCGGCGGCCGGATCGAGCGCGAGCTGGTCCTGCTGCGCCGGCACGTGCTCAATGGTGAAGGAGCACACGATGCGCAGCTCCGTGGCCTCGCCCATGGGCTGCACCAGCGCGACCGAATTCGAATGCGGGTCCTGGATCAGCCGCGTGAACGACTCGGGGCTCACCTGCAGGTCGGTGGCGAGCACGCGCAGGTCGTGGCTGTCGCGCGGGCGGAACATCACCCGGTGCAGGCCGAAGGTGACCGGCTTCTTGTAGCGGTAGACGGTGGTGTGCGTGATGTCGTATTGGATGGCCATGCGCTGCATTCTGGGGCCTTGGCGCGGCAGCGCCTACGCTTGCGTTCGCTGGGTGGCAAGCGCCTTGGCCAGGTTGGCCGGCAGCGGCAGTGGTTCGCCATGCCATTGCGCGGCCAGCAGCTCCGCGCACAGGGCCGCGAAGCTCAGGCCGCGCGAGCCCAGCGCGGTGCAGGCCCAGGGGCTGGGTGCACCGGACCCATCGGCATCGAGCGGGCCGACCAGCGGCCGGCGATCACCCGATGCGCAGCGCACGCCGACCCATGCATTGACCTGGCTGCGATCGAAGCTCGCGGCCAGTGCGGCGACTGCGGCGGGAAGCAGCCGCTCCAGGCGCTCGCGGTTGGCGGCGGCATCGGCGTCGTTCGGTTCCAGGTCGGTGCTGTCGCGGTCGAAAGTGGCGCCGGCCAGCCAGAGTTGGGCGCCGTCGTCGGCGGGGACATGCGCGATCAGGTGGCCGTCGCCATTGACGGGGGTCGCGGGAAGTCTCTCATCCGCTGCCATGGCACCCCACATGACCTGGCCGCGCACGGGCTGCAGCGGAAGCCCTGGCGCGAAGCGGCCGGATTCGAAGCCCGCGGCGATGACCACGCGCTCCGCCTCGGCCAGCAGCTGGTCCGCCGCATCGAACAGCTGCCATGCGTCGCCAGCGCGCGCCACCCGCGCCACCCGCGTGTTGCCGCGGAACTCGATCCCCGGCCCGCGCAGCCAGGCCGTGATCAGCCGTTGCGGCCGGACCCAGCCCGCGCGCGCATGCCAGAGGGCCGGTTCATCGGCCGGCAAGCGGGCCTCTGCCAATTGCGCGGCGCTCGCGGGCCACGATTCATTGGGGCCACAGTCGCTCCACCCGGCGGGAACCCGCGTGTCGCCTTCGGGCCGGCGCTCCAGCACGCCGCTGGCGCGCCAATCGCGGCCTTCCTCCAGCAGGCGTTCCAGTTCATGCCAGGTCGCGCGGATGCCGGCGCGCGTGAGCCGCGACAGCAGGGCATCGTCGGGCGAGACATGCGGCGCCATCACGCCGACCGGCAGTCCGGACGCACCGGCGGCGGGGTGGCCCGCCGCATCGAGCACCGTGACCTGCCATCCGCGCCGCGCCAGGCTGGCGGCCACGGCCGCGCCCGCCAGCCCGGCGCCGATCACGGCGCAGCGGCCCGGCGTTTCGATGTGCCCGGGCGCGGGGCCGCGGCGGCGCACCGTCCAGGCCGGCGCGAACACGCCGCCCAGGCAGTCGCGCTTGGGCGGCAGGCCCTGGCGCCTTTGGAGCTGGAAGCCGTTCTGCGAGAGCGCATCGCGCACCGCACGCGCATAGGTCCACGTGGCAAGGCCGGTGCCTTGGCGCGCAAAGCGCGACACCGCCTTCAGCGTGTCTGGCGACCACATGGCCGGGTTCTGCTGCGGGCTGAAGCCGTCCAGGAAGATGCTGTCGGCCTCGAAGCGCTGCGCGCGCAGCATCGGCTGCACGTCGCCGATGCACAGCGTGAGCAGCACGTGGCCGGCGTCGAAGGCCAGCCGGTGAAAGCCCGGCAGCAGCCCGTGCCACTGCGCGGCCAGTTGCTCGGCCAGCGGCATCAGCTCGGGGTAGGCCCCGGCGGCGCGCAGCAGGTCATGAGGCCCGACCGGGTACGCCTCGACCGAGACGTAGTGCAGCATCCGCGGCCGGTTCGCATCCGCGCGCCAGGCCTGCCAGCTTGTCAGGAAATTGAGGCCGAGCCCGAATCCGGTTTCGAGAATCCGCCATTGCGGCTGCCCGGACCAGGCGCCGGGCAGGGCGCAGCCGCCCAGGAACACGTGGCGCGACTGCGCCAGCGCCCCGGTTTCGGTGTGATAGATGTCGCCGAAGCGCTCGCTGGACGGCACGCCGTCGGCGCGCCAGGCGACGGGCTCGGCGGCCAAGGCGGGCTCAGTTCGAGGGGGGGACGTAACCCTGCGCGACGTCCGCGCCTTCGCCGAAGAAGTGCTTTTCCATCTGGCGGGCCAGGTACTGGCGGGCGCGCAGATCGGCCAGATTCAACCGGTTCTCGTTGACCAGCATGGTCTGCTGCTTGAGCCAGGCGGCCCAGGCTTCCTTGCTGACGTTCTCCCACAGGCGCTTGCCCAATTCCCCGGGGTAGGGCGGGAAGTCGAGCCCTTCGGCCTCTTTGCCGAGCTTGATGCACTGAACCATGCGTGCCATTTTTGATTGCCTCTGGTGGGGAAAGCGGTTGCTTAGTTGATTTGGCTATTTAGAACTGAAAACTCGGTCGTTCCAGTTTCTATATGTCGTATTGAGAATACGCAGCTTCATTGATATGCCTTTTTGAGCAAGACACCATGAGCCTTCGCCGCGACTTTATCAAGCTTTACCTGGGTGCCGGCGTGGCCGGTGCCATGGCCCTGACGGCATTGCCGTCGTTCGCACAGCAGGGCGCGGCCCCCGTGACGCTGCTGAACGTATCGTACGACCCGACGCGCGAGCTCTACGTGGACTACAACCGCGCGTTCGCCAAATACTGGAAGGGCAAGACCGGCCAGGACGTGACCATCAAGCAGTCGCACGGCGGCTCGGGCAAGCAGGCCCGCTCGATCATCGACGGCATCGATGCCGACGTCGCCACGCTGGCGCTGGGCGGCGACATCGACGCCCTTGCCAGGCACGGCGGCCTCGTCAAGGCCGACTGGCAGAAGCGCCTGCCGCAGAACTCGGCGCCCTACACCTCGACCATCGTGTTCCTGGTGAAGAAGGGCAATCCCAAGGGCCTGAAGGACTGGGACGATCTCGTGAAGCCCGGCGTGCAGGTGATCACGCCCAACCCCAAGACCTCTGGCGGCGCGCGCTGGAACTACCTGGCCGCCTGGGAATTCGCCAAGCGCAAGTACGGCAGCGACGCCAAGGCCAAGGAATACATCGGCAACCTGTTCAAGAACGTGCCCGTGCTGGACGCCGGCGCGCGCGGCGCCACCATCACCTTCGTGCAGCGCGGCGTGGGCGACGTGCTGCTGGCCTGGGAGAACGAGGCCTTCCTGGCGCTGAAGGAATTCGGCGCCGAGAAGTTCGAGATCGTGGTGCCGTCGATCTCGATCCTGGCCGAGCCCACTGTGGCGGTGGTCGACAAGGTGGTCGACAAGAAGGGCACCCGCGCGGTGGCCGAGGAATACCTCAAGTACCTGTATTCGGACGAAGGCCAGGACATCGCGGGCCGCAACTTCTACCGCCCGACCTCGGAAAAAGCCAGGGCCAAGTACGACAAGCAGTTTCCCAAGCTCACGCTGGTGAGCATCGACCAGGCCTTCGGCGGCTGGGCCAAGGCCGACAAGGAGCACTTTGCCGACGGCGCTTCCTTCGACCAGATCTACACGGCCAAGCAGAAGTAATTCGCCCCGCACCCTCGAAGCGAAATTCCGAAGAAAACCGAAAGTCCCTTGTGTCCGTTCTCCTGATTGCCGGCAGTCCTTCCGCACCTTCGCGTTCCACCGCCTTGCTCGAGGCCGTGGGCGAGCGGCTGGCCGGGCGCAGCGCCCACATCGAGCGGCTCGCGATCCGCGACCTGCCGGCCCAGGCGCTGCTGCTGGCCGACTGGAACCATCCGGCCATCGAGCGCGCGATTGCGCAGGTGGCGCATGCGCGCGTGGTCGTGGTGGCCACGCCGGTCTACAAGGCCGCCTACAGCGGCGTACTGAAGGTTTTTCTCGACCTGCTGGCGCAGAACGCGCTCAAGGGCAAGACCGTGCTGCCGCTGGCCACCGGCGGCAGTCCGCACCACATGCTCGCGCTCGACTACGCATTGCGGCCGGTGCTGCATGCGCTGTCGGCGCGCCACATTCTGCCGGGCGTCTACGCGACCGATTCGCAGATCACGCTCACGCCCGAGAACGCCTACCAAGTGCATCCCGACCTGGCCGAGCGGCTCAACGAGGCCGTCGAGGTGCTCGCGACCGAAGGGCTGAAGCTGCCGGCCACGCATGGCTTCGAGCCCGTGCCGTTCTCCAGGGTGCGATGTAGTGTCTAGAACGGGTTCCTGATCGAACCCGAGTCCAGCCAGCCCCATTCCCGTTCCCGTTCTTGAAGTCGCGTCTTGCGCGACGAGGGCACAGCTTTGCCCGAAGTTTTTGCACAAGGAATCACGCATGAACCCCGTTGCCACCGAAGACTCCGCACTCGAAGCGCAGCCCCGCTCCATCTGGAAGGCGCTGCGGGACCTGGCCATCAGCACGATCGTGGTGACCGCCATCGCGCTGATCGTCGGCTTCATCTCGGCCTGAGGCCACCTCCATCCGCATTCGAAAAGAAAAGGACGAGCCCATGACTTCCATCTCCATCCCGCGCCGCCGACTGCTGCAGGGCGCCGCTGCCGCCGCCATCGCATTGCCTTCCTTCGCGGCGCTGGCCCAGGCGCCGGCACGGCAGCTGCGCATCGGCCACCAGAAGGGCGCTCTCAGCATCCTCAAGGGCCGCGGCACGCTCGAGAAGCGGCTGGCCCCGCTCGGCGTGGCCGTGAAGTGGACCGAGTTCACCGCCGGCCCCGTGCAGCTCGAGGCACTGAACGTCGGCTCCATCGACTTCGGCGACGTGGGCGAGGCGCCGCCGATCTTCGCGCAGGCCGCCGGCGCGCCGCTGGCCTACGTGGCCACCACGCCGCCGCGGCCCCAGTCGGAAGCGGTGCTGGTGCCCAAGGGCTCGGCCATCAGGACCGTGGCCGAGCTGAAGGGAAAGAAAGTCGCGCTCAACAAGGGCTCGAACGTCCACTACTTCATCGCCAAGCTGCTCGAGAAGCACGGCCTTGCCTACAGCGACCTGAATCTCGTCTTCCTGCCGCCGGCCGATGCGCGCGCGGCCTTCGAAAAAGGCTCGGTCGATGCATGGGTGATCTGGGACCCGTTCCTTGCCGCCGCCGAGAAATCGCTCGAGGCCCGCGTCCTGGCCGACGCGACCGGCGTGGTGGGCAACCGCGGCTACTACTTCTCGTCGCTCGGCTACGCCGCCAAGAATGCCGACGTGCTGGCCATTGCGATCGAGGAAATCAACAAGGTCGACGTCTGGGGCACCGCCCACAAGAACGACCTTGCCGCCGAGTTCGCTGCCCTGTGGGGCCTGCCGAAGCCGGTGGCCGAACTGACGGTGGCGCGCGCCGCCTACGGGACCAGTCCCATCAGCAAGGCCGTGCTCGCCGAGCAGCAGAAGATCGCCGACACCTTCTTCGACCTGAAGCTGATCCCCCGAAGGATCAGCGTGCTCGAGGCCGCCGCGGCGGGCATTGCGTGATGCACGAAGCCTTGCGCCATCGCGCCGCCCGCGTGCTTGCCACGACCACGCGCGCCTGGGGCCTTGCCGAGCCGCGGCGCTTGCGGACTGCATCACCGCGCTTGCGCTGCGCACTGCCCCGCGTGCGCGGCGTCTTCTTCGCGATCTGAGGCAGCACCACGGAAAGACGACATGCAGATATTCTGGTTTCTCCCCACCCACGGCGACAGCCGCTATCTCGGCACCAGCGAAGGCGCGCGGCCCATCGACCTGGCCTACCTGCAGCAGATCGCGGGCGCGGCCGACCATCTCGGCTACGAAGGCGTGCTGATTCCCACCGGCCGCTCCTGCGAAGACCCGTGGGTGATCGCCTCGAGCCTGATCGGCGCGACGAAGAAGCTCAAGTTCCTGGTGGCGGTGCGGCCCGGCCTGCACCAGCCCAGCCTGGCCGCGCGCATGGCCGCGACCTTCGATCGCCTGTCGGGCGGCCGCCTGCTGGTGAACCTGGTCACCGGCGGCGACCAGGCCGAGCTCGAAGGCGACGGCGTGTACCTGGACCATGCGGCGCGCTACGAGCAATCGGCCGAGTTCATCCGCATCTGGCGCGAGATCCTTGCGCGCAGCCACAGTGGGCAGGCCTTCGACTACGAGGGCCGGCGCCTGAGCGTGAAAGGCGCGAAGCTGCTCTATCCGCCGGTGCAGGACCCCTGTCCGCCGGTGTGGTTCGGCGGCTCGTCGGCCGCCGCGCACGAGCTTGCGGCCGAGCAGGTCGATGCCTATCTCACCTGGGGCGAACCGCCCGCCGAGGTGGCCAGGAAGATCGCCGACGTGCGCAACCGCGCCGCGCGCAGGGGCCGTACGGTCGAGTTCGGCATCCGGCTGCATGTGATCGTGCGCGAGACCGATGACGCCGCATGGAAGGCCGCCGAGGAACTGATCAGCCGCGTCGACGACGAGACCGTGATCCGCGCCCAGGCCGCCTTCGCGCGCATGGATTCCGAAGGCCAGCGCCGCATGGCCGCGCTGCACGCCGGCGGTGCCAGGCGCTCGCGCGCCGAGCTGGAGATCTCGCCGAATCTCTGGGCCGGCGTCGGCCTTGTGCGCGGCGGCGCGGGCACCGCGCTGGTCGGCGACCCGCAGACGGTGGCGGCGCGCATCGAGGAATACGCGGCGCTCGGCCTGGACAAATTCATTCTCTCGGGCTACCCGCATCTCGAAGAGGCCTACCGCTTCGCCGAGCTGGTGTTCCCGCTGCTCTCGCGCAAGGCGCAGTCGCGGCTCGCGGGTGGATTGCTGAGCGGACCGTTCGGCGAAGTGGTTGCCAATCTCGATGCGCCGTCGCGCCTCGCCTCCCAAAGCTAAGGATCTCCCATGACGGAACAAGTGCAAAAACTGCCAGCGGTCGCGCCTTCTTCGGAAGAAAACGCCGGCGGCGCGCTCGGGGCCTTCGGCGCCAGCGTGGCGGCTCGGCTGGTGCCGTGGCTGGTGCCGGTGGGGCTGATCGTCTTCTGGCAGATCGCTTCATCGCTGGGCTGGCTCTCCACGCGGGTGCTGCCGGCGCCGGTGGACGTGGTCAAGGCCGCCTGGGGGCTGGCCGTGTCGGGCGAGCTCTGGACGCACGTCAAGGTGAGCGCGGGCCGTGCGCTCGCGGGCCTTGCGATCGGCGGCGGAACGGGCTTGGTGCTGGGCCTGTTGACAGGCTCGGTGAAGTTCTTCGAGACGCTGCTCGACTCGACCATCCAGATGGTGCGCAACATTCCCGCGCTGGCGCTCATTCCGCTCGTGATTTTGTGGTTCGGCATCGACGAGTCGGCCAAGCTGCTTTTGATCTCGGTGTCGGTGTTCTTTCCGATCTACCTCAACACCTTCCACGGCATCCGCAACGTCGATCCGCAGCTGATCGAGATGGGGCGCACCTACGGGCTTTCGCGTTGGCAGCTGTACCGCGAGGTGATCCTGCCCGGCGCGCTGTCGTCCATCCTGGTGGGCCTGCGCTTTTCGCTGGGGCTGATGTGGGTGATCTTGATCGTGGCCGAAACCATCTCGGCGCAGGCCGGCATCGGCTATCTCACGATGAACGCCCGCGAATTCCTGCAGACCGACATCGTGCTGGTGGGCATCCTCTTGTATGCGCTGCTCGGCAAGCTGGCCGACCTGTTTGCGCGCGGGCTGGAGCAATGGTGGCTGCGCTGGCATCCGGGCTACCAGAAAAAGACGACTTCGAAGTGAGGAGCACACAAACATCATGAATGCCGTCCTGAAAAACACACAAGCGCCGGCCATCGCAGGCGGCGTTCGCCTGGAGGCGCGCGGGCTGCACAAGCGCTATGGCGAGCGCGAGGTGCTGCGCAACACACAGCTCGCCATCGAGCCGGGGCAGTTCATCGCCATCGTCGGACGCAGCGGCTGCGGCAAGAGCACGCTGCTGCGGCTCATTGCCGGGCTCGAGAAGGCCAGCTCTGGCGGGCTCTTCACGGACGGCAAGGCCATCGACGGCCTGCACGACGACACCCGGATCATGTTCCAGGAGGCGCGCCTCCTGCCGTGGCGCCGGGTGCTCGACAACGTGACGCTCGGCCTGCCCGCCGAGGCCAAGGCGCGTGGCAAGGAGGTGCTCGCGCAGGTGGGCCTGGCCGACCGCGAGAACGAATGGCCGGCGCGCCTGTCGGGCGGCCAGCGCCAGCGGGTGGCGCTCGCACGGGCGCTGGTGCATCACCCGCGCCTGCTGCTGCTCGACGAGCCGCTGGGCGCGCTGGACGCGCTCACGCGCATCGAGATGCATCGCCTCATCGAGAACCTCTGGCAGCGCCACCGCTTCACGGCGCTCTTGGTGACGCATGACGTGCAGGAGGCCGTGGCGCTCGCGGACCGCGTGATCCTGATCGAGGACGGGCGCATCGCGCTCGACGAGAGCATTGCGCTCGCCAGGCCGCGCTCGCAGGGCGACCCGGCGTTCGCGGCCATCGAGAAACGCATTCTCGACCGCGTGCTGCAGAAGCCCGGCGAGGCCGAGCCCGCGGCCACGGACGCCAGCTGGCTGCAGCCCTCGGCGCACACGCTGCGCTGGGCGATCTGAATCCATCGTTCATCCATCACAACGAAAAAGGCAGTCGCATGTCGCAGAACTGGAAATTCGAAACCCTGTCGGTGCACGCCGGCTATTCGCCCGAGCCGACCACGCGCGCCGTGGCGCCGCCCATCTATCAAACGGTGGCCTATGCCTTCGACAGCGCGCAGCACGGCGCCGACCTGTTCGACCTGAAGGTGCCCGGCAACATCTACACCCGCATCAACAACCCGACGCAGGACGTGCTCGAGCAGCGCGTGGCCGCGCTCGAAGGCGGCATTGCGGCGCTCGCGCTGGCCTCCGGCCAGGCGGCCGTGACCTATGCGATCCAGACCATCGCCGAGGCCGGCGACAACATCGTCAGCAGCACCGCGCTCTACGGCGGCACCTACAACCTGTTCGCGCACACGCTCCCGCAGTTCGGCATCACCACGCGCTTCGCGGACCACCGCGATCCCGCGAGCTTCGAGAAGCTGTTCGACGAGAAGACCAAGGCGGTGTTCGTCGAATCGCTCGGCAACCCGGCCGGCAACGTGACCGACATCGCGGCCATCGCCGAGATCGCGCACCGCCACGGCGTGCCGCTGATCGTGGACAACACCGTGCCTTCGCCGTACCTGAGCCGGCCCATCGAGCACGGCGCCGACATCGTGGTGCATTCGCTCACCAAGTACCTGGGCGGCCACGGCACCAGCATCGGCGGCGCCATCGTCGATTCGGGCAAGTTCCCGTGGGCCGAGCACAAGCAGCGCTTCAGGCGCCTGAACGAGCCCGACGTGAGCTACCACGGCGTGGTCTACACCGAGGCGCTGGGCCTGGCCGCCTATATCGGCCGCGCGCGCGTGGTGCCGCTGCGCAACACGGGCGCGGCCATCTCGCCGTTCAACGCCTTCCTGATCCTGCAGGGCATCGAGACGCTGGCGCTGCGCATGGACCGCATCAGCAGCAATGCGCTTTCGGTGGCCCAGCACCTGAAGACACACAAGGCCGTCAACTGGGTCAACTACGCGGCGCTCGAAGACCATCCCGACCATGCGTTGGCGAAGAAGTACTTCGGCGGCCGCTCCAGCGGCGTGCTGACCTTCGGCATCGGCGCCGGCCGCGAGGGCGGGGCGAAGTTCCTCGATGCGCTCAAGCTCTTCACGCGGCTGGTGAACATCGGCGACGTGCGCTCGCTCGCCACGCACCCGGCCTCCACCACGCACCGGCAGCTCTCGCCCGACGAGCTGGCGCGGGCCGGCGTCACGGAAGACACCGTGCGCCTGTCGGTCGGCATCGAGCACATCGACGACCTGGTCGCCGACCTCGACCAGGCGCTGGCTGCCGCCGGGTGACCGCCTTGCCCTTGTTTCTCCTGCCCGAACCCTTCCTTCAACCTCAAAGAGAAAGAAACACCATGTCCATCCAAGCCATCAACGTCCGCAACCAGTTCAAGGGCAAGGTCCGCGAGATCATCCGCGGCGACGTCGTCTCCGAAGTCGACGTCGAAACCGCCTGGGGCATCGTGACCTCGGTCATCACCACGCGCTCGGTCGACGAGCTGCAGCTCAAGGTGGGCTCCGACGTGGTCGCGCTCGTGAAGTCGACCGAGGTTTCGATCGCTAAGCTTTGACGATCCCGGGGCTTGCGAACGACCCAGGCGCCACCGTCGCGCCGGGTTTTCAGTTCTTGGCACATCGGCCATGGGCTTCTACAGTGTGATCTGCACAACGCCCGGAGAGAAAGCCATGGCCAATTTCGAAGTAGGCGACATCGTCCGCGCGCTGCACGCCGCGCGCGACGAGTGGCGCGATTCGCAGCGCCGCTCGCGCGAGCCCGGCACGCGCGAGTTTCCATCGCGCGATGCGCTGGCGCAGGTCATCGAATCGCTCAAGGGCGCGCTGTTTCCGATGCGGCTCGGCCCGCCCGACCTGCGCCACGAGAGCGAGGATTTCTACGTCGGCCACACGCTGAACACCGCCTTGCAGGCGCTGCTGGTTCAGGCGCGGCTGGAACTCAACTACAACGCCCGCCACGAGCCGCGCCCCGCGAGCGAAGTCGACGGCCTCGCCACCGAGGCCATCCGCCAGTTCGCGAACACGTTGCCGCAACTGCGCCGCCAGCTCGACACCGACGTGCTTGCCGCCTACCAGGGCGACCCGGCGGCGCGCAGCGTGGACGAGGTGCTGCTGTGCTACCCGGGCGTGCTCGCGATGATCCACCACCGGCTGGCGCACGAGCTCTACAGGCTCGGGCTGCCGCTGCTGGCGCGCATCGTGGCCGAGCTCGCGCATGCGCAGACCGGCATCGACATCCATCCCGGTGCGCAGATCGATGCGGGCTTCTTCATGGACCACGGCACGGGCGTGGTGATCGGCGAGACGGCGGTCATCGGCAAGCGCGTGCGCCTGTACCAGGCCGTGACGCTGGGGGCCAAGCGCTTTCCGACCGATGCCGAGGGCAACCTGCAGAAGGGCCTGCCGCGCCATCCGGTGGTGGAGGACGACGTGGTGATCTACGCCGGCGCCACCATCCTCGGGCGCGTGACGCTGGGCAAGGGCGCGGTCATCGGCGGCAACGTGTGGATCACCGACGACGTGCCCGCGGGCGCGAGCGTGACGCAGGCCAGCCTCCAGAACGCGCCCAAAGCCAGCGCGCCATAGGAATCCACCGGAGGCCGGGTAGCGGGCGGCCGCGCTATGCTTGGCCGTTGTCACTCATGTTGCTTGCTTCCGCATGTCTTTGCCCCAAGCCACTTCCCCTGCTTCTTCCACGCCCCCGGCAGCCGACGAATCCTGCGATGTCCTCGTGATCGGCGGCGGCCCCGCAGGCTCCACGATCTCCGCGCTGCTCGCGCAGCAGGGACGCAAGGTGGTGCTGCTCGAAAAGGAGCACCACCCGCGCTTTCACATCGGCGAATCGCTGCTGCCCGGGAACGTCGAGCTGTTCGACAAGCTCGGCGTGCGCGACCAGGTCGACAGGATCGGCATGCCCAAGTTCGGCATCGAATTCGTCTCGCCCGAGCACGAGCACCGCAGCTACGTGGAATTTGCCGAAGGCATGGACAAGTCGCTCGATTCCGCCTGGCAGGTGCGCCGCTCGGAACTCGACGAACTGCTGTTCCGCAATGCCGCCACGCGCGGCGCGCAGACGCTCGAGGGCTGCAAGGTGCGCGACGTGGCCTTCGACGCGGATGGCGCCACGGTGCAGGCCCAGATGGACGACGGCGCCAGGCGCAGCTGGCGCGCGCGCTTCGTGGTCGATGCCACGGGGCGCGACACGCTGCTGGCCAACAAATTCCGCTGCAAGGAAAAGAACCCCGACCACAACAGCACGGCACTGTTCGGCCACTTCACCAACGCCGAGCGGCTCGAGGGCAAGAAGGAAGGCAACATCAGCATCTGCTGGTTTGCGCACGGCTGGTTCTGGTTCATTCCGCTGGCCGACGGCACCACCAGCGTGGGCGCCGTTTGCTGGCCGTACTACCTGAAGACGCGCGACAAGCCGCTCAAGGAGTTCTTCTACGACACCATCGCGCTGTGCCCGGTGCTGGTGGACCGGCTGAAGCACGCCACGCTGGTGGACGATGCGGTGCATGCCACCGGCAACTTCTCGTATTCGAGCACGCACGCCACGGGCGACCGCTACCTGATGCTGGGCGACGCCTTCACCTTCATCGACCCGATGTTCTCGTCGGGCGTGTACCTGGCGATGCACAGCGCCTTCGACGGCGCCGAGCTGGTGGCCACCGCGCTCGACCGGCCGGCCGAACTGGCGCCCGTGCGCGAGAGCTTCGAGGCCATGATGCGCAAGGGGCCGCGGGAGTATTCGTGGTTCATCTACCGCGTGACCAACCCGACCATCCGCGACATGTTCATGCACCCGGGCAATCCGTTCCGCGTGAAGGAGGGCCTGATGTCGCTGCTGGCCGGCGACATCTACCGCGGCACGCCGATATGGCGCGCGCTCGGCATGTTCAAGTTTCTCTACTACTTCATCTCGATCACCCACCTGCGCCGCACCTGGGCCGGCTGGAAGCGGCACCGCTTCAACATCCGCGACATGGGCGCATTGAAGGGCGAGACGATCCTCAAGTCGGAGTAGCGCCCCACGGCGCCCAGGCCGAGCGCGAGGCGCGCAGCGTGGCCACGGCATGCGCAACGCCCGGGCCGGGACTGCCGAGCACCTCGATGCCGAGGTCTGCCAGTTGGTCCGCGACGGGGGCCATCGAGGCCTGCGCCAGAACCACCACGTCGGCCCCGATGGCGGCGCTGCGGATCGCGCTGGCCAGCACCTCGATGTAGCGGGTGCTGTCGCCGGCTTCGAAGTGCGGCCAGGCCTCGGCGACCAGGAGCGCGCTCGGCCTGACGCCGACGCCGGCCTGCGCGGCGGCCGAAAGAACCAGCGCGGTGGTCGGCTCCAGCGTGCTTTCGAGCGCCGCCGCAATCAGCACGCGCGGGCCCGCGCGCACGGCGCGGTCGGCCATCGCGCGGTCGATGCGCTGGGCCGCGAAGGCCCCGCCGGTGGGGGTCTTTTCCGCGATGCCGCCGATGGTGGAGCAGGTGCACGCCACCACGGCGGCGCCCTCGCATGCGGCCTCGCGCATGGCCTCGTGCACGCGCGCGGCCAGCATCGGGTTGTCGATGCCCACGGCGCGGGCTTCGTGCAGCAGTTCCTCCATCACCAGGTGGCGCACCTCCAGTTCGGGCGCGATCTCGCGGGTCAGGCGCTCGAAGGTCGGCACATGGACCTGCGCCGTGTGGAGGAAGGCGATGGCATCGGTCATCGAGAAGAAAGCCTCAGGCCGCTTCGCGGGCGCGCCGCGCCTCGTAGGCCTTCAGGTGGACGTAGGCCGTGCGCAGCACCGAAGGCACGGATGAAGAAGAAGGGGCGGCGGGCGCGCGGCCCAGCAGGTCGCCGATGATGTGGTCGGCCTCGATCGGCGCGCCGCGCACGATGTCCTTGTACATGGAGGCGGTCATCGGGGAGCCCGGCGCCGTCATCATGGCGCGGCCGCGCTCGATGGCTGCCGGACGCGGTGCGAAGCCGTTGTGCGCGGCAATGGCGCAGCATTCGTCGAAGATCGCGAGCGCCACGTCCTGGCCGCCTGCGCTCGCGATGTCGCCGATGGACGCGCGCATCAGGCTCGTGAGGCCGGCCGCCGAGGCGATGAAGACCCACTTCTCCCACATGTCCTGCGAGATGTTCTCGCTCAGCGTGGCGTCGAACTTCGCGCCCGCGAACTGCGCGGCAATGGCATCGACTCGCGTCGAGCGTCCGCCCGCGCGCTCGCCGAAGGCAAGGCCGTGCATGTCGTTCAGGTGCAGCACGCGGCCCTCGTCGTCCAGCGTGGCGGAGATCATGCACAGGCCGCCGAGCACGCGTTCGCTGCCGAAGCGCTCGGCCAGGCGGTGGATGTGGCTCATGCCGTTCAGCAGCGGAAGAATGACCGTGTCCGGGCCCACGGCCGGCGCGAACGACGTCATGGTCGCGTCGAGGTCGTAGGCCTTGCTGCCGACCACGATCACGTCGAACGGCGCCTGGATGTCCTCGGCCAGCACGTGGGGCGGCGAGGGCAGTTGCAGGTTGCCGAAGGGGCTCTGCACCACCAGCCCGGTCTTCGCGATCTGTGCCGCCCGCCGCGGTCGCAGCAGAAAGCTCAGGTCGCGCCCCGCCTCCAGCAGCCGGCCGCCGAAATAACCACCGAGTGCACCGGCACCCACCATCAGAAATCGCATCGTGAACTGCTCCTCGAACCAAAAGGCTCGGGCGATGATGCACGCGATTGCGCAAGCGTGCTGCGCATGCCGCAAAGCCACGGCGGGGCCGAAGAGCTTTTCTGGAAAAGGTCTTGGGCGCTTCGCATAATCATTCCGGTCATGTTTTCCCCAACCCCAAAGGAGCCTCATCCATGAGCCAGACCCGAATTGCCGTGATCGTCGGCAGCCTTCGCAAGGATTCGTTCAACCAGAAGCTGGCCCTTGCGCTGGCGCACCTCGCGCCGCCGGACTTCACGTTCGAGCATTTGCGCATCGACGATCTGCCCCTGTACAACCAGGACGAGGACGGCAACCAGGCGCCTTCGGTGAAGCGGCTCAAGACCGAGATCGCGGCCGCCCAGGGCTTGTTGTTCGTCACGCCCGAATACAACCGCTCGTTCCCCGGCGTGCTGAAGAACGCGATCGACCATGCGTCGCGCCCCTATGGGCAGAGCGCCTGGGCCGGCAAGCCGGCGGGCGTGCTGGGCATTTCGGTAGGCGCCATCGGTACCGCGGTGGCGCAGCAGCATCTGCGCACGGTGCTGGCGTACCTCGATGTCCCCACGCTCGGGCAGCCGGAGGCGTTCCTTCAGGCCAAGGAAGGCCTGTTCGACGACAAGGGCCACATCGGCAATGAAGGCACGAAGAAGTTCCTGCAGGGCTGGATGGACAAGTACGTGGCCTGGGTCAAGAGCCACGCGGCCGCCTGACACGCCTGGGGACTGTCGAACCCCATGAAAAATGCCGCCCCAGGGGCGGCATTTTTCATGGAGGAACCCGAGGCTCAGGCGGCCTGGGCCACGTCCTGCTGGTTGGCGGCTTCGGTCGTTGCCGCCCGGATGTCGGCGCGTGCCGAGGCCAGCGCGGCGGCCTTGGGCGCGTCGCCCATGGCCAGGCCTTCCGCACGCACGAAGCGCACGTCGGTGATGCCGAAGAAGCCGAAAATCACCTTCAGGTAGCTCTCCTGGTGTTCCGCGGCCTGGCCGCCTTCGGTGGTCGAGTAGATCCCGCCGCGGCTCGACGCCACGATCACGGTCTTGCCGCCGGCCAGGCCCACGGGGCCCTTGTCGGTGTACTTGAAGGTGCGGCCGATCTGCGCGAGCCGGTCGATCCAGGCCTTGAGCTGGGTCGGCACCGAGAAGTTGTACAGCGGCGCGCCCACCACGATCACGTCGGAAGCCAGGAACTGGCTCACGAGCTGTTCCGAGAGTTCATTTTCGCGCTGCTGGGCTTCGGTCGGCTGGGCCTGCACGCCGGTCTTGATGCCCAGGGCATCGGCGCCGAAGTGCGACGGGGCGTTGGCGGCGAGGTCGAGGTACTCGACCGTGGTGTCGGGATGCGCGGCTTTCCAGGCTGCCACGATCTCGGCCGTGAGGAGGCGGGAGGTCGAATTGGCACTCAGGATGCTGGAGTCGATGTGGAGCAGCTTCATGGTCGATCACTTTCGTGTGGAGGGTCGGCGCTCAAAGGTGGCCGGCGATGGAGTAATTCTATTTTTGATGCGAGTGGGCGATAAGTAGCCAAATTTTGACTACATCGTTCCACATGCAGGACAATCGCCGCATGCAAGACCTCAACGACATGGTTTTCTTCGCCGAAGTGGCAGAGCGCGGCGGCTTTGCCGCGGCCAGCCGCGCACTCGGCATTCCCAAGTCGCGCCTGTCGCGCCGCGTGGCGGAGCTGGAGGACCGCCTCGGCGTGCAGCTGATGCAGCGCAGCACGCGGCGGCTGTCGCTCACGCCGGCAGGCGAGATCTTCCTGCGGCATTCGGCCGCCGTGCGGGATGCGGCGCAGGCCGCGACCGAGGCGGTGGCACAGGTGCACACCGAGCCCTGCGGCACGGTCCGCCTGAGCTGCCCGATCACCATCGCCCACAGCGGGCTCGCACAGCTGCTGCCGCGCTTCATGGAGCGCTACCCGGCGGTGCGCGTCGACCTGCGCGTCATGAACCGGCCCGTGGACCTGATCGAAGAGGGGATCGACATCGCGCTGCGCGTGCGCCCCGCCATCGAGGACAGCACCACGCTCGTGGCCAAGGTGCTGGGCACCAGCCGCGGCGTGCTCGTCGCCCGGCCGGAGCTGCTGCAGCGCCTGGGCCCGGTCCGCACGCCGGACGACCTGGCGCGGCTGCCGACGACGGCCATGTCGGCCAACGGCGAGGGGCGCAGCGAATGGCGGCTCGAGGGCCCGAACGGCGAGATTCACGTGCACGTCCATACGCCGCGCTGCGTGGTGGACGATCTGGCGACGCTGCAGCTGGCCGCGCTCGAGGGCGTGGGCGCGACGCTGCTGCCCGGCTACATGTGCCGCGCCGACGTGGAAGCGGGCCGGCTCGCGCAGGTGCTGCCCGGCTGGGGGCCCGCGCCGGTGATCGCGCACATGGTCTTTCCGCCGCGCCGGGCCCTGGTGCCCGCGGTTCGCCAGCTGATCGATTTCCTGGCCGAGCACATGAGCGGGAGCCAATCGGGCATGTATTAGCCTGAACAGCCGCTCCTTATGCGGAAAACGCCATAACCAAACAAGTAGATATTCGTTTGGCATTGAAGCTCCGCTTCGCACAATCCCAGGCTCCCATCCATCCAAGGAGCGACCATGGCGACCCTGCGACTCGGCGACACAGCCCCCAATTTCACCCAGGACTCCAGCGAAGGCCCCCTCGACTTCTATCAGTGGGCCGGCGATTCGTGGGTGGTGTTCTTCTCGCACCCGGCCGACTTCACGCCCGTGTGCACCACGGAACTTGGCAAGACGGCAGCGCTGTCGGGCGAATTCGCCAAGCGCGGCGTGAAGCCCGTCGCGCTCAGCGTCGATCCGGCCACGAAGCACAAGGAGTGGATCGGCGACATCAACGAGACGCAGAACACGACCGTCAACTTCCCCATCGTTGCGGACCACGACCGCAAGGTGGCCGACCTGTACGACCTGATCCATCCGAACGCATCGGCCACGGCCACCGTTCGCAGCGTCTTCATCATCGATCCGAAGAAGACGATCCGCGCGACCATCACCTACCCGGCATCGACCGGCCGCAACTTCGACGAGATCCTGCGTGTGATCGATTCGCTGCAGCTCACCGACAGCCACAAGGTGGCCACGCCCGTGAACTGGAAGGACGGCGACGACGTAGTCATCATCCCGAGCATCCAGGACCCGGCCGAGCTCGCCGAGCGCTTCCCCAAGGGCTTCAAGGCCGTGAAGCCCTACCTGCGCATCACGCCGCAGCCGAACAAGTAAGCGGGCAGGGCGGCGCCTTCATGCAGACTTCCGTGATCATCGTGCCCGGCTGGCGCGACTCCGGGCCCGGCCATTGGCAGAGCCTGTGGGAGGAGCGCATTCCGGGCGCGGCGCGGGTGGTGCAGGACGACTGGGCCTCGCCCAGGCGCGAGGCCTGGGTGGCCACGCTGGCCAGGCTGGTGCTCGAAAGCCCCGGGCCGGTGGTGATTGCCGCGCACAGCCTGGGCTGCATCGCCACGGCGCACCTGCCGGCGGAGGCGGCGGCGCGCATCCGCGGGGCGCTGCTGGTGGCGCCGGCCGATCCGGAGCGCCGGGCCGTGCTGTCGGACTTCGCGCCCGTGCCTTATGCGGCGCTGCCGTACCGCAGCATCGTGGTGGCGAGCAGCAACGATCCGTATTGCCCGATCCGCCTGGCCGGCGCCTATTCCCGCGCCTGGGGCAGTGAGTTTGTCCGCATGCAGAATGCGGGCCATATCAACATCGATTCGGGGCATGGAGACTGGCCGCTCGGCCTCGCCTTGCTCCAGTCGCTGACCGACGAGCCCGCCGCCTGGCCGGCGGGCCGTGAATTTTCAGAAAACTTGGCAACCACATGACTTCCAGATTCAAGACCTTCGCCGCCGTGCTCGCGCTGGCGTCTTCCGCATTCGCGGGCGGCAGCGCCTTCGCCCAGGGCAGCACGCTGCTGAACGCCTCGTACGACGTGGCGCGCGAGTTCTACAAGGACTACAACGCGGCGTTCGTGGCCAACTACAAGAAGACCACCGGCAAGGACGTGAAGATCGACCAGTCGCATGGCGGCTCCAGCGCCCAGGCGCGCGCGGTGGCCGACGGCCTCGATGCCGACGTGGTGACCATGAACACCTCCACCGACATCGACTTCCTGGCCAACGCCGGCGTGGTCGCGAAGGACTGGAACAAGAAATTCCCCGAGAACGCATCGCCCACCACCTCGACCATGCTGTTCCTGGTGCGCAACGGCAACCCCAAGGGCATCAAGGACTGGGAAGACCTGGTCAAGCCCGGCGTGCAGGTCGTGATCGTCAACCCCAAGACCGGCGGCAACGGGCGCTACGCCTACCTGGCGGCCTGGGGCTACGTCAAGAAGAAGGGCGGCACCGACGCCCAGGCGGCCGAGTTCGTCGGCAAGCTGTTCAAGAACGTGCCGGTGCTGGCGCGCGGCGGCCGCGACGCGACCACCGCTTTCCTGCAGCGCAACATCGGCGATGCGCTCATCACCTTCGAATCCGAAGTGGTGTCGATCGACCGCGAATTCGGCACGGGCAAGGTCGATTCGGTCTATCCGTCGATCAGCATCGTGGCCGAGAACCCGGTGGCCATGGTCGAGCGCACGACCAAGAAGAAGGGCACGGGCGAACTCGCCAAGGCCTACCTCGACTGGCTCTATTCCGAAGAGGCGCAGGAAATCGCCGCCAAACACGCGCTGCGTCCGCGCTCGCAGGCCGTGCTCAAGAAGTACGCAGCCACCTTCAAGCCGCTGCAGCTGTTCACGGTGCAGGAACTGTTCGGCAGCCTTGGCGATGCGCAGAAGGTGCACTTCAACGACGGCGGCCAGTTCGACAAGCTCTACACGCCCGGCGCAAAGTAAATGAGCGGCGCTGCTTCTTCGGCGCTCCCGTCCGCGGGAGCGCCGCTTTCGCATGTGAACCGGGCAGGGGGTTCCAAGCGGGTGCTGCCGGGCTTTCACATCACGCTCGGCTTCTCCATTCTTTACCTGAGCCTGATCGTGCTGATTCCGCTCTCGGCGCTGGTCTTCAAGACCTTCACGCTGAGCTGGGAGCAGTTCTGGGTGGCCGTGACCGCGCCGCGCGTGATGGCCTCGTACCGGCTCACCTTCGGCGCCTCGCTGATCGCGGCCATGGTGAACGCGGTGTTCGGCCTGCTCGTGGCCTGGGTGCTGGTGCGCTACAAGTTCCCGGGCAAGCGCATCGTCGATGCGCTGGTCGACCTGCCGTTCGCGCTGCCGACGGCGGTGGCCGGCATTTCGCTGACGGCGCTGCTCGCGGGCAACGGCTGGATCGGGCAGTTGCTCGAGCCGCACGGCATCAAGCTGGCGTTCACGCCGGCGGGCATCGTGATTGCGCTGATCTTCATCGGGCTGCCCTTCGTGGTGCGCACGGTGCAGCCGGTGCTCGAGGACGCCGAGAAGGAGCTCGAGGAAGCCGCCACGTCGCTCGGCGCGACGCGGCTGCAGACCTTCACGAAGGTGATCTTCCCGTCGATCGCGCCGGCGCTGCTCACGGGCTTTGCGATGGCCTTCGCACGCGCCATCGGCGAGTACGGCTCGGTGATCTTCATCGCCGGCAATATGCCGATGATCTCGGAGATCACGCCGCTCATCATCATCGGCAAGCTGGAGCAGTACGACTATGCGGGTGCCACCGCGGTCGCGCTCGTGATGCTGGTCATTTCATTCGTCCTGCTGCTGGTCATCAACGGCCTGCAGGCGTGGCAGCGCAAGCGCGCGGGGGCTTGAAATGAGTGCGCCTTCCAAAATCATCCGCCGCGCGCAGGCCGGCACCACCGAATCGGCCTGGGTGCGCTGGCTGCTGATCGGCCTGGCGCTCGCGTTCATGTTCCTGTTCCTCGTGCTGCCGCTGGCCGCCGTGGCGGTCGAGGCGCTGCGCAAGGGTCTCGATGCCTATCTCGAAGCGCTGAAGGAGCCCGACGCCTGGAGCGCGATCCGCCTCACGCTGATCACAGCCGCCATCGCGGTGCCGATGAACCTGGTGTTCGGCGTGGCCGCGGCCTGGGCCATCGCCAAGTTCGAGTTCCGCGGCAAGGCCTTCCTGACCACGCTGGTGGATCTGCCTTTTGCGGTGTCGCCGGTGGTGGCGGGCCTGATCTACGTGCTGGTGTTCGGCGCGCAGGGCTGGTTCGGCCCGTGGCTGGCCGAGCACGACATCAAGATCATCTTCGCGGTACCGGGCATCGTGCTGGCGACCGTGTTCGTGACCTTCCCGTTCATCGCGCGCGAGCTCGTGCCGCTGATGCAGGCACAGGGCACCGACGAGGAGCAGGCTGCCATCGTGCTTGGCGCGACCGGCTGGCAGACCTTCTGGCGCGTGACCCTGCCCAACATCAAGTGGGGCCTGCTGTACGGTGTGATTCTCTGCAACGCACGCGCCATGGGCGAGTTCGGCGCGGTGTCGGTGGTGTCGGGCCACATCCGCGGCCAGACCAACACCATGCCGCTGCATGTGGAAGTGCTCTACAACGAATACCAGTCGGTGGCGGCCTTTGCCGTGGCCTCGCTGCTCGCCATCCTGGCGCTGGTCACGCTGGTGATCAAGTCGGTCATCGAGTGGCGTCATGAGCGCGAAATGAAGGCCATTGCCGAGCTGCCGCCCGAGCGCCCGCCGGAAACCACGGCGGCCTGAGAGAGAAAGAACAGAAGACCATGAGCATCGAAATCCGCAACATCAGCAAGCAGTTCGGCGACTTCCGGGCCCTGAACAACGTGAACCTCGACGTCGAGTCGGGCGAACTCGTCGCGCTGCTCGGCCCCTCGGGCTGCGGCAAGACCACGCTGCTGCGCATCATCGCGGGGCTGGAGACGGCCGACACCGGCAGCATTCTCTTTTCGGGCGAGGACACCACCGACGTGCACGTGCGCGAGCGGCAGGTGGGCTTCGTGTTCCAGCACTACGCGCTGTTTCGCCACATGACGGTGTTCGAGAACGTCGCCTTCGGCCTACGCGTGAAGCCGCGCAAGGAGCGCCCGAGCGACGCGCAGATCAGGCAGAAGGTGACCGACCTGCTCAAGCTGGTGCAGCTCGACTGGCTGGCCGACCGCTATCCTTCGCAGCTTTCGGGCGGCCAGCGGCAGCGCATCGCACTGGCGCGCGCGCTGGCGGTGGAGCCCAAGGTGCTGCTGCTCGACGAACCCTTCGGCGCGCTCGATGCCAAGGTGCGCAAGGAACTGCGCCGCTGGCTGCGCCGGCTGCACGACGAACTGCACGTCACTTCCATCTTCGTCACGCACGACCAGGAAGAAGCGCTCGAGGTGGCCGACCGCGTGGTGGTCATCAACAAGGGCCGCATCGAGCAGGTCGGCTCGCCGCAGGAGGTGTGGGACCAGCCCGCGAGCCCCTTCGTCTATGGCTTCCTGGGCGACGTGAACCTGTTCCATGGCCGCGCCGACAACGGCGCGGTGCAACTCGACGGCATGCGCCTCGATTCGCCCGAACACAGCGGCGCGCGCGACGCCAAGGCCATGGCCTATGTGCGTCCGCACGACCTTACCGTGGAGCGCTACACCGCCGGCGCCACCGGCATCGTGGCCACCCTGTCGCGCGCCATCGTGGTCGGCCCGATCGCGCGGCTGGAACTTGAGCCCACCGAAACGAATCCAGATAATCCGGGCTCCGGAACCATCATCGAAGCGCAACTCCCTGCGCAACAGTTCCGGGAACTGGGCTTGCAAGAGGGCGACACCGTCGTCGCCACCCCGCGCAAGGCCCGGGTGTTCGTAGAAGAAGATTGGGTTTCCCCTTGATCGATTGGTACTTCGGCGCGCCGCGCCGCGCGTATGGGCTGGTCTGCCTGGCCTGCGTCCTGATGCTGGCCTTCGGGCTCTACCTGCAGCACGTGGTCGGCCTCGAGCCTTGCCCCATGTGCATCGTGCAGCGCTACGCGCTGGTGCTGGTGGCGCTCTTCACGGGGCTGGCCGGCATGTTCAGGAGCCGCGGCCTGCAGGCGACGGGTGGCGTGTTGGCGCTGGTGTCGGCCGTTGGCGGCGCCTACACGGCGGCGTCGCAAAGCTGGCTCCAGTGGAACCCGCCCGAGGTCGTGACCTGCGGGCGCGACCTGTACGGAATGATCGAGACCTTTCCGCTCAAGCGGGCTCTGCCGATGATCTTCCGCGGCGGCGGCGACTGCTCGAAGGTCGACTGGTCGCTGTTCGGCCTGACGCTGGCGAACTGGTCGTTCATTGCCTTCGTGGTGCTGGCGGTCCTGCTGCTCGTGCTGCTGCTTCGCCGGCCCGCGGCGCGCTAGCTAGAGCGGCAGGGTGTCGAAGGCCGCGTAGGCGGTCGCCAGCCAGGACTTCACGCGCTGGCGCTCCAGCAGGCCGAGCGCATGCGGCCCTTCGCGGTCGTTCACGGCCTTCCAGAAACTGGTGTTCTGCGCATCGATCTTGCGCATGCTCGCCTCGTGCAGGCGCGGCAGCGTGATCACGCGGGCGCCGTTCGCGGTGGCCTTGGAGAGCGACTGCGAGGCCAGCAGCATGCCGAAGTCGCTGCCGCGGCCGTAGTTCTGCACCACGATGTAGTTGGGCCGGTTGCCGAAGGTGTCGATCAGCGTGCCGAGCAGGTCGGTGGAGTCCTTGCCGTCGTCCAGCACGTGCCAGAAGTTGACGGCCACGCCCAACTCGTCGAACACGTCGAACAGGTCCGATTCCTTGATCCAGCGCGACAGCGGCGCGAGCGTCTGGGCCGCCAAGTCGACGATGACGCTTTGCTGCGGGTTGGTCTCGAAGCCGTTCACCACGGTGTCCAGGCCCTCGAAGCTGTCGACCACGATGGGCGAGGCAAAGCCTTCGTAGAAGCGCGTGAACGAGCTGTGCGAGCGGTCGGTGTCGAAGCCCGTGAAGGGCTTGCTGTGGTCGATGAAGTACTGCGCCAGCACGCGCGCCGTGACCGACTTGCCGACACCGCCTTTTTCGCCGCCGATGAAATTGATGGAGCTCATGAGTTGCTGCTGCCTCGAATGGGTGGAGGAGTGAAGGGCCGGATCATTCTAGGGGGCGCGTTTTCATTTTTTTCATTTGCCGCGCCTGGCCATGCCCTGCAGCAAGGGATGTGCCTGCAAGCGCTGCTGCAGCCGTTTTTTCCACGCGGCCGGCAGCGCTGATGCCTCGATCATCGCGGGCCAGCGGCTGCGAGCGAGCCGTGCCGTGTCGGCAACGGCGCGCCGCACCAGCGGTTCGTGCACTCCCGCCGAGAAGCAGAAGGCACGCACGTTGGCAGGCGTGAACAGGGCGCTGCGCCTGGGGGCGGCCTCACCCGGCGCCGCCGGCAGGAGAGGCAGCGCATGGCCGTCGACGCCCTGGAGCGCGGCATAGGCCACGATGTCGTAGGCCGGCGCCAGCCGCGGCGCGATGCCGTCGGGGTAGAGCACGCCGAAGTTCTTCAGATGCGCGTCGGGGTTGCCGAGCAGATCGTTCACCGCGAGGCGCCGCACGAGTTCGAGCACCGCTTCCTCGCCGAGGGATGGAAAGGCGCGCATCGCCAGCGCCATGTCGAGATAGCTGGCGCTGTACTTGTGCATCGGGTCGACCGCGAGCACCTGCGCGAAATCTTCGAAATGGATGCGGCGCGCGCCTTCGCGGTCGAAGCGCGTCACGGCAAGGAAGTCGGGCTCGTCGGGCAGCGCGTAGCTGTGCTCGGCGGCGATGGCCGAGAGCGGCGCGAGTTCGGCATGGCAGACCTCGACGCCGGCCGCGCCCGCCAGCTGGAGCGAGAGCATTTCCAGCTGCGGCATGTGGGGGCGCCCGGCCACCGGCAGCTTGGCGATCACGCGCGTGCTCGCGCCGGCGCGGGTGCGGGCCACGTAGCGCCCGCCCTGCCGGCGCAGGCCGAGCTTGGGCTGCACGCCCGACACCGAGATGCCCTGCGGCATGGGCAGCTCGACTACGGACATCTCGAGCGCGTCCTGGTCCTGCGTGATGAGCCGCTGCAAGGTGCCGCGGTCGACCGAAACCGGCCGGGCGCTCACCGCGCCGGGCAGGTCGCCGCCGCAAGCCGCAAGCAGCTCGAAGTGATCGTTCTCGCGGCAGCCCCGCAACTGCGCGATGTGGCTGCGCAGGACGCCTTCGGGCAACAGGTTCTGGAAGAAGCGCGGCAGCTGCCCGCCCTGTGCGTTGAAGAGCGGGTTCTTGACGTCGCTCCACAGGGCGGCCTGCGCCGAGGGATCGCTGGCCACCATCGAAAGCGAAAGCACCTCGGGCGGCGGCGCGGCCACCAGTTCGGGCTCTGCCACGAAGCGGCAGAGGTCGGCGTACTGGAACAGCTTGCCGAAGCGGCGCGCACCGAGCGAGATCTCGAGGATCTTGACGTTCATGGCGAACGCTTCTTCGAACGGGACCCGGAAGCCGAAGCCGTCGGCGCAGCCGCAGCGCCGACGGCATTGCCGATGCGCGTGGGCACCGGGCGATAGCCGGGATCGGTGTCCGCGCGTGCGCCGAAGCCCTTGGGTGCGAGCTGCAGTTCGAGGCCCAGCGCATCCACCAGCGCCAGCAGCGAGGACATCTGCGGATTTCCCTTCAGGCTCAGCGCATTGCGCACCGATCTCTCGGTCAGGCCGGAGCGCAGTGCAATTTCTGCGTTGTTGAGGCCGGCGGCCTCGCGCCGGGCCGTCAGGGTGGCGATGAGTTCCTGCTTGTTCACGGAAACATATTACCGCAAACGGCAATTTGGGAAATATATTTCCGAAGGCCGACGCCCTACCTGGGCACGAGCGTGATGAAGGGCATCACGACGCCCATGACCCAGTTCTGGCCGAAATCGAGCGCCGCGCGCCGGTATTTTTCGTCGGCCTGGGCGGCCAGCAGGTCGAGCCGCGCCACCACCTTGGACAGTTCGCGGTCGGCCACGAGGTTGCGCCCGCGCTCGCTGATCTCGGTGGCCAGCAGCAGGGGCTGGCCGTCGGGGCCCGTCTTGGAGGCAATCAGCCAGAGCGATATCTCGAAGTTGCGAGCGGCCCGGAAGCTGTTCTCGGCGTTGACGCCGTCGAGCATGGTCTGGTCCCAGGTGTCGCCGTTGGCCTGCTTGAGCATCGTGGCCCAGCCGACGACCAGCGCGGCCACCCGGTCCCCCTGGTAGCCCTGCGGCCCGGTATCGAAGGCCATGCGGATGGCATCGATGCCGGTGGCGCCGCGCAGCTCGGGCAGGGCGGGCCCGGTCAGCACCGCATCCCAGGCGCGCTGGGCGGCCGCCTCGATGCTGGTGGCCGACTTGCGCCATTCGCGTGGGTTGCGCCGGTAGAGCGTGGTCTGCACGCGCCGGATCGATTGCAGGTTGTCGCGCAGGGAGAGGTTGGCAATGCGGTTGGCGCTGGACTGCAACCATTCCTGGTTGGTATAGGGTTCGGCGCGGTCGGTGGAACGCACGGCCGCGCAGCCGCCGAGGCCCAGCAGGGCGGCCGCACCGGCCAGCACGTAAGCGCGGCGCACGGCAAGGGGGGATGAAACCAGGGAATCGCTCATGCCCTGACGTTATCATCCACGGCTGGGGCGGCGGCCTGTCTCGAACGGCAGGTCCGTGCAATTTTCCTTACAAATCAATACCTTGGCGTCATGCCAAGGCAGGCCGACAAGTCGTGCGTCTCAATTCCATCAAGCTTTCGGGCTTCAAGTCGTTCGCCGAACCCACCAACTTCCTGCTGCCGGGCCAACTGGTCGGCGTGGTCGGGCCCAATGGTTGCGGCAAGTCGAACATCATGGATGCGGTGCGCTGGGTGCTGGGCGAGTCGCGCGCGTCGGAGCTGCGCGGCGAGTCGATGCAGGACGTGATCTTCAACGGCACGACCACGCGCAAGCAGGCCAGCCGTTCGAGCGTGGAACTGGTGTTCGACAACGCCGACCACCGCGCGGGCGGCCAGTGGAACCAGTTCGGCGAGATCGCCGTGCGGCGCGTACTCACGCGCGACGGCACCAGCAGCTACTACATCAACAACCAGCCGGTGCGCCGCCGCGACGTGCAGGACGTGTTCCTGGGCACCGGCCTCGGCCCGCGCGCCTACGCCATCATCGGCCAGGGCACGATCAGCCGGATCATCGAATCCAAGCCCGAGGAATTGCGCCTGTTCCTCGAAGAGGCGGCGGGCGTCTCCAAGTACAAGGAGCGCCGGCGCGAAACCGAGAGCCGCCTGGGCGACACGCGCGAGAACCTCACGCGCGTGGAAGACATCCTGCGCGAGCTCAACGCCAACCTCGAAAAACTCGAGAAGCAGGCCGAGGTGGCCGCGCGCTACAACACGCTGCAGGGCGACGCCACCAGGAAGCAGCACCAGCTGTGGTTCCTCAAGCGCAGCGAAAGCGACGCCGACCAGGCCAAAATCAAGGCCGACTCGGAAAAGGCGATCAACGACCTCGAGTCGCGCACCGCCGACCTGCGCCGCATCGAATCCGAACTCGAAACCGTGCGCCAGGCCCACTACGCGGCCGGCGACCAGGTCAACCAGGCCCAGGGCAAGCTCTATGAAGCCAGTGCCGAAGTGGGCCGCCTCGAAGGCGAGATCCGCTTCGTGGTCGAAGGCCGCCAGCGCGTGGAGCAGCGACTGGTCCAATTGCGCGAGCAGATGGGCCAGTGGGGCCGCCGCCGCGAAGAGGCCGAGGCAGAGATCGAAACCCTGGCCGGCCAGGGCGTCGACGCCGAGGAGCAGGCCGTGCTGCTGGCCGCGCAGCTCGAGGAACACGACGCGCGCATGCCCGAGCTCGAGGAAGCCGTGCAGCGCGCCCAGGACGAGGCCAACGCCCAGCGCAGCACCGTCTCGCAGGTGCAGCAGCAGATCCAGGTGCTGGCCGCCGACCAGCGCAACATCGAAGAGCAGAGCCGGCAGCTCACGCAGCGCAGCGAACGCCTGCGCGCCGACCAGAACGCGCTGGCCGCGCCTGACGAAGCGCGCCTGCAAGCCCTGCAGGAAGAGCACGCGGCCGCGCAGGAAACCGCGAGCGAGGCCGACGCCCGCCTGCACGAGCTGCAGGAATCGGTGCCGCAGCTGGACGACGACCGCCGCGCGAAGCAGCAGGCCGTCAACACCGAAGGCGCGCGCCATGCCGAGCTCTCGGCGCGGCTTGAAGCGCTGCGTGCGCTGCAGGAAAAGGTCAAGACCGACGGCAAGCTGGCGCCCTGGCTCGCCAAGCACGGGCTCGAAGGCATGCAGGGGCTGTGGAGCCGCATCCACATCGAGCAGGGCTGGGAAAACGCGCTCGAAGCGGCGCTGCGCGAGCGCCTGGGCGCGCTCGAGGTCAGCCGGCTCGACATGGTGCGCGCCTTCGGCAACGATGCGCCGCCCGCCAAGCTCGCGTTCTACAGCCCGCCCGCGGCCGGCGTGCCGCAAGGCGCTGCCGCGCTGCCGCGCCTGTCGAGCCTGCTGCGCCTGAACGATGCGGGCCTGCAGGCCTTGCTGACCGACTGGCTGCACGGCTGCTACACCGCGCAGAGTTTCGAGGAGGCCCTCGCGCAGCGCGCAACGCTGCAGCCGGGCGAAGTCATCTATGTGCAGAGCGGCCACGCCGTGTTCTCGCACAGCGTGAATTTCTACGCCCCCGATTCTGAGCAGGCCGGCCTGCTGGCGCGCCAGCAGGAAATGGAAAACCTCGAGCGCCAGCTGCGCGCCCAGACGCTCATCAGCGAAGAGGCGCGCACCGCGCTGGTCCGCGCCGAAGCCGCCTACGCCGATGCTGCGCAGCGCCTTGTCACGGCGCGCCGCGAAGCCGCGGAGACGCAATCGCGTGCGCATGAACTGCAGGTCGAGACGCTGCGCATGACGCAGCTCGCCGAGCAGACGCGTGCGCGCAGCGAGCAGTTGGCCACCGACCTGGCCGAGGTCGACGCGCAGCTCGAGGAACTGCAGGAAAAGCGCATGGCCGCCGAAGGCCGCTTCGAAGAACTCGACATGCAGCTGGCCGACAGCCAGGAGCGCCACGCGCAGCTCGACGAACGCGTGATCGACGCCGGCCGCGCGCTGGCCGCGAGCCGCGAGCAGCACCGCAGCCTGGAGCGGCAGGCGCAGGAGGCCACCTTCTCGCAGCGCACGCTCGAAGCCCGTCGTGGCGAGCTGAACCGCGCGATCGAAACCGCATCGCAGCAGGTGCTGTCGCTCACCGACGAAGACGAGCGCGCCCGCGCCGAACTCGGCCGCCTCTCCGACGCGGCGGCCCAGGCCGGCCTGCAGGACGCGCTGGCGCTCAAGCTCGAGCGCGAAGCCGCGCTGGGTGCGGCGCGCAGCCAGTACGACGACCTCACGCTGAAGCTGCGCGCCAGCGACGAACGCCGGCTGCAGCTCGAGCGCGAACTCGATCCGCTGCGCCAGCGCATCACCGAATTCCAGCTCAAGGAGCAGGCCGCACGGCTGGGCGTCGAGCAATACCAGCAGCTGCTGGACGACGCCGGCGCCGACCTCGAAGCCGTTGCCCAGTCGATCGACGCCGACAAGGTCCGCCTCGCGGGCCTGCAAGGCGAGATCGATCGCCTGAACCGCGAAGTGGTCGCGCTGGGCGCGGTCAACCTGGCCGCACTCGACGAACTCGCCGTGGCCAGCGAGCGCAAGACCTTCCTCGATGCGCAGTCCGCCGACCTGAACGAGGCCATCGGCACGCTGGAAGACGCCATCCGCAAGATCGACGCCGAGACGCGCGACCTGCTGGGCGGCACCTTCAAGATCGTCAACGAGCACTTCAGCCGCATGTTCCCCGAACTGTTCGGCGGCGGCAATGCACGGCTCGTGATGACCGGCGACGAAATCCTCGATGCCGGCGTGCAGGTGCTGGCGCAGCCGCCCGGCAAGAAGAACCAGACCATCCACCTGCTCTCGGGCGGCGAGAAGGCGCTCACGGCCATTGCGCTGGTGTTCGCGATCTTCCAGCTCAACCCGGCGCCCTTCTGCCTGCTCGACGAAGTGGACGCGCCGCTGGACGACGCGAACACCGAACGCTATGCCAAACTCGTGACCGCCATGAGCCGCGAAACCCAGTTCCTCTTCATCAGCCACAACAAGATCGCCATGGAAATGGCCGAGCAGCTGATCGGCGTCACCATGCAGGAGCAGGGCGTCTCGCGGATCGTCGCGGTCGACATGGAAGCGGCCGCCTCCATGGTCGAAGCTGCTTGAACCGGGCAGCGCATGAGCAATCTCACTCTCGCCCTGGCCATCCTCGGCGGCCTCGTCCTCGCGGCCGTCGTTGCCTACAACACCCTGACCTCGCGCCGCAATGCGCCGCGCCAGCCCGACGCCGCTGAGCGCGACCTGTCCGAAGCGGGCCATCGGCCATCGTCCCCGTCCGACGGCGTGGAGCCGATGCTGCACATCGATCCGCACGCGACGCCGGGCCACGAACGCCACGAGCCCCTGTTCGACCCGGACCTGCCCGCGCCCAGTGGGAACCCGGTGCCGACAGCCGAGCGGCGCGGCGGGCTCGATCCGCTCATCGACGTGATTGCGCCGGTGTCGCTGGACGGGCTCGCATCGGGCGACGCCGCCATTGCCGCCATGCCGCCCACGCGCCGCGCCGGCAGCAAGCCCGTGGCCATCGAGGGCCTCAACGAACACACCGGCCAGTGGGAGCCGCCCGTGCCGGGCCAGCGCTACAGCGCCTTCCAGGTGGGCGTGCAGCTGGCCAACCGCACCGGGGCGCTCAACGAGATCGAGTATTCCGAATTCGTGGTCAAGGCGCAGGCCTTTGCCGATGCCGTCAATGGCGCGCTTGAATTCCCTGAAATGCTCGACGAGGTGGCGCGCGCCCGCGAGCTCGACCAGTTCGCCAGTGCGCACGACGCGCAGCTGGGCTTCGTGCTGCGCGCGCTGCACGCTGCCTGGAGTCCCGGCTACGTGCAGCAGAACGCGGCGCGGCTGGGCTTTGTGGCGGGCATCATTCCGGGGCGCATGGTGCTGCCGACCAGCGAGGCCGGGCTGCCGCCGATCCTCGGGCTTTCGTTCGACACGCAGGCCGCGCTGGCCGACGATCCGGCGCAATCGGCCATCCGCGAACTCAGCCTGAGCCTGGACGTGCCGCAGGTCGACCGCGCCGAGCAGCCGTTCCGCCGCATGCGCGAAGCCGCCGCCACGCTGGCGCGCGAGATGGACGGCGTGGTCACCGACAGCGACGGGCAACTGCTGCGCGAAGAAACCATGGACGTGATCGGTGCCGACCTCGAGCAGCTCTACGACACGCTCGAGTCGCGCGACCTGGCCGCCGGCTCGCCCTTGGCCCGCCGCCTTTTCAGCTGATCCGATCGTTCGGGAGACACCCATGACCACGCGCGACGAAGCGGCACGCGAAGCCGCCGCACTGAGCGAACAGCTCCACAAGCACGCCCATCTCTACTACGTGCTCGACGCACCCGAGTTGCCCGACGCCGAGTACGACCGGCTGTTCCAGCGGCTGCAGGCACTGGAAGCCGAATACCCCGAACTGCGCACGCCCGATTCGCCGACGCAGCGCGTCGGCGGCAAGGTGCTCGAAGGCTTCGTGAAGGTGCGCCACAAGGTGCCGATGCTGTCGATCCGCACCGAGACCGACATCTCGCCCGGCGGCGCCAGCGCCTTCGATGCCCGCGTGCGCAAGGAACTGGGCCTGGCCGAGGACGGACCGCAGGTCGCGTACGTCTGCGAACTCAAGTTCGACGGCCTGGCCATGAACCTGCGCTACGAGAACGGCGTGCTGGTGCAGGCCGCGACGCGCGGCGACGGCGAGATCGGCGAGGAAGTCACGCAGAACATCCGCACGGTGCGCGAGATTCCGCTGCGGCTCAACGGCAAGGCGCCGCCCGTGGTCGAGGTGCGCGGCGAGATCTACATGAAGCGCGCCGACTTCGAGGCACTCAACGAGCGCCAGCGCGAGAAGATCGCGGCCGGGCAGAAGAACGAGAAGGTCTTCGTCAACCCGCGCAATGCCGCGGCCGGCGCGGTGCGCCAGCTCGACCCGGCCATTGCGGCGGCGCGGCCGCTGAGCTTTTTTGCCTACGGCCTCGGCGAGGTCACGCCGGCCAGCGAGGGCGGGCCGGATTTTCCGACCCAGTTCGACTGGCTGCAGCAGTTCGATGCCTGGGGATTCCCGGTGGCCAAGCAGACTGCGCGTGCGACCGGCGCCATTGAACTGATTGCCTTCCACGAGAACATCGGGCGCCAGCGCGATGCCTTGCCCTACGACATCGACGGCGTGGTCTACAAGGTCGACAGCATCGAGCTGCAGCGGCGGCTGGGCTTCGTCTCGCGCGAGCCGCGCTGGGCCGTGGCGCACAAGTATCCGGCGCAGGAGCAGATCACCGAGGTGCTCGGCATCGAGGTGCAGGTCGGGCGCACCGGCAAGCTCACGCCGGTGGCCAAGCTCGCGCCGGTGTTCGTGGGCGGCGTGACCGTGACCAACGCCACGCTGCACAACGAGGACGAGGCGCGCCGCAAGGACGTGCGCGTGGGCGACAAGGTCATTGTGCGGCGTGCCGGCGACGTGATCCCCGAAGTGGTCGGCGTGGTGCCCGAAAGCCTCGTCAAGCCCGACAGCGAGCGGGGTCCGCTGTTCACCATGCCGCACCAATGCCCGGTGTGCGGATCGGAGGCGTTGCGCGAAGAGGGCGAAGTCGACTACCGCTGCACCGGCGGCCTGTTCTGCGCCGCCCAGCGCAAGGAGGCCATCCTGCACTTTGCAGCGCGGCGCGCGGTCGACATCGACGGGCTCGGCGACAAGCTGGTCGAGCAATTGGTCGATGCCAACCTGATCCGCACCTTGCCCGACCTCTACAGGCTCGGGTTCACCACCCTGGCGGGCCTGGACCGCATGGCCGACAAGTCGGCCAGGAATCTCGTCGATGCGCTCGAGGCCTCGAAGAAGACCACGCTGCCGCGCTTCCTGTTCGGGCTCGGCATCCGGCACGTGGGCGAGAGCACGGCCAAGGACCTCGCCAAGCACTTCGGCAAGCTCGACGCGATCATGGATGCGACCGAGGAGGAGCTGCTCGAGGTCAACGACGTCGGGCCGGTCGTTGCGCAGAGCCTGCGTACCTTCTTCGATCAGCCGCACAACCGCGAAGTGGTTGAGCAGCTGCGCGCATGCGGGCTGACCTGGGAAGAGGGCGAACCCGCCGCCCGGGCGCCCAAGCCACTGGCGGGGCTGACCTTCGTGATCACCGGTACCCTTCCTACGCTGAACCGGGACGAAGCGAAGGACAAACTGGAAGCAGCCGGTGCCAAGGTAGCGGGCTCCGTCAGCAAGAAGACCAGCTACCTGGTGGCCGGCGAGGAAGCCGGCAGCAAGCTCGATAAGGCGCGCGAGATCGGCGTGGACGTGATCGACGAGGCGCGTATGCTGGAGCTGCTCGCCAGCGGCGGGCCTGGTTGAAGGTTTGAAGGCGCTGTTCTTACCGGCGGTTACGCGACTTCACACCAGCGCAGTCAACAGGGCCTACAAGCTGGCGTTGAAAACGGAAGGCTGACAAGGAGTCCCTCATGCAGAAAATTCGTGTTCTCGGTATCTGTGTCGCCGTCGGCGGCTTCGCGCTGCTCGGCGGCTGCGTGGCCGTTCCTGGCGACCCCTACTACAGCGGGGGCTATTCGCAGCCGTACTACTCGGACCCGGTGGTCGTGAACCCGGCGCCGGTCTATATCCAGGGCGGCGGCTACTACGAAGGCGGACGCCGCTACTACGACCGGCCCTACTACGGCGGCAGGCCCTACTACGGGCGTCCTGGCTACCCGGCGGTGCGCCCGGTACCCGTGCCGGTGCCTGTGCCTTCTCGTCCCGGCTGGGGCGGCGGTGGACGGCCATCGGGCAGTGCCGGCGTGTCGCCGCTGCCGCAATACCGGTCGGATCCGCCGCGCGGCGCGTCGCGGCTGTGGTCGTCGCCGGATTCCAAGACGCCAAGCCAAACCCCTCCGTGACAGCGTGGCGGGGCCGCTCGCGATAATCCCCGCTATGGCCATCCGCGAAATCCTCAAGATGGGCGACCCCCGGCTGCTGCGCATTGCGCAGCCGGTGGCTGCCTTCGACACCGACGAGCTGCACCTGTTGGTGCGCGACATGTTCGAGACCATGCTGGCCGTCAACGGCGCCGGCCTGGCTGCACCGCAGATCGGTGTCGACCAGCAGCTCGTGATCTTCGGCACCGATGTCGCCAATCCCCGCTACCCCGACGCGCCGCCCGTGCCCCGCACCGTGCTGCTGAATCCGGTCATCACGCCGGTCGGCGACGAGGAGGAAGAGGGCTGGGAAGGCTGCCTCTCGGTGCCGGGCCTGCGCGGCGTGGTGCCGCGCTTCGCCAATGTCCGCTATACCGGCTTCGATCCCTACGGCGATCCGATCGACCGCGTCGCGAGCGGCTTTCATGCACGCGTGGTGCAGCATGAAGTCGACCACCTGCTGGGCAAGCTCTATCCGATGCGGGTGCGCGACTTCTCGCGCTTCGGCTATACCGACGTCCTGTTTCCAGGGCTGGACGCCAACGACGACGATTGATGAAAGAACGGCCGGTACATCACCGGCCGCTTGCTTTCTTTTATCTTTCTTCAGTTGTACTTGCCGCCCAGGCCGAACCGGCCGCCGCCGAAGAGCGCGATGGCAATCGCCGAGAACAGGAACATGCCCTGCAGTTCCAGCGCCCAGCCACCCTGGCCATTGAGTGCGCCCAGGTCCTTCATGTGCACGAGCCAGATGGCCACCAGCATGTTGAGGGCAACGATCAGCGCGGCCGGACGGGTGAACAGGCCCACGATCAGCAGCACCGGCGCAAGGATCTCGCCAACATAGACCAGGTAGGCCATGGCCGCGGGCAAGCCGTGGGATGCCAGCATGCCGCCGATGCCGTCGACGCCTTTGCCGACCTTCGCAATGCCGTGCAGCAGGATGAGGATACCGAGCGCGACGCGCAGAACGAGCTTGCCGGTGTCATCGGATTTGGTCATGTGCAGATTCCTGGTGAAGTTGTTGGAGGCCCGTATGTTAGTGAATGCGGCGGGCTAGAAAAACCCGACGCAGCCGCTGCGCCCGGCATATGCATTCAACTGCTGGTTCCTTGGCAGGGCGGCGCGCGGCCCCGTACACTGCCTTTTGCTTGTTGTTGAGGAGAACACACGAATGAAGAACCGATTCCGTCCCGTGCTGGCGCTTGCCGCAGCCGTTGCCGCTTTCGCCGTCGCCGCCCCGGCCCTTGCCGGCAAGACCCTCGATGCCGTCAAGCAGCGCGGCACCGTCAAGTGCGGCGTGACCAATGGCGTGGCCGGCTTTTCCGCGCCCGACACGCAGGGCAACTGGTCGGGCCTGGACGTCGACACCTGCCGCGCCATTGCGGCGGCCGTGCTGGGCGATCCGAAGAAGGTCGACTTCGTGCCGCTCAATTCGCAGCAGCGCTTCTCGGCCCTGCAGGCCGGCGAGATCGACATCCTCGCGCGCAACACCACCTGGACGCTCACGCGCGATGCGTCGCTGGGCTTCAACTTCACCACCATCACCTACTACGACGGCCAGGGCTTCCTGGTGCCGAAAAAACTCAAGGTGACCAGCGCCAAGCAGCTCAAGAACGCAACCATCTGCACGCAGTCGGGCACCACCAACGAGAAGAACGTTTCCGACTACTTCCGCGCGCAGAATATCCCGGTCAAGACGGTGGTGTTCGAGAGCTTCGAGGCCTCGTTCAAGGCCTTCTTCTCGGGCCGGTGCCAGGCCTTCACCACCGATGCCTCGGCGCTCGCGGGCCTGCGCAACAAGGAGGCGCCGAACCCCGACGACTACCTGATCCTGCCCGAACTCATTTCCAAGGAGCCGCTCGCGCCACTGGTGCGTCGCGGCGACGACGAGTGGTTTGCCATTGCCAAATGGGTGCCCAACGCGCTCATCGAGGCCGAGGAATTCGGCGTCACGCAGGCCAATGCCGACGAGCTCAAGGCCAGCAGCAAGGACCCGGCGCAGCAGCGCCTGGTCGGCACCGGCGAAGACCTGGGCAAGCTGCTGGGCCTGGACAAGGACTGGTCGTTCCGCGCCATCAAGGCCGTGGGCAACTACGGCGAGATGTTCGAGCGCAACGTGGGCCCCAAGTCGGTCCTGAAGCTGCCGCGCGGCTCGAACAACCTCTGGAGCAAGGGCGGCCTGATCTACGCACCACCCGTTCGATGAGCAGTGGAGCCGCGCGCCGCGGCGCCTGGCTGGCCTGGATCGTCCAGGCGCTGCTGGTGCTGGCCGTCGTGGCCGGCGCGGCCTGGGTCGTGAACCATGCGCTCGAGGTCTTGCGCTCGCGCGGCGTCCGCTCGGGCTTCGACTTTCTCGCCGAGCCCGCGGGCTTCTCCATCAGCGAGGGCTGGCTCGACTTCGATGCCAGCCAGCCGTTCTGGCGCGCCTTTCTCGCGGGCTTGGTCAACACGGTGCGCGCCTCGGTGCCCGCCGCCATCTTTTCGGTCGTGCTCGGCACCCTGATCGGCATCGGCCGGCTCGCGCCGCATGTGCTGCTGCGCGGCATCTGCACCGCGTATGTCGAACTGCTGCGCAACGTGCCGTTGCTCGTGCAGCTGCTGATGCTGGCCTTTGCGATTGCCAACCTGCTGCCCGATCCCACCGAGCCCGTACGGCTGCTGCCGGGCGTGTGGCTCAGCAAGGGCGGCCTCAGCGTGCCCTGGCCGGCATCGGGCGAGGGCGGCGGCTGGTGGCCCACGCATTTCGAATGGCCCGAGCGCGGCGACTTCGGCGTGAGCGGCGGCGCGGCGCTGAGCCCGGAGTACGTGACCATCGTCGCGGGCCTGTCCTTCTATTCGGCCGCGTTCGTGGCAGAGATCGTGCGTGCCGGCATCCTCTCGGTGCCGCAGGGGCAGGTGCTTGCGGGCCAGGCGCTGGGCCTCGCGCCGGTGCAGCAGCTGCGCATCGTGATCCTGCCGCAGGCGCTCCGGGTGATCGTGCCTTCGCTCACCAACCAGCTGCTGAGCCTCGTCAAGAATTCATCGCTCGCGGTGGCCGTGGGCTATCCGGAGCTGGTGTCGGTGGCCAACACCACCATCGGCTCGAACGGCCGCGCCTTCGAGTGCATCGCCATCATCATGGCGGTCTACCTGCTGCTGTCGCTCGTGATCTCCTTCGGCATGAACCGTTACAACGCGCGCGTCGCGCTCAGGGGCTGGCGATGAGGAACGTCGCCCAGGGCCCGATCGCGTGGCGCAGCGAACTCTGGGGTTCGCCGCTGCGGGCGCTGGCCACCGTGCTGCTGCTCGCGCTGCTGGCGTGGGGCGGCTTCCACGCCATCGAATGGGGCGTGGTGCACGCGGTGTTCCGGCCTGACGCAGAAGCCTGCCGCGCGGTGCAGCATGGCGCCTGCTGGGGCGTGGTGGCCGAGAAATGGCGCCCGATGCTGTTCGGCCGCTTTCCCTACGAAGAGCAATGGCGCCCGGCCATTGCCGTGACCGTGCTGTCGGCCGTCACCATGCTGAGCGCCTGGCCGCGCAGCTGGCGCTGGTGGCTGGTGCCGCTCTGGGTTGCGGCGCTGCTGCTGTTCGTGCTGCTGATGCGCGGCGGCGTGGCGGGCCTCGCCCCCGTGCCGACCAGCCGCTGGGGCGGATTGCCGCTCACCATCGGCCTTGCGGTGGTGGGCCTGGCGCTGGCCTTTCCGCTCGCGCTGCTGCTCGCGCTCGGGCGCCGCTCGGACTGGCCGGTGGTACGCACGCTCTGCGCGAGCTACATCGAGCTGGTGCGCGGCGTGCCGCTGATCTCGGTGCTGTTCATGGCGTCGTTCCTGCTGCCGCTGCTGTGGCCTGCGGGTTGGCAGCCTGACGTGCTGGTGCGCGTGCTGGCGGGGCTCACGCTGTTCGTGGCGGCTTACCTGGCCGAGATCGTCCGCGGCGGACTGCAGGCCGTGCCGCGCGGCCAGACCGAAGTGGCGATGGCGCTGGGCTTCGGGCGCTGGCCGGTGCAGCGGGACATCGTGCTGCCGCAGGCCCTGCGGCTGGTGGTGCCGGCGCTGACCAACAGCGTGGTCGGCACGCTGAAGGACACCTCGCTGGTCACGGTGGTCGGCCTGTTCGAGCTGACCGGCGCGCTGGGCCTGGCGCTCGGCGGCGACCCGACCTGGCGGCCGTTCTACCTCGAGGGCTACCTCTTCATTGCGGCGGTGTACTGGGCGCTGTGCTTCGGGCTGTCGCGCTACAGCGTGTGGCTCGAGCGGCGGCTGGGAGAGGGCACGCGCTGAGCGGGGCCGGCCGAGGATGCATGCGATTGCGCCAGTGCCTCGAGAGTCTGGACCTGCCACGCGAATTCATCCTCGAAGGCCGTCGGGTCCGTGATCGCATAGCCGCCGTAGGCATAGACCGCCGCATAGGCTGCGTAGCTCGCGGCCTCGAGGGCCCGGCCGGCCAGGGCATTGGCCACCGCATACGTGGCGGAAACCGCCGCATGTGCCGAGCCATCGATCGAATTCGAGCCCCGGTGCCCGTTTGCCACGGCCGCCAGCTCCGCGCGGGCCGCCGCCAAGGCCGCTTCGTCAGCCTTGCCGTCGAGAAAGGCATGCGCCACCGCGAGGCCTTCGATGGCGCGCGGGTCTTCCAGCAGATGGCCGATGCGGTCTGCGCAAGCCAGGCCGAAAGCCAGGCGCAGCGATGCGTGCCCGGGATCGTTCAGGCCAAGCTCGGCGGCAAGACGCGACAGTTCGGTGTTCATGGCAGCGCCGGACGTTCGATGAAGCTTCTCAGCCCGCCGCCAGCGCCTTGTCGACCAGCTGCTGCGCTTCCTCGAGGATGCGGCCGAGGTGCTCGGCGCCGAGAAAGCTCTCGCCGTAGATCTTGTAGATGTTCTCCGTGCCCGAGGGCCGCGCGGCGAACCAGCCGTTCTCGGTGACCACCTTCACGCCGCCGATAGCCGCGCCGTTGCCGGGCGCGTGGCTCAGCACGTTCTGGATCTTCTCGCCGGCGAGCTCGGTGGACAGCACCTGCTTCGGCGACAGGCTCGAAAGCTTCTTCTTCTGCTCGACGGTGGCCGCCGCGTCCACGCGATTGGCCACGGGCTGCCCCAGCGCCTGCGCCAGTTCGGCAAAGCGTTCGCCGGGGTCGCGCCCGGTGCGCGCGGCAATCTCGGCCGAGAGCAGGGCGGGCACGATGCCGTCCTTGTCGGTGGTCCAGACCGAACCGTCGCGCCGCAGGAAGGTGGCGCCCGCGCTTTCCTCGCCGCCGAAGCCCAGCGACGAATCCACCAGCCCCTCGACGAACCACTTGAAGCCCACCGGCACCTCGTACAGCCTGCGGCCCAGCCGGGCGGCCACGCGGTCGATCATCTGGCTGCTGACCACCGTCTTGCCCACGGCCGCATGCGCCGCCCATTGCGGCCGGTGCGTGAAGAGGTAGTCAACCATCACCGCCAGGTAGTTGTTGGGCGGCAGCAGCCCCGCGCTTCGCGTGACGATGCCGTGGCGGTCATGGTCGGTGTCGCAGGCGAAGGCGATGCCGAAGCGCTCCCGCAGGCCGATCAGCTGGTGCATGGCATCGGGCGACGACGGGTCCATGCGGATGCGGCCGTCCCAGTCGAGCGACATGAAGCGGAAGGTGGGATCGACTTCCTGGCTCAGAACGTTGAGCCGCCCGAGCTTGTAGCGCTCGGCGATGGCCGGCCAGTAGCGCACGCCCGCGCCGCCCAGCGGGTCGACACCCAGGTCGATCTCGACGCCGCGGATGGCATCCATGTCGAGCACCTGCGCGAGGTCTTCGACATAGGTGTTCAGGTAGTCGTGGCGGTGCGTGGTCGAGGCGCGCAGCGCCTGGGCGAGCGGCAGCCGCTTCACGCCCTTGAGATCCGCCGCAAGAAAGGCATTGGCCGCGGCTTCGACCGCCGAGGTGATGTCGGTGCCCGCGGGGCCGCCGTTCGGCGGGTTGTACTTGAAGCCGCCGCTTTCGGGCGGATTGTGCGAAGGCGTGATCACGATGCCGTCGGCCAGCCCCGTCGTGCGTCCGCGGTTGTAGACCAGGATGGCGTGCGAGACGGCGGGCGTAGGCGTGTACTCGTCGTCCTTCGAGAGCATCAGCTCGACGCCGTTGGCCGCCAGCACTTCCACCGCGCTGTTGAAGGCGGGCGTCGAAAGCGCATGCGTGTCGATGCCGAGGAACAGCGGACCGTCGATGCCCTTCTGGCGCCGGTAGTCGGCAATGGCCTGGCTCATGGCCAGCACATGCCATTCGTTGAACGCGTCGTCGAAGGAAGAACCGCGGTGGCCCGAAGTTCCGAAGGCCACGCGCTGCGCAGGCACCGAGGGATCGGGGCGGCCCGCGTAATAGGCGGAGACGAGGCGCGGGACATTGACGAGCAGGTCCAGCGGTGCGGGCTGGCCCGCGAGGGGATTGGTTTTCTGGCTCATGTCGAGGGTTGCCGTTCGAGTTGAATCAAGAGTCGGCACCATCATGCCGCAGGATCCGCCCGCGGATGAAACAAGCGGCAAGCGCGCCTCAGGAGGCCAGCGCTTCCATCAGGTCGGTCTCGATGGCCAGCTGCGTCTTCTGGCCCTGCAGTTCGGGCCCGCTGATCAGGAAGGTGTCTTCCACGCGCTCGCCGAGCGTGGTGACCTTCGCGAGCTGCAGGTTCAGGTGATGCCGGGCGAGCACGCGCGCCACCGAGTAGAGCAGCCCGGCACGGTCGCTGGCCGAGATGTTGAGCAGCCAGCGCTGCGCCTTGTCGTCGGGCAGCAGGCTGATGCGCGGCTTGATCGGAAAGCTGCGTACGCGCCGCGACACGCGGCCCACGCTGGGCGGCGGCAGGGGGCCGGCTTCGGTCAGCGTCTGCGCCAGGCCCGACTCCACCATGCTGATGAGATCGCGGTAGTGGTCGGGCAGGAAGGTGGTCACCACCTGAAACGTGTCGAGCGCGTAGCCGTTGGTCGCGGTGTGTACTTTCGCATCGAGGATGCTGAACGAGGACTGGTCGAAGTAGCCGCAGATGCGCGCGAACAGGTCGGGCTGGTCGGGCGTGTAGACCACCACCTGCAGGCCTTCGCCCACCGGCGAAAGACGGGCCCGCACAATCGGCGGCGCCTTGGGGTCGACCGGCACGTTGGGCGGCGGCACGAAGCGCGAGAGCTGCTTGGCATGCCAGGCGATCTCGGTGGCTTCGTGGCGCATGAAGTAGCCGACGTCGAGCGTGGCCCACAGGGCCTTGTGGGCCTCGAAGGGCTGCGCGTGCAGGGCAAGCTGCACCAGCGCCTCGCGCTTGCGCGATTCAACCTCGGCGTCGGGGTCGGGCATGCGGCCGCCGAGCGCGCGCAGCGTGTAGCGGTACAGGTCTTCGAGCAGTTTTCCCTTCCAGGCATTCCACACGCGCGGCGAGGTGCCGCGGATGTCGGCCACCGTCAGCAGGTAGAGCGCCGTGAGGTAGCGCTCGTTGCCCACGCGCCTGGCGAAGGCGCCGATCACCTCGGGGTCGCTCAGGTCCTGCTTCTGCGCGACCTGGCTCATCACCAGGTGCTCGGCGACCAGGAATTCGATCAGCCTGGAATCCTCGCGCGCGATGCCGTGCTGCTTGCAGAAGCGCTGCACGTCGCGTGCGCCGAGCGTGGAATGGTCGCCGCCGCGTCCCTTGGCGATGTCGTGGAACAGCGCCGCTACGTAGAGGATCCACGGCTTGTCCCAGCCTGCCGCGAGCTGCGAGCAGAACGGGTATTCATGCGCATGCTCGGCAATGAAGAAGCGCCGCACGTTGCGCAGCACCATCAGGATGTGCTGGTCCACCGTGTACACGTGGAACAGGTCGTGCTGCATCTGCCCCACGATGCTGCGGAACACCCGCAGGTAGCGACCCAGCACCGAGGTCTGGTTCATGAGCCGGAACGCGTGCGTGATGCCGTAAGGCTGCAGCAGGATGCGCATGAAGGTCTGGTGGTTGACCGGGTCGTTGCGGAACTTGCTGTCCATCACGTGGCGCGCGTTGTAGAGCGCGCGCAGCGTGCGCGCCGACAGGCCCTTCACGCCGATGGTCTTCTGGTAGAGAAGGAAGGTCTCCAGAATGGCGTGCGGTTCGCGCTCGTAGAGGTCGTCGCTCGCAATCTCGATGAGGCCCGCGCGCTCGAAGAAGCGCTCGTTGATCGGCGTGTGCTGCTCGTCCACCGGCTGCAGCCGCTCCGCGATGTTCAGCAGCAGGATCTGGTTGAGCTGCGACACCGCCTTGGCCGCCCAGTAGTAGCGCCGCATCAGCGCCTCGCTGGACTTGCGCTGCGATTCGCTTTCATAGCCGAAGCTCGCGGCCACCGCGGTCTGCAGGTCGAACACCAGGCGGTCCTCGCGCCGGTTGGCGATCACGTGCAGGCGCGCGCGGATCAGCGAGAGCAGCGCTTCGTTGCGCTTGATCTGCTGCGCCTCGAAGGAGGTGGCCAGGCCGTTCTTGGCAAGGTCGTCCCAGCGGCTGCCGAAGCCGGCGGCCTTGGCCATCCAGAGGATGGTCTGCAGGTCGCGCAGGCCGCCCGGCGATTCCTTGCAATTGGGTTCGAGCGCGTAGGGCGTGTTGTCGAACTTCTGGTGGCGGTGGCGCATTTCCTGCGACTTGGCCACGAAGAAAGCCTGTGGATCGATGGCGCGTGCGAAGCGCCTGCGGAAGCCCACGAAGAGCTTCTTGTCGCCCGTGATCAGCCGCGATTCGAGCAGCGAGGTCTGGACCGTGACGTCCTTTTCGGCCTCTGCCAGGCATTCGTCGACGGTGCGCACGCTGGAGCCGATCTCGAGCCCCGCGTCCCAGCAGTGGCCGATGAAGGCCTCGATGCGGGCGGGATCGATCGCGCCGGCCTCGCCCTCGGGCGGCAGCAGCAGCAGCACGTCGACATCGGAGTAGGGAAACAGTTCGCCGCGGCCGAAGCCGCCCACGGCCACCAGCGCGAGCGCGTCGCCGAAATCGGCTTCGCGCCAGAGCGCGCACAGCGTCTGGTCGGCCAGGGCCGACAGCTGCCGCAGCACCGTGTGCACGCTGCGCGTGGGCGCGCGCGCAAAGCGCAGGGTGTCGAACAGCGCCAGCTTCCTGGCGCGATAGGCTTCGCGCAAGGTGGCGACATCGATCTTGGCGGGTTCGATCACGGCTGTGTCCGGGGCCGTGCGCCGCTCGCGCGGCTCACGTTTTCGTGGAAGTGACGAACGAGGGCAGGGGTGGGCTGCCTTCCGACAGCGTGAGCACCTCGTAGCCCGTTTCGGTGACCAGCACCGTGTGTTCCCATTGCGCCGACAGCGAATGGTCGCGGGTGACGATGGTCCAGCCGTCGTACTGGCCGCCCTTGAAGTCTTCCTTCACCTCTCGCTTGCCGGCGTTGATCATCGGCTCGATGGTGAAGATCATGCCGGGCTTGAGTTCTTCCAGCGTGCCCGGACGGCCGTAGTGCAGCACCTGCGGTTCTTCGTGAAAGCGCTGGCCCACGCCGTGGCCGCAGAATTCGCGCACCACCGAGAAGCCCTGGCCTTCGGCGAATTTCTGGATCGCATGGCCCACGTCGCCCAGGTGGGCGCCGGGTCGCACCTGCAGGATGCCGTGCCACATGGCCTCGAACGTGATGCTGCACAGGCGCTTGGCGGCAATGGAGGCATCGCCGATGATGAACATGCGGCTGTTGTCGCCGAACCAGCCGTCCTTGATGACGGTCACGTCGACGTTCATGATGTCGCCCTTCTTCAAGGGCTTGTCATTGGGAATGCCGTGGCAGACCACGTGGTTCACCGAGGTGCAGAGCGACTTCGGAAAGGGCACGCTGCTCGCGCCCATGTAGCCCACGGTGGCCGAGGTGGTGCCCTGCTTGACCATGTATTCGGCGGCCAGGCGGTCGACGTCGTTCGTGGTGATGCCGGGCTTGATGAGGGGCGTGAGGTAGTCCAGCACCTCGGAAGCCAGGCGGCAGGCGACGCGCATGGCTTCGATGCCTGCGGCGTCTTTGTAGGTAATGCTCATCCCGGAATTATCCCATTCAGCAGATGAACCTGCCCCCAACGCGGGGCACTTCGTGTCCCGCTGCCCCCCGAGGGGGACGGCCATCTTGGGGCGGCCCGGCGATGGCCTAAAATTCAGGGCTTACGCGGATGGCCCCAGTCAGCGGCCATCCGCCCAGATTTCTTGATTCCCAACGCGGCCCCAGGCCCATTCGACCGTGACGCAGCCCGCATCCCAAGCCCTTCCCGTCGTAACCTTTTTCGAGGGCGGCAGCGCACTCAGCGATTTCCGCGCGCGGCAGCTGCTGCCGAAGCTGCAGGCGATCGATGCGCGCATCGAGGGCGTCAGCGCCCGTTTCGTGCACCTGGTGGTCACCGACGCGGCGCTCGATGCGGCCGGCCAGGAGCGCTTCGCAGCGCTCCTGGCCTACGGCGAGCCCTTCGAGGCGCCGGCCAAGGCGGGCACCTCGGTGGTCGTCACGCCGCGCCTGGGCACCGTCTCGCCCTGGGCTTCCAAGGCCACCGACATCGCCCACAACTGCGGCCTGGCGCTGCGCCGGGTCGAGCGGGTCATCCAGTACCACCTGAAGCTCAAGGCCCCGCTGATCGGCAAGGCGCCCGTGCTCGAGGGCGACCTGCTGGCGGCAGTGGCCGGCCCGCTGCACGACCGCATGACCGAATCGGTGCTGGCCACGGTGGAGCAGGCCGCCAGCCTGTTCAGCGAGTTGCCGGCCCAGCCGATGGCGCTGGTCGACGTGCAGGGCGGCGGCCGCGCCGCGCTGGTGGCGGCCAACACGGGTTTCGGCCTGGCGCTGGCGGAAGACGAGATCGATTACCTGGTCGAAGCCTTCACCCGGCTCGGGCGCAACCCGAGCGACGTCGAGCTGATGATGTTCGCGCAGGCCAACAGCGAGCACTGCCGCCACAAGATCTTCAACGCCAGCTTCACCATCGACGGCCAGGCCCAGCCGCAGAGCCTGTTCTCGATGATCCGGCACACCGAGAAGCAGAACCCGCAGCACACCGTCATCGCCTATGCCGACAACGCCTCGGTGATGGAGGGCACGACGCTCGAGCGCTTCATTCCGGCTTCGGACTCGCAAAGCTATCAAAAAGATAGCGCGCTGAGCCATGTGCTGATGAAGGTCGAGACGCACAACCATCCGACCGCCATTTCTCCGTTCCCGGGCGCCTCGACCGGCGCGGGCGGCGAGATCCGCGACGAAGGCGCCACCGGCCGCGGCTCGAAGCCCAAGGCCGGCCTGACGGGCTTCACGGTGTCGAAGCTCTGGCCGGAAGAGGGCCATTACGGCAAGCCCGAGCACATTGCCAGCCCGCTGCAGATCATGACCGAGGGCCCGCTGGGCGGCGCCGCGTTCAACAACGAATTCGGCCGTCCCAACCTGCTGGGCTACTTCCGCGAATATGAACAGACCGTGGCGAGCAACGTCGACACGGTGCAGCGCGGCTATCACAAGCCCATCATGATCGCGGGCGGCCTTGGCAGCATCGACGCCACGCAGACCAAAAAGATCCAGTTCCCGGCCGGCTCGCTGCTGATCCAGCTCGGCGGCCCCGGCATGCGCATCGGCATGGGCGGCAGCGCCGCCAGCTCCATGGCCACGGGCGCCAACGCGGCCGAACTCGATTTCGACTCGGTGCAGCGCGGCAACCCCGAGATCGAGCGCCGTGCGCAGGAGGTCATCAACCACTGCTGGCAGCAGGGCGCGGCCAACCCGATCCTTGCGATCCACGATGTGGGCGCGGGCGGCCTGAGCAATGCCTTCCCCGAACTGACCAACGACGCCGGCCGCGGCGCGCGCTTCGACCTGCGCGCCGTGCCGCTCGAAGAATCGGGCATGGCGCCCAAGGAAATCTGGTGCAACGAAAGCCAGGAGCGCTACGTGCTGGCCATCGCGCCCGAATCACTCGAACAGTTCAAAGCCTTCTGCGAGCGCGAGCGCTGCCCGTTCTCGGTGGTGGGCGTGGCGACCGAGGAGCGCCAGCTGCTGGTGGCCGACGAAGGCACTGCGCGCAGCGAGGACACGCCGCAGCCCGTCGACATGCCAATGGACGTGCTGCTCGGCAAGCCGCCCAAGATGCACCGCGACGTGAAGAGCGTCGCCCGCACGTTCAAGCCGCTCGACCTCACGGGTGTCGACCTGCAGAAGGCCGCCATCGACGTGCTGTCGCACCCGACTGTGGCCTCCAAGCGTTTCCTCATCACCATCGGCGACCGCACCGTGGGCGGCCTGAGCCATCGCGACCAGATGGTCGGCCCCTGGCAGGTGCCGGTGGCCGACTGTGCCGTGACGCTGGCCGACTACAAGGGCTTTGCCGGCGAGGCGATGAGCATGGGCGAGCGCACGCCGCTGGCCGCACTCGACGCGCCGGCCTCGGGCCGCATGGCCGTGGCCGAGGCCATCACCAACCTGCTGGCTGCGCCGATCGAGCTTTCGCGCGTGAAGCTCTCGGCCAACTGGATGGCGGCCTGCGGCGAGCCCGGCGAAGATGCCGCGCTGTACGAGACCGTCAAGGCCGTGGGCCTGGAGCTGTGCCCGGCGCTGGGCGTGTCGATTCCGGTCGGCAAGGATTCGCTGTCGATGCGCACGCAGTGGAAAGACGGCGACGAAGCCAGGAAGGTCACCTCGCCCGTGAGCCTGATCGTGACCGCCTTCGCCACGCTGGCCGACGTGCGCGGCACGCTCACGCCGCAGCTCGACGCCACGGAGTCCGACACCACGCTGGTGCTGATCGACCTGGGTCGCGGCCAGCACCGCATGGCCGGCAGCATCCTGGCGCAGACGCTGAACCAGAGCGGCGACACCGTGCCCGACCTCGACGATCCGGCGCAGCTCGTCGCGCTGGTCAATGCCGTGAACGCGCTGCGCGCCGACGGCAAGATCCTGGCCATGCACGACCGCAGCGACGGCGGCCTGTTCGCCACCGCCTGCGAAATGGCCTTTGCCGGCCACGTGGGCGTGGCGCTCAACGTCGACATGCTGGTGACCGAAGGCGACGGCATCTCCGACAGCCGCATGGAAACCGGCGACGCCAAGAACTGGGCGCAGCAGGTCAGCGCGCGGCGCGAGGAGCTCACGCTCAAGGCGCTGTTCAACGAAGAGCTCGGCATGGTGCTGCAGGTGCGCACCGAAGAGCGCAACGACGTGATGCAGGTGCTGCGCGCCCACGGCCTCAGCGCCCACAGCCACTTCGTTGGCAAGACGCGGCCCGCCAGCTCCACGATGGATGCCGGCAAGGGCAAGCTCGAAGTCTGGCGCGATGCCAAGTCGGTGTTCAGCGCAACGCTGCAGGACCTGCACCAAGTGTGGGATTCGGTCAGCTGGAAGATCGCGCGCGAACGTGACAACCCGGCTTGCGCCGATGCAGAGCATGCCGCGGCCGGCGAGCCTTCAGACCCCGGCATGCACGTCTTCCTCCCTCTCCCTCCGGGAGAGGGCAGGGGTGAGGGCGGCGGCGTCAACGCCCCCGCGATCCTCCAATCACGCCCCAAGGTTGCGATCCTGCGCGAGCAGGGCGTCAATTCGCATGTCGAGATGGCCTACGCCTTCACCGAGGCCGGCTTCGAAGCCTTCGACGTCCACATGACGGACCTGCAGGCGGGCCGGGCGGACCTCGCCGACTTCAAGGGCGTGGTGGCCTGCGGCGGCTTCAGCTACGGCGACACGCTGGGCGCCGGCATCGGCTGGGCGCGCAGCATCACCTTCAACCCGAAGCTCGCCGAGCAGTTCAAGGCCTTCTTCGGCCGCGAAGACACCTTCGGCTTGGGCGTGTGCAACGGCTGCCAGATGTTCGCCGAGCTGGCCGACATCATTCCGGGCGCCGAGGCCTGGCCGCGCTTCACCACCAACCAGAGCGAACGCTTCGAGGCGCGCCTGTCGATGGTCGAGGTGCTCGAATCGCCGAGCATCTTCTTCGCGGGCATGGCGGGCACGCGACTGCCGATCGCGGTGGCGCACGGCGAGGGCTATGCCAACTTCAAGCACCGCGGCGACGCCGCCAAGGCCATTGCCGCCATGCGCTTCGTGGACAACCACGGCAACCCGACCGAGCAGTACCCGTTCAACCCGAACGGCAGCGCCGGTGGCCTGACTTCGGTGACCACGCCGGACGGCCGCTTCACCGCGGTGATGCCGCACCCCGAGCGCGTGTTCCGCAACATCCAGATGAGCTGGACCGGCGGCGACAGGAGCGAGCTGAGCCCCTGGATGCGCATCTGGCGCAATGCGCGCCGCTGGGTGGGCTGAAAGAAAAAGCCCGGAACGAAAAAGCGGCCCGCGGGCCGCTTTTTTCATGGGTCGGGAAAGCCGCGGGGCTTACTCGACCTTTGCCTTCGCGCGCAGCTCTTCCTGATACTTCTGCAGGCGCTGCTGCTGCAGCTGCTGGGTGATCTGCGGCTGCACTTCTTCCAGCTTCGGCAGTTGCGCCTGGCGGATGTCATCGACGCGGATGATGTGATAGCCGAACTGCGTCTTGACGGGGGCGGCCGTGGTCTCGCCCTTCTTGAGCTTGATCATCGCCTCGGAGAACTCGGGCACGAAGCTCGCGGGGTTGGCCCAGTCGAGATCGCCGCCGTTGGCGCCCGATCCCGGGTCCTTGCTCTGCTTCTTGGCGATGTCCTCGAACTTGGTGCCCTTCTTCAGGTCGGCCATGATCTTCTTGGCCTGGTCTTCGGTCTCGACCAGGATATGGCGCGCCTTGTATTCCTTGCCGCCATTGGCCGCCACGAACTTGTCGTACTCGGCCTTCACGTCGGCGTCCGAGACCGGGCTGGTCTTGCGGTAGTTCTCGAACAGTGCGCGGATCAGGATGGCCTGGCGGGCGAGTTCGAGCTGGTTCCTGTAGTCGTCGGTAGCGTCCAGGCCCTGCTTCTGCGCTTCCTGCATGAACACTTCGCGCGCGACGATTTCCTCGCGCAGCTGGCCCTGCATTTCCGGCGTGACCGGGCGGCCGGCCGCGGCCAGCTGCTGGGCCAGCACGTCCATGCGCGCCTTGGGCACGGGCTTGCCGTTGACGATGGCTGCGTTCTGCGCCACGGCCGCCAGAGGAATCGCACCGAGCAGCGCTGCGGCCGCAACGGCCTGCAAGAGTTGTTTTTTCATGAAATGAATATCAGGCTGGAGGGGAAATGCGCGTGTAGGAAAAGCGCGTGGAAAAAAGCGGAGGAGCGGGAAGAAAGGGGGCGGGGCTGCCGCGGCCGTATCGGCGCGTGCCGGCAATCGAACGACTCAGAGCACCTCGATGGCGATGGCGTGCAGACCCTGTGCGATAAAAACTTGGAGGGCATCATACACAAGGCGATGGCGCGCCACGCGGGGCTTCCCTTCGAACAGTGGGGAGGCAATGCGAACCCGGAAATGGGTGCCGTGGCCCTCGGCATTGGCACCGGCATGGCCCGCGTGGGCGCCGCTCTCGTCGATCACCTCGAGCGTGGTGGGCCGGAGCGCTTCACACAGCGCCGCTTCGAGGTCGCGTGCGGTCGGCAGGGGGTGGCTCAAGGCAGCACTCATGATGCGGGCTTGTCGTCGCCCTTGAGGTGCGGCGAGATGTAGAGGCCCTGCGCCACCAGGAACACGATCGGGAACACGTAGCCCCAGAGCTTGAAGTTGACCCATGCCTCGGTGGTGAAGTACGCCGCCACGTAGCCGTTGATGGCCGCCATGAAGAGGCAATAGCCGATCCACGCCACGTTCAGGCGCCCCCAGATGCGGTCTGGCAGCTGGAGCTGCGAGCCCAGCAGCATCTTGAGGAAGTTCTTCTTCAGCGCCCAGAGCGCCACCGCCAGGGCAATGGCCATGGCGCCGTAGAGCACCGTGGGCTTCCACTTGATGAAGCGGTCGTCATGCAGCACCAGCGTGAGCGTGCCGAACAGCAGGATCAGCACCAGCGTGGCCTTCTGCATGGCCTGCAGCTTGCGGTCCAGAGCGTAGATGATGCCCATCTGCAGCACGGTGGCGGCCATCAGCACGCCGGTGGCGGTGTAGATGTCGGCCAGCTTGTAGGCGCCGAAGAACAGCAGGATCGGAAAGAAGTCGAGGATCAGTTTCATTTTTTCTTGAAGTCGAGCGAGGCCGAGTTCATGCAGTAGCGCAGGCCGGTTTCGGTGGGGCCGTCGGGAAACACGTGGCCCAGGTGGGCGCCGCAATTGGCGCAGACGTTCTCGGTGCGCACCATGCCGTGCGAGCGGTCGACGATGTTCCTGATGGCGCCCGGCACGGCCTCCTCGGAAAAGCTGGGCCAGCCGCAGCCCGCGTCGAACTTGGTGCCCGATTCGAACAGCTTGGCGCCGCAGCAGATGCAATGGTAGGTGCCGTCATCCCAGTGCGCCTCGTACTTGCCGGTGAAGGGCCGTTCGGTGGCCGCGTGGCGCGTGACCTCGAAGGCCGCGGGCTCGGCGCCTTTTTCGGCAAGCAGGGCCTTCCATTCGGCGTCGGTTTTCTCGATGGGAGTGGTCATGATGAGCAGCTGATTTCGATCGTGGAGGCCCAGTCGGGCGGGAACCCGGCATAGGCTTCGGCGCCGGGATGTTCTTCAGATGGGGTTTCGAGCAGGGCCAACAAGGTTGCCACAGCCGAGAAGTCTTTCTGGCTCGCCGCTTCGATGGCTTGCTGGCCCAGGTGGTTCCGCAGCACGTACTTCGGATTCGACTTGAGCATCAGGTCCGCGGCTTGGGCGCGCGGCACCTGCGCGTGCCGCTGCGAAAAGGATAGCAGCCAGGCATCGAAGCCCGCGCGGTCCAGGAACAGGTCGCGCACCGGTTCGGCGTTGCCGCCGGCCAGGTGCTGCGAAAGGCGGCGCCAGAAGATGGTGTAGTCGACCTTTTCGGCGGCCAGCAGCTTCAGCACGCCCTCGATGAGCGCGCGGTCGCCTTCGGCGGGCTCCGCGAGGCCGAGCTTGGCGCGCATGCGGCCATCGAATTCGCGCGGGAAAACCGTCTTGTAGGACTCCAGCGCGGCGACGGCGATTTCCTGGTCGCCGATCAGCGGCAACAGCGCCTGCGCGAGGCAGAACAGGTTCCAGTAGGCCACGTTGGGCTGCTGGTTGAAGGCGTAGCGCCCGCTGGTGTCGCTGTGGTTGCAGATGTGGCGCGGATCGAAGCCGTCCAGGAACTGGAACGGCCCGTAGTCGATGGTGAGCCCGAGGATGCTCATGTTGTCGGTGTTCATCACGCCGTGGCAGAAGCCCACGGCCTGCCACTGCGCGAGCAGGGCGGCGGTGCGCTCGCTCACGGCTTCCAGGAACGCCGCGTAGGCATTGCCGTTGAAGCGCTCGGTGGTGCGGCAGGCCGGGTAGTAGCGGTCGATGACGTAGTCGGTCAGCGCGCGCAGTTCGGCATCGCGCTGGTTGGCCGCAAAGTGCTCGAAGTGGCCGAAGCGGATGAAGCTGGGCGCCACGCGGGTCACGACGGCGGCGGTTTCGGGCATTTCGCGGTACACGCGGGCGTCGGAGCCTGTGACGCAGAGGGCGCGGGTGGTTGGGATGCCCAGGCCGTGCATGGCCTCGCTACAGAGGAATTCGCGGATGCTGGAGCGCAGCACGGCACGGCCGTCGGCGCCGCGCGAGTAGGGGGTGCGGCCTGCGCCCTTGAGCTGCACTTCGAGGCCGCCCTCGGTTTCGCCGAGCATGATGGCGCGGCCGTCGCCGAGCTGGCCGGCCCAGACGCCGAACTGGTGGCCGCTGTACACGGTGGCGAAGGGTTGCGTGCCGGCGACGGGCAGGTTGCCGGTCAAGGCCGACAGCGTGCTGTCCGATTGCCGCCAATCGGCCGGCAGGCCGAGCATGCGCGCCGCTGCCTCGCTATGGCCCACCCAGTAGGGATCGGGCAGGGGCGTCGGCCGCAGCTCGGTGAGAAAGGCGGGGCCCAGCGCCCGGAATCCGGGTTTCCAGCGCAATCCCAGGTCCGCGGCGGCCGTGTCTTCAGCAAGCAAGCTCATGCCCGGATTGTCCGGCAGAGCGCGAGACCCCTGGCGATGCGGGCCATCGGGAGGTCAAGACCCGTTCAGTGGGCCAGCGCCGGCGTGTCCCAGATGCGCGCCCGGTACTGGGCGGGCGGCAGCCCGAACCAGCGCTTGCAGGCCCGGAAGAAGTTGCTGCTGTCGACGAAGCCGAGCATGTCGGCCACGTCGGTGAGCGTGTGGCGGTCTTCCGCCAGGTACTGCTGCGCCAGTTCGCGGCGGGTGCGGTCGAGCAGCGACTGGAACGACACCGACTCCTGCTGCAGCCTCCGCTGCAGCGTGCGCTCCGCGAGGCCGAGGCCGGCGGCCACGTCCTGCCGGCGCGGTTCGCCTTGCGGCAGCCGCCGTGCGATCTCGGCGCACACCAGGGTGCTGGTGGTGGTCTGGCCCAGCAGGTTCAGCTGGTCGTCCAGCAGGTGCTCCTGCATCTCGCCGAGCGCCGGGTGATGGGTGGGCAGCGGCATCGCCATGTCGGCCGCCGACAGCAGCAGCCGGTTGGCCGGCGCGTTGTAGCGGATGGCGCAGCCGAAGGCCTCGCGGTGCAGCCGGTCGTCGGCCGGCGGCGGATAGACGAATTCGAGCGCGAGCGGCTGCAGCTCGCGCCGCGTGAGCCACTGGCACTGCATGAAGACGGTCAGCAGGGCGTATTCGACGCGCTGGCGCGGAATCGGGAGGCTGCCGCCGGTGTGCTCCATCACCATCCAGCAGCCGCGCGCATCGCGCTGCAGCGAGAAAGCGGTCGCGTCGGAGATCACCGCCATGTAGCGCGTGAGCCGCACGAGCGCCGCGCCCAGGTCTGCACTGCAGGCCATGGCGTGGCCGACCGTGCCCAGCTTGCTGTGCGTGGCGGCCAGGTCGCGGGCGAGGCCCAGCGTGGGCTTGCCGGCGCGCGCCACCGCGAGTTGCCAGAGCACCGAGATCTCGTCGACCGGCACGCGCGCGTTCTGCCGGTGCAGCGAGTCGGGGTCGAAACCGGCGTCGCGCAGCAGCGAAGGCACGTCGAGCCCTTCGGCCTCGAACATCGAGAGCACGCCTTCGAGCCAGGCGGCCGAACTGGTCCGTAGCTCGGGCTGCTGCGCGCAGCCGGACCGGCGTTGCGGCCGGCGCTGGGCATGCGGCATGGAGGCTCCTGAAGTCATTGAATTGGCGCGCTTGCGATAGCGGCGGAAACGGCGTGCGTTCCTAGAATTTTTTAGGGGTTCGGCGGGCCGGAGTATGGCCACCGGACGCGCAGGCAGGAATTCCGATTAACCCGGTGTGGAGACAAAAAATGAATACGGCACTGACAGCAGCGGTACGCGCCCGGCCAGAAAACCAGGGCATGACGGCAACGACCACAGCGGCGCGGGCCCTGGCCGCGGCGGCCTGTCTGGCCCTTGCGGCCTGCGGCGGCGGCTCCTCGGGCTCGTCGTTCTCGTTCCTGCCGGCCGCGCCGCCTGCGTCGCCGCCACCACCACCGGCCGCGCCGCCACCGGCCGCCGATGGTCCCATGGTGCGCCAGACCACCGCCGGCAAGATCGAGGGCGTGGACGACAGCGCCAGCTCGGGCACCTGGTTCTGGAAGGGCATTCCCTTCGCGCAGCCGCCGGTCGGCGCGCTGCGCTGGCGTGCGCCGGTGGAACCCGAGGCTTGGAGCGGCATCCGCCCGGCCGCGAAGTTCGGCAATGCCTGCCTGCAGATCGGCCGCCTCTTCAGCCCCGGCGCCAACAACACCTACGACGCCTCCATCGGCACCATGCTGGGCAAGCCGGTCGGCAGCGAGGACTGCCTGTTCGTCAACATCTGGCGGCCCGCGACGGACGAGCGGAACCTGCCGGTGCTGCTGTTCGTGCACGGCGGCAGCAATATCTCGGGCTACACGGCCGATCCGCTCTACGACGGTGCCCGGCTCGCGAAGGCCGCCAACGCGGTGGTCATCACCGCCAGCTACCGCCTGGGCATCCTGGGCTTCCTGAACATGCCGCAGCTGCGCCCGGGCGGCAGCGCGGGCGACGACTCGGGCAACTTCGCGCTGCTCGACAACATGGCGGCGCTGCGCTTCATCAAGAACAACGTCGCGAGCTTCGGCGGCGATCCGGGCAACGTCACGCTGTCGGGCGAATCGGCCGGCGCCACCAACCTGCTGGCGGTGATGACCTCGCCGATGGCCAAGGGCCTGTTCCACAAGGCCTTCGAGATGAGCGGCGGCATCTCGCTCGCGAGCAACCTGCCGCCAGGCACGCTGCCGACGCTGGCGCCGGCATCGGCTTCGCTCGCGCAGGGGCAGGCGATCCTCGAGAAGCTGCTCGTGGCCGATGGCACCGCCGCCGACGCGGCCGCCGCCAAGGCCTACATCGGCACGCGCACGCCGGCGCAGATTGCCGAGTACCTGCGCGCCCAGGAGGGTGGGGCGATGCTGGCCACGGCGGTTGCCAACGGCCTGGGCAGCGTCGCGCCGATTCCCGACGGCACGGTGCTGCCCGTGGATCCGATCGGCGCCATTGCGGCCGGCAACTACGCCAAGGTGCCGATGCTCGCGGGCAACACGCGCGACGAGGGCAAGCTCTTCGCCTCGCTGCTGGGAACCATCGGCTTCCCGAAGCCGGGCTGGATCGTCACCGATGCCCAGCGCTTCTCGATGATGTTCGGCTTCGACCCCGACGCGCCGTCCACGCTCACGGTGGCCGACATCATCGATCCGTTCTACCTTCCGGTAGACACGCCCGTCACGGGCTACAACGCGGCGACCGCCGTCATCACGAAGGGCCTGTTCGAAGCCAACCGCGACAACCTGCTCAACACGATGAAGACGCAGCAGTCGAACATCTGGCACTACCGCCTCGACTGGGCGCAGGAGCCCTCGCCGTGGAACGACGTGTACGGGGCCTCGCATGCCTTCGACCTGCCCTTCGTGTTCGGCAACTTCGGCGGCTCGCTGCTCAGCAACGTGATGGGCGGCAAGGCCAACCAGCCGGGCCGGCTCGCCCTGTCCAACGCCGTCATGGCCAGCGTCGGCGCCTTCATGCGCAAGGGCGACCCGAACACGCCCGAACTTGGTGCAACCTGGGCGACATGGCCGTCGCAGCTGCGGCTCGACGCCACGGCCTCGGCGGCCGTGATCACACCGGTGCAGGCCGTGCCTTGAGCGCGGCTCCGATGAGCCGCTCCGTTCAATCCGGCAGTGCGGGTTTGTGTCATTGTGGAAGTGGCCGAAGCTTGCGTGAATCCGTTGTTCGCAAGCTTTCATGAAGTCATTTCAAAAAGGAGTCCGTAGATGCTGGGTTTGATGCAAGACCAACCGCTTTTGATCTCGTCGCTGATCGAGTTCGCCGAGCGCCACAACGGCGACGGCGAGATCGTCTCGCGCCGGGTCGAGGGCGACATCCACCGCACGACGTGGGGCGGTATCGCATCGCGCGCCCGGCAGGTGGCCAATGCGCTGGACGGCGAGCAATTGCTGTTCAGCGACCGCATCGCCACCCTGGCGTGGAACGGCTACCGGCATCTGGAGCTGTACTACGGCGTGAGCGGCAGCGGCCGCGTGCTGCACACCATCAATCCGCGCCTGCACCCCGACCAGATCGCCTGGATCGCCAACCACGCCGAAGACCAGATCCTGTGCTTCGACCTCAGCTTCCTGCCGCTGGTGCAGGCAGTGCATGCCAAGTGCCCCACGATTCGGAAATGGATTGCACTTTGTGATGTCGACAAGCTGCCGGCGGACAGCGGCGTGCCCAACCTCGTGAGCTACGAAAGCTGGATCGGCGGGCAGTCCACCGGCTACGACTGGCCCACCTTCGACGAGAACTCGGCCTCGAGCATGTGCTACACGAGCGGCACCACGGGCAACCCCAAGGCCGCGCTCTACAGCCACCGCTCGACCATGCTGCATGCCTACGCCGCGGCCCTGCCCGACGTCATGCGGCTGTCGGCGCGCGACTCGGTGCTGCCGGTGGTGCCGATGTTCCACGTCAACGCCTGGGGCATTCCGTACTCGGCCGCGCTGGTGGGCTGCAAGCTCGTGTTTCCCGGCCCGGCGCTTGATGGCAAGTCGGTGTACGAACTGATCGAATCGGAGGGCGTGACCTTCGCGGCCGGCGTGCCCACCGTGTGGCAGATGATGCTCGGCCACATGCAGTCCAACGGCCTGAAGTTCAGCAAGCTCAACCGCACCGTCATTGGCGGTTCGGCCTGCCCGCCGGCCATGATCACGGCGTTCCAGGAGAACTACAACGTCGAGGTGCTGCATGCCTGGGGCATGACCGAGATGAGCCCGCTGGGCACGCTGTGCACGCTCAAGAACAAGCACCTGTCGCTGCCGCCCGACGCGCAGCTGCAGATCCGCATGAAGCAGGGCCGCGCGATCTTCGGCGTCGACATGAAGATCGTCGACGGCGACGGCAAGGAACTGCCCTGGGACGGCAAGGCCTACGGCGACCTGTTGGTCAAGGGCCCGTGGATCGTGAAGGAATACTTCAAGGGCGAGGGCGGCGATCCGCTCATCCGCGACGAGCAGGGCCGCGGCTGGTTCCCCACCGGCGACGTTGCCACCATCGACGCCGAGGGCTACCTGCAGATCACCGACCGCAGCAAGGACGTGATCAAGTCCGGCGGCGAGTGGATCAGCTCCATCGAGATCGAGAACATCGCCGTCGCGCACCCGGCCGTCGCCATGGCCGCCTGCATCGGCGTGTACCACCCCAAGTGGGACGAGCGGCCGATCATCGCGGTGGTGAAGAAGCCCAACGCCGAGGTCGCGCGCGAGGAACTGCTGAAGTTCTACGAGGGCAAGACTGCCAAGTGGCAGATTCCGGACGACGTGGTTTTTGTCGAGGCGATCCCGATCGGTGCCACCGGCAAGATCCTCAAGACCCGGCTGCGCGAACTGCTCAAGGACTACAAGCTTCCCACCACCACCTGACCAAGCGCCAAAGCCCCGCTGCACTGTCGCGCATGCGATAGCAAGGCCGCTTCGGCGGCCTTGCTTCCGGGCAATCCCTGTGCGGCGAAGAAAAGGGCGCTTGTACGCTGGCATCCCGCCTTTCACTTCGGAGACTCTTCATGCAATTTGCCATCAAGTCAGCAGCCGCCTGTGCCATGTTGGTCGGCATGACGGCCGCATTCGCCCAGAAGGGCGAGACCGTCAAGATCGCCTGGCTCGATCCGCTGTCGGGCCTGATGGCGGCGGTGGGAACCAACCAGCTCAAGACCACGCAGTTCCTGGCTGAAGAGTTCAACAAGAAGAATGCCTCGGGCGTGAAGTTCGAGATCATTGCCATCGACAACAAGCTGAGTCCGCAAGAGACGACCGCGGCGCTGCGCTCGGCGCAGGACCAGGGGGCGCGCTACATCACCCAGGGCAATGGCTCCGGCCCGGCGCTGGCAATCATCGATGCCGTCGAGAAGAACAACGCGCGCAATCCGGGCAAGGAGCTGCTCTACCTGAACTATGCGGCGGTCGATCCAGACCTCACCAACAGCAAATGCAGCTACTGGCACTTTCGCTTGGACGCCGACACCTCTATGAAGATGGAGGCGCTGACCACCTGGATGAAGGACCAGGCCGATATCAAGAAGGTCTACATCATCGGGCAGAACTATGCGCACGGCGTGCAGGTGTCGAAGTTCGCCAAAGAGAACCTCAAGACCAAGCGCCCCGATATCCAGATCGTGGGCGACGACCTGCACCCGCTCGCCCAGGTGCGCGACTTCTCGCCCTACATCGCCAAGATCAAGGCATCGGGTGCGGACACCGTCATTACCGGCAACTGGGGTTCCGACCTGTCGCTGCTCATCAAGGCGGCCAACGACTCGGGCCTGGACGTCAAGTTCCTCACCTACTACGCATTCGGCACCGGCACCCCAACGGCCATGGGCGCCACCTCCGCCGGCAAGATCTACACGGTGGCCTATGGCCACTACAACATGGGCGGCGAGATCCAGAAGCTGCTCGCCGGCTACAAGAAGAAGATGAACGACGACCTGACGCAATCGTCGATCTATCACACGTTCGCGCTGCTTGACGCCGCCTTCGTGCAGACCAGGTCGACCGATCCGGTCAAGGTGGCCGCGGCGCTCGAAGGCATGAAGATCAAGAGCTTCAACGGCGAGGTCGAGGTGCGCAAGGCCGACCACCAGCTGCAGCAGGGCCTCTACATCTCGCGCTGGGAAAAGGCCAGCGCCAAGTACCCCTACGACGCCGAGAACACCGGCTACACCAATGTCCCCGTGAAGTACTACGAGTCGTATGTGGCCAGCACGCCGACGACTTGCCAGATGAAGCGCCCTTGAGCGTCTTTGTGAACGCATTTCCTACTCGTGGGTAGAAGCTGTTTACCCTTAGGTAGAAATTGGAGAAATGCGCTGTCGCCTGCGCGATAGAAACGGGCCTTTGCGGCCGCCCCCTTCGGGCATTCCCTGAGGGGAGGGGCAGTGAACGCTTGTACGCTCGTGCAAGTCTTTTTGATTCGGTTTGACCAGGAGATATAGATCGTGAAGTTCGCTCTGAAAATCGCTACCGCAGCCATCCTTGCCGCAAGTGCCGCCGGCGCACTGGCCCAGAAGGGTGAAACCGTCAAAATCGCGTGGCTCGACCCGCTGTCGGGCCTGATGGCCGCGGTCGGCACCAACCAGCTCAAGACCTTCCAGTTCCTGGCCGAGGAGTTCAACAAGAAGAACGCGGCCGGCGTGAAGTTCGAAGTCATCGCCATCGACAACAAGCTCAGCCCGCAGGAAACCACCAGCGCCCTGCGCTCGGCCATGGACCAGGGTGCGCGCTACGTGGTGCAGGGCAACGGCTCCGGGCCGGCGCTGGCCATCATCGACGCGCTCGAGAAGCACAACGCCCGCAACCCGGGCAAGGAAGTGCTCTACATCAACTACGCGGCCGTCGACCCCGACCTCACCAACAGCAAGTGCAGCTACTGGCACTTCCGCCTCGATGCCGACACCTCCATGAAGATGGAAGCGCTGACCGCCTTCATGAAGGAGCAGCCCGACATCAAAAAGGTCTACCTCATCAACCAGAACTACTCGCACGGCCAGCAGGTCTCCAAGTTCGCCAAGCAGAACCTCAAGGACAAGCGGCCCGATGTCGAGATCGTGGGCGACGACCTGCATCCGTTGGCCCAGGTGCGCGACTTCTCGCCCTATATCGCCAAGATCAAGGCCTCGGGTGCCGACACCGTCATCACCGGCAACTGGGGTTCCGACCTGGCACTGCTCATCAAGTCGGCCAACGACTCGGGCCTGAACGTCAAGTTCTACACCTACTATGCCGTGACCAACGGCACGCCCACCGCCATGGGCGCGGCTTCGGACGGCAAGGTCTACCAGGTGGGCTACAGCCACTACAACGCGCCCGGCCCCGTGCAGCCGCTGATGAACGAGTTCAAGAAGAAGTTCAACGACGACATGTACACCACCGACATCTACACGGTGTACGCCATGCTCAGCGAAGCCTTCGTGCGAACCAAGTCGACCGAGCCCGTCAAGGTGGCGGCCGCGATGGAAGGCATGAAGTTCAAGAGCTTCAACGGCGATGTCGAGATGCGCAAGTCCGACCACCAGCTGCAGCAGGGCCTGTGGATCACGCGCTGGCAGAAGGCCGACGCCAAGAACCCCTACAGCCCGGAGAACACCGGCTACACGCTGGCGCCCGTCAAGTTCTACGAAGCCTACGTTGCGAGCACGCCCACCACGTGCCAGATGAAGCGGCCCAACAACTCGTGATCGCCTGATCGCGCGCCGACCGGTCGAGGCCCGACTTCAACACTCGGGCCTTTTTCTTTTCTTACCTGACACGAAAGACCGATGAACGTCGAATTCTTCGTCATCTCGCTGCTCAACGGCGTCAGCTACGGGCTGCTGCTGTTCATGCTGAGCTCCGGCCTTACGCTGATCTTCAGCATGATGGGCGTGCTCAACTTCGCGCACGCCAGCTTCTACATGCTGGGCGCCTACATCGCCTACACGCTGTCGGGCATCGTCGGCTTCTGGCCGGCGCTGTTCATCGCGCCGCTGCTGGTGGGCCTCCTGGGCGCGGCCTTCGAGCGCTACAGCCTGCGCCGGGTCCACAAGTTCGGCCATGTGCCGGAGCTTTTGGTGACCTTCGGGCTTTCGTACCTCATCCTGGAGCTGGTGCAGCTCGCCTGGGGGCGCTCGACGGTGCCCTACGGCCTGCCGCCGCAGCTGCAGGGGCCGCTGTTCTCGCTGTACGGCACGCAGTTTCCCAAGTCGCGCTCGTTCATCATGCTGGTGGCGGTGCTGATGCTCATCTCGGTGTGGCTGCTGCTCACGCGCACGCGCATCGGCCTGGTGATCCAGGCGGCGCTCAAGCACCCCGACATGGTCGAGGCGCTGGGCCACAACGTGCCGCGCGTCTTCATGCTGGTCTTCGGCGGCGGTGCCGCGCTCGCGGGTCTTGCGGGCGTGGTGGGCGGCAACACCTATGTCACCGAGCCTGCGATGGCGGCTTCGGTCGGCTCGATCATCTTCGTGGTGGTGGTGGTCGGCGGCATGGGCTCGCTGGCCGGCGCATTCCTGGCGTCGCTCTTGATCGGCATCATCCAGACCTTCGCGGTGGCCATGGACCAGTCGTTCGCCGGCGGCCTGCAGATGCTGGGCTTTACCGTGACCGACCAGACCTTCGGCTACGAGCTGCTCAAGCTCACGATCTCGCAGGTCGCGCCGATCCTGCCGTACCTGTTCCTGGTGCTGATTCTCATCTTCAGGCCCAAGGGTCTTCTTGGCACCCGGGAGGACTGAAACCATGACAAGCACAACCACCACGACCACTGCGATCACCACGCAGTACTACCGCTTCAAGCCCTGGAACATCGGCCGCTTCCTGATCTGGTCGCTGTTCGCGATCGTGCTGATCGTCTCGCCGATGCTGTTCAAGAGCAGCCTGGCGCTCACCATGCTCTCGCAGATGGGCTACCTGATCGTCATCTGCCTGAGCTACAACATCCTGCTGGGGCAGGGCGGCATGCTGAGCTTCGGGCATGCCGTGTATGTCGGGCTCGGTTCCTTCCTTGCCATCCACGTGATGAACATGGGCGACAAGGGCGGGCTGCAGATTCCGCTGGTGGCCATTCCGTTGGTGGGCGGCCTGGCCGGCATGTTCTTTGCCATTCTGCTGGGCTTCGTCACGACGAAGAAGTCGGGCACCACCTTCGCGATGATCACGCTGGGCATCGGCGAGCTGGTGGCCTCCATGGCGCTGATGTTCCCGAGCTTCTTCGGCGGCGAGGGGGGCATCACCACCAACCGCGTGTACGGCCCGACCTTCTTCGGCTTCAACTTCGGCCCGCAGATCCAGGTGTACTACCTGATCGCCGCCTACTGCTTCGTCTGCACAGCGCTCATGTATGCCTTCACCGGCACGCCGCTCGGGCGCATGCTGAACGCGGTGCGCGACAACCCGGAGCGCGTGGAGTTCATCGGCTACAACACGCAGCGCGTGCGCTACTTTGCCTTCATCATCGCGGGCTTCTTCGCAGGCATTGGCGGTGGGCTGGCGTCGATCAACTTCGAGATCGTGAACGCGGCCGACAGCCTGAGCGCCATCCGTTCGGGCGGCTACCTGCTGTTCACCTTCCTGGGCGGCGCGGTGTTCTTCTTCGGGCCGATCATCGGCGCGGTGCTGCTGGTGTTCGCCTCGATCCTGCTGTCGGAGCTCTCGAAGGCCTGGCAGCTCTACTTCGGCCTGGTGTTCGTGTTCATGGTGATGTTCGCACCCGGCGGCATCGCCAGCCTGGTGATGATGAACCTGCGGGTCGCCAAGTTCGGCAAGTTCAACCGTTTCTGGCTGCTGTACATCGCGCTGGCCGTGGCGCTGGTGCCGGTGGTGGTGGGCGCCGCCGCGCTGATCGAGATGATCTATCACATCCAGCTCAATGCGGCGCTCGGGCCTAACCTGAACTTCTTCGGCATGGCGCTGGACACCTCGGGTGCGACCAGCTGGCTCGGCGCCGCCGCGATCCTGGCCGTGGGCCTGGCTGCGCTGGAGGTGGCGCGCCGCCGCTTCGTGCGTGTCTGGGGCCAGGCGCAGGAAGAGATCGAAGCAGAAATCAAGCGCCGGGAGGCTGCGTAATGAGCGCGCAATTCGCATTGGAACTGAAGTCGCTGCGCAAGAATTTCGGCAAGACCGAGATCATCCGCGGCGTGGACCTGGCCGTGAGGGCCGGGGAACGCGTGGCCATCATCGGCCCGAACGGGGCGGGCAAGTCGACGCTGTTCAACCTGATCAGCGGGCGGCTCGCACCCACCAGCGGCGAGGTGCTGCTGAACGGCCAGCGCATCGACGGCAAGAAGCCCTACGAGATCAACCGGCTGGGCCTGTCGCGCAGCTTCCAGATCACCAACATCTTCCCAAAGCTCAGCGTGTTCGAGAACCTGCGCTGCGGGGTGCTGTGGAGCCTGGGCTACCGCTACACCTTCCTGCGCTTTCTCTCGAACCTGGACGACGCCAATGCGCGCACCGAAGAGCTCATGAAGCAGATCGGCCTGCAGCGCAAGCGCGACGTGCACGCGGTGAACCTCACCTATGCGGAGCAGCGCGCGCTGGAGATCGGCGTGACCATCGCGGGCGGCGCCGGCGTCATTCTTCTGGACGAGCCCACGGCCGGCATGAGCAAGACCGAGACGGCGCACTTCATCTCGCTGATCAAGCACGTGACGGTCGGCAAGACGCTGCTGACGGTGGAGCACGACATGGGCGTGGTCTTCGGGCTGGCCGACAAGATCGCGGTGGTGGTGTATGGCGAGGTCATCGCCTTCGACACGCCGGCCGCGGTTCGTGCCAATGCGCGCGTTCAGGAGGCGTATCTGGGGTCTTCGGTCGCCGATGCACAAGGGGCGGGGCACTGATGACAATCCGCTCTTCTTTGCGTCGCGTTGTTCGTCGTTCGGGGCGCGATCCCGCCGACGGGGTGCCTTGCTCCGCGAATGTCCCCCGGCCTTCGGCCTCCTCCTTGATTTCGCTGCGCAAGGCACCCCATCGGCGTGATCGTTGGTCAGAGCGGCGGGTAATCAGCCGCACACCAGCCGCGTATCCCAGTGCACAGGGCATCGGGTGCTCCCCGCAGCGAAATAAAGGAGGAGGCGAAGCCGGGGGACATTCGCGGAGGGGAGTGCCCGGTGGCCTGTGCACGCGCCCTGAGCAACAGCGCTCGAACACACGCAATCCGCAACAACAACGTGCCGCGAGCCAACTGACATGCTGAAGCTTCACGACATCCACGCCTACTACGGCAAGAGCCATGTGCTGCATGGCGTTTCCTTCAACGTCGGCGCCGGTGAAATCGTCGCGCTGCTGGGCCGCAACGGCTCGGGCCGCTCGACCACCGCCAAGGCCATCATGGGCCTGGTGCACGCCGAGGGCACGCTGCGCTGGAAGGACCAGGACATCCTGCGCAGGAAGGCCTACGAGATCGCGCACCTGGGCATCGGCTACGTGCCCGAGAACCGCGAGATCTTTCCCAAGCTCACGGTGCACCAGAACCTGCTCTTGGGCCAGAAGGGCTCGGGCAAGGGAAGCCGCTGGTCCTTCGACGACATGTACGGCATGTTCCCGCGCCTGAAGGAGCGCCAGCACACCGAGGCCGGAGTGCTTTCGGGCGGCGAACAGCAGATGCTCACGCTGTGCCGCACACTCATGGGCGACCCCGACCTGATCATCATCGACGAGCCCACCGAAGGCCTCGCGCCCAAGATCGTCGAGCTGGTGGGGCAGTACCTGAAGACGCTCAAGGACAAGGGCATCTCGGTGCTGCTGATCGAGCAGAAGCTGACCATCGCGATGCAGATCTCGGACCGTGCGCTCGTCATGGGCCACGGCAGCATCGTGTTCGACGGCACGCCGGACAGCCTGCGTGCGGACGCAACTACTCGCAAAGAGTGGCTCGAGGTCTGAAGAAGCCCTCCAGGGATCCGGGCCGCGCCCCGGATCCTCTTGTCCCAACAGCGACTGCGTGCCATTGTTGAGCCACGCCAAACGCCTAGAATCTCTCGAAAAAGAACACTCGTGCTTTTTCTTCTTTTTCTTCACACACCAAGGAACGCAGCATGACGGCTGAATACAAAGTGCTCGGCGATGTCGCCGTGATCACACTGACCAACCCGCCGGTCAACGGTCTCGGTTTCTCGACCCGCATCGGCATCACCGATGGGCTCGCGAAGGCCAACGCCGATGATGCCGTCAAGGCCATCGTCATCACCGGCGCCGGCAAGGCGTTCTCGGGCGGTGCGGACATCAAGGAATTCGGCACGCCCAAGGCGCTGCAGGAGCCCAACCTGCTGAGCGTGATCCTCGCGCTCGAGGCTTCGCCCAAGCCGATCGTCGCGGCGATCCATTCGGTCTGCATGGGCGGCGGGCTCGAACTGGCGCTCGGCTGCCACTACCGCGTGGCGGCGCCCGGCACCAGCATTGCGCTGCCCGAGGTCAAGCTGGGCCTGATTCCCGGCGCCGGCGGCACGCAGCGCCTGCCGCGTGTGCTGGGCGTGGAAACCGCGCTCAACATGATCGTGAGCGGCGAGCCCGTCAAGAGCGAACTGCTCGCCAGCCTGCCGGGCCAGAAGCTGTTCGACAAGCTCGCGGCCTCGCCCGAATCGGTGTTCGAGGAGGCCGTTGCATTCGCCAAGAGCGTCGCGGGCAAGACCGGCGAAGCGCTGCCGCTGGTGCGCAACCTGCCGTGCAAGCACCCGCAGGGCGATGCCTACTTCCAGTTCGCAAAGAACATGGTCGGCGGCATGTCGAAGAACTACCCGGCGCCGCTCAAGTGCGTCGATGCGGTGCAGGCCGCCACCAAGGTGAAGTTCGACGAAGGCATGGCCGAGGAGCGCCGGATCTTTACCGCGCTGATGTTCACGCCCGAATCGCTGGCGCTGCGCCACCTGTTCATGGCTGAGCGCGCGGCCTCGAAGATCCCCGACGTGCCCGAAGACACGCCCAAGCGCGAGATCAGGTCGGTCGGCGTGATCGGCGCCGGCACCATGGGCGGCGGCATTTCGATGAACTTCCTGAACGCAGGCATCCCCGTCAAGATGCTCGAGATGAAGCAGGAGGCGCTCGACCGCGGCATTGCCACCATCAAGAAGAACTACGAATCCCAGGTCAAGAAGGGCAAGCTCAAGCAGGACAAGTACGAGCAGCGCATGGCGCTCTTGAGCACCACGCTCGACTACAACGATCTGAAGGATGCCGACCTGATCATCGAAGCCGTGTTCGAGGAACTCGGCGTGAAGGAGAAGGTGTTCAAGGAACTCGACCGCGTGGCGAAGAAGGGTGCCATCCTGGCTTCCAACACTTCGACGCTCGACGTCGACAAGATCGCATCGTTCACCCAACGCCCGCAGGACGTGGTTGGCATGCACTTCTTCAGCCCGGCCAACGTGATGAAGCTGCTCGAGGTGGTGCGCGGCAAGGAAACGGCCAAGGATGTTCTCGCCACCGTCATGGACATCGGCAAGAAGATCAGGAAGACGGCCGTGGTCTCGGGCGTGTGCGACGGCTTCATCGGCAACCGCATGATCGAGCAGTACTCGCGCCAGGCGGGCTTCCTGCTGGACGAGGGCGCCACGCCGCAGCAGGTCGACAAGGCGGTCGAGAAGTTCGGCTTTGCCATGGGCCCGTTCCGCATGGGCGACCTGGCCGGCAACGACATCGGCTGGGCCATTCGCAAGCGGCGCGCCGTGGAGCATCCAGACATGAAGTACAGCCGCACGGCCGACAAGCTCTGCGAACTGGGCCGCTTCGGCCAGAAGACCGGGGCAGGGTGGTACGACTACCAGGCCGGCAAGCGCGATGCGATTCCATCGGAGCTGGTCAACAAGATGATCGAGGACCACCGCAAGGAACTGGGCATCACGCCGCGCAAGATTTCCGATGAAGAGATCGTGCAGCGCCTGGTCTATGCACTGATCAATGAAGGCGCGCACATCCTGGAGGATGGCATTGCCTCGAAGTCCGGCGACATCGACATGGTGTACCTCACCGGCTATGGCTTTCCGATCTGGCGCGGCGGCCCGATGCACTACGCGTCGCAGGTCGGCCTGTACAACGTGGCCGAAACCATGAAGCGCTTTGCGAAGAATCCGCGCGACGATGCCGAGTTCTGGCAGCCCGCGCCGCTGATCCAGAAGCTGGTCGCCGAAGGCAAGCAGTTCGGCTGATCGCGACGGGACACCGACCGCCCATGTTGAAACGCATCTTTCTCGGGCTGCTGCTGGTGCTGCTGGCACTGGCGGCGGCCGTGGCGGTCAAGACCTGGACCACGCCATCGCAGCAGCTGGCGGTGGCATCCGCACCCAAGCTGGACATCGACCTGCAGGCGGCCGCGAAGCGGCTGTCCGCGGGGATCACGTTCCGCACGGTGTCCAGCCTCGACGACCCGGCCGCGAATCTGGCCGAGTTCGACAGGCTGCATGCCTACCTCGCGCAGCAGTTCCCCAAGCTCCACGCCACCCTCAAGAAGGAAGTGGTCGGCAACAGGGCGCTGCTCTACACATGGGCCGGCAGCGATCCGCAGGCCAAGCCCGTCGCACTCATGGCGCACCAGGACATGGTGCCGATCGCCCCGGGCACCGAGAAGGCCTGGGCGGTCGACCCCTTCGCGGGCGAGATCAAGGACGGCTTCGTCTGGGGCCGCGGGACGCTCGACAACAAGAGCAACCTGTTCGCGCAGATGGAGGCCATCGAGCTGCTGGTCGCGAGCGGCTTCCAGCCGAGGCAGACCGTCTACCTCGTGATGGGCGACGACGAAGAGGTGAGTGGCCTGCGCGGCGCGCAGCCCATTGCCGAGCTGCTCAAGTCGCGCAACGTGCGGCTCGACTGGGTGCTCGACGAGGGCCTCCTGATCCTCGACGGCGTGCTGCCCGGCCTGTCGAAGCCCGCGGCGCTCATCGGCCTGGCCGAGAAGGGCTACGGCACCTTCTTTCTCTCGCTCGACACCGCGCCCGGCCATTCGTCGATGCCGCCGCAGCGCAGCGCCATCGGCAGCATGAGCGCGGCGCTTGCGCGGCTCGAAGCCAACCCGATGCCCGGCGGCATCAAGGGCGTGGCCGCACAGATGTTCGGCGCGCTCGCACCCGAGATGGGCGGCGTCAACCGCGTGATGCTCTCCAACCTGTGGCTCACCGAGCCGCTGGTGCGCGGCCAGCTCGAAAAAAGCCCAAGCAGCAACGCGATGCTGCGCACGACCACCGCGCTCACCATCGTGCGCGCCGGCAACAAGGACAACGTGCTGCCCGGCCGCGCCGAGGCGGCGGTCAACTTCCGCATCCTGCCGGGCGACACCATCGACAGCGTGGAAGCCCACTTGCGCAAGACGCTCGGCAACGACGAGATCAAGATCAAGCGCTATCCGGGCAACTCGGAGCCGTCGCCCGTCTCGCCGATCGACAGCACGGGCTACCGCGCGATCCAGCAGGCGGTGCGGCAGTCGTTTCCCGATGTCGTGGTCGCGCCCGGCCTCATGACGGCCGCCACCGACTCGCGCCACTTCAGCCTGGTGAGCGACGCGGTCTTCCGCTTCTCGCCGTTGCGCATGAAGGGCGAGGACCTCGCGCGCTTCCACGGCAACAACGAGCGCGTCTCCATCGCCAACTACGGCGAGATGATCGGCTTCTATCACCAGCTCCTGCGCAACGGCAATGCTGCGCCGGCGCAATAACGACCACAACCCTCTTTCCCTTCCATCTTCAAAGGACCTCACCATGACCAGCGCCGTCATCGTTTCCACCGCCCGCACGCCGCTCGCGAAGAGTTGGAAGGGTGCCTTCAACATGACGCACGGCGCCACGCTCGGCGGCCATGCCGTGCAGCACGCCATCGCGCGCGCCGGCATCGAAGCCGCCGAGGTCGACGACGTCATCATGGGCTGCGCCACGCCCGAAGGCGCCACCGGCTCCAACATCGCGCGCCAGATCGCGCTGCGCGCCGGCTGCCCGGTCACCACCTCGGGCATGACGATCAACCGCTTCTGCTCGTCGGGCCTGCAGACCATCGCCACCGCCGCCCAGCGCATCATCGCGGGCGAGGGCGAGGTGTACGTGGCCGGCGGCGTGGAGAGCATCTCCTGCGTGCAGAACGAAGCCAACAAGCACATGCTGGCCGACCCCTGGCTCGTGAAGCACAAGCCCGAGATCTACTGGAACATGCTGCAGACGGCCGAGCAGGTGGCCAAGCGCTACAACATCGGCCGCGACGCCATGGACGAGTACGGCGCCGCCAGCCAGCAGAAGGCCACCGCCGCGCTCGAGGCCGGCCGCTTCAAGGACGAGATCGCGCCGATCACCGTGCTGGCCGGCGTGGCCGACCCCGTGATGGGCCTGCGCACCAAGGAAGTCACCGTCGAGAACGACGAAGGCATCCGCCCCGGCACCACCAAGGAAGGCATCAGCGGCATCCGCCCGGCCATTCCCGGCGGCCTCATTTCGGCCGGCAATGCCAGCCAGTTCTCCGACGGCGGCGGCGCCTGCGTGGTGGTCGACGAGAAGTATGCGCAGCAGAAGGGCCTGAAGCCGCTCGGCCGCTTCCTCGGCTTTGCCGTGGCTGGCTGCGAGCCCGACGAAATGGGCATCGGCCCGGTGTTCGCGATTCCGAAGGTGCTCAAGCGACTGGGCCTCACGGTCAACGACATCGACCTGTGGGAGCTCAACGAGGCCTTCGCGGTGCAGGTGATCTACTGCCGTGACAAGCTCGGCATTCCAGGCGATCGCCTGAACGTGGACGGCGGCGCCATTGCCGTGGGCCACCCGTACGGCGTGAGCGGCCAGCGTCTCACGGGCCACGCGCTCATCGAAGGCAAGCGCCGCGGCGCCAAGAAGGTGCTGGTCACGATGTGCATCGGCGGCGGCATGGGTGCTGCGGGCGTGTTCGAAATCATCTGACTCTCCCCCAGTCTGCGGCGCACTTCGTGTCGCCTCCGCCAACCCCCTTCCGGGGGCAACACCGGCGGACCGGCTGAGCCGGTTCCGCGGTGTTTCACGAACGGGCCTGGCTTTGCCGGCCGACGAGTGCTACCGGTCGAAGCCGGTAGCCTCAACATCACGATTCGATCATGAGCCTGCGTCCCACACTCGACTTCCTGCTTTATGACTGGCTCGACGCGGAATCGCTGAGCCAGCGCGAGCGTTTCTCAGACCACTCGCGCGAAACCTTCGATGCGGTGCTCGACACCTGCGAGCGCATTGCGCGCGAGAAGTACGCGCCGGCCAATCGCATCGTCGACACGCAGGAGCCGCACTTCGATGGCGAGAAGGTCGTGCTGCCGCAGGCCACGCATGATGCGCACAAGGCCTTTGTCGAATCGGGAATGATGAGCGCGGCGCAGGACTACGACATCGGCGGCATGCAACTGCCCTACACGCTGCAGGCCGCGGCCAACAGCTTCTTCGCGATGGCCTCGGTCAGCATCGGCTCCAACATGCTCACGAGCGGCAACGCCAACCTGCTGATGGTGCATGGCACCGAGATGCAGAAGGAAGTGTTCGCCAAGAACGAATTCTCGGGGCGCTGGGCCGGCACCATGTGCCTGTCCGAGCCGCAGGCCGGCTCGTCGCTGAGCGACGTGGCCACGCGCGCCGTGCCCGATGGCGACGACTACCAGGGCGATCCGCTCGGGCCGCGCTATCGGCTCACCGGCAACAAGATGTGGATCTCGGCGGGCGACCACGAGCTCACCGAGAACATCGTGCACATCGTGCTCGCGAAGATTCCGGACGCGAACGGCAAGCTGGTGCCGGGCACGCGCGGGATTTCGCTGTTCATCGTGCCGAAGCGCATGGTGAATACCCAAGGCGAGCTGACCGGCGAGCGCAACGACGTCGCATTGGCAGGCCTCAACCACAAGCTCGGCTGGCGCGGCACCACCAACACGCTGCTGAACTTCGGCGAAGGCAAGTACCCGGTCGGCGGCAAGGCTGGTGCGGTAGGCTACCTGGTCGGCGAGCCCGGCAAGGGGCTGCACTGCATGTTCCACATGATGAACGAGGCGCGCATCGGCGTCGGCACGGCCGCCACCATGCTGGGCATGGCGGGCTACCACGCCTCGCTCGATTATGCGAAGACGCGGCCGCAGGGCCGGCTCGTGAAGAAGGCGCAGCAGCCCGGCACGGCGGTCGCCAAGGACTCGGCCAGCCCGCAGGTGCGCATCATCGAGCATGCCGATGTGCGCCGCATGCTGCTCGCGCAGAAGGCGTACTGCGAAGGCGCGCTGGCGTTGGAGCTGTACTGCGCGCGGCTGGTCGACGAACAGAAGACCGGCAACGCGCAGGCCGCGGACGACGCGCGCCTTTTGCTCGAAGTGCTCACGCCCATTGCCAAGAGCTGGCCCAGCGAGTGGTGCCTGGAGGCCAATTCGCTGGCCATCCAGGTGCATGGCGGCTACGGCTACACGCGCGATTTTCCGGTGGAGCAGTACTGGCGCGACAACCGCCTGAACATGATCCACGAGGGCACGCACGGCATCCAGGCGGCCGACCTGCTGGGCCGCAAGGTGCTGATGGAAAAGGGCCGCGGCCTGCAGCTGCTGGGCGGGCGCATTGCCGAAACCATCGGCCACGCGGCCAAGGTGCCCGCGCTCGCGGCGCATGCCAGGGCGCTGGAGGCCGCATGGCAGCGCATCGTCAGCGCCACCGAGGCCGCCTGGTCCACCGGCGACCCGGCCGACGCGCTGGCCAACGCCGTGCCCTACATGCAAGCCTTCGGCCACACCGTGCTGGCCTGGATCTGGCTGGACGTGGCGCGGCGGGCGCTCGAGATCGATGCGGACAAGGCGAGGGCGGTAACAGCTGGCAAGATAGGCGCCACGGACTACTTCTTCCACTACGAGCTGCCGAAAATCGGTGCCTGGCTCAACGTGGTCGAGAGCCGCGACCCTACCTGTACCGCATTGCCCGAGGACGCTTTTTGACAATGGCCAACGCCGCTCCCAACAACACGCCCAATCCCGTCAAGCCGCCGAAGCCGCATGCGCGGCTCGAAAAGTGGATATGGATCCTGATCTACGGCGGCCTGTTTCTCGTGATTCTCGGCATTGCCACGGGCCGCACCGAGCCGGCGCTCGGCTGGTCGATGGCCGTGCCTGGCGCCGTGGTCGCACTGGTGGGCTTCGTGCTCATCTACGTGCGCTCGCGCCTCGACGACAAGTAGGCAGGAAGCGCCTGGCCCATGAAGCCTGAACCCCGCGCGCCCGACGCCAAGGCCTCGCCGGCCGACCGGCGCGCATTCGGCCGCGCACAGCGTGCCCGTTGCGCGCTCGACCAATGGGCGGATGCGCCCAAGCCCGACGCGGCCGGCCGCGATCCGCTCGGATGGCTGAAGACCTCCAATCGCGGCCGGGTGCCCGAACTGGTGCCGGTGCGCCACGGCCGCATGCTGGCCACTCCGTTCACCTTCTACCGCGGCGCCGCCAGCCTGATGGCCAACGACCTGGCAAGGCTGCCGCACAGCGGCATCGCGACGCAGCTGTGCGGCGATGCGCACCTCGCGAACTTCGGCTTCTTCGCCAGCCCCGAGCGCTCCCTCGTCTTCGACATCAACGACTTCGACGAAACCCTGCAGGGTCCCTTCGACTGGGATGTGCGCCGGCTCGCCACCTCGTTCGTCGTGGCTGCGCGCGATCTGGGCTTCAAGCCGCGCGTCGGGCGCGACGCGGTGCGGCAAATGGCCGAGGCGTACCGCGATCGCATGCGCCGCTTTGCGCGGATGGATACGCTGGATGCCTGGTACGCACGCCTCACCTCGCAAACGCTGCTGAAGCTCGGGGCCGAGGATGCGACCGAGCTCGCGGTCATCAAGAAGGCCCGGCGCAGCACCTCGCGCGTGTTTGCCGAAGAGGCGACCGAGATGGTTCAGGGCCGTCTCATGGTGCGCGACCGGCCGCCGTTCGTGTACCACGACGCCAAGGCCACCGCGCGAGAGATCGGCCGCTTTCGCGCCGGGTTGCCGGCGTTCCTGGCGCAATACCGCGCAAGCCTGGCGCCCGAGCGCCAGCGGCTGTTCGACCGCTACGAGCTGCACGACGTTGCGGTGCTGACGCCCGGTATCGGCTCGGTGGGCCGGCGCTGCTTCCTGTTGCTGCTGGTGGCCGACCAGATCCACCCCCTGTTCCTTCAGTGCAAGGAAGCCGGCGAATCGGTGCTGCAAGCCCACCTGGGCGTGGCGCCGGATACAGGCTCGCCGGGCCAGCGCGTGGTGCAGGGGCAGCGACTGGCGCAAGCCGCCAGCGACGTTTTCCTCGGCTGGGTCGAGGCGCAGCAGGGCGGACGCGGCTTCTATGTGCGCCAGTTGCGCGACATGAAGGCTTCCTACAAGGTCGAAGACTTCAAGCCGGTCGACCTCGCCGAGTTTGCCGAAGCCTGCGGCTACAGCCTGGCGCGCGCGCACGCCAAGGGTGGCGACGCCTGGGCCATCGCCGGCTACCTCGGGCGCTCCAGGACCTTCAATACTGCGCTTGCGGACTTTGCCGAGGCCTATGCCGATGTCAACCTGGCTGACTGGCGCCTGCTGAAAAAAGCAGTGGCGTCGGGCAAGGTCGCGGCGGTCGAGGCCGCCAGCGCCGATTTGTAGCGGCCTCGGACCGCGAACCTTCTTTTCCATCGACTCCGGAGACACAGACATGACACCCCGCACCACCAGGCAACTCTTCGACCTCAGCGGCAAGACCGCCCTCATCACCGGCGGCTCGCGCGGCCTGGGCCTGCAGATGGCGCATGCGCTCGGCGAGGCCGGCGCGAAGATCATGCTGAGCTCGCGCAAGGCTGACGACCTGGAGCAGGCCGCGGCCGAACTGCAATCGGCCGGCATCGACGCGCGCTGGATCGCGGCCGACTGCTCGAAGGAAGAAGACACGCGCCGCCTGGCCGACGAGATGCTGCAGCGCATGGGCGCGATCGACATCCTCGTGAACAACGCGGGCGCCAGCTGGGGCGCGCCGGCCGAGAGCCATCCGGTCGAGGCCTGGGACAAGGTGATGAACCTCAATGTGCGCGGCTATTTCATCCTGTCGCAGCATGTCGCCAACGGCTACATGATCCCGAAGAAGACGGGCCGCATCATCAACATCGCGTCGATCGCGGGCCTCAACGGCAACCCGCCCGAGATGCAGACGCTGGCCTACAACACCTCGAAGACGGCAGTGATCGGCTTCACGCGCACGCTGGCCGCCGAATGGGGCAAGTACAACATCAACGTGAACGCGATCTGCCCGGGCTTCTTCATGACCAAGATGGCGGCCGGCCTGATCAAGTCGCTCGGGGAGGAAAAGATGGCCTCGCATGCGCCGCTCGGGCGGCTTGGCGACGACGAAGACCTGAAGGGGCTCACGCTGCTGTACGCGAGCGATGCCGGCAAGCACATCACGGGGCAGTGGCTGGCTGTGGACGGCGGCGTGAGCGTGGTCCTCGGTGCATGAAATGACTGAAGATTCCAGCGACCTCAACATCCGCTCCTACACGAGCCAGATCCCGTTCGCGCGGCACCTGGGCTTCGAGCTCACGAAGTTCGAGGGCGGCGAGTCCGAGATCATCTACACCGCCAAGCCCGAACACCTCAACACCTTCGACGTGACGCACGGCGGCGCCTGCATGACGCTGCTCGACATCACCATGGCAGCAGCGGCACGCAGCGTGGCGCCCGAGACGGGCGTGGTCACCATCGAGATGAAGACCAGCTTCATGCAGCCCTCGGTCGGGCCGCTGCATGCGCGCGGCACGCTGATCCACCGCACTGCGACGCTGGCCTTCACCGAAGCCAAGATCTACGACGAACTGGAGCGCGTGTGCGCGCACGCCACTGGCACCTTCAAGTACGTGAAGCGCCGCCTGCCCACAGGCCCCGCGAGCGCCAACGCGATGCGCCCGCCTTCCACCGATTAATTGCATTCCTCCGGAGACACCCATGCCTGCCAACAAACAGATCCACCTCGACAACCGCCCCGATGGCGAAGCCGTTGCCGGCAACTTCAAGCTGGTGACCGCCGAGACGCCCGCGCTCAAGGACAACCAGGTGCTGGTGCGCCACCACTACATGAGCCTCGACCCGTACATGCGCGGGCGCATGAACGATTCCAAGAGCTACGCCCAGCCACAGCCGCTGGGCCAGGTCATGCAGGGCGGCACGGCCGGCGAAGTGGTGGAGAGCAAGCACCCCAAGTACGCGGTCGGCGACAAGGTGGTGGGCTTCGGCGGCTGGCAGGAATACAGCGTGGTCGATGCCTCGCAGCCCGGTGCGCTCAAGAAGGTCGACACCACGCAGGTGCCGCTGTCGCACTACCTCGGCGCTGTCGGCATGCCGGGCGTTACGGCCTGGTACGGCCTCGTGAAGATCATCGCGCCGAAGGCTGGCGAGACGATGGTCGTCACGGCCGCCAGCGGCGCGGTCGGCAGCGCGTTCGGTGCATTGGCCAAGGCGCGCGGCTGCCGCGTGGTGGGCATCGCGGGCGGGCCGGACAAGTGCAAGTACGTGACCGACGAGCTCGGCTTCGATGCCTGCATCGACTACCGCCAGCATCCCGACGTGAAGAGCATGAGCGCCGCGCTCAAGGAAGCCTGCCCTGACGGCATCGACGGCTACTTCGAGAACGTGGGCGGCTACATCTTCGACGCCGTGCTGCTGCGCGCCAACGCCTTCTCGCGCGTGGCGCTGTGCGGAATGATCGCGGGCTACGACGGCCAGCCGCTGCCGCTTGCGAACCCGGCGCTGATCCTCATCAACCGCATGAAGATCGAAGGCTTCATCGTGAGCGAGCACATGGAGGTGTGGCCCGAGGCGCTGGCCGAGCTCGGTGCGCTGGTGGCCAGCGGCAAGCTCAGGCCGCGCGAGTCGGTGGCGCAAGGCATCGAGGCTGCCCCTGAGGCCTTCCTGGGTTTGCTCAAGGGCAAGAATTTCGGCAAGCAGTTGGTCAAGCTGATCTGAATGCGCTGAACGCGCGGCAAAGGAGCCGGCCATGGAAACGACGCACGAGGTGTTCAACCAGCCCGAGCCGCTGGTGGGCTACAACCTCTTCGAAACCAACCGGCCCCTGCGCGATGCGTTGAAGTTCAATGCGCCGCAACTGCAGGTGGCGCAGTTGCAGGAGCTGGGGGGTACACTCGGCTCGGCCGAGATGCAGGCGCATGCGCGGCTCGCCAACGTCCACCCGCCTGAACTGCGCACGCACGACCGCTTCGGGCGACGCATCGACGAGGTGGAGTTTCATCCGAGCTATCACGTGCTCATGGCCGCCGCTGTGGGCGCGGGCCTGCACGGTACGCCCTGGACAGGCACTTCCGCTTCCCCGCACGTGCTGCGGGCGGCAGGCTTCATGCTCTTCACCGAGCTGGAGCCATCGATCCTTTGCCCGGTCTCGATGACCTACGCGGCCACGCCCGCGCTGCGCGGCAATGCCGCCGTGTACGCCGATTGGGGCCCGAAGCTCGGCAGCCTCTGGTACGACCCGGCGCTTGTGTTGTTCAAGGACAAGCCCGGCCTGACCATGGGCATGGGCATGACCGAGAAGCAGGGCGGCTCCGACGTGCGCGCCAACACCACCAAGGCGGTGCACGATGGCAGCGACGCCTGGGGCGAGCGCTACGCGATCACCGGCCACAAGTGGTTCTTCTCGGCGCCGATGTGCGATGCCTTCCTCGTGCTCGCGCAGGCGCCCGCCGGCCTGAGCTGCTTCTTCCTGCCGCGCGTGCTGCCCGACGGAACGCGCAACGCCATCCACATCCAGCGCCTGAAGGACAAGCTCGGCAACAAGGCCAACGCGAGCTCCGAGGTCGAGTTCCACGGCGCCAGCGCATGGCTCGTGGGCGAAGAGGGGCGCGGCATTCCGCAGATCCTCGAGATGGGCACCATGACCCGGCTCGACTGCGCGCTGGGCACCAGCGGCCTGATGCGGCAGGCGCTGGGCATCGCGCTCAACCACGCGAGCCAGCGCATGGCCTTCGGCAAGCCGCTGATCGAGCAGCCGCTCATGAAGAGCGTGCTGGCCGACCTTGCGCTCGAAAGCGAGGCCTCCACGGCGCTGGCCATTCGCCTCGCGCACGCCTTCGACCAGCAGGCCGACGAGCACGAGCGCCTGATGGCGCGCCTGCTCACGCCGGTCGCCAAGTTCTGGATCTGCAAGCGCGGCAGCCACTTCGCCCAGGAAGCCATGGAATGCCTCGGCGGCAACGGCTATGTGGAAGAGGGCGGCGAAGGCATCATGGCCCGCATCTACCGCGAGATGCCGCTCAACTCGATCTGGGAAGGTGCCGGCAACATCATGGCGCTCGACCTGTTGCGCGGCCTGCGCAAGGGCGATGCGGTGGCGGCACTCGCGAAAGAGCTGGCGCCCGCGCGCGGCCAGCATGCGGCGCTCGACCGCCTGGCCGGCGCGCTGCCGGCACGCATCGAAGCCATGGCTTCCGAGGCCGAGGCGCGACGCCTCGCGCAGGACGTGGCCCTGGCGGTGCAGGCGGCATTGCTTGCACAGACCGCGCCGCCGGCCGTCGTGGGCGCCTTCTGCGCATCGCGGTTGGGCGGCGACTGGGGCAATGCCTTCGGCACGCTGGGCGCGGGCACCGATTTCGACTCGATCATCGAGCGTGCGCAGCCGCGCTGAACTCCGCTCCACAACACTTCATCCACGGGAAACCAGCACATGGCCGAACTCATCCTGCACCACTACAACACCTCGCCGTTCTCCGAGAAGGTGCGGCTCATCCTCGGCGCCAAGAAGCTGGCGTGGAAGTCCGTGCTCATTCCTCCCGTCATGCCCAAGCCCGATGTGGAGGTGCTCACGGGCGGCTACCGCAAGACGCCGTTCCTGCAGATCGGCGCCGACATCTACTGCGACAGCGCGCTGATCGCCGATGTGCTCGAGCACCTGCAGCCTGAAGCCACGCTCTACCCCGAGCCCGAGAAGGGCATGTCGCGCATCCTCGCGCAATGGGCCGACACCACCCTGTTCTGGGCCGCCATGGCGTGGAGCATGCAGCCCCGGGGCGCGGCCGAGATTTTTGCCAAGGCGCCGCCTGAGGCCGCCAAGGCCTTCGGCGAAGACCGCGCGAAGATGAGCACGGGCAACATGACGCGGCTGCGCCCGGCCGACGCCACCAGCGCCTACAAGTCGTACCTGCGCCGCCTGTCCGACATGCTCGACGACAAGCCCTACCTGCTCGGCGAGGTGCCGTGCATTGCCGACTTCTCGGCCTACCACCCGCTCTGGTACACGCGCCGCATCGACTCGGTGCGCGGCATCCTCGATCTCACGCCCGCGGTCATCGACTGGATGGACCGCATGGCCGCCATCGGCCATGGCACAACCGAAAAATCCAGCTCGGACGAAGCCATCGCCATCGCCAAGGCCGGCACGCCGCACACGCTGCTGACCGACAGCACCTTCCAGGATGACCACGGCATTGCACTGGGCAGCGCGGTCACCGTTCGCGCCGAGAGTTTTGGCCTGGAGGAAACCCCCGGCACGCTGGTGGCCGCCACGCGCACGCACTACACGCTGGAGCGCAGCCACGAGCGCGTAGGCACGGTGCACGTGCACTTCCCGCGCATCGGCTACGTGCTGAAGAAAGCAGAGGCCTGAAGAAGAAGCAAAAGCGCCGGCATGGGGCACCTTCGTGACTGCGCCGCGGCGCGTTCCGTATTTCAATAGCGGCTCCAACCTCGGTCAGAGACATTCAACGCAAGAAGGACACCGGCAAATGATTCAGGACTTCAAGGGCAAGACGGCCGTACTCACCGGCGCGGGTTCGGGCTTCGGCCTCGAGTGCGCGCGCATCGGCGCTGCGCGCGGCATGAACCTCGTGCTGGTCGACGTGCAGCAGGACGCGCTAGACAAGGCCCGCGCCGAGATGGAAGCCGCGGGCGCGCAGGTGCTGGCTCGCAAGGTCGACGTGTCGGACGCCGCGCAGATGGAGGCCCTGGCCCTTGCCGTGAAGGAACGCTTCGGCGCGCCGCACTTCGTGTTCAACAACGCCGGCGTGGGCGCGGGCGGACTGGTGTGGGAGAACACCGTGGCCGACTGGGAGTGGGTGCTGGGCGTGGACCTGTGGGGCGTGATCCACGGCGTGCGCCTGTTCACGCCGATGATGCTCGAGGCCGCTGCGAAAGACCCGGCCTACCGCGGCCACATCACCAACACCGCCAGCATGGCCGGTCTGCTCACGCCGCCCAACATGGGCATCTACAACGCCGCCAAGGCTGCGGTGGTGAGCCTGACCGAGACGCTGTACCAGGACCTGACACTGGTCACCGACCAGATCGGTGCGAGCCTCCTGTGCCCGTACTTCGTGCCGACCGGCATTACCAGCAGCGAGCGCAACCGGCCGAATGCGCCCAAGGAAACCGAGCTCACCAGGAGCCAGCTGATCGGCCAGGCCATGAGCAACAAGGCGGTGAGCAGCGGCAAGATCACGGCGGCCGAGGTGGCGGCAAAGGTGTTCGATGCCATCAGCGACAACCAGTTCTACGTGTTCAGCCATCCGAAGGCGCTGGGCAACGTGAGAAGCCGCATGGAGAACATCGTGGCGGTCAAGAACCCGGCCGATCCGTTTCTCGAGCGGCCGGAGATCGGGCAGAAATTGCGGGAGCAGTTGCGCGGGGCGTGAGAGGCTGGCGCCGGGGACGCGCGCGGGTTGGTTTCAGGCCTTCGCAGCCTGCGACGCAATCCACTCCCACACGGCGCGCACGGCTGGCTCCCCTTCATGCCCGGCAGCCACCGCGAGAAAGTAGCTGCCCGTGTCGAGCGCCGGGCCGAAGGGCTGCACCAGCGCGCCACTGCGCAGTTCCTCGGCCGCGAGCGTGAGGCTCAGGAGCGCTACGCCATGGCCGGCGAGCGCGGCAAGGATGGCATGGGTCTCGTCCGAGAACGACAGGCCCGCGGCCTTCATCGACCGGCCCCGCGGCGGCGTGAGGCCGGCTTCCTTGAACCAGCGCGGCCACAGCGCGGGCGCCGCGGCGCCGGGCTGCCAGTCGCAATGGATCAGCTCGTGCTTCGGCAGATCGGCCGCGCGCTTCAGGCCCAGCATCGGGCTGCACAGCGGCGCGTAGCGCTCGGGCATCAGTTCGCGCGACACCAGGCCCGGCCAGTTGCCGCTGCCTGACCGCACGGCAATGTCGGCGCCGCCGCGGGCCAGGTCGACCAGTGTGTCGCTCGCATGCAGTCGCAGCTCGATGCCCGGGCAGGCCTTGCGAAAGGCCGCCATGCGCGGCAGCACCCAGCGGGCCGCGAAGGCGGTGTTGGTGGTGAGCGTGACGGCCTGCGCGGCCGATGGCTGGCGCAGCCTTTCGACGCCGGCCTCCAGCGCGTCGAAGCCCGCGCGCAGGTCGTCGAAGAGCCGCTCGCCCGCAGGCGTCAGCGCGAGCTGCCGCGTGAGCCGGCGAAACAGCGGCCGGCCCAGCGTGTCTTCGAGCGCGCGCACCTGGTGGCTGATGGCCGAGGGCGTGACCGAAAGTTCGAGCGCCGCGCGCTGGAAGCTCAGGTGCGCGGCCGCCGCCTCGAAGGCCCGCAGAGAGAGCAGGGGAGGCAGGCGCCGGGGGCGCCGAACGGATGAGCCAATCTCGTTCATCGATGGAGAAATGATCGTTTGTCGTTAGCTGAGCGCGTCTCTAGATTAGAGACCTGTGCCGCCATTGTGGCAGTGCAAGACAGAACAGAGAAATTCATCCATGAACACAACGAACCTTCTTCACATCGACGCCAGTGCCCGCCCGGGCCGCTCCGGCATCGATCCCCATGGCTCGCACACGCGTCGGCTGTCCGCGCGTTTTGTCGAGCGCTGGCGCGAGGCGCGGCCGAACGACCGCGTTGACTACCTGGACGTGGGCCAGCACCCGCCCGCGCATGTCGATGCCCGCTGGATTCACGCCGCGTTCACCGCGCCCGCCGAGCGCGAACCCTGGATGGCCGACGCGCTGGCCGAGAGCGACCGGCTGGTCGACCAGCTCGTGGCCGCCGACCTGATCGTGGTGGGCCTGCCGATGTACAACTTCAGCGTGCCCGCGCAGTTCAAGGCCTGGATCGACAACATCGTGCGCGTGGGCCGCACCTTCGGCTTCGACCGTGCGCGCGGCGCGGTGCCGTACTGGCCGATGCTCGCCGATGCGGGCAAGCGCATGGTGCTGCTTGGCGCGCGCGGCGACCACGGCTACGACCCGGGTGGACGCATCGCGCACCTGAACCATGCCGAGCGCACGGTGCGGTCGGTGTTCGGCTACATCGGCATCACCGAGGTGTTTGAGGCCGCGGCGGAATGCGACGAGTTCGGCGGCGAGCTGCTGGCCGAGTCGCTGCGGCAGGCCGAGCAGAAGGTCGACGGCCTGGTGGACCAGCTCGCGGCCGAGCCGCGGTCAGCTCAAACGGCCACCGGGCTGCGCTCGGCGAACTGACCGTTCCAGTACGGGTAGTAAGGATAGGGCGGCGTCACCGCGCTGGCCGCATCGAGCCGCTTGATCTGCTCCGCGCTGAGCTGCCAGCCGAGCGCGCCGAGGTTCTGCCTGAGCTGCTCCTCGTTGCGCGCGCCGATCAGCACGCTCGACACGGTGGGCCGCTGCAGCAGCCAGTTGAGCGCGATCTGCGGCAAGGTCTTGCCGGTTTCCTCGGCCACCTGGTCCATCGCATCGACCACGCGGTACAGGCGCTCGTCGTCCACGGGCGGCGCGAAGCCGGCTGTTTCATGCAGGCGGCTGCCGGCGGGCAGCGGCTGGCCGCGGCGAACCTTGCCGGTCAGCCGGCCCCAGCCGAGCGGGCTCCAGACGATGGCGCCCAGGCCCTGGTCCAGGCCCAGCGGCATCAGCTCGAATTCGTAGTCGCGGCCGATCAGCGAGTAGTAGGTCTGGTTGGCCACGAAGCGCTGCAGCCCGAGCCGGTCGGAGGCCGAGAGCGATTTCATCAGCTGCCAGCCCGAGAAGTTGGACGCGCCGATCAGCCGCACCTTGCCCGCGCGCACCAGGTCGTCGAGCGTGTCGAGCACCATCTCGACCGGCGTCATCGCATCGAAGGCGTGCAGCTGCAGGATGTCGATGTAGTCGGTGCCCAGGCGCTTGAGCGCGGCATCGGTCGCGGCGATCAGGTGGTGGCGCGAGGCGCCGACGTCGTTCGGCCCGTCGCCGGCGCGCAGCGCGAGCTTGGTCGAGATGATGGCCTTGTCGCGCCGGCCCTTGAGCGCGGCGCCGAGGATCGATTCCGAAGCGCCGTTCGAATACACGTCGGCCGTGTCGAACAGCGTCACGCCGGCGTCCAGCGCGAGGTCGACGATGCTGCGTGCGCCTTCGACGTCGGTGTTGCCCCAGGCGCTGAAGAGCGGGCCTTGTCCGCCGAAGGTGCCGGCGCCGAAGCCGAGTGCGGGGACCTTGAAGCCGGAGCGGCCGAGAAAGCGTTGTTCCATGATGTTTGTCTTTATGGTCGTTGAAAAAGATGGGGAGTTCAGGCCTGTGCCGACGCGCAATCGGCCGCCTCGGCATTGCGGTTTTCGCGCCGGTCGAGCGAACGACTCCAGAGTGCGATCGCCAGCCCGACGAGCGTGAGCAGCGCGGCCACCCAGCCGAGCGCACGCAGGCCTGGGCCATGGTCGATGACCACACCGCCCACCCAGGCGCCGAGCGCATTGCCCAGGTTGAAGGCCGCGATGTTGAGGCTCGACGCCAGGTTCTGGCCCGCGCCCGAGGCCTTCTCGAGCACGCGCAGCTGCATCGGCGCCACGGTGGCAAACGAAGCGATGCCGAGCAGGCCCACGAACACCACCGCCGCGAACGGCGTTCCGATGGTGAACTGCATCGTGCCGAGCACCGCGGCCAGCGCCACCAGCGTGCCGAGCACGGCGGGCATCGTCGACCTGTCGGCCAGCCTGCCGCCGAGGATGTTGCCCACGGCCAGGCCACCGCCGAACACCAGCAGGATCGGCGACACCGCCGATTCGGACAGGCCCGTGACCTGCGTCAGCAAGGGCTGGATGTAGGTGAACACCGCGAACACGCCCGCAAAACCGAGCACCGTCATCGCCAGGCCGAGCAGCACCTGCGGCCGCGCGAGCACCGCGAGCTCCTCGCGCAGCGGCGCCGGCCTGGCTTCGCCCTTGACGCGGGGCACGAACACGGCAAGCACCGCAAAGGCCAGCACGCCGATCAGCGTCACCGCCCAGAAGGTGGCGCGCCAGCCGTACTGCAGCCCCAGCCAGGCACCGGCCGGCACGCCCAGCAGCGTGGCGGCCGTGAGGCCGGTGAACATGATGGCAATGGCCGAAGCCCGCCGCTCTGGCGCGACGAGCCCGGTGGCCACCACCGAGCCCACGCCGAAGAAGGTGCCGTGCGCGAGCGAGGTGACCACGCGCGCGGCCATCAGCAGCTCGTAGCTGGGCGCGAGCGCACAGGCCAGGTTGCCGAGCGTGAAGATCGCCATCAGCGCGAGCAGCACGGTCTTGCGCGGCAGCTTGCGGGTGGCGATGGTGAGGATCGGTGCGCCCACGGCCACCCCGAGCGCATAGCCCGAAATCAGCAGGCCGGCAGCCGTGATGGAGACGTGCAGATCCGCCGAGACCTGCATCAGCAGGCCCATGATGACGAATTCGGTGGTACCTATTCCGAAGGCACCGGCGGTAAGGGCGAGTAGAGCGATTGGCATGATGCCCTGTACTGTGCGGGCATCCGGACTTGATGACTAGAATGCCGCTGCTACACGCACTTGTGAATTGAAGTCATAAACAAGGACGCCCACCATGCCGCGTATCGATGTCAACCGCTCCGGCGAAATGGAAGCCTTCGTGCAGGTGGTCGAAGCCGGCGGCTTTTCCGCGGCGGCGCGCCTGCTCGACATGACGCCCTCGGCTGTGAGCAAGCTGGTCGCGCGGCTCGAGTTGCGGCTGGGCATCCAGCTGGTGTACCGCTCCACGCGCAAGCTGCAGCTCACGCCCGAAGGCCTGCATTTCTACGAGCGCAGCACGCGCGTGTTGGCCGACATGGACGAGGCGGAGCGCTGCGCCGCCGCGGGTGCTGCGCCGCGCGGGCGCGTGAGCATCAACGCGAGCGTGTCCTTCGGGCACCACAAGCTGGCGCCACTGGTGCCGCGCCTGCTCGAGCTGCATCCGCAGATCACGCTGGACATCGCGCTCACCGACCGTATCGTCGACCTGATGGACGAGCGCGCCGACATCGCGATCCGCTGGGGCCAGCTGCCGCCGTCCGACCTGGTGGCCCGGCGCCTGGGCGAGACCAGCCAGTCCATCGTGGCCTCGCCGGGCTACCTTGCGAAGTACGGCACGCCGCACACGCCGCAGGAACTGGAGGCGCACAACCGGCTGGGCTGGTCCTACCGGCGCAACACGCCCGACTGGCCCTTGCGCGTGGATGGACGAATGATTGCGCTGCCCGTGGCCGGGCCGGTGCGCGCGGGCGACGGCGAAACCCTGCGCCAGCTGGCCCTTGCCGGCGCGGGCGTGGCGCGGCTGTCGCTGTACCACATCCAGCACGACATCGATGCCGGCCGGCTGGTGCCGCTGCTCGAGGAATTCAACCCTGGCGAGGTGGAGCCGATCCACGCGGTGTACATCGGCAAGGCGGGCACCCTGCCGGCGCGCGTGCGCGCGGTGCTCGACTTCCTGGTGGCGTACTCGGGCGTGGGAGGAGGGCGCTACACGCTCAGGCGCAGCGCGCCGATGCCGGCGAACTCCACCGTCACCTGATCGCCGCGGCGGCAGGGCACGATGCCGACCCACGAGCCGGTGGTGACCACGGTGCCGGCCGGCGCCGTCTGCCCGTGCCGCGTGACGTGGCGCAACCAGATCGGCAGCAGCCACGCCGGATCGGCCAGCGGATGGGTGCCTTCACGCACCACGGTGTCGGCGCTGCCGACCTTCGTTTCGCAGCGCTGCGAAGCCCAGTCGACCGCCGCATAGGGCTGCCACTCGCCGATGGCAAGCGCGCCATGCACCTGCGAATCGGCCAGGCGCAACAAGGCGGGCGTGGCGGCCAGGTCCTGCCAGCGCGAATCGACGATTTCCACCGAGACGGCCATGGCATCGATGAGCGAAGCCGCATCGCCATGGTCGAGCTGCGCGGCTTGCGCGGGCGTCACGTCCTGTCCGAGGCGCAGCGCGATCTCGGCCTCGATGCCGGGCACGTGAAAGGCAAGGTCGCCAAAATCCGCCTGGCTCGTGCGCACGCCGGCCGGGGGCAGCGGCGCATGCGTGAGCGTGGCGCTGCGCGAGGCGCCGCCGGATTTCCAGGCGCGGGGCACGGTTTCGTCGCTGAACCAGGCCAGCGCCGAGGCAACGGCATCCTGCACTTCATAGGCTTGCTCGGCCGTCTCCAGCGTGTTGAGCCAGGGCGTGGTATCGAGCGTCTGGTTGGTTTGGCGGGCCTGGATCAGGGCGTTGGCGAGGGCTGTCATCGAAGGGGTCATGGAGGGATTGTCTTCGCTGCTTTTGTGTTTTGTTCGGGAGGTTTTTGTTCGGGGCGCTGCTGTTCAGGGCGCGTGCACAGGCCACCGGGTACTCCCCTCCGCGAATGTCCCCCGTCGGCGGGAGCGCACCCCGAACAACAGCGTTTGAGTCAAGTATCCACATGCACCTTGCCGTCCTTCACCACCTTCGCCCACTTGGCGATCTCGGTCGAGATGAACTGCTTGAACTTGTCCTGCGACCCGCCGCCGTCCTCGGCGCCGTAGGTGTCGAGCTTTTCCTGCACGTCGGGCATCGCGAGCACGGTGTTGACGTCGCGGTTCACCTTCTCGGCAATGCCCTGCGGCAGCTTGCCCGGGCCCGCGAGCCCGTACCACGTGGTGGCCTCGAAACCCGCGAAGCCCTGCTCCTGCATCGTCGGCACGTTCGGATGTCCCTTGGCGCGCTTGCCGCGCGTTTGCGCCACGGCCAGCACGCGGCCGCTCTTCACGTGCGGCGTGGCCGCAGTCATGGTCTCGAAGCTGTACTGGATCTGGCCGCCCATCAGGTCGGCCAGCAGCGGGCCGCTGCCCTTGTAGGGCACATGCATTGCATCGACCCGGGCCTGCAGCTTGAACATCTCCAGCGCCAGGTGCTGCGCCGAGCCCGCGCCCGCTGAGCCGAAGCTCACCGTGCCGGGCGAGGCCTTGCAGGCGGCCACGATGTCGTTCACCGTGAGCGCCTTCTGCGCCGGGCTCGCGATCAGCAGGTTGGGCGTGACGCCCACCAGCACGATTGGCACGAAGTCGCGCTCCACGCTGTAGCGCAGCTTGGGCTGCAGGCTGGGCGCGAGCGCATGGCTGTTGATGTGCGCCATGAGCAGCGTGCTGCCGTCGCTGGGCTGCTGCGACACGTATTCGGCCGCCAGCACACCGGCCACGCCGCCCTTGTTCTCGACGATGACCTGCTGGTTCCACATCACCGTGAGCTTCTGCGCCACCACGCGCGCGAGCGCATCGGTGCCGCCGCCGGGCGGAAAGCCCACCACGATGCGCACCGGCCCCGAAGGCCACTCCTGCGCGAAGAGCCGGGGCACGCCCAGCGTTGCGGCCGCGGCACCCGCGGCCTGGATCAGCGAACGTCTCTGCATCATCTTTGTCTCCAGTGGTGGTGGGTCCGATGCGTGCCGGGCTCGAAAGGCCAGCCGGTGTTTTCTTGCGGCTACGCGGCCTTCTGCAAGCCGGCATGCGCCGCGGCATGGCTCGCGAAATGGTCCATCGCGGCCTGCACGCCGCTGCCCGCGAGCTTGATGCCGCTGAGCTTCATGCCCATCTCGACGCCCGCCACCATGGCCACCAGCGTCAGGTCGTTGCTGTCGCCCAGGTGGCCCATGCGGAACATGCGGCCCTTGAGCTTGCCCAGGCCCGTGCCCAGCGAAAGGTCGAAGCGCTGGTGGATGAGCCGGCGCAGCGCATCGGCATCCACGCCTTCGGGCGTGATCACGCCGGTGAGCACGGGCGAATACACGGCCGGGTCGGCGCACTGGATCGGCAGGCCCCAGGCATCGACCGCCGCGCGCACGCCGGCGGCCCAGCGCTGGTGGCGTGCGAACACGTTGTCCAGCCCCTCGCCCAGCAGCATGTCGAGCGATTCCGACAGGCCGTAGAGCAGGTTGGTGTTGGGCGTATAGGGCCAGTAGCCGTCCTTGTTCATCTCCACGATCTCGTCCCAGGCCCAGAACGCGCGCGGCAGCTTCGCGCCCTTGGAGGCTTCGAGCGCGCGCGGCGAGAGCGCGTTGAAGCTGATCCCGGGCGGCAGCATCAGGCCCTTCTGCGAGCCGCTGATGGTGACGTCCACGCCCCATTCGTCGTGCCGGAAATCGGCGCTCGCCAGGCCCGAGATGCTGTCGACCATCAGCAGGGCAGGGTGGCCTGCTGCGTCGATGGCCTTGCGCACCAAGGCGATGTCGGAAGTGACGCCGGTGGAGGTTTCGTTGTGCACCACGCACACGGCCTTGATCTTCCTTTCGGTGTCCTTGCGCAGGCGCGCCTCGATGAGGTCTGCCTGCACGCCGCGGCGCCAGCTGGGCGCGGCAGGCAGCTGCTCGTCCTTGCCGGACCAGGCGAGGAATTCGGTCGACAGGCCGAGGCGCGTGGCCATCTTCTGCCACAGCGATGCGAAGTGGCCGGTCTCGTACATCAGCACGTGGTCGCCCGGGCTCAGCGTGTTCGCGAGCGCAGCCTCCCAGGCGCCGGTGCCGGAAGCGGGGTAGATCGCGACCGGATGCTTCGTCTTGAAGATCTGCCTGATGCCGCCGAGCACCTTGAGCCCCAGCGTGCCGAACTCGGGCCCGCGGTGGTCGATGGTCGGCAGGCTCATGGCCCGCAGGATGCGGTCGGGCACCGGGCTCGGGCCGGGGATCTGGAGGAAGTGGCGGCCGGTGGGATGGATGTCGAGTTGCAGCATGGACTGTCCTTTCGCTTTCAGTTTTGCATTCAAAACTGATTTAGACATGATGGTTTACCCGTATTCAATAGGATTGCGGCTGTGGTTTTTTGCATTCAAAATGCATTCAAGGGAAACAGAAATGACCGCAGACATCATCGAAATCTCGCGCCTCGCGCTGCACGACCAGGTCGCTTCGCGCCTGCGCACGATGCTGGTCGAAGGGCACATCGCGCCCGGAGCCAAGCTCAACGAGCGCGAGCTCTGCCTCCAGCTGCGCGTCTCGCGCACGCCGCTGCGCGAGGCCATCAAGCTGCTGGCGGCCGAAGGGCTGGTCGACCTGCTGCCCAACCGCGGCGCGGTGGCGGTGAAGCTCACCGAAGCCGACGTGCTCAACACCTTCGAGGTGCTGGCCATGCTCGAAGGCATGTCGGGCGAGCTCGCGGCCAAGCGCATCACCGACGAAGAACTGGCCGAGGTGCGCGCGCTGCACTACGAAATGATGGCCTGCTTCGCGCGGCACGATCTCTCGGGCTACTACCGCCTCAACGCGCGCATCCACACCGCCATCAACGACGCGGCGGCGAACCCGGTGCTATCGAGCACCTACCGTTCGATCAATGCGCGCGTGCAGTCGCTGCGCTTTCGCACCAACCAGGACGAGGCCAAGTGGAAGAGCGCGGTCGAGGAGCACGAACAGATGATCGAGGCGCTGGCCGCTCGCGATGCGCCGGCAATGCGCAAGGTGCTGGTCGCGCACCTGACGCGCAAGCGAGACACCGTGCTGGCGCTGCTGCGTGCCGGCGAAATCTATCCCCAGGCCCACAAGGCGAGCTGAGCTCCACCACAACACCATGCGCGTCGATCCCGCCAGCCACATCCAGCCCGCCGGAACCGTTCTTCCGCCCAGCGACACCTGCGAGCTGCTCGCACGCCGGCTGCGCGCCGAGACCGAGGGCGAAGTGCTGTTCGACGCCGGTTCGCGCGGCCGCTATGCCACCGATGCGTCGATCTATCAGATCACGCCGGTCGGCGCCTTCGTGCCGACGAATGAACGCGACATTGCCACGGCCATCGACATCGCGCGCGACCTGAAGGTGCCGGTGCTCGCGCGTGGCGGCGGCACCAGCCAGTGCGGCCAGACCACGGGCGCCGCGCTGGTGATCGACAACAGCAAGCATTTCCGCCGCGTGCTCGATGTGAACGTGGAGGAGGGCACCGCCACCGTCGAGCCCGGCCTGGTGCTCGACCATCTCAATGCGCAGCTCAAGACGCACGGCCTGTGGTACCCCGTGGACGTGTCGACCAGCGCGCAGGCCACGCTGGGCGGCATGGCGGGCAACAACTCCTGCGGCTCGCGCTCCATCGCCTACGGCAACATGGTGCACAACGTGCTGGGCGCGAGTGCCTGGCTCTCGAGCGGCGAGCTGGTGGAGTTCGGGCCGCAATCCACGCTGGGCGCCCGTGCGGCGGGCATCGCGAAGTTCGTGCACGGGCTCGCGCTGGCGCACCGCGAGCAGATTCACGCCCACTGGCCCAAGGTGCTGCGCCGCGTGGCCGGCTACAACCTCGACATCTTCGACAACCAGAGCGAGCGCCCCTACACCGCCGACGGCAGCGTGAATCTCGCGCACCTCCTGATCGGCGCCGAGGGCACGCTGGCCTACACGAGGAGCCTCAAGCTCAAGCTCGCGCCGCTGCCGCGCGCCAAGGTGCTGGGCATCGTCAACTTCCCGACCTTCCATGCGGCCATGGATGCGGCGCAGCACATCGTGAAGCTGGGCCCTACGGCGGTGGAACTGGTCGACCGCACGATGATCGAGCTGAGCCTCGCCAACCCGGCCTTCAAGCCCACGGTGGAAACCGCGCTGATCGGCAAGCCCGCGGCCATCCTGCTGGTCGAGTTTGCCGGCGCCGACAAGGCCGCTTTGCTGCCGCAGCTCAGGCAACTGGTCGAGCTGATGGGCGACCTCGGCCTGCCCGGCAGCGTGGTCGAAATGCCCGACGACGCGCGCCAGAAGAACCTCTGGGAAGTGCGCAAGGCCGGCCTCAACATCATGATGAGCCTGAAGGGCGACGGCAAGCCGGTGAGCTTCATCGAGGACTGCGCCGTGCCGCTCGAGCACCTGGCCGAATACACCGATGCATTGACCGAGGTGTTTGCGAGGTACGGCAGCCGCGGCACCTGGTATGCGCATGCCTCGGTCGGCACGCTGCACGTGCGGCCGATCCTGGACATGCGCACCGACGGCGGCGCCAAGATGCGCGCCATTGCGGAAGAAGCCGCCGCGCTGGTGCGCAAGTACAAGGGCGCCTTCAGCGGCGAGCATGGCGACGGCCTGTGCCGCGGCGAGTGGATCGAATGGCAGTTCGGCCCGGCCATCAACGAGGCCTTCCGCGCCGTCAAGCGCGAACTCGATCCGGCCAACCTGTTCAACCCCGGCAAGATCGTCGATACGCCGCGCATGGACGACGCCTCGCTGCTGCGCTTTGCGCCGCCCACCGCGCCCAGGCCCTACCGGCGCATCGAACTCAAGCCCGTGCTCGACTGGTCGGCCTGGAACGTCAATGCCGACCCGGTGACCGAGCAGACCACCGCGCCCGGTACCGGCGGCGACAGCACCGGCGGCCTCGCCAAGGCCGTGGAGATGTGCAACAACAACGGCCACTGCCGCAAGTTCGACGCCGGCACCATGTGCCCGAGCTACCGCGTGACGCGCGACGAGCAGCACCTCACGCGCGGACGCGCCAACACGCTGCGGCTGGCGCTGTCGGGCCAGCTCGGCGCCGATGCCTTCACCGGCGAAGAGATGCACGAGACCATGGACCTGTGCGTCGGCTGCAAGGGCTGCAAGCGCGATTGCCCGACCGGCGTCGACATGGCGAAGATGAAGATCGAGTTCCTCGACCACTACAAGAAGCGCCACGGCCATTCGCTCAAGGACAAGCTCGTGGCGCACATGCCCGACTATGCGCACCGCGCGAGCCGCGTGCCGTGGCTCATGAACCTGCGCAACACCTTGCCCGGCGCGGCCTGGCTGGGCGAGAAGCTGCTGGGCTTTTCGGCGCGCCGGTCGCTGCCGGAATGGCGCTCCGATACTTTCTGGCGCGCCAAGGCCGACCTGCACGGCATGTTCGCCAGCCGCGAGGCCGTGCTGTCGGTGCAGGCGAACGGCGGCCGCGCCGCGGTGCTTTTCGTCGACACCTTCAACGGCACCTTCGAAAGCGAGAACGCGCTGGCGGCGGCCCGCGTGCTCAAGGCCGCGGGCTACACGCTGCACACGGTCGAGAAGAGCGGCGGGCACCACTGCTGCGGCCGCACCTTCCTGGCGAGCGGCATGGTGGGCGAGGCCAAGCGCCGTGCGGAAGCATTGATCGACGCGCTCCGGCCGCTGGCCGAGGCCGGTGTTCCCATCGTCGGGCTCGAGCCCTCGTGCCTGCTCACGCTGCGCGACGAGACCCTGGTGATGGGCTTCGGCAAGAAGGCCGAAACCGTGGCGAAGCAGGCTTTGCTGTTCGAGGAGTTCATTGCGCGCGAACTGAAGGCAGGCCGCTTCAAGCTCGCGCTCACGCCGGCCACGGCGCCGATCCTGCTGCACGGCCACTGCCACCAGAAGGCCTTCGGCGCGGTGAGCCCGATATTGGACGTGCTGCGGCTCATTCCCGGTGCCGAGCCCGAGCTGATCGAAAGCTCCTGCTGCGGCATGGCGGGCAGCTTCGGCTACGAAGCGCGGCACATCGACGTGTCGATGCAGATGGCCGAGGCCAGCCTGCTGCCCGCGATCCGCGCGCGGCCCGACGCCATCGTCGTGGCCGACGGCACCAGTTGCCGCCACCAGATCGCGGACGGCGCGCAGCGCGAGGCGGTGCATGTGGCGGTGCTGCTGGAACGGCACCTCGCGCCGCCAACCCTGTCGCCCGAGCAGGCTTAGCGGCTGGCACAAAATGGCGCGATGAATGCAGCATCGAGCAGCACCAGCAGCGAAACCATCGAGCCGGGCTTTGCCTTGTTCGAAACCGCGATAGGTACCTGCGCGCTGGCCTGGGGGCCGCGCGGAATCATCGGCGTGCAGCTGCCGGAAGAAAACGGCGAAGCCGCCACGCGGGCGCGCATGCGGCGCCGCTTTGCGGACCTCAATGAAGCCGAGCCGCCCGAAGGCGCGCGGCATGCGATCGCGGCCGTCCAGGGCCTGCTGAACGGCGAGTCCGACGACCTCAGCGACATCGTGCTCGACATGAGCGCCGTGTCGGAATTCCATCAGCGCATCTATGCGATTGCACGGCGCATTCCGCCCGGGCAGACGCGCACCTATGGCGAGATCGCGGCCGAGCTCGGCGACAAGGGCCTGTCGCGCGCGGTGGGCCAGGCCATGGGCCACAACCCGTTCGCGCCGGTGGTGCCGTGCCATCGCGTGCTGGCCGCGGGCAACAAGCCTGGCGGCTTTTCGGCCGGCGGCGGTGCGCTGACGAAGCTGCGCATGCTCGACATCGAAGGCGCGCGGCCGAACGGAATGGCTTCGCTTTTCTAGCAGCCCCAGAGGCAGTCACGCCACCGCAACCGGCAGCCGGTGCAGCCCCGCGATGCGCGAGGCAAAAATGATTCCCGCCTGCAGCATGAAGCCCGCCAGCGTGAGCAGCAGGCAGGCCGGCTCGCCCCATGCGGCACCCACCGCGCCGCCCAGCGCAGCGCCGACCGGCCGGGCGCCTGCATTGATCGTGAGGAACACCGCCGACACCCGGCCCAGCATCGCCGAGGCCGTAACGCTCTGCCGCAGCGTGGTGGTGGTGATGGTCCAGACCATCGGCCCGGCACCGAACAGAAAGAACGACAACGCGGCCAGCGACGCGGCCGGCACCACCAGCGTGGCCGCCATGGCCGCCGCAGCCACCATCGCCACCGCGGGCCCGACCTGGATCGCACGGCCGAACGGCAGGCGCACCACCACGCGCGATGTCAGCAGCGCACCCGCCACCATGCCCGCGCCGTACATGGCCAGCGTGAAGCCGACCGCCTGCGCGCCGAGGCCCAGAACCCGCACCGCATACGACACGTAGCCGGCCTGCAGCACGAACCACGAGATGTTGAAGACTGCGCCCGTCATCAGCATGGGACGCAGCAATTCATGCCGCCAGACAAAGCGCGCGCCATCGCGCACGTCGAGCAGCGGATGGCGCCGCGATGCAGCCGGGCGCGGCGCCTCGGCCAGGCGCAGCAGCAGGCCCACCGCCGACATCGAAAGCACGGCCGCCAGCACGAAGGCCGTCGAAGCGCCCGCCCACGCGACCAGCGCGCCCGCCAGCGCAGGCCCGCCCGTGAATGCGGCACTGCGCGCAAGCTCCAGCCGGCCGTTGGCGGCGGCCAAGGCATCGCGCGGCACGAGTGCCGGCACCAGCGCGGGTGCCGCGACGCTGAAGCCCACGGTGCCGACCGCGCCCAGGAACCCGAGCACCGCCAGCCAGCCGATGCCGAGCTTCGACGCCAGCACCATGGCCAGCAGCACCAGCAGCGAGACGGTGCGCAGCCCCTCGGATGCGACCATCAACCGCTGCCGCGACATGCGATCGGCCAGCACGCCCAACGGCATCGACAACAGCAGAAAAGGCAGTGTCTGAATGGCGGCAAGAAAGCCGATCTCGCCCGGCCCGGCGCCGAGCACGAGCACCGCGACCAGCGGCACCGCCGCAAGGCTCAGCTGCTCGGCGGACTGTGCCGCGAGGTTGGACCACGCAAGGTAGGCAAAGGGGCGGGGAAGGGCGGCTTTCATGCTGGAGGTGCTTTGTGCGAGGAAGCCTCCATGCTGCTGGCGCGCGCCGCCCGGCGCTGGCCGTTTACGGACCTGCGAGCGTCATCACGCCTTGCGAGTCCGAGGCCATCATTTCCTCGAACCATTGCGCGACGTACGCGGCTTCCGGCGCGGCGTCGGGCGCGAGGCCGTAGTAGTAGCGGTTCAGCGCCATGCGCAGCGCGGGGAGCGGCGACTGCAGCCGGCCCGAGGCCAGGTCGTGCGCCACCAGCGAGGTCGGCGCCAGCGCGATGCCGAGCCCGTCGACCGCGGCCTGCAGCACGAAGTGCAGGTGGTCGAACTGCAGCCGCCCCGCCGGCTTGGCGCGCGGTGCGCCGACGTGCTTCTTCCAGGCGTCCCAGTCTTCCTTGCGCGTGCGGGCCGACAGCTGCACGTGCGAGGCCAGCGCGCGCAGGTCCGCGAGCGGATGCGCCTTGAACAGCGCCGGCGCGCCGACCACCAGCACCTCGTCTTCGAGGAAGGGGCGCACCTCGATGGAAGGCGGCCAGCCTTCGAGCCCGCGGCGCACTGCGATGTCGAAGCTGCCTGCGGCCTGCTCGGGCATGACCGTGCTCGTGACCACCTGCGGCTCGATTTCGGGGTAGTGCTCGACGAACGAAGGCAGGCGCGGAATGAGCCACCGCACCGCGAAGGAAGGCCGCACGTTGATCCTGACGGCACGGGCCGGACCTTGCGCCTGCAGCGCACGCGCCGCCGCATGGATCTGCGCGATGGCCGGGCCTGCCTCAGCGAAGAACTGCTGTCCTTCGGCGGTCAAGGCGACCTGGCGGATGCGGCGCTCGAACAGCGCGACGCCCAGGCATTGCTCGAGGCTCTTGATCTGCCGGCTCACCGCGCTGTGCGTCACGTGAAGCTCGATGGCCGCCCGCGTGAAGCTCTGGTGGCGGGCTGCGGCGACGAAGGCGCGCACGGCATTGAGGGGCGGTTCTCGAAGCGGCATGTGTGCAATTTTCTCACGCATGGCAGGCGTTAATGTCGTTTGTCGGCATGCCCAGCCACGGCGCACCATGCGGGCTCGATGTTTCGCACACAGCCCGCTCCAGCCCTCGCCGCCACCGACCTGAACTCCCGCCACGCCGCCATTGCGCTCGGGCTTTCGCTGCCGGCCGACGTCGTGCTCTACCTGCTGCTCCCGATGTATGCCGGGCAGTTCGGCGTCACGCTGGCGGAGGCCGGCATGCTGCTTGCGGCCAACCGGCTCGTTCGCATTGCAGGCTATGGCGCGGTGGGGCGCTTCTACGCGCGCAATGGCGACCGGCTCACCTGCACCATCGCGGTGGTGGCGGCTGCCTTCTGCGGACTCGGCTACGCCACGCTCTCGGGCTTCTGGGCGCTGCTGCCGCTGCGGCTCGTGTGGGGCCTGTGCTTTGCCGCGCTCAACCTGTCGACGCAGTCGCTGGCCACGGCCGAACTGCTTGGTGCGGCGCGCCGCAGCGGACGTTCGCGCGCGCTCATCGCGATGGGGCCGGTGCTCGCATTGCCGCTGGGCGCGCTGCTGGCGCTGTGGGCCGGACCGCGCATCATCTTCTGCATTCTTGCGGCGTTCTCGCTGGTGGCGGTGCTGGCCACGCGGCGCCTGCCTTCGGTGCCGCACGGCAGCGCACACAGCAGGCCCATGCGCCGCTTCAAGCGGCCCAACAGCCTCGATGCCTGGTCGTTCATGGAAGGGCTCACGCTCGACGGGCTCTTCATCGTCGGCCTGTCCTACCTGGGCAAGGACCTGATGCCGGGCGGCGCGGTGGTGGTGGCCGGTTCGCTGATGGCGCTGCGCTACCTCGCGGAAATCCTGCTGAGCCCGGTCGGCGGCCACATGGCGGAGCGCTTCGGTGCCGAGCGGCTGCTGGTGGGCCTCTCGCTCGTGACCGCGATCGCGCTGGTCGGCTTCGGGCTGGGCTGGCTGTGGAGCTGCGCGGCACTGATCGTGGTGCTGCGCGCCTTGCAGCTGCCCTTGCTGCCGCCCATCGTGGCACGCCGCACACCGGGGCCGGAGCGCATGCACGCGCTGGCCGCGCGGGCCGTGTGGCGCGACGTCGGCGCCGGCATCGGGCCGCTGCTGGCCGGGCTCCTGCTGCCGGTCGTGGCATCGTCATGGCTTTACGGCACTTGCGCGCTGCTGCTGGCCGCGGCGGCGCTGGCCTGCGGCAGGAACCCGTCGGCATCGCCGGACAAGCAACAAGGAGTGATCCCATGACCCATGCCATCGACACCATCGAGCAGCTCGAAGCGCTGTTCGGCGAAGCCGGCGAGGCCTCGCTCAAGAAGGAGGTGCCCTGGCTGCACCCGAGCTACCAGGCGCTGATTGCCGCTTCTCCTTTCGCGGTGCTGGCCACCACCGGGCCCGGCGGCCTCGACGCCTCGCCGCGCGGCGACCCGCCCGGCTTCGTGGCGGTGCAGGACGAGAAGACGCTGCTGCTGCCCGAGCGCCGCGGCAACAACCGCATCGACAGCCTGCGCAACATCGTGGCCGATCCGCGCGTGGCGCTGCTGTTCCTGATTCCCGGCGTGGGCGAGACCTTGCGCGTGAACGGCAGGGCGCGCATCACGACCGCGCCCGAACTCATGGCGCGCTTCGCGATGGAGGGCAAGCTGCCGCAGTGCGTGATCGAGATCCGGGTGGAATCGGTTTTCTTCCAGTGCGCGCGCGCCATCCAGCGCTCGAAGCTGTGGGCGCCGCTGCCCGCGGAATCGCGGCGCGAGGTGCCCACGCCCGGCGCCATCCTGTCGGCCCTCACCGATGCCGCCTTCGACGGCGAGACCTACGACCGCGAACTGCCTGAGAGGCAACGAAGAACGCTGTACTGAGGCGGTGCAGCGCTCCGGCCGTGTGAATACGAAGGTCATACATGCAAAGGTCATGACGGCATTTCTTTTGCCTGAATGAGCACCGCCTCGCTCTCCAACCCCACGCCTGCATCGATTGCCGCGCTTGGCGACAATCGCTCCAATGCGTCCTTCGTCTCCCTTCTTCAAGATGGCCCTGCTGCTGGGCCTGCTCTCCGCCATCGGGCCCTTCGCCATCGACATGTACCTGCCGGCGCTGCCGGCCATCGGGCAGGCGCTGCGTGCCGACATCGGCGCGGTGCAGATGAGCCTCACGGCGTTCTTCCTTTCGCTGGGCGCAGGCCAGCTGCTGTACGGGCCGGTCTCGGACATGGTCGGGCGCAAGCCGCCGCTCTACGCCGGACTGGTGCTGTTCGCGCTGGCGAGCGTGGGCTGCGCGCTGGCCACCGACATCCACACGCTGATCGCGCTGCGCTTCGTGCAGGGCCTGGGCGCGGCGGCCGGCATGGCGATTCCGCGCGCGGTGGTGCGCGACCTGCACACCGGCACCGATGCGGCGCGGCTCATGTCGCTGCTGATCCTGGTGTTCAGCGTGTCGCCGATCCTCGCGCCGCTGGTGGGCAGCGCCGTGATCGCGGTGGCGGGCTGGCGCGGCGTGTTCTGGGCCGTGACCATCGCCGCAGTGGCGGGCCTCGCGATGATGGTCACGCAGCTGCGCGAAACGCGGCCGCCCTCGCAGCGCGTCGAGAGCAGCCTCGGCAGTGCCTTGTCGGCCTACTGGCTGCTGCTGCGCGACTGGCACTACCTCGGGCTGGTGTTCATCGGCGGCTTCGCGATGGCGGGCTTCTTCACCTACCTGGCGAATTCGTCGTTCGTGATGATCGACCACTACGGCCTGTCGCCGGCGCTGTACAGCGTGGCCTTCGGCGTGAACGCGGCGGCCTTCATCGGCGCCTCGCAGCTCACGGGTTCGCTGGGCGAGCGCTTCGGCCTGGTGGGCCTCGTCAAGTTCGGCGTGGTGGCCTCGGGCATTGCGATGCTGGCCATGTTCGCGTACTTCGCGGCGGGTGGCGACAGCCTCTGGGTGCTGATCGTGCTGTACTTCATCGCCTCCGGCTTCATGGGCCTGGTGATTCCGACCACCGGCGTGCTGGCGCTGGAGATGCACGGCGCCATCGCGGGCACGGCCTCGGCGCTGCTCGGCACGCTGCAGATGCTGACCGGCGCACTGGCCATGGCGGTGGTGGGCCTCTTCACCGACGGCCGCCCGCTGCCGATGGTGACCGGCATGGCGGGCGGCGCGCTGATCGCGCTGGTGCTGACCTGGCTCACGCTGGGCAGCGTGCGGTCCGAACCCACGCGCAGGACGCAGCAGGCGTGAGCGGCACGGCGCACATGGAAGCCCCGGCATCCGTGGACGGCAAGGCCGCGCAGCCCGTCGACGGACTGGACCAGCCCGCGCGCCAGCGCGCAATGCTGGTGATCATTCTCGGCATCATGGTGGCCGTACTCGACGGCACCATCGTCAACCTGGCGCTGCCGGGCATTGCGCGCGAACTGCAGGCCAGCCCCTCGCATGCCATCTGGGTGGTGAATGCCTACCAGATCGCCACGCTGGTCATGCTGCTGCCGCTGGCGTCGCTGGGCGACCTGGTCGGCTACCGGCGGGTCTACCTGGTGGGCATGGCGGTGTTCACGGTGTCCTCCATCGGCGCCACCTTTGCCAATTCGCTGGCCACTCTGATCGCCGCGCGCACCTTCCAGGGCCTGGGCGCGGCCGGCATCATGAGCGTGAACGCGGCGCTGGTGCGGCTGACCTTTCCCTCGGCGCTGCTGGGGCGCGGCATGGCGATCAACTCGATGGTGGTGGCCACGTCCTCGGTGGCCGGGCCCTCGGTGGCGGCCGCCATTCTTTCGGTGGCTTCGTGGCCGTGGCTGTTTGCCATCAACGTGCCGCTGGGCGCCATCACGCTGGCGCTGGGCCTGCGGGCGCTGCCGTTCAACCGCGTGGCGCCGGCGGCAGGCCTGCGCTTTTCGCCGGTCGACGTGGCGCTCAACGTGCTGATGTTCTCGCTGGTGTTCCTGGGCGTCGACCGCCTGGGCGTGCGCGAGGGCGGCGGCGGCTCGCAGCAGTCGGCCTGGGCCATCCTGCTGGCCGGTGTGGCGGTGGGCTTCGTCTACCTGCGGCGGCAGCGCACGCTGGCGGTGCCGCTGTTTCCGATCGACCTGCTGCGCATTCCGGTGTTCGCGCTTTCCATGGGCACGTCGGTGGCGGCCTTCTGCGCGCAGATGCTGGCCTACATTGCGCTGCCGTTCCTGCTGCTCGAGGTCTACGGCCGCAGCCACATCGAGGCCGGGCTGCTCATCACCGCCTGGCCGCTCGCCATCGTGGCCATGGCGCCCATCGCGGGCCGGCTGATCGGGCGCTATCCGGACGGGCTGCTCGGCGGCATCGGGCTGGGCCTGCTCGCCACCGGCCTGGCGCTGCTGGCGGCACTGCCGGCGCATCCGGGCAATGCCGACATCGCCTGGCGCATGGCGCTGTGCGGGCTGGGCTTTGGCCTGTTCCAGTCGCCCAACAACCACACCATCGTCACCTCGCCGCCGTCGCACCGCAGCGGCGCGGCCAGCGGCATGCTGGGCACTGCGCGGCTCACGGGGCAGACGCTGGGCGCGGTGGTGCTGGCCGGCGTGTTCAGCGTCTGGAGCCCGCATGGCGGCCACGGGCCGGTGGTGGCGCTGGTGCTGGCGGCCTGCTGCGCGGGCCTGGCGGCGGTCTTCAGCAGCCTGCGGCTGAAGACGACAGGGCAGGGCGGCTGAATAGGTTAGGGTACGCCCCTATGACGGAAGTACCTGAAACCGTGGTTTGTCCGGGCTGCGACGCGGTCTTCAGCCGCGCGCGCCTGAAGCCGCGCGAGGTGTCGCGCTGCGCCCGCTGCGGCACCGAGCTCTACCGCCACGCGGGCGACCAGCAGCGCCGCATCCTGCCGCTGACGGTGGCCTCGCTGATCATGTTCGCCATTGCCAACCTGTTCCCGATCGTCGAGATCGAGCTGCAGGGCCTGCGCAGCCAGACCACGCTGGCCGGCGCGGTGCTGGTGCTGAGCCGCGAGGGCATGTCGGTGGTGGCGCTGCTGGTGCTGGCCACGACGCTGCTCTTTCCGCTGATGCAGCTGTGCATCCTGGCCTACCTGCTGGTGCCGCTCAGCCGCGAGCACCGGCCGGCCGGCTTTGCGATCCTGGTGCGCGCCATGCAGATGCTGCGGCCCTGGGGAATGATCGAGGTGTTCCTGCTCGGCGTGCTGGTGGCGATCGTCAAGCTCTCGAGCATGGCGAGCGTGGTGGCGGGGCCGGCGCTGTGGGCCTTCGTGGCGCTCACGGTGCTGCTCACCGCCGTGCTCTCGTTCAATCCCAATGCCTTCTGGGAAATGACCTTTCGCCCGCCCGGCGAGCCCGACAGGGAGGCCGCGTGAGCGCTGGCGAATTCCACGCCCGGGACGAGGGCGAAGCGCCGGTGGCCACGGCCCGCGCGATGGGCCTCGTGGCCTGCCCGCATTGCGATGCCGTCTGGCGCGACGCGGCCGAGGGCGAGCCCTGCGGGCGCTGCGGCACGCACCTGCACACGCGCAAGCCCCACAGCCTGAGCCGCACCTGGGCCTTCCTGATCGCGGCGTGCATCATGTACATCCCGGCCAACCTGCTGCCGGTGATGATCACGCGCACCCTCTTTGGCGCGCAGTACGACACCATCCTGAGCGGGGTCATCTATTTCTGGGTGTCGGGCGGCTACGGGCTCGCGGCCATCATCTTCATTGCGAGCTTCCTGGTGCCGCTGTTCAAGCTCACGGCACTGATACTGCTTGCCTTGCTGGCGCAGCGTGGCAGCAGCTGGCGCCGGCCCGAGCGGGCCAGGCTTTATCACATCATCGAGATCATCGGCCGCTGGTCGATGCTCGACGTGTTCGTGGTGTCGCTGCTCACCGGGCTGGTGCAGATCCAGGGCTTTGCGGTCATCAACGCGGGCGTGGGCATTGCGGCCTTCGGATCGGTGGTGGTGCTGACGATGCTGGCTTCGCTGAGCTTCGACCCCAGGCTCACCTGGGACAGCAGGCAGGAGCAGCAGCAGGAAGCCAAACGGGAACGCCGGGAACCGGCACGCGACAACAGGGAACACAAGCCAGCATGAGCGACGACGAAGCCAGACCCAACAACGATCCATCGCCCCCGCCCGGGCTTTCTCCGCCGCGCGTGGTGCGCCGGCGCGAATGGCTGCCCTCGCTGATCTGGCTGATCCCCATCGTTGCCGCGCTGGTCGGCGTGATGCTGGTGGTCCGGATCCTGATGGAGCGCGGGCCCGAGATCGTGCTCACCTTCAACACGGCCGAAGGCCTGGAAGCCGGCAAGACGGCCGTCAAGTACAAGGACGTGCAGATCGGCACGGTGCAGAGCCTGCGGCTCGCTCGCGACCGCTCGCATGTGCGCGTGACCGTGCAGCTCAGCAAGGAAGCCGAGAGCTTCACCGCCGAGGATTCGCGCTTCTGGGTGGTACGGCCGCGGCTCGACACCTCCGGCATCTCGGGCCTGGGCACCTTGCTGTCGGGCGCCTACATCGGCGCCGATGCGGGCGTGTCGAAGGAGACCGCGAGCGAGTTCAAGGGGCTGGAGGTGCCGCCCATCGTCACGCGCGATGCCTCGGGCCAGCAGTTCCTGCTGCGCGCCACCGACGTGGGCTCGCTCGACGTGGGCTCGCCGGTGTATTTCCGGCGCATCAAGGTCGGCCAGGTGGCGGCCTACGAGCTCGACGGCGACGGCCGTGGCGTGACGCTGCGCATCTTCGTGAATGCGCCCTACGACAAGTTCGTGGGCGTCAACACGCGCTTCTGGCAGGCCAGCGGCATCGACGCACAACTGAGCGCCAGCGGCTTCACGCTGCGCACGCAGTCGCTCGCCACCATCCTGCTCGGCGGCATTGCGTTCAAGGCGCCGGACGATGCCATGGGGCCGCTGGCCAAGGAGAACACGGCCTTCACGCTCGCCGAGGACGAGACCACGGCCATGAAGGAACCCGACGGTCCGCCGCAGACGCTGCTGATGTACTTCAACCAGTCGCTGCGCGGCCTCACGCCGGGCGCGCCGGTCGATTTCCGCGGCGTCGTGATCGGCGAGGTCAAGTCGATCGGCGTGGAGTTCGACCGCGCCGAGCGCGAGTTCCGCATGCCGGTGCTGGTGCAGGTCTATCCGGACCGGCTGCGCCGCCGCGCGGGCGAAAGCGGCGTGGAGTCGCGCGCCACCCAGCAGGAGCGGCTGCGCTTCCTGGCCGAGAAGGGCCTGCGCGCGCAGCTGCGCAACGGCAACCTGCTGACCGGTTCGGTGTACGTCGCCCTCGACTTCTTCCCCAAGGCGCCACCGGCGAAGATCGATCTCGAGAAGAACCCGATCGAGCTGCCCACCATTGCCAACAGCCTCGACGAGATCCAGTCGCAGGTGCAGGAGATCGCAAGCAAGCTCAACAAGGTGCCCTACGAGCAGATCGCGGCCGACCTGCGCACCACGCTCGCCTCGCTCAACAAGACGCTGGCGAGCACCGAGCAGGCGGTGAGCCGCATCAACACCGACCTGACGCCCGAGCTGGCCGCCGCCATGAAGGACGTGCGCAAGACGGTCAACAGCGCCGAGCGCACGCTGGCCGACGACTCGCCGCTGCAGCAGGACATGCGCCAGACGCTGCGCGAACTCACGCGCGCCGCGGGCTCGGTGCGCGTGCTGACCGACTACCTCGAGCGCCATCCCGAGTCGCTGCTGCGCGGCAAACCGGACGACAAGAAATGAAGCAGAAAAAACCGCTCTTGCTCGCTGCCACTGCAGCAGCGCTGATGGTCCTCGCAGGTTGCGCGAGCAAGCCCGACAGCTACTACACACTGGCCAGCGCGGTGCCGGCCGCGGAAGCGGCCCCATCGACCCTCGGCACCGCCGCGCCGCTCTACATCGAGCTGGCGCCGGTGGCGGTGCCCGAGCGGCTCGCGCGGCCGCAGATGGTGGTGGGCCGGGCGAACGGCAGCGTGCAGGTCGATGTGCTCGAGCAGCACCGCTGGGCCGCATCGTTCGAGAACGAGCTGCAGGATGCGCTGGCCAGCGGCATCGCGGCGCGGCTCGGCGCGCTCGATGTCACCAAGGGCGGCCGCCAGTCTGCGCAGCCCGTGTGGCGCATCGCGGTGCAGGTGCGCCAGTTCGACGCGGTCGATGGAGGCCGCGTGGACGCGGGCTTCAACTGGACGCTGCGGCGCTCCGACGAGCCTCGCACGGTGGCGTGCCAGCTGAACGTGGGTGAAGCGGTGGCGGGCGGCATCGATGCGGTGGCGCAGGGCGCGCAGCGCGTCACTGCCGCGGCGGCCGCGGCCATTGCGCGCAGCGTGAGTGCAGCGCGCGCGAATCCGGCGGCGGCCGCATGCCCGGCCTGATTCTCTCTCCCTCCCCTTCCGGGGGAGGGCAGGGGTGGGGGCACGACGGCGGTCATCGACGCATGGCGCGCAGTTGCAGGCAGCCCCCATCCCAACCTTCCCCCGGAAGGGGAAGGGGCAAGACAGGCATCTGCTTCTGGAAGATGGATCGGAGGTCACCATGGCACAGATCGGCAAGGCACCCTGCGATAACGCACTGATCCTGCATGGCGCCAAGACGCAGGAGGGTGCCTGTCCCGAAGCCTCCAAGCCCTGGGTGCTGGCCGCGGCCATCGTCGGCTCGAGCATGGCCTTCATCGACGGCACGGTGGTCAACGTGGCGCTGCCGGCCATCCAGGCCGACCTGCGGGCCACGGCGTTCCAGGCGCAATGGGTGGTCGAGTCCTATGCCTTGCTGCTGGCGGCGCTGCTGCTGGTGGGCGGCGCGCTCGGCGACCACTTCGGGCGGCGCCGCATCTTCGCGATCGGCGTCGGCATCTTCGCCATTGCTTCGGTGGCCTGCGGGCTCGCCGGCAGCGTGCAGCAGCTGATTGCCGCGCGCGCGGTGCAGGGCATCGGCGGGGCCTTGCTGGTGCCCGGCAGCCTGGCGCTCATCAGCGCCGCATTTCCCGAGAAGGAGCGCGGCAAGGCCATCGGCATCTGGTCGGGCTTCAGCGGCATCACGGCGGCCGCGGGGCCGGTGCTCGGCGGCTTCCTGGTCGATCATTTCTCCTGGGCCTGGGCTTTCCTCATCAACGTGCCGATGGCGCTGCTCGTGCTGTGGATCGCGTGGCGCCACGTGCCAGAGAGCCGCGGTTCATCGGCCAGCGGCGGGCTCGATCTGGTCGGCGCGCTGCTGGCCACCGCCGGTCTCGGCGGCATCGTCTACGCATTCATCGAGGCGCCGACGCGGCACTGGAGTTCGCCCGCGGTGCTGGCGGCGCTGGGCATCGGCCTCGTCGGCTGCGCGGGCTTCATTGCCGCCGAGCGCAGGGCACGCACGCCGATGCTGCCGCTCGCGCTGCTGCGCATCGGCAACTTCAGCGGCGCCAACCTGCTGACCCTGCTGCTGTACGCGGCGCTCGGCGGCGGGCTGTATTTCTTCCCGCTCAACCTGATCCAGGTGCAGGGCTACTCCGCCACCGTGGCGGGCGCGGCGCTGCTGCCGTTCATCCTCATCATGTTCGCGCTCTCGGGCTGGGCCGGCCAGCTGGTCGATCGCTTCGGCCCTCGGTTGCCGCTGGTGATCGGTCCTGCGATTGCCGCGGTGGGCTTTGCACTGTTCGCGGTGCCCGGCGCAGAAGCGAGCTATTGGCGCGGCTTCTTTCCCGCGGTGGTGGTGCTGGGCTTCGGCATGACCGTGACCGTGGCGCCGCTCACCACCACGGTGATGAACGCGGTGGGGCCGGAGCAGGCGGGCGTGGCCTCGGGCGTCAACAACGCGGTGTCGCGCGCGGCCGCGGTGCTGGCCATCGCGGTGTTCGGCGTGGTCATGGCCTGGGCTTTCGACGGCGCCCTGGCCGAGAGCCTGCGCGGCATGGGGGCTTCGCCCGAGGCGACGGCATTTCTCGAAGGCGAGCGCAGCAAGCTGGCTGGCGCAGCGCTGCCGCCGGGCGTCGATGCGGCCACCGCCGCGGCCTTGAAGAAAGCCGTGGCCGAATCCTTCGTCGCGGGCTTTCGCTGGGTGATGCTGCTGAGCGCCGGGCTGGCCGTGCTCAGCGCCTTGAGCGCCTGGCTGATAATTAGGGGCGGGGCGGCGCCGGCAGATGCCGCCCCCGACAGGCACCGCGCGGGTTGACAAGTGCTTCGCATTGCTTCGATACTGAACCTTCAGGTTCATTATCAAGGACTCAGGAGATTCCCATGCAGAAGATCGTTCCCTGCCTCTGGTTCGACGGCAATGGCGAAGACGCGCTCAAGTTCTACAGTTCGATCTTTCCGAACTCGCGCGTCACCGACAGGCTGTTCTGGGGCGACACCAATCCGAGCCTCAAGGGTTCATTGCTGACCGCCACCTTCGAGCTCGACGGGCAGGCGTTCATGGTGCTCAACGGCGGGCCGCAGTACAAGTTCACGCCGGCCATCTCGATGCTCGTGCAGTGCGAGACACAGGCCGAAGTGGACCACTACTGGGACAGGCTGCTCGAGGGCGGCGGCCAGCCGGTGCAGTGCGGCTGGCTCACCGACCGCTACGGCGTGTCGTGGCAGGTCGTGCCCATGGCGATGGTCCGGATGTTCCAGGACAAGGATCCGGCCAAGGCCGCCCGCGCGATGCAGGCGATGATGAAGATGATCAAGCTCGACCTCGCCGCGGCGCAGAAAGCCTTCGACGGCGAGTGAGCAAGCGCCGGCCCTACACCAGCCGCCGGATCGCCTTCTTGCGCCACACCAGCCGGTAGTAGGCCGTCTGCAGCAGCAGCATCGCGCCGAAGGTCACGGGGTAGGCCCACCAGATGCCGTTGAGCCCGATGCGGTGGCTCATGAACCAGGCCACGGGCACCTCGATGCCGATCAGGCAGAGGATCGAGATGGCCGTGGGCACCAGCACCGAGCCGCTGGCGCGCATGATCCCCGAGATGGCCGAGGCCATGCCGAAGATCACGAGGCTCCACAGCATGATGTGCAGCAGCGTCTGCGCGATCTCGATCACCGGCGCGCTGGTGATGAAGAAGCCCATGAGGTGGCGCGAGAACAGGTAGCCCAGCAGCACCAGCCCGCCGGTCAGCACCAGGTTCATGAGCAGCGCGGTCCTGGCGATGGCGCCCAGCCGGTCGGCCCGGCCCGCGCCGATGGCCTGCGCGCCAAGAATGGACGCCGTGATGGCGATCGAGATGGCCGGGAACTGCACGTAGGCCACCACCTGGTTCACCGCGCCATAGGCCGCGGTGGCGCTGGAGCCATAGCTGTTGACCAGCGAGAGCAGCGCCACCTCGGCCAGCGCCACCACGATCATCTGCACGCCCGTGGGTATGCCCACCTTGAGCACGGCCTTCAGCAGCGTGGGGTCGATGCGCAGGTGGCGGATGAACTCCGCATCGGGCGCGAGCGGACTGCCGCGGCGGCGCAGGCGCCAGCCCAGCCACAGCGTGGCGAGTACGAAGGCCAGCACCGAGGCCCAGGCGGCGCTCGCGACGCCGAGTTGCGGCAGGCCGCCCCAGCCGCGGATGAGCGCGGGCGTGACGATGAGGCCGGTCGCGGTGGAGATCAGCAGCGTGAGCAGGGGAGTGACCGTATCGCCGACGCCGCGCAGCATGGCGGTAGAGAGCAGGAACACGAACAGTCCCGGCATCGCGATCAGCATGATGCGCGCATAGCGCGTGGAGTCGGCCAGCACGTCGGGCGGCGTGCCCAGGAAGGCCAGCAGCGGCGTTGTGAAGGCGCCGCCGAACACGGCCACCGCCAGCCCGAGCAGGATGCCCACTGACAGCGCGGTGCCCGCGATGGCCTTGGCCTTGGCGGCATCGCGCGCGCCCCAGGCCTGGCCGATCAGCACCGAGGCGCCGGCGCCCAGCCCGATGACGAAGGCGATGAAGAAGAACATCACCGGAAAGAAGCTCGACACGGCCGCGAGCGCGCCGACGCCGATCATCTGGCCGATGTAGATGTTGTTGATGGTGCCCGACATCGATTGCAGGATATTGCTGAGCAGCATCGGCGCGAGGAAGAACAGGAAGGTCTTCCACAGCGCGCGCGGCGCACCCACGGGCGCTACCGGCGTTCCGTGCAGGCCGCTCTGGCCGGTGGCTGCGCTTTCAGGGCTTGCTCTCATGCGGTGGTGCTCCAGCCGGCGGCGGACAATTTTTGAAGGTGGATGCGCAGGTCCGCAGGCCAGGAGCCGATCAGCGCCTCGAAGCGGGTGCGCTCGCCGGCGAACAGCGCGCGCGTGGCCTCCTCGAAGCCGGGCAGGGCACCGGCGATCGCGGTCATGAAGCGGTAGGCGGCTTCGCGCGATGCGCGCACGGCGTCGCGGTCGGCGTTGACGCGGCTCGCTTCCTGGACCAGCCGCCGCAGTGCGACCGAGGCGCCGCCGGGCTGGCGGTTGAGCCAGTCCCAGTGGCGCGGCAGCAGGGTGACTTCGCGCGCGACCACGCCGAGCTTGGGGCGGCCTACGCCGCGCGGGGTTTCCTCGGGGGTTTCGGCGCTGGCCGCATGCGCCACGGCGCCGGCCCGGTTGTGCACGTCGAAGTCGAGCTGTTCACCGGTCTGTTCGTTGAACACCAGGTAGGGCGTGTCGTCCTTGCGCTCGCGCAACTGTGCGAGCACGTCGGCGGTGCTTCCCTGGGCGATGCACTTGAAGGCGGCAAAAACTATCAGGTTGCCGGGTGGCGCGTCGGATGGCATGTCGGATTTCTTTGTTCTTCGGGGGGCGGTCGAAACGGGGTGCGCAAGTAATCTACCCGTTGAACCGCTCAGTCGTACGGCGTTCCGTCGTGGCAAAGCGCAAGGAGCGCAACGTTGATCTGCGACAGGCTTTCCGGAGCCAGCGATTTCACCGTATCGGCACAGATTGCTTCGGCGGTCGTGACGGCAGCTTGCATCAATTTTCTGCCGCCGGGGCGAATGGTTGCGTGGCGGCCGTCTCCCTTCGCGCCGGCCGTGCGTTCGGCCAGTCCCGATTTTTCGAGCAGGACCATTTTGCGAATCAACGCAGAGACCGGCAACCCCAGCGATCGCGCAAGCTCGGCAGCCGGCATGCGGCCGCCTTCGGCGCCCAGCAGCCGATGAAGCAGCGTGAAGTCTTCGTAGTTCAGGCCATGGAAAGCGCCCAGCTCCTCCTGGAGCTTCAGGTTCAGGTCGGCGTGGGCACGGCCGATGTTGAGGCACAGGTCCAGCGGATCGATGCTCATGGCGCGTCGTAGCCCCGGTCGCCGTGGCACTGAAGCTCCTCGCGCCAGAGCACAAGGAGTTTTTCGAGCTCCGCGGCGCGGTCGAAGGCCGGATCGTCGCGCTCCTTGACGCGGTCGATCACCTCGAAGCTGAAGTTCGCCGCACCGTGCGCGGCCCAGTCGCGCACCAGCGCCTTGTTGCGGTGCGAGCGCAGGCCGAGTTCGAAGCGGGCGCGGTTCATCGCTCCCTCCACATCCAGACTGCCGGCCACGTAGAGGCGGTCGCTGAGCGTATTGCGGATGGCGAAGATGCCCGCAGGGCGGATCGTTTCCTTGTATTTCCTGGCGAGGGCGCGCCTCGTCTCCTGGGGTATGTTCATGCGCCATATATTACCCGGGTAAAAATAAAACGCAATATACCCGGGTAAAAATAGGCAATCACCCCTCGCGCATCCGCCGCCATCCCCGTGCGAGCCGGCGGTTGAGGGCCCGCACCACGCGCCATGGCCGGCTCTCGCGAACGAGTGTCAGCACATGATCTTTCCAGGCTTTCCAGCGCGGATACCAGCGGGCGAACAGCGGAATGCGCATGAGCGCGGGTTCGACCAACTGGAAGATGCGCGCGACGAAGGCGGTGCCGATCAGCTTGGCGGCGACCAGCACCGTCACGCCGCTTGCGGCATGGCCGCGGCCGAACAGGAACAGCGCGAGCACCTTCACCGGCAGCAGCATGAGCACCGGCAGCAGGAAGGCCAGCAGCGCGCCCCAGGGCGGGAGTTCGCGCAGCCGGTTTTCGAGCCGCGCCCACAGCGGCAACCGGGCCAGGCGGCGCGCCAGCGCGGCGAGCGGCTCCCAGCCCCATTCCTCGAACAGCAGGATGGGGACGAGCAGCGCCGCGGCAAGGGCGCGCAGGAAGCGGGTGAAGAGGCGCATGGCCACGGCATTGTGACCGCGGGCCGATGCGCGTTTGTTCAAGCCTGATCGGCCAGCGTTTTGTGTACGCCCAGTTCGCGCAGCGCACGCAGCTGCGCGGCCACGGCCGAGACGAAGCGCGGGTCGCTCCCCAGGTCGTTGCCGAACACCGGCGCGAAAGCCGCGAACACGGCCATGCGCGCCTCGTCGGCCTGTGCTGGCTCGGCAGCGGCTGCCGCGCGTTCGGCCGCTGCGCAGCGTTCGGCCAGCGCATCGGCGAGCGGGTCCTGGATCTCGTAACGTCGGCCCAGTTCGTCGATGCCGCGCAGGTAGTGCAGCCAGGCCGCGATGGCGAGTGCGAGGCGGTCGATCGAAGCGCCCGCGGCCAGGCGCTCGCGCACCGTGCCCAGCAGGCGCTGCGGCAGCTTCTGCGAACCGTCCATCGCGATCTGCGCGGTGCGGTGCGCGAGCGCCGGGTTGGCGAAGCGATCGAGCAGGCGCCGGCGGTAGGCATCGAGATCGAGGCCGGGCAGCGCCGGCAGCGTGGGTGCGATCTCCTCCTGCATCAGACGGTCGAGGTAGCGGTGCAGGGCGGGCGTGGCGACAGCGCGATCCACGGTGTCGAGGCCCGCCATGGCGCCCAGGTATGCAAGCGCCGAATGCGCGCCGTTGACCATGCGCAGCTTCAGCGTCTCGAAGGGGCGCGCGTCGGGCACGAAGCGCGCGCCGCCGGCGTCCCAGGCCGGTCGGTCGGCCGCGAAGTCATCCTCCACCACCCATTCGAGAAAGCGCTCGCCGACCACCGGCCAGGCGTCCTCCAGCCCGAGCGGGGCGTTCACCTGCGCGCGGTCGGCGTCGGTGGTGCGCGGCACGATGCGGTCCACCATCGAGCAAGGAAAGCTGCAGTGTTCGGCAATCCAGCGTGCCAGCTGCGGATCGACGCGCTGCGCAAAGTCGAGCACCAGGCCGCGCAGCAGGTGGCCGTTGGAGGGCAGGTTGTCGAGCGAGAGCAGCGTGACCGGCGCGAGGCCGCGCAGCTGCCGCAGGCGCAGGCCCGAGACAAGGAAGCCGAGCGTGCCGCGCGGTGCGTCGGGGCGCGCGAGGTCGTGCAGCACGTCGGGATGGTCGGCGCGCAGCGCACCGGTGGCCGGATCGTGGCAGTAGCCCTTTTCCGTGACGGTGAGGCTCACGATGCGGGTGGCCGGATGCGCGATGCGCGCGAGCACCGCAGCCGGGTCTTCGGGCGCGACCTGCACGCCGAGCAGGCAGCCGATGACCTGCAGCGACGCGCGCGGCGTGCCGGCCTCGTCCACGTCGCGCAGCGCGAGCGTGTAGAGGCCGTCCTGCGGCGCGAGCGCATCGCGCGTCTCGGCGCTGCGCAGCGACACGCCCGCAATGCCCCAGCGCAGGTCGCCGCTCGCATGCAGTGCGGCTTCGTTGACGGCGGCCAGGTGCCCGCGCTGGAACGCGCCGACACCCAGGTGAACGATGCCGGCCTCGAGTGCGGCGCGGTCGTAGGCGGGGCGCGCCACCGCGGGCGGCAGCGCGGCCAGGGTCTCGGCATTCAGCCTGTGCATGGCGCTCACCAGTTCCACAGCGTGCCGTCGTGCTGCAGGCGGTTCACCGGCAGGTAGGCGCGCTTGTAGGGGTACTTCGCGGCCAGCGCCTCGTCGATCTCCACGCCATGGCCGGGCACGTCGCCGGGGTAGAGCATGCCCTGGTCGAAGGTGTAGGCGTGCGGGAACACCGCGTCGGTTTCCTCGGTGTGGCGCATGTATTCCTGGATGCCGAAGTTCGGCACCCACAGGTCGAAGTGCAGCGCCGCGCCCATGCACACCGGCGACAGGTCGGTGGCGCCGTGGCAGCCGGTGCGCACCTGGTAGAGCGAGGCCAGGTCGGCGATGCGGCGCAGGTGCGTGATGCCGCCGGCATGGACCACGGTGGCGCGCACGTAGTCGATCAGCTGGTTCTCGATCAGCGCCTTGCAGTCCCAGATGGAGTTGAAGATCTCGCCCACCGCGAGCGGCGTGGTGGTGTGCTGGCGGATCAGGCGGAAGGCGTCCTGGTTCTCGGCAGGCGTCGCGTCCTCCATCCAGAAGAGGCTGAAGGGCTCCAGCGCCTTGCCCAGGCGCCCGGCCTCGATCGGTGTCAGGCGGTGGTGCACGTCATGCAGCAGGTGGTGCTCGAAGCCGAGCTTCTCACGGATGCGCTCGAACAGCTTGGGCGTGTGGCGCAGGTACTTTTCGGTAGACCAGTCGTGCTCGGAGGGCAGGTCCGCATCGGCCGGCTCGTAGAACAGCGTGCCCTTGCCGACGCCGTAGACCTTCTCCAGCCCCGGCACGCCGCTCTGCGCGCGGATGGCCTTGTAGCCGGCATCCGCATAGCGCAGCACCTCGTCCACCGTGTGCTCGATGTCGCTGCCGTTGGCATGGCCGTAGACCATCACGCCCGTGCGGCTCTTGCCGCCCAGCAGCTGGTACAGCGGCAGGCCGGCGGCCTTGGCCTTGATGTCCCACAGGGCGGTGTCCACCGCCGCGATGGCGGTCATGGTGACCGGGCCGCGGCGCCAGTAGGCGCCCTTGTAGAGGTACTGCCAGATGTCCTCGATCTGGTGCGCGTCGCGCCCGATCAGGCAGGGAATGACATGCTCGGTGAGGTAGGCGGCCACGGAGAGTTCGCGCCCGTTGAGCGTGGCGTCGCCGATGCCGGTCAGGCCCTCGTCGGTTTCGATCTTGAGGGTGACGAAGTTGCGGCCGGGGCTGCAGACGATGACGCGGGCGTTGGTGATTTTCATGGTTGAAGCGAGAGAGATGGCGGATGCGGCGGCGTTCGTGCGTCAGCCGTTCCAGCCGAGGTGGCCGAGGAAGTCGCGCGTGCGTTCCACGGTGGGGTGCTCGAAGATCTGCGCCGGCGGGCCCTGTTCGATGATGGCGCCGGACTCGAACACCACCACCCAGTCGGCCACGCGCCGCGCAAAGCCCATTTCATGCGTGACCACGATCATGGTCATGCCCTCCTGCGCGAGCTTCTGCATCACGCTGAGCACTTCGCCCACAGTCTCGGGGTCGAGCGCGGAGGTGGGCTCGTCGAACAGCATCACCTCCGGCTCCATGGCGAGTGCGCGGGCGATCGCCACACGCTGCTGCTGGCCACCCGAGAGGTTGGCCGGGAAGCTGCCGGCCTTGGCCGACAGGCCGACCTTCTCGAGCAGCGCCATGGCGCGCGCCTTGGCCTCGGACTCGCGCATGCCCAGCACGGTGATCGGGCCCATGGCCACGTTGTCGAGCGCCGACTTGTGCGGGAACAGCTCGAAGCTCTGGAACACCATGCCCATGCGCTGGCGCACCTTGCGCACCGCCGACTCCTGCACGGGCAGCGGCACGCCGTCGATCAGCACGCGCCCGCCGTTGATCGTCTCCAGCGCATTGGTACAGCGCAGCAGGGTCGACTTGCCCGAGCCCGAAGGGCCGATCAGGCACATCACCTCGCCCTTGTGGACCTGCAGCGAGACGCCATTGAGCGCCACGAAGTCGCCATAGAGCTTGCGCACCTCTTCGTAGACCAGCACCGGCGGCTGGTCGGCGTTCCTGCGCGCGGGGGCGCGGGCGATGTCGTTCATTCCTTGACTCCATATTTGCGGTGGATCCAGTCCACCAGCTTGGCTTGCGGGTAGCCCATCAGCCAGTAGAGGGCGGCCATGGCGGTGAGCATCTCCAGCACGCGGAAGGTCTGCGCGCGGATCTGCATTGCCGAATAGGCCAGTTCGCTCACGGCGATGACGGACACCAGCGAGGTGTCCTTGAAGAGCGAGACCCAGGTGCTCGCGATCACCGGCAGGATGCGGCGCCCCGCCTGCGGGATGACCACCTTGAACATGGCCTGGCGGCGCGACATGCCCATGGCGAGCGCCGCCTCCAGCTGCCCCTTGCGGATCGAATTGATGCCGGCGCGGAAGGTCTCGGCGTTGTAGGCCGAGATGTTGAGCACCAGGGCCACCAGCGCGGTGACGAGCGGGGAGAGCTGGAACTCGACCGCCATCGGCATCACGTAGAAAACCCAGTAGATCACCAGGATCAGCGGCAGGTTGCGGAAGAACTCCACGAAGGCGAGCGACGCGGATTGCAGCAGCCTGTTGGACGACAGCCGCATCAGCGCCAGCATGATGCCGCCCGGCACGGCCAGCAGCATGGTCAGCACCGTCAGCCCGACGGTGAGCGCCGCGCCTTCGAGCAGGGCCTGGCGGTGCGTCCAGATCACGGACCAGTCGAAAGTCATGGGATGGCCCTCTTCATCATGAACGTCCCAGGTGCGCGACGCGGTGGTACAGCCTGTCGATGCCGCGCGTGACCGGGAACAGGATGACGAAGTACGCCACCATCACCGCGGTGAAGACTTCCACCGGCCGGTAGCTCTGGCCTGCGACGGTCTCGGCGCGGTGCATCAGCTCGGGCACCGCGATCACGGTGGCAATGGCCGTGTCCTTGATGGCGATGGTGAGGATCGAGCCGAAGGCCGGCAGCATGCGGATGGTGGCCTGCGGCAGCAGCACCTTGCGCAGCAGCTGCGCGCGCGACATGCCCAGTGCCAATGCGGCACGCGTCTGGCCTGGCCGGATCGACTCGATGCCCGCGCGGATCACCTCGGCCGCATAGGCCGCGATGTGCAGCGTCAGCGCGATCACCGCGGCCCAGAACGGCGCGAAGGTAAAGCCCACGAGCAGCGGGAACGCGAAGTACATCCACACCAGCACCACCAGCACCGGAATGGCGCGCATGGAGTCGATGTAGAAGACGAGCAGCGGGCGCAGCCAGCCGGGGCCGTACAGGCGCAGCAGCGCGATCGCCAGGCCCGCCAGGATGCTGGTGACTGCGCTGATGAGGCTGAGTGCGACCGTCACGCCCAGGCCGCTGGCGAAGAAGCGCCAGTTGTCGGCAATCGGGGAAAAGTCGAATTCCATGGAAGCTCCGCGAGAGAGAGAAGGGCAGCGGGATCAGACGATCCCGCGGTCAGAACGTGACGAGCACCTTCATCGCGCGGTGCCGGTCCGCCGCCAGCGCGAAGGCGTCGTGCACGCGCGCCACCGGCACCGCCTCGGTCAGGAGCGGCGACACGTCGAGCAGGCCGCGGCTCAGGTAGTCCACCGCCCAGGCGTATTCGTCGACGAAGCGGAAGCTGCCCACCAGGTGCAGGCTCTTGACCATGATCTGGTTGAACGGGCAGCCCTCGCTGTTGCCGCCGAGCGTGCCGACCTGCACGATGGTGCCGTGTGGGCGCGTCGACCGGATGCAGTGGGCCAGGCCGTCGTAGTGGCCCGAGACCTCGAAGCTCGCATCGACCTGTCCCTTGTCCGCGGCCAGCGCCAGCAGCGCGTCGGGATCATTGGCCGCGTTGATGGTGCGCGTCGCGCCGACGCGGGTGCAGGCCGCGAGCGTCTCGTCGACGATGTCCACCGCAATCAGCTGGCTCGCGCCCGCGAGCTTCGCGGCCATGAGGATCAGCGCGCCGATCGGGCCGGCGCCCACCACCATCACCGTCTTGCCGAGCAGCGAGCCGGCCTCCTGCACCGCATGCAGCGCCACGGCCAGCGGCTCGCCGAAGGCGGCCAGCTCGAACGACAGCGTGTCGGGCACGGCCAGGCACTGCGTGGCCTCCACCACCACCTGCTCGCGCATCGCGCCCTGCATGTGGGGCCAGCGGCTGGCGCTGCCGAAGAAGTGCACGTTCTCGCAGTGGTTGGAAGCGCCCGCGCGGCAGAAGCGGCAGACGCCGCAGGTGCGCGACGGATTGAGGGCCACGCGGTCGCCCGGCTTCACCGAGTTCACCTGCGCGCCCACTTCAATGACCTGGCCCGAGGCCTCGTGCCCCGGCGTCAGCGGCGCGCGGATCACGAAGTCGCCGACGCGGCCGTGGCGGTAGTAGTGCAGGTCGGAGCCGCAGATGCCCACCGCCTTGACGGCCACGCGCACCTGGGTGGGCGCCAGCGGTTCGGCCGGGCGTTCGGCAAGGCGCAGGTCGAGCGCGCCGTGGATTTCGCAGTTCAGCATGGCGTTACTTCAGGTTCTGCGTCATGCGGCGCTCTTCTTCGCTGAGTGCGGGCTGCATGCGCTGGGCCACGGCGCGCAGCCAGTCGAGGTACACCTGCTGGTCCTTCGCCACGCCCATGCCGGTCTGGATCTGGAAGATCTTGCTGTCCTGGCAGTCGTTCTCCTTGGGGAACACGGCCAGGCCCTTGACCTTCTTGCTGATGTTGGGCCACAGCATGCGGTTGAGCGGCGCCACGTCGGAGCGGCCGGCCATCACCTCTTCAATCGGCGCGACCGAACCGGAGTTGGCCACGCCGCGCAGCTTGGCCTTCGCGAACTGCTGGCGCACCAGCGGCTCCTCGCCGGCGCCCGAGAAATAGGCCATGGTGATCTCGGGCTTGTTGAAGTCTTCCAGCGTGCGCGCGCCAGTGAACTTCGGGTTGTCGGCGCGGCCGAACATGCACACGCCGGTGCTCGAGAAGGTGACGAAGTCGATGATCTTGGCGCGCTCCGCAGTCTCGTTCAGCGGCCCGATCATGATGTCCATCTGGTTGGCCGTGAGCGCCGGCACCTTGGTTTCGTGGCTCACCGGCACGAGCTCCACCTTCACACCCAGCAGCTTGGCGAACTCCTTGCCCAGCGTCCACGACGGGCCGGACCACGGGTCGCCATCGCCCGCGGTGTTCTGCGCGAGCCAGGGCGGGTTGTTGACCACGCCCACGCGCAGCACGCCGGCCTTGCGGATGGCGTCGATGCGCGGGCTTGCGCCGGGTGGTGGCGGCGTCTGGGCCAGTGCGCCGATGCAGGTGCCGGCCAGGGCGGCCGCGAGTGCTGCGCGGCCCAGCCTGCGGCCGAGGAAAGTGCGGGGGATGTGTGGCATGAAGGTCTCCGGTTCTTCTCTGTTGACTTGATGTGTGACTTGTTTGCTTATTTCAGTGCGCCGATCACGCGGGCCTCGTCGGCGTCGAGCTGCGCCTTCCGGGCCTTGGCGACCTGCCGCAGCCATTCGAGGTAGGCGGCTTGGTTCTTGTCGATGGCCAAGCCGACCGGCGAGGCTTTTTCGGTGCTGCCCTGGCAGTTGTTTTCCTTCGGCAGCACCGCGAGGCCCTTGACCTTCTGCTGCAGCCCGACCCATGGCACGCGGTTGATCGGTGCCGCATCGGCGCGGCGCGCCATGATTTCTTCCACCGGCGCGGTGGCGCCGGAACTGGCGACGGCGCGCAGCCTGGCCTTGGGGAAGCGTTCCTTGACCCAGCCTTCCTCGGCGCCGCCGGTGAAGTAGGCGATCGTCACCTCGGGCCGGTTGAGGTCGTCGACCGAGGTCGCCTTGGCGAGCCTGGCGTTGTCGGCGCGGCCGAACATGCACACGCTGGTGGCGGAATAGACGACGAAGTCGACCACCTTCAAGCGCTCGGGCGTTTCACCCAGCGGGCTGATGGTCATGTCGACCTGGTTCGATGCCAGCACCGGCACCTTGGTCTCGTGCGACACCGGCACCGTGCTGAGCTTGACGCCGAGCAGGCGGGCGTACTCCTTGGCCAGCAGCCAGGCCGGGCCGCTCCATGGTTCGCCGTTGCCGGTGGTGTTCTCGATCAGCCAGGGCGCGTTCTGCAGCACGCCGACGCGCAGCTCGCCGGCCTTGCGGATGGCGTCGATGCGCGGGCTCGCGCCGGGGGCGGGTGGTTCCTGCGCGTGGACGGCGCCGAAGGTGCCTGCGAGCAGCAGTGCGGCCAGGCCGCGGGCGAGGTTGGGCTTCATGGTTCGTGTCTCCGTCTTTTTTGAAAGGGTCAAGCGCGCCGGGGCAGCCGCGCGCGGGGCAGGGCGCCTAGCGCCAGCTCTGGGCGAATTCGCCGATCACGCGTTCCAGGTGCGCGCGCATGGCCAGCCGCGCGGCATCGGCATCGCCCGAGACGATCGCGGCGAAGATGCGCTGGTGGTCGTCCTGCGACTGGAGGCGCAGTGCGGGCGAATGGAAGTGCTGCTCGATCTGCGTCCAGATCGGGCCCTTGGCCTGGTCCCAGAGATTCGTCACCGTCTGCAGCAGCACGCTGTTGCCGGTGGATTCGGCAATGTGCAGGTGGTACATGCGGTCGGCCGCCTCGTTGGCTTCCTTGTCGTGCATCTGCTCGCGCATGGTGGCGAGCGCGCCGAACATCTTGTCGAGGTCGGCGTCCTTGCGCGTGGTGGCCGCCAGCGAGGCGATCTCGGATTCGATCAGGCAGCGCGCGCGCAGCAGCTCGAAGGGGCCGGCACCGGTTTCCTGCACCACCGGCAGCCGCGTGGGCGCGTCCTGCGGCTGGCAGATGTAGATGCCCGAGCCGCCGCGCACCTCAACCACGCCCTGCAGCTCCAGCGCAATGATGGCCTCGCGCACCGAGGTGCGGCTGACGTCGAAGCGCTCTGCCAGCGCCCGTTCGGAGGGCAGCCTCTGGCCAACCAGAAATTCACCCTGTTTGACCAATTCATGAATATTGGCAGCCAGGCGCTGATACGGCTTTTCCATTGGAGGTTGGCCGATTTTCGACATCGCTTCGGAGGATGGATGAATGAGCTTGAGTGCCATGGCGGGTCAAAGTGGTTAGACCACATTTTGCGTGGCATACCAATTCCACCCATAGTGGTTTACCACTAGCGCAGGCATTTCCGGGGGCGCTGGTGGCCATGGGCCGGCCGCGCCCTATGGCAAACTTCCGCGCTTTATCCGCAAGGCGTCCGAACGGCGTCGCCAGTTCCAGGGATCCTCTCCGACATGCAAAAAATCATTCGCCAGCTCGCCGCCGAGATCAAGGTAGGCGAGCACCAGGTGAAGGCGGCCATCGAACTGCTCGATGGCGGTGCCACGGTTCCGTTCATTGCCCGCTACCGCAAGGAAGTGACCGACGGCCTCGACGACATCCAATTGCGCGAGCTCGAGGCGCGCCTTTCGTACCTGCGCGAACTCGAAGACCGCCGCGCCGCGGTATTGAAGAGCATCGACGAGCAGGGCAAGCTCACGCCCGAACTGCGCGCCGCGATCGAGTTCGCGCCGACCAAGCAGGAGCTCGAGGACCTGTACCTGCCGTTCAAGCAGAAGCGCCGCACCAAGGGCCAGATCGCGCGCGAGTTCGGCATCGAGCCACTCGCGGACAAGCTGCTGGCCGACCCCGCGCTCGACCCCGCCGTGGAGGCCAAGGCCTTCCTGCAGCCCGCCACCACGCTCGACGACGGCAAGCCGGGCCCCGATTTCTCGACCGTTCCCGCCGTGCTCGATGGCGTGCGTGACATCCTCTCCGAGCGCTGGGCCGAAGATGCCGCGCTGGTGCAGAGCCTGCGCGAATGGCTCTGGAACGAAGGCCTGCTCAAGTCCACGCTGATGGCCGGCAAGGACGAGAACAACGCCGACATCGCCAAGTTCCGCGATTACTTCGACTACGACGAGCCCATCGGCCGCGTGCCCTCGCACCGCGCACTGGCGGTGTTCCGCGGCCGCGCGCTCGACATCCTCGACGCCAAGCTGGTGCTGCCGGTGGAGCCCGAGCCGGGCAAGCCCAGCATTGCCGAAGGCCGCATCGCGCTGCACCTGGGCTGGAGCCACGCGGGCCGCGCGGCCGACGACCTGATCCGCAAATGCGTGGCCTGGACCTGGCGCGTGAAGCTTGCGCTTTCCACCGAGCGCGACCTGTTCACCCGCCTGCGCGAAGAGGCCGAGAAGGTCGCGATCAAGGTGTTTGCCGACAACCTGCGCGACCTGCTGCTGGCCGCGCCCGCGGGCCCTCGCGTCGTGATGGGCCTCGACCCCGGCATCCGCACCGGCGTGAAGGTGGCCGTGGTCGATGCCACCGGCAAGCTGGTCGAAACCGCCACCGTGTTCCCCCACGAACCGCGCAAGGACTGGGAAGGCTCGCTGCACACGCTCGGCAAGCTCTGCGCCAAGCACGGCGTGAACCTGATCGCCATCGGCAACGGCACCGCCAGCCGCGAGACCGACAAGCTGGCCGCCGACCTCATCAAGCTGCTGGCCAAGATGGCCGCGCAGGCTGGCGCGCCCGAGATGACGGTCGACAAGGTGGTGGTCAGCGAAGCCGGCGCTTCTGTCTATTCGGCCAGCGAATTCGCCTCGCAGGAAATGCCCGATGTCGACGTGAGCCTGCGCGGCGCGGCCAGCATTGCGCGCCGCCTGCAAGACCCGTTGGCCGAGCTCGTGAAGATCGATCCCAAGAGCATCGGCGTGGGCCAGTACCAGCACGACGTGAACCAGAGCGAACTCGCTCGCACCCTCCAAGCTGTGGTCGAAGACTGCGTGAACTCCGTGGGAGTGGACCTCAACACAGCGAGCGTGCCGCTCCTGAGCCGCGTCTCGGGCCTGTCGGCCAGCGTGGCCAAGGCCGTGGTGCGCTGGCGCGAAGCCAACGGTGCGTTCTCCACGCGCAAGCAACTGCTCGACGTGAGCGGCTTCGGCCCCAAGGCCTTCGAGCAGAGCGCGGGCTTTTTGCGCATCCGCGGCGGCGCCGACCCGCTCGACGTGACGGGCGTGCACCCCGAGACCTATCCGCTGGTGGAGCAGATCATCGTCAAGACCGGCAAGCCGATTGCCGAGCTGATGGGCCGCGCCGAGATGCTCAAGACGCTGAAGCCCGAGCTGTTCGCCAACGAGAAGTTCGGCGTCATCACGGTGAAGGACATCCTGGGCGAACTCGAGAAGCCCGGCCGCGACCCGCGCCCCGACTTCAAGGTGGCGCGCTTCAACGACGGCGTGGACGACATCGCCGACCTGAAGGAAGGCATGGTGCTCGAAGGCACCGTGAGCAACGTGGCGCAGTTCGGCGCCTTCGTCGACCTGGGCGTGCACCAGGACGGTCTGGTGCACGTGAGCCAGCTGAGCCACAAGTTCGTGAACGATGCGCGCGAGGTCGTGAAGACCGGCGACATCGTCAAGGTGAAGGTGATGGAGGTGGACGTGGCGCGCAAGCGCATCGGCCTGTCGATGAAGCTCGACGCAGCGCCTGCGCGCCGCGACGGCCCGCGCGACAACCGCTTCGAAGGCGCCGGGCGCGGCCAGCAGCAGGGTGCGCGCCGCGACAACTCGCCGCAGCCCGCGGGGCAGATGGCGAGTGCGTTTGCGAAGCTGCAGGGGTTGCGCAAGTAGAGGGCACTGCTGATTTGCGGCCGGCCTGTTAAACTAGTCAGCACACTAGTCTGATGGGAGACTGCAAATGAAAACCTGGCCCGTGCAAGACGCGAAGGCGCGCTTCAGCGAATTTCTGGAGGCTTGCTTGGTAGAGGGACCGCAAATGGTCACCAAGCGGGGCACCGAAGCCGCCGTGCTCGTGCCGGCGGCAGAGTGGCGGCGATTGCACGCCACGGCCAAGCCCTCCCTCAAGGAGTTGCTGCTCTCGGCGGAGGCGCGCACGGAATTTCTCGTTCCGCAGCGCGGCGCAGCGCGGCGGCGGCGCATCACGCCAATTCGCTGAGCAGCGGCATGTACCTGCTGGACACCAATGTCATCTCGGAACTGCGCCGGCCTCGTCCGCACGGTGCGGTCGTCGCATGGCTTGCGCCGATTGCCGACAGTGACCTGCACCTTTCCGCGGTGACGATCGGCGAGATCCAGGCCGGCATCGAAATCACGCGTGAGCAGGATGCCGCCAAGGCCGATGAGATCGAGCAATGGGCCACCCTGGTGGCCGCCTCGTACAACGTCCTGCCCATGGATGCAGAAACGTTCAGGCTGTGGGCCCGGCTGATGCATCGCAGTTCGAACACGCTCTATGAAGATGCCATGATCGCCGCCACGGCAAAGCAGCATGGACTGACGATCGTGACGCGCAACGTCGGCGACTTCGCCAGCTTCGGTGTCGAAATCTTCAATCCGTTCGGCGCGGCATGAGGGAATGAAAGCCCTGCGCATCTACGCCGGCCCCGCCGCCCGCAAGCACATCGAACAGCACGGCCTGCGCCCGCAGGACGTGCGCACGATTCCCGGCGCGGCGGGCGGCCCCAAAGGCCTGATCCTCGGGCCGCTCGACCGCTTCATCTTCGGGCGCTGGCTCTCGCAGTCGAGCCAGCCGGTGCACTTGGTGGGCGCCTCGATCGGCGCATGGCGGCTGGCCACGGCCTGCCTCGCGGATCCGCAGAAAGCCTTCGCGCGCTTCGAGCATGACTACGTGCGCCAGCAGTTCGAGGTGCCGCCGGGGCAGAAGCGGCTGAGCCCGCAGCAGCTCAGCGCGCGCTTTGCCGACAGCCTGGCCGACTTCTACGGCGGGCGCATCGGCGAGGTGCTGGGCCACGCGCGCTACCGGCTTCATGTTGTGACTTCGCGTGGCCGCCACATCCTCGGACGCGAGGGCAGGGCGCGCACGCCGGTCGGCTACCTGGGCGCCTTTGCCACCAACAGCCTGCATCGCAAGGGGCTGGGCGCATGGCTCGAACGCTGCGTGTTTTCCACGCCCGGCGCGGCCTTGCCCTTTGGCACAAGAGACTTCCGCACGCGCCAGCACGCGCTCAGCGAAGAGAACTTCAATCTGGTGCTGCAGGCCTCGTGCTCCATTCCGTTCCTGTTGGCGGCGGTGCACGACATTCCCGGTGCGCCGCGCGGCGCGTACTGGGACGGTGGCATCACCGACTACCACCTGCACCTGGACTACCAGCCGGCCGACGAAGGCATCGTGCTGTACCCGCATTTCCAGCGTGCGGTGGTGCCGGGCTGGCTCGACAAAGGCCTGCGCTGGCGCCACAGGTCCACCAGCTTCCTGGACCGCATGGTGGTGCTCGCGCCCGATGCCGACTGGGTGCGCTCGCTGCCCAACGGCAAGCTGCCCGACCGCAAGGACTTCATCCACTTTGCAAACGAACCTCAGGCCCGCGTCACTGCATGGAGCAGGGCCACGCGCGAGGCAGAGCGGCTTTCCGACGAGTTCGAGGCCTGGCTCGCAACCGGCAGTCGCACACGCGACATCCTGCCGCTCTGAACAGGCTCCGCCGGGGCAAACCCCGAGGGGCTGCCCGCGCAGCGCCTTCGAGAATGGCCAGCTCACTCTTCTCAGAGAAAGCCGCCACTCATGCCGCAGGTCCCCATTTCACGCCGCCGATTCACCCTTGCCGCCGTCGCCGCCGCGACCGTTCCGATGCCCGTGCTGGCACAAGGCACCTGGCCCGGCAAGCCGATCCGCATCATCGTGCCCTACACGCCGGGCGGGTTCACCGACCAGATGGCGCGGCTGGTGCAGGTCGGCCTGCAGGCGCGGCTCGGCCAGCCGGTGCTGGTAGACAACAAGCCCGGCGCCAACAGCCTGATCGGTGTCGATGCCATTGCCAAGGCGCCGCCCGACGGCAGCACCTTCGGCGTCGTGATCGCGGCCTATGCGGCCAACACCACGCTGTATCCCAAGCTGCCCTACGACCCGCAAAAGGACCTGACGGGTGTTTCGCTGATGGGCATTTCGCCGCTGCTGGCGGCGGTCAACATCGATGCGCCGTTCAAGACCGCGCGCGAACTCATCGACTACGCGCGTGCGAATCCTGGCAAGGTGAGCTTCGGCTCGTCGGGCAACGGCTCGGCCGCGCACCTGACGACCGAGCTGTGGAAGTCGCTCACGCAGACCTACATGATCCACATTCCGTACCGCGGCGCGGTGCCCGCGCTCACGGACCTGATGGGCGGGCAGATCCAGCTGTTCTTCGATGCGCCTACCGGCCTCATCAACCAGGCCAAGGCCGGCAAGGTGCGGCTCATCGGCGTGGCGGGCGACAAGCGGCTGGCCGCCGCGCCCGATGTGCCGACCTTCATCGAGCAGGGTTTCGCGGGCTTCACCGGCAGCACCTGGGCCGGCATGCTGGCGCCGGCGGGTACGCCGCGCGACATCGTCAAGCGCATGTCGGAAGAGGTGGCGCGCATCATCAAGAGCGAAGAGACGCGCGTCAAGCTGGACGCCATGGGCACCATTCCGGCGGGCAGCACGCCCGAGGAGTTCGATGCCTTCATCAAGGCCGAAACGGCCAAATGGGGCAAGGTCATCCGCACGGCGGGCGTGAAGGCGGAATAAGAAGACCTCAGGCTGCCAGCACCAGCACCTTGAACTGGCTCGGCACGATCCGCATGCCGACGATGTTGCAGCGGTTCTGCACCGACAGGCTGGTCATGCGCGTGCAGGGGGTGCCCTTGAGCAGCACGGTGAACGCGCCGGTGATGTGGCGCGACGGCCCCATGACGGTCTGCGACACCACCCCCATCAGCACGCCCGCGTTGTCGCCGTTGGTGATCGGCGTGACGGTGGCCAGGTTGTGGGCCGGCGCGCCGCCGAAGAGGATGTTCCAGGCGTTGGGGATGGCCGTGGGTCCGAGCGCGATGTTGGGGTAGGGAATGGGCAGCGCCGGCGGCGTCTTGCAGACGTCGGGGAAGGCGAGATCGAGGCCCATCATCTGGCAGTTGGCGAACATGCGGTGCTCCTTTTTTTCAGCCCATGTGGATCTGCTCGGCATCGACCTTGACCAGCCCCTTGCTGGTCAGCAGCGTGTTCTTCGAATGCAGGCGCAAGGTCTGCTCGGCCTGAATGTCGATCTGGCCGGCACGCACCTGTTCCATCTCCTCGGTCAGGCGGAAGCTCGAGCGGGTGAGCAGGTTGAGGCGATCCAGTACCACCTCGCAGGTGCGGCCGACGAAGCGCGACACCAGCACGCTGAAGCGGATGCGGGCGCCCTGGTAGTCCATCTCCCCGATCTCGCAATGGGCCCGCCGGGCCTGCGCGCGCCACTCGGGCGACTGCATGGCGATCGAGGTGTCCGACTCCAGCGCCATCGGGCCGGCGCTGCGCGCGCGGATGCCACCCGAGCGCGACACCAGCGTCAGGTCGCCGTCCACGGCCAGCGTCGCCTGCCGGGGGTCGGCCTGGACGACCACCGCGATGACGAAGCTGTCGCCCCGGCGAGTCGAGGTGATCAGCACCGTGTCGCCCGGCGCAGGCAGCAGCAGGCAGCTGGCGACGCGTCGGCAGCGCAGCGATCCCTGGCCGTCGTCGAGCTCGACCTCGAACCAGAGGTCGCCATCGCTGGCGGTCACCGTGGCGGTTCGCGTGCCGGAGTCCGCGCGGGCCGCATGCGAAGGGCGCTGCATGAGCGGATCCAGCACGCCTTGCGTTGCATGGCGTGCGGTGGCGATCGTGTCGCCGGCCGTGTTCCGGGTGGAGGTCATGGGCTTTCTTTCTTGGGGCGGCGGCCATGGACGTCGCGGTCCAGGCGGGATGGGCGCTCGGGTTGCTGGAGCGCCACCTTCTCGGCTTCGTGCAGCGCAGGGTCCCGGTCCAGCGTACCCAGGCGGGTACTGAACCTGGCGCCGTGCAAGTCGGCGCGGTGAAACACGGTGCGCAGGAAAGCGGCATCGCGGAAGTCGGCCTGGACCAGCGAGGCGTAGGAAAAATCGGCGTAGTCCAGGCGGCTGCCGGCGAATGCGGTCTGCCCGCAGTGCGCGCGATGGAAGACGCCTTGCTCGAGTTGCGCCTGAGAGAAGTCTGCGCCGTCGAGATGGGCGTCGACCCAGATGCTCTGCTGGAAGTGGCCGCGCCGCGCATCGACGCCGCGCAGGTCGGCCTCGGGAAACAGGCACTGCATGGCCTGTGCCCCTGCCAGCACCGCATTGCGCAGGTCGGCACCCTTGAAGTTGCACTGCGTGAGGCGCGCATCGCGGAATCGGCACGCCGCCAGCACCGCATCGATGAACTGGCAGAGGTGGAACTGCTGCCCGGAGAAGTCCTGCCCCGCAAGATCCGCCTCGCTGAAAATCGCGTTCGTGAAGCTGGCTCCGGCGTAGCGCGTGCCCGTCAGCGCTGCACGAAAGAAGATGGTCGACGAGAAGGCCACCGCATTGAAGGACGCGCCCGTCAAGTCGCACTCGGAGAACACGGCTTTGTCGAGGCTGGCACGGTCCAGGCAGGCGTTGCGCAGCTCGCTTTGATGGAAGTTCGCCTGGTCCATGAAGGCCTCTTCCAGCCGAATGCCCCACAGCGTGCAGCCGCTGAACACCGAATGCGGCATGGAGGCCGCATCCAGCACCGCATCCTGCAGGCTGCACTCGTGGAAGGCGGCGCGCGTCAGCTCCGCCGCCGGCAACTGCGCCTGGTCGAAGCGGCATTTCTCGAAGAGGGATTCGCCCATACGCGCGGCGTCGGCCTGGACGCCCCGGAAGCTGCATTCGCTGAACACGCCGCCGCGCAGGTCGATGCCCCTCATGTCCATGTTGCTGAAGTCCTTCTCGCGGATCGGCTCGCCGTTGCGGACCTGGGCTGCCAGCGTCTCGGCGTTCACGCGCTGCCCGCCTCGGGGCGCCGGGGCAGTGTCTTCATCTGGTCGATGTGGGCACCCAGGGTGATCGTGCCGGGGGCGATGAGGATCTGGGCGACATCGGCACGGAACAGGTTGGCCTCGCCCAGGTCGGCATCGACCAGGCAGGCCTTCTGAAGGTTGGCATTCATGAGATTGGCGAGCCGCAGGGAGGCACGCGTGAAATCGGCGCGGATGAAGAGGCTGTCGGGCGCCGCCGCCGCGCGCAGGTCCGCGCCCTTGAGCGACGCGGAGGAGAAATCGCAGGTATCGAGCGTAGCCCGCCTGAAGTTCGCGCCATCGAGAGGCAGCTCGCGCAGGGTGCAATGCACCAGCGTGGCATCCTCGAAGTCGGCCCCGCGAAGATCCGTGGTGCCGACGAAGCTGGTGGTCTTGAGCATGGCATGCCGAAACCGGATGCCCTTGTGCAGCGGAGTGTGGGCCCAGCTGCAGGCTTCGACGGTGGCGCCGGAAAAATCCACCGACTCGAATTCGGCCTGGACGAACAGCACCTTTTCCAGGCGTGCCTCGCCGAAGTCGCAGCGCGCCAGCCGGCAGTGTTCGGCCATGCTCACGTAGCTCAGGTCGGCGCGCCGCAGGCTGCAATCCGCGAGCTCGATTCCCTGCAGCAACAGATGGCTCCACTTCGCTTCGTCGAGGCAGCAGCTGTCGAGGCGCAGCTTTTCCATCTGCGTGCGCTCGAAGCGGGCCTGCGCGAAGTTGGTGTTTTCGCAGCGGGCGAGGCTGAGGTTGGCACGCTCCAGGTTGCAGCCCGTCAACGAAGCCTGGCGCAGGTCGGCGCGCACCAGCACCGATTGGCTCAGGTCGGCGCCATCCAGGCGGGTGCCCTGGAGGCGGGCGCCTTCGAGCAAGGTCTGGTGCATGCGGGCGCCCCGCAGATCGAGGCCCGACAGGTCGCAGCCCGTCAGATCCATGGCGGACAGGTCGCGGTCCGCGGCCATGGCGGCGAGTGCGCGTTCGCGCGCCTGCGTATTCTGTTGGGCGGCCATCGGATCGGCAGCGGCCTGGTGGTGGGCCCCCATGCGGTACAGCGCCAGCATGCCCTGGCGGCCCCACTGTCCGACGGACTGCAGCTCTGCGTGCTCGGCGGCGCTCATGGCCGGAGTACCGGTGGCCGCGGCGATGCCGGCCAGCCCCTTGACGATCGTCTCGGCCTCGAATTTCGGCGGGCCCTTGAGCTGCGCGTTCTGGCTTTCCTCGATGATCCGACTGCTGTCGAAGCCCGCCTTGCGCGATTCGGATGCGTTGTCCCGGGCCGCCTTTGCGACCTCCTGCCTGGCTTCCTCCAGCTTGCGTTCCTGTTCGCGCTGGTAGGCGCGTGTCTTCTCGATGAACTCGGGCAGTTCGGCCAGCGTGGGCATCTTGTCGAAAGGCTTCGGCAGGGGCCGTTCCCGGAAATGGCGCGCCTTGTGGCCGGCCTCCAGGCCGCGCGCCGTCAGTTCGGCGCGCAGGCGCTCGCCCTTGTCCTTGATGTTCCTTGCCAGGATCGATTCGCGCGCGTCGATCTGGTCCAGCCAGGGGCCGATGGCCGAGGCCGGCAGCAGTTCCTCGTCGAGGAGCGCATGGATCGCACCTTTCTCCAGGTTGCAGCGATTCTCGAAGACCTTCTCGTAGTGGGAGAGGGGGCGCAGCGGGCTGTCTGCCGCCTCTATCGCCGGCATGACATGCGTGATATCCGCGGCATCGTCCTCGACGATGAGCGTCTCGCCGTGAAAAATCAGCATGACCTGCGCCATGTGCGGGAAGAACCAGGCGGTGGTCAGCCGCAGCGGCACCTCTTCCAGCGCCAGGGGCAGTGCAGACTTTCTCGCCACGAAGCCGCGTGCGCGCAGATCCGGAAGCCGTCCGCGCAGCACCGCATGTTGCGGGTGCATGTTCCAGATCTCGTAGGGCGCGGCTGCGGGAATGGACAGTTCGTCGTTCCAGCGTTGTTCCGCAGCCGCGGCATTGAAGAACTGCCAGTCCATGTCGCGCGCAAAGCCGGGGTAAAGCGTCTCGCGCCACTGGTCGCCGTAGTCCGTTCCGAGCAGCTTCAGGCGTTCGGGCAGATCGACGTCCATCGCACCCGGGCAGGCCGGGACCGGTCTTCGGTCGGGGCGGTCCATGCCATCGCCCGGGCGTTCGACATTGGGAAGCCGCTGCACCAGCAGGCCATTGACCATCTCGGGTGCGTACCCGATGCCCGCGGGGTTGGCGGCAAAGCCGGGGCCACCGAATGCGTGTCGCCAGTCCAGGCGCATGGTGTCGAAAGCCTGCGGCTCGGTGGCGCGGCCATCCAGCCAGTAGCGGTCGCCCGAAACGAGGAACTGGCGTCGCAAGGTGCCGACGCGCAGGTCGACCGCGCAGCGTGTCTTGTCCTGCTGGTGGCAGGTGTAGGCCTGGCCGCTGACCAGGAATTCGGGCCGCAGCTTGGGAATGCCGAGATCGATCGCGGACTGGTTTCCCAGTTCGGCAGAGACGGTCTTCCAGAGCTCCGTCTCCGGCAGCAGCACGCCCCCTTCGCCGAGGGTGTGCATGCCGATCACGGTGAGCGCGAGACGCTGGCTTTGCGCGCGCAGGAAGGGCCGAGTCAGGACGCTCAGGCGCAGGGGCTTGATGGTTTTCACGGGGTGATCAGCGCCCTGCGCCGCGGATCACCAGCGGGGTGTGCCTGCGGTCGATGGCCAGCCGCGACGGGTCTTGCGGGTCCTGCAGCAGATGAATGTCGGGCCGGCCCGCGGAGAAATGGGCCAGCAGGTCCTCGTCGATGAGTGTGCGCAAGGTGGCCTGCTGCTCGATGCCGTCGGCATCGACGTAGGCGACGCCCAGCTGCACGGCTGTCATGCGCTGCCCGACGGGGCCGCGCCGGGAGTAGCCGCTGGGCGAGCGCACCAGGGAAACCGCGACGCCCTGCAGCGGACGCCCGCTGGCCTGCAGCTGCTGCCACAGCCGGCCTTCCTCAGCATAGGCGCGATGGCTCATCAGCGACACCGCGAGCACGATTGCGGCGAGCGCGATCACGCCCAGGCTGACGATGCCGAACACCCCCCACAGCACGATCTCGAGCACGTTTTCCACGCTTCAGAGCAGGATCTTGAGCGCCTGGATGCCGGCGCGCAGGCCGCCCGTCTTGATCTCCGTGCCCACGAGCTGGATGAGCGCACCGGCATCCCCCAGCGACATTGCCTTGTTCTTCCAGTCCACGCCCACAGCCTCCAGCTTCACGCCGATCGCCTGCGCCTGCACGCCGATGGCCATCGAACGCACGGCCACCACGCCCAGCGAAATGCCCGACACGTCCATGTTCAGGCCGGTGCCGCCCAGGCGGAACCACCTCCAGTCGCTGCTCTTGGAGTAGTTGTTGGTGTAGGTGGCGGAGTTGTTGGTGTAGTTGACCGTCAGGTTGTTGTAGGTGTTCGACGTCGTGTTGTAGACGTTGGTATTGATGACGTGCTGCGTCGTGTTGTGGATGTGGTTCGTCGTGTTGAAGGTCACATCCGGGGAGGTGTGCACCGTCGGACCGGTCACCGTGGTGTTCGAGGGGCCGTTGACCAGCACGGTGTTCGAGGTGTCGATGGTGTCATTGCGTCCGCCGCTCACGAAGCGGATCTCCTGTCCATCGATGGTGCCGTGGAAGCCGCCGGTGATCGCAAGGTTGACGCCGCCCGAGATCGTGTCGTTCAGCCCGCCGCTGAGCGTGCGCTTCTTGCCGCCCGAAATGGTCTGCGTGACGCCGCCGCTGACCGTTTCGCTGAAGCCGCCGGTCACATCGCGCGTGTCGCCGCCGGCAATGGTTTCTTTCGCGCCCGCGGTGATGTCGCGCGTCTCGCCGCTCTGGTAGGTGGCCGACTCGTGGCCCTTGACGAGGGTGGTGCGGGTGCCGCCGGTGGTGTGCGTTTCGTCGGCTTCCACCTCGACGTCGAGGTTGCGCTCGGCATGCAGCAGGATCTGCTCGGCGCCGCTGCGGTCTTCGAAGCGCAGCATGTTGGCCTGGTTGGCCGCGCCGCCCGTGCTCGATCGCGTGAGGATGCCGCTGGCCGTGGCGTTGGCCGGAAGTTCCCATGGCGGCATCTGGTCGTTGTTGTAGACGCGGCCGGTGATGATGGGGCGGTCGGGTTCGCCGCCGATGAAATCGACGATCACTTCCTGGCCCACGCGCGGCATGTGCATGGTGCCGTAGTTGGCGCCGGCCCAGTTGCTCGACACGCGCACCCAGCACGAGCTGTTCTCGTCCGACTGACCGTAGCGGTCCCAGCGGAATTGCAGCTTCACGCGGCCGAAGCGGTCGGTCCAGATCTCTTCGGGGCCGACCACGGTGGCGGTCTGCGGGCCGTTGGTGCGCGGCTTGGGCGTCTTGCGCGCGGGGCGGTAGGGCACGCTGGAGGGCAGCACGGTGAAGTCGAACTCGCACACCGATTCGGCCGTGCCGCCGGTGGAGTACTCGGGCTCCTGCAGTTCGTAGCGGGTCTGGGTGACGAGGTATTCGCGGTTGTCGGCCTCGCGCGGGCAGTGCGTCATCTGGAACAGGTAGCCCGGCGCCATGCCCGCCACGTTGGTGTGGCCCGTGGCCAGCTCGTGCGCGCACTGCAGCTCCTGCAGGCGGATCTTCGCGTAGCTGTCGCCCTGGTCGTTCTCGCTGTAGCCGCCCAGCCATTCATAGACTTCGTAGCTCGAATGGTCGTGGCCCTTCGGGTCCTGCTGCACGCTCTGGAGCGAGGCCCGCGACTTCCTGAAGTCGAAGTCGTCGAGCATCACGCGGCCCGAGGTGATCTGCTCCGAGATGCGCCACTGGTCGATGCACGGCTCCATGGCGTTCACCACGCGGTCGCGCGGACGGTAGGCGATGGTGGCGTGGCCCGGCAGGGTGTTGTAGCCGCCGATGTCGTCGGCCAGCACCAGCAGGTGCGAGCCGTTGCGGTGCTCGAAGTGGTAGGCGATGCCCTCGTGCTCCATGAGGCGGCACACGAAGGCGAAGTCGCTCTCCTGGTACTGCACGCAGTATTCCCACGGGCGGTAGCTGCCTGAGAGGCGCTTCTCGTATTCGAAGCCGTATTTGCCGAGCACTTCGTCGAGCACGTCGGGCACGCTCTTGTTCTGGAAGATGCGGCAGTCGGTGGTGCGCGTGAGGTACCAGAGCCAGGGCTGCACCAGCGCGCGGTAGACGTAGTGGCGGCCGGTTTCGTTGGCGCGGCCCACCAGCTCGAAGCGCACCACGGTGCCGTTGAGAAAGCGCGATGCGCCGTCGTCCTGCAGTTCGAGCGTGAGCGAAGTGCCCAGCAGCGTCTTCAGGTCGAGGTTGAAGCTCGGGCTGACCATGTCGACCTCGAACTCGAACAGCTGCGAGAGGCCTTCCTGTCCCCGCATCGCGCGGAACTTCAGCTGCTCGGCGTTGAGTACGGTGTGAACCTGGACGGTACGTGGCATTCGAAATTTCCCTGGCCCTTGGGGCTTCTGCGGATGCGAAGCCTTCGATTGCCAGTCTAGAAATTCCTTATGTCATATACATGACGTGCGCTTCTGTTGCAGGGCGTTCAGGGCGTGTGCACAGATCACCGGGTACTCCCCTCCGCGAATGTCCCCCGTCGGCGTGATCGCGCCCCGAACAACTGCGCCCAACCTGCCTCAGATGGACGGCCCCTTACATCGAGGCCTCAAGCATCGCCTTGTAGTCATCGCGCGAAGCCAGCCGCGGGTTGGTCTTGTGGCAGTGGTCGGCCATGGCGCCGTCGATGATCTGCTCGAACAGGGCGGGCGTGACGCCCACTTCGGCCAGGCCATTGGGCAGCCCCAGGCGCGCGTTCATGTCGCGGATCGCGTCGCCCAGGTCGCCGGGCGAATCGAGGTGCATGGCCCGCGCCATGCGCTGCAGCCGCTGCTCCTTCTGCACCGACTCGGCACCGGCGTTGAAATGGATCACGGCCGGCAGGAAGAGGGCGTTGAGCGTGCCGTGGTGCAGGCGCGGGTCGACGCCGCCCAGGCTGTGGCTCAGCGAGTGCACGCAGCCCAGGCCTTTCTGGAACGCCATGGCGCCCTGCATCGACGCGCTCATGAGATTGAGGCGCGCCTCGCGGTCGCTGCCGTCCTTGGTGGCGCGCTCGATGTGCAGCCAGGCGCGCTCCAGGCCGTCCAGGCCGATGCCGTCGGCCGGCGGATTGAAGGCGGCCGACATGAAGGTTTCCATGCAGTGCGCAATCGCGTCCATGCCGGTGGCGGCCGTGAGCCGTGGCGGCAGGCCGAGCGTGAGTTCTGGGTCGCAGATGGCGGCCTTGGGCATCAGGAACCAGCTGTGGAAGCCGAGCTTGCGGTGGTCGTCGACGATCACGATGGCGCCGCGCGCCACCTCGCTACCGGTGCCGCTGGTGGTGGGTACCGCAATGAGCGGTACTGCGCGATCGGTGATCTTTGGCGAGCCGCCTTCGATGGTGGCGTAAGTCTTGAGAGGACCTTCGTGCGTGGCGGCAATTGCCACGCCCTTGGCGCAGTCGATGGCGGAGCCGCCGCCCACGGCAATGAGCCCGTCGCAGCGGCCGCTGCGGTACAGCTCGACGGCTGCGCGCACGGCAGCCTCGGTGGGGTTGGACGGCGTCTGGTCGAACACCGCCACCTCGAGGTCGGCGATGGCATCGAGCGCCTTCTGCAGCACGCCGGCCGCGCGCACGCCCGCATCGGTCACGATCAGCGGCCGGCTGATGCCGATGCGCGCGCATTCGCTGGACAGCAGCTGGATGGCGCCGAATTCGAACTGGATCTGGGTGAGGTATTGGATGAGGGCCATGAGGTGGGTTTGCCTGGGGCAGTACGATTGCAGACCACCCAAATCTAACAAGCAGGGACAGTCTTGCACATGAACAAAACCCTTGCCGCTGTCGCGCCCGGCACATGGCAGCCTCCGCTCACCGCGAAGATGGCCGGCGTGGTCGAGCGCATGGCGCGGGCCGGCCATCCCTCGCTCGACCAGCTCACGCCCGACGAGGCCAAGGCCTCCTACGAGAAGGGTGCGGGCGTGCTCGAAGTGCAAAAGCCCGCGCTGGAGCGCGTCGACGACTTCACGATTCCGGCGCGCGATGGCTTCGCGATTCCGGCGCGGCTCTACGCGCCGTCGACAACGGCGATGCTGCCGGCGCTGGTGTATTTTCACGGCGGCGGCTTCACGGTCGGCAACATCCGCACGCACGACACGCTGTGCCGGGTGCTGAGCAGCAAGAGCGGCTGCGCGGTAGTGTCGGTCGATTACCGGCTGGCGCCCGCGTTCAGGTTTCCGACGGCATCGAACGATGCATGGGATGCCTTCGCCTTCCTCGCCCATGAAGGCGGCCGCATCGGCATCGACATCGAGCGCCTGGCCGTGGGCGGCGACAGCGCCGGCGGCACGCTGGCCGCGGTGTGTGCCATCCTCGCGCGCGACGCGGGCCTGCCGCTCGCGCTGCAGATGCTCATCTATCCCGGCACCGCGGCGCACCAGGACACGGCCTCGCACCGGCGCTACGCCCATGGCCCGCTGCTCACCAAGGCGCTGATCGACTATTTCTTCGACCAGTACGTGCGCACGCCGGCCGACCGCGACGACTGGCGCTTTGCGCCGCTGCTGGCCGACGACGTCGACGGCGTGGCGCCCGCATGGATCGGCCTGGCCGAATGCGATCCGGTGGTGGACGAGGGCATTGCCTACGCCGACAAGCTTCGCGCCGCGGGGGTGGCGGTCGACCTGGAAATCTACCGCGGGGTGATCCACGAATTTCTGAAAATGGGCCGCGCCATCCCCGAGGCGCTGCAGGCGCAGGACGATGCGGCCCGCGCACTCAAGGAAGCACTGAACCCATGAACGACAAGACCGTACCCCTACGAAAAGACTTCCGCTTCTTTCACCGCCTGCGCGTGCGCTGGGCCGAAGTCGACATGCAGAAGATCGTTTTCAACGCGCACTACCTGATGTACTTCGACACCGCCGTTGCCGACTATTGGCGCGCGCTCGCGCTGCCTTACGAGGAAGCGATGCATGCGCTGGGCGGCGACCTGTACGTGCGCAAGGCCACGGTGGACTTTCGCGCCTCGGCGCGCATGGACGACGTGATCGACGTGGCCATGAAGTGCGCGCGCGTCGGCAACTCGTCCATCGTCTTCGAGGGTGCGCTGTTCCGGCAGGACCAGTACCTGGTGGGCTGCGAGCTCGTCTATGTGTTTGCCGACCCGGCCACGCAGACCTCGAAGCCGGTGCCCGCGGCCCTGCGCGAAATCCTTACGGGCTTCGAGGCCGGCGAGCCGATGCGCACGGTGGAAACGGGCGACTGGAAAACGCTGGGTGAAGGCGCGGGTGCGCTGCGCCGCGCGGTCTTCATCGAGGAACAGAACATTCCCAAGGAATTGGAGTGGGACGCGCACGATGCCGTGGTGCTGCATGCGGTGGTCCGCAACCGGCTCGGCCAGGTGATTGCGACCGGCCGGCTGCTCGATGCGGTCGACGGCACGGCCATGCTCGGCCGCATGGCAGTGCACCGCGCGCTGCGCAGCGGCGGCCACGGCGCCGCCGTGATGCAGGCGCTGGAGGCCGCAGCCAAGGCGCGCGGCGACCGCGAGATCGGCCTGCACGCGCAGCGCAGCGCGGAGCGTTTCTATGCGCGCCTGGGCTACGCCGTGCATGGCGAGCCGTTCGAGGAAGCCGGCATCCCGCATATCGAGATGCGCCGCGCGCTGGCCTGAGCACGCGGCGCTCGACAGGGTTCAGTAGCGCGCCGGCGGATCGGGCACGTAGCCCATCTCCGAACCCGGAAAGGCGGACGGGCCTTCGGGACGCGGCCTGCGCGCGGGCGGCGGCACCGGGATCACACCCGCGGCGATGAGGTTCTCGCGGCTGTCGTAGCGGATACGCAGGACTTCGTCAGGCGTGGACTGCGCGCGCTCGAAGCCGGTGTGGACTACATGGGATGTCTCGCGCCGGCCGTGGGCGGTGCCGAGGCTCGGGCTGGGCGGCGCTGGCCGGGACAGGCTGCCTTTCGCCGATGCGGCCGCCTCAGCGCCCAGGGCGCTGTCGGCCGAGCGGGCCTGCGCGGCCGGTGCGGCTTCGGCCGTGGCCGATGGCGCCTCGCTGCGGCGCTCCATCTCGCGCGTGCTGCCGTCGCGGCGCGGAAAGGCGATGGGCGGCGCGGGAGGCTGCTCGGGCACGCGCTCGCGGAACATCGCGACGCCGATCACGCCCACGTCGTCCGGCCGGCCGGTGCGGCTTGCATACGAATTGCCGATGGAGGTGAATTCGAAGGCGGCAATCTGCGAATCGCTCTTGCGCCAGCCCGTGATGTCGCTGCGCTCGCCGCCGGAAAACACATAGCCGTTCTGCAGCACGCCCGCGGTCTCGCCGGTCACGATGTTGACGCCGTCCACCGACATCACGGCCATGACGCGTTCGCCTATCGCATTGCGCGCGCGGATCGCGTAGCGCGTGCCGGGCCGGCCGGCCACCCAGTATTCGCCGCGGTGGCGGTAGATGGGCAGTTCGCGGCCGCTCGCGCGATCAACCACGCTGAGCTGCATCAGCGAACCGATGCGGTTGGAGGTCGAAGGCGGCCGCATCGGGCTTTCGGCGCAAGCGGGGAGCACGCCCAGCGCGGTCCATGCGAGGGCGGTCGAGAAGAGGAGTCTGCGCTTCATGATGGTCTTTCCTTGCCAGGAGTGGATCGGTACGGCTTCTACGCAGCAGCACCGGCGGCAGGGTTAAACGCGCGCGCAAAAAAAATGGCGCCGCCTCTTTCGGGACGGCGCAGGCGTCCGTTTCTAAAGTCTAGATGTCTTCGAGCAGCGGATACGGCAGCGGCTCGACCGTGAGCGCCGGCCCGCCGGCGCTGCCTGCATGCAGGCCGCCGGTCTCGAGCGCCGAGATCTGGATCGAGATCAGCGCGGCCCAGCCGCCGCCGGGCGCCGGCGCGGCCTGCGCCACCGTGCCCACGGGCTGCTCGGCATCACCGGCCGCGAACACTTCCTGGCCGGCGCTGAGGGAGGCATCGGCCTGCACGAGGTAGGTGCGCCGCTTCAAGGTGCCGCGGAACTGGCTGCGCGCCACGATTTCCTGGCCCGGGTAGCAGCCCTTCTTGAAGTTCACGCCGCCCACGGATTCGTAGTTGATCATCTGCGGCACGAAGGCCTCGACCACCGGCGTGGTCACGGTCACGATCCCGCTGCGGACCTCGCTCCACTGCCACAGTTGCGCATCGAGCGCGGGGCCCGAGGGCGCCGGGCTGCCGGCCGGCGCGATCCACATGGCGCGCGGCACGCCGTCGGCCGGGTACAGCGACACCGCGCTGATGTCTTGGCCGATGGCGGTGCGCTGGCCGGGCAGGGCGCCTGCATCGAGGCCGTTGGCGGCCAGCGCCGTGCCGGCAAGGCCGTACAGCGCGAACTGCTCCGTGGCGTCGGTGAGCTTGGCCTTGGCGCGCAGCACGTACATCGACAGCCGCTTGAGCGTGGCGGCCAGGATGTCGCGGCTGCACACCAGCAGCACCAGCTCCGGCTGCGGCCGGATGCCGACGAAGCTGGCGATCACGCGGCCCTTGGCGGTGCAAAGCGCGGCCAGGCGGGCTTCGGTGGCGCCCAGCAGCGCGAAATCCTGGGTGAGCTGGCCGTGCAGGAAGCTGGCGGCATCGGGTCCCTCGGCGCGGATCACGCCAAGGTCGGAAAGAGCGGTAACACCATTGAGAACGACAGTAGTCATCGCTGAATTATCATGGTCGGAGCCGTTCCGTCGGGTCCGCAGGGAATCCCGCCCCGGTTCCCGCAGGGCCACCGGCTTTTCGTGCTGATTCGTTTTCTTCTCTCCGCTAAATCATCGGACCCGTGCGCCGCTTCTTCCTCACGCTTTTCCTGCTCGCCGCCCTGGCTGCGCTCGGCCTCGGCGCCGCCGGCCTCTGGTGGGTGCACCAGCCGCTCAAGCTGCCCGCGCCCAGCGTCGATCTTTCCGTGGAGCCCGGTACCACGCCACGCGGCGTCGCGCAGGCGGTGGCCGATACCGGCACCGACGTGCAGCCGCAGATGCTCTATTTCTGGTTCCGCATTTCGGGGCAGGACCGCCAGATCCGCGCCGGCAGCTACGAACTGGAGCGCGGCATCACGCCCAAGATGCTGCTCAACGTGCTGGTGCGCGGCGAGGAAGCCACCCGCAGCCTCGTGCTGGTCGAGGGCTGGAACATCCGCCAGGTGCGCGCCGCGCTCGCCAAGGCCGAACAGCTCAAGCCCGAAACCGTCGGCCTGCCCGACGACGCGCTGATGGCCAGGCTGGGCCGGCCCGGCGTGCATCCCGAGGGCCGCTTCTTCCCCGATACCTACACCTATTCGAAGGGCTCGACCGACATCGCGCTGCTGCAGCGCGCCATGCGGGCCATGGACAAGAAGCTCGAAGCCGCGTGGGCCGCCCGGGCGGCCGATTTGCCACTCCAGTCGGCGGATCAGGCGCTGATCCTGGCCAGCATTGTCGAAAAGGAGACAGGAAAAGCCAAGGACCGCTCCGAGATCGCCGCCGTCTTCGTCAATCGGCTGCGCGCCGGCATGCCGCTGCAGACCGATCCGACCGTGATCTACGGCCTGGGCGCCGCCTTCGACGGCAACCTGCGCAAGAAGGACCTCCTGGCCGACACCCCCTGGAACACCTACACGCGCGGCGGCCTGCCGCCCACGCCCATCGCCATGCCGGGCAAGGCGGCGCTGCTGGCGGCGGTGCAGCCGGCGCAGAGCAAGTCGCTCTACTTCGTGTCGCGTGGCGACGGCACCAGCCAGTTCAGCAGTTCGCTCGACGACCACAACCGCGCGGTCAACCGCTACCAGCGCGGCGGCACCGAACCCAAACCGAAAGTTGCGCAATGAGTGACGGCTTGTTTCTGACGCTCGAGGGCATCGATGGCGCCGGCAAGTCGAGCCATCTCGACGCGATGGAGGCGCTCTTCAAGGCCCGCGGCCGCACGGTCGTGCGCACGCGCGAGCCCGGTGGCACGCCGCTCGCCGAAACCCTGCGCGGCCTTGTCCTCGAGCAGGCGATGGACCCGCTGACCGAATCGCTGCTGGTGTTCGCAGCGCGGCGCGACCACGTCGTGCAGGTCATCGAGCCGGCGCTGGCGCGCGGTGACGTGGTGCTGTGCGACCGCTTCACCGACGCCACCTTCGCCTATCAGGGCGCGGGCCGCGATTTCGATGCGCAGGTGCTGTCGACGCTGGAGCAATGGGTGCAGGGGGGCAGGGGAGCGGCGGGGCTGCTTCAGCCACACATCACGCTCTGGTTCGACCTGGCGCCCGAGATTGCCGCCCAGCGGCTGGCGGGCGCACGCTTGCCCGACAAGTTCGAATCGCAGCCGGTCGAATTCTTCCGGCGCGTCGCGGCGGGCTATGCGGCCCGCGCGGCGGCCGATGCGCCGCGCTTCGTGCGCATCGACGCCAGCCAGACGCGCGACCAGGTCTGGCAACAGGTCGAGACCGCGCTCGTTGCGCGCGGCGCGCTGGCACCCGCAGGCGGAGCGGCACCATGAACACGTCCGCGCTCTCGCCCTGGCTGCATCGGCCGCTCGCGGAACTGCTGCGCCAGCGCGGCCATGCCTGGCTGCTGCAGGGGCCTTCCGGCCTGGGCCAATACGAACTCGCGCTCGCGCTTGCCGCGGCCTGGCTGTGCGAACAGCCCAACAAGGAGGAGGGCGGCACCGCCTGCGGCCATTGCCCGAGTTGCCATGCCATCGAGGTGCGCACCCATGCCGATCTTTGCGTGCTGATGCCCGAGGTCGCCATGCAGGAGCTGGGCTGGCCGCTCGACGAAAAGGCGCAGGCCGACATCGACGACAAGAAGCGCAAGCCCAGCCGTGAGATCCGCGTCGAGGCCATGCGCGACGCCGTCGGCTTTGCCCAGCGCACCAGCGCGCGCGGGCGCGGCAAGGTGGTGCTGGTGTACCCCGCCGAGCGCATGAACACCATCACCGCCAATGCGCTGCTCAAGACGCTCGAGGAGCCGGTCGGCGATGTTCGCTTCGTGCTGGCCAGCGAGGCGGCGTGGCAATTGCTGCCGACCATCCGCAGCCGCTGCCTGGGCTTCACGCTGCCCTGGCCCGAGACGGCCGAGGCCGAAGCCTGGCTGGCCGCGCAGGACGTGCCCGCCGCCGATGCCACCGCATTGCTGCGCGCCGCCGGCGGGCGGCCCAGCGATGCCTTGCGGCTCGCGCGCTCCGGCCAGTCGCCCAAGGCCTGGTCGCTCTTGCCCAAGGCCGTTTCGCGCGGCGACGTGGCTGCGCTTGCGGACCAGTCGCCCTCGCAGGCCATCGGCTCGCTGCAGAAGCTCTGCCACGACCTGATGGCCATTGGCAGCGGCGCCGCGCCGCGTTTCTTCGATGCCGCCGACTTGCCGTCCGCAGTGCCTTCGCACCTGGCGCTCGCGCGCTGGTCGAGGTCGCTCGCGAACGCGGCCAGGACCGCCGAACACCCCTTCAATGCGGGCCTGATGCTGGAAGCGCTTGTGAGCGAAGCGCGAACCACCCTAAACTCTGCTGCTCGCCGCCCATGAACCAACCAGCCTCACCCGCACCCGCCGCCCCGGCGCCTCAACGGCCGAGCGTGATCCAGCTCGCCATCAAGGAAAAGGGCGCGCTCTATGCTGCCTACATTCCGCTCTTTGCCGAAGGCGGCATCTTCATTCCGACCACGCGCGAATACCGCTTGGGCGACGATGTCTACGTGCTGCTGACGCTCCCTGAAGACCCGCAGCGCTATCCAGTGGCCGGCAAGGTCGCCTGGATCACACCGCAGCGCGCCGCTGGCAATCGGGCACCGGGCGTGGGCATCCGCTTTCCGTCGGACGAGAAATCACGCCAGCTCAAGGCCCGCATCGAAGCGGCGCTCGGCGGCTCGATGGCTTCCGACCGCCCGACACAAACTATTTAAGCTCGCCCCCAGGCTGCGCGCACTTCGTGTCGCTACGCCCACCCCCTACCGGGGGCGACACCAGAGGCCCGGCAAAGCCGGTTCCTCGGTGTCCCTGGCATAAGCCAGACAATCAGCGCCATGTTCACCGATTCCCACTGCCACCTCACTTTCCCCGAGTTCGCGGACCAGATGCCGCAGATCCGCGCCGCCATGGCCGCGGCGCAGGTCGACCGGGCCTTGTGCATCTGCACCAAGCTCGAGGAGTTCGACGATGTGCAGGCGCTGGCCGCGCGCTACGACAACTTCTGGGCGAGCGTGGGCGTGCACCCCGACAACGAGGACATCGCCGAACCCACGGTGGAGGATCTGGTGCGCCGCGCGGCCTTGCCCCGCGTGGTGGCCATCGGCGAAACCGGGCTCGACTACTACCAGATGGAAGAGCGCAAGGGCGGGCGCAGCATTGCCGACATGGAGTGGCAGCGCGATCGCTTCCGCGTGCACATCCGCGCGGCGCAGCAAACCCGCATGCCGCTGGTCATCCACACGCGCGAAGCCTCGGCCGACACGCTGGCCATCCTCAAGGAGGAGGGCGAAGACGGCGCCGGCAAGGCCGCGGGCGGCGTGTTCCATTGCTTCACCGAAACTGCCGAAGTGGCGCGCGCGGCGCTCGACCTGGGCTTCTACATTTCCTTTTCCGGCATCCTGACCTTCAAGAAGGCGCAGGACCTGCGCGACGTGGCGGCCTTCGTGCCGCTCGACCGCATGCTGATCGAAACCGACAGCCCGTACCTGGCGCCGGTGCCGTACCGCGGCAAGACCAACAATCCCTCCTACGTGCCCTTTGTGGCCAAGCAGATCGCCGAACTGCGCAAGCTGCCGCTCGAAGCCGTGGCCGAGGCCACCAGCAACAACTTCGAAACGCTGTTCAAGGGAGTAAAAACAACATGAAGAAATACATCAAGAAGTTCTTGTATCTTGCTGTCGTAATAGCAACTTTTACCGCGCACGCGGGCTCGTTCGAAGATTTCTTCCGGGCCGTGCGCGGAGACAATCCCAGCGGCGTGCGCACCCTGCTGAACCGCGGTTTCGACCCCAACACGCGCGACGAGCACGGCCAGACCGGCCTGATCATCGCGCTGCGCGAACCATCGCCCAAGGTGGTCCAGGTGCTGCTCGAATCACCGCAGACCGATGTCGACCTGGCCAACGCCAAGGACGAAACCCCGCTGATGCTGGCCGCCATCAAGGGCCAGCAGGACGTGGTCGCGCAGCTGCTCAAGCGCGACGCCGCCGTCAACAAGACCGGCTGGACGCCGCTGCATTACGCCGCCAGCAGCGGCCAGCTGAGCATCATGAAGGTGCTGCTCGACAACTTTGCCTTCATCGATGCGCAATCGCCCAACGGCACCACGCCGCTCATGATGGCCGCGATGTACGGCTCGACCGAGGCCGTGAAGCTCCTGCTGGCCGAAGGCGCGGACACGGCAATGAAGAACCAGCTCGGCATGACGGCCGTCGACTTCGCGAACAAGGCCAACCGCCCGGAGGCTGCGCAGCTGATCGCGGCCGCGGCCGGCGCCAAGGCCGACCCCAAGGCCATTCCGAAGGACGGCAAATGGTGAGCTTCCATACGCTCCATTGAGCACCGGATCCGCCGCATCGGCAGGCCCGGGAAAACGCCAAAAAGAGGGCGCCCGCGCCTCGTGCGAGACTCTGCGCTGAAGGAGAAGCAGAGATGAATACGTTCCTATTCATAATCTTTTTGCTGGCCATTGGACTGCTTGTGCTCGCAGCGGTCGCCAAAAAGAGGTCGGCACAAAACAGCAGCGGTTTCGTCGACAAGCCCAAGGCACGCCCGCCGCTCACGGCGCGCGAGCAAGCCATGTACAACCGGCTCGTGCAGACGCTGCCGGATCTCGTGGTGCTGCCGCAGGTCAGCTTCGGTGCTTTGCTCACGGCCCGCACGCGGGCGGCGCGAAGCTCGTTCAGCCGGAAGATCGCCGACTTCGTCGTGTGCGACCGCTCGTTCAAGGTCGTGGCCGTGGTGGCGTTCGGCGGCGACAAGAGCAGCAAGGAGAAGTCGCAGCGCGACCTGGACCGCGAGGCGCTGCTGGTGGAGGCCGGCTACCGCGTGCTGCGCTATCCACGGGTGCCGGATGTGGGCCGCGTGGAGGCAGACTTCGATCCGACGCTGGCGTCGGTGAGTCCCATGGGGTCCTGAGGGAGGGCTTTGGTTTTGCCTGGATTGGCGTTCGGTCAGCCCATCCAAAAGGAACACAATGTGCATTATGTTAAATGACATGACCATCAGCATGGACGCCCGTTCCAGCAACACCACCCTGCAGGACCTCGGGTGATGCTCAGCCAGGCAAGCACCACGCTCGACTTCGACACCGATGGCCGGGGCCTTCTGGAAATCACACGCGCCGTGGCGCAATGGGTGGAACGCACTGGCTATCGAACCGGGCTGCTGACGCTCTTCATCCGCCATACCTCGGCCAGCCTGCTGGTGCAGGAGAACGCGGATCCGGAGGTGCAGGCAGACCTCAACCGCTTTCTTGCGCGCCTGGTGCCCGATGGCGACCCGCTGTTCCGGCATCGCGACGAAGGGCCGGACGACATGCCGGCCCATGTCCGTTCGGCGCTGACCGCGGTCCAGCTGTCGATTCCGGTGACGAACGGGCGCATGGCGCTGGGCATCTGGCAGGGCATCTATCTGTGGGAGCACCGGTCGAGGCCGCATCGAAGGCAGGTGGCCTTGCACCTGATCGGCTCGTAAACAGCGCGGCGCCCTGCCCTGCGCCCCCGTCGCGCGCTCACTCGAGCGTGAAGCCCATCTTCACCGTCACCTGCCAGTGCGCGATCTTGCCGTCCACCACATGGCCGCGCGTCTCGGTGACGTTGAACCATTGGATGTTGCGAACCGTCTCGTGCGCCTTGGCAATGGCGGTCTGCACGGCGTCCTCGATGCTGATGGGCGAGGAGCCGGTCAGCTCGAGCGACTTGTAAACGTGATTCGACATGTCGTTTGCTCCTTGAATTGGTGCGTCGCAGTTGCTGCGCGTGCAGATAGCCCGCACATGCGCATGTTGACCTCTCGGCCGGCTTGTTGGAAGGGCCGCGGCGATGGTTGTGCACGCCGCGAAACGTAGCGCGCAAGCAGGCACGCTCTTTGCGTAATTACAAGCTCACGGTGTAACGAAGCACCGTTTTGGTGAGGTTTCCGCGGTCTTGCGGATTCCAGGGACGCGAGGAGCGCCCAGCACCTTCCGCCCGCATCTTGCGGGCGCCCTACCCCCTAAACCCCCCGTCCGAAATGCAGCCCCGCAAGGGCTTCGTTTCGGCGTTTGCATTTGTTGTTTCGAATCACCTGATTTCACGAAGGCCCCACCCATGATGAAGAAACTCAACCTCGTGATGGTCGGCAACGGCATGGCCGGCGTGCGCACGCTGGAGGAGCTGTTGAAGCTCGCCCCCGACCTGTACGACATCACCGTCTTCGGTGCCGAGCCGCACCCCAACTACAACCGCATCCTCTTGTCGCCCGTGCTCGCGGGCGAGCAGACCGTCGACGAGATCGTGCTCAACAGCTGGGAGTGGTACGCCGAGAACAAGATCACCCTGCACGCCGGCAAGAAGGTGGTCGAGGTCGACCGCGTCAAGCGCATCGTGCGCGCCGAGGACGGCACCGAAGCGCCCTACGACCGCCTGCTCATGTGCACCGGCTCCAACCCCTTCATGCTGCCCGTGCCCGGCCGCGACTTGAAGGGCGTCATCGCCTACCGCGACATCGCCGACACCGACTACATGATCGAGACCGCCAAGACCCACAAGAGCGCGGTCGTCATCGGCGGCGGCCTGCTCGGGCTGGAGGCGGCCAACGGCCTGATGCTGCGCGGCATGGACGTCACCGTGGTGCACGTCATGCCCTGGCTGATGGAGCGCCAGCTGGACGACGTCGCGGGCAAGCTCTTGCAGAAGTCGCTGGAGGACCGCGGCCTGAAGTTCCTGATCGGCGCCCAGACCCAGGAGCTGGTGGGCGACGCCGAGGACGGCAAGGCCGGCCGGGTCCGGGCCATCCGCTTCAAGGACGGCACCGAAGTGCCCGCCGACCTGGTCGTCATGGCCGTGGGCATCCGCCCCAACACCGAGCTGGCCGAGAAGATGCGCCTGCACTGCCACCGCGGCATCGTGGTCAACGACACGATGCAGACCGTGACCGATGCGCGCATCTACTCGGTCGGTGAATGCGCGGCCCACCGCGGCATCGCCTACGGCCTGGTCGCCCCCCTCTTCGAGCAGGCCAAGGTCGCGGCCAACCACCTGGCGCAGTTCGGCATCGGGCGCTACCTGGGGTCGCTGACCTCCACCAAGCTCAAGGTCACCGGCATCGACCTGTTCTCGGCCGGCGAGTTCATGGGGGGCGAAGGCACCGAGGAGATCGTCATGAGCGACCCCTTCGGCGGGGTCTACAAGAAACTCGTGATCAAGGACGACAAGCTGGTGGGCGCGTGCCTGTACGGCGACACGGTGGACGGCAGCTGGTACTTCAAGCTCCTGCGCGACGGGCGCAGCGTGCACGACATCCGCGACAAGCTGATGTTCGGCGAATCCAACATCGGCGACACCGGCCACGAGGGCCACAGCAAGGCCGCCAGCATGCCCGACGAGGCCGAGGTGTGCGGCTGCAACGGCGTGAGCAAGGGCACCATCTGCAAGGCCATCAAGGACAAGGGCCTGTTCACGCTCGATGAGGTCAAGAAGCACACCAAGGCCAGCGCCAGCTGCGGCTCGTGCACCGGGCTGGTCGAGCAGATCCTGATGTTCACCGCCGGCGGCGACTACTCGGCCACGCCCAAGAAGAAGGCGGTGTGCGGCTGCACCGACGCGAGCCACCAGGACGTGCGCGACGCGATCAAGAAGGAGCACTGGCTCAGCCACGACGCGGTCTACCGCGGCCTGGGCTGGCGCACGCCCAATGGCTGCGCCACCTGCCGCCCGGCCGTCAACTACTACCTGATCAGCACCTGGCCCAAGGAGGCCAGGGACGATCCGCAGAGCCGCTTCATCAACGAGCGCAGCCACGCCAACATCCAGAAGGACGGCACCTACTCGGTCATCCCGCGCATGTGGGGCGGCCACACCACGCCCGACGAGCTGCGGCGCATCGCGGACGCGGCCGACAAGTACCAGATCCCGACCGTCAAGGTCACGGGCGGCCAGCGCATCGACCTGCTGGGGGTGAAGAAGGAGGACCTGGAGGGCGTGTGGAAGGACATCGGCATGCCCTCGGGCTTTGCCTATGCCAAGAGCCTGCGCACGGTGAAGACCTGCGTGGGCAGCGAGTGGTGCCGCTTCGGCACGCAGGATTCCACCCAGATGGGCAAGGACCTGGAGCGCGCGCTCTGGGCGATGTACTCGCCGCACAAGGTCAAGCTGGCGGTCTCCGGCTGCCCGCGCAACTGCGCCGAGGCCGGGATCAAGGACGTGGGGGTGATCGGGGTGGATTCGGGCTGGGAGCTGTATGTGGGGGGCAACGGCGGCATCAAGACCGAGGTGGCGCAGTTCCTGGTGAAGGTGAAGACGGCCGAGGAGGTGATGGAATATTCGGGCGCCTTCCTGCAGCTGTACCGCGAGGAAGGCTGGTACCTGGAGCGCACGGTGCACTACATCGGGCGGGTCGGGCTGGACTATGTGAAGAAGAAGATCCTCGAAGACACGGAAGGCCGCAAGGCGCTGTGGGAGCGGCTGCAGTTCGCACTCGATGGCGAGCCGGATCCGTGGTTCGCGTCGAGCCAGGCGCAGGTGGATGTGCGGCAGTTCACGCCGGTGGCGGTGGTGGATGACAACGCGACCCAGGCGGCCTGAACGGCAAGGAGAAACAACCCATGAGCAACAACAGCAACAACACCACCACCAACAACCCCAACGAATGGCAGGTGATCTGCCGCGTCGAGGACATCCCGGTGCTGGGGGCGCGCCGCGTGGCGCGGCCGGTGGGGGTGGATGTGGCGGTGTTCCGCAATGCCGAGGACCAGGTGTTCGCGCTGCTGGACCGCTGCCCGCACAAGGGCGGGCCCTTGAGCCAGGGCATCGTGTTCGGCACCAGCGTGGCCTGCCCGCTGCACAACTGGGCCATCGGGCTCGATGACGGCTGTGCCAAGTCGCCCGATGAGGGGTGCACGCCCAAGTTTGCGGTGAAGGTGGCCGAAGGCGTGGTGCATCTGGATTCGAAAGAACTCGCGACGCATGCGGTCGATCTGGAGCGCCCCGTTGCAGGCCCCGCGAGCCGCGCCCGCCTGTCCGAAGACACGGCCGCCTGAACAGCCGAGCAACCCATGACCCTCACCTTGACTTCCTCGACCCCTGCGATGCGTGCCGGAGCGGCCGCCAATCGCGCACCCGGCGCGCAGTCCGTGCTGCAGGGCCGCTGCACGCTCGTCGGTGCCGGCCCTGGCGATCCTGAACTGCTCACGCTGAAGGCGCTCAGGGCCATCCAGTCGGCCACCGTGCTGCTCGTCGACGACCTGGTCAGCGACGAGATCGTGGCCATGGCAGCGCCCGGCGCGCGCGTGATCCACGTCGGCAAGCGCGGTGGCTGCAAGAGCACACCGCAGAGCTTCATCGAGCGGCTGATGATCATGGCCGTGCGCGAAGGCGAGCATGTGGTCCGGCTGAAAGGCGGCGACCCCTTCATCTTCGGCCGTGGCGGCGAAGAGGTCGAGCACCTGGCGCAGGCCGGCATCCGTGTGGAAGTGGTGAACGGCATCACCGCTGGCCTGGCCGGCCTGACCTCGCTTGGCGTGCCGCTCACGCACCGTGCGCATGCGCAGGGCGTGGTGTTCATCACCGGCCATGCGAAGCCCGGATCACCGGGGCCCGACTGGCGCACGCTGGCCGCCACGGCCCATTCGGCGCGCCTCACGCTGGTCATCTACATGGGCGTGTCGAGCGCCGGCTCGATCCAGGACGAACTGCTGAGCGGACTGCCGCCAGCGACACCGGTCGTGGTGGTCCAGAACGCCAGCCTGCCGTTGCAACGGCACGCCGTCGGCACGCTGGCGACGCTGCAGCGCACGATTGCCGACAACGGCCTCGGCAGCCCTTCGATCATCGTGGTCGGCGATGTCCTGCAAGGGCTCGCGGCCGCGGCATCCTCCGCGCGGCCCGCGCTGGAGAAGGCCGCCTGAGGCGCAGCCCCCTTCCCTTTTTCGTTCAGCTTCCCATTTTCTTCAATCCCAAAGAAAAACACCATGGCCTACCTGCAGCCTTCCGAATTCGTCACCAAGATGGTGGACGCCGGTGAATCCAAGATCTTCATGTCCACGCGCGACACGCTCATCCGCGCCTTCATGGCGGGCGCGATCCTCGCGCTGGCGGCGGTGTTCGCCGTCACCATCAACGTGCAGACCGGCTACTCGATCATCGGAGCCATCCTGTTCCCGGTCGGCTTCTGCATTCTTTACCTGCTCGGCTTCGACCTCCTGACCGGCGTGTTCGTGCTGACGCCGCTTGCGCTGATCGACAAGCGCCCAGGCGTGACCATCGGCGGCGTGTTGCGCAACTGGGGCCTCGTCTTCGTCGGCAACTTTCTCGGCGCCTTCACCGTGGCCGTGCTGATGGCGATCGTCTTCACCTTCGGCTTCACCAGCCCGCCCGACAAGGTCGGCCAGGTGATCGCCACGATCGGCGAGGCGCGCACGGTGGGCTACTCCGACCACGGCGCCGCGGGCATGCTGACGCTGTTCGTGCGCGGCATGCTGTGCAACTGGATGGTGTCCACCGGCGTGGTGGGTGCGATGATCTCGACCTCGGTGACCGGCAAGGTGCTGGCCATGTGGATGCCGATCATGGTGTTCTTCTTCATGGTGTTCGAGCACTCGGTGGTCAACATGTTCCTGTTCCCGTCGGCACTGCTCATGGGTGGCAATTTTTCGATCATGGACTACATCATCTGGAACGAGATCCCCACCGTGCTGGGCAACCTCATCGGCGGCCTGTCGTTCACCGGCCTGACGCTGTACGCCACGCACGTCCGCACGGCGCCCAAGCGCGTTCCGCGCTGAACCTGCGCGCCATCGCCGCGTGACGATGCGCTCCGGCCTCGCGGTCTCCATCGGCCAGCACTCCGACAAGGGACGCAAGGAGGCCAATCAGGACTTCCATGGCGCCGCCCTGCCGGAGGCGCCGGGCCGCAGCGCGAAGGGCGTGGCTGTTGCGATTGCGGACGGCATCAGCAGCAGCGACGTGAGCCACGTGGCCAGCGAGTCGGCGATCCGCAGCTTCCTGACCGACTACTACTGCACCTCCGACGCATGGAGCGTGAGCCGCTCGGCGCAGCGCGTGCTCACGGCCGCCAACGCCTGGCTGCACGCGCAGACCCAGAACAGCAGCGGCCGCTTCGACAAGGACCGCGGCTACGTCTGCACCTTCAGCGCGCTGGTCATCAAGTCGACCACGGCGCACGTCTTCCATGTGGGCGATACGCGCGTCTACCGCTGGCATGCGGGAGCACTCGAGCAGCTGACCGAAGACCACCGCGTCTCGGTGGCCGGCGGGCACAGCTACCTGAGCCGGGCGCTGGGCGTGGGCCCGCATGTGGAGATCGACTACCAGGCCCTCGCCATCGAGAAAGGCGATGTCTTCCTGCTGACCTCCGACGGCGTCCATGAGCACGTGGATGCGGCCGTCATCAGGAGCGCACTCGATGCCCACGCCGGCGACCTTGACGCCGCGGCAAGAAGCATCGCCGAGGAAGCGTACCGGCGCGGCAGCCCCGACAACCTGACGGTCCAGATCGTGCGCGTCGACGCCCTGCCCGATGGCGAGGTCAGCGAGCTCCAGGCGCAGCGCGCGGCACTGCGCTTGCCGCCAGTGCTCGAAGCGCGCATGCAGTTCGACGGCTACACCATCGTGCGCGACCTGCACCGCAGCAGCCGCAGCCACATCTACCTGGCGGTCGACGACGACACGGGCGAGCGCGTCGTGCTCAAGACGCCGTCCGTCGATCTGCAGAACGACGAGGCCCATCTCGACCGCTTCCTGCTCGAGGAATGGGTGGCGCGGCGCATCGACAGCGCGCACGTTCTCAAGCCGCATGTGCCGCAGCGCAAGCGCGGCTACCTCTACGTGGTCATGGAGTTCGTCGACGGGCAAACGCTGGCGCAATGGATGGTGGACAACCCGCGGCCGAGCCTGGAATCGGTGCGCGGCATCGTGGAGCAGCTGGCCAGGGGGCTGCAGGCCTTCCATCGCATGGAGATGCTGCACCAAGACCTGCGGCCCGAGAACGTCATGATCGACCGCACGGGCACGGTGCGGATCATCGACTTCGGCTCGGCCTGGGTGGCGGGCCTGGGCGACAGCAAGCTGGCCGACGCGGCCCAGGTGCTGGGCACGGTGCAGTACACGGCACCCGAATACTTCGTTGGCGACGGCGGCTCGCCGCAGTCCGACCTGTTCTCGCTGGCCGTGATCGTCTACCAGATGCTGACCGGCCGATTGCCCTACGGCGCGCAGGTGGCGCGCATCCGCACGCGCGCGGACCAGCGCAACCTGCAGTACCGCTCGGCACTCGACGCGCAGCGCGCCATCCCGGCATGGATCGACGAAGTGCTGCGCAAGGCGCTGCATCCCAACCCACTCAAGCGCCATGAAGCGCTGTCGGAATTCGTCGAAGAGCTGCGCCAGCCGCATCCCGATTTCCTGAACCGGCGCACCGCGCCGCTGCTCGACAGGAACCCGGTGGTCTTCTGGAAATGCGCCACCTTGCTGTTGGGCATGGCGGTGGTGGTGCTGCTTGGCGTGATCAGCCTGCGGACTTGAGCCGCAGGGCCGCTCAGCCATGCCCATTGCGTGGCACTCCTCGACCGAGCGAGCGCCGGCCCCTTGTTCAGAGCACGGAACGCCCCAGGAATTCGAAGCGCTGGTGCGGCGCCACGGTTTCGGGCAACACGTACACCACGCCGCGGCGGCTGCCGAGCGCGGGCTGGATGTAGGCGTCGTAGAACGCGGCTGGCACATTGATACAGCCGTACGAAATGCGGTTGTCGGCCACGCTTGGCGAAGCCAGCCGCTGCAGGCGGCGTTCCGACTGGTCGGTGGTGCGCACCCGGTGCATGGAAACGGCCGCGTCATAGTCGATCCACACGATGTCTTCGCCCTTGGTGTTGCGCCCCGGCTCCGTCTTGAAGCGCCCCGCCGGCGTCGTACGCTCGTCAGGCCGAATCCTGGACATTTCCCGCTCGCCGATGCCCGGCACGGAGTCGTCGCCGCGCGCCAGGCCCAGCAGTACGGGCGACGAACCCTGGAGCCGGCCCGCCGCGTCGAAGACGAAGACACGGGCGTTCTTCTTGTCGACCACCGCGAACGGGGCGGCCCGATTGTCCGCCGCGGCCACGATGGCCCGCGCGAGCCAGCGCGGATCTTCCACCGCAGCCGGCGACGGGGTCGAGGCCGACAGCGACAGAAGAGAGAGCGAAACGAACACGGCAAGCGCGCGGCTCGCCGCGCCCGGTGCAGCTGTCAAGGCATGCATGGATTGGCCATGCTGCGTGGGACCAGAACGGAACGCGTTCAGTTGCGGTCGGCGCGCGCCCGCCGCATTGCAGGCGTGTCGCCCGAGGCGGCCATGGAGGTGCCGGCGCTGCTGCCGGTGTCGGTCGAGCCTTGGGCCGTGGGTGCAGAGCTAGCCGGCGCGCTGCCGGTCTGCGGGCTCTGCGGGGTCACGCCCGTGGTGCCCATGGGACCACCGGCCGGATTCTGCTGGCCTGCCGCGGTGGCCGGATTGGGCGGTGCCGTGGTGGGCGGGTTGCCTTGCGCGAAGGCTGCGCCTGCGGCACCCAGGGCCAAGGCGGCAATGAGTCTGGAAGTGCTGTTCATGGTCATGTCTCCTGAAAAAAAGCCGGCTGTCCCCGGCAGATAAGGGCCGTGCCGGACCGGATGCCCGACCTTGGAAAAGCTAGGTTCTTGCCGGCTGCGCCGGGTCGGCTCGCAGCGCGGCACGCTGTAGGAGGGCTACCTCTTGGCGTCTGCGTCGCGGCCCTGCTCCGCCTTGTCCTTGTCTTGCGGCGCCTTGGGCAGCTTGACCTTGGTCACCGTGACGGACACCGGGTCGCTCGCGGGAAAGGATTCCTCGACCCCGCTGTCCAGGGCCTCCTCGCTCGGCGCCTGTTCGGTCGGCTTGGCGGGCTCGACCGGCGGCTTGCCGTGGTTCTTGGAGGTGGGAAAGGGGAAGGCTTTTTCGGAAGAAGTCATCTTGGGCTCCTCAGGCCATCCAAGCGCTCAGGGCTTGGACGGCTCCTGGTTGGTCTTGGGGCGGAGGTCTTCCCGCAGCCCGAAAGCTGCGGAATCGTCGTGGCGCGAGGCCTCCGCGTTCTTGCGCTTGCGCGCCATGCCTTCGGCCGGCGCCGGTGCCGAGTCCGGCTCGCCAGCGGCCGAGGAACTGCTCGCGAACTTTTCGCCCGCGCCGATGTTGTCTACGCCGCCGTCGGTGGTGGGCCGCGATCCGTCGCCTGAACCGAGGCTTCCGGGTGCTCTGGTCATGTCGATCGACTCCTCTCTGTTCGCCTTGGGGCGCCTTGGGAACACAGGTTGGAACGAACCGATTCTGGGAGGTACCTCGGTCGCGCACGTAGGACGAGGCCAGCGTCCCTTAGTCGGAAGCTTCCTCGCCCCGGCGCCGCCGTTACGTTGTTGAATGTTGCCGAAGTGTTTCGTTAGAGGCGCAACACCTTGTCGGCGGCGCTCGAATGGATCAGCATCGAATGCCCCCTATTCACATTTGTATGTGATAAATTCACATAAATAACATTGTGAAACATTGATGGCCAGTTGAATGAAAAAGCACTCGTTCCCGCGCAAACGCAATGGCTTCACATTGATCGAATTGATGATCACGGTGGCGATCATTGCCATCCTGGCGTCCATCGCGTATCCCAGCTACCAGCAATACATCATCCGGTCCAAGCGCTCGGCGGCGCAGGCGCAGATGATGGACATCGCCAACCGCCAGCAGCAGTTCCTGCTGGCCAACCGAAGCTACGCCACCAAGGACGCCCTCACGGCCAGCGGCTACGCGCTGCCCGCGGAGGTTGCGGCCAACTACGGCTACACCATCACGCTGCAGGACCCGACCAGCACACAGGTGCCCAGTTTTCTCCTGACCTTCAGTCCTACGTCCACGGGAAGCCAGAGGGGAGATGGCGACCTCACGCTCGACAACCAGGGCGTCAAGACGCCGGCGGGCAAATGGTGAAGCGCCATTTGCCCGCCGCACCGAACGGCCGCGCGCAGCGCGGTGCCACGCTGCTCGAGGTGCTGGTCACGCTGCTGATCGTCTCGTTCGGGCTTTTCGGGCTCGTGGGGCTGCAGGCGCGGCTCCAGACGTCGGAGATGGAGTCCTACCAGCGCTCGCAGGCGCTGATCCTGCTCAACGACATGGCCAGCCGCATTGCCACCAACCGCCGCGCCGCCGCCAGCTATGTCACGGACTCGCCGCTGGGCGCCGGCGTCACTTGTCCGACTGCCGTCGCCTCGCGCCAGCAGGTGGATGCGAAGGAATGGTGCGACGCCTTGCAGGGCGCGGCCGAGACCTCGGACGACACCAAGCTCGGCGCGATGATCGGCGGCCGCGGCTGCGTGCAGGACCTGGGCAACAACGAATACCTGATCACGGTCGCCTGGCAAGGCCTGGTGCCCATCGCCGCGCCGCCGGCGGGCGTGCCCTGCGGCAAGGACATGTACGACGCGGCCGCCCCGGCCTCGGCCAGCGAACCGGCGCCGGCCTGTTCCAGCGACAGGTGCCGCAGGACCGTGACGACGCTGGTGCGCATCGGGAATCTCTCATGAGCCGGGCCCGCTTCGCGACCGCGCTTCGGCGCCCTGCCCGGCTTGCGCGCGCCTCGCTGCGCCAGCGGGGCCTCACGCTGATCGAGCTGATGGTGTCGATCACCATCATGCTGATCGTCGTGGCCGCGCTGCTTGCGCTGTTCCTCAACGTGAACAACACCCAGCGCGAGATGGTCAGGGTCAACCGCCAGATCGAGAGCGGGCGCCTCAGCGTCTTCGTGCTGGAGAACGAGATCTCGCACGCCGGCTTCTGGGAAAACTACATGCCCGAGTTCGACGACCTCACGGTCAGCGGCGTGCCCCAGAAGGTGCCCACGGGCACGGCGCCCGATCCCTGCCTGGCCTACTCGGCCGCCAACTGGACCGACGACTACAAGCGCAGCCTGCTCGACATGCCCGTGCAGGCCTACGAAGCGGTGCCCGCCAGCTGCACCGACCTGCTGCCGAACCACAAGGCAGGCACCGACGTGCTGGTGGTGCGCCATGCCGAAACCTGCGTGGCGGGCGCGCCGAACTGCGAAGCCGACACGCTGGGCAAGCTCTACTTCCAGTCGTCGTTCTGCGGTACGCAGAAGCCCTCGGAATTCGACCTCAGCACGGCCGACTTCGCCAACATGCTGGCCAAGAACTGCACCGCGCCGGCGCCCAAGCGAAAGTTCATCTCCGACATCTACTACGTGCGCACCTACGCCGAGACCGCCACCGACGGGATTCCGACCCTGGCGCGCTCCCGCTTCGACCTGTCGGCCACCGGCCTCGCGCAGCAGCCACCGGTTCCGCTCATCGAGGGCATCGAAGGCTTCCGCGTCGAACTGGGCCTGGACACGGTGAGCAAGACCGGCGCGCTCGTGAACTACGCCCAGGCCATCAACTGGGCCGACACCGCCAACAGGTCCACGCCCACCAACCGCGGCGACGGCAGCCCGGACGGCAACTTCATCCACTGCAGCACGGCCTCGCCCTGCACTGCCGACCAGCTGATGAACGTGGCGGCGGTCAAGCTCTACGTGGTCGCCCGCAGCATCGAGGTCTCGCCGGGCCACGAGGACACGCGCACCTACAACCTGGGAAGCGGATCGATCGGCCCCTTCAACGACCACTACAAGCGGCATGCGTTCACCACCGCGATCCGCATGACCAACGTGACCGGACGCAGGGAAACGCCGTGAAGCCATTGACAACACACTCCGCCATGAGCAGGCAAGGCGGCGCGGCGCTGATCGTCGGGCTGATCATGCTGCTCCTGATCACGCTGGCCGTGACGGCGGGCTTCACGCTCAGCAACACCAACCTCAAGTCGGTGGGCAACATGCAGAACCGCAACGAGGCCGTGGCCGCGTCGAACCGGGCGATCGAGGAAGTGGCGGCCTCGCTGCTGCTGCCGGGCGTCGATGGTTCGCCTTCGCTGGCGGCGCCTCAGGCCACTGCGAGCCTGGTGGACATCAACAACGACGGCACGAACGACTACACGGTGGACATTGCGGCGCCGACCTGCGTGCGTGCGACCAAGGTTGCCGGCAGCGGCGGTGGTGGCAACGTGGGCCCCGGCGGCATTACAGGAGGCGCGTCCACCAGCGGCTCGGGCCTTGCGACGGTGCCCGACCAATACAACTCGGTCTGGGATATCAGCACCACCGTGACCCACACCGGCAGCGGCACGGTCACCGCGGTGCGCCAGGGCGTGAGAGCGCTCCTGAACAAGACGCAGTTCGATGCGCTGTGCTCCTGACCCCCATCCTGCGAATGATCAAGAAGACGAACGGATCGCAACCATGAAAAACAACTTCTTCCGGTCGCTTTGCGCCGCGGCGATGCTGATGTTCGGCCTGCCTGCCGCGCAGGCGGAAGACATCGATCTTTTCGTCGACTACAACCGGACGACAGCGGCGGCGCCGAACGTGTTGTTCGTGGTGGACAACACGGCCAACTGGACGCCCATGTTCGGGAAGGAGATGGAAGCATTGGCCAAGGCGTTCGAAAGCCTGGATCCGAACGAGTTCAAGGTGGGCATCATGATGTTCACCGAAACAGGGGCGGGCAATTCCGGCGACGACGGCGCCTATCTGCGCGCGGGCGTGCGCACGCTGAATGCAACCAACAAGCTCGCCTACGGTGCGCTCATCCGCAGCCTGGGGGTGAACAGCGACAAGTCGAATGGCGGCAAAGCCGGCAAGATGATGGCAGAAGTCTACCGCTACCTGGCCAGCAAGGAACCCATTGCCGGGAACAAGAAGGCGAAGGCCGACTACAGGGGAAACGTCTCCGGCACTGATGCCTCCAACGCCATCTATGCGCTGGAGGGCAACCCGCTGAGCAGGAAGGACGCCACCACCTACAACGGCCCGGACATCACCAACTGCATTGGTACCTACGTCATCTATATCAGCAACGGAGCCGCGCAGGACAACAATAATGACAGCACGATATCGGCGAATGCCCTGCGCGAAGCAGGGGGCGACACAACCACCATTACGCTGCCGGTGAGCGGCTCGCAGGACAACATGGCCGACGAATGGGCCCTGTTCCTGCGGGCCCGCATGGGCGTGAAGGTCTATACCATCGAAGCCGCCAAGGCAGATGGCGGCCAGGGCCCTGGCTGGACAGCACTGCTCACGAGCATGGCGGTCAAGAGCGACGGTGAGTACTACGACCTCTCCGCCAAGCCCGACCTCGGTGCGGCGCTGAACGATGCGCTCGACAAGATCTTCAGCAAGATCCAGTCGGTGGACAGCGTCTTCTCGTCGGTGAGCCTGCCCCTCAGCGTGAACACACAGGGCACCTACCTGAACCAGGTGTTCGTGGGCATGTTCCGCCCCGACGAAACCGCCTATCCGCGCTGGCATGGCAACCTCAAGCAATACAAGCTCGGGCTGGACAAAAGCAACCAACTGATCCTGCAGGACGCGGCCGATATCAACGCTATCAACAACGAGACCGGCTTCATCGATCCCTGCGCACGGAGTTTCTGGACGCCGGCGCAGATCAATACCTACTGGTCGTTTAAGCCCTCCGGCGACTGCATTCGTACGGACCCGATCACGGGCAAGAAAATCGACCTTACCGTTTCGGACAGTCCCGACGGCAGCGTGGTCGAAAAAGGCGCACAAGCTTATACGCTGCGCCAAATGGCCGTGGCGGCCCGCAACGTCCAGACCTGCGCGCCGGGCACCTGTTCGGTCCTGACGAGCTTTGCCGATGGCAATGGCGACATCACCTCGACGGCCCTGGGCGTAAGCGACACCGACCGAACAAAGCTGATCGATTGGCTGCGGGGCATGGACAACAAGGGTGACGAGCGGAAAGGCACCGATGGAAAACCCTTGACCTCCACCGCCATGCGGGCCTCGGTGCACGGCGACGTGGTGCATTCGCGGCCGGTCGCCATCAACTACGGCACCGACGCAGAGCCGCAGGTGGTGGTGTTCTACGGCGCCAACGATGGCATGTTGCGCGCCGTCAACGGCAACCGGAGCGCGGCAATCGGTTCGGCCCCAGCCGGCAAGGAGCTGTGGTCTTTCGTGCCGCCGGAGTTCTACGGCAGCATCAAGCGGCTGTACGACAACACCACGCGCATCAACTTTCCCGACCTTCCGGTCAGCGCGGACGCCCCCACCCCTGCCCCCAAGCCCTATGGCATGGACGGCGCGATGACCGCCTACCGCCAGGGCGATGTCGCGTGGCTGTATGCGAGCATGCGCCGCGGCGGCCGCCTGATCTACGCCTTCGATGTTTCCAATCCGGCGGCTCCCGTTCTCAAATGGCGCCGCGGCTGCCCCAACCAGGACAACGACACCGATTGCGACACCGGCGCCAACGACATGACCGGCATCGGCCAGACCTGGTCACCCGCAAAGGTGGTCAAGGCCAGCGGCTATGGTGCCGGCAGCACGCCCCTGGTGATGTTCGGTGGCGGGTACGACAAGTGCGAGGATGTCGATACCACGAAGTCGGCTGAGGCCTGCGGCGCGGCCACCAAGGGCAACAAGATTTACGTGCTCGACGCCAGCACGGGCAACGTCCAGAAGACCTTCGACACCGTCCGCGCAGTCAGTGGCGAGGTCACTATCGTGAACGACAGCACGGGCCTGGCCAAGATCGCCTACGCGGCCGACATGGGTGGCAACGTCTACCGCATCAAGATCGGAACTGCAGCGCCCGCCAGCTGGGAGATGACCAAGATCGCCTCGCTCGGCTGCAACGACACCGCGAATGGCTGCACGCCCAATCGCAAGTTCATGTTCGGCCCCGACGTGGTCGAGGACAACGGCATGTACGTGCTGCTGCTGGGTTCGGGCGACCGCGAGAAGCCGCTGCGCTCCTACTCGGCCGCGTTCGGCGTCTCCAACCGCTTCTACATGATGGTGGACAAGCCCAACGACGACAGCTGGCTCGCCGCCGAAGCCGACCAGTGCGATGGCAACAAGCTGCTGTGCCACAACTCCCTGCTGGAAATCACCGGCTCGACACCGCCTCTGGCCTCGGACCTGGCCGCCAAGAAGGGCTGGTATCTCGCGCTTGCCGCTGGCGAGCAGGTGGTGACTTCATCAGTGACGGCCTATGGCACCACCACGTTCAACACCCACATTCCCACCGATCCAGCGGCCCAGCGCCAGTCCTGCCGCTCCGACCTGGGCACGGCCAATGTCTACAACCTGTCGTATCTCGACGCCGCGGCACGGGCCGAGAATGGCATCCGGTATCAGAACGTCGAAGGCGGTGGCCTTGCGCCCTCGCCCACTGTTTTCCGCGCCCCGCTGGACGACGGCACCTTCCGCGACGTGGTGATCGGCGCCAATCCCGATTCGTTCCTGAGCCCGAAGGGAACCGCACCGAAGGCCGCCTTCAAGCAGCCCAAGGGCCGCGTCTACTGGTTCATCCAGAAGTAAAAAAGGAAAAAAGGGATGGCCATGCCCGGCACGCGCGCCCGCGGTTTCACGCTCATCGAGCTGATGGTCACCCTTGTGGTGCTGATCGTGCTGGTGTCGGTGGCCGTTCCCTCCTTCGACTACATACGGCTTTCGACCCGGCTGAATTCCTATGCGACCGATCTCGTCGCCGCCAGCCAGCTCGCGCGCAGCGAGGCCATCAAGCGCAACGCGCCCGTCACGCTGTGCGCCTCGTCCAACGGCACGAGCTGCGCCACCGACGGGCAATGGGAGGCTGGCTGGATCGTCATCAGCAGCGGTGCGACGCCCACGGTGATCCAGAAGCAGCCCGCGGCCGCCAGCGGCTACCGCATCCGCGACAGCGGCGACCTCAGCGCGCTCGCCTTCGAGGGCACCGGCGTCGGCGCCACCGCGGCCAACTTCACGATCTGCCGGGCTACCCCGCTGGGTACCCCGAAGCGGGTGGTCAAGATCAGTGCCACCGGCCGTTCCTCGGTCGCGCGGACCGAAGCAGGTAGCTGCGCCGCATGAATGAGGTCTTTTTTGTGCGATCCTCGGCGACGCGGACAATAGTGCACTGATCGACGGCCCCGGGGCCCTTCAGTCCCGGCCGCCGCACCGCAATCGCATCAGAAGAAACGCCTCATTTCATGGAACACCAGCTCGACTGGGCACTGGCCGCCTGCGCCCGCATCCTGCGGCCGGTGGTCAGGCTCGCCCTGGCGATGGGGGTCAAGCACCCGCACCTGGAAGTCCTGCTGCGCGACCTGCTGCTCGAGGAGGCCAAGCGCTCCTGGCGCCAACAGGGGGTGGCAAAGCCCAATATCAGCCAGCTGTCCGTCACCACCGGGCTCAACCGCAAGGCCGTGACGGCCAAGGTCCGTGACACCGTCGACGCCCTGCCCCACACCGAGATATCGGCCGCGGCCAAGACTTTCACGCTGTGGCTGCAGATGGTGTCGCAGAACCAGTCCTTCCAGCGCTTGCCGATCACCTCCGACGGCGACGATGCGCCCTCCTTCGAAACCGTGGCCAGGCTCGGCAGCCGCGGCAACGTGCACCATCGAACCATCCTCGACGAACTGGTGCGCCTGAACATGGTGGCCGAGCAGGACGGCTATGCCGAGCTCAAGGCCAGCGGCTTCGTGCCGGTGGACGACCTGCAGTCGATGCTGGCATTCCTCGGCGACAACGGCCGCGACCACCTGCTGGCGGCGGTGTCCAACACGCTGGGCGAAGAGCCCCGCATGCTCGAGCGCTCCGTGTATGCGCGCGGCCTTGGCCTGCAGGATTGCGAAAATATCCACCAGATGGTGCGCGACCGCTGGGCGGCCCTGCACCTGGAACTGGCGGGCGAGATGAACCGCGCGGTCGACCAGGCGCCTGACGGCGCCAAGGGGCGCATGCGTGTCGGCATCTACACCTACTATGAAGACGAGGCGGCGCCGGGAGCGCCTCCCGTCCCCGCGCCGCGGGACAAAGGAACACGATGATGAAGAACCACCACTACCGATGGATGCGCGGCATCCTCTTTGCCGGAGCCATGGCCTTGCTGCTCTCGTGCGGGGGTGGCGGCGGTGGCAGTGGTTCGGCAGGCAGCCTGGCCGGCATTGCCGGGAGCGGTGCGACGGACTCTGGAAGCGATGGCCCGGCCGGAGCGGGCACGGGAACCGACGGCACGGGTGGCACGAGCGGTACGGGTACTGCAGGCGGCGGCACCGACGGCACGAGCACTGCCGGCAACGGCAGCGGCGACGGCTCCGGTGTGGGCTCGGGCGGCACCGGCATCGGCTCCGTGGGCGGGCTGGGCAGCATCATCCTGAACGGCGTGCGCTACAACACCGACGCCGCCACCACCAGCCTGGAGGACGCTGCCGAACTGCAGATCGGCATGAGCGTGCGCATTGCCGGCAAGATCGACAGCGAATTCACCGCGGCCACGGCGCAGCAGGTCGAATCGGCTGCCGAGCTGCGCGGAGCCGTTTCGGCTGTCGATATCGGGGCCGGCAGCTTCGCCGTGATGGGCACCACGGTCACCATCGACAACGCCACCGTCTGGAGCGGCGCGAACAGCCTGGCCGAGGTCACGATCGGCAGCGTGGTGCAGGTTTGGGGCCTGCCCTCGGCGCCGGGCACCCTGCGCGCCACGCGCGTCGAACTGAAGCCGGCTTCGGCCGAGCCGCTGGTGACCGGCGTGGTACAGAACCTCGTCCCCGGACAGCAATTCACGCTGGGCCAGCTCACGGTGCGCTACGGCAGCGCCACGTTCTCCGGCGGCATCGACGCCTCCACGCTGGCCGAGGGCGCCATCGTCCGCGTGCGCGGCAGCCTTGAGCCTGCCACGGGCGTCTTCAACGCGACGAAAGTCCAGGGCTGGTATGCGGTGCCCAAGCAGAACGCCGCCGCGGTACAGCTCGCAGGTGTCGTCACCAACTACACCGGGATCGGTGATTTCCAAGTGCTCGGGACAAGAATCGATGCGTCCAAGACCAACTTCCCGAGCGCACTGGTGGATTCGATCGGTCCCGGCGTCAGGGTCGAGGTTGATGGCTTCATGTCCAGCGGTGTACTGATTGCGAAGAAGCTGCGCATCAAAGGCGGACCGGTCGATTTCACTCTCATAGGGCCGATCAGCAGCTACAAGTCGGCCTCCGACTTCAGAGTACAAGGCCGGCCAGTGAACGCCGGTGGTCCCACGACGGTATTTGAGAACGGCACTGTCGTTGACCTCGCTAGCCTAGCCCCCAACCGTCGTGTCTCAGTGGTCGGAGACGCCGTGATCGATGGAGTGCTCATAGCGAAGCGCGTCACCTTCCTGATGCCCTGACCAAGCCGTCCGGCACCGCGCATCCCGGGAACTCGCGCGGATGCCAGGGGTACCAACCTTCCAGGGCCGGCGCAGCTCGCCTGCCCTGGAAGGTATGAAAGAAACGGGAGCACAAAAGCACACGGGCGCGGCCGTTCTTGGCAGGCCGCGCCGCCCGGGCGTTCGTCTTTGCGGTGCTGGCAGGCGCGCTCGCCACCTGCTGGGCCGATCCGGTGCGCCTGCGCCAGGTTTTCGCGGAACAGGTCGACCGCCGGCTCGAATTGCCGCCCGACGAAGCGCAGCGCTATGGCCATCTGGCGCGCGATGAACTCAGGCGAGCGGGCATTGCCGACGAGCCGTCGCAGTACGCGCTGCTGGTGGACCGCAGCGCTTCGGTCCAGGCCATCTTCGTCTTCTGGCTGCCGGCCGGCGCTGCGCCCGTGCTGATCGGTGCGGCGCCGGTATCGACGGGACGCCCCGGCGGATTCGAGTACTTCGAAACGCCGCTCGGCGTGTTCGGCCACTCGGTGGCGAACCACGATTTCCGCGCGGAGGGCTCGCGCAACGAGCTCGGCATTCGGGGCTACGGCGAAAAGGGAATGCGCGTGTTCGACTTCGGATGGCAGCAGGCGCGGCGCCTGTGGGGCCGGGGCGGCACCAGCACGATGCGGCTGCAGATGCACACCACCGATCCCGACCGGCTCGAGCCGCGGCTGGGCAGCGTGCAATCGAAGGGCTGCATCCGCATTCCGGCCAGCCTGAACCGCCTGCTCGACCGCCTGGGCGTGCTGGATGCCGACTACCTCAGGGCCAAGGCCGAGGGCAGCGCGCCGTGGGTGCTTCCACCGGACCAGTCGCCCGTCGAAGGCGCCGGGCGCTATCTCATCGTCGTCGACAGCGGCCGCTCCGAACGGCCCGCCTGGTCGCCGCCGCCGAAGTCCGGCCCGACCGCCCCCGGCGCGAACTCCGCTCCCTAAGCCGCAGGGCCCAGCCCGATCGGCGCAGGCACGATGTTCACGATGCGGGCGAAGAGCGCCTCGTACTCCCGCTCCAGCCGGTAGCCGGTGAGCGGATCGCGGTTGCGGCCGAACGCCTCGTCGAGTTCGCGCCAAGCCTCGGGGATCAGCACCATCTCGGCGAGCGGCAGGATCTCGCGCTCTTCCATCGCAAGGCCGCGAAGTCGGGCGGGGTTCCCTTGCAGCGGTGCTGTTCGAGCAGGATGATGATGGAGCGCAGCATGGCGGCAGGTTCGATCCTTTCGCACGGCGAGGACGCCTTCGCTTGATCCGCATCAAGCCGCGCCTCGCACCGGCCCGGACACTGGCCGCACACCCACCTCAAGCAAAGCGAGGACACCATGTACCAGCGAATTCTTGTTCCTGTCGATGGAAGTTCGACATCCAGCCATGGCCTGGGCGAAGCCATTCGCCTTGCCAAGGTCACCGCAGGGCGGCTGCGCCTGATCCACGTCATCGACGAGCTCTCCTTCGCCCTGGCGATGGACGCCTACTCGGGTCGGACGGGAGACTGGCTCAACGAACTGCGCGCCGGCGCCACCCAACTGCTCGAGGAAGGCAAGGCAAGGGCCGCCGCCGAGGGCGTCGAGGCCGACTCGGTGCTGTGCGACAACTTCAGGGGGACCGTTCCCGACCGGGTCACGGCCGAGGCGGCTTCCTGGCCCGCCGACCTGATCGTGCTGGGAACGCACGGCCGGCGCGGCCTCGGCCGCATGGTGATGGGCAGCAGCGCGGAGCAGATCCTGCGCAGCGCGAGCGTTCCGGTGCTGCTGGTGCGCGCGCCCGAATCGCATGCCAAGGCGGAAGCGGCGCGCTTCACCATGCCGGGCGGCGCGGTGGCAAGCCAGTAGGCTGGTTATCCGTCCAGCGGCACGCCGCCGCCGAAACGGCTGGTCCACTGGTCCAGCAGTTCCTGCTGGACGGCCTTGGCCGACTGCTGCCAGGCGGCCAGCATTCCCCACTGGACCTGCTGCGCCCGCAGCACGCTCGCACCGCAGGCCGCCTGCCAGTCGAGCAGGGAGCGAAAGTAGGCATCGGTCCATGCCGATGCGGGTGTTGCGGGAACGTTGCTGTCCATGCTGTTCTCCTGGGTTGTCCGGAATTGGAATCGTGTGGGGCGGGCCGGGTCAGGCGCCGTGATGCAGCCGCGTCGAGTACATCCTATCGAGCGGGCGCGGTCCGCGCAAAAGCCAGTGCGGGCCGCATGCGACGTGCATGGCACGGGCGTAAAAGATGTGAAAGAACGCGACCCTGCGAGCCCTCGTCCTTCGCGGAAAAAAGACCCGCGGGCAACATCGGAATTGCGGCACGACGGCAAGGTGCGAAGCGTGTGCGCCGATAGTGTTGTCGACGAGGGAGGCATCGTGAATCAGCCGGACAGCGCAGCCAGAAGCCCCCTCTTCCTCGAAAGGTTTGAAATGAACCCCGATATTCAACTCAGGCACGAGGTCTTCGCCCAGCTCAACTGGGACCCGGCGGTGTGCAGCTGCGACGTCGACGTGCGCGTGGCCGACGGCGTGGTCACCTTGCATGGGCAGCTGGCCAGCGAGGACCTGAAGAGCGCTGTCGAACGCGCCGTGCGCCGCGCCGAAGGCGTCACGCTGATCATGAACCGGCTGACCATCGCGGAATGCGCGAGCAATGGCTGAACACGACGACTTCGCGCTGCTGGACGCTTGGTGGCGCGCGGCCAACTACCTGTCCGTGGGCCAGATCTACCTGATGGACAACCCGCTGCTGCGCGAGAAGCTGAGCCTTTCGCATATCAAGCCGCGGCTGCTGGGCCACTGGGGCACGACGCCGGGCCTGAATTTCGTCTATGCGCACATGAACCGCGCCATCGCGGCCCGCGAGCTCGACGCCATCTTCATCGCGGGTCCAGGCCACGGCGGGCCGGGCGTGGTCGCCAACACCTATCTCGAGGGCACCTACAGCGAGGTCTACCCCGCCATCGGCCGCAACGCCGATGGCATGAAGCGGCTCTTCACGCAGTTCTCGTTCCCGGGCGGCATTCCGAGCCACGTGGCACCGGAAACGCCCGGCTCGATCCATGAAGGCGGCGAGCTCGGCTATTCGCTGCTGCACGCCTATGGCGCGGTGTTCGACAACCCCGGCCTGCTCGCCTGCTGCGTGATCGGCGACGGCGAGGCCGAAACCGGCGCGCTCGCGGCGAGCTGGCATTCCAACAAGTTCCTGAACCCCGAAACCGATGGTGCCGTGCTGCCGATCCTGCACCTGAACGGCTACAAGATCGCCGGCCCCACGGTGCTCGCACGCATCCCGGACGAAGAGCTGGCGCAGCTGCTGCGGGGCTATGGGCACGAGCCGTACTTCGTTGCCGGCCACGAGCCCGCGCAGATGCACCAGTTGATGGCGGCCGCGCTCGACAAGGCGCTCGACGGGATCCACGCCATCCAGGCCAGCGCCCGCCAGAACGGGTTCCGCGAGCGGCCGCGCTGGCCGATGATCGTGCTGCGTTCGCCCAAGGGCTGGACCGGCCCGCGGCAGGTGGACGGCGTGCCGGTTGAGGGCACCTTCCGCGCGCACCAGGTGCCGCTCACCGGCTTTTCCGCCAAGCCCGAGCATGTGGGCCTGCTCGAGGACTGGATGCGCAGCTACCGGCCCGAGGAGCTGTTCGACGAAGGCGGCGCGCTGCGCCCCGAGATCGCGGCGCTCGCGCCCAAGGGAACGAGGCGCATGAGCGCCAATCCGCATGCCAACGGCGGCCTGCTGCTCCGCGACCTGGCCATGCCGCCCTTCCGTGAGCACGCGGTGGAAGTTGCGGCGCCCGGCGCGGTGGATGCGGAGGCCACGCGCGTTGCGGGCCGGTTCCTGCGCGACGTGATGCGCCGCAACGACGCGGCGCGCAACTTCCGCGTCATGGGGCCGGACGAAACCGCGTCGAACCGCCTGGATGCCCTGTTCGACGTCACCGCGCGGACTTCCACCGCCGAAATCCTCGCCGGCGACGAACACGTGGCGCCCGACGGCCGCGTGATGGAGGTGCTCAGCGAGCACCTCTGCCAGGGCTGGCTCGAAGGCTACCTGCTCACCGGGCGCCATGGCTTCTTCTCGTGCTACGAGGCCTTCATCCACATCGTCGATTCGATGTTCAACCAGCATGCCAAGTGGCTCAAGGTGGCGCGCGGCATTGGCTGGCGGCGTCCGATCGCCTCGCTCAACTACCTGCTCACCAGCCATGTCTGGCGGCAGGACCACAACGGCTTCAGCCACCAGGACCCGGGCTTTCTCGACCACGTGGTGAACAAGAAGGCCGAGGTGGTGCGCGTGTACCTGCCGCCCGATGCCAACACGCTGCTGTCGGTGGTCGACCATTGCCTGCGCAGCCGCAACTACGTGAACGTGATCGTCGCGGGCAAGCAGCCGGGGCCGCAGTGGCTGGACATCGAATCGGCGGTGCGCCACTGCACCGTGGGCCTGGGCATCTGGACCTGGGCCAGCAACGACGAAAATGCCTCGCCGGACGTGGTGATGGCCTGCGCCGGCGACGTGCCCACGCTCGAGACGCTGGCTGCCGCCGACTTGCTGCGCAGGATGCTGCCGGAGCTGAAAGTGCGCGTGGTGAACGTGGTCGACCTGATGGCGCTGCAGTCGCCCGATGCGCATCCGCATGGGCTGCCGGATGCGGACTTCGACGCCGTCTTCACCACCGACAGGCCCGTGGTCTTTGCATTCCACGGCTATCCCTCGCTGATCCACCGGCTCAGCTACAAGCGGACCAACCACGACAACTTCCATGTGCACGGCTATTGCGAGGAAGGCACCACCACCACGCCATTCGACATGACCGTGCTCAACCGGCTCGACCGCTTCCACCTGGCCGCCGACGCCATTGCGCGCGTGGAGCGCTTTCGCAACAGCGCGGGCCATGTGCAGCAGCATCTGCGCGACAAGCTGCTGGAGCACCGCGCCTACGTCACCGTGCACGGCAAGGACATGCCGGAGATCGAGGACTGGCGCTGGGCGGGCTGACCTTTCAGGCGGCCTGCATCGACCCCGCATCGAGCGCGTCGTTCTCGGCTTCGCTGAGCCAGCGGCGCTTGTCGCGCAGCGGCGGCGCGCCGAACATGCGGCTGTACTCGCGCGCGAACTGCGACGGGCTCTCGTAGCCCACGCTGTGCGCCGCGCTCGACACGTCCGCGCCGGCCATCAGCATCTGGCGGCGCGCCTCCTGCAGGCGCAGCTGCTTCTGGTACTGCAGCGGGCTCATGGCCGTCACGGCCTTGAAGTGATGGTGGAACGACGACACGCTCATGTGCACCGCGCGCGCCATGTCCTCGATCCGCAGCGATTGCGAATAGTTGATGCGCAGCGCGCTGATGGCCTTGGCGATGCGCTGGGTGTGGCTGTCCTGCAGCGCGATCTGCCGCAGCCGCGCGCCCTCCCCGTTCACCAGCAGGCGGTACATGATCTCGCGCTTGATGAGCGGCGCCATGATCGGCACGTCCTCGGGCGACTCGACCAGCCGCAGCAGCCGCAGCACCGGCTCCAGCACCGGCATGCCGATGCGGTTGACGTACATGCCGCGCGAGGCGGGCGCATTGGCCTTCGCGGGCAGCTTCTCATCGCCGATGAGCTTGCCGATCTCGTCGATGGCCAGCTCCAGCCGCAGGCCCAGGTAGGGCTCGTTGTCGCTCGTCAGGCGCACCTGGCCGCACACCGGCAGGTCGACAGAGGTCACCAGGTAGTGCATGGGGTCGTACACATAGATGTCGTCGCCCACGATGATCCGCTTGGAGCCCTGCGCGATCAGCCCGAGCGCCGGCGTCGCGAAGGCATGCTTGGGGCCGTCGGGCTTGCTGATGCAGTGGACCTGCAGGCCGTCGACCGGCGTTTCCACGGTGCCGTCCTGGCCGCGCGTAATGCGGTTGATCAGCGCCACCAGCTCCTTCCTGGCTTCGTCGAGTTCGGGCTCCAGCGGCATCGGCTGGGCAATGGCGGCAGCGATTTGAAGTGTTGGGTCGGGCATGTTCGGGGCCTTGTCACGGGTGGGGGCCGCAGAGGCGGCCGGCGTGGAGGATCGGGTGGTTCAAAGCTTAGCGCCGCGCCAACGAATCCGCACGGCCCGTGCAGGAGGTCTGGAGAAATAGGCAAGGACTTTGCAGGAACGCACTCGCCATGCCCGGCGCCGCGGCCAGATACTTTTATGGACGGCGGGGCCTTCCGGCCCTCTTCCCCTCTTCCCGCGCCACCCACCCAGGACATCTCTCATGCAATACCGCAAATTCGGCCGCACCGGCCTGTTCGTTTCCGAGCTCTGCCTCGGCACCATGACCTTCGGCGGTGCCAGCGGCATCTGGGGCCAGATCGGCAACCTCCAGCAGTCCGAGGCGGAAGGCCTGGTGGGCCGCGCGCTCGACGCCGGCATCAACTTCATCGACACCGCCGACGTGTATTCCGAAGGGTTGTCGGAAACCATCACGGGCCAGGCGCTGAAGAACCTCAAGGTGCCGCGCGAGAACGTGGTGGTCGCCACCAAGGTGTTCGGCGAGACCGGCAAGACCGCCAATGCAGCCGGCGCCTCGCGCTACCACATCATGGACGGCGTGAAGGCGAGCCTCAAGCGCCTGCAGCTGGACCACATCGACCTCTACCAGATCCACGGCTTCGACCCGGTCACACCCATCGAGGAAACCGTGCGCGCGCTGGACAACCTGGTGCAGCAGGGCCACGTGCGCTACGTGGGCGTTTCCAACTGGGCGGCCTGGCAGATCATGAAGGCGCTGGGCATCGCCGAGCGCCAGGGCCTCGCGCGCTTCGAATCACTGCAGGCCTACTACACCATCGCGGGCCGCGACCTGGAGCGCGAACTGGCGCCGATGCTGCAGAGCGAAAAGCTCGGCCTGATGGTCTGGAGCCCGCTGGCGGGCGGCCTCCTGAGCGGCAAGTACGGCCGTGGGACGGAAGCCGAAAAGGGCAGCCGCCGCACGAGTTTCGACTTTCCGCCTGTGAACGTCGAGCGCGCCTACGACTGCATCGACGTGATGCGCGAGCTGGCAGAAGCGCGCAAGGTGTCGGTGGCGCAGATCGCGCTTGCGTGGCTGCTGCACCAGCCGGTGGTGACCAGCGTGATCGTCGGCGCAAAGCGCGTCGCGCAACTCGACGACAACATTGCCGCCACCGCGATCCGGCTCTCCGCCGATGAGCTGGCCGCGCTCGGCAAGGTGAGCGCCCTGCCCTCCGAGTACCCGGGCTGGATGCTGGAGCGCCAGGGCGGCGCGCGGGCGAAGCGGTTGGCTGAATCAGGCGAGCGAGGCTGAGCAGCTTAACTCGGCCGGCGCCGCCGACCGGTGCACCGCGTAGGCCGCGGTGGCGCGCAATGCGCGCAGGTCGAGGTGCCGCGCGGCGCTGGCCGCCGAGGGTTCGGCCAGGTGCGGCACCACGCCGAGCAGGGGCGCGCCGAGCCGGCCGCGCAGCGTCTGGAGATTGGCCTCGGGTGCCAGCATCTCCGGCTCGACGACGCTCGCGATCCACCCCGCCAGCATGAGCCCGCGCGCGCGGATCGCTTCCGCCGTGAGCAGCGCGTGGTTCAGGCAGCCCAGGCGCAGCCCGACCACCAGGATCACCGGCAGTCCCAGCGCCACGGCCAGGTCGGCGCTGTCGAGGTCGTCGCCGAATGGCACGCAGAACCCGCCCACGCCTTCGACGACCACCGCGTCGGCGCACTGCGACAACGCCGCGAAAGCCGACAGCAACGGCGGCAGCGCGATGCGCACACCCTCTTCCCTAGCCGCCAGGTGCGGCGACATCGGCGCGCGCAGCAGGTACGGGCAGCGCAGGGCCAGCGGCGCATCGACATTGCCAGCCGCGCGCAGCTGCTCGACGTCACCGTTGCGCCAGGCGCCATCGACAAGTTCCAGCCCCGCGGCCACCGGCTTCATGCCGACCGCACGCAAGCCCGAGGCGGCCAGCAGGCTCAGCATCGCACTGCTGGCCAGCGTCTTGCCGACGCCCGTGTCGGTGCCCGTGACGAACCAGCGGCGGTGTGTCATTGGTGCATGCGGCACGGCGCTCATGCCGCCTTCTTCCACGGCTGCGCCAGTGCTTCACCCAAGGCATCGAGCAGCCGCGCCACGTCGTCCTCCGAGTGGCTGGCCGACAGCGTGATCCGCAGCCGCGCGGTGCCGGCGGGCACGGTCGGCGGGCGGATCGCGCCGACGCGCAAACCGCGGGCATCGAGCCGCGCCATCGTCTGCATCGCGCGTGCGTTGTCGCCGACGATCAGCGGCTGGATGGCGGTGGGCGAATCCGGCAGCCAGGCGCTGCCATCCGGCGGCAGGATCGCCTCGAGGCCGCGGCGCAGCTGGGCGATGCGCGCCTTCAGCCAGGCGCGGCGCATGTGGCCTTCCTCGCCTTCGATCAGCGTGAGGCTGGCCAGCAGCGCGTGCGCGATGGCCGGCGGCGCGGCGGTCGTGAAGATGTACGGCCGCGCCCGCTGCACGAGGTAGTCGATGACGGTGCGGTGCGCCGCCACGAATGCGCCCGACACTCCCGCCGCCTTGCCGAGCGTGCCGATGAGCACCAGCCGCTCCGAACGCAGTCCCATGGCCTGCAGCACGCCCCGGCCCGTGGCGCCCAGCACGCCGAAGCCGTGCGCGTCGTCCAGCACCAGCCAGGCGTCGTGGCGCTCGGCCAGCGCGAGCAGTTCGGCCACGGGAGCGATGTTGCCGTCCATGCTGAAGACCGCATCGCTCACGATCAGCTTGACCGGCGCATCGCAGGCGCCGAGCTGCGCATCGAGCGCGGCCACGTCGCAGTGCGGGTAGCGTTCGACCCGCGCCTTGGCCAGCCGGGCCCCGTCGATCAGCGAGGCATGGTTGAGCGACTCCGAAAAGATCACCGCCTCCGCGCCGCCGAGTGCCGACAGCACTGCGAGGTTGGCCATGTAGCCGGTGCAGAAAAAGAGGCTCTGCGCCTCCGGGATGAACGGCGCCATCCAGCCGGCCAGCCGTTCCTCGAGTTCGGCATGCGCGCGCGAGTGGCCGAGGATCAGGTGCGACCCACCGCTGCCCGTGCCGTAGCGCGCCGCGCCTTCGGCCAGTGCGGCGGCCAGTGCCGGATGCGCGGCAAGGCCGAGGTAGTCGTTGCTGCTGAAGCCGAGCATGGTGCGCTGAGCGCTCGCGCCGGCCAGCGTCAGCGATTGCTCGGGTGCGCAGGCGGTTTCGGCGATCTGCCGGCGGCGCCGCAGCGACTGCGCGTCGAGCGCGGCGATCTCGTCCTGCAGGCGTTCAAGCAAGCGCGGCATCGCGGCCTCCTTCATCTGCGTGGCCGGGAACGGCCACCGCTTCCAATGTGGCCAGGGTGCCGTCGACCAGCCGGTCGATGTCGTCGTCGCCGATCGCATAGGGCGGCATGAGGTAGACGGTCGCGCCGATCGGGCGCATCAGCAGTCCGTTTGCCCGCGCGGCAAGGTGAAAGCGCTCCGCGAACCGCGCGCCGGGCTCGCGCACGTCGAAGGCCGTGATCATTCCGCGCTGGCGCAGGTGATCGACGGGCATGCCGCGCAGCCCTTCGCGCAAGCGGCCGATCAACCGTTCGGCGCGGGCGCGGTTGCGGCGCAGCGCGTCCTCGCGCTCGAACAGGTCGAGCGTTGCCAGCGCCGCGCGGCAGGCCAGCGCGTTTCCGGTATAGGAATGGGAGTGCAGGAAGCTGCGCGCCACGTCGTCGTCGACGAAGCCCTGGTAGATCGCATCGCGCGTCATCACCAGCGCCAGCGGCAGGTAGCCGCCGCTGATGCCTTTGGAAAGGCAGAGGAAATCGGGCCAGATGCCGGCCTGCTCGCACGCGAAGAAGCTGCCGGTGCGCCCGCAGCCCACGGCAATCTCGTCGGCGATGAGGTGCACGCCGTAGCGGTCGCACAGTGCGCGCACGAGGCGCAGGTATTCGGGGTCGTGCATGGCCATGCCGGTGGCGCATTGCACCAGCGGCTCGACGATCACCGCGGCAATCGATGCATGCCGTTCGGCCAGCAGCGCTTCGAGTCCGGCTGCGGCGCGCCGCGCCACGGCGGCGGCGTCCTCGCCCGGCCCTGCGGCCCGGGCGTCGGGCGATGCCACGAGGTGCGCGTTCGCGAGCAGCGGCGCATAGGCGTCGCGGAACACCGGCACGTCGGTCACATGCAGCGCACCCAGCGTTTCGCCGTGGTAGCCCTGCCGCAGCGCGACAAAGTTCTGCTTGCCGGCACGGCCCGCATTGCGCCACGCATGAAAGCTCATCTTCAACGCAATCTCCACGGCCGAGGCGCCGTCCGAGGCATAGAAGCAATGGCCCAGCGCATGGCCGGTCAACGCGGCGAGCCGCTCGGCCAGTTCGACGGCCGGCGCGTGCGTGCAGCCCGCGAGCATCACGTGCGAGAGCATGTCGAGCTGGTCCTTGAGCGCGGCGTTGATGGCCGGGTGCGCATGGCCGAAGAGGTTGACCCACCACGAACTCGTCGCGTCGAGGTAGCGGCGTCCGTCGTGGTCGAACAGCCAGACGCCCTCGCCCCGCGCGATCGGCAGCGGCGGCACCGCTTCGAGCCGGATGCTCTGCGTGCACGGATGCCAGACGTGGCGCCGGCTGCGCTGCTGCCAGCCGGCGTTTTTCGATGCCGCGGGCATCGAGGAAGAAGCAATCGTTGGCGGCATCCGCGCATTCCTTTGGGGCAAGGCGCGGGATCGTATCGGCGCCGACAAGTCGCGGCAAACTGCCGTTGCAGGCATCGGAATCCCCGTACTTGAACGACGTTCGCCGGGGTAGAACGTGCGTTCGGATCAACCGCGCGCAACTGGACGATATCGTGTGCCGACGTGGTCCGCGAGGCGGATGCAAGTTGTCTTGGAGGCGATAAAGATTGCTGCCGAATATCGGGTTCTTACCCCGAACCAGGCAGGGATTCTCCTGATCGGACAGCCTGATGGCGGATATCGACTATCGGCAAATTCCACGTTCCACCTCCCGCACGCATGAGGCTTGGACGACGCCCGCGGTGGGCCAATTCCCACACCGGCGGGCATGCAGCGCGCGGACAAATAAAAGTCCATCCATTCCTCATTCATTCGAAGGAGCAGCCCATGTCCAAGACGAACCCCAACACGCCCGACGAGCGTGGTTCGTTGCCTCCCCAGCACAACAAGGCCGGCCACCAGAGCCCGACGCCACGCAACGAGCCGCGCCGCACCGTCGAGAGCCGCCACGATCGCGAAGGCCACGTAGGCGGCAGCAACCAGAGCCAATCCCGCCGCGGCGCCAGCGGTTCCACGCATTGATGCCGGCCGCCTGAGCGCCACCGGCCCGCCCGAGTCGGCAACATGTCCCATCGCAACGAGGCCACGGCCGCGCTGAAGGCGCTCAGCGTGGCGACCGACGCTTGCCGCGAATGTCCGCTGGGAGCGCATGCCACCCAGTCGGTGTTCGGCGAAGGCCCGGTCGGCGCGGCGCTGATGGTGGTGGGCGAGCAGCCCGGCGACAAGGAAGACCTGGTCGGCCGTCCCTTCGTGGGCCCGGCCGGCAAGCTGTTCGACCGCGCGGTGGCCGAGCTCGGCTGGTCGCGCGAGAAGCTCTACGTAACCAATGCGGTGAAGCATTTCAAGTACGAGCTGCGCGGCAAGCGCCGCATGCACAAGACCCCGGGCCAGCGCGAGGCAGAGGCCTGCCACCACTGGCTCGAAAGCGAGATGGAACTCGTGCAACCGCGCGCCTATATCGCGCTCGGCGGCACGGCCGCGCGCTCACTGCTCGGCCGCCCGGTCGCGGTGATGAAGGAACGCGGCCAGTGGGCCGAGGATGCCGCAACAGGCCGCCGCGTGCTGGTCACGCTGCACCCTTCCGCCCTGCTGCGCGGCGATCCGCTGCAGCGCGAAGCGGCGTGGGAAGCATGGCTCAAGGACCTGTCGATGGCTTCGGAGCTGATGAAGAAAGCCGGGGCCGGGCGCCCGGCCGACAAACAGCCTGCCGCGAAAAAGCCCGCGGCAAGGCCCGCCGCAAGTCATGCGCGGCGCCGCGTGCGCATGGTGATGGAATAGCGCAACGCCTCGGTCGGCGCAATGCTGTGCTGCCAGGCCCAGCGCGCTTCGCCGCGCAGCATGTAGATGGAGCGCGGCTCGATCAGCAACTGCAGGCTCGCAGGTGCGCTGGCGCTGGCCGGTGGATAGGGACGCAGCTGCATCACCGCGTCGCCCTGCAGCGAAACGCCCACGATGTCCTCGAAGTCCGGCACGTCGCGGTGCCAGCCGAGCGGCGTGCCGGGCCGGTATTCGGAGATCAGCACATGGGTGAAATCCTTGGGCGCCATGCCCATCCATGCGGCCACCCGCGCGCGCAGCGGGTGAAGCGCGGGCGGCATGGCAGCGCCGGGACGCAGCCGGTGCATGTCGAAGTCGTAGCTACCGCCAAAGCTGATGCCGCGGCGGCGCGCGGTGTATTCCTTGTAGCGCATCTCGCGCAGCTCGAAGCCCTGCACGAGGCGCAGCAGCTCGGCTTCCTCGGCACGCGTGAGGAATTCGCGCTCGTAGCGCAGGCCTTCGATGGCGGCCGCGGGCGCCTCGCCGAACAGGTCGGGCTCGTCAGCGAACTGAATGTGCCTGGCTGAGCGCATCGATGCTTTCTCCTTCGCTCGCGTGCACCGGCCCGCCCAGTCGCAGCTCCCACCAGGGCGGCAGCAACTGCCGGATCTCGGCGCGCGCAAAACGGTCGTCCAGCAGGTGCAGCACGCCGCTGTCCTGCTCGGTGCGGATGACGCGGCCGGCGGCCTGGACCACCTTTTGCAGGCCGGGATAGAGGTAGGTGTATTCGTAGCCCTTGCCGAAACGCGCCTGCATGCGCTCGCGCGTGATCTCGTTGAGCGCGTTGTGCTGCGGCAGGCCCAGGCTCGCCACGAAGGCGCCGATCAGCCGGCTGCCGGGCAGGTCGATGCCTTCGCCGAACGCACCGCCGAGCACGGCAAAGCCGATGCCCTGGCCGCCCTCCTCGAAGCGCGCGAGAAAGCCGTGGCGATCGGCCTCGGCCATGCCGCGCGTCTGGGCCCACACGGGCACGCCGGGGTGCCTGGCCAGGAAGGCCGCGCAGGCCTTTTCGAGGTAGTCGAAGCTGCTGAAGAACGCGAGGTAGTTGCCCGGCATGCGCTCGAACTGGTCGCCGATGATCCCGGCCACGCGAGCGAGCGAGCCCGCGCGGTCGCGAAAGCGGGTCGACACGTTCATCGCCACCTCCACGCGCAGCTGCTGACTGCGGAATGGCGAGGCCACGTCGAGCAGCATCGTTTCCGGCGGCAGCCCCAGCGCGTCGCGGTAGAACTCGAAGGGCGACAAGGTGCCGGAAAAACAGGTGACCGATATGGCGTCTGCGAAGCGCGGCTCGAGGAACGGCGCCGGCACCAGGTTGCGGATTGCGAGGCTGCGCTGCTGCTGGTCGTGCGCGGGGCCCAATGTGCGCTCGAAGATCGAATGGTCGTCGAAAGCCTCGGCCAGCCGGGCGAACTGCAGCGCATCGAAGAAGAAGCGCTGCAGCGGCCCTTGCGCCGCGTCGGGCGTGGCCGCGAAGTATTCGCCCATGGCCGTATTGGCGGCCTGCAGCGTGCGCGCGAAGCGCTCGGGAATCTCGTCGGCGGTGTCGTAGGGTTCGATCTGCGCCTGCTGCACCGTGTCCCATTCGCGGTACAGCCGGCCCAGCGCGCCGCGCACCGAGGCGGGCGCCACGCGGTGGGCCTCTTCCAGCGCGAGGCCATCGAGCCGCGCCGTGTACATGCCGCGCGCGCGCTCCAGCAGGTTGTGCGCCTCGTCGACCAGCACCGCCGCGCGCCATTCGGCGTCCTTCATGGTGGCGTAGAGAAAGGCGCTGCCGTCGAAGTAGTAGTTGTAGTCGCCCACGATCACATCGCACCAGTGCGCCATTTCCTGCGCGAGGAAATAGGGGCACACGGTGTGCGCCAGCGCAATTCTCCGCAGCGCCTGCCGGTCGAGCCTGGCGGCCTGCGCGGCCTCCTCGCGCGCGGCGGGCAGGCGGTCGTAGAAGCCCTTGGCGAGCGGGCAGGCATCGCCGTTGCAGGCCCGGTCGGGGTATTCGCAGACTTTTTCGCGCGCGGTGAGTTCGAGCACCCGCACCTGCGCGCAATCCTTGCCCAGCACGCCGAAGGCGTCGAGCGCCACGGCGCGGCCCGAGGTCTTGGCGGTGAGAAAGAAGATCTTGTCGATCTTGCGTGCGGCCCGCGCCTTCAGCAGCGGGAAGATGGTGGCCAGTGTCTTGCCGATGCCGGTGGGCGCCTGCGCCATCAAGCAGCGCGCGTTCACGGCGGCGCGGTAGACGGCCTCGGCCAAATCGCGCTGGCCGGGCCGGAACGAGCCATGCGGAAATTCAAGCCGGCCGAGCGCATGGCCCAGCGCCGCATGGTGCGCAGCCTCGCTCTGCGCCCAGGTGCTGTAGCGTTCGCACAGAAGCTCGAAGTGCGCCTGCAGCGCGGCCCGCGCGTGCTGCTCTTCCAGCACGGTTTCCTCGCCAGTGCCGAGATCCAGGTACACCAGGGCCACGGTGATCTGTTCGTAGCCGTGCATCTCGCAGAGCATCCAGCCGTAGCAACGGGCCTGCGCCCAGTGCAGCGCGCGGTGGTTGCCGCGGATGGCATCGAAGTCGCCGCGGAAGGTCTTGATCTCTTCGACACGGGGTTCGCGCGGGTCGTGCCCGTCGGCACGACCGCGCACCTGGAGCGCGCCGCAGCGGGAGACCAGCGGCACCTCGCTTTCATAGCCGTCGCCGCGCCGGCCCTGCACCAGCGCATGGCCGGCCATGCCTTCGAGCGCACTGGGTGCGGGCACGAAGCGCAGGTCGAGGTCGCCGGCCTTGGCACCGAAGGCGCACAGGGCCTTCACGGAGACGGTGCGAGCATCGGGCGCCTCTTCTGGCGGCTGGATGGAAAGATCCGTGGTCACGGCTTATGCTGTATAAAACAACAGTATAGCGACCGCGCCGCTGCAAAACGGTATCGGGGCCTTCTCCGACACCCAGCACTCCAGAATTCGGCAAAACTTCAAAAGTTTTGCTTACAAATCCTGTCCGAATGAAAACGCCGACCGCGATCGACCCCGACGACTTCGACCGCCTGCTGAGCCGCAACCTCAAGTGGCCGCTGCTTGGCGGCCTCGTCGGCGCCCTGGTGTTCGTCAGCCTGATCGTGTTCCTGCTGATCACCATCGGCCGGGTCGAGCACACCGACCGCGTGACGCGCAGTGCCAGCGACCTGCAGCGCCGCAGCATCGACATGGAAACGGGCCTGCGCGGTTTCCTGATCACCGGCGAGGAAAGCTTTCTCGAGCCCTACCAGAGCGCGCTGCCGAAGATCAGGAGCGACACCGCCGCGCTGCGCGAAATGGTGCTGGACAACCGTCAGCAGGCGGAGCGGGTCGAGCGCATCGCGACGCTCCAGGATGCCTGGAACGGATTCGCGCAGGAGCTGATCGCCCTGCGCCGCGCCGGCGGCAACTACCAGCAGGCGGTGCGGCAAGTCCGGGGCAACCAGCTGCGCGACGACATGCGCGCCGAGTTCGCGGCCTTCATGGACACCGAGGAGGGCCTGCGGTACCAGCGCAACGAAGAGGTCAACCGCACGGCCTGGCTGGTGGTGGCCGTGTTCCTGCTGTTCACCCTGGTGTTCACCGGCATGGTGGCCTACTTCGGCCGCCGGCAGCTCGTGCGGCTTTCGAACAGCTACGACGCGGTGCTGCGGGACCAGGCCGCGCACGCCGAGCGGCTGGCGCAGCAGGCCTGGCTGCGCAGCGCGCAGACCGAGCTGGTGGGCGAACTGGTGGGCGAACTGAATGCCAACGACCTGGGACGCAAGGTCCTGGCCTTCTTCTCGCGCTACCTGGGCAGCGCGGTCGGTGCGCTGTACGTGCGCGAGCGGCAAGGCACGCTGCGCCGCGCCGCGAGCTACGGCTTCTCGATGGAGGCCGAAGCCTCGCCGCAGGTGTTCTCGCCGACCCAGAGCCTGGTCGGCCAGGCGGCGGCTGAACGGCGCCGCATGCTGGTCGAGCCGATCCAGGCCGACTACCTGAAGGTCAATTCGGGCCTCGGCGAGATGGCGCCCGCGGCCGTGCTGCTGGTGCCCGTGTCGAGCGACGGCATGGTGAACGGCGTGGTCGAGCTCGGCCTGCCGGGCGTGCCCGATACGCGGACCAACGAACTGCTCGATCTGGTGGCCGAGGACATCGGCGACTCCCTCGCGGCGGCGCGCTACCGCGAGCAGTTGCAGGACGCATTGGCCGAAACGCAGCAGCTGAACGAGGAACTGCAGGTGCAGCAGGAAGAGCTGCGCACCGCCAATGAAGAGCTCGAGGAGCAGTCGCGTGCGCTGCGGGCTTCGCAGGCCATGCTGGAGAACCAGCAGGCCGAGCTGGAGCAGACCAACAGCCAGCTCTCCGAGCGCACCGAGGCGCTCGACCAGCGCAACGCGGCCCTGCGCCGCGTGCAGCGCGACCTGGAAGACCGCGCCGACGAACTGCAGCGCGCCAGCCGCTACAAGTCCGAGTTCCTGGCCAACATGTCGCACGAGCTGCGCACGCCGCTCAACAGCGCGCTGATCCTGGCCAAGCTGCTCGCCGACAACCCGCAGGGCAACCTGAGCCCGGAGCAGGTGAAGTTTGCTGAATCGATCTACGCGTCGGGCAACGACCTGCTGGTGCTGATCAACGACATCCTCGACATCTCCAAGGTCGAGGCGGGCAAGCTCGAAGTGGTGATCGAGGAGGTGGCGCCGGGCAAGCTCGCGCAGAGCCTGGAGAGCACCTTCGGGCCGCTGGCCGCCGAGAAGCAGCTGGCCTTCCGCCTGGAGATGCAGCCCGGCACGCCCGCCACGCTGGCCACCGACCGTCACCGCGTCGAGCAGATCCTGAAGAACCTGCTCTCCAATGCGATCAAGTTCACCAACAGCGGCGAGGTGGCACTCATCGTGTCGGCGGCTGCGAACGGCGGCGCGGTCTTCGCAGTGAGCGATTCGGGTATCGGCATTGCGCCCGAGCAGCAGGAGCTGATCTTCGAAGCCTTCCAGCAAGCCGACGGCACCACCAGCCGACGCTACGGCGGCACCGGCCTGGGACTTTCGATCTCGCGCGACCTCACGCGCCTGCTGGGCGGCACGCTCACGCTGCAAAGCCAGCCCGGACAGGGCAGCACCTTCACGCTGCAGCTGCCGGCCGCGGCGCCACAGGCCCCGCAACAAGCAGCTCGGCCCCCGGCTGCGGCGCCCGCCAGGTCCGCAGCGGCGCGCACGCCATTCCCTGCCGCGCACCCCACGCCCGCGGCACCTTCGCCGCCCGTTGCCGTGCCGCCGCCCTCCTTTGCCGACGACCGAACGCTGCCGCCCGACCAGGTGCGCCAGGTGCTCGTGATCGAGGACGAGCCGCAGTTCGCGCACATCCTCTACGACCTGGCGCACGAGCTCGGCTACCGCTGCCTGGTCGCCCATGGCGCGGCCGACGGATTCGAACTGGCGCACCAGTTCCTGCCCGATGCCATCCTGCTCGACATGCGCCTTCCGGACAGCACCGGGCTCGGCCTGCTGCAGCGCCTGAAGGATTCGCCGCAGACGCGCCACATCCCGATCCACGTGGTCTCGGCCGCCGACGACGCGCAGGCCGCCGCCCTGCACATGGGCGCCATCGGCTATGCGCAGAAGCCGGCCACGCGCGCCGAGCTGATGCAGGTGTTCGCCCGTCTCGAGGAAAAGCTCACGCAGAAGGTAAAGGCCGTGCTGCTGGTCGAGGACGATGCGCTGCAGCGCGAAAGCGTGATCCGGCTGATCGGCGACGAGGACATCGAGATCGCCGCCGTGGGCTCCGGCGAAGAGGCGCTCGAACTGCTGCGCAGGCGCGTCTTCGACTGCATGATCACCGACCTGCACCTGCCCGACATGCAGGGCAGCGAGCTGCTCAAGCGCATGGCGTCGGAAGAAATCGTCTCGTTCCCGCCGGTGATCGTCTACACCGGGCGCAACCTCACGCGCGGCGAGGAAGCCGAGCTGCAGCGCTATTCGCGCTCCATCATCATCAAGGGCGCACGCTCGCCGGAACGCCTGCTGGACGAGGTCACGCTGTTCCTGCACAAGGTCGAGGCCGAGCTGTCCAGCGAGCGCCAGGGCATGCTGAAGGCGGCGCGCGGGCGCGACCGCATCTTCGAGGGCCGCACCGTCCTTTTGGTGGACGACGACGTGCGCAACCTCTTCGCGCTCACGAGCGCGCTTGAGCAGCGCGGCGCTGCGGTCGAGATCGGCCGCAACGGCCGCGAGGCGCTCCAGAAGCTCGATCAGGCGCGCGAGATCGACCTGGTGCTGATGGATGTGATGATGCCGGAAATGGACGGACTGGAGGCCACGCGCCGGCTGCGCGCGGACCCGCGCTTCGAGAAGCTGCCCGTGATCGCCATCACCGCCAAGGCCATGAAGGACGACCGCGAGCAGTGCCTGGCCGCGGGCGCCAGCGACTACCTGGCCAAGCCTGTGGATTTGGAGCGCCTGTTCTCGCTTCTGCGCGTGTGGATGCCCAAAATGGAGCGGCTGTGAACCCAAATGCCGCATCGCTGCCCTTGCCATCCGCGTTGAGTAACACGGAGATCGAGCTGCGGCTGTTGATGGAAGCCATCTACCTGCGCTACAGCTACGACTTCCGCAACTACACCGTGGCTTCGCAGAAGCGCCGCGTGCTGCACGCGCTGGCACAGCTCGGGCTGCCGAGCATCTCGGCATTGCAGGAGAAGGTGCTGCGCGATCCGCTGCTGTTCGGCCGGCTGCTCGAATACCTGACGATCCCCGTGAGCGAGATGTTCCGCGACCCGGCCTACTTCCTGGCGCTGCGCCGGCACGTGGTGCCGATCCTGCACACCTATGCGTCCCTGAAGGTGTGGGTGGCGGGCTGCAGCACCGGCGAGGAGGTCTTTTCGCTGGCCATCCTGCTGCGCGAGGAAGGCCTGCTCTCCCGCACGCAGATCTATGCCACCGACATCAACCCCGCCTCGCTCGAAAAGGCGCGCCAGGGCATCTTTCCGATCGAATCGATCCGCGGCTACACGGCCAACTACCAGCGCGCCGGCGGGCGCAGCTCCTTCTCGGACTACTACACCGCGGCCTACGACGCCGCGCGCTTCGACCCGGCGCTGTGCGCCGACGTCATCTTTGCCGACCACAGCCTGGCCACCGACAGCGTCTTTGCCGAGACGCAACTCGTCTCGTGCCGCAACGTGCTCATCTATTTCAACCGCGAGCTGCAGGACCGCGCGCTCGGCCTGTTCCACGAATCGCTCTGCCACCGCGGCTTCCTGGGCCTGGGCGCGAAGGAGAGCATCGACTTCTCGAGCTACGCCGAGCGCTTCGACGCCCATTCGCAGCCAGAGCGCATCTACCGCAAGGCCACATGAAGCCGAATGCTCTCCACTCCCCGGGCAGGCGCATCGAAGCCGTGGTGGTCGGCGCGTCCGCGGGCGGCATCGAGGCGCTGCTGGCACTCCTGCACGGCATTCCGCCGCAGTGGCGGCTTCCGGTGGTGGTCGTCCTGCACCTGCCCGAAGGGCACCAGAGCCACCTGGCCGATATCTTTGCCGAGCGGCTGCACATGCCGGTGCACGAGGCCGCCGACAAGATGCCGGTCGAGCCCGGCAGCCTGTATTTCGCGCCGCCCGGCTATCACCTGTCGATCGAGCGCGATCGATGCTTTTCGCTCAGCTGCGAGCCGCCCGTGCACTTTTCGCGGCCGTCGATCGACGTGCTGATGGCTTCGGCCGCCGATGCCTACGGCCCCGCGCTCGCCGGGTTCCTGCTCACGGGCGCGAACGAAGACGGCGCCGAAGGCCTCTTGCGCATTCACATGGACGGCGGCATCACCGCCGTCCAGGACCCGGAGGAAGCCCAGATTCCCACCATGCCCCGGGCAGCCATTGCCCGCCATTCCCCCGATCACGTGCTTGCCCTGCGCGAGCTTCGCACTTTGCTGCTGCAACTGGAGTCCGCCCATGCCCATTGACGTCGAAAGCAAGCTGCTGATCGTCGATGACCTGCCCGAGAACCTTCTTGCGCTCGAAGCCCTGATCCGGGGGGCGGGGCGCGCGGTGTACCGCGCCTCCTCGGCCGAGGAGGCGCTCGCGATGCTGCTGGACCACGAGTTCGCGCTGGCCATCCTCGACGTGCAGATGCCCGGCATGAACGGCTTCGAACTGGCCGAGCTGATGCGCGGCACGGAGCGCACGCGGCACATCCCGATCATCTTCGTGACGGCGGCCGGCCGCGATTCGAACTACGCCTTCCAGGGCTACGAAAGCGGCGCGGTCGACTTCCTGTACAAGCCGCTCGATCCGCATGCCGTCACGAGCAAGGTCAACGTGTTCGTCGACCTGTACCGCCACCGCAAGGCGCTGCGGCACGAAATGAATGCGCTCGCGGTGGCCAACCAGAAGCAGGAAGAACTGGTCCAGCAGCTGCGCCACACGCAGCACGAACTCGAACGCGCGGTGCGCATGCGCGACGACTTCATGTCGATGGTCTCGCACGAGCTGCGCACGCCGCTCAACACCCTGTACCTCGAAACGCAACTGCGCCAGGTCCAGGTGTCCAGGGGCAAGCTGGAGTCCTTTGCCGCGGATCGCCTGCCCGCCATGATCGAGCGCGACCAGCGGCAGATCCGCAACATGGTGCGGCTGATCGACGACATGCTCGACGTCACGCGCATGCGAAGGGACGCGCTGTCGATCCAGCCCAAGCCGGTCGACCTGGCCGCGCTCGCGCGGGCCGTGGTGGAAGGCCTGAAGCAGCAAGCCGAGGCCGCGGGCTCTGTCATTGCATTGGAAGCGCCGGCCGAGCTGCGCGGCGTGTGGGACGAGTTCCGCATCGAGCAGGTGCTGACCAACCTGCTGACCAATGCGCTGCGCTACGGCGGCGGCAAGCCCGTGGAGATGATGCTGTACGAGCGGGACGGCACCGCGCACATCACCGTGCGCGACCAGGGCATCGGCATTGCGCCCGAAGACCAGGAGCGCATCTTCGAGCAGTTCGAACGCACCGACAGCAGCCGCAAGCACGCGCCCGGGCTGGGCCTCGGGCTCTACATCACGCGCAAGATCGTGGGCCTGCACGGCGGGCGCATCGAGGTGGAGAGCCGATCCGGCGAAGGCTCGCTGTTCCATGTCGAACTGCCGCTGCAGGCCGCCACCACGACTGCGGCGCAAGTGCGGGCGTAGGCGCCCTCCTACTGCACGGGAGGCGATTGGCCGGGATACTGCGTGGATGAATGTGCTGATCGTCGATGACAACGAAGCCGCGGCAGACCTGCTGCAGGAACTGCTGACGCTGCAGGACCATACCGCCCGCTGCACCTACACGGCGCAACAGGCCATGGATGCGGCGGCCGAGGAGCGCTTCGATGCGGCGCTCATCGACCTCACGCTGCCCGACTTTCCCGGCACCGAGGTGGCACGGCGGCTGCGTTCGGCTGCGGCGGACCGCGGCCCTCGGCTGCTCGTTGCCATTTCGGGTTTTTCGCAGGAAGAGGCGGCCGGCGCCGCAACCCTGTTCGACCACCACCTGCAAAAGCCCATCGACATGGGCGAACTCTCCGCTATCCTGTCCGCGCCGCGCTGAGCGCGGCACTTGGCCGTTCAGTCCCGGTCTTCGTATTCCCGGTCGTTGTCCCACTCGTCGCCGTTCGGCGGGCGATACGGGTAGCCCGGCCCGTAGTAGATCCGTCCGGGCTGCGGCGCATAGACGGGCGCCGGCCGGTAGTACACGGGCGGCGGCGGACGGTAGTAGACCGGCGGGGCCGGCGCATAGTAGATCGGCGCCGGATAGTAGGCGGGCGGCGGCGCGTAGTACGGCGCCGGATAGCCACCCGCGCCGATCTGCACCGACCAGCTTCCGCGCGCGCTGGCCGCGCCCGCGGCGAGCAGCGCACTGGCCGCAATTGCGCCAAGGGCCACCCATTTGAAGACAGAAGAACGCTTGTTTTTGACTTTCACTGCAGCTCCCTTGAGAAGGTGCTGACGGCCAGCACCCATGGTGGTTGCAACGCCCGAGGCTCCCTGCGAGTGCACCTGCCGCCTCGCCGGATCGTTGCCAAACGTCACTGCGCGGCCCATGCCGCTCAGCTCGTGATCTCGCGGCGCGAAAGCTGCACTTCGGCGCCGGCGGTATTGAACGCAATCGTCGGTGCGGTGAAATCGCTCAGCGGCGCGCCCAGGCCGATCTCGCCGCGTCCGTGCAGCACGCATTCCTCGCGCCTGAGCGCCACTTCCTGGCTCGGCCCGCCGTTGCCGTGAAACCGGACCCAGGTGCCGTAGGTGCTCAGGTCGGTCAGCACGCAACTGCCATGCCGCAGTTCGATGCGCGCATGCAGCCTGGAGACGCGCGGATCGTTGACCACGAACTGCGCGTCACTCACGCGCCCGAGGTGGATCGGCAGTTCTTCGGTGCGGAAGGTGGACCGCACATCGAGCCACGCCAGTTCGATCTGCCCCAGCGAAGAATCGGGCAGCCGCAGCGGCGTCAGCGCGGCCGGCAGCGTGAGGAACGAGGTCATTTCCTCCTGCCAGTCGATGCGGTGGACCGCCGACATCTCGCTGCGCCCGCGAATGGTGATGAGCCCCAGGTCGCGATGCCGCACAGCCGTCTCGCCCAGCTGCGCAATGGCCGCATCGGTGGCCCAGATCTGCCCCGGTCCCGCCAGGTCGCTCAGCCGCGACGCCAGGTTGACGGCATCGCCGAAGCAGTCGCCCTCGACCTCGACCACCTCGCCGCTTGCAACGCCGATCTGCAGCGCCATACGCAGCGGCACGGGCCAGGTCATGAGACGCTTCTGGTGATAGCGCTGCAGCTCGATCACTGCCTGCATGGCGGTGGCCGCGTTCGAAAAAATGGCGAACACGCCATCGCCGAGCGACTTCACGACCCTGCCGCCGTGTGCCTGGCAGACGCTGCCGATCCATTGGGTCAGCCGCGTCACCGTGTCGGTGGCGCGCGCATTTCCCATGGCTTCGAAAACCCTGGAGCTTCCGGTCAGGTCTGCGAATACGACTGTGGAATTGACGTCCATGCTGTGACAGCGGCCTACCTATATTACTTTTGTACTCAAATCCCTATGCCAGCTTTAAGTGCAACGTAAAGTGTGTTGTTTACAAACAAGAAACAGTGTTTCAGAACTTGTGAATCGGGCGTCCGAGGCTTAAGGTAGCGACCGTCCTGGCTCCCGGCAATACGCCTTTAGTCCACATGCTGCTTCTTCGTCGTTTTTTCCGCCTCCTCGGAATTCCCGGTATCGGGTCTCCCCGGGTGGGAGAGAACCAGCTGGGACGCATACGGGCCGCCATGCTGTCGGTGCTGCAGGCGCACGGCGGGCACTCGGTCCAGCGCGTGGCGCAGCGTGTGCGCTTTGCGTCCGACGTGGAAGCGCTCTGGTACCTGCGGCAGGACGTGATGGTTGCACTGAGCGCCATCGACGGCGAAGCCGCTGCCCGCCGCCAGATGAAAACCATCAACAGCATGTTCAAGGGCGGACTGCCCGGCTCGATGGGCCCGCGCGCCCATCAGCGCTTCACCCACTGAAGGATACCGCGGCGCTTCGCGTTCAATGCGCATGGTCATGGTCATGGTCATGGTCATGGTCATGGTCATGGTCGTGGCCGTGGTCGCCATGCCGGTGGCCCCACACCATGAAGACGTCGCGCCCCTCGGCCGCCAGCTCGACCTTCGCGCCCACGGGCAGCAGCACCTTGGTCGGCACGTGCCCGAAAGGCAGACCCGTGAGCACAGGCACCTTGAGCGTGGCGCGCAGCCGATCGACCACCGCATCGAACCCGAAGCCGCGGTCGTAGCCCGGCACCTTGCGCATGCCCGTGAACTGGCCGAAGACGATGGCGCGCTGCCTGGCCAGCACGCCGGCCATGCGCAGTTGGTCGAGCATGCGTTCGATGCGGTAGGGATGCTCGTTGGTGTCCTCGATGAAGAGCACGCCCTTCTCCACTGCGGGGAAATAGGGTGTTCCGAGCAGGCTCGCGAGCACGCACAGGTTGCCGCCCCACAGGGTGGCGTCGTGCACGGGCTTCACCTTGAGGCCCGCGTCGCGCACCGGCATGCGCCAGCCGGTGCCTTCACCCTGCCCGCTCACCAGGTCGTCGAAGCAGGCTTCCATGATGTCGTCCGCGCCGCCTTCGGCACCGAAGTCTTCGCCGACTGCGGGGCCGGCCCAGGTCACGGCGCCGGTCTTGGCAAGCAGTGCGCACTGCAACGCGGTGAAGTCGCTGAGGCCGACGAATTCGGTGCCGCGCCCGATGGCCTTGGCCACGGCCTTGTACGGAATGGCCTCGAGGATGCGCGTGAGTCCGTAGCCGCCGCGTGCGATCAGCGCAATGTCGGCGCCGCTCGCGGCAGCGCGGCTGATGGCAGCGAGGCGCGTGGCGTCGTCGCCCGCAAAGCGCTGGTGCACGGCCAGCGCGGCCTCGTCGATTTCGACCTCGTAGCCCAGCGCCTTGAGTCTTGCCACGCCACGCCGGAAGGCGGCCTTGTCGCGAATCGCGCTGGAGGGGGAATAGATGTAGATGTGTTTGCTCACGGCGTCGAGTATCCCATTGCGTTGCGCACCTCCTGGGCGAGCAGCGCTGCCTGCTGCGCGCTCGGGCCGGACGACGACGCCATGGGGCCGAGCGCGCGCAGCGCGGCCTGGTAGCCGCGGTCGGGGAACGGCGCGCGCCATGCACCGCCCACCGGCTCGCCGCCTTCGGGCGCGAGCAGCACGGCTGCAAACAGGCTGCCCTTTTCGGCATGCAGCCGCGTGGCCAGGCCGGTAGCCGCGGCGCTGTGGACCAGCACCATCGGCGGCGGCTGCAGGCGGTCGAGCCATTCGTTCAGGACCTGGCAGTGCCATTCGATGCGGTGCGTCGCTTCGCGCTTGGGCTTGTCGCTCTTGCCGAAGCCGATCAGGTCGGGCACCAGCGTGCGCAGCCCGGGCGCACCGACGAGGTGGCGAAAGAAGTAGCCCCATTCGCCCGGACCATGAAGGCAAAGGCAAGCCGCGGCGGAGCCATCCCGCGGCCCCTCGTCGAGGTAGTGCATGCGCCAGCCTTGCAGGCTGGGCAGGTCATGGATGTAGCGCGGCTCGAAGGCGTAGCCGGCGAGCGCATCGAAGCGCTCGGGCGGCGTGCGCAGCGCATCGTCGCGCAGGGGCTGGGCCTGCTCGCGCGCCGCATCGCGGCGCTGCTGGAAGAAGCCTTGCAGCAGCGCGCTGCACTCCGCGGCCAGCACGCCGCCCTGCACCTGCGTGCGGTGGTTGAGCCGGGGTTCGGCAAAGAGGTCGAGCACCGAGCCGGCCGCGCCGGTCTTGGGATCGGCCGCACCGAACACCACGCGCGCGAGCCGCGCATGCAGCATGGCGCCCGCGCACATCGCGCAGGGCTCGAGCGTGACGAACAGCTCGCAGCCGTCGAGCCGGTAGTTGCCGAGCGCGGCGGCGCCGGCGCGCAGTGCGTTGATCTCGGCGTGGGCGCTCGGGTCGTGCTGTGCGACCGGCGTGTTGCGCCCGGTGGCAACGAGCTGCCCGTTCCTGACCAGCACCGCGCCGACCGGCACCTCGCCCGCCTCGGCCGCCAGGCGCGCCTCGGCCAGCGCGAGCGCCATCCAGTGCGCATCGTCCGTGGGCTTGGAAGCGGGCTCAGTTGTCATCCGGCATCTTGCGCGCCTGCGCCGCGGCGTCGAGCGCTTCCTTGACCTGCTTTTGCACCTGCTGGACCTGCGTATGGGGATCGGCGGGCGCCTCGCCGGCCGCGGACGGCAGCGCAGGGGCAGCCACGCTCGCCATCTGCTTCTTCGCCACCACCCCGGCGATCACGAGCGCCAGCAGCAGGCCGACCAGTCCGAACATGCGCATCTCAGCTTCCCTCCGCCACCGGCGCTTCGGCCGTCATGCCGAGGCGCTCCATCCACACGGCCAGCGCCTTCTCGTCGGGCGTGCCGGCGCTGTAGACGGCATGCATGGCGGCGTGCGATTCGCGCCGGTGCTGGTTCAGCTTGACCTTGCATTGCAGCGCGCTCACGCGCAGCTCGAACCCGACGATGCCGGCCAGCATCTTGAGCTGGAACTCCTCGCCCAGGTCGCGCCATTGCTGTGCGTAGCCAGGCTCGTGCTCGCCGATGAGCTTCTTGAGCAGCGCGTCCTTGGCCGCGGGCTCCTCGATCAGCCGGGCCTGGACGGTGCAGTGCACCACCAGGTAGTTCCAGGTCGGCACGCGCGCGAGGTCCGGATAGACCGAGGGCGACAGGTAGGCATGCGGACCGAGAAAGGTGGCTACCGCCTGCGGCCGCGCCTGCAGGTAGCGCCAGTGCGGATTGGGCTTGGCGCAGTGGCCCAGCAGCACCAGCTGGCCGCCGTCCTGCTGCTCGGCCACCAGCGGCAGGTGGGAGACGTAGGGCAGGCCCTCGTCGTCGTTCGAGATCAGGCTGGCGAAGGGATGTGCACGCATCAGCTCCAGCGCGATGGCCGGGTCCTTGGCATTGAATTGCGGCGGCATGTACATGGGGCAATTTCCTCGTGGTGAGGCTCCGATTGTCCCCGAGCCGCCTTGACCTATCTTGCGCGCGGCGCTTCCAGCAGCTTCACCATGGCCGTGTAGCCGCGGGCCCGGGCCAGCTGCAGCGGCGTGTTGCCCTGCCGGTCGGCCAGCGCAAGGTTGGCGCCGGCATCGATCAACGCGGCCAGCGTGCGCTGGTGGCGCGGGCCGCCGTCGCCGAGCACGATCGATTCGGTCACCGCCGTCCAGTGCAGGTTGTTGACGTGATCGAGCGGTGCGCCGGCCGCGATCAGCTGCCGCACCACTTCGTCATGGCCCAGGTGCGCGGCGGCAATGAGCGCAGTGCCGTCGTAGCGGCTGGTCACCTGTCCGGCCTTCGCACCGAGCGACAGCAGCAGCGCGAGCGTCGCGGCATCGTCGGCCACCGAGGCGATGGTGACGGCGTCGTAGCGGTCGTCGTCGAGCAGGTCGAGGTTTGCGCCGGCCTTGGCAAGCAGCTTCACGGCCTCGCGCTGCCGTGCATGGGTGGCAACGTGCAAGGGCGTGCGGCCCCGCGCATCGCGTGCATCCAGATTGGCGCCGGAAGCGGCCAGGCTCTTGAGCTTCGGCAAGTCGCCGTGCCAGGCCGCCCGGTGCAGCCCTTCATAGGCCAGCAGCTCGGCGGCCTGCGGCGGCACCTGGGCCGACACACCGGCCGATGCGCCCAGCCCGAGCGCGACCGCCAGCAGCCCGGAGCAGATGCCGTGCTTCATCATCAGCCCAACTGGCCCTTGACCTTCTCGATGGCGGCGTTGGCGCACTGGTCGTCCAGGTGGCCGCCCGGCGCACCGCCGACGCCCACGGCGCCGATCACTTCGTTGCCCGACTTCACCGGCACGCCGCCGCCCAGCAGCAGGAAGCCCGGCAGGTACACCAGGTTGGCGGCGCCGGGGTTCTTCTGCGCGCCTTCCATCATGGCTTGCGTCGCGCCCTTGGCCGATGCCGAGGTCCATGCCTTGCGCTCGCTCGATGCCAGCGTGTGCGGGCCGGCGTTGTCGGCACGCTGCACGGCACGCACGGTGCCGGCGCGGTCGACCACGGTGGCGGCCACGTTGTAGCCGTTGGCGGCGCAGGCGGCCACGGCTTCGGCCGCGATCTGGTTGGCCAGCGCGAGCGAAATGTTCTTCTCGGTACGCACCGCGGGTGCAGGCGCCTGGGCCTGGACGGCCGATGCGGCAAGCAGGATGGCGAGAGCGCCGAAACGAAGGTTGGAACGCATTTTTGATTTCTCCAGTGGATGCGGGGTGACGGCGCCGGCTGTTTGCCGGCGGCTGCGCCACTGTAGAAAACACCGTCCGCCGAGGCCATTCGTACGGCTACGCCCGGGCTCCGTAGTTCTACGGAGCGCCACGGAGCGCGCCTTTCAGTCTTGCCCGGCCACCAGCACCGCGTAGCGCCGGATCAGCTGCGCGAGCGAATCGCAGTCGAGCTTCGCGAACAGGTTGGCGCGGTGCGTCTCGACCGTGCGCGGCGACAGCGCGAGCACGCGTGCGATCTCCTTGTTGGTCAGGCCCTGCACGATGAAGGCAAGCACTTCGCGCTCGCGCTCCGACAGCTGTGCCACGCGCTCGCGCGCCGCGCTGTCGGCCTGCGAGCGTTCGCGCGAGCGCACATGCTGGCGCACCGCCTGCTGCAGGGCTTCGAGCAGTTGCTCGTCGTCCACCGGTTTCTCCAGGAACTCGGCCGCGCCGGCCTTGAAGGCGCGGCGACACATCTCGACCGTGCCGTGGCCCGTGAGCATGATCACCGGCTGGTCGACGCCCTGCGCCATGAGCCGGTCGAGCACCGTGAGGCCGCTGATGCCGGGCATGCGCACGTCGAGCACGATGGCGCCGACGCTCGCGCGGTCGAAGCCATCGATGAAGGCCTGCGGGTCGGCCCAGCCCTGCACCCGCAGGCCGACCGTGCCGATCAAGAGCGACAGGCTGTCGCGCACCGCCTGGTCGTCGTCGATGAGATGGATCAGCGGCGATTGCGGCTGATGGGTGGCCAAGGTGCTGTTCATGCCATGCGCTCCGTGGAGGCGGCCACCAGCGGCAGCAGCAGCGTGAAGCGTGCGCCGCGCGGCGCCGCATTGGCCGCGGACAGGCTGCCGCCCATGCCGCTCGCCAGTGTTTCGCTGAGGCTCAGGCCAAGGCCCAGTCCGCCTTCGCGCGTGCTGAAGAAAGGCTCGAAGAGGCGCGGCATGGCTTCGGGCGCGATGCCGCGTCCGTTGTCGGTCACAGTCAGCACACCCTCCTGCCCATTGCGCCCTACCGAAACAGAAAGGCGGCGCTCGGACGCGGGCACCAGGTCGAGCGCCTGCAATGCGTTCATCAGCAGGTTGTGCACGATCTGCTCGAGCGCCACCGCTTCGGCCTGCACGCGCACCGGCGCCTGCGCGGTGGCGTCGAACTGCGCCGCAACGCCGCGCTGCGCGAACTCGGGCGCCAGCAGGTGCATGGCGCTGCGCACCACCTCCTGCAACACCAGCGGCTTCACGTTGCCGCCGGCTTCGGGGCGTTCGATCACGCGGCGCAGCCGGCCGACCACGCCGGCCGCGCGGCGCGCCTGCTCCACGGCCTGGCTCATTGCATTGCGCGCCGTGGCCAGGTCGGGCGGATCGTCGTCGAGCAGCCGGCGCGCGGCCTGGGTATTGGCCAGCACGGCCGTGAGCGGCTGGTTCAGTTCGTGCGCCAGCCCCGCCGAGAGCTCGCCCAGGGCATTGAGACGCGCCACCTGGCCAAGGCGCAGCAGCTCTTCGGCCCGGCGGCGCGCGATGCGCTGGCGCTGCGCGGCCCACAGGCCGGCCAGCAGCAGCGCCGTCGCCGCGGCCCAGCCGGCGATGCCGCGCCATGGCAGCTCGGCCCAGCCCACACGACGTTCGGCCACGAGGTCGAAAGGCTGGCTCGGCGAGGCCAGGGGCTTGGTGAGGCCGAAGCGCCAGCCACTCGCATCCGCTTCCGCCCGCCCCGGTTGCACGACGAACTGCTGCCCGCCGCGTTGCAAGCTCACGCGCACCGGGCTCTGCTTCGGGTCCATCGGCCAGTCGCGCCACGGCACCGTGCCGGCCAGATCGATTTCGAGGGCGTAGCTGATCGGCGTCGCGCCCATCACGAGCTGGTAGCGGCCCTGCGCGAGGTCCAGTCCCGCCAGTTCGGCGCGGCGCTCGCTGCGCGAACGCGCTTCCGCGGCGGCCAGTGTGCCGGCCTGCTTCTCGTCGGGCCAGGCCTGGTCGCGTTCGCGCCGCTGCACGCGCAGGATCGACGGATAGACCGATGGCAGGCGCTGCTCCGGGCGGTCGGCGCCGTCGCCGGGTTCGAGCAGCGCGAGCGTGGCCAGCACCGCGTCGTATTGCACCACCTGCTGGCTCATGAGCCGGTGCGCGATGCGCGCGTCGGTCTCGAAATCCTGCTGCAGCTGCGCGAGCTCGGCGCGCGCGAGCCACACCGCGCCCACGGCCGTGAGGACCAGCCATGCCAGCCACCAGCCACCCTGCGTGCGCAACCACTGTTTCATGGCGCGGATTGTGCCCGGCGCCGCGAGGCCACCCGATGTTGGCCGAGAATGCGGCCCCAACATGGCTGATGAAGTGCAGGACTCCCTTTTTCCCGATCTTCCGCGTCCGACCGAGGCGCCCTCCACTGTGCCGCCGGAGGCCGAGGCCGATCCGCCCGCGAAGAAGAAGAAGCCGCGCGGCGCCATCGTGGCACCGGCACCCGCCGACCCGGCACTGGTCGAGCTGGCCGCGGCGCTCCCGGCCGGCCTGCGGCTCGGCACCTCTTCTTGGAGCTATCCCGGCTGGGCCAACCTCGTCTGGGATGGCGAATACGCCGAAACGGTGCTGTCGAAGAGCGGACTGTCTGCCCTCGCCCGCCATCCGCTTTTCCGCACGGTGAGCCTGGACCGCAACTTCTACCGCGCGCTCACGGCCAGCCAGTACGCGCGCTACGCGGCCATGGTGCCCGACGACTTCCGCTTCGTGGTGAAGGCGCCGAGCCTCGTGACCGATGCCACCGTGCGCGACGAAAGCGGCCGCGGCACGCAGGTCAACCCGGTGTTCCTGAACAGCGAGATCGCGATCCAGGAATTCGTGCAGCCGGCGCTCGAAGGGTTGGGCCACCGCATCGGCGCGCTGGTGTTCCAGCTGAGCCCGATTCCTGCGCAGCTGCTGGCCGACCAGCCCGCGCTGCTCGCACGCATCGGCGAAATGCTCGAGGCACTGCCAGGCCTGAAGCCGACGGCGCCGGATGCCGTGATTGCAGTCGAAGTGCGCGACCCGCAACTGCTTTGCCCCGCCTTCGCCGCCATGCTGCGCAGCGTGGGCGCCACCTTCTGCATGGGCCTGCACGCCAAGATGCCGCCGATCGAGGACCAGCTGCCGATGCTGCGCGCACTCTGGCCCGGGCCGCTGGTGTGCCGCTGGAACCTGCACCGCCGCCACGGCCGCTTCGGCTATGAAGATGCGGAAAAGCTCTACGGCCCGTTCGACCGGATCGTCGATCCCGACCCCGAGACGCGCGAGGCGCTGGCCCGCGTGATCGCGGGCACCACCGGCGCGGGCCAGCTGGCCTACGTCACGGTGAGCAACAATGCCGAAGGCTGCGCGCCGCTGACGATCGCCTCGCTTGCGCAGGACATCACCGGCCTGCCGAAGCGCTAGCTGCTTCGGCCTGCACTCTCCTTGGCCGCCACCGTCATCTCCAGCTCGACGCTCGCGTTCTTCGGCAGCGCATAGACGCCAACGGCGGTGCGCACATGCACGCCGGCATCGCCGAACACGCGGTGCAGCAGCTCGGAGGCCGCATCGGCCACTTCGCTTTGCTGTGTGAAATCGGCCGTGCACTGCACGAAGACGCCAACGCGCAGCACCTTCTCGATGCCGTCGAGCGAGCCGAGCTCGCGGCGCAGCAGCGCCAGGCAGCGCAAGGCGCAGATCTGCGCGGCCTCGCGGGCCTTGCCGAGCGGCACCTGGTCGCCCACGCGGCCGGTGACGACCACCGTGGTGCCCACGCGCGGCACCTGGCCGCTGGTGTAGAGCGTGCGGCCGTCGCGCACGACGGGGATGTAGTTGCCGCCGGCAACGAGCTCGCCCTCGAAGCTGTGGCCCAGCTCGGCGGCGATCCGGTCGGCAATCTGGTCTCGGGTCTGCGACGTCATTCTTGGCTTCCGTTCAGCGAAGCCTCATTGTCGCCATCCGATCGTCGAAGAACAGATACAAATCACACAGGCGCGATGCACAACAGACGATGCGTCACGCCTCAGGCCGCCCGGCCCGAAGGCCACCGCCCCAGCACCTCGTGAATGCCCTCGCCGACGTGGCTTTCGATCAGCGAGAACGAGTCGGCCATCCACCGGACCGGCTCGACCAAATGTGGCTCGATCTTGCGCGGCGTGTAGGCCAGCGTCATGTGGGGCGTGAAGCCGCGCTCGGGTTTGAAGCCCGCATCCGCCAGCGCCTCGCCAAGGCGCTGCCTGAATGCCGCAAGCGCCGAGGTGCCGCCGCCGCACAGCACAAAGGCCTTGCTCTGCTCGAAGCGCATGGCCTCGTCGAACACCACCTCGAACGACGGCGGCGCCACGGCGGCAGCCGCCTCCAGGGCCGCTTGCACCTTTTCGCGTGGCACCGCCGGAAAGTGTCCGAGGTGATGCAGCGTGACATGCAGGCGATGCGCCTCGGTCAGCTTACCCTTGAGCGCGTGCCGGCCCTTGAGACGCGCCGCCAGCACGGCAATCGACGCGGCATCTTCGGGCCGCGGAAAGATCGCGAAGAACAGCGAGCGCGGCAGGCGCTCCTTGGGTGGTGCGGTGCGGCGCGCCCGGCGCAGTGGCGGCGGCGCGGGATCGATGCCTGGGAGTAGCAGCTGTTCGGGCATGGGAGATTTCGGATTCACCGGTGCATTCAAACACGGCCGAAGACCGTTGACCCGCGCGCGGAACTCGGCGCATGCTGCACGGCTCTGACCTGCCATGAACGCCCTGCCAGCACCCGGCCTTCCCCGGCGCACCGTCGCCGCAGCGCTCGTTGCCATGCCCTCACTCTGGCTGGGTGTCCGCGCCCAGCCGGCGGCCAGCCGGCTCGCAACGCCCTCGCAGACCGAAGGGCCCTTTTATCCCGTCCGCCTGCCGCAGGATTCCGATGGCGATCTGCTGCGCAATGGCACTCTGGACTACCGCGGCGGCCAACCGGCCTGGGTCGAGGGGACGGTGACCGATCTCGACGGCAAGCCGCTGCGCGGTGCGCAGGTCGAGATCTGGCAATGCGATCAGAACGGCCACTACCACCACCCCGGCGACGGCGACCGCGCCGACGCCGCCTTCCAGGGCTTCGGCCGCGTCTCGGTGCGCGAGGACGGCAGCTACCGCTTCCGCACCATCCGCCCGGTGCCCTACAGCGGCCGCACGCCGCACATCCACGTCAAGGTGAAGCTCGGCACGCGCGAGCTGCTAACGACGCAGCTCTATGTGGCCGGCGACCCAGGCAACGCGCGCGACTACCTCTGGCGCAATCTTCCGCAGGCCGCGAGGGAGGCCGTCACAGTGCCTTTCGAGCGCGGGCCGGATGGGCTGCAGGCGCGCTTTCCGATTGCGGTTGCGGCCTGAAGGCGCCCGCCGCTGATGCCCGCCTTCGCCGCGAGGGAACCAGGGCACGCCAGGCGATCACGCAAGACGTGACGCACAGCCCGATTCCCAGCAGCGAGAAGCCCAGGACCAGCGCATGCCGCAGCCACGGGCGCGCGAGAAGCGGCGCGAAGTCCAGGCTGTGCAGGCCATGGTAGAGAACGCGCTGCCATCGGCCCGACGCGTCGCTGCGCAGCAGAATGCGTGCCGACGCAGGATCCGCGAAGGCGGCCACGCCATCGGTCCAGTCGGCGCGCCACACGGGCAGCGGACGGGTATGGCGGGTGTTCGGGTCCGCAGCCTCGCGTGCGTAGTACAGATCGTCGTAGGAATCGATGCGGCGCACCGCGGGAGCGCCGGCCTCCGGACGCAGCGCGGCCAGCAAGGCTTGGACGGTGGCCGCAGGCAGCGCGGCAATGGCCTGCCCCGGATCGCGCGTCTCGGCACGCACCAGCAATTGGCCTTCGGCGGATTGCAAGCGATACCACGGCTGCCCCGCAACCTGCAGCAGCTCCAGTTCACGCGCCGCAAGGCCCTGCCGGTTGGCCTGCCTCAGCGCCTCGGCCGGATCGAGCCGCGCCTCGGCCGGTGCACCGGCCCAGCGCACGCGCTCGTCCGCCGTGGCCCCGCGCGCGGAAAACACGCCGAACGGGTTCATCGACAACAGGCCCGAACAGATCCATGTGAGCGTGAAAATGCCTGCCGCCAGCCCGGCGATGTGATGCCAGCGCAGCCAGAACTTGCGATAGGGAATCCAGCGCGAACGGTTCAGGAAAAGCTGCCAGGTGCCCAGCAGCACGCCGCTCAGCGCCAGCAGCGTCGCCGGAAGGGAAAGCCACACGACGACGTGGTGCCAGGCGGCAGGGAACCGCCGCAGCACGGTTGGATAGATCCAGTGCGGCACGGCACCCAGCCAGTTCCAGAAGCGCTCGGCACGGCGCGTGTCGCGCACGACCTCCGCGGCATCCGGCGAAACATAGAGCTCGAGCCCGTCCTCGCCAGCCAATGCGACCTTCACCAGCGGCCGATAGGGATCGAGACCCTGCGGCACGGTCCATTGGTCGCGCTCCAGGCGCTCGGCGTGCTGCGCGCGGCGCCCGCTGAAGGCCTCGGCCACCGCGGCCGCCTGCGTGTTGGCGAGCGGCAGGCGCAAGGCACCGCTGCGCGCGTCGAGCGTTCGCCAATGGGGTGCGGCAGCGCCCTGCCGTTCATGCGCCAGCAGCCGCCAGACCGGATCCGCACCCGCCATGCCCAGGCGCGCCTCGCTGAAGCGAAGTCCGGCGCGCCGAGCCGCTTCCTCGGCGGTCAGGCAGCACCCCGGCGGCAATTGGAGCAGCGGCAAGGCCTGCAGGCGTTCGACGGGCGTGAGGCTCGGAAACGGCACAAAGTACAGAACAACGCCGCTCGCAAACCACATGAGGAAGAACAGCGCAAGCACGACGCCCAGCCACTTGTGCAGAAAGACGAGCGCCCGCTTCATGACGCAATTGCCGGCCGCACGGCATCAATCACTCAGAAGCGCGCACGCGCCGTCAGCTGCACCGTGCGCGGCGCTCCCAGCAGCCAGCGCACGTTGCCAGTGCCCGAAACCGCGTAGTCGCGGTGCGCCAGGTTCTTGACGGCCAGGCTGAAGTCCAGGCTGCGCGAGTACTCGTAGACCAGCGACGCATCGAACACGGTGTAGGCCGGCAGGCGCGCCGTGTTGGCCGCATTGGACTGCCGCGTGCCAACGTAGCGCGCACCGATGCCCAGCTGCCACTGCGGCTGGAAGCGATAGGCCGTCCACAGGTTGGCCGCGCGTTCGGGCACGCCGATCGGGATGTTGCCCGCGCGGGAGACAGCGCGCCCGGCAACCACTTCGTTGAAGTCGTCGTAGCGCGCACGCAGCAATGCCGCATTGGCGTCGATCGTCCAGCCGGGCAGCGGCTCGGCCGCCAGGGCCAGCTCGATGCCGGTCGACGATTGGCGACCGACCTGTTGGGTGACCTTGGGATCATTGGCATCGCGGGACAGCAGGTTGCGCTTTTCGATGCGGTAGAGGGCCAGCGTCCATTCGCCCTTGATCGCCGGCAGGCTGCCCTTGGCGCCCACTTCGAGCTGCCGGCCCTTGGTCAGGTCGAAGGCATTGCCACCGTTCGGAAGCGAAAGCGCGCCGCTCAATGGGTCGGTTCCCGTTCCGTATTGGCCATAGAAGGAAACCGTATCGCTGGGAGCCCACACCGCACCGATGCGGCCCGTGACCGGGCTGTATGTCTTCGACAGACGGGTGCCCGTGCGCAGATCGCTGTTGTCGAGGCTCATGCGATCGCTGCGCAGGCCGGCCACGAGCTTCCATCCCGGAGCGAGTTCCAGCGCGTCCTCCGCGAAAAGCGCAGTCGTCTCCAGGGTCGAGCGGCGTCCCGGCAGCGTTGGCACCGGACTGATGAAATGGCCCGGCGCAAAGAAGAACGGGTCGACCGAGCTCGCGCCGCCGTACGGCGAATTGTTGGTGTGCAGCAGGGTCGTGCGATACCAGTCCAGGCCGGCGACGAAGCGGTTCTTCAGGCCGCCGAGCTGCCCGTCGAAGGTGGCATCGAACCGGTTGCCCGTCTGCTCCTGGTCATGCAGGATCTCGATGTAGTCGCCGCGGCCGACCCGCGTGCCGGCCTTGTTGAAGGCGTAGGCCTCCGCGTTGCGCCAATGGCGCGCGGACGCCAGGTGGTAGAGCTCGTTGCGCAGCTGGATGCCGTTGCCGAGCTGGTATTCGGCCTTGGCGCGCCACATGTGGTCGTCGTACTTCACGACCGAATCGCCCACGTTGAAATTGGTGCGCCGCAGCCGGCTGTCGAGCACGCCATCGAGAAGCGGCGTGCCGAAGTAGCGGGCATCGTCATTGCGCCCGCCATCGAACGACAACGTGAACTTGAGCGCGCTGCTCGGGCGCGCCGCAAGGGCGAGTGCGTAGTTCTGCCGATTGTAGTTCTCGAGGCGGCGAAATCCATCGCTCGTGCCCGCGTCGACGTAGACGGAATAGGCCAAGGTGTCATTGATCGGCCCGCGCAGGCCGATGCCGCCTTGCCGGGTTCCGAAGGAGCCCAGGCTGAAGAAGGCTTCGCGCTCGGTGCGGTCGAACCGGGGCTGTTTGGTGATGTAGTTGACGGCCGCGCCGATGGCGCCGTCGCCAAAGAGCACCGAGGCCGGCCCCCGGAGCACCTCGACCGACTCGAAGGGCCAGGTGGAGAACGGATAGGTCACGGTGCCGGACGCAACCACCAGCCGGGTGCCATCGACCAGTTGGGCCACGGAGTTGTGCCCGGCAAAGCCCCGCGCCACCAGGCTGGTGCCGCCGTTGCCGGGCGCGGGCGCTTCGGTAACGCCGGGGAAACGAACGGCGACATCCTGCGCACGCGCCAGGTTGCGTTCGGCGATGTCGGTGCTGCCCAGGCTGCTGACACTGGCCGGCGTCTCGCGCGGCGCAAGGCCGAGGCGCGAACCGGTCGCGCTCGGGAGGTCGAGGCCCAGGCTGCTGCCGGGAGCGGTTTCGCCGGCCGAGACCTCGACCGCCGGCAAGGCAGCCTGGGCGCGCGATACGGCCGGGTGCATCGCCAGGCCGGCGATGCATGCCATGGCGCGCATCGCCCTGTGGCGGCGGATCGATGGGCATGGCTTCATGCTGCTGCGGCCAGGCATTGTTCGAGTCCCTGCACCAGCACATCCCTGGGCAGCTGCTTGCCGATGAAGACGATGCGGCTGTGGCGCGGCTCGCCTTCTTTCCAGCTGGGGCCGGCCTCGGTGCCCATCAGCATGTGGACGCCTTGCAGCACCACGCGGGTGTCCAGCCCGACCACTGCGATCACGCCCTTGTAGCGCATCAGGTGGGTGCCGTAGATCCGCAGGATGGCGCCGAAAAAGTCTTCCAGCCGCGCCGCATCGAAAGGCCGTTCGGCGCGAAAGACAAAGCTGGAGACATCGTCGTCGTGTTCGTGATCGACATCGGTCAGGAAGTCGGGCTCGATCTCGAGGATCGCGTTCAGGTTGAACCCGCGGATGTCGAGCAGCTGGTCGATCGGAGCCTGGCCGAAATGCGCCGCGGTGATCGGTGCACGCGCATTCATGCGCAGCAGGCGCTGCTCGAGCGCCCTCACCTCTTCGACCGACACCAGATCGGTCTTGGACAACAGGATGCGGTCCGCGAAGCCCACCTGCTCCTGGGCTTCATGGTGCTCGTCGAGCTGCGCCATCGCGTGCTTGGCGTCGACCAGCGTGACGATCGCATCGAGCAGGTAGGTCTGGCTGATCTCTTCATCGACGAAGAAGGTCTGTGCCACGGGCGCCGGGTCGGCCAGCCCGGTGGTCTCGATGATCACGCGGTCGAAGCTCGCACTGCCATTCTTGCGGCGCGCCGCCAGCTCGCCGAGGATGCGCACCAGATCGCCGCGCACGGTGCAGCAGATGCAGCCGTTGTTCATCTCGATGATCTGCTCGCCCTCTTCCTGCACCAGCAGTTCGTTGTCGATGCCGGCTTCGCCGAACTCGTTTTCAATCACTGCAATCTTGTGGCCGTGCTGCTCCTTCAGGATGCGGTTCAGCAGCGTGGTCTTGCCGCTGCCGAGGAAGCCGGTGAGGATGGTGACGGGAATAAGGCTCATGGACGACTCCGAGTAAAGATTGATCTGGTACTCGGCAAGCTCAGCGTTTCGCCGAGAGAGCCGAGGCAATGGTTGTGGCGTTGTGCGCGAACAGCTTCAGGTAGGTGTCTGCCTCGGTTCCGGGCGCCGACAGCGCATCGGAATAAAGCCGGCCGCCGACGATGACCCCGCCTTCGCGCGCAATGCGCTGGACCAGCCGCGGGTCGGAAATGTTCTCGACGAACACCGCGCGCACGTCCTCGCGCCGGATCTGGTCGATCAGGCGCGCAACCGAGGCGGCAGAAGGCTCGCTGTCGGTGTTCATGCCCTGCGGCGCAAGAAACTCGATGCCGTAGGCGGCGCCGAAATAGCCGAACGCATCGTGCGAGCTGATCACGCGGCGATGCTGGCGCGGCACCGCATCGAAACGCGCGCGAACCTCGCGGTCGAGCGCCTGGAGCCGCTCGATGTAGCTCGCGCAGCGTTGGCCGATCTCGGCCGCGAATGCCGGCCGTGCCCGCGCCATGGCATCGCGCAGGTTCGCCGCATAGCGCTGGGCGTTCGCAAGGTCTTGCCATGCATGCGGATCGGATTCGCGGCCCATGCGGCGCACCGGCACGCCCTCGCTGGCCACGACGACGGGACCGCGATAGCCGGATGAACGCACAAGCCGGTCCATCCAGCCTTCGAACGCCAGGCCGTTGACGACGACCAGTTCGGCATTGGCAAGGCGCCGCGCATCGGCCGGGCTCGGCTGGAAGACGTGCGCGTCGGAGTCCGGACCGACCAGGGCCGCGACTTCGACCGCGCTGCCGCCGATCTTGCGCGCCATGTCGGCAAGGATCGAGAAGCTCGCGACGACGCGCAGCGGCCGCGGCGCGGTGGATTGGGCAAGCGCCGGCAGCGGCAGCGCGATGAGCGACGCGGTGAAGAAGCGGCGGCGCGCGGGGTTCGCTGGGAGGTTCATGTCAGGCATTTCGATGAGAGCGTGAGCGCAGCAGCCGGGCAAGCAGTCCGCCGTTCGAACCGAAAACCAGCGACAGCAGGTAGGCCGCGCCCGCCACCAGCACGATCGCGGGCCCCGAGGGCCACTGCGCATGGAAGGACAGCAGCAGCCCGGCAAAGCCCGAGAGCAGCGCGATGCCGGCCGCAACCAGCGCAAGGCTCCAGACTTCGGCGGCCCAGAAGCGCGCGGCGGTGGCCGGCAGCATCATCAAGCCGACCGCCATCAGCGTGCCCAGCGCCTGGAAGCCCGCCACCAGGTTGGCAACCGTAAGAACCAGAAAGACGCCGTGCACCAGCGAGCCGGGGCCACCCACGTTGCGCAGGAAACCCGGATCGAGACATTCCACGAGCAGCGGCCGGTAGATCACCGCCAGCACGACTAGGGTCAGGCTCGCGACGCCGGCCATCAGCAGCAGCGCCGCATCGTCCACCGCAAGGATGGTGCCGAAAAGCATGTGCATCAGGTCGACGCTGCTGCCGTGGGTCGACACCAGCAGCACGCCCAGCGCGAGCGCGATCAGGTAGAAGGCCGCAAAGCTCGCGTCCTCGCGCTGCGACGTGACGCGCGTGACAAAACCCGCCGCCAGCGCTACGGCGAGCGCCGCGAGGAATCCGCCCGCGCTCATTGCGGCCAGCGAGAAGCCGGCAAACAGAAAGCCGAGCGCCGCGCCCGGCAGCAGCGCGTGCCCCATGGCGTCGCCCATCAGGCTCATGCGCCGCAATACCAGCAAGGTGCCGATCGGCGCGCTGCCCAGGCCGAGCGCCAGCGTGGCCACCAGCGCACGGCGCATGAAGCCGTATTCCACGAAGGGCTGGACCAGCAAGGCACCGGCGTTCACGACACAACCTCCGCGCTATGCGCTGCGGTATTCGCCTTGGGAGCGGCCCGGCGGCTCATGCCGCCTCCCTGCACACGGGCGCATCCTCGTCCCACGCCTCGGCCATCTGGCGCGCGCGGAACAGGTTCTCGGCATGCAGCACTTCGGCCGTCGGCCCCCAGGCCACACAGCGCCGCGCCATGAGCAGGGTGCAATCGAAATGCAGGCGGACCTGCTCGAGGTCATGCAGCACGGCAATCACGGTGCGTGCCTCCGCATGCCAGCGCGCGACCACGCCCAGCAGGTCGGCGGTGGTGCGCGCGTCGATTGCGTTGAACGGCTCGTCCAGCAGGATCACCGGTGCGTCCTGCAGCAGCACGCGCGCAAAGAGCACGCGCTGGAACTGCCCCGCCGACAGCTCGGCGATGCCGCGGCGCTGGAAGCCGCCAAGGCCGACGGCCTCCAGCGCGGCTCCCACGGCATCGCGCTGCCGCGCGGCGATGCCCTTGAAGCTGCCGAGCCGCCCCCAATGCCCGAGCGCCACCAGGTCGAACACCCGGATCGGAAAGCTCCGATCGATCTCGGCCTGCTGCGGCAGCCACGCGATGCGGTCGCGCGAGGCGCCGTCGAAGGAGACCCCGCCCTCGGCTGGCCGGATGCGTCCCATGATCGCGGCAAGCAGGCTGGTCTTGCCCGCACCGTTCGGCCCGACGATGGCGGTGAGCGAGCCCGGCGCAAACTCTCCCGACAGGTGATGCACGGCCGGGTGGCTGCGATAGGCCACCGTGAGGTTGTTCAACCGGATGGCGGGAGGAGACATCGGCGCCCCGCTCATTTCAGCGCCCAGCCTGCAGCCAGCCACAGTGCCGCGGCCAGCATCAGCGCGCCCGCCACGCGCACCCATGCGCTGGCCATCAGCAGGCTCGGCGGGCTTTCCGGCCAGGCATTGGGCGCAGCTTCAGTTTGGCGGGTCGGGTGTTCCATACCTTGACTATATTGCAATTGCGAATGCATTCGCAATAACAACAAGAACCCTTGCGCCACAGGATTGCCATATATATGATTAGCCACCATACAATATGGTGGCTATGAAAAATCTCGAACAGAAATACCTGGCCCTTCTGGGCGAAGCCGAGCGGCGCCAGATCCCCGACCTGGACAACATCCGGCTTTGCTTCCAGGTGCTGTCGCTCGCCTCGTCCATCGACCGCGACTGCGCCGCGCTGCTGGCGCCGTTCGGTCTGTCCGAAGGCCGCTTCGTGCTGTTGTTCGTGCTCGACGCGGCCGATGACGGCCTGGCCCCGAATGCGCTTGCCGAGCAGGCTGGCGTGACGCGCGCCACCGTCACCGGCCTGCTCGATGGACTGGAACGCGAATCGTTGATCGAGCGGCATGCCGATGCCAACGATCGGCGCTCCTTGAACATTCGACTGACGCGCAAGGGCAAGCAGATGGCCCGGAAGGCGTTCGATCAACACGGCCGCTGGATTGCCAGCCTGTTCCTCCATCTGTCCGTACAGGAGCGAAAGACGCTCGCCGGCCTGCTGCAAAAGGTGGCGGCAGGCCGGTCATGACCAGCGGCACCGCGCATCACAACCTCAAGCAAAGGAGCTTCCATGTCCCACTACCTCGTTGAACTCTATTCCCCCAAACCCCGCTGGCTCGCATTGCCGGCGGTGCAGCGCAGCCAGTTCCTGGACGGAATCAAGGCAGGCATGGGCGGCCTGAGCGAGCTTGGCGTCGAAATCCTGATGCTGGGCCAGACCGAATCGGGCGTCGACCAGGCCAGCAGCCATCGCTTCCTCGGCATCTGGCGCTTTCCTGATGCCAAGGCCCGCGATGCCTTGTTGGCAGGCATCAAGGCATCGGGTTGGTACGACCATTTCGAGCACGTGAATGCGGCCGGTGCCGGGGGTGACTTTTCAAGCCATCTGGCCGAACTGGCGAATGCTTGAAGGCTGATTGCAAAGTCGAGAGAAAGTCACCATGCTCACCCCCCGGCAGTTGCGCTATTTCGTGGAGATCGTCGACGCCGGAAGCTTCAGCTTGGCGGCCGAGCGCTTGTTCATCGCCCAATCGGCCCTGAGCCGGCAGGTGCGCGAGATGGAACGGGAACTTCAGGCAACCCTGCTGGAGCGCGACACGCGCCACCTGGAGATGACGGCGGCAGGCCGGTCGCTGTACGCCGATGCGCGCCGCATCCTGGCTGCGCTGGAGGACGCGGCGGCCCGCGCGAGCCACGCTCAGCGCGGCACCGAAGGCACGCTGCAACTGTTGCATTCGAGTTCCGTTCCCTTGAACGCCCCCATCCTTGCGCTGGTGCGGCAGCATTCGGAACAACATCCCGGTGTGTCGATCGAGGTCTCGCAGGCTGCCTCGGAACACCAGGCGCTGGACATCCACGAGGGCCGCGCCGACGTGGGACTTGCGCGCGCCCCCATCCTGCGGCGCTTTGGCGACGTGCACTACGTGCCTCTGTACGAGGAGCCGCTGGTGGCCGCGGTGCCCACCGGCCACGCGCTGGCTGCCCGAGCCAGCGTGCCCCTGGCCGCACTTCGCCATGAGCGCTTCGTTGCCATGCCGCACCTCGAGCGCGGTGGCCTGAGCCACCGGGTGGCCGAGTTGTGCCGGGTGCAGGGCTTCCAACCTCTGCCTGCCTCGGTGCGCTCGCGCAAGTGGGCGCAACTCGCGCTGGTGCAGGGTGGCTTCGGGATCGCGGTCGTGCCCGAATCCATGGCGCGGCTGGCGCCGGAAGGCGTATGTCTTCTGCCGCTCGAAGGCGGCGATTGCACGACCGGCGTGCTGGCGTTATGGCGGCGCGACGCACCGGCGCTGGTGCAGCGCTTCGCCGATGCACTGCAGGCATCACTGGGCACCAAGGCCGGCGGATCCAGCTGATTTCGAGATAAGCGCACGCCGCATTCTCTATTGGCCGTTTCGGGCGCGGGTCGATAGATTGGCCGGGCCGATCAACTCTTCCCGATGCCCCGTGGATGCCCTCGTTGCTTTCGTTCATGCCAGCCTGCCGCTGCCCCCGCTTCAGCTTTTGGTCGTGTGTCTTGGCGTAGCCATCGCCTATGTGATCTTCGGCCTCGCGGGCTTCGGCACCGCGCTGGTGGCCGGTCCTGTGCTGGCGCACTTCGTCCCGGTGGCCACCATCGTGCCGCTGCTGGCACTGCTGGATTTCGCGGCAGCGGGCGTCAACGTGGCACGCGACGGCAAGTCGGCCGACACGGCGGAATTGCGGCGCATCGTGCCGGCGATGGCACTGGGCAGCCTGTGCGGCGCCGCCATCCTTCTGCTGGGCCGGGCAGAGACCTTGCTGTTGGCGCTGGGCGTCTTCGCCGTGGGCTACGCCTTGTATTCGCTCAGCGGCTTCAAATCGGGCGCAAAGTTCACATCGCGCGCAGCGCTGCCATTCGGATTGGTGGGCGGCGTTTTCTCCGCGCTGTTCGGCAGCGGCGGCTTCATCTACGCCATCTATCTGGCCGGACGTCTCGAGGCCAATGAACGCATCCGGGTGACGCAATCCACATTGATCGGCCTTTCCACGCTGACGCGCGCGGTGCTCTTCCTGCTTGCAGGCGTCTACGCCAACCGGGAAATATTCGTGCTGGTCGTGGCGCTGGCGCCCGCGATGCTTGTCGGCACGGCCCTTGGGCGGCGCATCACGCTGGCACTGTCGCGTGGGCAATTCCTGCGCATCGTCAGTGTGATCGTGCTGTGTTCGGGGATGGCTCTGATCTGGCGGTACCTGACGGACTGAGGCTCAAACTGTGGCGGGCGCACCTCGGGTCAGCCCGATCGGCCAGTTTTTGCCCACATTTCCAACCGATCCAGCACCAAGACCAGCGACCGCCCGCGCGCCGACAGCGTATAGAGAACCCCGCGGGGAAAACTCGCCAGGAGCTCCCGCGAAACCAGGCCTCGTTGCTCCAGGCCATCCAGGCGTTCGGTCAACACCTTGGGCGTGATTCCGGCCAGGCACTCGACCAGTTCGCCATGACGCTTGGGACCGGTTTGCAGATGCCAAAGAATCAGCGCGTTCCAGCGGTGCCCCAGGAAGGCCAGCCATTCTTCGACGGGGCACTCGCTGGCATGCTTGGGCATCGGCGTGTCGATGCCGGCCGGAGCTGCCGGATTCTCTGCAGTCCTATCCATTTGGTGAGTGCCGGATCCGCATGTTGTGATGAGCTCCATCGTATTTCAGAGAGAGTTCATCCGTCATGTTCAAGGTCACGACCCCCGCCGCAATGAACGAAGCTTTTGCCCAGGCATTCAACAGCCGCAGCATCGACAACCTGCTGTCTCTGTACGAACCGGATGCAGCCTTGCGCACCGATCCCTCGACTCGGACCTGCAGGGGAAAGCCCGCCATCGCCGCCGAGCTCGGCAAGCTGCTGGAGATTTCGGGCGTCATGGTGTCCCGCAACAACTTCTGCGTGGAAGTGGACGGCCTTGCGCTACTGCGGGCCGACTACAGCCTGGCCTCGCCGACGGGAAAGACAATCCTCGCCGGAAGTTCGGCCGAGGTCGTGCGCCGACAGGCGGATGGCTCGTGGCTCTACGTCATCGACCATGCGGCAGGCGCGAGTCTGCCGTGTGTTGAAGACTGAGTCGGTCTGGCGCCTGCCCTACCGGCGGCAGGAGGCCGCGAAGAAGTCGAGGATCTGCTCGCCCAGCAGTTGCTCCCCGCTGTTGAAGTGCGCCATGACGGAAACGTGGTTGTGGTCCGCGACCGTCATGTGGCGCGGCGCGATACGACGCGCCTCCGCCACGCGATAGGCGAATTCGGTCGCATAGACGTCGAGCAGCGGGTTCTCGTATTGCGCATTGACGACGAACACGGGCATTGCGAGGTGCGCCGCATGCGCGATAGGCGCCAGGGCCGGATAGAGGCTTGCGTCGTCGCCGAAATACGCCCGCACGCCGGCCGCGTTGGGGTTTTCCGGCAAGGTGTCGGCGCGTAGCCGCGCGGACACCAGCACCAGGCAGCACACGTCGCGCCGCAGGTGGGCGAGCACCGGATCGCAGGCAAAGGTCGCCGCGTGGGTGCCTCCGGCGGAATGGCCGATCAGGCAGATGCCGCGCGGATCGCCCCCAAAGCCGTGGATGTGCCCGGACACCCAGGCGCAGGCCGCGGCGACGTCCAGGGCACCTTGCGGATGCGGCGCCTCCGGTGCCAGCCTGTACTCGACATTGACGCCCACGCAACCCTGGCGGGCGAACCAGGTCAGCACGTTGGCGTACATGGCCTCGTTGATGTCCTTGGCACCACGCACGAAAGCGCCGCCGTGCACGAAGACCACCACAGGCGCGTCACGCGCAACTGCCGGACGATAGACGTCCAGCAGCTGGCGCGGATGAGATCCGTAGGAAAGTTCACGCGTGACGGCGACGCCGTCGCACGGTGCCGCCATCAGCACAGGCAGGTAGGCGGCCTTGACCCGGTCGCCCGCGCTGCGGATGTCCTGCTGCCACACCGGGCCGACCTCGCGCAGCAGCTCGTCCATTGCGCCGGGCCGAGGGATCGCGCGCATGGCCGGTCAGTCCTGCCGGAAGGCTGTGGCCTCGACCTCGAAACACCAGTCCGGGTGCGCCAGCGCCGCGACCACCACCAGGGTCGAGGCCGGCCGCGCCGATCCAAGGTACACGCTGCGGATCGCATTGAGCCGGGGCAGGTCCGCGGCACGGGTGAGGTAGGTCGTCACCTTGACCAGGTGCGATGCGTCCATGCCGGCCGCCTGCAGCACCGCCACCAGATTCTTCCAGGCCTGGTCGGCCTGGGCCTCGAAGCCTTCCAGCAGACGGCCTTCCGGAGTCACGCCGATCTGGCCCGCCACGTGCAGGCAGATACCCGGGCCTTGGGTGGTGATGCCGTGGCTGTAGGCACCCGCAGGCGCTGCGACGGTGTCGGGAACGATGCGTTGATGCATGGCGGTCTCAGTGCACGGCGCTGTCGATTTCCGGGATGGCCGGGATCTCGACGCCGTACACGCCGATGTCCTCGCGAATCTTGTTCACGCCCATGCGGATGATGCCGATCTCTTCATCGGGATGCGTCGCGCCAAGGCCGTGGTCGGCCGCCAGCGCCCGGTTGCGGCCGGAGCGCGCTCGCTCGGCGTCCGGCAGGTTGACGACAGCATAGACGCCGTTGAGCAGGCTGCCGCGCAGCTTCTTCGCGACCTTCAGGCCGATGAGGCGTTTTTCGTCGGAGGGCAACTCGCTGAAGAAGCGCCGCATGATGATGCGGCCGAACTGTATGTGGCGGGCCTCGTCGCGCAGGATCAGCCGGCAGACCTCGCGGATCGAGTCGAACCGGGCGTTCTCGTAGCGCGCCTGCAGCAGGTCGCCGGACAGCTGCTCGAACAGCGTGTTGACCGAGAGGCCGGCGAAGAAGCTCATGGCCTTCTCGTCCGACTCGTCGTGGAAGCGCGGGATGATGTCCTTGAAGTAGTCCGATCGCGGCATGGGCTCGTATTCGGCAAGGGCGTCGGCGATGCGGAAGCTGGCCTCGTGATGGCGGAACTCCTCGGCGATGAAGTTGGTGATGTGCTGCTTCACCTCGAACGGCTGGTGTTGAAAGATCGCGTCGCGCAGGCGCTCTGCGCCATAGGGGGTGGCGCCGTGCTCCATCCAGGCACGCAGGCTCCACCATTCGGCGCCGGCCTTGCGCACTTCCGGCGGCAGATCGGCCTGCTGGAGGTCCGAATAGTCGATGTCTGCAATCGGGTTCCAGGCCAGGTCGCGTGCCTGGGTGCAGAGGCGCCAGACCTCCGGGTACTCGATCTTCGACACGACCGGATAGGGGTTGGGAACGGCGGGAATTTCTTCGAGCAGGGACGGCTGCATGGGCGTGGTTCCTTCATTCGGCGATGGGGGGATGCCGTTCATGCTAGGCGCGTGCTCTTGATACATCCAATACTGTTTAAATGGAGTCGTGATCCGAACTGTGTATATCCAGTCAACTTTCACAAGGCTGTCCAGATGATCGAGTTCAGGCAATTGCGTCAGTTCGTGGTGGTGGCGGAGGAGCTCAACTTCGGCCGTGCGGCGGAGAAGCTGCACATGTCTCAGCCGCCACTGAGCGTGGCCATACGCAACCTGGAGCTGCAGGTGGGCACGCTGCTGATAGACCGCAGCCGGCACCATGTGCGCCTTACGCCGGCAGGCAAGGTGTTCCTGAGGGATGCGCACCGCCTGCTGACACAGGCCCATGCGGCCACGGAGCGCGCCCGGCGTGCCGCCCAGGGCGCCGAAGGCTCGCTCAGCCTGTCCTTCGTGCCAAGCGCCGCGCTCGACCTTCTTCCGGACATCTTCAAGCGGTTTCAACGCGACTACCCGACGGTCCACCTGCAGGTGACCGCGGATACGACCACCCGGCAGGTGGAGGCCCTGCGGCGCGCCGAGGTCGACCTGGCCCTGGTGGTCGGCCCGCTGCAGGACGTGCCGGACCTTGCCTTTGTCGATCTTCAGGCGCAGGGTTTCGTGATTGCCGTGCCTCGCAGCCATGCCCTGGCAAAACAGCGCTCCGTGAAGATCAAGGCCCTGGCGGCAGAGCCCTTCATAGCCTTTCCAGCGGCCGAGGGCGCGGGTTTCGTGGCGGCGCTTCTCAGTGCCTGCAAGGCCGCGGGCTTCTCGCCAAGGGTCGTCCAGGAAGCCTCCCAGATGCAGGCCGTGCTGACACTGGTCGCCGGCGGCCTGGGCATCGCCCTGGTGCCGGCCTCCATGCGCATGCTGGCCATGAAAGACGTGACCTTTCTCGACGTGGCCGAAACGCGCGCGCCGCCGACCTACCAATTGGCGTTCGCCTACAGCCGCACCAACGACAACCCTGTGATCCATTCTTTCCTGTCGGTGGCGAGCAAGGTCGTCTCGCACGCGCGCAGCGCCTGAATCCCGGCGTTCCGGCCGGACCATGGTGATTCGATTCATGTATGGATTCGGTACGCAGTCCGTATTGGACGTTATGACGGGCCGTTCGCATCATGTCGGCAAAGGCGCCGGGAGCGCCGCCGGCGTCGCCCGCATCTGCCAACTGGAGCCCACGATGAAATTCATGAAGCTGTTCGCCACCCCGGTGCTGCTGGCCGCAGTCATCTTCGCTGTGCCGTCATTCGCACAGACCTACCCTGCCCGCGCGATCACGCTCGTCGTTCCCTATCCGCCGGGGGGTTCGGCCGACATCCTGGCGCGCACCGTCGGCGAACAGCTGGCAACACGCCTTGGGCAGCCTGTGATCGTGGAGAACAAGGCCGGTGCCGGCACCGCCATCGGCGCACGTTTCGTCGCAGATGCCAAGCCCGACGGCTACACCCTGCTCATGGGCACCGTCAGTTCCCAGGCGATCAATCCGGCCATGAGCAAGGTGGGCTACGACCCGATCAAGGGCTTTGCGGTCGTCAGCGCGCTGGCATCGATCCCCTTCGTGCTGGTGGCCCATCCCGCCGCGCCCTACAGCAATGTGCCGGAGCTGATCGCCGCTGGCAGGAGCAGCCCCGGCAAGATCGGCTTTGCCTCGGCCGGGCCGGGAACCTCCAACCACCTGGCGGGCGAGATGCTCGCGAACGCCGCGCAGATCCAGCTGCTGCACGTGCCGTATCGCGGCAGTGCGCCTGCGCTTGCGGACGTGCTGGCCGGGCATGTGCCCGTGATGTTCGACCTTCAGACCACAGCCCTTCCCAACCTCAAGGCGCAGAAGGTCAAGGCGCTGGCCGTGACAAGTCTGCGTCGCAGTCCGTTGCTTCCCGACGTGCCCACGATGGCGGAGAGTGGCTTGCCGGACTTCGAAGTCAGCGCCTGGTTCGGCCTGTTTGCACCCGCCAAGGTCCCGCAGCCTGTACTCAGGCAGCTGTCCGAGGCAATGGCCGATGTCCTCCAGGCTCCCGCCATGGTGCAGCGCTTGAGGGAAATCGGCACAGAGCCGGATACCCGCAACGCCGCGCAGTTCGCCAGCTACACGGCAGCGGAAGTCAGCAAATATGCGCTCATCGTGAAATCGGCGGGCCTCGCACCCTGAGCGTTGGAGCCGCCGATGCTGCGCCCATGAGGACTGCCGGACCGGTGTGCGACAGCAAGACGGCCAGAGCCGCCATCTCGCGCCTCAATCAATCTTGATTCCCGCCGCCTTCACTACATCCGCGTACTTCTTCAAATCCGCCTGAATCTGTTGCCCGAACTCAGCCGACGTATTGCCCACCGACGTGATGCCGAGCTTGGCCAGGCGCTCCTTGACCGCAGGCTCGTTCACCACGGCATGCAACTCGCGCTGAATGCGGTCGATGATGGGCGTGGGTGTCTTGGCGGGCGCGAGGATGCCGATCCACGAACTCGCTTCGAAGCCCGACACGGTTTCGCCGACGGTGGGCACGTTGGGAAGCGATGGCAATCGTTGCCCGCTCGAAATCGCGATGGCGCGCACCTGCCCTCTCTCGATGAAGGGCAGCGCGCCGGCCACGGCGGTGTAGAGCATCGGCAGCTGGCCGCCGACCACGTCGGTCATGGCCTGGCCGCCGCCCTTGTAGGGCACGTGGACGAAGTTGGCGCCGGTCTTCACCTTGAGCATTTCAGCGGCGACGTGGGGCGTGCCACCCGTGCCAGAGCTGCCGTAAGACAGGCCGCCCGGGTTGCTCTTGGAATACGCGATCAGCTCGGGCAAGGTCTTCGCGGGCACGGAGGGGTGCGTGACGATGACGAGGACCGCGTCGCCGATCTTGCTGACGGGCACGAAGTCTTTCACTGTGTCGAACGGGACTTTCGCGAACACGTGCGGGTTGATGACCAGCGTGCCGTCGAAGCCCAACACCAGCGTGTAGCCGTCGGGCGGCGCGGCCGCGACCAGCTGTGTGCCGATGTTGCCGGAGGCGCCGGGCCGGTTGTCGACCACCACCTGCTGGCCCAGCCGGGCGCCAAGGCGCTCGGCCACGACGCGCGCGCCGGTGTCCGTCACGCCGCCGGGTGTGAAAGGCACGATGAGGCGAATCGGTTTGTTCGGGTAGTCCTGTTGCGCGTGCGCCGGCGTTGCTGCGATGGCAAGCGCACTGGCGGCGACCATTGCCATCGTCAGCAAGCGGCGCCGGCAGCGGCGCGGGAGGTTGTGGGTGTTCGTCATGGGGTCTTGTCTCCGTTCTTTTGTTGATTGAATCTTCAGCGTGCCCAGCGCTTGTCGAAATCCCACACTTCCTGAAAGCCGATGAGGCCGCAGAACTCGTTGAAGTCGAACAGCGGCACCTCGGGCGTCTGGCTGACGCCGCTGTCCTTGAGGTTGCTCAACGCGCGCTCCATCGCGGCAGCGGCCGACAGGCTGGTGAGCGAGGGGTAGATGGCCAGCGCAAAGCCGATCTCCTCCAACACCTTCGCAGGCAGGATCGGCGACGTGCCGCCATCGGCCATGTTGGCCAGCATCGGCTTGTCGAATGCGGCGCAGGCCTTGCGCATCTCTTCTTCGGACTGCGGCGCCTCGAAGAACAGGATGTCGGCACCGGCCCCGGCATACGCCTCCAGGCGGCGCATCGCCTCGTCGACACCGAGCGATGCACGCGCATCGGTGCGGGCGATGATGAGGAAGTTGTCCTTGTCCTCGCGCGCCTCGGCAGCCACCTTGATCTTCTCGACCATGTCCTGCATGGGCACGCAGCGCTTGTTGGGCGTGTGGCCGCACTTCTTCGGAAACTCCTGATCTTCGAGCTGGATGGCCGTGACACCGGCCGCCTCGTAGCCGCGCACCGTGTGGTGCACGTTCAGCAGCCCGCCGTAGCCGGTGTCGGCATCGGCGATGACGGCACCCTTGCTCGTGCGCACCAGCGTCGCCATGCGGTCGAGCATCTGCGTGTAAGTGGCGATGCCCGCGTCGGGCAGGCCCAGGCTGGAGGCCGTGAGCCAGTAGCCCGTACCGTAGACGATGTCGAAGCCGACCTTGTTCGCCACCGTGGCGGCGATCATGTCGTGCAGGCCGGGTGCGACGATGAATTCGCCGCGGTCGAGCTTCTGCCGGAGGATGGGGTTCGCCATACCCGCTTACTCCGCCGTGATGCCGCCGCGCTGCGCGACGAGCGACCACTTCTTCGTCTCGCTCGCCAGGAAAGTGCGGAACTCGGCTGGTGGCGTGAGCGTGATGTCGGCGCCCTGGTCATGCATCTGCTTTTGCACGGCGGGGTCGGCCGTGACCTTCTTCAGGTCCTGGTTGATCTGCGCCACGATCGGCGCCGGCAGGCCGGCCGGGCCGAACAGGCCATACCAGCTCAGCGACTCGACACCGTTCAAGCCCGCCTCCGTGAAGGTCATCGCATCGGGGAACAGCGGCATGCGGCGATCGGCCGCGACACCCACCACGCGCAGCGCGCCCGAGCGCACGTGCGGCAGCGCAGTCAGCACGCTGGTCACGCCCATCGGCAGGTGCCCGCCGATGATGTCGACCATGATCGGCGCGCCGCCCTTGTAGGGCACGCCGGTCAGCTTGAGGTTGCCGACCTGGCGGATCAGTTCGCTGGTCAGGCGCGTCTGCCCTTCCGAGTAGCCGCAGCCCAGTTCGTCCTTGCGTGCCGCGGCCAGCAGGTCGGCCAGCGTCTTGTAGGGGCCGTTGGCCTGCACCACCAGCACCGACGGCGAGTTCGCGATGTTGGTGATGGGCGTGAAGGCCTTGTCGGTGTCGTAAGGCAGCGATTTCATCAGCACCGGGTTGACCGCGTGCGAGCCCACCACCAGCAGCAGCGTGTGGCCATCGGGCGCCGCGCGCGCCACGGTGCTCGAGCCGATCACGCCGTTGGCGCCGGTGCGGTTGTCCACCACCACCGACTGGCCCCACAGCTCCGACAGGCGCTGCGCCATCAAGCGGCCCACGATGTCGGTGCCGCCACCGGCGGAATACGGCACCACGAGCGTGACGGCCCTGCTCGGGTACTTGGCGCCTTGCGCGAAGGCGCTGCCGGCCGTGCCGGCGGCCGCGAGCGAGGCGAGGCCGGCGAGCATCTGGCGGCGGTTGGGATGAAGGTGGAAGGTCGGGTTCATGCAAGTCTCCTGGTGTTGTCTTGTGTGTCCTTGTCACGCTGGCGGCGCAGCCAGGTGATGGCGCGGCCGCCGAGCGGCCTGCGCAGTGCGTCCTGCGCGAAGTCGACCGCCGCCAGCAGGCCGGCGAGCGAGATGCCGGTGGCGAAGCCGCTGCGCTCGGCCATGAGCACGAGGTCTTCCGTCGCGACGTTGCCGGCGGCGCCGGGCGCAAACGGGCAGCCGCCGATGCCGCCGACGCTCGCATCGAAGCGGCGCACGCCAGCTTCGAGCGCCGCCCATGCATTGGCTACGCCCATGCCGCGCGTGTCGTGCAGGTGCACCGCAAGGCGCTCGATCGGCACCACGCCGCGCAGCGCCGCAAAGCGCTCCTTCACCTGACCCGGCGAGGCCGCGCCGATGGTGTCGGCGATGACGATCTCGTCGGCCGCGGCTGCGTGCATGCGGGCCGACAGGCGCAGCACCTCTTCGAGCGGCGTCTCGCCCTCGAAGGGGCAGTCGAAGGCCACGGCCACGTAGGCGCGCGTGCGCAGGCCCAGCGCGCGCGCGGCGGCCAGGGTCTGCTCGCTCACCTCGGTCGCCTGGTCCAGGCCCATGTTGATGTTCTTGCGGTTCATGGTCTCGGTGGCCGAGAGCACGACTGCGATCTCCTTCGCGCCGGCTGCGTGCGCACGCTCCAGCCCCTTGAGGTTGGGCACCAGCACCGAGGTGCGCAGCGCCGCGAAGCGCGCCTGCACCTGCGGCAGCAGTTCACCTGCGTCGGCCATCTGCGGCACGGCCTTCGGCGAGACAAAACTGGTCGCCTCGATGCTGCGCAGGCCGGCCTCGACCAGCAGTTCGACCAGCCGCAGCTTGCCCGCGGTGCCGACGTGGACCGCCTGGTTCTGCAAGCCGTCGCGCGGTGCGACGTCGGTGATGTGAATCGCTTCCTTCGCGCTCATGCAATCGCCCCTTCGGCGCGCAGTGCTTCGAGCTTGTCGGGTGCGTAGCCGACGAGGTCGCCGAGCACCTTGCGCGTGTCTTCGCCGAGCGCCGGCGGGCAGGTGAACCCCCGGCCCTTGTCGGCTGCCGACAGCTTGATCGGGTTGCCCGGCATGCGCACGCGTTCGCCGGTCTTCAGCGGCACCTCGACCACCATGTCGCGCGCCAGCACCTGTGCATCGTTGAGTGCCTGCTCGAAGTTGTTGACCGGGCCGCACGGAATGCGCGCCTCGCGCAGGCGCTCGAGCCAATAGGCAGTCGGTTGCTTGCGCATCGCTTCGCCGACCACCGCGTCGATTTCGGCCTTGGCCGCGAAGCGCACCGGCTGCTGGCGGTACTCGGGCTTGCGCAGCGTCGGCAGGTCGATGAACTCGACGAAGCGCTCGAAGAACGGGTCGCCGATGCACGCGATGATCACGTGGCCGTCGGCTGTGGGGTAGCTGTTGTACGGCACATGCACGAAGTGCCCGTTGCCGATGCCTTCGGGCACGTGGCCCGACAGCAGATGCATCGTCGCCATGTAGTTGAGCAGCGAGATCTGCGCGTCGAGCATCGAAATGTCGACATGCTGACCCACGCCGGTCCGGTCGCGCTCCACCAATGCAGCCAGCACGCCCATTGCGCCGAACATGCCACCGCCGAGGTCACCGATCGGGATGCCGCTGCGCGTCGGACCCGTCTCTGGCGTGCCGGTGATCGACATGCCGCCCCCCATCGCCTGCACCACCTGGTCGAAGGCCGGGCGCTGTGTCTGCGGGCCGGTCTGGCCGAAGCCGGTAACCGAGCAGGTGACGATGCGCCGGTTCACCTTGGCAAGCGAGGCGTAGTCGATGCCCAGCCGCCCGGTCACGCCGACGCTGAAGTTGTCGAACACCACGTCAGCCTTGCGCACGAGGTCGAGAAACACCGCCTTGCCGGCCGGCGTCTTGAGGTCGACGCACACGCTCTCCTTGTTGCGGTTGAGCGTGAGGTAGTACGCCCCCATGCCGTCGCGCGAGTAGTGCGGGTCGTTCTCCAGCAGGCGGCGCGTGCCTTCGCCGCTGCCGGGCGGCTCGACCTTGATGGTGCGCGCACCGAGGTCGGCCAGCAGCATGGTCCCGTAGGGGCCGGACAGCATGTGCGTCAGGTCCAGCACGGTGATGTGTTCGAGTGCCACGTTCAATGTCTCCGAAAGGTTGGCGAATGCCCAGCTATCGCAGGGGCCGTGCCAACTCGAAGGACGCGCTCAAGTGCTTGATTTACAAGGGATTGATGCTCTTCCAATCGACCCGTTGCGTTGCACTGAGACATGAATGAAACATCTTTATGTTTCAATGCGACATGCTCAACGACCGCCCCTCGCCTGCCCTGTTCCCGGCTCCCGTGCGCAGCGGCGAGCTGCCGCGCCTGTGTTTCATGAGCTACCGGCAGATCCGCGAATTCGCGATGCCAGTGGTGGCGGAATACACCGGCCGCGCCGAGATCGAGGTGGTCGACGGCACCTTCGGCGACGCGCTCGCCATCGCGCGCGACCGGCTGGAGCGCGGCCTGGTCGATGCCTTTGTGAGCGCTGGGTCGAACGCGAGCATCCTGCGCGCCGGCCTGCAGGCGCCGGTCGCCACCATCCAGCTGAGCGGCTTCGACCTGCTGCAGGCGCTCATCAAGGCGCGGCGCATGTCCAGCCGCGTCGGCGTGGTCATGTACGGCCAGACCATCCCCGAACTCGACGAGGTGAAGGACCTGCTCAACATCGAGGTGGTGCAGCACGCCTACCAGACGCCCGACGACGCACGCCAGCGCTTCGAGCGGCTGCGGCGCGAGGGCTTCGAGGTGATCGTCGGCTCCAGCCTGGTCGTCGAGCTCGCTGAGCAGGCTGGCCTGCACGGGCTGCTCGCCTACTCGCTGGGCAGCTTGCGCAAGGGCTTCGAAGACGCACTCGAACTCGCACGCGTCGCGCGGCTCGAAGCCGGCCGCTACGAGCAGCTCAACGGCGTGCTGCACAACTTGCAGGAGGCCGTGCTGGCGGTGAACCGCGACAACCGCGTGATCGCGGTCAACCCACCGATGCAGCAGCTGCTCGGCCCGCCGCACGCGCGGCTCATCGGCCAGTCGCTGGAGATGATCGAACCCGAGTTGTCGCTGCAGCCCACGCTCGACAGCGGCCAGGTCGAGCGCGCCGTGGTGCAGCGCTTCGCGCAGCGCGACTGGGTGGTCAACCGCACGCCTATTCGCGAGCACGGCGAGATCGTCGGCGCTGCCCTCACGCTCTACGACGCTCGCGCCATCCAGGAAGCCGACACCAGCCTGCGCATCCAGCAGGGCCGGCGCCAGAGCGCGGCGCGCCACCGCTTCGCCAACCTCATCGGCCAGAGCCCGGCCTTCATGCGTGCCGTGCAGACCGCCCGGCGCTTTGCGCGCACCGACCTCACGGTGCTGATCGCCGGCGAGAGCGGTGTCGGCAAGGAGCTGTTCGCGCAGTCCATCCACAACGAGAGCGTGCGCGCGGGGCGCCCCTTCGTCGCCGTCAACTGCGCCGCTTTTCCGGAAGCGCTGCTGGAAAGCGAGCTGTTCGGCTACGAGGAAGGCGCCTTTACCGGCTCACGCCGCGGCGGCAAACGCGGCCTCTTCGAGGCGGCGCACACGGGCACCCTCTTCCTCGACGAGATCGGCGACATGCCGCTGCAACTGCAAACGCGCCTGCTGCGCGTGCTGCAGGAGCGCGAGATCACGCGGCTCGGCGCGACGGCCGCCATCCCGGTCGATGTGCGCGTGATCGCCGCCACGCACCAGCCGCTGAACGACATGATTGCCGAACGCCGCTTCCGGCAAGACCTGTTCTACCGCCTCAACACGCTGCGCCTGCCGCTGCCGCCCTTGCGCGAGCGGCGCGAAGACATCGCACCGCTGGCCGAAGCACAGGTCGGCCGCTGCCTGCAGCGCCTGGGCACGCGCCTGGACCCAGCGCGCGCGCTGGCCCCACTGCTGCCGCGTCTGCGCGCTTACGACTGGCCCGGCAACATCCGCGAGCTGGAAAACCTCGGCGAGCGCATCGCGGTGTTCCTCATGCAGTTCGACCGCATCGAAGACGTCCGCTACGACGAACTGCGGCACGATCTGCCGGAGCTTTTCGCCGATGCCACCGCAAGCGAGGTAGCCGACCACACTGGGCTGAGCGCTGCACGCGTGGCCGCGGCGCTGCAGGCGCAGGGCGGCAACCGCCAGGCCGCGGCCCGGCAACTCGGCGTGAGCCGCTCGACGCTTTGGCGCTGGATGCGCGAACGCGGCGCCGGTGCACCGGACACCTGACGCCGCATTCGCCCCAGCCAGCGTCAGTTCATCTTTCCCCAGTGGTTCAGTCGATAGGGTCCACTCCACAACGCGGCACCGCTGCCTGCGGCCGGTCGTGGACTGGCCCTGCGTACCTGATCTATCCTGCCCCAGTTCCGCCGATTCAAGATGACTTCGCCCTTTCCCATCAGTTCGACCCTTCAAACCGCGATCGACGAGATCGTCGACGCCGCCGCAAAGGCCGATCGCCTCGATCGCGTCGCCGCGGTGCTGCGCGACATCACCGCCCGCTTCCACGCGCTCGGTGAGCTGATCCACGAGGCAAGCGACGATGAAGTCCTGCTGTGCGCGAACGACACGCTGACGATCTATCACATCACCCTCACACCGGGTCTGCAGTACCCGCCTCACAACCATCTGATGGACGCCCTCATCGGCATCTATCGGGGCAAAGAGACGAACTTCATCTACCCGCTGTCCGACGGCCGGCTGCAGGTTCCGGAACGGCGCGAAGCCATCGCACCCGAGGTGGTTCACCTGCCTCCCGATACCGTGCACGCGGTCGCGAATCCGGGCACGGCGCGCTCGGGCGCATTGCATGTGTACCTCGGCAATCTGCTGCACACCAAGAGGCAGATGTGGCGCTTCGCGGAAGATCGGCCCGACATGTTCGACAACGACCGGTATCTGGCCGAGGCGCGCGCCATCGAGTCTTGACGTGCCGGGATTCGAGCGGATGCCGCTCGGTCAGCAGTCCCCAACGCCCACATGGTCAAGGCTTGGTCGTGATCGACGGGAGGCGGAACATGAGCCCCATGTCTTCGCCAAGTGACACCGATGCATCTCATGAACTACGAAGCCATCGATGAAAGAACCCGCGATATCTGGAGCACCTGATGCCGACCCGACCCTATGCCATTCTTGAAGCGCCCTCCACGCTCGGCCTGTCGACCGACGGCGTGGAGCGCCTGCCCGACCGCTTGCTGGAGCTGGGCCTCGCAGACCGCATCCATGCGCGCCGTGCCGGGCGACTGGCCGTTCCGCCGAAAGACCCGAAGCCCGATCCAGCCACCCTGGTGCTGAACGCCGGCGCGATCGCGTCGTGGTCGCCCATGCTCGCCGATGCCGTGGAGCAGGTGCTGGACGCGGGCGAATTCCCGATCGTGCTGGGCGGCGACTGCACGATCGTGCTGGGCTCGATGCTCGCGCTGCGCCGGCGCGGCCGCTATGGCCTGTTCTTCATCGACGGCAACGCCGATTTCTTCCAGCCCGAAGCCGAGCCCAACGGCGAAGGCGCGTCCATGGACCTGGCCCTCGTCACCGGCCACGGGCCGGCGCTGCTGACCGATCTGGAGGGCCGCCGTCCGCTGGTGCGGCCCGAGGACACCGTCGCCTTCGCATTCCGCGACCACGAAGACCAGGTCCAATTCGGCAGCCAGCCTTTGCCGGCGGGGCTCATGGCCTGCGATCTCCCCACCATCCGGCGCCTGGGTGTCGAAGCCGCAACTCGTGCGGCCATCGACCACCTGGCGCGGGCCGAGCTCGACGGCTTCTTCATCCATCTGGACGCCGATTGCCTCGACGATGCCGTCATGCCGGCGGTCGATTTCCGCGTACCAGGCGGGCTGTCATGGGACGAACTGTCGACGACGCTCCGGCTCATCCTCGCGAGCGGAAAGGCGATCGGCATGGAGGTCACCATCTACAACCCGCGCCTCGACGAGGATGGCAGCGCCGGCAGCGGCCTTGCTGCGGTGCTGGCCGGGGCGCTGGAGACGGCCGCGCCTGCTTGAGGGGGCGGGACTACCGCTGCCCAGCAGTACTCCCTATCACTCCCACTCAATCGTCGCCGGCGGCTTGCTCGACACGTCGTAAGTCACGCGATTGATCCCGCGCACTTCATTGATGATGCGCCCCGACACCTTCTTGAGCAGCGCGTACGGCAGTTCGGCCCAGTCGGCGGTCATGAAGTCGCTGGTCTGCACGGCGCGCAGCGCGACCACGTAATCGTAGGTGCGGCCGTCGCCCATCACGCCCACGCTCTTCACGGGCAGGAACACGGTGAAAGCCTGGCTGGTGAGGTCGTACCAGCTCTTGCCGGTGGCGTCGTCCTTGAAGTTGCGCAGCTCCTCGATGAAGATCGCATCGGCGCGGCGCAGCAGGTCGGCGTATTCCTTCTTCACTTCGCCGAGGATGCGCACGCCCAGGCCCGGGCCGGGGAACGGATGGCGGTACACCATCTCGGGCGGCAGGCCGAGCGCCACGCCGAGCTCGCGCACTTCGTCCTTGAACAGGTCGCGCAGCGGCTCGAGCAGCTTGAGGCCCAGCTGTTCGGGCAGGCCGCCCACGTTGTGGTGGCTCTTGATGGTGACGGCCTTCTTGCTCTTGGCGCCGCCCGATTCGATGACGTCGGGGTAGATGGTGCCCTGCGCCAAAAAGGTCGCACCCTTATGGCCGCCATCGCCCGCCTTGAGCTTGGCGGCCTCCTGCTTGAACACCGTGACGAATTCGCCGCCGATGATCTTGCGCTTGGCTTCGGGGTCGCTCACGCCGGCGAGCTTGCCGAGGAACAGGTCGCTCGCATCGACACGGATCACCTTCGCGTGCAGCTTGCCCTCGAACATCTCCATGACCATGTCGCCTTCGTTCAGGCGCAAGAGGCCGTGGTCGACGAACACGCAGGTCAGCTGGTCGCCGATGGCGCGGTGGATGAGCGCGGCCGCCACGCTCGAATCGACGCCGCCCGAGAGGCCGAGGATGACCTCCTCATCGCCCACCTGCTCGCGGATCTTCTCGACGGCTTCGGCGATGTGGTCGCGCATGACCCAGTCGGGCTTCGCCTCGCAGATGCCGAGCACGAAGCGCTCGAGGATTGCCTTGCCCTGCACCGTGTGCGTCACTTCGGGGTGGAACTGCAGCGCGTAGTAGCGGCGCGCCTCGTCGGCCATGCCGGCGATCGGGCAGCTCTCGGTGCTGGCCATGAGCTTGAAGCCGGGCGGCAGCTCGGTGACCTTGTCGCCATGGCTCATCCACACGTTGAGCATGCCGTGGCCTTCGGGCGTGGTGAAGTCGGCGATGTCCTTCAAGAGGGCAGTGTGGCCATGCGCGCGCACGGACGCAAAGCCGAACTCGCGCTTGTGGCCGCCCTCGACCTTGCCGCCGAGCTGATGCGCCATGGTCTGCATGCCGTAGCAGATGCCGAGCACCGGCACGCCCAGATCGAACACGGCCTGCGGGGCCTTGTCGGTGGTCTCTTCGTACACGCTCGCGTGGCTGCCCGAAAGGATCACGCCCTTCAGGTGCCCGTCGGCCGCGTATTCGCGCACCCATTCGTCGCTGACGTCGCAGGGGTGCACTTCGCTGAGCACATGCGCCTCGCGCACGCGGCGCGCGATGAGCTGCGTGACTTGCGAGCCGAAATCGAGGATGAGGATCTTGTCGTGTTGCATGGAGAAGACGGTCAGAGCGTTGAAATGTCGAACAGCTTGACGCCCGCCTTGGGCGCCGCCTGGATGAGTTGCTCGTCGAAGGTGGCGAGCGGAAGATTGAGCGACTTTGCGAGCCAGAGGTAGCCCGCGTCGTAGAGAGATACCCCGGCATCGATGGCCACGGCCAGCACCGCCTTGTGCTGCGCGGGTGCGAGTTCGTGCAGCTCGACGCGGTGGCGGATGGCGTCGAGCACGCTCCACAGCCCTTCGACCGCGGACGTCGGAATGCGGCCGCTGCGCACGCCATTGGCAAGGATGTTGGCGCACTCCCACTGCCAGGCGTTGGGCGCCTGCGGCTCCACCTCGTCGCGGCGGATGGCGGCGTAAAGCTTGCGGGTGTGTTCGCTGGCCTGGTCGGGCAAGAGCCAGGCGGCGGTGACGGAGGCGTCCATGACGAAGGCTGTCACGATTGGCGCCCTTCGTCGAGCAGTGCCCGCACCGAGTGGCCGGGCTGGATGGTGGCGTGCAGCGCGGCGATCTGGCCGAGTTCGCGCTCGATCTGCTCGTCGGTGATGACCGGCTTGCGCCGCACCGGCAGCATGCGCACCACTTCCTTGCCGTGGCGGGTGATGCGAACCTCCTCGCCCTTTTCGACCAGGTCGATCAGGGCAGAGAAGTTGTTCTTGGCTTCGGCGATGCCGATGGATTGCATTTAGGCCAGAAAAATTGAATCTGGCCTGAATTCTAATGCCAATCTAGCCTGATCTTCAAGGTCTGGCCAGATTGGGCCTGCTCATCGCTTATTCGGCGCGGTAGTTCGGCGCTTCCTTGGTGATCTGCACGTCGTGCACGTGGCTCTCGCGGATGCCAGCCGTGGTGATCTCGACGAACTCGGCCTTGTTCTTCATGTCTTCGATGGTGGCGCAACCGCAGTAGCCCATGCTCGCGCGCAAGCCGCCCGACATCTGGTAGACGATCGACACCATCGAGCCCTTGTACGGCACACGGCCCTCGATGCCTTCGGGCACCAGCTTGTCGGCGTTGGGGTTGCCGGTGGTCGATTCCTGGAAGTAGCGGTCGGCGCTGCCCTGCTGCATCGCGCCGATGGAGCCCATGCCGCGGTAGCTCTTGTAGCTGCGGCCCTGGAACAGCACGATCTCGCCGGGCGCCTCTTCGGTGCCCGCGAACATGCCGCCCATCATCACGGTGCTGGCGCCCGCGGCAATGGCCTTGGCGATGTCGCCCGAATAGCGGATGCCGCCATCGGCGATCAGCGGAATGCCGGTGCCCTGCAGCGCGGTGGCGACGTTGTCGACCGCCATGATCTGCGGCACGCCGACGCCGGCCACGATGCGCGTGGTGCAGATCGACCCGGGGCCGATACCGACCTTGACCGCGTCGGCACCCACGTCGGCCAGTGCACGCGCCGCATCGCCGGTCGCGATGTTGCCGCCGACCACGTCGACCTGCGGATAGTTTCTTTTGACCCAGCGCACGCGCTCGATCACGCCGGCGCTGTGGCCGTGCGCGGTGTCGACCACGATGGCGTCGACGCCGGCCTTCACCAGCGCCTCGACACGCTCCTCGGTGCCCTCGCCCACGCCGACCGCTGCACCCACGCGCAGGCGGCCCGAGGGGTCGCGCGCCGCGTTGGGAAAGCTGGTCTGCTTGGTGATGTCCTTGACGGTGATCAGTCCCTTGAGCTCCCACGCGCTGTTGATGACCAGCAGGCGTTCGAGCTTGTGCTTGTTGAGCAGCGCCTTGGCCTCGGCCAGCGTGGTGCCGTCGGGCACGGTGATGAGCTTGTCGCGCGGCGTCATGATCTCGCTCACCGGCACGTCGTAGCGGTTCTCGAAGCGCAGGTCGCGCCCCGTGACGATGCCCACCACCTTGCCGCCGTCGAGCACCGGGAAGCCCGAGATGCCGAGTTCGTCGGACAGCTGCATGACCTGCAGCACGGTGTGCGTGGGCGTGATCACCACGGGATCGCGCAGCACGCCCGATTCGTAGCGCTTCACCTTGGCCACCTGCGCGGCCTGCTCGGCGGCGGTGAAGTTCTTGTGCACGATGCCGATGCCGCCTTCCTGCGCGATCGCGATCGCGAGGCGTGCTTCGGTCACCGTATCCATCGCGGCGGAGACCAGCGGCAGATTCAGCGTGATGTTGCGGGAGAAACGGGTGGCGAGGGAGGTGTCCTTGGGCAGGACCTGGGAGAACGCTGGCACCAACAACACGTCGTCGAAGGTGAGCGCTTTGCCGAGAAGGCGCATGGGTGAAGCTCCAAAAGACGGATTGTAGCGACCGTCGGTACTTACCCGCCCTGCCGGGGGCTTCAGCCGGCATTGGCCGGGCCGGCGAGGCGGCGAAAACGTAGCCAAATCCCAACTCGCCGGCAACGAAAACCGGCCCGTTCATGTTGCAAAACGTAAGGGCCGCTAAACTCCCCGCATGAAATTCGCGCATTGGCTCGTACTGGGATGTGTTTGCCTGCTGCCGCTCTCGGCCAGCGCGCAATGGCAATGGATCGACAAGAGCGGCAAGAAGGTCTTCAGCGACCAGCCGCCGCCGACAGACGTGCCGGAAAAGAACATCCTGCGCCGCGCGGGCTCTCCGCCGCCCCGAAGCGGTTCGGCGCCCGCCGAAGCCGATGCGCCCGACGCCGCGGCACCCAAGGCCGCGGCTGCGCCCAAGCCGGCGGGCGTCGACAAGGAGCTCGAGGAAAAGACGAAGAAGGCGCAGGCCGAGGAAAAGGCCAAGCAGGCCGCCGAGGCAGAGAAGAACGCCAAGGCCAAGGCCGACAACTGCGACCGCGCGCGCCAGGGCAAGGCCACGTTCGACAGCGGCATCCGCGTGGCCAAGATCAACGCGAAGGGCGAGCGCGAAATCATGGACGACGCAGCCCGGGCCGCCGAGCAGAAGCGCCTTCAGTCGATCATCGAAAGCGACTGCAAATAAGCAGAGCCCGCGCCGGTCAGTAGCCGGCCTTGCCGCCCTTGCGGCGGTTCGCGAAAAGACCGGTGCCGCGCGCGCCTTGGCGCTGGAAGCGCTCGCGGCGCGCCACCTTCGGATCGACCGCCAAGGGCCGGCACAGTTCGACGCGGTCGCCGTCCTCGAGCGGCTGGTCCCAGCCGACTTCCCTGCCCCAGATTCCGGGCGTCATGGCCTCGCGCCAATCGAGCTGCGGAAAGCGCCGCGAAAGATCGCTGGCCTTCACGGCATCGTCCACTGTGGCTTGAGGCGCGAGCCGCAGCACCTGCTCGAACACCTCGCGCGGTGCGGGCGAGCAGCAGAGCGTGACTTCGATCATCAGGAAGTGCCGTAGACCTGCTCGGCGCGCTTGACGAAGGCTTCGACCAGGCTGGAGGCCACGGTGTCGAACACCGGCCCCACCAGCGCCTGCAGCGCGAAGTTGCTGAAGCCGTAGCTCATGTGCAGCTCGACGCGGCAGGCGCGTTCGCCGGGTTCGCCCACGGGTGCGAACTTCCAGAGGCCGTCGAGATTGGAGAACGGCCCGTCGACCAGCTTGAGGTGCACTTCGCGCCCCGGCACATGGGTGTTGCGGGTGGTGAAACTCTGGTGAAGGCCGGCAAAGGCCAGGCCCACTTCGGCGGTCATGCCGGCCTCGTCTTCCTCGATGACCCTGGACTTGTCGCACCAGGGCAGGAACTGCGGATATTTCTCCACGTCGGTGACGAGCGCGTACATCTCTTCGGCGCTGTACCAGATGAGGACGGACTTGTTGACGGTTTTCATAGAATCGGGACAGCGTGCGCGACGGATTGTATTGAAGCCATGCGCCCCCACCTTCCCGAGCCATGGCCACCAAGAAACAAGATACCTCCTCCCGCATTGCCGACAACAAGAAGGCCGCGTACAACTATTTCTTCGAAGAACGCTTCGAGGCCGGTATCGTGCTCGAAGGCTGGGAGGTCAAGTCCCTGCGCGAAGGCAAGGTCCAGCTGACCGACGGCTACGTGGTGATCCGCGACGGCGAGCTCTTTGTCGTCGGCCTGCAGATCAACCCGCTCAAGAGCGCTTCGACCCACGTCAACCCTGACTCCATCCGCACCAAGAAGTTGCTGCTGCACAAGGAAGAGATCCGCCGCCTGGTCGGCAAGGTCGAGCAAAAGGGCTACACGCTGGTGCCGCTCAACCTGCACTGGAAGGCCGGCAAGGTCAAATGCGAAATTGCGCTGGCCAAGGGCAAGGCCGAGCACGACAAGCGCGACACCATCAAGGATCGCGAAGGAAAGCGCGAGGTCGAGCGCGCGATGAAGAGTCGCAGCCGCTAGTTCTTTTTATTTTGCGCGGCATGGAATAAAACGCCGGTTGCAGGCGTTTGTGCGGTGTCATCGGATCGTCGATGCCACCAACTTCCAGGAGTCTTCCATGTCGCCTTTTCGCCCTTCTTCCGCCGGCCTTGCCGCCGCGCTGCTCGCCGGACTGCTCGCGCTTCCCTCGTTCGCCCAGCCCAAGGCCGCCGACGGTGCGCTGGTCGGCCCGAACGGCATGACGCTCTACACCTTCGACAAGGACACGGCCGGCAGCGGCAAGTCGGCCTGCAACGGCGGCTGCGCGGCCAACTGGCCCCCCTTCATGGCCACCGACAGCGACAAGCCGTCCGGCGACTTCACCATCGTCACGCGCGACGACGGCAAGAAGCAATGGGCCGCCAAAGGCTGGCCGCTCTACTACTGGGCCAAGGACACCAAGCCGGGCGACAAGACCGGCGACGGCGTCGGCGGTGCCTGGAAAATCGCCAAGCCCTGATCCGCGCGCGCTCCCGCTCCCCATGGACGCCCGCCTGCTGGCCGACCAGATCCCGGGCCTGCGCCGCTATGCGCGCGCGCTCACGGGCAATGCCTGGGCGGCCGACGACCTGGTGCAGGACACGCTCGAGCGGGCCTGCAGCAAGTGGCGGCTCTGGGTGGCGGGCAGCGACCTGCGCGCCTGGCTGTTCACGGTCATGCACAACATCTTCGCGAGCCAGCTGCGGCGCACGCCGCCGCACAGCGTGGTGCCGCTGGAGGACGCGGCGCAGGAACTGCACGGCGCCGCCGATCCGGGCCGCGACCCCGGCATGGGCCTGGACCTGCAGCGCTGCCTGATGCAGCTGCCCGCAGAGCAGCGCGCCGTGCTGCTGCTCGTGACGCTCGAAGACCTTTCCTATGCCGAGGTGGCCAAGGTGCTCGGCATCCCGCCCGGCACCGTGATGTCGCGCCTGTCGCGCGCCCGCGTCCGGCTGCACGAGCTGATGGACGGTGCCTCGGCGCCGCATCGCCCTGGCCTGCGCCGCCTCAAGTGAAACCCGCCGCTCCATCATGAATCGCTCTGCTCCGCCCCCTAGCGACGACGAGTTGCATGCCTTCGTCGACGCCCAGTTGGCACCGGAACGCCGCGCCGAGGTCGAGGACGCCGTGGCGCGCGATCCGGCCCTTGCGGCGCGGGTGGCGGCCTGGCGCACTCAGCGCGACGCACTGCGCCGGCTGCATGGCGAACTGCTGAACGAGCCCGTGCCTGCGCCCCTGATGAGCGCGCTCGATCGCAGCCAGCCTCGCCAGGCCCGGCAAGGCCATTGGATGCGATGGGGCTGCATGGCGGCCGGCGTGCTGATCGCCTTTGGCGCCGGCTGGCTCGGCAATGCCCAATGGTCGATGCACCGCGCCGTTGCGCCCCAACTGGCCAGGGCGCCTGCGATGCGCGAATTCGCGCACGACGCGTCCATTGCGCACGCCGTCTACGCGCCCGAGAAAAGGCACCCGGTCGAAGTCGCCGCCAGCGAGCAGCAGCACCTCGTGCAATGGCTGTCCAAGCGCCTCGACAGGCCGCTCAAGGTGCCCGACCTGACTGCCATGGGCTACACGCTCGTCGGCGGCCGCCTCTTGCCCGGGGAAAGCGGCGCGCGCGCCCAGTTCATGTTCGAGGACAGCGCCGGCGAGCGCATCACGCTCTACATCGGCACCCTCGACAGCCAGGCCGCCGCCGGCACCGCCGCATCGCGCGAAACAGCCTTCCGTTTCGCGTCCGAAGGACCGGTGCCCAGCTTCTATTGGATCGACCAGGGCTTCGGCTATGCCGTTGCCGGCAAGCTACCGCGTGAAGTTTTGCTGAAACTCGCGACGCTCGCCTACCGCGATTTGTCGTGAGGCCGGCATAAACTGCCGTGTCGCGCAACCACTGCCTTGTTTTCGCGATTTTTCAACTGAAGGAGAAACTGCATGAAATTGCTCAGCGCCTCGATCCTCGCGGCGGCATTGCTCGCCGGCTGCGGCGGCATGTCCAACAAGACCGCCAGCGCCCCCGACACCCCCACCCGTACCGCCGATGGCGTGCTGGTCGGCCCGAATGGCATGACGCTGTACACCTTCGCCCGCGACACGGCCGGTGCTGGCACCTCCGCCTGCAATGCCCAGTGCGCTGCCAACTGGCCGCCGCTGCCGGTGGCCGAAACGGCCAAGCCGATGGGCGGCTACACGATCATCGTGCGCGAAGACGGCAAGAGGCAGTGGGCCTACAAAGGCTGGCCGCTCTACTACTGGACCAAGGACAGCAAGCCGGGTGACAAGACCGGCGACGGCGTCCTGAACGGCGCCTGGAAGGTGGCCCGCCCCTGATTCCGTGATCTCCTGATCGCGCTTCAACTCGAAGGCCCCGGCAGATGTCGGGGCCTTTTCCTTTCCGCCTGCCGGCGCGGCTCAGTGGGCGCTGGGAAGCGCGTCGTCGGCCACGGTGGCGCGGCGCCCGCGCAGCGCCAGCAGTTCGTTGAACACCAGTGCACCAATGACCAGCGCGCCGCCGGTCAGCACGCTCGCAGCCGGCTCCTCGCCCGCGCCGATCCAGGCCAGTGCAATGCCGAAGATCACTTCGAGCAGCGCGAGCAGCGCCACCTCGGGCGCCTTGAGCACCTGTGCGCACAGCACCGCCAGCACGCAGGGAATGGCCAGCTGGAAAACGCCCAGGAACGCGAGCAGCCCGAGGTCGTGCGCATTGGCCTGGAACGGCAAGGCAAAGGGCAGCGTGAGCAGCGCGCTGAGCGCCGCGCCAACCAGCACCGCGGGAACCAGGTCGATGTCATGCCCCTTGGCACGCGCATGCTGAACCACCGTCCAGTTGGTGGCACCCGCGAGCGGCACGCACAGCGCCACCAGTGTTCCGAGCAGCGATCCGCCCGCTGCCCCGCCCTGCATCAGTTGCGTACCGTACATCCACGCAATGCCGAGGCCGGCCACCACGATGGCCACCCAGGTCCGCGCGGGCAGGCGGTGGCCGATGAACAGGCGCGCGGCCAGCGCGGTGAGCAATGGGCCCAGGGACATCGTGACCAGCACGCTGGCCGTCGAAGCCAGCGTGAGCGCCACCATGAAGGCCGTGAACATCACGGTCCAGCAGACGCCCGAGATCCAGAGCTCGCGCCCACCCGAGCGGATCTGCGAAAACACCGCCCGGCTCCGCCAAAGCGGCAAGATCACCAGCAGCGCAAGCATCGTGAAGAAGCTGCGCCAGAAGGTGATCTCGAAACTGTGCGCCTGCGCCAAATGCCGCGTGACGACGCCCGCCGTGGCCCACATCAGGGTCACGGCAACCATCAGCCACACGGCCCCGCCGTGGGTCAGGCGCAGCAGCATGGCCGGATGGCGATCAGCTCGCCATTTCGCGGCTGGCCCGCTTGCGCTCGTTTTCCTTGAGGAAACGCTTGCGCAGGCGCACGCTCTTGGGCGTGATTTCGACCAGCTCGTCGTCTTCGATGAATTCCACGCCGTATTCCAGCGTGAGTTCGATCGGCGGCGTGACCTTGATCGCGTCTTCCTTGCCCGAGACGCGGAAGTTGGTCAGCTGCTTGGTGCGCGTGGCGTTCACCACCAGGTCGTTGTCGCGGCTGTGGATACCGACGATCATGCCTTCGTACACCGGGTCGTTCGCCTTGACGAACATGCGGCCGCGGTCGTCCAGCTTGCCAAGGGCGTAGGTGAAGATCTCACCGTCGTCCATGGAAATCAGCACGCCGTTCTTGCGGCTGCCGATCTCGCCCTTGTGCGGCTCGTAGCTGTCGAAGATGTTGCTGATGAGGCCCGAGCCGCGCGTCAGGTTCAGGAATTCGTTGGTGAAGCCGATCAGGCCGCGCGCCGGAATGCGGTACTCGAGGCGCACGCGGCCGCGGCCGTCCGGTTCCATGTTGACCAGCTCGCCCTTGCGCTCGCCCAGTGCCTGCATCACGCCGCCCTGGTGCTGCTCTTCGATGTCGGCCGTCACCAGTTCGATCGGCTCGTGCTTCTCGCCGTTGACCGTGCGGAACACCACGCGCGGCTTCGACACGGCCATTTCATAGCCTTCGCGGCGCATGTTTTCCAAGAGGATGGTCAGGTGCAATTCGCCCCGGCCCATCACCTCGAAGATGCCTTCTTCGTCGGTTTCGTTCACGCGCAGCGCCACGTTGTGCTGCAGTTCCTTCTGCAGGCGGTCCCAGATCTGGCGGCTGGTGACGAACTTGCCTTCACGGCCGGCCAGCGGACTGGTGTTGACGCAGAAGTTCATGGTCAGGGTCGGTTCGTCGACCTTGAGCATGGGCAGCGGCGCCGGGTTGGCCGGGTCGGTCACGGTCACGCCGATGCCGATGTCGGCAATGCCGTTGATCAGCACGATCTCGCCCGGGCCGGCTTCGGTGGCCTGCACGCGGTCCAGGCCCTGGAAGGTCAGCACCTGGTTGACGCGGCCCTTGATCGACTTGCCGTCCGGTCCTTCCATCACCAGCACGTCGGTCATGGGCTTGAGCGTGCCCTGGCTGATGCGGCCGACGCCGATGCGGCCGACGAAGGTCGAGAAATCGAGCGCCGAGATCTGCAGCTGCAGCGGCGCGTCCGGATCGCCCTTCTGCGCCGGCACGTGCTTCAGGATGGTGTTGAACAGCGCCGACATGTCGGGGCCCCACTGCTCGCCGGGCGCACCCTCTTCGAGTGAAGACCAGCCGTTGATGCCCGAGGCGTACACCACGGGGAAGTCGAGCTGCTCATCGGTGGCACCGAGCTTGTCGAACAGGTCGAAGGCGGCGTTCACCACCTTGTCGGGGTTGGCGCCCGGCTTGTCGACCTTGTTCACGACCAGGATCGGCTTCAGGCCGAGGGCCAGCGCCTTCTTGGTCACGAAGCGCGTCTGCGGCATCGGGCCTTCCTGGGCGTCGATCAGCAGCACCACGCCGTCGACCATCGACAGCGCGCGTTCCACTTCGCCGCCGAAGTCCGCGTGGCCGGGGGTGTCGACGATGTTGATGTGCGTGCCTTCCCAGGTCACGGCGCAGTTCTTGGCCAGGATCGTGATGCCACGTTCCTTTTCGATGGCGTTGTTGTCCATCACCGTGTCGACCACTTTCTCGTGCTCGGCAAAGGTGCCCGACTGCCGCAGCAGCTGGTCGACCATCGTGGTCTTGCCATGGTCGACGTGGGCAATGATGGCGATATTGCGGATTTGCTTGGTACTCATGGTGTCGCTTCGGTCTGTTGTGCGTTCAAAAGAATTTGCTGGATTTCGATGGGGTTCAGCAAGCGCCCCGGGATCAATTCGTTGGCGGCAATGTGCGCCGTGCCCAGAAAGGCGGGAGGCGCTTCGCCGAACACCGCCACATGGTCGGCATCGGGCCAGGTGCCGCGCCGGCGCAGGCCGGACAGGAAGCGCCCTGCATCTTCGCTGCCGAGCGTGACGACCGTATGGCCCTCGACCAGGGATTCGGCAGGCAACAATTGCGCCAGCCGCTCTTCCTCGCCCATGGCTTCGAGCGCCTCGAGCGTGATGCACTGCGCCACGCCGAAACCGCCGGTGGCCGTGCGGCGCAGAGACGTGAGGTGAGCGCCACAGCCCAGCGCCTCGCCGATGTCTTCACCCAGCGTCCGGATGTAGGTGCCCTTGCTCACGGAAGCCGCGATCCTGATCGCGTTGCCTGCCGATTCGGCGGCAGCCTGCGTGATCTTCAAGGCATGGATGACCACGTCGCGCGGCGCCCGCTCGATCTCGATGCCTTCGCGTGCGTACTCGTACAGCGCCTTGCCGTCCTTCTTGAGCGCGCTGTGCATCGGCGGAACCTGGCGGATCGGGCCGGTGAACTGTGCCTGGACGCGGGCCAGGTCTTCAGCGGTGACATGCACCGGGCGCTCGACAATCACCTCGCCCTCGGCGTCGCCGGTGGAGGTCTTGATGCCAAGGCGTGCCGTGGCCTCGTAGGTCTTGTCGGCATCGAGGTGCAGCTGGCTGAACTTGGTGGCCGCGCCAAAGCACAGCGGCAGCACGCCGGTGGCCAGCGGATCGAGCGTGCCGGTGTGGCCCGCTTTTTCGGCGCGCAGCAACCACTTGGCCTTCTGCAAGGCCTGGTTGCTGGAGAGTCCCAGCGGCTTGTCGAGCAACAACACCCCATGCACAGGGCGCCGCTGCACCCTTGTGCGTGGCGCAGGAATGTTGCCCCCACGGTCTTTCACTGCGTGTAAATCCCCGCCCCCCAAGGGGGCCTTCGCACCTTGGGGCGGCCCGGCGATGCTCACGCTAGTCGTCTTTCGAACGCGAAGCGACGGCCTGCGCAATGAGCGCATTCATGTCGGCCGCACGCTCGGTGGTGCGGTCGAACAGGAAGTGCAGCGTCGGCACGGTGTGGATGTGAAGGCGCTTGAACAAGCCGTTGCGGAGGAACCCCGCGGCCTGGTTGAGCGCTTCGGTGGTCTCGGCCACGTCCCCCGTGAGCATGCTGAAGTAGATCTTCGCGTGCGCATAGTCGGGCGTGACCTCGACTGCCTGGATCGTGACCATGCCCACGCGCGGGTCCTTCAACTCGCGCGCGATCAGCTCCGTCAGATCCCGCTGGATCTGGTCGGCAACCTTGAACGCGCGGTTGGGGGCGGCGGCTTTTCTTTTCGGCATGGATACGGTCGCATCGAACGCTTGTTACAGCGTACGGGCGATCTCCTTGATCTCGAAGAATTCCAACTGATCACCTTCTTTGATGTCGTTGTAATTCTTGAGCTTGATACCGCACTCGAAGCCTTCGCGCACTTCGCGGACGTCGTCCTTCATGCGCTTGATCGAGTCGACTTCGCCGGTGTAGATCACCACGTTGTCGCGCAGCAGGCGGAAATGCGCACTGCGGTTGACCGAGCCCGAGGTGATGTACGAACCTGCGACCGTACCGATCTTCGAAGCGACGAACACCGTGCGGATCTCGGCCGAGCCGATGATTTCCTCGCGGCGCTCCGGTGCCAGCATGCCCGACATCGCGACCTTGATCTCGTCCACGGCGTCGTAAATGATGCTGTAGTAGTTCAGCTGCACGCCATTGCCTTCGGCCAGCTTGCGCGCACCAGCATCGGCACGCACGTTGAAGCCGATCACGATGGCCTTGGAGGCAATCGCAAGGTTGATGTCGCTTTCGCTGATGCCGCCCACGCCGGCGTACACGATCTGCACCTTGACCTCTTCGGTCGCCAGCTTGAGCAGCGACTGGGCCAGCGCTTCCTGCGAGCCCTGTACGTCGGCCTTGATGATGATGCGCAGCGTCTGCACTTCGCCGGCCGAGAGGTCGGTGAACATGTTCTGCAGGTTCGCGGCCTGGGCCTTCGCCAGCTTGGTGTTGCGGAACTTGCCGGCACGGTAAGTCGCGATTTCGCGCGCACGGCGCTCGTCGCTCATCACCATGAACTCGTCGCCCGCCTGCGGCACTTCGGTCAGGCCCTGGATCTCGACCGGAATCGAGGGACCCGCGGCCTTGATGGCCTTGCCGTCTTCGTCGAGCATGGCGCGCACGCGGCCATAGGTCGAACCTGCCAGCACCACGTCGCCGGTCTTGAGCGTGCCGGACTGAACCAGCACGGTCGCGACCGGGCCGCGGCCCTTGTCGAGCTGCGCTTCGATGACCAGGCCCTTGGCGGCGGCATCCACCGGCGCCTTGAGTTCCAGCACTTCGGCCTGCAGCAGCACCTGCTCGAGCAGTTCGTCGATGCCCTGGCCCGTCTTGGCGGACACCGGCACGAACGGCACGTCGCCGCCGTACTCTTCGGGCACGACTTCCTCGGTCACCAGCTCCTGCTTCACGCGGTCCGGGCTGGCATCGGGCTTGTCGATCTTGTTGATGGCAACCACGATCGGCACACCCGCAGCCTTCGCGTGCTTGATGGCTTCCTTGGTCTGCGGCATGACGCCGTCGTCGGCCGCCACCACGAGGATGACGATGTCGGTGGCCTGCGCACCGCGGGCACGCATGGCCGTGAAGGCCTCGTGGCCCGGGGTGTCGAGGAAGGACACCATGCCGCGTTCGGTCTGCACATGGTAGGCACCGATGTGCTGCGTGATGCCGCCGGCTTCGCCCGCTGCGACCTTGGCGCGGCGGATGTAGTCGAGCAGCGAGGTCTTGCCGTGGTCGACGTGGCCCATGACGGTCACGACCGGTGCGCGCGGCAGGGCTTCGGCGGTTTGCGCCGACACGTCCTCGTCGGTGAAGGCTTCAGGGTCGTCCAGCGCGGCAACGACCGCGTTGTGGCCCATTTCCTCCACCAGGATCATGGCCGTGTCCTGGTCCAGCGACTGGTTGATGGTCGCCATCTGGCCCAGTTTCATCAGTTGCTTGATGACTTCCTGCGCCTTGACGGCCATCTTGTGCGCGAGCTCGGCCACCGTGATGGTTTCGGGCACGTGCACTTCGAGAATGCGGGCCTCCACCGGTGCGGCCTGCACATGCTCTTCGTGGCCTCCACGGTCATTGCTGCCACGGCGGCCGCGCGGGCCTCCGCGCCAGTTGCCGCGGCCGACACCGCCGCTGGCATCGCCGCGGGTCTTGATTTCCTTCTTCTTGGCAGGATCGCCCGCCCAGCTCGACGAGAGCTTGGCCGACTTGACTTCCTTGCCGGCACCAGCGGCGCCAGGGGCTGCGGCAGCACCCGGTGCGGCCGGCGCGCCGGGACGCGCTGCGGGCGCGGCCGGCTTGTGCAGCGTGCCCTTGACCGCGGCCTTTTCGGGCTGCGGCTTCTCGGGCGCCTTGTGCGGCACCAGCACGCGGGCCGGTGCGTTCATCATGGCGCGAATGGCTTCGGCTTCGGCCAGGGCCTTGCGTCGGCGCTCGTCCAGGTCCTTGGCGCGGGCGGCTTCCTCGTCGGCACGGGCCTTCGATTCGGCAGCGGCCTTGGCCTTGGCGTCTTCCTTGGCTTGCGTGGCGGCTGTCTGGGCAGCCAGCTTGGTGTCGGCGGCCTGTTGTTCGGCGGCGGCTGCAGCGGCTGCAACAGGCGCAGTGACCGGCTTGGCCGCTTCCTTGGCGGGCGCGGCGGCGGCTGCGTCAGCAGCCTTCTTCTCGGCGGCGGCGCGTGCGGCTTCCTGCTCGGCCTGCTCTGCGCGCTCGGCCTTTTCGGCCTGCTCGCGTTCGCGGGCTTCGGCTTCTTCGCGCAGGCGGCGCTTCTCGGCCAGTTCTTCTTCCTGGCGGCGGATCAGCTCGGCCTGGCGGCGCGCCTCTTCCTCACGGCGGGCCAGTTCGGCTTCGTCGATGCGGGGCGCGGCGGGTGCCGCGGCGGGCGCTTCGGCCACCGGTTGCGCTTCGGGCGTGGCCGGATGGCCATCTTCGCGCTGGATGAAGGTGCGCTTCTTGCGCACCTCGACCTGGATGGTGCGGGCGCGGCCGGTGGCGTCGGCCTGCTTGATCTCGCTGGTCGACTTCTTGGTCAGCGTGATTTTCTTGCGCTCGGGCTCGGCGGTGCCATGGCTGGCTTTGAGAAAGCCGAGCAGGCGCTGCTTGTCAGCCTCGGTGAGTGCGTCGGTGGGTGCCGCCTTGGGCACGCCTGCGCTCTTGAGCTGGTCAAGCAAGGTTTCGGGAGTCTTCTTGAGCTCGTTCGCGAACTCGGCGACAGTGGTACTGGACATATTGGTTTCGTGCCTCCATGACCGTCACTCTTGGCCGGCGAACCAATGTTCGCGGGCTTTCAAGATGAGGGCTTTGGCGTCATCGGCGCTGTGGCCGGTGATCTCGGTGAGTTCATCGACCGCGAGGTCGGCGAGGTCGTCGCGGGTGTGCACACCCGCCTCGGCCAGCTTGGGAATCAGCTCGGGGTCGAGGCCTTCGAGGTCGCGCAGATTCTGCGAGACGGTCTCGACGCCCTCTTCCTTGGCGATTTCCATGGTCAGCAGCGCATCCTTGGCGCGCGTGCGCAGCTCATTGATGGTGTCTTCATCAAAAGCTTCGATCTCCAGCATTTCGGAGATCGGCACATAGGCCACTTCCTCGAGGCTGTTGAAGCCCTCGGAGATCAGGATATCGGCGATTTCCTCGTCGACGTCGAGCTTTTCCATGAACAGCTTGCGGCTGGCGTCGGTTTCGCTCGCCTGCTTCTGGGCCGATTCATTGGCGTCCATGATATTGATCTTCCAGCCGGTCAGATCGGAGGCGAGCCTCACGTTCTGGCCGCCGCGGCCGATGGCGATCGCGAGGTTTTCCTCGTCGACCACCACGTCCATGGCGTGCTTTTCCTCGTCGACCACGATCGACGAGACGTTGGCCGGCGCCAGGGCGCCGATCACGAACTGGGCCGGGTCTTCGCTCCACAGCACGATGTCCACGCGCTCGCCGGCGAGCTCGTTGGTCACGGCGTTGACGCGGGTGCCGCGCACGCCGACGCAGGTGCCGATCGGGTCGACACGCTTGTCGTGCGAGAGCACGGCGATCTTGGCGCGCGAACCGGGGTCGCGGGCGCAGCTCTTGATTTCGAGCAGGCCCTGTTCGATCTCGGGCACTTCCTGACGGAACAGCTCGATCATGAACTCGGGGGCCGAGCGCGACAGGATGATCGGCGCGCCGCGCAGCGTCAGGTCGACCTCCATGATCATGGCCCGCACGCGGTCGCCGTTGCGCAGGTTTTCCTTGGCGATCATCTCGCTGCGGCGCAGGCGCCCTTCGACGCGGCCGGCCTCCACGATGATGTCGCCCTTGTCCAGGCGCTTGACGGTGCCCACGAAGATCTTGTCGCCGCGCGACATGAAGTCGTTGAGCAGCATCTCGCGCTCGGCGTCGCGGATCTTCTGCAGGATGACCTGCTTGGCCGCCATGGCACCGATGCGGCCGATCGGCACCGAGTCCACCGCTTCCTCGATGTACTCGCCGACCTCGATGTCGGGCATTTCTTCCTTGGCTTCGAACAGGAGGATTTCCTGGTCGGGCAGCTGCAGGCCGGCTTCGTCGGGAACGACGTGCCAGCGGCGGAAGGTTTCGTAGTCGCCGCTGTCGCGGTCGACCGAGACGCGGATGTCCACGTCGCCCTGATGGAGCTTCTTGGTGGCTTGCGCCAGCGCGGACTCGACCGCGCCGAAAACCACGTCGCGCTCGACGTTCTTCTCGCGCGAGATCGCATCCACCAACATCAACATTTCGCGATTCATGCCACCCACTCCTCTAGTCAGTCCGGAACGTTCGTTCCGTCGTCAATATCCGAAAAACCCGGTTGGGTTTTGGCCCTGCGGCCCTTGAAATCCACAATTGGCGCGAGCCGCGCATCGCGCAGCTCATCCAGCACGAAACCCAGCGCCTGCAACTTTGCAGGCGCGCGCTTCTTGCTGACTTTTTGACCCGGTTTGGGCTCCGGCGCGTCGCTCCAGACGATTTGCCAGCCCAGGGCTCCGTCGGCCCCTTCCGCCTTTTCAGCACGCTCCAGCGTGCCGCGAAATTTCTTGCGGGTGGCAGACACCTGCCCCGCCGCCGCGGCACCCATGGGCGCCTTGAGCGTGATGTCGATCACCTCGCCCACGAAACGCTCGAAATCCTGCTCATTGCGAAGCGGACGGTCAATACCCGGCGAGGAAACCTCGAGCCGCTTGTAATCGACACCGTCGACCTCGAGCGCAAACTGCAACTGGCGCGTGACCTTCTCGCAATCCTCGACCGTCACGAAGGGTTCGGGAATGCCTGCAGCCACAGCTTCCGAAGTGGGGGCAGTCCAGGGCAAATCAATTGTCACGCGCAGCAATCCACCGGCCGAGCGTTCGATCTCGACCAGGTCGTAGCCGAGACCGGCAACGGTTTGTTCCACTGTCTGCTGCAATGCCACGTGTTTGAATTTGCCTTGTAAAAATGCTTATGCGTGCCACCCGCCCGCCACGGGTGTCACGCATCGAAATTGCATAGACCAAAAAAAACGGGCGGTTGGTACCCGCCCGTTTGGTCGTGAGCCTCGAATTATATGCTATTCCCGTGATAAATGAAGTGGCTTGGCCTGCTCAAAGCGCCACTTTGCGCCGGGATTTTGACCAGACCACGGCAAACAGCACCGAACCAAGCGCCAATGCGGCGGCCGCCACCAGCAGCGGAAGCTCGAAAGACCCGGTCCGCTGGGCCAGCGGCGCCGCAAACAGCGGGCCGATGATCTGCCCGACACCATAGGAAGCGGTCGCATAGCCGATCAGCCCGGCCGCGGCATTGCCGCGCAGCCGGCGCGCATCCCGCATCGCAAAAAGCGTGATGGCCGTGAAAGGCATGCCGAGCAGCAGGCTGCCGAGCGCAAAGCCGGTGATGGTGGGCCAGGCCACCGATAGCACCACGCCCAGCGCCTGCAGCGCATACGCCGCGGCCAGCAGCAGCCGGTTGTCCCAGTGGATGGGGGCGCGGGCGCCGATCAGCGCGCCCGGGATGATCGCCAGCCCGAACAGCGGCCAGAAGAAGTCAGGCCACGGCGAGCCCGGCAGCGCCTGGCGTGCGATCACCGGCAGGAAGGTGGCGGTGATGATGTAGCCGAAGCCGGCCAGCCCATAGAGCGCGACCAGCCAGACGGCGTCGCTGCGCGCGGAAGGCGACGCGGCCGCACCGGCCTGGGCGGACGGCGCGCCCGCGGAGCCTTGCGCCGAGGGCGATTCGCCATCGTCGAACACGCGCCAGATCGACGCCACCAGCACCACCGCCAGCAGGCCCAGGCCGATCCATCCCGCCTCCGATCCCCAGCGCCCCAAGGCGCCGCCGAGCAGGCCGGTCATCGCGATGCCGATGCCGGGGCCGGTGTAGATCACGCCGGCCAGTGCCGGGGAATTCGTCTCGGCCAGCCGCCGCAGCCCCCAGCCAGACGCGAAGACGAAGACCCAGGCGCTCATCACGCCGGCCGCCGTGCGCAGGATGCCCCAGCTCGTGAAGCTGTGGAGCACGCCCATGCCCACCAGCAGCGCCGCCGTGGCCACCAGGCCGCCGCGCACCATGGTCTTGGCCTGGATACCGATGGCCGCGCAACTGACCGCGCCAAGAAAGTAACCGAGGTAATTGAGCGATGCCAGCACGCCGCCCGCCTCGAGCTGGAGCTTTCCCTCGTGCAGCATGATCGGCAGCATGGGCGTGAAGGCAAAGCGCCCCAGGCCCATGGCAACGGCCAAGGTCACCATGCAGGCCAGTGCCGCGCGCCAGGCACCGCGCCTGTCCTGTCCGATATCCGACATTTCCTTCGATTCCGTTGTTCTATTCCAGCAGCGCTGCGGCCACCAGTTTCTTGGTGTAGGGGTGCTCGGGCGCATCGAGCACCCGCTCGACCGCACCGGCTTCGAGGATGGCGCCGTCCTTCATCACGATGACCTGGTGCGCCATGGCGCGGATCACTTCCACGTCGTGCGTGATCAGCAGGTAGCTCAGGCCGCGCTCGCGCTGCAGGCGCTGCAGCAGGCCCAGCACCTGCTTCTGGATCGTCACGTCGAGCGCGCTGGTGGGCTCGTCGAGCACCAGCAGCTGCGGATCGACGATGAGCGCGCGCGCAATCGCGAGCCGCTGGCGCTGCCCGCCCGAGAACTCGTGCGGATAGCGGTCGAGCAGCGAGGGAAACTGCGCCTCGCCCAGGCCCACGTCGGCCAGCGCCGCCAGCGCCCGCGCGCGGCGCTGCGCCGTGTCGAGCTCGGGCGCGTGCACGCGCAGTCCCTCGCCCACGATCTGCTCGACCGTCATGCGCGGCGAGAGCGAGGAGAACGGGTCCTGGAAAACCACCTGCATGACGCGGCGCAAGGCCAGCTCGGAACTCCGGTCCACCGCCCAGCCCTTGCCATCCACCTTGAGTGCGCCCTGGTGCTTCAGCAGCCCGAGCGCGGCCAGCGCCAGCGTAGACTTGCCCGATCCGGACTCGCCCACCACGCCCAGCGTTTCGCCCGGCGCGATGCGGAAGTCCGCGTTCTGCACAGCGATGAATTCGCCCTTGCGGAACCAGCCGGAAAAACCGGGCCGCGGCACCGGGTAGCTCACGCGCAGGCCGGCGGCCTCGAGCACCGGCCGCGCGCCGGCACCTGCGGGCGCGGCGGTGACATCGCGCTCGGGGTGGCTGTCGATCAGCTTGCGGGTGTAGGCGTGCTGCGGCGCCTCGAACACGGTCGCGACTGCGCCCTGCTCCACCACGTGGCCGCCTTCCATCACGGCGATCCGGTCGGCGAAGCGGCGCACCAGGTTGAGGTCGTGCGTGATGAGCAGAACGGCCATGCCATGCTTGCGCTGCAGATCGGCGAGCAGCTCGAGGATTTGCGCGCGCACGGTAACGTCGAGCGCGGTGGTCGGCTCGTCGGCCAACAGGAGGCGCGGCTTGCAGGCCAGCGCCATGGCGATCATCGCGCGCTGGCGCTGGCCGCCCGAAAGCTGGTGCGGAAACGCCCTCGCCCGCCGCGCCGGCTCCGGAATGCCGGTGTCGGCCAGCAGCTGCACGGCGGCCGCCTGGGCCGCGCGCGCCGACAGGCCCTCGTGCAGTTCGAGCACCTCGGCGATCTGGTCGCCCACGGTGTAGAGCGCGTTGAGGGCGGTCATCGGCTCCTGGAAGATCATCGCGATCTCTTTGCCGCGGACGCCGCGCAGCTCCCGTTCCGGGATCGAGAGCAGGTCGCGCCCGCTCGACGCATCTGCAGCACCGAACAAGGTCGCGGTGCCCGTCACGTCAGCGTTCTGCGCCAGCCGCAGCAGCGACAGCGCCGTCACGGTCTTGCCCGAACCCGATTCGCCGACCAGCGCGAGCTTCTCGCCCGCGGCAACGCGGAAGTCGATGCCGTGCACCACCTCCTTGCCGCCGAAGGCCACGCGCAACTCTTTCACGTCCAGCAGCGGCTGATGGTGCTTCATTTCGCTCACTTGTCGGCCTTCCGCGGATCGAGGGCATCGCGCAGCGCGTCGCCCATGAAGGTGAGCAGCATCAGCGTCACGACCAGCACGCCGAAGGTCGACAGCGAGATCCACCAGGCATCGATGTTGGCCTTGCCCTGGCTCAGCAGTTCGCCCAGCGACGGCGTGCCCGGCGGCACGCCCAGGCCCAGGAAATCGAGCGAGGTCAGCGCCAGGATGGCCGCGCTCATGCGAAACGGCAGGAAGGTGACGACCGGCACCATGCTGTTGGGCAGGATGTGGCGCCACATGATCTGCAGGTTGCCCACGCCCAGCGCACGCGCGGCGCGCACGTAGTCCATCTGGCGGTTGCGCAGGAACTCGGCGCGCACGTAGTCGGCCAGGCCCATCCAGCCGAACAGGCTCAGCAGGATCAGCAGCAGCGCCACGCTGGGCGCGAAGATCGCGCTGAAGATGATCAGCAGGTAGAGCTCGGGCATCGACGCCCAGATTTCGATGAAGCGCTGGAACGCGAGGTCGATCTTGCCCGCGAAATAGCCCTGCACCGCCCCCGCCGCCACGCCCAGCACGGTGCCGATGACGGTCAGCGCCAGGCCGAACAGCACGCTCACGCGAAAGCCGTAGATCAGCTGTGCCAGCAGGTCGCGGCCGCGGTCGTCGGTGCCGAAGAAGTTCTCGCGCGAGGGCGCCGCGGGATTGGGCTGGGAGGCAAAGTAGTTCAGCGTGCGCGGGCCGTAGCGGTTGGGTGCATAGAGCGCCCAGTTGGCGCCCTCGGTGATGCGCTTCTGGATGAACGGGTCGAGATAGTCGGCGGGCGTCTCGAAGTCGCCACCGAAGGTTTTCTCGGAGTAGTCGCGCAGCACGGGGAAGTAGGTCTGACCGGCGTAGCGCACGACCAGCGGCTTCTCGGTGGACAGCAGCTCGGCGAACAGGCTCAGCACCACCAGGATCGAGAAGACGACCAGGCTCCAGAACCCCAGCGGATTGCGGCGGAAGCGGCGCCAGGCGCGGCGGCCCGGGCTCGCGGAAACAATGGCGGCGCTAGTCAAACTTGACCCTCGGATCGACCCAGACATAGCAGAGATCGGAAATCAGCTTGGTGACCAGGCCGATCAGCGTGAACAGGTAGAGCGTGCCCAGCACCACGGGATAGTCGCGGCGGATCACGCTCTCGTAGCTCAAGAGGCCCAGGCCGTCGAGCGTGAACAGCGTCTCGATCAGCAGCGAGCCGGTGAAGAACGCGCCGATGAAGGCCGACGGAAAGCCGGTGATGATCGGAATCAGCGCGTTGCGGAACACATGCTTCCAGAGCACCTGCCGCTGCGACAGCCCCTTGGCGCGCGCGGTCAGCACGTACTGCTTGCGGATTTCCTCGAGGAAGGAGTTCTTGGTGAGCATGGCGGTGACGGCAAAGCTGCCGAGCACCATCGACGTCACCGGCAGCGCGATGTGCCACAGGTAGTCGACGATGCGCGCGCCCCAGTTCATGCTCTCCCAGTTGGGCGACGTGAGGCCGCGCAGCGGAAACCACTGCAGTTGCCCGCCGAAGATCACGAGCAGCGCCACCCCCAGCACGAAGCCCGGGATGGCATAGCCGATCAGCACGATCAGCGTGGTGATGAAGTCGAAGCGCGTGCCGGCCCTCACCGCCTTGGCCACGCCGAGCGGCACCGCGATCAGGTAGCTGATGAAGAAGGTCCAGAGGCCGAGGCTGATCGACACCGGCATCTTCTCCTTGATGAGCTGCCAGACGTCCTTGCGCTGGTAGAAGCTGGTGCCGAGGTCGAAGCGCGCGAACGACTTCAGCATGGTCCACAGGCGCTCGTGGGCAGGCTTGTCGAAGCCGTAGAGCTTGCGGATCTCCTCGACGCGCTGCGGGTCGAGGCCCTGGCGGCCGCGGTAGCCGGCGCCGCTGGCCGCGGCCCGCTCGCCGCCCGAGTCGCGCCCCTGCAGCTGCGCCACCATCTGCTCGACCGGGCCGCCCGGCACGAACTGGATCACGCCGAAGGTGATGACGAGCACGCCCAACAGCGTGGGAATCATCAGCAGCAGGCGCTTGAGGATGTAGCTGGTCATTCGGTGTTCATGTCCGGTGCGGCCGTGTCATTTGTTGATGGGCGAAGCCCACCAGGTGGTGAGCGCCCAGTCGCCGGCATCGTAGTACGGCGGAATGGTCGGCGGCAGCACGAACGGCGCCGGACGGTAGCCGACCAGGAACGCGTTGCCGTAGTACTGCGGAATCGAGTAGTAGCCATTGGAGAGCACCCGGTCGAGCACACGCATGGCCGTGGCCAGCTCGGGCCGCGTGGTGGCCGCCAGCACCTTGCCGACCACCGCGTCGACCGCCGGATCGGCAATGCCCCAGATATTGGACGAGCCCGTCGTGTCGGCCGCCTTCGAGCCGAACAACTCGAGCAGTTCGCCGCCCGGAGCGCTGTTGCCGGGCAGGCGCAGCGAGGTCATCTCGAAGTCGAAGTTCTGCATGCGCTGCTGCGAGAGCGAGAAATCGACCGTGCGGAACGTCATCTCGATGCCGAGCTTGCGCAGCGCCGTCTGCAGCGGCGTCACGACGCGGATCAGCCCGGGCTGATCGTTGAGGAACTCGATCGTGAAGGCCTCGTTCTTCGCGTTGCGCAGCGCGCCGTCGCGATAGGTCCAGCCGGCCTCTTGCAGCAGCGCCCTCGCCTTGCGCAGGTTCTCGCGCAGGCTGTTGGGTGGCGCCGTGCTCGGCGGCTGCGGGGCCGGGCCGAACACCTCGGGCTTGAGCTTGCCGCGCAGCGGCTCCATCAGCGCCAGTTCGTCGGGCTTGGGCAGGCCCTCGGCGTGGAACTCGCTGTTGGGAAAGTAGCCCTGCACCCGCGTGTAGATGCCATAGAACAGCTGGCGGTTGAGCCACTCGAAGTCCATCGCCAGGCCAATGGCCTGCCGCACGCGCGCATCCTTGAACTTGTCCTTGCGGATGTTGAACACGTAGCCCTGGAAGTCGCCCGGGTTGTGGTTCTCGAAGGCGCGCTTGACGATCTCGCCGCTGTCGAACTGCTTGCCCTTGTACTGGCGCGCCCAGTTGCGCGAGGTGAATTCGCGCATGAAGTCGAACTCGCCGGCCTTCAGGCCCTCGAAGCGCGCGGTTTCGTCCAGGTAGACCCGGAAAGTGATGCGATCGAAGTTGTAGAGCCCCTTGCGCACCGGCAAGTCGGCGCCCCAGTAGTCTGCGCGGCGCACGTAGGTGATGTCGCGGCCCAGGCGGTCGCTGGCCGGCTTGTAGGGGCCGGAGCCGATCGGCATGTCGGTGACGATCTGGTCGAAGGGCTTGCCCCCGCCCCATTGGCGGCTGAAGACCGCCATGCCGCCGATCACCAGCGGCAGTTCGCGGTTCGGGCTCGCGAAGTCGAAGCGCACGACGCGCTCGCTGGTGGCCGTGGCCTTCTTCACTTCGGCGTAGATGGTGCGGTACTGCGGCGCGGCCAGCGGACCGGTCAGGGTGTTGAACGAATGCACCACGTCGGCCGCCAGCACCGGCGAGCCGTCGTTGAAGCGCGCCTTGGGGTTCAGGCGAAAGGTGGCCGAGAGGCGGTCGGGTGCCACCTCGACGTCTTCGGCGAGCAGGCCATAGCCCGTGGTCGGCTCTTCGGAATTGCCCGTCATCAGGCTCTCGAACATCAGCGGGCCGATGCCCGAGGGCGCCGTGCCCTTGAGCGTGAACGGGTTGAGCTTGTCGAAGTTGGTGGGCCGCGTGGGCGGCACCATCCGTATCTCGCCGCCCTTGGGCGCGTTCGGATTGACGTAGCTGAAGTGGGTGAAGCCCGGCGAGTACTTGATATCGCCGAACTGCGCGTAGGCATGGGCGGCCCATGAAGGAGCCGCCGAGAGCGCCAGAAAAAGAAGCAGCCAAACCCGCATGCGAGAATTCTGCCCAAGATTTTCACGAGGCAACTTCATGGGCTTTCTTTCCGGCAAAAAACTGTTGATCACCGGCGTGTTGAGCAATCGCTCCATTGCCTACGGCATAGCCAAGGCCTGTCACGAACAAGGCGCCGAGCTTGCTTTCAGCTACGTCGGCGAGCGATTCAAGGACCGTATCACCGAATTCGCCGCAGACTTCGGCTCCAAGCTTATTTTTGACTGCGACGTGGGCGACGACGCGCAGATCGACAAGCTCTTTGCCGACCTGGCCCAGGCATGGCCCAGGTTCGACGGATTCGTGCACAGCATCGGCTTTGCGCCGCGCGAGGCCATCGCGGGCGACTTCCTCGAAGGGCTGTCGCGCGAGGGCTTCAAGATTGCGCACGACATCAGTGCCTACAGCTTCCCGGCCATGGCCAAGGCGGCCCTGCCCTACCTCAACGACAAGTCGGCGCTCCTCACGCTGACCTACCTCGGCGCCGAGCGCGCGCTGCCCAACTACAACACCATGGGCCTGGCCAAGGCCTCGCTCGAGGCCTCGGTGCGCTACACCGCAGCTTCGCTCGGCCCCAAGGGCATGCGGGTCAACGGCATCAGCGCCGGGCCGATCAAGACGCTGGCGGCCAGCGGCATCAAGGGCTTCGGCAAGATGCTGTCCGCCGTGGCCGATGCCTCGCCGATCCGGCGCAACGTGACCATCGAGGAAGTCGGCAACGTGGCTGCCTTCCTGCTGAGCGACCTGGCCAGCGGCGTCACCGCCGAGATCACCTATGTGGACGGCGGCTTCAGCAACGTCGTGGCGGGCATGGCCGAGTAATCGATCGGCAGCGGCCTCGTGCTGAACAGACGTTCCCTCCTGCTCGCCGGCCTCGGCGCGCTGGCGGCCCGCGTGGCCGCCGCGCGCGAGGCCGCGCCGGCATTGATGCTGGCCGAGGTCTATCGCCCCGGCATGTCGCTGGACGACTACTGGGTCAGCGAAAAATTCGACGGCGTGCGCGGCTACTGGGACGGCAAGCAGCTGTGGACGCGCGGCGGCGAACCGGTGGTGGCGCCCACCTGGTTCATTGCGCCGCTGCCCAAGCAGCCGCTCGACGGCGAGCTCTGGGCAGGCAGGGGCCAGTTCGCGCATGCGGTTTCCACCGTGCGCAGCCAGACGCCCAACGATGCCGCCTGGCACGGCATGCGCTTCATGGTGTTCGACCTCCCGGCCCAGGGCGGTGATTTCACGGCGCGGCTGGCCGTCCTGCGCAAACTGCTGCCGATCACCGATGCGCCGTGGGTGATGCCCGTGCCGCAGGAGCGCGCAACCACCCATGCGGAGCTGCAGGCCCTGCTCGCCAAGACGGTGAAGATGGGCGGCGAAGGCCTGATGCTGCACCGGGGCGGATCGCTCTACCGCGCCGAACGCAACAACGACCTGCTCAAGGTCAAGACCCACGACGACGCCGAGGCCCGGGTGGTCGGGCACATGCCCGGCAAGGGCCGGCACAGCGGCCGGTTGGGCGCGCTGCTGGTCGAAACTCCCGAGGGCAAGCGCTTCAAGCTCGGCAGCGGCCTGACCGACGCTGAGCGCGAGAACCCGCCCGCCATCGGAAGCTGGGTGACCTACCGCTACAACGGCACCAACCCGGGCGGCTTGCCCAGGTTCGCGCGCTTCATGCGGGTGCACAGCGACCGGCCCGCGTGAAGCGCAGCGCGCCCGCTGCGCGCGCCCCCTCCCCGCTTCCTTGCCGCTTGCCTACTTCTTCGACGCGGCCACGCAGTCCGCGTAGTAGCGCTTCTTGCCGGTTTCGTCGACGCGCGCCACCAGGCCGTGGATGTCGGTCTCGAAGCCAGGGCACTGCGAGTTGAACTCGCGCGAGAACCGCAGGTAGTCGACGATCTTCTTGTTGAACACCTCGCCCGGAATCAGGAGCGGAATGCCCGGCGGATACGGCGTGATCAGGCTCGTGGTGATGCGGCCTTCGAGCTCGTCGATCTCCACGCGTTCGGTCTTGCGGTGCGCAATGTGGGCGAAGGCGTCGCTCGGCTTCATGGCCGGCGTGAGATCGCTCAGGTACATCTCGGTCGTCAGGCGCGCCACGTCGTAGCGTGCGTAGAGCTGGTGGATGTGCTGGCACAGGTCGCGCAAGCCCAGGCGTTCGTAGCCGGGGTGCTGCTGGCAGAACTCCGGCAGGATGCGCCACATCGGCTGGTTGCGCGCGTAGTCGTCCTTGAACTGCTGCAGTGCCGTGAGCAGCGTGTTCCAGCGGCCCTTGGTGATGCCGATGGTGAACATGATGAAGAAGCTGTAGAGCCCGGTCTTCTCCACGATCACGCCGTGCTCGGCCAGGAACTTGGTCACCACGCTCGCGGGGATGCCGGTCTCGGCAAAGTTGCCTTCCAGGTCGAGGCCCGGCGTCACGATGGTCGACTTGATCGGGTCGAGCATGTTGAAGCCGTCGGCCAGCTCGCCGAAGCCGTGCCAATTGCGCGGCGACTTCTTGTTCTTGCTTTGCTTGCCGTTCTTCTCGCCCGTCATGATCCAGTCTTCGGCGCGGCCGATGCCTTCGTCGACGAGCTTCTCGGGGCCCCAGACCTTGAACCACCACTCGTCCTTGCCGAATTCGTCTTCCACCTTGCGCATGGCGCGGCGGAAGTCGAGCGCCTCCAGGATGCTTTCTTCCACCAGCGCCGTGCCGCCGGGCGGCTCCATCATGGCCGCGGCCACGTCGCAGCTCGCGATGATCGCGTACTGCGGGCTGGTCGACGAGTGCATCAGGTAGGCCTCGTTGAACAGGTCGCGGTCGAGCGCACGGTTCTGCGAGTCCTGCACCAGCACGTGGCTGGCCTGGCTGATGCCCGCCAGCAGCTTGTGGGTCGACTGCGTGGCAAACACCAGCGACTCCTTCGGCCGCACGCGGCGCTTGCCCATCGCGTGGTAGGCACCGTAGAACGGGTGGAAGGCCGCATGCGGCAGCCAGGCCTCGTCGAAGTGCAGCGTGTCGACGTAGCCGTCGAGCATGTTCTTGATGGTCTCGGTGTTGTAGATCACGCCGTCGTAGGTCGACTGCGTGAGCGTCATCACGCGCGGCTTGACCTTGTTGGGGTCCACGTCGGCCAGCAGCGGATTGGCCTTGATCTTGGCCTTGATGGCGCTCTGTTCGAACTCGCTCTTCGGAATCGGGCCGATGATGCCGAAGTGGTTGCGCGTGGGCTTCATGAACACCGGAATCGCGCCGGTCATGATGATCGCGTGCAGGATCGACTTGTGGCAGTTGCGGTCGACCACCACCACGTCGTCGGGCGCCACCGTGTGGTGCCAGACCATCTTGTTGCTGGTGCTGGTGCCGTTGGTCACGAAGAAGCAATGGTCGGCGTTGAAGATGCGCGCCGCATTGCGCTCGCTGGCCGCCACCGGACCGGTATGGTCGAGCAGCTGGCCGAGTTCTTCCACCGCGTTGCAGACGTCGGCGCGCAGCATGTTCTCGCCGAAGAACTGGTGGAACATCTGGCCCACCGGGCTCTTCAGGAATGCCACGCCGCCCGAATGGCCCGGGCAGTGCCACGAGTACGAGCCGTCTTCGGCGTAGTCGATCAGCGCCTTGAAGAACGGCGGCTGCACGCCCTCGAGATAGCTCTTGGCCTCGCGGATGATGTGGCGCGCCACGAACTCCGGCGTGTCCTCGAACATGTGGATGAAGCCGTGCAGCTCGCGCAGGATGTCGTTCGGGATGTGGCGCGAGGTCTTGGTCTCGCCGTAGATGTAGATCGGCACGTCGGCGTTCTTGCGGCGCACCTCGCCGATGAAGCTGCGCAGGCTCAGCACGGCGGGATCGAGGTCGGGGCCGACCGTGAATTCCTCGTCGTCGATCGACAGGATGAAGGCGCTGGCGCGGCTTTGCTGTTGCGCGAACTGGCTCAGGTCCCCGTAGCTCGTGACGCCCAGCACCTCGAAGCCCTCGCTTTCGAAGGCCTGCGCGAGCGCGCGAATGCCGAGGCCCGAGGTATTTTCGGAGCGGAAGTCCTCGTCGATGATGACGATGGGGAAGCGAAATTTCATGAGCAGGGCTCCGGACAGGCAATGAGGCGCGAAGTGTACGGAATTCGGATGAAGGATTGAGTCAGGTTTTGACACAGAATGTCGTGCATTCACCAAAGAGGAGAAGTCATGGCGAATTCCACCATCTGGTGGCTGATAGCGGGGGCCGCCGTCGTGCTGGAGTTGCTTTCCGGCACGGTCTACCTGTTGCTGCTGGCGACCGGTTTCGCGGCGGCTGCCGTTGCGGCGCACCTGGGCGCCGGCACCGTCGCGCAACTGGTCGTGGCGGCGGTCGTCGGCGTAGGGGCCGTCCTGGTCTGGTATGCCATCCAGCGCCGGCGCCCGGCCGCTGCGCCCACGGCATCGAACCGCGATGTCAACCTGGACATCGGCGAGATCATCCACGTCGAGGCATGGAACCCCGACGGCACCGCCACCGTTCGCTATCGCGGCGCCCAGTGGACCGTGGTCCCGCGCTCGGGCCAGGCCCCCACCACCGGCGAACACCGCGTGGTCGAGGTGGTGGGCAGCCGCCTCGTGGTCGACAAGACCTGATCAGAACAGAACCCTAGAGGAGAAAACCATGGAATTTTCGGTACCCATCATCATCCTGGTCATTGCGATCATCTTCATCAGCCAGTCGGTCAAGTTCGTGCCGCAGCAGAACGCCTGGGTGCGCGAGCGCCTGGGCAAGTACCACGGCACCATGACGCCCGGGCCCAACTTCCTGATCCCGTTCATCGACCGGGTCGCCTATAAGCACAGCCTGAAGGAAATCCCGCTCGACGTGCCGAGCCAGATCTGCATCACGCGCGACAACACCCAGCTGCAGGTCGACGGCATCCTGTACTTCCAGGTGACCGACCCGATGCGGGCGAGCTACGGCTCGTCGAACTACATCGTGGCCGTGACGCAACTGGCGCAGACCTCGCTGCGCAGCGTGATCGGCAAGCTCGAACTCGACAAGACCTTCGAGGAGCGCGACGTCATCAATGCGCAGGTGGTCGCGGCCATCGACGAGGCGGCGCTCAACTGGGGCGTGAAGGTGCTGCGCTACGAGATCAAGGACCTGACGCCGCCCAAGGAAATCCTGCTGGCCATGCAGGCGCAGATCACCGCCGAGCGCGGCAAGCGCGCCCTCATCGCCGCCTCCGAAGGCCGCCGCCAGGAGCAGATCAACATCGCCACCGGCGAGCGCGAGGCCTTCATCGCCCGCTCCGAAGGCGAGAAGCAGGCCCAGATCAACAATGCCCAGGGCGAGGCCGCCGCCATCACCGCAGTGGCCACCGCTACGGCCGACGCCATCGAACGCGTGGCAGCCGCCATCCGCCAGCCCGGCGGCGAGCAGGCCGTGCAGCTCAAGGTGGCCGAGCGCGCGGTCGACGCCTACGGCAAGGTCGCGGCCGATTCCAAGACCACGCTGATCGTGCCGAGCAACATGAGCGAAACCGCCGCCCTCATCGCTTCCGCGATGCGCATGGTCCAGGCCGGCAAGCCGCAAAATCCGGCCTGAGCGACTGCTACAATCGAAGGCTCAGGAGCGGTGGATGAGCGGTTTAAGTCGCACGCCTGGAAAGCGTGTGAGGGTTAATAGCCCTCCGCGGGTTCGAATCCCGCCTGCTCCGCCAGAGAAGTCATAGGTTTCATGCGGGTTTCCAACCCGTCAGCATGTTTACCCACATCAAACCCATCAATGCAGAAACGCTTTGATGGGTTTTTTGTTGGGAAAGTGCGTTGCCTTGAAGCAACTGGGAGATTGGCCCGGCCCGCTTCGTCTGGCGGTACCATCCAAAGGTTTTACTTTCAAGCCTGCAAAAGGAGGAGCCTCGATGGCTGGACAGTCCCCCACCGTGCCGCGTGGCAAGACGTCGCTCGACAAGACGCTCAAGAAGAGCGAGGAAGTGGCCGCCGATGTGCAGCGGGCCTCGGACAATCTCGCGGTCGTGAACACGGTGCTCGAACAGGAGCTTCCGGACGAAGTGCAGGTTGGCGAAGTGGCGCAGGCCATCGAGCAGACGGGCCAGCTCGAGCAGAAGCTCGCCAAATCGGCCGAGAAGCTGGCCGAGGTCAACGCGGCGCTGAGCGAGGAAATCGAGAAGCGCCGCGAAGTGACGGCCGAGCGCGATGAAAGCCAGGCACTGGCCGAAGAGCTCAAGGCAAGGATCCGCTCCGACAACAAGCACTGAGCGCAGCGCCGCGCCAGAACGCGCTGTCCGTATCCCTTCTCCTACGCTGCGGCCGCCTCCGGCACGCTACGCTATTGGTTCTCAGAACGAAACCACGGCATGGCCCTCATCACGTTCCTCGTCGAGGACAACAAGACCATCAGGGACAATCTGGTCCCGGCCCTCGAAGATCTGGTCAATGGCCAGGTCGTCGGCTTTGCCGAAACCGAAACGGATGCCCTCGCCTGGCTCGCCCTTCATCCCCATGACTGGCAGCTGCTCATCGTCGACCTGTTCCTGAAGGAAGGCTCCGGCCTGGGCGTGCTCTCGGGCTGCAAGGCACGTGGTCCGGGCCAGCGCGTCGTGGTGTTGAGCAACTACGTCACCGCCGACATCCGCGCACGCTGCGAAGCGCTGGGCGCCGATGCGGTATTCGACAAGTCGCGCGATCTCGACGCCTTCATCGAATACTGCAACACCGACCGGCCCTCGGGGTTTGCAACCCTGGCCTGAGAAGAGCGGCCGGCACGCGCAAAAAAAAGGGCCCGAAGGCCCTTTTCTCTTTTACGCGCCTGGATCAGCGAACCACGGCGATCTGCGTACGCACGCCACCCTTGTAGGTGAAGAGCGTCAGCGCGCCGTTCTTGATGTCGCCCTTTTCGTCGAAGGCGATCGGGCCGGTCACGCCCTTGTATTGCACCTTGCCGACTTCGGGCAGGTACTTTTCAGGATCGGAAGAACCGGCCTTGACCATGGCTTCGGCCAGCACGTTGACCGCGTCGTAGACGTACGGTGCGTAGATCTGCACTTCCACGCCGTTCTTGGCCTTGAACTTGGCCTTGAAGTCTTCCAGCGGCTGCTTGAAGTCGCCGTCCACACCGCCGGCTTCGGCGCAAACCACCATCTCTTCGCCGATGGCATCGCCAGCCAGCTTCGGCAGTTCGCCGGTGCACAGGCCGTCGCCACCCATGAACTTGACGTTCAGGCCGAGCTGCTTGACCTGCTTGAGCATCGGGCCGCCAACGGCGTCCATGCCGCCGAAGAACAGCACGTCAGGCTTGGCAGCCTTGAGCTTGGTCAGGATGGCGTTGAAGTCGGTCGACTTGTCGGTGGTGAACTCGTGGCCGACGATGGTCGCGCCGGCGGCCTTGGCTGCCTTCTCGAACTCTTCGGCAACGCCTTGGCCGTAGGCCGTGCGGTCGTCGATCACGGCAATGTTCTTGCCCTTGAGCGTTTCGACGGCGTACTTGCCCAGCGTGCCGCCGAGCTGCGTGTCGTCGGCCACCACGCGGAACGTGGTCTTGAAGCCTTGGCGCGTGTACTTGGGATTGGTGGCCGATGGCGAGACCTGCGGAATGCCAGCGTCGCTGTAGAGCTTGGAAGCGGGAATGGTCGTGCCCGAATTCAGGTGGCCGACGATGCCGTTGACCTTGCTGTCGACCAGCTTCTGGGCCACTGCGGTGCCTTGCTTCGGATCGCCGGCGTCGTCTTCTGCCAGCAGTTCGAACTTGGCAACCTTGTCGCCGATCTTGAGGCCCTTGGCATTGAGGTCTTCGATGGCCATCTTGGCGCCGAACTCGTTGTCCTTGCCCAGGTGGGCAATGGCGCCGCTGGTGGGGCCGACGTGGCCGATCTTGACGATCAATGCGTCTGCCGGAGGCGCTGCAGGTGCGGGAGCCGCTGCCGTGGGCGCCGGAGCGGCGGGCGCAGCAGCTTCTTCTTTCTTGCCGCAAGCCACAAGCGTGAGAGCAGCCAGTGCGACCGCAGTCCATTTCAATTGCATGAGAACCTCCAGAACATTGATGAATAAACTAAAAACCGGTCGTGTGATCCGGGCGCGAAGACCTCGCAAGTTTCGCGCCGCAGTCCAGCGGCACCCTCCCGCCCCATCGACCTGGCGCGCAGTTTAGCTGAAGCTTTATGCGCCGGAAGCTGGCGTAGACCCTGTGTTTTCAGAGAGCTCGGCGGCCATGGCCTCGATCACCAAAGCACGCAGCACGGCCTCGATTTCCTCGCGCAACCGAGGCACCATCGCATCGAGTTGCTGCTGCACGGCGGCAGAGACCGTGTCGCTCAGGCGCTCTTCCAGGGACAGGTCGACGCGCTGCAGGACGCGGTGCAGAAGCTGCTCTTCGAGGCGGACGATTTCGGCCTCGGAGCGCTGCTCGGCCGGCGGCAATGCCACCGCTTCGGCGGGGTCGATCGCCGGTGGTGGCGGCGCGCTGGCGGGCGTTGCCGCCTCGGGGGCGCCCAGCGGCTCGGCCGGCAGGTCGAGCACCGTGGTCAGCGTGGGAACGAACCGGGGCGGCGTACGCAGCGTGCTGGCCATCAGGAAGCGCTCCTCGCAAAGTCGTGCGGCTGGATCGAATAGCCCCGGTCGGCATAGTGGCGCCAGCGCGAGCGGCCGATCTGCCGGTCGTCGGCCTCGTTGCTCACGATGTCGACCAGACGCTCGAAGCGCTCGAAGCCGACGGGCACTGTGGGCCCGAGATTGACCAGCATCTCGCGGTGCGCGAGCCCCGCGGCGTCCGTGCCCTCGGTACAAAGAATGACCGGCGAGCGCGCCACCAGGTGGGGCTGCGCATCGCCGCGGCAATGCGCGATGAAGTCGCAGGGCGAGAGCTGCCAGAGCGCCGCATCGACCGCCTCCAGCATCTGCGGCTCGCCCACCACGACCACCCGCAAGCCGCGCGCGCTCACGGCCTTGCGGACCAGCCGGCAGGCATAGTTCGCCTTGTCCGGCAGATTGAAGTGAAAGCCGATTTCCGTCACTGCGCGGACCGGGCCTTGCGCGCGGCCGCGCCGGGCTCCTTGCGCGCCGCCTTCCTGGGCGATGCCGCCTGGGCCGCGCCGCTGCGCGCGCGTTCCATCAGATAGGAGACCAGCAGGCCCACCGGCCGGCCGGTCGAGCCCTTGGCCGCCCCGCTCTTCCAGGCCGTGCCCGCGATGTCCAGGTGGGCCCAGGCGAAATCGCCGGCAAAGCGCTGCAGGAACTTGGCCGCGGTGATGGCGCCGCCGGCACGGCCGGCCACGTTGGCGACATCGGCAAAGTTGCTCTTCAGGCCTTCGGCATATTCGTCGTCCAGCGGCAGCCGCCAGCAGCGGTCCTGCGACTGCTCGCCGGCCGCATGGAGCGCGTCGGCCAGCGAATCGTCGCTGGTGAACAGGCCGCTGCGCACGCCGCCCAGCGCCACCACGCAGGCGCCGGTGAGCGTGGCGATGTCGATCACGGCCGCGGGCTCGAAACGCTTGGCATAGGTGAGTGCATCGCACAGGATGAGGCGGCCTTCGGCATCCGTGTTGAGCACTTCGATGGTCTGGCCGCTCATGCTGGTCACCACGTCGCCGGGCTTGATCGCGCGGCCGTCGTTCATGTTCTCGCACGAGGGCACGAGGCCCACCACGTTGATGGCGGGCTGGATTTCGCCGAGCGTGCGGAAGGTGCCCAGCACGCTGGCCGCGCCGCACATGTCGAACTTCATTTCGTCCATTTCGGCCGCCGGCTTCAGCGAGACGCCGCCGGTGTCGAAGGTGATGCCCTTGCCGACCAGCACCACGGGCGCCTGGTCCTTGGGCCCGCCCTGATAGCGCAGCACGATGAAGCGCAGCGGCTCGGCCGAGCCTTGCGCCACGGCCGCAAAAGAGCCCATGCCGAGTTTTTGCACTTCCTTGGGCCCCAGCACCTCGCATTTGATGCGGGGCAGCTTGCCGAGCTCCTTGGCCGCCTCGGCCAGCAGCGTGGGCGTGCAGTAGTTGCCGGGGCGGTTGCCCCACTCTTTTGCGAGTTCGATGCCGGAGACGGTGGCACGGGCTTCGTCGAAGGCCTTGCCCACTGCTGCGGCATCGGCCACGCCGAGCGTCAGGTGGCGGATGGTGCGCCCGTTCTCGCCGTTCGAGGCCTTGGCCTTGGTGGTGGTGTAGACGTAGCTGGCGTCGGCGGCGGCGGCCACGGCGCAGGCCACGGCGGCGCCATCGGCCTCTTGCGCGAAGGCCATGACCACGCGCTTGGGCCCGTAGGCCTTGGCCGCATTGACCGCCGCAATGACGCCGCTGCGCACCGAGGCGGGCTTTGCGTCGCCGATGGCGGCCAGCACCACGCGCGAGGCCACCACCTCGTCGGGGTGGTAGAGCGCGAGCAGCTTGCCGGCCTTGTCGGGCAGGTCGCCGGCCTTGCGGGCGCTGGCAATCAGCGCGGACAGCGGGTCCTTGGCGGTGAGGGGGGCGCTGCCGACGAGCACGATCAGCACGTCGGATTTTTCGGCCGCGGCGCGGGCGACGGTGAGGGTCTTGAGCTGAAAGTCCATAATCCTTTTTTTCCTCGAACGATGTTATTCCATTCTTCCCTACGCAAGGAGCTGTCGCGCAGCTTCGGAGCGACCCTCGTGGTCCTGGTCACCATCGTGATGACCATGATGCTCATCCGCACGCTCGGGCTCGCCTCCAAGGGCAGCGTGAACCCGTCCGAAGTGTTTCTCGTGATGGCGTACACGGTGCTCGGCTACATGCCGACCATCCTGAGCCTGAGCCTGTTCATCGCCATTGTCGGCACCTTGTCGCGCATGTACCGCGACAGCGAGATGGTGATCTGGTTTTCCAGCGGACGGGGCCTGGCCGATTTCGTCGAGCCGCTGTTCCGCTTTGCCTGGCCGGTGCTGGTGCTGATCGCCGTCATGGCGCTGCTGGGCTGGCCCTGGGCCAACTCGCAGACCATCGGCATGCGGGCGCAATATGAAGGGCGCAGCGACATCGAGCGCGTCACGCCGGGCGAATTCCGCGAATCGTCCGGGCGCATGCGGGTCTTCTTCATCGACAAGGACACGCCGGACGGCGCCACGGCCACCAATGTGTTCATCTGGGCGATCGAGCGGGGGCTGCAGATCACGACGTCGGCGCGCAGCGGACGCATCGAGAACGTCGGCAACAACCGCTTCCTGATGCTGAGCAACGGGCAGCGGCTCGAGCGGCCACTGCTGCCCACCGAGGGGCTCAAGATCAGCGAATTCGAGACCTATGGCACCCGGGCCGGCGGCACCTCCGACTTCTCCGCGGACAACACGCCCGCGCGCGCCAAGCCCACGCTCCAGCTGCTGCGCGAGCCCGGCGACGCCAGCCGCGGCGAACTGGCCTGGCGCATCGGCATGCTGCTGGCGGCCATCAATTTCGTGCTGCTGGCGCTCACGGTGTCGAGCGTCAACCCGCGCGTGGGGCGAAGCGGCAACCTGCTGTTCGCGCTGTTCGCCTTCGTCGTCTACTACAACATGCTCAACCTGGGCCAGAGCTGGATCAGTTCCGGGCGCTTCGGCATGGGCTCGTTCATGCTGCTGCTGCACGGCGGTGTCCTGCTGATCGGCGTCGCCTGGCTGCTCCTGCGCAACAACAACTGGGGCCGCAGGCGCAGGACCGAGCACGTCATGGCCGGTGGCCTGCCGCCTTCGCCGCCCTCGAAAATCGACCCGACCTCGTGAAAACAATCCGACGCCTGATCTATGTCGAGGCACTGAAGGCCGTGGCTTTCGTGACCCTCGGCTTCCTGAGCCTGTTCTTCTTCTTCGACTTCGTCGACGAGCTGCAGTCGATCGGCAGGCCTGAAAGCCTTGCCTACGGCCCCGCGCAGGCACTGATCTACGTGACCCTGCTGATTCCGAGCCACCTCTACGAACTGCTCCCGATCACGGTGCTGATCGGCTGCATCTTCGTGATGGCGCGCCTTGCGCAAAGCTCCGAATACACCATCCTTCGCACCAGCGGCCTGGGGCCGTGGCGCGCCCTGCGCACCCTGCTGCTGCTGGGCGTGGGCTTCGTCTTTCTGACCTTTGCCATCGGCGACTACATCGCACCGGCTTCCGAGCGCACCGGCCAGCTGCTCAAGTCCCGCTACCAGGGCTCCTATTCGCTCGTCGGCAACACGGGTGCATGGCTCAAGGAAAAGCGCGAGAACGTGTCCTATGCCGTCAACGTGCTGTCCATCGCGCGCGACGGTTCGCTCAAGAATGCGCGCATCTTCGAGTTCGATGCCAACGGCTATGTGCGCAAGCAGCTCGTCGCGTCATCGGCCCGCATCTTCGACGACCACTGGCAGCTGTCGGACGTCGAGCTGCAGGACTACGAGACGCGCACCTCCGCGGAAAAGGCCCGCATCGTGACCACCAAGGTGCCGCAGCTCGACTGGCCGACCACGCTGACCAGCGAAATGGTGTCGGTGGCGCTGCTGCGGCCCGACCGCATGGGCACCATCGACCTGTTCGACTACATCCAGCACCTGGAGGCCAACGGCCAGACCGCGCAGCGCTACGAGATCCAGTTCTGGCGCAAGGTCTTCTACCCGCTTTCATGCCTGGTGATGGTGGTGCTCGCCCTGCCCTTCGCCTATCTGCACTTCCGCCAGGCCGGCATCACCACCTATGTGTTCGGCGGCGTGATGATCGGCATCAGCTTCTTCCTGCTGAACAACGTGTTCGGCTATCTCGGCAACCTGAGCAACTGGTCGCCATGGCTGACGGCGGCGGCGCCCGGGCTCATCTATTCAGTGATGTCGCTTGCCGCCTTCAGCTGGCTGGTGCTTCGAAGGTAGCGCAGATGGCAACGGGGAATGCGAGGGGCATCGTGCTGCTGGCCCACGGTTCGCGCGACGAGCGCTGGCGCGAGCCCATCGAGGCGGTGGCCGCACGCGTCACGGCGCTCGACCCGCAGGCCCGCGTGGTCTGTGCCTACATGGAGCTTGCGGCGCCCGACCTGCGCACCGCCGCCGCAGCCCTGGTCGCCAGCGGCGCCAAGGTGGTCCGGGTGGTTCCGCTCTTCCTCGGCATGGGCAAGCACGCGCGCGAAGACTTGCCACTGCAGGTGGAGGCGCTGCGCCAGGCCTGGGCGCAAGTCGACTTCCAGCTGGCCGGTATCGTTGGCGAAGAGCCCGAACTGGTCGATCTGCTGGCCAGAATTGCAAGCAAATCTTGAAGTTCCGGCAATTTCCATAGACTCCGAAGGCATAATGAATTCCGTAATAAGACGGAATTTGATATGAATCTGCACCAGTTCAAGTTTGTTCAGGAAGCCGTGCGGCGCAACCTGAACCTGACGGAGGCGGCGAAGGCGCTGCACACCTCGCAGCCGGGCGTGTCCAAGGCCATCATCGAACTCGAGGAAGAGCTCGGCGTCGAGATCTTCGCGCGCCATGGCAAGCGCCTGAAGCGGGTCACCGAGCCGGGCCAGCACGTCATCGCGAGCATCGAATTGATCATGCGCGAAGTCGGCAACCTCAAGCGCATCGGCGAGCAGTTCAGCGCGCAGGACAGCGGCACGCTCTCGATCGCCACCACCCACACCCAGGCGCGCTACGTGCTGCCGGTGCCGGTGGCCAAGCTGCGCGAGGCCTACCCCAAGGTCAACGTGAGCCTGCACCAGGGCTCGCCCGACCAGGTCGCGCGCATGGTGATCGACGAGATCGCCGAAGTGGGCATTGCCACCGAATCGCTCTCGGACTACACCGAGCTCGTGACCCTGCCCTGCTACGAATGGCAGCACGTGCTGGTGCTGCCCAAGGACCATCCGCTGGCGGCCAAGGAGCGCATCTCGCTCGAAGACCTGGCGCACGAACCCATCATCACCTACCACCCGTCGTTCACCGGCCGCACACGCATCGACCATGCCTTTGCGCAGAAGAAGCTCACGCCGCGCATTGCGCTCGAAGCCATCGACTCCGATGTGATCAAGACCTACGTGCGCCTGGGCCTCGGCGTGGGCATCGTGGCCGAGATGGCGGTCCGCGACGAATCGAACGCCGATCTCGTGGTGCGTCCCATGGGCCACGTCTTCGGCCAGAACATCGCGCGCGTGGCGTTCAAGCGCAGCGCCTACCTGCGCAACTTCGTCTTCAAGTTTGCCGAGCTGCTGTCCGACCGGCTCGACCGCAACCTGATCGCCAAGGCCCTGAGCGGCCACCAGCAAGACTACGAACTTTGATCCAGACCCCGATTCCGAATCCGATTCCGAGCACCACCATGAGCGCCCTTCCTTCCTCCCCCCGCACCCCGGAGATCGCCACCAAGCTGCCCGCCGTAGGCACCACCATCTTCACCGTGATGTCCGCGCTCGCGGCAGAAAAGAATGCGGTGAACCTCGGCCAGGGCTTCCCCGACTTCAACTGCGACCCGAAGCTGCTCGAAGACGTCACGGCCGCCATGGCCGCGGGCCACAACCAGTACCCGCCGATGCCCGGCATCCCGGCATTGCGCGAAGCCATTGCAGGCAAGATCTCGGCGCTCTACGGCCACGACTACAGCGCCGCCGACGAGATCACCGTCACCGCCGGCGCGACGCAGGCCATCATCACCGCCATCCTTGCCGTGGTACGCGCGGGCGACGAGGTGATCGTTCTGGAGCCCTGCTACGACAGCTATGTGCCCAACATCGAGCTGGCCGGCGGCCGCGTGGTGCGCGTGCCGCTCGTGCCCGGCACCTTCCGCCCCGACTTCGACAAGATCGCCGCGGCGCTCACGCCGCGCACACGGGCGATCATCGTCAACACGCCGCACAACCCGAGCGCCACGGTCTGGACCGCCGCCGAGATGCGCAAGCTCGAGGAGCTGCTGGCCCCGACCGACGTCCTCGTGATTGCCGACGAGGTCTACGAGCACATGGTCTACGACGGTGCGCAGCATGAGAGCGTGGCGCGCTTCCCGGACCTCGCGGCGCGCAGCTTCATCGTGAGCAGCTTCGGCAAGACCTACCACGTCACCGGCTGGAAGGTCGGCTTCGTGGCCGCGCCCGCGCCCCTGATGGCCGAGTTCCGCAAGGTGCACCAGTTCAACGTGTTCACCGTCAACACGCCGATGCAGCATGCGCTCGCGCAGTACATGGCCGAGCCAAAGCCGTACCTCGAGCTGCCCGCCTTCTACCAGCGCAAGCGCGACCTGTTCGCCGCCGGCCTGGCCCAGAAGACCCGCTTCAGGCTGCTGCGCAGCGAGGGCAGCTATTTCCAGTGCGTCGACATCTCGGCGGTGAGCGATCTGTCCGAAGCCGAGTTCTGCCTGTGGCTCACGCGCGAGATCGGCGTGGCGGCGATTCCGCTGTCGGCGTTCTACGGCAATGGCTTCGACCAGCGCGTGGTCCGCTTCTGCTTTGCCAAGAAGGACGAGACGCTGATTGCGGCGCTGGATCGGCTCGCACGGCTTTGAACGGGCTCGCACGGCTTGAATGCCGACGACGCCGGTAGGAAAGCCCTGACCACCGAAGAAGCGGCTATCCGGCGTGCCGCGGGTCTCCTGAGATCGAGCATGAATCTCGTAACAACAAGGCCCAGGAGAAACGCATGTCCCTCTCGTTCATTCTGCTGATCGTTCTGATACTGCTTCTGATCGGTGCGCTGCCGAGCTGGGGTTACAGCCGGAGCTGGGGCTACTGGCCCAGCGGCGGGCTGGGCCTGGTCCTGCTGATCATCATCATCCTGGTGCTGATGGGCCGCATATGACGCTGCCCGGGAGTTCCGGCACCTGAAGGAAGCCCGCGAGAAGCGGGCTTTTTTTTGTCGCCCGCCGATCCCGCTCAGGCCTGCAGCTGGGCCCAGGCCTTGTCCAGCCGCTTGATGCTGACCGGCTGCGGCGTGCGCAGCTCCTGCGCGAAGAAGCTCACGCGAAGCTCCTCGAGCAGCCAGCGGAATTCAAGCATGCGTTCGTCCACCACGCCCTTGCGCTCGGCCACCAGCCGCCAGTAGCGCTGCTCCTGCGGCCGCAGCTCGGCCAGCTTGGCGGCATCGCGCGCGGGGTCGCCGCGCAGCTTGTCGAGCCGTAGCACGATGGCCTTGAGATAGCGCGCGAAATGCTGCAGCTGCGTCCACGGCGCGTCGGCAATGAAACGCTTGCCGACCAGGCGCTGCAGCTGCTGCGCGGCGTCCTGCACGGCCTCGGGCTGGATCTTCGTGTCCTTGATCTTGCGCGCGGCGGCCGCGTACTCGGCCAGGATGGCCGAGGCCAGGCGCGCCACCTCGTTGGCGATCAGCGTGAGCCGGCCGCGGCCTTCTTCGAGGCGGCGCTTGAACGCGAACTCGTCGGTGGGCAGCGGCTCCTGCAGGAAGGCCCGGTCGATCGCCACGTCGATGATCTGCGTGCGCAGCTCCTCGGAGGTACCCAGCGGCATGTAGGCCACGGCCATCTTCTGCAGGTCGGGGATGTTCTTCTCGAGGTACTTGAGTGCGTCCTTCAGCTGCAGCGCGAACAGGCGGCGCAGCCCGGCGCGATGCTTCGCGGCCGCCACGGCGGGCTCGTCGAACACCTCGATGGTGACGGCATCGCCTTCGTCGCGTAGCGCCGGAAATCCGATCAGTGACTGCGATCCGCGCCGAACTTCCATCAGCTCGGGCAGTTCGCCGAAGCTCCAGTTCGTGTAGCGCTGGCCCGCGGGCAGGCTGGGCGCGGCGGGGGCCGGCGCGGCGGCATTGCCCTTTGCCTGCCCGCGTCCCTCGGTGGCATCTACCGGCTTGCGGTCCGCCGAAGCCTTGACGTTGAGGCCGGCGAGGGCCTGGAAAGCGCCCCGCGCCTGCGCGCCCAGCTCGGCCTTGAGGGCGCCCAGGTTGCGTCCCATGCCAAGCTGGCGCCCGTGCTCGTCCACGATGCGCAGGTTCATGAACAGGTGCGGCGGCAGCATGTCGAGCTTGAAGTCGGCGCGCTTGACGTCGATGCTCGTGGCGTCGCGCACGCGCTTGAGCAGCACGTCGGTCAGCGAGCCATGGCCGAACACCTCGGGCGCCGAAAGCTCTTCCGCCAGCCTGGCCGCCGACTCGGGCAGCGGCACCAGCCGCGAGCGCGGGCGCTGCGGCAGGCTCTTGAGCAGCGCCTGGATCTTGTCCTTGAGCATGCCCGTCACCAGCCATTCGCAGCGCTCTTCGCTCACCTGGTTGAGCACGAAGAGCGGCACGCTGGCCGTGAGGCCGTCCTTCGCATCGCCCGGCTCGTGCAGGTAGCTGGCCGCGCAGTCGACGCCGCCCAGCCGCAGCGTGGGCGGAAAGGACTGCGTGGTGATGCCCGCCGCCTGGTGGCGCATCAGTTCCTCGCGCGTCAGGAAAAGCAGGCGCGGCTGCTCCCTCGAGGCATGGCGGTACCAGTTCTCGAAGCTGATGCCGCTTGCCACGTCGGCGGGCAGCTGCGCGTCGTAGAAGGCGAAGATCAGTTCGTCGTCGACCAGCACGTCCTGCCGGCGTGCCTTGTGCTCCAGCCCCTCGACCTCGCGCACCAGCTTGCGGTTGGCCGCGAGGAACGGGAACTTGCTTTCCCATTGCCCGCCGACCAGCGCTTCGCGGATGAAGATCTCGCGCGCCGCGACCGGATCGACCTTGGTGAAATCGACCCGACGCCCGCTGTACACCACGAGGCCGTAGAGCGTCGCGCGCTCCAATGCCGAAACCTGTGCGCCCTTCTTCTCCCAGTGCGGGTCGAGCAGCTGCTTCTTCAGCAGATGGCCGGCCACTTGCTCGAGCCACTGCGGTTCGATGTTGGCGATGCCGCGGCCGAAGAGGCGCGTGGTCTCGACCAGTTCGGCCGCGACGATCCAGCGGCCGGGCTTCTTCTTCAGGTGCGCGCCCGGATGCTTGTAGAACTTGATGCCGCGCGCCCCCAGATACGCCTCGTCGTCTTCCAGCTTCCAGCCTACGTTGCCGAGCAGGCCCGCGAGCATCGACAGGTGCAATGGCTCGTAGCCAGCCGGCTCGGCGTTGATGCGCCACTTGTGCTCGGTCACGACCGTGAGCAGCTGGGAATGGATGTCGCGCCATTCGCGTACGCGGCGGATGTTGATGAAGTTCTGGCGCAGCAGCTGCTCGTACTGGCGGTTGCTGAGCTTGTGAGTGTCTCCATGGCCGCCGCGTGCATCGGCGATCCATTTCCACAGCCGCAGGTAGCCGCTGAATTCGCTCTTCTCGTCGTCGAACTTGGAATGCGCCTGGTCGGCCTGCTGCTGCGCGTCCATTGGCCGGTCACGCACGTCCTGCACGCTGAGCGCCGACGCAATGATCAGCACCTCTTCGAGCGCGCCGCGCGTGCGGGCTTCAAGAATCATCCGGCCCACGCGCGGATCGAGTGGCAGCTTGGCGAGTTCGGCGCCCGTGGCCGTGAGTTCGTTGGCGTCGTCGACCGCGCCCAGCTCGTTGAGCAGCTGGTAGCCGTCGGCAATCGCGCGCGGCGACGGCGCCTCGAGAAATGGAAAGCGCGCCACGTCGCCCAGGCGCAGCGACTTCATGCGCAGGATCACGCCGGCGAGCGACGAGCGCAGGATCTCGGGATCGGTGAAGCGCGGCCGGCCTTCGAAATCCTTCTCGTCGTAGAGCCGGATGCAGATGCCGTTCGCCACGCGGCCGCAACGGCCGGCGCGCTGGTTGGCCGCGGCCTGGCTGATCGGCTCGACCAGCAGCTGCTCGACCTTGCTGCGGAAGCTGTAGCGCTTCACGCGCGCGGTGCCGGTGTCGATCACGTAGCGGATGCCCGGCACCGTGAGCGAGGTTTCCGCCACATTGGTGGCCAGCACGATGCGCCGGCCCGAATGGCTGTCGAAGATGCGGTCCTGCTCGGGGCCCGACAGCCGGGCGAACAGCGGCAGCACCTCGGCATTGCGAAACAGCGGCTGGTGGCTCAGATGGCGGCGCAGGTGGTCGGCGGCCTCGCGGATCTCGCGCTCGCCGGGCAAGAAGACCAGGATGTCGCCGGCGTTGTGCGGATCGCGCCAGAGCTCGTCGACGCCATCGGCAATGGCGTCGTTCAAATCGTGCTCGCGCGATTCCTCGAAGGGCCGGTAGCGCTGCTCGACCGGGAAGGTGCGGCCCGACACCATGATGGTGGGCGCGGGAATCATTGGCCCCCACGCTCCGCGCTGCGCGTCGTCGCTGCCCCCCGAGGGGGCGTCGCCCGCCTTGGGGCGGCCCGGCGGCGGGGCGGCCGAGGCAAAGTGCTGCGCGAAGCGTTCGGCGTCGATGGTGGCCGAGGTCACGATCACCTTCAGGTCGGGCCGGCGCGGGAGGATTTCGCGCAGGTAGCCGAGCAGGAAGTCGATGTTGAGCGAGCGCTCGTGCGCCTCGTCGATGATCAGCGTGTCGTAGGCCTTGAGCAGCGGATCGGTCTGCGTCTCGGCCAGCAGGATGCCGTCGGTCATGAGCTTGACCGACGCATCGCGGCTCAGCCGGTCCTGGAAGCGCACCTTGAAGCCGACCACGTCGCCCAGCGGCGTCTTCAGCTCTTCGGCGATGCGCTTGGCGACCGAGCTGGCGGCAATGCGCCGCGGCTGCGTGTGGCCGATGAGCCGGCCCTGGCCCGGCGGTGCATTGAGCTTGCCGCGGCCGAGCGCCAGCGCGATCTTCGGCAGCTGGGTGGTCTTGCCCGAGCCCGTTTCGCCGCAGACGATCACCACCTGGTGCGCCGCGATGGCGGCCATGATTTCATCGCGCCGGCCGGAGACCGGAAGCGATTCGGGAAAGTCGATGCGCAAGGGGGCGGAAGGTGTCGTGGTCGTCAAGGGGAAAGCTGTTCGGGAAGGCGCGGCAGGCAAACCGCACATTATCGGCGCGCGCCGCCGCTGTTGCACGCCTCCCACAATGCGCGGCCATTGCGCCACACGTGGCGTAAATAGTCTTTACTTCAAAGAATCCCGCCGCTAGGATTGCGGCCATGACCTCCTTCCTCGTACCCCCCACTTTGCGCAGCCGCCGCGCAAGCCATGCCTCGGTGCATGGCCGGGTCGAGCTGCCGCGTCCGGCCTGAAGAAGAAGCCCGCGCGTCCGTTGCACCGGACGCCTGCTCGCTTCCGGGGCCGAAGCGCAGCAACCGGCCTCCCGCAGCGTCTGCACTTGCCGCCTCCTCGTCGCGAGGGAGCGGCGGCTTCTTCATTTCCGTTTTTATTTTTTAAGAATTCCATGTCCAACGACATTCATTCAGGCCTGCATGCAGCGCTGTCCGAGCGGACGCGCCATCTGCAGGCGGTGGCCCAGGCGCTCAAGACCGAGCTCTTCGGCATCGACGACATCATCGATCGCGTGATCGATTCGCTGCGCGCCTGGTACGTGCTGCCGCAACTCATCAGCCGCCCAGTCATCGTGTGCCTCTGGGGCCTCACGGGCACCGGCAAGACGCAGCTGGTGCGCAGGCTCGCGCAGCACCTGGGTTTCTACGACCGCTTCATCGAGGTACAGATGGACGGCTTCAGCCATGGCTCGGGCTACGGCAGCCGGGGTTCGATCTCGGCCATGCTGGCCGAATCGGGCATCGACGAAGGCACGCCGGGCATCCTGGTGCTCGACGAATTCCAGCGCTTCCGCACGCTCGACGGCAACGGCCACGACGCCAAGGTCGAGCGCTACCAGGACGTATGGGCGCTGCTGTCCGACGGCCGGCTGCCGCCGGCGCTGTCGATGCTCGGCGAGATCGAGTCCTCGCTTGCCCAGGCCGAATATGAACAGGACCGCGACGGCCCCGCCGACAAGAAGAAGGCGAAGAAGCGAAAGCTGCACCTCGCGCCCTGGGAGGCGCAGGAGGTCAAGCGCTGCCTCAAGCTGCCCGACACGCTGCTGCAGATCATGGCCTGGAAGCCGGCCGAGGTGCATGCGCGGCTGCGCGCCTTCCGCGACTCGCAGCAGGCCTGGGAAACTGACTACAGCAAGCTGCTGGTGTTCGTCTCGGGCAACCTCGACGAGATGTACGCAGAGACCGCGCGCCGCGTGGAAGACTGCGACACCGATGCCGACATCTTCCATGCACTGACGAAGAAGCTCTCGCTGATCGACGTCAAGAAGGCGCTGGCCGAGCGCTTCAAGCCCGAGCAGATTGCGCGGCTGGGCAACAACCACGTCATCTATCCCTCGTTCAGCCGGGCCACCTATGTGCAGCTGATCCTGTCGATCTGCGACCGCTACGTGGAAGACATCCGCCAGAGCTCGGGCGTGCGCTTCATGCTCGAGTCGAGCGTGTACGAGCAGATCTATGCCAACGCCGTCTTTCCTGCGCAGGGCACGCGCCCGCTGTTCTCGTCGATCCATGCGATCCTGAGCGCGACGCTGGTCAACGCCGCGCTCTGGGCGCTGGAGCAAGGTGCGGGCGGCGGCGAGCCGGTGTGGCTGTCGCTGGAAACGGCGGCGGACAAGTCCTGCATCGTGGCGCGGTATCGCAAGGGCAAGGCGCAGCGCCGCTTCCCGGTCACGCTCGAGCTCAACCAGCTCAAGAAGCGCTCGAGCGAGGACTTCCGCGCCCTGCTCGCCGTGCACGAGGCGGGCCATGGCGTGGCCTACGGCCTGCTCTTCGGCCGCGCGCCGCAGGAGATCAAGATCAACGTCGCGTCCTTCGAAGGCGGCTACAACAGCTACGAGCAGCGCAAGGCCTGGTCCCGGCAGAACCTGCGCGACCGCATCTGCGTGAGCCTGGCGGGCCGCGCGGCCGAGCAGATGGTGTTCGGCGCGCAGGCCTGCACCTCGGGCGCCTCGCAGGATTTCCGCCAGGCCACCGCCTACGCCGCGCAATACGTGCGCCATTTCGCCTTCGGCGCGCGGCTGAGCCGCACCGACGTGGCCAACGACGCCGAGGACAACCTCAACACCGACCTGGAAGCCACCAACCCTGAAATCGAGGCGCTGCTGGCGCAGGAGCATGCGCGTGCGCTGGCACTGCTCGAGGCGCACGCGCCGGCCTTCATGGCGGTGGTGGACGCCCTGGTGCGCGAAGGCTCGGTGGCGCCGGCGCAACTGGCCGGCATGCTCGATCTGCCCGCCGAGGCAGGCGATTCGACCGATGCCTATGCCGCCCTGCTGGCCACTTTCAAGGCCCGCAGGGTGGACGGCCCGGTACCGCCCGAGTCCGACGGGGGCCCTGGCGCGGCCACCCGCGCCGCCCTGCTGCTGCGCGCGATGGCCTGAGCTGCACCAAGCGCCCTCCAAGAATGCACAATCACGCTCCATGTCCACCGTTTTCAACTTCACCTTCGTGCCCTGGTTCCGCTCGGTCGCGCCCTACATCCACACGCACCGCGGCAAGACCTTCGTGGTCGCACTGGCAGGCGAGGCGATCGCGGCGGGCAAGCTGCAGAACATTGCGCAGGACCTGGCGCTGATCCAGAGCATGGGCGTCAAGATCGTGCTGGTGCACGGCTTCCGCCCCCAGGTCAACGAGCAGCTCGCGGCCAAGGGGCACGAGGCGCGCTATTCGCACGGCATCCGCATCACCGACGAGGTGGCGCTCGACTCGGCCCAGGAAGCCGCCGGCCAACTGCGCTACGAGATCGAGGCGGCCTTCAGCCAGGGCCTGCCGAACACGCCGATGGCCGGGTCGACGGTGCGCGTGATCTCGGGCAACTTCATCACCGCGCGCCCCGTGGGCGTGGTCGATGGCGTGGACTTCAAGCATTCGGGCCTGGTGCGCAAGGTCGATGCCGTGGGCATCCGCCGCACGCTCGACTTCGGCGCCATGGTGCTGATGTCGCCCTTCGGCTTCTCGCCCACGGGCGAGGCCTTCAACCTGACGATGGAAGAAGTCGCCACCAGCGTGGCCATCTCCATCCAGGCCGACAAGCTGATCTTCCTGACCGAAATCCCGGGCATCCGCATCGACAGCGAATTGCCGGAGAGCGAAGACAACCCCATCGACACCGAGCTGCCGCTCGCCGCGGCCGAGAAGCTGCTGGCCTCGCTGCCGCCGCCGCAAAAGCCCACCGACACCGCCTTCTACCTGCAGCACTGCGTGAAGGCCTGCAAAGGCGGCGTGGAGCGCAACCACATCCTGCCGTTCGCGCTGGACGGCGCGCTGCTGCTCGAGGTGTATGTGCACGACGGCGTCGGCACCATGGTGATCGACGAGAAGCTCGAGAGCCTGCGCGAAGCCACGGTCGACGACATCGGCGGCATCCTGCAGCTGATCGAGCCCTTCGAGCGCGACGGCACGCTGGTCAAGCGTGACCGCACCGAGATCGAGCGCGACGTGGGCCACTACACGGTCATCGAGCACGACGGCGTGATCTTCGGCTGCGCGGCACTCTACCCCTACCCCGAGGCAAAGACCGCCGAGATGGCCGCGCTGACCGTCTCGCCCCAGTCGCAATCGCAGGGCGACGGCGAGCGCATCCTCAAGCGCATCGAGCACCGCGCCAAGGCCATGGGCCTGGAGAGCATCTTCGTGCTCACCACGCGCACCATGCACTGGTTCCTCAAGCGCGGCTTCCAGCAGGTCAACCCCGACTGGCTGCCCGAAGCCCGCAAGCGCAAGTACAACTGGGACCGCAAGAGCCAGGTGCTCGTCAAGAAAATCTGAACCTGGAAGAAGAAGGACACCCGCCGCCATGACGCTCGCCACCGCCCTGCTGTTCGCCCTCGTCGCCTTCACGGCCATCGCTACGCCCGGCCCTACGGTGCTGCTGGCGCTGAGCAACGGCTCCCGCCACGGCGTGCGCCGGGCGCTGCCGGGCATGCTCGGCGCGGTGCTGTCCGACTTCGTGCTGGTCGGCGCCGTGGCGCTCGGGCTCGGTGCACTGCTCGCGGCGTCGGAGTTCTGGTTCTCGATGCTCAAGTGGGTGGGCGCCGTCTACCTGGCCTGGCTCGGGCTGCGCATGCTGCGCTCCAAGGGCGGCTTCAAGCTGCCGGATGCGGACTCTGCCGCCTCGGTCACGGCGGGCGAAAGCCGGCGCATCTTCTTCAAGTCCTTCCTGGTGGCGGTGACCAACCCCAAGGGCTACATCTTCTGCTCGGCGCTCCTGCCGCAGTTCATCGATCCGGCGGCTGCGCAGGCGCCGCAGTACCTGATCATTGCCTTGATCTTCGCGGGCCTCGACACGCTGGTGATGCTGGGCTATGCCTTCCTCGGCGCCCGCGCGATCCGGGTGCTCACGGTATCGGCCACGCGCTGGGTCGATCGCGCCTGCGGCGGCATGCTGCTGGCGCTGGCGGGCTCGCTCGCGTTCTACCGGCGCAGCGCGGCCTGACGCCTGCCAGCCGTCATGGCTGTCAGTAGCCGCCTCGGCAGGAGCGGTAACACCTGTCACCGATAATCCCGGGCATGAATCCCCTGCTTTCCCGGTTGCAACCCTATCCCTTCGAGCGGCTGAAGCAACTGTTCGCGGGCATCACGCCCAACCCCGAGTTCCCGGCCATCAGCCTGGGCATCGGCGAACCCAAGCACGCCACGCCAGGCTTCATCAAGGACGCCCTGAGTGCCAGCCTCGGCGCGCTGGCCGCCTACCCCGCGACCGCGGGCGATTTGGCTCTGCGCACCGCCTTCACCGATTGGCTGAAAACCCGCTACAGCCTCGCCCTCGACCCGGCCACGCAGGTGCTGCCTGTCAACGGTTCGCGGGAAGCCCTGTTCTCGCTGGCGCAGACCGTGGTCGACCCCACCGCCTCGCCGCAGCCGGTGGTGATGTCGCCCAATCCGTTCTATCAGATTTACGAGGGCGCGGCCCTGCTTTCGGGCGCCGAGCCGTACTACGTGGCCAGCGTGCCCGCGCGTAATTTCGCAGTAGCCTGGGACAGCGTGCCCGAGGCCGTCTGGGCCCGCACACAGTTGGTGTTTGTCTGCTCGCCAGGCAACCCGACGGGCGCGGTGATGTCGCTGGACGAATGGAAAAGGCTCTTCGATCTGTCGGACCGCCACGGTTTCGTGATTGCCGCCGACGAGTGCTACAGCGAAATCTATTTCCGCGACGAGCCCCCGCTCAGCGGCCTCGAAGCCTCGGTGAAGCTCGGGCGGCCCGACTTCCGGAACCTGATTGCGCTGACCTCGCTGTCCAAGCGCAGCAATGTGCCCGGCCTGCGCAGCGGCTTCGTGGCGGGTGACGCGGCCATCATCAAGAAGTTCCTGCTCTATCGCACCTACCACGGCAGCGCCATGAGCGGTGCCGTGGCCGCGGCCAGCATCGCGGCCTGGGGCGACGAGTCCCATGTGGTGGACAACCGCGCTCAGTACCGCGCCAAGTTCGCGGCCGTGACGCCGCTGCTCGAACCGGTGCTCGACGTGCGCCTGCCCGATGCCAGCTTCTACCTCTGGGCCGGCATTCCCGAAGTGTGGGCTGGCGACGACGAAGCCTTCGCCCGCGCGCTCTACGCTCAATACAATGTGACGGTTCTGCCGGGGAGCTATCTGGCGCGAGAGACCGCCCACGGCGCCAACCCTGGCCGCGGCCGCATCCGCATGGCACTGGTCGCCGAAACAGCCGAATGCGTGGAGGCCGCCCAGCGCATCGTCCGCTTCTGCAAGGACGCCCGCCGCTGATCCGCTTTTCCGCCCGCACCCATTTTTCACACGAGACTTTCTCCATGACCCAGCAACTGCAACAAATCATCGACGCCGCGTGGGAAGACCGCGCCAACATCTCGTCCAGCGCCGCCACTGCCGAAGTGCGCGATGCCGTCGAGCACGTGATTTCCGAACTCAACAACGGCAAGCTGCGCGTTGCCACCCGCGAAAGCGTGGGCCAGTGGACCGTGCACCAGTGGATCAAGAAGGCCGTGCTGCTGTCGTTCCGCCTGAAGGACAACGAGCAGATGCAGGCCGGCTCGCTGGGCTTCTACGACAAGGTGCCCACCAAGTTCTCGCACCTGTCGGCCAACGAGCTGAAGGAATCGGGCGTTCGCATCGTGCCGCCGGCCGTGGCCCGCCGCGGCAGCTACATCGCCAAGGGCGCGATCCTCATGCCTTCCTACGTGAACATCGGCGCCTACGTGGGCGAAGGCACCATGGTCGACACCTGGGCCACGGTAGGTTCTTGCGCACAGATCGGCGCCAACGTGCACCTGTCGGGCGGCGTCGGCATCGGCGGCGTGCTCGAGCCGCTGCAGGCCGGCCCCACCATCATCGAGGACAACTGCTTCATCGGCGCGCGCTCCGAAGTGGTCGAGGGCGTGGTGATCGAGGAAAACTCGGTGCTCGGCATGGGTGTGTACATCGGCCAGAGCACCCCGATCTTCAACCGCGACACCGGAGAGACTTCCTTCGGCCGCGTGCCGTCCGGCAGCGTCGTCATCAGCGGCAACCTGCCCAAGAAGACCAAGTCGGGCCAGGAATACAGCACCTACGCGGCGATCATCGTCAAGACGGTCGATGCGCAAACGCGTTCCAAGACCAGCCTGAACGACCTGCTGCGCGACTGATCGACAGGCTCCTGCCTTTGTCCCGTTAGAAAACAACAGCACCCGAGGAGAGAGACCGATGAACATGATGGAGCGGATTCTTCGTTTGATGGCCGAGCGCAAGGCCTCCGACATCTACCTCTCGGCGCACTCCCCGGTGCTGATCCGCCTCAACGGCACCTGCGTGCCGATCAACGCCCAGGTGCTGCCGGCGACCGCGCCGCTCGCGCTGCTGGCCGAGGTGGTGCCCGAAGCCCGCATCCAGGAGCTGGAGCGAACCGGCGAACTCAACATGGCCGTGATGCTCGAGGGCGCCGGCAACTACCGCATCAGCGCCATGCGCCAGCGCGGCAGCTATGCGGTGGTGGTGCGGCACATCGCCTCGACCATTCCGAGCTTCTCGGACCTGAACCTGCCCGACATCCTCAAGACGCTCATCATGGAGAAGCGCGGGCTGATCCTGATGGTGGGCGCGACCGGCGCTGGCAAGACCACCACGCTGGCCTCGATGCTCGACTACCGCAACGAGCACGCCACGGGCCACATCCTCACGGTGGAAGAGCCCATCGAGTTCACCTACACCAACAAGAAGTCGCTGGTGAACCAGCGCGACGTGGGCAGCGACACCGAGTCGTTGCAGGTCGCGCTCAAGAATGCGCTGCGCCAGGCGCCCGACGTGATCCAGATCGGCGAGATCCGCGACCGCGAAACCATGACGGCCGCCATTGCCTATGCGCAGTCGGGCCACCTGTGCGTGGCCACGCTGCATGCCAACAACAGCTACCGCGCGCTCAACCGCATCCTGAGTTTCTTCCCGGTCGAGGTGCGCCCCACGCTGCTGGGCGACCTGGGCTCGGCGCTGCGCGCCATCGTGTCGCAGCGGTTGCTGCGCACGCCCACCGGCGGCCGCGTGCCCGCGCTCGAGGTCATGCTCAACACGGCCCTGGTGGCCGAGCTGATCGAAAAGGGCGACTTCTCCGCCGTCAAGGAAGCCATGGAGCAATCGATGGCCGAAGGTTCGCAGACTTTCGAAGAAGACATTGCCCGTCTCGTCACCGAAGAGCGCGTGACGCGCGAGGAAGGCCTGGCCCAGGCCGACTCGCCCACCAACCTGATGTGGCGGCTGCAGAACCGCGCCGCGCCCAAGCAGAAGACCGAAGACCGCAGCCTGACGGATCAGGTCGACGAACCCACCTTTACCAACATCACGCTCGACGTGAAGTTCTGAACACAGCCTTCCGCCGATGTCCCGTACCCTCCAGCTCGCCGAGCAACTCATCTCGCGCTCCTCGGTCACCCCCGACGATGCGGGTTGCCAACAGATCCTCGGCGAACGGCTGGCACGGTTGGGTTTCACGCTCGAGACCATCGAAAGCGGCCCGGCCGATTTCCGCGTGACCAACCTGTGGGCGGTGCGCCGCCCGGCCGGCAGCGCGCCGACGAAGACGCTGGTGTTCGCGGGCCACACCGACGTGGTGCCCACGGGGCCGGTCGAGCAGTGGACCAGCCATCCTTTCACGCCCACCCACCGCGGCGGCAAGCTCTATGGCCGCGGCGCGTGCGACATGAAGACCTCGATCGCGGCCTTCGTTGTCTCCATCGAGGAATTCCTTGCAGCCACGCCCGATCCCGGGCTCACGCTCGCGCTGCTGCTCACCAGCGACGAGGAAGGACCGGGCGTCGACGGCACCGTCATCGTCTGCAACGCGCTGGCCGCGCGCGGCGAAACCATCGACTACTGCATCGTCGGCGAGCCCACGGCCGTCGAGCGCTGCGGCGACATGATCAAGAACGGCCGCCGCGGCACCATGAGCGGCAAGCTCACGGTCCACGGCGTGCAGGGCCACATCGCCTACCCGCACCTCGCGAAGAACCCGGTGCATGCCGTGGCGCCTGCGCTGGCGGAGCTGGTGGCCATCAACGCCGCGGGCGGCTGGGATGCGGGCAACGCCTACTTCCAGCCCACCAGTTGGCAGATCAGCAACTTTCATGCAGGCACCGGCGCAAGCAACGTGATTCCGGGCAGCGCGGTCATCGACTTCAACTTCCGCTTCTCGACCGAATCAACGCCCGAGTCCTTGCAGCGGCGCGTGCATGCCGTGCTCGATGCGCACGGCGTGGACTACGCGCTGGCCTGGACCATCGGCGGCCTGCCCTTTCTCACGACGCCCGGCGAACTCGTCACCGCCGTGCAGGCGGCCATTGCCGACGAAACCGGCATTGCCACCGAGCTCTCGACCAGCGGCGGCACCAGCGATGCGCGCTTCATCGCCAAGATCTGCAAGCAGGTGGTCGAGCTCGGCCCGGTCAACGCCAGCATCCACAAGATCGACGAGCACATCGACGTGGCCGAGATCGAGACGCTGAAGAACATCTACAAGCGCACGCTGGAGCGCCTCGAAGCGTCGCTCATCCAATGAGCACTGTCATCGAGCTGATCGAGGCCGGCGCCAAGCGGCTGGAAGAAGCCGGGGTCGCCTTCGGCCACGGCACGGCCAACGCCTTCGACGAAGCCGCATGGCTGGTGCTGTGGCGCCTGAAGCTGCCGCTGGACGACATCGACGCGGTGGCCGACAAGGCCGTCTCGCCGGCCGATGCCGGCAAGGTCGCGGCGCTGCTCGACGAACGCATTGCCACGCGCAAGCCTGCTGCCTATCTCACCAAGGAGGCGTGGCTGCAGGGCGTGCCCTTCTACGTGGACGAGCGCGCCATCGTGCCGCGCAGCTTCATCGCGGAGCTGATCGCCGACGGCAGCATCGACTACTGGCTCGGCGAGCACACGCAGCGCGTGCTCGACCTGTGCACGGGCAACGGCAGCCTCGCCATCCTCGCGGCCATGACCTATCCGGACATCAGGGTCGATGCCGCCGACCTGTCGGTCGAGGCGCTCGAGGTGGCGGCCATCAACGTCACGCGGCACCAGCTCGATGCGCGCATCAGGCTGGTCGAGTCCGACGGCCTCGCCAGCCTGCCTGGTCCCTACGACCTGGTGCTGTGCAACCCGCCCTACGTGAACAGCGCAAGCATGGCCGCCCTGCCCGCCGAATACCGCGCCGAACCCGAACTGGCGCTGGCCGGCGGCACCGACGGCATGGACTTCGTTCGCCAGCTGTTCGCCGACGCGCCTTCCCGCATGAGCGAAGAGGCCGTGCTGGTGCTGGAAATCGGCAACGAGCGCGAATACTTCGAGGCCGCTTTCCCGCAGCTCGAAGTCGTGTGGCTGGAAACCTCCGCGGGCGAGGACCAAGTCCTGCTCGTGACCCGAACCGCGCTGCTGGCCGGTGCCGGCGCGCGTTAGCTGCGCCCGCCCACGCCCCTTTCCGCCCTTCCCGCCGCTTTCCCGCAGCACGGCTGCGGCCCTTCTTCTCCGGGTGGTGCCCTCCCCATTTGCCCCTTCGCGCCAGGCCGCCACGGGCCGGGCGGGATAATCGCCCCTACGGTTCCTATTTCATGATTACTCTCAAAAACGTCATTCTTCGCCGCAGCGCCAAGGTTCTGCTCGACGGCGCCACCGTCACCATCAATCCCGGTGAGAAGGTTGGCCTGGTCGGGCGCAATGGCGCCGGCAAGTCGACCCTGTTCGCGCTCTTCAACGGCTCGCTGCACGAGGACGGCGGCGACTTCTACGTGCCCAAGCAATGGCGCATGGCGCAGGTGGCGCAGGACATGCCCGAAACCGAGGAGTCGGCGACCGACTTCGTGGTGGGCGGCGACACCCGGCTGACCGAGCTGCGCGCCACGCTGGCAGCCATCGAGGCTGCCTACGAAGCCAACCCCGACGACGCCGACATCGGCATGGAGCTGGCCCACGCCTACACGGATCTCGCCGACGCCGGCGAGCACGACGCCGTGCCGCGCGCGCAGGCGCTGGTGCTCGGGCTGGGCTTCAAGTCGCACGAGCTCGACGAGCCCGTCAACAGCTTCTCGGGCGGCTGGCGCATGCGCCTGCAGCTGGCCCGCGCGCTGATGTGCCCGAGCGACCTGCTGCTGCTCGACGAACCCACCAACCACCTGGACCTGGACGCGCTCGTCTGGCTCGAAGCCTGGCTGCAGAAGTACGCCGGCACCATGATCGTCATCAGCCACGACCGCGAGTTCCTCGATGCCGTGACCGACGTCACGCTGCACATCGCCAACGCCCAGCTCACGCGCTACGGCGGCAACTACAGCAAGTTCGAGGACATGCGCGCGCTGCAGATGGAGCAGCAGCAGGTGGCCTTCTCCAAGCAGCAGGACAAGATCGCCCACCTGCAGAAGTTCATCGACCGCTTCAAGGCCAAGGCCAGCAAAGCCAAGCAGGCGCAAAGCCGCGTCAAGGCGCTGGAGCGCATGGAAAAGGTCGCGCCGCTGCTGGCCGAGGCCGACTTCACCTTCGAATTCAAGGAGCCGGGCAACATCCCGAATCCGATGCTCTCGATCAGCAATGCGAGCTTCGGCTACAAGGCCCCGGAAGATGGCGAAGGCGAAGAGCCCAAGACCATCCTGCGCGGCGTCAGCCGCTCGGTGCTCGCGGGCCAGCGCATCGGCATTCTGGGCGCCAATGGCCAGGGCAAGTCGACGCTGGTGAAGACCATTGCGCGCGAAATGGGCGCGCTGGCCGGCCAGGTCACCGAGGGCAAGGGCCTCAACATCGGCTACTTCGCACAGCAGGAACTCGACGTGCTGCGCCCGCAGGACAACCCGCTCGAACACATGGTGCGCATGGCACGCGAACTGGGCAGCGCCGTCAAGGAAAGCACCGGCGAGCAGGCCTTGCGCGGCTTCCTCGGCAGCTTCAACTTCAGCGGCGACATGGTGAAGCAGCCCGTCGGCACCATGAGCGGCGGCGAGAAGGCGCGCCTGGTGCTCGCGATGATGGTCTGGCAGCGCCCCAACCTGCTGCTGCTGGACGAGCCCACCAACCACCTGGACCTGGCCACCCGCGAGGCCCTGGCCGTGGCCCTCAACGAATTCGAGGGTACGCTGATGCTCGTGAGCCACGACCGTGCGCTGCTGCGCTCGGTGTGCGACGAGTTCTGGCTCGTGGGCCGCGGCGTGGTCGCCGATTTCGACGGCGACCTCGACGACTACCAGCGCTACCTGCTCGACGAAGCCAAGCGGCTGCGCGAAGAGGCCAAGGTGGCCGTGCGCGAAGCCGCCAACACGGCCGCCCCGGCGCCCAAGCAGGACGTCCAGGACCGCCAGCAGCGCAGCGACCAGGCCAAGCCGATCAAGCGCGAGATCGCGCAGATCGACGAACGGCTGGTTGCGGCCGGCGCCGAACGCACCGCGCTCGAGGCGCGCCTGGCGCAGCCTTTGCCGCCAGCCGAGATTGCCGAGGCGGGCAAGCGGCTGAAAGCCCTCAACGACGAAATCGGCCGCCTCGAAGAGCGCTGGCTGGCCCTGTCGGACCAGCTCGAGGCGCTTGCGGCCTGAACCTCCGAAGGAGACTTCCTGCATGCCGTCCGCCATCGAACTGGCCCGGGGTGACGAAAAGCTGATTGCGGCCATCCACCGCAGCCGCCGCCTGATCGGCCGCAAGGCGCTGATGGCCGCGGCCGCCAGCGCCGTGCCCCTGCCCGGCATCGACTGGGCCGCCGATGCGGCCCTGCTCTCGCGCCTGGTGCCGCAGATCAGCGCCGAGTTCGGCCTGTCGGTCACCCAGGTCGAAAAGCTCGCGCCGCACCAGCGCGAGCGCATCCAGAACGCCGCCACGACCGTTGGCGCGCTGCTGGTCGGCAGGCTCGTCACGCGCGACCTGCTGATCAAGCTCGCGCGGCATGCCGGCGTGAAGCTCACGGCCAAGCAGGCTGCCAAATACGTGCCGATTGCCGGGCAGATCGTTTCCGCTGCGCTCGGCTACGCAGCCTTGCGCGCTCTGGGCGAGCAGCACATCAAGGATTGCGTGCGCGTGAGCGCGACGCTCTCTCTACCGCCTCCCGGACCGCACGCGCCCGCCTGAAGGCGCTGTCGTCGAACAGCGCGGTCCCGATCCAGGACGCGGCAACAAGGCCTGCACCCCCCAAGCCCGCCAGGCCCTCATCCCGCGAGCAAAGGCCATGGAAAAGCGCCGCGACCGACAGCAGCGCCAGCAGCGCGCACAGCGCGCGGTCGAGCCACAAGCCCCGTGGCAACGGGCTTCGCACGATTCAGCTCGGCAGGTGAATTCGGTCCTGGCGCGGCATCACGCTGCGCGCGCATGCGGACCCGATCCTGCGGATTCGAGGCGGTGCCGGATGACGGCTTCGCCCTTTGATTTGCTTGTGCGTCAGCCTCACGGCTTTCGGCGCCAGCACCAACTTGCGTGGTTTCATGGCAAATACTCCCTTTCAACTATTCTAGGAGTCCAAAGTGAATATTCGCCTGCGCTTAAATCGGCGCCCATGGAGACTATTGCAGCGCGCGCATTGGCAGCGCGCAAATACGCCAGGATGACTCAGAAGCAAGCCGAAGCGGCTTCAGGCGTCAAGCAATCCAACATCTCGAAGATAGAACGCGGCGACACCGGCCGCTCGATGGCCCTGCTCGCGCTGGCACGCGCCTACCGTGTCGATCCCAACTGGCTCGACACCGGCGACGGCCCCGCGCCGTGGGACGTCCCCCAGCCCCATGCGGCGCGCGACAACGCCAGCGAACCTCCAGGCGCCTACCGGGTCACGCGCACGCCGCCGTCGGGCCCCTCCTTCAATCCCGGCACGCCCGGCACCGTTCCCCTCATCGCGTGGACGCAAGTCGCCTCATGGAAGGGCGCCGCGCAAGGAGCGATCCAGGCCGAGCGCTGGCTTCCCTGCGTTGCGCATCACAGCCCCGGCAACACGTATGCACTGCGCGTGCGGGGCGACAGCATGACCGCGCCGAGCGGCCACCTGAAGAGCTATCCCGCGGAGTCGATCATCTTCGTCGACGCGCAGCGAACGACCCCCGAAGACGGCGAGCGCATCATTGCCAGGCTCGATGCAAGCAACGAAGTCACCTTCAAGGTCTTCAAGCAGGAAGACGGCCGCCGCTGGCTGCTGCCGCTGAATCCGAAGCACGAGCCGATCCGCGCCGCGTTCACGGTGCTCGGCACCGTCGTGGGGAAGTGGGAAGACGAGGACTGACGCCGATCTTCTGCGGGCAATAAAAAAGCCGCTCGATGGAGCGGCTTTTTGTATGGGTCTGGTAGGACGTACTGGATTCGAACCAGTGACCAACGGATTAAAAGTCCGCTGCTCTACCAACTGAGCTAACGTCCCGGAACCATTTTTTCTTTTTCGTTTTCTCTCTACCGGCGTTGAATCCGGCAAAGCCAAAGATTATAGCGTGGCGTTGCTCGCAATCTTGTCGAGCACCCAACCTGCTGCGCATTGGCCGAAAGTCGCGGTCACGCTCACCACCGAACCATAGCCATGGCAGTTGAGCGAACCGTCGCCTTCTTCGATGGCGCAGGAGGCATCGGGCGGTGCGACGCTCTCGCGGCTGAAGACACAGGCGACGCCGATCTTGCGGCCCTCGCGTGGAGCGCCATGCTCCTTGCGAAGGCGCTGGCGAAGCTGGGCCAGCAGCGGGTCGTGCGTGACGAGCGCGAGATCGTCGATGTCGACCTTGTGCGCCTGCCGCTTGCCACCGGCCGCGCCCACGGTGATGAAGGCGGTGCGCGATGCACGCGCCCATGCGGCCATCGCGAGCTTGGCCTTGACCTGGTCGCAGGCATCGATGACAGCCGTCGCGGGCCCGTTGGCAGCCTGCGCCGCGTCGAGCAACGCTGTCCAGTTGCCCGGCTCGACGAATTCATCGAGCGCGAGCACCTTGCAGTCGGGGTTGATCTGCGCGATGCGGTCGCGCATGGCCTCGACCTTGGCCTGTCCCACGGTCGCATCGAGCGCGTGGATCTGCCGGTTGATGTTCGACTCCGAGACGTGATCGAGATCGATCAGCGTGAGTCGCCCCACGCCGCTGCGCGCCAGCGCCTCGACCGCCCACGATCCCACGCCGCCGATGCCGGCGACGAGCAGGTGGGCGTTGCGGATGCGCGCGGCACCGGCCACGCCGTATAGGCGTTCGAGGCCGCCGAAGCGGCGCGCGAAGTCGGGCGCCGCGGTGTCGGTGACGACATTCGCGGCGGCGGTCGACGCATCAGGAAGGATGGCTGCGTTCAAGCGGAGGGCTCCGCCGTCGCTAGCGCAGGCGCGAGAGACGCTCGCGGCCCGCCTGGGCGGCTTCGGATTGCGGATAGGCCTTGGTCAGGTCTTCCAGCGTGCGGCGCGCGGCGCGCGTGTCCTTCAGCTCGATCTGGCAGTTGGCGATCGACAGCACGGCCTCGGGAGCCTTGGCGTGGTCGGGCGCAAGCGACAGCATGGAGCGGAAGTTCGCGATGGCCTCGTTGTAGTTGCGCGTGGCGTACTGCGCATTGCCGAGCCAGAACAACGCCGAGGCGTTGTAGCCGCTTTGCGGGTAGCGCTTGACGAACTCGGCGAACGCGGTCTGCGCCTGCGCGAACTGGCCGGCGCGGAAGATGCCGAGGGCGGCATCGAAGTCGGCCTTTTCCTTGGGGTCGGCGGTGAACTCGCGGCCATCCACGGACACCTTCGTCGGCTCATTCTGCTTGAGCCGGTCGTCGATGGTGGTCTGGCGCGACTGCATCTCGGCCACGGTGCGCTGCAGCTGCTCGTTCTGGCCGGTCATGCGCGCAAGATCGCCCCGCATCTGCTCGATCTGGTTTTGCAGGTCGAGCAGGCTGCGGCGCAGCTGGCCGTTTTCGTCGGCAAGGCGCTGGTCGGTCTGCTGGCGCATGGCCTCCACGCGCTGGCGCAGGTCGAGGATGGCGCGCCGCGCCTCGTCATCCTCGAACAACGCAGCTTGCGAGCCGACCGAAACGCAAAGCAAGGCAGCAGCCAGTGCCGCGCCTCGCAACAGGGTGTGTTGCATCACCGGGTGTAGCGGATTTCAGCGCGGCGGTTCTGTGCCCAGGCTTCTTCGCCCGAGCCCTGGACCGCCGGCTTTTCCTTGCCGAAGCTCACGGCTTCGATCTGGGCGTCGTTCACGCCCAAAAGCGTCAACGCGCGGCGGACGGCTTCGGAGCGCTTCTGGCCCAGTGCAAGGTTGTACTCGCGGCCGCCACGGTCGTCGGTGTGGCCTTCGATGGAAACGCGGCGCTGCGGGTTGGCCTTGAGGAAACGGGCGTGGCCGTCGATCAGGGACTGGAACTCGGGCTTGACCGTGTAGCTGTCGTAGTCGAAAAAGACGATCCGTTCGATACCGACCGGACCTTGCGCGGTACCGGCATTGGGATCGATGGTGACGGGCGCCACGGCGCTCGCGCTGCCCTGCTGGCCGCCGGCGGTGCCGGAGCGGTCGGTCACCGGGGTGTCGGTGAGCTTGGTGCCCGACGAGCAACCGGCAATCAGAGCCACGATGGCCAGCGAATAAATCGTACGTTTCAACATTGGGTACTCCTCAAATAAACCTTGGTCATTGCTTTTGAAACGGACCCCAGTCCGGTTCTCTTATGTCTCCGCCCTGTCCCGCCAGCCGTGCCTTTATTTTTCCATCCAGCGTGGTCGTCATGAGCGCTTCGCGGCCTTGCAGGTGCGTTGCGTAGACGATCAGCTTGCTGTTGGGGGCAAAACTCGGGCTCTCGTCTGCCGAGGTGTCGGTGATGGCCGAGACATTGCCGGTGGCCAACTCCATCACATGGAGTTTGAAGGCACCGCCAACGCGAGAGATGTAGGCCAACCACCGGCCATCGCCGCTGACAGAAGGAGAAATGTTGTAGGTGCCGCTGAAGGTGACACGCGTCGGCGCACCGCCGCTTGCGCCCATCTTGTAGATCTGCGGGGCACCGCCGCGATCGCTCACGAAGTAGATCGTGCTGCCGTCGGCCGAGTAGACGGGCTCGGTGTCGATGCTGGCGCTCTGGGTCAGCCGGCGCGGCTCGCCGCCGCCCGCCGGGATCGTGTAGAGCTGCGAGCCGCCGTCGCGGCTGAGCGTGACGGCCAGCGAGCCGCCATCGGGCGCCCACGCCGGCGCGCTGTTGGAGCCGCGGAAATTGGCCAGCAGGCGGCGCTGCCCGCTCGCCACGTTGTGCACGTACACCACGGGCTTGCGCGACTCGAAGGACACATAGGCCAGCTGCTGCCCGTTGGACGACCAGACCGGCGAGATGATGGGTTCCGGGCTTGCGAGCGCGGCCTGCGCGTTCTCGCCGTCGGCATCCGCCACCCACAGCGAATAGCGGCTGCCGCCCTTGGTCACGTAGGCAATGCGGGTCGAGAAGATGCCCTTGTCGCCGGTCAGTTTTTCATAGACGTAGTCGGCAATGCGGTGCGACGCGAGCCGCAGGTCGCCTTGCGGAACGGTGTAGCTCTGGCCGCCGAGGTCTTGTCCGCGCACCACGTCCCAGAGGCGAAAGCGCACGTCGAAGCGGCCGTCGCCCAGGCGCGTGACGCTGCCCACCACGAGCGAATCCGCCGTGCGCTGGCGCCACAGCGCGAGATCCGGTCGCGAGGCTTCGTCCAGCGCTTGGCCCGAAGCATCGACGCCGCGGAACTGGCCGCTGCGCTCCAGGTCGGCCTGCACGATCTCGGAGATCTTCTGCGGCGAGGCGTCCTGCCCCTTGAACGGAACCAGCGCAATGGGCAGCTGCGTCAGCCCGACGCCCGAAACCTCGACCCGGAACTGGGCGAGCGCGGGCAGCATGGGAGTTGCAGCAAGAGCCGCAATCAAGGCGCGGCGTGCAAAAAGCGATGAAGAAGGAGTTGGAATGGAAACTGGCAACGGCTTGTTCATGCGGTTCGGAGATGTTTCGGGGCAAAAAGTTCTACCCGGTGCGACGGGCCACATGTTACACACTGGTTCGATCGTGCCGTCACAAAACGTGTATTGGGCGATGCGGTCCTACATGGCAGCCCTCCAAGAGCCCTTCGGTGGGCCCCGTAGAATCCGCCGCCATGCAAGCATCCCCCGGCAGTGAGACCGCACGTCCTCCCCTGACCCGCCGGCTGGCGCGACTCATGACCTGGTTCGGCGGCTCGCGCCACTGGTGGGCCGTCGGGCTCATCGGCGCCCTGCTGGCGGCCATTACAGAGCCCTTGATGGCGGCCCTGCTGAAGCCGCTGCTCGACCGCGGCTTCAACCGCGGCCAGCTGGCGCTGTGGATCGTGCCGGCAGCCGTGCTGCTGCTGTTCGCGGTGCGCGGCATCGCGCAGTTCATTTCCCAGTATGCGCTCTCGCGCATCGCCAACGAAGGCATGCAGCGGCTGCGCCGCGTGCTGTTCCAGCGCCTGCTGGCGGCCGAGCTGGCCCTGTTCTCGCGGCAGTCGGCGAGCGCGCTTTCCAACACCGTGGTGTACGAGGTGCAGACCGGCTCCATGCTGCTGGTGCAGGCGCTGCTCGGGCTTTCGCGCGACGGCTTCACGCTGATTGCGCTGCTCGCCTACCTGGTCTATTTGAACTGGAAGCTCACGCTCATCGTCGCCTTCCTGGTGCCGAGCATCTCGTGGATCATGAAGGTGTTTTCCAAGCGCCTCTACCGCCTGACGCAGCAGGGCCAGCAGGCCACCGACGAACTGGCCTACGTGGTGGAAGAGAACGTGCTGGCACACCGCATGGTGCGGCTGCACGGGGCCGAGGCTGCGCAAGGCGAGCGCTTCGAACAGCTGAGTCAGCGTCTGAACCGGCTGGCCGTGAAATCGACCATTGCGCAGGCCGCCACCACGCCGCTCACGCAGATGATGGCCGCGCTCGCGTTGTCGGTGGTGGTGATGATCGCGCTCTGGCAGAGCGGCGAACAGGGCTTGACCGTGGGCGGGTTCGTCGCCTACATCACAGCCATGCTGATGCTGATCGCGCCGATCCGCCGGCTGGCCGACATGGCCGCGCCCATCACGCGCGGCCTCGCGGCGCTCGAACGCGGCCTGGTGCTGATCGACGACGTGGCGCCGGAGCCGCAGGGCAGTTTCACCATCGAACATGCGCAAGGCCGCATCGAGCTGCGCGGCGTCGAGGTCAGCTACCGCGGCGATGACGAAGCCCGCGCCCTCGACGGCGTAAACCTGATGATCGAGCCGGGCCAGGTGGTGGCTTTCGTCGGCCCTTCGGGCTCGGGCAAGACCACGCTGGTCAATTTGCTGCCGCGCTTCGTGCTGCCGAGCGGTGGCCAGGTGCTGCTCGACGGGCACGACACCAGCGAATGGGAGCTCAAGAGCCTGCGCGCGCAGTTCGCGATGGTGAGCCAGGACGTGGTGATGCTCAACGACACGCTGGCCGCCAACGTGGCGCTGGGCGCGGCGGTCGATCGCGAGCGCGTGCAGCAGTGCATAGAAGCCGCCAACCTGGCCGCCCATGTCGAAAGCCTGCCGCAGGGCATCGACACCGTGCTCGGCCACAACGCCACGCAGCTTTCCGGCGGCCAGCGCCAGCGCCTGGCCATCGCGCGCGCGCTCTACAAGAACGCGCCCATCCTGCTGCTCGACGAGGCCACCTCGGCGCTCGACACCGAATCGGAGCGGCTGGTGCAGGACGCCCTGCAGCGCCTGATGCAGAACCGCACCACGCTGATCGTCGCGCACCGGCTGTCGACCATCCAGCATGCCGACCGCATCATCGTGATGGAGCAAGGCCGCATTGCCGAACAAGGCAGCCACGAGCAGCTGATGGCGCTGGACGGGCTCTATGCCCGGTTGCAGACGCTGGCGATGCGCAGCGCGACGCCGGGGCAGGACCCGACGCTCTGACAAGCCTTCAGAGCAGCACGATGTCGTACTGGCCCTGCCCGATGGCGGGCTCGGACTGCAGCGAAATCGGCTTGCCGATGAAGTCGCTGAGCCCTGCAAGATGCTGGCTTTCCTCGTCAAGGAACAGCTCGATCACTTGCGGCGACGACACGATGCGGAACTCGCGCGGCGTGAACTGCCGCGCTTCGCGCAAGATCTCGCGCATGGCGTCGTAGGCCACGCTGCGCGCCGTCTTCACGATGCCCTGCCCGCCGCAGGCCGCGCAGGGCTCGCACAGCATGTGGGCCAGCGATTCGCGCGTGCGCTTGCGCGTCATCTCGACCAGACCGAGCTGCGAAAAGCCGCCCGCCGTGGTCTTGACGCGGTCGCGCGCGAGCTGCTTGCGGAACTCTGCCAGCACCTGCTCGCGATGGTCGTCGCGCCCCATGTCGATGAAGTCGACGATGATGATGCCGCCCAGGTTGCGCAGCCGCAGCTGGCGCGCAATGGCCTGCGCGGCCTCCAGGTTGGTCTTGAAGATGGTGTCGTCGAAATTGCGCGCGCCCACGAAGCCGCCGGTGTTCACGTCCACCGTGGTGAGCGCCTCGGTCTGGTCGACCACGAGGTAGCCGCCCGACTTGAGTTCGACGCGCCGGCCCAGCGCCTTGGCGATTTCCTCGTCGACCGAATACAGGTCGAAGATCGGCCGCTCGCCCTTGTAGTGCTGCAGCTTGCCGGCTGCCTGCGGCATGTATTCGAGCCCGAACTTGAGCAGCACCTCGAACTGCTCGCGCGAATCGATGCGGATGGTCTGCGTGTCTTCGCTGGTCATGTCGCGCAGCACGCGCTGCAGCAGGCTCAGGTCCTGGTGCAGCAGCGACATCGGCGGCATCCTGCTCGATGCCTCGCGGATGCGCGACCAGGTCTTGCGCAGATAGGCGATATCCTCGGCCAGTTCGGCATCGGACGAATCTTCGCCGTTGGTGCGCAGGATGAAGCCGCCCGTGTTGGCAGGCACCACGCCGCCGCTGTCGGCCGCCGCGGCGGCCTCGATCAGCGCAAGCATGCGCGTGCGCAATGATTCGCGCTGGTCCGAAGGGATCTTCTGCGAAACGCCGATGTGGTTGTCCTGCGGCAGGAACACCAGCAGCCGGCCGGCAATGCTGATCTGCGTGGAGAGCCGGGCGCCCTTGGTGCCGATCGGGTCCTTGATCACCTGCACCAGCAGCGACTGGCCTTCGAATACCTGCTTCTCGATGGGCACCATCGGCCCGCCGTTGCGGTGGTCGCGCTCGGGGGCCGGCGCACTCGGCCGCGAGCCCGGTGTGAACGGCGCCACGATGTCGGCCACGTGCAGGAAGGCCGTGCGCTCGAGGCCGACGTCGATGAAGGCCGACTGCATGCCCGGCAGCACGCGCGACACCTTGCCGAGATAGATGTTGCCGACCAGCCCGCGCTCCAGCGTGCGTTCGACGTGCAGCTCTTGCACCGCGCCGTGCTCGACCAGCGCCACACGGGTCTCCTGCGGGGACCAGTTGATCAGGATGTCTTGCATGAGGTCTTAAATAATGAAACCGGCGCGGCGAAGAAGCTGCGCGGTCTCGAACATCGGGAGTCCCATGATGCCCGAATAGGACCCGCTGATGTGCTCGATGTACGCAGCCGCCGCGCCCTGGATCGCATAGGCGCCGGCCTTGCCGAGCGGCTCGCCGCTGGCGGCATAACGCGCGATCTGCTTTCGGGTCATGGGGGCGAAGCGCACGCGCGACACGCTGAGCGCCGCATGGCGCCGGCGGCCATGCTGCAGCGCCACGGCCGTCAGCACGCGATGCGTGGCGCCCGACAGCAGCGCGAGCATGCGCTCGGCATCGCGCGCGTCCTCGGGCTTGCCGAGGATGGTGCGGCCGAGGGCAACCGTGGTGTCGGCGCAGAGCACCGGCGCATCGGCGAGTCCGAGGCGCTGGCGCCGCGCGACCGCCGCATCGAGCTTCAGGCCCGTCACACGCTGCACGTAGGCGGTCGGCGATTCGTTGGGTAGCACCGCTTCGAGCGATTCGGCGTCCTCGTCGGCACCGGCCAGCAGCAGTTCGTGGCGGACGCCGAATTGGCCGAGCAGCTGGGCGCGGCGCGGGCTCTGGGATGCAAGGTAGATGAAGCCGGCGGTCATTCCCGGTGGTACGGATGGCCCGCGTTGACCGACCAGGCACGGTACAGCTGCTCCACGAGCAGCACGCGCGCCATCGCATGCGGCAGGGTCAGGTCGGACAGGCGGATGCGTTCGTGGGCCGCGGCCTTGAAGGCCGGGTCGAGGCCATCGGGGCCGCCGATCACGAGGGCCACGTCATCACCCTCGCCTTGCCAGGCCTGCAGGCGCGCGGCCAGGGCCTTGGTGGTGAGCGCGGTGCCGCGCTCGTCGAGCACGACGATGCGCATGCCCTTGGCGATGGCGCCCTCGATGCGTTCGCGTTCGGCCGCGTAGAGCGTCTCGAGCGACTTGGAGCCACGGGGTTCGGTCTTGACGGCGCGCAATTCGAGCTTGAGCTCGGGTGGAAAGCGCTTGGCGTAGTCGTCCCAGGCAGTCTGCGCCCAGTCGGGCATGCGCTGCCCGACGGCGACCACCAGCAGCTTCATGCGCGGCGGGCAGGCGCCTTCTTGGCAGGCGCCTTCTTTGCCGCAGGCTTCTTGGCGGCGGGCTTGCCGACCACCTTGACCGGCACGCGCGCGGTCGTGGTCTTCCGGGCCGGCGCCTTCTTGGCGGCGGTCTTCTTTGCCGGGCTCCGGCTCGCCTTCTCGGCCTTGGCTTCCTGCTCGGCCGCGCGGATGGCGGTCTTGGCCGCGCTTGCACGGCGCAGGTTGGGCATCTTGGCCGCCACCGGCTTCTTCTCTTCGATCACCTTGGCGGCGGTTGCAAGGGCCGGCTTGGTGCCGCCGAGCTTGGCGCGCACCGGCTTGTCGCCCCAGATCTCCTCGAGGTGATAGTACTGGCGGATGGCGGGCTGCATGATGTGCGCGACGGCCGCACCGCAGTCCACGATGATCCACTCGCCGTTGTCCTCGCCCTCGATGCGCGGCTTGCCGAAGCCGGCTTCGCGCACGGCATCGCGCACGCTGGCGGCCAGCGCCTTGGTCTGCCGGTTGGAGGTGCCCGAGGCCACGATCACGCGCTCGAACAGCGGTGAAAGATGCTCGGTGTCGAAAACCTGGATGTCCTGCGCCTTGACGTCTTCGAGACCATCGATGATGGCTCGCTGGAGTTTCTGGGTGTCTTTCTTGGCGGCGGCTTCAGTGGTCATCAGGCAGGGCGGTAAAGGTGGTGTTGGTCAATATAGCGTGCAACGGCGGACGGAACCAGCGAGGAAATGTCCTCGCCAAGCGCCGCACGCCGCCGGATGTCGGTGGCGCTGGTGTCCATGGCCGGCAATTCGAGCGCCTCGAAACGCGCGCCAGCCGGCAGGCCGGGCAGCATCTTCGGATCAAAACGAGCAGTGTCGCCCGTCGATAATGCGCGATACGCTACAGAAACAATAGCAATGCCGAGTATAGCCTGCCAGCCGTGCCATGTCGGCAATGCGCCGGCCTGGTCGGCGCCCATGATCAGAACCAGCTGGGCTCCGGGCTGTTCCCGCTGCAATTCATGCAGGGTGTCCAGCGTGTAGGTGGGGCCGTCGCGCAACACTTCGCGGCTGTCGATGACGACTGTGCCCTTCAATCCGCCGAAAGCCAGGCGGGTCATTGCCAGGCGATCTTCCTTTGGCGTCAGCGCGCGGCTCTTGTGCCAGGCCTGGCCCGTCGGAATGACGTGCAGTTCGGCGAGGTCGAGCTGCGAAAGCGCGGCCTCGGCCAGCGCCACATGGGCGTTGTGCGGCGGATCGAAGGCGCCGCCGAAGACGCCGATGCGCGGGGCCGTGCCGGAAGGATTCACAACCAGTCGCGCCGCACGATGAAGTCGCTGTACAGCGCGGCTTCGGGGCTGCCTGGCTCCGGCTGCTGCCGGTAGGCCCAGCTGGCCAGCGGCGGCATCGACAGCAAAATCGATTCGGTGCGCCCGCCCGACTGCAGCCCGAAGTGCGTGCCGCGGTCCCACACGAGGTTGAACTCCACGTAGCGCCCGCGCCGGTAGAGCTGGAACGCCCGCTCGCGCTCGCCCCAGGGCATGGCGCGGCGGCGCTCGATGATGGGAAGGTAGGCCGGCAGGAAGGCGTTGCCCACCGAGCGAAGCATGGCAAAGCCGTTCTCGAATCCGCCCTCGGCGAAGTCGTCGAAGAAGATGCCGCCGATGCCGCGCTGCTCGTTGCGGTGCTTGAGGAAGAAATACTCGTCGCACCAGGTCTTGAAGCGCGGGTACTTGTCGTCGCCGAAAGCGGCGAGCGCGTCGCGGCACACGGTGTGGAAGTGAATGGCGTCTTCTTCGAAGCCGTAGCAGGGCGTGAGGTCCATGCCGCCGCCGAACCAGCACACCGGGTCCTTGCCCTCGGGCAGCGCAGCCAGCATGCGCACGTTCATGTGGACGATGGGCACGTAGGGATTGCGCGGGTGGAACACCAGCGAAACGCCCATGGCCTCGAAGGGCGCGCCCGCGAGTTCGGGCCGGTTCTGCGTGGCCGAAGGCGGCAGCCTGGGCCCGCGCACCTGCGAGAACCCGCAGCCCGCGCGCTCGAACAGCGCGCCGCCTTCCAGGATGCAGGTGAGTCCGCTGCCCTGCAGCGCCTCGCCGGGCTCCTTTTGCCAGGCGTCGCGCACGCAGGCACCGCCATCGGCCGCCTCGACGGCCGCGACGATCTCCTGCTGCAGCTTGCGCAGGTAGTCGCCGACCGCTGCCGGGTTGGTCTGTTGCATCAGGCGTGCGGGGTGTTGCGCGCGTGGACCGCGCGGTGTCCGATGTCCTTGCGGTATTGCGCGCCGTCGAAGCCGATGCGCGCGGCAACCTCGTAGGCCCGCTGCTGCGCGAGCTTCACGCTGTCGGCCAGCACGGTCACGCACAGCACGCGGCCGCCGCTGGTCTTGAGCTCGCCGTCCTGCTGGGTGGTGCCGGCGTGGAACACCACGGCATCGGGCGCCTCGGGCGGAATGCCGGTAATGCGGTCGCCCTTGCGCGGCGAGAGCGGATAGCCATGCGCCGCCATCACCACCCCCAGCGCCACGCGCCGGTCCCACTGCAGCTCGACCTGGTCGAGCGTGCCGTCGGTGGCATGCCAGAACACTTCGAACAGGTCGGACTTGAGCCGCATCATGATCGGCTGCGTCTCGGGGTCGCCCATGCGGCAGTTGAACTCGAGCGTCTTGGGATGGCCGGTGGCGTCGATCATGAGGCCGGCGTAGAGGAAGCCGGTGTACGGGATGCCGTCCTTTTCCATGCCACGGATGGTCGGCAGGATGATTTCGCGCATTGCGCGCGCATGCACCTCGGCCGTGACCACCGGTGCGGGCGAGTAGGCGCCCATGCCGCCGGTATTGGGGCCTTCGTCGTTGTCGAGCAGGCGCTTGTGGTCCTGGCTGGTGGCCAGAGCGGTCACGTTCTTGCCGTCGCACAGCACGATGAAGCTGGCTTCCTCGCCCTGCAGGAATTCCTCGATGACGACGCGCGCGCCGCCGTCGTTGTGCGAGACGCCGAACTTGTTGTCGACCAGCATGAAGTCGACGGCCTCGTGCGCCTCCTGCGCGGTCATGGCCACCACCACGCCTTTGCCGGCGGCCAGGCCATCGGCCTTGACGACGATCGGTGCGCCCTTGGCGTCGATGTAGGCGTGTGCTGCCGCGGCATCGGTGAAGGCCTCGTACTCGGCCGTGGGAATCTTGTGGCGCTTCATGAAGGCCTTGGAGAAGGCCTTGGAGCTCTCGAGCTGCGCAGCGGCCTGCGTGGGGCCGAAGATGCGCAGGCCGTGCGCGCGGAATTCGTCGACCACGCCCGCGGCCAGCGGCGCCTCGGGCCCGACGACGGTGAGCGCGATCTTTTCCTTGGCCGCCCACTCGCGCAGCGCGGCGGGCTCGGTGATGTCGATGCAGTCGTAGCGCTCGTCGCTCACGGTGCCGCCGTTGCCCGGCGCCACGTACACGCGGCTGACCCGGCTGGCCTGCGCCAGCCGCCACGCCAGTGCGTGTTCCCGGCCCCCTCCTCCAATTACCAGTACCTTCATTCGCGGGCCTTCTTCATTCGCTGTGGATCAATGTTCATTCATTCGGAAAGCGCGGCGTTGTGATAGACCTCCTGGACGTCGTCCAGGTCTTCAAGCACATCGAGCAGCTTCTGCATCCTGGCCGCGTCTTCGCCGGTCAGTTCGATCGTGTTTTCGGCCCGCATGGTGACCTCGCCCACCTCGGGCTTGAGGCCGGCGGCTTCGAGCGCATTCTTGACGGCTTCGAAATCGGCGACGGCGGTGATCACCTCGATGGCGCCGTCGTCGTCGGTGACCACGTCTTCGGCGCCGGCTTCGAGCGCGGCTTCCATTACCTTGTCTTCATTGGTGCCGGGCGCGAAGATGATCTGGCCGCAGTGCTTGAACTGGAAGGCCACCGAGCCTTCGGTGCCCATGTTGCCGCCATGCTTGGAGAAGGCGTGGCGCACTTCGGCCACGGTGCGCACGCGGTTGTCGGTCATGGTGTCGACGATGATCGCCGCGCCGCCGATGCCGTACCCTTCGTAACGAATTTCTTCGTAATTGACGCCTTCGAGGTTGCCGGTGGCCTTGTCGATGTTGCGCTTGACGGTGTCGATCGGCAGGTTGACTGCCTTGGCCTTCTCGACCGCCAGCCGCAGCCGGGGGTTGGCGCTGAGGTCGCCCCCGCCGGCGCGGGCTGCCACGGTGATTTCACGGATGGCGCGGGTCCAGAGCTTGCCGCGCTTTTCGTCCTGGCGGCCCTTCCGGTGCTGAATGTTTGCCCATTTGCTGTGTCCGGCCATGGCTTTCTATCTCGCTGTCTTGTGTTTTCAAAGCAAGCTCCGAGTTTACTGTCCGGCGCGCACAACGGCCGGCGCGGCAGCGCCGAAGCGGCAGGTCTTTTGGTGATAATCCTTCGATGACGCCATCGCCTTCCGTCGGGCCCGGGAATCCGACCATCCTGCCGCCGCACACCCCATTGCCGCTGTACTACAAGAACGAGGCGGAGCACCAGGCATTCCTGCGGCGCATCTTCGACAGCACCGCCGCCGACTACGACCGCATCGAAAGCGTGCTGGCCTTCGGCACCGGCCCGTCGTACCGACGCGCCGCCCTGTCGCAGGCCGGGCTTGCGCCGGGCGCGCAGGTGCTCGACGTCGGCATCGGCACCGGGCTGGTCGCCCGCGAGGCGCTCAGGATCATCGGCCCGACGGGCCGGCTCGTGGGCGTCGATCCCAGCGCGGGCATGATGGAACAGGTCGACCTGCCTGGCGTCGAGCTGGTCCAGGGCGTGGCGGAAGCGCTGCCCCGGCCGGATGCCAGCTGCGATTTCGTGAGCATGGGATACGCCATGCGCCACATCAGCGACGTGGCGGCCGCGTTCGGCGAGTTCCACCGCGTGCTGCGCCCCGGCGGCCGCCTGGTGGTGCTCGAAATCACCAAACCGAACGGCCGCATCGCCACGGCCCTGCTCAAGGCCTACATGCGCGCCGTGGTGCCGCTGATCGCGCGCGTGGTCGGCCGCCGCAGCAACACCTCGGAACTGTGGCGCTATTACTGGGACACCATCGAGGCCTGCATTCCGCCCGAGCGCGTGCTCGAAGCATTGCGCGCCGCGGGCTTCACCGACGTGCGCCGCCACGCGAGCCTTGGCGTGTTCTCCGAATACATGGCGCGCAAGCCAGAAAACACCGTCGAGGCCGGCTGACCGTGCGAGTCCAAGGCGAAAACTCCTCCTCTTTGCGCGTCGAGCGCCTTTCGCTGCCCGCCAGCCTTGCGCTGGCCGCCGACGGGCGTGTGCCTTTCGCGGCGCTCGGCTATGGCACGCCGCATGAACTGGCATGGATGCCGACCGTCAATGCACGCGTTCTTTCCGAACAAGGCGCCATGGCGGACGTGTGGCACGTGAGCGGTGGGCGGGTTGCATCGAGCACCACCGGCATCGCCCGCTGGCGCAGCGACGGCCAGTGGCTGCTCGGCGCCATCGATCTCGACGAGTCGGTCGAGAAACAGGACCTTGCCGAGCTTGCGCACCGCGCCTACCGCGACCTGTTCAAGACCCTCGACCAAGCCGGCACGCCCCACCTGCTGCGCATCTGGAACTACCTGCCGCAGATCAATGCCGACGGCGGCGGGCTGGAACGCTATCGCCAGTTCAACCTCGGGCGCCAGGAAGCCTTCTTCGAGGCCGGCCGAGCCGCCTTCGAGGGCGCGCCCGCAGCGTGTGCCCTGGGCATCCACCAGGGCGCGCTGTCGATCCGCTTCCTGGCCGGCCAGACCGCGCCCCTGCCGGTCGAAAACCCGCGCCAGGTGTCGGCATACCGCTACCCCGAAACCTACGGCCCGCGCTCGCCCACCTTCTCGCGCGCCGCGCTGGCCGACATCGGCAATGGCGATGTGGCGCTTTTCATATCGGGCACCGCGAGCATCGTGGGCCATGAAACCGTGCACCATGGCGACGTGCTGGAGCAGACGCGCGAAACGCTGCGCAACCTCGAAGCGGTGATCGCGGCCGCCAACGGCCAGGCCACGGCCAGCTTCGCGCTCGCCATGCTCGACTGCGTGGTCTATGTGCGGCATCCGGACGATACCGACAAGGTGCGCGGCGTGCTCGAAAGCGCGCTCGGCGCCGACGCGCCGATGATCCGCCACGCGGTCTACCTGGAAGCGGACATCTGCCGCAGCGACCTGCTGGTCGAGATCGAAGCCCACGCCGTCGCCCCGGGTCGCCTGCGGGCCTGACCCGGCGCGATCGATCGGACCGGCGACCCCATGTCGATGACCCGCGTGCTGCGCATTCTCACGGCCATTCCGCTTGCGTTGATGCTCTACGCGCTGCTGCTGTTCCTGGGGCTGATTTCGCTGGCCTGGAATCTGGTCGCGATGCTGCTCTACCCGGTGATGCCCGAGGCGCCCGCGCGCACCCTGGGCCGCCTGACCATCGCCTTCGCCTACCGCATGTTCTGGGGCCTGGCCTCGGTGACCGGAATGATGCGCATCGACGCCAGCTGCCTCGACCCGATGCGCAACGAGCCGGGCGTGATCTTCGTGGCCAACCACCCGACCATGCTCGACGCCCTGCTGCTGGTGGCGCGGCTGCCGCGCAGTGCCTGCATCATGAAGGCCGACCTGCTGCGCAACATCTTCCTGGGCGCGGGGGCGCGGCTGGCGCGCTACATCAGCAACGAATCGGCCCGCACCATGGTGCGCCTGGCCGTGGCCGACCTGCGCAACGGCGGCCAGCTGGTGATCTTTCCGGAAGGCACGCGCACCGTGACGCCGCCGCTCAACCCCTTCGGCCCCGGCGTAACGCTGATCGCCAAGCTCGCGCAGGCCCCGATCCAGACCGTGTTCATCGAGACCGACTCGCCCTACCTCAGCAAGGGCTGGCCGCTGTGGCGCGTGCCGCCGCTGCCCATCGTCTTCAGGCTCCGGCTGGGCCAGCGCTTCGCGCCCATGCAGGACAGCCACGTGCTGCAATCGGAGCTGGAACAATACTTTCGCCAAAACATGGAACAGCGCGCAACCGACGCGTCCCCCGCATGCCAGACGCCTCGCGCACGCACCTTGTCCTGATCCCCAGCTACAACACGGGCGAACGCCTGTTCTCCACGGTCGAAGCGGCGCGCGCGCAGTGGAACCCGGTCTGGGTGGTGGTGGACGGCAGCACCGACGGCACCGGCGAGCGCCTGCAGCAGATGGCGGCCAGCGACCCGGGCCTGCGGGTCTGGCTGCTGCCGCAGAACCAGGGCAAGGGCGCGGCCGTGCTGCACGGCCTGCGCGCGGCGCGCGAAGCCGGCTTCACGCACGCGCTGACCATGGATTCGGATGGCCAGCACCCGGCCGACCTGATTCCCGCCTTCATGAAAGCATCGCAGGCGCGGCCCGAGACCATGGTGCTGGGCCGTCCGGTGTTCGACGCCTCCGCCCCGCTGCTGCGCGTGCGCGGACGGCGCGTGTCCAATGGCTGGACCCAGCTCGAGACCCTGTTTGCCGGCGTGGGCGATTCGCTCTACGGATTCCGCGTGTACCCGGTGGCCGACCTGATCGCCGTGATGGCACGGCAGCCATGGATGCGGCGCTTCGACTTCGACACCGAGGCCGCCGTGCGGCTCGCCTGGCGCGGCGTCAAGCCCGTGAACATCGACGCGCCGGTGAAGTACCTGAGCGCCGAGGAAGGTGGGGTTTCGCACTTTCGCTATGGGCGCGACAACGTGCTACTGACGTGGATGCACGCGCGGTTGATGGTCGAGTTCGTGGTGCGGCTGCCGGGGTTGGTTTTTCGCAAGCTGCGCGGGATCCCGCCGTTTCAGAAATAGCGCTTCTTCGTTGGGGGCGCGTCCGGCAGTAAAAACTCAGATCATCCCGCCGTTGATCGAAATCACCTGCCCCGTGATATAGGCCGCCTCGTCGCTGGCCAGGAATGACGCCAGCGCCGCCACTTCCTGCGGCGTTCCGGCGCGCTTCATCGGCACCATCTGGTTGACCATGGCGGGGTCGAAGGCGGCATCGGCCATGGGCGAGGCGATGATGCCGGGCGCAATGGCGTTGACCGTCACGCCGCGCGAGGCCACTTCGAGCGACAGCGCCTTGGTCGCGCTGTTGAGCGCGCCCTTGGCGGCGGCGTAGTTGACCTGCCCGCGGTTGCCGGTCAGCGCCGAAACCGACGAGATATTGAGCACACGCCCCCAGCGCGTGCGCATCATCGGCAGCAGCAAGGGCTGCGTCACGCGGAAGAATCCGTTGAGCGAGACGTCGATGACCTTGTGCCACTGGTCGGCGCGCATGCCGGGCAGCACGGCGTCGTCGTGCACGCCCGCGTTGTTGACGACGATCTGGACCGGCCCGCCTTCGAGCATGCGCTCGCAGGCCGCGCGGCAGGCCTCGTCGCTGCGCAGGTCGAACACATGGCACTCGGCCTTGCCGCCCGCGGCCGCGATGGTGGCCGCCAGCTGCTCGACCGCTTCGGGGCGCGAGTTGGCGTGCAGCAGCACCGTGGCGCCGTCGCGCGCCAGGCGCTCGGCCATGGCGGCGCCCAAGGCACCGCTTGCGCCGGTGATGAGTGCGCGTTTTCCTTCGAGGTTCATGGCGTTGTGGCTCCGGTTGCGAGCGGCGTGTTCAGCACGACCACCGCGCGGCCCTCGGCCAGCACATGGCCGCCGCTGTCGCTCACCGCGAATTCGTAGAGGATCTGGTTCGTGTCGCCCGACAGGCGCCGCGCCTTCACCTGCAGCGCGCCGTCGATGTCGTCGAGCCGCGCCACCGACAGGCGCACGTTGCGCGCACTCGCGAGGAATCCGGCCGACGGCGTGCTCCCTGCGGCAGCCAGCAGACCGCCGTGCAGCGCCATGGCCTGCGCCGCATATTCGATGGCGTTGGGCGCGAGCAGGCCGCCCGCCGTTCGCAGCGGGTTGTCCGGCTGCGCATGTGTGCGAGTGCTGCAATCGATGGACTCGGCATCCCAGCGCTCGAGCCGGTCGAGCACGCACATGCTGCCGCTGTGCGGAATGCGCTCGGCAATACCGGCGCGGTCGAGCGTCTGCGCAGTTGTCGTCACGCCGGGGGCTCCAGGTCGGCCACCAGCAGCACGTTGGCAAAGGGCGTGCCTTCGCTCATCGGGATGCTCTGCACGCGAAATCCCAGCCACTGCAGCACCGCCACCCATTCGGACAACGGACGGCCCCAGGTCGGCGACACCTTGTGGCCGCGGATGCGCGTCACGGTGCGGTCGACCCACTGGCTGATGGCGAAGCCGCGCTTGCTCGATGCATCGCCCACGCGCAGCAGCAGCCGGGCGTTTGCATTGCCGCCGCGCCGGAGCGCGTCGTGCACGCGCCGCAGCACACCGTCCTGTGCTTCGATGTCCACGTAGTGCAGCACATCGAGAATCACGACCAGGTCGCACGGCGGCAGCGGTGCCGAGCACATGTCGGCGCAGACCAGCCGCGGCGCCGGCTGCAGATGCCCGATGGAAGCCTCGGCGCGAGCCACGTCCTTGGGCATCAGTTCGATGCCCGTGTAGTCGGCGGCTGGCGGCGTGGGCTTCCAGGATGCGGGCCAGCGGCCCTGGGCCTGCATACGGCTCATCGACGCGAGCAGGCTCGCGAAGAGCCCCTGCCCGCAGCCGATGTCGACCACGCGGCGGTGCGCCGCATCGATCAGCCCGCGTTCGAGCAACCCGCGAAACACCGGATCGCGCCCCAGCTTGCCGCGCGCGAAATGCCAGGCGAAGCTGCCGCCCTTCTTGTAGGGAGCGGTGGCAGCCTCGTGAAGCTCGCGCCACGCGGCATCGGTGGATGAAGACGAAGAAGAAGGCAGCACCGCGCTCATGATTCGAGGCCTTCCGGCAAGGTGACGGCGTGCAGGCGTTCGGCGCGCAGGCGTTCGAAAAGCAAGGGCAGTACCTCCAGCAATACAGGGTTTCCCAAAGGGGTGCGCGCGGCGTTGCCGTCGTGCAGAAGCAGGATGTCACGCGCCTGCAGCTTGCGGTCCAGGCGCGCCATGACCTTGGCAGGGTCGCCTTCGCGCGTGTCGAAGCCGCGGCGCGTCCAGCTCACGAGCGACAGGCCGAGCCGGTGCAGCACCGGCTCGAGGAACGGGTTGCGCAGGCCCGCCGGCGCGCGGAAGCAGGTTGGGCGCTGGCCGGTGGCGTCGGCCAGGATGTCCTGTGCCTGCGCGATCTCGCTCGCAAAGCCGCTGGGGCCGAGAAACGAAAAATTGTGCCGGTGCCGCGCGGTGTGGTTCTGGACGCTGTGGCCCCGCGCCACGATCTCGCGCGTCAGCGCCGGGTGGGCCAGCACGCGCTCGGCAATGCAGAAGAAGGTGCCGCGCTGGCCGTGCGCATCGAGCAGGTCGAGCACGCGGGGCGTGACCTCGGGGTCGGGCCCGTCGTCGATGGTGATGGCCACCTGGCGCCGGGCAGCGGCCGCCTCGGGCAGGCGCGTGACGTTGGGGCCCAGCAGGCTGCTGCGCGGCGTGAGCCCCGCACCGGTGATCAACGCGTGGTTCAGCGCAATGGCGCCGATGGCCCAGGGCATGGCACCCGGCACCAGGGCGCCGGCGCCGATGGCCGCCACGTGCCAGGCCGCGCTGGCACGGATGACGAGCGGCCAGGGCCAGGATTCGGACGGGGCAGCGGAGGCGGACGGCATGGCGCGGGATTTTCCCATCAGCCGCGCACGGGCGGCGTTGGCGCCACGCGGCGCGCGAACGCGGCCGACAGCAGCAGCGCCAGCAGGGCGCCCGGCGCCACCACGCGGCCGATCGACGACAGCGCCGGAATGTCCGAGATCGCGATCAGCCCGAAGGACACCACCGTGGTCAGGTTGGCCAGCATCAGCGACGCCAGCGTGTCCTCGTCGGCCCGCCCGGCCACGCGCAGCTGGTCGAAGAACAGTGCATAGTTGGAGCCCACCGCCACGATCAGCAGCAGCCCCACCAGGTGCAGGATGCCCAGCGGCACCTGGAGCACGGCCATGCCGCCCAGCGTGAGCACCACTGCGAAGACCAGCGGCTGGCACACCGCAAGCAGACGACGGCCCGAGCGCAGGTAGATGCCCAGCAGCAGCACCACGGCCAGCGCGCCGAGCAGCACCTGCACGAAGGCCTCGTGCAGGTAGCGCTGATAGAGCCCCGCGAGTTCGCGGCCCACGTCGACCACCTGCACCTCGGGCACGCCCGCCAGCGCCGCTTCGAGCCGGCGCGCATCGAACTTTGCGCCGGGGTGCAGCACCACCAGCGTCGACCAGCCGCCGCCCGGGCGCTGGTACATGAGCGTGTTGACCACCGAACCGAGCGGCCCGCCGGCCAGGTCGGCGCGCCGCACGGGCGCGAGCTTGCGCGCGGCTTCGACGTCGGCCAGGAACGGTCCGAGGCGCGCGGCCGGCAGCGGCGAGCCTTGGGTGGCCTCGGCCAGCCGGGTGCGCAGCGTTTCGCCGTCGGGCAGGCTGGCGAGCCGGGCCGCCTGGGTCGCGGTGCTCGGCAGCACGCGCGTCACGGCCTCAAAGCCGCCGAGCTCGCCCTTGTCGACCAGCGCCTCGAGCCGCGCGGTGGCGGCCTCGGTATTGCGCAGTGCGGTTTCTTCATCGGCACCGTAGACCACCACCAGCGTGCTGCCGTCGCCGGTGCCGATGTCGGCGCGCAGCATCTCGTCGAGCTGCTGGGCCGACTTGGGCACCGGGCTCATGGCGCCGAGGTCGGCACGCCACAGGTGCCCGCCCTGCCAGATGACCAGTACCAGCGCAGCCGCGCCGAGCCCGGCCAGCACCCAGCGCAGCCGCGGCAGGCCGCGCACCAGCACGCCGGCCGCGTGCGCCATGTACCGGCGCATGCCCATGCCGGTGGCGCCATCGGGCGCGAGCATCGGCAATGCGTAGCGCGTGGCCAGCGCCGCGGCCACGAGTCCTGCAATGGAGAACACCCCCAGCTGCGCCAGGCCCGGAAAGCCCGAGAACACCAGCGCCGCGAAGCCGCACACCGAGGTCAGCAGCCCGAGCCGCACGGTGGGCCAGTGCACATCGCGCCAGCGCGCCCAGCCGGTGCCGGCCACGGCCGCGCCCCGGGCCTGGATCAGGTAGTAGATGGCGTAGTCGACAGTCTCGCCGATCAGCGTGCTGCCGAAGCCCAGCGTCATGCCGTGCACCGAGCCGAACACCACGCTGACGGCCGCGGTCCCCACCACCACGCCGGTGGCCACGGGCAGGAACGCGATGACCAGCGCGCGCGGCGACGCAAAGGCCAGCAGCAGCAGGCCGCCCATCACGATGCCTCCCACGATGGCGAGGTGGATCGCTTCGGTCTTGATCTTGTCGCGGCTCAGCACCGAGAACACGGGCGGGCCGCTCAGCAGCAGCTTCGGCCGGGTGGCCTCGGCCATGCCGCGCGTTGCGGCGTCGAAGGCCGCATGCACGCTTGCGATGGCCTTCGCCTGGGCGTCGAGATCGCTGCCCGCTGCGCGCGTGGTGGCGATCATGAGTGCGCGCGGCGCGGTGCGCGACATCCAGACGCCGCCCTCGCTGCGCGGCGCGCTGGCCGGCGTCAGCTCTACGGCAATGCGCTGGGTTTCGCCGGTGGGATCGCGGTCGAGCAATGGCTTGATCACGTTGCCGGCCGGCGTGCCCAGCATCGACAGCGTTTCGTAGATCGCGTCGCGCAGGCCGTCGGCGGTGAACTGCTCGGGCCTCACGCCCGGCGAAAGCTGGTAGCGGTGCTCGAAGACCCAGGTGCCGGCTTCGCTCCAGTCGCCGGTGTCGCCGTTCTGGATCAGGTCGAACAGCCGACTCTCGCGCATGGACTTGGCCACCGCGCGGGACACCGCCGCGCGCTGCTCAGCACTCGCTCCGCCCTCGATGCCGAGCATCAGCGTGCGCGACGCCACGCCGCTTTGCAGCTGCTCGATGAGCACCTGCTGGCGCACATCGGGGCTCTTGGGCAGGAAGGCGGAAAGGTCGGCGCTGAACTGCGTGCGCGCGATCTGCAGCGCGCCGCCGAGCAGGACCAGCGCCCAGACCAGCAGCACCAGCGTCCGGCGCTGCCAGCCCGGCGGCCCTCCCCCGGTCTCGCGCGCCCTCACGGCGTGGTGCGCCCGGCAGCGCCCGAAGGCGCGGTGGGTGCGGCGCCAGGGCGCTCGGGCGTGATGTTCATCACCGAGCGGTCGCCGCCGACAAATTCCATTTCGAGACCCAGCACCTCGCCGGCGCGGCCGCTGATGCGGATGCTGCGCACCTGCGCCGCAAGCCGGCTGTCGGCCGGCACAAGGTCGAGCGTCCAGTTGGCGGCCGAGCCGCTCACCGTGCTGCGGAAATAGCGCTGCAGCGTGGCGCCATCGCCGGTCAGCGTGCCGCGCATGGCCTCGACCAGGCCGAGCAGCTCGGGCATGCTGTCGAGCGTCAGGGTGCGGTTGCGGCCGCCGCGCGAAAGCGTCAGCGTGTTGCCTTCGACCGCCATGGTCTCGACGCGCGGCGACAGCGTGCGCCGCACCAGCTTGTCGGGCGCGTCGAAGCTCAGCGTGCCGCGGGCATCGAGCGGGCCTTCCAGGCCATGCACGAAGCGCTGTTCGGTGAAGCGGGCCTCGCCGCTCTTCTGCTTCGAAAGCAGCCCCATCAGCTCGGGCAGGTCGAAGGCCCAGGCCGGCGCGGCGCAGCAGGCCAGTGTCAGCAGCAGGCTCCTGCAAAGCCAGTCAAACCGAATCTTCGAGCCAGAAATCATGAAAATTGAACCAGTTGTAGGGATAGGCGCGGCACAGTGCATCCAGGCGCGCCACGTAGGCTTCGACCGCCGCGCGGATGCGGCGTTCCCGCTCGGCGGGGTCGGACGCCCGCTCGCTGAAGTCGGCCAGCAGGTCGAACCGGACATCGTAGCGCGCGCCGCCGCCATAGAGGCCGGCCATGAAGAACACCTTGCGCCGCAACAGCGCCGCCAGGCGGAACGGGCCGTCGTTGAAGCTTGCCGGATGGCCGAGGAACGGCAGCACGATGTTGTTGCCGCGCTGCTGCGCGGGCTGGTCCTCGCTGCCCGGCAGGGTGCGGTCGACCAGCATGCCGCCAAGGCCGCCGCCATCGAGCCAGTCGCGCAGCGCGAGCATCGAATGCGGGCGGCCCAGCGCGATCACGTGGGGCCGCAGCTCGGGCAGGCTGATGGCGTTGAGGATGGCCGTGATGCGCTGCGCGTTGTCGGGGTACATCAGCATCGCCAGCCGCAGGTCATGCTTGTGCCGGCTGTTGTGCTTGCAGGCGCCCATCGCCTCGAAGCTGCCGACGTGCGCGCCGAGCAGGAAGGCACCGCGCCCTTTCAATGCCTCGGCTTCCAGCGCCTGGTTGCCCTCGACCCTGACGTCGAACAGGTCCATGCGGCCGCGCAGGAAGTACACGCGGTCGAGCACCGTCGAGGCAAAGGCATGCAGCAGGCGGTAGCCGTCGATCCAGCCGGCATGCGGACCGATGGCCCTGAACAGGTAGCGCTTGATGTGGCGCCGCGGCGCGGGTGCAAACAAGAGGAAGTACAGGCTGATCGGCGGCAGCAGCAGGCGCGTGACATGGCGCCCGCACACCAGCGCCATCAGGCAGATGAAACGCAGCGCCAGCATGTTGCTGCGCTCGGGGGCGCGCGCCCAGTCGCCGCGCTGGCCTGCCTGCGCCGCGTCTTTCACGGCGCGCGTCTCGGCGTCGGTGTGATCCATCACGCAGACTCTTGCACGGCGGCCCAGCGGCCGGTGACAGCCAGCACGCCGTCGCAGCGCACGTCGAAGCGCACGCCGCGCGCGGCGCCGGACTCGGGCTGCAGCTCGATGGAGAGCATGCTGCCGGGCCGCACAGGCGCCAGGAACTTGGCGGCCGCAAGCGTGGGATGGGTGCCCAGCCGGGCGGCCAGCGCCGGCACGCGCTGCACGGCCTCCATGACCTCGGCCAGCACCAGGGCACCGGGCAGCAGCGGCAGGCCCGGGAAGTGGCCCGCGAACACTGGATGATCAACGGGCACCGCATGGGCCAGCTGCACCGGCGTGTCGTCTTCCGCCAGCTGCGCGAGCGCGAATTCGCGCAGCGCGCGCGCCGTGAGCTTGCCGGTGCCTTCGCGCGGAAAGGCCTCCACCTGTACCACGCGACGCGGCACGAACACCGACTCCAGCCGCTGGCGCAGCGCGGCGATGATCTGGCCCGCCGAGAGCGTGGGCGCGACCACGAAGGCCACGGGGCGCACCACGCCGTCGGCCACTTCGTCGGGCAGCCAGAACGCGCCGTCCTCGACGCCCGCGATGCTGTTGAGGTGGTAGTTCAGGTGCGCGAGCGAGCTGCGCCGGCCCGCGACGTGGATCAGGTCGTTGGCGCGGCCCAGCAGCCGAAAGCGGCGCGCGTCGAGCAGCTCGAGCACGTCGGCCATGGGCGTGGGCTCGGGCAGGAAATCGCCGCTGAAGATGAAGCGCTCGGAACCGTCGCCCTCCCCCGGCTCGGCGTGCACGCGGATCTCGCCGAAGTTCTCCCAGACCTCGCTGTGCGTGGTGCGGCGGGTGGCGACCTGGCCGGACTCGGTGCTGCCGTAGATCTCGATCAGCACGCCGCCGAGCGCCTGCTCGGCCTGGGCTGCGAGCTGCGGTGACAGTGGCGCAGTGGCGGAAAGAACCAGGTCGACCGGCGGCAGCTCGATGCCCGAGAGCAGCAGCGTCTTCAGGTGGAAAGGCGTGGTGACCAGCGCGCGGGGGCGCGGCACCGAGGCCAGCGTCCTGGCCACGTCGGCCGGAAAGAACGGCCGCCCGCTGTCGAATGCGGCACCGCCGAGCATGGCCAGCAGCGCCGACGATTCCAGCCCGTAGCTGTGTTGCACCGGCACGGTGGCAACCAGCGTCAGGCCGGCGAGCGATGGCAGCCCGAGCAGGCTGGAAAGCCGCTCGACCGCCACTGCGACGTCGCCGACCAGCGTGTCCCAGCGCTTGGCATGCGGCTGCGGCGCGCCGGTGGAACCGGAGGTCAGCAGGCTCACGGCATGCATGGCGCCGTCGACGGCCGGAACCTCGACGCCAGCCTCTTCGGGGCCGCCGCGGCATTCGACCAGCACGCGTGGCATGCCGGGCGTGGCGAGTGCGGCGTCATCGGTCAACGCGAACAGATTCGAGCCCCCGGATTCGAGCAGGCGCGCGAGCGTGTCAGGCCGCGCATCGGGCGGCAGCAGGCTTGCGTGGCCGCGCAGCAGCGCGGCCGCCAGGCCGACCGCAAACGCATAGCGGTCGACGCAAAGATTGACCGCCTTGCCTTCGGCCGGCAGCAGCGGCGCGAAGCGGGCCACGTCGGCCAGGAACTGGCGCGCGCTCACCGGCACGCCGGCACGCCAGGCCAGCGGTGCATCGAGGTCCCGGTTCGCGATCAGCGGCAGCAGGCGGGTATCGGCGCTCACGCGGGTGCCCCTTGCTTCAACGGCTGCCGCTGCCGTGGTCGACGGGCGATGCGCCCTGGAAGGCGCGCACCGCATCGATGAGCCGCGTGCGCTCGAACTCGGGGTGCAGCCGGTAGCGCAACAGGTGCTCGCCCACGAAAAGAAGCGTGACCGACAGCGGCGTCAGCACGTTCGCGAGCAATGACCAGGCCGAAAAAGGCAGCGTCAGGTACACCACGATCGACGACACCACCACCAGGGCGAAGTACACGGTCCAGATGCGCGTGAGCGTTGTCGTGTAGGCCAGCATGTGTCCCTTGAGCGGATGCACGCGCTGCGCGAACTGGGTGATCAGCGGCAGGCCGGGCCCGCGCAGCGAGGCACCGAACCAGCCGCACAAGAGGCCGTTGATGGCGACGTGCTGAAACACGTAGAGCCGGTTGGTGTCGCCCGCCTCACCCAGGAACACGAGCGCAAAGCCCCCGATGCCCAGCAGCAGGGCCGCAGCGAAACCCCAGCGGCCGAACTTGCTCGCGGCAAAACCCATGGCGGCCAGCCAGAGCGGACCGAGCAGCACCACCACGGCCCACGGCTCGGTGGGGTGGAACAGCATCATCCAGTGAGAGAGGCCGGCATAGGCCACCCCCACCAGCAGCAGGAGCGCCAGTCGCCATCGAGACATGGATCAGGAAGCGCTGCGATGCTGGGCGACGTGGGTCGCGAGCGTGCGCAGCGACTGGAAGATCTGCTGGTTGCGTTCGTCGTCCGAGCGCAGCTGGAAGCCGTAGCGCCGGGACACCTCGAGCGCGACTTCGAGGATGTCGATGGAATCGAGGCCCAGGCCTTCGCCGTACAGCGGATCGGTGGGCACGATGTCCTCGGGCGCGACTTCGAGATTGAGCGCGTTCACCAGCAGGACGGCCAACTCTTTTTCAATCGGCGACTGTTCAGATGAATCGCCGGCGGCGGGAATGGGGGGCTGAGCAGTCGATGACAAAAAAACCTCCTGAAACTTTTTCCGTAACTACCTCGGGGGCCGTGGATTATAGGAGGGCAGCTATAGGGCCTGTTGACACTGTGCAAGGGGATCGCGTTGCTTCGCCAAGGGAAGCTCGCCACCCCCTTGCACAGTGCCAACAGGCCCTAAACTGCCCGCTTCGATACGACCCGGAGCCCTTCATGGCCGACCCCCTTCTGATCGCGCGCCACGACACCATCGAGTGCGCCCTGCTGCCCAGCCTGGCCAATCGCCACGGCCTGATCACCGGTGCCACCGGCACCGGCAAGACGGTCACGCTGCAGACCATTGCCGAAAAGCTCTCGGGCATCGGCGTTCCCGTGTTCATGGCCGACGTCAAGGGCGACCTGACCGGCATGAGCCAGAAAGGCAGCATCGGCGAAAAAATGGCGGCCACGCTCAAGGAACGCGGCATCGAGCTGCCCGAACCGGCCGCCTGCCCCGTCACCCTGTGGGACGTGTTCGGCGAACAGGGCCATCCGGTGCGCGCCACCGTCTCCGACATGGGCCCCCTGCTGCTGGGCCGCATGCTCGACGTGAACGAAACGCAAGCCGGCGTGCTGAACCTGGTGTTCAAGATCGCCGACGACAACGGCCTGTTGCTGCTCGACCTGAAGGACCTGCGCGCCATGCTGCAGTACGTGGGCGAGAACGGGAGCCAGTTCACCACCGAGTACGGCAACATCAGCGCCGCCAGCGTGGGTGCCATCCAGCGCGGCCTGCTGCAGATCGAGACCCAGGGCGGCGACAAGTTCTTCGGCGAGCCGATGCTCAACATCGCCGACTTCATGCAGACGGTGGGCGGCAAGGGCGTAGTCAACATCCTGGCGGCCGACAAGCTCATGAACTCGCCGCGGCTCTACGCCACCTTCCTGCTCTGGATGCTGTCCGAACTGTTCGAACAGCTGCCCGAGATCGGCGACCCCGAGCAGCCCAAGCTCGCCTTCTTCTTCGACGAGGCCCACCTGCTCTTCAATGAGGCGCCCAAGGCGCTGGTGGAGCGCATCGAACTCGTGGTGCGGCTGGTGCGCTCCAAGGGCGTGGGTGTGTATTTCGTGACGCAGAACCCGCTGGACATTCCGGATTCGGTGCTCGCCCAGCTGGGCAACCGCGTCCAGCATGCTCTGCGCGCCTTCACCCCGCGCGACCAGAAGGCCGTCAAGGCCACGGCCACCACCATGCGCCAGAAGCCGGGCCTGGACATCGAAACCGCCATCACCGAGCTTGCGGTGGGCGAGGCGCTGGTGAGTTTTCTCGACGCCAAGGGACGCCCGAGCGTGACCGAGCGCGTGTTCGTGGTGCCGCCCGGCAGCCAGATCGGCCCCGTCACGGCCGCGCAGCGCCAGGCGGTCATTGCCAATTCGCTCGTTGCCGGCGTGTACGAGAAGACCGTGGACCGCGAATCGGCCTACGAAAAACTCAAGGGCCGGGCCGAAACCGCACCCGATGCGCCGCCAGCCAGAACGGCGGGCGGCGGCAAGGGCGCGGCCGAAGCGTCCGAAGGCAGCGGCATGCTGAACGACCTGCTCTTCGGCAGCACCGGCCCGCGCGGCGGCAAGCGCGACGGGCTGGTGCAAACCATGGCCAAGTCGGCGGTGCGGACCATGGGCACCTCGGTCGGCAAGGAAATCCTGCGCGGCGTGCTGGGCGGCATCTTCGGCGCCAAGAAGCGCTGAACCAGCCGTGGGTGGCGCCCGCTGGCTACCAGCGCAGCAGGCGCGGCCCGAGCACGGCGCCCACCAGCACCGGGAGCGCGATGCCGCTCACGTACCAGACCGCGAGGAAAGGTGCCGTCAATTCCATGCAGTGCAGCGCGTAGACCGCCGCACCCACCCCCCCGGCCAGCGCGCCGGCAGCCGCACCGGCCAGCACCGGCCGCGTGGGCGCCAGCCCCTTTAGCGCGAACAGCGCCGCCGCGAAGACCGGCAGCGCCATGAGCCCGATGCTCAGGGCGCAAACACGCCACGACTCGCCCATGAGCAATGGCATGCGCTCTTCGGCCGGCGCGTTGAACCAGGCCAGCGCCGCCATCACCCACACGGCAAGCACCGGCACCGCAATACCGATCCAGGCACGCCGCACCGGCACGCCCGGCCGTGCGAGGCGCTGCACCGCCACGAAGGCGGCCGCCGCAATACACAGCGGAAACAGCACCTTGACCCAGAACATCGGCCAGAACATGGCCTGCACCAGGTCGCGGCGCAATCCGTATTCAGTGAACAGGATCGCGAACGACAGCGGCAGACCGGCGATCAGCGCCAGCGCCAGGCGGCGCCCTGAGGCGCGGCGTGGCGCGGCCGTGGCGCCGGTCGCCAGCATGGCCACGAGATCGTCGGTTTTCATGGCGCCTTGCTCCTGAGCCTGGCGGCGAGCGCCTTGAGTCCGCGGTGGATGCCCACCTTCACGGCCGATTCGGACATGCCGGTCAGGCTTGCCGTCTCCGCCACCGAGAGGCCTTCGAGCTTCACATGCACGATCGGCAGGCGCTGGCGGTCCGGCAGGGTCTGCAGCAGGCCGCCCAGGTCGCGCCGGGCATCGCTGGCGTCGATGGCCGATTCGGCGAACACCGCCAGATCATCGTCCAGCGGGTCATGCAGCGCCTCGCGCGCGGACTTGGCGCGCAGCAGGTCGATCATCTTGTAACGCGCAATCGCATGCACCCAGGCCGTCAGCGGCTGGTCGCTCTGGTAGGTGTGGCGCTGGTTGTGCATGGCGAGCAGGCATTCCTGGACAAGGTCTTCCACTTCATCGGGCCAGCCGAACAGGCGCTTGCCCAGAAAGGCGCGCAGATGCGCGCTGAGTTTTTGCAGAAATTCGCGATAGGCGGCTGCGTCGCCGTCGAGGCCGCGCAGGAACAGGCTGCGCAGCGCGGCTTCGGCGTCGCTCGTTCGCGAACTGCTGTCCATTGTGTTTCGTGCCATCGGACCGGCTGGTTACAGCCCTTTCGGAAAAAAGATCCCGCCGGATTGTGCCGTGCCCGGCGCAGACGCCGGATGCGTCCTCGGCTAAGCTCGCCCGAACCCATGGAAGGAGCGCCCCATGCAACCTGCCAGCCCCTGCCTTCGTGCCCCTGAACAGTCCGCCGCCCGGAGCTGACGCCGATGCTGGCCGGGCTGGTTTCGCACCCCTGGGCCTATCCGGCGCTGGAGACGGTGCACATCGTCGGCATCGCGCTGCTGTTCGGCGGGCTGCTGGTGTTCGAACTGCGCGTGCTCGGCCTTGGCCGGGAACTGCCGCAAAGGCAATTGGCGCACCTGACGCTGCTGCCGGCGCTTGTCGGCTTCGGGCTGTGCGCCGCCACCGGACTCACGATGTTTTCGACGCAGCCCGGCGAACTGCTGGCCAATTCCGCCTTTCGCATCAAGCTGTTCCTGATCGGCCTGGCGGGCGCCAATGCCATCTGGTTCCATCTTCGAGGCGGCTTGGCCGCCACAGGCGCGATGTCCAGGGTGCAATGCCTGCTGTCGCTGGGGTTTTGGCTCGCTGTCATCATCTGCGGGCGTTGGATTGCCTACGTCTGAGCAAGGAGACCGAGATGATTGAGAGACGCTTGTTCGTTGCCGGCTCGCTGGGCCTGGCCCTGCCCTCCTGGGCGCACCATGGATGGAGCAGCTTCGACCAGGACCGCCCGCTCTACCTGGAGGGGCGCGCGACCAAGGTCATGTGGCGCAATCCGCATGGCGAGGTGGAACTCGAGCTGCCCGAGAACCCCACCCTGCCGGCCGACCTGAAGCAGCGCCCGCTGCCCAGGCAAAGCGCGAACGTCGACGGCCCCGCGCTGCTGGCCAAGGCGCAGCTGCCGACGCGGCGCGACCGCAAGTGGCTCATCGAGCTGGCGCCGCTCACGCGGCTGCAGGCCTGGGGGGTCGAGGAGATCAAGCCCGGCACCCCGGTGGCCGCGCTGGGCTTCACCTTCACCGGCGAAAAAGGCGATCCGGTGCTGCGCGCCGAATACCTGTTCGTCGGCGGCAAGGCCTACGGACTGCGCTCCTCGCCGGCCTGAGCGGCGCACCGGCCGCGGAACCATGGCCGTGGCCCTCAGAGGCATTGACGACCTTCGCGCCCTGCTTGCCAGCCGCGCGAGTGATCGGTACATTGCATTTTTTGAGGGCCTCCAATGTCCGCAGATAGCACCGCGACCCCTTCTGAAATTCCCGAGATTTCCGCGATCCCCGCCGTCCCTGCGACTTCAGCGATCCCCGTCTCACCCCTTCCCCCGCTCCACCCTTCCTCGTCGACCGGCCACATCCGGCTGACCTCCCATGCCGGCGGCTTCGGCGCGCTGCCCATCCGCTGGGGCGCGGCCACCGCCACCGAACGCGGACCCGTGGTCGGCACCACCACGAAGCGGGCGCATCGCAACGTCATCGGCACGCACAGCGGCTCGTACAGCGTCTATCGCGCGCTGGCCGTGGCGGCCGGCGCCCTCAAGCGCGAGCACAAGGCCGACCTGACCAACACCGCGCCCACCGACGTGATCGGCCCGTACCCGCAGTGGAGCGAGCCCGGGCGCATCGTCTCGCTCGACCCCTGGGGCGCGCTGGTGGCCGATGTGTTCTCCACCGAACTGGCGGCGGGCTACGACATCCGCCCGACCATCGCGATCACCAAGGCCCACGTGATCCTGCCCGAGGTGATCGAGGCGCTGCAGAGCGGCCGCCTCAAGGCCGACGGCCACTTCCTCACCCCCGGTGGCGCAGCCATGGTGACCAAGGCCGCCATCGAGCCCGTGTGGTACCTGCCCGAAGTGGCGCGGCGCTTCGGCTGCTCAGAGACCGACCTGCGCCGCACGCTGTTCGAAGAGACCGGCGGCATGTATCCTGAACTCGTCACGCGCTCCGACCTCGAGGTGTTCCTGCCGCCCATCGGCGGGCAGACGCTCTACATCTTCGGCAACCCGCGCGACCTGGCCAACCCCGCCGTCGAACTCACCGCGCGCATCCACGACGAGTGCAACGGCTCCGACGTGTTCGGCTCCGACATCTGCACCTGCCGCCCCTACCTCACGCACGCCATCGAGGAATGCATCCAGGGCGCGCAGCGCGGCGGCGTGGGCCTCATCGCTTACTCGCGCAAGGAGGGCCGCGCGCTCGGCGAGGTGACCAAGTTCCTGGTCTACAACGCGCGCAAGCGCCAGGTCGGCGGCGACACGGCCGACCAGTATTTCGCACGCACCGAATGCGTGGCCGGCGTGCAGGACATGCGCTTCCAGGAACTGATGCCCGACGTCTTCCACTGGCTCGGCATCAGGAAGATCCATCGGCTCGTGTCGATGAGCAACATGAAGTTCGACGCCATCACCGGTTCGGGCATCGAGATCGGCGAGCGCGTGAACATTCCCGACGAACTGATTCCGGCCGATGCCCGCGTCGAAATGGACGCCAAGATGGCCGCCGGCTATTTCACGCCCGGCCCGGTGCCGGACGCCGAGGAACTCAAGAAGGCCAAGGGCCGGGGATTGAGCGAATGAGCGACAACAAGGCAAACAGCAGCAGCGACTACCTGCCCGCCGACGGCTCGGGCAGCCTGCCGCCGGGCAGCGCGGGCGACATCGATCCGGTGATCGAGTTCGCTCCCGACACCAGCCACCCCGCAGGCGCCGCCACGGTGCTGCGCACTACCGCCGCCATCCGCGAGCGCGCGGCCGCGCTGCTGGCGCGCGCGCGCCGGGGCGAGTCGCAGTGGTTCCGCATCGCCGGCAGCGACGTGCTCGAAGACGCGGCGCGCACCGTGGCCGAAGTCACGCGCGAGCGCTATCCCTGGGACACCATCCCCTATCACAGCCGCTGGCGCCACTTCGAGGCCGGCGGCGTCGACCGGCTGAAGCAGCTCGACGAACTGCTCGGCAAGGGCGTCGATGCCCGGCAGCGCGCCAGCGCGCACATCGACCTTGTGCTCGTAAGCGTGCTGCTCGATGCCGGTGCGGGCCCCAACTGGCACTACACCGAGCCCGCCACCGGCGAGCGCTACACGCGCTCCGAGGGCCTGGCCATCGCGAGCTTCCATGCCTTCACGAGCGGGCTGTTCTCGTCCAAGCCCGACCATCCGCTGCAAGCCGATGCCGCCGGCCTGCGCGGCCTGGTGACCGACCGGCTCGGCGATGCCTTCCAGGTCAGCGACGTCAATCCGTTGGTGGGCCTGGCCGGCCGCGCGGTGCTGCTGCGCCGGCTCGGCGAGGCGATGAGCGAGCAGCCCGAGACCTTCGGTGACGAGGGCCGGCCCGCCGGCATGTTCGATGCGCTGGTCGCTCCGTTCGGCGCGGCCGCGCCGCCCACGGCCGAGATCACCGCACACCAGATCCTCTCGCTGCTGCTCGAAACGCTCTCGGGCATCTGGCCCTCCGCCAACACCATCGACAGCATCGCGCTCGGCGGCAGCGACGCCACGGGCGGCATCGGCTCGAGCGACCCGGCGCTCGCGCTCGGCGATTGCTGGCGGCACAGCGCGGTGCGCGGCCCCGGCCTCACCAACGGCTGGATGCCGTTCCACAAGCTGTCGCAATGGCTGACCTATTCGCTGCTCGAACCCTTCGAGCGGGCCGGCGTGAAGGTGCGCCATCTCGATGCGCTCACCGCGCTGCCCGAATACCGCAACGGCGGCCTGCTGATCGACAGCGGCGTGATCGTGCCGAAAGACCCGGCCTTTCTTTCGCGCACCTGGAAAGCCGGCGACGAGTTCATCGTCGAGTGGCGCGCCCTCACCGTGGCACTGCTCGACGAACTGGCGCCGCGCGTGCGCAAGATCCTCGACCGCACCGAGGAAGAACTGCCCCTGGCCTGCGTGCTCGAGGGCGGCACCTGGGCCGCGGGCCGCGTGCTGGCACAGCGCTTGCGAGACGGATCGCCACCGCTGCTGATCGAAAGCGACGGCACCGTCTTTTAGACTCGCGGGTCCATTCAGCAACGGCAGAAAAACCAAATGAGCAACGTCCACCTCGTCGACCACCCCCTCGTCCAGCACAAGCTCACGCTGATGCGCCGCAAAGACGCCTCCACCAACAGCTTCCGCCGGCTCCTGAACGAAATCAGCATGCTCATGGCCTACGAGGTCACGCGCGACATGCCGATGCAGGACATCGAGGTCGAGACCCCGCTCGAAACCATGCAAGCCAAGGTCATCGACGGCAAGAAGCTGGTGCTGGTGTCGATCCTGCGCGCGGGCACCGGCATCCTGGACGGCATGCTCACGGTGGTGCCGGGCGCTCGCGTCGGCCACATCGGCCTGTACCGCGACCCCAAGACGCTCACGGCCGTCGAGTACTACTTCAAGATGCCCGGCGAAATGGAGAACCGCGACGTGATCGTGGTCGACCCGATGCTGGCCACCGGCAACTCGGCGGTGGCCGCGGTCGAGCGGCTCAAGGAACTCAACCCCAAGTCGATTAAGTTCGTCTGCCTGCTCACCTGCCCCGAAGGCCTGGCGACCATGCAGAAGGCCCACCCCGACGTGCCGGTCTATACCGCTGCGATCGACCGGGAGCTGAACAGCCATGGGTACATCCTGCCGGGCCTCGGCGACGCCGGGGACAGGATTTTCGGCACGAAATGAACCCACCCCCGTCCCTCGCTCACTTCGTGTAGCTCGACTCCCCCCTCGAGGGGGCAACACCAGCGGCCCGGCAAAGCCGGTTCCGCGGTGTTTCTGGAAGAGGCCCGGGAAGCGCGATCAAGAATTTTCATACCTCGAGGAGAAGCACCGTGACAGCACGCCGTCAGTTGATCATTCGTTCCGCCGCCATTGCCGCAGCAGCGCTTGCGGCCGGCGCGCCGGGCCTTGCGCTCGCGCAGGCCAAGCTCAAGGTGGCGGCGGTGTACACCGTGCCCTTCGAACAGCAATGGGTCGGCCGCATCCACAAGGCGCTCAAGGCGGCCGAAGCGCGCGGCGAGATCGAATACAAGGCCACCGAGAACGTCAGCAACGCCGACTACGAGCGCGTGATGCGCGAGTACGCCACCGGCGGCAACCAGCTGATCCTCGGCGAGGTGTTCGGCGTGGAAGCGGCGGCGCGCAAGGTCGCGAAGGACTTTCCCAAGGTCGCCTTCCTCATGGGCTCTTCGCTCAAGCCGCAGGCGCCCAACTTCAGCGTGTTCGACAACTACATCCAGGAGCCGGCCTACCTGAGCGGCATGGTGGCCGGCGGCATGACCAAGACCAACCGCATCGGCATGGTCGGTGGGTTTCCGATTCCGGAAGTGAACCGGCTCATGAATGCGTTCATGGCAGGTGCGAAGGAAACCAATCCCAAGGTCGAATTCAGCGTGAGCTTCATCAACAGCTGGTTCGATCCGCCGAAGGCCAAGGAAGCGGCCTTCGCGATGATCGACAAGGGCGCCGACGTGATGTACGCCGAGCGCTTCGGCGTCTCGGACGCGGCCAAGGAAAAGGGCAAGCTCGCCATCGGCAACGTGATCGACACGCAGGCGCAGTATCCCGACACCGTGGTGGCATCCGCGCTGTGGAACTTCGAGCCCTCGGCCGACCGCGCGATCAAGCTCGTGAAGGAAGGCAAGTTCACCGCCGAGGACTACGGCCCCTACTCGATGATGAAGCACAAGGGCTCCGAACTCGCGCCGCTGGGCACCTTCGAGAAGAAGGTGCCGGCGGACATCGTCGCCAAGGTCAAGGCCAAGCAGGCCGACATCCTCGCGGGCAAGGTCACCATCAAGGTCGACGACTCGCAACCCAAGTCGACCGCGAAGTGAAGGGGCCGATGACGATGCGCTGGCGTTCTCTTCTCGCGGCCGGCGTGCTGGCCTTCGGCTTGGCCGGCTGCGCCGGTGTCTACAAGAGCCCCGCCGCCGACGGCAGCGTGCGGCTGGACGACACGCCGCGCATCGCGGTGATCTCGGCCTTCCAGCCCGAGCTCACGCTGCTGCTGAACCGGCTCCAGCGGCCGGCGAAGCACAGCGTCAACGGCGTCGAGTTCACCACCGGCACGCTCGAAGGCAAGCCGGTGGTGCTGTTCCTCTCCGGCATCAGCATGACCAACGCGACGATGAACACGCAGCTGGTGCTCGACCGCTTCCGCGTCACCCATATCGTGTTCAGCGGCATCGCGGGCGGCGTGAATCCGCAGCTGCACGTGGGCGACGTCACGGTGCCCGCGCAATGGGGCCAGTACCTCGAGGTGCTGATGGCGCGCGAAGCCGCGCCCGGCAAGTTCACCGCGCCGCCCTTCATCACCGACGCTACGCTGCCCAACTTCGGGATGATGCATCCGCGCCCGGTGGAAGTGCGCTCCGCGGCGCATCCGCAGATCGTGCGCAAGTTCTGGTTCGAGGCGGACCCGAAGATGCTCGAGGTGGCGCGCAGCATCCGCAATGTCGACCTCGCGAACTGCAGCGCCGGCAAGTGCCTGGCGCGCAAGCCCCAGCTCGTCATCGGCGGCAACGGCGTCTCGGGCCAGGCCTTCATGGACAACAAGGCGTACCGCGAATACACCTACAAGACCTTCCAGGCCAACGTGCTCGACATGGAAACAGCGGCCGTGGGCATGGTGGCCTACAGCAACGGCGTGCCCTACATCGCCTTCCGCTCCCTCAGCGACCTGGCGGGCGGCGGCGAAGGCGAGAACGAGATGGGCACCTTCATGGGCATCGCGGCCGACAACTCGGCCAAGGTGATGCTGGCGTTCCTGGCTGCGTGGAAGTGATCCTGCCTTTTCCCCCTCCCCTTCCGGGGGAGGGTTGGGATGGGGGTACGCGGCCTTCGATCGATCACCATGGCGTTGCGGGCGCTGCCCGCCCCCATCCCGGCCTTCCCCCGGAAGGGGAAGGAGCAAGACCTTCATGAACAGCACAACCGTCCTGCGCCTGCGGGGCATCACCAAGCGCTTCGGCACCCTCGTCGCCAACGACGCCATCTCCCTCGACCTGCATGCGGGCGAAGTGCTCGCGCTGCTGGGCGAGAACGGCGCTGGCAAGTCGACGCTCATGTCCATCCTGTTCGGCCACTACGTCGCGGACGAAGGCAGCATCGAAGCCTTCGGCGCGCCGCTGCCGCCGGGCAATCCCAAGGCGGCGCTGGCCGCGGGCGTGGGCATGGTGCACCAGCACTTCACGCTGGCCGACAACCTCAGCGTGCTCGACAACGTGGTGATGGGCACGGAGCCGTTCTGGCGCCCGGTCTCGCGCCGGGCGGCCGCACGCGCAAAGCTGATCGAGGTGGCACGGCGCTTCGGCCTGCCGGTGCAGCCCGACGCGAAGATCGGCAGCCTCTCGGTCGGCGAGCGGCAGCGCGTCGAGATCCTGAAGGCGCTGTACCGCGGCGCGCGCATCCTGATCCTCGACGAGCCGACCGCCGTGCTCACGCCGCAGGAAAGCGAAGCCCTGTTCGCCACGCTCGCGCAGATGGTCGCGCAGGGCCTGTCGGTGATCTTCATCAGCCACAAGCTGGGCGAGGTGCTGCGCGTGTCGCAGCGCATCGCGGTGCTGCGCGGCGGCAAGCTGGCGGCCGAGGCGCGCACCGCCGAGACCACGCAGGCGCAGCTCGCGCTGTGGATGGTCGGGCATGCGGTGGAGGCGCCGCAGCGCCGGCCCGCCAGGTCGGTGGGCGACGCGGTCTGCGTGCTGGACCACGTGAGCACTGCGTCGGACAAGGACCGGGGGCAGGACCGGCTTCACGAGGTGTCGCTCACGCTGCGCGCCGGCGAGATCACCGCCATCGCGGGCGTCTCGGGCAACGGCCAGGCGGCGCTGGCCGAGCTGCTGTGCGGCACGCGACGCGCCGCCTCGGGCACGGCCCTGCTGATGGGCCGCGCGCTGCCGCCCTCGCCCGCCCGGCTGGTGCAGCGCGGGGTCGCGCGCATCCCCGAAGACCGGCACACGGTTGGCGTGGTCGGCGACCTGCCGGTGTGGGAGAACGCGGTGTCTGAGCGGCTGCGCAGCCCCGTCTTCTCGCGCTGGTCGTGGTTCGTGCGGCGTGCGGCCGCGCGGCTGCATGCACGGCGCATCGAAAAGGCGTTCGACGTGCGCGGCGCGGGCCTGATGGCGCCGGCCCGTTCGCTTTCGGGCGGCAACATGCAGAAGCTGATCCTCGGACGCGCACTGCTCGCGCCCGCGCAGGAGGAAGAAGACGCGGACAACAGGAAATACCCGACGCGTGCGCCGCGCTTGATCGTCGCGCACCAGCCGACCTGGGGCCTGGACATCGGCGCCGTCGCCTACGTGCAGCAGCAGCTCATTGCCGCGCGCGATGCCGGTGCGGCGGTGCTGGTGATTTCCGACGACCTCGACGAGGTGCTCGCGCTCGGCGACCGCGTGGCCGTGATGCACGGCGGCCACCTCGGCGAAGCGCGCCCGGCCGCGGCATGGACGCGCGAGGCCATCGGGCTGGCGATGGCCGGCGCGGCGGTGCCGCAGCAGCAACGCGCAGGGGCCACGCCATGATGCGGCTCGAACGGCGCCACGAAAGCTCGCGCGCCGCGCTGGTGCTGGCACCCATCGGCGCGGTGGCCTTCACCATGGCGGTGAGCGCGCTGCTCGTGCTCTGGGCCGGCGCGCCGGTCGGCCGCACCTATGCATTGCTGCTGCAGGGCGGCTTCGGCTCGGTGTTCGCATGGAGCGAGACGCTGACGCGCGCGATTCCGCTGATCCTCACCGGGCTGGCCGCGACCGTCGCCTTCAAGGCGCGGCTCTTCAACATCGGCGCCGAGGGGCAGCTGTTCGCGGGCGCCCTTGCCGCCGTGGCCGTGGGCGGCATGCATGGCGGCACCGGCGTCGAGCTGCCGCCCTGGCTGCTGTTCCCGCTGATGATGCTGGCCGCCGCCGCGGCGGGCGCCCTGCTGCTGCTCGGCCCGGCGCTCATGAAGGACAAGCTCGGCGTCGACGAGGTGGTGACCACGCTGCTGATCAACTTCATCGTGCTGCTCGGCGTGTCGGCGCTGCTCGACGGGCCGATGAAAGACCCGGCCGCCATGGGCTGGCCGCAGAGCGTGTCGCTGCAGGCCGAACTCGAACTCGGCAAGCTCGTCGCCCAGACGCGCGTGCACACCGGGCTCGTCTGGGCCGTGTCGCTGGCGGTGATGGTGTGGGCGATCTTCAAGTACACGGTGCTGGGCTTCGACATCCGCGCGGTGGGCGCCAATGCGCGCGCTGCCGCCTTTGCCGGCGTGCCGGTGACGCGCACCGTGGTGATGGTGGCGCTGCTCTCGGGTGCGCTGGCGGGCCTTGCGGGTGCCATTGAGGTGGCCGGGCGCACCAGCTACGTCACGCTCGACATGTCGCCGGGCTACGGCTACACGGGCATCGTGATCGCGATGCTTGCGGGCCTGCATCCGCTGGGCGTGATTGCCGCGGGCATATTCGTGGCAGGTGTGCTGGTCGGCGCCGACACCATGAGCCGCGCCGTGGGCGTGCCGACCTACATCGCCGACGTGATCGTCGCGGCCTCGCTGGTCGCGGTACTGGTGGCGACGCTGCTCACGCAATACCGGGTGAGACTCAAATGACGCCACCGCCCTCTTCTGTCTTGCTCCTTCCCCTCCCGGGGGAAGGCCGGGACGGGGGCAACGGCTTCCACGCCGAGCGCCGCTCGCCCCCACCCCGGCCCTCCCCCGGGAGGGGAGGGAGAAATACCTCATGACCGACCTGCTCGACATCCTCGCCAATCCGGCGTTCTGGGTCGCGGTGCTGCGCATCGCCACGCCGCTGATCCTCGGCACGCTGGGCGTGCTGCTGTGCGAGCGCGCGGGCGTGCTCAACCTCGGCATCGAGGGAATCATGGTCGCGGGCGCCTTCACCGGCTGGCTCGCGGTGTATGCCGGCGCGCCGCTCTGGGCCGGTGTCGGCGTGGCCGCGCTCACCGGCATGGCGTTCGGACTGCTGCATGCCTTTCTCACCGTGGGCCTGGCGCTGTCGCAGCATGTCTCGGGGCTGGGCATCACGCTGCTGGCGACCGCGCTCAGCTACTTCGGCTACCGCGTGAGCTTTCCGAAGGTGAACACGCCGCCAACCGTCACGCCCTTCGCGCCGATGGAGTGGCTGCCGGTGCCCATCCTGAATGCGCAGACCGCGCTCACCCTTTTCGCTCTGCTGCTGGTGCCGGCGATTGCCTGGGTTTTGTACCGCACGCCGCTCGGGCTCGCGGTGCGCATGGTGGGCGAGAATCCGCAGGCGGCCGAGAGTCAGGGCGTGTCGGTCGCGGCCACGCGCACCGGCGCCATCGTGGCGGGCTCGGCGCTGATGGGCGTGGCCGGCTCCTTCCTCACGCTCTCGGCCTTCAATGCCTTCTTCTTCAACATGGTGAACGGCCGCGGCTGGATCTGCGTGGCGCTGGTGGTGTTTGCCTCATGGCGGCCCGGCAAGGCCCTGCTCGGCGCGCTGCTGTTCGCATTCTTCGATGCGCTGCAGCTGCGGCTGCAACAATCGGGCAATGCGGTGCTGCCCTACCAGATCTACCTGATGCTGCCGTACCTGCTGTCGATCCTGGCGCTGGTGCTGGTAGCGCGCAAGGCCAGCTATCCGCAGGCGCTGATGAAGCCCTATCGCAAGGGGGAGCGTTGAACCGAAAATCCCCTGCATCCGCACCTCGGAGCCCTTCACGATGCTCGACCTCCTGATCACCAACGCCACCCTTCCCGACGGCCGCTCGGACATGTCGGTCGCCGTGCAGGGCGGTCGCATCGCCGAAGTCACAGCCGGGCTCGACGCACCGGCACTCGACAAGCTCGATGCCCAAGGCCTGCTGCTCGCGCCGCATTTCGTCGATCCGCATTTCCACATGGATGCCACGCTGAGCTACGGCCTGCCGCGCATCAACCAGAGCGGCACCTTGCTCGAAGGCATTGCGCTGTGGGGCGAACTCAAGCCGCTGCTCACGGCCGAAGCACTCATCGAGCGTGCGCTGGCGTATTGCGACTGGGCGGTGGCCAAGGGCCTGCTGGCCGTGCGCTCGCATGTGGACACGAGCGACCCGAGCCTGCTCGCGGTCGATGCGCTGCTCGAGGTCAAGCGCAAGGTCGCCCCCTATCTTCACCTGCAGCTCGTGGCCTTTCCGCAGGATGGCGTGCTGCGCTCGGCAGGCGGGGTCGACAACCTGAAGCGCGCGCTCGACAAGGGCGTGGACGTGGTCGGCGGCATTCCGCATTTCGAGCGCACCATGGCAGATGGCGCCGCCAGCGTGAAGCTGCTGATGGAACTGGCGGCCGAGCGCGGCAAGCTGGTCGACATGCACTGCGACGAGTCGGACGACCCGCTCTCGCGCCACATCGAAACCCTGTCGGCCGAGACCTGGCGCCTCGGCATGCAGGGCCGCGTGACGGGCTCGCATTGCACCTCGATGCATTCGATGGACAACTACTACGCGAGCAAGCTGCTGCCGCTGATCGCGCAGAGCGGCGTCAGCGTGGTTTCCAACCCGCTCATCAACATCACGCTGCAGGGCCGCCACGACAGCTATCCCAAGCGCCGCGGCATGACGCGCGTGCCCGAGCTGATGGCCGCCGGCGTGAACGTCGCCTTCGGCCACGACTGCGTGATGGACCCGTGGTACGGCATGGGCTCGGGCGACATGCTCGAAGTGGCACACATGGGCCTGCATGTGGCGCAGATGACCAGCCAGGCCGGCATCCGCCAGTGCTTCGACGCGGTCACCAAGAATGCCGCGCGCGTGATGCACCTCGAGGGCTACGGTCTCGAAGCGGGCTGCGACGCGAGCTTCGTGCTGCTGCAGGCGCGCGATCCGGTCGAGGCGATCCGGCTGCGCGCGACGCGGCTCAAGGTGTTCCGCAAGGGGCGCCTGCTGGCGGAAACGCCGGCCGCGACGGCCACGCTGCATCTGCCGGGGCGCGCGCAGTCCACCAGCTGGATGAGCCGTAAATCCTAGCGTCTCAGGCTTCGGGCGCGATGGCCTCGGCGTACTCGTAGAGCGCGCCCAGGATTTCTTCGCCCCGCTCGTCCGCGGTTTCGGACAGCGCATCGACTTCGCTGAACAGCATCTCGATGGTGCGCGCGCCGCCCTCGCCCTTGAAGAGCCGCGCGGCGCGCAGTGCCTCCCAGCGTTCGGCTTCCTCGGCGCTGAGCATCTCGGGCCAGTTGCGCGCGCGGTAGCGAAAGAGGATTTCCTCGAGCCGCCCATCGTCGAACCCGGTGCGGTCCTTGGCGAGTTCCTCGGGCGACAGCGCGCGCAGCTGGTTCAGGCGGCGCCGGTCGGCGTTGCCGACGAAGCCGCCGTAGAGGTCTTCGTCGACATCGGGCACTGCCTCCTTGGGCCGCGCATACACCTGCGACCAGATGGCGCTCATGTCGGGCAGGTCGCGTGCAATGGCTGCGTGGCGCAGCGCCGCATCGAGGTCGACGTTCCAGCGCTCGGCCATCGCGGGCGCCAGCGTGCGCAGGTTGCCGACCACCATCGGCGACTTGTTGAGGTGGATGCCCTTGACCGGCAGGCGAACCACGCCTTCGGGCAGGTCGGCGGTGCGCGTGAAAAGGCGCAGGCGCAAGGTCTCGACGTCGAGGTCGCGCAACTCGCTCGGGTCGTGGGCCAGGTCCCAGGCGATCAGTTCGTTCTTGTTGGTCGGATGGCTCGCGAGCGGCCACATCACGCCGAGGCAGCCGCGCTCGACCGGGAACATGCCCGATACGTGCAGGAAGGGCCGCGCCGTCTCGCGCATGGCCGGCAGGCCGAGTTCGGTGGCGACACGGTCCTTCTTGTGCAGGCCGAAGGCGAATTCGAACAGCTTGGGCTGGCGCTCGCGAATGAGCCGCGCCAGCGCGATGGTGGCGCGCACGTCGGACAGCGCATCGTGCGCCGACTCGTGCAGCAGGCCGTTGGCGCGCGCCAGGTCCTCGAGCTTGAAGCTGGGCTTGCCGTCTTCCTTCTTTGGCCACTCGATGCCCTCGGGCCGCAGCGCGTAGGTCAGGCGCACCACGTCCAGCAGGTCCCAGCGTCCGCAGTCGTTCTGCCATTCGCGGGCGTACGGGTCGATGAGGTTGCGCCAGAACAGGAAGCGTGTGACCTCGTCGTCGAAGCGGATGGTGTTGTAGCCCACGCCGATGGTGCCGGGCTGCGAGAAGGCCTTCTCGATCTGCGCGGCAAAGGCGTGCTCGGGGATGCCGCGCTCCAGGCAGAGCTGGGGCGTGATGCCGGTGATCAGGCAGGCCTCGGGGCTGGGCAGGTAGTCGGGCGCCGGCTTGCAATAGATCATCAGCGGCTCGCCGATCTCGTTGAGCTCGGCGTCGGTGCGGATGGCGGCGAACTGCGAAGGCCGGTCGCGGCGCGGCACGGCGCCGAAGGTTTCGTAGTCGTGCCAGAGAAAGGTGTGGTTCATTCAGAGCAAGGGAGAGAACAATCGTGCAATCGCGTCGCCGAGGCGGCGCCAGAAACTCTGCGGCCGATGGGCGCGCACCGCGCCGGAACTGTGCAGGTCGGTCTCGAACTGCGCGGCCAGGGGGCGTGCCAGCTCGGGGCCGTAGACCACCGCGCTCACTTCGAAATTGAGCCTGAAGCTGCGGTTGTCGAAATTCGCGGTACCGATCATCGCGCAATGGTCGTCGACCACCAAGGTCTTGGAATGCAGCATGCGCGCCTTGTACTCCCAGACCTTGACGCCGGACGCAATCAGCTCGTCGAAGTAGGAGCGCGCGGCCGCGCTCACAATGGCCGAATCGCTGCGCCGCGGCACCAGGAGGCGCACGTCCACGCCGCGCAGCGCCGCGCTGGTGAGTGCCATCATGGCGGGCTCGCCGGGCACGAAGTACGGCGTGGTGAGCCAGGCGCGCTCGCTCGCCGAATGAATCGCCTCCACGTGCATGCGGTGGATGGGTTCCAGCATGTTGTCGGGACCACTGGTCACGATCTGCACGGGAATGTCGCCGGCCTCGACCTGCGGCAGCATGGCGCCCATCAGGTGGTCGATGTCACGGAGATCTTCGCCGGTGGCATAAGTCCAGTCCTCCAGGAAGGTGGTCTGGAGCCAGCGCACCGCGCTGCCCTCGATGCGCAGGTGGACGTCGTGGTAGGCGTCGGGCCGGGTGCGCTTGTCTTCCTCGTCGGTGATGTTGACGCCGCCGGTAAAACCCACGCGGCCGTCGCACACCACGATCTTGCGGTGGGTGCGGTAGTTGGTCACCGGGCGCAGACGGCGGCCGATGCGCGTGTCGTGGAAGAGCGCAACCTGCACGCCCGCGGCATGCAGCGGCGCCATGAATTTGCGGTCGATGCGCTTGGAACCCAGTGCGTCGAGCAGCAGGCGCACGGACACGCCCTCCCGTGCCCGCTCCACCAGCAGGTCGCGCAGCGCGGTGCCGATCTTGTCGGGCTCGAAGATGTAGTACTCGAGGTGGATGTGGTCGCGCGCCGCGCGCACCGCGTCGAAGATGGCGTCGAAGGTGCGCGCGCCGCCCGAGAGCAACGCTACATCCGTCGCGCTGGAAACCGGCAGTCCGCAGGCCGCGGTGCCCAGCCGCGCCATCTGCTGCAGCGCCGGCGGCGCGTTCTGCGCCGCATCGCGCACGCGCGCCAGGTCGGCTTGCGTGTGCGCGCTGGCGCGGCTGCGCAAGCGCTTGACGCGCTGCTTGCGCAGGCGCTGCGGCCCGAGGAAGTAATAGATGACGAAGCCTGCGAACGGCAGCAGCGCGAGCGACAGGATCCAGCTCATCGTGGACACCGGCGCGCGCTTCTGCATCACGATCCAGACCGACAGCACGGCGATATAGCCGCTCCAGGCCAGTGAGAGGCCGGTTTTCCATTCCTGACTGAGCTCGGGGAGGATCAAAGTAAAACTGCGTACGGATAGATTCCGGCCAAAAAAAAGCCGGCAGCGAATGCTACCGGCCTTTTGGGTACTGCCAGGAACAGCGCGGAACCGGCCTTGCCGGTCCGCCTTATCCAGCAGCAGCTTCTTCGGCTTCGGGCTTGGACTTGCCTTCCTTCTTCGGCAGCGGCTGGATGTCCAGCTGCACTTCGCCCTTGTCGTCGATGTCGACCGACAGGCGGCCGCCATCGATCAGGCGTCCGAACAGCAGCTCGTCGGCCAGTGCACGGCGGATCGTGTCCTGGATCAGGCGCTGCATCGGGCGGGCGCCCATCAGCGGATCGAAGCCCTTCTTCGCCAGGTGCTTGCGCAGCCCGTCGCTGAACGTGACGTCGACCTTCTTCTCGGCCAGCTGCGTTTCCAGCTGCAGCAGGAACTTGTCGACCACGCGCAGGATGATCTGCTCGTCGAGCGCCTTGAAGCTCACGGTGGCATCCAGGCGGTTGCGGAACTCCGGCGTGAACAGGCGCTTGATGTCGGCCATCTCGTCGCCCGCCTGGCGCGGGTTGGTGAAGCCGATGGTCGCCTTGTTCATGGTCTCGGCGCCCGCGTTGGTGGTCATCACGATGATCACGTTGCGGAAGTCGGCCTTGCGTCCGTTGTTGTCCGTCAGGGTGCCGTGGTCCATGACCTGCAGCAGCACGTTGAAGATGTCCGGATGTGCCTTCTCGATTTCGTCGAGCAGCAGCACCGCGTGCGGCTTCTTCGTGATGGCTTCGGTCAAGAGGCCGCCCTGGTCGAACCCGACGTAGCCCGGAGGTGCGCCGATCAGCCGGCTCACCGCATGGCGCTCCATGTATTCGGACATGTCGAAGCGGATCAGCTCGATGCCCATGATGTAGGCCAGCTGCTTGGCCGCTTCGGTCTTGCCGACGCCGGTGGGGCCGCTGAACAGGAACGAGCCGATCGGCTTGTCCTCGCGGCCGAGGCCCGAGCGCGCCATCTTGACGGCCGAAGCCAGCACCTCGAGCGCCTTGTCCTGGCCGAACACCACGCTCTTGAGGTCGCGCTCGATCGTTTGCAGCTTGCCGCGGTCGTCGTTGCTGACGTTGGCCGGGGGAATGCGCGCGATCTTCGCGACGATGTCCTCGACCTCGGTCTTGCTGATGGTCTTCTTGCGCTTGCTCGCCGGCAGGATGCGCTGGGCAGCGCCGGCCTCGTCGATCACGTCGATGGCCTTGTCGGGCAGGTGGCGGTCGTTGATGTACTTGGCGCTCAGTTCGGCCGCAGCCTGCAGGGCCGCCACCGCGTACTTGACGCCATGGTGCTCTTCGAAGCGCGACTTCAGGCCCTTCAGGATGTCGACGGTTTCCTGCACCGTCGGCTCGACCACATCGACCTTCTGGAAACGGCGCGACAGGGCCGCGTCCTTCTCGAAGATGCCGCGGTATTCGCTGAAGGTGGTGGCGCCGATGCACTTGAGCTGGCCGCTCGAGAGCGCCGGCTTCAGCAGGTTCGACGCGTCGAGCGTGCCGCCCGAGGCCGCGCCCGCACCAATCAGGGTGTGGATCTCGTCGATGAACAGGATCGCGTTCGGCTTGTCCTTGAGCGACTTGAGCACGCCCTTCAGGCGCTGCTCGAAATCGCCGCGGTACTTGGTGCCGGCCAGCAGTGCGCCCATGTCGAGCGAGTAGACCTGCGCCTCGGCGAGGATCTCAGGCACGTCGGATTGCGTGATGCGCCAGGCCAGGCCCTCGGCGATGGCGGTCTTGCCCACGCCAGCCTCACCCACCAGCAGCGGGTTGTTCTTGCGCCGGCGGCACAGGATCTGGATCACGCGCTCGACCTCGTATTCGCGGCCGATCAGCGGATCGATCTTGCCGTCCTTGGCAAGCTGGTTGAGGTTCTGCGTGAACTGCTCGAGCGGCGAGGCCTTCTCGTTCTTTTCGGCGCCACCCTCTTCGCCCTCGCCCGAAGGCGATTCGCTGCTGCCCTTGACAGCCTCGGGCGGATCGCTCTTCTTGATGCCGTGGGCAATGAAGTTCACCACGTCCAGGCGGGTCACGCCCTGCTGGTGGAGGTAGTACACCGCGTGCGAGTCCTTCTCGCCGAAGATCGCGACCAGCACATTGGCGCCGGTGACTTCCTTCTTGCCGTTGCCGGTGGACTGCACATGCATGATGGCGCGCTGGATCACGCGCTGGAAACCCAGCGTCGGCTGGGTGTCTACATCGTCGGTACCCGCCACCTGGGGCGTGTTGTCCTTGATGAAGTTGGTGAGCGACGCCCGCAGGTCGTCGACGTTGGCCGAGCAGGCACGCAGGACCTCTGCGGCGCTCGGGTTGTCCAGCAAAGCGAGCAACAGATGCTCCACGGTGATGAACTCGTGGCGCTGCTGCCTGGCCTCGACGAAGGCCATGTGCAAGCTGACTTCCAGTTCCTGGGCAATCATGTGATTTCCTTTTGCCTTGCTGTAAATAAATTCTCAGATGGGTTTGAGCGCGCGCAATTCAACTGGTTCACGCAATGGGCTCGCTGACGCACTGCAGCGGATGCCCGGCCTGGTGCGCGGCCTCCATCACCTGATTGACCTTGGTGGCCGCCAGATCGCGGGAATAGACCCCACAAACGCCACGGCCATCGAGGTGGATCTTGAGCATGATCTGGGTCGCGGTTTCGCGATCCTTGTTGAAATATTCCTGCAGCACGACGATCACGAACTCCATGGGCGTGTAGTCGTCGTTCAGCATGACGACCTGGTACATCTGGGGCGGCGCGGTTTTTTGCGGCCGCCGCTCCAGAACGACCGAATCTCCGTCGTCCCCGGCCGGTTTCTGGGCCGGCGGAGTGCTGGGAGTCTTGGGAATTCTCGTTGCCATAAAAAAGATTCTATAGAGCGTGCAAGCACCGTGCCGGCGCAAGAAGACTTGGTGGCGCGTATTCGACAAATCAAGGGGCTTGCGTCGTGCACGACACCACAGGTGACGCAAAAAAATCTGCGTTTCGCCTGCGCCGCAGCGTAAATATTACGCGGCACCCGCCCGGAAAAAAATGGGTATTTGGAGCAAGGTGTTCCATTTCTCAACCTGGCCCGCCTTGCCGTGCCGGATGAAGAAAAGCCCTCGAAACCGGGTGATCTCGAGGGCCTTGGCTGCGCGGCGCCGGAGCGCCGCTGCTCGCGCAATTACATGTGGTCGATCATGACCTGGCCGAAGCCCGAGCAACTCACTTGCGTGGCGCCGTCCATCAGGCGGGCGAAGTCATAGGTGACCTTCTTGCTGGCAATCGACTTTTCCATCGAGCTGATGATCAGGTCGGCCGCCTCGGTCCAGCCCATGTGGCGCAGCATCATTTCGGCCGAGAGGATTTCGGAACCGGGGTTCACGTAGTCCTTGCCGGCGTACTTGGGAGCCGTGCCGTGGGTCGCTTCGAACATGGCGACGGTGTCGCTCAGGTTCGCGCCCGGGGCAATGCCGATGCCGCCGACTTGCGCGGCCAGCGCGTCCGACACGTAGTCGCCGTTGAGGTTCAGCGTGGCAATCACGCTGTACTCGGCGGGGCGCAGGAGAATCTGCTGCAGGAATGCATCGGCAATGCTGTCCTTGACGGTGATTTCCTTGCCCGTCCTGGGGTTCTTGAACTTCATCCACGGGCCGCCGTCGATCAGCTCGGCGCCGAACTCCTTGGCAGCCAGGGCGTAGGCCCAGTCACGGAAGCCACCTTCGGTGAACTTCATGATGTTGCCCTTGTGCACGATGGTGACGCTGGGCTTGTCGTTGTCCACCGCGTACTGCAGTGCCTTGCGCACGAGGCGCTCGGTGCCTTCCTTGGACACGGGCTTCACGCCGATGCCGGAGGTGTTGGGGAAGCGGATCTTCTTGACGCCCAGTTCGTCCTGCAGGAACTTGATGAGCTTCTTGGCCTTGTCGCTCTCGGCTTCGAACTCGATGCCGGCGTAGATGTCTTCCGAGTTCTCGCGGAAGATGACCATGTTGGTCTTGTGCGGCTCGCGCACCGGGCTGGGCACGCCCTCGAAGTACTGGATGGGGCGCAGGCACACGTACAGGTCGAGTTCCTGGCGCAGCGCCACGTTCAGCGAGCGGATGCCGCCGCCGACGGGCGTGGTGAGCGGGCCCTTGATGGACACCACGTAGTCGCGCACGGCGTGCAGCGTTTCCTCGGGCAGCCAGACGTCGGGGCCGTAGACCTTGGTCGACTTTTCGCCGGCATAGACTTCCATCCAGTGGATCTTCTTCTTGCCGCCGTAGGCCTTGGCCACTGCAGCATCCACCACCTTGAGCATCACCGGGGTGATGTCCAGACCCGTGCCGTCGCCTTCGATGAAGGGAATGATCGGCTGATCAGGCACATTGAGCGAGTTGTCGGCGTTGACCGTGATCTTCTGGCCTTCGGCCGGGACTTTGATGTGCTGGTAGCTGGACATGAGGGGGAATGACTCCGGGAGTGACGTAATTCGGACGACTGTCTGCGAATTCAGACAGCGATGGGGAATCGCTGTACAGCCCGCGAACAAATCGCTGTACATTTTAGACGCAACCCATCAGCTGGCGTTTGTCAACCTAAGAGACAATGGTCTCGTTAGTGGCTGACCTTCTGCTCGCCGGGAGGCGTTTCCAACCAATTCTCGATAGAGGAATCATCAATGAGCAAAATTCTCGCAGTCATGATCGCTGGCCTGTTCGCCGCTGGCGCCTACGCCCAGAACCCGACCGGCACCACGCCCGAGCAAGGGAACGCCACCAACAGCAAGCCGCAAGCCCGCGCCGAAGCCAAGAAGGAAGCCAAGCCCGCAGGCCAAGTGGCCGCTCCCGCTGGCGACATCGCCAAGACGCCCGAAGGCGGCACGTTCGGCGCCGACAAGGCTGGCGTTGCCGGCGAAAAGCGTGCCCAGACCCGCGACGATCGTCGTCGCAACAAGGACGGCAGCGTGAAGCGCAAGGCCACCCAAGGCGGCACGCCCGACATGCCGGGCGCCAAGTAAGCCGGCCCTGGTTTAAAAAAACGCTCTTCGGAGCGTTTTTTTTCGTCCGCAGGGGGCGAGACGGCTGTCAACCGGGGGTCTCAGGCTCCGTTGAAGATTGGCCTTCTTCAGGGAAGGTGGTCCATATCAACAATCTCAAAGGATGTCTCATGAACAAGCTGCTCGCAGCCCTCGTCGCCGGTCTTTTCGCAGCCGGCGCATTTGCGCAAACCCCACCCGCACCAGCGCCGGCCGCACCTGCCGCCGTTCACAAGGCGAAGCAACCGGCGAAGCACGCCGTCAAGAAGCACAAGGCTCGCCATCACGTGGCCAAGGCGCACACGGCTGCAGCCAAGAAGGTGTAAGCTTCCAGGCTCACCGGCAATGCCCGCATCAGCGGGCATTTTTATTGGCCCGGCGTCCTCGAATCCTTGGGCCCCGTCCTGAAAGAAGCCCCGATGTTCCAGCGTTTTGCCGCCCTGCTCCTGCTCGCCGCCGCCCTGATGGGCTCCGCGCAGGCACAGGAGCAACCCCAGACCGACCTGCAACGCACCAAGCTGTCCGTAGGCCTGTACACGATCGATGCGCAAGTCGCGCAGACGCCCCGCCAGCGGGAGATCGGCCTGATGTTTCGCAAGGAGATGCCGCAGGCCGAAGGCATGATCTTCGTTTTCGACCAGCCGGCCACCCAGTGCTTCTGGATGCGCAACACGCTGCTGCCGCTGACCGCCGCCTTCGTGGCGGATGACGGCCGCATCGTCAACTTGGTCGACATGCAGCCAATGACCGAGAACTCCCACTGCTCCGAGGAGCCCGTACGCTTCGTGCTCGAGATGAACCAGGGCTGGTTCGCCAAGAAGAACATCAAGAAGGGCGCCAAGCTCGGCGGCGAGCTGTTCGCTGCTTCGAAGCGCTGAGCGCCTGCTTTTCACCAGCCCACGAAAAAGCCGACCCTCGGGTCGGCTTTTTCATTGGGAGAACCCGGCTCAGCCGAAGTTCTTGGCCGCGAAGTCCCAGTTCACCAGCTTGGCCAGGAAGGTCTCGACGAACTTCGGGCGCAGGTTGCGGTAGTCGATGTAGTAGGCGTGCTCCCACACGTCCACCGTCAGCACCGGGGTGTCGCCGGTGGTCAGCGGCGTGCCTGCGGCGCCCATGTTCACGATGTCCAGCGAACCGTCGGCCTTCTTCACCAGCCAGGTCCAGCCCGAACCGAAGTTGCCCACGGCCGACTTCACGAACGCTTCCTTGAAGGCGTCGTAGCTGCCCCACTTGGCATCGATGGCCTTGGCCAGCGCGCCGCTCGGAGCGCCGCCACCCTGGGGCTTCATGCAGCTCCAGAAGAAGGTGTGGTTCCAGATCTGGGCGGCGTTGTTGTAGATGCCGCCGCTGGACTTCTTGACGATCTCCTCGAGCGTCATCGACTCGAACTCGGTGCCCTTTTGCAGGTTGTTGAGGTTCACCACGTAGGCGTTGTGGTGCTTGCCGTAGTGGTACTCGAGGGTTTCCTTCGAGTACTCGGGTGCCAGCGCGTCGAGGGCGTATGGCAGGGGTGGGAGCACATGTTCCATGGTTTTTTCTCGTGGGTTGGTTGTGGGGAATAAAGGATTCTAGAAAGGAATTACGCACCCGGCGTCGGACGCGTTCCCGTTTTGCCGGGCGCCACGGTCAGGTCGACTGAACCATCGGCGAGCCGCGCGACCACGGCGTCGCCCGCACTCAGCTGCTTCGCGCTGACGATCGCGCGGCCGCCGGGATCGGTGAGCCAGGCATAGCCGCGCTGGAGCACCAGCGCAGGATCGAGCAGCCGCAGGCGCAGAGCGACGCGTTCCAGCCGCTCGCGCCGCTGCACCAGCGCGCGCTCGAGCTTGAGCGGGAAATCGGCGCCAATCGCGCGCGGCACCTGGGCAAGGCGCTCGGCCCTGGACAAGAGCGCATAGCGCAGCCGCTGCGAATCGTGCGCGAGCCGCAGTTGCTGGCGCGCCACCAATCCTGAGGGCCGGCCCAGGCGCGCTGCGGCCTGGTCGAGGCGCTGCCCCAGTACGTCGAGGCGCGCACCCAGCGCACTGTCGAGCCGTTCATTCAGCAGATCGATCGCACCGAGCCACATTGCCTGGGGCGCGCTGACGAGTTCCGCCGCGGCCGTGGGCGTGGGCGCGCGCAGGTCGGCGCAGAAGTCGGCGATGGTGAAGTCGGTTTCGTGGCCGACGCCGCAGATCAGCGGAACCGGGCTTTGGACGATGGTGCGCGCCAGGGTTTCATCATTGAACGCCCAGAGATCCTCGATGGAGCCGCCCCCGCGCACCAGCAGGATCACGTCGACGGCCGGCTCCAGCGCGTACAGCGATTGCAGCGCGCGCACGAGTTCCGCCGGCGCATTGGCGCCCTGCACCGCCGCCGGCGCCAGGACCACGGGAATGTGCGGCACCCGGCGCCGCAGCGCCGTGACCACGTCGTGCAGCGCCGCGGCGCCGAGCGAAGTGACGAGGCCCACCGCGCGCGGCATGACCGGCAGCGCGCGCTTGCGTTCCGCATCGAAGAGCCCTTCGGCTTCGAGCCGTGCCTTGCGTTGCAGGAATTGCTCGAATAGCGCGCCCTGGCCGGCGCGCTGCAGGCTTTCGACCACCAGCTGCAGGTCGCCGCGCGGTTCGTACACCGCCAGCCGCCCGCGCACCTCGACCTGGTCGCCGTCACGCGGGGAAAAGTCGAGCAGGCCCGCCGCGCGCCGGAACATCGCGCAGCGCAGTTGGCCCGACGTGTCCTTGAGCGCAAAGTAACAATGTCCACTCGAAGCACGCGAGAAGCCGGAAATCTCGCCGCGCACCGCGACGGGATTGAAGCGCGCATCGAGCGCATCGGCCACCGCCCGGCACAGCGCGCCGACAGCCCAGATCCGCGGGCCCGGCGTTGGATTCGCGTCACGCAGGTTCACAGGACGCCCGCGCGGCCGGCGGCCACTCTTCCACAATGGGTTGCCCGGCCTCGATGCCGCGGCCTCGATACGGAACAGGTGCACGGTTTGTCGTGCAAGCTGTTGATTTCATTGGAAAAAGAGCTGCTCAAAATTCAATCGATCTAGCGGGAGGCCCGTCCCATGCGGGTCCAGACAAGTTGCGCAGCGGGTTAATCACAAAGTTATCCACAGAATCTGTGCGTCTTCGCTGACATGCAAACAAGCCGCGTGGCGATGGTGGCCTCGGTGGATAATCGCCGCGCATTTGCAGTCTACGGGGCCGGAGGATTCCTTGTTTTCCATCATAGTTGCCGCGGGCTGGCCAATCTGGCCATTGCTCGCCTGTTCGATCATCGCGCTCGCCTTGGTTATCGAACGTTTCACAAGCCTCAAGACCGTGAGGGTCCTGCCGCCCAAGCTGCTCGACGAAGCCATTACCGTGTCGCACGGCGCCGTACCGGGGCCCGACGTGGTGACCAAGCTCGAGCGCAACTCGATGCTCGGACAGGTGCTGGCCGCCGGCCTGCGGGCGCTCAATGCCAATCCGCGCTGTACCGAGGAAGACCTGCGCGCCGCCATGGAGGCCTCGGGCCGCACCGTGGCGCACAAGCTGGAGCGCTACCTGCCGGCGCTGGCCACCATTGCATCGGCGGCGCCGCTGCTCGGCCTGCTGGGCACGGTCATCGGCATGATCGAGATCTTCGGGTCGCAGTCGCCCGGCAGCGGCGCGGTGGGCTCCGGGAACCCCGCGCAGCTGGCGCACGGCATTTCGATCGCGCTCTACAACACGGCTTTCGGCCTGATCGTGGCGATTCCGACCCTGATCTTCTGGCGCTATTTCCGCAGCCGGGTCGACGAATACCTGCTCAACCTCGAACTGTCGGGCGAGCGCTTCGCCCGCCACCTGAACGCGTTGCGCAAATGATGGGCTTCGCGTCGCTCGCCACTGCGTGTGCTGCGCTGCCCGGCGGAGGCTTGCCATGAGCCGCGGCCGCATGCAGTTTCGCCATGGCGCGCGCGATGAGCCGGAGATCAACCTGATCCCGTTCATCGACGTGCTGCTGGTCATCCTGATCTTCCTGATGCTGTCGACCACCTATAGCAAGTTCACCGAGATGCAGCTTCGGCTGCCGACGGCGGACGTCGATTCGCAACGCGACTATCCCAAGGAAGTGATCGTGGCGGTCTCCGCCGACGGCCGCTACTCGATCAACAAGAAACCCGTGGCCGACCGCAACGTGGACACCGTGGCCGCTGCACTGGGTGCGGCCGCAATCGGCGGCAAGGACAGCGTGGTCATCATCAGCGCCGACGCCAGCAGCCCGCACCAGGCCGTGATCACGGTGATGGAAGCCGCGCGCCGCGTGGGCTTGGTGCAGATCACTTTCGCAGCCCAGTCGACGGCGCAAGCAGGGCACTGAGTGCCGTCGCAGGGCCGAAGCACCACCGGCACCACCGGCCCGATCGCTGTGCCGGCCTCACGACTGCAGCGCGCCTGGCTGCATCGCGGCGCGCTGGCCTGCCTGCTGTGGCCTCTGTCGCTGGTCTACGCGGCGCTTTTCGGGCTGCGATGCTGGCTCTACCGGATGGGATGGCGCACGACCGAACGCGTCCAGGTGCCGGTGATCGTGGTCGGCAACGTGATTGCCGGCGGCGCGGGCAAGACCCCGGTCGTGATGGCAGTCGTGCGGCACCTGCAGGCCCGCGGGCTGCAGGTTGGCGTGGTGTCGCGCGGCCATGGCCGCCGCACCGGCGACTGCCGCGAAGTACTCGCCGAGAGCAACGCCTCCGACGTCGGCGATGAACCGCTGCTGACTCGCCGCACCACCGGCGCGCCGGTGTTCGTGGCGCGGCGCCGCATCGAGGCCGCGCGTGCCCTGCTCACCCGGCATCCGGCCACGCAGGTCATCGTGAGCGACGACGGGCTGCAGCACCTTGCGCTGGCGCGCGACATCGAGATCTGCGTGTTCGACGACCGCGGCGTGGGCAACGGCTGGCGGCTGCCCGCGGGCCCGCTGCGCGAGCGCTGGCCGCGCCCGTGCGACCTGGTGCTCCACAGCGGAGCGCTCCCCGCCTTCGAGGGGGGCTACACCGCCACCCGTGCGCTCGCGCATGACGCCGTGGCGAGCGACGGAAAACGCATGCCGCTCGATGCGCTTGCCCGCGAACCGGTGATCGCGCTGGCGGCCATTGCGCGGCCCGAAGCGTTCTTCGGCATGCTGCGGGCGCGCGGGCTGACGCTTGCCGAGACGATCGCGCTGCCGGACCACTACGATTTCGAAGGCTGGCAGCGCCCTGCCGGCACCGGGCAACGCCTCGTCTGCACCGAAAAGGACGCCGTCAAGCTGTGGCCCAAGGCCCCCGACGCGCTTGCGGTGCCGCTGGACTTCGCACCCTCGCCTGAATTCTTCGCGGCGCTCGACGCAAAGCTATCATCGCTCGATGGATACCAAGCTGCTTGAACTGCTCGTCTGCCCCGTCACCAAGGGCCCGCTGACCTGGAACCCCGAGAAGCAGGAGCTCTGCTCGCGCAGCGCACGCCTGGCCTATCCGGTGCGAGACGGCATTCCCGTTCTGCTCGAGAACGAAGCCCGCACGCTGTCCGACGAAGAGCTCGGGCTGTGAGCTTCACTGTCCTGGTGCCGGCCCGACTGGCTTCGACACGGCTGCCCAACAAGCCGCTGGCCGACATCACCGGCCTGCCCATGGTGGTGCGCGTGGCCCGGCGTGCCAGCCAATCCGCCGCCGCGCGCGTGGTGGTGGCTGGCGACGACGCGGCCATCGTCGCGGCATGCAGAACACATGGTGTGGAAGCCATCCTGACCCGCCAGGACCACCCGAGCGGCTCCGACCGCCTGGCCGAAGCCTGCGAGCAACTGGGGCTGGACGGCAACGACATCGTCGTCAACGTCCAGGGCGACGAGCCGCTGATCGATCCCGCGCTCATCGACGCGGTGGCATCCGCGCTGGCCACGCATCCGGAAGCTGCCATGAGCACGGCAGCCCACGAGATCGACTCGCTCGACGACTTCCTGAATCCGAACGTGGTGAAGGTGGTGCTCGATGCACAGGGCAACGCGTTGTACTTCAGCCGCGCGCCCATTCCGTGGTGGCGCGACGGTTCCGCCAACGGTGCACCGCCTTCCGTGCTGCCCGCACCGGCACCGCTGCGGCACATCGGCATCTACGGCTACCGCGCCGGCTTCGTGCGTAGCTTTCCTTCGCTGGCACCTGCGCCCGTCGAGGCCACCGAAGCGCTCGAACAGCTGCGCGCGCTGTGGCACGGGCATCGCATCGCGGTGCACGTCAGCCATGTCGCGCCCGGGCCCGGCGTCGATACCCCCGCGGACCTCGAGCGCGTGCGCGCGGTCTTCGCCGCCGATCCGGCGCGCTGAAAAAGTGCGCTGCTGCGAGGGCGGCAGCGGAAATTCTTCACGCGCTCGCATGCTATCCTCGACGCAATTCCGCCTTGCCCCGCTCCCGGGCTGACGCTTGGCGCGACACAAGATCCAAGAACCCTCCGAGGACACCATGAGACTAATTTTGCTGGGCGCGCCCGGGGCGGGCAAAGGCACGCAAGCAGCCTTCATCTGCCAGAAATACGGCATTCCTCAAATTTCGACCGGCGACATGCTGCGCGCTGCCGTCAAGGCCGGCACCCCGCTCGGACAGCAGGCCAAGGCCGTCATGGAGTCCGGTGGCCTCGTGAGCGACGACCTGATCATCAACCTCGTGAAGGAACGCATCGCGCAACCCGATTGCGCCGGCGGTTTCCTGTTCGACGGCTTCCCGCGCACCATTCCCCAGGCCGACGCCATGAAGGCGGCCGGCGTCAAGCTCGACTACGTGCTCGAAATCGACGTGCCGTTCAGCGACATCATCGAACGCATGAGCGGCCGCCGCTCGCACCCCGCGTCGGGCCGCACCTACCACGTCAAGTTCAATCCGCCCAAGGTCGAGGGCAAGGACGACGTCACGGGTGAAGACCTGATCCAGCGCAAGGACGACGAGGAAGAAACCGTGCGCAAGCGGCTCGAGGTCTACAGCCAGCAGACGCGCCCGCTGGTCGACTACTACTCGGCCTGGGCCAAGGCCGATCCGGCCTCGGCGCCGAAGTACCGCGCCATCAAGGGCGTGGGCAGCGTCGACGAGATCACGCAACGCGCGCTCGCGGCCCTCAGCAGCTGAATTTCATCCGCTGCCCGCGGCCACCGCTCAGGCGGGCGCCGTTCCCATCAGTTCCAGCATCAGCGCGATGCGCGCCTTGACAGGCGTCAGCGCACCGGCGTCCCGCAGCAGATCGCCGGGCTTCGGCAGGATGCGTCCGTTCGCGCAACGGGTGGCACGCAGCACCGCCACGCCCGTGTCCTGGGCCCGCAGGGCCGCCGCCTCGAGCGCCTGGTGCACCGTGCCATTGCCGGTCGCGGCCACGACCAGCCCGCGGATCGGTTCGGCGCCCCCCGACGCCCGCTCCTGCAGCAGCAGGTCGACGAGGGCGCCGCTTGTGCCCGCATGGCTGGTGACGATCTCCACGCGCGGCCAGCGCACCGCCGCCCCCGCCTTCGCTTCAGGGATCTTCGAGGCCCCGCCCACCGCCTGCGGCCAGTCGCGAAGGCGCCGCACCGCGCCCTCTTCCACGTAGCCGACCGGCCCGGCATCGCCCGATGAAAACGCGTCCGGGCGATAGGTGTGCACCTTCTGCACATCCAGCGCGCCGTGGATGGCGCCCGCGCAGACCACCGTCACGCCGTGCGCCGCCGGCGTGGCCGCGACAGCGATGGCATCGCGCAGGTTCTGCGGACCGTCGGGCGAGAGCGAGCTGGCCGGGCGCATGGCGCAGGTCAACACCACGGGCTTGCCGGGCGCAAGCACCGCCTGGAGGAAGAACGCCGTTTCCTCGATGGTGTCGGTGCCGTGCGTGATCACCACGCCCGCCACGTCGGCCTCGGCCAGCCAGAAGGCGCAGCGCTCGGCGAGCTGCAGCCAGATGTCGAAAGCCATGTCCTTGCTGTCGAGCTGCGCCACCTGCTCCGCCACGAGCGCCAGGCCCGCTGGCGCATCGATGCCACCGAGCAGGTCCGCCACCCCCACCTCTCCAGCGGTGTAGCCGATGTTGTCGGTGCCGCTCGCGGCCCGGCCTGCGATGGTGCCGCCGGTGCCCAGGACCACGACGCGCCGCAGGCTGGGCGAAAGGGAATTAACCATGGGTTGCCAACTTTTAAAAACTGGTTAAAAATACAGGTACTGGATATTCAGCCAGTGCCGCAAGGAACCACATATGCAGTTCGCCGTTAAGCTTACCGCCCGCCAGCAGCAGATCCTGGACTTGATCCAGAGCGCCATCGCCCGTACCGGCGCGCCGCCCACGCGGGCCGAAATCGCCAATGAGCTGGGTTTCAAGTCGGCCAATGCCGCCGAGGAGCACCTGCAGGCGCTGGCCCGCAAGGGCGTGATCGAACTTGTCAGCGGCACTTCGCGCGGCATCCGGCTCAAGGGCGACGCGCTGCGTTCGCTCAACGAGACGCGCCACCGTGAAGGCGGCCAGTTCTCCCTCTCGCTGCCCGGCATGTCGCAGCTCGCGCTACCTCTCATAGGCCGCGTGGCGGCGGGCTCGCCCATCCTCGCGCAGGAACACGTCGACCAGACCTACTACGTCGAGAACACGCTGTTCCAGCGCCAGCCTGATTACCTGCTCAAGGTGCGCGGCATGTCCATGCGCGACGCCGGCATCATGGACGGCGACCTGCTCGCGGTCCAGGCCACCAAGGAGGCGCGCAACGGCCAGATCGTGGTGGCACGCCTGGGCGACGAAGTCACGGTAAAGCGCCTCAAGCGCAACAAGCTGGTCATCGAGCTGCATGCCGAAAACCCCGACTACCCGACCATCGTGGTCCAGCCCGGCGAGCCCTTCGAGATCGAAGGCCTGGCGGTGGGCCTCATCCGCAACACCATGCTGATGTAGGCCGCGCGGCCTGCACCCCATTCGGCCGCAACAGGTGGCGGGCGTATGGCGCTTTGTCGCCATCACCCTGTTGCGTCCATTCAAAGAAATCCTGCCTGTGTTCAACCTCAGACTTTTTTGGAGTTCACATGGGAATCGCCCTCCTCGCCATTGCTGATTTGTGGATGCCGCTGCAATCGCTTGCAAGCCGGTTGCTGCCGGCACGCCGCCCGGCTCGCCGCGAGACCGGCAGCACCTCTGCCGGGTTGCGCTACATCGCGGTCCGGCCGGCCTGTACGGCCCGCGCCCACGCGGCAGCTCCCAGCGCGGCGCCGGCGCCCGTGCGGCCGCTGCGCGTCATTCGCGTGGTCGACGGCCACCAAGGCGACAAACGCAGCACCAACCGCATGGTAATTTCCGGCCGCATGGCCGATGTCTGCGCCGAGCTCGACCGCCTGGCGGCACTCGAGGCGATGGAAGCCATCAGCGCCGCGCCCCGCTCCACCCAGTTGCACTGAACCCGTGCAACCCCCGGTGACCGTTACCCGGGGTGGGTATCCAAACGTTCACACGCGCGTCATGCCAATGCTGCGAGGCACAATGGCACGCCATGAACATTGTGATCCTCGACGATTACCAGGACGCCGTGCGCAAGCTGCGCTGCGCCGCCAAGCTGGACGCGTATGCAGCCAAGGTCTACACCAACACGGTCAAGGGCATCGGGCAGCTCTCGGTTCGGCTGAAGGATGCCGACGTGATCGTGCTGATCCGCGAACGCACCCACATCTCTCGCCAGCTGATCGAAAAGCTTCCCAAGCTCAAGCTCATTTCGCAGACGGGACGCGTGGGCGGCCATATCGACGTCACGGCCTGCACGGAGCGCGGCGTGGCGGTGGCCGAGGGCACCGGCTCGCCCCAGGCGCCTGCCGAGCTGACCTGGGCGCTGATCATGGCGGCCATGCGCCGCCTGCCGCAGTACATCAGCAACCTCAAGCATGGGGCCTGGCAGCAGTCGGGGCTCAAGTCGGCCTCCATGCCGCCCAATTTCGGGCTGGGCTCGGTGCTCAAGGGCAAGACGCTCTGCATCTGGGGCTACGGCCGCATCGGCCAGTTGGTGGCGCGCTACGGGCAGGCCTTCGGCATGCAGGTGGTGATCTGGGGGCGCGAGGCAAGCTGCGCCAAGGCCCGCTCCGACGGCTTCCAGGTGGCGCAGAACCGCCACGAATTCTTCGCTGCGGCCGACGTGCTGTCGGTGCATCTGCGGCTCAACGAGGAAACCAACGGCCTGGTCAAGCTCGAGGATCTTTCGCGCATGAAGCCGACCGCGCTCTTCGTCAACACCTCCCGCGCCGAACTGGTCGAGGCCGATGCGCTGCTCGCTGCGCTCAACCGCGGCCGGCCTGGGCTGGCGGCGGTCGACGTGTTCGAGAGCGAGCCGCCGCTGCAGGGCCATGCGCTGCTGCGGCTGGAGAACTGCATCTGCACGCCGCACATCGGCTACGTCGAGCAGGACAGCTACGAAAGCTACTTCGGCCAGGCTTTCGACAATGTCGTGAGCTTCATCAAGGGCAACCCCACCAACATCGTGAACCCTGGCGCGCTGCAGGTTCGCCGGTGATTGCATGAGCCGCCGGCCCGCGCCCCGCGGCGCACTGTGGGCCTTGCTGGCCGGCAATTTCGTGATCGGAACGGGCGTGATGGTGGTGCCGGGCACGCTCAATGAAATCAGCACGTCGCTTTCTGTCTCCGTCGCGACAGCGGGCCAGCTGATCACGGTCGCCGCGGTCGTGATGTGCCTGGGCGCGCCGCTGCTGGCGGCAGCGGTCGCAGGCTGGGACCGTCGCCAGCTGCTCGCCCTCACCCTCCTCTGGTACGCGGCCGGGCACGCCATTGCGGCGCTGATGCCGAGCTTCGGCGCCCTGCTGCCGGTGCGCATGCTCACGGTGGTGGCGCCTGCGATCTTCACGCCCCAGGCCGCGGCCTGCGCCGGCATGCTGGTGCTGCCGGAGCATCGCGGCCGCGCCGTGACCTTCGTCTTTCTGGGCTGGTCGCTGGCCTCGGTGCTCGGGCTACCCATCGGTGCGCTGGTGGGCGGCCATCTCGGCTGGCGCATGGCTTTCGGGGCAATTGCGCTGCTGAGCATCGCCAGCGCGGCATCGATCTGGCTGACGCTGCCGAAGGGAATTCGCCCCGCAGCGCTGACGGCAGCTGCCTGGTCGCGCGTGCTGCGCAGCCCGGTGCTGATGGGCATCGTCTCGGTCACGGCGCTGCAGGGGGCCGGACAGTTCGTGCTGTTCAGCTATTTCGGGCCGATCCTGAAGCGGGACTTCGGCGCGGATCCCACCACGCTGAGCCTGATGTGGGCCTTGTTCGGAATCTTCGGTCTCGCAGGCAACATGCTCGTGAGCCGGTTCATCGACCGCGTGGGCGCGGGCCGCATGGTGCTCGTGACGAGTTCGCTGATCGCGCTGAGCCTGTTCCTCTGGCCATGGGCCGGCACGCTGCCGTGGCTGGCGGCAGTGCTCGTGCCCTGGGGCCTGGGCTGCTTCGCGACCAATTCGGCGCAGCAGGCGCGGCTGGTCGGCCTGGCCCCCGCGCTCGCGCCGGGCTCGGTGGCGCTGAACAGTTCCGGCATCTATGTCGGTCAGGCGGTGGGTGCCGGGCTGGGTGGATGGCTGCTTGCCAACGACGCGGTGGCGTGGATGAACTGGGCCGGTTTTGCCCTGCTGCTCGCGGCCATCGGCCTGAGCGTGGCCATCGATCGCAGCCGCCGGCCGGCCTGACCGCGCGGCGGCCCCGCGTAAAACCCGGCATGGCCCTGCGGCCGATGGCTGCAAAATCGAAGGCTGCGCAAACTCCGGGCCCGGTGCCTGCAAGCGGGTCCGGACACCCACCAACCAGCGAAGATTTTTTTCAATGACAGTCAACTACACCCGGATCGGCGTCGTCGGCGCCGGCGCCATGGGCCGAGGCATCGCACAGATCGCAGCCCAGGCGGGCAGCGAAGTGCTGCTGCTCGACAGTTTTGCAGGTGCCGCCGAACGCGGACGCGAAGCCCTCGCGGCCCAATGGAACAAGCTGCACGAGAAGGGCAAGATCGACGCCGCGGCGCGCGATGCGCAGATCGCCCGCGTGAAGGCGGTCGACTCGGTCGGGGCGCTGGCGCAGTGCGACCTGGTGGTCGAAGCGGTGGTCGAAGATCTCGAAGTCAAGCGCAAGCTGTTCCGCGAACTCGAAACGGTCGTCGCGCCCACGGCCACGCTGGCCACCAACACCTCGTCGCTGTCGGTCACGGCCATTGCGGCCGGACTCGCGCATCCGGAGCGCGTGGCGGGCTTTCACTTCTTCAACCCGGTGCCGCTGATGAAGGTGGTCGAGGTGGTGGCCGGCTTCAAGACTTCGGCCGAGGTCTGCAAGCAGCTCGCAGGCTATGCGGTGCAGATGGGTCACAGCGCCGTGCAGGCGCAGGACACGCCGGGCTTCATCGTCAACCACGCGGGCCGCGGCTATGGCACGGAAGCCCTGCGCATCGTCGGCGAAGGCGTGGCCGATTTCGCGACCATCGACCGCATCCTGAAGGAGCAGGCCGGTTTTCGCCTGGGCCCTTTCGAGCTGATGGACCTGACCGCGCTCGACGTGTCGCATCCGGTGATGGAATCGATCTACCACCAGTACTACGAGGAGCCGCGCTTCCGGCCCAGCGTGATCACTGCCCAGAGGCTTGCGGCCGGCGTGCTGGGCCGCAAGACCAATGAAGGCTTCTACCGCTACAACGACGGCGTGATGCAGCAGCCCGCCGAGCCGGCACTGCCGGTGGTGGCGGCAATGCCCTCGGTCTGGGTTTCGCCCCGCGCCGCGCGCCGGGCCGAATTGCTGCGGCTGGTGAACGCGCTGGGCGCGCAGATCGACAGCGGTGCCACGGCGGCGCCCACGTCGCTGATCCTGGTGGCCCCGCTGGGCTTCGACGTGACCACGGTGGCCGCGGTCGAGCGGCTGGACGCCACGCGCACGATGGGCATCGACATGCTGATCGACGATGCCGCCACCAAGCGCCGCGTGCTCGCCACCAACCCCGCCACGCGGCGCGACATCCGCGATGCGGCGCACGCGCTCTTCGCGCGCGATGGAAAGGCAGTGAGCGTGATCCGCGACAGCGGCGGCTTCGTGACGCAGCGCGTGATCGGCACCATCGTGAACATTGCAGCCGACATGTGCCAGCAGCGCGTCTGCTCGCCGGCCGACCTCGAAACCGCGGTGCAGCTGGGCCTGGGCTATCCGCGCGGCCCGCTCGCCATGGGCAACCTGTACGGGCCGACCAACATGCTCGAAGTGCTGTTCAACCTGCAGACCGTCTACGGCGATCCGCGCTACCGCCCGAGCCCGTGGCTGCGCCGCCGCGGTGCGATCGGCCTGAGCCTGCTGCACGAAGAAGAATAAGCAGACCAACACCAACGAAAGCATCACAGCGATGACCGCCGAACTGAAGAGCACCAGCGAGGGACGCACCATGGTGCTGACGATCGCCAACCCGACCCAGCGCAATGCACTGGGCCCCGAGATCTACGCCGCCGGCATCGAGGCACTCAACGGCGCCGAGAGCAGCGAGGAGATCCGCAGCGTCGTCATCGTGGGCGAAGGTGCATGGTTCTGCGCCGGCGGCTCGCTGCAGCGGCTGTCCGACAACCGGCAGCGCGACCCTTCGGTGCAGGCCGAAAGCATCGAGGGCCTGCACAACTGGATCGACTCGATCCGCGCCTTTCCCAAGCCCATCATCGCTGCGGTCGAAGGCGCAGCCGCAGGTGCCGGCTTCTCGCTGGCACTGGCCTGCGATTTCGTGGTGGCCGCGCGCGACGCGGTCTTTGCGGCGTCGTACAGCAACGTGGCGCTCTCGCCCGATGGCGGCCTGAGCTGGCAGCTGGGGCGTGCATTGCCGCGCCAGCTGGCCAGCGAGTGGCTGATGTGCGGCGAGCGCATCGGCGCGCCGCGGCTGCATGCGCTCGGCCTGGTCAATGAACTGAGCGAGCACGGCCAGGCGCTTGCAAGCGCCCTGGCGCTGGCGGCCCGGCTCAACGAGCGCGCACCCAATTCGCTGGCCAGCATCAAGGAACTGCTCAGCGAAGCGCCCGGCGCCACGTTTGCGTCGCAGCTCTCGCAGGAGCGCGACCACTTCGTACGCAACCTGCACCACCCGAATGCGGGCATCGGCATTGCCGCGTTCATCGAGAAGAAATCACCGCACTACGAGTAGCGGCACGCCGTCGCTCCTGCGACACCCCTCAGTTTTTCAGTCGCCGACAGGACAGACCAATGGACGACCCCATTCTTACCATCGAAGAACGTGAAGCGATCAACAGTGGTCGCTGGTTTTCTTCTCTTTCTCCATCGCTACGGCACGACATTCTCCGATGCGCCTTTGTCAAACGCTTCAAGGACGGCGACCTGATCGCTGCCCGCGGCGATCCTCCCGACCACTGGATCGCCTGCGCCAAGGGCGCGGTGCGCGTCAGCTCGACGGCCGTCTCGGGCAAGCAGGTGACGCTGACCTACGTGGAGCCGGGCATCTGGTTCGGCGACGTGGCGATGTTCGACGGGGACCGGCGCACGCACGATGCCTATGCGCATGGAGACACCACCATCCTGTGCGTGGCGCGGGCCGACTTCCAGAAGATCCTGGCTGCGCACGTGGAGCTGTACGAAGCGCTGATGCGGCTGCAGGCGCGCCGCATCCGCACGCTGTTCGGGCTGGTGGAAGACCTCAACACCCTGCCCCTGCGCGCACGCCTGGCCAAGCAGCTCATCCACCTGGTGCGCAGCTACGGCGTGCCCAACCTGGAAGATGGCAGCCAGATGCGCATCGGCCTGCAGCTGGCGCAGGAAGAACTTGCCCAGCTGCTCGGCGCGTCGCGCCAGCGCGTCAACCAGGAACTCAAGACCATGGAACGCGAGGGCACCATCCGCATCGAGCCGGGCGGCCTGGTCGTATTGGACCGCGCAGCGTTGATGCGCGTCTCGGAAGCAGATCATTGACATGAGCCAGGACTTCTCCAACTTCATCGGTACCCGTGCGGTCTCGCAGCAGCATGCCTTCGACGTCGAAGCGCTTGCCGCGTGGCTGGCGAAGAACCTCGACGACTTCAAGGGCCCGCTGACGGTCGAGATGTTCAAGGGCGGGCAATCGAACCCGACCTACAAGCTCGTCACGCCCACGCAGAGCTACGTGATGCGCGCCAAGCCCGGCCCCGTCGCCAAGCTGCTGCCCTCGGCCCATGCGGTGGAACGCGAATTCAAGGTCATGAGCGGCTTGGCCGGCACCGACGTGCCCGTGCCGCGCATGCACTGCCTGTGCGAGGACGAAGCCGTGATCGGCCGCGCCTTCTACGTGATGGAGTTCATGCAGGGCCGCGTGCTCTGGGACCAGGCCCTGCCCGGCATGGACAACGCCGAGCGCACGGCCATCTACGACGAGATGAACCGCGTCATCGCCGCGCTGCACACCGTGAAGTTTGCCGAGCGCGGCCTTGCGGACTACGGCAAGCCCGGCAACTACTTCGAGCGCCAGATCGGCCGCTGGAGCAAGCAATACGTGGCGTCCATCACGCAGCCCATTCCCGAGATGGACAAGCTCATGGAATGGCTGCCGGCCCACATGCCGCAAAGCGCGCGCGACGAGAAGATGGTGTCCATCGTGCATGGCGACTTCCGGCTCGACAACCTGATGTTCCACGCCACCGAGCCGCGCGCGATTGCCGTGCTCGACTGGGAGCTCTCGACGCTCGGCCATCCGCTGGCCGACTTCAGCTACCACTGCATGTCGTGGCACATCTCGGGCGCATCGTTCCGCGGCATCGGCGGGCTGGATCACAGGAGCCTGGGCATTCCGACCGAAAGCGAATACATCCACAAGTACTGCGAACGCACCGGGCTCACCACGCCCGAGGCACTGGCGCCCGACTGGAACTTCTACCAGGCCTACAACCTGTTTCGCATGGCCGCGATCCTGCAAGGCATTGCCAAGCGGGTCGAGGCAGGCACCGCATCGAGCGAACAAGCCGTGGCCTCGGGCCGCGGCGCGCGCCCCATGGCCGAAATGGCCTGGCAGTTTGCCCAAAAGGCATAACCGTCCCTACACCCCACCAGGAGACAGACGATGGACTTCGAATACTCGGCAAAAACCAAGGAGCTCCAGAAGCGCGTGAGCGCATTCATGGACGCGCACATCTATCCGGCCGAAGCCGAGTATTCCGCCGAGCTGGCCGCCAACACGGCCGCGGGCAAGCGCTGGACCGCGCTCAAGACCGTCGAGAAGCTCAAGGAAAAGGCCAAGGCCCAGGGCCTGTGGAACCTGTTCCTGCCGGTCGACAGCGCGGCCGCCTCGGGCTACGAAGGCGCGGGCCTCACCAACCAGGAATACGCGCCGCTGGCCGAGATCATGGGCCGCGTGCCATGGGCCTCGGAAGCCTTCAACTGCTCGGCGCCGGACACCGGCAACATGGAGACCATTGCCCGCTACGGTTCCGAAGCCATCAAGGCGCGCTGGCTCAAGCCGCTGCTCGAAGGCCAGATCCGCTCGGCCTTTGCCATGACCGAACCCGACGTTGCCTCCAGCGACGCGACCAACATCTCGACCCGCATCGAGCGCCAGGGCGACGAGTACGTGATCAACGGCCGCAAGTGGTGGATCTCGGGCGCGGCCGATCCGCGCTGCGCCGTCTTCATCACCATGGGCAAGAGCGACCCCGACGCGCCGCGCCATTCGCAGCAGAGCATGATCATCGTGCCGGCCGACGCCAAGGGCATCCGCATCGTGCGCCCGCTCAACGTGATGGGCTACGACGATGCGCCGCACGGCCACGTCGAGATGTACTTCGAGAACGTGCGCGTGCCGGCCGACAACATGCTGCTCGGCGAAGGCCGCGGCTTCGAGATCGCCCAGGGCCGCCTCGGCCCCGGACGCATCCACCACTGCATGCGCCTGATCGGCCTGGCCGAGCGCGCCCTCGAGCTGATGTGCAAGCGCGCCTCCTCGCGCGTGGCCTTCGGCAAGACCGTCGCCTCTCAGACCGTCACGCAGGAACGCATCGCCGAGGCGCGCTGCAAGATCGACATGGCGCGCCTGCTCACGCTCAAGGCCGCATGGCTGATGGACGTGGCCGGCAACAAGGTCGCCAAGAACGAGATCGCGATGATCAAGGTGGTGGCGCCGAGCATGGCCTGCCAGGTGATCGACTGGGCCATGCAGGCACATGGAGGCGGCGGCATGTGCGACGACTTCCCGCTGGCCTATGCCTATGCCGGCGCCCGCACGCTGCGCTTTGCGGACGGCCCGGACGAGGTGCACCGCAATGCGATCGCCAAGTGGGAACTCGGCAAGTACGCGCCGAACAAGGGCGATGCCGACATGCCCGTCACGCGCTTCTGATCTGTCTTCCTCCCTCTCCCCGCGGGGAGAGGGTTGGGGCGAGGGCCGACGGCGAGAGATTTCGCCCCGGCCCTTTTCTCTTTCAGAGCTTCTTCTGCAAAAAGACCGCGTGCCCGAACGCCGGATCGAGCTGATAGCCGGCGAACCCCTCGCGCTCGTAGCTGCGCAGCGCCGGCGCATTGCCCGACAGCACCTCGAGCGTGAGCTTGCAGGCACCGCGCGCGCGGGCCTCCTGCTCCACCCGCGCAAGCATGCGCTGCGCGATGCGCTGGCCGCGATGGCTGGGCAGCACGACCACGTCGTGCACATTGACCAGCGGCTTGCAGGCGAAGGTCGAGAACCCTTCGATGCAGTTGACCAGGCCCACAGGCGTTTGCCCGTCGTACGCGAGCACGCTGAAGGCTTGCGGCCGCGCGGCCAGCGCCGCAGGCAGCCCGGCCAGCACGCCCGCTTCGAGCGGCGTGCCGCCGCCCGCGGGATCGCGTGCATAGGCGTCGAGCAGGTCGACCAGCGCGGCTGCGTGCGCGGCGTTGCGGTAGTCCGCCAGGACGACCTCGACCGTCGTCACCGCGCGGGTTCCAGGGTTGCGGCAAGCCGCTGCGCGCAAGACTGCGCCTGCTTCGCATCGCGCGCCTCGACCATCACGCGCACCAGCGGTTCGGTGCCGCTCGCGCGGATCAGCACGCGGCCGCTGTCGCCGAGCTCGGCTTCGATGCGCTGCGTCTCGCCGGCGAGCGCATCGTTGTTCTTCCAGTCCTGTCCCGGTGTCAGGCGGACATTGATCAGCACCTGTGGAAACAGCGTGATCTCCGCGAGCAGCTGCGCCACCGTCTTGCCGCTGCGCACGCAGGCCTGCAGCACCTGCAGCGCGCTCACGATGCCGTCCCCGGTGGTGTGGCGGTCGAGCGCCAGCAGGTGGCCCGAGCCCTCGCCACCCAGGAGCCAGCCGCGCTTTTCGAGCTCCTCGAGCACATAGCGGTCGCCCACCTTGGCGCGCACGAGTTCGATACCCTGCCCGCGCAGCGCCACCTCGATCGCCTTGTTGGTCATGAGCGTGCCGACCACGCCCGCGGGCTTGTCGCCGCGCGCCATGCGTTCGGCCACCATGAGGTAGAGCAGCTCGTCGCCATTGAACAGGCGCCCGCTGGCATCGATGAGTTGCAGGCGGTCGGCGTCGCCGTCGAGCGCAATGCCGTAGTCGGCCCTCTGCGCCGTCACGGCCGCCACCAGCGCGGCGGGATGCGTGGCGCCAAAGCCCTTGTTGATGTTGAGACCGTCGGGTGCGCAGCCGATGCTGCTGACCTCGGCGCCCAATTCGTGGAACACGTTGGGCGCCACCTGGTAGGCCGCGCCGTGGGCCGCATCGACCACGAGCTTCACGCCGCGCAGCGTCAGGTCGTTGGCGAATGTGCTCTTGCAGAACTCGATGTAGCGGCCCGGCGCATCGTTGAGGCGGCGGGCCTTGCCGAGGTTCGCGGAGTCGACCCACACCGGGGCCTCCTCGAGCGCAGCTTCCACCGCAAGCTCCCAGTCATCGTCGAGCTTGGTTCCCTGTGCGCTGAAAAACTTGATGCCGTTGTCCGGGTAGGCGTTGTGGCTGGCGCTGATCACCACGCCCAGGCTCGCGCGCTGGGCGCGCGTGAGGTACGCCACGCCGGGCGTCGGCAGCGGGCCCAGCAGCACCACGTCGACCCCGGCGGAGTTGAAACCCGACTCCAGCGCGGACTCGAGCATGTAGCCCGAGATGCGGGTGTCCTTGCCGATCAGCACGGTGGGGCGCGCCTCGCTCTTCTTGAGCACACGGCCCACGGCATGCGCGAGGCGCAGCACGAAATCTGGTGTGATGGGCGACTGGCCGACGGTGCCGCGGATGCCGTCAGTGCCAAAGTATTTGCGGGTCATGGATTCGTTCTTGTTGTCGGGTTTTGTTGTGGATGTGTCTCTTCAGCCTTCATGGCGCGCCACACGGCGATCGCCGCCACGGTGTCGCGCACATCGTGCACCCGTACGATGGTCGCGCCGCGGTCCACGGCCAGCACCGCCGCCGTCACGCTGGGCACCAGGCGCTCGGCGGCCGCCGGAATGCCGCTGACCGTGCCGATCGACGACTTGCGGGACCACCCCAGCAGCAGCGGATAGCCGGCTTCGAGCAGCTCGCGCTGGCGTGCCAGCAGCGCAAAATTCTGCGCCACGGTCTTGCCGAAGCCGATACCCGGGTCCAGCGTGATCCGCGACGGATCGACCTTCAGTGCCTGCAACCAGGCCACCTGCTCGGCCCAGAACGACAGCACCTGGGCCACCACGTCTCCCTGCATGGGCGACGCCTGCATGGTTTGCGGATCCCGATGCATGTGCATCAGGCAGACGCCGCACGAAGGATGCGCCGCCACCGCCTCGCGCGCGCCAGGCCGGCGCAGCGCCCAGACGTCGTTGACGATGTCGGCGCCCAGTTCGAGCACCGCGCCCATGACTTCCGGCTTGTAGGTGTCGATGGACAGCGGCACATCGAGCTTGACCGCTTCCCGGACCACCGGCAGCACGCGCGCGAGTTCGGCATCGAGCGGCACGGCCGGGCTGCCGGGGCGGGTCGACTCGCCGCCGATGTCGAGGATGTCGGCGCCCTCCTTCAGCAGCTGCTCGCAATGCCGCAGCGCGGCCTCGGTGGAGGCATGCGCCCCGCCGTCGGAGAAGGAATCGGGCGTGACGTTGACGATGCCCATCACGCGCGGCTGCGCGAGATCGATTGCAAAACGGCCGGCCTGCCAGACCGCCGCGGGGGCCATCGTCATGCGGCACCTTCATCATCGAAAACGGGGCCCATGGCCCCGTTGGTGTTGAACACCGGATTCACTTCAGGCAACTGTGGGTGCCGGATCCGGATTGACTGCCGGCGTGCCGCCGCTGCCGCCACTGCCCGACGGCGGAATGCGCGGCGTCCAGTCCTTGGGCGGGCGCGGTGCGCGGCCGGCCATGATGTCGTCGAGCTGTTCCGTGTCGATGGTTTCCCACTCGAGCAGGGCCTTGGCCATGACGTGCATCTTGTCGCTGTTTTCCTCGATCAGGCGGCGCGCCAGGGCGTACTGCTCGTCGATGATGCGGCGCACTTCGGCGTCGACCTTTTCCATGGTCTGCTCGCTCATGTTGGTGGTCTTGGTGACCGAGCGGCCGAGGAACACTTCGCCTTCGTTCTCGGCGTAGACCATCGGGCCCAGCGCGTCGGTCATGCCGTAACGCGTGACCATGTCGCGGGCGATGGAGGTCGCGCGCTCGAAGTCGTTGCTGGCGCCGGTGGTCATCTGGTGCATGAACACTTCTTCGGCAATGCGGCCGCCGAACAGCATGCTGATCTGGTTCAGCATGTATTCGCGGTCATAGCTGTAGCGGTCCTGCGCCGGCAGGCTCATGGTCACGCCCAGGGCACGGCCGCGCGGGATGATGGTGACCTTGTGGACCGGGTCGCACTTGGGCAGCAGCTTGCCGATGAGCGCGTGGCCGGACTCGTGGTAGGCCGTGTTGCGGCGCTCTTCCTCGGGCATGACCATGCTCTTGCGCTCGGGGCCCATGAAGATCTTGTCCTTGGCCTTCTCGAAGTCCTGCATCTCGACCACGCGCGCATTGCGGCGTGCGGCCATCAGGGCGGCTTCGTTGCAGAGGTTGGCCAGGTCGGCGCCGGACATGCCGGGCGTGCCGCGTGCGATGACGCTCGGGTTCACGTCCTGGCCGAGCGGCACCTTGCGCATGTGAACGCCCAGGATCTGCTCGCGGCCGCGGATGTCGGGCAGCGTCACGTACACCTGGCGGTCGAAGCGGCCCGGGCGCAGCAGCGCGGCGTCCAGGATGTCCGGGCGGTTGGTGGCAGCCACCACGATCACGCCCAGGTTGGTTTCGAAGCCGTCCATCTCGACCAGCATCTGGTTCAGGGTTTGCTCGCGCTCGTCGTTGCCGCCACCCAGGCCGGCACCGCGCTGGCGGCCCACCGCATCGATTTCGTCGATGAAGATGATGCAGGGCGCGTTCTTCTTGGCGTTCTCGAACATGTCGCGCACGCGGGCCGCGCCCACGCCGACGAACATTTCGACGAAGTCGGAACCCGAGATCGAGAAGAACGGCACCTTGGCTTCGCCGGCAATCGACTTGGCCAGCAAGGTCTTGCCGGTACCCGGAGGGCCGACCAGCAGCAGGCCGCGCGGAATGCGGCCGCCGAGCTTCTGGAAGCGCTGCGGGTCCTTCAGGAAGTCGACCACCTCGCGGACTTCTTCCTTGGCCTCGTCGCAGCCCGCGACGTCGGCGAAAGTGACCGTGTTGTTGTTCTCGTCCATCATGCGGGCCTTGCTCTTGCCGAAGCTGAACGCCCCGCCTTTGCCGCCGCCCTGCATCTGCCGCATGAAGTAGATCCAGACCCCGATCAGGAGCAGCATCGGCCCCCAGCTCACCAAGAGCGTCATGAGGAGCGAGCCCTCTTCGCGCGGCTTGACGTCGAACTTGACGTTGTGGTCGATCAGGTCGCCCACCAGGCCGCGGTCGAGCACGGTGGCGGTCGTGCGGATCTTGCGATCCTCGTTGGTGACGGCCACGATTTCTCCGCCGCCGGCACCTTCAGGAATGACGGCGCTCTTGATCTGGTTGTTTCGGACCTGATCCAGGAACTCCGAATAGCTCACCGTCCCTGAGCCGACACCGCCGCGGGTGTCGAACTGCTTGAACACAGTGAACAACACCATGGCAATGACGAGCCATACGGCAACTTTGGAAAACCACTGATTGTTCAAACGAAGCTCCAGTCGAAAGCGCGTGACAAGATTGTGAAAAGAACGCGCTATGGATACGCAATTGCGCCCCATTTTAGGCTTTTCAAGCTGCGAAAAGCGGGCATTTCCCTAAAGCAGCCATAGCCGGACCAGGGTTTGCGCCACATGGGCGCGCTTTCAGGGCCTTGGCGTCAAGGTATCAAAGCGTTTCCTGAGCCTTCAGACCCATGCCGACAAGAAAGGTTTCGGACGATTTGTCGCGCGAGGCCTTGGGTTTGAAGGGTTTCACGGTGCGGAAGTTCGCCTTGAACAGCTTCACCAGCTCGTCATAGCCGCTGCCATGGAAGAGCTTGGCCACCAGCGCCCCCTCGGGCTTCAGGTGGTGCTGGGCGAAGTCGATTGCAAGCTCGATCAGGTGCGCCACGCGGGCCGCATCGGCCGAATGGATGCCTGACAGGTTGGGCGCCATGTCGGAAACCACCAGGTCGGCCTTCCGGCCGGCCAGCACGCCCAGCACCTGTTCCAGCAGCTCCGCCTCGCGGAAATCGCCCTGCAGGAAGGTCACGCCCTCGATCGGCTCCATCGGCAGGATGTCCAGCGCGATGATGGTGCCGTTCAGCTCGCCGGCCGCCGCGCCTTCGGGCGACATGCGCCGGCGCAGGTACTGGCTCCAGGCTCCGGGCGTGGAACCCAGGTCGACCACCAGCTGGCCCGGCCTGACCAGGCCGAGCGATTCGTCGATTTCCTTGAGCTTGTAGGCGGCGCGTGCGCGGTATCCCTCGCGCGTGGCCAGTTTCACGTACGGGTCGTTGATGTGGTCGTGCAGCCACGCCTTGTTGACTTTTTTGCTTTTTGCCTTGGTGCTCATGGGTGGCCTCCCGTGCTTCGCGCTGCGGTATTCGCCTTGGAAGCGGCCCGGCCTTCGAGAGGTTGCTTTCTACCCTCGATAATACGGGGATGCCCGCCATTCAACTTACCCCTGCCGAGCGCAAGGTGCACCGCGCCGAAGCTCACCACCTGGATCCGATCGTCATGGTCGGTGGAGACGGGCTCACCCCTGCCGTGAAGAAAGAGGCCGACGCGGCGCTCAAGGCCCACGGCCTGATCAAGATCCGTGTCTTCTCCGACGACCGTCTGGCCCGCGATGCCATGCTGCAAGAACTCGCCGACGAGCTCGGCGCCGCCCCCATCCAGCACATCGGCAAGCTGCTGGTGCTGTGGCGCCCCAAGCCCGAGAAGGAGCGCGTGGTCGATGAAGACCGCATGCCCGGCCCGCGCGACATCAAGGTGCTGAAGTACAGCAAGCGCGGCGGCCAGCGGCCCGAAATCAAGACCCTGCGCGTGCTCGGCAACCAGCGGCTCACGCCCGGCGGCACCATCAAGCGCGCCAAGGCCAAGCGGCCGCTCTCGGCCAAGAAACGCAACCAGGCAGACTGAACTTGGCGCCAGCGCAAGGCGCGCAGCGCCACATTCTCTGCATGAAGTGGGGCACGAAATACGGCCCCGATTACGTCAACCGCCTCTTCGCGATGGTGCGCCGCAATCTCAGCGGCGACTTCAAGTTCGTGTGCCTGACGGACGACGGCACCGGCATCCGCCCCGAGGTGACCTGCCTGCCGATCCCGCCGCTCAACCTGCAGCTGGCGCCCGGCCAGCGCGACGGCGCGTGGAAGAAGCTCACCACCTTCGAAAAGGACCTGCACGGCCTGCGCGGCACCGCGCTGTTCCTGGATGTGGACGTGGTCGTCGTCGGCAGCCTCGACGCCTTCTTCGAGCAGCCCGGCGAATTCCTGATCATTCACGACTACGCGCGCCCCTGGCGGCGCGAGCGGATCACCGGAAATTCATCGGTCTACCGCTTCGAGCTCGGTGCCCATGCCGATGTGCTGGCGTATTTCCGCGCCAACATGGACAAGGTCCAGGCCGAGTACCGCAACGAGCAGGCCTATCTGTCCGACGTGCTGCACAAGCAGGGCAAGCTCTCCTACTGGCCCGCGGCCTGGTGCCCGAGCTTCAAGTACCACGGCATTCCGATGTGGCCGACCAACTACTGGGAAGAGCCCTTCGTGCCAGAGGGCGCGCGCATCATGGTGTTCCATGGCGAATGCAACCCGCCCGACGCGCTGGCGGGCCGGCGCAACCGGGCTTTCCGCTACATCCGGCCGGCGAACTGGATCGGCAGATTCTGGAAGGAATGAACGGGAAGGCGGCAGGGACGGTGCAAGTCGTCCTGCTGCCGTCGGCGTTCAGGCCGCAGCGGGCGCCCGGCCGCCCATGCGCCACAGCAGCGCGCCGGCACAGAGCCACTGAACCACGTACATGCCGCTTCCCACGGCGTGCCACAGCTTGAGGTTGTCGCGCGCAAGAATGCGCGGCGCCACGGCATATTGCTGCAGTAGCGCCAGCAGCAGCGCACCCAGGATCAGGAAGATGGCGCCCATCGAGGCGTTGTCGATGCGCTGGTCCATCTTCGTGCGGAAGTGAACCAGCAGGAGCAGGCCGCAGGCAATGGCAATCCAGCTCTGCGCCTCGAACAGCTGGCCCGCGAAATTGCCGGCCACCGCGGGATTGCCGAGCCTCGCGAAAAGCATCGGCACGACCAGGAAACCGATCGTCGTGAGGCTGCCCCACCAGAAGGCGGCCAGCAGCAGCGCGAGGCGGTCTTTCATCCTGCCGGTCAGATGTAGCGCACGGCCACGATCTCGTAGCGCTTGAGGCCGCCGGGCGCCTGCACCTCGGCGGTGTCGCCCTCTTCCTTGCCGATGAGCGCGCGCGCGATCGGGCTGGAGATGTTGATCAGGCCCAGCTTCAAGTCGGCCTCGTCCTCGCCGACGATCTGGTATTTGACGGCCTCGCCCGATTCTTCTTCCTCGAGTTCCACCGTGGAGCCGAACACCACCTTGCCGCCGGCGTCGAGCTCGGCCGGGTCGATGATCTGCGCGGCCGAAAGCTTGCCCTCGACTTCCTGGATGCGGCCCTCGATGAAGCCCTGGCGGTCCTTGGCGACTTCATATTCGGCGTTCTCGCTCAGATCGCCCTGCGCGCGGGCTTCGGAGATCGCATTGATGACCCAGGGGCGGTCCACGGTCTTGAGCTGATGCAGCTCGGCGCGCAGCTTCTCGGCACCGCGCTTGGTAATTGGAATGGTGGCCATGTTTGGTTCTCCATAAAGCGAAACCGCCGAACGCTGCCGTTCGGCGGTCGATTGGGGGACAGGATCAGACGAGTGTGCGTCCGGTCAGCCGGCTCAGGATGGCGAGCGGGCTCGAATACGGATTGTATTGCTTCGACGCGGGCAGATGAAGGGTCTGCTCGAGCATGTACTGGCCCGCCATGACGGCGTGCGAGGTCTGGTCGGAAAAGCACACCCACACCGAACCCGGCGGGAACTCGGCCTTCTCCTGCGGTGAGTTTTCCTGGTAGGCCATGTCCGACTTCATGCCATCGTGCAGCTGAAGCATCAGGTGGTCGTACTCGCTGCGAAACGACTTGGTCACGTGCAGCGCCTGCAGCAGCTTGGCCTGCCAGCGCACATAGGGCTTGGCACGCGGCAGGAAGCGCCTGGCGATGTCCTCGAAAGGCTCGCCCACGCGCCACACGCGCGGTGCGCCCTCGGGATTGACGTTGGTGAACACGCGCAGGATGCGCTCGCCATAGTTGGGCCGCGACGGGAAGGCGTCGACATGCAGTCGCCGGTCGTCGGCACGCCACGACTGCACGCGCGTCTCGACCTTTGCCGGCCGGTAGCTGGTCGGTGCCAGGCGCAGGGCCGGCGTGTAGTGCGGCAGCAGGCCGTGGATCAGCTGCTGCGCCTGCGCGCGAAAGCGCCCCACCATCGCGGCGGCAGCACGCTGCACCGCCTCGTCGCCGGCCACGCCCTTGAGCTTGCCGTTGGCATCGAGGCTGATGTTGCGCACGTCGGGCGACAGCAGGCTGGGCGTCAGCAGGCTGCGCTCTTCGGGCAGCAGCTCGAAACCCAGGCGCGGAAAGTACAGCACCTTGCCCGCTTCCAGCTGCGCGATCCACTCCTCGTTGGGCGTGGCCGCGCTCCAGTCCGCAAGGCCCAGTTCGACGAGCTGCGTTTCCATGGCAACGCTCAGGCGGCTGCCAGCTGCGCGTGCATCTCCTGCACCGAGATCACGCCGAGCTCGTCCATGAAGCCCATGCCCTCGACCGCGGCTTCTGCGCCGAAGATCGTGGTGAAGGTGGTCACGCGCGCCAGCAATGCCGACGTACGGATCTGGCGCGAGTCGTTGATCGCATTGCGGCGCTCTTCCACCGTGTTGATGACCAGTGCGATCTCGTTGTTCTTGATCATGTCCACGATGTGCGGGCGGCCCTCGGTCACCTTGTTCACCGTCGCACATTCGATGCCCGCGGCGCCGATGGCGGCGGCCGTGCCCTTGGTGGCGATGATCTCGAAGCCCAGCTTGACCAGGCCGCGCGCCACTTCCACGGCACGCGCCTTGTCGTTGTTCTTCACCGAGATGAAGACCTTGCCCGACTTCGGCAGGTGCGTGCCGGCGCCCAGCTGCGACTTCACGAAGGCCTCGCCGAAGGTCTTGCCCACGCCCATGACTTCGCCGGTCGACTTCATCTCGGGGCCGAGGATGGTGTCCACGCCCGGGAACTTGACGAACGGGAACACTGCTTCCTTCACGCTGAAGTACGGCGGCGTGACTTCCTTGGTCACGCCCTGCGACTTGAGCGACTGGCCGGCCATGCAGCGTGCCGCCACCTTGGCGAGCTGAATGCCGGTGGCTTTGCTCACGTAGGGCACGGTGCGGGAAGCCCGCGGGTTCACTTCGAGCACGTAGATGACGTCCTTGCCGTCCTTCTGCTGGATGGCGAACTGCACGTTCATCAGGCCGACCACGTTGAGCGCGGCGGCCATGGCAGCGCTCTGGCGCTTCAGCTCGGCAATGGTCTCGGTGCTCAGGCTGTAGGGCGGCAGCGAGCAGGCGGAGTCGCCCGAGTGCACGCCGGCCTGCTCGATGTGCTCCATCACGCCGCCGATCAGGGTCTGGCCCTCGGCGTCGCGCAGGCAGTCGACGTCGCATTCGACGGCGTCGTTCAGGAAGCGGTCGAGCAGCACCGGAGAGTCGTTGCTGACCTTCACGGCCTCGCGCATGTAGCGCTCGAGGTCGCGCTGCTCGTGCACGATTTCCATCGCGCGGCCGCCGAGCACGTAGCTCGGGCGCACCACCAGCGGATAGCCCAGCGCCGCGGCCTTTTCGAGCGCCTCGGGTTCGGTGCGCGCGGTGGCATTCGGCGGCTGCAGCAGCTTGAGCTCGTGCAGCAGCTTCTGGAAGCGCTCGCGGTCTTCGGCCGCGTCGATCATGTCGGGCGAGGTGCCGATGATCGGCACGCCGTTGGCTTCGAGGTCGAGCGCGAGCTTGAGCGGCGTCTGGCCGCCGTACTGCACGATCACGCCGAGCGGCTTTTCCTTGTCGACGATCTCCAGCACGTCCTCGAGCGTGAGCGGCTCGAAGTACAGGCGGTCCGAGGTGTCGTAGTCGGTCGACACGGTCTCGGGGTTGCAGTTGACCATGATGGTCTCGTAGCCGTCCTCGCGCATCGCGAGCGCGGCATGCACGCAGCAGTAGTCGAACTCGATGCCCTGGCCGATACGGTTGGGGCCGCCGCCGAGCACCATGATTTTCTTCTTGTCGGTCGGATCGGCCTCGCACTCGTCCTCGTAGGTCGAGTACATGTAGGCCGTGTTGGTCGCGAACTCGGCCGCGCAGGTGTCCACGCGCTTGTAGACCGGGCGCACGCCCAGCGCGCGGCGCTTTTCACGCACCGCCGTATCGGTGGTCTTGAGCTGCTTGGCGAGGCGGCGGTCGGAGAAGCCCTTTTTCTTGAGCGCGAGCAGCGTGTCCTTGTCGATGTCGGCCAGCGACTTGGTTTCCAGTTCGAGCTCGATCTTCACGATCTCCTCGATCTGCACCAGGAACCACTGGTCGATCTTGGTCAGCGCGAACACTTCATCGACGCTCAGGCCCATGGCGAAGGCATCGCCCACGTACCAGATGCGCTCGGGGCCGGGCTCGCCCAGTTCCTTCTCGAGCACTTCGCGGTCCTGCGTCTTCTCGTTGAGGCCGTCCACGCCCACTTCGAGGCCGCGCAGCGCCTTCTGGAACGACTCCTGGAAGGTGCGGCCCATGGCCATCACCTCGCCCACCGACTTCATCTGCGTGGTCAGGCGCGAATCGGCCTGCGGGAATTTCTCGAACGCGAAACGCGGGATCTTGGTGACCACGTAGTCGATCGACGGCTCGAACGACGCGGGCGTGGCGCCGCCGGTGATCTCGTTGCGCAGCTCGTCGAGCGTGTAGCCCACGGCCAGCTTGGCCGCGACCTTGGCGATCGGGAAGCCGGTGGCCTTGGAGGCCAGCGCCGACGAACGCGAGACGCGCGGGTTCATCTCGATGACGACCATGCGGCCGTCCTTCGGGTTGATCGAGAACTGCACGTTCGAGCCGCCGGTATCGACGCCGATCTCGCGCAGCACGGCCAGCGAGGCGTTGCGCAGGATCTGGTATTCCTTGTCGGAGAGCGTCTGCGCCGGTGCCACGGTGATCGAGTCGCCAGTGTGCACGCCCATCGGGTCGAGGTTTTCGATCGAGCAGACGATGATGCAGTTGTCGGCCTTGTCGCGCACGACTTCCATCTCGTACTCCTTCCAGCCGAGCAGCGACTCTTCAATCAGCAGCTCGTTGGTCGGCGAGGCTTCGATGCCGCGCTTGCAGATGGTCTCGAACTCTTCCGGGTTGTAGGCGATGCCGCCGCCGGTGCCGCCGAGCGTGAAGCTGGGGCGGATCACGGTCGGGAAGCCGACCGACTTCTGCACGGCCCAGGCTTCGTCCATCGAATGGGCGATGCCGGAGCGGGCCGAGCCCAGACCGATCTTGGTCATCGCGTCCTTGAACTTCAGGCGGTCCTCGGCCTTGTCGATGGCTTCGGGCGTGGCGCCGATCAGTTCGACCGGTTTGTTGGTGGCCGCGCCGGTGTACTTGTCGAGCACGCCGTTGCGCCAGAGGTCGAGCGCACAGTTGAGTGCGGTCTGGCCGCCCATGGTCGGCAGGATCGCATCGGGGCGCTCCTTGGCAATGATCTTCTCGACCGTCTGCCAGGTGATGGGCTCGATGTAGGTGACGTCGGCGGTGGCCGGGTCGGTCATGATCGTCGCGGGGTTGCTGTTGATCAGGATGACCTTGTAGCCCTCCTCGCGCAGTGCCTTGCAGGCCTGCACGCCGGAGTAGTCGAACTCGCAGGCCTGGCCGATGATGATCGGGCCGGCGCCGATGATGAGAATGGATTGGAGGTCTGAGCGCTTGGGCATCTTATTTGTCCTTGGTGAAACCGATGCCGCGGCCGCTGTAAGCGCCCGGCTTCGGCTCATCCATCAATTGATGGATCGCGTTGAATACATCGCGAAAGTTCTGGTCGTATCGCTGTTCCAGCGCATTCAGCTTGCGCTTGAGATCGGCGTGCTCCGACAGCATGCTGCGCAGCTTGACGAAGGTACGCATGATCTCGATGTTGACGGCCACGGCGCGTTCGCTGCGCAGCACGCTCGACAACATGGCCACGCCCTGTTCGGTGAAGGCCACGCTGCGGTAGCGCGCGCCGCCGGAGCCAGGCTTCTCGGGCTTTGAGATCACAAGCTGTGATCTCAAAGCCTCGAGGTCGTGGTTCTCGAGGGTGAAGGCGAAATCCGCCGGAAAACGATCGAGGTTGCGGCGCATGGCCTGCAACAGCACCCGGGTCTCGACGCCATAGAGCGCGGCAAGGTCCTGCGCCAGCATGACTTTCAGGCCGCGCAGCACATAGATCTTGCCCTCGGCATCGCGCAATGCGGCGAGCACCGAGACGTCGAGCACCGCGGGTGCATCAGCCACGTGCCTGCTCCATGAGCGCGGTGAAGCGGTCGAACAGGTAGCCGATGTCGTGCGGGCCGGGCGAGGCTTCCGGGTGGCCCTGGAAGCAGAACGCCGGCTTGTCGGTGCGCGCAAGGCCCTGCAGCGTGTTGTCGAACAGGCTGATGTGGGTGGGGCGCAGGTTGGCCGGCAGCGACTTTTCATCGACCGCGAAGCCATGGTTCTGGCTGGTGATGCTCACGCGGCCGTTGTCCAGGTCCTTCACCGGATGGTTCGCGCCGTGGTGGCCGAACTTCATCTTGAAGGTCTTGGCGCCCGAGGCCAGCGCCATGATCTGGTGGCCCAGGCAGATGCCGAAGGTGGGAATGCCGGTCTCGATCAGTTCCTTGACCGCGCTGATGGCGTAGTCGCAGGGCTCCGGGTCCCCCGGGCCGTTGGCCAGGAAGATGCCGTCAGGCTTGAGCTTGAGCACGTCGGCCGCGGGCGTTTGCGCCGGCACCACGGTGATGCGGGCACCGCGCTGAGCGATCATGCGCAGGATGTTCTTCTTGACCCCGTAGTCGAAGGCCACGACGTGGAACTTCGGCGTGATCTGCACGCCGTAGCCCGCGCCCAGCTTCCATTCGGTCTCGGTCCATTCGTAGGTCTGCGTGACCGACACCACCTTGGCCAGGTCGAGCCCGGCCATGCTCGGTGCGGCCTTGGCGGCGGCGATGGCCTTGTCGACCAGCGCCTGGGTCACGGCCTCGCCCGCGGCCAGGCCCAGGATGCAGCCGTTCTGCGCGCCATGGGTGCGCAGGTGGCGCGTGAGCTTGCGGGTGTCGATGTTCGCGATGGCCACCGTCTTGCCGGCCACGAGGTATTCGCTCAGGGTGGCGGTCTTGCGGAAGTTGGAGGCAACGAGGGGCAGGTCCTTGATGATCAGGCCCGCGGCATGGATCTTGTCGGCTTCGATGTCTTCCCCGTTGACGCCGTAGTTGCCGATGTGCGGATACGTGAGCGTCACGATCTGCTGGCAGTAACTCGGGTCGGTGAGGATTTCCTGGTAACCGGTCATGGCGGTGTTGAACACCACCTCGCCGGTCGTGGAGCCGGCGGCTCCGATCGAATTGCCTTGAAAGACCGTGCCGTCTGCGAGCGCCAGGATGGCGGGCGGGAAACTTCCCTTGAGAGACAAAAGCACTGGGTTCTCCGGATGGTTACGGTCGCCCGGAGCCCCAGGCGCGTTGCCTGCGGACTGCTGCTTAAGGGGATTTTGGCGTTAAAGGCGGCCGGGCGACGCTATTGCGAGTAAGCCCCCGATTGTAGCCCGGCGGCATCGCCCTCTCGCCTTGCAGGGCCGGAAAACATTCGCGCCCCATGCCTATAAGATCAGCGAGCCGCCTGGGCAAGCGCCGCCGCACCGCTCGCATGCAGGCAGATCGCCGCCGCGGCCGCCACGTTCAGCGACTCCTCCCCGCCAGGCTGCGCGATCCGGATGTGAAGGCCGGCGCGGGCTTCCAGCGCCGGCGAAACGCCCTGCCCTTCATGCCCCAGCAGCCATGCGCAAGGATGCGGCAGCCTCGCCTGGTGCAGCCAGTCGCCCCGGTGGGAACTGGTGGCCACCAGCGGCACCTTCAGTTCGTCGAGCGCATCGGCTTCCACACCTTCGATCAGCCGCAGCCCGAAATGCGCGCCCATGCCGGCACGCAGCACCTTCGGCGCCCACAAGGCCGCCGTGCCCTTGAGCGCGATCACCTGCTTGAACCCGAAAGCCGCCGCGCTGCGCAGGATGGACCCGGCGTTGCCGGCGTCCTGCAGGCGGTCGAGCACCACGCTGGGTGCATCGGGAAGCAAAGCCGGCCGCTCCGGCAGATCCAGCACAAAGCCCATCGGCGCAGGCGACTCCAGGCCGCTGACGGCCCGCAGCAGATCGTCGTCGATCACTACCGTTTTGATAGCAGAGCTCACCCATTCGGCGGGCGCCGATGGCCAAAAGGACTCCGAAAAGACGGCGACCGCAGGCCGGATGCCGCGCGCAAGCGCCGCCCGGCAGAGATGGTCGCCTTCGAGCCAGACGCGGCCCAGCTTGCGGTAGGCACCCGGGTCCTGGGCCAGCTTGCGCAGGTCCTTGAGCAGCGAGTTGTCGCGCGAACTGATGTGGTTCGCGCCGGTGGGGCTGGTCATGCTTCGACTCAGGACGCGGTGCGCAGGTCGAGGTGCACTGTCTCGACCGCTGGCATTTCGATCGGAGCCGGCATCGTGGCATCGAGCACAAGCGGCGCCGCACCGTCCGCGGTGCGTGCCAGCGCCGCGGCCACTGGGCTGAACGACCTGCGGTGATGAATGCACGCGCCATGGCGCTGCAGCGCCTCCAGGTGCTCCGGCGTGCCGTAGCCCTTGTGGCCGGCAAAGCCATAGTGCGGGAACTCGACATGCAATTGCTCGCACAGCCGGTCGCGGTGGACCTTGGCCAGGATCGAAGCGGCGGATATCGCCTTGACCCGCGCATCGCCCTTGACGATGGCCTCGGCCAGCACGTCCAGCGTGGGCAGGCGGTTGCCGTCGACCAGCACCTTGGCGGGCTTCAGGCGCAGCCCTTCGACCGCGCGGCGCATGGCGAGCATGGTGGCCTGCAGGATGTTGTGGGTGTCGATTTCCTCGACCGTGGCCTGCGCCACCGAGCAGCACAGCGCCTTGGCAAGAATCTGGTCGTGCAGGCGTTCACGCTGCAGGGCCGTGAGCGTCTTGGAATCGGCCAGGCCGCGGATCGGCCGCTGGTCGTCCAGGATGACAGCCGCTGCCACGACCGGGCCGGCCAGCGGCCCGCGGCCCGCCTCGTCAACGCCCGCAACGAGGCCTGGCGCGTCCCACACGAGGGCCGCCTGCTCAGCCTTCAAGAACTTTCTGGATCGCATCGGCGCAAAGTGTGGGCGTATCGCGCTGCAGTTGCACGTGCAGCTCTGAAAATTTTTGTTGCAGCGTCCGCGTTTTTTCGGGCGCATCGAGCCAGGCCAGCGTGGCGTCGGCCAGCGCCTGCGGCGTGGCGGCCTCCTGCAGCAGCTCGGGCACCACGAATTCGCGCGACAGGATGTTGGGCAGGCCGACCCAGGGCTGGAGCTGCTTGCGCTGCATCAGGCGCCATGACAGTGCATTCATGTTGTACGCGATGACCATCGGCCGCTTGAACAGCGCCGCCTCGAGCGTGGCGGTGCCGCTGGCGATCAGGGTGGCGTCGCAGGCGGCCAGCGCGGCATGCGACTGGCCGTCGAGCAGTTGTACCCGGCCCGCCGCGCCGCTGGCCTGCAGCAGCGCCTCGACCTCGACGCGCAGCCCCGGCAGGATCGGCGCGACGAACTGGAGTGCCGGCCGTGTCTTGAGCATCTGCGCCGCGGCGGCAAAAAAACGGGCGGCAAGGTAGCGCACTTCCGAACGGCGGCTGCCTGGCAGCAAGGCCACGACCTGCGCATCCGGCGCGAGGCCGAGGGCCGCGCGGGCCCCGGCGCGGTCGGGCGCCATCGGAATCACATTGGCCAGCGGATGGCCGACGTAGCTGCCCTGCACGCCATGCTCGGCCAGCAGCGCCGGCTCGAATGGAAAGATGCACAGCACGTGGTCCGCCGCGGCCCGGATCTTTTCGATGCGATCGGCACGCCAGGCCCAGATCGACGGGCAGACGAAGTGCACGGTCTTCATGCCGCGGCTGCGAAGTCCGGCTTCGAGATCGAGATTGAAATCGGGGGCGTCGACGCCAATGAAGAGTTCGGGCCATTCGCGCAGCAGCCGCGCCTTGAGCTGGCGCCGAATGCCGGCGATCTCGGCATAGTGACGCAGCACTTCGATGTAGCCGCGCACCGCGAGCTTTTCCTGCGGCCACCAGCTCTGCAGTCCGTGCGCGAGCATGCGGGGCCCGCCGATGCCCATGGTCTGGAGCGAGGGCCAACGCGCCTGCAGGCCGTCGAGCAGAAGGCCGGCCAGCAGGTCGCCGGAAGCTTCTCCCGCGACCAGCGCGAAGCGTCGCTGTTCGTCCTTGCCCATGGCGCTGCCTGTCTTACTTCAACGCGCGATGCCGCGTGTCGATTGGGCCAGGAACTGCTCCATCAGCGCCACGTCTGCAGCTGCCTCCGGCGTTTCGGCAGCCAGTGCGGCGATGCCGGCGCGCGCGTCTTCGAGCGTCTTGCCCTGTCGGTACAGCAGGCGGTGCATCTGCTTGACCGCGGCCAGGCGCGGCGCCGAAAAATCGCGGCGGCGCAGGCCCACCACGTTGAAGCCGCGCACCGCCAGCGGATTGCCGTCGACCAGCATGAAGGGAGGCACGTCCTGCGACACGGCGCTGGCAAAGCCGACCATGGCATGGGCACCGACCGAGACGAACTGGTGGATGCCGGTCAGACCGCCGATCGTGACCCAGTCGGCCAGGTGTACGTGGCCGGCCAGCGTGGTGTTGTTGGCCAGCGTGGTGTGGTCATCGACACGGCAGTCGTGCGCGATGTGCGTGTACGCCATGATCCAGTTGTCGTTCCCCACCCGCGTGACGCCGCCCGCGCCCGGCACGCCGAGGTTGAAGGTGCAGAACTCGCGGATGACGTTGCGGTCGCCGATGACGAGCTCTGTAGGCTCGCCGGCGTATTTCTTGTCCTGCGGAATAGCGCCGAGCGAGGAAAACTGAAAGATCCGGTTGTCGCGGCCGATGGTGGTGCGCCCTTCGATCACGCAATGCGCACCGATGGTCGTGCCGGCGCCGACCCGCACGTACGGGCCGATCACGGTGTAGGGCCCGACCGAAACGGAGGCGTCCAGCTGTGCCTTCGAGTCGACGAGCGCTGTGGGATGAACCTGCGTCATGCCTTGTCGTAACCGCCCAGGATCAGTTGATCTGGCGCATCGCGCACATCAGCGTGGCCTCGCAGGCCAGTTCGCTGCCCACCAGCGCGCGGCCCTTGAACTTGGAGATGCCGGCCTTCATGCGCTCGATCTCGACTTCGAGCGTGAGCTGGTCGCCGGGCTCCACAGGGCGCTTGAAGCGCGCGCCGTCGATGGCCGCGAAGTAGTAGACGGTGTTGTCATCGGGCACGATGTCGAGCGAATGAAATGACAGCAGTGCGGCCGCCTGCGCCATGGCTTCGAGCATGAGCACGCCCGGCATCACCGGACGGTGCGGAAAGTGGCCGTTGAAGAACGGCTCGTTCATCGTCACGTTCTTGAGCGCCGTGATGCGCTTGCCCTTTTCCATGTCCAGCACGCGATCCACCAGCAGGAACGGGTAGCGGTGGGGCAGCAGCTTGAGGATTTGATGGATATCGAGCGTCGTCGTCATGATTTTCTGTTCCTGCATCGTCTTCACTTTTTCTGAGGGGCCTTTTCGAGCGCCTTGAGTCGTTCGCGCAGGCTGTGCAACTGCTTGAGCGTTGCCGCGTTCTTTTCCCAGTTCGCATTGTCGTCGATGGGGAACATGCCGGTGTATTGGCCGGCCTTGCGGATCGAGCGGGTCACCACGGTTGCCGCGGACACATGAACTCCGTCGGCCACCGTCAGATGGCCGAGCACGATCGCACCGCCGCCAAAGGTGCAGTGCGCACCAATGGTGGCGCTGCCCGCCACGCCGACGCAGCCGGCCATGGCGGTGTGCTTGCCGACATGCACGTTGTGGCCGATCTGGATCAGGTTGTCGAGCTTGACGCCGTCCTCGATCACGGTGTCGTCGAGCGCGCCGCGGTCGATGCAGGTATTGGCGCCGATCTCGACGTCGTTGCCGATGCGCACCGCGCCCAGTTGCTCGATCTTGACCCAGGCGCCCTCGTGCGGCGCCAGTCCGAAGCCGTCGGCGCCGATCACCACACCCGGATGCAGCAGGCAGCGCTCGCCGACCACGCAGTCTTCGCTGATCGTCACGCGCGACTTGAGGACCGTGCCGGCGCCGATGCGCGCGCCCCGCTCCACCACGCACAAGGCACCGATGCGCGCCGTGGTGTCCACCAGGGCCTCGGGATGGATCACTGCGGAGGGATGGATGCGGTCGGCCTCGGGCCGCGCGTGATGCGCCTTCCACAGCTGCGTGAGGCGCGCGAAATAAAGGTAGGGATCGGCCGCGAGAATGAACGCCCCGCGCGCGGCCGCGGCCTCGCGCATGGCCGGTGCGACGATCACGCAGGCGGCCTTGGACGCCGCCAGTTCCTGCTGGTATTTGGGATGGCTCAGGAAGCTGAGCGCATCGGGCTGTGCGTTCTGCAGCGGCGCAAGCCGTTCGATGGACAGTGCCGGGTCCCCGTGAAGCTCGCCCCCAAGGGCGCTGACAATGGCTCCGAGCTGCAGTCCCACGCCGATTCGCGGCGTTACTTGCCGGCCGAAGGAGCAGCGGTCGAGGCGTTCAGGGCCTTGATCACCTTGTCGGTGATGTCGTGCTTGGGATTGATGTAGATCGCTTCCTGCAGGATGGCGTCGTACTTTTCAGCCTCGGCCACCTGCTTCACGACGCGGTTGGCGCGTTCGTAGACCTGCTGGAGTTCTTCGTTCTTGCGCGCGTTCAGATCTTCCTGGAACTCGCGGCGGCGGCGCTGGAAATCGCGGTCCTGGTCGACCAGCGCGCGCTGGCGTGCGGTGCGCTGGCTTTCGGACAAGGTGGGAGCTTCGCGTTCGAACCGTTCGGAGGCCGTCTTCAGTGCTTCGCCCTGAGCCGTGAGATCCTTTTCGCGCTTGAGGAATTCAGCCTCGAGCTTGGCTTGCGCCGCCTTGGCCGGCTGCGCCTCGCGCAGCACACGATCCGGATTCACGAAGCCGATGCGAAAGGTTTCCTGCGCCTGGGCCGCAGGCGCAGCAGCCAGCGCGAAAACGGGGACCAACAACGCGCCAACGGCGGCGCGAATCAAATGCTTCATTTAGAAAGACGTTCCGATCTGGAATTGCAAGCGCTGGATTCTATCCTTCGGGATCACGACGAAGCCGGTGGCCGGATCCAGCACTTCCTTCTGGGACTTGACAGGGAAGGCGTAGGCCAGGCGCAGCGGACCGAGCGGCGAGATCCAGCTGATGCCGAGACCCACCGAGGCGCGCAGCTTCTTCTGGGCATCGTACTGCGCGTCCGTGATGCCGGGGGCGCGCGAGCCGAACACGTTGCCGACATCGAAGAAGCCATAGAGGCGCAGCGTGCGGTCGTTGCCGGCGCCCGGGAACGGAGTACTGAGTTCGGCATTGAACACGGCCTTCTTGGTGCCGCCGAGCGCGGCGCCTTCCGTCTGCCAGGGCAGCGGCACGTCGCGCGGGCCGAGCGAATTCTGCTCGAAGCCGCGGATGGAACCCAGGCCGCCGGCATAGAAGTTCTTGAAGATCGGGTAGTCCTTGCCGCCGAGGGGCTTGGCATAGCCGATGTCTGCGTTGATCGCAAACGTGTATTGCTTGTTGATTGCGAAGAACTGCTGGAACTGGTAGTTCGTCTTGATGTACTTCATGTCGCCGCCGACGCCCAGTTCGACGTTGGCACGCTGCAGGCGCCCGGTGGTCGGGATCAGCGCGCTGTCGCGGCTGTCGCGGCCCCAGCCGATGGTCAGCGGAACACCCCACACGCTATCCCGGTTGCACTCGGTCACGAACAAGCCGCTCGCATCCCTCGAGCATTGGAAATAGCGCAGGTAGGACGCCGGCGTGAAGAGTCCCGAGAACGAGGTCGACGAGTTCGGCTCGAACGCATAGCGCTCGAGCCCGACACCGAAGAAGACCGTGTCGACTTCGCTGAACGGCACGCCGAAGCGGATCGACGCGCCCTGGTTGACCAGCTTGTAGTCGCCATCGCGGGTGGTCGAATACGGGCGCGTGGTGGTGTGGTAGACGCTGATCGTGCGCGAGATGCCGTCGTTGGTGAAGTACGGATCGGTGGTGGTCAGCGACAGCGTGCGGTTGTACTTGCTGGTGTTGACCTGCACGCCCAGGAAGTTGCCCGAGCCGAAGACGTTCTCTTGCGAGATGCCGAAGGTCAAAGCCACCTTTTCCGCGCTCGAGTAGCCGGCGCCCAGCTGCAGGCTGCCGGTGGGCTTCTCGGCCACGTTGACGACCAGGTCGACCTGGTCGGGCGAGCCCGGGATTTCCTGGGTTTCGACGTTCACTTCGGTGAAGAAGCCCAGGCGGTCCACGCGGTCGCGCGAGAGCTTGATCTTGTCGCCGTCGTACCACGAGGCCTCGAACTGGCGGAACTCGCGCCGGATCACTTCGTCGCGCGTCTTGGCGTTGCCGCCCACCGCCACGCGGCGCACGTAGACGCGGCGCGAGGGTTCGGCTTGCAGGGTCAGCGTCACGCGGTTGTTGACGCGGTCGATTTCCGGGCGCGCCTGCACGCGCGCGAACGCGTAGCCGAAGGTGCCGAAATAGTCGGTGAAGGCCTTGGTGGTTTCGGTGACCTGCTCGCCGTTGTAGGGCTCGCCGGGCTTGATGGTCACGAGGGACTTGAACTCCTCGTCGCGGCCGAGATAGTTGCCGTCGAGCTTGACGCCGGCCACCACGAACTTCTCGCCTTCGGTGATGTTGACGGTCACCGACAGGTCCTGCCGGTCCGGCGAGATGGCGACCTGGGTGGAATCGATGCGGAACTCGAGGTAGCCGCGCGTGATGTAGTACGAGCGCAGCGTTTCCAGGTCGGCGTTGAGCTTGGAGCGCGAGTACTGGTTGGACTTGGTGTACCAGCTCATGAAGCCGCCGCTGTCCTGGTCGAACAGGCTCAAGAGCGTCGATTCGCTGAAGGCCTTGTTGCCGACCACGCGCACTTCGCGAATGCGTGCGGAATCGCCTTCAGTGACGGTGAACGTGAGATTGACGCGGTTGCGCTCGATCGGCGTGACCGTGGTCACGACCTGCGCGTTGTAGAGGCTGCGGCTCACGTACTGGCGCTTGAGCTCCTGCTCGGCACGGTCGGCCAGCGCCTTGTCGTACGGGCGGCCATCGGCCAGGCCCACTTCGCGCAGCGCCTTCTGGAGTGCGGCCTTGTCGAATTCCTTGGTGCCGACGAAATCGACGTCGGCAATGGTGGGACGCTCCTCGACGATCACCACCAGCACATTGCCGTTGACATCGATGCGCACGTCCTTGAACAAACCCAGGTCGAACAGCGCACGGATGGCGGCGGATCCGCGCTCGTCGCTGTAGGTATCGCCTACACGCAGCGGCAGCGATGCGAAGATCGTGCCGGGCTCGACGCGCTGCAAGCCCTCGACGCGAATGTCACGCACCGTGAAGGGCTCGACGGCCCAGGCTGCCGTGGCCGCCAACGCGCTGGCCACCACCGCGGCAACGCTACGCAGGCGAAAGCGACTGAAGTTTGTGTTCATCTGTGAATTGGGCCGGCGCGGAAAGGGCCGGCAGAAAGTTAACCAAAGAGCCGCGTGACGTCGTTGAAGAGTGCAACCGACATCATGACCAGCAGCAAGGCGACACCGCCGCGCTGAAGCCGTTCCATCCAGGCGTCAGAGACGCTCTTGCCGGTCAGGCCCTCCCAAAGATAATACATCAGGTGTCCTCCATCGAGGACCGGCAGCGGCATGAGATTGAGCACGCCAAGGCTCACGCTGATCAATGCAAGGAATACCAGGTACTGGGTCAGCCCGAGGCTCGCGGACTTGCCCGCGTAGTCGGCGATCGTGAGCGGCCCGCTCAGATTCTTGAGCGAGGCTTCGCCGATCACCATCTTGCCCATCATGCGAACGGTCAGCGCCGACACCTCCCAGGTACGCACGATGCCGCGCCAGACGCCGTCGACAGGACCTTGGCGCACCGTCACCATTTCAGGCGGCGCACCGACATAGGCGCCGATGCGGCCGACCTTCGCGGCGCCCTCCTCGCGCAGTTCAGGCCTGACCTCGAGTTCGATCGACTGGCTGCCGCGCTGCACCTGCCAGGTCTGCGAGCGCGGCTGGTCGCCGTCGACCGAGGTCCGGATCAGCTCGCGCAGCTGCTGCCCGTCGACAATGGGCACATTGCCGACGCTGCGGACCAGGTCGCCGCTGCGAAGGCCCGCGCGCTCTGCCGCGCTACCGGCCATCACCTGGCCGATCTCGGGCCGCGTCAGCGGTGCGAGCACGCCGATCTTGCGGAACATCTGCGGGTCGGCGTCCTTGGCCTCCATGAGACTCAGCGGCAGCACGACCTGCCGACCGGGCCGGCCACCCTCGCCCGCCACTTCGAGCGTCAGGTCCCGGCCGTCGAGCGCGCCGCGCGTCATGCGCCAGCGAAGGTCCTCGAACGACTGCACGGGCTCCAGGTCGCCCTCGAAGCCGGCGCGCGTGATGTGCTCGCCGCCGCGCAGGCCCGCCGCTTCCGCCAGCGATGCCGCCACCGGACGCGCCAGCTTGGCAACTGGCTCCTCGACCCCGATCCAGTTGACGGCCGTGTAGAGCACCACGGCGAGCAGCAGATTGGCAATGGGCCCGGCAGCGACGATGGCCGCGCGGGAACGCAGCGGCTGCGTGTTGAAGGCGCGGTGCCGGTCTTCCGGCGCCACCGGCCCTTCGCGCTCGTCGAGCATCTTGACGTAGCCGCCGAAGGGAAACGCGCCGATGACGAACTCGGTTTCCTGCCCCGGATGCTGCCGCTTGGGCTGCCAGCGGAAGAGCGTCTTGCCGAAGCCCACGGAAAACCGCAGCACCTTGACGCCGCAGGCGACGGCAACGCGGTAGTGGCCGTATTCATGCACGGCGATCAGGAGGCCGAGTGCAACCACGAAAGCGATAACGGTGAGCATCCGGATCCTCTGTTGGCGGGAGTGTCAGGCCGCGAAGCGCAGCGCCGCGGCATTGGCCGCCGCCCGGGCGCTGGCGTCGAGCGCCAGCAGGTCGGCCAGCGATGCGGGCTTGGAGGGGCTGACGGCTTCCAAAGTTTCCATGTTGACCGCATGAATGCGATCGAAGCGCAGGCGCCGATCAAGAAAGGCCTCGACCGCGACTTCGTTGGCCGCGTTGAGCACCGCCGTGGTCCCCGGCGCCGCGCGCAGCGCATGCCAGGCGAGGCCCAGCCCGGGAAACAGCGCCGCGTCGGGGGCGTCGAAGCTCAGCGAGGCCATCTGGCGGAAATCGAGGCGCGCCGCGCCGCTCTCGATGCGCTCGGGCCAGGCCAGGCCGACAGCGATGGGCACCCGCATGTCGGGCGTTCCCAGCTGGGCAATGACCGATGCATCGGTGAACTGGACCATCGAATGCACCACGCTCTGCGGATGGATGACCACCTCGATCTGCTCGGGCAGCACGCCGAACAGATGGCGCGCCTCGATCACCTCGAGCGCCTTGTTCATCATGGTGGCGGAGTCGACCGATATCTTGCGGCCCATGACCCAGTTCGGGTGCGCGCAGGCCTGCTCGGGCGTGACCGTGCCCAGCGTGTCGGGCGCGCGCGTGCGGAACGGGCCGCCCGAGGCCGTGAGAATGATCTTGTCGATACGCCGCGGCCAAGTCGACGGATCTTCGGGCAGCGACTGGAAGATGGCCGAGTGTTCGCTGTCGATCGGCAGCAGCGTGGCCCCGCCCTCGCGCACGGTGCGCATGAAGAGCTCGCCGCCAACCACCAACGCCTCCTTGTTGGCCAGCAGGAGTCGCTTGCCGGCGCGCGCGGCGGCCAGGCAGGGCGCCAGGCCCGCAGCCCCCACGATGGCCGCCATGACGGCGTCGACCTCTTCGTGGGACGCTATTTTTTCAATAGCATCGCCGCCACTCAGCACGGTGGTCTTGAGATTGTTCTGTTCTAACTTTTCCGCCAGCAGCGCCGCATGCGGCGCGCTCGCCATGACCGCATAGCGCGGCGAAAACCGCGCGCATTGCGCCAGCAGCTCGTCGACCTTGGTCGATGCGGAAAGCGCGAAGACCTCGAAGCGCTCCGGGTGCCGCGAAATGACATCGAGCGTGCTGACGCCGACCGAACCGGTCGAGCCCAGCACCGTGATGCGTTGTTTGGGTGTGTTCACAGGAAAGCCAGCATCATTGCAATGGGAAGTGCCGGCAAGAGGGCATCCACGCGGTCGAGCACGCCGCCGTGGCCCGGCAGCAGGCTGCTGCTGTCCTTGGCGCCGGCACTGCGCTTGATCAGCGATTCGACCAGGTCGCCAACGACGCTGATGGCGGCGAGAAACAGCACCCCGACCAGCAGCAGCCACCAGCCGCGCTCGTACAGCCGTGTGTAGAGGCTGGCCACCGTCGCGCCGGCAGCCCTGTCGGCCCACACCCACGCAAAAGCCAGCACCACGACGCCCGCCATGCCGCCCCATACGCCTTCCCAGCTCTTGCCGGGACTGATGGCGGGCGCGAGCTTGCTGCGCGTGAACTTGAGGCCGAAGGCGCGGCCCGCGAAATACGCGAAGACGTCCGCCACCCAGACGAGCACGAGGATCGAAAGCAAAAAGTTGATGCCGACCATGCGTGCCTGCACGGCCGCGAGCCACGCCACCCAGAGTGCCAGCAACCCGCCGACCAGCCGCAGCCCGCGGGGAATACGGGGCCAGCCCGGCACGGCCACCCGCAGCAGCGCGGCACCGCCGAGTACCCAGGCCGCACCGGCCAGCAGCCACATGAGCAGCAGCGACCGATCGAGCAGCCCGAGCCACCAGGAGAGCGCACACAGCGCCACGGTTTCCACGCCGAGGAAGACCGACAGCCGCTGGCCATAGCCGTTGAGGCGGCCCCACTCCCATGCGCCGGCGCCGATCAGCACCAGCATCACGCAGGCGAAGGGAACGTGCGACGGGTAGAAGAGCGCCGGCAGCAGGATCGCCAACAGGACGATGGCCGTAAGGATGCGTTGTTTGAGCATGCGGCTGGGCGGCTGGAGGGGCGGGCCGTGAAGCCCTCAGGCCAGCTGGCGATCGGGTGCGGAGCCGCTGCCGGCCGTGACTTGCGCCGAGGTCTTGCCGAAGCGGCGCTCGCGCGCCTGAAATGCGGCAATTCCCGCATCGAGTTCGGCCTGGTCGAACTCGGGCCAGAGCTTGTCGCTGAAGAAAAGCTCCGCGTAGGCGCTTTGCCACAGCAGGAAGTTCGACAGCCGCTGCTCGCCGCCGGTGCGGATGAGAAGGTCGGGGTCGGGCACGTGCGCGAGGGCCATCGCGCGGTCGAGATTCGCTTCGGTGAGCGCCTCGCCCTGCTCGGCCAGCTTGGCCGCGGCGCGGGCAATGTCCCAGCGGCCGCCGTAGTTGAAGCACACGTTCAGGACCAGCTTGGTGTTCTGCGCGGTGGCGGTCTCGGCGTCGACCAGGCCTTGCACCATTTTCTTGGAGAGCCCGGCGCGCTCGCCGACGAAATGCAGTTGTACGCCGTCCCGGCTCAGCTTGGGCACTTCGCGCGCGAGTGCGCCCACCATGATTTCCATGAGGCCCGAAACTTCTTCGGGTGGACGGTTCCAGTTCTCCGACGAAAAAGCGAAGACCGTGAGAATGCCCACGCCGCGGTCGACACACGCCTTGACGCAGCGCCTGAGCGACTCGACGCCCTGCTTGTGTCCTGCCACGCGAGGCAGGAATCGCCGCGTGGCCCAGCGTCCGTTGCCATCCATGACGATGGCAATGTGGTGGGGAATCTGCAGCGAAGACGAGGCCATGCGCAGCCTCAAACGGCCATGATCTCCGCTTCCTTGGCCGCGACCAGGCGGTCGATTTCCGCGATGTGGCGGTCCGTGACCTTCTGGATCTCGGCTTCGGCGCGCTTCTGGTCGTCTTCGGAGGCGAGCTTTTCCTTCACCAGCTTCTTGACCGACTCGTTCGCATCGCGGCGCAGGTTGCGCGTGGCGATCTTGGCGCTTTCGCCTTCGTTGCGGACCAGCTTGGTCATTTCCTTGCGGCGCTCCTCGCTCATCGCGGGAAGCGGCACGCGGATCAGGTCGCCCATCGAGGCCGGGTTCAGGCCCAGGTCGCTTTCGCGGATGGCTTTCTCGATCTTGGCGCCCATGCCCTTTTCCCAGGGCTGGACGCTGATCGTGCGCGAGTCGAGCACCGACACGTTCGCCACCTGGCTCAGCGGAACCTGCGAGCCGTAGTACTCGACGTGGATCGAGTCGAGCAACGCGGAGTTGGCGCGGCCGGTACGGATCTTGGTGAGGTTGTTCTGGAACGCAGCAAGCGACTGGTTCATCTTGGCGTCGGTCGCGCTGCGGATTTCTGCAATGGTGGGGGTCGTCATCTCAAATTACTCCTCAGGCATGCACCAGCGTGCCTTCGTCCTCGCCCATGACGACGCGCTTGAGCGCGCCGTTCTTGAAGATCGAGAACACCTTGATCGGCAGCTTCTGGTCGCGGCACAGCGCGAAGGCCGTGGCGTCCATGATGCCGAGATTCTGCGCGATAGCCTCGTCGAAAGTGAGCGACGAATAGCGCGTTGCATCGGGATGGGTCTTCGGATCGGCGGAATAGACGCCGTCGACCTTGGTGGCCTTGAGCACCAGCTCGGCGCCGATCTCGGCACCGCGCAGCGCGGCAGCCGTGTCGGTGGTGAAGAACGGATTGCCGGTGCCCGCGGCAAACACCACGACCTTGCCCTCCTCGAGGTACTGCAGCGCCTTGGGCCGCACGTAGGGCTCGACCACCTGCTCGATGGCAATGGCGGACATGACGCGCGCCACCAGCCCCTGCTTGTTCATGGCATCGGCCAGGGCCAGCGAATTCATGACGGTGGCCAGCATGCCCATGTAGTCGGCCGTCGCGCGGTCCATGCCGACCGAGCCTCCCGCGACGCCGCGGAAGATGTTGCCGCCGCCGATCACGACGGCGACTTCCACACCCATGTTCACCACTTCCGCCACTTCTTCGACCATGCGGACGATGGTGGCGCGGTTAATACCAAAGGCATCGTCTCCCATCAATGCCTCGCCCGACAGCTTCAACAAGATTCGCTTGTGGGCTGGACGGGGATCAGACATGGGCAATTTCCTTACTTGGGTTGGCGGGGGCGAGTGTAGAACGAGGCGGTGAAAAAGCGGCGGCACACACGGGTGCACCGTCGCTTTGGGGCGTAACAGTTTTTACGCGGCGGCCTTGGCGGCAGCCACCTGGGCTGCAACTTCGGCGGCGAAGTCGTCGACCTTCTTTTCGATGCCTTCGCCGACCACGTAGAGCGTGAAGCCCTTGATGCTGGTGCTGGCGGCCTTGAGCATCTGCTCGACGGTCTGCTTGTCGTTCTTCACGAACGGCTGGTTGTGCAGCGAGACTTCCTTGAGGTACTTCTGCACGCCGCCTTCGATGCGCTTGGCAACGATGTCGGCAGGCTGCGGCTTCTTGCCTTCGGCTTCGGCCGTCTTGCGGTCTTCCTCGGCCTTGCCAGCGGCCACGGCACGCTCTTTTTCGATCAGGTCGGCTGGCACGTCGGCGGCCGAGATGGCAACCGGCTTCATGGCGGCGATGTGCATTGCCACGTCCTTGGCCGAGGTGTCGTCGCCTTCGAACTCGACCATCACGCCGATGCGCGTGCCGTGCAGGTACGAAGCCAGCTTGCCGTTGCCGGCAAAGTGCTTGAAGCGGCGGAAGCTCATGTTCTCGCCGATCTTGCCGATCAGGCCCTTGCGCACGTCTTCGAGCGTGGGACCGAAGCCGTCCTGCTCATAGGGCAGCGCGCCGAGCGCGGCGATGTCCGCGGGGTTGTGCTTGGCGACCAGCATCGCGGCAGCGTTGGCCATGGCCAGGAAGCTGTCGTTCTTGGTGACGAAGTCGGTTTCGCAGTTGATCTCGATCATGCCGCCGGCAGCGCCATCGACGAACGCCGTGACCACGCCTTCGGCGGTAATGCGGCCCGAGGCCTTGCCAGCCTTGTTGCCGAGCTTGATGCGCAGCAGCTCTTCGGCCTTTTCCATGTTGCCGTCGGCCTCAGTCAGGGCCTTCTTGCATTCCATCATGGGCGCGTCGGTCTTTGCGCGCAGTTCGCCGACCATGCTTGCGGTGATTGCAGCCATTGTTCTATCTCCGTGTCCAAAAAATCAGATTAAAAAAAAGGGGCACCAAGCCCCTTCTTCAGGCGCGTGAGAGCACTCGATCAGGCCGAGGCACCCTCTTCGACTTCGACGAATTCATCGCTGCCTTCGGCAATGGCCTTGACCACGTCACCGGTGGCGCTGTTGCGGCCTTCGATGATCGCGTCGGCGATGCCGCGAGCGTAGAGCGTGACGGCCTTCGACGAGTCGTCGTTGCCCGGGATCACGTAGTCGATGCCTTCGGGCGAGTGGTTGGAGTCGACCACGCCGATCAGCGGAATGCCCAGCTTCTTGGCTTCGGCCACGGCGATCTTGTGGAAGCCCACGTCGATCACGAAGATGGCGTCGGGCAGCGCGGTCATGTCCTGGATGCCGCCGATGTCCTTCTCGAGCTTCTCGATTTCACGGGTGAAGGTGAGCTGCTCTTTCTTGCTCAGGCTGTCGAGGCCGGCTTCCTGCTGGGCCTTCATGTCCTTCAGGCGCTTGATCGAGGTCTTGACCGTCTTGAAGTTGGTCAGCATGCCGCCGAGCCAGCGGGTGTCGACGAAAGGCACGCCGGCGCGGCGGGCTTCGGCAGCCACGATTTCACGGGCCTGGCGCTTGGTGCCGACCATCAGGATCGTGCCGCGGTTGGCGGTGAGCTGCTTGGCGTACTTCATCGCATCCTGGAACATCGGGAGCGACTTTTCCAGGTTGATGATGTGAATCTTGTTGCGATGGCCGAAGATGTACGGGGCCATCTTGGGGTTCCAGAAGCGGGTTTGGTGACCGAAGTGGACACCGGCTTCCAGCATTTCGCGCATGGTGGTGGACATTGAAAATTACTCCAAAGGTTGGGTCTAAAATCCAGCCCGTTTTGTGCTTCCTTCGAATGGAATCACAACACCTTGATTGGGCCGGTTTGCGGATGTGTTTGGCTGGGTGCGACGAAAGCCGTCACATGTTCAGCGAAACCCAAAGAGTATAGCACGGCCCTCCCTGCCCTTTCTCCTTGCCCCACCCCGGAACCGAGCCGTCCGCGCCCTCGCAGCCCACCCATGAACGATCTCCACGCCACCCGTCTGAATCTTCTGGCAGGTGGCACCGATACATGCACCGAATTGGAGCGCGCCATCGGCATTGCCCAGTCCCCCGCGTGCCGCCACGTGTTCACCCGCACGCTCTTCGACGAAGCCCGCCGGCAGGTCGCCGGCACGGTGCCGCAGAGCCGGCTCGCCGGACTCGCATTCACCGCCAAGGACCTGTTCGACATCGAGGGGCAGCCGACTCCGGCGGGCTCCGTGGTGCTCTCGCACGCGCCGGCCGCCAAGGCCGATGCCGTCGCCGTGGCGCGGCTGCGCGCCGCGGGCGGCGTGCTGACGGGCCGCACCAACATGACGGAATTCGCGTTCTCCGGCGTGGGCGTCAACCCGCACCACGGCACGCCGGCCAACGCGAGCGATGCCGCCATGCCGCGCATCCCGGGCGGCTCGTCCTCCGGCGCCGCCGTTTCGGTCGCCACCGGCGCGGCCTTCATCGGCCTGGGGTCCGACACGGGCGGCTCGATCCGCATTCCCGCGGCGCTAAACGGCATCGTTGGCTTCAAGAGCACCGCCCGGCTGGTGCCGACCCAAGGCGCCCTGCCGCTGTCGACTACGCTCGACACCGTCTGCGCCATGACGCGCTCGGTGCGCGACGCCATCACGGCGCACGAGGTTCTCGCGGCACGCCGCGTGACCGCCGGTGCGGCCACCCTGGAGGCGTACCGGCTTGCCGTGGTGAAGAACGTGTTCTTCGACGGCATCGAGCCCGCGGTGGCGCGGGCTTTCGAAAATGCACTGCAAACACTGCGCGACGCCGGCGCCCGGATCGAGGAGATCCAGCTGCCGGAACTCGCGCAGCTGCAGGCCATCAACGCCACGGGCGGTTTCTCGGCGGCCGAGTCGTACGCCTGGCACCGGCTGCTGCTCGAGCGCAGCGGCGCCGGCTACGACCCCCGCGTGGCCCAGCGCATCCTCAAGGGCGCCGCCATGAAGGCGCACGAATACATCGATCTCGTGCATGCCCGGCAGGCCTGGATCGCCCGCGTCGAAGCAGCGCTGTCGCCCTTCGACGCGGTGCTGTCGCCCACCGTGCCGATCACCGCGCCCGCCATCGCGAGCGTTGCGCCGGGTGCCGAGCGCGACGACGAATTCTTCCGCATCAATGCGCTGCTGCTGCGCAACCCGTCGATCGTCAACATGCTCGACGGCTGCGCCATCTCGCTGCCCTGCCATGCCGCCGGCGAGCTGCCGGTGGGCCTGATGCTGTGGCATGCCGCACTACGTGACGACGCCGTTCTGGCGGTTGCGCTGCAAGCGGAACAAGCGCTGCAAAAACAATAGCTTCACGCACCGATCGACGGGCGCCGGCCATCTCTTCTTACTCAAAAATTCAATGAAAATCGCGATCGTGGGCGCCGGCATCATCGGCGTCACAACCGCCTGGGAACTGGTTTCGGACGGCCATGAAGTTTCCGTGTTCGAGCGCCGCGGCGCCGCTGCCGAGGAAGCCAGTTTTGCGAATGCGGGAGTGGTCGCGCCGGGCTATGTCACGCCCTGGGCGGCGCCGGGCATGCGCGCCAAGGTGCTGCGCTCCCTGCTGTCGCCGCACGGTGCCATCAAGCTGCGCTGGCCGCTGAGTTCGCGCGACCTCGGCTGGATGTCGCGCTGGCAGAAGGCCTGCAAGCTCGAAACCTACCTGGCGAACCGCGCCCGCATGCAGCGCCTGGCGTTCTACAGCCGCACCCGGCTGCACGAAGTGACCGAAGCGCGCGAACTGAGCTACGAGCGCAGCGACGGCTACCTCGTTCTGCTGCGCTCCAAGCGCGAGAAAAAACTGGTCCAGCCGGGGCTCGAGGTGCTGCGCGCGGCGGGCAGCGTCTTCAGGGAGGTCGACGCAGACGAGGCCCGCCGCATCGAGCCTGCCCTCAGCACCGACACGGCGCTCGCGGGTGCGATCCACCTGCCCGAGGACGAAGTGGCCAACTGCCGCCAGTTCGCGCTGCTTCTCAAGTGGGAAGCCGAGGCGCTCGGCGCCCAGTTCCATTTCAATTGCGACATCGCGCCGCTGAGCCGCGCGGAGCCCACTTCCGTCTCGCTCGCAAGCGGCTCGCCGCCGCTGCGCTTCGATGCGGTTGTGGTGTGCGCCGGCCTCGCCTCGGCGACGCTGCTGCGGCCGCTCGGGCTGCGGATTCCATTGGCGCCGGTGTACGGCCATTCGATCAGCGCACCGATCCGCGAATCGCTCAACGCGCCGCGCAGCGCCGTGATGGACGAACGCTACAAGGTCGCGATCTCGCGCCTGGGCCAGCGCGTGCGCGTGGCCGGCAGCGCCGAGATCGGCGGCTCCCTGAGCACCATGAACCCCTCCGCCGTGCAAACGCTCTACAAGGTGCTGCACGACTGGTTTCCGGGCGCGGCAACGCTGCAATCGGGTGTGCAGCAATGGAAGGGCGCGCGCCCGATGCTGCCTGACGGGCCCCCGGTGCTCGGCGCCAGCGGGGTGCCGGGCGTCTGGCTCAATCTGGGCCATGGTTCGAGCGGATGGGCGCTGTCATGCGGCAGCGCACGCGTGGTGGCCGACCTGATCGGCGGCCGCGACGCAGGCGTCGACCTCGAGGGCCTGGGCATCGAGCGGCTCGGCCAGTAGGCACAACGGCGGCTGCGCACGCGCCAGGCGGGCAGAATCGGCCCATGCAACGCATCACGCCCGCCACCGTCTGCGGCTTGTTCGACATCGCGGCAACGCGTCGCATCGAACAGAAAGCGGCAGCCGCCCTGCCTCCTCACGCGCTGATGCAGCGCGCAGGCCTGGCCGTGGCGCGGCTCGCGATGGCGCTGGCGCCGCATGCGCGGACGATCTGGATTGCCTGCGGACCGGGCAACAACGGCGGCGACGGATTCGAAGCTGCTGCGCAGTTGCGGCACCGCGGCTTCCTGCCGATCGTCACCTTCGCGGGCGATGAGACCCGGCTGCCACCGGATGCCGGCGCCTCGCTGCAGCGGGCCCGCGATGCCGGCGTGATCTTCGCGCCGGAGCCGCCTGCGAGTTGCGAGCTGGCGATCGACGCGCTGCTCGGCATCGGATCGAGCCGGCCGCCCGCGAATGCCATGGCCGATTGGCTGCGGCGGATGCATGCGATGGCCGCTCCGGTGCTCAGCGTCGACGTGCCATCGGGGCTGAATGCCGACACTGGTGTTTCAAGCGCCGCGCCTCATGCGGCCGTCGCTTCGCGCCGCTTCTGCCTGACTTTCCTGACCCTCAAGCCCGGCCTGTTCACGGCGCAGGGCCGCGACGCGGCGGGCACCATCTGGTTCGACGAACTGGGCTGCAGCGGCACCGGCGAAGCACCGGCCGCGCGCCTGGCGGGAGCACCGGCGGATGCCCAGCGCAGCCACGCCTCGCACAAGGGCAGCTATGGCGATGTCGCGGTGATCGGCGGCGCATCCGGCATGGCGGGCGCCGCGCTGCTGGCTGGATCCGCTGCGCTGCATGCGGGCGCGGGACGCGTGTTCGTCGGACTGCTCGACGCGAGCGCAGCCCCGGTCGACCCGGCCCAACCCGAACTGATGCTGCGAGACGCCAGGTCGCTCGATCTCTCGGGCATGACGGCGGTCTGCGGATGCGGCGGCGGCACGGACATCCGTGCGGTGCTGCCGCGCGTACTGGCGACAGCGGCCGCGCTGGTGCTCGACGCCGATGCATTGAATGCCATCGCAGTCGACGGCGCGCTGCAGGCCCAGTTGGCATCGCGTGCGCGGCGTGGCAGGCCGACGGTGATCACTCCGCACCCACTCGAAGCCGCACGCCTGCTGGATTGCGCGGCCGCCGACATCCAGGCCGACAGGCTCGCAGCCGCCCGCGAGCTCGCGTCACGCTTCGGTGTGGTTGCCGTGCTCAAGGGTTCGGGAACGGTGATCGCCGAGGGCGGCACGCCGCCGACAGTCAACCTGACCGGCAACGCCAGGCTCGCAACCGCCGGCACGGGCGACGTGCTCGCGGGAATGATCGGCGCCGTATTGGCGGCGCGGCGGCCGCCGTTCGAAGCGGCCTGCGAAGCCGTCTGGCGCCACGGCCACATCGCCGACACCTGGCCGGCCGGCGCGCCGCCGCTGACGGCCAGCGCGCTGGCGCGGCAGGCGCCCTGCTGACGAGTTCTAGCCGCGTCCGACGAAGGGCATCTTCGTCGCCATGACCGTATGGAACAGCACATTGGCTTCCAGCGGCAGGTTCGCCATGTAGAGCACCGACTGGCCCACGATCTTCACGTCCATCAGCGGCTCGATCGCGAGTTCGCCGTTGGCTTGCGGCACGCCCTTGGCCATGCGCGCGGCCAGTTCCGTCATGGCGTTGCCCACGTCGATCTGGCCGACCGCGATGTCGTACTTGCGCCCATCGAGCGAAGCGGTCTTGGTGAGGCCCTCGACCGCGTGCTTGGTCGCGGTGTACGCCGCGGAATTGGGCCGTGGCGCGGTGGCCGAGATGGAGCCGTTGTTGATGATGCGGCCGCCGCGCGGCGTCTGCGCCTTCATCGTGCGGAACGCCTGCTGGATGCAGAAGAACATGCCGCTCAGGTTGATGTCGACCACGCCGCGCCACTGCTCGGGCGTCCAGTCTTCGAACGGACCCGGCGGATTGCCCACGCCGGCGTTGTTGAACAGCAGGTCGACGCGGCCGAAGCGCTCCACCGCGGCGGCGAACAGCGCCTGCACCGATTCCGCATTGGCCACGTCGGTGGGCACTGCGAAGGCACGCGCACCGGCGCCAGACTCTTCCGCCACCTGTTCCAGCGGCTCGAGGCGGCGCCCCGCCAGGGTCACGCTCCAGCCATCGGCCAGCAGCGCCAGCGCTGCGGCGCGGCCGATGCCGGTGCCGGCGCCCGTGACGATCGCGATGCGGCCCTTGTTGTTTTCCACGCTCATGCTCGGTGTCTCCTTCTCGGTTTGTCTGTATGGACGGGATGCAGTGCTGCGTTGCGCATCATGCGCGCCGCGGCTTGCGGCCCTTCATCTTGTTGGCAGCCTTCTTGACGGCCGACTTGAAAGCCTGCATTGCCGACTGGGGGCCCGCCGCCGCGACGGTCGCGCTGCGCTCGACGCGCTGCTCGGACACGGCTTCGGCCTTGTGGCGCGAGCTGCGCTTGGCCGATGCCTTGACCGGCACGCCGGCCGGGGCTGCGCCCTTGTCCTTCATGGCGCGCGTGGTGAGGTCTTCGCCTTCGCGCACGAGGCGGAAATCGATCTTGCGCCCGTCCAGGTCGACGCGGCTCACCTGCACCCGCACGCGGGTGCCGATGGCGTAGCGAATGCCGGTGCGCTCGCCGCGCAACTCCTGGCGCATCTCGTCGAACTTGAAGTATTCGCCGCCGAGTTCGGTGATGTGCACCAGGCCCTCGACGTACATCGCATCGAGCGTCACGAAGATGCCGAAGGTCGTGGCCGCCGTGACGACGCCGCCGTACTCTTCGCCCAGGTGCTCGCGCATGTACTTGCACTTGAGCCAGGCTTCGACGTCGCGGCTGGCTTCGTCGGCACGGCGCTCGTTGGCGCTGCAATGCAGGCCGGCCGCTTCCCAGGCCAGCACTTCCTTGGTCGGCGCGACGGTGGCTTTCTGCGGCTTGGTGGTCGGCGCCTTGACGCGCGAGGCCAGCCGCTTGGCGAGCTTGGCATGCGCCTCGCCCGGCGTTGGCAGCATCGGCAGCTGATAGCGCGTCTTGCCGAGAATGGCCTTGATCACGCGATGCACCAGCAGGTCGGGGTAGCGCCGGATCGGGCTCGTGAAGTGCGTGTAGGCCTCGTACGCAAGGCCGAAATGGCCGCTGTTGATGGGCGTGTAGATCGCCTGCTGCATCGAACGCAGCAGCATGGTGTGGATCTGCTGCGCGTCGGGGCGCTCCTTGGTGGCTTCGGCAATCGCCTGGAATTCGCCGGGCCGCGGATCGTCGGTGATGCTCAAGCCCACGCCCATGGCCTTCAGGTAGCCGCGCAGGATTTCCTTCTTCTCGGGCGTCGGGCCTTCGTGCACGCGGAACAGGCCCGGGTGCTTGCCTTCGGCGATGAAGTCGGCGCTGCACACGTTGGCCGCGAGCATGGCTTCTTCGATGAGGCGGTGCGCCTCGTTGCGCGTGCGGGGCACGATCTTCTCGATGCGGCCCGCGTCGTCGCAGATGATCTGCGTCTCGGTGGTTTCGAAGTCGACCGCGCCGCGCTTGCCGCGCTGCTTGAGCAGCGCCTTGTAGACGTCGGCCAGGTTCAGCAGGTCTTTGACGCGGTCCTTGCGCTTGGCGGCCTCGGGGCCGCGCGTGTTGCCAAGAATGGCGGCCACTTCGGTGTAAGTGAAGCGCGCATGGCTGAACATCACGGCCGGGTAGAACTGGTAGGCGTAGATCTCGCCATCGGCCGCCACGAGCATGTCGCACACCATGCACAGGCGTTCGACCTCGGGGTTCAGCGAACACAGGCCGTTCGAGAGCTTCTCGGGAAGCATCGGAATCACGCGGCGCGGAAAGTAGACGCTGGTGGCGCGATCGTAGGCATCGATGTCGATGGCCGAGCCGGTCTGCACATAGGCGCTGACGTCGGCAATGGCCACCAGCAAGCGCCAGCCCTTGCCGCGGCCGACCTTGGCGGGTTCGCAGTACACGGCGTCGTCGAAGTCGCGCGCGTCCTCGCCGTCGATGGTGACCAGCGGAACGTCGGTCAGGTCGATGCGCCCTTTCTTGTCGGCGGGGCGAACCTTCTCCGGCAACGCCTTGGCTTCGGCCAGGCAGGCCTCGGAAAACTCGTGCGGCACACCGTACTTGCGCACTGCGATCTCGATCTCCATGCCGGGATCGTCGATCTCGCCCAGCACTTCCTTCACGCGCCCGACCGGCTGGCCGAACAGCGCCGGCGGCTCGGTGAGCTGCACCACGACCACCTGCCCCACCTTGGCGGGCCCGGTGGCACCCTTGGGGATCAGGACGTCCTGTCCGTAGCGCTTGTCTTCGGGCGCAACGAGCCACACGCCACCTTCATGCAGCAGGCGGCCGATGATCGGCTGCTCGGGGCGCTCGACGATTTCGACCACCCGTCCCTCGGGACGTCCGCGCCGATCCTGCCGCACCACGCGCGCCTTGACGCGGTCCTTGTGCAGCACCGCACGCATCTCGTTCGGGGGCAGATAGATGTCGGCTTCGCCGTCGTCGCGCTGCACGAAACCGTGTCCGTCGCGATGCCCTTGAACAGTTCCTTCAAATTCATCCAGCAGACCGCTGGAATGGCCATTATTTTTGATATGATTCTCTCTTTCCTGAAATTCAAAACATAACTGCTTCGGCAGCTATGTGGGCCCAGATGGCGGAATTGGTAGACGCACTAGTTTCAGGTACTAGCGAGTAACATCGTGGAGGTTCGAGTCCTCTTCTGGGCACCACCCCTACCAAGCTGAAACCCCTGTGAATCATCGATTTACAGGGGTTTTTTCTTTTCCCTGGGAACATGATCGAGGGATGCTCTCCCTCACGGATGCCGATCGCGGCCAAGCCAGGCCACACCGACGGTTGTGTGCCGCGTTCGCGCACAGCTTCGTGATCCTCGGATGGAACATTCTGCGAAGCGCTTGTCGGCGGCACGGATTCGAACAAATGGAACGGGCTTCGTCTCATGAAATGATGCAGCAACCCGCTCGTGGGGAAGCGGCTTCCCACCATTCTGACGCAGTACATCGACGAATGATCGCGCAGAGTCTCGAGAAGCAGAGCAACCGAATCAATAACACCGTGTTGGCAGTAGAGGTGAACCGCGAAACCCAACCTGAGGAGCGCGGCATTCGGCTCGCAGCAGGGGATCGCAGGCGGATCTGCGGGGTTGCGACGGCTTTGAAGCCGAGGTGCACCTTAACACGCGAAGCAATGCACCGGTTCGACAGCGTGTGAGCATGGCCATTTTCCAACGCATCAGGCAATGGGCCTCGCGCATCAAGCGCGATGCCGTCACCCTGTGGTTTGCCTATCGCCATCCGGGCACGCCCTGGTTCGCCAAGCTGCTCGCCGCATTCGTCGTCGCCTATGCGCTGAGCCCGATCGACCTCATCCCGGATTTCATTCCCGTTCTTGGCTACCTCGACGACGCATTGCTGCTGCCCGGCCTGATCTGGCTGAACATCCGGCTCATTCCGGCCGATGTGCTCGAGGAATGCCGCCAGCGCGCCGACCTGTGGATGAAAGAACAAGGAGCGAAGCCGCAAAGCATTGCCGGTGCCGTGCTCGTCCTGGCAGTCTGGATCGGCCTGGGTGCCGCGCTCTGGGCCTGGTTCAACACGCAAAATTGATCCTCGGCTCGGCGGCGGCATCCCTGCCCATGTGAATTTTACTGTATATTTATACAGTCTTTTCACGAAGGATAACCGCCATGTCGACATCCGAACCCACCACCTCCCCCGCTCGCAACCATGCGCTGGCCGAAGCACTGGCATGGATTTCAAAGTTCGCGCATGCATGGAAGGCCATCGAGCCAGCACCCCACTCGCTGAGCATCGATGGATTCATCATCTGGGGTCCCGTGCTCTATGAAAAGCACCGCGAAGAGGATCCCGTGGAACTCGCGGCGCAGCTGTACGGCAAGTCGGGCGAGTATTTCAGGTACCTGTATCCGGGCCGTCCGCCCAAGAGCAGCGATGCGCTCCCGACTTTCGCTCCCAAGGTGTAGCAAAAGTCACACTTTCACATCAAAAACGATTCAAAAAGTAACTTGAATGCGTACACAAGGTTACGTTTGATTTGAAAATATCAAATTTAGCGGAGACCATTGTGATTACAGCATTTACCTTGTTAGTCGGCATGTTCCTCGGGGCGTTGTTCATGAGCCTCCTGGTGGTTTCTCGCTCGGATGACTGAGAAGAAGAACTGCCGGGCCCTTGCAGCCCTGTCCATGCCCGTTGAAAAGCCCGCATCCAGCGGGCTTTTCCTTTTCTTGAACTATGTCAGCAGGTTCGACTTGGGCCTGCGATTGCTCTCGATCGAATAGATCGCCGGCTTGTCCTGCTCGGTCTTCGTGCCTGCTGCCTCGCCACTGGGAGCGGGAAGCGGATAGACCTCGCCGGAAAGGCGCTTCACGCGCTCCGCATACATCTTGGCCAGGGCCGCGTGATGCTCCGCCGCAGCCTGGTGCTCGATACGCGCCATCTGGGCTTCCTGAAGCAGCGTGGCAGCCCTTTTGAGATGAAGGCTGGATCCGGGTTGAAAGAGCTGGAAGAACATGGGACCTCCTGGAGAACACAAGCCGCCACGTTCGAGCTCCAGGCTGCGTGCGTCTGTAGGCGTACAACTTTTTCGCCTGTCGCTCAGCCCGTGGTTCGCAAGTCGGCGATCGCCGCCCTGCTCTCTCGCTCCCGCCAGGATGACGACGGTTCAGATCGGCAGCGCGATCAGGTCGTGGCCCTCGGCACCCACGATGCGGGCCCGGGTGAATTCACCCACCTTGAGCGTCTTGCTGATCTTCTCGGGCGGCAGCAGGCGCACGGTGCCGTCGATCTCGGGGGCGTCGGCATAGGTGCGGCCCACCCCGCCCTTGCGGCCCATGCCGGGCGCCGAGTCCACAAGCACCTGCATGGTCGCGCCGACACGCTGGCGCAGCTTGGCGATCGACACCGCTTCGGCCACTTCCATGAAACGGGCGCGGCGCGCTTCGCGTTCCGCCGGCGGCAGCATGCCGGGGATGTCGTTGGCGGTGGCACCTGCTACAGGGCTGTAGGCAAAGCACCCGGCACGATCGATCTGCGCCTCGCGGATGAAGTCGAGCAGATGCTCGAATTCCTGCTCGGTTTCGCCAGGGAAGCCCGCGATGAAGGTGCTGCGGATCACCAGCTCGGGGCAGACCTCGCGCCACCGCGCCAGGCGCTCCAGATTCTTCTCGCCGCTGGCCGGCCGCTTCATGCGCTTGAGCACGTCGGGGTGGCTGTGCTGCAGCGGCACGTCGAGGTAAGGCAGCACCTGACCACTGGCCATCAGCGGAATGATTTCGTCCACGCTCGGATACGGGTACACATAGTGCAGCCGGACCCAGGCGCCATAGGGCTCGGCAATTTCGCCCAGCGTGCGCACCAGTTCGAGCATGCGCGTCTTGACCGGCTTGCCGTCCCAGAAGCCGGTGCGGTACTTGACGTCCACGCCATAGGCCGAGGTGTCCTGGCTGATCACCAGCAGCTCTTTCACGCCGCCTTCGAACAGGGCCTTGGCCTCGCCGAGCACATCGCCCACCGGGCGCGACACCAGGTCGCCGCGCATCGAGGGAATGATGCAGAAGGTGCAGCGGTGATTGCAGCCTTCGCTGATCTTCAGGTAAGCATAGTGCCGCGGCGTGAGCTTGAGGCCCGCGATGCCGAAGGTGTTGGGAACCAGGTCGACGAAGGGGTCGTGCGGCTTCGGCAGGTTGGCATGGACCGCGTCCATCACTTCCTGCGTGGCGTGCGGACCGGTCACGGCCAGAACGCTCGGGTGCATTTGCCGCACCAGGTTGCCGCCCTGGTCGCCGGTCTTGGCGCCCAGGCAGCCCGTGACGATCACGCGGCCGTTTTCCGCCAGCGCCTCGCCGATGGTGTCCAGGCTTTCCTTCACGGCGTCGTCGATGAAGCCGCAGGTGTTGACGATCACCAGATCCGCACCCTCGAAGGTCTTGGCGGTCTGGTAGCCCTCGGCGCTCAGCTGCGTCAGGATCAGTTCGGAATCGGTCAGGGCCTTGGGGCAGCCCAGGCTCACAAAGCCGACCTTGGGGGCGGCCGGCGTGGCCATGCGTTCGGGGGAGGCAACTTCACTCATATATGCCCCTATTGTCCCAGCTATCGGCCGGGGACGGGATTTCAGGGGCGTTTGATGCCGAATGCGCCCAGGACCTGCTCGGTATTTTTCTGCATCTGCTCTTGCATCTGCAGGAACACGTTCTTGGACTGCTCGACGTAGTTGCCCATGAGTCCCTGGAGCATGGGCGACTGCATGGTCATGAAGCGCGACCACATCTCGGGCGTGAGGCCCTCGGCCTTTTCGGCAAGCTGGGCCTGCACCTCGGTCATGGCCTGGATGTTCTTCTCTAGATAGGGGCCCATGTAGCCCTGCATCGCCTGTCCGTAGAAACGGATGATGTTGGCCAGCACCTGCTCGGTGAACATGGGCGCACCGCCCGCTTCTTCCTCGAGGATGATCTGCAGCAGGATGCTGCGCGTGAGGTCGTCGCCGGTCTTGGCATCGCGCACCACGAACTGGGCATTCTGTATGACCAGCTGCTTCACCTCGGTGAGCGTGATGTACGTGGATGTCTCGGTGTCGTAGAGCCTTCGGTTGGGGTACTTCTTGATTACACGTTGCACCGGCTTGACCCCGGACTTCTTGCTCTGCACTGCGGACTCCTTCACATGGATGCCCATGTCATCCGATGATTCTAGGTAGCGGTTTTGCTGCATCGCGACAAGGTTTACCCTGACCGTGCCTGCGCCGCTTCAACCAAGCGTTGTTGCGTATTCGGCGCCGCAGGCGCTGCAGGTGGCGGTCTCGGGGCGTTCTTCGGCGGCTTCCCTGAAACGCAGCGGACTCTTGTGGCCATAGACCACCCAGCAGCGCGGACAGTGCTCCTGGCCGGCGGTGGGCAAGTAGGCGCGCGAGCGCTGCTCGGCGCGCTCCTGCGTGACGGGCGTGCCCTGCCGGATCGCGCGGGCTATTTCGCGTGCCGCCATGGTGTCGGTACGGCCGCTTGCGTGGTCGTTGATGCCATAGACCGCGCGCGCAAATTCGATGGGAGCCTGCCGGAGCAATGCGGCCAGGCGCATGTCGGCATGAGCCCGATCAACCAGCGTTGATCGCGTATTCATCAGATCGCTTGTCAAGAAATTTGGAAAAGGTTTGCAGAGCGGCCAAGGTAGCACAACAACATGGCCATGGTCTTTGTCTGCTTCACCGCAAGGACGATTGAAACACCGGGGAACCCGGTGGAAGCTCTGTTCGACAGACCCGGTGGTTGGCCGGAAGTCGAAACAGAAATTGGTAGGCGCGATTGGACTCGAACCAACGACCCCCACCATGTCAAGGTGGTGCTCTAACCAGCTGAGCTACGCGCCTAAGGATGTGTCCGAGAAGCAGCTATTGTAGCAGGAGAAAACGCGCTTTTCAGCGCCGACGTGCAGATCGCACGCCAGCAACTGCCGTCACCACGCCAAGCACCTGCGTGAGCCGCGCCGCATCGGAGATTTCCACGGTGAAAGTCATCCATGCCGTGCCCTTGACCGATTGGGTCTGCACGCCGATCACGTTCATCTTCTCGCGTGCGAACACATCGGAGATGTCGCGCAGCAGGCCCTGGCGGTCGGTCGCTTCGACGGCCACGTCGACTGCATAGACCGGCGCTTCGCCGCCCTTCGCGGCACCCCATTCGACATCGATCACGCGCTCGCCGTCGCGCGAGGCCATCATCCGGAAATTGCTGCAGTCGACGCGGTGCACGCTCACGCCATGGCCGCGCGTCACAAAGCCGCGGATGGCGTCGGGCGGCGCGGGCTTGCAGCACTTGGCGAGCTGCGTCATCAACGAAGACACGCCCACCACCAGCACACCGCCCTTGCCAGACTTCTCGCTCGCGCGCGGCTTCTTGATCTGCACGCCGTCGTCGGGGTTGGGCGCGGGCTCGGGCGGACGCAGCAGCACCTCGATATTGCGCAGCGAGAACTCGTCCTTGCCGACCACTTCGAACAGATGGTCCGCCGACTTGAAGCCCAGCTGCGAAGCCAGGTCCTCGAGCCGCGTGGAGGTCTTGCCTTCGCGCTGCAGCAGCCTCTCGACCGCCTCGCGCCCGCGCGCCACGGTTTCGTGCGTGATCTGCGCGTTGAACCATGCGCGCACCTTGGCGCGCGCGCGGTGGCTTGCAAGGTAGCCGAGCTCGGCGTTGAGCCAGTCGCGCGAGGGGCCGCCCTCCTTGGCTGCGATGATCTCGACCGTCTGGCCGTTCGACAGCGGCGTGTTGAGCGGCACCATGGCCCCATCGACGCGCGCTCCGCGGCAGCGGTGGCCCAGGGTGGTGTGCACGGTGTAGGCAAAGTCGACCGGCGTGGCGCCCTGCGGCAGTTCGACGATGGCCGCGTCGGGCGTGAGCACATAGATGCGGTCGTCGAAGAGCCCCTGGCCCTGCGAGCCGCCCGAAAGGTCACGCTCCCATGCCAGCAGTTGCCGCAGCACGGCGATCTTCGCGTCGTATTCGCCGCTCGCCCACACGCCCGCATAGCCCTTGTGTCCCGCTTCCTTGTAGGCCCAGTGCGCCGCCACGCCGTGCTCGGCATGGTCGTGCATTTCTTCCGTGCGGATCTGGATCTCGATCGGCTTGCCGGGCTTGCCATCGACCATCTCGCGCACCACGGTGTGCAGCGACTGGTAGCCGTTGGGCTTGGGCCGCGCGATGTAGTCGTCGAACTCTTCGTCGATCGGCAGGAAGTGCGAGTGCACCCAGGCCAGCGCCGCGTAGCAGTCCTTCACGTCGGGCACCACCACGCGCAGCGCGAGGATGTCGAACACCTGCGCGAAGTCGAGCGACTTGCCGCGCATCTTCTTGACGATGCTGTAGATGTTCTTGGGCCGCCCCTGCACCGTGGCGCGCACGCCTTCGGCCTGCAGCTCGCTTTCGAGCTGCGAGCGCAGCTGCTCGACATGGCCTTCACGCTCGACCCGCTTCTCGTCGAGCAGGCGCGCGATCAGCTTGTAGGTCTCGGGCTCCAGGAAGCGGAACGAAAGGTCTTCGATCTCCCACTTCACCTGCCAGATGCCGAGCCGGTTGGCGAGCGGCGCAAACACCTGCAGCGATTCGCGCGCCACGCTTTCGGGCGCCGGCTGCTTGCTGGCGGCGGCATGCCGCAGGGTCTGCAGCCGCGATGCGAGGCGCAGCATGACCACGCGCAGGTCGCGCGAGAACGCGAGCAGCATCTTGCGCACGTTCTCGGTCTGCGCGCCCGCCGCGCCTTCGGCCAGGTGATGGCCCTGCGAAGCCGAGCGGGCCTGCTCCTGCACGCGCACGAGCTTGGTGGTTTCGACCGCCAGCGCCGCGAAGTTGTCGCCGAACACCTTGGCAATGACCTCCTGCGGGCGGTTGAGATGCTGGCAGGCGTAGACCAGGTAGCTCGCGGCCTGCATGGCCTCGGAGCCGCCCATCTTCGCGACGATGGCCGCGACGGCGTCGGCATGCGCCAGCGTGTTCTCGCCGGTGTCGAGCTTTTCGTCGGCGATCAGCGGCTCGGCGAAAGCGCGCGCACGGGCGAGCATGTTCTCCATCACCGGCGTGCGGTCGGCCGTGGCGGCGGACAAGGGATAGTCCACCACCGCCGTATCGGAGGCGTGCGCCGTTTGAAGACTCGAAGACTCGCGCTTCACGTTGGCCTCAATCGAACAGGAAGTTGGTGACGGCGCCCACCTGCCCGGGGTCGACGAAGGTGGGCGCATGGCCCACGCCCTCGAACTCGATCAGCGCCGCGCGGGGCCCGCGCTGCGTCATGGCCAGGGCCGTTTCGCGCGACAGCAGGTCCGACTGGGCGCCGCGCGTCACGAGCGTGCGCGCATCGATGGCGTCGTAGAGGCTCCACATCACGGCGCCGCCCTGGGCCGCGGCCTCGGGCGTGATGGCGCGCAGCGCAACGGCGATGGCCGGATCGTAGTGAAGCAGCCAGGGGCCGGCTGCGTTGCTCTGGGATTCACTGGGCTCCACCTTGCCGGCGCCATCGGCCGTGCGCTGCGATGCGGGCACCACCATGTGCTCCGACAGCGAGAGCCACTGGGCCGGTGTATGGGGGCCGAAGCTGGTCGAGATCGCCCACATGGCGTCCGCCGCCGACTGCCGGCTTTCGTAGCGGCCGCCCTGCCCCACGTAGGCGCCGATGCGCTGCAGCGCCGCGGTCTCGATCGTCGGGCCCACGTCGTTCACGATGAAGCGACGTATCGGACGGGCCAGCGGCAATTGCTTGTGACCCGCCAGCACGAAGCCGATCAGCCCGCCCATGCTGGTGCCCAGGTAGTCGAGCGTATCGATCGGTTGTTCGCGGTGCAGCTGCGCAACGAGCGCCAGCATGTCGGCCGCATAGACCGGCACCTGGTAGAGGGCCGGATCGCGCAGCCAGTCGCTTCGGCCACGCCCCGCCACGTCGGGGCAGATCACGCGCACGTCGCCGGCGGCGCGTGCCACGAGGGCCTGCGCAAGCACGTCGAAGTCGCGTCCCTGCCGCGTGAGGCCGTGCACGCAGACCACCACGCGCGCGCTGCGCGCGTCGCCCCATTGCCAGTAGGCCATGCGGTGACCGCCCTGGGCGTCATCGCACGCCACGTAATGAAGCGCCGGTTCTGTCATGAAAACGAAGTCGTCCTGGTGCGGATAATGGTCTCGTCGCATCCTAATTCATCCGGAGATTGATCTTCATGCTCAAAGGCAAAACCGCGCTTGTCACGGGGTCCACCAGCGGCATTGGCCTTGCCATTGCCAAGGCGCTCGCGCAACAGGGCGCGCACATCGTGCTCAACGGCTTCGGCGACGCCGAAACCCCCAAGGCCCAGATCGAGGCGCTCGGCGTGCGCGCTGAATATCACGGCGCCGACATGAGCCAGCCCGGCCAGATCGAGGACATGATGAAGTTCGCCGCGTCCAAATTCGGCCGCATCGACATCCTCGTCAACAACGCCGGCATCCAGCACGTGGCAAAGGTCGAGGACTTTCCGCCGGAACGCTGGGACGCCATCATCGCAATCAACCTCACGAGCGCGTTCCACACGACCCGGCTCGCCATTCCCGCGATGCGCGAAGCCAACTGGGGCCGCATCATCAATGTCGCATCGGCCCATGGGCTGGTGGCCTCGGCGCAGAAGTCGGCCTACGTGGCAGCCAAGCACGGCATCGTGGGCTTCACCAAGTCGGTGGCGCTCGAAACCGCGACCACCGGCATCACGAGCAATGCGATCTGCCCGGGCTGGGTGCTGACGCAACTGGTGCAAAAGCAGATCGACGACCGCGCGGCGCGCGAAGGCATCTCGGCCACGCAGGCGCAGAACGAACTGCTGGGGGAAAAGCAGCCTTCGCTGCAGTTCACCACGGTCGAGCAGCTCGGCGGCCTTGCGGTGTTCCTGTGCTCGCCGGCCGCCGACCAGGTGCGCGGGGTAGCCTGGCAGATGGACGGCGGCTGGACCGCTCAGTAGAAGAAGCTACTTGAGCTGCACCGATCCCGAGACGTTCACGACCACGCTGGTCTTCCCGGCTTCCACCGGCACCGGCGCATCGGCCGCATAGGATTTGGCCGCCGCCGCCATGACGCGCGGCCGGATCGGACCGCTGTCGTTCGCGTTCACCGACACTTCGCGCAGCGTGTAGCCACCGAAGCCGAAGCCCTTGGCCAGTTCGGTGGCCTTCTGCTTGAAGTTCTCGATGGCGATGGTCTGGGCCTCGGTCTCGCTTTTGGCGCGCTGCTCGCGGCTCAGCGCGAAGCCCACATTGCCGACGTTGAGCGTGGTGATGCGCCCCGCGGTCTGCGTGATGCGCGGGAAGTCGCGGCCCTCGAGCACCATTTCGGCGGAGCCCTGCCAGCCGTTGATCTTGCCCTCGCGGGTATAGCGCGGCGACAGGCTGAAATTGCCGGTGCGCACGTCGAGCTGGCCGGGCTGGGCGTTCTTCTTCGCCTCGACCAGGGCCGCGTCCACCGCGGCCTTGAGCTGCGACTGGACCGTGGCGGCATCGGCTGCGTCGCGCGTGGTGGTGAGCGTCATGCTGAGCATGTCCTGCTGTACTTCCACCGTGCCCGAGGCCGTGAGCTGCAGCACGTTCTGCGGCGGCGGGACCATGTTCTGAGCCATGGCCGTGCTTGCGGCGCCTGCCGCAGCCAGTGCGACGCAAGCCGCGATCAAACTGATTTTTTTCAAGACGAGTTAACTCCCTGGGTTGGTGTATTCAAGAATGCGAGAGCGCGCAGCCCTTGCCGCTTCAGCGGCGCTGACTGCGAGGCAAGGTCAGGGCGCGCGCAGCCGACATCGGCTCCGGCACCATTCGCTCGGCCGGTTGCGATTCTGCCGAATTCAGCACGTTGGGTGTGCCGGGCGGCGTCCATTGCCTTCGCACCTGCTGGCGCAGCTCGAAGAGTTCGGCCGCCGTGAGACGCCTGCCGGCCACGGCCTCCTCCCGCCGGATTTCGTCGCGCTGCGCGGCACGGTGGGCCGCTACCGCCTCACGTACCTCGCTGCGTCGCGAATCACCGACCCTGAGAAACTCGCCGGCGTTTGCCAAGGCAGGGCCGCAGCTGCAGGCAACAAGGATCGGCAGGACGGGAAGAAGGGTTCTCATTGAACAAAAGTCGTAACGCTGGCCGGACTTTGCCACTGCCGGGCGAACGTCGGATGACTAGACAGCTAGCGACCGCAAGTTTTGTAACTTAGTGTCAAACCATAAGTAAAACCGGCTCAACGGGGGCTCAACGCCTTCAGAATCGGCGCTGTTACAAATTCAACGTTGTAGAAATGACTCAAGTTCCCGCCCGCACTGACAAGATCGTGATCGTCGACGATGACGCCCGCATCCGCGACCTGCTTCGCCGCTACCTGACCCAGGAAGGTTTCGAAGTGATCGTGGCCGAGGACGGCAAGGCGCTCAACCGCATCCTGTTGCGCGACACGGTCGACCTGATCGTGCTCGACCTGATGATGCCCGGCGAAGACGGCCTGTCGGTCTGCCGCCGCCTGCGTGCCGCCAACGACCGCACGCCAATCATCATGCTCACCGCCAAGGGCGAGGACGTCGACCGCATCGTCGGCCTCGAGGTCGGCGCGGACGACTACCTGGGCAAGCCGTTCAACCCCCGCGAACTGCTGGCGCGCGTGCACGCGGTGCTGCGCCGCCGTCCGCCGCTCGAAGCGCCCGGCGCCCCTTCCACCGAGAACGAGACCGTGACCTTCGGGCCCTTTGCCTTCGACCTGGGTTCGCGCACGCTCAAGAAGGACGGCGAGGAACTCTCCCTGACCACCGGCGAATTCGCGATGCTGAAGGCGCTGGTGCGCCATCCGCGCCAGCCGCTCTCGCGCGAGAAGCTGGCCCAGCTGGCCCGCGGCCGCGAGTTCGAACCCTTCGACCGCAGCCTCGACGTACAGATCTCGCGCCTGCGCAAGCTGGTCGAGGCCGACGCGGCGGCGCCCCGCTACATCCAGACCGTGTGGGGCGTGGGCTACGTGTTCGTGCCGGACGGCACGGCCTGAACGACAACCTGAGGTGGCCATCGGCCTGCAATCCGCCAGACCCAGCCCAGCCCAGGAGGACGGCGCGCAGGTCACCATGCCAAGCCCCCTGGAGGGCAGCGGCCAGCGTGACCGGCGACCGGGCCTGAAGCTCGGCTTCAGCCTTTTCTGGCGCACATTCTTCCTGCTCGCGCTGCTGCTGATCGGCTGTACGGTCGCCTGGCTGCAGACCTTCCGCTCGCTCGAATACGAGCCGCGCGCCATCCAGACCGCACATCAGATCGCCTCGCTCGTGAATCTCACGCGCGCGGCGCTGGTGTATTCGGATGCGATCACGCGGGTGTCGCTGATCAAGACGTTGGCCGACCAAGAGGGCGTGCGCATCCTGCCGCGCGAGCCCAACGACCGCTTCGAGCCCTACACAAGCGGCGCGCTCGACCAGCGCGTGACCGAGGAGCTGATCGACCAGCTCGGCGAAGGCACCACGGTGGCCAGCCGCGTCAACGACGAGCCGGGCCTGTGGATCGGCTTCACCATCGAGAGCGACACCTACTGGCTGCTGCTCGACCCGACCCGCTTCAGCCGCGTGGGCGGACGCACCTGGCTGGTCTGGCTCAGCACCGCCATGGCCCTGTCCCTGGCCGGCGCGGCGCTGATCACGCGGCTCATCAACCTGCCGCTCAAGCAGTTGTCGCGCGCCACCATGCAGGTGCGCGAAGGCGAATACGAAGCGCACCGGCTCGACGAGAGCGCCCGCACCAACGAGATCCGCGCGGTCAACATCGGCTTCAACCGCATGGCCGACCAGCTCGCCAAGATCGAGCAGGACCGCGCCATCATGCTGGCCGGCATCTCGCACGACCTGCGCACGCCGCTCGCGCGGCTGCGGCTCGAAACCGAGATGAGCGTGTCCGACGAGGACGCGCGCGACCACATGGCGGCCGACATCGCCCAGCTCGACGCCATCATCGACAAGTTCCTCGACTATGCGCGCCCCGACCATGTCGACCCCAAGCCCGTGCTGCTGCGCGACGTGGTCGATGCCTGCACCTACGCCGTGCAGGACTACGAAGAGATGAACATCCGCGTCGACGTGCCGCCCGACCTGCGCGTGCTGGGCGACGAGGTCGAGCTCACACGCGTGATCTCCAACCTGGTGGAGAACGCGCGGCGCTACGGCAAGACGCCCTCCACCGGCATTGCCGATGTGGTGATCCAGGCGCAGTCGAACAACGACGCGGTGTTGATCAAGGTGCGAGACCACGGCGCGGGCGTCGAGCCCGCCCTGCTCTCGCAGCTGACCAAGCCCTTCTTCCGCGGCGACGTGGCGCGCACCTCCGCGGCTGGCGCCGGGCTCGGTCTGTCGATCGTGGCAAAGAACATCGAGCGCATGGGCGGAACCTTTGCGCTCACCAGCACGCCGGGGCGCGGCCTCGCGGCGCACATCCGCATGCCGCGCGCCATGCCCGAGCCGAGGCCGGCGGAAGCCCAGGGCCGTCGGGCCTGATTCAGCCCTGGCGGTGCAGCAGCACCACCGCGCGGGCTTCCATCGCGCGGCCTTCGCCGACCGGGCCGAGCTTCTCGGCCGTTTTGGCCTTCACGTTGACCTGATCGGGCGCGAGGCCCAGCACCTGGGCGATGCGCCGGCACATGGCCGGGATGTGCGGTGCCAGCTTGGGCGCCTGCGCGATCACCGTGCTGTCGACATTGCCGATCTCCCAGCCCGCGGCGCGCACGCGGCGTGCCGCTTCGCCGAGCAGCACCGCCGAATCGGCGCCGCGGAACTGTGCGTCGGTATCGGGAAAATGCCGGCCGATGTCGCCCAGGCCCGCCGCGCCGAACAATGCATCGGTGATGGCATGCAGCAGCACGTCAGCGTCCGAATGCCCCAGCAGGCCGGTCGTGTGCGGAACCTCCACGCCGCCGAGGATGAGCTTGCGCCCCGCCACCAGCTGGTGAACGTCCCAGCCCTCGCCCACGCGGATGTTGAACGCGGCCGTCATGTGATGGCTTTCCTGCGGCCGAGCAGCACCGCCTCGGCCAGCGCGAAGTCCTCGGGAAAGGTCACCTTGAAGTTCTGCGCGCTGCCCGGCACCAGCAACGGGGAAAGGCCGATGGCCTCGATGGCGCCAGCTTCGTCGGTCACCGCGTCGCCCGCCCGCTCCAGCGCATCGAGCAGCATGCCGATGCGGAACATCTGCGGCGTCTGGGCCAGCCACTTGTCGGCCCGCGAAAGAGTCTGGGAGACGCGGCTGTCGGCCGAGGACGCCTTCAGCGTGTCGGCCAGCCGCTGCGCCAGCAGCCCGCCGACGGCGTCGTGCTCGCAGGCCGCAATCAGCGCCTCGATCTGGCTCGAGGTGACCAGGCAGCGTGCCGCGTCGTGCACCAGCACCCAGTCGTGCGCCCCGGCGCCCTTCTGCCGCAGCGCCGCGAGGCCGTTGCGCACCGTGGCGGCGCGGGTGACGCCCCCCACGCGCAGCAAGAATTCGTTGTCCGCCGGAAAGCGCGGCAGCGCCGCCTGTACCTCGCGGTCGTCCGGCGACACCACCACCGCCAGCCCCGCGAAGCGGCCCGCCAGCGCGCGGAACGCAGCCACCGTGTGAGCCACCATGGACGATCCCGCCAGCCGCTGGTATTGCTTGGGCTGAACACCACCTGCACGGTGGCCGAAACCGGCACAAGGAATCAGCACGAAAAATCGGGAAGAAGACATGGGGTGCGGCACGGCCGTCGGCCGGCAAGCGGATAAAGGGCCGCCATTCTAGAATCGACCGTCTCACACACCCCTCGCCCTCAGCGCGGGGTGTTCTGCATTTTCAAAGCGTTCCATGGACCTCCCCCACCTCACGGCGGGCAAGCGATTCACGCTGCCGCGTCCCCCTCTGTCGGCCGATGCCCTGCTGCTGGCGCAGCTGGGCATGCGCGAGAAGGCCGCGGGCCGCGCCACCGCGATGTTCACGGCCGACGCCAACGACGCGCAGCGGCTGATCGACGAAATAGCGTTCTTCGCGCCCGAACTGCGCTGCGCCCTGTTCCCCGACTGGGAAACGCTGCCCTACGACAGCTTCTCCCCGCACCAGGACCTGATCAGCGAGCGACTCGCCACGCTCTGGCGCATCAGCCAGAAAGAAGCCGACGTGGTGCTGGTGCCCGCCACCACCGCGCTCTACCGGCTCGCGCCGCCGGCCTTCCTGGCCGGATACACCTTCCACTTCAAGGCCAAGCAGAAGCTCGAGGAATCCAAGCTCAAGGCGCAGCTCACGCTGGCCGGCTACAGCCACGTGACGCAGGTGGTGAGCCCGGGCGAGTACGCGGTGCGCGGCGGCCTGATCGACCTGTTTCCCATGGGCTCGCTGGTGCCGTTCCGCGTCGACCTGTTCGACGACGAGATCGACTCGATCCGCACCTTCGACCCCGACACCCAGCGCAGCCTCTACCCGGTGCCCGAAGTGCGGCTGCTGCCGGGCCGCGAGTTCCCGATGGACGACGATGCCCGCGCGCGCTTTCGCAGCCGCTGGCGCGAACTGCTCGAAGGCGACCCGACCAAGAGCCGCATCTACAAGGACATGGGCAACGGCGTGGCCACCGCCGGCATCGAGTACTACCTGCCGCTGTTCTTCGACGAGACGGCCACGGTGTTCGACTACCTGGGCGCAGACGCAACAGTGGTGCTGCACGGCGAGCTCGAACCCGCGTTCCAGCATTTCTGGCAGGACACCAACGAGCGCTATCGCCTGGTGCGCGGCGACCCTGAACGCCCGGCGCTGCCGCCCGAGGCGCTGTTCCTGAGCGCCGAACAGTTCTACCAGCGGGCCAAGCCGCACGCCCAACTGGCCATTCGAGGCGACGTCGCCACCGACACGCCCTACGCCGAGTTCGACAGGCTGCCACCCTTCGCGGTGGTGCGCGGCGCCGAGGATCCATTGGTCGGCCTCAAGGCCCACATCAAGGCCACGCCGCACCGCGTGCTGCTGATCGCCGAAAGCGAAGGCCGGCGCGAGAGCCTGCTCGACTTCCTGCGCGCCAGCGGCGTGAGCCCGCCGGCCTTCGATTCGCTGGCCGAGTTCGAAGCGTCCGCCGACGAGAAGATCGGCATCGCCACTGCTGCGCTGGCCTCGGGCTTCGCGTGGCGCGAACAGGGCATCGACCTCGTCACCGAGACCGAGCTCTTCGCCACAGCGCCCACCACGCGCCGCCGCAACAAGAAGCAGGAACAGGTCAGCGATGTCGAGGCGCTGATCAAGGACCTGTCCGAGCTCAACGTCGGCGACCCGGTGGTTCACACCGCGCACGGCATCGGCCGCTACCGCGGGCTGATCCACATGGACCTGGGCCAGGGGGTCGATACCGAAGGCAAGCCGCTGCTGCAGGAAATGCTGCACCTGGAGTACGCCGACAAGGCCACGCTCTACGTGCCCGTCTCGCAGCTGCACCAGATCAGCCGCTACACCGGCGTCAGCGCCGACGAGGCCCCGCTGCACAGGCTGGGCTCGGGCCAGTGGGAAAAGGCCAAGCGCAAGGCCGCCGAGCAGGTGCGCGACTCGGCCGCCGAGCTGCTCAACATCTACGCCCGCCGCGCCGCGCGCCAGGGCCATGCCTTCCGCTATTCGGCCGCCGACTACGAAGTATTCGCCAACGATTTCGGTTTTCAGGAAACCGCCGACCAGAAGGCCGCGATCCATGCCGTGGTGCAGGACATGATCTCGCCGCAGCCGATGGACCGCCTGGTCTGCGGCGACGTGGGCTTCGGCAAGACCGAAGTGGCGCTGCGCGCCGCGTTCATCGCGATCACCGGCGGCAAGCAGGTGGCGTTCCTTGCGCCCACCACCCTGCTGGCCGAGCAGCACTACCAGACGCTGGTCGACCGCTTCGCCAAGTGGCCGGTCAAGGTGGCCGAAATGAGCCGCTTCCGCTCGACCAAGGAAATCAACACGGCTGCCAAGGGGCTGGCCGAGGGCACGGTCGACATCGTGGTCGGCACGCACAAGCTGCTCTCGCAATCGGTCAAGTTCAAGAACCTGGGCCTGCTCATCATCGACGAGGAGCACCGCTTCGGCGTGCGCCACAAGGAGGCGATGAAGGCCATGCGCGCCGAGGTCGACGTGCTCACGCTCACCGCCACGCCGATTCCGCGCACGCTGGGCATGGCGCTCGAGGGCCTGCGCGACCTGAGCGTGATCGCGACCGCGCCGCAGCGGCGCCTCGCCATCAAGACCTTCGTGCGCAACGAGGGCACCGGAGTGATCCGCGAAGCCGTGCTGCGCGAACTGAAGCGCGGCGGGCAGGTCTACTTCCTGCACAACGAGGTCGAGACCATCGAGAACCGGCGCCAGAAGCTCGAGGAGATTCTTCCCGAGGCCCGCATCGCCGTCGCCCACGGCCAGATGCCCGAGCGCGAGCTGGAGCGCGTGATGCGCGACTTCGTGGCGCAGCGCTACAACCTCCTGCTGTGCTCGACCATCATCGAGACCGGCATCGACGTGCCGACCGCCAACACCATCGTGATGAGCCGCGCCGACAAGTTCGGCCTGGCGCAGCTGCACCAGTTGCGCGGGCGCGTCGGGCGCTCGCACCACCAGGCCTATGCCTACCTGATGGTGCCGGACACCGAAGGCCTGACCAAGCAGGCGGCGCAGCGGCTCGACGCCATCCAGCAGATGGAGGAACTGGGCTCGGGCTTCTACCTTGCGATGCACGACCTGGAAATCCGCGGCACGGGCGAGGTGCTCGGCGAAAACCAGAGCGGCAACATGATGGAGATCGGCTTCCAGCTCTACAACGAGATGCTCAGCGAGGCCGTGCGCGCGCTCAAGGCCGGGCAGGAGCCCGACCTGCTGGCGCCGCTGTCGGTCACCACCGAGATCAACCTGCACGCCCCCGCCCTGCTGCCCGACGACTACTGCGGCGACGTGCACCTGCGCCTGTCGTTCTACAAGAAGCTGGCCACCGCAAAGACGCCCGAGCAGATCGACACCTTGCTCGAGGAGATCGTCGACCGCTTCGGCAAGCTGCCTCCGCAGGCGCAGACGCTGATCGACACGCACCGGCTGCGCGTGCTGGCACGGCCCTACGGCGTGGTGAAGGTGGATGCAGCGCCGGGCGTGATCCACATCACGTTCAAGAAGGATCCGCCGGTCGACTCGATGGCCATCATTCACCTGATCCAGAAGAACAAGCACATCAAGCTCGCGGGCAACGAGAAGCTGCGCATCGAGCGCGAGCTGAAAGAGCCCAAGGAACGTGCGCAAATGGTGCGCGACGTGCTGCGCAGCCTCGGACAACCCATCGTCAAGGAAACCGCCCCCGCATGAGCGCAATCACAGAAATCTCTCCCGGCCTCGCCATCCAGCGCCTGAAGCCGCCGCTGAAGCTGGCCGACTTCAAGCTGATCGCGTTCGACATGGACTCGACGCTGATCAACATCGAATGCATCGACGAGATCGCCGATGCCGTCGGCAAGAAGGCCGAGGTGGCCGCGATCACCGAAGCCACGATGCGCGGCGAGATCAAGGACTTCAAGGAAAGTCTGCGGCGGCGCGTGGCGCTGCTGAAGGGCGTGCCGGTCGAGGCGCTGCAGCAGGTCTACGACGAGCGGCTGAAGCTCAATCCGGGCGCCGCCGAACTGGTGGCGGCCTGCAAGGCGGCCGGGCTCAAGGTGCTGCTGGTGTCGGGCGGCTTCACCTTCTTCGCAAACCGCGTGAAGGACCGCCTGGGCATCGACTTCGCTCGCTCCAACCTGCTCGACGAGGCCAACGGCAAGCTCACCGGCCAGGTGGTGCAGCAGAGCTGGGGCGACATCTGCGACGGCGCCGAGAAACGCCGCACGCTGCTCGAGGTTGCATCCCTCCTCGGCATTTCTCCGCACGAAGCCATTGCCGTGGGCGATGGCGCGAACGACCTGCCGATGATGGGCGAAGCCGGTCTTTCGGTGGCCTACCACGCGAAGCCGAAAGTCCGCGAACAGGCCATGGTGGCCATCAACGAAGGCGGGCTCGACCGCCTGCTGGATGTACTGAAATGACCGACACAACCGCCCCCCTCTACCGCGCCGACGCGCTCAAGGATTACGCCAGTGCCCTGCTGCAGAAGGCCGGGCTCGCCGCCCCGATGGCCGATAGCGTCGCCCGCACCCTGGTCGAAGGCGACCTGCTGGGCCACGACACGCACGGCCTCGCACTGCTGGCCGGCTATGTGAAGGAAATCGAATCGGGCGGCATGACGCCGGGCGGCGCGCCCGAAGTGCTGTCGGACCGCCCCGCCGCGGTGCTCTGGGACGGCAAGCGCCTGCCCGGCCCCTGGCTCATGGACCAGGGCATGGACCTGCTGATTCCGCGCGCCCGCGAACTCGGCACCGCCTCGCTCGTGATCCGCCGCAGCCACCACATCGCCTGCCTCGCCGTCTACATGCTGCGCGCGCTCGAGGAAGACATGCTGATGCTGCTCGCCTGCTCCGACCCCAACACCGCCAGCGTCGCGCCCTTCGGCGGCACGCAGGCGGTGTTCACGCCGAATCCGCTGGCCATGGGCTTTCCGCTCTCGCAAGGCGGCGTGATGGTCGACATCTCGGCCTCCATCACCACCAACGGCATGAGCAACCGCAAGCGCGCGGCCGGCGAAACTTTTGCGGAGGAATGGCTGATCGACGCCGCCGGCAAACCGTCGAACAACCCGCAGGTGCTGTTCGACCAGCCACCCGGCACGCTGCTGCCGGTGGGCGGACTGAGTCACGGGCACAAGGGCTACGGCATGGCGCTGCTGGTCGAGACCTTGACTGCCGGCCTCGCTGGCCATGGCCGGGCCGACCCGCCCGAAGGCTGGGGCGCGACGGTGCACGTCACGCTGCACGATCTGCATGCCTTCGGCGGCAAGGAGGCTTTCCTGCGCCAGATGGACCATGTGGCGGCCCAGTGCCGCAACAACACGCCGATCGATCCGGCCAGGCCCGTGCGGCTGCCGGGCGAAGGCGGCTTGAAGCGCCGTGATGCGCAGTCGAAGAACGGGGTGCGGCTGCACCCCTCGATCGCACGTTCGCTGCAGGATGCGGAGCAGCGCCACGGGCTGCGGCTCGCGCAGGCGCTGCTCTGAGGGCGGGCTAGATTTCTTCGGGCGGTTCTTCTTGCGCCGGCTCGCCGGCCGCGCGCGGCTTGCGCTTGCCGGGCTTGGCCAGGATTTCGACGTAGAACTGCTTGCCGGCGTCCTTGACGATGCCGTCGATCAGTCCGGTGATGGCCGACAGGTGCACGGCTTCGGCAGTTTCCGCCGAGGCGCCGAACCTGCAGTCGAAGTCCCAGAAGTCGCTGCCTTCAGGCAATTCGCGGCGCCGCTCGCGCTTGATGTACTTGCGGATTTCGTGCTTGATGGCTTCGAGGAGGCGGTCGGGGTGCTTGCCCTCGACCTGAAGCTGAAAGGTTTTTCTCATGGTCGATCCTAACCCGCGGCCTGTGTACAGTCGGCGGTGGTTCAAACGAAAGCAGGTGAAGACATGGCGCGCGCAAACGACTGGGCAAGCAAGGTGATGGCATTGGTCAACGGCGGCAACGCATCGGCGGCCATCGCACAGATCAAGGTCGCACCCTCGGTCAAGGACCTGAAGGCGCTGCAAACGATCATGACGCTATCGAAAATGAAAGGCCGCTATCCGAACGTGGATGCGGCCATTGCGGACAACCTGGCGCTGCTGGCGGCGCCCCGCCTGCACCGCTCGCCCTGAACCGAAGGCCTACAGGGCCTGGCCCAGGCGCTTCACGCCCTCTTCGATCCGGGCCACATCGGCCGTCGCAAAGCTCAGCCGCAGCGTCGCCAGGTCGGGCTTCTCGGCATAGAACGGCGCCCCGGGCACGAAGGCAACGAGCTTCTCGATGGCGCGCTTGGCCAACTCGCTGGCATCGGCCAGCTTGCCGTTGGCCCCCGTGAGGCGGGCCCAGAAGAACAGGCCGCCCTGCGGCTGCGTGAAGCTCACCGCATCGCCCAGTTCGCGCTTGAGCGCCGCCCCCATGGCCTGCGCGCGCTGGCCGTAGACCTCGCGCACGTGCGCCAGCGTGGCCGGCATGCGGCCGCTCTTGAGGTATTGCGCGGCCGTGGCTTGCGAGAAGGTGCTGGTGTGCGCGTCGCTGAACTGCTTGCACATGGTGGCCTTGGCCAGCAGTTCGGCCGGGGCGATCATCCAGCCGATGCGCAGGCCCGGGCTCAGCACCTTGCTCAGGCTGCCGCAATGCGCGAGCAGTTCGCGGCTGCCCGGCACGTCCTTGGCTAAAGCCAGGATCGAAGGCGGCGGCGCTTCGCCGAAGTAGAGGTCGCCGTACGGGTCGTCCTCGACGATCAGCGTCTGGTACTTGACCGCGAGTTCGAGCACCTTCTTGCGGCGCTCCAGGCTCAGCATGGCGCCGCTCGGGTTGCCGAAGGTGGGAATCAGGTAGACGAACCTGGGCTTGTGCTCGGCGATGAGTTTCTCGAGCTCGTCGGTCTTCACGCCGTTGGCGTCGATGGGCGCGCTGATGAGCTGCGCGCCGTACAGGCGAAAGCACTGGATGGTGGCCAGGAAGGTCGGGCCTTCGACGATCACCTTGTCGCCGGGCGAGATCATGGTCTTGCCCAGCAGGTCGAGCGCCTGCTGGCTGCCGGTGGTGACGATCAGGCCGCTCGGGTCGACGTCGACGCCCTTGGTCTTCATGAAGGCGCTCAACTGCGTGCGCAGCGGCTCGTAGCCTTCGGTGGCACCGTACTGCAGCGCGCCGCCGGGCTCCTCGGTCAGCGCCTTCTGGCTCGCCTCCTTCAGGCCCTCCACGTCGAACATGGCGCTGTCGGGGAAACCGCCCGCGAAGCTGATGATGCCGGGCTTGCCCAGCAGCTTGAAGAGTTCGCGGATGGCGGAGGTTTCGACGTTGTCGAGGCGGGAAGCGAATTGCATGGGAAGTCTCACTTTCTGGGCGCTATTGTGGCGAAAGTGCGGCGGCGTGCCGCACGGTGGGCTTTGGGCCGCCGACGATATATTGGGCGCCTTGCCCGGAACCCCATGAAAAAAGACAACATCCCCCTCTTCTTCGCCACTTTGCAGGCGGCCAACCCCACGCCCGAAACCGAGCTCGAGTACGCCACGCCCTTCGAACTGCTGGCCGCCGTGCTGCTCTCCGCGCAGGCGACCGACGTGGGCGTGAACAAGGCCACGCGCAAGCTGTTTCCGGTGGCGAACACGCCGCAGGCGATGCTCCGGCTGGGCGTGGAGGGCCTGGAGGACTACATCAAGACCATCGGGCTGTACCGCAGCAAGGCCAAACACCTGATCGAGACCTGCCGCATCCTGGTGGAGAAGCATGGCGGCGAAGTGCCCCGCACGCGCGCCGAGCTCGAGGCGCTGCCGGGCGTCGGCCGCAAGACCGCCAACGTGGTGCTCAACGTGGCGTTCGGCGAAGCGACGATCGCGGTCGATACGCACATCTTCCGCGTCGGCAACCGCACCGGGCTTGCGCCGGGCAAGACGCCGCTCGAAGTGGAGCTCAAGCTGGAGAAACGCGTTCCGTTCGAATTCCGGCTGCATGCGCACCACTGGCTCATCCTGCACGGGCGCTACATCTGCGTGGCACGCACGCCGAAGTGCTGGGAATGCGCGGTGGCACCCTTTTGCGACTACAAGCCGAAGACGCCGCGGCCCAAGTCAGCCTGAAACCGTACTCCCGCTATAGCTCGAACGCTTCGACCTGCCGGCCATCGATGTCGGTGAAGCCGTATTCGCACGCCAGGTCAGCCACGCGGTGCACGCCGCCGCTTTTTTCCAGCACCCGCGCATCGCCCGCGAGCGCGGCCACCGCGCGGCCGAGATAGCGCGGCGACTCGGTTCGCGCCAGCGCCGGGCGCTCGTGCCAGTGCGCCTCGTCGGTCTTGTGGCCGGCCAGCACGAACTCGGTACGCATCCAGCCCGGCGACACGGCGAGCGAAGCGACGCCGTGCGGGCGAAGTTCCTGCGCCATGCCGAAGGCCAGCCGGGTCATGGCCGACTTGGCCAGGTCGTAGAACAGGTTCCCGCGCAGGTAGTTGCCGCGGTCCCAGAAGGTGGTGGTCACGATCAGCCCGCTCTTTTGCGCCACCATCAGCGGCGCGGCGAAGCGGCTGGCCAGCAGGTGGTTGCGCACGCCGCGGTCGAACATCGAGTCCCAGTTGGAAAGCGGATGCTCCCAGAACGGCGCCTCGAACACGCCGTTGAAGGTCTCGTGGCCGCCCCAGGCATTGTTCACGAGCAGATCCACACGGCCTTGCTCGCGCTGCACCTGCGCAAAGAGCTGCTTCACCTCGTCTTCCTGCGTGTGGTCGCAGCGCACCGCAATGCCTCGTCCACCCATGCGCGCGACCTCGTCGGCGGTTTCGTCGATGCTGCCCGGCAGGGCTTCGAGCTCCGAGAGCGCGAGCAGCTGGCCATAGCTTCTTGCCGGCTGCCCGCGCGTGCTTCGCCCGGTGACGTACACAATGGCGCCCGCGGCGCCCAGTTCCGCCGCAATGCCGCGGCCGGCGCCGCGGCTCGCTCCGGTCACCACGGCCACGCGGCCCTTCAGCGGCCGCTCCCTGCTTTCAGATGGCATCGTCCTGTCCTTTCGTTGCGAGTGAGAGGCGACGACGGTAAGGCCGCGTCAATCCGCCGTCTTGGAAGAACCCGAAACCGCCCGCCCCAGAAACTCCGTCGGCGTAAGGCCGCAAAGCGCCTGGAACTCGTTGATGAGGTGCGATTGGTCATAGAAGCCGCCATCCAGCGCAAGGCTTGCCCAGGCGGGCTCGCGCTGCAGGCGCAAGGCGCGCACGCAGGCATGCAGCCGCGCGAGCCGGCTCCAGGCCCGCGGCGACAGCCCCACCTGTTGCCGAAAGACCTGCTGCAGCCGCCGCTCGCCAAGGCCGACGGTCTGCGCCACCTCGCGCAGCGGACGCCGCCCGCCCGACATGGCGATGAGCTGCGCCGCGCGCATCGCCGCCGCGTGGACGGCGCCGTCGCCATCGGCCAGCCGGCGCTGCAGGGCCGCACACAGCACCGACACGCGCGACGCGTCGTCCGGCTGCAGCGCGATGCGCTCCAGCAGTTCGGCGCCACGGCCGCGCCACAGCTCGTCCAGGTGCACGGCGGTGCCTGCGACCTCGCTGGCCGGTCTTCCCAGCAGCGCCGCAGCCGCACCGGGGCGCAGGGTCACCGACAGCCCTTCCATCTTCCGGCGCAGGCGCACGAGGGCCGGCGCCGCCGACGCGCCGATGGCCTCGACCGCATGCCCTGCACTCTCGTCCGCCGAGGGTGCATCGCCGAGATTGAAGACCAGCCGCACCGCCCCATCGGGCAGCACGCGCTCCAGGACCTCACGGCCCTCGGGCAGCGTTTCCCTGTAGAGAAGAATGTGCGCAACGTGCATCCGCAGCGGCTCGGCGACCGGAAAGGCGCGTAGCGTCCCCGCAGGCATGCCGGCCTCCGGCCCGTGCAACGGGTCGTCGTCGAGGCGCAGGTACAGGCGTTCGTTCTTGGGCGGTGTCGGCATCGCGTTGGCGGACAGTGGCGCGCGGCGGCGGGTGCCACCGCGCATCAGCCGCATTCGATCAGCTGGCACGCCCCATAGTCAATGGGCGCCGACGGCCACTGCGCGGCATCGTCGACGCGCCGCACGCCGCGGTGCAGCAGTTCCACCGCCCGCATCACGCCTGCATGCGTGACCCACACCGCATCCTGCCCCGACGCGCGCCAGTCGTCGAAGGCCGCGCCAATGCGCTGCATGAAGCGGGCCGTGCTTTCGCCATGCCCACCCGGGCACCCTTCAGCGAAATTGCAGGTCCACGCCTCGAACTCGGCACGCGCAATCGACGACCAGGGCCGGCCTTCCCAGGCGCCGAAATCCATCTCGGCGAGGCGCTGATCGACGCGCGTGGCAAGGTCCGGACGCAGCCTGCCGATGGCTTGCGCGAGTTCGGCGCAGCGCCGGAGCGGCGAGTGGGCCAGCGCAAGATCTGCGGGCAGGCGCGAAGCCACCGCATGCGCCGCCGCCTGCGTCGCCTCGGCCGGCACGCCCACGTCCGCGCTGCCGTAGCAAAGGCCCGGTGCGGCCTCGGTCTGCGCGTGGCGCACCAGCCACAGCTTCATGCCTGCCAGGCCAGCGCCAGGTAGATCGCAAGCTCGCACAGCTGCTGCGTCGCGCCGAGCCCGTCGCCGGTGAATCCCTGCAGCCGGCGCCGGAACATGCGCGCCATGACCAACGCCGCCAGAGCGCATGCCACCGCCATGGCCATCGTTCGTACAGGGCCCTGTGTCGCCAGCATCAGCAGGGCAGCGGGCACCGACCAGAGCACGCCGACCAGCAAGGCACCGCCGCCGATCGCATCGGCCAAGGGCTTGGCCTTGCTTGCGCCGCTATCGCCCACGTAGGGCAGCCAGCGGATCAGGAAGAGCGGCGCCAGCCGCGACAGCACATGCGCGCCCACGATGGCGCCGGCCACGGCCTGCGCGCCCTGCCCCGCCATCGACGCGAGCAGCGCGGCCTTGAGCCCGAGCGCCAGCATCAGCGCAATGGCGCCGAAGGCACCGATGCGCGAGTCCTTCATGATCTCGAGCGCGCGGCTGCGGTCGGCCGAACCGCCCAGCCCGTCGGCCACATCGGCGAGCCCGTCTTCATGAAAGGCGCCGGTCAGCAGCACCGTTGCAGCCATGCTCAGCAGCGCCGCGGCCAGTGCACCGGCCACGCCGGGCAAGCCCTGCAGCGCGAGCACGAAAACGGCCGCGCCCACGCCGCCCACGAGCCAGCCCACACCCGGAAAATGCGCCGCGCTTGCACGCAGCATCTGTGGGCTGAAGCCGATCCACTCGGCGAGCCGGCCGGTCACCGGCACGCGCGTGAAGAACTGCAGCGCCAGCAGATAGTTGCGGACACCGTTCATGGGTTCAACTGTCCTTGCGCGACACGCCGGCGGCTTCGAAGCTGGCCATCTCGCGCAGGATGCGGCAAGCCGATTCGAGCAGTGGCCAGGCCAGCGCGCCGCCCGAGCCCTCGCCAAGGCGCAGGTCCAGGTCCAGCAAGGGCTCGAGCCCGAGGTGCTTCAGCAACAGCGCATGCCCGGGTTCCGCCGAACTGTGCGCGGCCACGCAGCGCTGCGCCACATGCGGCTGCAGCGCCTGCGCGACGAGCACCGCAGCGCTCGCGATGAAGCCATCGACCACGATCACGCGCCGCTCCTGCGCCGCCTGCAGCACCGCGCCGACCAGCGTGGCAATCTCGAAGCCGCCGAACGCAGCGAGCGCATCGAGCGGCTCGCTCGCAGCCGCATGCAGCGCCAGCACGTCGCGCAGCACCTGCCGCTTGCGCGCGAGCCCCGCGGTGTCGAGGCCGGTGCCGGAGCCGGTGCAGCCGTCGATGTCCAGCCCCGCAAGGCGCGCCAGCAGCAGCGCCGCGGCCGAGCTGTTGCCGATGCCCATTTCGCCGAGCAGCAAGGCATTGCCCGGCAGCGCGCTCACCACCTCGCGCCCGTTGACGATGGCTTGCGCACATTGCTCCGCGGTCATGGCGGGCCCGGCCGACGCATCGGCGGTACCGGCGGCGATCCGGCGCGACACCAGCCCCGGGCGGGCCTGGAAGTCGCGCCGCACGCCGCAGTCGACCACGGTGAGCGCCAGCCCGTGCTGGCGCGCCAGCACGCTGACGGCCGCGCCGCCGACCAGGAAGTTCTCGACCATCTGCCAGGTCACGTCGCTCGGAAAGGCCGACACGCCGCGCGCCGCCAGGCCATGGTCGGCCGCGCACACCAGCATTTGCGGTGCTTCGAGCACGGGCGTTTCGCTGCCCAGGACGAGGCCGATCCGCAAGGCCAGGCTCTCGAGACGGCCGAGCGCGCCGAGCGGCTTGGTCTTGTTGTCGAGCGCCGCCTGCAGGCGCGACGCAAGTGCGCCGTCATGGATGTCGGAGATGGAAGGAATGGTCTGGTTGTTGTCGGTCATGCGATCAGGCCTTGCAGGACGCCGGCCTCGAAGTGGTTGTCTATGAAATCGGCCAGGCCGTCGAAGGTCGCGTCGAGCGTGGGTGCCGCGGCGCCGAAGAGGGCCTGCAGTGCGGCCGCGTCCTCGAACAGGCCATGCAGGTAGAGGCCCAGCACGTTGCCACGCGCGTTCTGCCAGGCCAGGCCCTCGGGCATCACGGCACGGCCGTCCTGCGCCATCTGGGGGTGAATCGCGGTCTGGCCGTGATGGATCTCATAGCCCGTCACCGCCGCGTTCGAGAGCGAAGCCCATGCACCGCCCAACTGGCCGAAGACTGCCGCCCTGTGGCGCACGGTCTTTTCGCGCTCGAACACCGTCACCAGCGGCAGCAGGCCCAGGCCGGGCGCATTGCCGTCGATGCCGTGCGGATCGACCAGCGCCTCGCCCAGCATCTGCAAGCCGCCGCAGACACCCAGCACGGCACCGCCGGCGGCCGCGTGCGCCGCGATGACGCGGTCCAGGCCCTGCGCGCGCAGCCATGCGAGATCGCCGCTGGTGTGCTTGGAGCCGGGCAGCACGATCCAGTCGGCGCCGGCCAGCTCCGCCGGCGTGCGCGCCCAGACCAGGCGGATGCCCGGCACGTTCTTGAGCGGCTGGAATTCGTCGAGGTTGCTGATGCGCGGGTAGGCCACGACGGCCACGGTGCGTGTGACGGCACCGCTCGCACCGAGCGCCGCCGGGCCGCCCCAAGGCGCGAGCGCCCCCTCGGGGGGCAACGAGGACACGCCAGTGCCGAGCGTGGGGGTCCAACTGGTCCGGTCGTCGAACACACCGTCTTCCTCAGGCAGGCCGTGCTCCCGCCACATCGGCAGCGTCGCGACGGTCGCGATGCCGGTCAGCGCCTGCAATTGTTGCGGTGCCGGCGCCAGCAGCGAGGCATCGCCGCGGAACTTGTTGAGCACGAAGCCGCGCAGCAGCGCGCGGTCGCTCTCAGGCATCAATGCCCAGGTGCCGTACAGGTGCGCGAAGGCGCCGCCGCGGTCGATGTCGGTCACCAGCAGGCAGCGGGCGTTCGCGTGGCGGGCCACGCGCAGGTTGACGATGTCGCTTGCCATCAGGTTGATTTCGGCCGGCGAGCCGGCGCCTTCGATCACCACCACGTCGTTCTCGGCACGCAATGCGTCGAGCGCCTGCGCAATCTGCGGCCAGACGCGCTCGCTGCGCCCGCGCCAGGGCATGGCCGTGAGTTCCGCGCTCACCTGCCCCATCAGCACCACCTGGCTGTGGGTGTCGCGCTCGGGCTTGAGCAGCAGCGGGTTCATGCGCACGTCGGGCACGGCGCGCGCGGCCAGTGCCTGGAAGTACTGGGCGCTGCCGATTTCGCCGCCGTCGACCACGCGGGCGTTGTTGCTCATGTTCTGCGCCTTGAAGGGCGCCACCTTGAGGCCCTGGCGCGCATACCAGCGGCACAGCGCGGCGGTCAGCCAGCTCTTGCCGGCGCCACTGGTCGTGCCCAGAACCATCACGCATCGGGTTGTCATGCGGCTATTGTCCGTTGTCGCCGCAGCCCTCTTGCGGCAGCCGCGAAGAGGCAAAGAAAAAGGGGCTTGCGCCCCTTGGTGTTTCTTTCAGCGTGCCGCGGTCTGTAGCGCGCCTGCCCCGCCCTGGGGCTGCGCCCCTGCGGTGGCCGCCGGCACCTCCCATCCGCCGCCGATGGCGCGGATCAGCCCGACGGCCGCCTGGTACTGCGCCGACTTCACCTGCAGCGCCTGGCGCCGGTTGCGCAATTCGCTGCGGCGGGCATCGAGCAGGTCGAGCTGGCTGATGTAGCCGTTGCGGTAGCGCGTGTCCGACAGGCTGGTCGCGCGCTGCGCCGAAGTGACGGCCTGTGCCTGCACCACCGACTGCTCTTGCAGGATGCGGATGGCGGACAGCTGGTCTTCGACCTCCTGGAACGCCACCAGCACCTGGTTGCGGTAGTTCGCGAGCGCGCCGTCGAGCTGGGCATTGGCGCCCTGCACGCCGGCTTCGCGCCGGCCGCCGTCGAAGATCGGCAGCGAGAGCAGCGCACCGACGCCCCACGAGCGGGCCGACCACTTGAACAGGTCGCCGATTTCGGGCGATGCGTAGCCGGCGGCCCCGGTCAGCGAGATGTCCGGGAACCAGGCCGCCTGCGCCACGCCCACGCGAGCCTGTGCCGACAGCACCGCGTTCTGCGCGGCCGAGACGTCCGGGCGGCGCGTCAGTACCGTGGCCGGCACGCCGGGCGGCACGGACGGCAGCGCGGTGGCCCAGTCGTCGGTGCGCAGGCCGAAGCTCGAGGCCGAGTCGCCCACCAGCACCGCCAGCGCATGCTCGACCTGGGCGCGCTGCCGGTCGAGCGCGAGCGCGTCCGACTCGGTGGACGACACCTCGGTCTGCACGCGCGCCACGTCGAGCTCGGCGATGTCGCCGGCCTGCTGCCGGCGCTGCGAGAGGCGCAGCGTGTCACGGTACGCCTCGACCTGTTCGCGCACCAGCGCGCGCTCGGCGTCGAGTGCGCGCAGCTGCAGGTAGGTCTGGGCCACCTCGGCCTGCACCGCGAGGCGCGTGCTCTGCAGCAGGGCCTCGCGGCTCTGTGCATCGAGCTTGGCCGCGTTGCTCGCGCCCGAGAGGCGGCCGAACAGGTCGACCTCGTACGAGAACGTGGCGCCGATGTTGGTCATGGTGGCCGGCCTGGTGCTGGCCGTGGCCTTGTCGAGCCCGGCGCCGCGATTGGCGCCCGCGCCCAGGCCGATCTGCGGCATGCGGTCGGCGTTGGCGCTGCGCGCCAGGGCGCGGGCCTCGGCCAGCCGCGCCGCCGCGGCCTGGATGTTGTTGTTGTTGACGTCGGCCTTCTCGACCAGCGCATCGAGCACCGGGTCGTTGAACGCCAGCCACCAGGCGCCGCGCGCCTGCGCTTCGGAGGGCACGGCACGCGTCCAGCCCGCGGGCGGGGCGGCGCCCTGCTCCTTGAACTGGGCGGTGGTCTGGATCTCCGGCACGCCGGAGGGCACGGTCGCGCAGCCGGCCAGCGCCAGGGCTGCCACCAGCGGCAGCAAGGCAGTACGGGCCCAGGGTTGAAATGCGAATTTCATGATGATGAACTTTCTTCTTGATCGACCATGCGATCAGTCGTGCGAAGGACGCGGCGAGGCCGGCACCGGGTGCAGCCCGCCGCCACCCGAACCACCGTGCGACGAGGGTGCCGGGGCGACCGGATGGCCCGCAGAGACAAACTCCTCGCCATGCGGCACTTCGCCATGCAGCTTGAGCGCGCGGTTACCCGCCAGGCGGCGCAGCAGCACATAGAACACCGGCGTCAGGAACAGGCCGAAGGCCGTCACGCCGATCATCCCGGCGAACACCGCCACGCCCATGGCCTTGCGCATCTCCGAACCCGCGCCGGTCGACAGCACGAGGGGCAGCACACCCATCACGAAGGCCAGCGAGGTCATGAGGATCGGGCGCAGGCGCAGGCGGCTGGCTTCGATCGCGGCTTGTACGGGCGTTCTGCCGGCAAACTCGAGCTCCCGCGCAAACTCCACGATCAGGATCGCGTTCTTCGCACTCAGCCCCACCAGCACGATCAAGCCGATCTGCGTGAAGACGTTGTTGTCACCCCCCGATATCCATACGCCCGTCATCGCGGCCAGGATGCCCATCGGCACGATCAGGATGATGGCGATCGGCAGCGTCAGGCTCTCGTACTGCGCGGCCAGCACCAGGAACACCAGCAGGATCGCCAGCGGGAACACCAGGAAGGCGGAGTTGCCGGCCAGGATTTCCTGGTAGGTCAGCTCGGTCCACTCGAAGCTCACGCCCTTGGGCAGCGTCTCGGCCGCGATCTTGGTGATCGCGTCCTGCGCCTGGCCCGACGAATAGCCCGGGGCCGGGCCGCCGTTGATGTCGGCCGCCAGGTAGCCGTTGTAGCGCATGGCGCGTTCCGGCCCGAAGGTCGAATTGACCTTCATCAGCGCCGACAGCGGCACCATCTCGCCCGTGGTCGAGCGCACCTTCAGCATGCCCACGTCTTCGGCGCGGGCGCGGTACGGCGCATCGGCCTGCACGCGTACGCTGTAGGTGCGGCCGAACTTGTTGAAGTCGTTCGCATACAGGCTGCCGAGGTAGATCTGCATGGTGTCGAAGATGTCCGTCACCGGCACGCCGAGCTGGCGCGCCTTGGTGCGGTCGATGTCGGCATAGAGCTGCGGCACGTTGACCTGCCAGCTCGTGAACATGCCCGCGAGCTCCGGCGCGGCATAGGCCTTGGCCATGAAGGCCTTCACCGCCGCGTCCATCTGGTCGTAGCCGACCGAGGCGCGGTCTTCGATCTGCAGCTTGAAGCCGCCCGTGGTGCCCAGGCCCGCCACCGGCGGCGGCGGGAACATCACGATGAACGCGTCCTGGATGCTGGCGAAGGCGCCGTTGAGCTGCCCGGCCACCGCACCGCCGCTCTGGTCGGCGCGCTTGCGCTGGTCGAAGGGCTTGAGCGTGGCAAACACGATGCCCGAGTTCGAGCTGTTGGTGAAGCCGTTGATCGACAGGCCCGGGAAGGCGATGGCGTCTTCCACGTTCGGGTTCTTCTTCATGATCTCGCCCATGCGCTGGATCACTTCGTCGGTGCGGTCGAGCGTGGCGCCGTCGGGCAGCTGGGCAAAGCCGATCAGGTACTGCTTGTCCTGCGCCGGCACGAAGCCGCTGGGCACGGCCTTGAACAGGCCGAAGGTCACGCCGATCAGCGCGAGGTAGATCGCCAGCATCAGCGTCTTGCGCGAGATCACGCTCTTGACGCCGCCGCTGTAGGCTTCCGAGCCGCGGCTGAAGAGCTTGTTGAAGCCGCGGAACAGCCAGCCGAAGGCCTTGTCCATGCCGCGCGTCAGTGCATCCTTGGGCTCGTCATGGCCGCGCAGCAGCAAGGCGGCGAGCGCGGGCGACAGCGTGAGCGAGTTGATCGCCGAGATCACCGTCGAGATCGCGATGGTCACCGCGAACTGCTTGTAGAACTGGCCCGTGAGGCCGCTGATGAAGGCCAGCGGCACGAACACGGCCACCAGCACCAGCGCGATCGCGATGATGGGCCCGGACACTTCGCGCATCGCCCGGTAAGTGGCTTCGCGCGGCGTCAAACCCGCCTCGATGTTGCGCTCGACGTTCTCCACCACCACGATGGCGTCGTCCACCACGATGCCGATCGCCAGCACCAGCCCGAACAGGCTCAGCGCGTTGATCGAGAAACCGAGGACGTGCAGCACCGCGAAGGTGCCGATCACCGACACCGGCACGGCCAGCAGCGGAATGATCGACGCGCGCCAGGTCTGCAGGAACAGGATCACGACCAGCACCACCAGCAGGATGGCTTCGAGCAGCGTGTGGATCACCGATTCGATCGATGCGCGCACGAACTGCGTCGGGTCGTAGGCAATGCGGTATTCCAGGCCTTCGGGCATGTTCTTGTTGAGCTCGGCCATCGTCTTGCGAACGTTGGACGAGATGTCGAGCGCGTTGGAGCCCGGTGCCTGGAACACGCCCATGCCGACGGCCGGGTCGTTGTTGAGCAGCGAACGCAGCGAGTAGTCGGCAGCCCCCATCTCGAGGCGGCCGATGTCGCGCAGGCGCGTCACGGCGCCGTCGGTGCCGCTCTTGACGATGATGTCGCCGAACTCTTCCTCGCTCTGCAGGCGCCCTTGCGCATTGATCGAGAGCTGCATGTCCACGCCCGACAGGCCCGGCGAAGCGCCGACCACGCCGGCCGCAGCCTGCACGTTCTGGCCGCGGATGGCAGCCACCACGTCGCTGGCCGAGAGGCCGCGCTGCGCGACCTTCTGCGGGTCGAGCCAGACGCGCATCGAGTAGTCGCCGCCACCGAAGATCTGCACCTGGCCCACGCCTTCGATGCGCGCGAGCGGGTCCTTGACGTTCAGCACCGCGTAGTTGCGCAGGTAGTTGATGTCGTAGCGGTTGTTCGGCGAAACGAGGTGGACCACCATCGTCAGGTCGGGCGCGCTCTTGACGGTCGTGATGCCGAGGCGGCGCACTTCTTCCGGCAGGCGCGGCTCGGCTTGCGAGACGCGGTTCTGCACCAGCTGCTGGGCCTTGTCGGGATCGGTGCCGAGGCGGAAGGTGACCGTGAGCGTCATCACGCCATCGGTGGTGGCCTGGCTGCCCATGTAGAGCATGCCTTCGACGCCGTTGATCTGCTCTTCGAGCGGCGTGGCCACGGTTTCGGCGATCACCTTCGGGTTCGCGCCCGGGTACTGGGCGCGCACCACCACCGAGGGCGGCGCGACTTCCGGGTACTCAGAGATCGGCAGCCCGCGCAGCGCGATCAGGCCGGCTATCAGGATCAATAGCGACAGCACGCCGGCAAAGATCGGCCGGTCGATGAAGAATTTAGAGAGATTCATGTTGTTTCTCCGGCGAGCGCCAGGGCGCTCCCCTCCGAGTTCAGGACTTCGCGGCTTCCGCGACGCGTTCCGGTTGTTGTTGCTTGGTGTCGGCCTTGGCGTCCATCGTCACGCTCTGCGGCACCACCAGCGCGCCGGGGCGGATGTGCTGCAGGCCGTTGACCACCACGCGGTCGCCGGCCTTCAGGCCCTTGCTCACGACGCGCAGCCCGTTGATCGATGCGCCGAGCGTCACTTCGCGGTACGTGGCCTTGTTGTCCTCGCCCACCACCATCACGAACTTCTTGTTCTGGTCGGTGCCGATGGCGCGCTCGCTCACCAGCAATGCGGAGTCGTTGCGCGCCTGGCCCATGCGGATGCGGGCGAACTGGCCGGGAATGAGGCTGCCGTCCTTGTTGTCGAACGAGGCCCGCACACGCACGGTGCCGCTGCGCGCATCGACCTGGTTGTCGATCAGCTGCAGCTTGCCGGTGAAGGGCGTGCCCTCGAGGCCGGCGGTGCCCATCTGCACGGGAATACTCTCGATCTGGCCACGGGCACTGGCGCCGCTCGGCAGGTCCTTCAGAGCCCGCGTGATCACCTGCTCGTCGGCATCGAAGCTCGCATAGATCGGGCTCACCGACACCAGCGTGGTCAGCACCGGCGCGCCGGGGCCGGCGGCCACCAGGTTGCCCATCGTCACTTCGAGCTTGCCGATGCGCCCCGCCACCGGCGCCCGCACCTGGGTGTAGCCCAGGTTCAGCCGCGCCGACTGCAGCGACGCTTGCGCGGCACGCAGGTTGGCCTCGGCTTCACGGGCGGCGTTCACGCGCTCGTCGTATTCGCGCTGGGCGATGGCCTGCTGATCCCACAGGCGCTTGGCGCGCTCCTGCTCGCTGCGGCTGAAGGCCTGGCGCGCCTGGGCCGAGGCCACCTGCGCTTCGGCGCGCTCCACTTCGGCCGCGTACGGCGCGGGGTCGATGGTGATCAGCAGGTCACCCTGCTTCACCAGTGCGCCTTCGCGGAAGTGCACCGACTGCACGGCGCCCGCCACGCGGGAGCGCACGTCGACGCGCTGCACCGCCTCGAGCCGGCCCGAGAACTCGTCCCAGGCATTGATCTCGCTCGATGCCACGGTGGCCACCGACACCGGCGTGCCCTGCTGCGCCGCGGCCGGGGCCGTGGCCTCGGCCTTGAAGCTTTGCATGCCGAGCACCGCGGCGGCCACCGCCAGCAGTGCGGTGAGGCCGGTCACGGCGGGCCACAGGCCCTTGCGGGCGGCGGAAGAAAGGTTTTGCTTGTTGTTCGACATGATGGTTCGTCCTTCTCGATGACTTCTTGGGATGCAACAGGCCATCCCGGCGCTTTTGGCGCCAGGAGGCGGAACTCGAAAATGACCGGGGTTACCGGTGGGCCGAGGGGCGGCGTCGCGTCGTCAGCAGGGCTGCCGCGACCGGCCCGCCTAGCTGGGCTTGGGTGCTACCGGGGGCGGCGTGGTGGCACTGAAAAATTCGCGGAAGTGCTGCTGCACGCTGGCTTCGCAGGTCTTGCAGCCCGAAGGCTCGGGGTCGTACAGGGCCTTGGGCCAGTTGGCGGCACCAGGCAGCACGCTGCTGGTGACGTCGATGCCGGCCGCGCGCAGGCGCCCGGCAAAAGTCATCGCCTCGTCGCGCATCGCATCGTCGGGCCCCACCAGCACCAGGGCGGGTGCCAGGGCCGACAGCCGCAGCGATCCGCTCGGCACCGCATACGGGTGCATCGCGTTCGACGGGCAGCTCAGGTACTTTTCCCAGCCCGTGGCCCAGCGGCATTCGGCCGAGTCGTTGGTGGCCTTGCGCAGCGATGCCGTGCCCGCGCACGGGTCGAGCATGGGCGACAGCAGGATCTGCCCGGCCAGCGGCGGATGCGCCCGGTCGCGGGCGATCAGCGCCACCCCGGCGGCCAGGTTGCCGCCGGCCTCTTCGCCGGCCAGGTACACCTGGGCACCCTTGCCGCCGAGCTTCACGCGCTGCTTGTAGAGCCACTCGAGCGCGGCATAGCCCACTTCGATGGGCTCGGGGAACGGCGACTCGGGCGCCAGCGGATAGTCCACCGACACCACCACCGCGCCCGCGCCGGCCAGCAGCCGGGCCACGTTGCGGCCGTTGTCCAGGTTGCCGCAGATGAAGGTGCCGCCATGGAAATGCAGCACCAGCGGCACCGTCTCACCGCGCGGGCGCAGCCCGTAGACCCGGGCGCCCACGGGCTCGCGGCCGGGCAGCTCGATCGCAAGATCGGCTTCCACGCCTTGCGCCGCGGCGAGAGCAGCGGCTTCGGCAGAGCGGGACGATGGGCGGGGTGACATGGAGGCAACCTCAGGAGGATTGGCGATAGTCGAAATATAAGGCGGCCAGTGTGGCGTTAAACAGGCAACCCGCCCCTACTCTGTTTCCAAACAGCTAACAATCCAGGAAACGCCGGGGATTGTCACCTTGTGTGAGAATCCGCGTCCTCTCGGCAATGGCCGGGCTCCCAGGAACAGTCATCAATGGATCAAATCCAGGCAATGCGGATCTTCGTCCGTGTGGTGGAAGCGGGCACGTTCACCCGGGCCGCGGACTCGCTCGCCCTGCCCAAGGGAACGGTCACCAAGCAGATCCAGGCGCTGGAATCGCGCCTGCGGGTGAAGCTGCTGAACCGCACCACGCGGCGCGTCACCGTCACGCCGGACGGCGCCGCCTACTACGAACGCGCGGCGCGCTTGCTGAACGACTTCGACGACATCGAAGCGAGCATGACCAACGCGCAGGCCAATCCCACGGGACGGCTGCGCATCGACGTCGGCACCTCGGTGGCGCGGCAGATCATCCTGCCCGCGCTGGCCACCTTCTGCGACCGCTACCCCGAGATCCAGGTCGACCTGGGCGTGAGCGACCGCACGGTCGACCTCATCAGCGACAACGTCGACTGCGTGATCCGTGCCGGCGAACTGAGCGACCAGTCGCTGGTGGCCCGGCGCATCGGCACGCTGCATTTCGTGACCGTGGCGTCGCCCGCCTACGTCAAGCGCTACGGCATTCCGCAGCATCCGAACGACATCGAGAAGCGGCACCACGTGGTGAGCTACTTCTCGGGCAGCACGCGGCGCATCTACCCGCACGAGTTCAGGAAGGGCGACGAGTACATCGAGCTCAACGGCCCCTACCGCGTGTCGGTCAACGAGAGCAACGCCCACATGGCGGCGGTGCTCGGCGGCTTCGGCATCTCGCAGTGCATCACCTTCATGGCCGAGCCGCTGCTTGCAAGCGGCGAGCTGATCGAGGTGCTGCCCGACTGGCAGCGCGAGCCGTTGCCGATCCACGTGGTCTATCCGCCCAACCGCCACCTGAGCGCGAAGGTGCGGGCCTTTGTGGACTGGGCAGCGGAGCTGTTCGCGAAGAACCCGCGGCTGCAGCGGCGCTGAAGTCCGCCTGACGCTCCTCAACCGGCCGGAACGAACACCGGCTCGCAGCGCACCTCGGTCTTCACCGAATTGGCGATGAAGCACTCTTCGTGCGCGCGGTGGTGCATGTGCTCGACCTGCTCGCGCGTGGGCAGGTTCTCGCCCGAGAAACTGACCTCGGGACGCAGCGTGACCACGGTCATCGCGAGCTTGCCCTCGGCGTTCTTTTCCATGAGGCCGCTCGCCGCGTCGAAGTAGCGGTCAACGATGAACTTGCGCTTCACCGCCATGGTGAGGAACCACAGCATGTGGCAGCTCGACAGCGATGCGACAAAGGCTTCTTCGGGGTCGACCGCCGCCGCATCGGAAAACGGCAGCGGCACCACGTGCGGCGACGAGGAGCCCGGCACTTCCGCGCCGCCATCGAAGCGCAGCGAATGCCTTCTGCTGTAGTTATTGCCGAGGAAGTCCTGGTCGCCACGCTGCCAGAGGATTTCTGCGGTGTACTGGGCCATGCCTTGCTCTCCAGAGCCAAAAGAGAAGGCGCCATTCTGCGTCAGAAGAAGCCGGCGAGCCTGATCAGCAGCGGCACCAGCAGTGCCGTCGCGATGCCGTTCAGCCCCAGCGCCAGCGCGGAGAAGGCGCCCGCCGTTTCGTTCACCTGAATGGCTCGCGCGGTGCCGATGCCGTGCGCCGCCATGCCCACTGCAAAGCCGCGCACCGCGGGCTCCTTGATGCGCAGCAGGTTCAGCAGGCCCGTGGCCATGATCGCGCCCGAGATACCCGCCACGGCGGCCGCCACCGCGGCCAGCGATGGCAGCCCGCCGATCTTCTCGGCCACGCCCATCGCGATCGGCATGGTGGCCGACTTGGGCGCGAGCGACATCAGCAGCTCTTGCGATCCGCCCAGCGCCCAGGCAATGCCGATGGTCGACACGATGGCCGCCGCCGAGCCCACCAGCAGCGCCACTCCGATCGGCAGCCACAGCCGCCGCAGCCGCCCGAGCTGGCCATACAGCGGCACGGCCAGCGCCACGGTGGCCGGCCCGATCAGGAAGTGCACGAACTTGGCGCCTTCGAAATACGTGTCGTAGGGCGTGCGCGTGACGAGCAGCACGCCCACGATGACGACCACCGACACCAGCACCGGATTGACCGCCGGGTTGGCGCCGCTGCGCCTGTGCAGCCACAGCGCGCCCAGGTAGGCCAGCAGCGTGAGCGACAGCCACAGCAGCGGCGACTGCGCCAGGAAGACCCAGATCTCGGACAGCTTTGCCGGTGGGGTCATGCTAGAGAACCTCCGCGCTTCGCGCTGCGGTGCGAGCTTGCTTGGGGCGGCCCGGCGCGGCGCTCATTCGGCATCCTTGCCGGTAATGCGGATCATCCAGCGCAAGGTGAGCGCGGTCACGGCCATGGTGAAGGCCGCGCCCACGATGCCGGCCGCAAGGAACGGAAGCCATTCGCGTCCTACCCGTTCGAAATGCAGCATGACGCCGGTCACCGCGGGAATGAACAGCAGCATGAGGTTGCGCAGCAGATGGCCGGAGGTCTCGTTCAGCGCCTCGGGCACGCCGCCGCGCACGAGCAGCACGATGAATAGCAGCAGCATGCCGATCAGCGGACCTGGAATCGGCAGGCCCAGCCACTGCACGAGCAGTTCGCCGGCCAGTTGGCAAAGAAAGAGCGTCGTGATGGCGTAGAGCATGCGGATGTCCTGGCTTTCAAGGTTCGGTCGAAGCCGCGGCGCGCGTCCAGGCCTCTTTGAGCGCCTGCTGGCTCTGCGGCGGCAGCACGCCGAGCCGCACATGGCCCGGCAGGCCGAATGATGCACAGTCTCGCAGCTTGATGCCTTCGGTGCGCAGCCGGGCGGCCAGCCGCGGGTAAGGCGCATCGGTGCGCGCGCAGAAAAAGTTGGCGTCGCTCGGCAGGCACTGCCATCCCATCGATTCGCAGAGGGCGCGCTGCTGCGCCTTCCATTCGCGCAGCGTGCGCAGGCTTCGGGCGAGCCAGGCTTGCGCGGCGTCGCCGATCCAGGTCTCGAGCAGCGCCACGCCGTGCGCGCCCACCGGCCATGAGGGGGCCAGCCGCTCGAGGCGCTGCTTGAGCGGCGAGGCGGCATTGCCTTCGGGCGCAATGGCATAGGCGGCGCGAATGCCCGTCAGCCCCATGGCCTTGTTGGGCGTCCACAGCTGCCAGACGCGGTTGCGCTGCGCCGCGTCGAGCGATGCCGCGCCTTCGAGGCGCAGCGCTTCGTAGGCCAGGTCGAGCACGCAGGCGCCGGCGGCCGCGGCGTGCAGCGCGAGATCGGCCTCAGGCTGGCCCAGCGGGCTCGAAGGCTCGCAGCACCAGCGCAGCACCTCTTCGCCGTGCAGCGCCGGCGGCCGCAGCACCTGCAGGCCCCAGGCCGACGCCGCGCGCTCGTAGTCGCCATAGCTGTGCGCCGGCAGCACGACCTGCCGGCCGCCGCCCTGTGCAAAGGCCGCGCTGATGCGGTGAATGAATTCGCTCGCACTGGCCGCGATCACGATGCGTTCGGCGGCCACGCCGTGAAACTTTGCCAAGGCGTGGCGCAGCGCCGTGTAGCCCGGGTCCGGATAGTGCGCCGCGTCGGCCGCACGCAGCGCGGCAAGCACCACGGGGCATGAGCCCGTGGCATTGCCGTTGGTCGAGAAATCGTGCCAGGCGGTGCCGGTGGCGTCGGGGCCGCCATGCAGCAGGCCGGTGGATGTCGTTTGTTCCTGTGTCATGCCCCGTGGGTTGCCGCGAAGAAGATGGCCAATGATGCACAAGCGGCCGTTGCCAGCACCGCCCTGCCGCCCCATCGCGCGGCCTGCTGCGTATCGGCCGCCTCGGCGGACCGCCCTTCGGCATTCAAGGCATAGACGCCGGGCTTGGCAAGCCGCACGCCGAGCAGCAGCGCCATCGCCGCCATCGGCCAGCCGCTGTTGGGGGACGGCGTGCGGCGCGCCTCGCGCGCCACGTCTCGCGGCCAACGCCATGCCGCAAGTGCAAGCAGCAGCGCCGTGAGCCGTGCCGGCAGCCACGAGAGCAGGTCGTCGGCGCGCGCGGCCCATTTGCCGAACCAGCTCCAGTCGCGGCCATTGCGTTCGCCGCGGTAGCCCCACATCGCATCGGCCGTGTTGGCGAAGCGGTAGACCGCCGCGCCCGGCAGCCCCAGCAGCACGAACCAGAACAGCGGTGCCACGAGCGAATCGTTGAGGTTCTCGGCCAGCGACTCGATCGCGCTCTCGCGCACCTCGCACTCGCTGAGCGCCGAGACGTCGCGGCTCACCAGCAGGGCGAGCTGCGCGCGGCCCGCTTTCAGCGACATGGCCAGCGCCGCCTCCACGGCAAGCACTTCGGCGCGCAGCATGCGCCATGCGAAGAGCGGCTTCAGCGCAAGGGCCAGCACCAGGGCCGCCGCCCAGCCAGGCAGCCATTGCGCGGCGCTTGCCTGCAATGCCAGCGCCAGCGCGCCAACCAGCATCGCGCCCACGCCCCAGGCCAGCGCCCCGGCCAGGAACAGCGGCAGATCGCGCGGCTTCGCATCGGCCGGCCGTGGCGCCATGCGGGAGCCGATCCAGCCGAGGTAGCGCCCCATCCACACCACGGGATGCCAGCGCGCAGCAGGTTCGCCCAGCCAGCGGTCGATGGCCAATGCGAGCCACAGCGCGGCGGCGGCGGCCACCCGATCAGTCCTCGATGCCGCGCTGCGCCGGAATGCCGGCCTTGAACGCGTGCTTGACCATGGCCATCTCGGTCACGGTGTCGGCCAGCTCGACGATCTCGGGCGGGCAGCGCCGGCCCGTGAGCACCACGTGCACGTGCTTCGGCCGCGTGCGCAGCGTTTCGAGCACGCCTTCGAGCGGCAGCCAGCCGTAGATCAGCGGATAGGTGATCTCGTCGAGCACCACCAGGAAGAACTCGCCCGAGAGAATGGCCGCCCCGGCTTTCTCCCAGCCGTCGCGCGCGAGCTGGGCCGAGCGTTCGAGGTCCTGGCTCTTCCAGCTGAAGCCGTCGCCCAGCCCCTCGATCGGAATGCCGATCTGCTCGAACATGCGGTGCTCGCCGAAGCGCGCCGAAGGCACTTTCATGAACTGGTAGATCTTCACCGCCTTGCCGCGGCCGTGCGCGCGCAGCGCCAGGCCGAAGGCCGCGGTGCTCTTGCCCTTGCCGTCGCCGGTGTTGACGATGACGATGCCGCGGCGTTCGCCTTCGGCCTTGTCGTACGGCTTCTCGCTGGGGGGAGTTTCGATTTGCATGAGGCGGGCCCTTGTTGATGTTCGTCAGTTCGGCAGCGCGATCCACTGGTCGGCCACGCGGTGCACGCGGATGCGGTGGTCGAACACCTGTTCGAGCGCGGCGTGGGTGGCCGGTTCGCTGCTGCCGCCGTGGTGCACCACGCGGCCATGGTTCATCACCACCAGCTCGTCGGCGGCCAGCGCCATCGGCAGTTCGTGCAGCACGCTGACCACGGTGCGGCCCTCGGCCACCAGGGCGCGCGTGGTCCGCATCCAGTCGGCCTGGTGCGGCGGGTCGAGGTTGGCGAGCGGCTCGTCCATCAGCAGCAGTTCGGCCTCGACCGCGAGCGCGCGCGCCAGCAGCACGCGCTGGCGCTCGCCGCCCGAGAGCTGGCCGAGCGGCCGTTCGCGCCACTCCCAGGCCTGGGTGCCGCGCAATGCGCGCTCGACCGCCGCGCGGTCGGCCGTGCTCGGCGCCGCGAGCCAGCGCTGGTGCGGCAGGCGGCCGAGCATGGCGATGTCGTAGACCATGAGGTCGTCGGCGCTGCCCTCGCCCGCCGCGCCGCTCTGGCCCAGCCACGACAGGCGCTGCGCGCGAAGGCGGCCCGGCACCTTGGCCGACGGCTCGCCGAAAAGAAAGACTTCGCCGCGGTGCGCGAGCAGGCCCGCGAGCGCCTTGAGCAGGGTCGACTTGCCCGCCCCGTTCGGCCCGACCACGCTGGTCCAGCGCGCCGCACCGAGCTTCAGGTCGATGCCGTGCAGCACCTCGGTGTTGCCGAGCGTGGCGCTCAGCCCGCGTGCTTCGACTGCGGGAACCTGGTTCATGCCACCCCGCCCCGCGCGCTGCGCCTGTGCATCAGCCACAGCAGGTAGCTGCCGCCGAGCACCGCCGTGAGCACGCCCACGGGCAGTTCCTGCGGCGCGATGAGCCAGCGCGCCAGCAGGTCGGCCGCCATCAGCAGCAGGCCGCCCATTGCGGCCGACAGCACGATCAAACCGGCGTGCGTGGTCTTGACCACGGAGCGGACGAGGTGCGGCGCGGCCAGGCCCACGAAGGCGATCAGCCCGGTCTGCGCCACCGCTGCGCCGGTGGCCAGTGCGAGCACCACCACCAGCGTGGCGCGCATCGCGCCCAGCGGCAGGCCGAGGCTGCGGGCGGTCGCTTCGCCGAGTGCAAGGCCGTCGAGCACCGGCGCGAGCGCCCAGCCCAGCAACAGGCACGCCGCGCCGACCGCCGCCATCACCGCGCATGCGCTCCAGCCGACCAGCCCGGTGCTGCCGAGGATGAAGCCCTGGATGGCCTGCAGGATGTCGGCCGAGGCGATGGTGATCAGGTCCTTGGCGGCGCCGAGCACCACGCCGACGATCACGCCCGCGAGCAATAGACGCAGCGTCTGCTGCACGCCGCGCGCGAGCACCAGCGTGAGCATTACCGCGAGCACCGCGCCCACGAAGGCCGCGCCCGTGAGCCCCAGGCGCATCGCCCATTGCGTGCTGGCGGCCGAGCCGCCGAACAGCAGCAGCGCCACCGCCACGCCGAGCGAAGCGCCCGAGGCACTGCCCAGCAGATAAGGGTCAGCCAGCGGATTGCGGAACAGCCCCTGGGCCACCGAGCCCGCGAGCCCGAGCAATGCGCCCGCGAGCCAGGCGCCGAGGGTGCGCGGCAGCCGGATGTCCCAGACGATGCGCAGCGCGACCGGATCGCGCCACGCCGCGAGCAGGCTTTCGAAGCCGGTGCTGCCGATGCCCAGGCCGAACACCGCCAGCGCACCGCCCAGCACCAGCAAGGCGATGCCGAAGAGCCAGACGCGGCGCTGATGGCGTGTGTGCATGAAGTCCACCCGGGCTCAGCCGGCCTTCTCCGCGATGCAGCGCGCCATCAGCCGTGCGGCCTCGTCCATGCGCGGCCCGGGACGCACGAGCACGTCCGACTGCGCGGCGTCGAAGCGGCAGATGCGCCCTTCGCGCACCGCACGGATGCCGCTCCAGCCCGGCCGCTGCTCCATGCCCGCCGCGCTGCGCACGCTGACCATGATGAGATCTGGATCGGCGCGCACCACGTATTCGGGGTTGAGCTTGGGAAAGGGCCCGAGCGAAGCCGGCACGATGTTCCTCATGCCCAGCCGCGCGAGCGTCTCGCCGATGAACGACGACTCGCCGGCCGCATAGGGCGCGCTGTTGACCTCGAAGTAGACGCGCTGGCCTCTTGCACTGGCCGGCAGCGATTGCGCCGCGGCCGACACGCTCGCATCGATCGCGCGCCAGATGCTCGGCGCCTCGCGGGTGCCGAGCACCTGGTCGAGCTTGTCGAGCACGCGCCGCACATCGGCGTGGCTCTTGGGTTCGAGCACCAGCACCCTGAGACCCAGCGCCTCGAGCCGCTGCGTCACGCGCGAGGACTTGGCGAGCAGCACCGCATCGGGCCGCAGCGCCACGATGGCTTCGACGTTCGGGTCGAGCCCACCGCCCAGCTGCGGCAAGGCGCGCACCGCGTCGGGCGAGTTGGAATAGTTGTCGACGCCCACCAGCCGGGAGCACGCACCGAGCGCGCAGACGCCTTCGGTCAGCGACGGCAGCAGCGTGACGATGCGCTGCGGCGGCTGCGGCAGGCTCACCGTCACGCCGCGCTCGTCGACCACGTCGAGGGCATGCGCGGCCAGCGCGAAGAAGCCAAGCCCGAAGGCCGCGGATAGAAATCGAATCCAGCGGGCTGTCATGCAGGCGCCTTCAGGGTCAACGGCAAGCCGGCCGCCATCAGCGTGACGCGGTCGCAAACGGCTGCCACGTCCTGGTTCATGCGGCCCAGCGCATCGACGAAGGCGCGCGTTTCGCGGCCGAGCGGAATCACGCCCAGGCCGATCTCGTTGCCCACCAGCACCACGGGCCCGCGCGCTTCGCGCAGCGCCATGAGCAGCATCGCGGCATGCGCGGCCGGCGTGCGCGTGACCGGCTGCGCGGTCTCGGAGCGCAGCGGCATCAGCAGGTTGGTGAGCCAGAGCGTGAGGCAGTCGACCACCACCAGCGTGTCGGGCGAACTCTGCGTGACGATGGCGCGCGCCAGCTCGACCGGTTCTTCCACGGTCCGCATGGCGGGCACGCGCCGGGCGCGGTCGGCCTGGTGGCGCACGATGCGCTCCTGCATCTCGTCGTCATGCGCCTGCGCAGTGGCAATCAGCACGGCGCGCCGCATGGCAGGCGTCTCGGCCAGCCACTCGGCGGCGCGCTGTTCGGCGCGGCGCGACTTGCCGCTCTTCTGGCCACCGAGGATGAATTCGTGTTCAACGGGCATGCGCATCGGCCTCCGGGGTTTCGCGTTCGAGCTCGATCGGCATCGCACCGAACAGCCTGGCCGTGGCTTCGGGGCTGGACGCGAACCACGCATGAAAATAGCTTGCCCGCACCGGGCCGTGCACATAGAAGGCCTCTCCCGCGCGGGCGTCCACGCCCGGCCTGCCGGTGAAGGCCGCCGGCACCAGCGGCGTTTCGCAACTCGAATAGTGAAAGGTGTGGCCGCGCAAGGTGTGGGCGCCGAGCTTGAGCTGCTGAGGACCAAGGCCCGCGAGCCGCTTGTGCATCGCCACCCGGCCCGGCAGCAAGCCCCAGAGCGCATGCGATGCGCCATCGGCCGTTTCCAGGTGCTCGAACAGCGACATCATGCCGCCGCACTCGGCCCATACCGGCTTGCCCGCGGCGGCATGCGCGGCCAGCGCGATGCGCAACGGGCTGCAGTTGGAGAGCGCCTTCGCATGCAGCTCGGGATAGCCGCCAGGCAGCCAGATCGCATCGCATGCGGGCAGCGTATCGCCGGCGAGCGGAGAGAAGAACACGACCCGCGCGCCGAGCGCCGCAAGCACGTCGAGGTTGGCCGGATAGATGAAGGCAAAGGCCGCGTCGCGCGCGACCGCGATGGTGCGCCCCTGCAATAGCGGATCGATGTGCGCCGGCAGCTCGGCCAGCGCAGCTTCGAAACGCACTTGCGGCCATTCGGCAAGCAGCCGTTGGCCGAGGAGCGTGGCGGCCATCGCGTCGGCAGCCGCATCAAGCCGCGCCGTCGCGTCGCCGAGTTCATGCGCGGCGACCAACCCCAGGTGCCGCTCGGGCAGTTCGAAACCGGGGCCGCGCGGCAGGCTGCCGAGCCATTGCGCCGGTTCGCGCAAGGCCTCTTTCAGCATGCCGGCATGCCGCTCGCCCGCCACGCGGTTGGCCAGCACGCCGGCCCAGGGCAGCGCGGGACGGAAGTTCTGCAAACCGTAGGCCAGTGCGCCGAAGGTGCCCGCCATGGCCTGTGCATCAATCACGGCCAGCACCGGCAGGCCGAAGCGCTCGGCCAGGTCCGCCGCGCTGGGGCTGCCGTCGAACAGGCCCATGACGCCTTCGACGATCAGCAGGTCGGCCTCGGCCGCGGCCGCATGCAGCCGCCGGCGGCAGTCGGCCTCGCCGGTCATCCAGAGGTCGAGCGAATGCACCGGCGCGCCGCTGGCAAGCGCCAGCCAGTACGGGTCGAGGAAGTCGGGCCCGCACTTGAAGACCCGCACGCGCCGACCCTGCCGCGCATGCAGGCGCGCCAGCGCGGCCGCCACGGTGGTCTTGCCCTGGCCCGAGGCCGGCGCCGCCACCAGCACGGCGGCGCAGGTGTGCGCAGCGATCGGTTCGCTGTTGGCGCGGGGCTGGCTTATTGCGGTGTCCACTTCAGGCCGATGTAAGCGTTGCGGCCGCCGGTGGCGTAGCCGCGTGCAAGCGTGTAGTCCTTGTCGCCCACATTGTCGACGCGGGCCACCAGGCCGATGTCGCGCGTGATCTGCGTGCTGGCCACGAGGTTCAGCACGGTGTAGCCGCCCAGCTTGCGGGTGTTGGCCGCATCGTCGAAGCGCTTGCTCGACGATTGCAGCTCGGCGCCCAGCGTCCAGCCGGCAATGCGCCAGTCGGCGCCGAGCGTGCCGTGGCGGCGCGCGCGGCGTGCCAGCAGATGGTCGGTGTCCAGGTCGCGCGGGTCCTGGAAGTCGAGCGATGCGCGCAATGTCACGTCGCCGATGCGGTGGCCGCCCGACAACGTCACGCCCTGGTAGCGGGCGCGAGCGGTGCTGGCATAGCAGCCGAAGCCGGAACGGCAGTTGGTGGCCGAGCCGTCGAACACGATCAGGTTCTCGACGCGGTTCTGGTAGACGACGATGCCAGCATGCGTGCCGCCGTCGGTGTACTGCAGGCCCAGCTCCACGTTGCGGCTCGACTCGGGCTTGAGGCTGGCCACGCCGTATTCGCTGAAGCGCTGGTACAGCGTGGGCGCGCGGAAGGCGGTGCCGGCCGAGACGGTCGCGCGCAGCCGCGGCGTGATCGCGTAGCCGTAGGCGGCGCTGCCGGTGGTCTTGCCGCCGAATTCGCTGTCGTTGTCATGGCGCACATGCAGTTGAAGCGAATGCGCGCCCTGCACGAAGCCGTAGCCGAGCGAGACCGCATCCTGCGAGCGCTTGCTCGAGAACAGGCCGCTGCTGGTGGTGGGCGCATTCTCGAGCGCGTCTTCGCGGCGCTCGAGCGTGGCCGTCACCAAGTGCGGGCCGAAGCGGAACTCGTTCTGAAACAGGTAGCCGCGCAGATTGGTTTCGGTGCGGTAGAACGAAGGCTGGGTCTTGTAGACCGACTGCGAATCGGTGACCTGCACGCGCGTGCTGTAGATGTCGTTCCACTTGGCCGACCACGAGAGCCCGGCCGTGCGCAGCGTGTTGTTCGAGATGTCGTTCTTGAACAGGATCGGCGGCCGGGTCCTGAAGCTCACCGGCGGGTCGTAGCCGGCTTCCATGTCGCTGTACAGCAGTGTGGCTTCCAGCCGCTGGTTCGGCGTGAGCTGGTAGCCCAGCCGCAGATTGCCGGCGTTGCTGCGATAGCCGTCGCGGTCGGGGCTGGTGAAGCCGTCCTTCGAGGGTGTGCGCTTGTCCATCGGCAGCACGTTGAAGCCCCGGCTTTCCTCGTGCGCAACGCCCAGCGAGTAGTCGAAGGCGCCCGACTTGCCGCTCACGCCCGCCTCCGCCTTGCGCAGGCCATGGCTCCCGAAGCCGATGCCCGCGTAGGGCGCCACGCCCTCTTCGCCGCGTTTCGTGAAGAGCTGGATCACGCCGCCCACCGCATCGGAGCCGTACACCGCGGCGGCCGGGCCGCGCAGCACTTCGATGCGGTCGATCTGCGAGAGCGGAATGCTTTCCCAGCCGGCGCCGCCGGTCGATTGCGAATCGACGCGCACGCCGTCGATATAGACGGCCGTGAAGCGCGTCTCGGCGCCGCGGATGTACAGGCTGGTGGTGTTGCCCACGCTGCCGTTGCGCGTGATCTCGATGCCCGGCAGGCGCGCCAGCACGTCGGCCACGCCGACCGCGCCGCTGCGCTCGATGGTCTGGCGGTCGACCACGGACACGTCGCCCACCAGGTCCGACAGCGGCTGCGGCGTGCGGTTGGCGGTGACCACGGTTTCGCCGAGTGCCGGCGCACCCTGCTGCGCATGTGCGACGGCCGGCAGTTGAAGCAGGGCCATGCCGCCGAAAGCGGATGCCAGCGCGAGCGGCAGGCAAGCAAGGCGGCGGCGTGCAGGCGCACGGCCGAGAGAGAGGGAGCCACTGGAAGTCATGAATGGAGCGAACGAACGTCTATGCCCGTTGCCGGCTTCCCCGCCGGCGCTTGGACGCAATGGCTGCCTTGCGCGCCGAATCGAAAATCGATCGCGCATGCGGCAGCCGCCTCGTTGGCCGGTATCCGGGCTGGCAGTGCGACCTCACCGCCTTCCCAGGCGCCTGTTTCAGGGCACCCAGTGGCTTGATGGATGAGGTTGACGCTTGCGGCGTCGACTGCTTGACCGTTGCGGGGGCAGCGCAGGCGGCTTCGGCCTTGTTCCGTTTCCGGGGGGCGTTCACTCCTGCTTCCCGTTGAACCGCGACGTGTGAACCACGCCGCAGGCACCAACGCGCAGGATTTTAGGGCCTGCGCCAACGCAGTAAGCCAAAAGTTGCGCCGCCTGGCGTCCGCCGGGGAAACTACAATCGCCAACCATGCCCGCCTCTAGCCCCATCGACCAGATCGCCGAGCGTGTGGAACGCCTGCTCGTGCGTCATGAAGAGGTGCAGCGCACCAATGCGCTGCTGCAGGAGCAGGTCGAAGCGCTCACGCGCGAGCGCGACGCGCTGAAGTCGCGGCTGGCCGCGGCCCGCACGCGCCTCGATGCGCTGCTCGAGCGGCTGCCGGCCGAACCACCTTCCCAAGATTCCCCCGCATGAAGCAGATTGAAGTTCAGATCATGGGCCAGAGCTATCTGCTCGGCTGTCCCGAAGGCGGCGAGGCGCAGCTGCGCGAAGCCGTCGAGCGCGTGGACTCGGCCATGTGCAAGATCCGCGATGCGGGCAAGGTGAAGGCGCGCGACCGCATCGCGGTGCTCGCTTCGCTGAACCTGGCTTTCGACCTGGCGGCCCAGCAAGCGGCCGCTGCGGCCGCGCCGGCTCCCGTGGCCGCATCGCCCGCGGCAGACGCCGGCGACGCCGATGCCAGGGCCGCCCAACTCATTCAAAAACTCGATCAAGCCCTCGCGGGCGATGACCATTTACTCTGAGCGGAAGCATCCGGCCCGTCCGGGGCGTAAAATCCGAACTGTCTGCGGTGCGCGTCGGGCTTAATATTTCCTTGTTCCAATGCTCTCCGGAGCCGGGCTTGGTACATCGCTTGACGGGTGTGATCATCTCGCGTCAGATGAACCCGAAGTCTTGCTGCCCTCGCCCACCTGAACCCTGGTTCAGGATGCGGGTTCGGCGCCCACTTGCAGACACCTTTTTCCGTTCATACGGCCCCTGCATGCGCTGCACGGGGCCGTTGCTTTTTTTCAAGGCTCCGCTGCGTGACTTCCCTGCTCGACCCCCTCCTGATCGCCGAACTGGCCGCACTCGGCCTGGGGACCGGTTTCCTGGCGGGGCTGCTGGGCATCGGCGGCGGCATGCTCATGGTGCCGTTCATCACGATCATCATGGGGCACCGCGGGGTGGCCTCCGATCTTGCCGTGAAGATGGCGATCGCCACCTCGATGGCCACGATCATCTTCACCTCGGTATCCAGCGTGCGTGCGCATCACAAGCGCGGCGCGGTGCGCTGGGATATCGTGCGGCGCCTGGCGCCCGGCATCGTCATCGGCAGCTTGCTGGGCAGCCTGGGCGTGTTCGCGCTGCTCAAGGGCACGGTGCTCGCCATCGTCTTCGCGCTGTTCGTGGGCTTCTCGGCCACACAGATGTTCCTCGACCGCAAGCCCAAGCCCACGCGCCAGATGCCGGGCACCGCGGGGCAGCTGTCGGCGGGCGGCGCCATCGGTTTCATCTCGGGCCTGGTCGGCGCGGGCGGCGGCTTCGTCAGCGTGCCGTTCATGACCTGGTGCAACATCTCCATCCACAACGCCGTGGCGACCAGCGCCGCGCTCGGCTTTCCGATCGCGGTGGCCAACGTGCTGGGCTACGTGGTGAGCGGACAGTCGGTGCAGGGCCTTCCGGCCGGCGCGTTCGGCTACATCTGGCTGCCCGCGCTCGCGGTCATCGCGGTGTGCAGCGTGCTCACCGCGCCCCTGGGTGCGAAGGCGGCGCACAACCTGCCGGTGAAGAAGCTCAAGCGCGTCTTTGCGAGCATCCTGTATCTGCTGGCGGCCTACATGCTCTGGAAGGGCCTGCAAGGCTGAGAGCAGCGTATTGAAAGCCCCTCGGCTCTGGGGTGAGACCCATTGCGATGCCCGGGCCCCGGTCGTATAACGGGCTCATGAAAATCCTCATCGCCGTCGACGGTAGCGCCTATACGCAAAAGGCGCTCAACTACCTGCTTGCCAACCGCGCCATGTTCGTGGAGGGCCATGAGCTGGTCATCGTGCATGTCTGCACCGGCATCTCTGGCCACGTGGCGCGCCACCTCAGCAAGGAGGTGATCACCGACTACTACGCCGAGGAAAACGCCAAGGTGCTCGACCCCGTGGCGACATTGCTGACGGAGAACGGCGTGAGCAACTACACGATCGACAAGCGCCATGGCCATGCGGCCGAGGAAATCCTCAAGTCGGCGGCCGCCGCGCATGCGCAGCTGATCGTGCTCGGCACCCATGGCCACGGCATCCTGGGCCGCGCGCTGATGGGATCGGTGGCCACCAAGGTGATCTCCGAGACCGACACCTCGGTGCTGCTGGTGCAGTAAGCAGGCCGCAAACTCTCATCCCCTTCTATTGCACGCGCTGCTGCCGCCACTCGCGCGGCGAGCAGCCGAAGCGCTCGCGGAACGCGCGGCTGAAATGCGCCGCATCGCTGAAGCCGCGGCCGTAGGCGATGTCGGCCACGGGCCGGCCGGCCAGGCGCGGCTCGAGCAGATCGCGGCTGCAGGCCTCGAGCCGGCGCTCCCAGATGTACTGCGAAGGCGTGAGCGGCTCGCTCTTGAAGACGCGGTGGATGTGGCTCGCCGAGACGCCCAGCTGCTGCGCGAGGCTTCCCACCGAAAGCGAAGGGTCCGCCAGCTGTTCGTCGATGCGCCGCTTCACGCGGGCCAGGTGATAGGTCGTGAGGCTGCTCAGGCCCGGTGAGCGCGCCGCGGGCAGCGTCTGCAGCCCGGCGACAAGAATGCTCTGCACGCCGTTGGCCACTGCCAGGGCCGAGGCCGGCTGCAAGGTGCCGATGTCCTCGCGCAGCGTGCGGAGCATGCCCAGCAGCAGGTGCCCCGCGCCCTCGCGCCCCGACACGGTGGTGGCCGTCAGCGCTTCGGTGTCGTGGAGTTCGCTGCGCAGGCGTTCGCCCGGCAGCTTGAGCACGATCTGCTCGAAGCTGTCGTCGAACAGCAGCTGGTAGGGCCGCGTGCTGTCGTACAGCGCAAAGTCGCCTGCCGCCAGCACGGCGTCGCGACCGTCCTGCCGCACCACGCCCTGGCCGCGCGCCTGGATGCTGACCAGAAAACAATCGTCGCTCGAACGCGAGATGTGGCCCGGCGTGCGCATCACCTTCTGCGGCCCCGACCTGACCACCGACACGTCCAGGCTCGGCAGCGTGTGCTGGCGGATGCTGCCCTCGAAATTGCCCGTGTCGCCTTCTTCGCGCACCGGGTCGCATCCGAGCTGCACGTAGACGTTGCAGATCATGTCGGTCCAGTAGGCGAGCCGCTGGGCGCGCGGGACGGCGTCGGTGCTGAGCAACGGGGTCATCGGGGTTCCTTCGGAAGTCGGCATGCAACGCTGGAACAAGAACGCCGCAAGTTCGGGTCAAGGCGTTTCGCGGCGGCGAATCTACGCTTGAAGCAACCCGCATGCCACCGCGCAAACCCGGTGCGAGGTGTGCGAAGTTGTTTCTTTCATCACCCCGCTTCTGGAGACCCCGCCATGCCCGCCACCGTTCACCCCAAGCTCCGCGTCGCCGCCGTGCAGGCAGCGCCCGTGTTCCTCGATCTCGACGGCACCATCGACAAGACCATCGACCTCATGGCCCAGGCCGCCGGCCAGGGCGTGAAGCTCATCGCCTTTCCCGAAACCTGGGTGCCCGGCTACCCCTGGTGGATCTGGCTCGACTCGCCGGCCTGGGGCATGCAGTTCGTGCAGCGCTACCACGACAACGCGCTGGTCGTGGGCTCGGCCGAGTTCGACCGCATCAGGGACGCCGCGCGCAAGCACAACATCTGGGTTTCGCTCGGCTACAGCGAAAAGGGCGCCGGCAGCCTCTACATTGCGCAGGCGCTGATCGACGACCAGGGCCGCACGGTGCAGACGCGCCGCAAGCTCAAGCCCACGCACGTGGAGCGCACCGTGTTCGGCGAAGGCGACGGCTGCGACCTGGCGGTGGTCGAGACGCCTATCGGCAACATCGGATCGCTCTCGTGCTGGGAGCATCTGCAGCCGCTCAGCAAGTACGCGATGTATGCGCAGAACGAGCAGATCCACTGCGGCGCCTGGCCCAGCTTTTCGCTCTATCGCGGCGCGGCCTATGCGCTCGGCCCCGAAGTCAACAACGCCGCGAGCCAGGTGTATGCGGCCGAGGGCCAGTGCTTCGTCGTGGCCCCGTGCGCCACGGTTTCGCAGGCCATGAGCGACTTGATGTGCACCGATGCCGGCAAGCAGCAGATGCTGCGCGTGGGCGGCGGCTTCGCGCGCATCTACGCGCCCGACGGTTCGCCGCTGGGCACGCCGCTGGCCGAAGACCAGGAAGGATTGGTGATCGCCGACATCGACCTGGGAATGATCGCGCTCTCCAAGGCGGCCGCCGACCCGAGCGGCCACTACTCGCGGCCCGACGTCACGCAACTGCTGTTGAACAAGACGCGCCGCGAGCCCGTGGTGCTGCAGCGCGCGCCCGAGGTCGAGGGCGGCGCCTTCGAGGCCGTCGTCGCCGCACCCGAGGCGGCAGCGGCGGCCGCGCGCCAGCAGCCGCTGGCGGCCTGAGTACCGGAGCCACGCCATGGAATCCGCCATTGCCGAGCACCTGAAGTGCCACCGCACGCGGCATCGCCGCGTGGAGGACGACTATGCGCCGCCCTACCCCGCCTGGTCGGCGCGCGCACCGGGCGCGGTCCGGCAGGTTGTGATGGGCTATTTCGGCGTGCAGTCGCGCGGCGCCGGGTTGCAGGGCCGCGCATGCGCGGCGCTGATGAAGACCGCAGCCGCTTTCGCCCTGCCCGACGGCCCCGGCCACCACGACCTCGCACACCATGTCGACGCTGCGGGCTACGACAACATGGTCGCCATCGCCTATTGGAACGACCCTGCCGCCCATGCGCGCTGGTGCGCAACGCCCGAGGTCGATGCCTGGTGGCGCTCCGAGGAACGGCTGGCGGACGGCCTCGGACACTTCCGCGAAATCGTTGCGCCGCGCGCCGAGCATTTCGAGACCATGTTCAACACGCCCGACCGCCTCGAAGGCGTGGGCGTGGTGATGGGCGGCGTGAGCGGCGAACTGCAGGAGCATGGCTACTGGGGTTCGATGCGCGACCGCATTCCGCTGTCGCAGACCGATGCGATGGCGCCCTCGGGCACGCGCGCCGTCATTGCCGGCGCGCCGGCACCGGGCCAGCGCGTACGCATCGCGGGCCACGAGAACATCGCGATGATCCGCTCCGGCCAGGAGTGGGCCGACACCACCGGCCAGGAACGCACGCTCTACCTGGGCGAGATGGAACCCGTGCTGCGCGAAGGCATGGACTTCCTGCGCGACCAGGGCCTTCACATCGGCTGCTACAGCAACCGCTACATGCACCACCTCGATGCCAAGGGCGCGCCGCTGGAGAAATCTTTCGGCCTGAGCTTCTGGCGCTCGCTCGCCGACATGGAGCGCTGGGCCGAGTCGCATCCCACGCACGTCGCGATCTTCGGCAGCTTCATGCGCTACGTGCAGGCGCTGAATTTCCAGCTGCAGCTGCGCGTGTACCACGAGGTGTCGGTGCTGAAGGCCGACGAGCAGAGCTACGAGTACATCAACTGCCATGCGGGCAGCGGGCTCATGAACGGACTGGGCCCGGCATAGAAGGAGCGCCTCCGGAATTTGCCTTAGGATGCGCGGCCCAATCCAAAGGCAAGGACCCCAACCATGTGGAGCGATCTCGACCGCCTCGTCGAAGCCTCGATGCAGGAATGGAAAGTACCGGGACTCGCGCTGGCCGTCATCCAGGACGGCGAGATCGCCGTGCTCAAGGGCTACGGCGTACGCGACACCGACACGGGTCTGCCCGTGACCATCGACACGCAATTCCTGCTGTGCTCGATCACCAAGTCGTTCACCGCGGCCGGACTCGGCCTGCTGGTGGACGAACGCAAGCTCGACTGGGACCAGCCGGTGCGCGAGGTGATTCCTGAATTCCGCCTGCATGATCCAGTGGCAACCGAGCGGCTGACCGTGCGCGATCTGCTGTGCCACCACAGCGGGCTCCCGCGGCACGACTGGATCCACATGCCCGGCGACCTGAGCAACGGGCAGATGCTGGCCGCGCTCAGGCACCTCGCACCGAACAAGGACCTGCGCGACACCTTCCAGTACTCGAACCTCGGCTACCTGGTCGCGGGCATGGTCACCGAGCGCATCAGTGGGCAGAGCTACCAGGACTTCACCACCGGCCGCCTGATGAAGCCGCTGGGCTTCAGCCATTTCGGCTTCTCCATCGAGGAGCTTGCGGCCGCCGAAGACGCGGCCCGCCCCCATGCGATGGATGGCGACGAGCGCTACCGCACGCCGCTGTCGCCGATCCGCGCCACGCCGGCCGGCGGCATCAACGCCTCGCTGGCCGATCTTTCGAAGTGGGCGCGCTTTCTCCTCGACGGCAAGGCGCAGGGGCAGCAATTGCTTTCGACCCAGGCGCTGCGCGAAATGACGACTCCGCGCGTGCACATGGGACGCTCCCCCTACGCCGAGATCGGCGACTCCCACTACGGCCTCGGCCTCTTCTGCGAGCAGTACCGCGGCGAACGCACGGTCGCGCACTCGGGCTCGTGGACCGGCTGGAGCACGCTCATGACAATGCAGCCCGAGCGCCGCGCAGGCGTCGTGGTGCTGACCAACCGCACGCCGGGCAGCGTCCACGCGATCCTCACCTATGCGATGCTCGACCGCATCTGCGGCCGCGAGCCGGTCGACTGGTTCGGGCGCCTGGCACCCAAGCGCCGGCAGGCCATCGAACAGCAGGCGCTCGACCGGAAGGCGGGCGCGGAAGTCCGCAGGAGCGGAACCCAACCGAGCCATCCGCTCGATGACTATGTCGGCGACTACGAGCACCCGGCCTACGGGCGCCTGCGCATCGACAGGGAAGCGAACGGGCTTGCCTGGCGCTGGCGCGGTGTCCAGGAGAAGCTCGAGCACCGCCACTACGACGTGTTCATCACCCCCGACCGCCCGACGGTGATGCACCCCAGCAACCGGACACTCACCTTCCGCTACGACCGGCAAGGCCGCATCGATCGCATCGAGATCCCGTTCGAGGAGATGGTGGACGACATCGTGTTCCTCCGCGCCCCGGCCGGCGACGTGCTGGACCCGGCGTTCCGGCAGCTGTGCGCCGGCGACTACCTGCACAGCGGCCGCGTGATCGAGGTCAGGCTCGATGCGCGCGGCGAGCTCGGCATGACGATCCCGGGCCAGCCGAGCTACCGCCTGCTGCCGGCCGATGGACGCAGCTTCCGCCTCGACACGCTCGAGGGTTTTGGCGTGGAGTTCCGCCGGCCTTCGCCCGACGCGGTGGACGCGCTCATCTTCCACGAACCCCGCGTCACCGCGCTCGCGCCAAGGGTGGCAGGGCCCTAGGCGAACAGCCCCTTGTGCTGCTCCCGCAGCAGCGCCTTCTGCACCTTGCCCATGGTGTTGCGCGGCAGCTCGGGCACGACGAAGCAGCGCTTGGGAATCTTGAAGTTCGCGAGCTTCGACTTGAGCTCCGCCACGATGGCATCGGGGTCGAGCGGCCTGCCCGCCTTGGCGATGACGATGGCCACGCCCACCTCGCCGAAGTCGGGGTGCGGCACGCCGACCACCGCACTTTCGGCCACGCCGGGCAGCTCGTTGATGTAGCCCTCGATCTCGGCGGGATAGACGTTGTAGCCGCCGCTGATGATCAGGTCCTTGCTGCGTCCGACGATGGTGACGTAGCCGCGGCCGTCGATCTTGCCGACGTCGCCGGTCTTGAAGAAGCCATCGGCGGTGAACTCTTCCTTCGTTTTCTCCGGCATGCGCCAGTAGCCCGCGAAGACGTTCGGACCGCTGACCTGGATGTTGCCGATCTCGTCGGTGGTGCAGTCGCGGCCGACGTCGTCGCGTACGCGCAGCCGCACGCCCGGCAGCGGGAAGCCGACCGTGCCGCCGCGGCGCTCGCCCTGGGCGGGGCTGTAGGGGTTGGAGGTGAGCATGATGGTTTCGCTCATGCCGTAGCGCTCCAGGATGGTGTGGCCGGTGCGCTCGCGCCATTCGTCGAAGGTCTCGATGAGCAGCGGCGCGGAGCCGGCGATGAAGAGCCGCATGCTGCGCACCGCCTCGCGCGTGAGGCCGGGCTCGGCCAGCAGGCGCACATAGAGCGTGGGCACGCCCATGAACACGGTCGCCTCGGGCAGCTTCTCGACCACGCGTCTGGGGTCGAACCTGGAAAACCAGATCATCTTGCTTCCGTTGAGCAGCGCACCATGGAGCGCAACGAAGAGTCCATGCACATGGAAGATCGGCAGCGCGTGGATCAGCACGTCGCCCTCCGTCCAGCCCCAGTAGTCCTTGAGCACCTCGGCATTCGACAGCAGGTTGCCGTGCGTGAGCATCGCGCCCTTGCTGCGGCCGGTGGTGCCGCTGGTGTAGAGGATGGCGGCCAGGTCGTCTGTGCTCTTTCGCGCCGCTTCATGCCGGTCGCTGCATTGCGCGGCAAGCTCCAGCAGCGTGCCGGTGCGGTCGTCGTCCAGCGTAAACACATGCCGGGTACCCGCCGCACTCGCGATCGGCCCGACCCACGCGGCATTGCGGCTGGTGCACACCACCACGGCTGGCTCGGCGTTGCCGATGAAGTACTCGATCTCCGCGCTCTGGTAGGCGGTGTTGAGCGGCAGGAACACGTAGCCGGCGCGCAGCGTGGCGAGATAGAGGATCATCGCCTCGACCGATTTCTCGACCTGCACCGCGATGCGGGCGCCCTCCTCCAGCCCGAGCGCACCGAACAGGTTGGCCATCATCGCGCTGGCGCGGTCGAGGTCTTGCCACGAATAGAACAGGCCGTTGTCGGTTTCGACGGCCGTGCGGCCGAGGTCGGCGGGAAAGGCCGCGCGCAGGGCGGCGAACAGGTTGGAATTGGCTTTCGTCTTCATCGGGACAGGTACTACTTCGGAAATTCGGTGTGCGCCGGGCGTGCGAGCTTGCGACCGCGCGTTACTCCAGCTTGGCGCCCGAGGCCTTCACCACCGTGGCCCAGCGCTTGATCTCGGAGTTCACGAAGCCGCCGTACGACGCCATCGTGAGGTTCGGGATCTCCGAGCCATTCTGGGCCCAGATGGCCTTGAGCTCGTCGCTCGCAAGGGCCTTCTTCATCTCGTCGACGATGCGCGCCTGCAGGTCGGCCGGCGTGCCCTTGGGTGCCCACAGGCCGTACCAGGTGGTGACCGTGTAGTCCGGCAGCCCGACCTCGGCCGCGCAGGGCACGTCGGGGAACGCCGGGTTGCGCTTGCTGCCGGCAACCATCAGCGCCTTGATGCGCCCGCCCTTGATGTGCTGGGCCGAAGAGCCGAGGCCGTCGAACATCAGGTCGACATTGCCGGCGATCAGGTCGGACAGCGCCGGCCCCGCGCCACGGTAGGGAATGTGCGTGATGAAGGTGCCGGTCTGCAGCTTGAACAGCTCGCCCGCCAGGTGGTGCGAGGTGCCCGCGCCGGCCGAGCCGTAGTTGAGCTTGCCGGGGTTGCGCTTGGCGGCGGCAACGAATTCCTGCAGCGTATTGGCCGTGACGCGGCGCGGATTGACCACCACCACCTGCGGCACGTTCGCCAGCAGCATCAGCGGCACGAAGTCTTTCTCGAGGTCGTAGTCGAGCTTGGGGTAGATCGACGGCGCGATCGCGTGGTGCACCGCGCCCATGAAGAGCGTGTAGCCGTCGGGCTGGGCCTTGGCGGCGATGCTGGCGCCCACGGTGCCGCCCGCGCCGCCGCGGTTGTCGATGACCAGCGTCTGCCCGGCCACCTTGGCGAACTGTGCCGAGAGCGGGCGCGCGAAGGCATCGGTGCCGCCGCCGGCCGGGAACGGCACGACCATGTTGACCGGCCGCGTCGGCCAATTACCTCCCTGCGCGCCCGCGCCGCCGCACAGAACGGCTGCCCCGGCTGCGGCCAGGCGCAGCACGTCGCGTCGCTGAAAACTCTGAGTCATCTGTCATCTCCTGTCGTTGTAGATTGCCGCACCATGCGGGCCGGTGCATCACGCGCCGGACTTCTTTCCAGAACTCAGCCTTTTTTGAAGAACAGGCTTTCCACATCCCCCGAAACCGCCACCTTGCCCTCGGCGATCCATGCCCGATGCTTGTCGAGGCGCTTGAGATCGTAGAGGTAATTGACCATCAGGCCGTACGACTGCTTCAGCCCCTTGGGCGACGGATCGCCGGCCCAGTTGAGGCGCTCCACGCGTGCGCCGTTGCCCAGGTGAAAGCGCGCCACGGGATCGGCCGGCGCGCCGTCGACCAGCGCGTGGCCCAGGTATTCGGCCGCGGCCTGCAGCAGCCACTGGCGCAGCGGCGACCTGGCATCGAGCGTGGCGGGCGCCTCCACCGCGGCGAGCAGCCGCTCGGCGGTCGGCGGCAGCGAGCCGACGAGGCGGCCGAGCTCGGCCTCGCGCTTTTCGTCCAGGCGCGGCAGCAGCTCGGCGGCATTCCTGGCGAGCCAGCTGCGAAAGCCCGGGATCGGCGACAGCGTGGCAAAGGTCTTCAGGCGCGGCAGCTCTTCCTGCAGTGTCTCGACCACGCGCTTGATGAGCGAATCGCCGAAGCTCACGCCGCGCAGCCCATTCTGCGTGTTGCTGATCGAATAGAAGATGGCGGTGGTGGCCTTGGCCGGCTGGATCGGCACCGCGGCCTCGTCGAGCAGCGGCATGATGCCGTCGCTGATGCGGTCGACCAGCGCCACCTCGACGAAGATCAGTGGCTCGTTGGGCAGCCGCGGATGGAAGAAGCCGTAGCAGCGGCGGTCGCTGTCGTCGAGCCGGTTCTTCACGTCGGTCCAGCTCTTGATGTCGTGCACGGCCTCGTAGCGGATCAGCTTCTCGATCAGCGATGCCGGCGAATGCCAGTCGATCCGGCGCAGTTCGAGGAAGGCCACGTCGAACCAGGTGGAAAACAGATGCTCGAGTTCGGCATCGAGCGCGATCAGGCGCTTGTCCGACTTGAGGAATGGCAGCAGCTCGGCACGCAGGTCGACGAGGAAGCGCATGCCCTCGGGTTCGACCGCAAAGCGCTGCAGCAGGCGCATGCGCGGCGACACCAGCGCGCGCCGCAGCCGCAACTCGGCCTGGCCTTCGTCGGGCGTTCCCACGGCGGCCTGGTGCTGGTCGCGCGCCGACTTGAGCTTGTGCGGATCGGCCGCGAAATGCTCGCTCATCAGCGCCCAGTAGTCGCGCCGCTCCTCGGGCGTGGCGGCGGCGTATTCGCGTGCAATGGCATGGGCCCGGCGCCCGCCCTCGACCTCGCTCACGCGCGGATCGATCACCGCCTGCAGCGCCGTGAGCACGCGGCGCAAGGCACGCGGCGACAAGGCTTCGTCGGCCTTGCGCAGCGTGGCCTGCAGCCGCTCGGCGGTCGAGCGCATGCTGGGTTTCGCGGCCGTCCTGGGTGCGCCGCGGGCCGCACCATCGGGTGCCACGGGCACCTTGGCAGCGGACTTTTCGCCGGACTTCTCGCCAGAGCGCAGTCGCGCCTGGAACCACTCGGTCGCACTCATCGACAAACTCCAATGCTGTGGGATGCAGGGATGCCTTCTTCTTTCAGGCCGTTCACGACATCACCCTGGATTTCTGTTGCCGCGCCACCGCGCGCAGCGCCTCGCGCTGCCGTGTCAGGTGGGTACGCATGGCCGCGTCCGCGCCCTCGCTGTCGCGCGCCTTGAGCGCGGCGAACACCGCCAGGTGCTCCGACAGGCTCTGCTCGAGCCGGCCCGGCGCATGCAGCTGCTGAAGCCGCGCCAGCTTGAGAATTTTGCGCAGATCGCCAATCACCTGCGCCAGCCACCTGTTATCTGCCAGCTGGATGATGGCCTCGTGGATCAGGTGGTTGGTGGCGTAGTAGTCGTTGATGCGCTTGGCCTTGGCGTGGCGCACCAGCCGTTCGTGCAGCACGTCGAGCTCGCTCAACTCCGCATCGCTCGCATTGCGTGCTGCCTCGTAGGCGCAGCGGCCTTCGAGCAGCGCGATGACGGGAAATATCTCGTCCAGATCGCGCTCCGTCACCTCGCGCACGAAGCAGCCGCGCCGCGGCTCGTGGCGCAGCAGGCCTTCGGCCGTGAGCACCTTGAGCGCCTCGCGCAAGGGCGTGCGCGAAATCGACAGCCGCTCGCACAGCGCGGCCTCGTCCAGGAAACTGCCCGGCACCAGCGCGCCCGCGAAGATCTGCTCGCGAAGCGTGGCTGCGACTTCGTCGTGCAGGGAGTTGGGGACCAGGCGCATGGCGGCTGAAGGAAATCGATTGCGTAATTTTCTGTAATTACGCGTAATTGTGAGGCGCGCTCGCAGGGGCCGCAAGGCCGCACACCTCGCGTGCGGCCCGTGCTTACCCTGAGGACCCGATGCTCAGGCGCTCGCCGGCCGGCGGCGCTGCGCAGCCCAGATCCACAGGCCGATGCCGAAGATCACCATCGGCACGCTGAGCCACTGCCCCTGGCTCAGGTTCAGCGCGCGCAGGCCCAGGAAGTCGTCGGGCTCGCGGAAATACTCGGCAATGAAGCGCAGCACGCCGTAGCCGATCATGAACACCGCGGCCACCTGCCCTTGCTTGCGTTCCTTGCGGGCGTAGAGCCACATGATGGCAAACAGCAGAAGCCCCTCGAGCAGGAACTGGTACACCTGCGAGGGATGGCGCGGCAGCATCGAGCCGCTCTGCGGAAACACCATGCCCCAGGGCAGGTCGGGGCTGCTGAAGCGGCCCCAGAGCTCGCCGTTGATGAAGTTGCCGACGCGGCCCGCCGCCAGGCCCGTGGGCACGCAGGGCGACACGAAGTCCATCACCTGCCAGAACGGCCGCGCGCGCGAACGTGCGAACCAGACCATCGCGCCGATCACGCCAAGCAGGCCGCCATGGAAGCTCATGCCGCCCTGCCACACGTAGAGGATCTCGAGCGGATGCGAGAGATAGAACTCGGGCTTGTAGAACAGGCAATAGCCGAGCCGCCCGCCCACGATCACGCCCATCACGCCCAGGAAGAGGATGTCCTCGATGTCCTTGCGCTGCCAGGCGCCCTGGCCGACCAGCGAGCGGTACGGTTCGTGGCGCAGCCGGCGCGTGCCGAGAAAATAGAACAGCGCGAACGCGGCCAGGTAGGTCAGGCCGTACCAGTGGATGGCCACGGGCCCGAGCTGCAGGGCGACAGGATTGATCTGCGGATACATGAGCATCCGCGGATTGTGCCCGGCCCAAATGTCGCGGCCGGCGCGGGGACATTCAGGGCGATGTCAGCGCCCGAACTTCCACCACAGCAGTGCCGCCACGACCGCCGGCACGGCAAAGACCAGCAGGAAGATCGGCAGTTCCTCAGCCACCGAATAGCCGGCCTTGATCACGCCCACGGCCATGTTGATGCCGGCGCCGATGAACCATGCCGGAATGAACCACTTGGCGGCCGCGGCCAGCGCCAGCGACGAGCCGTCGCCGATGAAGCGGCCGGCCAACAGAAACACCACCAGCAGCACGAAGCCGCCGCCCATCACCATGATCGTGTGCATATCGCTTGTTCTCCGTCCGGCATCTTGCCCCCTGTTTTTTTCACAGCGCTGTCCCCATGACACCGGCGCAGATCCGCCGCGAAACACCGCGGAACCGACTTTGCCGGGCCGCTGGTGTTGCCCCCGGCGAGGGGGTTGGCGAAGCGACACGAAGTGCGCGGAGCTTGGGGGAGATCCATCTCAGCGGGTGGTGTAGCCGCCATTGGCAAAGATCGTCTGGCCCGTGATCCACCAGCCTTCGGTGACCAGGAAACGCACGATGGGCGCGATGTCCTCGATGTCGGTCAGGCCCTTCTTCGAGAACTTGCTGAGCGCCGCCGCGCTGCTGTGGTATTCGACGGCTTCCTTGCTTTCCTGGCCATAGAAGAACGGCGTGTCCATCGGTCCGGGGCCGATCGCATTGACCGAGATGCCGCGCTCGCCAAACTCCTTGGAGGCTGCGCGCGTGTAGTGCTCCACCGCCGCCTTCGAGGCCGGATAGATCGCATAGAACGGCGTGTAGGCCGCGAGAAGCGAGCTCACCAGCGACACGATGCTGCCGCCATCGGCCAGCGTGCGTCCGGCCTGCTGGATGAAGAAGAACGCGGCCTTGGCGTTGGCGTCGAAGCTCTTGTCGTAGTCGGCTTCGGTGACATCGAGGATCGGCTTCTTGATCACCACGCCCGCGGTGTTGATCGCGATGTCGACCTGCCCGAAGTGCTTCACAGCCTGGTCGAACAGCCTCACGTTGTTCTCCACTACGGCAAGGTCGCCCTGCACCAGCAGCGTGCCGGCGCCCTTGGCCTCGAGCTCGGCGGCGGTCTTCTCGGCATCCTTGCGCGAGGCGTCGCTGTTGTAGTGGATGGCGATGCCGCGGGCGCCGCCGTCGACCAGTTGATGGCCGATGAGCGCGCCGAGGTTCTTGCCGCCGCCGGCGATGACGGCGACCTTGTTCTGGAGAGTGCGTGCGGACATGGAATGACCTCCTGCTGAAGAGCGTTGATGTGAATCGGGAAGCTTCAGTCTATTGATCGCCAGTTCCGGAATAAATCAACAATCCGACGCTAGACTGTTCGTAGAATCACAAACAATCCAGCCACCACGCATGGACCGCATCGATCTTCTCAAGGTGTTCCTGCGCGTGGCCGAAACCGGCAGCTTCACGCGTGCGGCCGATCGGCTCGCGCTGCCGCGTGCCACCATTTCCACGGCGGTGCAGCAGCTCGAGGCGAAGCTGGGCTCGCGCCTCCTGCACCGGACCACGCGGCGCGTCGGCCTTACGCCCGACGGCGAAGTGCTGCTGGAGCGGGCCCGCACGCTCGTGGCCGACATGGAAGACATCGAGCAGCAGTTCCTGCCGTCGCGCAGCCAGGTGAGCGGACGGCTCAAGGTCGATGTGCCGAGCCGCATCGCGCGGCGGCTCATCGCGCCGGCGCTGCCGGATTTCTTCGAGCGCTACCCGGCGATCGAGCTCGAGCTCGGCTCCAGCGACCGTGCCGTGGACCTGGTGTTGGAAGGCGTCGATTGCGCGCTGCGCGTGGGTCCGCTGGCGAGCAGCAGCCTGGTGGCGCGGCCGCTCGGGCATTTCACGCTGATCAATTGCGCGAGCCCGGCCTACCTGGCGCGCCATGGCACGCCGCGCACGCCGGCGGACCTGCCGGAGCACATCGCGGTCAACTACGCCTCGCCGACCAGCGGCCGCGCGGCGCCGTGGGAGTGGCTGCGCGACGGTGAAACCGCAATGCTGCGCATGCGCAGCCAGGTGAGCGCGAACAACGCCGAGACCTACATTGCCTGCGCGCTGGCGGGGCTCGGGCTGATCCAGATCCCGGCCTACGACGTGCGCGAACACCTCGCGGCCGGCAAGCTGGCCGAGGTGCTGCCCGAGGCGCGCGCCCAACCGCTGCCGGTGCACCTGGTCTATCCGCACCGGCGCAATCTTTCGCGCCGCATGCAGGCCTTCGCGGGCTGGCTCGAGATGCTGCTCGCCGCGTCGCTCGATGCGCCCGAAGCACCGCGGCCGGCCGGCGCACGAACGCCGCGCAGGTAGGCGGGCCTACGTCGCCCGCGCCCGCCCCGTGCGCTCGCGCACGAATTCCACGAAGCGCGCCAGCGCCGGATGCGCGGCCTGCGCGGGCCACACGAGGCTGGTTTCGCAGGCCGGCAGCGCCACGCGGCGGCGGCCCGTGCCCTTGAACTCGCCGGCCTGCCGATAGACCACCCCGGCGCGCCGGAATTGCATCACGCTGTGCGGCACCCAGGCCACGCCGATGCCGCCCGAGACGAGGTTGACAATGGTCTGCATCTGGATTGCCTCCTGCGCCACCTGCGGCGTACGGCCCGCCGCGTGATAGAGATCGAAGACGGCATCGTGCAGCGACGGCACGATGCGGCGCGGAAAGATCACGAGCGGTTCGGCCAACACTTCCGCCAGCGGCACGGGCCGCGCACGCGCGAGCCGGTGCTGCGCCGGCAGCGCCAGCACCAGCGCCTCTTCCTCCACCGGCAGGCGCGCCAGTCCGGGCGGTGCGGCGCCCGGCGAGTGCAGCATCAGGCCGGCATCGATCTCGCCGCGCGCGAAGGCCTCGAGCTGCACGTCGCCCGTGGCTTCGACCAGCTCGAGCGCCACCTCCGGGCAGCGCACGCGGAACTCGCGCACCCAGGCCGGCAGCTGCTCGAAACCGACCGTCGAGACAAAGGCGATGCGCACGCGCCCCACCTGCCCCGCCGCCGCCGCGCGCGCCCGTGCCGGCAGCGCCTGGGCGCGCGCCAGCAGTTCGCGCACGTCGGGCAGCAGCGCCTCGCCGGCCGGCGTGAGCGCGACGCGCCGGCGCGTGCGGTCGAACAGCACCACGCCCAGCGTTTTCTCGAGCTGGGCAATGGCCTGCGTCACCGGCGGCTGGGTCATGTGCAGCCGCAGCGCGGCGCGGCCGAAGTGCAGCTCCTCGGCCACGGCCACGAACTGGCGCCAGGCGCGCAGGTCGATCAAGGCATCTTTCATATGCCAAGCATATCAATCGGCGCACGAAAATGGATTGGAATGAATCAATGAGAAGTCCGATACTTGGAATTCCCCTCGATCTCCCCCACGACACAAGAGACACCATGGACACCAAGCCAATCCAGATCAACCGCCGCAGCGCCAACATCGTCGAAGGCAAGAGCCGCGCGCCCAACCGCTCGATGTTCTACGCCATGGGCTACGAAGAGGCCGACTTCAAGAAGCCGATGGTCGGCGTCGCCAACGGCCACAGCACCATCACGCCCTGCAACTCGGGCCTGCAGAAGCTGGCAGACGCGGCCATCGCGGGCATCGAGGAAGCCGGCGGCAACGCGCAGGTGTTCGGCACCCCCACCATCTCCGACGGCATGGCCATGGGCACCGAAGGCATGAAGTACTCGCTGGTGAGCCGCGAGGTCATCTCCGACTGCATCGAGACCTGCGTGGGCGGCCAGTGGATGGACGGCGTGCTGGTGGTCGGCGGCTGCGACAAGAACATGCCCGGCGGCCTCATGGGCATGCTGCGCGCCAACGTGCCGGCCATCTACGTCTACGGCGGCACCATCCTGCCGGGCCGCTACAAGGGGCAGGACCTCAACATCGTGAGCGTTTTCGAAGCCGTGGGCCAGAACGCCGCCGGCAACATGAGCGACGAGGACCTGCACGAGATCGAGAAGCGCGCCATTCCCGGCACCGGCTCCTGCGGCGGCATGTACACGGCCAATACCATGTCCAGCGCGTTCGAGGCGCTGGGCATCTCGCTGCCCTACTCGTCCACCATGGCCAATCCGCACGACGAAAAGGCCAACTCGGCCAAGGAATCGGCCAAGGTGCTGATCGAGGCCATCAAGAAAGACATCAAGCCGCGCGACATCGTGACCAAGAAGGCCATCGAGAACGCGGTGGCCGTGATCATGGCCACGGGCGGCTCCACCAACGCGGTGCTGCACTTCCTGGCCATTGCGCACGCCGCCGAGGTCGAGTGGACCATCGACGACTTCGAGCGCATGCGCAAGAAGGTGCCGGTGCTGTGCGACCTGAAGCCCTCGGGCAAGTACCTCGCGGTCGACCTGCACCAGGCCGGCGGCATCCCGCAGGTCATGAAGGTGCTGCTGAACGCGGGCCTGCTGCACGGCGACTGCATCACCATCACCGGCCAGACGATCGCCGAAGTGCTGAAGGACGTGCCCGACGTGCCGCGCGCCGACCAGGACGTGATCCGCCCGATCGACAAGCCGATGTACGACGAGGGCCACCTGGCCATCCTCAAGGGCAACCTGTCGCCCGAAGGCGCGGTCGCCAAGATCACCGGCCTCAAGAACCCGGTCATCACCGGCCCGGCACGCGTGTTCGACGACGAGCAGTCGGCGCTCAAGGCCATCCTGGACGGCAAGATCAAGGCCGGCGACGTGATGGTGCTGCGCTACCTCGGCCCCAAGGGCGGCCCGGGCATGCCCGAGATGCTGGCACCCACGGGCGCGCTGATCGGCGCGGGCCTCGGCGAAAGCGTGGGCCTGATCACCGACGGCCGCTTCTCGGGCGGCACCTGGGGCATGGTGGTCGGCCACGTCGCGCCTGAAGCGGCGGCCGGCGGCACCATCGCCTTCGTGAACGAAGGCGACTCGATCACCATCGATGCGCACAAGCTGGTGCTCGAACTCAACGTGCCCGAAGCCGAGCTGGCCAAGCGCCGCGAAGGCTGGAAGCCGCCGGCGCCGCGCTACACGCGCGGCGTACAGGCCAAGTTCGCGTTCAATGCCTCCAGCGCCAGCTCGGGCGCGGTGCTCGACAAGTTCTGAAGCCGGTCAAAACATCATCCACGCGCCGTAGCCGAAGGCCAGGAAGCCGAGGCCCACGATCGCGAGGATGCTGCGGAACTCGAACTCCATCGCCGGCGGCAGGCTCTGCACGATGAAGTGCAGCAATGCGCCGGTGCCGATGGTCATGAAGCCCGCGCCGAGCGCCCTTCCCAGGCGTTCGTCCGGGTAGAGAAAGCAGACGGCAAAGCCGGCCACGAACACGAGGTTGGCCAGCACGGTGCCGCGCGTGCACCAGCGCTGCTGGGCAGGCGTGGCCGTGCGCTGCGGCGGCACTGCGCGGCCATGGGGCCGCCCCTCCTTGATCGCCATGCCGGTGAAGAACAGCCCGAACATCATCGGGAACAGGCCGAAGAGGCCCAGGCCCCAGACGGCTCCCCACATGTTCTGGAAATCGGCCACCAGGGCCTGCGCAGGGTCGGCCAGGCTGTAGCGCACCTCCACCGGATCGCCCCACTCCTTGTCCGGCAGCCCGCCGCCGAGCCCCTTGACGCGGCGCTTCTGCCCGTCGGCGGTGGTGTATTCGACGATGGGTGCGCGCGAGACCGTCGTGCGGCCGTTGCTGTCCTTGCTGCGCTCCTCCACGAATTCGACCAGGCTGCCCTGCACGCTGGCGGTGCCCGCGATCGACTGGTAGCGATGCCAGCCGATGGTTGCGGCCGCATAGAGGCCGGCGCAGCCGATCAGCAGGGCTCCGACCCCCACGCCCCAGAAAAGATTCCTGAGCCATCCCGCCAGCCCGCCGATGGCCGGCCCGACGAGCAGCGAGAGCCCGAAGACGAGCATCGCATGGCGGGTCGCTTCCTCGTCCATGTCGCGGCGCCGCGAGGCGTGCGGGCTGGAGGCCGCTAGTTGCGCTGCCGATCAGCGCTTGGGGCGCTGGCCCTTGCTGCCCGGCAGACCCATGTTGCTGCGCTGGCGGTCGATGCGCGCCTGCTTGCGCGCATCCTCGCGCTCGACGACCTTGCGCTTGGTGTAGCCCGACCAGTCGGCCCATGCCCACCATGCCACGGCCATGGCAAAAGGCGACAGCACGATCCACCAGCTCCAGCCGGCCACCATGCCCACCTCGAAGTACTTGAGGCCCACGCCGAGCAGGCCCAACAGCAGAAAAAGCATCGCGAATCCCTCCGGGTTTTGTTGGCAACGCTTCCGGACGCCGGTGCACGGCGCTACCTACAATCGCGTTGCATCGAATGTAACCCAGCCATTACGAATAAAGCCCCATGAAAAGACTCCTGTCATTCGCGGTTCTCGGCCTCGGCCTGGCGGCGCCCGCCTTTGCCGACCTGGCGCTGGCAACCTCGAAGAACTGCATGAGCTGCCACGCGGTGGACCGCAAGGTGCTCGGCCCCGCCTTCAAGGACGTGGCCGCCAAGTACAAGGGCAATGCCGGTGCCGTCGACATGCTGGCGGCAAAGATCATCAAGGGCGGCTCGGGCGTCTGGGGGCCGTTGGCCATGCCGGCCAACAACCAGGTCAGCGAAGCCGACGCCAAGAAGCTGGCGGCCTGGGTGATGCTGGCGCGCTGAGACGAGCGCTCGTCAGATCCGCGGATCGATGTCCGTAGGTAGCGGCTTGCGCTCGATGCGGTCCTCGAGCTGGCCGATGTGCGCGGCCACGGTGTTGTCGGATTGCTCCGAGCGCTGGCGGATCACGCTCTCGACCTGCCCCAGCCGCGTCAGCAGCGCGGCATGCCGATCGGCGTTCTGCGCCATGTGCTTGGTTTCCTGCGCTTCGAGGAAATTGCGCAACTCGGTGAAGCGCGAGGCCTCGGCCTTGTCGGCCAGGTCGCGCTGCACCTGCATTTCCCTGTTGTGGCGCTTGGCGTCGAGCAGCACCGAGCTGTGCAGGTACAGAACGTAGACCAGGAAGAACACGCCGAGGGCCACCGTCAGCCCCAGCATCATGAGGCCCAGCGGCGCCGACACGGTCATGAAGCCCAGCGACACCGGCACCGGTGACGAGAGCGTGCCCCAGTTGAGCGCGGCGAGCGCCGCGATCAGCAACAGGATGACGAACAGGAAAGCAGATCTCACGCCCATGGGGGCCTCCTTCGTAAAGATCGAACACAGTGAACCCGCCATGCACGTCGAGGTGCATGGCAACTGCGCAGGTTTTACCTCAGGCCGCGGGCCGCAATGGCCCCTGCTTCCCGTTAACGGCCATGTCCTACAAATCGAATCAGTTGGTCTGTGACAACTGTTCCAGAATCGCCGGATTTTCCAGCGTGGAGATGTCCTGCGTGATGGCCTCGCCCTTGGCGATGCTGCGCAGCAGGCGCCGCATGATCTTGCCGCTGCGCGTCTTGGGCAGGTTGTCGCCGAAGCGGATGTCCTTGGGCTTGGCGATCGGGCCGATCTCCTTGGCCACCCAGGCGCGCAGCTCGTTGGCGATCTGCCTGGCCTCCTCGCCGCTCGGGCGCGAGCGCTTGAGCACCACGAAGGCGCACACCGCCTCGCCCGTCACGTCGTCCGGCCGCCCCACCACCGCCGCCTCGGCCACCAGGTCGGTCTTGGACACCAGCGCCGATTCGATCTCCATCGTCCCCAGCCGGTGGCCCGAGACGTTGAGCACGTCGTCGATGCGCCCGGTGATGCGGAAGTAGCCGCGGTCTTCGCTGCGCACCGCGCCGTCGCCGGCCAGGTAGATGGTGCCGCCCATCTCCTCGGGGAAGTAGCTCTTCCTGAAGCGCTCGGGGTCGTTCCAGATGGTGCGGATCATCGAGGGCCAGGGCCGCTTGATGACCAGCATGCCGCCCGCGCCGTGGGGCAGGTCCTTGCCGGTCTCGTCCACGATGGCCGCCGCGATGCCCGGCAGCGCCAGCGTGCACGAGCCCGGCACCAGCGGCGTGGCGCCCGGCAGCGGCGTGATCACGTGGCCGCCGGTCTCGGTCTGCCAGAAGGTGTCGACGATCGGACATTTCTCATGGCCGATATTGCGGTGGTACCACATCCACGCTTCGGGGTTGATGGGCTCGCCGACCGAGCCGAGGATGCGCAGGCTGTCCAGGTTCCAGTTCTTCGGGTGCACTTTCTCGTCCGATTCGGCGGCCTTGATGAGCGAGCGGATGGCGGTGGGGGCGGTGTAGAAGACGCTGACCTGGTGGCGCTCGATCATCTGCCAGAAGCGCCCGGCGTGCGGGAAGGTGGGGATGCCCTCGAACACGACCTGGGTGGCGCCGGCGGCCAGCGGCCCGTAGGCCACGTAGGTGTGGCCGGTGATCCAGCCGATGTCGGCGGTGCACCAGAAGACGTCCTCGGGCCGGATGTCGAAGGTCCAGTCCATGGTGAGCCGGGCCCACAGCAGGTAGCCGCCGGTGGCGTGCTGCACGCCCTTGGGCTTGCCGGTGGAGCCGGAGGTGTAGAGGATGAAGAGGGGGTGCTCGGCGTTGACGGGCACGGGCGGACACTCGGTGCTCTGGCCGGCCAGCGCCTCGGCGAAGGTCTTGTCGCGGCCTTCGACGCGGCTCCAGGCGCTGGGGGTGCGCTCGTAGACGAAGACGGTCTGGATCGATTCGCAGCCGCCGAGCGCGATGCCGTCGTCGACGATGGCCTTGAGCGGCAGCTCCTTGCCGCCGCGCAGCTGGTAGTTGGCGGTGATGACGGCCACGGCGCCGGCGTCGATGATGCGCTCCTGCAGGGCCTTGGCGGAGAAGCCGCCGAACACCACGCTGTGGGTGGCGCCGATGCGCGCGCACGCCTGCATGGCGACCACGCCCTCGATGGTCATGGGCATGTAGATGATGACGCGGTCGCCCTTCTCGATGCCGGCGGCCTTCAGGGCGTTGGCGAACTGGCTCACGCGCGCGAGCAGCTCCTTGTAGCTGACGCGGGTGACGGCGCCGTCGTCGGCCTCGAAGACGATGGCGGTCTTGTGTTCGACGGGGGTGCCGATGTGGCGGTCCAGGCAGTTGGCGCTGGCGTTGAGCTCGCCGTCGCCGAACCATTGGTAGAAGGGGGCGTTGGATTCGTCGAGGGTGCGGCTGAAGGGCTTGGTCCAGCTCAGGTTCTCGCGCGCCAGGCGGCTCCAGAAACCTTCGAAGTCCTGTTCGGCCTCCTGGCACAGGGCCTCGTAGGCGGCCATGCCGGCAATGCGCGCGCCGGCGCTGGCGCGGGCGTCGGGGGGGAACACGCGGTTCTCGACCAGGACGGATTCGATGTTCTTCGATGCGCTGCTGCTCATTTTCTTGTCTCCTTGATCTAGGTGCGGCCGTAATGTCGGCGGGCCCACTTACGGGCCACTGACGGTTGCGATGTTAGGGCCTGTTCACCCTGCCAGCGGAGATCGCGTTGTTCGGCAAAGGGGCTGGCTGCAAGGCGCCCGTGCGCAGCAAGGCTTGCGCCTTGCAAGCGCGGGCAACGCCGCAGACGGCCCCTTTGCCGAACAACCCGGAGGGAAGGCATGCCAAAGCGGCCAACTCCGCGTTGCACTCCTTGCGTGTGCCGACGCACACGCCGCGTCGTGCGCCTTGATTTGTCCGCTTTGGCAAGCCTTCGCGACTCCGTTGGCAGGGTAAACAGGCCCTCGCAGGGTTATCACGAGTCGGACATGGGGGCACCTCTAGAATCGCCAGTCGTTTCCAATCATCCTCTCCATGTCCGCTCCCGAATCCTTCGACCGCCCGAATACGCCTGTTCCCGCCCGTGCTTCCCCGCTTCGGCCGCTGCCCAAGCTGATTTTCGCGAGCCGCTGGCTGCAGCTGCCGCTGTACCTGGGGCTGATCGTGGCGCAGGCGGTGTACGTGGTGCACTTCCTGGTCGAGCTGCTGCACCTGGTGGAGGCGGCCTTCGGCAGCAAGGAGGCGCTGCAGGCGCTGATCACCAGCATCGGCTACAAGACGACCGCGCCGGTGGGCACGCTCAACGAAACCGTGATCATGCTGGTGGTGCTGGCGCTGATCGACGTGGTGATGATCTCCAACCTGCTGATCATGGTGATCGTGGGCGGCTACGAAACCTTCGTGAGCCGCATGGACCTCGAAGGTCACCGCGACCAGCCCGAGTGGCTGAGCCATGTGAACGCCTCGGTGCTCAAGGTCAAGCTGGCCACCGCCATCATCGGCATCAGCTCGATCCACCTGCTGAAGACCTTCATCAATGCGGACAACTACACCGACCGCGTGCTGATTGCGCAAACCGTGATCCACATCGCCTTCCTGTTCTCGGCCATGGCCATTGCCTACACCGACAAGCTGATGAACGAGGCGGCCACTACCAGCACCCGTCATTGAGCAAGATCACGCAGCTGTGCCCCGGCGAGGCTGCGACGAGGCATCCCATGCCGGCACCTCGGTGAATCGCCCGGCCAGGAAGTCGAGCATCGTGCGCAGCGTGGCCGGCATGTGCTTGCGCGAGGCGTACACCGCGTACATGCCGACGACCTGCGGCTCGAATTCGGGGAACAGCCGCACCAGTTCGCCCGCCTGCAGCAAGCCGGCGGTCAGGTAGGTCGGCAGCATCGCAATGCCGGCCCCGGCCCGCGCCAGATGCATCAGGCTCGCGGCATCGTTGGTCGACAGGTTGCCGCCGACAGCCACAGAAACGGGCGTGCCGTCTTCCTTGCGCGTGAAATTCCAGAGGCTGCGCCCGAAGTACGAGTGCGTGAGGCAGTTGCGCTGGGCCAGTTCCTCCACGCGCAGCGGCTGCCCATGCTCCTTCAGGTAGGCGGGTGAGGCGCACACCACCGAGCGGCAATCGGTGAGCCGCCGCGCAATGAGGTTGGGATCGATCTCGACCGCCACGCGGATCGCCAGGTCGATGCGCTCGTCCACCAGGTTCACCGCCCGGTCCAGCAGCACCAGGTCGACGGCCACGCCGGGATAGAGCCGCACGTAGTCGGCCACCGCATCGGCCAGCTGCGCCTGTGCAAACGAGGTGCTGGCCGTGATGCGCAACTGGCCGCGCGGCGCCTCGGCCGGCTGCCGCACGGCCTCCTGCATGTCGCCAGCGAGTTCGAGCACCTGGCGGCAGCGCGGCAGCAGTTCCTCCCCCGCCGCCGTGAGGCTCAGCCGGCGCGTCGTGCGGTGCAGCAGGCGCGCGCCCGTCCATTGCTCGAGCTCGGCCACGTAGCGCGTGACCACCGGGCGCGAGAGGTCGAGCTTGTCGGCCGCGGCCGAAAGGCTGCCCGCATCCACCACGGTGACGAACACGCGCATTGCATTCAATCGGTCCATTCGAACGATTTTAGGAACAAACAAGCGCGCAATTCGAGGTATTTCTTTCGAAAGCAGAAACCTAAGATGCGGTTCATCCCAACCACTTTCTGGAGCCATTCAATGAGCCACATCGCCATCATCGGCGCCACCGGACGCGCCGGCGGCCGCCTTCTCGACGAAGCCCTGCGCCGCGGCCACACCGTGACGGCCATCGCGCGCAAGGCGAGCGAAAAACTCTCGGGCCGCGCCAATGTGAAGGCTGTGGACCTCGACGTGCTCGACGGCGCCGCGCTCGAAAAGGCACTGGCCGGCCACGATGCCGTGTTCAGCGCCGCGCACTTCTCCACCGTGCCGCCCGCGGCCATCATCGAACCGGCCAAGCGCGCAGGCGTGAAGCGCCTGCTGGTGGTCGGCGGCGCCGGCAGCCTGTTCGCGGCGCCGGGCCTGAAGGTGATCGACACGCCGAACTTCCCCGAGGCGTACAAGGCCGAGGCCTCGGCCGGCGGCGTGTTCCTGGAGGCGCTGCGCAACGAGAAGGAACTCGACTGGACTTTTCTCTCGCCCTCGGCCGAGTTCGTCGAAGGCGAGCGCACGGGCAAGTTCCGCCTGGGCAAGGACGACCTGCTCGTGAGCGCCGAAGGCCGCAGCTGGATCACCTTCGAGGACTACGCGATCGCGTTCATCGACGAGCTCGAGAAGCCCGTTCACTCGCGCCAGCGCTACACGGTCGGGTACTGATCGCTCAACGGCCCGTCATGTTCTCCGGCACCACCCACTGGTCGAACTGCTCGGCCGTGAGGTGGCCCGAGGCAATCGCGGCTTCGCGCAGGCTGGTGCCCTCCTTGTGCGCCTTCTTCGCGATGTAGGCCGACTTGTCGTAGCCGATGTGCGTGTTGAGCGCGGTCACCAGCATCAGCGAACGCTGAACCAGTTCGGTGATGCGCTCGCGGTTCGGCTCGATGCCCACCGCGCAGTGGTCGTTGAAGCTCACCATGCCGTCGGCCAAGAGGCGCACGCTCTGCAGGAAGTTGTGCGCCACCATCGGACGGAACACATTGAGCTCGAAGTTGCCCGAGGCGCCGCCGATGTTGATGGCCACGTCGTTGCCGAACACCTGCGCGGCCAGCATGGTGACGGCTTCGCTCTGCGTCGGATTGACCTTGCCCGGCATGATCGACGAGCCGGGTTCGTTCTCCGGAATGCTGAGTTCGCCGATGCCGCTGCGCGGGCCGCTCGCGAGCCAGCGCACGTCGTTGGCGATCTTGTTCATGCTGGCGGCAAGTGTCTTGAGCGCGCCGTGGGCATGCACCAGCGCGTCGACGCTGGCCATGGCTTCGAACTTGTTGGGTGCGGTCACGAAAGGCAGGCCTGTAAGCTTTGCGAGTTCGGCGGCCACCTGCTCGGCATAGCCCTTGGGCGCATTGAGCCCGGTGCCGACGGCCGTGCCGCCCAGCGCCAGTTCGCACAGGTGCGGCAGCGCGGCGCGCACATGCGCCTCGCCATGCGCGAGCTGCGCCACGTAGCCCGAGAACTCCTGGCCCAGCGTGAGCGGCGTGGCGTCCTGCAGGTGGGTGCGGCCGATCTTCACGATGTCGGCAAAGTCCTTCGACTTCTGCTCAAGCGTGCCGCGCAGCCTGGCGATGGCCGGTAGCAGCTTGTGCGTGATGGCCTCGACCGCCGCCACGTGCATGGCGGTGGGGAACACGTCGTTGCTTGACTGGCTGCGGTTCACGTCGTCGTTCGGGTGCACGAGGCGCCCTTCCCCGCGTTCGCCGCCCAGCAGTTCGCTCGCGCGGTTGGCCAGCACCTCGTTGACGTTCATGTTGGTCTGCGTGCCCGAGCCGGTCTGCCACACCACCAGCGGAAACTCGCCCGGATGCTTGCCCGCAATGACTTCGTCGGCCGCGGCCACGATGGCCTTGGTTTTTTTCTCGTCCTGCAGGCCCAGCGCGTGGTTGACCACGGCCGAGGCACGCTTGACCTGCGCCAGCGCCTTGATGATCTCGCGCGGCTGCTGCTCGCCGGAGATGTCGAAGTTCTGCAGCGAGCGCTGCGTCTGCGCACCCCACAGCTTGTCGGCCGGCACGTCGATCGGTCCGAAGGTATCGCGCTCGGCACGGGTCTTGGGGGAAGTCGTCATGATGAAAAAAGCTCCGCAGTCTTGGATGATTGCGCCCGCTCGCCGGGCGCGACGCCGAGTATGGCCTTGATAAGAATAGCTCGCATCTGGCGAGGCTTTTGGCTCCGGACGCGCAGCCCACGATAAGCCCCGGGGTTGACGCGCGTCATGTCAAAAAGTTATAATTGCGCTCTTCAGACGACCAACAAGTCATGTTGGTTGCCCTTGCGCTACTCGCGGATCACCGAATCCCGTCGCGGCGCAAGGCTCTCTCCGCCGGGCCCTGCCCGGCAAACCGGCCGGATCTTTTTTTCGGCCCCATTGCCACGTCACGCTCATCCAGGCGGCGCCCCTCGACCAGGCCCGTCGCTCTGCGAATGAAGCATCCGGCGGGCACTGGCTTCGTCGCCATGTCGTCTTCAGTGCCTGCTGGCAGCCCTCGAGGCTCGCCGGGCCATTGCACGCGCCTTTTCATGCGCACTCTGTTCGGCAGTCCCATCGGCTGATGGCGTGGCCGCTGCCGTCCTCCGGGGCGGTGCTGTGTCCAACCTTTACACAAGGAGTCCCGGCGTATGGCCAAAGGAATTCTCATCGACCATGTCTTCAAGGTGTTCGGCGACGCGCCCGAACAGGCGCTCGAACTGGTCCGCCAAGGTTTTTCGAAGAAGGAAATCCTCGCGCAAACGGGCCAGTCGATCGGCGTGTTCGATGCCACCTTCGAGATCCAGGCCGGCGAGATCTTCGTCATCATGGGCCTCTCGGGTTCGGGCAAGTCGACGCTGGTGCGCCTCTTGAACCGCCTCATCGAGCCGACCGCCGGGCGCATCGTGATCGACGGCGCGGACATCAACGAGCATTCCGACGCCAGGCTGCGCGCACTGCGCCGCAAGGACATCAGCATGGTGTTCCAGTCCTTCGCGCTGATGCCGCACATGACGGTGCGCGAGAACACCGCCTTCGGCCTCGAACTGTCGGGCACCAGCAAGAAGGAGCGCCTCGCGCAGGCCGACCTGGCGCTCGCGCAGGTGGGCCTCGCGGGCTGGGGCGACAGCTATCCCGACGAGCTTTCCGGTGGCATGCAGCAGCGCGTGGGCCTGGCGCGCGCGCTGGCCTCGGACCCGTCGATCCTCTTGATGGACGAGGCCTTCTCGGCGCTCGACCCGATCATCCGCACCGAGATGCAGTCGGAACTGCTGCGGCTGCAGAAGGAACAGCGGCGCACCATCGTCTTCATCTCGCACGACCTCGACGAGGCCATGCGCATCGGCGACCGCATCGCGATCATGAAGGACGGCCAGGTGATCCAGGTCGGCACGCCCGACGAGATCCTGCGCAGCCCCGCCGACGACTACGTGCGCAGCTTCGTGCGCGGCGTCGATGCGGCGGCCGTGTTCAAGGCGGCGGACATCGCGCGCAAGTCGCTCACGGTGGTGTGCGAGCACCCCGAGCGCGGCGCACGCGCGGCACTCAAGCTGCTCGAAGACCAGGACCGCGACTTCGCCTACGTGACGAGCCCGAACAAGCGCTTCCTCGGCGTGGTGTCGGCGGACACACTGCGCGGCGCGCTCGACGGGCATTCAGGCTCGCTCGGGCTGCAGCATGCATTCATCGACGACCTGCCGCGCATCGATGCCGAAGCACCGGTGGCAGGCCTGATCGGCCAACTCGCGCAGGCGCCGTGCGCGCTGCCGGTGGTGGCGAATGACGGCCGCTTCTGCGGTGCGATCAGCAAGACGACGCTGCTCAAGTTCCTGGACCGCGACACGCCGCCGATCGAGCCCGTCCTGCCCAACGCCGCACCCGCGCTCGCCGCCGAGCCGCACTGAATTCACGAAGGACGCCTGAACGATGAACGACAACACACTTCCTTCCGACCTGAGCACGCCCGCCACCCCCACCTCCGTCGATCCGTGGGAAGCACTCTCGGCCGCGCCCGACACCTCGACCACCAGCGCCTGGCTCGACGCCCCCGCCGACGCGGCTCACCAGCTGGCCGGCTCAGCCGATGCCACGGCCAGCGGCTTGCAGCTGCACCGCCTCTGGGATGGCTCCCTGCCCGTCGAATCCTGGATCAACCAGGGCCTCGGATGGGTGGTCGAACATTTCCGCCCCTTCTTCCAGACCGTGCGCCTGCCCATCGACAGCACGCTGAACTGGGTCCAGAGCCTGCTGACCGGCCTGCCGACGCTCGCGATGATCGCGCTGATCGGCCTGTTCGCCTGGCAGTTCGCTGGCCGCGCGCTCGCCATCGGCACCACGGTGGCGCTGCTGCTCGTGGCCATGCTGGGCATCTGGCCCGAGGCCATGGTGACGCTGTCGCTGGTGCTGACCTCGCTGGTGTTCTGCATGATCATCGGCCTGCCGCTCGGGGTGCTGCTGGCCAGCAGCGACCGCGCACAGCGCCTCATGCGCCCGGTGCTCGACGCCATGCAGACCACGCCCGCCTTCGTCTACCTGGTGCCGGTGGTGATGCTGTTCGGCATCGGCAACGTGCCGGGCGTGATCGTGACCATCATCTTCGCGCTGGCGCCGCTGGTGCGCCTGACCAACCTGGGCCTGCGCCAGGTGCGGCCCGACCTGATCGAGGCCGCGCGTGCCTACGGCGCCTCGCCCTGGCAGATGCTGGTGAAGGTGCAGCTGCCGCTGGCCATGCCGTCGATCATGGCGGGCATCAACCAGGCGCTGATGCTGTCGCTGTCGATGGTGGTGATCGCCTCGATGATCGCCGTCGGCGGCTTGGGCCAGATGGTGCTGCGCGGCATCGGCCGGCTCGACATGGGCCTGGCGACCGTGGGCGGCCTGGGCATCGTGCTGCTGGCAATCTCGCTCGACCGGCTCACGCAGGCCATGGGCAAGTCGCGCCGCAGCGCCGGGCGCCGCTGGTGGCACACCGGGCCGGCCGGCCTGGCACTGCGCCTGTTGCAGCGCCTCGTCGGCACGCCCTCCCGCAGTGAAGGTGCGAACGAGCCCGTTCCCGCCCTCGCCACGCAAGCGCAATAAGCCGTCACGCAGGAGTTCAACGCATGAAGAAAAGAACCAGTCTCATCATCGCCCGCGGCCTGCTGGCGCTCGGCTTCGTCGCCTTCGGCATGGGCGCACAGGCCGCCAATGACCTGCCCGGCAAGGGCGTCACCGTGCAGCCACTCAAGAGCTCACTCGCCGAAGAGGCGTTCCAGACGCTGCTCGTGATGCGCGCGCTCGAAAAGCTCGGCTACACGGTCGAGCCCATGAAAGACCTCGAACCCGCCACCGAGCACCTGGCCATCGCCAACGGCGACGCCACTTTCATGGCAAACCACTGGAGCCTGCTGCACGCCGACTTCTACAAGAACAGCGGCGGCGAGGCCAAGCTGTGGCGCAAGGGCGTGTACTCGGACGGCGCGGTGCAGGGCTACCTGATCGACCGCAAGACGGCCGAGCAGTACAACATCAGCAACATCGCACAGCTGAAGGATCCGGCCATCGCCAGGCTTTTCGACGCCGACGGCGACGGCAAGGCCGACCTGACGGGCTGCAACCCGGGCTGGGGCTGCGAACTCGCGATCGAGAACCACCTGACGGCCCATCAGCTGCGCGACACCGTCACACACAAGCAAGGCAGCTATGCCGCGCTGATGGCCGACACCATCGCCCGCTTCAAGCAGGACAAGCCGGTGCTGTACTACACGTGGACGCCCTACTGGGTCAGCGCGGTGCTCCGCCCGGGCGCAGACGTGGTGTGGCTGCAGGTGCCCTCCTCGCCTTTCTCGTCTTCCCGGGGCGGCAACGCGGACACCCAGCTCCCCAACGGCAAGAACTACGGCTTCCAGGCCAACCAGGAGCAGATCGTCGCCAACCGGGCCTTCGTCGAGAAGAATCCGGCCGCCGGCAGGCTGTTCGAGGTGATGAAACTGCCGATCGGCGACATCAACGCCCAGAACCTGCGCATGAGCCAGGGCGCCAGCACGCAGCAAGACCTGGAGCGCCACACGGACGGCTGGATCCAGGTGCATCGGCCGCTGTTCGATGGCTGGATCGAGGAAGCCCGGGCCGCCGCAAGGTAGAACGCGGCGGCTGAGATAATCGGGGGGCGTTTCCACACTCCAAAAAAACACCCCCCACCATGACGACCACGATCCAGCAGACCGACCTGATCGAATCGATCAGCGCCGCGCTGCAGTACATCAGCTACTACCACCCCGCCGACTACATCGCCCACCTGGCCCGCGCCTACGAGCGCGAGCAGAGCCCCGCCGCCAAGGACGCCATCGCGCAGATCCTGACCAACAGCAAGATGAGCGCCACGGGCCACCGCCCGATCTGCCAGGACACCGGCATCGTCAACGTGTTCCTCAAGGTGGGCATGGACGTCCGCTGGAGCGGCTTCACCGGCAGCCTGGACGACGCCATCAACGAAGGCGTGCGCCGCGGCTACAACCACCCCGACAACACGCTGCGCGCCTCGGTCGTGGCCGATCCGCAGTTCGACCGCAAGAACACCAAGGACAACACGCCCGCGGTGATCTTCACCGAGATCGTTCCGGGCAACACCGTCGAAGTGACGGTCGCGGCCAAGGGCGGCGGCAGCGAGAACAAGAGCAAGCTGGTCATGCTGAACCCCGGCGACAGCGTGGTCGACTGGGTGCTCAAGACCGTGCCCACCATGGGCGCCGGCTGGTGCCCGCCGGGCATGCTGGGCATCGGCATCGGCGGCACGGCCGAGAAGGCCGCGCTGATGGCCAAGGAAAGCCTGATGGACGACCTCGACATGCACGAGCTGCAGGCCAAGAAGGCCTCGGGCGTCGAGCTCAGCAAGGTCGAGGCGCTGCGCATCGAGCTGTACGAGAAGGTCAACGCGCTGGGCATCGGCGCGCAGGGCCTGGGCGGCCTGGCCACCGTGCTCGACATCAAGATCAAGATGTACCCCACGCACGCAGCCAGCAAGCCGGTGGCGATGATCCCCAACTGCGCGGCCACGCGGCACGCGCACTTCGTGATGGACGGCAGCGGCGCGGTCTACCTCGACCCGCCCTCGCTCGACCTCTGGCCCGACGTGAACTGGGCGCCCGACGAAAAGAAGAGCAAGCGCGTCGACCTCGACAAGCTCACGCCCGCCGAAGTGGCAAGCTGGAAGCCCGGCGACACGCTGCTGCTCAACGGCAAGATGCTCACCGGCCGCGACGCCGCGCACAAGCGCATCCAGGACATGCTGGCCAAGGGCGAGAAGCTGCCGGTCGACTTCACGAACCGCGTCATCTACTACGTCGGCCCGGTCGATCCGGTGGGCGACGAGGCCGTGGGCCCGGCCGGCCCGACCACCGCCACGCGCATGGACGGTTTCACCGAGATGATGCTCGCGCAAACCGGCCTGATCGCGATGATCGGCAAGGCCGAGCGCGGCCCGGTCGCCATCGAGGCCATCAAGAAGCACAAGAGCGCCTACCTCATGGCCGTGGGCGGTGCCGCCTACCTCGTGAGCAAGGCCATCAAGACCGCCAAGGTGGTGGGTTTCGAGGACCTGGGCATGGAAGCCATCTACGAATTCGACGTGGTCGACATGCCCGTGACGGTGGCGGTCGATGCCGGCGGCACCAGCGCGCACATCACCGGCCCGGCCGAGTGGCAAAAGCGCATTGCGAGCGGCGAGTTCAAGACCATCATGATGGAAGAGGCTTGAACAACCCGGTCGGCGTCTTCGACAGCGGCGTCGGCGGGCTCAGCGTGCTCGCCGCGCTGCGCGCCGAGCTGCCGCAAGAGCGCTTCGTGTACTTTGCCGACACCGCTTTCGCGCCCTATGGCGAGCGCGGCGACGGCTACGTGATCGAGCGATCGCGCAAGGTGGCGGAGCAACTGATGGCCGAGCACGGCATCAAGGCGCTGGTGGTGGCCTGCAACACGGCCACCACGGCCGCGATCCACCTGCTGCGCGCCGAGCATCCGGCCTTGCCCATCGTGGGCCTGGAGCCTGCGCTCAAGCCCGCCGTGGCGACCAGCCGAACCGGCCATATCGCAGTGATGGCCACGCGCGGGACGCTGGCCAGCGCCAGGTACGCGGCGCTGCGCGGCTCCTTCGCAGGATTGGCCAATGTGCGCGCCGTGCCCTGCGACGGGCTTGTGAAGGCGATCGAGGGCTTCGACACCGCGGCCATTGCGGAACTCTGCGCCCGCTACATGGCCGAAGCCGGCCCCCTCGGCGATGGACCTGGCCAAGTCGATACCGTGGTGCTCGGCTGCACCCACTACCCGCTCGTGAAAAATGAGCTTCAGCGCCATGCGCCGCCAGCGCTGCGCTTCATCGACACCGGCGCGCCGGTCGCGCAGCAGGCCCGGCGCGTGCTGGCTTCGCTCGGCCGCCTCGCGCAACGCGGCGAAGGCGGGCTGGTCCTGCAAGGCAGCGGCGACGCGGCCGTGCTCGAAGCCGCCGCCGCGCACTGGCTGCAACAGCCCCAAGGCAGCTCGGTGGCCGCCGCAACCGCCGCCTGAAGCCGATCCGACACCATGCATCTTCTTTTGCGCTGCGCCCTGCTGCTGCTCGGCCTCTCGGCAGCGGGCCTCGGCCATGCGGCCTGCGAGAGCGGCCTCGCCGAACGCATGCATGCCAAGCTCTATCCGAGCCGCCTGCTCGACGAGCGGCTGGCCGCCTGCAAGCTCTGGCCGGCATTCCCGGGCCGCAGCATCGTGGTGCTGCCCGTGCCGCGCGAAACCAGCAGCACGGGCGCCAAGGTCTTCGACCTCGAGCTGCTGCTGATCCAGCGGCCCGACAACGGCAACACCGAGCGCGACACGGTGATCGGCCGCATCTTCCAGCCCGAGGCGCTCGACGAAGACGCCGCCACCGCCATCCAGGACATCCGCATCGACACCTCGCGCTATGTGCTGTCATCCGACACGCGCGCCTTCGGGCTGCGCGTGCGCTACCGGGGCACGGCGCCGGGCAGCACGGTGGCAAGCGAAACCATCCGCCTTTACGTGCACCACGGCAGCAAGCTGCGCCAGGTGCTGCAGGAAGTCGAGCTCGACCACGACAGCGGCGAATGGGACAGCAGCTGCACTGGTCGCTTCGAGCAGCTTCGCACGATGCTTTCGGTCGGCAAGTCGGCGAGCAACGGCTATGCCGATCTGCAGCTGTCGCGCACGCTGGTGCAGAGCCGCGCACAGATGCAGGAGGACCAGGGCTGCACCGAAAAGGCCATGCCCGCGCGCTTCAATACCGTGACGCTGCGCTACGACGGCGAGCGCTATCGCGTGCCGAAGTCTCTGCAGCAGCAGATGCCCTGATCTGCTGCGGCGCTTATCGGCTGCGCAGCGCCGCTTCCCTGCCGCGCGCCATGTCGATCGGCAGCAACAGCAGCAGCCCCGCAATGAACAGCGCCGCGGTCGAGAGAATGGCGATGCGCTGGTTGCCGCCCGCGACCCAGGTGATGGCGCCGAACATCAGCGGACCGATGATGCCTGCGAGCCGCGTGGCAAAGGTCCAGAGCCCGAAGAACTCCGCAAGCTGCCGCGGCGGCGCGAGGTAGCCCGTCATCGCGCGGCCGGCCGACTGGCTCGAGCCCATCGAGAGCCCCGCGATGGCGGCGGCCCACCAGAAGGTGCCCTTGGTGGTCGCCATCGCGGCAATCACGCAGACCGCGATCCATGCCACCAGCGTGCCGGCCAGCGAGATCTTGTGGCCGACACGGTCTTGCACGTAGCCGAAGCCGAAGGCCCCGACGGCGGCCGCAACGTTGAGCACGAAGATCAGCACCATGGTCTCGCTCGCCACGAAACCGATGACCTGCTCGGCATAGATGGCCGCGAGCGTGATGGCCACCGCCACGCCGCCCTGGTAGCAGACGGTGCACACCAGCAGCTGCATGAAATCGCGGTAGGCGCGGGCCTGCCTGAAGGTGGTGCGCAATTGCTGCCACGCGCCCACTGCATTGCCGGGCGCGCGAGGCCGGGCGCGCTCGGGCAGGAGCGCAAAGGTGGCGCAGGCGGCACCACCGTAAATGGCCGCCGTGATCAGCATCGTGACCGGAACGAAGTGCGACGCAGCCAGGCCTTTGGCCTGGGCAGACAGCACGTAGGCCAGGCACAGCCCGAGCGCCAGCATGCCGCCGACGTAGCCGAAGCTCCAGCCCCATCCGCTGACCTTGCCCATGCCCTCGGCGGTCGCGAGTTCAGGCAGGAAGGCGCCGGTCAGCGACTCGCCGTAGGAATAGAAGGTGTTGGAGACGATGATCAGCGCCATCGCGACCGCGACGCCCATGGCCCCCGAGAAGCTCGGCGTGAGCGCGAGCGCGGCTGTCGCGACAACGCAGCCCAGGGTCGCCACGGCGAGCACGCGCTTCTTGGCTGCGCGCCGGTCGGCCCAGGCGCCGATCGCGGGCATCGAGAGCATGACAACGGCATAGGACGCGCTGAGCGCCGCAGTCCAGGCGAAGGCGGCCCACGGCGCGCCCTTGGCGATGCCGCCCACGAAATAGGCGGCAAACACGGCCGTGATGACGACCGTGGTGTAGCCGGAATTGGCAAAGTCGTACATGGCCCAGCCGAACACCTCGCGCTTGCGCACGCCGGGATTCAGGGCTGAAGACGAAGACAGCGCCATGCAGCGATGGATGGTCAACCGGGCGCCGGACGCTGCCTTGGCCCGATCGGGTCAGTGCAGGTGGCGTGGGCGGCGGCCGCCGCCATGCCCACCGCCGCTGCCACTGCCGCCGGTGCCGCGCGGGCGCTTGCCGATTTCGAGCGAGTTCACGAGCGCATCGAAGCGGTCGCTGAAGAGGCGGTCGATCTCTGACACCACGCCGCCGAGCTCGGCGCCATCGAAGTGGCGCTCCATCAGGTTGACGACGTCTTCCACCAGCAGGTCGCGCTGCACCTGCATGATCGCGGCCGGATTGGGGCCGACGAACAGCATCAGGAAATCGTCGCGCGACTCTTCGTCAGGATCGCCCTCTTCCTCGTCGAAGTCGGTGTCGTAGAAGGTGACCTCGATCGCGGCACCGCGCTCGGACAGTTCGTTCAAGGCCATGCACATCTCGTCGAGCGCCTGGCGAAAGTCTTCGTCGCCCGGCACCGTCCAGCAGATCTGGAGCATGTGGTCCTTCTGCTCGAAACGGATGCCGGGTTCTTCTTCGTAGGTGCTCGTCGCCCCGTCGGCCAGCGACTTGGCGCCTGCATAGGCCCACAGCGGCTTGAGCGCTTCCTGGATCTGGTCGAAGCCGACGTCGGTACGCAAGGGCACGTCGCCGTGCACATGGATTTCAAATGGAGCGTTATAACGAGGCATGGAGTGCTCCCTTGTCTAAATGTGGTGCCCGGAACGGGGGTCGAACCCGTATGCCCCGATTAAGGAAGCGGCGGATTTTAAGTCCGATGTGTCTACCAATTTCACCATCCGGGCCTCGAGTTGAACATCGACGATAACCCAAACGAAACGGGCCCCGGCAACGCAGGTTGGCGGGGCTGGTTTTTTCGGTGGAGGGTGGATCGAACTTGATCAGAGGGAGAGGGTGGAGGCGCGACCCGGAGTCGAACCGGGCTAGACGGATTTGCAATCCGTTGCATAACCGCTTTGCTATCGCGCCACGCTGCTGAAAACGAAATCGAATTCGCGAAAAAAAGGGAAGCAGTGCTTCCCTTTTTCAAAACTGGAGCGGGAAAAGAGTCTCGAACTCTCGACCTCAACCTTGGCAAGGTTGCGCTCTACCAACTGAGCTATTCCCGCGTTTCGAGCCTCGAATTATAGAACACTTTTTCGGGGCTCGGCAAGTTCTGCCAATCAATGTTTGACGGAACCCTCTGAAGCCGGCGCGCCAGCGCGCTGCTTGGCCAGCTCGGCCACGGCGGCCGCGGAGGCGGCAACCTCCTCGTCCGACAGCGGCTCGGGCATTTTCTCGAGCGCGATCTCCAGGACCTTGTCGATCCACTTCACGGGCACGATCTCGAGTCCATTCTTCACGTTCTCGGGAATGTCCTGCAGGTCTTTCGCGTTCTCTTCGGGAATCAGCACGGTCTTGATGCCGCCGCGCAATGCGGCCAGCAGCTTTTCCTTCAGGCCGCCGATGGCCGTGACCTCGCCGCGCAGCGTGATCTCGCCCGTCATGGCGACGTCTGCACGCACGGGAATGCCCGTGAGCGCCGATACGAAGGCGGTGGTCATGGCGGCACCCGCGCTCGGCCCGTCCTTGGGCGTTGCGCCATCGGGCACGTGGATGTGGATGTCGCGCTTCTCGAACACCTCGTCCTTGATGCCCAGGCGGCGCGAGCGGCTGCGCACCACGGTGCGTGCAGCTTCGACCGATTCCTTCATCACGTCGCCGAGCGAACCGGTGCGGCTGATCACGCCCTTGCCGGGCATGGTGACCGCTTCGATGGTGAGCAGGTCGCCGCCCACCTCGGTCCAGGCCAGGCCGACCACTTGGCCCACCTGATTCTGCTTCTCGGCCAGGCCGAAGCTGTACTTGCGCACGCCGAGGAAGTCGTTGAGGTTGGCGCCGTCGACCACGACCTTGGGCGTCATCTGCTTGAGCAGCAGGCCCTTGACCACCTTGCGGCAGATCTTGGAGAGCTCGCGCTCTAGCGAACGCACGCCGGCTTCACGCGTGTAGTAGCGCACGATGTCGCGCACGGCCTCTTCGGTGACGAGCAGTTCGTCTTCCTTGACGCCGTTGTTCTTCAGCTGCTTGGGCAGCAGGTACTTCAGCGCGATGTGCGTCTTCTCGTCCTCGGTGTAGCCCGAGAGGCGGATGACTTCCATCCGGTCGAGCAGCGCCGGCGGGATGTTCATCGAGTTCGAGGTGGCGACGAACATCACATCGGAGAGGTCGAAGTCGACCTCGACGTAGTGGTCGCCAAAGGTGTGGTTCTGCTCGGGGTCGAGCACTTCGAGCAGCGCGCTCGAAGGGTCGCCGCGGAAGTCGGTTCCCAGCTTGTCGATCTCGTCGAGCAGGAACAGCGGATTGCGCGTGCCGATCTTGTTCAGCCCCTGCAGCACCTTGCCCGGCAGCGCGCCGATGTAGGTGCGGCGGTGGCCGCGGATCTCGGCCTCGTCGCGCATGCCGCCGAGCGCCATGCGGGTGTACTTGCGGCCCGTCGCCTTCGCGATCGACTGCCCGAGCGAGGTCTTGCCCACGCCGGGCGGGCCCACGAGGCACAGGATGGGCGCCTTGACCTTGTCGACGCGCTGCTGCACCGCGAGATATTCGAGGATGCGGTCCTTGACCTTCTCCAGGCCGTAGTGGTCGGCATTGAGCACGGCCTCGGCATTGGCCAGGTCGTGCTTGATCTTGGTCTTCTTGCTCCAGGGCAGGCCGACCAGCACGTCGATGTAGTTGCGCACCACGGTGGCCTCGGCCGACATGGGCGACATCAGCTTGAGCTTCTTGAGCTCGCCCTCGGCCTTCTTGAGCGCCTCCTTGGGCATCTTGGCGAGCTTGATCTTCTTCTCGATCTCCTCGATGTCCGCGCCCTCTTCGCCCTCGCCGAGCTCCTTCTGGATCGCCTTGACCTGCTCGTTGAGGTAGAAGTCGCGCTGGTTCTTTTCCATCTGGCGCTTCACGCGGCCGCGGATCTTCTTGTCGACGTTGAGGATGTCGACCTCGCGCTCGAGCTGGCCGAACAGGTTCTCCAGGCGCGACTTGACGTCGTCCAGGTCGAGCACGGCCTGCTTGTTGTCGAGCTTGAGCGGCAGGTGCGCGGCGATGGTGTCGGCCAGGCGGCCCGGATCGTCGATGCTGGAGATCGAGGTGAGGATCTCGGGCGGGATCTTCTTGTTGAGCTTGACGTACTGGTCGAACTGCTGCATCACGGCACGGCGCAGCGCCTCGACCTCGGTGCCCTTCTCGCCGCTCGCGGCCGCCTCGACGGGCGTCACGTTGGCCGAGAAGTGGGTCTCGCCGTCGTCGATGCGGTTCACGCGGGCGCGCTGCTGGCCCTCGACCAGCACCTTCACGGTGCCGTCAGGCAGCTTGAGCATCTGCAGGATGGTCGAGACGCAGCCCACCTCGAACATGTCCTCGACCGAGGGCTCGTCCTTGGCGGCGGCTTTCTGGGCCACCAGCATGATGCGGCGCTCGGCTTCCATCGCCAGTTCGAGCGCCTTGATGCTCTTGGGGCGCCCCACGAACAGCGGGATCACCATGTGAGGGAACACGACCACGTCGCGCAGCGGCAGCAGCGGCAGGTCGATCGCGTCGGCAGGCAGGGGGGTATGACCGGACATGAATATCCTTTGATTGATCAGGCAAAGATGGATGGGTGTTCGGGCATTTCAAGCCCGCGCACCCGGTCTTTGTCGAAGGCGCCGGACGCCTTGTGGAAAAGAGCCGGCGCCGCGTTCACTCAGGCCTTCTTGGCCGCTTCGCGGTACACGAGCAGCGGCGGCTTGTTTTCATCGATTGTGGATTCCTCGACCACAACCTTGTCGACGTTGGTGGCATTCGGCAGCTCGAACATGGTGTCGATCAGCGACTGTTCGAGAATCGAACGCAGCCCGCGCGCGCCGGTCTTGCGGGCCAGCGCCTTGCGTGCAATGGCCTTGAGGGCCGCCGGGCGGATCTCCAGGTCGACGCCTTCCATCTGCAGCAGCTTGGTGAATTGCTTGACCACCGCGTTCTTGGGCTCGGTCAGGATCTGCACCAGCGCGTCTTCGCTGAGCTCGGCCAGCGAGGCCACCACGGGCATGCGACCCACCAGTTCGGGGATCAGACCGAACTTGATCAGGTCTTCGGGCTCGACTTCGCGGAACACCTCGGTGATGCTGCGCTGCGCCTTGCTCTTGACCGAGGCGCCGAAGCCGATGCCCGAGGCTTCGGTGCGGTTCTCGATGACCTTCTCGAGGCCGGCAAAGGCGCCGCCGCAGATGAACAGGATGTTGGTCGTGTCGATCTGCAGGAAGTCCTGGTTCGGGTGCTTGCGCCCGCCCTGGGGCGGCACGCTGGCCATGGTGCCTTCGATGAGCTTGAGCAGCGCCTGCTGCACGCCCTCGCCCGAGACATCGCGCGTGATGGACGGGTTGTCCGACTTGCGCGAGATCTTGTCGATCTCGTCGATGTAGACGATGCCGCGCTGGGCGCGCTCGACTTCGTAGTTGCAGCTTTGCAGCAGCTTCTGGATGATGTTCTCGACGTCCTCGCCCACGTAGCCGGCCTCGGTCAGCGTGGTGGCGTCGGCCATCACGAAGGGCACGTCGAGCATGCGCGCGAGCGTTTGCGCGAGCAGCGTCTTGCCCGAGCCCGTGGGGCCGATCAGGAGGATGTTGCTCTTGCTGAGTTCGACGTCGTCGCCCTTGGCCTTTTCCTTGTGCCGCAGGCGCTTGTAGTGGTTGTAGACCGCCACCGACAGCATGCGCTTGGCCGGCTCCTGGCCGATCACGTAGTTGTCGAGGTTGGTCTTGATTTCCAGCGGCGTGGGCAGGTCGCTGCGCGCCTCGCGCGCCTCTTCACCGGCCGGGAGCTCGTCGCGGATGATTTCGTTGCAAAGGTCGATGCACTCGTCGCAAATGAAGACCGAAGGGCCCGCGATCAGCTTCTTGACCTCATGCTGGCTCTTGCCGCAGAACGAGCAATAAAGCGTTTTTTCGCTGGAAGAGCCTTTTTTTTCGGCCATGGACAGGTGCCTCGTAACGGGGTGGGGACAATGATAACTAAACAAAAACGGCGTTTCCCGTGTGGAAAACGCCGGTTTTTGCCTTTTTGGCGCCGCCGGCGCCGCGGCACGGGCTCAATTGATCAGCTGCGCTTCGCAATGACCTGGTCCACCAGGCCGTAGTCCTTGGCTTCGTCGGCCGTGAGGAAATAGTCGCGTTCGGTGTCCGACTTGACTTTTTCGAGCGGCTGGCCCGTGCGTTCGGCCAGGATGCGGTTCATCTGGTCCTTGGTGCGCAGGATGTCGCGGGCATGGATCTCGATGTCCGTGGCCTGGCCGCGCGCGCCGCCGAGCACCTGGTGGATCATGATCTTCGAATTGGGCAGCGAGAAGCGCTTGCCCTTTTCACCGGCCGCCAGCAGGAAGGCGCCCATGCTGGCCGCAAAGCCGATGCACATGGTGGAAACGTCGGGCTTGATGAACTGCATGGTGTCGTAGATGGCCATGCCGGCGCTCACGCTGCCGCCCGGGGAGTTGATGTAGAACGAAATGTCCTTGTCCGGGTTTTCGCTCTCGAGGAACAGCAGCTGCGCCACCACGAGGTTGGCAGTCTGGTCGTTCACCTCGCCCACCAGGAAAATGATGCGCTCCTTGAGGAGACGCGAATAGATGTCATAGGACCGCTCGCCGCGGCCCGACTGCTCGATGACCATCGGGATCATGCCGAGGCCTTTGATTTCCTGTGCGCTCATTGAATTGCTCTCCGGAAAAGGGTTCGTTCGCTGTTCGAATTTACTGTACGCCTGAGTGAAATGGGGCTCGTGCCGCAAAGCACAAGCCCCATTGGCATTGCAGGCGGCGGCGGATCAGCCCTGCTGCGCCATCAGCTCGTCGAACGACACCGACTTTTCCTTGACCTTGGCCTTGCCGAGCACGAATTCGGTCACGTTGTTCTCGATGACCACGGCCTCGACTTCGGCCAGGCGGTTGTTGTCGCTGAAATACCAGCGCACAACGTCGGCCGGCTTTTCGTAGCTGGCGGCCAGTTCGTCGATGTGGGCCTTGATCTGCTCGGGCTTGGCCTGCAGGTTGTTGGCGCGCACCAGTTCGGCCACCACCAGGCCCAGGCGCACGCGGCGCTCGGCTTGCGGGCGGAACACTTCGTCGGGAATCGGGGCCTTGTCGGCGTCCTTGATGCCGCGCTGCTTGAGCTCGGCGCGGGCGCCTTCGACCATGCGGTTCACTTCGGACTGCACGCTCGCGTTGGGCAGGTCGAGCTCGGCGTTGGCCACCAGGGTGTCCATCACGGCGTTCTTGTTGCGCGCCAGCAGGCGGAACTTCACTTCGCGCTCGAGGTTCTTCTTGATGTCGGCGCGCAGGCCCTCGACCGTGGCTTCGGCAATGCCGAGCGACTTGGCGAGCTGTTCGTTGACTTCGGGCAGGTGCGAGGCTTCGATCTTCTTCACGGTGACCATGAAGTCGGCCTGCTTGCCGGCCACGTCCTTGCCGTGGTAGTCGGCCGGGAACGAGAGCGGGAAAGTGCGGCTGTCGCCGGCCTTCATGCCGCGCACGGCGTCTTCGAATTCCTTCAGCATCTGGCCTTCGCCGACGATGAACTGGAAGTCTTCGGCCTTGCCGCCCGGGAAGGGCTCGCCATCGATCTTGCCTTCGAAATCGACCGTCACGCGGTCGTCGTCCTGGGCCACGGCGTCCTGCGCGCGCTGCGCGAAGGTGCGGCGCTGCTTGCGCAGGATGTCCAGCGTCTTGTCGATGGCGTCGTCGCCCACTTCGGCCGAGAGCTTCTCGACTTCAGCGCCCGACAGGTCGTTGATCTTGACTTCGGGGAACACTTCGAAGACGGCGTCGAAGGCGAGCTGGCCTTCGGGCGACTCTTCCTTCTCGGTGATGCGGGGCTGGCCGGCCACGCGCAGCTTGGCTTCGTTGGCGGCCTGCGAGAAGGCTTCGCCGACCTTGTCGTTCATGACTTCGTAGTGCACCGAGTAGCCATAGCGCTGGGCCACGACGTTCATCGGCACCTTGCCGGGACGGAAGCCATCCATCTTGACGGTGCGCGCGAGCTTCTTGAGGCGCGAATCGACTTCGGACTGGATGGTGCCGACCGGCAGGGTCAGCGTGATCTTGCGTTCGAGCTTCTCGAGAGTTTCAACGGTCACGGTCATGGTGTCTTCCTTGTGAGGGGTGTGGCTGGTGCGCGGGGCCGGACTCGAACCGGCACGTTCTTGCGAACGTCAGGACCTAAACCTGGTGCGTCTACCAATTTCGCCACCCGCGCTTGCCAAATTTTTCAGGTGAATGCAAAGGCGGACGGCCCTGGTGCCGCGGCCACCCGATTGCCAGATGCCCGCCGCCCAAAGACCGTCCGCCTGAAATCGGTCAACCGCGTATTTTAAGCGCTAATCGGGAGCTCTTTCGGCTCCCGCTTGACGCGGAAGGCAGCGGCGTACATTGCCGGCAGCGCCAGCAGGGTCAATACGGTCGCCACGATCAGCCCGCCCATGATGGCCACTGCCATCGGCCCCCAGAACACGCTGCGGGAGAGCGGAATCATCGCCAGCACCGCCGCGGCCGCCGTCAGCACGATGGGCCGCAGGCGCCGCACGGCCGATTCCACGATCGCATCCCAGGCCGGCACGCCGGCCGCGCGGTCGCTCTCGATCTGGTCGATCAGGATCACCGCGTTGCGCTGGATCATGCCCATCAGCGCGATCACGCCCAGCAGCGCCACGAAGCCGAACGGCCGGTTCAGCAGCAGCAGCGCACCGGCCACGCCGGCAATGCCCATCGGGCCGGTGATGAACACCAGCAGCGAGCGGCTGAAGCTGTGCAGCTGCAGCATCAGCAGCGTGAACACCAGGAACAGCATGATCGGCACGCCCGCCACGATGGACGCCGAGCCCTTGCTGCTTTCCTCGACCGCGCCGGCCACCTCGATGCGGTAGCCGCCCTCGCCGGCCGCATGCCAGCCGGCCTCGAGCTGGCGCAGCTTCGGCAGCAGCTGCTCGGTCACCGTGGCGCCCTGCAGGCCTTCGACCACGTCGCCCTGCACCGTGATGGCGTAGTCGCGGTTCTCGCGCCACATCACGCCGGGTTCCCAGCTGAACACGGGCCGGGCAATCTGCGTCAGCGGAATCGAACGGCCCGAAGCCGTGGGCAGGTAGGCGTTGCCGATGTCCGAGATGGCCTCGCGCTCGTCGGCCGACTGGCGCAGCACGATGTCGATCAGCAGGTCGTTCTCGCGGTACTGGCCCACGGTGGTGCCCGAGAACATCGTCTTGGAAGCCTGGGCGATCGCCTGGCTGGTCACGCCGAGCGCGCGCGCCTTGGCCTGGTCGACCTCGAGACGGATCACCTTGACCGATTCGTTCCAGTTGTCGTTGACGCCGCGCATGTTGGCGTTCTCGCGCAGCACGGCCTTGACCTCGTCGGCATGCGCGCGCAGCTGGGCAGGATCGGTGCCGATCACGCGGAACTGCACCGGGTACGGCACCGGCGGCCCGTTGGGCAGCAGCTTCACGCGGCCGCGCACCTCCGGGAATTCCTGCGCCAGCAGGGCCGGCAGCTTGATGCGCAAGGTCTCCCGCACCTTCAGATCCTTGGCCAGCACGATGAGCTGCGACACGTTGGTCTGCGGAAAGACCTGGTCCAGCGGCAGGTAGAAGCGCGGCACGCCGGAGCCGATCCAGGTACTGACCGTCTTCACGCCCTCTTCCTTCATGATGCGCTGCTCGACGCGCTTGGCAACCTCTTCGTTGGCCGCGAACGAGGTGCCTTCGGGGAACCAGATGTCTACCATGATCTCCGGCCGGCTCGAATCCGGGAAGAACTGCTGCTGCACCTTGCCCATGCCGAAGATGCCGAGCGCGAAGATCAGCACCGTGGCGCCGATGGTCAGCCAGCGGTGCTGCACGCACCAGTTCACCGCGCGGCGGAAGTTGTTGTAGAACGGCGTGTCGAAAAGCTCGTGCGGCGGCGCATCGGGGTCGTGCGGCTTCACCTTGAGCAGCAGCGTGCCCAGGTAGGGCACGAAGTACACCGAGACGATCCACGACAGCACCAGCGCAATCACCGTCACCGCGAAGATCGCAAAGGTGTATTCGCCCGTCACCGACTTGGCGATGCCGATCGGCAGGAAGCCCGCCGCGGTGATGAGCGTGCCGGTCAGCATGGGCTTGGCCGTCACGTCGTAGGCAAAGGTGGCGGCGCGCACCTTGTCGTAGCCCTCCTCCATCTTGCGCACCATCATCTCGACCGCGATGATCGCGTCGTCCACCAGCAGGCCGAGCGCGATGATCAGCGACCCCAGCGATATCTTGTGCAGCCCGATGCCGAAGTAGTTCATGGACAGGAAGGTCACGGCCAGCACCAGCGGGATCGTGATGGCCACCACCAGCCCCGGGCGGATGTCGATGTACCAGCCGAAGCGCCCGCCCTTGTGCAGGCCCAGCGAGATGATGCTCACGGCCAGCACGATGGCCACGGCCTCGATCAGCACGCCGACGAATTCGTTCACCGAGCTGGACACCGACACCGGCTGGTCCTGCACCTGGGCGAGCTTCACGCCGGCCGGCAGGCGCTGGTCGATCTGCGCGGTGGTGGCGCGCAGCGCCTTGCCCAGCGCGATGATGTCGCCGCCCTTGGCCATGGAAACGCCGAGCGCGACGACCTCCTTGCCCTGGTGATGCACCTTGACGGCCGGCGGATCGATGTAGCCGCGGTGGATCTCGGCAATGTCGCCGAGCTTCAGCTGGTTGCCCGAGCTGCCGCGGATCGGCATCTCACGCAGTTGCTCCACGCTGGTGAACTGCCCGCCCACGCGCACCTGCACCACGTCGAGCGGCGACTGGATCGTGCCCGCGCTTTCGATCGCGTTCTGCGAGCCGAGCTGGGCAAGCACCGCGTTGAAGTCCAGCCCCAGCTGCGCGACGCGCTTCTGCGAGATCTCGATGTAGACCTTCTGGTCCTGCACGCCGAACTGGTCGACCTTGGCCACGTCCTTCACGCGCAGCAGCTGCTGGCGCACCTCGTCGGCCAGGGTCTTGAGTTCGGCCTGACTGAAGCCTTCGCTCTCCAGCGCGTAGATCACGCCATAGACGTCGCCGAAATCGTCATTGAAGAAGGGGCCCTGCACGCCCGGCGGCAGCGTGTTGCGCATGTCGCCGACCTTCTTGCGCACCGTGTACCAGACGTTGGCCACGTCGGCGGCCTTGGACGAGTCCTTGATCTGGAAGATGATCTGCGACTCGCCCGGCTTCGAATAGCTGCGGATCTTGTCGGCATACGGTGCCTCCTGCAGCGTGCGCTCGAGCTTGTCGGTGACCTGCTCAGCCACCTGCTGCGCGGTGGCGCCGGGCCAGTAGGTGCGAACCACCATGGCCCGGAAGGTGAACGGCGGGTCTTCATCCTGGCCGAGCTGGAAGTACGCGAAGGCGCCCAGCACCATCAGCACCACCATCAGGTAGCGCGTGAGGGGCGCGTGGTCCAGCGCCCATTTGGAAAGATTGAAGCCGGCGGGCTTGGCGGTGGTTGCTGCGCCTTCCGTCATTTGGAAGCACCTGCAGCGATCTCCTTCTTGGTGGCCGCCACGGCCTCGACCGGCTGCGCCGATTCCTTCGCGTTGGCGGCCGCCGCTGCAGCCTCCTTCGACTGGTAGATGGTGACCTTCTGCCCCGGCGAGAGCACATGCACGCCCGCGGCCACGACCATCATGCCGGGCGTGAGGCCGGCGCCGATCACGGCTTCGTTGCCGTCGGCCGTCGCCACCTGCACCGGTTGCGAGCGCACCGTCATGGTCGACTTGTCGAGCACCCAGACCGCCGTGCCCTTGCCTTCCTGGCGCAAGGCGCTGGTCGGCAGCTTCATGACCGCGCCGCCGGTGCGTGCCAGCGCCTGCGGACGGGCATACACGGTGGCGCCGAGCGCCGGCGAGGTGGCGGCATCGATGGCCACCTTGACCGCGTAGGTGCGCGTGACCGCGTCGGCGCTGGCCGCCACTTCGCGCACCTGGCCCTGCAGCTCGCTGCCGCCCGACCAGCCGCGCACCGTGACCGGCGAGCCGGGCTTGATCAGCGCGGCGCGGTCTTCGGGTACCGCGAACACCACGTCGCGCGCGCCATCCTGCGCAATGCGCACGACGGGCGTGCCCGCCTGCACCACCTGCCCCGGCTCGGCCTCGATGGCGGTGATGATGCCGGCCACGTCGGCCACCAGCGTGGTGTAGCTGGCCTGGTTGCCCTGCGAGGAAAGCTGGGCCTGCGCCTGCTCGAGCTGTGCCTGCGCGGCCTTCCAGGTGGATTCGCGGCGTTCCAGCTCGGCGCCGCTGATGAAGTTTTGCGCACGCAATTCGGTATAGCGCTTGAGATCGGCCGCCGCGAGATCGCGGTTAGTCTGGGCCGCTGCCAGCTGCGCGCGCGCCGCTTCAGCGGCGAGCCGGTAGTCCTGCGGATCCAGCTGGGCCAGCACCTGGCCGGCCTGCACGTGCTGGCCGAGCTCGGCCTGGCGCTTGGTGATCTTGCCCGCCACGCGGAAGCCCAGCCGCGATTCGACGCGCGCCCGGACCTCGGCCGAAAACTCGGGCTGGGCCTCGAAATCGCTGGTGCCCACGGTCACCAGCTTGACCGCGCGCACAGGTTCCTCGGCCGGCTTCGACTGCGAACAGCCGGCCAGGAACAAGGCGGGAAGCAGCAGCCAGGCGGCACTGCGGGCAAGAGGAGAAAAGCCGGAGGAGGCAGTCATGAGACACCCTAGAAAGGTCGAACCCGGTCATTACTGACCCACTGGTTAGTAATTTAGGGTAAACCTCAGGGACTGTCAATCGCGATTCGGGGGTCGTCAGGTCCTCTGCCCCATTTCGACCAGCCGGTTGTCCGGCAGCTCGAAATAGTCCGAGGCCCGGCCCGCATTGCGCTGCAGCCAGCCGAAGAGCGCGCGGCGCACGGGGTTCATGCCGGGCAGGTGCTCCTCCCCCACCGAGGCGCGCGAGACGAAGTAGGAGGTGGTCATCGAGTCGATGGCCAGCGTCTTCTGGTAGGCCAGGATGCGGATGAACTCGGGCACGTCGGGGCGCTCCATGAAGCCGTGGCGCGCCGTGACCACCCAGATACCGTCCATCAGCTGTTCGGCCTCGATGCGCTGGCGCGCGTCCATGCGCGGCGTGTCGCAGGCCAGCACCCGCAGCACGATCACCTGCTCGTGCAGCACCTGGTTGTGCTTGAGGTTGTGCAGCAGCGCGTGGGGCACGGTGGCCGCATCGGCGTTCAGGAACACGGCCGTGCCGCGCACGCGGTGCGGCATGTTGAGCGCCAGCGATTCGAAGAAGATCCTGAGCGGCATGCTTTCGGCCGCGGCCGCCTCCAGGCCCAGCCGGCGGCCCTTGGCCCAGGTGGTGAACAGCAGCATCACGCCCGCGGCCACGGCCAGCGTGAGCCAGCCGCCGTCGGCAACCTTGAGGCTGTTGGCGAGCACGAAGGTCAGGTCCACGGCGGCGAAAGCCGCCACCCCGAGCACCACCGCCACCCTGTTCCAGCGCCAGAGCCCCCAGGCCACGACGCCCGCCAGCAGCGTGGTGGTCACCATCGTGATCGACACCGCGATGCCGTAGGCCGCCGACAGCGCACCCGAACTGCGAAAGCCCAGCACCAGCAGCAGCACGCCCGTCATCAGCATCCAGTTGACGACCGGCACGTAGACCTGGCCGATGGCCGAGCCCGAGGTCTGCACCACGCGCATGCGCGGCAGGTAGCCCATGCGCATGGCGTGGACGGTCAGGGAAAAGGCACCCGAGATCACGGCCTGCGACGCGATGACGGTCGCCATCGCGGCCAGCACCACCATCGGCACGACGCCCCATGGAGGAAAGAGCCGGAAGAAGGGATTGTCGACGGCTGCGGGCTGCGCCAGCACCAGCGCGCCCTGGCCGAAGTAGTTCAGCACCAGTCCGGGCAGCGCGATGAAGAGCCAGGCGAGGCGGATCGAGCGCGCACCGAAGTGCCCCATGTCGGCATAGAGCGCCTCGCCGCCGGTGAAGGCAAGAAACACCGCCCCCAGCACCGCCAGCGACTGCAGCCGGTGCTCGACCAGGAAGCCGATGGCCCGGCGCGGATCGAGGGCCGCCAGCACCTGCGGATGCTGCAGCACCTGCCAGCCGCCCGCGACGGCCAGCACCAGAAACCACAGCAGCATGACGGGCCCGAACACCTTGCCCACCGCGCCGGTGCCCTTGCGCTGCACCGCGAAGAGCCCGAGCAGGATCAGGATGGTGATCGGAATCACCACCCGCTGCAGCACCGGCGCCTGCACCTCCAGCCCCTCGACCGCCGACAGCACCGAGATGGCCGGCGTGATGAGGCTGTCGCCATAGAACATGGCCGCGCCGACCAAGCCGAGCACCCCGATCCCGTTCCACACCCAGGGCCGGGTCCGCGGCCCCGCGACCGCGCTGCGCGCGAGGGCCTGCAGCGCCAGGATGCCGCCCTCGCCGTCGTGGTCGGCGCGCAGCACGAACACCACGTACTTGAGCGTGACCACGAACATCAGGCCCCAGAAGATCAGCGAGAGCAGACCCAGCACCGCATCGGGCGTGAACGCCACGCCGTGGTCCGGGTTCAGCGTTTCCTTGAAGGCATAGAGCGGCGAGGTACCGATGTCGCCGAACACCACGCCCAGCGCCGCGATCGTCAAGCCCGCCCCCGCCGCATGAGGCGCCTCGCCTGGCGCTGGACTCGGAGCGGAGGGAACCTGCGTCGGTGCATTCATGAATGAAAAAGAAGTGGGGTGTTGGCGACGCCACGAGCATAGTCCGCGCCACGCGTCGCGGACAATCGCCGCGTGTCTGCACCACCCCACATTGCCGCGCCACCGGCGCACTACGAGAATTTCCCCGTGGCCTCCTGGCTGTGCCCGCCCCATCTGCGGCCGCCGATTGCCGCGATCTACCATTTCGCGCGCACCGCGGACGACATCGCGGACGAAGGCGATGCCTCGCCCGGCCAGCGGCTGGCCGATCTTTGCGCCTACCGCGAAGAGCTGGCAGCCGCCGCGCGCGGCCAGGTGGCGGCCTCCTCACGCTGGCCCCAGGTGTTCGGCCCGCTCGCCCACAGCATCGCGCAGTTCAAGCTCCCGGAACAACTGCTCGCCGACCTGCTGAGCGCCTTCATGCAGGACATCGAGAAGACCCGCGACGGCGGAAGCTACGCCGACCGCGCCGAACTGCTCGACTACTGCCGCCGCTCCGCCAATCCGGTCGGCCGCCTGCTGCTGCATCTGTATGGCGTGCACGACGCGCAGGCGCTGGCGCAAAGCGATGCCATCTGCAGCGCGCTGCAACTCATCAATTTCTGGCAGGACCCGAGCGTGGACCTGCCGCGCGGGCGCTTCTATCCGCCGCTCGCCGACTGCGCGCGGCGCGGCCTGACGCGCGAGAGCTTCAAGGTCTTCATGCCGCTGGCCGAAGCGCCGCCCCCGCAGGAAGCCATCAACCTGATCGCCGTCGAAAGCGCCTGGGCGCGGGAGCTGATGGCCGAAGGCGCGCCGCTGGTCCATCGCCTGCCGGGCCGCGCCGGCTGGGAGCTGCGCTTCGTCGTGCAGGGCGGCCTGCGCATTCTCGACAAGATCGAGGACCTGGGCTTCGACACCTTTTCGCAGCGCCCGAAAATCGGCAAGGCCGACGCCCCGCTGCTGGTCTGGCGGGCCCTGCGGATGCGGAGACAATTGCCGCCCATGAAAGCGCCCCTCCGATGACTCCCGAGCAATACGTACAGGACAAGGCCGCCGCCTCGGGCAGCAGTTTCTATTACGCGTTTCTGTTCCTTCCCAAGCCGCGGCGCGCCGCGATCACGGCCTTCTATGCCTTCTGCCGCGAGATCGACGACGTGGTCGACGAGGTCAGCGACCCCGGCGTGGCCGCGACCAAGCTGGCCTGGTGGCGCACCGAGGTGGCGCAGTCGTTTGCGGGACCGCCGCGCCATCCCGTGATGCAGGCGCTGGTGCCGCATGCCACCGCCTACGGCATCGAGCCGGCCCAGCTCAACGAGGTGATCGACGGCTGCCAGATGGACCTCGACCAGACCCGCTACCTCGACTTTCCCGGCCTTGCGCGCTACTGCCACCTGGTGGCCGGCGTGGTGGGCGAAGTCGCCGCGCGCATCTTCGGCCAGACCGACCCGCAGACCACCGCCTATGCGCACAAGCTCGGGCTGGCGCTGCAGCTCACCAACATCATTCGCGACGTCGGCGAGGACGCGCTGCGCGGCCGCATCTACCTGCCCGTGAACGAGCTGCAGAAATTCGACGTCAAGGCGCACGAGATTCTCAACCGCGTGCATTCGGAACGCTTCGTCGCGCTCATGAAGTTCCAGGCCGAGCGCGCGCATGCGGCCTACGACGAAGCCCTCGCCCTGCTGCCCGCCGCGGACCGCCGCGCCCAGAAGCCCGGCCTCATGATGGCCAGCATCTACCGCACGCTGCTGCGCGAGATCGAGCGCGACGACTTCCAGGTGCTGAACCAGCGCGTGAGCCTGACGCCGGTGCGCAAGTTCTGGCTGGCATGGAAAGTCCAGGCGCTGGGGAGGATATGACCCGCGCCGAGGCCGTGCGGAAGTCCCGGGCCCGGCAACGGGGCGGCGAGGCGCCGGCATGAAGGTCGCCGTCATCGGCGCCGGCTGGGCCGGGCTTGCCTGCGCCGTCGAAGCCACGCGCCTCGGCCATGCCGTGACGCTTCATGAAGCGGCGCACATGGCGGGCGGACGCGCGCGGCGGGTCGACCACATGCACGGGCTGGTGCTCGACAACGGGCAGCACATCCTGATCGGCGCCTACGCCGCGACGCTGAAGCTGATGCGCGAAGTGGGCATCGATGCCGGCCAGGCGCTGCTGCGGCTGCCGCTCTCGCTGCGCTTTGCCGATGGCGGCGGCCTGAAGCTGCCGCGGCTGCCTGCCCCGCTCGATCTGCTGGCCGGCATCTTCACGGCGCGTGGCTGGACGTGGCGGGACAAGTCCACGCTGCTGCGCACCGCGGTGCAATGGCGCCTCGCCGGATTCCGCTGCGCCGCCGGCACCACCGTGGCCGCGCTCTGCACCGGCCTCACGCCGCGCGTGATGGAGGAGCTGATCGAGCCGCTGTGCGTTTCCGCGCTCAACACGCCGATCGACCAGTCGAGCGGCGAGGTGTTCCTGCGCGTGTTGCACGACGCCCTCTTCAGCGGCAGCGGCGGCGCGGACCTGCTGCTGCCGCGCGTCGACCTGGGCGCGCTCTTTCCCGACGCGGCCCTGGCGTGGCTAGCACAGCACGACGCAACGCTGCGCATCGGCACGCGCGTGCACGCCATCTCGCCCGAGGGCGCGGCATGGCGGGTCGACGGCGAGCGCTTCGACCACGTCGTGCTGGCGTGCGCGCCCTGGGACGCGGCGCGGCTCGTGCGCGCGTCCGGCGCGGCGGCGCAGCGCTGGTGCGAAACCACCGAGGCGCTGCGCTTCGAGGCCATTGCCACCGTCTACGTGCGCGGCGCTTCGCCGCTCGCGCAGCCGATGCTGGCCCTGCGCAGCCATCCCGCCACCGCACCGGCGCAATTCGTTTTCGATCGCGGCCAGCTCGGCGGACCGGACGGCGTGCTGGCCATGGTCGTGAGCGCAAACGAAACGCCGCGCGAAACGCTGGAGCAGCAGGTGCTTGCGCAAGCCGCCGTGCAGCTCGGCCAGAAAGCGCTGCAGATCGTGCAGACCGTGGTCGAGAAGCGCGCCACCTTCGCCTGCACGCCCGCGCTCGCACGGCCGCCGATGCGCATCGCACCCGGCCTGCACGCCTGCGGCGACTACACCGAAGGCCCCTACCCTGCCACACTCGAAGGCGCGGTCCTGAGCGGACTGGCCGCTGCCAAGGCATCGACAACACCATGACCGAACTGCGCTACCTGGATTTCGACTACAGCGAAGACACCGAGGGCCACGGCACCTTCGATGCCATGGCCTCGACCGTGCCTGCAAGAACAGACGAAGTGCTGGCCGAGATCGCGCAGGTGCTTGCCTGGACCGATGCCACCTTTCCCGATGCGCGCGGCGCGCTCGACGACGGGGCGGCCTGGGACTTCGACCTGCAGCAGACCCGCGAGGCGCCGGAGCTGGACACGGTGACCTTCTCGCTCAGCGGCACGCAAGATTTCTGCGCGGCGCTGCGCGCGCGGTTCAGCCTGGACTGACGCCCTCCCTGTCCCTACGGAAAGAACCATGGTCACCTGCTACCTGCGCTACATCGTCGATCCCTACAAGCTCAAGGAATTCGAGCACTACGGCAAGCTGTGGATTCCGCTGGTCGAGAAGTTCGGCGGCCAGCACCATGGCTACTTCATGCCGTCGGAAGGCGCGAACAACGTGGCACTCGCGATGTTCAGCTTTCCCAGCCTGGCCGCGTACGAACAGTACCGCGCCGATTCGATGCAGGACGCCGAATGCCAGGCCGCCTTCAGATACGCCGCGGACACCCGGTGCATCCTGAGCTACGAGCGCAGCTTCTTCCGGCCGGTCTTCTCCTAGCTCAGGCGCCGAGCGCCACGCACAGCGCGTGCAGGTTCGGCACGATCAGCTGCGGCCGCGCGCCATGCACCCACGGGCGCTCGTCGCGCACCAGCCAGGCCGCCTGCATGCCGGCGTTGAGCGCGCCAACCACGTCGAGCTCCGCGTCGTCGCCCACGTGCAGCACGTCCTTCGGCAGCAGGCCGACCGACGCGGCCGCAGCACGGAAGATCGGCGCATGCGGCTTGCCGCTGCCGAAGGCGCGCGCGTTGAACGCGGTGCGGAACCAGCGGCCGACGCCGGTCTGGTGGATGTCCGCATTGCCGTTCGAAACCGCCACCAGCGGATAGCGTTCGCTGAGCCACTTGAGGGCCGGCAGCGCGTCTTCGTAGAGCGTGACGCGCTGGCGTTCGGCAAAGAAGGCGTCGAAGGCCGGATCGGCCAGCGCCGGGTCTTCGCCCGCATGCCTGAGTGCCGCGCGAATCGACTCGCGGCGCAGCGCGCTCAGGTCATGCGCGAGGTCGGAGCGCTCCTTGGCGGTGGCTTCGCGCAGTTCGCGCAGCACGCCCGGCGTGAGCAGCAGCGACGCGGTCTTCGGTGCCTCGCGCAGCAGCCATTCCTGCAGCACGGTCTCCGCGCGCTCGATGGTCGGCCAGATCGGCCAGAGGGTGTCGTCCAGGTCGAGCGAGATCGCCGAGATACGCTTGATGTCGAGAGGCGCGGCGCTTGCCGGTGCCGTGGAAGCGGAGGTCATGCCCGAGAATATCGCATGCCTCAAGACAACGGGAACCGCGGTTCCATCGACCCCGCACGCGCCATCGAACGCACCGCCATCCTCTGGTGCAACCTGGGCTCGCCCGATGCCCCCACCGCGGCCGCCGTGCGGCCCTACCTGGCGGAGTTTCTGGGCGATCCGCGCGTGGTCGAGATTCCCAGGCTGCTCTGGGCGCTGATCCTGCAGGGCATCATCCTGCGCGTGCGGCCCGCCAAGTCGGCCGCCAAGTACGCGAGCATCTGGATGGCAGAGGGTTCGCCGCTGAAGGTGTGGACCCGCAAGCAGGCCACGCTGCTCGCGGGCTGGCTCGGCGAGCGCGGGCACCGCGTGGCGGTGCAGGATGCCATGCGCTATGCGAGTCCGTCGATCGCTTCGCGCCTTGATGCGCTGCAGGCCGAAGGCGCCACGCGCGTGCTGGTGCTGCAAGCCTATCCGCAGTATTCGGCCACCACCACGGCCAGCGTGATCGATGCGGTGAACGACTGGAGCCGCGGCCAGCGCCGCATTCCGGAGTTCCGCTTCGTCAACCAGTACCACGACGACCCGGCCTACATCGAGGCGCTGGCGCTCGGCATCGAAGCGCACTGGAAGCGCGAAGGCCGCGGCGAGCTGCTGCTGATGAGCTTCCACGGCATTCCGGTGCGCAACATTGCGCTCGGCGATCCCTACCAGGCCCAGTGCCTCGAGACCGCGCGCCTGCTCGCGGCGCGGCTGGGCCTCGCGGACGACCGGTACCGCGTGACTTTCCAGTCGCGCTTCGGCCGCGCCAAATGGCTCGAGCCCTACACCGAGCCGACCCTGCGCGAACTCGGCGCAAGCGGCGTGAAGCGCGTCGACGTGGTGTGCCCGGGCTTTCCGGCCGACTGCCTGGAGACGCTCGAAGAAATTGCCATGGAAGGCCGCGAAGCCTTCCTGCATGCGGGCGGCGAAGCCTTCAGCTACATCCCCTGCCTCAACGACAGCCCGGCGTGGATCACCGCGCTGGCGGGCATTGCCGAGCGCAACCTGGCGGGCTGGCCCACCCGGTCCGCCACTACCGCTCAGAACTTGCCCAGGTAGTCCATCTTGCCGATCGGCATGCCCTTGTGGCGCAGCACGCCGTAGGCGGTGGTCACGTGGAAGAAGAAGTTGGGCAGCGCGAACTGCAGCAGGTAGCGCTGCGCGGTGAAATGCGCCTCGCGCTCGCGCACCTTGATGCTCACGGGGCGCTCCTCCTGGCCGTCGACCAGCGCGCGGTCCACGGTCGCGAGAAAGTTCTGCGTCTTCGCGATGCGGGCCAGCAGCTCGTCATAGGTCTTTTCCTCGTCGGGAAAACTCGGCGCCGTGATGCCCGCGATGCGCGCCACGCCGAGCTTCGCGGCATCGCTCGCGCGCTGGATCTGGCCGGCCAGCGTGAGCATGTCCGGTGCGAGCCTCGCGTCCACCAGCGTGGCCGGATCGACGTCGTTGGCCCGGGCATGCGCCAGGCTCTTCTCGAGCAGGTGGGTGAGCTGGCCGAGCCCGCGGGAGAAGACCGGCACGGAGAGGTCGTACATCGAAAGCGCCATGGCGTGGATCCTTGTGGTGGGAAGTCGGCGGCGATTGTCTCGCCGACGCGCGCCTAGCAGCCGGCGGCCCGGATAAACCCTTCGATCAGCTGCAGTTGTTCGGGCACGTTGAGCGCGGGCGCGTGGCCGCACCCCTGGATTTCGACGACCTTCAGCAAGCCGGCGGCGCCCGGCCCCCGCTGCTGCATCTGCTGCGTCACCTCGGGCAGCACCAGGTCCGACTCGGCGCCGCGCAGGCACAGCACCGGCGCCTCGATCACGTCGTAGTGCGGCCAGATCAGGTAGTCGTTGTCGTGCGCGCTGAACTGCCGGACCATCGCCGGGTCGTAGTGCGGCGTCACGCGGCCGTCGGGCAGGCGGCGCGTGGAGCTTTCGGTCAGCCGGCGCCACTGCGCATCGCTGAGCCAGCCATAGGGCTTGTAGACGGTGCGGAAGAACGCCTCCAGTTCGGCCACCGTGTCGAACGCGGGCGGCTCGCCGGCATAGGCGCGGATGCGCTCGATGGCCGCCTGCGCAAGCTGCGGCGCGTTGTCGTTGAGCGTGAGGCTCGCAATGCGTGCTTTCATGCGCGGCTCGAACAGGCCCGACGCGCAGACCGTGCCGATGGCACCGCCCATGGAGGTGCCGACCCAGTGCACGCGGTCCAGGTGCAGTTCATCGCACAGCGCGCCGGCCATGCGCGCATAGAACGAAAGCTGGTATTCGTCGTCGGGCAGCGGGCTCCACTGGCTCAAGCCGCGGCCGATGGTGTCGGGGCAGATCACGCGGAAGCCGCGCGCTGCAAAGTGCTGCGCCAACTCGTCCATGTCGCGGCAGGTGCGCGCGAGGCCGTGCCAGGCAATGACGACCGGCGCGTCGGGCGCGCCCCAGTCGAGCCAATGGATTTCGCGGCCCGCAAGCTGCGCATAGTGGGAAGACGGAACGGGAAGATCGTTGCTCATCGCGCGGCCCTCGCCCTGAGCTTGCCGACGATGCCGGTCGGAAAGTAGTAGACCGAGAGCACGAACAGCACCCCCAGCCACAGCAGCCAGCGGTCCGGCGACAAGAGCGCTGCGAGCCACGGCAGCCCGCTCGCGGCCTCGCTGCCCACGCGCAGCAGGTCCTGCAGATAGCTCTGCGCCACCACGAACAGCACCGCGCCAATGGCCGCGCCGTAGATCGTGCCCATGCCGCCGATCACCACGATCAGCAGCACGTCGATCATGATCTCGAAGCTCAGCGACGTGTCGGGCCCGTTGTAGCGCAGCCAGATCGCGAGCATGGCGCCGGCCAGCGTGGCAAAGAGCGCCGACAGCACGGCCGCCGTGGTGCGGTACACCACCACGCGGTAGCCGATGGCCTCGGCGCGGAACTCGTTCTCGCGGATGGCCTGCAGCACGCGGCCGAAGGGCGAATTCACGATGCGCAGCAGTGCGAGCACCAGCACCACCGCAGCCACGAAAAGCAGGTAGTAGCACAGCAGCCGGCCATCGAGCGAGACGCCGAGGAAGGGCTCCTCGGAGAACTCGAAGCTCGGCGAGATCAGTTCGGGCAGCTTGAAGGTCAGGCCGTCCTCGCCGCCGGTGAAGTCCGACAGCTGCGAGGCCAGCGTCTGGAAGGCCGAGGCCACCGCCAGCGTGATCATCGCGAAGAAGATCGCGCGCACCCTGAGCGAGAACAGCCCGATCGCAAAAGAAAGCACCAGCGAGACCGCGAGCGATGCCGCGAGTCCGAGCAGCACCGCGCCCCAATTGGGCCCGAGCCGCGACGCCGAAATGGCGATGCCATAGGCGCCGATGCCGAAGAACATGGTGTGCGCGAAGCTCACGATGCCGGTGTAGCCCAGGAGCAGGTCGAAGCTCGCGACCAGCACCACGAACACCAGGATCTTGGCCGCCACGCTGAGCGCCTTCACGCCCGGAAAGATGAACGGCGCGAAGGCCAGCGCGATGAACAGCGCCACCAGCAGCAGCGCCAGCAGGCGGCTTCGGGGCATGTCGTTGGAGAGAAGTCGTTTCAGGAACATGGCGTCTTCTTCCTCAACGGTTCGCCACCGGATACACGCCCTGCGGACGCCACAGCAGCACCGCCACCATCAGCAGGATGCTCGCGAACTGCGTGAGCGTGGGCAGCAGGAAGCCGATGTAGTTGGTCATGAGCCCCACCAGCAGCGCACCGATGAGCGCACCGCCCGTCGAGCCGAGCCCGCCGATGATGATCACGATGAAGATCAGCACGTTGACCTGCGCGCCCATCTGCGGCACCAGGTTCTGCTGGAACAGCCCCCACATCACGCCGCCCAGGCCGGCCAGTGCGCTACCCACCACGAACACGCCGACGAACAGCCGGCCGATGCGGTAGCCCAGCGACTCGACCATCTCGCGGTCCTGCACGCCGGCGCGGATCAGGAGGCCGATCTTGGTGCGCGCGAGCGTCCATGCGAGCAACCCGAACACCACCACGCCCACCGCCACCGCGAGCAGCCGGTACTTGCTGATGGCCGCGTCCGCCACGAACAGCGAGCCGCGCAGCGCCTCGGGCAGCGGCAGAGGAATCTGCGCCGGGCCCCAGATCACCTTGATGAGCTCCTCGCCGATGATCATGCCGCCCATGGTGATGAGGATCTGCTTCAGGTGCTGGCCGTACACCGGCCGCACGATGAAGCGCTCGAACGCAAGGCCGACCGCACCGGCCACCGCCATGGCGACCAGCATCGCGGGGAACACGGCAACGAGGTTGCGCCACAGTTCGCCCGAGCCCGTCCAGTCGCCCATCAGGCCGAGCACGCTGCTGGCCACGAAGGCACCGAGCGCGATGAACACGCCGTGGCCGAAGTTGAGCACGTCCATCAGCCCGAACACCAGCGTGAGGCCCGACGCGATGATGAAGATGATCATGCCCATCGCGAGCCCCGCGACCGTGAGCGTGAGCCAGGTCGAGAACGAGCCCGTGAGCGGCAGTGCGACAAGCGCGAGGATCGGGGCGAGGAGCAGCGGCTTCCAGTCGAAGTCCAGTGCCTTCATTGCAGTGCCCCCTTCTCTTGCTCCTTCCCCCTCTGGGGGAAGGCTGGGATGGGGGCTGACGGCACTTGCAAGGCCGCGCTGTATCGAAGGCCGCGAGCCCCCACCCCAACCCTCCCCCGGAGGGGGAGGGAGAAAAACGTCGAATACTTCATAAAGCCAGTCCAAGCAGCGATTGCTGCAGTTGCGCATCCGCGGAGAACGCCGCCATGCCGCCGCTGTGCACCACGCGGCCGTTGTCCATCACCGCGACGTTGTCGCCCAGGCGCTGGGCGAAGTTGATGTTCTGCTCCACCAGCAGGATCGTCACGCCGCTGGCCTTGAGCTCGGCGAAGGCGTCGATCATGTTGTTGATCATCACGGGCGCAAGGCCCTTGCTGGGCTCGTCGATCAGCAGCAGCTCGCGCGGCTCGACGATCGCACGCGACACGGCGAGCATCTGCTTCTGCCCGCCCGAAAGCTTGCCGGCCGGATGGTTCCAGAACTTCTCCACCGCGGGAAAGAGCTTGAAGATCCACTTCAGGCGCGTGTCGTCGATCTCTGCGGCGTTCCTGGCGCCGCGCGCGGCGAGCAGCATGTTCTCCTTCACCGTCAGGTCGGAGAAGATGCCCATGCTCTCGGGCACGTAGGCAATGCCGAGGCCGGCGATCTGCGGCGTCTGCATGGCGGCAATGTCGTTGTCACCAAAGCGCACCCGGCCCTGCGACGCATGCCAGAGGCCCATGATGGTCCGAAGCGTGGTCGTCTTGCCTGCGCCGTTGCGGCCCAGCAGCATGGTGAGCTGGCCCCGGGGCACGGCCAGGTCGACGCCGTGCAGGATGTGGTACGCCCCGATGTGCGTGTGCACGCCTTCGAGGGTCAGCAGATTCTGAGTGCTCATCGGTCTTGCTCCTTCCCCTTCCGGGGGAAGGTTGGGATGGGGGCGAGCGGCGCTTCGAAGGCCGCGGCGATTTGAAGGCCGCCTGCCCCCACCCCTGCCCTCCCCCGGCGGGGGAGGGAGAAATTCATCAACGCCTTCATGCAACCTCCTTCGCAATGCCCAGGTAGGCCTCTTGCACCACCGGCGAGGCAATCACCTCGGCCGGCTCCCCATCCGCCACCAGCGTGCCGTTATGCAGCACGATGATGCGGTCCGCGAGCTCGCGCACCACGTCCATCTTGTGTTCGACCAGGAGGATGGTCTTGGTCTTGTCCTGCTTGAGCTTGCGGATCAGGTCGAGGATGACCGGCGCCTCGGCCGCGTTCATGCCGGCCGTGGGCTCGTCGAACATGAAGACCTTGGGTTCGAGCGCCATCAGCAGCGCCACCTCGAGCTTGCGCTGGTCGCCGTGCGGCAGGCTCGCCACCGTCGCATGCTCGCGCGACTTCAGCGCCACGTCCGCGAGGATCTGGTCGGCGCGCTCGGTCAGCGCCTTGTGGTCGCTCCAGATGCTCCACAGGTTGAGCCCGCGGCGGTGCGCGCCCTCGCGCGTGGCCTGCACCGCCAGGCGCACGTTCTCCAGCACCGTGAGGTTCGGGAACAGGTTGGTGAGCTGGAAGGCCCGTCCCAGCCCCGCGTGCGTGCGCGCCGACGGCGACAGGCCCGACAACAGCTGCCCGTCGAGCGACACCGTGCCCGCGCTCGCCTTGAGCTGGCCCGAGATCAGGTTGAAGTAGGTGGTCTTGCCCGCGCCGTTGGGGCCGACGATGGCTGTCAGCGTGCCCGGCGCGAAGGCGCAGCTCACGCCGTTGACGGCCACGTGCCCGCCGAAGCGGATGGTCAGGTCTTTGGTCTCAAGCATCGTGGGTCATGGCAAATAAAAAAACAGGTACCGATCGGCCTCAGCAGGTGCCGATCACGTAGTAGTTGGGCCCGGTCTGCTTGAGCGTTGTGGTCACGTAGACGTTCCACAGGCCCATCGACTGCCCCGAGCCGTAGGCATAGGTGAGGCCCCACAGCGCGTAGGCGCGGCCCGCCACGGTGTGCGCGTAGTTGCTGGCGGTGAAGCAGGTTCCGCCGCCACCGCTGCCAGCGAGCGTGGTGCCCGTGGCCGCGGCCGACATTGCGCCTTGCGCGTTGCCGGCGTCCAGCGCCGCCACGGTCCAGCTGTAGGTGGTGGACGGGGCCAGGCCGGTGTCGGTGTAGTTGGTGCCGGCCACCGGCGCCGCGTTGACCTTGCTGCCGCCGCGGTAGACGTTGTAGCCGCTCGCACCCGAGACGCCCGCCCAGCCGACCACCATGCTGCTGCTGGTCGCGCCCGAGGTGCCCACGCCGGTGGGCGCCGGCAGCGACGAGCCGCCGCCGGAGCCGGTCACGCGGTCGACCATGGCCTTGAGCGCCGCCATCTGCGGGCCCGACTTCTTCGCGTAGTTCGCGTTGTCGTAGCCCCACCAGTCCCAGCAGCTGTTGGTGGCTGCGGTGCTGGTCTGCGGGTAGATCAGCACGATGTTGTTGGTGTCGGCCCAGCGGTTGTAGCCGGTCTTCTTCACGTACTGGTCGGCCACGTCGGTGTAGTTCTGCTTGCAGCCATGCAGCACCAGGTGCACGCGGCACGACGCTGTGGTGCAGGCCTGCGGCACGTAGATCCAGCCGGTGGCGGCCACGCCGTGGCCAGTGATGAATTCCGACTGGTTGAACTCGGTGAAGCTGCCGCCCAGCGTGCCGTTGTTGCGCGGATTCAGCGGCCCGTAGAGCTGCGTGAGAATCTCGCCCGCCAGATCGAAGCCGCAGTTGTTGATGTAGGGCGCGGCGGTGGTGCTGCAGGCGCCGCCGTAGTCGTCGGTGACCATCGCGTGGCCGGCGCCGATGTTGTTCCTGTAGACCGTGTTGGCCGCGGGCACGAAGCTCTGGTAGTAGGTCTTGAGGTCGTCCATCACCGCCGGCTTGACGGTGTTGTCCGAAGTGCCGGAGAACAGGTAGAGCCTGGAGCCCGTCATGTTCGACACCGGGTCGATCGCACCGCTGGCGGCCCAGCTGTTGGTGGTGTTGACCAGCGTCGACACCGGAATGCTGCTGCCGTGCGCCATGCAGCGCCCGGTGGCATTGAGCACCGAGCCCTCGGCGCAGTAGTACGGCCCGCCGGCCACCACGCCGGCGCCGCGCTTGAAGGTGGCCGAATAGGCCACATGCAGCTGCACGGCCATGAAGCCGCCCGCCGAGAGCCCGGACACGCTCACCTCCGCCGGATTGGCGCCCAGCGCCGGCAGCGGCACTGCCGCCGTCGCGGCCTGCCCCGCCGCCATCATGATCGCCGCAACCGCGGCCCATCCCTTCCAGTTTTTCCATCGCATCGCTGCCATCGCTGTCTCCTTCTGTTGTAGGTGTATCGAACGCTTGCTGGATTGCTGACGAATCGGCCGTCGACTGCGCCCGCCCGCGCCTCGGCGGCGCAGGCTGACGCTTCGCCCGGTGGCCATTCCGGGGCGAAGGAAGTGCGGCCTCAGGGCCGCGGCTGCGGATTGGCGCTCAGCGCTTGTTCTTGATGGGGATGTCCATCTCTTCAGGCTTGATCTCGCGCACCAGTTCCGGCACGCCCCAGGCGAATGCCGGATCGGCCTTGATCTTGAAGTGGTACATCGACTGCATCGCCTGGTGGTCTTCCTTGCGGAAGGTCATCTTGCCCTTGGGCGTGTCGAAGCTCATGCCCTCCATGGCGCCGATGAGCTTGTTGGTGCCGGTGTCGCCGCCCGTCTTCTTGAGCGCGGTGACCACTGCCATCGCGGCCGAGAAACCGCCGGCCGTGAAGAAGTCCGGCGGCGTCTTGAATTCCTTGTAGTGCGCCGACACCAGCGCCTCGTTGACCGGGTTCTTCGGAATGCCGAAGTAGTAGTACGCGGCGCCTTCCATGCCCGGCAGGTTCTTGTAGGCCGCCATGGCCGGCAGGATGTTGCCGCCGGTGGCGATCTCGATGCCGTAGCGCTTCAGGTCGAGATCGACGATCTTGAAGGGGTTGCCCGCGCCGGCCCAGACGATCCAGATGATCTTGCGGCCCGGCTGGTCCTTGAGCTTGTCGATCAGGCGCTGCGCACCCGCCGTGAAGTCGGTGGTGGCGGGCGGCAGGTACTCCTCGTGCACCAGCTTCGCCTTCTTGAGCGCGGCGCCGAAGGCCTTCACGCCGTCGCGGCCGAAGGCATTGTCCTGCGCGAGCGTGGCCACCGTCACGCCGGCCTTGTCGATGGCCACCGCGTTGCTGATCGCGTCCTGGCTCGAATTGCGGCCGGTGCGGAAGATGTATTTGTTCCACTTGTCGCCGGTGATCGAATCGGCGACGGCCGGCTCCACGATCAGGATCTTCTTGTATTCCTCGGCCACCGGCAGCATGGCCAGCGCCACGCCCGAGGCCGTGGGACCGACGGCCAGCGCGGCCTTGTCGTCGGAATACGCGGCGGCGAGCAGCGACTTGCCCAAGTCGGGCTTGCCCTGGTCGTCCTTCTCGATGACCACGAGCTTCTTGCCGTTGACCGTCATCGTGCCGCCGGTGGCGTAGTCCAGGCCCATCATCAGGCCGGTCTGGGTCTGCTTGCCGTAGGCCTCGAGCGGACCGGTCTTGCTGTAGATGTGGGCGATGCGGATTTCGTTGGACTGGGCCCAGGCGGGGGCTGTGGCGGCGCAGGCGGCGAGTGCGGCCAGGGCGACAAGGTGGCGATGGTTCATTCTTTGTCTCCTGAAATAGGTGACTGAATATTGCACACTTCGTGCCATCTGCTAACCCCTTGATACCAAACACTTCTTCATTCGGAAGATGCGTCTATCGACTAAATTCAGAACACTTGACGTGTCTGAATTTCAATCAACTGTCTATTTATCGGTCAGGGTTTTCTCGGAGACCTGGCGCTCCGCGATCCAGTGCTGGAACTGGCGCTCGGCCTGCATGCGGAACTCGTTGCGCGCGTGATTGCAGGCGGCGTGCGCGAGCCGGCGGTGTTTTTGCGAGCGCACGCCGCCGAGCGTCGAATCGATCAGGTGCTCGATGGTCGCGGACTCGGGCCTGCCGTGCGGCTCGTCGAAGTCCATCGCAAGACCGCACCAATGGCAGTTGGGGCCGAAGGTGGAACGCAGGGCGCGCACGCTCACAGGCTCGCTCGCTCCGGGCCGATACGGCACACGAGGCTCGGCGGCTTCACGCCGGCCGCTCCTGGTTCGTCATGCGCTCGTAGAGCGTTGCGCGCGAAATGCCGAGCAGCCTCGACGTTGCCAGCTTGTTGCCGCCCGTGGCCGCAAGCGCCGCGGCAATCGCCTTGCGCTCCAGTTCGGCCACCTGCTGCGCAAGCGGCCGCAGCAGCAAGGCCTTTTCGTCGGCGTCGTGCGCGCTCTGCAGGGTGGCGGGCAGTTCGATCTGCTCCAGCCCCGCTTCGCGCAGGATGCGCTCGAGCTGCGCGGCGTCGATGCGCTGCGAGTCGCTGCGCATCGTGACCTGCTCCAGCACGTTACGCAGCTCGCGGATGTTGCCGCGCCAATGCTGGCCGGCGAGCAGCGCGAGCGCATCGGGCGTGATCTCGGGCGGGGCCTCGCCGCTGCGCAGCGCCATGTCCTCGCCCAGCGCCTCGACCAGCGCCGGAATGTCGCTGCGGCGCTCGCGCAGCGGCGGCACGCGCAAGGGCAGCACGTTGAGGCGGTAGTACAGGTCCTCGCGGAACTGGCCGCGGCGCACCAGCTCGGGCAGGTCGCGCGAGGTGGCGGCAATCACGCGCGCATCGAAGGGCACCAGCTTGTTGGAGCCGAGCGGCTCGATCTCGCCCTCCTGCAATGCGCGCAGCAGCTTGGCCTGCAGGCCGAGCGGCATGTCGCCGATCTCGTCGAGAAAGAGGCTGCCGCCATCGGCCAGCTTGAACTTGCCTTCGCGCCCTCGCCTGTCGGCGCCGGTGAAGGCGCCAGGCGCGAAACCGAAGAACTCGGCCTCCAGCAGCGTGTCCGGCACGGCCGCGATGTTGACGCTGACGAACTGTCCCTTGGCCCGCGCCGAGGCCGCATGGATCGCATGCGCGAGCAGCTCCTTGCCAGTGCCCGTTTCGCCCAGCAGCAGCACCGGGCTCGCGGACTGTGCGGCGCGCCGCGCATGGCGCTTGACCTCCACCGCGGCCGGGCTGCTGCCGATGAAGCTGGCAAAGGTGTACTTGGAGCGGCGCTGCCCGTCGGCCGCGTGCTGGTAGAGCGGGTTGTTGCGCTGGGTGGCGAGCTCGCGCCGCGCGTCGTCGAGGTCGCGCTGCAGCAGCGCGAACTTGCTGATGAGCGGCTGCAACGTGGTTTCCGGCTGGTCGAACAGCACGATGCCGATGGCGCCGATGACTTCTCCCGCCCGCCCCTCGCGCCCCTCGCGCCCATCGCTCTCGGCGCGCAGCGGAATGCGGCTGACCACGAAGGTGCCCGCCTTGTTGTTGAGCAGGTCGACCAGGATCGGCTCGCCGGTCTCGAGCACGCGCCGCATCTGCGTGTTGGGAATGACGTCCTCGACCATGTGGCCCAGGAACTGGTCGATCGACGAAAAACCCAGCGCCGGCAGGAAGCGGCGATAGCCTTCATTGACCCACACGATGTGCCCGCTGCGGTCCACCAGGAACATGCCCTGGCTGATGCTCGAGAACAGATGGAACATCGAACGAGCGGCCAGCGCAAGGATGCCTTCGGCGTCCAGAGGCAGGGCGGGCGATGCGGCGGCAGGCGGAACGGCGGACATGGGCGAATCGTAGCGCGCATCATTCGGCCACCCTTCGAGCCCAGATGCGGCGACCCCGCCGCGAGGGACGCCTAACGAGGCGGGGTCATCCAGTGAAGTGCGAGCAGCGGCACCAGCAGCGCCGGCGCGAACAGCCAGATCCAGAGCAGCGCAGACGGGTGCGGTGCCAGGACCAGGAGACCGACGAGCCAGACCGAAAGCAGTTTCGACATGCGTTTGACTGTACGGCATTGACCAGCCATAGTGCCGCGCTCACTGACGGCGAACACCTGGATTCGGGGCATCAGAAAAATGCTCAAAAAGCACATCCGCCACCGATGCGAAGAAAGCCCTCATGCGGCCATAAGTAAATCAAACGTTTGATTAGCTGCGTGGTCTAATCGCCAGCATGAGCGCCTCCGCCCTGCAAGCACTTTCCGCCCGCGCACCGCGCAGCGACGGCGTCGAAGCACGCCAGCGCCTGCTCTACGCCGCCCTCGCGCTGTTCGCCGCCAACGGCTACGCCAAGACCTCGACCCGCGAGATCGCGCGCGCCGCGGGCGTGAACATCTCGGCCATCAGCTACTACTTCGGCGACAAGGCCGGCTTGTATGCCGCCACCTTCGGCGAGCCGATGGGCGGCAACGCGGGCGATTTCATCTCGCTTTATGCCGCACCCGAGCTGCCGCTGGAAGAGGCGCTGCAGATCTTCTTCACCCGCATGATCGAGCCCCTGAAGCAGGGGGAGATCGTGCGCCAGTGCATCCAGCTGCACCTGCGCGAAATGCTCGAGCCGACCAGCCAGTGGGCCGAGGAGATGGAGCGCGACATCAAGGGCCCGCACAATGCCATCGCCGGCGTGCTGTGCCGGCGCCTGGGCATCGCGCGGCCCGACGACGACGTGCACCGGCTGACCTTTGCCATCACCGGCCTCGCGATGCAGCTTTTCGTGAGCCAGGACCTCGTCGAGGCGATACGCCCTTCCTTGCTGAACACGCCACGCAGCGTGGACACCTGGGCGCAGCGCCTCACCGGCTATGCCGTTGCGCTGGTCGAGGCCGAAGCCCTGCGCCGCCAGGCCACGGCCAGGCCCGCGGCCGCACCTGCCCGTTCCGGGAGAAAGAAGACATGAGACGACTCCGATCGATTGCCACCCTCTGCCTGCCGCTGGGCCTTGGGCTCGGGCTTGCCGGCTGCGGGTTCACGAGGCCGCCCGCCGCCGTCGAGGCGCCCCTTCCCGCAAAGTGGCACGCACCGCTGCCGCACGGCGGCTCGCTCGCATCGCTGGCCGACTGGTGGCGCCAGCTCGACGACCCGCTGCTGGTCGAGCTCATTGCCGCGGCCGAGGCCGCGAGCCCCAATGTCGCGAGCGCCGCGGCCCGCGTGGCCGAGGCGCGCTCCACGCGCATTGCGGCCGGCGCGGCGCTGCTGCCCAACCTGGACGGCACGGCATCGGCAAGCCGCGGCGTCTCGGGCTCTTCGCTCGGCTCGGGCGGCACGAGCGGCTCGTCGAGCGGCAGCAGCCTCTCCGCGATCGCGCCGCTGACCACGCTGCAGGCCGGCCTGCAATCGCAATGGGAAATCGACCTGTTCGGCCGGCTGCGTGCCGATCGCGATGCGGCGCTTCGCCGGCAGGAAAGCGCCGATGCCAAGTGGCACGAGGCGCGCGTTGCGGTGGCGGCCGAAACAGCCAACGCGTACTTTGCAGAGCGCGCCTGCCAGCAGCAGCTGCGCGTATCCGAATCCGATGCCAGGTCGCGCGGCGAAACCGCGCGGCTCACCGACCTGTCGGCGCGCGCCGGCTTCACGGCGCCGGCCGATGCCGCGCTCGCACGCGCCAGCGCCTCCGACGCCTCGGGCCGCCTGACCCAGCAGCGCGCGTTGTGCGCGGTGCAGCGCAAGGCGCTGGTCGCGCTCAGCGGCATCGACGAAGCGGCGCTGGAGCAGAAGCTGGCCGCCTCGCCGACCCAGCGCGCGCTGCCGGCGGTGGGCAGCATCGCAAGCGTGCCGGCACAAGCCATCTCGCAGCGGCCCGACGTCTATTCCGCCGAACTCGGCGTGGCAGCCGCCAGCGCCGACGTGGGCTCGGCCGAGGCCGCACGCTATCCGCGCCTGTCGCTTTCGGGTTCCATCGGCCGCATGCAGATCCGCACCAGCGGCTTCCGCGAATCACTCGACACCTGGACCGTGGGGCCGGTGTCGCTGACCGTGCCGCTGTTCGACGGCGGCACGCGCGCCGCCAACTCCGATGCGGCCAAGGCCCGCTACACCGAAGCGGTGGCGCTCTACAGGGCCAACGTGCGGCTGGCGGTGCGCGAAGTGGAAGAGGCGCTGGTCAATCTGGACAGCACCAACGCGCGCGCCACCGATGCCGATGCCGCCGTGCAGAACTACCAGGCCTCGTTCGACGCTACCCAGGCGCGCTACCAGAGCGGCCTGGCCAGCTTGTTCGAGCTCGAGGATTCGCGCCGCACGCTCTTTGCCGCGCAGACCGCGCGCGTCTCGCTGCAGCGCGAGCGCACCGAAGCCTGGGTGGCGCTCTACCGCTCGATGGGCGGCGGCTGGGCCCGCCCCGAATCGCCCTCAATGACCTCCAACCCGGCCGCCAAGGTCGCGACGTCGCCATGAAAAGAATCAAACGCTCCACCCTTGCCATCGCGCTGCTGGCGCTGGTCGTCATCGTCGCCGCGGCCGTGTGGCTGACCCGCAAGCCCGCGAACGAAGCCGGCACGCCGGCCGCCGCCGCCAAGGGCAAGGACGCCACGCCCGCTTCCCGGCCGACGCTGACAGTGACCGTGGCCAAACCCGAAGCCACCGAGCTGACCCTCACGCTCGCGGCCAACGGCAACGTGGCGGCCTGGCAGGAGGCCAGCGTGGGCTCCGAATCCAGCGGCCTCAAGCTCGCCGAAGTGCGCGTGAACGTGGGCGACGTGGTGAAGAAAGGCCAGCTGCTGGCCGTGTTCTCGCCCGAGACGGTGCGCGCGGACATCGCGCAATCGCGCGCCTCGCTCGCCGAGGCCAGGGCCACCGCGGCCGACGCCGCGGGCAATGCGGCACGCGCCCGCACGCTGCAGGCCACCGGCGCACTGAGCCAGCAGCAGATCAACCAGTACCAGACAGCCGAGCAGACCGCCAAGGCGCGCGTCGAGGCCGCCGAAGCCGTGCTCGCAGCGCAGGAAGTGCGCGGCCGCAACACGCAGGTGCTGGCGCCCGACGACGGGGTGATCTCCTCGCGCACCGCCACCGTCGGCAGCGTGGTGGCTGCCGGCACCGAGCTGTTCCGCCTGATCCGCCAGGGCCGGCTCGAATGGCGCGCCGAAGTCACCTCGGCCGAGCTCAGCCGCATTGCCGTGGGCACCACGGCCTTCGTGGTCAGCGCGAGCGGCGCGCAAGTGCGCGGCAAGGTGCGCAGCATCGCGCCCACGGTCGATCCGCAGACCCGCGCAGCGCTGGTCTATGTCGACCTGCCGAACGTGCAGCAGAACACCGGCATCAAGGCCGGCATGTTCGCGCGCGGCGACTTCGAACTGGGGCGCAGCTCCGCACCGACCGTGCCGCAGAGCTCCATCGTTCCGCGTGACGGCTTCAACAACGTCTTCGTGCTGCAGCCCGACAACCGCGTGGCGCAGCTGAAGGTGCAGACCGGCCGCCGCGTCGGCGAGCGCGTGGAGATCACCAGCGCATTGCCCGAGGGCGCGCAGATCGTGGTGCAGGGCGCCGGCTTCCTGAACGACGGCGACCTGGTGCGCGTCGTGGCGGCAGCGGCCCCCGCAGCTACCGGCGCCCGGCCCGCCGCAGCGCCGGCCTCGGCCGCCGCGGGCGGCCAGGGCAACGGCGAAACGAGGGCGCGCCCATGAACGTCTCCGCATGGTCCATCCGCAACCCGATCCCGGCGGTGATGCTGTTCGTGCTGCTCACCTTCGGCGGGCTGCTGTCCTTCAACGCCATGAAGGTGCAGAACTTTCCGGACATCGACCTGCCGACCGTGACGGTCTCGGCGTCGCTGCCCGGCGCCGCGCCTTCGCAACTGGAGACCGACGTCGCGCGCAAGCTCGAGAACTCCATTGCCACGGTGCAGGGCCTGAAGCACATCACCACCAAGGTGCAGGATGGCGCGGCCACGCTGATCGTCGAGTTCCGCCTCGAGAAGCCGGTGCAGGAAGCCGTGGACGACGTGCGCTCCGCAGTGCAGCGCGTGCGCGCCGACCTGCCGGCCGACGTGCGCGACCCGGTGGTCACCAAGCTCGACTTCGCGGCCCAGCCGGTGCTGGCCTTCACCATCGCCTCGTCGCGCATGGATGGCGAGGCGCTGAGCTGGTTCGTGGACAACGACGTCACCAAGAAGCTGCTCGCGCTGCCCGGCGTGGGCGCGGTGAACCGCGTGGGCGGCGTCACGCGCCAGGTGCACGTCGACCTCGACCCGGCCAAGCTGCAGGCGCTGGGCGCCTCGGCGGCCGACATCTCGCGCCAATTGCGCCAGGTGCAGACCGAAAGCGCAGGCGGCCGCATCGACCTGGGCGGCAGCGAGCAGCCGGTGCGCACCCTGGCCACCGTGCAGTCGGCCGACCAGCTGGCCGACATGCAGATCGCGCTGTCCGACGGCCGCCGCATCCGGCTCGACCAGGTGGCGCGCATCAGCGACACCATCGCCGAGCCGCGCGCCGCGGCGCTGCTCAACGGCAAGCCGGTGGTCGGCTTCGAAGTGGCGCGCAGCCGCGGCGCGAGCGAGGTCGAGGTGGGCCGCGCGATCCAGAAGGCGCTGGCCGAGCTGCGCGCGCAGCGCCCCGACATCGAGCTGACCGAGGCCTTCAATTTCGTCGAGCCGGTGGAAGAGGAGTACGAGGGCTCGCTGCACCTGCTGTACGAGGGCGCGATCCTGGCCGTGATCGTGGTGTGGCTGTTCCTGCGCGACTGGCGCGCCACCTTCGTCTCGGCCGTGGCGCTGCCCATGTCGGTGATACCGGCCTTCATCGGCATGCACCTGCTGGGCTTTTCGGTCAACGTGATCTCGCTGCTCGCACTCTCGCTGGTGGTCGGGATATTGGTGGACGACGCCATCGTGGAGGTGGAGAACATCGTGCGCCACCTGCGCATGGGCAAGTCGCCCTACGAGGCGGCCATGGAGGCGGCCGACGAGATCGGGCTGGCGGTGATCGCCACCACCTTCACGCTGATCGCGGTGTTCCTGCCCACCGCCTTCATGAGCGGCGTGGCCGGCAAGTTCTTCAAGCAGTTCGGCTGGACGGCCTCGCTGGCGGTGTTCGCGTCGCTGGTGGTGGCGCGGGTGCTCACGCCGATGATGGCGGCCTACCTGCTGAAGCCGGTGGTCGGTGCCGAGAAGGAGCCGCGCTGGCTCACGGCCTACATGCGCGCCGTGGAATGGAGCACGCACCACCGCTTCAAGACGATGGTGCTCGCCACCCTCTTCTTCTTCGGTTCGCTGGCGATGATTCCGCTGCTGAAGACCGGCTTCATTCCGCCGGACGACAACTCGCAGACGCAGATCTACCTGTCGCTGCCGCCCGGCTCCACGCTCGCGCAGACCACCGCGGCCGCGGAGGAAACGCGCCACCGCGTGATGAAGATCGACCATGTGCGCAGCGTCTACACCACCGTGGCCGGCGGCAGCGCGGGCGGCGATCCGTTCGCCAACTTCGGCACGCCCGAGACGCGCAAGGCCACGCTCACCATCAAGCTCGATGAGCGCGGCGATCGTCCGCGCAAGCAGGTGATCGAGAACCAGATCCGCGCCGCGCTCGAAACGCTGCCCGGCGTGCGCAGCACCGTGGGCCTGGGCGGCTCGGGTGAAAAATACATCCTCGCGCTCACCGGCGAAGACCCCGCCGCGCTGGCCAGCGCCGCCAGCGCGGTCGAGAAGGACCTGCGCACGGTGCCCGGCCTCGGCAACATCACTTCCACCGCGAGCCTGATCCGCCCCGAGATCGCCGTGCGCCCGGACTTCGCGCGCGCCGCCGACCTGGGCGTGACCAGCTCGGCCATCGCCGAGACGCTGCGCGTGGCTACGCTGGGTGACTACGACCAGGCGCTGGCCAAGCTCAACCTCGCGCAGCGGCAGGTGCCCATCGTGGTGAAGCTCGAGGACTCGGCGCGGCAGAACCTCGACCTGCTCGGCCGCCTCTCGGTGCCCGGCACGCGCGGCCCGGTCATGCTGAGCCAGGTGGCCTCGCTCACGATGGAAGGCGGCCCCGCCGTCATCGACCGCTACGACCGCTCGCGCAACGTCAACTTCGAGATCGAACTGTCGGGCGTGGGCCTGGGCGATGCCAAGACCGCGGTCACGGCGCTGCCCTCGATCCAGAAGCTGCCGCCCGGCGTGCGCGTGACCGAGGTGGGCGACGCCGAGGTGATGACGGAGCTGTTCGCGAGCTTCGGCCTTGCGATGCTTACGGGCGTGCTGTGCATCTACATCGTGCTGGTGCTGCTGTTCAAGGACTTCCTGCATCCGGTGACCATTCTCTGCGCGCTGCCGCTGGCGCTCGGCGGCGCCTTCGTGGGTCTCCTGATCGGGCAGAAGGCGCTGTCGATGCCGTCGCTGATCGGCCTGATCATGCTGATGGGCATTGCCACCAAGAACTCGATCCTGCTGGTGGAATACGCCATCGTGGCGCGCCGCGACCACGGCATGAGCCGCTGGGACGCGCTGCGCGACGCCTGCCACAAGCGCGCGCGGCCCATCATCATGACCACGCTCGCGATGGGCGCCGGCATGCTCCCGATTGCCGTGGGCTTCGGCACCGCCGATTCGAGCTTCCGCTCGCCGATGGCGATGGCGGTGATCGGCGGGTTGATCACTTCCACCGTGCTGAGCCTCCTGGTGGTGCCGGCGGTGTTCACCTACGTGGACGACATCGAGCACTGGATCCGGCGCACCGTGCGCAAGCTGCGCGGGCAGCCGGCCGATCCGCATATCGACGACGACCTGGTCGAGACGCCGCCCCGTCCCGCGGCCTGAGCGGCTGCGAGTCCCTCCTCCTCGCCATCATCGGCAGGAAGAGGGAGCGGGCGGCGAAGGGCTGCCCGTTCGGCCGGGGGAATAGGCTGCATGGTGGATTCCGCCCACGGGCGGCGCTTCGAATAATCCGGTGCCTGTACACACACAAGGCACCGGCATTGCGCGGCGAGACCTCCATGATTCGACCCACCCTGCGATTCGGCTCACACGGCGCCGACGTTTCACTGCTGCAATCGGCCCTGAACCTGTGGACGGCCTCCAGGCTTGCGCAGTTGGTGCCCGACGGGCAGTTCGGACCCAAGACCACTTCGAAGGTCAAGGAGTACCAGGGATTCTGCAAGCTCGTGCCCGACGCCATCGTCGGGCCGAAGACCTGGGGCATGCTCGAAGCGCTGATCGCCCAGCTCATCGGAATGGCGACGCCGCCGCCCGGCGACAAGCCGGCGCCGGCTCTGGGCGACAGCGTGGTCGCGGCGGCGGAGGCGGCGCTGCTCAGGTGGGGATGGACGACCTCGTCCCAGCCCGGCCCGAGCAATGAGCGCATTGCCGCGGCGCTTTGCGCCAATCCGGCGAGCCCGCAGCGTCCGCGCCAGGGCGGCATGGGCCTGCAGAAAATCTTCCAGGACGCGAACGCCGCCGGCGCCTACATCAGCCGCTGCCCCACCATCACCGCGGCGGCCGTGTCGAAGTGGCAGGAAATGGACGCCGGCAATTGGCGCAACGCCAACGACCTGTGCGCCTGGTGCGGCATCTTCTGCATCTACGTGTACCGCACCGCCGGCGTCCATGTGCCGGGCGGCTGGGCCCAGCACGGCAAGAACGTGTTCGACAGCACGGTGTTCCGCCGGATCACCGACTATTCGGCCGTGTTTCCGGGCTGCATCGGCGTGGTGAGCGGCATCGCCCCGGGTGGACGCAACCACCACTTCATCGTCACATCGAACGGCAACGACCGGATGGAGAGCATCGACGGCAATGCCTTCGGCCCCGACCGCAACGACAAGAGCAAGGGCAACAAGAGCGTGATCGCGCGCAACGAGTACAGCTACGCCGCGCTCAGGCAGGAGACGGCGTACTTCCTCGCGCCCGTGTCGGCGGCTTGAAAAAGAAAAAAGCCGCGGGGCCAACAAGGCACCGCGGCATTCCAGCTCAGGCCGCGAGCCTGGCCAGCTTGCGTTCGCTCATGCGCTTGGCAACGCGCGGCAGCACCAGCACGGCCACGATGATCACCACCAGCGCGATAGACATCGGCCGCTGGAAGAACACCGCGGCGCTGCCCTCACCGATGGACATCGCGTTGCGCAGTTGCGCTTCGGCCAGCGGCCCGAGGATCATGCCCACCACCACGGGAGCGGTCGGGAAGTCGAAGCGCCGCATCGCCACGCCGAGCAGGCCGATGCCGTAGAGCAGGAACAGGTCGAATGCGCTCTGGCGCATACCGTAGGCCCCCACCGTCGCAAAGATCAGGATGCCGGCGTAGAGCTGCGGCTTGGGAATCTTCAGCAGCTTGACCCACAGGCCCACCATCGGCAGGTTCAGCACCAGCAGCATCACGTTGCCGATGTAGAGCGAGGCGATCAGCGCCCACACCAGCGCAGCCGAAGTGGTGAACAGCTGCGGCCCCGGCTGGATGCCGTAGTTCTGGAACGCGCCCAGCAGGATGGCCGTGGTGTTCGACGTGGGAATGCCGAGCGTGAGCAGCGGGATCAGCGCCGCCGTCACAGTGGCGTTGTTGGCGGCTTCGGGGCCGGCCACGCCTTCGATGGCGCCCTTGGTGCCGAACTCGGCCTTGGCTTCTGCATCCTTGGCCAGCTTCTTTTCGGTCGCATAGCTCAGGAAGGTCGGAATCTCGGTGCCGCCGGCTGGAATGCAGCCGAACGGCGTGCCGATGGCAGTGCCGCGCAGCCATGCCGGAATCGAGCGCTTCCAGTCGCGTCCCGTCATGTGGACGCGGGTCAGCTTGTTCTGGCCCTCGACCACCTTGCCCTCGTAGAGCACGGCGTACAGCACCTCCGCCACCGCGAACAGGCCCACGGCCACCAGCACGATCTCGATGCCGTCGAGCAGCTCGGGAATGCCGCCGGTGTAGCGGCCCTGGCCCGAGATCTGGTCCAGGCCGATGCAGCCGGCCGCCAGGCCGATGAACAGCGCCGTCATGCCGCGCAGCGTGCTCTTGCCGAGCACCGCACTCACCGTGGTGAAGGCCAGCAGCATCAGCAGGAAATACTCGGGCGGCCCGAGCTTCACGGCGAACTCGGCCACGAACGGCGCGAACAGCGTGACGATCACGGTGGCGATGGTGCCGGCCACGAAGGAGCCGATGGCGGCGGTGGCGAGCGCCGCGCCCGCCCTGCCGCTCTTGGCCATCTTGTTGCCTTCCATCGCCGTCACCATGCTGGCCGTTTCGCCGGGCGTGTTGAGCAGGATGGAGGTGGTCGAGCCGCCGTACATGGCGCCGTAGTAGATGCCCGAGAAGAAGATCATCGAGGCCGTGATGTCGACCTTGCCGGTAATGGGCAGCAGCATGGCCACCGCCACGGCCGGGCCGATGCCCGGCAGCACGCCCACGGCCGTGCCCAGCGCGCAGCCCACCAGGCACCAGAGCAGATTGACAGGGGTGATCGCCGCGGCGAAACCCGCCATGAGTGCGTTGAAGATTTCCATGTCAGATCCAGCCGGTGGTCGTGAGGCCCGGCAGGTTGATGGCCAGGAACTTGGTGAACATCCAGAACACGGGCGCCGAGATGAGTGCGCCGGTCAGGAGGTCGATGGCCCAGGTGCGCGGCTGGCTGGCCGACGGCTGGCCGCCCGCTCGGCGCAGGCCCTGCACCGCCAGCACATAGCACAGCGTGCAGCTCAGGATGAAGCCCAGCGTGGTGATCAGCGCCGCGTTGAGCAGCAGGCCGGCCGATACCCAGACGAAGCCCGGCCAGTAGGCATGCTCTGCGCCCGTAGGTGCATCGAGCTCGCGAAAACCGCCGGTGCGCGCTTCCCAGAGAATCCACGCGCCGCACAGCGTGAGCACGCCCGACACCAGCCAGGGCAGGAAATTGGGACCGACGCCGCCGTAGCCGGCCTCGGAAGAAATGCCGATGGCGCCGAAAGCCAGCGCCAGCCCGGTCAGCAGCACGCCGGCCCCGACCAGGGTTTGCGGCCACGTGGCCGTGGGGGGCGGCGCGGCCAAGGAGTCTGGAGTTGTCATTTTTTCTCCCGGGATGTGGAACTGGATTTGAAAACGGCACGCTGTCGTCTCTTTCGAGGACAGCGCGCCGTGAGGCGGCCAGTGGTGCGAGCCAGGTTCAGATCATGCCGGACTTGGCCATGATGGCGCGCAGGCTCGCGAAGTCGTCATCGACGAACTTGGCAAAGGCCTCGCCCGAAAGCACGGCCGGCGTCCAGTCGTTCTTCTTGAGCGATTCGGCCCACGACGGGCTCTTGAGGGCGGCCAGCACCATGTCGGTCAGCGCCTTGCGCTGCTCTGCGCTGATGCCGGGGGCGCCATACACGCCGCGCCAGTTGCCGATCTCCACGTCGATGCCCTGCTCCTTGAGCGTGGGCACGTTGATGCCCGGCAGGCGCTGGGCCGACGTGACCGCAATGGCCTTCATCTTGCCGGCGGCGATGTATTCGGCGAACTCGCTGTAGCCGCTGCCGCCGATGGTGACGTTGCCGCCCAGGATGGCGGCCGTGGCCTCGCCGCCGCCGCGGAAGGCCACGTAGTTGATCTTGGACGGATCCGCGCCGACCTTCTGCGCGATCATGGCCGCGGCAATGTGCTCGGTGGAGCCGCGCGAACCGCCGCCCCACTTGACGCTGCCCGGGTCCTTCTTGAGCTGCTCGACCACGTCCTTCATGGTCTTGAACGGCGAGTTGGCCGGCAGCACGAACACGTTGTATTCGGTGGTCATGCGCGCGAGCGGCGTGGCCTGCGAGAGATTGACCGGCGGCTTGCCGGTGATGATGCCGCCGAGCATGACGGAGCCCATCACCATGAGTGCGTTCGGATCGCCCTTGGAGCCGTTCACGAACTGGGCCAGGCCCAGCGCGCCGGCGGCGCCGCCCTTGTTGTCGTAGGTGACCGTGTCGGCCAGCTTGGCTTCGGTCAGGGCCTTGCCCAGCGCGCGGCCCGTGGTATCCCAGCCGCCGCCCGGGTTGGCTGGAATCATCATCTTGACGTTGGCTGCGGCGCGTGCCGACAACGGCAGGGCTCCGGCGGCGGCCAGCGCGGCCAATGACTTCAAAAAGGTGTCGCGACGCATCGTTGTCTCCTGAGAACTAAAGAAAACCTGACTTGGACCTGAGCCGCTATCATGCGCCGCCCTGCTGTCAGTTGGCTGTCCACCGGACTGGGGAAAACACCGAAGTACCATTCCCCCACCACACCCCATGAAGCTGCTGCTGGTCGAAGACGATCCCTCGATGCAGGTCACCCTGCAGCGCGCCCTCGCCCGCAGCAAGATCGATGTGCGCATCTGCGGCGACGGCGCCCTGGCCGTCGAGCAATGGCGAGAGCTGGAGCCCGACGTGGTGGCACTCGACCTGAGCCTGCCCAATCTCGACGGCCTGCAGGTGCTGGCCCAGGCGCGCGCCGCGGGGCTGCGCACCCCCGTGCTGTTGCTCACTGCCCGTGGCACGGTCGGCGACCGCATCATGGGCCTGAATGCCGGCGCCGACGACTACCTGCCCAAGCCCTTCGATCTCGACGAACTGGAAGCGCGCATCCGCGCATTGCGCCGGCGCCACCAGAATGCCGGCGCCGACGCGGGCCCGAACCCGCAGGAAGTGGGCGGGCTGCGCTTCGAACCCGAAAGCGGCGCCATCTATCACAAGAGCGGCATCCTGGAACTCACGCCGCGCGAACTCGCGCTGCTCAAGGCGCTGATGATGAAGCCCGGCCATGCGGTGAGCAAGGAGCGGCTCTTCGAACTCGTGTTCCCGGGCGAGACCGAAGTGCAGTACGAGGCCATCGAGGTGGTGGTGTATCGGCTGCGCAAAAAGCTCGCGGGCACCGGCGCTGCGCTGATGACGCTGCGCGGGCTGGGCTACCTGCTGCGCGCCGAGCCATGAAGAAGGCCCTGTCGCTGCGCGCGAGGCTGCTGTTCGGCATTCTCGCGCCGGTGGCGCTGTTCATCGTGATCAACAGCGTGAGCCTGTACCGTCAGAGCCTGGCCGCGGCCACCACGGCCTACGACCGCACGCTGCTCGCGTCGGCCAAGACCATCGGCGAGCAGCTCGACGTGGAAGGCTACGACGAGAACGCGCGGCTGCGCGCCATCGTGCCCTATTCCGCGCTCGAGGCCTTCGAGGCCGACAACCGCAGCCGCCTTTTCTATCGCGTTTCCGCGCTCGACGGCGAGATGGTCTCGGGCTTTGCCGAGCTGCCGTTCTGGCGCGGCCGCATCCCCGACCGCGGGGCCTATGCGGCCCTGGTCGACTTCTACGATGCGCGCTTTCGCGACCAGCCGGTGCGGGTGGCGGTCATGCTGCAGCCCGTCGCCAGCGCGCGCGGCCGCGGCATGGCCGTGGTGCAGGTGGCCGAAACCCTGGAGCTGCGCGAAACGCTGGTGCGCAAGCTGCTGGTGGACATGCTGTGGCGCCAGCTGCTGCTGATGGGCGTGATCGCGCTGGTGACCGTGCTGGTGGTGCAGCGCGCCACGCGGCCGGTGCGTGAGCTCGGCGAAGCCATCGAGAAACGCGCGGCCGACGACCTTTCCCCCATCGACGCGCCCGATGCGCCGCGCGAGCTGCGCCCGCTGGTCGACGCCACCACCGAGGTCATGGGCCGGCTGCAGCGCCTGCTCGACCACCAGAAGCGCTTCGTGCGCGACAGCGCCCATCAATTGCGCACGCCGCTCGCGGTGCTCAAGGCGCAGGTGCAGTCCGCGCGGCGCGGCGACGTGCCGCCCGAGCAGGCGCTGGGCGAGATCAGCCAGACCGTGGAGCGCGCCACCACTCTCGCCAACCAGATGCTGTCGCTTGCCAAGGTCGAGCAGCTGCGCCAGCAGCCGGAGTCGGTGCCGCTGGAACTCGGCGAGGTGGTGCGCCAGATGGCGCTGGACCTGTCGCCGCTGATCGCCGACAAGGCGCTCGACTTCGAACTGGCGATCGACGGGCCCGTCACGGTGCGCGCGCACCGATGGATGCTGCAGGAGCTCACGCGCAACCTGCTGCACAACGCCATCAAGCAGAGCCCGCGCGGCGGCGCCCTTTCGGTGAGTGTGCGCAGCGAAGGCCAGGAAGCCGTGCTGACCGTACGCGATGAAGGGCCCGGCATTGCGGCCGAACTGCGCCAGCGCCTGTTCGCGCCGTTTTCCGCCGGCGACACGGCCAGCGGCTCCGGGCTGGGCCTGGCCATCTGCCGTGAGATCGTGCTCGCGCTCGGCGGGCGCATCAGCCTCGACAACCGCAGTACGCAGGAAAATTCCGCACACGTCATCGGTCTCGATGCTGTCGTGCGGCTGCCTGTCTACCACCACAATCCCTGAACATATGGATCGCCTGCGCATCGACAAATGGCTCTGGGCCGCCCGCTTCTTCAAGACGCGCTCCCTGGCCGCGGATGAAATCGGCAAGAACCGGGTGCAGGTCAACGGCGACGTCGCCAAGGCCTCGCGCGAGGTCAAGCCGGGGGACACGGTGGCCATCCGCCTGGGCGCCGTGACGCGAACTGTCACGGTGCGCGGCCTGAGCGGCCAGCGCGGGCCGGCGCCGGTGGCGCAGCAGCTTTATCAGGAAACGCCGGAAAGCATTGCCGCGCAGGCGGAAATGCGCGAGCAGCGCCGCATGGGCAGCGAGCCGGCGCTGGCCATCGAGCAGGGCCGGCCCACCAAGCGCGACCGGCGCGAGCTCGACGGCGCGGCGCGGCATGCCGAATGGGACAGCCGCTGGAGCGCTTCCATCGATCCGGACGAGAGCGAACGCTGACCGGGCGCCGATCGCGTACGCTGCGTGCTTTTGCACGGAGTCCGGATTCATGGCCAGCTTCAAGAAGTACCGCGTCGACAGCAAGTTCAAACTTTCGCAGGTGGACCCCGGCGAATCTCCGTTCCTGGACGGCGACGAAGCCGCCCAGTTCGCCGAGATCGATACCCTGGCCATCGAACTCGACGAAATGCAGAACCTGCTGCATGCCGAGGGCCGCCGCAAGGTCCTCCTGGTGCTGCAGGGCATGGACACCAGCGGCAAGGACGGCGCCGTCCGCTGGGTCTTCTCGCGCACCTCCCCGCTGGGCGTGCGCGTCACCGCCTTCAAGGTGCCCAGCGACGACGAGCGCGCGCACGACTACCTCTGGCGCTGCCATGCGGTGGTGCCGCGCAGCGGCGAGATCGCGGTGTGGAACCGCAGCCACTACGAGGACGTGCTGGTGCCCGTGGTCGAAGGCTGGATCGACAAGGCCGAGACCCAGCGGCGCTACGCGCAGATCAACGATTTCGAGCGCCTGCTCGTCGAGACCGGCACGGTGATCGTCAAGTGCATGCTGCACATCGACAAGGACACGCAGCGCGAACGCCTGCAGGCGCGCATCGACACGCCCGGCAAGCAATGGAAGTTCAATGTGGGCGACCTCGAGGTGCGCACCAAGTGGAACGCCTACCAGCAGGCCTACGACAAGGCGCTGCGCGCCACCTCGACCGAGCACGCGCCCTGGTACGTGATACCGGCCAACAACAAGCGGCACCGCAACCTGATGATCGCGCGGCTCCTGATGAAGATCCTGCGGCAGATGAAGCTCAAGGCGCCGCCCGCCGACCCGGCCCTCAAGGGCATGCTCATCAAGTGACGAGCGCCGGCCTCAGGAGGAGCGCCGGACGGCCGGGGACTGGCCCAGCACGCGGCACTTGCCGAATTCGCAGCGCACGGCCCAGGCCGTGCCGTTCGAGCAGGGCACGCTGTACGACTCGTAGCCCGGGCCCTTGGCCGTGAGTTCGGCGCGCGGCTGGATGCTGCACTGCCCGGCCCTCGCAAGCACTTCGGCGTTGTAGGTGTCGACCCCGGTCCTGCGCGGCGCCATCGCCACTTCCGGATTGAAGGCATGGCCGTAGAAGGTGTCGCGCACGTTCGGGTCGAGGTTGCGGTAGCCTCGCTTGGCCATGCAGTGCACCACCGCGATCTGCTGGTGCTCGGCAATCAGGTCTGCGCTGGGCCGGTAGGACATGTCGATCACCGCAGCCGAAATGCCGGTATACGAGGCCGCTGCCACGATGCCCTGTCCATGCACCGTGATCAGGCCCAGGCCCAATGCGAGCCACATGGCGTCGCCGGTTTCGCTGCGCGCGGTGATCCGCATCGCCGCCGTGCGGCAATCGGCCACGTCGCTGTCATAGCGGGCCCGGTCCACGCCTTCCATGGCGACCATGGGCACGTACGACAGCCCCGATCCGGTGCCGGGTTGCGTCGGCGTGGGCGGCGTGCTGGCGCACCCTGCCAACGCAACAACGGCGCACACGATGCTCAGCAGCAGCTTCATGGAGATCCCTCGTCCTCTTCGCGATAGTTCAGGCGATTTAACCATACAGATGGTTACTTTTGAGCCTGCTTTGTCGCAAAGTTGCGACGGACGAGTTGCTGAGTGCTTTTTGCTGACAGTGGAACAGAGCCCCTGCTACCTGGACCGCGCGGCCGTGCGGCGCTTGCCGGCCGGCGCGGGGCGAAGCGATTCGAAGGCCTCGGGCAGCGACAGCACGCGGCCGCAGTTCACCGCCTGGTAGCCCGGCAGCCGGTTCACGGCGCTCTGGTAGGCCTCGCTCTGCAGGATGTCCAGCATCCGCCGCACGATGGGCGCGGCGAGCGAGCGCTCCTCGCACAGCAGGAAATAGCGCTCCACCTGGTTGGAGATGAAGTCCAGCTTGAACTGGCGCGCCGGCGTTTCCACACCGTAGCCCGCATCGGCCATGCCACTGGCCACGAAAGCCGCGACCGCGGCATGCGTGAACTCGCACTGCTCGTAGCCCTTGATGGCTTCGGGCGCGATGCCCTGCTCGCGCAGCTGCAGGTCGAACAGGTAGCGCGTGCCCGAGCCCGCCTGCCGGTTGATGAAGCGGACATCGGGACGCGCCAGGTCGGCCAGCGTGTAGATCTTCTTCGGGTTGCCGGGCGCCACCATCAGGCCCTGGTGCCGCGTCGCCATGCCGATGACTTTCTGCGTATCGGCGTTGAGCCACGAACCGTAGTGGGTGACGGCTTCGGCCTCGAACGCGCCGAGCGGCACATGGAAGCCCGCCACGTCGCAACTGCCGTGGTGCAGCGAGGCCACGGCTTCTTCGCTGCCGCAGTAGCGCAGGTCGCCCGGCACTTGCGCCGCAGCCAGGAATCCGTGCAGCGCCTCGATGGCGAAGCCATGGCTGGCGTGGATGCGCAGCAGCGTGGGCGCGGTGGGAATCAGCTTCTCGATTTCCGCGCCCAGTTCGGAGGCCAGTGAATCCAGCAGCGGCGACAGGCGCGCGGTGATGCGGCGGTCGGCCCACACCAGCTTTTCACCGAGCGGCGTGAGGCTGGAGCCCTTGCCGCGCTGCATGGCCACCAACGGCTGGCCGAACATGGCTTCGCCCTGGCGGATGAGCTCCCATGCATGGCGGTAGGACACGCCGGCTTCCGAGCAGGCACTCGACAGGCTGCCGTGCTCCAGCACCTTCACCAGCAGTTCGATCACCCGCGGCGCCAGGGCCGCGCCGTCGGGTTGGCGAATGGTCCATTGCGGCTTGATGTGCACTTCATGCATAAGTTTCGGCTTTTCAAAGCATATTTAGTGTGCTGAACAGCTCATATTGTGGCACTCGATGCTGCTCCATACACTCGCGCAACCACGAGTACGCAACTCCATATTTAGGAGATTGAAAGCATATGACAAACCTGGGCATCGCGGCATCCATCGCCGCCGCGCACAAGGACATGCCGGGCGGGCTGCTTCCCGCACTGCACGGCATCCAGGACGCGCTGGGGCATGTTCCGCCCGACGCGGTCCCGCTCATCGCAGAGCAGTTCAACCTGTCGCGCGCCGAGGTGCATGGCGTGGTCAGCTACTACCACCACTTTCGCTCTGCCCCGGCGGGCCGGCTGCTGGTGCAGGTCTGCCGCGCCGAAGCCTGCAAGGCCATGGGTGCGGACGCGCTGCTCGAGCATGCAAAAAAGCGCCTGGGCTGCGACGTGCACGGCACTTCGGCGGACGGCCAGTGCTCGCTGGAGCCGGTGTCCTGCCTCGGCCTGTGCGCCTCGTCGCCGTCCATCGCGGTGAACGATGAGGTGCATGCGCGCATCACGCCCGCGCTGTTCGACGAAATCGTCGAGGAAGCGCGGAACGCATCATGACCGTCACCCTCTATGTCCCGCGCGACTCCGCGGCACTGGCGGTCGGCGCCGAGCGGGTTGCCAAACAGATCGCGGCGGAGGCCCGTGCGCGCAATGCGGATGTGCGCATCGTGCGCAACGGCTCGCGCGGTCTCTTCTGGCTCGAAACGCTTGTCGAAGTGCAAACACCGCAAGGCCGCGTGGCATACGGTCCGGTTACGCGCGCTGACGTGGCCGGCCTGTTCGACGCGGGCTTTCTTGGCGGCGGCGCGCATGCGCTGAACCTGGGTCTCACGGAAGAGATGGCCTACCTGAAGAAGCAGGAGCGCCTGACCTTCGCCCGCATGGGCGTGACCGACCCGGTGTCGGTGGCCGACTACGAGGCGCACGAAGGCTTTGCAGGGCTGCGCCGCGCGCTGGCCCTGGCACCGGTGCAAATCGTGCAAGAGGTGCTCGACTCCGGATTGCGCGGCCGCGGCGGCGCCGCCTTTCCGGCCGGCATCAAATGGAAGACCGTGCTGGCTGCAGTGGCGCGTCAAAAATACATCGTCTGCAATGCGGACGAAGGCGACTCGGGCACGTTCTCGGACCGCATGACGATGGAAGGCGATCCGCTCATGCTGGTGGAGGGCATGGCCATCGCCGGCATTGCAACGGGCGCGACCGTGGGCTACATCTACGTTCGCTCGGAATACCCGCATTCGATTGCCACCCTGAACGAGGCGATCCGCAATGCGGAGCAGGCAGGCTTTCTGGGAGACGACATCCTGGGCTCGGGCCACAGCTTCCGCCTGATCGTGCGCAAGGCGGCCGGCGCGTACGTGTGCGGTGAAGAGACCGCCCTGCTCGAAAGCCTGGAAGGCCGCCGCGGCATCGTTCGCGCCAAGCCGCCGCTGCCGGCGCTGCAGGGTCTGTTCGGCCAGCCGACCGTGATCAACAACGTGATCACGCTGGCGTCGGTGCCCCTCATCCTGGCGCGCGGCGCGGACTTCTACAAGCACTACGGCGTGGGCCGCTCGCGCGGCACGCTGCCGTTCCAGCTGGCCGGCAACATCAGGCATGGCGGCCTGGTCGAGAAGGCCTTCGGCCTGAGCTTGCGCGAACTGCTCCACGACTTCGGCGGCGGCAGCGCCAGCGGCCGGCCGATCAAGGCGGTGCAGGTGGGCGGCCCGCTGGGCGCCTATGTGCCCGAATCGCAATGGGACCTGCCGCTCGACTACGAGGCCTATGCCGCCGTCGGCGCGGTGGTGGGCCACGGCGGCATCGTGGTGCACGACGACACGGCCGACATGTCGCAGCTGGCCCGCTATGCGATGGAGTTCTGCGCGATCGAATCCTGCGGCAAGTGCACGCCTTGCCGCATCGGCTCCACGCGCGGCGTGGAAGTCATCGACAAGATCACCAGCAACCAGAACCGGCCGCAGCAGGTCATTCTGTTGCGCGACCTGTGCGACACGATGCTGCACGGATCGCTTTGCGCCATGGGCGGCATGACGCCGTACCCGGTGCTCTCGGCCATCAATCACTACCCTGAGGACTTCGGCATCGAAGCCCCCGACCGCGCTGCGGCATGACCGGCAAGACGAACAGCAACCATCTTGTATGACCAACTCAAGCTGCCACCGCAAAGTCGTCGCGCCAAGGTTGCCTGGTTCTGGCAATGGCGTTGAGGATGATGAGCAGCTTGTGCATGCATGCCACCAAGGCGACCTTCTTTGGCTTGCCTGCGGCCAGCAGGGCCGCATAGAAGGCCTTGAGCACGGGATTGAATCGCGTGCCTACCAAAGCGGCGACGTACAGCACGCGGCGCACGTCCGCGCGTCCACCGAAGATGTGACGCTGTCCGCGCAAGGTGCCCGAGTCGCGGTTGACTGGAGCCAGGCCCACCAGGGAAGTGATCTGCTTGCGGTTGAGCTTGCCCAGTTCGGGCAATTGCGCCAGCAGGGTGCTGGCCGTGGTCGGCCCCACCCCCTTGACCGAGGTCAGCAAACGCGCCAGGTCTGCGTGATGTGCGTGCACGTGCTCGCGCAGCTCGCCGTCCATGTCGTGAAGCTGGGCGGCAATGGCATCCATGATCGCCAGGATGCTGGCCTTGGCCTTCGGATGAGCCAGTGCAAGGCGTTGGCGTTCGGCCACGAGCATGGCCACCAGCTGGCGTCGGCGGGCCACCATGGCGGTGAGCTCACGCTGCTGCTCGTCGGCCAGCGCGCGTGGCTCATGGCCCTGGGCGTCCAGCAGTTCGGCGAATCCGCGAAGCATCTGCGCGTCGATTCGATCGGTCTTGGCCAGCTTGCCCATACAGCGCGCGAAGTCGCGCGCCTGTCGCGGGTTAATGACCGACACGCGCAGACCAGCGGCTGCCAGCGCGAGCGCCAGACCCTGCTCATGGCCACCGGTGGCCTCCAACAGGATCAGGCGAGGTGCCAGCGGCACGAGCACCTGACACAACTCGGCATGACCGGCCTCGTCGTTGCCCAGGTTCAAGGTCTGTGTCTCGCCACTGGCGGCCACCTCGAAGCTGGCCTTGGCGATGTCGATGCCTACGTAGACAGGTTCACTCATGACAGTTCTCCGGCTCCCAGCCTTATGAATACGAAATGTGTTCGATCAACCATTCGGGATGCAGCAGAACAAAGAGACCACCACCGCGCGCCCTGTGCTGTAGGTCGAGCTCGGGCTCGCAGGAGACCCAGGCTGCGCGGTGGCGAGTCAACCCGTTCACTGATCGACGTGCTTTGCAGCACCTCGAGCAATGAAGTTTGAACTATTCGAAAGATATAAGGAGACACATCCCATGCTGAACCCATCGCAAGACATCGACTACGGCACGCCCAGACGCGAATCGACCGAAGAAGTCACGCTCGAAATCGACGGCATGCCGGTGACGGTGGCCAAGGGCACTTCGCTGATGCGCGCGGCGGTCGACGCGGGCGTGCAGGTGCCCAAGCTGTGCGCGACCGACAGCCTGGAGCCCTTCGGCTCCTGCCGGCTCTGCCTGGTGGAGATCGACGGACGCAAGGGCTATCCGGCTTCGTGCACCACGCCGGCCGAAGCCGGCATGAAGGTGCGCACGCAGAGCCCGAGGCTGCAGGAGCTGCGCAAGGGCGTGATGGAGCTCTACATCTCCGACCATCCGCTCGACTGCCTCACCTGCGCCGCCAACGGCGACTGCGAGCTGCAGGACATGGCCGGCGTGACCGGGCTGCGCAACGTGCGCTACGGCTACGACGGGGCCAATCACCTGAAAAGCGCCAAGGACGAATCGAACCCGTACTTCACCTACGACCCCGCCAAGTGCATCGTCTGCAACCGCTGCGTGCGCGCCTGCGAGGAAACGCAGGGTACCTTCGCGCTCACCATCAGCGGCCGCGGCTTCGAGTCGCGCGTATCGCCGGGGCAGGACCAGCCCTTCATGGAATCCGAATGCGTGAGCTGCGGCGCCTGCGTGCAGGCCTGCCCCACCGCCACGCTGCAGGAAAAATCGGTGATCTGGCTGGGCCAGGCCGAGCACAGCGCCATCACTACCTGCGCCTATTGCGGCGTGGGCTGCGGCTTCAAGGCCGAGATGAAGGGCAACGAAGTGGTGCGCATGGTGCCGTGGAAGGACGGCAAGGCCAACGAAGGCCATTCGTGCGTGAAGGGCCGCTTTGCCTGGGGCTACGCCACCCACAAGGACCGGGTGCTCAAGCCCATGATCCGCAGCAAGATCACCGACCCGTGGCAAGAGGTGAGCTGGGACGAAGCCGTCAATTATGCCGCCAGTGAGTTCCGCCGCATCCAGGCCAAGTACGGCACCGATTCCATCGGTGGGCTCGTGTCCTCGCGCTGCACCAACGAAGAGGGCTACCTGGTCCAGAAGCTGGTGCGCGCGGCCTTCGGCAACAACAACGTCGACACCTGCGCGCGCGTGTGCCACTCGCCCACCGGCTACGGGCTGAAGCAGACCATGGGCGAATCGGCCGGCACGCAGACCTTCAAGTCGGTCGAGAAGTCGGACGTGATCATGGTGATCGGCGCCAATCCGTCCGACGGCCATCCCGTGTTCGCGTCGCGCATGAAGAGGCGCCTGCGCGCCGGCGCCCGGCTGATCGTGGTCGACCCGCGCACCATCGACCTGGTGAAGTCGCCGCACGTCAAGGCCGACCACCACCTCAAGCTCAAGCCAGGCACCAACGTGGCGGTAATCAGCGCCATGGCGCACGTGATCGTGACCGAAGGTCTGGTCGACGAAGCCTTCGTGGCCGAGCGCTGCGAGCCCAAGTCGTTCAACGAGTGGCGCGAATTCGTTGCGCGCCCCGCCAACTCGCCCGAGGCCATGGAAGCAGTGACCGGCGTGCCGGCGGCCGAGCTGCGCGCTGCCGCGCGGCTGTTTGCCAAGGGCCACGACGGCAAGCGCAATGCCGCCATCTACTACGGCCTGGGCGTGACAGAGCACAGCCAGGGCTCGACCATGGTGATGGGCATTGCCAACCTCGCCATGGCCACCGGCAACGTGGGCCGCGAAGGCGTGGGCGTGAATCCGCTGCGCGGCCAGAACAACGTGCAGGGCTCTTGCGACATGGGATCGTTCCCGCACGAACTGCCGGGCTACCGCCATGTGTCCGACAGCACCGCGCGCGGCAGTTTCGAATCCGCATGGGGCGTGGAACTGCGACCCGAGCCGGGCCTGCGCATTCCCAACATGTTCGATGCCGCCATCACCGGCAGCTTCAAGGGCCTGTATTGCGAAGGCGAAGACGTGGTCCAGTCGGACCCGAACACCCAGCATGTGGCCGAGGCCATGATGGCGATGGAATGCATCGTCGTGCAGGACCTGTTCCTGAACGAAACCGCCAAGTACGCGCATGTGTTCCTGCCGGGCGCGTCGTTCCTGGAAAAAGACGGCACCTTCACCAACGCCGAGCGGCGCATCTCGCGCGTCACCAAGGTGATGCCGCCCAAGGCCGGCTATGCCGACTGGGAGGTGACGCAGCTGCTCTCCAATGCGCTCGGCTATCCCATGAACTATGCGAGCGCCGAAGAGATCATGAACGAGATCGCCGCGCTCACGCCCACCTTCACGGGCGTGAGCTACGCCAAGCTCGCGAAGCTCGGCAGCGTGCAATGGCCCTGCAACGAGGCCGCGCCGGAAGGCACGCCGACAATGCACATCGGTGAGTTCGTGCGCGGCAAGGGCAAGTTCATCATCACGCAGTACGTGCCGACCGACGAGAAGGTCACGCGCATGTACCCGCTGATCCTGACCACGGGGCGCATCCTCTCGCAATACAACGTGGGCGCGCAGACCCGCCGCACCGACAACAACCAATGGCACAGCGAGGACCGGCTGGAAATCCATCCGGCCGACGCCGAGGACCGCGGCATCGCCGAGGGCGACTGGGTCGGCATCAGGAGCCGCGCCGGCGAAACCGTGCTGCGTGCCACCATCACCGAGCGCGTGCAGCCGGGCGTGGTCTACACCACCTTCCACTTTCCCGAATCGGGCGCCAACGTGATCACCACCGACAACTCCGACTGGGCCACCAACTGCCCCGAGTTCAAGGTGACCGCGGTGCAGGTGATGCCGGTGATGCAGCCTTCGCAATGGCAGCAGGAGTACAGCCGGTTCAACGCGCTGCAGGAAGAACTGCTGAGCAAGCGGCTCGGTGAAGCGGCAGAAACAGCGGTGGCCAAATGAACCTGGCCGACATACCGCTGCGGCCGGGAGGCGCCGAGCTGCTGCCCGTGCGCGGCGTGCGCGCGCGGCAGGCTTTCGACAACCGCGACTGGGTGGCCGTGGAGGTGCCGGTGGCGCTGGAGTTCAATGGCATCGCACACGCCGTGATGCTTGCAACACCCACCGACCTGGCCGACTTTGCACTCGGCTTCGCGCTCAGCGAGGGCATCCTGCTTGGCCGCGGCGAGCTCTACGGCATCGAGGAAGAGTACGGGCCCGAGGGCATCACCCTGAAGCTCGACGTCGCAAGCGCGGCCTTCGCCAGATTGAAGGAGCGGCGCCGCTCGATGGCCGGCCGCACAGGCTGCGGGCTGTGCGGCACCGAAAGCCTCGCGCATGTCGCGCGCACGCTGCCGGCTTTGCCGCCGGGCCCCTCGCTCTCGAAGACCGCTGTCGCCCGCGGCATGCGGGAGCTTGCATCGCTGCAGGTGCTGCAAAAAGTGACTGGCGCCGTGCACGCGGCGGCCTGGTGCACAGCAGAAGGCGAGGCCCTGCTGGTGCGCGAAGACGTTGGCCGGCACAACGCGCTGGACAAGCTGGTGGGTGCGCTTGCCAAAAGCGCAGTGGCCGCTTCCACCGGCTTCATCGCCGTGACTAGCCGCGCGAGCTTCGAGATGGTGCAGAAAACCGTTGCCGCCGGCGTGCCGCTGCTGGCCGCGGTGTCGGCCTCGACCTCGCTGGCCACGGCGATTGCGCAGGACGCGGGCCTGACGCTGGCGGGCTTCGTGCGCGGCGACGACCTGGTCATCTACACCCACTCGTGGCGGCTCAACGGCCTGCCCGCCAACGCCTGAGGTTTCTTGCAATGCACGTCGACCAGCTGATCCGCATGGTGAACCAGATGGGCAGCTTCTTCGAAGCCATGCCCAACCGCAGCGAAGCCCTTCACGACCTTGCGCTGCACCTGAAGCGCTTCTGGGAGCCGCGCATGCGGCGCGAGCTGCTGGCGCACCTGGACGCCTGCGGACCGGGCGAGCTGAACCCGGTGTCGGCCGAGGCGATCCGCGTGCACCGGGCGCTGCTCGAATAGCAGCGCCGCACAGCGCCTACTGCAGCGCCGCCGGCTTGATCCGCGACGCCATGCCCGCGGTGCCGAAGGCCTGGAAGCGGTCGATGCAGACGTCGCGCGCGGCCGCGGTCGCCTCCTTCAGGAACTTGCGCGGATCGAATTCGCTGCGGTCCTGGCCCATCGCGCGGCGCATGGCACCCGTCATCGCGAGCCGGATGTCGGTGTCGATGTTGACCTTGCGCACGCCATGGCGGATGCCTTCCTGGATCTCCTCCACCGGCACGCCGTACGTTTCCTTGATGTCGCCGCCAAAGTCGCGGATCACGGCCAGCCATTCCTGCGGCACCGACGAAGAGCCGTGCATCACGAGGTGCGTCTTCGGAATGCGCGCATGGATCTCCTTGATGCGGTCGATCGCGAGGATGTCGCCGGTCGGCTTGCGGCTGAACTTGTAGGCGCCGTGCGAAGTGCCGATGGCAATGGCCAGCGCATCCACGCCGGTGCGCGACACGAAGTCGACCGCCTGCTGCGGATCGGTCAGCAATTGGTCGTGCGACAGCACGCCCTCGGCGCCGCTGCCGTCTTCCTCGCCGGCCATGCCCGATTCGAGCGACCCGAGGCAGCCCAGTTCGCCCTCGACCGAGACGCCCACCGCATGCGCCATCTCCACCACGCGGCTCGTCACGCCCACGTTGTAGTCGTAGCTCGCGGGCGTCTTCGCGTCTTCCATCAGCGAGCCGTCCATCATCACGCTGGTGAAGCCCGACCGGATGGCCTGCATGCACATCGACGGGCTCGCGCCGTGGTCCTGGTGCATCACGATCGGGATCTCGGGGTACATCTCGGCGGCCGCCTCGACCATCTTGCGCAGGAAGGGCTCGCCCGCGTATTTGCGCGCACCCGCCGAGGCCTGCAGGATGACCGGGCTGCCGGTCTTGCGCGCGGCCTGCATGATGGCCTGGATCTGCTCCAGGTTGTTGACATTGAACGCCGGCACGCCGTACTGGTGCTCGGCGGCGTGGTCCAGCAATTGGCGCAGCGAAATCATGGCCATGAGAAGCTCCTGTGGATGTGGGGAATCGGTAGCGAGGGCGTCATTTCCTGCGGTCCTGGAGCGCCTTGACCGCGGGCAGGCTCTTGCCTTCGAGAAATTCGAGGAATGCGCCGCCCGCCGTCGAGACGTAGTCGATGCACTCCTCCACCTCGAACTGGTTGATGGCAGCCACCGTATCGCCGCCGCCCGCGAGCGAGAACGCATCCATCCGCGCGATCGCGTTGGCCAGCGTGCGCGTGCCGTGCGAGAACTGCTCGATCTCGAACACGCCGAGCGGGCCGTTCCAGACGATGGTCCTGCACTGGCCGAGCATCGCGACGAGCTGCGCCACCGACTCAGGGCCGAAGTCCAGGATCATGTCGTCGGGCGCCACGTCGGCCACGGCCTTCACGGTCGCCATCGCGTTTGGCGAGAACTCGGTGGCCGTGACCACGTCGGTCGGCATGAAGAGCCGCGCACCGCGCGCCGCGAGCGCTGCGGCTACGGCGCGCGCGGTGTCCACCATCTCGGGTTCGCACAGCGACCGGCCGACCGGATGGCCCGCCGCGAGCAAGAAGGTGTTGGCCATGCCGCCGCCCACCACCAGCCACTCGACCTGCGCCGCGAGCGATTCGAGAATCGACAGCTTGGTCGAAACCTTGGCGCCGCCGACGATCGCCGCGAGCGGCCGCGCCGGGTTCGCGAGCGCACGGCCGAGCGCATTGAGTTCCGACGCCATCAGCGGACCGGCGCAGGCAATGGGCGCGAGCCGTGCCAGCGCCTCGGTGGTGGCCTCGGCGCGGTGCGCGGTGCCGAAGGCATCGTTCACGTACACGTCGCACAGGGCCGCCATGCGCCGCGCCAGGGCTTCGGCATTGGCCTTCTCGCCGACGTTCGCGCGGCAGTTCTCTAGCAGCGCCACCTGGCCGGGCGCAAGGTCGAAGGGACGATCGAGCCAATCGCCGATCAGCGCCACCGGCGCGCCCAGCAGTTCGCCGAGCCGCTCCGCCACCGGCGCCAGCGATTCGCCCGGTGCAAGCTGGCCTTCCTTCGGGCGGCCCAGGTGCGAAGCGACCATCACGCGCGCCCCTTGCGACAGCGCGTGGCGGATGCCGCCCAGGCTGGCGCGGATGCGCGTGTCGTCGCTGATGCGCCCCGAGGCATCGAGCGGCACGTTGAGATCGCAGCGGATGAACACGCGCTGCCCGCGCAGGTCGATCTGGTCGAGCGTGTTGAAGCTCATGCGGCCTCTTTCAGGCTGGCCAGCGCGGCGTTCGCAAGCAGTCGGCGGGCGCGTTCGGCCACCACTTCGGCCGTGAGGCCGAACAGCTTGAAGAGCGCTCCGGCCGGCGCCGATTCGCCGAAGCGGTCGAGCCCGACCACGTCGCCGTATTCGCCGACGAATTTCCACCACAGGCCCGTGCTGCCGGCCTCCACCGCCACGCGCGGCAGGTGGCGCGGAATCACCGCGTGGCGCCACTCGGCGTCCTGGCGTTCGAACACGTCCATGCATGGCACGGACACCACGCGCGCCTCGATGCCCTGCTGCGCCAGCAGGGCCGCGGCGGCCAAGGCCACGCCCACTTCCGAGCCGCTCGCCAGCAGGCAGACGCACTCGGCCTCCGGGCGGCGCAGCACATAGGCGCCGCGCGCAATCGACTCGATGCGCTCATCGCCGTCGCCGGCATGCGGCAGCGCCTGGCGCGTCAGCAGCAGGCAGCTCGGCCCGTCGACGCGGCGCAGGGCCTGGCGCCAGGCCACGGCCGTCTCGGTGGCATCGGCGGGGCGCCAGACGTCGACATCGGGAATCAGCCGCAGGCTCGAGGCATGCTCCACCGGCTGGTGCGTCGGGCCGTCCTCGCCGAGCCCGATCGAGTCGTGCGTGAAGACGTAGATGACCGGCAGCTTCATCAGCGCCGACATGCGCACGCCGTTGCGCGCGTAGTCGGAAAAAGTGAGGAAGGTACCGCCAAAGGGACGAAAGCCGCCGTGCAGCGCGAGCCCGTTCATGATGGCCGCCATGCCGAACTCGCGTACGCCGTAGTGCACGTGGTTGCCGGTGCCCGTGCCCTTGAGCGCGCGATGGCCCTTCCAGTCGGTGAGGTTCGAACCTGTGAGGTCGGCCGAGCCGCCGATCAGTTCCGGCATCACGGGGCCGACCTCGTCGAGCACCTGCTGCGACGCCTTGCGCGTGGCGACCGATGCCTTGTGCTGTTCCGCGCCGGACGCGGCCGAGGCCAGTGCCGCTTCGGCCTTCGCAGTGAGGGGCGCATCGGTGCGATGGCGCCGCAGCAGTTCGCGCGCGAGCGCCGGATGCTCCTGTGCATAGGCGGCGAAGCGCACTTGCCAGGCCTTGTGCAGCGCGGCGCCCGATTCGCGCGCCGACCAGGCCTGCGCAATATCCGCCGGCAGCTCGAAGGGCGCGGCGCTCCAGCCGAGCGCCTGACGCGTCAGCGCGATCTCGGCATCGCCCAATGCCTCGCCGTGCGCCTTCGCGGTACCGGCACGGTTCGGCGAGCCCTGGCCGATGCGCGTCTTGCAGCACACCAGCACCGGCCGGTTCGAAGCCGTGGCGCTTTCAATGGCTGCATCGAGCGCCGCGGCGTCATGGCCGTCGACGCCGCGCAGCACGGTCCAGCCGTAGGCTTCGAAACGGCCCGGCGTGTCGTCGCTGAACCAGTCGCCGACCTCGCCGTCGATCGAGATGCCGTTGTCGTCGTAGAACGCCACCAGCTTGCGGAGCTGCCAAGTGCCCGCGAGCGAGCAGGCCTCGTGGCTGATGCCTTCCATCAGGCAGCCGTCGCCCAGGAACACATAGGTGCGGTGGTCGATCACCTCGTGGCCGGGCCGGTTGAATTCCTCGGCCAGCAGCTTCTCGGCCAGCGCCATGCCCACCGCATTGCTGATGCCCTGCCCCAGCGGCCCGGTGGTGGTCTCCACGCCGGGCGTGATGCCGACCTCGGGGTGCCCCGGCGTGCGCGAATGCAGCTGGCGGAAGCGCCGCAGCTCCTCCATCGGCAGCGCATAGCCGCTCAGGTGCAGCAGTGCATACAGCAGCATCGACCCGTGGCCGTTGGAAACGACGAAGCGGTCGCGGTTCATCCAGCGCGGATCGGCGGGATCGTGCCGCAGGCGATGCCGCCACAGGGCTTCGGCGATGTCGGCCATGCCCATCGGCATGCCCGGGTGGCCCGAGTTGGCGGCTTGCACCGCGTCCATGGCCAGCGCGCGGATGGCGTTGGCGCACTGCGTGCGCAAGGCGAGGTTTTCAATCGTCATGCGAAGGTCCGGTTGGTTCGTCTTTTGCGTGAGGTGTTGGTTCGGAGCGCCCGCGCCCTAGATCGCGTAGGCCTTCTTGCGGCGCTCCATGAGGCGCAGGATCATCGGCGTGAAGATCAGCTGCATCGCGAGCTCCATCTTTCCGCCCGGCACCACCAGCGTGTTGGCGCGCGACATGAAGGAGTCGTGCAGCATGCTCAGCAGGTACGGAAAGTCGAAGCCGATCGGGTTGGCGAAGCGGATCACCACCAGGCTCTCGTCCGGGCTCGGAATGGTTCGCGCAATGAACGGGTCGGAGGTGTCGACCACCGGCACGCGCTGGAAGTTGATGTGGGTGCGCGTGAACTGCGGGCAGATGTAGTGCACGTACTCGTTCATGCGGCGCAGGATCACGTCGGTCACGGCTTCGGTCGAATAGCCGCGCGTGTTCTTGTCGCGGTGCAGCTTCTGGATCCACTCGAGGTTGATCACCGGCACCACGCCGATCAGCAGATCGACGTGGCGCGCGATGTCGACCTTCCCGGTGGTCACGCCGCCATGCAGGCCCTCGTAGAACAGCAGTTCGCTGTCGGGCAGCGTTTCCCACGGCGTGAAGGTGCCGGGCTCCTGCTTGTAGGGCGCCGCCTCCACCGCGTCGTGCAGGTACTTGCGGCTCTGGCCGACACCCGCTTCGCCGTAGTCGCGGAACAGCGCTTCGAGTTCGGCGAACAGGTTGGCGTCTTCGCCGAAGTGGCTGAAGTTCTGGTTGCCGGCGGCCTCGGCCTCGGCCATGGCCACCTTCATGGAATTGCGGTCGTAGCGGTGGAAGCTGTCGCCTTCCACGATCGCCGCCTTGACGCTCTCTCGGCGGAAGATGTTCTCGAAGGTCCGAGTGACGGACGTGGTGCCCGCGCCGGACGAGCCGGTGATGGCAACGATGGGATGTTTGGCTGACATGGTGGCCTCGGGGAGATGAAGAATTCGTGCGGGCGGCAGGGCCTCGTTGTTCAGGCGGCGGTCGCGAACAGGCCGCGCTTGCCGAACAGCGGCGCCTGGTAGGTGTCCTGCGGCTCCTCGCTGTGGTAGGCCTCCACGCGCGCCACCTCGTCGGACGACCCGAAGACGAAGCCGATGCGCTGGTGGATCGACTCCGGCTCGACCGCCATCAGGCGGCGCCGGCCGGTGCTGGCCATGCCGCCGGCCTGCTCGATCAAGAACGAGATCGGGTTGGCCTCGTAGAGCAGCCGCAGGCGCCCGTCGCGGCCCGATTCCTTGCTGTCGCGCGGGTACATGAAGACGCCGCCGCGCATCAGGATGCGGTGCGTCTCGGCCACCAGCGAGGCGATCCACCGCATGTTGAAGTCGATGCCGCGCGGGCCTTCCTTGCCGGCCAGGCATTCGTCGACGTAGCGCTTCACGGCCGGTTCCCAGAAGCGGCTGTTCGAGGCGTTGATCGCGAACTCGCTGGTCTGCCGCGGAATGCTCAGGTTCGGATGGCTCAGCACCCATTCGCCCAGTTGCGGATCGAGCGTGAAGGCATGCGTGCCGTTGCCCAGCGTCAGCACCAGCATGGTCGAGGGGCCGTAGATCGCGTAGCCGGCGCCGACCTGCTCGGTGCCGGGCTGCAAGAAGTCTTCAGGCTTCGCGTCGGCCTCTGGCGTGGGCGCGCGCAGGATCGAGAAGATGCTGCCCACCGCCACGTTGACGTCGATGTTCGACGAACCGTCGAGCGGATCGAACAGCAGCAGGTACTTGCCGCGCGGGTACTGCTGCTGCGGCGGCAGGTAGGGCTCTTCCATCTCTTCCGAGACCATGCCCGCCACGTGGCCGCCCCACTCGTTGGCGCGCAGGAACATGTCGTTGCTCAGCACGTCGAGCGTCTTCTGTTCCTCGCCCTGCACGTTCTGCGTGCTCGCGCTGCCGAGCACGTCGCCCAGCGCGCCGAGCGCCACCTTGCGCGAGATTGCCTTGCAGGCAAGGGAGACGTCGGTGATGAGCGCGTTGAGCGCGCCCGTGGCACCGGGGTGGCGGCGGCGCTCCTCGATGATGTACTGGGTCAGCGTGGCCTTGCCTGCAATGGGCATGATCGTCTCCTGGTTGAATCAAAAAATCCGGGTCGTCACTTCTTCGTCTCGGCGGACCGCAGCGCGCGACTCGCATGCCCTCAGCAACAGTTGTTGCGGCGTCGAGACGCGCCACGCGCGCGCCGCTTCGCCCACATTCGCTGCTGCATGGCCGCCATAGCCCCAGGCCACCAGCGCCGCCGGACAGCCCGCGGCCTGCGCCGCGAGCAGGTCGGCCGGGCCGTCGCCCACCATCAGCAGCCGCGCGGGTTCCACACCCAACTGGCGCGCCGCGGCCTGCAGCAGGAGCGGCGCGGGTTTGCGCTGTGCCGCGGTGTCGGCGCCATGGACCCCCGCCATTGCCGACAGCAGACCCGCTGCATCCAGCACGGCGCGTGCCAGCGGCGTCGGCTTGTTCGTGACCACCACCATCGGCAGCGTGCGGCGCAGGCCCGCGACGAGTGCGGCAATGCCCTCGAACACGCTGCCGAACTTCAAGGGCGCCGCCAGCGTGGCGGCATCGAAGGACTTGCGCAGCCGGCCACGCAGCGCCTCGCTGCCGCCGAGCCCGTGCTCGCGCAGCGCCTGCAGGATCAGCGCATCGGGTCCGTCGCCGATCCATGCGCGCACGGTGTCCAGCTCGAAGCAGGCCAGCCCGGCTTCCTCGAGCGCGCAGTTCAGCGCCTGCCGGATGTCGGGCGCGCTGTCGACCAGCGTGCCGTCGAGGTCGAAGGCGATCGCATCGATGCCGTGCAGCTCTTCTTTCGTCATGCGGGACGCCCTTCCATCGACTCGCGGCCCTGCAGCGCCTGCGCGCGGATGGCGCTGATGGCTTCGCGGTAGCGGCCGCCGTTGAACACGGCCGAGCCCGCCACCAGCGTGTCGGCCCCGGCGGCGCCGATGCGCGCGGCGTTGTCGGGCTTCACGCCGCCATCGACCTCCAGCCAGATCTCGCGCCCGCTCGCATCGATGCGGCGGCGCACCGCCTCGATCTTCGGCAGCACGCTCTCGATGAAGCTCTGGCCGCCGAAGCCCGGGTTGACCGACATCAGCAGCACCAGGTCAAGCTGGTCCAGCACATGGTCGAGCACCGCGAGCGGCGTGGCGGGGTTGAGCACCAGGCCGGCCCTGCAGCCGCTGTCCCGGATCAGCCGGATGGTGCGGTCGATGTGCTCGCTGGCCTCGGGGTGGAACGAGATGATCGAGGCCCCGGCCTGCGCGAACATCGGGATCAGCGCATCGACCGGCTTGACCATCAGGTGCACGTCGATCGGCACCGTCGCATAGGGCTTGATGGCCTCGCAGACCAGCGGACCGATTGTCAGATTTGGAACATAGTGGTTGTCCATGACATCGAAATGGATCAGGTCGGCACCGGCCTCGATGACCGCCGTGACCTCGTCGCCGAGCCGCGCAAAGTTTGCCGACAGCAGGCTTGGCGCGATGCGCATGGCGTTTTTTGTGTTCTGCATCTAGGAGTTCTCGCGGTAAAGCGCCTGCACGGCATTCAATGGCGGGACCACGGTGGCCATTTGCAGCAGTTCGTCGATGCCGAGCCACGCCGCGGATTCGAGGCGCCCGCCAGGCTCGCCGGCCAGCGGCTGGCCGGGGTCGCCCAGGCTCGGCAGCACCAAGCCGGCGCCGCTGAAATCGCTGCCCTCGGTCCAGAAGGTGGGTGTGACCAGCGTCCAGAGGCCGGCGCCCAGGGCCGAGCGCAGCCCGTTGGGCGAGTCCTCGATGGCAATGGCGCGCTCGGGCGGCACGCCCAGCGTGTCGAGCGCCAGCAGGTAGATGTCGGAGGCGGGCTTCTTCGCGCGCACCTGGTCGCCGCAGGCAATCACGTCGAACATCGTGAGTCCGCGCGGGCCCAGCGTGGCCTGCAGCAGCGCGTCGATGTTGACGGCGGTGGTGGTGCTGGCAATGGCCAGGCGCAGGCCGGCGCGCTGAGCCTCCTCCAGAAAGCGCAGCACGCCGGTGCGCAGCTCGATGCCGCCGCGCCGCGCGATGTCGGTGTAGTGCTGCGTCTTGGCGGCATGGATGGCCGGCACGCGTTCGTGCAGCCGTTTCTTCTCGGATGCGCCCAGCGGCAGCGAATCGATGTAGGCCTTCATGCGCTCCTTGCCGCCCGTGACCGCCAGCAGCGCGCGGTATTCGGCCTGGCTCCAGTGCCAGCCGAGCCCGAGCTGCTCGAAGGCCAGGTTGAAGGCCATGCGGTGCACTTCCTCGGTGTCGGCCAGGGTGCCGTCGACGTCGAAGACCAGGGCTTCGATGCTCATCTTTTTTCTCCTTCGGCCTGCGCGGCTTCCGCTGGCGGATTGAAGACGCGGCTGGCCAGGATGTCCTGCGCCTGCAGCGTGCAAAGCTGCTCGCGCGTCAAGGCCTCTTCGCTGCCGAACAGGCGCGTGGCGTGGCGCAGCCGGATGCGGTCGAGCGCGTTGCGGATCGATCGCGCATTCGCAAAGTGCGGCTGCCGCCGGCGCAGGCTCACGTAGCGCGAGAAGGTGGAGGCCGCGCCGTCGTCGAAGCTGTAGTTCAGCCGCCCCAGCATGAGTTGCGCGATCTGCATCAGCTCGGCCTCGCTGTAGTCCGGAAAGTCGATGTGGTGCGCAATGCGCGAGGCCATGCCCGGGTTGCTGCCGAAGAAGGTCTCCATGCGGTCCTTGTAGCCCGCAAGAATCACGACGAGGTCGTCGCGCTGGTTCTCCATCACCTGCAGCAAAATCTCGATGGCCTCTTGCCCGTAGTCGCGCTCGTTCTCGGGCCGGTAGAGGTAGTAGGCCTCGTCGATGAACAGCACGCCGCCCATCGCCTTCTTGATCACTTCCTTGGTCTTGGGCGCCGTGTGGCCGATGAACTGGCCCACCAGGTCGTCGCGCGTCACCGCCACCAGGTGGCCCTTGCGCACATAGCCCAGCTGCTTGAGCACCTCGGCCATGCGCATCGCCACCGTGGTCTTGCCGGTGCCCGGGTTGCCGGTGAACGACATGTGCAGCGACGGCGGCTGCGACTGCAGCCCCTGTTCCTGGCGCAGCTTGTCGATCAGGAGCAGCGCCGCGATGTCGCGGATGCGGCCCTTGACCGGCGCCAGCCCGATCAGCTCGGCGTCGAGCTGGTCGAGCAGCGCTTTCACGCCCGACGACTCGAAGAGCTGCCTCGGCGCCGTGGCCGTGGCCGTGATGGCGGGGGTTTCGGTGGCGTCCATGCGTGGCTCCGGCATCTCCGTACGGGGTTCGATCAGTAACGGCTGCCTTCGGGCCGCGCCTGCACCGCATAGCTTTCGATGCTGTAGCGGATCGTGCGGCCCGGCTCCTCGGAGCGGATCAGGCGGAAGCCCGGTTCGTTCGACGGCCGGTTGACGATGAAGGACATCACGACCGACTCGGTGCCGTGCGTCGAGTCGAAGGCCGTCACGCGGATGTACTGCTGCGGAAATGTCTTGCGGCAGGCCGCGAGTTCGAGCATGACGCCGGCCGCATCCTTGATGTCGAACATCGGGTTGCCGAACATCTCCCAGAAGGTGTTGCGCGGATGCGGGTCGTCGGTGTATTCGAGGCCGATGGCCCAGCCCTTGTCGAGGCAGTACTCGACCTGGCGACTGATCTGCTCGTCGCTCAGGTCGGGCAGGAAGGAAAAAGTGCCTTGTGTGATTCGCATGTCTGTTGCTCCTGGAACTGGAAGACGGGTTCAGGCCACCGACGGCGTCGGCACGTAGTCCGAGGTATCGGTGGAGGCATAGTTGAATGAGATCTCGCCCCAGGTGTCGAGCGCGGCCGCCAGCGGCGTGCACCACTTGGCCGCGTCGCGCAGGATCTGCGGCCCCTCGTTGGCGATGTCGCGGCCCTCGTTGCGCGCCAGCACCATGGCTTCGAGCGCCACGCGGTTGGCGGTGGCCCCGGCCTGGATGCCCTGCGGATGGCCGATGGTGCCGCCGCCGAACTGCAGCACCACGTCGTCGCCGAACAGGTCGAGCAGCTGATGCATCTGTCCGGCATGGATGCCGCCCGAGGCCACCGGCATCACCTTGCGCAGCGCGCCCCAGTCCTGGTCGAAGTAGATGCCGCGCGGCAGGTCCACCAAGGTGCGCGTGTCGCGGCAGACGTTGTAGTAGCCCTGCACCGTCATTGGGTCGCCCTCGAGCTTGCCCACGGCCGTGCCCGCATGGATGTGGTCCACGCCCGCCAGGCGCATCCACTTGGCGATGACGCGGAAGCTCACGCCGTGGTTCTTCTGGCGCGTGTAGGTGCCGTGGCCCGCGCGGTGCAGGTGCAGGATCATGTCGTTCTGGCGGCACCAGTGGCTCATCGACTGGATGGCCGTGTAGCCGACGACCAGGTCGATCATCACGATCACCGAACCCAGCTCCTTGGCGAACTGCGCGCGGCGGTACATCTCTTCCATGGTGCCGGCCGTGACGTTCAGGTAGCTGCCCTTGACCTCGCCGGTGGCGGCGCTGGCCTTGTTCACCGCGTCCATCACGAACAGGAAGCGGTCGCGCCAGTGCATGAAGGGCTGCGAGTTGATGTTCTCGTCGTCCTTCATGAAGTCGAGCCCGCCGCGCAGGCCTTCGTACACCACGCGGCCGTAGTTGCGGCCCGAGAGCCCGAGCTTCGGCTTGGTGGTCGCGCCCAGCAGGGGCCGGCCGAACTTGTCGAGCCGCTCGCGCTCCACCACGATGCCGGTCGGCGGGCCGGGGAAGGTCTTGACGTAGGCCACCGGGAACTTCATGTCCTCCAGCCGCGCGGCCTTCAGCGGCTTGAAGCTGAAGACGTTGCCGATGATGGAAGCCGTCACGTTGGTGATGGAGCCTTCCTCGAACAGCGAGAGGTCGTAGGCCACATAGCAGAAGTACTGGCCCGGGTTGTTGGGCACCGGCTCGACCTTGTAGGCCTTGGCGCGGTACATGTCGCAGGCGGTGAGGCGGTCGGTCCACACCACGGTCCAGGTGGCGGTGGACGATTCGCCCGCCACCGCAGCGGCGGCCTCGATGGCGTCCACGCCTTCCTGCGGCGTGATGCGGAAGAGCGCGAGGATGTCGGTGTCCTTGGGCACGTAGTCGCCGTCCCAGTAGCCCATCTGCGCGTACTTCAGCACACCGGCCGAGTAGCGCTTCTTGGCGTCGGTGATCTGGATTGCTTCGTTCATGTTGCCCATGGAGTGCCTCTCGAAAAGAAGGGGTTTGGTGCTGTCTGGTGAAGTGAATGTAGGCCGCGTAAAAGATAAAGAAAAATTAAATCTTTTGACATTCACATTTGCGAAACCTAATATCTTCAAATGCCTCTTTCCAAGCATGCGAGCTTTCGCCAGCTCGCCACCTTCCACGCCGTGGCGCGGCTCGGCAGCGTTTCACTTGCTGCAGATGAAATGCACCTGACGCAACCCGCGGTGTCGATACAGATCGGCACACTCGAGGAGTCGGCCGGTACGCCGCTCTTGCAGCGCACGGGCCGCGGCATCCGGCTGACCGAGGCGGGCGAGTTGCTGGCGGGCTATGCCGGCCGCATCCTCGACCTGTGGCGCGAGGCCGGCGACGAAATGGCCATGCTGCAGGGCGTGTTCTCGGGCACCTTGCGCGTGGGCGCCATCACCACGGCCGAGTACCTGCTGCCGCCCATCCTGGTGAACTTCGCCAAGGAACATCCGAAGGTGAAGGTCAAGCTGCAGGTCGGGAACCGCGACGAGATCGTGCGCATGCTCGCGGGCCAGGAGATCGACATCGCCATCATGGGCCGCCCGCCCGCGGAGCTGAAGACCGACTCCAGCGCCTTCGCCAAGCACCCGATGGCCTTTCTCGCGGCGCCGTCGCATCCGCTGATGTCCGCGGCCAAGCCGAGCATCGCCCTGCTCTCGGACACGCGCATGCTGGTGCGCGAGCGCGGCTCGGGCACGCGCACCACGGTCGAACGCTTCTTCAAGGACCACGGGCTGCCGCTACGCATCGGCTCCGAGCTGTCGAGCAACGAGGCCATCAAGCAAATGTGCGCCGCGGGCTTCGGCATTGCGTTCTTGTCGATGCACACCTGCGTGCTCGAGATGAATGCGGGCCTGCTGGGCGTGCTGCCGGTGCCGGGCAATCCCGTGGTGCGCGACTGGTACGTGATGCACCTGGCCTCGCGGCAACTGCCGCAGGTGGCGCTGGCGTTCGAGGAGTATTTGCGCACGCATGGCCAGGCGCAGATCCAGCAGCAGCTCGGCACGCTGCCGGCGCTGCGGGCCGCTACAAAGAAACGCAGCGCGCGGCGCGCGGCCTGAGCCTTCCGGCGCGCTGGTTCAAACGCCCAGCTGCACCCGCATGCCGATCCACACGGCCCGCGGCGCACCGGGCGCCACGAACTGCGCATTGCGCCATGCTTCGGGCGCCGCCACCACGCCGCTCGCATCGAAGCCGTTGCGGCCCAACTGGCCCGCGCTGGCGTAGCGGCGGTTGAAGACGTTCGCCACCTTGGCAAAAAGCTCCACGTTGGGCCCGAGCTTCCAGCGCGTCGTGAGATCGAGCAGCGCGTAGCCGCCGATGCGGCCGCTGCCACTGAAGTCGGCCCCGTCGGGCGCGTGCAGGCCGTTCTCGTTGCCGCGCACCGTCTGCTTCGAGTACACGCGGTACTGGGCACCCAGGGTCCAGTCGGGCGTCACGCGCCAGTCGACGTTGAGCTTGAGCGAATGCGCCGGCAGCCCTGGCAGGCGGTCGCCGCGGCGCACCGCAATCTCGCCCTCGCCCGTGCAGGCGGGGCTGGTTTCGGCGCTGCTGTTCGCTTCGGCCACCAGGCAGGCCGGCGAGTCGTATCTCGCGCGCAGGTAGCTGTACGACAGCGACCAGTCGACACGGTCGGTCTGCTGCGAAAGGCCGAGCTCCACGCCCTGGCGCAAAGTGCGCCCGAAGTTGCTGAAGTAGCCGCGCGAGAGCCCGCTGCTGACGAACAACAGGTCGTCCTTGTTGACGGTGCGGAACACCGAGGCATTCCACCGCATGCCGGACTCGAGCGTGCCGCGCAGTCCGGTTTCGAGCGTCTGCGACACCACCTGCTTGAGCGGCGGATCGGACTGCAGCGCGTTCGGCAGCACGCAGGCGTTGGCCGGATCGGAGCAGCCCAGCTCGATGGGGCTCGGCGCTCGGCTGCCCTGGCTCCAGCCCGCATAGGCCGTGAGCCGCGGCGTCGCCTGCCAGGTGAGCCCGATGGCGGGATTGAACTTCTTGTAATGGCCTTCGCCATCGAGCTGCGTGGAAAGCCCGAGCAAGGCGCGCCCATCGTCGCGGGTGCTCACGCGGGTGTCGTTGTAGCGGCCCGAGAGACTCAGCTGCAGGTTCGGCCGCAGGCTCACCAGGTCGGAAAAATAGATGCTCGCGGTGCGGCTCTTGCCCGCGAGCAGCGCGTCGACTTCGGCCTCTTCCTGCGGCACCACCGCGCGCGTGCTATCGAGCAAGCCTTCGGACTCGGTCTGCCGGAAGTGCGTGCGCGCACGGTCCAGCGAGGCACCGAAGGTCAGCTGGTGAATGCCCGCGGTGTAGGTGGACTGCAGCGCGACGCCTTCGCCATGCTGGCGCGTGTAGGTGCGGTTCTCCACGCCTGTGGCTTCCACTTCAGGCGGCTCGAAATCGTCGTTGAGATCGCCGTTGAGCGTGCTGTAGCGCGAACGCCGCGTGTAGGCCGTCATGGAGATCGTCTGCACGTCGCTCAGGCGGTAGCTGGCATTGAGCGTAAGCATCGACATGCGGTTATCGGTGCGGTCCGGGCGCGTGTACACCTGCTTGCGGTTCTGCATCAGCATCGATTCGGGCAGCAGGCCGTTGCCGATCATCCGGTTGTCGCCATGGGTGAAGCTCAGGTCCCAGGAGAGTTTTCCGCTGTCCTGCCCGACCTTGGCGAACAGCTGGCGCACGCGCGAGGGCGAGAAGTTGCGCCAGCCGTCCTCGTTGAGGCCGCCGAGCGCGAGGAACAGGTGACCGCCTTCGGCCAGCTTGCGGCCATGCGTGAGCTCGGTGCTCACGCGGCCGAAGGACCCGGCCTGCAGCTCCAGCCCGGTGCCGGGATGCGTGTCGCCCCGCTTGGTCTGCAGCGACAGCGCACCGCCGAGCGTGTTGAGGCCAAACAGCGGGTTGGAGCCCGGCAGCAGCGTGATGCTCGAGATGGCGGCCTTCGGGACCAGGTCCCAATTCACCACGTCGCCGAAGGGCTCGTTGATGCGCACGCCGTCCTGGTACACCGACAGGCCCTGCGGCGTGCCCAGCACCGGGCTCGCGGTGAAGCCGCGGTAGTTCACGTCGACCTGGAACGGATTGCCCTGGATCTCGTTCACGTTGACGCTGGGCAGCTGCGTGGCCATGAAGTCCGGCAGGTTCAGGCTCTGCGCGCGGCGCAGGTGCTGGCCGTCGGCGGTCTGCACGTTGGACGGGATCTGGTCCTTCGGCACCTCGATGCCCGGCACGGGCGTGGTGCCGACCACCTCGACGGCCGGCAGGCTGCCCGCCCGGGCCGCGATGGCCTCTTGCGCCTGTCCGGGCATCGGGCAGGCAGCGGCGGCCACGGCAAGGCCGATCAGCCGGCGGGTAGTGGGCGATTTCGGTCGGCTCATAGTGTTCCCCCTCAAGTGCCGGTGCGCGTGAGGCCCAGCTTTTCGACGATGGCGCGCTCCTGCGCGAAGATTTCGCGGCACGACTGCGCATAGGCCTCCGGCCCGAGGTAGTCGACCTCCTGGTCGTACTTGGCGAGTTCGTCCTTGAAGCGCTGGTCGAACATGGCCTTTTTGAAAGCGTCGTGCAGCACCGTCACCACGCCGCGCGACAGGCCGCGCGGACCGGCCAGCCCGTAGGGCGACTTGGCCACGATGTCGAAGCCGAGCTCGCGCAGCACGGGCACCTGGGGCCAGCGCTTCGAACGCTCGCCGGAGAAGATCGCCAGCAGCCGCAGCGTGCCCGCATCGACCGCGGGCCCGAAGCCGGTGGAATTGACGCCGGCCATCACCTGCCCGCCCGCAATCGCGTTGAGCTGCTCGGCCGTGCCCTTGTACGGCACGTGGATGTAGCGCAGGCCGCGCGCCGTGAACAGCTCTTCCAGCACCATGTGCGGCGTGGTGCCGATGCCGTTGGTCGCAATGGTCAGCTCGCCGGGCCGAGCCCGCGCGAATGCGAACATGTCTTCAAGCGACCGCACGGAGCTGCCGGCCGCGACCAGCATGCCGAAGGTGACGCTGGACACCTGGATGATCGGCGTCACGTCGCGGATCGGGTCCCACAGCACCTTCTGCGTGTGCGGCGCGCGGAACACCGGCTGCGGCATCTGGGCGATGGTGTAGCCGTCGGGCCGCGCCTGCTGCAGCACCGGCATGGCCAGCGTGCCGCCGGCGCCGCCGCGGTTTTCGGTCAGCACCGGCTGCCCGAGCGACACCGAGGCCAATTCGGCCAGGATCCGCAGCGAGATGTCAGTGGCGCCGCCCGCGGGCCAAGGTACCCACAGCGTGACGGGCCGCGAGGGAAAGGGTTCGGTCGACGCGGCCGCACGCCCCAGCGGCAACGCACCCGCCACCAGCGCGGCCGCTTCCTGCAGCCAACGGCGCCGGGTGGCAGCGCCCCGCCCATTCATGGCCCGCCTCCGCCGCGCTTGGTCAGGCCGCCGAAGCCGCGCTGCGGGTCGTAGCCCCAGCAGGCCAGCCCGAAGAAAACGACCAGGCAGCCCAGCACCACATAGGGCGCCAGGCCCGGGTCCTTGCCGTAGAGCGCAAAGCGGATCCACTCCACCGCGTAGGTGAAGGGATTGAAGCGCGCCAGCTGGTACACCCATTCGGCGCCCGACTCCTGCAGCTTCCACAGCGGATAGAGCGCGGTCGACAGGAAGTACATCGGAAAGATGACGAAGTTCATCGTGCCCGCGAAGTTCTCCAACTGCTTGATGTGCACCGACAGCAGCAGCCCGAGCGCGCCCAGCATGAGCGCGCCGGCCGACAGCGCCACCAGTGCATGCAGGCCGGAAAGCGACAGCAGCGGCAGCTCGGTGCCGATCAGCGCCGCCACCACCACGAACACCAGCGCCTGCAGCACCGACAGCAGCGCGGTGGCGCAGAGCTTGGAGAACAGCAGCCAGGGCCGCGGCAGCGGCGCGGTGAGCAAGAGGCGCATCAGGCCCATCTCGCGGTCGTAGACCATGGCCAGCGACGACTGCATGCCGTTGAACAGCAGCACCATGCCGACCAGCCCCGGCACGATGTAGACGTCGTATGGGATGTAGGTGTCGTAGGGCTCGACGATCGCCACGCCGAACACATTGCGAAAGCCGGCCGCGAACACGGCCAGCCACAGGAGCGGCCGCACCAGTGCCGACACCAGCCGGCCGGTCTGCTGCGAGAACTTGTAGAGCTCGCGCAGCATGATGGCGCGCATCGCCTGCAGCGCATGGCCCAGCCCGCGACGCGCCAGCGGTTCGGCCTGTTCGCCCGCGGGCTTTTGCGTTTCTAGCGCGCGTTCGGACATAGCTTCTCCGGTGCATCGGCACCCAGCGTGTCGAGCACGTTGCGCGCATGCAGCACGCCTTCGGCCGGCGCCTGCGCGATCACGCCCTGCCCGTCGGTCAGAAGCATGGGCTGGCGCAGCTGGCCGTCCCAGGCGCGGAAGCTCAGGGTGGTGCCCTTGGAGCCGTCGAGCGTGCTCTTGCCGATGGCCTGGGCCCAGGCCGCGTTCGGCCCCTTGGGCGCGGCAATGGCCACGGCCGCCAGGGCCTTGCCGGCCATCCATGCGGCCCAGTCCTGCGCGGTCATCGGGCGTTTCGCGGCCTTGGCGAAACGGCGCGAGACCTGCGGCGCGCCGTAGCGCTCGAACTGCGCATGCCAGGCCAGCGCCACCAGCCCGCCGTCGCCCACCACCGGCCGCGGCAGCACGGTGCGGTAGGGCAGCGTGCGGGCGAATTCGCCGTCGCTGTCGACCACCCACACGGCGTCGTAGCTGTTGCCGGCCGTGAGCAGCAGCGGGTTGGCCAGGTCGCGCTCGCGCGGGTCGGCCGAGAGCTTGAACGGCTTGCTGGCCACCACCTGCAGGCCGTAGCGCTTGATCGACGCCTGCGCGGTGGCCGCGCGCAATGCGTCCTGCGGGCTGCCGCCCACCAGCAGGAGCAGCTTGCTCCATTTGCGCGACACCAGCGTCTGCGCCAGCGCATCACTGCGCATGCGCTCGCTGGGAGCCAGGTGGAACATGCGGGCGCGGCAATCCTGCTGGCGCAGCCGGTCGGAGGCGTCGCTCAGGTTCAGCACCGGCAGCTTCACGGCATCGGCCACCGCCAGCGTCCATGCGGCGGGCAGATCGGTCAGCAGCACCGCCGCGCCGTTCTTCTCGGCTGCCACCGCGGCGGCGCGCGCGGCCTCGACGGACGCAGCCGGCGCGACGGCCAGCGCCACTTCGGCGCCAGCTGCTTCCAGTTCGAACTTCGCCTCCTCGAGCGCGACCTCGAGCCCTTCGGAGAGCGGGCCGCCCGGGTGTCCCAGATAGGAACGCTCCAGGCGGGAGCGCTCCAGGCGCGGATCGTCGTCCGGCGTGATCAGCGTGGCCTTGAGCACGGCCGCGCCCGCCGCCACCGGCGCCACGAGCGCCACGGCCATCAACCACGCGCCCGCAAACCATGAAGCCGTTGCGCGCATCCTCATTCGACGATCACGAGCCCATAGGGCACGCGCCCTACCGGAACACTCTTGATGGCCTTGGCGCCGGCCACGTCGACCACCGTCACGTCGTCGCTCAAGCCGTTGACCACGTAGAGCCGCGCCTGCGCCTTGTCGAGCGTGACGTTCCAGGCCCGCTTGCCGACCAGCACCAGCGAGCCGACCTTGCGGTTCGCCACTTCGATGAAGGCCACGTGGTTGGCGCGGCCAAGGCCCACGAAGGCCCGCTTGCCGTCGCTCGTCATCTGGATGCCCACGGGCGTGATGTCCTCCGCGCGCGCGCCCTTCACCTCGAACTTCAGCGTGTCGATCACCTCGTGGGTGGCGGTGGAGACGATGCTGACGCTCGCGCCCAGTTCGTTGGTGATCCACAGCTCCTTGCCGTCCGGCGTGATGGCCATGCGGCGCGGGCGCTTGCCCGCCTTGATGTTCTTCACGACCTTGCCGGTGGCCGTGTCGATCACATGCACGAGGCTCGCCACCTCCGACGTGACGTACAGCGTCTTGCCGTCGGCGCTGACCTTGACGCCCTCCGGCTCCGCGCCCACCTTGACCGAGCGCAGCTTCTTGCCGCTGGCCGTGTCGATGAAGCTGGCCTCGCCGGCATCCTCGTTGGAGACGTAGATGACCTTGCCGTCCGGCGACAGGTCGAAGGCCTCGGGCTCGTCGCCCAGCGCGATGCGCCGCACCGACTTGCCGCTCGCGGGGTCGATCAGGTCGGCCTGGTTGGAGTCGGTGCAGGCCACCATGATCTGGCGCTCAGGGGTCAGCTGGATGTGGCGCGCGCGCTTGCAGGTCGGGATCGTTCCCTTCACCGCCAGCGTGGCAAGGTCGATCATCGTCAGCGCGTTGTCCTTCTCGCTCGAGACATAGGCGGTGCCCTGCGCCAGCACGCCGCCGCTGGCAGCGGCGAGCACAAAGGCGCCAGCAGCGGCGCGGACCAGCGCGCCAGGCGCGAGGAAAGAAGGTTGCGGCATGCGATGTCTCCATTCTTGTTGGTTCGGATTCGTCACGTATCAAGCGGTGCGGGCGATGAAGCCGGCCTCCAGGCTGGCGCCGCCGAGCTGGCGGCCCACATCGGCCGGCGTGCCATCGGCCAGCAGCGATCCCTTGTGCAGTACCAGCACGCGGTCGGCCTCTTCGGCCTCCTCGACCCGGTGCGTGGCCCACAGCACGCACACGCCGCGCTCGCGCACGTCGGCATGCAGGGCGGCCAGCAGGTCCTGGCGCGATCTGGGGTCGAGGCCGACGGTGGCCTCGTCCATCAGCAGCACGGCCGGCCGGTGCAGTCCCGCGCGCGCCAGTTCGACCTTGCGGCGGTTGCCGCCCGAGAGCTCGCGCACCTTGCGGTCGAGGTCGGCATCGATGTTCAAGCGCTCGCAGGCCGACGCAATGCGCGCGGCCGCGAGCCGCCGCGGCAGGCCATGCAGGTCGGCCTGGAACAGCAGGTTGCGCCGGATGCTCAGGTCCAGGTCGAGCGACATCTGCTGGAACACGACGCCGATGTGCCGCAGCGCCGCGGTCGCCGAGCGGCGCAGCGAATGGCCGGCCACTTCGACCTCGCCTTCGTCGGCCGCGAACATGCCCGTGAGCACCTGGAACAGCGTCGACTTGCCCGCGCCGTTGGGTCCGAGCAGTGCCACGAACTGGCCCGCGGGCAGATGCAGCGACAACGACTGCAGCGCCGTGCGCGTGCCATAGCGCTTGGTTAGGTCGATGGTTCGCAGCATGTAGGACGATGGGGTCTGCCGGGCTTGGGGTGTCTCAATGGTATTTGCCGTTTGCCTTCGATCCGCAAATTCCGTGCCTCTGGCGGTCGAGGGTTTTCACTGTGATGAGTCCCTACTCATTTGCCCGCGCAAGAGCCGCTGCAGCGCGGGGCAAGCCCTGGCCGCTCGACATCCGTGACTTCGCACGAGACACTTTGCGTCAAATTTGATGCGCACACGATGCAGGGCCACGGCAATGGGTGGCGCGCAGCGCCGGACAGCGCATCGCACGCTCGGGATTTCCCTAGGTTCGGATCGCGTCGCGGCACGCCGCCTCGTGCACGCCTCTCCCGAGTGGCGCCACGTGTCCTCGCATGGAGCGCGCATGGGACTTCGAACTGCTCCGCGCTGGAACTGGCAGGCATGGATGTTGCGGACCGCAGCATTCGCCAAGGTGATCGAAAGATCCGCAGGCTGCCGCCATGACCATGTTCAAAACCCACTGAAATGTGAGGAGACATCTATGAAGTTTTCCAGGCAGATCGCCGGCCGTCTCGTACGGCATATCGGCGTCGCGATGTTGGCTCTTCCGGCCTTGGCGCTAGCCAATGCCGACGTCGAGAAAAACATCGCCAACTCGAAGAACTGGGCCACGCAAGCGGGCGATATGTTCAACCAGCGATACAGCAAGTTGAATCAGATCACCAAGAGCAACGTGGGCAAGATGCAGGTCGCGTGGACCTTCTCCACCGGCGTCCTGCGCGGCCACGAGGGTTCGCCCCTGGTGGTCGACGGCGTCATGTACCTGCACTCGCCGTTTCCGAACAAGGTGTTCGCGCTCGACGTGGAAACCCAGAAGATCCTGTGGAAGTACGAACCCAAGCAGGACCAGTCGGTGATCGCGGTCATGTGCTGCGACACGGTGAACCGCGGGCTCGCCTATGCGGAAGGAAAGATCTTCCTGCAACAGGCCGACACCACCCTGGTGGCGCTCGACAGCAAGACCGGCAAGGTGGTGTGGACGGTGAAGAACGGCGACCCGAAGGTCGGAGCCACCAACACCAACGCACCCCACGTCTTCAAGGACAAGGTCATCACCGGCATCAGCGGCGGCGAATTCGGCGTGCGCGGCTTCCTTGCGGCCTACAACATCAAGGACGGCAAGCTGGCGTGGAAGGGCTTCAGCACCGGCCCCGACGAAGAAATGCTGATGGACCCGGCCAAGACCATGACCTGGACCGACGGCAAGCTCGCGCCGGTGGGCAAGGACTCTTCGCTGAAGACCTGGAAGGGCGACCAGTGGAAGATCGGCGGCGGCACCACCTGGGGCTGGTACAGCTACGACAAGGCGACCAATTCCGTGTACTACGGCACCGGCAACCCGTCGACCTGGAACCCCTCGCAGCGGCCCGGCGACAACAAGTGGTCGATGAGCATCTTCTCGCGCGACGTGGACACCGGCAAGGTCAACTGGGTCTACCAGATGACGCCGTTCGACGAGTGGGACTTCGACGGCATCAATGAAATGATCCTGGCGGACATCAACGTCAAGGGCAAGCCGACCAAGGCACTGGTTCACTTCGACCGCAACGGCTTCGCCTACACGCTGGACCGCGTGACCGGTGCGCTGCTGGTGGCCGAGAAGTACGACCCCAAGGTGAACTGGGCCACGCACGTCGACATGAAGACCGGCCGGCCGCAGGTGGTGGCCAAGTACTCGACCGCACAGAACGGGGCCGACGTCAACACCAAGGGCATCTGCCCGGCGGCGCTGGGCAGCAAGGACCAGCAACCGGCCTCCTACGACCCCAACACCAAGCTCTTCTACGTGCCGACGAACCACGTCTGCATGGACTACGAGCCGTTCAAGGTCGAGTACACGGCAGGCCAGCCGTACGTGGGCGCCACGCTCTCGATGTACCCCACGCCGGGCAGCCATGGCGGCATGGGCAACTTCATCACCTGGGACGCAGGCACCGGCAAGATCGTGCAGACCAAGGCCGAGAAGTTCTCGGTGTGGAGCGGTTCGCTGAACACCGCCGGCGGGATCTCCTGCTACGGCACGCTGGAGGGCTACCTCAAGTGCGTGGATGCCAAGGACATCAACAAGGAGCTGTTCAAGTTCAAGACCCCGTCCGGCATCATCGGCAACGTGTTCACCTATGAGCACAAGGGCAAGCAGTACGTCGGCGTGTTCTCGGGCATTGGCGGCTGGGCCGGCATCGGCATGGCTGCAGGCATCGACCCCGAGAAGAGCACCGAAGGCCTGGGCGCCGTCGGCGGCTACAAGGAACTGAGCCAGTACACCGAGCTCGGCGGCTCGCTGACTGTCTTCGCGCTGCCCAACTGAGGCGTTACTACCGAGGCGTCATCGAATAGTTAGACGCAACATGCGAACCGGGAGAGCACTCGCTCGAGGACTCTCCCCCACGCACTTTCAAAAGATATCGGAGACCCAGGAGCCATGAAATTTCGTAAGTCAACGTTGCTGCCTTCCCTCGTTCTGCTCGCCGGCGTGGCCTGCACACTGGCCTTCGCCGCGCCGGACCCAGCGCCCTACAAGGTCACAGAGGGATACAAGGTGGACCCCGAAACCATGAAGGGTTTCCGCACCTGGCGCTCCGCGGCGTGCGACCGCTGCCACGGACCCAACCAGGAAGGCATGGTGGGACCGTCCCTCATCAACAGCCTCAAGACGATGAAGAAGGAAGAATTCATCAAGGTCGTGCGCGACGGCAGGCTGGACAAGGGCATGCAGAGCTTCGGCAACAACCCCGCGGTGATGGACAACATCAACCAGCTCTACGCCTACCTCAAGGGCCGGTCCGACGGCGCCATCACACGCGCACGCGTGGAAGAAAACAAATGACCGCCCGGCCGCGCGCTGGCAGGCCCTTCTCCTTCGGCGCCCGCCTGCGGGCGGGCCTCCTCAGCGCGGCATGCTGCTGCGCGCTGGTTCCGGCCCTGGCCCAGGAGACGCCGCCGCGCAAGGCGCTGCGCGTCTGCCAGGATCCCAACAACATGCCTTTCTCCAACACCAAGGGAGAGGGCATCGAGAACCGCATTGCCGAACTGTTCGGCAAGGCGCTGGGCCTGCCGGTCACGTACTACTCGTTCCCGCAGCGGCTGGCCTTTTTCCGCAACACGCTGCGCTTCAAGCTGCCGGGGCAGGATTACCCCTGCGACATCGTGATGGGCGTGCCCGTCGGGCTCGACGAGGTCTCGGTCACCAAGCCCTACTACCGTTCGACCTATGCGCTGGTCTTTCCCAAGGGCAAGGGCATGGACAACGTGGCCTCGGCGGAAGACTTCCTCAAGCTCGACCCGGCCAAGCTGAAATCGCTGCGCATCGGCATCTACGACCGCTCGCCGGCTTCGCAATGGCTCAACAAGCACGGCCTGCTCGAACAGGGCGTGCCCTACAAGCTCATGAGCGCCGACCCCGCGCAGTATCCGGGCGAAATCGTCGAGAAGGACCTGGCCGAAGGCAAGCTCGATGCCGTGGTCGTCTGGGGCCCGATCGCGGGCTTCTTCGCCCGGCGCGTCAAGAATCCGGCCCTGGTGGTGGTGCCGCTCAAGTCCGAAAAAGGCCTGCGGCTCGACTACCAGATGGCGATGGGCGTGCGCTACGGCGAGCGCGAATGGAAGCAGCAGGTCGAGGGGCTGATCGAGTCCAAGGCGCCCGAGATCCAGGCCATCCTGAAGGAGTTCGGCGTTCCGCTGGTCGACGCATCGTTCGGGGCTCCCACCAACTGAGTTGCCGTTCTTCTTTCCCATGCGCTTCGCCATCGCCGCTTCGCTCTGCGTCCTGCTCTTGTCTTCCCCGGCCCTGAACGCCGAGCCCGACAAGCGCGACTTCTCGCCCGCCGAACGCCTGCTGTTCATGACGCCGCAGCTGAAAGGCCTGCAGGCGCCCATGCTGCTGCGCTACACCTTCGGCAAGACCGGCAGCTTCGAGGAAGCGTTTGCCGACAGCGTGACCGTGTCCCTGAGCACCAAGGACGACGGCCGCTGCTGCGATGCCAAGGGCGTGTTCCTGAGCGGCGCACGCAAGCTGCAGGTGCCCGACGTGCCGGCCGCCGAGGGCAATCCCGTGATCCTCTATTTCCTGGAGCACGACGTGCGCGAGATGAAACGCCTCACGCGCGGCTCCGAGTATCACTTTCGCAAGCGCATCCGCATGGGGATCTACCAGGGCGCCGAAGTGCGCGACGTGTCGCTGCGCTACCAGGGCCGCGCCATCAAGGGCAAGGAAATCGTCTTCAGCCCCTTCCTGGACGATCCGAACCGGCCGAAGTACGAACGGTTCGCGAAGAAGAGCTACCGCTTCACGCTCTCCGACGCGGTGCCGGGCGGCGTCTACGGCATCCGCACCTCCATTCCGGGCGACAGCGCCGCGGCCCAGCCCCTGCTCGTCGAGGAACTCCTGATCGACGGGGCCAAGGCGCCGGCGCGCTAGCGCCGCCTTTCACGAAATTCCAGCGAACGCCATGAAAAAAACAGTCCGCCTTCTCTTTTGTCTTCTGGGCCTTCCGATGGCCGTGCATGGCGCGCCGCACGCGAACGACTTTCCCACGGTGGACCGCGTGCTGTACGTGCAGGAATGCATCGCCGCGCATCCGGACGCAGGCAACTTCGAGATGACCAACAAGTGCTCGTGCGCGCTCGACTCGCTCGCCCGGGAAATCAGGTACGACGAGTACGTGCAGCTGAGCACCGCCGCCAAGGCCACCACCATCGGCGGCGAGCGCGGCGGCTACATCCGCGACTCGGAAAAGCTGCAGGCCGATATCAAGCGCTACAAGGCGCTCCAGGCCAAGGTGACCAAGGGCTGCTTCATCGGCCCTGCCACCGCGCGCTGAGCCGCATCCCGGGCCGATCGATCGCCATGACGGGTATCGCGACACCTGTGCACGCCGGCGTTGCGGCGATGCTGCTGTGCACCGCGGCCTGGGCCTCGCCGTTCGCCTACATCACCAACCAGGGCAGTCACGACGTGTCGGTGATCGACCTGGCCTCGCAGCAGGTGGTGGCCACCGTTGCGGTGGGCCGGTCGCCGGCCGGCGTGGTGGCGTCGAGCCGCGCCGGCCGGGTCTTCGTCTCCAACCCTGACAGCAAGACCATCTCGGTCATCGACATGCGGCAGCAGAAGGTCGTGAACACGCTGTCGGCCGGCGACGGGCCGGTGGGCATCGACATCTCGGCCGACGGCCGGCGCCTGTACGTGGCCGACTGGTACAGCAGCCGGCTGCTGGTGTACGACGCGCAGGCCGGCGATGCCTCCAGGTTCCTGGCCTCGATCACGGTCGGCCGCGCGCCTGCTGGCGTGGCTGCGCATCCCGATGGCACCACCGTTTTCGTGGCCGAGCGCGACGACGACAGCGTGGCCGTGGTCGACACCGCGTCGCGCCGGGTGCTGGCGCGCGTGCGCGTCGGCAGCCATCCGTTCGCACTGCTCTACGACGCGCCGCGCTCGCGGCTCTATGCGCTCAACGTGCAGAGCAACGACGTCTCGGTGGTCGACATGCGCGATGCGCGCCGGCCGGCCGTCATCGACACCGTGAAGGTGGGCAAGGCGCCCTATGGCGCGGCGCTGGCCCGGGGCGGTGCACTGCTCTACGTGACCAACCAGCACGAAGACTCGGTCAGCGTGATCGACGCCGCCTCGCTGAAGCTGCTGCGCACCCTCCCCGGCTTCGCCTACCCCGAAGGCATTGCTGCGCACGGCGACCGCGTCTACGTCGTGAACTGGATGGACGACAACGTGCAGGTGCTGGACGCCGCGAGCGGGCAGAAGCTAAAGACCATTGCCACGGGGCGGAACAGCCGCGGCTTCGGTGCCTTCATCGGCGCGCCGATGGAACCCTGACGCATTCTTCTTTGACCGATCTTTTCTCCACCTCATCACGGATATTTCCATGCTGACACACCCTTCCGGCCGACGGGCGCTCTCCGTTCTTCTCGCATCGATCCTGCTTGCCGCATCGGCGCCGAGCCAGGCCCACGGGCCCACGCGCCAGAAGGTGAGCGAGAAAGTCACCATCGAGGCCCCGGCCGATGCCGTCTGGGCCAAGATCAAGAACTTCAACGCGCTGAAGGACTGGCATCCGGCCGTGGCCGACAGCGCGGCCGACAAGGGCAATGCAGAAGGCTCGGTGCGGACCGTGAAGCTCAAGGCCGGCGGCACGCTGGTCGAGACGCTCGAGGGCTACGACGACGCGAAAATGAAATACAACTACCGCGCCAAGGACGGCGGTGCGCTGCCGGTCACCAACTACACCTCCGTGCTCTCGGTCGTGGCCGACGGCGGCAAGTCGATCGTCGAATGGCGCGGCGCCTTCTATCGCGGCTTTCCCAACAACAATCCCCCGCCCGAGCTCAACGACGAGGCGGCGCTCAAGGCCGTGACCGACGTCTACCGCGGCGGCCTCGCCCACCTCAAGAAGATGATGGAGTCGAAGTAGCCCCCGGCACCGGACACCATCATGGGCACCGAAGAACAACTCGAAGACTGGCGCCGCCTCGCGCTGCGCGTCGAAGGCGAAGTCGCGAAAGCAGTGATCGGCCAGGCCGAGACGATCCGTCTCATCAACGTGGCACTGTTCGCGCGCGGCCACGTGCTGCTCGAGGGCGACGTGGGCGTCGGCAAGACCACGGTGCTGCGCGCCTTCTCGCGCGCCATCGGCGGCGACTTCGAGCGCGTCGAGGGCACGGTCGACCTGATGCCCGGCGACCTGGTCTATCACACCTATGTGGATGCCGAGGGCCGGCCGCGCATCGACCCGGGGCCGCTGCTGCGCCACGGCGAGCGCCTGGTCACATTCTTCTTCAACGAGATCAACCGGGCCCGGCCGCAGGTGCAGTCGCTGCTCTTGCGCGCGATGGCCGAGCGCACGGTGTCGGCCTTCGACCGCGAGTACAGCTTTCCGCACATGACGGTGTTCGCCGACCGCAACAAGGTCGAGCGCGAAGAGACCTTCGAGCTGGCTTCGGCGGCGCGCGACCGCTTCATGTTCGAGCTGAACATGCCCAAGCCGGCCGACCGCGGCATCCGCCAGTCGCTGGTGTTCGACACCGCCTACCACGACACCGAGAGCCTGATCGACAAGGTGGCGCCGGCCATCCTGCCCTGGGACCGGCTCAATGCCATCGCCGCGCAGGTGCAGCGCAGCGTGCGCGCCAGCGAGACCATCGAGCGCTATGTGCTCGACGTGTGGGAGGCCACCGAGGTTCCGCAGAAGTTCGGCATCCGGCTCGACGGCGTGGACATGGACCGCCTGATCCTGGCCGGCGCCAGCCCGCGCGGCATGAGCGCATTGCTGCGCGCGGCGCGCACGGTGGCCTGGCTCGAAGGCCGCTCGCACCTGGAGCCGGCCGATCTGGCGGCGGTGCTGCCCTCGGTGCTCGGGCACCGCGTCTTCTTCACGCCGGTGTACGAGCTGCGCCGCGCAGAACTCTCGGAAGCACTGGTGGCACAGATCATGGACAAGATCGCCGCGCCCTGATGCCATGGACCGGGTCGACGAATTCCACTACCAGCTGCCGCGCCGCTTCGGCGGCTGGCGCCCGGGCGCGCAGCGCGGGCTGAGTCAGGGCAGCGGACAGGAATTCGCCGCGCACCGGCGGCTGTTCGACCATCCCGACCCGCGCCGCATCGACCTGCGCGCGAGCGTGCGCGATGGCCGCGGCGACTGGCTGGTGCGCATCCACCGGCTGCGCGTGGCGATTCCCGTGCACGTGGTGGTCGACGTTTCGGCCTCCATGCATTTCGGCGCCGAGCGGCGCAAGCTCGACGTGGTGGCCGACCTGGTCGAGGCGCTGGGCTACAGCGCCTTTCGCGCCGGCGACACGGTCGGCCTGCTGGCTTTCGACCAGCACGAGCGCGAGGATCTTTTCGTGCCCGCGCGCCACAGCCGCGGCAACGGCAGCCTGATGGCGCGAATGCTGCGCGAATGCGATGCGGCCACCGGTGCGCCGCCCACGGACGACCGCGCGCTGGCGGGCCTGCGCCGTGCCACCGAACGGCTGGTGGGCCGCGGCGGGCTGGTGTTTCTCGCTTCCGACTTTCACTGGCCGATCGGCACACTCGGCGAGCTGCTCGAACAGTTCTCGCCCGCCTGCGTCGTTCCGCTGGTGGTCTGGGACCCGGCCGAAATCGAACCGCCCGACGCCCGCGCGCTGATCGCCCTGCGCGACGCCGAAACCGGCGCGCGGCGCAGCCTTTGGATGCGCGATTCGCTGCGCAAGCGGTGGCGCGAATCGGTCGCGGTGCGCCGCGCCGAACTCACCGCGCTGTTCAACGCGCACGGCATGCCGCCCTTTCACCTGCAGGGCCGCTTCGACGCCGAGGCGCTCACGCGCTACTTCCTGGAGACGGCGACATGAACGCGGCAATGAACCGGGTCCACGCCGCGGTGCTTACGCTGGCACTGGCTGCCATGCACGCCGGTTTTGCGTGCGCCGCCGATCCCGCGGCGCCGGCCGCATCCCCCACCATCGAGCAGCCGCGCAGCTTCGGCCATGTGCTCGGCGATGTGCTCACGCAGCGCGTGCTGCTCGAACGGCAAGGCCGGCCACTCGAGCCCGGCGTGCTGCCCGCTGCGGCGCGCATCGATCTCTGGCTCGAACGCAGGCCATCGCACATCGAAACCGATGCACAGGGTAGGCGCTGGCTCGCCATCGAGTACCAGCTCATCAATGCACCGCGCGCGCTGACCGCCATCTCGCTGCCGGCCCTGACGATCGCCACCGCCTCGGGCCCGGCGATCGCGCTGCCCGCATGGCCGGTCAGCATCGGACCGCTGACGCCGGCGGAAGCCTTCGGCCAGGGCGACCTGCAGCCGCTGCGGCCGGACCGCCCCGTCGCGGCGCTTGCCACCCATCCCATCGAACAGCATCTGAAGCTCTCGCTTCTTGCGCTGCTCGCGGTACTGCTGGCCTGGCTCGCCTGGTGGGCCTGGCGCAACATGCGCGAAGCGCAGCAGCTTCCGTTCGCGCATGCCTGGCGCGAGCTCAAGCGCATCGACGATCCGGCAAGCCCCGAGGCTTGGCGCGTGCTGCACCGCGCGCTCAACCGGAGCGCCGGCCGCGTCGTGCACGGCGCCAGCCTGCCGCAGCTGCTGGCCGATGCGCCCTACCTGCGCCCGCTGCAGCCGCGGCTGGAAGATTTCTACCGCGAGTCGACCCGGCGCTTCTTCTTCGCCGAAAGCGCCGCCGCACCGGCGCAGCCCCAGGCCGCCTATCCGCTCAAGCCGCTGTGCCGCGCGCTGCGCAACGCGGAAAAGCGCCACCGGCATTGACCGACAGGCAGACCGAGCCATGCGCTTCGACCTCGCCCAGCCCTGGATGCTCGTGCTGCTGCCGCTCGCGCTGCTGCCGCTCTTGCGCAAGCGAAGCGACACGCTGGGCTTCTCGTACGTGGCCTGGTTGCCGGCCGACCGCGTCGGCCGCCTGGTCGGCTTTCTGTGGCGCGCGTTCGCGGTCGGCGCCATGGCTTTCACGGTGCTCGGGCTCGCGGGGCCGGGGCAATCGGGTGCCGTGGTCGAGCGCGCCGGGCGCGGTGCCGAGGTGCTGATCCTGATGGACCGCAGCAGCAGCATGGACGCGACGGTGCACACCAACGGCCTGCAGACCGCGGGCCGCATGTCGCAGGAGCCCAAGGCCAAGGTCGTGCGCGACCTGCTGAGCGAGTTCGTGGCCAAGCGGCCCGACAACCGCTTTGCCTTCATGACCTTCAGCACGGTGCCGATCGCAGTGGTGCCGTTCACGCAGAAGACCGACACGGTGCAGGCCGCGCTTGCCGCCTCCGCCATCGGCCGCGGCCTGCCCGAAACCCGCATGGGCGTGGCGCTGCTCGCCGCCATCGAGGAATTCGAAGGCCGCAGCTATTCGGGCAGCCGCGTGATCCTGATCGTTTCGGACGGCGGCGCGCAGCTCGACGAGCCGACGCGCCAGCGCATCCACGCCGGCCTCGCGCGCGAGAAGATCGGCCTGTACTGGATCTACGTGCGCAGTGGCCCGAACTCGCCCAACCTCAACACCGAGACGGTCTCGGCCTACGGCCTGGGCGAGGAACTGGCGCTGCACCAGTTCTTCAAGACGCTGGGCACGCCCTACCGGCTCTACCAGGTCGACGACTCCACCGCGATGGCCGCCGCCATGGCCGAGATCGACCGGCAGCAGAACTTCCCGCTCACCATTCATGAGCGCGTGCCGCGGCGCGACCACGGCGCCGCGTTCTACCTGGCAGCGATGCTGTGCTGCGCGGGCCTGCTCGCCTGCCGCGCCGTGCAGCTGCAAAGCTGGCGGAAAGAAAGCCCATGAAGCGACGCGCGGTTCACCTGGTCTTCGGCGTGCTGAGCCTGTGCTGCGTGGGCGTGGCGCTGGAGCGCGGGTTGCGGCTGCGCCAAACGATGAGCCTCAACACGGAAATCGCGCGCATCGCCGCCGGGCCGATCGGCAAGGAAGCAACGACGGCACCGCTTTCGGCCCCGCGCGAACTGCAGCTGGCACAGGCGCTCGCCCTCTCGAAGGCCGGCGCGCACGATGCCGCCCTCAAGGGTTACGCGAGCCTGATCCAGGCCGGCGAGCGCGATCCCGTCGCGCAGCAGGCGCTGTTCAACCTGGGCAACATGTACCTGCGGCAAGGCATGGCGCAGGACGCCGGCGCGCTGCCGCTGTTCGAACTCGGCAAGCAGCGGTTGCGCGACCTGCTGCGCGCCGCGCCTGAGGATTGGGACGCGCGCTACAACCTGGAGCGCGCGCTGCGGCTCGCGCCCGAAGACCACGAAGCCTTCTCCGCCGAGCAGCAGCCGGCGCACGAGCAGCGCCGGGTCCGCGTGCCGGGCTTCGTCGCCGGAGACCTGCCGTGAGGCCGACGCCGCAGCAGCAGTGGCACGCCGCCTGGCGGCGCATCGGTGGCAGCACCGGCAGCTGGCCGCTGGTGCTGGCCCTGCTGCTGCTGGCGCTCGCGGTCTGGCCGCCGCGCGTGCAGCTGCAGCGCCCGGTGTTCAACTGGCAGGTCAGCTTCGACATCACGCAGAGCATGAATGTCGAGGACGTGGAGCTGGACCGCGCGGCCGTGAGCCGCCTCACGCTCGCACGCGCCGCCATGCGCGAGGTGCTCGGTGCACTGCCCTGCGGCTCCAAGGTGGGCTGGAGCGTCTTCGCGGACTACCGCTCGCTGGTGATCCTCGCGCCCGTCGAGGTCTGCAGCCACTATGAAGAGCTGCTGGCCTCGCTCGAGCGCATCGACGGCCGCATGCGCTGGGCCAATGCCAGCAATGTGAGCAAGGGCGTGACCTGGGCCGTGCGCGGCGCCCGCAGCGTGGGGCCCGACACCCACTTCGTCTTCATCAGCGACGGGCAGGAATCGCCGCCGCTGCGCATCAACGAGACGCCGCCCATGACGGACATCAAGCCCGGCGAGGTCCAGGGCTGGCTGATCGGCGTGGGCGGCGACGTGCCGGTGCCGATTCCCAAGACCGGCAGCAACGGCGAGCCCGCCGGCTACTGGCGGGCCGACGAGGTGGTGCAGGGCTCGGCCATCGGCAGCGCGCTGAACCACGAACACCTTTCCGAATTGCGCCAAGACCACCTGCGTGCACTGGCCGAACTGGTCGGCGTGAACTACCGGCGCCTGAACACGCCCGAGGCACTGAAGACGGCCATGCTCGACCGCCGCTACGCGCAGCATCTGCCGGCCGACACGGATCTCCGGTGGATTCCCGCGCTGCTGGCGCTGTTGCTGCTGTCATGGCGGTTCGCTCCGGATCTGGGCTGGCTGCGCGAACGGCGGCCGAGGAAACGGGAAAAGAAGGCGATCGATCGCACCCTGCCGCCGCGCGGCCTCACGCGTCCGGCGTGACGAGCGCTGCGGAAAGCCGCCGCGAATTGGCGGGATCGCGGAACACCAGCGGATGTTCCGTCGGCGCCGCCGGGTCGCGCGCGGCTGCGCGCTCCACCGCCTCGACCACGCGGTGGTGGTCCGGGCTCTTCGCGCACACCGGATCGGCCGCGGCCGCGTCCTGGGCCAGCAGGTAGGCCTGGCAGCGGCAGCCGCCCAGGTCCTGCTCGCGCTGGTCGCAGCTCGCGCAGGGCTCCTTCATCCAGCCGGTGCCGCGGTAGCGGTTGAAGCCTTCGGAATCGAACCAGATCTCGCGCAGGCTGTGCGCCTTCACGTTCGGGAATTCGAGGCCCGGCAGCATCTTCGCGGTGTGGCAAGGCAGCGCGGTGCCGTCGGGCGCCACGGTGAGGAACATGCTGCCCCAGCCGTTGACGCATTTCTTGGCCTTGCCCTCGTGGTAGTCGGGGGCCACGAAGAAGATCCGCATGCGCTCGCCGAGCCGCTTGCGCCAGGCGTCGGTCACCTCCTCGGCATGGCGCAGCTGCTCGTGCGTGGGCAGCAGCTGGTCGCGGTTGACGAAGGCCCACGAGTAGTACTGGGTGTTGGCGAGCTCGAGGTACTCGGCCCCCATCTCGTGCGCCATCTCGATGATGCGGTCGATGTGGTCGATGTTCATGCGGTGGATCACCACGTTCAGCACCATCGGCCAGCCCTGGTCCTTGATGATCTTCGCCACCCGGTTCTTGAGTTCGAAGGTCTTGGTGTGCGAGAGGAAGTCGTTCATCTCGCGCGTGGAGTCCTGGAACGACAGCTGCACGTGGTCCAAGCCCGCGGCCTTCAGCGCGGCTGCGCGCTGCGCCGTGAGGCCCACGCCCGAGGTCAGCAGGTTGGTGTAGTAGCCCAGGCGCGCGGCCTCGGCAATGATGATCTCGAGATCGTCGCGCAAAAGCGGCTCGCCGCCCGAGAGGCCGCACTGCACCGCGCCGAGCTCGCGGCCTTCGCGCAGCACGCGCAGCCAGTCCTCGGTGCCGAGTTCGTTCTCTTGCTGCGCGAAGTCGACCGGGTTGAAGCAGAACACGCAATGCAGCGGGCAGCGGTAGGTCAGCTCGGCCAGCAGCCAGAGCGGCGGTCCGGGGCGCGGCGGCGCGGTGGTCATGCGGGGTCCCAGCGCAGCCAGTTCTGCTGCGCCGCCAGTTCGACGAAGCCGCGCACCTCGGGTTCGAGCCCGGTGGTGTCGAAGGCCTGTTCCAGGTCGGCCACGATGGCTGCGACGCTGCGCTCGCCGTCGCAGCGCTTCATGATCTCGCCCGCGCTGCCGTTGAGCCGCACCATGCCTTCGGGGTAGAGCAGCACATGGCACTCTTGCGCCGGCTCCCATTGCAGGCGGAAGCCGGGGCCGACGCGAGGTTTGCTGTCGGCGGTGAGCATGGCCTTGTTCGCGGTCATTGGAGTACCTTCGTGCTTCGCACTGCGGTGCGAGCTTGCTTGGGGCGGCCCGGCGCGGCGCTCATGCGCCGTTCACCCCGTAGCGCGTCGCCATCGCATCGTTCATGGCCCACAGGATGTCGAGCTTGAACTGCAGTACCTCGAGCGCGCGCTCCTGCAGCGCGCGGGTGTCGAAGTGGTCGAGCGTGATGGCCAGGCCCTGCTCCACGTCGCGTCGCGCCTGGCTCACCCGGTTGCGGAAGTAGCCGAGGCCCGCCGGCTCGATCCACGCATAGTGCTCGGGCCAGGTGGCCAGGCGCTGCTTGTGGATCTCGGGCGCGAACAGCTCGGTGAGCGAGGAGCACACGGCCTCCTGCCATGGCGCGCGGCGCGCGAAGTTCACGTAGGCATCGACCGCGAAGCGCACCGCCGGCACCACGTGGCGCAGGTCGCGCACTTCTTCGCGCGTCAGCCCCACGGCCTCGGCCAGGCGCAGCCAGGCCTCGACGCCGCCTTCGTCCTTGATCCCGCCGAGCTCGAAGCCGTCGTGGTCGAGGATGCGCTGCACCCAGCCGCGGCGCACCTGCTGGTCGGGGCAGTTCGAGAGCACGGCCGCGTCCTTGATCGGGATCGCGATCTGGTAGTAGAAGCGGTTCGCCACCCAGCCGCGGATCTGCTCGGGCGTGGCCCGGCCGCTGTTGAGCATGACGTTGAACGGATGGTGGATGTGATAGCTGCGGCCGCGCTCGCGCAGCTTGGCTTCGAACTCCTCGCGGCTCCATGCCGGGCCGGTTTTGTCGCTGTCAGCGGCTGGGCGAAGCGGGTCCTGGATCCTGTCGGCATGCATGGTGGGGCTCGGTGCTTTCAGAGTTGGATCGTCATACCGTCCTCGCAGGGCTCGATGCCTGCGCGCCGCAGCGCCGCATGCTCGTCGGAGTCCTCGTCGAGGATGGGATTGGTGTTGTTGATGTGGATCAGCATGCGCCGCGCAGTGGTGGCGGGCAGCTTCGACAGCCACTCGATCATGCCGCCCTCGCCCGACTGCGGCAGGTGGCCGATCTCGCGCGCGCGCTTGCTGCTCACGCCCAGGCGAACCATCTCGTCGTCGGTCCAGAAGGTGCCGTCGACCATGACCGCGTCGGCGCTGGCCATGGCGTCGAACACGGGCGGCGTGATCGCCCCCAGGCCCGGCGCGTAGAACAGGCTCTTGCCGCTCCTGCGGTCGAGGATGGTCACGCCGATGTTGTCGCCCGGCACCTGCTGCTCGCGGTGCGGCGAGTACGGCGCGGCCTTGCCGGTCAGCGCCATCGCGCGGAAGCTCAGGCCGGGCACACCGGGCACTTCGAAGGAATTGCCGTCGAGCGTGATCGCGTGGCGCGCCACGCCGCAGTAGTGCGACAGCACGCGCAGCACGGGATTACCCTCGCTCAGGTCTTCGGCGACCGGGTCGGTGCACCACAGCGGCAGCGGCGTGCCGCGCTCGCGCAGCATGAAGAGGCCTGTGGCATGGTCGACCTGGCCGTCTATCAGCACCACGCCCGCGATGGCGGTGTCGCGCATCGCGCGTGCCGGTTGCAATATGGGGCTGCTGCGGATCTGCTCCAGGATGTCGGGCGAGGCGTTGAAAAGCACGCCGTCCACGCCCTCGTCGGGACGCACGAAGATCGACGACTGCGTGCGCGGCTTGGCGCGCACCGTGCCGTTGCGCACGCCGGCGCAATTGGGGCAGTTGCAGTTCCACTGCGGAAAGCCGCCGCCGGCGGCCGAGCCCAGGACGGTGATGCGCATCGGGAGAGAAGTGGATGACGTGTCGGTCGGATGAAAACAACCCGCCCCGGACGCACCGGGGCAGGCTGTCGAGGAGTTGCCGCGTCGTACGCTTTCCCATCGCCCAAACCCAACGCAACCAGCCCGTTGCACCCGCGGAACTGGCTCTGCCAGGCCGCCGGGTGCGCCCCCCAGTGGGGGGAGGCTGCTACACGAAGTGAGCAAGCAACGGGGGGCGTCCAATCAACGAGCGCTGACGTACATCGTGATCTCGAAGCCGAAGCGAAGATCGGTAGCCGTCGGGGTTTCCCACTTCATAGGGTGTCTCCTGCAAGGTTGCACAGCGCCATATGGCGGCTGCGGGAACTTCGTGTGCTCCGGTACTCATCTTGAACCCATGAACCACCGAGACCCAGCCATGAAATCATGATTCGCACTTCATGATTTTCATGAATAGCGGCAACAGGGCCACCGCGTACCATGGCCCTCGTGCTTCCCACCGGCCTGTACCCCGAACCTCCTCCCTGGCGCACCCACGCATTGGAGGTGCCGCATGGCCATGTGCTGCATGTAGAAGAAGGTGGCAATCCGGAAGGCATCTGCGCCGTGGTCCTGCACGGCGGGCCCGGCTCGGGCAGTTCGCCGCTGCTGCGGCGCTTCTTCGATCCGGCGCGATACCGTGTGATCGGCATCGACCAGCGCGGCTCCGGCCGAAGCCGCCCGCGCGGCGCGACGGCGCACAACCGCACGGCCGACCTGCTCGAAGACCTGCAGCGCGTGCGCGAACAACTCGGGGTGCCGCGCTGGCTGGTGGTCGGCGGCTCTTGGGGCGCCACGCTGGCGCTGGCCCATGCGGTCTTCGAGCCGCAAGCGGTGGCGGCGCTGCTGCTGCGCGCGGTGTTCCTGCCAACTGCCGAAGAGATCGGCGCCTTCTTCCAGGACAGCGCCGGCCGCGCACCCGCCGCGTGGGCGCGCTTCGCGTCCGTGGCGCCGGCCGGCGAGCGCGGCGACATGCTGGGCTTCCTGGCCCGTGGCCTGCAGCAGGCATCGGCCGATAGCGATGCCGCACTGCCCCGTCAGCTCGCGCTCGCCTGGTGGCGCTGGGAGCAGACGCTGGCGCGCGGCGCGGGCGCGGCAACCCGCGAGCCGCCGACCGACGAACCCGACCGCGAAAAGCTCGATGCATTGGTCGACCGCTACCGCGTGCAAAGCCACTACCTGCAGCACCGCTGCTGGCTCGATTCACCCCCGCTGCTGGATCGACTGGCGGCACTGCCCCGCGTGCCTACCCTGCTGCTGCATTCCCGCGACGACCGCATCTGCCCGCCGCACGGCGCACAGGCCGTGCACGATCACATTGCGCACAGCCAGTTGCAATGGGTCGACGGCGCGGGCCACGATCCGGCGCACCCGGCCATGGCCTCTGCCATGGTCGCCGCGCTCGACGGCTACGCGCGGCACGACCATTTCGGCCACGCGCCCGCGCCATGACGCTGCGCCTGAAGATCAACCTGATCGTCAGCCTGCTGACGCTGCTGTTCGTCGCGGCCATGCTCGCGCTGCAGATGCGCGCCATGCGCGAATCGGTGCACGAGGAAGTCGTGGCGGCCAATCGCGTGGCCGCGCAACTGCTGAACCGCACCGCCTGGCTCTATGCGGCCCAGGGCACGCCGGCCATGCTGTCTTTCCTGCAGGGCGTCGGGCGCGTGCGCTCCAACGACATCACGCTGCTCGACAGCGAGGATCGCGTGCTGTACAGCTCGCCGACCTCGGTCTACAAGGCCGGCCGCGACGCGCCGGACTGGTTCGCCGGCCTTGTCTCGCCGCCGCCGTCGCAGCTGTCCATCGCCTTCCCGGGCGGCCGGCTGATGGTGAATTCCAACGCGTCGCGCGCCGTGCTCGACGCATGGGACGACTTCGTTCTGCTGATGCTCAGCGCGCTGGGCCTGTTGGCGGTCGTCAATGCGGGCGTGTTCTGGCTCGTGGGCCGCGCGACGCGCCCGTTCGCGGACATCGTGCATGCGCTGAACCAGCTCGAGAGCGGGCGCTTCGATGTTTCTCTGCGCGCCCTGCCCGGCACCGAGGCGGCGGCCATCGGCGCTGCCTTCAACCGCATGGTCGGCATGCTGCAGCAGCACATCGAGACCGAACGGCGCGCGGTCCGCGCCGAGAGCCGCCTGTCCGAAAGCCGCGAGCTCGGCCGCTGGGTCGACCAGAAGATCGAGCAAGAGCGCCGCCTGATCGCGCGCGAGCTGCACGACGAACTGGGCCAGTCGGTCACCGCAATGCGCAGCATGGCCCTGTCGATCGCGCAGCGCGTGCAGGCACTCGATCCGCAGTCCGAGCAGGCGGCGCGGCTGATCGCCGAGGAGTCGGGGCGGCTCTACACGGCCATGCACGGCATGATCCCGCGCCTGACGCCGCTGGTGCTCGACAAGTTCGGGCTGGTGGCCGCGCTCGAGGACCTGGTCGAGCGAACCCGCAACAGCCATGGCGGCGTGCAGGTCGAATGGCATCTGGAGATCGAGCTCGACCGCCTGCGGCTCGACACCGACACCGCGCTGGTGCTGTACCGTGCCGCGCAGGAAGGCATCACCAACGCGCTGCGGCATGGCGAGGCTCGCCATATCGTGCTGGCCCTGCAGGGCGGCGAACAGACGGTGAAGCTCACGCTGACGGACGACGGACGCGGCCTGCCCGGCCCTGACGCCGCCAGGGAAACCAGCACAGGGCACTATGGCCTGCGCTGGCTGGCCGAGCGCATCGACAGCCTGGGCGGCGACCTGCGCCTTGAACCCGCCGCGCCCAGCGGTGCCCAATTGACGGTGCGCCTGCCCTTGCCGGCGGCCGCCGCGGAGAACACATGACCCAGGCGATTCAGCCGATTCGAGTGATGCTGGTGGACGACCATGCGCTGGTGCGCATGGGCTTTCGCATGCTGCTGGCCGACGCGCAGATCGAAGTGGCGGCCGAGGCCGACACCGGCGAGCAGGCCTGCCAGGACTATCCGCAGGTGCGGCCCGACGTGGTGGTGATGGACCTGTCGATGCCCGGCATGGGCGGCCTGGAGGCGCTGCGCCGCCTGCTGGCCCACGACCCCAAGGCGCGCGTGCTGGCGCTGTCGGCGCACGAGGACACGATCCATCCGCGCCGCGTGCTGCGCGCCGGCGCGCTCGGCTACCTGGCCAAGCGCAGTGCGCCCGATGCGCTGATTGCCGCGGTGAAGGCCGTGGCGCGCGGCGACCGCTACATCGATGCCAACACCGCGCAGGCGCTGGCGACGGCGCAGATCGAGGGCGAGGCCAACCCGGCCGACTTGCTCAGCGAGCGCGAGTTCTCGGTCTTCATCCAGCTCGCGCGCGGCATGACGGTGGCGCAGATTGCCGGCACGCTGAACCTTTCGCTCAGCACGGTGGGCTCGCACCTGTACCGCGTCAAGCAGAAGCTGGGCGCCACCAACCAGGCGGAGCTCACGTGGGTGGCGCTGCGCTGGGGGCTGATCCAGGTCTAGCCGCTCCGCTGCGTTCGTTCGATGATCGGCCAGCCGGCCTCGACGGCCCGGGCGCGCAAGCGATCGTCGGGCGCCACCGCCACCGGATCGGACACGGCGCACAGGAGCGGCAGGTCGCTGGCCGAATCGGAATAGAACCACGACTGCTCGAGTGCTTCGAGCCGCGTGCCGTGCGTGGCGAGCCACTGGTTCACGTGCATCAGCTTGTGGACGCCGAAGCACGGGTCGCCGTCGATGGCGCCATCGAGCGTGTCGTCGATCACCAGGGAGCGCGTCGCCAGCACGTCGGCCACGCCGAACACGCGGCCGAAGGGCTCGGCGATGAAGCGGGTGGTGGCAGTCACGATGGCGCAGACATGGCCCGCATCCTGGTGGCACCGCACCAGCGCGCGCATCGGCTCGGGCACCCGCGGCGCGATCTCGACCTCGAACTCCGCCGCCCATTGGCGCAGCGCAGCCATGCCGAAGCTCGCGAGCGGCGCGACGCTGACCCGGTGCAGCTCGCGGATGTCCAGCGTGCCGTCCACGTACTGCTGGCAGTAGCCCAGATAGACCGTCTCCGCATCGGCCGGCAGCACGCCGCGCGCCACCAGGAAGCGCGTCCAGGCCATGCCGCTGTCGAACGGAATCAGCGTGTGGTCCAGGTCGAACAGCGCCAGCTTCATCGGCAAGCCCGGTCGAGCGAGGCGCGGGCCCTGCTTCTCAAGCGGCGGCCGCCTCGTGCGGCTGCGCTTGCCGAACCAGCTGCGCCGGCAGCACGCCGCGCAGCGCATTGCACACCACCAGCTTCTGTGCGGCCTCCAGGTCTTGCCGGTACAGGCTGCCTTCGGTGGCCTCCCAGATCGAGTCTTCGATCAGCACGCCGCGCATCACGCCCGGCAGCGCGCCGTCGGCAACCGGCGGCGTCCACCAGCGTCCGTCGATGCGCGCGAACACCGTGCTGCGCCCGCCTTCGACGAGCCGGCCGTCCTCAGTGAAGAACAGGCTGTCGAAGGCGCCGGCGCGTTCGGCCGCGCGCACGCCGGCATCGTAGTGCTGGCGCACGGTGGTCTTGTAGGCGGCCAGCGGGTTCGCATTGGGCAACCGCTGGTCGGCAATCAGCAGCTTCACTGCGCCCGGGGGCAAGGGCGGCAGCGGCGAATGCGTCACGCCGATGCGCCCGCCGTGCGCCAGCGCGAGCCGCAGGCGCGAGGGCTGGCCCGGCGCGAGCGCGGGCAAGGCCTCCCGCAGCGCCTGCATCGCGACATCGCGATCGAGCCGGAAGCCCAGCGCGCGCGCGCTGCGCGCCAGCCGCGCGAGGTGGCGGTCCAGGTAGCGGATGCCTTCGCCGGGCGTGGCCAGCATGGTCTCGAAGAGCTCGAAGCCGGGATCGAGCGCGGTGAGAAAACGCGCCTTGAGCAGGCATTCCTCGAATTCGTCGGCCGCAATGCTGTCCTGCACGATGCCGGCGCCAATGCCCAGACGCAGTGGCCGCAGGCCCTTCTGCTGCGCGCCCAGCGTGAGGGTGCGGATCGCCACCGACAGGCAGAAGTCGCCGATGGTCGTGCCTTCAGCCGGCGCATCGATCCAGCCGATCGCGCCGCAGTAGAGGCCGCGCGGCGTGCTTTCGAGTTCGCCGATCCATTCCATGGTGCGGTGCTTGGGCGCGCCCGTGATGGAGCCGCAGGGGAACACCGCGCGCAACAGCTCGGGCATGCCGACGCCTGTGCGCAGCCGTGCCTGTATGGTCGAGGTCATCTGGAACACCGTGGCGTAGGGCTCGATGGCAAACAGCGTCGGCACCTTGACGGAACCGATGCACGCCACGCGGCCGATGTCGTTGCGCAGCAGGTCGACGATCATCACGTTCTCGGCACGGTTCTTGGTGTCGACCGAGAGCCGGCGCGCCATCTCGCTGTCGCCCTCGGGCGCATCGGCGCGGGCCGCGGTGCCTTTCATGGGGCGCGCGGTGAGCACGCCCGCGTCGTGGCGCAGGAAGAGTTCGGGCGAGCACGAGAGCACGTGGGTGACGTCGCCCTCCCCCGTCTTTGAATTGGCTTCGGGCAAGGCGATCAGCGCGCCATAGGCCACGGGCTGCCGCTCGCGCAGGCGCCGGTACAGCGCCACGGGCGAGCCATAGCCCTGGCCCTGCAGCCGGTAGGTGAAGTTGACCTGGTAGGTTTCACCCGCGGCGATGGCGTCGTGGATGCGCGCGATGGCTTCGGTGAAGGCCGGCTCGTCGATGCTGGGCTGCAGGTCCATCACGCCGACGGGCTGCGGCGGATCGGCCTCGCCCGCCTCGAGCTGCTCCAGCCAGCTGGCAACCTCGTCCGCCGAAAGCTTGGCGCAGTCGCGGAACATCAGCACGCGCAGCGCCGAGGCATCGTCAGCCGCAAGCCGTGCATGCCCTGCATGCTGCAGCCTGGCGCCCCATTCGTAGTCGGCCAGCAGCACCGCGTGCAGGCCCTGCCGCAGGTCGGCATCGACCCGCGCCCAGGCCGCATCGAGATCGGCCGGGTCGGCACAGCGGTGCTCGCGCACGAACCCGGTGTGCAGCCGGCTGGTGGGCCGCGCGGGCGTCGAGCCGCAGTCGTCTAGGAGCGCGAACGAAGGCAAGGTCAGCTCCAGTCGTCCATGTCGTGCTTGATGCGGTGGCGGTTGGCGATCAGCTCGTCCACCGACGGCTCGTTGTTCAGCGCGCGCCGGATCGCGAGCCTGGTGGCTTCGTAGTTGGTGCGGTACATGTCTTTCTTGTCGAGGTTCTGGTCCTTGGCGCAGCGCGGATCGATCCACACCAGGCTGATGATGCACAGCGTGTTGGCATGTTCCCGGGGAATGATGCCATCGATCAGGCAGTCGACCACCGCATCGGCGGTTGCGCTCTGCACCACGCCGCCGAACAGGTCGATGTTGGCCACGTCCTTCAGCGTGACCTTGGGCACCATGATGGTCGCGGGCCGCACGAGCTGGTTGCAGGCGCGGATGGCGAACATCGCGGTGTGGCCCTTGCTCTGCGCCATCATGTTGGCGAAGGCCTGGCCCACGGGGCCATCGGTCGCGCCGATCAGGATCTCGGGCATGGCGTCGGTGAACTGGCCTTCCTTGGCAAGGACGGTGGCTTCGCCGGCGTGGAAAAGATGGGGATGCGTCATGGAAAGGAATTCAGGAGTGGTTTGAAGAAAGAAAGAAAGGCCGTGACGAATCACAGGCACATGACGAGTTCGCCTTTGCCGTCGGCCGAAAGATCGCCCAGGTGGCGTTCGATGCGGCGCGCGGGCAAGTCGCTGAACGGTCCGCCGTGCCGTGCCAGATCACGCGACAGCAGGGCCCAGAAGACCGGTGTTGCAGTCCGGTTCGGCACGAAGGTCAGCGCCGCCTCGATGCCTTGCGGCAAGGCGGCATCGGGTCCGGCAAAGACGATGCTGCCGCGGCGCATGCCGTAGCCCGCATGCGCGCCGGCTTTGCCGCCGACCGCAATCGTGCCCGCCACCATGCGCGAGCCCAGGAACGCGCCCGCATCGCCATGGACCAGCGCGGACCCGCGGCGCATGCGGTCGCCGAAGCGCTCGCCCGCATGGCCATGGACCACGAGGGTGCCGCCGCGCATGCCGTCCATGCTGCCGGGCAAGGTGCTGGCCGCGAAGTCGCCGACATCGCCTCTCACCTCGATGCTGCCGCCGGCCATTTCGCAGGCGGCCAGCAGGCCGGCGCTGCCATCGATCTGCAGCGCGCCGCCGCGCATGCAGCCGCCCGCATAGTGGCCCGCGTCGCCTTCGACGCGGATGCGCCCGCTGTCCATCTGCCAGCCGATTCGGTCGAAGCGCCCGAGATCGCCTTCGAAGCGAAGCGCGCCCTCTTCCGTGCCCGGCGCGACATCGAACAGCTCGGCCAGCGCCAGCAGCGCGTTGCCATGGCCCACGCGCAGCTGCCCGACCTGCGCAAGCGAAAGCTCCGCGAGTGCCGCCGGCGTGATGCCGCGCAGATCGACACGCAGCGCCGGCGCCCGCCGCAGCCTGAAGTGCCATCCGCTCATAAGGCAACCTCCGCGCTACGCGCTGCGGTATTCGCCTTGGGAGCGGCCCGGCGGCTCATGGCGCATCTCCCGCCGCGCCCAGCAGCTTGTGCAGATGGAAATGGAACGGCCCGAGCTTGCCGCCGTAGTTGCCGGCCGAAATGCGCAGCAGACCGCCCGCCGGGCCGATGGCAATGGCCGCTTCCATGCCCACGCGCATGGCGGCGCCCACGTCGGCCTCGGTCAGGCCGTCGATCACGATTTCCATCACGCAGCCGATCTCCTGTGGTGCGGACGCGCCGCCCGCCAGTTCGCTGTGCGCCACCAGCCCGACGAGGCTCGGGCAAAAGGCATCGTTGGTCGAGGCGTTGAGGTTCGCGTAGCGGCTGCCGACCTTCGAGCCCGAGCGCACCACGCCGCCCGGAAACGGCATCACCACGTTGGGCAGCCGCTTCATCGCCGCCACCGCGGCCTCGGCGGCGGCCAGTGCGGCATCGGTGTCGCGCGCCAGCAGCAGCAGGTTGCCGCCGCCCACGGCCTTCACCACGGGCGTGTCTTCCTGCGCGACGAATTCGCCGTCCATCACCGGCACGCGCCAGTAGCGCACGCCGTCGATCACCTTCGAGATCTGCCAGCCGTCGCCGAAGAAGCGCAGGTTCTTGCCGAGCGCGGCCACGTCGCTGCCGGGTGCGCCGCGCGGCAGGCCCGCGAACACCGCGGTGGTCGGACAGGTCAGCACGCACTGGCCGACGCGGCGCTCGAGCTGCTTGCCGAGCTCCTTGCCCGACATCGAGAAGATCAGCACGCTCACGCCGGGCCGGCCGTCGGGCGATTCGTCCGGCGCGATCTCGCGCTCGATGCCGGCCTCGCAGCCGCAGGCGATCACCGAAGTTGCAAAGCCGGTGGCCGACACCGCCGCATGGCGCGCCCAAGCCATGTTGTGCGCCGTGATGAGGATGCGCGTGGCCTTCATCGGAAAGGCCTCGGCAAAGGTTTCGTCGATGACGACGCCGTTGCGCTCCAGGGCTTTCACGACGACGACTCCTTGAAGCACTCGGCCGGCAGCAGGCGCCCGCCGTTGCAGCACTGGCACAGCTCGTCGTGCCCGATGGCGATGTGGTCGAAGTTGACCGAGCCCTGCGCCGCAAGATGCCGGCGCAGCCGCTTCTCGATGCCGCGGTCGTAGTCGGGTGCGACGAAGTGCGTGCCGCCCACCGGCGCCGCCGTGACGCGGCCCGCGCGCGAGACCAGCACGCCGTCCTTGAACACATATTCGGGTGTCGCGAACATGGCCTCGCGGTCGGCGTTCTCGCGGTACACCGCGATGTCGGCCGCGGCGCCCGCGCCCAGGTGGCCGCGGTCGCGTAGGCCCAGCAGCCGCGCAGGGCCGGCGCGGGTCATGATCGCGATCTCGTAGAGCGAGAGCTCGCGCGTGATCGAGCGCAGCGCGGCCTGCGCCGCCACTTCTGGATGCAGCTTGGCGAGCTGCTCCTCGCGGAAGCTCCGGTCCATCAAGAGGCGAATCAGGTGCGGGTAGCTCGTGAACGGACCGCCGTTGGGATGGTCGGTGGTCAGCACCACGCGCCATGGGTCGTCCACCAGCAGAAAGATCTCCAGCCCGATCACCCATTGCAGCGCATTCACGTAGCTCTGTTCGCGGTAGCGGAACGGCACCACGCCGCAGCCGGCCTCGCACTCGATGTCGACGCCGATCCACTTGCGCGGATCGGCCAGGCCCGACTGCGCATGCTGGCGCATGGTGTCGCCCGAGGCCGTGACCGTCTGGCCGAACATGATCTGGCCGACGTCGATGCTGACGTTCCTGTTCGCATTCACCACCTCGGCGAGCTGCAGCGCGGCCGAGGAGAATTTCTTCGGCCCCTCGGTGCCATAGGCGTGGAACTGGATGTGCGTCAGGTGCCCGGGCAATCCGTCGAGCGCCGCGATGGTGTCGAGCGTGGACTGGATGTTGCCGGCCACGCCCAGGTTGCTGCCGTGGATGTGCAGCGGATGCGGCACGCCGAGCTCGCGCAGCGCACGCGCCAGCGTGTGCACCACCTGCCGCGGCGTGACCTGCCAGTGCACGTGGTTCTCGTCGACGTCGAGCCTGCGCTGGTTGAACTTGAAGGCCGAGATGCCGCCCGGGTTCACCACCTTCACGCCCATCGCCTTGCTGGCGTTGATGGTCCAGCCCGCATAGTCGCGGATGCGCTCGAAGTCCCAGCCCTCGGCCAGCATGCGCAAAAACAGCTCGTCGTTGCCGAGCATCACGTAGGCGCCGTGGTCGAGGATCGGCGTGTCGCCCATCTCCATGTGCGCGTGGCGCGCGTTGCAGGCCATCATGGCCGGCTCGAAGGCCGCCGTGTAGCCCATCTCGACATAGCGGTAGCCGGTGGCCAGGGTGCCGGGCGTGCAGGTGCCGCACGAGGCGAGCTCGAGCACGTTGTCGGGCAGCGCAATGGGGTTGGCGTTGGCGCGATGGTCTTCGGGCAGCAGCATGCGCGCGAGGTTGACCTTGCCACCGCCGATGTGGGTGTGCATGTCGATGCCGCCGGCCATCACGATGCAGCCGCCAATGTCGATCTCTTCGGTGGCGGCTTCGTTCGGCGCGAGCTCGACCATGCGGCCATCGCGCACGTACAGGTCGCGCACCTCGTCGCGGCCGTTCACGGGATCGATGACACGGCCGCCGCGCAAGCGCAGTGTCGTCGTCATTGCACGCGCCCTTTTTTCAATGCCTGCACCGCCTGCGTCAGTCGCCGGACCACCTCGCCCACGCTCGGCAGCTTGTCTTCGTACACGGGCCACAGCGGCAGCAGCACAGAGCCGTCGGTGCGGAACAGATGGCCTGCGGAGCCGATGCCGGGTGTGGACACGGGAATGAATACCAGCCCGTGCGCATCCCGCGGCAGGGGCATGCCGGGATGGCCGAGCACAATGCGCGGCATGCCTGCGGCTGGCGGCGCCGGCTCGGGGCCGTAGCTCGACACCCACAGCAGCGTGTCGGCCGCGCGATCGGCCAGCAGGCGCTCGGCATCGAAGCACAGCGGCTCATGCTCCAGGCCCATCGGCCCGGCGCGCGAACGCAGCGGCAGGCCCGAGAGCCAGGCGAACACCTGGTTCACGGTGGAGGCACCGTCGCCACCGCCCAGCGGCAGCGAGGCCGCGCGCGTGCTTCGGTTGAGCGTGGCAACGATGCGCTGGATCGCCTCGACGATCAGCGCGCCCTGCGCCGGCAGCCGGCCCGATTCATACACCAGCACCGCATAGCGCGCCGCCTGCAGCCGCGCCGAAAGCGCCGCCAGGTCGGGCGGCACGCGGGCATCGTCCTTGGAAACACGGCCCGCGACGAGCGCCGCGAGCAGCGCCACGGTGTCGAACAGGTCGCCGTGCAGCGGCAGCGTTTCCACGGCCACGCCCTCCCGCTCCGCCACGCCGATGCGGCGGAAGAACTCCGGGTAGTGCGCCGCCGGTTCCTCGGTCATGCAGACGACCAGGTCGGCGCGCGTCTTCGCTTCCGCCAGCGTGGTGCTGAAGCCGCCGCGGTCCTGCAGCGCGCGCAGGCCATGCATCAGCGCCTGCCCCTGGGCGGGGTCGCAGATGGCGCCGGTTTCGCAGGCCAGCGCATAGAGCGCCCGGGCGCCCGCGACATCGGTGCCGAGGCCGCCGAACAGGGGCTGGCGGCTGGCCGCGAGCAGCGAGGCGGCCTTGCCGAGCGCCGTGTCCAGGTCGCACTCTTGGCCGTCGACCCGGGGCTGCGCCGCGCCGGCTGCGGCATCGAAGTTGGCGAGCGCCTTGCGCGCGCGCGGGCAGTCGCTGCCCACGAGCTTGAGCGGCGTGCCTACCTCCACGCCGAAGGTATCGCACAGCAGGGGGCAAAAGGGGCAGGTCCAGGGGGCATTGCCGACTGGTGCGGCAGTGTCGGGTTGATTCATGGGCAGGCCACCACGCAAGCCATGTGCCATTCACCCGCAGGGCCGCCGCGCCTTGGGACCGGGCCCTGTTGACACACACGAAGTGAGACAGAGTGTTGCGCTTTTGGCGGTCAATGCGTGCCGGCAACGGCCGGCAACAGTGCAAGCGAGCCCGCCGGTGGATGGCACGGTTCGTGTGTACAGCGGGCGGATGGCACGCCTCACCCACCCTCGTCGCACCGGCTTCGGCAGATCAGCGGCGTACGCGTGGCAATTGCAGGTCGTGCAGCGCGCTGGCCACCAGCCAGGCATCGGCGCCGGCGGCGCTCGCGCGCGCCAGGTCGTCCTCGCTGCGGATTCCGCCAGCACCGATCACCATGGCGCCCGGCGCCAGGCGCCTCACTTCCTGCAGCGTTTCCAGGTCGGGGCCGGCGCCGGAGCCGACGCGCTCCAGCGTCATCACGATCAGCCGCTTCGGCCACAGTTCCACCGCGTCCCAGCAGCCGGCGGCATCGAGCCGCTGGCCATCGCGCCGGTCCAGCGACAGCGCCGCCCCGGGGTCACCGGCCGTAGCCTCGAAACAGCGCTCCAGCGCCTCGCGCGAACGCAGCGATTCGCTGCCGAACACCAGCACGATGCGCGAGGCGTAGGGCGCCAGCTGTTCGCGCAGCGCCTGGCCGGCCGGTGCATCCGCAAGGCCGGCATCCAGCCAGAGCTCGATGCCCGGCAGTGCCCGCAGCAGATCGGCCAACACGGCGATCTGCACCGCCCCGCCCTGCAAAGCGTCGAGGTCGGCCACATACAGCTGCCGGGCCGCGCAGTGCTCGCACAGGATGCGCGCCACCGTCACCGGATCGCTGCTGGCGCACAGCGCCGAAACGATCGGCCGGTAGGCCTTGCGGTCGCCGCGCACGGCCCGCACCACCTGGCCCTTCAGCAGGTCGACGACAGGGATCAGGTTCAGTTCGGAAGTCATGGGGAAGATGGGGAAGAGCCCGGAAAGTGGATGATGAAATGACGAAACGCGTTTTTGTTTACGAGTATCTCAGCGGCGGCGGCTGGAGCGACTACGGCGACGACGCCGCAGCCGACGAGCTGCTGCCGCTGGGCCTGTCGATGCGCGATGCCATGGTGGCGGACCTGGTGCGCGCCGCCGATTGTTCGGTCTCCGCGGCGGTCTGCGAACCGGGGAACACCCTGCCTGCAGGCGCCGTGCCACTGCGGGCCCGCGCCAACGAATCGGCCTTCGACTTCGTCGCGCGGCAGAGCGCTCTGCATGACCTCGTGTGGCTGGTGGCGCCCGAGACGGACGGCCTGCTCGCGCGTTTCCAGCGCACGGTGGGCCATGCGCGCTGGCTCGGCTGCAGTGCCGAGGCCATCGAACTCACGGCCGGCAAGAACGCCACGCTCGCGCATCTGGCCGCCCACGGCGTGCAGACGCCGCTGGCCTTTGCCGATGCGCCCGATATCACGCGCTGGGTAGTGAAGCCCGACGATGGCGCCGGCGGCGTGGCCACCCACGTGCACACCCGCCACGCCGATGCGCTCGAAGACCAGGCCCTGCGCGCGCAGGCTGGCGCCACCTTGACGCTCGAGCCGTGGATCGAGGGCGAAGCCCTGAGCCTCTCGCTGCTGTGCACGGAGCAGAATGCCGAAATGCTGAGCATCAACCGCCAATGCATTTCGATCGATGCGCACGGCAGGCTGTCCTTCGACGGCGTGAACGTCGACGCGGTGGGCCGCGGCGATCCGCGCCGGCATGACCTGGCTGCGCTGGCCATGCAGGTGGCGCGCGCCATCCCCGGGCTGCGCGGCTTCGCGGGTATCGACCTGGTCTGGCATCCGCAGCACGGGCCGGTGATGATCGAGATCAATCCGCGTGTGACCTGTGCCTATGTCGGGCTCTCGGCGGCGCTCGGCCGCAACCTCGCAGCGGAGCTGCTGGCGGACCGCCTGCACGGCAGCGGCACCCAGGAACGGGAACTTGCGCGTGCCGTCGCCTGAACGCACCACCATCGGCTGGGACATCGGCGGCGCCCATGTCAAGGCCTGCCTGCTGCAAGGCGGCGACGTGGTCGACGTGGCGCAGTGGGGCTGTCCGCTCTGGCAGGGCCTCGACCATCTGGCGCGTGCGCTGCAGGCCGCGGGCACGCGCTGGCCCATGCTTGCGTCCGCACGGCATGCCGTCACGATGACGGGCGAGATGGTCGACCTTTTTCCGGACCGCGAAGCCGGCGTGCGCGGCATTGCCGCGGCACTGGCGGCCGCGCTGCCCACGCGGCCGGGCGCGCTGCATTTCTTTGCCGGCGATGCGGGCTGGTGCACCGCGGCGGATGTCGCGCGGCACTGGGAGCACATCGCCTCGGCCAACTGGCTCGCGACCGCTCGGCATGCCGCGCTCGTTTTCACCGAGGGCGTGCTGGTCGACATCGGCAGCACCACCACCGACCTGATCGCCTTCGGCAACCAGCGCGTGCTGACCACCAGCCGCACCGACGCCGAGCGCCTGGTGAGCGGCGAGCTCGCCTACCACGGCGTGGTGCGCACGCCGGTGTGCGCATTGACGCAGCGCATCGAATGGCGCGGCCAGGCAAGGCACGTGATGAACGAGTTCTTCGCCACCACGGCCGACGTCTATCGCCTGTGCGGCGAACTCGATCCAGCGCACGACCTGCACCCCAGCGCCGACAACGCAGCCAAGAGCCTGCCGGCCACGCGCCAGCGCCTTGCGCGCATGGTGGGACTGGACGAACGCGACGCATCCGCTGAAGAATGGCTGGACCTCGCACACGCCTGGCGCTCGGCGCAGGTCGAAGCCATCGGTGCGCAGCTGCGCCGTGTGCTGGCGGCGCATGCGCTCTCGCGCGATGCCGTGGTGGTGAGCGCGGGCTGCGGCGCCTTCCTGGTGCCCGGCCTGGCCGCCGCCGCGGAGGGCGAAGGCGCGGGCGCCGTGCCGCGCCGCTTTGCCGCCTATGGCGCCGACGTGGCGAACGTGGCCCGCCATGCGCCCGCGGGCACCGCCGGCTGGACGCAGGTGTGCGCACCGAGCGTGGCAGTGGCCGCGCTGTTCGAAAGGGAGCACGACTGATGTGGGTGGTCAAGATTGGCGGCAGCCTCTGTGCCGACCCGGTGCTGCCGCAGTGGCTCGATCTGCTGACGCAGATTGGCGGTGGCCGCGTCACGGTGGTCTGCGGCGGCGGCACCTTTGCAGACGAAGTGCGGCGCGTGCAGGCGCACTGGCAGTTCAACGACCTGGCCGCCCACAACATGGCGGTGCTGGCCATGGCGCAGACGGCCTACCAGCTGCATGCGCTGAACCCGGCGCTGCAGCTTGCCACGCGCAAGACCGAAATCCCCGACCTTCTGCGGCGCGGAAAAACCGCGCTGTGGCTGCCGCTCGAACTGCGGCGCGACAAGCCGGACGGCCGCACCAGCTGGGACGCCACGTCCGACACCATCGCGCTCGACCTCGCCAAGCATCTCAATGCCGAGCAGCTGGTCCTGGTCAAGTCATGCACCATCGATCCACAGATGACGCTCAACGAGCTTGGCGATGCCGGCGTGGTCGACCAGCAGTTTGCCGAACGCTCCGGCGATGCGGCGTTTCCGATCACCCTGCTTCACAAGAACCAGCTGGCGACCATGCGTGCGCTGTTGCTGGGCGAGGCCACCTTCGCCCCGCGCTGAAGTTCAGGCCGGCACAGGCTCCACGGCCTCGCCGTGCAGCAGCGCGGCCAGTGCCGCCAGCCGCTCCGGGCAAAGGGCCGCCTTGCGGTCGCCCACGCAAACGGCGCTGCGAAACCCCGCAAAGTCCGGCGCCAGCGATTGCAGCAGCGGAACATGCGCCGTGCGCAGCGCGCCCGCCACACCGGCCATTTGCCCCGCGGCGCGCACCTGGGCCAGGAAGGCGCGCAGGTCGGCCATCGGCACGGCATCGAACAGGCTGCCGGCCTGCTTGTCGGCGGTGTCGACCATGAGCCCGGGAAAGCCGAGCGTGCAGCCATGCGCGGTCAGTGCGGCATCGAGCCCGTGGTCGCCGATGAAGACCGGTACCACCGGCCAGCCGCAGGCCGCGAGCGCATCGAGCACCGCGAAGGCTTCAGGCCCACGCTCGATGCCGACCTTCACGTAGTCCACGCCGCAGGCACCGACCGCGTCCACCCGCGCCAGGATGGCATCCGGCGCATGCATGGGCAGGTCGCCGATCGTCGCGCTCACGGGCAGGCCGATGCCGTGCCCGCGCAGCGCACTCACGATGGCGACTATGGCTGCCACCGGCAGGCCGCCCAGTGCGCCTTCGTTGGGTTCCTTCAGATCGATGAAGTCGGCGCCGCCGCGGGCCGCGAGCAGGGCTTCGTCCACGCTGCGCACGCTCACCAGCATGCGCGTCGTCATGATGTGCGCTCCCGGGCAGCGGCGCGGTGCTGCGCGACCGCGGCGCGCAGCCACTCCCAGGCCTCGCGTTCCTCGGGGCCGGCTGTCTTGTCGATCGCGATCTGCAGGTAGGTCATTTCGGTTTCCACTTTCTCGGGAGGGAGCATGTGCAGCCGGCTCACCAGCACTGCCCCTTCGACCACCGCGGCCTGCGCGCGGTTGAAGCCGGCAAACGGCGCATGCGTGGCCTCGTGCACGGCCACCATGCGCAGCACCGGCCGCTGCACGTCGTCGCGCTGCTCGGCCAGTTCGAGTTCGACGTGGCGCAGCGCAGCGGCGAGCCGCACGCCTTCGATGCGCTCGGCCGGCAGCGTGGGCCACACCTTGCGGCCCGTGACACAGCCCGCGAACACACGCGTGTCGCAGACGATGTTGAGCACCGCATGGCCGGTGGCCACGATGTTGTCGTGCGTGGTCGAGGGCTTGAACGGCATCAGCAGGATGCCGCCTTCCTGGTAGCGGATTCCCATCGGCGCCACGTGCGGCTTGCCGCCGGGCGCCACGGTGGTCACCACGGCTTCGAAGATCTGGTCGTTCATGTGGGTGATGGCGCGGTGGTGATGGTGGTGCTCGTGGCGTCGCTCTCTGCCGCGCTGTTCTTCTTCGATGTCTTCATGGTGGTTCCCGGCGCGCACCAGCGCGCGAGGTCTTCGGTGACCCGCGGCGTGGCGCAGCCCCAGTCGAGCGGCTGGTCCTGCACGTAGCGCTTGCCGAGCTGCCAGGCGATCTCGGCCCGCGCCAGTTCCACGCCCATGTAGAACGCATGGTCGGCGTCGTCCTGCAATTGGAGCTGCGGCCAGAGTTCGAAGGCGCCCTGCGCGAGCCGCATGCCGTCGCGGTTGTAGACGTGCAGGCCGAGCGGCGAAATCTGCACGCGGAAGTTGGGGTCGCGCACCTGCGAGGCGATCTCGCCGATTTCTTCGGGCGTGTCGGGGAACGGATGCTTGGCGTGCACCGTCATCAGCGCATCGCTCATGCCCTTGGGCAGCGTGGCGTTGCGCGCCGCGGCGTGCATGATGCGGCGCGCCCAGTCGGCCTCGCTCACCGCGCGGCGCGCATGCTGGCTCACCTGCGTGGTCAGCACCGCCGCCACGTTCAGCTCGGCGGCAATGCCGAACAGCACCGCGTTGATGCCGCTGGTGTCGGCCTCGGTGAGCTCGGTGAGGTTGCCCACGCCCAGCATGATCGGCGCGTCGGGAAAGCGCTCGCGCAGCCGGTGGTAGCGCACGATCGAGGCGGTCAGGCCGAAGGGTATCGGGTCGAGGATCGAATCGGCCAGGAAGGCGCGGCCGCGGCGCTGCATCTGCTCGACGGCTGCATACAGCGACGCTTCGTCGGCCGGAACGCGCGGTATCAGCACGGGCGTGGCCGCGACCTCGTCGGCGATCCACAGGGTGTCGAGCGTGAGGCTCAGCAGGTAGTCGGCGCCGGCCTTGCCGCCGAGCAGCAGTTCCTGCGTATCGCTCGAATCGACGCTGACCTGGAAGCCCGCGGCCCTCAGCGCCTGCACGCTTTCGGCCAGGTGGTCGAAGCGCGTCTCGGGCAGGCAGCCCAGATCGATCACGTTGGCGCCGTCGGCCGCGAGCTGCTGCGCGCGCTCGATGATCTGCGCCACCGAGAGCCGCGGCGCGTCGACGATCTCGGCAAAGATCGCGACCTCGTACTCGTCCAGGTCGACCGCGCGCGCGCTGCGGTTGAAGTGGCGCGGCAGGTCTTTCAGCTCTTGCGGGCCGCGTTCCACCGGAACGCCGAAGTGAAGGCTCAGGGCCTCGACGTCGCCGCGGCAGCGGCCCGGCACCATGATGCGGTCGGCGCGGCGAGGCGCGGCGCCCTCGCCTTCGCCCTCGGTGAACACGGGGGCCGCAACGCGGCGGCGGATCATGTCGGCCGTCATCAGCGCCGCCACCTGCAGACCGATCTCGCGCACTTCCCATGTGAACGGTGCCGCCTCGATCCCGGCCAGCACCCGCGTGAGGCTGGCTTGGGCGAGGCGCCCGGTCAGGAAGACGATGTGTTCCATGCGAGAGAAAGTTCCTTCAGGCGCGTGTCGAGCGCGGTCTCCAGTTCGGCCGGTGAACAGACCACCTGGCAAAAATCGATGCCGCGCAGCCGCTCCACGTTGTCCAGTTCGATGCGCCGCGGGCGCAGCGTGACCCAGTCATGCGGCGACTTGGTCACCACCACCGGTTCCGTATCGCATGCAAACACGATGCCAGGAATGCCGAGCTTGCCGGCCTGCGCAAACATGTTGGTCGGCAGCGAGTCGCTGATGCCGAATGCGCACTTGGCCACCGTGTTGCTGGTGGCCGGCGCCACCACCACCGTGTGATAGACGTCGTCGTAGAGCATGCCCACCGGCACGCCGCTGGCGGTCTTGTCGCGGAAGACGCGGAAGCGCGGCTTCAGCGCCTCGATCTGCAGCTTGTAGATCGGCAGCACCTCCTCGGCAGCGGCCGAGAGGAACAGGTCGACCGAGGGCAGCCGCGCCGCAATGGCAAGCGATTCCTCGAGGAAATGGCCCGAGCCCGTGACACACCAGGCCAGCCGCGAGCGCGGCGGCGACGCGGGCAGCGGCGCTTCCCCGTCTTCGGCGGCCAGCGCGGCGCCGCGTGGGTCGATCTTGCCCGTGCCCGTCGGCTCCCCGTTCGTCATGTCTGCGAGCCTTCAGGCTCAATCGGGTGGAGAGATCTCGATGTGAAGCTTGTGGAGTTTTCGGTACAGGGTGTTGCGGCTGACATCGAGCGCCTTGGCGACGTTGCTCACGTTCCAGCGATGCTGCTCGAGCATCTGCAGCAGCACCTGCCGCTCGTTGGCCTGGATCGGGTTGAGTTGCTTGATGGCCGGTGCCGGATCGGACGGCGCTGCATCGGCGGCGGCATCGACCGGTTCGGACGCTGCAGCAGCATGGGCCAGCGCGGGCAATGGCGACGGCGCCGTGCGCACCGCCAGCGAAGGCAGGTGCTCCCGCGTGATGGTCTTGCCGTCGGCCAGCGCAGCGGCGCTGCGCAGTACATGGCGCAATTGCCGCAGGTTGCCGGGCCATGAATAGGCCATGAGCAGGCGCTCGGCCTCTTCGCCGAGCCGGCTGTCGCTGCCGCCTTCGTCCTTGAGCACGTCGTGGATCAGGTCGCGCTTGTCGCTGCGGTCGCGCAGCGCGGGCAGGTCGAGTTCGATGCCGGCCAGGCGGTAGTAGAGGTCTTCGCGGAAGCGGCCTTCGCGCACCAGGCTCGGCAGGTGCTGGTGGCTCGCGCTCACAAGCTGGAAGTCCACCGGATGGGTGTCCTCGGTGCCCAGCGGCGTGACCTGGCGCTCGTCGAGCACGCGCAGCAGGCGGGCCTGCAGCTCCAGCGGCATGTCGGCGATCTCGTCGAGGAACAGCGTGCCGCCATCGGCCTGCAGGATCTTGCCGCGCCGCCCGCTGCGCTGCGCGCCGGTGAAGGCGCCGGCCTTGTAGCCGAAGAGTTCGGATTCGATCAGCGTCTCGGGCAGGCTCGCGCAATTGACCGCGACGAAGGCGCCCTCGGCATGCGGGCTGCTCTCGTGGATGGCGCGCGCGAACACCTCCTTGCCCGAACCCGTTTCGCCGCACAGCAGCACGGGGGTTCGGCGCGCGACCACGCGCCGCGCGGTGTCCAGGTGCGCGACGAGCCGCGCGTCCTTGAAGGTGCGAACGCTCGGCGCACGCGCGGCCGTCGGCCGCAGCGGCGCACGGAAGGCTTCGGCACCCGTCTCCGCCACCATCGAAGCCGTGCCAGCCGCGCCGGCCGCACGCGCACGCGCCGGCGTCGCGGCATCGGAGGCCGGTCGCCGCGCCACAGCGAAGAAGCGCAGCGCCGCATTGGCCCGGTAGGCCACCACCGGATGGAATGAAGAAGAAAGGCTGCGCTGGACGATGTCTTCGAGCGAGGTCTGGAACAGATCGTCGATGCGCTGCGTGCGGATCTCGTCCATCGACTGCAGGCCGAGCTGGAACAAGGCGCTGCGATTGGCCGCAAGAATGCGCCCATCGTCGCCGACCGCAAGCTTGCCCTCGTGCAGCGTGTAGACGAATTCGGGCCGGCTGTGGAAGTGCAGCGGATGCGCATTCGAGAAGCGCTTGTCGATGAGCCGGTTCTCGATCATGCGCGCCGTCATGCCCAGGAGCACCAGCACGTGCTGCTGCATGAGGCTGGAGCGGCTGGTCACGTCGAGCACCGCGATGATCTCGCCGGACGGATCGAACACCGGCACCGCCGAACACGTGAGCTGCGTGAAGTGGCTGAAGAAATGTTCTTCGCGCCGCACGGAGATCGGATGCGCCGCCGCCAGGCAGGTACCCATGCCGTTGGTGCCGGCTTCGGCCTCGCCCCACATGCCACCGGCGCGCAGGCCCATGGGCTCCGCTTCGGCGGCGAACTCGGGCGAGGACACCATGTGCACGATCACGCCGTCGGTATCGGTGAGCACCACGGCGGACTCGGCGTCCGCGAGCTGTTGGTAGAGCGTGGTCATCTCGTAGCGTGCGCACTCGATGACGTCGGCATGCTGGTTACGCCGACTCTGCAGCGCCGACGATGCAATGACCACCGGTTCGCGCGGGCGGCCCGGATCGAGCTGGTACTGGTTCAGGCAGCGGCTCCACGACCGCGTGACCAGATCGTTGCCCTCTTCGTGAAAGCCCCGCCTCACCACGTCGAGCACACGGTCAGCGTGTCGATCGCCCTGCCTCAGCGTCAATGTCATTGGAGTTCTCCGGCGCGTTCCATCGTGTCTCCTTGGTCGGCCCATTGTTGTGCCTGCCGGCTTGCCGCGCACCCGGTGAAACACCAAGCATTGGCAATGCCGGAGCGGGTCCGGTCTCTGGCCTGCATTTTGCGTTGACGAATCTCGCCGGGGTGGGCTTGCATGCCGCCAGACACACTTTCAAACATATTCGATCACCACTGGAGACAGCACTTGAACAACAGCCCGCGTCCTTCCGTCGCCCGCCTTTCCTCCTCGAATGCCTCGCCTGCCTCGAATGCATCGCCCGACGCGGCCGAGGCACCGGCGCCCATGGACCTGATCTTCATCGAGGGCTTCAGCGGCCAGACGGTGATCGGCATCCACGACTCCGAGCTGCATCATCCGCAGCCCCTCTTGATCGACGTGCACGCCGGCGTGCCCCGCGCACGCGCCTGCGACACCGACCGCATCGGCGACACCATCGACTATGGCGTGGTGCGTGAGCGGCTGGTGCGGCTCATGGCCGAGCACCGGCTGCAACTGCTTGAGGCCTTTGCAGAGGCCATCGCCGACATCCTCATCGACGAGTTCGGCGCCAGCTGGGTCCGCGTGAAGGTCGTGAAGCCGCGCAAGTTCGATGATGTGCAGGCCGTGGGCGTGCAGATCGAGCGCCACGCGCCCACGCACCGCGCCTCGAAGCTGGTGCACGGCGCGACCGTGCTGAACTTTCTTGCGAGCGGCATGGTGCCCGCCAAGCACTGAGCGTTCACGCTTGCCGCGCGATGCGGCAGCAAGAAAAAAACCGACGCGGTTCACGCGCCGGTTTTTTGTTTTGCGGCTCAGAGGTGGGCCGCGAACGGGTGTGCCGTGGTGCCCTTCTTGTCGACCACTTCCGCGGCCGTCGGCGAGCCGGCCACGGCGCGCTGGATGGCCTCGCGGGTGGCCTGGTAGTTGTAGTCCTGGATCTTCTTGTCATCGTCGGCAAGCCAGTGGATGAACACGCCGACGCAGATGAACAGGTTGTCCGCCTCCGCCATGGGGATGGTGCCATCCTCGACGCTGTCGGCCACCGCCAGCGCCACGGCGCGCTGCGCCGGCCCGAACATCTGCACCGCCTGCTTGGCGCCCTTGATGGTCACTTTGTTGAACATCACGGTGGCCGGCTTGGTCAGCAGGTTGGGAGCCACGACTGCGAGCAGCGAAGTGAAGCCGTCCTTGTTGTTCGTCAACGCATTCGCGAAGGCGGTCTCGGCAGCGCTGCCGCGCGGTCCGATGATCAGGTCGATATGGGCTACTTCGTTGCCGTCGCCAACGAGCGATTCGCCCACCATCAGTCGATCGATTTTTGCCATGGTTTCGAGTCTCCTCTCAGAGGTCCAAGGTGATTAGGGTCAATACGACACCGGTCAGGAAGACCAGCGCAAAGCCATGGGTATCACGATCCGTGCCATCCATTCGCCCAGCCCGAAAGCAGCAGCGCGGCCACGGTGAAATCGGCGCTGGTCCCGGGGTTGACGCCTGCGGCCTTGAGTGAAAGGTCCCAGGCGGCGAAGCCGGGGTCGGCGTCGAGTGCCACGCCCGCGCCGGCACGCTCCTGCCAGGCCTGCGCCGCCGTCATGACAGTCTGTGCCACGCGCTCGCCGTGTTTTCGAACAATGTGTGAATCAGGAAAGGCGCTCAGACAAGCCAGGTAAAGCCGTTGGACGAAAGCCACAGTGGCGGTATCGGGCGATGCACTGGCATCGGTCGGCGCTTCGCCGCAGCCCGCCGGTTGCACCGGTTCCTGGAACGCGAGCGCGAACAGGTCCGCGAATCCGTCGCGGTACTGGCGCGCGATGAGGTCGCGGTCCGCGGCAAGCGCCATGGCGGCACGCAGGTCGACGCTGGGCGTATCGCGCACGTCCTCGGCCGGCGCGGTGCCCAGGCCACCGGGATGCGCCTGCGCAATCGCGCGATAGGCGGCGCGCGCATCGTCGATGTCGAGCGTGGCCAGCACCGACTCCACCGCCGTGCGCAAGGCTGCGGGGGTTCCGGCGTGCGGGTGCTGCTCCACCGCGAGCGCGATGGGCGCGCACAGCAGCAGGATGCCGAGGTTGGTGTTGCACCCCGCCACCGCCCAGGTGGCCGCCACGGCCGCTTCGATGCGCGCGCCCACGCGCAAGCCGGGCTCGAACAGCGCACCGGCCGCGGCCTCCGCGCTGGCAACGAACATCGAGGCCTCCATGCCGTGGCCCGGCGAAGCCTGGCTCACGTTGCCGGGCTTGCGCACGGCCACGTCGAGCCAGCAGGCCCGCAGGAAGCAGGCCCGCGCGCGCTCGATGGCCGCCTGCCGCGCGTTCGTCATCATCAAGCGCGGCGCTCCGGCAACGGCAGGATCTGCTGCACGAGGCTCCGCGCCTGCGCGAGCTTGCGGTCGAGCAGGTCGTCGACGATGGCGCGCGCGATGTTGAAGCCCGTCGCGCGCTGCAGTCCCTGCCAGGCGGCCACGCCGTTGACCTCGAGCACCTGGATCTTCGGCCCGCTGGCCGCGGCGATGAGGTCCACGCCCGCGTAGTCCATGTCCAGCGCCTGCGCCGCGCCTTCGGCCAGTTGCGCGAGCGCGGGCTCCAGCACGGCCGGCTCGCAGCGCGCGCCCTGGGCCACGTTGTGGATCCAGTGCGTGCTGACGCGCCGCATCGCGGTGACGGCACGCCCGCCCACCACCATCACGCGCCAGTCGAAACCCGGCGAGGCCATGGGCGGGACGAAGCGCTGCAGATAGGCCAGGCCCGCGTAGCGCGCATCGATGTCGGGCATCGGATGATGGACGCCGTCGACCTCGCCCACCAGCTGCAGGTTCTTGCCCTGCGAGCCGAACAAGGGCTTGAGCACCAGCGCATGGCCCGCGGCCATCTCGCGCATGGCGATTCGCCGCGCCTGCGCCGCCGATTCGGTGGCCCAGGTGGCGGGTGCGGGAATGCGCGCGGCATGCAGCAGCAGGCTGGTCATCGACTTGTCGACCGTGCGCTCGATGGCGCGCGCATCGTTGTAGACCGGCACGCCCAGTTCGCGCAGGGCATGCAGCACGCCCAGGCGCTTGGTGACCTGCTCGAAGCTTCCGCCGGCAATGCCGCGCACCAGCACCGCATCGGGCAGCTCGCGGCCGTAGCCGGGAATGACCAGGCCATGCCATGCCGCGGTGGTGTCGATGTTGCAGTCGGCCAGGTCGACGCAGCGCCCCACCGCGCCGCGTGCGCGCAGCGCGGCCTGCAGCTGGCGCGTGTGCCAGCCGATCTCGTCCGTCATGATGGCGATGCGCACGGTCAGGCCTCCTGCAGCCAGAGGCGCTGCAGCAGTGCCATGTCGGGCGCGCCGCCGTGCCAGGTGTTGCCGCTGTCGACATTGCTGACCCACACCTCGGCCGGTGCGAACAAGGCGCCGTCGATCTTGTAGAAGTCGTACTCGACCTCCTTGAAGATCTCGGCGAACGAGCGCCCGTGGTCGCGCGAGTTGCGCGACGGCAGCGCACGCGCCAGCTCGCGTGCCGCGCCGTCGTCGCCGCGGACTGTCAGGTGCACGCGGCCGCCGTACAGGATGGCGTCGTTGGTGCGGCCCATGGCCTCGACGCCATCGGCGCTCGGCGACGGCAGCGGCGCGGTGCCGGCGCCATCGACGATGTTGGCGAGCGCAAAGCCCAGCTCGTGCGCCTTGTGCAGCGCCACCTCGAGCACACGCGCCACCACTTGCGTCGTGCCCGCGAGGCTGGTGGTGGGCGTGAGGATCAGGGTCAGCGCTTCCGCAGCCAGGCCGCAATCGCGCAGCAGCTTGTCGATCACGATCTTCGGCGGCGCGCGATCGACTTCCAGCACCAGCACACCGCATGGCGCATGGTCGCGATAGTCCAGTTCGGCAAAGAGTTTTTCCTTCACCGCCAGCGCGCGCGCCGGCCCCGAGCCGAGCGAAAAGAACTTCTTGCCGCCGGTCTCCTCCTTCGTGGCCGCGAGGCTCCAGCCGGCGTATTGGCTGCCAAGGCAGGCCAGCACCGGCTGCGAGCTGCGCACGTCGAGCCACGTGGGCCAGCCTTCAGCGGCGCTGCCGCTGCGCAGGTTCACATGCCCCAGCCCGCCCATGCAGATCTCGCCGATCTGCAGGCCGGCCGCCACGCTGCCGCGCGTCTCGATGCCGGCATCGACGATACGCGCGCCGCTCTCGTCGCGGCGCACTTGCAGCCCGAACGCATCGGCATCGGCCAGCAGGCGCTCGACCAGCGGGCGGGCCAGCAGGTTGACGCTCAGACCCGAAACGGCCACAGGCGGGGAAGTGTTGCTCATGCCTTGGTCTCCAGTGATTGCAGCAGCCGCTCGCGGCCTTCGTTCAAGCGGGTGCGCACCTGCTGCGCGCTGCTGCCGCTCGCGGTCAGGGTGCACAGCGGGTCGTCGATCTCGAAGCGCTGGCCGGCTTCTGGCAGATCGCGAATGCCGGGCCATGCGGCAAGGCGCTGCGCCGCAGCCGCATCGAGCTGCAGCGGCTGCCGCGCGAACACGATCTCGATGCCTTCGACCTCTTGCGCAGCCGATGGCACCTGCGACGGCAGCTCGCCATGCAGGCAGGCACGCAGATGCGCCTGCATCACGCCCGGTGAACCGGCGCGCGCCTTGTAGAGGCTCATGCTGGCCGGTGGCCTCGGGTTGACCTCCAGCACGCCGATCGCGTCGCCGTCGCGCATGAAGTCGAGGCTGCACAGGCCGCGCAGTTCGAACTCCACGGCCAGCGCGCGCGCGATGGCCGCCACGCGGCGCGCGATGTGCTCTGCCACGGGCACCGGCCCGACGGCGCCGCAGAACACGAAGGGCCGCGTGCCGAAGCGGCGCACGGTCTGCTCGTTGAAGCCGAGCACATGCACGTCGCGGCCATTGGCGATGAAGGTGGCCGACATCGGCAGCCCGGCCATTTCGCGCTGGAAGTAGTGGTGCGAAGACGGCGGCTCGTCGATCGACCACGGCGCATGGCGCACATGCCAGCCGCCGCAGCCGTGCGCGTCCTTCATGAGCCATCCCGCGGGGTCCTCGGGCGGCTGCAGCAGCACTTGCGGAAAGGGGATGACCTGCGCGGTGAGAAAGCCGAAGAAGGCCGCCGGATCGCGCAGGCGGCGCACAGCCGCGGGCGCGGTGCCGATCAGCGGCAGCACGGCCGCGCCCTCTTCCAGCAATTCGGGCTCGCCTTCGAAGCCGCTGCCCGCGATCCAGCCCTGCACCGGTTCGCTGTCCTCTGCGAGCGTGCGCAGCGCGGCCAGCACGTTGGCAGCATCGATCTGCAAACTGCCGGACGCGCCAATCGGCATCCAGCGCGAAGCCGCTCGGCGCGTGTCGACATCGCCGAACAGATCGAGCGCGACCACCTTGAAGCCATCGCTTGCCGCCGCCTCGGCCATGGCGCGCGCGGAGATGGCGGCGACGGCGATCGTCTGCATGGTTCCCGCTGGCTTCAAGCCGTCTTTCCGGCCTGCTCGACCAGGAACGCGCGGGCCACCGCAAAGGCCTCGGGGAAGCTCAGCACCTGGGCTTTTTCGGCCTCGCACATCTGCACCAGCAGCCGATGCTGCGTCTGGTACTTGACGTTGCCCACCGCCAGCGCGCCGATGGCCACGGCCTGCGTGCCGGCCAATGGCTTGGCGTCGTCCATCACGCCGACGCCGGCAATGCCTTCGGGCGGCACGGCGTTCACGTCGGCCGCCACCTTGAGCCGCGTCGCGGCGCCGAGCGCCTCGCTCGATACGACCTGCACGCCCGCGGCCGCACAGGCCAGCAGCACGTCGGCATCGGCGATGGAGCGGCGCACCGCGTCGGGGTCGCCGCCCGAGAGGCCGTGCAGCTTCACGCCGAAGCGCTGCCCGGTTTCGTCGGCCGCTTCCTGCGCCGCGTCGATGCCGTTGCGGCTGGACAGGTACACCTCGGCACCGGCCCCTGCCGCGATCACGCCCGCCACGCGGCCCACCGGCCCCATGCCGCCGAGGATCACCACGCGCTGGCCTTCCAGGCCCTGCCCAAGGTGGCGCTTGAGCGCGGCCTCGACGCAGGCCACCATGGCCGCGGCCGTGGTGTAGGCGCCGCTCGGATCGGCCATCGCCGAGACGATGAAGGGCTTGACCATCGAGGTTCGTGCGCGCTCGAGCATGTCGGCCGCCAGCTGCGCATCGCGCCCGCCGATGAAGATGCCGGTGCGCGCCACGCCCTTGGGTCCGCGCGAGAAGATGGTGTCCTGCGTCAGCCCGGTGATGCGGTCCAGGCCCACTTCGCAGTAGGGCACGATGATCTGGTAGCCGGCGTCCGCTGCCATGTTGATGTCGAACGGGCTCATCTGTTGGCCGGGGGTGAACATGTGAAGGATGCGGGGACGTTCCATGAGGGCCTGCGTTGGTTGATATTGATGTGTGGAAGGTTGAGGGCGGGTGCTCTTCGGCTGCAACGGCTTCAGCGGTTGCGCGGCTCGGCGGCACGACCCCGCACCACCGCCCCGCGGTTGCGGCCCGAGACGATGCGCAGCTCCAACCGCGGATCGAGCTGCCCGGAGGCACGCGCCGCATCGACCAGCATCTCGGCCCGCACGTGCGAAGTCACGATCGCAAAACTCGTTGGGCCCCATGAACTCTGGCCGATGGCCGCGTCGTGCCCGCGGCTCGCATCCGCGAACCAGTGCATCAGCCGCCCGACCGCAGCGCTCGTGTAGATGCCGCCCTGCGCCGGCGCAAAGTGCTCGCCGAGCAGCTGCTGCATGCGGTTGATGCCCGCGGCAAACGGCGCGAACTCCGCACGCGCGGCGCCGGGCAGCACCCGCATCAGCACCTGATGGCAGATCTCGGCCGCGCCCGCCTGCGGCAGGGGCGGCAAGGCCGCGATGGCTTCCTTCTCCGCGCCGCCCGACAGGCCCTTGTGCGTGGGATCCTGGACGACGATGACGCGCCATTCCTCCGGAAACTCGATGCGCGACAGCAGCGGTGCGGGCAGCCCGTCGGCGCCCGGACCGCCATCCAGGAGCAGGCCGCCGCTGTCGAAACCCGCAATGCCGACTCCCGAGCGCAGGCCGCGCCCGAGCCAGTGCGCCAGCGTGCCCGTGTCCAGGTCGAGCCCATGCCATTCGGCAAAGGCCCGCCCGATCGCCGACGCCAGCTGCGTGCCCGAGCCGAAGCCCGCATGCGGCGGCAAGGCGTGGCGCAGCCGCAGCGCCAGCGGCGCGTGGCGGCCGCTGCGCTGCTTCAACACCGCCAGATAGTCCGCCGCGCGGGCCAGTTCCGCCTCGCCGGCCGGCGTGTCGGCCGCCAGCTGGTCCGAGGACGCGGACGCCGACAGCTCGAGGTCGGTGGTGAAGCCGTCGATCACCAGCCCCAGGCTGCCGAACGCGCGCCCCAGCGAGCCCGAGGGGTCCAGAAAGCCCAGGTGCAGGCGCCCGGGCGCGCTCACGCCTACCGTGCGAACGCTCTGGTCGAGCCTGGAAGCAAAGGCGAGGTCGGCGGAGGTCATGGGCGGCGGCGGGCGATGAGGCGAGGTCATGGACCCGCTTGTCATAGCAAGGGCCGTTCCGTCCATGCGCCCAGAGGGGGCACCGGGGCCAGGGCGCGTTCAAGAGGCCGGCGATGTCCCAGGAGCGGGACAATGTGTCACGGCGTGCGGGCCGCGGCGGGGATGGCTGCTGCGATGCAGCGCCCCAAATGAAAAACGCCCCGTGAGGGGCGTTTTTGTTTGCTATCTGGCGGAACCGGAGGGATTCGAACCCTCGATGAGGCTCTACACCCCATACTCCCTTAGCAGGGGAGCACCTTCGGCCACTCGGTCACAGTTCCTGAAAGAAGCCGAGATTATGCCACCATCAGGCGGCCGGTTGGTCCAGATCGAAGGCTTTGTGCAGGGCGCGCACGGCCAATTCCATGTATTTTTCGTCGATCACGACCGAGGTCTTGATCTCGCTGGTGGAAATCATCTGGATGTTGATGCCCTCCTCGCTCAGCACGCGGAACATCTTGCTGGCAACGCCCACGTGGCTGCGCATGCCGATGCCCACGATGCTGACCTTGCAGATCTTGGTGTCGCCCACGATCTCGGTCGCGCCCAGCGAGGGCATGACCTTCGACTGCAGCAGGTCGACCGTCTTCGCATACTCGTTGCGGTGCACGGTGAAGCTGAAGTCGGTCCGGCCGTCCTTGCTGAGGTTCTGGATGATCACGTCGACTTCGATGTTGGCGTCTGCCACGGCACCGAGGATGTGATACGCGATGCCCGGCTTGTCGGGCACGCCGAGCACCGAGATCTTGGCTTCGTCGCGGTTGAAAGCGATGCCGGATACGACGGCTTGTTCCATGTTTTCGTCTTCCTCGAAAGTGATCAGCGTGCCGGACTTGGCCTCTTCATTGATGTCGATGTCCCACGGCGTGAAGCTCGAGAGCACACGCAGCGGCACCTTGTACTTGCCGGCGAATTCCACCGAGCGGATCTGCAGCACCTTGGAGCCCAGGCTCGCCATCTCGAGCATCTCTTCGAAGCTCACGGTCGAGAGGCGGCGCGCATCGGGCTCCACGCGCGGGTCGGTGGTGTAGACGCCGTCGACGTCGGTGTAGATCAGGCACTCGTGCGCCTTCATCGCGGCCGCAATGGCCACGGCCGAGGTGTCGCTGCCGCCGCGGCCCAGCGTGGTGATGTTGCCGTCGTCGTCCACGCCCTGGAAGCCGGTGATCACCACCACCTTGCCGGCGTCGAGGTCGGCACGCACGCGCTCGTCGTCGATGCTCTCGATGCGCGCCTTGGTGTAGGAGTTGTCGGTGCGCACCGACACCTGCCAGCCCGCGTAGCTCACGGCTTCCATGCCTTCGGCCTGCAGCGCAATGGCCAGCAGCGCGGAAGAAGCCTGTTCGCCGGTCGAGGCAAGCATGTCGAGCTCGCGCCCGTGGGCCTCGCTCGGTTTGCTCGGCGCCAGTTCCTTGGCCAGGCCGAGCAGGCGATTGGTTTCGCCGCTCATGGCACTCGGGACCACGATCATCTGGTGGCCGGCGCGCGCCCACTTGGCGACGCGCTTGGCGACATTCTTGATGCGCTCGGTCGAGCCCATCGACGTACCGCCGTATTTGTGAACGATCAATGCCATGGATGAATTCAGAGAAATGGGAAGGGCCGCCGCTGCACTCCCGAGTGCCAGCGCGGCGCCCTGCAAGCCGTCAGCGCGAAGCCTTGGGCGAGGGCCCGGAATTGTACCAATGCAGCAGGTCGCCCCTGCGCTGGGCGAATCCATTGGCCACCTTGAGGTGGATCCGGTGGCCGCGGGTGGTGCAGGCGCGAACCTGGTCCAGCAGCTGGTCGAGCTGGGCCGCGCTGGGCGCGCAGCCGTGCGCCTGCATCAGCCAGTGCCGCAGCACATTGGCCTGCCGCGCGCGCGAAAGCGCCTGCAGCGCGGCGATGCGGGGCGGGCTGCCCACCACGGCCAGGTCTTGCGCCGCGAGTTCGCCCAGCAGCTCCTGCGCCTGCGCGGCATGGCCGATGCTGCGCGCGAAGGTGGCACGGAACTGCGGGAAGGTCCGCTCCAGCGCGGGCAGCAGCACGGCGCGAATCCGGTTGCGGGTGTAGCGCTCGTCCTCGTTGGTCGGGTCTTCGATCCAAGGCAGGTCGACACTTTTGAGCCACGCCCGGATGTCGGCCCCGGGCACGGCCAGCAGCGGGCGGTAGATGTCCAGCCCGTTGCGCCGCGCATGCGCCGGCATGGCCGCGAGTCCCGGCAAACCGGCGCCCCGGGAAAGGGCCAAAAAAAGCGTTTCGACCTGGTCGTCGGCATGGTGCCCGAGGACTATCGATTCGATAGCGCCAAGCGCCGTATCCGTGCACGCCATGGCTGCAAAGGCGTCGTAGCGGGCGCGCCGTGCCGCATCTTCGGGGCTGTCGCCCTGCGCATGGCGCGCGTCCACACGGTGCACCGCGAGCGGCACGCCCAGGCGTTCGCACACGGCCGCGCAATGGCGTTCGAAATCATCGGCCGCGGCCTGCAGGCCGTGGTGCACATGAAAGGCAAGCACCTGTCCGGGCCAGGCCGAGGCGCAAGCGGCCAGCAGCGCCGTGGAATCCGCACCGCCGCTGAAGCCCACCGCCAGCGGCAGATGCGCCGGCTCGAACGCGGCCATGGCGCGTTCGAAGGCTTCGTTCATGGAAGGAGCAGCGCGCTGGCTTGTTTACCTGCCGGTGTCGGCCTTGGTGTCGTTGAAGCGCCCGTAGCTCTGCAGGCGTTCGTAGCGGCGCTCGAGCAGTTCCTTCGGCTTCAGGTCGCTGACCTGGCGGAAGGCGTCGTTGAGCGCGCGCTTGAGGAAAGCGGCCATCTGGCGATGGTCGCGGTGCGCGCCGCCGACCGGCTCGTTCACGATCTTGTCGACCAGGCCCAGCGCCTTCAGGCGGTGCGCGGTGATGCCGAGCGCATCGGCCGCTTCCTGCGCCTTGTCGCTGGTCTTCCAGAGAATGGAGGCGCAGCCTTCGGGGCTGATGACCGAGTAGATTGAATACTGCAGCATCACGAGCTGGTCGCCCACCGAAATGGCCAGCGCGCCGCCGGAGCCGCCTTCACCGATGATGGTGACGATGATCGGCACCTCGAGCTGCGCCATCTCGTAGATGTTGCGGCCGATGGCTTCGGACTGGCCGCGCTCCTCGGCGTCGATGCCCGGATAGGCGCCGGGCGTATCGACGAAGGTGAAGACCGGCAGCTTGAACTTCTCGGCCGTCTTCATGAGGCGCAGCGCCTTGCGGTAGCCCTCGGGCTTGCTCATGCCGAAGTTGCGCGCGGTGCGCTCCTTGGTGTCGCGCCCCTTCTGGTGGCCGAGCACCATGCAGGGCGTGCCGTTGAAGCGGGCCAGGCCGCCCACGATGGAGAGGTCGTCCGAAAAGTGCCGGTCGCCGTGCAGTTCGACGAAGTCGGTGAAGATCTCGTTGACGTAGTCGAGCGTGTAGGGCCGCTCCGGATGCCGCGCGATCTTGGTGATCTGCCAGGGCGTCAGGTCGCTGTAGATGTCCTTGGTGAGCTGCTGGCTCTTCTTGCCGAGCTGGTCGATTTCCTCCGAGATGTCGACCGCCGATTCGGTCTGTACATAGCGCAGTTCTTCGATCTTTGTTTCGAGTTCAGCAATGGGCTGCTCGAAGTCGAGGAAGGTTCGTTTCGCCAACGTCTTCTCCTGTTGTTCAGTATGCGACCGGTACCGGGTCGAGCGATCGCCAAATATACCAAGTCGCCACGCTGCAATACGGGGCCCAGGCCACGGCAACGTCGCGGGCATCGCTGCGGCTCACGGGATCGCCCGAAAAATAATTGACGCTGATGCCGTTGAGCAGGCCCAGGTCGTCGACCGGCAGCACGTTGGGGCGCATCAGGTGGAAGATGAGGAACATCTCGGCCGTCCAGCGGCCGATGCCGCGGATGGCCACGAGTTCATCGATGATGAGCTCGTCGGCCATGTCCTTCCAGGCGTCGACATGCACTGCGCCCGAATCGAAATGAATGGCCAGGTCCACCAGGTACTCGATCTTGCGCGCCGACAGCCCCGCCGCGCGCATGTCGTCGACCTTGAGCTTGAGCACGTTGGCCGGGGTCAGCTTGCGCGGCAGCACCGCGAACTTGTCCCACACGGTCTGCGCGGCCTTTACCGAAATCTGCTGGCCCACGATGCTGCGCGCGAGCGTGGTGAACGCGTCGCCGCGCGACTCGAGGCAGGCATCGCCGAACTTCGGGATCAGCCGCTTCATCACGCGGTCCTTCCTGGACAGGTGCTTGCAGGCCTCTTCCCAATAGTCCGGCGTGAAGATCTGGACCGCCGGATTTTTCGAGGAAGCAGGCATGGGATTCGTGGTTCCGTTCACTGCGCTGCGGCCCAGGTTGTGCCGGTGGGCGAATCCTTGAGCACGATGCCCTGCGCCAGGAGGTCGTTGCGGATGCGGTCGGCCTCGGCGAAGTTCTTGGCGGCCTTGGCGGCCGCTCGCGCATCGATCTGCGCCTGGATGGTGGCCTCGTCCAGCGTGGTGCCTGCGCGCAGGAAGGCACGCGGGTCGCCCTGCAGCAGGCCCAGCGAACCGGCCAGCGCCTTCAGCAAGCCGGCTGTTTCTGCGGACTTGGTGCGGTTGACCTCGCCGGCCAGCTCGAACAGCACGGCGATGGCCTCGGGCGTGCCGAAGTCGTCGTCCATGGCGGCCTTGAAGCGCGCGGCATAGGACTGCGTCCAGTCGATCATTACTGCGGCCGGAGCGACCAGATCGAGCGCGGTGTACAGGCGCTTCAGCGAATTGCGGGCGTCGTCCAAGTGTGCGTCACTGTAGTTGAGCGCGCTACGGTAGTGCGTGCGCACCAGGAAGAAACGCAGGCTCTCGGCGTCGTACTTCTGCAGCACCTCGCGGATGGTGAAGAAATTGCCCAGGCTCTTGGACATCTTCTCGTTGTCCACGCGCACGAAGCCGTTGTGCACCCAGAAGCGCGACAGCGGCTTGCCGTTGGCGCCTTCGCTCTGCGCGATCTCGTTCTCGTGGTGCGGAAACTGAAGATCAGCGCCGCCGCCATGGATGTCGAAGGTTTCGCCGAGAGTGGCGCAGCTCATGGCCGAGCACTCGATGTGCCAGCCCGGCCGGCCGGTGCCGTAGGCGCTTTCCCATTTGGCGTCGGCAGGCTCGGTCGGCTTGGCAGCCTTCCAGAGCACGAAGTCGAGCGGATCCTGCTTGCCGTCGAGCACGGCAACACGTTCGCCCGCATGCAACTCGTCGAGCGACTTGCCCGACAGCTTGCCGTAGCCCGGGAACTTGCGCACCGCGTAGTTCACGTCGCCGTTGTCCGAACGATAGGCCAGGCCCTTTTTCTCGAGCTTCTCGATGATGCCCAGCATCTGCGGCACGTATTCGGTGGCACGCGGCTCGATGGTGGGTGGCTCGATGCCGAGCGCGCCGATGTCCTCGTGCATGGCTGCGATCACTTCGTCGGTCAGCTGACGGATGGTGATGCCGCGCTGCACCGCGCGCGCAATGATCTTGTCGTCGATGTCGGTGATGTTGCGCACGTAGGTCACGGCGTAGTCGCTCGCCCGCAGCCAGCGCTGCACCACGTCGAAGGCCATCATCATGCGGGCATGGCCGATGTGGCAGAGGTCATAGACCGTCATGCCGCACACGTACATGCGCACCCGGCCCGGTTGCAATGGGGAGAACTCCTCCAGTTCACGCGAAAGCGTGTTGTAGATGCGCAGACTCATGAGGCTCGGAAAGCGTCGCTTCGCGCTCGTGCGGCACGGGCGAACGACGGTGTATTTCAGGGGTGACGGGACAGTGGCCACGAGGGGTTGGACATGGCCCCTCGGCTACAATGCACCGCAGTATAAACGGCTGCTGCCGTGTACATTCCGGGTGTTTTCGAAGCCCGCATTTCCCACTCCTGCCGAGGCTTCATGAAGCACGTCGCGTTCTCCAAACTCTCCATCGCCTTTGCACTGCTCTTCAGCCTGTGGGGTTCGGCTGCCTACGCCAACGACTACGACGACGTGAATACCCTGCTGCGCCAGGGCAAGTCGAACGAGGCGCTCGCCAAGGCCGATGCCTACATCGCCGGCAAGCCGCGCGATCCACAGATGCGCTTTCTGCGCGGCGTGATCCTCACCGAGCAGAAGAAGCAGAACGAGGCCATTGCCGCGTTCACGCAGATGACGCAGGATTTCCCGGAGCTGCCCGAGCCCTACAACAACCTGGCCGCGCTCTATGCAGCGCAGAGCAAGTTCGACCAGGCGCGCGCTGCGCTGGAGCAGGCACTCAGGCTCAACCCCAACTACGCCACCGCGCACGAGAACCTCGGCGACGTGTATGCCCGCCTGGCGGCCCAGGAATATGTGCGGGCGCAGCAATTCGCCAGCACCAACGCCAGCGTGGCGCCCAAGCTCTCGCTGATCCGCCAGATCTTCACGCCCAAGGCCGAGGCCGATGCCGCGGCCCTGCCGGCGGCACCGCCTGAAGCCCGCAAGCCGGTCGGCCGCGTCAGCAAGTAGCGACAGCACCCTGGCCGCGGCCGCTTGCATTGCCCGGCCCGCGCCCCACATCATTCGCATTCGGAGCCATCCTTGACGATCCAATCCCCTTCCCTGTCCATTCGCTTCAGCCGCCGCGGCGCGCTCCTGCTGGCCGCCTCGCTCGCACTTGCCGGCGCCGTCCATGCGCAGCCCGGCCCGCGCGTGAAGCTCGCCACCTCGGCCGGCGACATCCTGGTCGAGCTCGACCAGGCCAAGGCGCCCCAGACGGTCGAGAACTTCCTGCAGTACGTCAAGGACAAGCACTACGATGGCACCGTGTTCCACCGCGTGATCGACGGCTTCATGATCCAGGGCGGCGGCTTCACGGCCGACATGCAGCAAAAACCCACGCGCGCACCCATTCCGCTCGAAGCCGGCAACGGCCTGAAGAACGACCGCTACACCATCGCAATGGCGCGCACGGGCAATCCGAACTCGGCCACCTCGCAGTTCTTCATCAACGTGAAGAACAACGATTCGCTCAACGCGCCCAATCCCGACGGCTACGGCTACACGGTATTCGGCCGGGTGGTGGCCGGCACCGAGGTGGTCGACAAGATCCGTGCCGTGCAAACCGGTAACAAGGGCGGCATGCAGAACGTGCCGCTCGAGCCCATCATCATCAAGTCCGCCGCACTGGCGAAGTAATCTCCTCCGAACATCCGAAAGAAGGACTCCCTCATGAGCAACCCCAAAGTCGAACTCCACATCAAGAACTACGGCGTGATCACGCTCGAACTCGACAGCGCCAAGGCGCCGAAGTCGGCCGAGAACTTCGTCAGCTATGTGAAGAACGGTCACTACGACAACACCGTGTTCCACCGCGTGATCCCGGGCTTCATGGTGCAGGGCGGCGGCTTCGAGCCCGGCATGAAGCAAAAGCCCACCGGCGCCGAAATCGAGAACGAAGCCAACAACGGCCTCAAGAACGACAACTACACCGTGGCCATGGCCCGCACGAGCGCACCGCACTCGGCCACCGCCCAGTTCTTCATCAACGTGGCCGACAACGGCTTCCTGAACCACACCGCTCCCTCGGCCCAGGGCTGGGGCTACGCGGTGTTCGGCAAGGTCACCGGCGGCACCGACGTGGTGGACAAGATCAAGGCCGTGAAGACGGGCCGCAAGGGCTTCCACGACGACGTGCCGCTCGAGGACGTCGTGATCGAGAAGGCCGTCCTCGTCGCGGAATAACGCGCGGACCGGCGAACGAACGCGGCGCGGCACGGGCATGGCGGAACATCCGGTTTTCAAGGAACTGCTCGCCCCGCCCGCGTGGCGCACCGTCGACCTGATCTCCGACCTGCACCTGCAGGCTGACGAGCCCGCCACCTTCGAGGCCTGGCGCGGCTATCTGCAGACCACGCCGGCCGATGCGCTCGTCATCCTGGGCGACCTGTTCGAAGTGTGGGTGGGCGACGACGCAGCCGCCCTGCCCGGCTTCGAGGCCGAATGCGCCGAGCTGCTGCGCCGCACGGCCGAGCGGCTGCCGGTGTACTTCATGCACGGCAACCGCGACTTCCTTGTGGGCCCGGCGCTGGCCGCCCAATGCGGCTTCACGCTGCTGGACGACCCCACGGTGCTGGTGCTGCGCGGCGAACGCTGGCTGCTGAGCCACGGCGACATCCTTTGCCTGGACGACACCGACTACCTCAAGTTCCGCGCCCAGGTGCGCACGCCCGAATGGCAGGCCGCGTTCCTGGCCAGGCCGCTGGCCGAGCGCCGCGCGCTCGCGCGCTCCATGCGCGCGCAAAGCGAAGACCGCAAACGCAATCCCTCGGCCGTCTGGGCCGACGTGGACGGCGGCGCCGCGCGCCAGTGGCTGCAGCAGGCGCGCGCAGGCACGCTGGTGCACGGCCACACGCACCGCCCGGCCGATCACGACCTGGGCGACGGCCTCAGGCGCATCGTGCTCAGCGACTGGGACGCCGCGGCCCATCCGCCGCGCGCGCAGCTGCTGTGCCTTTCCACCGCCGGCGCCCAGCGCGTCGACCTGCGCTAGCGCGGGTATGTTCAAGTGGCTGCGCCGGCTGCGCGCCCTGCCCCCCATCCCTGACGACGCCTGGCAGGCCACGCTGGCGCGCTATGCCTTTCTTGGCGAGCTTCCGCACGACATGCAGCTGCGGCTTCGAACCCTCTCGGCCGAGTTCCTGCGCGACAAGGAATTTCATGGCACCCAGGGCTTCGTCATCACCGACGAGGTCGCCCTGGCCATCGCCGCGCAGGCGGTGCTGCCGATCCTCAACCTGAAGGGCGGGCTGGACTGGTACGACGATTTCGTCGGCATCGTGGTGCACTCGTCGGAGGTCGTCGCGCGGCGCAAGATCGTCGACGAAGCGCAGGTGGTGCACGAATACGACGAGGTAGTGGCCGGCGAGGCCATGGACCGCGGGCCGGTGATGCTGAGCTGGCAGGACGTGCTCGCGAGCGGCATCACGACGGGCGGCGGCTACAACGTCGTGATCCACGAATTCGCCCACAAGATCGACATGCGCGCAGGCGACGCCGACGGCTGCCCGCCGCTGCCGCCCGGCTTTGCGGGCAAGCGCAGCGCACGCGAGGCCCGCGCCGCCTGGCTCGCGGTGCTGCAACCTGCTTACGAGGACTTTCGCGAGAAGACGATCCTGGCCGAGCGCTTCGGCGCGGAGCCGCCGTGGCTCGATGACTACGGAGCGGTATCGATCAGCGAATTCTTCGCGGTGGCCTGCGAGGCCTACTTCGTGAACCGCGCGACCTTTGCACGGGATTTCCCCTCGGTGCTCGCGCTCTTCGACGAATTCTTCGGGCGCGGCAAGACCTGATCGCCGCGCGCGGCCGGGCAAAAGAAAAGCGCCCATGGGCGCTTTTCCTTTTTTGGCAGGACGATCCGGCCTACTTGCGCAATAGTGCCTTCAGCGCGTTCTGCAGGCGGCGCGCGCTGGCCGCATCGTGCGCGGCAGCCAACACCTTGCCGGCATCCTGTCCCCAGGTCTGGGCCGGCGCCGGATCGCCGCGCTTGGTCAGCAGCTTGAGCTGCAGCGCGCGGCGCGCTTCGAGCTGCTCGGCCGGCGTTGGCACTTCGGCGGCCATTTCGAGGCGCAGCAGTGCTTCGGCGGCTTCATCGGGCGCAGCCTTGGGCGCCGAGCCGATGGCCTGGGACCAGCCGCTGCGCACTGCGGGCGTGACCGCGCGTCCGAGTTCCTGCACGCTGGGCAGCCGCGAGGCGTCGCGCTGCTCCCATGCGCCAAGCACCTGCGTCAGCGCTTCGCCGTGAGCCTGGGCCGCGAGCTTGCGCAGTGCGAGGTCGGCGCGCTCGAGCGCTTCGCGCTGGGCGCGGAAAGCCGCGTCGCCGAGCCGCGGACCACGGTCCTCGAAGCGCGGCGGACGGTCGCCGAAGCGTCCGGCCGGTGCACCGCGGTCACCGCGGCCATCTGGACGCGGTGCGCCGCGATCGCCTGGGCGGCCAGGGGTGCCCGGTCCCGGACGGGCACCATCGCGCCGGTCGCCGAAGCGGCCGCCTGCACGGCCTGCGGGCATGGCCTCGGCTTTCTTGTTGCCGGGACGGTCGTCGCCGCGCACCGCGACCACGGGCTTGGGAGCGGGCTTTGGCGGTGCGGGCGGTGCCTTGGCTTCTTCGGCCGCGGCAGCTTCGCCGGCCTCATGTGCCGCGCCGTCGGAGCGCGCCGATGCGTCGGCGCCGTCGGCCGGCGCAACGAGGTCCGGGGTGGCCGCGGCATGGGCCGGAGCGGGCGTGCCCGGCTGCGCTTCCGCGTCGCTCGAGCCCGGCGCCTGCTCGGCGCTTTCGCCGAACTCGGCTGCGGCCTGTCCGGGCGCAACCACTTCGGTGGCGCCCACGGCGGGACCGTCGCTGGAGGGCTCAGGCTTCGCGGCAGGTGCCGGCGCAGGCGGAGGCGCTTCGCCACGCAGCGCGGCTTCGAGCCGCGCGATGGCGGCGCGGATCTTCTGCACATCGCCGCCAGCATTGGCCGCGTCCAGCGCCTTGGAGGCCTCGAGCACATGGCGGTCGTGCTCGCTCATTGCAGAGGAGACCTTCTCGCGTTCGGCCGTCTTGCGGTTGAAGGCTTCGTCGATGGGCGCGCGGAACGCGTCCCACAGCTTTTGCTCATGGCGGCGGTCGAGCGGCACGCTCTGGGCCTCGGCCTGCCAGCGCTGCTGCAGCGCCTTGACGGCATCGATGCGCAGCATGGGCTGGGCGCCGAGCTCGGCCGCCTCCGCGATCATGGCCTGGCGCCGTTCGATGCTGGCCTTTTGCGCCGCCTCGAAGGGTGCGCGCGCGGCACCGAAAGCCTCGTTCCACTGCGGCTGCAGCTCGGCAAAGACTTTTTCGCCCACGTGGCCGGCATCGCGCCAGCGGTCGGCAAACTGGTGCAGCGCGCGGTTGTGCGCCTTCAGGTCGGTGGCGCCGGCATGCTCGGCCGCCCAGGCCCGCACCTCTTCGATCAGTGCCACGCGGTGCGCGCGGTGCTCCGCCGCATCGGCACGAACCTTCTCGAGCCAGGCCTCGACCACCTTGTGGGCTTCGTTGCAGGCTTCGTCGAAGCGCTTCCACAGCGCATGGTTGGGTACACCGCCCTGGTCGGCCTGCTTCCACTGGTCGCGCAGCGAGCGCAGCGTTTCCTGCATCTTGCGGCCGCCGAGCGCCTGGCCCTCGGGGCGCTTGAGCAGGCCTTCGGCCTTGGCGACGAGGTCTTCGCGCACCTTGTCGGCACTCCAGCGCTGCCAGCCTTCGAGTTCGCCGGCTGCGACCAGCGCCGCATGCACGCGCGCTTCGAGCGGTGCTTCGACCAGCTTGCCGTGTTCCTTCAGCACCGCGCGCAGTGCGGCGGCCGCGCCGGCGCTGGCCTTGCCGTGGCCTTCGGCAGTTTCCTGCTCGAGCTTGGCCAGGGCCGCCAGCACGGCGTCCTGCGCCGCTGCGCGCACGGCCGGGTCGACCTTGGGTGCGGCAGGCTTGGCGGGCGCCGCCTTGGGTGCGACGACTTCGCCGCGCGCGGCGCGAAGCTCGTCGGCCCACACCGGCACCGGCGGCAAGGGGGCCGCAGCGTCGGCGGCCGCGGCCTGCGCCTGGGCCAGCGCCGCATGGAACGCATCGGAGACGACCAGCAACTGCGCCTTCGACGATTCGAGCTGCGGTGCAAACCTGGCGTCCAGGCTGTTCCAGTTGGCATCGGCCGTGATGTCGGCCGCCTGCTGCTGCCAGTGGGCCACGTCGGCGCGCAGCGATTCCTCGGCGGCCTGGGCGTCCTGCCAGCCCTTGGTCGACAGCACTTCGAAGCGCTGGGCCAGCAGCACGGCGGCCTCGCGGTGCACCTGGGCACGGTGCTGCAGGTCTTCGATGCCCTTGACGCGTTCGGCCAATTGCACCTTGAAACCCGCGAGCGGTTCGCGCGACAGGGGCGCGCCGGCCTTGGCGGCGTCGCGCTGCCAGGCGAGTGCATCGGCGATGTTGAGCTTGGACTGGCCCAGCAGCGCCTCGGCCTTTTGCGCCCATTCGGCGGCAATGGCCTCCTGGCCCTTGGCGCGCTTGAGTTCGTCGAGCTTTTCGCGCAGCAGGCGCGCCGCGCCCTTGTCGCGGCCGCTCAGCTCCTTGAAGACTTCCTGCATCTGCTCGGGCGCGGGGTTGCCCGCGAGCCAGTCGCGGATGCGCGCGGCGCGCTCGCCCGAAGTTGGCGCGGTGAAGGCGCCGCCGGTGAGCGTGTCGAGGGCCTGGAGGTCGTGTGGCTTGGAAGAAGTAGAGGTCACTTGCGCGAAATCGTTGTCTGAAGAGAGAAAGCGAAGGCGCCGGCAAAGGCCGGCGCACATCGACATTTTCACCCAGTTGTGGCGGGCGGTTGAATTCCATGCCGCAACCGCAGCCAAATGGCTGCTGGAAGCGGTCACGGATGGCTATCTATATGGCGAGGCGGGGCGGGAAACCAAGTGAGCGTTTGTCACTTCATGGCCAGGTCGAGCTCGGCGCCGGGCTTCCAGTCGTCACCGCTCGCCTTGGTCTTCACGGCGCCGAGGAACAGGCGCTCGCTCGGCAGCTTCTGGGCCAATAGGTAGTCGCGCACCACGGCGCCGCGCTCCACGGCCAGTTGCCGGATCGACTCCTCGTCGACCGGAATGCTCGCGAGCAGCAGGTTTTCCATTTCCTTCACCGGCAGGTCCTTGGCGAGGCCGACCATGTTGCGCGGCTTGGTGATGTCCGCGCGCTTGTACACGGCGGCCAGCAGCTCGGGGTATTCGGCATCGGTCACCGGCGGCACGTCGGTGCCCGCCTGGCCGCCGCGCACCGCCAGGCGCCGCTTCTCGGCCTGGGCGAGCTGGCGCAGGCGCTGGCGCTGGTAGGCGTCGCGCTCCTTTTCGAGGCTGGCCGTGCCGACCACCGTCATCCGCAGGTTCGGACGCTCCGTCAGCGCCTTGACGACCTTGTCCAGGCTCTCCTTGGCAGTGGCACTGAGCACGGCGCTCCCGGGCTCGAAGGTGATGGTGCTCGACTCGCCGCTGCCACCGCCGAGTCCGCCGGTCAGCAGGCTGAACGGCGAGGTCACGGCCTTGACGATCAGGTTGACCACCGCCTTGAAGATCAGCGGGCCGATGCTGAACTGCGGATCGTTGAGCGAGCCCCTGAGCGGCAGGTCCACGTCGATCACGCCGTTGCGGTCGGCCAGCAGCGCCACCGCGAGCCGCACCGGCAGGCTGTTGGGCGCGCCCTGCACTTCGTCGCCGAATTGCAGCTGGTTGAGCACCAACTTGTTGGAGGCCGTGAGCTGGCCATCGGGTGCGATCTTGTAGTTGACGTCCATGCTCATCTTGCCGCGCTCGATGCCGTGGCCGGCGTAGCGCACCGAGTACGGCGACAGCGGCGCCAGGTCGAGATCGCGCATCTTGGCGGTGATGTCGAGTTCGAGCGGCTTGGCCAGCGGGTTGAGCTTGCCGGTGATTTCCAGCGCGGCGGTCTGCTGCGCCTTGCCCCGCAGTTCCAGGTCGGCCAGCGCGGGGCGGCCGCTTTCGCCCTTGGGCGGGTTCGACGAGAAGGAACTGAGCTTGCCGGTCAGCTCGCTCAGGTCGGCCGAATAGTTGGGCTTCACGAACAGGTCGGTGAAATCGACCCGGCCGTTGACCAGGCTCATCGGGCCGAAGTTGATGACCGGCTTGGGCCCCGAATCGGCCTCGGCCTGCGCGGTTGCGACGGGCGCCGTTGCCGGCTCTGCCGGCTCGGAGCCGCCGCCGACCATGGCCTCGGCCGACACCGGCGCACCGCCGCCGCCCGAAGGCTGCTGCGGCCCGCCGCGCGTCGTGGTGGTGGTTCCGCCAGGGCTGCGGCGGGACTTGACCTCCGCGCTGGCCACGGCGGCGGCATTGGCGTCCGCCTCCCCCTTCTTGGTGAGGTTTACCAGGTTGAGCCGCCCGGTCGGGTCGACGATCACGCGGGCGAAGAAATCGGTCAGCGTGGTTTCCCGCACGTCCACCGCCGGTGCGGCGTTGGGCGCCATGCTCACCTGCAGGCCGCGCAGGCTCAGGGTCTTCCAGCTCAGCAGCTGGTTGGTGTTGCGGTCGAAGCCCGGCGACTGGGTCAGCGAGATGCTGTTGGCGCGGAAGTCGTCCAGCGCCGTGTCCCCGGCCAGCTTGATCGTCATGCCGGACGGCGCGCTTGCATAGCGCACCGTCCCCTTGTAGCTGGCAAAGGCGCGGCGGATGTCGACGTTGAGCGCGTCGGCATAGTAGGCCTTGAAGGCATGGGCCGGGAACGAGGCCACTTCGAGCCGGCCCTCGGCCGAGAGCGGCTTGAGCACCACGTTGCCCTTGTAGTCGAAGCGGCCCGGCTCCGAACGTCGGGAACCGATGCGCCCCGAAACCTGCAAGGGTGAGACCGTGGCGGTTTCGGGCGCGACCTTCTGCGCCTTCAGGCTGAATGCCGTGATCTCGACGGCCACCGGCGTGGCGCTGGCCTTGTCGGCATAGGAAAGCGTGCCGTTGTCGACCGCCAGGGTGCCGATGGTCAAGCCCCAAGGCTTGGTGTTGGCGCCGGGCGGTGCCGTTTCGGGGCCCGAGCCGGCGGGCTTGGGCGCGGCCGCCTTGGCCTGCGCCTTGCCGCCGCCGGCCGGCGTCTTGAGCCAGCGCTCGAACATCCAGCGCTTTTCGCTGTCGCGCTCGACCTGCACCTTCGGGTTGGTGGCGGTGAACGAGGCCACGTCGAGCGTGTGCTTGGTCATGTCGACCTCGGCATCGATCAGTTCGAAGCGGCCGACGCTTGCCAGCGCGGTCTTCGCCTGGGTGAGCGCCAGGCCGTCGACGGCCAGGCGCCGCGCCTTGAACCGGAGGTCGGGCTGGGTCCAGGCGATGTCGATCTGGCCGCTGAGCTTGCCGTCGAGCGTGGGCTCCAGGCTGTGCGCCAGGTAGGGTGCCGCCAGCGACAGCGGCAGCGCGTCGACCTCGGTCTGCACCTCGGCCGCCTTGTCGGTGGCGTTGCCCTGGAACTTGAGCGTGGCGCCGGCAATGGCGGTGCTGCCGCTGAACCGGGCCGGCTTCTCCATGGGCCAGGTGAGCTCGGTCAGGTCGAGGCCGAGCGCGGTCGTCTCGATGGCCGCGGCGGGCTGAACCGTTTCATCGCGCCACCCGATGCGCCCGCCGCTGAGGGCCACCTTGTCGACCCGGACCTTCAACTTCGGCTTTTCGGGGGCCTTGCCGTCCGGAGCGCTTGCGGCGGCGGCAGGAGCCTGCGCCACCTTCTCTGCCGCCCCGGTGGCCGGATCGGTGGCCAGCAGGTTCAGCTGGCCCTTGGCATCGCGCGCCACCGCAAGCTGCGGATTGGCCAGCGCGACCTCGCTCAGGTGAAACACCGCCTCCAGCGGCCGCACGTCGGCCAGCGCCAGCTTGAGCGAATCGAAACCCAGGAGGTCCCGCCCACGGGCATCGCCGAGCTTGGCCTTGTGCGCCTCGACGGTGCCGGTGATCTTGAGACCGGCGGTGGCGGCTCGCTCGAAATCGATCTTCAGGTCGGCATCGAGGCTGCCCGCCTGCAGCTTCACCGGCAGGCCGCCCGGGATGTAGCCCAGGTACGGCGCCAGGTCGAGCCCCTTGAACTGCACATGGGCGTCGGTCTTGCGGCTTTCCGCGAACGGCGTGGTGAGGGCCGCCGAATCGAACTTGCTGCCGTTGAGCGCGAAAGCCAGCTTGGGCTCTGTGTTGATGTCGCGCTTGGAGGCCAGGTTGCTCAGGAACGGGACGTTGAGCACGAAGCCGCGCAGTTCGTGCCTGCGCTTGACGGTCTGGTCGTCGAAATCGACCGCGCCGTCCCTGATCGAGATGTTATAGATGGCAAAGCGCGCCGGCTCGGCCTTGGGATCGGGCGGCGGGCCGGCCGCGAGTTTGGCCAGGATGTCGTCGATGTCGTACTTGCCGTCGGCCAGGTGCGTGAGCAGGATGGCCGGCGCCTCGACCGTCACCGCATCGATCACCGGTGCCAGGCGCAGGATCGACTGCAGTTCGGCGTCGGCATAGATGCGCTTGACCGCCACCTGGGGCCGGCTGCCGTCGGCCGTGGCAATGCGCAGGTCGTTCAGCGCGAGTTCGAGGGTCCAGGGCTTGAAATCGATCTTGCCGACAGTGACCTGCCGGCCCAGCTTCTCGCTTGCGATCTTCTGGAGCTGGCTCTTGGCAATCGGCGGCACCGCCAGCCAGGCGATGATCCAGAGGGCCAGCAGAACCAGCAACGCGACGATCCCACGTCGCACCCATTTATTTTGTTTGAGCGAAGCTACATCCATCGCGGGAGTGTGCCGCAAAGAAGCATGGAGCCAGAAACAAGAAAGCCCGGCAATTCGACGAAATGTCTCATTACCGGGCTTGATGGCGGGCACAAAACCCATGCCATCGTTTCGCGCGACCGGAAGTCAATGGTTCCTGCCGTGCTGGCAGCAAGAGATTGCCGCCATGGATCCTCCATCGTTCCAGCCCTTGACTTGCACCTCGGGCCGTAGGATTTCGGAAAACCGCCTGAGAACTCAGGCGTGTTCAGATTAGGCGCCCCGCCCTTGCATTGCAATGCCGTCTTCCAAGGGTTTTCCCTGATATTTTGTTTAAATATGTAATCACATAAGGGAATAGGTTCTTATACTTGACCGGGTATTTAGCCACGCTAGAATCCCGCCTGCCCCTGGCTGCCCCAGACCCAGCAGGGGCCACCTGAATCCGCTGCCGAGTTCCCCCGGCTTGATCAGGCCACCGCGCTCCTACCCCTACACCTCCATGCGCGGAGCCTGATTCGTACCAATCCAAGCGCCGCTGCCTTCATCCATCGCCCCCGCGGCGCTGCGATCAGGTGCCGCACAGAAAGGAAGAGCGATGAACAAGGCGTTTGATGCCACAGCCCGCGGGCTGAGGACCTTTGTGTCCGACGTGGCAGACGGCTTTTTTGAAATCACCCACAACGGGTTTGCGCTGGTTGGCCTGGCCATCGTGTTCGCGGCCCTCGCGCTCGTGGCGCGGCCCGACCTGCGCAAGACCGGCGAGGAACAGCTCATGGGCTGGCTGCAGTCGCGCAAGCCCGCGCCCGAAGCCACCGACCTGGAGCCGACCGCCATCGTGCGCACCACGGCCGCGAGCCCCGGCGACCTGCCCAAGCAGCAGGCCGCCGTGGCCTATTGGCTCAGCAAGAAGTACCGCGTGGCGGCCGAGCCGCTGAGCGTGCTGGTTGCAGAGGCATACCACCTGGGCAAGCGCACCAAGCTCGACCCGACGCTGATCCTGGCCATCATGGCCGTCGAATCGAGCTTCAATCCCTTCGCCCAGAGCCACGTGGGCGCCCAGGGCCTGATGCAGGTCATGACGCGCGTGCACGGCGACAAGTACGAAAGCGCGGGCGGCACGCTCACCGCCTTCGACCCCGTGACCAACATGCGCGTGGGCGTGAAGGTGCTGCAGGAATGCATCGCCCGCGCCGGCTCGCTCGAAGGCGGCCTGCGCTACTACGTGGGCGCGGCCAATCTCGACGACGACGGCGGCTATGCCGGCAAGGTCCTGGCCGAGCACGAACGCCTGGTGCAGGTGGCCAACGGCCGCAATCCGCCGACAATGCCAACGCCCGCGGCGCCGGTGGTGCGGGCGCAGGCCCAGCCGATTCCGGTTGCCGTGCCGCCCAAGCCGCAGCAGGCGGCCGAGCCGGCAGCGGACCCGCAGAAAGTGGCCCTGCTGTCGGAAGTTTCCTGAGCCCCTGCGCTACACTTCACCCCGTACGCGACTGGCGATAGGCGCAGCACCCCGCACGGTGCCCTGCGCTGACGTGGAATACCACTGGGAAGCGTGCCGCCTGGCATCCATACAGGCGTTCAGCCGTTCGCCTGGGCAGCCCTTGTTTGGTTGAAGAACAAGGACCTCGTCTTCAAAGGACTGCCATGTACCACCGCAACATCCTGGTCGAACAGACCGATCCCGAAATCTGGGCTGCCATCCAGGCCGAAAACGCGCGCCAGGAACACCACATCGAGTTGATCGCGAGCGAAAACTACGCTTCGCCGGCCGTCATGGCCGCCCAGGGCTCGCAACTCACCAACAAATACGCCGAAGGCTACCCGGGCAAGCGCTACTACGGCGGCTGCGAGCACGTCGACGTGGCCGAGCAGTTGGCCATCGACCGCATCAAGCAGATCTTCGGCGCCGACGCCGCCAACGTGCAGCCGCACTGCGGCGCCTCAGCCAACGAAGCCGTGATGCTGGCCTTCTTGAAGCCCGGCGACACCATCATGGGCATGAGCCTGGCCGAAGGCGGCCACCTGACCCACGGCATGCCCCTGAACATGAGCGGCAAGTGGTTCAACGTGGTGAGCTACGGCCTCGATGCAAACGAAGCCATCGATTACGACGCGATGGAACGCAAGGCGCACGAGCACATGCCCAAGCTGATCATCGCGGGCGCCTCGGCCTATTCGCTGCGCATCGACTTCGAGCGCTTCGCCAAGGTGGCCAAGGACGTGGGCGCGATCTTCATGGTCGACATCGCCCACTATGCCGGCCTGGTGGCCGCGGGCGTGTACCCCAACCCGGTGCCGCACGCCGACGTGGTCACATCCACCACCCACAAGAGCCTGCGCGGCCCGCGCGGCGGCATCATCCTGATGAAGTCGCAGCATGAGAAAGCCATCAACAGCGCGATCTTCCCAGGCCTGCAAGGCGGCCCGCTGATGCACGTGATCGCCGCCAAGGCCGTCGCGTTCAAGGAAGCCATGACGCCCGAGTTCAAGGCCTACCAGCAGCAGGTGGTCAAGAACGCCCAGATCGTGGCCGACACCCTTACCGAGCGCGGCCTGCGCATCGTGAGCGGGCGCACCGAAAGCCACGTGATGCTGGTCGACCTGCGCGCCAAGGGCATCACCGGCAAGGAAGCCGAAGCCGTGCTGGGCAGCGCCCACATGACGATCAACAAGAACGCGATCCCCAACGACCCCGAAAAGCCGATGGTCACCAGCGGCGTGCGCATCGGCACCCCCGCCATGACCACGCGCGGCTTCAAGGACGAAGAGGCGCGCATCACCGCGAACCTGATCGCCGACGTGCTCGAGAACCCGCGCGACGCCGCCAACATCGATGCGGTCCGCGCCAAGGTGCACGCGCTGACGAGCCGGTTCCCGGTCTACCGCTGATCCGGCAAGAAGTGGCCGCATGAAATGCCCTTTTTGCGGTCATCTCGAAACGCAGGTCGTCGAGACCCGCGTTTCGGAAGACGCCGACTTCGTGCGCAGGCGCCGCCAGTGCAGCGCCTGCGACAAGCGCTTCACCACCTATGAGCGGCCCGACGTCAACTTTCCGGTGGTCGTCAAGAAGGACGGCAGCCGCGCCGACTTCGAATCGGGCAAGGTCCGCGCCTCGATGATGCTGGCGCTGCGCAAGCGGCCGGTCAGCATCGAGCAGATCGACAACGCCCTGCTGCGTATCGAGCAGAAGCTCCTGGCCAGCGGCCTGCGCGAGATCGATTCGACCAAGGTCGGCGAACTCGTGATGCGCGAACTGAAAAAGCTCGACAAGGTGGCCTACGTGCGCTTTGCCTCGGTGTACCGCAGCTTCGAGGACGTGGACGAGTTCCGGCAGCTGCTGCGCGACATCTGAAGAACCCCGCACTCAGCGGTTCCAGCAGGCCTGCACCCGCGCATTCGAAGCACTGGTCTGGCCGGCCGCCAGCTTGACGCCCTGCTGGTTCACCGTGAGCGTTCCGCACTCGTCGGCTTTCGATGCGCCCTGCGGCTCGGCCCGCAGCGTGTAGGCGGTCGCATTTCTTGCCGCATAGCTGATGGTGTAGTTTGCCGTGCCGGACGATGGCGACTGGTTCAGCCCGGCCGGCAGCGCAACGGTTGACGGCGGATACTGGCCGTTGGCCGTCAGGTAGCGCTCGGTCCATTGGGCCGCCTGCAGCAGCTGCTGCTTGGCATCGGCACGCTTGGCCCGCAGCACGTAGCGCGTGTAGCTCGGGTAGGCAATCGCGGCCAGGATGGCGATCACCGCCGTCACGATCATGAGTTCGACCAGCGTGAAGCCGCGCGGGCGAATCCGCTCTTTGCGGGCCTGCATTTCAGGATATTTGTTCATGGCTTGGGTGCGCCGCGGCTTCATCAATTCCACGAGATCAGGTTGCGCCAGCCGAAGCGGCGCACGGCTTGCGGCAGCTCGGTCTCGTTGCAGCCGCCGGCCGCACTACAGATCACGTGCTTGCCTTTTTCCGCGGCGTTCTGCGGCCGAAAGACGATGTCGTCCCGGCCCGAATGATTCCGGAAGCCGAGATAGGTGCCTGCCGCACTGGTGGATCCGTTGTAGACGATGCCGTCGGGGGCGACGCCGCTGAAGAAGTCGACCACCATCGACCAGCCGTTGTCGCTGGTGCCCGGCGCGCAGTCGAGCGAATTGCTCGCCGAGCCGGGAATGGTGGACGAGAACAGGCCCGCGCTGCCGCTCAGCGCATCGCCCGGATAGACGATGCGTTCGCCGGCGGTTCCCAGCTGGAGGTACCAGCCGCGCTTGCCGCCCGAGCCGCTGTAGCTCACGCCGTGGCTCGACGCGGTGCGGAATTCCACGTCGCCTTCCTTGACCGTGCCGGTCCCGACGGTCTGCGCCATCAGGTCGGCCAGCACCGCGGTGCCCGTGCTGCCGTTGGCGCGGTCCCAGACGCCGTACAGGTACTGCTGGGCGGTGCTGCTTTCGTCGCCCGCGGCAAACAGCCGGCCGGTGCCGAACATCACCATGTAGCCGCCGCGCGGATGGTCGACGACCAGCGGCGCGGCCGTGATCGGCTGTGCGGCACCGGCGGCGAACAGCTGCGCGCCGTCCAGGCTCGATGCGGTGGCGCCGGAGCCCAGGGTGGCCTTCCAGTCGCTGCTCTTGCCGCTGCTCAGGTCGAACTTCCAGAGGTTGCCGAGCAGATCGCCGGCATAGACGTAGTCGACCTTGCCGTCGCCGTTGCGGTCCACCACCTGCGGCGCCGAGAGCCCGTTGCAAGTGCCGGCGGCCTGCGTGGCGGGCGCGGGAATCTTCAGCACGGACTTGTCGCCGTCGAGGTACTGGATCCAGAGCATCGCCTTCTCGTTCGTGCTGTTGTAGCCGTTACCCAGGATCACGGCCCTGCGGCCGTTGTTGAGCGGTGCCACCTGCAGTGCGCGCCTGGAAAAGGAATCGAGCGCGGGTTGCTGGAACTGGTGGCCGAGGTCGTCGTCGGCGACCGCGGTGGTGTCGATCACGGCCACGTCGGCGGCGTTGGTCTCGCCGATGTTCTCGGGCTTGGTGACGTCGAGCACGAAGTAGCCCTTGCCGCCCGGCCCCAGCGTGCCCACGAGGAAGGATTTCCACAGCGCTGCCTTCTTGGCGTCGGTGGCCTTGGCGTCAGCGGTCGACCCCATGTAGATGTCGGCCACGAACGGGCTGCCGTCGACGTAGTACCTGTGCGAGTAGGTGCTCTCGCTGAGCTTCTTGAGCTGGGGCGCCGCCGCCGTGCCATAGACGCCTTCCGGCACATAGGCGAATGCCTCCTGGCCGGTGCCGGCGTTGAAGGCATGCAGCATGCCGTCGTTGGCGCCGACATAGACCATCGGCGTGCGGTCGATGGTCGAGGCGAATGCGGCGTAGCCTTCATGGGTGAAGCCGCTGCTGGGCCGCCCCACGTACTGGACGCTGGAGCCCACGATGTCGCCCAGCACGTGGCCGCGCTTGCGCAGGCCGAGGCCGGTGCCCTCGTTGCTGCGGTCGCCGCGAAGAAAGTCGAGCACGCCCTGGCCGACGCGGTGCTCGCGGCGTCGGTGCTGGTGCTGCCCTTGAGCGCCGCCTTCTGCGCGTCGCTCAGGTTGGCCCATCGGAACGGCACGCCGGCACCGGTGGCCGCGGCGCTGGTGGGCGTTGCCGCAGTGGTGCCAGAGAAGCTCAGCACCTTGCGATCGCTGTCGTGCGCGCCGGCCTTTGCCATGCGCGCATCGAGCAGTTCGCGCGCGGACCATGCGGGCGTGGCGGCCAGCTTGCCGTCGCTGCCGAACGGCGTGGCAATCACCTTGCCCGACCAGTCGGCCGTGTCGTAGCCGCCCTGGTAGGCCGAGGTGGCGCTCGACGCCCTGGAGCCGCTGCCCGAGATCGAGGTCAGCGGGGTGCTGGTGTTGAAAAGGATCTGCGCGAGGATGGATCGGAAGGCATCGCCGAGCGCCTGCGCGTTCGCGGCCGGCGTGAAGGTGCCTCGGCTGTTGAGCGCGGCGTGCCAGAGGTCCATGCGCACGGCGGAGGCGTTGGCGGCGAGCTCGTGGTAGTAGCCATAGGCGCCGCTTGCAGAATGCCATCTCCCCGGCGCCGCCAAGGTGCTCGCCAGCGGGTCCTTCCAGGAGATCGAGCCATCGACCAAGCGCGCATAGTCCCCGCTGTAGGTCGGCTGCGACGCGTCCGCCGAAACGGCCGGCGCGCCCGTCCACGACGAGGCAGCGCCAAAGCCGATGGTGTAGGTATTCAGGTGTTGCCAGGTGGCGGGATCGTTCTTGGGATTCCAGTACTCGGGGACCGTCGCCGTTCCTACAGTCATGTTGCCGGGCTCTGCAACAGTCTTCTTGAGGTTGTTCGACACACCGGGCTGCAGGTCGCTGGCCCAGTAATGAAAAGCCATGTCCGCCAGTGTGGGCCGGTATTCCGCCTTCGGCCACCATCCATAGGCATCTTTCTGCCAGCTGTTGTTGACCGCACCTGCGTCGTCCCTGTAGGGAGCGCGCGGCACGTAGGCCACGGCATCGGGCAGGACGCGGTTCGTTCCATCCGCATTGCCGATGGCCGGCATGCCGAGTGCTGCGGGGTCCGGGTTGAATCCAAACAGGTTGTAGTCGCCGTCGGTCATGAAGATGTGAAAGGACTTGCGGCAGGTCGATTGAGTTGCGCCCTCCACGCCCGAGTCGTCCGAGTACGGGCTGAACCGGCCTGTCGTCTTCATATATTCGCCGGCGCGGGTCATCATGGCGTGCAAGGGTGTTCCGCCTTCCGCCGCCAAGCCATCGACCCAGCTCATGAAATTGGCGCGATGCGTGTCGTCCAGCGAACGCATCAGGTTCGCATTGGCTTGGCCGTTGACGAGGCAACGGCCGGCCTGATAGGTCCCAGCTGAGATGTCGCCGAAAAAGCCGACGCAGTTGTCGTTCTTGGCGTTCTTGTTGTTGTTCATCGCCTGCCAGGAAAGGCGAATCCGGCCGTTGGGGATGTTGGCCGCCGAGAAGTTGGCCCTGAGCGCGGTCTTCAGCGCTTCCATCCGGGTGGGTGTTCCGGCCGACGGATACATTCCTTCCGACGCCCGTGAGGAATACGCCATGCTGCCCGAGTTGTCGACCGACACGATCACATTCGGCGCCGGCTCCTTGACCGCGGTGTTGCGCGGCGCCTGGGCCAGCGGATATTGCGCGGCGTGCCCTGCGGTCTGCGCGAGTACCAGGCCGCACAGCACGGCGTTCCTCGAAAACCGGTGGATGTTCATATCTATTTTTCCAGCCATGCTCAATTCACCTTCCTGACCGCGGCCGGGTCGAAGGACATCTGCAACAGGACCCGCGTGCCGCCGCCCGTGCTGGCCGTGCGGGCGCCGGTGGAAAGCGCGGTGATCCGGTACAGCGGCTCGTCGCTGCGCGCGCGGTCGATCACCTCGATCCAGTACCTGGCGCTGGCCAGGGCCGGATTGCCGGCCTTCGGCGCGCCCGTGAATCGACCGTAGGCGGCGGACTTGTCCGTATACGCGGCACGGGTCCAGAACCGGTAGGCCTCGCTGCCCGAGGCGGCACTCACGGAATCGCTCCCGGCGAAGTAGCAGATGCCCTGAGCGCAGCTGTTGGCGCCCTCGCCCACGTAGGCGGTCACCCAGCCGGTATCCCGATCGGGAAACACGCGGCCATCCGCGACCTTGCGGCAAGGGGAGTCCACGAGCGCGGAACACGCCACGTAGGTCTGGGTCGCGGCATCGAAGGCCAGTTGCCGGATGTCGCGCTCGGCATCCAGCAATGCGGCTTCGGCGGCCTCGAAGGCGCGTTGGTAGTCGCGCTGGTTGCCCGCCATCGATTCGAGCAGTTGGGCCGTCCGCGCACCACCCACCGCGAGCAGCACCGAGAGCAGCAGCATGATGAGCACGATGAACAGCGAGAACCCCCGCTGCTGCGCCAGGTATTTGCCAGAAACACCGCGGAACCGGCTTTGCCGGGCCGCTGGTGTTGCCCCCTGCAAGGGGGGTGGCGAAGCGACACGAAGTGCGCGAAGACTGGGGGTGGTCATAAGTTGCGCAGTGCGAACACCGTCGTGTAGACGCGGCGCAGCCTGCCGTCGCTGCTGGTCCGCGACGAGCCATCGCAATCGACGTAGCTGCCGCCCGGGTTGCTCCTCGACGCGCCGGCAAGCTGCAGGCACACGCGCACCGTGCGAACCCGATCGAAGCTCGCTACGTTCGCTGCCGTCACGTAGCGCACCACCCGTTCGGTTTCGGCATCGCCGATGCCGTACATGACATCGAAGCGTTCGACGCCGTCGATGATCGGCTGCGGCGTGGTATGGCCGCTGCCCATGCACCGCAAGGTGCCGTTGACCACGTAGAACTCGCTGGTGATCAGGCGCACGTTCGCAGGATCCGCGGGATTGCCGGGGGTGTACGCTGCGCCATCCGAGTCCTGGGCCACCTGGCCGAGGCAGTCGTGGAAGAAATCCGGGTTCGGCGCATAGCCGACCTTCAGCGTGTCGTTCACAGAACCGGCGGCCGCCTCCTTCCCCTTGATCGCGAAGAAGGCCGGCTCGCTCTCGAGCTTGGTGCCCGCATTGACGTCGAAGTAGTACAGCGGCCCGGTGGCATCGATCGGGAAATAGCCGGCCTGCCGGATCTGCTGGCCCAGCAGCCTGAATGCCAGCGCCGATGACTGGTGCAGCACATTGACGTCGTCGCCCGTCGCAGCGGTGCTGCGCGTGCCGAGCATGCTGGCCATCGCGGCCAGCACCACCAGCATGCCGATGATCAGCGCGACGAGGATTTCGACCAGCGTGAAGCCGGCCTGGCGCAGGCGGTGAGAGAAGGCTTTGTTGTTCATGGTTGGGGCACCGCGACGACGGCTTCCAGGCAGGCCTCGGTCGGGCAGTTCCAGGCCGAATCCGTTGCGATCGGGTTGACCGCAGCGGGCTCGTCCCAGGCGATGTGCACGAACAGCAGGCCGCCGACGGCCTTCTTGCTCTGCACGTCGGCCACGCCACCCGGCAACGCATTCGCCACCCTGTGTTTCCAGGTCCACAGATCGTGGACGGCCAGTTGGGCAGCGGTGCAACTGGCCTTGGCCCCCGCGCACGAGGGGGTGGGTTCGGTGTTGTCCGCCGCCGACCAGCCGGCCACATAGGGATTGGCCGACGCGGCGCCGCTCACGGGATTCGCGCGGATGCGATCGGCCATGTCGGCGGCCAACTGCGCGGCAATGTTCTGGTTGCTCGCGCCCACGCTGTCCGAGAGCACACGCAACTGGAAGCCGGCCAGCGCGAGCAGGCCGAACGAGAGCACGAGAATGGCCACCAGGGCCTCGATCATCGAGAAGCCCGCTTGGCCGCGCGGCGCGCGAATTGAATTGCTCGGCACGTTCCGCTCCCCCGTCAGCACCGCCGAACGCGCCAGCCGAGGGACACGCACACGACGACGTCGTTGGATGAACTGGCGCTTCCCACCGGATGGAAGCTGATGCGGGCGACGCTGGAAAAATGGCCCATCGGATCGAAAGCCATGGACCCGACCGCGCTTTTCTCGATCGCAACGCGCGTGTCGGGGTCTTGCCGCTGGAGGATTTCGAGCCCGTCGCCGCTGCCGACCACTGTTTCCCAGCCGCAGCTCCAGTCTGCGCCGCTGCACTCCGCGCGCTGCCGGATGGTCACGGCCTGCCCGCGCCGAGCCGCTTCTGCGCGGGCGTGGCTCACGCTCGCCATCAAGGCCGAAACCATGCCCTCGACGCGGTACTTCTCGATCAGGCTGTTGAAGCTGGGCAGCGCCAGTGCCAGCAGGATGGCCATCAGTACGATGACGACCATCATTTCGACCAGCGTGAAGCCGTGCGGCGTTGTGCGCTGGCGGAAATGCGTTCTCGCGGACGCGCAGAATCCGTTTTTCATGTTGTACCGTCCGCCGCCTCGCCGAAGTGGCTATAGCGGCAGACGTTTTCTCCCTGACGGCAATTTTTCCAAAATTCTATTTGTCCAATTCATATTGACCACCCATTGAACGACGGACGGTCGAAATAAACAGATCAATGGATCATCGGCTTCAATTGTTTTTAAATTGATTTACAAATAGATTTGATTTAATAAAAAATGACAAATGCAAATGAAATTGTGAATTTCATGGCCCAGGCCTTGGACCTCGCGCGCCAGGCCGGGCCGGAGACCGACCCCAATCCCCGCGTCGGTTGCGTCCTCGTGGACGCCAACGGCGCCGTGATCGGCCAAGGGCGCACCCAGCAGGTTGGCGGCCCGCATGCCGAGGTCATGGCGCTGCGCGATGCCGCAGCGCGCGGCCATTCGGTTGCCGGCGCCACCGCCTTCGTCACGCTCGAGCCCTGCGCGCACCATGGCCGCACCGGCCCCTGCTGCGATGCGCTGGCGGCGGCCGGCATCGGCCGGGTGGTGGCGTCGTTGGCGGACCCCAACCCGCTGGTGGCCGGCCAGGGCTTCGAACGGCTGCGCGCCGCGGGCGTGGCGGTCGAGGTGGGGCCGGGCGCGGAGGAAGCGCGCGAACTCAACATCGGCTTTTTCAGCCGCATGGTCCGCAAGACGCCCTGGGTGCGGCTCAAGGCCGCGGCCTCGCTGGACGGCAAGACCGGCCTGCGCAACGGCGTGAGCCAATGGATCACCTCCGAATCGGCGCGTGCCGACGGCCATGCGTGGCGGGCGCAGGCCAGCGCGGTGCTGACCGGCGTGGGCACGGTGCTGGAGGACGACCCCCGGCTCGACGTGCGGCTGGTGGAAACCACGCGCCAGCCGCACGTGGTGGTGGTCGACAGCCAATTGCAGACGCCGCCCGGCGCGCGGATCTTCATGGCCGGCCGCCCCGTCTGGATCTACGCCGCCGCGCAGGACGACGCCAAGGCCGCGGCGCTGGAAGCGCGCGGCGCCACCATCGCCTACCTGCCCAATGCGCAGGGCAAGGTCGACCTGGCGGCGATGCTGCGGGACCTGGCCCGCCGCGAGGTCAACGAGCTCCACGTCGAGGCCGGCCACAAGCTCAACGGCTCGCTGCTGCGCGAGGGCCTGGTCGACGAGCTGCTGGTGTACCTGGCGCCCAGGCTCATCGGCGACGGGCTCGACATGGCCTCCGGCATCCACGCCGGCGGGCCGCTGGCCGACCTGGCCGGCGCGCTGCCGCTGGAGTTCAGGACCATCGAGCGGATCGGGCCGGACGTCCGGATCGTGGCCCGGGTCGCCGGAAGGGACGCTTTCTAGCGGGCGAATGCAGGCCCCCGCCGGGCGGACCCAGGATGTCTGCGAAAATGCGCGGATGTTCACCGGAATCATCACCGGCGTGGGGCGCATCGCCGCCATCCACGACCTCGGCCCCTCCTCCTCCTACGGCAAAAGACTCGGCATTGCGGTGCCCGACGGCTATCTCGACGACGTCGGGCTCGGCGACAGCATTGCGCTCAATGGCGCGTGCATGACCGTGACCACGCTCGACCCCGCCCAGCAGCAGTTCACCATCGACATTTCGGCCGAATCGCTCGACAAGACCGCGGGGCTGACCGAAGAAGGCGCCCGCATCAACCTCGAGAAGGCGCTGCGCGCCAGCGACCGGCTGGGTGGCCACATCGTCTCCGGCCATGTGGACGGCATCGGCACGGTCAGCCACTTCGCGCCGGTCGGCGAAAGCTGGGAGCTGCGCGTGGTGGCGCCGCCCGCGCTCGCGCGCTTCCTGGCCTACAAGGGCTCGATCACGATCAACGGCGTGAGCCTGACCGTCAACAGCGTGAGCGACATCGAAGGCGGCGCGGAGGTCAGTATCAACCTGATCCCGCACACCGTCGAAAACACTTCGCTGGGCAGCCTGCAGGCCGGCTCGAAGGTCAATCTAGAAATCGATACCGTGGCGCGCTACGTGGAGCGCATGCTCCAGGCCGGCGTCCTGGTGCCGACTCCTTCCACGTATTCCAAGGACACAGCCGAATGAACGCTTCCGTCACGCCCATCGGCGCTCCCCGCGGCACGCGGTCGCCCGCGCCGATTTCCTCGGTCGAGGAGATCGTGGCCGAGCTCGCCGCCGGTCGCATGGTGATCCTGGTGGACGAGGAAGACCGCGAGAACGAAGGCGACATCGTCATTGCGGCCGACCACATCACGCCCGAGGCCATCAACTTCATGGCGCGCCATGCGCGCGGGCTGATCTGCCTCACGCTCTCGCGCGAGATGTGCGAGAGGCTGCAGCTGCCGCCCATGGTGTCGCGCAACGGCGCCAAGCATTCGACGGCCTTCACCGTTTCCATCGAGGCGGCCGAAGGCGTGACCACCGGCATCTCGGCCGCCGACCGTGCACGCACCGTGCAGGCGGCGGTGGCGCGCAACGCCGTGGCCAGCGACCTGGTGCAGCCCGGCCACATCTTTCCGCTGCAGGCGGTGGACGGGGGCGTGCTGATGCGCGCCGGCCATACCGAAGCCGGCTGCGACCTGGCCGCAATGGCCGGCTGCTCGCCCGCCTCGGTGATCTGCGAGGTGATGAACGAAGACGGCACCATGGCGCGCCTGCCCGACCTGCAGGTCTTCGCGGCCGAGCATGGCCTGAAGATCGGCACCATCGCCGCGCTCATCGAACACCGCAGCCGCACCGAATCGCTGGTCGAGAAGGTCGGCTGCCGCGAGATCCAGACCGCCTGGGGCAGCTTCACCGCCCATGCCTTCACCGACAAGCCGAGCCGCGGCGTGCACCTGGCGCTGGTGCGCGGCCAGTGGGCGCCGGAAGACACGGTGTCGGTGCGCGTGCACGAGCCGCTGTCGGTGCTCGATGCGCTCGAAATCAACCGCTCGCTGCACTCGTGGAGCCTGGACGCCAGCCTCGCGCACATCGCGAACGAAGGCAAGGGCGTGGCCGTGCTGCTCAATTGCGGCGAAACGGCCGGGGAACTGCTCGCGCAATTCGACGGCACCGCGCGCCCTGCGCAAGCACCCGAGCGCGGCCGCATGGACCTGCGCAGCTACGGCATCGGCGCGCAGATCCTGCGCGAATGCGGCGTGCACAAGATGAACCTGCTCGGCACGCCCCGCCGCATGCCGAGCATGGCCGCAGGCTACGGCCTCGAAATTGCCGGCTACCTCACGAAAGACTGACCACCATGCAAGGTGCAAACAAGGGCGCTGACAACAACACGCCGCTCGACGGAAAAGGCCTGCGCATCGGCATCGTGCAGGCGCGCTTCAACGCCGACATCACCGATGCGCTCGCCGCCGCCTGCCTCGCCGAGCTCGAGAAGCTGGGCGTGGCCGCTGACGACATCCATCATGTGCAGGTTCCGGGCGCACTCGAAGTGCCGGTCGCCCTGCAGGCCATGGCCGTGCGCGGCGGCTACCACGCGCTGGTGGCACTGGGCTGCATCATCCGCGGCGAGACCTACCACTTCGAACTGGTGGCCAACGAATCGGGCGCGAGCGTGAGCCGCGTGGCGCTCGACCATCGCCTTCCCATCGCCAACGCGATCCTCACGACCGAAAACCTCGAGCAAGCCGTCGCCCGACAGACCGACAAGGGCCGCGATGCGGCCCAGGTGGCTGTCGAGATGGCGCGGCTGCTGGCCTCCCTCACATGACCGAAGACAACAACAAGGCAGCCGGCGCCAAGCCGCGCCCGGCGCGGCAAGTGCGTACCGGCCTCACCAGCACCGGCGCGCGCAAGGCTTCGGCCAAGTCGAACCGCAGCCGCGCGCGAGAGTTCGCGCTGCAGGCGCTCTACCAGCACCTGGTGGGCCGCAACGACCCGACCGAGATCGACCACTTCACGCGCGACCTCGCGGGCTTCCACAAGGCCGACGCCGCGCACTACGACGCGCTGCTGCACGGCTCGATCGAAGGCGCCGAGCAGCTCGACGCATTGATCCGCCCGCTGCTCGACCGCAAGTTCGAGGAGATTTCGCCGATCGAACACGCCGTGATGTGGATCGGCGTGTACGAGTTCCAGCACTGCCTGGACGTGCCATGGCGCGTGGTGCTCAACGAGTGCATCGAGTTGGCCAAGGAATTCGGCGGCACCGACGGCCACAAGTACGTGAACGCCGTGCTCAATGGCCTGGCGCCGCAACTGCGCCCGCTCGAAGTGGAAGCCGACCGGGCTTCGGGGAAAGCGAAGGCATGAGGATCTCGGCGCGCGCACAGCGCATCGAACCTTTCTACGTGATGGAAGTGGCCAAGGCCGCCGGCGTGCTCGCACGCGAGGCGGCGCACACCGACCGGCCGATGATCTTCCTGAACATCGGCGAGCCCGACTTCACCGCCCCGCCGCTGGTGCAGGAAGCCGCCGCCCGCGCCGTTCGCGCCGGTGCCACGCAATACACCCAGGCCACCGGCCTGGACCTGCTGCGCGAGCGCATCAGCGACTGGTACGCGCAGCGCTTCGGCGTCGACGTGCCGGCGCGCCGCATCGTGGTGACCGCGGGGGCTTCGGCTGCGCTGCAGCTGGCCTGCCTGGCGCTGATCGAATCCGGCGACGAGATCCTGCTGCCCGACCCCAGCTATCCCTGCAACCGCCATTTCGTGAGCGCAGCGGACGGCAAGGCCGTGCTGATACCCACCACCGCCGAAGAGCGCTTCCAGCTCACGGCCGCCAAGGTCGAGGCCGCCTGGACCGAGAAAACGCGCGGCGTGCTGCTGGCCTCGCCCTCCAACCCGACCGGCACCTCGATCGCGCCCGATGAACTGCGCCGCATCCACGAGGTGGTGTCGCAGCGCGGCGGCATCACGCTGATCGACGAGATCTACCTGGGCCTCTCGCACGACGACGCCTTCGGGCAGACGGCATTGGCCATCGACGACAACGTCATCAGCATCAACAGCTTCAGCAAGTACTTCAACATGACCGGCTGGCGGCTGGGCTGGCTGGTGGTGCCCGAGGCGCTGGTGCCGGTGGTCGAGCGGCTGGCACAGAACCTCTTCATCTGCGCGAGCACCGTGTCGCAGTACGCCGCGCTGGCCTGCTTCGAGACCGAGAGCATTGCCGAATACGAGCGCCGCCGCGCCGAGTTCAAGGCGCGCCGCGACTGGTTCATTCCGCAACTCAACGCACTCGGCCTGAACGTGCCGGTGGTGCCCGACGGTGCCTTCTACGCCTGGGCCGATTGCACCGCGGTCGCCGAGAAGCTGGGCATCTCGGGCAGTTGGGATTTCGCCTTCGAAACCATGAAGCGCGCCCACGTGGCCGTGACGCCGGGCCGCGATTTCGGCACGGCCGAGACAAGCAGGTTCGTGCGCTTCTCCACCGCCAGCTCGATGGCGCACCTGCAGGAATCGGTCGAGCGCCTGCGCGCCATGATCGCGAACCCCGCCCGATGACCTACGCGTTTCCGATCCGCGTCTACTGGGAAGACACCGACGCCGGCGGCATCGTGTTCTATGCCAACTACCTCAAGTTCATGGAACGCGGCCGCACCGAATGGCTGCGCTCGCTGGGCGTGGAGCAGCGAAAGCTGCGCGAGGAAACCGGCGGCCAGTTCGTGGTGAGCGAAACGCAGCTCAAATACCATCGCCCCTCCCGGCTCGACGACGAACTGCTGGTTACAGCCGATCTCCGACAACTGGGCACGGCGTCGTTGATAATCGGTCAGCGCGTGCTATCAAAAACAGAGCAAGAACGAACGGGAGCCGCGGCACCCGTTCTGCTGTGCGAAGGCACGATCCGCATCGGCTGGGTGGATGCCTCCACATTGCGTCCTGCGCGCCTACCGGCCCAAGTTGCGGGAACCCTCGAGCGCTGCGGCGGCTCCATGACTCAACCTTTCAAGCCATGAACCAAGACCTCTCCATCATCAATCTCCTGCTCCATGCGAGCTTCGTGGTGCAACTGGTCGTGCTGCTGCTCGTGATCGTCTCGATCGCCAGCTGGGCCGCGATCATCCGCAAGTACTTCGCGCTGCGCCGCATGCGCGCGCTCAACGACGATTTCGAGCGCGAGTTCTGGTCGGGCACCAGCCTGAACGAGCTGTTCGCCTCGGCCGCGCAGAACGCCAAGTTCGCGGGGCCCATGGAGCGCATCTTCGCCTCCGGCATGCGCGAATACCAGAAGCTGCGCGAACGCCACGTGAGCGACGCCCCCACGCTGCTGGACGGCGCCCGCCGCGCCATGCGCGCCAGCTTCCAGCGCGAACTCGACGCGGCCGAGCAGAACCTGTCGTTCCTGGCCACCGTGGGCTCGGTGTCGCCCTACGTCGGCCTGTTCGGCACGGTCTGGGGGATCATGCATGCCTTCACCGGCCTGGCCGCGCTCGCGCAGGTGACGCTGGCCACCGTGGCGCCCGGCATTGCCGAAGCGCTGGTGGCCACTGCCATCGGCCTCTTCGCCGCCATTCCGGCGGTGGTGGGCTACAACCGCTTCGCACGCGAGATCGACAAGATCGCGATTGCCCTCGAGACCTACATCGAGGAGTTCTCCAACATCCTGCAGCGCAACCTCTCGGCCAACCCGGCCGCGGTGGCGTCTGCAACTTCGGCTGCTCCGGCCAACCGCTGAGCGGAGGTTACAGCCCATGCCCGCAGTTTCATCCCGGGGCCGAGGCCGCCGCACGATCAACGAGATCAACATGGTCCCGTTCATCGACGTGATGCTGGTGCTGTTGATCATCTTCATGGTCACCGCGCCGCTCATCACGCCGAGCGTGATCAACCTGCCCTCGGTCGACCGCGCCAACAAGCAGCCCGACAAGCCCATCGAGATCGTCATCAAGAGCGATGACGAAGCGCAGATCAAGAAGGACCCGTCCACCGGCAGCGGCGGCACGTCCGTTCCCATGACCCAGATCGGCTCCGCGGCCAAGACCGCCCAGGGCGGCGACGACCAGCGCCCCGTGGTCATCAGCGCCGACAAGTCCGTGAAGTACGAAACCGTCGTGAAGGCGATGAACCAGCTCAAGCGCAGCGGCATCGAGCGCGTGGGCCTGTCCGTCACCACCACGGGCGGCAAATAAGGCATGTCGCTCGCACTGGATCGCCCCGAGTTCGCACCACCGCCGCAGCGCGGCACGCCGCGCGCGGTGCTGCTCGCGCTGGTTGCGCATGCGCTGCTGATTGCCGCGCTGACGTGGGGCGTGCGCTGGCGCAGCGATGCCGACGAAGGCGCCGTCGATGCGGAGCTGTGGTCTTCCACGGTGCAGCAGGCCGCGCCGCGCCTGTCCGCGCCGCAGGCACCCACGCCGGCTCCCGCGCCTCCGCCGCCTGCGCCTCCCCCGCCACCGCCGCCTCAGGTAAAGGCCCCCGAGCCCGCACCGCCGCCGCGTGCGCCGGACATCGCGCTCGAGCGCGAGAAAAAGCTCAAGGAAGAAAAAGAGCAGAAGGAGCGCGAGCTCGAGCGCCAGCAACAGCAGCGCAAGAAAGAACTCGAGGCCAAGCAGCGCGCCGAGGACGAAGCCGAACGCAAGAAGGCGCAGCAGCAAAAGCTCGCTGAGCAGCAGAAGAAGCAGCAGGAAGCCGAGGCCAAGCAGGCCGAAGCGAAGAAACAGCAGGAAGCCGCAGCCAAGCAGGCCGCGGCCGACCGCGCCGCAACGCTCAAGCGCATGCAGGGCCTCGCGGGCGCGAGCGGCAGCGACGATTCCAAGGGCACGGCCATGCGCTCGTCAGGGCCGTCGAGCGGCTATGCGGGACGCATCGCCGCGGCGGTGCGCCCGAACATCACCTTCCCCGATGCCGAGACGGTCAATGGCAATCCGGCCGCCGAGTTCGAAGTGAACCTGGCACCGGACGGCACCATCGTCGGCGTCAAGCTGACCAAGTCGAGCGGACTGCCCAGCTGGGACGAGGCCGCCGAGCGCGGCCTGCACAAGACCGACAAGCTGCCGCGCGACACCGACGGGCGCATCTTCCCGTCGCTGATCGTCTCGCTCCGGCCCAAGCGCTAGCCGCCAGCGGCGGCGCCCCCACCCTACCTTGCCGCGGCGACGCTCAGGCGCTTGACGTCGAGTTCGGCCTTGTTGCCGACGAGGTCCTTGTCGAACTCGCCCGAGATCTCGACGCGCACCTTGTCGTCGATCTTCACGCCCGGCGGGAAGTGCTTGGCATCGATCTCCACCTTCATGCGGCCGGTGTCGTCGGCAAAGGTGTAGTGCTCGCCGCCATCGTGCGAGACGATGAAGCCGCGCAGCGTGGCGTGCTGGTCATCCTTGCCGGTGTCGAGCAGCTGCTTGACGGTCATTGCCGGCACGCTGCTCGGGCCCGCGTACTGCGCGAACACCGACGACAAGGGCAGCGCCAGCGCAAGCGACATGCCGAGGGCCAGCGCGGTTTTCTTCAGGGTCTTGGTATGGGGCATGGTGATCGTTCCTCCTTCGAACGGGCTGACTAAAGAAAGATGGACAGCCCGAGCCGCCGATTGTTCCCGCTGGAGGAACATTCGGCGCCCCTGGCCGCGCTCACTCGTAGACGACCGAGGCCTTGCCGGCGTCCGCCTGCGCCGTCCAGCTCGCGAGCGCGGCGTCGGTCGGGAAGAACTTGGCGCGCTCGCCCAGCTGCAACTCGACCTGCGCGCCGCCGCGCGCCATCGACAGGCGCACCGGCAGCCCCTGCACGAGGTCGCCGTGCTCGCTCTGCTCGGTGCGCGGCGGAAAGTCTTTCACCAGGCGCGCGATGTCGGGCGCCTTGCCATTGACGGCCACCCGCAGGAATTTTCCGAAGCGGCAGCGTGCGGTGGCCAGGTCCCACACCTGCTGCACCTGGAAGCGGGCTTCGAAGCCGCCGCGGCCCGGCTGCAGCCGGCCGCTCACGATCACCAGTTCGTCGTCCTTCAAGGTGTTGCGGTTCGCATTGATCAACGCCTCGTCGGCAGTGGCGTCGATGGAATCGGACTTGTCGTCGAGCTTGAAGATCGCCAGGCGGCCGCGCTGGCCGTTGATCACGCGGAAGTCGCTCACGATGCCTGCGATCACCTGCTGTTCGCGCGTGTCCATGAGGTCGCCGATCTCGCGCTTGCAGAAGCGCCGCACCTCGTGCGCCACCTCGTCGAACAGATGGCCTGAAAGATAGAAGCCGACGGCCGTCTTCTCGAAGGTGAGCCGCTCCTTCACGCCCCAGGGCGTGGCGTCGACCAGCTCGGGCTCCTGCGTGGCCGAGCCGTGCTCGCTGTCACCGAAGATGTCGACCTGCGCGGCATTCGCCTCGGTGGCGGCCGCGAACTCGAAGGCGCGGTCGACCGAGGCGATGAGCGAGGCGCGGTTCTGCTGGATCGCGTCGAAGGCGCCGGCCTTGATGAGCGCTTCGACCGTGCGCTTGTTGATGCGCTGGCGGTCGATGCGCACGCAGAAATCGAACAGGCTCTTGAACGGCCCGCCCTCTTCCCGTGCGCGCACCACGGCCTCGACCGCGAGCTGGCCCGTGCCCTTGACGGCGCCCAGGCCATAGCGGATCACCTTGTCGGTGACCGGCTCGAAGCGGTAGTTGCCGCGGTTCACGTCCGGCGGTTCGAAGGTAATGCCGAAGTTCTTCTGCGCGTCTTCGAACAGCACCTTGAGCTTGTCGGTGTCGTCCATTTCCACGGTCATGTTGGCGCAGAAGAACTCGGCCGTGTAGTGGACCTTGAGCCATCCCGTGTGGTACGCCAGCAGCGAGTAGGCGGCGGCGTGCGACTTGTTGAAGCCGTAGCCCGCGAACTTCTCCATCAAGTCGAAGATCTCGTCGGCCTTGTCCTGGGGGATGCCGTGCGTCTTGAGCGCGCCCGCGCGGAATTTCTCGCGGTGCTCGGCCATCTCCTCGAGCTTTTTCTTGCCCATGGCGCGGCGCAGCAGGTCGGCGCCGCCGAGCGAGTAGCCGCCCAGGATCTGCGCGGTCTGCATCACCTGCTCCTGGTAGACCATGATCCCGTAGGTCTCGGAGAGCATCTCGGCCACGGCCGGGTGCGGGTACTCCACCTCTTCGCGGCCGTGCTTGCGCGCCACGAAGCTCGGGATCAGGTCCATCGGGCCCGGACGGTACAGCGCGTTGAGCGCAATCAGGTCCTCGAGCCGCGTCGGCCGCGCATCCTTCAGCATGCCCTGCATGCCGCGGCTTTCAAACTGGAACACCGCTTCCGTCTTGCCTTCGGAAAACAGCTTGTAGGTCTCGCGGTCGTCGAGCCTGATGTTCTCGTACGCGAAGTTCTCCTGGCCCTTGTGGCGCTTGACGATGAACTCTTTCGCGATCTCGAGGATGGTGAGCGTGGCCAGGCCCAGAAAGTCGAACTTCACGAGGCCGATAGCCTCCACGTCGTCCTTGTCGTACTGGCTCACGGCCGAGTCGCTGCCGGGCTGCTGGTAGAGCGGGCAGAAGTCGGTGAGCTTGCCGGGCGCAATCAGCACGCCGCCCGCGTGCATGCCGATGTTGCGGGTCATGCCCTCGAGCTTCTGCGCCAGCTCGACCAGCATGCGCACTTCTTCTTCCTTCTCGATGCGCGCCGCGAGCTGCGGCTCCATCTCGATGGCGTAGTTGTTCTTGTCGCCTTCCACCTTCGGGTTGGGCGGATATTGAATGGTGACGGGCTGGCCGGGCTTGTTCGGGATGAGCTTGCTGATGCCGTCGCAGAACATGTAGCTCATGTCGAGCACGCGGCCCACGTCGCGGATGGCGGCGCGCGCGGCCATCGTTCCGAAGGTGGCGATCTGGCTCACGGCGTCGCGGCCGTACTTGTCCTTGACGTAGTCGATCACGCGGTCGCGGTTGCCCTGGCAGAAGTCGATGTCGAAGTCGGGCATCGAGACGCGCTCGGGGTTCAGGAAACGTTCGAACAGCAGCTTGTATTCGAGCGGATCGAGGTCGGTGATCTTCAGCGCGTAGGCCACCAGCGAGCCCGCGCCCGAGCCCCGGCCCGGGCCCACCGGGCAGCCGTTGTTCTTGGCCCACTTGATGAAGTCGCCCACGATCAGGAAGTAGCCGGGAAAGCCCATGTTCAGGATCGTGTTGATCTCGAACTCGAGGCGCTCGACATAGCGCGGCCGCTCGGCATCGCGCCTGGCCGGGTCGGGGTAGAGGTGCGCCAGGCGTTCTTCCAGGCCCACGAACGATTCCTGGCGGAAGAACTCGTCGATCGGCATGCGCACGCCTTCGCTGACGAAAGGCGTCGGAAAGTCGGGCAGCTGCGGCTTGCCGAGCACCAGCGTGAGGTTGCAGCGCTTGGCGATCTCGACCGTGTTGGCCAGCGCGCTCGGCACGTCGGCAAAGAGCGCCTCCATTTCGGCGCTCGACTTGAAGTACTGCTCTTCGGTGAACTTGCGCACGCGGCGCGGGTTGCCCAGGATTTCGCCCTCCGAGATGCAGACACGCGCCTCGTGCGCCTCGTAGTCCTGGCGCTCGGCAAACTGCACCGGATGCGTCGCGACCACCGGCAGGCGCAGCCGGGCCGCGAGCTTCACGGCGGCAATCACATGCGGCTCGTCCTCGGGGCGGCCCGCGCGCTGCAGCTCGATGTAGAAGCGGTGCGGGAACATGCCCGCCAGCTGCAGCGCAACCTCGGCGGCGCGTTCTTCCTGCCCCTGCAGCAGCGGCGCGCCCAGCGGGCCGGCCTGCGCGCCCGACAGCGCGATCAGCCCGCCCTGCAGCTCCTGGAGCCATTCGAGCTTGCAGGCCGCCTGGGACTGGCCCCGGCCCACGTTCTGCGTCCAGGCGCGCGCCAGCAGCTCGGACAGGTGGAGGTAGCCCTCCATGTTCTGCACCAGCAGCACGATGCGGGTGAGCACGCCGGGCTCCTTGCCCAGGCCTTCGACGAAGATTTCAGCGCCGATGACCGGCTTGACGCCCTTGCCTCGCCCCTGCTTGTAGAACTTGACCGCCCCGAACAGGTTGTTCAGGTCGGTGATGGCCAGTGCGGGCTGCTTGTCGGCAGCGGCGGCCTTGACGACTTCGTCGATGCGGTTGGTGCCGTCGACGACGGAAAACTCGGTGTGCAGGCGCAGGTGAACAAACATCCGCCCATTGTAGAAACCGGCACTCCACGATGTGGGTTGGCAATCCCTACAATCGCGCCCCGTGCAAGAGATTTTGAATATTGCGGCCTACAAGTTCGTGGCCATCGACGACAGCCCCGTGCTGCGCGAAGACCTGCGCGAGCGCGCCCAGGCCCTGGGTCTCATGGGCACGATCCTGCTGGCGCCCGAGGGCATCAACCTGTTCCTGGCAGGGCTGCCCGATGCCGTGCGCAGCTTCGTGGCCGGCCTGCGCGCCGATGCGCGCTTCGCCGACCTCGAAACCAAGGAAAGCTGGTCCTCCGCGCAGCCCTTCCGCCGCATGCTGGTGAAGCTCAAGCGCGAGATCATCCGCATGGACCACCCGGCCATCCAGCCGGCGGCGGGCCGTGCGCCGGGCGTGGACGCGCCCACGCTCAAGCGCTGGCTCGACCAGGGCCATGACGACGAAGGCCGGGAAATCGCGCTGCTCGACACGCGAAACGACTTCGAGGTCGACGAAGGCAGCTTCGACGGCGCGATCGACTGGCGCATCACCAAATTCACCGAATTCCCGCCCGCGCTCAAGGCGCATCGCGCCGATTTCGCAGGCAAGACGGTGGTGAGCTTCTGCACTGGCGGCATCCGCTGCGAGAAGGCGGCCATCCTGATGCGCGAGGAAGGCATCGAGAACGTGTTGCAGCTCGAGGGCGGCATCCTCAAATATTTCGAAGAGGTCGGCGGTGCGCACTACCACGGCGACTGCTTCGTGTTCGATGGCCGGCGCGCGCTGGCGCCTGACCTGAGCGCGCGTGCGGCCGATGCCAGTGCGCGCGCATCGGAAGACGTCGACCTGAGTAGCGGCCTGAAGAAATAGCCGGCGGATTGCCGGCCGTGCGCGCCGGAATCAGACCGGCGTGGTGCCCACGTCGGGCTCGCGCACGCCAAAGGGCTTGCCGGGCAGAGGAATGAATTCGGTCTCGCCAGGCACATGTCCCATGCGTTGCGCAGCCCAGTCGGAGCCGGCTTCGAGGATCCGTTCGCGCCGGCTCGAAACGAAATTCCAGGTGATGTAGCGCGGGCCGTCGAGCGGCTCGCCGCCGATCACCATCAGGCGCGCAGCGGTGTCGGAGGTCAGCACCGCGCCCTGGCCGTCAGGCAGCACCGCCATCGTGTGCGCGGGGATCGCTTCGCCATTGACACGCGCATCGGCATCGACGACATAGACGGCCAGTTCGGGTGCCAGCGCGGGCAGCTCGAACCGGCCGCCCGTGGGCAATGCGATGTCGAGGTAGATCGTCTGAGACAGTGTCTTCACGGGCGAATGCGCGCCAAAGGCCTCGCCCACCAGCACGCGCACTGCCACGCCCTGCTCCACCACCTCGGGGATCGCGCTGGCCGGCGTGTGCTCGAAGCTCGGCTCGGTTTCTTCGTGCGCCTGCGGCAAGGCAGCCCAGAGCTGCAGCCCGTGGTTCACGTAGGTGTCGGCCTTGAGGCGTTCGGGCTTGCGCTCGGAGTGCACGATGCCGCGCCCCGCGGTCATCCAGTTGATGGCGCCAGGCAGGATCTCCTGCACGCTGCCGAGGCTGTCGCGATGCATCATCGCACCCTCGAAAAGATAGGTGACCGTGGACAGGCCGATGTGCGGATGCGGCCGTACGTCGTGCTCCGTGCCGGGCTGCTCGGTGGCCGGCCCGAAGTGGTCGAAGAACACGAACGGGCCCACCGAGCGGCGCTGCGCCGCCGGCAGCAGGCGCCGCACCTTGAAGCCGCCGCCCAGGTCCTTGTCGTGTGGTTGAAGCAATTGGGTCTGTGCGGCGGCATCGGTCATCGGGGGCTCCGTGGGTGATTGGGTTTTATCCGCGTGATCTTGCCACTGTGGCAATACGCTCGCCGAATGCCCTTGCAGTGTCGAAGTCGCCCTTGAACATCTCGGCCGGGCTCGCGTCCGAAGGCGACTGCGTCAGCAGGCCGCCGTAACCGCCCACGTAGTTCATCGAATCGCGCGTGGCCGCCTTGTTGTTGGTCGGCAGGATGCCCATGCTGACCCAGAGGCCGCTGTGCTGCATCGCAAGCGTCCACAGGTAGGCGATGGTCGCGACCTTGTCGCCGTTCATGGTGGCGCTGTTGGTGAAGCCCGCGAAGAGCTTGTCCTTCCAGCCCTGCGTGTACCAGACCTTCGACGACGCATCGGCGAACTTCTTGAACTGCCAGCTCACGCCGCCCATGTAGGTCGGCGAGCCGAAGATGATCGCGTCGGCCGCGGCCAGCGTCTCCCAGCCGCCTTCGGGCAGGTTGCCATCGGCGTCGATGGCGAGCAGCTGCGCGTCCGCGCCATCGGCCACGGCCTGCGCCACGCGCTGGGTATGGCCGTAGCCGGAATGAAAGACAACGACGATATTTGCCATGTTCAGGGACTCCTTTGTTCGGGTTGTGGAATCAGCGCTTGTCGATGCTGAAGCGGCCCGGGCCGAAGGCGGCAATGGCGAGCAGGCCACCAGCGATGGCGATGTTCTTGTTGAAGTTGATCTGCTGCATCATCTTCATCGCATCGGGCACGGCCCAGTACTTGTGGAAGAACAGCGCGGTGGCCACGGTGAAGATCGCCATCGCAACGGCGGTCCAGCGGGTCTTGAAGCCCACCAGCAGCGCAATGCCGAGGACGAGTTCGACCAGGATGGCAATCGCGGCCGCCACTTCGGGCAGCGGCAGGCCCGCCGAGTTGATGTAGCCCACGGTGCCCGCAAAGCCCATGAGCTTGCCGATGCCGGCCGGGATGAACAGGTACGCGATCAGGATGCGGCCGACCAGCGCCAGCGTGTCCTGGGCTGCATTGGGGGTGGTGGTGGTGGTTGCAGTCGTTGTTGCCATGGTTGAGAACTCCTCGGGTTGTTGAAATTCAAATAAAAGAAGAGACCGGGCCGCATGCGCCCGGCCAGGGATCATGCCGCCAGGTCGAACACCAGCACTTCGGCATCCTTGCCGGCGCCGAGCGTGAGCTGCGATTCGCCTTCGAGCATCGCGGCGTCGCCGCCTGCGAGCTTCTGGCCATTGACTTCGAGCTCGCCGCGCACCAGGTGCACGTAGCTCTTGCGCCGTGGGTCGAGCGCCAGGCTGGCCTTCTCGTCGCCGTCGAGCAGGCCTGCGAAGAGGCGCGCATCGGCATGCACCGTGACCGAGCCGTCGGTACCGTCGGGCGAGGCCACCAGGCGCAGCTTGCCGCGCTTTTCGGCGTCGCTGAACTTCTTTTGCTCGTAGCCGGGCGCAATGCCGCGCACGTTGGGCTCGATCCAGATCTGCAGGAAGTGCGTGGTCTCGTCGGCCTTGTGGTTGAACTCGCTGTGCATCACGCCGCGCCCTGCGCTCATGCGCTGCACGTCGCCCGGTGGAATGGACTCCACGTTGCCCATGCTGTCCTTGTGCGCCAGTTCGCCGGAGAGCACGTAGCTGATGATCTCCATGTCCTTGTGGCCATGGGTGCCGAAGCCGGCGCCCGCGGCCACGCGGTCTTCGTTGATCACCCGCAGGTTGCCGAAGCCCATGTGGGCCGGGTCGTAGTAGCCGGCAAAGGAAAAGCTATGGAACGAGCGCAGCCAGCCATGGTCGGCATAACCGCGTTCCTGTGATTTACGGACTTGCAACATCGTCAAACTCCTTCGGCCCTGCCCCGTGGGGATGTTCGGGCCTTCTTCGTATGCCGCGCCGGATGCGCAGCGGATGTGAAGAACTTTAGGCCCGCACCTCATCGATAAAAGCGCCTGGTTTTGATGGCATCATTCAAATTTTTTGATCGATCGATTCACCGGTCGAAGGAGCCGCCATGCCCAGTGCCAGAGACGTACTGACCCCCGACGCGCTCGCCATGCTTCAGACCGTGGCCGGCACCGGCAGCTTTGCCGGCGCGGCGCGCGCGCTCAACCTGGTGCCCAGCGCGCTCAGCTACCGCGTGCGCCAGATCGAGGATGCGCTCGACGTGTTGCTGTTCGACCGCAGCGCGCGCCAGGCCCGCATCACGGAGGCCGGCGCCGAGCTGCTGCGCGAGGCGGCGCGGCTGCTCGGCGAGATCGATGCGGTGGCCAACCGCGTCAAGCGCGTGGCCACCGGCTGGGAGCCGATGCTCACCATTGCGGTCGACAGCGTGATCGCGCGCGACCCGCTGCTCGACCTGGCCACGGCCTTCTTCGCGCTCGATCCGCCCACGCGGCTCAAGCTGCGCGACGAGACACTGCTCGGCACCATCGAGGCGCTGACCAGCGGCGAGGCCGACCTGGCCATTGGCGCGGTGCTCGATGCGGCGAGCCTGGCCTTCACCGCCACCGGCATCCGCAGCCGGCCGATCGGCGAGTTGTGTTTCGTCTATGCGGTGGCGCCGCACCATCCGCTCGCGCGCCTGCCCGAGCCATTGACCGATGCGGTGCTGCGCCAGCATCGCGCGGTGGCGGCCGCCGACTCGGTGCGCAGCGGGCCGAGCATGACGGTCAACCTGGTCGGCGGACAGGACGTGCTCACGGTGCCGAGCATGCAGGCCAAGCTGAACGCGCAGCTGCACGGACTGGGCGGCGGCTTTCTGCCCGAGCCGATGGCGCGGCCCTACATCGAGGCCGGCCACCTGGTCGAGCGCAAGACCGAACGCCAGCCGCCGCTGGCCACCATGCACTGCGCCTGGCGCGTGCGCAGCGCGGGCGGGCCGGGCCGCGCGCTCGAATGGTGGCTCGCGCAGTTCGAGCACGAGGCCACGCGGCGGGCTTTGCTGGAGCGGCACCGGGGGCGGTAAGGCTACGTCATAGGGGATTGCCGATCGGATCGAATTCAGTCCAAAATCAGTCCTTGCTCGATCCATCAAGTTGCGGGATTCCGCCCATGAAGTTCTCCACTCAAGTCAAACCCATTAGTTACCTCAAGAGCCACGCCGCCGAGATCGTGAAGACGATCTCCGAAAACCGTGAGCCGATGGTGATCACGCAGAACGGCGAAGCCAAGCTCGTGGTCATGGATGTCCGTTCTTACGAAGAGCAGGAGGAGACGCTTGCCTTGCTGAAAATCCTGGCCCTCGGCCATCGCGAGATCGAGCAGGGCCAGTTCCGCTCCGCGGCGGAAGTCCTTGCAAGGCTGGACGACGAAGACACGCAGTGAAGGTCGTGTTCCTGCGGTCCGCTGAGTCCGACCTGATGGACTTGCGGCGCTACATCGTGAAGAACTTCGGCACTGGCACATGGATGACCAGCTACGGAAAAATCAAGGATTCGATCGCGCTCATTGCAGCCCATCCGCACGCAGGCAGGATCCCCAGCGAACTCGAGAATCTGAACATCGCCCAATACCGGCAGGTCATCTCGGGCTTGAATCGCATCATCTACGAGGTTCGCGAGGACACGGTCTACATCCACGTGGTCTGCGACACGCGGCGGGACTTGAAGAACCTGCTCATGCGGCGCATGACGGGTCCGAGATGACAGCATCAGGACAGGCCGGCGGACCGATGTAGAGTCCAGACACATCCACCCGCATCTCCCTCGAAAAGAAAAGAGTCCCTCATGACCACTCGCGCAACTGCAAAGGCGGCCGACCGCCACCGAACCCCCGCCGCTCCACGCCACTACGCCGTCGTCGGCGCCGGCATTGCCGGAGTCGCCTGCGCCCGGACGCTGGTGCAGGCCGGCCACAAGGTCACGGTGTTCGAACGCGAGGCCGCGCCCGGCGGGCGCATGGCGAGCGTCGACACCGCCTTCGGCCGCTTCGACAGCGGCGCGCAGTACTTCACCGTGCGCGATCCGCGCTTTGCGCTGGCGCTCGAGGCCACGCCCAATCTCTGCCGTCCCTGGAGCGCCAACCTCGTGCGCGTGCTCGATGCGCACGGCCGCGTGGCCGAGGCCGCATTGCCGGGGCGCGAATCGCACTGGGTGGCCCAGCCGGGCATGGACGCCCTGGTGGCCCACTGGGCCGCGCCGCTGGGCGACAGCCTCGTGGTCGACACGCAGGTCACGCAGATCGAAGCCGACGCGCTCGACCCCAGGCGCTGGCAGCTGCGCACCGCCGGTGAAGACGATTCGCAGCACGTGTACTCGGGCTTCGACGCCGTGCTGCTGGCCGTGCCGCCCTCGCGCACGCGCGCGCTGCTGGGCGACGGCAAGCTCTCGGCCGCCATCAGCCAGAAGATCGAGCCGGTGCGCATCGCACCCTGCTGGACGCTGATGATCGCATTCCCGCAGGCCAACCAGGCCAACATGTCGCACCTCGGCCCGCAATGGAATGCGGCGCGCAGCACCCACCACCGCGTGGCGTGGCTCGCGCGCGAATCGTCCAAGCCCGGCCGCGAACGCGTCGAGCGCTGGACGCTGCAGGCCAGCGCAACCTGGTCGCAGGAACACCTGCGCGACGACGCCGCGCGCGTCGAGGCCAAGCTGCTGCGCGCCTTCGCCGAGATCACCGGCATCCATGCCGCGCCGACGCACGCCCGGGCACGCTGCTGGCCCGAAGCCCAGACCCAGGTTCCAGTGGGCAAGAGCCACCTGTGGGACGCCAAGGCCCGCATCGGCGTGGCCGGCGACTGGTGCACCGGGCACCGGGTCGAGGACGCGTTCCTCTCGGGCCTTTCGCTGGCGCTCGCAGTGATCTGATTCCGCGGATGCGGGAGACCGGCCGTTTTGCGCCCTCGCCCACCGGCGCGCTGCATGCCGGCTCGCTGGTGGCTGCGCTCGCAAGCTGGCTCGACGTGCGCGCGCGCGGACCGCAGGCGCGCTGGCTGATCCGCATCGAGGACGCCGACACCGAACGCTGCCTGCCCGGCATGGGCGAGCGCATCCTCCGGCAATTGGCCGACTGCAGCCTGCTGCCCGACGAAGCGCCGGTGTGGCAGACGCAACGCACCGCGCGCTATGAAGCCGCGCTGGCAAGGCTGCAGGCCCTTGGCCTTGCCTACCCCTGCGGCTGTTCACGCAAGGACATCGACGAGGCGCTGGCACGGCTCGGCCGGCCGCACACGCGCCATGGCGAGCGGGTCTATCCCGGCACCTGCCGCGACGGGCTACAGGGCAAACCCGCACGCGCCTGGCGCTTTGCCACCGAGAAGTTCGAATCCGCCCAGCCGGCATTGGCGGCCGGCGAACTCTGCTGGACCGACCGCCGCCTCGGCCGCCAATGCCAGGACGTGAGCCGCGAGGTCGGCGACTTCGTGCTGCGCCGCGCCGATGGCCCGTGGGCCTACCAGCTCGCGGTGGTGGTCGACGACGCGGAGCAGGGCGTGACCGACGTAGTGCGCGGCGAAGACCTGGCTGACAACACCGCGCGCCAGATCCTGCTGCAGCGCGCGCTCGGCCTGCCGACGCCCAGCTACCTGCACACGCCGCTGGTGTGCGGCGCCGATGGCGACAAGCTCTCCAAGCAGAACGGCGCCACCGCCATCGACACCGCAACGCCCGAAGCCGCCCTGGCCGCCCTCGACGCGGCCGCGCGCGTGCTCGGGCTGCGCGCAACCACGGCAGCTTCCTGCGCGCCTGCATTGGCCAGCTGGGTGCCCGAATGGCGCGATCTCTACAATTCGTGGCCGTAATGACCTTTCCCGACACCGTGCCCCACGATTCCCCGCCAAGCGACGACGACGCGGCCGACAGCAACAAGCCGCATCCGCTGCACCGCCGCCTCAAGAGCTTCGTGAAGCGCGCCGGCCGCACCACCGACGGCCAGGCGCGCGCCTTTGCCGAGCTGGGTCCGCTGTTCCTCATCCCCTACAAGCCCGAGCCGCTCGACTTGACGGCGGCCTTCGGCGGCCGCGCCGGCCCGACCGTGCTCGAGATCGGCTTTGGCATGGGCGAGGCCACCGCGCACATCGCCACCGTGCTGCCCGAGACCAACTTCCTGTGCTGCGAAGTGCACGAGCCCGGCGTGGGTGCGCTGCTCAAGCGCATCGGCGAGCAGTCGATCACCAACATCCGCATCTGCGCGCACGATGCGGTCGACGTGCTCGACCACATGCTGCAGCCCGGCTCGCTGGCGGGCGTGCATGTGTTCTTTCCCGACCCCTGGCACAAGAAGCGCCACAACAAGCGCCGCCTGATCCAGCCCGAGTTCGTGAAAAAGCTCGCCGGGCACCTGCAGCCGGACGGCTACATCCATTGCGCCACCGACTGGCAGCCCTACGCCGAGCAGATGCTCGAGGTGCTGTCCGCCGAGCCGCTGCTGCGCAACACGGCCGAAGGCTACGCGCCCAAGCCGGAGTACCGGCCGCTCACCAAGTTCGAGAACCGCGGCATCAAGCTGGGCCACGGCGTCTGGGACCTGGTGTTCCGGCGCGCCTGAAGCCCACGGCGTCCAGACTGCGGGCCGCTGTTACTGCCGCCCGACGCTGATTGAACAGGCGGTACTTTCTCCATCTGCCGAGGCTGGCATGAACCGGGGCAAGACCGCTTGCAGGCGATCGAACGCGTCCGTGACCACCCGGGCCACCGCAACCGCCCTCTCCTTTTCGGTGAGCGCAAGGGACTCGTCATATGCTTTCTGCATGGCTGCTTTCATCACTGCCTTCGGCGCAGTCGCCTTGACAGCCAGCAACTGATCCCAAGGACTGGCAATCGAGATGCGGCCGGTCGCGGACTTGCCTTCGATCTGCTCCAGATCGAGAGTGGCGGCCTCGAACATCGTCGGGTCCGGCCCCCGAAGCGAATAGATCCTGCGATCGTGCTCACGAAGACATGGAAGCCGCTCTGCCGATGGGCTCCATCCCACGCGCACGCTGAAGCAACGCTCGACACCCTCGCCCGGCTGCCAAACGAGCCAGACCACCAAGCCTGGCCGCACCGCGTTCCTGTAGAGCATCGAGCCGACGAAGACTTCACGATCCGGGTCCCCCTTCGGCATCGTGACGCTGCTGAACGAGGGAAGGTGCTCGCGCATGCCGGCCTTCACTTCTGCAACCCAAATCGACTTGTAGGCTTTGTCCACGACAAAAATGGGAACGTAGGGGTGTATGACAAATGGGGGGAGGTGCCCGTCTCGCGGTTTTGAAGCGAAGGCTTCAGCCCGCGCCAGGCTGCAACCACTTCAGGACGCCATCGTTCGACTTGTCCGGCTCCGGCAGGCCCAGCGGCTGAAGTATCGCAAGCAGGTCGCGCATGTGGACCTTGGGCTTGCCGGCGTTCGTCTCGATGATCTCGAGCGAAAACTCCAGGGAATATGGAAAGTCGTCGTAGTTCGTGACCATCGCGTACCGGCGCGACGGCAGCTGAAGCATGAAGTGGCGCCCCGCGCGAGGGGAGCCGATGGTTGCCTTGAACCGCGTGCTTCTGGCCTGAAAAATTTGCAGCGCGGCCTCATAGGAGCTGTTGTCGATGTGACAGGGATGGAGGTTGGGACGCCGCTGCCCACGCATAGCGACCACGATGGGCATGCTTGACGAAGCAGAAGCGAGAGGCATTGGCTGGTGAACGAGGAAGGGGCCGGGCCCATGCTAGCGGAAGCAACTGGCGTAGAACATCCGTCGAGACTCTCTTCTCCACAGGCACCGAACTTGCTACACTTTTTTACTACTGTTAAAAAAGGTGACCCATGGACAGTTCTCGCAGGGAATGGCTGGGCAAGGCGTGCGGGGCGCTGCTGCTGGGCGGCGGCGTCCATCTTCCAGCACTGTCGCAATCGTCGGGCCGGGCCGCGGGCGCACGGGTGGTCGTGCTGGGCCAGTCGGTGCCGCTGACGGGCGCAGCCGGCGAGATCGGGCTGGCCTTCGCGGCCGGCAGCCGGCTCGCGGTGGCCGACTTCAACGAGCGCAATGCCGCGAGCGGCCTGCAGCTCAAGCTGCTGCAGCTCGACGACGGCTACGACGCGGGCCGGGCCGCCGCCAACGCGCGCACGCTGCTCGGCGCCGACAAGGCCGACATGCTGTTCGGCTTCGTGGGCACCGCCAGCAGCGACGCCGGCGCCAACGTGGCGGCGCAGCAGGGCAGCCTGCTGTTCGCGCCCTTTGCCGCCGCCGATGCGCTGCGCGAGGCCAGCCACCCCAACGTGTTCCACGTGCGTCCCGGCATGATCGACGAGGCGCTGAAGATCGTGCGCCAATGCGCCACCGTGGGGCAGACGCGCATCGCACTGGTGGGCGACGATGACGCCATGGGCCGCGCCGGCCTGGCCGCCGTCCAGCAGGCCATCACCGAGCTGAAGCTGCCCGCGCTGGTGGCCTCGGCCATGGTGCCGGCCGGCGCCAACAAGCTCGACGCTGCGCTGAAGACGGTTCTGCAGCAGACGCCGCAGGCCATCGTGCTGGTGTCGCTCTCGGGCACCACGGCCAACGCGATCCGCAAGCTGCGCAAGAGCGGCTACAGCGGCAGCTTCATGGCCTTCTCGATCGTGGGCATCGACCCGCTCTATGCCGAACTGGGCAAGGACATTGGCGGCATCGTGATCTCGCAGGTGGTGCCGTCGCCGCGGCCCTCGGCCATCCCGATCGTCAAGGAGTACCGCGCCGCGGTCGACAACTCCGACCAGACGCCCTCGTACGAAGGCCTCGAGGGCTTCATCGCGGTCAAGGTGGCGGGCGAAGCGGTGCGCCGCGCGGGCCGCGGCTTCACGACCGCGAGCCTGCAGCGCGTAATGACCGCCATGACCGACTACGACGTGGGCGGCTTCCGCGTCAACCTGCGCCCGGGCCTGCGCGATGCCTCGCGCACCATCGACCTGATCAGCATCTCGGCCGACGGCCGCGTACTGCGCTGAGGCGCTATCCGGTGCTCACCAGCGCCTGCAGCGCATCGAGCGACCTGAGCTCGATGCGCCCGTAGCCCAGCGCCAGCACCCCCTCGTCCGCCAGTGCATTGAGCTCCTTCGAGAGCGTCTGGCGCGTGACGCCGAGCATCATCGCCAGCGCCTCCTGCGGCAGCATCAGCGTGCGGCGCAGCTGCACCGACTGCGTGGCGTCGCCGCGCGCCAGCACCAGCAGCCGGTGCGCCACGCGCGCGCGCAGGCTGCGCAGCGTGGCGTCTTCGGTGAGGCCGTAGAGCATGCGCACGCGCGCGGCCAGCATGGCGGCGATCGCATTGGCAAAGACCACGTCGCGCATCTGCTGGGCAAAGGCTTCCGGCGGCACCACCAGCAGGTCGAGCGCCTCCAGCGCGGTGGCGTCGTGCGTGCGCGGCGAGCCGTCGATCAGCGTGATCTCGCCGAACCAATTGCCGGGCTCGAGCACCGCAAGAATGGCCTCGCGCCCGTCCTGCCGCAGCGACGAGATCTTGATCGTGCCCGCCAGCAGGCCATAGAAGCCGCCGCCCGCGGCATGGATCGGATCGCCCTGGCGGAACACCATCGCGCCGCGCCGCACGTGAATGAGTTCGCCCGCGCCTAGCAGTGCTTCGCGCTGCGCGCGCGGCATGCTGGTGAACCATGGATTGCGCTCCATCGCAGCGCGGTGCACAGGGGAAAGACGCGGTTTGGAAGGCGGCATGCGGGGGTTTACCAGAGCCTTGCATTGTCAAATTCTTGACAGTTGAACGTCAAGCCCGGGTCTACAGTGGCCGCTCCCCCCAGGAACACGGAGACAACACGATGAGCGAACGGGCAGGTTTCAGGAGCATGCAGGAGAGCACGCGCGAAGACTGGCAACTGATCGGCGGCGAGTTCAGGCAGTTCGCGGGCGGCCTGCCCGCGCGCGTGATCAGGCACCTGCAGATCCTCGAAGGCGACTACGGCGGCTTTCCGGTCGACCGCTACACCCATTCGCTGCAGACCGCCACGCGCGCGCTGCGCGACGGCCGCGACGAGGAATACGTGGTGTGCGCGCTCCTGCACGACATCGGCGACACGCTCGGCAGCTTCAACCACCCCGACATTGCCGCGGCCATCCTCAAGCCCTTCGTGAGCGAGGCCAACCACTGGATGGTGCAGCACCACGGCATCTTCCAGGGCCACTACTTCTTCCATCACATCGGCCTGGACCGCAACATGCGCGACGGCTTCAAGGACCATCCGCACTACGAGCGCACGGCCGAGTTCTGCGCGCTCTACGACAACCCGGCCTTCGACCCCCGCGCCGAGACGCTGCCCATCAGCGAATTCGAGCCCATGCTGCGGCGCCTGATGGCGCAGCCGAAGCAGAGCATCTACAAGGCCGCCCTGAAGGAGCCGGCCGCGGCCTGACCCCACAAGGAACCAACCCACCATGAACGCAAACTCCCAATCCGAAATCCAGAAGCTCGTCTCCGCCGAAGAATGGCAGCTGCGCGTCGACCTTGCCGCGTGCTATCGCCTGGTGGCGCTCTACGGCTGGAGCGACCTGGTCTTCACGCACATCAGCGCGCGCATTCCCGGGCCCGACCACCACTTCCTGATCAACCCCTACGGCCTGATGTTCGACGAGATCACCGCGTCGAGCCTGGTCAAGGTCGACCAGCAGTGCAACAAGATCATCGACTCGCCCTACCCCGTGAACCCGGCCGGCTTCGTGATCCACAGCGCCGTGCATGCGGCACGCGAAGACATCCAGTGCGTGCTGCACACCCACACCAGGGCCGGCATCGCGGTGAGCGCGCAGAAGAACGGCGTGCTGCCCATCAGCCAGCAGTCGACCTTCGTGCTGGCATCGCTGGCCTACCACGACTACGAAGGCGTGGCCTTCCGCGACGACGAGAAGCCGCGCCTGCAGGCCGACATGGGCAACGCCAATTTCCTGATGCTGCGCAACCATGGCCTGCTGACTTGCGGCAAGACCATTGCCGACGCCTTCCTTTCGATGTACACCTTCGAGAACACCTGTCAGATCCAGATCGCAGCGCAGTCGGGCGGCGGCGAACTCACGCAGGTGAACCCCAAGATCGTCGAGGGCGTGGGCCAGGCGATGAAGGTGCAGACCGGCGGCCTGGGCGGGCAGTTCGTCTGGCCTTCGCTGATCCGCAAGCTCGACCGCATCGACGACAGCTACAAGCAATAAGCAGCGCCGATCCCGGTTTCCACGGCTGCCAGCGCCTGCGCGACGGGTGCCGGCAGCCATTTTTTCAGAAGAACCAGAAAGAAGAGACAACAAGCCATGGACGCTGCGCTCATCGTGACCCGCTTCCTGTTCGGCGCGCTCGCGCTGGTGATGTTCGGGCTCGGGCTGTCGCTTTCGCTGGACGACTTCCGGCGGCTCTTCAAGCACCCCAAGGCGGTAACCATCGCGCTCCTTCTGCAGGTCGTCGGGCTGCCGCTCGCGTGCTACGCGATCATCGTGGGCTTCGGGCTCTCGCCGGTGTTCGCGGTCGGCCTCATGCTGCTTGCGGCATCGCCGGGCGGCATCTCGGCCAACCTGTTCTCGCACCTGTTCGGCGGCAACGTGGCCATGAACATCTCGCTCACGGCCGTGAACACGCTGCTGTCGATCGTCACGCTGCCGCTGATCGCCAACTGGGCCATCGGGCACTTCGCGCAAGGCGGCCAGGTAGTGCCGCTGCAGACGCGCAAGCTGGTGGAGGTGATCGCGATCGTGCTGGTGCCGGTGGCCATCGGCATGTTCGTGGCCTCGCGCAGGCCCGGCTTTGCGGCGCGCATGGAAAAGCCGACCAAGATCTTCAGCGCCATAGTGCTCGCGGTGGTGACGGTGCTGGCCATCGCGAACGAGTGGAAGACCATCACGGCGACCTTCGCGGAGATCGGACTGCCGGTGCTGCTGTTCAACCTGCTGAGCCTGCTCGCGGGCTATTACCTGAGCCGCGCCGCGGGCCTCGACAAGCCGCTGGCCACGGCCATCAGCTACGAGATCGGCATCCACAACTCCACGCTGGCCATCTTCATCGCGGTGAGCGTGCTCGGCAGCTTTCCGCTCGCGCTGCCGGCGGCCATCTATTCGGTGGTGATGTACATCACGGCGCCGCTGTTCGGCTGGCTGCTGCTGCGCCAGCGCCAACCGGTGGCCGTTCCTGCGCGATGATGCGTGCATGGAACTCCGGCAACTGCGCTACTTCGTCAAGGTCTGCGAACTCCGCAGCATGGGCCGCGCGGCCGTCGAGCTGGGCGTGGTCACCTCGGCGCTGAGCCAGCAGATCAGCCGGCTCGAAGGCGAGCTCTCCACGCGGCTGCTGCAGCGCAGCTCGACCGGCGTCGTGCCCACCGATGCCGGCCTGGCCTTCCTGCACCAGGCGCAGCTCACGCTGCGCCATGCCGACGACGCGGTGCGCGCGGCGCAGCAGGCGCGCCTCTCGGGCCATGTGAGCGTGGGCCTCGCGCCCACCACGGCCACCGTGCTCGGTGTGCCGCTGATGCGCGCCATGCAGGAGCGCTACCCGGAAGTGCGGCTGCACATGGTCGAGGCGCTGTCGGGCCATCTCACGACGATGCTGCATGCGCGCCAGCTCGACCTGGCGGTGCTGTTCCAGACCGACACGCCGCGGCGCTGGAGCGTCGCGCCGCTGCTGGCCGAGAAGCTGTTCGTGATCGCATCGCCGACACTGGACGGACGCCCCACGGGCACCCGCGTGCGCCTGTCGCAGCTCGCCGAGGTTCCGCTGATCCTGCCGAGCGGCAGCCACGGCCTGCGCGCCACGCTGATGGCGGCCTTCGCCCGGGCTCGCATCCAGCCGCGCATCGTTGCCGAGGTCGACGGCCTCGCGCTGCTGATGGACGCGGTGCGCGCGGGCTACGGCGCCACCGTGCAGCCCGGCGCCGCCACGGCCCGGCACGACCAGGGCGACCTGGAGCTCACGCAGATCAGCGATGCGCACGTGGGGCGCCGCAACCTGCTCGTGAGCCTGTCCGACGACGAGCTTTCGCCGGCCGCGCTGGCCGCACGCGTGGTGGTTGCCGACACGGCGCGCGCGCTGGTGCGCGAGGGCCGCTGGACCGGCGCAAGTCTTCTCGATCACTGAACACCCGTTGCCTCTTTCGCCCTTTCGCGTGAAGGCCGCACTCCCTAGAGTCCCCTGGATTCAAAGGAGACCCACAAGTGATCGACGTACTGGTTGTCGGTGGCGGCAATGCCGCACTGTGCGCCGCGCTGATGGCGCGCGAGGCCGGCGCTTCGGTGCTGCTGCTGGAAGCCTCGCCCAAAGAATGGCGCGGCGGCAATTCGCAGCACACCCGCAACCTGCGCTGCATGCACGACGCGCCGCAGGACGTGCTGGTCGAGGCCTACCCTGAAGAGGAGTACTGGCAAGACCTGCTGAAAGTGACTGGCGGCCTGACCGACGAGCACCTTGCGCGCCTGGTGATTCGCGCCTCGTCGAATTGCCGCGACTGGATGCGCCGCCATGGCGTGCACTTCCAGCCGCCGCTGTCGGGTGCGCTGCACGTGGCGCGCACCAATGCCTTCTTCATGGGCGGCGGCAAGGCGCTGGTGAATGCCTATTTCCGCAGCGCCGAAAAGCTGGGCGTGCAGATCCGCTACGGCACGCCCGTGGCCTCGGTGGAGCTCGACGGCGAGCGCTTCGTGGCCGTGCGCACCGAGGTCGGCGAGCGCATCGAAGCCAGGAGCTGCGTGCTGGCCGCGGGCGGCTTCGAATCGAACCGCGAATGGCTGCGCGAAGCCTGGGGCCGGAACGAGCGCGGCGAATGGCCGGCCGACAACTTCCTCGTCCGCGGCACGCGCTTCAACCAGGGCGTGCTGCTGAAGTACATGATCGAGGCCGGCGCCGACAGCATCGGCGATCCATCGCAGGGCCACATGGTGGCCATCGATGCGCGCGCGCCGCTCTACGACGGCGGCATCTGCACCCGCATCGACTGCGTGTCCCTCGGCGTGGTGCTCAACCGCGAGGCGCAGCGCTTCTACGACGAGGGCGAAGACTTCTGGCCCAAGCGCTACGCGATCTGGGGCCGGCTCGTGGCGCAGCAGCCGGGGCAGATCGCTTGGTCGGTCATCGACCAGAAGGCGGTCGGGCGCTTCATGCCGCCGGTCTTCACCGGCACGCAGGCAAGCACGCTCGGCGACCTTGCGCAGAAGATCGGCCTCGACGAAGCCACGTTCGTGCGCACCGTGCAGGACTACAACGCCGCCTGCCGCGTCGGCCGCTTCGACCACACTGCCCTCGACGACTGCCGCACCGAAGGCATCGCGCCCGCCAAGACGCACTGGGCGCGCCCGATCGACACCGCGCCCTTCTACGCCTACCCGCTGCGGCCTGGCATTACCTTCACGTATCTCGGCCTGAAGGTGGACGAGACCACGGCCGTGCGCTTTGGCGGCCGGCCCAGCCCCAACCTGTTCGTGGCCGGCGAAATGATGGCCGGCAACGTGCTCGGCAAGGGCTACACGGCCGGCGTGGGCATGAGCATCGGCACGGCCTTCGGCCGCATCGCGGGCACGCAGGCGGCACGCGCAGCAAAGAACCATTCGAAAAAGAATTCCCCGGAGACCGCTCTTGCAGCAACTCACTGACCTGGCCGCACGCGCCCGTGCCGATGCCGACGGCATCGGCAGCGCCTCGGCGCGCGTGATTCCCATCCGCCCGGCCCTGCCGCTCGCCGCCAGCGAAGCCGAGGTCGCGCGCATCCTGCAGATCTGCAACGCCTGCCGGTATTGCGAAGGCTTCTGCGCCGTGTTCCCCGCAATGACCAGGCGGCTCGAATTCGGCAAGGCCGACACGCACTACCTGGCCAACCTGTGCCACAACTGCGGCTCCTGCCTGCATGCCTGCCAATATGCGCCGCCGCACGAGTTTGCGGTGAACGTGCCGCAGGCGATGGCGCAGGTGCGCCTGCAGACCTACCACGACTACGCCTGGCCGCCCGCGATGGGGGCGCTGTACAGGAGGGCCGGCCTCACCGTTGCGCTGGCGCTGGCGGGCGGGCTCGCGCTGTTCCTGGTGCTGGCCGTGGCGATGACGGGCGCGCTGCTGCACGAACCGCTCGCGGGCAACTTCTACGCGATCTTTCCGCACAACTTTCTCGCGCTGGTGTTCGGTGTGGTGTTTGCCTTCGTGGTGTTCGCGCTGGCGATGGGCGTGCGGCGCTTCTGGCGCGAGGTGTCGCCAGCGCAGGAGAACGCGCCGGGCGAAGTGGCCGGCGTGCGCGCCGCCGCCGGCGCCGAGGCCGCGCACGACGTGCTGCGCCTCAGCTACCTGGACGGCGGCCATGGCGAGGGCTGCAACAACGACGACGACCGCTTCACGCTCTGGCGCCGGCGTTTCCACCACTTCACCTTCTACGGCTTCATGCTGTGCTTCGCCTCCACCTGCGTGGCAACGCTCTACCACTACCTTCTTGGCCTGCACGCGCCCTATGCGCTCACGAGCCTGCCGGTGCTGCTGGGCATCGCGGGCGGCGTCGGCCTGGTGATCGGCCCGGTCGGCCTGCTGTGGATGAACCTGCGGCGCAACGCGGCGCATGGCGACGTGGCGCAGCGGCCGATGGACCGCGGCTTCATCGCGCTGCTGCTGCTCACCAGCGTGACCGGCCTGGCCCTGCTCGCCTGGCGCGACACCGCCTTCATGGCACTGCTGCTCGCGGTGCACCTGGGCGTGGTGATGGCGCTGTTCCTCACGCTGCCCTACGGCAAGTTCGCGCACGGCATCTTCCGCTCGGCGGCGCTGCTCAAGTTCGCGATCGAAAAACGCCTGCCCAGCCGTCTGCAGCTGGGCGCCGAGTGAATGAACCGACTCCTCCGATCGAAGAAAGGGAGCGCGCGATGACCATCTTCCTGGACAACCTGCGGCGCTGGGCCCGGGGGCAGCCGCTGCTGAACAGGGTGTAACAGCGTTAAAAGCCCGCCCGTTCCATGCGGCATCGCTTTGGCGTGAGAATGGCGTGCCATGCACGTTCGAATCCCCGCCATGGCGGCGGCCCTGCTGGGCCTGGCCTCTGTTCTCTCCTCCCCCGTCTCCCATGCAGCCCCGGCCGCCGCCGAGGGCGCGGCGGGCGCGGATGCCCGTATCGAATCGCTCATCGCCCGCATGACGGTCGAGGAGAAGGTGGGCCAGCTCAGCCTCTACGGCCCCGCCAACACCAACATTCCCGGCAACCCGCAGGCCGGCCAGCGCAATGCGCAGCAGGAGATCGACGACGTGCGCGCCGGCCGCCTCACGGGCCTTTTCAACAACGAAGGGCTGGAGCGCAAGCGGGTGCTGCAGGAGGTGGCCGTGCGCGAATCGCGCCTGGGCATTCCGCTGCTCTACGGCGCCGACGTGATCCACGGCTTTCGCACCATCTTTCCCATGCCGCTGGCCGAGGCCGCGAGCTGGGAGCCCGAACTCGCCGAGCGCACCGCGCGCGCCGCCGCGGTCGAAGCCAGCGCCGACGGCTTCCGCTGGACCTTCGCGCCGATGGTGGACATTGCACGCGACGCCCGATGGGGCCGCGGCATCGAGGGTGCGGGCGAAGACGTGTATCTGGCCAACCAGTTCGCGGCCGCGCGCGTGCGCGGCTTCCAGGGCAGCGACCTCTCGCGCGCCGATTCGCTGCTGGCCACACCCAAGCATTTCGCGGCCTACGGTGCGGCCGAGGGCGGACTCGACTACGCCGCCACCGACATCTCCGAGCGCACGCTGCGCCAGGTCTACCTGCCGCCGTTCCGCGCCGCGCTGGACGCTGGCGCGCTCTCGGTCATGAGCGCCTTCAACGAGATCTCCGGCATTCCATCGATTGCCAACCCGGCGCTGCTGACGGGCGTGCTGCGCGACGAATGGAAGTTCAAGGGCTTCGTGGTGTCCGACTACACGGCCGACGAGGAACTGATCGCGCACGGCTATGCAGCCGACGGCCGCGAGGCGGCGAAGCAGTCATTCCTGGCCGGCACCGACGTCAGCATGCAGAGCGGCCTGTACATGCGCCACCTGCCCGAGCTCGTGGCCTCTGGCGAAGTGCCGATGGCGCGGCTCGACGATGCGGTGCGCCGCGTGCTGTGGGTCAAGCAGAAGCTCGGCCTCTTCGACCAGCCGCTGCGCGGGCTCGACGCCGCACCGGCGCAGCCCCGGGCCGACAACCCTGCGCACATCGCGCTGGCACGCGAGGATGCGCGCCGCTCCATCGTGCTGCTGAAGAACGAACGCGCGGTGCTGCCGCTGCCCAAGTCAGGCAGGAAGATCGCGCTGATCGGCCCCTTCGCCTCGGGCACGCAGGACCTGCTCGGCGCGTGGAGCCTGTTCCCGGGCCAGTCGGCGCCCGTGGGCATCGACGAAGGCCTGCGCGCCGCATTGGCCGACCCCGGCGCGCTGACGGTGGTGCGCGGCTCGGGCGTCGATGCGCCGCTGGTCGGTGGCATCGAGGCCGCCGTGACCGCCGCGCGCGATGCCGACGTGGTGGTGCTCGCCATCGGCGAGAGCGAGCGCATGTCGGGCGAAGCCCGCTCGCGAACCGACATCGGCATCCCGCAGGCCCAGCAGGACCTGGCCGAGGCCGTGGCCGCCATCGGCAAGCCGGTGGTCGTGCTGCTGAGCAATGGCCGCGCGATGGCGCTCAGGGGCGCGGTGCGCAATGCCGACGCCATCCTCGTCACCTGGTTTCTCGGCGTGCAGACCGGCACCGCCATAGCCGACGTGGTGTTCGGCGACTTCAATCCCTCGGGCCGGCTGCCGGTGAGCTTTCCGCAGGCGTCCGGCCAAGTGCCCTTCTACTACGGCCAGAAGCGCACCGGCCGGCCGCTGCCCGACAACGACCAGGCCATGGCTTTCAAGACCCGCTACGTGGACACCACGAACCAGGCGCTCTACCCCTTCGGCCACGGCATCGGCTATGCGCCGGTGCGCTACGACAGCATGGAGCTGAGCCAGGACCGGCTACCGCTCGGTGGCACGCTGCGCGTGCGCGCCACCGTCACCAACACCGGCCAGCGCCAGGCCGAGGAAGTGGTGCAGCTCTATGCCGCCGAACGCGCCGCGAGCGTGACGCGGCCGGTGCGCGAGCTCAAGAACTTCCGCAAGGTGCGCATCGAGCCCGGGGCATCGAAGGTGGTCGAGTTCACGCTGCGCGCTGACGACCTGCAGTTCGTCGGCCGCGACATGAAGCCGACGGTCGAGCCCGGAGAGTTCGACCTGTGGGTGGCGCCTTCGGCCACGGGCGGCATCAGGAAGAGCTTCGCGCTCACGCGCGAATGATGCGCGGCAGGGAGCGCCGATGAAACCACCCGTGCCCACCGCGCGCCGCCTGGCGCTGGTTTCCGAAACGGCGATCGAGAGCTATCGCTTCGATCCGGGCGGCACCGTCGCCGCGGTCCTCGGAGAAAGGGACGGACCCGCCTGCGCCCCCATATTCCGCTACTGCGCGCTGTCTGCCGACAGCATCGAACTGTCGGACGGCGATGGCGTGTTCGCCACCTGGACGCACATCGAGATCGAGGGCGACGAGCTGCGCGCCCTGTGCAACGGCCGGGCCAAGGTATTCAGGATCGGGTGAGCGGCGCGGGAAAACAAAAAGCGGGCCCCGTCGAGGGCCCGTTCTTCATTGCGCCGATCAAGGGACAGCTGCTGCTCAGAGGCCGGCCTGGCGCGTGAACGACACGCTGGGCTTCTTGTAGGCTTGCGGCACTTCGTCGCGGTAGAACGCGCGGCGGTCGAGGCTTGCGAGCGGGTCATGCGCCTTGGCAACGGCTTCGGCCTGGATCACTGCGCGGTCGGCGGTCGAGGTGAAGGCTTGTGCGCCGGCGCTGGCACCGTCACCGTATTCGTTGCCGGCGCGGGCGGCGGCAACGGCTTGCGGCGCGACTTCGGCGCGCGAGACACCCGAGTTCACGGTCAGCACACCTTCGTAGGTTTCTGCATGCGCACCGGCGACAGCCAGGAGCGAGAGGGCAGCAGCAGCGAGGACTTTCGAGGCATTCATTTCAATCTCCTAATGGGTTGGTTGGTGAAATGAAGTGTGATCCTGAAGCCCCCCAAAAAACCGCCGCAAACGGAATCGCGGCGTTCACGGGATTGAAACAATCGGGCCGGCGCCGAGCCGTTGCTCGCCGCAAATCATTAGCTCGGCATTAGTGCGAAATCATCCAGGGTCGCTTCGACGGCGCCGACTTGGCGCCGTTCGCCCCCGTGACCGTCGCACTGCGCCGCGACGATGAACCCGAGCAGCAGCCGCAGCCCGCCGGATGCTTGAAGCGCGCGTAGTCGCGCGAGCTGCCCGGTTCGTGCCGGGCGCGCTCGTTGGTCTCCATCGCGCGGCGCGTGCCAGAGGCCATCAGCGCGAGCCGCGGCGCGGCCGAAAGCACGCGCGGCGATGCGCAGCCGCAGTCGGGGCACGCGGCGGGATCGTCGCGCTGCCCTGAAGGCCGCAGCGCCTCGAAGCCGCCGCACTGGCCGCAGGCGTAGTCGTAGGTGGGCATGGGCGCGTCCGTCAGGCCAGGTCGTGCGACAGCGGCATGTCGATGCTGCCGTCGATCATCTTCACCGGGCCCGCTGCGTTCGGGTTGATGTCGAAGTCGAAGATCTGCGTGGGCAGCCAGAGCGTGGCGCAGGAGTTGGGCACGTCGACCACGCCGCTGATGTGGCCCTGCACAGGTGCCGTGCCCAGGATCGAGTAGGCCTGCGCGCCCGAATAGCCGAACTTCTTCAGGTACTCGATGGCGTTCAGGCAGGCCTGGCGGTAGGCCACGTTCACATCCAGGTAGTACTGCTTGCCGGCCTCGTCGACCGAGATGCCTTCGAAGATCAGGTAGTCGTTGTACTGCGGCGTGATCACGCTCGGCTTGAAGATCGGGTTCCTGATACCGTACTTGGCCATGCCGCCCTTGATGAGCGTGACCTTCATGTGCACCCAGCCGGCCATCTCGATGGCGCCGCAGAAGGTGATCTCGCCGTCGCCCTGGCTGAAGTGCAGGTCGCCCACGCTGAGGCCTGCGCCGTCGACGTACACCGGAAAGAACACCTTCGAGCCGCGCGACAGGTCCTTGATGTCGCAGTTGCCGCCGTGCTCGCGCGGCGGCACGGTGCGCGCACCTTCGGCCGCCGCCCTGGCGCGCGCCTCGCCGGTCATCTTGCCCATGTGGGCGGTGCCGGCGAACGGCGGATTGGCCAGGCCGGGCACGCGGTCCGGGTCGGTGGCGATGAGCTTGCCCTCGCGCTCGTTCCACATGTCGAGCATCGGCTTGTCGGGCAGGCAGCCGATCAGGCCGGGGTGGATCAGGCCCGCGAAGTTCACGCCCGGCACGTGGCGCGAGCTGGTGAACATGCCCTTGAAGTCCCAGATGGATTTCTGCGCTTCGGGGAAGTGGTCGGTCAGGAAGCCGCCGCCGTTCTTCTTCGAGAAGAAGCCGTTGAAGCCCCAGAGGCTGTCCTGCTTGGCGCCGATGTCGAGCAGGTCGACCACCAGCAGGTCGCCAGGCTCGGCGCCCTTCACGCCCACGGGGCCCGAGAGGTAGTGCACGGTGCTCAGGTCGATGTCGCGCACGTCGTCGGCGCTGTCGTTGTTCTTGATGAAGCCGCCGGTCCAGTCGAAGGTCTCGAGGATGAAGTCGTCGCCCGGGTTGACCCAGCAGGCCATCGGAATGTCCGGATGCCAGCGGTTGTGGATCATCTCGTTCTCGGTGGGCGGCTTGGTCAGGTCGACCTTGATCAGCGTGTCCGTCATTTGCAGTGGCTCCTGGTTGGGTTGTGGTTAAACGGAGAGATAGGCTTTGATGTGATCGACATCGGTCTTGTCGCGCGCCGTTTCGTGCACGAGCCGGCCGCCTTCGATCACGAAGAGCCGGTCGGCGACGTCGAGCGCGAAGCTCAGCACCTGCTCGGACACGACGATGGTGATGCCGCGCAGCTTGCGGATCTCGTTGAGCGCCTTGGCGATGTCCTTGATGATCGAAGGCTGGATTCCTTCGGTGGGCTCGTCGAGCAGCAGCACCTTAGGGTCGGTGACGAGGGCGCGCGCAATGGCGAGCTGCTGCTGCTGGCCGCCGGAGAGGTTGCCGCCCTTGCGGCGCTTCATGTCCCAGAGCACGGGGAACAGCGCGTAGATCTCTTCGGGAATGCGCTTCGTCTTCGAGTTCTCCAGGCCGGTCTGGATGTTCTCTTCGACCGTGAGGGTCGGAAAGATCATGCGGCCCTGCGGCACGTAGGCAATGCCCTTGGCGACGCGTCTGAAGCTCTCGTCGCGCGACACGTCCTGTCCCGCCACCTCGATGCGCCCACTCTTCAGCGGCAGCACGCCCATGAGACTCTTGAACAGCGTGGTCTTGCCCATGCCGTTGCGGCCCATGATGGCGATTGTTTCGTTGGCATGCCCGTCGAAGGAGATGCCATGCAGGGCCTCGCTCTGGCCGTAGGCTACGTGCAGGTCTTCTACCTTCAGCATGATGTTGCTCATTGGGTGGCTCCTTTGATGCTCGTGTTCAGGGCGTGTGCACAGGCCACCGGGTACTTCCCTCCGCGAATGTCCCCCGGGCTTCGCCCTCCTCCTTGATTTCGCTGCGGGAAGCACCCGATGCCCTGTGCACGATGGGCGCGGCTGTGGTGCTGGCCGATCAACGACCGCTGCGCATGACGATCACGTCGATGGGGTGCCTTGCGCAGCGAAATAAAGGAGGAGCCCGAAGGGCGGGGGACATTCGCTTCGCCGTGTACCCCGTCGGCGGGAGCGCGCCCTGAAGAGTGCACTTCAACCACGACGCGATGAATCGAACAGCAAGTCATCAGTGCCCCAGATAAACATCGATGACCTTCGGATCCGCCTGCACCTTCTCCATCGGCCCCTCGGCCAGGATCTTTCCTTGGTGCATCACCGTGACCTTGTGCGCGATCTGCTTCACGAACGCCATGTCGTGCTCGATGACGATCACCGCGCGGTTCTGGCAGATGCGCTTGAGCAGCTCGGCCGTGAGTTCGCGTTCACGTGCGCTCATGCCGGCAATGGGCTCGTCGAGCATCAGCAGCTCGGGCTCCTGCATCAGCAGCATGCCGATCTCCAGCCATTGCTTCTGGCCATGGCTCAACAGGCCCGCCTCGGTACGCAGCCTGTCGGCCAGGCCGATGTCTTCGGCCACCGCCTGTACCTTGGCCTTGACCTCGTCGTCGCACTTGAACGCCAACGCGCCGAGCACCGAGCGGCCCTTGGGGAACGACACCTCCAGGTTCTGGAACACGCTCAGGTTCTCGTAGATCGACGGCGTCTGGAACTTGCGGCCGATGCCCAGCCGCACGCGCTTGTGCTCGGCCATCTTCGTGAGCTCGGTGTTCTTGAACTTGATGCTGCCGGCGCTTGCCTTCGTCTTGCCGCAGATCAGGTCGAGCAGCGTGGTCTTGCCCGCGCCGTTGGGGCCGATGATCACGCGCAGCTCATTTTTGTCGATGTAGAGCGTGAGGTCGTCGATGGCCTTGAAGCCGTCGAACGAGACGCTAAGGTCTTCCACGGCCAGCGCGAAGTCGGTGTTGCTCATGAGGTGGTGGCTCCGGTGTTCTTCAGGCGCGCTGGCTGCCGACACCGTCGGGCAGTTGGGGTTCGGGCGCCGCAGCCGATGCCGGTGCGGCGGGCGGCAGCGGCGTGGAGGCCGGTGGCTGTACCGCGGCTTCGCGCAGCGCCTTGCGGCGCTCCTTCCACCATGGCCGGATCTTTTCATCCCACAGGCCCGCAAGCCCCATCGGGAAGGCCATGGTCACGCCGATGAAGAGGCCGGCCATCAGGAACAGCCACAGGTCCGGAAAGCTCTCCGAGAACAGCGTCTTGCCCGCATTCACCAGCAGCGCGCCGTACACCGCGCCCACCAGGCTCATGCGGCCGCCCACGGCGCAGAAAATCACCATCTCGATCGACGGCACGATGCCCACGAAGCTCGGCGACATGAAGCCCACCTGCAGCGCGAACATCGCACCGCCAATGCCCGAAAGGCCGGCCGCAAGGCAGAAGATGAAAACCTTGAAGTTCGACACGTCGTAACCCGAGAAGCGCACGCGGTCTTCCTTGTCGCGCATGGCGAGCAGCAGCGTGCCGAGCTTGCTGGTCTGGATCCAGCGGCACAGCACGATGCTGCAGATCAGCAGGCCGACGCAAACATAGTAGAGAACGTACTTGGCGCCATCGGTGCGCGTGTCCCAGCCCAGCATCGTCTTCAGGTCGGTCATGCCGTTGACGCCGCCCGTGTAGCCCTGCTGGCCGATGATGAGCACGGTGCAGATCAGCGCCACCGCCTGCGTGATGATCGCAAAGTACACGCCGCCCACGCGGCGCTTGAACATCGCAAAGCTCACCAGCCAGGCCAGCGCCATCGGCGCCAGCACCACCAGCGCCAGGCTCAGCGGCAGGCTCTTGAACGGCAGCCACAGCGCGGGCAGCTCGGTGATCTGGTTCCAGTCCATGAAGTCCGGAATACCGGGCGTCGACTGGATCTTTGTCGTGACGGGGTCGGAGGCTTCGAGCTTGAGGAACATCGCCATCGCATAGCCGCCGATGCCGAAGAACACGCCCTGCCCCAGGCTCAGCACGCCGCCGTAGCCCCACACCATGACGAGGCCCACGGCCACGAAGGCATAGCTGAGGTACTTGCCCACGAGGTTGAGGCGGAAGATGTCGAGCGACAGCGGCAGCACGACCGCCAGCAGCAGCACCAGCAGCAGGAGGCTGCCGAGCTGGTAGCGCAGGATCGAGGCCTTGATGAAATTCATCATCGGAACGTTCTCCAGGAAGGGTTCGGATTCATCAGCGGCGGACCTTGACGGCGAAGAGCCCTTGCGGACGCATCATCAGAATCAGCACGATGAGCGAGAGCGTCAGCACCTTGGCCATCGAGCCGGTCATGAAGAACTCCGAAATCGACTGGGTCTGCGCAATGCCGAAGGCCGAGACCACGGTGCCCAGCAGGCTGGCGGCGCCGCCGAAGGTGACGACCAGGAAGGCGTCGACGATGTAGAGCGAGCCCGAGGTCGGCCCGGTCGAGCCGATGGTGGTGAAGGCCGCGCCCGCCACGCCGGCAATGCCGCAGCCGATCGCGAAGGTCAGGCGGTCGGTCTTCATGGTGTCGATGCCGGTGGCGTTGGCCATGGTGCGGTTGGCCACGGTGGCGCGCACGCGCAGGCCCCAGCGGCTCCTGTGCAGCGCGACCAGCACGCCGCCGGTGACCAGCGCGGTGAGCGCCAGCACGAACAGGCCGTTGATCGGAATGTCCAGGCCTTCATGCGGGGTCCACGAGCCCATGAGCCACTCGGGCAGCGTGGGGCTCACTTCCTTCGGGCCGATGAAGGTGCGAAAGATCTGCTGCAGGCCCAGGCTCACGCCCCAGGTGGCGAGCAGCGTGTCGAGCGGACGCTTGTAGAGATGGCGGATCAGCACCCACTCCACGATCCAGCCGACGATGAATGCGAACACGAAGGCCAGGCCGATCGCGATCGGAAAGTAGTACGGCATGAACGCGGGCGCGAGGCTTTCGGTGACGCGCGCGGCCAGGTAGATCGAATAGGCGCCGATGGTCATGAACTCGCCATGCGCCATGTTGATCACGCCCATCTGGCCGAAGATGATCGCGAGCCCGAGGCCCATCAGCAGCAGCACCGCGAACAGGCTCAGCCCCGCGAAGCCCTGCATGAGGCCGATGTTCATCATGTCCGACAGAGTCATGGCACGGATTCCGGATTTGGATGTTGGGGTTGGCTCCTTCCCCCTCTGGGGAAGGCGGGGATGGGGGCTCGGCGGCACTTGCAGGCACAGCGCGTCGTCAACCGCCGCCGAGCCCCCACCCCAGCCCTCCCCCGGAAGGGGAGGGAGCAAGACAGGGTTATTGGTAGCCTTTGGGGAACGGATCCGGTTTGATCAATTCGCTCGACTCCGCCACCACCTTGAACGTCCCGTCCAACTGGCCCTGCCCGATGCGCGCCTTGCTCCACAGGTGGTGGTTCGCATCCAGCTTCACGTAACCTTCAGGCGCGGTCTTCAGCTCGATGCCCGGCGAGCCGGCCACCACCTTGTCCACGTCGAAGCTGCCGGCCTTCTCCACCGCCGCCTTCCAGAGCCACGGGCCGAGGTAGCCGGCCTGCGTGACGTCGCCGATCACCGCGTCCTTGCCGTACTTGGCCTTGAAGGCGGCCACGAACTTCTTGTTGTTCTCGTTGTCGAGCGACTGGAAGTACTTCATCGACGAATAGAAACCCGCAAAGTTCTCGCCGCCCACGCCGGTCATCTCGTCTTCAGTGACGGCCAGCGTCAGCAGGAACTGCTTGTCGCCCGTGATGCCCGCGGCCTTGAGCTGCTTGTAGAAGGCCACGTTCGAGCCGCCCACCACGGCCGCGAAGATGCAGTCGGGCTTGGCCACCTTGATCTTGTTGATCAGCGAGTTGAAGTTGGTGTGGCCCAGCGGGTAGTACTCCTCGCCCTTGACCGAACCCTTCTGGAAGTTCTCGATGTGCTTGCGCGCGATCTTCATCGAGGTGCGCGGCCAGATGTAGTCGGAGCCCACCAGGAAGAAGGTCTTGGCCTTCTTCTCCTTCGCGCCCCAGTCCAGGCCCCAGATGATCTGCTGCGTGGCTTCCTGGCCCGTGTAGATCACGTTCTTGCTCTGCTCCAGGCCTTCGTAGAAGGTCGGGTAGTACAGGAGGCCGTTCTCCTTCTCGAACACCGGCAGCACGGCCTTGCGCGAGGCGCTGGTCCAGCAGCCGAAGACCGCGGCGCAATGGTCGTTGACCAGCAGCTTCTTCGACTTCTCGGCAAAGGTCGGCCAGTCGGAGGCGCCGTCTTCCTTGATGACCTTGATCTTGCGCCCGAGGATGCCGCCCATCGCGTTGATCTGGTCGATCGCGAGCTGCTCGGCCTGGATCGAGCCGGTCTCCGAAATGGCCATGGTGCCGGAGGAGGAGTGCAGCTGGCCCACCGTCACTTCGGTGTCGGTCACCGCGAGCTTGGTGGTGTTGACCTTGGCCGTGGGGAACTGCGACTGGCCGAAGCTCAGGCCGGAGAGGCCCATCACGGGCAGCGCGGCGGCGCCCTGCAGCAAACGGCGGCGGCGCAATGCCAGGGCATCGAGGGAAAGATCTTCTGAATCACGCGACATCGGGAAACTCCAGGCAGGTTGTTGGAAGGGTGAGCCGCGCACCATCGCAGTGCATCGGACGGTGCCCGAGCACCATGGCTGGTACTTTAGAAATCAGTTGTGCCGGCGCGAATACGTCATTCAACGTAGCGGCCAGGACGCCTGCAGCAGCCAGACTCGCAAGCCGTGCACATGCGGGCCGCACGCAGGGAGCGCTTCTTGCTGTGTCTGCCTGCCATGCCACCGCCGCCCTCGCCGCCAGACCCCACCATGCAACCCGTCACCGGCCAGAAGATCTTCCGCATCCGCCGCGACTACAACGCGTGGGTCGCGAACGAAACGCTGGAAGACTACGCGCTGCGCTACACGCCGCGCAGCTTTCGCAAGTGGTCGGAGTTCCGCGTCGCCAACGCGGCCTTCGGCGCCACCTCGTTCCTGGCGCTGGAGGCCATCGGCGGCGCCATTGCGCTGAGCTACGGCTTCTCGAATGCGCTGTGGGCCATTCTGGTGGTGGGGCTCATCACCTTCCTCACCGGCCTGCCGATCTCCTACTACGCGGCCCGGCATGGCGTGGACATGGACCTGCTCACGCGCGGCGCGGGCTTCGGCTACCTGGGCTCCACCCTCACCTCGCTGATCTACGCGAGCTTCACCTTCATCTTCTTCGCGCTGGAGGCGGCCATCCTCGCGCTGGCGCTGCAGCTGTACCTCGACTGGCCACTGCCACTGCTCTACCTGCTGTCGTCGATCGTGATCGTGCCGCTGGTGATGCGTGGCATCACGCTCATCTCGGGCCTGCAGCTGTGGACGCAGCCGATCTGGATCGTGCTGTTCGTGTGCCCCTTCATCGCGGTGCTGGTGAAGAAGCCCGAGCTGTATGCCGACTTCACCGGCCTGGTGGGCCGAAGCTCCGACAGCAGCAGCTTCGATCCGCTGATGTTCGGCGCCGCCGCCACGGTGGCCTTCTCGCTGGTGGTGCAGATCGGCGAGCAGGTCGACTACCTGCGCTTCCTGCCCGAGAAGACGGCCGCCAACCGGGGCCGCTGGTGGGCCGCGGTGCTGGTGGCGGGGCCGGGCTGGATCGTGCCGGGCATGCTCAAGATGATGGGCGGCGCCTTCCTGGCCTTTCTGGCGCTCCAGCACGAGATTCCGGCGAGACACGCGGTCGAGCCCACGCTGATGTACCTCACGGGCTTTTCGTACGTGCTGCGCGATCCGGCCTGGGTGCTGGCGATCACCACGCTGTTCGTGGTCGTCTCGCAGATGAAGATCAATCTCACCAACGCCTATGCGGGCTCGCTGGCGTGGTCGAACTTCTTCGCGCGGCTCACGCACAGCCACCCGGGGCGCGTGGTGTGGCTGGTGTTCAACGTGGTGATCGCGATCCTGCTGATGACGCTGGGCGTGTTCGCGGCGCTCGAGCACGTGCTGGGCTTCTACAGCAACATCGCCATCGCCTGGGTCGGCGCGCTGGTGGCCGACCTGGTCATCAACAAGCCGCTGGGCTGGAGCCCGCGCACCATCGAGTTCAAGCGCGCGCACCTGTACGACATCAATCCGATCGGCCTGGGTGCGATGCTGGTGGCGGCCGCGCTCGCCATGCTGGCGTACTCCGGCCTGCTGGGCCAGTGGGCGCGCGCGTTCTCGCCCTTCATCGCGCTGGCAACGGCGCTGGTGGTCTCGCCGCTGCTGGCCTGGCGCACGCGCGGGCGCTACTACCTCGCGCGCAGCGACATCCGCCGCTGGACGCCCGGGCAGATCGTGAAATGCTCGGTGTGCGACAACAGCTTCGAGTCCGAGGACATGGCGCACTGCCCGGCCTACAGCGCGCCGATCTGCTCGCTGTGCTGCACGCTCGAATCGCGCTGCCACGACCGCTGCAAGACCGACTCCCGCGCGGCCGAGCAGATGAGCGGCTGGCTCCAGGCGCTGCTGCCACCCGCGCTGTCGGGCCGGCTCAATTTTCGCGTGGCGCACTACCTGATGGTGGCCACTTCGCTGGTGGCGCTGCTGGCCACGGTGATGGGCGTGGTGTATGCGCAGGAGGCCATCGTGGGCGCCGATGCGGTGGACCCGGCTCTGCGCAGCGCCTTCCTCAAGGTGTTCGCGCTGCTGTCGCTGGTGGCGGCGGTGGCCGCCTGGTGGATCGTGCTGGGCAGCGAGAGCCGGCAGATGGCGCAGGAGGAATCGAACCGCCACAACCACCTGCTCACCGTCGAGATCGAGGCGCACCAGCGCACCGACGCCGCGCTGCAGACCGCGAAGGAGGCCGCCGAGGCGGCCAACCAGGCCAAGACCCGCTACGTGGCCGGCATGACGCACGAACTGCGCACGCCGCTCAACAGCATTCTGGGCTACTCGCAGATCCTGCTCAAGGGCGAGGCCGTGGCGCCGCCGCGCGAAGCGGTGCAGACCATCCAGCGCAGCGGCGAGCACATGCTCGGGCTGATCGACGGCCTGCTAGACCTGGCGCGCATCGAGGCCGGCCGCCTGCAGCTGGAGCCCGCGCCGCTCGCGCTGCCCGCCTTTCTGGACGAGGTGGTGCACATGGTGCGGCCGCAGGCCGAGAACAAGGGCCTTGCCTTCGTGTACACCCACAGCGGCCGGCTGCCGCCATGGGTGCATGCCGATGCCAAGCGGCTGCGCCAGATCCTCATCAATCTGCTGGCCAACGCGGTGCGCTTCACCGACAGCGGCACGGTCACGCTGCACGTGGATGCGCGGCGCGAGGTGCTGCGCTTCGACGTGGTCGACACCGGCATCGGCGTGGCGCCGCAGGACCACCAGCGCATCTTTCTTCCTTTCGAGCGCGGGGCCGCCGGGCGCCGGCGCGGCGAGCCCGGCACGGGCCTGGGCCTCACCATCACGGGCCTGCTCACATCGCTGATGGGCGGCGAGCTGGCGCTGGCCGCCACGTCGCCCGCGGGCAGCACCTTCAGCGTGCGGGTGTACCTGCGCGAAGTGGCCGACCCCGGCCCGCAGGCAGAGACACGCCGGCCGGTGTCGGGCTACATCGGCGCACGCCGCACGCTGCTGGTGGTCGACGACCAGCCGGTGCAGCGCCAGATGCTCGCCGGCATGCTCGTGCCGCTGGGCTTCGAAGTGCGCGAGGCCGCGAGCGGCACCGAGTGCCTCGACAGCCTGCGCGAAAACCTGCCTTCCGCCATCCTGCTGGACCTCACCATGGACGACATGGACGGCTGGCAGACCGCGGCGCTGGTGCGCGCCTCGGGCTTCGACCGCCTGCCGATCATCATCGTCTCGGCCAACATGTTCGAGAACCAGGGCGAGCTGCTGCGCGCCGCGGGCTGCCAGGCCTTCGTGGGCAAGCCGGTCATCGAGTCGCAGCTGATCGCCACGCTGGAGCGCCACCTCGGCCTCGAATGGCTGGCGTCGAACGACGCGATGCCGCCCACCGTCGACACGGCGCCGCGGCCGGTGCAGCTCGCGCTCTCGGAAGACGACCGCGCCGAGCTGATGCGGCTGGTGCAGATGGGCCACATGCGCGGCCTGCACCAGGTGCTCGACCGCCTCGCCGCCGCGTCCCCGCCGGCTGCGGCCACCTGCACCTGGCTGCGCGGCATGGTCACCCGATTCGAACTCGACAAGCTCCGCAAGGCACTCGCAGAACAAGATGCAGACACTCTCGCCCCCTGATGAAACCGAACGCCCCGTGGTGCTGGTGGTGGACGACGCCCCCAGCAGCCTCGGCATGCTGTGCGACACGCTCGAATCCAGCGGCTACACCGTGCTGGTCGCGGCCGACGGCGAGGCTGCGCTGCAGCGCCTCGAACTGGTGGTGCCCGACGCGATCCTGCTCGACGGCCTGATGCCCGGCCTGTCGGGCTTCGAGACCTGCCGGCGCATCAAGGCCAATGCGGCGCTCGCGCACATTCCGGTGCTGTTCATGACCGGCCTTTCGGAAACCGCGCACGTGGTCGAGGGCTTCGAATGCGGTGGCGTCGACTACGTGGTGAAGCCGATCCGCGCGCAGGAGGTGCTCGCGCGGCTGCACACGCACACGCGCAACGCACGCATCACGCGCATGGCGCGCGACGCGGTCGACGTGGCCGGCATGGGCGTGGTCTTCGTCGATGCGCGCGGGCGCATCGCATGGCGCTCGCCGCAAGCCGCGCTGTGGCTTCAGGCGCTCGATGCGCCGCCGGCGGCCGGGTTGCTGCCCGCCTCGCTCGAACCCGCGCTTGCGCCCGGCGCGGCCATTGCAGTGGCCACGGCGGCAGGCGCACGCATTTCGGTGCGCAACCTCGGCGCCGCAGCGCTCGGCGAGACCATGCTGCTGTTCGCGGCGCAGCGCGAAGGGGCCGCGGGCACGCCGTCGGCGCGGCTGGCCGAAGCGGCACTCACGCCGCGCGAGACCGAGGTGCTCTCATGGCTTGCCAAGGGCAAGACCAACCGCGACATCGGCGAGATCCTCGGCACCAGCCCGCGCACGGTCAACAAGCACCTCGAGCACATCTTCGAGAAGCTGGGCGTCGAGACGCGCGCTGCCGCGGCGGCACTGGCCAGCGGCCAACTGGCCTGATCGAGCCTCAGCGGGCAGCTCGCCCGTTCCCTATCTCTTCGTTGCCGGCGTTGCAGGCACCGCAGGCGTCGTCGTGGTGCCGTCGGCCTTGGAGCCCGGCACGGCCGGCGTCGCGGGCGTGGCAGACATCGAGGACGATGTGGAGGAAGAAGACTGCGGCGATGGCGTTGCCGGTGTCGCAGGTGTTGCTGGCGTCGCGGGCGAAGTGGCCGTGGCTGGTGTTGCCGGCGTGGCGGGTGTCGCCGGAGTGGCTGCGTTGTCCGAGGCATTGGAGCCGCTGGCCGCGCCCGCGCCGCTGCCGCCTGCGCCCGCACCCACGCCAGAGCCGGCACTGCTGCCGCCCCCGCCCCCGCCCCCACCACCACCGCCGGCACCGCCACCCGCAGCCAATGCGAGCGGGGCCATGCAGGCGCCCATGAGAACCGCCACCAGGGTCGGTGCAATACGTTGTGTCAGCTTCATCGAAATCTCCTTGTTGATGTTTCGACAAGGCCAAGCTAGACGCGGCCGGAAATCCGGCTTGTAGTCCAAAGTCTTCATGGCGGGCCGGTCCAGTCGCCGGCGCTATGCAATGGATAGCTGCGCGGCGCCTGGCTTCGCGGCTTCGCTAGATCGCCGGCAATCCCAGCGCGTCGGCAATGGCGCGCGCAGCGGCCGGCGGCTGCACCGCCGAGGTATCGACAACGACCTGCGCCTGCGGCATGTCGCGTTCGGACGCGGTGAACTGCGCCTGCATCTGCCGCAACAGCTCCAGCGACCGAAGCTTTCCGAACTCGGCCCGGCCCGGCGCCACCAGCCGCTGTTCCTGCTCGGCCACCGGAACGCGCAATTGCACGAAGTCCGTGCTGCCGCCCGCGGCTTCCACCGCGGCAACGGCCCGCTGCGGGAAGCCTTCTGCCACCGATGGTTCAGGCGCGAAGGTGAAGATCAGCGAGCGCTTCGCCTGCGCAGCTTCGCGCATCATGTCGAGCCACATCCTCTCGCGCAGCTGCACGAACTGCTGCGTGCCGAACGGAAACACCGAGGCCACCGCATCGACGACGAGGTGGTTGTGGAAAACCGCAAGACCGGTGAGGCGCCCCAATTCCCTTGCAATGGTCAGCTTGCCCGAGGCGACCGGGCCGTAGATGAAAACGAGCTTCATGCGGCTGATTGTTGCCCATGCACGCGGGCACCGGCATCACCCGCCGGGCTGGGTCGCCTACTTGCCGCTGCGGGGCAGATGAACGGTGAATGCCGTGCCTTCCGCCGCGGACGAGGTCACCGTGATGGTGCCGCCGTGCCCCGTCACGATCTCCCGCGCGATGTAGAGGCCGAGGCCCAGGCTCGTGGCGGGCCGCTCGTGCGGCGCCGATTCGCGTGTCGCAACCTGCACCAGCGGGTTGAAGATGACCTGCATCGAATCGGGAGGAATCGGCCTTCCCTGGTTCTTGACGATCAGGGTCACGTGCACCCCCTCGTCCCGGATCGCCAGCGCCACGGGATGGACGGGGTCTCCATGCTGCACAGCGTTGCTCAGCAGGTTGGTGAGGACCTGGCGCATTCTGGGCGCATCGAACATCAGCACCACATCGGCCGGAAGCTCGGCGACGAGCTCCCGCTTGGGATAGGCCGCGCAAACCTCGTCGAACGCCTCCTGGCACAGGGCGCTCAGGTCGCCTTCCTGCGGAACCACCTCGATGCCGCGGCCGAGCCGGGTGCGCGTGTACTCGAGCAGGTCGGTGACCATGTCGTTGATCGACGCAATACTTCGCCTGGCGATCTGGAGCGTGCGCTCCTTGGGCTTGGCATCGCCTGCCAGCTCGAGAAGATGAATGCAGGAGCTGAGCGCGCTCAACGGGTTTCGCAGGTCGTGTCCCAGCACGGCCAGGAAGGTGTCCCTGGAATTGGCCACATGGTCCGAATAGGTGGCCATGGCCTCGGCAAGGCCCTGGTCGATGCCTTCGTTGAAGCGCATCACTTCTTCCAGGACCACGGCATCGACCGTGCCGACCTGCCCCATCCACAAACGAAGGACCGTGGCCCGCAGCGCGCGGTATTCGGCGCCCAACTGGGAGAGGTCGAAGCCCACCCGCTGGCGCAGGCCTCCATGTTCGGCGGCAAAAGTCTCCTTGAGGAACGGCAGCGCGAGTCCCTTGGACTTTGCCTCGCGCTCCTTTTCCGACTGGGCCGATTCCATTTCGCCGGCAATGGCCAGCAGGATTTCATGCGCATGGTCCCGCAGCTCGACAACGGACATGGTCTCCGCCGGCGGGATCATCGTTCGTGCAAAGGATTCCCACTCGACGAGGATGGGTTCGATGTTGTCTTTGATGAATTGGCTCAGGCGCATGCTGGACGGAGTATGCGCCTGTGTAGGACAACAGGAGCCAGGGCCAACAGCCACTGCCCGGGCGCCGGAGAGAAGGGGTACTCGATGAAGCGTATCCTGAGGCTCCTCCTACCGGAACACATTCCATGTCTGAACAGCCTCTTTCCGGGACGGACCCCGTCGATCCACCCTTCTTCCACGAGGCCTCCGGCACGGTCCGCTTCTGGGTGCTCATCGATGGCCAACACATGGGCGCGAGCATCAGCAAGGACGTCCTGCGCTATCGCTTCCGCCCCGGTGCGCAGGGCGACGACCCGCTGGAAATCTACGCGCAGTACGCGGACCAGCTCGAAGCGGCCGTGCGCCGACGGGTGGCGCAGGGCTCGATCGAGCCGGTGATGCTGCGCGAGTTCGATCTACCCCGCGGTTGATTCCACGCGCACACCGCGCGTGCAGGCACCGCTGGCCAGCGTCACGCCGATCACGGCGCTGGCAATGGCGATCCGGTCGACGCCCGTGACGGGCTCGGCCAGCCACCACCATCCGCCCACTGCGGAGAAAACGGGTGCCAGCCCTCCGAACGCGGCCGCCTGCGACGCGCCAAGACGCGCGACGGCCGCGCCGAAGATCCACAGCCCCAGCAAGCCCGCGACCGCGCCCTGCATCAACGCCTGCCACAGCACGTCTCGCAGCGGCGCATCGACGAGGCCCGTTCCGCCCCGCCACAGCAGCCATGGCACGAGCAGGATCGCCGACCATGCGCTGATGACCGCCGCGCCCTGCCATGCGCCAAGTCCCGCGCGCCTGAACGACAGCGTGAAGCCGGCCCACAGCGCGGCCGCGAGGAGAAAGAGCAGATCGCCGCGCCAGGCGCCCGCATCGACGCCGCGAAAGCTGCCCGCCCCCAGGATGCCGATGCCGGCAGCAAGGAACACCAACCCGAGCGCCCGCGCGCGGTCCGGGCGTTCGCGCCAGAACATCCAGGCCAGGCCCGCGGCAAAGAGCGGGCATGCGCCCGCCATGAAGACACCCATGTGCGCCGAAGGAGCGAACCTTGTGCCGGTCATCGCTACCAGCCCGAAAGGCAGCCCGGCGCCAAGCACCATTCCGATCAGCCACCTGAAGGGCACCCCGCGAGGCAACAGGCCCACGCGCAGCCACACAGGCAGGAGCACGATCGCCGGTATGCCGTAGCGCAGGATCGCCAGGTCGGGCGGAGCGATCGTGCTGGTAGTCGAGTGGCGCGTGGCCACCTGCCAGATGCCCGCGATCAGCGCCGAGGCCACGCCGGCGGCCAGGCCGGCTGAAAGGCGCACATTGACCGTCATCTGCAGGCTCCGTTGAATGCGAAGCCCGCAGTGTTCGGTCAATGCAGGTGGCGCGCTTCCAGATTCGTGCGCATCTGGCTCGGCGCCATGCCAAAAGCGCGCCGGAAGGCCACCGTGAAGTGCGCATGGCTTGCAAAGCCCAGGTCCGCCGCAAGCGCGCTGATGCTGCGCTCGCCTTCGCGCAGGCGATCGAGCGCGAGCGTCATGCGCAGCTGGTTGCGCAGGCCATGCAGGCTCGTTCCCGTGTGCATGCGGAAGCGGCGCGCCAGGTGGAATGCCGAGCAGTGGACCGCCTTCGCGATCTCGTCGAGCGTGTCCCTGCGCTCCGGCGCCGCGGCGATGTAGTCGCGGGCGCGCTCGACCGCGCGGTGGACCCTGGGCGGTGCCGGCCGACCGGCCGGCCGCACGCTCTGGACCAGGCCGGCCAGGTGCTCCTGCACCTCGAGCGCATCGATCGCCTGCAACGCATGCGCCTGCAGGCATCTGCGCAGCAGCAGCTGGCTGCCCAGCGGCAGGTACTCCCTGCCCGCTGGCGCCAGGTCTTCGGCGAGCGTGAGCACCACGCTCCGCTGGCCCGCCATCGGGTGCTTCAACTGGTAGGGCCCATCGGGCGACAGCCACAGCGCAGCCGCGGGATCGCAGACGAAGGCGTCCGCACCCAGCCGGCATTCGAAGCGCTGGCTCAGCGGCAGCAGCAGGCGAGGCCCCTGCACGCGATAAGGCGGGCTCCAGCCGGGCTCGGCCGTCTCCAGCGTGGCCAGCTGGCAGCTGATGGAGCCGCTTTCGAAGAGCACGCTGCGAAGGTAGGTCATGGGTGTGAAAAGCAGCAGTGCCGCCCGCCCAAATTCTGCCAGCCGGACCGCTGCCTTGGTGTTTACCCCGAAAACACTGAAGGCGGATTGACAGCCTCGCTGCCTACGATCGAGGGAAATTCATCAGGAGACAACACCATGAAGACCCATCCCTTCTCGCTCAACCGCCTGACCCGCCGCGCCAGCCTGCTGGCCGCAGCGTCCGTTCTTGCCGCATGCGGCAGCCTCGGCAGCCGGCCGCCCGCGGCCGGCGACATCCACGTGATGACCTCGGGCGGTTTCACGGCCGCGTACAACGAGCTGCGCCCCGGCTTCGAACGCAGCAGCGGCCGCACGGTCAAGACCGCGTATGGCGCCTCCATGGGCAATGCCGAAGATTCCATTCCAAGCCGGCTCTCGCGCAACGAGCCGGCCGACGTGGTGATCCTCGCGCGGCCCGCGCTCGATGCGCTGGTGGCCCAAGGCAAGGTGGTGCCGGGCAGCCAGGTCGACCTGGTGCGCTCGTCGATCGGCTTTGCGGTGCGCAAGGGCGCGCCCAAGCCCGACATCTCGACGGTCGATGCGCTCAAGCGCACCTTGCTGGCGGCGCCGTCCATCGCCTATTCGGCCAGCGCCAGCGGCACCTACTACGAGACCGAACTGCTCAAGAAGCTCGGCATCGAGGAGCGGGTCTTGCCCAAGAGCAAGCGCATCCTCAGCGAGCGCGTGGGCACCGTGGTGGCACGCGGCGACGCGGCGCTGGGGCTGCAGCAGGTGAGTGAGCTGCTGCCGATCGCGGGCATCGACTACATCGGGCCGCTGCCCGCGGAAGTGCAGCGCGTGACGGTGTTCTCGGCGGGCATTGCCACGGCGTCCAGGCAGCCCGATGCGGCGCGCCAGCTGATCCGCTATCTCAACTCGCCCGAAGCGGCGCCGACCATTGCGAAGACGGGGCTGGAGCCGCTGACGGCGCGCTGAAACAACGGCTCAGTAAACTGGCGCCCATCATCTTTCCCGGACGATGCACGCCATGAACCAAGCCGTTGCCCCCGCCCTTGTCTCCGCCTTCGCGCCCGGCGGCATGCTGCGCGCATCCATCAACCTCGGCAATCCGATCCTCGCGAACAAGGATGCGGCCACCGGCGAACCGGTGGGCGTGTCGATCGATCTCGCGCGCGAGTTCGCGCGCAGGCTTGGCGTGGGCATCGAGCTCGTGGTGTTCGAGAAGGCGGCGGCCTCGGTCGACGCGGTAAGGAACGAGAAGGCCGACATCGGCTTCTTCGCGATCGATCCGGCGCGCAGCGAAGGGCTGCTGTTCACCGCGCCTTATGTGCTGATCGAAGGCAGCTACCTCGTGCGCGAATCGTCGCCGCTCACCGACAACACGCAGGTCGATGCCAAGGGCCACCGCATCTCGGTCGGCGCGGGCAGCGCCTACGACCTGTTCCTCACGCGCGAGATCGAGCAGGCCGAGATCGTCCGGCTCCAGGGCGCGGCCGCCGCGTTGGCTGCGCTGCGTTCAGGCGCGGTCGAGGTGGCCGCCGGCATTCGCCAACTGCTCGAGGCCGAGGCACGGCGCGAGCCGGGTGTGCACGTGCTGCCCGGCCGCTTCATGGTGATCCAGCAGGCCATGGGCACGCCCGCGAGCCGCGGTTCCGAGGCGCAGGCGCTGCTGTCTGCCTTTGTCGAGGAGATGAAGGCGAGTGGCTTTGTCGCCGACGCGCTTCAGCGTCATCGCATTGAAGGTGCGATCGTGGCGCCGGGTTCAAGTAGTCCTGCGTTGTAGTTCAGGACGCTGCTTTTCAGGGCGCGTGCACAGGCCAACGGGTACTCCCCTCCGCGAATGTCCCCCGGCCTGCGGCCTCCTCCTTGATTTCGCTGCGGGGAGCACCCGATGCCCTGTGCACGGGGCACGCTGCGAATGACCCGTGCCCTCGTCCTGGCGCTAGCGGGGCATCACAGCTTGTGGGCTTCCACCGGCCCCTGCGAATAGAACAGGAAGTAGCCGGTCTCCGTCTTGAAGCTGTTCTTCTGCCACCCCGGCGGCACCTTGAAGATCGCGAGCTGGTCGCTCGACACGCCGACGAAGGCGGTGTTCTCGCTGTCGGTGGTGATCCGGTTCCAGCGCTCGCGCGTCACCGGCTGCATCTGCATCTTCGGTTCGCTCCACTCGGGAGTGCGCACCTTGTCGCGCATGATGTAGCGGCCGCCCTGGCGCTCGATCTTGACCAGTTCGCGCAACGCGCCGTTCTTCTTCACGGCATAGACGCCGACCAGCTGCGCCTCGGGCTCGCCGCGCGGGCCGCAGCCGGCCAGCAACAGCAGCGACGACAGCCCGGCCGCAAGGCAGTTGAGTGACTTTTTCATGATGCTCCGTCCTCAGCGCTTCTCGTTGCCGCGCAGCTTCATGCTGCCCTGGTAGCGCAGCGCGTGCGGATAGTCTTCCTTGCCACCGGCCTCCTGCGCCATCATCTTCTGCTGGCTTGCCTCGGTCTTCGCGAGCAGCGTCGTCGGCAGGTTGAGAACGCCCTTGATCTGGTCGTACTGCCCCTGCGTGATGCGCCCCACCGACAGCAGGCGGAACGCGTCGCGCTCGATGTTGAGCAGGAGCGGCTTGTTGTCGGCAAAGTTCTGCGCCTTGGCCAGCAGGTCGCTCCACGACTGGGTGCTGTAGTTGCTCACGTAGTAGTCCTGCCCCGTGGGCCCGGCCAGCACCGCGGTGCAGCCTGGAAGATCCAGCTGCGTGGTGCTGGTGGCCATGACGAAAGTCTTGCGCTGCTCCATCGCATCGCCGTAGGCCAGCGTCACGGGAATGGTCCATGCCGAGGCCGGATAGGCGTTCTGGTTCGGGAACGACTCCTGGCTGATCGACACGTAGGTGCGGTCGCCCGCGCATTGCGCATCCACCGTCAGCAGCGGCACGCCGGTCTGGCGGATGAAGCTGTCGCCGATGTCCGCCACCTTCTTGCCGCCGCTCGCCTTCTCGATGGAGGTCCACAGCCGCGACGGCGTGGCGTTGCCGAACGCATAGTCCTTCAGGTAGATCTGCAGGCCCTTCTGCATCGCCTCCTCGCCGATGTAGTTCTGCACCATCTCCAGCACATGGCTGCCCTTGTTGTAGACGAAGATCGACGGGCTGATGAAGCCGAACGAACCCGCGTCGTTGAGGTTGCGCTGCACCGGCACCGCCGTGTCCTTCAGGTCGGCCACGATCACGGCGTGCTTGTCCAGCACATAGTCGGAGAAGCTGTAGTAGTTCGGGTGGAATTTGATCGTGGTGCGGCGGTCGAACCAGCGCGCGAACGATTCGTTGAGCCACACGTTGTCCCACCAGTCGAGCGTGACGAGGTCGCCGAACCACTGGTGCGCGATCTCGTGCGTCACCACCGTCACCGAATACAGCGTGGGCGTGTCGCCCGGCTTGGTCAGCACGCGGTCGGCAAACTCGAAGATGGAACCCCAGTTCTCCATGCCGCCGAAGCCGGTGTTGGGCTTGTTGTCGTAGCTGTCGTTGGCCGCCACGGTGTCGAACTTCTTGAACGGCAGTGGAATGCCGGTGTAGTTGTAGTAGTAGTCCATCGCCACCTTGGTCCACTCCATCGCAAAGGTGGCCCAGGTGGAGCGGCCCGGCGGCGTGAACCAGCGCAGCGGCATCTCGCTGCCGTCGAGCGGGTTCTTGAAGGTGTCCGAGAGAATGTCGAACTTGCCGCCCCCGAAGAACGCGAGATACATCGGCATCGAAGGCGTCTTCTCGAACGCCACCTGCTGGTAGCCGTCGGGCAGCTTGACGGCCGACTTCTGCGCGGCGTTCGACACGGTCTGCCAGTCGCCCGGCACCTCGGCGGAGATCTCGAAGGTGTGGCGGAAGGCCGGCTCGTCCCAGCCCGGGAACCACTGCCGCGCAAAGTTGGTTTCGCCCTGCGTCACGATCGCATCGCTGCTCACGCCCTCGGGCGTGGAAAGTCCCACCTTGAAGATGCCGGTTGCGGCCGAGCAGAACGGATTGCGCGCCATCTCGTCGGGCGGGCAGTACTCCGCATCGGAGAACTGGATCTTGCCGTCCCACTCCATGTGCAGCAGGTACTTGCCCTTGGCGATCTGTCCGTCGTTGCGCCGCAGCTGGACGAAGTCGCCCAGCGTCTGCGGCGTGGGCACCAGCGCAATCACCTCCGAAGGATTCGACAGCTTGCGCAAGGTGGTGCGGCCATTCGCAAACTTGAGGTCGTGCGCGGCAACCACGATGGCATCGACCGGCTTGAGCACCTCGATCTCCACGTCGCCGCGTCCCACGAAGGTCTTCAGCGCCGCGTCGGGCCTGAACCACAGCTTGTAGTTGATGGGCCAGACGGTGTCGGGCAGCTCCATCGGCTTCACGGAGCGGTCGACCTGAGCCACCGACGACTCGGGCGCGAGCGCAGGTCCGTCGTTGGGCGCCGGGGACGAGGCAGGGCTGTCGAGCGAGGGCGCGGACGCGCTCAGCCCGGCGCCGCCCAGGGAAGCGTCGCCGCCGCCCCCTCCGCCACCGCATGCCGCGAGCACGGCAAGGGTCACGGCGGTGATGGCAAGATGGCCGACGACTGGCTTGGCAAGTTTCTTCATGATGATCGCCTCTTGGTAAGGACAACAAGCGCCGCCCCGCTTGCGCCGGCGGGTAGCCGGCAGTGCGCGGACGCGCGCAGGAATGGATGAACAACACATCGAACGGGCAGCACCGCGCCCTCCCGCCGAACCAGAGGTTCGCCAGGAAACACGACACGGCAATGCCTTTTTTTCAGCCGGCGCGGCGCGAATGCGCCGCATCGGACCGCAGCGCAATCGATGCGGGCGGTCCCAGGATGCGGGGAGTGATGGGTTCCATTCCCGTCGAGTGCGAGGGCGATGGAATGCCGGGCAGGGCTGGATGCCTGGGCGGTGGGCTTAGCGCAAGCGCGCCGGCGCTGCGGCTTCATGCGCCGCGGCGGCGATTGAAGGGGCGGCCGCTACGGCAAGTTCTCTTGTAGCTGTTGTGGGTAGCTTCACGTGCGCTCTCCCTCCTTGGAAGTGCGCACATTTTTAGCTGATCGAAGATGACAGCGTCAACGAAGCACGGAACTTTTCCCTCTCAAAATGTTCGCGCGCCATACGACAAATGGAGTCATCGAACACACGCGCGCAAGGCACTACGAAGATGGTTCTTTCTTCATGCGGCGCGCGCTGCACCAAACGGAAAAGCGGAACGCATTCGGTGTGACCCCACAGCCACACCGAATGTGCAAACAGGCCCTAGAAGATGTGGCGCATGCCGAACTCCGTGCCGCTGGAGGCGCGGTTCGGCATGGTGATGGCGCCTGCGAGTGCTTGTGCCGCGCCGTTGCGGTTGCCGATGCGCGCGAAGGTGGCGTACAGCGCGGTGCGCTTCGAGAGGTTGTGCACGTAGCCGATCGCGAACTTCGACGTGGTCGGCTTCACTGCGGCACCGGCAGGCTCGAGCCGGTAGCGCGCATACGAACCCTTGATCTCGCCCGGGCCGACCGGCAGCTGGAAGCCGATCAGCGCGCCCTTGCCGTCGGTGCTTCCCTTCGACTCGGTGTAGAGCTCGCCCGTGAGCTTCAGGCTCATCAGCGAGGGGCCGAAGGTGTAGGAAGCGCCGAGGTTGGTCACGCGAAGGTCGCCGCTCGCGTAGCGCGTCTTGCCGGTGGCCAGCGCTATGTTGAAGCCGCCCTGCAGGTAGCCGAAGCGAAAGCCCACGTGGCTGCCGTCGCGGCGGTTCGAGCGCAGAGTGCCCGGCAGCACCGAGGTCGAGTCGTTCTCGCCCATGGCGTACATGGCCTGTCCGTAGAAGCCGCCCAGGTTGCCCGGCAGGAAGTAGCCGATGCTGTTCGACGCGCGCGTGCCGGTGGGCGCGGGCAGGCCGCCAAGGCCCGAGAAATAGATCTGGTTGGCGCCGATGCCGCCGCCGGTTCCGAACGGATCGAAGATCGCCGTGTTCCAGAAGGCCGGTACGTAGTCGCGGCCCAGGCGCACTTCGCCGAACGGGCCCGCGAGGCTCAGCGTCGAGCGGCGGTTGAAGCTCAGCACGCCCGGCGTGCCGTTGCCGCTGGCCTGGTTGTTCGTGTTCGAGGGAAAGCCCGAGCCGCTGTCGTTCTGCAGGCCGGCCTCGAGCCAGAAGCCCGCCGAGAGGCCGCCGCCCAGGTCCTCGGTTCCGCGAAAGCCGATGCGGCTGAACATGTTGCCGCTGTTGGTCAGCTGCGTCTTGTGGGCCGATCCGTCGCCGCTGCCGCGCGTGTGGGTGACGGCCGCGTCGACCACGCCGAACAGCGTGACGGAAGATTGGGCCAGCGCTGCGCCAGCCGCGCCGGCCGAAGCCAGCGCGAACACGTACTTTTTCATGGGATGTCTCTCTCTTCGCTTTCTTGCTTGGTGGGGGAATCTCAGATGTCGAGCACCAGCCGCTCGCCCTTGCAGCGAGAGACGCAGATCATCATGGTCTTGTTGGACGCGCGTTCGATCTTGGTGAGGATGCCGTCGTGGTGGTCGATCTCGCCTTCGAGCACGGCTGTTTCGCAAGCGCCGCAGACGCCTTCCTTGCAGCTGTGGTCGGGGTTCAGGCCGGCATCGATCAGGCTGTCGAGGATCGACTTGCCGGGCGGCACCTCGACGCTCCTGCCGCTCTTCGCGCACTCGACCACGCAGCCCTGCGTGGCGCTCGGTGCCTCCACGTGCACCGCGGCAAAGCGCTCGATGTGGGCATTGGCATAGCCCAGCGTCTCGCAGCTCTTCTCGAAGGCATCGAGCATCGGCGTGGGACCGCAGCAGTAGTAGTGGCTCGCGGCGCCCTTGCCGGCCAGCAGCGCGGCCAGGTCGGGCGGCGCGCCCTTCTCGTCGTCGAAGTGCCAGGTGATCGGTACCGCTCGCTCGCGCGCGAGGGCTTCGATCGCATCGCAGAAGGCGGCCTCCTTGCGCGCGCGCGCGCAGTAGACCAGTTCCACCGGCTTGCCCAGGGCCGCGAGCCGCTGCAGCATGCACCAGATGGGCGTCACGCCGATGCCGCCTGCCACCAGCACCGAATGGTCCGCGCCCTCTTCGAGCTTGAAGTTGTTGCGCGGCGCCGAGATCGGCAGTGTCATGCCCACGCGCAGCTGCTGGTGCACGTAGCGCGAGCCGCCGCGGCTCTTGCGGTCGTTGAGCACGCCAACCACGTAGCGCTGCCGGTCGCTCGCCGGGTTGCACAGCGAGTAGCTGCGCACCAGCCCGTTGGGCAGGTGCAGGTCGATGTGGGAGCCGGCCTCGAAGGCGGGAAACTCCGTGTCGGACGAAGCCGGCCGGAACTCGACACTGACGATGCCGTCGGCCTCGTAGCGCATCGTGTGCACCAGGGCGTTCAGCGTGGGGGAAGACATGGCAAGGCTTTCTATGGATCAGGCCGTGGCCGCGGCAGGTTCCGCGAGCTGTGCTTGCGCCAGGTTGCGCATGTGGCGGCGCAGGCGCACGATGCCCAGGTCGTGCTGGTACAGGTTCTCGTGCTGGTTGGCGTCGGGCTCCATCTCTTCGAGCATCACGCGGTCCTGCTCGAGCACGTGCCAGTGGCGCGCCTCGAGGCGGTTCTTGTAGAGGAAGCGCCAGGTGTCGCGCTCCCAGCCCGGCGGCAGCTTGCGCACACGCCAGAAGAAGGTGGCCGTCATGCCCTTCACGATCGGAGAGAAGGCGCCGATGATGATGAAGTTGCCGCCGGGGCCGCCGGTCTTCGGGTACGGAATTTCCAGCCGCATCCAGTGGATGCCGGTGTCGGCCCATTCGGTCCAGTCGAAGTTGACGTTGCGCTGGCCTTCCTTCTCGAAGACGAAGCCGGTGTCGGTCTGGCGGATGCCGAACTTGGCCGTCGAATCGCCCTCGGCCATCGAATGCGACTGCTTGTGCAGGTAGGTGCCGTGCATCGGGTCCATCACGTTGTCGAGCACGTAGCGGTAGTCGCCCTTCCATTCGGTGTAGCAAAGGAAGCTCGAATACTCGGCATCGTCCGTGAGCTGCTCGGGCAGCACCAGCGGCGGCGGCACGTCGACCGATTTCTTCCCGTTGTAGAGGAAGACGGCGCCCGCACGCTCCTGCACATGGAAGTGCCGCGTGGCCTGCGAGCCTTCGAGCTTGCAGCCCGGGCTGCCGGGCACGCGCGTGACGACGCCGTCATGGCGCACCTCCACGCCGTGGTAGGGGCACGAGAGCCGGTCGCCCAGCACGACGCCCTGCGACAGCGGCGCGCCGCGGTGCGGGCAGCGGTCTTCCAGCGCGTGCAGCACGCCTTCGCCGTCGCGCCACAGCGCGATCTTGCGGCCCAGGCGGCGCAGCGAGACGGGGTTCTCCCTGATGAAGTGCGAGGGGCAGATCGGGTACCAGAGGTCCTTCAGTCCGATCTCGAGCAGGTGGTCGACCGGGTCTGCGGCAACGGGGTTGATGGCGATGGTCATGGTGTGATGCTCCTCAGGCGGCCAGCGTGGCCATTTCCTTGCGGTACAGCGCCTCGGTCCACGGCTGCCCCGCGGGGGTGGCCAGGCCGCTGTCGTTGAGCCGCTGCACGAGGCCGGGCAGGTCGTGGATGCCGTCGGCAAAGGCACGCTCGATCACGTCCCCCAGCAGGTCTTCATAGGTGGTCGCGGGGCGCTGGCGCGCCTGGTGCGGTTGCAGGTAGCGGTCTTGTTGCATGGTGTGCCTCCGTGGGGTGAGGTGGATGTGAATCGGGCGGAAAAGAATGGCGGCAGGCGCGCGGGTCCGCGCTCACTCGGCCACGATGTTGCGGGCCTTGATGACCTTGGCCCACACGGCCGTCTCGTCGCGGATATGCGCGGCAAAGGCGGCCGGCTTCATGGCGGCGTCGGTCATGCCCTGCGCCTTGAGGCGCTCGCGCACGTCGGGCTGGGCCAGCATCTCGGCCGCGTCCTTCGCGAGCTGCTCGACCACCGCGGGCGGCGTGCCTTTGGGTGCCAGCAGGCCATACCACGAGGTCACGGCCACGCCCTGGATGCCCTGCTCCGCCAGCGTGGGAATGTCGGGCGCGGCGGGGCTGCGCGCGGCCTCGGTCACGCCCAGCGCCACCAGCTTGCCGTTCTTGATGAAAGGCATGGTCGCCGGCAGGTTGCTGAACATCAGCGGCACCGAGCCGCCGAGCACGTCGTTGAGCGCGGGCGCGGTTCCCTTGTAGGGCACGTGCAGCAGGTCGATGCCGGCCTGCTGCTTGAACAGTTCGCCCGCCAGGTGCAGGCCGCTGCCCACGCCCGGCGATGCATACGACAGCGTGTTGGGCTTGGCCTTGGCCTGCGCCACCAGATCCTTCGCGCTCCTGATGCCCGACGACGGCGAGGCCACCAGCACGTTGGGCGCCTTGGCCAGCATGGTGACGGGCACGAAGTCCTTCTCGACGTTGAACGGGAAGTTCGGCATCAGCGTGGGGTTGATCGTGAGGTTGCCCGCCGGGACCACGAGCAGCGTGTGGCCGTCGCCCTTGGCGCGCTTGACCTTGTCGATGCCGATGTTGCCGGCCGCGCCGACCAGGTTCTCGACCACCGCGGCCTGGCCATAGCGCTTGGCAAGCCCCTCGGAAAGCACGCGCGCCAGCGTGTCGACCGGGCCGCCGGGCGGGAACGGCGAGACGATGGTGAAGCGGTCGCTCGAGAGCTGCTTCTGCGCATCGCCCTGGGCATGCGCGGGCGAAGCGATGGCAAAGGCCGACAGAGCGGCGAACGCAAGGGAAAGGGAGAGGCGTCGTTGCATGGTGATGGTTATCGGGTTCACTTTTTTTCTGTGAGGAAGGCGCCCTTCGGGCCTTCCGCGTTCTTCTGGCGGCGCGTGTTGCCGTCCAGGCCGCCGTCGACCGCCCATTCGGCGAACACCGTCGGGCCCGGCTCGAACTCGCGCGGCTGCCAGTCGGCGGTGAGCTGGTCTTCGTCCGCGTAGTACTCGATCAGGCCGCCGGCCGGATTCTTGAAGTACCAGAAGTACGCGGAGGACACCGGATGCCGCCCCGGGCCCAGCTGCGTTTCCCAGCCGCGGCGTGAAAAGTGCAGGCCGCCGCCGAATACCTCGTGGATGTCGCGCACTGTGAAGGCCACGTGGTTGAGCCCGCGCTTGCCCGAAGGGATCTGCAGCAGGAACAGGTCGTGGTGGCCGCCTTCCGGCGCACAGCGCATGAACGCGCCGCGGTTCGGATAGCTGTCGGACGAAATGAAGCCGAAGCGCTGTGCGTAGAACGCGCTGGTGGCCGCCACGTCGCTCACGAAGAACACCACGTGGCCGACCTCGATCGGCGTCGCACGTTCGTAGACCGGTGCCGGCTGGTTGATGCGCGGCTTGGCGTTCCAGGTGTTCATGGCGCCGCAGTCGACCTCGACCGCATGCTTGCGGCTGACCTGCAGGCGCACCGCGAGGCCGTTGGGATCGATGCAGCCGATGCGGCGCGCGCCTTCGACCGTGCCATCGAAGAAGGCCGGGTCCTGGGCGATGGCTGCGGCGTAGCGGTCGAGGTCCGTTTCGCTTTCCACGCCCCACACCACTTCGCGCAGCGTCGGGCCCTCTTCCATCGCGCTCGGCAGGTCCGCCTTGTCCAACGCAGCGACGACCACCTTGCAGCCGTTGAGGCATTCGAAGACGAGCTCGTCGGCCGCTTCCGACTTCAGCGCAAGGCCCCAGTCCTCGAAGAAACGGCGGCAGGTGGGCAGGTCGTCTGCCCCGTAGGTGATCTGGTCGATGCCAAGTACGCTCATGTCAGTGCCCAGGGCAGAGGTTGTTCGTTGGTGCCCCAGTACATGCTCTTTTGCTCCATGTACTGGAAGATGCCTTCGCGGCCCTTTTCACGGCCCAGGCCGCTGTCGCGCCAGCCGCCGAACGGCGTGGAGACCGAGAACTGCTTGTAGGTGTTGACCCATACCGTGCCGGCCTGCACCGCACGGCCGAGCTTCCAGGCGCGCTTGAAGTCGCGGCTCCAGACACCCGCGGCCAGCGCGTAGACGCTGTCGTTGGCCTGCGCGACCAGCGACTCCTCGTCGTCGAAGGGCATCGCGACCAGCACAGGGCCGAAGATCTCTTCCTGGCTGATGCGCGCGCTGTTGTCCAGGCCCTCGATGATGGTCGGCCGGTAGAAGTAGCCCTTGTCGTACGCACCGCCATGGGGACGCACGCCCCCGGTGCGGATGCGCCCGCCCTCGGACACGCCCAGTTCCACGTAGCGCTCGATGCCCTCGCGGTGCCTGGCGGTGATGAGCGGTCCCATCTGCGTGCGCTCCGAGGCCGGATCGCCCACGCGCAATGCATTGGCGCCTTCGGCCAGCCGCGTGAGGAACTCGTCGTAGATGCCGCGCGCCACGAAAAGCCGCGAGCCCGCGATGCACGACTCGCCCGACGAGCTGAAGATGCCGTAGAGCACGCCGTTCACCGCATGGTCGAGGTCCGCATCGTCGAGCACCATGGTGGGCGACTTGCCGCCCAGCTCCAGCGACACCGGCATCATCTTGTCGGCCGCGATGTGCGCAATGTGCTTGCCGGTGGTGGTGCCGCCGGTGAACGATACGCGCTTGACCAGCGGATGCTTCGTGATCGCATCGCCGATGACCGAGCCCTTTCCCGGCAGCACGCTGACGATGCCCTTGGGCACGCCGGCCTGCTCGCAGATGCGCGCCAGCTCCAGCGCCATCAGCGGCGTGACCTCGGCGGGCTTCACGACCACCGCGTTGCCGGCCGCCAGCGCGGGCGCCAGCTTCTGTGCTTCGCTCGCGATCGGAGAGTTCCACGGCGTGATGGCGGCGACCACGCCCATGGGCTCGTGCACGCTCATCGTGACGAAGGCGCCGCGCGAAGGGGTGATGGTTTCTTCGAGCGTCTCCAACGCAGCCGCGAAGAACTGGAAGGTGCCCGCGGCGCTGGCCACGAGGTTGCGCGTTTCGTTGATCGGCTTGCCGTTGTCCAGGCGCTGCTTCTGCGCAAGGCTTTCGCCCTCTTCGCGGATCAGCTGCGCCACGCGGTGCAGCACCGCGGCGCGCTCGTGCGGCAGGCGCTGGGCCCAGCCGCTGGTGCGAAACGCGTGGTCGGCGCGCGCGATGGCCTCCTCGACGTCGGCCAGGCTCGCGGCCTTCAGGCGCGCGATCGGCTCGCTCGTGGCGGGATAGAGGCTCTCGTACACGTCGCCGCCGCCCAGACGCCATTCGCCGGCAATGCAGATCGGAAGAAGTTCGGAAGAAATCATGGGAAATGACTCAGATGGCGAGCGCCGCGGCCCGGTTGCGCAGCGCGCGCACCGCGCTGTACACGGTGAGCGCGGAGGTCTTGGGGTTGGCCGCGAGCGGCTTGTTGCGCATGGTCAGCTCGAAGCTGCCGAAGGCACCCTCGGCTTCGACCGTGTGCACGTTCTCGGCAATGGCCGGGTCGGCGACGAGCCGCACGAGCGTCTTGTCGAGCCCCAGCCCCGCGAGCGACACGGTGGCCGCAACGTTGGCGTTCTTGGGATAGAGCTGCGCCGCCTCGCGTGCGCTGCCTTCGAAGATCACGGTCTCTTGCGTGAGCGCATCGAGGTCGCGGCCCTGCTCGGCCGGCGTGCCTTTCCAGGCCTGCGGGGGCTTGCGACCCGTGTAGCGCACGCTGTCGAGCCCGCCGATGCGGGCGGCGGCCAGTGCGTCGATGGCGCCGATGGCGCCTGCGATCAGCTGCACCTGGGTGCGGCCGGCAGTGGCGGCGGCTTCGAGCCTTTCGGCGAGGCCCGCGGCCGACAGCGCGCCCACCGAGGCGACGATGCACGGCGTGCCGCGTGCGAGCGCCGGCAGCACATGCTCCTCGATGGCCGCATGGCCCGCCGTCTCGACCACGAGGTCGATGCCTGAAGCCGGCACGCGGCTTGCGACCGGCACGCCGGGCACCAGCTTCTGCGCCGCGGCCACGCCTTCGACCGGCACGACGATGGCCACCACCGCCAGGGCCGTGTCGCCCTTGAGCAGTTCGAGCACCGAGGTGCCGATGGCACCGCAGCCGATGAGTGCAATGCGCAACGCGGTCATGCCCTTCACTCCACCGACGCAGCGGCAGCCTTGCCGAGCGCCGGAATCTGCGTCACGGTGTTGGTCGGCGGGCCGGCGAAGGCGCTCTTGAACTCGCCGATCGACAGCATGTCGATCTCGAGCAGGAACGGGCCCTTCTTTGCCAGCGCCTCGCCGAGCTTCGCCTTCAGCTCGTCCATGCGCTGCACGCGCGCATGCGGCAGGGCCAGCGAGGCGCACAGCATCGCGTAGTCGGGCGTGTGCAGGTCGGCATAGCAGCGGCGGCCGCCGTACTGCGCGTCCTGGATGTTCTTGATGACGCCGTAGCCTTTGTCGTTCATGAGCACGATCACCATGTCGGCCTGCTCCTGCACCGCGGTGGCGAGCTCGCCGAGGTTCAGGATGAAGCCGCCGTCGCCGGCCAGGCAGAAGGTCTTGCGGCCCGAGCCCGTCTCGGCCGCGCCAATGGCCGCACCGATGGCCATCGGCATGCCCTGCCCGATGCCGCCGCCCGTGGCATGCACGCCCGCGCTCGGCTCGAAGATGCGCAGCTCGCGGTTGCCCCAGGTGCTGTTCGACACCGTGACGTCGCGCACCCAGTTGAAGCTGCGGCCGGCTGCGGCCTGCAGTTCCTTCACGAGCGCGGCGTAGGGGCCGAGGCCGTCGGTCAGCGAGGCCACGGCCTGCGCGTGCGCGGCACGCAGCTCGGCAAGCAGCACCGGGTCGGCGCTGTACTTCGCGGCCTCGAGGCGGTCGGCCAGGCCTTCGAGCGCCAGCGCGGAATCGCCGCAGACGAACAGGTCGGTGGCGTAGCCGCGGCCTTCGGCGGCGGCGTCGGCATCGATGCGCAGCAGCGGGCGCGGCAACTTCAGTTCGTACTTGAGCGTTTCGTTGCCGCGCAGGCGCGAGCCGACGACCAGCATCGCATCGCAGCGCTGGTACAGCGCCTCGACCGGCTTGTGGATGTTGTAGGAGCCGAGCGAACCCGCATCGTCTTCGGGCACCGTGCCGCGGCCCTGGGTGGTCGTGACCACGCCGAAGCCGAGCTTCTGCAGCCGGCGGATGGCAGCGCCCGCATGGCGCGCGCCGCCGCCGACCCACAGCATCGGACGCCTGGCGGCTGCAAGGCGCGCGGCCAGCGCGTCGAGCGAGGCCGCGGAAGGCACGGGCCGTTCGATGGGCAGCGGCGACAGGTCGGCCGGCATGGTCGTGAGCGCGGACTGGATGTCGATCGGAATCTCCACGCTGACCGGCCCGGTGGGCGCCGTCAATGCGAGCTGCACCGCGCGCTTGAGCGTGCCGATCACGGTTTCCACGCTGCGCACGCGCAGGGCCGCCTTCGACACCGCCTTGAGCATGGTGAGCTGGTCGGGCGCTTCATGGATGTACGACATGCCCTTGTCGAGGTACGGCGTCTCGATCTGCCCCGTGATGTGCAAGAGCGGCGCACCGGCCGTCAGCGCCTCGACCATGCTGCCCGCGATGTTGCCGGCCGCCGGGCCCGTGCTCGTGAGGCACACGCCCAGGCTGGCCGTGGAGCGCGCATAGGCGTCGGCCATGTTGCCGGCCCCGGCCTCGCCGCGCGCGGGCACGAAGCGGATCGCGCCGCGCTGGGCGAAGGCATCGAGGATCGGCATGTTGTGGATCGAGATCACGCCGAAGGCCACCTTGACGCCGCACTGCTCGAGAAAAGCCGCGACGACTGCGCCGACCGTGACTGTGTTGTTGTTCGGGTTATGCATGGCGCGAAAGGCCTCCGGAAATATCGATATGGCTGCCCGTCGTGTAGGACGCGAGAGGCGAAGCAAGGAAAAGAATGGCACGCGCGGCTTCGGTCGGAAGCCCCAGGCGGCCCAGCGGGATGTGCTTGTCCTGCGCGAGCCGGCCGCTCCATGCGGCCCAGTCCTGCGACTTGTCTTCGCGCGCCTCGAAGCGGCGGCGCCACTGGCCCGACTCGACCAGGCCGATCAGGATGCCGTTCACGCGCACGCCCTGCGGCGCGAACTCGGTGGCCATCGAGCGCACGAGGTTCAGCAAGCCGGCGCGCGCGGCCGAGGTCGCGACCATGTGCGGCTCGGGCTGGCGCGCCAGCAGCGAGTTGGCGCAGACGATGGCGGCGTCGCCCAGCACGGCACGCTGCGCCGCGAGCTGCGGCAGGAAGGCGCGCGTGGGGTTGATGACCGAGAAGAACTTCAGGTGGAGTTCCTCGGTCCAGGCCGCATCGTCGGTATCGGCGAAGGTGGAAACGCGCCCCTGCCCCGCGTTGTTGACCAGCATCGAGGCGGGGCCGAGCGCGGCCTCGCTGGCGGCCGCAAAGGCGCGCACCGAGGGGCCGTCGAGCACATCGCAGGGTTGCGCGAAGAGCCGCGCGCCCGCGTGCCTTGCGCGCAGGCCGGCCACCGCGCTTTCGAGCCGCCCGGCGTTGCGGCCGCACAGCGCCACCGCGGCGCCGCATTCGAGCAGCAGCTCGACCGCGGCCAGGCCGATGCCCGAGGAACCGCCCGTGACCACGGCCACGCGGCCCGCCAGTGCATCGGCGGCAAGGAAGGAAGAAGAAGACAGCTGTGTCATGGCGTGGTTCATGCGCTGCGAAGCGGCACCACCTTCTGCGCGCGGGCGGGCGAGTAGTTCAAGAGGCCCGAAATTTCTTCGGCGGTGGCGCGCACGCGCTGCACCATCTCGTCCATGCGGTTCTCCTCGATGTGGCCCGAGGTGATGGTGGCGCCCAGCGCCGCCACGATATGGCCGCTGTGGTCGCGCACCGGCGCCGCGATGCTGGAGATGTTCGATTCGAAGAAGCCTTCGCCCAGCACGTAGCCGCGCGAGCGGTCGGCCTGCACCATGTCGAACAGCTCGCTCACGGTCTTGGGCGTGCTCGGCGAGAAGGTCTCGAGCCTGTCTTCCGGGTAGAGCGCGCGCAGCTGCGGCAGCGTGAGGTCTTCGAGCAGCACGCGGCCGAGCACCGTGGCATGGGCCGGCAGGCGCGTGCCCACGGTGACCGAGCTTGCGAAGGGCGTGGGCGGCGCCACCTTGGCCACATAGACGATGGAGCGGCCGTCGCGCACCACCAGGTTGCAGGGCGTGCGCAGCTCGTCGCACAGGCGGTTGAGCAGCGGCGCGCCCAGCTGCGTGAGCTCGAGCGAGGCCAGGTATTCGAAGCCCAGGCGCAGCACCGCCAGGCCCAGGCGGTAGTCGCGCCCGCCTTCGGCGCGCTCGAGAAAACCCATGTTCTCCAGCGTGGTGAGCAGCCGGAACACGGTCGAGCGCGGCAGGTCGAGGCGGCGCGCCAGCTCGGGCGCGGAGAGCGTGCGGCTCTCGCGGCTGAACTCGCACAGCACGCGCAGGCCGCGTTCGAGCGCCGGCACGTTGTAGCGCTCGCCGCCCTCTTCCATTGTCTCGTTGTCGTTGGTGGCCATGGTGGTTCGTTCTTCCCTTTGGTTGTCTTGTGGTGTGTCTTCTGTCAGGCGGCGAGCACTTCACGCAGCAGCGCGGCAACGGCCTGCGGCTGCTCCACGTAGCTCGCATGCCCGGCATCGGCAATCGATTCGAGCGGCACGCCGCAGCGGCGCGCGACTTCGGCGCAGGCTTCGGGCGTGGTGACGGCATCGAGCGCGCCGCAGGCCACGCGCACCGGCATGGCGGGCGGCAGGTCGGCCAGCAGGTCGGCGTTGCACAGCAGCTCGACGGCCTGGCGGTAGCCGCCGTCGTTGAGCTGCGCCATGTTCCACTGCACCCACTGGCGCGCGAGTTCGCTGGCACTGCCGGACACGAGGCGGCCCGCGCGCTTCGCGGCCATGCCGGCGATGCCGAGCTCGTCGAGCGTGGCGAGCCGCTCGGCGCGCACCTTGCGGCGGGCTTCCTCGCGATGCGTGGCGCCATAGCCGGCCGCGGGGCTGACCAGCACGAGGCGCCGGATGCGCGAAGCCAGGGCCGAATCCTTGCGCGCGGCAGACGCGGCAGTGAGCGCACCGAGCGAATGGCCGACCAGCACGCAGGACTGGATGTCGAGCGCATCGAAGAGGCCGTGCAGCCGCTGCGCGTAGTCGGCCGCGGAAGGCGCCGCGGCCGCGAGCGGCGTCGAGGCGCCATAGCCCGGCGCATCCCACGCGACCACACGGGCCTGCGGCGCCAGCAGCAAGGCGACGTTGAGCCACGAGGCCGCACCCGAGCCGATGCCGTGCAGGCAGACGATGGCCGGGCCCGCGCCGCGCTCGCGCACCGACACCACGGCACTGCCGCCCACCGGCACGGCGCGCGCCGGAAAGCGGGCCTCCAGCAGCGCCAGCTCGGAAGCGGGCAAGGCGGTCAGCACGTCGGTGGCGATGGCGTCGTTCATGGCCTGCTTCTTCTTCAGCGCTTGATCTTCGCGAGCGGATGGTCGGCCGGATAGGTCGGCGTCACGGGCTTCTTCGCGCCGAGCATCACGCACATCAGCGCGTCTTCGTCGCCGATGTTGATCTCTTCGCGGTACACACCCGGCGGCACCGAGATCAGGTCGCGGTCGGTCATGATGGTTTCGAAGCGCTCGCCGTCCTTTTCGATCACCACCTTGAGCTTGCCGCGGATCAGGAAGAACACCTCTTCCACGTCGGTGTGCAGGTGCGGCGGGCCTTCATGGCCAGCCGGGATCACCATGGTGGAGAAGGTGAAATGCTCGGCCGGCACGGTGTTGACGTCCTTCGCAACGCCGGTGCCGCCGGTGCCCACGTAGCGCATCTGCGCGCGGCGGAACTTGGGGTCGAGGTCGGCCTGGAACTTGAGCGCATCCCAGTCGTACTTGCGGGTCTCGTAGCGCGCGATGCGGCTGTTCATCCACTCGGCCAGGCTGCTGCCTTCGGGCTGCGCCAGCGTGCTGCCGGCGGTATCGGTGATCTTCTGCTGTTCGGACAAATCGCTCATCGGGTTCACTCCATTCGTCGGAAAAATTTGATTCAGTGCATCGCAAAGCCGCCGTTGACGGCCAGCAGCTGGCCCGTCACGAAGCGCGCGAGGCCGGAAAGCAGGTACAGCGTGGCGCCGCACACGTCGGCTGCCTGCTGCTCGCGCGGAATGGCGCGGCCTTCGAGGTACTTCTGGTGGCGCGCCATCGGCACGTACTCGGTGGCTTCCACCAGCGTGAGGCCGGGCGCCACGGCGTTGACGGTGATGTTGTCGCCGCCCCATTCGCGCGCCAGCGAGCGCGTCATGGCAATGACGGCGCCCTTGCTCGACGCATAGGCCAGCAGGTTGGGTGCGCCCCACAGCGCGGTGTCGGACGCAAGGTTGACCACCGCGCCGCGCCCGCTGGCCGCGAGCGCGGGCCGGCAGGCCCGGCCCATGAGCCAGGTACCGCGCACGTTGACGTCCATCACGCGGTCCCAGGTGTCGACGTCGAGCTGGTGCGCATCGCGTCCGCCCGAGTTGGTGATGGCCGCGTTGTTGACGAGGCCGTCGAGCCCGCCGAGCAGGCGAAGCGCCTCCGCGGCGCAGGCATCGATGGAGGCCGGCTCCGACAGGTCGACTTCAAGCGCATGCGCCTGGTGGCCGGCATCGCGCAGCGCCCTGGCCTCGCTCCCGGCCAGCTCGCCGAGGATGTCGGCCAGCACCACCTGCGCACCGGCCGCGGCGATGCACTGCGCAAACGCAAGCCCCAGCCCGCGCGCGCCGCCGGTCACGAGGATGCGGCGGCCCGCCAGCAAGTTGGCGGGTAGCTCGGCCAGCAAGGCTTGCAGGCTCGAGGGATCGGGAAGGGCCTTGAGTTCGGTCATGCTATTTCAGTCGGCCTGGATGCCGATCTCCTTGATGACCTTGCCGAAGCGCTCGAAGTCCGCGGCATTGGTCTTGCCGAGCACGTCGGAGCCGCCGCCCACCGGCGTGGTGCCGAGAACGGCCATGCGCGAGACGACGTCCGGCATCTTGAGGATCTCGTTGAAGTGCGCGTTGAGCGTCTTCACGGTTTCGGGCGGCAGGTTGCGCGGGCCCCAGAGGCCGTTCCAGGCCGTGACCTCCACGTCCTTGTAGCCGAGCTCCTGCAGCGTCGGCACCTTCGGCGCAAGAGCCGAGCGCTCGCGCGATGCCACCGCGAGCGGCAGCATCTTGCCGTTGGTGAGGTGCGGCGCCACCGGGCCCAGCGTGATGAAGGTGGCGGGCACGTGGCCGCCCAGCACGTCGTTGACCGCGGGCGCCACGCCCTTGTAGGGCACGTGCGCGAGGTTCACGCCCGCGGCGCGGTTGAACATCTCGCCCAGGATGTGCATCGGCGAGCCGCTGCCCGGGCTCGCGTAGGTCAGCTGCTTGCCGCCCTTGGCCGCGGCCACCAGCTCCTTCGCGCTCGCCATGCCGCTGGCGCCGCTCGCCACCAGGAACAGCGGCTGGCTGCCGGTCTGCACGATCGGCGTGAAGCCGTTCAGCACGTCGTAGCTTGAGGTGCCGCCCGTCTTGAGCACCAGCTGCGCGATCGAGAAGGTGCTGGGGGAAAGCAGCAGCGTGTAGCCGTCGGGCTGCGCCTTCGAGACATGGGCGCTGCCGATGATGCCGCTGGCGCCGGGGCGGTTGTCGACCACCACGGGCTGGCCCACGCGCGTCGACAGCTTCTCGGCGAAGAGCCGCGCCAGCGCGTCGGTGTCGCCGCCGGCCGGATAGGCGACGACCAGCGTGATCGGCTTGCTCGGATAGCTGTCGGCCCGGGCGAGCCCGGTGGCGCAGGCGGCGCCCAGTGCGACGGCGGCTGCAATGGCTTGTCGACGTGTGGATGGCATGGCGTTCGTGGGTTGATCTGTTTGTTTCACTAATGAAACAATGATTTATTAATGGAACGAGACGAAGAATACCGAGTACGAATGGCTTCGTCAATCTAAGTACAAACCCTTAAATCCAGCGCGCACGGCCGCGGCCCGCCGTACGGACGGCGGGTGGTATCAGGCGGGTTGTCCGGCTGCTCGGCTCAGGCGCCGTAGCGCGCCACCGTCAGCCCTTCCATGTCGATGGCGGGGCTTCGGCCATCGATCAGGTCGGCCATCACGCGGCCGGTGCCGGCCGCCATGGTCCAGCCGAGCGTGCCGTGGCCGGTGCTCAGCATGAGGTTGGGAATGCGCGTGGCGCCAATCACCGGGGTGCCGTCGGGCGTCATGGGGCGCAGGCCGGTCCAGAAGGAGGCGTCGCGCACACTGCCGCCCTTCGGAAAGAGATCGGTCACGACGTGCTCGAGCGTGTCGCGCCGCTTCGCATCGAGCCGCAGGTCGAAGCCCGAGAGCTGCGCGGTGCCGCCCACGCGGATGCGCTCGCCCAGCCGCGTGACGGCCACCTTGAAGGTCTCGTCCATCACGGTGGATTCGGGCGCGCCGCTGGCGTCGGAGATGGGCACGGTGATCGAGAAGCCCTTGACCGGGTACACCGGCAGGTCGATGCCCAGCGGCTTGACCATGGCCGGCGAGTAGCTGCCGAGCGCCACCACGTAGCGATCGGCCGAGAAGCGGCCGGCGTCGGTGCGCACGGCCGTGACGCCGCCGGCGTCGTGCTCGATGGCCTGGATGGCCACGCCGAAACGGAACTTCGCGCCGGCCGCCTCGGCCAGCACCGCCAGCGCCTGCGTGAACTTGAAGCAGTCGCCGGTCTCGTCGCCCGGCAGGCGCAGCCCGCCGACGAACTTGTTCTTCACGGCCGCAAGCGCCGGCTCGTACTGCACGCAGCCTTCGCGGTCGAGCACCTGGTAGGGCACGCCGGAGGCCTGGAGCACTTCGACGTCCTTGGCGATGCCGTCGAGCTGCTTCTGGGTTCGAAAGAGCTGCAGGGTACCGAGCGCGCGTTCGTCGTAGCGGATGCCGGTGTCGGCGCGCAGCGCCTTCAGGCAGTCGCGGCTGTACTCGGCAAGCCGGACCATGCGGCCCTTGTTGAGTTCGTAGCGCGCCTGCGTGCAATTGCACAGCATCGACAGGCCCCAGCGCCACATGGCCGGATCGAGCATGGGCTTGATCACGAGCGGGCTGTGCTGCATGAGCATCCACTTGATGGCCTTGAGCGGCACGCCGGGCCCGGCCCATGGCGCCGAATAGCCGGGCGACACCTCGCCGGCATTGCCGAAGCTGGTTTCGAGCGCGGGCGCGGGCTGGCGCTCGAGCACCGTCACGTCATGGCCGGCGCGTGCCAGGTAGTACGCCACCGAGGTGCCGATGACACCGCTGCCGAGGATCAGAACCTGCATGAGAACACTCCCTTGAAACCATGCGCACCGATGGCCCCCAGAGGGTACAGCGTCCGCGCTACAGGCCCAGTGCGTCTTGCAATTGCCGTGCCGTCCAGCGCCGGGGCTGCGCGGGCCACTCCTCGAGCAGCGCGAACATCCTTGCATTGCGCGGCGCCTCCAGGTCCTGGTCCTGCGCGAGGCGCACGACCTCGCCGCTGAGCGCATCGATCTCGGTGCGGCGTCCGAGCGCCAGGTCGTCGGCCATGCTCGAGCGGGCCTTGGCGTCGATGCGCAGCATGCGCGCCGCGACGATGCGAAACAGCCAGTCGGGCAGCCGCAGCACCGCCGACAGCCGCTGGGCCGGCACCGCGGCCACCTGCGCGGGCGCGATGCCGGCGCTGCCCAGCACACCCAGCGCTTCGTCGATCAGCGCCGCGAAGCAGCGCCGGTAGCCGCGCTGCAGCAGCTCGTCGCGCAGCGGCAGGCCCGAGAGCGCATTGACCGGATTGTTGAGGTTGAGCAGCAGCTTGCCCCATTGCACGGGCAGCAGGTCAGGGTAAAGGTCGAGCGGCACGCCGGCCCGCGTGAAGACCGGCAGCCAGGGCCGCAGCGCCGCAGCGCCGCATCGTCCTGCGCCGCCAGCCGGCCGGCGGTTCCGCGGTGGAAGGCACCGGGCCCGATCTCGGCCACGTTGTAGGGCACCATGCCCGGCAGCACCTGGAGCGTGGGGCCCACGCGGGACGCCGCGGCGCAGTTCGAGATGCCGTTCTGCAGCGAGACGACCAGCGTGCCCGCGGGCAGCGCAAAGGCGAGCTCCGCGGCAGCCTCGGCCGTGGCGCCGCTCTTCACGCACAGCAGCACCAGCGCCGGCATCGCGCCGACGGGCACCTGCTCGCTCAGCCGAAGGCTCGCAGCCGGCAGGCGATGCGTGCCGCCTTCCAGATCGGTGAGCGCCAGGCCGTGTTCGGCCAGGCCCTGCAGCACGCGCGGACGGCCGACGAAAGTGACCGGCACACCGGCCGCCGCCAGGCGGCCGCCCACGAAGCAGCCGATGGTGCCCGCCCCCATCACCAGCACTTCGCCGGGAGGCCGGTCGGGCACCTCGGCTCGGGCCATCAGGTGCGTTCCGCCACCCAGGCTTGCACCGATTGGAGCGCCGCCGGCAGGCCCGCGGCGTCGGTGCCGCCGGCCATGGCCATGTCGGCCTTGCCGCCGCCCTTGCCGCCCACTTGCTGCGCGACAAAGTTGACCAGTTCGCCGGCCTTGATTTTGCCGACCGTGTCGCTCGTGACGCCCGCAGCCACCTGCACCTTGGCGCCGTCGACCGCGGCCAGCACGATCACGGCCGTCTTGAGCTTGTCCTTGAGCTTGTCCATGGTGTCGCGCAGCGTCTTGGCGTCGGCGCCATCGAGCTTGGCGGCGAGCACCTTGATGCCGTTGACGTCCACCGCCTGCGCCACGAGCTCGTCGCCCTTGGACGATGCGAGCTTGCCCTTGAGCGAGCCCACCTCGCGCTCCAGCGCCCTCACCTGCTCCAGCACCTGCGTGAGCCGGCCCTGCAGCTCGGCAGCGGGCGACTTGAGCGTGGCAGCCACGCTCTGCACCGTGGCCTCGAGCTCCTGCAGGTAGCCGAGCGCATTGGCGCCGGTGACGGCTTCGATGCGGCGCACGCCGGCGGCCACGCCGCCTTCGCTCACGATCTTGAACAGGCCGATATCACCCGTGCGGCCCACGTGGGTGCCGCCGCAGAGCTCGCGGCTCGAGCCGATGTCGAGCACGCGCACGCTCTCGCCGTACTTCTCGCCGAACAGCATCATGGCGCCGGTCTTCTGGGCCGACTCCATGTCCATCACGCGCGCATGCGTCTCGGTGTTGGCCAGGATCTCGGCGTTCACGCGCTTTTCGATTTCCAGGATCTGGTCGTGCGTGACAGCCGCGTTGTGCGCGAAGTCGAAGCGCGTCTTGTCCGCATCGACCAGCGAACCCTTCTGCTGCACGTGCGCGCCCAGCACTTCGCGCAGGGCCTTGTGCATCAGGTGCGTGACCGAGTGGTTGCGCATGGTGGCGGCGCGGCGCGCGGTGTCGACCGCGGCCTTGATCGTGTCGCCCACCTTGAGCGTGCCCTGGGTCTGCGTGCCGTGGTGGCCGAACACGTCGGCCTTGATCTTCTGCGTGTCGTCCACGCCGAACTGCACGCCCTCGGCCACCAGCACGCCCTGGTCGCCGACCTGGCCGCCGCTCTCCGAATAGAAGGGCGTGGTGTCGAGCACCACGATGCCAGGCTGGCCTTCCTTCAGTTGCTGCACGGCCGCGCCTTCGAAGTACAGCGCCACGACCTTGGCCGTTTCCTCGAGGTGTTCGTAGCCCGTGAAGACGTTGCCCGCGCCGCCGTAGTCGACGTTGCGGTCCATCTTGAACTTGCCGGCGGCGCGGCCTGCGGCCTTCTGCTTTTCCATGGCGGCGTTGAAGCCGGCTTCGTCCACGCTCACGCCGCGTTCGCGGCACACGTCGGCCGACAGGTCCAACGGGAAGCCGTAGGTGTCGTGCAGCTTGAAGGCGACCTCGCCCGGCAGCGTCTTGGCGTCGCCGGCCAGCGCCGCGTCGAGAATTTCCATGCCGTTGGCCAGCGTCTCGAAGAAGCGTTCTTCCTCGGCCTTGAGCGTGTCGGTGATGCGCTTCTCGTCGGCCACCAGCTTGGGGTAGGCCTCGCCCATGAGCTTCACGAGGTCGGGCACCAGCTTGTGGAAGAACGGCTTCTTCTGGCCCAGCTTGTAGCCGTGGCGGATTGCGCGGCGCACGATGCGGCGCTGCACGTAGCCGCGGCCCTCGTTCGACGGAATGACGCCGTCGGCCACCAGGAACGAGGTGGCGCGGATGTGGTCGGCAATCACGCGCAGCGAGTTGTTGCCCAGGTCCTTCTCGCCGGTTTCGCGCGCGGCGGCCTTGATGAGCGCGTCGAAGATGTCGATCTCGTAGTTGCTGTGCACGTGCTGCAGGATCGCGGCCAGGCGCTCCAGGCCCATGCCGGTGTCCACGCAGGGGGCAGGCAGCTTCTTGACCGAGCCGTCGGGCTGCATGTCGAACTGCATGAACACGTTGTTCCAGATCTCGATGTAGCGGTCGCCGTCTTCGTCGGGCGAACCGGGCGGGCCGCCGGGGATCTCGGGGCCGTGGTCGTAGAAGATCTCGGAGCACGGGCCGCAGGGGCCCGTGTCGGCCATCATCCAGAAGTTGTCGGACATGTAGCGCCCGCCCTTGTTGTCGCCGATGCGCACCACGCGCTCGGGCGGCAGGCCGATTTCCTTGGTCCAGATGTCGTAGGCCTCGTCGTCCTCGATGTAGACCGTGGCCCAGAGCTTGTCGGCCGGCAGCTTGTAGACCTCGGTCAGCAGCTCGAAGGCCCACTTCAGCGAGTCGCGCTTGAAGTAGTCGCCGAAGCTCCAGTTGCCCAGCATCTCGAAGAAGGTGTGGTGGCGCGCGGTGTAGCCCACGTTCTCCAGGTCGTTGTGCTTGCCGCCGGCGCGCAGGCACGCCTGGACCGAGGCGGCGCGAACGTAGGGCCGCTTGTCTTCGCCGAGGAACACGTCCTTGAACTGCACCATGCCCGAGTTGGTGAACATGAGCGTGGGGTCGTTGCCCGGCACCAGCGAGCTGGAGGCCACCACCGTGTGGCCCTTGGAAGCGAAGAAATCGAGAAAGGTCTTGCGGATGTCCGCGACCGTGATTGTGGGCTGGCTCATCTTTGGATTTCGTCTTCTGTCGAGGGCGGCCTGGCGATGGCGACCCTCTCGTCGAAACCACTGCGGCGAGCCGACCTGACTGCTTGATTTGCTTGAACGATCGATTATAGGTTTCGCTTGCGGGCCGCGCCTGCGCCAAGAGACGCCCGCGCCACGCGGACGCCAAAGCTAATATGGGAATTAGCGCGCAGAACCAAATACGCGCGGCTTCGTCCCATTCATTTCAACGTGAATCAAGGAGCATGCATGGCAGGCCAAGAGGCGGCACACTGGAAGATCGAGGACCTGGATTTCTCCCGCATCGCGCGGCAGGAGGTCCGCCGGGACGAAAATCTCTTCTACCTCGTGGCCTGCGCCTCGTTCATCGAAAGCGGCTCGGACCTGTACACGCAGAACCTGGTCGACTTCTTCCGCGGCGACGACGAAGTCACCGCCTGGCTCACCCAGCAATGGGAAGCCGAGGAACTGCAGCATGGCAGGGCCTTGCGCGCCTACGTGTCCCACGTCTGGCCCGAGTTCGACTGGGAAGGCGCCTATCGCGGCTTCCTGGAGGAATACGCCACCTACTGCAAGGTGGAGCTGCTCGCGCCCACGCGCGGGCTCGAGTTGACCGCGCGCTGCGTCATCGAGACCGGCACCGCCAGCTACTACCGGGCGCTCGCGCGCAGCTCGGCCGAACCGGTGCTGTGCGACTTGGCGAGCCGCATCGCGGCCGACGAGGTCAGCCACTACAAGCACTTCTACCGCTTTTTTCGGCGCTACCGGCAAGAGGAAGGGCTGAGCCGCTTCCGCGTGCTGGGCACCATCGGCCGGCGCACGCTGGAACTCAAGAGCGAGGACGCCGACTGCGCCATCCGCCACGTGGTGCGCGCCCGCACGCCCGAGCGGGCCGCCGACACCGCCTACGTCCAGCAGCTGAGCACGCGCATGAACAGCACCGTGCGCACCCATCTGAGCCCGGGTGCCACGCTCAAGATGCTGATGCGGCCGCTGGAACTGCCGGCCGGCGTGCAGGCCGTGGTGCAGTACCCCATCAGGCAGTTCATGGAGCACGTCTTCCTGCGCTGACGGGTTCACAAGTGCAAACTTTTTTGCAATTCGTGAAAAAATTCACACTTTTGACCTCTTAAATATCTTCACTTGCGGGCCCGGGAAAGGGATGCTTCGCCCTTTGCCAACCAATGTGAGCGGAGAAATGGTCCATCAGGTCATTCACAACGCAACAGTCACGTTGCAGTTGTCCTTCTACTTGAGCGTCGGCGAGAGGGTCGAGGCGCTTCGGGCAGCCGGCATACCGGTCGATGAAACGGGAAACGCGACAGCGGGCTACCTGTTCGTGCGAACCACGGGCCGCGTCGGCAAACGCAAGAATACCTACCGCTGGTTTGCCGCCGGCATCGGCGAAGAGGCCCATGCCGGGGACATGCCGCCCAAGCCGGCATGGGCCGAGGAACAGTTCGCGCATGCGGATGAGATCGACATCGGCGCCACCCCCGCCCCGGTTGCCCGGGCTGCATCGGAGCTTGTGCCCGCCACCGTTGCGTACCTGCGGCTGTGGAAGGAACTGGAGCAGCGCTCCCGCGACGCGGCGAGCGACCTGCACCGGAAACAGATCGCCTACTTCCGCGACCTCGGGCCCGCACCCGATGCACTCGATCAGGAACTGATGCAGGAGGCGACGGAGGCGGCAAGCAAGTGCCTTGCTGCGGCAAGGGGGCAGAACGAGCCTTCGGTTTTTCGAAGGTAGTTTTCGGCGGCCGTCGGGCACCCCCACTGACGGTAGAATCCGCGCCTGCTGCGGGTGTAGTTCAATGGTAGAACGGCAGCTTCCCAAGCTTCATACGAGGGTTCGATTCCCTTCACCCGCTCCACAAGCCCCGCACTCCTGCGCGGCCTGCACGCCGCTCACAGCCGCCGCGCAAGCTTCGACCGGCTCTCCTCCGTCCGCATCCTGTTGATCTCGGCGATCCCCTCCTTAGTGATGCGTGTCACGATGGCGTTGCGCGCGTTCTTGTATTTGCCCGAGCCGTCCAGCGCCGGCGCTATTTCCGCTTCGATCAGACCCGTTGCCTTGAGGACCGATACGTGTCGAACGTCTTCGGGAGTCACTACTTTCTTGGGCAGCGGTACGTGCTGGAGGCTCATCAGGAAAGTCAGAGGCATGCGGATCCCTCGATTGGTGTTGTTGCCGGAATGTTCCTTCGCGTGAATTTCGAAAAAAGTATTTCCCTGCCGCGTTGGCTTGTCGGACGCAAGCCAGCCGCGGTGTAGCGAAGACGCCAACTTAAGCACTAAAGCAAGGAAGCCTTCCGAGGCGGAAGGCCGGGGACTCGGGCCGCCGAGGCTGGCGTAACCACGGGGCCGAGTACCAGATGGTACCTAGGTACCCACTATCCTGCCAGATCGAAGCAGCAGCCCGCGTAGTAGGGCTTGTCGCCGCCCTCGACGAACGGCACCTCGATGGGCTTGCCTTCGTTGCGCCAGGCATCGCGGCGCTTGTAGCCGGCATCCCTGAGTTCGGCCCACAACTCCTCGACATGCTGGATGCGGTAGGGGCAGAACGCGATGCCGATGCTGTTGATCGTGTAGATGGTGCGGTCGGGGTGCACGGCCGTCGTGTTCAGCACGATGCGCTTCGGCTTGACCGCAAGTCCCGCCAGGATCTCGGCGATGCGCTGCGGCAAATACTGCAGACTGCCCGAGGCATAGAGCACGTCGCAGCCGCTCGCGTCCTGGCAGTCGGTGGTGAAGTCCAGTTGCGCCGTGGCGTCGCGCTGCACGGCCAGTTCCTTGCCTGACTGCACCACCCCGGGCACATCGCAGACCGTCCAGCGCAGGGCGTCGGGGTACGGCAGGACGCGGCGGAATGCGTAGTACTTGATGCCCACGTGGCCGCCCAGGTCGAACACGCGCCGCATGCCCTCGTCGAACGATCTCCCGAGCCAGAAAAGCCCGGGGTAGTCATAGAAGTAGATCTGGTGGGTGTAGAGCTCGCCCGCCGCCTTGGCGTTGCTGTAGCCGACGGCCTTCGACTCCGGCGCGCCGGCCTCGGCGGCCGCAAAGCTCTCGAACGATCCCATGAAGAGGTTCTCGGTCTCGTTGACCAGGAACTTGCGCCGATAGGCTTCGGCGCGGTGACGCAAGGGCAGCAGGTTGGGAAGCATGAGCTGGTTTCCTCTTTGGCTGAAATGCGCACCTGACGATTCGGTGCCGCACGGACGAAGTTCCGGCAAGAGCCGGCGCTTTTCGGATTTGCTGCGGACCTCCAGGCCCTGAATTGCTATCAAAACACCACAAACCCGATTGATTTTATTAAATTTAAAAAAAACGGCCTGAATCCTGTCAATCAACGAGGCAGCCGGCCATCCCGGAGTTACACAATTCCGGCGCCCCCTCAGTGAATATCTTCATATTCACCCATAGCCAAGTCAATCAATAGCTACCTTGCCCCGCGCGGGTAGCGATTACATCCATTGCGCTTCGCAGCCCCGCCAAATCTGCTTCCGGCCGACAAGCTGCAGTATCCAGCGCAGGGAATGCCGGGCAGCCGGCACTCCCCTGTCTCGCCTCTACCCCGCCTCCCCATTTTGCAGATGTATTCGGCTTGCGCAGCAGCGGTTTGCCATGTTTTCGGCAGGCGCTTTGTCATGGTCGCAAGCAGTGCGGCCGGGGGCGCTTGTCTCCCTCTGGAGGGGGCGCATTGCTCATGCGCGGCAGCGGCGTAATTCCTACAGTGGGTTCCCTGGGCCAATGCCTTCCGTGAAAACGCCTACTCCTCAGTTCGAGCGGAATCGGGGAAAGGCGTCCGAAATTGGCGCTGGTTACCCTGTTCGAGCGATATGAGGTAGTACGAATATGTAACGAATGATTCGGAAATGTAACTCGACAAACTTTGATCAACACCGCGCCGAACAAAGCCTCTAGGATTACCGCGAAATACAAACTAACGTACTAATGAATTTTTATTGGCTAATTGCCAATCCATGAACCCTCATCTATTGCATGCATTCTTTCTTCTGTTTTTTCTATGAAAATTCAATTAGCCGATCCGGCGCAATCCGCGCCCCCCCGACTTTCATTGGATGATCTGTTCGTTTCGCGCCTCAATTCGGACAGGCCGGGCGAACGGGTCCAGGGCTCGGTGGCACTCGGGGAGCAGGGCGCGCAGCACTGGACGCAATGGCTCGGCGCCGCCGGCCAGTTGCCCGACACCCCCTTCGCGGCCGCGTGGCTGCTGCTCCAGGCGCGCTGGCTCGGCGAGCAGCAGCCGGATCCGGCCCAATCGGCCCGCACCTGGCTCGCCTCGCTCGACCAGGAACGGTGCCAGGCAGCAACGGCAGGCTCGCCGGAGCCCTCACCGAAAGCTCTCTGGCTGCGCGGCGACCCTGGGATCGATAGCGCCCAGGCCCCCCTCCTCCTCTGGCTGAGCACCACCGCATCGGACGCGCCACGCCTTCACGCCAGCGCGGCAGCGAGCCTGCTGGACGCGGCATCGGTGCAACAACTGCTCGCGGCCATTGCCGACACCGCCGCCGATCTGCTCGACCGGCCCGACAGCCCGCTCGGCGACATCCGCACCCTGCCCCCCGCCGACCGCGAGCACCAGCTCGCCGACTGGAACACGGCCCCCGCTCCCCTGGACCGTCGCCTCACCGTGGTGGGCATGTTCGCCCGCCAGGCCGCGGCCGCACCCGATGCCATCGCGCTCGCGCAAGGCGATGCGCAGATGAGCTACGGCGAACTCGAGTGCCAGTCGGGCCAGCTCGCGCACCGGCTGCAGCACCTGGGCGTGCGTGCCGGCGACAACGTGGGGCTGGTGCTCGACAGGTCGATCGAGGCCGTGGTGGCACAGCTGGGCATCCTCAAGGCGGGCGCGGCCTATGTGCCGGTGCCGACGGATTTCCCGCCCGAGCGCATCGCCTTCATGCTCGACCAGGCGAACGCGCAGCAGGTGGTCAGCACCTCGGCGCTGCGCCATCTGGTGCCCGAGTCCCGTGCGCTGCTGCTGTTCGACGAAGCCGGGGACACCGAACCCGCGCCCTGGAGCGCTCCCGCCATCGACGGCGAATCGGTGGCGTACGTGATGTACACCTCAGGCTCCACGGGCACGCCCAAGGGCATCGAGATCTGCCACCGCGCGATCCTGCGCCTGGTCGTCGGCATCGACTATGCAGACCTGGCGCCAGGCCGCAGCGTGCTGCATGCCGCGCCGCTCGGCTTCGATGCCGCGACCTTCGAGATCTGGGGACCGCTGCTGAGCGGCGGCTGCTGCGTGGTGCATGGTGAGCGCGTGCCCACGGGCGCCGGCCTGGCCCGCACCGTCGCGCGCCACCATGTGCACACCGCCTGGCTCACGGCGGCGCTGTTCAACGCGGTGGTCGACAACGACCCGGCGCACCTCGCGGGCCTACGGCATCTCATCACCGGCGGCGAAGCGCTCTCGGTGCCGCACGTGCGGCGCGCGCTGGCCGCGCTTCCGGCGCTTGCGCTCAGCAACGGCTACGGGCCGACCGAGTGCACCACCTTCGCGGCCATCCACCGCATTCCGGCCGCACTGCCCGCCGAGCTGCGCTCGGTGCCGCTCGGCCGGCCGATCAAGGACACCGTGCTGCGCGTGCTGAGCCCTTCGATGGACCTGCTTCCGACCGGGCTGGTGGGCGAGCTGTGCATCGGCGGGCACGGGCTCGCGCGCGGCTACCTGCGGCAGCCCCAATTGACCGAGGAACGCTTCGTGCCCGATCCGTTCGGCGCACCCGGCGAGCGCCTCTACCGCACCGGCGACCTCGCGCGCTGGCTGCCCGATGGCACGATCGAATTCATCGGCCGGCGCGACGGCCAGGTCAAGATCCACGGCCACCGCATCGAGACTGGCGAGGTCGAGGCGGCCATCCTCTCGCACGCCGCGATCCAGGCCTGCGCCGTCGATGCGCGGCCCGATGCCGACGGGCAGCTGCGGCTGGTGGCCTACCTCGTCGCGCGCTCGCACAGGCTCTCATGGGATGCGCTGCGCGCGCACCTGGCCGCGCGCCTGCCCGCGGCGCTGCTGCCCTCCGCGCAGGTCTGGCTCGCGCAGCTGCCGGTCACGCCCAACGGCAAGCTCGACCGCCGCGCGCTGCCCGAACCGGCGGCCGAGCGGCCCGATCTTGCGCAGCCCTTCGAGGAAGCGCGCAGCGCCGCCGAGCAGCGCGTGTGCGAAGCCTTCGCGCGCGCGCTGCACATCGAGAAGGTGGGACGCCACGACAACTTCTTCGACCTGGGCGGCGACTCGCTGCGCGTGCTGCAGGTGCTGGCCGAACTGCAGCAGGACAACGCACAGCCGCTTTCGACCAATCTCTTCTTCCGCCATCCGACGCCGAGCGCCATCGCGGCCGAGCTGGAGACCGCTGCCGACGATGCGGCGCCCGCACCTGCCGCCGCGCCGCGCGCGGCGCGCGAGCAGCAGCCGCCGCTCGCCGAGCCCGACGCCCACATGTCGGATGCGATTGCGCTGATCGCCACCGCGGGCCGCTTCCCGGGCGCGGCGGATGTCGAGCAGTTCTGGGAGAACCTCGTTGCCGGCCGCGACACCATCAGCTTCTTCGACGACGACACGCTCGATGCCGGCGTGAGCGAAGCGCTGCGCAAGGACCCGGCCTACGTGCGGGCCCGCGGCGTGATCGAGGGCATCGAGAACTTCGACGCTGCCTTCTTCGGCATCGGCCCGAAGGACGCCGCGCTGATGGACCCGCAGCAGCGCGTGTTCCTGGAGATCTGCTGGGAATGCCTGGAGCGCGCGGGCTACGTGCCCGATGCCGCGCCGGGCCCGGTCGGCGTGTATGCCGGCATGTACAACGCCAGCTACTTCCAGCGCCATGTCGCCACCCGGCCCGACCTCATCGAAGCGGTGGGCGAGTTCCAGGTGATGCTGGCCAACGAGAAGGACTACATCACCACGCGCGTAGCCAACCGGCTCAACCTGACGGGGCCGGCGGTGAGCATCCATACCGCCTGCTCGACCTCGCTGGTGGCCGTGGCCCATGCCTTCCACGCACTGCGCACCGGCCAGTGCTACATGGCGCTGGCCGGCGGCGCCTCCGTCACCTGCCCGCCGCGCAGCGGCTACCTGTACCAGGAAGGCTCGATGCTCTCGCCCGACGGGCACACGCGCAGCTTCGACGCGCAGGCCCAGGGCACGGTCTTCAGCGACGGCGCCGCGGTGGTGCTGCTCAAGCGCCTGGCCGACGCACAAGCCGACGGCGACACCATCTACGCGGTGCTGCGCAGCGCCTGCGTCAACAACGACGGCGGCACCAAGGCCAGCTTCACCGCGCCCAGCGTGGACGGCCAGGCCGCGGTGATCCGCGCGGCGCTGGCGGCGGCCAACGTGGACGCGCGCAGCATCTCCTACGTCGAGGCGCATGGCACCGCCACGCCGATGGGCGACCCGGTCGAGGTCGAGGCGCTGACCTGCGCCTATGCCGAACACACCGGCGCGCTCGGCTACTGCACGCTCGGCTCGCTCAAGAGCAACGTGGGCCACATGGTGACGGCCGCGGGAGCCGCCGGCCTCATCAAGGCGGCGCTCTCGCTGCACCATGAAGCGATTCCGCCGACCGCGCACTTCAGCGCGCCGAACCCCGCGATCGACTTCGCGCGCACGCCCTTCTACGTGAGCGGCAGCCTGCAGGCCTGGCCGCGCACCGGCCAGCCGCGGCGCGCCGGCGTCAGCGCCTTCGGCGTGGGCGGCACCAACGCACACGTCATCCTCGAGGAAGCACCCGCGCGGCCCGCCACGGCCAGCGCCGCGGGGCCGCAGGTGCTGCCGATCTCGGCCCGCTCGGAAGCTGCGCTGGCCGTTGCCACGGAGCAGCTTGCCGCGCATCTCGACGCCACGCCCGGCGTGCCGCTGGCCGATGTCGCCTACACGCTGAGCGTCGGGCGCAAGGCCCATGCCTTCCGCCGCGCGGTGGTGGCCGGCGATGCGGCCGAAGCCGTGGCCGCGCTGCGCGCAGGCGACAGCCCGTGGCGCGCCAGCGGCCGCGTCGACGCGCGCGCGCCGCAGCCGGTGCTGATGTTCCCGGGCCAGGGTGCGCAGTACGCCGGCATGGGCAAGATCCTGCACGCCAACGATCCGGTGTTCGCAGCCGCCTTCGACACCTGCCTGAAAGCCTTCGGAAGCGCGGTGGATTTCGACCTGCGCGAGCGCATGTTCGGCGACGACCCGCAGGCGCTGCTGCCCACCGCCGTCACGCAGCCCGCGATCTTCGCCATCGAGTACGCGCTGGCGCGCCGGCTGCTCTCGCTGGGCGTGCGGCCGCATGCGCTCATCGGCCACAGCGTGGGCGAGTTCGTGGCCGCGGTGATCGCCGGCGTGATGCGGCTGGAAGACGCGGCCCGGCTGGTGGCCCGCCGCGGCGCGCTCATGCAGGCGCAGCCCGCGGGCGCGATGCTGTCGGTGCGCCTGGGCGCCGCCGAACTCTCGGCCCGGCTCGGCCCGCTGCTCTCGCTGGCCGCGGACAACGGCCCCACGGCCTGCGTGGTGGCCGGGCCTTTCGACGCGATCGAAACCCTGCGCGCCTCGCTGCAGGAAGAAGACATCGCGAGCCGCCAGCTGCAGACCTCGCACGCCTTCCATTCCTCGATGATGGATGGCGCCGTCGCGCCCTTCGAGGCGTTGGTCGGCGAAGTGGCGCTGCACCCGCCGACGGTGCCGATCTTCTCGACGCTCACGGGCCGCCTGCTCGAGGACGCCGAGGCCACCAGCCCCGCCTACTGGGCCCGCCACCTGCGCAGCACCGTCCAGTTCTCGCCCGCCGTACGCAGCGCCATGGCGCAGGCAGCGCGCCCGCTCTTCATCGAGGCGGGCCCCCGCAACACGCTGGCCACGCTGGTGCGCCAGCACGGCGCGGCCGAAGTGATGCCGCTGCTGCACGGCGAGCCGGCCGACGAGGCCCGCACGCTGCGCCTGGCACTGTCCCGCCTCTGGACATGCGGCGCGGACGTGGAGCTGTCGCGCCTTTCCGTTCGTACCGGCGCACAGCGCGTGCGCCTGCCCACCTACCCCTTCGAACGCAAGCGTTTCTGGGTCGACATCGCAGCGGCCGCGGCGAGCCCGGCCATCCCCTCGCCGGTTTCGCCGCCGGCCCTGCTGCCCGTTGCCCCACCCACGCCCGCGCTCTTCGTTCCACCCACCTTCTTGGAGCCGACCGTGACAGCTGCAGTGCCCCCGCCACTTCCATCTCCCGCGTCCACTGTCTTTCCTGCGCCCACCGAGTCCATGGACGCGCGGCTGCGATCCCTGTTCGAGGACATCTCCGGCATCGACATGATGCAGGCCGAGGGACACGCCGCCTTTGGCGAGCTGGGCCTGGATTCGCTCACGCTGACGCAGGTCGCCACGCAGATCAAGAAACGCTTCAAGGTGAACCTGAGCTTTCGCCAGCTCATGGAGAACTACCGCAGCTTCGACACCCTGTCCGCATTCCTGCGCGAGAGCCTGCCGGCCGAGCCCGTGGTTGCGGCCGCGCCGGCATCCACCGCTGCGGTGCCGCTGACCGTGGCGGCACCGGTGCAGGCGGCCGCCGCACAGCCGCCGGCCGCGTTCCTGCCGGCGGTGAACGCACCGGCCGCGAGCACCGACATCGGCAGCGGGCCGATCGTTCAGTTGGTCGCGCAGCAGATGGAACTGATGCGGCGCCAGCTCGCGCTGCTGTCGGGCGCGGGCATCGAGACGCTGCCCGTTGCGTCCGCCGTGCCGGCCGCCCCCGCAAGCACCGCGGCCGTGGCGGCGCAGCCCGCCGCCGACGAACCCGCCCCGGCCAGGGAGCCGCAGCGCTACGACGTCGCCAAGGCCTTCGGCGCCATCGCGCGCATCCACACCCAGCGCACCGCCGAACCGAGCGGCCGGCAGAAGGCCCGGCTGGCTGCCTTCACGCGGCGCTACGTGGAGCGCACGCAAAAGAGCAAGCAGTTCACCCAGGCCAACCGCCCGCACATGGCCGACCCGCGCGTGGTCAACGGCTTCCGGCCGCTGACCAAGGAGATCACCTACCAGATCGTCATCGAGCGCTCCAAGGGCTCCAAGCTCTGGGACCTGGACGGCAACGAGTACGTCGATGCGCTCAACGGCTTCGGCATGAACATGTTCGGCTGGCAGCCCGACTTCGTGCAGGAAGCGGTGCGCAAGCAGCTCGACGCGGGCTACGAGATCGGGCCGCAGCATCCGCTGGCGGCCGACGTCACCGCCCTCATCTGCGAGCTCACGGGCTGCGACCGCGCGGCGCTGTGCAACACCGGCTCCGAAGCCGTGATGGCCGCGCTGCGCATCGCGCGCACCGTCACCGGCCGCAGCACCGTGGTGGTGTTCACCGGCTCCTACCACGGCACCTTCGACGAGGTGCTGGTGCGCGCCGGCAAAGGCGGCCGTGGCCTGTCGGCCGCGCCGGGCGTGATGAGCGGCATGTTCGGCGACATCCGCGTGCTGGACTACGGCACGGCGGAGGCACTGGCCTTCATCCGCGAGAACGCCGACGACCTGGCCGCCGTGCTGGCCGAGCCGGTGCAGAGCCGCCGGCCAGACTTCCAGCCGCGCGAGTTCCTGCAGGAAGTGCGCGCCATCACCGAGAAGAGCGGCACCTGCTTCATCTTCGACGAGGTCATCACGGGTTTTCGCGTCGGCCTTGGCGGAGCGCAGGAGCTGTTCGGCGTGCGCGCCGACCTCGCCACCTACGGCAAGGTGATCGGCGGCGGCTTTCCGGTGGGCGTGATCGCCGGCAAGCGGGCCTTCATGGACGCGCTCGACGGCGGTGCCTGGCAGTACGGCGACGACTCGATCCCGGGCGTCGGCGTGACCTACTTCGCCGGCACCTTCGTGCGGCACCCGCTCGCGCTGGCCGCGGCCAAGGCCTCGCTCACGCACTTGAAGGAAGCCGGCCCGTCGCTGCAGGCCGGCCTCACGGGCAGCACCGCCGCCATGGCCGACGAACTGACCGCCTGGTGCGTGGAGGTGGGCGCGCCGATCGCGATCCGCCAGTTCGCCTCGCTCTGGCGCGTGAGCTGGCTCGAGGAGCATCCGCTGCAGGACCTGCTGTTCGCCATGATGCGCAGCCGCGGCGTGCACATCCTGGACAACTTCCCCTGCTTCCTTACCAGCGCGCACAGCGCCGAGGACATCGCCACCATCCAGCGCGTCTTCAAGGAGTCGGTGGCCGAGATGCAGGAATCCGGCTTCCTGCCGCGCCGCGCGACGGTGGTCACGGGTTTCGACTACCGCAAGCGCTGCGAGGAAGACGGCTCCGTCCTCGCCCGCGACGTCGACGGCCAGCCCTTCTGGTACGTGCCCGACGCCGCCAGCCCCACCCCCCTCATCAATGGAAAGGCCGCAGCATGAACGCCGTTCTCCGCCCCGCCGCCACCGGCGGCCTCATCGAATGCGTCATACCGACAACCGAATCGCAGCGCGAGATCTGGCTCGGTGCGACGATGAGCACCGACGCCTCGCTGGCCTACAACGAATCGGTGCTGCTGCGCCTGCGCGGTCCGCTGGACACCGCCGCCATGGCACGTGCCGTGGCCCGGCTGGTCGAGCGCCACCAGGCGCTGCGCGCCACCATCTCGCCGGACGGCAGCTGCATGCTGGTCGGCCGGCCCGGCGAAGGCCTGCTGGAGCAGCAGGACCTCAGCGGCCTGTTGCCCGACGCCCGCGAGCAGGCGCTGAAGGCCGTGCACGACGACGCGGTGTGCACGCCCTTCGCGCTGGAGCACGGCCCGCTGTTCCGGGCGGTGCTCTGCAGGCTGGGCGACGCCGAGCATGAGCTCGTCATGTCGGCCCACCACGTGGTGTGCGACGGCTGGTCCTGGATGGTCATCACCGAGCAGCTCGGCCACCTCTATGCAGAGCAGACCGGCAACGGGCAGCCGCTGAAGGCGGCGCCCACCTATGCGGACTTTGCCGCGCAGGAAGCCGCCGAAGCCGCGCATCCCGACATGCAGCCGCATGTGGACTACTGGCTGGAGCGCTTCGCCGGCGGCACCCTGCCCGTGCTCGAACTGCCGGTAGACCATCCGCGCCCGGCCACGCGCACCTTCCATTCGCTGCGCACCGAACGCCTGCTCGACCGGCGGCTCGTGAGCGCCCTGCGCTCCGTGAGCGCGAAGACCGGCGCGAGCCTGTTCGCGGGCCTTTTCAGCGGCTTCATCGCCACGCTGCACCGCCTCACGGGGCAGGACGACATCGTGATGGGCATTCCGGCATCGGGCCAGGTCGCGCGCGACATGCCCGGCCTGGTCGGCCATTGCGTGAACCTGCTGCCGCTGCGCATCGCCGCGCATGGGCAGCTTCGCTTCGACGCCCTGATGAGCGAATGCAGCACCGCCGTGCTCGATGCCTTCGAGCACCAGGCGCTCACCTATGGCGCGCTGCTGGGCAAGCTGTCGCTGCAGCGCGACCCGAGCCGGCTGCCGCTGGTGAGCGTGGCGTTCAACGTCGACCCCGATGTTGCGAGCAGCGCGCAGACTTTCCCGGGCCTCGAGGTCGCGCAGGACACGATCGCGCGCCAGTACGAGAACTTCGAACTCTTCCTGAACCTTCGTCCGCTCGACGGCGGCCTGCAGATCGAGGCGCAGTACAACACCGACCTGTTCGACGAAGCCAGCGTGCAGCGCTGGCTGGACATCTACGAATGCGTGCTTCGCTCGGCCGCGCGCAACCCCGGCGAGGCGATCGGCCGGCTCGAGGTGCTGTCGCCCGAGGCGGTGCAGGCCCTGGTCGCGCTGCAGCCGCCGGCCACGGAGCTGGAAGGCGCGCCGCATGCGCTGGCCCGATTCCGGGCGCGCGTGCCGATGCAGCCCGAGCGCCCGGCGGTGCGCGATGGTGCGCGCATCTGCAGCTATGCCGAGCTCGATGCGCAGTCCAACCGGCTGGCGCGGGCGCTGCGCGCGCGCGGCGTTCGCCGCGGCGAGCGCGTGGGCCTGTGCCTGGAGCGCAGCATCGAGATGATCACCGGGCTATTGGCCGTGCTCAAGGCCGGCGCCGCCTACGTGCCGCTCGACCCGGCGTTTCCGCAGGCGCGGCTCGAACACTACGCCAGGGACGCCGGGCTCTGCCTGCTGCTGACCTCGTCGGACATTGCGGCCGCCCCGCGCAACTGGCGCGGCGAAGCGGGCGGACAGGTGTTCGAGATCGACCGCGAAACGGCCTGGCAGCAGGACAGCGGCGAGCCCCTGCCGCCCAGCGGCGACGACGCCGGCCCCGACGACGGCGCCTATGTGATCTACACCTCGGGCTCGACCGGCCTGCCCAAGGGCGTGTGCGCGCGGCACCGGTCGGTGGCCAACCTGCTGCAATGGATGCAGCGCAAATCGGGCATGACCGCAAGCGACCGGATCGCCGCGGTGACGACGCTCTCTTTCGACATGGCGGTGCCGGACCTGCTGCTGCCGCTGTCGACCGGAACCGAGATCGTGATGGTGCAGCGCGAACTGGCCATGGACGGCATCCGCCTGTGCCGGCTGCTCCAGGAAGAACGCATCACCTTCCTGCAGGCCACGCCCGGCATGTGGCAGATGCTGCTCGACGCCCAGTGGCCTGGCGCCCCGGGCTTTCGCGGCTGGATCGGCGGCGAGCCGCTGCGGCCCGCCCTGGCGCTCGCGCTGTGCGAGCGGCTGGACGAGCTCTGGAACGGCTACGGGCCGACGGAAACCACCGTGTATTCCACCGCCTGGCTGGTGCGCACCGACGTCGTCGCCTCGCGCGGCGTGTCCATCGGCCACCCGGTCGACAACACCGAGATCTGGATCCTCGATGGCGACCTGCAGCCCTGCCCGATCGGCGTGCCGGGCGAGATCTGCATCGCGGGCGAAGGCCTGGCCCTGGGCTACATCGACCGCCCCGAACTCACGGCCGAGCGCTTCGTCGCCGCCCGCATCTTCGGCAGCCCGAAGACGGTGTACCGCACCGGCGACCGCGGCCGCTGGCGCAACGACGGGCTCATCGAGCACCTGGGCCGGCTCGACTTCCAGCTCAAGGTGCGGGGCTACCGCATCGAGCCCGGCGAGATCGAGGCGCGCTGCTGCGAGGTGGCCGGCGTGTCGCGCTGCGTGGTGGTGGCGCGCGAAGACAGCCCCGGCGACGTCCGGCTGGTGGCCTATCTTGCGCTGACGCCAGGCGTCGACTTCGAGCTCGACGCGCTGATGGCGCACCTGCGCGAGCACCTGCCGGCCTTCATGCTGCCGCAGCACGTGGTGGCGCTGAATGCGCTGCCCACGCTGCCCAACGGCAAGGTCGATCGCATCTCGCTGCCCGCGCCGCAGGCGGTGTCGCGCGACGAGGCGCGGCGCGGCGCCGGCCCGCGCACCGAATGCGAACGCAAGGTGCTCGTCACCATGGAAAAGGTGCTGAGCCTGCCGGGCCTGGACATGCGCGACGACTTCTTCACGATGGGCGGGCATTCGCTGCTGGCCTCGCGCCTGACCACGCTTTTGAGCCGCGAGTTCCAGATCACGCTGCCGCTGCGCTCGCTGTTCGAGGCGCCCACGGCCGAGAAGCTGGCCGCCGTGGTCGAGGGCCTGCAGCGCGCGGGCGCTGGCGCGCAGGCACCACTGCCCTGCCGCATCGATCGCAAGACGGCGCCGCTCACGCCCGCGCAGGAGCGCATCCGCTTCATGGAAGACCTGCACCCGGGCCGCTCGGTCTACAACGCGCCCGCGGCCCAGCGCCTGACCGGCGTCTTCGATGCGGAGCGCTTCGAGGCCGCGTTCAAGGAAATCATCCGCCGCCAGCCCGCCATGCGCACCCGCATGGGCACCGATCCGCACACCGGCCAGCCGGCTCAGCTGATCGCGGAGTCGGTGGATTTCTCGCTGCCCTTCATCGACCTGCGCGAGCTGCCGGCCGACCAGCGCGAGGCCGAGCTGGCCGAGCGCATGCAGGAGCTCGCCGACCGGCCGATCGACATCCACCGCGCGCCGATGCTGCATGCCGCGGTGTTCCAGCTCGACGTGCACGAGCATGTGTTCGTCTTCGTGCCGCACCACCTGATCTGGGACGGCTGGTCCTTCGACCTGCTCCAGCGCGAACTCTCCGCCATCTACGACGCAGCGGAGCGCGGCCGGCCGCACGCGCTGGCGCCCATCGCCACCACGCAGGGCGACTATGCCGAGTGGCTGGCCAACTGGATGAAGGAGCCGTCGTTCCAGGACCAGCTCGACTTCTGGCTCAAGCGCTTCGCGAGCGCGCCGATGCCGCGCCTGCCCAACACCGACATGCCGCGGCGCGCCGGCAAGAGCGGCCAGGGCGGCGCCCACTGGATCCGCGTCGACCTTGCCACCACGCAGCAGCTGCGCAAGGTGGCGCGCGACATGGACGTGACGCTCAGCATGCTGACTTTCGGCGTGTATGCGTTTGCCATGAGCAGCATCATCGGCTCCGAGACCATCGTCATCGCCAACCCGGTGCGTGGCCGGCAGCAGCCCGAGACCGAGGACGTGATGGGCTTCTTCAACAACGTGCTGCCGGTGTCGCTGCAGGTCGGCCTGGAACAGCCGCTCGCGGAGTTCATGCGCTACGTGAAGCGCGAGCTGCTCGCGCTCATGAACTACCAGCAGGTGCCGTTCGAGCGCCTGATGGCGGAGCCCGCGCTGGGGGCGCGCATCCGGGCGGTCGGTCCCTACCAGTCGATGTTCTCGTTCCAGGATGCGCGCGACCGTGCGCGCCGGCTCGGCAGCCTGCAGACGCGGCAGCTGCACCTGATGCAGCGCGGCGCCACCGACGACATCGGCCTGTGGCTGATGGACAAGCCGCACGGGCTGGAAGGCGCGCTGATCTACAACGCCGACATCTACGTGCGCGAGACCGGGGCGCAGCTGCGCGACCGCTATCTCGAACTGCTGCAGAAAGTGGCCGATCGTCCCGAGGCCTCGCTGGCCGAGCTCGCGAGCGAAGAAGGCTCGGCGAGCGCCGTCTACCTGCGCAGGCTCGCCGCCGTCGATCCGCTCAGGCCCGCGGCGCCGGTGGATGCGCCGGCCGCGGCCGCGGCGGAAAGCACCATCCTGAACCCCGAGCATGCGCGGCTCGCGCAGATCTGGGCCTCGGTGATCGGGATCGACGTCAACGACATCCGCTCGAGCGACAACTTCTTCGACCTCGGCGGAGATTCGCTGCTCGTGCTGCGTGCAATCCAGCAGGCCGAGAAGACGCTGGGCTACCACGTGCATTCGCGCCGCTACCTGTTCGAGAACCTCGGGCAGATCGCCTCGTCCGCGCACCAGGCCGCGGAGGACGCCGAACTCTCGGATCTGGGCAAGCTGCCGCTCGGCAACCTGAAGGGCACGGTGCGCGGCGACGGCCTGCTGAGCCGCGCCTTCGGCAGCTGGCTGCGCAAGGAGTGATCCATCATGGGCTCCGCAGCTTTCTCCCTGACTTCCGTCGATGCGCCGGTCTGCCGGTATCTCGAACTGGACGACGAACCCGGCCCCGAGGCGCAGCGGTTCCTCTGCGGCGAGGAACTGGAGCGCGCCGCGCAGTTCCGGTTCGCGGCCGACCGGCAGCGCTTCGTGGCCGCGCATGTTGCGCTGCGCTGCGCGCTGGCTGCGCAGACGGGCGAGCGCCCCGAAGCGCTGCGCTTCACCCGCAGCGCATTCGGCAAGCCTTCGCTGTCGGGCTGGCCACGGGTGCGGTTCTCGCTGAGCCACAGCCTGGGGCTGGGACTGCTGGCCATCGGTGAACGCGGTCCGCTGGGAGTCGACGTCGAGGTGTTGCGCCCGGTGCCCGATGCGCTCGCGCTTGCCGCGCAGCATTTCACGGAGAGCGAGAACGAGGCGCTCGCGGCCCTGCCCGCCAGCGAGCGCGAGCACGCCTTTCTGACCTGCTGGACGCGCAAGGAAGCCTGCCTCAAGGCCATCGGCCTCGGCCTGATCGTGCCGACGGAGCGCTTCGAGGTGGGGCTGGAGTCCGACTGCCGGAGCGTGGAAGTGCCGGTGGCCGGCCGGATCCTGTGGCTCGTGCTGCAGCCCGCGCCGCTGCGCGTGGACAGCGTGGGAGCGATTGCGGAATGGCGGCAGACGCACGTGCGCGCCAGCATGCCGAGTTTTGCGGCGCAGACCTGCGCCCGCTCCCGCTCGGCGGAAAGGCGCGCAGCGCAAAGGGTGCCGCAATGAACGCACACCCCTTCATGTTCGGACCGGCATCGCGCCAGATCTTCGGCGTGTTCCATGCCGCCGGCGACGGGCGGCCCGGAAGTACCGCAGTGCTCGTGTGCCCTCCTTTCGGCCAGGAGGGCCTGCGGACCCACCGCTTCTTCAAGGTGCTGGCCGAGCGCCTCGCGCGCTCGGGCATTGCCACGCTGCGCTTCGACTTCCATGGCGCGGGCGACTCGCCCGGCGATGAAAGCGAAGGAGAGCTCGACGGCTGGCGCCGCGACCTGTGCTCGGCCCACGAGGAGCTGCGCCGCAGGGTTCCAGGAAGCCGCATCGTCTGGGTGGGCGCGCGGCTCGGCGCCACCCTGGCCGTGCTGGCGGCGCGCAACGGACGCTGCGACCCGGCGCGGCTCGTGCTGTGGGAGCCGGTGATCGACGGCCGGCGCTATGCGCGCCTCCTGCGCGAGCAGCATGTGGTGGCCATCGACACGACCTTCTGCATTCCAGACCTGGTGTGGCGCCGCAACCTTGCGCACGACCCCGACGCGCTGCCCGAGGAAGCGCTGGGCACCCTGCTCTCGCCCGCGCTGCGCACGCAGCTCGGCGCGCTGGCGCCCGAATCGCTGCCGCTCACCGCCCTGCACGACACGCTGGTGCTGACCTCGCCCGACGACGAGCACACCGCGCAATGGGCGGCCGAGCAGCAGTCGCGCCACATGCCGGTGCGGCTCGCCTATTTCCAGCACCGGCTCGACTGGACCGCCGATCCCTATCCCAACAGCGCCATGGTTCCGGCCGACGCGCTCAACCGCTTGCAGGGTGCCCTCCATGAATGACATGACGCAATGCCCCGTCCGGTTCGGACCGCAAGACGCACTGATGGGCATGATCACCATTCCCATGTACCGGGCGCCGGCCGACGTCGCCTGCCTGATGCTCAACATGGGCGCCAACCACCGGGTCGGGCCGCGCCGCATCAACGTGAAGCTGGCGCACGTGCTGGCCGCGCGCGGCGTGGCCAGCCTGCGCTTCGACCTTGGCGGCCTGGGGGACAGCGACGCATCCGATGCGTCGTCCGACCTGCAGGCCCGCGCGGTGCGCGACCTGCGCGCCGGCATGGATCTTCTTGAGAACATGCTGGGCATCCGCAAGTTCGCGATCGTGGGCATGTGCTCGGGCGTGGAGCACGCCATGACCGCGGCCGCGACGGACACGCGCGTGGTGGCGCTCTCGCTGTTCGACGGCTTCGCCTTTCCGGACCGGCGCTCGCGCTGGGAACGCACGCTGCGGCGCGCGCTGGCGGCGCCCGCACATCCGTCGTTCGCGGGCAAGGCCAAGCGCTGGCTGCAGCGCCACCTGCTGCCCAGCCATTCGACCAAGCCGCTGCCCGGCTTCTTCGCGGAACGCAAGCCGCCCGAGGTCAACGCCGTGTGGTTCGGCGCCACCATGAGGCGCCTGGTCGAGCGCAAGGTGGCGGTGCAGCTGCTCTATTCGGGTTCGCTGCATGTCTGCGACCACGACCGCGACCAGCTCGGCCCGTTCCGCAGCGAGCCGTTCGCACAGGCCGTGCAGTACGAATTCATGCGCGACGCCGACCACACGCTGTGCACGGCGCGGGGACAGCAGCTGTTCCTGCGCTCCGTCGGCGGCTGGGTGGCCGCCTGCGCCATCAGCGCCGGCCCGGAACGCCGCAGCCCCAGCACCAGCCCGAGCCCGCTCGCACCCGTCGTGGAGCGCCCCGAGCACGGCGCCTACGTCCCGCAGTGAACCGATTCCCCAGGAAGAAAGGACACACCCCATGGCACACCTCGATCCGGCCAGTTCCTTGCGCATCGCCCGCGCCGTTCCCGCCCGCGCCCGCGCCCGAATCCGCATCCGATCGGCGGCGCTGCTGCTGCTGCCGCTGTGCCTGGCCGGCTGCGGGGTGCCGGGCTTCGGCCCGCCCGACAGCGGCAACTGGGGCGCCTACCGCTCGAGCGGCAGCGACGCGCGGGGCGAGCCGAAGATCGTCTCCATCACGCCCGAACTGATCCGCACGATGGCAACGCGCAACCCCGCCGCGCTGCCGGCCGATGTGCGGCAGCTGTTCGGCAAGGCGCCGGCCTACACGATCGCCCCGGGCGACGTGGTCGGCATCGTGGTCTATCGCCATCCCGAGCTGATGCCCAATGCGGGCGCCGTCATCTCGCAGCAGTCGGATCCGACGGGAGTGAGCGTCGCGCCCGGCTTCATCGTCGATGCCGAGGGCGAGATCAGCTTTCCCTACATCGGCCGCACAAAGATCGAAGGCATGACGGAGAGGTCCGCCGCCGAGATGATCTCGGGCAAGATCAAGCCCTTCGTCAAGGATCCGCTCGTGAGCGTCAGGATCCAGTCGTTCCGCAGCCGGCGCGTCTATGTGGAAGGCGAGGTCCGCACGCCGGGCCTGCAGATCTTCACCGACGTGCCGATGACGCTGGCCGAGGCCATCAACCGCGCCGGCAGCATCACGCAGGCCGGCGATCGTTCGCGCGTGATGCTGACGCGCGCGGAGCGCACGATGGTGATCGACCTGCCGCTGCTTCGGCGCCTGGGGCTGGACCCGACCCGCATCCCGCTGCAGAACGGCGACATCGTGAACGTGGGCAGCCGCGACGACAGCCGCATCTATGTGATGGGCGAGATCCAGCGCCCCACCGCGCTGCCGATGCGCGACGGCCGGCTGAGCCTGAACGAGGCGCTGGGCGATGCGGGCGGCCCGGCGCTGCAGACCGCCTCGACCGACCAGATCTACGTGGTGCGCAACTCGAGCGGCGACGTGCCCGAGGTGTTCCACCTCGATGCGAAGAACCCGGTGGCGCTGGCCCTGGCCGACCGCTTCGAGCTGCAGCCGCGCGACGTGGTCTACGTCGACCCCGTGCCGCTGGCGCGCTGGAACCGGGTGATCAGCCTGATCCTTCCCGCCGCGCAGGTCGTGAACCTCGGCGGCACCACCAGCCGCCGCTGAAGCCGCACCTCCACTCGTCCAGGCAACACACAAAGGTGATTCTCATGAATGCGCACTGGCAACCTGCACTTCCCGCTCCCTCGGCCCCCGATACCGCGGCTTCCGACAACCCTCCTTCCAGGCTCAGGGAGCACGTCGACCTGCTGCTGGACAGCCGATGGAAGATCGCGGGCATCACCGCCGTCGCGCTGCTGCTGGGCGCGGCCTACGCCATGTTCGGGCCGCGCGTGTACGAAGCCAACGTGCTGATCCAGGTCGAGGACCCGGACCGCTCGGGCGGCACGCTGGTCGGCGACTCCGCGAGCAACGCGCTCAACGCCAAGACGCCGACCGCGGGCGAGGCCGAGATCCTCAAGTCGCGCCTGGTGCTCGAGCAGGCGATCGAGAACACCAAGCTCTATATCGAGGCGCAGCCGATGTACGTGCCGATCGTCGGCGCCTGGCTGGCGCGCCGCGCCAAGACGCTCTCCGAGCCGGGCTTCGCGGGCCTGTCGGGCTACGTGAGCGGCAAGGAGCAGATCGTGGTCGCGCAGATGAACGTGCCGGCCGACCTGGAGGGCAAGCGATTCCTGCTGACCGCGGGCGCGAACGGCGCGTACACGCTGACCCACCCCAAGCTGGACAAGCCGCTCGCCGGCACCGTAGGCGTGCCCCTCGATGCGCAGACCCCGCTCGGCCCGATCCATCTGCTGGTGGGCTCGATCTCGGGCCTGCCCGGCGCGGCCTTCGAGCTGGTGCGCCAGTCCAAGCAGCTCGTGCTGCTCGAACTGCAGCGCGAGCTGCGTGTGATCGAGAAGGGCAAGCAGTCCTCGGTCGTGGAAGTGAGCTGGCGCGACGGCAACCGGACGCAGCTGGCCAACCTGCTCAACGAAGTCGCACGGCTCTACGTGCGCGTGAACATCGACCAGAAGACAGCGCAGGCACAGCGCGCCCTCAACTTCCTGGGCTCCGAGCTGCCCAAGCTCAAGCTGCAGCTGGAGCAGTCCGAGGAAATCTACAACCAGTACCGCAACCAGAACGGCACCATCAGCCTGGACGACGAGGCGCGCAACGCGCTGTCGCAGAACCTGGAACTGCAGACGAAGCTGTTCGATGCCACGCAAAAGCGCATCGAACTCTCCGAGCGCTTCACGTCCAGGGACCCGAGCGTGATGACCATCGACGCACAGATCGCGTCGCTCAGGAAAGCCCTCGGGGGCGTGGAGCAGCGCATCCGCCGCATGCCCATGCTGCAGCAGAACTCGCTGCGCATGCAGCGGGACATCAAGGTCAACACCGACCTGTACGTGTCGCTGCTCAACAGCTCGCTGCAGATGCGCCTCGCCAAGGAGGGGCGCATCGGCAACGTGCGCGTGCTCGACCAGGCGCTGCTCCCGGAAAAGCCGATCCGGCCCAAGGCCTCGATCGTCATGGGCATCGCGCTGATCGCGGGCCTTTCGTTCGGGGCGGGTTCGGCGTTCCTGCGCAGGTCGTGGCGCAAGACCATCGCCAGCCCGGCCGAGATCGAGAGCCACACGGGCCTGGACGTCTACAGCACCGTGGCGCTCAGCGCGCACCAGCCCCTGCTCGACCGCGCCGTTCGCCACGGCAAGCCCGGCGTGCACCTGCTGGCGGCGCAGCATCCGAACGACCCGGCGCTGGAGGGCTTGCGGCGGCTGCGCACGGCGCTGAAGTTCGCCATGCCCAAGGCATCGAACAACCGCGTCATGATCTCCAGCGCCACGCCGGGCGCGGGCAAGACCTTCGTGTCGTCCAACCTCGCGGCCGTGCTCGCCTCGACCGGCCGCCGCGTGCTGCTGATCGACGCCGATCTGCGGCGCAGCAGCCTGGCGGCCGTGTTCGGCCTGAAGCGCCGCGGCGGACTGTCGGAACTGATCCAGGGCGCCATCGAATTCCAGAACGCCGTCCACACAGGCGTGCTCGGGCACCTGGACGTGATGACCACCGGGGCGCTGCCCACGGACCCGAGCACGCTTCTGACGAGCGACGCCTTTGCCAGGGTGCTCGAGAAGGCCTCGGAACGCTACGACGTGGTGATCGTGGACACGCCGCCGATGCTGCTCGCCTCGGAGACGGCCGAGCTGGCGACCTGCATGGGCACGCTGCTGATGGTGGCTCGCGCCGGCGACAACGAGCTGGGCGACCTGTCGGAAAGCGCGCATCAGCTGCGGCATGCCGGTGCGCAGTTCCAGGGCGTCGTGCTGAACGCGATGGACACCAGCCGGCGCTACTACGGCAAGCTGGCTTACCGCTATGGCGGCTACCAGCCGCGGGTGCACGAGTACCCGAGCGCGGTTGCCGAGCTTCCCCAGCCTGCCCGTGCGAGCGCCGCATCATGAACACGCTGCGATCGGATGCCGCTGTCCATTCGCCTGGCAATTCACGGCTGCTGATGGGCACCAAGCGGGCCGTGGACGTGCTGCTGGCAGGTGGCTTCTTCCTTCTGCTCGGGTGGGCGTTCGCGCTGGTCTGGATCGGCGTGCTGCTGACTTCCGGCAAGCCGGGCATCTACAAGCAGCCGCGCTACGGCCGGGACGGGCGCGTCTTCAGCTTCTACAAGTTCCGCACCATGGTGCCCGATGCCGAGGCCGTGCTGGAGCGCTACCTGCGCGGCAACGAAGCAGCCCGGCGGCAGTGGGAGATGTACCAGAAGCTCGACCGCGATCCGCGCATCACGCGCTTCGGTGCGGTGCTGCGCAAATACAGCCTGGACGAACTGCCCCAGTTCTGGAACGTGCTCAAGGGCGACATGAGCGTAGTCGGCCCGAGGCCCTGCATGTTTGCCCAGAAGGAACTGTACGGCGTCTATTGGAGCAGCTACTGCGCCGTGCGGCCCGGAATCACCGGACTGTGGCAGGTGAGCGGGCGCAACGAGGTCAGCTACCGGCGCCGCGCGGCAATGGATGCGGACTATGTCGCCACCCTCTCGATCCGCCAGGACATCGCGATCCTCTTGAAGACCTTTCTCGTGGTGGCCGGAGCGCGCGGCTCGCGCTAGGCGCCACAACCCACAACCCACAACCCTCAACCCTCAACCTTTAACCGAAAGAACATATGCGTATCTACGTTGCTGGTCATCGCGGCATGGTGGGGCAGTCGCTCATGAAGCGCCTGGGCAGCCTCGGGCACGAGGTCGTCACGCGCAGTCACGAGGAACTCGATCTGCTCGACCAGGAGGCCGTTCGCCGCTTCTTCGCCACCGAGCGCGTCGACCAGGTGTACCTGGCGGCGGCGAAGGTCGGCGGCATCCACGCCAACATGACCTATCCGGCGGAGTTCATCTACCAGAACCTGCTGATTGCCGCCAATGTCACGCACCAGGCCTTCCTTGCGAACGTCAAGCGCCTGCTGTTCCTCGGCTCGAGCTGCATCTATCCGCGGCTGACCGAGCAGCCGATTCGCGAGGACGCGCTGCTGGGCGGCCAGCTCGAGCCGACCAACGAGCCCTACGCCATCGCCAAGATCGCCGGCATCAAGCTGTGCGAGAGCTACAACCGCCAGTACGGCGCCTCGCACGGCATCGACTATCGCAGCGTGATGCCCTGCAACCTGTACGGCCCCGGGGACAACTACCACGCCGAGAACAGCCACGTGGTGCCGGCACTGATCCGCCGCTTCCACCTTGCCAAGACCACCGACGCGCCCGAGGTGCTGATCTGGGGCACGGGGCAGGCCAGGCGCGAGTTTCTCTACGTCGACGACATGGCCGAAGGCTGCACCACCGTGATGGGCCTGAGCCGCGCGGGCTACGAGCAGCACACCACGCCGATGTGCGCCCATATCAACCTGGGCATGGGCGAGGACCAGTCGATCACCGAGCTGGCGCAGCTGGTCGGCGAGGTCGTGGGCTACCGCGGCCGCATCCGCTTCGACCCCTCGCGGCCGGACGGCGCGCCCCGCAAGCTGCTCGACGTGTCGTGCGCGGCCGCCATCGGGTGGCACCCCACGGTGTCGTTGGCCGAGGGCTTACAGCGCACCTATGCGGACTACCAGAAGTCGCTGCAGCCCGCCGCGCAGGAACTGGCGCACGCCTGAGCCCGCGCCGGCTCCACACGCAACACAAGCACAAGGCCTCCCATGAGAGCGCTCTCCTTCTGGTCAGGCATCGCCATCGCCTTCCTGTGCGGCTCGCTCGAGCCGGCCTGGGGCTATGCGGTGGTGTGCGCGCTGTCGCTGGTCCAGCTGTCGATGCTCCGCGCGCCGGGGGCCAGCGTCTTCCTGCTGATCCACTACGCCACGATCCTGACCTACTTCTCGGTGGCGCCAGCGATGCAGATCGCCGCCGACGTCTCGTTCTGGGACACGGGTGTGATCGGCCCGGTCGCGCACATGCAGGCGCTCACGCTGCTGCTGCTGTACATGGCGGGTGTCGAGGCGGCCCGCCTCGGCCTGCCGGATGCGTCGGCGCCGGTGCGCACCGACGCGGGCCCACAGGTTCCGTCGGCCGGCGTGGCCCACCCGGCGCTGCTGCTCCTGAGCGGCGCGATCTCGGCGTTTGCCTCGCTGTTCATCCGCCCCGACCTGAACTTCATCGCGCGCGGCATTCCGGGGGCCGACGACAACGTGCCGGTCGACTTCATCGTCTACTCGACGCTGCCCAAGCTGATCGTGCTGGTCTGCTTCGTGGCATTGGCGATCCATGCCATGCGCCGCGGCACGTTCTGGTCATGGTGCGCCGCGGGCCTTGCATTGGCAATGGCCGCCTTCGCCGCGAACCCGGTCAACACGGCGCGGCAGGTATTGCTGATCGGCCTGCTGCCTCTTTTCATCCATCTCTTCGGCCGGGGCCGGCGCTGGATGCTGGCCTTGCTGATCTTCGGCGCCATCGCGGGCCTCGGCCCGGTGCTCAACCTGGTGTCGCGCGGCAGCTTCTGGGGCGAGACGCTCACCACCTTTCCCTACAGCCCGGACTTCGACGCGATGTACGTCGTGGCCGGCATCCTGGAGCGCGCATCCGAGCCCGAGCTCGGATGGGGGCGCTACCTGCTGTCGGCTTTCTCGTTCTTCCTGCCGCGCGATTTGAAGCTGTTTCCGGAATTCGATCCGCTGGGATGGCCCGCCATCCTGGGCAACTTCTCGCAGGCCAACCTGTCGCTGCCGCCCTTCACCACCGCGTACTTCGACTTCGGGCTGGCCGGGCCCGTGATGTTCGGCCTCGCGATCTCGGCCGGCTTCCGGACGCTGGACCGGATGGTCGATCCGCGCGCCGCGCTGTCCGGCAGCTACCTGTGCGCGCTGGTGCTGCTGGCCGCCTACGTGCCGTTCTTGCGCGGGCCGATCCTCGGCTGGGGGCCGTTCGCGGCATCGGGGCTGATTGCCGCGCTGCTCGCCGGCCTGCTGAGCTCGCGCTTCCGCCCGGCACGCCGCGGCGCGGCGCCCTATGCCCCCCGCGCGGCCTGAGGTCCGGCATGTACAAGTACCTGTTCTACGACACGATCCGCCTCAACCGCGGCGCGGGCGGCGTGCTGAACGTGTCCGACCTGCTGCTGCGCAGGATGCGCCTGTGCAAGGGCGACCACATCCAGCCGGTCAGCGAACTGCATCCGCGCCTCTTCGCCGCGGCGCGGCTCCTGCGCATCAGCCGGTTCCTGGTCGAGATACTGCTCTACAACTACCACCGGCTGCGGGCGCTGGCATCGGGCGAGCGGGTGTTCTCGCTGTTCCCGAACTACTTCCTGCCGTTCACGCTCTTCGGGCGCCACCGGGATTCGATCGTGATCGTCCACGACCTGCAGTACCGGTACTACCCCGCGTACTTCAGCCGCACCAAGCGCCTGTGGCTCGACTGGAGCCTCAGGCGCGTAGCCCGCAGCGCGGCCGACGTGGTGTTCATCAGCAGGAGCAGCCAGCAGGATTTCGAGCGGCACTTCGGATGCTGCGAGCATGCGAGCGTCATCTTCAATCCGGTGGAGGCCACGCGCACAGCCGGCTCGGCCGGCGCGGCCGGGCCGTCCCGCGAACCACCCGTTGGCGAGCGCTACCTGATCGCGTCCTACCACTACTACCCGCACAAGAATTTCGGCGCCGCGCTGAAGCTCTTCGAGCGCATGAAGCGCGAAGGGCTGGTCGACTGGCTCGACATCACGGGCAACGGCGCGGCAGAAGTGGAACGGATGGTCGCGAGCATGGCCCCCGAGCTCGGCAGCTGCGTGCGACACCGCGGGCTGGTCTCGCGCCAGGAACTGACACGGCTTTATTGCGGCGCGACGGCCTTCATCTCGCTGTCGGCCTTCGAGGGCTTCAATCTCTCGGCCGCCGAAGCCGCCACGCTGGGCGTGCCGCTGCTGCTCTCGGACATTCCGGCGCACCGCGAGCTGTTCGGCGGCTACGCCTTCCTCATCGGCAGCGAGCCATGCGACATGGGCCAGCTGTCGCGGTACCTGGACGAGCACCGGGACACGCAGCCGGCCTGGCTGCATGCCGAGGCCTGCGCGCCCGGCGCGGTGGCCAGGCGCTATCTCATGCTCAAGCGCGAGGCCGTCTCGCTTGCCGGAGCCATGCAATGACGCGCGCCGCGGGCGTTCTTCGGCAGCTGCTCTCGGCCTGGCTGCTCGGTGCGGCCTGCGCGGCTTCTGCAACGGCGGCCACCGGCTTCGGCGTGATGGTGCACTACCTGCCCGACAGGCAGTCGATTGCCGATGCCGCCCGCTTCGACGTCGAAGCGTTTGCGGCATCGCTCGCGCAGATGCGCGCCTCCCACCTCATCCTGACGCTCGGGCAGAACAACGGCCAGTACATTGCGCCGAATGCAGCACTCGAGGCGCTGTGCCCGCACACTGCCGCGAACCGGCCGCCGCGCGACCTGCCGCTGGAGATCGGCCGCGCGCTGCGCAGCCGCGGCATCGCCATGGTGCTCTACCTGCCGTTTCGCGCGCCGCAGGCAGACCCCGAGCTGATGAATTGCCTGGGCGACATCTCCGAGCAGAAGCCGCCGCCGGCGGATTTCATCGCCGCATGGACCGCGGTGATCCGCGACTGGTCGCAGCACTACGGCGCGCTGGCCAGGGGCTGGTGGTTCGACGGCGTCTACAACACCCGGGGCATCTCTCCGGCCGGCTGGGATGCGCTCTGCGCCGCGGCGCGCAGCGGCGCCCCCGACCGCTGGCTGGCCTTCAATGCCGGCGAAGGCCCGGCGCGCTTCAGCGCCAAGGCCGCGCCGTGCCAGAACCTGATGGCCGGCGAATTCATGCAGCCTCCCGCGCAGTTGAGCGCACCGCGCTCGGAGCTGAAGTTCCATCTGCTGACGCCGCTCGGCGCCTCCTGGGGCCAGCCGACGGCGCCGCGCTTCACGGCCGCCCAGTTGCGCGGCTGGATCGCGCAGGCGAACGCGCGCGGCGGGCTCTTCACGCTCGACCTGCCGCTGGACGACGACTTCCGGTTTCTTCCCGCGCACATCGCGCTGGTCCGCAATGCGACGGCGCCCCGGCCCTGACACATGACCATGACCAATTCCCTTGCCTTCATCGTGGTGGAAGACCGCCAGAACAAGCCCCTGCTGCTGTGCCGCGAATCGGCGGCGCGTGCCGGGGAGCCGCTGATCGTGCTGTCGGACACCGACGCCGGGCCCGGCTACGAGCGCCTGTGCCGCAGCTACGTGCACCTGTCGAGCAATCCGCCGGAGTTCGAGAAGATCTGCTTCCGGCGCTACTTCCTGCTGTCGGAATACCTGCGCGCCCACCCCGAGCACCGCGAGTTCGTGCTGATCGACAGCGACGTGCTGCTGTTCCGCGGCGTCGGCGCGCACATCCGGCGCGTGGCCGGCAAGGCGGATTTCTCGGGCTCCTACATGCGCCCCGAGGATGGCTGGGACCCCTGCCAGATATCGCCGCACGTCAGCTACTGGACCGCGGCGGGCCTGCAGCAGTTCATCGCCTTCCTGCTCAACACCTACGCAACGTCGAGCGGCCGCAGGAAGCTGCGCTCGATCGCGGCCCGGTTTGCCGCCAGGGGCGTGCGCGGCGGCGTGTCGGACATGACCCTGCTGCACCTCTGGGCCCATGCGAGCGGCAACGCGGCGCCCATCAACCGGGTGTTCGGCGGGCGCATGATCGACCACAACATCAACGGCGGGCGCAACCTGCTGGCGAACGAATTCCAGGGCCGCGGAGGCGCCAAGCGCCTCGTGTTCGTCGACGGCCAGCCCTGCGTGGTCACGCCCGCGGGCGACATGGTGAACGTGATGGCGCTGCACTTCCAGGGCAGCGCAAAGATCGCGATGGCGCACGTGCTGCACGGCCGGGTGCACACGGTCGCCGCGCTGACCTATGGGCTGCTGCTGGCGCGCCGGGCCAAGAACTGGGCCTTCGGCGTGCGCCTGCTGGGGCAGCGCGCCGTGAACGGCGGACGCTTCGCCGGCGCCGCCGGGCCGAAATGAGCCCGCAGGCAACGCACACCCGGGCACGCCATGAACATCCTCCACCGCACCGCCCAACTCACCGGCATGCGCGCGGTGCAGCTCCACGGCCTGGGCGCGCTGGCATCGAGGCTCTATGTATACCTCTCGGGCTTCCTTGCCCTGTTCCTGATGGCCGCGTATGTCTCGCCATCGGACTTCGGCGAGTACTCGATCTACCAGTCGGTGCTGGAGGTGGCGCTGGTGGTTGCCACGCTGGGCAGTTCACTGCTCTTCGCGCGCAATGCCGCCACCGTGCCACCGGGCGTGCGGCGCGGCGACGTGGTCCGCACGCTGGCCATCGGGCTTCCGCTGGCCGCGCTGCTGAGTGCCGCCGTGCTGCACATCCAGCACCTGCCGGTGGTGGGCGCGCCCTTCGTGCTGCTGATGGCGGCGCTCGTGGTCTTCTCGCTCATGAGCCTGCGCCTGTCGTACAGCCGCGGACTGGGCCTTGCCGGGCTGCTCAACCTGGAGGGCGGCATCCGGTCGACCATCCTGGTCATCGGGGTGGCGGCCTTCGCCGCATGGGGCGCCGAGCTGCGTGCGACGCAGCTGCTGCTCATCAACCTGCTGGCCTTCCTCCTGGTGGGCGCGGTCTGCATGCACAGCCGCTGGGCCGCGGGCCCGCCGGCCGGACGCCCCGCGCTCGGCCTGGCCTCGCAGGGCAGCGCCACCGTCTATTCGCTGCTGATGTTCCTGCTTCGCAAGTCGGACCTGCTGGTGGTGGCCTTCTTCATGCCGCTCGGCTACGTGGGCGCTTTCAAGATCGCCTTCCTGCTGGCGGAGGCACCGTCGCAGTTCGTGCAGGCCTTTCTCTACACGAAGACACGGCCCATGCTGGGCACCGACGCCGCCCACGCCGACGGCCCGGAGCTGCGGCTGGCGAAGCACTCGTTCCTGCTGGGCTGCGCGCTCTTCGCGGCGCTCGCCGTGGTGATCGCAGCCGCCGCGCCGCTGCTGAAGGTCGGGCGCGACGCGCTCGAGATCTTCCTGTGCATGGCGCCCTACTTCCTGCTGCGCACCTACACGGTCCATCACGAGATGCTGCTCGCGCTCAAAGCCTCGATGGCCTCGCTGGGATGGTGGGCGCTGGCCGAGGTGCTGCTGCGGCTCTTGTCGTACGGCGCCGTGGTCGCGGTCTTTCCCGGCAAGCCGCACTACGTGTTCTTCATTGCCGCCGTGTCCGACCTGCTCCTCTACGAGGTGCGGATGCGTGCGCTGCTCGGCTTCTTTCCGCTCGCACGGCTGGTTCGCGGTTCCTTCCAGAGACCTTCATGAAAATCCTGCTCTATTCGATGAACTTCACGCCGGAGCTCGTGGGCATCGGCAAGTACTCGGGCGAGATGGCCCAGTGGCTGCATGCCAAGGGCCACGCGGTCCGGGTGATTGCCTCGCCGCCGTTCTTTCCGCACTGGGCGCCGTTCGAAGGGCACTCGGCCTGGGCGTACCGCAAGACGGACTGGAACGGCATCACGGTCTGGCGCGCCCCCACCTGGGTGCCCGCGCGGCCGCGCGCGCTGGCGCGCATGGTGCACCTGTTCTCCTTCATGCTGTCGAGCATGCCGCTGCTCTTCGGGCAGATCCGCTGGAAGCCGGACCTGGTCTTCGTCGTGGAGCCGCCTCTTTTCTGCGCGCCGGCGGTGCTGTTCTTCTCGCGGATGCTGGGCATCAAGTCGTGGCTGCACATCCAGGACTACGAGGTGGACGCGGCCTTCGACCTGGGCCTGGTGCGCGGCGCGCGGGTGCGGCGCTTCGCGCTATCGGCCGAGCGCTGGCTGCTGAGCCGCTTCAGCCGGGTGTCGACCATCTCTGCCGCAATGCTCGACAAGGCCAGGAACAAGGGCATCGACGAGACCCGGCTGGTGCTTCTTCCCAACTGGGTGGACGTGCGCTCGATCTACCCGCACGCGGCCGCCGCCCCGGGCACGGGCGACGGCGCCCAGGGCTACCGGGCCATGCTCGGCATTCCGGACGATGCGGTCGTGGTGCTCTATGCGGGCAGCCTGGGCAACAAGCAGGGCATCGAGGTGCTGGCCGAAGCGGCGGGCCGGCTGGCGGCCGCCAGGCACATCCATTTCGTGCTCTGCGGCAACGGGCCGAGCCGCGAGCCGCTGAAGGCTGCATGCGCAGGCCTGGACCACGTGCACTTTCTCGACCTGCAGCCGGCCGAGCGGCTCAACGAGCTGCTGGGCATGGCCGACATCCACGTGCTGCCGCAGCGCGCCGACGCCGCCGACCTGGTGATGCCCTCGAAGCTGGGCGGCATGCTCGCGAGCGGCAAGGCCGTGATCGTCACGGCCCATGCGGGCACCGAGCTGAGCAACGTGGTGTCGGGCCGCGGCCTGGTGGTTGCGCCCGGCAACGCCGATGCGCTGGCCGAGGCCATCGCGCAGCTCGCCACCTCGCGCCCGCAGCGCGAAGCCATGGGGGCGGCCGCCCGCTCCTTCGCCGAAACGGAGCTGGACCAGAACGCCATCCTGCAGCGCCTGGAGCGCGAGCTGATGCGCTGCCTTGCCGACTGACACCACCTCACACACCACCCACGACATCCACTTCCTCCAACTCCAACCTGGGGATCCACATGTCCGACACCACTCCTCCTTCCGACACGCCGGATTCCGGCCGCCCGCCGGAGCGCCGGAAAGCCAGCCCGCCGGGCCTGTGTCCACCGCCCGAACCGCTGTGGCCGCACTTCCTCACCGGGCAGGAAGACGCGCCGGTGCGCGTGCTGCTGATCGACGACGATGAATTCATGCGGCGCGTGATCGCCCAGGAACTGCTGTCGGACATGCGCATCCAGCTCGAAGGGCAAGGCAGCAGCGTGCGCGACGGCCGCCGCCTGCTGGCAACCCATGAGTTCGACGTGCTGATGGTCGACCTGCGGCTGGGCGACGGCTCGGGCTTCGACCTGATCCGCGAGGCGCGCAAGCTGCACCGCTACTGCGAAATCATCGTGATCTCCGCGCTGGAGGACGATGCCCACGTGATGCACGCCTTCGAGCTCGGCGCCACCGGCTACCTGCTCAAGCACGCCTGGCTGCAGAGCTTTGCCGAGGCCGTGCTGCAGGTGGTCAACGGCGGCGCGGCCATCACACCCAAGCTGACGCGCCGGCTGCTCACGCGCATGAACCTGCAAGGCAGCGGCGAACGGCCGGCCACGGAAACGCCGCTGCGCGAAGCCACCCTGACCGCGCGCGAACGCGAGGTGCTGCGCTTCGTGGCGCGCGGCTGCGTCTCCAAGGAGATCAGCATCCGGCTCGGCATCTCGGGGCAGACCGTCAACGCCCACATCAAGAACATCTACAAGAAGCTGCATGTGCATTCGCGCGCGCAGGCAGTGAGCCTGGCCACCCACACCGGCCAGCTCTGACCGAAAGAAGCGCCCACCACCCTTCACGAGGATGACGCCATGACCACCCCCACCATCCACCCCGTCGTGCTGTGCGGCGGCAGCGGCACGCGCCTGTGGCCTCTTTCGCGCAAGACCCTGCCCAAGCAGTTCGCGCCGCTGATCGGCGACAAGAGCCTGCTGCAGCTGACGCTGGAGCGCCTGTGCAGCCTGAACCGCAACATCACCTGCGTGGCATCGGAAGACCATCGCTTCCTGGTACGCGAGGCGGTCGACAAGGCTGGCGCTACCGGCCGCCAGATCCTGGAGCCGGTGGCGCGCAACACGGCGGCCGCCATGGCCGCCGCGGCGCTGCGTGCCGGCCCGGACGACCTGCTGCTGTTCGCGCCGGCCGACCATCACATTCCCGACACCGCGCTTTTCGCGCAGACGGTGCGCAGCGGCGTCGAGGCAGCGCTGGCCGGGCGGATCGTGACCTTTGGCGTGGCGCCCAGCTTCGCGAGCACGGCCTATGGCTACATCGAGGCCGGCGCGCCCTCGGCCGACGGCCACAGCCACGCCGTGGTGCGCTTCGTGGAAAAGCCCACGGCCGCCGTGGCCGAGTCGCTCATCCTGCACGGCGGCTACTGCTGGAACGCCGGCATTTTCCTGGCGCGCGCCGACATCCTCGTTGCGGCGCTGCGCGCGCATGCGCCCGACATCCTCGAGGCCTGCGAACGCGCCACCGCCGCCACCTCGGCCGACGGCAGTTTCGACAGGCTGGACCGCGAGGCCTTCGAGGCCTGCCGCAGCGACAGCATCGACTACGCGGTGCTCGAAAAGCACGAAGCCATCTCGGTCGTCAAGTTCAACGGCAACTGGAGCGACGTCGGCAGCTGGAACGCGGTGGCCATGCTGCATCCGCAAGACGGCAGCGGCAATCACCTGAGCGGCAACGCCAGCACGCTGCGTTCGAGCGACACCTTCATCCACGCGCCGCACCGCCGCGTGGTGGCGCTGGGCACCCGCGGCCTGATCATCGTGGACACGCCCGACGCCGTGCTGGTGGCGGGCGCGGACTGCGCCGAGCAGGTCGGCGACGTGGTGCGGATGCTCGCGGCCGAAGGCCAGGCCGAGGCCACCGAACACCGGCGCGTGGTGCGGCCCTGGGGCGCCTACGACAAGCTCGACTTCGGCGAGCGCTTCCAGGTGAAGCGGCTCACCGTGAAGCCCGGCGCCAAGCTCTCGCTGCAGATGCACCACCACCGCGCCGAGCACTGGATCGTGGTCCAGGGCACGGCCAAGGCCACTTGCGACGGGCAGGTCACGCTAGTGCGCGAGAACGAATCCATCTACCTGCCGCTGGGCGCCATCCACCGGCTGGAGAACCCGGGCAAGACGATGCTGGAAGTGATCGAGGTGCAGACCGGCGGCTACCTGGGCGAGGACGACATCGTGCGCTTCGACGACACCTACGGCCGCTGCCCTTCGACCAAGGCGCGCGGCGGCGATGCGCAGGCGCTGCCGCTGCAGGATGCCGCGGCGGCCGCCGTGCCCGTGGCCGCGCCGCAATTGGCCCCTGCCCCGTAGCTGCCGCAAACCCTTGCGCAGTATCCGCCGTGACGAAGCTCTGGCCTGCGCTGCTGGCCGCCGCCCTGCTCTCGGGCTGCGCGGGGCCCACCGCCACGCCGCCAGCCGCGCCGGTGGCGGCTGCGCCCGCGGCCGGCACGGTGGCATGGCAGTACGTGCGCTCGACCTGGCACGAGGCGCGGCAGCCGGGCCTGGGCATCAGCCACCGCTACCAGAGCCGCGTGGGCTGGATCGACGTCTACCTGTACGACATGAAGCAGGGCCACTGGCAGGCCGGAGTCGGCGATCCACGCTTCGAGGCGCAATTCCAGTCTTCCGTGGAAGAGGTCCGGCTCGCGGGTGCGAGGGGCCTCTACGCCGAAGTGGAAGTCGGCCCCATCAGCGACGTGCGGATCGAGGGGCAGGACTTTCGCCGCGTGAGCCTTCGCATCGTGCATGCCGTCACGCGCAAGGCCTACGAGTCGTTCACCTTTCTCACGGCGCGCAACGGCCGGCTGCTGAAGTACCGCATGTCGTTCGACGCGCCGGCACCGGCCGACGTGGATGCCATTGCGCGCGAGTTCATCGAGCGCAACCTGCGCAGCGGGCCAGACATGCCGAGGGCGGCGCATCCGCTCTTCGATACCTGAGCGTCCAGGGCCTTGAAGCACTGCAAAAATACTGTTCTTTTGTACAGTGTTTCCTCTAGAATTACTCGTCTCCAAGAGCAAACATTCAAGGCGACACCATGACCACCGCCAGCCCGCCGGCGTCCTCAGCGCGAATCCTGTTTTTCTCGCCGCTGCGGCGTTCGCAGCCGCGCCAGCCCGTGGGCCGGATCTCGACCTGGCCCTTTCGCGTGGCCACGGAAAAAGACCGCGACGGCGGCAGCCTCCCGGGCGATGGCAATGACGTGCGCCTGCATGCGGCGCGCGTGCTGCGCACCACGGCCGAGCACTGGTGGCCGCCGGCCGGCTGAATGGAAATTGCCTAGGCGCTGTCGCCTGCGCCGGGCTCGCCGAGCAGATCCTGCGCGTCGTCGTCGAAGCCCGCGATGGGCTGGGCCTTGGCAAGCGCGAGCCACACGCCGAACGGAATGCGGTCAAAAGCGCGGTGCACGGCGGCGCGCGCCACCACCAGCCGTTCGCCTTCGAGCACAAGCACGCCGCACTCCGGCGGAATCTCGTCGGGCGATGCGATGCAGCGGCCGCGCGCATCGTTGCCCAGCACGTACCAGCATTCGCCGCCCAGGTCGAGGTAGGCCGCGCGCTTGTCGGGCTTGCGCAGGTCGCCCAGCAGATCGGCGCGGCTCACCTTCACCTCGTGCACGACCGGATGCGCATAGGCCTCGACGCTGGTATTTCGGATCGAGAACACGTCGGGCCTGGCGATGCACCAGCGCGGCTTGCCGCCCTCCTCGAGCGGCGGCAGGCGCGCCCGCAGGCCGAGGCCGCGCCAGGCAATGCGGCCGCCGCGCGTCATCTCGCGCGCCACGCGCTCGACCAATGCCTCGTGCGGCGAGAGCGCCGCGCGGTTGATGGTGAGCGTGGTGGCAATGCGCGCAATGCCGGCGTCGGTCACGCGCAGGGTCTCATGGCCATGCGGCGTGCGCACGCGTTCGAGGAATCCGCCCGCGAGCAGCTCGACCTCGATGGCATCGCAGCAGGGCCAACCCGCCGAACGGTAGATCTCGCGCAGCCGCCGCGCATGCAGTTTTCCGAACGGCACTTCGCCGGTCCGCTGCATCGGCGGCGGAGGATCGATCACGGGCGGCGGAAAACCGGGATCTGTGAACGGCGGCTCCACGGGTGGCGGATCGCCCTCGGGCGGAGGCCCCGGCGGCGGTGGCGGCGGCACGGGAATGGGCACGTCGGGCGCAGGCGGCGGCGGGCCGATCGGCGTGTCGACGACGGGATCGAGGGCGAGTGCGAGTGCGGGCATGGGAGAAACAGGTTAGCGAAAAGCCGTGGGGTGCGCGAGACATGGAACGATCGGTTGCATTCGATGCCCTGCCCTCAATGGAAGTCGCGGCTGGTGTTGCTCTGCGCCAGCCGGCCCATCAGCGGCGTCAGGTCCTTGAAGCCGGTGGCGATCAGGTGCTGCACCTTGCCGCCGCTGTCGTCGTCGCGCTGCCAGGTGCCCTGCACCGCGAGCAGGTGCGACTTCAGGAGCGGCTCGCGCCAGGCCTCGATGACATGGCTCCAGACGATGACGTTGACGTTGCCGGTCTCGTCTTCGAGCGTGACGAAGATGGTGCCGTTGGCGGTTCCCGGGCGCTGGCGGCCCTTGACGATGCCGCAGGCACGCACGGTCTGGCCGCTGGGCTGCGCGCGCAATTGCTCCGCGCTCATGAGCTTCATGCGCGCAAGGCGCGGGCGCAGCAGCGCGAGCGGATGGCGGCGCAGCGTGAGGCCGAGCGCGGCATAGTCGCCGACGATCTCCTCGCCCTCGGGCGCCGCAGGCAGTTGCAGCAGCTGCTCGTTGATCGGCACACCCTTGAGCAGGGCCGGCGAGCGGTGCTGCGCGGTGGCGTCCCACACCTGCTGGCGGCGGTGGCCCGAGAGGGACATCAGCGCATCGGCCGCGGCCAGCGCCGCCATGTCCTTGCCGTCGAGCTCGGCGCGCAGTGCGAGGTCTTCGGTGCTGGTGAAGGGTGCTTGCGCGCGCGCTTTCAGCAGGCGTTCGGCGCCTTCCTTGGAGAGACTGGAAATGCGGTTCAGGCCGAGCCGCACCGCAGGCTGGTTCTCGCGGCCGAGGCGATCGGCATAGCGCGCATCGGTGCCCGGCGGCATGCGCGGCGCATCGGGGGCCCGGGCTTCGAGCGTGGTGTCGATGTCGCTGCAGGTCACATCGGCCGGCCGCACCTCGACGCCATGCCGGCGCGCGTCCTGCACCAGCTGCGAGGGGCTGTAGAAACCCATGGGCTGCGAGTCGAGCAGCGCCGCGAGGAAGCAGGCCGGCTCGTAATTCTTGAGCCAGCTGCTCACGGTGACCAGCAAGGCAAAGCTCGCGGCGTGGCTTTCGGGAAAGCCGTAGTCGCCGAAGCCCAGGATCTGCTTGAAGATGGCCTCGGCGAACTCGGCCTTGTATTTGTTGTCGACCATGCCCTTCACGAGCTTGTGGTGGAACTTCTCGAGGCCGCCCTTGCGCTTCCATGCCGCCATGGCGCGGCGCAGCTGGTCGGCCTCGTCGGCCGTGAACCTGGCCGCGATCATCGCGATCTGCATCACCTGCTCCTGGAAGATCGGAATGCCCAGCGTGCGCTCCAGCGCGGGCTTCAATTCTTCCTTCTCGTAATGGATCGCCAGGCCCTTGGCCACCCGCTCGCGCTGCTTGAGGTAGGGGTGCACCATGCCGCCCTGGATGGGCCCGGGCCGCACGATCGCGACCTCGATCACCAGGTCTTCGTAGGTGCGCGGCTTCAGCCGCGGCAGCATCGACATCTGTGCCCGGCTCTCGATCTGGAACACGCCGATGGTGTCGGCGTCGCAGATCATGTCGAATACCTTCTGGTCGTCGTTGGGGATGTGGTGCATCTGCACCATCGAGCCGCGCCAGCGGTTCATGTGGTCGAGCCCGCGCCGTATCGCGCTGAGCATGCCGAGCGCGAGAACGTCGACCTTGAGCATGCCCATGGCTTCGAGGTCGTCCTTCTCCCACTGGATGACGGAGCGGTCCTTCATGGACGCCTTCTCGACCGGCACCAGCCGCGTGAGCCGGGTGTGCGTGAGCACGAAGCCGCCCACGTGCTGGCTCAGGTGACGCGGAAAGCCCTTGAGCCGCCGCGTCATCTCGATCCACTGCACCAGCTTGAGTTCGTCTTCCTCCACGCCGACGCGCGCGGCCGCCTTGAACAGCTGCTCGCCCAGCACGGTGTCGTCGAACCAGTAGTGGTCCTTGGCGAATTCGTCGATCAGCCGTTCGTCGATGCCCATGGCCTTGCCGACGTCGCGCAAGGCGCTGCGTGCGCGGTAGCAGATGACGACAGCCGCGATGGCTGCGCGGTCGCGGCCGTACTTCTCGTAGATGTACTGGATGACTTTCTCGCGCTGCTGGTGCTCGAAGTCGACGTCGATGTCGGGCGGCTCGTGGCGATGCCGGCTCAGGAAGCGCTCGAACAGCAGATGACCTTTTTCGGGATCGACCGCGGTGATGCCGAGGCAGTAGCAGACGACCGAATTGGCCGAGGAGCCGCGGCCCTGGCAGAGGATGTGCTCCGAACGCGCAAAGCGCACGATGTCTTCCACCGTGAGGAAGAACATCTCGTACTTCATCTCGACGATCAGCGCGAGTTCCTTCTCGACCTGCGCACGCACCTTGCCGGGAATGCCCTCGGGATAGCGAAGCGCCGCCCCCTCCCACGTCTTGCGCACCAGCGTCTCGGCCGGCGTCTCGCTGCTGCCCACGGTTTCGAGCGGGTACTTGTAGTTCTCCCGGATCACCTCGGGATCGAACCGGCAGCGTTCGGCCACCGCCAGCGTGTTCGCGAGCATATGGGGCAGATAGAGCTCGGCCAGCCGCACCCGCTGCCGCAGGTGCCGCTCGGCATTGGGCTGCAGCGCAAAGCCGCACTCGGCCACCGTCTTGCCTTCGCGTACGGCCGTCAGCACGTCGTGCAGCGGCTTGCTGGAACGCGCGTGCATGTGCACGTCGCCGGCCGCCACCAGCGGCACGCCGGCCTGTTCGCTCGCCTGCATCAGCGCGGCGAACCAGAGGTCGTCGTCGAGTTCGTTGAGCATTTCCACCGCCAGCCACAGGTTGCCTGCGTAGAGCGCCTTGGCGGCCAGCAGGTCTTCATGCAGCGTGGCCGCGTCCACGGCGGCGCCGGGTTCGCGGTGCGGCACGAAGAGAACCTGGCAGTCCTGCAGAGAGGCCACGTCGCCGTGCTCCCAGCTCACGCGGTACTCGCCCTTGGGCAGCTCGGTGTTGCGCGCGGCGGTGATGAACTCGCACAGGTTGCCCCAGCCCTCGGTGCCGTTCGCGAGCACCACCAGCCTGAAGCGCTCGAAGCGAAACTCGCTGCCGAACAGCAGCCGGAAACCAGGATTGCGCGGGATCGCCGCTTCATCGGGATGCTCGCGCTCGTATTCGTCGAGCTTGGCCGGCAGGTCGCGCAGGCAGACATGGGCGCGCACGATGCCCGCCACAGAGCATTCGTCGGTGATGGCCAGCGCCGTGTAGCCGAGCTGGTAGGCACGCTCGACCAGTTCCTCGGGCGTGGAGGCGCCGCGCTGGAAGCTGAAGTTGCTGAGGCAGTGCAGCTCGGCATAGTCGGGCAGGCCCGGAGCCGGCCGCGCCCGCTGCGGCAGCGCATGCACCTTGGCCGAGTTGCGCCCGCGCAGCTGCTTGTCGCTCAGGTCAGGCATAGAACCCCTGCAGGTACCAGCGCACCTCGGCCGGAGAAAAGCGCGCCGAGGGCCGCTCGCGAAAGATCCACACCAGGCCGGCCTCGGGGCTTTCCGCCACGTAGTAGTCGCGCATCGCGGGCTGGCCGCCGTCTTCCTTGCCGCCCCACCAGCCCGCCTCGATGCGCTGCGGTCCGACCAGCTTGCGCAGCGGGCCGCGATAGCACGGGCGCTCGCCATCCATCTCGAGCAGCAGGGGCTCGGGCAGCAGCCACGGCGGGTAGATGGCATCGGGCTGCGCAGCCGCGGCCTTCGCTTGCTTGCCGGCCTTGTCCGTCGGTGCCTTGTCCTGCTGCAGCGCGGGGCGCCAGGCCTGCTTGCGCTCGGGCCGGTGGTCGGCCTGCGCCCCGGGCACCACCACCTGGTGCGCTCCGAGCCGCACGCTGAGCCGCTCGACCATCTCGTGCAGCTTGTCGCCCTTGCGGTTGTCCTCGGGCAGGAAGCTGGTGCTGGCGCCGGCCCATGGATCGGTTTCGAGCGTGCGCAGCGCGAGCCAGCTTGCGGGCGCCGCGAGCGTGGTGAGAGCCAGCTTTTCGGACAGCAGGCGGCGCAGGTGCACCATGTCCTGCGTGGGCTCGGCCGTGCGCACGGTGACCTGCTGGTGCGGCGGCAGGTTCACGCCGTTGAAGCGCTTGAGATCGAGCGTCCATCGCAACTCGAGCGCACGCGCGCCGCGCTGGCGCGCGCGCAGCCAGATCTGCAGCGCCGTGAGCAAACGGTTGGCCGACCACATCAATTCGGGCGCGGTCTCGGCCAGCGCGGGCAGCTCCAGCTTCTGCTCGAACACGTCGGGCAGCGTGAGCCAGTCGTGGCTTTCGGGGGAGAGGCCCCAGGCAATGTCGAGCGCTTTGCGCAATTCCGCGCCGAAGCGCCGCGTGAGGCCGCCGCGCGGCAAGGCGGCCACCTCGCCCCAGGTGCGGCAGCCCAGGCGCGCGAGCAGGTCGAGGTGGGGCTGCGCGGCCGTCAGCGTGTCCAGCGGCAGGCCGACGGGAATGTCCTTGGGCCGGTTCTCGTTACGCTCGAACAGGCGCAGCCGCGCCAGCGCGATGAGGCTCGTGGCGCCCTGCGCGCCCAGCATGCGGACGTCCGGCGCCGGGTTGTCGGCCAGCAGTTGGCGCATCAACTGCAGCCGCCCGCCCCACAGGCGCTCGCAGGCCGAGGCCTCGAGCATCAGCGCCTCGTCCTGCCAGGCGACGTGCGGCGTGTAGTGCAGTGCCCACCAGCCCAGCGCCTCAGGCGTGGGCAGGGTCGGCGCTTCGGACGCGTCGGATTCAGGCAACCACCGCAATGCGATCCAGTGCATTGGAGCCTCCCTTCCACGCGTCGATGTGCACCACCGTGGCCGACGCTGCCGCTTCGCCGGCCGGCACCGTGCCCTGCTGCTGCAGCCGCAGCTTGCGGCGCAGCCGGGCGGCGGCCAGCAGCGCGCTCATGCGCTCGTTGCGCGCCGGCAGCATCACGGGTGCGGCCAGCGGCGGGCCGCGGCGCTTCAGGATGCGCAGTTCGATCTGCGACGCATCGGCCGCGCAGCTTTCCACCTGGAGGCGCAGCCGCGCCGGCGATGCGCCCTGCGCGGCCGCTGCGGGCCGGCACACGAAGAGCAGCACGTCGTGCTGGGCGGCCGCCAGTTGCAGCCGCCGCAGCTCGCCCACCCGGGCCTGCGGCAGCCAGGCCAGCACGGCCGCCACGTCGGCGCAGCGCAGCGCCTGCTCGCAGGCCCACAGCCGCGCGGCCGGCGCATCGCTTCGGACCCACATCAGCGCTTCCACCGGCAGTCCCTGCGCCGCGAGCGACGGCCCGCAGGGTTCGTAGGGCGCACCAATCAGCACCACCGGCCCGCCGCGCGCGGCCACCGCCTGCGCCAGCGCGGGCAGCAGCAGCCGCCAGACATGCGCTTCGGGCGCGGTCTGCAGCAGCTCCGTCATGGCGCCGACCGGCCAACCGCCGCCCGGCAGCTGCGCGTCGAGCGCGGCATGGCCGGTGGCAACCACCTGCGCATCGGCCAGGCCGAGCTCGTCGGCATGCCAGACGCCGCGGCCGGCGGCAGTGGAAAAGGAGTCGAGGAAAGGGAGGCCCATGATTCAACCGTTAACTGTATTTTTATACAGTATTCCATGCATCGCAACCGGAAAGCCGGCTGGAGGGGCTTTCCTTGCGCAGTGGCCCTCCGCGCCGTCCCGGCCGATACTGGAATCCGGAACGGCAAAGCCACCCCTGAAGGACTTTTTCTCCCGTGACCCTGCCGGCAAACGGTCTTTTTCTCACGCGCGCCCGGCTGCTGCGGCTGGGCATGGCGCTGTGCGCCGGCGCGGCGCTTCCCCCCGCCTCCGCGCAGCAAGGCAGCCTGAAGATGAACACCCGCCCCATCCCCTCCACCCGCGAAGCCCTGCCGGTGGTCGGCTGCGGCACCTGGATCGGCTTCGACCAGCGGCCCGGCAGCGACGAATACAAGCGCCTGCCCGGCGTGCTCGACGCCCTCTTCGCAGCCGGCGGCACGGTGATCGACAGCTCGCCGATGTACGGCCGCTCCGAGGAAACCACCGGCGAGCTGCTGGCCGCCGCATCGAAGCAGCGCGAGAACAAGGCCTTTCTCGCCACCAAGGTCTGGACCTCGGGCCGCGAGGCCGGCATTGCGCAGATGGAGCAGTCGTTCGCGCGGCTGCGCACCCAGCGCATGGACCTGATGCAGGTGCACAACCTGATGGACTGGAAAACCCACCTCGCCACCCTGCGCGGCTGGAAGGACAAGGGCCGCGTGCGCTACATCGGCATCACGCACTACACGGCCTCGGCCTACGGCGAGGTCGAGGCCGTGCTGCGCGCCGAGAAGCTCGACTTCCTGCAGATCAACTATTCGCTCGACGCGCGCGAGGCCGAAGAGCGCCTGCTGCCGCTCGCGGCCGAACGCGGCGTGGCGGTGATCGTCAACATGCCCTTCGGCGGCGGCGGCCTCCTGCGCCGGCTGCGCGGCAAGCCGCTGCCCGCCTGGGCCGGCGAGATCGGCTGCACGAGCTGGGCGCAGGTGCTGCTGAAGTTCGTGCTGAGCCACCCGGCCGTGACCTGCACGATTCCCGGCACCAGCCGCGCCGAGCACATGGCCGACAACGCCGCGGCGGGCGCCGGCACGTTCCCGGATGCGGCGTTCTGGCGCCGCAACGCGGAATCGATCGGGCTCTGAGCCGCCACCGCGGCTATTCGAACTTCACGCTGTGCTGCCGCACGGTGGCGCCGAAGGCCTCGTACTGCGCGCGGAAGAATTCGGCGAACTTCGCGGGGCTCATGCCATAGCCCTCGAAGCCCTGCTGCACCAGCTGCGCATGCACGTCGGGCCGCTTGAGCGTGTTCTGCAGCTCCTGCGACAGCTTGTCGGTGATGGCCTGCGGCAGCCCCGGCGGCCCGAAGAAGCCGGCCCAGGGCGTGATGGTGAGCTTGCCCAGTCCGAGCTCGCCGCCCGTGGGCACGTCGGGCAGCAAGGCGCTGCGCTGCGGCAGCAGCGTGACCAGCGCGCGGATGCGCCCTTCCTTCACGAAGCCCGGCGCCAGCGTGCCGGTGGTGAACATCATGTGGATCTGCCCGCCCAGCAGATCGGTCATGGCCTGCATGTCGCCCTTGTAGCGCGCGTTGACCACCTTGCGCTCGCCCAGCAGCTGCAGCATGGCCAGTTCCGACGCGCTGTTGCTCGATGCCGAGTTGTAGGCGCCAGGCCTGGCCGCCACCATGGCCAGCAGCTCGTTCACGCTCTTTGCCGGCAGGCTCGATGGCACCACCAGAAACATCGAGAACTGGCCGGCCGAGCTGATCGGCGTGAAGGCCTTGAACGGGTCGTACGGCGGCGTCGGCCGCAGCGTGGGCGCCGCCACCATCGCGGTGTTGGTGCCCATCAGCAAGGTGTAGCCGTCGGGCTTGGCCGACGAGGTGGCCTGGGCCGCCAGCACGCCGTCGGCGCCGGGGCGGTTCTCCACGATCACCTGCTGGCCGAGCTGCTTGGACAGACCCTCCGCGATGATGCGCGTGAGCGCGTCGGCGCCGCCGCCGGGCGCAAAGCCGACGATCAGGCGCAGCGGCTTGTCCGGATAGCTGCTTTCGGCGCCCCATGCTGCCGTGCCCGGCAACATGGCCAGCGTGCCGCCGGCCGCAAGGGCCGCCAGCGTCAGGTTTCTGCGTCGCATGTCGTTGCTCCTTCTCAAAAGAGATGCCGCACACCGAACTCCCAGCCCGACGAGCGGCGCCCGCCCGCCGGCGCCACGCCGCCGCTCACCACGTAGCGCGCCTGCCCGCCGTTCATGAGCCGCGCATAGGTGCCGTAGAGCGCGGTGCGCTTCGAGAGGTTGTGCACGTAGCCGATGCCGAACTGGCGCGCGTCGTCGCGGTTGCGCGGCATGCCGTTGGCGTTGCGCAAGCTCTCGTCGCTGCGGTCGTCCAGGTAGGCGTAGCTCAGGCGGATGCGGCCGACCTCGAAGGCCGGAATGTGCGCGCCGATCTCGGCGGTGTTCTTGCGCACCGTGCCGGCGGCGAGCTTCACCGTCACCTTGTTGTAGAGCGCGAAGAACTTCGCAAAGCCCGCGTCCCAGGTGCCGCCGATGTTGGCATGCGTGTAGTTGCCGATGGCGGCGGTGGCGTTGAAGTGCGAGCGCGTGACGGCCGCCGCAATGTCGAACGCGCCCGAGGCAAAGCCGAAGCGCGCGCCGGCAAAGTTGCCGTCGTCGCGGTTCGGCGCGGTGGAGTCGTTCTCGCCGGTGCCGATCATCGCCATGCCGTAGAAGCCGCCGAGCCCGGCTGGCAACCAGTAGCTCACGGTATTGCTGCCCGTGATGCCGGTGGGCAGCGGCCCGGTGCCCGCGCCCGCGAACGTGAGGTTGCCCGCGCGCGCCACGCCGTTGGCGTTGAAGGGATCGAAGTAGATGCTGTTGTAGTGCGTGGGAATGAAGTCGCGGCCCAGGCGCAGCTCGCCGAACTTCTGGTGCGACAGGCTCACGAAGGACATGCGGTCGAAGGTGATCGGCCCCGCCGTGCCCGCGCCGCTCGCCTGGTTGTTGCTGTTGCTCGGCCTGCCCGTGCCGGTGTCGGGGTTCAGGCTGCCTTCGAGCCAGAAGCCCGCGCGCAGGCCACCGCCCAGGTCTTCGGTGCCGCGGAATCCGAGCCGGCTGGTCGAAAGACCACCGTTCGACAGCGCCTTGACCGAGCCGCCGCCCTCGCCTTTCGTGTATTGCACGCCGAGGTCCACCACACCGAACACGGTGACGCTGGATTGCGCGTGCGCCGCGCCGCTGCTGGCCAGCGCCAGCGCCGACCCCATCAAGAATCTTTTCATGTTTTCTTGTCTCCTGCTTCTTCTCTTGGTTGAAAAACTCGGGAACGCGCGCAGGGCTGCGCCACCGGGTGCGCGCGGGGGTGCGCGCCGGTTGGCGAAGGCCGGGTGAAAAAGGCCTAAGGCTCGGGGCGTTCGGTGCGCACGAGCACGGCGCCCTTCGAGAGCGGACTCACGTTGCGCCGGTACTGCTGCAGCCAGCCGGTGTCGAAGGCCGGCGGCGGCGCCTGCCAGTCGGCGCGGCGGGCAGCGAGTTCGACGTCGGTCAATGCGATGTCGAGGCGGCGCGCATCGAGGTCGATGGTGATCGTGTCGCCATCGCGCACCAGCCCGAGCGGCCCGCCGAGCGCGGCTTCGGGCGACACCTCGGCCACCACCAGTCCCTTGCAGACCAGGCCCGAGAGATGCCCGTCGGTCAGGATCGCGACCTGGTCGCCCAGGCCCGCACCATCGATCGCGAACACCACGCGCGAGGCACCGCCGCCCATGGCAGGGCCGCCGCAGGCGCCGGCGCCGCGCATCACGACCACCTGGCCCGGCAGGATCTCGCCCTTCTTGAGCGCCGCGATGGCCGCATCGGATGTCCAGAAGCACACGGCCGGCCCCATGAAGCTGCGCACCTTGCGCTCCACGATGCCGGTCTTGATGAGGCCCGACTCGGGCGCGAGATTGCCGCGCAGCAGCACGATGGCGGGATGCGGCGCGACCGGGCGCTCGATGGGGCGGATCACCTCGGCGCTGGCGACTTCGGCGCCGCGCAGGTTGTCCGCCACGGTGCCGCCCGTGACGGTCAGCGCGCCGGTGTCGAGCAAGGGCGCGAGCTGCTTCATCAGCGCGCGGCAACCGCCCGCCGCTTCGAAAGCCTCGATGCTGTGCTCGCCGATCGGCCGCACGCCGGCCAGCACCGGCGTCGTCGGGCCGAGGCTTTCGAAGAGGCCGTACACGTCGACGCCGCACTCCCCTTCGGTCGACACGGCCTGCAGGTGCTTGGCCGTGTTGAGCGAGGCGCCGATGGCCAGCACCGCGCGCACCGCGTTGGCAAAGGCGCCCGGCGTGAGGATGTCGCGCGGCTTCAGGTCGTCCCACACCATCTGCACGATGCGCGTGCCGGCGGCGCGCACGTCGGCCATCATCTTCGGGCTCAGCGCGGCCACCGGCGCGCTGCCCGGCAAGGCCATGCCGAGCGCCTCGCAGACGATGTGCATCGAGTTGGCCGTGCCCAGGCCCGAGCACACGCCCGGCCCGCGGATCGCCTCGCGGCTCATGCCCACGAGTTCTTCCACCGGCAGGTTGCCGGTGACCGCATGCATCGCGCCGATGAACACTTCCTCGATGTCCATGTGCCGGCCCTGGTACTCGCCGCTGGGCTGGTAGCCGCAGGGCACGAGCAGGGTCGGAATGTTGAGCCGCGCGGCCGCCATGAGCTGGCCCGGCACGGTCTTGTCGCACGAGGTGAGGCACACCATGCCGTCGAGCTGCGCGCCTTCGACCGCCACCTCGATGTCGTTGGTCACGAGGTCGCGCGCGCCGAGCATGTAGGCGCCGCGTGCGCCGGCGCCGGTGATGAAGTCGCTGGGTGCAGCCGTGCGGATCTCGAAGGGCACGCCGCCCGCGGTGCGGATCGCGGTCTTGATTTCCGCCGCCACCTTGTCGAGGTGGCTGAAGCAGGCGGCCAATTCCGACGAGCTGTTGACGATGGCGATCTTCGGCTTCTCGCAATCCTCTTCCGGAATGCCGAGTGCGCGCCAGTGCGCATTGCGCACCGACCAGAGGTACGAGCCGCGCGGGAAGTTGCTGCGCAGGGGACGGGTGGTCATGGGCGGTCTCCGGGCTTGTTCTTTTTGGTGATCTCGATCACGCCGCGGTCGGCGTCCACGCGCACCCAGTCGCCGGTCTCGATGCACTCGAGCGGGTCGCGCTCGAAGTCGGTCATCGAGGGCGCGTGCGTGACCACGGCGCCGAGCGCCATCTTGGTGGTCATCTCGTTGAAGAGGAACGCCGCGGGCGCCGAGTTCATGAGCCGGGTCATGTGGAACATGGCCGACCAGCCCGACGAGCCCTTGGCCCCTGGAAACACCAGCACCTTGCCCGCGAAGCTCTGGCCGCGCAGCTCGTGCCGCGTCTCGATGACGGTGCCGGTGCGCGGATCGATGCCGCCCCAGCCCGAGATGCGGTCGCGCGTGACGAGCGCCTCGCCTTCGGCGATGCCGCCGACCACCTTGCGGCCGCGGATGACCAGGGTGGATGTGTTGTCGCGTGCATTCATGGTTTTGCTCCTTCCCCAGACGGGGCTGAGGGCTGCGGCTCCAGTTCCGCCTGCGCGGAACTGGACAGCCCGAAGAGCGGCAGCCTCTGGCTGCCTGCACCGAGGTAGGGATGGGGGCAGGCAGAGCGCTCGATGGATGCGCCGCATGCCCCCACCCCTGCCCTCCCCCGGAAGGGGAGGGAGAAAGACAACGCAAGCCTGAAGCTCATTGCATGCCTCCATTCCACCGCCCCGTACACGCCGCATCGATGCACTCCGCCGTGCTGCCGAACCAAGCCTGCACACCGAGGATCGCGGGCAGGTAGTGCGCCTGCTTGGCCGAATCGAGCGCCACGGTCTTCGTGCCCTTGGGCACGGCGCGGCTCATGGCGGAGCAGCTGTCGGTCATGAGGATGCCGCCCGCGTCTTCGATGATCTTCGTGTAGCCGTTGCGGTCGGCCAGCGACTTGATGGCGCGCGGCGTGAAGATCCACAGCTCGCAATCCGCGTGCACCTTGCGGCCCTCGATGAGCTGCGCGGCTTCCCAGATCTGCTCGATGGTGTAGTGCGGGCAGCCGAGCATCACGTACTGCACCTCGGCGTCCTTGCCGGTCGCGTTGATCTTCTCGTAGGTGGCGCGGCGCTCGGCTTCGCCAAAGCGCAGCACCTCCACCGGCGCACGGCCGCCGAGCGCCTGCTCGAGCGTCAGCGCCTCGGGCGTGATGCCAGCGATGTGGTACATCTCCACGCCGCCCGACGACGATGCCGCCGCACCGAAGTGCTTGAGCCGCGGCAGGTTGGGCACACGGCCGATGCCGCGCCGGCTGTGCACCACCGGCACGCGCTCCTGCACATGCTCGCCAATGTAGTAGCCCAGCAGGCCCCAGTCCTGCACCGACTCGACTTCGACGTCGAGTTCGACCACGTGCGTGGCGCGCCGGTTTTCGTCGAGGTGGTAGCCCCAGTACGGAATGCGCCCCGTGAGCATGGCAGCACCCGTGCTCTCGCGGCCTTCGGTGTTCGTGCGCGCGCCAAGCACCGAGTTGCAATACACCACGGCCGACGATTCCATCCACGCGCAGTGCTCGCCGCGCGTGGGAATGTTGCCCACCTGATAAGGCGTGCAGGTGTTCATGATCTGCGCGCCCAGGCCCGCCGCATGGCGCTCGCTCTTGTTGTAGAACTGCACGATCTCCTCGCTGACGCCCATGCGCTCGGGCTGGCCGGGGTCGAAGCCCAGCTGCAGGTGGCTCGTGAAGACCTTGAACTTCGGGATCTCGACGGTCTCCTGGCTGTCGAGGCTGAACTCGGAGAACACTGCGTCCATGCCGCCGCCCTTGGCCAGCGCGAAGTCGCGCTGGAACGGCGTGGTCGAGGTGATGGTGGCGCAGACGTTGCGCGTTTCCACCAGCCGCTCGGCGCCCAGCGCTTCGCCGTAGCGCATCAAGAGGTCCATCGCCTTCTGCACGGCCGGTCCATCGCAGCCGTCCATCATGGCTTTTTCTTCATCGCTCAGGTGCATGGCCCTGTGTCTCCGTTTTTATGGGTCGTGGGGTGGCCGGAGCTAGCCCGGCAGGGGCGTCGGCACATGCCCGCCGATGTCGCGCGCGATGGTCAGCGCAATGTCGTGCAGGCGCGGTGCCAGTTCGTTGCGCAGGCGCTCCTCGGTGAACACGAAGGCCGCGCCGCCGCCGTTGAGCGCCATCACTTCGCCGTCGGGCCCGATGAGGGGCACCGACACCGAGTTGATCTCGCGGTGGAACTCGCCGAGCGAAAGGCAGTAGCCCAGCCGCCGGGCTTCGCCGATGGCGCGCGTCATGCCGGGCGCGATGCTGTCCCACTCGGGGCCGCGCAGGAGGCGCATCGAATCGACCAGCTGGTTGCGCTGCGCCTCGGGCAATGCCGAAAGATAGGCGCGGCCCAGCGCCGAGTTGGCCAGCGGCGCGCGCGAGCCCACGTCGAGCCGCGCCGAGAGCATCGACGAGCGCGGCCGGCAGGCCTCGATCAGCACCATCTCCATGCCGTCGCGTATGGCCAGGTAGACCGAGGCGCCCACCTCCTCCGCCATCGCCTGCATGCTGGGCCGCGCGGCGGCGCGCACGTCGAGGCTGCCGAGGAACACGCGCGACAGCGACACCACGCCCGGCCCGAGCATGAAGCGGTCGGCCACCTGCGCGGCCTTGAGCATGCCCAGCGAGAGCAGCGTGGCGACGAGCCGGTTGACGGTCGGCCGCGGAATGCCGGTCATGCGCGCGATGTCGGCATGGCCCAGCACGGGGCGCGCCTCGCTGAAGCAGCGCAGCACCGAGATGCCGCGCTCCAGCGCGCTCACGGTGTCGGCGCGGTCGCCGCGCGCATCGGCGGCATCGGCAGGAGAAAAGGAGGTGTCGTTTTTGTCAGTGGACATGGAGGAACCCTTTGCAAGACTCTGCAATGTAGAGGCTGGCGAAAGCGCGTCGGCCGGGTTCATGCGATTCAGATGCCGGCTTCGGCCGCGGCCCGCGCCTGCGCGCCCTGCCCGGCGCCGGCACGCAGGTACACGCCCTGCGCGAGCAGCGCCGCCTGCAGCGCGCCCACGTCGATGAAGCGCGGTTCGATGCCGCTCCGCGACGCCAGCGCCGCCGCCACGCCCGCGGCCTGGCCGGTGATCCAGCATTGCGGAATCTCGCGCATGAAGCCGTGCGAGTTGCGGTCGCACGAGATGTGGCGCCCGCAGGCCAAGAGGCCGTCGAGCTGCTGCGGCACCAGCGCGCCGTACGGAATGGAGATGTTCGGAAACTTCGGCGACACCGCGGGCGTCACGCCCACCTCGTCGGCCAGCGCCACGCCGTCGGGCCACTGGCTGCGCAGCACCGCGCCCACGCCAGAGAGGCGCCGCGCATGGCGCACGCCGATCTGCGGTGCGCTCAGCATCAGGTAGGCCTCTTCGAAGCCCGGCGCATGCGCCTTGAAGTAGTCCAGGTGCGCGGCCATGGCGCGGTGCGAGCGCACTTCGACGGCCGTGAGGTCGTCCACGTCGAGCGCGGAATAGCCCGACTGCCGTGGCCCCATGAACAGCGCCACGTCGTTGCGCCACGAGACGAAGGGCCGCTCGAACAGGCCGCACACCTCGCGCCCGCGCGCCATGAAGGCGCTGAACGCCTCGGGCTGGCCGGCCTTGAACTCGATCCAGCGGTTCATGTCCACGCCGCCGAACAGCCACGAGGTGTTCATGCAGTGGTGCACGTCGGCCTCCTCGATGTCGTTCACGAAAGCCGCGCCGGCCCGCGCGAACAGGTCACCGTCGCCGGTGGCGTCGACCACCACGTCGGCCATGATCGCCATGCGGCCTTCCTTGCTCTCGAACACCACGCCCTTCACCGCGCCGTCCTGCACGATCGGAATCGCCGCCCACGAGTGGTAGATGAGCTTGACCTTGCGCTCCAGCACGATCTCCTGCGAGAGCAGCTTGAGGCGCTCGGGGTCGATGGTGGGCGACCAGGTGACCACGCCGTGGTAGGCGGCCGTGCGCTGCGACCAGTGGGCGGCCTTGGCCGCGTCCTGCGAGCCCCAGTCTTCGCGCGCCGGGCCGGCGATGGCGTCGGCCGGCAGGCGGTCGAACAACTCTTCGGCAAAGCCGCGGATCACCAGCTGGCCTTCCCAGTCGGTCATGCGGTCGATCCAGATCACGAGGCCGCCGGTGGAAAGCCCGCCCAGGTGGTTGTAGCGCTCGAGCAGCGCGACGTCGGCGCCGGCGCGCGCGGCGGCCGCGGCGGCCGCGGTGCCCGAAGGCCCGCCGCCCACCACCAGCACGCCGCAGCGGTGGTAGACCGGAATGTCCTTGCCGGGCTCGGCCCAGCTGCCGTGGTCAGGCCGCTTGACGCGGCTGTCGCGGTCGAAGATGTCGGAGGACAGGATGCGCTCGTCGGTGCGGACGACAGTTTTCATGGATGAGTGTCTTGGATGGGCTGTTTCATCGTATTTTGATTTCAATGTTCATTTTGTCAAATGCAAAAGCCTGAAAATGGCATTTCTTCGGGGTATTCCCTAGTCAATATGGATTTTTATGGTTTTCTAAACCAATATAAGAAGAACATTCCAAACGGAGACATCGATGAAGAAACCCTGCGGCACCCGCCGCGCATTCGGCGCGGCGCTCGGCGCGGCCGCCCTCCTGGGCATGGCGCCCCTGGCGCTGGCACAAGACTTTCCCGTGCGCGGCGGCAAGCCGATACGCATCGTGGTGGGCTTCACGGCCGGCGGCGGCACCGACGCGCAGGCGCGCATCGTGGCGCAGAAGCTCGGCGAGGTGCTGGGCACCGGCGTGATCGTCGACAACAAGCCCGGCGCCAGCACCATGCTGGCCGCGAGCGAGGTGGCGCGCGCGCTGCCCGACGGCTACACCCTGCTCTATGCGCCCTCCTCGACCATGGCGCAGAACCCGCACACCTTCTCGCAGGTGCCCTACGACCCGTTCAAGGACTTCACCGCCATCTCGATGGGCGGCCGCGGGCCGCTGGTGCTGTCGGTGAGCACCACCGTGCCAGCCGGCAACGTGAAGGAACTCATCGCCTACGTGAAGGCGAACCCCGGCAAGGTGAGCTATGCCTCGTTCGGCGCGGGCACCTCGTCGCACATCTACGGCGAGGCCTTCGTGAAGAAGGCCGGCATCGACGCGGTGCACATTCCCTACAAGGGCGGCTCGGACGCGGCCAAGGACCTGATCGGCGGCCGCGTGCAGTACATGTTCGATTCGGCCTCCTCGGCCATCATCACCTCGGGCACCGGCAAGGTGAAGATCCTGGCGATTGCCGCGAACGCACGCATTGCCGCGCTGCCCGAGGTGCCAACCTTCGCGGAGCAAGGCCTGGCGGGCCTCGACCTGCCGAGTTGGCTCGGCTTCTACGGCCCCGCGCACATGCCCGCGCCGGTGGTCGCCAGGCTCAACGCGGCGCTTACGCAGGTGCTGGCGATGCCGCAGGTGCGCGACTTCTACCGCAGCGGCGGCTACGAAGCCGGGGCCAGCACGCCCGAGGAATTTGCCGGCGTCACGCGCTCGACCTACGAGCGCTGGGGCGCGATGGTGCAGCAAGTCGGGTTGGCCAAGCAATGAAGGCCTGGCCGCATTCCTTCATCGGCCGCCGGCGCGTTGCCGCGTGGCTCGGGCTGGTGTCCGCACTCGGCGCGGCCGCGCTGCCGTGTACCGCGCTCGCAGCCGAGCCCGCGGCCTTCCCCGAGAAGGGCCGCAGCATCCGCATCGTGCTCGGCTTGGCGGCCGGCGGCGCCTCGGATGCGCAGGCGCGCTTCGTCGCCAACAAGCTCGGCGAAGTGCTGCAGACGCCGGTCATCGTGGAGAACCGGCCGGGTGCGAGCTTCATCCTGGCCACCGAGGAAGTGATTCGCGCCGCGCCCGACGGCTACACGATGATGTACGCGCCCTCTTCCGTGGTGGCGCAGAACCCGCAGACGCTGGCGCAGGTGCGCTACGACCCGTTCAAGGATCTGACGCCGATCTCGCTCGGCGCGCGCGGCCCGCTGGTGCTCACGGTGCACGCGAGTGTGCCGGCGCGCACGGTGCAGGAGCTGGTGGCCTACATCAAGGCCAACCCCGGCAAGATGAGCTATGCCTCCTTCGGCACCGGCACCTCCTCGCACATCTACGGCGAGGCCTTCGCGAAGCAGGCGGGGCTGGACGTGGTGCACGTACCCTACAAGGGCGGCGCCGATGCCGCGAAGGACTTTCTCGCAGGCCGCGTGCAGTACTACTTCGATGCGGCGCCCAACGCGATCCAGAACACGGCCACCGGCAAGGTCCGCATGCTGGCGGTGGCGGCGCCCAGGCGCAGCGCGATGCTGCCCGACGTGCCCACGATGACCGAGCAGGGCGTGAGCGGGGTCGACATGCCGAGCTGGCTCGGCTTCTTCGGTCCGGCGCGCATGCCGGCGCCTGTGGTCGCCAGGCTCAACGCCGCACTCGCGCAGGTGCTCGCGATGCCCGCCACGCGCGACTTCTTCCGCCAGGGCGCCTATGAAGCGGAGTCGTCGAGCCCCGCGCAACTGGCCGAGCTCACGCGCGCGACCTACGAGCAGTGGGGCGACATCATCCGCAAGCTCGGGCTGGTGAAGCAATAGCGAAGCTCGGGCTTAAAGAGATATTAAAAACTCTGAGGCATCATCCGCACTGCTTCCCGCGCGCCACACCCCACACCCACCCCCATGCACCTGCTCCTGGTCGAAGACGATGCCATGCTGGGAGAGGCGGTGTGCGACGGCGCGCGCCAGGGCGGCTGGACCATCGACCATGTCTGCGACGCGCCCGCGGCCCGGCTCGCGCTGATCGACCATGCCTATGCTGCCGTGCTGCTCGACATCGGGCTGCCCGGCGAGTCCGGGCTTTCGGTGCTGCGCGCGATGCGCGGCCGCTACGACCCGACACCCGTGCTGATGCTGACCGCGCGCGGCCAGCTCAGCGAGCGCATCCACGGGCTCGACGCAGGCGCCGACGACTACATCGTCAAGCCCTTCCAGTTCGACGAGCTCTGGGCGCGCGTGCGCTCGGTCATCCGTCGCAGCCAGGGCCGCGTGATCCCGGTGTTCTCGCACGGCGACATCGAGGTCGACCGCAGCCGCCGCGTGGTGTCGAAGGCCGGCGTCGAGGTGACGCTGAGCGCGCACGAATACCGCACCTTGCTGGCACTGCTCGAGCGGCCCGGCCACGTGGTCACGCGCGACCATCTGCAGGACGCCGTCTACGGCAGCGCGAGCGCGGTCGAGAGCAACACCATCGCGGTGTTTATTCACCAGCTGCGCCGCAAGCTCGGCGACGACCTGATCCGGACCGTGCACGGGCACGGCTACGTGGTGGGCCAGCCGCGTCCATGAGGCTGAACTCGCTGCAGGCGCGGATGATCATGGTGATCGCCGCGACCATCGCGCTGTGCTGGGCGGTGGCGCTCACGGTGCTGTTCGTCTACCTCACGCACAACAGGAACAGCATCTGGGACGACAAGCTCCAGACCGTCGCCACGCGCATCCTGCTGACCATTCCCGGCGAAGACAAGCTCAAGAGGCTGCAGCCGCGCGCCAACGGCCTTCAGCTGCGCGACGAGGCGCTGCCCGAGAGCGACGCGTTCGCGTTCCAGATCTGGCTCGACGGCGACCGCTTGCTCGTGCGCTCGCCCGGCGCGCCCGACACCCCGCTGCGGCCGGGCTTCGTCGGAGGCGCGGCCACCAGCGTGATCGCGGGCGCGCGATGGCGCGTCTACTCCGCCTCGGACAAGACTGGCCGCGTGCATGTGCAGGTGGGCAACCTGCACAGCGTGGTGGACGCCGAACTGCGCGAGGACGCGATGACCGCGCTGGTCATCAACACGCTGTTGCTGCTGCTCGTGGGCGCACTGATGTGGTTCGTGGTGCGCCGTTCGCTCAAGCCGGTGCTGGCGCTGGGCGAGCAGATGCGCCAGCGGCGCAGCTTCGACCTCACGCCGCTGTCTCCGGCGCCGCTGCCGCGCGAACTGCATCCGCTGGTCGCGTCGTTCAACCATGCGCTGCGGCAGCTCGACGAGGCGGTCGAGGGCGAGCGCCGCTTCATCGGCGATGCGGCGCACGAACTGCGCACGCCGCTCTCGGCACTGCAGGCGCAAGCCCAGATCGCGCTGCGCGCACCCACCGCGGCCGAGAAGGACATCGCACTCGCCAAGCTGCTCGCCGTGGCCGAGCGCAGCACGCGCCTGTCGGAGCAGCTGCTCGATCTGGCGCGCCTCAATGCGGGCGCCAATGCGCCGCAGCATGCGCCGGCCGACCTGGGCGCGCTCGTGATGCACGTGGCGAACGAGTACGACGTGCATGCGCTCCAGCACGCGCGCACCATCCTGCTCGACGCGCGGCCGTGCACCATCCGCTGCGACATCGACGAGATCGGCATCCTGCTGCGCAACCTGGTCGACAACGCGCTGCGCTACACGCCCAAGGGCGGCCGCGTGCGCGTGAGCTGCGGCCACGCGGCGGGCACCCAAGCCGACGAGGCCCGGCGCGTCTACCTCGAGGTGGCCGACGACGGCCCGGGCGTGCCGGCCGCGGAGCGTGCCGCGATCTTCAAGCGCTTTCACCGCGTGGCCGGCACGCCGTCGCGCGGCAGCGGCATCGGGCTGTCGCTGGTGGCGGGCATCGCCGAGGTGCATCGCGCGGCGATCGAGACCGGCGCCGGGCTCGACGGCCGCGGCCTCGGCATTCGCGTGCTGTTTCCGGCGCTGGGCTCCGCCGGGACTCCTTCGCTTCAGAATCTGTAGAGGTAGCCGACGCGCACGCCGGTCTGGCTCGATCGGCCGACCAGCGGGCTGTTCTTGATGCCGCTGCCGAGGCTGGTGCCGCTGAGGTCCAGGAACAGCGTCTGCTTCGGCGCCACGGCGTAGTCCACGCGCAGGCCCAGTTCGACGTTCGCGGCGGATTCGCCGTCGTACTGAGTGCGGTCCGCGCGCGATTCCGCTGCGCGTACGCCGTAGTAGTAGTCCACATACTTGCGGTCGGCCCAATGCACCGCGAGCCGCGGCGTGAAGCTGAAGGCACCCGAGGTGAAGCGGCGGTCGGCCTGCAGCTTGAACCGGGTGCCCTTGCTGTGCCCGGAAGCGTCGGCCAGCAGCTCCGCCGACAGGTTGGCGAACTCGTTGCGCCAGATCGCAGCGCCCCCGAGCCAGATGCTGGCCTTGCGTTCATCCATGCCGGTCAGGTAGGGGGAGTCTTCGGCCTCGTAGCCGTCGGACGCGTAGCGCGCGCGCAGCCGGAACGACACCGGGCCGGCGGAAGGGAGCTTCAGGTCGAGGCTCGGGCCGGCAACGCTGACCCACCGGTTCTCATAGGTGACCATTGGGATGACGACCGCCTTGTCGTCGAATTCACGGTAGGGCTTGCGATCCATGCCGGCCGCGATACCGAGGCCCCATTGGGAGCCCCCGGCCTGGAATTTTTCTTCGTCGGACTGTGCCCATGCAGGTGCCAGGCAAGTGGCGGAGACGACGCCAACGGCAATTGCCGTGAAGGCCGGGCGGCCATGAAAACGGGGGCCTCGGGCGGCAAGGCGGGTTTGCTTCTTCATCAGGATCCTCAGGGTGGAAAGTCGAAGGTTCGAAGCGGCATGGCCGCCTCGCCGCCGGATGCTGACCCTGAGGCTTTAATAACTCTTTAGGCTTTTTAAGATTCGATGAATGGCCCGACGCTCAGCCCAGGAAGCGCAGCAGCAGCCGGTTGAATTCATCGGCGCGCTCGTACTGCGCCCAATGCCCTGCCCCGTCGATCACCACGCCTTCGCGCTGCGGATGGCCGGCCGTGAGCCGCGCCACCAGCGGCCGCGGATCGGCGGTGACGTCGTACTCGCCCCAGAGCAGCAGCTGCGGCCCGCCGAGCGTGTCGAGCGCGGCCTGCAGACCGCCCGCCTGCGACACCTCCTTGCTGCGAAAGCGCGTGCCGTGGCAGGAGATGTCGTGGATCTCGAAGGCCACCGGGTCGATCGCGGCCTTGTCGTGCAGCATCAGCGCGGCCAGGTTGTGCAGCAGCGCGGCGCGTTCCTGTTCGCGATCGGGCGCGGCGCGCCAATTGATCATCTCCACCGCCATGCGCCGCATCGTGCCGTGGCCGCCGCTGCCCACGAGCGCCAGGCGCCGGATGGCGCCGCGCCGCACCGCGAAGCGCGCGGCGGTGAGCCCGCCGAAGGAGAAGCCGCCCAGGTCGATGGGCGTGCCCGCGCCGATCAGCTGGTCGAGCGATCCGCCCAGCGCATCGAGCAGCGGGCCGAGTGGATCTTCGCCGGGCGCGGCGCGCGGCGGCGCATCGGAATCGTTGAACCCGGGCATGTCGGGCAGCCACAGCGTGCGCCCGGCCGAGAGCGCCTCGACGTTGCGCAGCCAGTGCATCCAGCTGCCGTGGCCGCCGTGCAGCAGCACCAGCGGCGCATGGGCGCTTTCACCGCCGAAGCGGCGCCAGCAAACGCGGACGCCGCCGTGCACCACGTCGTGGCGCGTGCCGCTCGCGGCGATGCGTTCGATCAAGAGGCGGGCTTCTGTATTGAGATCTGAGTCGGGAATGGAAGGCATCACCCGATTTTGCCAACGCGCCGCCTTTTCAGCTGGCGCCAGCCCCGAAGCGGTAGCTCGACACCACCAATCCGCCCATGAACGCGTCTTCGTGATAGACGCGCTCGCCCGGCTCCTGCTCGGCCGCACCGACCGCCACCATCAGCGGAATCAGGTGCTCCTCGCGCGGATGCGCCACGCGCGCCGAAGGGGCCGCCGCCCAATCCGCGAGGCGCTGCACGCGCTCCTGCGGCGGCGACTGCACTGCCGTGTGGTCGAGCCAGTCGCCGAAGGCCTTGGACGCGCCGTGCGCCTGCGGGCCGAAGTTGCGCAGGTTGTGGTAGCTCAGGCCGCTGCCCACGATGAGCACGTTCTCATCGCGCAGGGGCGCAAGCGCGCGGCCGAGCGCCAGGTGCTCGGCCGGATCGAGCCCGCGGCGCAGCGACAGCTGCACCACCGCCACGCCGGCATCGGGGTACATCGCCTTCATGGGCGAGAACATGCCGTGGTCGAAGCCGCGCTCGGGGTCGATGGCCGCGGGCAGCCCGGCCGCTTCGAGCAGCGATTGCACGCGCCGCGCCAGTTCGGGCGAGCCCGGCGCGTCGTAGCGCACTTCATAAGTGTGGGCGGGAAAGCCGCCGTAGTCGTAGATCATCGCCGGGTGCGGGTTGCCCTGCACCGTGAAGACCGGTGCCTCCCAATGGGCCGACACCATGAGGATGGCATCCGGCGTGCGGCCGATCTGGCGCGGCATGTCGGCCAGCGCGGCAGCCAGCTGGTCGTAGGTGGAGCCCATTTCCTTCTTCATCCAGGGCCAGGGACCGCCGCCGTGCGAGATGAAATACGTGGGCAGGCGCGAGGTGGTGTTGTCGTGGGTCAAGCCGATGCTCCTTGAAGGCGTTGCATCGACTGTAGCTGCAGGCATTTCCCATCAGGGAATCGATAGAGCAGGAAACCCTCACAGTGCGGGGGGAAGGCATCGCCGGCGGGCTTCGTACGCTTCCCATTCACGCATGCGGTTCTCGAGATCTTCAGGATTGACCGATTGCGAGAGATAGCGTTCCCGCGGATCGACCGCTTCGGCGGCGCAGCGCCGCACAAGAGCGGAGGCAGCACGCGTGAAAGTGCCGTGCACGGACGGGCTGGGCACCTTGGCTGCGTCGGTCGACAGCGGAAGCGGGAAGATTCGGCTCGTGTTCATGGTCAACTCCTGGGTTGGAATCGCGTGTGACGCCTTTCCACGCGGAACGGCGAGGTCCCGAGCCTAGGGAGATCGCACGCTCAAGGAGTCATCGGAAACAATGACGCGCGGGATCACCGCGCCATCGATCGATGTTCGATCAGCGGGCTTCGGGCAGGCGCCCGAGCCAGAGGGAAGTCAGCGCCGACCGGTTATGGACGCCGAACTTGGCATAGATCGACTTCACGTGGATGTGCGTCGTATTCGGGCTTTGGCCCAGGATGGCTGCGATCGCTTTCTCCGCCTTGCCCTCGAGCAATCCCAGCAAGACCCTGCGCTCCATGGCGGTGAGCGGCGCGTTCGCGATGAGGAGCCCGTGGCTCAGCAATTGCTGACGATAGAACCAGCGCAGCCCGCGAAGCGCCAGGCCGAAAGGATTCTTGTCCGCTGATGAGAACCGGGGACTTTCCGTGCTTCGAAAAATGAAAAGGTGCACCCGCACATCGTCGTTGATCGCGCAACGCATCGACATGCTGTCCGCGTGTCCGATGGCCAAATAGTGGCGCTGGTAGTGCGGACCGCTGAACCACTCGGGAGGCAGCGCTTCAAACAGGAGCTGGACGCGGAACGGTTCCTCGCCGGACACGGCAAGGATCTGTGACAGGTCGACGGACGGCGACCACAAGGTGTCGAACTGCTCCTGGACCGAAGCGGCAATCGGCGGCAAAGGCCGCAGGAGCCGGACGAACAGCGGACGCCAGCCGTTCAACGCGTCGCCCACCGCGGGGCTCGGCAGCCGCACGACCACCGACCAAAGTGCGTTCTGCGCGCCGAAGATCGAACAGAGGCTGCAGAGCAGGTGCTCGAGCGCTTCATCGCCGTCGCCGATGCGGTAGTTCGCGAGCTTGTCCCACAGCGCGTAGATTGGCTCGGTGCCATCGTTCATTGAAGGCTGGGCGGGGGACGCAACTCCTGCATTCAATGGATCACCTGTTTAGGTTATTACGCGACGCAGCCCGCCTGCCTACGATTCGTCGATGAATCAGCCCCGCATCGTATGGCATTCGGCGGACCTTGTGCCCCCGGTTCGGGTATCGTTTCGGGACCGTGTGCAATGACGGCCCCGGAACAGATTCCCGCCGCCGAGCTGTCGGAACTGATCGGTGCGATCTACGACTGCTCCCTCGACCCGCAGCGGTGGGCTGCAACATGCCGGATGATCGCGGCGCGTTGCGACAGCATCGGCGGCGGCATCTGCGTGCACGACCTGAGGCAGCTGCAGAACGACCAGTTGTACGTCTTCGGCTACGAGCCGGAGTTTCTGCAGAAACTCGGCGCCGGGTATGCCGAAAGCCCGATGGCCGCGGCAGACGTGCTCTCGAACCTCGGAGACGTGAGCGCGCTGTCGATGGAGCGCTTCCATCTGCACGACACCGGTTTCTACCGCGATGTCATGCAGCCCTACGGCCTGCGCGACATCATCTGGTTTCCAGCGCTGCGCACCGGCGGGCGCATGGCGTCGCTGCACGCGTCGCGCAGCGACAAGTCGCAGGCCTACCAGCAGAGCGACCTTGCTCTGTTCAGGCTTCTTGCGCCGCATGTCTGCCGCGCTCTGGCGATTTCCGATGCGCTCGATATCCAGGTGCTGAATTCCGAGGTGCTGAAGAGGACCCTCGATGGGCTGGCAGCCGGTGTTTTCCTGGCGGCGCGCGACGGCCGCGTCGTCTACATGAACACTGCGGCCGAGCGACAGGTCCGGTCGGGCACGGCGATGCGCCTGGTCGACAACCGGTTGTCCCCGGTTTATCCGGCGGCTCGTGCCGCGCTGACGCAGGCGATCCAGGATTCAGGCCGTGAGGGTGCCGACATGCGCACCAGGGACCATGCGATCGGAATCCCCGATGGAACCGGCGGGGGCTACGTCGCCACCTTGCTGCCGGTTGCCGATGGCCGGCGTGCCGGGATCCTCGCGCCGTTCGCGGCAAGTGTGGCCGTGTTCATGCAAGACCCCGTGCAGCCGCCGCCAATGCCTGGCGAGGCATTCGGACGGCTGCATGGGCTCACCGGCGGCGAACTGCGCGTGCTGATGGCGCTGTCGCAAGGCCTCGGCGGCACCGAGGCCGCGGGCATGCTGGGCGTGGGCGAACCGACCATCCGCACCCACCTGCAGAGGATCTACTCCAAGACCGGCACGTCCAGGCAGGGGGATCTGCTGCGCCTGCTGCACCACTCGACACCTCCGACGCGGCACCAGGCGCGCCTGGCGGATTGAGCGGCCGCACGCCAGCGTCATCGCTTCCGATGACGCCGCGGCTGCGGTGGTCGCCTACGCTCGCGCACCAATATCTACAACAAGAAGGTTTGCCATGTTCAACCGCACCATTCGATGCCTGTCCGCAGCAAAAGCCGCAGTCATGCTTCGGCTCTCGAAGCGGACGCAGCTCATCGGGTCCTTCGCCACGGGGGCAGTTGTCTCCGGCGTTCTCCTGACCTTCGCAATGAACAGTCCGGCCGTCAGTGTCACGCCACCGGGCAAAGCTGCGCGGGCAGCCGCGGCAGACCCGTTCATTGCCGTGGCGCAGTCCAGGCTCGATCTGCTGCGCAACCAGGCAGCGAGCGGCGACGAATTTTCAAACTGGGCACTCTCCAATGCCCTGCTGGACAAGTTCGACCTGACTGGCGACTCGGATGACCTCTACGAGGCCATGGTCTGGGTCGACAGGCGTTCGGACATGTACGCCAACCAGGAACTGGCTGCGCGCGTCGTCGACCGCTACTGCGGGCACCGCGTGGTGCGCTGGCACTGGTTCTGTGTTCTGGGCGAATGACGCCGGAACGCACCCTTTCGGGGCAAGGACATACCGCCCCGGGCTAAAGTCGCGGCTTCCCCTGGAGACCGCACGCCTTGTTCCGTTTCTTCGAAAAACTCCTCCATCCCTATCCCGCAGCCGAACCGGCGCCTCCGCCGACGGGATTCTTCGCCTTCCTGTGGGCCTGCACCCAGGGCCTGCGCCTCAAGATGGCCGTCATGGCGGCGCTCACCGCGGCCATCTCGGGCTTCGAGGCCCTGCTGTTCGCGATCCTCGGGCGCATCGTCGACTGGCTCGGCGGCCAGGTGCCGTCGCGGCTGTGGGCCGAGCGCGGCGACACGCTGGCGTGGCTGGCCGCGCTGCTGGTGATCAGCATCGGCGTGGTCGCGTTGCAGACCATCGTCAAGCACCAGACGCTGGCGGTGAACCTGCCGATGCGCCTGCGCTGGAACTTCCACCGGGTGATGCTGGGCCAGAGCATGGCCTTCTACCAGGACGAGTTCGCGGGCCGCATCACGGCCAAGGTGATGCAGACCGCGCTCGCGGTACGCGACACCCTGTTCGTGCTGGCCGACGTGGTGGTGGCGATGGGCGTGTACGTGGTGACCATCATCGTGCTGGTGACCGTGCTCGACGTGCAGCTGGTACTGCCCTTCATCGTCTGGCTGGTGCTCTATGCGGGTGCGCTGATGTACTTCGTGCCGCGCCTGGGCAAGGTGGGCAAGGCGCAGGCCGATGCGCGCGCGCTGATGACCGGTCGCGTGACCGACGCCTACACCAACATCGCCACCGTCAAGCTGTTCTCGCACACCCAGCGCGAGGCCGGTTTCGCGCGCGAGGCGATGCGCGAGTTCATGTACACGGGCTACGGCCAGATGCGGCTGGTGAGCGCCTTCGAGATCGTCAACCACACGCTCAGCATGGGCCTGACCGCGGGCATGGCCGGCACCGCGCTGTGGCTCTGGTCGAACGGCACGGTGGGCGTGGGCGCGGTGGCCGCGGCCACCGCGATGGCGCTGCGCCTGCAGGGCATGTCGCACTGGATCATGTGGGAGATGACCAGCCTGTTCGAGAACATCGGCACCGTGCAGGACGGCATGAAGACGCTGTCGCGCCCGCGCACCGTGCTCGACGCGCCCGATGCCGGCACGCTCGAAGTGCCGCGCGGCGAGGTGCGCTTCGAGCATGCGAGCTTCCGCTATGCGGATGCCGGCCGCCGCGTCATCGACGACCTGAACCTGGTGGTGCGCCCCGGCGAGAAGATCGGCCTGGTCGGCCGCTCGGGCGCGGGCAAGTCGACGCTGGTCAACCTGCTGCTGCGCTTCCATGACCTGGAGAGCGGCCGCATCCTGATCGACGGGCGCGACATCGCGCAAGTGACGCAGGATTCGCTGCGCAGCCACATCGGCATGGTCACGCAGGACACCTCGCTCATGCACCGCTCGGTGGCCGACAACATCGCCTATGGCCGGCCCGATGCCACGCCGGCCCAGATCGAAGCGGCCGCGCGGCGCGCCGAGGCGCATGACTTCATCCAGACGCTGGGCGACGCCAGCGGCCGGCGCGGCTACGAGGCGCACGTGGGCGAGCGCGGCGTGAAGCTCTCGGGCGGCCAGCGCCAGCGCGTGGCCATTGCGCGCGTGATGCTCAAGGACGCGCCGATCCTGCTGCTCGACGAGGCCACCAGCGCGCTCGACTCCGAGGTGGAGGCCGCCATCCAGCAGAGCCTCTACCGGCTGATGGAAGGCAAGACCGTGATCGCGATCGCGCACCGGCTGTCGACCATCGCGGCGATGGACCGGCTCATCGTGCTCGACGAGGGCCGCGTGGTGGAAGAAGGCGACCACCGCACGCTGATGGCGCAAGGCGGGCTCTATGCACGGCTGTGGGCGCACCAGAGCGGTGGCTTCCTGGGCGACTCGCTCGAAGAAGAGGACGACGAAGCCCTGCGGGCCTGAGCAGCAGGGGCCTAGGCTGGAAGTGCGCCGGCCTCGTAGAGCCTGGCGAACTCCGCGCTCGGCGGGATCGGCTTGACGATGTCGATCAGCACGCCGTTCGGATCGCTGGTGATGAAGTGGCGCTGGCCGAAGTCTTCGTCGCGCAGCGGCAGCAGGATCGGCAGGCCCGCGGCCGCGAGACGGTCGTGCACCGCGTCGGGGTCGTCCACCTCGAAATTGAGCAGCAGGCCGCCCGCCACCTGCCCGCGCGCGGCGGCGGGAATCGTCTCGTGCCGGCCATCCAGTACCGCCAGGCTGACCGAAGGCTCGCCTTCGAGCTGCAGATGCACATACCAGTCGCTTGCGAACAGCGGCACAAAGCCGAAGTGCGACTGGTAGAAGCGGGCCGTGGCGGCCACGTCGTTGGTCATGATCACCGGGTAGTAGCTCGTCACTTTCATGGCATCGGTCCTTTCAGTTCACATACAGTCTGCATGTAAGCCTCCATATTAATCTACAGACAGCCTGTATGTAAATGACCAAGACAGCCGCCACCCCTCTGTCCAGGACCAACCGTGAACGCACGGAAACCACCCGGCTCGCCTTGATCGAGGCGGCGCGGGGCCTCTTTGTCAGCAAGGGTTACGGCGACACGTCGACGCCCGAGATTGCCGCGGCCGCCGGCATCACGCGCGGCGCGCTGTACCACCACTTCGTGGACAAGCGCGACCTGTTCAGGCAGGTGCTGCTGCGCGAGGCCGAGGCCGTGGCGGCCGGCATCGAGGCGGCCGCGCCCGGGCAACTCACGCCGCGCGAGGCGCTCATCGAGGGCAGCAAGGCCTACCTGGACGCCATGACCGTGCCGGGCCGCACGCGGCTGCTGCTGATCGAGGGCCCGGCCGTGCTGGGCCTCGCGGAAGTCATGGCCATCGACGAGGCCACCTCGGCGAACTCGCTGCGCCAGGGTCTGGAAAGGGCCAGGGCGGGCAAGGCAGAGGTGCCGCTCGATGCGCTCGCCCGGCTGCTTTCGGCCGCGTTCGACCGGGCCGCTCTCGAGATCGATGCCGGCGCAGACGGGCAGGACGTCCGCGCGGCGATGCTCTGGCTGCTCGAGCAGGCGCTGGGCTCCGAGCCTCGCCGCAAGCCGGCTGCATGAGGCGCACCGGCACGGCGCATGCGGTCGAACGGGCCTTGGCGAGTCCTACAGCACGGGCCGCCACTCGCCGACAGCAGCCGGACACCCCGGGCGCGATGCTGAAGCTGTCGTCAACAACGAGGAGTCCTCGCGTGAATTCCATCATTTATATCGTCGGTCTGGTCGTCGTGGTCGTGGCCGTGCTTTCGTTCTTCGGCCTGCGCTGAAACCGGGCACGCGTTTTCGACTCGCCTGCTGAACAAGAACGGGGCCGTCCGCGCGGCCCCGTTTCTCATGGGTCGCCCAAAGCGCGCCGGGCATAATTCGCGCGCCCCGGCACTTGCGGGGCACCACTTGCTGCGAAGGGACCCTGTTGACCAACACCGCGTTGCGCGAACCTGCCTTTCCGGACGCGGTCGTCACCGAAGCGATCCGATGGACCGAGGAGAAAGGTCCGCTCGATGATGCAGAGGTCCTGCGCGCCGCCCTCTCCCGCAACTCCGGCGCACCGGCACGGATCACCGCACGCGCGCTCCTGCTCGGTGAACGCATCGGGCTGCAATCCGAACTGGCACGCGCCCGCCAATGGGCGCCATGGGTGCTGCTCGGGCTGGTGGCGCTCATCGTGGTGGCCGGCCTGGGCCTCGCGGGCAACGTGGTCGGCGGCGGCGAACGGCATATCAACGTGATCGTCGCGCTCGCGAGCCTGCTCGGCCTGCACGCGCTCACGCTGCTGCTCTGGCTGGCCGGCCTGTGGCTGCCGCTGGGCGCGTTCAACACGAGCTCGCTGGGATGGATCTGGCTTTCGCTCACCGCGCGCGTGGCCGGCGGCAAGCGCGGTCAGGCGCCGGTGCTGGTGCGGGCGGCCACCGGGCTGCTCGCACGCGCCAGGCTGCTGCCCTGGGCGCTGGGGCTGGTGAGTCACGGCATCTGGTCGCTCTCGTTCGCGGTGGTGCTGGCCGCGCTGCTGTTCGCGCTGGCGTTCCGCAGCTACACGCTGAGCTGGGAGACGACGATCCTCGATCCGGCCTTCTTCGTGCACGCCGTACAGGTGTTGGGCTGGGCACCGTCGCAGATCGGCTTTCCGGTTCCCGATGCCGCGACCGTGCTCTCTGCTTCGCCCGGCGCCGCCGGCCAGCGCAGCTGGGCGCTGTGGCTGACCGGCTGCATCGTGGTGTACGGGCTGCTGCCGCGCCTGGCGCTGGTGCTGCTGAGCGCGGCGGTGTGGCACCGGCGCCGCGCCGCGCTGCGGCCCGACTGGAGCGAGCCCTACTACCGCAAGCTCGCGGCGCGCTTCGCCGCGCTTGCGCCACCCGCCATCGTCGATGTCGATCCGGGGCGTGCGCCGGGCTCGGCGCCTGCGGGCCTTGCGCCTTCGGAGCTGCGCGACACCCTGTTCGTTATCGGCTTCGAGCTGCCTGCGGATACGCCGTGGCCACCCGAGGGCCTGCCCGCCATCACCCCGGCCCAGGTGCAGCGCATCGACGGCAGCGCCCCCGCGCGCCGCGCCCTGCTCGACCGGCTGGCGCAGGCCCGTCCGCGTGCCGTGCTGCTGGTGTGCCACGCCGCATCGAGCCCCGACCGCGGCACCGAACGCTTCCTGCGCGAGGTGCTGGCCCATTGCGGCGAATGCCGACTCTGGCTGGCACCGGCTGCCAAGGACACGCCCGACACCAACGCGCAGCGCTGGATCGATTGGCTGCAGGGCACCGGCTTGCAGCGCGTCGCGGCCACGCCCCGGCTCGAAGACGCATTGCAAGGCCTCGGCACCACCCCATGACGCAGCAGCATCAAGCCATCCGCATCGCCGTTGTCGGCCACACCAACGCGGGCAAGACCTCGCTGCTGCGCACGCTGACGCGGCGCGCCAATTTCGGCGAGGTGTCGCAGCGGCCCGGCACCACGCGCCATGTCGAATCGGTCGATCTGGACGTGAACGGCCAGGCCGCGGTGCGCTTCTTCGACACGCCAGGCCTGGAGGATGCGGTGGCGCTGCGCGAGCACCTGGCCGGCCTCGATGATGCGCAGGCCACGCCGCCCGAGCGCATCCGCCTGTTCCTGCAGGGCCCCGAGGCCCACGGCGTGTTCGAGCAGGAAGCCAAGGTGCTGCGCACCATGCAGGACATCGATGCGGCCTTCCTCGTGATCGATGTGCGCGAGCCGGTGCTGCCCAAGTTCCGCGACGAGATCGAGCTGCTCAACTCCTGCGCGCGGCCCGTGCTGCCGGTGCTCAACTTCGTGCGCGATGCAGCCAGCCGCGAGCCCGACTGGAAGGAACTGCTCTCGGCCTACGGCCTGCACGTGCAGGTGCGCTTCGATGCCGCCGCGCCCTTCGTGGGGGCCGAGCGCGAGCTCTACGGCGACCTGTCGACACTGCTGCGCGACCGGCGCGAGCAACTGCGCGCGGTGGCGGATTCGCTCGCCGCCGAAGCCGCCGAACGCCGCCGTGCGGCCTGCACGCGCATCGCCGAACTGCTGGTCGACGCCGCGGCGCTGCGCCGTACGGTGCCGGCCGAGGAGTTCGCCGATACGGCGCGCCGCAAGGCCTTCGTCGCGGCCTTGCAGAAGGACGTGTTCGACAAGGCACAGCGCTGCACCGACGACCTGCTCGCGCTCTACGGCTTTCGCCAGGACGATGCGGGCGAGGCGCCGCTGCCACTCATCGAAGGCCGCTGGACGCTGGACTTCTTCAGCCCCGAAGCCATGAAGGACGCGGGCCTGCGGCTCGGCAAGGGCGCTGCCATCGGCGCGGCCGTGGGCGTGGTGGCGGACCTGGCGGTGGCCGGCATTTCGCTGGGCACGGGCGCGGCGGTGGGCGGCGCCATCGGCGGCGCGGTGTCGCAGAGCTGGGGCCCGTTCGGGCGCAAGCTGGCGAACCGGCTGCGCAACGTGCACGAGCTCACGGTGGAAGACGGCGTGCTGTTTGCGCTGGTGGCATGGCAGCTGAAGCTCACGCGCGCACTGGAGCAGCGCGGACATGCGGCCACCGGGCGCATCGCGGCCGAAACGAGCGCGACGCAGGACGCGCCGACACGCGCCACGGCCGCCGCCGTGCGCGCGGCGCGGCCCGCGCGCAGCCACCCCGAATGGGGATCGGCGGGCCTGGCCACGCGCGGCTTCTGGCGCCCCGCTCCGCAGCGCGACGCGCTCGCGGCCGATCTCGCGCGCACGCTGCAGGGCGCCTTCGAACCCTGAGCGCCGCTCCTGCCTTCGCTTGCAGGCAGAGGCGACCGATTCCTACGCGTCGGCGCTGCCTCGCGCTCCACTCTTTTTTCGAGGACATCGACGGCACGCGGGGTGCCGTTCGTCTTTTCGTCTTCATCGAAAAAGGAGCACCCATGGCCGTCGAATGCAAACTGCTCGCCACTCCCTTGATCGGACGTGTGTGGCAAGGCCGCACGCCGATTGCGCGGGCCGACGAATACCTGCGCTACAGCTTCGAGCATGGCATCCAGGAGATCGCGAAGAAGCCCGAATGCCTGGGCGTGCAGTACTTTCGCAAGCTGAACGGCGACACGGCCGAGTTCAGGACCGTCTCCTACTGGCAATCGATCGAGCACATGCATGCGATGCACGCGCAGCGCGGCGATCCGCTGCGCGTGGCGCCGCTGGCGCGCGACCCCGAATTCCTGCTCGAACTGCCGGAATTCGTGGACATCGTCGAGGTGCACGTCAACTCGTTCGGCACCGGCAGGTAGCCTCCGGTCCTAGCTTTCGAGCAGGTCCTCCAGCCGCAGCGGCAGCCGGCGCAGGCGCTTGCCGGTGGCATGGAACACCGCATTCACGATGGCGGGCGCCACGCCCACCATGGCCACTTCGCCCAGGCCTTTCACGCCCATGGCGTTGAGCCGCGTGTCCGGCTTGCCGATGAAGTCGATATCGATGCGGCCGATATCCGCCGCCACGGGCAGCACGTATTCCGCCAGGTCCGCGTTGAGGAAGCCGCCGTAGCGCGCGTCCACCTCGCTCGCCTCGCGCAGGGCGGCGCCAATGCCCCAGACCACGCCGCCTTCGACCTGGCTGCGCGCGGTGCGCAGGCTGGCCACCGTGCCGCAGTCGGCCACGCTGAGCACGCGCGGCACGCGGATGCGCCGCGTGGTGGGTTCGATGCGCACCTCGACGAAATGCGCGATGAAGCTGAAGGCGACGAAATCCGGATACACCGGCCCCGCCGCGGCGGGCAGGCCGCCCGTGAGCCGGCCGAAGACCTGCTCGGGCTGGCCCGGCGCGCGCATCCGGCTCTCGGCCTCGGCAAAGGGACGGCCCGAGGCACGCAGCAGCGCCACGGCCGTGGCGCCGTTCGCATCGCCTTGCGCGCCCGCGTTCTGCCGCAGGTCCTCCATGAGCCGCTGCGCGGCTTCCTGCACCGGCGGCAAGGCGGTGGCCGTGCCCCAGGAACCGGCGGTCAGGTGCTGCGGCGCGGCGGCGGTGTCGCCGACCAGGATCTCCACCGCGGCCACCGGCGCGCCGAGCACGCGCGCCACCGTCAATGCAATGGCGGTGCGAATGCCCTGCCCCATCTCGTGGCCGCCGACCGCCACCCGCACCGTACCGTTCGCGTCGAGGCGCACCTTGGCCACGGCCGGTGCAATGGCCGCCTTGTAGGCACCGGCCGCCACGCCCCATCCGATGAAGCTGCCGTCGGGCGCGCGCATCGAGCGCGGCGCCATCGTGCGGCGCGCCCAGCCGAACGCGCTGCTTCCCTTGGCAAGGCACTCGGCCAGATGGCGCGACGAAAAGGGCTTGCCGCTGAGCGGATCGACCGCCGCGTCGTTCCCCAGCCGGAACGCAACCGGATCGCGGCCGAGCGCGTAGGCCATCTCGTCCACCGCGCTTTCGAAGGCGAAGGCGGCCGGATGCTCGAACGGCGCGCGCATGTAGCCGGGCGTCTGCACGTCGGTGCGCACGAGCCGCTCGCGGCCGAGGAAATTGCCGATGCCGTAGAGCCGCGAAGTGATCTCGGTGCCGCTCGATGGAAACAGGTCGTGGCGCGAGGTCTGCTGGTCGATCTCGTGGATGGCGGCGACCAGCTTGCCGCCGCGGTCGGCGCCCAGGCGCACGCGATGGCGGCTTGCCGGCCTGAAGCTCGCGTTGTGGAACAGCTGGCTGCGCGACAGCACGAGCTTGACCGGCCGGCCCAGCGCACGCGCCGCCATCGCCACCAGCGCGGTATGCGACTGCAGCGAATTCTTCTGGCCGAAACCGCCGCCCACCGTGGGCGACAGCACGCGCACCCTGACCGGCTCGATGCCGAGCTGCTTCGCCAGGCCGTGGCGCACGCTTTCGGCATTCTGGGTCGGCTCGTGGATGGTGAGCACGCCGTCGGCGCTCCACTCGGCCACGGTCGCGATGATTTCCATCGGGTTCTGGTGCTGGATCGGCAACTCGTAGGCCGCGTCCACCGTGAAGGCCGCGCCCTGTAGCGCGGCCTCGGCATCGCCCGCGCGGCGGTCGGCGAACACGGGCTGCGGCAGCAGGGCCGATTGCGCCTGCGGCTGGGCGTCGGGTGCATCGATGGTCGCCACGAAAGGAATGGCGGCGTAGGTCACGACCACCAGCGCCGCGGCCTCGCGCGCTGCCTCGGGCGTGTCGGCCACCACCATGGCCACGGTCTGGCCGCGGTAGGCGACCTGCGGCGAGCGCAGCGGATAGAAGCTCTGGAAGCCGAAGCCGCCGCCCATCAGGAAGCCGCCGGTGTCGAAGCTGCCGATGTTCTCGTGCGTGAACACCGTGCGAACGCCGCGCACACGCTGCGCCGCCGCGGTGTCGATGGCGGTGACGCTGCCGCGTGCAATGCGCGACGGCACCAGCGCGGCATGCAGCAACCCGGCGCGCGCATCGTCCGCCGCATAGCGCGTGGCGCCGCGCACCTTGTCGCGCGCATCGACGCGCTCGGCACCCGCGCGAGGCGCGCGCTTCGCCATCACTGTCTTGAGGCTCGTTGCCATCTTCAGCTCCTTTCCCTGGCCAGCATCAGCGCATCGGTCACCGTTTCGATGCCGAGCGCCACCTTGAACGCGTTGTGCTCGAGCGGCTTCGCGCCCTCGAAGGCAAGCTCGGCGGCGCGCCGTGCGGCCGCGCGCGTGAACGGCTGGCCGACCAGGCTGCGCTCGGCCTCGGCCGCGCGCCACGGATGCGTTGCCACGCCGCCGAGTGCAATGCGCGCGTCGGCCACGCGGTTGCTCCTGAGCTCCAGGGCCACAGCCGCCGAGGCGAGCGCAAAGGCGTAGGACTCGCGGTCGCGGATCTTGTGGTACGTGGAGCCCCGCCCGATCGCCCCGCGCGGCACGCGAATGCGCACGATCAGCTCGTCGGCCGCGAGCACCGTTTCCAGGTGCGGCGTGGCGCCCGGTGCGCGGTGCAGTTCGCGCACCGGCAGCGTGCGCTCGCCGCGCGGGCTGACGGTGTCGACCAGCGCATCGAAGGCCACCAATGCAACAGCCCAGTCGCCGGGATAGACGGCCACGCAGGCATCGCTGCCGCCAAGCACCGCATGGCCGCGGTTCTGGCCGCCCACCGCCGAGCAGCCGCTGCCGGGCACGCGCTTGTTGCAGGCGAATTCGGGTCCACCGCGAAAATAGGCGCAGCGCGTGCGCTGCAGCAGGTTGCCGCCCACCGTTGCCATGTTGCGCAGCTGCTGCGAGGCGGCCTTCCAGAGCGACTCCGACAGGGCCGGGAATTCGCGCTGCACCACGGCGTTGTCCGCCACGTCGCTCATGGCCGCGAGCGCGCCGATGCGCAGCTCGCCGCGGCTCCCGGTGTCGACGTCGCGCAGGCCTTCGATGCGGGTGATGTCGATCACCGTGGCCGGCGCTTCCACGCCGAGCTTCATCAGGTCGAACAGCGTGGTGCCGCCCGCGAAGTAGCGCGCGCCGGGCTGGTTCTGTGCGAGCAGCTGCACGGCTTCGCCGGTGCTGCGCGGACGCAGGTAGGCGAAGTCATGCATGGCGGCTGCCCTCCATGCGACGCACATGCGGCGCGGCCTCGCGGATCGCTTCGAGGATGCCGGCGTACGCGCCGCATCGGCAGATGTTGCCGCTCATGTATTCGCGGATCTGCGCGTCGCTGGTGGCATGGCCTTCGCGCACGCAGGCAATGGCCGCCATGATCTGGCCGGGCGTGCAATAGCCGCACTGCAGCGCGTCATGGTCGACAAAAGCCTGCTGCATCGGATGCAGCGTGCCGTCGGGCGACTCGATGCCCTCGATGGTGGTCACGGCGCAGCCGTCGGTCTTCACCGCCAGCGTGAGGCACGAGGCCACGCGGCGGCCGTCCACGTGTACCGTGCAGGCACCGCACTGGCCGTGGTCGCAGCCCTTCTTGGCGCCGGTCAGGCCGAGCTGTTCGCGCAGCACGTCGAGCAGCGAGGCGCGCGGCTCCAGCTTCAGTTCGTGGAGCCTGCCGTTGATGGTGACGCGGGTCTCCTGGGAGCCCGTGCCGGGGCTGGGTGCCGCGCTGCCGGCTTCCGCGGCCGCGCTTGCGCCGGCCGAAGCCGCGGCGCCCGCACCGGCCGCCGTGGTCATCATGAACATGCGGCGGTTGAGAGCAGGCAACGCGCCTGTCGCGCTCTGCAGGGGTGGGTGGCTCATGGGGCTTTCCTTTTTTCTTGCTTCTTCAGAACTCGCGGCCGAGGCGCGCATCGACCGACGCAGGGCCGCTGCCGCGCGCCGCGATGCACAGCGCGACGAAGACCAGCATCAGCGGGTATTCGTAGCCGCGGTCGATCCAGGGGAAGGTCGGTGCCAGCAGGTAGCTGATGACCAGCATCTGCACCACCACCATCGGCGCGACGATGCGGGTCAGGAAACCCAGTGCCAGCATCAGCCCGCCAACGCCTTCGAGCAGCGCGATGAACCAGCCGATCAGCGGTGCGGCGGGCAGGTGCAGCACGTTGGCGATCAGGTTGACCGAACCGGCCATCGGATCGGCCATGCTGCCGTGGCTGCGGCCCAGCAGCTTGGGGATGCCGTGGGTCATGAGCATCAGGCCGAACGCGATGCGCAGCAGCGCATGGCTCAGCGGCTCCAGCCGGTCATAGAGGCTGCGCAGCCGTGGAAAGATCAGTTGCATGGGGATCGCTCCTGGGTCGAAGGGGTTGCGGGAAGCGCCTTCGAAGATGGCGCGAGAGAAAGTCTCTCTGTTCTCCCCGTGCGAATAAATACGCAAATCTCGCCAATACAATTCAATGAGGCTCAACAATCGAGAAGACCCATGGACCGCTTCGACGCCATGCAACTGTTCACCCGCATCGTCGATCTGGGCAGCTTCACCCAGGCCGCGGCCGCACTCGACATTCCGCGCGCCACGGCCACGCATGCCATCAAGGAACTGGAGGCCAGGCTGCACGTGAGGCTGCTGGAGCGCACGACGCGCCAGGTGCGCACAACCGTCGACGGCCAGGCCTTCTACGAGCGCTGCCGCCATCTGCTGCGCGAGCTCGAGGACGCCGAGTCTTCGCTGGCGGAGCTGGCGGTCAATCCGCGCGGGCGCCTGCGCATCGACATCCACGGCGCGCCCGCCCAGGCGATCGTGCTGCCGCGCATCCAGGAGTTCCATGAGCGCTATCCGCACATCGAGCTGGTCGTGGGCAGCGGCGACCGGCTGGTGGACCTGGTGCGCGAAGGCGTCGACTGCGTGGTGCGCGCGGGCGAGCCCAAGGATTCGTCGCTGGTCACGCGCCGCCTGGCGCTGCTGCCGCAAGTGACCTGCGCGAGCCCGGGCTACCTGGCCGCGTACGGCACGCCCACGCGGCCGTCCGACCTGGCCCGGCACCTGGCGGTCAACTTCTTCTCGGCCTCGCGGCCCGAGGTGTTTCCGTACGAGTTCATGGTGGACGGCAAGCTCGAGACCTACATGCTGAAGGACTGGATCAGCGTCAACAACGCCGATCTCTACAAGAGCTGCGCCGAGCAGGGCTGCGGCATCATCCAGGTGCCGCGCTTCAGCGTGGAAAGCCAGTTGCGCGAGGGCTCGCTGGTCGAGATCCTGCAGCACACGCCCTGCCCGCCGATGGTCTATTCGGTGCTGTACCCGCACCACCGCCAGCTCTCGCCGCGCGTGCGGGTGTTCATCGACTGGATCGCGCAGCTCTATGCGGAGCGCTTCGGCAGCGCGGCCGCATAGGCGCCGGCGCGGTGGTCACCGCTCGGTCATGCGGCGCACCTAGCATCCGCAGGCCCTTCCGCCCCTCCCCTCAGACTGCACACCATTCCACGCGATGTACCCCGGCGAACGGCTCAACGGATACAGCCATCTGCTGGGCCTGTTGCTCGCACTCGCGGGCACCGCGCTGCTGCTTGCTAAGACCCTGCCCACCGGCGACGCCGCGCGGATTGCCGGTGCGCTGGTGTTCTCGCTTTCGGCGGTGGTGCTGTATGCGGCGTCCACTTTGTTCCACAGCACCCGGGGGCCGCGCAAGCGCTTCTGGGAGCGCGTGGACCACTGCGCCATCTACCTGCTGATCGCGGGCACCTACACGCCGTTCGCGCTGGTCACGCTGCACGGGCTCTGGGGCTGGCTGCTGATGGCCGCCGTGTGGGGCGCGGCCTTCTTCGGCATCGGGCGCGAGCTGCTGCAGGCAAGCAGCGAGGCCTCGAAGCCGCCGCTGGCGCTCTACATCGCCATGGGCTGGCTCGGCGTGCTGGCCGCGGTGCCGCTGGCCGCGCGGCTCGACAGCGGCGGGCTTGCGTGGCTGCTGGCCGGCGGCGTGCTCTACACCGTGGGCACGGTGTTCTATCGAAACCGGCGGGGCTTCCGGCATGCGCATGGCACCTGGCACCTGTTCGTGCTCGCGGGCACCGCGAGCCACTTCGTGGCCGTGGGCTGGTTCGTGCTCTGATCCGCTGTAAGCGCCTGTTACCACCTCTCGCGGAGTTTCGCGTCGTGGGATGTGCACAATGCGCCCCATGCCAAATATCGCCTCCATCCTGAAATCCGAGATTTCCCGTGTCGCCCGCAAGGAAGTTCGCGCGGAGATCGAAACGCTCAGAAAAGCCTCCACGCTCCACCGCGCCTCGATCGCCGCATTGCGCCGGCAGGTCGAAAAGCTGGAGAAGGAACTGCGCCGCGCCACCAGGACCGTGGCGCGCGCCGCTCCCGCGGGCGATGCCGACGAAGCTGCCGAGTCGGGCCCGCACCGGCGATTCAGCGCGAGCCGGCTGGCCGCGCACCGCGTCAAGCTCGGCCTCTCGGCGGCCGCCTACGGCAAGCTGGTGGGCGTCACCGGCCAGACCATCTACAAGTGGGAGCAAGGCAAGGCCAGGCCGCGCAAGGCCCAGCTCGAAGGCCTGGCCGCCGTGCGGGGCCTCGGCCGGCGCGAAGTGGCCGAGCAGCTGAACGGATAAACCGGCCGCGCTCCTTCATGTCCAGCCTCATCGTGCACGGCGGCACGCCGCTTCGTGGCCGCATCATTCCTTCCGCCAACAAGAACGCCGTGCTGCCCGTGCTGTGCGCCACGCTGCTCACGCGCGAGCCGCTGCGCCTGCACGGCGTGCCCGACATCACCGACGTGCGCAAGATCCTCGACATCTTCCGCAGCCTGGGCAGCGAGGCGCGCATGGACCACGCCACCGGCACGCTGGAGCTGCACCACCGCGACACGGTCTTCGATGCCGCGCGCGACCGGCTGCCCGAGGAAATGCGATCGTCGATCATGCTGGTGCCGCCGCTGCTCGCGCGCTTCGGCATTGCGCGGCTCGAAGACAACGTCAAGGGCTGCACGCTGGGCGTGCGCGAGATCGATCCGCACGTCGATGTGTTCCGGCGCTTCGGCGGCGAGGTGGAGCGCGCCAGCGGCTCGCTGCTGGTGCGCTGCGCCGGGCCGCTCGTGCCGGCGCAGCATTGGCTCGACTACGCCTCCGTCACCACCACCGAGAACTTCGTGCTGTGCGCGGCTGCGGCCAAGGGCAGCTCCACGCTCACCAATGCCGCCTCCGAGCCGCATGTGCAGGAGTTCTGCCGCTTCATGGCCATGCTCGGCGTGCGCATCGAGGGCATCGGCACCTCGCGGCTCACGGTGCACGGCGGCGGCGCGCTGGGCGGCGGGGAATTCCGCTTCGACGAGGACTTCCACGAGATCACCACTTTTCTCGCGCTGGGTGCCATCACAGGCGGCGACGTGGTCGTGCGCAACAGCGCGCCCGAGAACTTTCCGCTGATCGACCGCACCTTCGACAAGTTCGGCGTCACGGTCACGCACGCAGACGGCTGGTCGCGCGCCAGCAGCAACGGGCCGCTCAAGGTGCAGACGCCTTTCACCAGCAACGTGCTCACCAAGGTGGAAGCGGCGCCCTGGCCGTACTTTCCAGTCGACCTGCTTCCGATCTTCATTGCGCTGGGCGTGCGCGCCCAGGGCAATGCGATGTTCTGGAACAAGGTCTACGACGGCGCGCTGGGATGGACCGGCGAGCTGTCGAAGTTCGGCGCGCACGTCTTCTCCTCGGACCCGCACCGGCTCATCAGCTTCGGCGGCAGCCCGCTGACGCCGGCCGTTGTCGAGAGCCCCTACATCATCCGCGTGGCGATCGCGCTCTTCATGGTGGCGGCGAGCATCGAAGGCCGCTCCGAAATCCGCAACGCCGCGCCGATCCGCCGCGCCCACCCGCGCTTCGCCGAGAACCTGCGCAGCCTGGGCGCGCAGGTGGAGTGGACGAGCGAAGAGTGAGCCCAAGCGAACGCGGGGCGACTCAGCCCCGCAGCGCATCCGCCGCGATGCGCGCCGCCGATGCGATGACGTCGTTGCGGCCCGGCGCATCGGGCTTGGGGAAGGTCAGGTAGACCGCCATCACCAGCGGCGCGCCGGCCGGCGGCCACAGCACGGCAATGTCGTTCACCGTGCCGTAGGAGCCGGCGCCGGTCTTGTCGCCCACCTTCCAGTCGGCCGGCACGCCCGCGCGAATGCGCGTGGCGCCCGTGGTGTTGCCCAGCAGCCAGGCCTCGAGCTGGCTGCGCTGCGCCGCAGCCAGCCCGTCGCCCAGCACCAGCCGCTGCAGGCTCACGGCCATGGCCTCGGGCGAGGTGGTGTCGCGCGGATCGCCCGGAATGGCGCTGTTGAGCTCGGTCTCCCAGCGATCGAGCCTGAAGACCGGGTCGCCGATGGAGCGCGCGAACGCGGTCACCGCGGACGGGCCGCCGAGAATCTTCACCAGCAGGTTGGCCGCGGCGTTGTCGCTGTACTGGATGGTGGCGGCGCACAGCGCGGAGACCGTCATGCCCTGCCCCAGGTGCTTCCCGGTGATGGGCGAGTGGGAAAGAATGTCGCTCCTCGCGTAGCTCACGCGCCGCTCCAGCAGGCCGGATTCCCGGGTGCTGCGATCCAGGATGGCGGCGGACGCCATCATCTTGAAGGTGCTGCACATCGGGAAGCGCTCGGCGGCGCGGTGCTGCACGCGCGCGCCGGTGGTGGTGTCGAAGGCCACCACGCCGAGCCGCCCGCCCACGGAGCGTTCGAGGGCCGCGAGCTGCGCTTCGGCACTTGAAAGCGTGGCGGCCTGCGGCCCCTTGGCGGACCATGCGGTGCAGGCGCCGGCCAGGGGCAAGGCGGACGCGGCAAGCAGGAAGGTGCGGCGATTGGCGGAGGATTTCATGGGTCTTTTGTCTGCGAGTGGATGGAACGGAGCGAATCGTAGGAGCGCCATCGCGCAGGCTCCAGCGCCGGGCGGCGCAGCCGCGTCTCGCCTGTATCGGGTGTAACCGGAAAAATCATTCAACTTATCGGTTGAGTAATTTTCGCGGCACGACTATATTCAACCTCATGGTTGAACTAGACGACGAGCGGCTCGATGCCGTGTTCCATGCCCTGGCCGACAGCACCCGCCGCACGATGCTGCAGCTGCTGGCCCAGGGCGAATGCAGCGTGGGCGAGCTCGGCGCACCGTTTCGCATGTCGTTCGCGGGCGCGTCGAAGCACGTCAAGGCGCTGGAGCGTGCCGGGCTGGTTTCCCGCACGGTGCAGGGCCGCGCGCACGTCTGCCGGCTGGAGCCGGCAGCGCTCGCATCGGCCAACGCATGGCTGCGCTACTACGAAGGCTTCTGGAGCAACCATCTGGACGCGCTGGAGAAGGAACTGCGGCGCGAAGCATCCCGCGGCAAGTGAAGTCCCTTTTTTTCAAGGAGCAAGCCATGGCCAAGAGCCACCTCGGAACCCTGATCGAACCCGGCACCCTGCGCATGGAGCGCACCCTGCCCGCCCCTATCGAGCGCGTGTGGGCCTATTTCGTCGACCCCGGCAAGCGCGCCGCCTGGCTGGCCGGCGGCACCATGGCCGAGGAGCCCGGCAGCGTGTTCGAGCTGCGCTTCGACCACACCCGGCTTTCCGGCGAAGTGGCCCCCGAACGCTTCAGCGCCTGCCGCAGCCCCATCCTCCAGAAATCGCGGATCGTCGAGTTCGAACCCCTCAAGCGCCTGACCATCAGCTGGGGCAGCGAAAGCGCCACCGCCTCGCAGGTCAGCTTCGAGTTCACGCAAGAGGGCGATGCCACCCACCTCGTGCTCACGCACCGGCGCCTGCCGGATCGCAAGGAAACCCTCAGCGTCTCCAGCGGCTGGCACGCCCACCTCGACGTACTCGACGACGTGCTGCACAGCCGCAAGCCTCGGGGGTTCTGGACCAACCACGCGGCGCTCGAAAAGGCCTACGACGAGCGGCTTCCGGCCTGAGCGGGCGAAAGGCCGGGCCGTCCCATCCGGCGCGGCCGGCCCCCTTGCGGAGTCGGATGGCGACTACAGGCAAGCGCCCGCGCTTGCGTTAAGGTGCGGAGCATCCGCCGACTCCGAAGCACCCCATGGCCACCACTCCTTCCCCCGTACCGGTCCGCAAGCATTTCTCGATGATCCGCGGCTTTCACCTGGCCGATGCATTCACGCTCGGCAACGCGGCATGCGGGGTGGGTGCGGTGTTCCTTTCGATGGCCTTCATGGCGAGCCAGTCGCTCGCGCAGTTCCTCTGGGCCGCCGCACTCGCACCCGCGGCCTTCGTGTTCGACGTGTTCGACGGCCGCATCGCGCGCTGGCGGCAAACGCATTCGGCGCTGGGGCGCGAACTCGACTCGCTGGCCGACGTGATCTCCTTTGGCGTGGCGCCGGCCGCCCTGGCCTTTGCCGCGGGCCTGGACGGCGGCTGGGACTGCGTGCTGCTGATCTATTTCGTCGGCTGCGGCGTGAGCCGGCTCGCGCGCTACAACGTCACGGCCGAGGCGCTTTCCGCGGGCGCCGACAAAGTCAAGTACTTCGAAGGCACGCCCATCCCGACCAGCGTGGTGCTGGTCGGCGTGCTGGCCTGGGCCGCCTGGCAGGGCCGCATCGGCGACGCGGTGTGGGGCGGCGCCTGGATGCTCGGGCCCTGGCAGCTGCATCCGCTCACGCTGCTCTTCGCGCTCTCGGGCACGCTGATGATCAGCAAGACGCTGCGCATTCCCAAGTTCTGATCGTCCATCCACTCCTCCTAGGAACCCCGTGAAATGATGAAGCTGTATTTCGATCCACAGAGCCGCTCGCAGGTCGCGAAATGGATGCTCGACGAAGCCGGCGTGGACTATGAAATCGTGCCCACCCTGATCCACGAGAAGGCGCACAAGAAGCCCGACTACCTGAAGATCAATCCCTCGGGCAAGCTGCCGGCGCTGGTCGACGGCCGCACCCGCGTCTTCGAGAATGCGGCCATCTGCATGTACGTGGCCGAGAAGTTTCCGCAGGCCAGGCTGGCGCCACCGGTAGGTTCGCCCGAGCGCGGCCGCTACCTGTCGCTCATGGTCTACTCGACGGCGCAGCTCGAACCCGCGATGGGCGACAGCCTGCTGGGGGTGCGCAGCAACAACAGCGCGCGTGGCTGGACCAACTTCGAGCAGGCCAAGGATGCGGTGGAGCGCGAGCTGGGTGAAGGCCCCTATCTCTTCGGTGCGCGGTTCACCGCGGCCGACGTGATGATCGGCTCGATGTTTATCTGGCATCGTGCGTTCGGCGGGCGCTCCAACCGGCCGAAGATCGATGCCTACATCAACCGGCTCCAGGCCCGGCCCAAGGGCATGAAGTTCGGCTGAACCGCACCCATGCCACACGCCCCCTTCCCCCATGGCGCAACCGCTGGCCTCGACCAGCTGGTCCGCATCGCCGCCGAGCAGCCGCTGGCACCGGCCTGCGACCACTTCTACTTCCTGCGGCATGGCCAGACCGGCCGCAATGCGCAGCGCATCTTCCAGGCCGTGGACGAGCCGCTGAGCGAGCTCGGCCTGCAGCAGGCCGCACGCGCCGCCCAGCTGCTGGCGGGCGAGCCGATCCGCACCATCGTCTGCAGCGACGCCCGCCGCGCGCACGACACGGCGCATGCCGTGGCCACCGTGCTGCGCCTCGTGCCCACGCCGCAGGCGGGCCTGCGCGAGCGCAACTTCGGTGCGCTCATCGGCACCTCGTCGGCCGAGATCGACTGGGCCTGCGAGCCCGAGGGCGGTGAAACGCTGGCGCAGTTCGTGGCCCGCAAGCGGCTGGCGCTGGACGCTGCGCTGGCGCAGCCCGCGCCGGTTCTGGTGGTGGCGCACGGGGGCACGCTCTATGCGCTGGCGGCGCTGATCGGCCTGCCCATCGACCTGGCCCTGCTCGGCAATGCGCAGCCATTGCGTTTTTCGCGCAGCGGCCCCACATGGGCCGTGACGCCGCTGCTGCGGCATGCCGACGGCGATTCGAGCCTGGCCTGAGGCGGCCGGCAGGCGTTCCGTCCGGCATCTACACCACCGAAAAGCATGGAATTCAAGGACTACTACAGCGCCCTGGGCATCGACCGCAACGCGTCCGACGACGACGTGCGCAAGGCCTACCGCAAGCTCGCGCGCAAGTACCACCCCGACGTCAGCAAGGAGCCCGACGCCGAGAAGCGCATGCGCGACATCAACGAAGCCAACGACGTGCTGCGCGACAAGGAAAAGCGCGCCGCCTACGACGCGCTGGCCGACCGCGTGGCGCGCGGCGGCCGTCCCGAGGGCGACTTCCAGCCGCCGCCGGGCTGGGACGCCGGCTTCGAGTTTCACCGTGGGCCGAACCACGGCCCGGCCGACCATGCCGAATTCAGCGAATTCTTTTCATCGCTGTTCGGCGAGGCCGAACGCCGCGGCGCGGCAAGGCGCAACTACCGCGCACGCGGCGAAGACCATCACGCGGCCATCGAGATCTCGCTCGAAAATGCGCTCAACGGCGCCGAGCGCGAGATCACGCTGCGCGCGCAGGAGCTCGACGCGCAGGGCCGGCCCACCTTCAAGACGCGCACGCTCAGCGTCAAGATTCCGCCCGGCGTGCATCCGGGGCAGTTCATCCGGCTCGCCGGCCAGGGCATGCCTGGCCATGGCGGCGAACCCGCGGGCGATCTCTATCTGGAGGTGCGCATCGCGCCGCACAGGCTCTATCGCATCGAGGAACGCGACCTCTACATGACCTTGCCCGTCACGCCGACCGAAGCCGCGCTCGGCGCGCAGGTCAAGGTGCCGGTGCCCACCGGCGGCGTGGTCGAGGTGACCGTGCCGCGCAACGCGCGCAGCGGCCTCAAGCTGCGGCTCAAGGGCCGCGGCCTGGCCGGCAAGCAGCCCGGCGACCTCTACCTGCTGCTCGAGATCGCGCTGCCATCGGCCGACAGCGAAGCCGCGCGCAAGGCTTACGAGCAGCTGGCGCAGGCCTGCGCTTCGTTCAACCCACGCCAGCATCTGGGAGTGTGAGCATGGCGACCGTTTCCGTGACAACAGCGATCAGTGCGTCGCAGCCGCTCGCCGCCAGCGAGCTGGCCCATGCCTGCGGCGCCGATACCGAATGGGTGGTGCAGCTCGTCGAGGTGGGCATCGTGCAGATATCCACGGCCGAGGCGCCGCCCGAGCACTGGCGGTTCTCGAGCACCGACCTGCAATGCGCGCTCGAGGCGCGCCGCCTGGAGCGCGACTTTGGCGTGGGCCTCGATGCCGCGGCGCTGATCCTCGATCTGCAGCACGAGGTGCGGCGGCTCAAGGCCGTGATCCGGGCGCACGGGCTTCGCTAGCCGCTGCGAAGCAGGAGCCGCAGTTCAGCCCGGCTTGCCGCGCGTTGTTTTCTTCTGGCCTTCGGCGCGCGGCGCGTTCGCGGCAGCCGCCGGGCCGGTGCTGGCGTTCAGCTGATCGACCCACAGCAAGGTGTCGACGTACGACATGAACCGGTTGAGGTATTCGGGCGACAGCTCGTGCATCAGCATGAGGGACCGGTGCACCAGGTGGTGCGAGTTGAGCGGGCCCGCGTTCTCCGGCACCTTGGCCAGCGACTGCGTCAGCCGCCGGTCGGCGCTGAGCCGCGACCAGGTGCTCCTGAAGTAGCGCAGCGTCTTGAGCTCGGGGGTGGTGGGTGCGGCGTCGTCATCGCCTTGCAGCGGCACCTGCCGCGCCATGTGCTCGACAAGCTCCGCGAGCGGGCCGCGGGGAAGACGGGCTGCGTGTTTCGTGCTGGTGTCCGCAATGGCCGCAGCACTCTCAACGCACTGGGCCTCTTCAAGCTTCTCGCGATAGGCCGCGAGCAGCGCGGCCAGCCGCTCGTCGAGAATGCGCCGCGCATCGCCCTCATGGGCTGCCGCCCGCCTCGCGAGCGCCTCGATGAAGCGAAAGCGCACGGGATCCCGGCGATGCCCGCCCTGCGCGCGCCAGGCGTCGAGCACTGCGGCGGGATCGATGCCGCTGCTACTCACGGGACTTGGTGCCGGCGCCAGCCTGCCGCGGCGTGGGCGCCATCTCGACGCGGCGGTTCTTCGCGCGCCCTTCGGCATCGGCATTGGATGCCACCGCCTGCTCGGAGCCGAAGGCCGCGGCAAACACCGAGGACGATGGAACGCCCTCTTCGATCAAGGCCCGCGTCACGGTCAATGCGCGCTGGGCCGAGAGCTCCCAGTTGTCGGCGAAGGGCCGGTTGCCGTCCTTCGACTGGCGCATCTGCCGGTCGTCGGTGAAGCCGCTCACCATCAGCACCTCGTCGCGCGCGCGCAGGTAGGTGGCCACGGGCGTGGCCAGGCTCTTGAGCACCTGCCGGCCTTCGGGCTGCAGCTCGGCCGAGTTGAAGGCGAACAGCACGCTGCCGCTGATGCCTATGCGCCCGTTGTTCAGCGTGACGCGGCCCGCCGCGAGCGGCCCGGCCAGTGCCTGTTCGAGCGCCTCGCGCCGCTGCGTCTCGGCCTGGCGCTGCTGCACTTCGGCCTGCAGCCTGGCCGCCAGGTCCAGTTGCATGCCGAGCGCGCCCACGAGAATCAGCACGAAGGCGCCGACCAGCCCCGACATCAGGTCGCCGAAGACCGCCCACACCGGCACGCTCGGCTCCAGGCCGGCGTCGAGATCGTCGCGCATCACGCTTCGCTGCCCACGGCGGCCTGCCGGCCCGCGATCTGCTGCAGGTCTTCGACGATCTGCTTCTGCGACATGATGCTCAGGTCGATGACTTCCCTCGCCTGCGCCACGTAGTAGGCCAGCTGCTCGTCGCTGCGCGCAATGGACTTGCCGAGCGCACCCTCGACGCGCTGCAGATGGGCCACCAGCTTGTCGTTCGATTCGCTGAACAGCTGCACGGCAAAGCCGAAGGCCTCGCCAAGGCTTGCCACTTCGACGGCACTGCCGGCGATCTGCGCGGCGATCGCGGCCATCTTGCCGGTTTCCTCGTCGACCTTGTCGGTGAAGCGGCTGCCCACGCGGTCCAGCACGTCCGCCGATGCACCGACCAGCGCATCGACCGCCGAGCGCTGCTCGGTGGAGGCGTGGTTCACGGCATCGAGCAGGGTTCCCAGCGTTTCCATGATGCGGCTGCGTTCTTCCAGCATCGCGTTGTCGCGCGCCATGCTGTCGGACAGCTTCTGGCGCAGCTCGGCCACCACTTCGGCGGCCACCCGAGGCGCTTCCGACGCGGCCTGCAGCAGCCGCGCGATCTCGCCGACCGTGTTCTTCGCATGAGCTTCGGCCTGGGTGGACATGTCGCGCGCGGTCTGCGCGAGCGCATCGAAGAGCTGCTGCTGCTGGCTTGCCGTGTGCGCGCCCGCCTGATGCCACTCCTGCTGCAGCGACGTGGACACCGTGGCCAGCGCCTGCGTCCAGGCCGACAGGCGCTGCTCGTCGCGCGCCGCGATGTCGGCCTGCAGCGTGGCGTGCGCCTGCTCCACGGTGCGCAGCAGCGATGCCGCGTGCTGCTCGAAGCCGGCCGCCGCCGCCGCGAGCGACTGCTGCGCCTCCTGCGACAGCTTTTCGCTGACGCGCTGGTGCTGCGCGAGCGCGCTGCCCCAGGTGTCGGACACGCCGGCCGCCGTGCTTTCGAGGCGGGCCGAGACGCCCTCCACCAGCGAGGCCGAGCGCTGCTCGAAGGTTTCGGCAAAGCGGTCATGCGAAGCGCGCAGGTCGCTCGACAGCGCCTCGGAGGTGCGCTGGTGCTCGGCGAGCGCTGCCTGCCAGGTGCCCGCCACGCTGGCGGTGGCGGCCTCGAAGCGGCTCGAGAGGCCATCGAGCTGCTGCTGCACGGTGCGCGCGACGGTGTCGTGCAGCGAGGCCGTCTCGCGCGCGATGCCCGCCATGGTCGCCTCGACCACCGGCTGGATCGTCGCGCCGGCGATGCGCGCGCTTTCGCTCAGGCTCTGCTTGAGCGACTGGTCGACCGAGGAAGCCAGCCCGGCATACACCGCCTCGGCCTTGGTGTGGAACTGCGCCTGGCCGGCGGCAAGGCGCTCGTTCAGGGCCTGGCTCTGCCGCTCCATCGCCGCCATCATGGCCTGCAGCTGGTCGACCAGCCGCGGCATCTGGTGGGCCTGCTGCTCGAGCAGCTGGAACGAGGCCTCGCGCTGATGGGCCAGCGAGTAGGCGCGCAGCGTGGTGGCGATCTTGCTGTCGAGCATCTGCCCGGCCTGCAGCCGCTCTCGCCGGCACAGCGCCGAGGCCAGCCCCAGCATCGCGGAGGCGGCCACGCCAGCCACCGAGGTGCCGAATGCCAGCCCCAGGCCCTTCACGGGCGCCGACAGCGAGGCGCGGATGGCCGGCAGGTCCGTCGCGCTTTCCAGCGCCATGCCGGTGCCGTTCAGCGTGACCACCATGCCGAGGAAGGTGCCCAGCATGCCCAGCAGCACCAGCAGTCCGGCCAGGTAGGGCGTGAGCGCCGGGCCCGGCAGGCCCACGCGCTCGCCCTCGATGCGAAGGCGCACGGCGTTGCGCAGCGTGGGATGCAGCCGGTCGAGCCAGCCGCCCAGGCTCGCGGGCGGGTCGGAAAGATCTGCCACGGCACGTGACAAGGTGGAGGTGGCCTGCTGAAAGCGGTGCAGTTCCAGCGCCCCCATCAGGTAGAACGCGCCGACCAGCATCGTGACGGCAAGCGCCAGCGTGTACGAGCCGATGTATCCGGCCCCGACCCAGCAGACGACGGCCAGGCCCGCGGCAAAAACAGCGTAGTGAAGAAATCTATTCATGGCACTCTGGTTGCCTCATGCGAAGGGCTTCGAGCAGCCCTTCGATCGGTTGGAATCGGAAATCGAGTTCGGCGAGCAGCACGTTCTTCATGTCCTTGCGGAACACATGCAGCCACTCGCCGGCCTCTGCCTCGCCCTCGGGTTCACCCGTCGTCTCCGGGCTGGCCTGGCGCAGGCGCGTGAAATGCTTTTCGAGCAGCACGGGCACGGCCGCGAGCAGGCTGTGTTCGCGCGCCGCCAGAACCTGCTCCATCACCACGTCCACCGCCGCAAGCCGGGCCATGGCCGGCGACCTGGCCGCCAGCAGCGCCCGCAAACGGCCGCGCAACGGGCCGATGCCCGCCTCCATGGCCTGTTGCAGCGTGAGATGGCGGCGGCGAAACGGCGTGAAGTCGACGGCTGCCGCCGAAGCTACAGCGCCGTCTTCGGCCACGGCCTTTGCCAACGCGGCTCGCGCACGGACGCATTCGCGCTCTTCGGCGCTCGCGGAAGCCCGCGCGCGCGAAGGCGCTGCCGCCGCCACGGCGCCGTCCAGCGCGGCCGACAGCGAGATGGCGTCGGTCCAGCCGAACCATTGGCTCAATCGGTCCGCGGTGGCCTGCCGGGGTTCGCGCACGTCGATGTCGGTCAGCCGAGAAAGCAAGCGAACAAGCGCCGAGCCGTTGAAAACTGTGCGCTGTGAAACTTGCGCCATACCCGCCAGAACGAAAAACCTGGCAGTCTACACCGGCAGCTCCCCTTGGCCTCGCCGCTCCACAGCTGCTACCGGGAGGGAAAGTTCAAGCAAACGTTCCAGGCGGTAACCAGGCGTTCCGCTGGATTCAGACCGCCGCTTCCGCGGGCCACCCCGAGCGCGCCGCGCGTTCGAGCGCAGAACGCACCACCAGCCGATGGAACGGCGCGATCAGCCGGATGTAGTTGCGGCCGAAGAGGTTGTGGCAGTGCACCACCGTGACGGCAGTGAGCGAATCCCCCGCCACGGAGCGCATCACCGAGACGCGGAAATCCAGGTGCCGGTCGTCCTCGCCAAGCACCACCTCGTCCGCATGCGTTTCGTAAATGCGAAAGAAGCCCACGCGCGGCACATCGCCCGGCGTGCCGGCACGCAGCGCACTGGCCGTCTTGAGGCCGAAGCCGCCGACCAAGCGGTCGCGCAGCGCCAACAGCGCGTTGACCCAGGGAGCGGGACGCTCGAACGCGAAGCGCGTAAGCGCCATCACGTCGCGGGTGGCGCCCGGCGGCAGGTCGATGGCAAAGGCGTCGGCCAGGAAGGCGCCACGGTAGAGGCCGGCCACGCACACGCCCGAGGGCAGCGCCTCGCGGCGGGACTTGTGCAATCGATGGTTGTTTGTCATTGGAAGATCTCGAAGACATCGCCGTTGGTCGGCGTCGCCTGCTCGTGATAGATGTCGTAGAGATACTGCGAAAGCTCGCCGCGGCTGAGGTCGGATGGAATTGCCAACTGGATCTTGCAGCGCTTCCCATCCGCCCCCTTCAAGTAGCTGATCCAGCGGTCTTCGACCCTTTCGATGGCCACGATCCGGCCGAACACATTGAACAGGTAGCGCTCGCCGCTCATGGGTATTCACGCTGGACCGCGTGCGAGAAGACCAGCGGATCGGCCGCGAGCGAAGCTGGAAGGAAGGTCGGACGCAGGTTGACGGCGGTCAGCTCCGTGATGGGAAACCAGCGGAATTCCAGATCCAGGTGGCTCTCGATTCCCCGGTAGCTTCGCGCCTTGTCGAGGTGCGGCGAATCCTCGGGCAGCGAGACGAGAAAATAGAACCCGATCTCGTGGTTCCGCCGGCCCGCAAGGTCGAAGAAATTCTCGGCCACATGAAGAAGCCGGCCGCATTCGACTTCTTCGCCAAGCTCCTCCCGCATCTCCCGCACGATCGTGGCCGAGGCCTCTTCGCCGACTTCGACCCTGCCGCCCGGCAAGGCCCAGTAGTCGTCGCCCGGCGCCCGGTGAAGCAGCGCGTGGCCCGCATGAAGAATGACCGCGGCAGCCCGCACCTGAAAGCGCTGGCCGTGGAGATGGACTGAGATCATGAGGGCTCGAGTATCGGTGGTTAAAGTCCGAACCATCCCGCGTAGAAGATGAACCCAACCCACCACCCGATGCCTCCCGAAACCAAGCCCCGCTGCACCTGGGCCCAGAGCGATCCGCTGCTGGCCTCCTACCACGACGCCGAATGGGGCGTGCCCGAGCGCGACAGCCGCGCGCTGTGGGAAAAGCTCATGCTCGACGGCTTCCAGGCGGGCCTGTCGTGGCTCACGATCCTGCGCAAGCGCGATGCGTTCCGTGCTTCATTCGAGGACTTCGTGCCCGAAAAGGTGGCACGGTTCACCGCGGCCGATGTCGACCGGCTGATGCTGGACGCGGGCATCGTGCGCTCGCGCGCCAAGATCGAGGCCACCATCGGCAACGCCCGCGCCTACCTGGCGATGCAGGCCGCGGGCGAGGATTTTTCGGAATTCGTCTGGGGCATGGCCGGCGGCAAGCCCATCGTCAACAGGACCGGCGCGGTGCCGACGAAGACGCCGCTTTCGGAACAGATGTCGGCGGCCCTGAAGAAGCGCGGCTTCAAGTTCGTGGGACCGGTGATCGTCTATGCATGGATGCAGGCCACCGGCATCGTCGACGACCATGCGCCCGACTGCTTCTGCCACCACGCCGCGCCTCGGCAGCGCTGAAAACGCAAAAAGCCGGACGGCACCTGGGGCGCCGTCCGGCTTTTTTTATTGCAGAGGAAAGACGCGCGGCCCGATGCCGCGGTCTCTTCTCTTCTGCCCGCCTTCTTACAGGCCGGCTTGGCGCGTGAAGCTGCGTGCTTGCGAGGGAACCACGCTGCCGGCGAAAGCTTCGCGGCGCAGGTTCTGGCCGGGCGCGTGAGCGGCGGCAACGGCTTCGCTGCGAACCGCGGCGCGGTCGGCCGAGGCAGCCAGCACGGGAGCGACGGTGGCCGAAGCGGCGTCGCTGTAGACGTTGCCTTCGCGGGCAGCGGCAGCGGCCTGGGGAGCCACGTCGGCGCGGCTGTAGCCGGAGGTCAGGGGCTGCACGCCTTCGTAGGTTTCTGCATGGGCGCCGGCAGCGGCGAGCAGGGACAGAGCGGCGGCGGCGAGGATGTTCGAGGTCTTCATTTCAATTTCCTTCTTGATTGGGCTTTGGATACCCTGAAGTTTGCACCACGATGACAAGGGAAAACCCTAGCCAATCGAATCGCAGTGTTCATGAAACTGAAACAATGACGGGGAACTTTTTGATGTGAGCGCCAAAGTGCACACTTTGTTTAAGAAATTCGGCCCAATTGGCGTATTTTTTCTCTAGCCCCGCCGGGCGGCGAGTATCGCGCAAGATGGCCCCTGCATGTTGCATGCCAGTCACCGCGGTCTCAGGAACGCGGCCAGCCGCGCACCAGCGTCCGGATCGCCACGGCGCCGCTTCCCTTGACCTCGGCGCGGTAGCTGCCCACCAGCGCTTCGCGCTCGGCCGCGGCCTGTGGGTCGTGGCGCCAGGCCAGCAAGGCGGCCACGTCCGCATCGGGCAGCGCCGCGAGCAGCGCCTGCGTGACCTGCCTTTCGAACTCGCGCGCCACCGTCAGCAGGTTGCGCGGACGCGGCGAGGTAATGCCGCGCGACCACAGCGTGTCGACGGCCATGTCGAGCGTGCGGTCCGGCAGCGAGGTGAATTGCCCGGCATTGCCGCGCGCCAGTTGCTTGGCAACGGAACTCAGCAGCAACTGGCTAGAGAAATCGACCTCGCGCAGGTCGGCCACGGCCATGCGCTCGAGCAGTTCGGTGCGTGCGGGATCGGCCGGCTTCGCGCGTTCGCGGTTGAAGAACGCCTGCTTGCCCGCGTCGTCCATGGCGGCGTAGTCGGCACGCAGCTTCGAGAACCGGGCTACCGCGGCCTGCACCTGCGCATTCGGCGCCGCGCCGCCCTTGCCGGCAGCCGCGACTTCCTGCTGGATGGCGGCGACGGAGGCGGCCACGTCGAAGGACCGCGCAGCGGCCGCGTCCAGCGCCTGGAGCGCCTTGCCGGCAATGGCCTGGTCGGCCGGCTCGAGCAGCTGGTGCGCGTCGCGCGACACCGCCCCTGGCGCATAGGCCGCCTGGTAGCGCGCCTGCACGCCCTCGAACTGCAGCAGGGACTGGGCGCGGTCTTGCGCCCAGCCCATGACGGGTGCGAACAACAGCGGCAGCAGCAGGAGAAAAGGCGCGAGAAGGAGACGTCTCGGTGAAACTGGAATGGCAAGCATGGCGCCATTATTGGCGCCCTCCATGACCGCCCCTCCGCTTCAGGCCGCCGCCAGTTCCCTGCGCAGCAGCTTCGCGGCCGCCACCATGTTCGACAGCGCGGCCTCGGTCTCCGGCCAGCCGCGAGTCTTCAGTCCGCAGTCGGGATTGATCCAGAGGTTCTCGGGCGGCACCACGCCGGCGGCCTTGCGCATCAGGCGCACGATCTCGTCCACCGAGGGCACGCGCGGCGAATGGATGTCGTACACGCCCGGGCCGATCTCGTTCGGGTAGCGGAAGCCGCCCGCGCTGTTCTCGCCGCCCAATCCGCCGAACGCGCGCAGCAATTCCATGTCGGAGCGGCTGGTCTCGATGGTGATCACGTCGGCGTCCATGGCCGCGATCTCGGGCAGGATGTCGTTGAACTCCGAATAGCACATGTGGGTGTGGATCTGCGTCTGGTCGCGCACGCCCGAGGCGCTGATGCGGAAGGCGCGCGTGGCCGACTTCAGGTAGGCCGGCCAGCCGGCGCGGCGCAGCGGCAGTCCTTCGCGGATGGCGGGCTCGTCGATCTGGATGATGCCGATGCCGGCGGCCTCAAGGTCCACCACCTCGTCGCGGATCGCCCAGGCGATCTGCTCGCAAGTGATGCTGCGCGGCTGGTCGTCGCGCACGAAGGACCATTGCAGGATGGTGACCGGGCCGGTCAGCATGCCCTTCATCGGCAGCTTCGTGAGGCTCTGCGCATAGGCGGTCCATTCGACCGTCATCGGCGCAGGGCGCGCCACGTCGCCGAAGATGACCGGCGGCTTCACGCAGCGCGAGCCGTACGACTGCACCCAGCCATTGGCGGTGAAGGCAAAGCCGTCGAGCTGCTCGCCGAAGTATTCGACCATGTCGTTGCGCTCCGCCTCGCCATGCACCAGCACGTCGATGCCCAGTTCTTCCTGCTTGCGCACGGCCAGCGCGATCTCGGCACGCATCTTCTCCCGGTAGCCCGCGGCATCGAGCTCGCCGCGCTTGCAGGCGGCGCGCGCGGCGCGGATTTCCGTGGTCTGCGGGAACGAGCCGATGGTGGTGGTGGGCAGCGCGGGCAATGCGAAGCGCGCGCGCTGCAGCTGCTGCCGCTGGCCGAAGGGGGATGCGCGCTGGTCGTCGCCGGCCACGCTGCGGGCGAGCCGCAGCGCTACGTCGGCGCGGTGCACGCGCGGGCTGCCGCGCCGTGCGGCCGCGGCGGCGCGCGCGGCTTCGAGTTCTTGCGTGACCGAGTCCTCGCGGCCGTCGAGCACGGCGCGCAGCACGCGCAGTTCGCCGAGCTTTTCCACGGCGAAGGCGAGCCACGACTTGAGCTCCGCATCGAGGTTGTCTTCCGCGGCCAGGCTGAACGGCACGTGCAGCAGCGAGCACGATGGCGCGATCCACAGCTCCCCGCGCTTCTTGTCGACCACCGGGCGCAGCGTCGCAAGCGCGGCGTCGGGGTCGGTGCGCCAGATGTTGCGGCCATCGACGACGCCGACGGACAGCACCTTGTGCGCCGGGAGCCAGTCGGCCACGCCGGTCAGCTCCTGCGGCGCGCGCACGGCGTCCACGTGCAGGCCGGCCACCGGCAGCTGGCAGGCCAGGCGCAGGTTGTCGGACAGCGGTGAGAAGTAGGTGGCCAGCAGCAGCTTGGGCGCACTGCGGGCCAGCTGCCAGTAGGCGCGCTCGAAGGCGTTGCGCCAGGCATCGGGCAGGTCGAGCCCGAGGATGGGCTCGTCGATCTGCACCCATTCCACGCCCTGCTGCTTGAGGCGGTTCAGCACCTGCTCGTAGACGGGCAGCAGCGCATCGAGCAGCGACAGGCGATCGAAGCCCTCCTGCTTCTCCTTGCCAAGGTACAGGAAGCTCAGCGGCCCCAGCAGCACCGCCTTGACCGCATGGCCGGCCTGCTGCGCCTGCGCAACCTCGTCGAAGAGCCGCGTCGAGGCCAGCTTGAACTGCGTGGCCGCGGTGAACTCGGGCACGAGGTAGTGGTAGTTGGTGTCGAACCACTTGGTCATTTCCAGCGCGAAAGTGCCCTCTGCGCCGTGCTTGCAGCTGGCATCGTGCACATGGCCAGCCTCGTCTTCCACGCCGCGCGCCATCTTGAAATAACGCGACAGCTCGGGCTCGTCGCCCTTGAAGCCGAAGCGCGCCGGCTCGCAGCCGAAGAGCTGGATGTGGTTGGCCACATGGTCGTAGCAGGCGAAGTCGCCGACCGTCACGTAGTCGAGCCCCGCGTCGCGCTGGGCCTGCCAGTGGCGCTCGCGCAGCTGTTCGCCAACTTCTTCCAGTGCAGCGTGGTCGATCTCGCCGCGCCAATGCTTTTCGAGGGCGAACTTGAGTTCCCGGTGGGCGCCCATGCGCGGAAAGCCGAGGATGTGGGTACGGGTGGTCATACAGGTATTCCGGTCGCTGAATCTTTGAGAATCGGCAATGGTCGGTCTTTGGGGTCTATGATTCAAACGAAACCTTTTGCCCATTCACTTGAAATTCACTCATGTTGCAGTCGATCCTCGAGATACGCCACCTGCGCACGCTGGTTGCGCTGCGCGACACCGGCAGCCTGGTGCGCGCGGCGCAATTGCTGAACCTCACGCAGTCGGCGCTGTCGCACCAGATCAAGCTGCTCGAAGACCGCTACGGCGCGCAGCTCTTCGAGCGCAAGTCGGTGCCGCCGCAGTTCAGCACCACCGGACTGCGGCTCTTGCAGCTGGCCGATGCCGCGCTGCCGCTGATCGAAGAAGCAGAGCGCGACGTGGCGCGGCTGGCGCTGGGCCGCAGCGGGCAGCTGCGCATCGTGGTCGAGTGCCACACCTGCTTCGACTGGCTGATGCCGGCCATGGATGCCTTCCGCCAGCGCTGGCCCGAGATCGAGCTGGACATCGTCTCGGGCTTTCATCCCGACCCGATCGCGCTGGTGATGCAGAACCGCGCCGAGGTGGCGATCGTCTCCGAGCAGGACCCCGACGAGACCGTGGACTACCACGCGCTGTTCCGCTTCGAGATCGTGGCGCTGCTCGCCAACGACCATGCGCTCGTCGCCAAGCCGCATCTGACGGCGCGCCACTTTGCCGACCAGACGCTCATCACCTACCCCGTGCCCGACGAGATGCTCGACATCGTGCGCCAGGTGCTGGCACCGGCCGGCGTGGCGCCCGCGCACCGTCGCACGACCGAGCTCACGGTGGCGATGCTGCAGCTGGTCGCGAGCGGCCGCGGCGTGGCCACCCTGCCGCTGTGGGCGGTGCAGAACTACCTGGACCGCGGCTATGTCACGGCGCGGCGCGTCGGCGCCCGGGGCCTCACGGGGCGGCTGTACATGGCCTGCACGCAGGGCACGTCCGATCAGCCGTGGCTGGCGGACTTCGTGCGCATCACGCGCGAGAGCTGCTTCAAGAGCCTGCCCGGGATCGAGCTGCTTTGACCGGGGTCTTCCTGCGCGGCCTGGCGGCTTTTCTGCTGGCCTCGGCAGCGATCCATTCGCGGAAGGCCGCGACCTTGGGCCGGTCGCGGCTGCCTTCCGGACAGACGAGGTAGTAGGCAAAGTCTTCGAGCCAGCTCGCATCCGAGAGCTGGACGAGCCGGCCCTCTGCCAGGTCGTCGGCCACCACCGCAGCGGGCAGCAGGGCCGCGCCCTGCCCTGCGAGCACCGCCTTCAGCAGCAGGCCCGAATCGTCGAACGACGGGCCGCGTGCCGGCCTTGCATCTTCGATGCCCTGCGCCTCGAACCACAGCTGCCAGGCCTTGCGCTCGGCATCGTTCACGCGCGGCCAGCGCATCAGATCGGACGGCGATGTAGGGATGCCGAGCTGCCTGACCAGGGCTGGCGTTGCAACGGGAACGATCTCCACCGTCAGCACGCGCTGGCTGCTCAAGCCGGGATAGCGGCCGAGGCCGTGGCGAATGGCGACGTCCACGCCATCGCGCGAAAAATCGGCCAGTGCGGTGCTGCTCACCACCTGCAGATCGATGTCCGGATGTGCGTCCTGGAAGCCCTTCAGGCGCGGCACCAGCCATGCGGACGCGAAGAACGGCGTGGCGCTCACCGTGAGGATGCCGGTTTCCGCGGGCAAGGCGACGCGGCGCGTGGCGTCGCTGATCTGCCGGAACGCATTGCGCACCGGCGGCAGGTAGGCCTGCCCCGCATCGGTCAGAAAGATGCCGCGGTTCGCGCGCCGGAAGAGCGCAATGCCCAGGTGCAGCTCCAGCGACTTGATCAACTGGCTCACGGCGCCGGCGGTGACACACAGTTCGTCGGCCGCGTTCTTCACCGAGAGATGACGGGCGGTCGCCTCGAAGGCGCGGAGCGCGTTGAGCGGCGGAAGTTGATGCTCCATATTTTAGTTTATCTAATCTGAATTCTTCAGAATATCCCATTTGCCTAGCTTTACACGAAAAACGATCATCCAGATCCGCCTAGTCTAGCCATTAGATATTCTGAGCAAACATGCACAATCGATTCTTCAAACCCATCTTCCGAGGCTGGTTCGTGGTGGCCGGCGCCTTTGCCGTCACGCTCGTGGGCTTCGGCAGTGCCTACACCTTCAGCGCCTTCCTCGAATCGCTGCAGCGCGATTTCGGCGCCTCGCGCGGCTCTGTGTCGCTGGTGTTCTCGCTCGCGGGCTTTCTCTACTTCGGGCTCGGCGTGGTCAGCGGGCCACTCGCGGACCGGTGGGGTGCACGGCGGCTCGCGGTCGCGGGCATGGTGCTGGTCGGCCTGGGCCTGGCCGCCGCGGGACAGGCGCGGAGCCTGACCGAGGCTTGCCTGGCCTACGGCCTGGGCGTCGGGCTCGGCGTCGGTGCGTCCTATGTGCCGGTGCTGGGCGCGGTGCAGCGCTGGTTTGTCAGGCGGCGCGGATTCGCCTCGGGGCTGGCGGTGAGCGGCATCGGCGTGGGCACGCTGGTGATGCCGCCGCTGGCGTCGCTTCTCATCGAGGCGCTGGGATGGCGCCACGCCTACCTGGCGCTGGGCGCAATGGCCGTGGTGGTGGGCGCCGGCATGGCGCTGCTGATCGAGGACGATCCGCGCCACCGCGGGCTCGGGCCCGACGGCGATCCGCCGCAGCCGCGAGCGCCGTCAGTCGTGCCCGCAGGCTCCGCGTTGCGGGACGCGGTAAGGTCGCGCCGCTTCGCCGGGCTCTATGCGGCGTGCCTGATCAGTTCGTTCGGGCTGTTCGTTCCCTTCGTCCACCTGGTGCCCTACGCGCTCGACCACGGCCTGCCGCCCGGCTCGGCCGTGCTGCTGCTGGGAGCGATCGGCATCGGCAGCACGGCGGGGCGCTTTTTTCTTGGAGGACTGGCCGATCGGCTGGGCCGCCAGCTTGCGCTGCCGCTGATGTCGGCCGGCATGGCGCTTTCGCTGGTGGTGTGGGCGGTGTCCAGCGGGTTCTGGGGGCTGGCCGCGTTCGCGTTTGCCTACGGCGTGTTCTACGGCGGCTTCGTCGCGCTGCTGCCCGCGCTGGTCATGGACTACTTCGGCGGCCGCAGCATCGGCGCGATCCTCGGCGTGCTGTACACCAGCGTCGCCTTCGGCACCCTGGTCGGGCCGAGCGCGGCAGGCTTTGCGTTCGACATCAGCCGCAGTTACCTGCTGCCGATCCTGGCCGGCATCGGCGCCAATCTGGTCGCGGCCGGGGTGCTGTTGGCCATGTCGAAGACGCGTGCGGCGGCAAAAGCGGGCGCGCGGGGTACAGTCGGGAATGAACCCACACACGCCCAGCGCTCCTAAGCCGCCCGAAACGGCTCCCGTCGAAGTCACAGAGACGCAGGCGTTCACCCGCGCATGGGCCGTGTTCCTGCTGCTGTTCCTGGGCGTGCTGGGTCTTCTGTGGGCCAGCGACGCCCTGTTCGGCTAAAGGCTGAAAAGCTAGGACGAAGCCTTCTGCAGCAGCTTCAGCACGCTCGAGAAATCGAGCGCGCCATGGCCCGCCAGGCTGTGCGCGGCATAGAGGCTGCGCGCCAGTCCGCCCAGCGGCGTGGCGGCGCGCACGGCGGTGGCGTTTTCCTGCGCCAGGCCCAGGTCCTTGAGCATCAGGTCGGTGCCGAAGCCGCCCGCATAGTTCTTGGATGCGGGCGCTGTTTCCATCACGCCGGGCATCGGGTTGTATTTTTCGAGGGCCCAGTTGCCGCCCGAGCTGCGCCGCATGATTTCGGACAGCACCTTGGGATCGAGCCCGTTGGCCACGCCCAGCGCCAGCGCCTCCGAGGTGCCGATCATCAGGATGCCGAGCAGCATGTTGTTGCAGATCTTCGCGGTCTGGCCCGCGCCGATGCCGCCCGCGTGAAAGATGTTGGCGCCCATCTTCTCGAGCACGGGGCGCGCACGTTCGAGGTCGTCGGTCTCGCCGCCGACCATGAAGGTCAGCGTGCCGGCAATCGCGCCGCCCGTGCCGCCGGAAACCGGCGCATCGATCATTGCAATGCCCTTGGCGGCGGCCGCCTCGGCCACCTTGCGCGACGTGGCGGCGGCGATGGTACTGCTGTCGATCACGAGCGTGCCGGCACGGATGCTGTCGAGCAGGCCGGGCTTGCTGCCACCGCTGCCGAGGAACAGGCCCTCCACGTGCGCACTGGCCGGCAGCATGCTGATGACCACGTCGGCATCGGCCACCGACTCGGCGGCCGACGAAGCAATGGTCAGGCCTTCGGCCGCGTATTTCTTGCAGGCCTCGTCCGACAGGTCGAAGGCCTTGACCGCAAAGCCCGCCTTGCGCAGGTTCAGGGCCATGGGTCCGCCCATGTGGCCGAGGCCGATGAATGCGATTTTCATTTGATGTCTCCGTTGTATGTATGGAAGAGCCTCAGGCCAGCGCAGCCAGCTCCGAGGGCATCTCGCCGCGCGGGCGCAGGTGGTCCTCGATGAAGGCGGGCGTGATCTCTTCGATGGTGGCGGGGTTCCAGCGCGGATTGCGGTCCTTGTCGATCAGCACCGCGCGGATGCCCTCGGCAAAGTCCTTGTGCGCGCAGAAGCCGAGCGAGGCCCAGTATTCGAGCCGGAACACCTCGGCCAGCGACATGCGGTGCACGCGCTGCCAGAGCTCGAAGCTCAGCGCGGCCGAGCTCGGAGCGCCCTTGGCGAAGGTCTTGGACGCGGACTGCAGCCAGGCATCGTCGCTCTGGAGGCTGCGCAGGCGCTTGGCAATGTCGAGCAGATCGTCGCCGGCCATCAGCGTGTTGATGGTGTCGTAGTGCTCGCGCACCTTGGAGGGCGGCAGCTCGGCGCCCTCGCCGGCGCGCGCAAGAATGCGCGAGAGTTCGGCACGGTCGGCCTTTTGCTCGCCGCGCCAGTTGGCGGCGGCAATCGCTTCGAGCACCTGGCCCTTGCGTTCGTGCGGCACCAGCACGTCGGCCAGGCCGCAGAAGATGGCGTCGGCCGCATTGAGGTTGGCGGCCGTGAGCGCCAGGAACAGGCCCGTACGACCGGGGGTGCGACGCAGGAACCAGCTGCCGCCCACGTCGGGGTACAGGCCGATGCTGATCTCGGGCATGGCAACGCGGCTCTGCGCGGTGACCACGCGGTGCGAGCAGCCCGCCATCAGCCCCACGCCCCCGCCCATCACGATGCCGTGGCCCCAGCAGAGAAATGGCTTGGGAAAGGTGTGAATCAGATAGTCGAGCTCGTATTCCTCGCGGAAGAAGTCTTCGGCGTAGGTGTTGCGCGCAGGGCCGCACTCGAGCAGCGTCTGGTACAGCTGGCGCAAGTCGCCGCCGGCGCAGAAGGCCTTCTCGCCGGCTGCCTGCAGCAGCACGCCGACGATGCCGTCGTCCTTTGCCCATTCGCGCAGCCTGGGCGTGAGCAGGCGCACCATGTCCACCGACAGCGCGTTGAGCGAAGCGGGTGCATTGAGCGTGGCGGTGGCAAAGCGCTTGCCGCCGGCGGTCTTGATTTCGTCGAAGAGAACTACGGAGTCGGTCATTGTCTTGAGAGGTTCTGGGTGCGGGGCTTCAGCGGATATCGCTGTCCCCTTCCAGCAATTTTCGCGCAACGATCACGCGCATGATCTCGTTGGTGCCTTCGAGGATCTGGTGCACGCGGGTATCGCGCACCAGCCGCTCGAGCGGGAATTCGCTCAGGTAGCCGTAGCCGCCGTGCAATTGCAGCGCGTCATTGCACACGTTGAAGCCCGCATCGGTCGCAAAGCGCTTGGCCATGGCGCAGTAGGTGCTGGCATCGGCATGGCCCGCATCGAGCTTGCTTGCCGCGAGCCGCACCATCTGCCGCGCCGCGACCAGTTCGGTCGCCATGTCGGCCAGCTTGAACTGCAGCGCCTGGAAGCTCGCGATCGGCTTGCCGAACTGCTGGCGCTCATGCAGGTAGCGGCGCGCCGCATCGAGCGCGCCCTGCGCTGCGCCCACCGAGCAGGTCGCGATGTTGATGCGCCCGCCGTCGAGCCCCTTCATCGCAATGCGAAAGCCCTCGCCTTCCTTGCCCAGCAGGTTCTCGGCCGGCACGCGCACGTTGTCGAAGCTGATGGTGCGCGTGGGCTGGCTGTTCCAGCCCATCTTGTGCTCCTTCTTGCCGTAGCTCACGCCCGGCGCGTCGGCCGGCACCGCAAAGGCCGAGATGCCGCCCGCGCCGCCACCGCCCGTGCGCGCCATGAGCACCAGCACGTCGGTCGACCCGGCGCCGGAGATGAAGGCCTTGCCGCCGTTGATCAGGTACTCGGCGCCCTGCAGTTCGGCGCGCGTCTTGAGCGAGCCCGCGTCCGACCCGGCGCCCGGCTCGGTGAGGCAGTAGGAAGCCAGCTTGCGCCCGCTCGTGAGGTCTTCGCCCCATTGCGCGGCCACTGCATCGGTCGCCCAGGTGCCGAGCATCCAGGTCGCCATGTTGTGGATCGTGATGAAGGCCGTGGTCGAGGGGTCGACCGCGGCCATCTCCTCGAACACCAGCGTCGAATCGAGCCGCGGCAGCCCGAGGCCGCCGATGCGCTCGGGCGCATAGAGCCCGCAGAAGCCCAGTTCGCCTGCCTTGGCGATGGCTTCCTTCGGAAAGATGGCCTCGGCGTCCCACCGCGCCGCATGGGGCGCGAACTCGGCCTGTGCAAAATCGCGCGCGGTCTGCGCAAAGGCGTTCTGCTCTTCAGACAATTCGAAGTTCATTGTTCGCGACCCTTCCAGCGATCCAGTTCGGCAGTCCGCTTCCGGGTCGATTCCTCCAGACATGAATTGAACACCAGCGGCCAGATGGAGCCGCCTTCGTTCGCTTTCGAGGCCCGTTTGCAGGAGGGGTCGCGGCCCTTGAGCCAAGTGCGCTGCTCGGTGCGCAGCGCGACGCGCATCTGCGGCGAGAGCGTCTTCATCACCTCGCCGTAGCGGATGTTGAGCGCGGCGTCGGCGGCGCGAAAGTCGCGCACCGCGCAGGCGTTCATCTGCTGCTGGTTGCCGTCGGGTCTGCAATCCAGCGGGTTTGCATCATCGGCCGCATGCGCGCCGGCGGCGAGCAGCAGCACGGCCGATGCCGCGACACCGTGAAACGCGTGGCTCACTTGAGGCTGATCGTGGTGTTGACGCCGTGCGAGACGGTGCTGTCGTCGAACCAGCGTGCCGTCACGGTCTTGGTCTGCGTGTAGAACATGATGACCTGCTTGCCGTACGGACCCAGGTCGCCGAGCTTCGATGCACGCGAACCGGTGAACGAGAACATCGGCACCGGCACCGGGATCGGCACGTTGATGCCGACCTGGCCCACGTCGATGTCTTCCTGGAAGCGGCGCGCCGCGGCACCCGACTGCGTGAAGATCGCCGTGCCGTTGCCGTTCGGGTTGCTGTTGATCAGCTCGATGGCCTCGTCGATGTTCTCGGCATCGGCCACGCACAGCACCGGACCGAACACTTCCTGGTCATAGATCGTCATGCCGGGCTTCACGCCCGAGAAGATCGTCGGGCCCACGAAGTTGCCCTTCTCGTAGCCCGGCACGGTGGGCTTGCGGCCGTCGAGTTCGAGCTTGGCGCCATCGGCCACGCCGCGTTCGATGAGGCCGTTGACGCGTTCGTAGGCGGCGCAGGAAACCAGCGGCCCCACGTCCACGCCCTTCTCGGTGCCCGCGCCGATCTTCAGCGTCTTCGCCTTCTCGATGAGTTCGGGCACCCAGTTGCGCGCCTCGCCCACCAGCACCGCCACCGACACCGCCATGCAGCGCTGGCCCGCCGCGCCAAAGCTCGCGCCGGCCAGTGCGTTGAGCGTCTGCTCCTTGTTGGCGTCGGGCATCACGATGGCGTGGTTCTTCGCGCCCATCATGCATTGCACGCGCTTGGCCGTAAGCGTGGCGCGGTTGTAGACGTGCGTGCCGACCTTGGTCGAGCCGACGAAGCTGATGGCCTTGATGTCCTTGTGGTCGCAGATGCCGTTGACCACCGCTTCACCGCCATGCACCACGTTCAGCACGCCGGGCGGAATGCCGGCCTCGAGCGCGAGTTCGCACAAACGCATGGTGACCATCGGGTCCTGCTCCGAGGGCTTCAGCACGAAGGTGTTGCCGGTGACGATGGCCATCGGGAACATCCACAGCGGGATCATGGCCGGGAAGTTGAACGGCGTGATGCCGGCGCACACGCCCAGCGGCTGCAGCAGCGTGTAGGTGTCGACCCCGTTGGCCACGTTGTTGGCGAGCTCGCCGAGCTGCAGGTTGCCGATGTTCGAGGCGTGCTCGACCACCTCGAGGCCGCGGAACACGTCGCCCTCGGCGTCCGGCAGCGTCTTGCCCTGCTCGGCGGTGAGGATGGCAGCCAGCTCGCCCATGTTCTCGCGGATGAGCTGCTGGTACTTCAGGAAGATGCGGGCGCGCGCGCCGATGGGCGTCTTGCGCCACGTCTTGAAGGCGTCCTTGGCGGAGGCCACGGCGGCGTCGAGTTCGGCCTGCGTGGCAAACGGCACGCGGGCCAGCACTTCCTGCGTGGCCGGGTTGACGATGTCGCGCCATTCGGTGGTCTTGGACTCGACGAACTTGCCGCCGATCAAGAGCTTGACGGTGGCGACCTGGGTCTTGGGGGTGGTGGTGGCGTCCATGGGTTTTGTCTCCTGTGAATAGGGGCCTGCATGGCAGGTTCAACACGCATCCTAGCTTTGCAGATTTGCCATGACAATAGACAAATATGCGCTATCACTTTGCAAAAATGCAGAGCCAACCCGAGGGAACGCGAGCACATGGACTGGGACAACCTTCGCTACTTTCTGGAGCTGGCCCGCTCGGGCACGCTGATGAGCGCCGCGCGCCGGCTCGAGGTGGACCACACCACGGTGGCGCGGCGCATCCAGGCCCTTGAAAAGGAAGTGGGCGCGCCGCTTTTCTCGCGCGAGTCGGGCGGCCACCGGCTCACCGAGGCGGGTCGCAAGCTGCAGCCGCAGGTCGAGGCCATGGAAAGCGCGTTCCAGGCGGTGGAAAGCACCGCGCCGGCCTCGCAGGAAGGCTTGTCGGGGCTGATCCGCATCGGCGCCACCGAGGGCTTCGGCACCGTGGTGCTGGCACCGCAGCTGGCGCTTTTCGCGCAGCAGCATCCCAAGCTCACCATCGACCTGCTCGCGATGCCGCGGCTGGTGCACCTGTCGCGGCGCGAGGCCGACATCGTGATCTCGCTCGAACGCCCGGCGCGCGGGCCCGTGGTCGTGAGCAAGCTCACCGACTACACGCTCAGGCTCTATGCATCGAAGAAGTACCTGGCCGCCCACAAGCCCATCAAGACGCGCGAAGACCTGCGCGGCCACACCTTCATCAGCTACGTGGACGACCTGCTCTTCAGCAAGGAGCTGCAGTACCTCGACGAACTGCACCGTCCCGATGCCTTTGCGCTGCGCAGCACCAGCGTGCTCGCGCAGCACCGCGCGGTGGCGGCGGGCGCGGGCATCGCGGTGCTGCCGGCCTTCATCGCGGAAAACGACAACGCGCTCAAGCCCGTGCTGCCGGGACAGGCGAATTTCACGCGCACGTTCTGGATGTCGATGCCCGCGGAGACGAAGCACCTGGTGCGCATGCAGGCGGTGTGGGAGTTCCTGCGCGAGACGGTGCAGGCACAGCGGCAGCTGCTGCTGCCTGCACCCGCATGAGGCCGAAGGCTCAGCGCCGCGGCGGAGCCAGGTCCGGAAAGTTCAGCGCCACGAACTCGATCACGAACTCCTGCGGGTCCGCGCGAAGCTGCTGCTCTTCTGCACGGTCGAGGTAGCTGCGCCAGAACTGCCGGATCTGGTCCTGCACGTCGTCGGCAAAGCCCATCTGGGTGCCGACCATCTCCTGCCAGGTGCCGCTCGCACTGAAGGTCTGCGCGAGCGTGGGCTCCAGCGCCTCGAGCTTGGCGCGCTTGGCGTCGTCGAGCTGGTCGATGGCGTCCAGCACCAGGCAATCCACCAGCCGCAGCAACGGCCTTCCTTCGTATCTGTTCGTCGTCTGCATGCGCCAAGTTTCTCACTGCGCGGGGTCGCTGGGCCAGGCCGGCGGATGGCTGCCCGGCGGCATCGACGGGCGCGGCCATGCGGCCGGCGTGCGCGACAGCTGCGCGCTGTGGCGCAGCGCAGTCAGTTCGCCGAAGCCCGAGGCCGATGTCTCGAGATAGGGCTTCAGGTCGGGCCTGGCGATCGACAGCCCGCCGGGCACGCGACCGAGCCCGCGCAGCCACTGCCCCGTCTGCGCCAGCGACACCTGCACATGCCAGCTGCCGCCCTCCTGCTGCTGACGCCAGAGCGCCGCGGCGGCGCCGAAGGCGATCAGGTAGCCCGTGGCCTCGTCGAGGATCTGCATCGGCAGCGGCCTGGGCTTGCCGTCGCCGGCCCCTTCGCCTTCGCCCTCGCCCTCGCCTTCGGCATGGTTGAAGCCCATGGCGGTCTGCACCAGCGAATCGAATCCGCGGCGATGCGCCCACGGGCCTCGCGTGCCATAGGCCGTGAGCGACACGCACACGATGCCGGGCGCGAGCCGCGCGAGTTCCGCAGGCCCGAAGCCCAGCGCCTCGATGCCGCCGGGCCGGTAGCCCTGCACGAAGACATGGGCCTGCGCGGCGAGTTGCCGCAGCGTGGCGCGGTCCGCTTCGGTGCGCAGGTCCACATGCGCCGACAGCTTGCCGCGGCTGGTTTCGGCAATGGATTCGATGTTCGGCAGATGCGGCGAATTGACGAGCATCACGTCGGCGCCATAGGCCGCGAGCGCGCGGCCTCCCACGGGGCCCGCGAGGATGCGCGTCAGGTCGAGCACGCGCACGCCCTCGAGCGGCCGCTGGTCTTCGCGCAGCGGCGGCAGCACGAGCGGCGGTGCATCGCCGATGCGCTTGATCGTGAAGAGCGGTTGTGCCGCAATGGCTTGGCCTTGCGGCGTGGCGCCCCATTCGTCGAAGCGGCGCAGCGCGCTCGCCACCAGGCCTTGCGCGGCGGCGGCGTCTTCGAAATCGCGGGCGCGCCAGGTGGCCATGGCAGCCTCGGCCTCCGCGCGCGTAGCGGCGGCCGGATCCAGCGTCATCAGCCGCAGCGCGCCGTCGCGGTGGTGCGCGAAGTTGGCGTGGATACGCACCCAGCCGTCGGCGCAGCGGTACAGCCCCGAGAAGCTGTCCCACAGGTCGGGCACGCGCCCGTCGAGGCTGAACCAGCCGGTGCAGTCGAGCGCCGCGTGCCGCATGTCGACGGCGACTTCCTGGCGCCCGGCGCCGCGCAAATGCCCCAGTTCGCAGGCCGCAAGAGCCGCCGCCGCGATGGTGCTCTGCGCGGCCGCGCCCACCGCGAAGGACGACGGCAGTACCGGGTCTTCGCCCGTGAGCCGCGCATGCGGCAAGGCCTCGACCGGCAGGCCCGCCTGCCGCCAGAGGCTGTCCAGGGCTTCGCTCGCATTCATTTCATTTCTCCAGAACGTCCAAAGCAAAAAGGCAGGGCCCGCTTTCGCGGCCCTGCCCTTCGTCGCCGTTGCGCCGCCGCCCTACTGAATCAGCTTGGCGCCGGTCTTGGCCTGCAGCGCGTCGAAGCTCACGCCCGGCGCGAGCTCGACCACCTTGAGGCCTTCGGGCACCACGTCCATCACGGCCAGGTCGGTGATGATGCGGTCGACCACGCCCACGCCCGTCAATGGCAGCGTGCACTTCTCGAGGATCTTGAGGTCCTCGGTGCCGTCCTTCTTCTTCGCGACGTGCTCCATCAGCACGATCACACGCTTCACGCCGGCCACCAGGTCCATGGCGCCGCCCATGCCCTTGACCATCTTGCCGGGGATCATCCAGTTGGCGAGGTCGCCCTTCACGCTGACCTGCATGGCGCCCAGGATCGACAGGTTGATCTTGCCGCCGCGGATCATCGCGAAGCTGTCATGGCTGCCGAAGATGGCCGAGCCGGGGATGGTGGTCACGGTCTGCTTGCCGGCGTTGATCAGGTCGGCGTCGACCTGGTCTTCGGTCGGGAACGGGCCGATGCCGAGCATGCCGTTTTCGCTTTGCAGCCACACTTCCTTGTCGCCGACGAAGTTGGCCACCAGCGTGGGAATGCCGATGCCCAGGTTCACGTAGAAGCCGTCTTCGAGTTCTTGCGCCGCACGCGCGGCCATTTGGTCTTGGGTCCAGGGCATCTCAGGCTCCTTTGTTGTTCTTGACGGGGGCAGGCACTTCGCTGCCGGCGGCGGCCTGCGCAATGGCGGCCTGGGCTTCGACCTTGGCGGCCGCGGCGTCGGTCGGCGCGGCCGCGCTCACGGTGCGCTTCTCGATGCGCTTCTCGGGCTTGGCGTTGAGCACGATGCGGTGCACGTAGATGCCCGGCAAGTGGATGTCGTCAGGGGCCAGTTCGCCCACCTCGACGATCTTCTCGACCTCGACGATGCAGATCTTGCCGGCCATGGCGGCGGCCGGGTTGAAGTTGCGCGCCGTGAGGCGGAAGCGCAGGTTGCCCGACTTGTCGGCCACGTCGGCCTTCACCAGCGCCACGTCGGGCACCAGCGAGCGCTCCATCACGTAGGTTTCGCCGTCGAACTCGCGCAGTTCCTTGCCTTCGGCCACCTGCGTGCCGACACCGGTCTTGGTGAAGAAAGCCGGAATGCCCGCGCCGCCCGCGCGCAGCTTCTCGGCCAGCGTGCCCTGGGGCGTGAATTCGAGCTGCAGCTCGCCCGCGAGGTACTGGCGCTCGAACTCCTTGTTCTCGCCCACGTAGGACGCGATCATCTTCTTGATCTGGCGCGTCTCGAGCAGCTTGCCAAGGCCGAAGCCGTCGACGCCCGCATTGTTGGAGATGCAGGTGAGATCCTTGACGTCCGAGTCGCGCAACGCGTCGATCAGCGCCTCGGGAATGCCGCACAGGCCGAAGCCGCCGACCGCGAGCGTCTGCCCGTCGGCCACGACCCCCTTGAGTGCCGCGTCTGCGGAGGGATAAATCTTGTTCACTCGGGCTCCTTGATGGATGGTGGAGAGTTGGCGAAAACCTTGAAGAGCCTTGAACGATACTACGTAGTCGCATACGTAGTATTTCGTAATGGTGACCCCCGATGCCCGAGATCGATTACCGGCTGGCTTTTGAACAGGCGCCCGTCGGCATGGTGGTGTCGAGCAACCGCACGATCGTGGCCTGCAACGAGCGGGTGTGCGAGATTTTCGGTGCAACGCCCTCCGCGCTGGTCGGGCATTCGTTCAGCATCCTGTACCCGAGCGTGGCCGAGTTCGAGCGCATCGGCAAGCGCATGGAGCCGTTCCTGAACGCCAGCGGCCGCTATGCCGACAACCGCATGATGAAGCGCCTGGGCGGGCTGCACGGCGCCATCGCCGGCGAGACCTTCTGGTGCCACGTCACGGGACACGCCATGAACCGCGCCGCGCCGCACGAAGCCGGCATCTGGACCTTCGAGGACCTGGGATCGCGCCGCGCCGTGAAGGCCGAGCTCACGCCGCGCGAGCGCGAGGTGGCGGCGCAGGTGATGCGCGGGCTCACGTCCAAGGAGATCGGCAAGGCGCTGGGCATCAGCCACCGCACGGTGGAACTGCACCGGGCGCGGCTGATGCGCAAGTACGCGGCGGCGACCACGGCGGAGCTGGTGCAGAAGCTCATTGCGGGCTGATCGTTGCAAAAACGGAAACGCGGTGTCTTCGAAAGCCCCGTGCCGCTGCCCCTGCAGAGGTCTATCTTCGAGGCCATGCGAACAGATCGTTCGCGTTCATTCAGGAGCAGATGCCATGTCCACAGCCCTTCATTCCGAAAAGAACCTCCTTCAGCAAACCAGGCTGTCGGTGGCGCAGGCCCACGCGATTGCCACGCACCGGCTGCCGGTGACGCTGACCCTCGCGGCGATCATCCTGTCGGTGCTCGGCGTCAAGCCCTGAGCCCCGCGAGAGGCATTGGCCGGGCTCAGTCCGGCTTGATATCCGCCGCCTTGATCACCTTCGCCCAGGCCGCCAGTTCCTGGTCGACGAACTTGCCCAGCGCCGCCGGGTCCATGTAGGTGGCGAAGGCGCCCTGCTCGTCCACCTTCTTGCGGAACGACTCGCTCTCGACGATCTTCCTGATCTCGGCGCTGAGCTTGTTGACGACCTCGGGCGGCGTCTTGGCCGGCGCGAACACCGCGAACCACGACTCCACCTCGTAGCCCGGCAGCCCCGCCTCGGCCGAGGTCGGCACATCGGGCATCGACGGATGGCGCTTGCTGCCCGTGTAGGCCAGCGGCTTGATGCGGCCGCCCGCGAAATGGCCGATGACCGAGGGCGGCGTGGTGATGAACATGTCGACGTTGCCCGCGATCAGGTCGTTGATGGCCGGGCCCGAGCCCTTGTAGGGCACGTGCGTCATCGGCTGCCTGGCCTGCCGCGACAGCAGCTCGCCCGCGATGTGCTGGATCGAGCCGTTACCCGACGAGGCGAAGAACAGGCCACCCTCTTTCTTCTTCTTGCCGTACTCGATCAGCTCCTTCATCGAGTTCACGGGCAGCTTGCCGCTCACCGCGACCACGTGCGGCGCGCGCATCACCAGCGCCACCGGCACGAAGTCCTTGGTGGGGCTCCACTTGATCTGCGGAAAGAGCGCGGGGTTGCCGACGTGGTAGCCCGAGTACTGCATCAGCAGCGTGTAGCCGTCGGGCGCGGCGCGCGCCACCGCCTCGGTGCCGATGTTGCCGCTGGCGCCGGGCTTGTTGTCGACCACGATGGGTTGGCCCAGTGCGCGCTGCAGCGGCTCGGCCACCATGCGCGCCATGATGTCGGTGGACCCGGCAGGCGCGGTGGGCACGATGAAGGTGATCGGTTTCGAGGGCCAGGTGTCGGCGCTGGCCGCGGTGGCCGCCAGTGCGAGGCCGAGGCCTGCCATCAGAAGGCGATGAGTGGGTTTCATGATTTGTCTGTCTCCGGTGTTTTTAGGGTTGCATTCGAAGCCAGCCCATCAGGGCGCCAGCTCGGATATCTCGATGAGATTCAGGTCAGGGTCGCGCACGTAGACCGATCTGATGCGCGACGTGGCGCCGGTCCGCATCACCGGGCCTTCGAGGATCGGAACGCCCTTGTCTTTCAGCCGCGCGATCACGTCCTCCAGCGGCACGCTCGCGATGAAGCACAGGTCCAGCGAGCCCGGCGTCGGCACCTGCGCCTTGGGCTCGAACTCGTGGCCCTTCACATGCAGGTTGATCTTCTGGTTGCCGAAGCGAAAGGCCTTGCGGTCGGCACCGAAAGTCTCCAGCGCCATGCCCATCACGTCGACGTAGAAGCGGGTGCAGGCCTCCTCGTGGGCGGTGGTGAGCACCAGGTGGTCCAGATGGTCGATCATGGGTGCAGCTCCTTGGCGCGGCGCGCATGCGCACGCGCCGCGATGTCGTTGAAATCCGCCGGCGGTGCATGCCGCGTGAGCCGATGGCCGGCGCGGGAAACCTGGCTCGGCAAGTCGTGCTGCACCAGCGCTTCGAGTTCCGAGGCGGCATCGATCAGGCCGCCCAGATCCATGCCCGTGTCGTAGCCCATGCATTGCAGCATGTGCACCACGTCCTCGGTGGCGACGTTGCCGGTGGCGCCGGGTGCGTACGGGCAGCCGCCGATGCCGCCCAGCGACATGTCGAGCCGCTCGATGCCCGCCTCGACCGCCGCCATCGTGTTCGCCAGCCCCATGCCGCGCGTGTTGTGGAAGTGCGCCGTCCATTGCAGGCCGGGATGCCGCGCCATCGCGGCCTCGCAGACGGCCTGCACCTGCGTGGGAAAGGCCATGCCCGTGGTGTCGCACAGCGTGATGCCCTGCATCTGCAGCGCCGCGAAGCGGTCGATCCACTCCAGCACGGCGGCCAGCGGCACCTCGCCTTCCATCGGGCAGCCGAAGACGCAGGAGAGCGACACATTCACCGGCACGCCGGCCCGCCTGGCCAGCGCGATGACCTCGGCCAGCTGCGCGAACGACTGCTCGCGCGTCATGCGCAGGTTGCTGAGGTTGTGGGTCTCGCTGACTGACATGACGATGTTGAATTCGCCGATGCGGCTCTCCAGTGCACGCTCGGCCCCGCGCAGGTTCGGTACCAGCGCGGTATAGACCACGCCCGGCCGGCGCACGATGCGCTGCATCACTTCCTCGCCATCGCGCAGCGCCGGAATCGCCTTGGCGGAGGTGAACGAAGTCACTTCGATCTTGGCGTAGCCCAGGGTGCCCAGGCGATCGATGAGCGCGATCTTGTCGTCGGTGGGAATGAAGCGGCTCTCCATCTGGAAGCCGTCGCGCGTGGCCACTTCGTTGATGAAGAGCCGCTTGCCCTTGCCTTCTTTCATACGGCCTCGCTTTCTTCGGTGCGGCGCGCCGGCCAGCCCGCGCCCTGCAGCTCATCGGTGTGTTCGCCGAGCCGCGGCGCGGGATGCGCAATGCGCCCCGGAGTGGCGCTGAGCTTGGGCACCACGCCCGGCACCTTGAGCATTTCGCCGTCGGCGGTGGCCGTCTCGACGATCATCTGGCGCGCCAGGTACTGCGGATCGGTGGCGATGTCGGCCACCGTGTAGATGCGCCCGACCGGCACGCCGGCCGCATCGAGCACCGCCAGCACCTCGTCGCGGCTGCGCTGCAGCGTCCAGGCCTCGATGGCGGCGTCGATCTCTTCCACCCGCTGCACGCGGCCGTCGTTGTGCACGAGCTGCGGATCGTTTTCCAGGTCCGCGCGGCCGATGGCGCGCATCAGCCGCCTGAAGATGCTGTCGCCGTTGCCCGCCACCAGCACATAGTGGCCGTCGCTGCACTTGTAGGCATTGGTCGGCGCAATGCCCGGCAGGGCGCTGCCGGCGCGCTCGCGCACCGCGCCGAACGCGTCGTACTCGGGCAGCAGGCTTTCCATCACATTGAAGACCGACTCGTAGAGCGCCACGTCGATGAACTGCCCTTGCCCGCCATGGGCCGTGCGGTGGTGCAGCGCCGTGAGCACGCCGATCACGCCGTGCAGCGCCGCCAGCGTGTCGCCGAGCGAGACGCCCACACGCACCGGCACCCGACCCGGCTCGCCGCTCAGGTAGCGCAGCCCGCCCATCGATTCGCCGAGCACGCCGAAGCCCGGCTTGTCGCGGTACGGGCCGGTCTGCCCGTAGCCCGAGATGCGCAGCATGATGAGCCGCGGGTTCAGCGCATGCAGCTGCTCCCAGCCCAGGCCCCAGCCTTCGAGCGTGCCGGGCTTGAAGTTCTCGATCAGCACGTCGGCCTCCAGCGCCAGCGCGCGCACGGCCTGCTGGCCTTCGGCGCTGCGCAGGTCGAGGCACACCGAGCGCTTGTTGCGCGACTGCACCTCCCACCACACCGAGGTGCCCTCGCGCAGCAGCCGCCACTTGCGCAGCGGATCGCCGACGCCAGCGGGCTCGACCTTGATCACGTCGGCGCCGAAGTCCGCGAGCGTCTTGCCCGCGAACGGGCCGGCGATGAGCTGGCCGAGCTCCAGCACCTTGAGGCCTTCGAGTGCATTCATCTTGCGTCTGTCTCCTTATATCTTTCGAATAGTTCAAACTTCATTGCTCGAGGTGCTGCAAAGCACGTCGATCAGTGAACGGGTTGACTCGCCACCGCGCAGCCTGGGTCTCCTGCGAGCCCGAGCTCGACCTACAGCACAGGGCGCGCGGTGGTGGTCTCTTTGTTCTGCTGCATCCCGAATGGTTGATCGAACACATTTCGTATTCATAAGGCTGGGAGCCGGAGAACTGTCATGAGTGAACCTGTCTACGTAGGCATCGACATCGCCAAGGCCAGCTTCGAGGTGGCCGCCAGTGGCGAGACACAGACCTTGAACCTGGGCAACGACGAGGCCGGTCATGCCGAGTTGTGTCAGGTGCTCGTGCCGCTGGCACCTCGCCTGATCCTGTTGGAGGCCACCGGTGGCCATGAGCAGGGTCTGGCGCTCGCGCTGGCAGCCGCTGGTCTGCGCGTGTCGGTCATTAACCCGCGACAGGCGCGCGACTTCGCGCGCTGTATGGGCAAGCTGGCCAAGACCGATCGAATCGACGCGCAGATGCTTCGCGGATTCGCCGAACTGCTGGACGCCCAGGGCCATGAGCCACGCGCGCTGGCCGACGAGCAGCAGCGTGAGCTCACCGCCATGGTGGCCCGCCGACGCCAGCTGGTGGCCATGCTCGTGGCCGAACGCCAACGCCTTGCACTGGCTCATCCGAAGGCCAAGGCCAGCATCCTGGCGATCATGGATGCCATTGCCGCCCAGCTTCACGACATGGACGGCGAGCTGCGCGAGCACGTGCACGCACATCACGCAGACCTGGCGCGTTTGCTGACCTCGGTCAAGGGGGTGGGGCCGACCACGGCCAGCACCCTGCTGGCGCAATTGCCCGAACTGGGCAAGCTCAACCGCAAGCAGATCACTTCCCTGGTGGGCCTGGCTCCAGTCAACCGCGACTCGGGCACCTTGCGCGGACAGCGTCACATCTTCGGTGGACGCGCGGACGTGCGCCGCGTGCTGTACGTCGCCGCTTTGGTAGGCACGCGATTCAATCCCGTGCTCAAGGCCTTCTATGCGGCCCTGCTGGCCGCAGGCAAGCCAAAGAAGGTCGCCTTGGTGGCATGCATGCACAAGCTGCTCATCATCCTCAACGCCATTGCCAGAACCAGGCAACCTTGGCGCGACGACTTTGCGGTGGCAGCTTGAGTTGGTCATACAAGATGGTTGCTGATGGGTTGCCCCAACTCTAGGAACAGATCGCGGCGAACGGAATTGCTTTGATGGCAGGAGGCCTTCGCAAAATGCGAAGGCTTTCTAGAATGGAAGGATGGCCGTCCCCATCAACCCTGCCCGCGTCGATTTCGTCACGCTGCGCCTGTTCTGCGCCGTGGCGCAGTCGGGCAGCATCACCAAGGGCGCGGAAGCCTGCCACCTGGCGCTCTCGGCCGCCAGCCGGCGGCTTTCGGACTTCGAGGCGGCCACGGGCTCGAAGCTGCTGGAGCGCAGCTCGCAAGGCATTGCGCTGACCCCGGCCGGCCACGTCGCCATGCAGCATGCGATGCGGCTGTTCCAGGGCTTCGAGCAGTTCAGCAACGAACTCGGCGACTACTCGAGCGGGGTGCGCGGCCATGTGCGGCTGTGGGCCAACATGTCGGCGCTCACCGAGTTCCTGCCGGCCACGCTCGCCGCCTTCCTCGGCCAGCACCCGGACATTCGCGTGGAGGTCGAGGAGCAGCTGAGCGGCGACATCGTGCGCGCGCTGGTCGATGGCCTGGCCGACGTGGGCGTGTTCGCCGAGAACACGCCGGCCTATGGGCTCGACGTGGCGCCGTTCCAGACCGACGAGCTGGTGGTGCTGTGCGCCCGGCAGCATCCGCTCGCACGCACCCGCCGGACCGACTTCAAGACCTGCCTCGCGCACGAGTTCGTGGGCCTGAACCGCAGCAGCTCGCTGCTCGAACTCACCTCGCGCGCGGCCGAGCAGGCCGGCATTCCGATGCGCCTGCGCGTGCAGGTGCGCAGCTTCGATGCGATGTGCCACATGATCGCGGCCAACCTCGGCATCGGCGTGGTGCCGCTCGCGGCCTGCAAGGCGCAGGTGAGCGCGCTCGGCCTCAAGGTGGTGCGGCTCAGGGATGCCTGGGCCGTGCGCCGGCTGCTGATGGCCACCAAGACCGGCGAGACCTTGTCGCCGGCGGCGCAACTGCTGGTTGGGCAGTTGATGGCGTCGTCCAACTGAAAACGAGACCGGAACGGTCTCCTTGAGGCATCAGCCTAAGGCAGCTCGAACCCCGCCTTCAGCGTCTCGCGCAGATGGCTCACGAACAGGTTGACCGCACGCGGAATGTGCAGCGAATACGGCCGTATGGCGTAGATCTGGTCGGCGAAGGCGCCCGTCGGCTGCCAGTCGGGGAGCACCTCGACCAGCTTGCCCGCCTGCAGGCCCGACTGCGCGCTGAAGTCAGGCAAGAGCGCAATGCCCAGCCCCGCCTGGGCCGCGTCGCGCAGCGCCTCGCTGTTGTTGGCCGCCAGCGGACCGGCGATGGGCACGGTCACGCGCTCGGCCTGGCGCGCGCGGCCGCCGCGCCGCTCGAACGACCACACGTTGGTTTCCTGCCCGCGCGGATAGTGCAGGCAATCGTGCTCGGTCAGCATGGGCGGCGCCAGCGGGGTGCCGCGGCGGCGCAGGTAGGCCCGGCTGGCCACCAGCACCGAGCGCGTCTCGCACAGGCGCCAGGCCACGTGCGTGTCGGGCGGCGATGCCGCATGCCGCACCGCCAGGTCGAAGCCTTCCGTGGCCAGCGAGCTCAGCCGGTCGGAAAGCTCCATCTCGATGCGGATCGACGGATGCGCCAGCAGAAAGTCGGCGAGCCTGGGCAGCAACTGCTGACGCCCCAGCGCCACCGGCGCGGTCACCCGCACCAGGCCGCGCGGTTCGCCCGCATGGTCCCGCGCCTCCAGGAAGCTGTGGGCGATCCGCTCGAAGGGCTCGCGGGTCTGGTCGACCAGCTGCTGACCAGCCTCGGTCAGCCGCATGCTGCGGGTGGTGCGGCGCACCAGCGTGACGCCCACGGCGCGCTCCAGCTCGGCGATGCGCTGGCTCATGGCGGCCTTGCTCACGCCCAGGCGCGCCGCGGCGGCGGTGTAGCTGCCCTGCTGGCCGAGCACGATCAGCCAGTGCAGGTGCATCCAGAGCGATTCAGCTTTTTGCAGATCCATGGTGGGATTGTTCACTATAGCGAACAAACAGTTCAACTTTTGCGTCTAGGCAGGGACCCTTCCCCTTTCTAGACTGGCACACCACTTCACCCTTGGCAGCACCCCATGACCCAACAGATTGCTCATTTCATCGGCGGCCGGCACGCCGCCGGCAGCTCCGCCCGCACGCAGGACGTCACCAACCCCGCCACCGGCAAGGTCACGGGCAAGGTGGCACTCGCCGCCCAGGCCGACGTCGACGCCGCGGTGGCCGCCGCACAGGCCGCCTTCCCCAAGTGGGCCGACACGCCGCCGATCCGCCGCGCCCGCGTGATGTTCAAGTTCCTGGAGCTGCTGAACCTGCACAAGGACGAGCTCGCGCACATGATCACCGCCGAGCACGGCAAGGTGTTCACCGATGCGCAGGGCGAGGTCTCGCGCGGCATCGACATCGTCGAGTTCGCCTGCGGCATCCCGCAGCTGCTCAAGGGCGACTTCACCGATCAGGTCTCCACCGGCATCGACAACTGGACGCTGCGCCAGCCGCTCGGCGTGGTCGCCGGCATCACGCCCTTCAACTTCCCGGTGATGGTGCCGATGTGGATGTTCCCGGTGGCCATTGCCGCGGGCAACACCTTCGTGCTCAAGCCCAGCCCGACCGACCCGACCCCGTCGCTTCGCATGGCCGAACTGCTGAAGGAGGCGGGCCTGCCCGACGGCGTGTTCAACGTGGTACAGGGCGACAAGGTGGCGGTCGACGCACTGCTCGAGCATCCGGACGTCAAGGCGATCAGCTTCGTGGGCTCCACGCCCATTGCCAACTACATCTACGAAACCGGCGCGCGCAACGGCAAGCGCGTGCAGGCGCTCGGCGGCGCGAAGAACCACATGGTGGTGATGCCCGACGCCGACATCGACCAGACGGTGGACGCGCTGATCGGCGCGGGCTACGGCTCGGCCGGCGAGCGCTGCATGGCGATCAGCGTGGCGGTGCTGGTGGGCGACGTGGCCGACAAGATCATTCCCAAGCTCGTGGAACGCACGAAGACGCTCAAGGTGCTCGACGGCGAGAACCTCGCGGCCGAGATGGGCCCGATCGTCACGCGCGCGGCACATGAACGCATCACGGGCTACATCGCCCAGGGCGAGAAGGAGGGCGCGAAGCTGCTGGTCGACGGCCGCAGCTTCGACGGCAGCCAGGCCGGTACCGGCTGCGGCGACGGCTTCTGGATGGGCGGCACGCTGTTCGACCACGTCACGCCCGGGATGCGCATCTACAAGGAAGAGATCTTCGGCCCGGTGCTCTCCTGCGTGCGCGTGGCCAGCTTCAAGGACGCGGTCGACCTGGTCAACGACCATGAATTCGGCAATGGCGTGAGCTGCTTCACGCGCGACGGCAACGTGGCGCGCGAGTTCAGCCGCCGCATCCAGGTGGGCATGGTCGGCATCAACGTGCCGATCCCGGTGCCCATGGCATGGCACGGCTTCGGCGGCTGGAAGCGCAGCCTGTTCGGCGACATGCATGCCTACGGCGAGGAAGGCGTGCGCTTCTACACCAAGCAGAAGTCCATCATGCAGCGCTGGCCCGAGAGCATTGGCAAGGGCGCCGAGTTCGTAATGCCCACAGCCAAGTAAGGATGGAGCGATGGCGGCCGGCACGAGCCGCCAGGCTAACCAAAGGCTGACTTGCTCCGCGGCGTGGGAGCAGCCAGACTTGCGCATGACCCGCTGCCTGCGCCCATGACAACAAGCAAGAGAGCCGCGCGAGGCCTGTCGGCCGTGCCGTCGACCCTGCGGATTCCGCTCGCCGCGCGCGCTTCCGGCGACGCGATGTTTCCGCAGATGGCCGTGCGGGACGCCTATGCCGCGTCGATCCTCGAGAAGATTCGCGACGAAGGCCATCCGCTGCCCGAGGACCGGACCACCATCTACAGCATCCTGAGCCGCACGCGGCGCTTTCGCAGCCTCGCGCAGGAATTCCTCAAGCAGCATCCGGGCGGCCGCGTGGTGAACATGGGCTGCGGCCTGAGCCACTATTTTCAGTGGCTGGACGACGGAAGGTCGCGCATGACGGATGCCGACCTGCCCGAAGTGATGGCGCTGCGCCGCGAGCTGATTCCCGAGACCCACCCGCGCCACGATGCGCGCGACCTCGACCTCACCTCGCCCCGCTGGTGGGACGCGCTCGAGCTGCCGCGCAAGCGCCAGGCACAGCCGGTCTTCCTCTTCACCGAAGGCGTCCTGATGTACCTGCAGCCGCAGCAGGCGCAGGCCGTGCTCGCGACCTTCGGCGAGCGCGCACCCGCGGGTTCGGTGCTGGCCTTCGACGCCGTCTGCTGGCTCGCGGTGGGCCGCGCCGCGCAGCATCCGTCGCTGCGCGCCACCAGGGCGGAGTTTCATTGGGGGCTGCGCAAGACCGCCGAACTGACGCAGCCCCATCCGCGCCTGCGCCTCGAGGCCACTTATCGGGTGCTCGAAGGCGTCGGGCTGGCCTACGCCCTGTTCGCGCCGCTGGCGCTGATGCTGCTCGGCGTGCCGCTCTATGCCGTCTACGCGCTGGGCGTGGCGGACCACGCCGATACATAAACGCACAAATTTCTCAAATCCCGGCCTTGTCCGGCGCGCAGCGCGCAGCTTGGCTGACGCGCCCGGCCCCGCGGCCGCGGCATGCTCGCCGCTCTTGTGCGCGGAAAATTCCTGGCGCCGGCTGCATTAGGATGGTTTCTCCAGCCGCATCGCATTCCGCGCATTCCTTTTCGTACTCCACGACGTACTCCCAAGACCGCAACCCTCAAGAAACACATGCTTGATCGCCGATCCTTCCTTGCCGCAGGTGGTGCCGCCGCCGCACTCGCCGCCCTTGGACTGCCCGAAGAGGCACTGGCCGCCAACGGCCTGAAGCTGAGCCAGCCTTCGCCCTTCTCGTTCGACCGCCTCGTGGCGCAGGCCAGGCGCCTGGCCGGGCAGCCCTATGCCGCCGCCGCGCCGCTCGCGCCCGAGGTGCTCGAGAAGATCGACTACGACGCGCACGGCAAGATCAAGTTCGACCCGGCCAACGCCCTCTTCCGCGACGGTCCGGGCGCCTTTCCCGTCACCTTCTTCCATCTCGGCCGCTTCTTCCAGACACCGGTGCGCATGCACGTGCTCGAGAATTCCGATGGCGATGCCTTCGCACGCGAGGTGCTCTACAGCCCTTCGTACTTCTCGATGCCGCCCGACAGCCCGGCGCGCGCGCTGCCGGCCGGCGCGGGCTTTGCGGGCTTTCGCTTGCAGGAAAGCCGCCTGGGCGACCAGGGCAAGCTCGACTGGCAGAAGAACGACTGGGTGGCCTTCCTGGGCGCCTCCTACTTCCGCGCGATCGGCGAGCTCTACCAGTACGGCCTGTCGGCCCGCGGCCTTGCGCTCGACGTGGCGGTGCCCGACAAGCCCGAGGAGTTCCCGACCTTCACGCGCTTCTATTTCGAGACGCCGGCCGCGAACAACACCACCTCGATGACCGTCTACGCACTGCTCGAAGGGCCGAGCGTCACGGGCGTGTTCAAGTTCGTGATGCAGCGCGGCAAGGCCGTGATCATGGACATCGACTCGCGCCTGTTCCTTCGCCGCGACGTGTCGCGCCTGGGCCTGGTGCCGCTCACCTCGATGTACTGGTACTCGGAAACCATCAAGCCCACCGCCATCGACTGGCGCCCCGAGGTGCACGACTCCGACGGCCTGGCCATCTGGAACGGCGCGGGCGAGCGCATCTGGCGCCCGCTCAACAACCCGACGCAGACGCGCGCCTCGGCCTTTGCCGACACCCGGCCGCGCGGCTTCGGGCTGCTGCAGCGCGACCGTGCGTTCGACAACTACCAGGACGGCGTCAACTACGAAAAGCGCCCGAGCCTCTGGATCGAGCCGCTGGGCGACTGGGGCGAAGGCTCGGTGCAGCTGATCGAGATCCCGACCGACGACGAGATCCACGACAACATCGTCGCCTTCTGGGTGCCCAAGGCCGATGCCAAGGCCGGTGCGAGCTACAGTCTGCAGTACCGGCTGCACTGGACCGACCAGGAGCCCTTTCCCTCGCCGCTCGCGCGCTGCGTGGCCACGCGCATCGGACGCGGCGGACAACCGGGCCAGCCGCGCCCGCCGGGCGTGCGCAAGTTCATGGTCGAGTTCGTCGGGCAGCCGCTCACCACCGTGCCCTTCGGCGTGAAGCCCGAGCTGGTGCTGACGGCACCGCGCGGCAAGTTCTCCTACGTCTTTGCCGAGGCCGTGCCCAACGGCGTGCCGGGCCACTGGCGCGCGCAGTTCGACTTCACGCCCGAAGGCAACGAGCCCATCGACATGCGGCTTTACCTGAAGACCGGCGACAAGACACTCACGGAAACCTGGCTGTTCCAGTTCCAGCCAAGTTGAGTTCTCGGGATCTGCCGGTCAGCGCTTCTTGACCGACACCAGCTCGACTTCGAAGTTGAGCGTGGCGTTCGGCGGGATCACGCCGCCCGCGCCGCGCGAGCCGTAGGCAATGGCCGGCGGGCAGGTCAGCTTGGCCTTGCCGCCCGGCTTCATCTTCTGCACGCCTTCGGTCCAGCAGGGGATCACGCCGTTGAGCGGAAACTCGGTCGGCTCGCCACGGCTGTAGGAGCTGTCGAATTCCTTGCCGCTGTCGGGGAAGGTGCCGCGGTAGTGCACCTTGACCACGTCGGTGGCGGCGGGCGATGCACCGCTGCCTTCCTTCAGCGACTGGTAGACCAGGCCGCTCGGCGTGGTGACGGGCGCCGACTGCGCCCAGGCGCCGGACACCGCGCACAACGAGACCAGGGCGGCACAGAAGAGAGACGAAGAAGAGGAAGACTTCACTGAACACCTCGGGAGATTGGAAAGGCACGATTATGGCCAGCGTTGGAACGGGCCTTGCTTTGCCGGATACGCACTGTCAACATCCGCAAAAAGAGGAAGTCCCATGCATTCCACCGCAGTCACGCCGGCCGCAGCTGCTGCTCCCGCAGGCACCGGCCATCTGAAGAAGGTCCTCGGCCCTGTCCAGCTCTGGGGCATCGCAGTGGGCCTGGTCATCTCGGGTGAGTACTTTGGTTGGAGCTACGGCTGGAACACCGCCGGCACGCTCGGCTTCCTGGTGGCCACGGTGCTGGTGGCCACGATGTACACCACCTTCATCTTCAGCTTCACCGAGCTCTCCACCGCCATCCCGCATGCGGGCGGCCCCTTCGCCTATGCGCGGCGCGCCTTCGGGCCGACCGGCGGCTTCGTGGCGGGCTTTGCGACGCTGATCGAGTTCGTCTTTGCGCCGCCGGCCATCGCGCTGGCCATCGGCGCCTATCTCAACGTGCAGTTCCCGGGCATCAATCCGAAGTGGTTCGCGCTGGGTGCGTACGTGATCTTCATAGCGCTCAACTGGATCGGCATCGGCATCGCGGCGGCCTTCGAGCTGTTCGTGACGGTGCTCGCGATCTTCGAGCTGATCGTGTTCATGGGCGTGGTCACGCCAGGCTGGTCGATGGCCAACTTCGTCGCCAACGGCTGGGCCGGCGGCAGCGTGCTCAACGGCGCGGCCATCTCGGGCATCTTCGCTTCGATACCGTTCGCGATCTGGTTCTTCCTGGCCATCGAGGGCGCGGCCATGGCCGCAGAGGAAGCGCGCGATCCGCACCGCACCATTCCCATCGCCTACACCACGGGCATCGTCACGCTGGTGGTGCTGGCCTTCGGCGTGATGATCTTCGCGGGCGGCGTGGGCGACTGGCGCAAGCTCGCCAACATCAACGACCCGCTGCCCCAGGCCATGAAGGCGGTGGTGGGCGACAACAGCGGCTGGCTGCACATGCTGGTGTGGATCGGCCTCTTCGGGCTGATCGCCTCGTTCCACGGGATCATCATGGGCTATTCGCGCCAGATCTTCGCGCTGGCGCGCGCCGGCTACCTGCCGCGCTACTTCGCGGGCCTGAGCCCGCGCTTCGACACGCCGCACCGCGCGCTGCTGGCGGGCGGCGTGATCGGCGTGGTGGCCATCTTCAGCGACGAGTGGGTGCAGTTCGGCGGCCAGACGCTCACCGCCAACATCGTGACCATGGCCGTGCTCGGCGCCATCGTGATGTACCTGATCTCGATGGCTGCGCTCTTCAAGCTGCGCAAGAGCGAGCCCGGCCTGCTGCGCACCTACTGCGCGCCGTTCTATCCGGTGTTTCCGGCCATTGCGCTCGGGCTCGGCGTGGTCTGCCTCGGCGCCATGGTCTGGTTCAACGCCATGCTCACGCTCCTGTTCCTGGTGCTGATGGCGGCGGCCTATGGCTACTTCCTGCTGACCTCGGCACAACGCAAGGCGGCGGCGCCCGACGAAATGCTTTCCTCGACGCGCACTCTGTGAAGAAGAAGGAAAGATGCGCTACCGCACCACCATCGCCGGCCAGGTCTTCGCCTTCGACGACCTGAAGCAGGTCATGGCCGTGGCCAGCCCGGCGCGCTCGGGCGACTACCTCGCGGAAATCGGCGCGGCCACCGCGCAGCAGCGCATGGCGGCGCGCCACGTGCTGGCCGAGACACCGCTCAAGCAGTTCCTGAACGAAGCGCTGATTCCCTACGAGAGCGACAACATCACGCGCCTCATCATCGACACCCATGATGCAGAGGCCTTTGCGCCGGTGGCCCACCTCACGGTCGGCGACTTCCGCAACTGGCTGCTCTCGGAACAGGCCACCACCGAGGCGCTGACGGCGCTGGCGCCCGGCCTCACGCCCGAGATGGTGGCGGCCGTGTCCAAGCTCATGCGCAACCAGGACCTGGTGTCGGTCGCCAAGAAGTGCAGCGTGGTCACGCGCTTTCGCGACACCATCGGCCTGCCCGGCCACCTGGCCGTGCGCCTGCAGCCCAACCATCCGACCGACGACCTGCGCGGCGTGGCGGCCTCCACGCTCGACGGACTGCTCTACGGCGCGGGCGATGCGGTGATCGGCCTCAACCCGGTGTCCGACAGCATGCAGGTGCTCGGCCGCCTGCTGCACATGCTCGACGAGGTGATCCAGCGCTTCGAGATTCCCACCCAGAGCTGCGTGCTCACGCACGTGACCAACACGCTCAGGCTCGCGGAGGCCGGCGCGCCGGTGGACCTGGTGTTCCAGTCGATCGCGGGCACCGAGAAGGCGAACCTGTCCTTCGGCGTCACGCCCGAGCTGCTGGACGAAGCCCATGCCGCGGCACTGGCACTGAACCGCGGCACCGTCGGCAACAACGTCATGTACTTCGAGACCGGCCAGGGCAGCGCGCTCTCGGCCAATGCCAACTTCGGCGTCGACCAGCAGACCTGCGAGGTGCGCGCCTATGCGCTGGCGCGGCGCTACAAGCCGCTGCTCATCAACACGGTGGTCGGCTTCATCGGGCCTGAATACCTGTATGACGGCAAGCAGATCATCCGCGCCGGCCTCGAAGACCATTGCTGCGGCAAGCTGCTGGGCCTGCCCATCGGCTGCGACATCTGCTACACCAACCATGCCGAGGCCGACCAGGACGACATGGACAACCTGCTGGTGCTGCTGGGCACCGCGGGCATCAGCTTCATCATGGGCATTCCGGGCGCCGACGACGTGATGCTCAACTACCAGAGCACCTCGTTCCACGACGCGCTGTTCCTGCGCCAGACGCTGGGCCTGAAGCGCGCACCCGAATTCGAGGCCTGGCTGCAGCGCATGCAGATCACCGATGCGGCGGGGCAACTCGCGCCGCCCTCGGCCAACCGCCTGCTGGCGGACATGAGCGGCCTGGCCGCGCTCGCGCCATGAGCAAGGACGCGGTCACACCGAATCCCTGGGCGCAGTGGCGTTCGGCCACGCCCGCGCGCCTCGCGCTGGGCCGCGCCGGCGCCGGCATGCCGACCGACGAGACGCTGCGCTTCGGCTGGGCCCATGCCATGGCGCGCGATGCGATCCATGCGGCGCTCGACGTCGATGCGCTCGAAGCCACGCTGCGTGCGCAGCATTGGGATGTGGCGCGGGCACGCAGCCGCGCCGAAGACCGCACCACCTACCTGCGCCGCCCCGATCTCGGACGGCAACTCGACCCCGCGGATGCGCAGCGCCTGCGGGCCACCGCGAAAGGCGATTGCGATGTGTGCCTTGTCATCGGCGACGGCCTTTCCTCGCTCGCAGTGGCGCGCCATGCCGCGCCGCTGCTGGCCGCACTGCGCCCGCAACTACCGCCAGAGACGCGCTTCTCTCCCGTGGTCATCGCCACCCAGGCGCGCGTCGCCCTGGCCGACGAGGTGGGCGAGCTGCTCGGCGCGGCGCTCTCGGTGATGCTGATCGGCGAGCGTCCGGGGCTCAGCTCGCCCGACAGCCTCGGCATCTACCTGACCCATTCGCCCCGGCGCGGCCGCCACGATGCCGAGCGCAACTGCATCTCGAACGTGCGCCCCGAGGGCCTGCCCTGCGATGCTGCGGCGTTCAAGCTGGCATGGCTGATGCGAGAGTCCCTCCGCCGGGGGCTGACCGGCGTCGGGCTCAAGGACGAGAGCGATCTCGCGCTGCTCGATCCCGGCCGCCCGGCACCTTCCCTGCCTGGCTGACCGCAGTTTTGCAGTGATCAAAAATAGTCAATACAATGGTTATTAAGCCACTTAATGGCCATTTTATTGATGACAAGAAGCAGCAACAGCCTTTCCGCCCTGCCCCAGCAGACCGCTGAGCCCCTGAGGAATCTCGGCCTGCGCCTTCGTGCGAACCGGGTGCATCGCGGCTGGACGATCGCGGAAATGGCCGAACGCCTGCTGTGCTCGCCCACCACCTTGCGTTCGCTCGAATCGGGCAAGCCGGCGACCAGCATCGGCTTGCTGGCCCACGCGCTGTGGCTGTTCGGCGAGATCGATTCGCTTGACGCATTGGCTCCCGCACCCGCGGGCCTGGCCGCCAGGCGCCGCGTCCGCAGGTCTGTGGCACGCAGGCCCGCCGGGGTGATCGCCGAGGACGAGCGTGATTTCTGACGAGGCCGGGGACGAACGGCGCATCTACGTCGGGCTCGCGCGCCACACGGGCGACGAGGTGCAGCCTGCCGGCCTGATGAAGCTCGTTCGCCGGGGGGTCGTCGAGTCGGGCGAATTCGCCTATGGCCGGCGCTACCTCGAGGATCCCGCGGCCGTGCCGCTCAATCCCGAGCACCTGCCGCTGCGCGATGCCGCTTTCGCGCTTGCGGAGCGGCGCATCCGCGAGGGCGGCGCCATGCCGCTCACGCTGCGCGATGCCCTGCCCGACAGCTGGGGACGCAAGGTGCTCGAGATCCGGCACCGCAAACCCCTGTCGGACGTCGACGCTCTGCTGCTGACCAACGAGGACCGCATCGGCGCGATGGTGTTCGCCGAGGCATTGCCCATCCAGAGCGAAGAACCGCCCTCCATGCTCTGGTCGCTGGAGGAACTCGCCGAAGCGTCGCGCCGCGTCGAGGAAGGCATGGAGATCGGCCCCGACATGCATCTGCTGCTGCGCGGTGGCAGCCTCGGTGGCGCGCGCCCCAAGGCGGCCTTTGCGCACGAAGGGCGGCGCTACATCGCCAAGTTTTCCTCGCGCGGCGACGACCACGATGTGGAGGTGATCGAGGCCGCCACCCTGTGGCTGGCCAGCGCCTGCGGCATCCGCGTGCCTGCCTTCCTGCTGCAGCCCCTGGCCGCCGGCCACGCCCTGCTGGTGGAGCGTTTCGATCGCACCGGCCCAGTGAACGACGAGCAGCGCCATCACTACCTGTCGGCCTCGGCACTGCTCGATGTGCCCTATGAATCCAGCCGCGGCAGCTATGTCGAACTCGCACAGCTGCTGCGGCGCATCTCGGGGCGGCCCCAGGAAGACCTGACCGAGCTGTTTCGCCGCCTGGTGTTCAACCTGGCGGTGGGCAACAGCGACGACCACGTCAAGAACCATGGCGCCCTGCGGCAGGGCGACGGCCTCTGGCGCCTGGCCCCAGCCTTCGATCTCGTCATGCAGCTGGGCAGCCATACGGGCTACCAGGAACTTGCCATCCTTCCGGGGCAGCACGCATCGAGCCTGGCGCTGGCGCGCCGCGCGGCGCCCCACTTCGGCCTGGCAGCGGCAGAGGCGGACGACATCATCGACCGGACCGAAGAAACCGTTTCGGTGCAGGCCGCGGCCAGCGTCGAGGCGGCCGGCGGAAACCGCGAACTCGTGCGCCGCGTGGCGGCCTTCATCGAACAGCAGTACGACCGCATCCGTGCCCAGGGCCTGTGAACCGGCCCCAGGCTGGCATGGCTGATGCGTAGGCCTCTGCCGAAGTGTCACGGGCGTTCACTACGCTCGGCCTTCCGTTCAACGCCGCACAACAACAGGAACTCAATGCAACGCCGTCTGATTCTTCTCACGCCGCTCGCCGCCGCGCTCGCCGCCACGGGCTGCGCCAGCCTGGCCCCCTCTGCGTCCACGGCGCTTTCGCCCGGCCACTGGGACGCCTTCAACCGGGCACAGATCGAAGGCCTGATCGCCAGCCTCGGCAAGTCGAGCCCGGGCTACAGCGCCACCAGGCCGCCCTACGTGGTCTTCGACTGGGACAACACCAGCGTGTTCCTCGACATCGAAGAAGCCTCGCTGATCTACCAACTCGAGAACCTGGTGTTCGGCGCCACGCCGGCGCAACTCGAGGTGGCGTTGCGCAAGAACATCCCGAAGAAGGACTTTCTTCCCGCGCACAACAATGCGGCCGGCCAGCCGGTCAACATCGACCGCGTGGTGCCCGACATCGTGGCCAGCTACACCTGGCTCTACCAGAACTACAGCGGACTCAAGGGCAGCCAGCCGCTGGCCGCGGTGAAGCTGAGCCCGCACTACATCGCATTCACCACCAAGGTGCGCTATCTCTACGAAGCCATCGGCGACACCTTCGACCACGACACCGCCTACCCGTGGGTGACCTACCTCTTCGTCGGCATGACCGAAGCCCAGGTGCGCAAGCTCACGGCCGCCACCGTGGCCTGGCAGCTGAAGGAGCCCGTGGCCAAGGTGAAATGGACCTCGCCGGCCGCACTGCCGGGCCAGGCCGGCGTGGTCTCGGTCAGCTGGAAGAACGGCCTGCGGCTGCAGCCCGAGATGCAGGAGCTTTATGCCGCGTTCCGCAACGCAGGCTTCGACGTGTGGGTGTGCTCGGCGTCCTTCGTCGACGTGATCAAGGAGATTTCGTCCAACCCCGCCTTCGGCTACAACAACCCGCCCGAGCGCGTGCTGGCGATGGAACTGGAGCGCGACGCCAATGGCGTGATCCAGCCCGAGTACCGGCGCGGCTACGACCAGACGCAGGGCCCCGGCAAGACCAAGAACATCCAGCGCTTCCTGGTCAGCAAATACGGCTACGGGCCCTGCTTCATTGCAGGCGACAGCGAGGGCGACCAGAACATGATGGCCGACTTCGCCGACACGAGGAAGGTGCTGATCGTGAACCGCCTGCGCGACCCGAAGACCGACATCGGCAAGTTCTCGGCCATGGCGGTGCAGAACCACGGCAAGCCCGACACGCGCTACCTGCTGCAGGGCCGCGACGACAACACGGGACAGTGGGTGGCTTCGCAGCTGCACACGCCGCTGGGCGCAACCCAGGGCAAAGCACTGAAGTAGGCATCGGCCCCGCGGGCGGGCAGTTGCCTATGATCCTGGCATTGCCACCCAGGAGACAGAACATGGCCGACCGCTACCCCCTCGCCGAGCTCAAAGACCTGCCGGAAGACATCCGCACCGCCATCCTCGCGGTGCAGGAAAAGGCCGGCTTCGTTCCCAACGTGTTCCTCGCGCTGGCGCGCCGCCCGGCCGAGTGGCGCGCCTTCTTCGCCTACCACGACGCGCTGATGCTGAAGGAGGAAGGTTCGCTCACCAAGGGCGACCGCGAGATGATCGTCACCACCACCAGCGCGGCCAACCAGTGCCTCTACTGCGTGGTGGCGCACGGCGCGCTGCTGCGCATCTACGAGAAGAAGCCGCTGGTGGCCGACCAGGTGGCGGTGAACTACCGCAAGGCCGACATCACGCCGCGCCAGCGCGCCATGCTCGACTTTGCGATGAAGGTCTGCGAACGCTCGCATGAAGTCGAGGACGCGGATTTCGCCGCGCTGCATGCCCACGGCTTCGACGACGAGGACATCTGGGACATCGCCTCCATCACCGCCTTCTTCGGCCTGAGCAACCGCCTCGCAAGCTTCAGCGGCATGCAGCCGAACACCGAGTTCTTCCTGATGGGGCGGCTGCCCCGCGAGAAGAAATAAGTAGCGCGCACTGCGGTTCAGGCCCTGCTTCTGCAGGACGCGAGCGCGTCCAGCGCGGGCTTGTAGGTGGGATTGCTCACGTCCATGAGCCCCAGCACCGTGTGGTAGAGGTTGTCGTGCGTGAGCGGCGCATCGAGCTCTGCTTCCATGCACGGGCGCGATAGCCGGCGGCGCTCGCTCATGCCGGGGCTGAACCAGGTGACCATCGGAACGTACTTCTGCGCCTCGGGTGCGAAGCTGTAGGGCACGCCATGCAGGAACAGGCCGTACTCGCCGAGCGATTCGCCATGGTCGCTCACGTAGAGCAAGGCCGGGTCGTACCGGCCGGACTGCACCTTGAGCCAGTCGATGGTCTGGCCCAGGAAATGATCGGTCTGCGCAATGGAGTTGTCGTAGACGTTCTCCAATTCCGCATGGCCGCACTCGGCCAGCGAGTTGGTCCTGCACTCGGGCAGGAAGCGCTTCATCTCCGGCGCGGAGCGCTTGTAGTAGGCCGGCCCGTGGCTTCCCATCTGGTGCATGACCAGCACCACGCCCTTCGCGCGGCGCTCGGCGGGCAGCGCGGCAATGCGCGCGTCCAGCCCCTTGAGCATCACGTCGTCCAGGCATTCCTCACCGTCGCACAGCGCGCTCTTCTGCGCGGGCGTGAGAGTGTCGAAGGCGGAGGCGTTGGGAATGCGCGTGCACACATCCTTGCAGCCGGCCTGGTTGTCGAGCCACAGCACCGCCAGCCCGGCGGCCTGCAGCACGTCGACCAGGTTCTCGTAATCGTCGCTGCGCGATTCGTAGCCCTGCTTGCCCAGCGGCGAGAACATGCACGGCACCGAAGCGAGCGTGTTGGTGCCGCACGAATGCACGTCGTGCCAGCTCAGCACGCCGCGCGCCGCCAGCTCGGGCGTGGTGTTGCGCGCATAGCCGTTGAGGCCGAAGTGGTCGGCCCGCGCCGTCTCGCCCACCACCAGCACGAACATCGGCGGCCGCGCCTGCCCCGCGTAGCTCGCGCCCAGCGCCGTTCCGGCAGTGATGGGAATCAGCTTGCGGCTGCGCTTGAACATCGGCCTGAGGACCACCGAGCCGGCCGAGTAGAGGCTCGCGACCGGATTCATCATGTAGCGCAGGTGGACGTTGTTGCGCATCAGCGGCGCGAGCTGCCGGTTCATCGACACCGCGGCCACCAGCGCCACCACCACCGAAAGCAGCAGCAGCGCCGCGTTGCGCCAGAGCTTGGAGGCGAAGCGCATCGGCACGATGCGCGCGCGCCAGAGCGCCAGCCCCGGCAGCAGCGCCACCAGCAGCACGTGGTAGGCCATGCGCCAGCTCATGAGGTCGCGCGCCTCGTTCGGGTCGGTCTGCAGCACGTTGGCGATCATGGTCGGGTCCATCACCACGCGGTATTCGAGCATGTAGTGCTGCACGAACGCGGCCAGCAGCGCCACCGCGAACCACAAGGGCTTCATCCAGCGCGACCAGGCCGTGAAGGACAGCAGCGCCACCGTGGCGCACACCATGAGCACCGCCATGGCGGCGCTCGTGGGCAGGTAGGCGCTGGGTGCGCCGCCGATGCGCGCGAGCTCGTTCCAGAGCGGCCAGTTGGCGGCCACGGCAAGGTAGATGGCGAGCCACACGACCACGCGCTGTGCCGATCGGGGCCGCGCCAGCCACAGGTCGATGCGCGCCCAGAGCGCACGTGCGGACGCCAGTTGCGGCGCGCCGGTTGCAGACAGCCCCACGCCCCGCACGGGCGCGGGTTCGATTCTTGAAAATGACATGCACCGACTGTAGGAAGCGCAACTGAAGGCAGCCTGAATTGCGCGTTCAGCCGGTGTTCAGATTCGCGCCTTTCTCGCCCTCAGCCGGGGCCGCATGAAGGCCCTGAGCGCCAGGTTGAGCGGCCGGCTCACGCCGCGCTCCACCACGATCGACACCAGCGCGGCGAGCATCGCCCCCACGACCACGTCGAGCGGAAAGTGCAACCCGAGGAACACGCGGCTCCACCCGACCACCGCGGCCACCGCCAGCGCGGCAAGCATGGGCGCGCGCCACGGCAGGCACCACAGCGAGAACGCGGCAGCGAAGGTGCAGGCGGCATGCAGGCTGGGGAAACCCGGCCGCGGCCCCTGCGGCGCCCACTGGATGCCGAGGCCGTAGAAGGCCGGCCGCTGGAACGGCATGGCCGAGCGGAACACGTTCACGAAGACCCAGACCGCCAGCACGCTGACCAGCGCGGTGAAGCAGGCATAGCGCAGCCGGCGGTCGAGCGCCGCGGCGCCGATGATCGCGGTGGCCAGCAGGGCCGGCAGCACGTCGGAGGCAAAGCGCGCGAAATAGATGCTCCACGCCGGTGCCGCGGCACTGGCGTTGATCAGCGCGAACAGGGCGGTATCAAGGGCCTGCATGCAACACCGTGGTTTGGGCTGCGGACAACCGGGAGGCGCGGGGTGCAACGGCCAGGTCGATGGCAAAGCCCACCACCCAGCAGATCCAGGCGGTCCAGAGCGTATGGCTCATGTAGTGCGCTCCACGCAATTGCTGCGACAGGCCGAGCGCCAGCCCCGCGGCCAGCGACGCGCAGAGCCAGAGGATGGCGGCGCGCGGCGACACCCGGCGCAGCACGAAATAGCCGCCTGCGTAGGCAAAGGCCGCGGAGGCATGGCCCGCCGGAAAACACCCGCCCGAGCCGCCGTCGTAGACCTTCCATGCCCAATGCGACACATGGCTTGCCACGCCGCCGAATTCCTTGAGGTCCCAGGGGCAGCTCGTGTGGCTCGCATGCTTGATGAGGCTGATGGCAACGACCGAGAGCAGCACCGTGAATGCCAGCTGCGCCCGGGCGCGAACGGGCAGCCGCCGCAGGATGCCGAGCGGCCAGCGGATGCCGGCGAACAGCGCCATCACGAACAGCCAGCTCAGGTTCTTCGCGCCCTCGTGCATCACGTGCACCAGGAAGGCGTTGTCGCGCCACGGAAAGCCCATGGGCGTGCCCGCCAGGCGCGCCAGCGCGAGATCGCCGCCGGTGGCGTCCCACGCCAGCAGCAAGGCCAATGCAAGGAGGGTCAGCCCTCCCAGGCGGAGATTCGAGGGATTCGGAAGATTCGGGACACGCGTCATGAGCAGAAGGAAAACCAGCAAGCCTGAAACCCCCTGAGCCTACGTTCGCGGCCTGAACCGAGCCTGAAGCGGCCCTGAACGGGAACTGACGCCGCCCGGACCCGCGACAGTCGGCGCTAGACTGCGTTTTTTTGGAAAGACCACATCGCGTGCGCATATTGCTCGTCGAAGATGACAGTGCGTTGGCAGACGCCGTCTGCAGCTACCTGCTTGCGAAGGCATTCGTGGTCGACGTGGCGTCCAGCCTCGCCGAGGCACGCGGCGCGCTGCTTTCGGTGCAATACGCCGCCGTGCTGCTCGACCTGCACCTGGGCGACGGCGACGGCCTTTCGCTGCTGCCCCAGGTGCGCGCGCTGCGCGAGCCGCCCATCGTCATCGTTCTGACGGCGCGCGACCAGGTCACCGACCGCATCCGCGGCCTCGACGCCGGCGCCGACGACTACCTCATCAAGCCCTACGACCCGGCCGAACTGCTGGCGCGGCTGCGCGCGGTGGAGCGGCGGCGCAGCGCCGGCAGCTCGCCGGTGCTGCATCTGGGCACGCTGGAGATCGACCTGGCCCAGGACCGGGTCCGCAAGGACGGCAACCCGGTCGTCCTCACGCAGAAGGAATGGGCCCTGCTGCGCGTGATGGCCACCCGGCCCGAGCGCATCCACACCCGCGAGAACCTGGCCGACGCGCTCTATGGCTTCGGCGACGAAGCCGACAGCAACACGCTCGAAGTGTTCATCAGCCGCCTGCGGCGCAAGCTGGGCAAGAGCCACATCCAGACCCTGCGCGGCCTCGGCTACCGGCTGTCGACCTCGGCTGACGACGACGAATGAACGCGGCAAGCCCGAAGGGCGGCCGCGACACGCTGGCCGGCCGCCTGACTCGCACCCTGATCCTCTGGGTCGGCGGCGTGTGGCTGCTGTGCGTGCTGGCCGTGGTCTGGTATGTGGACCGCGAGATCAACCACAACTTCGACAACGAGCTGGTCGAGGTGTCGCACCGCATGTTCGACATGGCGCTGCAGGAGCTCGGCAAGCTGCAGCATCCGGGCGCGGCACCGGACACGCCGTTGATCGCGCCCAAGCAATTGTTCTCGGAAGACGCTGTGATGTACCAGGTGGTGGACATCCACGAGAAGGTGCTGCTGCGCTCGGCCGAGGCGCCCATCGATGCCTTCGACGTGCCGCTGGCCGCGGGTTTCGCCAACAACCAGACCTGGCGCATCTATACGGTGCGGCATCCCACGCTGGGCCTGTATTTCCAGGTGGCCGATCCGCTCGACGAGCGGCGCTCGGCGCTGAACCGCACGCTGTTCGGGCTGATCATTCCGCTGGGCGCCGTGCTGCCGCTGCTGGCGCTGGTGCTGCGCAAGGTGGCGCGCAACGAGCTGCGCGTGCTGCAGCAGCTCGCGGGTGAGATCGAGAAGCGCAGCGGCTCCGACCTGCGCCCCATCACGCTGCCCGGCCTGCCGCGCGAGCTGCGCTCGGTCGGCGACCACGTCAACAGCCTGCTGGAGCGCCTGTCGCACTCGCTCGACGTCGAGCGCGCGCTGGCCGCCAATGCGGCGCACGAGCTGCGGACACCGCTGGCCGCGGCACGGCTGCGGCTGCAGACCGCGCTCGAGCACGACCTGCAGCGCAACGACGTGCAGGCGGCGCTCGACGCGCTGCAGCTGCTCAGCCACCGCACCGAGAAGCTGCTGCAGCTCTCGCGTGCCGAGTCGGGCGCCTCGCTCGCACGCGCACGGGTCGATCTGGTGCAGCTGGCAGGCGCCGTGGCGCAGGACTTCTGGAACGACCCGCAGATCAGCGAGCGGCTCGCGCTCAAGGTGCCCGACGACGCCGCGCCCGTTGCCTCGGGCGACGTCGACGCACTGGCGATCGCGCTGCGCAACCTGGTCGAGAACGCGCTGCGCTACGGCGGCAGCGGCCGGGTGGTGATCGAGGTGATGGCGCCCTGCACGCTCGCGGTGCGCGACTTCGGCGCGGGCGTCAGCGCCGGGCAGCTCGCCACGCTGCAGCAGCGCCACGTGCGCCACAGCTCCGATCGCGCGGGTTATGGCCTGGGGCTGTCGATCGTGGGCACCATCGTCGAGAAGCACGGCGCCAGGCTCGAACTGGCATCGCCGCCGCCCGGCGCCGCCAGCGGCTTCGAGGCGCGCATCGTGCTGCGGCCCGCCTAGTCGCTCACCACCGCGCGCAGCCAGTCGGGCAGGGGCAGCGCCTTCTGCTTCGGAAAATCGACCCAGATCGTGGTCGCTCCGCCGGCCGCGCAGATCACCTCGGGCGCCTCGGCGCGCGCCATGGTGGCCCAGCTCTCGAAAGTGGTTCGCGCCGGGTCGCTCACGTACATCTTGAGCAGCACGTCACCCGGGTATTCGATCTGGCGGTAGAAATTGCAGAAGGCGTTGACGATCACCATGCCTTCGCCGCCCGGTTCAGGCGCGATGCCAAGCGAACGGATCCAGTCGATGCGCGCGGTTTCCAGGTAGCGGAAGTAGGTGCCGTTGTTGAGGTGGCCCATGGCGTCCATGTCGCCCCAGCGGATGGGGATGGACATCTCGAACACGAACTTTTTCTTCTCGGGGATTTCGATTCTCATCGGTGGGCTTTGATGGAGAGGATCAGAGCGCGAACCCGTCGTCGGCCGCAATGACCGCGCCGTTCACGAAATGGCTCTGGCCGCTGGCCAGCAGCACGATCAGACCGTCGAGGTCTTCGGGCTTGCCCACGCGCTTGCGCGGCAGCATGTTCACGAGCTTGGCGCCGCCTTCGGAGGCCCAGTGGTCCTGGTTGAGCTCGGTCGTGATGTAGCCCGGGCACAGCGCGTTCACGTTGATGCCGAAGCGGCCCCATTCGAGCGCCATGGCCTTGGTCATCTGCACCACCGCGGCCTTGCTCATGCAGTAGGTGCCGATCTGCGGCAGCACCTTGAGCGCCGCCACTGAGGCGATGTTGATGATGCGCCCGCCGATGTAGGTGCCCGGCGCCGAACCGTCGGCGCGTGCCAGCATGCGCTTGCCCACCTCCTGCGCGACGAAGAAGGAGCCCTTCACGTTGGTGTCGAAGATGTAGTCGTAGTCGTCGGGCGTGACGTCCGAAAGGCGCTGGGTGGTGCTCACGCCCGAGTTGTTGACCAGGATGTCGATGGGGCCGACCTCGGTTTCGGCGCGCGCCACCGCGGCCTTGATGCTGCCGATGTCGGTGACGTCGAGCTCGACCGCGTGCGCGTCGCCGCCCTCGCCCTCGATGCGGGCGCGCAACTCCTTCAATTTCTCGAGCCGGCGGCTCGCGAGCACGACCGCGGCGCCGGCGCGCGCCAGCGTCTTGGCAAACTGCGCGCCCAGCCCGCTGGAGGCGCCGGTGATGAAGGCCACGCGGCCCGAAAGATCGATGCTGTAAGCCATGGGAAGGGGGTCCTGTTGAGCCGTTGCCGAGTCGCCGAGGCGACGCCCGGCACTCCACATAAAATGTTTCGCGCCCTCGAAGCGTCCGAGCCTCAAATCATTATCGACGAGACCCACATGACCCACGACGAAATCCTCGCCCAGTTCGGCCCCCGCGAATCCATGGAATATGACGTGGTGGTCGTCGGCGGCGGCCCGGCCGGCCTCTCGACCGCCATCCGGCTCAAGCAGCTGGCGGCCCAGCACGACAAGGAAATCTCGGTGGTGGTGCTCGAGAAGGGCTCCGAGCCCGGCGCGCACATTCTCTCGGGCGCCATCATGGACCCGCGCGCGCTCAACGAGCTGCTGCCCGACTGGAAGGAACAGGGCGCCCCGCTGAACCAGCCCGTGACCGACGACGCCATGGTGTTCCTCGGCGAGAAGTCGGCCCTGCGCACGCCCAACCTCTTCCTGCCGGCCTGCTTCCAGAACCACGGCAACTACATCATCAGCCTGGGCGCCTTCACCAAGTGGCTGGCGCAGCAGGCCGAGAACCTGGGCGTGGAGATCTTCCCGGGCTTTCCGGCGGCCGAGGTGCTCTACAACGAGAACGGCTCGGTGCGCGGCGTGGCCACCGGCAACATGGGCGTGGGCAAGGACGGCGAACCCACCGAGAACTTCCAGCTCGGCATGGAGCTGCTGGGCAAGTACACGGTGTTTGCCGAAGGCGCGCGCGGCCACCTGGGTCGCCAGCTCATCAGCAGGTTCAAGCTCGACGAAGGCAAGGACCCGCAGACCTACGGCCTAGGCGTGAAGGAAGTGTGGGAAATCGACCCCAAGCGCCACCAGCCCGGCTTCGTGCTGCACACGGCCGGCTGGCCGATGAAGAGCGACACCTATGGCGGCGCCTTCCTCTATCACATGGAGGACAACAAGGTCACGATGGGCTTCATCACGGGCCTGGACTACAGCAACCCGTACCTGAGCCCGTTCGAGGAAATGCAGCGCTGGAAGCTGCATCCCAACATCCGCTGGTACCTCGAAGGCGACGAGGCCCAGGGCATCAAGCCCGGCAAGCGCATCGGCTACGGCGCGCGCGCCATCACGGCCGGCGGCCTGATGTCGCTGCCCAAGACGGTGTTCCCGGGCGGCGCGCTGGTCGGCTGCGAGGCGGGCTACCTCAACGTGAGCCGCATCAAGGGCAGCCATGCCGCCATCAAGACCGGCATGCTGGCCGCCGAAGCGGCCTTCGACGCGGTGCAGGCCGGTCGCCAGCACGACGAGCTCACGGCCTACCCGGCCGCGTTCGAGAAGAGCTGGCTCTACGCGGAGCTGAACAAGGCACGCAACTTCAAGGCCTGGTTCAAGAAGGGCCTGGGCATTGCCACCTTCATGAACGGCATCGAGCAGTGGCTGCTCAAGGGCCATATTCCATGGACCCTGCGCCGCAACAAGCCCGACCACCTGTACCTCAAGCCCGCGGCGGAGTGCAAGCCCATCGCCTATCCGAAGCCGGACGGCAAGCTGACCTTCGACCGCCTCTCGAGCGTGTTCATCAGCAACACCAACCACGAGGAGCAGCAGCCAGCGCACCTGACACTCAAGGACGCGTCGGTGCCGGTGAACATCAACCTGTCGAAGTTCGCGGGCCCCGAAAGCCGCTACTGCCCGGCCGGCGTGTACGAGTTCGTGCCCGACGAAGCCAAGGCCGGCAAGGAGCGCCTGCAGATCAACGCGCAGAACTGCGTGCACTGCAAGACCTGCGACATCAAGGACCCGACGCAGAACATCGTGTGGGTCACGCCCGAAGGGGGCGGCGGGCCGAATTACGTGGGGATGTAGTTCTTCTCGGAGCGCTGTTGTTCCTGGCGCTCTTGTTCGGGGCGCGTGCACAGGTCACCGGGTACTCCCCTCCGCGAATGTCCCCCGTCGGCGGGAGCGCACCCCAGGACAGAACGCAGTTCAGCGCCCGTTTTCGCCCCACCCGCCCCCACCAGGCGTCTCGATCACGAACACATCGCCCGGCCGCATCTGCACCTGCCCGATGTGGCCAAGTTCCTCGATGCTGCCGTCGGCCCGCTCGACACGGTTGATGCCCACCGCGCCGGCCTCGCCGCCCGCACCGCCGAACGCGCCGTGGCGGCGGCCGTTGCTGAGGATCGACGCCGTCATCGGCGCCAGGAAACGCACGCGCCGCACGCCGCCGTCGCCGCCGCGCCAGCGCCCCGCCCCACCCGAGCCGGTGCGCAGACGATAGCTGTCGAGCCGCACCGGATAGCGGAACTCGAGCACCTCGGGGTCCGTCAGGCGCGAGTTGGTCATGTGGGTCTGCACCACGCTCGTGCCGTCGAAGCCCGGGCCCGCGCCCGAGCCGCCCGAGATGGTTTCGTAGTACTGGTGCTCGCCGTCGCCGAAGGTGAAGTTGTTCATGGTGCACTGGCTCGCAGCCATCACGCCGAGCGCGCCGTAGAGCGCATTGGTCACGCAGCTCGAAGTTTCGACGTTGCCCGCCACCACCGCGGCCGGCGGCAGCGGATTGAGCATGCAGCCGTCCGGCACGATCACCTCGATGGGCTTGAGGCAGCCCGCGTTGAGCGGAATGTCGTCGTCCACCAGCGTGCGGAACACGTACAGCACGGCCGCCATGGTGATGGCGCGCGGCGCGTTGAAGTTGTTGGCCAGCTGCGCGCTGGTGCCTGTGAAGTCGACCGAGGCCGAGCGCCTGACGGCATCGACCGTGACCCGCACGCGGATCTGCGCACCGTTGTCCAGCGGCAGCGTGAACTCGCCGTTCTTCAGCGCCGTGATGACGCGGCGCACCGACTCCTCGGCGTTGTCCTGCACGTGGCCCATGTAGGCCGCCACAGTCTCGCGGCCGAACTGCGCGACCATGGCCTGCAGCTCCTGCACGCCCTTCTCGTTGGCGGCGATCTGCGCGCGCAGGTCGGCCAGGTTCTGCTCGATGTTGCGCGACGGATGGGTGCCGCTGCCCAGCAGCGCGCGCAGCTCGGCTTCGCAGAGGCGCCCGCCCTCCACCAGCTTGAAGTTGTCGATCAGCACGCCCTCGTCGCCGATGGTGGCCGAGAACGGCGGCATCGAGCCCGGCGTGATGCCGCCCACGTCGGCATGGTGGCCGCGCGACGCCACGTAGAACGACGGCCGCGCATCGCCCGGCGCCAGGTACACCGGCGTGACCACCGTGATGTCGGGCAGGTGCGTGCCGCCGTGGTAGGGGTCGTTCAGCACGAAGACATCGCCCGGCTTCATGCCGGGGTTGCCGTCGATCACGATCTTGATCGACTCGCTCATCGAGCCCAGGTGCACCGGCATGTGCGGCGCATTGGCGATCAGCTTGCCCTCGACGTCGAACAGCGCGCAGGAGAAGTCGAGCCGCTCCTTGATGTTCACCGAGTAGGCCGTGTTCTGCAGCCGCAGGCCCATCTGCTCGGCAATGTTCATGAAGAGGTTGTTGAACACCTCGAGCATCACCGGATCGGCGCTGGTGCCCAGGGCCTGCGTGGCCACGCGCGGGCGCACGCGGTGCAGCTCGATGCCGGCCGCGGTGGCGCGCGCCTGCCAGCCGGGCTCGATCACCGTGGTGGCGTTGCGGCCCGCGAGGATGGCGGGGCCTTCGAGGGACGCACCGGGCTTGAGCGCCGCCTCGTCGAACAGCGCGGCATCACGCCAGCCCGCGGCCTTCTCGTCGGCTTCGCAGTACATGCGCACAGCGGCCAGTGGTTCGGGTGCATGAGTGGCCGCATCGCCTTGTGCGGCTGCGGGCGCCGCACGCTCGCCGGCGCCCACTGCTTCGACCGTCACCGCCTCGATCACGAGCGCGCGCTCGGCCATCAGGAAGGCGAAGCGGCGGCGATAGCCGGTTTCGAATTCTTCGCGCATGGCCGCGATCGCGTCGTCGGCCGAACCCGCCATGGGCAGCGCGCAGGCCAGCGCGGTGTCGGTTCCCTCGTAGCGCAGCTGCACGCAGTGCACCGCGGCAATGGCCGCATCGGCCACGCCCTGCTCGCGCAGTTCTCCTTTGGCCTGTGCCGACAGCGAAGCTGCCGCCTCGCGCGCCGCCGCCAGCCCCTGGCCATCGAGCCGGCGCTCCAGCGCCAGCTCGCGCATCGCGAGCTGGTCGGCCAGCCCCATGCCGAAGGCCGAGAGCACGCCCGCGAGCGGATGCAGGTAGACGCTGCGCATGCCGAGCGCATCGGCCACCAGGCAGGCATGCTGGCCGCCTGCGCCGCCGAAGCACTGCAGCGTGTACTGCGTGACGTCGTAGCCGCGCGCCACCGAGATGCGCTTGATGGCATTGGCCATGCTGGCCACCGCGATGCGCAGCGCACCGCTCGCCACCTCCTCGGCGCTCACGGTGCGGCCCGTGGCCTCCGACATGCGGCGCGCCATGGCATCGAAGCCGTGCCGCGCGGCCGCCAGGTCGAGCGGTTCATCGGCGTTCGGCCCGAACACATGCGGAAAATGCGAGGGCTGGATCTTGCCGAGCAGCACGTTCGCATCGGTGGTGGTCAGCGGACCGCCGCGCCGGTAGCTGGCCGGCCCCGGGTTGGCACCGGCCGACTCCGGCCCCACGCGCAGCCGCGCGCCGTCGAAGGCGACGACCGAGCCGCCGCCCGCGGCCACCGTGTGGATGCTCATCATCGGCGCGCGCATGCGCACGCCCGCCACTTGCGTTTCGAAGGAACGCTCGAACTCGCCGACGTAGTGCGACACGTCGGTGGAAGTGCCGCCCATGTCGAAGCCGATCACGCGCGCGTGGCCCGCGTCGAGCGCGGTGCGCGCCATGCCGACGATGCCGCCGGCCGGGCCCGAGAGAATCGCGTCCTTGCCCTGGAAGCGGTCGGCCTGCGTGAGCCCGCCCGAGCTCTGCATGAAGAACAGCGGCACGCCCGGCATCTGGTGCGACACCTGCTCCACGTAGCGCCGCAGGATCGGGCTCAGGTAGGCGTCGACCACCGTGGTGTCGCCGCGCGGCACCAGCTTCATGAGCGGGCTGGTCTTGTGCGACACCGACACTTGCGTGAAGCCGATGGCGCGCGCGATGCGCTCGGCCGCCAGTTCGTGCGCGGCGTAGCGCCAGCCGTGCATGAACACGATGGCGCAGGCGCGCAGGCCGGCATCGAAGGCATCCTGCAGCGCGGTGGTCAGCGCGTGCTCGTCCAGCAGCTGCACGACGCCGCCCTGCGCATCCATGCGCTCGCCGGCCTCGATCACGCGCTGGTAGAGCAGTTCGGGCAGCACGATGCGGCGGTCGAACAGCCGCGGCCGCGCCTGCGTGGCGATGCGCAGCGCATCGCGAAAGCCCGTGGTAGTGACCAGCACCGTCGGCTCGCCCTTGCGCTCCAGCAGCGCGTTGGTGGCCACGGTGGTGCCCATCTTCACGCATTCGACGCGCTCGGGCGTCACGGCCTCGCCGGGCGCGAGCTTCAGCAGGCGGCGGATGCCTTCGACGGCGGCATCCTTGTACTGCTCGGGGTTCTCCGACAGCAGCTTGAGCGTGTGCAGGCCGCCCTCGGGGTCGCGGCCGACCAGGTCGGTGAAGGTGCCGCCGCGGTCGATCCAGAACTGCCAACGGGACGGGAGAAGGGAATGCGTAGTCATGAAAAAAATCGGCTTGGAAAAAAACGATACGGATCAGTTCTGGCGCAGGTCGCGCCCGCGCGTCTCGGGCAGGCAGAGCGCCACGATCACCACCATGGCATAGGCCACCGCGGCGCATACGCCGATGGCCGTGCCCAGCGAAAGATGCATCCGGTCGCTCAGCACGCCGACCAGCGCCGGAAAGGTGGCGCCGATGCCGCGCCCGAAGTTGTAGCAAAAGCCCTGCCCGGAGCCGCGCAGCTCATTGGGAAAAAGCTCGGCCAGGAAGGCGCCCGCGCCGCTGAAGATGCCCGACATGAAGAAGCCGAGCGGAAAGCCGAGCAGCAGCATCAGGCCGTCTGTGATGGGCAGCAGCGTGTAGGCATAGACCAGCGATCCGGCGCCCACAGCGAACAGGATGAAGGCCCGGCGGCGTCCGAGCCGGTCCGACAGGTAGGCGCCGCACAGGTAGCCGATGAAGGCGCCGACGATGAACATGAACTGGTAGCCGCCCGAACCCAGCACCGTGAGGTGGCGTTCGTTCTTCAGGAAGGTGGGCAGCCAGACGCCGATCGCGTAGTAGCCGCCCTGCATGCCGGTGAACAGCAGGCTCGCGAGCACCGTGGTGCCCAGCATGCCGGGCTTGAAGATCGCGAGGAAATTGCCGCTGCGATCGCCGCGCGCCACGGCGGCGCGGCTCTGAACGTAGATCTCCGGGTCGCGGATCGAGCGGCGGATGAACACGATCAAAAGCGCCGGCAGCAGGCCCAGCATGAACATCGCGCGCCATGAATACTCCGGCGGCAGGAACGAGAACAGCGCCATCGACACCAGCACTGCCGCGCCCCATCCGACGGCCCAGCTGCTCTGCACCAGCCCCACCGCCTTGCCCCGGTAGGCGGGCCGGATCATCTCGGCGATGAGCACCGAGCCCACCGCCCATTCGCCGCCGAAGCCCAGGCCCTGCAGCGTGCGGGCGACCAGCAGTTGCTCGGGCGTTTGCGCCAGGCCGCAGGCAAAGGTGAAGATCGCGAACACCAGGATCGTGAGCTGCAGGATGCGCACGCGGCCGTACCTGTCGGCCAGGATGCCGGCCGTCCAGCCACCGATGGCCGAGGCCACCAGCGTGGCGGTGCCGATCAACCCCACCTCGGTCTTGCTCATGCCCCACAGCGACAGCAGGATGGGAGTGACCAGCGGCAGCGTGTAGTAGTCGAAGGCATCGACCGCGTAGCCGCTGAAGGATGCGGTGAGCGTGCGTTTCTCGTTCGGGTTGAGCGTGCGCAGCCAGCTGCCTCCGGCTTGCGTGTCGTCGCCCGCCTGGGCGGCGTCGAGGGTGGTCTTCATGGGGTTGTCTCCTTGCGTTTTGAATGGGTGGACAGCGCCGCGACTAGAACGCGGCCAGCTGGTGGTGCAGCAGGTCGGTCACGAGCATCGAGCCCGGCGCGTGCGTGATGGCGAACGGCAGCCTGGCGGCGGCCAGCGCGGCCTGGGGCGTGACCCCGCAGGCCCAGAACACGGGCAGCTCGTCAGGCATCACCTCGACCGCATCGCCATAGTCGGGATCGGTGATCGAGCGGATGCCGATCAGCGCCGGGTCGCCGATGTGCACCGGCGCGCCGTGGACGGCCGGAAAGCGCGAGGTGATCTGTACCGCGCGAATGGCATCGGCCGCGCGCAGCGGGCGCATCGACACCACCATCGGCCCATGGAAAGCGCCGGCCGGCTCGGTGGCCATCGCGGTGCGGTACATCGCCACGTTGCGGCCTTGCTCGACGTGGCGCAGCACGATGCCCTCGGCCATCAGCGCGTGCTCGAAGGTGAAGGAGCAGCCGATGACGAAGCTCACCAAGTCGTCGCTCCAGAGCGCGCGCACGTCGGTGGGCTCTTCCGCCAGCACGCCGTCCTGCCATACGCGGTAGCGCGGCAGGTCGGTGCGGATGTCGATGTCCTCGCCAAGCGCCGGCAGCCCCGGGTCACCGGCTTCCGACACGCCGAGCAAGGGGCACGGCTTGGGATTGGCCTGGCAGAAGCGCAGGAAGTCGGCCGCATGCGCCCGCGGCAGGATCACGAGGTTGCCCTGCACATGGGCGCTCGCGAGCCCGCTGGTGTGGGAGCTCAGCGCACCGCTGCGGCAGGCTTGGCGCACGGCCAGCGCGCTGCTGCCTGCGCCGGGCTGTTCTGCGAAGGATGGACGGTTCGACATTTGGCGTTTCCGATGCCCGAAGCATCGCTGTGGTGTGATGCGCCGGATTGTGGGAATCCGCGCTCACGAACGCCAACGCAAAGTTTCTTTCTCAAGTCATCGATTTTTTCGATGACCCCATGCGGTGCGAAGCATGCACCACGGCGGAGCCGAGCGCGGCCTCCGGCAGCGGCGACGAGGGGTCGTCGCGGTAGCTCGCGTAGATGGGCAGCGGCTCCAGCGTCACGTCGCAAGGCAGCACGCGCAGCGGCAGGCGCCGCGCCAGCGGCTCGACCACCGCGCGCGGCAGCGCGGCCACGCCGAAGCCCGCCTCCACCAGCTGCGCCATCGCCGAGATCGACGAGATCGCATGCACCCGCGGCGGCGGGCTGCCGGCCTCGCGGAACAGCTCGAGCAGCGCCACGTGCGGCTGCGAGCCGCGCTGGAAGGTCAGCAGGTCGAGCGAGAGCAGGTCCGGCAGGCGGTAGCGCCGCTTCAGGTGCAGCTCGCGGTGGCCGACGAAGCACATGGGCATCGGCGGCACGGCGCGGGTGCGCACGCCGTCGCCGGTGGCCGGCAGCGCGGCAAACACCAGGTCCTGCTTGCCGCGCTGCAGCTGGTCGACCAGCACCGGCGTGGTTTCGACGGTGAGTTCCAGCTCGAAGTCCGGATGCGTGGCCTGCATGTGCTTGAGCCAGCCGGTCAGCCAGCTGTGCACCACCGATTCGATGGCGCCCACGCGCAGCACGGCCTCACGCACCGTGCCCGAACCCATCTCGGCCTTGATGTGCATCTGCATCTCCAGCAGCTTCTGCGCGAAGGCATGGAAGCGCTGCCCCGCCACCGTGAGGCGGAACTGCTTGTCGCGCCGGTCGAGCAGCAGAACGCCGAGCTCGCGCTCGAGCGCGGCAATGCGGCTGGACAGCGCCGACTGCGTGAGGTGCAGCTTCTCGGCCGCACGGGTGACGCTCTTGAGCGCCACGGCCCAGTGGAAGGCTTCGACGAATCGCAGGTTCATCGTGCGAGTGTCGCCTGAGCCGCGCATTCCGCTGCGCTATGCTCGTTGGCGAAGGAGACAAGACCACCATGCAGATCGTCATCACGGGCGGCGCCGGCTTCCTGGGCGCACGCCTTGCCCGCACCCTGCTCAAGCAGGGCGAGCTTTCGCTGGCCGGTGCGCCGGCACGCGCCATTTCCCGCATCACGCTGGTCGACCGGGCCGCGCCGCCGGCCGACCTGGCGGCCGACCCGCGCATCAGCGCTGCGCTCGGCGACCTGAACGAACAGCTGGCCTCGCCCGACGCCTCGCTCTGGACCGGGGCCGACGCCATCTTCCACCTGGCCGCCGCGGTCAGCGGCGAATGCGAGGCCGACTTCGACCTGGGCATGCGCAGCAACTTCGCCGCCACGCATGCGCTGCTCGACAAGGCACGCGCCGTGGGCACCCGGCCGCTGCTGGTGTTTGCCAGCTCGCTCGCGGTGTTCGGCGATTCGCCCGAGCAACCGCTGCCGCCGGTCATCGAGGACCACACGCTGCCGACGCCGCAGACCAGCTACGGCATCCAGAAATTCATCGGCGAGCAGCTGATGGCCGACTACACGCGCAAGGGCTTCGTGCGCGGGCGCAGCGTGCGGCTCATGACGGTGAGCGTGCGCCCCGGCCGGCCCAACGGCGCGGCCTCGGGCTTTTTCAGCGGCATGATCCGCGAGCCGCTCGCGGGCATTCGCGCCGCCTGCCCGGTGCCCGACGAGACGCCGGTGGCCATCGCGTCGCCGGCGCGCACGGTCGAAGGCATCATTCGCGCCGCCCAGGCCGGCGATGCCGAATGGGGCCCGCGCACCGCGCTCAACCTGCCCTCGCTTTCCACCACCGTGGGCGAAATGGCCGCTGCGCTCGAACGCGTGGCCGGCAAGGCGGCCACCGACCTGCTCGACCGCACACCCGATCCGGCGATCCAGCGCATCGTGAAAACCTGGCCCGGACGCATCGAGGCCGCTCGGGCCAAGGGCCTGGGGCTGTCGGCCGACGCCAGCTTCGAGACCGTGATTCGCGACTACGTCCGTGAAAATCCCGACGCGGTCAAACTGGTTATTGCGGCATAGTTATCGGTTGCGCGCAAAGCCGACGCTTTGCGACTCCCCCTTTCCATCTCAGGAGACAGAAGAATGAAATTGACCCGACTGGCCGCCGGCCTGGTTCTGGGCATGGGCATGGCCTGCACGGCCTTTGCGCAGACCACCATGAAGATCAGCATTTCCACCGCGCAGAACTCGCACCAGGGCGTCGCGATCGACGTCTTTGCCAAGGAAGTCGAGAAGCGCACCACGGGCCGCTACAAGGTCCAGACCTTCTACAACGGCTCGCTGGGCGGCGAGCGCGAATCGATCGAGGCGGTGCAGCTCGGCACGCAGGAGCTGGCGCTGTCCTCGACCGGCCCGGTGCCCAACTTCGTGCCGGAGACCAAGATTCTCGACGTGCCCTTCCTGTTCCGCGACAAGGCCCACGCGCGCGCCGTGCTCGACGGCCCGATCGGCCAGGACCTGCTGACCAAGTTCGATGCCAAGGGCTTCAAGGCGCTGGCCTGGGCCGAGAACGGCTTCCGCCACATGACCAACAGCAAGCGCGACGTGAAAGGGCCGGAAGACCTCAAGGGCCTGAAGATGCGCACCATGGAAAACCCGGTGCACATCGCGGCCTACAAGACCTTCGGCATCGTCACCACGCCAATGGCCTTCCCCGAAGTGTTCACCGCCCTGCAGCAGGGCACGGTCGATGGCCAGGAGAACCCGCTGTCGGTCATCATCGCGGCCAAGTTCGACCAGGTGCAAAAGCACCTGTCGCTCACCGGCCATGTCTACTCGCCGTGCATCTTCCTGATGAACAAGGCCTCGTTCGACAAGCTCAGCGCGGCCGACAAGCAGGCCTTCCTCGATGCAGCCAAGGAAGGCACCCGGGCCAACCGTGCGCGCGTGGACGAAGACGATGCCAAGGGCGTGGCCGACCTGCGCGCCAAGGGCATGACCGTGATCGACAACGTCGACAAGACCCGGTTCGTCGCAGCGTTGGCACCGGTGAACGCCCAGTTCGAAAAGGACTTCGGCAAGGCCAACCTCGACAAGATCCGCAACTTCAAGTGATCCCTCGGTGCTATCTTTTAGGTAGCATCGTCCGCCCGTTCAGTTGCATCTGACGGGCTTTTTTGTTTTCAACATCACGATTGCAGATGAAAGAAAAATTTCTTGGCATCGAGCGCTGGACCACCGGCGTCTCGATGATCGCCGCCTGCGTGATGCTGGTCATCGCCTCGGGCCTGGGCGTGTTCCAGATCGTCACGCGTTTCGTGCTGGAGCAACCCGCCGAATGGAGCGAGATCCTGATCCGCATGAGCCTGATCTGGATGGTGTTCCTCGGCATCCCGATGGCTTTTCGCCAGGGTGCGATGGTGAGCGTCGATGTGCTCTACCGCTGGAGTCCGCCGCGCGTCAAGCGCGTGCTCGACGCCGTGGTCAGCATCGCGGCGCTGGCGCTGATGCTGGTCATTCTCTGGTGGGGCTGGGACTACGCGATGCGCGGCCGCGTGCAGTCGATGGCGGGCCTTGAAAGCGTGTCGATGATGTGGTCGTACCTGGCGCTGCCGGTCGGTTCGGGTTTTTGCCTTTTTGGCATTGTTGGCAATTTTCTCGATCCCAAGCGGCTCGAACTGGAGACCGCGCAATGACCCCTGTGATGGTTGCAACGATGGTGCTGTGTTTCGCACTGTCGGTTTCGGTGGCAGTGTCCATCGGGCTCGCGTCGATCCTGGGTATCCAGGTGGCCAACGTCAACATGCTGATCTCCGTGAAGGAGATGTTCAATTCCATCAACAAGTTTCCGCTGGCGGCGATTCCGTTCTTCATCCTGGCGGGCAACCTGATGGAAACCGGCGGCATCTCGCGGCGGCTGGTCGAATTTGCCAAGAGCATCGTGGGCGGTGTGCAGGGCGGCCTGCCGATGACCTGCGTGCTCACCTGCATGATCTTCGCGGCGGTGTCGGGCTCGTCGGTGGCGACCACCTTTGCCATCGGTGCGATCCTGATTCCGGCGCTTATCAAGCATGGCTATCCCACCGCGTACGCGGCTGCGCTGCAGGCCACGAGCGCCGAGCTGGGCGTGATCATTCCGCCCTCGATCCCGATGATTCTCTATGGCGTGAGCGCCGAGGTGTCGATCGGCGAGCTGTTCATTGCGGGCTTCGGGCCGGGCATTCTGATCAGCCTGGCGCTCATGCTGTTTGTCTGGGTCTACTGCAAGTGGCGGGGCTGGGGCAAGAACGACGGCGACGGCCGCATGCCTTTCTTCAAGGCGGCGTGGCAGGCCGGCTGGGCGCTGCTGATGCCCGTCATCATCCTGGGCGGCATCTACGGCGGCATCTTCACGCCCACCGAAGCCTCGGCGGTGGCGGTGTTCTATGCGCTGGTGGTCGGCATGGTGATCTACCGCGAGATCAAGCCCAAGGACCTGTACCTCATCCTGCGCAAGTCGGTGCTGTCGTCGGCGGTGATCATGTTCATCATCGCCAACGCGGGCCTGTTCGCGTTCCTGATCACCCGCGCAGGGGTGCCCGACGCCATCGGCCACTGGCTGCAGGAAGTGCTGAAGTCGCCCGCGATGTTCCTGCTGGGCGTGAATGCGGCGCTGTTCGTCATCGGCATGTTCATCGAGACCAGCGCGGCCATCATCGTGCTCGCCCCCATCCTGGCGCCGGTGGCGATGCACTTCGGCATCGACCCTGTGCACTTCGGGCTGATCATGGTGGTGAACCTCGCGCTCGGCATGATCACCCCGCCCTTCGGCGTGAACCTGTTCGCGGCCTGCACGGTGGCGCGCATCTCGCTCGACCGGATCGTGAAATACCTCGTGCCCTTCGTGCTGGTGATCCTGGCCTGCCTGATGGTAATCACGTACGTGCCGTGGGTATCGCTCGCGCTGCGCGACCTGGTGTACGCCAAGTAGCGGAAACAACGCGAAAAAGAAGAAACGGCAGCCTGTTCGCAGGCTGCTTTTTTTTGCGCGGCAATGTCCCCTGTAAGGCAAACGTTTCACGAAGATGTCACCGCTTGCAACGATGCTGCAGCCTCGATTCCCGAAAGCTGTGGCGCCATGTTTCCCACCAAGACCGACAAGGCACGCGACGAACTCCAGGGCGGCCAGCGCACGCTGAGCCAGCGCGAGCGCGCGCTGCTGCTGATGGCCGACGGCCGGCGTTCGCTGACCGACTTCAGCCCGCTGTTCGCGAGCCGCACCGAAGCCGAGCAGGCGATCCAGGCGCTGGTGCTGAAAGGCTATCTGCAGGACGCGAAGCCGGTCGCGGCCGCAGCGGCCGCAAAGCCCGGCGCCGCGCCTGCGCAGCCCGTCCCGGTGCCCGCGGCCGACCCGATCCAGATCCAGACCGCGGCCGACAATTTCGACGGCAAGCGCTCGCTGGCCACCACGCGCATGTTCCTGTTCGACATCTGCGAGCGCATGTTCGTGCGCCGCGACCCCAAGTTCGCGCTGCAGATGCGCGACGCCCTGCGCGAGGCACGCGACCGCGGCGCGATGCTGACCATTGCCGCGCTGATGCTCACCGAGGTCGAGAAAACCGCCGGCGCCGAGCGGGCCGAGTCGCTGCGCGAGCGCATCGACCGGCTGCTGCCGCCGGCCGAGACCGTGCACTGAGCCGCAGACCGGGCGACCGCGATCCACTACACTCCCATGGTCAGGAGAGAGCCCCGCCAGCCGGGGCCGCCGAAGGCGCAGGGGTTTCCCGAACGCTCAGGCAAAAGGACTGACACAGCGTTGGCGCATGCCGGCGCTTCCTTGCTGGAGAGAGGCCGTTGCAATCATGCGGCGGCCCACCGAAGGAGCAAACCCCGATCGTGGGGCGAATCTCTCAGGTAAAGCGGACAGCAGGGGTGGCCCATGGCTCGCGCCATGGAATTCGTCTGCCCCTTTGGAGTGCCCCGTGGCCGCTTCCTCCGACTCCTCTTCCGCCGAACAACTCCTGAAGACCCCGCTGTACGGCCTGCACGTGGAGCTCGGCGCCCGCATGGTGCCCTTTGCGGGCTATTCGATGCCGGTGCAGTATCCCACCGGCCTCATGGCCGAGCACAGGCACACGCGCGATGCGGCCGGCCTGTTCGACATCTCGCACATGGGCCAGCTACGCCTGGTCGGCCCGGACGCGGCGGCCGCCTTCGAGACGCTGATGCCGGTCGACGTGATCGACCTCGCCGCCGGCAAGCAGCGCTACGGCCTGCTGCTGAACGACGAGGGCGGCATCCTCGACGACCTGATGTTCTTCAACGAAGGCCACGGCTCGATCTTCGTGATCGTCAACGGCGCCTGCAAGGTGGCGGACATCGCCCACATCCAGCAGAAGATCGGCGAACGCTGCGAGGTGCAGCCGCTGCCCGACCACGCGCTGCTCGCGCTGCAGGGGCCGCAGGCGGCCGCGGTGCTGGCGCGGCTGTCGCCCGGCATCGAGCGCTTCGTGTTCATGACGGGCGGCGCGGTGCAGATCGGCGGCATTCCGGCCTTCGCCACGCGCAGCGGCTACACCGGCGAGGACGGCTTCGAGATCTCGGTGGCCGGCCAGAATGCCGACGCGCTGGCCCGCCTGCTGCTGGCGCAGCCCGAGGTCAAGCCCATCGGCCTGGGCGCACGCAATTCGCTGCGGCTGGAAGCGGGGCTGTGCCTCTACGGCAACGACATCGACACCACCACCACGCCGGTCGAGGCCTCGCTCAACTGGGCGATCCAGAAGGTGCGCCGCACCGGCGGTGCGCGCGAAGGCGGCTTCCCCGGCGCGGCCAAAGTCCTGGCCCAGCTCGCCGCCGCCACGGCCGGCGCCGCGGGCCACACCGACCACGACACGCTGAAGCGCAAGCGCGTCGGCCTCGTGGCCCTGGAACGCATTCCGGTGCGCGACGGCACCATGCTGCAATCCTTCGAAGGCAAGGACATCGGCTTTGTCACGAGCGGCCTGCTCGGCCCGACGGCCGACCGCCCGATTGCCATGGGCTATGTGGCCACCGCCTTTTCCGAGCCCGGCACGCGCGTGCAGGCCATCGTGCGCGGCAAGCCGGTGCCGATGGAAGTCTCGACCCTGCCTTTCGTGCCCACGCGCTACTACCGCGGCTAGGCGCTGCTGCGTTCCAACCATCATTTTTTCCACGAGGAGTTATTCACCATGAGCATCAAGTACACCAAGGACCACGAATGGGTCTCGGCCGAAGGCAGCGCAGCCACCGTCGGCATCACCGTGCATGCGCAGGACGCGCTCGGCGATGTGGTCTTTGTCGACCTGCCTGAAGTCGGCAAGACCTTTGCCCAGGGCGAGGTGGCCGGTGTCGTCGAATCGGTCAAGGCCGCGGCCGATGTGTTCATGCCCGTGTCGGGCGAGATCACCGAAGTGAACGAAGCCCTGCGCGCCGATCCCTCGCTCGCCAACACCGACCCGCTGGCCGCGGGCTGGTTCTTCAAGGTCAAGCTCAGCGAACCCGCGCAGCTCGACGCGCTGCTCGACGCCGCCAGCTACGACAAGTTCGCTGCCGAGTCCTGATCCGTCGAGTTCGCACGCCGCCTTTTCCTCATCCCCGAGCCTTCACCCGCCATGCCGATTCCCGCCCTTCCCTCTTTGCAACAACTGGAGAACGCCGAAGAGTTTCTCGCCCGCCACATCGGGATCGATGCGGCGGACGAGGCGCGCATGCTGCCGGTGATCGGCTCGGAAACGCGCGCCGAGCTCATCGACGGCATCGTGCCCGCAGCCATCCGCCGCGCCAAGCCGATGCGGCTGCCGGCGCCCGCCACGGAGGCCGATGCGCTGGCCGAACTGAAGGCGATCGCTGCAAAGAACAAGGTCTTCAGGAGCTTCATCGGCCAGGGCTACTACGGCACGCACACGCCGGGCGTGATCCTGCGCAACGTGCTCGAGAACCCCGCCTGGTACACGGCCTACACGCCCTACCAGGCCGAGATTTCGCAAGGCCGCATGGAAGCCCTGCTCAACTTCCAGACCATGGTGTGCGACCTCACAGGCATGGCCATCGCCAATGCCTCGATGCTCGACGAAGCCACGGCCGCCGCCGAGGCCATGACGCTCGCCAAGCGCAGCGTCAAGTCGAAGAGCAACGTGTTCCTGGTGTCGGGCGACTGCCATCCGCAGACCATCGAGGTCATCAAGACGCGCGCCGCGCCGCTGGGCATCGAGGTGAAGGTGAGCACCGTCTCCGAGACTCTGCCGCACCTGATGGTGAGCGGCGAATTCTTCGGCGTGCTTGCGCAGTACCCCGCCACCACCGGCCACGTGCACGACCTGCGCCCGCTCGCGGGCCATGCGCACCAGTGCGACGCCGCCTTCTGCGTGGCCGCCGACCTGCTGGCGCTCACCTTGCTCGCGCCGCCGGGCGAATGGGACGCCGACATCGTCTGCGGCACCACGCAGCGCTTCGGCATGCCGATGTGCAACGGCGGCCCGCACGCCGCCTACCTGGCCTGCCGCGACGAATTCAAGCGCTCGCTGCCGGGCCGCCTGGTGGGCGTGAGCGTCGACACCCACGGCCAGCCCGCCTACCGCCTCGCGCTGCAGACGCGCGAGCAGCACATCCGCCGCGAGAAGGCCACTTCCAACATCTGTACCGCGCAGGTGCTGCCGGCCGTGGTGGCCAGCATGTACGCCGTGTACCACGGCCCCGACGGCCTCACGCGCATCGCGCAGCGCGTGGCCGCGCTCACGGCCATCCTCGCGCAGGGCCTCGCGCAAATGGGCCGCGAGCCGGTCAACGCCACCGCCTTCGATTCGCTGACCATCCGCACCGGCGACGACACGCCGAAGATCATCGAGCGCGCCCAGGCCGCGGGCGTCAACCTGCGCCAACGGCTGCAGCAGCACCTGGGCATTTCGCTCGACGAGACCACCACGCGCGCCGACATCGAGACGCTCTGGGCGCTGTTCGTGCCCACCGGCACTCCGATGCCGCGCTTCGACGACCTGGCCAACGCAGCGCCGCGCCTGCCCGAGGACCTGCGCCGCACCAGCGCCTTTCTCACGCACCCGGTGTTCAACACCCACAAGAGCGAAACCGCGATGCTGCGCTACATCCGCAGCCTGTCGGACAAGGACCTGGCGCTCGACCGCAGCATGATCCCGCTCGGCAGCTGCACCATGAAGCTCAACGCGACCAGCGAGATGATCCCGATCACCTGGCCCGAGTTCGCCAACATCCATCCCTTTGCGCCGGCCGAGCAGCTGGTGGGCTACGCCCAGCTCGACGCGCAGCTGCGCGCCTGGCTCTGCGAAGCCACCGGCTACGCGGGCATCAGCCTGCAGCCCAACGCGGGCTCGCAGGGCGAATACGCGGGCCTGCTGGCCATCCGCTCCTTCCATGAGGCCAACGGCCAGGGACACCGCAACATCTGCCTCATTCCTTCGTCGGCGCATGGCACCAACCCCGCGAGCGCACAGATGGTGGGCCTGCAGGTGGTGGTGACGGCCTGCGACGCGCAGGGCAATGTCGACATGGACGACCTGAAGCGCGCCTGCGAGAAGCACAGCGACAAGCTCGCGGCTGTAATGATCACCTACCCGAGCACGCACGGCGTGTTCGAAACCCGCGTGAAGGAACTCTGCGAGCTCGTGCACGAGCACGGCGGCCGCGTGTACGTCGATGGCGCCAACATGAATGCGCTGGTCGGCGTGGCCGCACCGGGCGAATTCGGCGGCGACGTGAGCCACCTGAACCTGCACAAGACCTTCTGCATTCCGCACGGCGGCGGCGGTCCGGGCGTGGGCCCGGTGTGCGTGGTGGAAGACCTCGTGCCGTACCTGCCGGGCCATGCGACGGCCGGCGTCGCATCGAACGGCGTGGGTGCTGTCTCGGCCGCGCCGCTCGGCAATGCGGCCGTGCTGCCGATCAGCTGGATGTACTGCCGCATGATGGGTGCCAAGGGCCTGCAGGCGGCGACCGAAACCGCGATCCTGAGCGCCAACTACATCAGCGCGCGCCTCAAGGACCACTACCCCACGCTGTACGCGAGCCCCAACGGCCACGTCGCGCACGAGTGCATCCTCGACCTGCGCCCGCTCAAGGACAGCAGCGGCGTCACCGCCGAGGACGTGGCCAAGCGGTTGATCGACTACGGTTTCCATGCGCCGACGCTGAGCTTTCCCGTGCCCGGCACGCTGATGGTGGAGCCCACCGAAAGCGAACCGCTGGCCGAGCTCGACCGCTTCATCGACGCGATGATCGCGATCCGCGGCGAGATCCGCCGTGTCGAGGAAGGCGTCTGGCCGAAGGACGACAACCCGCTCAAGCATGCGCCGCACACCGCGGCCAGCCTGCTCGGAACGGAATGGCCGCACCCCTATTCGCGCGAACTCGGCGCGTTTCCGCTGACGGAACTCAAGCAGGCCAAGTACTGGCCGCCGATCGGCCGCGTCGACAACGTGTATGGCGACCGCAACCTGTTCTGCAGCTGCGTGCCGGTGGGCGACTACAAGGAAACCGAAGAGGCCTGAAAAAAGCCCCTCAGGCTTCGCGGCGGTACATCGCCCATTTCACGGTGAGGATGTCCGCGGCGATCTTCGCGGCATTGACGCCTGCGTAGCTTTCGGACGGATCGAATTCGAAGCCTTCCTTGTAGCACCTGACATACGCGAAATCGCGGTCGAAGGTCATCGGACCCATGAGCTCGGCGGGGTCGGTGCCCGCGGGAAGCGCCAGGAATTTCTCGGGATCGGTGGCACTCTGGTAGAGGTCGACGCTCATCAGGTTCATACGGGTGTCCTCGAAATCTTGGGATTCCGCGAATCATCCCCGGCATCCGCGCCGCATGCAATCGGCCCGCGCCTACACGGCGCATCCAGTCAGCGCTGCTGCTGCTGTTTCTTCTTCATCAACTCGCCCGTGGCGATCTGCTCGCGGAAGCCGCGCAGGCTGGCCTTGAGCTTGCGCTCGTTCTCCAGTCCCACGCGCACCATGATCTTCTGGCCCGACGAGAGCGACTCGAGCTGCGGATCGGCGTACTCGTAGCGCACCCACGGCCGCTGCGACGGCACGTTGCTCTTCACCTCGACCAGGCGCACCTGCACCGGGCCGGCGGGCTCGGGCGCCTGCAGCAGATGGTCGATCACGGCGACGAGCCGGTCGTTGAAATAGCGCCCCGGATAGCCGAGCTCCTCGTAGGCCTGCTGGAACAGCGGATAGAGCCGCGCATACACCTTGGCCGCCTTCGCCGGATCGATCGACTCGGCCAGCATCACGATGGGGTTGTAGCGCGCGGCATTGGTGGGTGCGATGGTTTCCTTCTCGCCCTTGCCCTGGGTGGTGAAGCGCTGCTTCGTCGGCTGCACCGGCCAGGTGCTCGCGGGCGACTGCTCGCGCGCGAGGTTGTCGACCGTGGCCACGAAGCGGCGCACGATGCCTTCGAACTGCAGGAAGTCCGCCACGTTCTTGCTGCCCATCAGGTCGACGAGCGCCTTCATCACGCGCGAATCGGAATCGGCGACCTTGGGCAGCCCCGATTCGGGCAGCGCGATCGCATCGATGGGGTTCTGCGGCTCCGGGGATTCGGGCAGCGCCGGGGGCGGTGCGGGCGCAATCCCGTCGTTCGGGGCGGCGGCCACAGGCGGTTCGACCGGCAGCGGCTGTTGCTGCTGGTACCAGCGCCAGCCCAGGAATCCGGCCGCGATCGCCAGCAGCACGATGACGATGATGGTTCCGGTCGATGTCTCGCGCCGCGGCCTGTACGCGGGCGCATCGCGCGGATCGTGCGCGTCGGGAATTTCGGGGATGTCTCGGTCGGACATGTCTGCGGTTTCCTTTTTCGAGGATTGCAATGGGAGACGAGCGGCTATGGTGCACCAGATCGGCACCCGGCCGCGGCTTCGTCCCGTAACGCCCTGTGACGCGTCCCCGGCGAGAAAGTTCGCCCGCTAGGACGCGCCCGCCACCGAACCGAGCGACTGCAGCCAGGCCAGCGCGCCTTGCAGTTCGGCCGGGCGGATCTCGTGGCCGCCCGGAAAATCGGCGCCCGACAGGGCCAGCGGCAGGCCGCGCGCCAGCTCGCGCGAGGCCTGCGCGGCGCCTGGCGGAATCACGTTGTCGGCGCTGCCGTGGCTCACCCACAGCGCCTTGCCTTCGAAAGCCTCGGGCGCCGCGATGTGCGCCGCCACCTCCGGCAGCAGCCGGCCGTGCCACACCATTGCGGCGCGCACTTTCGCGGGCTGTGTCAGCAGCAGCGACAGCGCCATGATGCCGCCCTGGCTGAAGCCGCCGACCACCACGCGCTCCGGCGGCACGCCGAGCTGCTGCGACGCCGAGGCCACCATCTCGCCCACCAGGAAGCGGCTTTCGCGCTCCTGCGCCTCGTTGATGCGCCGCTCGCCATCGGCCAGCACCTGGAACTCGAACCACGCATAGGCATCGGGCGACAGTACATACGGCGCGCGCAGGCTCAGCACGTGAAACTGCGGCGGCATGAGCCGAGCCAGGCCGAACAGGTCTTGCTCGTTGCTGCCGACGCCGTGCATCAGCACCAGCAGCCAGGGCTCGCGCACGTTCGGCCCTGCGGCCTGCTCGAGAAACTTGAAAGGCAGGTGGAGTTGGGTCATGGCGTCAGGCCATAAGAGATTGAAAACCTTGCGCCAATGCGCGCGTGATCTCGGCGGCCGGCAGCTCGCGGCAGCCGGTGGCGTTCTGCCCCGACCACAGCGGAGAAAAATCGCCGCTGCCTTGCGCCTCGGCCTTGGCGCGCAGCGGCGCAATGCCCGACGTGGCCAGCGGAAACTCGGGCGCCGCCGCACCGATCGGGCCCAGTTCGCGCATCACGCGGTTGACGATGCCGCGCGCGGGGCGGCCCGTGAAGAGATTGGTCAACGCCGTGTGGCGCGCGGCATCGCTCTTCAGTGCTGCGCGGTGCACTGCGCTGGTGGTGGCTTCGGGCGCCAGCAGGTAGGCCGTGCCCACCTGCACGCCCGCGGCGCCCAGCGCCATGGCGGCGGCCACGCCGGCTGCATCGGCAATGCCGCCGGCCGCGATCACCGGGAGCCGCACCGCGCGCACCACTTGCGGCAACAGCGCGAAGGTGCCGGGCTGCATGGTCAGGTCGTGCGACAGGAAATGGCCGCGATGCCCGCCGGCTTCCAGCCCCTGCGCAATGACCGCATCGACGCCATGCGCTTCGAGCCACAGCGCCTCCTCGACCGTGGTGGCCGAGGCCAGCACCTTCGCGCCCCAGCCGCGCACCTGCGCCATCAGCACCTCCGAAGGCAGCCCGAAATGAAAGCTCACCACCGCCGGACGGAACTCGGCCAGCAGGTCAGCCACTTCGGCGCTGAACGGGTTTCGCCCCGGGCCAGTGGGGATGCTCGCGGCATCGATGCCGAACTCGGCGTAGTACGGTGCCAGCGCGCTGCGCCATGCCGCCTCGCGCTCGGCGCTCGGCTCCGGCGGCGTGTGGCAGAAGAAGTTGACGTTGTAAGGTCTGCCGGTGCCGGCGCAGATCGCGGCGAGCTCGCGGCGCATGGTGTCGGCATTCAGCATGGCGCAGGGCAACGAGCCGAGCCCGCCCGCGTTGCTGACCGCAATGGCCATGGCGCTGCCCTGCACGCCCGCCATGGGTGCCTGGATCAGCGGCAGTTCGATGCCAAGGAGTTGCTGCAATGAAGTGGTCATTGGTGGATGTTCCTTTTTTGGATGTGACGCGCATGCCAGCGCCTATTCTGCGGCGGGCCCAAAGCCCCTGCGCTCAGCCTGCAGGCGCTGCGGGAAGTGCCGCAAGCCGAGGCTAGACAATGAGCGCGGGCAAGTTCGACGACATTAGGTCGACGGCCGGATGGACACCTCGCGCAGCCGCCGATGCGCCGCATCATCCCAGGCAATGGGCTGCTGGTTCTTCGCACGCAGATAGTGGTGCGTGAACACCGCGAGGTACGCCTCCAGCGCCTGTTCGGCAAGGTTTTCGCCCGCCAGGCTCATGCACATCGCGGCCACCTCGCTGGTGCAGAAGTGGTCGTCGCGGCCGGAGTTGCGCAGCCTGTATTGCGTGATCCGCTCCGGCTGCAGGCTCAGCACCGGCAGCCGGTCGAGGTAAGGGCTTCTGCGGAACATCTTGCGCGCCTCGGCCCATGTCGCGTCGAACAGGATGAAGAGCGGCCGTTTGCCGGTGCCACTGCCGTCCGGACCAGGCGCTGGAACGGCCTGGACCACGCGCTCGGGCGCCGCATATTGCCCCGGGAACACCACGTAGGGCTGCCATTGCGGATCGTTCAGCAGCGCCAGCAGCGCGGGATCGGTTTCGGTGCGGGCCCAGCCGAAGGCAAAGGTATCGGCCACCACGTCGGCGACCAGCCAGCCGGTGTTGGTGGGCTTGAGCGGCTCGATGTCGGCCATGAGCAGGCACACACCCGCGCGCGTCGCCACCGAAGGGCGCACGGCGCACATGCAATGGCTGGGAACCAGGCGGCAGCCCGCGCAGCGTTCGCGCTTGAAGCCGCCACGGGCCAGAAAGGGTTTGGCGCTTCGCGCCAGGCGCGCGGCGCGAAGGAAGGAGACGGCGTGAGGCATGCACCGATTCTCGGCGGCTCCTGAGCGCCCGGTGCGCCGGACAGCTAGACCAGCTGCAGATCCTTCGGCGCCACCCCCTCGAACACCCGCGCAAGCTGTGCCGGCGAAAGGCCGTACATCCGCTTGAACAGCCCGCCAAACACCGCGCGGTATTCGTTGAGCACCGGATAGTCGCGGTTCTGGAACAGCGTGGCCTGCGCCACTTCCTGCTGCTCGCCCACGATGCGCCCGCCGGCCCGCGCCGAGAGGCTGCCGCCGAGCACCCAGTACACGCTGCCGTGCCCGTGGTCGGTGCCCCGGTTGCCGTTCTCGCGGAAGGTGCGGCCGAACTCGCTGATGACGACCACCACGGTCTGGCGCCAGGCGTCGTCGCCCATCTCCTCTGCGAAACCGGCCACGCCGCGGCCCAGTTCCTCGAAGCGGTTGGCAAGGTAGCCGGTGGCGCCGCCCTGCCCCACGTGCGTGTCCCAGCCGCCGACGTCGACGAAGCCGATGTCGAAGCGCTCGCGCATGAGCCGTGCCATGCGGCGTGCGACGAGTTCGAAGCCCTTGGCCGTCATTGCGTCGCGGCTGGCCGCGTCCATCTCGGCCTGCATGGCGCGCACCACCTCGTCGCGCACCTGAAAGCCCTCGGCCACCGGCCGTGCCAGCGCCGTGTTGCGGTACATCGCCGAAATCACCTCGCTCTGGCGCGCGTCGATCGAGGGACGCGCGCTGCCCGCGAGTGCCATGTTGGCGGCCTTGGCGCTGCCGCGCATCGCGATCGGCAGCTGGTTGGTGAACGCCATGGGCGACACGCCGGCCAGCGGTCCGGCACCGAGTACGGAGGCCAGGCGGTTGAGAAAGCCCGAGCCATAGTCGCGGCGCTTGTCGAGCGCCTGGCCCAGTTCGATGGAGTCCTGCGTCTCGAAGTGGCTGCGCGAGAGGTCGTCGGTGCCGGCGAAGGCGATGAAGGAGGCCTGCTTCTGCTCGAACATCGGCATCACGCTTTGTGCCAGCGCGGGGTGCAGGCCCCAGTTGCCGTCCAGCGGCAGCGCGCCGCCGGGCATGCCGGGCCGGGCGATGGCGATGTTGGGGCGCGAGGCATAGTAGAAGTCGCTGCCCGTGGGCACGAGCAGGCTGGCGCAGTCGTAGGCGCCGCGCAGGAACACGACCAGCAGCTTGGCGCCTTCGGCAGCGGGGGCGGCCACCAGCCGGCCGGCGGCGCCCGCGAGTGGCGCGCCGGCCAGGAGCTTCAAGAGTTCTCGACGTTGCATGAGGTATGTCCTTTCTTCTGCCTTGCCCCTTCCCCTTCCGGGGGAAGGTTGGGATGGGGGTCCGGCGGCGCTTGTCTCGCCTTGTGCGGCATCGAACGCCGCTTGCCCCCACCCCTGCCCTCCCCCGGGGGGAGGGAGAAAAACCTCGATCAGCGGCGCATCAGCTCGGGCGACGCCAGCAGGAAGGTGTTCCACTCCTGCGGGTTCTTCGCCTGTGCCAGCGCCTCGCGCGTGTCCGCGCCCAGGCCCGCCTGCATGGCGCGCACCGCGTGCGAATCGGCCAGTGGCGGGAATGCGGGTTTCTCCAGCGGCGCCTTGTCGTCCGTGCGGAACAGCACGGCGCCGTTGGCGCCGATGGCGCGCGCGATCTCGAAGCGCGTGTTCATCTGCCCCGCGCTGGCCCAGGCGGCTTCGTTGAGCGGATAGCCGTCGGGCGTCTCGTGGCCGTACAGCGGTTCGCCCATGCGGTTGATCCAGGCGAGCATCGGATTCGGATTCGTCACCACCCGCTCGTCGTATGCGAGCCGCACGCCGGCGATCACGTAGTGCACCGGGTCGCGGAACTTGCGCCCGAGCGAGGCGGCGAATTCGGGCGACTCGAACATCGCCTTGAGCGTGAGGGCGATGTCGCCGTCGCTGTGCGTGAAGGCCGCGGCCATGCGCTCGACCAGTGCCTGCGGCGGATCGTCGGAGATAAAGTACACGGCGAGCTTGCGCGAGATGAAGCGCGCGGTGGCCGGCGCGCGCGCCAGCCGGTCGAGCGCCTCGTCGGCCTCGGCCAGTCCGCGGCTCTGGATGGGCTGGCCCAGCAGCGTTTTCGGCCCGTAGTCGTGCCGGTTGGGGTTGAACTCGAACAGGCCCCGGCGCACGTAGTCGGCGCGCAGGGCCGGCCGCACGTTGGGCGGCGGCGCGTCGAGCGGCTGGTAGCTCACGCCCACGCCGGTAAGCACGCGCGCGAGTTCCTGCACGTCGGCTTGCGAATAGCCGCCGCCCACGCCCATGGTGTGCAGCTCCATCAGCTCACGCGCATAGTTTTCGTTGATGCGGTTGGCGGCGTTCTGCGCGTTGTCGAGGTAGCGCAGCATGGCGGGGTGGTGCAGCGTGGCGCCGAGCAGGTCGCGGAACCTGCCGAGGGCATGCGGGCGGACCGCGTTCTCTTCGTAGTCGCCCACCATCGCGCGGATGTTGTCCTTGCGCAGGTTGACGTTGAAGTGGTTCATCCAGAACCAGGTCATCTGCTCCTGCAGCTGGTTGGGCGAATAGAGCGCGCGCAGCACGAAGCGCTGCTGCGCCTCGCGCGCCAGCTCGTTGAGCCGCCGCTGGTAGGCCTGGCGCGCGGCCTTCTTCTGGTCTTCGTCGGGCAAGGCATCGGCGGTCTTGCGCTGCGCGTCGAGTCCGGTGACGAGCTGGTCGAGCGGCGTGCGCGAAATGGCCATGGCATCGATCTGCGCCTGAGCGGCGGGCGGCAGCGGCGCGGGCCGCGGATTGAGCTGGTCGCGCATCCAAAGCGGCAGGCCGCGCCGCGCCAGCTGCGCTTCGCTGCTCGCATTGGCACCCCAGCCCACGCGGTCGAGCCAGCGCAGCCGCGCGGCTTCGTTCATGGGTGCAGAAGGCAGGGACACCGACACCAGCGGCCGATGCTCCTCCGGCGCGCCCGCACAGGCCGCGAGCAGGGCCAGTGCGCATGCAGCCAGCGCCATCGACACGCGTCGCGGGGAGAACAACCACTGCGAAGCGGCGGCCGCCACCGCATTCACTCCGTGCGCAGGTCGTGGCGGCGCACGTCGCCGATGGCGTGCTGCGCGGTGCCGAGCGCCGCGTCGACATGCGCGAGGCCGCGCTGCTGGAACGGCCGCGAGCGCGGGTCGTCTTCTTCGCGCGCCACGTCGGAGCGCACCTTGCGCAGCAGGTCGACCGCCGCATGCAGACGGCCCTGGCGCGGCAGCCACGCGTCGGTGGGCTCGCGCCATTCGACGGGCTTGCCGTCGAGCCACGCCGCGTGCTGCAGGTCGCCGATGGCGGCGTGGATCTCGTCGAGCACCACCTGCTCGTCGCGCGAGACCTGCCCGTCTTCGGGGCGGCGGTGCTCCACCTTCCAGGCGGCCGTGCGCAGGTCGGACAGGGCGTGCAGGTAGAACGGGTGCCTGCCGTATTCGTCGGCCAACGCGGGCAGCGAGGCGGCGGCCATGAGAACGAATGCGGCGATGAGGCTTTTCTTCTTCATCTTCGGAGCTCCTGTGAGTGACGGCGGTTCGAGAACGCTTCCTCAACCGCCGTGCCCCGCTCCGCGTTGACGCACTTTACCTTCGCGACCCCTTGCCTAGTGTGAACAGGCCCTAAGCCCCGGCTAAGTCAGGCAACCGCCACGCTAGCAGGTGCAGCGCCCGCAATCTGGCGCAAGGCGCGCTCGAACACCTCGACCGGCTGGCCGCCCGAGATCAGGTGCTGGTCGTTGATGATGATCGCGGGCACCGAATGGATGCCGGCGTCGATGTACATGCGTTCGCGCTCGCGGGTTTCGCGCGCGAACTCGCCGCTGGCCAGAATCTCGCGGGCCCGCGCCGCATCGAGCCCGGCCTCGGCGGCCAGGCGCACCAGCACCTCGTGGTCGGAGGGGTTCTGGCGGTCGGTGAAATAGGCCTTCAGCAGCAGCTTCTTGAGCGCTGCCTGCCGGGCCGGGCTTTCGAGCTCGGCCCAGTGCAGCAGGCGGTGGGCGTCGAAGGTGTTGTAGATGCGCGGCCGGCCCTCGGGGCTGAACTCGAAGCCCACCTCGGCCCCGCGCTGGCGAATCATCTCGCGCGACTGCGCCTGCTGTTCACGCGTGGAGCCGTATTTCTGGCTCAGGTGCTCGAAGGTGTCCTGGCCTTCCGGCGGCATCTGCGGGTTCAGCTCGAAAGGCTGGAAATGCAGTTCCGCCGTGACCTCGGGCGCGAGGCGCCGCAGCGCCGCCTCGAGCGAGCCCAGGCCGACGGCACACCAGGGGCAGGAAACATCGGAAACGAAATCGATCTTGAGATGGGAGGTCATGCCCGCCATTTTTCATCGCCCCGACGCCCTTGGTGCGCGCAAGGTCTTCAGGCCGCGGCCTTGGCGGCCATGCGTGCGGTGGCGAGCGTTTCTTCGCGCAGCCGGTCGTATTCGAGCTTGTCGACCGGCACCGCATCGGGGTTGCCGAGGTCGTTCATGTGCACGCGGTAGGTTTCGCGCGCGCTCAGGGCCGAGACTGCGGCAATGGCGCAGATCGCCAGCGTGATGGCGCCGACGGTCAGCGGGATGTTGGCGGCGCCGGGGGGCGCGACCGCCACGAACAGCGCCGGCAGCAGCGCCGTGATGGCGGTGCCGATGTTCTGCGAGATCGCCATGCCCGAGACGCGGGTGCGGGTGGGGAACATCTCCGGATAGAAGCTCGGGAACACGGCGTTGTAGCCCTGGTAGACCACGCCCCACATCAGCAGCGACATCACGATGGCCAGCGGCACGTTGTGGATGCTGATGGCATACAGGTAGCCGAACGACAGCAGGCCCGAACCGATGGCGCCGACGGCGATCGGCAGGCGGCGGCCGACCTTGTCCGACAGGTTGCCGACGAACGGGATCACGATCACGGCCAGGATGTTGCCCATCACCGGAATCCAGAGGTAGATGTCCTTCTCGAAGTTGATGCCGTAGCCCGGCTGCACCGCGTAGGCGGCGCCGAAGATGGTCGCGACCACCGGGATCACGTTCATCAGCGAGCACAGCAGCACGCGCAGCATGTCGCCCCAGCTCTCGGTCACGGCCTGGATCACCGGCGCCTTCGGCTTTGTGCTCTTCTCGACTTCGGCAAAGGCGGGGGTCTCGTCCACTTCCTTGCGGATGATGTAGCCGGCCACGATGACGATGAAGCTCAGCAGGAACGGAATGCGCCAGCCCCAGGAATTGAAGGCCTCCTTGTCCATGTAGTGCGCGAGCGGCAGGAACACGGCGGCCGCCATGATCTGGCCGGCCTGCACGCCCTGCAGCGTGAAGCTCGCGAAGAAGCCGCGGCGCCCGAACGGCGCGTGCTCCAGGATCATCGAGCTTGCACCCGAAATCTCGCCGGCCACGGCGAAGCCCTGGATCAGGCGCAGCACCACCAGCAGCGCAGGTGCCCACAGGCCGACCTGGTCATAGGTCGGCAGCAGGCCGACGGCGATGGTGGAAAAGCCCATCAGGAACATGCACAGGATCAGCACCGTCTTGCGGCCGTGCGTGTCGCCCCAGTGGCCCAGCAGCAGCGCGCCGATCGGCCGTGCGACGTAGCCCACCCCGTAGGTCGCGAGCGACGCGATGATCGCGATCTGCGGGTCGCCCTTGGGAAAGAAGATCTGCGGAAAGATCAGCGCCGCCGCGGTGGCGTAGATGAAGAAGTCGTAGTACTCCAGCGCCGAGCCGATCCAGCCGCTCGCGGTGGCCTTCTTCGACTGGTGCTTGCCTTTCGGCTCGTGGGCCGTGATGGTTGCCATGGTTTGTCTCCGGGTTGACGAAAAAATTATTTATTGCTGCGCCTGCGATGCCATGCGCGCGGGTGCGTTGAGCGCGCCGTAGGCGTCGTAGCCCGCGGTGCGCTGTGCCAGTTCGAAGAAGAGTCCGCCTTCGATGTTCTCGGTGTAGATGTGCAGGTAGTCGCCCGCGGGCGAACGGTCGAACAGCACGCCCGCCGCGCGCAGCCGTGCGAGCAGCGCCGGGTCCAGGTCGATGCGCGTGGCCAGGTCCTCGTAGTAGTTGTCCGAAATGGGCACGAAGCGCGTGCCCGCGGCGCGCAGCCGCGCCACGCTCTCGAAGATGTCGTCGCAGCGCAGCGCGATGTGGTGCACCGCGCCGCCGCCGGTCACGCTCAGCGTGCGCGCGGTGCGGGTGCGCTGGCTCAGCGACACGTTGAGCACCAGCCGCACGCTGCGATCGGCGTTGGCCACGCCGCGGCTGCGGATCAGGCCGAAGGGGTCGGCCAGCTCCAGGCTTTCGCCGGGCTCCAGCCCCAGCACGGCGCGCGTGAACAGCACCCAGGTGTCGAGCTGGTCGAGCGCAAGGCCCAGCGCCACGTGGTCGACCTGCGCGAGGCCGGCGCCGCGGACATCGGCCGCAGCGTCTTCCTCGAGGATGAAGTCGGCCTCGTACAGGCCGTTGGTGCCCAGGGCCTCGGGCACGAAGTTGATCAGGTTGCCGCCCGGCGCCACGATGGCCGGCACGCGCAATTCGTTCGGGCCGACCGGGCTGTCGTGGCGCTGCGAGCGCATGGCCGTGGCACGCTCGACGGCGGCCAGCGGATCGGCGCAGCGCACGCCCAGCGCACATACCGAGGTGCCGTGCGCCTCGAAGCGGCTGCGCGCGAACGAATCCGGCTGCGCGTTGACGATCAGGTTGATCTCGCCCTGGCGGTACAGCGCCACGGCCTTCGAGCGGTGCCGGCCGACGCGGCGGAAGCCGAGCTGCTCCAGCAGCGCGCCGAGCGTGCCGGCCGAGGCCTCATCGGCCGCGAACTCGATGAACGACAGGCCCGAGAGCGCCGGCACGGGCGGCGGGCTGAACAGCTCGATCTGTGGTTTCAGCGCCGGCACATCGGCAGAGGAAGCCAGCCGCCGCTGCGCCTCGCTTTCGAGGTACAGCAGCGAGCGCATGGCGTCCACCGCGGTGCGGCGGTTGGGCGTTTCGCGGAACAGGTCGTTGAAGATTTCCAGCGACAGCGGGCCGGTGTAGCCCGCGCGCAGCACCTGCTCGAAGAAGCCGATCACGCCGAGATCGCCCTGCCCCGGGAACGAGCGGTGGTGGCGCGCCCACTGCAGCACGTCCATCGACAGCAGCGGCGCGTCGGCCATCTGCAGGAAGAAGATCTTGTCGCCCGGGATGGCGGCGATGCCCGTGGCATCGTCCTTCAGCGACAGCGTGTGGAAGCTGTCGAGGATCAGCCCGAGCTGCGGGTGGTCGGCCTGCTTCACGATGTTCCAGGCCTGGCCATACAGCGAGGTGTGGCGGCCCCAGGCCAGCGCCTCGAAGCCCACGCGCAGATTGCGGCGCGCGGCACGTTCCGCGAGCTCGTGCAGCTGCGCGGCGGCCAGCGCGGGGTCGTTCACCGAGAGCGGCGAGGTGTTCGAGCAGCACAGCATCAGCGGCGCGCCCATGGCCTCCATCAGGTCGAACTTGCGCTCGGCGCGCTCCAGGCTGCGGCGGAACTGCGCCTCGGGCATGCCCTCGAAATCGCGGAACGGCTGGTACAGGTCGATCGAGAGGCCGAGGTCCGAGGCAATGCGGCGCAGCTCGGCGGCGCTGCCCTTGAAGTTGACGAAGTCGGCCTCGAACAGCTCGATGCCCTCGAAGCCTGCGGCTGAAACGGCTTCGAGCTTCTGGCGAAGCGTGCCGCTGAGGGAGACGGTGGCAATGGAGCGATGCATGGGGGTGACTGTAGGAACACCCGCCGTCGCCTACAACGCTCTGCGCGCACTCAGTGTTCGATCATCGAACGCATGCGTGCACTATTCGCACGAAATAGGGGTTAGACCTAGGCCGGACCCAGGCGTCCGAAGCCGCATTTCTCAAAGGCTGCGCCAGTAATCGATCAGCAGCTGGGTGAACTCGACCGGCCGCTCCACCGCGCTCAGGTGCGCCGCATCGATGGTGGCCAGGCGCGCGCCGGGAATGGCGGCCGCGATGGCTTCGGACATCGCCAGCGGCGTGGCCTCGTCCTGCAGCCCCGCGATCACCAGCGTGGGCACGGCGATGCGGCGGTTGCCCTCGCGGAAATCGATGGCCGCCACGGCGTTGCAGCTTTCGATGTAGCCCTGCGCATCGGTGCGCACCAGCACGTCGTGCAGCGCCTCGGCCGCAGCCTTGCCCTCCTGCGTGGTGACATAGCCGTGCGTGAGCCAGCGCGCCACCGCGCCCGGTGCGATGGCGGCCACGCCCTTGGCGGCCACCGTCTCGGCGCGCGCGCGCCACGGCGACTGGTCGGGGTAGTGGGCCGACGAATTCGCGATCACCACGCTGCGCAGCAGCTCGGGATGGCGCACCGCCAGCGCCTGCGCGGTCATTCCGCCCATCGACAGCCCGACGAAGTGCACCGGCTCCCCGCCGCCTTCGCGCTGGATGAGCTCGGCCGCGTCCTGCGCCAGCGTCTCCACGCGCAGCGCACCCGACACCACCTGCGAGCCGCCGTGGTTGCGGTGGTCGTAGCGGATCACGGTGTGGGCACGCGCAAGCTGCTCGGCCACGCCGTCCCACATGTGCAGGTCGCAGCCCAGCGCATGGCTCAGCACGACAAAAGGACCGCTGCCTTCGCGGACGACGTTCAAACGGGTCATGGTGATTCCTTTTCTTTCATCGGATGTTGAAGACGCGGCAGCCAGAGGAACGCGATGGTCAGCAATCCGCAGCCCGCGAGCAGCATCGGAACGACCATCGGCCAGGCGCCGTTCGAAAAATCGGTGTCGACGAACTGCGCCGCCATCTGCCCGACGCTGAACGCCACCATCATCATGCCGAAACCCGACCACGACACGGCCCGCCCCGCGAGGTGCGGCAGGTCGCCCACGGCGCCGGCCTGGCCGCAGGGCTGGTGGATGCCGTGGCCCAGGCAATAGACCGCGTGGCCCGCGAGCAGCGGCAGCGCGCTGTGCGGCGCCAGCCAGCAGCCGAGCGCCTGGATCGCCGCGCCGGCCATGCTCAGCGTGGCGCCCAGCTGCACGGTGCCCACCGGGCCGTACCTGCGCAGCAGGCGCCGGCACAGGGTGGTGCTGAAGATGTAGACCAGCGAGCCGCCGGCCGGGATCCAGCCGTACATCGCGGGCGACCAGCCCAGGTAGCCGATGTAGACCATCGGCGACAGCAGCAGAAAGCAGAAAAGGCCGCCGTAGGTGGTTGCGGCCACCGAGGCCCAGGCCCGAAAGCTGCGGCTCGCGAACACGGCGCGGGTGCTGCCGCGCGGTGCCGAAAGCTCGCCCGCCAGCGGCCGCCGCGTCTCCGCGAACGAGCGCCAGCAGAGGGCAAGCAGCACCAGCGCGTAGAACGCCATCGACGCCATCACCCAGCGCCAGCCGGCGCCTTGCACCAGCCATGCGCCCAGGAGCGGCGCCAGCAGCCCCACCACGCCCAGGCCCGTGAGCCCGCGCGCCATGACGTGCGGACCTTCGTGCGCGGGATAGAGGTCGCGCACCGCGGCGCGTGCGCACACCAGGATGGCCGCCATCGAAAAGCCCTGCAGCGTGCGCCAGCCCGCGAGCACCGCCACGCTGCCGGCGAAGGCGCCGCCCAGCGCCGCGATGGCGTAGCAGCCAAGCCCCGCCAGCAGCACCGGCCGGCGGCCGAAGCGGTCGGCCAGCGGGCCGCACAGCAATTGCGCAAAGCCGAAGGCCAGCACGAACAGCGTAAGGCTGGTGCTGGCCGAGCCCAGCTCCTTCGCGATGGCGGGCAGCGCGGGCAGGTAGCTGTCGGTGGCCACGGGCTGCGCCGCCAGGAGCAGCGGCAGCAGCAGGCCGAAGCCGGGTTCGAACCGGTCCTTGCGGATGCGCGGCCCGGTCACTGCGCGGCCGCGGCCAGCAAGCCCTTCTCGCGCAGGATGCCGGTCGCAATGCCGAAGGCGTGGTTCGCCACCGGCACGCCGCAGTAGATGGCCGCCATCATGATGACTTCCTTGATGTCCTCGGGCGTCAGGCGCGACTCGGGCGGACCGTCGAGCGCCGCGCGCACGTGCATCGCGAATTCTTCATAGGCGTGGATGCCCAGCATCATCGACAGCACCATGAAGCGGCGCGTCTTGTCGCCGAGCGCGGGCCGGCCCCAGATGTCATTCCAGGCATGGCGGGTGATGAGTTCCTGGAACTCGGCGTTGAACGCGTTGCGGTTGGCGAGCGACTTGTCGACCCAGGCGTCGCCGAGCACGCGGCGGCGGTTGACGAGGCCGGCTTCGTAGTCGTTCGGGGGTGTGGTGCTTGCTTTGTCGGTCATCAGGGGGTGTCTTTCGCAGTCAGTTGGGCGCGCAGTGCCGCGACTTGCCGCAGCGCGGTCTCGCCGGCGGGGCCGGCCAGCGCGGGGTCGAACCATTCGTCCGCAGCCTCGCGCGGCAGCTCCGCGCGCAGGGTGTCGATGTTGGCCCGCATGCGGGCCGCGTCGACCTGCAAGCCCGGCAGCGCACTGGCCAGGGCACGCGCGCTGCCGTGCGCCGACATCAGCAGTTGCGGCCATTCGGCCAGCTCGGCCTGCCAGCCGCCGAGTGCGCGCTCGTGTTCCTGCGGCATCGCGGCCAGCAGCGCGGCCACGCGCTGCGGTGCACGCTGGGCCGCGGCCAGGGCAACCATCGCCGCCACCGGGTTGCGCTTGTGCGGCATCGCGGAGGAGCCGCCGCGGCCCGGCTCGGTGGGCTCGGCCACCTCGCCGACCTCGTACTGGCCCATGAGCGCGATGTCGCGCGCGATCTTGCCCAGGCTGCCCGTGAGCAGCCCCAGTTCGCAGCCGAGCGCGACCCATTCGTCGCGCTGCGTGTGCCAGGTCGCACCGGCATTGCCGAGGCCGAGCTCGTCCGCCACGCGCTGCACGACGGCCGGGCCCTGCCCCTTCATCTGCGAGAGCGTGCCGACGGCGCCGCCGAGCTGCACGCTCAGCGCATGGCGCGCGGCCTCGCGCAGGCGGGCGCGGCTGCGCACCAGCGGCGCGGCCCAGCCGGCGCACTTGAGGCCGAAGCTCGTGACCGACGCGGGCTGCATCAGCGTGCGCGCAAGGATCGGCGTGGCGGCATGCTGTGCGGCGTGCTGCAGCAGCGCCTCGATGGCGCGGTCGACGTCGGCTTCGATCAGCGCGATGCCTTCGCGCGTGACCAGCGCCATCGCGGTGTCGATCACGTCCTGGCTGGTGCTGCCGAAATGCACGAAGGGCACGGCGGCGGGATTGAACAGGCCCACGGCCTCCTTCAGGGCCTTGACCAGCGGAATCGCGACGCTGCCGGCGCGGCCGCTGTCGCGCACGATCTTGGCCACGTCGAACAGCTCGACCTTGCAGCTGCCGACGATCGAATGCGCGGCCGCCTCCGGCACCAGTCCGAGCGCGGCCTGCGCGCGGGTCAATGCGGCTTCGAAGCGCAGCATCGCGTCGACGAAATTGTGGTCGCTGAAGGCGGAAAGCGTCTCGGACGTGGAAAGAAAGCCTTCAAAAATGCTCATGGTGAATGTCTTCTTGCGTCAAAAAAATCGAGTGAGCGCAACAGCATTACACCGCGTCTTCTCTCGCCCCGCACAGCGCAGGGCCGGCGTTGCACACTGTTCAGTAGCTGATCTTCGCCTCGGCACGCAGCGCATCGGCCGTCGCCGTGCCGAAGCCGAAGAACTCGAGGTACGCGGGAATCATCTCGAACAGCATGTCGGTGCCCACCTGCACGGCACAGCCCTTGTCCCGGGCGGCACGCAGCAGCGGCGTGTATTCCGACTTCATGACCACTTCGCCGACGAAGGTCGAGGCCGCGATGCGGTCCACGTCGAAAGGCAGTGGATCGCCTTCCTTCATGCCCAGCGGCGTGGCATTGACGATGAGGTCGAAGCCGGCCGGATCGTTCGAGCCGGTGGACACGGCCAGCGCCGGATAGTGCGTGCGCAGGCGCCCGGCCAGCGCTTCGGCCGAAGCCGCGTAGGCATCGAAGAGCGCAATCTGCGCAACGCCGGCCGCGGCCAGCGAGGCCGCAATTGCCGAGCCGACACCGCCGCTTCCGGAGACCAGCACGCGCGCGCCCTCGAGCGCGCAGCCCTTGCGCAGCACACCGCGCACGAAGCCGGCGCCGTCGAACTGGTCGCCCACCAGCGTGCCGTCGGCGCGCTTGAGCACCGCGTTGCAGGCGCCGGCAATCTTTGCGGTGGGCGTGACCTCGTCGACCAGGCCCATGGTCGTGATCTTGTGCGGCATGGTCACCAGAGCGCCCCGGATGTTGGTGAGCCGGAACAGCGCGGCGAAAGCCGCGGGATAGTCCTCGGGCTTCACGCCCATCGGCACCACGACGGCGTCGATGCCCTGCTTCTCGAACCAGGGGTTGTAGATCATCGGCGCCTTGAAGCTTTCGGTGGGAAAGCCCAGGTGCGCGACGAGGATGGTCTTGCCGGAAATCATGTCGGTCAGCCGTCCTTACTTGCGAACCTTGGCGATCTCCGCCATCAGTTCCTTGACGGTCGCCTCGCCTACCGTGGCCGTGTACTTGTCGATCACCGGCTTGACCTTGTCGCGCAGCTTGGCCATCTCGGCCGGCGGGAGTTCGGTCACGGTCATGCCGGCCTTCTTGAGCGTGTCGAGCGCGGTGTCGGCCGCGGCGCGGGACGCCTGGCGCTGGAACTTGGTGGCTTCGGCGGCGGCGTCGCCGATGATCTTCTTCTCCTCGGCGCTCATGCCGTCCCAGGCCTTCTTGCTGATGATCAGCGCCTGCGGGTTGTAGATGTGGCGCGTCTGCGTGATGTGCTTCTGCACTTCGGCGAACTTCGACGATGCGATCACGGTGTTGGGGTTCTCTTGGCCATCGACCGCCTTCTGGTCCAGCGCCGAGTACAACTCCGGGAAGGGCATCGGCGTGGCATTGGCGCCGAGCGTGCTGAACAGGTCGATGTAGATCGGCGACTGGATCACGCGGATCTTCAGGCCCGCGATGTCCTCGGCCTTGGCGATCGGGCGCTTGCTGTTGGTCAGGTTGCGAAAGCCCAGGTCCCAGTAGCCCAGGCCGTGCAGGTTCTTCTCGTCGAGCTTGGCGAGCAGCTTCTGGCCGAAGGGGCCGTCGGTGACGGCGTCGGCTTCCTGCGCGTTGTTGAACAGGAACGGGAAGTCGTAGGCCGCAAACTCCTTGACCTGCGCGGTCAGAATGCCGGCGTTGAGCACCGTCATCTCGACGGTGCCGCCCTGCAGCGCCGAAACCGTCTGCAGGTCGCCGCCGAGCGTGCCGCCCGGGAACAGCTTGACGGTGATCTTCTTGCCCGACTTCTCGGCGACGAGATCCGCGAACTTCTGCGCGCCTTGTGCCTGCGGGTGGCCGGTCTGGTTCTGGAACGCGAACTTGAGCGTGCGTTCCTTCACCTGGGCCGCGGCGCCGCCCATGGCCGCGAGCGCGACGACGGCGACCAGTGTGCGCTTGAAAAAGTTGTTCATTGTGAAAGTCTCCTTGGGTTGATCTGGGAAAAAAGAAAGGGCGAATGTCAGCCGCTCAGCAGCCGGGCCGGCCAGATGACGAGCTGAGGGAACATCACCATCAGGAACATCATTCCGAACTCGGCCAGGGCAAAGGGCCACACGCCGCGCGTGAGTTCGTCCATCTTCATCCGGCCGACGCCGGCCACCACGTTGAGCACCGTCCCCACCGGCGGCGTGATGAGGCCGATCGAGTTGTTGATGATGAAGAGCACGCCGAAGTAGACCGGATCGATCCCCGCGGCCTTGATGACCGGCATCAGCACCGGCGTGAGGATCAGGATGGTGGGCGTCATGTCCATCGCGGTGCCGACCGCCATCACCAGCACCATGATCACGATCATCAGCAGCATCGGGCTCGCGATCAGCGGCTCGAGCAGCGCGACCAGCTTGGCCGGCAGGTCGGCCACGGTGATGAGCCAGGCCGAGACCATGGCCGCTGCAACCAGGAACATCACGATCGCGCTGGTCTTGGCGGCCGAGACGAACATGGCGTAGAACTGCGAGGGCTTGAGCTCGCGGTAGACGACGGTGGCCACGAAGATCGCGTAGACCGCGGCCACCACGGCCGCCTCGGTGGGCGTGAAGATGCCGAAGCGCAGGCCCACCAGGATGATCAGCGGCAGCAGCAGCGCCCAGGTCGCTTCGCGCAGCGCGGTGAGCATCTCGCCCCTGGACTTGCGTGGTGGCGGCAGCACTTTTTCCTTGCGCACCAGCCACCACCACGTGAACCAGAGCGAAGCGCCGATCAGGATGCCCGGGAAGATGCCCGCAAGAAAGAGCTTCGAGATCGACACGTTGGCGGCAACGCCGAAGATCACGAACCCGATCGAGGGCGGGATGATCGGGCCGATCACGCCCGAGGCCGCGATCAGGCCGCCCGAGCGGGCCTTGTCGTGGCCGGCGGCCACCATCATGGGAATCAGCAGCGCCGACAGCGCGGCCGCGTCGGCCACCGCCGAACCCGAGAGCGCCGAAAGGATGCAGGCCGCCACGATCGCCACGTAGCCGAGGCCGCCGCGCACGTGGCCGACCACCGCCAGCGCCAGGTTCACGATGCGCCGCGACAGCCCGCCCTGGTTCATGGCCTCGCCGGCCAGCATGAAGAAGGGCACGGCCAGCAGCGGAAAGCTGTCGGCGCCGTTGATCACGTTCTGCGCCAGGATCTGTGCATCGAAAAGGTCGAGGTGCCACATCAGCGCGACACCGCACAGCAGCAGCGAATAGGCGATCGGCACGCCGATGGCCATGGCGCCCAGCAGGGCACCGAGGAAGATGGCGATCGTCATGTCAGCGGCCCCGCGTATCGTTGCCGCGGCCCTGGCGGGCGCGTGCCTCTTCTTCGGCATCGCGGCGCGCCAGTTCGGCGTTGATGCGGTCGATGTCGCCCTGCTCTTCCGACTCGTGCACCATCACGAGCTCGGCGTCGCTGAGCTTTCCGCTCAGCGCCAGCCACAGGTCGTACAGCAGAAACACGATGGCCGAGACGCCGAACACCACGCCGACGAAATAGAAGATCCCGACCGAGGTGCCGGTGGTGGGCGCGCTCACGTCCCAGTTGATCAGCGTCTGCTGCCAGCTGCCCGTGAGCAGCAGGTACGAGGCGAACAGCATCAGCCCGTGCGACAGGTACAGGCACAGCTTCTTGCCCCAGGTGGGCAGCTTCGAGATCAGCATGTCGGTGCCCAGGTGGCCGTGCTCGCGCACCGCGACGATGGCGCCGAGAAAGGTCATCCAGACGAAGAGCCAGCGCGACACTTCCTCCGACACGGTGATGCCCGAATTGAAGCCGTAGCGCAGCACGACGTTGCCGAACACCATGGCCACCATGAGGGCCAGCATCAGCGCCATGAGCCCTTCGAGCCCCCGGCAGTACCACGAGAAGATCCTTGTCATTGTTTGCCTCCTGTTGAAATTGTTCTGATCGGTTCTGTCGGGCTCGCGCTTTCAGGCGACGTTGTCGGAGTGATAGCGCAAGGGGGCTGCAATCTCCGCGGCCATGGCGGCCGGATAGATCAGTTCGCGCAGGAAATCCGAGTCCTTGCGCAGCGCTTCGGCCGCATCCTTGTGGCCGAAGTACCCGAAGTAGTGCGGCATCTGCTGGATCAGCATCTCGAAGCCGGCCTGCGCATTGAGGCCGCGCGCGCGTGCCGCGCGCACCAGCGGCGTCGGCTGGTTGCGCAGCAGAATGTCGAACAGCGCGGCATGGGGATCCATGCGCGCGACATCGACGGGCAGCGCGTCGGCCTCGTCCAGGCCCAGCGGCGTGGCATTGATGACGAGGTCGTAGCCTTCGGGCGCATTGCTGTCGACCGCCACTACGTTGGCATCGAAGAAGGCGTCGAGCTTGGCCGCCACGCCGGCCGCCCTGCCGGCCGAGGTGTCGTAGAAGGCGATGTGCTCGGCGCCATCGACCGTGCCGCCTTCGGCCAGCGCCACGCCGATGGCCGCGGCGCTCACGCCGGCGCCCAGGATCAGCACCCGCTTGCCGCGGAACGGAATTTTGAAGTGGTCCAGCGCGCCCAGCAGGCCTTCGCCGTCGAACAGGTCGCCCTCCAGCTCGCTGTTCTCGATGCGGCGCACCACGTTGACCGAGCCCGCCACCCGGCCGAACAGGCCGCAGCCATCGAGCAGGTCGACCGCCAGCGGCTTGTGCGGCGGCGCAATCACCATGCCGCGCACGTTGCGCGCGAGGAATGCCGACTTGAAGAACACCGCGAAATCGCGCAGCGGCACCTGCACGGGCACCAGCACGGCGTCGATGCCGAAGCGCTCGAAGGCGGCGTTGAACATCCGGGGCAGGCGCACGTTGCGCACAGGGTCGCCGGGAATCAGGTACGCCAGGGTGCTGCCGCTGATGGAGGTGGTCATGTCTTGCCTCTTTTTGTACGGCAATCGCTCCAGGGCCACTGCCAAGGCGAACTTTAGCCACCTCGCTGTGGATTTCGCTCAGGAATCAAGCCACGATCGATCGACAATCGTCCTTATTCGTTCGATGATCGTACATAAACAGGGTTTGTCCTGATCCGGCCGGGCCGCCGCGCCGCCCGCTGCACGGCACACTTCGGGCCATGAGCACCGATGCCACCGATCCATCTCCAGCGCCCGCCGGCCTCGACAAGCGCGACTGGATCGCCGGGCTGGAACGCGGCGTGAGCATCATCGAAGCCTTCGACGATGCCCATCCGCGCCTCACCGCCAGCCAGGCCGGCGAACGCACCGGCATGACGCGCACGGCCGCGCGCCGCTACCTGCTGACGCTGCAGCACATGGGCTATGTGGCGAGCGACGGCAAGCTGTTCTGGCTCACGCCGCGCGTGCTGCGGCTGGGCCAGTCGTACCTCGACTCGGCCCGGCTGCCGCGCATCGTCCAGCCCTTCCTGCAGCGCGTGGCCGCCGGCACCAGCGAGATCGCCTACCTGAGCGTGATGGACGGCGACGAGGTGGTCTACATCGCGCGCAACGGCCCCAATCGCAGCATGAGCACCGGCTACGTGCTGGGCGCGCGGGTGCCGGCGCAGGTCACGGCCGCGGGCATGCTGATGCTCGCGCTGCGCGGCGACGCCGAGCTGTCCGAATGGCTCGCCACGCGGCAGCTGCAGGTGTTCACCTCGCACACCATCGCGAGCATGGAGCGCATGAAGCTGGAGCTCGCACGCATCCGCGCCCAGGGCTGGGCGCTGTCGGAGCAGCAGCTCGACCTCAATTCGCGCGGCATTGCGGTGCCGCTGCGCGACCGGCACGGCACCCTGGTGGGCGCGCTCAACATCACCATGCCGATGGGCCACGAAAGCTCCGAGGACGCGGTGGCGCGCGTGCTGCCGGTGCTGCGTGAAACCGCGCAGGCGATGCGCAACCTGATCTGACCGACAGCTTTCCGACAGCATCCCTGCGGCAGGATGCGGGCTTTCTTTCACACGAGCGATGGAGACAAGCATCATGTCCAATGACTTCCCGAACGACCCGCAGTCCACGCGCCGCCAGTGGCTGCAGGGCGGCGGCGCCCTGGCCCTGGGCGGCCTGCTGCCTTCGCTGGCCTCGGCGCAGGCCGGCTGGCCCAGCAAGTCGGTGCGCTTCGTCGTGCCCTTTGCGCCGGGCGGCAGCTCGGAGATCGTCGCGCGCTCCACCGCCGCCGAGCTTTCGCGCACGCTGGGCCAGAGCGTCTTCGTCGACAACAAGCCGGGCGCGGCCGGCAACATCGCGATGAGCGAGGTGGCGCGCAGCACCGACCAGCACACGCTGATCCTCGGCCACATCGGCACGCTGGCGGTCAACCCGTACATCTTCGCCAAGCTGCCCTACGACGCGAACAAGGACTTCAAGCCCGTGAGCCTGCTGGCCAAGGTGCCCAGCCTCTACGTGGTGCATCCCGACGTGCCGGCCAAGAACCTCAAGGAGTTCATCGCCTACGCCAAGTCGAATCCCGGCAAGCTGAGCTACGGCTCCGCGGGCAACGGCAGCGCAGGCCACCTGGCCTTCGAATACCTGAAGATGACCGCCGGCGTGTTCATGCTGCACGTCCCTTACCGCGGCACCGGGCCGATGGTGACCGACCTGCTCTCTGGCCGGCTCGATGCCTCGGCCATCGGCGCCGCGGCAATCCTCCCGTTCATCAAGACCGGCAAGGTGCGCTGCATTGCCACCGGCTCGGCCAGGCGCCTGGCGCAGCTGCCCGACGTGGCCACGGTGGCCGAGCAGGGCTTTCCGGGCTTCGAGATGACCCAGTGGTACGGCATGCTCGCGCCGGCCAGCATCGAGCCCGCGCAGCTGGCCAGGCTCTCGGCCGAAACGATGAAGGCCGTGAAGTCGCCCGATTCGATGCAGCGGCTCACGGCCGATGCGGCCGAGGCCGTCGGCGGCACGCCCGAGCAGTTCGCGCAGTTCATCGTGGCCGAGCAGTCGCGCTGGCAGAAGGTGATTGCAAGGGCCAACATCAAGCCCGACTGACGCCGCAGCCCCTAGCATCGCGCCATGCGCATCCTGCTGGCCGAAGACGAACACACCCTGGGCACCTGGCTGTGCAAGGCGCTGGAGCATGCGGGCATCCAGGTCGAATGGGTGGACGACGGCCGGCTCGCCGACCGCGCGCTGCAGCAGCGCGACCACGATGCGCTGGTGCTCGACCTCGGCCTGCCGGGCATGGACGGCCACACAGTGCTGCAGCGGCTGCGCGAGCGCGACCAGCGGCTGCCCGCGCTGATCCTCACTGCGCGCGATTCGCTCAACGAGCGCGTGGCCTCGCTCAATGCGGGCGCCGACGACTTCCTGGCCAAGCCCTTCGCGCTGGCCGAACTCGAGGCGCGGCTGCATGCGCTGGTGCGCCGCGCGCGCGGCGTGGAGCATCCGCGCCTGGCCTGCGGGCCGCTCGCGTACGACGGCGCGCGCCGGCAGTTCGTGCTGGGCGGCGAAGCGCTGGCACTGTCGCCGCGCGAACAGGCGGTGCTGCGCGTGCTGGTGCAGCGCAGCGGCGAGCCGCTGTCCAAGCAGCAGATCCTCGACCGTGTGTTCTCCGACGACGAGGGGGTGCACCTCGAAGCGGTCGAGGTGCTGGTCTACCGGCTGCGCAAGCGGCTCGACGGCAGCGGGGTACGCATCGTCACGCTGCGCGGCCTGGGCTACGTGCTGGAAGCCGACTGAGTGAGTGCGCCGCGCCCATTCGCACAGCGCCTGCGGCGCGCGAGCCTGTGGCGGCGGCTCGCGCTGCTGCTGTTCCCCGCCCTGCTGCTGGTGACCGGCATCGAGCTGTGGATGACGCGGCACGACGCGCTGGCCGCCGCCAACGCGGCCTACGACCGCTCGCTGCTCGGCGCGCTCAAGTCGATCGACGCGAACATCTCCACGGCCTCGGGAGGCCTCTCGGTCGAACTGCCCTACACGATGTTCGAGTTCTTCGAGCTCACGGCCAGCGGCCAGGTGTTCTTTCGCGTGGCGACCTCCGACGGCCTGGTCGAACTCGGCAGTGCCGACCTGCCCGCGCCGCCCGCCGAGCTGCGCACGGGCGTGCCGGCCTTCTACGACGCAAGCTATTTCGGCGAGTCCGTGCGGCTTGCGGCCTACCGGCGCGACCTCGACCGCGCGCCGGCCGGCAGCACCGGGCGCAGCGTGCTGATCCAGGTGGGCGAGAGCACGCGCTCGCGGCAGGAGTTCAGCGCGCGCTTTGTCCGCAGCGCCGCGCTGCGCGACGGACTGGTGCTCGCACTGCTGCTGTGCAGCACCTCGTTGGCGCTGGCCGCGGCGTTGCGGCCGCTGTCGCGGCTCGCACGCGAGGTGCAGGCCCGCGCGCCCGACGACCTGACCCGCATCGCGGACGCAGACCTGCCCGCGGAAGTGCGCCCGCTGGTCGCCGCCGTCAACCAGCAGAGGTCGCGCACGCAGGAACTGGCGGCGCAGCAGCGCCAGTTTCTCGACGATGCGTCCCACCAGCTGCGCACGCACCTCACCACGCTGCAGATGCAGGCCGACTACGCCAGGCGCGAGGAAGACCCGGCGCAGGTGCAGGCCGCGCTCGACGCGCTCGGCACCGAGATCGGGCGCGCGACGCGCAGCGCGCAGCAGCTGCTGGCACTGGGCCGCAGCGACACGGTGGCGGTGGAGCCCGCCGAGTTCGACCTGGCGGCGCTGCTGCGCGAAGTGGCGGTCGACCTGCTGCCGCTCGCGCGTGCCAAGCGCATCGACCTTGGCATCCATGCGCCCGCGGCCGAGTTCTTCGCGGTGGCCGACCGGGCACTGCTGCGCGAAGCATTGAGCAACCTCGTGGCGAACGCCATCGCCTACACGCCGGCCGAAGGCACGATCACCCTCTTCGCGGCGGGCGATGCGGCGGGCTGGAGCCTCAACGTCGAGGACGACGGCCCCGGCCTGAGCAATGAGGAGCGCACCGCGCTGGGCCAGCGCTTTCGCCGCGGGGCCCGCGCGGGCAAGGGCGGCTTCGGGCTCGGCCTGGCCATTGCGCGCTCCATCGCGCAGCGGCACCGCGGGGAGTTGCGGCTCGAGGCACGCGAGTCCGGCACCGGGCTGCATGCGATCATCTGGTGGCCCCGTCCGGCGGCCAGCTAGCCGAAACGCCGCGCCGCCCAACGCTTCCATGCCGATTCCTTTCGCCACCCGCCGCCATGCGCTCAGCGCGCTGTCTGCGCTGCTGATGCCCGGCATCGCCCGCACGGCCATGGCGCAGAGCACCACCGATCCGTCGTTGGCCGCGGCCGAATGCGTGATCCCGGCCAAGGCCGGCGGCGGCTTCGACCTGACCTGCGCGCTGGCGCGCGATGCGCTGCAGGCCGTGCGCTCCGCGCGGCCGCCGCTCGGCCTGCGCTACCTGCCGGGCGGCATCGGCGCGGTGGCCTTCGACCGCATCGCCACCGGTCGGCTCGGCGGGCCGGGCACGCTGGTGGCGTTCTCCAGCGGCTCGCTGCTCAACCTCGCGCAGGGCCGCTTCGGTCCGCATGCGCCCTCGGCCGTGCGCTGGATTGCCGCGCTCGGCACCGACTACGGCGTGATCGCCGTGCACCGCGACTCGCCCTACAGGCAGTTGCAGGACCTGATGGCCGCACTGCGCCAGGACCCCTCGCGCGTGGCCTTTGGCGCGGGCGGTACGGTCGGCAGCCAGGATTGGGTGAAGGCCGCGCTGCTGGTGCGCGCCGCCGGCCGCGACCACCGCGCCATGCGCTTCGTGTCCTTCGAAGGCGGCGGCGACGCGCTGGGCGCGCTGCAGGGCAGGCACGTCGATGCGTTCCCCGGCGACGCCGCCGAGGCGCTGCAGGCCATCGCGGGCGGCGCAGCGGTGCGGCTGCTGGCCGTGCTCTCGCAGGCGCGGCTGGGCGGTGCGCTCGACGGTGTGCCGACCGCGCGCGAGCAACGCGTGGACATCGTCTGGCCGACCGTGCGCGGCCTGTACCTGAGCGCGAACGTGCCCGATGCCGTGGTGCGCGCATGGACCGCCGCGTTCGCCGAAGCCACGGCCGCGCCCGGCTATGCGGCGCTGCGCGAACGGCATGGCCTCTATCCTTTCGCACTGACCGGCGCCGCGCTCGACGACTACGTGCAGGCCCGCATCCAGGCCTACCGGGCGCTCGCGGACGAACTCGGACTGCGCCGCTGGAAGCCCTGAAGAACCCCGGTGAGCGAAGCCCCGCAGCGGTCCTTTCCACGGCATCGACGCGGCGGATTCCGTAGCGCCACATGGCGCAGGCCTACAGCAGCGCCCGACAGACGCCGGTAAGAACGGCTGAAGACAACCAAGGAGCTTCAGCCATGAGCCCGGAACACACGATCGACCCGTCCAGGCACCCGGGTGCTGCGCGCCGATCCGGCTCGCAACGGTACTGGGCGCCTTGCCTGGCCGTGGCGCTGCTGGCGACATCCCTTTTCTATGTGGCCTTGAAAGACCTGGTGCACGAAAGCACCGCGCGCGCGCCGGCCTTGCCGGCAGCGACCATGCCGGCCCATGTCGAGCCTCCGGTGCCGGCCAGGGAAGCGTCTACCCCGCCGGTGCCTTTTCGCGCGCCGCTCGTGAACGCCGTCATCGAAAGCCCGACGGTCGCTCCCGCAGAGCCGCCCGCCTTCGTCGAAGTGCAAAAGTGTGTCATGCCCGAGGGCGACGCCCTCTATTCCGATGGGCCCTGCCCCGAAGGCGCACGCGCAAGCACGCTGCGATTGCCACGCAACCTGCACGCAGCAGCGGCGCGGCTATAGGCGGTGTGATTCAGAAGCGGACCGGAGCCGCGCCTCAGGCCGCCTTCAGGAACACATCGTGGTCCGGTGCGAAGTTGGCGTGCAGCGGCAGCATCGCGCCGCCCAGCGCACACGCCTGTGCACCCACCCGGCCCCCATGCAGCTGCGGCGCCCACAAGCCCTCCCAGTTGCACCGGGCCAGCGCGGCACGGGTCTGCTCGAGCAAGGCTTGCAGCAGCGAGCGCGACATCGAGCCGTCCATCACCACGTCCGCCAGGTCGAGCACCGCCGTGCTGCTCACGATGGCATGCGCCAGCGCCAGCGATGCGGAGCCGAGCCAGGCCTGCGTGGCGGCGGCAAAGGGCGCCTGCAGCGCGCGGTCGTCGTAGGCCGCGGTGGTATCCAGGCCCTGGGCCTGCAGCCGCTGTTCCAGTTCCCACAGCGAGGCCTCGGCCATCACCTGCGGCGGCAGCGCCCCGCCCGCACCAGCCTGCACCGGCTGCATCGGCAGCGAAGCCAGCGCGCCCGCGTTGCCGTGCGCGCCGGTGTGCAGGTGCGAATTGATGACCAGCCCGCCGCCCACGAAGGTGTCGACGAAGATATAGAGAAAGCTCTTCAGGTCATGGCCACGCCCGCCCACCAGTTCGGCCACGCAGGCCGCCACGGTGTCGCGCGCAAAGCTCACGGGCACCTCGGTGCGCGCGCGCACCTCGGCCGCCAGGTCCATCTGGTTCCACAGGTCGGCCTGCGCCTTCGACAGGCCCAGCGTGCGGTGCCAGCCGCCAAGCTGGAACGGCGCGGCCAGCCCCGCGCCCACGTTGCGCGCGGCCAGCGACCCGAGGCCATCGCGCAGCCGGTGGATGTGCTGCGCGATGGCGGGCAGCAGCTCGCCCGCATCGGGAAAGTCGTAGCTGATCGCATGCCGCTCGCGCACCTTCGCGGTGAAGTCGATCAAGAGCCATTCGGCGCCGCGCCGGCCCACCTTGATGCCGATGGCAAAGGCCCCGTCCGGGTTCAAGGCAAGCGGCACCGAAGGCTGCCCGATGCGGCCGCGCACGCGGCCCTGCTTGACGATGAGCCCGTCTTCCTCGAGCCGCGCGGTGATGAGCCCGATGGTCTGCGCGCTCAGCCCCGTGAGCCGCGCGAGGTCGGCCTTGGGCAGGCTGGTGTGAACGCGCAGCGCCTGCAGCACCGTGCGCTCGTTGAACTGGCGCATGCCGACCTGGTTGGACCCGCGGGGCCGCAGCAGGTCGGGCGAGCGCGCAGGGGCTTGTGCATCAGGCATGCGCCTCCGCGGGCAGCTGGTCGGCGGTCATGGCGCCGGTCATCACGGCCACCGTGTCACTCATGCTGATCTTCTTCGGGTTGAGCACCGCCGCGCGCTTTCCCAGCCGCGCCACGTGGATGCGGTCGGCCACCTCGAACACATGCGGCATGTTGTGGCTGATGAGCACCACCGGCAGGCCGCGGTCGCGCACGCGGCGGATCAGCTCCAGCACCATGTTGCCCTCCTTTACGCCAAGCGCTGCGGTCGGCTCGTCCATGATGACCACGTGCCGTGCGAAGGCCGCGCTGCGCGCCACCGCCACGCACTGGCGCTGGCCGCCCGAGAGCGTTTCCACCGCCTGCGTCATCGACTGGATGCCGACCTTCAGGTCTGCCATGCGGGCCGCGCTCTCGTGCAGCATCTTCTTCTTGTCGAGCATGCGCAGCACATTGCCCAAAAAGCCGGGGCGGCGCAGTTCGCGGCCGAGAAAGAGGTTCTCGTAGATCGTCATGGCGGGTGCCACGGCCAGGTCCTGGTAGACCGTCTCGATGCCCGCGCGCCGTGCATCGAGCGGATTGCGAAAGTGCACCGGCGCGCCGTCGAGCAGGATCTCGCCCTCGTCGGGAACGGTGGCGCCCGACAGCGCCTTGATCAGCGACGACTTGCCCGCGCCGTTGTCGCCGATCACCGCGAGGATTTCTCCTTCGCGCAGTTCGAAGTCGACACCGTCGAGCGCCGTGACCTGGCCGTAGCGCTTCACCAGGCCCCGCGCCTGCATCACGATCTTCGGGTTTGCGACGGTGTTCATCAGCGGGCTCCCCGGCGCGACAGCTGGTCTGCCGCCACCGCCAGAATCACGAGCACGCCCGTCACCAGCACCTGGTAGATCGACGACACGCCCATCAGCGTGAGCCCGTTGCGGAACACGCCCACAATCAGCACGCCGATCAGCGAGCCCAGCACCACGCCGCGGCCGCCGAACAGGCTGGTGCCGCCGAGCACCACGGCCGTGATGGCGTCGAGGTTCTCGGTCTGCCCCGCGTTCGGGTCGCCCACGCCGGTGCGCGCCACCGACAGCAGCGAGGCGATGCCGTAGAGCGCACCCGCCGCCACGTAAACGCCCAGCAGCACGCGCTGCGTCGGAATGCCCACCAGGCGCGTGGCCTCGGCGTTGTTGCCCACCGCGTAGATGTGCCGCCCCGCCGCCGTCTCGCGCAGCACGAACCACGCGAACGCATAGAGCACCAGCATCAGCACCGCACCCCAAGCCACCGCGGCGCCGCCAACGGCGAAGGTGGTGCCCAGCCCCGTGAGGCCGGCGGGCAGGTCGGTGATGGTCTGCGAGGACGAATACAGCTGCGTGATCGCGAACGCGATATTCAGCGTGCCCAGGGTCACGATGAAGGGCGGCAGCTTGATGCGCGTGACCAGCAGGCCGTTGACCAGCCCGAACAGCGTCGTCACGCCCACGCCGCACAGAATGGCCACCGGCACCGGCAGGCCGAGCTCGGTCGCGAACTTGCTCATGATGATGCCGCCCAGCGCCATCACCATGCCGCACGACAGGTCGATGCCCGCCGTGAGAATGATCAGCGTCTGGCCGATGGCGATCACTCCGACCACCATCACCTGCTGCAGGATCAGCGAGAGATTGTCCCCCGTCAGAAAACGGTCGGACTGGGTCGCAAAGAAGATGCACGCGCCAAGCAGGGCCAGCCACGGCCCCAGGGCGCCCCACGGAATGTGGTGCGTTGGAGATTTCGCCATCAGGATGCTCCGGGCCGGATTACTTCTTGCCCCAGCACAGCTCGGCGCCGGTCTTGGTGTCCTTGCTGTCGACGCCGGCCACGCTCTTGCCCGCGATCAGGGTCACGCCCGTGTCGACGTAGCCCGAGGCCTTCTTGCCCGTCTTGGCAAACTCCACCCCCGCGGCCACGCCCATCGCGGCCATCTTGAGCGGGTACTGCTGCGAGGTGGCGGCGATGATGCCGGCGTTGGTGTCCTTGATGCCCTGGCAGCCGCCGTCCACCGAGACGATCAGCACGCCCTTCTCCTTGCCCGCGCGCTTGAGCGCGTTGTAGGCACCGGCCGCGGCGGGTTCGTTGATGGTGTAGACCAGGTTCACTTCGGGCGCCTTCTGCAGGCAGTTTTCCATCGCCGTCTGCGCCTTGGCCTGGTCGCCGAAGCTGTCGGCCATGCAGACGATCTCGGGCGCCTTCGACAGCTCGTTCGACTTGGCATCGTTGGCCGGCAGGCCGAAGCCCTTCATGAAGCCGTTGTGCCGCTGCGCGCCCACCGGGTGGCCCGGCAGCAGGTCGAGCGCGACGATCTTCGGCGGCTTGCCGGCCATCGCGGCCTTGGCGTATTCGCCGATCAGCACGCCAGCCGTGTAGTTGTTGGTGGCGAAGAGCGCATCGGTCGCATCCGGCGGATCGGCCGGGCTGTCGAGCGCGATCACCATCACGCCCTTGTCGCGCGCCTTCTTGATGGCCGGCACGATGGCCTTGGCATCGCTCGGCGTGATCAGGATGGTCTTGGCGCCCGCGGCGATCATGTTTTCCATGGCGGTGATCTGGCCCGCGTTGTCGCCGTCGGCCTTGCCCGAGCCCGAGAGCAGCTTGGCGCCGAGCTTCTTGGCCTCTTCCTGCGCGCCCTCCTTCATCTTGACGAAAAAGGGGTTGGTCTCGGTCTTGGTGACCAGGCCGATGACGGGCTGGTCGGCGGCGAAGGCGGCGGACGATGCGGCCAGGGACATGGCCGCCATGGCCAGGATGGAGCGGGAGCTGAACATGGTTTGTCTCCGTACGTTCGTTGGCGGGCGGCGAGCGCCCGCAGGGCTGGATAACCGGCAACGGCCCTTGTGTGGAAGGAGCGCGGCGGCCGGACGCAGGGAGACTATCGGCGAGCGAAGCGACTAAATCAAGTGGTTTTAGTTATCGAAAACCCGAGGAGGTGCAAGTTCGCGTCGAGCCCTCCTTGGCCCTCACGAGGTGATCTCGCACACGTTTTCGATTGGAAGGTCCTGAAGGCGCTTCGACCGAGGGCCGAGGCAATACAAATTAATAATATTCTTTATTTCAATTTGAAATTCACTAAACCTTAAATCATATTTTAATTATTTATATATTTCTTTATCGTAAGCGCCATAAAAAATAATTGACTTGTGGGCTCCATGAGCCGAACACCGGTCGGGGCCCTACGTCCTTCATTTCGGCTATCCAGGAAACCGAGGCGGAAGGACAACACTCGGGATATCCCGGTGCTCATAAATTCTTACATTTTCATGTATTCATTTACGATCAAAGCGTCGAGTGGCCTGTCTCCCGACAGGCAGCGACTTCAATCAAAAATGGAAAAAACGTAATGAAATGGTTTTATATTTCCGCCGCGGCCGCTTTGGTCGGGGCGTTGGGGGGATGCGGAGGCGGGGGTGGTGGCGGAGGCGGCGGCGTGCCATTTCCGATCCTGCCCGCCGCGACATTGAGCGTGACCGTTCAGGTCAATGGCAGTTCGGCAATGGCCAATGGAGACGGCAAGTATTCCGTCAAGCCGGGCGATGTGATCACCGTCACCCCCAACCTGGGATCCGACTGGACCAGCACGTCCGACCCCGCCGGCTCCGTGAGCCTGCGCAACCCGGACATTTCCAGCACCAAGTGGTCGGCGCAGATTGCGAACAACACCAATTCCGCAAGCTTGTTCACCGTCAGCGCCAAGGCGACATCCAATGCAGCCCTGACCAAGGACACGGTCTTCAACGTTGCCGCAGGCGATGCCCGGAACCTGTCTTACAAGGTGTTCGCAACGAACGGCAGCCAGCAGACGCTCGCGCTCAACTTCGACACGATGTCGTACGTGATGACCGATGAAACCGGCGTCGCCGCATCGGACTCGTTCAGCGCCGATGCTTCGCAGCCGGGAAGCTATGTCTTCAAGAGCTCGCGCAATACGGCGGCGGCAAACAACAGCCGGTTCCGGCTGGCCGCGGACACCGTGGTGGGCTCGTTCCCGTTCCAGGTGGCACAGGTTCCGGGGAGCTACGCCGTCCAGCCGTTCATTGGGGCCCGCGCCACGGTGACGACGCAAAGCGCACTCGATGGGGTCTACAACCGCCTCGGCATCAACCTGCGGCCCGGTGTGCTCGATTCGCAGATCCGCCAGGTTCAAGTGACTGGAGGTGGCACGTCGCTGCTGCTGTGCAATGAAGTCGGCATCACCTCCATTGCAGCCTGCCCACCGGCCTCGATCGCAACCTACAGCATTTCGGCTGGCTCGTCCGCCGGATCATGGAGCACGGTGAACGTGACCAACGCGAACGACAGGGGTGCTTTCTCGGTCATCCTCGTGGGCGGAAAGAATGTCTACCTCTCGGCGGGCATCAATTCCGTCGCGCCTAACGACTCGATCTTCCGCATCGGCCTGATCGATTCGCCGACGTGGCTCAACACCACGGCACGCGGTGGAGACAACAACGGCACCTGGGGCACCTTCGGCTTCGACGCGACGACCTATACCGCAGCGCTGACCAAGGCCGATGGCACCGTCTCCAACGTGAGTTATGGCCTCAATGCGGCGAGCGCCTCGATTCCGGCGCTGAAACTCATCAATAGTGCAGGCACCGACCGCTATTTCGCGGTCCAGGACGGCACGCTATCGGTCGTCGTGGGTGCACGCAGCAACCCGGCCAGCGGCTATCTCCAGATCGGACTGGTGCCCTGATCGTGCGGCGCCGGCACTTGTTGCTGGCGCCGTTCACATTCGCGCACGCCGCGTTGCGCCGCATTTGCGGTGCAACGCGGCTTTCTTTTGCATGAACGCCAGCGCAAACATCGTCCAGTCGCATGGCCTCGGCGATGGGCGGCGCGCACAGGAAACCCGAAAAGGCGGGACGGAAGCAGCAGCCCCCGCCTTTATCTACTCCTGCTCAGCCCGCGCGCGCTGTCAACCACTGCCCAGGCGCCAGCGCAGCGCCCACCACGCGCACTTCCCCGATGTTGCCGAAGAAGCCGTCGACGCGGGCGCCGTCCCATGAGCCGCCGCCCACCACCCAGGGCGAACTGGCCGAGAGCGTGGCCAGTCCGGGTGCGTTGCCGATGTTGCGCAGCACCGGCGCACCTTCGACATACATCGTGGTGTCGTGCGACACCGGGTCGCTGACGATGGCGATATGCACCCAGCGGTCGGCAATCACCTCGCCGGACCAGTTGGTCTTGGGAGAGCGCGCGCCGGCCGCGCTCGGCACCACTTCCCACTGCACTTCGCGCAGGCTCGAGATCGCGAACAGCATCGGCGGCGCTTCCGGGTCTCCGCCCTGGTAGTCGGCAAGGTCGCCGCGCCGGCCGTCGCGCGTCATGATGTTCATCCACGCGTGCTTGTCGCTGGTCCAGCTCTTGTCGATCTTCACGAAGGCCTCGACGGTGTAGCCGTTGTCCAGCGTCTGGCCGTTGATCGGTGCCGCTGCCTCGGTCAGGAAGTAGCTCAGGCGCGGCAGCTTCTTGTCGGTGTTCAGGAAGCGCACCGAGCCCGGCGCCGCCGAGAGATGGTGGCGGTCGTCGGTCCAGACGATGTCGCCGTCCGCCGCGCCCTGGATGCCGCCCTGGTTCAGCGCGTCGCGGTGCAGTGGATTGGCGCCGGCCACATCCGCAATGACGGTCCCAGGCAGCACCGGCTGGTTGGCAGCGCCGCCGAAGAAGCGCCAGTGCGCGAGCGTGTTCGCAACCTTGGGATAGTCGTCCGGATTCGAGGCCGGCCGCTGTGCGAGCACCTCGGGCTCGGTGTAGTTCGCGAGGATCAGGGCCCTGGCCTGGTCGACCAGCGAACCATCGATGGTGGCGCTGCCCATGCCGAAGCCCTTGTTGAAGCCCGCGAAACGCTGCGCAAAGTCCATCTCGATGGTGAAGGCCTCGTTGGGCGTGGCGAGCACGGCCTGGTCGAAGGACGTCAGCGTGGCGGCCGGCTTCTGCGGCACCCAGGGCGAGAACGACAGCACCTTGATCTGCTTGCGGGTCAGGTCGAATTCATAGAGGCGCATCAGGCCGTTGCCGCCCTGGTAGGCCATCTGGTAGTCGACCACCATCTCCTCGACCTGATGGCCGAAATCGTTGGTCTTCGTGAGGTGCGCAGCGCCGTGGTGATGGCCGTTGAGCGTCATGAAGATCTGGTCGTTGTCGCGGATCAGCTTCTCCCACAGCATCCTGCCGTAGTCGGTCTCGAGCGGGCTGGTGCCGTCGGCAGCGATGTTGAGCAGTTGGTGGTTGACCAGGATCACCGGCAGCGTGGGGTTCTTCGCGATCACCTGGCGCGCCCAGGCAATGCCGGCATCCGAGATGCGCCACGACAGCGACAGCACCATGAACTTCTGGCCCTGCGCCTCGAACACGTGGTATTCGTGGAAGCCGCTGGCGTCGCGCGCACCGAAGGTCGCCTGCTTCTTGGCGCGCTCGGTGCCGAACCATTGCAGGTAGGGCTCGTTGGCAAGGATGCGGGTCGCATCGGTGCCGCTGTTCGGGTCGACGCTGTAGTCCACGTCGTTCAGCACGTCGTGGTTGCCGGCGAGCACGCTGTAGGGCAGCCTGGCGTCTTCGAGCACCTTCATCGCGGCATCGGCCACCTTCCACTGGTCGGGCTTGCCGACCTGGTCGACCACGTCGCCGAGGTGGATGGTGAAGGGGATGTTCAGCGCCTTGGCATTGGCTGCGATCCATTTCGTCTGGGCGGCGAAGGGTGCGCTGCCGAAGCGCTTGTCGTATTGATCGTTCTCGGCGGCCGTGGCATAGCGCGCATAGAACTGGGTGTCGGGCATCACGGCGAGCGCGAAGCTGGAGACCTTGGTATCGGCCGGCGCCGCGGGCGGTGGTGGTGCAGGCGCCGGAGCAGGTGCAGGGGCCGGCAACGGTCCGAAGCCGGGCGCACCGCCGCCTCCTCCGCCGCCGCAGGCGGCCAGCATGGCACCGCTGCCGCCGACGGCCAGCAGGGATGCGCCGAGCTTGAGGACCTGGCGGCGCGGCGGGGTCGCCGGTTCGCCATGGGATTCGGGCAGGGAAGGATGGCTCGGAGTGCGCGCACCGCGCGGATCGTCGGACACAGACATGGGAATGGCAAAGCGTTGGAAAGCGCGCAGCGTAGGCAAGCCCGATGACGCGGGCATTTAGGGCCCGTGACACTTTGTTTGTCGCGCGATCTCCGCGCGCCGGCCGCGAGAAGCTAGGCCTTGCCCACCCGCTCCAATCTCATCACCCGCCACGCACACAAGCTCCCCACCGCCGCCAGCACGGCCGCCAGCGCAAACATGGTGCGGTAGCCCAGTTCCTGCGCCACCGCACCGCCGAGCAGCACGCCCAGCACACCGCCGAACCCGTAGCCGATCACCGTGAAGAGCGCCTGCCCCCGCCCGCGCAGCCGGCCGGGAAAGCGGCGCGACACCACGGCGATGCAGGTCGTGTGGTGCGCCGCGAAGCTCAGCGCATGCAGCCATTGCGCGACGACGAGCGCCGCAATCGAGCCGCCCAGCCCCGCGGTGAGGCCCAGCCGCGCCACGGCGGCAATGCCGCACACCAGCATCCAGCGCGGCATCGACAAGAGGCCGATGAGCCGCCCCTGCAGGAAGAACCAGACGATCTCGGCCACCACCGACAGCGCCCACAGCAGGCCGATGACGCTCTTGCCGTAGCCCAGCGAATCGAGGTACAGCGAGAAAAAAGCGTAGACCGAGAAGTGCGACATCACCTGGAAGAACAGCGATGCGAAGAACCACCGCACCGCCGGAATGCGCAGCACCGGTCCGATCGGCTCCTTGACCGCGTCATGCGCCGCCACCGGCTCGCGGATGTCGGGCAACTTCATGGTCGCGATCAGCACGATGGCCAGCGTGCCCGCGGCCCAGGCCGGAAAGTGCTTCATGCCGAAGTGCTCGAACCACTCGCCCGCAAAGAACACGGTCACCAGGAAGCCGGCCGAGCCGCAGAGCCGGATGCGCCCGTAGCGCCCCCAGTCGCCCGCCACCAGCTGCGCCATGGCGGCCTCGGTGAGCGACATCATCGAGCTGGTGTGGGTGAACATCACCAGCAGCACCAGCGCCAGCCACCAGGCGCCGCCATGCCACCAGAGTCCGAACGAGCTGGCGAGCGCCACCGCGGCGCTGAAGCGCAGCAGCTTCACGCGCTGCCCCGTGTGGTCGCTTAGCGCGCCCCAGGCATAGGGCGCGAACACGCGCGTGATCGACTGCACCGAGGCCAGCAGGCTGATCGTGAAGATCGGCAGCCCCAGGTCCTTGAGCCACAGCGGCAGATAGGGGTTGAAGAAACCGATGTGCGCGAAATAGCTGGCCGACAGACCAGCGAACGCCAGCAGGTGGCCGCGCCCGGCGGCCACGGGCGGCGCGGGGGACACTAGAGAAAGGACGCCTGTGGCGACGCGGCTTCGGTCTTCTCGGCTTGCGTTTGCACATCACCGCACTGCGCGCGGTTGCGCAGCACGTGCTCCATGACCACGAGCGCGAGCATGGCCTCGGCGATGGGCGTCGCGCGGATGCCGACGCACGGATCGTGGCGGCCCTTGGTGACCACCTCGACCGGGTTGTTGTGGATGTCGATGGACTGGCGCGGGCTGATGATCGAGCTGGTGGGCTTGATGGCAATGCTCACCTCGAGGTCCTGGCCCGAGCTGATGCCCCCGAGGATGCCGCCCGCGTTGTTGGTGACGAAGCCGGTGGGCGTGATCGAGTCGCCGTGCGTGGTGCCGCGCTGCGTGATGCTGTCGAAGCCGGCGCCGATCTCCACCGCCTTCACGGCGTTGATGCCCATCATCGCGTAGGCGATCTCGGCGTCGAGCTTGTCGAACAGCGGCTCGCCCAGGCCGATGGGCACGTTGCTGGCCGTCACGCGGATGCGCGCGCCGCAGGAATCGCCGGCCTTGCGCAGGCGGTCCATGTAGGCCTCGAGCTCGCTCACGTCGGCCATCGGGGCGAAGAAGGGGTTGTTGGGCACGTGGTCCCAGCTCTCGAACGGAATGGCGATCTCGCCGATCTGCGTCATGCAGCCGCGAAACACCATGCCGTATTTTTCGGCCAGCCACTTCTTGGCGACCGCGCCCGCGGCCACCATGGGCGCCGTGAGCCGCGCCGAAGAGCGCCCGCCACCGCGCGGGTCGCGGATGCCGTATTTCTTCCAGTAGGTGAAGTCGGCGTGGCCGGGGCGGAACTGCTGGGCGATCTGGCCGTAGTCCTTGCTGCGCTGGTCGGTGTTCTGGATCAGCAGCGCAATCGGGGTGCCGGTGGTCTTGCCTTCGTAGACGCCGGAAAGGATCTGCACCGCGTCGGGCTCGTTGCGCTGGGTGACGTGGCGGCTGGTGCCGGGACGGCGGCGGTCGAGGTCGCCCTGGATGTCGGCCTCGCTCAGTGCCATGCCCGGGGGGCAGCCGTCGATGACGCAGCCGATGGCCGGGCCGTGCGACTCGCCGAAATTGGTGACCGCGAAGAGAGTTCCGAAGGTGTTGCCGCTCATGGTGGGGGATTATCCCTACAAAGCGGCGGCCACTCAGTCTGTCGTGTTTTCCATGCGCCTGGTGAGCGTGCCCAGCTGCAGTTCGATGGCAAAGAGCCGTTCGTTCAGCACGGCCGTCTGAAGCCGTATGGCCTCGACGATGGCCTTGGTCTGCGGGTCCGGGGTGTTGTCGACCAGTTCCGCCAGGTCGTGCAGCTTCTTGCGAAGTTCGTTGCTCATGGGAGGCTCCGTTCGTCGTCTCGTCGTGAAGCCTGCAGTATGGGTCTTCGTCAGCGCTCCGGCAATGCATCCGACGGCGCCTTGGGCTGCGCGGCCTCTCCGGCGCTGCGCAGCCGCACAGCCACCAGCGCGCCCACCGCAAGCAGCACCGCCGCGCAAATCCCGGCCGTCAGCCGCATGCCATGCAGCAAGGCGGCCCGGCCGGTGTCGAGCAGTTCGACGCCAGCAGTACCTCCGAGTTGTCCTGCCAGGGCCACCGCCCCGCCGAGCGTGCTGCGCGCAGCCTCCACTTCGGCAGCACCCGCCAAACCGGCCGGAACGACCTCGGCCATCGTGCTGCGGTAGATGGCCGCACCGATGCTGCCCAGAATCGCGATGCCGAGTGCACCGCCAAACTCCGAACTCGTTTCCGAAATGGCCGAGGCCACGCCGGCGCGCTCAGGCGGCGCGCTGCCCACCACCAGATCGGTGGCCAGCGTGAACACCGGCGCCAGGCCCAGGGAGGAAATGACGGTGCTGGTCACCATCCACGCCAGGCCGCCGTCCGCGGGGAGCATCACGAGCATCGCGAATCCCAAGGCAGCAACGCCCAAGCCGCCGCCCATCACAAAGGCCGGCCGCATGCGGCGCACCAGCACAGACACGACCATGGAGCCGGCGATGAAAGCAGCCGCGCTCGGCACGCTCCAAAGGCCCGCATGCAGCGGCGACAGGCCGAGCACCAGCTGCAGGTACTGCGCGTTGTAGAGAAAGATGCCGAACATCACGAAGCAGGCCAGCATGTAGGCCGCCAGCGAGACGCTGAAGGCAGGCAGCCGGAACAGGCGCAGATCGATCATCGGGTCGGCGAGCCGCCCCTGCCTGCGCGCGAACGCCCACCCGAGCGCCCCTCCCGCCACGATGGCCAGTGCCGACATGGCATCGGGCCCGTGCTCCGCCACCTGCTTGATGCCGTAAATGGCCGCCAGCACCGCGCCGAGCGAAAGCGCCACGCTGGCCAGGTCGAGCCGCCCCGCTTCCGGGTCGCGGTATTCGGGCAGCAGGATGGGCCCGAGCACCAGCAGCAGCACCATCACCGGCACGCCGATCAGAAACACCGAGCCCCACGGAAAGAACTGCAGCAGCACACCACCCAGCACCGGGCCGATGACCGCACCGGCCGAATAGCTGGAAATCCAGACGCCGATAGCCACCGTGCGCTGCCCCGGATCGAGAAACATGTTGCGGATGAGCGAGAGCGTCGACGGCGCGAGCGTCGCGCCCGCCACGCCAAGCAGCGCCCGCGTGGCAATGAGCATGTTGGCGCTGGTGGAGAACGCAGCCAGCACCGAGGCGATGCCGAAGGCCGCCGCGCCAATGAGCAGCAGCCGACGCCGGCCGATGCGGTCGCCCAGCGTGCCCATGGTGACCAGCAGCCCGGCGACGAAGAAGCCGTAGATATCGACAATCCACAGCAACTGCGAGGCGGTGGGCTTGAGGTCTTCGCTGATCGAGGGAATCGCCAGGTTCAGCACCGTGAGATCCATCGAATACAGCATGCACGGCAGCGCGATGACGGCCAGGCCCGTCCATTCGCGCACCGTGGCGCGGGCGGGTGGCAGTCTGCCGACAACCTTGTCGCGCCGGCCAGTCATTCGACCGCTTTCACCAGCCATTGCTCCAGCTTGACCATGGCGCCGGCCCAGCCGTGGCTGTGCCCGTCGCGCGCGGCCTCGTCGAAGAACTGCTCGTGCAGCAGGACCAGTTCGCAGCCATTGCCGTCGGGCTCGATGCGCACCGTGACGCGCGACTCGCGCTCCGGCGTGCTGCGCCAGGCCCAGCTGAAGACCAGCTTGCGGTTGGGCACGAGTTCCAGGTAGGTACCGCTCACGTCGTGCGTCTCGCCGTCGGCCGCGCGCATGGCCACGCGGAAGCGGCCACCCACGCGCAGGTCGACTTCGGCCAGCGGCACGGAAACGATTTCTTCAGGGCCGAACCAGGCCTTCAGCGCTTGCGGGTCGGTCCACGCGCGCCAGACTTTTTCGGGGGCGACGGGGTAGTGCCTGCGGAGGGTGAGCGAAGGTCGCTCGGTGGCGGGGGCGGCAGCTTTTGCCATTCGGTCTCCTCTTGTTGGTAGAGAAAGCGCGCCAGTGCATCGAGGCGCCCGGTCCAGAATTTCTCATAGCGCGACAGCCACACGGCGGCCTCCTGCATGGGACGCGGCGAGAGCTCGCAGCGCACGATGCGGCCCTCTTTCGTGCGCGAGATGAGCCCGGCGTCCTCCAGCACCCGCAGGTGCTTCATGAAGCCGGTCAGCGACATGCCATGCGGCTCGGCCAGCTCGGTCACGCTGAGGCTGCGCTCGCCCAGGGTTTCCAGCACCGTGCGGCGCGTGGGGTCGGAGAGAGCGGCAAAGACGGCGTCGAGCGTGGCATTGTCTGAGTGAACCATGTGGTTGAGTATCCTGGCGCGCCGCGGAGGCGTCAAGCGATGCCCGCATCAGCCCTTCGCGGCAGATGCCTTTGGGAACGCTTTATGCGTGCCGCGCCATCACCACCACCTGCTGCGAAGGAGCGCCCCATGCCGGACCGAACCGCCACCCAGTTCTCCCACGTCAAGCCCGGCGACACCGAGTACGTCTCGGGCGGCCTGCGCGATTTCTTCCTCTACCGCGACCTCGGCATTGCCGAGGCCACCAACGGCAAGGTCATCGCGCACCTCGTCAAGGCCAACATGGCACCGGAAACAGGCACCGGCTGGCACCGCCACGAGGCCGACTTCCAGATCGTGATCATGCTCAAGGGCTGGGCCCGCTTCATGTACGAGGACAAGGAAACGCTGGTCGAGGCCGGCGACGTGGTGCACCAGCGGCCCGGCATTCGCCACTACCTGTTCGACTATTCGCCCGACATGGAATATTTGGAGATCGTCTCGCCGGCGGACTTCAAGAGCATCGACGTCGAGCCGGTGTGCGAGATTCCGCTGCCCACGCCGTGGGCGTAGGGGCACTCCTCTCGAAAGGGGCGATGCGGCAACGGATGGATCAGGAATTCACCTTGGAGGGACGAAGCAGGTCCTCGTGCGCCGGAAAGCTTCAGTCTTTCTTGAAACTACAGCAATTCGCAACGAAAATCTGCCGATGCCCACCGCCACCCTTCCCCCGCTCAACCGCCAGTTCGTCGCCCACTTCGGCGAGATGGGCAGCAAGTGGGGCATCAACCGCACCGTCGGCCAGATCTACGCGCTGATCTTCATTTCCGAACGTGCGCTCAATGCCGACGAGATTGCCGAACTGCTCGAGTTCTCGCGCTCCAACGTGAGCATGGGCTTGAAGGAACTGCAGGCGTGGCGGCTGGTGCAGCTGCGCCATCAACCGGGCGACCGGCGCGAATATTTCGAGGCGCCGGCGGATGTGTGGGAGATCTTCCGCGTGCTGGCCGAAGAGCGCCGCCGCCGCGAGATCGAGCCCACGCTCTCGATGCTGCGCAGCGCGCTGCTCGAATCGCCGGCCAGCGACGCCGAGCGCCACGCGCAGGAGCGCATGCGCGAGATGCACGACCTGATCGACCGGCTCATGAAGTGGTTCGACGACGTCCAGCGGCTCGCGCCCGAAACCGCGATGCAGCTGATGGGCATGGGCGCCACCGTGACCAAGGTGCTGAGCCTCAAGGACCGCATCACCGGCAGTGCGCCCAAGAAGAAGAAAAAGCCGGCCGCCGGCTGAGCGGCTTCGTCAGAGCCGCTCCTGCCCCTGCGGCGCTTCGGGCAGTGCGAGCTTTTCCTTGCGGATGGCGTCGTCGTCCATGAGTTCGTACCACATGGCGTTGAGCACGGCGAAGGCGGCCGCCAGCGGCAGGCCGAGGATCCAGGCGAAGTACCACATATTTTTTCTCCGTTCAGTACGCGTGTCCGCTCTCGTCGCGGATGGCTTCTTCGTCGACCTTGCCCCACAGCACGTGGTAGACCCAGGTGGTGTAGGCCACGATGATGGGGATGAAGAAACCCGTGACCACCAGCATGATGAAGAGCGTGAGGTGGCTCGACGATGCGTCCCACACCGTGAGGCTCGCGCGCGGGTCGATCGACGACGGCAGGATGAACGGGAACATCGATGCGCCCACGCTCAGGATGATGCCGGCAATGCCGAGCGCGGCCGCCAGCAGCGCCAGCACCGGCCGGCGCAGCAGCAGGCCCGCGAGCGCACCCAGCAGGCCGGCGAAGCCCGCCGCCGGCGCGGCCATGGTCCAGGGATGGGCCGCATAGTTGGCAAGCCATGCGCCCGCATGCAGCTCGACGGTCTTCAAGAGCGGATTCGACGGCCCCGTCATCTCGATGGCGCTGGTGATGCGGTAGCCGCCGATGGCCGAGGCCATCCACGCGCCTGCCAGGGCATACAGCACGATGCCCGCCGCGGCGGCAACGCTCCCATAGAGGCGCGCGCGCTCCGCCACCGGGCCCGCGGTCTTGAGCTGCAGCCATGCCGCGCCGTGGGTGACCATCATCGCGACCGAGACCAGGCCGCACAGCAGCGCGAACGAATTGAGCAGCGCGAAGAAGCTGCCGTCGTAGTGAATATGCATGTCGGTCGCGAAGCGGAATGGCACGCCCTGCAGTACGTTGCCCACGGCCACGCCGAAGATCAGCGCGGGCACCAGGCCGCTGAAGAACAGCACCCAGTCCCAGCGCGCGCGCCATTGCGGCTCCTCGCGCTTGCTGCGGAACTTGAAGGCCACGGGCCGCAGGATGAGGGCCGTGAGAATCACGAACATCGCCAGGTAGAAGCCCGAGAACGACACCGCGTACAGCTGCGGCCAGGCCGCGAAGATCGCGCCGCCGCCAAGGATCAGCCACACCTGGTTGCCCTCCCACACCGGCCCCACGCTGTTGATGACCACGCGGCGCTCGAGATCGGTGCGCGCGGCGAAAGGCAGCAGGATGCCGCTTCCCAGGTCGAATCCGTCGGTGACCGCAAAGCCGACCAGCAGCACGCCGATCAGCGCCCACCAGATGATTCGAAGCGTGTCGTAGTCGATGAGTTGATGCAGGATCATGAGGAACTCCCTGGCGCCGCCATGGCGCGAACTGGCGGAACATGGGACCGGGCTTCGCCGACATCGGGCGCATGCTCGGCCTCCGGCCCCTTGCGTATCACCTTGAGCAGCAGCTTCATCTCGATGATGAAGAGCGTGGTGTAGATCGCGATGAAGCCGCCGAGCGTGATCAGCAGCGTCTTCACGCCCAGGTTCGACACGGCCACCGCGGTCGGCAGCACGCCTTCGATCACCCAGGGCTGACGGCCGAACTCGGCCACCAGCCAGCCGGACTCGATGGCGATCCACGGCAGCGGTATGGCCAGCACCGCGGCCTTCAGCAGCCAGCGGTGGCGGTCGAGCCGGCGCCGCGCCGAAAGCACGAAGAAGGTGGCCGTCAGCACGATCAGCAGCATGCCGATGCCCACCATGATCCGGAACAGCCAGAACAGCGGCGCCACCTGCGGCACGGTGTCCCATGCGGCCTTGGTGATCTGCTCGGGCGTGGCGTTGCGCGGATCGTCGACGTAGCGCTTGAGCAGCAGCGCATAGCCCATGTCGGCGCCGCCGTTCTCGAAGGTGTCGCGCACGCCCTGCGGCACGGCCTGCGTGCTGCCGGCGGCGCGGATCTGCTGCAGCGCGTCGTAGGCCTTGACGCCTTCGCGGATGCGCACCTCGGCGCGCTTCACGAGCTCGTCGATGCCGGGGATCACGGTGTTGAGCGAGCGCGTGCCGATCAGCCCCATCACCGCCGGAATATGGATGGCGTAGTGCGTCTCGCGCGCTTCCTGGTCGGGGAAGCCGAAGGCGGTGAAGGCCGCGGGCGCGGGGTGCGTTTCCCACATGGCTTCGATGGCGGCGAGCTTCATCTTCTGGTGCTCGGTCGACAGGTAGCCGCTCTCGTCGCCCAGCACCACCACCGACAGCGAAGCCGCCAGGCCGAACGAGGCCGCCACCGTCATCGAGCGCTTGGCCAGTTCCAGGTGGCGGCCCTTGAGCAGGTACCAGGCCGATACGCCCAGCACGAACACCGCCGCGCACACGTAGCCCGCCGACACGGTGTGCACGAACTTGGCCTGCGCCACCGGATTCGTCAGCACCGCGAAGAAGTCGGTCACTTCCATGCGCATGGTCTGCGGGTTGAAGGCCGCGCCCACGGGGTTCTGCATCCAGCCGTTGGCGATCAGGATCCACAGCGCCGAGAAGTTGGAGCCGATGGCCACGGCCCAGGTCGCGACCAGGTGCCCCACCTTGGAGAGCTTGTCCCAGCCGAAGAAGAACAGGCCCACGAAGGTGGCTTCCATGAAGAAGGCCATCAGCCCCTCGATGGCCAGCGGCGCGCCGAAGATGTCGCCGACATAGTGGCTGTAGTAGCTCCAGTTCATGCCGAACTGGAACTCCATCACCACGCCGGTGGCCACGCCCATCGCAAAGTTGATGCCGAACAGCACGCCCCAGAACTTGGTCATGTCGCGCCAGATCACGCGGCCCGTCATCACGTAGACGGTTTCCATGACCGCCAGGATGATCGACAGCCCGAGCGTCAGCGGCACGAACAGGAAGTGGTAGAGCGCCGTGACGGCGAACTGCAGGCGCGATAGCGCAACGATGTCGAGGTCCATGGGGTGGCTTCCTTTTGTGTTCCCTGTTTCGGTCTTTGGCTTCTGTCGGTTCAGTCGGGCCGCAGCGCATTCAGTGCGGCGTCGAAGGCGGGGCTGCCGCGCCGCAGTTCGGCAACGATGCGGCCCTGGCGCATGCACACCAGGCGGTCGGCCAGCGCGGCCTCGCGCCGCAGGTGCGTGGCGATCAGCAGCGTGCGCGGGCCGGCCTCTCTGGACAGGCGCTGCAGCACGTCGTGCGCGATGGCGGCGTCCAGCGCCTCGGTGGGCTCGTCGAGCAGCCACAGCGGCACGGGGCGCAGCAGCAGCCGCGCGAGCGCGAGCCGGCGCGACTGCCCACCCGAAAGGCCGAGGCCGCCTTCGCCAAGCGCGGTGTCGAGTCCGGCGGGGAAGGAGCGCACGTCGCTCGCAAGGCCGGCCGATTGCAATGCGTTCCACAGGCGGGCGTCGTCCGCGGCGGGGTCGGCGAGCCGGAGGTTGTCGCGCAGGCTGTCCTGGAAGAGCTCGGTGCGCTGGGTCAGCAGGCAGGCTGGCTGCGCGTTGACGCTGCCGGCCAGCGGCGCGATTTCTCCGGCGATCACCGCGAGCAGTGTCGACTTGCCCGCGCCGCTCGCGCCGATCAGCGCCACCCGCTCGCCTGGCGCGATGGCCAGCGAGACATCGTTCAGCGCAGGGATGCCGCTGCCGGCGTGCGCCGCGCTCAGGTCGGCCAGGTTCACTGCGCACGCCGCGCCGGGTTCGACAGCGGCGACGCCTGGCCGCGCCTCGCCCGGCGCCATGCGCGGCGCGAGGCGCCGGACCGCGAGCCAGGTGCGGCCGGCATCGAGCGCTCCGCGCCGCAGGGCCGCGAAAGGCTCCGTGGCCGTCAGCGCCACGAGCAGCCCGAGCGCAGCGGCAGGTGCGCCGATGGCCCCCTCGCCCACGAGCGCGCCCACCGCCAGCAGCACGCCCACCAGCGTCAGCGTGCCGGCCACGCCGTAGGCCGCGCCGGCCGAAGTCTCGAGCCTGTTCAGCGCGAGGTCGGCCCTGGCCAGATGCGCATCGGCGTTCATCAGTGCTTCGCGCTGGGCATCGGCACGCCCCGCCATCACCAGGTCGGTCTGGCCCGCGACGAGATCGACGGTGCGCGCGCGCAGCGCCTCGATGCCATGTGCGCGGCGCACTGCCGGGCGCCGGGCGCGCCGCGCGATGAACAGCGCCAGGCCCCACCCGACCGCCACCAGCCACAGCAGCAGCGCGAGCCCCACGCCGGCGTGCATGAAGCCGAGCACCACGCCCGCGAGCAGCGCCGCGCCCAGCGCCGCTGCCGCAGGCACGAGCAGCCGCAGGTAGAGCGACTCCAGCGCATCGATGTCGGAAGTCAGCCGGAACAAGAGCCGCGATGGCCGCATCGCCAGTTCGAGCGCCGCGCCCGGGCGTGCCCAGCCGCGGAACAGGCGCACGCGCAATGCCGCGAGCACGCCGAAGGTTGCGTCGTGCGTGACCAGGCGTTCGCCGTAGCGCGATGCGGTGCGTCCTACCGCCAGCATTCGGATGCCGGCCGAGGGCATGAACACGTCGAAGGTGAAGGCCGTGGCCGCATGCAGGCCCGCGAGCGCTGTGGCGGTGATGAACCAGCCCGACAGGCCGAGCAAGGCCATGCCGGCCAGCACGGTGACTGCCGCCAGTACGCCGCCCCACAGCAGCGCGCGGGGCTGCGCTGCAAGGAACGGCCGCAGCACCAGCCGGAGGTCGCGCCAGCCGCCCCGTGAACTGCTCATGCTGCGCGCTCCAAGGCCGCATCGGCCGGCTCGGCATCGAGACGGATCGAGCGGTTCATGCGCGCCGCCAGCACCGGGTCGTGCGTGGCGACGACCAGGGTCTTGCCTCGCGCCAGTGCCAGCAGCGCGTCGGCCACCTGGGTGGCGGTTTCGGTGTCGAGGTGGGCGGTGGGCTCGTCCACCAGCAGCAGGTCGGCACACGGATGGACCGCGATGCGCGCCAGCGCCAGGCGCACTGCCTCGCCGCCCGACAGGCCGATGCCGCCCTCGCCCAGCGCCACGCCCGGATGCGCCTGCGCCACCGTCTCGAGCGACGCGAAGCGCATCGCCGCCGCGACCTGCGAGGCGCCCACGCCCGCGCGCCCGAGTGCGACGTTGGACTCGACCGAGCCCGCGAACACATGCGGCTTCTGCCCCATCCAGGCGATGCGCTGGCGCAGCGCATTCACAGTGCGATCGGACAATGGCACACCGCCGATCGAGATTTCGCCGTGCGCTACCGGCAGCAGCCCCGCCAGCAGCGACAGCAGCACCGTCTTGCCCGTGCCGCTCGCGCCGGTGAGCGCCACGTGCTCGCCGGCCGCAATACGCAGGTCCAAGCCATCGAAGACCTTGCGCTCCTCGCCCGGCCAGGCGAAATGCAGATCGCGGATCGCGATGGCGGGTGCGGAGCCTGCGCGGGCCGCGCCTGTGGCAGCACGTGCGACCGGCGCCTGCGCCCCAGGCAGGGGCAATGCGCGCCTTTGCAGCGAATCGAGCGCCTGCAGTGCCGCCTCGCCAGCCGCGCGGTCATGCCAGACCGCCGAGAGTTCGCGCAGCGGTTCGAAGAACGCCGGCGCGAGCAGCAGGATGAACAGCCCTTCCCCCAGGCTCAGCTGGCCTCCCCAGGCACCGAAGCCCAAGGTGCCCAGCAGGTGGAAGCCGACGTAGGCCGCCACCATGGCCACGCCCAGCGCCGAGAAAAGCTCCAGCACCGCCGACGAGAGAAAGGCGATGCGCAGCACCGCCATGGTCCGTTCCCGCAGCGACTGCGCTGACTGCGCGAGCCGCTCGGCGGCGGCATCCACCGCATCGAGCGCGCGCAGCGTGGCCAGCCCGCGCAGTCGGTCGAGCAGGAAGGCGTTCATGCCGCCCATCTCGACCATCTGCGCCTCGCTCGCGGCCTTGGCGCGCCAGCCGACGATGGCCATGAAAAGCGGGATGAGCGGGGCGGCAACCAGCAGCACGAGCGCCGCCACCCACGAAAGGCTGGCCACCACCGCCAGGATGACGACCGGGACCACCATCGCGCGCCAGCGCGCGGGCCGGTAGCGCACGAGATACGGCACCAGCGCTTCGGCCTGCTCGGCGAGCACACTGGCCGCGCGCCCGGACTCGGCACGCTCCCGGTCCAGCGGCGAACCGGCCGCCAGCGCGAAGGCGGTCTGGGCGCGAAGCGCCGAGAGCTGCGCCCTCGCACGCCCGAAGATACGCCGTGCGCCCCATGCCTCGCAAACAGCCCGCAGCACGCCGAGCAGCAGGATGCCGCAAGCCGGCCATTGCACCGCCAAGATCCCCTGCCCCGAGGCCAGCCCCTGCACGGCCATGGCCAGCAGCGCCGCCTGCGGAATCCACGTGAGCGCCGCCACGCCTTGCACGAGGCTTGCGGCATCCGACCGCGCAGAAAACTGCAGCGGCGGCCGTGGCGGAGGATGCTTGATCATTCCTTGATATTTTGTATTTTCAGTATTTACTGAATATTCGCAATCTTACCAAAGATGAAAACCCATGAAGCAGCCGGAGCGTGACTGCTCCGGCGGCCTCTTGCAACCCTTTATTTCAGCGGAAACGGCCGGCGCCCTGCACTGCCGGCACAGGGCGGCTCAGGTCAGAACGAGACGAGCATCCCGCTGACCAGCAGCGCCGCGAACAATGCCGCAACCGCGCGCCATGACGCCGGCCGCACCTCGACCCCGCGGTACAGCAAGAGCGCCGCGCCCACCGAAAGCCCGAAGGTGGCGGCCATGCCCAGCGCATCGATCCAGCCGGCATGCGGCCCCAGTTGCGCCACCACTGCGTTGGTGGCCAAGAGCACCGGAAAGTGGATGAGGAACAGCGAGTACGAAATGCGGCCCAGGCGCTGCAAGGGCATGGCCGCATCGGGCCAGCTTCCGAGCGACAGCCAGCCCCGCCGCTGGGCAACGGCAATCAGCAGCGCGCTCACGAGGGCGATGGCGATGCGGCTGCGCCAGTCGATGGCAAGCGCGCTCGCGCCGGTCAGCGCCAGCAGCACGACGGCGGTGTGCCAAGTGCTGGCCCGCGTGGCGCGTCCGATCCAGAAGGCCAGCATGCCGAGCCCGTAGGCACCGAAGAAATAGAACGCCGTGTCGTCGAGATCGGCATTGCGGTTGAAGAGCACCAGCGAGGTGGTGGCCGCCGCCAGCACCAGCGCCACGGGCGTCCAGCGCGCGCGCGAGACTGCCGTGCCCGGCGCCGGCGTCCGCCGCAGCATGGCGGGAAGCCCCATGAGCGTGAGCGCCAGCACGAACAGCTGGAAGTCGATCGCCACGTACCAGACGCCCGTGGACAGCGCCTCGTAGCCCAGCAGGTCCTGCATCAGCAATCCGTGCGCGAGCAGCTGGCCGATGCTCGGCGACGCCGGCACGTCGTCGCCGAGCATCCAGGGCCGCACGAGCGCCGCCACCAGCACGCACACCGTCAGCGCCGCCAGGTAGGGCATGATGAGGCGGCCATAGCGCTGCAGGATGCGCGCCATCGGCCGGTCGACGCGCAGCACGCCGTCGGGCGCCAGGCTGGCCGCCGCAAGAAAGCCGGCAATCACCAGGAAGACCTGCACCGCGAGCCGGCCGTCATCGGCCAGCCAGCCCAGGAAGCCCGGCGCCAGCGGAAAGGCGCCCACCGGCATCGTGCCGTAGCGCGTCAGGTGGTGCCCGACGATCACCGCACAGGCCACGCCCTTGGCGATGTCGAGCAGCGGCATCCGCCCGCGCTGCGCGGGCCCTGCGGCAGGCGCCGGATTGCCCGCGCCGCTCAAAGTGCGAGCCGCTGCCTTGCCTGCTGGTATTCGCGCTTGAGCTTTTCGATGAAGGCCGCGGCGCTGGCCACTTCGGTCACGGCGCCGATGCCCTGGCCCGAGCCCCAGATGTCTTTCCAGGCCTTGGCCTTGCTGCCCTCGCCGCCGCCGAAGTTCATGGTCTTGACGTCGCCTTCGGGCAGGTTGGCCGGGTCCATGCCGGCCTTGACGATGCTGGGCGCCAGGTAGTTGCCGTGCACGCCGGTGAACAGGCTGGAATAGACGATGTCGTCGGAAGTGCCCTCGACGATGGCCTGCTTGTACTCGTCGCTCGCGCGCGCTTCCTCGGTGGCGATGAAGGCGGTGCCGATGTAGGCGAAGTCGGCGCCCATGGCCTGCGCCGCGAGCACCGCGCCGCCGGTGGCAATGGAGCCCGACAGCGCAATGGGGCCGTCGAACCACTGGCGGATTTCCTGCACCAGAGCGAACGGGCTCTTCACGCCCGCATGGCCGCCGGCGCCGGCCGCCACGGCAATGATGCCGTCGGCGCCCTTCTCGATCGCCTTCTGCGCGAACTTGTTGTTGATGATGTCGTGCAGCGTGACGCCGCCGTAGCTGTGCACCGCATCGTTCACGTCGGTGCGCGCGCCCAGCGAGGTGATGACGATCGGCACCTTGTACTTGACGACCATTTCCATGTCGTGCTCGAGCCGGTCGTTGCTCTTGTGCACGATCTGGTTGATGGCGAAGGGCGCGGCGGGCTTGTCCGGGTTGGCCTTGTTGTAGGCCGCGAGCTCCTCGGTGATCTCGGCCAGCCAGTCTTCGAGCTGCGCCGCGGGGCGGGCGTTGAGCGCCGGCATGGAGCCGACCACGCCGGCCTTGCACTGCGCGATCACGAGCTTCGGGTTGCTGATGATGAACAGCGGCGAGCCGATGATCGGCAGCGGCAGGTTCGCGAGCACGGGGGGCAGCTTGGACATGTCTTCTCCGGGATAGGGTTCGGTTTTATATAGGAGAAAGGCCTGCATCGCCCGTCAGATGGGCGACACGGGCCGTGGGTCAGAAGGCGTCGAGCGCCAGTGCCGTGACGCTTTCAGCGCCGTCCACGATGCTGTCGCGCAGGCCCGGCGCCTTGGCAAGGATGTGCTCGGCGTAGAAGCGCGCGGTGGCGATCTTGGCCTGCATGAAGTCCACGTCGACGCTGTGCGACACCAGGTCCTCTGCAATGATCAGCGAGCGTGCCAGCTGCCAGCCCGCCACGAGGTTGCCCGCGAGCATCAGGTAGGGCACGCTGCCCGCGAACACCGCGTTCGGCGAGGCCTTGGTCTGGCCCGCGACGAAGTCGACCACTTCCGCGAAAGCCTCGCGCGCGGCCTTCAGGCGCTTCCGGACGGCGGCCGCGGCGGGGCTGCTGCTCTTGGCCAGCTCGGCCTCGGTCTTCTCGATCTGCACTGCAATGGCCTTGGCGGTCTGGCCGCCGTCGCGCGCGGTCTTGCGGCCCACGAGGTCGTTGGCCTGGATGGCGGTGGTGCCTTCGTAGATCGTGAGGATCTTGGCGTCGCGGTAGTACTGCGCCGCGCCGGTCTCCTCGATGAAGCCCATGCCGCCATGCACCTGCACGCCGAGCGAGGTCACTTCCAGGCTCATCTCGGTGCTGTAGCCCTTCACGAGCGGCACCATGAATTCGTAGAAGGCCTGGTTCTGCTTGCGCGCCTCGGCATCGGGGTGGTGGTGCGCGGCGTCGTAGGCGGCGGCGGCCACCGAGGCCATCGCGCGGCAGCCTTCGGTGTAGGCGCGCATGGTCATCAGCATGCGCTTGACGTCGGGGTGGTGGATGATGGGCGCGCTCGCGTTCATCGACCCGTCGACCGGGCGGCTCTGCACGCGGTCTTTCGCATAAGCCACGGCGTGCTGGTAGGCACGCTCGGCAATCGCGATGCCCTGCATGCCCACGGCATAGCGGGCGGAGTTCATCATGATGAACATGTACTCGAGGCCGCGGTTCTCCTGGCCGACGATGTAGCCCACAGCGCCGGGTCCGGCGCTGTCTGCGATGCTCGCCGCCATGCCGTCGCCATACTGCAGCACCGCGGTAGGCGAGGCCTTGATGCCCATCTTGTGCTCGATGCTCACGCAGTGCACGTCGTTGCGCTCGCCGAGCGACCCGTCCTTGCCCACGATGAACTTCGGCACCACGAACAGGCTGATGCCCTTCACGCCCTCGGGCGCGCCGGTCACGCGGGCCAGCACCAGGTGCACGATGTTCTCGGCCATGTCGTGCTCGCCGTAGGTGATGAAGATCTTGGTGCCGAAGACCTTGTAGGTGCCGTCAGGCTGCGGCTCGGCGCGGCTGCGCACCAGCGCAAGGTCGCTGCCGGCCTGCGGCTCGGTGAGGTTCATGGTGCCGGTCCACTGCCCGCTCACCAGCTTCTCGAGGTACACCGCCTTGAGTTCGTCGGAGCCGGCCGTGAGCAGCGCCTCGATGGCGCCATCGCTCAGGAGCGGGCACAGCGCGAAGCTCATGTTGGCCGAGTTGAGCATTTCGCCGCAGGCCGCGCCGATGGTCTTGGGAAGGCCCTGGCCGCCGAAATCCGCCGGATGCTGCAGGCCCTGCCAGCCGCCCGACACGTACTGCGCAAAGGCTTCCTTGAAGCCCGGCGTGGTCGTGACCTGGCCGTCCTTGAAGGACGAGGGATTGCGGTCGCCCTCGATGTTCAGCGGCGCAACCACGTCCTGGTTGAAGCGCGCACATTCCTCGAGCACGGCCTGCGCGGTTTCGAGGCCGGCGTCCTCGAAGCCCGGCAGCCTGGCGATCTCGCCGATGTTGGCCAGGTGCTCGATGTCGAACAGCATGTCCTTGAGGGGGGCGGTGTAGCTCATGTCATGTCTCCAGATACAGCGGATACGAAAAGGGCATCGCGAACGATGCCCTCCGGCTCAATCAATGCCTTGAGCCGATCAGAGCGCCTTCACCAGTTCCGGCACCGCCGTGAACAGGTCGGCCACGAGACCGTAGTCGGCCACCGAGAAGATCGGCGCCTCTTCGTCCTTGTTGATCGCCACGATCACCTTGGAGTCCTTCATGCCGGCCAGGTGCTGGATGGCGCCCGAGATGCCGCAGGCGATGTACAGCTGCGGTGCGACGATCTTGCCGGTCTGGCCCACTTGCCAGTCGTTGGGGGCATAGCCCGCATCCACCGCTGCGCGGCTCGCGCCCAGGCCGGCGTTGAGCTTGTCGGCCAGCGGGGTCATCACTTCGGTGAACTTCTCAGCGCTGCCGAGCGCCCGGCCGCCCGAGACGATGATCTTGGCGGCGGTAAGTTCGGGGCGGTCGCTCTTGGTGACTTCGCGGCCAACGAAGCTCGACTTTCCGCTGTCGGCCACGCCTTCGGCGGTTTCGACGGCTGCGCTACCGCCCGTTGCTGCTGCGGCGTCGAAGCCGGTGGTGCGCACGGTGATCACCTTGGTGGCGTCCGCACTCTGCACGGTAGCAATGGCGTTGCCGGCGTAGATCGGGCGCTCGAAGGTGTCGGGGCTCACCACCAGCGTGATGTCGGAGATCTGCGCCACGTCGAGCTTGGCGGCCACGCGCGGGGCGACGTTCTTGCCGTTGGCGGTCGAGGGGAACAGGATGTGGCTGTAGTTGCCGGCGATGGCGAGCACCTGGGCGGCGACGTTCTCGGCCAGGTTCTCGGCCAGGCTGGCGCTGTCGGCCACGATGACTTTGCTGACGCCCGCGATCTGCGCGGCAGCCTTGCCGGCTTCGGCGGCGTTGGCACCGGCCACGAGCACGTGGACGTCGCCGCCGCAGGCGAGCGCCGCGGTCACGGTGTTGAGGGTCGCGGGCTTGACGGTCGCGTGGTCGTGTTCGGCAATAACAAGTGCGGTCATGTTCAGATCACCTTCGCTTCGTTCTTCAGTTTGTCCACCAACGTTGCAACATCAGGCACCTTGATGCCGGCGCCACGCTTGGGCGGCTCGCTGACCTTGAGGGTCTTCAGGCGGGGCTTCACGTCCACGCCCAGGTCTTCGGGCTTGAAGACGTCGAGCTGCTTCTTCTTGGCCTTCATGATGTTGGGCAGGGTGACGTAGCGCGGCTCGTTCAGGCGCAGGTCGGTGGTGATGACCGCCGGCAGGCTGAGCGTGATGGTTTCCAGGCCGCCGTCGACTTCGCGCGTGACGGTGGTCTTGCCGTCAGCCACTTCGACCTTGGAAGCGAAGGTGGCCTGCGGCAGGTCGGCCAGCGCGGCGAGCATCTGGCCGGTCTGGTTGGCGTCGTCGTCGATGGCCTGCTTGCCGAGGATCACGAGCTGGGGCTGTTCCTTGTCGACCAGGGCCTTCAGGAGCTTGGCCACGGCCAGGGGCTGCAGCTCTTCGGTGGTCTCGACCAGGATGCCGCGGTCGGCACCGATGGCCATGGCGGTGCGCAGGGTTTCCTGGCACTTGGCGTCGCCGCAGGAGACGGCGATGACTTCGGTGACCACGCCCTTTTCCTTCAGGCGCACGGCTTCTTCCACCGCGATCTCGTCGAAGGGGTTCATGCTCATCTTGACGTTGGCAATGTCCACCCCGGTGCCGTCGCTCTTCACGCGCACCTTGACGTTGTAATCGACGACCCGTTTGACAGGCACTAGAACCTTCATTGACTTGACTCCATTGGGATTGCAAAAAGGGGGCTTCGAGGGCAGCCGGTCATTTTAGGGTCCGGCCCTTGCCGCACCTGCGCTCATGGCGACTGGCACCGCAGTGCAACAAAAAAGAACGATCGTGCTTTTTCGTGATTATACGGCAGCCTCGCGCGTGGCGGAAACGCCCGGCGGCAGCGACTCCACCCGCAGCACGCGCTGCGGATACGGAATGTCCACGCCCGCGCTGCGCAGGCCCTCGAGAATGGCAATGTTGATGGCCGAGCGCACGTTGTCCTTGCCCTTGTCAGGGTCGGCCACCCAGAAGTTCAGCGTGAACTCCAGCCCGTCGGGCGCAAAGCTGGCGAGATAGGTCACCGGCTCGGGATCGGTCATCACCCGGGCCTGCGCCTTGGCCGCTGCGCAGAGGATGGACTGCACCTGCGCTACGTCGCTGTCGTAGCCCACCACGATGCTGGTCGTGATGTTGAACTTGCGGTCCGCCATCGAGAGGTTCTCGACGCGGCTGGTGATGAGCGACTCGTTCGGCACGATGGCCTCGCGCCCGTTGCCCGCGCGGATGAGCGTGTAGCGGGTCTTGATGTCGGTGATGCGGCCCTCGAAGGTGTCGACCTTGACGTTGTCGCCGATGCGGATGGAGCGCTCCAGCAGGATCACGAAGCCGCTCACGTAGTTGGCCGCCAGCTTCTGCAGCCCGAAGCCCAGGCCCACGCCCAGCGCGCCGCCCAGCACCGAGAGTGCCGTGAGGTCGACCCCCACCGCCGACAGCGCGAACAGCAGCCCCACCAGCAGCAGGAAGGCGCGCACCGCATTCGACGCCACCTTGCGCATCGAGAGGTCGGTCACGGCCTCGCGCAGGATGCGCTTCTCGATGGTGGCGGCAATCCACAGCGCGATCACCAGCACCAGGCCGGCCGAGAGCACGCCCTGGAAGATGGTCTGCAGGCTGACGCGCGTCTTGCCGAAGGCCAGCGTGATGTCGTCGAGCTCGGCCAGCACCGGCGGCAGCAGCCCGACGATCCAGAGGATGGCGCCGATCCACGCCAGCCAGGAGATCGTGCGCTCCAGCAGCCGGACCAGGTTGGAGGTGGGAAAGACCGCCCGCATCACGCGCGCGAACAGCCGGATGACCGCCAGCGACAGGAACACCGACACCCCGATGCGCAGCACCAGCACGGGCTGGAAGTCGCTCACCAGGCGCCGGGCCAGTTCGGCGAAGACCAGCGCCAGCAGCGGGAACAGGAGCCCGTCGAAGGTGCGCTCGCCGAACCAGATGGAGTCCTTCGGCTGGTCGCGCCCGAACCAGCGGGTGACCACCCAGGCGATAACCACGCAGGCGACCAGTGCCGCCAGCTCGATGCCCAGGCCGCGCGCGTCGACCTGGCCCAGGCGTTGTGTGAAATCGTTGAAATTCATCTCTTGGGAAAACATGGCGCGGCGTGTGCGCCGGCAGCTCTACAGATCGGCAAGGACACGGACATGGGCTTCGACGCTGCGCGCGAGGGCGTCCAGGTTGTAGCCCCCTTCGAGCATCGAGACGATGCGCCCCTGCGCATGGCGCCGCGCGACGTCCCGGATGCGGCCCGTGATCCAGGCGAAGTCGTTCTCGGTGAGGCCGAGCTGGCCCAGGTCGTCCTCGCGATGGGCGTCGAAGCCCGCGCTCACGAAGACCATCTCGGGCGCAAATTCCTCGAGCCGGGGCATCCAGGCGGCCTCGATCAGCTCTCGCACGTCCATGCCCCTGGTGTAGGCCGGGATCGGCAGGTTGAGCATGTTCGAGGCCGGGTGTTCGGTGCCGCTGTACGGATAGAACGGATGCTGGAAGAAGCCCACCATCAGCACGCGCGGATCGTTCGACAGGATGTTCTCGGTGCCGTTGCCATGGTGCACGTCGAAATCGACGATGGCCACGCGCTCCAGCCCGTGCACCTCGAGCGCATGCCGCGCCGCAATGGCCACGTTGTTGAGGAAGCAGAAGCCCATCGCCTGTTCGTAGCAGGCGTGGTGCCCGGGCGGGCGCACCGAGCAGAACGCGTTCTCGATCTCGCCCGCCATCACCGCATCGGTGGCGGCAATGGCGGCGCCCGCGGCGCGGCGCGCGGCCAGCAGGGTGAAGCGGTTCAGAATGGTGTCGGGGTCGAGCTGCGCATGGCGGGGGCCGCCGGCCGGCTCGTCGGCCACCAGGCGCTGGTGCAGCGATTCGAGGTGTTCAAGGTGCGCCTCGCTGTGCGCGCGGGTGATCTGGGCCAGGGTGGCCAGCGGCACGTCGCGGTGTTCGAGGGCATCGCCCACGCCGGTGAGCAGCAGCCTGTCCTCGATGGCGTCGAGCCGCTCGGGACATTCGGGATGGCCCCGGCCCATGTCGTGCTTCCAGCAATCGCGATGTGTGAAGTAGCCGGTCTTGCCCATGTCTTTGCCGTGTCTCTGTCGTATCTAGACCTCACACGGCATGGGGCCGCGCAGTCTTACGGTATCGTTTGCATATGGATACAAATATGGACGTTGCTGCGAAGCTTGCCACTTTGCTGAGTCAGCTTAACACGGTGATCGTGGGCAAAGAGCCCCAGGTGCGCGACTGCGTGGCCTGCCTGCTCGCGGGCGGGCACCTGCTGATCGAGGATGTGCCGGGGGTCGGCAAGACCACCCTCGCCCATGCGCTTTCGCACACCTTCGGGCTGCAGTTCTCGCGCGTGCAGTTCACCGCCGACCTGATGCCGGGGGACCTCTCGGGCGTGGCCATCTACGACCGGGGCCAGCAGGCCTTCGTGTTCCACCCCGGCCCGATCTTCGCGCAGGTGCTGCTGGCCGACGAAATCAACCGCGCCAGCCCCAAGACGCAGAGCGCGCTGCTCGAGGCCATGGAAGAAAAGCAGGTCACCATCGAAGGCGAGACGCGGCCGCTGCCCACGCCCTTCTTCGTGATTGCCACGCAGAACCCGCAGGACCAGCTCGGCACCTTCGCCCTGCCCGAGTCGCAGCTCGACCGCTTCCTCATGCGCATTTCGCTGGGCTATCCCGACCGCGCCGCGGAGCGCGAGCTGCTCTCCGGCGCCGACCGCCGCGAGATGCTGGCCACCCTGCCCGCGCTCCTGACCGCGGGCGAGCTCACGGCGCTGCAGCAGCGCGTGCAGCAGGTGCATGCGGCCGAGCCGCTGCTGAACTACGTGCAGGACCTGATCGCGGCCACGCGCTCCGGCCGCTGGTTCCTGCAGGGCCTCTCGCCGCGCGCCGGCATTGCCGTGCTGCGCGCCGCCAAGGCGCAGGCGCTGCTGGCCAACCGCAACTACGTCGCGCCCGACGACGTGCAGTCGATCCTGCCGCAAACCGTTGCGCACCGCCTCACGCCGGTGGGCGACGCGGGCCGGGGCGCGGTGGAGCAGGTGCGCGCAATGATCGCGGACGTGCCGCTGCCGTGAAAACGAGCACGCCCGCCGGCCACCGATGATCGCGTCGCTACGCTCGCGCCTCGACGGCTGGTTCCTGTCGCGCCGGCCGCCTTCGGACACGCTGGAGCTCACGCAGCGCAACGTCTACATCGTGCCCACGCGCGCCGGCTGGACGCTGGGCGCCACGCTGCTGGTGCTGCTGATCGCGTCGATCAACTACCAGCTCAACCTCGGCTACCTGCTGACCTTCCTGCTCGCGGGCAGCGTGGCCGTGGGCATGCACGTGTGCCACGCCACGCTGCGCGGCCTGGCCATGCACATGATGCCGCCCGAGGCACACTATGCGGGCGCCGCCGCGGTCTTTCGCGTGGTGCTGCACAACACGCGGCGCAGCGTGCGCTACGGCATCGGCATGGCCGTGCGCGGCAGCGGCCAGTGGGCCTGGACCGACGTCCCGGCCGAGGGCAGCGCCACCGTCGAGATCGCCTTCAAGCCCGAGCGGCGGGGGCTCCATCCGGTGCCTCCGCTCACCGCCGAAACCCGCTTTCCGCTCGGTACGTTCCGCGTCTGGACGGTGTGGCGGCCAGCCGCAAAGATGCTGGTCTACCCGACGCCCGAGGCGCATCCGCCGCCGCTGCCGCCAGGCGAACCGCTGTCGGGCCCGGCCGCCACCTCGGCCGCCCTGCGCGCCCAGGCCGCCGGCGAGTACGACGGCCTCAGGGCCTACCGGCGCGGCGACCCGCTCAAGCTCGTGGTCTGGAAGAAGGCGGCCCGCGCCCAAGCCACCGGCTCCGAAGACCTGGTGAGCCGCGACACGCAGCAGACGCAGCGCGAAGAGCTGTGGCTCGACGCCCAGGCCACCCAGCTGGCCGACACCGAGGCCCGGGTGTCGCGGCTCTGCGCCTGGGTGCTGATGGCGGACCGCCTGGGCGTGGACTACGGCATCCGCGTGGCTGCACGCGTGGTGCAGCCCTCGCAGGGAGAAGCCCACCGCAGGGCTTGCCTGGAGGCGCTGGCGCTATGTTGAAGCTGCAAGCCGCTCGTTCTTCTTCAGGCCGGGAGCCGCGCGCATGAACAAGTTCATGCGCGAGATCTCGGCACTGCCAAGGGACGCCAGGGACACGCTGTTCCTGCTTGCGGTCATCGCGCTCATCGTCCTGCCGCAGGTCGGGAACCTGCCCTGGTGGTGCACCGCCATCACGGCAATGGTGCTGGTCTGGCGCGCCACGCTCGCCATGGAAGCCCGGCCGCTGCCGGGCAAGTGGGCGCGCGTGGGCCTGCTGGCGCTGACGCTGGCCGCCACCTTCGCCACCCATCGCACCCTGCTGGGGCGCGACGCCGGGGTGACGCTGGTCGTGATCCTGCTGGCGCTCAAGACGCTGGAGCTGCGCGCGCGCCGGGACGCCTTCGTCATCTTCTTCCTGGGCTTCTTCGCGATGCTCACGAACTTCTTCTACTCGCAGTCGCTGATGACCGCGGTCACCATGCTGCTTGCGCTGCTGGGCCTGCTCACCGCGCTGGTCAATGCGCACATGCCGGTGGGCAAGCCGCCGTTGATGCAGGCGGCGCGCACCGCCAGCTGGATGGCCCTGGCGGGCGCGCCGATCATGCTCGCGCTGTTCCTGCTGTTCCCGCGCTTCGCGCCGCTGTGGGGCACGCCCGGCGACGCGATGGCCGGGCGCACGGGCCTGTCGAACACCATGCGCGTGGGCGCCATCGCCGAACTGGCGCTCGACGACAGCATCGCGGCGCGCATCAAGTTCGAGGACAACCGCGCACCGCCCCAAAGCCAGCTGTACTTCCGCGGCCCGGTGCTCGCGCAGTTCGACGGGCGCGAGTGGACGGCGCTGCCGTCCTGGGCGCGCGGCGCGCCGCCATCGGGCAACCTGCGCACCAGCGGCCAGCCTGTGCGCTACGAGGTCACGCTCGAGCCCAACCACCGCCCCTGGCTGCTCACGCTCGATGCGGCGCAGAGCGCACCGCAGGCGCCCGGCCTCGAGGTCACGGGCACGCCCGACCTGCAATGGCTCGCGAACCGCCCCATCTCCGACCTCGTGCGCTACCGCGCCGAGAGCTACACGCAGTTCCACAGCGGACCCCTGCGGCAGACGGCCGCGCTGCGGCCCTATCTCGCGCTGCCGCCCGGATCGAACCCGCGCACCGCCGCCCTCGCCGCCGAAATGCGCGCCCAGCCCGCGCTGGCCAACGCCGGCACGCAGGCCTTCATCCGCGCCGCACTGCAGCGGCTGCGCACCGGCGGCTACACCTACACGCTGGAGCCCGGCTTCTACGGCAACGAGACGGCCGACGAGTTCTGGTTCGACCGCAAGGAAGGCTTCTGCGAGCACATCGCCTCGGCCTTCGTGGTGCTGATGCGCGGGGCGGGCATTCCGGCGCGCATCGTGACCGGCTACCAGGGCGGCGAACTCAATGGCGTCGACAACTACTGGGTGCTGCGCCAGAGCGACGCGCACGCCTGGGCCGAGGTCTGGGAGGAAGGCGTGGGCTGGGTGCGCGTCGATCCCACCGGTGCGGTGTCGCCGGGCCGGGTCGGCCAATTGCAGCGGCTCGTGCCGCAGCCGGGCCTGTTTGCCGGCGCCATCGGCGCGATGAGCCCCACGCTGGCGCAGAACCTGCGCGCCGCCTGGGAAGCGGTGAACAACAGCTGGAACCAGTGGGTGCTCAACTACACGCAAAGCCGCCAGCTCAACCTGCTCAAGACCATCGGCTTCAACGCGCCCAGCCTCGAGGACCTGGCCTACGTGCTGCTCTACCTGCTGGTGGGCGCGAGCCTTGCCGGCGCGGCGTGGACCTTGTGGGAGCGCAGCCAGCACGACCCGTGGCTGCGCCTGCTCGGCCAGGCACGCGCGCGCCTCGCCAAGGCCGGCCTCCAGCTGTCCGACACCGCGCCGCCGCGCCAGATGGCCGCCCAGGCCGAGGCACGCTTCGGTCCGGCGGCACAGGCCGTGCGCGAATGGCTGCTCAAGCTCGAGGCCCAGCGCTACGCCCCGGCCTCGCCGGCTTCGCTCGCGGCCCTGCGGGCCGAGTTCCGGCGCCTGGACTGGCCCGCTGCGCCGAATCCCCGGCGCTGAAAGCGCAGGTGTCCCGCCAAGGCGGGCTCGCGCGGACGGCACAATCGGCTCCATGCGATTTTTTCTTCCCGCGCCACGCCGCGCCGCCGCCGTCGCCCTCCTCGCCGCCTGCTGCGCAGGGTCCATGGCCGCGCAGGCCCAGAAAGCCCCCAGCGCCCGCAGCGTGAAAACCGTGGCCGGCAGCACGCCCTACGCCACGCGCGAGGACGCCATGCGCTTTGCCGACGAGGTGGCCGAGCGCCGCGGCCTCGACCGCGAATGGGTGCGCGCCACCATCGGCAGCGCGCGCTTTTTGCCGAACGTGCCGCGCCTGATGCTGCCGGGCCCGGCCGGCACGGTGAAGAACTGGCAGGCCTATCGCAGCCGATTCATCGACGCGACGCGCATTGCCGCCGGGGTGCGCTTCTGGCGCAGCAATGCCGACACGCTCGCGCGCGCGGAGGCGATGTACGGCGTGCCGGCCGAGATCATCGTGGGCATCGTCGGCGTGGAAACCATCTACGGCCGCAACATGGGCAACTTCCGCGTGATCGATGCACTGGCCACGCTGTCGTTCGACTTTCCGCAGGCCCATCCGCGTGCGGCCGAGCGCGAAGCCTTCTTCCGCGGCGAGCTCGAGAGCTTCCTGAGCACCGAAAGCCGCACTTCTGACAACCCCCTGCTGCCCGTGGGCAGCTATGCGGGCGCCATGGGCATGCCGCAGTTCATGCCCAGCAGCATCGCCAAGTACGCCATCGACTTCGACGGCGACAGCCGCATCGACCTGGTCGACAACCCCGCCGACGTGATCGGCTCGGTGGCCAACTACTTCAAGGCCTTCGGCTGGACGCCCGGCATGCCCGCGACCTACCCGGTGCACTTCGAGGAGGCCCGCCTCAAGAAGGCACTGCTGCTGGCGCCCGACATCCTGCCGAGCTTCAGCGCCGACAGCTTCGTGGCGGCCGGCGCGGTCCCCGAAGGCGAGGGCCTGCGCCACAAGGGCCTGCTCGCGCTGATCGAGCTGCAGAACGGCGCCGATGCGCCGCCGACCTACGTGGCCGGCACGCGCAACTTCTATGTGATCACGCGCTACAACTGGAGCAGCTACTACGCGATGTCGGTGCTCGACCTTGGCCAGGAGGTCAAGGCCGCCATGGAGCAATAGCCGATGGCGCCCGAGGCACTGCGGGCCAACTGGAACGCCGCATGGCGCGCCCTGGGCGTGGCGACTGCCGACGAGGCGCTGTACATCGAGCTGCAGCGCTGCTACGGCGAGCCGCAGCGCCACTACCACACGCTGCAGCACCTCGGCGAATGCCTGGCCTGGTTCGAGCGCGAGAAGGAACTGGCCGAACGCCCTGGCGAAGTGGCGCTCGCGCTCTGGTTCCACGACGCGGTCTACGACGTGCATGCCCATGACAACGAGGCCCGCAGTGCCGAATGGGCGCGCAGCGCCATCCTCTCGGCCGGCGCGCCGGCCGACGCGGCCGGCCGCGTGCATGCGCTCGTGATGGCCACGCGCCACGATGCCGTGCCCGAGGGCCGCGATGCCGAACTGCTGATCGACATCGACCTGTCGATCCTCGGCGCGGACCCCGCGCGCTTCGACGAATACGAACGGCAGGTGAATGCCGAATATGCCTTCGTGCCCGACGAGGTGCGCCGGCCGCGCCGCCGCGCGATCCTGCAGCGCTTCCTCGCGCGGGAGCCGATCTACGCCACGCAGCGAATGCACGCGCTGCTGGAGGCAAGGGCCCGCGCCAACCTGGCCCGGTCGATCGCGGCGCTGGCCTGATCGCTCCGCCCCAGGGCGGCCCTGCAATGCTTCAGGCCGGCACCAGCCGCCACCATTCGGAGCGCGGCTTCTCGCCGTTGCGCTCCTCTTCCACCACGCCGACCAGCAAGCCGGCGCTTGCGGCGCCCAGCTTCGAGAGTTCCAGCAGCTGCTGCGGATCGCGGCTGAGCGCGAAGCTCGCGTCGCCCTGCCATTCGAGGCAGCGACCCACCTCCGCCAGCATCAGCGCGGGCTGGCCCTGCATGAAGGTGAACGGCATCAGCATGCCGGCGTCCAGCTGCGCCAGGCCCGCATGCGTCGCACCCCAGGCGCCGCGCAGGCTCGACACGCGCAGGCGGGCGCCCGCGGGCAAGACGGCCTCGCCCGCGGCATCGAGGCACTGCCGGGCCCCGAACATCGCCAGTTCGGTCCAGAGGCCGACGCGCCGCGGCCGCCGGCCGAGCCGGTGTGCGAGCCGGTCGCGCCAGTCCGCAGGCAGCGGATCGGCCGCGAAATGGGCGACGGTGCGCCATGCCTGGGCAGAGCCGGCGGTCATCGGCCATCCTCCAGCACCAGCGAGGTGTGCCCGCCGCCGAACCCGACCACGTTGAGCAGGATGTTGCGCAGACCGGAAGGCACCCGCATGCTCAGGGCAATGCCGAGTTCATCGTCGATGGCATAGCCGGCCGACGGCCACACGCCAGCTTCGATGCAGGCAACAAGCAAGGCCAGCTCGGCGGCCCCCGAGGCGCCCAGCGTGTGGCCGATCGCCGACTTGAGCGACACCAGCGGCGGCAGCGGATCGAAGACCTGCTTCAGTGCCAGCGCCTCGATCGCATCGTTGACCGGGCTGCCCGCGGCCTGCACCTTGACCAGGCCGATGTCCTGCGGCCGCAGCCCGCTCTGCGCCAGCGCTCGATGGCACATCGCAAGCACCGCGCTGGCTTCGGTGCCCGAGGGATTGCGCCCGTCGACCACGTTGGCGCCGCCCGCAATGCGCCAGCGCGCCGCGCGCGAGCCAAGGCGCAATGCGGCCACCGCCTCGCCGAGCACCAGCCCGTTGCGCCCGGCGCCGAAGGGCTGCGCGCCGTCCGGCGAGAGCAGCTGCATCGCACCGAAGCCGGCCACCGTGAAGCGGTTGCCGAGCTCGGCGCCGATCACCAGCGCCTCGTCGGCCTGCCCGCTTCGGATCAGGTCGCAAGCCGCGAGCACCGCATTGAGCGCCGAGGTGCAGGCCGTGGAAATGGTGAAGACCGGTCCCTGCCAGTCGAGCGCACCGGCCACGAGGCCGGCAAAGTCCTGCAGGTCGCCGCCGAGCCGCAGGTCCTGCACCGCGTGTTCCATGCCGCCGATGTCCAGCGAGGACGACGCGACGAAGAGCGGGCCGGACCGCGCTGCTGTCGTTCCTTCGTACGCCTGTGCGGCCACGCCGCGCACGATGCGCTCCAGGCGCTGCTTCCAGTCGCCCTCCTGCGGCGGCAGCCTGTGCACCGGCCACTGCACGCCATCCGAGACGGCGACCGGCACGGGCCGCACGCCGCCGCGCGCCAGGGCCGCCACGGCGGACGGAAGATCATTGCCCAGCGTGCAGGCCAGGCCCATGCCGGCAAGGTACACGCCCGCTGCGCTCATTGGTGCACCCCTGGCGCTGCGCTCATGCCTTGCCCGCTTGCACCAGGTGGTCGGCCAGGTGGACGATGGAGGTGAGCGCGCGGCGCGTTTCCTTGCTGTCGGGCATGCGCACGCCAAAGCGCTGCTGGATCGTCATCGACACCTGCAGCGCGTCGAGCGAATCGAGGTCGAGCCGGGCCTCCGGCCCGAACAGCGGCTCGTCGTCGCCAAGGCCGCCCGGCGGCGCGTCCTTTTCGACGGCCTCGAGCACCATGGCCTTCAGGCTGGCAATGAATTCAGCGGAATGGGAGTGGGTCACGATGCGCGCCTGCGAAACAGAAAGACGGCCAGAAGGAACATGGCTGCCGCAAACACCACGAGCCGGCCGACCTGCGGCAGCGTGTCGGCCACGCCGCCGCCGCGCAGCAGCACGGTGAGCAGCGCCTCCAGCCCCCAGTTCATCGGCGAGATCTCGACCAGCCGCTGCATGAAGCCCGGCATCACGAACTTGGGCACCATGATGCCGCCCGCCGCCGCCATCAGCACATTGACCATCGGCCCGATGGTGGCAGCCTGCGCATGGCTGCGCACCGCGCATGCGAGCGCCAGCGACAGGCTCACCGCGGCCAGGCTCACGGCCGCCAGCGCCAGCACCAGCGCGCCCCAATGGATGCCCGCGAGCGAAAGCGCGTCGCCACCGATCAGCGGCATCAGCCAGATGCCGGCGGCCAGCATCAGCACGGCCTGCAGCGCGTTCACGCCCAGGTAGGGCAGCGCCTTCGACATCAGCAGCATGACGCGTGACACGCCCAGGCTGCGCAGCCGGCCCAGCGCGCCCGAGCCGCGTTCCTGCACGAACAGGCTGGAGAGCGAAGCGACCACGAAGAACATGCCGAACACCAGCCATGCCGGCACGTTCTGCTGCACCGAAGTGGGCCGCGGCCCGGCGGTGGCATAGCGCTCGGCCTGCACCAGCGCCTGGATCGATGCGCCCGGCGGCGGGCCCGAGGTGCCGGGCACCGCCAGCGCCAGGCGCGCCTTCAGTTCGCCGGACGCGCCGACGAGTTCGGCCCGCAGCGCGTTGAACAGGTTGGCGTCGATGCCCGGCTCCGTCAGCAGCCGGATGTGGGCCTGGGTCGACAGCGCGGCCGATTCGAGTTCCTCTGACAGGCCGGGCTCCAGCACGATCACGTACTTGAGTGCGCCGCTCTTCAACTGCGCCTGCCAGTCGGCATCGAGCGCCTTGGGTGCGCCGTGGCTGCGCTGCCAGATCTGCTGCAGCCATTGCGCCGGCGTCCCGGTGTCGCGCCGGTCGACCGCATAGCTCAGTTCGGCCAGCGGCGGGCGGTAGATGTCCTTCAGCGTGAGCGACATCAGCACGATGAAGACCATCGGCATCAGGAACAGCGCCGCCAGCCCGTGCATGTCGCGCACGAGTGCGAGCAGTTCCTTCCTGATGAGCGCGAAGAGCATGGCGTTCTTCAGTCGCGCAGCGAGCGATGGGTGAGCGCCATGAAGAGCTGCTCGAGATCGTGGCGGCCGAACTCGGCGTGGCGCACCTCGATGCCTTCGGCCTCCAGGGCCTGCAGCACGGGACCGGGCCCGGTACCTTCGCGCAGGTGGATGCGCCAATGCACGCCGCCCTGCTCCACCGTACCGAAGCGCGAGAGCATCTGCGCGTCGAGCCCGTCGGCCGCCAGCGTGAGCAGCATGGCGCTCTTCGACAGCAGCTGTTCGAGCGAGCCTTCGCGCAGCACGCGGCCATGGTCGAGGATGGCCACGCGGTCGGCGATGGCCTCGATCTCTTCCATGTAGTGCGAGGCGTAGATCACCGCCGCGCCCTGCTGCGCCAGGCTCTTGATGGCATCGAGGATGAAGGCGCGCGACTGCGGATCGACGCCCACCGTGGGCTCGTCGAACAGCATCAGCTCGGGCTCGGGCAGCAGCGCGATGGCCAGGTTGAGGCGGCGCTTGAGGCCGCCCGAGAGCCGCTCGGCGCGCACGCCGGCAAACTGTTCGAGCTGCGCAAAACGCGTGCAGGCCTCGATGCGCTCCTTCTTGCGCGCACCGGCGAGGCCGCCCGCCGCGGCGAAGCATGCGAGGTTCTCGGCCACGGTGAGCATCGGATAGAAGGCCTGGTCCTGCGGCGCGACCGCGATGCGCGTGGGGGCCTTGGCGCGCACCTGCTGCAGCGGCTGGCCGTCGATGCGGATCTCGCCCGACTGCACCGCGAGCGCACCCGAGAGGTGCGAGATCAGCGTGGTCTTGCCCGCGCCGTTGGGGCCGAGCAGGCCCATCACGCAGCCTCGGGGCACCGCGAGCGAGACGTCGACCAGCGCGGCGGCGTCGGCGTGCGGATAGCGGTAGCCGAGGTTCTTCAGTTCCAGCATTGGGGTGCAGCTGAGCGCTGTTGTTCTTGTTCGGAGCGCTGCTGTTCGGGGCGCGTGCACAACTGATCAACGACCGCTCTGTCCAACGCTCCCGTCGATGGGGTGCCTTGCGCAGCGAAATAAAGGAGGAGCCGAAGGCGGGGGACATTCGCTTCGCCGCGTACCCCGTCGGCGGGAGCGCGCCCTGAATGTCCTTCCACGCGACGAACGGAAAAACAAGACTCCATTCAGGCAACAGCGGCCTTGAGGTCGCGAAAGAATGTCTCTTCCTGCTGCGCCTGCTCGCGCAGCTTGCCGGCCAGCGCCGCGGGATCGACCGGCTCGCGCCCCTTCACCATGCGCGCCGCTTTCAACGCGAAGGCGCGCCAGCCGTCGCCGATGGCGATGAGCCGTTCGGACATCTGCTGCAACTGCGGCTTGTCGAGCAGTTGCGCCGCCTCCTGCAGGAAGCCCGCGTAGATGAAGCGGAAACCCGCGCCGCCCGTGCCGATTTCTTCCTGCATGCGCACCACGTGGCCGATGAAGTCGACGCTGCGCGGATCACCCGGCGGCAGCTTCTGCATGCGCCTGGCCAGCGTGCGCATGCCGCGCACGCCGACGATCGGAACCGGTGCAAGCATGGTGCGCACCGTCTTGCGGATCGCCTTGGTCACCGAGGCCGCATCGACCGTCTTGCGCTCGATCGCCTGCGGGTAGTACATGAGGCCCTTGGGCGCGAGCACGCCCTTGGCGAAGCGCGCACGCGAAAGATCGGCGCTGGCGCAGCGCACCGGCTCTTCGAACACCGGGTCGCTGATCAGGTAGTCGTCGCCGTCCTTGCCGTACACCAGCAGGTTGTGCGCATTGAAGTGGAAGCGCATGTTGGGCGGAAAGTACGGCAGCCAGTAGACCGAGGTCTGCAGCCCCACGATCTGCCCGCCCGCAAGCAGTGCATCGAGACGCTGCGCGCCGGCCTCGGCGCTGCGGAAGGTCTCGAAGCGAAAGCGCGCGGCCATCGGCGCCAGGAGGCCCTTGATGATGGCCTTGGGCGGCATGCGGTACGAGATGAGCGGCAGGCCCGAGAGCTTGATGAAAGGCAGGTAGGCGAAGGACAGCGCCGACGACAGGCCGAGCGCCATGCTCTCGGTCATGGGCACGCCGTGGTGGCGCATCAGGTTCGAGATGACGCCGCTTTCGCAATGCGCCGCTTGCTGGTGTTCGAATTTCACGGCAGGCCCTGCAAGGTGGAAACGGGAAGCCCCAGCGCCTCGGAATAGCGCGCCAGGTGCTTCTGGGGCAGCGCCGCGAAGTGCTTCGGCTTCAGGTGGCGCCGCACGCGCCATTGCCAGAAGCCGCTGGTCTGCGAGAGCAGCGCCACGTCCATGCGGCGCTCGTACATCCAGTATTCGAGCGGCGACGCGAGCCCGCGGGCCACGCGTTCCCTGGCGTCGCGGGCCTGCTCGACCAGCACGTCGACCGCATGGCTGGTGACGATTTCCTCCGCCTCCCAGCCGCGCGAGCGGGTGGTGACCACGCGGCCCTGCGCGTCGCGCGCGTACATGAGCTTGGCGTGGCCGTCGAGCGTGGCGTTGCCTTCCTGCGGAACAGCATCGAGGTCCATGTCAGGCCTTCCGGCGAGTTGTGGCGTGGTTCATGTCACACGGCCTCCATGTAGATGAAGCCACTCGAGAAGCGGCCGCTTTCGGGCACGAACATCAGCAGCTTGTGGCCGGGCTCGATGCGGCCCGAGCGGAACAGTTCGTCGAGCATGATGTAGGGCGACGCCGATCCGGTGTTGCCCTTGGTCGCGAGGTTGCTGAACCAGCGCTCGCGCGGAATCGCAAAGCCCATCGACTCGAGGCAGCGGCTCACGGGCTCGACGAAATAGCCGGACGACAGGTGCGGCAGGAACCAGTCGACGTCCGCCGCCTTCAGGCCGCGCTTCTCCACGATGGCTGCCAGCGGCTCGCCCAGCGTGGCGCGCACGATGTTCTCGTTGAGCAGGCGCACGTCCTGCTTGACCGCGAAGGTCGACTCGCGCCGCCAGTCTTCGGGGTCGGTGCGCGCCCAGCCGTCGAGCCCGCCCGCGGCATTCTTGTCGGCGCCCGCATACATGCACACCGGCAGCTCGTGCGCGGCGGAAGACAGGTCGATCCATTCCACGCGCAGCGACAGCGGGCCGCGCGGCTCGCGCTCGAGCAGCACCGCGCCGGCGCCGTCGGAAAGCATCCAGCGCAGGAAGTCCTTCTCGAAGGCGAGTTCGGGCCGCTCCTCGAGCGCTTCGAGCTTGTGTTCGAGCTCGGCTTCGAAGCGGGAGCCGCGCATCACGGCCGAAGCCAGCTCCGAGCCGGTGGCCACCGCGCGCCGCGCATCGCCCGAGCGCACCGAGAGCCAGGCGTGCTTGAGCGCCGTGGTGCCCGCCAGGCAGATGCCCGCGCAAGCCACCACCTCGAGCCGCGGCCAGCCGAGCTCGCCATGCACCATCACCGCGTGGTTGGGCATCAACTGGTCGGGCAGCGAGGTGCCGGTGACGAGGCAGTCCACCGGGCCGGTGTCGCCGAGCGCCCGGATGGCCTCGGCGGTGAGCTGCGCATTGCTCATGGCGAGCCGGCCGGTGGCCCGGTCGATCGCGTAGTGGCGCGACTGGATGCCGTTGCTGCGGAGAATCAGCCGCCGCGCGCGCGAGGCCTTGCCGCCGATGCGGCCGAGGACGTCTTCGATGTCTTCATTGCTGACCGGGGAAAAGGGCAGGAAGGCGGCGGTGCGGGTCAGGAAGACTTCAGTCGTCATAGAGGGGGAAACGGTCCGTGGCCGAGCCCGAGGGGCGTTCGAAGCTGGCTGTCATTTTAGTCAGCCACCCCTTGAACAGCGGCCGCAGCAGCGCCTGGAGGCTCAGGCTCACCGGGACGACCGTGACAATCAGCACGAGCAGGAACACCACGTAGAGCAGCAGCAGCGGCTTGCGCTGCCAGGCGCCGGGCCGGCCCGCCGCCATGATCAGCTTGCCCCAGAGGAAAAAGCTGCGCGTGCCGGCCTTTTCGCTGATGAGAAGCCGCGCATCGGCCCGCACCGCGCCCAGGCCTGCGAGCAGCGGCTGCGATCCGCGCTCCCGGTCGCCATGCAGCGCCTCGCGCAGCGCCCGGCCGAAACGGCCCGCGCCCCGGATCTGTGCGTCGCTCAGGCCGGCATCGGGCATGCCCCAGAAACCGCGCTTGCGGCCCCAGATCAGCCAGGCCGGCGTGGTGAAGAAGGTGGCCAGCGTCGGGCCGGGATCGGTGAACACCACGTTGTCGATCAGGCGCGCGCCCGCCGCGTCGAGCAGGCCCTTGAGCTTCTCGTGGGCCAGCAGCCACATGTTGCGGCAGGCGATGACCGTGACCACCGGCTTGCCCTCGAGCAGGCGCTGCGCCAGCGGATGCTTCAGGAAGGCGACGACCGGCTGCGACGGCGCCAGGAACCACACCTGGTACGGCAGGATGACGAGGTCGAAATCCTCGTCGCCCGTGAGCGAGAGCGGCGCCAGCGGCGGCGGCTTCATGTGGGCCGACTCCGGGAACGCGTCGAAGAAGGTCAGGAACGGCCACGGGAACGGAAAATCCGCCTCGGGGCGCAGGGTTTCGACGTGCACGGAGATCCCCGGATCGGCCCTGAGCGGCGCGACGATCTGCTCGGCGACGCTGCCGAGCTGGCCGGTCTGCGAATAGTGGATCACCAGGACACGCTTGGTGCGCGCGGCGGGGCTGGAAATGCTTGAGTTCACTTGCTGGGGCGAGGCGGGGGCCGTCGAATGTAAGCCAACCGTCGCACTGGCGCATCTGCCATTGGTCATGCCGTCGCGTCGATCCCACGAATGGACGAAAAAAAGGGCCGCACCCTTCGGCGCAGCCCTTCGTCGGACGCTGTTCGGCAAGAAGCAGCCGCTCAGCGCGCCTTGCCTTCCTTCCAGGCTGTCAGCATCTTGCTGTACTCGATGGTCTCGCCCTTGGGCTTCTCGTTGGCCAGCTTCTTCCACGGGGCATTCTTGTCGCTGAGCCACTTGTTCGGATCGCCCTTGGCATTGAGCTTGGGCGCGCAATGGGCCATGCCGGCGCGCTGCAGGCGGGCCATCACGTTGTCCATCTCGTCGGCCAGGTTGTCCATCGCCTTCTGCGGGGTCTTCTCGCCCGTCACGGCCTCGGCCACGTTCTTCCACCAGAGCTGCGCGAGCTTCGGATAGTCGGGCACGTTGGTGCCGGTAGGCGTCCATGCCACGCGGGCCGGGCTGCGGTAGAACTCGACCAGGCCGCCGAGCTTGGGCGCCATGTCGGTCATGGCCTTGCTCTGGATGTCCGATTCGCGGATCGGGGTCAGGCCCACGATGGTCTTCTTGAGCGAAACGCTCTTGGACGTGACGAACTGGGCGTAGAGCCAGGCGGCGGCCGTCTTGTTGGCGTCATGGCCGTTGAAGAACGACCACGAACCCACGTCCTGGTAGCCGTTCTGCATGCCCTGCTTCCAGTACGGGCCGTTGGGGCCGGGCGCCATGCGCCACTTGGGCGTGCCGTCCTCGTTCACCACGGGCAGGCCCTTCTTGGTCATGTCGGCGGTGAAGGCCGTGTACCAGAAGATCTGCTGCGCGATCTGGCCCTGCGCCGGCACCGGGCCGGATTCGCCGAAGGTCATGCCCATGGCTTCCTTGGGCGCGTATTTCTTCATCCAGTCGATGTACTTGGTGAGCGCGTACACGGCGGCCGGCGAATTGGTGGCGCCGCCGCGTGCCACGGAGGCACCCACCGGCGTGCACTTGTCGTCGGCCACGCGGATGCCCCACTCGTCGATGGGCATGCCGTTGGGGTTGCCGATGTCGGCGGTGCCGGCCATCGAGAGCCATGCATCGGTGAAGCGCCAGCCGAGCGACGGGTCCTTCTTGCCGTAGTCCATGTGGCCGTAGATCGGCTTGCCGTCGATGGTCTTCACGTCGACGCTGAAAAACTCGGCGATGTCCTCGTAGGCGCTCCAGTTCAGCGGCACGCCCAGGTCGTAGCCGTACTTGGCCTTGAACTTGTCCTTCAGGTCCTTGCGGTCGAACAGGTCGGCGCGGAACCAGTAGAGGTTGGCAAACTGCTGGTCGGGCAGCTGGTAGAGCTTGCCGTCGGGCGCGGTGGTGAACTTGGTGCCGATGAAGTCCTTGATGTCCAGGCCCGGGTTGGTGAACTCCTTGCCCGCACCGGCCATGTAGTCGGTCAGGTTCATCATCTTGCCGTAGCGGTAGTGCGTGCCGATCAGGTCGGAGTCGGAAATCCATCCGTCGTAGATCGACTTGCCCGACTGCATCGAGGTCTGCAGCTTCTCGACCACGTCGCCTTCCTGGATCAGGTCGTGCTTCACCTTGATGCCGGTGATTTCCTCGAAGGCCTTGGCCAGCGTCTTCGATTCGTATTCATGCGTGGTGATGGTTTCGGACACCACCGAGATCTCCTTCACGCCCTTCGCCTGCAGCTTCTTGGCCGCATCGATGAACCATTTCATCTCGGCAGCCTGCTGGTCCTTGCTGAGCGTGGATGGCTGGAACTCGCTGTCGATCCATTTCTTGGCCTCGGGCTCTGCGGCCCATGCACCCTGCGCGGCGAACATCGCCGCTGCCATTGCCAATGCCGTGTAGCGCATCTTCATGAATGTGTCTCCTCGGTTGAAAGCTTCCCCGGTTTTTTCGATCGCGGCTCCGGGGAGGCGGAGAGCCGGTCGCGTCTAAAAAGAAATCGTTGGCCCTGGCCTAGCCCTTGCGCATCACCAGCGCCAGAAGAAACATCGACAGCACGAAGCTGATCCAGATCGAGGGCTCGGCCTCCAGGCTCAGCCATTCCTGGAACTTGCCGGCCAGGCCGATGAAGACCAGGTTCACATAGGCCGCGGCCAGCAGCCCGATGAAGAGCCGGTCGCCGCGCGTGGTGGCAATCGGCAGCCAGCCGCGCCGCATGGTGGTGGGCGACTTGAACTCCCACACCGTCATGCCGACCAGCATGAGCGCGATGCAGATGAAGAAAACGGCCACCGGGGTGGTCCAGACCATCCAGTCGAACATGTTTTTCCCTCCTCTTAGACGCGGCCCATCGCAAAGCCTTTTGCGATGTAGTGGCGCACGAACCAGATCACGATGGCGCCGGGCACGATGGTGAGCACGCCGGCAGCGGCCAGCGTGGCCCAGTCCATGCCGGAGGCGCTCACGGTGCGCGTCATCGTCGCGACGATGGGCTTGGCGTTCACGCTGGTGAGCGTCCGCGCGAGCAGCAGCTCGACCCAGCTGAACATGAAGCAGAAGAACGCCGCCACACCCACGCCGGCCTTGATGAGCGGCAGGAAAATCTTGACGAAGAAGCGCGGGAACGAATAGCCGTCGATGTAGGCCGTCTCGTCGATCTCGCGCGGAATGCCGCTCATGAAGCCTTCGAGGATCCACACCGCCAGCGGCACGTTGAAAAGCAGGTGCGCGAGCGCCACGCCCAAGTGGGTGTCCATCAGGCCGACGGTGCTGTAGAGCTGGAAGAACGGCAGCAGGAACACCGCGGGCGGGGTCATGCGGTTGGTCAGCAGCCAGAAGAAGACATGCTTGTCGCCCAGGAACGAGTAGCGCGAAAACGCATACGCCGCCGGCAGCGCCACGGTGAGCGAGATCACGGTGTTGATGGCCACGTAGATCAGGCTGTTGATGTAGCCCGAGTACCACGACTCGTCGGTGAAGATGCGCGCGTAGTTGGCCCAGGTGAGCTCGTGCGGAAAGAACGAGAAGCTCGAGACGATTTCCTCGTTCGTCTTGAAGCTCATGTTGACCATCCAGTAGATGGGCAGCAGCGCGAACAGGATGTACAGCACCAGGAAGATGCTGCGCTTGCGGAATCTCTTTTCGTTCATGTCAGTGGCTCCAACGCGCATGTTCGGGGTACTTCTGTTCAGGGCGGGTGCACAGGCCACCGGGTACTCCCCTCCGCGAATGTCCCCCGCCTTCGGCTCCTCCTTTATTTCGCTGCGGGGAGCACCCGATGCCCTGCGCACGATGAGCGCGGTCGTTGTGCTGGCCGATCAACGACCGCTGCGCATGACGATCACGCCGATGGGGTGCCTTGCGCAGCGAAATCAAGGAGGAGGCCGCAGGCCGGGGGACATTCGCGGAGCAAGGTACCCCGTCGGCGGGAGCGCGCCCCGAAAAATGGCTGTTCATTTCTCCACCTCCGCTTCCTGCGTACCCACACGCTGCATCCAGTTGTAGAGCACGAAGCAGAACAACAGGATGATCAGGAAATAGATCAGCGAAAAAGCAGCCGCCGGCCCCAGGTCGAACTGCCCCACGGCCTTCTGCGTGAGGTACTGGCTCAGGAAGGTGGTGGCATTGCCCGGCCCGCCGCCCGTGAGGACGAAGGGCTCGGTGTAGATCATGAAGCTGTCCATGAAGCGCAGCAGCACCGCGATCATCAGCACGCCGCGCATCTTCGGCAGCTGGATGTAGCGGAACACCGCGAACTTGCTCGCGCCGTCGATGCGCGCGGCCTGGTAGTAGGCGTCGGGAATCGAGCGCAGGCCGGCAAAGCACAGCAGCGCCACCAGCGGCGTCCAGTGCCACACGTCCATCACCAGCACCGTGAGCCACGCGTCCGTCGCGCTGCCCGTGTAGTTGTAGTCGATGCCCAGCTTCTGCAGCGCATGGCCCAGCAGGCCGATGTCGGCACGGCCGTAGATCTGCCAGATGGTGCCGACCACGTTCCAGGGAATGAGCAGTGACAGCGCCACCACCACAAGCACCGCGGAAGACTTCCAGCCCTTGGCCGGCATCGACAGCGCCAGGCAGATGCCCAGCGGAATCTCCACCAGCAGCACCGACAGCGAAAAGCCCAGCTGGCGCCACAGCGCCTGGTGCAGCTCGTCGTCGCGCATCACCGAGGCGAACCATTCGGTGCCGACGAACACGCGCCGGTCTGGCGAGATGATGTCCTGCACCGAATAGTTGACCACCGTCATCAGCGGCACGATGGCCGAGAAGGCCACGCAGATCAGCACCGGCAGCACGAGCCACCAGGCCTTTTGATTGATGGGCTTGTTCGTAGCGTTCATGGCTTGGCTCCTCCCCCTTCCGGGGGAAGGTTGGGATGGGGGCAGGCAGAGCGCCCGATGGAGGCGCCGCTTGCCCCCACCCCGGCCCTCCCCCGAAAGGGGAGGGAGAAAGACAAAGGCACCACGCTGCCTGTGATCGGGGTGTTCATGCCACCAGCTCCTCGTCCTTGTAGTAGCAGGTGTGGGTGTCGAGCACCCGCAGCCACACGGTGTCGCCCACTGCCGGCGGCTGGTCGTCCGAGTGCAGGCGCACCTTGACCACGCCGCCGTCGACCTCGGCGCTCAGCATCGCGTGCGTGCCGACGTCCTGCACCTGCTTCACCACGGCCGGCACGGCGCCGGCCGCGCCCGCATTCGACAGGCGCAGGTACTCGGGGCGGATGCCGATCTTGAGCGTGCCCTGCGGCAGTTCGCGCGTCGGCACGAGCGGCGTGCCTGCCACCTCGAGCGCGCCGTTCGCGCTCTTCGCCGAAAGAAAGTTCATGCCCGGCGAGCCGATGAAGTGCCCGACGAAGGTGTGCGCCGGCCGCTCGAACAGCGCCTCGGCGCTGCCCACCTGCACGGCCTTGCCGCGCGTCATCACCACCACCTCTTCGGCGAAGGTGAGCGCTTCGACCTGGTCGTGCGTGACGTAGATCAGCGTGAGCTTGAGCTCGCGGTGGATCTGCTTGAGCTTGCGGCGCAGCTGCCACTTGAGGTGCGGATCGATCACCGTCAGCGGCTCGTCGAACAGCACGGCCGAGACGTCGCTGCGCACCAGGCCGCGGCCGAGCGAGATCTTCTGCTTGGCGTCGGCCGCAAGGCCCGAGGCGCGCTGGTTCAGCTGGCCGCTCATGTCGAGCATCTCGGCAATCTCGCCCACGCGCTTCCTGATCTGGTCTTCGGGCACCTTGCGGTTGCGCAGCGGAAACGCGAGGTTCTCGGCCACCGTCATGGTGTCGTAAATCACCGGGAACTGGAACACCTGCGCGATGTTGCGCTCCTGCGGCGTGGCGCGCGTCATGTCGCGGCCGTCGAAGGTCACCGTGCCCTGCGACGGCACCAAGAGGCCCGAGATGATGTTGAGCATGGTCGTCTTGCCGCAGCCCGAGGGGCCGAGCAAGGCGTACGCGCCGCCGTCGCGGAAGCTCATCTTGAGCGGCAGCAGCGCATAGTCGCTATCCTGCGTCGGGTTGGGACGGTAGGCGTGGGCCAGGTCGAGATCGATGCGTGCCATGTCAGCTTCCTTTGCGCCATGCCGGCGCGAGCGCCAGCTTTTCGCCGGCATCGAACACATAGGCTTGCGAAGCGCTGAAGTACAGCGTGATCGGCGCGCCCAACTCGAAGCGGTGCACGCCGGTGAGCTGCGCCACCAGTTCGCCGACCGCCGTCTCGACGTGAACGAAGGTGTCGGAGCCCGAGATCTCGGCCAGCTCCACCTTGCCGGGCAAGGCGATGTCGCCCTCCCCCGCGTCCACGTTCAATGCGCTCGCGCGCAGGCCGACGGTGACGGCGCCCGAGACGCTTGCAGGCACGGCCAGTGCCAGCGACGGGCCGCCCGCGAGCTGCACTCGGCCGGCTGTTGCGGTGCCGGCCAGCAGGTTCATCGGCGGATCGCTGAAGGCGCGCGCCACGCGCAGCGACTGCGGCGCATGGAACACCTCGGCGGTCGGGCCGTATTGCAGCAGTTCGCCCTCGTCCATCACGGCCGTGTAGCCGCCCAGCAGCAGCGCCTCGCCGGGTTCGGTGGTGGCGTAGATGACCGTCGAATCACCGGTGGCGAACAGCTGCGTGAGCTCTTCGCGCAAGCCTTCGCGCAGCTTGTAGTCGAGATTCACCAGCGGTTCGTCGAGCAGCATCAGCGGCGCGTTCTTGGCCAGTGCGCGCGCCAGCGCCACGCGCTGCTGCTGCCCGCCCGACAGCTCGGCCGGCAGGCGGTCGAGGAACATGCCGATGTGCAGCTTGTCGGCCAGCGCCTTCACGCGCGCCTCGACGTTCTTCTCGCCGCGCAGCCTGAGCGGCGAGGCGATGTTGTCGGCCACCGTGAGCGACGGATAGTTGATGAACTGCTGGTACACCATGGCGACGTTGCGCTCGCGCACCGGCATGCCGGTCACATCCTTGTCGTCGACCAGCACGCGGCCGGTGCTGGGCGTGTCGAGCCCCGCCATCAGGCGCATCAGGCTGGTCTTGCCGGCCTGCGTGGCACCCAGCAGCACGGTGACCGCGCCGCTCCTGGGCGCGATGCTCTGCTCGTAGAGCCAGGTCTGCGCGCCGACCTTCTTGGTGACGCGCTCCAGAGTCAATTGCATCAGCGCTCCCCGTTGATCATGTAGCTGTTGTTGGTGGTGCGCGCCTGCAGCCAGGCGGCCACCTGCCGGCGCTCGTCGGCCGTGTAGCGCAGGCCGAGCTTCGACCGGCGCCAGAGCACGTCGTCGGCGCTCACGGCCCATTCGTTCTCTTGCAGAAAGCGCAGCTCGCGCTCGTGAAGCCCCGGCGCCACGGCTTCGCCCATGTCTTCCATGGACTGGGCATCGCCGAGCAGCTCGGCCACGCGTGCGCCGTAGGCACGTGCCAGGCGGCGCGCGAGCGGCGCGTCCAGCCATGCATGGCGCGCCTGCACCGCGGCCACGAAGCGTTCGAAATCGTCGTCGGGCCGCGTGGCGGCGCCGATCCATGCGGAAAGATCGCCGCCGGCCAGGAAGGCGCCATCGGTCCAGGGCGGACGCTGCGCACTCGACTGTCCGAGCATCTTGCCGACCTCGTCGGCCGCGTCCTCGGCCAGCTTGCGGAAGGTGGTGATCTTGCCGCCCCACACCGACAGCAGCGGCGCCGCCGTGGTGTTCGACTCGAGCATGTAGTCGCGCGTGACGGCCGACGGATCGCCCGACGCGTCGTCGAGCAGCGGGCGCACGCCCGAATAGGTCCAGACCACGTCGGCCGGCTTGACCGGCTTGTCGAAATAGCGGCTCGCCTGCAGGCAGAGGTAGGCGATTTCTTCCTCGGCGATGCGCGCCGCGCCGGGATCGTCGCCATTCAGCTCGATGTCGGTGGTGCCGATCAGCGTGAACTCGTCCTGGTAGGGAATCGCGAAGATGATCCGCTTGTCGGGGTTCTGGAAGATGTAGGCATGGTCGTGCTCGAACAGGCGCGGCACCACGATGTGGCTGCCCTTGACCAGCCGCAGGTGCCGCGTGGCCAGCGGCTCGCCCTTGGCCGACTGCGCCACGCCACGCAGGAACGATTCCGCCCACGGCCCCGCGGCATTGACCACGGCGCGCGCGCGCACCACACGGATGCTGCCGTCGGCGGCTTCGAGCGTGGCCGTCCAGCCATCGGCGTCGCGCTGCGCATGCACGCAGCGCGTGCGCGTGAGCACCTCGGCGCCGCGCGCCCTGGCGTCGATGGCGTTGAGCACCACGAGCCGCGCATCGTCGACCCAGCCGTCGGAATAGACGAAGCCGCGCTTGAACTGCGGCTTGAGCGGCGCGCCGGCCGCATGGCTGCGCAGATCGATGCTGCGCGAGCCCGGCAGCACTTCGCGCCTGGCGAGATGGTCGTACATGAACAGGCCGATGCGGATCATCCAGGCCGGCCTCATCGAAGGGTCGTGCGGCATCACGAAGCGCAGCGGCCACATGATGTGCGGCGCGCTCTTGAGCAGCACCTCGCGCTCCTGCAGCGCCTTGCGCACGAGCGAGAACTCGTAGTACTCCAGATAGCGCAGCCCGCCGTGGATCAGCTTGGTGGAGGACGACGAGGTGTGCGAGGCGAGATCGTCCTTCTCGCACAGCACCACGCGCCAGCCCCGGCCGGCCAGGTCGCGCGCAATGCCGCAGCCGTTGATGCCGCCGCCGACGATCAGCACGTCGCAATCGGTTGCCGGCGAAGGCGGATTGGAGGAGAAATCGCTCACAGAAGATGGGCCCGTTGGTTCATGACTTCGATCACGGAAGGGCGCCATTGTATTTTCGCGTCTTTTCATTTGGATTCCTTTTGACGCGATTTTCCTCCGAGTTTTCCCTTAGTAAGATTCGTTTTCGTTCGTTTTAAAGTGGCACGGCCTGTACTCTCTGGAGAGTCTTCCCGCTTTCCACGACGTTTCCGTGAACTCCAATCCGCGCCAGATCAATCTTCTCGATACCGTGCGCACGCGCGGCTCGGTCACCGTCGAGCAGTTGGCCGACATGCTGGGCGTCACGCTGCAGACGGTGCGACGCGACGTGCAGCGGCTGGCCGACCAGGGATTGCTCACGCGCTTTCATGGCGGCGTGCGCGTGCCGAGTTCCACCACCGAGAACATCGGCTACCAGCAGCGCGAAACGCTGCACGCGGAGGGCAAGGCGCGCATCGCGCGGCGCGTGGCCGAGCTGGTGCCCAACGATTGCTCGCTGATCCTCAACATCGGCACCACGACCGAGGCCATCGCCAAGGCGCTGCTGCGCCACACGGGCCTGCGCGTGATCACCAACAACCTGAACGTGGCGACCATCCTGAGCGGCAACACCTCGTGCGAGGTGATCGTGGCGGGCGGCTCGGTGCGACCGCGCGACCGCGCGATCGTGGGCGAGGCGACCATCGATTTCATCCGCCAGTTCAAGGTGGACATCGCGCTGATCGGCGTGTCGAGCATCGAGCCCGACGGTTCGCTGCGCGACTTCGACCTGCGCGAGGTGAAGGTGGCGCAAACCATCATCGCGCAGGGGCGCGAGGTGTGGCTGGCAGCGGACGCGAGCAAGTTCAACCGGCCCGCGATGATTCAGCTGGGCACGCTGTCGCAGATCGACCGGCTGTTCACGGATGCGGAGCCGCCGGCGCCTTTTGCGGATCTGCTGCATGCGGCGCAGGTTCGGCTCGAGATTGCGCGCGATTGAAGATGGAACCTTGCTTCTCTTCTGTTGTGCGGTTGGCGCTGCGTTCAGGGCGCGCTCCCGCCGACGGGGTACCTTGCTCCGCGAATGTCCCCCGGGCTTCGCCCTCCTCCTTTATTTCGCTGCGCAAGGCACCCCATCGACGTGATCGTTGGAACGAGCGGTCGTTTATCGGCGGTTCACCGAGAGCGTGCCCAGGTGCACAGAGCATCGGGTGCTCCCCGCAGCGAAATCAAGGAGGAGGCCGAAGGCCGGGGGACATTCGCGGAGGGGAGTACCCGGTGCTCTGTGCACACGCCCTGAACAACAAGAACAACAGCGCCAGGAACAAATGACATGACCCGACCCCGAGGACCACTCAAGCCATGACCTACCTGCTCGCCCTCGACCAAGGCACTTCGAGCTCCCGCAGCATCGTGTTCGACCGCGAAGGCCGAATCGTCGCCATCGCGCAGAAGGAACTCACGCAAATCTATCCGCGCCCCGGCTGGGTCGAGCACGACCCGATGGAGATCTGGCAGAGCCAGCTTGCCACCGCACGCGAAGTGCTCGTCAAGGCGAAGCTTCAGGCCACCGACATCCACGCCATCGGCATCACCAACCAGCGCGAGACCACCCTGCTGTGGAACCGCAAGACCGGCCAGCCGGTACACCACGCCATCGTCTGGCAGGACCGGCGCGCCGAACCGATGTGCGCGCAGCTGCGCGAGCAAGGCATGACCGCCACCATCCAGGAGAAGACCGGGCTCGTCATCGATGCCTATTTTTCCGGCACCAAGCTGCGCTGGCTGCTCGACAATGTGCCCGGCGCACGCGCGCAGGCCGAGGGCGGCGAACTCGCCTTCGGCACCGTCGACAGCTGGCTCATGTGGCAGCTCACCGGCGGCAAGGTGCACGTCACCGACGTGAGCAACGCTTCGCGCACCATGCTCTTCAACGTGCACCGCAACGAATGGGATGCCGACCTGCTCAAGGCGCTCGACATTCCCGCCGCGCTCATGCCCCGGGTGCAGCCGTCGAGCTCGCACTTTGCCGACACCGATGTCGCCCTGCTCGGCCGCGCACTGCCCATCGGCGGCGTGGCTGGCGACCAGCAGAGCGCCCTCTTCGGCCAGGCCTGCTTTGCGGCCGGCATGGCCAAGAATACCTACGGCACCGGCTGCTTCCTGCTGATGCACACCGGCGGAGAATTCCAGCCCTCGCACAACGGCCTGCTCGTGACCAGCGCCGCGCAGACCGACGCCACGCCCCAGTACGCGATGGAAGGCAGCGTCTTCGTCGGCGGCGCCGTGGTGCAGTGGCTGCGCGACGGCCTCAAGGCCATCAAGGGCAGCGCCGAAGTGCAGTCGCTCGCCGAAAGCGTGCCCGACGCGGGCGGCGTGATGATGGTGCCGGCCTTCACCGGACTGGGCGCACCTTACTGGGACGCCGACGCGCGCGGCACCATCACCGGCCTCACGCGCGGGACCACGGTGGCGCACATTGCGCGCGCCGCGCTCGAGAGCATCGCCTACCAGAGCGCGGCGCTGCTGCAGGCCATGAGCCGCGACGCGGTCGCGGCCGGCGGCACGCCCGTGGCCGAACTGCGCGTGGATGGCGGCGCCAGCGTGAACGACCTGCTGATGCAGTTCCAGGCCGACCTGCTGGGCATTCCCGTGGTGCGGCCCGAAGTGATCGAGACCACCGCGCTCGGCGCCGCCTACCTTGCGGGCCTGTCGACCGGCGTCTACAGCGACGCGCGGCAGCTGTCGAAACTGTGGAAGGTGGAGCGGCGCTTCATGCCGACCATGGGCCGCGCGCAAGCCGAGGAGTCGATGGCGCGCTGGGAACGCGCGGTGCGGCAGGCCACGGCGACCTGAGGCCTGCTGACAGCGCCAGCTTACCAGCCCCAGACCAGGCGCCGCGCCACCCAGCCGGTGCCGCCGCCTTCGTGCCGGACCTTGACCCAGTCGCCCCGGCGCTCGAGCGTGCGCAGCACGTCGCCATAGACCGCCCGCTTCACCACCGGGCTGCGCGTGCTTGGAGACCTGCGCAGGACGGCCACCTTCGCCTTCACCACATGGTGCGGCGTCTTGCCGGTCATCGGGCGGTAGACCCATGCCTTGTCGTTCTCGAAGTCGCTGACCCGCAGCCAGTCGCCCTTCCTGCCGATGACGCGGAACGGGTAGCCCTTGCCCACGGTCCAGTGCGCTTCGTAGCGCTGGCCCGGACCGGTGCGCATGTTCAGGGTCTTGGCCGCGGAACTGACCATCTGCCGCTCGGCGGCGAATGCGGACGGCAATGCCATCCACGAGAGAACGAATGCGAGGAGCAGCGCGGGCAGTCGGCTGGATCTGGACATGGAGCGGGGGTTCCTTTCTATCGGGCTTCAAGAAGAATGCCCGGCGATGCCGGGCGAGCCCGTCTGGGCCCGCGAGACGCAATAAGTTCCGTCGGGATATCCCGCAGTGCCGCGCCAAAGACCCCGTCGCAGCCCGGACTCTGGCAGGCACCGCGCACGCCCCGGGGCAAAATGCGCCCGCCCTTCCGACCTCCCGCTTTGCACGATTGACCACCCTCCACTCAGAAGCGTCCGCTGCCCGGAACGCCTCGCACCGGCACCCCCTGTTCCCCTGCGGCGCGGTCGGCGCCACGCTGCTGGCACTCATCGCGCTGGGCCATGACGGCCGGCGCATCGCGCAGCTCGCGGTGCTCGCCGCGCCGATGGTGCTGTGGCTCGCGTGGCCGCTGCGCAGCGCACGGCTGCGGCGCGTGCGCGCAGGATGCGTCTGGCTCTGGGCCATGGGCTTCGCGCTCGACGGCGTGATGCGTGCCTACCTGCTCGACACCTACCAGGCGGCACCCGATGGGGCCATGGTGCTGGGCGCCGTGGCCAATACCAATGCGCGCGAAAGTACCGAATACCTGAGGATGCATTGGCGATCCGCCGTCGTCTGGTCGATGGCAGTGCTGGCCGCCGGCATGCTGGCGGCGGTGTTCGTGCGGCGCGGTGCGGTGGCGGCTTCGGTTTCGGCATCGCCTGGCTCGCGCATGCATCTGCCTTTCTGGCTGAAATCGCTGGTGTTCGCCGTGCTGCTGCTCGCCTGCCTGGCCTACGCGAGCAAGCCATGGCGCCGACTTCACCCTGCGGTCTTCTGGACCCAGTGGTCGCATTCGGTCCAGGCGCTGCGCGCCGCATGGGCCGACCAGCAGCAGGTGCGCGACCGCATGATGGCGCGCGCCAGGGAGATCGCGCCCGTGCCGTCGGAGGCCGGTCCGTCGACGGTGGTGCTGGTGATCACCGACAGCATCAACCGCGACAACATGGCGCTCTATGGCTACGGCCGCCCCACCACGCCGCGCCTGCTGGCGCACAAGGCGCAGGCCGGTGGCCAGATGGCCGTGCTGCGCCATGCATGGTCGGCGGATGCAAGCACCCTGCCCGCGCTGCGCAACATGTTCCACTTCGGCCTGCCCGAGAGCGAGAACCCGCCGCACCTGCTGGCGCTGGCACGCGCCGCCGGCTACAAGGTCTGGTGGATCAGCAACCACGACGACCTGGCCATCGAGCAGCAGCATGCGCGTTTCGCCGATGTGGTGGACATGGTGAACCGCACGCCCGGCCGCGCCAGTGCCTCGCTGGACGGCGAGATCCTCGACTGCGTGCAGGAAGCGCTGCAGGACGCGGGCACCGACCGCAAGCTGATCGTGGTTCACCTCATGGGCGCACATCCGCACTACAGCCTGCGCTTTCCCGAGAACGCCAATCCGTTCGACGACGACATCGACGCGGTCGAGACCGGCCTGGTGAAGGACGGCCGGTCGGCCTGGGTACGCCGCTTCCGCCAGGAGTACGACGCCGCGCTGCTGTATCACGATTTCGTGGTGTCCGAGCTTTTACAGCAGACGCGCAGCACGGGCCAGCCGAATGACTACCGTGCGTGGATCTACCTGTCGGACCACGGCCAGGAAGTGGGGCATGGCAGCGACCGTGCGGGCCACAGCCCTTCGACCGCGTCGGGCTACCGCATTCCGGCGGTGATCTGGCGCAACCGGCAGGCGCTGCCGGACGGCACCGCGCAGCAGCAGCCCTTTCGCGCCGACTGGACGGCCTGGACCCTGATGGACCTGCTCAAGATTCGCTGGAGCCACCAGATGCCGGAGCGCAACGTGCTGGACGCTGCGTATCGCTGGCAGCCGCCGAAGATCCCGGTGACCGTCGAGTCGTTCTCGCGCTGACGACGGCCCGCCGGGGTGGCCTGGTCAGTGCGCCGGCACCAGGAAGTCCTGGCTGATCCGCCCGCCGAGTTCGTTCACCCGGTCGAGGAACTGCGTGAGGTAGGCATGCAGCCCGGTCGCGAGAATCTCGTCGACGCGCGCGTACTGCAGGTCGGCCAGCAGCTTGCCGGCGCGTCGCTGGGTTTCGGCGCTCTGCTCGTTCTGCACCTTGGCGAGGTTGTTCACCACTTCGACCAGGCTCGCATGCAGCGAGCGCGGCATGTCGGCGCGAAGAATGAGCAGCTCGGCCACGCGCTCGGGCTTGATCACGTCGCGGTACACCTTGCGGTACACCTCGAAGGCCGAGACGCTGCGCAGGATCGCGCTCCAGTGATAGAAGTCGTACTCCTGGTCTTCTTCCGTGGCGGTGCCGAAGAATTCGCTGTTGAGCGCGTGGAACTTCACGTCCACCAGCCGCGCGGTGTTGTCGGCGCGCTCCAGAAAGGTGCCAAGGCGCGAGAAGTAGAACGCCTCGTCCTGCAGCATGGTGCCGAGCGTGACGCCGCGCGACAGGTGCGAGCGGAACTTGACCCATTCGAAGAACTGCGCCGGGTCGCGCTCGAAATCGCCGGCGCGCAGCATGCGGTTGACTTCGAGCCAGGTGGTGTTCTGCGTTTCCCAGGCTTCGGTGGTGAGCGCGCCGCGAACCGCCCGCGCATTCTCGCGCGCGGCCTTGAGGCACGAAAGGATCGAGGACGGATTGCTCTCGTCCTTGACCATGAACTCCATCACGTCGTGCGGCGTGATCTGCTCGTACTTCTTGTTGTACGAAGGCAGCAGCTCGCTGATGGAAAGCACGCCCTGCCAGCCGTACTTGGCCACTTCGGCCGACTGGGGCAGCAGCGAGGTCTGGTAGTTGACGTCGAGCATGCGGGCGGTGTTCTCCGCGCGCTCGGTGTAGCGGGACATCCAGTAAAGATGATCGGCGGTGCGTGACAGCATCGTTTGTGCTCCTACGATTGGCTTTGCGACTGTGCCGCCTTGTTGGGCCGGGGGGCGCGGTCGGCTTCGAGGATCCAGGTGTCCTTGGTGCCGCCGCCCTGCGATGAATTGACCACCAGCGAGCCCTCCTTGAGCGCCACGCGCGTGAGGCCGCCGGGCACCATCTGAACTTCGCTGCCTGAAAGCACGAAGGGGCGCAGGTCGATGTGGCGCGGGGCAATGCCGGCATCGACGAAGGTCGGCGAGGTCGACAGGCTCAGCGTGGGCTGCGCGATGTAGCCGTCGGGCTTGGCGATCACGGCTTTCTTGAAGTCCTCGATCTCAGCCTGCGTGGCGGCCGGGCCGATCAGCATGCCGTAGCCGCCGGCGCCGTGCACCTCCTTGACGACCAGGTCCTTCATGTTGTCGAGCGTGTACTGCAGCTCGTCCTTGTTGCGGCACATGTAGGTGGGCACGTTCTTCAGGATCGGCTTTTCGCCGAGGTAGAACTCGACCATCTTGGGCACGTAGGGGTAGATCGACTTGTCGTCGGCCACGCCGGTGCCCACGGCATTGCAGATGACGACGTTGCCGTCGCGGTAGGCGCGCATCAGGCCCGCGCAGCCGAGCGTGGACGTGGGGCGGAACACCTCGGGGTCGAGGAAGTCGTCGTCGACGCGGCGGTAGATCACGTCGACGCGCCGCGGCCCGCGCGTGGTGCGCATGTAGACGAAGTTGTCCTTCACGAACAGGTCCTGCCCCTCGACCAGTTCGACGCCCATCTGCTGGGCAAGGAAGGCATGCTCGAAGTAGGCGCTGTTGTACATGCCGGGCGTGAGCACCACCACCGTGGGCTCGGCCGTGGCGGCCGGCGCGCTGGCGCGCAGCGTCTCGAGCAGCAGGTCGGGGTAGTGCGCCACGGGCGCGATGCGGTTCTGGTTGAACAGCTCGGGGAAGAGCCGCATCATCATCTTGCGGTTCTCCAGCATGTAGCTCACGCCGCTGGGCACGCGCAGATTGTCTTCGAGCACGTAGTACTCGCCGTTGCCCTGGGCATCGGGCGCGCGCACGATGTCGATGCCCGAGATGTTGGAGTACACGTTGTGCGGCACGTTGACGCCCATCATCTCGGGGCGGAACTGCGCGTTGTGGAGGATCTGCTCGGCCGGAATGATGCCGGCCTTGATGATTTCCTGGTCGTGGTAGACGTCATGCAGGAAGCGGTTGAGCGCCGTCACGCGCTGCACCAGTCCCTTTTCCATGCTCTCCCACTCGTGGGCGGGAATGATCCGCGGCAGCAGGTCGAACGGGATGAGCCGCTCGGTGCCGGAACCGTCCTCGTCCTTGGCGCCGTACACCGCAAAGGTGATGCCGACCCGGCGGAAGATCATTTCCGCCTCTTCGCGCCGCGATCGCATCACCTCGCCGGGTTGCTTCGCGAGCCATTGGTCGTAGCGCTTGTAGTGCTGTCGGATCGCAGCCCCCGCATAGGGCAACTGCTCATACATCTCGTCGAATTTGTGCATGGAACGACCAATCTCCTTGAGCCATAGCTTAGCAAGTTCGAGGCCAGTGAAAGCCCTATGTTGAGGCGAAACACCGCGCCGCCGCCCGCTTTCACGGCAGGCGGTGGTGCCAATAGCGGGCATTGCGCTCCCGTTCGCAGCCGACTTCGGCCGGTTCCTGGCTGCGCCACAGCGCGGCGCCGCAGGGCACGCTCTCGACCAGCTTCACGCCCTGCTCGGCATAGCGCTCGACCACTTCCGGGGCCGGGTGGCCGAAACGGTTGCGGTAGCCCGCCTGGACCAGCGCGATGCGCGGGCGCACCGCTTCGAGGAACAGCGCGCTCGACGAAGTCTTGCTGCCATGGTGCGGCGCGAGCAGCACGTCGGCGAGCAGATCGGCCGTGCGCGACACCAGCGCGGCCTCCTGCAGGCGCTCGATGTCGCCGGCCAGCAGCACCGTGGCGCGGCCGTTGGCGATGCGCAGCACGCAGGAAATGGCATTGGGCTTGGTGAACGACAGATAGTCGGCCGGCGCCGGGTGGAGAACCTCGAAATCCACCCCATCCCAGTTCCAGCGCTGGCCCGCCTCGCAGCGCCGGGCCGGCCGTACCGACTGCAACGGGTGCGCGGCTTCGATCGAGCTCAACAGCTTCGCCTGCGGCTGCATCGCGAGCACCGCGGGCGCGCCGCCGGTGTGGTCGCTGTCGCGGTGGCTCAGCACCAGCGTGTCCAGCCGCTCATCGAAGGCGCGCAGCAGCGGCACGAGCACGCGATGGCCGGCGTCGCTCTCGAGGCTGTAGCGCGGGCCCGCGTCGTACAGCAGGCTGTGCGTTGCGGTGCGCACCAGCACCGCGTTGCCCTGCCCGATGTCCGCGGCCAGCAGTTCGAACTGCCCCATGGCCGGCCGGGGCGCGTGCCAGAGCAGCACCGGCAGGAGGAGCGGCAGGCCCAGCGTGCGCAGCGACCACGGCAGCCGCATGGCGAGCAGGACGCCGCCCGCCACGCCGCAGGCCGCCATCCATACAGGCGGCGCCGCCATCGAGAGCGTGGCATACGGCAGTGCGGCCAGCCACCTCAGCAGCACGGCCAGCGCCTGCACGGCCCATGCGGCCAGCGTCCACAGAGGCGCCGCCACGGTGCCCAGCATTGCCAGCGGCGTGACCACCAGCGTGACCCAAGGGATGGCCACTGCATTGGCCAGCAGGCCCACCACCGACACCTGCTGGAAAAGCAGCAGGCTCAATGGCGTCAGCGCCAGCGTGATCACCCATTGCTCGCGGAAGAACGCCAGCAGCCGGGCCGATCTGCCCGCCGCCTCCTCGGCCGGCCGCATGAAGCCGGTCGCGAACAGGATGCCGACCGCCACGAAGCTGAGCCAGAAACCGGCCTGCATCAGCGCCCACGGGTCGACGGCCACCACCACCGCCGCGATCAGCAGCCAGACATGGGGCCATGGCCAGCGCCGCCCCGTGAGCCGCAGCAGCGCCGCGGTCGCGAGCATCCACACCGTGCGCTGCGAAGGCACGCCCCAGCCGCTGAAAAGCGCATAGAGCCCGGCAAGCAGCACGCCGCCGGCCAGCGCGGCCTGCGGCGCGGGAACGCGAAGCATCAGTCGGCCGCTGCACCGCCAGAGCGCACCCACCACATGCGCGGCGAGCCAGGCGAACATGGTGATGTGCAACCCCGAGATCGACATCAGGTGCGCCACGCCGGTGGCGCGAAAGACATCCCAGTCGCTGCGATCGATGGCGCTTTGGTCGCCGGTGACGAGTGCGGCGATGACGCCCGCCTGCCGCGCGTCGGCCACGCGCTCGAACACCGCGTCGCGCACCGCCTCCCGCGCACGCTCGACGGGATGCAGCCACGTGGATTGCAGATGTGCCGGCGCGGCGTCGCGGGCACCGGTTCGCACATAGCCGCTGGCGTGCACGCCCTGCTCCCAGAGCCACAGTTCGTTGTCGAAACCATGCGGATTGAGATTGCCGTGCGGCGCCTTGAGCCGCACCGTGAGGCGCCAGCGTTCGCCGGCATGCAGCGCAGCCGCATCGCCGGCTGCGGCACGGCCTTCCGTCGCGCGTCCCCAAAGAGCGCTGTCCTCGCGGTACCAGCCGAGCGCGATGCGCGCCGGAACGCGCGGCGCAGCCCCGGCGCGCCCGTCAGCCCAGCGCGCCGACTCCACATCGAGCCGAAAGCGCGTGCCGCCCTCGTTGCGCTGGGGCATCTGCGCGACCACGCCCACCACCTGCAGGTCGCGGCCTTCGAGGGCCGGGTCCAGTGCGCCCCCTGCATAGGCCACCGCGCGCCAGCCCGCGAGCCCGCCGGCGGCAAGCGCACCGCAGGCCAGCGCAAGGACGATCGCAAGCCCTGCCGGCATGCGCCATGCGCGAAGCGGCCGGCGCCATCGGCGCGACAGTGCCGCCATGCCGGCCAAGCCTGCGAAGAGTAGCGCCGCATAGGCACCCGCGCTCCACAGCCTCGGCTGGTGCAACTGCAAGGCCGCGCCGAGCAGCGATCCGCCCAGCGCAGCAAAGGCCCACGATGCGGCAACGGCGCCGCCGGACGCGTGCGCCGGCCTCACCGGCAAACTCCAGAACACATGGTGCAAACCCTCCCCAGACTCACGCTCAGTGGCGCGTTAATTGCTTTGCTACCAGGGCCTGCCACCAATTCTCGAAGGCGCTTAATTGGTGACAGGCCCTAGGCTAGTATGCGTCTCACAAGAGACATCTTTTCGATGCAATCTCGCAGTACTGCACACAAAACGCATGTCCATTCACGCCGCACTCCACCACGTCACCCACTACAAATACGACCGCCTGGTGCAGTTGGGCCCGCAGGTCGTGCGCTTGCGTCCCGCGCCGCACTGCCGCAGCAACGTCATCTCGTATTCGCTGCAGGTCGAGCCGGCCGAGCACTTCGTCAACTGGATGCAGGACCCGTTCGCCAACTACCAGGCGCGGCTCGTGTTTCCCGAGAAGACGCGCGAGTTCAAGGTCACGGTCGACCTGGTCGTCGAGATGGCGGTCTACAACCCCTTCGACTTCTTCCTCGAGCCGCAGGCCGAGAACTTCCCGTTCAAGTACACCGCCTCGCAGGCCGAGGAACTCGCGCCCTACCTCGTCACCGAGGAACCCACGCCGCTACTGTCGGCCTACCTGGACAAGATCGAGCGCAAGGAGCAGCGCACCATCGATTTTCTGGTCGGCCTCAACCAGCAGGTGCAGCAGGACGTCAACTACCTGATCCGCATGGAGCCCGGCGTGCAGACGCCGGAAGAAACACTTGCCAGCGGCAGCGGCTCCTGCCGGGACTCGGGTTGGCTGCTGGTGCAGCTGTTGCGCCACTGCGGCCTGGCCGCGCGCTTCGTCTCGGGCTACCTGATCCAGCTCACGCCCGACGTGAAGGCGCTCGACGGCCCGAGCGGCACCACGGTCGACTTCACCGACCTGCACGCCTGGTGCGAGGTCTTCCTGCCGGGCGCGGGCTGGATCGGCCTTGACGCCACCTCGGGCCTGCTGGCCGGCGAAGGGCACATTCCGCTCGCCTGCACGCCCACGCCTTCGAGCGCCGCGCCCATCGAAGGCGCAGTGGACGAAGCCGAGGTCGACTTCGGCCATGAGATGAAGGTCACGCGCATCTACGAATCGCCGCGCGTGACCAAGCCCTACACCGAGGAACAGTGGGCCGAGGTGCTCGCGCTCGGCGATGCGGTCGATGCGCGCCTGAAAGCCGGCGACGTGCGGCTCACGATGGGCGGTGAGCCCACCTACGTGGCCACCAGCGACCGCGACGCGCCCGAGTGGAACACCGATGCGCTCGGCCCCACCAAGCGCGGCTACGCCACCGAGCTCGTGCACAAGCTGCGCGCCGAATACGGCCAGGGCGGCTTCCTGCATTTCGGCCAGGGCAAGTGGTACCCGGGCGAGCAGCTGCCGCGCTGGGCGCTGTCGATCTTCTGGCGCGCCGACGGCCAGACGCTCTGGCACGACCCCGAACTCTTTGCCGACGAGCGCGTGCCCACGCACTACACGAGCGAAGACGCGCGCCGCTTCACCACCGTGCTGGCGCACAAGCTCGGCATCACCGAGCGCTACGTCCAGCCCGGCTACGAAGACGTCTACTACTACCTCTGGCGCGAACGCCGCCTGCCGGTCAACGTCGACCCCTTCGAATCGAAGCTCGACGACGAGCTCGAGCGCGTCCGCCTGCGCCGCGTGTTCACGCAGAAGCTCGACGCGGTCATCGGCTACATGCTGCCGCTCGAACCCGCCAATGCCGATGCCGACGCGCCGGCACTCGAAGGCCCGGGCTGGAAAACCGGCCCCTGGTTCCTGCGCGACGACCGGCTCTACCTGATCCCGGGCGATTCGCCGATGGGCTACCGCCTGCCACTCGATTCACAGCCCTGGGCCAGCAAGGGCGACTACCCTTACCTGGTCGAGCGCGATCCCACCGCGCCGCGCGCTGCGCTGCCGAGTTCGGCCGACTACCGTGCGCGCTATACCGTGCCGGCCGGCGGCGCGGCGGGCGCCGACCTGGGCGCCGTGCCCTATGCCTTCGGCGCGCCGCCAGTGGTGCCTGCGGCCCTGCGCATGCAGGCGCCGGGCGAGACGGCCGCAGCAGGCACAGCCGCGAGCGGCGATGCCGCCGCAGCAGCAGCCACCCGTTCCTCCGCCACGCCGTCCACGCGCCAGCCGGTGCGCGGCGAGTCGGCCCACTGGGTCACACGCACCGCGCTGTGCGTCGAAGTGCGCGATCCGCGCCGCGCCAACGGCCCCGCGGCCGAGAAAAAGGGCAGCGCCTCGGGCGTGCTCTACGTCTTCATGCCGCCGCTCGCGCGCCTGGAGGACTACCTCGACCTGGTCGCGGCCGTCGAAGCCACCGCCCAGCAGCTTGGCATGCGCATCGTGATGGAAGGCTATCCGCCGCCGCGCGATCCGCGCCTGAAGATGCTGGCCGTCACACCCGACCCGGGCGTGATCGAAGTCAACATCCATCCGGCCCACAACTGGAAGGAACTGGTCGCCCACACCGAGTTCCTCTACAACGCCGCGTTCGAGACCCGCCTCTCGGCCGAGAAGTTCATGACCGACGGGCGCCACACCGGCACCGGCGGCGGCAACCACTTCGTGATGGGCGGCGCCACGCCGGCCGACAGCCCGTTCCTGCGCCGGCCCGAGCTGCTCGCGAGCCTCCTGCTCTACTGGCACAACCACCCCTCGCTGAGCTACCTGTTCTCGGGCATGTTCATCGGCCCGACCAGCCAGGCGCCGCGCGTGGACGAGGCGCGCAACGACCAGGTCTACGAGCTCGAAATTGCGCTGAAGGAAATCGCGAGGAGCCGCGAGATCCACGGCCAGAACATGCCGGCCTGGCTGGTGGACCGCACGCTGCGCAACATCCTGATCGACGTGTCGGGCAACACCCACCGCAGCGAGTTCTGCATCGACAAGCTCTACTCGCCCGACTCGAGCACCGGCCGCCTCGGCCTGCTGGAGCTGCGCGCCTTCGAGATGCCGCCGCATGCGCGCATGAGCATTGCGCAGCAGCTGCTCATTCGCGCGCTGGTGGCCCGCTTCTGGGACGAGCCGTACAAGGCACCCGTCACCCGCTGGGGCACCGAGCTGCACGACCGCTTCCTGCTGCCGACCTTCGTCAGGATGGATTTCGACGACGTGATCAGCGAGATGCGCCAGGCCGGCTTCGCCTTCGATGCCGACTGGTTCGCGCCGCACCTGGAGTTCCGCTTTCCGCTGGTGGGCCAAGTGCAGGCCATGGGCGTGGAACTGTCGCTGCGCAATGCGCTGGAGCCCTGGCACGTGATGGGCGAGGAAGGCTCCGCCGGCGGCACGGTGCGCTACGTCGATTCGTCGCTCGAGCGCATCGAGGTGCGCGTGACCGGCCTGAACGAAAGCCGCCACGTGATCACCGTCAACGGCAAGGTGCTGCCGCTGCAGCCCACGGGCACCGTCGGCGAGTTCGTGGCGGGCGTGCGCTACAAGGCCTGGAACCCGCCATCGGCGCTGCATCCGAGCATCGGCGCCCATGCACCGCTGACCTTCGACATCGTCGACACCTGGATGAAGCGCTCGCTGGGCGGCTGCCGGTACTTCGTGGCCCACCCCGGCGGGCGCAACTACGACACCTTTCCGGTCAATGCCTACGAGGCGGAAAGCCGGCGCATGTCGCGCTTCACGCGCATGGGCCACACACCGGGTCTGATGCGCACGCCGCCGGCCACCATCGAGCTCGCGGGCAGCCGCGAATTCCCGTTCACGCTCGATTTGCGGCGCTAAGAGGGGTTTGAAAAGCCCGCAAGAGGACATTCAGCACATCGCCCGTCATCCGACCGGTGACGGCAATGTGACAATCCACCTCCTGTGGAACCCCTGAACGAATCCCTGTTCGACGCCCAGGCGCTGGAATTTCCAGCCGCCCTGGCGTCGGCGCTCGCGCCGGCCGCCCTACCCGGCCACTTCGATGAACTGCGCGGGCAGGCCACGCCCGCGGTGCCCGCGCGGCCGGCCGCGGGCACCGCGGCATTGGCGCCGATGCCGCCCATGCTCTACGACGCTGCGGCGCAGCCGCCAGGTCCGTCGCAGGCCCAAACCCAGACCCAGGTCCTTCAGCCCCCCTCCGGCGACACCCCGCCCCTCACGCCCGCCTGGAACGCCTTCTTCGAGCAGCTCGGCCCGGGCGGCTTCAGCGACCTGCCAAGGCGCGCAGTCAGCCTCGAGCGGCAGATCCGGGACAACGGCGTCACCTACAACGTCTATGCCGACGCCGACGGGCCGCAGCGCCCTTGGTCGCTCGACCTGTTCCCGCTGATCGTCTCGCCCGAGAGCTGGAGCCAGATCGAAACCGGCGTGCTGCAGCGCATGCGCGTGCTCGACCGCGTGATGGCCGATGTCTACGGCCCGCAGCAGCTGCTGGCCGAAGGCCTGCTGCCGGCGGCGCTGGTGTGCGGCCACCCCGGCTACCTGCGCGCCCTGCACGGCGTGAAACCGCCGGGCGACACATGGCTGCACATCGCGGCCTTCGACCTCGCCCGCGGGCCCGACGGCAACTGGTGGGTGGTGTCGCAGCGCACCCAGGCACCCTCGGGCCTGGGCTACCTGCTCGAGAACCGACTGGCCATCACGCGCCAGTTCCCGCAGGCCTTCGAGGCCCTGCAGGTGCAGCGCCTGGCCGCAACCTACAGCGCCATGATGGACGGCCTTCAGCGCATGTGCCCGGCCGGCGCGCCGCCGCACATCGCGCTGCTGACGCCCGGCCCCTACAACGAAACCTACTTCGAGCACGCGTACCTGGCACGCTATCTGGGCTTGACGCTGGTCGAGGGCAGCGACCTCACCGTGCGCGACCAGCGCCTCTACCTCAAGACCCTGCAGGGGCTGCGGCCGGTGCACGGTCTCATCAAGCGGCTGGACGACCAGTTCCTCGACCCGCTCGAGCTGCGCCCCGATTCCACGCTGGGCGTGCCGGGCCTGCTGCAGGCGATTCGGGCCGGCAATGTGCTGGTGGCCAACATGCCGGGCTCGGCTTTCCTCGAATCGCCCGCGCTGCTGGGCTTCCTGCCCGGGCTCGCGCGCCGCCTCATCGGCGAAAAGCTCAAGCTGCCGGCGCTGCCGACCTGGTGGTGCGGCGAGCGCGCCGCGCTCGAGGCGGTGCTGCCGCAGCTCGGCGACTGCGCCATCAAGCCCACCTATCCCGGGTCCGACGGACAGACCAGCTTCGACGCGGTGCTCGGCAGCCAGCTGAGCCGGCGCCAGCTCGACGAATGGGCCGGCCGCATCGTGCGCGAGGGCGAGGCCCACACGGTCCAGAGCTACCTGCCGCTGTCGCAGATGCCCACCTGGGCCAATGACATGGGCCCAGGCCACATCGCGCCGCGCGCGATGCTGCTGCGCGTCTTTGCGGTGAGCGATGGGCCGCAGTCCTGGCGCGTGCTGCCGGGCGGGCTGGCGCGGCTGGCGGGCCGCGATGCGCAGATCGCCTCCATGCAGCGCGGCGGCAGCAGCGCCGACGTGTGGGTGCAGACGCACGGCGAAGTCGACCGCACCACACTGCTGCAGCCGCATGCCACGCCGGCCTCGCTCGCGCGGCACCGCGCGCCCGTGACCAGCCGCGCGGCCGAGAACATGTTCTGGCTCGGCCGCTACACCGAGCGCGCCGAAAACGCGGTGCGCCTCGCGCGCCTCACGCTCAATCTGCTGGGCAGCGAAGACCAGTCGTCGCGCCCGCTGCTCGACTGGCTGCACCGCATGGCGCTGCGCAATGCGCTGGTGCCGGCCGAGGCGCCGAGCGCGCCACAGTCGCGCCGCGTGTTCGAACGCGCGCTGATCGCCGAGCTCGGAGACGTGGAGCGCGGCGGCAGCGTGGGCTTCAGCCTGCGCTGCATCCGGCAGGCCGCCGCCGCCGTGCGCGAACGGCTCTCGCAGGACACCTGGAACCAGATCGTGCGCGCCGAGGCCGACTTCCTGCGGCGCGCGGCCGAGCAGGCTGGCGAAGGCAGCTTCGCCACCGGCGCCGCGCTGCGCGCGCTCGAATCCGCCAGCACCGCGCTCGCCGCCATGACCGGCGCGCAGACCGACCGCATGACGCGCGACGACGCCTGGCGCCTGCTGTCGATCGGCCGCCACATCGAACGGCTGGGCTTTCTTGCGAGCGCGCTGGAGGCCGGCTTCGAGAACGGCGCCGTGCACGAAGTGAGCGGCTTCGAAGCCATGGTGGCGCTGTTCGACAGCACCATCACCTTCCACGCCCGCTACCAGCAGCGGCGCGACGTGGCCACGCTGGTCGACCTGCTGGTGCTCGATGCCGAGAACCCGCGCTCGCTGGCGTGGGTCACGCAGACGCTGCGCGGGCGCATTGCGCGCCTGGCCGGCAGCGCGCCCGGCAAGCTCACCGCGCTGTCGTACGAACTGCCCGATCCCGCCGCCTGGACGCTCGAGCATCTCTGCGCGGCCGGCGCCGAGGCCGACTACCCGGCACTGGTCCAGCTTCTGGCCAGTTGCGAGACGGCGGCCTACCATGTGTCCGACGCCGTCGGCACGCGCTATTTCACGCTCACTTCCGAATCGCTGCGCTCGGTCGGAGCCTGACTGCGCTTTCCCCTGCGAGGCCCCATGCTCCTTCACGTCACGCACGAAACCCGCTACGAATATTCGCCCGCGGTCGAAACGGCGCAGCACCTGGCCCACCTGAAGCCGCTGGCCACCGGTTCGCAGCGGCTCGTGAGCCACAAGCTCGCGATCGAGCCGCAGCCTGCCCAGCGCAGCGAAGTGCCCGACGTCTACGGAAACACCCGCGCCTTCTTCGCGCTCGAGGCCACGCACGACAGCCTGGTCGTCACGGCCGAAAGCGTGGTCGAAACCTCGACGCCGCAGCTCGCGCCCGCCATTGCGCGCGAGCTGCCCTGGGAGGCCGTGCGCGAGCGCTTCCGCTACCGCAAGGACGCCATCTTCGACCCGGCCTCGGAGTTCGTGTTTCCGTCGCCCTACGTGCCGCGCCATGACGACTTCGCAGCCTATGCCCGCGCGAGCTTCGCACCCGAGCGGCCGACCTTCGACGTGGCGATGGACCTCACCGAGCGCATGTACCGCGACTTCGCCTACGACGCCGACAGCACCGAGATCAACACGCCCGCCGCCGAGGCACTGGCGCAGCGCAAGGGCGTGTGCCAGGACTTCGCCCACATCATGATCGCCTGCTTCCGCGTCATGGGCCTGCCGGCGCGCTACGTGAGCGGCTACCTGCTCACGCAGCCGCCGCCGGGCCAGCCGCGGCTGGTGGGCGCCGATGCCTCGCACGCCTGGGTGTCGGTCTACCTGCCGGGCGCGGGCGACGGCCCCGAAAGCGCCGGCGGCTGGGCCGACTTCGACCCCACCAACGGGCGCCAGCCGGGCGAAGACTATGTCGCGCTCGCGATCGGCCGCGACTACTCCGACGTCTCGCCGATGCGCGGCGTGCTGCACGGCGGCGCGCGCCACACGCTCAAGGTGGGCGTGACGGTGCGCCCCATCGAGGAGCTGCGCGCGCAGGCCGAAGAGGCCGCGCAGTCACAATCACAGACTCAATCGCAACCCACTGAAAAGGATCTTCAATGAGCGTTTACGACAAGCTTTCCAGCCTCGGCATCACCCTGCCCCCGGTCGCCGCCCCCGCCGCGGCCTACGTGCCCTTCGTGCGCACCGGCAACCTCGTTTTCCTCTCGGGCCACATCGCCAAAAAGGACGGCAAGGTGTGGGCCGGACAGCTCGGCGCAAACATCGGCACCGAAGAAGGCAAGCAGGCCGCGCGCGCCATTGCCATCGACCTGCTCGGCACGCTGCATGCGGCCGTGGGCGACCTGAACAAGGTCACGCGCATCGTCAAGGTCATGAGCCTGGTCAACTCCGTGGGTACGTTCACCGAACAGCACCTCGTGACCAACGGCGCGAGCGAATTCTTCGCCGAAGTGTTCGGCCCCGAGAAGGGCGCGCATGCGCGCAGCGCGTTCGGCGTGGCGCAGGTGCCGATGGGTGCCTGCGTCGAGATCGAGCTGATCGCCGAAATCGCCTGAGCGGCCGGCGCCTGCGCGGCGCCTAGGCCGGCTGCGACGAGCCCCGCACCACCAGTTGCCCCGGCAGCAGCAGCTGGCGCGGTGCGGCATCCAGCCCTCGCAGCCGCTCGATCAGGCAAGTGGCGGCCGTGCGGCCGATGGCGTCGGTCGGCTGCGCCACGGTGCTCAGGCCGGGGCCGATCAGCGAAGCCCATTCGGGATCGTCGAAGCCGACGAAGCCCAGGTCCTGCCCGAACTGCCAGCCCAACCGCGCCATCGACTGCGCGATGCGCAGCGTGACCACCGCATTGCCCGCGACCACCGCCGCCCGGCGCCCGCGCCTGGCGCGCTGGCGCAGGGCACGCAATGCCTCGTCGAGCGCATCGCTGTCGCCCTCGACGCTTTCGAACACCTCGCCCGCCACGCGCGGCTCGTGCGCGGCCACGCAGGCACCGAAGGCGGCCGTGCGCTCGCGCCGCGAGCTCACGCCCTTCTGCGGCTCCGTCACGTAGAGCAGTTCACGGTAGCCGCCCTCGACGAGGTGGCCGCAGGTGTCGCGCATGGCCGAATGGTTGTCGAGCGAGACGAAGTCGGTGTGCATGCCGGTGTGGCGGCGGTCCACCAGCACCGCGGGCTTGCCGTGCAGCGTGACCGCATCGACCACGTTGCTGCCGCGGCCCAGCGTGTTGAGGATGAAGCCGTCGACCTGGTAGCCCGCGAGCGCATCGATGGCTTCGCGCTCGCGTTCGCTCTCGTTACCCAGGTTGAACAGCATCACGAGGTAGCCGGCGTCCTGGCAGGCCTTCTCGGCGCCGCGCAGCACGGCCACCGAATAGGGGTTGGTGATGTCGGCCACGATCAGGCCGATGAGCCGCGAGCGCCCATGGCTCAGCGCCTGCGCCATCGGGCTCGGCGTGTAGGCCAGCTTGGCGATGGCCGCCTCCACGCGCGCCGCGATGTCGCGGCTCAGCAGCCGCTCGCGGTGGTTGAGAAAGCGCGAGACGGTCGCCTTGGAAACGCCCGCCGCCTCGGCGACGTCGGCGATGGTGGCGCGGCCGCTGGGGTTCATGGATTTGCTCCTTCCTCCGCCGGGGGAAGGTTGGGATGGGGGCAGGCAGAGCGCTCGATGGACGCGCCGCTGGCCCCCACCCCCGCCCTCCCCCGAAAGGGGAGGGAGAAAATCCTCAAGGGACTCATGCAGCCGCCGTGTCGTACGGCGCAGTCGGCTTCTCGCCGGCCAATGCCTGCAGCAGGTTGGTCGTCGCAAGTTCCGCCATGGCGTGCCGCGTCTCGTGCGTGGCCGATCCGATGTGCGGCAGCGGCGTCACGCGCGGATGCGTGCGCAGCGGCGAATCGGCGGGGAGCGGCTCCTTCGCGAACACGTCGAGCCCGGCCGCGCGCAGCGTGCCGTGGTCCAGCGCGTGCAGCAGCGCTTCTTCGTCCACCGTGGCGCCACGGCCGCCGTTGATGAAGGCCGCGCCGGGCTTCATGCACGCGAAGAAGGCGGCGTCGATCATGCCGCGCGTCGCATCGGTCAGCGGCAGCATTGCCAGCACGATGTCCGAGCGCGCGAGCAGCTCGTCGAGTGGTGTGTGCGTGGCGAGGCCCTGCAGTTCGGGCGCCTGCGCGGCCAGGTCGACCGGGCGGCGCGCGTGGTAGAGCACCGGCATGCCGAAGCCCAGCGCGGCGCGCCGTGCCACGGCCTGGCCGATGCGGCCGAAGCCGAGGATGCCGAGCGTCTTGCCATGGACGTCGGTGCCGAAGAGTTCTTCGCCGATGTTCTTCGTCCAGCGGCCTTCGCGCACGAGGTTCGAGAGCTCGACCACGCGGCGCTGCGTGGCCATCAGGATCGCGAACACCGTGTCGGCCACAGTCTCGGTCAGCACGTCGGGCGTGTGGCACAGCACGATGCCGCGCTTGTGAAGTTCCGCGAGCGGATAGTTGTCGACACCGACCGACACGCTCGAAATCACCTGGAGCTGCGGTGCCGCGTCGAGCAGCGCAGCATCCACGGTGTGGCTCGAACCTATGAGGCCGTTCGCGGTGCGCAGCGCCGTGGCAAAAGCCTCAGGCTCCTTGCGCGGATCGGCCACGGTCACATGGTGCGCGACCTGCAGGCGCACCAATTGGTCTTCGGGCAATGGCCGAAAAACAAGCACGTTCTTTTTTGTCGTCATGGTCAGAGTCCCGCTTCTTCGAGTTGCGCACGCGTCGGCAAGCCTTCGGTATCGCCCAGCACCTGCACCGCGCGCGCGCCGATCCAGGCGCCGCGGCGCACGGCCTCGGGCACGCTCCTGCCCTCGAGCAATGCGCTCACCACGCCGGCCGCGAAGCCGTCGCCCGCGCCCACGGTGTCGATCACTTCCTTCACCGGAAAGCCGTCGACATGCCCGGTGCCGGCCACGTCGCTGTCGTAGTAGGCACCGGCGGCGCCGAGCTTGACGACCACGAGCTTCGCGCCGCGGTCGCGGTAGAACCTCGCCACGTCTTCGGGCTTGTCATGGCCGGTGAGCAGCAGGCCTTCCTCGATGCCCGGCAGCACCCAGTCGGCGCGCGAGGCCAGCTCGTTGATCCAGTGGCGCATGGTCTCGGTCGACGGCCACAGCGTGGGCCGCAGGTTGGTGTCGAACGAGATCGTGCGGCCGGCCGCGCGCATCACCTCCATGGACTTGAGCGCAGCCTGCAGGCTGGTGTCGGAGATGGCCGCGAACACGCCCGTGGCATGCAGGTGGCGCGCCGAGCGCAGCCAGGCCTCATCGACATCGGCCGGGCCCATCTGGCTCGCGGCCGAGCCCTTGCGGTGGTATTCGACCGGCGGATCGCTGCCGTCGGTGACGCGGCCCTTGAACTGGAAGCCGGTGCGCTGCGCCGGGTCGCAGATGACGTGCGAGCAGTCGATGCCCTCGCCCTTCATCGCCGCGATCAGGTAGCGCCCCATCGAGTCGGTGCCCAGGCGGCTGGCCCAGCCCACCTTGAGCCCCAGGCGCGAGAGGCCGATGGCCACGTTGGTCTCGGCGCCGGCCGTGCGCTTGTGGAACGCCTGCGCGTCCTCCAGCGGGCCGGGCCGGTCGGCCACGAGCAGCAGCATGGCTTCACCGAACAGGGCGACGTCGAAAGCAGTGGGTTCTGTCATGTGTTTCTCCCTAGGCCCGCGCAGCGCGGATGAAGTCGACCTGCGCGCGCACGACGGCCGGCAGGTCGTCGCCCACCAGAGGATATTCGATGGCATGCGGCACATCGGCGGGCAGCGTGCGCAGCACCGCGCGCCACGGCGCGGCCGAGTCGGCCAGCGGCACCGCCACCCACTTGTGCGGCAGCCGCTGCGCGCCCTTGCAGTGCACGTAGCGCACGCGGCGGCCCAGCGCCTGTGCGGCCTGCAGCGGGCACTCGCCGAGCCAGTGCCAGTTGCCCATGTCGAAGGTCATGCCGAGTTCGACGCCGGCGCGGTCGGCCGCATCGAAGAAGGCCTGCAGCGCGGGCAGCGTGCCGGCGCGCACGGTCTGGTCGTTCTCGATCAGCAGTTCGACGCGGGTTTCCGCAAGCTGCACCTTCAGGCCCCAGAGCGAACCGTGCGAAGAAGCGCGGAAGTCGCCGATCGACATCTTGAGCCGCCGGGCACCCAGCCTGGTTGCGGCCGCGATGCCGCGCGCCAGCGCGGCGCTGTCGAGCCAGCCGCCTTCGGCCCAGAGCCCTTCGGGGCTCGAATACACCGAGGCCAGGCCGGCCAGCGCAGGCAGCTCCGCGTCGGCGTTGCGCAGCATCTCGCCGCGCACCTCGACCGAATCGGCACCGGCCTCCAGCGCCATCTGCGCACACCAGAGCTGCCCATGCCTACCCACCTCGGCCGCACCGAAGGACGACAGAGAAATCAGTACCTGGAGGGACATCAGTGGGCCTGGTGCGAACTCAGGATCTGGCCGAGGAACTGGCGCGTGCGCTCGTCCTTCGGATTGCCGAAGAATTCCTGCGGCGGCGCCTGCTCGACGATCTTTCCGTCGGCCATGAAGATCACGCGGTCGGCCACGCTGCGGGCAAAGCCCATCTCGTGCGTCACGCACAGCATGGTCATGCCGTCTTCGGCCAGGCCGATCATGGTGTCGAGCACTTCCTTGACCATCTCGGGGTCGAGCGCCGAGGTGGGCTCGTCGAACAGCATGATCTTGGGCGCCATGCACAGCGCCCGCGCAATCGCCACGCGTTGCTGCTGGCCGCCCGAAAGCTGGCTAGGGTACTTGCCGGCCTGCTCGGGAATGCGCACGCGCGTGAGGTACTTCATGGCCACCTCTTCGGCCTGTGCACGGGTCATGCCGCGCGAGCGCATCGGCGCCAGCGTGCAGTTCTCCAGGATGGTGAGGTGCGGAAACAGGTTGAACTGCTGGAACACCATGCCCACTTCGGCGCGCACCGCGTCCACGTTCTTGCCGCCGGCCGTGAGCTCGATGCCATCGACCACGATGCGGCCCTTCTGCACCGTCTCGAGCCGGTTGATGCAGCGGATGAGCGTGGACTTGCCCGAGCCCGAAGGCCCGCAGATCACGATGCGCTCGCCCTGGCGCACCGACAGGTCGATGCCGGTCAACACCTGGAATTCACCGTACCACTTGTTGACCGCTTCCATGCGGATGATCGATTCCGTCGTCATGCCAGGATTCCTTCTTCTTCAGCCTTCGAAGCTCACTGCATCTTGGGCAGGTCGGCCTGCAGCCACTTCTGGTAGAGCTTGTTGAGCTCGCCATTGGCGGTGTTCTTCGCGACGAATTCGTTCACGGCCTTGGCCAGCTCTTCCTGGCCCGGACGCATCGCGATGCCCATCGACTGCTGCACCAGCGTGAACTTGTTCTCGTAGGTGCCGGCGGGCACGCGCTTGGCAATCTGCGCCGCCACGGTGACCGAGCAGCCGATCGCATCGACCTGGCCCGACATCAGCGCCTGCATGGCCGAGGCGTCGTCGTCGAAGCGGCGGATTTCGGTGCCCTCCGGTGCGGCCTTGGTCACGGCCACGTCCTGCGTGGAAGCGCGCGCCACGCCCACGCGCAGGCCTTTCAGGTCGCCGGCCGCCTTGATGGGGGTCTTGGTGGCGCCATAGAGCACGATGGTCGCGGCCGCGTAGGGCTGCGAGAACTGCACCTGCTTGGCGCGCTCCGGCGTGATGGCCAGCGAAGCGACCAGCACATCGACCTTGTTGGTCAGCAGGAAGGGAATGCGGTTCGGGCCGGTCACCGGCACGATGTTGGCCTTGACGCCCCAGTCCTTGGCCAGCAGCCTGGCCACGTCGGCGTCGTAGCCGTCGGGCTGGTTCTGCGCATTGGTGGTGCCGTAGGGCGGAAAGTCGACCAGCATGCCAATGGTGATCTCGCCCTTCTTCTTGATGTCGGCCACGGTCTGTGCCGAGGCGAAGGGTGCGAACACGGTGAGTGCGGCGCCCAGTCCCAGGGATGCGAGGGCTGCCAGCGCTGCGCGGCGGGTGGTGGTACGGGTCATGGAAAGTGTCTCCTGGATAAAGAAGGAAGCAATGAGAAAGGGAAAGGAATCAGCGGACCAACGCACGGGCACGCTTGCGCTCCATGCGGGCTGCAAGCAGCGACAGCGGCCAGCAGATCGCGAAGTAGATGGCGGCCACCACCGAGAACACGACCAGCGGCTGGAAGGTGGCGTTGTTGACGATCTGCCCGGCGCGCGTGACCTCGACGAAGCCGATGATCGCGGCGAGCGATGTGCCCTTGATGATCTGCACCACATAGCCCACCGTGGGCGCGAGCGCGATCTTCAGCGCCTGCGGCAGCACCACGTCGCGCATGCGCGCTGCGTACTTGAGGTTGAGCGCCTGCGCCGCCTCCCACTGGCCGCGCGGAATGGCCTCGATGCAGCCGCGCCAGATCTCGCCGAGGAAGGCGGCGCTGTTCAGGATGAGCGCGACGCCGGCCGCCACCCAGGGGTTGATGTCCAGCCCCAGCACCGGCGCGCCGAAGAACACCAGGAACAGCTGCAGCAGCAGCGGCGTGCCCTGGAAGATCTGGATGAAGGTGGTCGACACGCCGCGCGCCCAGGGCGACTCCGACGTGCGCATGAGCGCGATGGCGAGCCCCAGGATCGCGCCGCCCACGAAGGCGATGGCCGACAGCGCAAGCGTCCACTTGGCCGCTTCGAGGATGAAAAGGAATTCGGGAAAGCCGAAGGTACGCATGGTTTTTTCCTGCTCCGCTCTGGGGCCTGCTACCGGCGGTCCGGGTAGTTGAGCGTGCGCTTGTAGATCAGCTTGAACATCGCCGAGAAGGCCAGCGCCAGCGCAAGGTAGATGGCGGCCACCACGATGTAGATCTCGAAGCTGCGGAAGGTCTGCGACTGCAGGTTGGCGGCCACCGAGGTCAGGTCATCGGCCGAGATGACCGACACCACGGCCGAGCTCAGCATCAGCAAGATGAACTGGCTCGTGAGCGCCGGGTAGATGGCCTTGAGCGCGGGCTTGATGATCACGAAGCGGAAGATCTCCCAGGGCTTGAGGTTGAGCGCCCTGCCCGCCTCGATCTGCCCCTTGGGAATCGACTCGATGCCCGCGCGGATGATTTCCGTGGCGTAGGCGCCAAGGTTCACCACCATGGCCACCAGCGCGGCCGTCTGCGGCGACCAGCGCAGCCCGATGGCCGGCAGCGCGAAGAAGAAAAAGAACAGCTGCACGAGGAACGGCGTGTTGCGGATCACCTCGATGTAGGCGTTGATGAAAAAGCGCAGCCAACCGGGCCCCGAGGTCTTGCCCCAGGCGCAAAAAATCGCGACCACCAGGCCCAGCAGCGTGGCAACGAGCGAGAGCTGGATCGTGATCCAGGTGCCCTTGAGCAGCAGCGGCCAGGCAGCAAAGACGGCGTCGAATTGAAACTGGTAGTTCATGGGGTGGGGCGAACACGGCGTGGCCATGCGCATGCCTCGAAAGCAATGCTTGCAGCTTATATGAAACCGGTTTCAGTCCAAGGCAGGGATTTCCCTAGGTCGGTCTTTCGGCAGCCCTTCTGCCTACACTCGCGCGATGCTGAATACATCCGAGGCCACCGTGCCCGCGCCGGCAGTTGCACCTCCTGCGGTGCAGCATTTCAGGCAGGCCCTGCTCTGGCCCCTGCGGCTGGTGCCGGCCCCCGACGCCAAGCCCACGCACCACGGCCCCTGGCACGTGCTGCGCGAGATGGGCGAGGCCTCGCCCTGGCGCGAGGAGATCGACGAATACACCGGCGACAGCAGCCGCTTTCACGAGCGGCACTACAACGAGTTCGTGAGCTTCCTGCCGTACGTGCAGCGCTTCCTCTACGGCGAAGGCCGCTCGAAGAACAGGGACGGCGCGGACACCGGCAGCGACGGCGATTCGCCGATGCGCATCTTCCGGCGCCACGACATTGCGGCCGTGCGCGTGGTGGCGCAGCAGGGCGACGCGCCGATCACGCTCGACGTGGTGCATTGCGACCTGTATTTCTTCTTCGACATCGACGTGGTGCTGCTCAACCTCGAGGTCGGCGCCGACCACCTGAGCCTCGCGCAGGCGCAGGACCTGCTCTACCGCTTCGGCCGCGCCTATCCCGCGGGCTGGAACGCCGAGGGCGGTGCGCTGCATTGCATGGCCAGCGTCGAATGGCTGGCCGCCGACGGCAGCGTGCTCGCGCGCTCGGATGCGCAGCAGCGCGAAGCCTTTCTCTCGCACGTGGCCCAACACCGTGCGCCGCGCATCTCGGCCCACTGGGCCTACCTGATGCAGCCGCTGGTGAGCGACCATTCCGAAGACCCCGGCGTGCTGCGCTACCGCCAGATCGAGTACTACCGCATGCCGGTGATGGCCTATCTTTCGCTCGACGATCCCAAGCGCCTCACGCGCAACGACTTCATCCGGCTCGGGCTCGTCACCGGCGCGGCCGAAGCCGATGCGGCGCAGCATGCCCACCTGCCCTACGCGGAGCAGCACCTGGCCGACTTCGAGCATCGCTACTGCTACGACCGCTTCTGGGTCGATGCAGGCGCCGCGCCCAACACGCGCTACCTGTGCAACGGCCATGCGCTGATCGTGGTGGGCGATGCACGCTCTGATTTCTTCTGCTGCCGCGACCGCGGCGTGCTCGCGCAGTTCCGCCACCAGCACTTCCTGCTGTTCCTGATTGCGCACTTCCAGAAGGCGGCGCTGCTGATGTTCTCGGACCAGCTGGTCGAGGCGCTCAAGCGGCTCGACATCCACAGCACGCCGAGCGTGAAGCAGTTCAAGCGCGCGATCCGCTCGAGCTTCGAGCGCTTCCTGCGCTTCACGCACCGCTACTGGTTCCACGAGATCTCGGAGCAGGCGCAGGTGCGCGCGCTCTCCCACATGTGCACCGCGCACCTCGGGCTCGATCCGCTCTACGACGAGGTCAAGGCACGCATCGCCGACATGAACACCTACCTGGACGCCGACAGCCTGCGCCGCCAGGCCAGCACCGTGGTGCGGCTTACGGTGGTCACGCTGTTCGGCCTGATCGGCACGGTGACGACGGGCTTCCTCGGCATGAACCTGCTGGCCGAGGCCGACGCGCCGCTGTGGCGCAAGGCGATCTGGTTCGGCGTGGTGTTCGTCTTCACCACCTGGCTCACCATCTACACGATGGTGAAGTCGCAGCGGCTGTCGGACTTCATCGACGCGCTGTCGAACGACCGGCTGAGCCTGAAGGGCAAGCTGGCGGCACTCGCGCGCGTGTGGCGGCGCGGCGCGGACTAAGATCGCGCCCCTTCTTCCTGTACAGGGTCTGCGAATGCGCATAGCCATCGTCTCCGACATTCATGGAAACCTCCCCGCACTCGAAGCCGTGGTCGAAGACATTACCCGCCGCGGCGCGGATGCCATCGTCAACCTCGGCGACAGCCTCTCCGGTCCGCTGATGCCGCTGGAGACCGCGCAGTTCCTGATGGCGCAGGACTGGATCCACCTCGCAGGGAACCATGAACGTCAACTGCTCACATTGCCTCCAGACAGGCGCGGAGCGTCCGATGCGTTCGCGCATGCCCGGCTCGGCACCAGGGAGTTCGAGTGGATGGCTTCGCTCCGGCACAGCCTGCGCTTCAGTCCGGAAGTCCTGCTCTGCCATGGCACGCCGGCCAGCGACCTCGAATACTTCCTGGAGACCGTGGAGCCCACGGAGTTCCGCCCGGCCACGCAGGCGGAAATCGATGCGCGGCTCGGCGAAGTCGATGCGGAACTGATCGCCTGCGGTCACACGCATGTGCCGCGCATGGCGCGTGCATCCAGCGGGCAGCTGATCGTCAATCCGGGCAGCGTCGGCCTGCCGGCCTACGACGACATTCACCCGTATCCGCACGCCGTCGAAACCGGCTCGCCGAAGGCGCGCTATGCCATTGTCGAGCGGCGCGAAGAAGGCTGGACCTCCCGGCTGGTCGCAGTGCCCTACGACCACGTGGCCATGGCGGCACTGGCGCTTGCGCACGAGCGGCCGGACTGGGCCCATGCCCTCGCCACCGGGCGCATGCCCTAGGGATCAATCGCCGAACACGATCTTCGCGCTGGGCACCGCGCGGACCGGCACGCCGAAGCTCGTGATGTCCGACAGCGTGGCATTGTGGTGCGCGCGAATGAAGCCGCCGGTGGCGTGCGGCTTGTCGTGCGAGGTATGCGCATCGGCCGCGAGCACGACCTCGTAGCCGAGCGCGGCGGCTCGGCGCGCGGTGGTGTCCACGCAGAACTCCGACGAGTAGCCGCAGATCACCACGCACTGCACCCCATGCCCTGCGAGCCATGCCTGCAGCGGCGTGCGCAGGAACGAATCGGCCGTGGCCTTGCGGATCCTCGTGTCGCCCGGATCGACTTCCAGCGCGCTGGAAAGCTGCCAGCGCTCGGAATCGAATTCGAGGTCGACGGCGTTCTCGTGCTGGATGAAAGCCACCGGCACGCCCGCGGTACGGGCGCGCCCTGTGAGGTCATTGATCCGCTGCGCGACCTCGGCGGCCTCGTGGGGGCGAGGCAGGTCGTCATAGAGGCCACGCTGCATGTCGATGACGAGAACGGCAGTTTTCATGGGGGAGGAGAAGGCAGGACCCTGGACCGCCCCGAGTATGACGCCGACGCCCGCCGGACGACGCTTCCTTCAACTCCAGGCGCTCACCTCCAGCCGCACCTTGCCGCTGATGCCTGGCGCCGCCGGGGCTGCGCCCAGGCTCGACAGCGGCACGATGAACTGCAGCTTGCCGTCGGCCAGCTGCTTCGGGCTCATCGGCAGCGAGGCCTGTCCCGCGGTGTCGGTCTGCCAGCCGTACTTCACGTTCCAGTTCTGGGCCGCGTCGCCGGGCTGGGGCGGCGCAATCTCGATCACCAGCGTGTCGCGGAACAGCGAGCTGCCTTCGTAATGGCCGTCGAGCCAGAACTTCTTGTTCACCTGGTAGTCGGGCACGCGCACGCCAAGCGTCATCGCGTAGGCCAGCGTCGGCCGGTCCTGCTTCACGCGCGCCTTGTTGGCAAGGAACACGGTCGAAAGATAGATCGAGCGGCGCTCGGGCTTCTCGGGGTCGGTCAGCTCCTTGTGCGTGCGGCAGGCGGGCGAGTCTTCCTCGGCCACGCGCCGGCTCAGGTACCAGCGCTTGCCGCGCGGCGCGGCCAGCAGTTCGACCTGGTAGAGCGCGTCGACATCGGCGTCCTTGGGCAAGTCGGGCGGCAGCGTCACGCCATCGACCTCGAACCAGAGATCGACGCGCACGTCGCCGAACAGGAAGCGCACGAGGTTCTGGTAGGCCTCCTCGGAATTGACGATGCCGAAGTAGCCCGAGTGCGAACGAAAGGCGTAGGCAGTGGCCACCGGCTTGCTGCGCTTCGCATCGTCGATGGACCACAGCGAGGCGTTCTCGATGCGCACCAGCCCGTCGCTGCCGTGGCCCGCGAACATGCGCGAGAGGCCCTTGGCGGCCTCGTAGTCGCCGCGGTTGGAGCCCACCATGCAGAAGAAGCGCTCGGCCGGAAACGCGGCCGCCGGCAGGTAGTCCATGCGGCCATCGACCGGCGCCGTGTCCAGGAACTCCGACATCCGCTCGCGGTTGAAGGTGTTCATCTCGTTGGCCGTGAGCCAGGCCGGCACGTTGATGCCGCCCATGTCGATGCCGTTGTGCGGCGTGGCACAGGTGAACACCTTGTCGACGCAGGCGCGCGCCGCCGCATCGCCGAGCGCCGGGTTCTGCAGGAAGGCCCGTACCACCAGGCCGCCCATCGAATGCGCCACCAGGTAGCAGCGGAAGTCGGCCGGCGAAAAGGCGGGCCCCTCGCGCAGCGCCACCAGGTCGCGCACGCGGAGGATCAGCTTGCTCAAACCCTGCGCATAAATCTTCACGTCGCGCGACTTGCCGTCGCCCAGCAGTTCCGAGCCGCTGTCGTAGTAGCGGTAGATGACGATCGATGCGGCCGGAATGCCGTCCACGTCCTTGCCGGTTTCGTCGGGCGAGGGCTTCCAGTCGTTGTCGAGGATGTCGAGGCCGTTCTGGTAGACGCTCTGGTACTGGAAGTCGGCCAGCAGGCGCACTACCGGAGACTCGAAGACGAACTTCTGCGCCGGCGCATCCTTCTTCACGGTGGCGCGGTAGACGGTGGAGCCCACGTTGAATCCGCAGAACGGATCGGCCGCGGTGTCGTCGCGCTCGGCTTCGGTCATGGCGTAGCCGCGCACGTAGATGATGGGATAGCGGTTGCTGCTCATGTGTGGTCGCCTCCTCGAAGCCCGCGAAACGTGGCGCGCTTCAGTGTGCCGCGCGATGCCGCAGGCGGCCATAGAACGCATGGCATACGACGAGCGGTGCGGAAATGCCCCTGTGCGCCGAATGTTTCTGCCGCTGAAACCATTGGCGGCGGCGCGCCGGCTAAGCTCGCGCCGCAAAAACCCGCCCACATCGCAGCCCATGAACGACGCCGCCCGCCTCTCGATCGCCTTCCCGAAGCTGAAGCGCCGCCTTCGCAGTTACGGCACCTTGCTCTTCGCGGCCAGCTGCGCACTGGTGGCTGGTTGCGCCAGCAACAGCGGATGCGAGGCGCGCTACGACGCATCGCCGCAGTTCAAGGGCTGCAACTTCCAGAACCTGCCGAACCCGGACGTGCTGCCTTCGGCCAGCGGCTGGCGGATCTGGTCGCGCTTCATCGTCGGCGACAAGGTGGGCACCGCGCCGGTCGATCCGATTCCGGTGCGCATGCTGGCCACCGCCGACCTGGAGGCGCTCGACCCCAAGGCCAACCACGTGGTGCGGCTCGGCCATTCGTCGCACCTGCTCAAGCTGCAGGGCAAGTACTGGCTGATCGATCCCGTGTTCAGCGAGCGCGCGTCGCCGTTCACCTGGGTGGGGCCCAAGCGCTTCCACAAGCCGCCGCTCACGCTCGAGCAATTGCCGCCGATCGAAGGCCTGATCCTCTCGCACGATCACTACGACCACCTCGACGTGGCCACCATCGAGTACCTGGCTCAGCGCGTGCAGCGCTACTTCGTGCCGCTGGGCGTGCGCGCGCGGCTGGTGGCCATGGGCGTGCCCGCGGAACGCGTGACGGAGCTCGACTGGTGGCAAGGCGGCGAGCACGACGGCGTGAAGCTCACCGCCACGCCGGCGCAGCACTTCTCGGGCCGGACGCTGACCGACCGCGACCGCACGCTGTGGGCGTCATGGGTGGTGCAAAGCGGCGAGCAGCGCATCTTCTACAGCGGCGACTCGGGCTACTTTCCGGGCTTCAAGCAGATCGGCGAGCGCTTCGGCGGCTTCGACCTGGCGCTGATGGAAAACGGCGCCTACGACGCCTACTGGCCCGCCGTCCACATGACGCCCGAGCAGAGCGTGCAGGCCTTCGAGGACCTGCGCGGCAAGGTGCTCTATTCGGTGCACAACACCACCTTCGACCTGGCCTTCCACACCTGGCACGATCCGCTGGACCGCATTGCCAACCTGTCGCAGGCGAAGAAGATCGAACTCGCCACGCCGGTGATCGGCGAAGTGCTCACGGTGGGAAAGGCGCGCACCAACGAGCGCTGGTGGCAGGGCCTGCGCTGAGGCAAAAAGGCCCTAGCCGCGTTCCTTGCGCTCGCGCGCCCGGCGCTGCTGCCGGGTTTCGTTGGCCTGCGCCGCGATGCGGTCCTTCTCGCGCTGTTTGGCCCCGCGCTTCAGGCGCATGCGCCGGCCGAACCAGAAGCTGGCAAGGCCCGTGACCACCGCAATGAAGAGGCCGATGACGCTGATGTCGATGCCGCCCATCACAGCACCCGCACGATGCTCGTCGGCTTGAAGCCAAGGTCGGCCGCCTTGCCCTTGCGCGCACGGCTGCCGCGCGCGTTGTTGAGCGTGCGGATCTCCAGCGTTTCATCGCGCTCCTTGCCGCCGCGGCCGATGCCTTCGATCTTCACGCTGCGCGTGTAGGCCGCGGCACCCGCCAGCGTGTCCTTGGCGTCGAGGTCGATCAGCGTGAGCCCGCGGCCGCCCTTGGGCAGGCTCTTGAGCTCGGCAATGTCGAAGGTCAGGATGCGGCCGCCGGTCGAGGCGCAGGCCACGTGCGTGGCGGCCGGCATCGGCTCGGCGCCGCTCGCGCCGCCCACCAGAGACGGACGGCAGAGCTGCTCGCCCTCGCCCACGTCGATGAAGGCCTTGCCGCCGCGCTGGCGCGACATCATGTTCTCGACGGTGGCAATGAAGCCGTAGCCGCCGGTGTTGGCCAGCAGCACGCTGGCACCCACCGGACCCGCGAAGAAGTGCGTGACGTGCGTGCCGGCATCGAGCTCGATGAGCGTGGTGACTGGCTGGCCGTCGCCGCGCGCGCCGGGCAGCGAGGCCACGGGCACGGTGTAGACGCGCACGCTCTTGTCCTTGGCCGAGCCGAACACCAGCAGCGTGTCGACGCTGCGGCACTCGAAGGCGCCGTAGAGCGCATCGCCGGACTTGAAGCTGTACTCGGGTGCGGCCGTACCGTTGGCGCCGTTCTTCTCGCTGGCCCAGCCCTTCTGCGCGCGGACCCAGCCCTTCTGCGAGACGATCACGGTCACGGGCTCGTCGACCACCTTCACTTCGGCCACGGCGCGCTTCTCGGCCTGGATCAGCGTGCGGCGCGGGTCTTCGAAGGTCTTGGCGTCGGCCTCGATTTCCTTCACCAGCAGGCGGCGCAGGGCCGCCGGGCTGCCGAGGATGTCCTCGAGCTTCTTCTGCTCGTCGCGCAGGCCTTTGAGTTCCTGTTCGATCTTGATGGCTTCGAGCCGCGCAAGCTGGCGCAGGCGGATTTCAAGGATGTCCTCGGCCTGCCGTTCGCTGAGGTTGAAGCGCGCGATGAGCGCCGCCTTCGGGTCTTCGGCCGCGCGGATGATCGCGATCACCTCGTCGATGTTGAGCAGCACCAGCTGCCGGCCCTCGAGGATGTGAATGCGCTCCAGCACCTTGTTGAGCCGGTGCCGCGAGCGCTTCTCGACGGTGACCTCGCGGAACGCGATCCACTCGTTGAGCATCTGCCGCAGCGACTTCTGCGTGGGCTTGCCGTCGATGCCCACCATCGTGAGGTTGATCGGCGACGAGGTCTCGAGGGAGGTCTGCGCGAGCAGCGTGGTGATGAACTCTTCCTGGCTGATGCGCGAGGTCTTGGGCTCGAACACCAGGCGCACCGCGGCGTCCTTGCTGGATTCATCGCGCACCACGTCGAGCACCGAAAGCATCGCGGCCTTGAGCTGGGTCTGGTCGGCGCTCAGGGCCTTCTTGCCGGCCTTGACCTTCGGATTGGTGATTTCCTCGATTTCCTCGAGCACCTTCTGCGTGCTGACGCCCGGCGGCAGCTCGTTGACCACCAGCTGCCACTGGCCGCGCGCGAGGTCTTCGATCTTCCAGCGCGCGCGCACCTTGAGCGAGCCGCGGCCGGTGCGGTAGGCGTCGGCAATGTCGGCCGGCCCGCTGATAATCTGCGCGCCGCCCGGGTAGTCGGGGCCGGGCACGATCTGCAGCAGTTCCTCGTCGCTGAGCTTGCCGTTCGACTTGATCAGCGCCACGCAGGCATCGGCAATCTCGCGCAGGTTGTGGCTCGGGATCTCGGTGGCCAGGCCGACCGCGATGCCGCTCGCGCCGTTGAGCAGCGTGAAAGGCAGCCGCGCGGGCAAGAGGCGCGGCTCCTCGGTGCTGCCGTCGTAGTTGGGAATGAAGTCGACCGTGCCTTCATCGATCTCGTCGAGCAGCAGGCTGGTGATGCGGGCCAGGCGCGCTTCGGTGTAGCGCATGGCCGCGGCGCCGTCGCCGTCGCGGCTGCCGAAGTTGCCCTGGCCGTCGACCAGCGGATAGCGCTGCGAGAAGTCTTGCGCCATGCGCACCAGCGCGTCGTAGGCGGCCTGGTCGCTGTGCGGGTGGAAGCGGCCGAGCACGTCGCCGACCACGCGCGCGCTCTTGACGGGCTTGGCGCCCACGGTGCCGTTGGTGCCGCCGAAGCCCAGGCCCATGCGCGACATCGAATAGAGGATGCGCCGCTGCACCGGCTTCTGGCCGTCGGACACGTCGGGCAGCGCGCGGCCCTTGACCACGCTGAGCGCGTATTCGAGGTAGGCGGTCTGTGCGTAGTCGGCAAGGGTGAGGGTGGTGTCGCCGTCGGTGGGACCCTGGAGATCGAGCGGAGGTTGGGAGTCCATGTGGAAGAGAGAAAGAGAAACAGTTGGGGGCCGTGCGCTTGCGCGCTCAGCCTAATGTGAAGGCCTCGTGCACCGCGGATTGCACGGCGCCGCCGAGCACCGCGCCGCCGCCGGCCACGTAGATCCAGTCGCCGATCGCCGCGGCGCCCACCGCGTGGCGCGGCGTGGTCATCGGGGCATGGCGCTGCCAGCTGTCGGCCACGGGATCGTAGCTTTCCATCTGGCCGAACACCTTGGCCTGGCGCGGCACGCCGCCCACCAGGAAGCCGCCCTCCCCGCCCATGGCGAACAAGCGGCCGCGGTACACCACGAGGCCGTGGCCCGATCGCGCCGTGGGCAGCGGCGCACGCAGCTCCCAGGTGTCGCGCGCAGGCAGGTAGACGTGGTGCAGGTCGGTGTTGTATTCGAAGGTGTTGAAGCGCCCGCCGATCACATGGATCTGGCCGCCGTGCGCCACGCAGCCCACATGGTCGCGCGCGCCCGGCAGCGGCTTGGCGGAGGACCAGCGGTCGGCCTTGGGGTCGTAGACCTCGTGCCAGCCCACGCTCGCACGTTCGGCGGCAGGCTCGGAGGCACCGCCGATCAGGTGCAGCACGCCGCTCTGCATCACCGCGGCCGCGGCGCCACGCGGTCTCGGCAGCGGCGCGATGGCGCTCCAGCGGTTGGCCGCGATCTCGTAGACGTAGGCATTGGTGTCGGAGCGGCGGTTCTGTTCGACGAAGCCGCCCAGGGCGTAGACCCGGTCGCCATCGGCCACCACCGCCACGTGGTTGGCGCCGCGCGGCAACGGTGCGCCGTCGAGCCAGCGGTCGGCCTTGGGGTCGTAGATGTGGTGGTAGTCGCGGTTGACCGCGCCCTCGCCATAGCCGCCGACCACGTGCATGCGCCCTTGCGCCGCGGTGGCCCAGGCCATCTCGCTGCGCGGAATGGGCAGCGCCGCGCGCGGCACCCAGCGGCCCGCGGGACCGGCCGGCGCGCGGCTGTCGGTGACGCGCTGGGCTTCCTGCTCGGGCGTCATGTGGTGCGGAACGCCGCCCTGCAGCCGCGCGTAGGGTTCCTTCGACGAAGGCGCCGGCGGCAGCGTGTCGTGCGTGGCCGCGTGCTGCGCACGCGCGGCGCCGGCCACCGCGCAGGCGGCGGTCGCGAGAACGAAGCTTCGGCGGTGCATGAAGAACGGCTCCTTCATCGGCGGGGAAAGGCGGGGCGGGCCATCAGGACACCGGCGCGCCCGAGCCGCCGTCCGGCACCGCCGATGGCCCGGGGGCATCGGGCATGGCCGGCATGGCCCCCGGCGAATCGGGCGGCATGTTGCCGCGGCCCAGGGCACCGCCCTTGGGCACCGTGAGTTCCATGCGGATGCGCCCCGGCGTCTTGCCGCCGCGCCCGCCGCCGCTTGCCATGGCCGATGATCCCGCCGCCGATGGCTTGAGGTAGGCGTAGAGCTGCAGCACGGTCTGCACGTAGTTCTGCGTTTCCTTGTAGTTGGGGATCTTGTTGCCCGCGCGCTGCACCGCGCCTTCGCCCGCGTTGTAGGCGGCGAGCGCCAGCTCGATCTGACCCGGGAACATGGCGATCAGGTCGCGCAGGTAGCGCGAGCCCGCGGCAATGTTGATGCGCGGATCGAACAGCTTCTTCTCGATGGTGCTGCGCTTGTCGGCTGCGACGCCATAGCGTTGCGCGGTGGCCGGCATGAGCTGCATGAGCCCCATCGCGCCCTTGGGCGAAACGGCCTGGGCATCGAAGCCCGATTCGGTGGCGATCAGCGCCTGCAGCAATTCGTAGTCGATCGAATGCTTGTTCGCCGCATCGCGCAACGCGGCCTTGGCGGTCTTGTAGCTTGGCGAGGCCTCGAACAGGGCCAGCAGGGTCTGCGACGCGTGCGGCACCTTTCCGTCGAGCTTGCGCCCGCCGCGCGCGAACGGCGCCAGGCCCTGCGAGGTGTCGAAGCTCTGGCCGCGGCGAAAGAAGACCTGGTAGCGCTCGTCGATCTTTTCCGACGCGAAGTGCGCCACGCCCTTGCTGTCGATGTAGCCGTAGACGTCAGCGGCGTGCACGAGCCCCTGCTGCGCGCACAGCAGCAGGGCCAGGAGCAACGGACGCATGAGATCTGGAATTTTCACGAGGGTGGTCAAACATCGATATCGACATCGTCGGCGCGCAGTTCCATCAGTTCGCGCCGGGCGGCAGCCTCGCCCTTGCCCATGAGCTTGGTGATCTCGCCCTGGGTGGAGCTGAAGTCGAAGCGCCCCAATTGCACCTTCATCAGGCGCCGGGTATCGGGATTGAGCGTGGTTTCCCACAATTGTTCCGCGCTCATTTCGCCCAGGCCCTTGAAGCGGCTGATGCTCCAGGCGCCTTCGCGCACGCCATCTTTGCGCAATTTGTCGAGCGTGGCCGTGAGTTCACCCTCGTCGAGCGCATAGACCTTGGAGGCCGGCTTCTTGCCGCGCGCGGGCGCATCGACGCGGAACAGCGGCGGCTTTGCGACATACACGTGGCCGGCTTCGATAAGTTTCGGAAAGTGGCGGAAGAACAGCGTGAGCAGCAGCACCTGGATGTGCGAGCCGTCCACGTCGGCATCGGAGAGGATGCATATCTTGCCGTAGCGCAGGCCGCTCATGTCGGGCGTGTCGGCAGGGCCGTGCGGATCGACGCCCACGGCCACCGAGATGTCGTGGATTTCGGTGTTGGCGAAGAGCCGGTCGCGCTCCACTTCCCAGGTGTTGAGCACCTTGCCGCGCAGCGGCAGGATGGCCTGGCTTTCCTTGTCGCGGCCCATCTTGGCGCTGCCGCCGGCCGAGTCGCCCTCGACCAGGAAGACTTCGTTGTGGCTGATGTCCTTGCTCTCGCAATCGGTCAGCTTGCCGGGCAGCACGGCTACGCCGGAGCCCTTGCGCTTCTCGACCTTCTGGCCGGCGCGCTGGCGCGTCTGCGCGGCCTTGATGGCGAGTTCGGCGAGCTTCCGGCCATAGTCGACGTGCTGGTTGAGCCAGAGTTCGAGCGCGGGGCGCACGAAGCTCGACACCAGGCGCACGGCATCGCGCGAATTGAGGCGCTCCTTGATCTGGCCCTGGAACTGGGGGTCGAGCACCTTGGCGCTCAGCACGTACGAAGCGCGTGCGAACACGTCCTCGGGCAGCAGCTTCACGCCCTTGGGCAGCAGCGAATGCAGCTCGATGAAGCCCTTCACCGCGGTGAAGAGGCCGTCGCGCAGGCCGCTCTCGTGCGTGCCGCCGGCGCTGGTGGGAATCAGGTTGACGTAGCTCTCGCGCACCGGCTGGCCGTCTTCGGTGAAGGCCACACACCAGTCGGCGCCCTCGCCTTCGGCGAAGTTGTCGGCGTTCTTGTCGGCATGGCCGCTGCCTTCGAACAGCGGGATCACCGGGTCGCCGTTGAGCGTCTGCATGAGGTAGTCGCTCAGGCCGCCCTTGTAGAGCCACTGCTGCGTTTCCTTGGTCTTCTCGACCGTGAGCGTGACGCTCACGCCCGGCATCAGCACGGCCTTGCTGCGCAACAGGTGGGTGAGCTCGGCCATCGGCAGCGCCGCGGTCTCGAAATATTTCGCGTCGGGCCAGGCGCGCACGGTGGTGCCCTGCTTGCGCTCGCCGGCTTCGAGCTTGCGCACCTGCAGCGGCTCGATCACGTCGCCGCCGCTGAAGGCCAGCCTGGCGAGCGAGCCCTCGCGGTGCGTCGTCACTTCGAGGCGCTTCGACAGCGCGTTGGTCACCGACACGCCCACGCCATGCAGGCCGCCCGAGAAGCTGTAGGCGCCGCCCGAACCCTTGTCGAACTTGCCGCCGGCGTGCAGCCGGGTGTACACGAGTTCGACCACTGGGGCTTTTTCTTCAGGGTGCAGGCCGAACGGAATGCCGCGGCCGTCGTCCTCGATGCTGACCGAGTTGTCAGCATGCAGCGTGACCTTGATCTTCTTGCCGTAGCCCGCCAGCGCTTCATCGGCGGCGTTGTCGAGCACTTCCTGGATGATGTGCAGCGGGTTGTCGGTCCGGGTGTACATGCCCGGGCGCTGCTTCACGGGCTCGAGGCCCTTGAGCACGCGGATGGAGCCTTCCGAGTACCCGGAGGACGCGGACGATGAACTGGGGGGAGTCTTGGGGGGAGTCGCCATGGGGGCGGATTGTAGTCAGTCGCTGCCAAACAACTGGATACCCATACAGGCACGCGGCGCGTTCACGGCAGGCCGCCGGCTTTGATGCGTGCTGCGCATCAAAGTCGGCGGCACAAATCATCAATGGCCTTGGCCGCCGGTGCGCCTGCCAAAGTGGCCAAGTCGCTACATTCGATGGCATGCAAGCCTCTTCTCCCACTCTCTCGATCAAGCAGGTGCTGATCTGCGGCGCCATGATCGTCACGCTCTCCATGGGCATCCGCCACGGCTTCGGCCTCTGGCTGCAGCCGATCACTCAGGCGCAGGACTGGAGCCGCCAGACCTTCTCGTTCGCGCTGGCCGTGCAGAACCTGTCGTGGGGCATCTTCGGCGTGTTCGCGGGCATGGTGGCGGATCGCTTCGGCGCCTTCCGGGTGCTGATCGCCGGCACGGCGTTCTATGCGCTGGGCCTGCTGGGCATGGCGTATTCGCCCACGCCGCTGCTGTTCACGCTGAGTGCCGGCGTGCTGATCGGCGCGGCGCAGGCCGGCACCACCTATGCCGTCGTCTACGGCGTGATCGGGCGCCAGATCCCGGCCGAACGGCGCTCATGGGCGATGGGCGTGGCGGCAGCGGCCGGCTCGTTCGGGCAGTTCCTGATGGCACCGATCGAGGGGCTGCTCATCGGGCACCTCGGCTGGCAGAGCGCGCTGGCGGTGGTGGCGATGCTGGCGCTGGTGATCGTGCCGCTGGCCTTCGGCCTGCGCGAACCGCAGCGCGGCGCGCTGGCCGGGCACCGCGACCAGTCGGTGCTGCAGGCAGTGGGCGAGGCCTTCCGCTATCCGAGCTTCGGGCTGCTGATGGCGGGGTATTTCGTCTGCGGCTTCCAGCTCGCCTTCATCGGCATCCACATGCCGACCTACCTGCGCGACCAGCGCCTGTCGGCCGAGGTGGCGGGCTATGCGCTGGCGCTGATCGGGCTGTTCAACGTGTTCGGCACCTACACGGTCGGGCTGCTGGGCCAGAAGCTGGCCAAGCGCAAGATTCTGGCGGCCATCTACTTTGCGCGGGCGGTCTCGATCGCGCTGTTCCTGCTGGCGCCCATTTCGCCGCTCAGCGTGTACGTGTTCTCGGCGGCCATGGGCTTCCTGTGGCTTTCGACGGTGCCCGCCACCAACGCGATCATCGCGGGCATCTTCGGCGTGGCGCACCTGTCGATGCTCAGCGGCTTCGTGTTCCTGAGTCACCAGGTCGGCTCGTTCATCGGCGTCTGGCTGGGCGGCTACCTGTACGACACCACGGGCAGCTACGACATCGTCTGGTACATCGCGATTGCGCTGGGCGTGTTCGCGGCGCTGATCAACCTGCCGGTGAAGGAAAGCGCCATCGCGCGCGCCGGCCGGCCGGCCGCCGTGCCCGGCTGATCCTGGCGGAGGACAATGGCCCCATGACTCCGCAGATGCGCCACCATCTCGTGCACGCCGGCTGGCTTGCCGCCGCGCTGGCGGCGCTGGGCGGCGTCTTCGCGCTCTACGTGCACCCGGATTTCCTGGTGACGCTGGTCGACCAGGTCTGGTCCTGCTTCTGATGATCGCTATGAAAGATGTAGCACCTTCGCACGGCGGAACAGCACCGTCGGAATGGATCGTGCGATGGTCGCACCTGCTCGCCCCTGGCGCCGCCGTGCTCGACGTGGCCTGTGGCCACGGACGGCACATGCGGTGGTTCGCGGCGCGCGGGCATGCGGCGACGGGCGTGGACCGCTCGGCCGAGGCGGCCGAGGCCGCGGGCGCCTTCGGCCACGTGCTGACCGCCGATATCGAGGCCGGCCCCTGGCCCTTCACGGGCCAGGCCTTCGGCGCCGTGGTCGTCACCAACTACCTGTGGCGTCCGCGCATGGCGGACATCGTGGCCGCGGTCGCGCCCGGCGGCGTGCTGCTCTACGAAACCTTCGCGGCCGGCAACGAGACGGTGGGCAAGCCCTCGCGCCCCGACTTCCTGCTGCGGCCCGGCGAACTGCTGGCCGCGTGCAAGGATTTGCGCGTGGTGGCCTACGAGGACGGCTTTGTTGCCGAACCGGCGCGCTTCGTGCAGCGCATCGCGGCCATCCGTGCCAGCGATGCCGACGCGGGCCAGCCCCCACGCCATCTGCTGCAGGGAAACTGAGCCCGCCGGGGCAGCCATTTCCGGGGACGCCGGAGTAAGTAGAATCGGCGCTTTCGTCCATCCGACAGAGAGATTCCCCTTGGAGCAACTGACAGGCAGCATCGTCGCTCTCGCCACGCCGATGCACGACGACGGCAGTGTCGACTACCCCGCCCTGCGCCGGCTGATCGACTGGCACATCGACGAAGGCACCGATTGCCTCGGCGTGGTCGGCACCACTGGCGAATCGCCCACGGTCGACGTGGAAGAGCATTGCGAGATCATCCGCGTGGCGGTCGAGCAGGCCAAGGGCCGCGTGCCCGTGATGGCCGGCTGCGGCGCCAACTCGACCAAGGAAGCCATCGAGCTCGCCAAGTTCGCCAAGGGCGTGGGCGCCGATTCGCAACTGCAGGTCGTGCCCTACTACAACAAGCCGACGCAGGAAGGCCAGTACCAGCACTTCAAGGCCATCGCCGAAGCCGTGGGCGACCTGCCCACCGTGCTGTACAACGTGCCGGGCCGCACCGTGGCCGATATGGCGCACGACACCGTGCTGCGCCTGGCGCAGGTGCCGGGCATCATCGGCATCAAGGAAGCCACTGGCAACATCGAGCGCGCGCAGTGGCTCATCCGCGACCTGCCCAGGAGCTTTGCCGTGTATTCCGGCGACGACCCGACCGCGGTGGCCCTCATGCTCTGCGGCGGCCAGGGCAACATCAGCGTCACGGCCAACATCGCGCCGCGCAAGATGCACGAGCTGTGCGTTGCGGCCATCGCCGGCGACGTGCGGCGCGCCATGCAGATCCAGTTCGAGCTGATGCCGCTGCACCGCCACCTTTTCGTGGAGCCCAATCCGATCCCGCTGAAGTGGGCCATGTCCAGGCTCGGGCTGTGCGGCGGCGCATTGCGGCTGCCGCTCACCGAGCTGGCGGAAACGAACCGGCCCGTGGTCGAGGCCGCCCTGCGCGCCACCGGCCTGCTCAAGGGCTGACCCCCCGTTTTTCTTCTCGACACCCCATCGCTTTCCCTGCCGCATCGAGGTTACGCAACCTTTTGCCTGAACCGTGCTCAGAGAGTGCGGGCAATGCGGCCCACAGATTGACCGAACCCATTCCAACAAGGAAGACGACGTTGAAGAACCTTTCGCACATTTCGCGAGCTGCACTGCTGGCCACCCTCGTTGTCAGCCTCGCCGCCTGCTCCGTTCTCGAGAGCGACAAGATCGACTACAAGAGCGCCGGCAAGGCCCCCACGCTCGAAGTCCCGCCCGACCTGTCGCAGCTCTCGCGCGAGAACCGCTATGCGGTGCCGGGCGGTGCGGTCACGGCCAACGCCTACCAGGCCGGTGCCGCCAATGCGCCGGGCATCCCCACCGCGGTGGCCAACATCGGCGACGTTCGCATGGAGCGCTCGGGCACGCAGCGCTGGATCGTCATCAACCGCTCGCCCGACCAGCTCTGGGATCCGGTGAAGGACTTCTGGCAGGAAAGCGGCTTTCTCCTGACCACCGAGCAGCGCAACCTCGGCATCATGGAAACCGATTGGGCCGAGAACCGCGCCAAGCTGCCGCAGGACATCATCCGCGGCACGCTGGGCAAGCTGGTCGATTCGGTCTACTCGACCGGCGAGCTCGACCGCTTCCGCACCCGCCTGGAGCGCACGACCACGGGCACCGAGATCTTCATCAGCCACCGCGGCATGCAGGAGGTCTACAACAACAGCCGCCAGGACCAGACCGTCTGGCAGCCCCGCCCGAGCGATCCTGAGCTCGAGACCGAATTCCTGCGCCGCCTGATGGTCAAGCTCGGCGTGACGCAGGAGCAGTCGAAGATCCTGGCCGCCACCACCGCGCCGTCCAAGACCGCGACCGTCGCCAACGTGGGCGGCCAGCCGGTCGTTCAGATCAGCGAAGGCTTCGACCGCGCATGGCGCCGCGTGGGCCTGGCACTCGACCGCACCGGCTTCACCGTGGAAGACCGCGACCGCAGCGCCGGCATCTACTACGTGCGCTACGTGACCCCGAACCCCGACAAGAAGGAGCCCGGCTTCTTCGGCAAGCTGTTCGGCAGTTCCGACAAGAACGAAGCACCGATCAAGTTCCGCATCCTCGTGAAGGGCGGCCAGGGCGAGAGCACCACGGTTTCGGTGCTGAACGCGAACGGCGCGCCCGAAACCTCGGCGAACGCGCAGCGCATCGTCCAGGTCATCGCCGAAGACCTGAAGTAAGCCGCATGCTCCGCTTCCGAAGCCTCGGCAGCGGCAGCACGGGCAACGCCGCGCTGGTGGAAGCCACCAGCGGCGGGCGCACTTCGCGGCTCCTGATCGACTGTGGGTTCGGCCTGCGGCAACTCGATCTGCGGCTTGCCAAGGCCGGCCTCGAAGCCGGCGACATCGATGCGGTCTTCGTCACCCACGAGCACGGCGACCACATCGGCTGCGCCCACTCGTTGTCACGGCGCAACCGCATTCCCGTCTGGATGAGCGAAGGCACCTGGCTCGCCACCGGGGCCCGCGATTTCGAAGGTCGGCTCAACCTCGCGCGGGACGATGCCGAGTTTGCGGTCGGCGACATTGCGGTGCAGCCCTTCACCGTGCCGCACGATGCGCGCGAGCCGCTGCAGCTTCGCTGCTCCGATGGCGCCCGCACCCTGGGCGTGCTGACCGACCTGGGCCATGCGACTGCCCACGTGCTGGCCCGCCTGAGCGGCGTGCATGCGCTGCTGCTCGAGTTCAATCACGACAGCGAACTGCTCGCCAATTCGGCCTACCCGGCCTTCCTGAAGCTGCGTGTCGGCGGCAGGCACGGACACCTGTCTAACGATGCGGCCGCGGAAATCGCGCGCGCGGTGCGCCACGACGGCCTGCGCCACGTGGTCGCGGCCCATCTGAGCGAGCAGAACAACCGTCCCGACATCGTACGGCGCCTGATGGCCGAAGCGCTCGGCGGGCACGAGGCCCAGATGCTCACGGCCAGCGCGTCGGAAGGCTCGCCCTGGCTGGACGTGTGATTGCGCGGCGCTGTTCCGCGCCCGCATGCAAAAAGCCGCCACCAGGCGGCTTTTTGCTGGATGAATGAACACCCGGGTTATTGCTTCGGCGCTTCGTTCTTCTTGGCAGCCTCGGTCGCGGCATTGGCGGCGTCCAGCGCCGAGGATGCACCCGGCGAAGGCGTGGTTGCGGCCGACGGATCGGTGGTCGACGGGGCCGGCGCGGCTGCGGGCGGCGGCGGGGCCGGTTCGGTCACCGGAGCGGGCGGGGGTGTCACAACCGCCGGCGCGGCGTCCTCTTTCTTTCCGCAGGCCACGAGTGCGGCAGCGGCGATCAACGAAGCGAGCAGGACGGACAATGACTTCTTCATGGAAACTCCTTTGGCAATGGATGTCAGAACGAAAAAATTCTAGACCCGCATCGCTGCCCGTTTGTGTCTCGCGGCCTCATTCGCGGCATTGGCTTACAAGCCCAGTGTCGACGCCGGAAATGCGGCAACTCCCACTCGCCACGACTCATCGATTGTTTCACGCAGTTCGCGCCGCGCACGCGGATCGAAGCCGCACAGGCCGCGGCTGCGCTCGGGATCGGTGCGGTGGGCGAACCACCCAGGCGTCCAGATGGCGCTCGGCACCGCGGTGCTGCCCGCCTCTGCACGCACCGCGCGGCATTCGATGATGTGATCCCACATGCGCCGCCACGCAACGAAACGCGCATGTGAACGTTCGACTGCATCGAAGCGCTGCGCCAGCAGCATGAGGCGGCGGCCCGTGGCCGACCAGGCCTGGAGCGCCTCGATGCTGGCCCGCTCGCCGAGCGGCCAGTCGGCGAAGTCGGGATCGCTGAACACCAGCTCCCTCCACCCCTGCCGCGCTGCGCTCGACAGCGCGGCCCGCACCATGCCCGCGAAGGCTTCGGGGCCATCGAAGCGTCCTTCGGGCAAGGCCGGTGCGGACGCCGCGAAACTCTCACTCGGCATGGGCCCACCCCGCTTCGCACCACTCGGCCAGCAGTGCGAGTGCACCGTCGCTCGCGCGCGCCAGTTCGCGCGGCCCGAGCGCGCGCCGGTCAGCCAGCCGCCGCATCAGCGTTGCATCGGCCCCGCCTGCGCGGAAGCTCTCGCCGTTGATGTAGAGGTGCCGCGCGTCGTAGAGCATGCGCGTGCCGCGGTCGAGCGCCACGGCGTGCAGTTCAGCTGGTGCCTCGGCGCCCTGTTCGAACCAGACGTTGGCCTTGGGTTCGGTCAGCGACTCGCCCAGCGCGCGGTCGATGGCGTCGGCGTCGCGCAGCGCGGCGTCGACCGCCTTGCGCGCAAAGGCCTGCAGCGCGGCCGGCATCGCGGCGGGTGCCTCAACCGCGGGCTGCGTCGGATCGCGGTAGCGCGCAAGCTCGGCCGGGCCCGCATCTTCCAGCGCCTCGGCATAGGCCTGCGCCACGCGCGCCAGCAGGTCGGCGCCGAGCTCGCCGGCCGCAGAAGACCGCAGGCCGATGGAGCAGGTCATGCAGTCGTCGCCGACCGCCACGCCGTCGTGCGCATAGCGCGGCGGCAGGTACAGCATGTCGCCCGGCTCGAGCACAAAGCTCTGCTCGGGCTCGAAGTTCTCGAGGATCTTGAGCGGCACGCCCTGCTGCAGGCGCAGGTCGCTTTGCTTGCCGATCGACCAGCGCCGCCTGCCCTGAGCCTGGAGCAGGAACACATCGTAGCTGTCGAAATGCGCGCCCACGCCGCCCTGGTCGCTCGCATAGCTGATCATCAGGTCGTCCAGCCGCGCATCGGGCAGGAAGCGGAACTGCTGCAGCAGCGCGTGCACGCCGTCGTGATGCAGGTCGACGCCCTGCACCAGCAACGTCCATGCCGGCTGCTTGCGCGGCGGCAGCGCGCGCCGCGCGAGCGGCCCGTGCCTGAGCGTCCAGCCGGCCTTGCCGTGGCGGATGAGGCGCGATTCGACGTCCTCGCGCTCGGCCAGGGCAAAGAGCGCGCTGCGCTCGATCGGTGGCACCATGGCGGGAATGGCCTGGCGCACCAGCAACGGTTTCTTCTGCCAATGCCGCCGCATGAACTGCGCGGCGCTCAGGCCGCCGAGCAACGGCAGCGGTTGTGTAATCTCCATGGGAGAATTCTGCAATGGAAATCTCTGAACAATGCGTGGTCGGCCTGACCTGGACCATGAAAGACACCCTGGGCGAAGTTCTGGACGTGCTGGACGAACCGGTGGAATTCATGGTGGGAGGCGATGACCTCTTCGACGTGATCGAAGCCGCCCTGCAGGGCCACGAGCCTGGCGCCCGGGTGCAATTGCAGCTCGAGCCCGAGCAGGGCTTCGGCGACTTCAACGACCAGTTGCTTTTTCTCGAGCCGCGTTCGCTGTTCCCCGAAGGCACCGAGGAAGGCATGACCTTCGACGGCGCCGCCCTGCCCCAAGGCGTGAGCGACGCCATCCCCAAGGACGTGATCTACACCGTGGCCGAGATCTATCCGGATCACCTGGTGCTCGACGGCAACCATCCGCTCGCCGGCATCGCGATCCGGCTCGACATCACGGTTCGCTCGGTGCGCGAGGCCACGGAAGAAGAAGTCGGCAGTGGAACGGCGGGCACGGCCTTTTTCAAGGTGCCGCCGACCGCGCCCGGCAACAATCTGCTGCACTGACCAGCAGAGCAAACCGCTGCAGCAAGCAAAAAGCCGGGCAGTGCCCGGCTTTTTTCTTGCTGCGGAACACGGCTACATGCGCGAGATGTGGCCGTTGTCGATGCGCACGCGGTCGCCGATGCGCAGGTCGCCCGGATGCTGCACGTCGAAGGCACGGTAGCCGCCGCGGTCGGTCTGCACCGAGATGCGGTAGCTCTCGTAGGCCCGCGGCCCGCTGGCCTGTCCTTCGATGGTGTTGCCGAGCAGCGCACCGCCCACGATGCCCAGGGCGGTTGCCGCGGCGCGGCCGCTGCCGTGCCCGAACTGGTTGCCCACCACGCCGCCGAGCACACCGCCCGCCACAGCACCGCCACCGGTGGTGCCGGTACCCGCAGTTTCGCTGCGCAGCACCTCGATGTTGGCCACGTGGCCGTATTCGACATAGGCCGCCTCCTGGTACGGAACGGCCTGCGGCGGTGCCTGGTAGGGATAGCGCGTGGTGTGATAGACCGGCGCGGGAGCAACGCAGGCCGTGAGCGTGGCAAGCGCCACCACGGAAGCGGCAATGGAAATGAAGCGCGTTGAGATTTTCATGTTGAGAGGCTCCTCGGATAAATCGGCGCATCCCGATGCGCCAAAGCCTGTATCCAACGTCTTGCCCGCAACGGGGATGACGCAAGACACACACCGAAACGTAGGAGCGCGCCGCGAATCGCCAGTTCCGGTCTTTACGGGCCCGACACGAAGCCGGGCAAGACGAGGAGCGGTCAGTGCTTGCCGGTGGAGCCGTAACCGCCTTCGCCGCGTTGCGAAGCTGCAAATTCTGTGACCACGCGAAACTGCGCCTGCACCACCGGCACGATCACGAGCTGAGCGAGCCGCTCCATCGGCTGGAGCACGAAAGGCGTGTCGCTGCGGTTCCAGGCGCTGATCTTGAGTTCGCCCTGGTAGTCGCTGTCGATCAGGCCCACGAGATTGCCCAGCACGATGCCGTGCTTGTGGCCGAGGCCCGAGCGCGGAAGGATCAGCGCCGCATAGGCCGGGTCGGCCAGGTGGATCGCGATGCCGGTGCCGACGAGCTGCCAGGCGTTGGGCTCCAGCGTGATCGGCGCGTCGAGGCAGGCCCTGAGATCGAGCCCAGCGCTGCCGGGCGTGGCATAGGCGGGCAATTGGTCCACCATGCGTGGATCGAGGATACGAACGTCTACTTTCACTTCTACTTGCCTTGCTTCTGTTGCTGTTCTCTTTGCTTGCGGGCGGCTTCCTCGAGCACCTGCTGCCACTTGGCAACACCGGGTGAGAGCTTCAGTCCCTTGAGCTTGCTGGCGAGCCAGAAAGCCGCGCCCGCCAGGAACACCAGCACGACGAGCGACACGCCGGCCGACCACAGCGCCAGGAGCACTACGGCCCCCACGGCGGCCATGATCTTGAGCGCCGCGGGCGGCAGCGCCCCGGCGCCTGGCGCGGAGGTATCGCCGTTCGACGATTCGCGCCGCTGGGCGGCGGCCGCCGCGGCGCCCTGCGCGCCCGGTGCGGGCGTGATGCCCACGTCGAGCCCATGGTCCCCTTCGTGCGCCGCCCGCTTCGGCAATGCGGCCTGGGCCGACAGCCGCTCGACGTAGCTGGCGAAATCGCCATTGGGTGGCGTGTTCCATTGGGGGTTCATCAGACTCTCCAGTCAGGCAGTCGGGCGGCAATCTCGGTCATGAGTTCACGTGCCAGCGTGAGCTTGGGCGCACGCGGCAGTTCGCGCGTGCTCGTTGCGTCCACCAGCAGCAGCGCATTGTCGTCCTGCCCGAAGGTCAGCGGCCCGATGTTTCCGACCAGCAGCGGAATTCCCTTGCGCTCGCGCTTGGCCTTGGCGTGCTCGGCCAGGTTCTCGCTTTCGGCCGCGAAGCCCACGCAGAACAGCTTGCGGGACTGCGCGCGCTCGCTTTGGGCCACTGCCAGCAGGATGTCGGCGTTCTCGACGAAATTGAGCACGGGCGTCTTGCCGCTGCCATCCTTCTTGATCTTCTGCTCGCTGTGGGTGGCGGGCCGCCAGTCGGCGACCGCGGCCGTCGCTACAAAAATGCTAGCGGACTGCGCAGCATGGAGGGTGGCTTCGAGCATGTCCTGCGCGCTGAGCACGTCGATGCGGCTCACCCCGCGCGGCGTCGGCAGGTGCACCGGGCCGGCCACCAGCGTGACCTCGGCGCCGGCCTCGCGCGCGGCGCGCGCAATGGCAAAGCCCATCTTTCCGGACGAATGGTTGGTGATGCCGCGTATCGGATCGAGCGGCTCGAAGGTGGGGCCCGCGGTCACCAGCACCTTCTGGCCCGCCAGCAGCTTTGGCACGAAGAAGGCCGTGATGTCCTCGAGCAGCTGCGCCGGCTCGAGCATGCGGCCGTCGCCCGTCTCGCCGCAGGCCTGCCAGCCGCTGCCCACGCCCAGCACCGTGGCGCCATCGGCCGACACCTGCATCAGGTTGCGCTGGGTGGCGGGATGCGCCCACATCTCGCGGTTCATGGCCGGCGCGATCAAGAGCGGCACGCGGTCCATCGGACGGGCGAGGCACATCAGGCTCAGCAGGTCGTCGGCCCTGCCCTGCACCAGCCGCGCAATGAAGTCGGCGCTGCAGGGCGCCAGCACGATGGCGTCGGCCTCGCGGCTCAGGTTGATGTGCGGCATGTTGTTGGGTTCGCGCGCATCCCACTGCGAGGTGTAGACGGTGCGCCCCGAAAGCGCCTGCATCGTGACCGGCGTGATGAACTGCTCGGCCGCCTCGGTCATCACGACCTGGACGGTGGCGCCCGCCTTCACGAACAGGCGGCACAGCTCGGCCGACTTGTAGCAGGCGATACCACCGGTAAGGCCAAGGACGATGTGTTTGCCGGCGAGATCTTGCATGAGTCATATTGTTGCTCACATACCGACAAGATCAGGAATGGGATGGCCTTGGGCCCAAGGGGCACAAAGGGGACACCTATAATCGCAATTTCCCACTGCCCGGATCTCTGGTCCGGAACTGGCATGACCAAATTTGTCTTCGTCACCGGTGGTGTCGTATCTTCCCTTGGCAAGGGAATCGCCTCCGCCTCCCTCGCCGCGATCCTCGAATCGCGCGGCCTCAAGGTCACTCTCATCAAGCTCGATCCGTACATCAATGTCGACCCCGGCACGATGTCACCGTTCCAGCATGGCGAGGTGTTCGTCACCGACGACGGTGCCGAGACCGACCTCGACCTCGGCCACTACGAGCGCTTCATCACCACGCGGATGCGCAAGGCCAACAACTTCACCACCGGCCAGATCTACAAGACCGTGCTCGAGAAAGAGCGCCGCGGCGACTACCTCGGCAAGACGGTGCAGGTGATTCCGCACATCACCAATGAGATCCAGGAATACATCAAGCGCGGCGCCGGCCTCGGCACGGCGCATGAAGTGGACGTGGCCATCGTCGAGATCGGCGGCACCGTGGGCGACATCGAATCGCTGCCCTTCCTCGAAGCCGTGCGCCAGATGAGCCTGCGCATGGGCCCGAACAACTCGGCCTTCGTGCACCTGAGCTACGTGCCCTGGATCGCCGCCGCCGGCGAGCTCAAGACCAAGCCCACGCAGCACACCGCCAAGGAGCTGCGCGCCATCGGCATCCAGGCCGACGCGCTGCTGTGCCGCGCCGACCGCCCGATCCCCGACGACGAGCGCGCCAAGATCTCGCTGTTCTCGAACGTGCCCGAATGGGGCGTGATCTCCATGTGGGACGTCGACACCATCTACAAGGTGCCGCGCATGCTGCACGAGCAGGGCCTTGACGGCCTGATCTGCGACAAGCTGCGCATCAACACGCCGCCGGCCAAGCTGCAGCGCTGGGACGAGCTGGTGTACGAGGTCGAGCATCCGCAGCAGGAAGTCAGCATTGCGATGGTCGGCAAGTACGTCGACCTGTCCGACAGCTACAAGTCACTGAACGAAGCACTGCGCCACGCCGGCATGAAGAACCATGCGCGCGTGAAGATCGACTACATCGATTCCGAAACCATCTCCCCGCAGGACGTTTCGCGGCTCGCCAAGTACGACGCGATCCTGGTGCCCGGCGGCTTCGGCCAGCGCGGCGTCGAGGGAAAGATCTCGGCCGCCCGCTTCGCCCGCGAAGGCAAGGTGCCCTACCTCGGCATCTGCCTGGGCATGCAGGTGGCCACCATCGAATACGCGCGCCACGTGGCGGGCCTGAAGAACGCCAACAGCACCGAGTTCGATCCCGAGACGCCCTGCCCCGTGATCGCACTGATCACCGAGTGGAAGGACGCCGACGGCACCGTGAAGACGCGCAACGAGAAGTCCGACCTCGGCGGCACCATGCGCCTGGGCGCGCAGAGTTCCGACGTCTCGGCCGGCACGCTGGCCCACAGCATCTACGGCGACGTGGTGACCGAACGCCACCGCCATCGCTACGAAGCCAACGTCAACTACCTCGACGAACTGCGCGCCGCCGGCCTTGTCATTTCCGCGCTGACGCAGCGCGAGCATCTGACCGAGATCGTCGAGCTGCCACAGGACGTGCACCCGTGGTTCATGGGCGTGCAGTTCCACCCCGAATTCAAGTCGACGCCGTGGAGCGGCCATCCGCTCTTCAACGCCTTCATCAAGGCGGCGCTCGACCACAAGGCCCAAAGCGCAGGCGGCGCAAAGAACCTGAAGGCCGTGGCATGAAACTTTGCGGATTCGACATCGGGCTCGACCAGCCCTTCTTCCTGATTGCCGGCCCCTGCGTGGTCGAATCCGAGCAATTGCAGATGGACACGGCCGGCACGCTGAAGGAAATCACTTCCTCGCTCGGCATTCCCTTCATCTTCAAGAGCAGCTTCGACAAGGCCAACCGCTCCTCGGGCACCAGCTTCCGCGGCCCGGGCCGCGAGAAGGGCCTGGAGATCCTCGCCAAGGTGAAGCGCGAGCTCGGCCTGCCTGTGCTGACCGACGTCCACACCGAGGATGACATCACCGAGGCCGCCAAGGTAGTCGACGTGCTGCAGACGCCCGCCTTCCTGTGCCGCCAGACCGACTTCATCCGCGCGGTGGCGCAGTCGGGAAAGCCGGTGAACATCAAGAAGGGCCAGTTCCTTGCGCCGCACGACATGAAGAACGTGATCGACAAGGCGCGCGCTGCAGCCAAGGAAGCCGGCCTGCCCGAAGACAGCTTCATGGCCTGCGAGCGCGGCGCGAGCTTCGGCTACAACAACCTGGTGTCGGACATGCGCTCGCTCGCGATCATGCGCGAGACCGGCGCGCCCGTGGTGTTCGACGCCACCCACTCGGTGCAGCTGCCGGGCGGCCAGGGCACGACCTCGGGCGGGCAGCGCGAAATGGTGCCGGTGCTCTCGCGCGCGGCCGTAGCCGTGGGCGTGGCCGGCCTCTTCATGGAGACGCACCCCGATCCCGCCAAGGCACTGAGCGACGGCCCCAACGCGGTGCCGCTCAAGCACATGAAGGCCATGTTGGAAACGCTGCTCGAGCTGGACCGCATCACGAAGAAGAACGGCTTCCTCGAAAACTCTTTCAACTGAGCCCCCACAACAAGACTGGAGAACACCGTGGCGCCTGCCTACATCATCGTCGACATGAAGATCACCGACCCCGAACAGTACAAGCAGTACATGGCTGTCGCGCCCGACGCGGTGAAGGCTGCGGGCGGCGAGTACCTGGTGCGCGGCGGCCGCTTCGAAACCATGGAAGGCAGCTGGCAGCCCGCGCGCGTGGCCATGCTGCGTTTCCCCAGCTACGAGAAGGCCAAGGCCTTCTACGACGACGAGCTGTATCGCGCCGCGCGCGCCAAGCGTGCCGGCGCGACCGAGTTCTTCAACATGGTTCTGGTCGAGGGCGTTTCCGCCCCGGTCTGAGATTCCGTTCAATCGAAAGGCAATAAGTGAGTGCAATCGTAGACATCGTCGGCCGTGAAATCCTCGACAGCCGCGGCAATCCCACCGTCGAGTGCGACGTTCTGCTCGAATCGGGCACCATGGGCCGCGCGGCCGTGCCCTCGGGCGCATCGACCGGTTCGCGCGAAGCCATCGAACTGCGCGATGGCGACAAGAAGCGCTATCTCGGCAAGGGCGTGCTCAAGGCGGTGGAGAACATCAACACCGAGATCTCGGAATCCGTGCTCGGCCTCGACGCCAGCGAGCAGGCCTTCCTCGACCGCACCATGATCGACCTGGACGGCACCGACAACAAGGGCCGCCTGGGCGCCAACGCCACCCTCGCCGTCTCGATGGCCGTGGCGCGCGCCGCGGCCGAAGAATCGGGCCTGCCGCTGTACCGCTACTTCGGCGGCATGGGCGGCATGCAGCTGCCGGTGCCGATGATGAACGTCATCAACGGCGGCGCGCACGCCAACAACAGCTTGGACCTGCAGGAGTTCATGATCATTCCCGTGGGCGCGCCGAGCTTCCGCGAAGCCGTGCGCTACGGCGCCGAGGTGTTCCATGCGCTCAAGAAGATCCTGGGCGACCGCGGCATCAGCACGGCAGTCGGCGACGAAGGCGGTTTCGCGCCCAGCGTCGAAAGCCATGAAGCGGCCATCCAGCTGATCCTCGAAGCCATCGACAAGGCCGGCTTCGTGGCGGGCGAGCAGATTGCGCTCGGCCTCGACTGCGCCGCCAGCGAGTTCTACAAGGACGGCAACTACGTGCTCTCGGGCGAGAACCTCACGCTGTCGGCCGGCAACTGGGCCGACATGCTGGCCACCTGGGTCGACAAGTACCCGATCATCAGCATCGAGGACGGCATGCACGAAGGCGACTGGGACGGCTGGAAGCTGCTCACCGAGCGCCTGGGCAAGCGCGTGCAGCTGGTGGGCGACGACCTGTTCGTCACCAACACCAAGATCCTGCAGGAAGGCATCGACAAGGGCATTGCCAACTCGATCCTGATCAAGATCAACCAGATCGGCACGCTGACCGAGACCTTCGCCGCCATCGAGATGGCCAAGCGCGCAGGCTACACGGCCGTGATCTCGCACCGCTCGGGCGAAACCGAGGACAGCACCATCGCCGACATCGCGGTGGGCACCAACGCGGGCCAGATCAAGACCGGTTCGCTCTCGCGCTCGGACCGCATCGCCAAGTACAACCAGCTGCTGCGCATCGAGGAAGACCTCGGCGACATCGCCAGTTACCCCGGCCGCGGCGCGTTCTACAACCTGAAGTAGCGCGCGAAGCCGGCGGCATGCGCTCGCGCCTCGTTCCCCCCATCGTGCTGTTGCTGCTGCTGGTCATCCTGCAGTGGCAGCTGTGGAACGGGCGCGGCAGCGTGCGCGACGTGGCACAGCTGCAGTCCAAGCTGGCCGACCAGAAGGCGGCCAACGCCAAGGCCGTAGTCAACAACGAGCGGCTGGCCTCCGAAGTCAACGACCTCAAGATCGGCCTCGAGATGGTCGAAGAGCGTGCGCGGCAGGAGCTGGGCATGGTCAAGCCCAACGAAGTGTTCGTTCAGGTCACGCACTGAAATATATGGCCCCCACGCTCGGCACTGCGTGTCCTCGCTGCCCCCCGAGGGGGCCGCTCGCGCCTTGGGGCGGCCCGGCGGCGCTCGTGCGCTGATGCCCGAGTTCTTCTCGGCCCCCGCATTCGCGCTCTGGGGCTCACCGGTCAGCTGGCTCGAACTCGTGGCCGCGGTGTTGGCGCTCGCGATGGTCGGCTGCAACATGCGCGAGATCCACTGGGGCTGGCCGCTGGCGATCGTCAGCTCGCTGCTCTATGTGGCCGTGTTCGCGCAGGCGCGCATCTACGGCGACGCCTCGCTGCAGGTGTTCTTCGCCGTGGTCGCGCTCTGGGGCTGGGCGCAATGGCTGCGCGGCCACCGCGCCGATGGCAGCGCATTGCGCGTCAGCCGGCTTTCGCCGCGCGGCATCGCGCTGGCGCTCGCGGCCTGCGCAGTGGCATGGCCCGCGGTCGCCCTCTTCCTGCGCCGCTTCACCGACACCGACGTGCCCTGGTGGGACGGGTTTTCGACCGGGCTCAGCCTCGTCGGCCAGTTCCTGCTCGGGCGCAAGTTCATCGAGAACTGGCTGGTGTGGCTGGCGGTGAACGTCGTGAGCGTGGGCCTGTTCATCCACAAGGGCCTGTGGCTCACGGTCGGGCTCTATGCCGTGTTCGCGGTGCTCAGCGTGGCGGGCTTTCTTGCGTGGCGCGCGCGCATGCACGGCGGGGCAGCAGCGCGCGCATGACACCGATGCTGCCGGCCGGATGCGTGATTGCTCTGCTCGGTGCCGAGAGCACCGGCAAGACCGAACTCGCCCGCGCGCTCGCGCAGCGCCTGCGGGAACGCGGCATTGCCACCACGCTGGTGGGCGAATACCTGCGCGAATGGTGCGAGCGCGAAGGCCGCACGCCCCGCCCCGACGAGCAGCGGGCCATCGCGCAGGAGCAGACGCGCCGCATCGATGCCGCGGCCGCTTCGGGCGTGGTGGTGGCCGACACCACTGCCCTCATGACCGCGGTCTACAGCGAACTGCTGTTCGGCGACACCTCGCTGCATGCCGACGCACTGGCGGCGCAGGCGCGCTGCGCGATCACCCTGCTGACCGCGCTCGACATCCCATGGATCGCGGACCCGTTGCGCGATGGCGACCACGCGCGCGAACCCACCGATGCGCTGGTGCGCGCGGCGCTGGTGGGCGCGGGGCTTTCCTTCGCCGTGGTGCACGGCACCGGCAGCGAAAGGCTCTCCAATGCGTGGAACGCCATCAATTCCATCGCCGGCAGCGAAGGCCGGACCCGCGCACGGGGCCGCCTCGAATCCAAACCCGCCTCCTGGTCATGGCCTTGCGAGAAGTGCTCCGACCCGGAATGCGAGCATCGGCTTTTCAGCGACCTGATCGGACGCCGCGACGACACGCCTTCAACCCCCAGCTCGGAGACCTGATCGATGTTCCCGCCTCATTTCTCCCGCTTTTGCGGCTTCTTCCTTGCCGGGCTGCTGGCCACGGCTGCCACGGCCGCGCCGGTCGCGGCCACCGTGGAGAACGCCACCACGACCACCGCCTGCGCCGAGGAAGACAACGTCTCGCTGGTGCTGCGCGGCGAAGGCATCCGGCGCATGCGCATCGAAGCGCTGCAGCCGGCCTACCTCGACAGCATTGGCAACGACACCACCGCCCCCGACTTCTCGGGCTGCAATTTCGACGGCGGTGCGCATCCCACCGACCCCGCGCACAAGTTCAAGCCGCGCCGCGTGGTGCTGCTCGACGATGTGCAGTGGCGCATCGTCGGCATGACGCTGCCCAGCTTCTGGCGGCCGCAGCAGGTGCCGGTGCGCGTGGGCGCGCGCACGGACCGCGGCTTCCACATGCTGCAGATCTTCCGCAAGGAGGAAGGCAAGGCGCTCGAAGCGCTGGTGCTCTACCCTGCCGATGGCTACTGGCGCATCAAGCCGCTGCCGCAGCCGCGCTTCGGCGACGGGGTCTACGGCTCGTCGTTCCTGCTCGGCCCGGTCGAACAGGGCAGCCGGCCGGTGGTCGACATCGCGTCGATCCGCATCGTGCCGAAGCCGCTGGCCATCCACCTGCGCTTCGTCGGAGGCGGCAGCGCCGTGGCCAAGGTGTCCGAGATCAGCCGAGAGCGCACCGCGCTCGACGTGACGCTCTCCAAGCCCACGGCGAGCGCGCGGCCCTTTGCCGTGCTGCGCTCGATGTACGTGACGCCCGACAACGCCGACGTGAGCGAGCTGCGCTGGCAGGAATCGCCCGGGGCCGCGGAGCAGGTGCTGCCGCTGCCCGACGTGAAGACGCTGAACGCGACGCAGGTGCGCTTCGGTCGCAGCCTGCCTTCGCGCCACAACACCAGCGCGCCCGACATTGCGTTCAGCGATTTCGACGACAAAGCGCCGCGCTGACAACGCGCTGAGCCCGACTGCTTGCGCCGGCCAGGGGCTAGCCGGCGCGCCGGACCTCGCCCGGCGTGGCGCCGAGCACGCGGCGCATGCAGCGCGCCATGTGGCTCTGGTGCGAAAAACCGCTCTCCAGCGCCACCTCGCTCGCGGCCATCGCGCTGCGCACCAGCAGGCTGCGCGCACGGTCGACGCGCCGATGGACCACGTACTCGTGCACCGGCAGGCCGGTGGACCGCTTGAACTGCGTCTTCAGGTGCGACGCGCTCAGCCCCGCAACCTCTGCCAGCCTGGCCAGTGAAAGATCGCCGTCGAGGTGCGTCTCGATGTAGTCGGTCACGCGGCGCAGCTGCGGCCGCGTGAGGCCCTGTGCCGGCGCCGCCTCTTGCCGCTGGTGCCCGCCGAGCAGGTGCACCGCCAGCGCGGTGCCCAGGCTGTCGGCGTAGAGGGTGCCGTTGGGAAAGCCGGCGCGCCTTTCAGCGTCGAGTGCCCAGGCAATGTGCTCGATGTGCGCGTCGCGCAGCTGGTGGCGCTCCGCCAGGCTGGCCCGTTCGGCCGGCAGCCCCATTTCCTCGGCGGTGCGGCGCAGCAGCGATGGCGGCATGCGCACGACCAGCGAGGTGCTGGCAGCCTCTTCGTGCCAGATGTCGGAGGTGCCGGCGGGCAGGATGTCGATGTCGCCCCGCGTATAGCGGAACTTGTGCAGCCGGCAGGCGCCATTCACCGGCGCGCCCGCATGCACCTTGATGCGGTGGTCGGGCACGGCCTCGAGGCCGACCACGCCGCCAGGCGTGTGGCGCACATGCACGTTCAGATGGGTGTCGGAGGAGGCGTCGTGGCTCATCGGGCCATTATCCGGCGCTGCGGCGGAACGTGCCCGCGCGTGGCCGTCCGTTCGTGCTGCACCGCGGCCGAACGTGCGCGACCCTGCGGGCCGCTTTCCGGATCATCGGCTGCCATGAACACAACCACCCAAGACACGCGATCCATGGACAACCCCACCACCGGCCACTACGCAGGCAAGAAGGCCGTCATCACCGGCGGCACCATCGGCATGGGCCTGGCCACCGCGCAGGCACTGCTCGAAGGCGGCGCCGAAGTGCTCGTCACCGGACTGAATCCCCGCAACCTGGAAGCCGCGCGGCGCGCGCTGGGCCCTCGCGCCCACGTCGTCGCATCGGATGCCGGCTCGCTTGCGGACATCGAGGCACTCGCAGCGCTCGTCCGGGAAAAGCTCGGCCACATCGACCTGCTGCACATCAACGCCGGCATCTCGACGCTGGAGCCCTTCGAGCAGGTCACCGAGGCAGGCTACGACCGTGCCTTCGCTATCAACACCAAGGGCCCGTTCTTCACCGTGCAGCGCCTGGTGCCGCTGATGCCCGCGGGCGGCGCGGTGGTGGTCACTTCGTCCATCGCGGACGAGGGCGGCATGCACGGCCTGAGCGTCTACAGCGCGACCAAGGCGGCCCTGCGTTCGTTCGCCTCGGGCTTCGCGGCGGAGCTGGTGGGGCGCGGCATCCGCGTCAACGTGGTGAGCCCGGGCTTCATCGACACGCCCACGCTCGGCATTGCCGATGCCACGGCAGAGGAACGCGCCGAGTTCATCCGCCTGGGCGACCAGATCACGCCGATGCGGCGCCACGGCACGGCCGCCGAGGTGGCGCGCGCGGTGCTCTTCTTCGCCTTCGAGGCGACCTTCACGACCGGCGCGCGGCTCACCGTCGACGGTGGGCTGGGGCAGAACCTCACGCCGGCCGCCGCCTGATCACACACCAAGGAACAACAAGCACATGACCGACGTTTCCCTCATCGGCCTCGGCCCCATGGGCATGGCGCTCGCGCGCGCCCTTCGATCGAAATACACGCTGACGGTGTGGAACCGCACCGCCGAGCGCGCCGAGCCGTTGCTGAACCAGGGCACGGTGCTCGCGGCCAGCGCGCTCGCCGCGGTCCAGGCCAGCCCGGTGGTGCTGGTCTGCGTGGCCGACTATGCGGCGTCCCGCGCGATCCTCGCCGCGCCGGGCGTGGCCGACGCGCTGCGCGGCAAGGTGCTGGTGCAGCTGAGCACCGGCACCCCGCAGGACGCGCGCGACGACTGGGCCGCATTGAGCGGCGTGGCCTACCTCGATGGCGCCCTGCTCGCCACGCCCAGCCAGATCGGCCGGCCCGACACGCCCCTTTTCATCTCGGGCGAAGAGCGCGCGCTCGCCGCCTGCCGGCCGCTGCTCGAAGCCTTTGCCGGCAACATCCAGTACATGGGCGAGCCCATCGGCAATGCGGCCGCCTGGGACCTGGCCACGCTCTCGTGCATGTTCGGCGCGATGAGCGGCTTCTTCCATGGCGTGCGCATCTGCGAAGCGGAAGAGCTGAAGGTGAACGAGTTCGCGCGGATGATCGGCTCGATCTCGCCAGTGCTCGGCGAAATGATCAGCGCCGAGGGCGAGGCCATCCACGCCAACCGCTACGGCGAACCCGAGAGTTCGATGGCCACCTGCGCGGGTTCGGGCCGGCTCTTCGTGAAGCAGGCGCGCGAGGCAAGGCTCGATGCGAGCTTTCCGGATTTTCTGATGAGGTTGTTCGACCGCTCATTGAATGCCGGCTTGGCGAACGAACGGCTGGCCGCAATGATCAAGGTGCTGCGCCAGCCCGCTTGAGCAAAGCCGGCGCGCCAAGCCCTACTGGACGATCGGGCTGCCCGGGATCTGGTCCGTCGGCGGCCTGAAGATCTGCGCCGCATCGACCGCATCGAAGCGGTATTGCTTGCCGCAGAAGTCGCAGCCCACCTCGATGTCGCCGCGCTCGGCCAAGATCTCCTCGGCCTCCTCGACGCCGAGCCCGCGGATCATCTGCGCCACGCGGTCGCGGCCGCAGGTGCACGCGAAGTGCGGACCCAAGAGGCCGGCCTGCGGCTCGAAGCGCAGCAGCTTCTCTTCCCAGAACAGGCGGCGAAGAATGGTCTCGATGTCGAGCGTGAGCAGCTCGTCGCGCGTGAGGCTCGAGGCGAGGATCGAGATGCGGTTGTAGTCCTCGTTGCGGCCGATCTGGTCTTCGTTGGCTTGGTCGTGGTCCTTGTCGGAAGTGCCTTCGAGGTTCCCCTCGCCCTTCACCGGCAAGCGCTGGATCAGCAGGCCCGCCGCCACCTTGTCGTCGGCCGCGAGCACCAGCGTGGTGTCGAGCTGTTCGCTTTGCAGCATGTAGTGCTGCAGCACGTCGCTGAGCCTGCCGAGCTTCTCGCCCTCGTCGTCGAACAGCGGCACCACGCCCTGGTAGGGCGTCGTCCCCGGCAGCTTGTCCTTGGGGTCGAGCGTGATGGCGCAGCGGCCCTTGTTGTTGACGTTGACCATCTCGGGCAGGCGCGCATCGGCCGGCAGGTCGCCGATCACCTTGGCGGTGGCGCGCAGGCTCAGGTCGGGCTTGGCCTCGGCCACGGCCACCTTGACCGGGCCGTCGCCGAAGATCTGCAGGATCAGCGCGCCGTTGAACTTGATGTTGGCCTGCATCAGCGTGGCCGCGGCCGTCATCTCACCGAGCAGTTCGGCCACCGGCGGCGGGTAGGCGCCGGTGGCGGTGTTGGAGGCGCGCCGCGCCAGGATTTCCTGCCACGCATCTGTCAGGCGCACGATCATGCCGCGCACCGGCAGGCCATCGAACAGGAATTTGTGCAGCTCGCTCAAAACGGATTCTTCTTTCTGTTGGGCCTGCGCTGTGTCAGGCAATTTTTTTCAAGCCCTTCGCATAGCGAACGGCGTTTGCTACGTAATGGTCGGAGCCGTGCCGCAGTCGCGCGGCATCTTCGTCGCTGATCGTGCGCATCACCTTCGCGGGCGAGCCGAAGATCAGGGAGTTGTCGGGAAACTCCTTGCCTTCGGTCACGACGCTGCCGGCGCCAACAATCGAATTGCGGCCGATCTTCGCGTTATTCAAGACCACGGCCTGGATGCCGATCAGCGAGTTGTCGCCGATGGTGCAGCCATGCAGCATGACCTGGTGCCCGATGGTGACGTTCTCGCCGATGGTGAGCGGGCTGCCAGGGTCGGAATGCAGCATCGACATGTCCTGCACGTTGCTGTTGCGCCCGATCGTCATCTTCTCGTTGTCGCCGCGCAGCACCGCGCCGAACCAGATGCTCGCGTTGTCGCCCAACTGCACGTTGCCGATCACCTCCGCGCTGTCGGCGACCCATGCGCCGGTGCCGAGTTGGGGCGCAACGCCGTCGAGTTCATAAAGGGCCATCGTGGAGTCTCCGGGGGCAAAACCTAGAATTGTAGGGATGCACCCCCGATTGAGCGCGCTGGCCGCGCTGCGACTCACCGACCCTGAACAGAAGGTTGCCGCAACGCGCGCCACCGCTGCCCTCGTCGCTACCGATTCCATAGCAACCGACCCTCTGCGCGTCGTGGGCGATGACCTCGGCGTGCCAGGCCGCCCCGAACGGCCGCTGCGCGTGGCCGCCACCGCCGTGCAAAAGCGCTCGCCCTTCACCCCCGAAGGCCGCGCCGCGCTGATTCATTCGATCTGCCACATCGAGTTCAACGCCATCAACCTCGCGCTCGACGCCGTCTGGCGCTACGACGGCATGCCCGAGGTCTACTACCGCGACTGGCTGCGCGTGGCCGACGAGGAGGCGCAGCACTTCACGCTGCTGCATGCGCACCTGCAGGACATGGGCTGGCGCTACGGCGACTTCCCGGGCCACGACGGGCTCTGGAGCATGTGCGAGAAAACCAAGGACGACGTGCTCGCGCGCATGGCGCTGGTGCCTCGCACGCTCGAAGCACGCGGGCTCGACGCCACGCCGCTCATCCAGGCCAAGCTCAGGCGTGTCGACACGCCCGATGCGCTGCGCGCGGTCGAGATCCTCGACATCATCCTGCGCGACGAAGTGGGCCATGTGGCCATCGGCAACCGCTGGTACCGCTGGCTCTGCGAGCGCGCCGGCCGCGACCCCGAGGCGACCTATCCCGAACTCGTGGCGCGCTACGAAGCGCCGCGTCTGAAGCCGCCCTTCAACCTCGAAGCCCGCGGTCGGGCGGGCTTCAGCGCCGAAGAGCTGCGCGCGCTCTCGGCCGCCGGCAAGAACTGAATCGCAGCCTACGCGGGCCTGGCGTGCACGACCAACTTGGGCGTGAAGTTCTGCACCACGTCGCCATCCTGGTTGAGCGTGCGGCAGCGCATCGTCACCATCGCTCGGCCGGGCTTGGAGCGAGAGGGCACGATCTCGATCACCTCGCCCACCACATGCAGCACGTCGCCGGGCCGTGTCGGCTTGGGCCACTGCAGCTCGCCGCCGGAGCCGATGATGCCCTCGGCCAGCGGAATGCCGCTTTCCACCAGCAGCTTCATCGTGAGCGCCGCCGTGTGCCAGCCACTGGCCGCGAGGCCGCCGAAGAAGGTGCTTTTCGCGGCTTCTTCGTCGGTGTGGAAGGGCTGCGGATCGAACTGGCGCGCAAAGGCCTTGATCTGCGCCACGTCCAGTGCATGCTCGCCGCTCTGGAAGCGGTCGCCGACCGAGAGGTCTTCGAGGTACAGCGCGCGCTTGGCGCCGGTGTCGTCAGGGAGTGCCGCCATGGGAGTTCCTTTGTAGTGCCTGCGCGCATTCTCGAACAAGCGCTCAGACGCGCTCGAGAATCGTGGCAATGCCCTGCCCGCCGCCAATGCATTGCGTGGCCAGCGCATAGCGGCCCTTCTCGCGCGCGAGCAGCGAAGCTGCCTTGCCCGTGATGCGCGCACCGGTCGCGCCCAGCGGGTGGCCGATGGCAAGGCCACCGCCATCGAGATTGATCTTTGCCGCGTCGAGGCCGAGATCGCGGATGCAGGCCAGCGCCTGCGACGAGAAGGCCTCGTTGAGTTCGATCACGTCGAGGTCGGCGGCCGTCAGCCCGGCGCGCGCCAGCGCCTTGCGTGTTGCGGGGATCGGGCCGATGCCCATGATGGCGGGGTCCACGCCCACGGTCGCGAACGAGCGGATGCGCGCGAGCGCCTGCAGGCCGTGCTTCGCGGCGAAGGCATCGCTGGTCACGAGCACGACTGCGGCGCCATCGGTGAGCGGCGAAGAGGTGCCGGCTGTCACTACGCCGTCGGGCCGGAATGCCGGCTTGAGGCCCGCCAGCGCCTCGGCCGAAGTGGCCGGGCGGATGCAGCCATCGGCATCGACCACGTCACCCGAAGCCAGGTGCACCGGCACGATCTCGCCCGCCAGCCGCCCTTGCGCGCGCGCAGCGGCGGCCTTGCGGTGCGACTCGACCGCGAAGGCCTCCTGGTCGGCGCGGCTCACGTTCCAGCGCTGCGCAACGTTCTCGGCGGTCTCGCCCATCGAGATGTAGGCATCGGTGCTTTCCTTCAGCTCGGGGTTCGGCGAGAAGTTGAAGCCGCCCTGCGGCACCATCGTCATCGACTCCACGCCCACGCACAGGAAGGCCTCGCCCATGCCCGCCTCGATCTGCGCCGCGGCAATGTGCACGGCCTGCATCGACGAGCCGCAGAAGCGGTTCACCGTCATGCCGCCCACCTCGTGCGGCAGGCCCGCGAGCAGACCGACGATGCGCGCGAGGTTGTTGCCCTGCGAGGCCTCGGGATACGCGCAGCCCAGGATGATGTCTTCGAGCAGCGCGGGGTCGAGGTCGGTGCGCTGCAGCAGGCCGCGGACCACGCCGGCGGCCAGCGTGTCGGGGCGCACCTCGGCGAGTGCGCCCTTCCTCGCGAAGTGGAAAGGCGAGCGCGCGTAGTCGGAAATGACGGCTTTCATGGGAACACTCCTTGATCAAAAACCTACCATCCAATCGGTAGGCAGCGAGGCCGAAAAATAGGCACGCGCTGCGTGCCCGCGATGCCGCCCGGCGATCAGCCAGGCAATGAACTCCTGAGCTGCGCAATGGCTTCGTCGAAGTCCTCGACACGCCCCGTCATGCGCGATGCGAGCAGCGCACCCTGGCACACCGCAAACACATAGGCCGCCTGCGATGCAAGCGATGCGCCCTTCTTCTGCCGGGCCGGCGCCAGCGCGCCCAGCACGCCCGTGAGCCACAGCACCTGGGTGTTGCGCAGTTCCTGCACGGTCTGGCGCAGTTCCTCGTCGATGCAGTCCCAGCCGGGCGTCAGCGCTCCTGCGGGACACATGCCCGAGCCGGCCTTGAGCGTATTGCGGTACATGCGGAAATACGATTCGAGCGCGTCCTTCGGCGTGCGCACACGTGCCGCGTCCCAGTCCTTGAAGAGCTGGGTGGCCTGGCGGATCACCGCGATGCCCAGCGCTTCCTTGGTCGGGAAGTGGTGGTACAGGCTCGCCTTGCGGACGCCGACCGCATCGGCCACGTCCTGGAAGCTGAAGCCCAGGTAGGAACGCGTTTCGATCAGGCTGCGCGCCACCCCGAGGATCTGCTCCCGGGTGCTGCCGGCGGCGAGTGCGGTCGAGGGGGCGATGGGGCTGCTCATCTACCTACTATAAGGTAGGTAAATTGAGAGCACAAGCCGCGGGGTCAATCGGCCTTGATGTTCGCGGCCTTCACGATGCGCGCGTTGCCTTCGAACTCCGCGGCGATTTCCTTGGCGAAGGCCGCGGGGGTGCCGCCGGTCGGCACGTTGTCGGTGGCCGTGAGCTTGGCGCGCAGCTCGGGGCTGGCCAGGGCCTTGTTGATCTCGGCGTTGTACTTTGCGATCAATGCGGGCGGCGTGGCCGCGGGCGCGAAGACGCCGAACACCGAATTGATGTTCGCCGCACTGTAGCCCAGCTCGCCCAGCGTGGGCACCTGCGGCAGGCTCTCGAGCCGCGCGGGCGCGCCCACGGCCAGCGGACGCAGCTTGCCCGACTGGATGTGCGCCGTGAGCGTCGGGCTCGCATTGCTCGAGAGAATCTCGAACTGCCCGCCGAGCGCATCGTTGAGCTGCTGGCCGCCGCCCTTGTAGGGCACGTGCGTGATGTCCACGCCCGTGGCCGCCTTCACCTGCTCGAGCACGATGTGGCCGAGCGATGCCGGCCCCGAGGTGGCCCAGCGCACCGCGCCGGGCTGCGCCTTGGCATCGGCGATCAGCGCGCGGAAGTCCCGGGCCTTGCTGGCCGGCGTGGCAATCAGCAGCACCGGCGAATACATCACGCTCGCCACCGGCGCGATGTCCTTGACCGGATCGAAGGGCAGCTTGCCGAGATGCGGACTCAGCACCAGCGGGCTGATGGCCGAGAAGCCCAGCGTGGCGCCATCGGGTGCGGCCTTGGCCACGGTGTCCATGCCGATGGCACCGCTCGCGCCGGCGCGGTTGTCGACGACCACCGTGGTGCCCATCTGCGCAGCGAGCCTTTCGCCGAGCGCACGCGCGACCACGTCGCTGACGCCGCCTGCGGGATACGCCACGATGATGCGAATGGTCTTGGGAACGGCCTGGGCCTGGGCGCCGGCGGCAGCGCTGAGCGCGGCGACGGCGAAGAGCCACGACGGCTTGAACGGGAATTGCATGGAACTCATTGAAAGTCTGATTAATCGAGTTGCAATTTGCGCTCACGAATGAGCCTGGACCACTTCTCATTGTCGGCCTTGACGAAGGCCGCGAACTCGGCCGGTCCGAGCGGATGCACCTCGGCCCCGGCAGCGGCGAACTTGGCCTTGATCGCAGGTTGCGCCAATGCACGGGCCAGTTCGCCGGAGAGCCGGTCGACCACGTCCTTCGGCATGTTGGCCGGCCCGACCAGCCCCTGGAACCCGACCGACTCCATGCCCGCGAGGCCCAGCTCCTTCACGGTCGGCACATCGGGCAGTTGCGGATCGCGCACCGGCCCGGTCACCGCCAGCGCCTTGAGCTTGCCGCCCTTCACCTGTGGCAGCAGCACGCTGCCCGCGTCGATCAGGATCTGCGTCTGACCACCGAGCAGGTCTTGCACCGCAGGGGCGCTGCCCTTGTACGGCACATGGGTCATGTCGAGACCGGTCACCTGGTTCATCAGTTCGCCGTTCAGGTGCGTCGAGGTGCCGTTGCCGCCCGAGGCGAAGTTGACCTTGCCCGGTTGCCCCTTGGCCCAGGCAACGAACTCCTTCAGGTCCCTGGCCGGATGGTCGGGCCGCGTCACCGCGATGTAGCTGCCCTGGCTGATCTGGCCGATGTAGGTGAACTGCTTGATCGGGTCATAGGGCGGCTTGCTCTGCAGGTACGGCGCGATGGCAAACGGCCCTGTGTTGGCAAGCAGCAGCGTGTAGCCGTCGGCCGGCTGCCGCGTGAGTTCCGTGGCGGCGATCATGCCGCTCGCGCCGGGCTTGTAGTCGACCACCAACTGCTGTTTGAGGGCCTCCTGCAGCGGCACTTGCACCGTACGCGCCGCGAAGTCGATGCCGCCGCCGGGCGGGTAGCCGACGATCAGACGGATGGGCTTGGCGGTGGGAAATCCCTGCGCCACGGCAAGTCCGGCAACGGCCGCCAGCGCAATGCCGGCGCAGAGCTTGTTGAAATTCACGATGCTGTCTCCTCGAGTGAATCAGCGATTCTGAAGCAGGTGCGCGAGCGTCGCCGCATTGCCAACCGCCTCGCCGCCCGCCGTGTTGTCAAAGATGCACCAGCACTCCGCGCCTTCTTCTCGCGCTTGCGTCAAGCGCCGCGCGAGCCGCGCCAGCAGCGCATCGTCGTAGGCCGACCAGTAGCGGCGTGGCGATCCGTGCAGTCGCAGATAAACGAGACCGGGCCATCCGCCGGGCGATGCAGCCTCGTCGAACAGCACCGGATCGGCCAGAACGCGCCCGACTCGCAAGCGCGACAGCAACGACTCGGCCGCGGGCACGAACCAGCTGCGGTGCCGCGGCTCCAGCGCAACCGCCCCGGCACGCCTTCGCCGTACATCGGCAAGAAACCGTCGGACCACGCCTTCGTCGAACGCGAGGCTCGGCGGCAATTGCACGACGAGGCAGCCGAGCCTCTCGCCCAGCCCCGCGACCTGCGCAAGGAATTCATCGAAGGCAGGCATGGCACCGACCAGCCGCTGTTCGTGCGTGATCGTCTGCGGCAGCTTGACCGCGAAGCGGAAGGCGCCAGGCGTGCTCGCAGCCCAACGCTCATAGGTCTCGCGCCGGTGCGGCCGGTAGAACGACGTGTCGATCTCGACCGCATCGAAGCGCTGTGCATAGCGCTGCAGGTGCGAGCCCTCGGGTGGGAACTCGGACCACAGGGCACGGGGCAGGCTCCAGCCCGCGCAACCGATACGCAGCGACGCCGGCAGCGGCTCAACCGCGTGGATGATGCGCGGCATGCAATTGCTTGAGGCGCTCGCGCGCCACGTGGGTGTAGATGGTGGTCGTGGAAATGTCGGCATGGCCGAGCAGCAATTGCACCGCGCGCAGGTCCACGCCATGGTTCAGCAGGTGCGTGGCAAAAGCATGGCGCAGCGTGTGCGGCGACAGCGGCACATGGATGCCGGCCGCGGCGGCCTGCTTCTTCACGATGACCCAGAACATCACGCGCGTCATGCCCGCGCCGCGCGCGGTCACGAAAAGGTCGGGCGTCTGCTGTCCGCCGAGGATGGTGGGGCGCGACTCTTCCAGGTAGCGCTCGATCCAGCGCCGCGCCTCGCCGCCGAAGGGCACGAGGCGCTCCTTGCTGCCCTTGCCGAGCACGCGCAGCACGCCGTCGTTGAGGCTCATGTCGATGACCTTGAGCGCCACCAGCTCGCTCACGCGCAGGCCGCTCGCATACATCAGCTCGAGCATCGCGCGATCGCGCAGGCCGAGCGGGGTTTCCACGTCGGGCGCGGCCAGCAGGTCGTCCACCTGCTTTTCCGAAAGCGTCTTGATGGCCCGCGGCATCTGCCGCGCAGGTGCGAGCCGGATGCTCGGGTCGGCCGCGATGCGGCGCTCGCGCAGCGCCCAGCGGTAGTAGCGCTTGAACACCGTGAGCCGCCGGTTGGCCGAGGTGGCCTTGCCGCGGGTCGACAGGCGCGCGCCCATGTAGGCCTGCAGGTCGGACTCCTGCGCCGTGTCGAGCGCGCCGCCGCTGCGCTGGCTGCCCAGCCACTGCGCGAACAGCGCGAGGTCGCGGCGATAGGCGGCCAGCGTGTTCTTCGACAGCCCGTCCTCGAGCCAGAGGGCATCGATGAAGTCGTCGATCTCGGGGGTTTGTGTGGCGGCGGCCTCTGTCATGCGCTGCAAGATAACAAAAAGAAAAGCCGCCCGGGACGCGGGCGGCTTTGGCAGAGTTGGCGAGGCTCAGTCGAGCTTGAGCTTCTGCTTGGCGACGACCTGCTTGTAGACCTCGTACTCGGCCTTGATCTGCGCGGCGAACTGCTCGGGCGTATTGGCCACGATCAGCGAGCCCGTGTCTTCGATGCGTTTCTTCACGGCCGGGTCTTCCACTGCCTTCTTCACGCCGGCATTGATCTTGTCGACCACTTCCTTCGGCACGCCCTTGGGGCCGAGGATGCCGTAGTACGCCATGCGGTTGACCGGCTCGAGGCCGACTTCCTTGAAGGTCGGCACATTGGGCAGCGCGGCCAGGCGCTGCGGCGCCGACACGACGATCGGAATCAGCCGGCCGCTCTGGATGAAGGGCATGGCCGACGGGATGTTGTCGAACATGATCGGCACCTGGCCGGCCACCACGTCGTTGAGCGCGGGACCTGCGCCGCGGTAGGGAATGTGCGTGACGAAGGTGTTGGTGAGGCTCTTGTAGAGTTCCATCAGCAGGTGGCCGATGCCGCCCGTGCCCGACGAGGCGTACGAGTACTTGCCGGGGTTCTTCTTGAGTTCGGCCACGAACTCCGCATAGTTCTTGGCCGGGAAGCTCGGGTTGACCGCAATGATGTTGGGCGTGGCCGCGATGTTGATGATCGGCGTGAAGTCGTTGATCGGGTCGTACGGCACCTTGGGGTTGATGGCCGGGTTGGCCGCCGTGCTCGAGACCGTGGCCACGCCGAGCTTGTAGCCGTCGGGCGTGGCGCGCGCCGTTTCGGCCGCGCCCACGATGCCGCCGCCGCCCGCGCGGTTGATCACTACCACGGGCTGGCCCAGCACCTTGCCCAGCGGGTCGGAAATCACGCGCGCCACGATGTCGGTCGTGCCGCCCGGTGCGAAGGGCACGCTCAGCTCGACCGGCTTGTTCGGATAGCCCTGCGCGAAGCTCTGGCCCGCGGCCGCGACCAGCGCGGCGGCTCCCACCATGGCGCCCCATTGACGACGTTGCATCTAAAACTCCTTGATTGACTGATGTCGAAAAACCAAAGCCCCGGATGCTAGCGGCTTCGCACTTCGCCCGTGCTGTGGATTACCCATGGTCCGCCACGGTTTATGCTCGAAGCGGTGAACTTCGCCCAGCTGCTCTTCCCGGATTTTTCGCTCATTGCCATCGGTTGGCTGCTTTGCCGCTACACCGCGCTCGACCGCCGCGTGTGGGACCAGGTCGAAAGCCTGGTCTACTACTTTCTATTTCCGGTGCTGCTGTTCCACTCGATCGTGCGCAGCCCGCTCGATTTTGCCGCCACCTCGAGCCTGCTCACCGCGGGCGTGGGCATCGGCCTTTGCGGCATCGCGATGGCCTACGCGCTGCCCTACGTGCCTGGCCTGCGTTCTCATATCGACCGCCGCGACCATGCGGCGAGCGCGCAGATCGGGTTCCGCTTCAACTCCTTCATCTGCCTTGCGCTCGCTGAGCGGCTGGCCGGCGCGCAGGGCCTGCTGCTGATCGCGGTGCTGATCGGCGTGTGCGTGCCGATGTTCAACATCGCGGCCGTCTGGCCGATGGCGCGGCATGCCGAGAGCGGCTTCGCGCGGCAGCTGGTGCGCAACCCGCTGATCGTCGCCACGCTGGCCGGGCTGCTGGCCAACGTGCTGGGCTTCACCGTTCCGAACTGGGCCACGCCCACGCTCACGCGCATCGGCGCCGCATCGCTCGCGCTCGGACTTCTGGCCGCAGGCGCGGGCATGCAGTTCGCGACCTTGGGGCGCGGAAAGGTGCTGGCGGTGTCGGTGCTGTCCATACGGCACCTGTTCCTGCCGCTGGTGGCGTGGGGCCTCTCTCTTGCGCTGCGGCTGGACGCGACACAGGCTTCCGTGCTGATGGCGTTCTCCGCCGTGCCCACGGCCTCGAGCGCCTATGTGCTGGCGGCGCGCATGGGCTACAACGGACCGTATGTGGCGGGCCTCGTGACCCTGTCCACGCTGCTGGGCGTGGCAAGCCTGCCGTTTGCGCTGGCCCTGCCGCGCTAGGGTCGTTCAGCGCTCGGGGCGCTGCGCCAGCGCCCACGCCACGTGCTCGCGCACCAGTTCGCTCGGGTCCGAGGCCCGCGTGGCCAGGGCCTGCGCTGCGCCGCTCTCGCCCGCGCGCAGCGCATTTCCCAGCGCCACGGCGATGTTGCGCAGCCAGCGTTCATGCCCGATGCGGCGGATCGGGCTGCCTTCGGTGAAGCGCAGAAAATCTTCCTCGCTCCAGGCAAAGAGCGAAGCCAGCGCCTGGCCGGTAAGCCCTTCGCGCGCATCGAAGTCGGGCAGCGCGCTCTTCTTCGCGAACTTGTTCCAGGGGCAGATCAGCTGGCAGTCGTCGCAGCCGTAGATGCGGTTGCCCATCAGGGGCCGAAGCTCCAGCGGAATCGGCCCGCCGTGCTCGATGGTGAGGTACGAAATGCAGCGCCGCGCATCGAGCCGGTATGGCGCGACGATGGCCTTTGTCGGGCACACGTCGATGCAAGCGCTGCAGCTGCCGCAGTGCGCGGTGACCGGCTCGCTTTCGGGCAGCGCCATGTCGACGTAGATCTCGCCCAGGAAGAACATCGAGCCCGCGCTGCGGTCCAGCACCAATGTGTGCTTGCCGCGCCAGCCCTGGCCGCTGCGCGAGGCGAGCTCGGCTTCGAGCACCGGGGCCGAATCGGTGAAGGCGCGGTGGCCGAACGGGCCCACCTCCTCTGCGATGCGCTCGGCCAGCCTGGCCAGCCGCGCACGCAGCACCTTGTGATAGTCGCGGCCGCGCGCATAGACCGAGACGATGGCTTCGCCGGGCCGCGCGAGGCGATCGAATTCCACGGCCTGCCAATCATCCGGCGGCGTGTCGCGCGGCAGGTAGTCCATGCGCGCCGTGATGACGCTCACCGTACCCGGCACCAGTTCGGCCGGCCGCGCGCGGCGCATGCCGTGCGTTGCCATGTATTTCATCTCGCCATGGAACCCATGGGCCAGCCATTGCATCAGACCTTCCTCGGCGCTCGATAAATCGACGCCCGCGATTCCGATTTGGGAGAATCCGAGTTCCCGGGCCAATGCCTGAATACGAGCAACGAGTGGATGGCTGACGATCACTTGCCGATTGTAGAAACGCCGAAGAACGCCGGCCGCACGCTGCACTGGCGCAGCGAGGACGACACCGACGCCTTCGCGCGCGCGCTGGCGGCCTCGCCCGCGCTGCGCGATGCCTTCATCGCGCTGCACGGCGACCTCGGCGCCGGCAAGACCACCTTCGTGCGCCACCTGCTGCGCGCGCTCGGCATCGAGGGGCGCATCAAGAGCCCGACCTATGCCGTGGTCGAGCCGCACGAAGCGCCCGACGGGCTTGCCATCTTCCATTTCGACTTCTACCGCTTCAACGATCCGCGCGAGTGGGACGACGCCGGCTTCCGTGACATTTTCGCGGGACCGGGCCTCAAGCTCGCGGAGTGGCCAGAAAACGCTGCCGGCCGCACACCAATTGCCGACCTCGCTATTAAAATAGAAGCAATGACAGATGACACACGCAGCGTGACCCTCCTGGCGAACACTCCCCGCGGCAGCGCCCTGCTGACGCAGCTCGGCGCATGAAGGCCAGCGGCCTCAAGCGGCGCGTGCTGCTGCAGGGCGGCAGCGTCGCGCTGATGCTCGGCGTGCACCAGATTGCGCGCGGCGCCACCATCCTCGCGGTGCGCGTGTGGCCCGCGGCCGACTACACGCGCGTGACCATCGAATCCGACGCGCGGCTGCATTCGCAGCAGCTGGTCGTCGGCAGTCCGCCGCGGCTGGCGGTGGATATCGAAGGCATCGATCTCAACCCCGAGCTGCGCGACCTGGTCGGCAAGATCAAGCCGGGCGACCCGTACATCAACGGCCTGCGCGTCGGCCAGAACGCGCCCAAGGTGGTGCGCATCGTGTTCGACCTCAAGCAGGCCGTGGTGCCGCAGGTGTTCTCGCTGGCGCCCATTGCCGCGTACAAGCACCGGCTGGTGCTCGACCTCTACCCCGAAAAAGCCATCGACCCGATGGAAGCGCTGATCACCGAGCGCCTGCGCGAGGCACCGCGCGGCAGCAGCGGTGGCGGCAACAACGGCGCCGTGGCGAGCGCGCCGTCGGTGCCGCCGCCGGCCGCGCCCTCGGGCCTCGCGCCCGACGGCGGGCCGCCGATCCTCGTACGGCCTTCGCCCAACGTGCCCGCGCCGCGCCCTGCGCCCGGCAGCATCGCGCCTCCCGCACGCCCGCCGGCCACGGCGGCCGCGCCCGCACCCGATCCGCTGGGCGAGCTGATGGCGCAGCAGTCGACCCGGCCCGGCCCTGTCGTGCCGCCCGCGCCGCCGATTGCGCCTGCCGTACCTGTGGCGCCTCCCGCGCCCCTCGCGTCCGCGCGCGGCGGCGCCACCGCAAGCCGCACCGACCGCATCATCATCGTGGCGCTCGATCCCGGCCATGGCGGCGAAGACCCGGGCGCCATCGGCCCCAACGGCACGCGCGAAAAAGACATCGTGCTGCAGATCGCGCACCGCCTGCGCGACCGCATCAACGCCAGCAGCGTCAACGGCAACCCGATGCGCGCGTTTCTCACGCGAGACGCCGATTTTTTCGTGCCGCTGGGTGTGCGCGTGCAAAAGGCGCGGCGCGTGCAGGCCGACCTCTTCGTGAGCATCCACGCCGATGCGTTCACCACGCCCGCCGCGCGCGGCGCGAGCGTCTTTGCGCTGAGCCAGAGTGGAGCCTCGAGCAGCGCCGCGCGCTGGCTCGCCAACAAGGAAAACGAAGCCGACAAGGTGGGCGGCGTGAACGTCGGCAACCACGAAGTCCAGGTGCAGCGCGCGCTGCTCGACATGAGCACCACGGCGCAGATCAACGACAGCCTCAAGCTCGGCGGCGCCATGCTCGGCGAGATCCGCGGCATCGGTGCGCGACTGCACAAGCCCGCGGTCGAGCAGGCCGGCTTCGCGGTGCTCAAGGCGCCCGACATCCCCAGCGTGCTGGTCGAAACGGCGTTCATCAGCAACCCCGAAGAAGAAGCGAACCTGCGCAGCGTCAGTTACCAGGAAAGCCTTGCCGATGCACTGATGCGCGGCATCCAGCGTTACTTTGCGCAGAACCCGCCGCTGGCGCGCAGCCGACAGCTCTAGGGCCCCGCTCGCCCTGCCGTCCCACGCCGAGCGGCCCGTAGCACCGCACAGCCAAGCGCGGCAGGCTCCTACACAGCGTGCCGGTGCCTTTTGACCATCATGGTCCCATCACTCTGGAAAGGTGGACATCATGATGAAGACACGAATCTGGATTGCCGCTGCGGCGGCAACCACGGCCATGGCACTGGCAGGTTGCGCATCCGGCCCCAATCAGAATCTGGGCACCGGCATTGGCGCGCTGGGCGGCGCTGCAGTGGGCCACGCCATCGGCGGCAACACCGGCAGTACCCTGGGCGGCGCAGCCATTGGTGGCGTGATCGGCAATCAAGTGGGACGCAGTGTGGACGAACGCAACTACTACGAGAGCCAGCGCGCCTATCCGCCGAGCGGCTACTACCCCTACAACGGGCCGAGATACTGACCCGAGTCCACTCTCATTGAAGCGCGCCACGGGCGCGCTTTTTTTGTGCCGGCGATCAAGCCTTCGAAGGCAACTGCGCGCGCGCCTTCTCCGCGCGCGATGCACGCCAGGCGCCGAAGATCGCGATCAGGCCCGGCACGAAGATCAGTGCCCAGATGATCTTGTCGAGATGCTCGCGCACGAACGGCAGGTTGCCGAAGAAGTAGCCCGTCGTTGCGATGCCCAGCACCCAGATCAGCGCGCCGACCACGTTGAACATGGTGAATTTCGCGCGGTTCATTTCGGCCACGCCGGCCACGAAGGGGGCGAAGGTGCGAATGAAGGGCATGAAGCGCGCAAGGATGATCGTGATACCGCCGTAGCGCTCGTAGAACGCGTGCGCCTGGTCGAAGGCCTTGCGGTTGAAGAAGCGCGAGTTCTCCCACTGGAAGACCTTGGGCCCGAAATAACGGCCGATGCTGTAGTTGCACTGGTCACCCAGGATGGCCGCGGCAATGAGCACCGCGCAGGCCAGCGGAAAGCTCATGAGCCCCACGCCGCACAGCGCGCCCACGATGAAGAGCAGGGAGTCGCCGGGCAGGAAGGGCATCACCACCGCGCCTGTCTCCACGAACACGATCAGGAAGAGCAGCGCATAGACCCAGGGGCCATAGGCAACGACGAAGGCCTCGAGGTGTTTGTCGACATGCAGGATGAAGTCGACGAGAAAGCTGATGATTTCCATGGTTGCGGATTATCCTTGCTGCGCGCCGCGTGGCGTCCCACGACGAATTCGGAGATTCAAGATGACAGGTCGATACATCCAGATCGAGGCCAGCGACGGCAGCGGCACCTTCCGCGGCTACCTCGCCTTGCCCGAGTCCGGCAGCGGCCCCGGGCTGGTGATTGCCCAGGAAATCTTCGGCGTCAACCGCACGATGCGCGAGGTGGCCGACTACTACGCCGAGGAGGGCTATGTGGCGCTCGTGCCCGACCTGTTCTGGCGCCAGCAGCCCGATGTGGAGCTCGGCTACAGCGAGGCCGACTGGCAGCGCGCCTTCGGTTTCTACCAGGGCTTCGACGAGGCCAAGGGCATGCAAGACATGCAAAGCGCCATCGATGCGCTGCGCGCCCGGCCCGAGGTGGGCGGCGCCAAGGTCGGCGTGCTCGGCTTCTGCCTGGGCGGCAAGCTGGCCTACCTGGCGGCCTGCCGCACCGATGCGGACGTGTCGGTGGGCTACTACGGCGTGGGCATCGAGGCCGCGCTCGACGAGGCCGACCAGATCAAGCGGCCGCTGACGCTGCACATCGCAGAGCGCGACAAGTTCTGCCCGCCCGAAGCCCGCGAGCGCATCGTGCAGGCGCTGCAGGGCCGCCCCGGCGTGGCGCTGCACGTCTACCCCGGGGTCGACCATGCCTTCGCCCGCGCCGGCGGCGAGCATTTCCACAAGCCCTCGGCGCTGATGGCGCACGAGCGCAGCATTGCCGCGCTCAAGGCCGCCATCGGCCCGCACTACGACCTCTCCGCGCTGTGGGACAAGCACTGCGAGTACGAGTTCGGCACCCGCAACGTCGACGACACCATGTCCACCATGGTGGCCGAACCGTATGTCAACCATATTCCCACCATGACCGGCGGCGTGGGCTACCAGGCGCTGCACAGCTTCTACAGCAAGCATTTCGTCAACAGCAATCCGCCTGACACCACGCTCGTGTCGATCTCGCGCACGGTGGGCGCCACGCAGGTGGTGGACGAACTGCTCTTCAGCTTCACGCACACCACCGAGATCCCGTGGATGCTGCCGGGCGTGGCGCCCACCGGCAAACGCGTGGAAATCCCGCTGCTGGCTGTCATCAAGTTCCGCGGCAGCAAGCTCTACCACGAGCACATCTACTGGGACCAGGCCAGCGTGCTGGTGCAGGTGGGCCTGCTCGACCCCGCGCTGCTGCCCGTGGCGGGCGTGGAGACGGCGCGCAAGCTGCTCGACGAAACCCTGCCTTCGAACACGCTGATGCCGGGCTGAAGGGGCTCCCGGAGGCCGTGGCTCGGCGGCGGCAGCCGGCTTCTAGAATGCTTGCGTGAGTGCCCTTCCCTCTTCCATTCCGTCCCCCGAACGCCGTCCGATCCGCGAACTCCCCGACGAGCTGATCAGCCAGATCGCCGCCGGCGAAGTGGTCGAACGCCCGGCCTCCGTGGTGCGCGAGCTGCTCGACAACGCCCTGGACGCCGGCGCGCGCCAGATCACGGTGCGGCTGGCTTCGGGCGGTGTGCGGTTGATCTCGGTCGAGGACGACGGCCTGGGCATTCCGCGCGAAGAGCTCACGGTGGCGCTGCGCCGCCATGCCACCAGCAAGATCGCGAGCCTGAACGATCTCGAAACCGTGGGCACCATGGGCTTTCGCGGCGAGGCGCTCGCGGCCATCAACGCCATTGCAGAACTCAGCATCCTTTCGCGCTTTGCGGGCGCCGACGGCGCCTTCGCGCTCGACGGCCGCACCGGCGAATTGCGGCCGGTGGCCCGCGCCGTCGGCACCACGGTCGAGGTGCGCGAGCTTTTCTTCGCGACCCCCGCGCGCCGCAAGTTCCTGAAGACCGACGCCACCGAACTGGCCCACTGCATCGAGGCCGTGCGCCGCCATGCGCTGGCGCGGCCCGAGGTCGGCTTTTCGGTGTGGCACGACGGCAAGCTGATGGAGCAGTGGCGCGCCGCCGACCGGCGCGAGCAGCGCCTGGCCGATGCGCTCAGCGACGACTTCGTGGCGCAGAGCGTGGCCGTCGAGCACATCGGCGGCGCCGTGCGCGTGGCCGGCCGCGCCGGCATTCCGGATGCCGCCCGCTCGCGCGCCGACCAGCAGTTCTTTTACGTCAACGGCCGCTTCGTGCGCGACAAGGTGCTTTCGCATGCCGTGCGCAGCGCCTACGAAGACGTGCTGCATGGCCAGCGCCAGCCCGTGTATGCGCTGTACCTCGAAATCGATCCGTCGCGCGTCGACGTGAACGTGCATCCGACCAAGATCGAAGTGCGTTTTCGCGATGGCCGCGAGGTGCACCAGGCGGTGCGCCACGCGATCGAGAACGCGCTCGCGGCACCGCGCGCGGGCGATGCCGTCGCGCCGGCGGCGCCGCAGCAGCCCTTTTTCAAACCCCATGTGCCCGCTTCGGGCGCCACCTGGGCCCAGCCGGGGATCAATTTCGTGGCGGCGGAGCGCGGCGCCGGCGATTTCGAGGCCCTGTGGCCCCAGCGGACCGGCGGATCGGGCCCTGAAACCGAATCCGGCGCTTCCCTGTGGCCTGCCGCCGGTGGGGCGCCCGCGGCGTTCCGGGCCTCCGCCATCGGGCTGGCGGCCGAATCGCGGGGCGCGGGCGACCTGGCCCCCAACGAGCAAGCCTGGCCCCTGGGCCGCGCGCTGGCGCAGCTGCAGGGCATCTACATCCTGGCCGAGAACAGCCAGGGCCTGATCGTGGTCGACATGCACGCGGCGCACGAACGCATCGTCTACGAGCGGCTCAAGACCCAGCTCGACGGCGCCGCCATCACGAGCCAGCCGCTGCTGATTCCGGCCACCTTCGCGGCAACGCCCCAGGAAGTGGCCACCGCCGAGGCCTGCGCCGCAGTGCTGCCCACGCTGGGGCTGGAAATCACGCCGTTTTCGCCGCGCACCCTTGCGGTGCGCGCGGTGCCGGGCACCCTGGCCGACGGCGATCCGGTGGAGCTCGCGCGCAGCGTGCTGGCCGAACTGGCGCAGCACGACGCCAGCACCGTGGTGCAGCGGGCACAGAACGAATTGCTCTCGACCATGGCCTGCCATGGTGCGGTTCGGGCCAACCGCAAGCTCACGATCGACGAAATGAACGCTTTATTACGTCAAATGGAAGCCACCGAGCGCTCGGACCAGTGCAACCATGGCCGGCCGACTTGGCGGCAACTGTCGATTCGGGAGCTGGACGCGCTTTTTATGCGCGGCAGATAGCAAATCGGGGCATTTTGAGGGTTTTTCCGGAGTTTTTGGAAGTCATCCGAGAAGCGGGCACGGGCGTTGCATATGTAGAACAAAGTGCCGCCTGAGGGCACTATGGGGGAGGTGCTGGAGCGCAGTGTCGGCGCGTTCCATGCTCGAGCATGAACTTTCCGCCGGCTTCGCTGTCCCTCTAGTCCATGAAACGCTGGTCCCTCCTTGCCTCCGTTCTTTCGCTGTGCGCCCTTCTGGCCGCCGGCTGCTCCACATTCGACGAACAGCAACGCGAGTGGATCTTTCAACCCAGCGACCGCAGCTGGGGCAACACCGCGACCATGACCGAGGGCATGCAGGACGTCTGGATCGACTTCCAGTCGTCCATTACCGGCGAATCCGCGCGCCTTCACGGCCTCTGGCTCGGCGGCGAGCCCGAGACCACCGACCGGCCCGTCATGCTGTACCTGCACGGCGCCCGCTACAACGTGGCCGGCTCGGCGCCGCGCATCCAGCGCATGCACGAGCTCGGCTTTTCAGTGCTGGCCATCGATTACCGCGGTTTCGGCAAGAGCTCCAAGGGCCTGCCGTCGGAAGAATCGGCGCGCGAGGACGCCCGCGCCGCCTGGACCTGGCTCGCGGCCCGCCATCCGCGGCAGCACCGCTACATCTTCGGCCACTCGCTCGGCGGCGCCATCGGCATCGACCTGGCCGCGCATGTCAACGACGAGAGCGGCACCATCGTCGAAAGCACCTTCACATCCATTGCCGACGTGGTGAGCGGCTTCAAGTGGGGCTGGCTGCCGTTCGGCCCGCTCATCACGCAGCGCTTCGAGGCCATCAACCGCGTCAAGGACATCGGCGCGCCGCTGCTGGTGGTGCATGGCACCGCCGACAGCCTGATCAACCCCACGCTGGGCCGCAAGCTCTACAACGCGGCCACCGTGCCCAAGCTCTTCGTGCTGGTCGAGGGCGGATCGCACCACAACACCAATTCGATCGGCGAGGCGCAGTACCGCTCGGCGCTTTCGCAGCTGTTCCGCATGAAGCCCGAGACCACGCTGGCTTCGCGGCAAGGGGAAGGCACGCCGGTGCTGCGCGGCACGCCATCGCTGCCTGTCTCGCCGGCGGCCCCGCAGGCGGATTCGCCCGCCCGGCCGCAGGAAGCGCGCGGCCAGGCCAGTGCCAGTGCGCAGGCGATCTGAGGCTTTCGGTTTTGTTGTTACCCTCGGGCGCTTATGCCGCCCTCCGCTGCCGCTTCCGGCCTTCCTGAAAACCTGACATACATCGCGCTTGCGGGGCCGACCGCCTCCGGCAAGACGGCGGCAGCGCTCGCGCTGGCGCGGATGCGCCCGGTCGAGATCGTCAGCGTCGATTCGGCGCTGGTCTACCGCGGCATGGACATCGGCACCGCCAAGCCGAGCCGTGCCGAGCGCGCCGCCGTGCCGCACCACCTGATCGACATCCTCGATCCGCGCGAAAGCTACAGCGCCGCCGCCTTCGTGGCCGACGCGACACGGCTGATCGGCGAGATCCGCGCGCGCGGCGCCTTGCCGCTGCTGGTGGGCGGCACCATGCTCTACTTCAAGGCGCTGTTCGACGGCATCGACGCCATGCCCGCCGCCGATGCCGCGATGCGCGCGCGCATCGACGCCGAAGCCGCCGCGCTGGGCTGGCCCGCGATGCATGCGCGGCTCGCCAAGGTCGATCCCGCGACGGCCGCGCGGCTGGCGCCGCAGGACAGCCAGCGCATCCAGCGCGCGCTCGAAGTGTGGGAGAGCAGCGGCCAACCCTTGTCGAGCTTTCATGCCGGCGACAAGGACAAGGCGGTGAAGGGATTGGCCGGCGGCGCGCTGTTCTCGCTCGAACCCACCGACCGCGCCTGGCTGCATTCGCGCATTGCCGAGCGCTTCGACGCCATGCTGGCCGCCGGCTTCCTCGATGAGGTCAGGGCGCTGCGCGCACGCGGCGATCTCTCGACCGAGCTCCCCTCGATGCGCTGCGTGGGCTACCGGCAGGCCTGGGAAATGCTCGACGCATGCAGTGGCGCGCAGCCCGACGCCAGGGCCATGGACGAGCTGCGCGAACGCGGCATCGCGGCCACGCGCCAGCTCGCCAAGCGGCAGATCACCTGGCTGCGCAGCATGCCGTCGCGCACCGTCATCGCCTGCGACGCGCCGGACGCGGTGCAGACGGCCGTCCAACGCATGGCAGGCACCACCGCATGACGCTGCGCATCTCCGGGCTCGCCAAGCACTACGGCGACGTGCCTGTCTTCGAGAACGTGACGCTCAGCGTCGAGCCCGGCGAGTTCGTCGCCATTGTGGGCGAATCGGGCGTCGGCAAGTCGACGCTGCTCAACTGCATGGCCGGGCTCGACCGCTGGGACGCGGGCACGGTCACGCACGGCGGCATCGACATCGGCGCACTCGACGGCGAAGCCTGCGCGCTCTGGCGCCGGCGCCACGTGGGCTTCGTGTTCCAGGCCTTCCACGTGCTGCCGCACCTGGACGTGGCGCAGAACGTCTCGCTGCCGCTGATGCTGCTGGGCGGCAAGCGCGACGAAGGCCGCGTCGCGCACATGCTCGAGGCGGTGGGCCTGCCCGGCATGGGCGCGCGCCTGCCGCAGACGCTCTCGGGCGGCCAGCTGCAGCGCGTCGCGATCGCGCGCGCGCTGGTGCACCGGCCCGCCCTGCTGCTGGCCGACGAGCCCACCGGCAACCTCGACCCGGGCACCGCTTCGAAAGTGATGGAACTGCTGATCGGCCAGACGCGCGAGCAAGGCGCCTCGCTGGTGCTGGTGACGCATTCCGAGAGCGCGGCGGCCCGCGCGGACCGCCTGCTGCACCTCACGGCCGAGGGAATCCGCGCCTGAGCGAGCTAGGGCCTGTTAACAGGCCCTAGGCGAGCAGCGCCGCGTAGCGCGAGAGGTCGACGTTGCCGCCGCTGACCACGATGCCGACGCGCTGGCCCGCGATGGCCTTGCCCGCGGCAATCGCGCCCGCGAAGGCGAGGCAGCCGGTCGGCTCCACCACGATCTTCATGCGCTCGGCAAAGAAGCGCATCGCCTCGACGAGCTGCTCGTCGGTCACGGTGAAGATGTCGTCCACGTCGCGCCGGATGATGCCGAAGGTGTATTCGCCCAGGTGCTGCGTCTGCGCACCGTCGGCAATGGTCTTGGGCGTTTCGATGTGCACGATCTTCCCGGCGCGCAATGATTGCTGGCCGTCGTTGCCCGCTTCGGGCTCCACGCCGTAGACCTTGCAACCGGGCGCCAGCGCACGCGCCGACAGCGCCGAACCCGACAGCAGCCCGCCGCCGCCCAGGCACACGAACAGCTGGTCGAGCGGGCCGGCTTCCTCGATCAGTTCCTTCACCGCCGTGCCCTGCCCCGCGAGCACGTCGGGGTGGTCGTAAGGCGGGATCATCGTCATGCCGCGTTCCTGCGCGAGCCGCTTCGTGAGCGCCTCGCGGTCTTCGGTAAAGCGGTCGTACGTCACCACTTCGGCACCGTAGCCGCGCGTGGCCGCAACCTTGGCGGCGGGCGCGTCCTTGGGCATGACGATCACGGCCAGCATCGACAGGAGCCGGGCCGACAGCGCGATGGCCTGCGCATGGTTGCCCGACGAGAACGCGATCACGCCGCCCTTGCGCTGCGCGGCGTCGAACTTCGACAGCGCGTTGAACGCGCCGCGGAACTTGAAGGCGCCCATGCGCTGAAAGTTCTCGCACTTGAAGAAGAAGCTGGCGCCCCAGCGTTCGTCGGCCGTCTGCGATCGCAGCACGGGCGTGCGGTGGGCATGGCCCTTAAGCCGCGCGGCCGCGGCGATGACGTCGTCGTAGGTAGGGAGTTGCATGGGCCGAGCTTAGCGGCGGGTTACGTTCTTTTGCACCCCCATGGGTAAAAACCCGGGATGCGCGGTGGATCCGGATTCCGTACTCTGTATACAGAGTTAAAGGAAAGCCATCCATGCCCGCCCAGCTCGTCAGCATCGAAGCCACGCCCGACCTCGTCGACCAGGTCTATCGCGTCCTGCTCGGCGCCATCAGCAGCGGCGCGCTGGCACCCGGCGAGCGGATCACGCAGGAAGACATCGCGCAGCGCCTCTCGGTGTCGCGCCAGCCCGTGCTGCAGGCGCTGCGCCTGCTCAAGAAAGACGGCTTCGTGCATGACGCACCCGGCCGCGGCGTGCTCGTGGCGCCGCTCGACGCCGACTGGATGCGCAAGGTCTACCAGGTGCGCGGCGCGCTCGACGTGCTGGCCGCGCGGCTCGCGGCTGCGCAGCGCTTTCGCATCGACGCCAGGCTGCTGGAGCGCGGCCGCCGCGCGGCGCGCGGGCGCAATGTCGAAGCCATGATCGATGCCGACATGGCGTTCCACCAGGCCATCTACGAGGCCTCGGGCAATCCGCTGATCGGCCAGAGCGCCGACCAGCACTGGCGCCACCTGCGCCGCGCAATGGGCGCGGTGCTGCAGGCCGAGCCGCAGCGCGAGACGCTCTGGGACGAGCACGAAGCCATCGCTGCCGCCATTGCGGCCGGCCATGCGCAGCGCGCCGCGCAGCTGAGCGAGGAACACGTCGCCCGGGCCAGCGAGGCACTGGGCCGGCGGCTCGCGCAGCAGCTCGCGCGCACCGCATCCGCATCCACCCCCACCCGCAAAGGAGACAAGGCATGAAGTTGACCCCCGAGCAGCGCGCGCAATTCGAGCGCGACGGCTACCTGTTCTTTCCCGGCCATTTCTCGCCCGAAGAAACCAGGGCGCTGACCGATGCGGTGCCCGACCTGTACAGCCGGCGCGAGGCCTTCAACGTGCGCGAGAAAGGCTCGGATGCGGTACGCACCAACTTTGCCGCGCACCTGATCAGCGAGCCCTTCGCGCGGCTCGCGCGCCATCCGCGCATGGTCGGTCCGGTGATGGATCTCTTCGACGAAGAGGTCTACATGCACCAGTTCAAGATCAACGGCAAGATGGCCTTCGAAGGCGACGTGTGGCAGTGGCACCAGGACTACGGCACCTGGCTCAACGACGACCTGATGCCCACCGAACGCGCGATGAACGTCGCGATCTTCCTGGACGACGTGAACGAGCACAACGGCCCGCTGATGTTCATTCCGGGCAGCCACCGCAAGGGCGTGGTGGATGCGAAGCACGACCTCACGACCACCAGCTATCCGCTGTGGACGGTGGACAACGACCTGATCCGGCAGCTGGTCGATCGCGCCGGAGGAAAGAACGGAGGCATCGTTTCGCCCAAAGGGCCTGCCGGCTCGATGATCCTGTTCCACAGCTGCCTCGTGCATGCCTCGGGCAGCAACCTCTCGCCCTTCAACCGCGTGGCGGTATACCTGAGCCTGTGCGCCGTCAGCAACCACATTCGCCGCCACAAGCGGCCCGAGTACATCGCGCACAGAAACTTCACGCCCATCGAGATGCTGCCCGACGACTGCCTGCTGAAGCCCTACCCGGTCGAGGTGCCATGGAAGAACGGACTGCCCGAGAGTGCGCTCAAGACCTCGCTCGAAGTCCTCGACACCGCGGAGGCCTGACGCCATGAGCCTTTACACCCGCCTGCAGCAGCGCGCCGCCGAGGGCCACCCCATCCGCATCGGCCTGATCGGCGCCGGCAAGTTCGGCTCGATGTACCTCGCGCAGATTCCGCGCACGCCCGGCGTGCAGTTGGTGGCGATTGCCGACCTCTCGCCCGCGGCGGCACGCGCCAATCTCGAACGCGTCGGCTGGAAGCCCGAGCGTGCCGCGGCGGGCTCGATGCAGGAGGCCCTGAAGACGGGCAGCACCTGGATCACCGACGACTGGCAGGCCGTGACGCGCGAGCCCTCGATCGACATCGTGGTCGAGTGCACCGGCAACCCGGTGGCCGCCGTCGAGCATTGCCTGGATGCGTTTGCGCATGGCAAGCACGTGGTCAACGTGACGGTCGAGGCCGATGCCTTCTGCGGCCCGCTGCTCGCGCGCCGCGCGCAGCAGGCCGGCGTGGTCTATTCGCTGGCCTTCGGCGACCAGCCCGCGCTGATCTGCGACCTGGTCGACTGGGCGCGCACCTGCGGCTTTCCGGTAGTGGCGGCCGGGCGCGGCCACAAGTGGCTGCCGCACTTCACCGAATCGACGCCCGAGACCGTCTGGGGCAACTACGGCCTCACGCCCGAACAGGCGCTGCGCGGCGGGCTCAATCCGAAGATGTTCAACAGCTTTCTCGACGGCTCCAAGCCGTCCATCGAAAGCTCGGCGGTGGCCAACGCCACCGGCCTCACAGTGCCTTCGGACGGCCTGCTCTACCCGCCCGCGAGCGTGGAGGACATTCCCTTCGTCACGCGCCCGCAGAGCGAGGGCGGCGTGCTCGAGCGCAAGGGCATGGTCGAGGTCATTTCCTCGCTCGAAGCGAACGGGCGAAAGATTCCCTACGACATCCGCATGGGCGTGTGGGTCACGGTCGAGGCCGAGACCGACTACATCAAGAACTGCTTCGAGGAATACAACGCCCACACCGATCCGAGCGGACGCTACTTCACGCTCTACAAGCGCTGGCACCTGATCGGCCTGGAGGTCGGCATGTCGGTGGCCAGCGTCGCCTTGCGCGGCGAGCCGACCGGCGTGGCCACCTGCTGGAACGCCGACGTGGTGGCCACGGCCAAGCGCGATCTCGCGCCCGGCGAAATGCTCGACGGCGAAGGTGGCTACACCGTCTGGGGCAAGCTGCTGCCGGCCGAGCGCTCGCTCGGCCTGGGCGGCCTGCCGCTCGGGCTCGCGCACAACCTCAAGCTGGTGCGCCCGGTGAAGAAGGGCCAGAGCCTCTGCTGGGCCGACGTGGCCATGGACACCTCGATCCCCGCCTACAAGCTGCGAAGCGAGATGGAGGCCATGTTCGCGCCCGCCGCCCAGGCCAAGGCGGCCTGAAGCCCTAGGTAGCGCAACCGTTGCGCCAAACGTCAATAGCGTAAAAAATCATCTGCTCGACACGGACGCCGTGTCGAAATGACCGGCAGCGGGCCGTCATTGTGGTGAGCGATCCTGCTCAGCATCTTTTCCACGATGGAGAGACACCATGCAGTACATGTTGATGTTCTATCAGCCCGCGGCCGAATTCGAACAACGGGACGACGCTTCCTCGCAGGCCTACCGGGCCAACTGGATCGCGTATGCCGATGCGGTGCGCCAGTCGGGCATTTCGCTCGGCGGCCACGGCCTCTTCCCGCCAATGACCGGCACCACGCTGCGCGTGCGCGGCGACAAGCGCCAGGTGCAGGACGGCCCCTTCGCCGACACCAAGGAGCAGCTCGGCGGCTACTTTGTGGTGGACGTGCCGGACCTCGATGCCGCGCTCGAATGGGCGGCCCGTGCGCCCTGCGCAGCCAGCGGGGGCGTGGAAGTGCGACCGGTCTTCACGGCCACAGCCATCGCTGCGGCGACACCGTGAACGACCCGGCGGCTCACCAGGCCGCCGAACGTGCGGCGCGCGAGTCGTACGGCCGCCTGCTGGCCATCCTGAGCGCGCGCACGCACGACATCGCCGCATCGGAAGATGCGCTCGCCGAGGCCTTCGCGCGCGCGCTGGAGCGCTGGCCGGCCGACGGCATCCCCGCGCAGCCCGACGCCTGGCTGCTGAGCGTGGCCAGGCACCGCAAGCTCGACGCCTGGCGCCACAGCCGCGTGCAGGACAACTCGACACAGACCCTGCTGCTGCTGGCCGGCGAGGTGGACAACGCCGCCGGCACCGAAGGCGCGGCCGTGCCCGACGAGCGGCTGCGGCTGATGTTCGTCTGCGCGCATCCGGCCATCGACGCGGCGGCCCGCGCGCCGCTGATGCTGCAGGCCGTGCTCGGGCTCGACGCGGCCCGCATGGCCGGCGCCTTTCTCACCGCGCCTTCCACGCTCGGCCAGCGGCTGGTGCGGGCCAAGGCGCGCATCCGCGCCGCGGGCATTCCCTTCGAGTACCCGCAGGCGCGCGAACTTCCGCAGCGGCTGCAGGACGTGCTGGACGGCATCTATGCGGCCTATGGCACCGGCTGGGACGACGTCGACGGCGCCGACGCCCTGCCGCGCGGACTCACCGCCGAGGCCATCGACCTCGGCCGCATCCTGTGCAGCCTGATGCCCGCCGAGCCCGAGCCGCTGGGCCTGCTCGCGCTGATGCTTTTTTGCGAAAGCCGCGCCGCGGCTCGGCGCAGCGAAACCGGCGCCTACGTGCCGCTGGACCAGCAGGACCCGCTGCGCTGGAACCCCGACCTGCTCGCGGAGGCCGAACGCTGCCTGCGCCGGGCTTCGGACATGAAACTTCTCGGCCCCTACCAGCTGGAGGCAGCCATCCAGTCGGCCCATTGCGAGCGCCGCGTCGGCGCGCCCGTGCCGCCCGAAGTGCTGGTGTCGCTCTACGAAGGATTGCTGGCGCTGCGGCCCAGCATCGGTGCCCAGGTCAGCCTGGCCTGCGCGCTGGCCAATGCGCGCGGTCCCGACATCGGCCTGCGCGCGCTGGAGGCCATGCCAGCGGCCGAGGTGCAAAGCTACCAGCCGTTCTGGGCCGCCCGCGCGCACCTGCTCGCAGCCGGCGGTGCGCGCGCGGCGGCACGCCAGGCCTACGATCGCGCGATCGGCCTCAGCAGCAACGCCGCCGTACGCGCCTACCTCAACGCAATGTCGGAACGACTTTGATCTTCTGGCGCCGGAGCGGTCAATCCTGCGGAACCGCCACCGCCTCGCTCACCACTTTCTGCGCATCGAGCCGGCTGCCGCCCTGCGCCAGCGTCACGCCGACCACCGCATTGCCTTCGCCGCGCCGGAACCTGACCTCGGCGCCGATGGCCGTGACCGCGAAGCGGTCGCTGCCGATGGGCGTGAGCGCGTTGTAGCCCCGGCCCGTCTCGCGCACCTGCAGGCGGCCGCTGCGCGCCGCAAAGCCCAGCGTCTTGGCCTTGTTGATGCGGAACTCGCCTTCGTAATCCGCAAGGCGCTGCGGATCGACGGGCACCTCCACGGTCGGCACCGGGTAGCGGCTTTTGCCGATGGCCAGCATCACGGGCTGAAGCGGCGCGCGCGCGTTGCTGCCGAACACGATCAGCGCTTCTGCGGTGTCGGGCGCAAGCAGCCACAGCGTGCGGTAGCCCTCGGTCACGCCTGCGTGGTAGTAGGTGCGCCGGCCGCCCTCGGGGCCGCGCACCATCACCGCGTAGCCAATCTCGGCACCTTCGTAGCGCGCGAGCGGCGTGAGCATGCGCACGGCCGCAGGACCCAGCGGACCGCTGGCGCCCGCAAGGATCGCGCGGCTCAGCGTGAGCATGTCGGCCGCCGTGGAACGCAGCGCGCTGGCCGGCGCATAGGCTGCCATGTCGAGCAGCCGCTGGCGCCGGTCGCCGGCAAAGGCCGGGGCCATGCGCGAGGCCTTGTCGCCGAGCTGGATCACCGTGTCGTTCATGCCCAGCGGCTCGGTGATGCGCGCGCGCACCAGCTCGCCCCAGGTGGTGCCGTCGTGCTCGGCCAGGATCTGTCCCAGCAGCGCCATCCCGAAATTGCTGTACGCCGCCTCGCAGGGCGGCGCCGGCGCCGTGAGCCTGATTCGCGACAGCGCGGCCCAGAACGCCGCCTTGTCGAAGGCACGGAACTGCGCGGCCAGGGCGGGCCCGCCGGTCACGCCGTCGGCCATCACGGGCATGCAGCCGGTGTGGGTCACGAGTTGGCGCAGCGTCACGGAAGCCACCGCAGGAGAGAGCCGCGCCGCCAACTTGCCGGCCAGCAGCTGACCCACGGTGTCGTCGAGCTTCACCTCGCCACGCTCCACCGACTGCGCCAGCAGCAGGCCCGTGAACACCTTCGTCACGGAGCCGATCTCGAACATCGGCTGCTCGGCGCTGTTCGGCTCGATGGCGCGTGGTGCCGCAGACGGCTCGGGGTTGTGCGCCACGCCATAGGCGGCCTTGCCGCCGCGCAGCACGCCGACCACGAGCGTCCCCCTTTCGGCGCCCAGCGCCATCTTCGCGATGGCGGCGGGATCGCTGGCCAGGGTGATGGGCAGCGGCTGCGCCAAGGCGGCGGCTGCCGGCAGCAGGGCAGCAAGCCAGGCCGCCATCCATCGGCGGACCAAGGCGGAGCAAGAAAGCCGCATCGTGGAATTCCCCAGGCATCGAAGAGGCGCCATGGTGCCACGGCGGCAGAACTTCGCGCGCGGCGGCCACAATCGCGTCATGCGTGCCTTGCTCTCCACCTTCTCATGGCAGGAACTGCGCCACCATCCCTGGCGCAACGCCGCGGCCGTGCTGGCCGTGATGTTGGGCGTGGCGCTGGCGTTCTCGGTGCAGCTGATCAATGCCTCGGCGCTCGACGAATTCTCAAGCGCCGTGCGCTCGGTCAACGGCCAGCCCGATCTCGAAGTGCGCGCCGTGCAGGGCAGCTTCGACGAAGCAGTGTTCGCGCGGCTCGTGCAGCATCCGCAGGTGGCGCTGGCGAGCCCGGTGCTCGAGTTCCAGGGGCTCGCGCTGGCCGGCGAACGCCAGTTGCCGATGCGCGTGATCGGCATCGATGCGCTGGCGCTGCCCACCATTGCGCCGGCGCTGATGCCGCAGCCCGGCAGGAACGCCGCGCGCTTTGCGATGCTCGCGCCGGGCCATGTGTTTCTCAACGCCGCCGCGCGCAACGCGCTCGGGCTTCCGGCCGAAGCGACGGAAGCCCGCGTGGAGACGGTGCAGCTGCGCACTGGCGGCGGCGCCTGGCAGCGGCTCGAGGTCGCAGGCCACATCGCCGCCGGCGGCGCGGCGCTGGCGGTGCTGGACATCGCGGCCGCGCAGGACCTGTTCGACAAGCTCGGCCAGCTCAGCCGCGTCGACCTGAGGCTCGCTCCCGGCACCGACCGGGCGGCCTTCACCGCATCGCTGCAGCGCTCGCCGGCCTGGCCCGCCGGCCTGCAGTTTGCCGAGCCGGGCGATGCGGCCGAACGCGTGAGCAATCTCTCGCGCGCCTACCGCGTCAACCTGACGGTGCTCGCGCTGGTGGCGCTTTTCACCGGGGCCTTCCTGGTGTTCTCGGTGCTGGCGCTCAGCGTTGCCAAGCGGGCGCAGCAGTTCGCGCTGCTCGGCGTGCTGGGCCTGACGCCGCGCGGGCGATTGCGCCTGGTGCTGATCGAGTCGCTGGTGCTGGGCCTGATCGGAAGCGGCGCCGGCCTCGCGCTGGGCACGGCACTCGCGGCCTTCGCATTGCGGGTGCTCGGCGGCGACCTGGGTGGCGGCTACTTCGAGGGCGTGGCGCCCACGCTGCACTGGAGCAGCGCCTCGGCGCTGCTGTACGGCGGGCTCGGCGTGCTCGCGGCGCTGGTGGGTGGCTGGTGGCCCGCACGCGCGGCGCAGGCGCTGCCTGAAGCGCAGACGCTCAAGGGCCTGGGCGCCGCGCCGGTGCAGGGCCACAGCCACTGGCTCGCGCTCGGCCTCATTGCCGCCAGCGCGGCGCTGGCCAACATGCCGGCCGTCGGCGGCATTCCGGTTGCGGCGTATCTTTCGGTGGGCTGCCTGCTGGTGGGCGGCATCACCGCATTGCCCTGGCTGATTGCGCTGCTTTACGACCGCGTCGCGCCTGCGTTCGCCCAGCGCGTGCTGCCGATGCTGGCCATCGAGCGCGCACGGCGCATGCGCGGCACCGCGGCCGTGGCGGTGAGCGGCGTGGTCGCGAGCCTGAGCCTCGCCGTGGCGCTCACGGTGATGGTGGCGAGCTTTCGCGATTCAGTCACCCGTTGGCTCGACGTGGTGCTGCCGGCCGACCTCTATGTTCGCGCCACGTCCAGCGGCCGTTCCGGCAATTCGGGCACACAGAGCGGCAGCGACACGGCCACCTTTGCGCCGGCCTTCGTGCAGGCGCTGGCACGGCTGCCTGGCGTTGCGCGCATCGGTACGCTGCGTACCCGCTCGCTGCAGCTCGACCCTGCGCGGCCCGCGGTCACGCTGATCGCGCGAAGCCTCGAGGGCGGCGCGTCGCAGGCGCTGCCGCTCGTAGGCCCCGCGCTGCCGGTGCCTGCTGGCCAGGTCGGCATCTACGTGAGCGAGCCGATGGTCGAGCTGTACGGCGCGAAGCCGGGTTCGCTGTTTGCGCCGCTTTCGCCGGCATTGGCCACCACGGGCTCTGCCCCGGCTGCGTTCTTCGTCGCGGGCGTGTGGCGCGACTATGCGCGGCAGTTCGGCGCCATCACCATGGACGCGCGCGACTTCGAGCGCCTGACGGGCGAACGCAACGTGAGCGATGTGTCGCTGTGGCTTGCGCCCGGCACGTCCGAGGGCGCGGTGCAGGCCGCGGTGCGCGATCTGGCGGCACGCGGCGGCGGCTCCGATTCGACTACGAACGTCGAGATCTCGTCGGTCGGACAGATCCGCGCCACCTCGCTGCGCATCTTCGACCGCAGCTTTGCAGTGACCTACTGGCTGCAGGCCGTGGCCATTGCCATCGGCCTGTTCGGCATTGCGGCGAGCTTCAGCGCGCAGGTGCTGGCGCGGCGCAAGGAGTTCGGGCTGCTCGCGCACCTGGGCTTCACGCGGGGGCAGGTGCTGGCCGTGGTGGCGGGCGAAGGCGCCGCATGGACCGCGATCGGCGCCGTGGCGGGGCTCCTGCTCGGGCTCGCGGTGTCGGTGGTGCTGGTGAAGGTGGTCAATCCGCAGAGCTTTCACTGGACGATGGATTTGCTGGTGCCCTGGGGGCGGCTGCTGATGCTCTGCGCTGCCGTGGTTGCTGCGGGGACGGCGACTGCGTGGCTGGCGGGGCGGGCTGCTGCGGGGAGGGATGTCGTGCTTGCTGTGAAGGAGGATTGGTAGTTTTTTTGAGTTCGGGGGCCGGGACTCGCCCCGGCGGGCGACTCACTTTCTTTGCTTCGCCAAAGAAAGTAAGCAAAGAAAGGCGACCCCTACTGTCTGCGTCCCTCCGCTTCGCTGCGGGCAACCTGCGGTGCTCACGTTTCGCGGGGTCTCGCAGAACTCGCTTCGCTCAAACAGCTGCGAGCCCTTGTCCGCGAAACGCTGCGCTCCTCGGCGCATACAGAAGGGGTGGGAGCCGACGGGCCATCGCTTCGCTCGGCCCGATACCAATCCCAACAGCCAATACCAACCACCGCGGCGCTGCGCGCCGCGGTGGCTTGGTGGCCGAGCGAAGCAAAGGCCCGTTCGGTTTGCCTTCCCCTCTGGCTGCGCCGAGGAGCGCAGCGTTTCGCGGATCAGGGCTCGCCCTTGTTTGAGCGAAGCGAGTTTGGGCGAGACCCCGCGAAACGTGAGCACCGCAGGTTGCCCCGTAGCGAAGCGAAGGGGTCGCAGACAGTGGGGTCGCCTTTTCTTTGCTTACTTTCTTTTGGCGAAGCAAAAGAAAGTGAGGCCGCCGCCGGGCGGAATCCCGGCCCCGGAACCCCAAAAAACTCACGGCAAAGAAGGCACCAACCGAATCCGCTCCACAGTCTCCCTCTCCACCGCAGACCGGCTGTACACCAGCGGCACATACTTCCCCTCAAGCCAAAGCGGCGCCAGATCCCGATAGTGCGGACTGTCGGGATCCCCCGACTGCCCCGGCGTATTGATCGCCCGCGAAGCATCCCAATTCCCCACGTCCAGCACCATCCGGAACGAAGCCCCCGACGTGAGCCTGTAGTCGCTGGCGCGGTAGCTCGCAGCCATGGGAGTGAACGCCGAACCCGACATCGGCCAGTCGCCGACTTCCAGCTTCTTGCGCGTGGCCGCATCGACCACGCCGCCGAGCGGATGGCGGAATTCCGCGCGGTGCAGCGCGCCCCACTTCCATGCCGCCATGTCCGGCCCGAGCTTGGCCGTGAGCTCCTGCATCGCGGGCGGCAGGGTCTCCAGAAGCAACGCATCGCGCTGCGCATCGCTGATCCAGCCGAAGGGGTTCTCCAGCAGCAGCACCATGCGCGTGTTGTCCCCCGGCGCAGCCAGCGAGGCCGCGGCTTCGCCGGCACCGGCCTTGAGCACCGCCGCGCGCAGCGTCCTGGCGCTCCACACCTCGTACAGCGCAGCGGCGGCGCTGTCGCGGTCCATGGTGCCGTCCCAGCCTTGCAGCAGCCGCAGCCCGGCGGCCGTGCGCGCATCGTCGCTGCGCAGGCCGGTCAGGAGCTTGAGCAGCCGCTGGGCCGGCGTGGCAACGATGTCGTTCTGCATGCGCTCCGAGTCCTCGAGCGTGAAGCGCGAACCCGAGGCCGCCTTTTTCTCGAACAGCTCCTTGAGCCGGCGCGAACGCGCACTGTCGCTCCATTCGTAGCCGATGCCTTTCTTCGCCGCCGGATGATCGGGCGGAATGTTGTTCTCGTTCGCGGTCACAACATAGCCGCGCGCGGGATTGAACTCCGAGGGCAGTTCGTCGCCATTGCGAAAGCCCGACCACTCGTAGCGGCCATCGCCCGGCACCGGCATCAGGCCGTCCCAGTTGGGGCGGATCGGCGTGAGGCCGCCCGGAATCCAGCCGACGTTGCCATTGCGGTCGGCATAGACCTGGTTCTCGCCGGGCGCGCCCCAGCGGTTCATGGCGGCGCGGAACTGGTCCCAGTTCTGCGCGCGCATGTAGTCCATCGAACCGAAGTACGGCGCCATGCCGGACTCGAGCCACGCGGCGCGCAGCGCGAAGGCGCGCCGCTTGCCGGGCTCGGACAGCAGCACCGGGCCGTGGCGCGTGAAGGTGTTCACCACCTCGCGCGGCGCGCTCTCGCCGCGCACGGCAATGCGCTCGGTGACGCGGGTCATCGGCTCCCATCGGCCCTGGTAGCGGTATTCGTTGGGGTTCCTGGGATTGAGCTGGTAGACGTACAGGTCTTCCTGGTCCATGTAGAAGCGCGTGAGGCCGAAGGCGATGGTGCCGTTGTGGCCGATCGAAAGGCCCGGCAGGAAGGGCTCGCCGGCGCCGATGGCGTCCATGCCGGGCGCGCTGAGATGCGCCATGTAGCGCAGGCTCGGGGCGCCGTGGGCGCGGTGCGGATCGTTGGCGAGGATCGGGCGCCCGGTGGCCGTGAGCCTCGGCGCGATGACCCAGTTGTTGCTGCCATAGGCGGCCGTCGGGTCGCCTTGCAGCGCCTGCTGCCGCTCTTGCTCCTCTTCGGCGCTGCCGGGCGGCACGAGCGCGGACGCAGCCGCCGCGCCGGCCAGCCGCGTGTTGTCCTTGGTGAAGCGCGGCGGCTCCGTGGCGCGCAGGTAGGCCGCGCGCAACTCGGCCGACGGGATGGTGCAGGGATCGAGCCCCACAGGCACCTTGGGCGTGACCGGCGGATCGAGCTCGCGGCGCAGCCAGTCGGCCTTGATGCCCTGGCCGCCGGCGCAGAAGGCGCGCGCGCGGTCGATCTCGGAACTGAAGTTGAGCGTGAGGCCGTGGTGGCGAATGCGCACCACGTCCTCGGCCGACCAGGACGATGGCTCGTAGCCCAGCAGCGCGAATTCCTTCGGCAGCAGCGCCGGCTGCGCGCGCACCTGCGCCACATAGGCGTTGACGCCGACCGTGAAGGCCTCGGCCACGCGCTTGGCATCGGAGCCGTAGGCCAGCCATTCGCGGTACATGTCGCCGCGGTAGAGCACGGCGCGCGCGGCGCGGTCGCTCTCGACCCAGGCGGGGCCGAAGTCCTTGGCCATTTCGCCCAGGCCGCGCTTGCGCCAGAGATCCATCTGCCAGAGCCGGTCGCGCGCGGCAATGAAGCCCTGCGCAACGAAGGCGTCGTAGAGCGTGCCGGCGTAGAGATGCGGCACGCCCCAGCGGTCGACCAGCACCTCGGCCGGCTTCTCCAGGCCGGGCACCGTGAAGGACGACGGCGCGCGCGGTGGCGTCTGCACACCCGGAGGCCCCGATGCGCAGCCCGCAAGCACAAGGGCCGCGAGCGCCGTGGCGCCAATGGAATGCCTTTGACCTAACGAGCGCCGCGACGTGGGGCGCAGGTGTCTTGTTCTCATGCGTCTTGTCTCCTGCCGGGTGGAATTTGGCAGCGCACAGTATCCCGATTTGCGCGTTCGCTGGGTGCTGCGAGGGATGACTTGTAGACTTCCTCCTACATGCAGCAAACACCCTCCTCTTCCTCCTGCGGCGGCTGGCTCGGCGGCGCGATCCGCCGCATCGAGGCCGACTACCAGCGCAGCGCCGACACGCACCTGATCCCGCTGCCGCTGCCCGCGCTCGCCGCGGCCGGCATCGACCTGTACCTGAAGGACGAATCGACCCATCCCACCGGCAGCCTCAAGCACCGGCTCGCGCGCTCGCTCTTCCTCTATGCGCTGTGCAACGGATGGGTGCGCGAGGGCACCACCATCGTCGAGGCCTCGAGCGGTTCGACGGCGGTCAGCGAAGCCTATTTCGCGCGGCTGCTGGGGCTGCCCTTCATCGCCGTGATGCCGCGCAGCACCTCGCCCGAGAAGGTGGCGCAGATCGCCTTCTACGGCGCGCGCTGCCACTTCGTCGACCATGCGGCACAGGTCTATGAGGAAGCGCACGCGCTCGCCGAGCAGACCGGCGGCCACTACATGGACCAGTTCACCTATGCCGAGCGCGCCACCGACTGGCGCGGCAACAACAACATCGCCGAAAGCATGTTCCAGCAGATGGCGCACGAGCGGCATCCGGTGCCGGCGTGGATCGTGGTGGGCGCGGGCACCGGCGGCACCAGCGCCACCATCGGGCGCTATGTGCGCTATCGCTGCCATGACACGCAGCTGTGCGTGCCCGACCCTGAAGGCTCGGTGTTCTCGGCCTACCACCGCACCGGCGACGCCACGCTGACGGCGGCAGGCTCCCGCATCGAAGGCATCGGCCGGCCGCGCGTGGAGCCGAGCTTCATCCGCACGCTGGTCGACCGGATGATCGAGGTGCCCAACCTCGATTCGGTGGCGGCCATGCACGCGCTCTCGGCGCTGCTCGGCCGCAAGGTGGGCCCGTCGACCGGCACCAACTTCGTCGGCATGCTGGCCGTTGCCCATGAGATGCACGCGGCCGGCCGGCAAGGCTCCATTCTTTCGCTGCTGTGCGATGCGGGCGAGCGCTACCTGCCGAGCTATCACGATGCGGACTGGGTGCAGAACGCGTTCGGCGACATCGGGCCGGCGCAGCAGCGCATCGACGCACTGGTTGCGGGGTGATGCCGCCGCCTGCCTTCTTTCACGAGCTCTCGCGCCGCAGCCTGCTGCTTGCGGCATTGGCCGCCGTGCCCGTCAGCTGGGCGCTGCCCGCGCGCACGCTGCAGTTCCCGCGCGACTACGGCAGCCACCCCGATCTGCAGACCGAGTGGTGGTACATCACGGGCCATGCGAAGACTCCGGCGGGACGCGAGTTCGGCTTCCAGGTGACTTTCTTCCGTTCGCGCGTCGACGCGGCGCAGGGCCTGCGCTCGGCCTTTGCGGCCAGGCACCTCGTGTTCGCGCATGCGGCCGTCACCGATCTCGAAGGCCGCGTGCTGCTGCACGACCAGCGCATTGCGCGCGCGGGCTTCGGCGTTGCATCGGCCAGCGAAGCCGATACCGACCTGCGCCTGCGCGACTGGTCGCTGGTGCGCAGGGAAGACGGCAGCTATTCGGCGCGCATCCCGGCCGGCGAGTTCTCGCTCGACCTGCGCTTCACGCCGACGCAGCCGGTGCTGCTGCAAGGCAAGGCCGGGCTCTCGCGCAAGGGACCGGAGGAAGCGCAGGCAAGCTACTACTACAGCGAGCCGCAGCTGCGCACGCAGGGCAGGCTCACGCTCAAGGGCCAGGCCTTCGATGTCGACGGCACCGCCTGGCTCGACCACGAATGGAGCGAGGCGCTGATGCATCCCGAGGCCGTGGGCTGGGACTGGATCGGCATGAACCTGGACGACGGCAGCGCCCTCACCGCCTTTCGCCTGCGGCGCCGCGACGGCAGTGCGCTGTGGGCCGGCGGATCGTTTCGCACGCGCGATGGGGCGCTGCGCGTTTTCGGCAACGACGAGGTGCGCTTCGAAAGTGCGACTACGTGGACCAGCCCGCGCACGCAGGCGAAGTACCCGACCCGATGGCGCGTGCAGACGCCCTCAGGCAGCTTCGAGGTGCGCGCACTGCTCGACGATCAGGAGCTCGACAGCCGCGGCTCCACCGGCGGGGTGTACTGGGAAGGCCTGAGCGACCTCGTCGATGCGCAAGGCCGCCGCGTCGGCCGGGGCTACCTGGAGATGACCGGCTACGCCGCACCACTGCGGCTCTGAGCCGCGCAGCCCTGTGCGACTGTCATCACGCCGTCATGCCGGGCCACTGAACTCGGCATTCGACGTTTGCACGATGGACGTGCGCCGAGGCTTGAATGAACAGAAGATCCCGGGTCATCGCACTGCTGATGGTTCTGCTGGCTGCCGCGGGCGCCGCCTGGGTGTTCACAGCCGCGCGGCCGGCGCCAGCCGCAACGAACGCCGCGCTTGAAATCCGCTGGCACGGCAACGGCATCATCCTGCAGGGCGCTGTCAGGGATGCGGCCACGCAGCGCGCGCTGGTGGACGGCGCGGCCGCGCGGCTCGGCGGCGAAGCCGACCAGGTGGTGGACTGGCTCGACATCGTGCCCGCGGCACTGCCCATCGCGGATGCCGCTTCGCTCGCCAGCCTGATCCGCATCGGGCAGGAGGGCTGGCACCTGCAGCGGCGAGCCACCGAGGGATGGCTGGCCGTGCAGTCGCCCGGCGATGCACAAAGCGCCCAGGCCGGCGAATTGCTGCAGCGGGCCTTCGGCCCCGGCGTGGCCATTCGCGTGGTTCCCCTGCCCTGATCACTCTTTCTGCGGGGGGTGGTCATGGCGACGTCATCTGCCATGTCCAGCATGCGCTGCATTCCATCCAAAGAGGAGAGGCTCATGCACGCATTGTTGAAACATCTCGCCATGGCGGGAGTGGTCCTGGCCACCTTGTCCGCCTGCGGCGGAAGCAGCGGCAATTCGAACGGTTTCATTCCGTTCCTCCCGCCCGCCCCTGCTCCCGCGCCCCCGGCACCGCCCCCGCCCGCCGCGCCCGGCAGCATGGACGTGAAGCTCATCGCCTTCAACGACCTGCACGGCAACCTCGAGCCGCCCCGGCTTTCCATCGCCGCGCCGGCCAGGGAAGGCGGCACGGTCCCGGTGCCCGCCGGCGGCGCCGCGTATCTCGCTTCGGCCATCGCGTCGCTCAAGGCGAAGAACGAGAACAACGCCGTGGTCTCCGCCGGCGACATGATCGGCGCCTCTCCGCTGGTGTCGGCGCTGTTCCTCGACGAACCGACCATCGAAGCCGTGAACGCGATGAAGATCGACTTCAACGCCGTCGGCAACCACGAGTTCGACAAGGGCCAGACCGAGCTCCTGCGCATGAAGAATGGCGGCTGCGCCAAGAACACGCCGCTGGAGCCCTGCCGCGTGAACAAGGCCTTCCCGGGCGCCAACTTCGGGTTCCTGGCGGCCAACACCGTGAAGAGCGACGGCACCACGCTGTTCCCCGCCACCGGCATCAAGACCTTCACCAAGGACGGCGCCACGGTGAAGGTGGCGTTCATCGGCATGACGCTCAAGGGCACGCCCAGCATCGTGACGCCGGCCGGTGTCGCGGGCCTGAGCTTCAAGGATGAAGCCGACACGGCCAACGCGCTGATCCCGCAGCTGAAGGCCCAGGGCGCCGACGCCATCGTGGTGGTGGTCCACGAAGGCGGCACCACCACCGTGGGCTACAACGAAAAGAGCTGCGCCGGCCTGAACGGCGACATCCTGCCGATCCTCAACAAGCTCGACGCCTCCGTCGACGTGGTGATCTCGGGCCACACGCACCGCTCCTACATCTGCGACTACGGCAAGACCAACCCGGCCAAGCCTTTCCTGCTGACCAGCGCCGGCCAGTACGGCACCCTGCTGACCGACATCAACCTGACGATCGACACGCGCACCCGCAAGGTCACGGCCAAGTCGGCCGACAACGTGATCGTCCAGGGCGAGGCCTACACCAGCGGCGCGACCACCGTCGCACTGACCGACCAGTACCCCGTGTTCGGCAAGAACCAGGAAGTGGCCGCGCTCGTCAGCCAGTACCTGTCCGTCGCGGCGCCGCTGGTGCAGCGGGTGGTGGGCACGCTCTCCGGGCCGGCCATGCGCACGCAGACGGCGTCGCGCGAAAGCGTGCTCGGCAACCTGATCGCCGATGCGCAGCTCGCCGCGACCAGCGCCAGCGACAAGGGCGGCGCCCAGATCGCCTTCATGAACCCGGGCGGCGTGCGCGCCGACCTGGTGCCGGCCGGCGACGGCAGCGTGACCTATGGCCAGATCTTCAGCGTACAGCCTTTCGGCAACAGCCTGGTGGTGAAGACGATGACCGGCGCGCAGATCAAGGCCTTGCTCGAGCAGCAGTTCAACAGCGAGAGCAACACGGTCACCTCACCGAGGGTGCTGCTGCCTTCGCGCAGCCTGAGCTACAGCTACAGCCTCTCGGCGCCCGCGGGCTCGCGCATCAGCAACATGGCGCTCAACGGGACCGCGATGAGCGACGGCGCGAGCTACCGCGTGACGATGAACAGCTTCCTGGCCACCGGCGGCGACAACTTCACGGTCTTCAACCAGGGCACCGACACGCTCGGCGGCGACCAGGACGTCGACGCCCTCGAGGCCTACATCAAGGCGAACAGCCCGCTGGCGCCGCCCGCGGCCAACCGCATCACGGCACTGCCCTGAGCGGGCTTGCGCCAGAAGCGAAGAAGGCGGACAGGGTCCGCCTTCTTTCGTTTCAGGCCTTCCTGCCGCGGCGCCGGTCGACGAAGGCGATGATCTCGCCCATGATCCCGCGCCGGAACGCCAGCACGCAGATCACGAAGATCAGGCCCGTGACCATGGTGACCGACTCGCCCAGCGTGTTGAACCAGTCGACACCGGTGAGGCGCGCCATGAAGGTGCCGAAGTCGCCCACCTTGTTCTCCAGCAGCACCACGACCGCCGAGCCCACCAGCGGGCCCGACAGCGTGCCGAGGCCGCCCACCAGCGTCATCAGGATCACATGGCCCGATGCGGTCCAGTGCACGTCGCTCAGCGAGGCGAAGCCGAGCACCAGCGTCTTGAGCGAGCCGGCCAGGCCCGACAGGGCGGCCGAGATCACGAAGGCCAGCAGCTTGAAGCGGTTGACGTCGTAGCCGAGCGAGATGGCGCGCGGCTCGTTCTCCTTGATGCCCTTGAGCACCTGTCCGAACGGCGAATGCACGGTGCGCGCAATGAGCAGGAAGGCCGCCACCACGATCACCAGCGCCACGTAGTACATCGTGAGGTCGTCGCTCAGGTCGATGAGGCCGAAGAGCTTGCCGCGCGGCACGCTCTGCAGTCCGTCCTCGCCGCCCGTGAACGGTGCCTGCAGCGCGACGAAGTACATCATCTGCGCCAGTGCCAGCGTGATCATCGAGAAGTAGATGCCCTGGCGGCGGATGGCCAGCCAGCCGAATACCAGTCCCAGCAGCGCGCCGGCCAGCGTGCCCATGACGAGGCCGAGCTCGGGCGTGAAGTGCCAGACCTTGAGCGCCTGTCCCGTGAGGTAGGCCGAGCCGCCGAGGAACGCGGCATGGCCGAAGGACAGCATGCCGGTGTAGCCCAGCAGCAGGTTGAAGGCGCAGGCGAAGAGCGCAAAGCACAGCACCTTCATCACGAACACCGGATAGAAGCCGATGAAGGGTGCGGCGACGAGTGCCAGCAGCAGCACCCCGTAGACGACGAGCGATATTTTCTTCATGGACTTCACTTCTCGCTGCCGAACAGGCCCGCGGGGCGGATCAGCAGCACCACGACCATGATCACGAACACTACTGTGGCCGAAGCCTCCGGGTAGAACACCTTGGTCAGGCCCTCGATCACGCCGAGCCCCAGGCCCGTGAGGATGGCGCCCATGATCGAGCCCATGCCGCCGATCACGACCACCGCGAACACGATGATGATGAGGTTCTGCCCCATCAGCGGCGAGATCTGGATCACCGGCGCCGCGAGCACACCGGCAAAGGCCGCCAGCGCCACGCCGAAGCCGTAGGTCAGCGTCACCATCAGCGGCACGTTGACGCCGAAGGCCTCGACCAGCCGCGGGTTCTCGGTGCCGGCGCGCAGGTAGGCGCCCAGCCGCGTCTTCTCGATTGCATACCAGGTGGCAAAGCACACCACCAGCGACGCCACCACCACCCATGCGCGGTAGTTGGGCAGGAACATGAAGCCCAGGTTGGTGCCGCCGCTCAGTGCCTCGGGCGTGCTGTAGGCCAGGCCCGACACGCCGTACACCGAACGGAAGCCGCCTTCGATCAGCAGCGTGAGGCCCAGCGTGAGCAAGAGGCCGTAGAGGTGGTCGAGCTTGTAGATCCAGCGCAGCAGCAGCCGCTCGATCAGCACGCCGAACAGGCCGACGATGAGCGGCGCCACCGCCAGCATGACCCAGTAGTTGACGTTGAAGTAGTTCATCGCCATCCACGACAGCACCGCGCCCATCATGAACAGCGCGCCATGCGCGAAGTTGATGACGTTGAGCAACCCGAAGATCACCGCCAGCCCCAGGCTCAGGATCGCGTAGAACGACCCGTTGACCAGCCCCAGCAGGAGCTGGCTCAACAGGGCAGGCATAGAAATATTCATCGTGAATGGAATCGAGGTTCAGAAAGGAGGCAGCGGCTTTGCGGGGGGGCCACCGCGTACGGCCGCCTCCCGCTCAGGCAACAGTTACTTCCACAGCGCGCAGGTGCTTTCTTCCTTGGTCGTGTAGACCTGGTCGCCCGGCACCTTCTTGATGATCTTCAGCAGGTCCCACGGGCCCTTGGATTCGGACGGCTTCTTGACCTCGGCCAGCAGCATGTCGTGCACCATGCGGCCGTCGGGGCGGATCACGCCCTTGGCGTAGAAGTCGTTGATCGGCGTCTTCTTGAGGTGCGCCATGACCTTGTCGGCATCGGTGCTCTTCACCGCTTCCACGGCCTTGAGGTAGGCCATGGTGGCCGAGTAGTCGGCGGCCTGGATGTCGGTCGGCTTGTTCTTGGTCTTGGCTTCGTAGCGCGCGGCCCACTTGCGCGACTCGTCGTCGGCATCCCAGTACCAGCTGGTGGTGTGCAGCAGGCCCTGCGTGGCCGGCAGGCCCAGGCTCTTCACGTCGGTGAGGAACACCAGAAGGCCCGCAACCTTCATCGACTTGTCGATGCCGAATTCCTTCGATGCCTTCATCGAATTGATGAAGTCGCCGCCGGCATTGGCCAGGCCCAGCACCTGGGCCTTGGAGTTCTGCGCCTGCAGCAGGAAGGAAGAGAAGTCCGACGCATTGAGCGGCGCCCGCACCGTGCCCACCACCGAGCCACCCTTGGCCTTGACCACCTTGGCGGTGTCGGCCTCGAGCGCATGGCCGAAGGCATAGTCAGCCGTCAGGAAGAACCAGCTCTTGCCGCCCGTATCGACCACCGCGCCGCCGGTGCTCTTGGCGAGTGCAACCGTGTCGTAGGCGTAGTGCACGGTGTAGGGGCTGCACTGCGCGTTGGTGAGCGCCGAGGTGGCCGCGCCGTTGGTGAAGAACACGCGCTTCTTTTCCTGCGCCACCTTGGCGGTGGCCAGCGCCACGCCCGAATTGGTGCCCGCGAAGATCATCGTGGCACCCGCCGTGTCGATCCACTCGCGCGCCTTCGAGGCGGCGATATCGGGCTTGTTCTGGTGGTCGACGCTCAGCACCTCGACCGGCTGGCCGAGCACCTTGCCGCCCATGTCGTCGATGGCCATCTGGATAGCCGTTGCGCCGCCCTTGCCTTCCAGGTCGGCGTACAGGCCCGACAGGTCGCTGATGTAGCCGATGACGACCTTCTCCTGCGCCTGCACGGCATGGCTCGCAAGACCCGCGGCCCCGAGCATGAGAGCAATGATTTTGAGCTTGGTTTGCATGGTGTCTCCTGGAATGGTTGAGAGAATCAACGGAAAAAAAACGTGGCCGCGGCTACACGCCCAGCAGCTCGCTGAGCACGGGCATCTTGGCGTCGAGCTCCTTGGCGCCGAAGGCCTCGACCATGCGGCCGTGCTCCATCACGTAGAAGCGGTCGGCCAGCGGTGCGGCAAAGCGGAAGTTCTGCTCCACCATCACGATGGTGTAGCCCTTGCCGCGCAGCGTGTGGATCATCCGGGCGAGCGCCTGCACGATGACGGGCGCGAGACCTTCGGAAATCTCGTCGAGCAGCAGCAGCCTGGCGCCGGTGCGCAGGATGCGTGCCACCGCCAGCATCTGCTGCTCGCCGCCCGACAGCCGCGTGCCCGGGCTGTTGCGGCGCTCGGCCAGGTTGGGGAACATCTCGTAGATCTCGGCCACCGACATGGCCGGCCCCGCACCCTTGACGTTCTTGAGCGGCGGCGGCAGCAACAGGTTTTCCTCGGCCGAGAGGCTGGCGAAGATGCCGCGCTCCTCGGGGCAATAGCCAATGCCCAGGTGCGCGATGCGGTGCGTGGCCATGCCGATGGTCTGCACGCCATTGACTTCGATGCTGCCCTTGCGCGAGCCGGTCAGGCCCATGATCGCGCGCAGCGTGCTGGTGCGCCCCGCGCCGTTGCGCCCGAGCAGCGTCACGACCTCGCCGGGCTGCACCACCATGTTCACGCCGTGCAGCACGTGCGATTCGCCGTACCAGGCGTGCAGATCCTTGATTTCCAGGGCAGCGGTCATAGGGCCTCCTGCCGGGCCGCCCCAAAGGAGGCCCGCGCCCCCTCGGGGGGCAGCGCATACACGAAGTGAGGAGCGTGGGGGCTCATATCAGTGCGCCCCTTGAAGCTGGCCGTCGGTGGTGCCCATGTAGGCCTCCATCACCCGCGGATTTTTTGAGACTTCGGCATAGGGGCCTTCAGCCAACACGGCGCCGCGCTGCAGCACGGTGATGGTGTCGGCAATGGTCGAGACCACGCTCATGTTGTGCTCGACCATCAGGATGGTGCGGCCGGCCGACACGCGCTTGATGAGTTCGGCCACGCGGTGCACGTCCTCGTGGCCCATGCCCTGCGTGGGTTCGTCGAGCAGCATCAGTTCGGGGTCCATGGCCAGCGTGGTGGCGATCTCGAGCGCGCGCTTGTGACCGTAGGGCAGGTTCACCGTGAGCTCGTCGGCCTCGTGCGCCAGGCCGACCTCGTCGAGCAGTTCGCGGGCACGTGTGTTGAGCGGCTCGAGCGTCTTCTCGCTCTTCCAGAAATGGTACGAGGTGCCGAGCGCGCGCTGCAGCCCGAGGCGCACGTTCTCCAGCAGCGTGAGGTGCGGAAACACCGCCGAGATCTGGAACGAGCGGATGATGCCGCGCCGCGCGATCTGCGCCGGCCGCTCGCCCGTGATGTCGTGCCCGTTGAAGAGGATCGTGCCGCTGGTGGGTTCGAGAAACTTGGTGAGCAGGTTGAAGCAGGTGGTCTTGCCGGCCCCGTTCGGGCCGATCAGCGCATGGATCGAGCCGCGCACCACCGAGAGATCGACCTTGCTGACCGCAGTGAACCCCTTGAACTCCTTGGTGAGCTGGCGTGTTTCGAGGATGACGTCGCTCATCTCGCGAAGTCGCCCGGGTTCAGGAAAGATATGTCGGTCATGCGGTCCATCTCATCGCGCCACTGTCGAGCGCGGACCGATTGTTCGTGGCCGCCTCCCGCTTGCATACTGGGGCAAATGCCTATGCTGCAGTGCAACCTGCCGTCGCGACTGTCTCCGGCGGCGCACGACTGTCGTCACAATGACAATGACTCATCGGTTCGAACCCTTACGCCCATGCCGAACTTCCGCTCGCCCGAATTCCTGACCGGCCACATCCTGCACACGCTGGCCTTCTACGAGCCGGTCAGCCGTGACTCATCAGGCGGCTTCTTCCACTTCTTCAAGGACGACGGCACGGTGTACGACCGGCGCACGCGGCACCTCGTCAGCAGCACGCGCTTCGTCTTCAATCATGCGATGGCGTACCGGCGCTTCGGCGATCCGAAGCACCTCGACGCTGCGCGCCACGGCCTGGCTTTCGTGCTGCACGCGCATGCGCAGCCGGGCGGCGGCTATGCGTGGCAGATCGACTGGCACGACGGCCGCGCCGCCGTGCAGGACGGCACGCAGCATTGCTACGGCCTGGCCTTCGTGCTGCTCGCGCATGCGCATGCGCTCATGGCCGGCATCGAAGAAGCGCGCGCGGGGCTCGAAGCCACCTGGCAGCTGATGGAGCGGCATTTCTGGGAACCGCAGCACGCGCTCTATGCCGACGAGGCCACCCCTGATTGGCATGTGGGTGCGTACCGCGGCCAGAACGCCAACATGCACGCCTGCGAGGCGATGCTTGCAGCCTTCGAGGCCACGCAGGACGCGCGCTACCTCGATCGCGCGCTCGCGCTCGCGGAGTCGATCACGGGCCGGCAGGCTGCGCTGGCCGGCGGGCTGGTCTGGGAGCACTACCGCGACGACTGGTCGGTCGACTGGGACTACAACCGCGGCGACAAGAGCAACATCTTCCGGCCCTGGGGCTTCCAGACCGGGCATCTCACCGAATGGGCCAAGCTGCTGCTGCAGCTGGAGCGCGCGCTCGTTGCCGCGGGCCGCGAAGCGGATTGGGCCGTGCCGCGCGCCAGGCACTTCTTCGATACCGCGATGCTCCACGGCTGGGACGCGGCGCATGGCGGCCTCGCCTACGGATTCGGCCCCGACGGCGCGGTGTGCGACGGCGACAAGTACTTCTGGGTGCAGGCCGAGAGTTTTGCCGCCGCCGCCCTGCTGGCCGTGCGCACCGGCGATGCCGGCTACTGGAGCTGGTATGACCGCATCTGGGCATACAGCTGGGCGCATTTCGTCGACCACCGCCATGGCGCGTGGTACCGCATCCTCGCGCCCGACAACCGCAAGATCAGCGACGAAAAAAGCCCGGCCGGCAAGACCGACTATCACACCATGGGCGCGTGCCACGACGTGCTGCGGGCACTCGGCGCCTGAAGCGCAACGCGTGCCCTCAATGGGCGCCGGCCGCGGCGTCGCCACCGCCCGCACCGCCGCGCTGCGGCCTGGCCAGCCACACCAGCGGAATCAGCAGCAGGAACAGGATCGCCGACGCATAGAAGATGTCGTTGGTGGCCAGCATGAACGACTGCTGGTCGACGATGCGGTTGATCTGGCCCATCACCTGTTCGGTGCTCAAGCCGCTGCTCGCCAGCCCCGACATCGCGCTGGCCGCTGCGTTGTTGCCCTGGTTCACCGACTCCGCGAGCTGCGAGTGGTGCAGCGCCGCGCGGTTCTCCCACAGCGTGGTGGTGATCGACGTGCCCATGGCGCCCGCGGTGATGCGCAGGAAGTTCGACAGCCCCGACGCGGCCGCGATGCGGTCGGGCGTGAGGCCCGAGAGCGTGATGGTCACGAGCGGGATGAAGAAGAACGCCATCGCGATGCCCTGGATGATCGTCGGGATGATGATCGTCACGAAGTCGGCCTGCGTGTTGAAGTTCGACCGCATCCACAGCACCAGCGCAAACACCAGGAATGAGAACGTGGCATAGCGCCTCGGATCGATCTTGGCCACAGTGAGCCCGACCAGCGGCGAGAAGAAGATCGCCAGCAGCCCCACCGGCGCCATGATCATGCCGGCCTGCGTGGCGGTGTAGCCCATCCACTGCTGCAGCCACAGCGGCAAGAGCACCACGTTGCCGAAGAACAGGCCATAGGCGATGGCCGTGGCCACGGCGCCCGACCAGAAGTTGCGGCGCTTGAAGAGCGACAGGTCGACCACCGGGTGCTTGTCCGTCAGCTCCCAGATCAGGAAGAACGCGAAGCCGACCACCGCGATCACGGCCATCGTGACGATCTCGGGCGAGTGGAACCAGTCGAGCTCCTTGCCCTTGTCGAGCATGAGCTGCATCGCGCCGACCCACAGCACCAGCAGTGCGAGGCCGATGGCGTCGATCGGCACCTTGTGCGTGCTGCTCTCGCGCTTGCGGTAGAGCGCCCAAGTGATCGCAGCCGCGACGATGCCTACAGGAATGTTGATGTAGAAGATCCACGGCCACGAGATGTTGTCGGTGATCCAGCCGCCCAAGAGCGGCCCCATCACCGGCGCAACCAGCGTGGTCATCGACCACATCGCCATCGCGAGGCCCGCCTTGGCGCGCGGATAGCTCGACAGCAAGAGCGTCTGCGACAGCGGAATCATCGGCCCCGCGACGAAGCCCTGCAGCGCCCGGAACAGGATCAGCGTGGTCATGTTCGGCGCCAGGCCGCACAGCAGCGAGGCGACCATGAACAGGATCACGCTCGCCATGAACAGGCGCACCTGTCCGAAGCGCTGCGTCATGAAACCCGTGAGCGGCACCGCGATGGCGTTGGCCACCGCGAAGCTGGTGATGACCCAGGTGCCTTGCGTGGTGCTCACGCCAAGGTCGCCCGAGATGGCCGGCAGCGACACGTTCGCGATCGACGAGTCGAGCACGTTCATGAAGGTGGCGGCCGACAGCGCGATCGTGCCCCAGACGCGGGCGGCGCCCTCGAGCGGCGGATGCGCGACGTAGGCGGGAGCAGCAGTGGCCATTGGCTTTGCCTCGGGAACCGTGAGCGGCGATCAGCCGGGATGGGACTGCGAAGCGCCGTGTGCCGCGGTTCCGGCCGTTGCCGCGGGCGTGGCGGAGCGGCCCGCCGCGGGCACTATGGCGGCCGTCGGCGCGCCGCGGCCGAGATTCGCGGCCACGATGCGGTCGACTTCGGCATCGGCGCCGTGGTCGAGCTTGCTGTAGACCTGCGTCTGCGAAATGGCGGTGGCGCGCGGCGCGTCGGCCAGCATCTTGCCGCCCTTCTGCGAAATGTCGATCTCGGCATCCATCGACAGACCGATGCGCAGCGGATTGGCCTTGAGCTGCTCGGGGTCGAGCGCGATGCGCACGGGCACGCGCTGCACCACCTTGATCCAGTTGCCGGTGGCGTTCTGCGCGGGCAGCAGCGCAAAGGCGCTGCCGGTGCCCACGCCCAGGCCCGCGACCTTGCCGGTGTATTCCACCTTCTTGCCGTAGACGTCGGCCGTGAGCTTCACGGGCTGGTCGATGCGGATGTTGCGCAGCTGCACTTCCTTGAAGTTGGCGTCGACCCACAGCTGGTTCAGCGGCACGATTGACATCATCGGCGTGCCGGCCGCCACGCGCTGGCCGAGCTGCACGGTACGCTTGGCGACGTAGCCGTCGACCGGCGCGGGCATGGCCACGCGCTGCGTGGCCAGGTAGGCCTCGCGCACCTTGGCGGCGGCGGCCTGCACGCTCGGGTGCTGGGCCACGCTGGTGCCTTCGGTCAGCGACTGGTTGCTGGCCAGCGCTTCGCGCGCGGCCACCACGCCGGCCTGCGCGGCGGCGAGCTGGCTCTTCGCGTTGTCGAGCGCCGTCTCGGCATGGTTGAGTTCTTCCTTCGAAACCGCGCCGTTGCCCGAGAGCGCGCGGCGGCGCTGCAGGTCGTCCTGCGCCTTGGCGATGTCGCTCTGCGCCTTGACGATGTCGGACTGGCGCAGCGTGACCTGCGCGGCCAGCGAGCCGTTGTTGGCGTAGAGCGTGCGCACCTGGCGCACCGCCTGCGCGAGCGCGGCCTCGGCCTGCTCGAGCGCCACCTTCGCATCGGCGGGGTCCAGCTGCACCAGCGGCTGGCCGGCCTTCACGAAGTCGGTGTCGTCGGCGTTGATGGCCATGACGGTGCCGCCGATCTGCGGCGTGATCTGGATCACGTTGCCCTGCACGTAGGCGTTGTCGGTGTCCTCGTAGTGGCTGGCGACCAGCCATTCGTAGAGGCCCCAGCCGCCGCCGGCCACGATCACCACGGCCGCCAGCGCGGTCAGCGCGCGGCGGCGCTTGCCGTTGCCGGCGGGTGCTTCGGGAGCTGCGGAAGCGTTGGCTGCAGCGGGCGTCGGAGTGTTGTTGTCGCTCATGATGGAGTTCTTTCCGAAGACGAAAAAAGTCGATTCAGTTCAGTTCAATGCAGCAGATGAGGCGGGCGCCGTGGCGGTGGCGGTTGCCGGCGGCTGCCAGCCGCCGCCGAGCGCGCGCGCCAGGCCCACCTGCGTGTCGAGCGCGCGCGCGGCCAGGTCGACCGCCAGCCGGCGCTGCGCGAGCACGGCGGTTTCGGCGGTCAGCACGTTGAGGTAGTTGCCCAGGCCCGCGCGATAGCGCTGCACGGCGATGTCGTATGCCCCTTCGGCGGCGGCCTGCGCGGCGCGCTGTTCGGCCTGCTGGCGCGTGATCGACTGGGCGCTGGACACCTGGTCGGCCGCGTCATGCACCGCATCGAGCACGGTGGCGTTGTAGCTTTCGATCGCGGCATCCAGGTCGGCCGCCTTGCCGCGCAGGTTGGCGCGCAATTGGCCGCCTTCGAAGATCGGCAGATGGATCGCGGGGCCCACGCCCCACTGCTCGCTGCCCGACTTGAGCAGCTTGCCGAAACCCAGGCTCTGGAAGCCGACGAAGGCCGTGAGGTTCACGTTGGGATAGAACTGGGTTCTGGCATTGGCCACGTCGCTGGTGGCGGCCTCGACGCGCCAGCGCGCGGCGGCGATGTCGGCGCGGCGGCCCAGCAGGTCGGCCGGAATGCTGGCCTGCAGCGCGATCGGCTTGACGGCCTCCAGCATCGGCGGCTTGAGCGATGCGGACACCTCGGGCTGGCCCACGAGCGCATCGAGCGCGTGCTGCTGCAGCGCGATCTGCTCGCCGAGGGCTTCGATCTGCTGGCGCGCTTCGGGCAGGCCGCCTTCGCTCTGGCGCAGCTCGAGGCGGGTATCGAGGCCCGCGGACACGCGGTCGCGCACCAGCTTGAGCGTTTCCTCGCGCTGGGCCAGCGTGCGCCGCGCCACCCCGAGCTGCTCGTTCAGGCGCGCCCACTGGAAATAGCTGCGCGCCACGTTGCTGGCCAGCAGCACGCGCGCGGCATCGGCATCGGCCGCCGCGGCGTTGGCGCTGCCGATGGCGGCTTCGAGCGCAGTGCGGTTCTTGCCGAAGAAGTCGAGCTCCCAGCTCGCGCCGAGCTGCAGCAGGCCGATGTTCTGCGTGGAGCCGCCGAGCGGCTCGGGGTAGATGTAGTTGCTGTTGAACTTCTGGCGGCTCAGGTCGAGTTCGCCATTGACCTTGGGCTTCAGTGCCGCCCCGGCGATGTCCGCCGAGGCCTGCGCGCGCGCGAGCCGCGCCCGCGCCACCTGCAGGTTCGGATTGCCGGCCACGGCCTGGTCGATTAGCGCGTTGAGCTGCGCATCGCCAAAGGCCAGCCACCATTGGCGCTCGACAGCCGGCACGGCGGCGGCGCTGCGGTCCGCGGCAATGCCCAGCGACGAGGCGTCGCGCAGCCTGGCCTGGGAGCCGATGCCGGCCATGTCGGCACAGCCGGCCAGCGCGGCCATCAGCAGCACGGCGGCAACAATGGAGGTGCGGCGAGCGGCGCGCACGGCAAGGGATTCAGTCATTTTTATCTCCACGGGCCGCCAGGGCCTGGGCGTTGTCGAGAATGCGGCGCAGATAGCCCTTGAGCTGCTCCCACTCTTCCCTGGTGAAACCCGCCAGGTGCTCGTTCTGCACGCGGCTCAGCACGTACGGCACTTCCTGGGCGGCGGCGCGGCCTTCTTCGGTGAGCTCGATGTTGACGACGCGTCGGTCTTCGAGCGAGCGCACGCGCCGGCACAGGCCCTTGGCCTCGAGGCGGTCGAGCAGGCGCGTCATGGCACCGGCGTCAAGTTCGCAGGCCCGGGCGAGTTCGGCCACCGTGGTGGCTGCGCCGACGTGCAGCTTGTACAGCGGCAACCATTGCGGAAAGGTGGGACTGCCGGGCTCGCACATACGGGTTTCTACCGCCTGGGCCACCGCGCTCAGGATGCGGCGCATCAAATACCCGATGCTTTCCTCGGCCTTGTAGGTCTCGGCCCGGTAGAAATCGACCGGCCGGCGCTCGGTGTCGCCGGAGGCTGGCGGGACTTGCGGATTGTCTGCATCGCTCATTGGTCAAAATATTAATTGTCTGGGCAATTATTGTCAAGGCCGCCTTTGCGATGGCAAGGGTCGGTAGAATCCGGGCCATGGCTTCCTCCCCTCTGTCTTCACCGGCCAAGGGCTCGCCCCGATCGCTGTCGGGCCTGAGCCCTTTTCTTCGGCCCTACCGCGTCCAGATCGTGCTGGCGGGCATCTTTCTGGTGATGGCCGCCGTCACCACGCTGGTGTTTCCACTGGCGCTGCGCAGCCTGATCGACGGCGGATTGGTGAGCACCGACAAGGGCGCGCAGACCATGGCACTGCGCGAGCACTTCGGCGCCCTGTTTGCGGTGGCCGTGGCGCTGGGCCTCTTTTCGGCGGCGCGCTTCTATACGGTGAGCTGGCTCGGCGAACGCGTCACGGCCGACCTGCGCAACGCCGTCTACGGCCATGTGCTGCGCCAGAGCCCGGCATTCTTCGAAACCACGCAGACCGGCGAAGTGCTGTCGCGCCTCACGGCCGACACCACGCTGGTCCAGACCGTGGTCGGCTCGTCGCTGAGCATGGGCCTGCGCAATGCCGTCATGGGCGTGGGCGCGCTGGCGGTGCTGATCTGGACCAATCCTTATGTGATGGTCCAGGTGCTGGGCATCCTGGTGCTGGTGGTGCTGCCGAGCATGTGGTTCGGCCGGCGCGTGCGCAAGCTCTCGCGCGCGAGCCAGGACCGGGTGGCCGATTCGAGCGCCATCGCGGCCGAGGTGCTCAACGCGATTCCGGTGGTGCAGAGCTACACCGCCGAATCGCGCGAGGCCGGCCGCTTCAATGCCTCGACCGAAAACGCCTTTCGAACCGCCGTGCGCCGCACCAGGGCGCGTTCGGTGCTGGTGGCCTTCATCATCATCGCCACCTCGGCGGCGCTGCTCTGGGGCCTGTACCAGGGCACGCAGGCGGTGCTGCGCGGCGACATCACGGCCGGCCACCTGGGCCAGACCGTGGTCTACGTGGCCATTCTTGCGAGTGCGACCGCCGTGCTCGGCGAGGTCTATGGCGACCTGCTGCGCGCTGCCGGCGCAACCGAGCGCCTGATGGAACTGCTGCATGCCCCGGCGGCCATCGTTTCGCCGCCCAACCCGGCGGCCGCGCCCGTCCCCGTGGCGGGCAGCGCCGTCAAGCTCGAGGCGGTGACCTTCCACTACCCCTCGCGGCCCGGCACGCCGGCGCTCAAGGACTTCAGCCTCGACATCGCGCCCGGCGAAACCGTGGCCCTGGTGGGATCGAGCGGCGCCGGCAAGAGCACGGTGTTCCAGCTGCTGCTGCGCTACTACGATCCGCAGTCGGGCCGCCTGCTGCTCGACGGCGCGCCGCTGGCCTCGCTCGCGCTGCCCGAGCTGCGCACCCGCATCGGCCTGGTGCCGCAGGATGCCGTGATCTTCTCGGCCAGCGCTTTGGAGAACATCCGCTACGGCCGTCCCGACGCGACCACCGACGAGGTGCATGCCGCCGCCCGCGCGGCCTTTGCGCACGATTTCCTGCAGGCGCTGCCCGAGGGCTACGACACTTTCCTGGGCGAGCGGGGGGTGCGCCTGTCGGGCGGGCAGCGCCAGCGCATCGCGATTGCGCGCGCCATTCTCAAGAACCCGCCGCTGCTGCTGCTCGACGAAGCCACGAGCGCGCTCGATGCGGAGAGCGAGCGCATGGTGCAGGCCGCGCTCGAATCGGCCATGGAAGGCCGGACCACGCTGGTGATTGCGCACCGCCTGGCCACCGTGCAGAAGGCCGACCGCATCATCGTCCTGGACCACGGCGGCATCGTCGAACAGGGAACGCACGCCACGCTGGTGGCGCAAGGCGGGGTCTATGCCCGCCTGGCCGCTCTCCAGTTCACGGCTTGATGAACCGGCGGCGGCAGGCTGCTGCTACTGCAGCGTTTCCTTGAGCGCCGCGGGGATGGCCAGCGGCAGCACCGGAATGCCCTCTTCGAGCAGCGCTTCGGTCTGCTCGCGCGTCGCCTGGCCGCGGATCCCGCGCTCTTCGGCTTCACCGTAGTGCATCCTGCGTGCCTCGTCGGCAAAACGGTCGCCCACGTCCTCGGTCTTTGCGAGAACCTCGCGCACGGCGCGCATCCAGCGGGCCTCCGGCGACTGTTCGGCCGGTGCTTGGGCCTTGGCAGGCGCCGGAGATGCCGACGGCGATGCTGCGGCGCCCTCTGCCGGCGCCTTCGCATTGCCCAGGTTCAGGCGCGGCGCGCTCAGCAGCTTGACGATGCGCGTGTCGGCGCATACCGGGCATTCCACCAGTCCGGCGGCAAGCTGGGTTTCGAAAGCTTCATTGGACGCAAACCAGCCTTCGAAGCCGTGGCCATGCGAGCAGCGCAGATCGAGAACCTTCATGCGCGGATTATCCCGCGCCGCCCTGCGAAGCGGTGGCCTGCCAATCGAGTGACCATGCACCCGAAAGAACGTTCTGCAGCCAGAGCGTGCAGGTCAGCGACTTGGCATCGGTGAGCGTGCCGTCGCGGCACCAGAGCCCAACTTCGTCCGGTGTGGCCGTGAACACGTCGAGAAACTCGCCGTGGTCGAGCTGCCGCTTGCCGAGCGACAGGCCGCGGGCAAAGTAGATGTGGATGATCTCGGTGGAATACGCCACGGCCAGGTGCATGGCACCGGCGTAGGCCCATTCGCTCGCGGTGTAGCCGGTTTCCTCGAGCAGTTCGCGCTGGCCGCAGACGAGCGGGTCTTCGCCCGCATCGAGCTTGCCGGCCGGAAACTCGACCATCACATGTCCGACCGGATAGCGGTATTGGCGCTCCATCACCACACGGCCGTCGTCGAGCAGCGGAATCACCACCACCGCGCCCGGGTGGATCACGTACTCGCGCGTGGCGCTGTGGCCGTCGGGCAGGCGCACGGTGTCGCGGCAGACCTGGAGGAAATTGCCCTTGACCAGGACCTCGCTGGCCGTGCGTTCTTCCTTCAGGTGCGAATCGGCGATGGGAGAAGTCATGTCGGTCATCCGTGCCTGTGCTTCATGAGGTAGCGCCAGGTGAACCCTGGAAAGGCCAGCACGATGAAAAGCGCGCCGGTCACCGCATAGAACTCCCAGCCCTGCGGGGCGATCTGCCCGGCCCGGCTTTCGAACAGCAAACCCACGCCGCCCGCGGCGAAATACAGCACCACCAGTTCGGCGAGCCGCACCGCCAGCGGCTTGGGCCGCGTGGCCAGTGGCACGACGCCGAACAGCCGGTCATTGAAGAACGGCAGGTTGGCCGCCACCAGCGCCACCAGCAGAACGACCCAGACCGATGCGGTTTGCGACACCGTGGGCAGGCCGGGGTCAGTTCGCCAGCGTGGCCACGATGGCCTTGGCGCACAGCGTCATGAGGCCGCCGGGAACAATGCCCAGCACGAGAATCAGCAGGCCGTTGATCGACAGCACGGTGCGCACGTCGCGCGGCGCCGACACGGTGCTGGCCGTGACCGGAGCGTCGAAGTACATGACCTTGACCACCCGCAGGTAGTAGAAGGCGCCGATCAGCGACATGATCACCGCGAACACCGCCAGGCCGATGTAGAGCGCCTGGCCGGAGGCGATCAGCGCCTGCAGCACCGCCAGCTTGGCGTAGAACCCGACCAGCGGCGGCAGGCCCGCGAGCGAGAACATCGCGATGGCCATCACGCCGGCGTACAGCGGGCTGCGCTGGTTCAGGCCGGCCAGGTCGGTGATCTCTTCGCTTTCGAAACCCTCGCGCGCCAGCAGCAGGATGATGCCGAAGCTCGCCAGCGTGGTCAGCACGTAGGTCACGATGTAGAACATCGAAGCGCTGTAGGCGAACTGTGCGTTGTAGGTGTTGCCGTTGACCACGCCCGCCACCAGGCCGAGCAGCATGAAGCCCATCTGCGCAATGGTCGAGTAGGCCAGCATGCGCTTCAGGTTGGTCTGGGCGATGGCGGCCAGGTTGCCCACCAGCAGCGATGCGATGGCCAAGAGCGCCAGCATCTGCTGCCAGTCGATGGCCAGCGGCAGCAGCCCTTCCACCAGCAGGCGGATGATGATGGCAAAGGCGGCCAGCTCGGGCGCCGCGCCGATCAGCAGCGTGACCGCCGTCGGAGCGCCCTGGTACACGTCGGGCACCCACATGTGGAAAGGCGCCGCACCCACCTTGAAGGCCAGGCCCGCCACGATGAACACGAGGCCGAATACCAGCACCTGGTGGTTCACCTTGCCGCTGGCAATGATCTTGAACACTTCGTTGACGTCGAGCGAACCGGTCGCGCCGTACAGCATCGACAGGCCATAGAGCAGGAAGCCGCTGGCCATGGCGCCGAGCACGAAGTACTTCATGGCTGCCTCGCTGGCCACCGCGTTGTCGCGGCGCAGCGCCACCAACGCGTAGCTCGACAGCGTGAGCAGTTCGAGGCCCAGGTAGATCAGCAGGAAGTTGCTGCCCGAGATCATCACGAACATGCCCAGCAGCGCGAACATGCCAATGGTGAACATCTCGCCGCCGCGCAGCATGTCGCGGTCCGCCGCATAGGGCCGTCCGTAGACCAGCGTGACCATCAGGGCCACCGTGGCAAAGCACTTGAGCCAGTTGCCCATGGGATCGCTCACGACCATGCCGCCGAAGCCGTAGACCGTCTTGCCCTCGTTGGCGGCAAGGCCGGTCAGCACGGCCACCGCAGCCAGCGTGAGCAGCGTCAGGACGTAGGTGCGCGTGCGGCGGGCGTCGGTGGTCGACAGGTCGACCAGTGCAATGATGCAGGCCATGACCAGCAGCACGATTTCGGGGTAGATCGCGACCCAGCTGAGTTTGTCAATCATCTCGTTCTCTTCTTCAGCGTGGCATCAGGAGGGCAGCTTCGAGATCGCCACGTGGCGAAGAAGCTCGGTCACGGAAGCATCCATCACGTCGGTGAAGGGCTTCGGATGGATGCCCATCCACAGCACGGCAATGGCCAGCAGCGACAGCATCAGGAACTCGCGGGCATTGATGTCGGTGAGTTCCTTGACATGGTCGTTGCCGACCGGGCCGAGGTACACGCGCTTGTACATCCACAGGGTGTAGGCCGCGCCAAAGATCAGCGCGGTGGCGGCGCCAGCGCCGATCCAGAAGTTGGCCTTGACCGCACCCAGGATCACCATCCACTCGCCCACAAAACCGGCGGTGCCCGGCAGGCCGCAATTGGCCATGGCGAACAGCAGCGCGAACGCGGCGAACTTGGGCATGGTGTTGACCACGCCGCCGTAGTCGGCGATCTGGCGCGAATGCACGCGGTCGTAGAGCACGCCGATGCCAAGGAACATGGCGCCCGACACGAAGCCGTGGGCAATCATCTGCACGATGCCGCCGGACACGCCCAGGTCGTTGAAGATGAAGAAGCCGAGCGTCACGAAGCCCATGTGGGCAACCGACGAGTAAGCCACGAGCTTCTTCATGTCTTCCTGCACCAGCGCCACCAAGCCGACATAGATCACCGCGATCAGCGACAGCGCGATCATGAGCCAGGCCCATTCGTGCGAGGCGTCGGGCGCGATCGGCATCGAGAAGCGCAGGAAGCCGTAGGCGCCGAGCTTCAGCATGATCGCGGCCAGCACGGCCGAGCCGCCGGTCGGCGCCTCGACGTGCACGTCCGGGAGCCAGGTGTGGACCGGCCACATCGGCACCTTGACGGCAAAAGCGGCAAAGAACGCGAAGAACAGGAAGGTCTGCGCCGTCGAGCCCAGCGGCAACTTGTGCCAGCTCAGGATGTCGAAGCTGCCGCCCGACTTGTTGTACAGGTAGATCAGCGCCACCAGCATCAAGAGCGAGCCGAGCAGGGTGTAGATGAAGAACTTGAAGGCCGCGTAGATCTTGTTCGGGCCGCCCCAGATGCCGATGATGAGGTACATCGGGATCAGCGTGGCTTCGAAGAACACGTAGAACAGGATGCCGTCGAGCGCGGCAAACACGCCGATCATGAAGCCCGAGAGAATCAGGAACGCGCCCATGTACTGGTTCACGCGCTCTGTGATCACTTCCCAGGCCGAGATCACGACCACCACGGTGATGAACGAGGTCAGCAGCACCAGCCAGAGCGACAGGCCGTCGACGCCCAGGTGGTAATTGACATTGAAGCGCGCGATCCAGCTGCCCTTCTCGACGAACTGCATCGCGGCGGTGCCGTTCTCGAAGCCCGTGTAAAGCGGCACGGTCACCAGGAAGCTCACGATCGCGCCGACCAGCGCGACCCAGCGCACGCCCCTGGCATGCTCGTCACGGCCGAACGCCAGCAACGCGACACCGAATGCGATCGGCACCCAGATGGCAAGGCTCAACAAACCCATTTTTGTTTTTCTCCAGCGCTAAAGCTCAGCGTTTGAACCAGACGAAGTACGTCATCAGGATGAAGATGCCGAGCAGCATCGCGAAGGCGTAGTGATAGATGTAGCCCGACTGCAGCCAGCGCACCGCGCCAGAGATGCGGCCCACGACCTTCCACGAGCCGTTGACCACCGCGCCGTCGATCAGCGCCTGGTCGCCGCCCTTCCACAGGCCGGTGCCAAAGGCACGCGCACCGCGGGCGAGGATGTTCTCGTTGATCCAGTCGAGGTAGTACTTGTTCTCGAGCAGGCGATAGACCGGGCCGAAGGCGCGCTTGATCGCGGCCGGCAGCGCCGGGTTGACCATGTACATGTAGAACGAGAGCACCACGCCTGCCAGCGCCAGCCAGAACGGCGCCGTCTGCAGGCCATGGATCGCCATGGCCAGCGGGCCGTGGAAGGCTTCTCCGAGTTCCTTCATGGCATGGTGCTTGTTTGCGTCGACTGCGATGGCGTCCTTGAAGAACTCGCCGAAGAGCATCGGCTCGATCGTCATGAAGCCGATCACCACGGACGGAATCGCAAGCAGCACCAGCGGCAGCCACACCACCCAGGGCGATTCGTGCGGCTTGTGGTCGTGGTGGCCGTGGTCGTCGCCGTGCGCGGCATGATCGTCGTGGTGCGCGTCGGGGTTCTGGTCGTAGCGCTCCTTGCCGTGGAACACCAGGAAGTACATGCGGAACGAATAGAACGCCGTCACGAACACACCCGCCAGCACCGCGTAGTAGGCGAACTGTGCGCCCCACAGGTGGCTTTCATGCACCGCTTCGATGATGCTGTCCTTCGAGTAGAAGCCGGCGAAGAACGGCGTGCCGATCAGCGCGAGCGACCCCAAGAGCGACGTGATCCAGGTGATCGGCATGTATTTGCGCACGCCGCCCATCCAGCGGATGTCCTGGTTGTGATGCATGCCGATGATCACCGAGCCCGCGCCTAGGAACAGCAGCGCCTTGAAGAAGGCGTGCGTCATCAGGTGGAACACCGCGACCGAATAGGCCGACGCACCGAGCGCCACGGTCATGTAGCCGAGCTGCGAGAGCGTCGAGTACGCCACCACGCGCTTGATGTCGTTCTGGATGATGCCGAGGAAACCCATGAACAGCGCCGTGATGGCACCGATCACCAGGATGAAGCTCAGGGCCGTGTCGCTCAGCTCGAACAGCGGCGACATGCGCGCCACCATGAAGATGCCGGCCGTGACCATGGTCGCGGCGTGGATCAGCGCGGAGATGGGCGTCGGACCTTCCATCGAATCGGGCAGCCACACGTGCAGTGGGAACTGCGCGCTCTTGCCCATGGCGCCGATGAACAGGCAGATGCAGATCACGGTCACCAGCATCCACTCGGTGCCGGGGAAGGTGATGCCGGCCAGCGTGCCGGCCTTGGCAAAGGCTTCGCCGTAGTTCAGCGTGCCGGCGTAGGCGGCGATCAGGCCGATGCCGAGGATGAAGCCGAAGTCGCCCACGCGGTTGACCAGGAAGGCCTTCATGTTCGCGAAGATCGCTGTCGGCTTGTTGAACCAGAAGCCGATCAGCAGGTACGACACCAGGCCCACCGCCTCCCAGCCGAAGAACAGCTGGAGCATGTTGTTGCTCATGACGAGCATCAGCATCGAGAAGGTGAAGAGCGAGATGTAGGCGAAGAAGCGGTTGTAGCCCTCGTCCTCTTCCATGTAGCCGATGGTGTAGACGTGCACCATCAGCGAGACGAAGGTCACCACGCACATCATCATGGCCGTGAGGCCGTCGACCAGGAAGCCGATTTCCATCTTCAGGCCGCCCACCACCATCCATTCGTAGATGGTGGCATTGAAGCGGGCGCCGTCGGCCACCACGCTCTTGAGCGTCATGGCCGAGATGATGAAGGCGACGAGCACGCCGAGGATGGTCAGCGAGTGCGTGACCTTGCGGCCGATGTGATTGCCGCCGAACTTGGTGCCGAACAGGCCGGCGACGACGGCGCCGACCAGGGGTGCCAGCGGAACGGCCAGCAGGGTGGATGCGGAAAGGGTTGCGCTCATGTTGCTTTCAACCCTTGAGCGAGTTGAGTTCGTCCACGTTGATGTTCGACTTGTTGCGGAACAGCAGGACCAGCAGCGCAAGGCCGATGGCCGACTCGGCCGCGGCCACCGTCAGGATGAAGAACACGAAGATCTGGCCGTGCATGTCGCCCAGGTAGTACGAGAACGCCACGAAGTTCATGTTCACCGCAAGCAGCATCAGCTCGATGGCCATCAGCAGCACGATGAGGTTCTTGCGGTTCAGGAAGATGCCGATCACCGACAGCGCAAAGAGCATGGCGCCGAGCGATAGAAAGTGTCCGAGCGTGAGCGTCATGCCTTGTTTTCCTTTGCCGCTGCTGCTGCGTCTGCGGGTGCTTCCACCACGGGCTCGGCGGCGCGCGTGACCGGCATCTGCACGATGCGCACACGGTCCCGCGCCTTCACGCGCACCTGGTCGGACGGGTTGACGTACTTGCTGTCCTTGCGGGTGCGCAGCGTCAGCGCAATGGCCGCCACGATCGCCACGAGCAGGATGACGGCCGCGATCTCGAGCGGATACAGGTACTCGGAGTACAGCAGCTTGCCGAGCTCGAGGGTGTTCGAGCTGTTGGCCGCCATGGCGGCTCCGGCGCGCGGCGGCTCCGCCAGGCGGAAGCCGCCCATCAGCACGGCGGCCATTTCGAGCGCAATGAGCGCGCCCACGCCGGCTGCCAGCGGAAAGTGCTTCCAGAAACCCTGCCGCAGACCGTCGACGTTGATGTCCAGCATCATCACGACGAACAGGAACAGCACCATCACCGCGCCCACGTAGACGAGCACCAGCGAGATCGCCAGGAACTCGGCGCGCAGCAGCAGCCAGATCGCCGAAGCCTGGAAGAAGGCCAGCACCAGGTACAGCGCGGCGTACACGGGATTGCGGGCAGTGATGACGCGGAAGGCTGCGAACAGCAGCACCGCGGCAAAGAGATAGAACAGACCGGTCTTGACGTCCATTGGAATTCGAGTTGGTACGGGGTTCGGACTGATCGGGATCAGCGGTACTTGGCGTCGGCCGCCTTGTTCGCTGCGATTTCTTTTTCGTAGCGGTCGCCCACGGCCAGCAGCATGTCCTTGGTGAAGTACAGGTCGCCGCGCTTTTCGCCGTGGTATTCGAAGATGTGGGTCTCGACGATCGAATCGACCGGGCAGCTCTCTTCGCAGAAGCCGCAGAAGATGCACTTGGTCAGGTCGATGTCGTAGCGCGTGGTGCGGCGCGAGCCGTCGTCGCGCACATCGGATTCGATGGTGATGGCCAGCGCCGGGCACACGGCTTCGCAGAGCTTGCAGGCGATGCAGCGCTCTTCGCCGTTCTCATAGCGGCGCAGCGCATGCAGGCCGCGAAAGCGCGGCGACAGCGGCGTCTTCTCTTCGGGAAACTGCACCGTGATCTTGCGGGCGAAGGCGTACTTGCCGGTGATGGCCAGGCCCTTGAACAGTTCGAACAGCATGAAGCTGCCCAGAAAGTCCTTGAGCGAGAACGGCGCGGACGCAAGCTTGGAAGGGCGCGCGAGCGCGCCGGCGGTATGCGCAGCAGTCATGATGTTGGCGCTTCCAGTTATTTCCAGATGTTGAACGGGGTCTGCATCCAGGCACCGACCACAACCAGCCACACGAGCGTGACCGGAATGAAGATCTTCCAGCCGAGCCGCATGATCTGGTCATAGCGGAAGCGCGGGAAGGTGGATCGGACCCATAGGAACATGGTGACCACGCAGAAAGTCTTGGCGCCGAGCCAGATCCAGCCCGGGATGAAGCTCAGGAACTCGAACGGCGGCAGCCATCCGCCGAGGAACAGCACGGCGCACAGGATCGAGACCAGCCACATGTTGGCGTACTCGGCCAGGAAGAACATCGCGAAGCTCATGCCCGAGTACTCGATCATGTGGCCCGCAACGATCTCGGACTCGCCTTCGACCACGTCGAAGGGGTGGCGGTTGGTTTCCGCCAGGCCCGAGATGAAGTAGACGACGAAGATCGGCAGCAGCGACAGCCAGTTCCACGACAGGAACCCGATGCCCATGTCGGCGAAGATGCCCTTGCCCTGCCCCGTCACGATGTCGGTCATGTTCAGGCTGGCCGAGACCATCAGCACCACGACAAAGCAGAAGCCCATCGCGATCTCGTAGCTCACCATCTGTGCCGAGGCGCGCAGCGCGCCCAGGAAGGCGTACTTCGAGTTGGATGCCCAGCCCGCGATGATCACGCCGTAGACCTCGAGCGAGGTGATCGCCATCACGAACAGCAGGCCGGCGTTGATGTTGGCCAGCGCCACGTCGGGACCGAAGGGAATCACGGCCCATGCGACGAGCGCCGGCATGATGGTCATGATCGGGCCCAGCAGGAACAGGCCCTTGTTGGCGACCGTCGGAAGAATGATTTCCTTGGTCATCAGCTTGAGCGCGTCGGCGATGGGCTGCAGCAGGCCCAGCGGTCCGATGCGGTTCGGGCCGATGCGGATCTGCGTGAAGCCGATCGCCTTGCGCTCCCAGAGCGTGAGGTAGGCCACGGCCCCCATCAGCGGAAGCACGACCACGATGATCTTGATCAGTGTCCAGATCACCGGCCAGGCCAGGCCTGTCCACCAGCCCGCGTGGACCAGTCCCTGGCCGAAAGCATGCACTGCGTCGATCATGCCAATGCCTCCTCGGCACGGGCCGGAGCAGCCGATGCGTTGCGTGCATCGGCGGTGAGTTGCAGCGACGGTGCACGGCGCACGATCGAGTCGAGTTGATAGATGCTCGCAACCACGGGCACGGCAACCGCGCCATTGGAAGCCACGGCCTTGGCGGCGGTGGCATTGTTCAGCGCATTGGCCGGTACGCTGCCGTTGTCGCCGATGGTGCGCAGCACGTCGGCGGTCGATTCGAATGCAAAGCCCGGCAGGCCGAGCAGGTTGGCCAGCACGCGCAGCACCTTCCAGGCCGGACGCGCTTCGCCTTGCGGCTTCACGACAGCATGGAAACCCTGCACGCGGCCTTCGGCATTGACGAAGGAACCCGGCGTCTCGGTGAACGGTGCGATCGGCAGCAGCACGTCGCTGAACTCGAGGTTGGCCTTGAAGGGGCTGAACGTGACGACCATCTGTGCATTGCCGATGACATCGGCGGCTGCGGCACCCGCGGCTGAGTCGAACACCGGTTCGGTGTTGAGCAGCATCACGGCCTTGAGGCCGGAACCGGCTGCCAGCATGCGGCCGGCGTCGAGGCCGCCGTTCTTGGGGAATGCGCCGACGAGTTGCGCACCCACGGTGTTGGCGGCTTCGGTCAGGTAGCCCACGGTGGCGCCCGTCTGCGCGCCGATCCAGTTTGCAAGGGCCAGCAGGCTGCTGGCTTGCGCGTGGTGGGCGGCGGCATTGCCGAGCAGGATGGCCTTGCGCTCGCCGCTGAGCAGCGAGGCTGCGATGGCTTGCGCGGCAGTGTCGGGCTCGCTCTTCGGTGCCAGCGGTGCGGTCGCGCCGTTGGTCTTGCCGATCGCGGCAGCGACGGCAGCGAGTGCCTCGACCCACTGGTCGGCTTCGACGACGGTCGATTGCGCCACGCTGATGGCCCACGCGTCGCGGTCGGCCATCAGGCCGGCCGAGGTGATCACCGACAGCGCCGCGCCCTTGCGCACAGCCTGGCGGATGCGCTGTGCGAACAGCGGATGGTCCTTGCGCAGGTTCGAACCGACGACCAGCGCGCGCTGCAATTGCGTGAGCGATGCGATCGAGGTGCCGAGCCAGCGCACGCCTTCGAACGCCGCGAATTCGGCATTGCGCAGGCGGTAATCGATGTTGTCGCTGCCGAGTTCACGCGTGAGCATGGCGGCAAGCTGCAGCTCTTCGAGCGTGCTGTGCGGGCTGACCAGCGTGCCGATGCTCTGCGCGCCGTGGTCGGCCTTGATTTGCTTCAGGCCGTTGGCCACGTATTCGAGCGCGGTCTGCCAGTCGACCTGCTGCCACTGGCCGCCCTGCTTGAGCATGGGCTGCGTGAGGCGCTCGGGGCCGTTGAGGGCTTCGTACGAGAAGCGGTCGCGGTCGGCGATCCAGCACTCGTTGACCTCTTCGTTCTCGAGCGGCACCACGCGCATCACGCGGTTGTTCTTGACCTGCACGATCAGGTTGGAACCGGTGGAATCGTGCGGGCTCACCGACTTGCGGCGCGACAGCTCCCAGGTGCGGGCGCTGTAGCGGAACGGCTTGCTCGTGAGCGCGCCGACCGGGCAGATGTCGATCATGTTGCCCGACAGTTCGGAGTCGACCGAATCGCCGAGGAAGGTTTCGATTTCGGAGTGCTCGCCGCGCTGGGTCATGCCGAGCTCCATCACGCCGGCCACTTCCTGGCCAAAGCGCACGCAGCGCGTGCAGTGGATGCAGCGGCTCATTTCTTCCATGCTGATCAGCGGGCCGACGTCCTTGTGGAAGACGACGCGCTTTTCTTCTTCGTAGCGCGAAGAAGAACCGCCGTAGCCCACGGCCAGGTCCTGCAGCTGGCACTCGCCGCCCTGGTCGCAGATCGGGCAATCGAGCGGGTGGTTGATCAGGAGGAACTCCATGACCGACTGCTGCGCCTTGATGGCCTTTTCGCTCTTGGTGCGAACGATCATGCCCTGCGTGACGGGCGTGGCGCAGGCCGGCATCGGCTTGGGCGCCTTTTCCACGTCGACCAGGCACATGCGGCAGTTGGCCGCGATGCTGAGCTTCTTGTGATAGCAGAAGTGCGGGATGTAGGTGCCCGCCTTGTCGGCCGCATGCATCACCATGCTGCCTTCGGTCACTTCGACCTTCTTGCCGTCGAGTTCGATTTCGATCATGAGTAGTGTTTCTTCTCGCGCTCAGGCCTGGACGGGCGCCTTCGGGACGTAGCCCGGAATCAGGGCCTCGAACTCGTGACGGAAGTGCTTGATCATGGCGCGCACCGGCATGGCCGCCGCGTCGCCGAGCGCGCAGATCGTGCGGCCCTGGATGTTGTCTGCCACGGAGTTCAGCAGGTCCATGTCCGACGCCCTGCCCTGCCCGTTGTGGATGCGGTCCACCACGCGGTACAGCCAGCCCGTGCCTTCGCGGCACGGCGTGCACTGGCCGCAGGATTCGTGCATGTAGAAGTACGAAAGGCGCCGCAGCGACTCGACCATCGAGCGGCTGTCGTCCATCACGATCACCGCGCCCGAGCCCAGCATGGAGCCGGCCTTGGCGATGGAGTCGTAGTCCATCGTGCATTCCATCATGATCGAAGCCGGCAGCACGGGCGACGACGATCCGCCAGGGATCACGGCCTTGAGCGTGCGGCCCTTGCGAACGCCGCCGCACAGTTCGAGCAGCTTGGAGAACGGCGTGCCCATGGGCACTTCGTAGTTGCCCGGCAGTTCGACGTCGCCGCTCACCGAATAGATCTTGGTGCCGCCGTTGTTCGGCTTGCCGCATTCGAGGTAGGCCGGACCGCCGTTGTTGATGATCCAGGGCACCGCCGCGAAGGTCTCGGTGTTGTTGATGGTGGTCGGCTTGCCGTAGAGGCCGAAGCTCGCCGGGAACGGCGGCTTGAAGCGCGGCTGGCCCTTCTTGCCTTCGAGCGATTCGAGCAGCGCCGTTTCCTCGCCGCAGATGTAGGCGCCGAAGCCGTGGGCCGCGTGCAACTGGAAGTTGTACGTACTGCCCATGATGCCGTCGCCAAGGTAGCCGGCGGCGCGCGCCTCTTCGAGCGCTTCCTCGAAACGGTCGTAGCTCTGGAAGATCTCGCCGTGGATGTAGTTGTAGCCCACGCTGATGCCCATCGCATACGCGGCGATGGCCATGCCTTCGATCACGATGTGCGGGTTGAACTGCAGGATGTCGCGGTCCTTGCAGGTGCCCGGCTCGCCTTCGTCCGAATTGCAGACGAGGTACTTCTGGCCCGGGAACTGGCGAGGCATGAAGCTCCACTTCAGGCCCGTGGGGAAGCCTGCGCCGCCGCGGCCGCGCAGGCCCGAGGCCTTGACTTCGGCGATCACCTGGTCGGGCGTGAGGCCCTCGGTGAGGATCTTGCGCAGTGCCTTGTAGCCGCCGCGCGCCTCATAGTCGGCCAGGCGCCAGTTGGTGCCGTCGAGGCCGGCGTAGATCTGCGGCTCGATGTGGCGGCCATGGAAACAGGTCTGGACGCCCGTGGCCTGGAATTGCTGGAGCACTTGTTCGGGCGACATCAGGCGGCCTCCCCTTTGGTTGAGCCGCGCAGACCGTCGATGAGCTGGTCGAGCTTCTCGTTGCTCATGAAGCTGCACATGGTGCGGTCGTTGACCAGCATCACGGGCGAATCGGCGCAGGCGCCCAGGCATTCGCTCTGCTGCAGTGTGAACATGCCGTCGGCCGTGGTCTCGCCCATCTTGATGCCGAGCTTCTTCTCGAGGTGGACCAGCGCGGTGACGCCGTCGCGCAGCTGGCACGGCAGGTTGGTGCACACGTTGAGCTTGAACTTGCCCACCGGGTGCTGGTTGTACATGTTGTAGAAGGTCGTGACCTCATGCACGGCGATGGGCGCCATGCCGAGGTACTCGGCGATCTCGCGCTCGCGCTGCATGCTGATGAAGCCTTCGTCCTGCTGGACGATGGCCAGGCAGGCCATCACGGCCGACTGCTTGCCCGCTTCGGGGTACTTGGCGACTTCGCGCGCAAAGCGCTCGAGAATTGCCGGCTTCAGAGGAGCAGAAGGCGCCGAGGGCGCCGTGTCATGGTGGGTCGAGGAAGTCGTCATTCGCTCTTTCTCACCTGTCGATTTCGCCGAACACGATGTCCATCGTGCCGATCACCGCGACAGCGTCGGCGATCATGTGGCCGCGCGACATTTCGTCGAGGGCGGCGAGGTGCGGGAAACCGGGCGCGCGGATCTTCAGGCGGTACGGCTTGTTGGCGCCGTCGCTCACCAGGTAGATGCCGAACTCGCCCTTCGGGTGCTCGACGGCGGCATAGGCCTCGCCTTCGGGCACGTGGAAGCCTTCGGTGAAGAGCTTGAAATGGTGGATCAGCTCCTCCATGTTCGCCTTCATCGATTCGCGCGCGGGCGCGGCGACCTTGTGGTTGTCGGTGATCACCGGGCCGGGGTTGGCACGCAGCCAGGCCGAGCACTGCTGGATGATCCTGTTGGCCTGGCGCATTTCTTCCACGCGCACGAGGTAGCGGTCGTAGCAGTCGCCGGTCTTGCCGACCGGCACGTCGAACTGCATCTGGTCGTAGACGTCGTAGGGCTGCTTCTTGCGCAGGTCCCATTCGACGCCCGAGCCGCGCAGCATCGGGCCGGTGAAGCCGAGGTTCAGCGCGCGCTCCGGCGTCACGACGCCAATGCCCACGGTACGCTGCTTCCAGATGCGGTTGTCGGTGAGCAGCGTCTCGTACTCGTCGACCATGCCGGGGAAGCGCTTGCAGAAGTCGTCGATGAAGTCGAGCAGCGAACCCTGACGGTTCTCGTTGAGCTTCTCGATCGCCTTCGCATTCTTGATCTTGCTGACCTTGTACTGCGGCATCGCGTCGGGCAGGTCGCGGTAGACGCCGCCCGGACGGAAATAGGCCGCATGCATGCGAGCGCCCGACACGGCTTCGTACATGTCGAACAGGTCTTCACGCTCGCGGAAGCAGTAGATGAGCATGTTCATCGCGCCGCAGTCCAGGCCGTGCGCGCCGAGCCACAGCAGGTGGTTCAGCAGCCGGGTGATCTCGGCGAACATCACGCGGATGTACTGCGCGCGGATCGGCACGTCCAGGCCCATCATCCGCTCGATGGCCAGGCAGTAGGCGTGCTCGTTGCTCATCATCGACACGTAGTCGAGACGGTCCATGTACGGCAGCGACTGGATGAAGGTGCGCGATTCGGCGAGCTTCTCGGTCGCGCGGTGCAGGAGGCCGATGTGCGGATCGGCGCGCTGGATCACTTCGCCGTCGAGCTCGAGCACCAGGCGCAGCACGCCGTGCGCGGCCGGATGCTGGGGACCGAAGTTGAGTGTGTAGTTCTTGATTTCGGCCATATCAATGCAAACCGCTGCCGTAGTTGTCTTCGCGAATCACGCGCGGCGTGATTTCCCGCGGCTCGATCGATACCGGCTGGTAGACGACGCGCTTCTGCTCTTCGTCATAGCGCATTTCAACGTGGCCGGACACCGGGAAGTCCTTGCGGAACGGATGGCCGATGAAGCCGTAGTCGGTCAGGATGCGGCGCAGGTCGTCGTGGCCTTCGAACACGATGCCGTAGAGGTCGAAGGCTTCGCGCTCGAACCAGGTGGCAGCGCTCCACACGGGCTGGAGCGAATCGACCACGGGCAGGTCTTCGCTCGGCGCAAACACCTTGAGGCGCACGCGCTGGTTGAGGCCCACCGACAGCAGGTGCGTGACGACGCCATAGCGCTCGCCCTGCCACTCGCCTTCGCGGTAATCGGAGTAGTCCATGCCGCAGAGGTCGATCAGCTGCTCGAAGCGGCAGCCGGGCGCATCGCGCAGCAGCATGGCCGCCTCGATGTAGTCGGCAGCGCCGACCACCACGGTCACCTCGCCCAGCGCAACCGTGACGCTCCTGGCCTTGGCACCCAGGGTCTCGGCAATGGTGGCGCGCAGCACCTCCGGCGAAATTGCAAAATCAGTCATCGTCGGCAATCCCTCAGGCGCGCGCAATGGTGTTGGTGCGGCGAATCTTCTGCTGCAGCTGGATCACGCCGTAGAGCAGCGCTTCGGCGGTGGGCGGGCAACCCGGCACGTAGACATCCACCGGCACGATGCGGTCGCAGCCGCGCACCACCGAATAGCTGTAGTGGTAGTAGCCGCCGCCATTGGCGCACGAGCCCATGGAAAGAACCCAGCGCGGCTCCGGCATCTGGTCGTAGACCTTGCGCAGCGCCGGCGCCATCTTGTTGCACAGCGTGCCGGCCACGATCATCAGATCGGACTGGCGCGGGCTGGGCCGGAACAGCATGCCGAAACGATCGATGTCGTAGCGGGCTGCGCCTGCGTGCATCATTTCGACGGCACAGCAGGCCAGACCGAAAGTCATCGGCCAAAGTGATCCGGTCTTCGCCCAGTTCACCACCGAGTCGTAGGTGGTGGTGACGAAGCCTTCCTTCATGACGCCTTCAATGGCCATTTTGTCGATTCCTTGTCATTCCCAGTCGAGCGCGCCTTTTTTCCACTCGTAGACAAAGCCCACGACGAGGATGGCGAGAAAGATCATCATGGCCCAGAAGCCGACGGCGCCGATTTCCTTGAGCGCAATGGCCCACGGAAAGAGAAAGGCAATCTCGAGATCGAACAGGATGAAGAGAATGGCGACGAGGTAATAGCGCACGTCGAATTTCATGCGCGCATCCTCGAAGGCCTCGAAGCCACACTCGTAGGGAGCGTTCTTCGCTGCGTCGGGCCGGTTGGGACCCAGGATGTAGCCGATGACTTGCGGTGCGACGCCTACACCGACACCGACCAAAATGAACAAGAGGACGGGGAGATAGGAATCGAGGTTCATCGGGAGATTTTTCACCGCTTGCCACCGGCAGGAAAACACTCTGGATGAGGCTTTCTGCCGGTGAGATTTGGTGCGGTCGGCGAGACTCGAACTCGCACAGCTTTCGCCACTACCCCCTCAAGATAGCGTGTCTACCAATTTCACCACGACCGCGGTTTTTTGTTCGGATGGCATGAGGTACCTGGAAAGGTGTTTGGCTTTCCGAACAGCTTTAGAGTTTACCCTGAAATGAAGCAGTTTCTCACCGACGGCTTCATGAAAACAACTTGATTATTTGCTCGGGATCTGGCCCGCGCCCGAAACAGGTGCGGCAGGCGCCGAAGCGGGCGCACCGGCAGGCGCTGCGCCCGAGGTGCCGCCCGGAATCTGCCCCGCCGCGCCCGAAGCGGGCGTCGCCGGCGTACCGACAGCCGCGCGCTCCAGCAGGCTGCCGCCGCCCGCAGGCCGCGCATGGCTGAAGTAGGCCAGCAGCAAGGTGCATGCAAAGAAGACCGCCGCCAGCACAGCCGTGGTGCGCGAAAGGAAATTGGCGCTGCCGCTCGCACCGAACAGGCTGCCCGCGCTGCCGCTGCCGAAGGCCGCGCCCATGTCGGCACCCTTGCCGTGCTGGATCAGGATCAGCCCGATCATTGCAAGGGCCGACAGCATCTGCACGCCGACCAGTAGATTGAGGACCACATTCATTCGTTCTTACTCCTAATTGATGTCGGCCACTGCCCGCGTTCAGCGGGAAGCGGCGGAAATGATCTGCAAAAAGTCGGGGGCCTTGAGCGACGCGCCGCCGATCAGGCCGCCGTCGATGTCGGGCTGCGACAAGAGCTGCGCGGCGTTGGCCGCGTTCATGCTGCCGCCGTAGAGGATGCAGATGCCGGCGGCGTGCTCGCTCGCGGCATGGTGCAGCTGCGCGCGCAGCACGGCATGCACCGCCTGTGCCTGTTCCGGCGTGGCCGTCTTGCCGGTGCCGATGGCCCAGACCGGCTCGTAGGCCACGACGATTTCGCTGATGCAATGGCCATTGACGTGGATCACCGCAGCCAGCTGGCGCTTGACGATTTCTTCGGTGCGCCCTGCTTCGCGCTCGGCCAGCGTTTCGCCCACGCAGACGATCGGCGTGATGCCGTTCGCGAGCGCAGCCGCCGTCTTGGCCGCCACGGCATCATCGGTTTCGCCATGGTATTGGCGGCGCTCCGAATGGCCGACGATGGCATAGCGCACGCCGAAATCCTTCAGCATGGCCGCCGATTGCTCGCCCGTGAACGCACCCTGCGGATGCGCCGAGATGTCCTGTGCGCCCAGCGCCATGGCCGTGGAGCCCGCCAGCAGCGATTGCAGCTGCGCGAAGTACGGGGCCGGCGCGCAAAGCGCGATGTCGCAGCTGGCCGGCGCCGCGGCCAAGCCCTGCTGCAGGGCCTTCACCAGCGCCTCGTTGGCAGCCAGGCTGCCGTTCATCTTCCAGTTGCCCGCGATCAGCTTCTTTTTCGTGGTCATCGTGTTGTTGTCCGTCACCATGTCAGCACGATCTTGCCGATGTGCTGGTTGGATTCCATCAGCGCATGCGCCTGCGCCGCGCCGCTGGGTTCGCCATCTGCCGCGAAGGTGCTGTGGATCACCGGCTTGACCGCGCCGCTTTCGAGCAGCGGCCAAACCTTTTCGCGCAGCGCCCTGGCGATGGCACCCTTGAACGCCACCGGCCGCGGACGCAGCGTGGAGCCGGTGATCACCAGCCGCTTGCGCAGCACCAGGCCCGCATTGAAGTCGCTCTTGACACCGCCCTGCACCGCGATGATCACGAGCCGGCCGTCTTCGGCCATGCACTCGATCTCGCGCGCCACGTAGTCGCCCGCGACCATGTCCAGGACCACGTCCACGCCCTTGCCGCCGGTGAGCTTCTTCGCCTCTTCGGCGAAGTCGCTCGTGCGGTAGTTGATGGCGTGGTCGGCGCCCAGCTTCCTGCAGGCCTCGCACTTGTCGTCGCTGCCCGCCGTGGCGATCACGGTGGCGCCCAGCGCCTTGGCGATCTGGATGGCCGTCACGCCGATGCCGCTCGTTCCGCCCTGGATCAGCAGGGTCTCGCCCCTTTGCAGGCGGCCGCGCTCGAACACGTTGCTCCAGACCGTGAAGAAGGTCTCGGGCAGCGAGGCGGCCTCGATGTCGCTCCAGCCCCTGGGCACCGGCAGGCATTGCGCCACGGGCGCCACGCACAGCTGGGCATAGCCGCCGCCCGCGATCAGCGCGCAGACGCGGTCGCCGATCTTGAAGCCCGCCTCGGCCAGGGCCGCGGCGTCGCCCGACACGATCTCGCCGGCCACCTCGAGGCCCGGCAGGTCGGAGGCGCCCGGCGGAACCGGGTAGTGCCCCTTGCGCTGCAGCACGTCCGGACGGTTCACGCCGCTCGCCGCGACGCGGATCAGCAGTTCGCCCACGCCGGCCACCGGATCGGGGCGCTCCACGGCGCGCAGCACCTCGGGGGCGCCGTACGAAGTGATTTCAATGGCTTTCATGGTCTTTGGCCTGCAACGCCCGCTCCCGGGCGTGGTTAGCAATACTGGAAAGATGGATGGCAGCGGCATGGTGCCGCTGCGCCCTTCTTTCTTACTCTTGCGGTTCGCGCGGTGCGTACGGCTGCTCGCCGACGGGCGCCGGCTGCTGCTCGTTGCGCGGCTGCTGTTGCTGCTCGTTGTTGAAACGCGGAGCGCGTTCACCGCGATCGCCACCACGGTCGCCGCGGTCCGAACGCTCACGGCGCTCGCCGCCGCGGTCTTCGCGCGGCGGGCGCTCGCTGTATTCCATGCCGGCCGGACGCTCGGTCAGGGCCTTCATGGACAGCTTGACGCGGCCCTTTTCGTCGGTCTCGAGCACCTTGACCTTGACGATCTGGCCTTCGCTCAGGTAGTCGGTCACCTTCTCGACGCGCTCGTGCGCGATCTGGCTGATGTGCAGCAGGCCGTCCTTGCCGGGCAGCAGGTTGATGAGCGCGCCGAAGTCCAGGATCTTGGTGACCGGGCCTTCGTAGACCTTGCCGATTTCGACTTCGGCCGTGATCTGCTCGATGCGCTTCTTGGCGAATTCGGCCTTTTCAGGGTCGGTCGAGGCGATGGTGATGGTGCCGTCTTCGTCGATGTTGATCGTCGTGCCGGTTTCTTCCTGCAGGCCGCGGATGACCGCGCCGCCCTTGCCGATCACGTCGCGGATCTTCTCGGGGTTGATCTTCAGCGTAGTCAGGCGCGGTGCGAACTGCGACACCTCGGTCTTGGCCTCGCCCATGGCTTCCTGCATCTTGCCGAGGATGTGCATGCGCGCTTCCTTGGCCTGGGCCAGTGCGACCTGCATGATTTCCTTGGTGATGCCCTGGATCTTGATGTCCATCTGCAGCGCGGTGATGCCGTTGGTCGTGCCGGCCACCTTGAAGTCCATGTCGCCCAGGTGATCTTCGTCGCCCAGGATGTCGGTCAGCACCGCGAAGCGGTTGTCTTCCTTGATCAGGCCCATGGCGATGCCGGCCACGTGGGCCTTCATCGGCACGCCGGCGTCCATCATCGAGAGGCAGCCGCCGCACACCGATGCCATCGACGAGGAGCCGTTCGACTCGGTGATTTCCGACACCACGCGGATGGTGTACGGGAATTCTTCCTTGGTCGGCAGCACGGCGACGAGCGCGCGCTTGGCGAGGCGGCCGTGGCCGATTTCGCGGCGCTTGGTCGAGCCCATGCGGCCCACTTCGCCGGTGGCAAAGGGAGGCATGTTGTAGTGGAACAGGAAGCGGTCTTCGTACTCGCCGGCCAGCGCGTCGATGCGCTGCGCGTCGCGTTCGGTGCCGAGCGTGGTGATGACCAGGCCCTGCGTCTCGCCGCGCGTGAACAGCGCCGAGCCGTGGGTGCGCGGCAGCACGGAGTTGCGGATCTCGATGGGGCGCACGGTGCGCGTGTCGCGGCCGTCGATGCGGGGTTCGCCCGAGAGAATCTGGCTGCGCACGATCTTCGATTCGATCGAGAACAGCAGGTCGTTGACCTTGCCGGCGTCGAAGGGCTCGCCGCTTTCCTTCAGCGTGCTCATCACGCTGGCATTGGCTTCGCGCAGGGCTTGCGTGCGGGCCTGCTTGCTGCGGATCTGGTAGACGGCGCGCAGCTTTTCCTCGGCCAGGCTCTTGACCTTGGCGACGAAGGCTTCGTCTTCGGCCGGCGCTTGCCAGTCCCACACCGGCTTGCCGGCATCGCGCACGAGTTCATGGATTGCGTTGATCGCGATGTTGGCCTGCTCATGGCCGAACACCACGCCGCCCAGCATGATTTCTTCGCTGAGTTGCTGTGCTTCGGATTCGACCATCAGCACGGCGGCTTCGGTGCCGGCCACGACGAGGTCCATTTGTGAATCCTTGCGGGCGGTCTGGCCCGGATTCAGCACGTACTGGCCGTTGATGTAGCCCACGCGGGCAGCACCGATCGGGCCGCTGAACGGAATGCCGGAGATCGACAGGGCAGCGCTCACGCCGATCATGGCGGCGATGTCGGCGTCGACTTCGGGGTTGAGCGACAGCGTGTGGATGACCACGTGCACTTCGTTCAGGAAGCCCTCGGGGAACAGCGGGCGGATCGGGCGGTCGATCAGGCGGCTGGTCAGGGTTTCGTGTTCGCTGGGCTTGGCTTCGCGCTTGAAGAAGCTGCCGGGGATCTTGCCCGCGGCGTAAGTCTTCTCGATGTAGTCGACGGTCAGCGGAAAGAAGTCCTGGCCCGGCTTGGCGGTCTTGGAGGCGACCACGGTCGCGAGGATCACGGTGCCGTCGATGTCGACCACCACGGCGCCGCTGGCCTGGCGGGCGATTTCACCCGTTTCCATGACGACGGTCTTGTCGCCCCATTGGAAGGACTTGGTGACTTTGTTGAAGAGGCTCATGTTTTGCTCCTGTTTTGAGAGCGGATGACCTGCATTCGGCACAGGTTCCGCAGGGACGGAGGCTTCTCAGAACACGATGCCATTCCAGCGAAGCTCGGCGGGAACTTCATTGGAATGACACAGCTTCGCTCTGTTTTGGCACTCCGAAAGTGGATCGCGAAGTAAAAAACGCCTGAGCTAGCGGACTAACCCAGGCGTTTTTTCATGCGATTCGGTTTACTTGCGCAGACCCAGCTTGGCGATCAGCGCGGTGTAGCGGTCGGCATCCTTGGACTTGAGGTAGTCCAGGAGCTTGCGGCGGCGGCTCACCATGCGCAGCAGGCCGCGACGGCCGTGGTGGTCCTTGGCGTGCGTCTTGAAGTGGGGGGTGAGCTCGTTGATACGGGCGGTCAGCAGTGCGACTTGCACTTCGGGGCTGCCGGTGTCGTTGGCGGCGCGGGCGTTGTCCTTGACGACTTCGGCCTTGATGGAGGCTGCGATCATTGAATTTCCTTTGTTCCGGGATGTTTGACTTGCGGTGAGCGCTGGAACTGCCCTCACCGTGCGCCTTGCGTATGCAAAGCCATGGAATTATAGCTCGCCCCCAGGCTCCGCGCACTTCGTGTCGCTCCTCCCTCCCCCTACCGGGGGCGACGCCTGCGGCCCGGCGGAGCCGGTTCCGCGGCATCCCTGGAACGGAGGGCTCGCCTTCGGCCTCGCTATTTCTGAGCGGCGAGCCAGGTTTTGAGGCGCTCCACGCCCTGGACGAGGCGCTGGGGGTCCTTGGAGGCAAAGCACCAGCGCAGCCAGCCCTGGGCCTCCGGGGCGAAGGCGTTGCCGGGGGCCAGGCCGAGGCCGGCTTCGACGACCAGGCGCTTGGCCAGGTCGAGGGAGTCGCCGAAGCCTTCGAGGCGGAAGAAGGCGTACATGCCGCCCTTGGCTGGAGCCACCTGCACGCCGGGCAGCGCGGCCAGGAGGGGCACGAGGGTGTCGCGGCACTGCTTCAGGTGGGCCACCACGCGAGGGGTGATCTCCGCGGTGTGCTCGATGGCGGCAACGGCGGCGCGCTGCGTGAAGACGCTGGCGCAGGAGGTGTTGAACTCGATCAGCTTGCCAATGCCGTCGACCAGCGCGGGCGGCAGCACGAGCCAGCCGAGGCGCCAGCCGGTCATGAGGAAGCTCTTCGAGAAGCTGTGCGTCACCACCAGCCGGTCGTCGGGCCGGGCGATGTCGAGAAAGCTCGGCGCGCAGCCGTTGGGCGTGGGTTCGAAATACAGCCGCTCGTACACCTCGTCGGCCAGGATCCAGGCGCCGGTTTCGCGGCAGTGGTCGAGCACGGCCTGCTGCTCTTCGCGCGTCATGGTCCAGCCGGTCGGGTTGTTGGGCGCGTTGACGATCAGCAGCTTGGTCTTTAGCGTGACCGCCTTGCGCAGCGTGGCCAGGTCGAGCGTCCAATGGCCCTCGGCGGGCACCAGCGGCACCGTACGCACGTGGGCGCCGAGGATCGCGGGCTGCGCCGTGAGGTTGGGCCACACGGGCGTGACCGCGACCACCTCGTCGCCCGCATCGACCAGCGCCTGCACCGCGAGCATCAGCGCGCTGACGCCGCCGGACGTGACGGCAATGCGCGACGCATCGACCGCGGGATGCAGCGCGCTGGTGTAGCGCGCGATGGCCTCGCGCAATTCGGGCAGGCCGAGGTTGTGCGCATAGAAGGTTTCACCGCGCTGCAGCGAGTCGATGGCCGCCTGGCGGATCACCTCGGGCGTGACCTCGTCGCTTTCGCCGAACCAGAACGCAAGCACGTCGTCGCGGCCGAGCCCGGCATTGGCAACCTCGCGGATCTTGGAGGCTTCGAGGTTGTGGATGGCTTCACGCATGTCTTCGTTTCCTAGATTCTTTTCATCTTGCAGGTGGTCGGCAGTTCGGCGCGCTCGGGGGCGATGGTCTTGACCACGCGAAAGCCGTAGCCCGAACCCTCGACATCGAACTGCACGCCCGGCCTGCCCTGCTTGTCCATCACGCCGACCACCAGCTGCTGCTGGAACTGATGGTCCGCCGCGCGCATGCGGCCGCGCTGTCCGTAGAGGTTCACGTCGGCCTGCTCGAGCGCGCGCGCCACGGCCACTGCGTCTACGCTGCCCGCACGCGCTATCGATTGCGCGAGCGACTCCACGAGCAATTGCATGCGCATGTGCACGTAGTCGTCGGCAGGCTTGGGAAAGCGCGTGCGGAAGGCGCGGTAGAAGGCCTCGGACTGCGCGGTCTGCACGTTGGGCAGCCAGTCGGCCACCGCGATCACGCGGCCGATGCCCGCATCGCCGATGGCCGCGGGCGCGCCGAGCGCGTTGCCGTAGAAGGTATAGAAAGTGCCGTTGAAACCGGCCTCGCGCGCGGCCTTCACGAGCAGCGTGAGGTCGTTGCCCCAGTTGCCGGTGAACACCGCCTGCGCGCCGCTCGCGATGATCTTGCTGGCGTAGGGCGCGAAGTCCTTCACCTTGCCCATCGGATGGAGTTCTTCCGCGACGATCTCCACGTCGGGCCGCTGCAGGCCGAGCTGGCGTTTCGATTCGCGCAGCACCGCCTGGCCAAAGCTGTAGTCCTGTCCGATCAGGTAGGCGCGCTTGATGGCCGCATCGTCCTTCACCACTTCCATGAGCGCCGCCACGCGCATGTCGGCATGCGCGTCGAAGCGGAAGTGCCAGAAGCTGCAGCGCTCGTTGGTCAGCACCGGATCGACCGCCGCGTAGTTGAGGAAGATCACGCGCCGCGCGGGGTCGCGCTCGTTGTTCTTCTCGATGGCATCGACCAGCGCCGCGGCGGTGGCCGACGAGTTGCCCTGCAGCACGATGCGCGCGCCATCGTCGATGGCCGCGCGCAGTGCCGACAGCGCTTCTTCGTTCTGCCCCTTGCTGTCGTAGCGGTCGAGCTGCAGCGGCCGCGCGCCGCCGGGCAGCTTGATGCCGCCGCGCGCATTCACGCGCTCCACGGCCCACAGCAGGTTGCGGAACACTGCCTCGCCGGTGTTGGCGAACGGCCCGCTCATGCTTTCGATCAGCGCGAGGCGGATGGGCGCGGGCGGTGTCTGCGCCGGCGCTGCGAAGGGGGTCGCGCATAGCGCCAGCGCCGCAAATTTCAAGGCCTTGCGACGCCAAATAAAGGGGGGACTCATTGTCTTGAAACGGGTGCGGCTGTGCCTAGATGGGTGTCAAGCGGCACTCAGCATTGAATGGCCGCGCAGTGTAAGGGACACACATTCCTTGTCCCCATTGTGTTCATTCAGGAGTTCTCACATGTTTTTCGCACCCACCCTTCGCACCGCCCGCTTTGCACCCCGTTCGTACGACCGCGCCTTCGAGCGCTTCGTCAACGATGCCTTCGCCGGAACGCGCCCTTCGCCGCTCGTCGAGCAGGACGACAAGAGCTGGACGCTCTCCATCGACGTGCCGGGCCTCTCGCGCGAAGACCTCGCCATCGGCATCGAGGGCGCCGTGGTCCGCATCGACAGCAAGGTAGAAGCCAAGCGCCAGTTCAAGGCAGCCTACGAATTGCCGCTGGACATCGACGTGGCTTCGAGCGAGGCCAGGCTCGAGAACGGCGTGCTCACGCTGAAGCTGGGCAAGCAGGTGCCGGTCAGCCAGGTGGCGCAGCTGCCGATCAACTGAGCCTGCAAAGCCCACAAGAGGAAAGTGTCGTTATCTATTGTTTTTGACTTTGAAGACGCTCCCTAATCACAATACGACAGCGAATAACGTCACATCATGTGACGTTTTCACATTTTCCTTTCTTCGTGGGCGTTTCGACAGACGCACCGAATCCATGGCGGTGTGGATTCGGGTGCCCCTCAAGGCACGCCATGATCACGCACCTCAAGTCAGCCAAAGACGATGAACGGTCCGATACGCTCCTGGTCTTCCTGCCGGGCGCCTACCTGAAACCCGACGAGTTCGAGCGCGAAGGCTTCATCAGCGCCGTGCGCGAGCGCCACCTGGCGGCCGACTCGCTGCTGGTGGATGCCGACGTTTCCTACTATTACGACCAGACGCTCAGCGAGCGGCTGCATGCGGACGTCATCGAGCCGCAGCGCGCCAAGGGCTACAAGTCGATCTGGCTGGTTGGAATTTCCATTGGCGGCTTCGGCGCGCTGATCCATGAACTGTCGCGGCCGGGCTCGGTCGATGGCATCGTCGCGCTGGCGCCCTACCTGGGGCGGCGCGTCCTTGGTGCCGAGATCCTCAAGGCTGGCGGCCTGCGCACCTGGCAAGCGCCGGCCGGCCCCTTGCCCGACGAGGAAGTCGACCGCAAGCTGTGGCCCTGGTTCCAGCAATACCTCGAGCCGCAGAAATCACAAAGCCTGCCCCAGCTCTATCTCGGATTCGGCCTCAGCGACCGCTTTGCCAGCAATCACAAGCTGCTGGCGGACGCCCTGCCCGAAGGCCGCGTCTTCACCACCGAGGGCGGCCACGACTGGCCGCAATGGCGACAGCTCTGGCGCAATGTGCTCGACGTGCTGCCGCTGCCGTCGCTCGGCCGTTCGCGTCCGTCGCCGGCTATGCGGGCACCGGCGCCGCGGATGACGTCATCAGCGAAGCCATGGGCCATCGCGGCTTGACGTCGAAGGCATAGCGTTCGCTCGCCTGCGCGAGGCCCGACTGCAGCCGCATGGCGGCCGCCATGGCAATCATGGCGCCGTTGTCGGTGCACAGGTGCAGTTCCGGATAGTGCACGCGCACGCCGCGTTTGGCGCAGGCGGCGTTCAACTGCTCCCGCAGGCTTCGGTTCGCGCCCACCCCGCCGGCCACCACCAGCCGCTTGAGGCCCGTCTGCCCGAGTGCGGCCAGCGATTTCTTCAGCAGCACCTCGACGATGGCCGCCTGCGTGGACGCGGCCAGGTCGGCCTTGTTCGCCTCGAGCTCGGCGCCGAGCTTCTTGGCCTGCGTCAGCACGGCCGTCTTCAGGCCGGCGAACGAAAAATCCAGATCGCCGCTGTGCAGCAGCGGCCGCGGCAGCTTGAACGCCGCGGGGTTGCCCGCCTCCGCCAGCTTGGCCAGCCAGGGGCCGCCCGGATAAGGCAGGCCCATGAGCTTGGCGCTCTTGTCGAAAGCCTCGCCGGCCGCATCGTCGATGGTTTCGCCCAGGAGTTCATACCGGCCCACGCCGTCGACCCGCATGAGCTGCGTATGGCCGCCCGATACGAGCAGCGCCACAAAGGGAAATTCCGGCGGATCGGCACTCAGGAACGGCGACAGCAGGTGCCCTTCGAGGTGATGCACCCCGAGTACCGGCTTGCCGAGCGCCGCCCCCAGCGCGCAGGCCACGCCCGCGCCCACCAGCAGGGCCCCGGCCAGGCCCGGCCCGCGCGTGTAGGCGACCACGTCGATCTCGGCCAGCGTGCGGCCCGCTTCGGCCATCACGGCCTCGGTCAGGGGCAGCACGCGGCGGATGTGGTCGCGGCTGGCCAGCTCGGGCACCACGCCGCCATAGGCCTGGTGCATGGCGATCTGGCTGTGCAGCGCATGCGAGCGCAGCTGCGGCAGCGCGCTGCCATGCGTTTCCACCAGCGCCACGCCGGTTTCGTCGCAGGATGATTCGATTCCCAGGAGAAGCATGCCCGGGAGTGTAGGCGGCGAGGAATGCCCGTGCGGCACGGATGTTGCAGCAAGCCTTTTGCTTCCCCTCCCCCACCATGAAATCCGGACTGAGTTTTCTGATCGCCGCCAGAAAGTGCGAAATCGACGAGCTGGACCAGCTCGCGCGCACCAGCGACCTGGTCGGCCTGATCGCGCGGCTCGTCCATGCGCTGCAGCGGGAGCGCGGCATGTCCAACGTGTTCCTCGCCTCGCGCGGCGGCCGCTTCGCCGAACAGCGCGATCCGCAGATCGCCGAATGCCTGGCGCTCGAGCAGGAGGTGCGCGCCGGATTCGACCAGCTCGAGACCGAAGCGCACCCCGGCGCCACCGCAGGCAACAGCGCCCGCCTCTTCAGCCGCATTGCCTGGGTGCTTCCGGGGCTCGACGGCCTGCCCGCCCTGCGCCGGCGCATCGGCGCGCTCGAGCTGACGCCTGCGCAGGCCACCGCCGCGTTCGCGAAGCTGGTTGCCGGCCTGCTGGCGGTGGTGTTCGAAGCGGCCGACGGCGCCACCGACCCCGAAATCTCGCGCCTGCTGGTGGCGATGTTCAACTTCATGCAGGGCAAAGAATTTGCCGGCCAGGAGCGCGCCTTTGGCGCCGCGTCGCTGGCACTGGGGCGCAGCGACGAGGCGCAGCGCCAGCAATGGCTGCACCTCATCGAACTGCAGGAGCGCTGCTTCCAGGTCTTTACCGATTTTTCGAGCAGCGGCGTGCTGGCGCTCTGGCACCAAAGCCAGTCCGATGCCGTCATGGCCGAGATCGAGCGCCAGCGCCGCATGAGCGTGAGCCCGCCCCAGGCGTCCTCGGCGTGCGTTCCCGACGCCCGGCTGAGCCAGGCCTGGTTCGACTGGTGCACGCGCCGCATCGACGCAATGAAGACCGTCGAACACCGGCTCGCCGCCGACCTGCGCGAGCTCTGCGCCCGCAAGACCGCGCAGGCGCGCGGCGAACTTCAGAAATACCAAGAGGTGCTCGGCAACCTGGCGCCGCAGCCCGAGGGCGCGGTGTTCTTCGACGATGCCGACACCCGGGCCACGGAGCCCGCGCAGTACGGGCGCCATCTCGAGCGCTCGGTGCTCGACATGGTCCAGGAGCAGTCGCGCCGCCTGCAGGCCATGAGCGACGAGCTCGAGACCGTGCGTGCCTCGCTCAACGAGCGCAAGCTGGTCGAACGCGCCAAGGGCCTCCTGATGGCGCACCGCCGCATGAGCGAGAACGAGGCGCACAAGATGCTGCTCCAGACGGCCATGAACCAGAAGCGCCGCCTCGTCGACGTGGCCGAGTCGATGCTCGCCATGGCCGACTACCTGCCGCTCGATGCAGCGCCCCGGCGCTGAGCCGCCGCCCGAAAAGCGTTCGAATTGGTGCAGCGCACAACAACCGTGCATGGATCAGGATTTCCGCCTTGCAGCCGTTTCGGATACGCCGGCAACCGCTCTCCTGCTGCCGATTCGATAGCAATCGGCAGCCATGAAAGCTGGCATGTAGTTTGCTGAAGTAGTACATGGACCCTCGGGTCCCAGGCAGGCGGCACCCAACGGCGGGTGTCGTCCACCGAAACCGGACAAAGGCGTCCCCATCCCGCAAGGGCTCGTTTTCGAGCAGCCCCTGCGCGGTGCGGACGCCTTTTTTGTTTTCTGCTTTTGTTCGTTCTTCTTCCTTCATTCACCGGAGCCCGCCACATGACCGACCCGCTGACAACCCGCCTCAGCCGCCGCCGCGTACTGCAAGCCGCCGCCATTGGCGCCGTGGCCATCGATCCCGCGCTGCGCGCCGCCGTCTGGGCCCAGGGCTCCGACAAGCCCGAGAAGGAGGAAGTGAAGATCGGCTTCATCCCGCTGACCGACTGCGCCAGCGTGGTGATGGCCTCGGTGCTGGGCATCGACAAGAAGTACGGCGTGAAGATCGTGCCCAGCAAGGAAGCCAGCTGGGCTGGCGTGCGCGACAAGCTGGTCAACGGCGACCTGGACATGGCGCACGTGCTCTACGGCCTTGTCTACGGCGTGCACCTGGGCCTGAGCGGCCCCAAGAAGGACATGGCCGTGCTCATGACCCTCAACAACAACGGCCAGGCGATCACGCTGTCGAAGAAGCTCGCGGACAAGGGCGCCGTGGATGCGGCCTCGCTCGCCAAGATGATCGCGGCCGAGAAGCGCGAATACACCTTCGCCCACACCTTCCCCACGGGCACGCATGCGATGTGGCTCTACTACTGGCTCGCATCGGCCGGCATCGACCCCTTCAAGGACGTCAAGAACATCACGGTGCCGCCTCCGCAGATGGTGGCCAACATGCGCGTGGGCAACATGGACGGCTACTGCGTGGGCGAGCCCTGGGGCCAGCGCGCGATCATGGACGGCATTGGCGTGACGGCCATCACGACGCAGGACATCTGGAAGGACCACCCGGAGAAAGTGCTCGGCACCACGGGCGACTTCGTCAAGAAGTACCCCAACACCGCGCGCGCCGTCACCGCGGCCATCATCGAGGCCGGCAAGTGGATCGACGCCGGCCTGCAGAACAAGAACAAGATGGCCGAAACCATCGCTGACAAGAGCTACGTCAACACCAGCGTGGACGCGATCAACCAGCGCATCCTGGGGCGCTACGTCAACGGCATGGGCAAGAGCTGGGACGACCCCAACCACATGAAGTTCTACAACGGCGGCGCCGTGAGCTTCCCCTACCTGTCGGACGGCATGTGGTTCCTCACGCAGCACAAGCGCTGGGGCTTGCTGAAGGAGCACCCGGACTACCTGAAGGTGGCCACCGAGATCAACCGCATCGACATCTACAAGCAGGCCGCCGCCGCCACGCAGACCCCCGTGCCAAAGGACGTGATGCGCAGCAGCAAGCTGTTCGACGGCACGTTGTGGGATGGCAAGGATCCGAAGAAGTACGCCGATTCTTTCAAGCTGCATGTCTGAGGAGAAGCACATCATGGTCAGCGCCGTATTTCATTCGCCGATGGACGCATCTCTCCCACTCCCGCGTGCGGGAGAAGGCCGGAGCGAGGCTGCGGCCCGCTCCGAAGCTGCCCCTTACCCCGCCCCCCTTCCCAAAAAGGAGAGGGAGCAAAAACAACGCACGTCCATCGACCTGCGCGCCTTCTGGATGCGCGTGCTGCCGCCACTCGCGGGCTTCGGCCTGCTGGTGCTGGTCTGGGAACTGGTGGCCATGAAGAGCACCACCGGCTTTCCGTCGCCGCTGGCCACCTGGCAGCAGGCGCTCACGGTCTTCAGCGACCCGTTCTACAGCAAGGGCCCGAACGACCAGGGCGTGGGCTGGAACGTGCTTTCGTCGCTGCAGCGCGTGGCGCTGGGCTTCGGGCTGGCGGCGGCGGTCGGCATTCCGGCGGGCTTTGCGATCGGGCGCTTCGAGTTCCTTTCGCGCATGTTCAATCCGCTGATCAGCCTGCTGCGCCCGGTGTCGCCGCTCGCCTGGCTGCCGATCGGCCTGCTCGTCTTCAAGGGCGCCAACCCGGCGGCCATCTGGACCATCTTCATCTGCTCGATCTGGCCGATGGTGATCAACACCGCGGTCGGCGTGCAGCGCGTGCCGAGCGACTACATGAACGTGGCCAAGGTGCTGAACCTGTCGGAGTGGAAGATCTTCACGAAGATCCTGCTTCCCGCCGTGCTGCCCTACATGCTGACCGGCGTGCGGCTGGCCGTGGGCACCGCCTGGCTCGTGATCGTGGCAGCCGAAATGCTGACCGGCGGCGTCGGCATCGGCTTCTGGGTGTGGGACGAGTGGAACAACCTCAACGTCGCCAACATCATCATCGCGATCTTCGTGATCGGCATCGTCGGCCTGGTGCTGGAGTTCGCGCTCATCAAGCTTGCCACTGCATTCACGTTCGAAGAGGTGAAGTCATGAACGATGATTCCAAGTACATCGAGATCCACGGCGTCGAGCAGCGCTTCAAGACCGCCAAGGGCAGCTTCCTCGCGCTGCAGGGCGTCAACCTGAACGTGGCCAAGGGCGAGTTCGTCACGCTGATCGGCCATTCGGGCTGCGGCAAGTCGACGCTGCTGAACCTCATGGCGGGCCTGACCACGCCGACGCAGGGCGTGCTGCTGTGCGCGAACAGGGAAATCAAGGGCCCGGGCCCGGAGCGCGCGGTGGTGTTCCAGAACCACTCGCTGCTGCCCTGGCTCACCTGCTTCGAGAACGTGTACCTGGCCGTCGAACGCGTCTTTGCCGCCACCGAAGGCAAGGCGCAGCTGCGCGCGCGCACCGATGCGGCGCTTGCGATGGTCGGCCTCTCGGCCGCCGCGCAGAAGCGCCCCGGCGAAATCTCCGGTGGCATGAAGCAGCGCGTGGGCATTGCACGCGCGCTGTCGATGGAGCCCAAGGTGCTGCTGATGGACGAGCCCTTCGGCGCCCTCGACGCACTCACGCGCGCCAAGCTGCAGGACGAGCTGCTCGCCATCGTGCAGAAGACGCAGAGCACCGTCGTCATGGTCACGCACGACGTCGACGAGGCGGTGCTGCTCTCCGACCGCATCGTGATGCTCACCAACGGCCCGGCCGCCACCATCGGCGAGGTGCTGCAGGTCGACATCGCGCGTCCACGCAACCGTGTCGAACTGGCCGAAGACCCGGCCTACGTTCACGCCCGCAAGGCGGTGATCGATTTCCTCTACACGCGCCAGGCGCACGTGGAGAAAGTCGCAGCCTGAGGCGGCGCGCAAGGCGGAAGATGCGATGTCTCCCCTTCGTGGAACACCGCGGAACCGGCTTCGCCGGGCCGCTGGTGTTGCCCCCGGTGAGGGGGTTGGCGAAGCGACACGAAGTGCGCGCAGACTGGGGGTGAGCCAGGCTCAGGACATGATGACCTGCAGGCTGTGCTCGTACCAGGCGGTGAGGCGCTCGAAGGTGTCGACGAGCGCCTCGCTCGAACGCACCAGCGTCGCGCGGCCTTCGGGGCTGGCCTGCGCCTGCACGCCGCCGACCAGGCGCAGCCATTCATCTCGCGCGGCCGCCAGCGCGGCGCGGATTTCGGGTGAACTGAGGGGCGCGCGCTCCAGCTCCAGCAGCGCGGCTTCGAATTCGTTCATGGTCGGCAGCAGCCGCTCGCGCGACGCCTCCGCCGCGATGGTCGATGCAAGCAATGCGTCCTTCGCGAGGCGCTGCGCGCGCATGCGCTGGCGCCCGCAGATGTTGACGATGCGCAGCGCACGCCGCGCGCCCGAGGCCTCCAGCGCTTCGGTCATGGCCTCGGCGGCCAAGAGCAAGGCCTCGCCGCGCGCGTCGATCTCGGCCAGCCCCGGCTGCGTGGGACGCGCGGCCAGCGAGCCGGCAAGCCCCTCCCAGGCGGCCTGCACTTCGCCCAGCGCGAGCACGCCGGCCGCGCCCAGCTCGAGGGTGCCCAGATGATCCAGGTTCTGCTGCACCCGTTCGGTCGACTGCGTGCGCAGGACCCGGGCGCGCTGCACGTCGATGCCCGACAGCAGCTGCGCCGCCACGCGCACCAGCCGCTGCGAGAGCATGCGCAGCTGCCCGGCGCGGTTGATCGCGTCGGCCCACTGCGCCGCCTCGATCACGGAGCGCGACACCTCGCCCAGCCGCAGGTTGGCATGCATCGCGGCACCGCGCAGCAGGCCGAAGGCCTCGTCTTCGCCGATGCCGCGTGCCGACATCAGCAGGCCCTTGGCACGGTCGACCCACTTGCGCTCGTCCATGCGCGTGCGCAGGGCGTCGAGCTCGGTGCGCAGTGCGGCCTCGCGCTGCCAGCGGGCCTGCGCGCGGGCGAGCAGTGCCGCGAGCGACGGGGCGTCCAGCGCATCGATGGGCGCCCAGGCATGCACACCGAGCGCGGCCAGCGCCTCGTGCTGTTCTCCGCTCAGCGGCGCACTGGCCAGGCTCAGCGCGCAAGGCGGCGCGCCGCCCCAGGCCTGCAGTGCTTCGACCAGCTCCGGCAGCTGATCCGCCGGCTCGGGCAAATGGACCCATGCCTGTTGCGGTGCAAGTGCACTCACCTGCTGCACCAGCGTGTGGCAGGTGGCCCTTCCGAGCACGTTGGCATTCGCTCCCTCCAGCGCCAGCCGCAACGGCTCCGGCAGGGCCGGCAAAGGCGCGGAGCCGGCGAATTCATTGGGCAGGACGGCGAGAAGAGAAATCATGGCAAGGTGATGCAGAGCAGTGCAAGCATAGGCCAGGCCCGCGCGCTTTCGCAGGCACGTCTCTTGCGTAGAACAGGGTGCGGTGTAACGAAGCACCGCTTTGGTGAGGCTGCAGGCTCCTGCATCCGTCCTGGCACTGCACGTGCCGGGAAGCACCCCCACGCCGACAGCGTCCGCTGCCGGCATCCCGCCCCAACCCCGTCCGTCGACACGGCTCCTGCAAGGCCGCGCCGCGGCATTTCGCACGATTGAACGCCATGTCCAGCTTCAAGACCTTTCTGCATTCCGGCCACGGGCCGACGCTGTTTGCGTCCTTCCTGTACTTCTCGTTTTCGTGCTGCATCTGGGTGCTCAACGGCGCGATGGCGCCCTTCATCGGCGAGACCTTCGACCTCTCGCCCGCGCAGAAGGGCCTGATGCTGTCGGTGCCGATCATCGCGGGCGCGCTGATGCGCTTTCCGCTCGGCATCCTGTCGCAGTACATCGGCCGCAAGAACGCCACGCTGGTCGAGATGGGGCTGATCGCCGTGGCGATGCTGTTCGGCTTCTTCTTCGTGAAGAGCTTCAACGACCTGCTCGCCATGGGCGTGCTGCTGGGCATTGCCGGCGCGAGCTTCGGCGTTGCGCTCTCGCTGGGCTCGGGCTGGTTCCCGCCGCAGCACAAGGGTCTCGCAATGGGCCTTGTAGGTGCCGGCAACGTGGGCACGGCGGTGTCGGTGCTGGTGGCGCCGCCGCTCGCGCAGTGGCTCGGCTGGCAGGCGGTGTATGCCGTGGCGGCTGCCGCGATCCTGGTGCCGATGATCGTGATGATCGTGTTCGCCAAGGAGCCGCCCGACGTCGACAGCCATGCGAGCTTCCGCGAGCACATCGCCTGCCTGTTCGAGAAGGACGGCTGGGTGTTCAGCCTGATCTACGGCGTGACCTTCGGCGGCTTCATCGGGCTCATCACCTTCCTGCCTTCCTACTACTACGACCAGTTCGGCGTGAGCAAGGTGCAAGCCGGCCAGCTCACGATGCTGGCCGCCTTCATGGGCGCCGCGGTGCGCATCGTCGGCGGCTGGATCTCCGACCGCTGGGGCGGCGTCAACACGCTGACCGTGGTGCTGCTGGTGGTGGCCGTCGGACTGGTGCTGGTGGGCATCTCGTCGGCGTCGCTCGCGCTCACCACGCTGCTGCTGATCCTGTGCTTTGCCGCGCTGGGCGCGGGCAACGGCGCGCTGTTCCAGCTGGTGCCGCTGCGCTGGCCCACGAGCACCGCGGTGGCCGGCTCGATGATCGGCGAGATCGGCGCACTGGGCGGCGGGCTGGTGCCCAACGCCATGGGCCTGTCGAAGCAGTACCTGGGCAGCTACGTCTGGGGGTTTGTGTTCTTCGGTGCGCTGTCGCTGGTGATGCTGGGGGTCATGCGCGTGATGCAGATCCGATGGACGCGCACCTGGGCAGAAAAAGGCGGCCGCGCGCGCACCTCGCCCCACACGGCCGACGCCAAGTACGTGCCTCCAAGGAAGACGGCGCGGCCATGAGCTTCCTCCGCCCGTCCTCACCGTGGCAAGAAGAGCAGCCACACCACCAGCAGTGCGTTGAACAGCAGCGACACGGCCAGCGCGATCTTGTAGAGCGCGGCCGGGTCGCGGCGGATCAGCGGCGTGGCGGCGGGCGCGCTCACGGGGCGGGAGGCGCCGCGCTCCAGCGCGAGCAGCATTTCCTCGGCGGTCTCGAAGCGCTCGCGCGGATCGCGCGCGACGGCCTTGCGCACCAGGTGGTCGAGCCACACGGGCACGTCGGGCCGCAGGCGCGAGAGCGCGGCCGGATCGCGCCGGTAGCGCGCCACCTGGTAAGGCTCGATCTCGCCGTAGGGCAGGTGGCCGCCGAGCCACTGGTACAGCGTGACGCCGAGCGCGAACAGGTCGCTCGCGGTGTCGGCTTCGGCACCCTCCCACTGCTCCGGGTTGATGTAGCTCGGCGTGCCGGCATGCAGTTCCCGCTGGGCCGCGCCTTCGCGGCCCGACAGCGCCACGCCCAGGTCGAGGATGCGCCAGCGGCCGTCGTCGCCCAGGTGCAGGTTGCCGGGCTTGATGTCGCGATGCACCACGCCATGGCGATGCAGCCGGCCCAGGGCCTTGGTCAGCTCGATGGCCGCGGCAACCACCTCGGCCACCGCGCCGCGCGCGCCAGCCTTGCGCATCTGCTCCAGCGTGCGCCCGCCGTGCCAGTCGAACACGATGTAGAGCGCGCTGGCGTTCTCGGCGCGCTCGTGCACGCGCACGAATCCGCTGTTGCCCACGCGCTGGCCCAGCCAGGCTTCGTGCGCGAGCATCGCGCGCTCCTGCGGGTCGCTGGCGCGCGAGGGATGCAGCGTCTTGAGCGCCACCAGTTCGCGCGTGGCCGTATTGCGCGCCTGGTACAGCAGGTGCACGCCGGTGTCGGCCACCAGCGCGGTGACGACGTAGCCGTCGAGCGCGTCGCCCACCTTCAAGAAGGGCGGCGGTGCCAGGCGGCGGCCGTCGCCGAGCTCGTCGTCCAGCTGCCGCACATCGAGGCCGACGACGCGGATGACCAGCGCGGTCGCGTTGTCGCGCGTGCCGGCGTCGAGCGCCGCGCGCACCAGCGCCTCGCTCGCTTCCTCGGCACTGCCCTGCAAGGCGAGCACGGCCAGGCGCTGCGGCTTGAGCACGCCGTGCACGCCGTCGGTGGTGAGCACGAAGCAGTCGCCCACACGCACGTCGCCCTGCGCATAGTCGACGCGCACCTGGTCGTCCAGGCCGATGGCGCGCGTCAGGCGGCTGCGCATGTCGGGATGCTCGAAGGCGTGGTCCTGGGTCAGCGGCATGGCCGGCTCGCCGCCGGCGCGCACGCGCCAGGCGCGCGTGTCGCCCACATGCGCGAGCGTGTAGCTCTGGCCGTGCAGCACCAGCGCCGTCAAAGTGGTGAGCGCGGTGGCGCCGCCCTGCCGCCGCCGGTTGTGGTCGGCGAGCCAGGCGTTCTGCGCGGCGACCAGGCGGTCGAGCGCGGCGGTCGGCTCCCAGGTGTCGGGCGTCGCGAAGTAGTCGGCCAAAAGGCCCATGACGGTGGTCTGCGCCGCCTCCAGGCCGCGCCCGCCGGTGGACACGCCGTCGGCAATGGCCGCGATGAGCCCGCGCGACTCTTCGCCCGGCGGCGCGTTCACGGCGCCGGCAAAGTCTTCGTTCACGTCGCGCGGTCCGCGCTGGCTGCTGTAGCCGATGTCCACTTCAAAGCTCATGGCGCCATTCTCCATGTGCTTTTCCACGCGCGCCGTGCGCTTCCCCTTGCTTGATTTTCGGAAGGCCCCACCCATGATGAAGAAACTCAACCTCGTGATGGTCGGCAACGGCATGGCCGGCGTGCGCACGCTGGAGGAGCTGTTGAAGCTCGCCCCCGACCTGTACGACATCACCGTCTTCGGTGCCGAGCCGCACCCCAACTACAACCGCATCCTCTTGTCGCCCGTGCTCGCGGGCGAGCAGACCGTCGACGAGATCGTGCTCAACAGCTGGGAGTGGTACGCCGAGAACAAGATCACCCTGCACGCCGGCAAGAAGGTGGTCGAGGTCGACCGCGTCAAGCGCATCGTGCGCGCCGAGGACGGCACCGAAGCGCCCTACGACCGCCTGCTCATGTGCACCGGCTCCAACCCCTTCATGCTGCCCGTGCCCGGCCGCGACTTGAAGGGCGTCATCGCCTACCGCGACATCGCCGACACCGACTACATGATCGAGACCGCCAAGACCCACAAGAGCGCGGTCGTCATCGGCGGCGGCCTGCTCGGGCTGGAGGCGGCCAACGGCCTGATGCTGCGCGGCATGGACGTCACCGTGGTGCACGTCATGCCCTGGCTGATGGAGCGCCAGCTGGACGACGTCGCGGGCAAGCTCTTGCAGAAGTCGCTGGAGGACCGCGGCCTGAAGTTCCTGATCGGCGCCCAGACCCAGGAGCTGGTGGGCGACGCCGAGGACGGCAAGGCCGGCCGGGTCCGGGCCATCCGCTTCAAGGACGGCACCGAAGTGCCCGCCGACCTGGTCGTCATGGCCGTGGGCATCCGCCCCAACACCGAGCTGGCCGAGAAGATGCGCCTGCACTGCCACCGCGGCATCGTGGTCAACGACACGATGCAGACCGTGACCGATGCGCGCATCTACTCGGTCGGTGAATGCGCGGCCCACCGCGGCATCGCCTACGGCCTGGTCGCCCCCCTCTTCGAGCAGGCCAAGGTCGCGGCCAACCACCTGGCGCAGTTCGGCATCGGGCGCTACCTGGGGTCGCTGACCTCCACCAAGCTCAAGGTCACCGGCATCGACCTGTTCTCGGCCGGCGAGTTCATGGGGGGCGAAGGCACCGAGGAGATCGTCATGAGCGACCCCTTCGGCGGGGTCTACAAGAAACTCGTGATCAAGGACGACAAGCTGGTGGGCGCGTGCCTGTACGGCGACACGGTGGACGGCAGCTGGTACTTCAAGCTCCTGCGCGACGGGCGCAGCGTGCACGACATCCGCGACAAGCTGATGTTCGGCGAATCCAACATCGGCGACACCGGCCACGAGGGCCACAGCAAGGCCGCCAGCATGCCCGACGAGGCCGAGGTGTGCGGCTGCAACGGCGTGAGCAAGGGCACCATCTGCAAGGCCATCAAGGACAAGGGCCTGTTCACGCTCGATGAGGTCAAGAAGCACACCAAGGCCAGCGCCAGCTGCGGCTCGTGCACCGGGCTGGTCGAGCAGATCCTGATGTTCACCGCCGGCGGCGACTACTCGGCCACGCCCAAGAAGAAGGCGGTGTGCGGCTGCACCGACGCGAGCCACCAGGACGTGCGCGACGCGATCAAGAAGGAGCACTGGCTCAGCCACGACGCGGTCTACCGCGGCCTGGGCTGGCGCACGCCCAATGGCTGCGCCACCTGCCGCCCGGCCGTCAACTACTACCTGATCAGCACCTGGCCCAAGGAGGCCAGGGACGATCCGCAGAGCCGCTTCATCAACGAGCGCAGCCACGCCAACATCCAGAAGGACGGCACCTACTCGGTCATCCCGCGCATGTGGGGCGGCCACACCACGCCCGACGAGCTGCGGCGCATCGCGGACGCGGCCGACAAGTACCAGATCCCGACCGTCAAGGTCACGGGCGGCCAGCGCATCGACCTGCTGGGGGTGAAGAAGGAGGACCTGGAGGGCGTGTGGAAGGACATCGGCATGCCCTCGGGCTTTGCCTATGCCAAGAGCCTGCGCACGGTGAAGACCTGCGTGGGCAGCGAGTGGTGCCGCTTCGGCACGCAGGATTCGACCCAGATGGGCAAGGACCTGGAGCGCGCGCTCTGGGCGATGTATTCGCCGCACAAGGTCAAGCTGGCGGTCTCGGGGTGTCCGCGCAACTGCGCCGAGGCCGGGATCAAGGACGTGGGGGTGATCGGGGTGGATTCGGGCTGGGAGCTGTATGTGGGGGGCAACGGCGGCATCAAGACCGAGGTGGCGCAGTTCCTGGTGAAGGTGAAGACGGCCGAGGAGGTGATGGAATATTCGGGCGCCTTCCTGCAGCTGTACCGCGAGGAAGGCTGGTACCTGGAGCGCACGGTGCACTACATCGGGCGGGTCGGGCTGGACTATGTGAAGAAGAAGATCCTCGAAGACACGGAAGGCCGCAAGGCGCTGTGGGAGCGGCTGCAGTTCGCACTCGATGGCGAGCCGGATCCGTGGTTCGCGTCGAGCCAGGCGCAGGTGGATGTGCGGCAGTTCACGCCGGTGGCGGTGGTGGATGACAACGCGACCCAGGCGGCCTGAACGGCAAGGAGAAACAACCCATGAGCAACAACAGCAACAACACCACCACCAACAACCCCAACGAATGGCAGGTGATCTGCCGCGTCGAGGACATCCCGGTGCTGGGGGCGCGCCGCGTGGCGCGGCCGGTGGGGGTGGATGTGGCGGTGTTCCGCAATGCCGAGGACCAGGTGTTCGCGCTGCTGGACCGCTGCCCGCACAAGGGCGGGCCCTTGAGCCAGGGCATCGTGTTCGGCACCAGCGTGGCCTGCCCGCTGCACAACTGGGCCATCGGGCTCGATGACGGCTGCGCCAAGTCGCCCGATGAGGGGTGCACGCCCAAGTTTGCGGTGAGGCTTGAGGATGACCAGGTCATGATGAACATCGTCGAACTGAAGACGCACGCGCTCGACCTGGCGCCGCCGCGCGCCGGCCCAGGTGCCGCAACGGCCGGCAAGCTGGGCGACGAGAGCTTCGACGTGCAGGCGCCGCACGGCAGCTAGGCGCGAAACCGAGGCATCGATCCATGGCTGAGACTCGCTCCACTTGCCCCTATTGCGGCGTCGGCTGCGGCGTTGTCATCGAATCCGATGGCGCGCAGATCACCGGCGTGCGCGGCGACCCGGACCATCCGGCCAACTTCGGGCGCCTGTGCACCAAGGGCTCGACGCTGCATCTGACGGCCACGGCCACGGTCACGCGCCAGACCCGGCTGCTGCAGCCGATGCGGCGCGCCGAGCGCGGCGCCACGCCCGAAGCCATCGGCTGGAACGGCGCGCTCGACACGGCGGTCGACAAGTTCGCCCAGGTCATCCGCGCCCACGGCCCCGACGCCGTGGGCTTCTATGTCTCGGGCCAGCTGCTCACCGAGGACTACTACGTCTTCAACAAGCTCGCCAAGGGCCTGATCGGCACCAACAACATCGACACCAACTCGCGCCTGTGCATGAGCAGCGCGGTGGCCGGCTACAAGCAGACGCTGGGTGCCGACGCGCCGCCGGCCTGCTATGACGACCTCAAGCATGCGCAATGCCTTTTCATCGTGGGCAGCAATGCCGCGTGGGCGCACCCCATCCTGTTTCGCCGCATCGAGGATGCGAAGGCCGCGAACCCCGGGCTGAAGATCATCGTGGCCGATCCGCGCCGCACCGACACGGTGGAAATCGCCGACCTGTTCCTGCCGATCCAGCCCGGCACCGACGTCATGCTGTTCAATGGCATGCTGCACCTGATGCTGTGGGAGGGCTGGACCGACAACGGCTACATCGCGGCCCACACCAGCGGCTTCGATGCGCTGAAGACCACGGTGCGCGAATGCACGCCCGACAAGGTGGCGCAGATCTGCGGCATCTCGAAGGACGACCTGCTCGCCGCGGCGCGCCTGTTCGCCACCTCCGCCGCCACGCTGAGCCTCTACTGCCAGGGCCTCAACCAGTCGTCGAGCGGCACCGCGAAAAATGCGGCGCTGATCAACCTGCACCTTGCCACCGGCCAGATCGGCAAGCCCGGTGCCGGCCCGTTCTCGCTGACCGGCCAGCCCAATGCGATGGGCGGGCGCGAAGTGGGCGGCCTGGCCAACCTGCTGAGCGCGCACCGCGACCTGGCCAATCCCGCGCACCGGGCCGAAGTGGCGGCGCTGTGGAACGTGCCCTCCGTGCCCGAAAAGCCCGGCAAGACCGCGGTCGAGATGTTCCAGGCCGCGGCCGACGGCGAGATCCGCGCGCTGTGGATCGCCTGCACCAACCCCGCGCAGTCGATGCCCGACCAGGCCACGGTGCGCCGCGGCCTCGAGCGCGCCGAATTCGTGGTGGTGCAGGAGGCTTTTTCGACCACCGCCACCTGCGCCTTCGCCGACCTGCTGCTGCCCGCCACCACCTGGGGCGAAAAGGAAGGCACCGTGACCAACAGCGAACGCCGTATCTCGCGCGTGCGCCCCGCGGTGGCGGCGCCCGGCGAGGCGCGGCACGACTGGTCGATTGCCGTGGACTTCGCGCGCCGGCTCGAACAGCGGCTCGGCCGCAGCACCACGCTGTTTCCCTATGACAGCGCCGAACGGGTGTGGAACGAGCACCGCGAATCCACGCGCGGGCGCGACCTCGACATCACCGGCATGAGCTACGCGATGCTCGACCGCGCGGGGCCGCAGCAATGGCCGCTGAAGGAAGGCGAAGCCACCGGCCGCGCACGCCTCTATCAAGACGGCGTCTTCCCCACGCCGGACGGCCGCGCGCGCTTCGTCGACACGGTCTACAAGCCGGTGGCCGAGGCGCGCGAGGCGCGCTATCCGTTCTCGCTCAACACGGGGCGCCTGCGCGACCAGTGGCACGGCATGAGCCGCACCGGCACCGTCGGCCGCCTGTTCGGCCACGTGGCCGAGCCGCTCGTGCAGATGAATGCGCAGGACATGGCGCGCCGCCAGCTGAAGGACGGCGACCTCGTGCACCTGACCTCCAAGCGCGGCTCGATCCTGCTGCCTGTGCAGGCCAGCGCCGAGATCGGCCTGAGCCAGGCCTTCGTCGCCATGCACTGGGGCGAGGAATACCTGAGCGGCTGCTCGTCGACCGGCACGCCGCTGGCCGGCATCAATGCGCTGACCACTTCGGCCTACTGCCCCACCTCGAAGCAGCCCGAGCTCAAGCACACTCCGGTCAAGATCCTCAAGGCCGAGCTGCCGTGGTCGCTGCTGGCCATGGCCTGGCTGCCGCCCGACGCCGCGCTGGCCGCGCACCAGGCGCTCAAGCCGATGATGGCGATGTTTCCGTTTGCCACCTGCGTGCCGTTCTCGGGCAACACGCCTGGCGAGGAGCGCAGCGGCATCCTGTTCCGCGCCGCCGCGCACGATGCGCCGGCCGACGAAACCATCGACCGCATCGAAGGCCTGCTCGGCCTGCGCGGCAGCGATGCCCTGCGCTACGCCGACCGCCGGCGCGGCCAGCGCCGCGTGGCGCGGCTGCTGCGGCGCGCCGACGGCAACGCCGGCCTCGAAGCCTTCCTGCTGGGCGGCGACACCAGCGCCGAAGCCTGGATCGGCACCCTGCTGCGTGAGGAGATTCCGGCGCAGAGCTACGGCCGGCTGCTGCTGTCGCCGGGCGCGCGCGCGCCGGTGGCGGTGCAATCGCGCGGACATCCGGTCTGCACCTGCTTCAACGTGACCGATCTGGCGATCCAGGCCGAGCTGGGCCGCTGCACCGGCACGCCCGACGAACGCCTGGCCGCGCTGCAGGGTGCGCTGAAATGCGGCACCAACTGCGGCTCCTGCCTGCCCGAACTCAAGCGCATGGTGCGCGCAACGCCCGCCGAGACCGTGGCCGAGGGTGCATAAGCCGACTTGCATTCCGGCATAAGCATTGCGGGACAATCGGCGCACCCATGGGAATCAGCCAATACATCAAGGAAATCGGCCGCGGCGCGCGAGGCGCCAAGCCGCTCACGCGCGAACAGGCCACGGACCTGTTCGGCCAGGTGCTGGACGGCACCGTCACCGACCTGGAGATCGGCGGCTTTTGCCTTGCCATGCGCATCAAGGGCGAAACGCCCGAGGAGATGGCCGGCTTCCTCGATGCCACCCATGCGCGGCTCAACCACCTGCCCGCCGCCGACCGCCCGCTCATCGTGCTGCCGAGCTACAACGGCGCGCGCCGGCTGCCGGTGCTCACGCCGTTGCTGGCGCTGCTGCTGGCCCGCGAAGGCCTGCCGGTGCTGGTGCACGGCAGCGCCACCGAGACCTCGCGCGTGCTGGCGTCGAACGTGCTGGAGGCCCTGGACGTGCCCGCGCTTTCGGCGATCCGGAAAATCCCGTCCGGCGAGGTGGGCTTTGCGCCGACCGAACTGCTCAACCCCGCGCTCAAGCGGCTGCTCGACGTGCGCCGCGTGGTCGGCCTGCGCAACCCCGGCCACAGCGTGGTCAAGCTGATGCAGCCAACCACCGGCCCCTGCGTGGTCGTGGCTAGCTACACGCATCCGGAATACGCGCGCACCATGGGCGAGACCTTCGAGCTCATGGGCATGACCGCCCTGCTCTCGCGCGGCCTGGAGGGCGAGGTCGTTTCAGACCCGCGCCGCACCGCGCAGATCGACGGCTTCGTGCGCGGCGTGCGCAGCGAACTGCAGGCCCAGGAAAGCGGCACGGCAAGCGAAGTGCCGGGCCTGCCGAAGGAGATCGACGTCGCGACCACGGCCGAATACACGCGGCGCGTACTGAATGGCGAGCTTCCCGTGCCTGAAGCCATCGCCACGCAGGTGAGGCACATCACGCAACTGGCATCCCACGCATGACCAAAGCCACTTCTTCATCCGCCGCCGGAAGCTGCACGCTGGTGGGCGCCGGCCCCGGCGACCCCGAACTGCTCACCATCAAGGCCGTCAAGGCGATCCAGGCCGCGACCGTGCTGCTGGTGGACGACCTCGTGAGCGAGAGCATCCTGGCGTCGTATGCGCGGCCCGATGCGCGCATCGTGCACGTGGGCAAGCGCGGCGGCTGCAAGAGCACGCCGCAGGCCTTCATCGAACGGCTCATGATCACCGCGGTGCGCGAAGGCGAAACCGTGGTCCGCCTCAAGGGCGGCGACCCCTTCATCTTCGGCCGTGGCGGCGAAGAGGTCGAGCACCTGCGCGAAGCCGGCATCGAATGCACGGTGGTCAACGGCATCACGGCCGGCCTCGCGGCCGTCACCTCGCTGGGCGTGCCGCTGACCCACCGCGACCATGCGCAGGGCGTGGTGTTCGTCACGGGCCACGCCAAGACGGGCGCCGGCGCGGCCGAAGATCCGACCGACTGGCGCGCCCTGGCCGCCACCGCGCACAGCGCGCGGCTCACGCTCGTGATCTACATGGGCGTGGCGGGCGCCGGCCACATCGAACGCGAACTGCTGCACGGCCTGCCCGGCGACACGCCCGTGGCCGTGGTGCAGCACGCGAGCCTGCCGCACCAGCGCCACGTTGCGACCACGCTCGACAGGCTGCAGGCCGGCATTGCCGAAGCCGGCATCGCGAGCCCCGCGGTGATCGTGGTGGGCGACGTGCTGCGCGGATTGGCCGCGGCGGCGCTGCCGGCCGACGCGAACCGCTTCGGCACCTAGGCTTCCGGGGATTTCGCGGCGGGGCCATGGGCCCTTGAACCGCCAACGTGGCATGGAGCGTGCTTAACGCCAGCATGCTCGCCTTCCGATCATTTCCCGCACCCGGGGCCCATCGATGACCGCCGCCATCGCGCCCCCGCCCGCCGCCGTCGAGGTCGTCGCGCTCAGCAAGCGCTATGCCGCGGGCACGCCCGCCGCCGTCGACCGGATCGACCTGCGCATCGCGAGCGGCAGCTACTGCTGCCTGCTGGGCCCGTCGGGCTGCGGCAAGAGCACCACGCTGCGCATGATCGCGGGCCACGAGTCGGTCACGAGCGGCGACATCCTGCTGGACAACCGCAACATCACCAACCTGCCCGCGGCCGCGCGCGGCACCGCGATGATGTTCCAGAGCTTCGCGCTGTTCCCGCATCTTTCGGCGCTCGACAACGTGGCCTTCAGCCTCAAGATGAAGGGCGTCGGCAAGGCCGAGCGCCAGCAGCGCGCGCGCGAGCTGCTCGAGCGCGTGGCGATGGGCCACCTGGCCGGGCGCAAGCCCGGCGAACTCTCCGGCGGCCAGCAGCAGCGCGTGGCGCTCGCGCGTGCGCTCATCACCGAACCGCGCGTACTGCTGCTCGACGAGCCGCTGTCGGCGCTCGATCCGTTCCTGCGCATCCAGATGCGCGCCGAGCTGCGGCGCTGGCAGAAGGAACTGGGGCTGACCTTCGTCCACGTCACGCACTCGCAGGAAGAAGCGATGGCATTGGCCGACACCATGGTGGTCATGAACCACGGCGTGATCGAGCAGGTCGGCTCGCCGCACCAGGTCTACAACCATCCGGCGACCGAGTTCGTGGCGCGCTTCATGGGCGGCCACAACGTGTTCGACACGCCCGCCGGCCCGGTCGCCGTGCGCAACGACCACATGAAGATCGCCCGTGGCGATGCGAGCGGCGGCCTTGCCGCCACGGTCACCGACGTCGAGTACCAGGGCACTTACGTGCTGCTCGGCCTCGCGCTGCAGGACGCCGCGCCCGGCCGCGGCAGCGTCTCGGTGCTGCTGGGCGAGGCCGCCTTTCTTGCGAGTCCGCATGCGCCTGGCGATGCGGTGCGCCTGTCCTGGGCCGAGGCCGATGCACGCGTGCTCGGCCCCGGCGCCAAGCCACCCGCCGAGCGTGCGCCGGAACCGGCCGGCAACAGCAGCAGCCTCGCGCGCGACGACCTGGCCGCGCTCGCGAGCATGCCGCTGTGAGGGCGCGGCCGTTGGTGCATTGCCTGCATTCGCGTTTGCCCTTCACGTCCCTTCCCCTGATTTTTTCCACGGAGACTCTTCCATGACCGACCCCATCGACTCGTCCACCGGCCTCCAGCGCCGCACCCTGCTGCAAGGCACCGCCGGCATCCTGGCCACGGGCATCGCGCCCTTCGTGCATGCGCAGGAAAAGATCGTGCTGCGCTACCTGGGCACGGCGGTGAACCAGGACAAGGCCATCGCCGAGAAGTTCAAGGCCGACACCGGCATCGAGATCCAGTACGTGGCCGTGACCACCGACGACGTGACCAAGCGCGCCGTCACCGCGCCCAACAGCTTCGACCTGATCGACACCGAGTTCTTCTCGCTCAAGAAGATCGTGCCCACCGGCAACCTGAAGGGCATCGACACGAAGAAGATCAAGAACGCGGACAAGATCACCACGCTCTTCACCAAGGGCGAAGTCGCCGGCAAGGCCGTGGGCGACCAGGGCACCGCGCCCAAGAAGGTGATCTATCTCGAAGGCGAGAAGTCCAAGAAGTTCGCGACTGCGCCGACACAGTTCATGTCGCTCATTCCCACGGTCTACAACGCCGACACGCTGGGCATCCGTCCCGACCTGATCAAGCGGCCCATCGGCTCCTGGGCCGAACTGCTGAACCCCGAGTTCAAGGGCAAGGCCGCAATCCTGAACATTCCGTCGATCGGCATCATGGACGCGGCGATGGTGGTGGAGGCCAAGGGCATCCACAAGTACAAGGACAAGGGCAACATGACCAAGGCCGAGATCGACCTCACGATCAAGACCCTGATCGAAGCCAAGAAGGCCGGCCAGTTCCGCGCGCTGTGGAAGGACTTCAACGAGTCGGTCAACCTGATGGCTTCGGGCGAGGTGGTGATCCAGTCGATGTGGTCGCCGGCCGTCACTGCCGTGCGCACCAAGGGCATCGCCTGCAACTTCCAGCCGCTCAAGGAAGGCTACCGCGCCTGGGCCGCCGGCTTCGGCCTGCCGGCCACGCTCTCGGGCAAGAAGCTCGACGGCGCTTATGAATTCATCAACTGGTTCCTCGACGGCTGGGCCGGCGCCTACCTGAACCGCCAGGGCTACTACAGCGCCGTGCTCGACACCGCCAAGGCCAGGATGGAAGCCTACGAATGGGCCTACTGGATGGAAGGCAAGGCCGCCACGCAAGACATCAAGGGCCCGAACGGCGACCTGCTGGCGAAGGCCGGCGCGGTGCGCGACGGCGGCAGCTACGAGCAGCGCATGGGCGGCATTGCCTGCTGGAACGCCGTCATGGACGAGAACGAGTACATGGTCAGAAAGTGGAACGAGTTCGTCGCGGCCTGACCTCGTGAGCGCCCCCACCGCCAGCGCCCACGCGCCCAGCCCGTCCGTTCACGCCGTGAAAGCGTGGTGGCAGGCCGCGCCGTTCGCGCTGGTGTTCCTGCTGTTCTTTTTGGTTCCGCTGGCGCTGGTCGCAATGGTCAGCCTGTGGAACTTCAATGAGTACGAGCTGATCCCGGCCGTCACGCTGCGCAACTACCTGAGCCTGTTCGAGGGCTGTTCGCATCTGACCGACAACGGCGACCTGTGCGTCACGCTCAACACCTATCTGAGCACCTTCAAGTTCTGCCTGCTGGTGTGGGGCATCACGCTGCTGCTCGGTTTTTCGGTGGCCTACTTTCTCGCGTTCCACGTGCGATCGCCGGGCATGCAGACGGCGCTGTTCGTGCTGTGCACGGTGCCCTTCTGGACTTCCAACGTGATCCGCATGATCTCGTGGGTGCCGCTCCTGGGCCGCAACGGGCTGGTGAACCAGGCGCTGATGGGCCTGGGCGTCGTCAACCAGCCGGTCGAGTGGCTGCTGTTCTCCAATTTCTCGGTGGTGCTCGCCTTCGTGCATCTCTACACGATGTTCATGATCGTGCCGATCTTCAACAGCATGATGCGCATCGACCGCTCGCTGCTCGAAGCGGCCAGCGACGCGGGCGCCTCGGGCTGGCAGACGCTCTGGAACGTGGTGGTGCCGCTGTCGCGCACCGGCATTTTGATCGGCTCGATCTTCGTCATCACGATCGTGATGGGCGACTTCGTCACCATCGGCGTGATGGGCGGGCAGCAGATCGCATCGATCGGCAAGATCATCCAGGTGCAGACCTCCTACCTGCAGTTTCCTCTGGCCGCGGCCAACGCGATGATCCTGCTGGCGGTGGTGCTGATGATCATCTGGGGTCTCACCCGGCTCGTCGATATTCGCAAGGAGCTCTGAATGGGACCTTGTTTTTCTGCTCGCCGCGTTGTGCGCTGTTCAGGGCGCGCTCCCGCCGACGGGGTACGCGGCGAAGCGAATGTCCCCCGCCCTTCGGGCTCCTCCTTGATTTCGCTGCGCAAGGCACCCCATCGGCGTGAGCGTTATTCGCAGCGCTGGTTGATCGGCCGCAAACCAACAGCGTGCCCGGTGCCGAGAGCATCGGGTGCTCCCCGCAGCGAAATAAAGGAGGAGCCGAAGGCGGGGGACATTCGCGGAGGGGAGTACCCGATGTTCTCGGCACACGCCCTGAAGGAAAAACACAAATGACCCAACGCATCGGAGAACAACGCGCCCCCGGCTTCTGGCCCCTGGCCACGGTATTCAGCCTGTTCGTGCTGTTCCTCTACGGCCCGATGATCACGATCTTCATCCTGAGCTTCCAGGGCCCCGAAGGCGGGCTGACATTTCCGCTGCGCGGCGTCTCGCTGCACTGGTTCCACAAGCTGGCCGAGGGCCTGGGCACCGTCGACATCGGCGCGGCCTTCCGACGTTCGCTGGCGCTGGGCGCGGTGGTCATGGGCTTCACCGTGGTGCTGTCGGTGCTGGCCGGGCTCGCGTTCCGCAAGAAGCTCGCGGGCAGCAACGCCCTGTTCTTCGTCACGGTGGCAAGCCTGATCATGCCGTCGATCATCATCTCGCTCGGTATCGGCCTGCAGTTCCGGCTGCTCGACACCGGCATCAAGAGCGTGCTCACGGCGGTGGACGCCACCACGCTGCTCGAAGGCTACGGCACCGCGCTCGGCCTGTTCAGTTCCGCGCTCGGCGCGCACCTGACCTGGACCCTGCCCTTCGGCCTGCTCATCATGTTCGCGGTGTTCAACCGCTTCAACCCGGCCTTCGAGGAAGCCGCGCGCGACCTCGGCGCCACGCCGTGGCAGACCTTCCGCTTCGTGGTGCTGCCGCTGATCGGCCCGTCGATCGTGGGCATCGGCATGTTCGGCTTCACGCTGTCGTGGGACGAGATCGCCCGCACCTCGCAGGCCATCGGCGACGTCAACACGCTGCCGCTTGAACTGCAGGGCCTGACCTCGACCGTCACGACGCCTTCCATCTATGCGCTGGGGACGGTGACCACCGTCGTGTCGCTGCTGGTCATGGCCGTGGCGCTGGGCACGGCTGCGCTGCTGCGCCGGCGCGCCGTGCGGCCGCGCTGAGGCCCGGACGGCATGGCCATGCCTGGCCGTTCGGCCGACGTGAGAGTTTTCCTACAGCCGCCTAAAATCGCGCCCAACAAGACACAACACGAGCGAGAGAGAGGCGGGCAATGCTGGACATCGACAAACTCAACGAATTCACCCAGACCCACGGCGAACTGCAGCGCGGCCGCGGCCTCGTCACCGGAACCATCGCGCTGAGCCTGGGCATCCTGTGCTTCCTCGGCGTGCTGGCCTTCCACTTTCCCCAATACCTCACGACGCCCGAGCTGCGCAAGAGCTACAACGTCGACGTAATGCGCTTCATCCTGCTGGCAGCCATGGTGGTCTCGGGCGGGCTGGCGCTGGTGAACATCATCTTCAACCGCTCGCGCTGGCTCTCTTCGGCCGCCTTCCTGCTGGTGGCCGCGGCCGCGCTGCTGGGCGGGCACAAGGTGCCGGTGAACGACTTTGCCGACAACACGCCCTACATCGGCCTTGACTGGTTCATCCTCGACCTGCTGGGCTCCTCGCTGATCTTCATCTTCATCGAGAAGCTGTTCGCGCTGCGCAAGGACCAGCCGGTGTTCCGCGCCGAATGGCAGACCGACTTCCACCATTTCGTGGTCAACCACATGATCGTGGGCTTCGTCCTGCTGGCCACCAACCTGATGGTGCACAAGTTCTTCGGCTGGGCCGCCAACGACGGCGTGCGCGGCTGGGTGGGCGGCCTGCCGTTCTGGGCCGGGCTGCTGCTGATCGTCCTGGTGGCCGACCTGGTGCAGTACTGGACCCACCGCGCCTACCACGAGGTGCCGGTGCTGTGGCGCCTGCACGCGGTGCACCACAGCGTGAAGAGCATGGACTGGATGGCCGGCTCGCGCCAGCACATCCTCGAGCTGCTGATCACGCGCACGCTGGTGCTGGCGCCGATCTACGTGCTGGGCTTCTCCAAGGAAGTGATCGACGCGTACATCGTGGTGGTGGGCTTCCAGGCGGTGTTCAACCACTGCAACGTGAGCGTGCGGCTCGGGCCGCTGCGCTACATCGTCGTCACGCCCAACTTCCACCACTGGCACCACAGCCAGGACGTGGAGGCGCTCGACAAGAACTATTCGGCGCACTACGCCTTTCTCGACTATCTCTTCGGCACCGCGGTGAAGAGCACCAAGCTCTGGCCCGAGAAATACGGCGTGCTCGGCGACTACGTGCCCAACGGCTTCTTCAAGCAGTTGAAGTTTCCTTTCGTCTGGAAGGGATGATGCGGCGCCACCTCCGCGCGGCGGCGCTCGGCGCTGCCGCATTGCTGCTGCTGTCGGCCTGCGCCACCCGCGTCGACCTGCCGTCGAAAGACGCGGGGCTGCGCCTGCGCGTGCAGAGCTCGGTCATCGCGCCCGGCAACGGCGGCGAGCTCATTGCCGCCGACGCGCTGCAGCCCGGCGACATCCTGCTGACCTCCATCGCCACCGTCAATTCCTTCGGCATCCGGCTGGGCACCTTCTCGCCCGTGAGCCACGCCGTGCTTTATTTAGGCGACGGCCTGATCGCCGAGGCGGTGGGCAGCGGCGTGCGCGCGCGGCCGCTGGCCGACGTGGTGGACGAAGAGCAGATGGTCGTGGCCTTCCGGGTGCCCGGGCTCGATGACTCGGGGGCCCAGAAACTGCGTACCTGGGCCAACTCGCAGGTGGGCATCCGCTACAACACCACCGGCGTGCTGCTGAATGCGCCCTTCGTGCTGAACCGGCGCCTGTGCGAGCTGCCGCTCATTCCTTCCGCCGTCAGCCACTACTGCATCAGCGGCATGGCCATGGTGCAACTGGGCGCGAGCCGCGACGACCAGTTCTTCTGCTCGCAGTTCGTGCTCGAGGCCTACCGGCGGGCCGGCCTGCCGATCACCGACGCCGACCCGCGCTGGGTCAGCCCGGCCGACCTGCTGCACATGCGCGAGGGCGACGTGCCCTCGATTGCCGCCACGCAGCCGCTGCGCTACGTGGGCCACCTCAAATACAACCCGCCGCCGCTGCTTGCCGCGGACGGCCCCTGACCGCCTTGAGCAATTCTTCTCCGGTTCATTTTTTCGACGCCGTCGTGGTCGGCGCCGGTGCCGCGGGCCTGTTCTGCGCGGCATTGGCCGGGCAGCGCGGGCTCAAGGTGCTGCTGGTCGACCACAGTGAAAAGATCGCGGAAAAAATCCGCATCTCGGGCGGCGGGCGCGCCAATTTCACCAACCGCGACCTCGACGTGCGCGCGCCGCAACGCCACTTCATCGGCGACAACCCGAATTTCTGCCGCTCGGCGCTGTCGCGCTATGCGCCGCAGCAGTTCATCGAGCTGGTGCAGAAGCACGGCATCGCCTTCCACGAGAAGCACAAGGGCCAGCTGTTCTGCGACGGCTCCTCGCAGCAGATCATCGACATGCTGCTGGCGGAGTGCGATGCGGGCCATGTCACGCGCTGGCAGCCGTGCAGGCTCGGAAAGATCGTGTTTTCGGCTTCCGGAGCCGATACAAGCGGCGCAGGCAGCTACCAGATCGATAGCACCAAGGGTCCCATCGAAACGCCCAGGCTGGTGGTCGCCACCGGCGGCCTGTCGATTCCGCAGATCGGCGCCAGCGATTTCGGCTACCGCCTGGCCGAGCAGTTCGGCCTGCGCGTCGTCACGCCGCGCCCGGCCCTGGTACCGCTGACCTTCGGCGGCGAAGCCTGGGCGCCGTATGCCGGACTGGCCGGGCTGGCGTTGCCGGTGCGCATCGAAACCGGCGCCAAGAAAGAAAGGATGGCCTTCCTCGAAGACCTGCTGTTCACCCACCGCGGCCTGTCGGGCCCGGCCGTGCTGCAGATTTCGAGCTACTGGAAGCCCGGCAGCCCGCTCACGCTCGACTTCGCGCCCGGCGTGGACGTGGCCGAAGCCCTGGGCGCAGCCAAGCTGCGCTCGAAGAAGCGCATCGCCAACGAACTGGCCGCGCTCGTGCCCTCCCGGCTGGCGGATGCCTGGGTCGGGCAGGACCCGGCCCTGCAGCGCCCCGTCAACGAGGCTGCCGACAAGGCCCTGGCGGCGCTTTCCGAGCGCATTGCCCGCTGGCAGATCACCCCCAGCGGCACCGAGGGTTACAAGAAGGCCGAAGTCACGGCCGGCGGCGTCGACACCCGCGATCTGTCCTCCCAGACCATGGAATCGAAACAGCCGGGCCTGTATTTCATCGGCGAAGTGGTCGATGTGACGGGCTGGTTGGGCGGATACAACTTCCAATGGGCCTGGGCGAGTGCACATGCGTGCGCAACCGCGCTATAATCGCGGGCTAACTTTGGCCTTCCCTCAACGGCCGCAAAAATTTTTCAGTTGAGGAACCCCGGCTTGGGGCCTCGATCTCCCCAGGCCAAATTCAGTTCAACGATTCATCAATGACCACCATCCGCGTTAAAGAAAACGAGCCTTTCGACGTCGCCCTGCGCCGCTTCAAGCGCACCATCGAAAAGCTCGGCCTGCTGACCGACCTGCGTGCCCGCGAGTTCTACGAAAAGCCGACCGCCGAGCGCAAGCGCAAGAAGGCAGCCGCCGTCAAGCGCCACTACAAGCGCGTGCGCAGCATGCAGCTGCCCAAGAAGCTGTACTAAGCAACACCCGGGCCCGGCCGTCGACGAAAGTCACCGCCAGCGCTCCGTTGCCTCAGCCGCGCCAGGGAAACCTGCCGCGGCTTTTGTTTTTTCCGAAAGGTTGTGCTGAATGACACTCAAAGAACAGATCACCGAAGACATGAAGACCGCGATGCGCGCCAAGGACTCGGAGCGCCTGGGCACCATCCGCCTGCTGCTGGCTGCGCTGAAGCAGAAGGAAGTCGACGAGCGCGTGGAACTCGACGACGCCATGGTCGTTGCCATCGTCGACAAGATGGTCAAGCAGCGCAAGGACTCGATCGCCGCGTTCACCACCGGCGGCCGCACCGACCTGGCCGATAAGGAATCGGCCGAGATCAAGGTGCTCGAGGTCTACCTGCCGCAGCGCATGAGCGCCGACGAGGTGGCCGCCGAAGTGAAGGCCATCGTGGCCGAGCTGGGCGCCAAGGGTCCCGGCGACATGGGCAAGGTGATGGGCGCGGTCAAGACCCGCCTCGCGGGCAAGGCCGACATGGGCCAGGTGAGCGCCGCCGTCAAGGCCGCCCTCGCGAACGCCTGATGAACGACAGCAGCAGCGGCCACACCAGCCCGATCCTGAAGGCCTGCGCCTGCCTGGTCGACGCCAGGGGCCGGCTGCTGGTGTTCCGCCACCCCGGCGACGGCAACATGCAGCTGCCCAAGGGCACCATCGAGCCCGGCGAATCGCCCGAGGTGGCGGTGCGCCGCGAGTTGCTGGAGGAATCGGGCATCAACCACGTCGGAGAGCTGCAGCCGCTCGGCACCCTGCAGCGCGACTGCGAAGCCGGCATCGAGGGCAATACGCTGCGCCACCCCCAGCTGTGGCATCTGTTCCTGATGCGCGCCGATGGCCCGCTGCCCGAAACCTTCGACCACGTGGCCATGGGCAGTCCCGAGGAAGACGGCCTGGTGTTCTCGTTCAGCTGGCTGGCGGCCGGCGACGACACGGCCAACTTCACCCTGCCCTACCAGCAGGCCATCGAGCGCGTTCGCGCGGCCCTGCTCGCAGCGTAAGTCCCGTCGGGTTCACGCCAGCGCGCGAACCACCATGTAGAGCCCCAGCAGCGCCAGCCCGGCCAGGAAGCAGCGCCTGAACACCGCCACCGGCAGCCGCTTGCGCAGCCAGGTGCCGATCGCCATGCCGCCGATGGCCGGCACGAGCATGGCGAGCGATCCCCCCACCGCCGCCATCGGATAGCCGCCGTTGCCCGCGAGTCCGATGGCGAGCACCACGGTCGAGGTGGTGAACGAGATACCCATCGCCTGGATCAGCGTATCGCGCTGGAAGCCCAGGGCCTGCAGATAGGGCACGGCCGGCACCACGAACACGCCGGTCACCGCCGTGACCAATCCGGTGGCGGCGCCCACCACCGGCCCGAGCCAGCACTCGTGCGCCGCGGGCACCTGCAACTGCCGCCCCGTGAGGCCCCAGAGCGCATAGGCCACCAGCGCCACGCCCAGCGCCACCGAGGCCCAGGTGCCCGCCGGCACGCCGAGCCACAGTGCGCCGCCCAGGGTGCCCGCCGCGATGCCCGCCTGCATGCCGCCGATGCGGCGCAGCACCGCCCAGAAGCTCGCGCGCGGCCCGGTCTGCCAGAGGTTGGTGACGAGCGAAGGCGCGATCAGCAGCGCCGCCGCGCGCACCGGCGGCATCCAGAGCGCGAGCAGCGCCATCGACACCGTCGGCAGACCGAGCCCGATCACGCCCTTGACCACGCCGGCCAAGAGAAACACCAGGGTGACCGCCGCCCAGTGGCCTGTTGCAAGATCATTCGAAATCGTCATTGCGGCGCAGTCTGCCGGCCGGCGCCACGCCTGGAAATGCGGCATTCGCGCAGCCGGCCTCAGGCACACGCTGAGGCTCGCGTGCTACCTTGCGGACCATGCGATTCGATCTCACCGACCTGCGGCTTTTTCTCCACGTGGTCGAGGCCGGCAGCCTCACGGCCGGCGCGGCGCGCTCGCACATGACGCTCGCTTCGGCCAGCCAGCGCGTGCGCGGCATGGAAGACGCCCTCGGCAGCCCGCTGCTCACGCGCCATGCGCAGGGCGTACGCCCCACCGAGGCCGGCCGTACGCTGCTGCACCATGCACGCGTCGTGCTGCAGCAGATGGAGCGCCTGCGCGGCGAGCTCGGCGAATATGGCCAGGGCCTCAAGGGCCATGTGCGCTTCATGTGCGGCACCTCGGCACTGACCGAGCACCTGCCCGAGGTGCTGAGCCGCTTTCTCATGCAGCATCCGCGCATCTCGGTCGATCTCGAGGAGCGCCCCAGTCCGGACACGGTCGACGCGCTGCGCGGCGGCCGGTGCGACATCGGCATCGTCTCGGACGCCATCGACACCGAAGGCCTCGAATGCCATCCGTTCCGCCGCGACGACCTGGTGCTGGTGATGCCGCGCGGCCATGCGCTGGCCGGCCGGCGGCGCGTGATGCTGGCCGAGGTGATCGACAGCGAATTCGTCGGCCTGCCCGCCGACAGCGCGCTGCAGCTGCTGCTCACGCAGCATGCCCGCGCACTCGGCAAGCACCTGGCTTACCGCGTGCGCGTGGGCAACTTCGAGGCCGTGTGCCGCATGGTGGAGCACGGCATCGGCGTGGGCATCGTGCCGCAGACGGCGGCCGAACGCTGCGCCCGCTCGATGAAGATCGCGCGCGCCGCGCTCGGCGACGCCTGGGCCGAGCGCACGCTGATGGCATGCGTGCGCTCGTCGCAGGAGCTGCCGCTCAATGCGCGGCGCATGCTCGAGCACCTGGTGGCACCGGTGGAACAGGTTGCGGCGAAGTAGCCGCGGCGCCCTTCCCCGGTCGGCTCAGCGCGCGGGCGCGGCGAGCAGTTCCGCCATCTTCTGCAGCGCCGCTTCCGGCGTCGGCGCCATGTGGATCGAGCAGGCCAGCATGAGGTTCAGCGGCTGCCCGAAGTCCTCGACCGCGATGCCGCTGCTGCTCTCGCGCAGCACCCCGGCCGCATCGGGCGCGCACTGCAGCGCCGAGCGGGCGCGGTCCGCATAGCTGCCCGCGGGCACGCCGTAGGCCACGACCGGAATCTGCAGCGCCACCGCGGCGCCCACCTCGAACACCGTGCCCGAATCGGGCTCCAGGCCGCGGAAGCACGCGAGGTTGGCCACCACGCCGTCGGCGCCGCGAAGGCGCTGCATGTTGGCCTGATAGATCTGCATTTCCGGCGGCTGTGCACCCGGCTCCTCGTTGCCGTCGGCCGGCAGCAGGGCCGCCAGCCCCAGCGCCTCGCAAGCTGCCGCGAGCCGCACGAAGTGCTCCCTGGCGTCGGGGCGAAAGACGTCGGGGCCGGCAAGGTAGATCCGAGGGCGCGCCGGGTTGTCGGAAGATGTGTCCATGAAGGGCACATCTTAGGTTTTTGCGGCCCGCCGTACTACGATGGCATTTCCTCACGACGAAGGAGCCGCCATGCCTCTCTATCTGATCGAGCGCAATTTTGCGGATCAACTCGAGGTCTCGCCCGAGGCCGCGGCCGGCATCATCCGCGTCAACGACGACGTGGGCGTGCGCTGGCTGTATTCGTTCCTCAGCGCCGACAAGAAGAAGACGTACTGCCTGTACGAAGCGCCCGGCATCGAGCCGATCCGCGAGGCGGCGCGGCGCAACGGACTGCCGGCCGATGTGGTGGTCGAGGTCGGCGAGCTGCGCCCGCCGCCGCTGCCGGCCGACCTCATGTCGGCCTGAAGTTCACTTCGCCCGCGGGTCGTCCGCCGGATTGACGTAGGTGACGCCCCAGGGGCCGGTGCCGTGCAGCTGCACCACGGTTTCCTCGCTGGTCCAGGCGAAGTGCGGCGTCTTGGCCTGCAGGATCATCATGCCGCCCGCAACCACCGGCATCGACTTCTGCATGTCGAGCTTGTCGCCCAGGCCCATGTGGAAGGTGCCCGAGAGCACGGTCACCCGCTCGACGGCCGGATGCCAGTGCGACGGGATCCGGTAGTTGGCCGGCACCTTGATGCGCACCGTGAAGGGCACGGCCTCGCTCATGGGGCCTTCGATCACCGCGAGCTTCGCACCAGGCGGGAGCGACGGAACATCGGCCCATTTGAGGTCGGCGGGCGAGATCATCCGGTGGTCGCCGGACTGGGCCCAGCTGGTGACGAGGCCCGCGATCAGGGCGGCGCCGATCGCCCAGGCGGCAAATGGTTGGCGTGTCATGGGGAGGTTCCTTTCCTTCCGTGTCACCGGCGAAGCGCCGCCGGGGGCGCGAGCGAGAGCTGCGGCTTCGTCTACAGCCGCACCACGTCGCCCTTCAGCGAATAGAGGATCGCGACCACCTCGTTCTTCTCGGCCTGGTCGTAGCCGTTCTTGGTCATGGCCGCGACGATGTCGTCCATTGCGGCGACCAGCTCCTGCTCGCTGATGTTCATGCCCTTGTGGGCCGACACCAGGTCCTTGCCGGTGTAGCACTGCGGGCCGCCGCTGCCGGAGCAGAGGAACTCGACCACGTGGCGCTCGACCTCGGCGCGGTTGCTGTTCGCAAAGCGCGAACGGATGAGCGGGTTGGAGTAGTGGTTCTCGACGACGTCGGTGACGAGCCGCTGGATGCGCTCCTCTCCGCCAAGTCGTTCGTACAGGGTTGCGGGCATGGGGCGCACTCCTTCGGGTTGAGGGCCCGGCGGCGCCGAGCCCGAGACCCGAAGTTAGGCCTGGGCGCGCGGCCACGCATCGCCCGAATTGACCATTTCGCGCCGGGCCGCCACGGCGATCAGGATTGCTCCAGGCCCTCGGCCGCGACGTGGTGGCGGTGCGCCCAGGCCGCGGCTTCGGTACGGCTGCGGCAGTCGGTCTTCGAAAGGATGTGACGCACATGGTGTGCCACCGTGTGCGGGCTGATGAACAGTCGCTCGGCGATCGCCTGGTTGCTGCAGCCGGCGCAGAGCAGCCGCAGCACGGCGAGCTCGCGCCGGCTCAGGCCCTCGGGGGATGCGGACGGCGCCGCGCCGGCGCCTGCCAGTTCGCGCTGCAGTGCCTCGCAGCGCCGCGCCAGGCTGGCCATGCCCAGTTCGCGGCCGAGTGCGAGTGCCGCATCGAGCTGCATGCTCGCGGCCGCTGCATCGCCGCGCGCGGCCAGCCAGCGCCCCCATTCGAAGCGGCTGTGCGCGAGCCAGGGGCGGCCGCCGCAGCGCTCGTCCAGGGCGACCGCGGCCTGCAGATGCGCCGCGGCGTTCGCATCGTCGCCGGCCAGCGCGGCCAGCATGCCCCGGTAGCGGTCCACGGCGCCGAAGCAGGCGATGTTGGTGCCGGTCACCACGTTGCGGCCGGCATAGGGCGCGAGCAGCCGGTACAGCAGCGCCGCGCGCGGCCGGTCGCCGAGGCGGGCGCAGACCTCGGCCGCAAAGACGATGTTGGTCAGCCACATGCCGTCGCGCGCAATGCCGGCAAAGCCATCGGCCGCGAGCGTCTCGTAGGCCTCGCGGGCCGGCTCGTGCAGGTCGAGCTCGGCGCAGATCAGCGCGAGGCCGGGCTGCCAGAGGCTGTCGCGCGGCACGCTGCCGACCAGGCCGCGCAGCACCGGCAGTACCTCGCCAAGGCGGCCCTGGTGCCGCCGCAGCACGAATATCTGCAGGCTGTAGGCGCCTTGCGCGTTGCCGGGCAGGAAGCGCTGCCCGATCGTGAAGGTCTCGCCGGCCAGTCGCTCGGCATCCGCGAAGCGGCCCTCGTAGGCGGCGAGCAATGTGAGGCTGGCCAGCCCCATGGCCTGCATGAAGGGCTGGCGGATCGCGTCCGCCACCCGCGCATGGACCTGCGCCAGCGGACGCGCCGCGCCGAGTTCGCCTTTCTCGACCAGGTCGCCGAAGTACCAGCCGGTCAGCGCGTCGACCCACTCCATGTGGCCGGCACGCTCGGCCACTTCGAGTGCCTCGCGCGCACAGCGCAGGCGCTCGTCGAGCTGGGTGGGATCGGCGCGCGCCGGCAGGATCGCCGCCAGCGCCTTGAACAGCGGCTGCGGCATCGCCAACCCGCGCGCCAGCGCAACCGCCTGGCGCTGCGCCGCGTTGGCCTGCGGCTGGCGGCCGCAGAAGATGCAGGCGCGGCACAGCGCGGCCAGCAGGTCGACCCGCAGCGCGGCGTCGAAACTGTCCGATGACGCCAGCGCTTCCTCGAGCAACGCCACCGCCTGCTCGCCCGGGCGGCTGATGCGCCAGCCGTTGTTCTCGAAGCCGAGCGCCGCCTGCGCGAACAGGTCCGCGTCGCCGAGCGACCGCGCCAGCGTGGCCGCTTCCAGGAAGGTGGCGGCACTGGCGTCGTTCTCGCCGGCGTGCGTCTGCACCGCACCGAGCGCCAGCAGCAGCGCGCCATGCCGCGCACGCTCGGCCGGCAGCCAGCGTTCCTGCAGTTGCAGCGCGAGGCGGTAGCAGCGCAGGGCCTCTTCGTAGGCCATCAGCGCCACGGCCCGCGCGGCGGCCTGCTGCGCGATGTCCAGCGCGCGCGCCGCGTTGCCCGCGGGCAGGGCCGCGGCCGCGTGGTAGGCAAGCTGTGCCAGCACCGCGTCGAGCCCCCCCGCGTGGCGCGCCTCGAGCGACTCGGCGATGCGCGCGTGCAGCGCGACGCGGCGCGCCGCTGGCAGCTCGTCGTAGAGCACCTCGCGGATCAGCGCGTGGCTGAACTGGTACTGCGGCCCGGGCAGCACGAGCTCGATGACGCGCTGCGCCAGCGCCTCGTCGAGCCTGCCCAGCAGCGCGGCCTCGCTGCCGGTGCCGGCCAGCTCGGCCAGGAGCGGCAGGTCGAAGTCGCGGCCGATGCACGCTGCGATCGCAAGCAGTTCGCAGCACGGCGCCGAGAGCTGGTCGAGCCGCCGGCCGATCACCGCGCGGATGCCGCTCGGCACCGTCTCGGCCCGCGCCGCGGTGGCGTGCGGGTCGTTGCCGCAGTGCCCCTGGTGCAGAAAGCGCAGCGTCTCGACCAGGTACAGCGGATTGCCCTCGGTGCGGCGATGCATGGTCGCAATCACGGCGGGCGGCGGCGTCACGGCGCTGGCCGCGGCGACCATCCGCTCGGTTTCGTCGAGGCTCAGGCCCTGCAGCGGCAGGCGGCAGAACTGCCGGGTGTTCAGCAGCTCGGCCAGGGTGGCCGCCAGCGGATGCTGGCGCGACAGGCCGGCCTCGCGGTAGGAGCCGAGCAGCAGGATGCGGGATTCGCCGACATCCTGGGCGATGAAGGCCAGCAGCCGCAGCGACGAGGCGTCGGCCCAGTGCAGGTTGTCCAGGATCAGCAGCAGCGGGCGCAGCGTCGCCACCTGACGCCAGAAATGCGCGACCGCGGCAAACAGCCGGAAGCGCGCCTGATCGCCCTCGCCGATCGCCGGCACCGCGGTGCCGGGGGGCAGCCGCCCGGCGAGTTCGGGCGCAATCTCGACGGCCGCGGCGGCTTCGCGGCCGAGCAGCACGGGCAGGCGCTCGTCGCGGCAGGCCCGCAGGCAGGCCTGCATCGCGCGGGTCCACGGCAGGAAGGGCGGCGCGCCGGGTTCCTCGAGGCAGCGGCCCCACAGCGTCAGCATGCCGCGCCGCAGGGCCAGCGTCGCCACCTCCTGGGCCAGCCGCGTCTTGCCGATGCCGGCCTCGCCGCTCAGCATGACGACGCGGCCGCGCCCGGCCAGCGCCCCGCCGAGCGCATCGTGCGCCAGCTGCAATTCACCGCGGCGGCCGACGAAGGGCTCGTTCGCGCCCGCTGCCGCCGCTCCCGCGGCAGGCGCCGCGCCGCAGGCCGGACATGGCGCATCGGCGTGCAGGCGAACGCGCCCGCAGCGATGACAGCCGATCCGGTCCAGCGTAGCCATGCCGCTCCTTGTGCTTTGCCGGCCATGGGGACCGGCAAGCGCGAGTCTGCGCGCGGCGAAGGGTTATAGGACTTAGGACTTACGCCACAGTGAAGGGAGGCCGAGAGCCCGGTGGTCCCGGCCGTGATGCCAAAGCATCGCGGCGCGCACGCAACACCCATGGCGTGGCCAGCAGGGCCAGCAGCCGCACCAGTGCGATCTCCTGCTGCGTCCAGCGCGCGCGTGTGCCCAGGACGTTGAAGGTGGCCGCGCATCGGCCGTCTTCCAGCAGCGGCACGTTCACCACCGCGCGCAGGCCCAGCGCAGCAATGAGCGCATGGTCGTCGAACACCTCGGCCAGCGCCGCCTCGCCTTCACCGACGAAGACCTCGGCGCGCACCAGCAGCTGCTGCGTCCAGCGCGTGAGCGTCTTGCGCTTGCGGCCGGCCACCGGGTAAGCCTGCGGGTCGGAGGACCAGAGGCGCTGCAGCTGCACTTCGTCGGGCGGATCGTTCGGGGCTGTCGCGTTCAGGTTCACCGTGAGCAGCCCCGGACCGAGCAGCGCGCGGCGCGCCGACTCGATGTGCCCCAGCGCGGCATCGACCGTGGCGGCCCGCGGCAAAGCGTCGCAGAGTCGCTCGCACACTTCGGCGGACAGCACCTCAGTCAAGCTTGATCCCGAGGTCCCGGATGACCTTGCCATAGCGCTCGGTGTCCCTGCGCAGCGCCGCGGCCAGCTGCTCGGGTGTGCTCTTCACCAGCTCGACGCCAATCGCATCCATGCGGGTGCGCACCTCGGGCATCGCCAGGGCCTTGTTGATTTCGGCATTGAGCCGCGTGACCAGCTCGGCGGGCATGCCCGCAGGTCCGAATGCGGCGTACCACACGCTCATCTCGTAGCCGGGCAGCGTCTCGGCGACGGTGGGCGTGTCGGGCAGCAGCGCGGAGCGCTTGGGCTCCGTCACGGCCAGCAGGCGCAGCTTGCCCGCCTTGACGTGCGGCAGCGTCTGCGTGCCGGCGGAGAACAGGACCTGGGTCTGGTTGCCCACGGTGTCGAGCACGGCCGGCGCGCCGCCCTTGTAGGGCACGTGCAGCATGTCGATGCCGGCCGCCTTCTTGAACATCTCGGCGCTCAGGTGGTTGGTGGAGCCGCCGCCGGCCGAGGCGTACGCCAGCTTGCCGGGGTTGGCCTTGGCGTAGGCGATGAACTCGCGCAGGTCCTTCGCCGGCACCGAGGGGTTGACCACCATCGTGTTGATGACGTTGGCAACCAGCGCAATGGGCGTGAAGTCATCCGCGCCCTTGAAGGGCATGCCGGGCATAAGCGTGGGGTTCATCGCGTGCGTGCTCATCGAGCCGATCAGGAGCGTGTAGCCGTCCGGCCTGGCCTTGGCGACGAAGTTGGAGCCGATGTTGCCGGAAGCGCCGACGCGGTTGTCGACCACCACCGGCTGGCCCATCGACTTGCCGAGCTGCTCGGCAATGGCGCGCGCCAGGATATCGGTCGAGCCGCCGGCGGCCCAGGGGACGATCAGCGTGATCGGCTTCTCGGGGTAAGCAGCCAGCGCAGCCTGCGCGGCGCATGAGAGGGCCAGCAGAAGCAGGCCCCGGAAGGCACGTTGGAGCATGGTGATGTCCTTGGAACGAAGGTGAGGAAATTGAAGCGAAGGCGGCGGAAATCAGCGGCCCACCGCATAGCCCTGCATGCCGCGCGGATTGGCCCCGGCGCGCAGCACCAGCCGGCCCTGTGCGTCGTGTTCGCGGCTGCAGGCGGACATGCGGCTTTCGGACCAGGCATCGCCGACCAGTACCTGGTGGCCCATTGCGCGCAGCTGTTCGAGCGCCTCGGGGTCGAAGCGCGATTCCAGCGTCAGCGTGTTGAGCGTGGTCTGGCGCGGCCAGAAGGAGCCGGGAGCGTGCTTGACGTGCCAGGCCGGTGCGTCGATGGCCTGCTGCAGGTTGAGGCCGTGCACCGCGTGGCGCAGGAAGAAGCCGACCGACCACTGGTCCTGCTGGTCGCCGCCGGGCGTTCCAAACGCCATGTAGGGCTCACCGTCGCGCAGCGCCATCGACGGCGACAGCGTGGTGCAGGGTGCGACGCGCGGCTCGAGCGAGCTGGGCAGCCCCTCGTCGAGCCAGCTCATCTGCAGCCGCGTGTTGAGCGCGAAGCCCAGCGCCGGAATCGCGGGGCTCGAGGACAGCCAGCCGCCCGAAGGCGTGGCCGCGACCATGTTGCCGTGCCGGTCGATCACGTCGATGTGGCAGGTGTCGCCCACGAAGATCTCGCGCTCCGCCCATTCGGCGACCGGCGGCAGCGCGGCGAAGGTGGGCTCGCCGACGCCGAAGCGCGTGTCGGCCGTGCGCAGGGTTCGCGTACTCACCTTCAGGTCGGGCAGGCGCGGCGCAAGGCCGAGCGGCTCGCCGGGCCGCAGCGTGTCGGAAGCGCGCTCTGGATCGACCATGGCCCAGCGTTTGCGCAGGTAGGCATCCGACAGCAGCGCCTGCTGCGCATCGGCGCGCGCGCCGGACGCCGCGCCATACCACGCCAGCCGGTCGGCCAAGGCCAGCTTGGCGGCTTCGGTGATGCGGTGCACGAAGCCCGCCGTGCCGGGCAGGTGATGCTCGAGCCCCGCGTGGCGCAGCATGCCGATCTGCTGCAGGAACGCCGGCCCCTGGCTCCAGAAGCCGCACTTCGCGACCGTGTAGCGGCCGAACTGCGCTGTGAGCGGCGCCTCGGTGGCAACGCGCCATGCGGCCATGTCGTCGAAGCGCAGCAAGCCGGCATGCGCCTCGCCGCTGCTGTCGCGCACGGCCGTGCCGCGGCAGTAGCTATCGATCTCGCGCGCCACGAAGCCCTGCTGCCAGGTGCGGATCGCCGCATCGATCACACCGGTGCGGCCGCTGCCTTCGCGCTCGGCGGTCTCGACGATGCGGCTGTAGGTGGCCGCCAGCGCCGGCAGCCGGAACAGCGAACCCGGCTGGGGCAACTTGCCGCCCGGCAGCCACACATCGGCTGACGAATGCCAGTGTTCGAGGAACAGGCCGCGCACGGCAAGAATTGCCTCGGCGACGCGCGGCACCAGCGGAAAGCCGTCGCGCGCATAGCCGATCGCCGGCGCCAGCACGTCGGCGAGCGGCCAGGTGCCGTGCTCGCGCAGCATGATGAGCCAGGCGGGGAACGCACCCGGCACCGTGGCCGCCAGGAGGCCGATGCCCGGCACCTGCTCGAAGCCGAGCGCACGGAACGCCGCGGCGCTGGCCTCGGCCGGCGCGCAGCCCTGTCCGCGGACGGCGTGCATGCGCCGCTCGCGTTCGTTCCACAGCAGGATCGGCACCTCGCCGCCGGGGCCGTTGAGGTGCGGCTCCACCACCTGCAGCACGAAGCCCGCAGCCACGGCGGCGTCGAAGGCGTTGCCGCCGCGCTCGAGCACGCCCATCGCGGTTTGCGAGGCCAGCCAGTGGGTCGAAGAGGCAACGCCGAAAGTACCGGCGATTTCAGGACGGGTCGTGAACATCCGGCCGAGTGTAGAAATGCTGAATAGCCGTAGTTGCATATTTTCTGATGAATCCATGCATTGGCTGCTATGGCTCTCGCATAGGATCGGCGGCATGCCGGCGCCGACACTGCAACACCTCACGCCGCGGCTCAAGCTGCGCCACTTCGCCCTTCTCGCGGAGCTCGAGCGCCAGCGCTCGGTCAGCCGCGCGGCGCAGCACCTCGGCCTGAGCCAGCCCACCGTCACGCGCGCGCTGGGCGAGATCGAGAACATCTTCATGACGCCGCTGTTCACCCGCGGCCGGCGCGGCCTGGAGCCCACGGCCGCGGGCCTGCTGGTGCTGGCGCGGGCGCGGCTTGCGCTTTCCGATGCGCAATCGCTGGGCCAGGACCTGGCAGCGCTCGGCACGGGGCTGCAGGGGCGGCTGCGCATCGGTGTCATCCCTTTTCTTTCGCGCGTCACGCAGGACGCCCTCTGGCAGCACCTGCTGGCGGTGCGGCCGCGCCTGGGCTTCGTGGTCGAAGAGGCCACGACCCATGCGCTCGTGCAGGCCGTGCGGGCGCGCACGCTGGACTGCGCGATCTGCCGCTTCACGCCGGCCAGCGCCGAAGCCGGGCTGGCGCAGCAGTTTCTCTACAAGCAGGAGCCGCGCCTCGTGGTGTCGCGCACGGCCGCCCAGCGGCTGCTGCGGCGTGGGCTCGACTGGGAGGCCTTCGTGTCCCTGCACTGGATCTTCCCGCCGGCGGACACGCCGATCCGCCAGATGATCCATTCGATCTTCGCCTCGGCCGGGCAGCCGGTGCCGGTGCCCCTGCTGGAGGCCTACGCGCACAAAACGCTGGTGTCGGTACTGCGGCACATGCCCGACGCGATCACCATCCTGCCCGACGACATTGCGCAGGAGGTGGCCGATGCGAGCGGCGCCCGCGTGATGCCCCAGCGCCTGCAGTGGAACCTGCCGCCGGTGGGCGTGGTGCGGCTGCAGGATGCGGCCAATGCCGCCATCGTGGATGCGATGACCGAAGCGCTTCGCAGCGCGCGGCCCTAGCGGCTCGAAAGCGCCTGCGTGGCCCTGGCCAGCCCGGCATCGGCCTGGCTGCGGAACTGCCGCGGCGTGACGCCGTTGTGCAGCCTGAAGCGACGGCTGAAGTAGACCGCGTCGCCGAAGCCGCACTGCCGCGCGATGTCGCCGATGCGGGCGTTCGAGGTCAACAGCAGCTCCTTCGCGCGCTCGAGGCGCCGTTCGGTCACCAGTTCGGTGAAGGTGCGCTGGGTCTGCTTCTTGAGCAGGTGCGCAAGGTAGTTGGGCGAGAGCATGGCAGCTGCCGCGGCATCGTTGAGCGACATCTCCTCGCCCAGGTGCTCTCGCACATAGCGCATCACGCGCTGCAGCGCATCGTTGCCCGCGCTGCGGCCGCTCTGCAGCGCTGCCTGGGCGACCAGCGGCGCCTCGTGCCGGCGGCAGGCGAGCGCCATGAGCTGCAGCAGGATGCCGCGGATCGCGCCCACGGCGCCGAAGCGTCGCTCCCGGTTCAGCACGGCGAGCTCATCGAGCCATCCGAGGATGCGCGCGAAATCGGCATCGCCGAAGTGAAAGTCCATGTATTCCTGGAACAGGAAGGGCGCGAGCTCGGGCTGGCGCGCAGCCGGCAACTCCTCCAGGTCGAGCGCCTCGACCGCCAGCTCGGGCCAGAGAAAGCCCTGGTCGAAATTCACGATGGCATAGCGCGCCCCGGGCGGATGCGGCACCACATGCACGCGATAAGGCAGCACGAAGCTCAGGTGCCCCGCGGTGAACGGCCGCACCGCGCCGCCGATCACCTGCTGCGAGCCGCCGTGGATGCTGACCTGGATCTGGAAATACTCGTGGCGGTGCGGCCGCGCCAGCACGTCGCGCGCGCCTTCGAAGCGAATGTCGAAGTCGAGGTGGTTCGCGCGCTCCTGCATGCCGTAGAGGCGCAGGCTGCTGGATGGAAGGGCCGACATGGCGCGATGGTAAGCCTCTGACCAGGGCTGGGCCTGCAGGCGGCCCGGTGTTGCTTGCGTCCTGTTTTTGCGTAGATGCGTACGCAAGCGCCGCCGCGGCGCACTCCAGAATGGCCCGGCTGGCTGCGGCCGGCCTTCATCGCCTTTCATCAAAGATCCAGGAGACAAAGACCATGTCCAATTCACGACGCGGCCTGCTGGCCGGCTCCGCCGCCGTGGCCGCCAGCGCCATGGCCGGCTGTGCGCTGCCAGCCGGCGCATCGCGCTCGGCGCCAACGCCCTTCACGGTCGCGCAGACCACGGTGCCGATCGTCGGCAGCGAGCAGGCGTTTCCGGTGCGCCGCATCTACTGCATCGGCCGCAACTATGCGGCCCACGCGCGCGAGATGGGTTCCGACCCCAACCGTGAACCGCCCTTCTTCTTCCAGAAACCAGCGGACGCGATCCAGGTCGTCACGCCCGGCACCGTGGCCGACCATCCCTACCCGTCGCTCACGAAGAACTACCACTACGAGGTGGAACTGGTGGTCGCACTCGGCAAGGGCGGACGCAACATCGCAGCGGCGGATGCGCTGGGCCTGGTCTACGGCTACTCGCTCGGCCTGGACATGACCCGGCGCGACCTTCAGCGCGAGATGGGCGACCAGAAGAAGCCCTGGGAAATCGGCAAGAGCTTCGACCATTCGGCGCCTATCGGGCCGATCCATCCGGTGGCCAAGGTCGGCCACTACACCGACGGCGCGATCTGGCTCAAAGTGAACGGCCAGACCAGGCAGAACGCCACGCTCAAGCACATGATCTGGTCGGTGGCGGAGCAGATCAGCCGCCTGTCGCAGGCTTTCGAGCTGATGCCCGGCGACATCATCTATTCGGGCACGCCCGAGAACGTGGGTCCGGTGGTGCGCGGCGATGTGATCGAGATCCACATCGACGGCCTGCCGAACCTGTCGGTGCGCATCGTCTGACGCGTCGGCCGGCTAGCTGCCGGCCACCTTCATGCGGTTGACCAGCACCGAGCCCGTGGTCTTGGCGCCGAAGGTGTAGGCATCGGCGCCGATGGCCTCGATGCCCATCAGCATGTCTTTCAGGTTGCCGGCAATGGTGATCTCGTGCACCGGGAAGGCGATGCGGCCCTTCTCGACCCAGAAGCCGCTCGCGCCGCGCGAGTAGTCGCCGGTCACGTAGTTCACGCCCTGTCCCATCAGCTCGATCACGAAGAGGCCGGTGCCGAGCTTGGCGAGCATGGCGTCGAGGTCGTCGCCCGGCTTGGTGAGGCGCGAGCTCAGGATCAGGTTGTGCGAGCCGCCGGCGTTGCCGGTGGTCTTCATGCCGAGCTTGCGCGCGGAATAGGTCGAGAGGAAGTAGCCTTCGAGCCGGCCCGCATCCACCACCTTGCGCGCACGGGTCACCACGCCTTCGTCGTCGAAGGGCGAGCTGCCCTTGCCGCGCAGGACGTGCGGGTCTTCAGCCACGTCGACGTGCTTCGGCAGCACCGGTTTGCCGAGTGAATCGAGCAGGAAAGTGCTCTTGCGGTACAGCGCCCCGCCGCTCACCGCCTGCACCAGCCCGCCCAGGAGGCCCACGGCCAGCGGCGACTCGAACAGCACCGGACATTCGGTGGTCTTGATCTTGCGCGACTTGAGCCGGCTCAGCGCCCGTTCGGCGGCATAGCGGCCCACCGCCTGCGGGCTGGCCAGTTCGTCGGCCGAGCGCATGGAGCTGTACCAGGAGTCGCGCTGCATGTCGTCGCCCTTGCCGGCGATGGGCGCGACCGACATCGAATGCCGCGAGCTGGCGTAGCCGCCGCGGAAACCGTGGGTGTGGGCGCTGAAAAAGTGGCTCTGCTGGGCCGAGACGCCCGCGCCTTCGCTGTTGGTGATGCGCTTGTCGGTCGAGAGCGCCGCCTCTTCGCATTCGAGCGCGAGCTTGGCCGCTTGCTCGCTGGTCACGCTCCAGGGATGGAACAGGTCGAGCTCGGGGTGCTCCTTGGCAATATCCTCTTCGTCGGGAAGGCCGCTGACCGGGTCTTCGGCGGTGAAGCGGGCAATGTCGTAAGCCGCCTGCACGGTCTGGGCGATGGCGGCTTCGGAGAAGTCGGAGGTGCTGGCATTGCCGCGGCGGTGGCCCACGTAGACCGTGATGCCCAGCGACTTGTCGCGGTTGCGCTCCACGTTCTCGAGCTCGCCCTTGCGGACCGAGACGCTGAGGCCGCAGCCCTCGGAGGCCTCGGCGCCGGCATCGGTTGCACCGAGCTTCTTGGCGTGGGCCAAGGCCGTGTCGACCAGGTTTTCGAAGAAGGAGCGGCTGTAGGCGAAGCCGGAATCGGCGCGCGAGGAAGATGTCGTCATGTGGTGGCTATGATACTTGCGCCCCCCATATCCCGTTTTGCCCCCCGGCTTCCCACTGCGCATTGCACGCGTTGCAACGCCGCACGGTGCGGCCCAGAATCCACCCCATGTCCCGCAAACCCAAAAAAGGCTATTTCGTCCGTGGCCAGTTCGTAGCCGAAGGCAGCGAGCTCGACCTCGAGCTCAAGCGCGAGCTCAAGGGCACCGACGAAGCCAGCCGCACCGATCTCAAGCGCGAAAGCGATGAACTGCAAAAGCTCGGCACCGAGCTGCTGGGCCTGCGCGCCGGCCTGTTCGACGCGCTCCCGCTGGGCGAAAAACTGGTCGACGCCGTCGCCGAAGCCAAGCGCATCACCAATTTCGAGGGCAAGCGGCGGCAGATGCAGTTCATCGGCAAGCTGATGCGCAAGCTCGAACCCGAAGTACTCGAAGCCGTGAAGCTCGCCCTGACCGAGCAGAACAGCGTGCCCGCAGCCGAAACCGCCGCGCTGCACGAGGCCGAACGCTGGCGCGACCGGCTGATTGCCGACGACGACGCGCTGGGCGGCTGGATCGAAACCCACCCCGCCACCGATTCGCAGCAGCTGCGCGCCCTGGTGCGCCAGGCCCGCAAGGATCTGAAGGCCGGGCCGGCCGGCGAGGCACCGCGCCAGGGCAAGGCCTATCGCGAGATCTTCCAGCTGGTGCGCGCGCAGCTCGCGGTGCACGGCGGTGCGGACCATGCGGCCGCCGCGGCCGCGCAGGACCGGGAAGAGGACGCATGAGTGCCCCGTCTTTCTCCCCTCCCCTCCCGGGGAGGAGCAACACCATGACCACACCCGACTCCGTCCGCATCGGCATCGTCTCCATCAGCGACCGCGCCTCCAGCGGCACCTACGAGGACAAGGGCCTGCCCTCGCTGCAGGCCTGGCTCGGCCGCGCGCTGAAGAACCCGATCGATTTCGAGGCCCGGCTGATTCCCGACGAAGCGGCCCTCATCAGCGCCACGCTGATCGAGCTGGTGAACGCCGGCTGCTCGCTGGTGCTGACCACCGGCGGCACCGGCCCGGCCCTGCGCGACGTCACGCCCGAGGCCACCCTGGCCGTGGCCCACAAGGAAATGCCCGGCTTCGGCGAGCAGATGCGCCAGATCAGCCTGCGCTTCGTGCCCACCGCGATCCTGTCGCGCCAGGTGGCGGTGATCCGCGACAAGAGCCTGATCATCAACCTGCCGGGGCAGCCGAAGTCGATCGCGGAAACGCTCGAAGGACTCAAGGACACCGAAGGCGTGCAGGCCGTGCCCGGCATCTTCGCGGCAGTGCCCTACTGCATCGACCTGATCGGCGGGCCGTACCTGGAGACCGACGACACGGTCTGCAAGGCGTTCCGGCCGAAGTCGGCCATCAGGCGCTGAGCGGGCCGGCCTCCTCATGATCATCCTCATCGCGCCGGTGCGCCATGCGATAGAGCAGCGGCAGCACCAGCAGCGTCAGCACGGTCGATGACAGGATGCCGCCGATCACCACCGTGGCCAGCGGCCGCTGCACCTCGGCGCCGGTGCCTGTGGCGATGGCCATCGGCACGAAGCCCAGCGACGCGACCAGCGCGGTCATCAGCACCGGCCGCAGCCGGGTGAGCGCGCCTTCGCGGATCGCCGCGTCGAGCGGCAGCCCGCCTTCGCGCAGCTTGCGGATGAACGAGATCATCACCAGCCCGTTGAGCACAGCCACACCCGACAGCGCAATGAAGCCCACCGCCGCCGAGATCGACAGCGGAATGCCGCGCAGCCACAGCGCGACGATGCCGCCCGTGAGCGCGAACGGAATGCCGGTGAACACCAGCAGCCCATCCTTCAGGTTGCCGAACATCGCGAACAGCAGCGTGAACACCAGCAGCAGCGACACCGGCACCACCACCTGCAACCGCTCGGCGGCCGAGGCCAGGTTCTCGTACTGGCCGCCCCAGGCCGTCCAGTAGCCCGGCGGAATGCGCACCTTGCGCATTGCTTCCTCGGCCTCGGCCACGAAGGAGCCGAGGTCGCGCCCGCGCACATTGGCGCTCACCACGATGCGGCGCTTGCCGTCTTCGCGGCTCACCTGGTTCGGGCCCGGCGCAAGCTCCAGCGTGGCGACTTCGCCGAGCGGGATGAAGCTGGCGCGCTGCGCCTCGGCACCAGCCGCCCTGGGCAGGGCCAAAGGCAGGCGCTTGATTGCCTCCAGGTCGGTGCGCAGGTTCTCGGGCAGCCGCACGATGATGCCGAAGCGCCGGTCGCCGTCGAACAGCGTGCCTGCCTCGCGGCCGCCCACCGCAATGGAGACCGCGTCCTGCACGTCGCCCACGTTGAGGCCGTAGCGCGTGGTCTTTCCGCGGTCGATGTTCACCGTGAGCATCGGCAGGCCGGTGGTCTGCTCGACCTTCACTTCGGCGGCGCCGGAGATCCGGCCCAGGGTTTGCGACACCTCCGCCGCCGTCTTGTTGAGCACCTCCATGTCGTCGCCGAAGATCTTCACGGCCACGTCGCTGCGCACGCCCGAGATCAGCTCGTTGAAGCGCAGCTGGATCGGCTGCGAGAACTCGTAGTTGTTGCCCGGCAGCTTCTCGACTTCTTCCCGCACCGCGGCCAGCAGCTCGTCGCGCGTGCGCCGCGGCTCGGGCCACTCGCTCTCCGGCTTGAGCATGATGTAGCCGTCGGAGATGTTCGGCGGCATCGGGTCCGACGCGATCTCGGCCGTGCCGGTACGCGCGAACACGCGCTCGATCTCCGGAAACTTCGCCTTCAGCGTGCGTTCGATCTGCTTTTGCATCTCGACCGACTGCGTGAGGCTGGTGCCCGGAATGCGCAGCGCCTGGATGGCGAAGTCGCCTTCGCCGAGGCTCGGCACGAACTCCGTGCCCAGGCGCGTTGCCAGCAGGCCCGAGAGCAGCACCGCCACCACCGCCGTGGCGATGACCAGCGGCCTGGCCGCCATCGCGCGCGCCAGCAGCGGCTCGTAGCCGCGCCGGGCCCACTGCATCAGGCGGTTCTCCTTCTCGCTCACCCTGTTGCCGATGAAGAGCGCCACGGCCGCGGGAATGAAGGTGATCGACAGGATCATCGCGCCCAGCAGCGCGATCACCACGGTGAAGGCCATCGGGTGGAACAGCTTGCCCTCCACGCCCGCGAGCGCAAAGATCGGCAGGTACACGACCATGATGATCAGCTGCCCGAACAGCAGCGGCCGCCGCGCCTCCTGCGAGGCCGCGAACACCTCGTGGAAGCGCTCGCTGCGCGTCAGTGCCCGCCCATGCCTGGCCTGCGCGTGCGCGAGGCGCCGCACGCAGTTCTCCACGATCACCACCGCGCCGTCGATGATGATGCCGAAGTCCAGCGCGCCCAGGCTCATGAGGTTGGCGCTGACCTTCTGGTTCACCATGCCGGTGAAGGTGAAGAGCATCGACAGCGGAATCACCAGCGCGGTGATCAGCGCCGCGCGCATGTTGCCGAGGAACAGGAACAGCACCGCAATCACCAGCACCGCGCCCTCGAACAGGTTCTTCTTCACCGTGGCAATGGCCTTGTCGACCAGCACCGTGCGGTCGTACACGGTGACGGCCTTCACGCCCACGGGCAGCGTGCGGTTGATCTGCTGCATCTTCTTGTCGACCGCCTGCGAGACGGTGCGGCTGTTCTCGCCGATCAGCATGAACACCGTGCCCAGCACCACCTCGCGGCCGTTGTCGGTGGCCGCTCCGGTGCGCAGCTCCTGGCCGATGCCGACCTCGGCCACGTCCTGCACCCGCAGCGGAATGCCTCCGGCACTGGCGCTGGAGTTCGCGAGGATCACGTTGCCGATGTCCTCCACCGACTTCACTTGGCCCGGCGCGCGGATCAGGTACTGCTCGCCGCGCTTCTCGATGTAGCCCGCACCCACGTTGGCGTTGTTGCGCTCCAGCGCGGTGACCAGGTCGGTCATCGCGAGGCCGTGCGCCAGCAGCTTGGCAGGGTCGGGCGCGATCCGGAACTCCTTGGCGTGGCCGCCGATGGAATTGATCTCGGTCACGCCCTTCACGTTGCGCAGCTGCGGCTTGATGATCCAGTCCTGGATCTCGCGCAGGTCGGTGGGCGTGTAGGGTGTTCCGTCGGCCTTCTTCGCGCCCTCTTCGGCCTCCACGGTCCAGAGATAGATTTCGCCCAGCCCGGTCGATATCGGCCCGATCACCGGCGAGATGCCGCCGGGCATGCGCTCGCGCGCCGACTGGATGCGCTCGTTCACGAGCTGCCGCGCAAAGTAGATGTCGGTACCGTCCTCGAAGATCACCGTCACCTGCGAAAGGCCGTAGCGCGACAGAGACCGGGTCTGCTGCAGCCCCGGCAGGCCGGCCATCACCGTCTCGATGGGATAGGTCACGCGCTGCTCGGCCTCGAGCGGCGAATAGCCGGGCGCGGCAGTGTTGATCTGCACCTGCACGTTGGTGATGTCGGGCACCGCGTCGATCGGCAGCTTCTGGTAGCTGAAGACGCCGAGGGCCGCCATGCCCAGTACGGCCAGCAACACCAGCCAGCGCTGCTCGATGGAAAACCGGATGATTCGTTCGAACATGCGGCGTCCTCAGTGGGTGTGCGTGGCAGAGCTCTTGCCCTGCTGCGACTTCACGACGAAGCTGCCGCTCGCGGCATGGGCCGTGCCGGGCGCGAGGCCGCTCAGGACCTCGATGCGCCGGCCGTCGCTGCGGCCGGTCTGCACGTGCTGCGGCAGGAAGCCGCCGGGCACCTTGAGGAAGACGGTGGGCTTGTCTTCCACCGTCTGCACCGCGTCGGCCGAAACCGTCACCGCGGCCTCCGCTTCGGACGAGACGAGGTCCACATTCACGAACAGCCCGGGCCGCCAGATGCGCTGCGGATTCGTCACCGTGACGCGTGCCGTGGCGGTGCGCGTCTGCGCGCCGATCAGCGAGCCCACGTAGGACACCGTGCCGCTGGCCGCCTGCTCGAATGCGCTGGAGCGGATGCTCACCGGCTCGCCGATGCGCACCAGGTTCAGGTTGTTCGCGGCCACGCTGATCTCGGCCCACACGGTCGAGAGGTCGGAAATGGTGAAGACGCTGGCGTCTTCCTTCACCGATTCGCCGAGCGAGATGTGCTTCTCGACCACCATGCCGTCGAAGGGCGCGCGCAGCTCATAGCGGCCAAGAACCGAAGAGGCGGGCGCGGCGCCCAGCGCCAGCAGCTTCTGGTTCGCATTGGCCACGGCGATCTGCGCTTCCTGCATGGCCTGCTGCGCCTGCAGGTAGTCCTGCTGGGCCGAGATCTTTTCTTCCCAGAGCTTCTTCTCGCGCTGGTAGGTGCTGCGGGCCAGCTCGAGCCGGCGCTCTGCCGACCGAAGCTCGCTGCGCTGCTCCGAAAGCATCGGGCTCGAGAGCACCGCCAGCACCTGTCCGCGCTTCACCTCCTGCCCGAGGTTGGCCGGCACGCTCTCGACCACGCCCGCCACGCGCGGCACCACGTGGGCCGTGCGGTCTTCGTTGAACTTGATCTCGCCGGGCAGTTGCAGCGACGATTGGATGCGCGCCGGGCCGGCGCTTTCGATGGCGACGCCGGCGGCCTGGATCTGCGCGTCGGTGAAGGCGATCGTCTTCTCTGTCTTCTCTGTCTTCTCTTTTTCCTCGTTGTGCTCCTCGCCGGCATGGCCCCTGGCTTCGCCGTGACCGTGGCCGTGGTCCTCCTTGCCCTCGGCCTTGCCTTCCTCATGGTGCTCGCCATCGGCATGCCCCTCGGCTTCCGAATGCCCGGCGGCTTCGGGCGCGGGCGGCGCGGTGCGCAGAATCATCGCGCCTACGCCGAGGCCCATCGCCAGCACGACCGCGATGGCCATCCACTGCTTCCCGCCGACGCGTTCGGCGAAAGACTTGCGTTCTTCTTCCGTGTTCATGATTGATGCATTCCTTGTCAGCGCGCGGCGGGTGCCGCATCAGGGGTTTCTTCTTCGCCGCCGGTGCCGAGCAGCCGGTCGAGCTCGGCGGCCGCGCGGTGCGCGGCCGCCGCGGCCAGCAGGTGCTGGTTGCGCACCTGGAACAGCGTGCGCTGCGCATCGAGCGCCTCGAGAAAGCTGAACTTGCCGAGCTCGAAGCCCCTGGCGGCGGCCTTGTAGGCGGCTTCGGCGCCGGGCAGTGCATCGCGCTGCAGCGTCTGGGCAGTGGCGCGCGCCGAGCGCAGTTGCTCGGTGGCCCGCGCCGCGTCGGCGCCCAGTTGCAGTTCGGCCGCGGCGAGTTCGTCGCGCGCCTTTTCCTCGCGGCTCAGCGCCTCGGCCACATTGCCGCGGTTGGTGTCGAAGATCGGCAGCGGCACCGACAGGCCCACCACGACCTGGTTGCGGCCGCTGCCGCTGCCCATGCCCTCATCGGCCGGCACGCGCTTGGCGCCCAGCGACACCGTGACGTCGGGCACGCGCCGGGCCTGCTCCAGGTCCGACAGCGCCTGGCGCCGCTCGACTTCGAGCCGCGCCAGACGCAGCACCGGCGCCGCGGAGAGCCGGCCCTCCACATCCGCAGCAGCATCAGCCGGCAGCCGGTCGAGCGCGCCGTCCGCCTGCGTGAAGCGCGGGTTCGGGTTGCCCCAGAGCGCGGCCAATTGCTGGCGCGCCGACCGCAGCGCGCCTTCGGCCTGCAGCAGTTCGACGCGGATGCCGGCCTCGGCCACGCGCGCGCGGCTTTCTTCCAGCGGCGAGACCTTGCCGGCCGCCACGCGGTTGACGGCGGCGCGGGTGGCCGCCTCCGCAAGCCCGACCGAGTCCTGCGCCAGGCGCAAGCGCTCCTGCGCGGCCAGCACCTCGAAGAACAGCGTGATCGCCGATGCGCGCAGTTCGGAGCGCCGCGCGAGCAGTGCCGAGGCGGCCTGGTCGCGCGCGCGCTCGGCCGCCGTCACGCGGGCGGCGCGCTTGCCGCCCAGTTCGATGGGCTGGCTCAGCTGCAGCGTGGTGGTGCGGTTGCCGCGGCGCAGGTCTTCCACCTGCGCGTCGAACACCGGATTGGGCCAGGCACCGGCCTGCAGCACGGCCGCATCGCTGGCCGCGCGCTCGCGCGAGGCGGACGAAAGCCCCGGGTTGAAGCGCAGTGCGAGCGCGAGCGCGCTGCGCAGGTCCAGCGGGCCGGCGGGCTCCGCCGTTGCCGCGGCCGCGTGCCGGATCGGCGAAGGGTTGGAACCGGCAGCGGCTGGTGAAAATGCCGGGGGTACCGCCAAGGCCATGACGGCCAGCGGCACGAAGAGCGTGCGCATCGAATTCTCCTGGGTTGCAAAACAACGGGCAGACGAATTCGGCGAGAGCTCAGCGGCTGATGTCGGGTATCAGGGATGTGGGTGCTTGTTCTCTCGCCGAATCAAAGGGCGAGAGGCCACGCAGGAGGCACGGGCACTTCGGAGATGTGCGAGATGAAATGTTCGGCGGTCACGGCGCGCAGCGCCTGCGCCATTGGCTGCAGCGCATGCGCGCGATCGGAAGCCGACGGCAGGTGTTGGGCCTGGCCCAGGTGGCAGGCGGCGCAATCGCCGAGGGCGGTGTTGGGCTGGTTGCCGGGGCTGTTCTGCGCGTCGTCGGTGCGGGAGCTGCCCGCGCTGCGGTCCGGCTCGTGCTCGTGATGACCCCAGTGGCGCGGCTGGGCATCGCGCTCGTGCTGGCAATAGGCGGCCGATGCCGCCCAGCTGAACTGGAACGGCAGCAGAAGCAGCAGGAAGATCGGAAGCCAGCGGCGCATGGAGCAAAAAGTATATCGGCGGCACGTGGCATGCCGGTCTGCAATGCCCCTGCGGTTTGCAGGTTGCGCGCAATGTAAGACGAGCGCGCCGGGCTTTGTCCGTCGCCGGGATTACGAATTCGTAACCTCCACGGGCCCCGTCCCATCGTTAACATCCGTCGATGCGAATTCTGGTCATTGAAGACGAGCCCAAGCTGGGCGACTACCTGAAGAAGGGCCTGGAAGAGAACGGCTACGTGGTCGACATCGCGCGCGACGGCATCGAAGGCCGCTACCTCGCCACCGAGGGCGACTACGCACTGATCCTGCTCGACGTGATGCTCCCCGGCATCGACGGCTTCGCGGTGCTGCAGGCGATCCGGCGCACCAGCAACGTGCCAGTGCTGGTGCTCACCGCGCGCGACAAGGTCGAGGACCGGGTCAACGGCCTGCAGCAAGGCGCCGACGACTACCTCGTCAAGCCCTTTTCCTTTTCCGAGCTGCTGGCGCGCATCCAGGCGCTGCTGCGCCGCGGCAAGCCGCAGGAGTCCACCGTGCTGCGGCTGGCCGACCTGGAGCTCGACCTGGCCAGCCGCAAGTGCTTTCGCAACCGCACGCGGCTGGACCTCACGGCCAAGGAGTTCACGCTGCTGGTGGTGCTGCTGCGCCGCCGCGGCCAGATACTTTCGCGCAGCACGCTGGCCGAGCAGGTGTGGGAGATGAACTTCGACAGCGACACCAACGTGGTCGAAGTGGCCATCCGCCGGCTGCGCAGCAAGATCGACGATCCCTTCGACGTCAAGCTGCTGCACACGGTGCGCGGCATGGGCTACGTGCTCGAGGATCGTTCCTGGTCGTGAGCCCGGCACGGCCGCATTCGATCCGCAACCGGCTCACCTCCTGGTTCGCCGCGCAGGCCTTCTTCTGCCTCAGCGTGGCCTGCCTCGCGGTCTACCTGGTGACGGCATGGAGCTTCGGCGAAAAGCAGGACGGCGAGCTCGACCACAAGGCGCAGCTGGTGCGGCACCTGCTCGAGGAAGGCGAGAAGGACGGCGATCTTTCGTTCCTGCGCCACAAGCTCGAGGACTTCTTCTCGCTGCAGGACGACGTGAGGCTCTCGATTGCGCGGCAGTCCGACGGCAGCGTGTTCTTCCGCTCCGAACCGCCTGCGGGCGGGCGCTGGATCCAGCGCGACTTCGTGCACACGTGGGGCCAGGCAGCCGGCGGCACGCCGCTTTCGATCCGCATCGGCATCGACGTTGCAAGGGACGTGGTGCTGCTGCGCCGCCTTGCATGGACGCTGCTTGCGGCCGCCGTGCTGGGCACGCTGCTGGTGTCGCTGACCGGCGCGCACCTGGTGCGGCGCGGGCTGCGGCCGCTGGAGGCGCTGGCCGAGCGCACCGCCGCATTGACGCCGGACCACATCAACCAGCCCGTCGATGCATCGGCGTTCGCGCGCGAACTGCACCCGTGGATCACACAGTTCAATGCCCTGCTCCTGCGCGTGCAGAAGGCCTATGTACAGCTCGAATCGTTCAATGCCGACGTCGCGCACGAGCTGCGCACGCCGCTCGCCAACCTGATCGGCTCCACCGAGCTCGCGCTGTCGCGCCCGCGGCCGAACGACGAGCTGCAGGCCGTTCTCGCCTCCAATCTCGAGGAAGTCGGCAGGCTCTCGGGCATCGTGACCGACATGCTCTTTCTCTCGCAGGCCGAACGCGGTGCGCCGCTGCGCGTGAAGGCCGGCACGAGCCTGGCCGCGCAGGCGCGCGACGTGATCGACTTCCACGAAGCCATGCTCGAAGAGGCCGGACTCGCGGCCACGGTCACCGGCGAGGCCGTGGCCGACGTCGATGCCTCCCTGGTGCGGCGTGCGCTTTCCAACCTGCTGGGCAATGCCATCCGCTTCGCAGCGCCGGCGTCGCGCATCGGCATCGAGATCGGCACTGGCCCGGACGAAACCACGCTCACCGTCGTGAACCGCGGCGAGCCGATCGCGGCCGAGACGCTGCCGCGCCTGTTCGAGCGCTTCTACCGGGCCGACCCCGCACGCGACGGGTCGGCGCGCCACCACGGCCTGGGGCTTTCGATCGTGGAGGCCATTGCGCGCATGCATGGCGGCCGCGTGTTCGCCTCCAGCGCGAACGGCGAGACCCGCATCGGGTTCACGGTGCCGCTCGCGCGCTGACGTGCTACGGCTTGGCGCGCGCCTGCGCTTCGGCCTCGGCCTTCTCGGCCACGGTGGAAGCCTTTGCGCGCCCTATCACCAGGTTGATCAGCGGCCCCGTCATCGCGGTGGTGACGAGCGCCATCACCAGCAGCATGGTGAACAGCTCGGGACCGATCAGCCCCACGTCGAGCCCGATCTTGATCACGATGAGTTCCATCAGGCCGCGCGCATTCATCAGCGAACCGGTGGCCAGGCTGTCGCGCCAGCTGTAGCCGGCCATGCGCGCCCCAGCCGCGCCGCCGGCGATCTTGCCGACGGTGGCAACGCCCACGATCAGCAGCATCGCACCCAGGCTCGCGCCGGAAAAGGCATTCGCCGTGGTGCCCAGCCCGGCGAGGGCGAAGAACAGCGGCATCAGCACGACGATGGAAATCGGCTCGATGCGTTCGCTCAGGGAGCGCAGCAGGCGGTCGTCGCGCGGCAGGCAGGCGCCGAACAGGAAGGCGCCGAACACCGCATGCAGGTGCAGCCATTCGGTCAGCAGCGCGGTGACCAGCAGGCCGATCATGAGCGAGGCCATCACCGTGGTCGAAGGCTCGCCATCGGGCGCCTTCACGCGCAGCAGCCAGGCAAAGGCCGGCTTCAGGCCGAAAAACAGCAAGGCAAGCATCACGACCACGCCGACCGTGATCTTGACGAGGCCCGCGTAGCCCTCGCCCGCGCCCACCAGGGCCACCACGAAGGCCAGCAGGATCCAGGCGAACACGTCGACCACCGCGGCGGCACTGAGCGAAAGCTGGCCGAAGGAGGTGCGTGTCATGCCGCGGTCCTTGAGGATGCGCGCCATGACCGGAAAGGCCGTGATGGAGAGCGCCGCCGCCATGAACAGCGCAAAGGGCCAGAAAGCGACGCCGGCCGGCGCGAGCGTGGGATACAGCGTCGGCGAGATCGCGAGGCCCAGCGCCAGCGGCACGATCACGCTGAGCACGCCCACGGCGCCCGCCGCCTTGAGCTGAGAGCGCATGTTCTGCGAGGCGCGCAGTTCCAGGCCAACGACGAACATGAACAGCACCAGTCCCACCGTCGAGAGCGACGAAAGGCCCTGCAGCAGGTCCTTGGAGAACAGCTGCGCGTGCAGCGACGGAAAGAGCGCGCCCATGACCGCCGGCCCGAGCATGAGCCCCGCGGCCATTTCGCCCACGACGCTGGGCTGGCCTACATGGCGAAGCACCCAGCCGCAGATGCGCGCAGTGGTGAGGATGACGACGAGCTGCAGCAGCAGTGAGGTGACGGACATGGACGAAACGGCGGTGACGGGTATCGCTCGATCTTAGTTCGCCGCGCGCCTGCCGCTGGAGAAGTGGGCGGCACGCTGGTGAGTTCCCTCAGTCGGTCTTCGGGGAGCGCATCAGCCGCAATCCGTTGGCCACCACCAGCAGGCTCGCGCCCATGTCGGCGAACACGGCCATCCACATGGTGGCGCTGCCGAACACCGCGAGCATGAAGAACACGGCCTTGATGCCGAGCGCCAGCGTGATGTTCTGCCACAGCACCGCATGCGCGCGGCGCGAGAGGCGAATGGTTTCGGGCAGGCGCCGCAGGTCGTCGTTCATGATGACCACGTCGGCCGCCTCCATGGCGGTGTCGGTGCCGGCGCCGCCCATCGCAAAGCCGATGTCGGCCTGCGCGAGCGCGGGTGCATCGTTGATGCCGTCGCCCGCCATGCCGGCCATGCCGTGGCGCTGCTGCAGCGCCTTGATGGCCTCGAGCTTCTCCTCGGGCAGCAGGTTGCCGCGCACGTCGTCGATGCCCGCGTGCATGCCGATTGCCCTGGCCGTGGCGGCGTTGTCGCCGGTCAGCATCACGGGCGTGACGCCCAGCGCGCGCAGCTCGGCCATGGCCGCCTTCGAAGACGGCTTGATGGTGTCGGCCACCGCGAACAGCGCCAGTACGGCCTGGCCGGAGGCCAGCAGCGTGACGGTGCGCCCAGCTTCCTCATGCTGCTTCAGCTCTGCCTCGAGCGCAGAGCTGCACAGCCCCCGCTCTTCGATCAGGCGGTGGTTGCCCAGCACATAGCTGCGGCCTTCGTGCTCGGCCTGCACGCCGCGTCCGGGCAAGGCCCTGAAGTCTCCGACCGGCTGGTGCTCGCGCTTCAGCCCGTCGGCAATGGCCTTCGACACCGGATGGTCGGAGCGGCCCGCGATGCTCGCGGCAATGGCGAAGATGGCGGCTTCGTCCGCCGCGGGATCGAGCAGGCGCGATGCGACCAGCTTCGGCTTGCCTTCGGTGATGGTGCCCGTCTTGTCGAGCGCCACGGCCTTGAGCTTGCGCGCCTCTTCGAGATAGGTACCGCCCTTGATCAGGATGCCGCGCCGCGCGGCCGAGGCCAGCGCGCTCACCACCGTGACGGGCGTCGAGATGACGAGCGCGCACGGGCATGCGATGACCAGCAGCACCAGCGCCTTGTAGATGGCCTCGGTCCAGCTCCAGCCCATGAGCCAGGGCGTGAGCAGCGCCACGGCAATGGCCAGCACGAAGACCGCGGGCGTGTAGACGGCCGCGAACCGGTCGACGAAGCGCTGCGTGGGCGCGCGCGTGCCCTGCGCTTCTTCGACCGCATGGATGATGCGGGCGAGCGTGGTGTTGGCCGCCACGGCGGTCACGCGGAATTCGAGCGCGGCCGCCTGGTTGATGGTGCCCGCGAACACCGGGTCTCCCACCGTCTTGTCGACCGGGATGCTCTCGCCCGTGACCGGCGCCTGGTCGATGGCGCTCGCGCCCTCGGTCACCACGCCGTCCAGCGGCACGCGTTCGCCGGGCCGGATGCGCACGACGGCATCGAGCGCCACCGCATCGGCCCTGGCCGTCTTCCAGCTGCCGTCGGGCTGCCTGACCTCGGCCAGCTCGGGCGCCAGCGCCAGGAGGCCCTGGATGGCGTTGCGGGCGCGGTCGACGGCGCGCGCCTCGATCAGCTCGGCAATGGCATAGAGCGCCATCACCATTGCGGCCTCGGGCCAGTGCCCGATCAGGAAGGCACCCGTGACTGCCGCGGCCATCAGCGCGTTGATGTTCAGGCGCCCGCGCAGCAGCGCGGCAAAGCCCTTCTTGTAGGTGTCGAGGCCGGCCAGCGCGATGGCTGCGAGCGCCAGCCCCATCTCCGCCGCCATGAACCCGGCGCCTTCCAGTGCGAGAAAGGAAACGGCCTCGGCCGCGATGGCCAGCGCCAGCGCGGCAATGAGGCGCACGAGGCCGCTGCCCATGCCCGCGATGCCCGCGGGGGCGGCGGCCTGCGCGCCGGCAGCCGGGCTGCTTGCCGCATCGTTCAGCGGTTCGGGCTTGAAGCCGGCCTTGCGGATGGCGTCGAGTGCACCGGGCAAGGCACCGTCGTCGGCCGTGATGGCCATCGTGCGGTCGCCGAGCCGAAAGCGCAGCCCTCGCACTCCCGCGACCGGTTCGAGCGCACGCCGGATCTCCGACTCTTCGACCGCGCAGTCCATCGTGGGAATGCGAAAAAGCAAGGCGCCCTTGGGGATGTCGGCAGCGGCCATGGCCACGGCCGGCGAGCCGCAGGCCGGGTTGCCGCAGCAAGCCGTTTCGGGAGCGGCCGGCGAATGGGGATGAGGATGCGGCGCCATCGGTTTCAGGGCATTCTGGTTCGTCATGAAGCCGATTGGAAACCCTGAAGCAGGTGTAGAGTCAAACGACTCCTCCACTTCATTCTTGCCGCATCATGAAAATCGGAGAACTGGCCAAGGCCGCGAACACGCCGGTCGAAACCATCCGGTACTACGAGCGCGAGCAGCTGCTGCCCGAGCCCGCGCGCACCGAAGGCAACTACCGCATCTACGACGACGAGCATGCGCAGCGCCTGGGCTTCATCCGCCGCTGCCGTTCGCTGGACATGACCCTCGACGAGATCCGCAGCCTGCTCAGGTTCCGCGACGCACCGGGGGAAGACTGCGGCGAGGTCAACCAGCTGCTGGACGACCACATCGGGCATGTGGCCGCGCGCATCCGAGAACTCAAGACGCTGGAGAAGCAGCTGAAGGCGCTGCGCCAGCAATGCTGCGGCGCCGAATCGGCGCGCAACTGCGGCATCCTGCAGGAGCTGGACACCGCCGCGCCCGCCACCGAGCCCTTCGGGCAGCACGCGGGGCATGTGCATGGGCCGCTGCACAACGCGGTGGCGAAGCGTTCAGCTTGAGGAACAAGAGGGCCCTCCAGCCCGGTCACTTCCCGACCAGCTGCGTCAGCTTCTCCGCCTCGAAGCTCTCGTCGCGCGCCGCATCGCAGGGCACGCAGTCCTTGGTGCCCGGCTGCGACGACAGCTTCTCGATGGCCTGCCACAGCAGCGCGATCTGGTGTTCCTGGCTCGCGGCACTGTCGATCAGCCCGCGCATCGCCAGGCTCAGCGGGTCGTCGTCCTGCGTGATGCCGTAGGCGGAGAACTTCTGCGGCGCGGCCACATCGGCGCTCTCGCCGGCCTTCGACGGGATGATGCGTGCGGGAATGCCCACCGCGGTCGCTCCTGCCGGCACCGGCTTGATGACCACCGCGTTGCTGCCGATCTTGGCGCCATCGCCGACGACGAAACCGCCCAGCACCTTGGCCCCCGCGCTCACCACCACGTTGCGCCCCAGCGTCGGATGGCGCTTGGTGCCCTTGTAGAGCGAGGTGCCGCCCAGCGTCACGCCCTGGTAGATGGTGCAGCCGTCGCCGATCTCGGCGGTCTCGCCCACCACCACGCCCATGGCATGGTCGAAGAACACCCGCTCGCCGATCTTCGCCGCCGGGTGGATCTCGATGCCCGTGAGCCCGCGCGCGATGTGCGCGATGAAGCGGGCCGGCCACTTGAAACCGTGCGTCCAACAGGCGTGCGCCCAGCGGTGCAGCACCACGGCATGGAAGCCGGGGTAGACCGTGATCACTTCCCAGGCGCTGCGCGCGGCCGGGTCGCGTTCGAGGATGCACCGGATGTCGGCGCGCAATCGAGAGAACATCGCAGCCTTTGTTGTCGTTATATCGATAGGGCCGCGAAGTCTAAGGCCGGCCGTCTTCGCGTATCGCCGATGGGGTTTTGTCAGCCATGGCGCGGCCCGCGCGCCGTATCGGCCATGGCCTTGGCAATGCCGCGCAGGATGTGGATCTCCTCCGGCGTGGGCTGGGCGCGGTTGAAAAGCTGCTGCAGCCGCGGCATCAGCTTCTTGGGCGCCGCCGGATCCAGAAAGCCGATCTCCACCAGCGAACGCTCCCAGTGGTCGAGCATGCCGGCCACCGCCTTTGCATCGGCCGCCTCGATGGGCGCCGTGGCATCGCGCACCTCGTAGCCGCCCAGGGCAAGCCGCCATTCGTAGGCCACCACCTGGATCGCGGCCCCGAGGTTGAGCGAGCCGAACTTCGGATCGGTGGGGATGCTCAGCGCCACGTTGCAGCGGTACACGTCTTCATTGCGCATGCCGAAGCGCTCCGAGCCGAACAGGAAGGCCACGTGCTGGTCGCCCTGCTTCGCCAGCGGTTCCAGGTGCTCCCGGGGCGTGCGGGTGGGCGGTCCGAAGTCGCGCGGGATCATGGCGGTGGCGCACAGGTGGGTCACGCCGTCGAGCGCCTCGTCGAGCGTCTCGACGATGCGGGCGTTGGTCAGCACGTCGAGGGCGCCGCTCGCGCGCTGGATGGTTTCCTCGCGCCGCAGCACGTTGGCCCACCTTGGGGCGACCAGCACCAGGTCGTCGAAACCCATGGTTTTCATGGCGCGGGCGGCGGCGCCCACATTGCCGGCGTGGCTGGTCTGGATCAGGATGAAACGGGTGCGCATGGCGGGGTTGGGAGACACAAGGCGGCGGAGCCGGTAAAATGCCCGATTCTCGCCGCCCGCATCGCCGGACCGCAGGGTCGCCTCCAGGGGACCTACCCCACCGTTCTTCTCACAATCCAGAATGTCGTCCCCCAACCTGCATCCCATGCTCAATGTGGCCGTCAAGGCCGCACGCGCCGCCGGCGCCATCATCAACCGCGCCGCCCTCGACGTCGAGGCCGTGCGCATCTCGCAAAAGCAGGTCAACGACTTCGTCACCGAAGTCGACCACGCCAGCGAGCAGGTCATCATCGAAACGCTGCTTGGCGCGTATCCGGGGCACGGCATCCTGGCCGAGGAATCGGGCACCCAGCATGGCGCCCAGGATTCCGAGTACGTCTGGATCATCGATCCGCTCGACGGCACCACCAACTTCATCCACGGCTTCCCGGTCTACTGCGTGTCCATCGCGCTGTCGGTGCGCGGCAAGATCGAGCAGGCGGTCATCTACGACCCGAGCCGCAACGACCTGTTCACCGCCACCAAGGGCCGCGGCGCCTACATGAACGAGCGCCGCATCCGCGTGTCCAAGCGCACCCGGCTCAGCGAATGCCTGGTGTCCACGGGCTTTCCGTTCCGCAGCGGCGACAACTTCAAGCAGTACCTGGCCATCATGGCCGACATGATGCCCCGCATGGCGGGCCTGCGCCGCCCCGGCGCCGCGGCGCTCGACCTGGCCTACGTGGCGGCCGGCTTCACCGACGGCTTCTTCGAGACCGGCCTGAACCCCTGGGACGTGGCCGCGGGTTCGCTGCTGGTCACCGAAGCCGGCGGCCTGATCGGCAACTTCACGGGCGAGCCCGACTTCCTGGAACAGCGCGAATGCCTGGCCGGCGCACCGCGCATCTACGGCCAATTGGTGCCGCTGCTCGCCAAGTATTCCAAGTTCGCGGGCATCGACGACAAGATGCGCGCCAGCGACCGCGTGCGCGCCGTGTCGGCCGCCGCGCGGCCCGGTGCCGACGAATCGGTCGACCTGTACGCCCGCAGCACCGTGACCGACCTCACGGCGGCGCCGCTCGACGGCGAGGCGCCCGCGGCCGCACCGGCCGCGCCCGTGCAGCGCAAGCTCACGCGCGTGCGCCGCGACGCGCCTGCAGGCGGCGGCTCCTCCGAAGGCGACGCTTCCGCCAAGTGATGCAGGGGCCAGGTGCCGCCCTCCGGTTCCGTGCGGCGCTGCGCATTGCGCTGAGCCAGTACGTCGCCAGCGGCCTCACGGTCGCGCTCGGCCTGCTCGTCATCTCGGCCGGTGCGCATCTGTGGCTCGGTGCCATCGCGGCCTCCACAGCCGCGGTGGGCGTGATCGTCACGGCCCCGCCCGACCTGCCCGGCCCGCGCCGCGGCAAGTTCTTCCAGATGCTGCCGGCCCCGCTGATCGGGCTGCCGCTTTTCTTCTTCGTGCAGCTGCTGCACGCCGCGCCGATCCGCCTCGGCCTGGTGCTGGTGCCCGCCACCTTCGTCGCCTTCCTGGCCATGGCGTGGGGCAAGCGGGGCATTCCCATCGCCATCGCGGTGATGTTCTCGATGATCTTCTCGATGGCCACGCCCGCGCCGAGCGGCATGGCCGAGGCGCTCGAGCGCACCTGGCACTTCGGGCTGGGCGCCGGGCTCTACGTGATCTGGGCCACGCTCGCCAACCATGCGCTGAATTCGCGCTTTCGCGTGCAGTCGGTCTCGGACGTGCTGTATTCGCTGGCCGCGCTGATGCGCACCGAGGCCAGCCAGTTCACGCCACGCGACGACACCAGCGACATCCGCGAAACCCCCGCGCCTTTGCTGGGCCAGCTGCTGCGCGAGCAGGCCGCGCTGGCCGACCAGCTGCAGGCCACGCGCGACATCGTGCTCGAATCGCCGCGCACGCCGCGCCGGCAGCGGCTGGCCGCCATGCTGGTGATCGTGCTCGAGATGCGCGACCAGCTGCTCGCGAGCGAGCTCGACCTGGACGCGCTCAAGAGCCATCCCGCGCATGCGCAGGCGCTCATCGAGATGCGCCGCGTGCTCGAGGAACTGGCCGACGACACCATTGCGCTCGGCGACGCGCTGCTCATGGGCCGTCAGCCCGAGGCGGTGGCCGACCGGCGACCGCGGCTCGCGTCCATTCATCTCCCGGGCGAGGATCATGCGCCGAGCCACGGCCTGCCGGGCCCGAACGCCGCCATGCTTGCGCGCGGCCTGGCCAGCCGCATCGGCCACATCAACGACGAGGTGCTGCGGCTGTCGGCCATGGCGCGCGGCGATGCCGAACCCAACCTTGCGGTGGTGCGCGCCAACTGGCAGATGTTCGTGAGCCCGACCGACTGGTCGCTGCTGCCCTTTCTCACGCTGTGGCGCTGGGACGCGCCGCCGTTGCGCCACGCGATTCGCGCGGCGCTGGCCATCGCGGCCGGCTATGCGATTGCGGTGTCGCTGCCCTGGGGTTCGCACGACTACTGGATCCTGCTGACCATCGTGGTGGTGCTGCGCGGCAGCCTCTCGCAGACGCTGGAGCGGCGCAACAGCCGCGTCGCCGGCACGTTGCTGGGCAGCGTGCTCGCGGTTGGCCTGCTCTCCGCGCATCCGTCGCCGCTCATGCTGCTGGTCATCCTCACGGTGGCGCAGGCCATTGCGCACAGCTTTGCGGTGCGGCGCTACCTGATCACGGCGGTGGCAGCCACGGTGCTGGGCCTGGTGCAGGCGCACATGCTCAACACCGGCGCCGCGCCCATCTTCGCGCTGTTCGAGCGCATTGCCGACACGCTGATCGGCGCCGCGCTGGCCTGGGGCTTCTGCTATGTGCTGCCCTCGTGGGAGCGCGGGCAGATTCCAGCGCTGGTGGCGCGCACGCTCACCGCGCAGGCGCGCCATGCACGGCTGGCGCTCGGCCTGGGCCAGCTGCAGGCCGTCGACAGCAGCCCCGAGCTCGAATGGCGGCTCGCGCGCCGCGAGGCCTACGACAGCCTCTCGGCCCTGGTGCAGGCCACGCAGCGCTCGCTGTCGGAGCCGCGCGCGGTGCAGCCACCGCTGGAGCCGCTCGAACACCTGCAGGCGCACAGCTACCAGTTGCTGGCGCAGCTCAGCGCCGTCAAGTCGATGCTGGTGCTGCGGCGCGACCGGCTCACGGCCGCCGAGATCGAAGGCCCGCTCGCGCGCACCGCGCAGCGCATCGAGGCCGCCATCGGCACAGCGCCGACCACCGGCCCCTCGCTCCCCGAAAGCCCCGGCTCCACCACCGTGGGCGGCCCGATTCCCCTGCCCGACCCGTTCGACAACGACATCAGCCCCTGGCTGCTGCGCCGGCTCGACCTGGCCACGGCACTTTCGACGCAGCTGCGCGACGACGCGGCGCGCATTCTTCAACACCTGGACGAGACAACAGAAGCAACGCCCACCACCGCCTGATGAACCAAGAGCTTCTTGCCCACCCCTGGTTCGGTACCTGGCTCGCAGCCCTGATTGCCGTTCCGCTCGCGCTGCTGATTCACCGCATCGGCGGCCTCGTGCTGAAACGGATCACCCGCCCCGCGCCCGCGGTGCACGCAATGGTGATCAACTGCAACGCACCGGCGCGGCTCGTGCTGCCGCTGGTGGCGCTGCTGCTCATCTTCCAGGCCGCGCCCGAGGACCTGCGCTTCCTCGGCAGCGTGCGGCATTTCAACGGCCTGCTCCTGATTGCCGCGACCACCTGGCTCGCGGTGCGGGCCATCAGCGGCTTTGCCGACGGCGTGCTCGCGCAGCATCCCTCCGACGTTGCCGACAACCTGCAGGCGCGCCGCGTGCTCACGCAGACGCGCGTGCTCGCGCGCACGGCCATGTCGGTGGTGCTGGTGGCCGGCGGCGCGATGATGCTCATGACCTTTCCCGGCGCGCGCCAGGTCGGCGCCAGCCTGCTGGCCTCCGCGGGCGTGATCGGCATCGTGGCCGGCCTGGCCGCCAAGCCGGTGTTCAGCAACCTGATTGCCGGGCTGCAGATTGCGCTGGCCCAGCCGATCCGCATCGACGACGTGCTGGTGGTCGAAGGCGAATGGGGCCGCGTCGAGGAGATCACGGGCACCTTCGTGGTGCTGAAGATCTGGGACGACCGGCGCCTGATCCTGCCGCTCAGCTACTTCATCGAGAAGCCGTTCCAGAACTGGACGCGCCATTCGTCGCAGCTGCTCGGCTCGGTCTTCATCTACGTGGATTACGGTATGCCGCTGGCGCCGCTGCGCGAAGAGGCCGAGCGCATCGTGAAGGCGGCGCCCGAATGGGACGGCCGCTTCTTCAACATGCGCATCACCGATGCGACCGAACGCAGCATGCAGGTTCGCGTGCTGTGCACCGCCGCCACCTCGGGCCTGGCCTTCGACCTGCGCTGCACCGTGCGCGAAGGACTCCTCGACTTCATGCAGCGCGAGTACCCGCAGTTCCTGCCGAAGATGCGCGTCGAAGCCGATCCGCTCCAGGGCGCGGCGGCAGGCTGAAGAAGCGCGCCGCGGCGCGTCACCCGGACACGGCGCCCGCCGGCGCCGCCACTGCGCGCGCCGGGATCGGCACCGACATGACGATCGATGTGCGCGTCTCTCCCAGGTGGTTGATGCTGCTCACGAAGGCCTCGAGATGCTCGATGTCCCGCGCGACCACCTTCAGCACATAGGAGTCCTGCCCGGTGACGTGAAAGCACTCGAGCACTTCGCGCCGGCCATCGAGCAGCTTCAGCAGCCGGGCCTTGTCGGGCTGCGCGGTCGTGATGCCGATCAGCGCCGTCACCGTATAGCCCGCCTTGCGCGGCGGAACCACCGCGCGGTAGCCCTCGATCACGCCGGCCTCCTCGAGCCGCTTCACACGCTCCGAGGTCGAGGGCACGGACAAGCCCACCTGCCGCGCCAGCGCCGTCAGCGAGGTGCGCGCGTCCTGCTGGAGCGCGTCGAGGATTTGCCAGTTCTTGGAGTCGATTTCCATGAATCTAAGGTGCAGTTGGGAATTTCACTTCCGATTTCAGGCTGGGCACGCTGCACGCCTGAATTTCGCCATTCTCGCTACCCAGCCTGCCCCGAACAATTCAGGCATGGACTTTTCTCTTCTCCTCAAGGCCCTGGTCATCGGGCTGTCGATCGCCGCACCCGTGGGCCCCATCGGGCTGCTCTGCATCCAGCGCACGCTCGCGCACGGCCGCGCCATCGGTTTTCTCAGCGGCCTCGGGGCCGCGCTGGCGGATGCGTGCTACGGCGCGATCGGCGCGTTCGGCGTGTCGGCGGTCATCTCGTCGATGGTGGCGGCGCGCGTGCCGCTGGCGCTTGGCGGCGCGGCCTTCCTGGCGTGGATGGGCGTGCAGCTGCTGCGTGCACCGGCCGCCACGCAGGCCTGCACCGCGCAGGACGCGGCCACGCCGCTGAAAGCCATGCTGTCGGTGTTCATGCTCACCCTCGCGAACCCGATGACGATCCTGTCCTTCGTCGCGGTGTTCGCATCGATCGGCACCGGACATGCGAGCAGCAGCAGCGGCGCCGCCGTGACGATGGTGGTGGGCGTTTTCCTTGGGTCGGCGCTGTGGTGGCTGGGCCTGTCGACCGTGGTGTCGATGGTGCGGCACAAGCTCGGTGCGCGGGTGCTCCAGTCCATCAACCGGCTGTCGGGCGCGCTGCTGCTGGGTTTTGCCGTGTTTCAGCTCTCGGCGCTGCTGTCGCGCTGAGCCGCATGCCGGCGCCGCCGCATCGGCGGCCACTCGAGGTTGGTGAACGCCCGCAGCAGCCACTCCGCCGGGCCGTAGGCAAAGCGGTGCATCCACCACCGGCTCAGCGCCAGGTTGCCCGCGAAGATGGCGAACGCGACTGCGAATGTGGCCAGCGGCCCCATCGTTCCGATCCAGCGCAGCCCGTAGGCAAGAAAGATCCACGCGCAGGCCGCCGATTGCAGCAGGTAGTTCGACAGCGCCATGCGCCCCGCCGGCGCCAGCAGCTGCACCAGCACCCGGCCGCCGCGCCCGCGCTGGAACACGAGCAGCATGCCGGCCGCATACGCGGCAGCCAGGAACGGCGCCGTCAGCAGCGTGACCGCGAGGCCCTGGATGTCGCGCACCGGGTCGTTCAGCCGCAGGGTCGGCCAGGCGTAGGCCAGCGCACCCGGCAGGCCGATGACAAGGCCCCACCAGAACATCCGCCGCAACAGAGTGCGATGCGCTTCGACATGCGCGAGGAGCCCGCGCTTGCCGGCGATGAAGCCCGCGAAGAACATGGCCAGCGCCTCCGGCGCCTGCACCAGCCCTGTGATCCACCAGGTCTGAGAGAGATCGCGCAAGTGCTGCACGATCACCATGGCGGGCGTGGCGCGGTAGGCGGCCAGCGCCGCGGCGGCTTCGGCATACGCCGCCTGCGTTGCCATCAGCATGTCCATGTGCGTGTACATCTGGCCGACGGCAGCCCACAGCAATGAAGTGAGCAGCACCAGCGCGATGCCCGCGCACGCCAGGAACACATCGCCGCGCCTGCGCAGCATGAGCAGCACGGCGCCCAGCACCGCATAGGTGGTGAGGATGTCGCCGTAGTAGAGGAGCACGGCATGCACGACGCCGATGACCCACAGGCCGACGTGCCGCCGCACCATGCGCGGCACGAAAGCTTTTCCGCCGCGCTCCGCCGACCGCATCTGCAGCGTGAAGCTGTAGCCGAACAGGAAAGAGAACAGCAGGTAGAACTTGGTCTCGAACACGAAGGCCCGCACGAACGATGCGCCGCGGTCGGCCAGCGAGAGCGCCATCGGATCGGGAATACCCAGGCCGTAGTAGGTCGATGCGAAGCTCGCGATATTGACCACCAGGATGCCCAGCAGCGCGAAGCCGCGCAGCGCATCGACCATCTGCTGGCGTTCGTTCGGGGCGGCGGCGCCCGGGCTGTGCGCGGGAGAGTTGTGAGGCGCCATGTCTTTGGGAGCGGTGTTCATGCGGTATTCCCGAGTCTGGCACCAGCCCGGCCCCCGCGCGCCGCGGCCGCGACAATTCCGCGGATCGCCTCGACCAGCAGCCGCGCGCCCTCGCCCGCTTCGCCGCCGCGCTGCACCGTGAAGCCCACCGGCCCTTCGGTGCTCGAGGTGTCGATGGCCACGCGCTTCAACACGCCCTGCGCAATGAAGCCTTCGACGGCACCCTGCGGGGCGAACCACACCGCGTCGCAGCGCTGCAGCAGCCCGACCACGAAACTGGTGTCCGTCGCCTCCACCAGTCGGCTCGGCAGCGCCATGCCCTGCGCAATCAGGAAGGCATCGGCCGTGTGCCGGATCAGGGTGCCCGAGACGGGCAGCACCAGCGGATGGGCGGCCAGCGCATCGAGCGTGGGCTTGCGCCGCGCGGCGAGCGGATGGCCGGGTCGGACCACCAGCAGCAGCGGCTCGCTGTAGAGCTGCTCGAACGCCAGGTCGGCCATGGCCGAGGCCTGCGCGAGCCGGCCGAGCACGAGGTCGATCTCGCCCTGGCGCAGCTGCGTCATCAGCTGCGCGTTGGTGCCGCTCACCACGCGCACGCGCAACGCCGGATGCGATGCATACAGCCGAGCGATGGCCTCGGGCAGCAGGTTGGCCGCCATGTTGGGCAGGGCGCCCACGGCCACGCGCAGCTGGTCGGCTTCGGGCTGGTCCATGGCCAGGCCCATGCCTTCGCGCAGTCCGCGCAGCGCGGAGACGGCATGGCGCACCAGCACCTCGGCCGCCGGCGTGAGCTCGACGCCGCGGCGGCGGCGCAGCAGCAACTGGCGCCCGACGATCTCCTCGAGCTCGGCGATGGTCTTGGACACCGCGGGCTGCGTGAGCGACAGGGCCTTGCCCGCGCGCACGAGGTTGCGCTCCTGCGCCACCATCACCAGGCATTGCAGGTGGCGCAGCTTGAGGCGCGCAAAGTTGTTCATGGCTGACATGGGTGTCTTCCCTGTGAAGCGGCCGCTCAAATATAACCAGATGGAATAGCTGGCAGAAGAGCTTTCAGTTGTGCGGGCCGCTTCCGCCTTCTAGAGTGGCCCCCGATACGGAGACAAGCAAAGACATGACCACCGGTTTCTCGAAGAAGAACGCCCAGGGCGCATCGCGCCGCCTGGCCCTTGCCGCCGCAGTCACCTGCGCTGCGCTTTCCCTCGCCCTGGGCAGCCCGGCCGCGCACGCCGACGCGGCCTACCCCGCCAAGCCGGTGAAATTCATCACCAACTTCCCGGCCGGCGGTCCGCTCGACATCCTCGGCCGCGCGCTCGGCGACGTGCTGCAGAAAGAGCTCAAGCAGCCCTTCGTGGTCGACAACCGGCCAGGCGCCGGCGGCAACATTGGCGCCGATCTCGTGGCCAAGAGCCCGGCCGATGGCTACACGGTGCTGCTGAGCATCGACAGCACCTTCACCATCAACCCGCACCTGTATGCGTCGATGCCCTTCGCGGCCAGGGACCTGAAGCCGCTGATGATCTTCAGCTCGTCGGGCCTGAGCTTCGGCGTCGGTCCCGCCGTGAAGGCGAAGACGCTGCCTGAATTCATCGCGCAGGCCAAGACCAAGGCGACCGAGGCCGCCACCTTCAGCTCCGCCGGCAACGGCAGCCCGGGGCATCTTGCGTCCGGCATCTTCTCGACCGCGACCGGCGCGAAGATCACGCACGTGCCCTACAAGGGCAACGCGCCAGCCGTGATGGCGCTGCTGGGTGGCGAAGTGCAGGCCGGCATCCTCGCCACGCCGGGCCTGCTGCCCCAGGTGCAAGCCGGCAAGCTGCGCGCGCTGGCCGTGACCGGCCGCCAGCGCTCGCCGCTGCTGCCCGAGGTGCCCACGGTGGGCGAACTCGGCCTGAAGGACCTGGAGTTCGAGGTGCTCTACCTCGCGATGGTGCCGGCAGCCACACCCGAGCCCGTGGTGCAGGTGCTGCGCCAATCGCTGCAGAAGGCGCTGGCGCTGCCCGAGGTCAAGGCGCGCCTGGCTTCGCTCGACATGGTGGCGCTCGGCGAGACCGGCGCCCCCGCGGCCGAGCGCCTGGCAGGCAACCAGGCGCGCTACGGCCGCATCGTCAAGGCGACCGGGATGAAGGTGGACTGATGCCGCCCGCCCCGCGGCGCCCGCGGTCGGCCTTGGGCAGCACCGCCTTTTGCACCATGCGCTCGGCCTGCGCCTGCAGGCGGTCCAGGAATCCGTCCAGGCGCGCCGCGTCCTCCTTGTCGAGCGCTTCCATCAGCTCGGCATTGATCTTGGTGACGAGCGGAAAAAGCTCCTCGTACAGCGCCTGCCCGCTCTCGGTCAGGCCCAGCAGCACCTGCCGCCGGTCGCCCGCGCGGGCCACGCGCGAGACCAGCTGTTTTTCGACCAGCGAGCCGACCGCCTTCGAGGTGCGGGCACGGTCGAGCTGGGCGTGCTCGGCCAGTTGGGAGGAGCCCAGTTCGCCGCGGCTCGCGAGCACCGCGATCAGCCGCCATTCGCGCCGCGTGATGCCGAAGCGGCCCTCGCACAGCCGGATCACCATGCCGCCCGCCACCCCGACCAGCCGCGAGAGCCGGTACAGCAGCAGGTCGTCCAGCGAACGGCGTGGCGCGGTCATTCGGGGTTAGTCCGGGGGATGGTTGATTAGATCAATCGAATGTAGCGTCTCTAAAGTCCTTCGGGATCCACAAAACCAATCCCAGAAGATCCCGGAGACACCGCCCCATGCCCAGCACGCCCCTTTCTTTGAGCTTCGACCGCCGCCGCGCACTCGCCGCGCTGGGCGGACTCGCCCTGGCGCCGCTCGCCCTCGATGCGCAGGCCCAGGCCTTCAGGCCCGGCCAGCCGGTCAAGGTGCTGATCGGCGTGCCCGCCGGCGGCACGCAGGACGTGCTGACGCGTGCCATCGCGCAACAGGTGCGCGACGCATTGGGCCCGCTCATCATCGACAACCGCGCGGGCGCGGCGGGCCGCATCGCGGCCGAAACCGTCAAGACGGCCGCGCCCGACGGCCACACGCTGCTGCTGGGCACGGCCAGCATGATGACCATGTTCCCGAGCGCGTACCGCAGCCTGCCGTACGACCCGATCAAGGATTTCGTGCCGATCATCAACGCGGCGCGCTTCGAGCTGGCCCTCACCGTCCACAAGGACGTGCCCGCCAACACGCTGGCCGAATTCATCGCCTGGGCCAAGGCGCAGGGCGACAAGCTGAGCTTCGGCTCCTATGGCGCGGGCACGCCTTCGCACTTTCTCGGCGAAATGCTCAACCGCGCGGCCGGCCTCAAGATGGTGCACGTGCCCTATCGCGGCTCCACGCCCGCGCGGCAGGACCTGATGGGCGGCACCGTGCCCGTGTACTTCGACACCGTCGGCGGCGCGCAGCAGATGCTGCCCACGGGCCGCGCAAAGGTGCTGGCTACCAGCGGCGAGAAGCGCTCGCCGCTCATGCCCAACCTGCCGTGCTTTGTCGAGGCTGGCTACAAGGACGTGGTGGCCACCGCCTGGTTCGCCTACTATGCGCCGCTCAAGACGCCGCAGGCCACCATCGACACGCTGCGCGCCGAGTTCACCCGGGCCGTCAACGCGCGCGAGGTGCGCCAGCTGCTGCTGCAGAACGGCATGTACCCCGTCGGCGACGGCAGCGAGGCGCTGCTGAAGACCATGCGCGAGGACACCGCGCGCTGGGCGGGCATCATGAAGGCCGTGAATTTCCAGGCCACCGACTGAACCAACCGAACGAACGAACGACCGAACGAGGAGGAACCCCGACATGCCCAAGACCGCCCCCATCACCCGCCGCCTTGCCGCACTGCTTGCCGCAGCCGGCTTCATGGCATCCATCGCCGCCGTGCCCGCCAGCGCGGGCGCGCAGACGCTCGACAGCCCGCTGCACATCGTCGTCGGCTACGCCCCAGGCGGCGCCACCGACCGCGTGGCGCGCATCGTCGGCGACAAGCTCGGCGCGAAGCTCGGCGTCCCGGTCATCGTCGACAACAAGCCCGGCGCGGGCGGCCGCCTTGCCGCGCAGCAGGTCAAGAACACGCCCGCCAGCCAGAACGTGCTGATGCTCGCCAACCCGGCCGTGATGGTGGTGGCGCCGCTCGTCTTCAAGGACAACAACTACGACGCCGAGCGCGACTTCGTGCCCGTGTCGCACGTCAACGCCTATGACTTCGCGCTGTCGGTGTCGCCCACGCTGCCGGTGCGCGAACTGAACCATCTGCTGGCGTGGATGCGCGCCAACCCCAACCAGGCCAACGTGGGCGTGCCGGCCACCGGCAGCCTGCCGCACTTCTTCGGCCTCATGGTGGGCGAGAAGGCCAAGGTGCAGACGCAGGTGATCGGCTACCGCGGCTCGGCCCCGCTGCTGAACGACCTGATCGGCGGCCAGGTGCCCATTTCGGTCGATACCGAGGACGTGGTGCTGCCCCAGCACAACGCCGGCAAGCTGCGCATCCTCGCGCTCTCGGGCGAAAAGCGTTCGCCCTTCGCGCCGAACATCCCGACCTTCAAGGAGGCCGGCCTCGACCTGGCCGCCACCGGCTGGAACACCTTCTTCGCGCCGGCCAGCATGCCCAAGGCCAAGGCCGAGCGCCTGGCCGCCACCATCCGCGAAGTCATGCAGGATGCGGACACGCAGCGCAAGTTCAAGGACGCCGGCATGACGCCCGTGGTGAGCACGCAGGCGCAGACCGCCGCGATGCTCAAGGCCTACAAGGCGCAATGGGCCCCCGTCGTCCAGAAATCCGGCTACCAGCCCTGAGCCTTTCCAAAGACATGACCCGACCCAACATCATCTTCATCGTGGCCGACGACCTCGGCTATGCCGACCTCGGCTGCTATGGCGGCCGCGATGCCGCGTTCGGCCCCGTGTCGCCCGTGCTCGACGGCCTGGCGGCCAATGGGCTGAAGCTCACGCAGGGCTACTCGAACTCGCCCGTGTGTTCGCCCACGCGCTTCGCGATGATCACCGCGCGCTACCAGTACCGCCTGCGCGGCGCGGCCGAGGAGCCCATCAACAGCAAGAGCCGCGGCAGCACCACGCTCGGCCTGCCGACCGACCATCCCACGCTGCCTTCGCTGCTGAAGGCCGGCGGCTACCAGACCGCGCTCATCGGCAAGTGGCACCTGGGCTACCCGCCCACCTTCGGGCCGCTGCGCTCGGGCTACGACGAGTTCTTCGGACCGATGTCGGGCGGCGTCGACTACTTCACGCACTGCGACTCCACTGGCCGCCACGACCTGTGGTTCGGCGAGGAAGACAAGAAGGAAGAGGGCTACCTCACCGACATCCTTTCGAAGCGCGCCGTCGACTACGTGGAGCGCATGTCGAAGCAGCACGCGCCCTTCTTCCTGAGCCTGCACTACACCGCGCCGCACTGGCCCTGGGAAACGCGCGACGACGCCGAGAAGGCGCCGCTCGTGAAAGACAACCTGTTCGACCTGGCCGGCGGCAACATCCATGTGTACCGCCGCATGATCCACCACATGGACGAAGGCATCGGCTGGATCATGGCCGCGCTCGAGAAGCACGGGATGGCCGACAACACGCTGGTGGTGTTCACCAGCGACAACGGCGGCGAGCGCTTTTCGGACAACTGGCCGCTGGTCGGCGGCAAGATGGACCTGACCGAAGGCGGCATCCGCGTGCCATGGATCGCGCACTGGCCCGCGGTGATTGCCAAGGGCGGCGAGAGCCGGCAGCTGTGCATGACCATGGACTGGTCCGCCACCATGCTCGACGCGGCCGGCGTCAAGGCCGATGCGGACTACCCGCTCGACGGCGTGTCGCTGATGCCGGTGCTGAAGGACGCGAAGCACAGCTTCCGCCGCCCGCTGCACTGGCGCATGAACCACCGCGGCCAGCAGGCCATGCGCGACGGCGACTGGAAGTACCTGAAGGTCGATGGCAACGAATACCTGTTCAACATTCCGGCCGACGAGCGCGAGCGGGCGAACCTGGGCAAGAAGGAGCCGCAGCGGCTCGCGGCCATGCGGGAAGACTGGCTGGCCTGGAACGCCACGATGCCCGCGATTCCGGAGGATGCGACAGTGAGCCTGGGGTACTCGGCCAAGGACATGCCGCAGCGCTGAGGGCGCCCGGGTGTTGCTGGAAGTCTGCAGCCGGGCCATGGGAACCGGCCCGATTCCGAAGACATCAACATGTAACACTAAGGTTGCAGGACAATCCCGGGCAGCAAAAAACTACAGCCCGAGATCGCCATGACCCTGGACGAACTGTTTACCGACAGCCACTTGCTCCCTACGGTGCCCAAGGTGGTGTTCGATCTCATCGAGCTCCTTCGCAATGAGGACGCCGCGGTTTCCGTGGTGGCACGCAAGATCGAGCTCGACCAGGTGCTGACGGCCCGGGTGCTGCGCATGGCCAACTCGCCGTATTTCGGGCTGCGCCGCAAGATCCTGTCGATCCAGGACGCGATCCAGCTGCTGGGCTTTTCCTCGATCCGCTCCCTGGTGGTGAGCTCCGGCCTCACGGGCACCTTCCGCAAGGTCGAGGGCGTGCACCTGCCGGCCTTCTGGTCGCACAGCCTGCGCGTGGCCGCCGTGGCCCGCTACCTCGCGGGCAAGACGCGCCGCGTGGACCAGAGCCTGGCCTTCACGGTCGGCAGCATGCACGCCATCGGCCACCTGATCATGGCCGGCGCCATGAAGCAGCCGATGGCCGAGCTCAACGCCGTGCATCCCTTCGACCGCATGGGACGGCTCGAGGTGGAGCGGCAGAAGTTCGGCTTCCATTACGGCCAGGTCGGCGCGCGGCTGGCTGCCCGCTGGGAATTCGCGCCCGAGTTCGTCAGCGCGCTGTCCTGGTTCGCCAACCCGATGGAGGCCGAGCAGGTCGATCCGCTCGCCAGCGTGCTGCACCTGGCGGTCTGGCGCGTCGCGCTGGAGCGCGAAGGGCTGCGCATCGGCGACGCGCAACACGTATGGCCAGCCCAGCCTGCCGACGCGATCGGCATTTCCGAGGACGCGATGCAGGAAATGCCCGCGCCCCGCGAGCTGGCGTCCGACCTGGAATCGATGATCGCCTGATCACCGGACGGGCGCCGCCCGCCCGTTTGCCTGGGCCTCCGCCCAATCCGCCTGACCCGCCTGTAGATGCGCCGCAGTGACGCGCAGGCAGAGTTGTTTGACTTTTTTAGATATATCGAAAATAATTTCGATATAAATCGAGAGGACATCGACATGCGGCATTTCCATTTCGGCCACCACCATCATCACCACTGCCACTCTCCGCGCGGCGAACACGAAGACGGCTTCTCGGGCGGCCGCGGACGCCACGGCGGCGACGAGCGCATGCACGGAGGCCGCGGCGGACGTGGCGGCAGCCGGGTGTTCGGCCATGGCGGGCTGCGCTTCGTGCTGCTGCAGCTCATCGCCGACAAGCCTGCCCACGGCTACGAACTCATCAAAGCCATCGAAGACCGCCTGGGCGGCAGCTATGCGCCGAGCCCCGGCGTGGTCTACCCCACCCTCACGCTGCTCGAGGAGATGGGCTACCTGAGCGTGGAAACGGCCGACACCGGCGGGCGCAAGCGCTACAGCATCACCGCGAGCGGCCGGGATTTCCTGGCCGCCAACCGCGACACGGCCGACGCCATGATGGCCCGCATGAACGGCGGCGTCGACGGCGCCGGTCCGCGCGGCGGCCGCCCGCCGCAGGTCACGCGCGCCATCGAGAACCTCAAGCTCGCGATGCGCATGCGCCTCTCGGGCGCCCCCCTCACCGAACAACAAGCCCACGATTTCGCCGCGGTGCTCGACAGCGCCGCTCAACAGTTAGAGCGCATCTGAACTTCTTCTTTTGAAATGACCGACTTCACAACCACTTCTGCTTCCGTCACGCCCGACCGCACGCCGCGCCGCGTGCGCCACGAGCTTCGCTTTCGCCGGCTCACGGTCAAGACCGTGCAGCGCGTGACACCGCACTTGATCCGCATCACGCTCACGGGCGACGACCTCGCGGGCTTCACGAGCCCGGGCTTCGACGACCACGCAAAGATCTTTTTCCCCGATGCGGCGACCGGCCAGCTCACGCTGCCGACCGTGGGGCCCGACGGCCCGGTGTGGCCCGCGAGCGGCCGGCCCACCATGCGCGACTACACGCCGCGCCGTTACGACGCCAGCGCCAACACGCTGGAGCTCGACTTCGCGCTGCACGACGCCGGCCCCGCCACGCAATGGGCCGAGCAGGCCAAGCCCGGGGACGTGCTCGGCGTGGGCGGCCCGCGCGGCTCGTTCATCGTGCCGACGGCGTTCGACTGGCACCTGCTGATCGGCGACGACACGGCCCTGCCCGCCATTGCGCGGCGCCTGGCCGAGTTGCCGGCCGGTGCGCAGGTGGTGGTGCTGGCCGAGGTCGACAGCGAAGCCGACCAGGTTCCGTTCGACACGCAGGCGCAGCTCACGCTGAAGTGGGTGCACCGCAACGGCGTCGAACCGGGCCTGAGCCCGGTGCTGCTCGATGCGCTCAAGGCCATGAAGCTGCCGGCCGGCGACTTCCACGCGTGGGTGGGTTGCGAATCGGCGATTGCGAAGGCCTTGCGCGCGCACCTCGTGGGCGAACGCGCCAACCCCAAGTGGATTCGCGCCTCGGGCTACTGGCGGCGCGGCGCGGCCGCCACGCACGATACGCACGACGAGTAAGCCCCTTGGCGTATGGCTCCTTCCCCTCCCGGGGGAAGGTCGGGATGGGGGCACGCGGCGCTTGCAAGGCCGCCGATACTTGATACGCCGCCTGCCCCCACCCCTGCCCTCCCCCGGAAAAGAAAAGCTCAGAGCCAGCCCGCGCGCCTGAACCGGTAGTAGAGATAGCTGCAGGTGGCCGCAATCAGCCCCAGCGCCACCGCGTATCCGTAGCGGAATTTCAGCTCCGGCATGTGCTCGAAGTTCATGCCCCAGATGCCCGCGAACGCGGTGCACACCGCAAAGATGCTGGCCCAGGCCGCCAGCCGCTTGGTGACTTCGCTCTCCTCGATGGTGACCATCGAGAGATTCACCGAAATGGCCGTGCCGATGGTGTCGCGCATCGCGTCGATCGAGCCGTTGATGCGGCCCAGGTGGTCGGCCACGTCGCGAAAGTACTCCTGCGAGGTCACGCAGATCTGCGGCACCCGCCCGCCGTGCAGCTTGCCCGCCGCCTCGACCAGCGGCGCCACGGCGCGCTTGAGGATCATGCTGCGCCGCTTCAGGTCGTACAGCTGCTTGATCTTGTCGCGCGCCGCGCCGCCCTGCGCGAAGATCTGCTGCTCGATGGATTCGAGTTCCACCTCGAGCGCATCGATGACGGGAAAGTAGCGGTCGACCACCGCATCCATCAGCGCATACAGCACAAAGCCCGCGCCGTTGCGCAGCAGCTCGGGCTCGCGTTCGCAGCGCTCGCGCACGCCCAGGAAGCCCTGCTGGCTGCGGTTGCGCACCGAGAGCACGTAGTTGCGGCCGACGAACACGTCGACCTCGCCCACGTTCACGCAATGCTCGCCTTCGGGGGACGGCTCGACGAGATGCATCACCACGAAGAGCGAATCGCCGTATTCCTCGACCTTGGGACGCTGGTGGCCGTGATGGGCGTCTTCCACCGCCAGCGGGTGCAGGTTGAATTCGTCCTGCATCTGGCCCAGCTCCTGCGGCGTGGCGTCGCTCAGCGCCACCCAGACAAAGCAGCCGGGCCGGGAGATGTACTCGCTGATGTCCTCGACCGGAATGTCGGCGAGCTTGGCGCCGTTTTCGTAGGCCACGCAGTTGATCAGCATCGGTACTTGTCCATGGTCGGTCTTGAAGGAAGCGGGTCAGGCCACCGCATCCGGATTCGAAGCGGCGGCCAGCTGGCCGGTGGCCGCCAGCGCGGCCTCGATGGCCTCGGTCTCGCTCCTGAGCAGGGCGAGACCCTTTTCGGCGAGTGCAGCGTGGCTTGCCATGTCGGCCCACAGGCTCGCGGCGGCTTCGGCGCATGTCAATGATGTGAAGCGGATGCGGCCCTTCGCCAGGTCGGCGAAGCGTTTCTCGCGCAGGGGGTCCGCCCGGTCCCAGGCACCGCCGATAAGCACCCGTCGGCCGCGTTTGACGCGGGGTTCGCGCTCGGCAAAGAAAGGCAGCTTGGCGGACACCCAGCCCGGCAACCCGGAGTCCAGCGCGGTGTCGAAGGCAGTGGGGGCGGTGTGCGACTTGGCAAATTCGCGCAAGGTGCCGAGCCTGTAGAGCACCGCGTCTTTCGGCCCGGCTGCTGCGCCGCTCTCCACGGGCTTGATGATGGACGCGCCATTGGCTGCTCGCCCGTCGGGCCGTTTCGATTTGCGCAGGTCGGCCAGTTGGGCCGGCGGCATGCAGAGGTACAGCGCGGCGAGTTCTGCGGGCAAGGTGGCGGTGTCGGGCAGCGCGTCCGCTTCGGGGCCTTTGAATTCATCCGGGTGGACCATGGGCACCTTGTTTCTTCACGCGGGGTTCGCGCCGGCGGATTTTAAAGGTGAGCTGCCGGCCCGGCCGAGCCGTTCGCCGTCCGCCGTCCGCCGTCCGCCGTCCCCGATAATCGTCCGAGTGAAAACGACGACTGCGCAAACCTCCCCCTCGACCAGCGACTTCTCCGGGCATACGCCCATGATGGCGCAGTACCTGGGCCTCAAGGCCAACCATCCGGACACCCTGCTGTTCTACCGGATGGGCGATTTCTACGAGCTGTTCTGGGGCGATGCCGAAAAGGCCGCGCGCCTGCTCGACATCACGCTCACCCAGCGCGGCCAGTCGGCTGGCCAGCCCGTGGTGATGTGCGGCGTGCCCTTCCATGCGGTCGACACCTATCTTGCGCGGCTCATCAAGCTGGGCGAATCGGTGGCCATCTGCGAGCAGGTGGGCGAGGTCGGCGCCAGCAAGGGGCCGGTCGAGCGCAAGGTGGTGCGGGTGGTCACGCCCGGCACGCTGACCGATTCGGAACTGCTCAACGACAAGAGCGAATCGCTGCTGCTCGCGGTGCATGCGGGCACCCGCAACTTTTGCGGCCTGGCCTGGCTCAGCGTGACCGGCGCCGAACTGCGGCTGGCCGAATGCCCGGCCGATGCGCTCGAAGCCTGGATCGCGCGCATCGCGCCGAGCGAGCTGCTCTACAGCGCCGAGGTGACCCCGGCCTTCGAGCAGCGCCTGAAGGCCGCGCGTTCGGCCACGCCCTTCACGCTCTCGATCCGGCCCGCATGGCAGTTCGACGGCGGCCTGGGCGAGCGCAAGCTCAGCGAGCAGATGGGCAGCAACAGCCTCGCGGCCTGGAATGCCGAGTCGCTCGCCAACGCGCATGCCGCCGCAGCCGCGCTGCTGGGCTATGCCGAGCACACGCAGGGCCGCGCGCTGTCGCACGTGCAGCGCCTGTCGGTGGAGCGCGACGGCGACCTGGTCGAGCTGCCGCCCACCACGCGGCGCAACCTCGAACTGGTGCAGACGCTGCGCGGCGAAGACTCGCCCACCCTGTTCTCGTTGCTGGACACCTGCATGACGGGCATGGGCAGCCGCCTCGTGAAGCGCTGGCTGCTCTCGCCGCGGCGCGACCGCAGCGAGGCGCAGGCCCGGCTCGAAGCCATTGCCGCGCTCCAGTCCACGGTGCTGGGTGGGACGGCCGCGCCCTGGCGCACCTTGCGCGAGCAGCTCAAGAACACCAGCGACGTGGAACGCATCGCGGCGCGCATCGCACTCAGGCAGGTGCGTCCGCGCGAACTGCTCGCGCTGCGACTCGCGCTCGCGAAGGCCGGGCAGCTGGCACCGGCGCTTCCGGCATCCGGCGAGCTGCTGGGCCGCATCATCGAACGGCTCGCGCCGCCGCCGGGCTGCGCCGACCTGCTGGCGAGCGCGATCAAGCCCGACCCTTCGGCACTGGTGCGCGACGGCGGCGTGATCGCCACCGGCCATGACGCCGAGCTCGACGAGCTGCGCGCCATCAGCGAGAACTGCGACGATTTTTTGCTGAAGCTCGAAGTCAGCGAACGCGAGCGCACCGGCATCAGCAACCTGCGGGTCCAGTTCAACCGCGTGCACGGCTTCTACATCGAGGTGACGCAAAGCGCGCTCTCCAAGGTGCCCGACAACTACCGCCGCCGCCAGACGCTGAAGAATGCCGAGCGCTTCATCACGCCCGAACTCAAGGCCTTCGAGGACAAGGCACTGAGCGCGCAGGACCGTGCCCTCGCCCGCGAGAAGTGGCTCTACGAGCAGTTGCTCGACGCGCTGCAGCCCTCGGTGCCCGCACTCACGCAGCTGGCCGGCGCCATCGCCACGCTCGATGCGCTGTGCGCACTGGCCGAACGCTCGCACACGCTGCACTGGCGCGCGCCAAGCTTCGTCTCGCATCCCTGCATCGAGATCCAGCAGGGCCGCCATCCGGTGGTGGAGGCGCGGCTGGCCGAAAAATCGTCGGGCGGCTTCATCGCCAACGACACGCAGCTCGGGCCGCAGCAGCGCATGCAGGTGATCACCGGCCCCAACATGGGCGGCAAGTCGACCTACATGCGGCAGGTGGCGATCATCGTGCTGCTGGCGTCCATCGGCTCGCACGTGCCGGCGGCGGCCTGCCGGCTCGGGCCGATCGACGCCATCCACACTCGCATCGGCGCCGCGGACGACCTGGCCAATGCGCAGTCGACCTTCATGCTCGAGATGACCGAGGCCGCGCAGATCCTGCACAGCGCCACCGCCCAGTCGCTGGTGCTGATGGACGAGATCGGCCGTGGCACCAGCACCTTCGACGGCCTGGCGCTGGCCGCGGGCATCGCGGCCCAGCTGCACGACCGCAGCAAGGCCTTCACGCTGTTTGCCACCCATTACTTCGAGCTGACCGAATTCCCGGCCACGCACCACTGCGCCGTGAACATGCACGTGAGCGCCACCGAGGCAGGCCGCGACATCGTGTTCCTGCACGAAATGCAGCCAGGCCCGGCCAGCAAGAGCTACGGCATCCAGGTGGCGCGGCTCGCCGGCATGCCGGCCGCGGTGGTCAACCACGCGCGGCAGGCGCTCGAGGCGCTGGAGTCGCAGCACGCCCAGACGCGCGCCCAGGTCGACCTGTTCGCCCCGCCCCCGGCAGCCGAAACGCCCATGGCCAGCGCCGTAGAATCCGCCCTGGCCGCGCTCGACCCCGATGCGATGACGCCACGGGAGGCGCTCGACGCGCTCTATGCCTTACAAAAACTGAACACGCGCGAACGCGGCGCCGCGTAGCGGGCATCCTTCGTGCGAGATGAAAAAATGACTTATTGCGTAGGCATCAAACTCAACGCCGGCCTGGTGTTTCTCTCCGACTCGCGCACCAACGCGGGCGTGGACCACATCAGCACCTTCCGCAAGATGATCGTCTACGAGCAGCCGGGCGACCGCGTCATGGTGCTGCTGTCCTCGGGCAACCTGAGCATCTCGCAGTCGGTGCGCGAAATCCTGCAGATCGAGGAGCTGCGCGAAACGCGCGAAGACGGCTCGCAGGGCGACCCCATCACCATCTGGAACGCCAAGAGCATGTTCGATGCCGCGCGCGTGCTCGGCTCGGCCGTGCGCCATGTGTACGACCGCGACGCCGAGGCGCTCAAGCATGCGGGGCTGGACTTCAACGTGTCCTTCATCTTCGGCGGCCAGGTCAAGGGCGAAGGCATGCGCCTCTTCCTGGTCTATGCGGCCGGCAACTTCATCGAGGCCACCACCGAGACGCCCTACTTCCAGGTGGGCGAATCGAAGTACGGCAAGCCAGTGCTCGACCGCGTGCTCACGCCCGAGACCCCGCTCGACGAAGCCGCCAAGTGCGCGCTGGTGTCGATGGACTCGACCATGAAGTCGAACCTCTCGGTGGGCCTGCCGCTCGACCTGGTGGTGTACGAGGCCAACAAGCTCGAGACCGACCGCGTGATCTGCATCGACGCCGACAACCCCTACTACCGCATGATGCACAACAGCTGGGGCCAGAAGCTGCGCGAGGTGTTCGACAGCATCGAGGACCCGGTGTGGGACGACTCCGCCACCGAGCATCCGCTGAAGATGCCGGCCACGCGGCACAGCCCGCTGCGCAAGATCTCGACGCCCGACGAAAAGCTGATCTGAAGCCGACCGCGGCCATGCCGATGCCTCCCGTCGTGTTCTCGCACGGCAACAGCTTTCCCGCGAGCACCTACCGCGTCGTCCTCGACAGCCTGCGCAGCCGCGGCTTCGAGGTCGACGCCATCGAGAAATTCGGGCACGACCCGAAATACCCCGTCACCGACAACTGGCCGCACCTGGTGCAGCAGCTGTCCGACTTCGCACAACGGCACGCCGACCGCGCCGGCGGCCCGGTGTTCCTGGTCGGCCATTCGCTGGGCGGGATCCTGAGCCTGATGTGCGCGGCGCTGCATCCGGCGCTCGCTTGCGGCGTGGTGCTGCTCGACTCGCCGGTCCTCAGCGGCTGGCGCGCGAACACGCTCAATGTCGTCAAGCGCACACCGCTCATGAAGAGCATGTCGCCCGGCGCCATCAGCCGCAAGCGCAGGAACAGCTGGGCGCACCGCGAAGCGGTGTTCGAGCATTTCCGCAGCAAGAAGGCCTTTGCCAGGTGGGACGAGCAGGTGCTGCACGACTACATCGACCACGGCACCTTCGCCAGCGAAGACACGCGCGAACTGAGTTTCGACCGCGACGTGGAAACGGCCATCTACGACGCCCTGCCCCACAACCTGGGCGCGCTGCTGCGCAGCCATCCGCTCAAGTGCAAGGCGGCCTTCATCGGCGGGCGCCAGTCCGCGGAGATGAAGCAGGTCGGCATGGCAATGACGCAGAAGGTCACCAGGGGGCGCATCGCCATGCTCGACGGCACGCACCTGTTTCCCATGGAAAAGCCGCTGGCCACAGCGGCGGCGGTCGAGGCGGCGCTGCGCAACCTGATGGGCTGAATCAGCAAAACAGCCTGCTGGCCCTGCCTCCGGTCAGAATGCCGATTCCATGTCCATCTCTCCGTCCGAAGCCGTCGAAGCCGTTTCCTTGAATCCCTCGCTGGTAGTGGAGGACGACCCGGCGATGCGCGAACGCCTGGGCCACGTGCTGGCCACGCTCGGCAACGCCGCGCCGCAGATCGCCTGGGCCGACAGCATTGCCGCGGCCAAGGAACTGCTCGGCGCGCAGAGCTTCGGCATCGCGCTGGTCGACATCGGACTGCCGGACGGCAGCGGGGTCGAACTGATCGCCTGGATGCAGGCGCAGCATCCCAAGGTGCCCGCGGTGGTGATCTCGGCCTTCCGGACCGAGGACGTCATCTTCGCGGCGCTGCGTGCCGGCGCCATCGGCTACCTGCTGAAGGACCGCGACGATCTCGAACTGGGCATTGCGCTGCGCAGCATCGAGCAAGGGGGCTCGCCGATCGACCCGGCCATTGCACGCCATATCCTCGGCTGGCTTGCGGCGCAGCGGGCTTCGCCGCCCGCCGTGTCGGTGGCCGATGCGCCCGCGGCACTGCCCGTCGCGCTGACCCCGCGGGAGCGCCGGATCCTCGAACTCGTGGCGCAGGGGCTGAGCAACCGCGACATGGCCGAATCACTGTCGATCTCCAGGTTGACCGTGGAATGCCACACCAAGAACATCTACCGCAAGCTGGCCGTCAGCTCCCGCACCGAAGCCGTCTACCAGGCCCGCAGGCACGGCTTGTTGCACTGATGGCCGGTGCACGCGCTCTTCCCTGCGGCACGCCTCACCAGGAGTAGCCGGCCTGCACGCGGGCGGCAATGCGGTTGCTGCTGCCGCTGCTGGTGGCGGTGGAAACCCCCAGCCCCAGGTTCAGGTTGTCGTTGACCTGGTAGCCGAAGGCAAAGCCGATGGCCGCTGCGCCGGCGTAGTTGCCGACGGCGGCACCCATCCACTTCTTGCCCGCCGACAGGGCCGGCATCGACGGCATGGCCAGCGCCGACGCCACGCCCTGCGCGGCAAAGGCGTTCGCCTGGCTGGTCGCGCTGCTCACCGCCTGCTGCAACTGGTTGACGTTGACGGCATCGGTGCCCAGCACGCCGGGCGCGACATTCGCGATGCCGCGCAACTGCCCGGTGGCTGCATTGCCCACCGACACGGTGTTGTCGCGGTCCGCCACCGAACCCTGGCCCAGCGCCACCGCATTGCTGCCCGAGGCCAGCGCGTTGGCGCCCAGCGCCACCGCGTTGTTGCCGGCGGCCACTGCGTTGTTGCCCACGGCTGTGGTGGGATCGGCCAGCGCCCTGGCGCCGGCGCCGATGGCCACCGAGCCGGCATGGCGGGCCTCGGCGCCGCTGCCCACCGCGGTGGTGCCCTCGCCGTCGGCAATGGCATTGGTGCCCATTGCCGTGGCACCCGCACCGGTGGCCTTGCTGCCCGTGCCGCAGGTCACGCTGCCCCCGCTGAAGCTGCACAGGCCGTTGGCAAGGGCCTGGTTCATGACGCTCTGCAGTGCGCTCACCTGCTGCATCGCGAAGCTGTTGGAGGCCGTGACAGCGCCCTGTTCCGCCTGCTGAACCTGCCCGACGTTGGCGGCATCCGTCGCGGCCGTGCCGGCGCGCACGTTGTTGAGCGTGGTTCCCGCGCCGTCGTTGGCGTTCAGGCTGACGCTCGTACCGCCCGGGCCGTACTGGACCGAGTTGTTGGCCACGCCCAGGGCGGTGTTCGCCGTGCCCTGGGCAGCGGCAGCCGCAGTCTGGGCACCGCTGGCTGTGGTCTGTGCAGTGGCCGCATTCGCGAGCGCGGTATTCGCCGTGCCCTGGGCAGCAACGGCCGTAGTCTGGGCGCCGTTGGCTGCGATCTGCGCGGTGCTCGCAGCGCTCTGCGCAGCGACCGCCGCCGTTTGAGCGCCGTTGGCCGTGGCCTGTGCGATGCCAGCGCTGGCAAGCGCGGTGTTCGCCGTGCCTTGGGCCAGCGCCGCATCAGCCTGGGCAAGAACCGCGGTTCCCGTTGCGGCGCTGGCAGTTGCCTGAGCCAAGTCTGCCGCATTTTGTACGCCGTACAGCTGGCTGCCGTTGACGGCGTCGGTGCTCGTGGACGTCACCGATCCGGCGCTGACGTTGACCAGGCCGCGCGTCTGGCCAGTGGACCCGAAGGACACCGTGTTGGCCGCCGTGGCGACGGAGTTCGCGCCAATGGCCACGCCGCCGGTCGCGCCACTCGCGACCCGGCTGCCGGTGCCGATCGCCACGCCGCCCGCGGCCAGCGCAGACGCGCCCGAAGCGCCGTTGCCTGCGCCGCCGATCGCGGTGCTCCCACTCCCGGACGCCACGGCGCCGGCCCTGGTGCCGGAGGCGCTTCCGATGGCGATCGCGGCCTCCCCCGTGGCCTGCGCGCCGTTGCCACCTGCCTGCTGGACGCCCCCGCAGCAGCCCTCACCGCCCGTGCCACCTGCACCGACCGCGATGGCGCCTCCAGCCGACGCCTGGGCGCCGCGCCCTCCGGCACCGCCCGTGCCACCTGCACTACCCTCGCCACCGCCACCTCCGCTGCCAATGGCTGTCGCGCCTGCTGCGGTTGCGCCTGCCCCGGTACCGCCTGCACCCCCTATGCCACTTGCAAGACCTGCCCCACCGCTGCCGCCGCCGCCAATGCCTGTCGCGCCGCCTGCGGTTGCGCGGGCTCCCGCGCCGCCCGCGCCGCCGGTGCCGCCAGCAGCGCCCCCGCCGCCATCACCGCCCGCACCGAGTGCGGCAGCCCCGTCTCCCGAGACAGCGGCCGCAGCGCCGCCGGCCCCTCCGGTACCACCGGAATTCGCCGGACCGATGCCGCCCGCGACACCATCGGCAAACCCCGCCGCGTAAGCGCTTCCCCCGACCAGCAGCGCAACCACCGGCAGATGCCGGAAGGCGCGCGCCAGCCACTCTTTTCTGGTGGATGCCTTGTGCGCACTTCCGCGGACGCCGTGTGCATGGATTCGTGTGGGCATGGACTTCTTTCTTGAAAGCAAATAAAACAAGTAAGACTAAGTGTGTCTTTCCCGTCTCGACCAAGCCATCCCCGAAAGCTGGTAAATGCCATACGAAGAATCTCCCCCGCAGGCTGGCCGCCGACTCGCGCGCCCTGGCCTCGCGGCATGGCTTGCTGCACGGATCGGCGCCTGCTTCCTCTTTCTTGCTCTGCTCATCGCGGCCGGCATGGCGCAGGCGCAGCCCGCCCCTGAATTCCATGTCGAAGCCGTGCGCGGCCCCGGCTGGGACGAGGCCACCCCGCCGGCCGATGGCTGGACGCCCGTCGCCCTGCCTGACAGCTGGGCCGCACGCTGGCCCGGCTTCGACGGCGTGGTCTGGTACCGGCTCACCTGGGACCAGCCCGCCGAGATCACCGAGGTCGGCTTGCTGCTGCACTACCTCAACATGGCCGGCGCGGTGTCGCTCAACGACACCCCGATCTGGCGCGACCAGAGCCTGGTCGAGCCGCTGACCCGCGCCTGGAACAGCCCGCGCTACTGGCTGCTGGCGCCGCCGCTGCTGCAGGCGGGCCGCAACACGCTGCTGGTACGCGTCTCGGGCCTGTCCGCCTACCAGGCCGGCCTCGGCCCGGTCAGCCTCGGCACACCCGCGGCCATGCAGGCGGAATACGGGCAGGAGCGGCTCTTGCGCCGCGATCTACAAATGCTTGGCCTCGCGGTGAGCGCCGCGGTCTCGGCCTTCTTCGCCGCGCTGTGGATATTGCGCCGGCGCGAGGCGGCCTATGGCTGGTTCGCGCTGATGTCGGTGCTGTGGCTCTTGTTCGGCTACAACCAGATCGCGACCAGCCCCTGGCCCTTTGCGAGCAACCACAGCTGGCAGGCGCTGAACACCTCGCTGCTGCTGCTCTTTTGCGTTTCCTACGCCGTGTTCGCGCTGCGCTTCTGCGAGCGGCGCATGCCGCGGCTGGAAGGCCTTGCGCTGCTGGTCGCGGTGGCCGGCGTGCTCGACCTGTGGCTCGCCGGCTCCGCCAACCTCCTCACCCACCGCGCCGTCTGGACGCTGGTGGGCGGCCTCACGATCATTGCGGTGAACGGCGCTGCGCTGATCCATGCCTTGCGCCATCGCCACAGCCCGATGCGCTCGCTCGCGCCCTTCATGGCCCTGTCGGCGGCAACGGGCGCGCACGACCTGCTGGTGTTCACGCAGGTGCTCGACAGCAACATCTACTACACGACGATGTCCTCGTACGGCCTGCTGCTGGGCATGGCGCTGACGCAGGCCGGGCGCTTCGTGCAGAGCCTGAAACGCATCGAGAACTTCAACACCGAGCTGATCGAGGAAGTGAACGCGGCCAAGGCCGAACTGGGCGTCACGCTGGCGCAGCAGCATGCGCTCGAGCTGGCGCATGCGCGCATCGGCGAGCGCGTCAATCTCGCAAGCGACCTGCACGATGGCCTGGGCGGCATGCTGGTCGGCAGCATCGCAACGCTCGAACGCAAACCCGAGAAACTCTCCGCGCCCGAACTGCTCGCCATGCTCAAGCGCCTGCGCGACGACCTGCGGCTGATCATCGAGGCCACCGGCCAGCACGACGGCACGCGGGCCTTCGGCGAACTGCTCGTACCCCTGCGGCACCGCACCTCGCAGCTGCTCGACGCCAACGGCATCGACTGCCGTTGGCACGTGTCGAACATCGAGACGCTCGAGCTCCCTCCCTCGCAGAGCCTGGACCTGCTGCGCTTCCTGCAGGAGGCGCTGACCAACGTGCTCAAGCACAGCGCGAGCCGCCGCGTGGACGTAGCGGTGACGCGCACCGGCGCCGAACTGCAGCTCAGCGTGCGCGACGACGGCCGCGGCTTCGCGGTGGATGGCGCCGACAAGGGCGTCGGCGCGGGCTTGCGCAGCCTGCGCACGCGCGCGCGCCGCCTGGGGGCCGACCTGCAGCTGCAGTCGCGACCCGGCCAGACGCAACTGGCGCTGCGCATGCCGCTGGCAGCGGCGTCCTGAGGGGCCTGCGCGCCCTCCCGCCCGGCCTTCGCCGGAGCGGGTTGCGCCACCCGGGTCGAGCCATCTGTCAAGGCCCTGTTCAAGGCATGGGCAAACCGAGGGACATAAATGTGAATTCCGGCAACATTCGCGCAAAATAAGTCGAAACGTCCCAGTTTCTCGGCCACAGCCTCAGAATGCCGCCCAAATGTTCTCCTCGGAAGCCGTCGAAACCGTTTCGCTGAGTTCGGTGCTCGTGGTCGAAAACGACACGGCGATGCAGGAACGTTTGCGCTACATCCTGCCTACGCTCGGATGCGACGAGCCGCAGATCACCTGGGCCGACGATGTCGAAACGGCCATGCAGCTGCTGGAAAAGCCGAGCTTCGGCGTGGTGCTGGTGGACATCGGCCTGCCTGACGACGAGGCGGTCGAGCTCGTCGAGTGGCTGCAGGCGCAACATCCGCAGGTGCCGGCCGTGGCCATTTCCGCCTCCCGCAACGAAGAAGCTATTTTTTCCGTGCTTCGCGCCGGCGCGGTGGCCTATCTCCTGAAGGAGCGCGACGACCTCGAACTGAGCATCGGCCTGCGCAGCATCGAGCAGGGCGGTGCCACCATCGATCCGGCCATTGCGCGGCGCGTGCTTGCCTGGCATGCGGGGCACGCGGCCGATCCGGGGTCGATGCCCGATGCGACGCTGGCGCCTCAGGAGCGCAAGACGCTCGAACTCGTGGTGCAGGGGCTCGAGCACCGCGACGTTGCCGAAGCGCTGGCCATGCCCCGGCTGGCGGTGGAATGCCGCATCAAGGCCATCTACAGAAAGCTGGCACTCGGCTCGCGCGCCGAGACGGCGCACATGGCCGGCGGGCACGCCCTGCTGCGCTGACGAACGCTAGAGCTCGAGCACCAGCCGGCCTTCGCAAGCGCGCGAGCAGCAGGCCATCATCTTGTTGTGGGCCTCGCGCTCCGGGCGGGTCAGTACCACGTCGCGGTGATCGACTTTGCCGGACAGCACCCGCACTTCGCACGAGCCGCACAGGCCCTCTTCGCAATCGCTCTGCACGTCGACGTTGGCCGCGCGCAGCGCCGACAGCAGGGTCTGGTCGGGCGGCACGGTGACGACGAGGCCGGAATCCTTCAGCTCGACTTCGAAGGCCTGCTCCTTCGACGGATCGAGCGTGGCGAGCGTCGACTCGAAATGCTCGACGCGCAACGCACCCTCGGGCCAGGCGGCGCAGCAGTCTTCGAGCGCCTCGAGCATGCGCAGCGGACCGCAGGCATAGACCTGCGCACCGGCCGCCGGCTCGGCGAGCAGCGCGCGCAGATCGCAGCGCCGCCCTTCGTCGCTCGCATGGACCTGCAGCCGCTCGCCGTGCAGCGCCGCGAGCTCGTCCAGAAAGGCCATGCGCGCCCGGCTGCGGCCGCTGTAGTGCAGCGCGTAGTCCATGCCGAGCGCCTTCGCGCGGCGCGCCATCGCACTCACGGGCGTGATGCCGATGCCGCCCGCGATGAAGATCGCCTTCGCAAGCGACTCGTCGAGCCGGAAGTGGTTGCGCGGCCCGCGGATGCGCAGCCGGTCACCGGCCTTCACCTGCGTGTGCACCCAGGCCGAGCCGCCGCGGCCCCCGGGCTCGTGCAGCACCGCGATCTCCAGCACGCCGGCCTCGTCCGGGTCGCCGCACAGCGAATACTGGCGCGACAGCTCGGGCGAGCCGCATTCCACGTCGATGTGCGAACCCGCGGTCCAGCGCGGCAGCGGCTTGCCATCGGGGGACACGAGCCGCAGCTTCACGATGCCCTCGGCCACCGGCGTCACGCGCTCCACCACCACGGGCCGCGTGATCGCGTGCCGCGAGGGCTCGCCGATGCGCACCGGCACCTGCACCTCGCGCAGCGCGGGGTTCTTGCGCTCCGGATTGGCCGCAGGATCCCATTCGACCCACAGGTGCTCGGGCCCGCGGAACGAGGTGTTCGGCACGTAGCTGAAGCGCTGCTCCGAGAGCCGCATGTGCGGCAGCCGCCGCGTGAATTCCTCCAGGAAGACCTGCATCTCCATGCGCGCGAGGTTCTTGCCCATGCACTGGTGCGAGCCATAGCCGAATGTCAGATGGTCGCTGGCGTTGTCGCGGCGGATGTCGAACAGGTCGGCGTCGGAAAAATGCGCCTCGTCATGGTTGGCCGACGAGGTGACGATCAAGAGCCGCGAGCCGGCCGGCAGGTCGACGCCGCCCACCTGCGTGTTCCGGGTGACGAGGCGCCGCCAGGCGGCCACCGAGCCGTTGTGGCGCAGGCACTCTTCCACCGCGTTGGGAATGAGGCCCGGGTCTTCGCACAGCTCCTTCCACACCTGCGGATGCTGCAGCAGCAGCTTCACCGCGTTGGCGGTGGCGTTGGCGGTGGTCTCGTGCGCGGCCACGATGCCGGCCATCATCATCGAGTGCAGGTACGAATCGGTCACCACCTCGGGGTGCAGCTTCTGCTTGCGGATGCCGTACTGCATCCAGCCGGGTGCGTCGGGGTCCTGCCGCATCTTCTCGAGCACCTTGCCGGCGTACTGCCAGAAGTTGCCCACCGCATGCGCCACGGCCACCTGCTCCTCGGGCTTGGGCCGGCCCCAGGTGTTGACGGTGTGCGCGATCGAATACTTGCGCAGCGTGTCCATGTCCTCCTCGGGCACGCCAAGGAAGTGCAGCGCCACGGTCAACGGAATTTCCCACAGCATCTGGTCGACGAGATCGGCGCGGCCGTCGTCGATGAAGCGGTCGACATAGCTGCGCGCCAGCTCGCGCACCATCGGCTCGTGGTGCCTGAGCGCCTCGGGCGTGAACGGGTCCATCAGCACGCGGCGGCGCGGCATGTGGGCGGGCTCGTCCTCGTTCACCAGCGTGCGGTTCAGCGCGAAGCCGTAGGAAGCGAGCACGGCGTTGGCCTCATCGCCGGTGGGCGTGATCTTCTCGAGCGCGTTGGAGGGGCTGAAGGTGATGTTGTCGCGGAACACCGCCTTGATGTCGTCGTAGCGCGTGATCACCCAGTAGCCGAGCTTCGGGCTGAAGAAGATCGGCTCCTTCTCGCGCGCCCAGCGCACGTACTCGGGCGGGTCCTGCTGGTAGCCGTCCTCGAAGGGGTCGAACTCGGCGGCGCGCGCGCTCACTGGGCAGCCGGTGGGCGTGCGCTCGGAAGACAGCGGCCCGTGCGCGACAGGACAGCCTGCGACGCGCGGGGGATTGGCGGTATCGGACATGGGCGATGCTCTCTCGGGTCTCGTCAATCCAGCGTGATCTTCAGGTCGCGGATCAGCTTGTGCCAGCGCGCCGTCTCGCTCTTGAGCAGCGCGGCGTACTGCGCGGGCGTGCTGCCCACGGGCTCGACGCCAAAGTCGGTCATGCGCGTGCGCACCGAAGGTTCGTTGATCGCGGCCACGAGCTGGCGGTTGAGCGTGTTCACCACCTCCGGCGGCGTGGCCGAAGGCACCACCACGCCGACCAGCGCGGCGGCCTCGACATTCTTGTAGCCGAGCTCGGCGAAGGTGGGCACGTCGGGCAGCTGCGGCAGCCGCGTCGGGTTGGCCACCGCCAGCGCGCGGACCTTGCCGCCCTTGATGAAACCGGCGCCGGCCGCCAGGTCGACCATCATGGCCGGCAGCTGCCCGCCGGCCACGTCGGCCAGCGCCGGTGCCGCGCCGCGGTACGGCACATGGACCATGAAGAGGCCCGCCTCCACCTTGAGCAGCTCCATCGCCAGGTGGTGCGGGCTGCCCGCGCCGGCCGAGGCGTAGCTCAGGTCGCCCGGCTTGGCCTTGGCCCTGGCGATGAAATCCTTGGCCGTGGCAATGCCGGAGTTGGCGCCGACCACCAGGATCATCGGGAACTTGCCCATCAGCGTGACGGGTGCCAGGTCCTTGGTCGGGCTGTACGACAGCGACTTGTAGAGCGCCGGGTTGAACACCAGCGTGCCGTTGTCGGCCGACAGCACCGTGTAGCCGTCGGCCGGCGCGCGCGCCGTCTCGGCCGCGGCCAGCGCGGTGTTGCCGCCGGGCTTGTTGTCCACCAGCACCGGCTGCCCCACCTGCGTGGAGAGCGTCTGCGCCACCGTGCGCGCAAGAAAGTCGGAGCCGCCGCCGGCCGCGTACGGAACGAGCCAGCGGATCGGCTTGGCGGGAAAGGTCTGGGCGCCGGCGCTTGCTGCGGCAGCGAGGGAAAGAACGGCAAGGCACCGAACAAGGCGGTTTTTCATGGATGTCTCCGGCATGATTTCGTATTGCGTAATTATCATACGCATTGCGTAATCATGGTTCAAGGGACAACCCTGAACCCGAGCGGCCGCTCGGCGCCCGGCCCCAGCACCTAACATGAAGCCCACATGACCCAAGCTCCGGAGCGCCCCCTTCTCTCCCCCGCGACCCGCGAACGCCGCCAGCGCGTGCAATCGGCCGAAACCGGCATGGCGGTGCTCAAGGGCCTGGCCCACCTGGGCGGCCGCAGCAGCCTGACGGCCCTGTCGGCCCACGTGGCCGAAAGCCCGGCCAAGGTGCACCGCTACCTTGCCAGCCTGATGGAGGAAGGGCTGGTACTGCAGGACGCCGTCTCGCAGCATTACTACCTGGGCACGGAAGCCATCCAGATCGGCCTGGCCGCCATGCGCCAGGCCGACCCGATCCGCGCGGCCGAGCCCTGCCTCGTACGGCTGCGCGAATCGCTGGAAGTGACCTGCTTCGTCGCGGTCATGGGCAACAAGGGGCCGACCATCGTGCGCTTCGAGGAGCCGGGACTGCCGGTCACGGTGAACGTGCGCGCCGGCTCGGTGATGTCGATGCTCTGGTCGGCCACCGGACGCGCGTTCCTAGGCCTGCTCGACGAGTCGCGGGTGCTGGCGCTGGCCGAACAGGAACTGGCGGAATCACCGGAAGACATGCGGGCCACGCTGGATGCGAAGGACCCCATCGGCCAATTGCGCCGCGAGGTGCAGGAGGCGCGCTGCGCGAGCGTGAAGGACACCTACCTGCGCGGCATCAGCGCCGTGGCGGCGCCGGTTTACGACTATGCGGGCCGGGTGTGCGCGGTGCTGACCGCGCTGGGCGCAACGGGCGGCTTCGACCCGGCCATCGACGGCCCGATCGCCACCGCGGTGCGGCAGGAAGCCCGTGCCGCGAGCGCCATCCTGGGGCACGGGAACGGCGCCTGAGCGCCGGGCCTGCCGCCGCGCCTGTTTCCTATTCCGCCCAGACCACCGTGCCGGTCCATGCCGTGGCCAGCACCACGATGCCGAAGGCGATGCGGTACCAGGCAAAGGGAATGAAGTCGTGCGTGCTGATGTACTTCAGCAGCCAGCGCACGCAGAGCCAGGCGCTGATGAAGGAAAACACCAGCCCCACGGAGAACAGCGGAATGTCGGCCACCGACAGCAGCGCGCGCTCCTTGTAGAGGCTGTAGGCACCGGCGCCGATCAGCGTCGGGATGGCAAGGAAGAACGAAAAGTCGGTGGCCGCCTGGCGCGACAGGCCGAGCAGCATGCCGCCGATGATGGTCGAGCCGCTGCGGCTGGTGCCCGGGATCATCGCGAAGCACTGCACCAGGCCGACCTTGAGGGCGTCCCACATCGTCATGTCGTCGACATGTTCGATGCGCACCGAGCCCGGCGGGCGCTTCTCGGCCCACAGGATGATGAAGCCGCCGATGATGAAGGTGCTGGCCACGACCACCGGGGTGAAGAGGTGCGCCTTGATCATCTTGCCGAACACGAGGCCCAGCACCACGGCGGGGATGAATCCGAGCACCACGTTGATGGCCAGGCGCCTCGCCTTGGGCTGCCTCGGCAGCGCCACCACGGTGGAGTGGATCTTCTGCCAGTACACCAGGATCACCGCGAAGATCGCACCGGTCTGGATGGCAATGTCGAACACCTTGGCCTTGTCGTCGTCGAAACCGAGCAGCGAGCCCGCAAGAATCAGATGCCCTGTCGACGAGATCGGCAAAAACTCGGTCAGCCCCTCGACGATGCCCATGATGGCGGCCTTCACCAGCAAAACGATGTCCACGCTTACTCCTTTAAAGAGCACCAATTATGGCGAGGCATCGAGTCAGGCCAGGTTCAGCTGTCCCCTGGCATCCGCGGGCTTTATCGTGGAGCTTGATCTGTGCGCAGCCGCAGGGCCCGCACAGCGCTGTCGACGGTAGTGAGAATCGGCAGGCCGCTGGCCGCTTCGCAGGCGGCACGCGCGCGCGCCATGCTGAACTGCGCGAGCGCAATGCGCGTGCAGCCGCGCTCGCGCAGCACCGCCGCCTGGGCGGCGATCAACGCGTCGTGCCGCTGCGTGTCGCCGGCGTTCAGCGCGTCGAGCGCGCCTTCGGCCAGCACGGGCTCGAGCGCGATGCCGGGCGGAAACTCCGGCGGCATCGATACCAGCGTAGCCGCAAAGGTGGCGATGAGGCCGAGCCGGCCCTGCCCTTGTGCGGCCTCGGCCACCATGGCCTCGTTGGGCTTGAGCACCGGAATGCCCGCATGCCGCCGCGCCACCGCCTCGACGCAGGACCCGAAGGCCGAGCAGGTGAAGAGAATGCCCTCCGCACCCGTGTCGACCGCGTACTGCGCGAGCCGCTGAAAGCGCTCGTGCATGGCCGCGTCGAGCCCTTTGCCGCTACGCGCCAGGTCGGCCGAGAGGCTGTCGTCCAGCAGGTTCATGCGCACGGCCTCGGGCCAGTCGCGCTCGAAGGCGGCGTTGATGGGCGCAACCGAGTGCGAGAGCGCGTGGAGCAGTGCGATGCGGGTCATGCGGTGCGGCAGGAAGGGTCAGATGCCCTTGGACGACGGGTTGGCAAAGGCCTCCTTCGTCTCGGCGTTGAGCGGATAGTTGATATTGATGCCCTTGGGCGGAATCGGCGACATGAACCACTTGTTGTAGAGCTTTTCCATCTCGCCCGACTTCATCATGCCCGACACCACGCGGTCCACCAGCGCCTTGAAGGCCGGATCGTCCTTGCGGAACATGAGCGACTGGTTCTCGGTACGCAGGCTCTCGCCGGTGATGATGAAGTCCTTCGGATTGCGCGCATTCGCGATCTGGCCGGCCAGCAGGATGTCGTCGAGCACGAAGGCCTGCGCACGGCCGCTCTCCACCAGCAGGAAGGAGTCGCTGTGGTCCTTGCCGCCCAGGTTGTTCACCTCGAGGTTGCGGCCCTTGTCGGCCTCGCGCAGCAGGCGGAACGAGGTGGTGCCGGTGGTGGTGGCCACCGTCTTTCCCTGCAGGTCGGCGATGCTCCTGATGCCCGAATCGGCCTTCACCAGCATGCGCACGTTGTAGCGGAAGATGTCGGGCGAGAAGGCCACCTGCTTCTGGCGCTCGACCAGGTTGGTGGTGGAGCCGCACTCGATGTCCACGGTGCCGTTCTGCACCAGCGGAATGCGGTTGGCCGAGGTCACGGCCTGGTACTTGATCTCGACGGCCGGCAGCTTGAGCTCGCTCTTCACCGCCTCGACGATGCGGTTGCAGATCTCGATGCTGTAGCCCACCGGCTTCAGGTTGCCGTCGAGGTAGGAGAAGCCGAACGACGACTCGCGGTAGCCGAAGGTGATGGCGCCGCTCGCCTTGATCTTGGCGAGCGTGTCGTTCTCCTGGGCCTGCACGGCTACGTGCGACAACAGGGTGGCGAAGGCCACCGCGAGAGCGGCAGCACCGAAAGGGTTCGGCAGACGAAGCTTGGGCATGGAAGCGCTCCTCGGAACGGCGGTTGAAGAAAACAGCGAAAGAAAATTGAGTGCGGTCAGCGCGCGGCGGTGCGCGTCACCGCATCGATCGAAGCCGCGAGGCGGGCAGCGATTTCCTGCAGCTCCTGCCGCGTGGCAATGAAGGGCGGCGCGAGCAGCACGTGGTCGCCCTGCCGGCCATCGACCGTGCCGCCGAAGGGGTAGCACAGCAGGCCGCGCGACATGGCTTCCTTCTTGACCAGCGCATGGACCTTCCGCGCCGGATCGAACGGCGCCTTGCTTGCGCGGTCGGCCACCAGCTCGATGCCCCAGAAGAAGCCGCGGCCGCGGATGTCGCCCACATGCGCATGGCTGCCGAGCGCCTCGGCCAGCATCGCGCCGAAGGCCGCGCCGTCTTCGCGCACCTTGGCAACCAGGCCGTCGCGCCGGATCACCTGCTGCACCGCGAGCGCCGCCGCGCAGGCCATCGGATGGCCGAGGTAGGTGTGGCCATGCTGGAAGAAGCCGCTGCCCTTCGACATGGCCTCGACGATCCTGCGCTGCGCCAGCACCGCGCCGATCGGCTGGTAGCCGCCGCCCAGGCCCTTGGCGATGGTGATCAGGTCAGGCACCACGCCCTCCTGCTCGCAGGCGTGCAGCGTGCCGGTGCGGCCCATGCCGCACATCACCTCGTCGAGGATCAGCAGCACGCCGTATTTGTCGCACACCGCGCGCACCGCCTTGAAGTAGCCCGGCACGGGCGTGAGCACGCCGGCCGTGGCGCCACCCACCGTTTCGGCCACGAAGGCGATCACGCGGTCGGCACCCTGCGCGACGATGGCCGCCTCGAGCTCGGCCGCAAGGCGCAGGCCGTACTGCTCGGCGCTTTCATCGGCGCGCTGCTCGCGATACGGATAGCACGGCGCCACATGGGTGGCCGGCACCAGGATGGGCGCGAACGGTTCGCGCCGCCACGCGTTGCCGCCCACCGCCAGTGCGCCCAGCGTGTTGCCGTGGTAGCTCTGGCGGCGCGCGATGAAGTGCGTGCGCTGCGGCTGGCCGGTCTCGACGAAAAACTGCCGCGCCATCTTGAGCGCCGCCTCCACCGCCTCGGAGCCGCCGCTCACCAGGTACACGTGGCTCATGCCCTCGGGGGCGGAAGCGATCAGCTCGTCGGCCAGCTGCTCGGCCACTTCGCTGGTGAAGAAGCTGGTATGCGCATACGCCAGCCGGTCGAGCTGCGCATGCATGGCGGCCAGCACCTCGGGGTGCGCGTGGCCGAGCGAAGACACGGCCGCGCCGCCCGAGGCGTCGAGGTATTCGCGCCCATCGGCATCGCGGATGAACATGCCCCTGGAGCCGGCGGCAACCGGCGGGGTGTGGCGAAGGTGGCGGTGGAAGACGTGCGTCATGGCGGGTGGCTGGCGGATCCGGTTTTGGAACTAACGTTTCCGATGAATTATTATTTGGAACATTTGTTCCGTCAACTGTTCCAGCGTTCCATGTCCGGTACATTCGTTCCAACGACCGCCAGAAGAGAGACACCGCCATGGGCGCCAGAGACCAGATCCGCCAGCGTTTCAACGAACTGAGCCCCGCGCTGCAGCTGGTGGCGCGCTATGTGCTCGACCATCCCAACGAGGTGGTGACCGCGTCGATGCGCAACGTGGGCACGCGCGCGCAGAGCACGCCCGCCACGCTGGTGCGCTTTGCGCAGCACCTGGGCTATGCGGGCTGGCCGCAGCTGAAGGAAGCCTTTGCCGGCGACATGGGCCTGGCCAGCGAAACCTACGGCGGACGCGCCAAGCAGCTGATCGGCCGCGCGCAGGACCGCAGCCTCACGGCCGAGATGTTCGAGGTGCAGCGCCGCAACCTGGAGGCCACGCACCAGCAGAGCGAACAGGCGCTGCAAAAGGCCTGCGCGCTGATCGAGAAGGCGCCTGCCGTGCATGCGGCGGGTTTCAGGGCCTGCTTTCCGATCGCGTTCTCGTTCGTCTACGTCTACCGGCTCTTCCGCGCCAGCGTGCACCTGGTCGACGGCCAGGGCGGCTCGCTCGAAATGCAGCAGCGCGCCTTCGCCAAGGGCGACGCGCTGGTGGTGGCCAGTTTCATGCCCTACTCGCGCGAGGCGCTGCAGGTGGCCGAGGCGGCCCGGGCGGCCGGCTGCCGCATCGTGGCCATCACCGACAGCGTGGCCTCGCCGCTGTCGCTGCTGGCGGACGAAACGCTGCTCTTCACGATCAACAGCCCCTCGTTCTTTCCGTCGGTGGCGGCCGGCGTGGCCGTGACCGAAGCACTGGTCGAGCTGCTCGCGAGCCGCGCGGGCAAGCCGGTGATCCGGCGCATCGACCAGGCCGAGGCGCAGTTGTTCGAATCGGGTGCCTATCTGGTGGCGCCGGTGGCGCGCGGAGGCTAGGCCCGGCAGGCCCGATTGCATGTTGCAGCGCCGCATCGCGGAACCCCGCTGAAACGGCACGGTCCAACCGCTGTCGCGGTTTTGTGTCGCGACAGGAGGTAATGACCATGAAGCAAGTGAAGCATTGGCAAGATCCGGTCAACGTCGCCCTGGGCGCGTGGCTGATCATCTCGCCCTGGGTCCTGGGCTTCCAGGGCGTCACAGCCGCCATGTGGAGCGCAGTGGTGACGGGTGTCCTGCTGGGCGCCGTAGCGCTGGGCGCAACGCTGGTACCGCGTGCATGGGAAGAGTGGACCGAAGGCGCACTCGCCATCTGGCTGGCCGTGTCGCCCTGGGTGCTCGGCTTTGCCACCGTGGAGAACGCGATGGTCAACGCAGTGCTCGTGGCTGCGGCCATCCTGGTGCTCGCGCTGTGGGTGCTGGTCACCGACAAGGACTACCTGGGCGGGAGCATGGATCGCCACGCCCACTGAGCACACGGGCGATCGCATCGTGAGAAGCAGTCCCGCGCGCCTGGCGCAGCGGGGCTGAGGGGAACGGGCAGCCGCCCCTCCCCGGGCAGCTACTTCACTCCGCTTTGCGGAGCACGGTAGCCTGCGCCGCCGGAGGCGCGGACGAAAAGGTTTCGCCCGCCCAGCCGGCTTGCCAGCCGCCGCCCAGGGCCTGGATCAGCGCCACCGCGGCGGTCTGGCGATTCACCTGCAGCTGCACCAGCGTGCGCCGCGCGCTGAGGGCGGCGGCCTGCGCCGTGACGACCTCGGTGTAGCTCACCTGGGCCGCGCGATAGCGGTTGAGCAACTGCTGCTCGGTCTTGTCGGCCGCGGCCGAGGCTTCGCGCCGCAGGCCTTCCTGCTGCGCCAGCGCGGCGCCGGCAGTGAGCTGGTCTTCCACGGCCTGGAAGGCGGTGAGCACGGTCTGGCGGTAGCGCGCCACGCTGGCTTCGTGGGCCGCCTTGGCCGAATCGACCGTCGCACCGATGGCACCGGCATCGAACACCACCTGAGCGACCGACAGGCCGAGCGCCCACAGCGTGTTGGACGCGTTGAACAGATCTTTCACCCGGCTCGCGCTGCTGCCTACCGAAGCGCTGAGCCCGAAGTTGGGGAAATACGCCGACCGCGCGATGCCGATCTGCGCATTGGCCGCGGCCACCGAACGCTCGGCCGCCGCGATGTCCGGCCGACGCTGCAGCAGCGTGGAAGGCACGCCCGTCGGAATGCCGGGCACCGTGGGCGTCCACTGCGCCGCCGGCAGGTTGAAGTCGGCCGGCGCCACGCCCACCAGCATCGCAATGGCGTGCTCCAGCGTGGCACGGGTGCGCTGCAGGCCGACGCGGTCCGCCTGTGCGTTCACCAGCTGGGTCTGCGCCTGCAGCACGTCGGTCTGCGCGGCAATGCCGGCCTTGTAGCGGTTGCTCGTGATCTCGAAGGCGCGCTGGTAGCCCTCGATGGTCTGGTCGAGCAGCACGATCTCGGCATCGGCCTCGCGCAGCGAAAAATAGTTGGTCGCCAGGTCGCCGATGGCCGACAGCCGCGCCGACGCCAGGTCGGCCTCGCTGGCCTGTGCATTGGCCTGCGCACTGCTCACGGCCTGCCGCAGGCGCCCCCACACGTCGGGCGCCCAGTCGACGCCGAGCGTCGCCGAAAACGCATTGGATGCGTTGCTGGTGCCGCCGATGTTGCCGCTGCGCCGGCCGCTGCCGTCGAGCGACACCGTGGGAAACAGCGCGGCGCGCTCGCCCCGCACCAGCGCCTGGGCCTGCGCATAGTTGGCCACGGCCGCGGCGATGTTCTGGTTCGATACCTGCACGCGGGCGGCCAGCTCGTCGAGCGTGGCGTCGCCGAAAAGTTTCCACCATTCGCCGCGGTCGAGCGCATCGGCCGGTGCGGCGGGCAGCCAGCCCTCGGCGGTCTTCTGCTCCTTCCAGCCGGCGGGCATGGCGGCGCCAGGCACCTCGTAGGCAGGGCCCACGGCGCAGCCGGCCAGCACGGCCGTCAATGCAAGGGCAGACAACCTGCCGGGCAGCTGTGAAAGGATGCGTTGTCGGTGTGTCATGGCAGCTTCATTCATTCTTCCGGGTCTTTCACCACGCGACCGCTTTGCCCGCGGCGGCTGAAACCACGCAGCCCCAGGCCAGGAACACCGCGGAACCGGCTTTGCCGGGCCGCTGGTGTTGCCCCCCTCGAGGGGGGAGTCGAGCTACACGAAGTGAGCGAGGGACGGGGGTGGGTCATATGCTTGCGGCGCGGCTCAGGTGCCGCTCGTTGCCCGAGCGCCGGCGCAGCTTGTCGAGCAGTACGTAGACCACCGGCGTCGTCAGCAGCGTGAGCAGCTGGCTCGCGATCAGGCCGCCGATGATCGCCACGCCCAGCGGCTGGCGCAGCTCGGCGCCCTGGCCGAAGCCGATGGCCAGCGGCAGCGCGCCCAGCGCGGCAGCCAGCGTGGTCATGAGGATCGGGCGGAAGCGCAGCATGCAGGCCTCGCGCACCGCTTCCACGGCCGAGATGCCGCGCGCGCGCTCGGCCTCAAGCGCAAAGTCGATGATCAGGATCGCGTTCTTCTTCACGATGCCGATCAACAGGAAGAGCCCGATCAGCGCAATGATCGAGAAATCCATCCGGAACAGCAGCAGTGCCAGCACCGCGCCCACGCCCGCCGAAGGCAGCGTGGTCAGCACCGTGATCGGGTGGATCAGGCTTTCGTAGAGCACGCCGAGCACGATGTAGATCACCACGATCGCCGCCAGGATGAGCGCCAGCTGCTGCCCCTGCGACTGCTGCGCCGCGAGCGCCGTGCCCTGGAAGCTGCCGCGCACGTTGACCGGCATCGCAATGTCGGCCTCGGCCTGCGCGACGATGCGGCGCGCGTCCTGCAGCGTCACGCCCTCGCCCAGATTGAACGAGACGGTGCTTGCGAGTTCGGTGTCCTGGTGGTCGATGGAACTCGGCACCGCGCGCTCGCTCACCTTGGCAATGGCCGAGAGCGGCACCATGAGCGTGGTGTTGGCCGCCAAGGCCTGGCCGGTGGAAGCGGTGCGCAGGCCCGGGTTGGCCGAGGTGGTGGTCGAGGTTCCGGTGCTCGCGTCGGTGGTGTTGGCCAGCGAGCTCACCGTGGTGGCGCCGCTCGCGGTGGTGCTGGTGGTGAGCGTCGAGGGCACGTACAGGTCCTTCAGCACGACGGGCGCGCGCTGGTAGCGCGGGGCCCATTCCATGATCACGGAATACTGGTTGAGCTCGTCGTAGATGGTGGCGACCGAGCGCTGGCCGTAGGCGTTGTAGAGCGCGTTGTCGACCGCGCTCGATGTCACGCCAAGGCGCGCGGCGCTATCGCGGTCGACGTCGACATAGGTCTCCACGCCGTTGTCGGCCTGGTCGCTGTCGACGTCGGTGAGCGCGGTCTCCTGGCGCAACCGGTCGGCCAGTTTGGCGGTCCAGGTGCGCAGGTCGGCCAGGTTGTCGCCCTTGAGCGTGTACTGGTAGGTGGAATTGCTCGAGCGCCCGCCCATGCGCAGGTCCTGCACCGGGCTCAGGAACACGCGCAGGCCGGTGAGCTGGTTGAGCTGCGGGCGCAGCCGGTTGATGACGGCGGCGGTCTTCTCGGTACGCTGCGACAGCGGCTTCAGGTTGACGAACATGAAGCCGCCGCCCGAGCGGCTGCCGCCCGCGAAGCCCACCACGGTATCGACCGCCGGGTCCTTGTGGATGATGTCGACCGCCTGGCGCAGCTTCTCGCTCAGCGCCACCGACGAAATGCTCTGGTCCGCGCGCAGGCCGGCGTTGAGCTGGCCGTTGTCCTGCTCCGGGAAGTAGCCCTTGGGAATGGCGGAGAACAGGTACACGTTGAGGCCCACCACCGCCAGCAGCACCACCATGACCACGGCCTTGCTCGCGAGCGCCCAGTCCAGGCTGTGTGCATAGGTGCGCAGGCTCCACTGGTACACGCCCTCCGCCATGCGCGCCAGGCGTCCCGGCGGCTTGGCATCGGGTTCCTCGGCCCGCAGCAGCATGGCGCACAGCATGGGCGTGGTGGTGAGCGAGATGACGAGCGAGATCAGCACCGCCACCGACAGCGTCACCGCGAATTCGCGGAACAGCCGGCCGATCTGCCCGTCCATGAACAGCAGCGGAATGAACACCGCCACCAGCGACAGGCTGATCGACAGCACGGTGAACCCGACCTCGCGCGCGCCGCGCAGGGCCGCCTCGATGCGGCCCATGCCGGCCTCGATGTGGCGGCTGGTGTTCTCCAGCACCACGATGGCGTCGTCAACCACGAAGCCCGTGGCCACCGTGAGCGCCATCAGGCTCAGGTTGTTCAGGCTGTAGCCGAACAGGTACATCGCGCCGAAGGTGCCGAGCAGCGACACCACCGTGGCCACCGCCGGAATGATGGTGGCGCGCGCGCGGCGCAGGAACAGGCCGACCACCAGCACCACCAGCGCGATCGAGATCATGAGCGTGGCCTCGATCTCGCGCAGCGAGGCGCGGATGGAGTTGGTGCGGTCGGAGGCCACCTGCACCTCGATGTCCTGCGGCAATTGCGCGCGCAGTTCGGGCAGGAGCTCGCGCACGCCGTCCACGGTGTCGATGATGTTGGCGCCCGGCTCCTGCGTGACCAGCACGATCACCGCGGGCTGGCCGTTGAAGAGGCCCAGCGTGCGCGTGTTCTCCACGCTGTCGATCACCCGCGCGACATCGCCCAGCCGCACGGCCGCGCCGTTGCGCCAGGCAATCACCATGTCGCGGTATTCCACGGCATGGCGGCCCGGCGAGGGCGTGTAGATCTGCAGCCGGCGCTCGTCGTTCTCGATCGCGCCCTTGGGCCGGTTGGCGTTGTTGGCCTGGATGGCGGCGCGCACGTCCTCGCTGCTGATGCCGAAGCGGTTGAGCGAGAAGGGCTCCAGCTCCACCCGCACGGCCGGCAGCGAGCCGCCGCCGATCTCGACCTCGCCCACGCCTTCCACCTGCGAGAGCTTCTGGCTCACGATGTTGGACACGGCCTCGTAGATCTGGCCCGGCGTGCGCGTCCTGGAAGTGAGCGCCAGGATCGCGATGGGCGCGGCGGTCGGGTTGCGCTTGCGGTAGGTCGGGTTGCTGCGCAGGGTGGCCGGCAGATCGGCCCGCGCCGCATTGATGGCCGCCTGCACCTCGCGCGCGGCGCTGTCGATGTTGCGCTTGAGGTCGAACTGCAGGCTGATGCGGGTGGAGCCGTTGGAGCTGGTCGAGGTGAGTTCGTTGACACCGGCAATCACCCCGAGCCGGCGCTCCAGCGGCGTGGCCACGCTCGACGCCATGGTGCTCGGGCTCGCGCCCGAGAGGCTGGCCGTCACCGAGATGGTGGGAAAGTCGACCTGCGGCAGCGGCGACACAGGCAGCACGAAGAACGCCGCGATCCCGGCCAGGGCAATGCCGATGGTCAGCAGGACCGTGGCAATCGGACGCTCGACGAAGGGCCTGGACAGGTTCATGCGGCTGCGGCCTCCCGCTTGCGCCCGAACCGGCGGCCCATGCGGTCGAAGGCCAGATAGACCACCGGCGTGGTGAACAGCGTGAGCACCTGGCTCACCACCAGGCCGCCGAAGATGGCCAGGCCCAGCGGCCGGCGCAGCTCGGCGCCCTCGCCCCAGCCGAACATCAGCGGCAGCGCCGCGAAAAGCGCCGCCAGCGTGGTCATCAGGATCGGCCGGAAGCGCAGCAGTGCCGCCTGGTGGATGGCTTCCTGCGGCGACTTGCCCTCGCGCCGCTCTGCATCGATGGCAAAGTCGATCATCATGATCGCGTTCTTCTTGACGATGCCGATCAGCAGGATGATGCCGATGATGCCGATCACGCCCAGGTCGTTGCCCGTGACCATCAATGCGAGCAGCGCGCCCACGCCGGCCGAGGGCAGCGTCGAGAGAATCGTCAGCGGATGGATGTAGCTTTCATACAGCACGCCCAGCACGATATACACGCACACCACCGCCGCCAGGATGAGCCACAGCTGATTGGAAAGCGATTTCTCGTAGGCGCCTGCCGCCCCCAGGAAAGTCATGGTCATGCTCGCGGGCATGCCGATTTCCTTGGCCGCCGCGCGGATGGCCGCCACCGACTTTCCGAGCGCCACGTTCTCGGCCGTGTCGAAGCCCACCGTGGCGGCCGGGTACTGCGCCACGTGCGTCACCTGCAGCGGCGCGGCCTGCTCGCGCACCGTGGCAATCGACGACAGCGTGGTGGCGCCGCCGCCGCCGGTGCGCAGCTGCAGGTTGCCCAAGAGCTGCGGAGAAGCCAATGACTCGCGCTGCGCCTCCAGGATCACGCGGTACTGGTTGGTTTCGGTGAAGATGGTCGAGACGATGCGCTGGCCGAACGCGCTGTAGAGCGTGTCGTCCACCGAGCTGGCCGTGACGGAGAGGCGCGAGGCCGTGTTGCGGTCGATGTCCACGTAGGCGGCCAGGCCCTTCGCACCCGCGTTGGTGGTGGCGTTGCGCACCAGCGGTTCGGTGCGCAGGCGCTCCACCAGCTTCTGCGCCCAGGTATCGACGGTGCTGGTGTCCACCCCTTCGAGCGAGACGCGGAATTCGGTCGGGCCGGTCTCGGCGTCGATGGTCAGGTCCTGCGTGGGCTGCAGGTACAGCGTCACGCCAGCAACCGCTCGCACCCGCTCGCGCAGGCGCTGCATCGTGGCCTCCTGGTTGCCGCGGTCGGCGCGCATGTTGATGAGCATGCTGCCGGTGTTGAGCGCCGTGTTGTTGGCCGCATCCACGCCCACCACCGAACTCACGCTGGCCACCTCGGGATCGGCCAGGATCGCGTTGGCGGCCTGCTGCTGCAGCTCGGCCATGCGCGTGTACGACACATCCTGCGCGGCCTCGATGCGCGCCTGCAGCTGGCCGGTGTCCTGCGTCGGGAACAGGCCCTTGGGAATCACCACGTAGAGCAGCACCGTGAGCGCGAGCGTGGCCACCGCCACGACAAGCGTGAGCGGCTGATGGCGCAGCACCCATTGCAGCCACACGTCGTAGCGACCGATCACGCGGTCGAAGAAGCGCTGCACGCTGGCCCCGAAGCGCCCGCCCTCCTCGGCCTGCGGCTTGAGCCAGCGCGCCGACATCATCGGCACCAGCGTGAGAGACACCACGGCGGAGATCAGGATGGTGATGGCCAGCGTGACCGCGAACTCGCGGAACAGCCGCCCCACCACGTCGCCCATGAACAGGAGCGGAATCAGCACCGCGATGAGCGACACCGTGAGCGAGATGATGGTGAAGCCGATCTGCGTGGCCCCCTTGAGCGCGGCCTTGAACGGCGGATCGCCCTCTTCCAGGTAGCGCGCGATGTTCTCGATCATCACGATCGCGTCGTCCACCACGAAGCCGGTGGCGATGGTCAGCGCCATCAGGCTCAGGTTGTTGAGGCTGTAGCCCAGCAGGTACATCAGCCCGCAGGTGCCCACGAGCGAGATCGGCACCGCCAGGCTGGCAATGACCGTGGCGCGCACGCTGTGCAGGAAGAAGAAGATCACCAGCACCACCATCACCACGGCCAGCCCGAGTTCGAGCTGCACGTGCGAGACCGAAGCCCGGATGCCGGTGGTGCGGTCGCTCAGCACCTCCACCTTGAGCGAGCCCGGCAGCGAGGCCTGCAGCTCGGGCAGCTGCTTCCTGATGGCATCGACGGTGCCGATCACGTTGGCGCCCGGCTGGCGCTGCACGTTGAGGATGATGGCGGGATAAAGCGTGGCCGGCTGCTCGCCCGCGCGCAATGCGGCCCATGCGCCCAGCTGCGTGTTCTCGGCGCCGTCGACCACGCGCGCCACGTCGGTCATGCGCACTGGCGCACCGTTCTTCCACGCGACGATCAGGTTCTTGTAGTCGTCCGCCGTCACGAGCTGGTCGTTGGCGTTGATGGTGTAGGCCCGCCGCGGTCCGTCGAAGCTGCCCTTGGCGCTGTTGGCGTTGGCCGCGGTGATGGCGCTACGCAGCGTGTCAAGCCCGATGCCCACCGAAGCGAGCGCGTTGGTGTCGGCCTGGATGCGCACGGCCGGCCGCTGCCCGCCCGAAAGCGACACCAGCCCCACGCCGCTGACCTGGCTGATCTTCTGCGCGAGCCGCGTGTTCACGAGGTTCTGCACTTCGGTGAGCGGCATGGTCTGGGAACTCACGGCCAGCGTCAGGATGGGCGCATCGGCCGGGTTCACCTTGGCGTACACGGGCGGCGCCGGCAGGTCGGCCGGCAGCAGCGAGCCGCCGGCGTTGATGGCGGCCTGCACCTGCTGCTCGGCCACGTCGAGCGTCTGGTCGAGCGCGAACTGCAGCGTGACGATCGACACACCCGCCGAGCTCACCGAGCTCATGCGGTTGAGCCCCGCCATCTGGCCGAACTGGCGCTCGAGCGGGGCCGTGACGGTGCGGCTCATGACCTCGGGGCTGGCGCCGGGGTAGAGGGTCTGCACCTGGATGGTCGGGTAGTCGACCTGCGGCAGCGCGGCCAGCGGCAAGAGCCGCAGGCCCACCAGGCCGGCCAGCACGATAGCCACCATCAGCAGCGCCGTGGCCACCGGCCGTTCGATGAAGGGGCGGGAGGGGCTCATCGCGAACGCGCTCGCTTGTTCCGTGGGTTGTGGCGGTTGCTCGTCATTGCGGGGCGCGCTGGCGCCGCCGCTCTCCACCGCCTTCGCCGCGCTGTCCGCGCGGGCCTGAAGCCGCAGCGCGCGGGCTTGCCGCGGGCCGCTCGCCCTGCAGCTGCACGACCGCGCCGTCCTTGATGCGGTCGCCGCCCTCGGTCACCACGTTCTCGCCGGCCTTCAGGCCCGAGGTGATGGCCACCACCTCGACATTGGCCTCACCGCGCTTCACCGCGCGCATCGACACCGTGCGGTCCTCGTTGATCACATAGACGTAGTCGCCATTGGGGCCGGTGCGCACCGCCGTCACCGGCACCACCACCGCGCGCACCTTGCGCAGCAGCATCTGCACATTGACGAACTGGCTCGGGAACAGCGTGGTCTGCGCATTGCCGAAGCGCGCCTTGGCCTTGACCGTGCCGGTGGTGGTGTCGACCACGTTGTCGAGCGTGGAGAAAGTGCCCGTGTCGAGCGTTGCCGCGCGGGTGCGGTCGAAGGCGGTGACCGGCAGCGGCTCGCCCTTGGCCAGCTGCGCCTGGATGTCGGGCACGCGGTCTTGCGGCACCGAGAACTGCACGTCGATCGGGTTCATCTGCGTGATGACCGCGATGCCCGTGGTCGCGTTGGCCGTCACGGTGTTGCCCGCATCCACCGCGCGCAGGCCAATGCGGCCGGCCACCGGCGAGGTGATGCGGGTGTAGTCGAGGTTCAGCTTGGCGGCGGCCTCGGCCGCCAGGTCGGTGGTGACCGTGCCTTCGAGCTGGCGGACCAGCGCAGCCTGGGTGTCGACGTCCTGCCGGGCGATGGAGTCCTGCCCCAGCAGCGTGCGGTAGCGCGCCAGCGTGACGCGCGCGGCTTCGAGCTGCGCCTCGTCGCGCTGGCGCGTGCCGCGGGCCTGCATCAGCGCCTGCTCGTAGGGCCGCGGGTCGATGCGCGCGAGCAGCTGGTTCTTTGCCACGGTCTGCCCTTCGGTGAACAGCACTTCGGTCAGCACGCCGCCGACCTGCGCCTTGAGCGTGATGGTCGCGAGCGGCGTGACGGTGCCGAGCGCATCGATGGTCACCGGCAATTCGATCTCGCGCGCCACCGCATTGCCCACCGTGACGGTGGCGCCGCCGAAGCCCGGCCCGCCAGCGGTGCTGCCCTTGCGGTTGATGAGATACCAGGCGCCGCCCCCCAGCACCAGCAGCAGCACCAGCGCGATCAGGCTGCCGAGCCAGAGCCTGCGGCGCGAAGGCGGCCGCGGAGGCGGGGACGAAGAAGGTGGGGTTGCCGGTTGGACAGCAGGCGAATCGCCGGAAGAAGGCTCGGAGTTCGGAGATTCCATGGGGTGGGGCAGTGCGCAAGTACAGCCGCTAGTGGAGCGCCGGATCGTAGCGCGCCTGTCTCATGAACCGTAAAGCGCCGGTAAAGCTGCGGACAAGGGCTGCATTTCGCGCCGGTTCGCCGCGGCTGGCGCCGCCGATCCGCATTTCGTCGCAGGACCGTGGCGGCTGCACGGGGGCGCCGGCACAGTCCGGCCCATCGAATCGTCTTTTCATTGGAGAAACACCATGCTGCTGCAGATCATTCTTCACACCCCGAAATGGGTCTTCGCCGTTTTCGCCCTCCTGCTGTGGCTTGGCTGCAGGCAGTTGCTGACCGGCCGCGTCAGCTTGGCGAAGATGACCGTGATGCCCATTGCCATGACCGGCCTCTCGCTGGCCGGCGTGATCTCGGCCTTCGGCGATTCGCCCGGCGCCCTGCTCGGCTGGGCCGTGGCGGCCGCCGCGCTGGTGTTGCTGGTGCTCCAGAGCCCCCTGCCCGCCAGCACGCGCTACGACCGCGCGGCGCGCGAGTTCCACGTGGCCGGCAGTGCAGTGCCGCTGCTGCTGATGATGGGCATCTTCTTCACCAAGTACGTGGTGGGCGTGGCCCTTGCCATGCACCCCGAGCTGCGCCAGCAGGCCGGCTTTGCGGTCGGGATTCCCCTGCTTTACGGCGCCTTCAGCGGCATCTTCGCGGCGCGCGCCGTGCGGCTCTGGCGGCTGGCCATCAGCACCGACGCCATGGCCGCAGACGCCCGCGCGGCCTAAGATCACCGGCCGCTTCATCGACCGCCTCCAGTCATTCATCCATTCGGACAACCGTCATGAACTCCACACAAGCCAACACCTCCGTTTCCGACATCGAAAAGCTCGCCCGCCGCCGCGCCGGCGCCAAGATGGGCTGGTACATCCATGCCCTCGTCTATGTGCTGGTGAACCTTGGGCTGGTAGCGATCTCCGCATCGCGCGGCCACAGCTGGGCCGTGTATCCGCTCATGGGATGGGGCCTGGGCCTCTTGATCCACGGCGCCGTGATCTGGTTCATCGCGCCCGGCGGCAGCTTCTACGACCGGCTGGTGGAGCGCGAACGGCGTGCGCTGCGCTCCGGGGAGCGCGGATGAGCGGAGCGCAGGGCCGCCCCAAGCCCGCTCGCTCCCGCTTGGCGGGACGGCGCGCAGCGCCAAGGGTGCACCGATGAGCGTCGAAGCGCTCCCTCGTTTTCGCGCGGAGAACGTCCGGGGCATGCTCCGGCATGGCCTGATCACCGTCGTGTTCTGCTGCTTCATCGCCGCGGCGCTGGCCATCACGCAGCACGGGGACTGGGGCGCGCAGATGGTGTATTCGCTGTCGATCGGGCTGATCAGCTGGCTCTTCATCGACGTGGGCCGGCTGCTGATCAGCGGCCACCGGGAGATCCTCTGGCCGTCCGGCCCCTGGGGCTACCTGCTGGTGGCGGGCGGCGTGACGGTCGGCTTCCTGGGGGGCAATGCCATTGGCGACGCGTGGACCCATCAGCCCCTGCTCGACTTCGGCAGCTTCACGGAACGCAAGCTCGCGACCACGATCATCATCACGGTGACGGCCACCGTCTGCATGTGCTTCTTCTTCTACAGCCTGGGCAGGAGCAAGCACATGCGGCGCCAGATCGACCTGGCGCAGCGCAACGCCACCGAAGCGCGGCTCAAGCTGCTCGAAACCCAGCTCGAACCGCACATGCTGTTCAACACGCTGGCCAACCTGCGCGCGCTGATCACGGCCGACCCGCCGCGCGCCGTGGCCATGCTCGACCGCCTCAACAACTACCTGCGCATGACGCTCAGCGGCTCGCGCGCCCTGGCGCATCCGCTCGCGGCCGAGTTCGAACGGCTGGCCGACTACCTCGAGCTGATGTCGGTGCGCATGGGCGAGCGCCTGCGCTACACGCTCGATCTGCCGGATGAACTGCGCGGCACGCCGGTGCCGCCGCTGCTGCTGCAGCCGCTGGTCGAAAACAGCATCCGCCACGGGCTCGAGCCCAAGGTCGAAGGCGGCGCGATCGCCGTGCGCGCACGGCAGCTCGACGGCCGGTTGATCATCGAAGTGAGCGACACCGGCGTCGGCCTGGATGCGGCGCAAACTTCCGCAGGCAGCGGCTTCGGGCTCGAGCAGGTGCGCGAGCGGCTTGCCGCCGTGCATGGCGACCAGGGCCGAATGAGCCTGGCCGCGGGGCCTTCGGGCGGAACCCTTGTCACCCTCGGCTTTCCCCTGCCGCCACAAGCATGAAGCCCACCGCCCTCATCGCCGAAGACGAGCCGCTGCTCGCCCAGGCCCTCAAGGCCGAACTCGCCGCTGCATGGCCCGAACTGCAGCTGCTCGCCATCGCGGGCGATGGCCGCAGCGCCGTGCGGGAGGCACTGCGCCTGCTGCCGCAGGTGCTGTTCTTCGATATCCGCATGCCCGGCCTCGATGGCTTGGCCGCCGCCGCCGAACTGGCCGACAGCTGGCCCGTCGACGAGGCGCCCATGCCGCAACTCGTCTTCGTGACCGCCTACGACGAATACGCCGCCCGCGCCTTCGAGACGCAGGCCATCGACTACGTGCTCAAGCCCGTGCAGCCCGAGCGTTTGCGCAAGACCGTGCTGCGACTTCAGCAGGCGCTGGCGGTGCAGCAGCAGCAGGCAAAGCCAGCCCCTGCCGCCGACGAAGCGCTGGAGAGGACCCTTGAGCAGTGGCGCCAGGTGCTTGCTGCCGCAGCAGGCAACGGCGCGTCGGCCTCGCCCGCCGCCTCCACCGCGCCGCTGAAGATGATTGCCGCCAGCGAAGCCGGCGGCAGCACCGTGCGCATGGTTCCGATCGACGAGGTGCTGTATTTCGAGGCCGCCGACAAATACATCCGGGTGCTCACCGCCACGCGCGAATACCTGATCCGCACGCCACTCAAGCAATTGCTGGCCCAGCTCGACCCAGAGACTTTCTGGCAGGTGCATCGCGCCGTGGTGGTGCGCAGTTCGGCCATCGAGGCCGTGCACCGCGACGAGGCCGGCAAGCTGCACCTCGACTTGCGCGGCCGGACTGAAAAGATTCCCGTCAGCCGGCTTTACGGCCATCTTTTTCGCGCCATGTGAAATCGAGCGAATGGCCTGCCCATGAAAAAAGCCGGTTCTCGCGAACCGGCTTTTTCAGATGGCGGGATTACGCACCCGCGGCGCTCAACGCCAGTGGCGGTGACCGTGGTGATGGCCGCGGTAGTAGCCACGCGGACCGTAGTAGCGCGGTGCATAGTAGGCCGGCGGCGCGTAATACACCGGGGCCGGACGGTAGTAGACCGGCGGCGGCGGGCGGTAGTACACCGGGGGCGGCGGCGCGTAGTACACCGGCGCAGGGGCCGCATAGACCGGTGCCGGGTAGTACGCCGGAGCGCCCACGCCCACGGCAACCCCTGGCAGACCCACGCCGATGGACCAGCTCACGTCGCCACGGGCACTGGCCGAGGTGGCCGCAAACAATGCACCGGCTGCCACGACACCCGCGGCGGCCCATTTGAAGAAGGTTGAACGTGTGAGGCTCATGATCTTGGACTCCTTGTTGGGGCGTTTCCCGCCCATGTAGGTATTGAACGCGCCAAATGCAAAGCGGTTGCCCGCCGTAATGTGAAGAACGTAGCCAAAGGTAACCGGCAGGGGGTGCGTTCTAGAATGCCGCAATGACCTCCCCGACCGACAAAGACAGCGCAAAAACAGCCGCTGCACCGAGCAATTTCCTGCGTCACGTGATCGAAAACGACCTTGCGCAGGGGGCTTATTCTGGCCGCAAATGGGGTGGCTCGCCCGGCGACGCCGCCCATCACGCCCAGGGCATGGCCGACCCGGCCAAGGTGCGCATGCGCTTTCCGCCCGAGCCCAACGGCTACCTGCACATCGGCCACGCCAAGAGCATCTGGCTCAATTTCGAGCTCGCCAGGGAATACGGCGGCGTTTGCCATCTGCGCTTCGACGACACCAACCCCGAGAAGGAAGAGCAGGAATACGTCGATTCCATCCGCGACGCCGTCCAGTGGCTCGGCTACGAAACCTGCCTGGCCGACCGCCCGGCTGCGCCGGGCACCCTGCAGCCGCACGAATACTTCGCGAGCGACTATTTCGACTTCATGTACCGGGCGGCCGAATACCTGATCGGTGCCGGCCTGGCCTATGTGGACGAGCAAAGCGCCGAGGAAATCCGTGCCAACCGCGGCGACTTCAATACGCCCGGCACCGACAGCCCGTTCCGCAGCCGCAGCGCGGAAGAAAACCTCGCCCGCTTCCGCGCCATGCGTGACGGCCAGCTGCCCGACGGCGCCGCCATCCTGCGCGCCAAGATCGACATGGCGAGCCCCAACATCAACATGCGCGACCCCGCGCTCTACCGCATCCGCCGGGCCACCCATCACAACACCGGCGACAAGTGGTGCATCTATCCGATGTACACCTTTGCGCACCCCATCGAAGACGCACTCGAGCAGATCACCCACTCCATCTGCACGCTCGAATTCGAAGACCAGCGCCCCTTCTACGACTGGCTGCTCGACCGCCTGGCCGAAGGCGGCCTCATCGCGAGCCCACATCCGCGCCAGTATGAATTCGCGCGCCTCAACGTCACCCACGTGCTCACCAGCAAGCGCAAGCTGCGCCAGCTGGTCGAGGAGAAGTACGTCGACGGCTGGGACGACCCGCGCATGCCCACCCTCGCGGGCCTGCGCCGCCGCGGCTACACGCCCGAGGCGCTGCGCCTGTTCTGCGAACGCAGCGGCACCACCAAGTCCGGCGGCTGGATCGACTACGCGAGCCTGGAAGCCGCGCTGCGCGACACCCTCGACCCCATCGCGCCACGCGCCATGGCCGTGCTCGACCCAGTCAAGCTGGTGATCACGAATTGGGGCGAACTGATGGGCGGCGATGAGGTGCTCGACGACTGCTCCGCCCCGGTGCATCCACACCACCCCGAGATGGGCAAGCGCGAATTCAAGCTCGGCCGCGAGGTCTGGATCGAGCGCACGGACTACGAGGAAGTGCAGCCCAAGGGCTTCTTTCGCCTGTTCCCGGGCAACAAGGTGCGCCTCAAGTACGGCCACGTCATCGAATGCACCGGCGGCACCAAGGACGCGAGCGGCAAGCTCGTCGAAGTGCAGGCCACGCTGGTGCCCGACACCAAGAGCGGCACGCCCGGCGCAGACGCCATCAAGGTGAAGGGCAACATCACCTGGGTGGCTGCGGCGGATGCGGTGCAGGCCGAAGTGCGGCTGTACGAGCGGCTTTTTGCGGCGGCGAATCCCGGCAGCGGCGAACTGCTCGACGAACTCAACAAGGCGAGCCTGGAGGTTTGCTCTGCATTCGTCGAGCCGTCGCTGGCCAAGGCGCAGGACGGTGCGGCGTTCCAGTTCGAGCGGCACGGGTACTTCGTGCTGGATGCGAAGGCGAGTGCCGGCGGCAAGCGCGTGTTCAATCGCGCTGCGGGCATGCGGGACAGCTGGGGCAAGTAAAGCTACCCTTTGCACGTACAAAGCCGGCGGCCGCGATGGCGCCGGATTTTTATTGCCTATTCCGGCCGCTTGTAGACCACGCCCAGTACCGCGCTGTTTTCATCCGTCGTGCACAGCGCCGGTCGTCCCTGCGGGCCGATCTTCAGGTTGACCGCATAGACGCCGTCACGCGGCGTCGAGCCCTTGTCCGCAACGACACTCGACGCCGGCACGCGAAATTCGCGCGAGGCCGCGGTCACGCAGTTTTTGATGCTCGCCTCGGGCGCGCCGCCTACACGGATCGCGGTGCTGTTGCACCCGGCGGCCACGGCGGCCGCACTTACCATCAAGACCCATCGGGCCAGTGCTCGAATGCTCATTTCCGCTTCCTTTGTGTTCGCTGCGCCCTTGTTTGTTCGCTTCGCAAGCCTTGAGTTCAACGCCATGCATCCCTCGCTCCCCGATTCCTCTCCATCCGGCCTCGACCGCCGCTCTGCCCTGCTCGGCACCTTCGGCTTCATGGCATTGGCCTCGGCGCGCGCCGTTGCGGCGGCTCCCTCGGCCAAAAAGACGCAGCCCGAGGTCTGGCCGCATGCATCGCAGGTGCCGGGCGGCGTGGCCCGCCTGTCGCTCGGTCCGGCGGCCAGGCGACCGCAGGCCTACTCCGGCGACGTGCCGCTGCTGGTGATGGGCGATGCCATCGAATGGACCGCGCTCGTGGGCATTCCGCTCGCGGCCGTGCCGGGCGAGGCCAGCATCGTCGTGCGCACCGAGGGCGGCAACGAAAAGCAGATCGCCTATACCGTGAGCCCCAAGCAATACCGCGAGCAGCGTTTGACGGTGCCGCCGCGCACCGTCGATCTGTCGCCCGAGGACGAAGCGCGCTACGAGCGCGAACGCGCGCACCTCGCCACCGTGATGGCCACCTTCACCGACCTGCGGCCCGACGCCGCGCTGCAGATGCGCGTGCCCGTGCCCGGGCGCCGCTCCAGCTCGTTCGGCCTGCGCCGCGTGTTCAATGGCCAGTCGCGCAATCCGCACAGCGGCATGGACATCGCCGCCGGCACCGGCACGCCCGTGCTGGCGCCGTTGCCGGGACGCGTGATCGACACCGGGGACTACTTCTTCAACGGCGGCACCGTGTGGCTCGACCATGGCGGCGGCCTGCTGACGATGTATTGCCACCTGAGCCGCATCGACGCAAAGGTGGGCGAGGTGCTGAAGACCGGCGAGCAGCTGGCCGCCGTCGGCGCCACCGGGCGCGTGACGGGGCCGCACCTGCATTGGTCCGTGATGCTGAACCGGGCGATGGTGGATCCGGCGCTGTTTGTTGCCGCCTAGACCCAGGCTGGCCTGCCTGGGTCTGCCAACCGGCCCGTTTCAGATCGGCTTCGTCAGGTACACCGCCTCGCGCCCCACAATCACCCGCTGCGCCGGCATGAAGATCGTGCACTCGTCGCACGGCGCGCGGATCTCGTCCGGGCCGTTGGTGGCGATCAGCTCGCCCTTGGCAAAGGTCTCGAAGCCGATCAACGGGCGCACGAACGCGAAGTCTTCCGACTTGATGACGTGCGTCTGCAGCAGCTCGAAGCGGCGCTGCGGGCCGGGCGCCGGCGCGGCGGGATCCTTGTCGATGAGGCCGAAGTGCGCCAGGAAGTCGAAAGAGATGGCGGTGGCCAACTCGGAGGCCGAGCGCAGGAAGTGCTGGCCGCATTCGGCCACCAGCGCCACGCCCTTGCCATCGGGCAGGCCATGGCGGCCGTGCTGGATCAGCGGCGTGCCGGAGCCCAGGCCGTCGGGCATCACCAGGTGCACCGACGGGCGGCCGATGGCCAGCGCCGCCTCGGCATTGCGGTCATAGGCGGGATACACCCAGAACGGGATCACCGGCTGGCTGGTGGAGTGGATGTCCAGGATGTGGTCGGCCGCGCTCACCACCGGGCGCAGCGCGCGGGCGCGGCGCAGCTCGGGGCTGTCCTCGGTGCCGTCGAGCCATTCGGGCGACCAGATGCGGTTGAGGTTGTGCACCAGCTGGCGGCTGTCGAAAGGCAGCGCCTGGTCGAAGGACTCGTACGCTTCCACATTGGCAAAGCTCACGGTGAGCGTGCCGATCTTCGGGCGCACCTGGGTGTCGAGCAAGTGCGTGGCGGCGGTCATTCCGCAGATTTCGTTGCCATGCGTGAGCGCGTTGATCAGCACGTGGGGCCCCGGCTTGCCGGACTCGAAGCGGTGCACGTAGTCGATGCCGACATTGCCCTTGCGGTAGGCGGAGAGATCGCGGGGGAGGACTTCGAGGGCGGGGGGCGTTTGGGTCATTGGGCGGTGGTGAATATTCAAGCGGAGCGGTCGGGCGAGTTTGCTACAGGCCGCGGTTTTGTGCTCTTGGGCTGCTCGCTCGCGGCTATGTAGAGCAGATGAGCGCATACCGGGTGGCCTTGCCCTGCCCCGTTCTTTCGAGCAAGCCGGATGCATACGCTTCAAAATTGAAGCGTATTCGGAGCAAATACGCTTCAACAGATCGCGTTACCAGTTCACCTCGCGCTCCGGCGTCGCCGAGATATGGTGGATCGACAGGTCGGCGCCGTCGTATTCCTCTTCCTGCGTCAGCCGCAGCCCCATCGTCGCCTTGAGCGCCCCATACACCAGCGCCCCTGCCAGCGCAGCCCATGCCACACCCATCAAGGTGCCGATGAGCTGCGCCCAGACGCTCACGCCGCCGATGCCGCCCAGCGCCTGGGTGCCGAAGATGCCGGCCGCGATGCCGCCCCAGGTGCCGCACAGGCCGTGCAGCGGCCAGACGCCGAGCACGTCGTCGATCTTCCATTTGTTCTGCGTGAGCGTGAACATGGCCACGAAGATGGCGCCGGCCACGCCGCCCACCACCAGCGCGCCCAGCGGATGCATCAGGTCGGAACCCGCACACACGGCGACCAGCCCGGCGAGCGGGCCGTTGTAGACGAAGCCGGGGTCGTTCTTGCCCAGGGCCAGTGCCACCAACGTGCCGCCAACCATCGCCATGAGCGAGTTGACGGCCACCAGGCCGGAGATCTTGTCGATGCTCTGCGCGCTCATCACATTGAAGCCGAACCAGCCGACGCAAAGCACCCAGGCGCCCAGCGCCAGAAAAGGAATGTTCGACGGCGGATGCGCGCTCAGCGAGCCGTCGCCGCGATAGCGGTTGCGGCGCGCGCCCAGCAGCAGCACGGCCGGCAGCGCGAGCCAGCCGCCCACCGCGTGCACCACCACCGAGCCGGCAAAGTCGTGGAACTCGCTGCCTGTGACAGAGGCGATCCACGCCTGGATGCCGAAGGCCTTGTTCCAGGCAATGCCCTCGTACAGCGGATAGACAAAACCGACGATGACCGCCGTAGCGATCAGTTGAGGCCAGAACTTGGCGCGTTCGGCAATGCCGCCCGAGACGATCGCCGGAATGGCCGCCGCGAAAGTGAGCAGGAAGAAGAACTTCACGAGCTCGTAGCCGCTCTTGGCCGCAAGCTCGGTCGCGCCCACGAAGAAGTGGGTGCCGTAGGCCACGCCATAGCCCACGAGAAAGTACACGATGGTCGAGACCGAGAAGTCGACCAGGATCTTGACCAGCGCATTGACCTGGTTCTTCTTGCGCACCGTGCCCAGTTCCAGAAAGGCGAAACCGGCATGCATGGCCAGCACCATGATCGCGCCGAGAAGAATGAACAGCGCGTCTGCGCCCTGTTTGAGTGCGTCCATTGGAGCTTCTTGCAGTTTTTGGTTTGAATTGGTGCATGCACCCGAATTGCTCGGAGCAGCACCGCAAGAAAGCAAAAATGGTGCCTGGAAGCTCTCTCGTGGTGCGTCTTCTTCGGAAATGGGCGTTAGCAGTGCAGAGGCCGCACCGGAACAGGACGGATTGGCGCGCCGCCCGGATCAGCTCGCCCCGGCACGCAAGGCATCGCGATAGCGCCGGCTGCAGGGCACCGTGCTGCCGTCGTGCATGTGCAGCCGGGCATCGCCGCCGTCGAGCGGCTCGATTTCCTTGATCCGGCCGAGGTTGACGGCGTGGCTTCGGTGCACGCGCACGAAATGGGCGGGGTCGAGCTGCGCCAGAAAATCGGTGAGCGTGGCGCGCAGCAGGTAGTCGTGGCCGTTGACATGCAGGCCGACGTAGTTGCCTTCGGCCTGGAGCCAGTCGATGTCGCTGGCGGCAATCAGGAATTCGCGCCGCAGCTTGCGCACCAGGAAGCGCTCGGGGCGCGGGGGCGGCGCGGCTGCCTGATGGGCTTCGGCGGGCTCGGCCGGCGCTGCTGCCGCCTCCTCGGGCTGGTCCAGCACTCGCGCCTCGCCCTGCAGCCGCAGCATGAACACGCCGTAGACCCAGATGCCGAACACCATCGACAGGTAGGCGCGCACGTCCTTCAGGTATTCGTAGCCCCAGCGCCCGGTCCAGCCCGCGAAGTCGTAGCGTTCGCCGGCCGCCGCGTAGACCATCGCACGCAGCGCGAACATCGCCGCCACGTGCACCACGCTGAAGACCACGCTGGCGGCCAGGTGCCAGCCCAGGTAGCGCAACAGATGGGTGCGCGCGAGCGCCGACAGCCGGTGCTGGATGGCCACCACCGCCGGCACCAGCGCCAGCAGCACGAGGTGGCTCGACACCTCCCAGGTGATGATTTCCCAGGCAGCGCGGGGCACGGCGCGGTCGCGCGCATCGACCAGCGCCACGGTGGTGTTGAACGCCGCCTGCAGCGCCATGAAGACGATCCAGAAGCCCACTTCCACGCGGCGGCGGATGGGTTCGTAGCGCTCGTACAGGTTCTTTCGGGAATCTCCCATGCCCGGGATTCTCGCGATCCGCGCGTCCCGTGGGCGAATTTCGTCCCCCGCAGGCCACCGCTCGTCACAAAAGGGCCGGGATCCGTCCCTTGTGCAGTCGGCGCGCGGCGGGTGGACGCCACCATCGCGCCTTCCTTCCCGCGTTTTCGAGGAGCCCCCGATGAGCACGATCCCAGCTACCCTGCCCGACCGGCGGCACGACATCGACGCGCTGCGCGCGCTGGCCTTCCTGCTGGTCATCCTGTACCACGTGGCGATGTACTACGTGGCCGACTGGCCCTGGCACCTCAAGAGCCCGCACGCGGCCGAATGGCTGCAGTGGCCGATGCGCGTGCTCAACCTCTGGCGCATGGACCTGGTGTTCCTGGTCTCGGGCGTGTCGCTGGGCTTCCTGGGCCGCAGCCAGAGCACCTGGGGCCTGCTGCGCGGCCGCAGCCTCCGGCTGATGCTGCCGCTGGCCTTCGGCATGGCGGTGGTCGTGCCTTACCAAGCCTATGCGCAAGGCGTGGCCAGCGGCCTGGTGGCGCCGGGCTTCGGCACCTTCCTGCTGCGCTATCTTTCCATGAGCGATCCGTGGCCGAAGGAGGCCTTCGCCGGCGCGGAGTTCGGCATCACCTGGAACCACCTCTGGTACCTGCCCTACCTGTTCAGCTACACGGCGCTCATTGCCCTGACGCTGCCGCTGTGGCGGTCGCCCGCCGGCCAGTGGATGCACCGCCGATTCAACGGGCTGCGCGGCTGGAAGCTGCTGTTGCTGCCGGCGCTTCCGCTGCTGGTCTGGACGATGCTGCTGGCCCGGCACTTTCCGCCCACGCACAACCTGGTCCGCGACTTTCACCTGCACAGCATCTATTTCACCGTGTTCCTCTACGGCTACTGGATGGGCGTGGACACGGGCGTGTGGCGCGAACTGGAACGCCTGCGGCGGGTGTCGCTGGCGCTGGCGGCGGCGGCGATCACCACTTTCATCGTGCTGCGGCTCGGCGCCAAGGGGCCGCCCTCCGGCGTGCCGATGGACGCCTTGCGCATGCTCTACCTGTGGCTGGCGGTCGCCACCATCCTGGGCCACGGCCATCGCCACCTGAACCGCCCTTGGCCCTGGCTGCGCTGGGCCAACGAGTCGGTGTACCCGTGGTACGTGCTGCACCAGACGCTGATCATCGCGGGCATTGCGCTGCTGGCCCCGCTCGCGCTGGGGCCGGTGCTGGAGCCGGCCTTGCTGGTCGCGCTGACCATCGTGGGCTGTTGGCTGCTCACCGACGGGTTGATCCGCCGCTTCAACTGGCTGCGGCCGCTGTTCGGGCTCAAGCCCCGGCGCGCCGGCGCCGAGGCGGCTGTCACTTTGCCGGCGGAGGCTCTTCCACCGGAACCAGGATGGCACTCCCCGTCGCCACGAGCTTGAGGCTGTCGCCATCGCCCTGGCCATAGAGCTCGGCGGTGGCGAACACCTGCTTGCGCCCCGCCTTCACCACCTTGCCGCGCGCGATGAAGGCACGGCCCAGCGCGGGCGACAGGCAGTTCACCGAGAAATGCGAGGCCAGCACGCGGCCCGCCACCGTGGCGGCAGCGAAGCCGCAGGCCGTGTCGAGCATGGCGCCGATGAGCCCCGCATGCAGGAAACCGGCGTACTGGCCCATGTCTTCCTCGCGCCATTCCATGCGCAGTTCGGCTTCGCCGTCGGCGGCGCGGGTGACTTCGAAGCCGGCCCAGCGGTTGAAGGCAGCGGTCTTGTTGGCGGCCTGGATGGTGTCGAGCATGGAGGATCTCCTTGGAACGGAAATGCGTTGGCGTAGCGGACGGCCCCACTCTACGAAGCGCAGCCGCCACGCGTCGTCGCGCGCGTGACCGGCAACGCCGCCGCGGTTGCATTGGCGACAGCAACGCCCGCGTCGAAAAAAAATTCGCAATGACTTGACCCCGTTGGACGAGCCCGGCCGTAGGAGTGGAGACAAGCCAACCATTCCACTTCCGAAGGTTCTCCATGCAAGCACCCTCCTGCGCCTTTCTTCTCCGTGCCAGCTTCGCCGCCATCGCCTGGCTGGCGGCGAGCGCCGGCGCCCATGCGCAAGCCGCAGCCGACAGCTCGCGCATCACCCAGGTCAAGGTCTATCCCGGCAGCGCCACGGTGGAGCGAGTCACGCGTGTTGCGGCCGGCAGCCGGTCGGTCACCTTCGCCTGCCTGCCCGCGGGCCTCGACGTGCAGAGCCTGCAGGTGTCGGCCGGCGCATCGGTGCGCGTGGGCGAGACCTCGGTGCTCAGCGAGGCGCGCGAACTGTCGCCCCGCTGCGCCACCAGCGCGCTCGACGGCCGCATCCGCGAACTCGAGGACCAGAAGGCCGCACTGCAGGCCGAGAACGACGCACTGGGCATGGTGACGGGCTACCTGAAAGGCCTCTCTGGCGGCAGCGGCGAATCGGCCCAGGGCGCCCGCGCGCCGATGGATGCGCGCAACCTCGCCGCCATGGCCGAGGCGATGCGCCGCACCGGGCAGGACTCATTGCTCAAGCAGCACCAGATCCAGCGCAGGCAGGCCGACATCGACCGGCAGCTGAATCCGCTGCTGGCCGAACGCAAGCGCTCGCAAGGCCATGGCGTGCAGGTGATGGCCGTGACCGTGACACTGGCCGCCAACGCCGATGCCGACGTAAAGCTGAGCTACCAGGTCGCCGGCCCCGGCTGGACGCCCACTTACCGCGCGCTGCTCGACACCGCCACGAGCAAGGTGCGCATCGAACGCCAGGCGCTGGTGGCGCAGGCCACGGGCGAAGACTGGCGCGGCGTGAAGCTGGTGCTCTCCACCGGCCAGCCGCGCCGCGAAACCGCTGGCCGCACGCCCACGGCGTGGCGCATCGGCATCGAGCCGCCGCCGCGTGTTCAGGGGGGCATGGCCGCGATGATGGCGCCCGCGCCCGCCGCGCCCGCTGCATCCGTCGACCGGCGCGCCATGGTCGAGGCCACGGAGCCCCTGTTCGACGTGAACGTGTTCGACAACAGCTTTGCCACCGAATTCGCGGTGCCCCAGAGCATCGACGTGCCCTCCAGCGGCCAGCGCGTGACGCTGGCGCTGGGCCAGCACGAGGACACGGCAAAGCTCGCCGCGCGCACCAGCCCGCGCGTGGACGCCAGCGCGTTCCTGGTGGCCGAGCTCGCGCAGCCGGCGGGCGTATGGCCGGCCGGTGCGCTGCAGCTCTACCGCGACGGCAACTTCGTCGGCAGCGGCCGGTGGAGCGCGCCGAGCGACGCCAGGCTCACGCTTTCCTTCGGCCGCGACGAACTGGTGCGCGTGCAGGCCGAGCCCGAGAACGACAGCCAGGGCACGGGCGGCTTTGCCGGTTCGCGCGCCGAGCGCAAGGTGCAGCGTGCCTACGTGGTGGAAAACCGCCACCGCACGCCGATCGCGGTGCAGGTGCTCGAGGCGGCCCCCGTCTCGGTCGACGAGCAGGTGCGCGTGGCCGCGCAGTTCTCGCCGCAGCCCGGCGAGCTGGCCTGGAACAAGCAGCCCGGGCTTGCCATGTGGCGCTTCGACCTGGAGCCCGGAAAGACCGCGCGCGTCGCGGCCGACTACACCATCAGCTATCCGAAGGATGCGCGCCTGCAGGTGCGCTGACCCGCCGCCGAGCGTCAGTGCGCCTTCGGCGACCGTGCCTTGCGGGTGGCACCGGCGCAGGCCGCGCACACGCCATGCAGCGTCACTTCATGGCTCTTCACCTGGAAGCCCTTGGGCACGAGGTCGGTCATGGGCCCGGGGCATGCATGCAGCATGAAGACCTGCCCGCAACTGCCGCAGTGAAAGTAGTGATGGTGGTGGTCGGCCTCTTCGCCGTGATGGTGCGAGTGGCGGTGCGCATCAGGCTTGCAGGCCACTTCGTAGCGCGCCGGCTCGCCCGGTAGCTCGACCTTGGCGATCTCGCCATCGGCCAGCAGCATGGAGACCTGGCGGTACACGGTGGAGAGGCTGATCTCGGGCACGATGGCACGGGCGCGTTCGAGGATTTCAGGTGCGGTCAGCACCATGCCGGTGTCGCTGAAGGCGGAGAAGACCGCGTTGCGCTGGCGCGTGAGGCGTTGCATGCCTCGATGATAGTGGGCGGGCGCCACCCGTTCAGCGAGCGCGGCGATTGGCCCGCATGCACAAGGCGGCCAGCGCCAGCGCGAAGGCCGCCGCGCTGGCGAACGTGCGCCAGAGGTTCGCCGCGTTCCAGCGTTCGCGCGTCTGCGTCCAGTCAGGCGGCAGCGCCCGTGGATTCCAGGATTCCGTATAGGCATTGAGCGGCAGGTTGACCTGCGCCGTGAACAGCACGATGCCAAGGGCATACAGCACCCCGGCGATCGCCAGGCACCACAGCCAGTACTCGCGCCACGCCGGCCACGCAGCCAGCACGGCCAGCGCGCAGAACAGCGGCGGACCGAAGAAGAGGCCGAAGAACATCGCGTGCCGCACGTTGCGGTTCAGGCTGGACTGCACCAGCGCATAGGTGGTGCCGTCCATCTGCAGGGTGGCAAAGTTGACGTTGGCACTGTAGGTCCAGAAGAAGCCGGCCATCAGGCCCAGCCAGAAGACAGCGAGCGCGTGCAGCCCGAGCTGCAGGGCCATCGGCGAGAAACGGAACATGGCGGTGTCCCCTCACGAAAAGCCCCAGTGTTCCAGCCCAGCCCGGAGCGCGCCTTAACCGTCGTTAAGCCCCATGCCTGCGCGCAGCCGCGACAACGAGACATCGGTCATTCCCAGGTACGACGCCAGGTGCCGCAGCGGAATGCGCTGCGTCCATTCGGGCCGCTCGTGCAGCAGGGCCTCGTAGCGCTGGCGCGCCGTGCACTGCAGGAAGACCTGCTCGCGCCGCATCTTGTCGTCGAGCAATCCCGCCAGCGCATGAAGCTGCAGCGCGGTCCATGAAGGCAGGTGCGCCACAGCGGCTTCGAGCGCGGCATACGGAAGGCGCCACACGATGGCTGGCACCAGCGCCGCAATGAAGAAGGCTGCGGGCTCGCGGCGCAGCAAGTCGGTCACGGGCCAGATGAACGCATCCTCGGCATGGAAGTTCTTGTTCGACTCGCGGCCTTCGCTGTCGATGTAGAAAAGCCGCAGCAGCCCCTGCTCCACCCAGAAGGCATGCTGCCACGGCTCGCCGGCCGCCAGCAGCGTGGCGTGGGCCGTCAGCGTGGTGCGCTGCGCCTGGCCGGCCAGTGCGGCCAGCGCGGCAGGCGCCAGTTCCGGGAAGCGCCGCGCGAGCGCCTGCGCCATGCGTGGCCTGCGGATTCGGCGCCCGTCGGTCTCATGCGTCCTGTTCGGGCGCGGCCTCGGGCTTGGGTTTGCCCTTCTTTCCGCGTGCCGCCTTCTTTGCAGCACGCTCCGCATCGGCGCGCAGCCCCTCGGCGAGCCACTGGGCAAACTCTTCGGGCGTTTCGAGCGTGATGCGCCCGAGGTTGCCCGCGCGAAACTCGTGCATCACGATCTCGGCCGCCTTCTGCAGGTTGACGCGGCCCTTGCCCAGCAGCGCGCCGCGCTTGCGCCCGATGGCGTCGAGCACTTCCTCGTCCTTCATGGCTGCGATGGCCGCGGCGTCGTGCTCGGCCAGCTTGAAGCGCTCGGTGATGCCCGCCGCGTAGTGCGTCTTCAGGTAGTTGAGCAGCTCCAGCGCCACTTCTTCCTCGTCGAAGGCGTTGCGCCCGATGGCGCCGCTGGCCGCCAGGTTGTAGCCGCTCTTGGGCACCACGATGCGCGGCCACAGCATGCCGGGCGTGTCCCACAGGTAGAAGTCGTCGGCCAGCGTGATGCGCTGCTCCAGCTTGGTGATGCCGGCCTCGTCGCCGGTCTTGGCCTTGCGGCTGCCGGTGAGCGTGTTGATGAGCGTCGACTTGCCGACATTCGGAATGCCGCAGATCAGCACGCGCATCGGCTTGGCCATGCCGCCGCGGTTGGGCGAGAGCTCGTGGCAGGCGCGCACGATGGCCTGTGCGGGCGTGGTCAGACTCGCATCGAGCGCAATGGCGCGCGTGGCCGGCAGCGCGTTGTAGTGCGCAAGCCAGAGCGCAGTGCGCGCCGGGTCGGCCAGGTCCTGCTTGTTGAGCACCTTGAGCGTGGGCCGGCCAGCCGTGAGTTCGGCCAGCATCGGGTTGGCGCTGGAGCCCGGCAGGCGCGCGTCGAGCAGCTCGATGACCACGTCGATGTCCTTCACCCGCTCGGTGATGGCTTTCTGGGTCGTGTACATGTGCCCGGGGAACCACTGGATCGCCATCGATGGATGTTCTTTCTTTCGCTCTATGGGGGAAGGCGCGGGCCCGAAGGCCGGGTGCGCATTGTGGACCGCGATGTGCGGCAAATCACGCCGCTACGCTTTCTGTAGCGGCACAGGCCCATTTTGCCTGCGCCCGGGCGCACCACGCCTCTAGAATCCGCGCGCTGCATGCGCAGCCATTTTCAATAAATACCGAGGGAAATCCATGTTCAAGCGCCTTGCCGCTGCCGCCCTGCTGGCAGCCACCGTCGTTCCCGCGACCGTCGTCCATGCCCAGCGTCCCTCGCCGCCGCCGGGCCCGCTGGTCAGCGGCTACCTGTGCTGCAACATGCGCACCTACGGCAACTCGATCAGCGACATCAACTACGACGAGCAGGGCACCAGCATCGTGGCCGTGGGCACGCCGGCGCGCATCACAGGCTACGATTTCCGCTGGTTCAACCTCGATCTCGCGGGCAAGCCCCAGCGCATCAAGAACGACTACAGCCGCAACGTCAGCTTGATCGACTTCGCGCAACGCTACGTGGTGACCGAAGACCCGAAGCAGAAGATGGCGGCCTTCGCACCCGCCGTGCGCGACGCCATCGTGGCCGGAAAGGTGGCGCCCGGCATGACGCGCGAACAGGTGCTGATGGCCATCGGCTACCCGGTGGCCAGCGAGAACCCCAGCCTCGATGCGCCCACCTGGCGCTACTGGCGCGACAGCTGGTCGGAGTACCAGGTGAGCTTCGACGACAAGGGCCTGGTCAAGACCGTGGTGGGCGACCCGGTGGCGCTCAGCCGCGTGCTCGCACCAACACCTTAGTTCGCGTCGGCGCGCGCCCTTGGGCGACACGCGCATTCCCCTAGAGGTTTTTGCATCGCAGGGATGGTTCCGCCCCTATCATTTGGCCGAGTGCGGCGCATGGACGCGCCGGCCCGAGCCAAATTTTCTTGATGGAGCTACCGCGATGAAACCCGTCTCCGAACTGCTCAAGCGCCACGATTCCGCGGCCTGGCGCACCTCGCCCGACACCAGCGTGTTCGATGCGCTGGCCACCCTGGCGCGCTTCGAGGTCGGCGCGCTGATGGTGATGGACGGCGACCGGCTGGTGGGCTTTCTGTCCGAGCGTGACTACACCCGCAAGGTGGCGCTGCAGGGCAAGAACTCCAAGGAGATGAAGGTCTCCGAGATCATGACGCCCGACGTGATGACCGTGACCCCGCAGACCCGCACGCGCGCCTGCATGGCGCTGATGAGCCAGCGCAAGTTCCGCCACCTGCCGGTGGTCGACGGCACCAAGGTGGTGGGCATGATCTCCATCCAGGACCTGATGGACGACATCATTGCCGACCACGAGGAAACCATCGCGCAGCTCACGACCTATATCCAGAGCTGAATCCCGCCCCGTCCCGGGGGTTGGGGAACATGCCTACGCGTACCTGGGCCGTTTAGGGCGCACAGTAGAGGCTCGTTCATCCATCATCAGGGACAAGACAATGCAGATTCAGGTCAACACGAGCAACGGTGTCAACAACAAGGACGCGCTGGAGCGCTGGGCCGATGCGGAAATCAAGCAGCAGCTCGGCCGCTTCGTCGACGATGTCACCCGCGTCGAAGTGCATCTGAGCGACGAGAACCACGACAAGGCTGGTGCCGGAGACAAGTGCTGCGTGATGGAAGCACGCTTGGCTCACCACCAGCCGCTGGCCGTCACCCAGCACGCCACCACCCTCGACGAGGCCTTTCGCGGCGCGGCCGACAAGCTCAAGCGCCTGCTCGACAACACGCTCGGCCGGCTGAACAACCACCGCGACCGCGATTCGATCCGCAAGGACACGGGCTTCATCGCGGAGTAGGCGGGCACCACACCGGCTATCGCGCCTTTCGCCTGGGCGGCGGCGCGCGCGGCGCTTCGGCAGGCAGCAGGGGCGGCCTGTGGCCGCTTTGCATCCAGTCGTCGTAGAAATCGATCTTGCGCTCGACCAGCGACAGCGCCTGGTTCCAATCCGCAATGGTTTCGGCCACGCGCGCGCGGTGCGCGGCAAGCAGGTCGCGGCGCTGGCGCAGCGTGGCCTTGCCCTGCAGCGCAAGCGCGGTGTATTCGCGCATCTCGGCGATCGACATGCCGGTGCGGCGCAGCCGGTCCATCAGGTCGAGCCAGCCGACGTGGAGTTCACCGTACAGGCGCCGTCCGCCTTCGTCGCGCACGACGCCCGGCACCAGGCCCTGCGTTTCGTACCAGCGGATGGCATGCACGGTGCGGCCGGTGCGCTGGGCCAGTTCGCCGATGTGAAAAGGCGCGCCGCCGTCAGCCGGCATGGGCATGGACCGCAGCCGGTGGCGCCTCGAGCGCCTGCTCGACCAGTGCGGTGTCGAAGTACTCGGTCAGTTCTTTCACCTTGCCTCCTTCGATGCGGTAGATGTAGCAGTAGCGGTTGTTGTAACGCTTGCCGGCCCGGGTGGGCACGTCGCCGCTGAACAGCACCACCACCCGGTCGCCCTCGGCAATGATGCGCTCGGTCTTGCTCACATAGGGCCCCGCGAACTGCGCGAACAGCGGCTTGATCAGCTCTTCGCGGATCGCGGCCTTGCCCGCGTAGGTGCGCGACCACGGCGTGCTGCCTTCGAGCGTCCAGCGGGCGTCGTCGGCCAGGCTGTCGATGAAGAGCTGGCCGTTGCCCTTGTCCAGCTCGGAATGGATGCGCTGCACCAGCGCCCTGCTGTCGTCTGTCGTGTCCATGGCTGCTTTCCCCGGATGGATGAATGAACCGGAAGGCCCGGCGAATCCATTGGAAATGCTCGAGTGCACTCGAGGTCAAGCGGCCATGGACCGGATTGCGGTCAGCCGTTGCGGGCGTTCGCCATTGCCTTGCCGACCTCGTTGCTGCCCTGGGCCGAGCCGCTCTGCGGCACGATCTCGCCCTCGCGCGAGGTCACCTCGGCGAGCCGTGCGGCCAGCTGCTCGGGCGTGTCCGCGCCGATGCCGAGCCAGGCGCCCTGCGTCAGCGTGATGTGCGCGGCCTCGAAGGTGCCGGCGCCGGCGCAGAGAATGGTGCGGTTCGGCGCGCTCTCGGCCGCCAGCACCAGCATGGCCGGAACCACGGCCTCGGGCTTGAGCGCATCCAGCACTTCCTGCGGCATCAGCCCCTCGGTCATGCGGGTGGCCGCGGTCGGCGCCAGGCAATTGACGCGGATGTCGTTCTTAGCGCCTTCGATGCTCAGCGTCTGCATCAGCCCCACGAGCGCGAGCTTGGCCGCGCCGTAGTTGCTCTGGCCGAAGTTGCCGTAGAGGCCGGAAGACGAGGTGGTCATGACGATGCGGCCGTACTTCTGCTCGTTCATGAGCGCCCAGACGGCCTTGGTGCAGTTCACCGCGCCCATCAGGTGCACGTCGACCACCAGCTTGAAATCGGCGAGCTCCATCTTGGCAAAGCTCTTGTCGCGCAGGATGCCGGCGTTGTTGACCAGGATGTCGACCCGGCCCCAGGTATCGACCGCCTGCTTCACCATGGCCTGCACCGCCTCGAAATCGGTGACCGAGGCGCCGTTGGCCATGGCCTCGCCGCCCGCGGCCTCGATTTCGTCCACCACGGCCTGCGCCGCGCTCACCGAGGCGCCGGAGCCGTCACGGGCGCCGCCCAGGTCGTTGACCACCACCCTGGCGCCGCGCGCCGCCAGGGCCAGCGCATGCTGGCGGCCCAGGCCGCCGCCCGCGCCGGTCACGATGGCCACTCGGCCCTTGAAGTCGATGGTGCTGTTGCTCATGTGCTGGTCTCGCTGCTTTCCTTGGGGGTTGGGGTATACCGATGGCCGCTGCGGCGGCCGCGTGGCGTTTTACCCCAGAAAAGCGCGCCGGCAGGGCCGCCCCAACGCCGGCTCAGTCGCGCGCGTGACGCAGCGTTTCGCAGTAGGCCACCAGCTGGTCGAGTTCGGCCGACTTGTCGAAGAAGGCATCGGCGCCCAGCTGCGCGGAGCGCTGGCGCATTTCGGACGTGGCGTAGTTGCTCAGCACCACGACTTTCTGTTTCGGCGCGCGGCCGCGGCAGGCCCTGACCACGCCCAGGCCATTGCCGCGTTCAAGGAAAAGATCGACGATGGTCAGGTCCCAGTCGTCGCGGTGGTGGTCCAGCCAGTGCACGGCCTCTTCCTCGCTGCTGGCGCAGGCCACCACGTCCGCGTCGGCAACGTCGTGCAGGAAGCCGACGAGGTTTTCGCGAATGAGAGGGCTGTCCTCAACAAGGTAGGCCTTGAAAGTCATGCCGCAATCTCCGGCCGAACCACGGGCCGGAGTGGAAATCTGAAGCGTTCGGGATGCATGTCGCCCATGGTCGCCGCGGTGGCGGCGCGCACGGTGAGCCATGCCGGCCAATGCCTGTAGGCCATCGCCCCCCTCGCCTGTCGTCAGGCGGGTCGTGTGGCAGTGGGAAGCGCCGGACGACGGTCAGGCCGCAACGGCCATCCGCCCGCGGCCCAGCCCCAGGCGCGCCGGGGACACGTACTGCTCGCGGTAGATCTCGAAAGGCATGGTGTCGGCGGCCTCGATGCGCTTTTGCTCCTGGATCGATTCCTCGGTCATGCGCTCGAACTGGGCCTGCTGCTCGGCCGAGAACGGCAGGGCCAGCAGCGTGGCGCGGGTCTGCTCCGACTGCGCGCGCACGAAGCCGATGAAAGAGTTGCCATGGTGCTCTTCGACCGCGGCCAGCACGCGCGCCGAAGGCAGGCTGCCGGGGTTCTGCAGGGCAGCCATCGCGGCGCGCACCGCGTCGGCATGCTGCGTGCCGCCGTTCGCGGCGTCGAGCGCCGCGGCGATGGGCCGGCATTGTTCGACCAGCTCGATGCCCCAGTCGGCCAGTCCCACCTCCCGCCCGCCGCGCTGCAGCTGCAGGCCCGGCTCGCGTCCGCGTGCCGCCGTGAGGTGCTGGTTGTGGGCCAGTTCGGCAATTTCCTGGGGCGTGTCGGCCGGGCTGTCGCTCAAGAGGCACTGCAGCAGGAACACGTCGAGAAAGCGCATGGTCTGCGCGTTGATGCCCACCGGCTCGAAAGGATCGAGGTCCATCAGCCGCACTTCGACATACTCGACGCCGCGCTCGCGCAGCGCATGCAGCGGGCGCTCGCCGGGGTTGATCACGCGCTTCGGCCGGATCGTGCCGTAGAACTCGTTCTCGATCTGCAGCAGGCTGGTGCCCAGCTGGTTGTAGTCACCGCCGAGGTTGCGGATGCCGATGGCCTCGTAGGCCGGCCAGGGCCGCGTGAGCGCGTCCTGCAGCGAGGCGCCGTAGCCCTCGAGGCTGTTGTAGCTCACGGCCAGCGAGGCCTGGGCGTCGCTCTGGTAGCCCAGTCGCCCCATGCGCAGCGAGGTGCCGTGCGGCATGAACATGCTGCCGTCGCCCAGTGGCTGCAGCTCGTGCGGGCGCCCCGCGACAAAGCTGGAGCACAGCGCGGGCGAAGCGCCGAACAGGTACAGCAGCAGGAAGGCATGGCGCCGGAAATTGCGGATGAGCGCGAAATACTGTTCGCTCGACACGTCGGGCAGCGACCAGTTGTAGTGGATGCCCGAGATGGTCTGCATGCGCCGCCCATAGCGGTGGCTCAGGCCCATGCGGTAGACGCTCTTGGCGCGCCCGACGTTCGAGGAGCCGTAACGCCCGATGGGAATGGTCTCGTCGGTCGGCAGGCCGCAGGGCATGCTCGACACCCAGAGCCGCTCGTCGCCGAGCGAGGCGAGCACGCGGTAGGTGAACTGGTGGACGCGGGTGAGCTCCTCCAGCGCCGACTCGGCGCTGGCATGCACGCCCGTGATGAGCTCGAGCTGCGATTCGCTGAAGTCGGTAGTGATGTGCGGATGGGTCAGCGCCGATCCCAGGGCCAGCGGGTGCGGCGTGAGCGCGAGCTTGCCGTCCGGCAGCGCGCGCAGGCTTTCCTTCTCGATGCCGCGCCGCATGCTTTTCAACCGCGCGGCCGAGAGCGCACCCAACCTCTCCTGCAATCTGCTGCTCATATTGTTATGACCCGTCAATCTCTGAGGGGCTGGAAGGTAGCACGGCCGCGCGGGCGCTGCTCGTGCAGGGAATCCCGGCATCCGCTATGCTGCGTGCCGCTATTGTTTTGATAGCTTGGCTCATGCGGGATCGATCTCTTCCGACTGGTAGATGGAGATCTGCGGCGTGCCGTCCGCCATGGCGGCCAGCGCCTTGCCGAAGGCGCGCGACGCCTCGTCGCGGAAATGCGCCTTCAGCGCCGCCATGTCGCTCCAGCGCTCCACGAAGCTGAGCCGCAGCGGCTGCTGGACGTCGGCGCTGACCTCGTGCGAGATGCAGCCCGGCTCGGTGCGCGAGCGCAGCACATGCTCCACGCTGATGGCCAGCATCGCCTGCAGGGTTTCGGGTTTCGCCATGGCGTGTCCGATGACGAGGATCATTTTTTCGTCTCCAGCACGTGCAGGAGAAACCGGTTCAGGTCGGCGATCTCATCCATGCAGACCGAGTGCGCCATCGTGTATTCGTGCCACTCGACGGGGTGGCCCAGCGCGACGAGCGCGTCACGCGACTGCAGCGCCCGTTCGAGCGGCACCACCGGATCCTGCCGGCCATGGGCCAGGAAAACCGGCGTGTCGTGATTGGCCGCATGCCGCTCGGCCGCGGTGGTGGCGGCAATCGGCAGGTAGCCCGAGAGGCCGACGATGCCGGCCAGCCGCTCGGTGTGGCGCAGCCCGGTCAGGAGCGCCATGGCGCAGCCCTGTGAGAAACCCGCCACCACGATGCGGTTGGCCGCGATGCCGCGGGCCTTCTCGCTGGCGATCAGCGCCTCGATGCTGGCCTGCGAGCGGCGCAGGCCGGCCTCGTCCTCGCGCGCCGCCAGGTCGGCCACGGCAATGTCGTACCAGGCCGGCATGCGGTAGCCGCCGTTGATGGTGACGGGGATCACCGGCGCATTGGGAAACACGAAGCGCACCGGGCCCACGCTCGACAGGTCGAGCTCGTTGGCAATCGGCACGAAATCGTTTCCGTCGGCACCCAGGCCGTGCATCACGATGACCGTGGCGGTGGGATGGGGAGCGGTTTCGATTTCGATCGGGGAACTGGACATGGTCGGTAGAAGGTATTCAGAAACGCGAAAAGCAGACCTTAGCGCATTCGGGCCGCCCGGGGCGCGAGCTCACGGAATGCAACACAATGTCGGTTCCAGGAAAACCAATGAGCCCGCATCCGAAGCCCCCCATCGCCGTCACGGCGCCCGACAGCGAAACCCTGCTGCGCAGCAGCGGGCTGCGCGTGACGCGCGCCGCGCAGACCGTGCTCGAATTGCTGGAACACGCCTTGCAGCCGCTCACGCACGACGACGTGGTGGCCGCCTACACCACTGCCACCGGCGAAGCGCCCGACCGCGTCACGGTGTACCGCGTGCTCGACCGCCTGGTCGACGCCGGCCTGTGCGACCGCCGCGTGGGCGCGGACCGCGTCAACCGCTTTTCGCGCCATGTGGAAGCCGCTTCGGGCAACACCTTCGAATGCGACCAATGCCACAAGGTGCTCGCGCTCCCCTCCGATCCCGAGCTGCCCAAGGTGATGAGCCGGCTCGGCCGCGAACTGCGCAAGCAGGGCATCGACACCCGCCACACCGCGCTCACGCTGCACGGCACCTGTGGGGAATGCAGGGGCTGAGCCCCAGGGCCGGCTACGCGTTCCAGGACGGAAAGGGATCGGGCAGATCCGCCCACGACGCGGCGCCCTGGCGCATTTCGCTTTCGGTCAGCAGGCAGGCATCGAGCCGCGCGCGCAGGGCGGCCTCGTCCATGCCGATGCCGATCAGCACCAGTTCCTGGCGGGCATCGCCCGTGGCCGGGTCCCAGTTCCTGCGGATGGCCGCCAGCGCTTCCTCGTCGGCCGGCCAATGCTCGCGCGGCACGGCGGCCCACCACAGGCCTGCGACGCCGTAGCGGCAGGCACCGCCCGCCTGCGACCATGAGCCGGCCCGCGTGGCGCGGCTCGCAAGCCAGAAGAATCCCTTGGAACGCACCACGCCCTCCCACTCGCTTTGCACCAGCTCCCAGAAGCGCTGCGGATGAAACGGCAGGCGCGCGCGGTAGACGAAGCTGCGGATGCCGTAGGCCTCGCTCTCGGGCTGGTGCTCGCCGCGCAGTTCGGCCAGCCAGCCGGGTGCGCGTTCGGCCTGCTCGAAGTCGAACAGGCCGGTGTCGAGCACGCGGTCGAGCCCGACGCGGCCGAACGCCGCAATTTCGATGCGCGCACGCGGATTGAGGCTGCGGAGAATGGCCACGAGCCGCTCGCGCTCTTCGGCGCTCACGAGGTCGGTCTTGTTGACCACCAGCACGTCGCAGAACTCGATCTGCTCGATCAGCAGGTCGACCACGGTGCGGGCGTCCTCGTCGCCCAGCGACTGGCCGCGCTGGCCCAGGCTGTCGGGCGAGCCGTAGTCGCGCAGGAAGTTGAAGGCATCGACCACCGTCACCATGGTGTCCAGTCGCGCCACGTCGGCCAGGCTCTTGCCGTCCTCGCCGGCAAAGGTGAAGGTCTCGGCCACCGGCAGCGGCTCCGAGATGCCGGTCGACTCGATCACGAGCTGGTCGAAGCGCCCTTCCCTCGCGAGCCGGCCCACTTCGAGCAGGAGGTCCTCGCGCAGCGTGCAGCAGATGCAGCCGTTGCTCATCTCGACCAGCTTCTCGTCGGTGCGCGAAAGCTCGGCACCGCCGTTTCGCACCAGGACCGCGTCGATGTTGACCTCGCTCATGTCGTTGACGATGACCGCCACGCGGCGGCCCTCGCGGTTGTGCAGGATGTGGTTGAGCAGCGTGGTCTTGCCGGCGCCGAGAAAGCCGGACAGCACGGTGACGGGGAGGCGGTCGATCATGGGGATGGCCCTATATGCAACAGAATTGCATTATATGAACCAGTGCAACCCAGTTGCATTTGAGTGCAGCCGGTCTTCCGCCGGCACAGCCGCGCGCATAGACTCCTGCGCTCGATGCAAGCCACAAGCCTTCCCGTCCTCTACAGCTTTCGCCGCTGCCCCTACGCGATGCGCGCCCGGCTCGCGTTGGCTGCGAGCGGCGAGCGCTGCGAGCTGCGCGAAGTGGTGCTGAAGAACAAGCCGCCCGACATGCTCGCCGCCTCGTCCAAGGGCACGGTGCCGGTGCTGGTGCTGCCCGATGCCACCGTGCTGGAGCAAAGCCTCGACATCATGCTGTGGACGCTGGGCCGCAACGATCCGCTGCGCTGGCTCGCGCCCGAGGCGGGCACGCTCGACGACATGCTCGCGCTCGTGGCCGCATGCGACAACCGCTTCAAGCCGCAGCTCGACCGCTACAAGTACCCGGGCCGCTTCGCGGACACGTCCGCCGGCGGCGCGCGCGAACTGGGCGCACAGTTCCTGCTGGAGCTGGAAGCACGGCTCGCCAGTGGCCCCGGGCCGCAACTCTTCGGCGCGCGGGCGGCGCTGGCCGATGCCGCCGTCATGCCCTTCGTGCGGCAGTTCGCGATGGTCGAGCCCGCGTGGTTCGAAAGCCAGCCCTGGCCACTGCTGCGCGCCTGGCTCGCGGGCTGGACCGCCTCGCCGCTGTTCGAGCGTGCGATGCACAAGTACGCGCCCTGGGCCTCGGGCGAAGCCGGCGCCATCTCCATCTATCCGCCGGCCTGATTCGCCGTACTGCTGCGAACGCGACAAAGCCCGCAAGAGGCCTGAGGCGCGCCGTCAGCCGAAGTTCGGCGCGCGCCGTTCGCGCAGCGAGGCCACGCCCTCGCGCACGTCGGCACCCGCAAAGCCCATGAATTCGAGCGCCAGCGAGGCATCGAAGGTCGGGCCGGCCTGGCGCAGCCAGTTGTTGAGCGCGTACTTGGTCAGGCGGATCGCGCTCTGGCTGCCGACCGCGAGCCGGTCGGCCACTTCGTAGGCGCGCGCCAGCAGATCGGCCTCGTCCACCGCGAGCGACACCAGGCCGATGCGCTCGGCCTCCGCGCCGCTCACCGGCTCGCACAGCAGCAGGTGGTACTTGGCCTTGGCCATGCCGCACAGGAGCGGCCAGACGATGGCCGCATGGTCGCCCGCCGCCACGCCCAGGCGCGTGTGGCCGTCGACGATCTTCGCGTCCCTGGCGGCAATCGAAATGTCGGCCAGCAGCCCCGCCACCAGGCCCGCGCCCACCGCCGGGCCGTGCATCGCGCTCACGATGGGCTTGTCGCAGTTGATGATGTTGTAGACGAGGTCGCGCGCCTCTTTCCAGACGCGCTGGCGCACCGCGTCGTCGGTGGTCATGTCCTGCACCATCGCCAGGTCGCCGCCGCCCGAGAAGCCCAGCCCTTCGCCCCGCAGCACCGCGCAGCGCACCGTGTCGTCGGCCGCCACGTCGCGCCAGATCTCGGCAAGTTCGCGATGGCCGTCATGGCCCGCCGTGGGCAGCTTGCCATTAGCCGCGCGCATCTGGATGTCGAGCACCGCGCCATGGGCGCCGCGGCGCGTGATGGCAAGGGTCTGGTAGCGTGTGTATTCCATGGCGTGTCTCCGCCCCGCACTGCCTGCCTGCCTGCGGGGACTTTCTTTTGCGTCGAAGGACGGGACGCCTATTTTCGCGCCGCCACCTCGCGGCAGCGCTGCACATTCGCCTCGAAGCGCGGCGCCAGCCCGGGCTCGCACCCATCGCTCGCGGGATTGAGCCTGCACATGCCGACGACCACGTAGTCCATCACCGCCTCGGTGCACATCGGGTACTTGGCCAGATCCGGATTGGCCTGCGCCTTGAAGCCCCAGCGATCGGAGAACTCCACCGTGCGGGCCATCGCGCCGTGGAAGAAGCTGCGGTCCCTGGCGGCAATGGCGGCTTCCATGCGCGGCAGTTCCTCGTTCAGGTAGCCGACCGAATCCAGCGGGAACGACGCGGGGTCCTGCTGGGCGGCCGCGAGGGAAGCGGCCAGGACGAGTGGCAAGGCGGCAAGGGTGCGCAGCAGCGAAGATGGCGCAAAACGCGAAATGGGACGGTGTGGTTGCATGGCTTGGGATTTTGCAACGTTTGGAAGCATCTTTGAACGGCGGGCGATGCTTGTGCGCGACGCCAGGCGCCGGCTATCGGCTCTTTTTCTGCCGCTCGAACTTGCGCCAGTACTGGAACTCGTCCTCGTGCACTTCGAGATCGACCTCCGAGATGCGCGACTGCAGCCGCTCCTGCACGTCGGCCACGGCCTTGTTGTAGACGATGGGGCCGATCTCTTCAAGAAAGAAACCGAGCAGCGCGCCGGCCGCGATGTTGCCGATCTTCTCGTCCATGTTCTCGTTGAAATAGCGCTCGATCGACGCGATGGCCTGCTGGCGTGCTTCCTTGGCGATCTCGATGCTCATGCGGGTTCCCTCCGGTTTTTTGCGCCTCGATTCTGCGGTGCATCCGTCTTGCGACAATGTCGGTCCTGCAGACCCGCACCAGATTCAACCAAGACCCATGGCTTCAAGACAACTCCGCACGCTCGAACGCGGCATCCTCTGCATACTGATCGGCGCCGCCGTGCTGCTGGGGCCGCGCTTCCTGCAAGGCACGCGCTGGTTCGAGATGGTGGCTGGCGCATCGATCGTCGGCTGGTTCGCCCTGGTCCTGGGGGCAGCGCTGATCGTGGTCGACCTGGTGCAGCGCGCCAAGGCGCGGCGTTGAAGGCGGCCGGGCTCCCGCTCAGCGGCGGAGCTTCTTGACGAGTTCGACCACCGCCAGCACCACGGCACCGGCCACGAGGCCGATGCCCGCATTCACCCCCATCGACCCCAGCGCGCCGAACACGCCGCCGGTGGCCGCGGCCCAGTCTTCGACGGCATGGCCGAGGGCCGGCACGCCGTGCACCAGGATGCCGCCGCCCACCAGGAACATGGCCGCGGTGCCGGCGATCGACAGCCCCTTCATGAGCCACGGCGCCGCCGCGAGAATGCCGCGCCCAAAGGCCTGCGCGGCCTTGCTCGCCTGCTGGCTCAGGTAGAGGCCCGCGTCGTCGAGCTTCACGATGCCGGCCACCAGGCCGTAGACGCCGACGGTCATGATCAGCGCAATGCCTGCGAGCACGGTGAACTGCGTGAGAAAGGACTGGCCCTGCACGGTGCCCAGCGTGATGGCGATGATCTCGGCCGAAAGAATGAAGTCGGTGCGCACCGCGCCCTTGATCTTGTCCTTTTCGACCGCGACCACGTCGACGGCCTCGTCGGCCACGGCGCGCTCGTGGCGCGCGGTTTCGGCCTCATGCTCCTGCTTGTGCAGGAACTTGTGGGCGAGCTTCTCGCAGCCTTCGAAGCAAAGGAAGGCGCCGCCCACCATCAAGAGCGGCGTGACCAGCCAGGGCAGCCAGGTGCCGATGGCCAGCGCCGCAGGCACCAGGATGAGCTTGTTGACGAACGAGCCCTTGCACACCGCCCAGACCACCGGCAGCTCGCGGTCGGCCTTGACGCCCGAGACCTGCTGCGCGTTGAGCGCAAGGTCGTCGCCGAGCACGCCGGCCGTCTTCTTGGCGGCAACCTTGGTGAGGATCGAGACGTCGTCCAGGACGGTCGCGATGTCGTCGAGCAGCAGAAGCAGGCTGGTGGCCATGGCAAGGGTCGGTGTGGAAAAAAGAAGCGGCGAGCTTAGCCGCAACCGCGGCGCCCGCCGGCAATACCCGTACGCGGGCGGCAGCGTCAGGCGACGCTGCGCTTGAGGCGGATCTCTTCGACCCGCACGGTGCCCAGCGCGGTGGTCTTGGCGGTCTTCATTTCGCGCTTGAAGCCGGCGAGTTCGTGGAAGCGCATGGCGCGGTCGTTGCGAATGGGCACCCAGACCGTGACCGTGGTGCAGCCCTCTTCCTCGAGGCCTTCGCGCGCGGCGTCCCAGAGGGCGACGCCGATGCCCTTGCCCCAATGCTCGGGCTTGACGTAGATGGCCCAGATCTCACCCGTGGTGGACGGCGTCTTGGGGTCGCGCGAGCGGTCGAAGCCGACGAAGCCGACAATTTCTCCGTCGAGCACCGCCACCTGCACCTGCGGCTCGCTGAACTCGATGGCTTCGCGCCATTTGGCTTCGCGCGAGGCGGGCGCGAGCACGCGCAGCTCTTCTTCGGGCAGGATGCCTTCGTAGGCAGCCTTGGCGGCCAGGGCATGGACTTCGGCGACGGCCTTGGCGTCGCGCATGGTGGCGGGGCGAACTTCGTAATCTGACATGAATGCGGGGAAATCAAAAGGAACTGCGTATTGTCGCCGCACCGCTAAACTGCCCGCTACCACGCCGCATACGCAGCATCAAAAAAGGAGTCGATATGGCCAAGGGTCAACAGCGCGCAAACAAGGAAGCCAAGAAACCGAAGAAGGACACTTCACCGCCCAAGCCGGTGGGCACCGGCGGCATCGAACCCGTCCGCACGATCACCACGGCGGTGATCCCGCGCGGCAAGCTCAAGAACAAGTGACCAACGAATCGCCGGCTCCCGCCAAGCCGGCCCAGCCCCGCAACCCGCTGCACGGGCTCACGCTGGAGGCCATCGTGACGGCGCTGGCCGATCACTACGGCTGGGAGCAGCTCGGCGAACTCGTTCCCATCCGCTGCTTCGCCATCGACCCGAGCGTGGGCTCCAGCCTCAAGTTCCTGCGCAAGACCCCGTGGGCGCGCGAGAAGGTCGAAAGCCTCTATCTCTTCATGCTGCGCGAACAGCGCCGCGAGCAGCAGCAACAGCCTCCGCAGCGATGAGGGTCCGGCTCGAACCGTCGGGCCTCGGCTTCGACGCCGAGGCCGGCACCACGCTTCTGAAATCGGCCGAGGCGGCCGGCATCGAGATGCCGAGCTCCTGCCGCAACGGCACCTGCCGCACCTGCATCTGCCAGCTGGTGGCGGGCTCCATCCGCCACATCGTCGAATGGCCCGGCCTGAGTGCCGAGGAAAAGGCCGAGGGCTGGATCCTGCCCTGCGTGGCCGAGGCGCAGAGCGACCTCACGATCGATGCGCCCCAGGCGTTTTCGGTCTTCTGAAGGCCGCGGCGCGGCGCCCTACTTGGCCGCCGCGGGCATCGCGACCACCAGCCGGTCGCGCTGCGCCAGCGATGGAAACAGCTTGAACCAGCCCAGCGCGACCATCATGGTTCCCACGCCGCCCACCACCACCGAGCCCACCGGCCCGAGCAGCGCCGCCGTGGCGCCCGATTCGAACTCGCCCAGCTGGTTGCTGGCGCCGATGAAGATCGAATTGACCGCACTCACACGGCCGCGCATCGCGTCCGGCGTCTCGAGCTGGACCAGGGTCTGGCGGATCACCACATTGACCATGTCGGCCCCGCCGGACACCGCCAGCGCGATCAGCGAGACGATGAAGCTGCGCGAAATACCGAACACCACCATGCAGAGCCCGAAGAGCCCGACGGCCATCAGCAGCGTGCGGCCGATGTTGCGCTCGATGGGCCGCCGCGTGAGGGCGATCGACATCACCAGCGCGCCCACCGCCGGCGCGCCGCGCAGCAGGCCGAGCCCCCAGGGCCCCGTGTGCAGGATGTCCTTGGCGTAGATCGGCAGCAGCGCCACCGCACCGCCCAGCAGCACCGCGAAGAGATCGAGCGAGACGGCGCCGAGCACCGGCTTGCGCTTCCAGATGAAATCGACGCCCGCAAACACCGTGGCCAGCGTGACCGGCTCCCGCGCCGCCGGCGTGTAGGCATAGCGCAGCCGCAGCACCAGCACGCAGGCCACCGCGAAGCACAGCACGCTGGCGCCGTACACCACCGCCATGCCCGCCACGAACAACAGGCCGCCGAGCGCCGGCCCGCCGATGATCGCGCCCTGCATGCCGGCTGAACTGAAAGCCATGGCGCGCGGCAGCATGGCGGGCGGCACCAGCAATGGCGTCAGCGCCTGCTGCGCCGGCATCTGGAAGGCGCGCACCGCGCCCAGCACCAGCGACAGCCCCAGCAGCAGGCCGCGCGTGTCGAAGCGCTGCACCACCGCGAGCAGCAGCACCAGCGCCACCAGCCCCTGCACCGCAAAACAGGCCGCCACGATGCGGCCGCGATGGTGGCGGTCGACCACGTGGCCGGCCAGCAGCGCGAGCAGCAAGGCAGGCACGAACTGGTACAGGCCCACCAGCCCGAGGTCCCAGGCGCTGCCGGTGAGCTCGTACATATGCCAGCCGATGGCCACCAGCAGCATCTGCGAGGCCGCCGTGCCGAAGAGCCGCGCCACCCACATCTGCATGAACGGGCGCTCGCGCCTGAGTTCGGTAAAGCTCGGGGGTGGGGGGACGGAGGCGGAAACGGAGGCTGGGGAGACGGGGCCGGACATTCGCCCGAGGATAGCCTAGGCTTCATGAGCCTTGCGTGAGCGCAGGCTCTGCGCTCTCCTCTCTACACTCCCGCCTACCCATGCCGGACATCGACCTCATCCACGAAGACGTCCACCTGCTGGTTTTGAACAAGCCCGCCGGCCTGCTCTGCGTGCCCGGGCGGGGCGAAGACAAGCAGGACTGCCTGAGCGCGCGCGCCATGCGTCGCTGGCCCGACGCGCTGATCGTGCATCGGCTCGACATGGCGACCAGCGGGCTGGTGCTGATGGCGCGCGGCGCCGCCATGCAGCGCGCACTCGGCGATGCCTTTGCCGAGCGCCGCGTGCACAAGCGCTACGAGGCCATCGTGGATGGCGCGCTGCCGGTGAAAGACGAATGGTCGATCATCGATGCGCCGCTGATGGCCGACTGGCCGAACCGTCCGCTGCAGAAGGTGGACCCGGCCGGCAAGCCCAGCCTCACGCGATGGCGTGCGCTGTCTTCAGCTTCAGCGACGGGCGGAAGGGCCGAGGCCACGCACCTGCTGCTGGAGCCGCTCACGGGGCGCTCGCATCAATTGCGCGTGCATCTGCTGTCGATCGGCCATCCGATCCTGGGAGACGCGCTCTACGGCAACGCCGCCGTCCAGGCGCGTGCGCCGCGACTGCTGCTGCATGCCAGCGAACTGGGTTTCGTGCATCCGGTCACGCAGCAGGCCCTTTGCTTGCAGAGCCCGCCGGACTTCTCCGGCACCTCTTTTACAGCCCGCCCTTGACCACGAGCACCGGCATGGGCGCGTCCTGCAGCACGCGCTGCGTGACGCTGCCCAGCAGCAGCTTTTCGATGCCGCTGCGCCCGTGCGAGCCCATCACGATCAGGTCGGCCGCAATGGCAATGGCGGTGTCGACGATGCCTTCGTGCACCACGTGGCCATCGATCACGCGCTGGTCGCTGTGCAGGCCTTCGGCGGCGAGCGCCGCGACGCCGCGGGCGAGTGCCGCATTCGCGCTGGCCGTGGCCGCGGCCAGGTATTCGTTCTGGCCCAGCGCATAGTCCGCACCCACGCCGATGAAGGGATAGTTGTCGATCACGTGGATCAACGTGATGCGGCTTCCGAACGCCAGCGCCAGGCCGCTGGCCTTGCTGACCGCGAGCATGGAAGTTTCGGAGCCGTCGATCGGAACCAGGATGTGATTGAACATGGCGGACCTCACTTTTTCGTTCGCGGACAGGCGCGGCTCGCAACCGAGCCGGGCCCCGAATTTAACCTCTGCGCCGGAGAGTGGCTGTAGGACTCAAGCCAGCGGGATCAATCCCCCTGGAAACCCTCGGCGCGGCAGGTGACGACGAGCGTGTCCCGCCAGCCGGCGCCGCCCTCCTCGAGCGGCTGGATCGGCGTGGACTCGTGGATCACGCGCGCGTCGTCGAGCAGGAGCAGCGTCCAGGGCTCGGTCATGGTGAAGCGCTCGCCGCGGCGTCCGCTGGCTTCGAACACCCGCGTTTCGCCGCCCTTGATGCCGCTGCGCCCGACCAGTGCCACTGCCACCAGGTCGACGCCGTCGCGGTGCGCGCCTTCGGGCGTGGGCCGGCCGATGCCGCCCGCGGTGTCGATGCGGAACTGGTGCGCCTCGACGAACCACGGCTGCGCCGCCGCCGCGCCGCGCATGCCGCTCGCGGCTTCGCCCAGGCGCTGCAGCAGGCGCTGCCAGGCTGGCTGCGCCACGGTGGCTTCGTGCATGGGCGCGAACCAGCGCTGCATGCCGCCATGCAGCGCGTTGTATTCGACCGGCTGCCAGTGCGCGCGGTGCGGCGCCTGCGCGATTGAATCGCCTTCGACCGTGAAACAGGCGTGGCGCCGCGTGCGATAGCGGCCGCCGTCCTTCAGGTATTCGTCTGGCGGGAGATCGTTCCAGTCGGCATGCAGCGCTTCGAGTTGTTCGAGCGGCACGCCCAGCCAGTCGCTCACGCCTTGCGGGCTCAGCACGGCATAGCCCTGTTCGCGCAGCGCGGCCTGCAGCTCGGCAGGCTGGACGAAGGGTGGAGCGAACGCGGCCGTGGTCACGACGCGGTGACTTTCACGTCCTTCCAGAACGCCACGCGGTCGCGGATTTCCTCGGCCTCGGGCTTCGGGTCTGCGTAGTACCAGGCGGCGTCGGTGTTGAGCTCGCCGTTGACCAGCAGCGAGTAGTAGCTAGCCGTGCCCTTCCAGGCGCAGGTGGTCTTGTGGTTGCTGAAGGTCACGTGGTCGCGATTGAGCGAGCTCATCGGGAAATAGTGGTTGCCTTCGACGAGCACGGTGTCGTCGCTTTCGGCGATGGTGACGCCGTTCCAGGTTGCTTTCATGTCTTGCACTCCAAGGGGCGGGTGGCGCGGGGCGCAGTTGGCGGGTGCGCCCCGCACGGGGAAGGGATATTGTGCCCGTTGCTTTTGGCGGGGATTTTGTGTGGCTTATGGGTTTTGTTTTCCGGAGCCGGGACTCGCTCCGGCGGGCGACCTACTTTTCTTTGCTTCGCTCGGCCACCAAGCCACCGCGGCGCTGCGCGCCGCGGTGGTTGGTATTGGCTGTTGTGGGTTGGTATTGGGCCGAGCGAAGCGAAGGCCGCCCGCTCCCACCCCTTCTGTATGCGCCGAGGAGCGGAGCGTTTCGCGGATCAGGGCCGCAGCTGTTTGAGCGAAGCGAGTTCTGCGGACCCCGCGAAACGCGAGCACCGCAGGTTGCCCCGTAGCGCAGCGAAGGGGTCGCAGACAGTAGGGGTCGCCTTTCTTTGCTTACTTTCTTTGGCGAAGCAAAGAAAGTGAGTCGCCCGCCGGGGCGAGACCCGGCCCCGGACCTCAAAACAATTCAAGCCCCCAACCAATGCACGCTGAAGAGCCTCTCCGGATCCGTCCACACCGCCCCCGGCCGGAACCCCGCCTTCACCGCCAACGCCCGCAACCCTTCGACGGTGAACTTGTGCGAGTACTCGGTGTGGATGGTCTCCCCTTCCTCGAACGCAAACCGCTCGCCGTTCAGCGAAACGATCTGGTCCCGCCGGCTCACCAGGTGCATCTCGATGCGCTGCTTCGGCGCGTTGTAGAACGCCGCGTGCGCAAAGCCGTCGAGGTCGAAGTTCGCGTCGAGCTCGGCATTGGCGCGCCGCAGCAGGTTGAGGTTGAACGCCGCGGTCACGCCCTGCGCGTCGTTGTAGGCCGCATGCAGGCGGGCCGGGTCCTTCACCAGGTCGACGCCGATCAGCAGCCCGCCGCCGCGCAGCATGCGCGCCGCGAGTTGCAGGAAGGCCAGCGCCTCGTCGGGTTCGAAATTTCCGATCGTCGAGCCGGGGAAAAAACCCACGCGCTTGCCCGCACCGGCGAGCGGCGCGGGCAGCACCAGCGGCATCGTGTAGTCCGCCGCAATCGGCTGCACCGCCAGCTGCGGGTAGTCGGCCCTGAGCCGCTCGGCGGCCGCCGCCAGGTGCTCGCCGGAAATGTCGATCGGCAGGTAGCGCCTGGGCGTCTCGAGTGCATCGAGCAGCAGCCGCACCTTGGTGAGCGAGCCGGCGCCGAACTCGACGATCTCGGCGCCTGGTCCCACCTGCGCGGCGATCTCGCCCGCGCATTCGCCGAGGATGCGCAGTTCGGTGCGCGTGGGGTAGTACTCGGGCAGCTCGCAGATGCGGTCGAACAACTGCGAACCCGCGGCGTCATAAAAATACTTGGGCGAAATGCTGCGCGGCCTGCGCGCAAGGCCCGCCTGCATCTCGCGGCCGAACTCGGAGAGCCCTGCGCCTTCCGGGGCGGGCGCGACAGGCTGGCGCGGCTGCTGTTGGGCGGCGGCAAACGAAAGAGAGGACGAGGAGCTTGGATTGCGCATGATTCAGATGTCTTTCGCGAGCCGCAGCCCCGAGAACTGCCAGCGCGCCGCCGGCGGAAAGAAATTGCGGTAGCTGGGCCGCGTGTGCCCGGCCGGGGTGGCCACGCTGCCGCCACGCAGCACCAGTTGACCCACCATGAACTTGCCGTTGTATTCGGCCGCGATGCCGGGCATGGGCCTGAAGCCGGGATACGGGTCGTAGGAGGAGCGCGTCCACTGCCAGACATGGCCGGTCATCTGCGAGATGCCGGCCGCATCGAAGGCCGCTTCCCATTCGAATTCGGTGGGCAGGCGCGCACCGGCCCATTCGGCATATGCGGCGGCCTCGTAGAAGCTCAGCTGCGACACGGGCGCGTCGGCTTCCATCGGCCGCAGGCCATGCAGGCCGAACACCTGCCAGCCGCCCTGCGGCTGCTGGGTTTGCAGCCGGGGATCGTCGGCGGCCAGCCAATAGGCCGGATGGCGCCAGCCTTGCGCCTGCACCGCCGCCCAGCCGTCGGAAAGCCAGAGCTCGGGGCGCCGGTAGCCGCCATCGGCGATGAACTGCGCATAGTCGCCGCAACTCACCAGCCGGTCGGCAATGGCATAGGGCTGCAGCAGGGCCGCATGGCGCGGCGTTTCGTTGTCGAAGGCAAAGCCCTGCTGCGGCCCCTCATGTCCCACCTGCACCATGCCGCCGGGCTGCGGCAGCCAGCGCATGGCCGGCGGCACGGCGGCCAGCCGCAGCGCGGGCCCTGCCGCGGGCCGGTAGGCGGGCAACAGCGGGTTGCACGACAAGGCATGCAGGATGTCGGTGAGCAGCAGCTCCTGGTGCTGCTGCTCATGGTGCAGCCCGAGCGTGACGATGGGTTCGATGGCCGCCCAGTCGCGCTCGCCGTCGCCGCCGTCGAGCAACGCCAGCACCGCCTCGTCGACATGGGCGCGGTAGGCATGCACCTCGTCGACCGAAGGCCGCGTGAGCAGCCCCCGCTGCGGGCGCGGATGGCGCGGGCCGAGCGCTTCGTAGTACGAGTTGAATAGGTAATGAAACCGCTCGTCGAAAGGCCGGTAGCCCGCCGCATGCGGCTGGAGCAGCACGGTCTCGAAGAACCAGGTCGTGTGCGCGAGATGCCATTTGGTCGGGCTCGCGTCGGGCATCGACTGGATGCACTGGTCTTCGGCGGAGAGCGGCGCGGCGAGTGCCAGGCTGGCGGCGCGCACTTCGCGGAACTTGCCGCGCAATGCGCTCGCCGCCTGGGTGATCGGCCGGGAAAGCGTCATGGTGTCTCCAGTCGGGTCAACCGCAATTTGTAGCCGATGGCCGTTGCAGCAGCGCGTAGGACAAGTTCGCGCCCTTGAAGCGCCGTGTCACGCCGCGCCGCAGTGCAGGCATCGGTGGGGGGAGCCACTTTGGCACAAGTTCGGCCGGCGTGCAGGGCGGCTGCGTATCATCTGTTCGATGCAAACGACCAACGCCTCCGCCCGCCCCCATGTCGTCATCGTCGGCTGCGGATTCGGCGGGCTCGAAGCCGCCCGCCGGCTCGAAAGCGCCGACGTGGACGTGACGGTGATCGAAAAGACCAACCACCACCTGTTCCAGCCCCTGCTCTACCAGGTGGCGACCGCCGGCCTGGCCGCGCCGTCGATCGCGGCGCCGGTGCGGGCCCTGTTCCGGCAGCAGCCGCGCATCACCACGCTGCTCGGCGAAGTGAGCGCCATCGATCCGGCCGCGCGCGCGGTCCGGCTGGCCAACGGCAGCGTCGTGAGCTACGACCACCTGGTGGTCGCGGCCGGCGCGGCCCACAGCTATTTCGGGCATGACGAATGGGCGCCCCTGGCGCCGGGCCTCAAGACGCTGTCGGATGCCTTCGAGATCCGCCGCCGCGTGCTGATGTCCTACGAGGCGGCCGAAACCGCCACCGACCCCGAGCACCGCCGCGCCCTGCTCACCTTCGTGGTGATCGGCGCCGGCCCCACGGGGGTCGAGATGGCCGGCACGCTGGCCGAGATCGCCAAGCACACGCTGGCCGGCGAGTTCCGCCGCATTGACCCGGGCAGCGCGCAGGTGCTGCTGATCGAGGGCGGGCCGCGCGTGCTGCAGGCCATGCCCGAGAGCCTGAGCCAGAAGGCGCTGGAGCAGCTCCAGCGGCTCGGCGTCGAGGTGCGGCTCAATGCGCGCGTGACCGCCATCGACGCCACCGGCCTCGAAGTGGAGGTCGGCGGCGGCCCCGGCGACGCTTCTGCCAGCAGCTACCGCATCGACAGCAACTGCGTGGTGTGGGCGGCCGGCGTGGCGGCGTCGCCGCTCGGGCGCATGCTCGGCGAGGCGACCGGTGCCGAATGCGACCGCGCGGGCCGCATCAAGGTCGAGCCCGACCTGAGCCTGCCCGGCCATCCCGAGATCAGCGTGGTGGGCGACCTGGCCGCGGCCCTGAGCTATGCGCCCGGCAAGCCGCCCAAGCCGGTGCCCGGCGTATCGCCCGGCGCCAAGCAGATGGGCCGGGCGGCGGCCGCCAACATTCTTCGCCGCATCGCGGGCGAGCCGACGGTGCCTTTCCGCTACCGGGACTACGGCAACCTGGCCACCATCGGCCGCAACTCGGCGGTGGTGGACCTGGAAACGCCCCTCGGCCCGCTGCGCTTCAGCGGCCGGCTCGCATGGCTGTTCTGGCTGTTCGCGCACGCGTACTTCCTGATCGGATTCCGCAACCGCATCGTGGTGATGATGGACTGGGCCAGCGCCTACTGGAGCTTCCAGCGCAATGCGCGCGTGGTGGCGGACGTGCAGGGCAAGAGCGAGTCCTAGCGGCACGCCCGAAGGCCTCTTCGGAGCGCCCTGCCCCTTCCCGCCTCAGGTTCCGATCACGCCGCCGTCGTTCTTCGTGATGGCGACCGTCGCCGAGCGCGGGCGCCCGGCGCCGTCCGGCCACTTCGACACGGCGAGCGGACGTTCCGGGTCGCTGCGCTCGTTGGCCGGCTCGCCCGGATGCTGCACGTTGATGAAGAGCGTGCGCAGATCCGGCGTGGCCGTGAGGCCCGTGATCTCGCAGCCGGCCGGCCCGAGAAGGAAGCGGCGGATTTCGCCCTGGGTCGGGTCGCAGGCCAGCATCTGGTTGTTCGGCAGGTTGGCGTATTCGCCCTTGCCGAGCGTGGAGGTCGAGACGTCGGTCTGGATCCACAGCACACCGCGCGCATCGACCATCAGGCCATCGGGGCTGCCGAAGGCGTCGCCCTTGATGTTGCCCTGCGCTTCGTAGCGCGGCTGCTTCGGATCACCCGCAAGCACGAGATGGTTCCAGGCGAACTTCGTCGCATCGAGGTCGCCGCTTTCCTTCCAGCGAATGATCTGGCCCATCGTGTTGTTGGAGCGCGGATTGGCCGCGTCCATGAAGGGCTGGCCCGGCGCGCCGCGGTTGCTGTTGTTGGTGAGCGTGCAGTAGACCTCCTTCGTCAGCGGATCGACGGTGGTCCATTCGGGGCGGTCCATCCTGGTGGCGCCCAGCAGGTCGCTGGCCTGGCGCGCCTTGATGAGCACGTCGCCCTGGCTCGCGAAGCCCTTGTCGGCGACGAGCCCGTTCCTGCCCTGCACCAGCGGCAGCCACTCGCCGGTGCCGTCCACGTCGAAGCGGCCCACATAGAGCGTGCCGTGGTCGAGCAGGTCGCGGTTGGCGGCCGCGCCGCCGGGCTGCACCTTGTCGCGGCTCACGAACTTGTAGATGTATTCGAAGCGCGAGTCCTCGCCCATGTAGATGACCGCGCGGCCATCGTTGGTGAGCGCGGTGGCGGCGCCTTCGTGCGCGGCCCGGCCGAGCGCGGTGCGCTTGCGCGGCGTCGACGCCGGGTCCTGCGGATCGATCTCGACCACCCAGCCGTAGCGGTTCGATTCGTTCGGGTGCTTCGCCACGTCGAAGCGCTCTTCGTGCTCGTGCCAGCGGTACTTGGCGCCATTGCCCTTCTTGATGCCCCAGCGCTTCTGGTGCGCGTCGGGCGCATCGGTGCCTTCGAAGTAGTCGGCGAAATTTTCTTCGCAGGTCAGGTAGGTGCCCCACGGCGTCTGGCCGTTCGAGCAGTTGTTGTAGGTGCCCAGCACCTGCGTGCCCGTGGGGTCGGCCGCGGTGCGCAGCATCGGGTGGCCGGCGGCGGGGCCGGTGAGCGTCATCGGCGTGAGCGCGGTGATGCGGCGCGCGAAGCGCGAAGGCAGCACCTGCGTCCACTTCGTGCCTTCGCGCTGCAACTCGATCACCGAGACACCATGCGCGTTCATCGACTTGCGCACCTTCTCGGGCGTCCAGGTCTTCATGCCGTCCGGGTGCAGCAGGCCGTCGTCGACATATTCATGGTTCAGCACCAGCAGGCCGCGGTTCGATCCGCCCTGCGGAAAGAAGGCCATGCCGTCGTGATGCATGCCGGCCTGCAGGGCCTGCTCGTCCGCGGTGTTGGAGGCGTCGGTCTTGAAGGCGGGCATGCGGCCGGCGATGCCGGTGGCGTCGCCCCAGCGGTAGAGCACCTGCGCGCTGTAGCCCTCGGGTACGACGACGCGGTCGACGGCGGCCATGGGCACGCTCTTGAAGCCGATGGCCCGGCCCAGCGTGCTGACCGAACTGCCGGTGGTGGCGCAGCCGGCCAGCGTGCCGGCCGCCAGCGGCCCGAAGAGGCCGGCCACTGCCGCCGCCAGGCCGCCGCGCACGAACACGCGGCGCTTCGGGTCGGACACTTCGTGGATGGTGGGGTTGGCGGAGGGGTTGGAGTCTTCCATCCGCTCGAAATCTTTGGCCATCTTTTTGTCGTCATGGGGTTGCGAGAACCCGCGATGGTCTCGCGTCCGCATGAAGCCCCCATGACAGCGGCCCGGAGGCTCAGAAGAAGCCGTCGCTCCAGTGGGCCTCGCGCTGCTGTCTGCGCCAATCCCAGGGCGCAACCGGCTTCGAGCCGGTCCACAGCCCCAGGCCTTGCGCACGCGCGGCATCCTGAGCCCGCCTCCGCGCTTGGTCGCAATGCCGTCGTAGTCGTACACCCAGGCCCAGCCGCCGGACACCATGCGGCTGGCGGCGTCCTCGCCGTTGCACGCCACGTCGGCCACCATGCGGCCGTAGCGGTCGGTGTCGCGCGGCGTGATCTGCGCCTCTTCGGCGTAGCAGAGCCGGCTCAGCGCCTGCCGGCTGCGCTGGCCATAGGGCTGCTTGCTTTCGGGTGCATCGATCGCGGCGATGCGCACCTTGATCTGCTCATAGGAGCCGGCGTGCCCGCAGCGCGCCGTGAGCGTGTCGCCGTCGCTGATGCCGACAACCACGCAATTGCGGGGCGCGGCATGAGCCAGCAGCGGCAGGAAGGCGAAGGCGAAAGGAAGAAGAAAGACGGGGCGAAAGCGCATGCAGGCAGGAGCGGAACGGACACGTTGCAAGGAGCGTTGATTCTCGGCGCGAAGTGGCCGCCCCATCCGGCTGAATCATTTGTTTTCGTCTTCCTGCAGCAGCCGCCACATGACCTTGCCGCTGCCGCTCTTGGGCAGCGCGTCGACGAACTGCACCTTGCGCGGGATCTTGTAGACCGCCATGTTCTCGCGGCACCAGTCGATGATCTGCTGCTCGGTGGTGTCCTTGTGCGTGGCGCGCAGCACCACCACCGCCTTGACCGATTCGCCGCGGTAGTCGTCCCTGGTGGAAATGACGCAGGCCTCCTGGATCGCGGGATGGCGGAACATCAGCAGCTCGACCTCGGCCGGCCAGACCTTGAAGCCGCTCGCGTTGATCATGCGCTTCAAGCGGTCGGTCATGAAGAAGTAGCCGTCCTCGTCCATGCGGCCCATGTCGCCCGAACGGAAGAAGCGCTTGCCCTCGAACTCGACGAAAGCCGCCTGGGTGGCGTCGGGGCGCTTCCAGTAGCCCTGGAACACCTCGGGGCCATGGATGATGATCTCGCCCGATTCGCCGACCGGCATTTCGGCCAGCGTGTCGGGGTCGACCACGCGCGCATCGGTGCTCATGAACGGAATGCCCAGGCACTGCTGCTTGGGGTGGTCCGATGGGTTGGTGTGCGAAGGCGCGGCGGTTTCGGTGAGGCCGTAGCCCTCCTGGTACTTGAGGCCGTACTGCTCGAAGAGGCGCTGCGCCACGGCCTGCGGCATGGCCGCGCCGCCGCCGCCGATGTGCGTGATGCTCGACAGGTCGTAGCTCGCGAAGTTCGGGCTGGCCATGAGGTCGATCACCATGGTGGGGATGTTGGTCCAGCTCGTGACCTTCCAGCGCGAGATGAGCCGGCCCGCCACCTCGCGGTCCCAGCGCGGCATGATGACCAGCGTGGCCGCAGCCAGGATGGAGGTGTGCATCATGCTCACCACGCCCGTGATGTGGAACATGGGCACCACCGCCAGCACCACCGCTTCCGAGGTGGCCTGGCCCCAGAGCTGGCTGGCCACCGCGTTGTGCATGAGACTCGAATGATGGTGCACGCAGCCCTTGGGCAGGCCGGTGGTGCCGCTGGTGTAGGGCAGCAGGGCCATGTCGTTGGCGCCCACCACATGCTCGGGCGCCGCATGGCCGGCTTCGAGCGCCTCGGTCCAGGCCATGGCCTTGCCGCCCGCGAGCTCGGGCAGCGGATGGCGCGTGGCGAGCCACTCTTTCCAGGCCGGCGCGGGAGCGTCGTCGCCGCTCGCCTCGGCGTCGAAGGCGTCGGTGAACTGGGTGACGATCATGTGGGCCAGCTGCTGCCCGGGCGGCAGCGCGTTGCTGGCCTTGGCGAGCTCGCCGGCCAGGTCGCCGGTGGTGATGGCCACCCGGGCGTCGGGGTCGACGATGTAGTGCTTGAGCTCCTCGGCCCGGTTCATCGGGTTGACCGGCACCACCACCGCATTGGCGCGCAGGATCGCGAAATGCGCGATCACGAGCTGCGGGCAGTTCTGCATGTCCAGCACCACGCGGTCGCCGCGTTTCACGCCCAGGGCATGCAGCGTGCCGGCCAGGCGCTCGACCTGGTCCGCGAAGCCGCGGTAGCTCAGCACCCGGCCGAAGAAGACCAGCGCGGCCTTGTCCGGGTAGCGCGCCGCCGAAGTTGCGAGGTTGTGCCACAGCGAGGTGGCGGGAACGGTGATCGAATGCGGGAGGCGCTTGGGCCAGAACTTGTGGTGCGGGCGTGGTTGCATGGTCAAGGCGGGCGGGCGAGGAAGACAGAGAGAAGGAAGACAGGCCGCAGCCTAAGCCGAGCCGCGTGCCGCTCCCATCGGGGAAGCCCCCGGGAGCGTCACCTTGGCGACGCCCTGCCCGCCATTGCGCAGCCTTCGCAATCTTCATCGCATGCGCCCTGCGACTACAGACAAGCGCGGCGTTCCGCGCGATACCTGCGTCTCCCACCACCCGTCACCCGAATGAAGGAGAGTTTTCATGGCAGCAGACAAGCACGCAAGCGTTCACTGGGAAGGCGCCGGCAAGACCGGCAAGGGCCAGGTCAGCACCGAGACCGGCGCCCTCAAGGACTACCCCTACGGCTTCGCAAGCCGCTTCGAGGACGACAAGCGCGGCACCAACCCCGAGGAGATCGTCGGCGCGGCCCATGCGGCCTGCCTGACGATGGCCTTAGCCTTCGCGCTGGAGAAAGAGGGCTTCACCGCCACCCGCATCGACACCAAGGCCGCTGTGCGGCTGGCCAAGGACGGCGAAGGCTTCAAGATCGACCGCATCGCGCTCGAGCTCGACGCCGCCGTGCCGAAGCTCGAAGAAGCGAAGTTCCAGCAGATCGCGGCCGCCGCCAAGGCCGGCTGCCCGCTGTCGAAGGCGCTGGCGAGCGTGCCGGAAATCACGCTGAAGGCCACGCTCGCGGGCTGAGCCGCTGCTTATGATCGTCTCCACTTGAAAAAAGAGGAGACGATCCATGACCCGACCCGTGCGCGCCGCCATCCTGGCGGCTTTTTCAATCGCCTCGTTCGCCATCGGCGGCGCCGCCCTGGCCGCCTACCCCGACAAGCCGATCAAGGTCGTCATCGGCTTTCCGGCCGGCGGCCCGCTCGACCAGCATGCGCGCCTTCTGACCGACAAGCTGCAGGCGGTGCTGGGCCAGCCGCTGATCGTCGACTACAAGCCTGGCGCGGGCGGCTCGGTGGGCGCCGATGCGGTCGCCAAGAGCCCCGCCGACGGCTACACGCTGATGCTGGCCAACACCGGCGTGGCCGTGATCAACGGCGCGCTCTACAGCAAGCTGCCCTACAACACGCAGCGCGACTTCGTGCCCATTGCACGCACCGCGATGCAGCCGCTCGCCCTGCTGGTCACGCCCAAGCTGCCGGTGCAGAACCTGCGGCAGTTCGTCGACTACGCCAAGGCACGGCCCGGCCAGGTCAACTACGGCTCGGCCGGCAACGGCGGCATCAGCCACCTGGTGCCCGAGATGTTCAAGACCGCGACGGGCATCTTCATGGTGCACATCCCGTATCGCGGCAGCGCTCCGGCCTTTACTGACCTGATGGGTGGGCAGGTGCAGTTCATGGCCGAGTCGATTCCGCAGGCCGCCAACTATCACAAGCAGGGCAAGGTGCGCGCGCTGGCCGTGACCAGCCGCGAGCGCAACCCCGCTTTGCCGGATGTGCCAACTGTCATCGAGTCGGGCGTCAAGGGCTTCGAGGTGGTGGGCTTCTACGGTTTCTTCGCACCCAAGGACACGCCCAGGGACGTGGTCGCCAGGCTCAGCGAGGCGTTCAAGCAGGTGCTGACGAGCGCCGAGGTGCGCGACCGGATGGTGAGCCAGGGCGCGGACCCGGCCTATCTGGGCAGCGAGGACTTCGCGCGCTTCCTGGCCACCGAGACGCCGCGCTGGGACAAGGCGGTGAAGGCTTCGGGCGCGCGGATGGATTGACCGCTGGCGGTTGGGGCGCTGTCGTTCGGGGCGCTGTTGTCCAGGGCGCGTGCACAGGCCACCGGGTACTCCCCTCCGCGAATGTCCCCCGCCCTTCGGGCTCCTCCTTGATTTCGCTGCGGGGAGCACCCGATGCCCTGTGCACCTGGGCACGCTGCTATTGATCTGGCGATCAACCACCACTCTGAATAACGCTCCCGTCGATGGGGTGCCTTGCGCAGCGAAATCAAGGGGGAGGCCGCAGGCCGGAGGACATTCGCGGAGCAAGGTACCCCGTCGGCGGGAGCGCGCCCTGAACAGCAGCGCCCTGAACGACGGCACCCAAACAAAGCACCAAAACTCACAAGTGCGCACCACCGGCACGCAGCGTTGGCCCATTTCGGTGCACATATCTTGCATACCAGTTGGCACAAAAGCTGCTGGTATGCATGCCAATGTCTACATCCGCATCCGAAATCAGTGCACGCATCGTCGAAGCGGTGATGGCGCAGAAGCTCGCGCCGGGCTCGCGCCTGGGCGAGCAGCCGCTGGCCATGCTGTTCGACTGCAGCCGCACCATCGTGCGCGAGGCCCTCACCCGACTGGCGGCGCGCGGCATCGTCACGGTGAGTGCGCGGCGCGGCTGGTTCGTGATCGAGCCCTCGCAGGACGAGGCGCGCGAAGCCTTCGAGGCGCGCCGCGTCATCGAGCTCGGCCTGATCCGCAGTACGGGCAGCACCGGCAAGATCGACAAGGCCGCGCTGCGCCAGCTGAAGACGCACCTGCAGCGTGAAAAGGCCGCACTGAAGGAGAGCGACGTCGGCAACCGCAGCTTCCTGCTCGGCGACTTCCACGTGTGCCTGGCCGAATGCCTGGGCAACACGCTGCTGGCCGACACCTTGCGTGACTTCACCGCGCGCACCACGCTGATCGCCATGCTCTACCAGTCCACGCACGACGCTGTGCAGTCCTGCGAGGACCACGTGCAGATCGTCGCCGCCCTCGAGCGGGGCGACCACGCCGCCGCCGAGGCGCTGATGGCCTCGCACATCGGCACGGTGCAGTCGGCGCTGCGCGTGCAGGCACCCACCGATCCGCTCGCGCAGCTGCGCGATGCGCTGGCGCCGCTGCAACAAAAGAGCGCCGCGGCCAGGCCCGCGCGCCGGAAGGCCACCACGCCCTCCCCCGACGACACCGATTCATCGACTTACCTAGGAGCCCTGCTATGACCTTCTCTTCGTCCAAACGCCACCTCTCGCTCGCGCTTGCTTCCGTCGCCATGCTGGCGGCAGCCGGCACCGCCCAGGCCCAGAACGCCCTGGACAACGTGCTGAAGGCCAAGACCATCAAGATCGCCGTGCCCACCGACTATCCGCCCTACGGCTCGGTCGACAGGAACATGAAGCCCCAGGGCCTGGACGTGGAAATGGCCGAGCTGATCGCCGCCAAGCTCGGCGTCAAGGTCGAGCTGGTGCCCGTGACCAGCGCCAACCGCATTCCCTACCTGCAGACCCGCAAGGCCGACCTCGTGATCTCCACGCTCGGCAAGAACGCCGAGCGCGAGAAGGTGATCGACTTCTCCGCCGCCTATGCGCCCTTCTTCCAGGCCGTGTATGCCGCCAAGAGCATGAAGCTCACCAGCTTTGCCGACATGGCCGGCAAGACCGTCGCCGTGACGCGCGGCGCGATGGAAGACCAGGAGCTGAACAAGGTAGCGCCGCCGAACGTCGACTACCGCCGCTTCGAGGACAACAACGCGACCATCGCGGCCTTCGTGGCCGGCCAGACGCAGACCCTTGCCACCAGCGCGGCCGTGGCGGGCGACATGCTCGCCAAGAACCCGAAGGTGAGCGCCGAGTTCAAGCTGCTGCTGAAAGACAGCCCCTGCTTCGTCGGCGTGGCCAAGGGCGAAACCGCATTGAAGACCAAGGTCAACGAGATCATTGCGGCCGCCAAGAAGGACGGCACGCTGGACGCCATGTCGAAGAAATGGCTCGGCAAGGCCGCCGGCGACCTGCCGGTCTGAGCCTCGCTCGCTGAATCCCGAACAAAGGCGCGGCCATGGAATTCGACTTCGGTGCAGTTCTCGTCGACTGGCGGCTGCTCGCCAAGGGCATCGCGTGGACGGTCGGCCTGACGGCCATCGCCACCGTCATCGGCATGGCCGTGGGCGTGGCCTGCGCCTGGGCGCGCGCCAGCGGGCCGGCGTGGCTGCGCTGGGTGGTCGGCAGCTATGTGGAGCTGATCCGCAACACGCCCTTCATCGTGCAGCTGTTCTTCATCTTCTTCGGGCTGCCCGCGGCGGGCGTCAAGCTCACGCCGGAGGTGGCCTCGGTGATCGCGATGGTGTTGAATCTCGGGGCCTACGCGACCGAGATCATCCGCGCCGGCATCGAGGCCACGCCCAAGGGGCAGATCGAGGCGGCGGTGAGCCTGGCGCTCGACAAGGTGCAGGTGTTCACCCGCGTGGTGCTGCCGCCAGCGCTCAAGAAGGTGTGGCCCGCCATGGTGAGCCAGATCATCATCGTGATGCTGGGCTCGGCCGTGTGCGGACAGATCTCCACCGAGGAGCTGAGCTACGCGGCCAACCTCATCCAGAGCCGCAACTTCCGCGCCTTCGAGGCCTTCATCGTCGCCACCCTGCTCTACCTGGCGCTGGCGGTTGCGCTGCGCAGGCTGCTCAACTGGGCCGGGCCGAGATTCTTCTTCGGCCGCTGAACGCAGGACGCCACCACCATGGTCGATTTTTCTCTCTGGGACATCCTGCGCAACCTGCTGATGGCGCTGCGCTGGACCGTCGTGCTCTCGCTCATCGCCTTCATCGGCGGCGGGCTGGTGGGCGCGCTGCTGCTGTTCCTGCGGCTGCGCGGCGGCAACGCCATGGGCCGCGCCGTCGGCCTCTACGTGCAGCTGTTCCAGGGCACGCCGCTGCTGATGCAGCTGTTCCTTGCCTACTTCGGCATTGCGCTGTTCGGCATCGACGTGTCGGCGTGGACCGCGGCCAGCGTGGCGCTCACGCTCTACACCAGCGCCTTCCTCACCGAAATCTGGCGCGGCTGCGTGGCCGCCATTCCCAAGGGCCAGTGGGAAGCCTCGGGCAGCCTGGCGCTGAGCTTCAATGAGCAGATGCGCCACGTGATCCTGCCGCAGGCGGTGAAGATCGCCATCGCGCCGACAGTGGGCTTCCTGGTGCAGGTGATCAAGGGAACTGCGCTCGCCTCGGTGATCGGTTTTGTCGAACTCACCAAGGCCGGCAGCATGATTTCGAACGCCACCTTCCAGCCCTTCGTGGTGTTCAGCTGCGTGGCGCTGCTTTACTTCGTGCTGTGCTTCCCGGTAAGCCTGTACGCCAAGAATCTCGAGAGGAAATCCCATGGCCGCCGTGCTTGAACCCCAGACCTTTGCCGCGCCGATCGTGCGCGTGACCGCGCTGCGCAAGTCGTACGGCGCCAACGAGGTGCTCAAGGGCATCGACCTCGACGTGAAGCGCGGCGAGGTCATTGCCATCATCGGCAAGAGCGGCTCGGGCAAGAGCACGCTGCTGCGCTGCATCAACGGGCTCGAGGTGTTCCAGGAAGGCTCGCTCACGGTCGATGGCAAGCCCCTGCTGCACGAGAGCGCCATGGCCATGCGCGAGCTGCGCCAGCGCGTGGGCATGATCTTCCAGAGCTTCAACCTGTTTCCGCATCTCACAGTCGGCAAGAACGTGATGCTCGCACCCACGCTGGTGAAGAAGCGCAGCGGCATGGAGGCGGCCTCGCAGGCGCGCAAGCTGCTCGAGCGCGTGGGCCTGGCCGAGAAGTTCGACGCCATGCCCGAGCAACTCTCGGGCGGCCAGCAGCAGCGCGTGGCCATCGCCCGCGCACTGGCGATGGAGCCGGCCGTGCTGCTGTGCGACGAGATCACTTCGGCGCTCGACCCCGAACTGGTGGGCGAGGTGCTGCGCGTGGTGGAGTCGCTGGCCGACGAAGGCATGACGCTGCTGATGGTCACGCACGAGATGAGCTTTGCGCGCAAGGTGAGCGACCGCGTCATCTTCATGCACCAGGGCCGCGTGCACGAGATGGGGCCGCCTGCGGACATGTTCGGCAATCCGCAGACGGCCGAACTGAAGCAGTTTCTTTCGTCGCTGCACGACTGAGGCGGTACGCAGCGCTGCGCTACTTCTTGCCCGGCCGCGCACGCGCCGGCTTTCGCACTTCCATGCCGGGCGGCAGTTCGAAGCTGTCGTCTGCCCCCAGGCCGGTGGCCACGCCGAGCCGGGCCGCCAGATGCGCGGCATCGTAGGGCGCATGCACCTTGACGTCGTTGTCGAAGTAGCAGAACACATCGCGCCCCTTGCGACCGGAGAGCCGGCGCGAAGGCACGGCCAGCCTTGCATCCTTCACCTGACGTCCATGGCGCCAGGCGTCGATGCGCTCGGCCCAGCGGTCGAGCGCGGCATCGTCGTAGCCGCTCGCATAGAGCTCCTTGTCGCCATGCAGCCGCATGTAGACGAAGTCGGCGCACAGGTCTTCGAGCAGGGGCCAGCGCCCCGCCGTGTCGGCAACCACCAGTGCGACGCCATGGCGGCGCAGCATCGCGATGAAGTCCGGATTCGCGAAGCTCGCATGGCGCACTTCCACCGCATGCCGGATGCGCAGCTTCGCGGGCGCCTTCAGCAACGCACGGTCGTCGCTGAGCTTCTCGTTGTGCTGCCGCGCGAGCTTGAGGGCGGACCTGCCGTCCCTGGGCAGCAGCGCCAGGAATTCCTCGAGGCGATCGGCGTCGTAGGCGAACGACGGCGGCAGCTGCCAGAGAATCGGACCCAGCTTGGCGCCCAGTGCGAACACGCCCGATGCAAAGAAGTTGGCCAGCGCGCCGCGTGGTTCCTTGAGCCGCAGGTTATGCGTGATGTAGCGCGGCCCCTTCACCGCAAACACGAAATCGTCGGGCGTCGCGTCGTGCCACGCCTGCCAGGACACGGGGCGCTGCAGCGAATAGAACGAGCCGTTGATCTCGATGGTGGGCAGCATGCGCGATGCAAAGTCGAGCTCGAAGCGCTGCGCCAGCCCCTTGGGATAGAAGTGGCCGCGCCATGGCGCATAGCGCCAGCCAGAAATTCCGATTCGCGTGGCGCCCTGCATCGTTCGTCTTTTTCCTGCCGAGGCCTCGAACGTGGCCTGCCGGGCGGCGCCGTGGCGTAGGAATTCTTCCCATCCGCGTAGCAGCATGGGCCCAGCGCGCCGGCCGGAGTCCCGGACTCGCCGGAACCCCGCAGGCTGTGGCAAGCTCAGAGAAGTATGCAAATCCGCCCCTTGCCCCTCCCTTCCCGCCGCTGGATGCTGCTGCGCGCGCTGTGCGGCGCCGCCGCCCTGCAGGCGCCGCTTTCCGCGCTGGCCGGCTTCAACTTCTTCACCAGCGAATACACCGCCACGCGCGACGAACTGCAGGCGCAGATCGCCAAGCGCTTTCCGGTGGCCGAACGCTATGCCGAGATCTTCACGGTCGGGCTGCGCGACCCGCAGCTGGGCCTGGACGCGCGCGGCAACCGCGCGGCCATCACGGCCACGCTGACCATTGCCAGCCCCCTGCTGGCCGCCTCGCCGGTGCAGGGCCTGGTCTCGGTCAGCAGCGCGCTGCGCTACGACGCCGCCGCGCGCGCGCTGCGCCTGGACCAGCCCAAGGCCGAGCGCCTCGAACTGCAGGGCGTGCAGGGCCGCGATGCGGAACGGCTGCAGCAGGTGGGCGCGGTGGTGGCGCAGGAGCTGCTGCAGGGGCAGGTGCTGCGCAGCTTCACGGCCGAGGAGCTCACGGTGGGGCGCAAGACCTACGAGATCGGCGACATCACGGTGCAGGACGACGGCATCAAGGTGCAACTCAAATGAAATACCCACTGCTTGCCGCCGCATTGCTTGTCGCGGGCTGCGCGGCCATTCTCCCCACGGCCAAGCAGCACTTCGACCTGCAGGCGCACCGCGGCGGGCGCGGGCTCGCACCGGAGAACACGCTGGCGGCCTTCTCCAACGCCATCGATCTGGGCGTGAACACGCTCGAACTCGACATCGGGCTCACGGCCGACGGCGTGGTCGTGATCTCGCACGACACCGCGCTCAATGCCGACCACACGCGCGACGCGAACGGTGCGTGGCTCGCATCGAAGACCGGCCCCACCGTCCGCTCTCTGACGCTGGCCCAGCTTCAGAGCTACGACGTCGGTCGGCTGAATCCCGCGAGCAATTACGGCAAGCAGTTCGCGCTGCAGCTGCCGCGCGACGGCGAGCGCATCCCGACCCTGGCCGCGCTGTTCGACCATGTGCGCGCACGCGGCGCCGCGGCCGCCACGGTGCGCTTCAACATCGAAACCAAGATCGACCCTTCCAAGCCCGACGAGACCGCCGCGCCCGAGCCGATGGTGCGCGCCCTGCTCGCCGAGATCGACAAGGCGCAGATGGGCGGCCGAGTGACCATCCAGAGCTTCGACTGGCGCACGCTCGCGCTGGTCGGCCAGCTTGCACCGCAATTGCCGCGCGCCTACCTGAGTTCCCCGCGCACGCTCAAGGACAGCCGCTGGACGGCCGGCCTCGACGCGGCCAACTTCGCTTCGACGCCGCAGCTGGTCAAGGCCGCCGCCGGCAAGCCCGGCGCGCCCCTGACCTGGTCGCCGGCGTATGGCGACCTGACGCGCGCCGCCATCAAGGAAGCGCAAGGACTCGGCTTCAAGGTGCTGCCCTGGACCGTGAACCAGCGCGCCGACATGCTGCGGCTGATGGACTGGGGCGTGGACGGCATCATTACCGACTACCCCGACGTGCTGCGCGATCTGATGCGCGAACGCGGCCTCTCGCTGCCGCCACCTGGAAAGGCTTCGTCATGAGCCCCCGCCCGGCCGCTCCGAAGGGGGCTCGCACCGCAGCGCGTAGCGCGGAGGTTGCCTTATGAGCACCGCCGCACGGCAGCTCGACGCCATCGGCGGCGGCATCGCGGCGCTGCAGGGCGGCGGCGGATCGGTCGCCACGCTCTCGAACGAGGCGCGTGCGAGCAGCGAACTGCTCGCTACCCTGCCGCCGCGCTATGGCGAGGTGCTGCTGAACCTGCTCGACCGGCTCGAATCGAGCGCGCTGTTCAGCGAGGAGAGCTGTTCCTTCAGCCAGAAAGACCTGCTCGACAACCTGCAGGCGTGGGCCGACAAGGCCCGCGCGCAGCTGCCGTCCTGAGGAGAAACAAGCCATGCAAAGACGCACCCTTCTTCTGCGCGCCGCCCCGCTGCTCGCGCTCGCATCCACGGCGGCATGGCCGCTGGCCGCGTCGGCCGCCGCGCCGATGGTCGAGATCTGGAAAGACCCGAACTGCGGATGCTGCCAGGACTGGGTGAAGCACCTCAAGGCGAACGGCTTCGCCACCCGCGTGCACGACGATGGCAACAATGCCGTGCGCAGCCGGCTCGGCATTCCCGCCAGGCTGGGCTCGTGCCACACCGGACTGATCGGCGGCTACGCGCTCGAAGGCCACGTGCCCGCGCGCGAAGTGCACAGGCTGCTGCGCGAAAAGCCCAAGGCCATCGGCCTCGCGGTGCCCGGCATGCCGGTGGGATCGCCGGGCATGGACGGCGCCGCCTACGGCGATCGGCGCGATCCCTACGACGTGCTGCTGGTGCTGGCCGATGGCGGCAGCCGCGTCTACCAGAGCTACCGCTGAGGAAAACCGCGCGGTCCGTCAGCTGAAGCGGGCGGGATCGAAAGGGGCCAGCGCCGTCTCGGGCGTGGTGCCTGCGAGCAATTGCGCCGCGAGCCTGCCGGTGCGTGCCGAGCCGCACAGGCCGACGTGCCCATGCCCGAAGGCCAGCACGACATCCGCACTGGCCGCGGATGCGCCGATACAGGGCAGCCCGTCGGGCAGGCTGGGCCGGTGGCCGAGCCAATGCTTCACGGCCACCGCCTCCGGCGCCTGGGTGGCAAGCGCCGGAAACATCGACAGCAGGTGCCGGTGCAGGATCTCCGCGCGCCGCCAGTCGGGCGCGGCATCGAGCCCGCCAATCTCGACCTGGCCGGCCGCGCGCAGGCCGCCGTCCATCCAGTGCGCGATGAGCTTGCCGTCGGCCACCATCGTCGGCGTGCGCGGTCCCGCCGAAGCGCCCTCGACGACGACGTGGTAGCCGCGTTCGGATTCGAGCGGCACTGGCGATCCGGCGGCCGCGGCCAGCGGGCCCGAGCGCGCACCGGCGCAGATGGCGGCGGCGTCGCAGGCGATCTCGCCCGCATCGGTGCGCACCGCGCGCAATCGCCCGCCTTCGATGCGAAAGCCGGTGGCGCGCGCCGCCACGCGCTGCGCGCCGGCCTCCTGCGCATGCCGTGCGAGCGCCGCCACATAGGCACCGGGATTGCGGCAGTGCCCGGCCTCGGGCACGAAGATGCCGAGCGTGTAGCGCGCGTCGAGGTCGGGCTCGCGCCGGCGCAGTTCAGCCGCCGGCCATTCCTCCCATTGCACGCCGGTGCGCTGGCGCACGCGCCAGCCGAGCGCATCGCCGTCGAACTCCTCGCGCGACCGGTACGCATGCAGCAATCCGCGCTGCTCGATGAGCTGCGGCACGCCAGCCTCGGCGGCGAGCCGGGCATGCAGGGCCGGGGCATCGGCCAGCAGCGTGCGCAGCGCGTCGGCCGTGCGCTGCACGCGCGCCTCGGTCCAGCCCGAGGCCAGGTAGCGCAGCAGCCAGGGCAAGGCCCGCGGCAGATAGCGCCAGCGCAGCGCGAGCGGCCCCAGCGGATCGGCCAGCCAGCCCGGCACCTTGCGCCAGGCACCGGGCAGCGCGGGCGGGACCACGGAATGGGACGAGAGCCAACCCGCATTGCCGTAGCTCGTGGCTTGCGGACCGCCCGGCTCTCCGGGTTCCACCACCGTCACGCGCAGGCCGGCGCGCAAGGCCTCGATGGCGGTCGCGCTGCCCACGGCGCCTGCGCCGATCACGACCACATGGCGTCCCGCGCCCTGCGCGGAGAAACTTCTTGCAACTGTCATGGGGGCCTATCGTAGAGGGCGCGGTCCCATAATCGGCCGCCATGCCCGCTTCGTCATCCGTTCCCTCTTCCCTTGCTTCGTCTTCCGGCGCCATCACCGATGTGGCCGGCATCGAAGTCGGCCATTTTTCCGACACGCGCCGGCCCACCGGTTGCACCGTGGTCCTCGCCCGCGAAGGGGCCGTTGCCGGCGTCGACGTGCGCGGCGCCGCACCGGGCACGCGCGAAACCGACCTGCTCTCGCCCGGCAACCTGGTGCAGCAGGTGCACGGCGTGATGCTGGCGGGCGGCAGCGCCTGGGGCCTGGCCGCGGCCGAAGGCGCGATGCGCTGGCTCGAGGAGCGCAATATCGGCATGGACGTGCGCTTCGGCACCCTGCCCATCGTGCCGGCCGCCGTGCTGTTCGACCTGCCCATGGGCGACGCGCGCATCCGCCCCGACGCCGCCGCCGGCTATGCGGCCTGCGAGGCGGCCACCCGCGATGCGCCGGAAGAAGGCAACGTGGGCGCCGGCAGCGGCGCGCTCGTGGGCAAGCTCTTCGGCGTGCACCGCGCGATGAAGGGCGGCATCGGCACCGCCTCGGTCACCGTGGGCGGCGTGACGGTGGGCGCGCTCATCGCGGTCAACGCGCTGGGCGACGTGATCGACCCCGACACCGCGCAGCCCGTGGCCGGCGCGCGCACCGAGGACGGCCGCGCGCTGCTCGACACCCGCCGCGCCCTGCTGCGCGGCGAGCTGCCCAAGCCCCTGCTCGCGGGCACCAACACCACGCTCGGCGTGATCGCAACCGACGCGGCGCTGACGAAGGTGCAGGCCAACCGCCTCGCCAGCGTGGCGCACGACGGCCTTGCGCGCGCCATCAACCCGGTGCACACCATGAGCGACGGCGACACGCTGTTCGCGCTGGCCACCGGCCGCGTTCCGCTCGAAGGCCCCGGTGCCGAATCCAGCCCCGGCATGACCGTGCTCGGCACCATGGCGGCCGAAGCGGTGGCGCGCGCCACCTTGCGCGCGGTGCTGGCGGCGCGTTCCGTCACCGTTGGCGAGCTGCACGTGCCGTGCGCGGCCGATCTCGCCGCAACGAAAGGTTGAGTACCCCATGGCCATGCCCAAGACACTGAAGCTGATCCTGCTGTCGATCCGCGACCTGATCGCCTCGGCCGGTCCCGTCGTGTTCCTCGTGATCGGCCTCTTGATTGCCGCCTATTGGTGGCTGCAGCCGCAGCCGCCCAAGCACGTGACGCTGGCGACCGGCCCGACCGGCAGCGCCTATTCGCAGTTCGGCAAGCGCTATGCCGAGCTGCTCAAGGCGAGCGGCATCGAGGTGGAGCTCAAGGCCACCACGGGCTCTTCCGAGAACCTGGAACTGCTGCGCAGCGGCGGCGCCGACGTGGGCTTCGTGCGCGGCGGCAGCGCCGACCCGGTGGCCGACGAGGAAGCTGGCCTCACCTCCCTCGGCAGCCTGTTCTTCGAGCCGATCTGGCTCTTCTACCGCGCCGACAGCGCGCAGAAGATCGACCGCAAGACAGCCACCTTGACTTCGCTCGCCCAGCTGCGGGGCCTGCGCGTGAATGTCGACCTGGCGGGCAGCGGCCTGCCCGAGATCATGGAAAGGCTCTTCAAGGCCAACCACCTCGAGCCCGATGCGCTGCTGCTTTCCAACCTCGAACAGGCGGCCGCGGCCGAAGCGCTGCAGGCCGGCCTGCTCGATGCGATCGTGCTGGCCTCGGCGCCGCAGTCGCCGCAGGTGCAGCGGCTGCTGCGCGCGCCCGACATCAAGCTCATGGACTTCGGCCAGGCCGATGCGTACACGCGGCGTTTTCCGTTTCTCTCGGCGGTGACGCTGCCGCGCGGCGTGGTCGACCTGTCGAAGGACCTGCCGCCTACGGACGTCTCGCTGCTCGCGGCCACCACCTCGCTGCTTTCGCGCGACGAGACCCACTCCGCGCTGCGCCAGCTCTTCGCGCAGGCCGCGCAAGGCGTGCACAGCGACGCCGGCTGGTTCAACCGGGCGCGCGACTTTCCCAACACGCGCACCAGTGAACTGCCCGTGAGCCCCGAGGGCGACCGCGCCATCAACGGCACGCCGCCGTTCTGGCAGCGCTACCTGCCGTTCTGGGCCAGCAACCTGATCGAGCGCATGTGGCTGGTGCTCGGCGGCCTCCTGGTGCTGATGCTGCCGCTGAGCCGCGTGGTGCCGCCGCTCTACCAGTTCCGCGTGCGGCGCCGCGTCTTCCGCTGGTATGCGCGGCTGCGCGACATCGAGGCCAAGGTCGATTCCCGCCAGGGCGGGCGCGACGAATTGCTCGACGAACTCGAGGAGCTCGACCGCGTGGTCAACAAGGTGGCCGTTCCGCTGTCGTACGCCGACGAACTCTACGCGCTGCGCAACAACATCCACACGGTGCAAAAGCGCGTGCAGATGCGCTGGCCGCAGCCCGGCGATTTCGCGCCCCGGACACCGCCGCCCGCCGAAGTCGCAGAAGGCGCTTGACTTCGAGCGCGCTCCAACTTCGAGAATTCCCGCCATGGAAGCCCACTTGACCATTGCGGAAGTCGCGCAGCGCACCGGCCTCACGGCCCACACGCTGCGCTACTACGAACGCATCGGACTGATCGCCGCGGTGCCCCGTGCACCAGGTGGCCAGCGCCGCTATGCGAGCGCCGACATGGACTGGCTGGCCTTCCTGTTGCGCCTGCGCGAGACCGGCATGCCCATCCAGGGCATGCAGGCCTTCGCCAGGCTTCGAAGCCAGGGGGACGCCAGTGTCGGGGCGCGGCGCGAGATGCTCGAACAGCATCTTGCCGAGGCCCAGGCCAAGGTGGCGGCGCTGCAGCAATCCATGCAGGCGCTGTCGCTGAAGATCGAGCACTACCGAGCCATCGACAAGAAGCGTCCCTCGTCACCGGGCACAGCCCTCGAAGGAAAGACGAGCGATGACCAACGCACAAGCAAGCCACAACGGCAACGACAACAACCTGCGCTACGAGCGCGGGCTGGCCAAGCTCCAGCAGATCGACGGTGAAGGCGGCGTCAAGGTCGTCGAAAGCCTGGCCGGCATCGCACCCGATTTCGCGCGCCTCCTGATCGAGTTTCCGTTCGGCGACATCTACTCGCGCCCCGGCCTCGACCTGCGTTCGCGCGAGATCGCGGTGGTGGCCGCGCTCACGGCCATGGGCAATGCGGCGCCGCAGCTCAAGGTGCATATCCAGGGCGCGCTCAACGTCGGCGTGACACGCACCGAGATCGTCGAAACCATCATGCAGATGGCGGTGTACGCGGGCTTTCCGGCCGCGCTCAATGGACTGGCGGCCGCGCGCGAGGTGTTTGCCGCGAACACCCCGCAGGAGGAGCCCGCATGAAGCACCGCAGTTTTCGCGTCCGCCTGCCGCTGCTCGGCCTTGCGCTGCTTGCGAGCGCGACCCATGTGCCCGCCTCGGCGCGAACGCCCGCCCCGCGGGCCTGGACGCTGGAAAAACGCCCCGTGCACGACGAGCTCTCCTCGCCGGTCGGCATGGCCTACGACGCGGCAGGCCATCTCTATGTCGCCAACTGGTCGGCCGGGACCGTGCTGCGCTTTGCGCCCGACGGTGCCCGCTCGGTGTTCGCATCGGGCTTGAGCGGCCCCAGCGGGCTGGCAATCGGCTCTTCCGGCGACGTCTTCGTCGCGTCCTACAGCCAGGACCTGGTGTGGCGCTTCACGCCCGGCGGCAGGCAGAGCGTATTCGTGCGCGGCCTGGCAACGCCGGCGGGCCTGAGCTTCGACCGCAAGGGCCGGCTGCTGATCGCCAACCGCCGAACCAATCAGATCCTCGCGGTGCATCCCGACGGCAGGATCGAAGTCGCTGCAGAGGGACTGCAAACGCCGGTCGGCGCGGTCGAACTGCCGGGCGGCGAGCTGATGGTCAGCAACATCGCGGGCGGCATCTCGCTGGTCGGGTCGGACGGCCGCGCGCGAAGCATCCACGACGGGCTGCGCAGCCCGGGCCCCGGCATCGTCGCGGACCCCGAGGGCGCTGCCGCCTATGTGGTCGACTACGGCGGCACGACAGTCAGCCGCATCGACCGCGAAGGAGGCCGCGTCGTGGTGGCGGACGGCCTGTCCAGCCCGGTCGGACTCGCCCGCACACCCGACGGGAACCTGCTGGTCGCCACGTGGGGAGCGAATGCGGCCTTTCGGCTGGTGCGGCTGCGTTGAGACGCCGGCTTGCCCGCCCCATGAAAAAAGCGCGCCGCCCTCGAAGGGCCGGCGCGCCGTTCGCGCTCCGGAAGAACCGGCGCAGCTTTACTTGAGGGCTTTGTAGCGCATGCGCTTGGGCTTGGCACCCTCTTCGCCCAGGCGCTTCTTCTTGTCGGCTTCGTACTCCTGGTAGTTGCCGTCGAAGAAGGTCCACTGGCTGTCGCCTTCGGCCGCCAGGATGTGCGTGGCAATGCGGTCGAGGAACCAGCGGTCGTGGCTGATGACCATCACGGTGCCGGCGAACTCGAGCAGCGCATCTTCCAGCGCACGCAGCGTTTCCACGTCAAGGTCGTTCGAGGGCTCGTCCAGCAGCAGCACGTTGCCGCCCGCGATCAGCGTCTTGGCCAGGTGCAGCCGGCCGCGCTCGCCGCCCGACAGCGTGCCGACCTTCTTCTGCTGGTCGGCGCCGTTGAAGTTGAAGCGGCCCGCGTAGGCGCGGCTCGCCATCTGGAACTTGCCGACATTGATGATGTCCAGGCCGTTCGAGATGTCTTCCCACACCGTCTTGTTGTTGGCAAGCTCGTCGCGGTGCTGGTCCACGAAGGCCATCTTGACCGTCGAGCCGATGATGACCTCGCCCGAATCCGGCTTTTCCTTGCCCGCGAGCAGCTTGAAGAGCGTCGACTTGCCGGCGCCGTTCGGGCCGATGATGCCGACGATCGCGCCCGGCGGCACGGTGAAGCTCAGGTTGTCGATCAGCATGCGGTCGCCGAAGGACTTGCTGACGCCGTGGAACTCGAACACCTGCTGGCCCAGCCGCTCCGCCACAGGAATGAAGATTTCCTGCGTCTCGTTGCGCTTCTGGTATTCCATGTCGCTCAGCTCTTCGAAGCGGGCCAGGCGGGATTTGCTCTTGGCCTGGCGTGCCTTCGGGTTCTGGCGCGACCACTCCAGTTCCTTCTTCAGCGCCTTGGCGTGGGCTTCTTCGCTCTTCTGCTCCTGCGCCAGGCGTTCGCCCTTCTGCTCGAGCCAGGTGCTGTAGTTGCCCTTCCAGGGAATGCCGCGGCCGCGGTCCATTTCCAGGATCCACTCGGCCGCGTTGTCGAGGAAGTAGCGATCGTGGGTGATGGCCACCACGGTGCCCGTGAAGCGCTGCAGGAACACTTCGAGCCACTCCACCGATTCTGCGTCCAGGTGGTTGGTCGGCTCATCGAGCAGCAGCATGTCGGGCTTGGACAGCAAGAGGCGGCACAGCGCCACGCGCCGCTTTTCGCCGCCTGACAGCAGGCCGATCTTCGCGTCCCACGGCGGCAGGCGCAGTGCGTCGGCGGCGATTTCCAGTTGATGTTCGGAATCGGTGCCGGCAGTGGCGATGATGGCTTCGAGCTGGGCCTGCTCGGCCGCCAGCGCGTCGAAGTCGGCGTCTTCGGCACCATAGGCGATGTACACCTCTTCGAGGCGCGCCTTGGCCGCAAACACCGCGCCCATGGACTCTTCGACCGATTCGCGCACCGTGTGCTCGGTGTTGAGCTTGGGTTCCTGCTCCAGATAGCCGATCGTCATCCCCGGCATGGGCAGCGCCTCGCCCTCGAACTCCTTGTCCACACCCGCCATGATCTTGAGCAGCGTGGACTTGCCCGAGCCATTCAGGCCGAGCACGCCGATCTTGGCGCCGGGGAAGAAAGAGAGCGAAATGTCTTTCAAGAGCTGCCGCTTGGGCGGCACGGTCTTGCTGACACGGTTCATCGAATAGACGTATTGAGCCATCTGTGAATAGTTACCTTGGGTAGCGGAAATTGGGCGAAAAGTGCGGGCGCCCGAAGAAGCTTTCGGACGCGGCAAACCATGGATTATCGACTCATGCGACAATAGCCACCGTTGCCGGGTCCAGTTGCCCGCAACACCGGCTCTCTGCCGGGGACGAAGAAAGCGCCTTTCAACCCTCTTGCGAGGGCGGACTTTCTGGCTCCCACCCCTGACCTTCATCAGCCTTGACTGGCTCGGCGTCACAAAAGACGCCAAGCGGGCCGATGCCACTGCGCCGTGTATGGCGCTTATTGTTTCCAATGAATTTTGACGAACTGAAGCTGGCTCCCGCCATCTTGAAGGCTGTGCACGAGCACGGTTACGACACCCCCACCCCCATCCAGGCGCAAGCCATTCCCGCGGTCCTCGAAGGCCACGACCTTCTGGGCGGCGCCCAGACCGGCACCGGCAAGACCGCTGCGTTCACGCTGCCGATGCTGCACAAGCTCAGCGTCGGCACGAGCGCCACCAACAAGTTCGGCGGCATCGGCATTCGTGCGCTGGTGCTCACGCCCACGCGCGAACTCGCGGCCCAGGTCGAAGAGTCGGTGCGCACCTACGGCAAGTACCTGGAACTCGACTCCACCGTGATCTTCGGCGGCGTGGGCATGAACCCGCAGATCAGCAAGCTCAAGAAGGGCGTCGACATCCTCGTGGCCACCCCCGGCCGCCTGCTCGACCTGCAGCAGCAGGGCATGCTCGACCTGAGCCAGGTCCAGATGCTGATCCTCGACGAAGCCGACCGCATGCTCGACATGGGCTTCATCCATGACGTGAAGAAGATCCTGGCGCTGGTGCCCAGGGAAAAGCAGAGCCTGCTGTTCTCGGCCACCTTCAGCGACGAGATCCGCGACCTGGCCGCCACGCTGCTCAAGAACCCGCAGAGCATCCAGGTCACGCCGCGCAACACCACCGTGCAGCGCATCACCCAGGTGATCCACCCGGTGGGCCGCGGCAAGAAGAAGGCGCTGCTCGCGCACATCATCAACGAGAACAAGTGGAGCCAGGTGCTCGTGTTCACGCGCACCAAGTTCGGCGCCAACAGCGTGGCCGAGTTCCTCACCAAGAACGGCATCGAGGCGATGGCGCTGCACGGCAACAAGAGCCAGAGCGCCCGCACCCAGGCGCTGGCCGGCTTCAAGAGCGGCGACATCCGCGCGCTGGTGGCCACCGACATCGCGGCCCGCGGCATCGACATCGACGAGCTGCCGCACGTCGTGAACTACGAGATCCCGAACGTCAGCGAAGACTACGTGCATCGCATCGGCCGCACCGGCCGCGCCGGTTCGAGCGGCGAGGCCGTGAGCTTCGTCTGCATGGACGAAGAGGGCTTCATGCAGGAAATCGAACGCTTCACCAAGCAGACGATTCCGGTGCAGTTCGTCGAAGGCTTCGGCCCTGAGGAAGGCGAACGCGCCGAGCCGATCGCCATGGGTCGTCAGACGATCTGGGGCGGCGCCGGCCGTCCGCCGAGCCGCGACGTGATGCAGGCGGCCGCCAAGGCTGCCCGCACCGAGATGCTGTCGCGCATCCGCGAGAACAAGGCCGGCCAGGGCGGTGAGCGCGCCGGCGGCGGTGGTGGTGGCGGCCAACGCCGCGGCGGCGGCCAGGGCGGTGGCGGCCAAGGCCGCAATGCCAATGGCGGCGGCCAGGGACAGGGCCAGGGCCCGCGCGGCCAGGGCGCCCGCCCGGCACAAGGCCGCGGACCGCAAGGCCCGGCACGTGCGCCGCACCATGCGCCGCAGAACCATCTGCCGCATGACGAGCGCCAGCCGCGCCATCACGGCAACAGCCACAGCCCGACCCAGGCCAACCAGGTCGCACACCTGCGCGCCGAAGCGGTCGCCGGCGGCGACGGTCAGCCGGATCCGCTGCGCACGAGCGTCGACCACATGGGTGGCGGCCGCGGGCGCGGCCGTCCGGGCGGCGGCGGTGGCGGCTACGGCGGCAATCGTTCGGGCGGCGGTGGCCGTTCGGGTGGCGGCGGCTACGGTGGCGGTGGCGGTGGCGGTGGCAACCGCTCCGGCGGCGGCGGACGCTCGTTCGGGCGCTGACCGGCGCAGCGGGTAGATGGAGCATCTATCCCGCAACAAAGACAAAGGGCACTTCGGTGCCCTTTGTCTTTTGCGCCGCCGACACGGCATCTCCCGCTCGTCACCCGCTGCGGACACAATCGCGTGCCATGCAAGACATCCCGCCCAACTACGCCACGCTCTTCGTCGCCACCTGCAACCTGCTGAATCTCGCGAACCCGCATCGGGTGTATTACGAGAACCAGGACGCCTACGACGAACGCGAATACGAACGCAAGATCGGCTGGACCGGCGAGCGCTTCCATGCACTCAACGCCGACGTGCTCGCGGTGCAGGAGGTCTGGGACGAGAGCGCGCTGAAGGCCGCCATCGCGCGCAGCGGCCTGCGCTACGACTTCGTCTCGGTCCCGGGCGCGGAGAACACGCCGCCGCCCGCGAGCCCGCCGGGCACGCCTGCACGGCCGGGCGCGCAGGGCACGCCGCGGGTCGGCATTGCCACGCGGCTGCAGGTGGACCAGGTCCGGTCCTTCGTCGACTTTCCGTCCGGCTTCGGGGTCGAGGTGCCGGGCCTGGGCCCGCACACGCGCTTCGAGCGCCCGCCCCTCCTGGCCACGCTGCGCATGAAGCACGGGCAGCAGGTGCACGTGCTGACGGTGCACCTCAAGTCCAAGCGGCCCAAATTCCTGCAGGACGCGCAGGGCAATGCCCTGGAAGACCGGGAGGACCGCAAGGTCGGCGCCATGGCTTCGCTGCGCTCGCTCGTCATGCGCGGCGTCGAGGCGGCGGCCCTGCGCTGCATCGTGATCGACCTGCTGCAGGGCACGAACACGCCGCTGGTGGTGATGGGCGACTTCAACGACGACCCGCACAGCGTCACCACGCAGCTGGTGGCCGCCACCTCCGAGGTGGCCTACGACAAGGCGGCGCGCGACGTGGCGCTCTTCAATGCCTACGAGATGCAGGGCGAATCGGCGCTCAAGAAGGACGTGGCCTATTCGCACATCCACCAGGGCTTTCCGGCGGTGCTCGACCAGATCTTCGTGAGCGAGGAGTTCGTTGCGACGAGCCGGCGCAGCCTGGGCGACGTGCGCCGGGTCGACTACTTCAACGACCACCTGCACGAAGGCCGGGACCGCTCGCGCTCGGACCACGGCTTCGTGCGCGCGCTGCTGCGGCTGCGCACCGACTAGGGCCTGTTAACGCTATGGAAGGGGTCGCGAAGCTCGCCACAGCCCGCCCATCAAGGCGCGTGACGCCGTGCGTGCGTCCGCACGCACAAGGAACGCAACGCCGAGGGGCGGGCTGTGGCGAGCTTCCCTGCGGGTTGCTTCGCCAAGGGGCCGTCTGCGGCGTTGCCCACGCTTGCAAGGCCAAAGCCTTGCTGCGCCCAGGCGCCTTGCATCCAGCCCCTTGGCGAAGCAACGCGATCCCCTTCCATAGCGTTAACAGGCCCTAGCTGAAGCTCAGGGCATGCGCCGGCCGCTCTGGCGGTCGAACAGGTGCACGCGGTTGGCATCGATCGCCAGGCCCACGGTCTGGTCGGGCTGTGCGTCGACGCGGCCATGCACCGCCAGCACCAGCTTCGCCTCGCCGACCTGCACCAGCAGTTCGGTCTCGGCGCCCGTGGGCTCGACCACGATCACCTGCGCATCGACGCCGCTGCCGCCGCCCAGCGTGATGTCGCCGGGGCGGATGCCGTAGTGCACCGGCTGGCCATCGGGCGCCGAGGTGCCCGGCGGCACGGGCCAGCGCGCGCCGTGTGCCTCGACGTGGCATTCGCCGCCCGAGCGCCGCACCGTGCCCTCGATCACGTTCATCGACGGCGAGCCGATGAACTGCGCGACGAACAGGTTGTCGGGACGGTCGTACAGGTCGAGCGGCGTGCCGATCTGCTCGACGATGCCGTCGTGCATCACCACGATGCGGTCGGCCATGGTCATGGCCTCGATCTGGTCGTGCGTCACGTAGACAGTGGTGGTCTTCAGGCGCTGGTGCAGCGCCTTGATCTCGGCACGCATCGCCACGCGCAGCTTGGCGTCCAGGTTGGAGAGCGGCTCGTCGAACAGGAACACCTTGGGGTCGCGCACGATGGCGCGCCCCATGGCCACGCGCTGGCGCTGGCCGCCCGACAGCTCGCGCGGATAGCGCCCGAGCAGTGCATCGAGGTTGAGGATCTTCGCGGCGCGCGCCACGCGCTCGTCGGTCACCGACTTCTCCGCATTGCGCAGCCGCAGGCTGAAGCCCATGTTCTCGCCGACCGTCATGTGCGGATAGAGCGCGTAGCTCTGGAACACCATGGCGATGTCGCGGTCCTTCGACTCGAGGTCGTTGACCACGCGGCTGTCGATCATGATCTCGCCGCCGCTGATGTCCTCCAGGCCCGCAAGCATGCGCAGCAAGGTCGACTTGCCGCAGCCCGAAGGCCCGACCAGCACCACGAACTCGCCGTCGGTGATGTCGAAGCTCAGGCCCTGGATGATCTGGACCTTGCCGAAGGATTTCTGGATATTGCGAAAGGATACGGATGCCATTTTTATTCCCAGGGTTCGCTCAGCTCTTGACGGCACCAGCGGTGAGTCCGCCCACCATGTAGCGCTTGAAGGCGTAGTAGATCGCCGCGGGCGGCAATGCATAGATGAGGCCGGTGGCCATCAGCAGCTCCCACGGCGAATCGTCGGCCGAAAGGAAGTTGCCGAGCGCCACCGCCAAGGTCACGCTCCGGTCGTTGGACAGCAGCAGGAAGGCGTAGAGGTATTCGTTCCATGCCAGCAGCAGCGAATAGGTGCCCACCGCCACCAGAGACGGCACCATCAGCGGCAGGTACACCAGGCGAAACAGCTGCAGCGGCGAGGCGCCGTCCATGCGCGCGGCCTCGTCGAGTTCGTAGGGCAGCTTGTCGGAAGCCTGCTTGAGCACCCAGATGCAGTACGGCGAGGCGATGGTCACCATGGCAAGGATCAATGCCCACTGGCTGTTGAGCAGCCCGTAGTTGCCCATCGTCTTGTACATGGGCACGGCCAGGAAGGCCGCAGGAATGAAGTACGTGAACAGCGCCAGGTTCATCACCGTGCGCCCGCCGCGCACGCGCAGCCGGCTGATCGCAAAGGCGGCCGTGGTGGCGACGAAGAGCGTCAGCGCCCCTACCGTCAGCGCGATCAGCAGCGAGTTCCCCAGCTGCAGCCAGAAGTGGTCGAGGTAGAAGTGCTTCTGCTGGAACACGATGCGGAAGTTGTCCAGCGTCGGATTCTTGGGCCACAGGTGGCCCGAGGTCGCGGAGTCTTTCGACGAGATCGCGAAGAGCACCATGTGGTAGACCGGGATCAGCGTCCACAGCAGCACCGGAATGCCGATCAGCAGCAGCTTGGCCTCGGTCGCCATGGCCTTGGGGGTCCAGCGTTTCATACCGTCCTCCGACGAGCCGCCTCTAGGAGGGCGGGCGCCCCCTCGGGGGGCAGTGAATACACGAAGTGATGAACGTGGGGGCTCATTTCGAGAGCCTCTTCATCATGAAGTACACGAGCGGCAGCACCAACGGGAGTGCCACCACGATGGAAGCCATCGAGAGATCGACCTGGTCCAGGCGCAGGTAGCGAATGCCGAGCGTGGCCAGCACATGCGTCAGATCTGCAGGTCCGCCACCGGTCAGCAGGTAGACGCTGTTGAAGTCGCCCAGCGTCCAGATCATCGAAAGAATGAGCGACGTGACGTAGAGCGTCTTCAGCGCGGGCCAGCTCACGAAGCGGAACTTCTGCCACGACGAGGCGCCGTCGACCGAAGCGGCTTCATACTGTTCGGTAGGAATGGCCAGCCGCCCCGCCACCAGGATCAGCGTCCAGAACGGCAGCGACTTCCATATGTGCACCACCATCGCCAAGGCCAGTGCCAGCGAAGGATCGTTGAGCCAATTGGGACCATCCGCGCCGGTAAGGCGGAAGATGGTGCTGTTGATCACGCCCCACTCGGGGTTGAGCATGAAGCGGATCGACAGGATGGTGGGAATCGAGGGCATCGCCCACGGCAGGATGAAGATCGCCGAGACGATCTTGATCCACCAGCGCGATGTCACGAAAAAGCCCGAGAGCACCAGGGCCACGAGCATCTTGATGTTGATCGCCACGACCAGGAAGATGGCCGTGTTGATCACCGAGCGAAAGAAGATCGGGTCTTCGACCAGCTTGACGTAGCTTTGCGGATGGCGCGCGAGCCAGAGCCCGTACCCCACCGGATAGAGCACGAACACCACGAACACCAGCAGGTAGGGCACGACCATGACCGCGCCCCAGAACTGCCAGCGCGCGTGCCGCGCCCCGAGATTGACAACAGGCGCCGGGGATGGCGCGGCGGTGGCAGTGGAGCTCATGCGAATCGGCCCGGTGAAGGTGTTTCCAGATGCGGCTTACTGCGCCGCGACCGTCTTGATGCGCGCGATCATCTCGTCGACCGCCTTGTCCACAGGCACCTTGTCGGTGACGACGCGGCTCATGGCCTTGGCCCAGACGTTCTCGTTGTTGAGCACGGTGAACTTGTAGTTCTTGGTGAACTCGAAAGTCACGGTGCCGGCGGCGTACTGGTTGAAGACCGAGAGGCGGTGCGGATCGGCCTTCCAGAAGTCGCGCTGCTGCGCGGCCTTGGTCACCGGGAACCAGCGGCCCAGCGAACCCTCCACGTACGGCGTGAGGTTTTCTTCCTGCAGCAGGAAGGCGACGAACTCCTTGGCGCGCGCCTTGTTCTTGGCGTCCTTGAACACCACGCCGGTCTTCACCGCGGTGCGGTAGACCATCTTGCTGCCGTCAGGCTTGCTCGGGAAACCCGCCGTGCGGATGCGCTCGGTGTAGTTCTTGCGGGCTTCCTCGCGCTGCTCGGGCGTGAGCGACGCGTTGTTCGAATCGTCGAGCCACTTGGCGGCGATGGAGATGGTCGCGTTGTGCGTCATCAGCGTCGTCTTGTTGTGGAACGCGACGTTGTTGTCCGGGTCCTTCCAGCTCGTCGACGAGGGCGGCGTGCAGCCCTTGGTGTAGGGCGTGGTGTAGTCGGTCAGCGCACCGATGAGGCCGGTGCGGACCTTCGGGTCGTCGACCAGCAGCTTGCCGTTGTCGTCCACCAGCTTGACGTTGTGCGCGTCCATGAAAGTCAGGAACGAATAGAACGAGTCGCTCGAATCCACGCCCATGGGCATGCCGATGCCGAAGGTGCGCTTGCCGCTCTTCTGGCGGCTGGCGGTTTGCGCCTTCTCGCACCAGAAGGTCCAGTAGTCCTTCCAGGTGGTGGGAATGTCGCTTTCCTTGAGCCCGGCCTCGGTGAGCATGTCGAGCCAGTACTCGATGTGCATCGTCTGCTGCTTGATCGGGAAGGCGTAGTAGGCCTTGGCCTTGCTCTGCTCGTTGTAGAGATAGGTGGTCTCCAGCGTGTTCGGCGCGAAGCGGTCCTTCATGGGCGTGAGCACGCTGCTGAGGTCTTCGAGCTTGCCGTCGTAGGCCCACTTGCCCGTGACCTGGAAGTCGTACACGTCGGCGTAGGCCACGTCGGGCGGGCTGCCGGAGTCGAGCGCGGACACGGTCTTGGGAATCATGTCCTGGATCGGGTACTGCGACAGCTCGATCTTCACGTTCTTGTTCTTGTCCTCGAACTTCTTGATGGCGGCGAACAACGCATCGTCCTCGGCCTTGTAGAAGCCCTTCACCCACCAGACGGTGAGCTTTTCCTGCGCGGCAGCGGGACCTGCCGCCGCCAACAACCCCAGCGCGAACAACGTCGGCGCTATCAGCGACTTGACGACTTTCATGGTGTCTCCTTCTTTTTTCGGTGGAATGCTCGAACACGAGCGTGGGTGAAAAAATCTGTTGCAACCTGCGCCGGCTCGCACCCGGACCCGGGCTGCCCGGCTAGTTCGCCTTCAGCCGCGGCGGTGGGCGGCTGAGCCGCGGCAGCCGGCGGCGCGAGCCGAGCACGTCTTCGATGTCCTGCCGCGCGCCGTCGATGAGGCGAATGACCGCCTGCTCGGCCTTGGCCGGATCGTGCGCAATCACCGCGTCGAGCACCGCGCGATGCAGCGGCAGTGAAAGCGCGGGACCGTCGGGCTTGCTGGTCGAGATTTCGAAACTGGTGCGAAGCAGTGCGTTGAGCGCCTTGCTCATCTGCGCGAGCATGCGGTTGCGCGCTGCGCTCAAGAGGCCGGTATGAAAGCGCAGGTCGAAGGTGACGTAGTCGCCGCCGTTCTCCACGGCTTCCTTCATGCCGGCGTAGGCGCGTTCTATTTCTTCGATGTCCTGCGGGCTGGCCCGTTCGGCCGCGAGCCGCACGGCCGCCGGCTCGACCACGCGCCGCAGGTCCTGCAGGTCGCGCAGGAACTCGGGCGTGAGCCCGGCACGCGACTGCCAGGTAATGACATCGGGGTCGAACCAGTTCCACTTGTCCTGCGGCAGCACCCGCGTGCCCACCTTTGGGCCCGTCACGATCAGGCCCTTGGCCGCCAGCGACTTGATGGCTTCCCGCACCACGGTGCGGCTCACGCCGAGTTCCTCGCCCAGAATGGGTTCGGCCGGGATCGACGCACCGATCGCATAGCGGCCGGCCACGACAGCTTCGCCGAGCAGCTCGAGCGTGCGACCGTGGATGTTCTTGATCATGTGCGTGATGTGAAATTTGATATGCCGACACTCGAAAACACTAAGGGTCCGGCAGGTTCTTCGCACTTATCATATGATGATTGAAATGATCGATCGGCAGGACAAACCCTGAGGTTTGGGGCCGTAAGCGGTCGTAAACGGAGACAACCCGATGAGCACTTCCCCCAAGAAAAAACCCGAAGACCTGCGCAGCCAGCAATGGTTCGGCCGCAATGACCGCGACGGCTTCATCTACCGAAGCTGGGTCAAGGGCAAGGGCGTGCCGCACGACCAGTTCGATGGGCGTCCCGTCATCGGCATCTGCAACACCTTCAGCGAGCTCACGCCCTGCAACTCGCATTTCCGCACGCTCGCCGAGCAGGTGAAGATCGGCGTCTACGAGGCGGGCGGCTTTCCGCTGGAGTTCCCGGTGATGTCGCTCGGCGAAACGCTGCTGCGCCCCACCGCCATGCTGTACCGCAACCTTGCAAGCATGGACGTGGAAGAGAGCATCCGCGGCAATCCGCTCGACGGCGTGGTGCTGCTCATGGGCTGCGACAAGACCACGCCCGCGCTCATGATGGGTGCGGCCAGCGTCGACCTGCCGACCATCGGCGTCTCCGGCGGTCCGATGCTTTCGGGCAAGTGGCGCGGCCAGGAACTGGGTTCGGGCACCGGCGTGTGGCAGATGAGCGAGCAGGTGCGCGCCGGCACGCTCAAGCTGCAGGAATTTTTCGAGGCCGAGAGCTGCATGCACCGCAGCCACGGCCACTGCATGACCATGGGCACCGCGAGCACCATGGCCTGCATGGTCGAGTCGCTCGGCATCGGCCTGCCCGGCAACGCGGCCTACCCGGCCGTGGATGGCCGGCGCAATGTGCTGGCGCGCATGGCCGGCCGGCGCATCGTCGACATGGTCCATGAAGACCTGAACATGTCGAAGATCCTCACGCGCCAGGCGATCGAGAACGCCATCAAGGTCAATGCGGCCATCGGAGGCTCCACCAACCTCGTCATCCACCTGCTGGCCATCGCGGGGCGCATCGGCGTGGATCTCTCGCTGGACGACTTCGACCGGCTGGCCTCGGACCTGCCCTGCCTGGTCGATCTGCAGCCTTCGGGCCGCTTCCTGATGGAAGACTTCTGCTATGCGGGCGGGCTGCCGGTGGTCATCAAGGAGATCGCGCAGTACCTGCACAAGGACGCCATCACGGCCAACGGCCAGACGCTGTGGGACAACGTGAAGGACGCCGAGAACTACAACCCGCAGGTGATCCGCCCGCTGGCCGAGCCCTTCAAGGACAAGGCCGGCATCTGCGTGCTGCGCGGCAATCTCGCGCCCAATGGCGCCATCATCAAGCCCAGCGCCGCCACGCCCGAGCTGCTGGTGCACAAGGGCCGCGCGGTGGTGTTCGAAAGCGCCGACGACCTGCACAAGCGCATCGACGACGAGAACCTCGACATCGACGAGCACTGCGTCATGGTGCTGAAGAACTGCGGCCCGCGCGGCTATCCGGGCATGGCCGAGTCGGGCAACATGCCGCTGCCGCCCAAGGTGCTGCGCAAGGGCATCACCGACATGGTCCGCATCAGCGACGCGCGCATGAGCGGCACGGCCTACGGCACGGTGGTGCTGCACACGGCGCCCGAGGCGGCCGCGGGCGGACCGCTCGCACTGGTGCAGGACGGCGACATCGTCGAGCTCGACGTGCCCAACCGCAAGCTGCACCTGCATGTGAGCGACGAAGAGCTCGCAAGGCGGCTCGAGAAGTGGGTCGCACCCAAGGCGCCGCTCGACTCGGGCTACTGGAAGCTGTACGTCGACACGGTGCTGCAGGCCGACCAGGGCGCCGACCTGGCCTTCCTGCGTGGTCGCCGCGGGGCCTTCGTGCCGCGCGACAATCACTGACATGACAAGACTGGTCGCCATCGATTGGGGCACGAGTTCACTGCGCGGCGCACTGCTCGATGCCGACGGCAAGGTGCTCGAAGAGCGCAGCGATGCGCGCGGCATCCTGAAGGTGCCGCAAGGCGGGTTTCCCGCGGTTTTTGAAGCGCTGTTCGGCGACTGGATGCGCCTCGACGGCGCGCGCTGCCTGATCTCCGGCATGGCCGGCAGCAAGCAGGGCTGGGTCGAGGCGCCGTATTGCGCCTGCCCCGCCGGCCGCGTCGAAGCAGGCCGCAGGATCATCGACATCGACGTGCGGCCAGGCTCGCGCATCTCCATCGTGCCGGGCCTCAGCGACGAGCATGACGGCGTTCCCGATGTCATGCGCGGCGAAGAAGTGCAGATCTTCGGCGCCATGGCATTGATGGACGTCGACGAGGGCGTCTTCGTGCTGCCGGGCACGCACAACAAGTGGGCCACGGTCAAGAAGGGCCGCGTCACGGGCTTTCGCACCTTCATGACCGGCGAGTTCTATGCGCTGCTGAGCCAGCATTCGATCCTCGCGCGCACGCTCGATGCCGATGCGCCGCTCGACGAAGCCGCTTTCGTACAGGGCGTCACGCGTGCCGACAACGGCCAGGGCCTGCTGCACAACGCCTTCGGTGCTCGCACGCTGGCGCTGTTCGAGCGCATGGCCACGCAGGAACTCTCCAGCTACCTCTCGGGCCTCCTGATTGGCGAGGAACTTCGCACGCAGTCGCTGCAAGGGGCCGGCGAAGTCGTGCTGATCGGATCCTCCGCCCTCACCCAACGCTATGCCCTGGCCCTGCGCGCCACCGGCACCGCCACGCGCACGCTTGGCGCCGAAGCCACCTGGGCCGGGCTGCATGCGCTGTCCGGCTTTCTCGACGCAGACCGGAATCCGCCATGACCACACCGCAAGAAAAATTCGAAGCTGCGATGCACGAGCTGCCGCTGGTCGCCATCCTGCGCGGGCTCACGCCTGCCGAGGCCGCCGACGTGGGCGATGCCATCGTCGAATCGGGCTTCCGGCTGCTCGAGGTGCCGCTCAACTCGCCCAAGCCCTACGCCAGCATCACGCTGATGCGCACGCGCTTTCCGCAGGCCCTGGTGGGCGCCGGCACGGTGCTCGACGTGCAGCAGGTGCGCTATGTGCATGCGGCCGGCGGCGAGCTGGTCGTGTCGCCCAACTGCAATGCCGAGGTGATCGCCGAAGCCGTGCGGCTCGGCATGGTCTGCCTGCCTGGCGTGATGACGCCGACCGAAGCCTTCGGCGCGCTGGCCGCGGGCGCGACCGGGCTCAAGCTGTTTCCGGCCGAGCTCGCGTCGCCCGCGGTGGTGAAGGCGCTGCTCGCGGTGCTGCCCCAGGGCACGCCGCTGATGCCCGTGGGCGGCATCACGCCTGCCAACATGGCCGAATGGCGTGCGGCCGGCGCGGCCGGCTTCGGCATCGGCTCCGCGCTCTACAAGCCGGGCAAGCAGGCTTCGGCCGTGCGCGCCGATGCGCAAAGATTCGTCGCGGCCTTCACGGGCGCGACCGCCATCTGAGAATCTTCTTTCCAACGTCCACGAGGGAGCGTCGATGTCCGCCGATTCAGATTACGCCAGCCCGGCCGTGCGCAAGCTGCGCGAAGACCTTGCGCTCGCGCTGCGCGCAGCCGCCCACCACGGCTTGTCCGAAGGGGTCTGCAACCATTTCAGCGTGCTGCTGCCGGGCGCGCAGGACCGCTACCTGATCAATCCGCGCGGCCTGCACTGGAGCGAGATCGGCGCCGACGACATCGTGCTGATCGACGTGCACGGCGAAGTGCTCGCGGGGCGCCACCGGGTGGAGCCGACGGCTCTCTTCATCCATGGCGCAGTGCACCGCATCACGGGCCACGCGGTCGTGCTGCACTGCCACATGCCCTACGCCACAGCGCTCACGCTCACGGCCGAGCGCGCGCTCGATCCCACGCTGAGCCAGAACGCGATGCGCTACATGAACCGCATCGCCATCGATGCGGTCTACAACGGCCTGGCGCTCGACGATGCCGAAGGCGAGCGCATCGCGCGCGCCATGGCGGGCAAGGACATTGCCTTTCTGGCGAACCACGGCGTGATCGTGGCGGGCGCCTGCATTGCGCATGCCTACGACGATCTCTATTACCTGGAACGCGCGAGCCTGCACCAGGTGATTGCGCAATCGACCGGGCGCCCGCTGGTCCCGGTGGACGCCAAGATGGCCGCGCATGTGGCGGCGCAGATCCAGGGCGAGCGCGAGCAGTCGGACCTGTTCTTCGAGGCGTTGCGGCGGCTGCTGCCTCCGCCACGCGGCTGACGTCCGTTCGGCCGATTCCGGATCGCGAAAGAGCCGCGCAGAATCGCGCAATGGCCGCGCAGCGGCTTACAGCTCTTCATCCGATTTCGCTCCAGCCTTACAAAGCGTTCACATGGAGCCACGACGATAGAGCTTCCAACCACTCCATTGGAGTTGCCATGAAAAAGCTCACATTCGCCATCGGCGCCGCGGCCCTGCTGTCGCTGGCTGCACTCACCGCCCCGGCACAGGCACAGACCGGCGGCCACTTCATCCAGGCCCAGGTCTACGTGGTGCCCGCACCGCCTCCGCCACGCCACCACTACTACGCGCCGCCGCCTCCGCGGCATCACTACTATGGCCCGGGCTACCACCATGGGCATGACCGCTACGAGCGCCGGCATCGTCACTGGGAAGAGCGCCGCTACGGCCGCAGGGACTACGACGGCGACGGCGTGCCCAACCGCTACGACCGCCGGCCCGAGAACCCCTACCGCTACTGATCGGCCGGCCGCCCTGTGCGGCGGCCACTGCCGCCGCACAGGCGGGCGCATCGACCTGAAGCGGTTCAGGCCTGCGCCACGCGCCGCAGCAGGCCGCGGGTCGTGCGCGGCCAGCCCACGCGGCCGAACCAGGCGCCGCCGGCAATCGCCGAGGCGATGACGATGCCGTACACCACCAGCGCCACGCCCTGCGCCGCAAACACGCCCGCCAGTCCGCCGCCCCAGCGCAAGGCCAGCCAGCCGCCCACGCCGGCCACGGCGAGCCGCGCGATGTTGCCGAGCACCGGCCACAGCAGGCGCCCCGCGCCCTGCGAGGCAAAGTACAGCACCAGGCCCACGCCGAAGAAGCCATAGAGCGGCCCCACCACGTGCAGGTACTGCGTCCCGGCCTCGAGCATGGCCGGGTCGCTGCCGAACAGCAGCAGCCACGGTCGCGGGAACAGCGCCGCGGCAAGGCCGACGGCTTCGGCCAGCACGAAGGCGATGGCTGCTCCGGCCCAGGTCGCGCGCAATGCACGCTCGCGCTGGCCCGCGCCCATGCAGGTGCCCACCATCGCGATCAGCGGCGCGCCGAGCCCGAACACGAGCGGGACGAGCAGGTATTCGAGCCGCGCGGCGGTGCCGTAGCCCGCGATCGCGCCGGCGCCGAAGTGGCCCGAGAGCGCCGTGGCGATGCCGATGCTGAGGTTGGTCGCGACGGTCGACACCGCGCCCACCACGCCGACGCGCAGGATGTCGCGGAACAGCGGCCAGCGCAGCTGCAGCGTCGCGAGCACGGGCCGCAGCAGGCTGCGCGGCGAGCGCAGGTACAGCCACAACGCCAGCGTGCCGGCGGCGTAGTAGACCAGCAGCGCGAGCGCACCGCCCGCGATGCCCATGCCGGGGATCGGGCCCCAGCCGAAGATCAAGAGCGGCGACAGCGGCACCAGCATCAGCACGCCGATCACGGTGACGTTGGCCGGCACCGCCATGTTGCCGGTGCCGCGAATCACCGCGGCGAGCGAGTTGAAAAGCCAGACCAGCACGGCGCCTGCGAACACCCAGTTCGAATACACCATGGCCGCATCGAGCGCCGCGCCCGTGCCGCCCATCAGCGTGTAGAGCCAGCGCCCGCCGAGCCACAGGGCGAACGTGAAGGCCACGCCGAAGCCGAGCGCGATGACGATGGCATGCCACACCAGTGCGTCCGCGTCGCCGCGGCGGCGCGCGCCCAGCGCCCGCGCGATGGCCGAGGCGATGCCGCCGCCCATGGCGCCGGCCGAGGTCATCTGCATCAGCATGACGATGGGAAACACCAGTGCCATGCCGGCCAGCGCATCGGTGCCCAGCTTGCCGACGAAGTAGGTTTCGATCAGGCCGGCGGCGGCCTGAGCCACCATCACCAGCACGTTGGGAACGGCCAGGCGCAGCAGGGTCGCCACGATCGGCGCCTCGAGCAGCATGCGCGTGCGCGGATCGAGTCCTCCGCTCATGCGGCCACCAGCTTCGCAGGCGCCAGCCGCGCTTCGCGGATCGGCAGGTGCACCAGCGCGGCGCCCGCGGCGAGTGCGATGTCGATGTACCAGACGATGTCGTAGTTGCCCGTGGCCTGGAAGACGTAGCCGCCCAGGTATGCACCCAGGAAGCCGCCGACCTGGTGCGCCAGCATCACGATGCCGAACAGCATCGCCATGTTGGCCGGCCCGAACATCTTGGCGACCAGGCCGGCGGTCGGCGGCACGGTCGACAGAAAGGTCACGCCCATCACGGCGGCGAACACCAGCATGACCACCGTCGTCTTCGGCGCCAGCAGGAACACCAGCACGGCGATGCCGCGCGTGGCATAGACCAGCGACAGCAGCGACTTCATGCGCCAGCGCCCCACGGCCCAACCCATGGCCAGGCTGCCGACGATGTTGAACAGTCCGATCATCGCGAGCGCCCAGCCGCCGACCTCGGCCGGCAGCCCGCAGGCCGCGACAACGCCGGGCAGGTGCGTGGCGAGGAAGGCGACGTGGAAGCCGCAGACCAGGAAGCCCAGGCTCAGGTAGCGGTAGCTCGGTGTCGCGAGCGCCTGGCCGATGGCCTGGCGCGCACTCAGCGGCTTCGTGCCCGATGCGGCGGCCGAGGCCGCGGCCATTGCGTTCGAGTTGCCCTTGAGCACCCACGCGGCCGGCAGCGCCAGCAGCACCAGCACGCCAAGCCACTGCATCGCGCCGGCCCAGCCTACGGCGGCCGTCAGACCGACGGCGATCGGCGCCATCGCGAACTGTCCGAAGGAGCCGCCAGCGTTGACCAAGCCGGTGGCCAGGCCGCGTTTCTCGGCCGGCACCAGGCGCGTGGTCGCAGCCATCAACACCGAAGGGCCCGCCATGCCGGCACCACCGGCCGCCAGCACGCCGATCGCGAAGATCAGGCCGGCCGTGCTCGTCATCAGCGGCGTGATCAAGGTGCCGATGGCAACCAGCAGCACGCCGAGGAACACCACGCGGCCGGTGCCGATGCGGTCGGCCACCGCGCCCGCGAAGGGCTGCGTGAGCCCCCACCAGAGCTGCCCGAATGCGAACGCCAGGCTGATGCTGCCGATGCCGAGCGCGGTCGAGGTGTTGAGTGCCGAGAGGAACAGCCCCATCGTCTGGCGCACCCCCATCGTGAGTGCGAAGGCGCCCGCGGCCGCCAGCAGCACGAGCCAGAGCGCATGGCGCCGCAGAGCGGTTTCATTCATCGCTGGCTCCCGTTTCGTCTTCCGGCTGCCCATCGCCCAGCCCGGCGCGCTGCAGCAGCTCCAGGCTCTCGTCGAGCAGCGCATGCAGCGCCAGCACGCGCTCGGTGCCGAGGATGTCGTTGAGCGCCAGCTGCGCGTCGTGCCACAGGCGCTGCGCCTCGGCTCGCTTTTCACGGCCTGCGTCGGTGATCGCCAGCATGCGGCTGCGCGCATCGGGCCCCTCCGTCTGCACCAGGAAGCCCGCCGCCAGCAGCGGCTTGAGGTTGCGCGTGAGCGTGGAGGCGTCGACGTTCATCTCGCGCGCCAGGTCGACCGGGCGCAGCGGCCCGAAATGCAGCACGTGTGAGAGCAGCGAATACTGCGTCGTCTTGAGCCCGCTGGGCGCGACATGCGTGTCATAGAAGCGCGAGGCCAGCCTGGAAAGCCGGCGCAGGCGGAAATTGGTACATCCTTGGGGCCTCAGCTGAGGAGGCTTCAGAGCGGTGTTCATGCCGTTCATTGTAGCTACAATGATTGCATATACAACTATCAAGGAGTTTTTTCATGACCGAGCCGCATGCCACCCTCGACGCCTGGATCGCCCAGGAGGCCGAGATCGTCCAGCGCCTGGACGCGGGCCCGGGCCCTGGCTTGGCACGCCCCGAGCAGATTGCCGGCAAGACCGGGCTCGAAATGATGCAAGCGATGCTGCGCGCCGAAATCCCCTTTGCCGCCATCGCCAAGACCCTCGACTTCGTCCTGCTGGAGGTCAGCCCGGGCCGGGCCGTGTTCCAGGGCACGCCGCTCGCGCAGCACATGAACCCGCTGGGCACGGTGCACGGCGGCTGGGTCGCCACGCTGCTGGATTCGGCGCTGGGCTGCTCGGTCCACACCATGATGCCGCCCGGGCGCGCCTACACCACCGCCGAACTCAGCGTGAACTACGTGAAGGGCCTCACGCCCAAGGTGCAGCGGGTGCGCGCCGAGGGCAAGGTGATCCATTGCGGCCGGCAGCTCGCCACCGCAGAGGCGCGGCTCGTGGGACCCGACGGCACGCTGTATGCGCACGCCACCACCACCTGCCTGGTGTTCGAAACCCCCTCGCCGCGCTGATCGATCGGCCCGCAGCCCATGCCCTCCTCCATCCCCCACGACCCCGCGCTCGCGTCGGCCCTCAAGGCCCTGCTCGCCGAGCGGTACAGCTGCCGCGGCTACCTCGCCGAACCCGTCGCGCGCGAGACGATCGATGCCATCCTGCAACTGGCGCAGCGCACCGCCTCGTGGTGCAACTCGCAGCCCTGGCAGGTGATCGTGGCCAGTGCCGCGGCCACCGAACGGCTGCGCCAAGCCTTCGATTCGGACGAGGCCGCGGCCGATGCCGCATTCGACATCGCCCCCCCGGCGGAATATCGCGGTGTCTACCGCGAGCGCCGCCGCGACTGCGGCTTCCAGCTGTATGAAAGCGTGGGCGTGGCGCGCGGCGACCGCGAGGCCTCGCAGCGGCAGGCGCAGGAGAACTTCAGGTTCTTCGGGGCACCGCATGTGGCCCTCGTCACCACCGAGGCGCTGCTCGGCACCTACGGCGCGCTCGACTGCGGCGCCTATGTCAACAACTTCATGCTGGCGGCGCGCAGCCTGGGCGTGGCCAGCATCGCCCAGGCGGCCGTGGCCTCGCGTTCGAAGTTCCTGCATCGCTGGTTCGACATTCCGGACGATCGCCAGGTGGTCTGCGGCATCGCGTTCGGCTACGAGGATCCGTCGCACCCCGCCAACCGGTTCCGCACCTCGCGCGCGCCGCTGGCGCAGGTTTGCCAATGGGTGGATTAGCAATGTAAGTGCAAGGACGTAAAACCGCCCCCAGGGCAGTGATAATGATTCTCATCGTCACCGTCCCGGTTGCGATGACTTTCCACAACACGTCTATGCACCTGGAGGATCCTCATGACCGACCGCCCCGGCGTCCAAGGCCGCGCCGCCCGCGCACTGATCGGCGTCACCGCCGCCTGGCTGGCTGCCGCTGCCCTGCCCGCGCACGCTGCCAACGATGAGCTCACGCTCTACACCACGCGCGAAGCCGCGCTGATCCAGCCCCTGATCTCGGCCTTCAGCGCGCAGAGCAAGATCAAGGTGAACACCGTGTTCGTGAAGGACGGCCTGCTCGAACGGGTCAAGGCCGAAGGCGCGCGCTCGCCGGCCGACGTGCTGATGACGGTGGACATCGGCAACCTGATGGACCTGGTCGACGGCGGCGTGACGCAGCCGGTGAAATCGGCCGCGCTCGAATCGGCCGTGCCCGCCAACCTGCGCGGCACCGACGGCCAGTGGTTCGCACTCTCGCTGCGCGCGCGCGTGCTCTACGCCGACAGGGACCAGCCGATCACCAGCTTCCGCTACGAAGACCTGGCCAACCCCAAGTGGAAGGGCAAGGTCTGCATCCGCGCGGGCCAGCATCCCTACAACACGGCGCTGATCGCGGCCATGATCGCGCACGACGGCGAGGCCAAGACCGAGCAGTGGCTGCGCGGCGTCAAGGCCAACCTGGCCCGCAAGGCCACCGGCGGCGACCGCGACGTGGCGCGCGACATCCTGGGCGGCATCTGCGACATCGGCCTGGCCAACTCCTACTACGTCGGCCAGATGAAGAGCGCCAAGGAAGGCAGCGACGCGCGCAAGTGGGGCGACGCCATCAAGGTAGTGCGCCCGACCTTTGCCGGCGCCAAGGGCGGCACGCACGTCAACATCAGCGGCGCGGCCGTGGCCAAGAATGCGCCGCAGCGCGCCAACGCGGTCAAGCTGCTCGAGTTCCTTGTGTCGGAATCGGCGCAGTCGCTCTACGCGCAGGCCAACTACGAGTATCCGGTGCGCAAGGGCGTGGCGCTCGATCCGATCATCGGAGAGACCATCGGCGAGCTGAAGGTCGATCCGCTGCCGCTCACCGAGATTGCCAAGTACCGCAAGCAGGCCAGCGCCTTGGTCGACAAGGTCGGTTTCGACTTGTAATGTTGCTCGCCCCCAGGCTTCGCGCACTTCGTGTCGCTTCTCCCTCCCCCTACCGGGGGCAACACCAGTGGCCCGGCAGAGCCGGTTCCATGGTGTTTCCCGAAGGAACGGGAGCAATGGAAGGCCTGTGTTTCGCATGAGCTTCGGCGGTTTGCAGGCCGCGGGGCCGATCTGGCGCTGGGCCTCGTTCGGCATCGCCGTCGGCGTGCTCGCGCCGGTGCTCATGCTCGCCTGGCTCGCCTTCGGCTCGGGCGTCGCGCACTGGGGGCCGCTGTTTGCGCACGTGCTGCCGCAGGCCGCGCTCAACACGGCCTTGCTTCTCATGGGCGTGGGCACACTGGTGCTGCTGATCGGCACCGGCTACGCATGGCTCGTGACGGCCTGCGACTTTCCGGGGCGCAGCGTGCTGAACTGGGCGCTGCTGCTGCCGCTCGCAATGCCGACCTACATCGTCGCCTTTGCCTACCTGGACCTGCTGCATCCGATCGGTCCGGTGCAGGGTGCGATCCGCTGGGCACTGGGCTTCGACAGCCCGCGCCAGTTCCGCCTGCCTGACCTGCGCTCGATGCCGGGTGCGATCTTCGTGCTCGGCTTCGTGCTCTACCCCTACGTCTACATGACCGCGCGCGCCATGTTCATGACGCAGCCCGCGCACCTGATGGAAGCAGCGCGCACGCTGGGCGAAAGCCGGCGCGGCGCCTTCTTTCGCGTGGCGCTGCCGCTGGCCCGGCCGGCGCTCGCGGTGGGCCTGAGCCTGGCGCTGCTCGAAACGCTCAACGACATCGGCGCCTCCGAATTCCTGGGCGTGAACACGCTTACGGTGGCGGTCTACACCACCTGGATCACGCGCTCCGACCTGGCCGGTGCGGCGCAGATCGCCTGCGCCATGCTGCTCGTGGTGGTCGCGCTGGTCTGGCTCGAGCGCAACGGGCGCCGGCACCAGCGCTTCGGCTCGGCGCAGCGCATGCGCGCCATGCAGCCGCGGCGCCTGCACGGCGGCGCCGCATGGCTCGCCACCGCCACGGCGTCGTTGCCGGTGCTGATCGGCTTCGTGGCGCCCGCCCTCTATCTGGTCTGGGAAAGCGCCAAGCGGCTGCGCCAGGGCGGCGGCGTGTCGCAAGGCCTGCTGGCAAGCCTCGGCAACACGATCACGCTGGCCGCCGGCGTCACGGTGGCGGCCGTGGCCGCGGGGCTGGTGGTGGCATGGGCCACGCGCAGCCAGGGACCGCGCCCGAACCGCGCACGGTGGCAGGCGCGCGCGGCCACGCTGGGCTATGCGCTGCCCGGCACGGTGCTCGCCATCGGCCTGCTCACACCGGCGCTCGCGTTCGATGCCGCACTGGCCGGCATGCTCGGCCTGCAGGGCCTGCCGCTCATGGGCGCGGGCATCGTGCTGGTGGTGGCCTGCGCGATCCGCTTCCTCGCCATGCCGGTCGGCGGCATCGAGGCCGGGCTCGCCCGCATTCCGCCCGCCATCGAGCAGGCTTCGCGGCTGCTGGGCGAAACCAGCGGCGGCACGCTCAGGCGTGTACACCTGCCGCTGCTGCAGCCCGCCATTGCCACGGGTGCGCTGCTGGTCTTCGTCGATGCAATGAAGGAACTGCCGGCCACGCTGCTGCTGCGGCCGGCCAATTTCGACACGCTGGCCACCTGGCTCTACGCCGAGGCCGCACGCGGCACGTATGAAGAAGGCGCGATCGCGGCGCTCGCCATCGTGGCGGCCGGCCTGCTGCCGGTGATGCTGCTGGCGCGCAACCAACTGGGCACGCCAGCCGCAGAGACACAATGAGTTCCCCCCTTTCCATCGAATCGATCCAGCTCGCCTACGAGACGCCGCGCGGCCTGCATGCCGTAGTCAACGACTTCTCGCTTTCGCTGCGCGCCGGCGAGATTGCCTGCCTGTTCGGCCCCTCGGGCTGCGGCAAGACCACGGTGTTGCGGGCGATCGCGGGCTTCGAGCCGCTGCGCGCCGGCGCCATCCGGCTCGGCGACGTGCTGCTCTCCTCCACCCAGGCGCACCTGCCGCCCGAGCAGCGGCGCGTGGGCATGATGTTCCAGGAGTACGCGCTCTTTCCCCATCTGTCGGCCAGCCGGAACGTGGCCTTCGGCCTGCGCCGCTCGAGCCGTGCGCAGCAGCAGGCGCGCGTGGCCGAGATGCTGGCGCTGGTGGGCCTGGCCGATGCTGGCGAGCGCTTTCCGCATGAGCTCTCGGGCGGCCAGCAGCAGCGCATCGCGCTCGCCCGCGCACTGGCGCCTTCGCCCGAACTGCTGCTGCTCGACGAGCCGTTCTCGAATCTCGACGGCGGCACACGCGAGCGCCTCACGGCCGAGGTGCGCGGCATCCTCCAGCGCGCCGGGCAGACCGCGATCCTGGTCACCCACAACGAGGCCGAGGCCCATGCCATGGCCGACCGCATCGGCGTGATGCACGGCGGCCGCATCACGCACTGGCTGGACACCTCCAAATAGCACAGGGTGCCCGTTCGGCGAATGGGCTTTTCGGGAAAAGGTTGTTCGGGGCCGCAAGAATTGCCGCGGTCCCAACTGCAACTTTTCCGGAGCGCCCACGCCATGTCCAACAAGCCCCTCACCCTCGTCAGCCACCTGCTGTGCCCCTATGTGCAGCGCGCCGCCATCGCGCTGGCCGAAAAGAACGTGCCCTTCGAGCGCGTGGTGATCGACCTTGCGAACAAGCCGGACTGGTTCATTGCCATCTCGCCACTGGGCAAGGTGCCGCTGCTGCGGCTCCAGCGCCCCGACGGCAGCGAGGCGGTGCTGTTCGAAAGCAACGTGATCTGCGAATACCTCGAAGAGACCCAGCCCGGCCCGCGCCTTCATCCCGAAGATCCGCTCACCCGCGCCGAGCATCGCGCGTGGATGGAGTTCGGCTCGGCCATCCTGGGCGACCTGTGGGGCTACGAAACCACGCGTGACGCCGAAGTGTTCGAGCAGAAGCGCCTGGCCCTTGCCGCCAAGTTCGAGCGCGTGGAAGCCGCGCTGGGCACCGGCCCCTACTTTGCAGGCGAAAACTTCAGCCTGGTCGATGCGGTGTTCGCGCCGATCTTTCGCTACTTCGAGGTCTTCGACGAAATCAGCAACTCGCACATCTTCGATGCCCTGCCCAAGGTGAATGCCTGGCGCAAGGCACTGGCGGCGCGGCCGAGCGTGCAGAGCGCGGTGGTGCCGGAGTATCCGCAGCACCTGCGCGAATTCCTGCGCAAGCACGAGGCGCACTTGCTTGCGCTCGCCTAGCGCCGACAATGGAATTCTTCCCCCGCAACAACAGAGATCCCACGAGATGCGACTTCTCCACACCATGCTGCGCGTCGGCAACCTCCAGCGTTCGATCGACTTCTACACCCAGGTCCTTGGCATGAGCCTGCTGCGCACCTCGGAGAACCCCGAGTACAAATACAGCCTCGCCTTCCTCGGCTATGGCGGCGGCAACCCCGGGCAGGCCGAGATCGAGCTCACCTACAACTGGGGCACCGAAAGCTACGAACTCGGCACGGCCTACGGCCACATCGCGCTCGGCGTGCCCGACGCCTACGCGGCCTGCGAAAAGATCAAGGCCGCCGGCGGCAACGTCACGCGCGAAGCCGGCCCCGTGAAAGGCGGCACCACCGTGATCGCCTTCGTGACCGATCCCGACGGCTACAAGATCGAGCTCATCCAGGACAAGGCAAAGGCTTCCGGCGACGGCGGCCCCGCCGGTTCGGACGCCCTGCGCGCGTCCTAGCCAGGCCCACCGCGGCGCCGGCGCCCGGCGCCGCCCCCAGCGCTTCACGGCCGCTGAATTGAGGATACAAATGATCACCTTTTAAAGGCGATCGGCATATTCTTTGCTGGTATTTTCAAGGGGTAGTGCTGATGCAGGACGCATCACATTCTGATACCCGGAATCGCGATCAAAGAGCTTCACAGTTCAGCAAGATCGTCCATTCGGACGCGGCGCCGAATGCTCCTTACTCCTTGAACTATCTTCTACATGGGCGCTTCCTTCCAAGCGGAATGAAAATTGACGATTCTGAGCATACGCGGCAAGCCTATTGATCCGGCCATATCGCTGATCATCTTTTTCTTTTCCGCCTTGATCGTCGGCGTGATTCCGTTTCTCTACCACGACACGGCGGCCCAGAATTTTCCGGATGAAGAAACGCTATTGAGTTTCTTCGGCGCCGATTTGTGCCAGCTCACCTCCACCACGATCGAGGAAAGAAACTCCTACGCCTGCAGCGCATTCCTGCTGGAGTCGGCCGGGCTCAGCGCCAAGACGGCGCCCATTGCCGGCGCGTTTCTGAGCGTCACGCTGACCGTCATACCGATACTCCAATTCAGCAGAATTCCCCTTGGCGTCTTTTTCGTATCGCTCGGATGGGGATTCATCAGGGCCATTTTCCTTTCGGTTCTTTCGAAGGACATGCTGTCGGCCTGCGTGGTTCTGCTCTCGGTCATGGCAGCGCAGCACAGCGGGTTCGGGCTGACGTGGTTCCTGTCGTCGACGATCTACGGCTGGGTGGTCAGAAAGTACTGGCTGCTGGTCAGCGCGGTCTGGCTCGGGCTGCGGCTGATAAGAAAGCAACTCACCGTATTCAGGCTTCTGGTCATCATCGTCGTGGTCTATATCGCGCTCGCGCTGACCTTCCAGATCGCACTCGGCGTCACCCTGGACTTTGCCCGCGCAACGGTCAACGAGAACCGGGAAGTCGGCGCCGAAGGATCGCGGACGGTCATCGAGGCGGTCATCGCTTCCGACAATGCCCTGCTGCAGGCGCTCAACGCCACGATCACGTTCTTCCGCCTGGCTTTTCCGCTCGAGCTTCTGCGCTTCGGGTCGGTCAGCCAATTGGCGTTCATCTCGATCATGCCTTTCACGTTCATATGGATGGTGAAGGTTGTCGTCGAGGGCGCGAAGTCGGGCAACAAGAACCTGATCCAGGCCGGCAAGGTCGCCCTTGCGCCTTTGTCCTTCCTCATCATCGAGGGGGTGTTCGAGCCCGACTTCGGCTCGTTTGCCCGCCACTTCGCCATCGTGAGTCCGCTCGTCTTTTCGGCCATGGCGCTGGCGCAGAAAACCGAGCTGGCCGAAAAAAGGCTGCTGCTGCGGCGCAGGCAGGCTGCCGCCGCAATTTCAAGCAACCCGCTTTTTGTCCGCCCCACCACCCGTCAGGATCGAATTTCGTGAAATCCCAATCCATTGCGGTGAACCAGCCACAGTACGTCGAATCCATTCAGGCCGGCAGAGGCATTGCCGCGCTGCTGGTCGTGATTCATCACGCGGCGCAGAAAGCCCATGCGCTTTCCGGCGGCGCCATTCCGTTGTTCGATTTCGGGATCATCGGGGTCGATATCTTCTTCATGATCAGCGGCTTCATCATCTACTTTGTCACGGCCAACAAGACCATGACCCACGTGGAATTCATGGAGAAGCGGATCATCCGGGTGTTTCCCCTTTATTGGGGGCTGTCCTTGCTGGCCCTGGTGGTCTTCATCCTTGCGCCGAAGCTGATCAACAGCAATGCCCAAGAGCCCACCGATATTGCCGCGTCGTTCTTTTTGTGGCCCACGTCCGCCCCGTACCTGGTCAACAACGGATGGACGCTCACCTACGAAATCATTTTCTACGGCTTGTGGGCGCTGGTCGCGCTGCCGACCGCAAAGCCGAAGAACGCCTATCTCGCGTGCCTGGCATTGGTCGCCGCATCGTTCATTGGATTGCTTTCCGGCCTCGACTACAAGGTCATGAATTTTTCATTGTTCCTGGAGTTCGCATTCGGCGTGGCCATTGGCGTCGCGTTCAAGAAAGGGCTGATCCGGCAGAGCACGCCGGTGTCCATCGTCTTGATGGCCGCCGGGGCTTTTCTTGCGCACCTGGCAATTTCGGAAGGCCTTGGCAGCAGCGAACTCCGGGGATTTGCGCTGGCAATTCCCTCCGCAATGATCTTCTTCGGGTTGATATCGCTCGGATCGTTCTGGGCCAGGCTGCGCGTGATACTGGCCATTGGGGACAGCTCCTACTCGCTGTACCTGTTTCACCCGTTCATCCTGGTGGCCATCCCTCTCACGGTCAAATTGCTCGGCTTCACCTCGGTGCCTCAGATCCTTGCCATTTCCGTTGCGATCTGTATCGCGTCGATCTGGGCTTCGCACATGGTCTACAGGTTCGTGGAATTCCCGCTCACGCAGATGATGCGGGGAATGATCAAGTCCGCGAAATCGTTCAGCGCGGCCAGGGCCAGGTGATTGCGCCGCACGCGGATGGCGGCAAGCCGGCGGTTCAGCAGCCCAGCAGGTCGGCCAACTGCCTGATGTTGCGCGCGTGCAGGTTGTTGTCCGGATTCGGCGAAACGTCCTTCGGCTGGGTGCGGCCGAATTCATGGGGCCGCTCGATGTAGGCGGTCTTGAGGCCGCAGGTGCGCGCCGCCGCCAGATCGTCGTGGTGCGCCGCCGCGAGCATCACTTGCCCGGGCGTTGCGTCGAATACGCCCGCCACGCCGAGGTAGGTGCGCGGATCGGGCTTGTAGGCCTTGAACACCTCGGCCGACAGCACGCAGTCCCAGGGCAGGCCGGCACGCTTGGCCATTTCGGTCAGCAGGCCGATGTTGCCGTTGGAGAGCGTGCAGATGGTGAATTTCTTCTTGAGGCGCGTGAGTCCCTCCACCGCATCGGGCCATGCGGGCAGGCGGTGCCAGGCCCGGCTCAGTTCGCGCTTGGCAGCGGCATCGAGCCGGTCGGCCAGGCTGAAGTCGTGCAGCACCTGTTCGAGCATGCTCAGGTGCAGCTCGTCGAGCAGCGTGAAGCCGCCCTCGCCCGCCGCGATGCGCTCCATCACGGATTTCATGGCAGGCTGGTAGCCCGCGCGCCAGGCGAGCGCAAAGGCGGCGCCATCGACGCCCGGCAATGCGCGCTCGGCCTCGGCGGCGATGCCGCTGTGCCAGTCGACCACGGTGCCGAAAACGTCGAAGGCAATGACCTTCAGGTCACTGGCGTCGAAATCCGCACGCATGATCGGCTCAGCGTGCGAGTTGGCTCGCCGCGCGCGCGAGCTGTTCGATGCGCGCCCAGTCGCCGTTGCGGATGGCGTCGGCCGGCACGATCCACGAGCCGCCCACGCAGGCCACGTTCGAGAGCGCAAGGAACTCGGCCGCGTTGTCTGCATGGATGCCGCCGGTCGGGCAGAAGGTCACGTCGCCGAACGGGCCCTGCCACGCCTTCAGCATGGGGATGCCGCCCGCCTGCAGCGCGGGAAAGAACTTGAGTTCGGTGTAGCCGTCTTCCTGCGCCGTCATGATCTCGCTGCCGGTGGCCACGCCGGGCAAAAGCGGCAGGCCGAGGTCGTGGCAGGCCTTGCCGACCGCGCGCGTATAGCCCGGGCTCACGCCGAACTTCGCGCCGGCCAGCGCAGAGGCCTGCGCGTCGGCCGCGCTGCGGATGGTGCCCGCGCCGGCCACGGCCTCGGGCACGTCCCTGGCAATGGCCTCGATGCATTCGAGCGCCTGCGGCGTGCGCAGGGTGACCTCGAGCATGCGGATGCCGCCGGCCACCAGCGCGCGCGCCAGTGGAATGGCATGTTTCACGTCGTGCAGCACGATCACCGGAATGACCGGTGCATCGCGCATGACCTCGAGTGCGGTGAGTTTGTCTGTCATTTCATTGCTCCATTGTTCACAGCCACGAGCATGCGCCCTCTTCCGCCGTCAGCGCGTTGCGCCGCATGCCCGCGAACAGTTCGCGGCCCAGGCCGTGGCCGTCGGCGATGCGCTTGGCCTCGGGCAGCTTCGCGATCTCGCGCTCGGCCCATTCGTCGTCGGGCACCAGCACCGCCAGTGTGCCCGCCACGGCGTCCAGGCGCACGACGTCGCCATCGCGCACCTTGGCGAGCGGGCCGCCCGCGGCGGCTTCCGGAGAAACATGGATGGCGGCCGGGATCTTGCCCGAGGCGCCGCTCATGCGGCCGTCGGTGACCAGCGCCACGCGAAAGCCCTTGCCCTGCAGCACCGACAGCGGCGGCGTGAGCTTGTGCAGCTCGGGCATGCCATTGGCCTGCGGTCCCTGCCAGCGCACCACGCAGACCACGTCGCGTTCGAGCTCGCCGGCGGTGAAGGCCTGGTGCAGCGCGGCCTGCGAATCGAAGACGCGCGCCGGCGCCTCGATCACGTGGCGGTCGTCGGGCACCGAGGACACCTTGATCACGCTGCGCCCCAGGTTGCCATTGAGCAGCTTCAGGCCGCCGGTGGCGCTGAAGGGATTCTCCACCGGCCGCGCGATGGCTTCATCCTTGGAAGGCGCGGCGGAAGTCCAGACCAGGCGGCTGTCGTCCGCAAGGGACGGAATGCTCGCGAACTCGCGGATGCCGCCGGCACGCACGGTCAGCACGTCGGCGTGCATCAGGCCGGCGTCGAGCAGCTCGCCGATCACGAAGCCCGGGCCGCCCGCGGCCTGGAACGCGTTCACGTCGGCGCTGCCGTTGGGATAGACGCGCGTCAGCAGCGGAATCACGTCGGAGAGCCGGGAGAAGTCGTCCCAGTCGATCACGATGCCGGCCGAGCGCGCCACGGCCACCCAGTGGATCAGGTGGTTGGTGGAGCCGCCGGTGGCCAGCAGCGCCACCATGGCATTGACGATGCAGCGCTCGTCGACCATTTCGCCGATGGGCGGGCAATTGAATTTCGCCTCGCCCGCACGGCCCAGCACCGTGCGCACGGCCTCGCGCGTGAGCGTCTCGCGCATCACGTCGCCGGGCTGGATGAAGGCGGTGCCCGGCACGTGCAGGCCCATGGCCTCGAGCAGCATCTGGTTGCTGTTGGCCGTGCCGTAGAAGGTGCAGGTGCCCATGGTGTGGTAGGCCGCCATCTCGGCGTCGAGCAGGCCCTGCCGGCCGACCAGGCCTTGCGCCGCCTGCTCGCGCACCTTCGACTTCTCGCCGTTCGACAGGCCCGAGGGCATGGGGCCGGCTGGCACGAACACCGTGGGCAGGTGCCCGAAATGCAGCGCGCCGATCAAGAGGCCCGGCACGATCTTGTCGCACACGCCCAGCAGCAGCGCGCCGTCGAACATGTCGTGCGTGAGCGCGATCGCGGTGCCCATGGCGATCACGTCGCGGCTGAACAGGCTCAGCTCCATGCCGGGCGTGCCCTGGGTCACGCCGTCGCACATGGCGGGTACGCCGCCGGCCACCTGCGCGGTGGCGCCGAGGCTGCGCGCCTCCTGTTTGATGATGTCGGGGTAGCCCTGGTACGGCGCGTGGGCCGAGAGCATGTCGTTGTAGGCGGTGACGATGCCGATGTTGGGCGCGCGCTCCGTCACCACCTTGAACTTGTCGTTGGCCGGGATGCCGGCCACGGCGTGCGCGACGTTGGCGCAGCCCATGCGGTCGGAGCCCCGGTCGCGGTTGCGGATTTCCGCCAGCCGCCGGAGGTACGCGCTGCGCGGCCCCTGGCTGCGCTCGCGAATGCGATCAGTGACGTCAAGGACGGTGGGATGTGTGCTCATGGGGATGGTTGCGGTCGCGCTGCCGGCATCTGGCCACTGTCGCTTTTGCGACCTTCGACGTGGAAGTCAATGGTACCAAGACCCTGCGACCGAGGCCGATGGAAATCCGCACCCCGGCAATACGGATTGGCGGACTCGGTGCGGCCCGCTGCCGGCTCAGTCGACCAGCTTGACTTCCACGCGCCGCGCCTGGGCATCGTTGCCCGAGCCCGCGGTGATGGCGGGCCGCTGCAGGTCGACCTTGTCGGCCGGCACGCCCAGGCCCACCAGCACGTCACGGACTGTTTCGGCGCGCTTCTTCGCGAGCTGCTCGTTCATGGCCGCGTCGCCCGTGGTGTCATGGAAGCCCGAGACCACGGCCTTTCGGCCGCTCTCCACGCCCTTGATGACGGCGGCCAGCGCCTCCGCCGCGCCGGGCGCCAGGTCGGCGCTGCCGGTGGCGAAATAGAAGTTCACCACGCCGTCGGCCACGCGGATGCTGGCACCGTCGGGAATGACGACCGTCACCGTCTCGGTCACTTCGGCCACCGTGGTGTTGGTGGCCGGCCCTGCGGCCACCGCAGCCACTGCGACAGCGGGCATGGCCGCCGGCGCCGCGCCATGGCTCTTGTGCCAGAGCACGATGCCCAGCACGAAGAAAATCACCAGCGCAATCAATGCCAGGAGAAATCCGAGGATGAAGTTTTGCTGGCTGTCGTCGTCGCTCATGAGGGGTCGTACTCCGTAGGAAGAAAGAGGTCGGTAAATAATGGTGCGGTGAACCATGATCGCGAAATTGTAGGCGGCGGCCCCTCCGGCCCCGCACCCGATCCCGGACCGCCGGGCCTGGACCCGCTGCCCAGGCCGCTGCGCGACCCGCAGCCCATGCTTGAACAGGCCATTGCCGACTGGGGCGGGCGTGACGACCTGTGGCTCTTCGGCTACGGGTCGCTGATCTGGCGCCCCGAGTTCGATTTTGCGGAGCGCCGGCCGGCCTGGGTGCATGGCTGGCATCGCGCGCTCAAGATGTGGAGCCGCATCAACCGCGGCAGCGTCCAGACGCCCGGTCTCGTCTTCGGCCTGTTGTCGGGCGGCAGCTGCCGCGGCATGGTGTTCCGGGTGCCGTCGGCGCACGGGCTCGACACGCTTCGCAGGCTCTGGCTGCGCGAAATGCCCACCGGCGTGTACGACCCCAGGTGGCTCAAGTGCACCACGCCCGAAGGCCCCGTGCGCGCGCTCGCCTTCACGCTTTCGAGGCGCAGCCCCAACTTCACCGGCGAACTCAGCGACGAGCGCTACCGCCACATCTTCACGCATGCCGTCGGCCGCTACGGCAGTTCGCTCGACTACGCGCGCCAGACCCTGCTGGAGCTGCGTCGCCACTCGATCCACGATGCGGCCCTGGCACGGCTGGTTGCGCTGGCCCAGGAGCGGCAGCAGGAACAGGAACGCCAGGCAGCGGCCGGGGCGGCGGCCGATTGCGGGATGCCGCCGGCTCCGGTATATGTTCCAGGGTCTCCGGACAAATCTCCTTCTTCTTCCCTTCCCCAACAATCCTCCGGACCGTCCAAGGAAAAACCATGAACCATCGCCTTCTCGCCGCCACCGGCACCGCCCTTCTCGCCAGCGCCCTGCTTTCGGCCTGCGGCAGCATGATGGGCGGCAAGCCGAGCGCGGCCGCCGAACTGATGCCCACCGCGGCGATCTCGCCCAACCCCACGCGCGGCACGGTGACCTTCACCGCGCTGGACCATGGCGTGCGCGTGGCCGGCGAGGTGCGCGGCTTCGTGCCAGGCAGCGAGCACGGTTTCCACATCCATGAAAAGGGCGATTGCGGCGACAACGGCAACGCCTCGGGCGGCCACTTCAACCCGACCGGCGGCACGCACGGCAAGTTCAGCGCACCGGGCAGCCATGCCGGCGAACTGCCGAGCCTGGTGGCCGATGCGAACGGCGTGGCGCGTTTCAGCGTCGACGTGCACACGATCTCGCTGACCGAAGGCGCCGCCAACAACGTGGTGGGCCGCGCGCTCGTGGTGCACCGCGACCGCGACGATTTCACCACCCAGCCGGCCGGCAACTCCGGCCCGCGCACCGCCTGCGCGGTGATCGCGCGGCGCTGAGCGGCTAGCCCGAAAAACGCGCCAGCCAGAGCGCCTCGGCAGCGGCCAGGGCCTCGGGCGTGTCGACGTCGGTCACGATGCCCACGTCGTCCACCACGAGGTCTGCCACGGCATCGATGGCGCGCATCGCCTTCAGGATGGAGGATGCGCCCAGAGGCCCCTTCAGCGCCGCGAGCTGCGCGCCGCAGCCGGCCGAAAAGCCGACCGGATGGCCGCTCTCCCCCCTGTATTGCGGCTGCACCGCGCGCACCCGGCCGGTTAGCGCGCCGGCCACGGCCCGCAGCGTCTCGGGACGCACCAGCGGCAGGTCGCCCGGAAGAATGAGCCAGCCGGCGGCATCCGGCGTGGCGCGCACCGCGGCGGCAATCGAGTCGCCCATGCCCGGATGGCCGGCGTCTTCGAGCCGCCACGGCAGGCCGCTCGCGCGCACCGCGTCCAGCGTGCGTTCGAGCAGCGGCGTGCCTGCCAGCAGCGCCTGCAGCTTGGGGCCGGTGCCACCGGCCGCGATGAAGCGCTCGCCGCGGCCCGAGGCCAGCACGATCACGCAGGGAGAATTCGCCTTTGTCGCCATGCGGCGAGTATGTGCGCGGAATGCCCGCGGTGCCTTGCGGCGGCGGCGCATGCGCAACAATGCCGGCATGAGTTCTTCCTCTTCCCCTCCCACCAGCGAAGCGCTGGCCGCGCTGCGAAAGAGCTACGAGCGCGCCGAACTCGGCGAATCCCACAGCGCCGAAGATCCGCAGAAGCAATTCGAGCGCTGGCTCGGCGAAGCCATCGACGCGCAGGTGCCCGAGCCCAACGCCATGACCCTGTGCACCGTGGGCGGCGACCTGCGGCCTTCGAGCCGCATCGTGCTCATCAAGGGCTATGACGCGCGCGGCATCGTCTGGTACACCAACTACGAAAGCCGCAAGGGCCGCGAACTTTCGGGCAACCCGTACGCGGCCTTGCAGTTCCACTGGGTCGAGCTCGAACGCGTGGTGCGTATCGAGGGCCGCGTGGAAAAGGCAAGCGCACAGGAGAGCGACGCCTACTTTGCGAGCCGCCCGCTCGATTCGCGCATCGGCGCCTGGGCCAGCCCGCAGAGCGAAGTGATCAGCGGCCGCGACGTGCTGGTCAAGAACGCGGCCGTGGCAGCCGCCAAACACCTGCTCTCGCCGCCGCGCCCGCCGCACTGGGGCGGCTATCGGCTCGTGCCGGACCGCTGGGAATTCTGGCAGGGCCGCAAGAGCCGCCTGCACGACCGGCTGCGCTACCGGCTCGAAGGCGCCGCCTGGGTGCGTGAACGCCTGGCCCCCTGAGCTTCCCCGGCTTTTTCGCGGAACACCGCGGAACCGGCTTGGCCGGGCCGCTGGTGTTGCCCCCTTGAGGGGGAGGCGGCTACACGAAGTGAGCTGCTACGGGGGTGGGTCAAGCCTCGCAGGGTGCCACTTTGAACTCGACCCGGCGGTCGAGTGCATCGCTCGCATCGTCGGCGCCCGTACCCACGATGTTCTCGCGGAATCCCATGCCGGATTCGCGCAGCTTCTTCGACAGCGGCGGCGCCTCGCCCACCAGCCGGGTCTTCACGCTGAGCGCGCGCTGCAGCGACAGGCGCTCGTTGACCGATTCCGAACCGGTGCGGCTGGTGTGGCCTGTGACCACCACGCAGGAGTCGATCTGCGCCGCCTGGCGCGCGATCTGCCGCAGCCACATCGGATAGGCGGCGCTGATCTTCGGGTCGGCCAGGAAATCGGTCGAGCCGGGCTTGAACAGGAACTTCACGCTCAGGTTGTTGGTTTCGAGCCCGAGCCGCGCCAGGGTGCCGAAGGTCTTCTCCGCGTCGGCCGTCCGGCCGAGCTGGGCCTGCGTGAGATACAGGCCGCTGTAGATGCGCAGCTGCTGGCCGTCGGGCCGGCGCGAAGCGGCCTCGTAGCGGCTGAGCGCCTCGCTCATTCGGCCGGCCTCGTAGGCGGCAGTGGCCTCCTGCAGCACGGTCGACGTGGGCAGGCGCTCCAGGTACAGCGCATCGGCGGCTTGCCCGGGCTGCGTTTCGGCGGTGCGGATGTAGCCTTCCACGCCACGGTCCTTGCCGTTCACCGGGCTGTCGCGAAAGAAGGCCGTGGGCCGCGTGTCGAGCGTCGCGTCGCTGATGCGCGCCACCGATTGCGCGATGACCATGCCGCTCCTGATCTCGGTCAGCGCCAGGTTCAGCCGGTAGCGCCCGTCGGCCGAATCCTTGTCGCGCACCAGCGTGCCGTTGAGCACGTACTGCGCGCGCTCGATCTCGGTGTTGTTGAAGGGCGTGACGGTGAACTGCTTGAACTGCGACTGCATGCGCTGCACGATGCGCTGCTCGGCCACGCGCGTGACCTCGGTCTGCTGGCCGCTCGCGCCCTCGAGCAGCGGGTCGATCACGATGCGGCTCTGCTTGATCGACGACTCCACCTTGGCCAGGAAGGCCGGCAGCTTCTGCGTCTGCACGATCAGGTCGTCCACCGCCTGGTTGACGGCCTGCTCGAAAGGCATGGCATTGCCCGGCGCCGGCCGGTGCGCGCAGGCGGCGCAAAGCAGCGCGGCGCACGACAGCGCCAGCACGCGCATGGCCGTGCGGATCGGGTGGGTGGTCTTCGTCATCAGCATTGGCTCCTCAGGATCTTCATGTCTTCGTCCGACAGCGGCTCCCCCACCGCTGCGCGCATGTTGATTTCGCTGCAGCGCCTGGAGGGCGGCGGCCTTTTCGGGGCCGGGGCCTTCTCCGCTTCCAGCGGCTGCGGCGCGGCCACGGCAATCGCCTGCGGCTTCGGCCTGGCGCTCGGCTTCGAAGCCGGAGCGGGCGCCGGCTTCGGCTGCACCGGGCTGGCCGCAGCCGACGGGGCCGGCGCCGGCTCGCGCGGCACGGCGGCTGAAAGGCAGGGCGTTCGGCACGGCTTCGTATCGGCGGCCGCCGGCATGGCGCCGCCGCACAGCGCGATCACCATCGCAATCGGCGCCATGGCGGAAAACGGCGAAGACCGCAGCTGGTAAATCATCAGCGGGCAAATGTAGAACGAGAGGCGCCGCCCGCCATCTCGCCAAATGGCCACCCTGCCGAATGGCCTAGTCCTGCCCGCGCTATGGAAGCCTCAAGGCAGCCACTGCACCAGGGTCATGACCAGCGTCAGGGTCGCGAGCGCGAGCACCGTCGACACCGCGACGCTGGCCGTGACCAGGTCTTCCGATGTACGGTAGCGCTGCGAAAAGAGAAAGACGTTGGCGCCAATCGGCAGCGCCGCCGCCACCACCATCACGGTGAGCGGTATGCCGCGCACGCCCAGCAGCCAGCCGATGCCGGCCACCAGCAGCGGATGCAGCAGGTTCTTCACCAGCGCCTGCACCGTCGCTTCGCGCCAGTGCCGCCCGACGGGCGTCAGCGCGAGCGTGATGCCCACCATCACCAGCGCCACCGGACCGAAGGCCTGGCCGAGCAGCAGGATCGGCTTGTCGAGGAAACCGGGCATCGCAAGCCCGGTCTGCGCGAACAGCAGCCCGGCGATGATCGGCATCGGCACCGGGTGGATGATGGCGTTGCGCAGTGCGCGCAACACGGTGCGCGCCATGGGGCGCTGTTCGTGACCTTCCCGCTGCGCATGCTCGCGCGCCACGGCCAGCTCGAGCACGACCGTGGCGCTGGTCAATAGCACCAGCGAATGCAGCGAGATCAGCGTGAGCAGCACCACCATGCCCTGCTCGCCATAGGCCAGGCCAACCAGCACGATGCCGATCATCACCGTGTTGCTGTAGGTGTTGGCCAGCGCAATGACGGCTGCCGTGCGGTTGAAGCCGCGCAGCGCCAGCGTGCCCGCGAACAGCAGACCCGAGGCAATGAAATAGGCCGCCACCGGCTTCAGGCTCAGCTCCTGCACGTGCACCGTGCTCATCGCGCGGAAAAGCAGCGCCGGCGCAAGCAGCAGGAAGATCAGGTTGGAAAGGTCCTTGACGGCGTTGCCGCCGATCCAGCGGCGCCGGCCGGCCAGGTAGCCTGCCGCGATCAGGACGACGACCGGCAGCAGCGAAGAGATGACGAACGAATTCACCCGCCGAGGATAGCCTCTTGCCTGCAGGCAACGCCGGCGGGTTCGTTCAGAAGGTCACGCGCAACCCGACCTTCAGCGAGCGTCCGGGCAGCGGCGCGTTCGGGTACACCGTCGTCGTCAGGATCGAGGTCGGGCTGTAGGCCAGCTTGTTCGTGATGTTGTCGATGCGCGCATACCAGGTGAGGTTGGCGCGCTGCACCTTCATGCGATAGGCGATCGAGGCATTCCACAACGTGTAGGCATCGGTTTCGCGCGCGCCGATGCTCGGCACGTGGCGCTGCGCCGCGTTGTAGTCGAAGCCGAAGCGTGCGCTCCAGGGGCCGTTGCCATAGGCCAGCGTCGCGCCCGCGCGGAAGGGCGCGATGCGCGGCAGCGGCTCGCCGGTGTCGAGATTCTTGGCACGCACCACGTCGCCGCGCCATTCGAGGTCGAGCGTCGAGGCATCGGCCAGCCGCCCGAAACCGTCGGTGCCCAGCAGGCGCAGGTTGCCGCTCGCCTCGATGCCTGTGAAGCGCGCGCGCACGCCGCTGTAGAGGTACTCGGCCAGCGTGTCGGTGGCTTCGGGGTCGGTCACCACCTGGCCTTCTTCGTCGAGCGTGCGGCCCGATGCCGTCAGGCCGATGTAGTTGCGAAAGCGTGTGACGTAGGCATTGACGCGGGCCGTGTTGGCACCCGACTTCCATTGCGCGCCGACGTCGAAGCCGACCGACTTTTCCTTCTCGAGGTTCGGATTGCCGACCTCCCAGGCCGCCGTTGCCACGTGCGGGCCGTTGGCGAGCAGCTCGTAGTCCTTCGGTGCCCGCTCGGTGTAGGCCAGGTTCGAGGTGAGCTGCCACTGCGGCGTGAGATTGACGAGCGCGCCCACGGCCGCGCTGTGCGGGTTGAACGTGCGCTCGCCAATGGCAAAGCGCGTCACGGTCGGGTCGTCCGGATAGCCGAGCGACGTGACGCGGACCTTCTCGGTGCGCGCGCCAAAGCTCAGCCGGCCCCAGGAGGTGCCGAGTTCCTCGTACAGGAACAACGCATTGGAGCGCGTGCGGCTGTGCGGCGCAAAGGCTTCTGCGCCGTCCGCGGCAAAACGGTTGCTCTCGCTCGCGAAGCCGACCAGGCCCTCGAAGTTGCCGATCTTCTGGTGGCGCGCCTCGATGCGCAGGTCGTTGCTCATGTTCGAGAAGGTGGTGCCGGCCTCGGCGCCTTCGTACTCGGTGTGGCGGTAGTTGGTGTGGCTGGCCTTGGCGTGGATGCTGCTGATGAAGCCGCCCGGGCGCCACTCGCCTTCGATCGCCTGGCGGTCGGACTTCATGCCGATGGTCACTTCGTCCTCGGCCACCGTGCCGTAGGTGCTGCGATAGGTGCTGGCGGAGGCGCCGATCCAGCCCTGGTCGAAGAACAGCGTGCCGCCGATCGCGCCGCCATGCGCCTCGTTGGCCGAATTGCAGATCTTGCGCGCAAGCCAGGGCCGGCCGGGCTTGCTGCATTCCAGGTCGATGGGCACCGAGACATCCTTGGAGTCGCGGTTGAACGCATCGACGTGCAGCGCGAAGCGGTCGTTGCCGCCTTCGAGCACCACGCCGCCGTTCTTCTCCTTGTTGCCGGTGGAAAAGCCCAGGTCGGCGCGACCGCCGAAGCCGTTGATCGGCTCGCTCGGAATGCGGTTGTCGATCACGTTGACCACGCCGCCCACCGCGCTGCCGCCGTACTGCAGCGCCGACGGGCCGCGCAGCACCTCGACGCGTTCGGTGACCAGCGCGTCCATCGGCACCGCATGGTCGTAGCTCAGCGACGAGGCGTCGGGCGCGCCGCCGCCGTTTTGCAGGATGCGGATGCGGTCGCCGTCCAGCCCGCGAATGATCGGCCGGCTGGCGTTGGGGCCGAAGTAGCTGCTGCTCACGCCGGGCAGGTTGTCGAGCGTTTGCCCCAGCGTCGATTCGGAGCGCATCAGGAGCCTGTCGCCCGAGAGCGTGGTGGTGGGCGCGATCAGTTCGCTCGCGCCCAGCGGATTGCCGGTGACGGCGATCTCTGGCAGGGCCGACGCGGCCGCTTCGGCGGGCTGCGCCCGGAGTACCGGTTGGGGCTGGGCCTGGGCCATGGCCGCGAAGGAGGCCAGCGAAAGAACGGCAGCGCCGATGGCGTTGCGACGGAAATTGGGAATCATGATGAACACTCGTTGAACCAAGGGGCGATCGCCGCCATCCGCAAGGCGCGGAGCAGCAACCGGAACACAGGGGGATTCAGCGAGTGGAAGGCGGGCCGCGCGCGTCGAACAGCGCAACCCAGCGGGCGATGGCCTCGCCCTGCAGGTAGGCAAAGGTGGCCGAGGGCAGCAGCACCGGCAGCACCACCATCGGCACCCCGGGCGCACCCGAACCGTGCGAGAGCTGGTCGTAGAGCCGGCATTCGGCGTCGGAGTGATGGCCGAACAGGTCGCCGATGCCGTGGGCCGCATGCTCGTGCGCGCCCTCCGGGTGCGCCGCCAGCGCAGCCGCCGCATGGGCCTGCGCCAGGCCGGGCACGTGCAGCGTCCGGTGGATCAGCCCCAGCGTGCCCGCGAACCACAGCGCCACCACCAGCGCGACGGCGATCGCGCGGGTCGACGCGATCGACCGGGTCGGGACTGGGCTGGCGATGTGCACGGGAAGCGGGGCCTGAAGGAGAACGCTCAGGCCTTGACGCGCGACGCGAAGGTTTTCTGGAACTTCTCGACCTTGGGTCCGACCACGAAGGCGCAGTAGCCCTGGTTCGGGTTGTTCAGGAAGTAGTCCTGGTGGTAGGCCTCGGCCGCCGAGTAGTTGGCGAGCGGCGCCACCTCGGTCACGATGGGAGAGCCGTAGGTCTTGCTCGCCTCGATCTCGCGGATGACGTCCCCGGCCACCTGCTTTTGCGCATCGCTCGTGAAATAGATGCCGCTGCGGTACTGCGTACCCACGTCGTTGCCCTGGCGGTTCAGGCTCGTGGGGTCGTGCACCACGAAGAAGATCTCGAGAATTTCGCGCAGGCTGATGGCCGCGGGGTCGAATTCCACCTTCACCACCTCCGCATGCCCGGTGCGGCCGGTGCAGACCTGCTCGTAGCTCGGGTTGACCGTCTGGCCGTTGCAGTAGCCCGATTCGACGTCCACCACGCCCTGCACCCGGTCGAACACGGCCTCGGTGCACCAGAAGCAGCCTCCGCCGAGCACGATGGTTTCAGTGGGCGACGATGAAGAGGACATGGCTGCTCCGGCAGGTGGGGAAAAAGCGAACCCGATATTGTCGCGGCTTGACGGGCCGGATGCTGGTCACTACATTACTAACCAGCGAGTCATTAAAATCATGCCGACCCCCCGATTCTTTGCCGACAAGATCTGCCCGGTGCGCGCCAAGCGCGAGCGCCGCAAGGAGGCGCGTCCGGGCGAACTGCTGGCGGCGGCGCTCGACCTGTTCGTCGAAAAAGGCTTTGCCGCCACCCGCGCCGAGGAAGTGGCGGCGCGCGCGGGCGTCTCCAAGGGCACCCTCTTTCTTTACTTCCCGAGCAAGGAAGAGCTCTTCAAGGCCGTGGTGGTCGAGAACCTCGGGGGCCGGTTTGCCGAGTGGAACGACGAGTTCGAGGCCTTCGAGGGCACCACCGCCGACATGCTGCGCTACTGCATGCGCGTCTGGTGGGAGCGCGTGGGCATGACCAAGGCCTCGGGCCTGACCAAGCTCATGATGAGCGAAGGCACCAATTTTCCCGAGCTGGCCGAGTTCTACCGCAAGGAGGTGGTGCGCCCGGGCCATACGCTGCTGCGGCGCATCCTGCAGCGCGGCATCGACCGGGGCGAATTCGCGCCGGTCGACATCGACCACGCCATCTACGCGGTGGTGGCGCCCATGGTCTTCCTGATGCTGTGGAAGCACTCGGCCATGGTCTGCGTCGACGCGGAAACCTCGCTCGACCCTGAAAAATACCTCGCCACGCAGGCCGAGACCGTGCTCTACGGCCTCACCCGGCAGCCCGGAGCCGCCGCATGACGCGCAAATGCATCGCCGGCCAGCCGCGCGTCCGCGCCGCGCAACCTAAAATTGAAGGTTTGTCCTGAGCCCCACAAGGAAAAGCCTCCCATGAACCCCACTCCCTCCCTCGAGCGCCTGCGCTTCAACATGATCGAACAGCAGATCCGGCCCTGGGATGTGCTCGATCTGGAAATCCTCGACCTGCTGGCCTCGATCCGGCGCGAGGACTATGTGCCGCCCGCCCACCGCGCGCTGGCCTTCTTCGACATGGAACTCCCGCTGGGCGACGGCGCCGTTCCCGGCCAGGTGATGCTCTCGCCCAAGGTCGAGGCGCGCATGCTGCAGGACCTGCATGTGCAAAAGCACGAATCGGTGCTCGAGATCGGCACCGGATCGGGCTTCATGGCCGCCCTGCTCGCCCATCGCGCGGCCCAGGTGCTGTCGCTCGAAATCGATCCCGCGCTGGCCGCCCGCGCCGCCGAGACGCTGCGCCAGAACGGCGTGACCAATGTCGAGGTGCGCAATGCCGATGGCGCCGTGCCGCTGCCGAGTGGCCCGAGCTTCGACGTGATCGTGCTCAGCGGCTCGGTCGCGCGCATTCCGCAGAACCTGCTCGGCTCGCTCAAGGTGGGCGGCCGCCTCGCCGCCATCGTGGGCGAGGAACCGATGATGCGCGCGCACTTCGTCACCCGCAGCAGCGAAAGCAAGTGGGACACGATCCAGCCCTGGGACACGGTGGCGCCGCGGCTGCTCAATTTCCCCGAGCCCTCGCGCTTCTCGTTCTGAACGGGTTCACCGAATGATCGACCAAGTCCGCCCCGCCGATCTTGCCGCCTGGTTTGCGCAGCACCCCGAGGCGGCGCCCGTGCTGCTCGATGTGCGCGAACCCTGGGAGCTGCAGACGGCCAGCGTTGCGCCGCAGGGCTTCACGCTCGTGGCCATCCCGATGAACGAGATTCCGGCGCGGCTTGCCGAACTCGACGAAGGCCAGCGCATCGCATGCCTGTGCCACCACGGTGCGCGCAGCCAGCGCGTGGCGGCCTTCCTGAGCCAGAACGGCTTTGCCGAGCTGGCCAACGTGGCCGGCGGCATCGACGCCTGGTCGGCACAGCACGATCCCTCCGTGCCGCGCTACTGATCCGATTCTTTCTCCAAGGACGTTCAATGCCTTTCAGGCCCAGGCTTTTGCCTCTTTCCGCAGCGCTCGCAAGTCTCTTTGCCACCCTGCTCGCACTGCCGGCCCAAGGCCAGACATTGAACGAACTCTACGAATCCGCACGCGGCTTCGACGCCACCTACCAGGGCGCGCGAGCCCAGTACGACGCGAGCGTGGCACGCGCCGCGCAGGCCAAGGCCGGCATCCTTCCCGCCGTGGGGCTCACGGCCGGCGCCACGCGCAACAACCTCGACATCGACACGCTCACCGGCGCCGGCCGCGGAACGACCACGCCGCGCGACTTCACCACGCAGAACATCGGCGTCAACGCCACGCAGCCGCTGTACCGGCCCGCCAACTGGGCCACCTACGAGCAGGGCAAGCGCCAGGCCGAGATCGCACAGTCGGTGCTCACCATTGCCGAGCAGGACCTGATCGTGCGCGTGAGCCAGGCCTACTTCGACGTGCTCGCGAGCCAGGACAGCCTGACACTGGTGCGCGCGCAGAAGGTGGCGGTGGCCGAGCAGCTCGCGTCGGCCAAGCGCAACTTCGAGGTCGGCACTTCCACCATCACCGACACGCGCGAAGCCCAGGCCCGCTACGACCTCGTCATTGCGCAGGAGATTGCCGCCGAGAACGACCTGCAGGTGAAGAAGGTGGTGCTCGACCAGTTGGTCGGCCGGCCGGGCAGCGTGCCGGTGCCGCTGGCGCAGCCGGTGGTGCTGCCGACCGCCACGCCGGCCAACATCGAAGCCTGGGTGGCGCAGGCCGAGGAAGCGCACCCGGCCATCCGCCAGGCGCAGCTCGGGCTCGACGTGGCCGGGCTCGAAATCCGCAAGGCCGAAGCCGGCCACAAGCCCACGCTCGACGCCAACCTGGGCTACAACATCACGCGCAATCCGCACGGCACCAGCACCAGCACCGTGGGCACGCGCATCGACGCCGCCTCGGTCGGCGTGGTGTTCAACCTGCCGCTTTTCGCGGGCTTTGCCACCGAGAACCGCATCAAGGAAACGCTCGCGCTCGAGGACCAGTCGCGCAGCGTGCTCGAAGGCACCCGCCGCAGCGTCGCGCAGGCCACGCGCGCGGCCTACCTCGGGTTGGTGTCCGGCGCAGGCCAGGTCAAGGCGCTCGAAGCGGCCGAGGCTTCGAGCCAGAGCGCGCTCGATGCCAACCGGCTCGGCTACCAGGTGGGCGTGCGCATCAACATCGACGTGCTCAATTCGCAGAGCCAGCTCTACCAGACCAAGCGCGATCTCGCGCAGGCGCGCTACAACGTGCTGCTGGGCAACCTGAAGCTGCGCCAGGCCAACGGCACGCTGACGGTCGAGGACATGAACGCGATCAATGCGACGCTGGCGAAGAATGGCAGCACGGCGGTTTCGCCTGCGCCCGGCGAACGGCCGCAGGCCGCGCCTTCGGTGCCCGTGACACCGCCGCCCATTCCCGTGGTGCCGCCGGTGCCGGTGCCGCCGTTCAATCCGCCGGCACCAACGATGCCGCCGGCACCGGTGCCGCCGGTGATCCTCAATCCGCCAGTGCGCTGAGGATTTCTCCCTCCCCTCCCGGGGGAGGGCCGGGGTGGGGGCACGACGGCTTCGACCCGATCATGGCGCTCGCCCCCATCCCAGCCTTCCCCCAGCGGGGGAAGGAGCCATGCACACTCAGTCGAGGGTCGGTTCGGCGCGCGGCGCTTCGCTTTCGAGCGGCGCATGTTCCGACGCCACAGGATCCGCCGCCTGTGCGATCGCCAGCACCGCGGCCGCCGTGCGTTCGGCCGCGCCGCGGTTCGATGACGAGAAAGCCAGCGCGGCCTCGGCCATGGCGGCGCGCCGGTCGGGGTTCTCGACCAGCTTGAGCGCCGCAGTGACCGCCTGCTCCATGTTCTCGACGCGCAGCGAGGCACCGGCGGCCAGCGAAAGCTGCGCCGCCTCGGCAAAGTTGAAGGTCGAGGGGCCCATGACCACCGGGCAGCCGCAGGCGGCCGGCTCGATGAGGTTCTGCCCGCCCAGCGGTTCGAAGCTCCCGCCCAGCAGCGCGACGTCGGCCAGGCCGTAGTACAGCGCCATTTCGCCGAGCGAATCGCCCAGCCAGATCTCGGCGTCCGAAGGCTCGCCCGCGGCGCTGCGGCGCGCCACGGCAAAGCCTTCGGATTCGATCAGCGCAGCCACTTCGTCGAAGCGCTGCGGATGGCGCGGCACGATCATCCACTGCACGTCGTGCACGCGCTTGGCGATGGAGCGGATGGCGCCCTGCTCGGGCGGCACGGGAGAGGTGGCGCCGAAGCGCCTGAGCACGTCGAGCAGCATCCGCTCCTCACCGTCGCGCGAGCTCGCGAGCACCACCATCGGCTTGGGCAGCCGCTCGCGCAGCGTCACGGCCGCAGCCAGCTGGCGCGCATCGGGCGAAGCGTCGAACTTGAGGTTGCCGTAGATGCCGGCCACCTTGGCGCCCAAGGACACCAGCCGGTGCGCGTCGGCTTCGGTCTGCGCCCACACGGCGGCCAGCGCCGAATACGCGGGCCGCGCGAGCCAGCCGAGGCGCTCGGCCGCGGCCAGCGATTTTTCGTTCAGCCGCGCATTGGCCAGCACCAGCGGAATACGGCGCTCGGCGCAGGCGGCGGCCATCTCGGGCCAGACCTCGGTTTCCATCAGCACACCGATGCGCGGCTGGAAGCGGTCGAGAAAGCGCTGCACCGCGCCGGGCATGTCCCAGGGCTGCCAGACCTGCGTGTCGCCGGGCTGAAGCAGCTTGGCGCCCTCTTCGCGGCCGGTGGCCGTGCCATGCGTGAGCAGGATCGGTATGCCCGGATACTGCCTGCGCAGCTCCTCGATCAGGATGGCGGCGGCGCGCGTTTCGCCGAGCGAAACCGCATGCACCCAGCACTGGCCCTCGCCGTTGGTTGCATCGTCGTAATAGCCGAAGCGCTCCTCGACGGCCACGCCGTAGCCGGGCTCGGCCTCTGCCCGGCGCCGCAGCTTGCGGCGAACCAGCGGTTGCACGACGGTGGTGAAGGCGCCGTACAGGCGCAGCAGCAGCGAACGCACGGTGCTCAGTGCGACGCTTCGGCCAGCGTAGCGTCAGCCTTGACGGTTTTGAGGAGCGCGAGCATCTCGGCTTCGATGCGCTTCAGGGCCGCATCGGTCTGGCCCTCGAAGCGCAGCACCAGCACCGGCGTGGTGTTGGAAGCGCGGATCAGGCCGAAGCCATCGGGCCAGTCGACGCGCAGGCCGTCGATGGTCGAGACCACCGCGGGTGCCGCGAAGCTCGCGCCTGCGACGAGTTTGTCGACCACCGCATGCGGTTCGCCTTCGGCGCATTTCACGTTGAGTTCGGGCGTGGAGAAGCTCGTGGGCAGCGCGTTGAGCGTGTCGCTCGCATTGGGCGTCTTGCTCAGGATCTCGAGCAGGCGGCAGCCCGCGTAGGTGCCGTCGTCGAAGCCGAACCAGCGCTCCTTGAAGAAGATGTGGCCGCTCATCTCGCCGCCGAGCGGCGAATCGATTTCCTTCATCCTGGCCTTGATCAGCGAATGGCCGGTCTTGAAGATCATCGGCTTGCCGCCCGCGGCCTCGATGGCCGGCGCCAGGCGCTGCGAGCACTTCACGTCGTACACGATGGTGCCGCCCGGCACGCGCGAGAGCACGTCCTGCGCAAAGAGCTGCATCTGGCGGTCGGGGAAGATGTTCTGGCCGTCTTTCGTGACGATGCCCAGCCGGTCGCCATCGCCGTCGAAGGCCAGGCCCAGTTCGGCGTCGCCTTCGGCCAATGCGGCCATCAGGTCCTTGAGGTTCTCGGGCTTGCTCGGATCGGGGTGGTGGTTGGGAAAGTCGCCGTCGACCTCGCTGAACAGCTCGGTCACTTCGCAGCCGATGGCGCGGAAGATGGCCGGCGCCGTGGCGCCCGCAATGCCGTTGCCGGAATCGACCACGATCTTCAGCGGGCGGGCCAGCTCGATGTCGCCGACGATGCGCTTCGTGTAGGCGTCGGTCACGTCGACCTTGCGCACGCTGCCGCCGGGGGCGAGCCTGGCCGTGCCTTCCTCCATCACCTTGCGCAGGCCCTGGATCTCGTCGCCGTAGATGGCGCGCCCGGCCAGCACCATCTTGAAGCCGTTGTAGTCCTTGGGGTTGTGGCTGCCCGTGACCTGGATGCCGCTCGTGCACAGCGTGTGGGCCGCAAAGTAGAGCATCGGCGTGGTCACCGCGCCCACGTCGATCACCTCGATGCCGGTGGCCACCAGGCCGCTGATCAGTGCTTCGGCGAGCGCGGGCCCCGAGAGGCGGCCATCGCGGCCCACGGCCACGGTCTTTTCACCGGCGGCGCGGGCGGCGCTGCCGAAAGCCCGGCCGAGTGCTTCCGCGACCTCGGCATCGAGCGTGACGGGCACCACGCCTCGGATGTCATAGGCCTTGAAAATCGACGCACTGAGTTGCATGAAGAGGCATTCCCTGTAGGTTCTGGAGAACGGGCCATTGTAGGCAAGCGCCTGGGTGCCCACATGTCCGAAAACGGCCAGTTGAAACGAGTCGAAACCGTATCATTTGCCCATGCCTACCTCACACGCATCCACCGAAGCACTCGAGAGCGACGCCTGTTACCTGGCGATGAAGACGCACGATGCGCGCTTCGACGGCTCGTTCTTCACCGCGGTGACCTCCACCGGCATCTACTGCCGGCCGGTCTGCCGCGTGAAGCTGCCGCGGCGCGAGAACTGCCGCTTCTTCCGCCACGCGGCGCAGGCCGAGGCCGAAGGCTTCCGCCCCTGCCTGCGCTGCCGGCCCGAGCTCGCGCCGCGGGCGGCGAGCTGGTCGACCGAGGATGCCTCGCGCATCCTCGCGCTGCAGGCCGCTCGGCTCATCGACGAGCCCGATGCCTGGTCCGAGGACGGGCCGGGCGCGGCGCAGATCGCCGCACGGCTCGGCGTGAGCGACCGCCACCTGCGGCGCATCTTCGAGGCGCAGTTCGGCGTCTCGCCGCTGCAATACCTGCAGACGCGCCGACTGCTGGCCGCCAAGCAGCTGATCGCCGACACGCGCCTGCCGATGACGCAGGTGGCGCTGGCCAGCGGCTTTGCGAGCGTGCGCCGCTTCAACGCCGCGTTCCTGGAGCACTACGGCCTCAACCCGAGCGCGCTGCGGCGCGCCGGCGGTGCCGCGGGCGGCGAGGGAAAGGCCATCGAGGTGCGGCTGGGCTTTCGCCCGCCCTACGACGTGGGCGCGATGCTCGGCTTCTTCGCGCGGCGCGCGCTGCGCGGCGTCGAGCTGGCCACCGCGGCTGACGGCAAGGAGCCTGCCAAGGGCAGCACGCCCGTCTTCGTTCGCCTGGCCCGCACGCTGCGCGTGCAGCAAGGCGGACAGGTGCACGCCGGCTGGCTGCAGCTGCGCTTCGACATGGAGCGCGAGCAGATGCTGCTGTCGGTCAGCGACTCGCTCGCCGCGGTGCTGCCGATCGTGATCAGCCGCGCACGCGCCATGCTCGACCTCGATGCCGAACCGATGGCCATCAACGCCGCGCTGCACGAGGCCTTTCCGCACGGCGACGGCCTGCGCGTGCCCGGCACGGTCGACGGCTTCGAACTCGCGGTGCGCGCGGTGCTGGGCCAGCAGGTCACCGTGGCCGCGGCGCGCACGCTGGGCTCGCGGCTGGTGGAGGCTTTCGGCGACTCCATCGCCACGCCCATCAAGGGCCTCGACCGCCTGTTTCCCACGCCCGCGGCACTGGCGGCCGCGAGCGGCGATGCACTCGGCAAGCTCGGCATCGTGCGGCAGCGCCAGGCCGCGCTGCAGGCCATCGCGCGCGAGGTCGCCAGCGGCAAGCTGGCGCTGCATGCGGGCGCCGACGTGCCTTCGACCATTGCCGCGCTGCAGGAGCTGCCCGGCATCGGCGCCTGGACCGCGCAGTACATCGCGATGCGCGCGCTGCGCTGGCCCGACGCCTTTCCCGCGGGCGACGTGGCGCTGCAGAAAGCGCTGGGCGTGAGCACCGAGCGCGCGGCCAGCCAGGCGTCGCAGGCTTGGCGGCCCTGGCGCAGCTATGCGGTGCTGCGCGCCTGGCATGCGCCGTCCTCTTCCCCTCCCGCTTCCGCCGCAACAGCCCCCTTGGCGGCGGCAGAGCCTTTCAACAACCTCACTACGGCAGGCGCCTCCGCCTGAAATGTCATGAAGTTCAAGAGCAAAGTCATCTATACCTCGCACATCGACACGCCGCTCGGCGGCATCACGATGGCGGCCACCGACGAAGGCCTGGCGGGCGTCTGGTTCGACCAACAGCGCCACTGGCCCGACACCACAGGCTGGCAGACCAAGGACGACCATCCCGCGCTGGTCGAGGCCGGCGCCCAACTGCGCGACTACTTCGCAGGCAGGCGCGACACCTTCGACGTGAAGCTCGACCTCTCGCACGGCACCGCGTTCCAGCAGAGCGTGTGGCAGGCGCTGCTCGCCATTCCGGCGGGCAAGACCCTGACCTACGGCGCGCTGAGCGTGAACGTGGGCAACCCGGCCGCGGTGCGCGCGGTGGGCGCGGCCGTCGGGCGCAACCCGATCAGCGTGATCGTGCCCTGCCACCGCGTGCTGGGCGCCGACGGCTCGCTGACCGGTTACGCTGGCGGGCTCCACCGCAAGACCGCGCTGCTGGAACTCGAAGCGAAATAGAGAGAGCCCGCCGCAGGGCTGCGAAGACCATATGAGCACGACAACAAACGACAACAGCACCACCGTCCTCCCCTCGCCCAAATCCAAGCCCTGGCTCATCGACCTGGTGCTGCTCGGCGCGCTCTGGGGAGCGTCCTTTCTTTTCATGCGCATCGGCGCGGCCGAGTTCGGCGCCTTGCCGGCGGCTGCGGTGCGCGTGGCGGTGGCCACGCTGTTCCTGCTGCCGCTCCTGTTCATGCGCGGCCACGGCGCGGCACTGGCACAGAACTGGAAGGCATCGATGGCCATCGGCGTGCTGAATTCGGGCATTCCGTTCGCGCTGTTCTGCTTTGCGCTGCTGACCATCAACAGCGGCCTGGCGGCGGTGATCAACGCCACGGTGCCGATGTTCGGCGCGCTGGTGGCCTGGGCCTGGTTTCGCGACCGGCCCGATGGCTCGCGCATCGTCGGCCTGGTCATCGGCTTCGCGGGCGTAGCCATGCTGGCGAGCCGCAGTGCGGGCCTGCACGCCAATGCCGACGACAGTGCCGCGCTGTGGGCCGTGCTGGCCTGCCTCGGCGCCTGCGCCAGCTATGGCGTGGCGGCCAGCGCCACGCGGCGCTACCTGGGCGGCGTGCCCGCGCTGGCCACCGCCACCGGCAGCCAGATCGGCGCCACGCTGTTCCTCGCGCTTCCCGCGCTGTGGTTTTGGCCCGCGCAGATGCCGAGCCTGCGCGCCTGGTTCGCGTTGCTGGCCCTGGGCATTGCATGCACCGGCCTCGCGTACATCCTTTTCTTTCGGCTCATCGCCAATGCGGGACCGGCGCGCGCGCTGACGGTGACCTTCCTGGTGCCGGTGTTCGCGGTGTTCTACGGCGCCGTGTTCCTGGGCGAGAACATCACGCAATGGATGCTGATCTGCGCAGCCGTGATCGTCTGCGGCGTGGCGCTGTCCACCGGCCTCGTGAAGCTGTGGCCGCGCGCAGGCAGCGCGGCCGCTACATCGCCCCCGCGACCACGTTGACCGACAGCGCGAGCACCAGCATGTTGAAGGCGAAGGCCAGCACGCTGTGCACCAGCGTGATGCGCCGCATCTCGCGCGAGGTGGCCTGCACGTCGGACACCTGCGTGGTCATGCCGACCACGTAGGCGTAGTACAGAAAATCGAAATAGTCGGGCTCCTGCTTGCCCGGAAAATCCAGCCCGCCGTCGGGCGAGCCGTCGCGCCGGTCGATGTAGTAGCGGTGCGCATAGTGAAAGGCGTAGATCGTGTGCATCATGAGCCACGAGCCCACCAGCGCCACCAGTCCCAGCGCGATGTGGCCCGCCCGCGCCGGCCCGCTCATCAGCTTGACCTGCTGCAGCAGCATCGCAATGGCCACCACGCTCACGCAAATGGCCACCAGCATCGATACCAGGATCAGCACGTTGGGCTGGTCCAGCGACTGCGCGCGCGCGCGGGTGCGCTGCGCATCGAAGGTGTCGGCCAGCCACCACGTGAGCACCTGGTAGACCGCGACCGCGGCGCACCAGCCTGCGAGCCCGCGTGCCACGGCATCGAGCGGCCACAGGGTGGCCGCGACGACGGCGCCCACCGCGCCGCCATAGAAAAGACGCTGGGGGCCGGTCGTCGCTGAAAGGTGTTTTCGCATGTTCGAAGCTTAGCTCTAGTACTTTCTAAGACGTGCGAGCGTTGGCATCAACATCGTCCTACATGCACAGCGGCAATCGGCGCATGGGCGCTTTCGCGAAGGTCCGATCAACTTGGCGGTCATCAACAGGGAGCAACCGCCCGGACGCCTGGCGCGCATAAAAATTGCGTGTCGAGCCCGAGGCGTTTTTTTTGCCTTCTCCTCTTAAGGATCTCTTCATGCTGTTGCTCCGCTCCTGCCCGTTTGCCAGCCCTGCACGGTTGACGAAACTGGGCGCACTGGCCGGCGTCGGATTTCTCTTCGCTCCCGCATTGGCCTGGGCCGAACCGTCGCCCGCACTGGACCGTTTCAGCTTCTCGGTGGGGGCTTTCAGCGCCGATCCGAAATTCAACGCATCGGTCAGCTCGCCCTATGGCGCGCTGCGCACACGCGACCTCGAGCCCGGGCGCGTGACCATGCCGCGCGTCACGGCCGACCTGCTGATCGGCGACAGCCATGGCATCTCCTTCGACTACTACCGCTACAAGCGCGACTACTTCGGCCAGGCCTCGGGCAGCGATTCCTTCGGCGGCTTCGGCAGCGTGACCGCGGTGGGCAATGCCAACCTCAACGTGAAGCTCGACTTCGCGAAGCTCTCGTACAAATGGTGGCTCGGCTCGGGCAACACGGTGTTCGGCCTCGGCGCCGGCGCGGCCTACTACCGCATCGGCGTCGGCACCAACGCCAACATCGCGGTGAACGGACGGATCCGCACCTTGAACGAAGACTCGAGCGATGACGCGATCGCGCCGCTGCTCGAGGTCGGCGTGCGGCATGCCATCACTCCCGACCTGCGCCTGTTTGCCGACCTCTCCGGCGTGCGCAAGGGCGGCGGCCGCTTTCACGGCAGCATCTACAACGCCACCGCGGGCGTGGAGTGGTTTCCCGTGAAGAACGTCGGCGTGGTGCTGGCCTATGGCGCCACCAACATCGACATGGCGCGCGAGAGCAGCACGGCGGAGACCCGCGTCAAGGTCAAGCTGCACGGGCCTTCGGCCTTCGTCAAGGCGCGGTTCTGAGGTTCCCACAGCGCGGCTGCCATGCCATGGACGGACGGCTGCGCGCATAGGTGCTTGCGATCATCAGCGGCCGCGCGTCGGCCCCTATGATCTTTTGATGTACATCTCAGCCAGCCCCCGCCCCGACAAACCCGATGGGGGCGCCGCCAGTGCGCGCGGCATCCGCAATCCACGCTCGCTTCGCCCTGCCGTCTCGGCGGCGGCAGCGCTGCTGCTGGCAGCGGGCGCACCGGCGCACGCGCTGGTCATCGGCGTGACGGAGGGCGTGAGCTACCAGGCCGCCGAAAGCCAGATTGCGCCGCGCTTCGAGCCCATCGCCGAAATGCTGAGCAAGGCGCTGAAGCAGCCCGTGACCATCAAGGTGCTGATCTCCTACACCAGCGCGCGCGAAGCCTTGAAGGAGCAGCAGGTCGACCTGGCCTTCATCCATCCGGCCCATGTGGCGCTCGAAGCCATCAAGAGCGGCCGCTACCAGGCGCTGGCCTGGACCAGCGGCTTCACCGCGTACAAGGTGTCGCTGCTGTGCAAGGAGCCGCAGCCCATCTCCAATTGGAAAAGCATCGCCGGCAAGGGCCTGGTGATGCCCGACGCGGATTCGATCACCGCGGTGATCACGCGCGCGATGCTGCGCGAGCAGGGCGTGCAGCCCGCCGCGCTCAAGCTCACCAACACGCGCTACCAGGACGCGGTGCCCTTCTACGTGCAGAACGGCTTTGCCGCCTACGGCGCCACCGCGGCAGCGGGCGTGGTCAAGACCTGGAAGGATGGCGGCGGCAATGTGTGCGCGGAATCGCGCGCGGTTCCCATCAAGCAATGGCTGGTGTCGCGCAAGCTCGATGCCGCCACGGCCGGCGCGGCGCGCGACGCCCTGATCGGCCTGGCACAAAGCGACGCCGGCAAGCGCGCGCTCGCCACATCGACCTACACTGGTTTTGTCGCACCCTCCGCCGAAGTCGAGGCAGCCCTGATGACCTGGCTGGGCATCTGAACCTGGCGGGCGCGGCGTTCCAACTCCGCTTTCGATGAATCACCCATGACCGACCTGTCCCGCTTTCCCATCACCAAGAAATGGCCCGCGCTTCACCCTGACCGGCTGCAGCTGTATTCGCTTCCCACGCCCAACGGCGTGAAGGTGTCGATCATGCTGGAGGAAACCGGCCTCGCCTACGAGCCGCACCTGGTGAGCTTCGAGACTCACGACCAGATGTCGCCCGAGTTTCTCTCGCTCAATCCGAACAACAAGATTCCCGCGATCCTCGATCCCGACGGACCCGGCGGCAAGCCGCTTGCGCTGTTCGAATCGGGCGCCATTCTTCTGTACCTGGCCGACAAGACCGGCAAGTTCATTCCGCAGGATGCGGCGGGCCGCTACGAGACCATCCAGTGGCTGATGTTCCAGATGGGCGGCATCGGTCCGATGTTCGGCCAGCTCGGCTTTTTCAACAAGTTTGCCGGCAAGGACTACGAGGACAAGCGCCCGCGCGACCGTTACGTGGCCGAATCGAACCGGTTGCTCGGCGTGCTCGACAAGCGCCTTGAAGGGCGCAACTGGATCATGGGCGACAGCTACACCATCGCCGACATCGCCATCTTTCCGTGGGTGCGCAACCTGATCGGGTTCTACGAAGCGGGCGATCTGGTGGGTTTCAAGGACTTCTCGAACGTGGCGCGCACGCTCGAAGCCTTCGTGGCGCGGCCGGCCGTCGTCACCGGGCTGGGCATTCCGAAGCGGGGCTGAGCCCCGCGCCGTCGCGCCGCGATCCGGGACTCAAGGTCGCAGCGTGCGCCGCTGGAGTGCGGGATCGCGTGCGATGTCCTCCTCGCGGAACGGGAAGCGCAGCCAGTCCTTGCGCGCATAGCGCGCCACCGGCGCGATGCCCTTGCCGTTCGTCACCGCGGTTTCGCGTTCGCCGTGCGCGAGCAGCGTGTGCGCCTGCACGCCATGCCGGTCGAAGTACACGACCTGGAGGTAAGTGTTGCCGTGGGAGCGATCGCCCATGGTGTAGTCGCCCTCGCTCGCACAGGCGTTCGTGAAATAGCCCTCGGCGTCGCAGCCGCCGGGCAATGGGATGCGGCGGCCTTCGCTGCGGGCGAAGCGGTACTCGCCGAGCGGCGCGTCCAGTGTCCATCCCTTGCGCGACATGTCCTCGACCGCGCCGGCCAGCGCGCGCGCGATACGGGGATCCGCGGCGTTGATGCCGGATGGCGTTTGCAGCGGTGCGGACGTCGAGAACGGCTGCGTGTACAGATCCTGCGCGGGGATCTTCTGCACCCGTGTCCAGAAGGCGTCCCACAGCAATGCGCCCCGGTCCCTGGCATCGGCTCGGTTCGGCCAGTTCCGCAGCACCTGGCAAGCTTGCCGTATGTCGATCGTCCGCGCCGTTGCCTCCGCGCCGTCGGCCGCCAGTTCCACCCGCCCGGGCGCGCAGGCGCCGTCGAGCATGGCGGCCTTGAACTTGTCGGCGGTATAGCCGCGGGCCTCCAGCGTCTTTCGCATGACCTGGCTTGCGAGCCCCTTGGCGGAGCTTTCGCCCATGCCGGCAAGTTCACCGGCGATGCGATGGCCTTCTCTTCCACGCATGGAAAGCGGCCGGCCTTCGCTGCCGAGGATCGATGCGAAACCCGTCAACGGCTGCGCCGGATTCGTGAGCCAGTAGCTGTCATTCATGTTGGCGACATAGTCCTCGCGCAGAAGGCTCGGCATCCGGCCGGCGGCCAGGGTGCCGGGCTGCGCCGCGTTCTTCGTGGACTGCCACTCGCAGGCAGAGCGGCTGCCGTCGAGCATGGGCGTTGCCGGATCGAGTGCGGCAAAGGCCTTCGACAGCGGCGTGGCGCAGGCCGCGCGCAAGTCGTCCGCCACACCGGGCACCGCGCCGATGTCGGCATACCAGGCACGGCCGTCGCCGCGCCCGATGGCCGCGGTGTTGACCCATGGCATCGCGCTCTCCTGCTTCTGGATAGCGATGAATTCGTCGAGCGAACGCGCCTGGTTCCAGCGCAGGAAGTTGCGGAAGATGCGCGGGTTGCCGGCATTGACGTCGCGCATGGCCAGCGCCTTGCGGGCACTCCAGCCCAGCGCGGCATTGCGCGCACCCAGGTCGACCACCGGTCCGAAGCGCGTGCGGTAGAGCGTGCGCTGAACCAGGTCCACGGTGCCGTCCGGCTTGCGCACGGCCACGGCAAGCGTCCGGGACTGCATGGCCTCGGAACGGCCATCGACCATGTAGCGGGTGGGATCGGCAGGGTCCAGCGTCAGGTCGAACAGCCCGAAACGGCGCGCGGCCGACACTGTATGGCTCCAGGCGACGTCGTTGTTGAAGCCGATCATGATCATCGGAATGCCGAGGAAGGACACGCCCGCCACGTCCATCTTCCCCGGCAGCGTGAGATGCGCCTGGTAGAAGCGGTCGGGACCACCCCAATACCAGTGCGGATTGCCGAACAGCACGCTGCCGCCCCGCTCGCCCGTGGCGGCTTGGCCGAAGGCCAGCACGTTGCTGCCGATGCCGCGTGCATCACCCACCGGAATATCGAGTCGGGACGACAGCGAGAGCTTGTCCGAGGGCGAAGGCGGTGCGGCCGCGGCGGGCTTCGCATTCACGATCTCGGAGACGAAACGCGCGTACCCGCCGGCCAGCGCCGCGGCGATCATGCGGCGGTAGATATCGTCGGGTTCGATGGTCCGCACCCAGGGCTCGCCGCTGCAGGCATGCCGTGCGTCCTTGCCGCCCTGCCGGAGCGAGCGCACGTGGCGGTTGTAGCCCTCTGCGTAACCCTCGATGAGTTCGACAAGCTCGGCCGGCTGCTCCCGCTTCAGGGCCTCGATCGCCTCCTGCCCTGCGAAGGCCTTGAAGAAAAAGTCGAGATCGAGATTGACCGGCTCGCCGAAGGTCGAGCGCGTGGCCGGCTTGCCGGCGGCGCCGAAGTACAGGGAGCGCTGTCCGCTGTAGGTCACGAAGGCGTCGGCCAGCGTGCACAGCGCGTCCTCGGCCTGTACCTGTCCGTAGCCGATGCCCAGCCCTCGCCAGGTGGTGGCCCGCACGTGGGGGATGCCGTCGCCGGTGCGGCGTACCTCGACCGACGCCGCCGGAGCTTCACGCCGGGCCCATGCCGGTGCGGTGCCAACGAATGTGCCGGCGATAGCGATGGCGGCGATGCAGCGGCTCAACGCACGGGCACCATGTCTGAGGGTTGTTTTCACGTGTTCCTTGAACAGTACGGAGTTGGCTATTGCAGATCGGAGCCGCTGCGTTGCGCTTCCTGCTGCACGGGCTCGATCAGGGCGGCGCCCGCCAGCGCCCATAGCGTGAGCGCCTCGTCGAAGGCCCGCACATGCCGGGGGTCTTCGCCGAGCCAATGGACAAGCTGGTACGCATGGGCGCACGAGGGCGCATCGTGCAGCCGGCAGAAAAGCTCCCAGGCCCGGCCGATGGCAGCCTCTGAAGAAACGGAAGTGTTGGTGGCCATCGTCGACTGCGTTGAATGTGCCGGGGTTGGCTTCGTCTTTCGTATTGACGCAGCACCCGCGCATATGTTCATTTCAGGCACTTCCGGGGAAGCAGGCGCTCACGTGGCATTCGATGGAACGGCTTCACCGCCCGCCTTGCGCGAGCAGGCCGCCATCGTTGCGCCAGCCACCGCCCAGCGCGCGGTACAAGGCCACGCGCGCCTGCAGCCGGGCCTGCCGCAACTGGACGTCCAGGTCCTGCGCGGCATACAGCACGCGCTGCGCGTCGAGCAGCACCAAGAGCGTCTCCGCGCCTGCCCGAAAGCGCAGTTCCGACAGCTCCGCCGCGCGGCGTGCCTGCAGCAACTCGTCGGCCTGGGCGGTCGCCTGCGCATCGATGCCCGCGGCCGCATGAAGCGCCGTCTGCACATCCGCGAAGGCGGCGATGACCGCGGCGCGGTAGGCGCCGAGCAGTTCCTCGCGCCGCGCCTCGGCAAGCTCGCGTGCGCCCGCGAGCCGGCCGCCGTCGAAGATCGGCGCCGCGAGTCCCGCGGCAAGGCTGTAGAGCGGGTTGTCGAACAGCGCGCCGGGCGCCTGCCCCTGCACGCCGATGGAGGCGCTCAAGGTGATGCGCGGCAGCAGCGCGGCACGTGCCGCCTGCACGTTCGCATTGGCGGCGGCAAGCCGGGCCTCGGCCTGCGCGATGTCGGGGCGGCGCACCAGCAACTGGGACGGCAATCCGGCCGAGATGGCGGGAACCCGCACTGCGTCGAGCCGCACCTCTGCCGCCGCCGGCTCCGGCGCAGGCAGGCCGAGCAGCAAGGCCAGCGCGGTTTCGGCATTGCGGGCCTCCTGCCGAAGGCGCGCAAGTTCGCGCTCCCGCATGGCCACCAGGCCGCGCTGCTGGGCCAGTTCCAGCGGCGCCGCCGCACCGGCACGGGCGCGCGACTCCACCAGCCGCAAGACGCGCTGCGCGTTCTCCAGGCTGTGCTGCGCTATGGCCGTGCGCTCGCGCAGACCCAGCAGCTGCAGCCAAGACGATGCGACCTCGGCCGCGACACTGATCTGCGCCGCATCGCGCGCGAACACGCTGGCACGCAGGCCTTGCTGCGCCTCCCGATGCAGTGCGCCCTGGCGCCCCCACAGGTCGAGTTCGTAGCGCGCAGCGAAGCCGACCATGCGCTCATTGCCATCGACCTCCGCGCGGCCGCCCAGGCGGGCCTCGCGGCTGGCATCGATCCGGCCCGTCAGTTCGGGCACAAGTTCCGCACCCGCAATGCGCGCCTGTGCCCGGGCACCGCTGACACGGGCCAGCGCCATTGCCAGGTCCTGGTTGCGCGCCTGCGCCTGCGCGATCAGCGCGTCGAGTTCGTTGCTGCCGAAGTACCGCCACCAGCGCGCATCGAACGCCGGAGCATCCGCATCGGGCGGTGCGCCCTGCCAGGATGCGGGCGGGCTCACCGCATGCGGCGGCGCCTCCGTGGGCGCGGCACAGCCGGCGAGCGACAGCGCGCAGGCCCAGGACGCGAGCGAAAGGCAGGGATGGCGAAACTCTTTTGTCAGCATGATGCGATTGCGGCTATTGCGACGCCAGCGCCACGACCGGGTCCAGCCGGGCCGCATTCCGCGCGGGCATGAAACCGAAGATCAGGCCGGTCAGCACGGCGCAGCCGAAGGCCCCGAGGCTCGCAAGAAGCGAGAACACCACCGGCACGCCGGCCAGCATCAGCACCAAGACGATCGCCAGCCCCGCGACCACGCCCACGGTGCCGCCGACCGAGGTCACGAGCACGGCCTCGGTCATGAACTGGCGCAGGATGTCGACCTGGCGCGCGCCGGTGGCCATGCGGATGCCGACTTCGCGGGTGCGCTCGCGCACCGTCATCAGCATCACGTTCATCACGCCGATGCCGCCCACCACCAGCGAGATCGCGGCGATCAGGCCCAGCATCATCGTCATGGTGCGCGCGGTGGCCGATTGCATCCGGATGGCCTCGACCCGGTTCCACACGCGCACGTCACGCACGCGCCGCTGCTCGGCCAGCCGGGTCTCGATCTCCTCGGCCGTGGCGAGGGCCTTTTCCATGTCGCGGACCTTCACTCCGATCCAGGTGGGGTTCTGGTGGCCGAACAGCCGCGCGGCAGCGGCGGAGAACGGCACGACGATGCGGTCGTCCTGGTCTTCGCTGTTGCTCGTTCCCTTGGCCGCGAGCACGGCGACCACCTGGAATGGCACCTTGTCGACCAGGATGTCCTGCCCGATCGGATCGCTGCCATCGGCAAACAGGGCCTTGCGCACCGTCTGGCCGATGGCCGCTACCTTGGCTGCGCTCGCCTCGTCGGCCTGGTCGAACATGCGGCCCTCGCTGGTCGTCCACCCGAGCACTTCGGCGAACCCGACCGTCGTGCCGCCGCCTTCCGTCGAATGGTCGACATTGCCGCGGCGCACGACGACACGTTCTTCGATGTAGGGCGCGATGCCCTCCACATTCGGCAGGCTGGCAATGGTCTCTGCATCGCCGAGCGTCAGCGGCGCGCTCGGCGAACGCACGCTGCCTTCGCGCGCGGCGACGAACATGGTGCGCACGCCGAAGGTCTCGAACTGTGCGAGCACCTGCCGCTGCGAACCGCCGCCCACCGCAAGCATCGCAATGACCGAAGCCACGCCGATGACGATGCCGAGCAGGGTCAGGCCGGTGCGGAAGCGGTTGCTCCACATCACGCGCCAGGCCGCGCGGGCCGCTTCGTGCAGGTCGGCAGCGAGCGATGCGTGGGTGTTACGGGCCTGGCGAACGTCCGGTGCCGGTGCCATCGCGGCCTCGGCTGCCGGATGCGGCGGCGCACGGCCGCTGCCCGAATCCGCCACGATCTGCCCGTCGCGTATCTCGACGATACGCCGAGCCTGCGCCGCCACGCTGCGGTCGTGCGTGATCAGGATCACGGTGTGGCCCGCGTCCGCCAGCTCGTGCAGCAGCCTCATGACCTCGGCGCCGCTGCGGCTGTCGAGTGCGCCGGTGGGTTCGTCGGCCAGGATGACGCGGCCGCCGTTCATCAGCGCGCGGGCGATCGCGACGCGCTGCTGCTGCCCTCCCGAAAGCTGGTTCGGCCGATGGTCCAGGCGCGCGCCCATGTCCAGCCGTTCGAGCAGCGCGGTGGCGCGCGCACGGCGTTCGGATTCCGGCATGCCGGCATAGAGCGCGGGAATCTCGACGTTCTCGCGCGCCGATTCGGTGGGCACGAGGTGATAGCCCTGGAACACGAAACCGAAGGCCTCCCGCCGCAGCCAGGCCAGCGCGTCGGCATCGAAGGTGGACACGTCCTGCCCCTCGAACAGGTAGCGGCCGCTGCTGGGCCGGTCGAGGCAGCCGAGGATGTGCATCAGCGTGGACTTGCCCGACCCTGAGGCACCGACGATGGCGACGAACTCGCCCGCATGCAGGCGCAGCGAGATGCCGCGCAACACCAGCGCGGCGGGCGCCGCTTCGCTATCGCCCCCGCCTGCGCTGGGGCCGTGCGGCCGGCCGTAGGACTTGCGGATGTCCTGCAGTTCGATCAGCGGCAAGGCCATCGGCGTCATGGCTTCGCGGCCATGCGGTCGATGCTGCCGGCGACGATGCGGTCGCCCACCTCCACGCCCTCGAGAACCTGCGCCATGAGGCGGTTGCGAACGCCGATGCGCACTTGCCGGCTCTCGACCGCTCCGTCGGCGCGCAGCACCCGAACGGCGAAGCGGTCGGCGCCGCCGCCGGACACCGGCACGAGCGCCGCCGCCGGGACCGCCGGCACGTCCCTGGCGGAGGCTTCGACAAAGGCGACCTGCGCCGTCATCTGCGGCATGAGCGCGCCGTCGGCGTTGTCGACATCGAAGAGCGCCGTGTAGACCACGACCTTGCTGCCCACGGCCGAAGGGTTGGCATTGTTTTCACCGCCGCCGGGCTTGAACGCGGGCGTCGGCGGCGCGGGCAGCAGCTGGCGCACCGTGCCGTGCCAGCGGCGCTGGTCCGCGCCGAGGGTGGTGAAGTACACCGGCATGCCGGCCTTCACGCGCCGCACGTCGGCCTCGGACACCTCGGACCACACCGTCATGGACGACAGGTCCGCGATGCGCAGCACGTTGGGGGTCTGGTAGGTGGCGTTGAGGGTCTGCCCTTCGCGCGCCTCCACGGAGACGACCGTGCCGGCCATCGGCGCATAGATGCGCGTGTAGCCGAGGCGGGCTTCGTCGGCCTTGAGTGTGGCCTGGGTCTGCGCGATCTGCGCGCCGAGGTGGTCGATGCGGGCCGCGGCGGATGCCAGCGCGGCCTCGGCGCTCTGCACGTCCTCCTCGCGTGTGGCGCCGTCGGCAGCCATCCGGCGCTGCCTTGCATGCTGCTGCTGCGCCAGCCGGTGCTGGGCGTGCTGCTCGGCAAGCTGCGCGCGCAGGCCGGCCAGCGAGGCCCGGCCCGCATCGACCGTGGCGCGCTGCACGCTGGGGTCGATCTCCACCAGCAGCTGCCCCTTGGCCACGACGTCGCCGGGCTGCACCGGCAGGCGCTGGATCTGCCCCGAGACCTGGGCGCCGACATCCACATAGCGCCGCGGCTGGAGCGTGCCGAGCGCGGTCACGCTGGATTCGATGGTCGAGCGCGCCACGGGCACGGAGTCGAACGCCGTGGCGGGACGACGCGCCCAGAGCAGCCCGGCACCGACGGTGACCAGAAGAAGAACAAGAGCGAAAGGAACGATTCTGCGCATGGAGGGGGAGCGGGACGTTCGGGCGCCCCCGCCGCCGAAACGTGGCACGCCCCGGAACAGGGAAGGAGACCCGCGGCCGGGCCGCAGCTAGATCTGGACGGCCTGGGCCGCGTCGCGCACCGTGCTGCGCGCACGGGACTGGGCGGCAAGCAGCGCATTGCCGATCTCTCCGGTGCGAACGGAGGTCACCGAAAGCAGCGTGTCGCTCAGGCCGTGGCTGTCCTCGCAGGCGCCCTGCAGGTAGATGCCCGGGTGGAAATCGGGCGTGGCCTTCAGGCGGTAGTAGCGATCGACGTCGTGATCGCCGAGGTAGGGCGCGAGCGGCAGCAGCAGGTCCCTGTGCTGGTCGCGCGCATAGCCGGTGGCGAGCACCACGGCGTCGTAGCGGACCGTGCTCTCGCGCTGCACGTCGCGGTCCAGCAGCGTGAGATGGACCCCGTCCGTTGCGGCGCGGACCTCGCGCACATCGTGCTGGCGCAGCATGCGCAGGCGGGTGCCGCGCGCCACCTTCTGGTCGTAGAAGACTTTGTAGATCTGCTGGATCAGGTCGAGGTCGGCCACCGCGTAGTTGGTCTGCGAGAACTCGTCGAGCAGCGCGGCGCGCTCGTCGCTGCCGCGGCTGTACATGTAGTCGGTGAAGTCGGCGTTGAACACTTCGTTCACGAAGGGGCTGTCGTCCGAAGGCCGAATGGAGCGCGCACGCATGATGAGGTCGACCTGCGGCGCGCCCGGGCGCCCCTGCAGGTCCATGAAGATCTCGGCCGCGCTCTGGCCCGCGCCGACGATGGCGACCCTGCGTGCCTGCGGATGCCCTGCCATGTCCTTCAGGTAGCTGCTCGAATGGAACACGCGCGGATCGTCGCGCAGCCCCCGGAAGCCCTCGGGAATGTTGGGCACGCCGCCGATGCCGACCACCAGGTTGCGCGCGAGCCGCTCCTGCACCCGGCCGCCGGCGTCGCGCGAGCGCACGCGCAGCAGCGACACCTCGCCGCCCTGCTTCTCGGGCAGCACCTCGAACACCTCCTCGCCGTAGCGGCAGGCCTCCTCGAACTGGCCCGCGGCCCAGCGCAGGTAGTCGTTGAACTCGTGGCGGCTCGGAAAGAAGCTCTTGAGGTTGATGAAGTCCGTGAGCCGCCCCTGTTCGTGCAGGTAGTTCACGAAAGTGAAGCGGCTCGTGGGATTGCGCAGCGTCGCAAGGTCCTTCAGGAAAGAGATCTGCATGTGCGCCTGGTCCAGCAGCATGTGCGGGTGCCAGGCGAAGCTGGACTGCCGCTCGATGAACAGCGCGTCCAGCGGCTTGCCGCCGTGGCGCTTCTCGTCGAGCGCGATGGCCAGCGCAACGTTCGACGGGCCGAATCCGATCCCGATCAGGTCATGGATGTGCTGCATGGGATGTCAACTCCTCTGTGTATGGAACGTGATCGAAAAAAGGCGCCGGCTTCACGCGGCGAGACTCGCCGGTGCACGGGCCCGGTCTTCCGCAATGCGGCCGGCCTTCATGGTGATCACGCGGTCGGCCAGGTGGAAGTAGCGGTCGTCGTGCGAGATGACCACCAGCAGGTGGCCCTTGGCGCGCAGCTCGGGAAGCAGCTCGGTGTAGAAGAGATGGCGGAAGGTCGGGTCCTGGTCGGCCGCCCATTCATCGAACACCAGCACCGGGCGGCCTTCGAGGTAGGCATGCACCAGCGCCAGCCGCTTGCGCTGGCCAGTCGACAGGTCGACGGTGCTGAACGAACCGTCCTTGATGCTCACCTTGTGGGCGATCTCCAGGCGCTGCAGGTAAGGCAGGGCGGCCTGGGGCAGCGCCTGCGCGTTCTCCTCGCCGTTGCCGTCGCCGGCGAGGTCCTCGAACAGGTAGAAATCGGAGAACACGGTGGTGAAGAGCTGGCGGTAGTCGTCGCGGCCCTCGGGCGTGACGGCGGCGCCGTCGACCAGCACATCGCCCTGCTGCGGCGCGTAGAGGCCCAGCAGCAGCTTGATCAGCGTGGTCTTGCCGGAGCCGTTGTCGCCCACCACGAACACCATTTCGCCGCGGCCCAGTTGCAGGTCGATGGGGCCGAGCACGAAAGGCTCGCCGCCGTCGGGCGCGTCGAAGGCATAGCGCACGCCGCGCATCCCGATGTCCCGCGTGAGCGTGGCGCCGGCACCGGGCCGCTCCAGGTGCAGATGCGGCTCGGGCGTGGCAAAGCGCGCCGACAGGTCGGCGATGCGCTGGAACGCGACCCTGGCGCGCCCCACGCTGGGCAGCGTGCCGGCGATCTGGTCGATCGGCCCCTTCAGGAACAGCATCACCAGCACGAAACCGCTGAGCACCACCGGCTCTGTGCTGCGAAACGCGGCCCAGCCCAGGATCAGCGCGATCAGCAGGAAGAACAGGGCCGAGCCGAAGGCGGTGGCGATCACATAGGTATTGATGGCACGGCCGTTGACGATGCGTATCTTGTCGACGATGTGCTCGATCTGGCCGCCGAACATGCGGGTGCGGCGCTCGCGGTGCATGCGCAGTTCCTTGGCGCCCTCGCTGATCGCGCGGTAGGTCTTGTGCAGCTGGTCCTCGTGCTCCCGCGCCTTCCAGAAGCCGGCCTCGGCGCGGGTCTGCGCAGCGACCTGGATGCTGGCGCCGATCACCAGCGCCACCGTCAGCAGGCCGAACAGCGGAAGCGAAAGCCAGGCCAGGTAGGCCAGGCATCCCAGCGCGACGGCCACCGCGATCAGCGTGGAGGAGAGCACGAAGGCCGCGTCGCTGATCATGTCGACGTCTTGCGACAGCACGGGCATGAGGCGGTGCGTGCGGTAGCGCTCCAGCGCGTCGATGGGCGCCGAAAGAATTTTCTGGGCCAGGCTCTTGCGCACCTGGGCCACCAGCCGCTGGCCGACGGAATTGGTCGAGACGTCCGATGCCATGCGGCCGAACAGCGCCACCAGGCACAGGCCGATGAAGGTCAGCAGCAGCCCGCCGGCCATGCCGCCTTCCTGGTTCAACACCTCGTTGATGGTGCGCAGCAACGCAACCGTGGCGATGCCCGAGCAGATGCCGGTGACCGCGGACAGCACGATCCACGGAGCGAAGGGTTTCAGCAGGTGCGTGGCTTCTGCGGCGTTGCCGCTCTTGGATGTCATGCAAGGACTCTTTCCGCCCTGGAGGCGACTACTGCTGCCCGGCAGCACGGAACATCCGCGGCCGGGCCGGAACTGGCTGCAGGAACTCCGTCCGGCGGACAAGCGTTCCGGGCGGCACGACGCCGCCCACTGGGTAGACGCTCGGGCTTCGCCGATGTTCATCGCCGGCCGCCTCAGGGACGTGGCGCATCCGACTCCCGATGAACATCCGGCGTGCGGAAACGTCTTGTCCGGATGCACCGCGCGCATCGCTTCGACATCCCTTCGCAGGCCGGCCCTTGATCGCGCTGCTGGAGCCCATCTTCCAGGGCGCGCTGGCACCGCTCGGCGAAAGACTGCAGTGCGGGACGACCAGCCCTTCCGACGCCGTGCGCATCGAGGACCTGCTGCAGCCCGATACGCTGCTCCCGCTGCTGCACCGCCAGGCCAGGCTCAGGCGCAGCATGGGCAACGATCTGCGGGCCGTGGCCTCCGCATGGACCCTGGAGTACCTCGGTGCCCTGCTGCCGCCGGTGGTTGCCGCGGCCAGCGTGCTGCAGCACGTTTTTCCGATGGCGGCATCGCAGGTTCGGGTGCAGCTGGACGGCCGTGGCAATCCGCTTGTCTTTCACATCCAGGACATGGGCGAATCCCGCGCCGGCGCGAGCACCGCGCAACGCTATGGCCCCTTGCTGTGGCTGCACCTGCGGCCACTCTTCGCGGCGTTCGGCGAGCTGACGCGCGTGGCGCCGAAGATCCTGTGGGGCAATGCGTCGCGCAGTCTCGAGCCAATCTTCGACCAGGCCCTGGCGCTCACCGGCGGCGCAGTGCCGATCCTGCGGGACCGCGAGCACCTGCTGCACAGCCCCGAGTGGCCGACGGACGGCGATGGCCGGCCCTGCGCCAACCCCCTGCACGGCCGCCGGCGCGCGATCCACCGGCTGCACGACGGACAGCGCGCTCCCCTGAAGCTGCACCGGCAGTGCTGCCTCTACCACCTGCTGCCCGGCGAAACATATTGCGGCGCCTGCCCCCTCGCACCGCAGCACCGGCAAGGCGAGGATGAAGACGAGGGCGAAGGCGCGATCGGTATGCCGGCAGCCTGAGCGCGCCCGCGATGAACAGATCGCGCGCTGCCCCGTCTTGTCCTGAAGGTGCCGCGGCAGCTTGGGTCCATCCGCGCCCGTTCGCCGAACCGGCTTTCATCCACCCACATCCTCAGCTCCCATGTCCAAGGCAAAGCTCGTCTACATCCTTTCCCTGCGAAACGCCGCCGCCGACAAGGCCGGCCAGTACATCGACTTCAAGGGCGAGCAGCGCTACATGAAGTCGCCGCTCGAATACCTGGCCGAGGCGCTGGACGGCACGCCGCTGGGCGACGCCTACTCGCTCGAAGGCATCGTGTACGACGACGACGCGCACTCGCCGCGCGACCAGGCGGTGCTCGCGGACTACGGCTTCGCATGGCATCCGGACCGGAAATGGATCTTCCCGAAGGACCTGCAGGCCCAGGGCCGGCTGCTGCGCGACATGCTCCATGCGGTTCCGTCGACCTACCGGCGGCTGCCGCTCGACTCGGCCGACCGCGTGGCGGCAAAGAGCGCCTACGAGCGCACCCTGCTCGACAAGCTGCTGACCCTGCAGGCCGACGTGGTCGTGCTCGACGGCCTCCTGATCATCCTGGACGAGCTGGTGCGGCCCGGTGCGCACTTTCATCGGAAGATGGTCAACATCCACCCGGGCATCACGCGCATCGAGTCGCCCTACGAACGCCGCGGCGCCTGCGCGACGCTGGACGCCCTGCATGGCGTGCAGGGCACCAAGGTGGTGAACTGGACCACCATGGAAAAGGTGCCGGCGCCCACGGTCACCAAGACCGGCGCTTCGCTGCACTACGTGGACAACGGCATCGATTCGGGCGAGGTCATCTTCGACGTGCTCGGCACCGACATCGCACCGGAAGACACCATCCTCGAGCTGCGCTGGAACAACTTCAATCGCAGCCTCTTCCCGGCACTGCACCAGGGCCTGGCCCTGCTGGCGCCGCATGTCCGGCGCGCCTCGGCCTCCTAGCCGACAGCGCCGCCGCGCCGGCTCCAGGCCAAGGCGACCGCCTCTGCGTGCAGCGATTGCGCCTCAAAGTGCATGCATCGGCCGAGGACTGTCGCAAAAACACGACCAGGTGTTGCGGCGCGTACACCAAAATAAGAACCATTCTCATTACACTCTCCGCGGTTCATTCACCAACGAGTCCTTTCCATGCGCACTCTCCCCTTGCCTCGCCAACGTTTGCTGAACGCCTCGCTTGCGGCGGCCTTCGGAACCGCTACCGCCCTGCTGGGCTTTTCCGCCTCGGCCCAGACCGTCCGCACACCGGAAACACCCAGTGCATCCAGCACCCTGCCAGAGGTCACGGTGAGCGGCGAACAGCCGGAAACCGCCACCGGACCTGTCCGGGGCTATGTGGCCCGGCGCAGCGCGACTGGCACGAAGACCGATACGCCGCTGCTCGAGGTCCCACAGTCGATCTCGGTAATCGGGCGCGAAGAAATGGATGCACGCGGCGTCCAAGACATCATGGAAGCCGTGCGCTACACACCCGGTGTCACGGTCAGTAACTGGGGCTTCGATCCCCGTGGTATCGACTGGATTCTGATGCGCGGCTTCGACGCGACATCGGGCATTGCCGGCTACCGCGACGGTCTCGTCCTGCCCGCCTATTCCGTGACCGAACCCTACGGCGTCGAGCGCGTCGAAGTGCTGCGCGGACCGGCCTCGGTCGTCTTCGGCCAGGGTGATGCCGGCGGCATCATCAACCGCGTGAGCAAGATGCCGAGCAAAACTCCCGTGCGAGAAATCGAGGTGAAGTACGGCAACTTCCAGCGCAAGCAACTGGCCTTCGACCTGGGCGGAGTCGCGAGCGACACGTTGAGCTACCGACTGGTCGGCCTGGGTCTGGACTCCGAATCGCAGATGCGCTACGGAGACGGCACGCCGTTCGCAAACAAGCGCACTTACCTGGCCCCCTCGCTGCGCTGGCAGCCCTCGGCCGACACGTCGTTCACGCTGCTCGGCGAGTTTCTCGACAACAAGGCCGGCGACGACGTCTTCTATGTCATGGACAACGCGGGCCGCAACACTGGCATCGTCCGCGGCGACCCCAAGTTCAGCCGCATCCGGAACCGCCAGGAATCACTGGGCTACCTGTTCGAACACCATGTGAACAGCGACTGGACGGTGCGCCACAACCTGCGTTACTCCAATGCCCGCGTCGACAAGCACATTCTGCGCGACGCCCTGCTGCCGGACAACTACACGCTCACGCGCAGCGCACGCTCCTTTCCGGAGAGGTACAGCCAATGGACCTCGGACGCACAGCTGCAGGGCCGTGTGCGCACAGGGATCGTCGAACATACACTGTTGTTCGGCGTCGACGCGACCCGTATCCGCTACAGCTCCAAGGAGTTCTCGGGCCCGGCACCCAGCCTCGACCTGCGCAACCCCGTCAACGTCCTGCCGGTGCAAGAGCCTTTCATTCCCGAGAGCAGCAACACCCAGGTCACCCAGCAGCTCGGCGTCTACGCTCAAGACCAGATCAAGATCGATGATCGCTGGGTGCTCACGTTCAGCGGCCGACAGGATCGTGTGAAGTCCGAGACCATCAATCGCATCAGCAACTCCCGCACAAATCAGACCGACAATAAATTCAGCGGCCGTGCGGGCCTGAGCTATTTGGTCGGCAATGGCTGGGCGCCGTATGTCAGCTATGCCACGTCTTTCATGCCGACCAGCGGCGTCGACCTCAACGACAACCCCTTGCAACCGACTCGCGGCAAGCAGGTCGAAGCCGGTATCAAGTACCAGCCCGAAGGTTCGCGCACGTCGTTCACCGCCGCCATCTTCGACCTGCGCAAGTCGAACGTGGTCACTTACGACCAAGACACTTTCGAGGCTCGTCAGATCGGGCGCATCCGCTCGCGCGGCCTCGAACTCGAGGCCAAGGCCGAGTTGGCTCGTAACCTGAACTTCACCGCCTCCTATACCGTGCTCAACATGAAGGTGCTGGAGAGCGCCAACCAGAGCGAGCTCGGAAAAATGCCGATCCAAGTGCCCAAGCAATCGGCATCCCTGTGGATCGACTACACCATGGACAACGGCCTCGGCTTCGGCGGCGGGGTCCGCTATATCGGCAGACGCTGGAATGATGTGACCAACACCTCGGCCGAAGGCGGCGTCGCACTGCTCGACGCCACGGTGCACTACACGACTGGCCCATGGCGCTTCTCGCTCTCGGCAAGCAACCTGGCAAACCGCAAGTACACGGCTTCGCGCGCATACAACAACTACTATCCCGGCAACGAGCGAACGGTGGTCGCCTCCGCAAAGTACCAGTTCTGATCCAGCAGTAAGCACAAGAACGAAGCGCCCGTTGCCATCGGCAGCGGGCGCTTTTTCTTTGGGAGCGCCTGGCGTCGCTCAGATCAGGCTTGGACTGCCGCGACGAGTTCATGCATGACGGGATGCTCGAACACATCGGCGAGCCGCATCTTTCGCACCCGCGCCGCTCCAGCCTCAGTCCGCGCGTTCCATTGCAGAACCAGACGGGCCGCGAGCAGCGAGTCTCCACCCAGTTCGAAGAAATTCCCGTCGTACAGCCTCGAAGAGGAAAGGCCGGCCTCGCCAGCCTGCGCGAGAAGACTTTGCCAGAGCTCACCCATCAATGCCAGCGAAGTCTCCTCTTGCGCATCGATGAGCAGCGTTGAAGCGGCGGTTGTCGGCGCAAAGGGCTTCAGCAGCTTGATGCGAGCCGTTGGAAATCCATCCAACAGCGACGCCACCGTCCTTTCCGAGCCTTCGCGTAGCGCATCCAGCACGTCGCGCATCCGTTCGGCCAGCAACACCATGCCCTCGGCGTCGAACACATCGCGTGCATATTCCAGAGTCAGCAGCAGTTCATCGCCTTTGGTCTCGACGATCAACAGCAGCGGCACGCCAAGAATCCCGCGATCGGACGATGCGCGAATGCCCAGTCTGGCGCCGGCTCCGCGCGCCACCGCTTCGTCGACCGGATAGTTCTCGAAGATCATCAGCGTGTCGTACAACGGCTGCCCCGGGCGGCCGAGCCACCCCTGGATGGCCGGCAGCGACGCATGCTCGCGCTGGCGCAGTTCGAGGTTGGCCGAGACGATCTGCCGCAGCCATGCGCCCACGCCCAGGGCGGGCTCGGGGCGCAGCATCAGCGGCAGGCTGTTCATGCACAGGCCCACCACGTCGTCGATGCCACGCATCTCCAGCGAACGGCCGGACATGGTCACGCCGAAGCAGGCCTCTGCGCGGCCTGTGCACTGCATCAGCAGCACGCTCCACGCGGCCTGCACCAGCGTGTTCATCGTCACCTGCTCGGCCTGCGCCATCGCACGCAACGCGCGCACCGTGTCCGCGCCGAGCCTTGCCTTGGTGCTGCCGCATCCGTGGCGTGCCCATTGTTGCATCGGCACGTTAGACAACAGCATAGGTGCCCCGCCGATGTCCTCGTAGCGGCCGCGCCAGTAGGCCGCTTCGTCCAGACCTGCATGGCGAGCAGCGCGCACAGCACCGACAAAGTCCGCATAGGGCTGCAATGCCGACGACACGCGCTCACCCGCATAGAACGCGAACAGCTCGCCCGTCACCCGGGAACCGCTCCAGCCGTCGAAGAGCACGTGATGCCAGGTCCATGCCAAGCGGTAGGCCTGCTCGTCGACCTGCACCACGGTCCACCGCGCCAGCGGTGGACGCGCCATGTCGAAGCCCCGCACGCGCTCCTGCTCGCACAGCGCCTCCCATGCGGTCTCCAGGCTGGCTTCGTCGACGTGGCGGCCACGCCAGTCGATCAGCTCGATGACCGCTTCCGCCTGGCGGAGCACCACCTGCACAGGCTCGGCATCGGGCAACCAGTGGAATCCGGTCCGGAGCACCGCATGACGCGCCACCGTGGCCTGCCAGGCCGCGCGCAGCTTCGCGAGATCGAGGTCCTGCATCTGCACCAGTGTCTGGACGACATTGACCTCGGTAGCCGGCGCGATTGTGCATTCGACCAGCATGCCCTGCTGGCCCGGCGTGAGCGGATAGATGTTCTCGATCTCCGACGCGGCAACGGGCAGCTGCGACACCAGCGCATCCAGGGTCGGCATCGGCATCGATGCCACCAGCGGAAAGTCGCTAGGCGTCACGCCCTGCGCCTGCGCGAGACCGCCTGTGCAATGCGCGATCAGGGCCAGCAGTTCCCGCTTGAACGCCTCTACCCATTGCCGCACGCTGGCCGCGTCATGGCGCGCCTTGCTATACATCACGCGCAAGGCCAGTTCGCCGGCATACACCTGGCCGTTGACCAGGAACTCGTGCCCGAGCGGTGCACTCGCGTTCACCGTCACGCCCATGCCCTCGGCGGCCGGGGTCCACGGGGCCTGCTCATCGAACCCGCCGTCGAACTGCCCCAGGTAGTTGAAGACCACCTGCGCCTTGGGCAATGAAGCCATGCGCGATGCATCGCGCTGGCGCAGCAGGCCGAAGCCCAGCCCCTTGCCCGGAATGCTGCGCAGGCTTTCTTTCACCCGCTTGAGCGCATCTCCCGGTTCGCCCAGCGGCGCCAGCGCCACCGGATATGCACTGGTGAACCAGCCTACCGTGCGCGTCAGGTCGATACCCTCGAACAGGTCTTCGCGCCCGTGCCCTTCAAGGTCGATGAGCACGCGGGGCTGCCCGCTCCATGCGCACAACGCACGACCAAGCGCCGTCAGCAGAATGTCGTTGACCTGCGTGCGATACGCGGCCGGTGCATCCCTCAGCAAAGCGTCGGTCGCGGTGCGGTCCAGGCGCATTTCGATTTCGGCCTGCTCGGCCACGGTGGCTGCGCCGTGCGGGCGGTCACAAGGCAGTTCCGCAGGCACGTCGGCCAGCGATTGCCAATGCGCCAACTCAGTGCCGCTGGACAGCAGTTGCGCGGCATGGCCCTGCAGCGCCAGCGCCCAGTCCTTGTAGCTGCTGGTCTTTTCGGGCAGCACGATGGCGGCTCCTTGTACACCGGCTTCGTAGGCGGCGCCAAGGTCTTCGAGCAGGATGCGCCACGACACGCCGTCGATCGCCAGATGATTGATGGCCAGCAACAGCCGCTGGCTGCCGTCCTCGACCTCGATCGCCAGCGCGCGCAGCAGCGTGCCACGCTCGATGTCCAGGCTGCGCTGGGCCTCGTCGCACAGCGCTTCGATCTGCGCGCCGTCCCTCGCCTTGCGCACCCACAGCAACTCCTGCAGCTGGTTCGCCGGAACGTTTTCGTAGCGCTGGGTCCACTCGCCGCCGGCACCCCGCGTGAAGCGCAGCCTGAAGGCATCATGATGCACGACCACGGCTTCCAATGCTCGGCGCAGGACTGTCAGGTCGATCCTGCGGCGAGGCTGCAGCAGGATGGCCTGATTCCAGTGGCTGGGCACGGGCAGGCCCTTGCCCAGGAAGTCGGCCTGGATTGGCAGCAGCGGCACGTCACCGTCCAACTGGCTGGCCAGGCGGCGTGGCGCATCCTGCAACGTTTCCGCCACCGCCGCCAGTTGCGCCACTGTCTGCCGCTCGAACAGTTGCCGCGGGGTGATGCGCCAGCCCGCCCTGCGCATGCGCACCACGATCTGCAGGCTGAGGATGGAATCACCGCCGAGTTCGAAGAAGTTGTCGTTGCGGCCCACGCGCGGCACACCCAGCACGTCGCCCCAGCAGCGCGCCAACGCCGCTTCGACATCGCCTTCCGGGGTCTCGTAAGCATCGTCTGCGCCCGTAAGCTCGGGCTCGGGGAGCGCATTGCGGTCGATCTTGCCGTTGGCGTTCAGCGGCAACTTCTCCATCACCACGATGGCGGCGGGCACCATGTAGTCGGGCAGCACCCGGCCCAGCGCCGCCCTGAGCTGCCCGACGTCGATGGCATCGCCAGCGCCGACGTAGCCCACAAGCCGTGTGCCGCCCTGCCCCTGGCGCGCCACGACCACGGTTTCGCGTACGCCGGGCTGAGCCAGCAGTTGCGCCTCGACCTCGCCCAGTTCGATCCGCAGGCCGCGGATCTTCACCTGGTGGTCGATGCGGCCCAGGTACTCGATCTGCCCTGCTGCGCTCCAGCGCACCAGGTCGCCGGTGCGGTAGAGGCGACCGCCCTGCGGGTCGAACGGATCGGCGACGAAGCGCTCGGCCGTCAGGCCCGGTCGGTTCAAGTAGCCCCGCGCCAGACTGATGCCGCCCAGGTAGAGCTCGCCAGCCACGCCTTGCGGCACCAGGTTCAGCCCGGCGTCCAGCACGTAGGTCTGCGTCTGCGAGATCGGCCGGCCGATCGGCACCTGGTTCTGCCCGTCGTTGCGGCAGGCCCAATGCGTGACGTGGATCGTCGTCTCGGTCGGGCCGTACAGGTTCTGCAGGCTCGCGCCCTGCAAGCGTTCCAGCGCCTCTTTCTGGGTGGCCGCGGGCATTGCCTCGCCACCGCAGATGATGTGGCGCAGACGCGTGCTGGCCTCGATGCCGTCGTGCGCCAGGAAGGCCTGCAGCATCGACGGCACGAAGTTGAGCGTGGTGATCTGGTGGCGCTGAATCAATTCCACCAGCCGGGTCGGGTCGCGGTGATCGTCCGGCCGGGCGACCACCAGCCGCACGCCCGCGGTAAGCGGCCAGAACATTTCCCACACCGACACGTCGAAGCCGAACGGCGCCTTGTGCAGCACCGTGTCGGCCTCGGTGAGATGGTAGGTGTCCTGCATCCAGCGCATGCAGCTGTACAGCGCGCCGTGGCGAACCGCTGCGCCCTTGGGTTTGCCGGTCGAGCCCGAGGTGTAGATCACATAGGCCAGGTTCTCGCCATGCAACGGCACGCGCGGGTCGTGGCCGGGCTCGCCGCTGACATCCAGCGTGTCGATTTCCAGCACCGTCAACCCCTCGCTGCCGGGCACGCGCGCGCGAATGCGCCCTTGCGTCAATAGCAGCGCCACGCCGCTGTCCTCGAGCATGTAGGCCAGCCGCTGTTCGGGGTACTCCGGGTCCAGCGGCACGTAGGCGGCGCCCGCCTTCAGGATCGCGAGCAGGCCGACCATCATCTCGACCGAGCGCTCCACTGCAATTCCCACCTTGGCCTCGGGCCGCACACCCAGCGCGATCAGCCGGTGCGACAACCTGTTGGCACGCTCGTTCAGTTCACCGTAGGTCAGCGCCAGCTCATCGAAGAGCAACGCCACGGCATCAGGCTGGGTCCGTGCGCGACGCTCGAATGCGCCGATGACGGTCTGTGCCTCGCCGTTCGCGCCGGTCTCTTGCGACGCTGCGGCGGGGTTCACGCCCCACTGGCTCAGCAGCGCCTTTTCGTCGCCGGTCATCACGCCGAGTGCGGACATGCGCTGCGATGGATGCACAGCCAACGCGGTCACCAGCGCGCGCACGGCCTCCTGCATGAAGCCGCAGACGCGCCGCGCACCGACAGTGGCCGTCACCTGCGCACCGATGTCGAATCCCTCACCCATGTCGTCCACCGACATCGCAAGCGGATAGTTGCTGCGCTCGCGGCTGCCGACCATCTCGACACCGGCCCATGCGTCCGACGGCTCGCTCCGGCCCTGCGTTGCATGGCGGCAGTTGAGCAGCGCGGTAAACAACGGTGCGCCGCCGGAAAGCCCGCTGCAGCGCTGGGCCAGCGAGAGGCTGGCATGCTCGTGATGCAGCAGCCCGCTGAGCGCCGCATGCGTCTGCCGCAGGCACTCCTCGACGGTCTGCGCCCCCAGCCGCACGCGCAGCGGCAGCGTGTTGATGAACAGGCCCAGTGCCCGCTCACCGCCCTGCATGCGGCCGAACAGCACGGTGCCGAACACGACGTCGTCGCGGCCCGTGGTTCTTGCCACTACCAGCGCCCACGCCAGGTGGAACAGCGTTGCGGAGCTCACGCCGTAACGCTGCGCCTGCTGCCGCACCTGCGCGGCAAGCGCCGGCTCCAACTGCTGCCGCACGCTTTCGGCCAGCGATCCGTCCCCCTGCACATCGAGCAGGCCGAACGGTGCCGTAGTCTCCTCGACGTCGCCCAGCAGCTTTCCGAAGAAGGTCTCATGCTCCGCCCGGCTCATGCCCAGCCTGGCCTGCGCCACGAAGCGGCGGAACGGCACCGGCACCGACAGTTCGGTGCGCCGGCCCTGCTGGATGAGTGCAATCTCCTCCACGACCAGCTTCAGCGTGGTGTTGTCGTCCACCAGGTGGTGATTGAGCAATTGCAAGAGCCATCGCTGCCGCACGGTGTCGTGCACCGCGACAGCGTGGATCATCGGCGCCTGGCGCACGTCGATGCGGTAGCGCCCGGGGGCCGCGTAGAGAGCCAGTCGTTCTGCAGCATCCGATGATGCCGCGGCGCCTTCGGGCGGCGCCACCTCGCTAAGCCACCGCAGCTGCATCCGGGCATGCCGGAACACCACCTGCACCGGCTCGGCCAGTTCTTCCCACAGCACCGCGGTGCGCAGGATGTCATGCCGGGCGATCACTTCGTTGAAGTTCTCCACGAACTGCTCCAGCCGCTCGCGGCTGTCGAAGCCCAGCGCGCTCGACGTGACATACGCATCACCCTCGGTTTGCAGCAGGTGGTGAAAAAGCATGCCTTCCTGCAACGGCACCAGCGGATAGATGTCCTGGATGTTGGCCGCGCCACCGGGCACCGCGGCCTCGATGCGCCTCAGCTGCGGCGCATCGAGCGCGATGAGCGTGACCATCTCGGGCCGGAGGGCCCCGCAGCCTTCGGGAATGCCGTTGGGCGGCACGACCACTTCGCGACGAGCCTGCAGCTGCTCCTGTTCCACGGCCTGCGCGAAGCGCGCGAACTGCGGCCACTGGAACAACGTGCGGACCTGCACCGTCCAGCCTTTCGCGCGGATGCGTTCGAGCAGGCCCAGCGCCATCAGCGAATGGCCGCCCAGCTCGAAGAAATTGTCGTTGCGCCCGACCCGCTCCACGCCGAGCGCCTGTGCCCAGATGGCGGCCAGGGCTTCCTCGAACTCGCCCTGCGGTGCCTCGTACGCGGCACTCGCGGTGAACTCCGGCGCCGGCAGCGCCGTGCGGTCGACCTTGCCGTTGGCGTTCAGCGGCAGGGCCTGCAGTTCGACGATGACGCTGGGCACCATGTACTCCGGCAACTGCCGGGCCAGCCGTTCGCGCAAGCCCGCCACCTCCAGAAACTGCCCGGCCTTTGCCGACACGTAGCCGGCCAGCCACGCGCCGCCGGAGCCGTCCTTCGCCACCACGATGGCCTCGCGCACTTCCGGCTGCGCCAGCAGTTGCGCCTCGATCTCGCCCAGCTCGATGCGGAACCCCCGCACCTTCACCTGGTGGTCGATGCGGCCCAGGTACTCCAGCTGGCCCTTCCCGTTCCAGCGCGCCAGGTCGCCGGTGCGGTACAGGCGCCCGCCGCGCGCGTCGAACGGGTCCGCGACAAATCGCTCGGATGTCAGTGCCGCCCGCCGCAGGTAGCCGCGCGCAAGCCCTTCGCCCGCAACGTACAGCTCGCCTGGCACACCGATCGGTGCGGCATTCAGTTCGCCGTCCAGCACTCGCAGGCCCAGATCCGGGATAGGCACGCCGATGGGGCTGCGCCCGCCGTCGAGGTCGCGTCGCGTAATGGGCCGATAGGTGACGTGAACGGTTGTCTCGGTGATGCCGTACATGTTGACCAGCCTGGGCGTTTCGTCGCCGAAGCGGTCCATCCACGACCTCAGGGTCTCGGGCTCCAGCGCCTCGCCGCCGAATATCACGCAGCGCAGCGCTAGGCCGCCTTCGGCCAGCGCGGGCAGGCGCGTGAGCTGCCCGAACGCCGAAGGGGTCTGGTTCAGCACCGTCACGCGCTCCGTGCGCAGCAGCGACAGGAAGTCTTCCGGCGAGCGGCTGACCCAGAACGGCACCACTACCAGCTTGCCGCCGGTGCACAGCGCGCCGAAGATCTCCCACACCGAGAAGTCGAAGGCATAGGAGTGGAACATCGTCCACACGTCGTCGGGCCCGAAGCGGAACCATCCGTCGGTGGCGGCCAGCAGGCGCGCCACGTTGCGATGGCACAGCTGCGCGCCCTTGGGCCGCCCGGTCGACCCCGAGGTGTAGATCACATAGGCCAGGTTCTCGGGACCGACCCCGACACCGGGGTCGTGCGCGGGCTCGCCGCCAAGGTCCAGCGTGTCGAGCGCCAATACCTGCACGGTCTCGCCGACGGGAATATTTTCCCGCACGAAGCTCTGCGTGAGCAGCAGCGCGATGCCGCTGTCTTCGACCATGTAGGCCAGGCGGTCGCGCGGATAGTCGGGGTCGAGCGGCACGTAGGCGCCACCGGCCTTCAGGATCGCGAGCAGCCCGACCACCATCTCGGTCGACCGTTCCATGGCGATGCCGACCCGCGTCTCGGGTTTCACACCGCAGCGGATCAGGTGGTGCGCCAACCGGTTGGCGCGCGCGTTCAGTTCGGCATAGTCCAGCGTCCGGCCCTCGAAGCTCAGCGCCGCGGCGCCGGGCCGCGCGGCGGCCCGGCGTTCGAACAGGCAATGGATCGGCTCGACGTCGTGGCGCTGGCGTGCGCCACCCTCCCATTGCTTCAGGCGCTGCAGGTCCGGGGCGTCCGACAGCGTGAAGTTGCCGCTCGGGCATTCGATGTCGGCCACCATCTGCCGCAGCACCTCGACATAAGCCCGCGACAGGCGATCGACGGTCTCCGGCTCATAGAGCGCCGTGTTGTATTCGAGTCGGCCACCGACGCGCCCGCCGGCAATGGTGACGTCGAGCGACAGTTCGAACTTCGCGCTGCGATGCGGCGCCATCACAGGCCCGACATCGAGGCCCTCGAAGGTCGGGCCCTGGCTGCCGTCGTCCATCTGCAGGCCGAACATGACCTGGAACAAGGGGCTGCGGCCGGCCTCCCGGCGGTCGTTCCGGCTCGCCAGCAGGACATCGAAGGGAAGGTCCGCATGGTCGAGCGCGGCCAGCACGTCGGCACGCACCTGGCGGCACACGTCCCGCAGCGGCATGCGCGGCGTCAGCCGTGCGCGAAAGACCTGCGTCGTGACGAAGAAGCCCATCAGGCCGTGCAGTTCCTCCCGGTGCCGCCCCGCCGAAGGCACGCCCACGGCGAAGTCGTACTGGCCGCTGTAGCGCGCCAGAAGCACCTGCCATGCGGCGAACAGCAGCACGAAAGGCGTGCTGCGTTCGGCCCGGCAAAGTTTCTGCAGCGCCTCGCACAGCGGGCCGTCGAGACCGAAATCCATCACCGCGCCGTCGAAGCCCAGCCGCTCCGGCCGCGCATGATCGGTCGGCAGCTCGAGCGCCGGCACCCCGGCGCCCAGGTGCGCGTTCCAGTAGTCCAGATCGCGCTGCATCCCGCCGCCGGCTTCGCGGGCGCGCTGCCACTGCGCATAGTCCGCGTACTGCAGCGGCAGGGCCGGCAGGCGAACAGGGCCCGGCACGCGCAGCGCAGCGCCATAGGCATCGGCCAGGTCCTTGGCCAGGATCGGATTGGACCAGGCATCCGAGACGATGTGATGCAGGCAGATCGCGAGCACGTGCTCCTCTTCGCCGAGCCGCACCAGCCGTGCCACCAGCGCCGGCGCCACGCTGAGATCGAAGACGTGCGAGACCGTGCGCCGCACGGCATCTTCGAGCCTGGCCTCGCGCGACGCCGCCGCCTCGCCGCTCAGGTCGATGCGCTCGATCCGGAATGGGGCGCTGTCCTGCACCAGCTGCAGGGCCGCACCGTCGCGGCTGAAGAAGCGCGTGCGCAACACCGCATGGCGCTCGACAAGCGCCTGGAACGCGCGCTCCAGCACCTCGTCGTTCAGCGGGCCCGTCAGGCGAAACACACGCGGCAGGTTGTAGGCCGTGAGCTGCGGCTCGAGGTTTTGCAGGAACCAGAGCTGCTGCTGGGCGAAAGACATCGCCACCGCCTCCCCCGCCACCGTGCACGCGACGATCGCATCCGGATCGGTGCCCGCCGGCATCTTCTTCATCTCGTTCATCAAACGTTTTTCCTGTTCAAGAGACGGCAGCCTCGGAGGCGAGGCGCCAGGCGTCAGCCAGTTGCTCGGTTTGCGCACGGTCGGTGCTGGCGCTGCGCACAGCCTCGGCCAGCGAGGACGCGCTCGGGTGATCGAACACCAGCCCCGGCGCGATGTCGACACGCAGCAGCCGGCGGATGCGCGCGGCCAGCTTGATGGCCAGCAGCGAATGCGCGCCGAGTTCGAAGAAGTCGTCGTCGACACCGATGGCCGGCCGTCCGAGCAGCTCGGCCATTCCGCTGGCAAGCAGGTGCTGGAGCGCGTCGCCGGGCGATTGCACGGGCTTCGCCTCTTCCAGCCGGGGCGCGGTGCGAGCCAGCGCGAGCCGGTCCACCTTGCCGTTGGCCAGCCGCGGGAAGGCCGCCACCTCGATGCAGCGCGACGGCACCATGTGCGCCGGCAGCAGCGCGCCAAGGCGCTCGCGAAGCGCATGCACGTCGCCGACCACGCAGGCCACCAGCTCCACGCCGCCCGCGGCAGCGGCAACAGGCAGCACCACGGCCTGCCGCACGCCCTCCTGCGCCAGCAGCACGGCCTCGATCTCGCCGGGTTCGACGCGAAAGCCGCGCACCTTCAGCTGGTGGTCCGCCCGCCCGGCGATGCGCACCGAGCCGTCAGGCAGAACGCACGCCAGGTCGCCCGTGCGATAGAGCCGCTCGCCCGGGCGGAAGGGGTCTTCGACGAAGGCATCGGGCGAGACGCCACCAAGGTAGCCGCGGCACAGCTGCGCGCCGCCGATATGCAGTTCACCCAGCACCCCGACCGGCACGAGCCGCAGGGAGGCGTCGAGCACGCGCACGCGGTTGTTGGCCAGCACGCGGGAGAGTGGCGCCGCATCCGGCAGCGACCCAGCGATGTCGAGCCTGTGCACCATCACGCCGACCGTGGTTTCGGTCGGCCCGTAGTGGTTGTAGACGGCGCACGAAGGCGCCAGGCGCGCGATGCGCTCCAGCAGCAGGCGCGATGCCGATTCGCCGCCGAGCACGAGCAGCCGGGGCAGCACCGGCGCCTCGGCCTCGAGCAATGCCTCGAGGTGCGACGGCACGATCTTGAGCGCGTCGATCCGGTGCGCGGCCATGAAGCGCGTAAAGGCCGCGGCGTCGTGCGTGGCCTGTGCATCCGCCACCACCAGGCAGGCGCCGTTGAAGAAGGCGCCGAACAGCGCGGTGTTGCCGAGGTCGGCCGCCACCGTGCTCGTCAGTGCCCAGCGATGGAATTGCTCGAACTGCATTTCCCTTGAGACGGCCGCGACGTAGTTGAGCAGTTGCGCCTGTTCGATCACCACACCCTTGGGGCGCCCGGTCGAGCCGGAGGTGTAGAGCACATAGGCCAGGTCCTGCGGCCCGGTCTGGACATCGGGCGCGGTGACGTCGAAGCCGGACAGGTCGATGTCGGCGGCCACCGCCACGCGCCAGGCAGTCCCGACGATGTCCTGCGTCATCGGCTCGGCCTGCAGCAGCAAGGCGGGCTGCGCATCGGCCAGCACCGCGGCGCGGCGCGCCCCGGGCCATTCGGGTTCGAGCGGCAGGTAGCCCGCGCCCGCACGCCAAGCCGCGAGCATCGCAACCAGCAGGTCGAGCGAGCGCGGTAGCGCGAGCGCCACCAGCGAACCGCGCACCACGCCTTGCGTCTGCAGCCAGCGGGCCATGCGATTGACGCGGACATGGAGCGCGGCGTAGCTCAGGCACTGGTCACCGTCTTCGATGGCCGGCGCGTCGGGAGTGGTTCGCGCCCAATGCGCGATGCGGTCGGCAATGCCCTGCGTGCCCACGTCCAGCGACACGCCCTCCAGCGCGAGCAGCGCCTTGCGCTCCTCGGCATCGGTCAGCGGCAGCTCTTGCACCGGCGCCGCGGGCATGTCGGCCACGCCTTGCAGCAGACAGAGAAACTGCCGCAGCAGGTGCTCCGATGCGGCCTGCCCATAGCGGCGTTCATCGGCATGCAGCGCGAGCGTGACGCCCTGCGCCGACCAGTCGGCTTCCAGCGCCAGTTCGAAACATGGCAACGGCCCCGGACGCTGCGTCACCCGCCAGTCCGCATGGGTACTGCCCGGTGCGGCGGGCGCGTGCAGCGCAAATCCGACGGCGAGATGCGCCGCGTCGGCGGGCACATCGAGCATCCAGTATTCCTGCGCCTCGACGTGCGTGCGGGCCAACGCGCCAAAGCGGGCGAGCCAGTCCGAGAACGGCGTATCCGCGGCAAGCTCCACATGCACCGGCAGTACCTTTTCATAGACGCCAATGGCCCCCTGCATCACTTCGTAGTCGCGCCGGCAATCGTGTTGCCAGCCACCTGCGAACCGGGAAAAACCCGTCACACGGGCGAGCAGAGCCCACCAGGCGGCCTGCAGCACACCCGCGGCCTGCATGCCGTGTGCCTGGGCCAGCGCGCCGATGCTCGCCAGCAGGTCGTGGTCGAGAGCGCGCGCCACCATGCGGCGTGCCGCAGGCACCGAGGCCGTCGCGACGGCCTCTGCCTGGCGCAATGCGAGGCGCGGCGGCGCCAGTGTTTCGGTGGCCGGCATGTGACTGGCCCAATAGGCGCGGCCCTGCACGGCGTCTTCTTCTCCGTCGTCCTGCGCCAGCGCCTCCCGCCAGGCTGCGAACTGGGTGTACTGGAAGGGCTCGGTCGACTCGGCGGGTATGCCGCGGTGGGCATCGGCGATCCTGGCGAACAGCGTCGCCAAGCTGCCGCCATCGGCCGCCAGCGGATGAGCGGCCAGCGTCAGCCGATGCCGCGATGCATCCAGCGCGGAGAGTTCCGACAGGACCACGCCGCCCTCCGGCGCCTGCGAGGCGTGCAGCACGCCCGCCACGGCGGTGCACAGCTGCCCCGCATCGACCGTGCCCTCGATCTCCACCGACATCACCAGCGGCTGCACCGCCGCGTCGCCGTACATGGCCTGCACGGCGCGCTGCTCGGGACTGAGCGACCAGGCCGCATTGAAGTTCTCGAACCGGTCCGGCGCCGTCATTCGTTCACCGCCATTTCAGCCGCACGCAGCGCCGAGCGTTCGAACATCGCGCCCATGGCCACGACGATCTTGCGTGGCCCCTGGTAGGGATCGCGTGCATGGGCCGCGAGCATGTTGTCGAGCATCACCACATCGCCCTGCCGCCAGTCGAAGCGCACCGCGCAGGCTTCGTAGGTTCGGCCCACGATGGCCATGGTCTCGTCGGCGATGGGCGTGCCGTCACCGTAGCAGACGTGGCGCGGCATGCGTTCCGCGCCAACCAGCGCGAGCAGGTCCTCGCGCACGTCGGCTTCGAGGCAGGCGGGGTGGTGCAGCTGCACCTGGTTGAAGAACACGCGCTCGCCGGTCAGCGGATGCTTCATGACGGCAGGGCAATGGGTGCGGGTCTGCAGCGTTTCTTCGTCGAGCCAGCGCCATTCGATGCCGCCGGCGGCGAGGCGGGCCTCGACTTCGGCGCGCTGGTCGGTCTTGAAGAAATCGCGCCAGCTCACGTCCAGGTGCGGCGTGAAGGTGCGCACGTAGGTCAGCGCCTTGCGCTCGAAGGCCTCGACGATCTCCGCCGGCAGGCGGCGCAGCATCTCGCGGCAATCGACGATGGGTGTCGCGCCGCCCACGGGCGACGGCAGCTCGCAGTAGAACCACTGCTTGCGCGGCCAGCGCTCCATGTGCGAGCTCTCGTTGTGGTACAGGATCATCTGCCGCTCGGGGTATGGCGTGGAGCGGTAGGTGCGGCGTCCGCCCTCTTTCTTGGGCAGGTCGCCGTAGCTGCCGTAGAGCTCGGGCTCGACGTTCTCGGCGAAGGCCTCGAAGTCCTGCGGCGTCGCCAGGCCGAAGTTACGGAACAGCAGCCCGCCGTGGCGCGCCAGCGCATCGTCGACGAAGCCGCGATGCTCGCGCACCCAGGCGATCGCGTCGAAGTCGTTGCCCGCGGGCTCGATGACGAGCGGGAACTCGCGCCTTTCGGAAAGGAACGAGGTCTTGACCTGCGAGCGCGGCCCCGCGGCCGCAGGGCTGGAGGCGATATTCGTGGCTGCTGCGGCAGCCGGAGGCCGGGCCGCGAGTTTCTTGAGCTTGTCCAGCTTGCCGGGCTGGGGCGACGGCATCGGATTCATTGGGAATTCCTTGCGATCAGGTGATGAAAACAGTTGTTCGACCGCCGCATCGGGCGATACGGCCAGTTGCCGCAGCAGCGCGCACCAGCCGGCGGCCCAGCGTCCGACTGATTCGGGGCGGTACAGCCCGGTGTCGTAGATCCACTCGGCGCTCCAGTCCCCCGGGCCTTCGTGGACGAACACGGCAATGTCGAACTTGGCCTGCCGCACGCGTTGCGGCAGCACGTCGATGCGCAGGCCGGGAATCTCGAAATGGCTGGCGGGCGTGTTCTGCATGACGAACAGCAGCCTCACGGGCCCCCCTTGCGCGCGCGGCAGGCCGGCGGCATCGAGAATGCGGTCGAACGGAACCGCCGCGTGCGCGAGGGCCGATTGCGTCCTGTCGTGCACCTGGGCCAGCCACTGTGCGAAGCCGCCGGCGGCTACGGGCCGGCGCGAACGTAGCGGCACGACGTTGACGAAAAAGCCGATCAGCTTCTCGAGTTCGGGATGGTCGCGCCCCGCGACGTCCGTTCCGACCACCAGGTCATCGACGCCGGCCTCGCGGTGCAGCTGCATCAGGAAGGCCGCCAGCATCACCGTGAACAGCGAAGTCTTGCCGCCGCGGGCCAGCGGCACGAGCGCGTCCACCAGCGCACGCTCGACCGGCAGGCGAACGCTGCCCGCGGTGCGTGCCGATGCCGCCGGCATCCCGCGGTCGACCGGAAAGCGGGTGTGCTGCGGCGCATCGGCAAGGTAGTGCTTCCAGAACGCCGCGTCTTGCGCGCGCGCTCCTTCAAGCAGCCTGTCCTGCCACACCGCGTAGTCGGCGTACTGCACGCGCAACGGCGGCAGCGCCGAGGGGCTGTCGGATCGCAGGGCCTCGTACGCGGCAACGAAATCGCTCGCAAAAACGGCTTGCGACCACCCGTCGAAGGCAATGTGGTGCACGCACAGCAGCAGTGCATGCCGGGACGGGCCGAGGTGCAGCAGCGCGGCGCGCAGCGGTGGGGCCGAGGCCAGCTCGAAAGGCCGCGCGGCCATCGCGTCCAGCGCGCTGTCGATGCGCGGCGCCTCGTCTTCCGGCAACACCGGCGAAACATCGCTCCATGGCAACTCGAATACACCGGGCGGGATGATCGAAGCCACGGGTTCACCCTGGTCATTTTCGGGGTAGACGGTGCGCAATGCTTCGTGCCGCGATACGACGGTCTCGAGCGCACGCCGCAGCGTGTCGGGATCGAGGGGGCCATCGAAACGCAGCGCGGCCGCCATGTTGTAGGCCGCACGCGCATCGGCGCTGGCCAGCCGGTCGACGAGCCAAAGTCGGTGCTGCATCGGAGACAGGCCCATGTGCGGGGCGCGCGCCACCGGCACCAGCCGCGGCTCGGGCGTCGTGTTGCCGGCGTCCATCCCGGCGCCGCGCAGCCTTAGCGCCATGTCGCGCAGCACCGGGTGCTCGAACACCTCGCGCAACGGCAACTGGAGCCCGTGGCCGGCACGCAGCCGCGAGACGAGCTGCGCCGCCATCAGGGAGTGGCCGCCGCTTTCGAAGAAATGGGCATGGCGGCTGATCTCGCCCGCACCGAGCAGCTCGCGCCAGAGCCCGGCCAGCATCGTTTCGTGCGCGCCGCCGGGCGCCTCGAACCCGTCGGCATCGGCGGCCTGCACCTGGGGCAGTGCCTTGCGGTCGATCTTTCCGTTGGCGTTGAGCGGCAGGCGCTCCAGCGTCATGAACAGCGCAGGCACCATGTACTCCGGCAGCTCGCGGCCAAGCCATTCGCGCAACGCCGCGGGCGCCAGATCCGGTCCCGCGTGCAGCGAGACATAGCCGACGAGCCTCGACCCGCCGGCGCCCTGCTGCACGGCCACCACGGCCTCCCGCACGCGCGGATGCGCGAGCAGTTGCGCTTCGATCTCACCGAGCTCGATACGCAGGCCGCGGATCTTCACCTGGTGGTCGAGACGTCCGAGGTAGTCGAGCTGGCCTTCGCGGTTCCAGCGCACGAGGTCGCCCGTGCGGTAGAGCCGGCCGCCGCCCGAGGGGTCGAAGGGATCGGCGACAAAGCGCTCCGCCGTCAGCCCGGGACGATTCACGTAACCTCGCGCCAGGCCGACACCGCCAAGGTAGAGCTCGCCCGCCATGCCCGGCGGCACGCGGTTCAGGGACGCGTCGAGCACGTGCGCCTGCACGCCGGAAATCGGCCGGCCGATGGCGACCTGGCTGCGCCCGTCTTCGGCGCAGGTCCAATGCGTGACGTCGATGGCGGCCTCGGTCGGCCCGTAGAGGTTGTAGAGCGCCGCATGAGGCAAACGGCGGAACACCTCGTTCTGCGCTTCGGCCGGCAATGCCTCGCCGCTGCAGACGATGCGCCGCAGGCTCGTGCAGGTCTCGACATCGGGCTGTGCCAGGAACGCCTGCAGCATCGAAGGGACGAAGTGCAGCGTGCTCACGCCGTGCCGGCGAATCAGTTCGACCAGGCGTGCCGGGTCGCGGTGATCGCCCGGCGCAGCCACGGCCAGCCGCGCGCCGTACATCAACGGCCAGAAGAACTCCCACACCGACACGTCGAAGCTGAAAGGCGTCTTCTGCAGCACCGTGTCGCCCGGTCCGATGCCGTAGGCCTGCTGCATCCACGCCAGGCGGTTGTGCAGCGCGTTGTGCCGGTTGGCCGCGCCCTTGGGCTTTCCGGTCGAGCCCGAGGTGTAGATCGCGTAGGCGAGGCCCTCGCCGATCAGCGGCACGTCAGGGTCGCTCGCCGGACAGTCCCCCAGGTCGATGGCGTCGAGCACCGCCAGGCGAACACCGTCCTTCGCATGCAAGCGCAGCTGTACGCGGCTGTGCGTGAGCACCAGCGCAAGGCCGCTGTCTTCCACCATGTACGCGATGCGGTCGGCGGGATGCTCCGGGTCCAGCGGCACATAGGCGCCGCCGGCTTTCATGATGGCAAGCAGCGCGACCACCAGTTCGGTGCTGCGCTCCAGCGCCACGCCGACGAGCGTCTCGGCGCGCACGCCCTGGCCAAGCAACCAGTGCGCAAGCCGGTTGGCCCGGCCGTTGAGCTCGGCATAACCGAGCGCCTCGTCGCCGAAGACCAGCGCGGGCGCCAGGGGCTGCTGCCGCGCCTGGCGTTCGATCGCCCGGTGCACCGGCTCCGGCGCGCCACGCGCCTGGGTGTTGATGCTCCACAGGTCGAGCTGCGCGCGCTCGCCTGGACTCATCAGGGACACGTCCCCGATCGCCTGCCGAGGCTGCAGCGCGAGCGCACGCAGCACTGCCAGGCAGTGCCCGGCCATGCGTTCGATCGTCTGCGCATCGAACAACTCCGGCGCGTAGTTGAAGCAGGCGTCGACCTCGCCGCGCTCGTTTTCACAGGTCTGCAGCATCAGCTCGAACTGCACGGAACGCTCGTCGAGATGCATGCGCCGGACCGACAGCGCGGGCCACTGCTCAAGAGAGCGATGGTCTTGCCGCAGATGGTTGAACATCACCTGGAACAATGGGCTGATTCCGGGGCTGCGGTCGGGCCGCAGCGCTTCGACCAATTGCTCGAACGGCAAGTCCTGGTTCGACTGCGCGCCGATGGCCGCATCCCGGGTCTGCGCCAGCGCTTCGACCAGCGTCATGCGGGCGTCCAGCTTTGCGGACAGCACCTGCGTGTTGACGAAGAAGCCGACCACGCCGGCCGTCTCGGCCCGGTTGCGGTTGGCAATGGGCACGCCTACGCGAAGCACGGACTGGCCCGAGTGGCGGAACAGCACCACGCCGAAAGCCGCAAGCAGCGCCATGAACAGCGTCGCGCCTTGTGCCTGCGCCTGCCGCTTGAGGACCGCCAGCAGGTCGGCGGGAAGCTTGAAGTCGTGCCGTGCGGCCGAATAGCGGCCGTCGCCGCGGCGCGGATGGTCGGTGCTCAAGGCCAGCACAGGATGCTCTTCTCCCAGATGCTGCCGCCACCACGCCAGCTGGCGTTCGCCCTCGCCCCCTTCGAGCCACCGCCGCTGCCAGGCAGCATAGTCGGCGTACTGGACCGGCAGCCCCGGCAGCTCTGCGTCACGGCCCAGCGTGCGCGCACGGTACAGCACTGCCAGCTCATCGAGGATCACCTGGATCGACCAGCCGTCCGAGATGATGTGATGCATCACGACAACGAGCCGGTGATCGCGCTCGCTCGACCTGAGCAGCACCGCGCGCAGCAGGGGGCCGCGCGCCAGATCGAAAGGCGCGTCGCAAACCGCGCGCGCCGCGTCGCCGAGCCGCGACGCACGCTCATGGGCCGGCAGTGTGCCCAGGTCGATGCAGGGCAATTCGACACGATGCGCCGGCAGGATGACCTGTTGGACCACGCCGTCGCGGCCTTCCTCGAACACCGTGCGCAGCGACTCGTGGCGGGCCACGAGCGCTTCAATGCCGGCGCGCAAGGCTTCGGCGTCGAGCTGCCCCTCCAGCACGAGGCCGCCGCTCACGTGGTAGGCCGTGCTCGCAGGATCGAGCTGCCAAAGGAACCATTGCCGCTGCTGCGCGAAAGAAAGCTCCGCCCTGTCGCCTGGCTGCGCGCGCGGCGCAATGGCGCAAGCGCCCTGCGCCGCGTCCGGCGCCCACGCGCCGCGCAGCCGCTGGGCCAACTTCGCACGTTGCTCGGCGGTCAGGCCGGCGCGGCGCGCGGAGATATCTCTAAGTTCGGACATGTCGGGTCTTCAAACGGTTTCGGGCAAGGCATCCGGCGCGGCGTCCACCGCGGCGGCGCCTTCGATTTCCTCGATCAGCCGGGTCTCGACCAGGATCGCGAGGTCGCGGATGGTGGGCGCCTTGAAGAAGGCGGCCGGATGCAGTTCGACGTCGTAGGCCTTGCGCGCCCGCGCCAGGATCTGGATCGCGAGCAGCGAATCGCCGCCCAGCTCGAACAGGTTGTCGCCTGCACCGACGCTGACGATGCCCAGCATGTCCTGCCAAATGGAGGCCAGCCCGGTTTCGAGGTCGCCTTCGGGCGCGACGAAGGGAGTGTCGAGCGCGGGACGCGGATGGTCGCGGCGCTTCTTCTTCGCGACCGGGCCGGTCTCCAGCAGTTCGAGCATGCCGTTGTCGAGTTCGCCAAGGCGCTGGTTCAGGTCGGTGGTGGAGATCACGACCTGCGCGAACGCCGGGCCGTTGACGATGCGCTCCAGCGCCCGCGCGCCCTCGGGCCCGTCCATGCCGATGCCTTCGGGGAGCACGCGGCCGGCGGCCATGCCGAGGTCGCGCCACGCGTCCCAGTTGACCGAGATGACGGGGTGTTTCGCGCTGCGCTGCCACAGCGCGGCCAGCGCATCGAGGTAGGCGTTGGCAGCGGCGTAGTCGCTCATGCCCAGGCCGCCGGCCATGCTGGAGATCGACGAGCACAGCAGCACGAAATCGAGCGGCTCTTCGCGCAGGGCTTCGAGCAGGAAGCGGGTGCCTTGCAGCTTGGGGGCGAACACCTCTTCGACCATGGCACGGGTGCGGTTCGAGATCATTCCGCTGTTCGCATGGCCGGCCGCATGCACCACGCCGTGGACCCTGCCGAAACGCGCGCGAGCCTGCTCGGCGGCAGCCTGCATCGAGGCTGCATCGGCCACGTCGGCGGAAACGACGAGCACTTCACCGCCCAGTTCTTCTAGTTCGAGCAGTTGCCTGAGCTTGGTGCGCAAGGCTTCGGGTTGGTCTTCGGCTGCGGCGACGGCTTCCCACGTGCTGCGTTCAGGAAGCGGCGTGCGCCCCAGCAGCACGAGCCTGGCCTGCCACGACTCGGCAAAGTGCCGGGCGACCGCGAGCCCCACTCCGCCGAGACCACCGGTGATCAGATAGACACCCTTCGAGCGCAGGCGCTGCTGCGGCGCGGAGGCAGGCGGCAGCGGCTCGTAGGTCTTGATCCAGCGGTGCGGCCCGCGATAGGCCACGAGCATTTCGCTCCGGGGAGCCTGTGCTTGCGCAGCGAGTTGCCGTGCCAGCCATGCCTCGGCGGCGCTGCCCGGTACCGGCAGCACGATGTCGGTCACCCAGCAGGCAATGTGCGGGTATTCCTGCGCGATCACCTTGCACAGGCTGAACAGCGTTGCCTTCTCGGGGCACAGTGCTTCAAGGCCGGAGACGTCTTCCATCTGGTTCGCAACGACCTCGATCGACAGCTTGCGCCCGCGTCCGTCGGAGGTGCTGTCGATGGCCTGGGCCAGCGCGAGCAGGCTGAAGTAGCCGCGTTCCAGAACTTCCCCCGATGGCGACGACGGCAACGGCTGGCCGTCCACGCACCACAGGTGAAAGACCCTGGCGACAGGCCCGCACTCGCCCTGCACCTTGCGCAGGAGTTCTTCATGGTCCGCACGCTCGCCGGGGCGGACCGTGAAATGACGCGAGCTCGTTTCGGCATAGCCCGCTCCCGGCGTCACGCGAATGATTGGGCGTTCGGGCGATCCGTCCTGCAGTTGCCGGATCAATGCGTCGCTCAGTCCGCTGGCTTCCGCGAACACCAGCGTGCAACTGTTGGCTGCTGCGGGGGCCGGCGAGGCGTTCGAAGGTTCCGTGCGATGCCAGGTCGGCACGTAGAACGCATCGGCCGCCTTGCGCCCGGACGTGCCCGCCGCGTCTGTGCCCGGTTCGGGCACGTCCATCCAGTACGACTGGCGCTGGAACGGATAGGTCGGCAGCGGCACCCGGCGCGCCTGCCGCCCGGGATGGCATGCAGCCCAGTCGATGTCGACACCCGCGCACCAGAGCTGGCCGATCACGGACGCCATCTGGCGCTCGTTCTGGTCCTGCTTCTGCGGATGGGCCTGGCTCGACAGGATGCCCGCCGCCGAATCGGCCAGCGGGTGCTGGCGTGCCAGGCCGGCCAGCGTCTCGCCGGGGCCGACTTCGAGCAGCACGCGGCCTTCGGCGCGAAGCAGCTCGGCCAGGCCATCCGCAAAGCGCACGGTGCCACGCAGGTGCTGGCCCCAGTAGGCCGGATCGACCGCCTGCTGCGCCGTGATGGGCTTGCCGGTGACGTTGGAGATGAAGGGAATGCGCGGCGTGTGCCGGGGCACGGCGGCCACCACCTGCTGCAGTTCGGCCACGATGGCCTCGGTCATCGCCGAGTGGGAGGCGATCGAGACCAGCAGGCGGCGCGGCATGAACCCGCGCGCGAACAGCTGCTGCTCGGCCGCCTCGATCGCCGCCATCGGCCCGGCGAGCACGCACAGCTGCTCGCCGTTGATTGCCGCGATGTCGCAGCCGGTGGCGAGGAAAGGCGCAAGTTCGGATTCCGAAAGTGCAACGGCGGTCATCGCGCCCGGCTGCATGGACTGCATCAGCCGGCCACGCGCAGCCACGATGCGTAGCGCATCCTCCAGGCTGAACACGCCCGCCAGGCAGGCGGCGACGTACTCCCCCAGGCTGTGGCCCAGCATCACGGCAGGCTGCACGCCGCGCGACATCCAGAGCCGGGCCATCGCGTACTCGACGATGAAGAGCACCGGTTGCGTGTATTCGATGCGGCCGAGCTTTTCGTCGGCAGCGGCCTCGCCGCCTGCGGCCGGATAGAGCAGCTGCCGCAGGTCCATGCCCATCGCGTCGCGCAGCGCGTCGCAGCAGCGGTCGACCTCTTCGCGGAACACCGGATGGTCGCGGTACAGCGCGAGCCCCATGTTCGCGTGCTGCGTGCCGCCGCCCGGAAACAGGAACGCGACCTCGGGCGCCGACGCGGGAACGCCGGCCGCCAGGTCGAAGTCGCTCTCGGGTGCGCGCAGCGCCTGCACGGCGTTCGACATCCCGTCGGCGACGACCGCGCCGCGTACCGCCATCGCGCGCCGGCCCGCCTGCAAGGTGTACGCGACATCGGCCAGCGATGTGCCGGCATCGGCTTCTTCGAGATGACCGGCAAGCCGTTGCGCGGTTTGCTGCAGGACGTCGGTGTTGCGGGCCGAGAGCGGCAAGACCTGCCAGGCCGGCGCCTGTGCGGACGGACGCGACACCGGCGCTTCTTCGAGCACCACGTGCACGTTGGTCCCGCCGATGCCGAACGAGCTCACGCCCGCGCGGCGCGGCGTGGAGCCTTTGGGCCAGGGCTGGCGCTGCGCATTCACATAGAACGGGCTGCCCGCGAAATCGATCTGTGGATTGGGTTTGGTGAAATGCAGGCTGGGCGGCAGCACGCCGTGCTTGAGCGCCATCGTGGCCTTGATGAGCCCCGCCACGCCGGCCGCCGCATCGAGGTGGCCGATGTTGGTCTTGACCGAACCGACGGCACAGAAGCCGCGCCGCTCGGTGTCGGCGCGGAAGGCCTGCGTGAGCGCCGCGATCTCGATCGGGTCGCCCAGCGTGGTGCCTGTGCCGTGCGTCTCGATGTAGCCGATGGTGTCGGCCGAAACGCCTGCGATCAGTTGCGCCGAGCGAATGACCTCGGCCTGCCCGTCGATGCTGGGCGCGGTGAAGCCGACCTTGGCCGAACCGTCGTTGTTGGCCGCTGTGCCCTTGATGACCGCGTGGATGGTGTCGCCGTCGCGCAGTGCTTCGTCGAGGCGCTTGAGCACGACCACGCCGGCGCCGCTGCCGATCACCGTGCCGGCCGCATCGGCGTCGAAGGCGCGGCAATGGCCATCGGGCGAGAGGATCGCGCCGGCCTGGTAGCGGTAGCCGCCCTCTTGCAGCAGGTTGAGCCATACGCCGCCGGCCAGGGCCATGTCGCAGTCGTGGCTCAGCAGCGCCTGGCAGGCGGTGTGCACTGCCGTGAGCGACGTGGAACAGGCGGTCTGCACGCTCACGGCGGGGCCGCGCAGGTTGAGCTTGTAGGCCACGCGCGTGCACAACGAGCCGCCGGAGTTGCCGCTCATGAGCCCGAGCAGGTCGGCGATGCCGGTGTGCGCGCCGAGACCGAAGGACGGCAGCAGGTTGCGGATCAGGTAGACGTTGGCGCCCTCACCCGCATACACGCCAACCTTGCCGGGCCAGCGCTCGGGGTCGCAGCCCGCATGCTCCAGCGAGGCCCAGGCGCATTCGAGAAAGATGCGCTGCTGCGGGTCGAGGTTCTCGGCCTCGCGCGGCGTGTAGCCGAAGAAGCCCGCATCGAACTGGTCGAAGCCTTCGAACAGCACGCCGGCCTTCACGTAGTCGGGATCGTCCAGCAGGGCTTGCGGCACGCCGCGTTCGCGCAGCTGGTCGTCGGTGAAGCGCGACACCGACTCCACGCCGTCGCGGATGTTGCGCCAGAAGGCATCCACGTCGTCTGCGCCGGGGAAGCGCCCGGACAGGCCGACGATGGCGATCTCGAGGCCGGAGGGTTCGGAAGATTCGTGGGAAGTGGACATCAATTGACTCTCTCCGCAGGCTTGCGGCGTTGAAGCATGGCGGCGCGCTGGCGCAGCGCGCGTTCGTCGCCGGCCGTGGACGATGGCGCGGCCTGCGCCCCGCCCTGCTCGATCCACCGGGCCAGCGATCCGACGGTGGGGTACTTGAAGAGATGGACCAGTGGAACCGCGCGCTGCAGCCGGTCTTCCAGCAGCCGGTGCGCGCGGATGAGCAGCAGCGAGTGCCCGCCCAGGTCGAAGAAGTTGTCGTTCAGGCCGACCTGCCCGACCTGCAGCACCTCGGACCAGATGGCTGCCAGCGTGCGGGCCACGTGGCCCTGCGGCGCCTCGTAGGTGTTCGCGCGGCCGATGCCCTCGGGCTCGGGCAACGCCTTGCGGTCGACCTTGCCGTTGGCGTTCAGCGGCAGCGCATCGAGCACCACCACGGCGCGCGGCACCATGTAGTCGGGCAACACCTGCCCCAGTTGCTCGCGCAGTGCGGCGGTGTCGACGGCCCGGTCCGCGTGCACCGCGATGTAGGCCACCAGCGACACGCCGCCCGCGCCCTCGCGCGCCACGACGACGGCCTCGCGCACCGCGGGCTGCGCGAGGATCTGCGCCTCGATTTCGCCCAGCTCGATGCGAAAGCCCCGGATCTTCACCTGGTGGTCGATGCGACCCAGGTATTCGATCTGGCCCTCGGTGTTCCAGCACACGAGGTCGCCGGTACGGTAGAGCCGGTCGCCGTTGCCGAAGGGATTGGCCACGAAACGCTCCGCGCTGAGGCCGGGCTTGCCGAGGTAGCCGCGCGCAAGGCTCACGCCGCCGAGATACAGCTCGCCGGCCACGCCGCGCGGCACCAGGTTGAGCTCGGCATCGAGGATGTGGCACTCGGTGTCGCTGATCGGCTGGCCGATCGGCACCAGGCTCTGGCCATCGTCACGGCAGGTCCAGCGCGTGACATGGATGGTGGTCTCCGTCGGGCCGTACAGGTTCTGCAGTGTGGCGCCGCCCAGGCGCTGCAGCGCTTCTTTCTGCGTCTCGGCGGGCATGGCTTCGCCGCCGCAGATGATGTGCTTCAGTTGCGTGCTGGCCTCGATGTCCTTGTGCGCCAGGAAAGCCTGCAGCATCGAGGGCACGAAGTTGAGCGTGGTGATCCTGTGCCGCTGGATCAGCTCGACCAGCCGGGCCGGGTCGCGGTGGTCGCCGGGGTTGGCGATGACCAGCCGCGCACCCGCGGTCATGGGCCAGAACATCTCCCACACCGACACGTCGAAGCCGAACGGCGCCTTGTGCAGCACGGTGTGGTCGCGGGTCAGGCCGTAGGTCTGCTGCATCCAGGCCATGCAGCTGTGCAGCGCCGCGTGGCGCACGGCCGCGCCCTTGGGCTTGCCGGTGGAACCGGAGGTGTAGATGACGTAGGCGAGGTTCTCTGCGTGCAGCGCGACCTGCGGGTCGTCTTCGGGCTGGTCGGCGAAGTAGCCGCCGTCGAGCTCCAGCTTGGCCAGTCCGGAGCGACCCGCGATGAGGTCGCGCGTGGCACGGTGCACGAGCAGCAACGCGATGCCGCTGTCTTCCACCATGTAGTCGAGGCGCTGCACCGGGTACTCCGGATCCAGCGGCAGATAGGCGCCACCAGCCTTGAGGATGCCCAGGATGCCCACCACCATCTCGACGGAGCGCTCCATCGCGATACCCACGCGCATGTCGGGCCGGACACCGAGCGCGATCAGCCGGTGCGCGAGGCGATTGGCGCGGCGGTCGAGTTCGGCAAAGCTCAGTGCCTCGTCGTCGAACAGCAGTGCGATGGCGTCGGGCTGCTGTGCGGCATGGCGCGCGATGGCGTGGTGCACCGGCTCCAGTTGCGGTTCGCGGCGCGCGTTCACGCTCCACTGCGCAAGCTGCAACTTCTCGGGCGCGCCCAGCAGGTCGATGTCCCCCACTGCACAGCCCGCATCGGCGCAGAGCGCACCGAGCACCGCCACGTAGTGCTGCGCCATGCGCGCGATGGTCTCTCGCTCGAACAGGTCCCCGGCGTAGATCACGTCGAGCAGCAGGCGCCCGTCGGGCCGCTCGCGGGCTTCGAGCACCCAATCGAACTGGGTCTGGAGGTCGGGCAGCGCTTGGTCGCTCACCTCGATGCCGTCCAGGCGCTGCAGCGCGCGGTGGTCTTCGAACAGGTGATTGAACATCACCTGGAACAGCGGGCTGTGGCTCATGCTGCGCTCGGGCTGCAGCCGCTGCACCAGCTGCTCGAAGGGCAGGTCCTGGTGCGCCTGCGCGCCGAGCACTGCTTCCCTGGCCTGCGCGAGCACGCGTGACACAGGCGTGCGGCCATCGATCGGGTTGCGCAGCACCAGCGTGTTGACGAACAGGCCGATCACGTTCTCGAACTCCACGCGGTTGCGGTTCGCAATGGCGGCGCCGACGCGGATTTCCTCCTGCCCCGTGTAGCGGTGCAGCAGGGCCTGGAGGCCCGCAAGCAGCACCATGAACAGCGTGGCGCCTTGGGCCTGCGCGAGATTGCGCAGCTGGCCGAGCAGTGGCGCGGGCAGTTCGAAGGCATGCCGCGCCGCGTTGTAGCTGGCCTGCGGCTTGCGCGGATGGTCGGTGCGCAGTTCGAGCACCGGATGCTCGTCGCCGAGCTGCGCGCGCCACCAGCCAAGCTGTCGCTCCGCTTCGCCGGCGGCCAGCCATTCGCGCTGCCACACGGCGTAGTCGGCGTACTGCACGCGCGGCACGGGCAGCGCCGCGGCTCGCCCCTGCAGCCGCGCAGCATAGCCGGCAGCGAGCTCGTCGATCAGCACCTGCATCGAGGCGCCGTCGGACACGATGTGGTGCATCACCACGACCAGCACCTGTATGTCGTCCTCCAAGCGAATCAGCGCCGCACGCAGCAGGCCGCCCTGGGTGAGGTCGAAGGGCGCGCTCTTGATGCGGCGGGTTTCGCTCTCGAGCCGGGCTTCGCGCTCGGCGAGGGGCACGTCGCGCAAGTCGACACGCTCCAGCGCGAGCGTGCTCGAGGGCTTGATCCATTGCGCGGCGATACCGTCGCCGCCCGCACGGAACACGGTGCGCAGCGATTCGTGGCGCGCGACAAGATCGTCCAGCGCGCCTTGCAGCGCATCGGCCTGCAAGGCGCCGGTGAGGCGCAGCGCGCCGCTCATGTGGTACGCCGCACTCGCCGGATCGAGCTGCCAGAGGAACCACTGGCGCTCCTGCGCATGGGACAGCGGCAGCGCATGCAGCCGGCGCTCGGCCGGCAGCAGCGCGATGGGTGCGGGCCGTGCGTGCACGCCCTGCGCCAACCGTTCCCGAATGGCCGCCGCACTCTCATGCAGCCGTGGATGCTCGAACATCAGCCGCACCGGGTAGTCGATGTCCCAATGACCGGAGATGCGTGCCGCAACTTGCGTGGCGGTGAGCGAGCTGCCGCCGCGCGTGAAGAAATGCGCATCGCGCGCAAAGAGCTTCGCATCGGCCGGCCGCAGCACTTCGCGCCAGATGGCGTCGACGGCGCGTTCGGTCTCGTCGAGCACGGGCGCTTCGGCCGGCGCCTCGACAGCACCGCCCTTGACGAAGGCGCCGCGCTCGTAGATGACATAGGCGTCGGCGCTGCGGTCCAGCCAGCCGGCGCGGCAAGCACTGCGCTGCAGCTTGCCGCTGGTGGTCTTGGGCATGCCGCCCGGGTTGAGCAGCAGCACGGCCGACAGCGGCTCGCCGAACACTTCGCTGACGGCGGCGCTGAGCGCCTCGACCAGCACCTGCGGCGGCACCAGCTTCTGCATGCTGCGCGACACCTCGGCCGCCGCGCCGATGCCCTCGCCGTCGGGCCCGCTGGCCGCGAAGACCGCGACGCGGCCCTTGCGCACCGCATCGACCTCGGCCTCGATGACGCGCTCGATGTCCTGCGGATAGATGTTGTGGCCGCGGATGATGATCAGGTCCTTGATGCGGCCGGTGACGTAAAGCTCGCCGTCGCAGACGAAACCGAGGTCGCCGGTGCGCAGCCAGCGGCGCCCCGCGTGTTCGACGAAGGTCTCGCGCGACTCGCGCTCCTTGCCCCAATAGCCGGCGCCGATGCTCGGCCCATGGACCCAGATTTCGCCGATGCGGCCGGGCGCCACGGCGGACAGCGCGGCGGAGTCGACGATCTCGACTTCGTGGTGAACGGCCACGCCGCCGCAGCCGACCAGCAGCGTGCCGTCTTCGCTCGGCGTGCCGGCACCGCTGGCCAGGCCGTCGGCGCTGAAGCCGCGCGCGACCATGCCGCTGCCGCGCCGGCCGCCCGTCACGAACAGCGTGGCCTCGGCGAGGCCGTAACAGGGATAGACAGCGCCGGGGTCGAAGCCGGCCGGAGCAAAGCGCTCGATGAATTCGAACTCCGTGTCGGCGCGCACCGGCTCGGCGCCGGTGTAGGCCACGCGCCAGCTCGAGAGGTCGAGCTGCGCGATCTGCGCATCCTTCACGCGCTCCAGGCACAGGCGGAACGAGAAGTCGGGTCCGCCGCTGAGCGTGGCGCGATGGCGCGAGATCAGTTCGAGCCAGCGCACCGGCCGCTCGAGAAAGTAGCGCGGCGAGGTCAGCACCAGCGGGATGCCGCTGTACAGCGGCTGCATCAGACCGCCGATCAGGCCCATGTCGTGGTACAGCGGCGCCCACGAGACGAACTTGTCGCCGGGGCCGATACCCATGCCGACCTGGATCGCATGTTCGTTGGCCATCAGGTTGCCGTGCGTCACGATGACTCCCTTGGGCGCAGAAGTCGAACCCGAGGTGTATTGCAGGAAGGCGACGTCGTCGTCGGCCGGCTCGAAGGGCTGCCATGCGTCGGCGAGCGCGGCGTCCACCGCATCGACGGCGACGATGGCCACCTCGCCGAACTGGTGGCCGGCCGTGGCCATCGCGTCGCTGAAAGCGGCCGAGGTCAGCACGCAGCGCGCCTGCGAATCGGTCGCCACACCGGTGAGCCGCGCCAGGTGCTGGGGCCGCGTCGACTCCGGCGGAAACACGGGCACCGCGATCACGCCGCAGTAGAAGCAGGCCAGCATGCTCACGGCATAGTGGTCGCCGTTGTCGAGCATGACGAGCGCGCGGTCGCCCTTGGCGAACTGCTGTTGCAGGCGCGCGGCAAGCGCACGCACGCGCCGCTCGAAGACGGCATAGGTGATGGGCAGCTCGCTCTGGACGCCATCGGCCTCGTCGACCACGGTGAGCCAGACGTCGTCCGCCCGCTGTTCGGCCAATGCGCGCAGGTGGGCCACGAAATTGCGCGGGCGCGGGCCGCCGGATTGCGTCGCAAGCAGTTCATTCATATCGAGTCTCTAGTGCGCAGAAAGATGTGTCGGCAGATGCCGTGCGAGCGCAGCGAGGAATTCGGTCTCGCGCTGCCGCAGGAAGAAGTGGCCGCCCTCGAACCAGTCGAGCGTGAAGACGCCTTCGGTCTCTTTCGACCACGCGGCCATGGCCGACACCTCGATATCGTCCTGCCGGCCCGCGAAGGCATGCACGGGCAGCAGCAGGGGCGGCGCGCCTGCCGTGGCGCGCGCGTCGTGGCTGCGGCAGACACGGCGGTCGGCGCGCAGCGTGTCGAGCGTGATGCGCATGAGCTCGTCGCTGGCAAACACCTCTTCGGGCGTGCCGCCTTGCTTGCGAAGTTCGGCGATCAGCGAGGCGTCGTCTTCTCCGCCGGCGAAGCGCTCAGGGTCGCGCCGCGAGGGGGCGGCACTGCCGGACACCAGCAGCGCGCGCGGCAACGGCCGCTGCGACGCCTGAAGCCGGCGGGCCACGCCATGGGCCAGCTGCGCGCCCATGCTGTGGCCGAAGATCGCGAAGTCGCCGCGCATCGCCTCGGCCTGCTCGGCGCATATCCGCGCGACCATGACATCGAAGTCTTCGACGAAGGCCTCGCCCATCCGCGCACCGCGCCCCGGCAGCTCCACTGGCACGATGCGGACCCACGGCGGAAGGAAGCGGCGCCAGCGCAAGTACATGGCGGCGCTCGCACCGGCGCACGGCAGGCACAAAAGCGAAAGTGGCCCCCGCATGACCATCAGCTGGCCGCGCGCTCCGCGGTCCGCTCACCTTGCTGTTCTTCCTGCTGCCGCATCCATTCGCGCAGCGAGCGCGGCCGCATGTCGGTCCAATGGCTCTCGACGTAGGCCAGGACGGCTTTCTTGTCGCCCTGCACGCCTTCAACGGCGGTCCATCCGCCGGGAACGGCCTTCCAGTGGGGCCAGATGGAGTACTGGTCTTCGTGATTGACCAGAACAATGAAGGTCTCGTCTTCACGGTCAAAACAGCTCGTCGACATCGATGCATCCTTGTGTGATTGAACAGAAGGAGCGCCGGATGGCCGGTCGCGGACCGGATCGAATCGCAGCGCCCCTGCCAACAGGACGCTTCGCAGGCGAATCTGTTCATTTCACGAGGTGCTTGCAGGGGGAGACGGCTGCATCCGCCGGGCCGGGCCGGCGGGGCCATTGCGAAAACGCGCGGCATGGCGCGCGCTGGCGAAAAAGCCTGGCTTTACTTGCCGGCCCGAGGCGCGGCGCCGGCGCCGCTGTCGGGCGATTCGTCGCCGTCGCCGAAATCATTGGCCGGCGGCACGAAGCCCGCAAGCAGCCAGAGTTGCGCGGCCTTGTCATAAGCGCGGCGATGCGAAGGCTCCGCCACCAGCCAGGCCGTCAGTTCGGCGCGCGCAGCTTCGTCGAAGCTCTCGCGGTCGTGCTCGCGCTGTACCCAGTCCCAGGCGGTGTTCCAGATGGGATCGTCTTGTTCGTGTGTCATTCTCGAAGCTGCTCGCGGTTGCCCGTGTAGAACAACGCGCATTCTCGCGGGAAACCGGGCTGCTTCTTTCCCGTTCCCACTACAGCTTCTAGCGAGAGCCGCTCTCGAACAGCAGATGGCCGCACGACTTGATGGCCGTCGCAGCCTCGGCGATCAGGCCATTCACGAGCCCCAGCGCGCAACCCAGGCGCGCGGCAATCTCGCGCTGCGTCAGCCCTTCCAGCCGGTAGAGCTCGAAGACCAGGCGCGTTCTTGGCGCGAGCCCGGAAAGAACCTTGTCGATCGCAGTGATGACCTGGCGCTCGCACATCATGCGGTCCGGCGTGGCGGCAGCCGGCACGTCGAGCAGTTCCACGTCGACATCGAAAGTGCGATAGCTGGCCTCGACGCGATGGCGGCGGCAGTAGTCGAGCGCCATGTTGCGCACCACCTGGCAGCAGTAGCCAATGGGACGGTCGGCCTGCCGGACGCAGGGGCCGTCGACGATCTTCAAATAGGCGTCCTGCACGACGTCGTCGGCCAGATCCGCCGTATTCACGATCTTGCGGGCAACGCGCCAAAGCTGGGCGCGGTTGGCGATGAAGACCTCCCCGAGCGAAGGCTCGGACGAATGCAATGGCATGTTCAACACCTCTTCCTCCAGTGAGCGAGCCGAAACGGGCCGCAGGTCCGAATTACTACTTTCTCCGTAACAATCTAAATAAGAATCATTTCTATTTATAATTGGATTTCGAGTCACCCTGATGACCCTTCCAGATCAACGTTCAAACAAGTGGATTGAGGCTCCGAGATGGTCTCGGGCGGCGATGCGTGCGGCCTGAAGATCCGCGAAGAAATGCGGAATCCGGCTTCGCTCATGCGGGGGGAGCGCAATGATAGACCACTTCGCTTCATGCCATCATCCGCAGAAAATTCCGTCCGCGGCCAATGCGCCGCGACCAGTCCATGCCAAGCGCCGCCCCTCTCATCTCCTTGCCCGCGGGCGACATCCACCTCTGGTTCTGCTTTCACGGTGACACCGGCAACCCCGCGTTGACGGCGGAATATTTCTCTTTGTTAACGCCCGAAGATCGATCGAGGCACGACCGCTTCCACTTCGCTCGCGACCGGCACCGCTACCTGTTGACGCGGGTGCTGGTGCGCTCGGTGCTGTCGCGCTATGCACCGGTGCAAGCGCAGGCCTGGCGCTTCGCCACCGGCTCCTTCGGCCGACCTCGGATCGAGGCACCCCTCGCGGAAGAAGCCCATGGCCTGGACTTCAACCTGAGCCATACCGACGGCCTCATCGTGATGGCTGTTGCGCGTGAAATCGACCTGGGTGTCGATGCAGAAAACCTCGGGCGCAAGGCTGCGCTGGAGGTGGCTGGCCACTTCTTCTCGCCCTCCGAGTCGGCCGCATTGAATGCACTGCCGCCCTCGCTGCAGGCAGAGCGCTTCTTCGAGCTGTGGACGCTGAAGGAAAGCTACATCAAGGCACGCGGCATGGGGCTGCAGATACCACTCGACAGCTTCAGCTTTGCGCTGGCCGACCCCGGCAGCATCGAATTCACGCTCGCAGATTCGCTCGACGGCACCGCGCAGCGCTGGCATTTCTGGCAGCTGCAGCCCACGCGCGAGCATCTCGTGTCGGTGTGCGCTGCGCCCGGCCATTCGTCCCCGGCGCGCATCGTGTGCCGCGAAGTCGCACCGCTGCAATGGGAGAGGCCGCTGGCGGTCCGCACGGCCCGCGCCAGCGGGTGCATCTAGAATCCCGCCCCTTTCCCCGATCCCTCCCCCATGAACATCGTCGTCAACGAAGAACTCAAAGCCTATATCGATCCATTGACTCCGGAGGAGCACGAAGCGCTGGAACGCAGCATCCTCACCGAAGGCTGCCGCGACGCGCTGGTGCTGTGGGGCGATGTGCTGGTGGACGGCCACAACCGCTACGGCATCTGCCAGAAGCACGGGCTGCCGTTCCAGACGGTGCAGAACACGCGCTTCAAGACCATCGAGGACGTGCACCTCTGGATGATCGACCAGCACCTCGGACGGCGCAGCATCTCGGACTTCCTGCGCGGCGTGCTGGCGCTCAGAAAGAAGGACATCGTCGACGAGCGCCGTGCGCGTGCGCTGTCCGATACGGCTCGGCCGGACGACGACCCGCCCTTCGACGCCGACACGCCCGCTGCCGAGAGCGCCGCGGTCCTGCCCCCGCCCGCCCCCTTGAGTAGCCGCGAAGCCATCGCGAGGGCCGCGCGCCTGAGCAGCAACCAGGTCGTGATGATCGAGAAGATCCAGAAGCAGGCCGCGCCCGAACTGGTGGCGGCCGTGAAGTCTGGCGTGATCTCCATCAACACGGCAGCGGCCGTGGCCAGCCTGCCTGCCGAAGAGCAGGTATCGGCGGCGAACGCGGGCAAGGACGAACTCAGGCAGGCCGCCAAGCGGGTTCGCGAGGCCAGGCGCAAGCCGCGCGAGGAATCGGCCGAATCGGATGCGGCCGATCAGCCCACGGGGCAGCAGCCCGACGCCGTTCAAATGCTGGAACGGCGCGTGGCCGAACTGACGGCCGAGAACGACGGCTTGCGCAGGCAGGTCGCCGAACTTCGGGCGCAGCTGGCTACAGCCGGATCTCTGTGATCTTCGCGCCCGACAGCGAAACGCCCGCCTCGAGCCCCACGTTGGTCAGCACGAAGCCGACCACCGGCTGGCGCAGCGTGTTGGTGTCGATGCTGCCATTCGCGCCGATGGTTGCGGCGGCCACGGTGGCATCGGCCCCTGCCGTCCATCCCTTGCTGTTGCGGAACTTGTCGAGCGCTGCCTGCGTGGTGAACACATAGATCACGGCCTTCGACTGCGCGCCGGCCTGGAAGCCGATCGAGCCCGCTGTGGTGCTGTAGTAGGCCTGCGTGCGCCCGTTCACGCGCAGCGCACCCCGGCCGTACTCGGCGCCGATGCCCATGCTGGCGCCGACCACGGCGGGAAACACCAGCACGCCGCTGGATGAGGAAACAACCTCGCGCGAGCCCTTGACCGTGTCGTACAACTTGGACAATGCGGCATCGACCTGGGCATCGATCGATGCACGCGTTGAAGTGGTGCTGGCCTGGTCCTGGGGCCGCGTGGTGGTGCAGCCCACCACCGCGGCGCCGCCCACTGCAACGGCGCACGCGAGCGCAAGGCTTCGGAACTGGATGGATCGCATGACGCTCTCCTTTGCTGGCTGGAACGATGGAAAGGCCGAGGCGCTTTCTTTCGCGGCCCTCGGCGGCCTGTTCGAACACTCATGCTAAGACCGCAAAGTACCGCTGAAGCCGACTTGGGAAAACGGCCTACGCGAAGTCGAGCCATTGAAGAACGATGGGCCGATCGGCCGCCTTGCGGTGCCGATGGCATACTGGCGCGCCGCCACGCCACCCCCACCAATGGATGAGTTCCGGCCTGCCGGAACTACCTCCAGCGAAGCCGCCATGAACCACTCGCGAGACGCCTTGTCTGCACCTTCCAGGCCGCGCCAGGCCCTGCACTGATGGGCGTCGCGATCGAGGCACCTGACCGGCGTGCCGGGGTCTACCGCGCCATGCTGCGCGCCGTGCGCTCATGCCTGCCGGTCTACCGCATCCTGCTGGCACACACGCCGGGCCATGTGGTCCTGGTCGTGGGAACGGTCCTCGCATCGCAGCTGAGCCTGCTGATGACGCTCTGGCTGCCGTGGAAACTCGTCGTCATGCTGACCGGGTCCCAGGGGCCCACGCTGCTGCCGCGGGTCCTTTCCGACATGCCGCAGAAGACCCAGGTGCTGGTCGTCGGCGGTGCCATCGTCGCGGCCTATGTTCTGCATTTGGCCGCCGAAAAGCTCATCGACTGGCTGTGCGAGCGCGGCGCGCAAAAGCAATGGCAGGCCAGCGAGAAAACGGGCCTGTTCAACAACCAGTCGAAGACCGCGCGGCAGGCCTACCAGCGCCTGCTGCGCAGCGCCGCTGCCCTGGTGTTCGCCGGCCTGGCCATGGTGGCATTGGCCGCTCTGTACCCCGCCATGCTGCTGGCGGCGCTGCTGTGGTGCGGCCTCGTGCCGTTGGCCTTGCACGGCGCCATCGCGTGGCGGCCGAGCCTCGCACATGGCATGCGCGATTCGCTCAACCGCCTGATGGGCGGGTTCGTGCAAGGCGGGTTCTTTTGCGCGCTGGCCATCGTGGTGTGGCAATACTGGCGCGATGCGCTGCCGCCGCTCTTGGTGATGCTGGTGGCGCTGATTCTTCTGCGCCAGGCGCTGCAGCAGATCGCCTTCGTGGTGCTTCATTTCGCCACGCTGGACAGGCAGCGCAGCCAGGTTCGCGCGCTCTTCCTGCCCGACGTGCGATGGCAGGCACCCGCGGCGGTTCGCAGCCCCTTCGACGAGCTGCTGGAGCCGGTCCGGCGCGAGCAATGGATGCGCGAGGTCCTCCACTCGCAGCTCGGCCTGCCGCTCGAAGGCATGCGGCTGGACGTGCAGACCCGGACCCTGGGTACCGGCAACATCAAGGCACTGTTCGTGAAGCTGCTCGACGACGGGGCTGCCTCGAACCATGGCTTTCTCTTCAAGCTCTTCGATCACGCGCGCGACGCGGCGGCTCAACAGGAGGCCGACCTGCTGGACCTTGGCGCGGCCGGACTGCCTGCCTTCGAATGGCTCGGCAAGACGCGCGTGAGCGGCTTTGCCTGCCACCTGATGCGCTGGAACACGCAATCCCGGCGCACGAACGGAGCGGAATATGCGCAGGGCGTCTCGGCATTGCGCATCCGGCTGATGACGTTCGAGCCGCCGCCCGGCCTTGTCGAGCGCTATCGCCGCTCGCGCGCCCTTCTGCCGGAGCGGCTCCCGCACATCCGCTTCGACGCACTGCGGGAAGCCGCAGCCCATCAGGCGCAGGCGGACGCCATCGAATCGCTGCGGCTCGCCTGGCCCTCCTTCATGCAGGCGATGCAGGCCATGCCGCTGCAGCTGATACAGCCCCATCTCTCCAGCAATGCCGTCTTCAGGGAAGAGGATGGCAGCTTCCGCATCCACGACTGGGCCGATTGGCGGCTGGAGCCATTGGGCGCTGGCTGGCCGCTTTCGCAGCACATGGCCAGGGACCTGGAGCAAGCGCTGGCGCAGGTGTCGGCCGTGCGTGCACTGCCGGCGGGCGTGACAGCGCAGCAAGCCGGGCTCGCTGCGCGGCTGCACGAATTCGAACGCCGCCATGCGCGCGAGAACTACCAGGGCGCGGCCAACATGGTGGCCGGCCTGCTGCGTTGACGCGCCGGAAAACCCCAGGCTGATCCGTCACGGGGCCTGCGCGGCGTGGAAGAATGAAGCTCCTTCTTCCAGCACCGCAAACGCAGGCGGCCCCGACTCCATGCCCAAGCTCACCGAAGACCGGATCAGCGAAGCCGCCATCGTGGAGGCCGCCCACGCGTTGCGCGCGCCGGCCGTTCGAATGCTCGAGCAGCTCGTCGCTCGTCCTTCGCTGCTGGGACACGAGCAAGGCGCGCAAGCCTTCATGGCCGAGACCTTCGCGAAGCTGGGCCTGCGCGTGCACCAGTTCGAGATCGACGAGCAAAAGATCCGTCAGCATCCGGGCTACTCGCCCTCCATCGTCCCGTACGAGGGGCGCACCAACGTCGTCGGCATTCACCAGCCCCGCGGGCCGCAGAAGGGCCGCTCGCTGATCTTCAACGGCCACATCGACGTGGTGCCAACCGGCGCCGAGGTGCTCTGGAAGCACCCGCCTTTCAATCCCGTGATCGAGGGAGATCGGCTCTACGGCCGCGGCGCGGCCGACATGAAGGCCGGCATTGCGGCCTACACGATGGCGTATGCGGCGCTGCAGTCGCTCGGCCTCGAACCGGCATCGCCAGTCTATTTCCAGTCGGTGGTGGAAGAAGAGTGCACGGGCAATGGCGCGCTGGCCTGCCTGGTCGAGGGCTATCGCGCCGACGCGGCCATCATCCCCGAGCCGCTCGGCGGCGTGATGACCTGCCAGATGGGCGTGCTGTGGTTCGCGCTCGAGGTGCTGGGCAAGCCGGTGCATGCCTCGGTGGCCCAGACCGGTGTCGGCGCGATCGACTTCTCGCTGTATCTTTTTTCGGAACTCAAGAAGCTCGAGCAGCGCTGGAACGAGCCTGCCAACCGCTATCGCAGCTACGCGCATCACGCGCATCCGATCAACTTCAACCTTGGAAAGATCCAGGGCGGCGAATGGGCTTCGTCGGTGCCCTCGGCCTGCCGCAGCGACATCCGCATCGGCTTTTATCCCGACATGAACGTGGCCCGCGCCAAGGCCGAGGTCGAGGCCGTGCTGGCTGCCGCCTACGCCGCTCATCCGGCCCGCGAGAGCCTACGCTACCAGCTGATCTACGAAGGCTTCCAGGCCGACGGCTTCGACCTCGAGCTGGATTCGCCGATCGTCACCGAACTCTCGAAGTGCCACCAGGACATCGTCGGGCAGGCACTTGAACCCACGGCCTTCACGGGCACGACGGACGCGAAGTTCTTCAACATCTATGGGCAGACTCCCGCAGTCTGCTACGGCCCCACGGGCTCGAGCATCCACGGCATCGACGAGTGGGTTTCCCTCGACAGCCTGGTGCAGGTGACCGCCGTGCTGGCGGTGTTCATGGCGCGCTGGTGCGGCGTCGACCACATCGATTGATCGAGACCGAAGAAGCGTCGTGTCACACCCACTGGCGAAGGTCGTTTTACGATGCACGCCACGTCGTTCGCGTGGACGACTCGACCCGCAAGGAAAGTGAATCAAAAAGGATGCATCCGCTGAATCTCGCCCTCTTCGATGCACTTGCGGCGGGCTTTTCTCCCTCGCCCGCGGTGCTTCAGCTGGCGTCGGCCATCGCGGTGGGTTCGTCGTGGGCATGTGCAGCGGTTCTTGCCTGGGCCGCATGGCGCCGCGCGGCGCAGCGGCCTTGCGTGCTGGCGGTGCTGGCCGCCGGCGGAGCGGCTTCCCTGATCTCGCAGGAGATCGCTGCCTCCGTGGGCGTGCCGCGTCCCTTCATGATGGGGCTGAGCCCTGCGCACGTTCCCCACGGCCTGCGCGCGGGGCTGCCCAGCACGCACGCCTCGGTGATGTTCACCATGGCCTTCATGCTGCTGCTGCGACGCTCGATGCGCGACGTGGGAATGGTTATTCTTGCCGCCGCCGTGGCCACGGGCTGGGCTCGCATCCATGTGGGCATTCATTTTCCGTTCGACGTGGCGGCAGGTGCGCTGCTGGGTGCGGCCATTGCCGCAGCGCTATTTGCGATGCAGGCGATTGCGCCGAGGTTCGCTCCCCAGGCTGCGGCAACCCTGGCGCGGCCGTTGCGCGCCTTGGCCGACGGCAGGACCGGGCCATGCCTGGTGCTGTTGTTCGTCTTCGCCGCCACCTGGGTCGGCTTGAACACGCCGCAGGCGATCGGGCTGGAGGTGCTGGAGGAAAACGGGCCCGTCGAGAAAAGCACGGTTCTCCTGTACCTGGCCGCGGTGTTCTGCGCCTTGATGGTTCGCGTGGCGTTTCTCTCGCGGTTGGACCGGCTGGCCATCTGCGTCCTGCTTCTTGCTTTCGCAGCCCGGGAAGCGGATTGGCATCTGGCGCATTTGGGCACCAGCCTGCTGGAAGCGCCGCTCTCGCGCATTCTTGCTGCGATGGCTGCCCTCGCGCCTGTCGCCATCGCGGCCGGGTGGCTGGCCAGACGCGCCTGGTCCGCAAGCCGTGCGATGCGCGCCTGGCGGCAATGGCGGCCCGAAGCCACGACCTTGCTGACCTTCGCCACGGTCATCGGGGCCGCGATCATCCTCGATCAGCTACCCGCTTCCCTCGCAGGGCAGCAGCCAGACCTGTTCACCGCTGGCTCTTCTTCTGCGGCCTTTCGCGGCTACCTGATGCTCAGTTTCGAGGAAATCCTGGAACTGGCCCTGCCGGTCCTGGCGCTTTTGGCCATCCTGCAGGCGAGACTGGGTGGGAGCCGGGATTCGGCTGTCAGTGGCATCGAGCGCTCGTACGCATAGCGCGTGCAACCCAAAGAAAAACGGGTTGCACCATTTCTGATGCAACCCGTTCTTTGACTGGCGGAGTGGACGGGACTCGAACCCGCGACCCCCGGCGTGACAGGCCGGTATTCTAACCAACTGAACTACCACTCCTGGTAGACAACGTTTACTCCTTGCGGAGCCAAGTGCTGACGACTTGTGCCTGCTTCACTTGCGCGAAACTGGCGACCCTACGGGGATTCGAACCCCGGTAGCCACCGTGAAAGGGTGGTGTCCTAGGCCTCTAGACGATAGGGTCAAAACCTTAGGAACCGTGCTGCGATCAGCACTTATCTTCTCGACACTTTGATGGTGGAGGTAAACGGGATCGAACCGATGACCTCTTGCATGCCATGCAAGCGCTCTCCCAGCTGAGCTATACCCCCATTTGACTTTCAGGCTTTTCTTTTCAGAATCACCCTGCGTCGCTGTCGAGCCTCAAATTATAGACCGAAAAATCAGGCCCTTTTCAAACGCTCGATAACTTTTTCACGAGAAAAGATCGCGAGCACCGAATCGAGGGATGGCGTCTGCGGTGTTCCCATCACGAGGACGCGAACCGGCATGGCCAACACGGGCATTTTCACCGAATGCGCGGCCAGGACTTCCTTGATGGCCGCAGCGATCGAAACTTTTTCCCACGTCACGCCCGTGAGCTTCTCGGCGAGCGTGGCGATGACGGGCTTCACCGCATCGGTCACGTGCTGCGCGAGATCGGCTTCGCTCGGCACCACCTCCGCGTAGAACGCGGCGGCCCAGTCGGCCAGCGCGACCGTGGTTTCGCAGCGGTCCTTGAAAAGTGCGCAGATAGCGGGCAGGCGATCGTCGGCCTCGATGCCGCGCTTTTTCAGCTGCGCGGCCACGAGCGGCGCGAGCTCCGCGTCGGCCTTGGCCTTGATGTACTGGGCGTTGACCCATGCCAGCTTCGCGGCGTCCCATTGCGCGGGGCTCTTCGAAAGGTGCGAGCCATCGAACCAGCTCACCATCTGCTCGCGCGTGAAGAGCTCGTCGTCGCCATGACTCCAGCCGAGGCGCGCCAGGTAGTTGAGCATGGCTTCTGGCAGGTAGCCGTTCTCCTCATAGGCGGTGACGCTCACGGCGCCGCGGCGCTTGGACAGCTTCTGCCCGTCGTCGCCCAGGATCACCGGTACATGGCCGAACGCAGGCAGCGGCGCACCGAGCGCGCGGAAGATGTTGATCTGCCACGGCGTGTTGTTGATGTGCTCGTCGCCGCGGAACACGTGCGTGATGGCCATGTCCCAGTCGTCGACCACCACCGCAAAGTTGTAGGTGGGCACACCGTCGGGCCGCAGGATGATGAGGTCGTCGATCTCGCGGTTGTTGATGGTGATCTCGCCCTTGACCAGGTCGTTCCAGGTCACATCGCCTTCCGGCGGGTTGCAAAAGCGCACCACCGGCGGCACGCCTTCGGGCACGGGCGGCAGCACCTTGCCGGGCTCGGGGCGCCAACGGCGGTCGTACAGGGTCTTCTCGCCGCGCGCGCGCTGCGCCTCGCGCATTTCGTCGAGCTCGGCCGGCGTGCAATAGCAGTGGTAGGCCGTGCCGGCCGCGAGCATCTGCGCGATGACTTCGCGGTAGCGCTCGAGGCGCTGCATCTGATAAATGGGGCCTTCGTCGTAGTCCAGGCCGAGCCAGTGCATCGAGGCCAGGATCTGGTCGGTCGAGTCCTGCGTGGAGCGGGCCACGTCGGTGTCCTCGATGCGCAGCACGAACTCGCCGCCGTGATGGCGTGCATAGGCCCACGAGTAGAGCGCGGTGCGGGCCGTGCCCAGGTGAAGGAAGCCGGTGGGAGACGGAGCGATGCGGGTGCGAACTTTGCCGGTCATGGATCAATCAGGATTTCAGGGTGCCCAGGCCACGCAGCAGGTCGGCCTTGATGTCGTCGATGTGCTCCAGGCCGACCGCGAGGCGGATGAGCCCCTGGCTGATGCCGGCGGCCTGGCGCTGTGCTTCGGTCAGGCGGCCATGCGAGGTGGTGCCGGGGTGCGTGATGATGGTCTTGGTATCGCCGAGATTGGTGGCGATGCTTACCACGCGCGTGCTGTTGATCACGTGGAAGGCATTGGCGCGCGCGGTTTCCGGGTCGTTGCCGACCACGTCGAAGGACACCACCGCCCCGCCCTGCCCCGACTGCTGGCGCATGGCCAGTTCGTGCTGCGCATGCGAGGCCAGGCCGGGGTAGTAGACGCGCGCGATGCCGGGCTGCGTTTCAAGCCACTGCGCGACAGCCAGCGCGTTGGAGCACTGCGCCTGCATGCGGATGCCCAGCGTCTCGAGGCCCTTGAGCACCACCCACGCGTTGAACGGCGAGAGCGCCATGCCGGCGGTGCGCACCACCGGGCCGAACACGTCGACGATGAGCTTGGAGGGGCCGCAGATTGCGCCAGCCATCACGCGGCCCTGGCCGTCGAGGTACTTGGTGCCCGAATGAATGATGAGGTCGGCCCCCAGTTCGGCCGGGCGCTGCAGCGCGGGCGTGCAGAAGCAGTTGTCGACCGCGAGCAGCGCGCCGGCGCCGTGCGCCAGGTCGGCCAGCGCCCGGATGTCGCACACCTCGGTCAGCGGGTTGGTCGGCGTTTCGGCGAACAGCAGCCTGGTGTTGGGCTTCAGGGCCGCGCGCCATTCGGCCACGTCGGTCTGCGAGACGAAGGTGGTCTCGACGCCGAACTTGGCAAACTCCTTGCCGAACAGGTTGAGCGTGGAGCCGAACACCGAGCGCGAGCACACGACGTGGTCGCCGGCCTTGAGCAGGCCCATGCACATCATGAGGATCGCGCCCATGCCGGTGGAGGCGCCGATGGCGGCTTCGGTGCCTTCGAGCGCAGCCAGACGCTGCTCGAAGCTGGTGACGGTGGGGTTGGAAGTGCGCGAGTAGGTGAAGCCCTGCTCGGTGCCGGCAAAGCGGCGCGCCGAGGTCTCGGCATCGGGCTGCACGAAGCCGCTGGTCAGGAACAGCGCTTCGGAGTGCTCGCCGTGCTGGCTCGGCGCCAGGCCGGTGCGCAGCGCGAGCGTGTCGCGGTGCAGTCCGGGCGGCAGGGTTCGTTCATCGGTCACTTCTTCGGCTCTCACTCGCTGTGGTTGGGAAGCGCCAGGCGCGAAGAATCTTCTTCGGTCTCTTCGACGCGCGGACGGTTGCCGTTCATGCGCGAGATGGCTTCGGTGTCGATGTCGCCGGTCACGTACACGCCGTCGAAGCAGGAAGCATCGAAGCCGTCGAGCTTGGGGTTGAGAGAGCCGATGGCGCGCTTCATGGCGTCGACGTCCTGGTAGATCAATGCGTCGCAGCCGATCAGCTCGCGGATCTGCTCGACGGTGCGGTCATGCGCGACCAGCTCGTCCTTGGTGGGCATGTCGATGCCGTAGACGTTGGGGTAGCGCACGGGCGGCGCCGCGCTGGCCAGGTAGACCTTGCGCGCACCGGCGTCGCGCGCCATCTGCACGATCTCGCGGCTGGTGGTGCCGCGCACGATGGAGTCGTCGACCAGCAGCACGTTGCGGCCCTTGAACTCGCTGGCAATCACGTTGAGCTTCTGGCGCACCGATTTCTTGCGCACGCCCTGCCCCGGCATGATGAAGGTGCGGCCCACATAGCGGTTCTTCACGAAGCCTTCGCGGTACGGCACGCCCAAGAGGTGCGCGAGCTGCGTGGCGCTCGGCCGGCTCGATTCAGGGATGGGGATGATGACGTCGATCTGGTTCGGCGGCACGGTGGACACCACGCGCTTGGCCAGCGTTTCGCCCAGGTTGAGCCGCGCCTGGTAGACCGAGATGCCGTCGAGCACCGAGTCGGGCCGCGCGAGGTAGACGAATTCGAAGATGCAGGGGTTCAGCGTGGGCGCCTCGGCGCACTGCATCGAATGCACATTGCCCTGCAGGTCGATGAACACGGCTTCGCCGGGCGCGATGTTGCGCTCGAACACATGGCCCGAGCCTTCGAGCGCCACCGATTCGCTCGCCACCATCACGGTGCCGTCCTTCTCGTTGCGGCCCATGCAGAGCGGGCGAATGCCGTACGGGTCGCGGAATGCCAGCAGTCCGTGGCCGGCGATCAGCGACACCACGGCATAAGAGCCGCGCAGGCGCTTGTGCATGTTCTTGACCGCGGCAAACACCTCGGCCGGGTTCAGCGGCACGCCGCGCGATGCGCGCTCGAGCTCGTGCGCGAGCACGTTGAGCAGCACTTCGGAGTCGCTCTCGGTGTTGGTGTGGCGGTGGTCGGTGGAGAACAGTTCCGAGCGCAGCGCATGCGCGTTGGTCAGGTTGCCGTTGTGCACCAGCACGATGCCGAAGGGCGCGTTCACGTAGAAGGGCTGCGCCTCTTCCTCGCTGTAGGCGTTGCCCGCGGTCGGGTAGCGCACCTGGCCCAGGCCCACGCTGCCCGGCAATGCGCGCATGTTGCGCGTGCGGAACACGTCGCGCACCATGCCCTTGGCCTTGTGCATGAAGAACTTGCGCTCCAGCAGGGTGACGATGCCGGCCGCATCCTGGCCACGGTGCTGCAGCAGCAGCAAGGCGTCATAGAGCAGCTGATTGACGGGTGCGTTGCTGACAACGCCGACGATTCCACACATGAACGATTCCTCTCAGGGCAGGTAGCTTGCCAACTTTTCAGGCAGCGCGGGTTTCAGGCCCTGCAATGCCGCATCGAGAACATTGGCGCTGTGCGATTCGTGCCACCAGGCACTGTCGCTCAACGCCAGCAAATGAACAATGACCGCCAGCACCAGCAGGGCAACCGCACCCCGCGCCGCTCCGAAGGCCCCACCCAATATCCGGTCCACCGGCCTGAGGCCGACAGCCGCAATCAGCTTTCGCGTCAGCGCAGCCACCAGGCCCACGCCGAAAGCCACCCCGACGAACACCAGCACAAAGGCCAGCGGATAGCGCCAGGTGGCCTGCGGGTCGCCGAACGGCAGCCAGGCCGCCACATCCGACGCCAGCCACTGGGCGGCAATGAATGCAGCCACCCAGCCCGCCAGCGAAATCACCTCGAACACCAGGCCCCGCATGAGGCCGAACAGCATCGACACGACGACGAGCGTGACGGCGATCCAGTCGAGCAGGGCCACGGCGGCGGGCGATGGCTACTACAACGTGAGGATGGCAGCCGACAAAGACAAGCCCTTGACCTTCTCGGCGGCCTTGTCCGCCTCGGCACGCGAGCCGAACGGGCCGACACGCACACGCGTGCGCTCGCCATCGGCCGTCTTGGCCACGTGCACATAGGTCTTGAGGCCGGCCTTCTCGAGTTTCTGCCGTACTTCGCGGGCCTTGTCGGCATCGGCAAAGGCGCCGACCTGCACCACGAAGCGGCCGCCGTCTTCGGAAGCGGCGGGCTTGGTGCTGGTGTTGGACGGCTTGCCTTCGAGCAAGGCGCGCGCGCGGTTGCCGTCGTCGGTCGAAGCCGGCTTGGGGGCCGCGGGCTTGGGTTCAGGTTTGGCTTCCGGTTTGGCTTCCGGTTTGGCTTCTGGCTTTGGCTTCGGCTCGGGTTTGGGTTCCGGCTTGGGCTCGGGCTTCGGTTCGGGCTTGCGCTCCGGCTTGGCTTCGGCCGCGGGCCGGGTCTCGACCGGGGGCGTGCTGGCCGCCGGCTTGCCGGGATCGGTGATTTCGGTGCCGTCGGCGGTCTCGGTGATCATGCCGCCGCCGGTGGACGGCGCCGCTGCCACGCGGGCGCCGGGGTCGGCCGCGCCGGTCGTCGGTGCGGCGGGTGCCGGCGTGGCGGGCACGGGCAATGGCTTGACCTTGTTGCGGTCGGGAATCTCGATCGGAATGTCGACCGCGATCGGGCGCGGCTGGGTGTCGAACAGCAGCGGAAATCCGATCACGCCAAGCAGCACCAGGACCGCCGCACCCACCAGCCGGTGGCGCGCACGGCGACGCATGGTTTCGACACTTTCCGCGGGGACGGCGGCCGGTGCGCTGCGTCCTTCGTTGCCTTGCTGGCCGCGCGTGCGGAACTTGAAAAACGCCATGAAGTTCGATCCCTGAAGGAGTGCAGCGAGGTGTGTGCCAGATGGTGCGGACGGGCCGGCGATCAGCCGCCGGGCAGCAGGTGTTTGGCTTGCAGCCGCGGAGTGCCATGCTCCAGCACGCCACCCACGGTGAAGAACGATCCGAAGACCACGATTCTATCAGCGGGGTCCGCGTGCCCGATGGCTGCGCGCAGCGCCTCCATCGGGTTCGCGTGCACGCTGCCGGAGACGTCGGTGCGCGTGTTCTGCGCCTGCCAGCTCGCAAGCAGATCGCCGGCCTTGGCGGCGCGCTGGGTCGGCAGGTCGGTGAAGTACCAGCGGTCGATCATCGGGCCGATGCGCGCGAGGATCGGGGCCAGGTCCTTGTCGGCCATGACGCCGAAAACGCCGTGCGTGGTGGGGTAGAAACCCATCGCGTCGAGGTTCTCGGCCAGCGCCGCCACCGCATGGGCGTTGTGCGCCACGTCGAGCACCAGCGTGGGCTCGCCCGGCACGATCTGGAAGCGGCCGGGCAACTCGACCATCGCGAGCCCCGTGCGCACCGCCTGCGCGGTGATCGGCAACCGGGGCCGCAGCGCTTCGAGCGCCGCGAGCACGCCCGCGGCATTGAGCAGCTGGTTGGCACCGCGCAGCGCGGGATAGGCCAGCCCGCTGTAGCGCCGGCCGCGGCCCGACCAGCCCCACTGCTGCTTGTCGCCCGACACATTGAAATCGTGCCCGAAGCGCCAGAGGTCGGCGCCGATGGCTGCCGCATGGTCGATCACGCTTTGCGGCGGCATCGGGTCGCTCACGATGGCAGGCTTGCCCGCGCGCATGATGCCGGCCTTCTCGAAGCCGATGCTTTCGCGGTCGGGCCCGAGGTAGTCCATGTGATCGAGGTCGATGCTGGTGATGACCGCGCAGTCGGTGTCGATGATGTTGACCGCATCGAGCCGGCCGCCGAGGCCGACTTCGAGAATGGCCACGTCCGGCTTCTCTTCGATCATGCAGCGCAGGATGCCCAGCGTGGTGAACTCGAAGTACGTCAGGGGCATGTCGCCCCGCGCCACTTCCACCGCCTCGAAGTTTGCTATCAGTTTGGAAGCATCGACCGCTTCGCCCGCCAGCCGCAGCCGCTCCTCGAAGCGCACCAGGTGCGGCGACGTGAACACCGCCGTGCGGTAGCCGGCGTGCGTGAGGATCGATTCGAGCATGGCGCAGGTCGAGCCCTTGCCATTGGTGCCCGCCACGGTGATCACCGGGCATTCGAAGCGCAGGCCCATCCGGGCGGCCATTTCCTTGGCGCGGTCGAGGCCGAGCTCGATGTTCTTCGGATGGAGTTGCTCGGCGCGTGCGAGCCAGTCGTTAAGGGTTTCCATGGAGCCCGGCATTGTCGCCGACCCGCAAAGCGCCCGGCGCCCCACGTTTTATCGGCATCATTGGCGTCCATGACAACCCTCTACGGCATCCCGAACTGAAAGTGGCTGCGGTGTTCCCGCATGTTCCCGCGTTTCCGTGAAGTGGCGATTTCCGAGGGAAGCAGGCCTCCAATTAGGCCCAACGACTTCTCTCTGATTCCCGGCTGTTCCCGCGAGGTTCTAGCTGGATTCCTAGCCATGACCACATTCGCATTCACCAAGTCAAAAATCCTCAGCGCCACTGCGGGGGAGCACACGGACTCCGAGCGGTCCTACCTTCGCCTGTATGTCACCGACAAGGGCAAGCGCACCCTCGGCGTTTACAAATGGAGCCCCGAGCTTCAACGGCCCGTCCGCATTTCGCTGGGCGAGTACATGGGGGACGAGGCGTCAGTAGTCCGGGACCGGGCGCTCGACGCCTTTCGGGCTCACGAAGTGAAGGCCAAATGCCGCAAGGCAGGCTTACCGGACTCGGAGAAACCGCTCATCCTGCGCGAGTACCTGACGGCGTACACGACTGCGCTCAAAGCCGATCCGACGACTGGGGACCCCCGGTGGGCCGAAAAGATTTTCAATCGCTTCTACAAAGACTGGCTGGACAAGCCCTTGGCGTCCATCACACAGGCCATGCTAGACGACCGCCACACACGGACAGTGGTCGCGAACGGGCCAGCGGCGGCGAGCAGGGCTGCAAAAGCGTTCAAGGCCGTTTTTTCCTATGCGAGGAAGAAACGCGGCTATCAGGGCCGGGACATTACCCTAGGCCTCAAGATTCAGGAGTCCCCGCAGCGCACCCGAATACTGGACAGCGACGAACGCGCCCGCGTCATTGCCGCCCTTGACGACCCCACCCTCCTTCCCTACGTGAAGCCATTCATCCGGCTACTCATGCTGACAGGCGTCCGCTGGGGCAACCTCGCGTCGGCCCGCTGGGAAGACATGGACCTCGACACAGGTGAGTGGCTCATTCCCTGGCAGAAGAGCAAAAACCGGGAAGAAATCCGCGTGCGTTTGCGGCCCGATGCTGTTCAGGTACTCAAAGAGTGGCGCAGCTACCAAGAACTAGACGAGACCGAAGGTGAATGGGTCTTCCCCTCCCCCAAAAACTCCAGTAGCGGGCATATCGAGGAACCTTCATTCGCATGGAACCGCGTGCAGGAACTTGCCGGACTGAAGAAGCACGCCACCCTGCATGACCTTCGGCGCACGTTCGGCTCCACGCTGCTACAGGCGGACGTGCCGATGGCTGTAGTGCGGGATGCGCTCGGGCACAAGTCCATCGCCGTCACAGAGAAGCATTACGCGTTCTTGAACAAAAGAGCCATCGACTCGCACATCGACCGCGTGACGCTATGATCGCTCGCCGTGTGATAGCTATCTTTTCAGCCTGCAGGCAGCCACCGAGGTAAAAAGCGGCCGACCTGAGTTCGGTTCTTTCATCTTGAGAAGCTCGGCGGCCGAGTTAAGGCACCTCAACTCGGTTATGGACGAGACGACAAGCGACGGTCCGAAAAGCTCATCGCGTAGTACCGCCTCATACGGAAGCAGGGAAGCTACGCTTGTTGACGAGCAACTGAACACGATCCCGTTCATCGACATGCCTTCTGCCACCTGCTTCTTAGATGCCTCGTCGTAGGCTCGACATAGCTCGGGCGTAGCAAAACCCACCTGAACTATCGGGTCCGCACCCATTGAGAACCGCATGTATTTCGCGCCATCTGCCGTCTGGGCCGCCACTCCAGCGCTGGCAAGCGAGGCAAAGACTGTCAGTACCAACTTCTTCATCGCCTTCTCCTTTTGTTAGTCGCGGATCGTAAGTTGAAGGCAATGGATACCGCTAGCCCAAGCAAGGATTCATCCCAGTTGCGGCGGCGCTTGGGTCATGTCATAAATCGTTACCAACTACGAGGAGCGACAGTGGCCGACTTGATCAGCAAAAATGACCTTCAGTTCAAGGACTATTCTTGGAAAGCAATCCCGCCTGATGACGCTCGGGTTACAGGCAAACCCGATTCGACTTTGCTCAATCGGGGAGAGGGCTATGAAGTGCTCGCCTTCCTCAATCGCATCTCGAAGACAAAAGAGAGCGCGCTGAAGGGAGAGCGCATGATCAAGAACAATCTGCCGGGCGTTGTACGCAGCCACAGGAACGTGCACCAATGGATCGTCGATAACTGGAACAAGCACGCTTAATCAAGACACAGACGCCGCTCCGCCGCCAGCAAATCCGCCTTAATACGCGCAGGTCTGATCTCCCCCCGCAGGTACTTGACCTTGACCTGAAGTGCCACGTCCGGGTCAAGCCCCACGTACAAAAGATGGTGGATGAATGTGGGGCTCACGACATAGGCCAGGTCGTCGTCGGCGAGCCCTTGCGCCACGATGGCGAGCATCAGTTCCTGGCATGCCTCGATGGGCGTGTACGGCAGGCCGGGGCGCAGCGGCGGGAGGTCTGGACCGACCGGCCCCTTGTGTAAGGTCGCCTTCGGTAGATCGAGCCCCGTAAACGCGCCGACCGGGCCGGACGGTACCCGAGTACCCTCCCCGCCCGCCGTCGCTGCCAGCGCCGATCTGTCAGCTTGCACGGGGCATTGATCGGGGGGCGCTACGGGCGAAACTCCCGGGCTACCGTCCGAAAGCGCCTCTACATTTGTGCAGAACGGCGTTGAATCCACCATTCGCCCCTTAGTGCTTGGTGGCTCCAGCGCTCTCTTCACGAATCCGCTGCGCCTCCGCAACGATGGCGAGGTACACCTGATCCTGGTCGATGCCCGCCGCCGACGCGGGGTGGATCGTGACCAGATCGCCGATGTCGATGCCGACCGAGAGCATGTACTCCAGCATCTGAAGCAGCGCCCACGTGACGGCTGTGTCGAACCGCCCGAACCGCCCTCGCATGCTGGCGACCATTTGATTGCCTTGCGCGTCCACGGACCGCACACTCATCGAGTACGCGTCGGGGCCGACCTCCGGATGATCGAACAGATGGCCGATGTAGACGTGGTCCTCGATGGCGAGGGTGCCGAGATACGCGACGTGCCGGGAAGGATTAGAAGCCACGGGGTTCCTTGTCTCGTTGAGCGAGGCGCGCCACCAGTTCTGCGGCGATAACGGAGGTGTCCGATTTGTCCGCCGAAGCGAGCGTGGCGGAGGGGGTGCCGGTTTGCCCCATGATGGTGACCGGAGGGTTGGGACGAACTGTCGAACGCCGTGCCTCTATGAGGCGGCTGGCTTCGTCGGCCATCCATCGTTCGCGTTGCCGCAACTGCTCGGGGGTCAACTTATAGTGCGGTTGTCCTGAGAACGGTATCGCGCTTGGGTTCACGAAGCTCATTGCGCCTCCTGAGTCGAGGGGTTCTGGGTCGCCATGGCTCGGGCCACCTGGGGCACCAGTTCCCTCAACCGGTCGCCCACGGCGGGAATTTGAGCCGCAAGATGTTCGAGCGCCGTCCGTTGGTCGGCTGGCGGCAGCGAGGCAATATGGCTGATGACTTTGTCCGGCACGACACCCCGGAGCCCATTCACCAAGAACGACATGCCGGGGCCGGAATAGAGCGCCGCAGCGAGCGTTGCCCCGGCCGCAGGCCCACCCAGAGATACCCCTCCCGCCGCAGCCGCGCCAAGCAAGGCTCGACCTGCCGTGCCGCTGTCGGGCACGGTGTTCGGCAGCACACTTTGACCGGCGCGATTGAGAGCGCCGGGCGTCTGGTTGTATTGGCCGCTCGCCCGGTTGAGTTGACGGGGCGTGAACTGGCCGGTGACGCTCTTGTCAGCCGCGCTGACGACAGGCAGCAGGTTGCGATAAGCACTGCGGGCCGCGCCAAGCACCTTGATCGCCTCCGGCGTCACGCCCTCGACAGTGTCCCGCAACGACGCTTGAAGCTGGTACAGAGCCTCGCCCAGCGAATGGTCGGCGGGGTTCATCGAGGCGCTGTTCTTCCTTGCGAGAAACCCAATCTCGGAATCGATGCCCTTCGCCACGTCGCCGCTGATCGGGCCGCCGCGCTGCGCCGCTTCGCTGATCGCAGGCATGATCTTCTGAGCGGCGTATTTCATGATCGCGCCCTTCTGCTCGTCCGTAATGAGCGGGATTTTGTCGATGGAGACGAGGGCACTCGAAAGCGCCGTTTTCACCTTATTCGGCTGAATGAAGGTCTGCGGGAGCACGCGGTCATATGCATCCGAAACGACCCTGCTCGCTTGCTCGACCGCCTCCGCGCCGGAACCCTTGACGGTGACGCCGAGCGGCTTGAGCGCGGCATTGATTTCTGCGTTGCCGTATTCGCTGATGGAGCGGCCCCGGGCGTACTTGATGACGCTGCCCACGAGTGGGATCGACGTGGCGCTGTCCTCTAGGCCGCGAACGGCGCTGCCGATAGGGCCGTCCCCGAACAATTGGCCCGGCGTCGGCCGCACGCCAGCGTCGATCAGCGCTTGAGCCTCTTTGGAAACGAATGGCCGAGCCAAGCCCCCGAGCGTGCGCGTCAGCACTCTGCCACCAGCGGCCCCGGCTCCGCCCGCGAGAGCCGCAGCGCCGCGCTCGTCAGGATCGGCAGTAGCGGCGGCATAGCCAGCATTGGCACCGATATCGCCGGCAACGCGCAACGACTTGCCGGCGAGGCCATTCATCGTCTTGGTAAGCACGTTCACGGCCCGATTGGCCGCGCCAACCGGCGCAAGAGACGCCGCAACATCCGCGCCGACCTCCCCGACCGCTCCTGCCGTCCCCAATTCGCCTTTGTGCTGCTTGTAGTAAGCGGCCTCCGCATCCATCTGCGAGGGGTCTATGCCACCCAGACGGCCCCCGTCCACGGTCGGCACCATGGGGCGAACGACACGGCGCAACGCACCCTTCGCTCCTTCAAGCACCCGCTCCGCTGTGCCCATGGCCTCGTATTTGGTCGGCTCCTTGGGCGGGAACTGCTTGCGAAGCACCGCGGTGATCGCGTCGTCATCCATGTCATCCGGGAACGAGCCGGTGGACCCGTCCGGGAGCGCGATCAGCTTCGCCATGACTTACTCCAGTCGCCCAGTGGCGGGGTTGTAGACCCGCATCTTCGGAGCGGGCGCGGACTGCCGATCGATAGCGGCCTCGACTGCATCACGGATCGATAGGCCGGCAGGCGTTTGGGCGGGTGCCGAGCCGTTCGCGGCGCGACTCATGATCCGACGCACCTGCTTGAGCGCAGCAAGGCGCGTCTCGGTTGGCAACTCCTTGTTCGCGAGGTCGCCACCCTGCTTCTTGAGAAACGCCAAGTCCGCATCCGACACCTGACCCGCCATGCGGGGAATGTTCGCCACGATTCCGTTCGCCACGGTTTCCAGAGCGGCGGCGGCCTTCGCCCCGTCCGTTGAGATGCCCGCAGCACCGGCGATGGCGTCACGAAGCGCTCCGCCCTTGGAACCCGTGGCCGTCTTCAGCAACGTTTCGGCCTCGTTCAGGTCTTCGAGCGCCTTGGCAGCATTGCTCTTGTTTTCTCCCTGCTTCGTGCGGTCCGCGGTGAGTGATGCCGTCTCCCGGCCGATTGCGCCAAGGGGACTCACTTCCCCCGTGAGCTTGTTGACTCGATACGCATTGCCTTGGGCGTCCTGAACGATCTGGTAGTTGCTGGCCCTGTCACCGCCTCCACCGCCGCCCATACTCTTCATCGCGCGCAAAGTTTCGTCGTGCTCACGCTGGCGAGCGGCTTGGTCCTCACGCGCCTGCTGGCGATCTTCGAGGGTGGCTTGCAGCGCCTCCTTCTTGGCGGCGAGCGCTGCCGCTTGAGCCTCTTTCTTGTCGGTGCGAACCGCCACCCGCTCCGGCTCATTAACAAGCTGGTCTTTTTGATAGTCCATCATGAGGGATCGGAGCGCGGGAATTTGAGCGCCCTGCTGGGCCCATGCGAGCTTGGTCGGTTGCGGGGCATCGTCCGGCGGCTTCATCGCCAGGTGCCGAGCGACGGCCTGCATCTCATATTTGTCATACCCGGTCTGGTCGGCGTCCAAGCCCTTCTTCTCCAGCGCTTGCGTGAGTTGCTCGACCAACGGGGTCAGCATCTGCGCTTTGGACGGGGGCACGTAGTAGCCCGAGACCATTTGCCCCTGCGGTGCTGCTTTCTCCCGGGCGGCCTTGATCCGCTCCTTGAGGTCGGCTTCGCGGTCGCGCAGGCGATGCTGCTGCAGGATGAGAGAGGCATTGCCAAAGCTGGCGGGCAGCTGGTCAACGTCGCCGTAGTAGTCCATTGAAGACATGGTGTGCTCCTGTTACTCGTTGCCCTGCGTACCCACGACATTCACCGCCGCCTCGATGTGATCGCGCAACGTCTCCGGGGGCAGCGGGCGATCCGCGTCCGTACCCATTTGTTGCTGGAGCGCATCGGTCAATTGCTCGTCCTCCAGCCGCTGGTTGGCCTCACGGAGATAAGCCATCACCTCGGGATTCGCGGCGCGGTCGGGGCGGTGCGTATCCCGGGGAGCGAACGGCATCGCGAGGCCAGCGGCCCACGCCGGGTTCGCCTTGCGGTCTTCATCTGTCACCGACGAGTTGTTGATCGCGTCGGGCCTGGCACGAGCCCCGCTCTCGGCGCGTCGGAACTGCTCGATGTCCCGAACGAAGTGCTTGTAGGCCTCGGGATTCGATTCACGCAGCAATCGCATATGCGTGAGGATGCCGGGCCGCGATAGCACCGCCATCTCATCGTCGGCCAGGTAGTTCGGGTGGATGTTTGGAGGCATTTCAACTCCTGTGGGTTGCGGGTTTCCACGGCCGCGGACCCGTGTGGGAAATGGATGCACCGGGCGAATACATCGGGGTGCGTTGCTCTTGCTTGCGGAGCCGCGACTCAGCGGCACGCGCGGCCTCAGCGACTCCGAAATATTCGGCCAGCAGCGGGGGCAACCCGATCAGGCCGGACTCGGGGCTGTCCTTCAGGTACGGGCGCAATTCCTCGTCGGGGGTGAGAGGCACGTGCTCTGGGTGGTACGGCGAGAACACCGGCATCGGCGTCGGCGTGCGCTGGGGACTCTTTGGCGCTGCCGCCTGCGCGAGACCGGCTTCAACCGTGGTGAACGCGGCGTTCAGATACGCGCCGGGCTTCGGCCGTGGAAGGTGGGCCTTGCGCAGATGGGGGTAGAGCCGATCCATGGCGGCGGGATCGACCCTGAACGCTTCCAGCAACGCGCGCTCGGCTTCAACGGCGTGGCGCTCATAAATCCGTAGAGATTCGCGCAAACGATCTTCCCTAACAAGCGGCTCCCTGCCACTATCGGGGCATGTCCCGTTACTTTCAGAATCAACGGCTGACAAAGAATTCCGATTCATTTTGCAATTGCCTGAGAATAGTTAATTCTCGCCGAATTACGGAATTCGGTAAATTAAAATCATTAATTGAGGGAATTAGGTTTTACCCCTAATTGATAAAATGGTTTTTGATTTGTACTCCAAAAGAAAACGGCAACTCAACAAAGATGCGCCAGATATATTCGTCTACGACGTCTTTCCCCATGCGTTTCGGGTGCAGGTCATTTATCTCTGGAATTTTGGATTTGGAGAGAGCGTCTCCCCAGATATTTACGACGCCTACGCTACGATCGTTAAAATACTGCGCGAGGAAGCTGGAAAATTCGCATTGATCGACCTCGGCTATCACGGCAAAACTTCAGCCGAAGAGCTTCAAGGATATTTACTCAGCAACCTCGATTCCGATCAAATTCTGGACGTCATTGAACTGTCATTCAAGGTAATGAATCATGTTGCGCGCAGGAAATATTTTGCCCATCGAGCGGATGCAAGTAATTATGTTGACAAAGCCATTGGCGACCTGAATATCCGATTTCGTGAACATAACATTGGCTACCAATTCACGAATGATGAGATCATCCGAATAGACTCAGAACTGATCCACGCCGAAGTTGTTAAGCCGACTTTAAAATTACTGAGCCAACCTCATTTCAAAGGCGCCCAAGAAGAGTATTTAAAGGCACATGAGCATTACCGCCATGGCAATGCAAAGGAGGCGCTTAACGAATGCCTCAAAGCCTTCGAAAGCGCGATGATGAGCATATGCAAGAAGCGTGGGTGGGCTTATGGACCTAAGGACAACGCCAAGACGCTGATCGGAATCTGCTTTACCAACCATCTGATACCCAGTTTCTGGGAATCTGAGATGACTGGGTTGCGAGCACTGCTGGAAGGAGGGGTTCCCACGGGCAGGAATAAGCTGGCGGGCCACGGGCAAGGAGCGGAGCCGGTAAGCGTGCCACCGCATATCGTGAGCTACATCATGCATATGACGGCGGCGAATTTAAAATTCCTCGCAGAAGCAGATGCTGCGTTAGGATAAGATGCAAGCCAGCGATTGGATTTCTTTAGGCGCGCTCGCAGTTTCCCTGGCTAGTGCAGGGTTCACCGCCTTCTATGCGCGCGCACAGCACCAGCTCAACAAAATGCAGCTGCTCGAAAAGCAGGCTCTGATTGAGGACGCAAAGAAGGCAAAGCTCACCGCCCTGCTTCACGGAAATCAAATACTTTCTTTTAGGTTGGAGGTTATTAACTCGGGACAGAGCGTCGCACGTAATGTTCAACTTATTCTTGAACAAGGTCTTGTTCCTAAGTCGTCTCTAGGTGACGTTTTTCCTCTCGCGCGACTACTACCTGGAGGGCGGGTCTTTGTAGACCTGAACGAACCAGAAAACTGGGATGGTCATACCTGCGAATTGATGTGGGAGGACAGCGCTGGGAGTCACGTCCAACCGACCCCAATCAATCGCGTCAAGATGCGGTGATGCAACGTAGATAGCTGCATGCACTTCCAATGGCAGCTTGCGGATGCCTCACGTTGATGTGCGCACCGAACACTGCCAGGTTGCGAAGGGGGCTCAACACAGTACAGCCACCCACCCGGCCCCGCCGCTTCATGGGTATCCATGTGAAACTTGGCCAGCCCACCCCCATGTCTAGCCTGCCGCGTGTCGCGCATGGTCGTGCTGGGTCATGGATCAGAGGCAGCAGAACTCAGCCTCCGAGCCCAGCTAGCCGCCCTGTCGCAGAAGGCCCCGGCGCACACGCTCTTCCCCTTCGGAACGCCGTCATCATTGCACCGCAATGACTTAGCTTTGCGTGGCTAGGCGGTGGGCTAGACCCGGGCCGCTCGGCGCGAAATCCGGCCCGTAGACGCGCTATCGCCCGAATCGATATCCGAGTACCTATTCGCCGGGAAAGCCGCTTCTGCCAGCCTCTGGCAAGGCGGGATCGTCATCAGCGGTTTCGACGCTCGGGGCGGTTTTCGGGGTCGCGTCGGTAACGGCCAACCCGGATTCAATAAGCTTCACGGCATCCGCGCCGAGCCGGTACGCGTGACGCTGCGCACTGAGCCACGGCATTTCATCGAGTCGGATATTGACCGTTGGTGACGCTGTCTCAGGCACCACGGCCTTGGCCAGAATCTTGTCGAGCAACTCGGGATTGCGCTTGAGATAGGCCGCGCCGCCCAACTCGATATACGCCTGCCGTGCGTCGTGGCGCAGCAGGTCGCGCAGCGCGAGCGGAGGCGCATCAGCGTCGATGGGTGCGGCAGGGACAGGCTCCGGCTCTGGACGCGGCGTACCAACCTCTGCAACCGTGCAGAGCCCACTATTTACGTCTTCGATTTTCCAGTATTTCACTTTTCGCTCCGATTCAGGGGGGACACCACTGCAGGGTCGGGAGGGTCGGGTAGGGTCGGGTAATACCTATTGTTTCTATCGAAATAAGAGGGGGTCCCTCGGTTTTTAAAAACTTCCCGGAAACGCGTCCCTTCCCGACCCTCCCGACCCTGTCAAATTAGTTCTAAGCGCGGTTTTCAGTATTTCCCTCGCTTAACAATTCCTTTTAGGACGCGAACCCCGTTGCTCTTGCCGGATTCGATTTGGCCTTTGGCATACTCGATGAGACGCTTGCTAAAGGTCGGAGCCGATCCGGCTTTCACGCCCTCGCCGTCGCACCAATGCTGGTAGGAGCCGAAAACCTCGGTGCTTGGGGTGCTCCCCTTCGATGGACCGACAATTTCGTAGCCCATGTCATCCAGCCATCGGCCCAGCTTGTCTTGTGCCCCCCGGTACGCCTCAGCGTTACGCACCAGATCGGCAGGCGGTTTCGGCAACCCCTCCCGTTCCCACTCAACCCCGCCTCGGATCGCCCACCAAAGAAGCCAGCGCAGGGCATCGAGGTCGCGGCCCTCGGCCATCACGTTCTGCAGCCACTGGTCGGCCTCAGGCATCGACAGGTCATCGCCATCCGTCGCAGACAGCACCCCGGCACGCCGCCATCGCACGAGGAAGGGAAACGGCGCAAGGCGGTCCCATAAAGCCGCATCGCCCTCCGCCACGTTCGGCAGTGGGTTCGTCAGCAGAATGAGGGTGAACGTCACGGCGTACTCGCCGCCGTCTTGGTAGTTGCCCCGGACGTTGATCTTGTCGCCGCCCGTCAACATCTTCACACGCGGCTCATCCAGATATGCCGTGTCGCTGGTTTCGCTGGCGAACACCATGCGGGTGCCGATGGCGCGCACGAGAAACGGCGATGCACCCTCGGGGTCGCGGCCCCGCGCGTTCGTCAGCAGAGCGCCAGCAGGCACGGTCGCGGCATAGTCACCGAGTGCGGCCGTCAGCGTCTTCGCCAGCACGCTCTTGCCGTTTGCGCCCTTGCCGTGCCAGATCTCCATCTGCTGAAGCGCATTTCGACCGCGCAGCGCAGCGCCAATCCGCATCTGGAGCCAGCGCTCCCGCTCCGGGTCGGCCATCCCGTGCTGTAGGCCGGTGATGCCTTCGACAAAATGCCTCGCGCGGTAAGCGCCCTCGCCGGTCGGCTCAACGCCGTCATAGGCAACTGCGCAGCGCTTCAGGATCAAATCTTCTTGCCGCTCTGGACGAACCTCGCCGGTGCGCAGGTCGACAACGCCGTTCGGCACGGCCAGCAAGTCGCCGTCTGTATCAAAGTCCGATAGCCGCCCCTGGATCTGTTTGCGTTCGGCAGCGTCCTTCAGCATGGCCTGACGCCCGGGCACGGACGAGCACTTGCTTTCGGCCCACTTGTGCTTGGCCGCTGCCTCGTCTTTCAGTGCTTGCCGCCGCGTTTTGTGCTCATCGTCAGCAGACATAGCCGCCGCCATGAGTTGCAATCGCTGGGCCCGCAGGAAGTAGTAACGGCTGACGACGTTCGTCATCTCATAGGGTGTCGAGCCGACGTTCACCCACCGCGAACCGTTCCAATGAACCCATTCATCAACGTCCTTCAGGTATCGCACGTTGTTTTTGCCCAGCAAGCGCAGAAGCAAAGAGGCGTTGCCGCGGTCGCTGAGGTCGGTATAGCTCTGGTTGAAACGGTCGAGGGTGGCGAGCGCCCATTTCTTCGCTTCTTCAAGCTCCGTAACCGGCACCTGCGGCAGCGCGAAGATCGCCTTGATGACGTCTTCAGGCAAAGGCCAGTACTCGCGATCCGTGCCGTACTTGGCAACGAACCAATCGTCATACCCTTGCTTGTTGCCGTGCTCATCGGTGCCGAAGTCCGGAAATCGGGCCTGCACCCCGAAGCTGTCGAGTTCGAGGGCGAACGTCGCCAGTGCACGGGCGACGTCAGGGTTGCTCGCCCAGTCGCCGTCGAACATGGCGAGGTGCACTTTTCCAGGTCGCAGGCCATCCAGAATATCGAGCCTCACGGTTCTGCTCTGGGCGCCGTCTTCGCCATCGCTACCGTTCTCGGCGAAGTCGTTGCAGCTATCCATCACCATCGTCGGAATGCCCGTGGTCAGGTGAAACAGAACTGACTTCTTGAAGCCCTCCACTGACGCGTTCATGTGCCCGGTGTTGAACTCGACAACGGAGCCGACGCAAACATGCGCTGCAGGCCTGCCCTTGGGGGCCAGGTACTTGTTTTCGGATCGGTCGATGCGGTCCTTGTAGTAGTCGCTGTCGTACCAAAGACGGTATCTGGCATGGCCCTCATCGGTGGGCACCAAAGGCTTTGGAGGAATTGGAAAATCCGTGGGCACCAGCCCTGAGCGCATCAAGTCGGCCAGCATGAACGCTTCAGAATCCGCAGTGACATTGGTCACGTTCATAACAGCGCTCACGGTGCACCTCCATTCCGGCCAACACGCGGCCCCTGCGCGCGGCGCACTGGCGGCTTCTTCGGCTGATATCTGGGCCCGTAGGTCAGCATGCCCAGCCCGGGGGTGGCGTCTCGATCCGCCGCAGGCGGTTTGGCCAGAGCGCGCTTGAGGATGGGTTCGGTCATGTCAGCCTCCCGCTCTGCTCGTTGAGGTAGACCGCACGTTCGTACGCATCAGCGGACAGGCGTTCGAACTTCGGCGGCGGCGGCTCGATCAGCGGGTCGGGCAGGTAGCGCCGCATGACGTGGCGGTACTCCTTGCGGAACGACTTGATCCGACTGCGCGGCCAGCGTTCGTACTGGTCTTGATGGCTTAGGTGCTGTTGCCGCTTGAGTTGTTCGAGGTGGCGCGGCTGGACGCGGAGGTCGCAGAGAAGCGTCACCAGCGACCGCCCGTCATAGAAGCGGAAGTTAGGAGGTAGCTTCATGTGCTCCCCTTACATGCGCCCCAAGCGCCGCTGCGTCTCTTCTTGCTCTTTGCGCAGGGCCTCATCACGAGCCGCGAATTCGTCCTGCATCTTCTTCAGGGCAGCGTCGGCCTCCTGCTGCTTTTTGTACCTTTTCTGACCTTCCTCCAACTTCTGCAGAACCCGCTGCTCCTGCTCAAGCTTCCTAGCTGCGGCGCGAAGCGGTGCTTCGTCGCGCCATTCTTGAAGACGCTTAAGCCAGTCGTTCGCCTCGAACTCGTTGTAAAGGTGCGCTCCACCGATGCGATATGACGGCTCGATCCTGGGCGCATCGACTTGACTCAAAATCACTCGCAAATGACCGGTGGTGGTTCCCACGCGGGCGGCTAAATGGGCGAAAGTGACGAAGCCGGGCAAAGGCGAGTCAGGGTCAGCCCTTGGGATGTTGTCCGGGATTTTCGGCAACTGCGATGCATTGGCCATTTGTAAATCTCCATGCGGCAGCACAACCGGGTAGGTTGAAGCTGCGAAATGTTGAGGGGGAGTCCCGGTGGCCGCCACAGGCGCGGTCCGGGACGAAGGCTGTTAATCCGCGAGGACTAATACCTTTAGATCGTAGAGGCTCGCCCGAGGAAAGTCGCGCGCTATCCTCGGGTGCGGCCGTCTTTCTTTAGCTGGGCGCCAGACCTACGCCGGACGAATACAGGCTAGAACTTCTTCCAGCTTGTAAACGACTCTTCTGCCAATCTTGTAGCGAGGCGGCGCCCAACTCGCGCCGCGACTGTGCGAGTTGTAGAGGGTCTTGGGTGCAATGTTGAGCAGGCTCGCTGCCGTCTTAGTCGGGATGTATTTTTGAGTAGGGAGCGACACGATTTGGCGTTTCTTGAGGCCCGCCATCGGCCACAGCGACATAGATGAGTCGCATACATCCCGAGATTTGTGGATGACCTTCGGGGAACCAATCAAGTCCAGCGCGCTTACGGCTATGGCATCCGATGAGCTGCTGGCAGGGCGAATATAGCCGTGAGAAAAGGAGGCAATCAAGGGCCTTAAAGTCGCCAGAGCCGGCTACGTAACAAAATGCTGAGTGGGTCCCGGCAAGTTACACCGTATTCACATCTAATCGCGTCTGTGAATGGCTTCCCCACAGCTGATTGTCAACATCAGAATAGGTTGTTCCGATCAACTTTCTGAAGGAACAGACATGAGCAGCTTCAACTTGACCATCGGCCTGAACCAGCCCACGCGGCTGGCAAATGTGGAGGCCACCAAGTACGCCGCAGCCCCTCGGACGAATCAATTTGAGGCCGAAGTGAACGGCATGCCGCGCGAAGCATGGACGACCTCGGGCCGTGGCAATTACTACGTTTATTTCATGAGCGGGGCTGATCTGTACTACGTGAAGCTGGGCGGCGAGGGAGAACTGCTCGCGGCACGTCAGAAGCTGATCGTCACGACCGACGAGTGGGAAGAATCGCAGCCCAAGAACGTCATCCGTGCGGCCAACAAAGCCCGTAGAGTCAAAAAGACCCGCGTGGCGACGGCCTAGTACGATTCCTAGCTGCGCAACCAATCCGACACCTGTTTTCCCTCGTAATGATCGCCCTCTACGGAATTCCGAACTGCGACACCGTCAAGCGCGCCCGCAGCTGGCTCGACGACCACGGCGTCGCCTACACCTTCCACGATTTCAAGAAACAGGGCGTGCCCGAGGCCGAGCTCGACCAATGGCTCAAGAAGCCCGGCTGGGAGGCGCTGGTCAACCGCCGCGGCACCACCTGGCGCAAGCTCGACGAAGCCACCCGCAACGCGGTGGTCGACGCCGCTTCTGCCCGCGCCGTGCTGCTGGCCAATCCCAGCCTGATCAAGCGGCCGGTGGTCAACTGGGGGCCGAAAACCGGCGTTACGACGGGGTTCGACGCCGAAGCCTGGGCCACCGTGAACGCCGTGTAAACGCAGGAACCCCGCCTCGCCGGCCGGCCTCCAACCCCGATCTGCAGGAGAGAACACCATGAACAAGCACGTTTTTCGCACCCTTGCGGGTCTTTCCGTGGCCGGCCTGCTGGCAACGGGCGCCGGCGTGGTACAGGCCCAGCAAGTGGTTCAGGCCCGGGTGATTTCCGCGACCCCGATCCGCGAGACGACCGGCAGCGACGTCAGCTACAACGTCACCTACGAATACAACGGCCGCCAGTACACGACCCGCACCGACAGCCGGCCGGGCGCCACCATCCCGGTCGAGGTCAACGCCTACGGCGTGACAACCTCGCCGGTCGCGCCGCAGCCGCAGTTGCAGCCCTACCCGGTCGAGGCCAACAACAGCGGCCAGCAGCAGTACCAACAGCAGCAGCCGCAATACGCGCAGCCAGGCGGCTCGGCCTGGGACAACGTCGTGCCCGAACCTGGCGTGGTGGTCTCCAACGCGCCGGCCGCGCCGGTGTACGTGCGGCCCGCACCCGTCTATGTGCAACCGGCGCCCGTCTATGCGCCGCCGGTGTACGTGCAGCCGGGCTACGCCTATCCCTATGCGCAGCCGTACGTCTACCCGCCGGTCGGCATCTCGCTGAACCTCGGCTACTCCAGGGGCTGGGGCGGTTATCGCGGCGGATGGGGCCATCGCCACTGGCGCTGAAGCGCGCGCAAGCGAGGGGCGGGAGACGGCCGGTGCCGCCCAAGCCCTAAAATCGAGGACTTTTCCAACCTCTAGGGGTGCGCCGCCGCGGCGGCGCGTCCTCGACCAGCCGACCGCGCATGCGCCGGCGCCATCCAATGACGACGACTACCGACACTCTCAACAGCGCCGCAGTGGCGACCAAGGCCAATGTGTATTTCGACGGCAAGTGCGTGAGCCACAGCCTCACGCTGGCCGACGGCACCAGGAAATCGGTCGGCGTGATCCTTCCGTCCACCCTGACCTTCAACACCGGCGCGCCCGAGATCATGGAAGGCACCGCCGGCAGCTGCGAATACCAGCTGGCGGGAACCACCGAATGGATTGCCTCGGGCGCCGGACAGAAGTTCAGCGTGCCGGGCAATTCGAGCTTCCAGATCCGGGTCACTGGCGAGCCCTACAGCTACATCTGCCATTTCGGCTGAACCGCGAACCGGACACCCACATGTCGACCATTCTCCAAAACGTTCCCGCCGGCCAGAAGGTCGGCATTGCCTTTTCGGGCGGCCTGGACACCAGCGCGGCACTGCACTGGATGAAGCTGAAGGGCGCGATTCCCTACGCCTACACCGCCAACCTCGGCCAGCCCGACGAGCCCGACTACGACGAGATCCCGCGCAAGGCGATGCTCTACGGCGCCGAGAACGCCCGCCTGATCGACTGCCGCGCGCAGCTCGCCAACGAAGGCATCGCCGCCCTGCAGGCCGGCGCCTTCCACGTCACGACCGCCGGCGTCACCTACTTCAACACCACGCCGCTCGGCCGCGCGGTGACCGGCACCATGCTGGTGTCGGCCATGAAGGAAGACGACGTCCACATCTGGGGCGACGGCAGCACCTACAAGGGCAACGACATCGAGCGCTTCTACCGCTACGGCCTGCTCACCAACCCGAACCTCAAGATCTACAAGCCCTGGCTCGACCAGCTGTTCATCGACGAGCTCGGCGGCCGGGCCGAGATGTCGGCGTTCATGACGAAGGCCGGCTTCGGCTACAAGATGTCGGCCGAGAAGGCCTACAGCACCGACTCCAACATGCTCGGCGCCACGCACGAGGCCAAGGACCTGGAGAACCTCGACAGCGGCATGCAGATCGTGCAGCCGATCATGGGCGTGGCGTTCTGGAAGGACGAAGTCGAGGTCAAACGCGAAACCGTCAGCGTGCGCTTCGAGGAAGGCCGCCCCGTCGCCCTCAACGGCGTCGAGCACGCGAACCTCGTCGAGCTGATCCTGGAAGCCAACCGCATCGGCGGCCGCCACGGCCTGGGCATGAGCGACCAGATCGAGAACCGCATCATCGAGGCCAAGAGCCGCGGCATCTACGAGGCTCCGGGCCTTGCGCTGCTGTTCATCGCCTACGAACGCCTGGTGACCGGCATCCACAACGAAGACACGATCGAGCAGTACCGCGACCACGGCCGCAAGCTCGGCCGCCTGCTCTACCAGGGCCGCTGGTTCGACCCGCAGGCCATCATGCTGCGGGAGACCGCACAGCGCTGGGTGGCGCGCGCCATCACCGGAGAAGTGACGATCGAGCTGCGCCGCGGCAACGACTACTCGATTCTCAACACCGTCTCGCCCAATCTCACGTACCAGCCCGAGCGCCTGAGCATGGAGAAGGTCGCGGGCGCGTTCACGCCGCTGGACCGCATCGGCCAACTCACGATGCGCAACCTCGACATCGTCGACACGCGCGAGAAGCTCGCGATCTACACCCGCACCGGGCTGCTGTCGCCGGGCCAGGGCACCTCGGTGCCGCGGCTCTCGAACGACGACGAGAGCAAGTAAGCTCCGCACGCTTTCTCCAATGACGAACGGGCCCTTGCGGGCCCGTTTTCATTGGTGCGTCGTGCGCGGGGTCGCCGGCCGGTCAATCGCCGCCACCGCCTCCGCCGCACCCACCACCGCAGCCGCCGGAGGAATCCCCTCCCCCGCTGCCGCCATCGCCGCTGCCGCCGCTCGATTCGCTGCCGCCGAAGCCGCCGGCATCGCCCGCGCCGCCGCCATCCGACGACGATGCGCCGAAACTGGTGCCGCAATGGGCGTCGGAGCCGGCGTGCCGGTCGACCGCCTTGCAGTCGGGCACGTAGTCGAAGCCGCCCGGAATGCCGAACTTCACGTCGAGCGCGAACAGCAGCGGCAGGCGCGCCGGCGTGCGCGGATCGATGCTTTCTTCCTTGCAGGCCCAGTACCAGCTGCGCCGCAGGCCGTCGTTGCGCTTCGGGTCCTTGCCCAGCACCTCGGCGGGGCTGTGGTGCAGCATGCCGCCGAAGGCCGCCTTGCACCAGTTCTGGTAGCCCTGCGTGTGCAGGATGAACTCGTGCCAGGCCGTATCGACCACCTTGGACGGCATGGCGACGAACTTGCGGCCGCTGCGCAGATGGGCCATGAAGAACTGGCGCAGCCCGCGCAGCACCAGTTCGGCGTCGCGCTGGCTGAGCCCGGGGTGGGCCGCGCGCAGCTTGCCGGCCAGGAAGGGCGGCAGCCGGGCCTCGCGGATGAACTGGCGGCGCAAGCTGATTTCGATCCGGCCCAGCAGCGCCGCAAAGCAGAAGGCCGCGATGAACAGCAGTCCCGACGCCCACCAGCGCGCGGGAACCAGGAACACCGCGGCGATGCCCGCCGCCATGACGAGCCGCTGCGCCCACACCAGCGCCGCGATGCGCCGCCGGTAGTTCAGGTGGAGAAAATCGAGATCCACCGGGTCAGACGACCACCGGCTCCGGCTCCAGCCGGATGCCGAAACGCTCGTACACGCTGGTCTGGATGGCCTTGGCCAAGGTCATGACCTCACCACCCGTGACCGGGTTCTCGAGGCCGCCGCGGTTCACCAGCACCAACGCCTGCCTTTCGTAGACGCCGGCATTGCCGACCGACTTGCCCTTCCAGCCGCAGGCGTCGATGAGCCAGCCGGCCGCGAGCTTGATGCTGCCGTCGTCCATCGGGTAGTGCACGATCTTGGGGTCGCGCGCAATGATGTCGGCACACTGCTCGGGCGTGACCGTGGGATTCTTGAAGAAGCTGCCGGCATTGCCGAGCACGCGCCAGTCGGGCAGCTTGGCGCGGCGAATGGCGCAGACCCAATCGAACACGTCGGTGGCGCTGGGCGTGAAGTTGCCGGTCTCCCCCATCTTGCGCTCGAGGTCGAGGTAGCCCACCACCGCCTTCCAGGGCTTGGGCAGGCGAAAGCGCACGCGAGTGATCAGCGCCCGGCCCGACAGGCCGAAATCGTTCGGCCCGCTGCGCACGTGCTTGAACACCGAGTCGCGGTAGCCGAAGGCGCACTGGGCGGCATCGAGCGTGAAACTGCGCCCGGTGTCCAGGTCGATGGCATCGAGCGAATCGAACCGGTCCTGCAGCTCGACACCGTAGGCACCGATGTTCTGCACCGGCGCCCCGCCCACCGTGCCCGGAATGAGCGCGAGGTTTTCGAGCCCCGGATAGCCGTGCTCGAGCATCCATTGCACCGCGTCATGCCAGATTTCGCCCGCGCCGGCCTCCACGATCCAGGCGCGCGGGGTCTCCTCGACCAGCCGCAGCCCCTTGATCTCGACCTTCAGCACCAGCGGCTTGACGTCGCCGGTGAGCACGATGTTGCTGCCGCCGCCCAGCACGAAGCGGGGCGCGTCGCGCCAGCGGAGGTCGGCCCGCAGCTCGGCCACGTCCGCCTCGCTGGCGATGCGCACCAGGTTCTGCGCGCGCGCGACGATGCCGAAGCTGTTGTACGGCTGCAGCGGGACGTTGTTCTCCACGATCATGGGAGAATTGTCGCATCCAGCACCCCGTGAATTCAGGAGAGCCCATGCCGTCGTTCGATACCGTCTGCGAACCGAATCTGCCCGAAGTGAAGAATGCGGTCGAAAACACCGCCAAGGAAATCGCAACGCGCTTCGATTTCAAGGGCACGGCCGCCGCCGTCGAGCTCAAGGACAAGGAAATCACCATGATCGGCGACGCCGAGTTCCAGCTGGTGCAGGTTGAGGACATTCTTCGCGCCAAGCTCACCAAGCGCAGCGTCGACGTGCGCTTCCTCGACAAGGGCGACGTTCAGAAGATCGGCGGCGACAAGGTCAAGCAGGTCATCAAGGTGAAGAGCGGCATCGAATCCGAGCAGGCCAAGAAGATCACCCGCATCATCAAGGACAGCAAGCTCAAGGTGCAGGCCGCCATCCAGGGCGACGCGGTGCGCATCACCGGCGCCAAGCGCGACGACCTGCAGGCTGCCATGGCACTGATCAAGAAAGACGTGCCCGACATGCCGCTGTCGTTCAACAACTTCCGCGACTGAGCCGTAAATGAAAGCCCTCGTCGTCGCAGCGCAGCTCCTGGCTGCCGCTGCAGGGGCGCATGCAGCCAGCTCCGTGATGCTGACCGGCACCATCGGCAGCCGCGCGATCCTGATCGTGAACGGCGCACCTCCCAAGACCGTGGCGGTCGGCGAGACTTTCCAGGGCGTGAAGCTGGTGTCGCTGCAGGCCGAGCAGGCGGTGGTCGAGCTCGAGGGCAAGCGCGTCAACCTGCGCATGGACACGCCGGTCAGCATTGGAGGCGGGGGAGGCACCGGTGGCGGCAGCCGCATCGTGCTGCCGGCCGACAGCCGCGGCCATTTCATGACACAGGGCGCCATCAACGGCCGTCCCGTCACCTTCATGCTCGACACGGGCGCCACGTCCATCGCACTGTCGGCCGACGATGCCCAGCGCATCGGCCTGGACTACAGCAAGGGGCAGCGCATCCAGATCAGCACCGCCAACGGCGTGTCCAGCGGCTACAGGCTGCGGCTTCGGTCGGTGCGCGTGGGCGATGTCGAGGTCTACGACATCGACGCCATCGTCTCGCCGCAGCCCATGCCCTTCGTGCTGCTGGGCAACAGCTTCATCAACCGTTTCTCGATGCGCCGCGACGCGGACCAGATGGTCTTGGAGAAACGCTATTGACAGTCCGCGTCAGGCCTGGGCGGCCGTGACCACGATCTCGATCTTGTAGGCCGCATTGGCCATCTTGGCCTGCACCGTTGCGCGCGGTGGGGTGTTGCCGGCGGGAATCCACGCATCCCACACCTCGTTCATGGCCGTGATGTCGGTGATGTCGGCCAGGAAGATCTGCGTCATGAGGATGCGCGACTTGTCGCTGCCGGCCTCGGCCAGCAGGCGGTCGACCATCGCCAGCACCTGCGCGGTCTGGCCGCGGATGTCCTGCGTGGTGTCGTCGGGCACCTGGCCCGCGAGGTAAATGGTGCCGTTGTGCACGGCCGTCTCGGACAGGCGCGGGCCGACGTGGAAGCGGGTAATGGATGCCATGGTGTTTATCAAGCCTTTTTCTTCGAGCCGAGTTTCGACTCCGTGCCGGCCGCGAGCCGGCGGATGTTTTCGCGGTGCCGCCAGATCAGCAGCAGGCTCATGATGATGATCGCAATCAGCACCGTGCGGTCGAGCGGCCACGCAATATTGCCGCCCAGCAGGTAATAGGCCGGCGCAAAGAAGGCCGCCACCAGCGACGACAGCGACGAATAGCGGAAGAACACCGCAATGATCAGCCAGGTGGCGCCGGTAGCCAATCCCAGCCAGGGCGCGATGCCCACCAGCACGCCGGCCGCCGTGGCCACGCCCTTGCCGCCCTGGAAGCCGAAGAACACGGGGTAGAGGTGGCCCAGGAAGGCCGCCAGGCCCGCCAGTGCGGCCACGCCCTCGCCCAGGCCCCACTGCGCGCCGAAATGCCGGATCAGGAACACCGGCAGCCAGCCCTTGAGCGCATCGAGCAGCAGCGTGGCCAGCGCCGCGCCCTTGTTGCCCGAGCGCAGCACGTTGGTGGCACCGGGGTTCCCGCTGCCGTAGCTGCGCGGGTCGGCCATGCCGAGCGTCTTGCTCACGATGACCGCAAAAGACAGCGAGCCGATCAGGTACGAGGCCAGAATGGCGATGAAAGACGGCAGATGAAAGCTCAAGGCGGCGCTCCGCGGGGGAATGGTTGTTCTTGTCCAGCGACGCCGGCCGGGGCCGGACTGCGCCGCGCCGGCTATTCTGCCAGCGCGCACTGCACCGGCGTGGCGCCCAGCAAGGCGACGCACGCCTGCGGGTCGATGCCCACCAGGTAGCCGCGCCTCCCGCCGTTGATCGCGATCCTCGGCAGTTCGAGGATCGTCGACTCGATGTAGACCGGCATCCGGCGCCGCGTGCCAAAGGGCGAGGTGCCGCCCACCATGTAGCCGCTGTGGCGCTGCGCGACCTCGGGCTTGCAGGGCTCGACCGACTTGGCGCCGATCTGCCGCGCGAGGTTCTTGGTCGACACGGTGCGGTTGCCGTGCATCAGCACGATCAGCGGCCTGGCGTCCTGGTCCTGCATCACCAGCGTCTTCACCACCGTGAAGGGGTCGAAGCCCAGCACGGCGGCGCTGTGCTGGGCGCCGCCGTGCTCCAGGTACTCGTACGGATGCTCGGTGAAGGCGACCTTGTTCGCGCGCAGCAGCTGCGTCGCGGGGGTTTCGGAAACGTGGGCCTTCTTGCTCACTGGTGCACCCTTGGCGCTGCGCGCCTTCCCGCCAAGCGGGAGCGAGCTTGCTTGGGGCGGCCCGGCGCGGCGCTCACGCCGCCGGATCCCGGATGTCCCACCGGATCCTGTCGATCTCGGCCAGCACCTCGGGCGACAGGGTGGTGCCGTAGGCATCGATGTCTTCGTCGAGCTGCGCCACCGTCGTCACGCCGAGGATCGTGCTCGCCACCTGCCACTTGGTGTAGCAGAAGGCCAGCGCAAGCTGCGTGGGCGTGAGGCCGTTGTCGCGCGCGAGCTGGTTGTACAGGCGCGCGGCCTTCAGCGCATCGGGGCGTCCCCAGCGCAGCTTGCGCACCGACTCGTAGCGCGTGATGCGCGCGGCCTGGGGCGCATCCGGCCCGGTGATGCCGCTCTGGTCGTACTTGCCGGTGAGCAGGCCGTAGGCCAGCGGCGAATAGGCCAGCAGCGACACGCCCAGCCGGTGCATCGTCTCGTCCAGGCCGTTCTCCACGCCGCGGCTCGCGAGGTTGTAGACGTTCTGCACCGTGGCCACGCGCGGCAGCCCGTGCTGCTCGGCCAGCCGCACGAACTCGTGCACGCCATACGGCGTCTCGTTCGACAGGCCGATCGCGCGGACCTTGCCGGCCTTCACCAGCCCGCCGAGGGCTTCGAGCTGCTCGCGGATGGGCGTCTGCGAGACCTCCTTGGCCGGGTCGTAGTAGATGTTGCCGAAGGCCGGCACGTGGCGCTCGGGCCAGTGGATCTGGTACAGGTCGATGACGTCGGTCTTCAGCCGCTTGAGGCTCGCGTTGCACGAGGCCACGATGTCGGCCGCCGTCATGCCCACGCCTTCGCGCACCCACGGCGTATTGCGCAGCGGGCCGGCCACCTTGGTGGCGAGCGTGAGCTTCTGCCGCGCACCGGGGTTGGCCGCGAACCAGTTGCCGATGATGGTTTCGGTGACGCTGTAGGTTTCCTGGCGAGTGGGCACCGAGTACATCTCGGCCGTGTCGATGAAATCGACGCCGCGCTCGAGCGAGCGGCTCAGGATGGCATGGGACGTGGGCTCGTCCACCTGTTCGCCGAAGGTCATGGTGCCCAGGCAGATGGGGGTGACGTGCAGGTCGCTCTGGCCGAGTTGGATTTTTTTCATGCGCGGGATGCTACCGCCCTCCTCTGCGACGCGCTGACGGTACAGCCTAAACCCGAGCGCGCGCTGTCCTGTGCCGGACTACGCCCCCGCGCCGGGCTCCTTATCATCGACGTCCATGTACCAAGCCCTCCGTCCCTCGCGCAGCGAATTCGTGCCCGTGCGCAACCTCCGCTACCACGTGCGCCTCTGGGGCGAGCCCTCGGCCGCGCGGCCGCCACTGGTGTTGCTGCATGGCTGGATGGACGTGGCAGCCTCGTGGCAGTTCGTGGTCGATGCACTGGCCGAAGAGCGCTTCATCATCGCGCCCGACTGGCGCGGCTTCGGGCTCACCGACGGCGGCGGTGTCGACAACTACTGGCTGCCCGACTACCTGGCCGATCTCGAATGGCTGCTCGACCACTACGCGGGCGAAGGCGATGCCGCGCGGCCGGTCGACCTGGTCGGCCACAGCATGGGCGGCAATGTCGCCATGCACTATGCGGGTGCCAGGCCCGGGCGCATCCGCCGCCTCGTCAACCTCGAAGGCTTCGGCATGCCGGCGCGCAAGCCCGAGGAAGCGCCCGCGCGCTACGGGCAATGGATCGACGAGCTCAAGCGCCTGCACCGCGGCGAGATGGCGCTGGCGGGCTACTCGGCCGTGGACGGCGTGGCGCGACGGCTCATGAAGACCAACCCGCGCCTCACGCCCGACAAGGCCGAGTGGCTCGCCAGCCACTGGTCCGCGCTCCAGCTGCAGCCCGACGGCAGCGAGCGCTGGCAGATCCTCGGCGACGCCGCGCACAAGATCATCAACGCGAACATCTTCCGGGTCGACGAAACGCTTGCGCTCTATGCGCGGATCTCGGCGCCCACGCTGATGGTCGAGGCCGCCGACGACAGCCTGCACGGCTGGTGGAAGAACCGCTACACGCTCGATGAATTCCACGAACGGCTGAAGTCCGTGCCTTCGGTGCGCATCGAGCAGGTGGCCGAGGCGGGCCACATGCTGCACCACGACCAGCCGCTGCGCGTGGCGGGATTGATCGAGCAGTTCCTGGCCGGCTGAGGCGGCCGGCGCTTCAGGCCGCGGCGCGCCGCAGCGCCGCGCGCGCCAGCAGCCGCGTGGAGTCGAGCGTGGGCAGCGGCGAATTCACGTCGTTCATGATGAGCGGAATCTCGGTGCATCCGAGCACCACCGCATCGCAGCCGTCTTCGTCCTTCATGCGCTGGATCACGCGCCGGAACGCCAGCACCGCATCGGGCGTGAACACACCGCGCACCAGCTCGTCCATGATGATGCGGTTGATCTCCTCACGCTCCAGGGCCGTGGGCCGGACGTATTCGAGCCCCCTGGCCGAGAGCTTCTCGGGATAGACCTCGCTGTCGACCAGCCAACGCGTGCCGGTGATGGCAAGGCGCCGGAAGCCGCGCTGCGCGGCCTCGTCGGCCACGCACTCGGCAATATGCAGCCACGGCAGCGGCGAGCGCGCCTCGATGAAGGGCAGCGCCTGGTGGATCGTGTTGTCGGGGCAGACCAGGAAGTCGGCGCCGATCTTCGCGAGCTTGCTCGCCGAGGCAAGCATCACCTCGCCCACGCCATGCCAGTCGCCGCGGTAGATGTGCGCCATGTAGTCCGAAAGCGATGGCGTGTGCATGGCCACTTCCGGATGCGCATGCGGGCCGAGCAGCTCGGCCCCCTCCACGCAGATGGTCTGATAGCAGAGCGCCGCGCCTTCGGCGGAACACCCGACGATTCCGATGTGCTGGGTCATCCGCACATGCTACAAGCCCCGCACCCGCAGCGCGCCGGGCTGACTGGAAAACTCAGTCTTCTTCGGCGGCGTCGTTGCCCGTGAGCATCAACACATGCTCGACGAAGGCGTCGAAGTGCGGCAGCGCGGCGGGCAGCGGCTGCAAGGGCTCGCCGGCCGGCAGGCTCACCCATTCGCCCGCCTCGAACAGCAGGCCCAGGTAGCCGCTTTCCGCACGCACATAGAACAGGGCCGCACGGTCGAGCACCCGCTGGCCCTCCGGCGCGTCGTCTTCGCGGCCCCATGCAACGCCCTGTCGCGCCAGGCACTCGGTGATCCATCCGTCGCACACATGCGTGTCGCGCCAGCTTCCTTCGGTATCGAAAACGGCGAGCACGGGCATGGGCGTCCTTGGCTTGAGAAGAAGATTTACTGAAGGAAGCTGGGCTTGGCGTAGCCCTGGAACTTGCTGTCGACCACGGCCTTGAATTCCTTCGAGCGGTAGGCCTCGGCAATGTCCCTGGCCCACGGCGCGTTTTTGTCCGCGCTCTTCACGGCCACCACGTTCAGGTAGTAGTCGGGCGTCTTCTCGAGCACCACGGCTTCGCTCAGCTTCAGGCCCGACGAGATCGCGAAGTTGCCGTTGACGATGGCGTATTCGGTATCGCCCAGCGAGCGCGGCAGCTGCGCGGCCTCGAGCGGAATGAACTTGAGCTTCTTCGGGTTCTCGGCCACGTCCTTCTCGGACGCGCGCAGCGCATCGACGCCGGGCTTGATGGTGATGAGCTTGTTCTGCTCCAGCAGCACCAATGCGCGGGCCAGGTTGCTCGGATCGTTGGGCAGCGTGAAGCGGTCGCCCTCCTTCACCTCGGCCAGCGTCTTGCGCTTGGTGGAGTACACGCCCAGCGGCGCGATCGGGCCCTGCACCAGTTCGGCGAGGTCGAGCTTCTGGTCGGCCGAGAACTTCTTCAGGTAGACCTGGTGCTGGAAGAAGTTGGCATCGAGCGAACCCTGCGCGAGCGCGAGGTTGGGCTGCACGTAGTCGTTGAACTCGACCAGCTTCACCTTGTAGCCCTTCTTTTCGAGGATGGGCACGATGCCGACCTTGAGCTGGTCGATGTTGGAGCCGGCGGTGCCGCCGATCACGAGGTTCTTCTTGGCTTCCTGGGCCTGCGCCAACGAAAGGCCGCTGAACGACAGGGCAACCAGGGACAGGGCAAGGACGGAGCGGCGCAGCAGAGCGGTTTTCATGAAATCAAAAAAGGAAGGAACGAGAGAAAAAAAGATTCAACGCTTGTCAAGCCTGCGCGCCGTGGTGTTGCCCACGAACTGCAGGATCTGTACCAGCACCACGAGCAGCGCCACGGTGAGCACCATCACGTCGGTCTGGAAGCGGTAGTAGCCATAGCGGATCGCCAGGTCGCCGATGCCGCCGCCGCCCACCACGCCGGCAATCGCCGAATAGGAGAGAAAGCTCACCGCCAGCACCGTGAGCGCCAGCACCAATCCGGAGCGCGCCTCGACCACCAGCACGCGCCAGACGATCTGCAGCTCCGAGGCACCCATGGCATGCGCCGCCTCGATCACGCCGCGCGGCACTTCGCGCAGGCACTGGTCGACCAGCCGCGCAAAGTACGGAATGGCCGCGAACGACAGCGGCACCGCGGCCGCCAGCGGGCCGATGGACGTGCCCGCGATCACCCGCGTGAACGGCACCAGCGCCACCAGCAGGATGATGAAAGGAAACGAGCGCACGGTGTTCACGATCCAGTTGAGGATGAGGAACGCCGGCTTGTTCTCGAGCGACTGGCCCGGGCCCAGCAGGAACAGCAGGATGCCCAGCGGCCCGCCAATGAGCACCGCGGCCGAGAGGCCGATGGCCAGCATCAGGAAGGTCTGACCCGTGGCCACCCACAGCTCGGGGAGGATGGGGGCGATGTTCTCAAACATAGGCCACCTCCTGCGCGCTGCGCTGCGCTGACACGGGGCGCGGCGCGATGGGTTCGCGCGCCTCGCGTTCGCGGCGGCGCACCAGTTCGTCGATCTCGCGGCCCAGGGCCGTTTTGCGCTCTTCGCTCGGCGCATCGACCGCGAACTGCTCCACCAGCCGGCCCTTCTCCAGGATGGCCACGTTGCGGCACAGCACCTCGACCACCGAGAGTTCGTGCGTGACGATCACGATGGTCACGCCGATCTTCTGGTTGATGTCGCGCAGCGTCTCGAGCAGCGCGCGCGTGGTTTCGGTGTCGAGCGCCGAGGTGGGCTCGTCGCACAGCAGCACCTGCGGCCGCGGCGCCAGCGCACGCGCAATGGCCACGCGCTGCTTCTGCCCGCCCGAGAGCTGCGCCGGATAGGTGTCGATCTTCTCGGCCAGCCCCACCAGTGCCAGGCACTCGCGCACCCGGGCGTCGATCTCGGCCTTGGAATGCCGGCCGTGGATCTTCAGCGGGAAGGCCACGTTGTCGAACACCGTGGCGTTCTGCAGCAGGTTGAACTGCTGGAAGATCATTCCGATGTTCTGGCGCGTGTCGCGCAGCTCGCGGCGCGAGAGCGTCGTGAGGTCGCGCCCGCCCACGAAGACCTGGCCCGCATCGGGCCGCTCCAGCAGGTTGATGAGGCGCAGCAGGGTCGACTTGCCGGCGCCGCTCTTGCCAATCAGGCCGAACACGTCGCCCTGGTGGATGTCGAGCGAGAGCGACTGCACGGCGTCGAACACCTCGCCGCTGGGCAGTGCGAATGACTTCTGCACGGATTGAAGACGGATCACGGGCTGCGCGTTGCCGCGGCCCGCATCGGACGAAAGGTTGCTCATGAAAAAGGCAGCGGCGGGCGCGGAGTCAGCCGCAAAGGTTCGCAAAAAGGGGCCGAGTATGAGAACAAAGGCGTCAAAAGGGAACGAACAAATCGGCTCATGCATATGCATGAAAACGCATAAGACACTTGGATTGCCCGGCGAGGACGCCATATCGATATGCGCATTGGTTCGTTTCCAAATGTGCCGGGCAATGCCACATTCGCGCCTTCCTTTTTTTGATTTCGCGCAACAACATGCACACCACTTTCCGCCGCCGCACCCTCGCCGTTGCAACGCTGGCCACCGCCCTTCTCGCCGGCAACCCCGCGCTTGCGCAAGACAAGAACACCCTCAAGGTCGGTGTCTCCGTCGGCAGCGCCGAGCAGGTCTTCGAAGTGGTCAAGAAGGTCGCTGCCAAGGATGGCCTGAACATCCAGGTCGTGGTGTTCAACGACTATCAGCTGCCCAACGCGGCGCTGGCCTCGGGCGACCTCGACGCCAACGCCTTCCAGCACCAGCCCTTCCTGGACAACCAGAACAAGGCGCGCGGCTTCGACATCGTGCCGGTGGGCCTTACCATCACCGCGCCGCTGGGCTTCTACTCGCGCAAGATCAAGGCCATCGACCAGTTGCCTGATGGTGCCTCGGTCGGCATCCAGAACGATCCGTCGAACGGCAACCGCGCCCTGCTGCTGCTGCAGACGGCGGGCCTCATCACGCTGAAGCCGGAAGCGGTGAAGAACAACACGGCCACGCCGCTGGACGTGGTGAGCAACCCGAAGAAGCTCAGGCTGGTGCCACTCGATGCCGCCCAGCTGCCGCGCTCGCTCGACGACCTGGCGATTGCCGCCATCAACAACGACTACGCCGAGAAGGCCGGGCTGTCGCTGAACAAGGACGCCGTGATCAAGGAATCGGCCAAGAGCCCGTACGCCAACCTGATCGCCGTGCGCCGCGCGGACAAGGACAAGCCCTGGGCCAGGCGGCTGGTGGCGGCCTACCAGTCGCCGGAGGTGAAGAGCTTCATCGAGACGCAGTTCAAGGGGTCGCTGGTCCCGGCGTTCTGACTTTCCTTCTCCCTCCCCTCCCGGGGGAGGGTTGGGGTGGGGGCAAGCGGCGCTCGCAATGGGCGCCCTGCCCGCCCCATCCCAGCCTTCCCCCAGAGGGGGAAGGAGCAATACAGGGCATCCGCAGGGCGGGTTATCGGTCCGTGAGAAAATGCCGGGTTTCCCCCGAACACAGTCAGGACACCCCATGGACGCAGAACAAATCAACCAGATCGGCGCAACGCTTGCAGACCTGAGCGCCCGGACTGCGGATTTACGGAGGTATCTTTGACTACGATGCCAAAGCCGAACGACTGAGGACAGTCAACGCATCGCTCGAAGATCCCAACGTCTGGAACGACCCCAAGAAGGCCCAGGAACTGGGCCGCGAGAAAAAGTCGCTCGACGACGTGGTCGTCACGCTCGACCGCCTCACCAGCGGCCTGTCGGACAACACCGAGCTCTACGAGATGTCGAAGGAAGACGGCGACATGGACGGCTTGCAGTCCATTGCCGATGACGCCGCCGCGCTCGAAGCCGACATCAAGCAGCTCGAATTCCGCCGGATGTTCAACAACCCGGCCGATCCGCTCAATGCCTTCGTCGACATCCAGGCCGGCGCCGGCGGCACCGAGGCCTGCGACTGGGCCAGCATGCTGCTGCGCCAGTACCTGAAGTACGCCGAGCGCAAGGGCTTCAAGACGCAGATCGAGGACGAAACCCCGGGCGACACCGCGGGCATCAAGGGCGCGACCATCAAGGTCGAGGGCGACTACGCCTTTGGCCTCTTGCGCACCGAGACCGGCGTGCACCGCTTGGTGCGCAAGTCGCCGTTCGACTCGTCGGGCGGGCGCCACACCAGCTTTGCCTCGATCTTCGTGTACCCGGAAATCGACGACTCCATCGAGATCGAGATCAACCCGGCCGACGTGCGCACCGACACCTTCCGCGCCAGCGGCGCCGGCGGCCAGCACATCAACAAGACCGACTCGGCCGTGCGCCTGACGCACATTCCCACCGGCATCGTGGTGCAGTGCCAGGACGGCCGTAGCCAGCACAGCAACCGCGACGTGGCGTGGAAGCGCCTGCGCTCGCGCCTGTACGACCACGAGATGCGCAAGCGCCAGGAAGAGCAGCAGAAGCTCGAGGACAGCAAGACCGACGTGGGCTGGGGCCACCAGATCCGCAGCTACGTGCTGGACAACAGCCGCATCAAGGACCTGCGCACCAACGTCGAGGTCTCGGCCACGCAGAAGGTGCTCGACGGCGACCTCGATGTGTTCATCGAAGCCTCGCTCAAGCAGGGCGTGTAAGCGATGAGCTTGATGCACGGGAAGGTCGAAGCCTTCATCTTCGACATGGACGGCACCATGATCGACTCCATGCCGTGGCATGCGCGCTCATGGGTGGAGTTTGCCGAACGCCACGGGCTGAAGCTCGACGTGACCGACATCCTTGCGCGCACCACGGGCCGCACCGGCGCCGAGTGCATGCGCGAACTGTTCGAGCGCGAGCTTTCCGACGACGAGTGCTTGGGCCTGGTGCACGAGAAGGAAGAAATCTACCGCGCCCTCTTCCACGACAACTTCACCGAAGTGGCCGGCTTCACCGCCTTTGCCAAGGCCGCCGTCGCGCGCGGCCTGAAGGTGGCCGTGGGCACCGCCGGCGACCGGCACAACATCGAGTTTGCGATGTCGCGCCTGAAGATGGACCCGCTGCCGCTGGCCATCGTGGGCGGCGACGAAGGCTTTGCCGGCAAGCCCACGCCCGAGATCTTTCTGGAAGCCGCGCGCCGCATCGGCGTGGCGCCCGAGCGCTGTATCGTGTTTGAAGATGCCCCCTTCGGCATCGAGGCCGCGCGCCGCGGCGGCATGCGTGCCGTGGCCGTGTGCAGCACCCATACCGCCGCCGAGCTTGCCGGCCCCCATGTGATTGCCGCCGTTCGCGACTACGACGAACTCGCCCATTCGAATTTTCTGGAGACACTCGATGCTGCTGCAGCGTGACGCCCAAGGGCAACCGATTGCCATTCGCCGCGAAGACTATGCCGCTCCGGCATTCTGGATCGACACCGTCGACCTGACCTTCGACCTCGACCCCGCCAAGACCCGCGTGCTCAACCGCATGCAGCTGCGCCGCAATCCCGACGCGCCGGCCCAGCCCCTGCGCCTGGACGGCGACGAGCTGAATCTGGCGCGCGTGCTGGTCAACGGCCAGGGCGCATCGTTCCGCATGGAGGGCGACCAGCTCGTCATCGACGGCTTGCCCGATGCCTTCGAGCTCGAGATCTTCACCACCTGCTGCCCCATCAAGAACACCAAGCTGATGGGCCTGTTCGTGAGCGAGGACACCTTTTTCACGCAGTGCGAGGCCGAGGGCTTCCGCCGCATCACCTACTTCCTCGACCGTCCGGACGTGATGGCGATGTACACCGTCACGCTGCGCGCCGCCAAGGCCGCCTACCCGGTGCTGCTGTCGAACGGCAACCTCGTCGAGCAGGGCGACCTGCCCGAGGGCCGCCACTTTGCGAAGTGGGTCGACCCCTTCAGGAAGCCCTGCTACCTGTTCGCGCTGGTGGCCGGCAAGCTGGTGGCGCGCGAGCAGCGCATCACCGCGCGCAACGGCAAGGAGCACCTGCTGCAGGTGTACGTGCGCGCCGGCGACCTCGACAAGACCGAGCATGCGATGAACTCGCTGGTCAACTCCGTGCTGTGGGACGAGGCCCGCTTCGGCCTGCCGCTGGACCTGGACCGCTTCATGATCGTCGCCACCAGTGACTTCAACATGGGCGCCATGGAGAACAAGGGCCTGAACATCTTCAACACGAAGTACGTTCTGGCCAACCAGGCCACCGCCACCGACGCCGACTACAGCAACATCGAAAGCGTGGTCGGCCACGAGTACTTCCACAACTGGAGCGGCGACCGCGTGACCTGCCGCGACTGGTTCCAGCTCTCGCTGAAGGAGGGCCTCACCGTCTTCCGCGACCAGGAGTTCAGCCAGGACCTGTGCGCCGACGCCTCGGCCCGCGCCGTGAAGCGCATCGAGGACGTGCGCGTGCTGCGCACCGCCCAGTTCCCCGAAGACGCCGGCCCCATGGCCCACCCGGTGCGGCCCGACAGCTACATCGAGATCAGCAACTTCTACACCGTCACCATCTACGAAAAGGGTGCCGAGGTGGTCCGCATGATGCAGACGCTGGTCGGCCGCAAGGGCTTCGAGCGCGGCATCACCCTCTACTTCGAACGCCACGACGGCCAGGCCGTGACCTGCGACGACTTCGCCCAGGCCATTGCCGACGCCAACCCCGATTCGGAACTGGCCCGCCTGCTGCCGCAGTTCAAGCGCTGGTACAGCCAGGCCGGCACGCCGCGCCTGGCCGCCCACGGCGTGTACGACGCGCAGAACCGCAGCTACACCCTGAGCGTGGTGCAAAGCTGCCCGCCCACGCCCGGTCAGCCCACCAAGGAACCCTTCGTCATTCCGCTGAACATCGGCCTGCTCGACGCGAGCGGCCGCGAACTGCCGATGCAGCTCCAGGGCGAAAACGAAGTCACGCGCGGCACCCGCACGCTGGTGCTCTCGCGCGCCGGCGAGCAGATCACCTTCGTGGGCCTCGACGCCGAGCCCGTGCCTTCCATCCTGCGCGGCTTCAGCGCGCCGGTGATCCTGGACTTCGAGTACACCGACGCCCAGTTGCTCACCCTGCTGGCCAACGACCCCGATCCGTTCAACCGCTGGGAAGCCGGCCAGCGCCTGGGCCTGCGCGCCGCGCTGCAGGGCATTGCGGCGCTGGCGACCGACACCACCCCGGTGCTGAACGACGCCTACATCGACGCCATGCGCAGCGTGCTGCGCAACCCCCAGCTCGACGCCGCCTTCAAGGAACTGGTGCTCACGCTGCCCTCGGAAACCTACATTGCCGAGCAGCTCGACGTGGTCGATCCGCAGCGCGTGCACCTCGTGCGCGAGGCCATGCGCGCCCAGCTGGCCACCGCCCTCTTCGCCGACTGGCAGTGGGCGTATGAAGAGAACCACGACACCGGCGCCTACACGCCCGACCCGACCTCGTCGGGCCGCCGCGCGCTGGCCGGCATGGCGCTCAACTTCCTGTGCCTGGCGGCGCGCTCCTCGGGCGACACCGTGTGGCCCGGCAAGACGCTGCAGCGCTTCAAGGACGCCGGCAACATGACCGACCGCTTCAACGCGCTTAACGCGCTGGTGTCGTCGGGCCACACACTGGCCGCACAGGCTCTGGCGCGCTTCCACGCCCTCTTCAAGGACGAAGCGCTGGTCATCGACAAATGGTTCTCGCTGCAGGCCGGCGCGCCCGACCGCGGCGGCGATATCCTGCCGCTGGTGAAGCAACTGATGAAGCACCCCGACTTCTCCATCAAGAACCCCAACCGCGCCCGGAGCGTGATCTTCAGCTATTGCAGCGCCAACCCCGGCGCGTTCCACCGCCCCGACGCGGCCGGCTACGTGTTCTGGTGCGAGCGCGTCATCGAGCTGGATGCCATCAACCCCCAGGTGGCCGCCCGCCTCGCCCGCGCGCTCGACCGCTGGAGCAAGCTGGCCGAACCGTACCGCAGCGCCGCGCGCGAAGCCATCGCCCGCGTGGCGGCCAAGCCCGACCTGAGCAAGGACACGCATGAGGTGGTGACGCGTGCGCTGGCTGGCAACTGAACGACACCTGAAGCGGCCGGCCCTCGCGCTGGTAGTGCTGCTTTGCGTGGCGCTGGCCGGCTGTGCGGGCGGCAGCTCGCGCCAGCCGTGGATCAAGACCTCGCAACTGGCCACCCTGCCCGGCTCGACCGTGCAGGTGGTTGTGCCCGGAGCCGGTGTCGAGGTAGAGAACGACCTCGACGCCGGTTCGAAACGCATGCGCATCATCGGTGCCGGCATGGCGGCCATTCCCGGCGTGGGCATCCTCGGCGCCATGGCTCTTGGCGGCGCGACCGGTGCGGCCAACCAGAGCTACCAAGCCTCAGTCCAGGAAGAGATCCAGTCGCGATCGGCCCTCTACCTGAAGGTTGTGGGCAACTACGAGCTGGCACCCCAACTTAGCGCGCGCCTCGAAAAGGCATTGCGCACCAGCCCGAACTATCGCGACGCCACGTACCGCGAGCCCGCGACCAGCATGTTCAGGAGCAGCCCGCTGAACCCCGACAGTGCACAGACCGTGATCGAAGGGTGGGCCAACGTATCCGACGACGAAGACGAAGCCGTGGTGCGCGCCAACGTGCGCATCAGCTCCCCCGACAAGCGCGCGCTGTGGCACGAGTACGCGTACCGCTCGACCGTGAGCCTCGCGGACCTCGTCGGCCCTTCGCTGAAGCAGGAGTTGCGCGGCAAGGACGCCAATACCCAGCGCAGCACCCGCCGCGCGCTTTGGCTGGCAGACCAGGGCAAGCTGCTGAATGAAGGACTGGCCAGAGCCACCGCCGACGTTGCAACGCGCATTGCCTATGACCTTGGCGCCCCTTGGCCCGAAGACAACGCCGACTGATCCCGGCAGACCACGATATCGAAATCATCGACCCTATCCAGGAAACAGAACCGTATGACCCAGAAGATTTCCCTCACCCGCTACCTCGTCGAAAAGCAGCGCGCCGACGGCCTCATTCCCGGCCAGCTGCGCCTCTTGCTCGAAGTGGTCGCCCGCGCCTGCAAGAGCATCAGCCAGGCCGTCAACAAGGGCGCGCTGGGGGGCGTGCTCGGCACCGCCGAGAGCGAGAACGTGCAGGGCGAGATCCAGAAGAAGCTGGACATCATCGCCAACGAAGTGCTGATCGAGGCCAACGAATGGGGCGGCCACCTCGCGGCCATGGCCAGCGAGGAAATGGACAGCATCTACGTGGTGCCCAACCGCTATCCGCAGGGCGAATACCTGCTCATGTTCGACCCGCTCGACGGCAGCAGCAACATCGACGTGAACGTAAGCATCGGCACCATCTTCAGCGTGCTGAAGAAGCCCGACGACACCCCCGGCGTGCAGGAAGCCGACTTCCTGCAGCCCGGCACCCAGCAGGTGGCGGCCGGCTACTGCATCTATGGCCCGCAGACCACCCTGGTGCTCACCGTGGGCAACGGCGTGGCCATGTTCACGCTCGACCGCGAGCAAGGCAGTTTCGTGCTCACGCAGGAAGACATCCAGATTCCGGCCGACACCAAGGAATTTGCGATCAACATGAGCAACATGCGCCACTGGGACGAGCCCATGAAGCGCTACATCGACGAATGCCTGGCCGGCAAGGAAGGTCCGCGCGGCAAGGACTTCAACATGCGCTGGATCGCCAGCATGGTGGCCGACGTGCACCGCATCCTGATGCGCGGCGGCGTGTTCATGTACCCATGGGACAAGCGCGAGCCCGAAAAGGCCGGCAAGCTGCGCCTGATGTACGAGGCCAACCCGATGAGCTGGCTGGTCGAGCAGGCCGGCGGCGCGGCCACCAACGGCAAGCAGCGCATCCTCGACCTGAAGCCCACCAAACTGCACGAGCGCGTGAGCGTGATGTTGGGTTCACGTAACGAAGTCGAGCGTTTGACCAGGTACCACGCCGAAAAGGCCTGACGGTGTTGCTATAATCCGAGGCTTCGCCGGTGTAGCTCAGTCGGTAGAGCAGCTCATTCGTAATGAGAAGGTCGGGTGTTCGATTCATCTCTCCGGCACCAAATAGAAAGCCCCTGATTCGTAAGAGCCAGGGGCTTTTTGCCTTTTTGACCCGCAAATGGGCCGTGGACACGAAGTCAGGCTGGCCCAGACGCCTCAAGAACCTGCAGCCTTTCCTTCAACTGTTTGATTCCACCGATCTCTGACCCTAGATTTCCATTGAATACTGACCCGCCCGCTTTGTGAGCCCAAAGGCTTCACGGCGTGGATAAGTGCTTGATGTGCTCCTTTTTAGATTGAGGTGTGTGGATCTGCCGCAGATTGCGCCGCTGTTTCCGCGATTTGGTTGCCTCGACCGCGAGCCAGGTCGAGAGCTTGTCGGCATAGGGATCGAGCTTGCTTGAGCTCGTCCGCTTGGCGTAGCGCGGCTCTTCGTCGCCAGCTCGCAGGTACTTCTTTAGGTGTTGCGAGACAGGCCTGTACGCCTGGCTATCTCGCGGATGGACATCTGCTCGCGCAGGGCCCAGCGTCTGATGACACTCAATGTCGCCACGTCTATCACTCCTAGGATCCCCTGCTTTAAAAATGAGCAGGGTAGGGTTTTACGTGGGTCAGTCTTAGACGGAAATTACTGCGTTTATGGAGTGAACCCCATCGACTGGACCACTGGGGTCATCAGAACTAAGCCGCCTGCTGAGCGAGTTGGGATTCGAATTCGTTGGGTGGGCGGTAACCGAGCGCCGAATGCAGCCGCTTGGCGTTGTAGACCTCTTCGATGAACCGCGGCAGTCGCGTTGCCACGTCTGCGAAGGTCTCGTAGCCGGCCAGGTACACCTCCTCGACCTTGAGCGTCTTCATGAAGCTCTCGGCCTGGGCATTGTGATACGGATTGCCCGGCGAGCTCATCGAGCCTCGGAGCCCGGCCTCCTGCAATGCGCGTCGGTACGTCTCGCTCGCGTACTGACAACCGCGATCCGTATGGTGGATGCAGCCCGGCTGCGGCTGTCGGCTTCGGACGGCCGAACGCAGCGCCGCCAACGCGAGCGGTGTGTCGATGCGCCGCGAGATCGCATAGCCCACGACCTTGCGGCTGCACGCATCGAGGATGGCCGCCAGATAGCAGAACCCGGACTCGATGCGGATGTACGTGAAGTCCGCCACCCACACGAGGTCCGGGCGGCTCGGAATCACGTTGCGATAAAGGTTAGGGAAGATCGGCGAGTCGTGGTCGCTATCGGTGGTGCGAACGAAGCGTCGGCGCGGCTTGATGCCCAGACCGTGCAACTTCATGAGGCGCGCGATCCGCTTGTGATTGATGAGGTGACCGCGGCGGCGCAGTTCATGGGTCACACGGCGATAGCCGTAGCCGGCAAGCTCATCCTGGATGCTCTCGATAAGCTGAACGACCTGAAGATCGCTCAAGGCTATGGCGGGCTCGTTGGCTTGGTAGTAGAACGTGCTGCGCGGCAGTTCGATCACTTGGCACCCCCGTCGGATGGAGCAGGCTTCGGGCCGGTGATGATGGAGGAATTCTCGCTGTCGCTCACGAGGCGCAGGCGCGGCGTTTTTTTGACCAGCTCGAGCTCCATCGTGAGCTGCCCCACCTTGCGCTCCAAGGCTGCGATCTTCGCTTCGTAGTCGGCCACCACAGATGCTTCGGCCTCCTCGTTGCTGAGCTCGCCGCGGTCGAACTGCGTCAGCCACATCTGGATGAGATTGGCTGAGAGGGTGTACTTCCGCTGGGCGTCGCGCCGGCCCAGGGTGCCTGAGCGGATGTCATGGCACAGCTGCAGTTTGAACTGCGCCGAGTGCCTGCGATACGGACCTCTTGAGGACATGGACCTTCTCCTTCTATGAAGGCCCAGCCAGCGTATCAGTTCATCTTTCCCCAGTGGTCCAGTCGATGGGGTTCACTCCATTAGTGGGTCAATTTTCGGTGGCAATCAACACTCAAGAATGTCTGACGCGTCCAAGACAAACTCCCTCATTTACTAAGCAATCCTTAGTGTATCCCGCGCCAGAAACTTTGAGCATCCCTGATCAAAATTGTTAGGGGTGCTTTTTTTGTCGGTACTTGCAAAGCGCCTGAAGGCCGCTCGACTTCGAGCCGGCTTGTCGCAGGAGAAGTTGGGGATCATGGCCGGCATCGACGAGATGTCATCGAGCGCCAGGATGAACCAATATGAACGGGGCAAACACGCGCCGGATTGGTTGACCGTCGAGCGATTGGCTGCTGTGCTCAACGTCCCGGTCGCCTATTTCTACGCCACGGATGACGATGCAGCAGAACTGCTGCTCGCCTTCTATGCGCTCGCGCCCGAAGCGCGCGGTCGCGCGCTCGAGTTGATCAAGGCAATGTCGTGATGCGTTGCAGAACTCGTTGAACCACCCAACCTCCGGAGCCCGCATGGCGCCGTCAACTCTCTCCGCCTCCCACCCCCACTACGACCGCCTGATCGCCGCCGCCCGCGCCCTCCCACCGCTCCGCGTCGCGGTCGTCCACCCGGCCAACGCCGTGTCGCTCGAAGCCGCCTTGGCTTCAGCCGCGCTGGGCCTCATTGCGCCGGTGTTGGTCGGCCCGCGCGCAAAGATCGAGGCTGCCGCACGCGAAGCCAACGCAGACCTCTCGGCCATCCCCATCATCGACGCCCCCCACAGCCACGCCGCAGCCGACGCCGCCGTCGCCATGGCCTTGCGCGGCGAGGTCGATGCGTTGATGAAGGGCAGCCTGCACACCGACGAACTGATGGGCGCGGTGGTGCGGCGCGAAGGCGGGCTGCGCACGTCGCGGCGCATCAGTCACTGCTTCGTGATGGACATTCCGGGCCACGCGCAGCCGCTGATCATTTCGGACGCCGCGATCAACATCGCGCCCACGCTCGAAGAGAAGGTCGACATCGTGCAGAACGCGATCGACCTCGCGCATGCGCTGCAGATGCCGGCGGTGCGGGTGGCGATTCTCTCGGCCACCGAAACGGTCAACACCAAGGTGCCCTCCACGCTCGACGCCGCCGCGCTGTGCAAGATGGCCGACCGCGGGCAGATCACCGGCGCGCAGCTGGACGGGCCGCTGGCCATGGACAACGCCATCGACGCCGAGGCGGCGCGCATCAAGGGCATCGTCTCGCCGGTGGCGGGACGCGCCAACGTGCTGATCGTGCCCAGCCTGGACGCGGGCAACATGCTGGCGAAGAGCCTCAGCTTCCTGGGCGGAGCCTATGCGGCGGGCATCGTGCTGGGCACCAAGGTGCCGGTGATCCTGACGAGCCGCGCCGACTCGGAGCCGGCACGCCTGGCCTCGTGCGCGGTGGCGTCGATGGTGGCCAAGGCGGGGCGGGAACGAACGATCAAGGCGGTGGGGTGAGGGCGACGCTCAGCCCTTGATCTCTTTGGCCTTCAGCCGTTCATTTCCTTTTCGGCGCAAGCTCAATCGCTGAAGGCAACCAGGCCTGCGCCCTTGGCCAATGCCGTCTCGAAGATGCCGCGCATCGCCTCGAACGCAGCCAGCGCCTGGCGGTTGCTGCCGAGTTCACGCGCGTTGGCCACGAATATCTTCATGAGCGTTGCGACCTGCGCGGGCTGCAGAAACGAATCCTCGAAGTACTTGAGCCCCGCACCGGCCTGGCTGCCCTTGTCGAACAACACCGCCAGCGAGCGGTGGGCATCGAGATCGATGGAGCCCGCCAGTTCAAGGCTGCCGGGATCGTCGGGCATGTCGGTGGCGGATGGATCTGTGTAGTAAATGTCCAGCATGGTCAATCCAGCGGGTGGAAGGTTCGAACGGTTCCGTCTTCGTTGACGGTGGCGCGATAGCGCTTGTATTGTCCGCCGTACTTCAGCCTGGACTCGAACACCGCCTTGCCCTCGTAGCTCGACTCCTTGCCGTGCTTGAGCGTCTTGCCCAGCAGCGAAGAAATCTCTCCCTGGCCCATGCTGGCGTCGAACTTCGACTTGCCGGTGAATCGGGTGGGGTCCACATGGCGGTCGTAGATGTGCTTCCACCCCGAGGTGGCATTGCCCTGCTCCAGCAAGAAGTTGCGGCTTCCCCTGTTGAAGCCGACCGGCCGGGCCAGCGTCTCTCCGCAGGCCCATCCCAGCGGGTCGATCCAACGCGTCGGATTGGGTGCGTAGCTATGCAGGTTGTCGCCGCCTTCCAGCCCGATCGGATCGGGGCTGATAAAGCGCCCGATGTCCGGGTCATAGAAGCGGAAGGTGTTGTAGTGCAGGCCGGTGTCGCGGTCGAGGTACTGCCCCTGGAAGCGCAGGTTCTGCTCGGCGGGTTGCGGCGCCTCTTCGCCCGGCCGGGCGGAGCGGCCGTCCAGCGCGGTGACTTCCCATTGCTCGGTAACGGTGGCGCCCCAGGTCCTGTAGCTCGCGCGCCAGCACAGGTTGCCGTCGCCGCTGCTCAATTCCTCCGGCAGGCCGGCGGGGTCGGTGTGGAAGTGCAGGATGCGCGCGGCCGATGCCGCGGCAGGCTCGGCCTTCGCGTCGAGCCGTGCCATGGGCACATGGCTGTCGGGCTCGTACACGTAGCTCACCACCCGCGAGCCGCGCCGCTCTTCGATCAGCCGCAGGCCCTCCCACACGAACCGCGTGCAGCCGAACGCATCGTGCTTGGCCACGCGGCGCCCCATGGCGTCGTAGTCGAAGCGCGTGACCTGCGTGGTGGCCTCGGGGGTGTGCGGGCGGCGCGTGGTGTGCACGGCCACAAGGCGGCTTTCGTCGTCCCATTCGAAGCGCTGCTCGGTGTGCCTGCCGGACTTCTTGCACACGAGCCGGCCGTGGCCGTCGTAGATGTAGCGCTTGTCCTCGAACACCCGCACGAGGTTGTCGCGCACATAGCCCGACACTCCGCCCTGCGCCGCCGGGCCTGCCAGCGATGCGTCGAGCAGGTTGCCGGCGGGGTCGTAGGCAAAGCGTTCATGGTTGGCCGCGCCATGCGCCGCATGCGCGTAAGGCGTCGGCGTGCGCACGGTTTCATCGATGCGCCCGGTGGCGTCGTAGCGATGGCTGGCGGCCCCCTGCAGCGAATGGCGGCTCTGGCGCAGTTCGCCCGCGGGGTCGTAGCTGTACTCCTTCATCAGCCCGTCGAGCAGGCGGGCGTGCGGGGTGCCGGCGCTGTCGAGGGCCTGGCGCCAGGCGGCGTCCCGCGTGGTGAAGGGCGCGGTCAACGATGCCGGCCGGCTCCAGGCGGCGGCGCGGCGGCCCAGCGGATCGAGCGCGAAGCGGGTGGAGATCGCGCCCTGGCTGCGCGCAATCTCGCGGTGCAGGTCGTCGCGTTCGATGTCGCTGATCAGTTGGTGAACAGCCGGTGCATCGCCGTGCTGCAGCGAGAAGTTGACTTGGTGCAGGTGGCCCGAGCCGTAGTGCAGGTAGTTCAGCCCGCGCACGGTGCCGCCGTGCCCCGCGAGCGCGGGCAGGAGGGTGCGCGTGCGGTTGCCGAGCGCATCGTGCTCGTGGCGCAGCTCGTGGCGCTCGCCGCTGACTTCGTCGATGGCGCTTTCGCCGACGAGGCGGCCGAGCTTGTCGTAGTCGAAGCAGGTGCGGTGCAGCGCACGCAGCGTTGGCAGCGCCTCGCCGGCCCCCGCGCTCACCACTTCGAGCTTGACTGCGTCGATGAGTCGGTCGAGCACGTCGTAGCGGTAACGGTAGCAGTGGGTGGCGGTGCGTTTCTCGACGAGCCGGCCCACGGCGTCGCGCAACAACTCGGTGCGCAGCGGCTGCGCCACGCGGAGCCGGCCCGCTTGCGGGTCGTCGAGCGCAAGGTCTTCGTCGCCAATGCCGGGCAGGTGGGTGATGACGACGGGCCAGCCGCCCGCGTCGTAGGCGACCTGCACGCGCGTGCCGCCCAAGCGACGCTCTTCGACCACGCGGTCGGCTTCGTCGCGCACGAACTCGAAGCGCATGCCGTTCTCGTTGACGAGCGACTGCAGTCGCTGGGCGCTGTCGTAGTTCCACGCCATGCGCCGGCCTTCGGCATCCTCGCGCAGCAGCGGCTCGCCGCGGCGGCCAAGCGCGAAGCGGGTGGTGCGGCTCAGCGCGTCGGTGGCGGCGACCAGGCGGCCCGCCGCATCGCGGTGAAAGGCCTGGTGGCTGCCGTCGGGCTGCGAGATGGCCAGCAGGCGGCCCATGGCGTCGTGCGTGAGCCGGGTCTGCTGGCCCATCGCATCGGTAACGGTCTTCAGGTAGCCCCATCCGTCGTAGGCATAGCGCGTGGTCTTGCCGGAGCAGTCGGTCAGTGCGAGCAGCTGCGCGCATTCGCTCCAGGCCATGCGGCTGCGCCCGCCCCTGGCGTCGGTCACGAGGATCGGCAAGCCGCGCTTGTCGTAGCTGTATTCGGTGGTGTGGCCGAGCGGGTCGGTCTCGCGCACGAGGTTGCCCTCGTCGCTGTAGGCATAGGTCCAGGCGCTGCCGTCGGGCAGGGTCTCGCGCCACGGCAGGCCGGACTCGGTCCAGCCGGTGCTGTGCGTGCGGCCGAGGGCGTCGGTCCGGCTGCTCATGAAGCCCTGTGCGTCGTAGGCGCAGCGAGTGACCGCGCCGTTGGGCTCGGTCATTGCGACGAGCTGGTGCAGCTCGTTGTAGTGCGCCTGCCAGTGCTGGCCTTCGGCGTTGGTGTACGCGGTGAACTGGTGCTCCGCGTTCCAGCGCCAGACGAAGACGCGGTCGAGCTGGTCGACGACGCGGGTCTCGCCGATGGCGGCGTTCGGATTCTCGGCGCCGCTTGCATCTTCCGGCAGCAGGGACGCGTAGCCGATGTCGTAGCGCTGGCCGTCGTTGGTCCAATGGCGACCGACGCGGGCCTCCTTCGCGGCCCCGGTCCATTCGTAGTGGCACTCCAGCCCTGCCGCATCGGCGTGAAAGTTCATCAGTCCGCGACTGTCGTAGCCGAAGCGGCGCACCGATGCTCCGCTGCGGTCCGTCACGCCGGCAAGGCGGCCCTGTGCATCGTGGCGGTAGGCGACGAGCAGGCCCGGGGTTTCGCCCGGTGCGCCAACCGCGAGGCGCACCGCGTCGAGCCGCCCGCTCTCGCCCGCATGGTCGAGCGCGATCAGGCGGCCGGTGCTGTCGGTCACTTCGCCCAGGCGCCCGAGTGCGTCATGGCGCAGCTCGACAAAGTTGCCGTTGCGGTCTTCGATGCGGATGAGCTTCAGCACCTGCGGGCGCGCGCGGCCGGCCGAGGGCTCTTCGAAGATGAAGAACAGCCCGCCCGGAATGTGGAAGAAGTAGTGCCCGCCTTCCGTGCAGCACAGGTCCAGGCCCTCGCGCAGGCTGTATTGCCGGGTACCCGGCTCGATGTCGGGAAACTCCACCTCCCTGCCCCGCTCGTCGACGAGGACGATGACGGGTTGTCCGTCGGAGCCGGTGCCGAGCCACAGCTCCATTGCATACGGCAGGCTCCAGCCCTGCCCCAGCGGGCCGCCGCTGCGAACATCGCGGCTGTTGTAGAAGCGCTGCCAGACAATCGGCAGCGGCCCCGGCAGCGTGAAGTCGAGTTCGCTCTCGCCGCCCAGAAACTTGACGCCCGTGGCCGCATGCACCGGGTTGCCGATGGAGCTGACCATGCCGTGAATGCCCATGCCCAGGCCAATGGCGCCTTCGATGAGGCAAGGCAGCGCGGCCTTGCCCTGCCGCGCGAGCTTGGGCAGGCAGCGCAGGCCCTTGTAGATCAGCACCAGGTTGAAGACGGTCACCGCGATCTTCGAGATCAGCGGCACCTCGTCGGCCACGTCGCGCACGCGGGCGGTGGGCCCGCCGATGAAGACGTTGGGCGACCCCTCGCTGATCTTGGCGCCGCACTCGGTGTGGTCGTTCTTGCGCGAGGCCACGCCCATGTTGATGAAGACGGTCTCGGCGCCTTCGGCCAGCAGGATCTGCGGCGAGTCCTTGGCGCAGGTCACCGTGTCCATCGGTATGTCGGGCGAAGCGCGCGCCGCGCCGGTGCCCTTGCTGTTGATGAACACGTCCGACGAGCCACTGCTGATCTGGCCGGTGACGGTCAGGGTCTCGGGCACCAGCGCGTCGGCCACCGCCTCGCCGAGCCCCGCGCCGACGTAGCCGCCGGCCACGCGCGCACCAACCACCACCAGCCCCACCACCAGCGGCCCGGCCAGCCCGCCGGTGCCGACGATGGCGGCCGCCGCCAGCCCCGCCGCAAAACCCACCGCGATGCCGCCGACCAACCCGCCCGCGAACCTGGCCCAGAACCTCGCGTGGGCGTTGGTGTGAGCGATGGGGTCGTGCAGGCGTGCTGCTGCTTGGCCGGCCATGGGGTGTGCGTTGCCGGGGTGGGCGGCTTCAGTCAGGCGCGCGGCTGGAAGCTCGCGAGGGCGCGCTGCCAGATCGCCAGGGCTTCGGCGTCGAAAGGGACAGCGCTGCTGGCCGTGAGGATCAGCACGTTGGGGCTCGGGGCCGCGAGCTGGAACACCGCCTGCCGCTGGTACAGCGCCTGCCCGTTCTGCCTGAACTGCGTGACGAGCTCGATGCCGCGCAGCTCCCGCATCGGCGATCCGATGGCGACCTCGCCGCGAGACACTTCCTTGAGCTGGCTCACCTGTCGCGTCAGGTCGCGCATCTGGCGGGTGACGAACTGCGCCAGCGTCTCCTGCGTCTGCAGCGCGTCGCGGCTCACGATGAGCGTGGTGCCAGAGCCGTCAGGCATTGCGAGCACGTTCATCGAACGGTCGATGCGGCCGTCGTCGGGGATGTCGAACTGGCCTTCGTTGAGGTGGTAGTGCATGGAGATTTTTCCCGATGTGTTCAAGCCGGATCGAAGACGACGTAGCCCAGGCACGCCGGGTTGCGTTCCCTGAAACCGAACGACAGTTGGCCCCAGCCGAGCGCCGTCGAATAGCTGGTCGCCTCATCGAGCGAGCGGCCGGTCGGCATGCCGAAGATCTGCAGGTTTTTGTAGCGCTGCCGCACTTCATCGAGCGACACGCACTGCCCCTTCAGATCCAGCACCAGGAAGCCTGGATGCGATCCCTCGCGCTTAATGCGCAGATCGATTTTCGACACCTCAACGCCGTCGCCGAGTTGCACAGGCGTGCCGTCGAAGAACCGGAAGACCTCGCTGCCCGGGGCCTCGGTGTCCCTGAGGCGGGTCGGGATGGCGCTCTCGACCTTTTCCTTCGAGAACGGGACTTGCGCGGCCAATGCGTCGATCGCCTGCCACAAGGTCATTGCCGCTTGGTTCATGGTCCTCCCTTGGATGTACCGCCGAACGGTTCGCAGCGCCTAGTGGCCACCGCCGCCGACGCGGTTGTCGTACCAGTTGCCGTAATACGTCGTGTAGAGCTCTTTGGTGGTTGAGGTCTTCAGCGTGCCGATGTACTTGCCGGCCGTGCGATGGGCCCCTGCCCAATTGCCTGTCTCGGCTGCTTTGTTGAACGCGGCGTTGTAGACGTTCATCTTCGCCTTGGGCTCGATCGCCATGATGTTTCGACCGGTGGCGTTCTGGATCTCGCGCTGTACCCAGATCTGGTTCATGGCGGCGGCGCCCTCGCCGTCCAGTTTGCTGGTGACATAAGCTTGCCTGGACGACATGTCCGGCGGAACCGTATAGGTTGCGTGCCCCACCTCATGAGCCACGGCGGACGTGACCTGGTGGGGATCCGAAGCCGTGTTGCTGTCGATCACGATGACCTTCTCGCCCCTCTTGACGTATGAGCCCGCTCCGGCCGTCCCGTAGATCATGCTCCAGCCGTCGTCCTTGAGAGGACCCCACTGACGCTGCAGCTTGGGCGACCGGGCGGCGAGTCCGTCGACGCCGGCGCCCAGGCCAGTCGGTTTCCATTGGCCCCGGGGCACGAGCGACGACTTCGCCGGCGCAGCAGCGGCGGAGGCTGGTGCCGGCATGGCCGCCTCTTCCTCCGCCACGGTCTGCTGGCTCTCGCTGCCCACCGGCGCCTCGCAGTTCAGGAAGATCTTCCCGCCCCGCTGATCCAGCTCCCCCGTGAAGTTGACCAACCCCTTCACCCCATTGATTTGCACCGTGCCATCCGCCAGCAGCACGATCGACGACTTGCCGCAGATCAGCGAGATGCTTGTCTTGGCCGTGACGAACACATCCTGCTCGGCCGCTTGGATCAGCACAGACTTCTGACCGGTGAGATTGGCGTTGCTCGCGGTGGAAGTTACCGAGGCGTCGGTCTTCGACACCAGGTTGATCGCCCCCGCGCTCGCGTGCGAGACGATGTCGCCATCCGACACCACATTGACCTGCCCGCCCTCGCTCACCTGCGTGAGCATGCCCTTCGCGGCGAGTTGCGTGAGCTGCGCGCCGGTGGTCATGGTCATTGCGGACGTCGAACGCATCGACACGCTCTGCCCCGAACTCACGACGATGGGTTTGGGGCTGATCATCGTCTGGCCCTCGGGGCTCACGATGGAGACGACGGGCTTGTCGATCTTGCGCGACAGGTCGAGCATGTGCTGCGCGTCGGCCATGGCCGGGTCGGGGTTGTCGGACACGCCTGCCTCGGGCGATCCGCCGCCGGCCAGCGCGGTGATGGCTTGCGAGAGGCCGCCCGCGGCCTGCACGCCCTGCACCAGCCCCATGAGCGTCTGGTTCTTGCCCTGCGCAATCGCACCGACCAGCGCCTTGGTGGAAGAGATGGCCTGGCCCGCGGCCTGCATCAGTGCATTGCTTTGCGCGAGCGCGGCGCCCATGTGCTCGTGGCCGTCGGGGTTGTCGTGCGAGGCGCGCTGTGCGTAGTCCTGCGTGTAGGTGGTTAGCAGCAGGCCCTTGTCGGCACGGATGGAACCCCACTCGTTGGTGCGCAGCTCGAAGCCGTAGCTGCGCTGCACGCCGGAGCCCTGGTTCATCAGGTAGCCCATGTGCAGGTGGGTGTTGCCGTGGTCGGTCGACAGCTCGATGTGCTCGGTGCCGCGGCTGTCCTCGAAGCGCAGCATGTGCTTGCCGCCGCCGCCCTTGCTCCAGTTCGTCTGGAAGCCGGTCTGCGTCTTGTGGCGCGGCAGCTCCCACGGCGGCATCTGGGCGGCGTTGTAGACGCAGCCAGTGACGATCGGATGGTCGGGGTCGCCGTTGAGAAAATCGACGATCACCTCCTGGCCGACGCGCGGAATGTGCATGGCGCCGTAGTTGCTTCCGGCCCAGGTCTGCGACACGCGAACCCAGCACGACGAGTTCTCATCGCGCCGGCCGTGACGGTCCCAGTGGAACTGCACCTTGATGCGACCGTATTCGTCGGTGTGGATCTCCTCGCCCGCCGGCCCCACCACGACGGCGGTCTGTGGACCGGTGGTGCGCGGCTTGGGCGTGACGCGGGCGGTGCGGTAGCTCGCGTTGTCGGGCAGCACCTCGAAGGTCTGCCGGTAGCTCGTGCTGCTGGTCGATTCGCTGTAGGCCGCATCCACGCCGCCGACCACGCGCAAGGCGTTCTCCCGGAAGTCGTAGCTCACCGCCTCGATCATGTAGCGCCGGTTGTCCTCGGCGTTCGGGTGGCGCGCCAGTTCGAACAGGTAGCCGGGCGCCATGTGGCGCAGGTTGCCCTCGGCGCTGATCAGTTCGCGGCGCCCGGCCAACTGCTCCAGCCGTACGCGCGCGTAGTTCTCGCCGTCGTCCAGTTCGGTGTAGCCGCCAGGCCAGTCGTACGTCTCGAAGCTGTCGTGGCTATGGCCGGCCGGCTGGCGGCGCATGGTGTCGATCCTGGCGTTGGGCTTCCTGAAGTCGTAGTCGTCGGCGGCGAAGTGGCCGCTGGCGATGTCCTCGGCGTGATGCCAGGTGTCGATGAAGTCCTGCTTCGGGATCTGCGCCGCGCGAACGCCCGCGTAGTACGGCACCCGCACCGGGCCGCCGGGCAGCTCGGCGTGCGAGTCGGGGCCGTCGCACAGCACGAGCTGGTGGCCGTCTCTGGCGTGCGAGAAGAAGTAGTAGATGCCCTCCTGCTCCATCAGACGGCTGACGAAGTTGAAGTCGGTTTCGGCGTACTGCACGCAGTATTCCCACGTGCGGTAGTTACCACCCAGCCGGGCATCGATGGCGAAGCCGTAAGGCGCGAGCACCTCCTGCAGGATCTCTGGGGCTGTCCTGAACTGGAAGATCCTGAAGTCCGACCGGCGCGTGGCGTACCAGAGCCACGGGCGCAGTATGGCCTCGTACATGTGCATGTCGCCGTCGTCCTTGCCGACGCTGGCAAAGCGCGTGACCTGCCCGCTCAGGAAGCGCCGACCCGGCCCGCCCAGCTCGGTGGCCAGGTTGACTTCGATGGTCATGTTCTCGCCGAGCATGCGGCCAGGCGCAATGCCGGGCATCTCGCTCACGAGCAGCACGCGCGACTCGAACAAGGTGGAGATGCGCTCCTGCCCCGTCATTGAGCGGAACTTGAGGCGCTCGCCCAGCGTACTGTGGGCGATGAAACTGCGGGTCATCCGAAAGTCGTGCCGGGGGAATTCAGCTTTCCCTGTTTTCCTTGATGTTCCAGGCCAGCACGGTCTCGGCGCCCTTGCCGCCCTTGTCGGTCTGCTCCCAGTACTGCTGCTTCACCTTGGCCGCCTGGAACGCGAACTGCACCAGCACCGCATCGCCGCCCTGCTCGGCCGTGTACTGCACCGAGGTGACCAGCACTTCTTCCAGCGTCACGCGCGTGTATTCGATCTGCGAGCCCCCGGCCTTGCACACCGACACTTCCACCTTGCTCAGGTGCTTGCCGCTCGCGCAGTTCTTCATCACCGACGGCGCCGCCTTGTCGATGCGCGCGAGCACCTGCAGGTCATTGAAGCTCGCCTTGCCCACACCGCCCCCGCCGCCACTGACCATGTTGCCAGGCTGCGTCGCTCCCCATGCGAACGACTTGATATCCGTCCAGTCCTTGTGGTTCGAGTCCTTGGATTCGCCGTTCGCGCCCTCGACGCGCATGAACATGTCTACTGCCATGATTGTTCGCTCCCCTAGTTATCGTGCCCACTCCGCGCACCTTGAACAATTGCAGCCATCGATGGCTGCAACATCGAAAACCGGTCGACCCGACGAAGTGAAGGCACATTCGCGAACCGGCCAGCCTATGTCCAAAGATAGTCAAGGAACGACGAGCCCACCAGTGTCCTTAGGCACTAGAAAAAGGGATTAACCGCCATCCCGACGAGCCGCGCCGTATCGGGAATCAATGGGAGAACCCGCCTTTCTATGCCGACATGCCGGCAGCCCGCATAGGTAGTTCTCCCGCTTTGAAGTCCGTCATGTGCAACACAAAGTGCTACAAAAGGCGCATCATTGCCATGAACGAACCCGCGGTGCGGACTGTGTGCGAGGCAGAGCATGACAAGGTTCAAGAGGGTCTTCTGGATCAGCGGCGGGCTCGCCGTGCTGGGTGCGCTTGCCGGATACGCGGTTGTCAACGAGTTGAAGACTTCTCGATGGCAATCGGCCTTCTGGCGCGACTTTGCCAGCGGTACCGGCTTCAGCGTCAGCGCCGGTGCCAGCGATGCGATCCGCTTCCCCCAGACCGGGCCGTACGACGAACGGCTGGGCTACCACGATCTTCCCCACTTCATCGACCGCCTGGAGCCCCAGGGCTTTGCCATCACGCGCCAGGCGCGCATGTCGCCGCGGCTGGTCGAACTGCAGGAGCACGGGCTTTTCACCCCCTACCGCGAGAAGAACCAGGCCGGCCTGACCGTGCGCGACTGCCGCAATGCGGCGCTGCTGCACACGCGCGTGCCCCAGCGCGCCTACGAGCGTTTCGAAGATGTGCCGCCACTGCTGGTGAGCGCCCTGCTGTTCGTCGAGGACCGCCACCTGCTTGACGCGGAATCGGCGCAGCGCAACCCCGCGCTCGATCCGGAACGCTTTGCCAAGGCCGCGGTCGAGCAGGGACTGCGGGTGTTCAACCCGCGGGGGTCGGCGACGGGCGGCAGCACCCTGGCCACGCAGATCGAAAAGTACCGCCATTCGCCACAGGGCCGCACCGGCTCGGTGCGCGAGAAGCTGCGCCAGATGGTCTCGGCCTCGGTGCGCGCCTACCAGGACGGCGAGGACACGCTGGCGCGGCGCCGCCAGATCGTCGTCGACTACCTCGATACCGTGCCGCTGGCCGCACGCCCGGGCATCGGCGAGGTGCACGGCCTGGGCGATGGCCTGTGGGCCTGGTACGGCCGCGACTTCCGCGAGGTCAACCGCCTGCTCGCCGACAACGCCGAGGGGGCGGCGCCCACGCCCGAGGCGCTCCGGCGCCAGGCAGAAGCCTTCAAGCAGGCGCTGTCGCTGATGATCGCGCAGCGCCGCCCATCGCAGCACCTGCTCGGCGACGGCACCGGCCTCGCGCGGCTGACCGACAGCTACCTGCGGCTGATGGCCGAGGCGGGCCTGATCGCGCCCTCGCTGCGCGATGCGGCACTGCCGCTGCCCCTGCAGCTGCGGCCCGAACTGCCGTCGACACCGCGCCCGGACTTCGTGCAGCGCAAGGCCACCATCGCGCTGCGCACCCACATCTCCACACTGCTCGACGTGCCGCGCGCCTACGACCTGGAGCGCCTCGACCTCGAAGCTGAAACCAGCCTGGACGGCGAAGCGCAGGCGCTGGCTGCGCACGTGCTGGCCGGCCTGCGGACGCCCGCTGCGGCCAAGGCCGCGGGATTGTTCGGCCCCCATCTGCTCGACCCGGGTGCGGATCCGGCCCCGCTGATCTACAGCTTCACGCTGTTCGAGCGCGGCGCGCAGGCCAACCTGCTGCGGGTGCAGGCCGACAACATCAACCAGCCCTTCGACGTGAACCAGGGCGCGCGTCTGGACCTGGGCTCGACCGCCAAGCTGCGCACGCTGGTGAGCTATCTCGAGCTCGTGGCCGAGCTGCACGCGCGCTGGTCCGACCTGAGCCCCGCCCGGCTCGCCGCGCTGGCGAACAACCCACGCGATCCGCTGGGTGCGTGGGCGCGCCAGTACCTGCTGCGCGCCAAGGATCGCCGCCTCACGCCGATGCTCGAGGCGGCCATGGAGCGAAAGTATTCGGCGAACCCGGGCGAGTCCTTCTTCACCGGCGGCGGCCTACACCAGTTCGAGAACTTCGAGCGCTCGCGCAACAGCGAATCGATGACGGTGCGCGAAGGCTTCAAGCATTCGATCAACCTGGTGTTCATCCGACTGATGCGCGACGTGGTGCGCCACCGCATGTTCGGCGGCACGTCGGATGCCGAGCGCCTGCTGAAAGACCCGGCCGATCCGCGCCGGCGCGAGATGCTCGCGCGTTTTGCCGACCGCGAAGGCTCGGCCTTCCTGATCCGCTTCTATCGCAAGTACCAGCGCCAGTCAGCCGCGGGCGCCGAAGCGCTGCTGCTGCGGGGCCTGAAGCCATCGGCGCCGCGCCTGGCGAGCGTGCTGTTCACGATCGAGCCCGAGGCCAGCGAAGAGCGGCTCGACGAGCTGCTCACGCAGCGGCTGGGCAAGGGCTTCGCCGGATCGCCGCGCGCACTGCGGGCGCTGCGCACCACCTACGCGGGCCTTTCGCTTGCCGACCGCGGCTACGTCGCGCGCGTGCATCCGCTGGAACTCTGGCTTGTGGGATACCTGCGGCGCCATCCCGGCGCAACTCTGACCGAGGTGCTGGACGCGAGCGCGAGCGAACGCCAGGAGGTCTACGCCTGGCTCTTCAAGACGCGCCACAAGAGCGCGCAGGACAAGCGCCTGCGCGAACTGGTCGAGCTCGATGCCTTCGCGGAGGTCCACCGCTCATGGCAGCGCCTGGGCTACCCGTTCGAATCGCTGACACCGTCCTATGCGAGCGCGATCGGCGCCTCGGGCGACCGGCCGGCCGCGCTGGCGGAACTGATGGGCATCATCGCCAGCGACGGCGTGCGGCGGCCGGTGCAACGGGTCGACGCCCTGCACTTTGCGCGCGACACGCCCTACGAGACGCGGCTCGAACCGCGCGACGCGGGCGCCGAGCAGGTGCTGCCCGCCGAGGTGGCCGCCACGGTGCGCCGCGCACTGGTGCAGGTGGTACAGGACGGCACGGCGCGGCGCCTGAAGGGCGCGCTGGTGGACGCGAATGGCCGCGCGATCGAGATCGGCGGCAAGACCGGCACCGGCGACCATCGCTACGGGCACAACGGCCGCGGCGGACGGGCGGGCGCCGAGCGCAGGATCAGCCGCTCGGCCACCTTCGTGTTCACGATCGGCGACCGCTACTTCGGCACCATCATGGCCTACGTGAACGAACCGTACGCCGCCCGCTACCGGTTCACGAGCGCGCTGCCGACGCAGCTGCTGAAGTCGCTGGGGCCGCAATTGCTGCCGGTGCTGGAGCGCAGCGGGTGCGGGGGGGATTGACGGGGACTACGCGCCGTAGATTGCCAGCATGACGACGAAGGTCACCCACATCGCGGCCCATCCCAGGAGGACATGGCGGCCAGGAAGGCAGCAAAGTAGCCGGCTCGGCGCCATCTGCTTGACGTGCTCGGCACGCAACGCCAGTAGATCACGCCGGCCCACAGTGACAGCACGGCTGCGGTCATCGGAACAATGTTCTCGGAGATCGAGACGATCTTGTGGTGATGGAGTGCCGCCGCTGAAACGAAAAGTGCAGGCATGGCCAGGAACCATGCGAACGCGTTCAGCACGAGGCGCAAGGCGGCCTTCATTGAATCGCCTCGCATGCGGGAGCCTTGCTTGGCTCCGTATGCTGGGCTTGCGCCGCGGCATTTGGATTTGTCGGCATATCTCTCCCCTGCTGAATCATATCGACCGACACGCAGCGCAGGATGGCTTGAGCAGGCCCCCGCAGGTATAAAAAAAACCGATGCCTGCAACAAGTTATCGATGGCTAAGCTGAGAAATCGACGCCTCTGAAAAGCGCATGGGCCACGCCCCGTGCGGCGAGGTCCCTTCATCGATCGATCCATCCCCAGGTGCCACCCACGATGACATCCCTCCTTTCCGATGAACGGCAAGCCGATGATTTGCCTGACGACGACGACAACAGCAACCCTCTTCTCCCCTCACCCGCCGGCCAGCTGACCCGCCGCGCCTTCCTTGCGGAAAGCGGCACGACCGGCATCGCCGGCATCCTGGCGTCCGCGCCTATGGCCGCGTCGGTGGCATCGGCCGCGCAGGCGGATGCCAACGCAGCGCCGCCCTCTTCTTCCATGGCCCTGGCCCTGCGCGTCAACGGCAAGCCGCATGCGCTGCAGGTCGATCCGCGCACGACCCTGCTCGACTTGCTGCGCGAGCAGATGGCGCTGCCGGGTACGAAGAAAGGCTGCGACCACGGCCAATGCGGCGCGTGCACGGTGCTCGTGAATAACCGCCGCATCAATTCCTGCCTGGCACTCGCGCTCTCGCACGACGGGGCGGAGATCACCACCATCGAGGGGCTGGCGCGCGGCAGCGAGCTGCATCCGATGCAGGCCGCCTTCATCAAGCATGACGGGTTCCAGTGCGGCTATTGCACCTCGGGGCAGATCTGCTCGGCCGTGGGCATGCTGCGCGAGGCCGAGCAAGGCGCGCCGAGCCACGTCACGGCCGATGTGCGGCGCACCGGGCCGGTGGCGCAGCTGAGCGACGCCGAGATCCGCGAGCGCATGTCGGGCAACATCTGCCGCTGCGGCGCCTATCCGGGCATCGTGGCCGCGGTGCGCGAAGTGAGCCTGATGCCGCGCGCGGCCAGCAGCAGAAGGAGCCGCGCATGAAGCCCTTTGCATTCACCCGCGCCACCGACGTGGACACGGCCGTTCGGGCGGCCACGCAGCCCGGCGCAAGATTCCTGGCCGGCGGCACCAACATCGTCGACCTGATGAAGGAAGGCGTGGAAGCGCCCGACCAGCTGGTGGACATCAACCGCTTGCCGCTCGCGGCCATCGAGGCGCAGCCCGGGGGCGGCCTTCGGCTAGGGGCTCTGGCGCGCAACAGCGACACGGCCAACCACCCCGTGCTGCGCACGCGCTACCCGCTGGTGGCGCAGGCCATTCTTGCGGGCGCCTCGGGCCAGTTGCGCAATGCCGCCACCAACGGCGGCAACCTGCGCCAGCGCACGCGCTGCCCGTACTTCTACGAGGTGACCCAGCCCTGCAACAAGCGCGAGCCGGGCACGGGCTGCAGCGCGCTGCAGGGCTTCAACCGCAACCACGCGGTGCTGGGCACCAGCGCGAAGTGCATCGCGAGCTATCCGGGCGACATGGCGCAGGCGCTGCACGCGCTCGATGCGGTGGTGCAACTGCAGGGGCCGGCGGGCCGCAGGACGATTCCGATTGCGCAGTTCCACCGCCTGCCGGGCGAGACGCCCGAGCTCGACGCCAACCTGGCACCGGGCGAACTGATCACCGCCATCGACCTGCCGGCCGAGAGCGCACGCTTCGCGCAGCGCTCGCACTACCTGAAGGTGCGCGACCGTGCCAGCTATGCCTTTGCGCTGGTGTCGGTGGCGGCCGCACTCGACATGGAGGGCAGCCGCATCCGGCAGGCGCGCATCTGCCTGGGCGGCGTGGCCCACATGCCCTGGCGCGCGCGCGAGGCCGAGGCTCTGCTGCAGGACGCCGAGCCCAACATGGCGCTGTTCCGCCAGGCGGCGGATGCCGCGCTGGCCGCCGCCACGGGCTTCGAGCACAACCGCTTCAAGATCGAACTGGCCAAACGGAGCATCGTTCGCGCGTTGGAAACCACGAGCAGGAGCACGGCATGAACAGGCAAGCGAATCCCCTCATCGGACAGCCGGTCGACCGCGTGGACGGCCGCCTCAAGGTGACCGGCCAGGCGCGCTATGCGGCCGAATTTTCTTACCCGGGGCTGGTGTACGGTGTTGCGCTGGGCAGCACCGTGGCGGCCGGGCGCGTGCGCGACATCGACACCGCGGCGGCGGAGCAATCGCCCGGTGTGCTGCTGGTGCTCACGCACAAGAACGTGCCCAAGATGGCGCCGCCCGCGCCCGAAACGCCGCAGAACCGCTTCACGCGCGCCACGCCGCTGCTGCAGGACACGGCCATTCACCACCACGGCCAGCTCATCGGCTTCGTGGTGGCCGACACGCTGGAGCAGGCACGCCATGCGGCCACGCTGGTGAAGGTGAGCTACGACGCAGCCCAGCCCCGCATCGGCTTCGATGCCAACGTCAAGAACGCCTATGCGCCGGCCGCCATCAACGCCGGCTACAAGACCGACACGCGGCGCGGCGACCTCGACCAGGGCCTGCGCGCCGCGGCGGGCACGGTCGATGCGGTCTACAACACGCCCATCGAGCACCACCACCCGATGGAGATGCACGCCACGGTGGCCGCCTGGGAGGGCGACAACAAGGTCACGGTGCACCACTCGCTGCAGATGGTGAGCGATGCCGCCCCGGCGATTGCCGCCACCTTCGGCATTCCGCGCGAGAACGTGCGCGTGGTGTGCCCGTTCGTGGGCGGCGGCTTCGGCAGCAAGATCCTCACGCGCGACAACGCGATGCTGGCGGTGCTGGCCGCGCGTCTCGTGAAGCGGCCGGTCAAGCACGTGCTCACGCGGCAGCAGATGTTCATGGTGGTCGGCCTGCGCCAGCACAACCGACAGCACATGCGGCTGGGCGCGGATGCGAGCGGCCGGCTCACGGGGCTGGGCCACGACACCGTCACCCACACCTCGGTGCACGAGGAGTTCGTCGAGCAGACCGGCGTCATCTCGCGGATGATGTACGAGGTGCCCAACTCGCAGATCACCCACCGCGCCTTCAGGCTCAACGTGCAGACGCCGAAGTGGACCCGCGCACCGGGCGAGGCGCCCGGCAGCTTTGCGCTCGAATCGGCGATGGACGAGCTTGCCGAGCAGCTGAAGATCGACCCCGTGGAGCTGCGCGTGAGGAACGACGCCAGGACCGACCTGGACACGGGCAAGCCCTTCGGCAGCCGATCGCTCATCGAATGCATGCGCATCGGCGCCGAGAAATTCGGCTGGAGCAACCGCAGCGCCATGCCGCGCAGCCGCCGGCAGGGCCACTGGCTGGTGGGCTACGGCATGAGCGCGGCATCGCGCGGCGCACCGCACCGCGGCGCCTCGGCCAACCTTGTGCTCACGCGCAGCGGCCGCGACGTGCGCGCGGTGGTGGAGATGTGCGCCACCGATCTCGGCACCGGCAGCTACACCGTCATTGCGCAGACCGCCGCCGAGGCGCTGGGGCTGCCGCTCGACAAGGTCGAGGTGCGGCTCGGCGATTCGGCCCTGCCGCCCACGCCCGGTTCGGGCGGCTCCTGGGGCGCCAACACCTTCTGCACCGCGGCGCTCGCGGTCTGCGAAGCGGCCAAGCAGCAGCTGCGCGAGAAGGTCAACCTGCGCTTCGTGCGCGAACCCAGCGTGGCGGAGTTGCTGCAGGCGGCCCAGCTGAACGAATGGCGCGCCAGCAACACGGCCACGCCGGGTGCGGACATTGCCGCCTGGTCGCACTACGCCTTCGGTGCCAACTTTGCCGAAGTGTGGGTCGACGAAGACCTGGGGCTGGTGCGCGTGCCGCGCTACCTGGCGGTGATTGCGGCCGGGCGCATCCTCAACCCCAAGACCGCGGCGTCGCAGATCATCGGCGGCATCGTCTGGGGCATCGGCAACGCGCTGATGGAAGAGTCGGTGCTCGACGAGCGCAGCGGCCATTTCGTCACGCGCACGCTGGCCGACTACCACGTGCCCGTGAATGCGGACATCGGCGACGTGCAGGTGCTCTTCGCGCCCGAAACCGACACCCGGGTCAACCGCATGGGCGTGAAGGGCGTGGGCGAAATCGGCATCACCAGCGTGGCCGCCGCCGTTGCCAACGCGGTCTACAACGCCACCGGGCGCCGCGTGCGCGACCTGCCCATCACGCCCGACAAATTGCTGATGCCGGTCCAGGCATGACGAAATAACCAGGAAGAAGCAAACTCGGAGCCCTGCACAGAAGAAAAGGGGCTCCCGATGCACATCCGCGAACTCGCCGCCGGCCTGCAGTTTCCCGAAGGGCCCGTTGCCATGGACGATGGCTCCGTGCTGCTGGTCGAAATTGCCCGCGGCACGCTCACGCGCGTGCGGCACGACGGACTGGTGCAGGTGGTGGCCGACCTGGGCGGCGGGCCGAACGGCGCGGCCATGGGGCCCGACGGCGCGGTGTACGTGTGCAACAACGGCGGCTTTCGCTGGCACACCGAGGCCGACGGCTGCCACCGACCGGTGGGCCAGGCCGACGATTATTCGGGCGGCCGCATCGAGCGCGTGAACCTGGCCACGGGCCGGGCCGAGCGGCTCTACGACACAGCCGACGGGGCTGCGCTGTGCGGCCCGAACGACATCGTGTTCGATGCGCAGGGCGGCTTCTACTTCACCGACCTGGGCAAGACGCGCGAGCGCGACATGGACCGCGGCGGCGTGTTCTACGGCCACGCCGACGGCAGCGGCGCGCATGCGGTGGCGCGGCCGGTGATGACGCCCAACGGCATCGCGCTGTCGCCCGACGGCCGCACGCTCTACTACGCCGAGACCGAAGGCGCACGGCTCTGGGCCTTCGACATCGCGGCGCCGGGGCGCGTGCGCAAGGACGGCTGGCCTTCACCGCACGGCGGCCGCATGCTGTGCGCATCGCCGGGCGGGCACTACCAGCGCTTCGACTCGATGGCGACCGATGCGCTCGGCAACCTGTGCGTGGCCACGCTGCTGCACGGCGGCATCACCATCGTCGCGCCCGACGGCAGCAGCTGCGAACACGTGCCGCTGCCCGACCGCTACACCACCAACATCTGCTTTGGCGGACGCGGCATGCGCACGGCCTACGTCACGCTGTCGGGCAGCGGGCGGCTGATTGCCATCGACGACTGGCCGACGCCGGGCCTCCGGCTGAACTTCCAGGTCTGAACGGAGCCCTTGGTCCGGTCCTCAGGACACCACCTGGTAGTACAGGTTCTGCGGGTGCTTCGCCTGCGCGAAGAAGAACCAGCGCTCCGCGAGCAGCCCCGGTGCCTGCACCAGCACCGCCAGCAGCCACGGCCACACGGCCCCGCTGGCAACGCCCCACAGCAGCAACAGCGAAGGCAGCGCGAAGGCCAGCAGCAGGAAGCCGAGCTTCATGTTCCTGAGCGCGGCCAGCGTGGCGCCGTGAAAGAACTCGCGCGTGTTGAACGAGCCGGCCGACATGCCCATCGACTTTTGCACGAGCTTCTCGGCGTGGATGCCGGTGGCCGATTGCAAGGTCGACTTGTGGCGAATCGCCGCGTTGCGCCTGAGCGCCCCGCCGCGTGCGGCCCATGCCGCGAGCGTGGCGGCGAGCGCCCAGGGCCCGAACAGCTGCACGAAGCGTGTTTCGCCCGACAGCACCGCCATCGCACAGGCCAGCACCAGCCCCGACGACAGGCCGATGAGCGTGAAGTTGACGATGGTGAGCGGGTGCGCCCATTCCTCGATGAAGCGCAGGCAGGCGTAGATCATGGCGGTGCAGTACCAGAGCGCGGCCGCGCCGCACAGCACCAGCACCGGCAGCAGCCACGACCACGGCGCACCGGCGCCGAAGCGCAGCGACAGCCACCACAGCGCCACCAGCGCGATGAAGCCCGGCAGCACGATGACTTCGCGGGACATCCACGAGGTGCGCCACATCAGCACGGCGCGCCAGGCGCGGCTCTTGCGGCCCAGGTGCATGAACGAGGCCGCGAGGCCGGCCGCGAGCAGCACCTCGGCCACGCCCAGCGCCAGCGCGAGAAAGCCGGGCGCGAGGCCCAGGCCGAACAGCACCGCAAGCGCAAGCGCGACGACCAGGCCCTGCGCGGCGCCGGCCAGCGTGGTGAAGAAAAGAATGGAGAACGCGGGATGCATCGGGCTACTCCTGCGTTTCGATCGAGGGGGTGGTCTGCTGCGTGACGTGGCGCGGCAGGTACTGGTTGGCCGGGCTGGTTTCCCACTCGGGCATCAGCTGGTAGCCGCCGCGTTCGCGGATGGCCCTGGACACTTCGGAGTCCGGATCCTTCACGTCGCCGAACAGGCGCGCGCCGGTGGGGCAGGCCTTGACGCAGGCGGGCTTGCGGTCTTCCTTGGGCAGGTGCTCGTCGTAGATGCGGTCGACGCACAGCGTGCACTTGGTCATGACCTGGCGCTCTTCGTCGAGTTCGCGTGCGCCGTAGGGACAGGCCCATGCGCAGTACTTGCAGCCGATGCACTTGTCGTAGTCGACCAGCACGATGCCGTCTTCCTTGCGCTTGTAGCTTGCCCCCGTGGGGCACACGGGCACGCAGGGCGGATCTTCGCAGTGCAGGCAGCTCTTGGGGAAGTGAACGGTCTGCGTGGCCGGGAAGGTGCCGGCCTCGTAGGTCTGCACGCGGTTGAAGAAAGTGCCGGTGGGATTGGCGCCGTAGGGCTGCGCATCCGCGAGCGGGCCAGCGCTGCCGGAGGTGTTCCACTGCTTGCACGACGTGACGCAGGCATGGCAACCGACACAGACGTTGAGGTCGATGACGAGGGCGAGTTGCCTGGCGAGGGTTTCGCCCGGTTCGGCGCGTACGGATTGACTCCCTCTCCCGCTTGCGGGAGAGGGTTGGGGTGAGGGCGCAGCAGCCCGCATCACCGCACTGCTTCCAATTCCAGCGCCGCCGCCCTCACCCCAACCCTCTCCCGGAGGGAGAGGGGGCAAGGCCGAAGAAACCGGAGCCATCAGGTCCTTGAGCCACTGCATCATTTCTTCCCCCTCCCCGCAAAGTACGTCAGCACGCTCGCCGCCTTCCCCAGCACCCCCGGTGCACTCGGCATGCTCGCCATCTGCGGAAAGCTCTCTTCCGGCTCGCCCGGTTCCGCGGGCCGTATGCGCACGCGCACGTCGTACCAGCCCGCCTGCCCCGTGACCGGATCCGAATTGCTGATTCGGCCGCTCGCGGTGCCCGCGCAAGGCAGCTCCTCGCTGATCAGGTGGTTGAGCAGGAAGCCCTTGCGCGCCTCGTCCGCACCGGGCGCCAGCTGCCATGCGCCATCGGCCTTGCCGATCGCGTTCCAGGTCCATACCGTGCCGGGCTCCACCGCCTCGCTGTAGCGCAGCATGCAGCGCACCTGGCCCCACTGGCTCTCGACCCAGCACCAGCCGCCGTCGGCAATGCCTGCGGCCTGCGCGGTGAGCGGGTTCACGTGAAGATAGTTGTGGCTGTGGATCTGCCGCAGCCACGCGTTCTGCGAATCCCACGAGTGGTACATCGCCATCGGCCGCTGGGTGATGGCGTTGAGCGGATAGGCGTCGAGATCGGTCGAGGCCTCCTCGAGCGGCGGGTACCAGAACGGCAGCGGATCGAAGTAGGTGTCGATGCGCTCCCGCAGCGCATCGGGCGGCTGCCGGCCCGGGCTCTTGCCCTGCGCGGCCAGGCGGAAGCTCTGCAGCGTGTCGGAGTACAGCGCCAGCTGCACCGGGTCGTTGCGCTGGCGCCAGCCCTTGTCCTTCGCGAAGTCGAGGTACTCGCGGTTCCAGTTGCGCATGTAGTGCATGGTCTCGGGCATGTGGTACTGGAACACGCAGTTGTTCTGCGCATAGGCCTCCCACTGCTTCGGGTTGGGCTCGCCGCGCAGGTGCTCGGTGCCGTCCTTGCCGCGCCAGCCCATCAGAAAGCCGATGCCCGGCTGCGGCTGGAAGTTGACGACAAAGTCCGGATAGCCCGAGAACCTGCGCCCGCCCTCGGGCGTGGTGAAGGCCGGAAACTTCAGGCGCGAGGCCAGCTCGATCAGCACTTCCTGGAAAGGCTTGCACTGGCCGGTGGGCGGCACCACCGGAATACGCACCGAATCGACCGGCCCGTCGAACTCCGAGATCGGCCGGTCGAGCATGCTCATCACGTCGTGGCGCTCGAGATAGGTGGTGTCGGGCAGCACCAGGTCGGCAAAGGCCACGGTCTCGCTCTGGAAGGCGTCGCACACCACCAGGAAGGGGATCATGTGTTCGCCCTTCTCGTCCTTGCGGTTGAGCATCTCGCGCACGGCCATGGTGTTCATGCTGGAGTTCCAGGCCATGTTGGCCATGAAGATCAGCAGCGTGTCGATGCGGTAGGGATCACCCTTCACCGCGTTGGTGATCACGTTGTGCATGAGCCCGTGCGCCGACAGCGGGTGCTCCCACGAGAACGCATGGTCGATGCGGATCGGCGAGCCGTCGGGGTTGATGGCCAGCTCTTCCGGGTTGGCCGGAAAGCCCAGCGGCGCGGCATTGAGCGGCGTGTTGGGCTGGATCATGCCGGGGTCGTTGAAGGCCCGGTAGTTGGGCACGATGTGGCGCGGGTACGGAGCCTTGTGCCTGAAGCCGCCGGGCGCGTCGATGGTGCCGAGCACGCTCATCAGCACCGCCAGCGCGCGCACGGTCTGGAAGCCGTTCGAATGCGCCGCGAGCCCGCGCATGGCGTGGAAGGCCACGGGCCGCGCCTGCGTGGTCGCATGCTTCTTGCCCCAGGCATCGGTCCACGCAATGGGCAGTTCGAAGGCCTGCCTGAGCGCGGTCTCGCCCATCTCGCGCGCGAGCTTGCGGATGCGCTCTGCATCGATGCCGGTGATGGCCTCGGCCCACTCGGGCGTGCAGCTGGCCACGCGATCGCGCAGCAGCTGGAACGACGGCGCCACCCGCGTGCCGTCGGCCAGCGTGTAGTGGCCCTCGAGCGCGGGGTCGCAGCCGTTGGCAATGCCTTCGGGATACGCGTTCTTCACCCCACCGCTGCTCTTGTCCCACACCAGCTTGTTGTGCGGATTGCGTCCGTCGCCGGGTGGCCCGCGCGTGGGGTCCGGGTCGAAGGCGAACAGGCCCTGGCGCTCGCAGTCGTCCAGCACCACGAGCTGCGGCGCGTTGGTGAAGCGCTTGAGAAAAGCGTGGTCGATCAGGTCGCTCGCGATCAGCTCGTGCAACAGTGCCATGAACAAGGCGCCGTCGGTGCCGGGCTTGATCGGAATCCACTCGTCCGCAATGGCCGAATAGCCCGTGCGCACCGGGTTGATCGAAATGAAGCGGCCACCCGCGCGCTTGAACTTGCTGATGGCGATCTTCATCGGGTTGCTGTGATGGTCCTCGGCCGTGCCGATCATCACGAACAGCTTGGCACGGTCGAGGTCGGGCCCGCCGAATTCCCAGAAGCTGCCGCCGATGGTATAGATCATTCCCGCGGCCATGTTGACCGAGCAGAAGCCGCCGTGCGCCGCATAGTTGGGCGTGCCGAACTGGCGCGCGAAGAGGCCCGTGAGCGCCTGCATCTGGTCGCGGCCCGTGAAGAGCGCGAACTTCTTCGGATCGGTCGCGCGGATCTTGCCGAGCCGCTCGGTGAGCATGTCGAAGGCGCGCTCCCAGCTGATGGGCTCGAACTCCCCGGCCCCGCGCTCGCTGCCGGCCTTGCGCAGCAGCGGCTGCGTGAGGCGCGCGGGCGACACCTGCTTCATGATGCCCGACGAGCCCTTGGCGCAGATCACGCCCTTGTTCAGCGGATGCTCGGGGTTGCCGTCGATGTAGCGCACCTCCGGGCCATGCGCGCCTTCGCGCAGGTGCACGCGAATGCCGCAGCGGCAGGCGCACATGTAGCAGGTGGTGGTCTTGACCTGGGTGTCCGCCGTGGGCGTGGGGGCGACGAGCGGATCGTGGACGGGCTCTCGGGACAGGAAACTGAACACTGGCGGTCCTTTGTCTTCATGCGGGGCTGCGCCGATGTTAGAGAGCATCGATCAAACGAAAAAGCGGAGAATATCGCTCACGATGACCGGAAAAACAGATCAGCAGCACACCGCGCAGCGGCTTCGCCTCAACCTGCGCCAGCTCGAGGTGTTCGTGGCCACGGCCCGGGGCGGCAGCACGCGCGCCGCGGCCGACCGCGTCGCGCGCTCGCAGTCGGCCGCGAGCAGCGCGCTGGCCGACCTGGAGTCTTCCGTGGGCGCCCTGCTGTTCGACCGGCTCGGCCGCCGCCTGGTGCTCAACGAGAACGGCCGCGCGCTGCTGCCCAAGGCCCAGGCGCTGCTCGACCAGGCCGGCGAGGTGGAGGCACTCTTCAGCGGCGAGCATGCGGCGCCGCTGCGCGTGGCGGCCAGCTTCACCATCGGCGAATACCTGCTGCCCGAGCGCGTGTCGCAATGGACGGCGCTGCATCCGCAGAGCCAGGTGCACCTGCACATTGCCAACACGCGCGACGTGATCGAGGCGGTGGCGGGCTTCGACGTGGATGTCGGCTTCATCGAGGGGCCGCAGACCCACCCCGACCTGGTGGTGCGCGCATGGCGCGAGGACGAGCTGGTGATCGTCGCGGCGCCGGGGCATCCGCTCGCAAGGCGCATCGCCACTCACCACCAGCTCTCGCAAGCCACCTGGGTGCTGCGCGAGCACGGTTCGGGCACGCGGCAGGTCACCGATGCGTGGCTGATCCAGAACCTGGAGCAGGTGCGCGTGGGCTTTGAACTCGGCAGCACCGAGGCCATCAAGCGCGTGGTGGCCTCGGGCACGGGGCTCGCCTGCCTCTCGCGCTACACGGTGGCGCAGGCGCTGGAAGACGGCCACCTGATCGAGCTGCGCACGCGGCTGCCCGCGGGCATGCGGCGGCTGGCCACGGTGATGCATCGCGACAAGCTGCTCGGCCGCGCCACCGCCGACTTTTTGCGGCACTGCGGGGCGACCGTGCCGCGCGCCTCGTCGGTGCGTTAGCCGGCCGCCAGCGGCAAGAGCGCGTTGCGTCGACCCGGCAAATTGCCCGGGCCGGGCGGGGGTGTCTCGGGGGCTACACACAAGAACCGTAAAACGCCGGCTATCCGCGCGCTGTTCCCCTCTTTCATCCAGAAAATTCCCATGACATCTCCAGCATCGAGATCGTTCCGCCAACTCAAAGCCCTGGCCCTGGCACTGGCCGTCGCACTGACCGCTTGCGGCGGCGGCGGCAACGGCGGGGCCTCCTTTCCGTTGATCCCCCCGCCACCGGCAGGCAGCGCGCCGCCAGACACGCCCCCGCCGGTGGCGCAGCCGCCTGTCGCGCCCACATGCACCGCCACCGTTCCGGCCAGCGCGCCCCTCGCGCCCATCTCATCCATCCAGGGCACGGGCGACACCAGCCCCTTGGCGACGCAAGCCGTGACCGTGCGTGGCGTGGTCGTGGGTGACTTCCAGAACACCGGCTCAACGAGCGTGAAGCTGAACGGCTTTTTCGTGCAGCAGCTCGTGCCCGATGCCGACCCGCTGACCTCCGAAGGCATCTTCGTCTATGCGCCGGGCAACGCCACCCGCGTGGCCGCGGGCGACTTTGTCCAGGTCTCCGGCGTGGTGACCGAGTTCGGCCAGACCGCGGGTGCCGGGGCCAAGCCCGACAGCATCACGCAGATTGCCGGCACGACTCAGGAGCCCGTGTCCATCAGCATCTGCGGCAGCGGCGTTGCCCTCACCCCGACACAGGTCACGCTGCCGGTGGCGGACGCCGCCACGCTCGAGCGCTACGAAGGCATGCTGGTCGAGATTTCGCAGCCCCTGGCCGTGACGGAAATGTTCGAGCTGGGCCGCTACGGCCAGATGGTGCTGGCGTTGAACGGGCGGCAGTTCAATGCCACCAACGGCAACACGGCGGCCACGCATGCGCAGAACCTGCTCTCGCGCATCGTGCTGGACGATGGCTCCTCGCGCCAGAACCCGAGCCCCATTCCCTATCTGAGCGCGGCCGGCACCGACGGCACCCGGCGGATGGGCGACACGACGCAGAAGCTGACCGGCATCCTGAGCCACAACTTCGGCGCCTACCGCATCCAGCCCACGGTGGCGCCCGAGTTCGCGCAGGCCAATGCGCGCCCGGCGACCGCGCCGGTGGTCGGCGGCTCGCTCAAGGTGGCCAGCTTCAACGTGCTCAACTACTTCACCACGTTCCAGAACGGGGAGACTTCCTCGGGACTGACCGGCCAGGGCTGCTCGTTCGGCACCGGCCCCGCATCCGCGGCCAACTGCCGCGGCGCCAACAACCGCAACGAGTTCGATCGGCAGCAGGCCAAGATCGTGGCCGCCATCGCGGGCCTGGACGCCGACGTGGTGGGACTGATGGAGATCCAGAACACCGACGTGGCAACGACCGATCTGCTGGCGGCCCTCAACGCCAAGGTGGGCGCGGGCACCTATGCCGCGGTCAACAGCGGCGTGTTCGGCACAGATGCGATCAAGGTCGACATCCTGTACAAGCCAGCGAAGGTCCAGCGCATCGGCAACGCCGTTCTTCCGACCGGCACGGACCTGGCGGACTACACCGCCGCCAGCGGACGGCCGCCGCTGGCCCAGCGATTCAGCGCCGTGGGCAACAACGGTGGCTTCTGGTTCGTGGTCAACCACTTCAAGAGCAAGGGCAGTTGCCCCGGCACGGGCGACATCGACCTGGGCCAGGGCTGCTTCAACCTGGCGCGCATCCAGCAGGCGAAGGCGCTGAACAGCTTTGTCGGCAAGCTCAAGCTCATGGGCGAATCCGACGTGCTGATGATGGGCGACTTCAACAGCTACCTGCTGGAAGACCCGACCAGGGAACTGGAAGCCGCCGGCAACGAGAGCCTGCTCAAGCGCATGGCCGCCAGCGACCGCTACACCTACGTCTTCGGCGGCGAGACCGGGGCGCTGGACCACGCCTATGCCTCAGCTTCGCTGGGCGCGCAGGTCGGCGGCGTGAGCGTGTGGCACATCAACGCCGACGAGCCGACCGCGCTCGACTACAACACCGACTTCACCACCGACGACCGGTATGCGCCCACGCCCTTCCGGGCATCGGACCATGATCCCGTGCTCGTCGGCCTCACCCTGGCGGCCGATGCGGCAGTGACGCAGCCCATCGTCACCGCGTCGATCCCGGCGGCCGTCAAGGTCGGGGAAACCTACAGCGTGAACATTTCGGAAGCGCTGCCCGGCGGCTCGACCACGCTGTCTTCTCTTGCAGTCGACTGGGGAGACGGCACCGCCGCGACCGCGGCACCGGGCACGGGCACCGTCACTCACACCTATGCGGCTGCCGGCAGCTTCAACGTGGTGGTCACGCTGACCAACTCCGCCGGCCAGACCGCAACCCAATCGGGCAGCGTGAACGTCAGCACCGTGGTGGTGGTGACGCCGCCCGCGGACCATGAGCTGTTCTTCAGCGAATACGTGGAAGGCACGTCGAACAACAAGGTGATCGAGATCTACAACCCGACCGCCGCGGCCGTGGACCTGAGCCTGTACACCGTCAAGCTGTACGCCAATGGCGCGGTCGCACCGACCAACTCGCTGCCGCTGACCGGCACGCTGCCGGCCGGCGGCGTGCTGGTGCTGGCTAACGCCAGTGCCGCAGCGGCCTTCAAGCCGGCAGGCACCATCACCAGCGGCGTCGCCAACTTCAACGGCGACGATGCGCTGACGCTGGAGAAGTCAGGCGTGGTGGTCGACCGGTTCGGCCAGCTTGGGGTGGACCCCGGAACGGCCTGGACCGGCGGCGGCGTCGGCACGCAGGACCAGACCCTGCGCCGCAAGCCCGGCATCACCGCGGGCGATGCCGACGCGGGCGCCGCGTTCGACCCGTCGGCGCAATGGGTCAGCTTTCCGGTGGACACCTCCTCCGGCCTGGGCGCGCACACGCTGAACTGAGCGGCGCCGCTCAGGCCGGCCGCGACAGCAGGTGCACGTACTCGTACTGCGCCGTGTTGATGGTCGACACGCGGTACTCCACCGGCTTGTCGCCGAAGGTGAGCGCGGTACGCCGCACCTCCATCACTGGTGCGCCCGGCGCCACGCCCAGGATGCGCACCACGCTGCGGTCGGCCGCCATCGCGCGTGCGCGCTCGCGCGCCAGCGTCACGGTGATGCCGAACTCGGTCTGGTAGAGGTGGTAGATGGTGCTCGGCCGCTCGCGAAAGCGCTTCTCGGTCAGGCCCTTGAAGAGCAGCGCCGGCAGCGTGAGCCGGTCGTGGATCACCGCCCGGCCCTGCAGCAGCAGCCGGTTGTCGATCTGGATGGCAGGCTCCCCCGTTCGCAGGCCCAGCGCCTGCGCGGGCTCCTCGTCCATGCGCACGCGCTCGAAGGCGACAAACTCCACCTGCGGCGCCTGCCGCAGGCCGTCGCTGCGCTCCACATGGAAGAACTGGAACATGAAGCGGTCGTCGTTGTGCACCGCAACGAAGGTGCCGCGCCCCTGCCGCCGCACGAGGATGTGCTCGGCCACCAGGTCGTCGGTGGCGTGGCGTAGCGTGCCGATCGACACGCCGAGCGCCGCCGCCAGCTCGCTCTCGCTCGGCAGCACGCTGCCGGCTGCGCAGCGCCCCGACTCGATGGCGCGCAGCAGCGAGCGCTTCACGAGCCGGTAGAGCGGCGCGCCCGCCGACTCGGCGGGAATCGGTTCGAACGCGGAGATGTCTGTCGAGCGGGGCATGGCGCATTGTGGCGGCCGCATTGCGATTCATTCAAGTCATTCATATGACCTGTTTGACACGCGGAGACGCGCACTCGGACACTGGCCCGGCTGCAAATTCTCAGCGACTCAAACAGGAGACAACGATGATTCATTTCGTTCTGCACGACGCGAAGGACACGGTCGCGGTCGTGGTGGTGGAAGGCGTCAAGGCCGGCATGTCGCTCAGCGGCTGGATCATGGACGAGGACCGCATGACCAGCGTCGACGCGCGCCAGGACATCCCGATCGGCCACAAGGTCGCGCTGAAGGACATGGCGCCCGGCGACACGGTGTGGAAGTACGGCATCGACATGGGCAAGGTGGTCGCGCCGATCAAGGCCGGCGAGCACGCGCACGTCCAGAACATCAAGACCAAGCGCTGGTAAGGCCCTGTCCCGCTTCGCGAATTCCACATCACCCACGAATCCGAAAGAACCGCATGTCCATCATTTCCAAAGACACCACCTTCCTCGGCTACCGCCGCGAAAACGGCCGCGTCGGCGTGCGCAACCACGTCATCATCCTGCCGCTGGACGATCTCTCCAACGCGGCCGCCGAAGCGGTGGCCCACAACATCAAGGGCGCGCTGGCCATTCCGCATCCCTATGGCCGCCTGCAATTCGGCGCCGACCTGGAGCTGCATTTCCGCACGCTGATCGGCGCGGGCTGCAACCCGAACGTGGCGGCGGTCGTCGTCATCGGCATCGAGGACAGCTGGACGCAGAAGGTGGTCGACGGCATTGCCGCCACGGGCAAGCCTGTGGCCGGCTTCGGCATCGAGGGCCACGGCGACCACGACACCATCCTGCGCGCGAGCAAGGTGGCGCGCGAATTCGTGCAGGCCGCCAGCGAGAAGCGGCGCGAGCCCTGCGGCATCCACGAGCTGTGGGTGTCCACCAAGTGCGGCGAGAGCGACACCACCTCGGGCTGCGGCTCCAACCCCACCGTGGGCAACGCCTTCGACAAGCTCTACGAGACCGGCAACACGCTGGTGTTCGGCGAGACCTCCGAGATCACCGGCGGCGAACGCATCGTGGCCGACCGCTGCCGCACGCCCGACGTGAAGGAGCGCTTCATGTTCATGTTCAACCGCTACCAGGACATGATCAACCGCCACAAGACCAGCGACCTGTCGGACTCGCAGCCCACCAAGGGCAACATCGCGGGCGGCCTCACGACCATCGAGGAAAAAGCGCTCGGCAACATCCAGAAGATCGGCAAGAAGTGCATGGTGGACGGCGTGCTCGACAAGGCCGAGGTGCCCACCGGGCCGGGGCTGTGGTTCATGGATTCGTCCAGCGCGGCGGCCGAGATGGTGACGCTGTGCGCCGCATCGGGCTACGCGGTGCACTTCTTCCCCACGGGCCAGGGCAACGTGATCGGCAACCCGATCCTGCCGGTCATCAAGATCTGCGCCAACCCGCGCACCGTGCGGCTCATGAGCGAGCACGTCGACGTCGACACCTCGGGCCTGCTGCAGCGCGAAATGACGCTCGACCAGGCTGGCGACCAGCTGCTCGAATGCATGCTGCGCACCGCCAACGGCCGGCTCACCGCGGCCGAAGCGCTGGGCCACCGCGAGTTCGTGCTGACGCGGCTGTACGAGTCGGCCTGACGGCGCCCGCGCAAGCATCATGAAGCGGATAGTGATTGCGGAGTTCATGGACGCCGCCGCGGTTGCGCAATTGCGCGAGCGGCACGACGTTCTCTACGACGTGGCGCTGGTGGACGACGGCGCCCGGCTCTACCAGGAAGCGAAATGGGCCCACGCGCTCATCGTGCGCAACCGCACGCAGGTGCGCGGCGAACTGCTGGATGCACTCACGCAGTGCACGGTGGTCGGCCGCCTGGGCGTGGGCCTGGACAACATCGACGTGGCGGGCTGCGAAGCGCGTGGCATTCGGGTGATTCCGGCCACGGGCGCCAATGCACTGAGCGTGGCCGAGTACGTGATTGCAAGCGCCATGCTGCTGCTGCGCGGCGCCTACGGTTCCACCGCCGCGGTGGCCGCGGGGCGCTGGCCGCGCAGCGCGCTGTCGAACGGGCGCGAGCTGGCGGGCAAGACGCTCGGGCTGGTCGGCTTCGGCGCCATCGGGCAACTGACGGCGCGACTCGCGCAGGCGCTCGGCATGCGCACGGTGGCCTTTGACGCCATGATGGACGGCAGCCACCCCGCCTTCGGCGCAACCGGCACGCAGCCGCTGGGCCTCGACGCGCTGGTGGCGCAGGCCGACGTGGTGAGCCTGCATGTGCCGCTGGTGGACGGCACGCGCAACCTCTTCCATGCGCCGCGCATCGCGGCCATGAAGGGCGGCGCGGTGCTCGTCAACACCTCGCGCGGCGGCATCGTCGACGAAGCCGCCGTGGCGCTTGCGCTGCGCGAAGGCCGGCTCGGCGGTGCGGCGCTCGACGTGTTCGAGGCCGAGCCGCTCGCGGCCAGCCCGCATTTCGACGGCTGCCCCAACCTGCTGCTGACACCGCACATCGCGGGCGTGACGGCCGAGTCGAACGAGCGCGTGAGCAGCCTCATTGCGCAGAAGGTGCTGGAGGCGCTGGAACCATGACGACGATGAGTCTTCCGCAAGCGCGCGATGCCGTGGCCGCGGCACTGCGCACTGCCGGCGCGAACGAGGCAATGGCGGCGGCTGCCGCGCGCGCGCTGGTGCTGGCCGAAGCCCAGGGCCTGGGCTCGCACGGCCTCGCCCGCGTGGCCCAGTACGCCACGCACCTGCGCAACGGCCGGGTGAATGGCGACGCAATGCCGACACTGCGCCGCCAGAAAGGCGCGGCGGCGCTGATCGATGCGCACGAAGGCCTGGCCTTCGCTGCCTGCGAGATGGCCGTTGCCGAGGCCATCGGCCGCGCGCGCGACTTCGGCATTGCGATTGCGGGCGTCACGGACAGCCACCACTGCGGCGTGGTGGTCGACCACTTGCGGCCGGTGGCCGAGGCCGGCATGGTCGGGCTCGGCTTTGCCAACTCGCCGGCCGCGATGCCGGCGGCCGGCGGGCGCCATCCCGTCTTCGGCACCAACCCGGTGGCAGCGATCTTCCCGCGCCGCGGTGCGCTGCCGCTCGCCATCGACCTGAGCCTGTCGGAAGTGGCGCGCGGCAAGGTCATGGTGGCCGCGAAGCAGGGCAAGTCCATACCGATCGGCTGGGCCGTCGACCGCCACGGCCAGCCGACCACCGACGCGCAGGCCGCGCTCGAAGGCTCGATGCTGCCCATCGGCGCGGCCACCAGCCCCAAGGGCGCGATGCTGGCGCTGGTGGTCGAGCTGCTGGTCACGGCGCTGATCGGTGCGCAGTTCGGCTTCGAGGCATCGAGCTTCTTCGAGGATGCCGGCAACCGGCCGCGCATCGGCCAGGCTTTCATCGTCATCGACCCCGGCGCGCTCGCGGGGTCGGCGAGCTACCTCGACCGGGTCGAGGCGCTGGTGGGCGAGATGCTGCGCGACGACGGCGTGCGCCTGCCCGGCGCGCGACGCGAGGAACTACGGCTGCGCGCCGAGGCGCAGGGCATCGAGGTGCCCGAGGCGCTGCTCGCGCAGTGGCGAAGGTAGGCGCCGGCCAGCGTCAGGACCCCACACAACAACAGGAGACAACACGATGAAACGACGCGAATGGATGCAGGGGACCGCCGCCCTGGCTGCGGCGGGATCGCTGGGCGCGCTCATGCCGATGCTTGCCCGGGCGCAAGGCGGCGACTACCCCAAGCCGGACGCCACGCTGCGCTACGTGGTGCCCTTTCCGCCGGGCGGCCTGACGGACGTGATGGCGCGGCAGATCGGCCAGCAGCTGGGCGAGCGCTGGAAGGTCAACGTGCTGGTGGACAACCGGCCCGGCGGCAACGGGCAGATCGGCGCCGACCTCGTGGCCAAGGCGCCGCCCGACGGCAACACGCTGCTCGCGGTCACGCTGACGCATGCGGCCAACGTCACGCTGTTCCCGAAGTCGCCGTTCAGCTTCCAGAAGGACCTGCGGCCGGTGGCGCTGCTGGCCGGCAGCCCGATGCTGATCGTGGTGCCCGTGGCCAGCCCCATCCAGGACATGAAAGGCCTGGTCGCAGCGGCGAAGGAGCGCAAGCTCAATGCGGGCTCCAGCGGCAACGGCACGCCACCCCACCTGACGCTCGCGCTCTTCAACGACCTCAACAAGTCCAACATCCAGCACGTGCCCTACAAGGGTGGCGCGCCGTGCATCACCGACCTCATCGGCGGCCAGCTCGACGTGGTGTTCTCGAACATCCCGGAGTCGATCGCGCATGTGAAGGGCGGCAAGCTGCGCGCACTTGCCATCGCCAGCAAGGACCGCTACCCCTTGCTGCCCGAGGTGCCGACCACCGCCGAAGCCGGCATGCCCGCGCTGCAGGTCGAGAACTGGACCGGCATGATGGCGCCCGCCGGCATGCCCGACGCCGCGGTGCAGAAGCTGGGCGCGGAGGTGGTGAAGATCCTCGCGCAGCCCGGCCTCGATGAACGCATGCGTCAGCAGGGCTTCGTGATCGATGCGCGCGGGCCGGACCGCTTTGCGCCCTTCCTGGCCGACGAGATTGCGCGCTGGGCGCACGTCATCAAGGCGGCGGCTATCCAGCCTGGTTGAGCCGCAGCAGCCGCGCGGTGTGGCGTGCGATCACGGCCTCTTCGTCGGTGCGCAGCACCCAGGCGCTGACGGGGCTCTCGGGCGTGGTGAGTTGCGCCTTGCCCGCGCGGTTCGCCTGCGCATCGACGCGAAGGCCGAGCCAGCCGCACTGCGCAAGGATGCGCTCGCGCAGTGCAGCGGCGTTCTCGCCGATACCGCCGGTGAACACGATGGCATCCACGCCGCGCAGCGCCGCAGCCAGCATGCCCATGTGCTGCACCACCTGCTCGACGAAATGCGTGATGGCTTCGGCGGCGGCGGGCGTGGCCGAAGCCTCGAGCTCGCGCATGTCGCTGGAAATTCCCGACAGCCCGAGCAGCCCCGATTCGCGGAACAGCAGCTTCTCCACATCGTCCGCCGACATGCCCTGCGAGCGCATCAGGTACAGCACCACGGCCGCATCGAGGTGCCCGCAGCGCGTGCCCATGGTGAGGCCGTCGAGCGGCGAGAAGCTCATCGTCGTGGCGACCGACCGGCCCTCGGCCATGCCGCACATCGATGCGCCGTTGCCCAGGTGCGCGACGATCACGCGCTGCTGCGCGAGCTGCGGCGCCAGCTGCGCGAACTGCGTCACGATCGATTCGTAGGACAGGCCGTGGAAGCCGTAGCGCCGCACGCCCGTATCGTGCAGCGCGCGCGGCAGTGCGAAGCGGCGGTTGACATCAGGCTGGCTGGCATGAAAAGCGGTGTCGAAGCAGGCCACCTGCGGCACGCCATCGAAAGCCTTCACGGCGGCACGCACGCCCGCGAGGTTGTGCGGCTGGTGCAGCGGCGCAAGCGGCTCGAGCGCAGCCAGTTCGGCAAGCACCGCATCGTCGATGCGCACCGGCGCCACGAAGTTCGCGCCGCCATGCACGATGCGATGGCCTACCGCCGCGATGCGGCCGCCATCGCCCTGCCGGGCATGCCATTCGAGCAGCGCGGCAAGCGCACCCTGGTGCGAGCGGCTGTCGCCTTCCAGCGCCGCGTCGTGCAGCGTGCGGCCTTCGGCATCGCGCACACGCAGCCGCGCCTTCAGCCCCGCGCCCAGGCCATCGGCCTGGCCCGACCAGCAGGCGGCGGGCAGCGCACCGTTCTCGCCCGGCGCCGCGAACAGCGCCACCTTGATCGACGACGACCCGGCGTTCAGCGTGAACAGCGATTCGCTCAAACGTAATCCTTGTACTTGTCGAGGAAGCGCACCGGCTTGGCCAGCGCATCGCGGCGGAACGGATCGCCGAGCTCGCGGGTGCACATGATCTCGATCACGCAGGTCTTCTTCTGATTCATCTGCATGTCGATCGCCTTCTTGAGCGCGGGGCCCACGTCTTCGAGCCTGTCGACCACGATGCCTTCGGCACCCATGGCCTTGGCAATGCCCGCGAAGCTCTCGCTCTCGAGCTCGCCCGCGACGAAGCGGCGGTTGTAGAAGTCGACCTGGTTCTTCTTCTCGGCGCCCCACTGGCGGTTGTGGAAGACCACGGCCGTCACCGGAATGTCGTGCCGCACGGCGGTCATGATCTCGACCATGCTCATGCCCCAGGCGCCGTCGCCGGCATAGGCCACGGCCGGGCGGTCGGGTGCCGCGCACTTGGCGCCGATCATGGTGGGCAGCGAGTAGCCGCAGTTGCCGAAGCTCATCGGCGCGAAGAAACTCCTCGGCTCCTCGAAGCGCAGGTAGCTGTTGGCAATGGCGTTGATGTTGCCGATGTCGGTGGAGACCATCACGCGCGGCGGCATGGCCTTCTCGAGCTCGCGCAGCACCTGGCGCGGGTGCAGGTAAGTGCCGCCGGTGGGCGTCTTCTCGCCCTTGGCCTCTTCGATGGCGTCGAGGCTGAAGGGGTCGCGCTCATGGGTCCACTCGTCGAGTTCCTTTTCCCACGCGGCCTTCTCGGCCTTGATCTTGTCGGCGCGCTGGGCCTTGGTGGCGTCGCAGGCCAGGGTCTTGCCCTGCAGGCGCCTGAGCAGTTCCTTGGCCGTGGCCTTGGCATCGCCGTGGATGCCCACGGTGATCTTCTTCACGAGGCCAAGGTTGGTGTGGTCGGCCTCCACCTGGATGATCTTCGCGTCCTTCGGCCAGTAGTCCATGCCGTGCTGCGGCAAGGTGCCGAAGGGGCCCATGCGCGAGCCGAGCGCGAGCACCACGTCGGCTTGCGCGATCAGCTTCATCGCGGCCTTGGAGCCCTGGTAGCCCAGCGGGCCCGCGGCAAGCGGATGGCTCGCGGGGAACGAGTCGTTGCGCAGATAGCCGTTGGCCACGGGTGCGCCCAGGCGCTCGGCCAGGGCCTTGCATTCTTCGACCGCATCGCCCATCACCACGCCGCCGCCCGAAAGAATCACGGGAAACTTCGCCGAAGCCAGCAGCTCGACGGCCGCGTTCAGGCTCATCTCGCCGCCCGCGCCGCGCTCCACGCGCATGGGCTTCGGGATCTCGGTGGTGATCTCGCCGTAGAAATAGTCGCGCGGAATGTTGAGCTGCGTCGGGCCCATCTCGGAGATGGCGCGGTCGAAGCAGCGCGCCGTGTACTCGGCCATGCGCTTGGGGTTGTTCACATGGCCTTGGTACCTGGTGAACTCCTGGAACATCGGCAGCTGGTTGGCTTCCTGGAAGCCACCCAGGCCCATGCCCATGGTGCCGGTCTCGGGCGTGATCATCACGACCGGGCTGTGCGCCCAGTAGGCGGCCGCGATGGCCGTCACGCAGTTGCTGATGCCGGGGCCGTTCTGGCCGATCACCACGCCATGGCGGCCCGAGACGCGCGCATAGCCATCGGCCATGTGGGCGCCGCCCTGCTCGTGCACCACCGGGATCAGGCGGATACCGGCGGGCGCGAAGATGTCCATCGCGTCCATGAAGGCCGAGCCCATGATGCCGAAGATGTCGGTCACGCCGTTGGCGACCATGGTTTCGACAAAGGCCTCGGAGGGCGTCATCTTCTGCACGCCGGCGACGGCTTCGCGGGTGGGTGCGGCGGGTTGCTTCTGGCTCATGGAAGGCGTCTCCTGAAGGGGATGGGGCGGTCTGCGGTTTTCAAAAGACGGAACGGGTTGTTCCGAATTTTTCTTCGGGGGAATATAGGTCGGCAAGTCCTCGGCGTCAAACAATTTACAAAAATCGGTACGTCTTGTCTTGATTTTTGTAAAAAGACTATGATCCGGCCCATGAAGATCGTCAAGGGGCCCACGCCCGAAACTCTGGAGCCGGCGCCGGGCGATACGCCCACCATGCGCCTGTTCGGGCTGCTCGAAGTCATGGCCGCCAAGGACCAGCGCTACTCGCTGCAGGGCCTGGTGGAAGAGACCGGCATGCCCAAGCCCACCCTGCACCGCATGCTCCAGCAGCTCGAAGGCGCAGGCCTGCTGCAGCGCGAGGGCGACGGCCGCCACTACGGCATCGGCACGCGGCTGCGGCGGCTGGCCGAGAACCTGCTGCTCAACGACAGCCTCCACGGTGCACGCCATACGGTGCTGCGTCAACTGGTGGAAGAGATCGGCGAGAGCTGCAACCTCACCGCGCTCTCGGGCAGCGAGGTGGTGTACCTCGACCGCGTGGAAACCGCCGCGCCGCTGCGCTTCTACCTGCACTCGGGCTCGCGCGTGCCGGTGCACTGCTCGGCCAGCGGCAAGATCTTTCTCGCGCAGATGAGCGCGGCGCAGCGCCGCCGCCTGCTGTCCAACGCGCCGCTGGAGCCCTACACGCCCCGCACGCTCACCGACCCCGAGGCGCTCGAAAAGGAAGTGCAGCGCGTGCGCAAGGACGGCTTTGCCATCGACAACGAAGAGTTCCTGCCCGGCCTGCTGTGCATTGCCGCGCTGGTGCCTTCCGGCGACGACGGCCCCTCGAACCTGTGCATCGCGGTGCAGGCGCCGGTCATGCGGCTCGATGCCGCGAAGGCGAAGGCGCTGCTGCCCGCCCTGCAGCGCGCCGCCCAGGCGCTGAGCCGCATCGATGCCGATGCGGGCACCACCAGCCGCGCGCAGGCCTGATCCACTCCATTCTGGAAAGCCCATCGTGACCGACATCGCAGACCTTCGGCCCGACCGCATGCTGAGTGTGCGCGAGGTGTTCGGCATCGACACCGAGCTGCAGGTGCCGGCCTTCAGCGAACGCGACGACCACGTGCCCGAGGTGGATGCGGTCTACCGCTTCAACCCCGACGTGACGCTCGCCATCCTCGCGGGCTTCATGCGCGACCGGCGCGTGATGGTGCAGGGGCTGCACGGCACCGGCAAGTCGAGCCACATCGAGCAGGTGGCGGCGCGGCTGAACTGGCCCTGCGTGCGGCTGAACCTCGACGGCCACATCAGCCGGCTCGATCTTGTCGGCAAGGACGCGGTGGTGCTGCGCGAAGGAAAACAGGTCACCGAGTTCCAGGAAGGCATCGTGCCGTGGTCGCTGCAGCGGCCGGTGGCGCTGGTGTTCGACGAATACGACGCGGGCCGCCCCGACGTGATGTTCGTCATCCAACGCATCCTGGAGCGCGACGGCAAGTTCACGCTGATGGACCAGAACAAGGTGCTGAAGCCGCACCCCTTCTTCCGGCTGTTCGCCACCGCCAACACGGTGGGCCTGGGCAACCTCAACGGCCTGTACCACGGCGCGCAGCGGCTCAACCATGCGCAGATCGACCGGTGGAACATCGTGGCCTCGCTCAACTACCTGCCGGCCGATGAAGAGATCGCTATCGTGCAGGCGCGCGTGCCGTCGCTGGCGGGCGATGCGGGCCGCGCGCTGGTCGCATCGATGGTGGCCGTGGCCGATCTCACGCGCAAGGGCTTCGCGGCGGGCGACCTCTCGACGCTGATGTCGCCGCGCACCGTGATCACCTGGGCCGAGAACGTCGAGATCTTCAAGGACCCGGCGCTCGCGTTCCGCCTGTCCTTCGTCAACAAGTGCGATGACGCGGAGCGGCCGCTCGTGGCCGAATATTTTCAGCGCTGCTTCGACCAGGAACTGAAGGAGTCGCACCAGCTGTCGTCGGGACCGCGCGAATGACCGAGGCGCCTGCCCCCGCTACCGCATCTGCCAGCGCCATGCAGCGCCGCGTGCGGCAGGAGGAGCAGGTGGCCGAACTCTGCGCGGGCGTGGTGCGCGCGTTCAGCGGCGAGCGCGAGCTGCACTTTCGCGGACGGCGACTGCATCGCGGCCGCGTGGCGCTGCCGTGGTTCGCGCCGCACCTGCATCCCTCGCCCGAGACCGACGACTTCGCCTCCTTCCGCGGCGTGGCCGATGGATTGGCGCTGCGGCTCACGCTGTCCGATGCCGCGCTGCACGAAAGCCTGCGGCCCGAAGAGCCGGTCGAGCGCATGCTGTTCGAGATGCTCGAGCAGTTTCGCATCGAAGCCATGGCGCCCGAGATCATGGCCGGCATGCGGCGCAACCTGCGGCACCGCCATGAACAGTGGTCGCTGGCCTTCCACCATTCGGGGCTGACCGACACCGCGCGCGGCCTGCTGCTCTATGCCGTGGCGCAGATCTGCCGCGCCCGCGTGAGCGGCCAGCAGGTGGTGGAAGAAACCGAGGACATGCTCGAAGCCACGCGCTTTCACCTTGCGCCGCTGATCGGCCACGCGCTCGCGGGCCTGCGCCGCGACCGCGCCGACCAGGCTGCCTATGCGGTGCACGCGCTCGCCATCGCGCGCACCGTCGCCGCGATGCTGCACGAGGCCGGCGAGGACAGCAGCGACGCGCGCGACCCGCATGTGGACGACAAGCGCAGCGTGTTCATGCTCGTCGCCGACATGGACCGCGAGATCATCGAGCGCTTCACCACCGCCGAGTCAGGCCGCAGTGAGGTGCTCGACGGCGCGGGCGGCGCCTACCGCGTCTTCACCGCCGCCTACGACCGCGAGCACGACGCCGCCACGCTGGCGCGCAAGGAAGTGCTCGTCGGCCACCGCGAAAAGCTCGACCGCCGCATCGCCGCGCAGGGCGTGAACATCGCCCGCCTTGCGCGCGAGCTGCGTGCGCTGCTGTCCGACCCCACGCGCGACGGCTGGGACGGCGGCCAGGAAGAAGGCCTGGTCGATGGCCGCCGGCTCGCGCAGCTGATCGCCTCGCCGACCGAGCGCCGCCTGTTCCGCACCGAGCGCATGGAGCCGGTCGCCGACTGCATCGTGACCTTCCTGATCGACTGCTCGGGTTCGATGAAGGAGCATGCCGAATCGGTCGCGATGATGGCCGACGTGTTCGCGCGCGCGCTCGAGCAGGCCGGCGCGGCCAGCGAGGTGCTGGGCTTCACCACCGGCGCCTGGAACGGCGGCCGTGCGCAGCGCGAGTGGGTGCGCGCCGGCAAACCAGTTCACCCCGGCCGCCTCAACGAGCGCTGCCACATCGTCTTCAAGGCCGCCGCCACGCCCTGGCGCCGCGCGCGCCCCGCGATGGCTGCACTGCTGAAGGCCGACCTGTTCCGCGAAGGCATCGACGGCGAGGCGGTCGACTGGGCCTGCGCGCGCCTGCACCAGCGGCCCGAGGCGCGCAAGCTGCTGCTGGTGATTTCCGACGGCTCGCCGATGGACAGCGCCACGCATCTGGCCAACGACGCGCACTACCTTGACCACCACCTGCGCGACGTGGTGGCGCGGCAGGAACAGCGAGGCGACGTCGAGATCGCGGGCATCGGCGTCGGACTGGACCTGAGCCCGTACTACAGCCGCAGCCATGTGCTGGATCTTGCGACGTCTACGGGCAACACGATCTTCCGCGAAGTGATTGATTTGATGGCGGGGCGGCACAGGCGCTGATTGACTGTCTGCGGTCTATCGGCGCGCTGTTCAGGGCGCGCTCCCGCCGACGGGGTACCTTGCTCCGCGAATGTCCTCCGGCCTGCGGCCTCCCCCTTGATTTCGCTGCGCAAGGCACCCCATCGACGGGAGCGGTGTTCAGAGCGGTCGTTGATCAGAGATGCGCAACGAGCGTGCCCTCGTGCACAGGGCATCGGGTGCTCCCCGCAGCGAAATCAAGGAGGAGGCCGAAGGCCGGGGGACATTCGCGGAGGGGAGTACCCGGTGGCCTGTGAACGCGCCCTGAAAAAAGGCAAAACCTGAAACGTTTAGAACTACATCCAAGTCCCCGATTGACAAAGCGGACGATCAGTCCAAACATTGCGTCTCATATCCAGGAACAACGTTCCAATATTTGGAACATTCGGAGCCTCATGGATTCCACCCTCGCCAAAGGCCTTGCCGCCATCGAATGGATGACGCGGCAACAGCGCGACTGCCGCGTCACCGACCTGGCCCAGGCCTTCGGCATGGCGCGCAGCAATGCGCACCGCACGCTGCAGACGCTGGTCGATTGCGGCTGGGCCGTGCAGGACCCGGGCACCAGCGCCTACCGCCCGAGCCTGCGCCTGTTCGAGCTGGGCGCGCTGGTGTCCGAGGCCACCGACATGGGTTCGCTGCTGCGGCCGCACCTCGCGGCGCTGGCGCAGCAGACCGGCGAGACCATCCATCTTGCAGTGCTCGACGGCGCCGAGATCGTCTACCTCGACAAGTTCGACAGCCCCCTGCCCGTGGCCGCCTATTCGCGCATCGGCGGCCGGGCCGCGGCGTATTGCGTGGCCTCGGGCAAGGCCCTGCTTGCCGCAGCTGCGCCAGACCTTTCCGCGCTGCACGAGCGCCTCGGCACACTCGCGGCGCATACGAAGAACAGCATCACCGACTTCGATGCCCTTCTCTCGGAACTCGAACGCACACGCGTTCGCGGCTACGCGGAAAACCGCGAGGAATGGCGCCTCGGCGTCTGCGGTCTCGGCGTGCCGGTGTTCAACGCGCGCGGCGAGGCGGTCGCGGCCGTCGGCATGAGCGTGCCTTCGATCCGCTTCGCGCGGACGCAGGCGCGCGGACTGGCCGACCGCCTGATGGCCTGCGCGCGCGACGCGAGCGTCACGCTGGGCTACCGGGCAAGCCCGGTGCCGGCCTCGGCGCCGCTGCCGGCATCCACCACAAGGAGAAGGAGACTCGAATGAAGCTGTTGTTCCCCGCCCCCTGGCTGCGCGCCGCGCTACTGGCGGCCGCCACCCTGGCCATACCTTTTGCCGCACAGGCGCAAAACGGCACCGACTATCCGAACAAGCCGATCAGGCTCATCGTTCCGTACCCGCCCGGCGGCGGCACCGACGTGATCGCGCGCATCGTGCAGGAGCGCTTCTCGACGCTGCTCGGCCAGCAGGTGCTCATCGACAACCGTGGCGGCGCGGCCGGCTCCATCGGCACCGAGATCGTGGCCAAGGCCGCACCCGACGGCTACACGGTGCTGTTCACGCTGTCTTCGCACACCATCAACCCGGCGATCTACACCAAGCTTTCGTTCGACACCGCGAAAGACTTCGCGCCCGTGGGCCTAGTGGCCTCGCTGCCGCAGATCCTGGTGGCCAACACGCAGTTCGCACCCAACACGGTGGCCGAGCTGGTCGCGCTCGCCAAGGCCAAGCCGGGATCGCTTTCCTTCGCCTCGGTGGGCAACGGCTCGCCCGGGCACCTGGCGGGCGAGCTGCTGAAGCTGCGCACCGGCACCCAGATGACGCACATCCCCTACCGCGGCGGCGGCCCGGCTGTGACCGACGTGATGGGCGGGCAGGTACCGCTGCTGTGGGTGTCGATTCCCGCAGCCGCGCAGTTCGTGAAGGCCGGCAAGCTCAAGGCGCTGGCGGTGTCGACCACCAGGCGCAGCGCCGCCTTCCCCGATGTGCCCACGATGCAGGAAGCGGGCATTGCCGATTTCGACGTCGACTCCTGGTACGCGGTGTTCGTGCCTGCGAAGACGCCGCAACCCACCATCGACAAGCTCAACCGCGTGATCAACACGGTGGTCAAGGAACCGGAGATCCGCGACAAGCTGCTGGCACAGGGCAGCGAAGGCGTCGGCGGCACGCCGGAGCAATTGGGCAAGGTGGTGGCAACGGAACTCGTGCGATGGCAGAAGCTCGCCAAGGAAGCCAGCATCAAGGTGGATTGACCCGCAACAGGCAGACCCATGGAAAACTCATCCGCACCCTCTTCCCCCATCGCCGAGCTCGTGGCGCGCGCCCGCGCTGCGCAGCGCATCTACGAAACCTGGTCGCAGGAGCAGGTCGACACCGCCGTGGTGGCCGCGGGCTGGGCCATCATCGAGCCGGCGCGCAACCGCGAGTTGGCCGAGCTGGCGGTGGCCGACACCGGCGTGGGCAATGTCGAAGACAAGGTGCGCAAGAACCACCGCAAGACCTTCGGCCTGCTGCGCGACCTGCGCGGTGCGCGCTCGGTGGGCGTCATCTCGGAAGACCCGGCACGCGGCATCGTCGAGATCGCGCGGCCCGTGGGCGTGGTGTGCGCGGTCACGCCGTCCACCAACCCCGGTGCCACGCCGGCCAACAAGATCATCAACGCGCTCAAGGGGCGCAACGCAGTCATCGTGGCGCCATCGCCCAAGGGCTGGTCGACGGCGGCGCGGCTGATCGAGTTCATCCATGCGCAGTTCGACCGCATCGGCGCGCCGCGCGACCTGGTGCAGCTGCTGCCCTCGCCGGTCAACAAGCAGTCGACGGCCGAGCTGATGCGCCTGTGCGACCTGGTGGTGGCCACCGGCTCGCAGGCCAACGTGCGTGCGGCCTACGCCAGCGGCACGCCGGCCTTCGGCGTGGGCGCGGGCAACGTGGCGGGCATCGTCGACGAAACGGCCGACGTGAATGCGGCAGCCGACCGCATCCTGCTGTCGAAGACCTTCGACAACGCGACCAGCTGCTCGTCGGAGAACAGCCTGGTCGTCGTGGACGCGGTGCGCGCCCAGATGCTCTCGGCGCTGAAGGACCGCGGTGCATTCATGCTCGCGGCCGCGCAGAAGGCCACGCTGCAGTCGCTGATGTGGCCAGAAGGCAAGCTCTCCGCCGCCGTCATCGGCCAGTCGGCGCGCGTGATCGCCGAGCGCGCGGCGGCCCTCGATGGCGCCAACCGCGAGGGCTGGCTGGCCATTGCGGCGAGGGACCCGCGCATCCTCATGGTGGCCGAGGACGGCGTGGGCCACGAGCATCCGTTCTCGGGCGAGAAGCTGAGCCCGGTGCTCGCGATCTATTCGGCACGCGACTTCGATGAAGCCGCCGCTACCGTCGAGCGCATCTACGCCTACGAAGGCGCGGGCCATTCGGTCGGCCTGCACAGCACGGTGCCCGAGCGCGCATTGACGCTCGGCCTCACGCTGCCGGTGTCGCGCGTGATCGTCGACCAGGCGCACTGCATTGCCACCGGCGGCAGCTTCGACAACGGCCTGCCGTTCTCGCTGTCGATGGGCTGCGGTACCTGGGGCAAGAACAACTTCTCCGACAACATGACCTTGCGGCACTACCTGAACATCACGCGCGTGTCGCGGCCGATTCCGGAACGGGTGCCCAGCGAGGACGATATCTTCGGCGCCTTCTTCGCCGAATACGGTGCGGGCTGAATGTGGCGGCCTCCACCGTTCATGAACTGATCGAGCTGCAGGCGGCGGCAGGGCCGCAGGCGGTGTATGCGCTTTCCACCGAGAGCGGGCGCAGCAGCATCGGCTTTGGCGAACTCGCGCGCGGCTGCCGCACGGTGGCGGCGGTGCTGCACGCGCATGGCGCGCGGCCGGGCGACACGGTGTCGGTGGTCATGCCCAACGGCCTGCAGACGCTGCGCCTGCTGCTCGGCGCCATGCATGGCGGCCTGTGCGTGAACCCGGTCAACCTGCTGTCGCAGCCCGAGCAGATGCGCTATGTGCTCGCGCATTCGGATTGCCGCGTGGTCTGCGTCGCACCCGAGTGGGAAGCACGCGTGCGCGCGATGCTCGAAGGCATCGGCCGCCCGGTCGAAATGCTGGTGGCCGGCCCCGACGCCGATGCCCTGCCGGGCGAGGCGCAGGCAACGCCCTTGCATGAGGTTGCCCCACCTGCTGCCGGCGACGTGGCCCTGCTGATGTACACCTCGGGCACCACCGGCATGCCCAAGGGCGTGATGCTCACGCAAGGCAACCTCGCGGCCAACGCGCATGCGATCAGCGCCGAGCACGCGCTGCAGCCCGCCGACCGCGTGCTGGCCGTGCTGCCGCTCTATCACATCAACGCCTTCGCCGTGACCATGCTCGCGCCGCTCGCCCACGGCGGCAGCCTCGCGATGCCGCCGAAGTTCTCGGCCGGGCGCTTCTGGGAACAGGCGGCAGGCACGCAGTGCAGCTGGATCAACGTGGTGCCCACCATGATCTCGTACCTGCTCGAAGGCGAAGAGCCGCCGCGCGCGCAGACCGCTGCCATCCGCTTTTGCCGCTCGGCATCGGCCGCGTTGCCGCCGGAGCACCACCGCGCCTTCGAGCGGAAGTTCGGCATCGGCATCGTCGAGACCATGGGGCTCACCGAAACCGCGGCGCCGTCCTTCTCCAACCCGCTCGAACCCGCGCTGCGCAAGCTCGGCTCGGTGGGCCGCGCCTCGGGCTGCGAGGCCCGCGTCATCGACGCCGCGCTGGCCGAGGTGCCCGACGGCAGCACTGGCGAGCTGGCCATTCGCGGCCCCAACGTGATGCGCGGCTACTACAAGAACGAGGAAGCCACCCGTGCGAGCTTCACGCCCGACGGATGGCTGCGCACCGGCGACCTCGGCCACCGCGATGCCGATGGCTTCTTCTTCGTGACCGGCCGCATCAAGGAGCTGATCATCAAGGGCGGCGAGAACATCGCCCCGCGCGAGATCGACGAGGCGCTGCTGCGGCATCCTGCCGTGCTCGAGGCCGCGGCGGTGGGCGTGCCCGACCGCCACTACGGCCAGGAGATCGGCGTGTGCATCGTGCTGCGCGACGGCTGCGCCTGCACCGAAGACGAGCTGCGCGCCTTCAGCGCCGAGGCGCTCGGCCGCTACAAGGCGCCGGGCCACTACCGCTTTGTCACGGACCTGCCGCGCGGGCCTTCCGGAAAGGTGCAACGGCTGAAGCTGCTGCCGCTGTTCGAAGCATGAGCCGCCGCCCGGCCGTTCCGAAGACGGCTCGCACCGCAGCGCGCAGCGCGGAGGTCATTCGGTGACGCCGGCGGAACTGCTGGTGCCGCCGCTGGCGCCGGCGCTGCTCGCCTACAGCCTCTGCGTGGTGTTCGCGGCCGGCGTGGTGCGCGGCTTCGCGGGCTTCGGCTTCTCGGCCGTCACGGTGGCGGGGCTCTCGCTGGTGGTGTCGCCCGCGCTCGTGGTGCCGGCCATCTTCATGCTCGAGATCCTCGCGAGCCTGAGCCAGCTGCGCGGCATTGCGCGCGACGTCGACCTGCCCTGGCTCGGCTGGCTGATGCTGGGCAACCTGCTGTTCATTCCACTCGGGGTCGCGTTGCTGGCCTGGCTGCCCGAGACGCCGCTGCGCCTGCTGATCGGCGCGCTGCTGATGGCCGCCGCGCTGCTGCTGCGCGCGGGCACGCGTGCCACGCTCGTGCCCACGCGCGCGGTGCGCTTCGCGGCCGGACTGGTCTCGGGCTTCATCAACGGCGTGGCGGCCATCGGCGGCATTGCCATTGCGGTGCTGCTGAGCACCACTGCGATGGCACCCGCCGCGCTGCGCGCCACCATGATCGCGCTGCTGCTCTTCAGCGACGTGGTGTCGCTCGCCAGCGCCGCACTCATGCCCGCGGCCGCGCATGCATCGTCGGGTCACCTGCTCGGAGCCGGCACGCTCAAGTGGGCGCTGTGGCTCGCGCCCGCGATGCTGGCCGGCATCTGGTGGGGCCAGCGCTCGTTCAAGGGCGTGTCGCCCGCGCAGTTCCGCCGGCATGTGCTGAACCTGCTGGTGGCGCTGGCGGCGGTGAGCGTGGCGCGCTCGGTGGTCTCGCTGGCAACGGCCTGACCGGCAGGATTCCGCACGGCAAGGCCCCGCCCTGGCTATGCTGCGCGCGACATGCTGACTTCTTCATTCTTTGCCGCGCCGCCGGCACGCACGCTGGCGGTGGCCACGGTGCTGCTGTTCGCATCGGCAGGTGCCGCCGCCGAATCGGCCTGCCTGGACACCGTAATGCGGACGCCGCCCCCGCGCGCCTTGGCGATGGCCGCCGCCGCACAGCGCGAGCACTTGGCCTTCGGCGCACAGACGATGGACGCCGAAGGCCGGCTCGTCGAGTCCGGCCGTTCCGAGGCCGAGGATGCGCGCTCCGCGCTCGCCGCCCCCGCGCCCTGGCAGCGCGTGCTCGGCTACTGGGAGGCGGTGGCGCAGCCCCGCACCCCGCTGCCTTCGCTGGTGCGCTTCGGCGCGCTGCGGCCGGCCGACCGCACGTTGCTGCTGCAGGCGCTCAACCAGGCGAGCGCCTCGCACCTGCGGGGGCTGGGCGTGGGGCCGGACCAGGGCCTCGACGCGGCCGAGCTGCGTGCGATGGCCACCGCGGTCAACCGCGTGGCGGCCATCGACACGCCATGGTCAGCGGCCTTCGTGAGCTGGCTCGCTCAGCAGGCGGGGCTGGGCGCGGACGAGTTCGCATTCTCGGAAGCGCATGCGGACTACGCGGGCGCCGCCTGGCAGGCCGGCGCGGCCGAGGCGGCCGGGCGCGAGACGCGCTACGCGATGCGCGCCTGCGACCTCGCGCGCACGCCGCCGCGCGTGGGCGACCTGGCCTGCCACACGCGCGGCGCCGCATCGGAGCTCGACAGCTTCGAAAGGATCGGCGCCGTGCTGGCAACGCGGGCCACGGGCGGCGAGGCGCTGCCGATGCATTGCGACGTGGTGGTGAAGGTCGACGAGCGGGGCTTCGACACCATCGGCGGCAACGTGCTGCAGTCGGTCACGCGCAGGCGGCTGGACTTCGCGGCCGGCACACGGATGCTCGATCCCAGCTACCTGCCCGCCGGCTGCACCATCGGCGCGGCGGGCTGCACCGACCGCCACATGAGCTGGCAACCATGGTCGCTGCTGCTGCAGTGGCGTTGACGCGGCGCACGCGCGGCCAAGGACCCGGGCTCAGAGCAGCGTGCCCATGCGCTGCGCGGCGGCCTTGAGCGCATCGATGCGCTTCACCGCTTCTTCCATCGACATGCGCGCGGTCGGCGCATGCACCGCGAGCGCCGCGCGCACCTGCCCGGCCGCGTCGCGCACCGGCACCGCCACAGCCACCAGCCCCGCGATGAATTCCTCGCAGTCACGCGAGTAGCCGCGCCTGGCGATCGCATCGCATTCGGTGCGCAGCGCATCGGCCTTGACGAGCGTGTTGGCCGTCATGCGCGCAAGCGGCAGCCGGTCGATGAGTGCATCGCGCTCCTTCTTCGGCATCTGCGCGAGGAACAGCTTGCCGCTCGCGGTGCAGTGCAGCGGCACGTGCGAGCCCACGTCGAGCGTGAGCCGCAGCGGCCACTGCGCCTCCACGCGGTCGAGGTAGAGCACCTGGGCGCCGTCGAGCGTGGTGAGGTTGCAGGTCTCGCCCACCTGCCGCACGAGTTCGGACAACACCTCATGCCGCAGGCCGCGCACCGTGCCGTGGTTCAGGGTGTCGAAAGCCAGCTTGCGCAGCGCCGGACCGACGCTGAACGAGCGCTCGTCCACGTCGCGCGCGAGGAAGCCGGTGGCCAGCAGCTGAGTGCAGATGCGGTGCGCCGTGCCCTTGGGCAGCCCCAGCTGCGCGGCCAGGTCGGCCAGCGTGAGCGCGCGGCCTTCGCTCGCCAGCAAGGCCAGCAGGCGAAGGCTGCGCTCGGCCGACGAGCCGGAGGCGGACTCCTCCGGGGCGGGCACGGAAAGCGATGGCGAAGACACGGCGGCTGCGGGGCGCGCGGGACGTGGCATGCGGGTAAACCTTAAAAATGGAACATTGCGTTCCGAAAATCAATGACCTAGGATGCAAGCAAGCGAAGCGATTGTTCCACTCCCCGGGTGCCCTGCATGCGTGATGAAGAGTTCGACTACATCGTCGTCGGCGCCGGTTCGGCCGGCTGCGTGCTGGCCGGCCGGCTGAGCGAAGACCCGGCCACGCGCGTCCTGCTGCTCGAAGCGGGCCCGGTGGACCGGTCGCTCTGGATCCACCTGCCCATCGGCTACGGCAAGACGATGTGGAGCCCCACCTACAACTGGCGCTTCGAGACCGACCCCGACCCCAACATGAACGGCCGGCGCATCTACTGGCCCCGGGGCAAGACGCTGGGCGGCTCGAGCTCGATCAACGGGCTGATCTACATCCGCGGCCAGCGCGAGGACTACGACCACTGGGCCGCACTCGGCAACCCCGGCTGGAGCTACGACGAGGTGCTGCCCTACTTCATCCGCTCCGAAGGCAACCAGCGCGGCGCGAGCGCCTTCCATGGCGGCGACGGACCGCTGAAGGTGTCGGACATCGCAGCGAAGCACGAACTCATCGAGGCCTTCATCGGCGGCGCGCAGCAGATCGGCGTGCCGCGCACCGACGACTTCAACGGCGCCGCGCAGGAAGGCGCGGGCTACTACCAGCTCACCACGCACAAGGGCTGGCGCTGCAGCACGGCCAAGGCCTACCTGGTGCCGGCGCGCCACCGGCCCAACCTGCGCATCGAGACCGATGCGCTGGCCAGCCGGCTGGTGTTCGATGGCCGGCGCGCCGCGGGCGTGAGCTACCGCCAGGGCGGCGAGATGAAGACCGCGCGCTGCCGCGCCGAGGTGCTGCTTTCGGCCGGGTCGATCCAGTCGCCGCAGCTGCTGCAGCTCTCGGGCATCGGCCCGCGCGCGCTGCTCGAGCGCATGGGCATTGCGCCGGTGCAGGTGCTGCCGGGCGTGGGCGAGAACCTGCAGGACCATCTGCAGATCCGGCTGGGCTACGAGTGCAGCAAGCCCATCACCACCAACGACCAGCTCAACTCCTGGTTCGGCCAGGCGAGCATGGGCCTGGAATGGCTGATGCGCCGCACCGGCCCGCTCGCGGTGGGCATCAACCAGGGCGGCTGCTTCATGCGCGCGCTGAAGGACGAAAACGGCCGGCCGGTGGCCGCCACGCCCGACATCCAGTTCCACGTGGCCACGCTGTCGGCCGACATGGCGGGCGGCAAGGTGCATCCGTATTCGGGCTTCACGATGTCGGTGTGCCAGCTGCGGCCCGAGTCGCGCGGGCACGTGCGCATCCGCTCGCTCGACGCGGCCGAGCCGCCCGAGATGCAGCCCAACTACCTGGCCACCGAGCTCGACCGCGCCACCACCGTGGCCGGCGTGAAGGCGGCGCGCGCCATTGCAGAGGCGCCCGCGATGCGGCCCTACGTGAAGCGCGAGGTCAAGCCCGGCCCCGAGGCCGCGAGCGACGCCGACCTGCTGGAGTTCTGCCGCAACAACGGCGCCACCATCTTCCATCCCACGGGCACCTGCCGCATGGGCAGCGACCCGCTCGCGGTGGTCGATGCGCGCCTGCGCGTACACGGCGTGGCCGGGCTGCGCGTGATCGACTGCTCGGCCATGCCCACGCTGGTGTCGGGAAACACCAACGCACCCGCCGTGATGATGGCCGAGAAGGCCGTCGACCTGATCAGAGAGGACGTATGAGCGGCAGCCGCCGCGACAACCACATCGGAGACAACGACATGAGCGCAAGCGACGAGAAAGCGATTCGCAGGGTGGTGGTTTCAGCCCTGGTGGGCGCCACCATCGAGTGGTACGACTTCTTCCTGTACGGCGTGGTGGCCGGCATCGTGTTCAACAAGCTCTACTTTCCGGGCAGCGACCCGGTGGTGTCGACCTTGCTGGCCTACACCACGTTCGCGGTGGGCTTTGTCACGCGGCCGCTGGGCGGCGTGATCTTCGGCCACTTCGGCGACAAGATCGGCCGCAAGAGCATGCTCATCATCACGCTGATGATCATGGGCGTGGCCACCTTCCTGATCGGGCTGGTGCCCACCTATGCGCAGATCGGCATCGCGGCGCCCTTGCTGCTGTTGCTGCTTCGCATCGCGCAGGGCATCGGCCTGGGCGGCGAATGGGGCGGCGCGGTGCTGATGGCGTATGAATACGCGCCGAAGGGCAAGCGCGGCTTCTATGCGTCGCTGCCGCAGATCGGGCTGGCCATTGGCCTGTGCATGGCCTCGGGCGTGGTGGCGCTCCTGTCGTGGCTGCTGACCGACGAGCAGTTTCTTTCCTGGGGCTGGCGCATCGCGTTCCTGATTTCCGGCGTGATGGTGGGCGTGGGCATGTACATCCGGCTCCATGTGCAGGAAACGCCGGAGTTCGCGGCCGTGAAGGCGCGCAACGCCGAGCTGCGCATTCCGTTCATGGACATGCTGCGGCGCTATCCGGGCAATGTGCTCAAGGGCATGGGCGCGCGCTACATCGACGGGGTGTTCTTCAACATCTTCGGCGTGTTCTCCATCAACTACCTTACCGGCACCCTCAAGATCAGCCGCACCGACGCGCTGCTGGGCGTGATGGCCGCCGCCGTGGTGATGATCTTCTTCATTCCCTTCTTCGGCCGCCTGTCCGACCGGATGGGGCGCGGCAAGGTCTACATGTGGGGTTCGCTGATCACGGCGGTATCGGCGTTTCCGGGCTTCTGGCTCATGACGAACAGCGGCGGCAGCGTGCTCTTGGTGTGGCTCGCGATCATCATTCCGTTCGGCATCCTGTATGCCTCGGTGTACGGGCCGGAGGCCGCGCTGTTCTGCGACCTGTTCGACGCCAAGGTGCGCTACACCGGCATCTCCTTCGTCTACCAGTTCTCGGGCATCTTTGCCTCGGGCATCACGCCGATCATCGCGACCGCGCTGCTCAAGTCGGGCGGCGGCCAGCCGTGGCAGATCTGCTTGTACGTGCTGTTCGCGGGCGTGGTGTCGGCCGCGTGCGCGTGGATGATCGGGCGCTCGCCGTCGCCGGCGGACGCACCGGTGGCGGTGGCCTCACGCTGACCGCGAAGGCCGGCCGGCGGCCGGTGCGACCTTTGTTCCTTGGAGGCCGTTCACGATCTATTCAGGGCCATGCAGATGCCTGTGGGGACGGGTGCGCGGTCAGTTCGGGGGTGCGTGCACAGGACACCGGGTACTCCCCTCCGCGAATGTCCCCCGGCCTGCGGCCTCCTCCTTTATTTCGCTGCGGGGAGCACCCGATGCCCTGTGCGCGAGAGGCGCGGCTCTTGTGCTGGCCATTCAACGACTGCTCCGCCCAACGATCACGTCGATGGGGTGCCTTGCGCAGCGAAATTAAGGGGGAGGCCGCAGGCCGGAGGACATTCGCGGAGCAAGGTACCCCGTCGGCGTGATTGCGCCCTGAACAACGCGACCCCAAGCAGATCGCAGACAGGCTCTCAGGAGGCCCTGCCCGTGGCAAGCGCGCGCACCACGGCCGCGGTGCGCGTCTCGACGCCCAGCTTCACGTACACATGCTCCAGATGCTTGTGGACGGTGCGCGGGCTGATCTCCAGCAGGGCGGCGATCTCGGCGTCGGTCTTGCCGCGCGAGAGCCAGCGCATGACATCGCCCTCGCGCGGCGTGAGGCCGGCCAGCGGTACATCAGCCAGCGGCGCATCATGCAGCGGCGCCGCGGCGCGGCAGGCGAGCCCATACAGGAAGGCCACCGCCACCGCATGCTCCAGCCCCGCGCGCCGGTAGCGGTCGGCCTGCCACGCGGCGCGGCGGAACTCGCTGCGGCCCGGCGCCCTGGTGGCAATGCGGAGGCTTGCGCGCAGGCCGCTGCTGCCGGTGCCATGGGGCCGCATCGGCGAATGCCCTGACTCGAGTTGCTCCAGCAGGCGAAGCGCGCCCGCACGGTCGTTGCGCGAGAGGTGTGTCATGGCATGCCCCTTTCACGGTGCATACGCATTGCTGCGTATGGCGCCCGCACGCATCGAGACGCAGGATGCTCGCAGGCCCTTTACCACCAAAGCAGTATAGGCAGGCAGGGGGCGCGCAGGCCGCTTGCCGGCGCAGGGGATACACATGGCCATCGACGAAACACGGCTTAACGCCTGCATGGGCAGCCCCGGCCAGCCCTCTTCCGACCGGCCTGACCTTCGAATCACGTCCGAAAGGACACTCCAGGAGCCACCATGTCACGCCAATACATCGACTGCCGCGAGTTTCCAAGCACGATGAACTGCAGCGTCGCGCTCTCTGCCGACACCGAGGGCGAACTGCTCGAAGCCGCCGTCCAGCACGCCGTGGCCGTGCACGGCCATGCCGACACGCCGGAGTTTCGCAAGCAACTCGCAAGCATGTTCAAGACCGGCACGCCGCCGCTGCAGGCGCCGGCGCAGACCACTCCCGCCTGAGGCCGGTTGGCCCCGATCACCGCCGCCGCCGTGCGCGGCGATGAACACCTGCGGGTGCTTTCGGGAGCCGCCGGAAGCCGGTATCCGCGAACCGGGGGAAAAGGGCGATGCCCCTACGGCCCGCGCCCCCAACCTCGATGCTGAAACAATGCGGCCACCATGGACGGCCTCGATCTCATCAAAACATTCCGCGAAGTGGCGTTCCGGCGCAGCTTCTCCCGCGCAGCCATTTCGCTCGGCATGTCGAAGGCCACGGTTAGCCGCTACGTGGCCGAGCTCGAGACGCGCAGCGGCGTGCGCCTGCTCAACCGCTCCACCCGTTCGCTGAGCCTGACGGACGCCGGCCAGGTGCTGCTCGACCGCAGCACCGAGCTGGTGGCCATGGCCGAGAACACGCTCAACGACCTGCAGGCCCACGGCTCGCACCCCCAGGGGCGGCTGCGCATGAGCGCGCCGCACGGGCTGATCGCGGGCTGGCTGTCAGACGTGATCGCCGAGTTCATCCAGCTCTACCCCGACGTGTACGTGAGCCTGGTGTTCACCAACGACGACCTCGACCTGATCGAGGAAGGCATCGACATCCACCTGACGGGCGGGCGCATCGACGACATGAACCTGATCGTGCGCCGGCTGGTGCCGTTCGACATGGTGGTCTGCGCGAGCCCGGCCTACTGGGCGCGGCGCGGCATTCCCAGGGTGCCCGAAGACCTGGGCCGCCACGACGTGCTCACCTACTCGGCCAAGCCCACCACCCACCTGCCCTTCGAGACCGACGGCAAGGCGGTCGACGTGCCGGTGCACAGCCGCATGGAGGCCAACGATGCGGTCGCGCTCATCGAGCTGGCGCTGCGCGGCGCGGGCGTGGCCTACGTGCCCGAGCCGCTGGCGCAGTCGCACCTGGAGCGCGGGGCGCTGGTGCCGGTGCTGCGCGAGCACATGCCGAGCGACCACTGGCTGTATGCCGCCTACTCGCAGCGCCGCCACAACAGCGCCGCGATGCGCACCATGCTCGACTTTCTGGAGCAGTCGATGGTCCGGCACGGCAATCCGCCCGCGATGCCGCCGCTGCCGCCCGCATTGCAGGTGCTGGCTTCTCCTTCTTCTGCTGCTGCTACATGCGCCCTTTCCAAGGCACCAGACGCCGCTCGAGCCACCGCATCAGCAGGTCGAACAGATAGGCCACCACGCCGATGACGATGATGCCCATGATGACGATGTCGGTGCGCAGGAAGTTCGACGCGTTCAGCACCATCTGGCCCAGGCCCATGTTGGCCGCCACCATCTCGGCGGCCACCAGCGTGGTCCAGCCGAAGCCGATGGCAATGCGCATGCCCACCAGGATGTCGGGCAGCGCCGAGGGCAATATGACGTGCCGGATCACCTGCATGTAGCTGGCGCCCATCGAATACGCGGCGTTGATCTGTTCCTGCGACGCGCTGCGCATGCCCGAGCGCGCGGCCAGCGCCAGCGGCGCGAAGCAGCTCAAAAAGATCAGCAGCACCTTGGGCAGCTCGTCGATGCCGAACCAGATGATGATCAGCGGCAGGTAGGCCAGCGGCGGCAACGGCCGGTAGAACTCCAGCGGCGGATCGAAGATGCCACGCCAGAAGCGGCTCATGCCCATCGCAATGCCCACCGGAATGGCCGTGGCGCAGGCCAGCAGGAAGGCCGAGAACACGCGGAACATGCTCGCGAGGAAGTGCTGCCACAGCGGCTTGTCGTTGGCCTGGCCCGTGAGATATTCGTAGAACTGCTGGAACACCGCCTGCGGCGTCGGCAGGAACAGCGGCTTGACCCAGCCCATGTTGGTCACGAGGAACCACAGCGCGACCAGCGCCACCACCGTGACCACGCTGATGGTCACGCTCGAGCCCTCGCCCGGCACCTTGAAGGCGCTGGTCTTGAGCTTGGCGCCGGCCGGTGGAGGCGGCGGTGCGGCAGGCTTGGAGGGCGGTGTCATGGCGACAGGCGTTGCGATGGTGGCCTCAGGCATGTGCAGCCTCGCGATGATGAATGATCGAAAGAACCTCTTCGCGCATGCGGATGAATTCGGGCTCCGACTTCACCTTGCGCGAGTCGCCATGCGACAGGAACTGGCGCGAGAACGGAACCTCGTCGTACACGTGCGAAATGCGCCCCGGGCTCGGGCTCATCACGATCAGCCGCGTGGCCAGGAACAGTGCTTCCTCGACCGAATGGGTGATGAAGAACACCATCTTGTTCGACTTGGACCAGGCCTTGAGCAGGATCTCCTGCACCTGCTCGCGCGTGAACGCGTCGAGCGCGCCCATGGGCTCATCCATGAGCAGCACAGCCGGGTCGCTGGCCAGCGCGCGCGCAATGCCCACGCGCTGCTGCATGCCGCCCGAGAGTTCGTACACCGCGCGCTCCGCGTATTGCTGCAGGCCGACCAGCGCGAGCTTTTCTTCCGCGACGCGGTCGCGGTCGGCCTTGCCGGCGCCGGCCAGGCGCAGGCCCAGCGCCACGTTGTCGCGCACGTTGAGCCAGGGCATCAGCGCATGCTTCTGGAACACCACGCCGCGGTCGGCGCCGGGACCGACCACGGGTTTGCCGTCGAGCAGGATCTGGCCGGTGGAAGGCGGCAGGAAACCCGCAATGCTGTTGAGCAGCGTGGTCTTGCCGCAGCCCGAGGCGCCGAGCGCCACGACGAAATCGCCGTCGCGCATCGTGAGGTTGACCGGGGCCAGCGCCTGCAGGGTGCCGCCCTTGACGGCGTAGTTGACCGTGAGGTCGCGGATGTCGAGCGTGGGCATGCGGCTTACTTCCCCATGGCTTTCTCGACGTAGGCCGTGGTCACGAAGGCGCTGTAGTCGGGCTTGACCTCCTGCACCCGGCCCTGCTCCTTCAGGAACGCCGCCGTGCCTGCCATCGCCTTGGCCGCGCCGCCGCCCAGCCACGTGGGCGAGACCTGCTCGGCCATGGTCGGGAAGGTGTAGAGCGACATCGCCGCCGACACGTCCTTCGGATCGGCCTTGGTCCACTTGGCCATCGCCTTGGTCTGCGGCGAATCGGGCGTCCAGCTCTTGCCGCTGGCCTTGTATTCCTCGTTCGCGCGGTTGAGCGCCTTCACGAAGGCGATCATGAACGGCTCGTTGGCCGCGGCCCACTTGGCGTTGACCACGATGCCTTCGAAGGTGGGCGCGCCGCGCTTGCCGATGCTGCCCGAGGTGGCGATGGTCTTGCCCGTGCCCTTGATCTTGGAGAGCACGGGGTCCCAGATGAAGGTGGCGTCGATGTCGCCGCGCTCCCAGGCCGCCGCGATCTCGGGCGGGCGCATGTTCATCACGTTGACGCTCTTGGGATCGACGCCGTCCATCTTCATGCCGGCCATGAGCTGGTAGTGCGCGGTCGAGACGAAAGGCGTGGCCACCTTCTTGCCGGCCAGGTCCTTCATGCTGTTGATGCCCGACGCATTGCGCGCGATGAGCGCCTCGGCGTTGGCGATGTCGGCCGAGATCCAGAACAGCTTGATGTCCTGCCCCTGGCTGGCCGCGGCCGTGAGCGGGCTGGAGCCGGTTTCGCCCATCTGCACGTCGCCCGACGCCATGGCCCGGATCACGTCGCCGCCGCCGGAGAACATGCGCCAGTTGATCTTGTAGCCGGTGGCTTTTTCGACCTCGCCCGATTCCATCACGAGGCGCAGGGGGACCAGCATGTCCTGGTGGGCGAAGGTGAGTTCCTTGGCTTGCTGTGCGGAAGCGGTGCCGCACAGGCCTGCCAGCGTGGTGGCCAGCACGGCGAGTTGCAGGGGGAGACGGCGGGACATGGTCATCGGGTTTCTCCGGTAGGTGAATCTCGCAGCGACTTTGCACTCATCGCATCCAGCCAGGAAGTACCAGCACCGGGGCGGGCATGGAGCCAGCCTGTCCGTGAATACCCTTGTTCTGGTGCGAGTGCACGGGGGAGGTGCGTTTTTGGGGGGCGGGGGGCCGGGTCTCGCCCCGGCGGGCGACTCACTTTCTTTGCTTCGCTAAAGAAAGTAAGCAAAGAAAGGCGACCCCTGCTGTCTGCGTCCCTCCGCTTCGCTGCGGGCAACCTGCGGTGCTCGCGTTTCGCGGGGTCTCGCAGAACTCGCTACGCTCAAACAGCTGCGAGCCCTTGTCCGCGAAACGCTGCGCTCCTCGGCGCATACAGAAGGGGTGGGAGCGGGCAGCCTTCGCTTCGCTCGGCCCCAAACACCAACAGCCACAGCCAACCACCGCAGGCGCGCAGCGCCTGCGGTGGCTTGGTGGCCGAGCGCAGCAAAGGCCCGTTCGGTTTCCACTCCCCTCTGTATGCGCCGAGGAGCGCAGCGTTTCGCGGATCAGGGCTCGCCCTTGTTTGAGCGGAGCGAGTTTGGGCGAGACCCCGCGAAACGTGAGCACCGCAGGTTGCCCCGTAGCGCAGCGAAGGGGTCGCAGACAGTGGGGTCGCCTTTCTTTTGCCTACTTTTCTTTGGCGAAGCAAAGAAAAGTAGGTCGCCCGCCGGGGCGAGACCCGGCCCCGGAACTCAATGCGCCCTCACCTCCCCTCGAGCCAACGCCAACTCCTCAACAGCCATCCCCAAGGCCTGAATCCCCAAAGGAATCTGCGAAGCCGCAATGGACGACAACCGCAGTCGAAAGAACGGACACGGATAGGGCGGTTTCGCAAAGAACACGTCGCCCGCTTCGATCAGCACCCCATGGCTGCGTGCCATCAACGACAGCTCCGTCGCATCCACCCACGTCGGCGCCTGCACCCAGATCGAAGCTCCGCCCGAAGGCAGCCGGAACTCGAAATCGGGCAGGTGCTCGCGCAGCGCCTGAGCGGCCAGCACGAGCCGCTCCTGCATCGCATGGTTCACCCGCCGCGCATGCGACTCGTGGTGCCCCAGCGAGAGAAACAGTGCATATGCATGCTGCAGGAATGCGCTCGGATGCCGCACCATCGCATGCCGGATCACGCGCAACTCCTTGATCAACGCACGCGGCGCCACGATGAAGCCCAGCCGCAAGGCCGGCGACAAACTCTTCGACACCGACCCCACGTAGATCACCCGCCCCGTCTTGTCCAGGCTCTTGAGCGCGGGCATGGGCGTGCCTTCGTACAGGTTCTCCGCCTCGTAGTCGTCCTCGATGATCACGAAGTCCTGCAGCTCGGCCTTGCGCAGCAGCCACTGCCGGCGTTCCAGGCTCAGCGTCGCGGTGGTGGGGCTTTGGTGCGAGGGCGTCACGAACAGGTAGTCTGCCGCCGGCAGCGCATCGACCACCAGCCCGTCTTCATCGACATCCACCTCCACCCACTTCGGCTGCCGCAGCGAGAAGCTGTTGCGCGCATGCGGATGGCCCGGCTCCTCCAACCCCACGCGCGTCCGCTCGTCGAACAGCGCCTCGGCCAGCAGGTAGTAGGCATGCTGCGCGCCCATCGTCACCAGGATCTCTTCCTTGAGCGCAAATACCCCGCGCTTGGGCAAGAGGCGCGTGCGGATCTGCTCGATCAGGTCGGGCACGTCGTCGGTCTCGAAATCCGGCGTCCAGTGCGGCAGCTGCGAGCGCGCCAGGCTGCGGGCGCAGCACTCGCGGAAGTCTTCGGTGGGAAACAGCTGCGGGTCGTAGTTGCCGTAGACAAAAGGGTACGGATAGTCGCGCCACCGGTCGGGCTTCGACAGCGTGGGCTTGTCGACCAGCGAACGCAGCACGCGATTCGACCAGTCGGGCGGCTGACTCGCCTGGCCGCTGCGGCCCACCAGCGGCTCGGCGTGCACGGCTGACAGCGGACGGGCATCGTGCGCCACGAACACTCCGCTGCGCGGACGCGCTTCCAGAAAGCCTTCGTCGATCAGTTGCAGGTAGGCCGAGGTCACGGTGTTGCGGCTCAGCCCCAGCAGGGCTGCAAGCTCGCGCGACGAAGGCAGCGGTGCGCCGGGCGACAGGTGTTCTTCAAGAATGGCCTGCACCACGGCGGCGCGCAGACGGGCCTGCAGCGGCAGCGCCGGTTGATCGGGCAGCGCGAAGAGCTGCGCCCACTGGGTGGCTCGCGGATTCGGGGGCATGGTGCGCCGCAGTTTAGGGCAGCGCATACGGTTCGTGGTGCTCTGGCTCGGTCGAATCTTCCCAACTGGCCCTATCGCGCCGGCAGGCGGCTGCCTACGCTTGCCGCATCAATTTCCGGAGTTTCCGCGTGACCGCAATGCCTTCCTCCACTTCCGTGACCACCGACACCCTCGCCGCGTTCAGCGACGCCTGGAACCGCCACGACATCGACGCGCTGATGGGCTTCATGACCGCCGACTGCATCTTCCAGACAGCCGCCGGCCCCGACGCCTGCGGCACCCGCCACGTGGGCACCGAGGCGGTGCGCAAGGCCTTCGCGGCGGCATGGCAGGCGGTGCCCGATGCGCAGTGGATCAATGGCCGGCATTTCGTGCACGGCGATTTCGGCACCTCGCAGTGGACCTTCACGGGCACCGCGGCCGACGGCAGCCGCATCGAGACCGATGGCATCGACGTCTTCACCTTCAGGGGCGCAAAGATCCACCTGAAGAACGTGTTCCGCAAGGCCCGGCCCAACCTGCCGGCGGCCCGCTAGGCCCGCTGTACCGGAGCCTCCGCATCATGACCCTGTCCGGCACCGCATCCTTCTCCGCCTCGCAACCGCAGCAACAGCCCGCGGCCCGGCCCTACGACCCGCGCTACGACCCCCTGGTCGCGCCCGATCCCGGCGCGGGCCGCGCCTATGCGCCCACCTGGTGGGTGGCCAGCGCCGGCACGCCGCCCGAGGACGACGGCCCGCTCGTGCGCGACATCGATGTGGACGTGGCCATCATCGGCTCGGGCGCCACCGGCATGTCGACCGCGCTCTACCTGGCACAGGAGCACGGCATCCAGGCCACGGTGCTCGAAGCCAACCAGGCGTCGTGGGGCTGCTCCAGCCGCAGCGGCGGCCAGGGGCAGAACGCCAGCGGCCGGCTCAAGCGCTCGCAGTGGATCCAGCGCTGGGGCCTCGACACCGCCAGGCGCCTCGACGCCGAGATCCGCGGCGGCTTCGAGAACTTCAAGCAGCTCACGACGCAGATCGACTGCGACGCCTTCGACGGCGGCCATCTCTATCTGGCGCACCGGCCCGAAAAGCTCGCGGTGCTCGAAGCCGAGGCGCGCGTGATGCGCGAGCAGTTCGGCTACGCCACGCGCATGCTGACGGCCGAAGAGGTGCGGCGCGACTACTGCGACGAGCGCGAGGCGGCCGGTGCCATGTTCGAGCCCGAAGGCGTGGGCATCCATCCGCTGAAGTTCACCTTCGGCCTGATGCGCCGGGCCCGTGCGCTGGGCGTGAAGGTGCACACCTCGAGCCCCGTGCAGGGCTGGCAGACCATCGACGGCGTGCACCACCTGCGCACGCCCGGCGGCGTGGTGCGCGCACGCCGCGTGGCGGTGTGCACCGGCGGCTACACCGGGCAGGCGCTGAGCCCGCTCCTGAAGAACCGCATCATGCCGATCCTCTCCAACTCGGTGGTCACGCGGCCGCTCACCGAGGCCGAGATGCAGGCCACCAACTTCAGGTCGCTGACCTTCCTGACCGACACGCGCACGCTGCGCTTCTACTACCGGCTGCTCAAAGGCAACCGGCTGCAGATCGGCAGCCGCAGCTCGGTGAGCGGCGCCGACGCCGAGCACCCGGTGCACCTGAAGCTGCTCACCGATGCCATCGCGCGCAAGTTCCCGCCGCTCGCGGGCATCCGCATCGACTACTCCTGGTGGGGCTGGGTCGACATGAGCCACGACATGATGCCGCGCATCACGCAGCCCGAGGCGGACAGGAAGATCTGGTATGCGGTGGGCTACGGCGGCAACGGCGTGTCCTTCTCGACCTGGGCCGGCAAGCGGCTGGCCGAGCGCGTGGCCGGCAAGGACACGGGCAAGGACGTGTTCGAGCTTCCCATCTACAAGTCTGCGCTGCCCTTTCCCAATGTGCTGGGACTGGTGGAATCGCCCGCCTTCGCGCCGTTTCGCCGCATCGGCCAGCGCATGCTCTACAAGTGGTACTGGCTGCGCGACGAGAAGTAGCAGCATCTGCGGTGCGCATTCACCGAAGTGGCGCATCGCACCGCTACACAACGGGGCAAACCCGTGGCTTCTGGCCCTGCAGGTCGCGCGCGGCTGGCTCTTCGCGTGCACGGGGCAAGCGCCTATCTTCGAGCGCAAGGCCCACGGGCCGAATCAATCCGTCCGCCTGCCTTGTGTCGAACTTCAGAGGTCCTGCCATGCCCCTTCTCCGCCTTGCGCGCCGCGCCACTTTGCTCTCGGCCGCGCTGATGACCGCGAGCACCCTCCTGCCGCTGCCCGCCTCCGCCGCCGAGGAGCCCAGGCGCGGCGGCACGCTGGTGATCGGCAGCACGCAGACGCCGCGGCACCTGAACGGCGCGGTGCAGTCGGGCATTGCCACCGCGCTGCCTTCCACGCAGATCTTCGCGAGCCCGCTGCGCTTCGACGACAAGTGGAACCCGCAGCCCTACCTCGCTGAAACATGGAAGCTGTCGGAAGACGGCAAGTCGCTCACGCTCAACCTGCGCAGGAACGCGGTGTTCCACGACGGCAAGCCGGTCACCTCGGCCGACGTGGCCTTTTCGATCATGGCCATCAAGGCCAACCATCCGTTCACCACCATGCTCGGCCCGGTCGACAAGGTGGACACGCCCGACCCCTACACCGCCGTCATCCGCATGAGCGTGCCGCACCCGGCCATCGTGCTCGCGATGTCGCCCGCGCTGTGCCCCATTCTTCCCAAGCACATCTATGGCGACGGGCAGGAACTGAAGAACCATCCGCGCAACACCACCGACGTGGTCGGCTCGGGCCCGTTCCGGCTGACCGAGTTCAAGCCGGCGCAGCGCATCGTGCTGGAGCGCTTTGACAAATTCTTCCTGCCCGGCAAGCCGTACCTCGACAAGGTGATCGTCAACGTCACGCCCGACATGGCCAGCCTGGTGCTCGGGCTGGAACGCGGCGACGTGCAGATGCTGCCCTTCGCCACGCTGCCCACCGATCTCAAGCGCTTCGCGAACGACCCGAAGGTGTCGCTCACGCCCAAGGGCTACGACGGCATCGGCGCGCTCAACTGGCTGGCCTTCAACACCGCAAAGAAGCCGCTCTCGGACGTGCAGGTGCGCAAGGCCATTGCCATGGCCATCGACAAGAACTTCATCGCCAAGGCGCTGATGGGCGGCTTTGCCACGGTGTCCGACGGCCCGCTGGTGGCAAGCAGCCCCTTCGCGGTGCCTGACCTGGTGCGCTATCCGCTGGACCTCAAGAAGGCCGGCGAGATGCTCGACGCCGCGGGCTACAAGGCCGGCGCCGGCGGCGAGCGCTTCAAGCTCACCATCGACTACCTGCCGGGTGCCGACGACCAGCAGAAGAACGTGGCCGAATACATCCGCGGCCAGCTCAAGAAGGTGGGCATCGCGGTGGAGGTGCGCGCCTCGGCCGACTTCCCGGCCTGGGCCAAGCGGCTGGCCTCGCACGACTTCGACATGTCGATGGACCTGGTGTTCAACTGGGGCGACCCGATCATCGGCGTGCACCGCACCTACCTGTCGACCAACATCAAGCCCATCGTCTGGACCAACACGCAGTCCTACGCCAACCCGAAGGTCGACGAGCTGCTGAACACCGCCGGCAGCCTGGCCGACCCGACCCAGCGCAAGGCCTACTACGCCACCTTCCAGAAGATCGTGACCGACGAGCTGCCGATCGAGTTCATCAACCAGGTGCCCTACCACACCATCACCAGCAAGAAGGTAGGCAACGTGCCGGCCACCATCTGGGGGCCGCTGTCGCCGCTGGACGAGGTCTACCTCAAGTAAGGCGGCGCGACATGGGCACATTGCGCTATGCCGCCTCGCGACTGCTCCAGGCCCTGGGCCTGGTGCTCGCGGTGGTGGTGCTCAACTTCGTGCTGGTGCACGCGGCGCCGGGCGACCCGGTGGAAACCATTGCCGGCGCCAGCGGCGGCATGTCGCCCGAGCTGATGGCGCAGCTGCGCACGCAGTACGGGCTCGACGAGCCGCTGCCGGTGCAGCTGGGCGTGTACCTGGGCAAGGTGGCGCGGGGGGACCTGGGCTACTCGTACTTCTTCAACCTGCCCGTGACGAGCATGATCGCCGAGCGCGTGCCGGCCACGCTGCTGCTGGTGCTGAGTTCGGTGCTGCTGGCCTTCTTTGCTGGCACCGCGCTGGGCGTGCTGTCGTCGCGCAAGCCGAACGGCTGGCTGTCGCAGTTCATCACGCTGCTGTCTCTGGTGGGCTTTGCGGCGCCGGTGTTCTGGCTCGGGATCATGCTGGTGATATTGCTGGCCTCGGTGTTCCCCATTCTTCCGGTGGCGGGCATGCGCTCCATCGACTCGACCGGCGGCGGCCTCAAGGACGTGCTAGACGTAGCGCATCACCTCGTGCTGCCCACGCTCACGCTGAGCCTGGTGTACCTGGCGCAGTACAGCCGGCTCGCGCGCTCGTCGATGCTCGACGTGCTGGGCTCCGACTTCATCCGCACCGCGCGCGCCAAGGGCCTGGCCGACCGCGTGGTGCTCTACAAGCATGCGCTGCGCAATGCGCTGCTGCCGGTGGTCACGGTACTGGGCCTGCAGTTCGGCAATGTGCTGGCCGGTGCGATCCTGGTGGAGACGGTGTTCAACTGGCCGGGCCTCGGCCGGCTGGCCTTCGAGTCGGTGCTGCGGCGCGACTACCCGACCATCCTCGGCGTGCTGCTCTTCTCTTCCATCGTGGTGGTGGTGATGAACCAGCTCACCGACCTGTGCTATCGCTTCATCGACCCGCGGATCAAGGCCTCATGAACAAGCTTGCAACGATGCCCTCCGTTTCCGCCGCACCTGACGCGCCCGCGAAGCCGGCCCTGCGTGTCGAGCACCCGGGCGTGGAGGCGATGCGCATGTTCCTGCGCAATCCCGCGGCCATTGCGGGCATGGCGATGCTGCTCGCAATGCTGGCGGTGGCCATCGCCGGACCCTGGTTCCATCCAGCCGACCCCTTCGAAATCAAGGCCGCGCCGCTCACGCCGCCTTTCAGCGAGGAAGCCTGGCTCGGCACCGACTACCTCGGCCGCGACGTGCTCACGACATTGATCTACGGCGGGCGCGCCACGCTGCTGGTGGGCGCGGTGGCCGCGCTGCTGTCGGTGCTGATCGGCATCACGCTGGGCGCCTTCGCGGGCTACTACGGCGGCAAGGTCGATGCGGCGCTGATGAAGCTGACGGAGTTCTTCCAGGTGCTGCCCGCGCTGCTGTTCGCGATGGTGGTGGTCACGCTGTTCTCGCCCACGCTGGTGACGGTCACGCTGGCCATCGGCATCGTGAGCTGGACCGGCACCGCGCGGCTCACGCGCGCCGAGTTCATGAAGTACCGCGGCCTGGAGTTCGTGCGTGCCGAGCGGGCCATCGGCGCGCGCGACGCCCGCATCATCTGGAAGGTGATCCTTCCCAACGCGCTGCCGCCGCTGGTGGTGTCGGCCACGCTGGCCATCGGCGCGGCGGTCCTGTTCGAGGCGGGGCTGTCGTTCCTTGGTCTGGGCGACCCCAACCAGATGAGCTGGGGTCTGATGATCGGCTCCAGCCGGCAGTACGTGCTGTCGTGCTGGTGGGCGGTGGCCTTTCCGGGTGCGGCCATCTTCATCACCGTGCTGGCCGTGAGCCTGATCGGCGACGGGCTCAACGATGCCCTCAACCCCAAGCTGAGGGAGCGCTGATGGCAAACGACGACGCACTGCTGCGGGTTCAGGACCTGCACGTCGAGTTCAAGACCCGCCGCGGCCAGGCGCTGGTGCTCAACGGCGTCGACTTCGAGATCCGCAGCGGCGAGACGCTGTGCGTGGTCGGCGAATCGGGCTGCGGCAAGAGCATGACGGCGCTCGCGCTGCTGCGGCTCGTTCCTTCGCCGCCGGGCCGCATCAGCGGCGGGCGCGTGATGTTCCAGGGCGAAGACCTGGTGCGGGCCAGCGATGCCCGCATGCGCGAGGTGCGCGGCAACCGCATCTCGATGATCTTCCAGGAGCCGATGACCTCGCTGAACCCGGTGTTCACCGTGGGCGACCAGATCGGTGAATCGCTGCGGCTGCATGCGGGCATGAATGCCCAGGCGGCCCGCGAGCGCGCCATCGAGATGCTGCGGCAGGTGGGCATTCCGGCGCCCGAGCGGCGCGTCGACGAGTACCCGCACCAGCTCTCGGGCGGCATGCGCCAGCGCGTGATGATTGCCATGGCGCTGGCCTGCCGGCCCGACATACTGATTGCCGACGAGCCCACCACCGCGCTCGACGTGACGGTGCAGGCCCAGATCTTCGACCTGCTGCGCGAGCTGCAGCGCGAGAAGGGCACGGCCATCATGCTCATCACGCACGACATGGGCGCGGTCGCCGAAATGGCCGACCGCGTGATGGTGATGTATGCGGGCCGCGTGATCGAACAGGGCAGCACCGAACAGGTGCTTTCGCAGCCGGGCCATCCCTACACACGCGGCCTGATCGACTGCCTGCCCGAACTCGGCAGCAGCGCGGCCTTCGGCGACGGCGCGCGGCCTGAACTGGCCGAGATCGCGGGCGTGGTGCCGTCGATCTGGGAGCTGGGCCGGGGCTGCGCATTCCGCGAGCGGTGCCCGCATGCGATGGCGCGCTGCGCCGCGGAGGCGCCGCCGATGCTCGCGCTCGAAGGCGCTGCAGAAGGCGCAGGCGCAGGCGCACCGCACGGCGCCGCCTGCTGGCTGCATGCCGAGGCGCCGCAGGCGCGCATGAAGGAGGCGGCATGACATTCATCGGCAAGACCGACACGCTGCTCTCGGTCGACGATCTCAAGGTGCACTTCGCGCGCGGCAAGGCACGCTGGGGCAAGCCCGCGGAAGTGGTGAAGGCGGTGGACGGTGTCTCGTTCGAGATCCGGCGCGGCACCACGCTGGCGGTGGTGGGCGAATCGGGCTCGGGCAAGACCACGACCGCGCTCGCGGTGATGCGGCTTTCGCCCGTCACCTCGGGCCGCATGCGGCTGGGCGACACCGACCTGGGCGCGCTGCAGGGCGAGGCGCTGCGGCGGGCGCGCACGCGCATGCAGATCATTTTCCAGGACCCGTTCTCCTCGCTGAATCCGCGCGAGCGCGCGGGTGCCACGGTGCGCGCCCCGCTCGAGCTGATGCAGGTGGGCACACCCGAAGAACGCACGCACCGCGTGGCCGAGCTGTTCGAGGCCGTGGGCCTGCGGCCCGAGCAGCAGCACCTGTTCCCGCACCAGTTCTCGGGCGGGCAGCGCCAGCGCATCAACATTGCGCGCGCGCTGGCCACCAACCCGGAGCTGGTGGTGTGCGACGAGCCGGTGTCGGCGCTGGACATTGCGATACGCGCGCAGATACTGAACCTGCTGGTGCGGCTGCAGCGCGAACTGGGGCTGACCTACCTCTTCATCTCGCACGACATGGCGGTGGTGGAGCACATCTGCGACGACATCGCCGTGATGTACCTCGGCCAGATCGTGGAGCGCGCGCCGCGCCGCAGCTTCTTCGCGCGGCCGCTGCACCCCTACAGCGTGGCGCTGATGTCGGCCGTGCCGACCGTGGGCGGCGGCCGCCGCCGCGCCGCGAGCCGCATCAAGCTTTCGGGCGATCCGCCGAGCCCGATCGACCCGCCGCCCGGCTGCCGCTTTGCCGGCCGCTGTCCCGTGGCCGAGCCGGCCTGCGCGGCCGAACTGCCGCCGCTGCGCGAAGTGGCGCCCGATCATTGGGTACGCTGCAGGCGTGTTGACATCGTCGACGGCACGGCCCTTCCTCCTCTTTCGATGCCTGAACTGCCATGAGCATGCCCATCACCACCGTCTACCCCGCGCGCAGGATCATCACCATGAACCCGATGCAGCCGCACGCCACGCACGTGGCGGTGCGCAGCGGCCGCGTACTGGCCGTGGGCACGCTCGCCGACATGCAGGCCTGGGGCGCATTCGCGCTCGACGAGCGCTTTGCCGGCAAGGTGCTGATGCCGGGCCTGGTCGAGGGCCACTGCCACCTCAAGGAAGGCAGCATGTGGGACTGGACGTACCTCGGCTGGTTCGACCGGCGCGACCCCCAGGGCAAGGTGTGGAGCGGCCTGCGCTCGATGGACGAGGTGGTGGCGCGCCTGCGGGAAGTGGCCGCGCAGATGGCGGCCGACGGCATTCCCGACACCGAGCCGCTGATCGCCTGGGGCTTCGATCCCATCTACTTCGGCGGCGAGCGCATGACGGTGGCGCACGTCGACCGCGCCAGCGCCACGCGGCCGGTCGTCATCGGCCATGCCAACGGCCACCTGATGAACGTCAACAGCGCCATGCTGCGCATCGCCGGCATCACGCGCGACAACGAGGTCGAGGGCGTGGTCAAGTTCGCGGCCGGCGAGATGGCGGGCGAGCCCACCGGCGAGCTGCAGGAGCCGGCCGCGATGTTCCTGGTGCTGCGCAGGATCGGCAACGCCGGCCTGCTCGCGCCGATGACCGAGGCCGGCGTGCGCTCCTTCGCGCGCCTGGCCTGCATGCAGGGCGTGACGACCGCGACCGACCTCGTCAACAAGCTCACCGACGAGGACTGCGGCGTGCTCGAGAACGCGACGCGCGACGAGGGCTTCGGCGTGCGCATCCTGCCGGCGTTCCAGGCCTTCCACGGCACGCACGGCGCGGCCCAGGGCGCCGAACATGTGAGGGCCCTGGTGCCGCGCAGCACCGACCGGCTGCGCTACGGCCTCGTGAAGATGATGCTCGACGGTTCGATCCAGGGCTTCTCGGCGCGGCTGCGCTGGCCGGGGCATTTCAACGGCGCACCCAACGGCATCTGGGTGACGGCACCCGCGCAGTACGAGGCCGACTTCGAGACCTATCACCGCGCGGGGCTCACCATCCACACGCACACCAACGGCGACGAGGCCAGCGAGGTGGCCATCGACGCCATCGAGCGCGTGCTGGCGCGCGCGCCGCGCCCCGACCATCGCCACACGCTGCAGCACGGGCAAATGATCGATGCGCCGCTGTTCCGGCGCATGGCGTCGCTCGGCCTCGGCGCGAACCTGTTCGCCAACCACCTCTGGTACTGGGGCGACCAGCACTACGAAATGACCATGGGCCCCGACCGCGCGAACCGGCTCGATGCCTGCGGCAGCGCGCTGGCGGCCGGTGTGCCGCTGGCCATCCATTCCGATGCGCCGGTCACGCCGCTCGGGCCGCTCTTCACCGCGTGGTGCGCCGTGAACCGCATCACGCCCAAGGGGCGGCTGCTCGGCGAATCGGAGCGCATCACGGTGCCGCAGGCGCTGCACGCGATCACGCTCGGCGCGGCCTGGACGCTGAAGCTCGACGGCGAGATCGGCAGCATCGAATGCGGCAAGCGCGCCGACTTCTGCGTGCTGGAAGACGATCCGCTCGAGATGGACCCGATGGCGCTGAAGGATGCGCGCGTGTGGGGCACGGTGCTGTCGGGCCGCGTGTTCGAGGCGCAAAGAAGTTGAGCATCGCGTGACGCAAGAGAACAGGCGCCTGCCGCTCACCGTCATCGGCGGCTTCCTGGGCGCGGGCAAGACCACGCTGCTCAACCGCTGGCTGCGCGAGGCGCAGGGCCTGCGCATCGCGGCGCTGGTGAACGACTTCGGCGCGCTCAACATCGATGCGGAACTGGTCGCCGCCACGCACGGCGAAACGCTGGCCCTGACCAACGGCTGCGTGTGCTGCCAGATCGGCGACGACCTGGGCCGCGCGCTGGTGCAGGTCATCGAGTCGGCCACGCCCTTCGATGCGGTGGTGATCGAGGCCAGCGGCGTTTCGGACCCGTGGCGCATTGCGCAGATCGGCATGGCCGCGCCCGAGCTGAGCCTCGAAGGCGTGATCGTGCTGGTCGACGCGGCCGCGGTGGCGCAGCAATCGCGCGACGTGCTGCTGGCGGACACGCTGGCGCGGCAGTTGAAGTCCGCCGATCTCGTGGTGCTCAACAAGGCCGATCTCGCAAGCGCCGCCGCACTCGCGCAAGCGAACGCGTGGGCCGAAGCCACCGCGCCCGGCACGCCGCGCCTCGAAGCCACCCAGTCGGCGGTGCCGCTCGCGCTGCTGTCGGGCCTGCCGCTGCCGGCCACCGGCCGCGAGCCCTGCGGGGGCGGGTGCGAGCACGGCCACGATCACGGCCATCACCACGCCCCCGACCACGGCGCGATGTTCCAGACCTGGAGCGCGCAACCCGCGGCCGCCATTCCCGCCGAGCTGCTGCGCGCGTGGCTGCGCGACGTGCCGCCGGGCGTGCTGCGGCTCAAGGGCCTGCTGCGCACCGGCCAGGGCGCGAACGGCGACGAGTGGTCCGAGATCCAGTTCGCCGGCCGCCATGGCTCGCTGCGCAAGGCCAGCCCGCCGCGGGAGGCGCGCGCCGGCGTGGTCGCCATCGGCCTGCGGCATCGATTGCCCACGCAGGCACTGGAGCATTTCTTCGCGCGTTGAGCCGGCCGTGTTGCAATCGCATGTTTTCAACGTGCAGACCACCGACGCATGATGACTTCTTCGCTCCTGATCCGCCCCCCGACGCCCGACGACTACGCCGCATGGAAGCCGCTGTGGGACGGCTACAACGCCTTCTACCAGCGCGAGGGGCCCACGGCCCTGCCCGACGAGATCACGCAGGTCACCTGGCAGCGCTTCTTCGACGCCTACGAGCCGGTGCACGCGCTGGTGGCCGAGCGCGACAGCCAGCTGGTGGGCCTCACCCACTATCTCTTTCACCGCAGCACCACGCGCATCGAGCCGAACTGCTACCTGCAGGACCTGTTCACGCTGCCCTCGGAGCGCGGCCGCGGCGTGGGGCGGCAACTGGTCGAAGGCGTGTACGCGCATGTGAAGCGCGTGGGCGCACACCGCGTCTACTGGCAGACGCACACGACCAACATCGCCGGGCGCGCGCTCTACGACAAGGTGGCCACGCACGACGGGTTCATCGTGTACGGCACCTTCGTCTGATAACGGCAAAGGAAGATCAGTACTTGATGGTCACACCGGCCTTCACGCCGTTGTTGCTCTTGCCATCCGTCAGCACGCCGCCGGTGAGCGACACGTTGCCGCCCGTGCTCGCGCCCAGCGAGTAGGTCGGCCGCGGCGTGGAGGTGTCGGTGCCGATGTAGCTTCCGCTGCCGTCGGGCCGCTGCACGCCGACCGTCGCGCCCTTGGTGTAGGCCGAGGTTTCGGTGGAATTGACGTTGGGTGCCACGTAGACGGTGCCCTTGTCGTCGCTGTCCAGGGGCACTTTCACCGGCTCCGCCATCGCGGCGGTGGCGGCTGCGCAGCACGCGGCCGCGCTCACCCACGCAAAGATCGATTTGCTCATGCCTCCGATCCTCGCGGCTGGGCCGCGCCGTGCCTGTAGGACAAGAGGCAGGCCGGCCTCGGCCGGCAGGCGCTTTGTCATGGTTGCGGCGCGCACGGGCGGGACGCTTGTCTCCCCGCAGAAGGGACGCACCGCTCATGTGCGCGGGCGGCGCAATTCCTACAGTGATTTCACGGGGCAAGGCCTGGGTCCGCCCTGGACTGCAGGCATTGCCAGTTGGCAGATCACCTAGGGGAAACAAGCCGTGAAAAAGGTAAGACCATGAACAAGACATTCCGAACCCTCTGGAATCCAGCGCTCGGCGCATGGGTGGCCGCGCCCGAAATCGCACGCGGCCATGTGCGCACGACCGGCCTGCATGCCGTTGCCATGGCGGTGCTGTGCCTGAGCGCCGGCTCCACCCTGGCCGAGGGCGGCGCGGGCGGCCAGCCCGTGGACAGCGCCGCGCTGCACGCCGGTTCCGGCGGCAGCAATGGCGGCGGCGGCGCGGGCGGGCTCAATGACAGCTCCATCGCCGCGCACGGCGGCGACGGCGGGTCGTCGACCGATGCCGGCGTCACCGCGGGATCCTCCGCCGACGTGGGCGCCTTCCCAGGCGCCACGGCAGGCGCAGGCGGTGCAGCAGGCAGTTCGAACACCATCGTCTCTCCCGGCGTGCTGCAGGGAGCCGACGGCGGCGCGGGCGAATCGCAGACCGGCGATTTCAGCAGCGGCAACGGCTATGGCGGCGGTGGTGGCGGCGGCTACCACGGCTTTCCGATGGGCTCCAGCACCTTCGCTTCCTCCGGCAGCTACACCGGTGGCAGCGGCGGCGCGGGCGGCAACGGCTACTGGGCCGCCGGCGGCGGCGGCGCCGGCGGCTATGGGTCCACATTGATCGGCCCGCTCGGCAACTACGACGCCTCCGGCACCTCCACCGGCGGCGCCGGCGGCAAGGGCGGCGACGCCTACTCGCAGGCCGGCGGCGGCGGCAGTGGCGGCGGCGGATTCTTCATCGGCGCGGCAACGCCCGGGCTCGGCTTCGGCAACAGCGGCACGCTCACGGGCGGCGCAGGCGGCGCCGGCGGGTCCGAACTGCTGCCGGCCCGAAGCAATGCCTCGGGCGGCGGCGGCGGCGCGGGCGGCGCCGGTGCCACGCTGGCCGGCAGCAGCCTCGTCATGACCAACACCGGCCAGATCACCGGCGGCGCGGGGGGCGCCGGCGGTGCGGGCGGCGGCGGCGCGGGCGGCACCGGTGCGCCCGGCGGCGGCGGCGACGGCGGCGTGGGCCTCCTGTCCACCGGCAGCGGCGCGACGATTGCCAACAGCGGCACCATCGCCGGTGGCGCAGGCGGCACCGGCGGGGCCAACAGCAACGGCGGCGCAAGCGGTGCGCACGGCGCCGGCGGCGCCGGCATCGCAGGCGCCAACCTGAACATCGCCAACAGCGGCACCATTTCAGGCGGCCTTGGCGGCGACGGCGCCACGCGCGCATCGGCCGTGTCGTTCACCGGCGGCAGCAACAGCCTGACGGTGAACACGGGCTCGTCGATGCTGGGCGCCATTGCCATCGGAAGCGGTGCCAGCGCCAGCGTGATCGCGGGAGCCGACGGCCTGAGCCTGAACAACGCACTGCTGCTGGGCGGCACGGGCACCATCGACACCAACGGCCACGGCATGGGCTGGTCAGGCCCGATCTCGGGCACCGGCGACCTGGTGAAGGTGGGCGCAGGCACGCTGACCCTGAGCGGCACCAACACGAACACCGGAGCCACCAACGTCGCAACCGGCACCCTGCGCGCCGGCGCGGCCGACACCTTCAGCAGCGCGAGCGCCTTCACGGTCAACGCGGGCGCCACGCTCGACCTGGCGGGCCACAGCCAGACCATCGGGTCGATGGCCAACAGCGGCATCGTCTCGCTGCTGAGCGGCACGCCCGGCGCCACCCTGACGGTGCGCGGCCCCTGGGTCGGCAACGACGGCACGCTGCGCCTGGGCACGGCGCTGGGCACCAGCGCCAGCCTGAGCGACCGGCTGATCCTCAGCGGCTGCACCGCCATTGCCAGCGGCAGCACCAACATACAGATCACCAACCTGGGCGGCCTGGGCGCGCTGACCATCGGCAACGGCATCGAAGTGGTGACCGCGATGAACGGCGCCACCACCACGGCGCAGACCACGCGCGACGCCTTCCGCCTGGCAGGCGGCCACGTCGACGCCGGCGCCTACGAGTACCGGCTGCACGCCGCCGACGCGAGTGGCGCGGGCGAGAACTGGTACCTGCGCTCCGGCATCATCGTCGCGCCTCCGCCGCCCCCTCCTCCACCTCCTCCGCCTCCCCCCCCACCGCCTCCGCCACCTGCACCACCGGGGCCGCCTGCGCCACCCGCACCACCGGCACCACCGGCACCACCGGCACCGCCTGCACCTGCGCCTGCGCCGGCGCCGGCGCCGGACGACGGTGGCACCCCGCGCAGCAGCGACGGCAACACCCCGCCCACCGCGGTCGGCGTGACGGTGCCCACCTACCGTGCCGAAGTCCCGCTGTACGCAGCACTGCCCGAGCAGTTCCGCCAGTCCAACCTGGCCATGGTGGGCAACCTCCACCAGCGCGTGGGCGACGACGGCGCGGCCGGGCTTGCCACGGCCACGCCCGAGCAGGGCTACCGCCAGGGCTGGGCCCGCATCATCAGCATGGACCGCACCATCGGCCAGGGCGGCACCGTGAGCCCCACCAGCGAGGGGCGCCTGACGGGCTTCCAGGCCGGCAACGACCTGTGGGCCAATCCCAACTGGCGCGTCGGCATCTATATCGGCCAGCTTGAGGGCGACATGCGCGTGAACGGCTTTGCCCGCGGCGTGCAGGGCTATGGGGTCGGCTCCAGCGACCTGCGCAGCCAGTACCTGGGCGCCTACGCCACCTGGAAGAACGACAGCGGCCTGTACGTGGACGGCGTGCTGCAGGCCGGCCGCCACCGCTACACCGCGGCCACGACACTGGGCTCGGCCGGCTCGGGCAAGGGCCACAGCCTGCTGGCTTCCGTGGAGGTGGGCCAGGGCTTTCGCATCTCGCCGGAATGGATCGTCGAGCCGCAGCTGCAGCTGGTGCATCAGCGCGTGAGCCTGGACGACGCCGGCATCATCGGCGCCATGGTGCAGCAGCACAGCCACAGCGGCTGGCTGGTGCGCGCCGGCGTGCGGGTCAAGGGCGAGATGACCACCAGCGCCGGGCCGCTGCAGCCCTATGCGCGGCTGAACCTCTACCGCAGCAGCAGCGGCGCGGACGTCACGCGCTTCATCGGCCCGGCGGCCTACACCGACATTGCCACGCGCACCGGCGGCACGAGCACCGAACTGGCGGCGGGCGCCACGCTGCAGCTCACGCAGAACATGAGCCTGTATGGCGAGGTCGGCAAGTTCTGGGCCTCGGGCGGCGGCGCGCGCATGAAGAGCGGCCTGAACGGCAGCGTGGGCCTGAAGATCCGCTGGTGAGCGCGGGGCCTGCGCCCGGCGGTGCGGCTACTTTCGCTGCACCGCTGCGGCGGCCGGCGCATCGGGCATCGCCAACGGATTGAGCCCCGGCCCCTCGACACGCGTCAGCGTGTTGCGGTCGGTGTGATGGAAGGGCTCGGCCTGGCCCTGGATCTGCATCACGGTGTCCTGGTCGTAGGACCAGGTGCCATCGGCATTGATGGTCACCGTGATGTTCCACGCCAGCGTGGTGAAGGCGTGCTCGATGAAGGGGTTCGAGACGATGCCGTTCACCAGGCTGCCGCGCTCGGCGCTGAGCGTGAAGCGCGTGTCGTCCGCCTTGGCATGGCCGCTTGCCATGGCCACCTGCCCGCGAGGAATGGCCAGCGTGTGCAGCACCGTGCCGGTAGCCGGCTCCCAGAGCCAGTAGCCCACCTGGTCGTGGTACATCTTGGTGAGGCCGGGCTTGTGGATGTAGGTGTGGTAGCGCAGGCCGTACAGCAGCTGGGGGCCGTTGGTCTGCGGATCGATCGGCTGCAGCTCGTAGCGCTCGACGTAGACCTGCGTCTTGGGGCCTTCGCGCTTGGGCTTGACGTCCACGCCGCGGCTGCCCTCCCAGATGCCGGCCATGGCGCGCAGCGGCCCGAGGTTGGCGAGCGTGTCGGGGTCGGCGTTCGGCTCGGTGTAGATGTCTTCGGTGGGGTTCATGGTGTGCGTGAGCTTCGGATTTCTGATCTGGTGAACGGGTCCTAGTCGTCCCGCGACGCCGACTTGTCGGCCATGGCCAGCACCCGGTCGATGCGGCGCCCTTCGAGCGCGGCGATCTCGAAATGCCAGCCCGCGCAGTCGATGACTTCGCCGGTCTTGGGCAGGTGGCCGGAGACGGCCATCAGCAGGCCGGCTACGGTGTTGTAGCGCCCGCGCTCCTCTTCCGGCAACTCGCGGATGCCGAGCCTCGCGCGCAGCTCCGACACCGGCATCAGGCCGTCGAGCTCCCACACGCCATCAGGCCGCTCGCGCGCCCAGGCATCGGTCAGCGTGCCGGGCTGCAGTTCGCCAGTGATGGCTTCGAGCATGTCGCGCGGCGTCATGAGGCCCTGCACCACGCCGTATTCGTCGACCACGAACACCAGCCGGCCGCCGCGTTCGCGGAACTGCTCCAGCAGTTCCATGCCGGTGAGCGTCTCGGGCACGAACACGGCGGGCGCGGCCTCCTGGCCCAGCACGCCGACATGGCCGGTGCCAAGGCGCAGCAGGTGAGCCACGCTGATCACGCCGACCACGTCGTCGAGCGAGTTGCGGCACACGGGGTACCAGGAATGCACCAGGTTGAGCGCGCCCGCGTCTGCCACCTTCTGCAGCGCCTCGGCCACGGTATCGGAGGCGTCGAGCCATTCGATGTCGGCGCGCGGGATCATCAGCGACGACAGCCGCCGGTCGTCCAGGTGGAACACGTTGCGCACCATCTGGTGCTCGTGCTGCTCGATCACGCCGGCGTCCACGCCCTCTTCCAGGCTGGCCGAGATTTCCTCCTCGGTCATGGAGCGCGCGGCGTTGGCGTCGATGCGCAGCAGCTTCAGCACGGTGGCCGTGGCTCCTGCCAGCAGCCAGACGAACGGCTTGGCGCCCTTGGCGAGCCCGCGCATCGGGCGCGACACCCAGCGCGCCACGGGTTCCGGGTAGAGCTGGCCGATCCGCTTGGGCACCAGCTCGCCGAAGATGATGGTGAAGAAGGTGATGCCGGTCACCACCACCGCGGTGGACACCACGCTGGCCGTGCCGCGGCCCAGCCCCAGGTTCTCCATCCAGGCCGCGAGCGGCGCCGCAAATGCAGCCTCGCCCACGATGCCGCTGAGCATGCCGATCGAGGTGATGCCGATCTGAACGGTGGAAAGGAAGTGGGTCGGCTCCTCCATCAGCCGCAGCGCGGCCTCCGCCCCGGTATCGCCCGTCTCGGCCAGCGCTGCCAGGCGCGCACGCCGGCTGGTTGAAAGGGCCATTTCGGACATCGCGAACAACGCATTCAGCGTGGTCAGCAAGGCCAGCAGGAGAACATCCATGAACGGGGGGTGAAAATGAGGACATGGCACTTTACTTGATCGGCGATATCCAGGGCTGCGACGCCGCCCTCCAGAAACTGCTCGACAAGATCGGTTTTTCACCCAGCCGCGACACCATCGTGCTGCTGGGCGACCTGGTCAACCGGGGTCCCGATTCGGCCGCCGTGCTGCGACGCGTGCAGGGCTACGGCGCCTCGGCGCTGAGCCTGCTCGGCAACCACGACCTGCACCTGCTGGGCGTGGCGCACGGCGCGCGCAAGTCCAGCCGCAAGGACACGCTGGCCGGCCTGCTCGAAGCGCCCGACAGCGAGGCCATGCTCGAATGGGTGCGCCAGCAGCACATGGCGCTGCACATGCAGATCGACGGCGGCGACCTGCTCATGGTGCACGCCGGCGTGCTGCCGCAGTGGACGGTCGGCGACACGCTCGCGCTGGCGGCGGAGGTCGAATCGGTGCTGCGCGGCCCGGCGCTGGGTGAATTCCTGCTTGGCATGTACGGCAACGAGCCCGCGCAATGGAGCGACACGCTCAGCGGCAGCGCGCGGCTGCGCGCCATCGTGAACGCGCTCACGCGGCTGCGCTTTTGCACCGCCGAGGGCGTGATGGAGTTCGAGAACAAGGACGGCATGCTGCCCGGCCCCGAGGGCTTCATGCCCTGGTTCGACGTGCCCGGCCGCAAGACCGCCAATGCCACCATCGCCTTCGGCCACTGGTCCACGCTGGGCTGGCTCTCGCGGCCCGACCTGCTCTCCACCGACACCGGCTGCGTCTGGGGCGGCTGCCTGAGCGCGGTGCGCATCGGCGCCACGCTGGACGAGCGCGAGCTGATCCAGGTGAAGTGCGAGCAGTCGCAAAAGCCCGGCAAGCCGGACTGACCGCCCTCAGCCGCGCGGCAGCCTGAAGCGGTCGAGCGCCATGCGCTGCCGGCCCTCGGCATCGAAGTTCGCGGGCGCGAGCCAGCGCTCGAAGGCCGTGCGCAGCATCGGCCACTCGCCGTCGGTGATCGAGAACCACGCGGTGTCGCGGCTGCGGCCCTTGTAGACCACCGCCTGCCGGAAGACGCCCTCGAACTGGAACCCCAGGCGCGCGGCTGCGCGCTTCGATGGTTCGTTGAAGTTGTCGCACTTCCATTCGTAGCGCCGGTAGCCGAGTTCGTCGAAGGCGAGCTTCATCAGCAGGTACTGCGCTTCGGTCGACATCGGCGTCTGCTTCAGCAGCGGAGAAAAAGTGACGCTGCCGACCTCGATCGCGCCGTGGGCCGGGTCGATGCGCATCAGCGCGAGCGTGCCGATGGCCCGGCCGCTGTGCCGGTCGATCACCGCGAAGTGCATCGGATCGACGCTCTGTGCGGCGCGTTCGATGTGGGCCCGGGTGCCCGCCGGATCGATGGGCCGCTCGACGAACAGATAGGTCCAGTCGCGGCCGTCGGGCGCCTGCGCGTAGGCCGCGTGGAGGTCGTCGGCGTGCCTGGCGGCATCGAGCGGTTCGAGCACGCAGTACCGGCCTTCGATGGGGCGGCGCGGCGGCAGGGAGCGCGGCGTCCATCCGGGCACCAGGGGACCGATGGGTTGGCCGTATTCGTTATGGCGAGCTGACATGGGAGGCTTTCGGAAGCGATGAGGCGGCAGTGCCGGGGAACGATACAGTACGCCCTGCGTGGCTCCACCAGAAGCACCACGCTCGTTCAATTTCATGGTGCCACGTTTTCGCTCATGAGCAACCCGCCCCACCTTGCCGCCGCGGCACTGTTCGAATCCCCTCTGGCCAAGGAGCGCGAAGCCGGCCCGATGCAGCGCCAGCTGCACGAGCGCCTGAAGCGCGCCATTCTCGACGGCGGCCTTGCGCCGGGCGGCCGGCTGCCCGGTTCGCGCGCGCTGGCCGAGGCCCTCTCGATTTCCCGCAACACCGTCACCGCAGCCTACGAGCACCTGGCGGCCGAAGGCTATGTGCAGCCCGACCGGCAGGGCACGCGCGTGACCGAGCTGGCACCGTCCGCAAAGGCCATGCGCGCCGTCAAATCTGGCGCTGCGCCGGCCACTGCGCGGCGGCTCGCACGCATCCAGCCCGGCGCGCCGCGCGCCGAGATGGACGCCGCCCTGCGGCCCGGCATGCCCGCGCTCTCGCACTTCCCCGCGGCCGCATGGCGGCGCGCGATCGACCGTGCGATCCGCGATGCCAGCCCCGCCACGCTCGGCTATGGCGATCCGCTGGGCGAACCACCGCTGCGCGCGGCCATCGCGCGGCACCTGGCGATTGCGCGCGGCGTGCGCTGCGAGCCGCACCAGGTCGTGATGGCCGAGGGCGCGCAGGAAGCCATCGCGCTGTGCGTGCGGCTTCTGTCGAACCCCGGCGACACCGGCTGGGTCGAAGACCCGGGCTACCGCGGCGCGAAGGCGGCCATGCACGCCGGCGACATGCGCATCGTGCCGATGCGCGTCGATGCCGAAGGCCTGTGCGCGAGCGAACGCGACTGGCACAGGCACCCGCCCCGGCTGGTCTACACCACGCCTTCGCACCAGTACCCGGCCGGTGCGGTGCTGAGCATCGCGCGCCGCCTCGCGCTGATCGCGCAGGCGCGCCGGCATGGCGCGTGGATCATCGAGGACGACTACGACAGCGAGTTCCGCCACACCGGCGAACCCATCGGCGCGATGCAGGGCCTGGTGGACGATGCACCGGTGCTGTACGTGGGCACCTTCAGCAAGACGATGTTTCCGTCGCTGCGGCTGGGCTTCGTGGTGCTGCCCGCGGCGCTCATGGCCGCGGTGCAGCAGCCGCTCGAGGAGATGCTGCGCGGCGGGCACCGCCACGCGCAGCTCGCGATGGCCGACTTCATCGAGAGCGGCCAGTTCAGCCGGCACCTGGGCCGCATGCGGCGCCTCTATCGCGAGCGGCAACAGGCGCTGCGGGCGGCGCTCGACAGGCATTTCAAGGTACCGCACGAGATCGACGGCGGCCATTGCGGACTGCACCTCACGGTGCGGCTGCCGCCGCGCTTCGACGACCGCCGCATCGCGGCCGATGCGCTGCGCTACCGGCTCGCGCCCGCCGCGCTGTCGGGCTTTGCGATCCGGCCGCGGCCCTCGGACAACGGGCTGGTGCTGGGCTACGGCAACACCTCGGCGGAGCTCTTCGAGCCGCTGGTCAAGCGACTGTCGCAACTGGCGCGTGCGGCGGAGCACGGCTAGGAGTTCTTTTGTTTGAATAAAAAGTGGACCGGAATCCATTGACTACATACGTCGTATGAGTGCAATTGCTGCGCAATTCAAATCGCTGGTGCAACTGCAACAAAATCCCCAAAAAGCGAAAGAAGACTCGCGCCTTGCCACGCATTGAAATCGCATAATTGCGGTCGCTTGAAACGTCTTGTCGCAGCGCACGACGACGACGCATCGAGAGCGGCCACATCGCCCTCTTAAGCAAAAAGTAATCAACAAAAAGTCTGCAGGGAGTCCGCGTGAAAAACGCCATTGCGACATCGTCCGTCGCGTCCCCGGCGATCTTGTCGATCCCGTGGAGATGCAATCCGTGAGCCGCCGCGTCACCCTCCAGACGCCGCTGGGCGGAGCCCTGCAATTCCATCGCCTGGCGGGCCGCGAGGCGCTCAGCCAGCTGTACGCGTTCGACCTCGAGCTGCTCGGGCGCCACAACGCCATCGACGCGAAGGCCCTGCTCGGCCAGCCCGCCACCGTCGTGATGGAAACCGAGCGCGGCGGCGTGCGCCACCTGGGCGGCCTCGTCACCCGCTTCGGCCTTGCGCGGCAGGACGACCGCCAGGCCTTCTACGGCATGCGCCTGCGCCCCTGGCTGTGGCTCGCCACGCGCCGCAGCGATTTCAGGGTGTTCCAGGACCAGACCGTGCCCGAGATCGTTGCGGCCGTGCTCGGGCGCTACGGTTACCCCCTCGAGCAGAAGCTCAGCCGCAGCTACCGCACCTGGAACTACTGCGTGCAGTACCGCGAGGACGACTTTTCCTTTGTGTCCCGCCTGTGCGAGCACGAAGGCATCTATTACTACTTCCGCCACGAGGCCGAGCAGCACGTGCTCGTCTTCGCCGACGACATCGCCAGCTCGCACGCCCCCTTGCCCGGCGGGGAAACCGTGCGCTACCACCCGCACGAGAAGGCCGGCATGACCGGCGGGCTGGAGGCCAGCGAACGCATCTACGAATGGGCGTCCTCGGATGAGGTGCGCCCGGGCCACTATTTCAACGACGACTACGACTTCGAGAAGCCCCGGGCCGAGCTGTCGCACCTGCGGCAAATGCCGCCCGGACACGACCACGACGCCTTCGAGCGCTACCAATGGCCCGGCGGCTTTACCCAGCATGACGACGGCGAGACCTACGCGCGCATCCGCACTGAAGAACAGCTGAGCCAGCGCAGCCGGGTCACAGGCCGTGCCAACCGGCGCGATCTGGCCCCGGGCTGCACCTTCACGCTCACGCATCACCCCCGTGAAGATCAGAACAAGGAGCACCTGCTGCTGGCCGTGGACTACGACCTGCAGGAGAACCTGCAGGCCAGCGAAGGCACGAACGCCTCCGAGGGCTCGGTCCAGCGCTTCGCCTTCGAGGCCCAACCCACGAGCTATGCCTGGCGTCCTCCGCGCACCACGGCCAAGCCGTGGACCGAGGGGCCGCAAACAGCGTTGGTGGTCGGCCCGGCCGGCGAGGAGATCTGGACCGACAGGTACGGGCGCATCAAAGTCCAGTTCCACTGGGACCGCATCGGCCAGCGCAACGAGAATGCGAGCTGCTGGGTGCGCGTGTCCACCGCCTGGGCCGGCGCCACCTTCGGCGCGGCCGCGCTGCCGCGCATCGGGCAGGAGGTGATCGTCGATTTCCTCAACGGCGACCCCGACCATCCGATCGTCACCGGCCGGGTGCACAACGCCGACGAGATGCCGGCTTGGCAGCTGCCCGGCCAGGCCCACCTCTGCGGCCTGCGCAGCCGCGAGCTCGGCGGCAGCCGCTCCAACCACCTGGCTCTCGATGATTCGAGCGGCAAGGTGCAGGCCCAGCTCAAGAGCGGCCACCAGAGCACGAGCTTGAGCCTGGGCCATGTCGGGCGCCTCGACGACGTCACGGGTCGCAAGGACGACCGCGGCCAGGGGGCCGAGCTGCGCACCGACGGCCATGGCGCGCTGCGTGCCGCCAAGGGCCTGCTGCTGAGCACCGAGGCGCGTCCCAACGCTCAGGCCCACATCACCGACATGCCCGAGACCACCGCCCGGCTCACGCAGGGACGCGATCTGCACGAGAGCCTGGGCCAGGCCGCGCAGGCAGCCAAGGCGCACGAGGCCGGCGACCAGGACGAGGTGGCCAAGGCACTCAAGGCACAGAACGAGGCCATCGCGGGCAGCGGCGGCGACAAGGCGCATGGCCTCTTCCCCGAGTTCCAGGACCCGCACCTCACGCTTGCCAGCCCCGCGGGCATCCAGACGACGGCGCAAGGCTCGACCCACATCGTGAGCGGCGAGCACACCGCCATCACCAGCGGCGCGCACACCAGCGTGGCCACCGGCAACAGCTTCCTGGTGAGCGCCAAGGAGGCGGTGCGCCTGTCCGCGGCCAGGGCCGGCATCCGCATGACCGCCGCGAAGGACGACATCGACATCACGGCGATGAAGGCCAGCATCCATGCGCTGGCCAAGCTCAACATCAAGATGGAGGCCAACCGCATCACCATCACGGCCAGGGACGAGGTGCTGATCAACGGCGGCGGCAGCTACACCCGGTGGAATGCGGATGGCATCGAGAGCGGCACCAACGGGGTGTGGCGGGCGCATGCGGCTTCGCATTCGATGGTGGGGCCGAAGAGCCTTCCAACGTCCAAGGGTTACGAAGCCAAGTGCGACCTGCAGGACAACGGCGCCGCGGGCGGCGCATCGGCCTCGCGTTGATGGCTAGCGTGTTGCCCGTGCACCCGGATGCCTCGCTTCTGCTGCGCAGTTTGCAAAAAGGCTTTGCCAGGGCGCAGACGCCGGGGGCGCCTGCGCAAGCCTCCGTCGCCCCACCATTGTCGGCCTTCCTGGTGCTCGAACGGTGGCGAGACAATCCGCTCGCCGAGCACCTGCAGGAGCACCATCCGCTGTTGGCCGATGAACGAGTCGACGTCCCCGACGAGATCTACCGCGGACGTCCCGAAGCCGCGCCCACCCTCGTGCCACTGCCTGAAGGCTGGGTAGCCGATGCGCTCGATGCCAGTACCCAGGCTGTCCTGCACACGATAGAACTCGCGCTGGCCGCAGCACGGCTGCAGAGCGAGCGCCGCCTGGTGGACCAGATGTTGTGCGCCGTCGTCTTCAGTCCGTCAACGCCTGCGAGCATTGCAATGCACTGGACCCGCCTCGGCTTTCAGACCTCGCCCGCCGACGGCAAAGACAAACTTTTCCGCTACCAGGATGCACGCGTCATGCAGCGCGTGTGGCCGCTGCTCGACGACGAGCAGCGCTTGCAGTGGCTCGGACCAGTGACAGGGTGGTGGGCATTGAGCCAACCCTGGCGGCCTTGGTCATACGAGGAGGCCTTCGCCACGGGTGGAGAAGTACCTACCGGCAGTGGCGCAGACTCGCCCGAATGGTTCATTGCCACCCGGCCGGTCCTGTCCCAGGCAGCGACTCGAGAGCCACGGCACGAAACCATGCGCCATCTTTTGCGCCTCGATCAATGGCATGCGGCGCACAGTGCGACGACAGGTACGCGGCTGTGGTTGAGCATGGCTTCGCGACGAATTCCCATTCGACGCCAACCCGATGGAAAAACGATGACCCGCCTCCTTCGCCAAGGGGCTGCATTGGGATTGACCCAGGAATCGGATCTATCCGAATTCGTCGACGCGTCATGGAGGGCACACCACTACGATGACCGACTCATCGCACGCGACTGGTCGGCGCCCCGCGATGCGGCCGTGCTGCGGCAGGCGCTCGCCCTGATGCATCCGGCACGCGATCACACGAACCAGCCGGCCAACAGCCGCGTTGCTTCACCTGGCTTTGCCAGCGCACTGCATGAAGCCGAGCAAGCCTTCTCGATCTCGACCAACCCCAACACTTCGCGAAGAGACTGAAGTCCATGCCTTGCGCCACCCCCTGCCGAAACTGCGATCGCAAGGGCCTGCCGATCCTGTTTACCCGTTATGCCGCCGCCTTCAGCGCGCAGGAGCAGGGGCTCGCTGCGCTCAAGCAGTTGCAGCCCACGGGAAATTTCCAGGCCCAGCCCGGCGGCGTGGCCATGCGCACGGCGCTCTACGGCGTGCGCATGCTGCGGCCGGGCTACCTGTACGTGCGGATTCAGAACGTATGCAAGGCCCACCCCGAGTGGCTTGCCTACATCGTGCACCCCCACGGCTACCTGGCGCAATTCGACGTCGGGTTTCCGGAGGCTGCCAAGTCGAACCCGGCCTGCGAAATGGAAGTGCGCGGCGCCAACGCCTCCATGGTGTGGGTGGCGGACGCGAAGAACGTCACCGAGCTGCACTACATGTTCCACCCGGATCCGGTCGTGCCCAAGCACCTGTTCGAGGACATCGAGCCCCAGCGCGACACCTACATGCAGAAATTCGATGTCGCAGGGTGGCTGGGCGGCAACACGAGCCAGAAGGACACCTGCCAACCGGGACAGCTCAACAGCCAGGTGATGGAGTTTTCGGCGCTGAAGGACACAGCCGTACAGACCGTGGGCAGCGAACAGCATTACGGACTCATGGGTGTGCACGGCGCCGAGCGCGAATGGGGTACCTACGAGGAGGCACGGACCGGCCGGCATTTCGAAAAGGTGCGCAACGAGACCCGCCGCGCCGACGGCAGCGTGGCCGTCACCGACACAGGCCCCGTCACCGGCATGGCGATTGGCCCCTACATCGCACGCATCACCGGCCCGCTCTACAAGGACGCGCATGGCCCCCGGCTGCGAAAGATGGCCGAGTTCCTGACGCAGCACAAGGGCGCCGTCGTCGCATGCGACGACCCCATCGGCATTGCCCAGGAACTCAGCCTGCACCATCTCACCGCCGCCATGCCGTATGTGCAGTGGCTCAAGGAGGTCGATGCTTCGGACCCCGGCAACGCGACCGTGACGAATGCATGGAAGCACGCCGCCAGCGAGAGCATCAAGACCGTGCGCGGAGCCCTCTACAAGAAGGCCATGGGCATGTATGACGCCGAAACGGACCGCCTGAAGAGCGTGCACGACGTCCTGGGCCAGCGCCGCGCCTACCCCGTGAGCACGACGATGGTCCGGCAAAAGGACGGGACCTATGCCGAGATGTCCGTCGAGGCGATGCGGGCGCAGCGCAGAGAGGCACTGGAGGGAGAAATTGCCGCGCGTGAATCGGACCGTAGGCTCATCAGCGATGCGGAATCCGAAGCCGCTCTCAAGACGACGCTTGCGCATGTCGATGAGGCCCGGCTCACGAAATTCGACGCCGATCACATGGCGCAGATCAAGGAGCGGGACAAGCGCATGGACAAGATCAGCGAGGACCTGATCGCCTGGCTCCAGTGCGATGCCCTCCTGGTCAAGACACTGGGGCGTTACGACCGCAAGCCGAGCGGCATCGAAACCCGCGATGGCGCGCGCTGCGCGGGCCAGTTGTGCGCCATTCTGGAAACCATGGACAGCAGCCCGCGCGGGCGCAAGTGGTATGCCGATCTTCAGTTGTTCAAGGACGAACCGAAGAACCTCGTGTGGCGCATGGCGACGCTGAACAACGAGGCGATCTCGCAGGAGTTGCTGCGCGTGCTGGACACACTGAAGGACACGCTGCCGCCGGCCACCGAGGTGGCGGATGCGGAAACGGCCGAAGAGAGCGCGCGCCAGCAGCGGGCCTGGGCCGCAATGGCGGCGGCGCTCGAGAAGATCCCGAAGACGCTCAAGGGTAGCCAGACGCTGATCAAGGAAGCGTCCAAGCTCGTCGACCCCGGAGCCGGCACGATGCAGAAGATTCAGTCACTGCAGAAGATCGCCGAGACGGCCGCGAAGAATGTTCATTCGGTGTGGGGAATTGCGGTGGTGCGGGCGGCCCAGAAGTTGGGTGCTTCGGCGATGGAGCTGAACCTAGCCAAAGGGCAGATCGTGTTGCTCTCGCACGGCCTGGGCGACAAGGCGATTGAGTTCGTGCGAGCGGAGCAGCGCCTGCTGGACGAGAAACTGCATGCCGAGGGAAGGCAGGTGGTCTACAGCAACAAGCACAATCCCCGGCCGGGCGGACGAGCGTGGAAGCGGCACTACGACCACAAGGGCGAGAAGATGCAGGCCCGGGTGGATCGGGCGTTGGCGCTGGGCGCAGACAACGCAGTGAAGAACATGCGCATTCCGTCGGTGGTCGGGGGCCTGGAGATCATGAGCCTGATCCCGACCTTCGGTCGCGCGAGCGAGCGTGGCGATGACCCAAGGGCGGGCAGCCAAAGCGCTGGCGCACTGGCCGGCGCAATGGGAACCTGGAAAAGTTGGCGGTCCGACTACTACGAAAAGAACGTCTACGAGGCGATCAAAGCCGAAACGCCGCTGGCCGCGCGGGCAAATCTGGTGACGGCATTGGACAATGAACTGCGCATGCTGAAGATCGGTGCGGCGCACTGGGTTGCGTCTGCTGCGGTGGTGGGGGTGGTTTGGGATGCGATTGATGGTGGAGCGGCGCGTCGAGAAGAAAATCATCTCCTCGCTCTCGCCTACTATGGCCGTGCCATTGTTGGTGGCACAACCATCGGATCAGTACTTTTGAGCGCTCATAATCTCAAGAATGTGAAGGTCGTTCTTTGGTGCACTCGCATCAATCTCGTGACAGGCGCTGCCACATTGGCGCTCAGCTATGCCATCGAGAAGATGAAGGAAAAAGAGTGGATCGACTGGCTCATGGCCGAACCTTTCCGGAAAGCCGACAGCAAAAAGATTCCGCATAGCAGCGAGCAATTCATGCTCAATCAGCTCGCCAATGCGATTGCAGATATGGACTGACGAACGGCGACCACATGTTTCTTTCAGAGAGCGGTTATCGACAGGAGCAACGCAGCGGAGGTACACCTCAAGCGCTCACGTACTTTGCGGACATCAACCAATACACGCGGCTGTACGGGATCCATGAGGGCATGGCACCTCGCCGGGAGAGTGAGCCAAAGCTTACGAGAAAGGAAAAGATCGAGCAGCAGAAACTCGCACGGCCTCAACTCTACGGAATGCGCTCGTTGTTCGACTTCAACGAGCATTTCATTGAGCTAAGCAATGCGGAAGAGGAAAAACGTTCGCTCAGCTCATTGCTTTTTTTCCTTTTCGCCTTCGTCCTTGCCCTACCTTTATACGTAGCTGTCAGTGCAATTCTCGGAACAGACCCCGCTTGGTTCGCTGGTGCGATGTTTGGAATGTTCCTCTTGGTGTTCTGCCTGTTGTACTTCTTGGCATGGCCCTACCTGTTTGCTCCAGCCTTCTTCACCAGCCTGCGCGCCCGTTACCGCTTCAATCGAACCACTCGCAAGGTCTACGCACTGCGTCCAAAGAAGTACGGCGGCAATGTGGTGCTCGACTGGGACCGCGTGCAGGCGCACGTCCGTTGGGCCCCGCCAAAATCCTGGACGGCCGAACAACTCGCAGCGAGCGAGGTGGCGCGCGAAGAGCGCCTGCGCTCGGCGGGCCTGGACAGCAACCTGCTGTTGTACTGGCCTCCGCTGGATGCCAACGATCCCGAGCGCAAAGGAGAAGACGTACTCTGGGTCGGGCCCACCGGCAGTGGCGAGGCTTTGTGGCAATACATCCGCACCTTCATGGAGGAAGGCATGGATGCCGTACCCAGACCTTCCGAACACGAGTGGCTACGCAAAGGATTCAGCGGCCCTGGCGAGCATCTGGAAGAAACCGTCATGCACGGTTCGCACCTGCGCGACGACATCATCGGCAAGGGCACCTCGGGTGCGACCTTCACCAACTACGCGACGAACTTCCTGTGGGCGCCGCTGCACAGCCTGGCCGAGCGGCTGTGCTACTGGCCCACGTTCCCCGAAGAATGGAGCAGCGACTGTGGCCATGAACGTCGCGAGAGCGGCATCGGCCCCGAAGAGCCATTGCGCTGGCCGTGCAAGGTGCCGAGGCAGAACGGCAAGTAGCGTGCAGGCCGAACTGCACCCCACTTGAGAACCCTTCATGTTCGTTCGAGAAAACAGCTACTGGCTGGCCAGGCGCCGCTCCCCCGAAAAAGGCCGCGCCCACATCAACCTGCAAGGGCAAAGACACTGGCCGACCCAGCGCTCCGGTGCGCGCGGTATCGAGATGCCAGGTCGGGCTGCCTACGCCCAGAACGACGCGTACCTGGAACTGTGCAACCCAGGTTGGGATTTGCAGTGGCGTGCCGGAATGGGGAATCTCTATGTTCTCCTGCCGGCTCTCGTGCTGATATGGATGTGGTATGGATTCGCGGTCCATCCTCTTCTCTTCGAAACGATCATCTTCTTTTGGCCGACCATGCCCTATGGGCAGGACGACTGGCCCTATGTCGCCTTTGGCTGGCTCCTGCTATTTCCCCTTGCATTGGCCAGCGCCTTCATGATCTTCGCGTGGTTCCACTACATGGGCATGCGCACCTGCTTCTTCACCCATGCCCGGGGGCGCATCCGCTTCAACCGGCTCACCCGCAAGGTGTATGTGCTGCGGCCTGCCTACTGCGGCGGCAACGTGGTGCTGGACTGGGAGCGCCTGGCGGCATTGTTCGAACCCGAAGGCACCAGCGCGGGCGCCAAGCAGACCATCAAGGCGCTGGCGCTTTACCACCCGCCGTTCAACCCGGCCGATCCGAGCGCCAAAGGCGAAGACTGCATCTTCGTCGGCCCGGCTCTGTCGGGTCCGCAAGAGGCGGCGTCCCTGTGGGAGTACATCCGCCAATACATGGAGGTCGGTCCCACGGTCGATCACGTGCCCGCCGACGCCTCTTCCACCTACAAGGGCCTCGCCCGCTACCTGCATCCGGACTACACCACCTATTGCGGCAAGCCCGACGCGCGCCAGTACCGGTTGGAGCAGAAACCGGGCTTCATGGAGACGAGCTTCCACATGATGAGCCAAGTGACTTGCTCATGGCCTACGTTCCCGAAAGAATGGCAAAGCGATTCAGGCATGGGCGAACCGGAAGACAAGCCGGTGCAGACGGGCGCTGTGATGACGGCTCTCGTTTACCGGGCACAAGGCAAGCTGAGCAAGGCCGACGAGATCGAGTTCCTGCAGCACTGGGGAACGCCCGAGGCGCTGCGAGAAGCGACGTCACGCGAGGAGTGAACACCGAAACTTTCTGCTGTCGACTGCACTGGAAGATGAATGCATCAATTGGGCGGATCGTCCACTGAACAAGAACAAGCTCCGATTCACACCAACCTACAAGAAGCACTGCAGAAGGCTCGCCAACCTGCGATCTGAATTGCAATCGGACCACCAGGAATTACAGAATGTTCCCAAATGAGCATGTCTATCAGCGTGCACGCAGACGTTCGATTGAGGAGGGGCGCAGGTGCGTGCAGGCCGACGGCAGCAAAAGATTGCTGACAGCCGGTGACCGCCTCGATTCCGTTGGCACAGCAACGCCTAATCGATCTCTTTACGCGCAAAACGAAACCTATCTGGAGCTTTGCAATTCGGGGTGGGAAGAGCAGTGGAAGGCCGGCATTGGTATTTTTTTTGTTTTACTTCCTTGCTTACTGACTTTTTGGGGGTTCTACGGGTTTGCGATACACCCATTGATCACCCCAAACATGCTCTTCCTTTGGTTCGGAGCATTTGACGCACGACCAATCTATGTCTGGTTCGGCTGGCTGCTACTTTTCCCCTTGTCCCTCGGCTGCTGTGTCTTGCTCTGGCTGTGGTTCGACATCATGGGCGTACGCACGTGCTTCTTCATCTATGCACGAGGCCGCATCCGCTTCAATCGGGTGACGCGCAAGGTCTACCTTCTGAGGCCACGAGGTTGCGGTGGCAACGCCGTCTTCGACTGGGATCGCCTGCGTGCCATCGTCGACATGGACGGCTATGACTTGCTGGCCAGAAAGAATGGAGCGCCTGGCAAGGCCGCGTACTACTCGCTCATCCTCTACCACCCGCCCTTCGACGCTGCCGATCCGCACGCCCAGGGCGAAGACGCCATCTTCGTTGGCTCCACATTGCCCATGCAGCAGGACGCGGCTCCGCTGTGGGAGTACATCCGTCGCTACATGGAATACGGTCCTGGCCGGGAGGGCATTCCCGAGCGAATAGGGCAAGAGCACACGACCTACTGCGGCAAGCCCAGTGCCCGCCAGTACAAGCTGGAGCAACGCCCAGGGGTGATGGAAACCGCGTATCACATGCTCAGCCAGGTCACCTGTTCGTGGCCTGCATTTCCGAAGGAATGGCAAAGCGACTCGGGCATAGGCGAACCGGAAGACAAGCCTGTGCAGACGGGTGCCGTGATGACGGCTCTCGTCTACCGGGCACAGGGCAAGCTGAGCAAGGCCGACGAGATCGAGTTCCTGCAGCACTGGGGAACGCCTGAAGCGCTGCAAGAAGCAATGTCGCGCAAGGCGTGAAGCGACCGCGCAAGCACCGCGCGCCGGACGTATCTGTGCGAATGCCAAACGCGGCCCTGCGCTTCTTGCTCAGCCCGCCACGCCAAACCCCGTGTCGAAAGTGCCCTTCACATCGAGCGGCTGCTTGATGAGCCCCACCTGGCGGTAGAAATCTGCCGTGCCCTGCTGGTCGGCAATGACCTGCGCATCGATGGGCACCCACTTCTGCTGGCGGCGCTCGAACTGCAGCTTCGCCGCCTCGGGCGGAATGCCGATGATGCGGGCCAGCGCGGCCGAGTAGGCATCGACGTTGCGGTACGACCAGAGCTGGGCTTTCACCACGCGCTGCAGAAAGTCCTGCAGCACCGGCCGCTTGGCGGCAATGGCGGCGTCGGTGGCCGCGAGGTAGCTGAGCCCCGGCAGCAGCCCGCGTCCGCTCACGAGCACGCGCGCATGGCGGCTGACTTCGGCCAGCGCGGTGTAGGGCTCCCAGGTGGCCCAGGCATCGACCGAACCCTGCGTGAGCGCGAGCTTGGCATCGGCCGGCGCGAGGAAGCGGATGTTGACCTCGTCGGGCTTCAGGCCGGCCGCGGTGATGGCCTTGAGCGTGACGTAGTGGCCGATGGAGCCGCGGTTTGTCGCAATGCTCCTGCCCTTGAGATCGGCCGCAGTCTTGAGCGGCGAGTCGGGCCGCACCAGCACTGCCGTGCCGTACGAATCCGAACGGTTCGCGCCGATGGCCTTGACGCGCGTGCCGGCCGCAAGCGCAAAGATGAGCGGCGCATCGCCGATGGGGCCGGAATCGACCGCCGCGGCATTCAGCGCCTCGGCCAGCGGCGCGGCCGCGGGGAACTCGGACCACTGGATGTCGTAGCCCAGGCCGTCGAGTCCGCCTGCCGCTTCGAGCAGCGCGCGCAGCCCGCCCTTCTGGTCGCCGGCCTTGAGAACGGGACGGCCCTGTGCGCGGGCCTGCAGTGAGAAGGCGGGCAAGGCCACGGCGGCGGTGAGGCCGCGTGCAAGGAACTGCCGGCGTGATCGGTCGAGATGTGGGTTCATGGGTTCTCCGTGTTCAGTCGAGACAAGAAAAAAGTCAGTGGATGAAGCCGCCCTTGACGAAGCGCACCGGCTGCGCGTCCATGCGGGCGATCAGCGCGCCCAGGCCGTCGGCGGGCAGTGCAGCAGCGCCCTGCCCCACCGTCGCAGCGAGCGCGCGTTCGCTGCGGCACAGCAGGTCGTCGTCCGACCAGCCCGCCTTGCCGGGCGCACCGCGTGCGCGCAGCCAGCCGTCGCGATCGGCAATCAGTTGGGTGCCGGCCAGTTGCTCGGTGCCGGCGATGAGCGCCAGCGCCTCCCATGCAGCGGCGGAGTCGGCCACGCAATCGGCAGCCGTTGCAACCGCGCTCGAAGGCGGCCGCAGCAGCACGGTCACGAGGCGCGGGTCTTCGGCCGGCACCGCGCTGCCCGCCACGATGCGCACGCGCTGCCCGCGCCAGCTTGCGAGCAGCCGCGGCGGCTGCGAACCGCAGCGCACCGCCATGTCGGGCAGGCCGATGGGTTGCGGCCAGCTGCCGAGCGCACGCAGGCTCTGGCCCGCGCCCTGCGCCTTCATATAGTCGACCAGCGCCCAGGCGTCGGCCTCGCCGAGCTTTCCGGCGAAGCCGGGCATTGTGGGTTGGCCGCCCCGCTGCGCATCTCGCGTGCCGTGGAGGATGCGCCAGAGCAGGTCGCCATCGGCGCGCCGCCAGAGCAACGGTCCGCTGAGGTCCGGCGGCCACACCGCCAGCGAGGCTGCGAGCGGGCCTTCGCCCTTGCCGTCCGCCCCGTGGCAGGCCACGCAGTTCTGTTGGTAGAGCATGCGGCCCCGGGCGATGGACTCGGCCGTGAAGCCGGTCGGCGATGCCTGAAAGCTGGTGGGTGTTGCGTGCACCAGCACCACGCGCGACTCAGGCCAGGGCGCTGCGATCAGCAGCATCGGCACCAGCGCCAGCAGGTAGAAGCGCGGACGCCGCCAGAACAGCGCGAGCAGCAACGCGAGCACCGCCACGCCGGCGAACACCAGCGTCCATGCCAAGCTGCGCGCCTGTCCCAGGTCGATCAGCAGGTTCTCGCCCGACAGCCGCCGCGCCCACGGCCACGCCGGCTGGCCGTGCACATGCTGCGCGAGCCCGAGTGCATCGAGCACGCGCAGCAGCTGCAGCTGGGCGCCTTGCAGCAGGTCGATCAGCAGGTTGAGCCAATCGGCCTCGGGCGTGCTGTTCATCTCACCAGGTGGCGTCGAGCCCCAGGTGCCGCAACGCCTCGTGCCGCAGTTCGGCGAGCCTCGCATGGCCGCGGTGCCGCGGATACGGCAGGTCGACCACGATCTCCGCCGCGATGCGCGCCGGCCGGTCGCTCAGCACGATCACGCGGTTGGCAAGGAACAGTGCCTCCTCCACGTCGTGCGTCACCAAGAGCGCCGAGAAGCCGGCGCGCTGCCACAGGTTGACCAGCTCGCTCTGCATCGCGATGCGCGTGAGCGAATCGAGCTTGCCGAGCGGCTCGTCGAGCACCAGCAGCTGCGGATCGTTGACCAGCGCACGCGCCAGCGCCACGCGCTGCGCCATGCCGCCCGAGAGCTGGTGTGGAAAGGCCTTGGCAAAGTCGGCGAGGCCGACAAGCTTCAGCGCCTCGTCGACGCGGCCTCGCTGCGCCTTGAGCACGCCGCGCGCCTGCAGGCCCAGCGCCACGTTGTCCCACACGCTGCGCCAGGGATAGAGCGTCGGGTCCTGGAACACGACGATGCGCGAGGGGTCGGGCCGCGTGATGGGCGCATCGTCCTGCGTGATGCGGCCGGCCGTGGCGGGCTCGAGCCCGGCCACGAGGCGCAGCAGCGTCGACTTGCCGCAGCCGCTCGGCCCCAGCAGCGCGACGAACTCGCCAGGCTTCACCGTGAGGTCGATGTCGTCGAGTACCTGCAGCGGCCCCGCGGGCACATCGAACCAATGGCTCACGCCGCGGATGTCGATGTGCGCGCCGGCCTGGCGCACACCTGCACCTGCCGTTGTTGCGGTGGCTACCATTTCACGGTCCCCTTCTGCCACGACAGCACGCGGTCGCGCACCTTGAAGAGCAGCGTGATCAGGCCCGAGCACAGCACGGCCATCACAATCAGCGCGGCGTACATGTTCGAGTACGAGGCCCAGCCCTGCGCCCACGAAAGATAGAAGCCCAGCCCCGCCTTCACGCCCATCATCTCGGCCGTGACGAGCACCGAGAACGCCGCGCCCAGCCCCATGAAAAGGCCCACGAACACCTGCGGCAAAGCAGCGGGAATCGCCACGCGCAGCACCAGGAAGCGCTCGCTCGCGCCCATGGTGCGCGCCACGTCGTAGTAGTTGCGGTTGACCGAAGCGACGCCCGACCAGGTGAGCACCGCCACAGGAAAGCCCGTGGCGAGCGCGATCAGGAACACCGCGGCCGCATAGCTCGACGGAAAGAAGAAGAACGCCAGCGGCAGCAGCGCCGAAGCCGGCACCGGCCCCACGAAGCGCAGTACCGGATGCACCCAATAGCCCGCAGTGCGCGACCAGCCGATGGTCACGCCCGTGAGAAAGCCCGCGAGCGCGCCCAGCACGAAGCCGTGGGCCAGCAGCCGGGTCGAGTGCAGCAGGCTTTCTCCGAGGCGGCGCCAGTCGTCGATGTAGGTCTCGACCAGGCTTTGCGGCGGCGCGAAGAACGGCGTGGGGAGCAACGCGAGCTTGGCCGTCGCGATCTCCCAGATGGCGAACAGCACGGGCAGCGCGACGAGCCATGGGCCCGCGGGCCGCAGTGCATGCGCGACGCGGCCGGCGCGCGGCCCGAGCGATGCGACGGCCAGCAGCAATGCGCCCACCGCAATGGCGGCGATGCCGAACTCGTCGGTGTAGGCCCAGTCGCTAAAGCCGACGGCCTTGTTCGGCCAGCAGAGCGTGAGCAGGCCCAGGGCGAACCATGCCGCAGCGGCGGCGAAGCCGATGCCCCATGCGGGCGCAGCTGCTTGAATGCGCGCCGGTGTCGAAGCAGGAGCCGGCGCGCGTTCGGGCGCCGCGGCTCCCACCCTGGCCCTCCCCCGGAAGGTGAGGGAATCGAAGCCCAATGCGGGGTCGGGGGTGCTCATGCGAGTGGATCGAAAGAGACGTGCTCGGCGAAGCGCACCGGATCGGTGGTCTTCTTGAGCACGCCGACACCGCGGAAATCGCGCGCGTAGAACTCCACCTCGTCGCGCAGCTTCTTGCCGAGCGGATGGTGGTTGTGCGTGAGCGTGCCAAGCAATGCGCGCAGGTCTTCGATCGGCACCTTGGGCGAATACTTCGCAAACAGCTTGGCCGATTCGTTCGGGTTCTCGGCCACGTAGTCGGAGGCTTGCGCGATGGCGCGCACGAGGGCCGCGACGGTCGGCTTGTCCTTGCGCACCAGTTCGCCGCGCGCGCCGACGATGCAGCAGACCTTGTCCTTGTATTCGCCCGAGAGGTTGCTCGCAATCTCCACGAAGGCGCCCTTGTTGCGCTTCTCGATCAGGTAGACGTTGGGGTCGCCATCGGCAATCGCGTGGATCTCGCCCTTCTGCACCGCGATGTCGAGCAGGTCGGCCGGGTACTGGCGCCAGGTCACGTCCCTGTCGGCATCGATGCCGTTCTTCGCGAGCAGGATCGAGAAGAAGTTCTTGCCCGGGCTCGCGATATCCGACACGCCGATGATCTTGCCCTTGAGGCTCGCAAGGCTGGTCGCGCCCGCGCTCTTGGCGCCCACCAGCCGCACGCAGCCGCCGTGCGAGCTGCCGACGATCTTCACGTCGAAGCCCGACTCCAGCGGCTTGAGCCAGCGGTGGATCATGCCCACCGCCGCATCGGCCTTGGCCGTGGCCAGCGACTCCAGCAACTGGTCGGTCGAACCGGTGTAGTTGATCAGGTCCACCTGCAGGCCATTGCGCTCGAAGTAGCCGCGCTCCTGCGCAACGACGACGGGCGAGAGGCAGAACGCGGCGGCGTTCCATGCAAAAGTGAGCTTGCGCGCCTGCTGCGAGAAGGCCTGCGAGGCGATCAGGCCGCCAGAGGCAAGCACGGCGGCGCTGCCGCCTGCGCGCAGGACAACCCGGCGCGATAGGGGGCGTGAAAGAGATGCGGTCATCGAGAACTCCGGAAGTTATTCTTTAAAGGAGCAGATCGGGCTCCGCTTCGACCAGGCCTTCGTAGAGGCTGTCAAAGGAATGGATGGCCCCCTCCGGCCCTCCGATCTGGCTGTGCGTGTGGCGCGCGGTTTCCTCGTCGATGGGCTGCGGCTTGCCGGCGGCCTCGGCGAGGAGTTGCGTGTGGCAGGCGTTGTCGAGCGCGATGTACCACCAGGCGGCGGCCTCGACCGTGGGGCCCGCGGTCAGGATGCCGTGGTTCTTGAGGATCGCGCCCTTCCTGTCGCCCAGCGCCCGCGCGATGCGCTCGCCCTCGCTGGTGTCGACCACCATGCCGGTGAAGTCGTCGAACAGCGCCACGTCGCCGTGGAACACGCAGCTGTCCTGCGTGATCGTGTCGAGCTTGCGGCCGAGCGTCGACCAGGCCTTGCCGTAGGTCGAGTGCGTATGCGCGGCCGCGACGATCTTCGGGTTGTGCTCGTGGATCGCGGCATGGATCGCGAAGGCGGCCTTGTTGAGCGGCCGGTCGCCGATCACCGTCTCGCCCTTCGCGTTGACGAGCAGCAGGTCGGACACCTTGATGCGCGAGAAGTGGATGCCCAGCGGGTTGACCCAGAAGTGGTCGCTGAGCTCGGGGTCGCGCGCGGTGATGTGGCCGGCCAGGCCTTGGGCGAAACCGAAGCGGGCGAACAGGCGGAACGCGCTTGCGAGGCGCTCCTGCCGGTGGCGGCGCTCGGCCTGCACGCTGGTGCGCGGGGGGATCGGATCGAACCAGTACTTCTGCTGCGGATGAGGGTTGAGCTTGAGCGGCTGGGCCGCGTGGCGGTCGATGGAAAGAACGGCATTCATCGGAGATCTCTTGGGGTATTGGGTATTGCTCCTTCCCCTCCCGGGGGAAGGTTGGGATGGGGGCACAAAGGCCTCAAAGGCCATGGCAGTGGTCAAGGCCGCGAGCCCCCACCCCTGCCCTCCCCCGGAAGGGGAGGGAGAAAGTCAGGTCACGCCGCTTTCCGAGCCGAAGCCGCGCGCTGCGCCACCAGCTCGCGCGTGCGCGGAATCAGCTCGCGCCCGTAGTCGGTGGCGTCCTCCAGCGGATCGAAGCCGCGGATCAGGAAGGTGGTCACGCCCAGGTCGTAGTAGTCGAGCAGCGCATCGGCAACCTGCTCGGGCGTGCCGACCAGCGCGGTGCTGTTGGAGCGGCCGCCGATCTCCTGCGCCACCGCCGTCCACAGGCGCTTGTCGAGCCGCGTGCCCTTCTCTGCCGCGGCGAGCAGGCGCTTCGCGCCTTCGCTTTGCTGCGGGCCGCCGCGGTTGTAGCCCTGCACCACGCGCAGGCGCTTCGTCTCGGCCAGGATGCTGTCGGCGCGCGCCCATGCGGCCTCTTCGGTCTGCGCGAGGATCGGGCGGAACGAGACCGAGAAGCGCACGCTGCGCCCGTGCTTCGCGGCCTCGGCGCGCACGCGCGTCGTGAGCTCGCGCGCCTGGTCGAGCGATTCGCCCCACAGCGCATACACGTCGGCATACTTGCCCGCCACCGGAATCGCCGCCTCCGAAGCACCGCCAAAGTACACAGGCACATGCGGCCTGCCATTGCGCGTCTGCACCGGCTTCACTTCGGAGAAAGCGTTCTGGAAGCGGTAGTGCGCGCCTTCGTGGTCGAAGGGCTTGTCGGCGGTCCACACCTTGTGCAGCACGTCGAGGTATTCGTCGGTGCGCGCATAGCGCTGGTCGTGGCCGAGCCAGTCGCCGTCGCGGCGCTGTTCCTCGTCGGAGCCGCCCGAGATGTAGTGCACCGCGAGCCGGCCGCCGCTGAACTGGTCGAGCGAGGCGAACTGCCGCGCCGCCAGCGTGGGGGCGACGAACCCCGGGCGGTGCGCGAGCATGAAGTGGATGCGTTCGGTGACCGATGCGGCATAGGCCACGGTAAGCGTGGCATCGGGGCCGGTCGAATGGTGCGGCACCAGCACGCGGTCGAAGCCGGCGTTCTCGTGCGCCTGCGCAAAGGCGCGCACGTAGTCGCGGTCGATGGCCGGGCCCTTGGCGGCGTGGATCTCCGAGACCTTCTGGCCCTGGATCATGCCGATGAATTCGATGTCGTTCTGGCTCATGGTGTCCTCGTGTTTTCAGGGTGATGTGTGCGTTGTTCAGGCGGCGGGCAGGCGAAGCACGCTCTCGAAGCGGCGGTCCCACAGGGGCGTCACGTCGGCCGGGCCGTCGAGCACGCCGATCTTCAGGAAGGTGTCGGCCACTTCCTGGTGGCTGCGCACCACGGCGTCGGTGACCGGTCCCAGGCTGTAGTCGCCGCTGCGGCCGTTGAAGAGCTCGACCAGGTCGCCGACCGGCACGCGCGTCTCGGCCGACTGCGCACGCGCATAGGCCAGGAAGTTGCCGTTGATCCATGCGAAGGCGCGCTGCAGGCGCTGCAGCAGGTCGCCCAGCGCCGCGCGGCGCAAATCGTCGTCGAGCGCGCGCGGGTTAGCGTAGATGGGGAAGTTGCCCGACAGGTAGCCCACGCCGGTCTTGATGGTGCGCGCGCCGTATTGGATGCGCGCGATCTGGCCGTTGTAGCCGTAGATGGCCCAGGCATCGAGGTCGCCGCGCGCGAAGGCCGAGAGGCCGTCCGAAGGCGTGAGGCTCACGGCCTGGATGTCGCTGAACGAGAGGCCCGCCTCGGCCAGCTGCCGGGCCAGGTAATAGTGCGAGGTGGTGGCGCGCACGTAGCCCACGCGCTTGCCCTTGAAGTCGGCAATGCGGCGGATCGGCGAATCCTTGCGCGCCAGCGTGGCCTGGTTGTTGAGGTCTTCATGCGTCACGGCCACCAGCCGCACGCTGGACTTCTGGCGCGCCGCGAACACCGGCGGAATTTCGCTGCCCGAGCCCAGGTCGAGCGCATCACCATTGATGGCCTCGATGTGCAGCACGCCGTTGTTGAGCTCGCGCCAGTCGATCCTGTAGGGCGTGTTGGCCTGGCCGGAAGCCTGCAGCAGTGGCCGCCAGAGCCCCTTGTAGGTGCCCACGCGCAGCGTGACACCAGAGAGGTCGCGTGCCGGTGCCGCGCCGGCCGCGGCCAGGGCGCTCCAGCCCGCGGCGGCCTGCAGCAGGCGTCGCCTGTCGATCGGGAAGTCAGATGTCATGCACCGGACCGTACCGGGGCAGCCGGAAAAAGCGAACGCAGAAAAACGAGTTTGCATATGCGGGATGCGTCGTTTCCGGCGCGGCGCGGTCCCGCTACTGTGCGCAGCCATGAGTGCACTCCCCTTGCGCCGCCCGCCGGCCACGAATGAAGACCCCACGCCTGCCACCGTCGATGCCGCACTGCTCGCGCATCTGTCGGCGCTGTTCGCCGCCACCGCGGCCGATCACGACCGCAGCGGCGCCTTTCCACATCCGAACTTCGCGGCCTTGCAGTCGCACGGCCTCGTCGGCCTGGTAGCGCCCCCGGCGCACGGCGGCGGCGGTGCCACGCTGGCCACGGCGCGCCACGTGATCGCGGCGGTGGCACGCGGCGAGCCGGCGACCGCGCTGATCCTGACGATGACCTACCTGCAGCACCACGCCCTCGCGCGCAGCGACAGCCGTTGGCCGCCGCACCTGCGCGAGCGCGTGCTGCGCAGTGCGGTGGAACGCGGTGCGCTCATCAACGCGCTGCGCGTCGAGCCCGCGCTCGGCTCGCCCGCGCGCGGCGGGCTGCCTGCGACGGTCGCGCGCCGCGAAGGCAGCGGCTGGAGGATCGACGGCCACAAGCTCTACACGACAGGCATCGAAGGCCTCTCGTGGCTCGCCGTGTGGGCCCGCACCGATGAAGCCACGCCGCGCACCGGCGTGTTCCTGGTGCCGCGCGATGCGCCCGGCGTGCGCGTGATCGCAAGCTGGGACCACCTGGGCCTGCGCGCCTCGGGCAGCCACGAGGTGGTGTTCGAGAACGTGGCGATCGAACTCGACCACGCAGTCGATCTGCGCGCACCGGCCGACTGGGCGCCCGACGCCGGCAGCCAGACCGACATCGACGCCCACGCCGCGCAGCAGGCCTGGATGACGGTGCTGCTCGGCAGCCTCTACGACGCAGTGGCGCAGGCCGCGTGCGGCTGGCTGGTGGATTTCCTGAACCATCGCGCGCCCGGCAGCCTGGGCGCGCCGCTCGCGAGCCTTGCGCGCGTGCAGGAGCATGCGGGAGAGATCGAAGCACTGCTTCGCACCAACCACGTGCTGCTCGACGAAGCCGCCCGCGCCGTGGACGAAGGCCGCGCGCCGCCGGCCACCGACAGCGGCCTGCTCAAGTACACCGTGACCGGCAACGCGGTCCGCGCGGTCGAGCTCGCGCTGCAGCTCAGCGGCAACCACGGCCTCGCGCGGCAGAACCCGCTGGAGCGGCACTACCGCGACGTGCTGTGCAGCCGCATCCACACGCCGCAGAACGACGCGATCCTGATGGCGGCGGGCCGGCGCGCGCTGCTGTCCGAGGGAGCCGCCGCATGACCGCCCTGCTGTTCTCCAAAGCCTCGCGCCGCCATTGGCTCAAGCAGGGCGCAGCGCTCTCGCTCGCGGCCGCCGCGCCGCTGCGCGCATGGGCGCAACCGCAGGCGACGCTGGTGCTCGGCGACCAGGCCGGCGGCCTGCGCGCGCTGTTCGAGGCCTCGAAGGCGCTCGAGGGTGCGCCCTTTGCGTACCGCTGGGCCAACTTCCAGGGCGCGGCGCCGCTGTTCGAGGCGCAGCGCAGTGCGGCCGTCGACACCGCAGTGGCCGGCGATTTGCCGGTGCTGGCGGCGGCGGTCGGCAAGACGCCGCTGAAGATCGTCGCCACGCGCGTCGGCAAGGCCGATGCCCTGGGCATCGTGGTGCAGCCCGATTCGCCGCTGCGCAAGGTGGCCGACTTGCGCGGCAAGACAGTGATCGTGTCGTCCGCGCGCGGCAGCATCTCGCAATACCAGCTCTACGGTGCGCTCGAGGAAGCCGGGGTGCGGCGCGACGAGGTCACGGTGAAGTTCGTGCTGCCGACCGATGCGGCCGCGGCCTTCGCGTCGAAGCAGATCGACGCCTGGGCCGTGTTCGACCCCTACTACACGATTGCGCTGCAGCAGGGTGGGCGCATCCTGCGCGACGGGCGCGGCATCAACACGGCGCTGGGCTTCATCACGGCCAGCGAGCCCTCGCTGGCCGACCCCACCAAGCGCGCTGCCATCGTGCAGTTTCTGGACCGGCTGGCGCGCGCAGGCGAATGGGCGCTGGCCAACCCCGAGACCTATGCGCAGGCCTACAGCCGGCTCACGCGCCTGCCGATCGAATCGGCCCGCATCATCACCGCGCGCGCCTCGGTCACGGGCCGGCCGGTCTCCGAAGCCGACATTGCCGCGCTGCAGACGGTGGCCGACCGCTCGGCGCGCGACGGCATCCTGCCGGTGCGCGTGGACGTGCGCGCCATCACCGATGCGCAGCTGTGGAAGCGTCCCGCGTGAGCCGCGCATTCGACGCCATCGCACCGCTGCGCGAATTCGTCGTCGCATTCGGCCGCCTGCTCGACAGCGGCCCCGGCGAGCCGCGCATTCTTTCCGAAGGCGGCGCCCTGCTTCGCACACTGGTGGCACGCGACGACTGGCTGCCCGATGCCTTTGCCCAACCCGACCCGGCGCGCTACCAGCAGTTTTTGCTGCATGCCGACAGCACCGAGCGCTTCTCGGTCGTGAGCTTTGTCTGGGGACCGGGGCAGGCGACACCGGTGCACGACCACACGGTGTGGGGCCTGATCGGCATGCTGCGCGGCGCCGAGTACAGCCAGGCCTATGCCGTCGGCAGCGACGGCCTGGCACGGCCGCAAGGCGAAGCGGTACGGCTCGATGCCGGCGATGTGGAGGCCGTGTCGCCCGCCATCGGCGACCTGCATCGCGTGCACAACGCGCATGCAGACCGCGTGTCGATCAGCATCCACGTGTACGGCGCCAACATTGGCGCCGTGCGGCGGCATACTTACCCGGCCGAGGGCGCACGCAAGCCCTTTGTCTCGGGCTACTCCAACACGCTGCTTCCCAACCTGTGGGACCGCTCATCCGAACCCAGATCGACGACATCCGCATGACGACCACCGCCTTCCCCCTGCTGCCCTTCGCCACCGTGCGCGCACGCCTGCTCGCGCGCGAGGAAACCGCGCTGCTCGACGTGCGCGAGGAAGACCCCTTCGCGCAGGAACATCCGCTGTGGGCTGCCAACCTGCCGCTCTCGCGCATCGAGATCGAGGCCTGGCGGCGAATTCCGCGGCGGGACACCTTCATCGTGCTGTACGGCGCGCACGGCGGCGTCGACCTGGCGCCGCTGGCCGCGCGCACGCTGGCCGCGCTGGGCTACACGAACCTGCACCTGCTCGAAGGCGGCCTCGAAGGCTGGCGCGCGGCCGGCGGCGAGCTGTTCCGCGACGTGAACGTGCCGAGCAAGGCCTTCGGCGAACTGGTCGAGCACGAGCGGCACACGCCCTCGCTCTCCGCGCCCGAGGTGAAGGCGCTGGTCGAGGGCAAGGCCAGCGTGGTGGTGCTCGACGCGCGCCGTTTCGACGAATACCAGACCATGAGCATTCCCTCGGCCACCAGCGTGCCCGGCGCCGAACTGGTGCTGCGCGTGCGCGAACTGGCACCCGATCCGGCCACGCAGGTGATCGTCAATTGCGCGGGCCGCACGCGCAGCATCATCGGCACGCAGTCGCTGGTGAATGCGGGCATTCCGAACCCGGTGGCGGCACTGCGCAACGGCACCATCGGCTGGAAGCTCGCGGGACAGGTGCTCGACCATGGCGCGGACCGCAAGGCGCCGGCCACGGTGTCCGATGCGCACCGCGCGCAAGCCCAGGCCGATGCGCGGCGCGTGGCCGACAAGGCCGGCGTGCGCCGCATCGGGCTCGATGCGCTGCACGCGCTGGAGGCCCCGGGGCGCACTGTGTACCGCTTCGACGTGCGCACGCCCGAGGAGTACGAAGCCGGCCACCTGCCCGGCTTTGCAAGCGCGCCCGGCGGGCAGCTGGTGCAGGAAACCGATCACCAGGTGTCGGTGCGCGGCGCGCGCATCGTGCTGGCCGACGACGACGGTGTGCGGGCTTCGATGAGCGCCTCGTGGCTTGCGCAGATGGGGTGGGAGGCCTACGTGCTCGACACGGTGCCTGCCGCTTCGGCCTTCGCCGAGACGGCCGCGCCGCCGCCCGCCTTTCCGCCCGCCGCGGCCATCGTGGGAGAGATCTCGCCCAGCGAGCTGGCGGCCCTGCTGAAGCAGCAGGACGGCACGGCAGTGATTGACGTGACCACCAGCGCCAACTACGTGAAGCGCCACATCCCCGGCGCCTGGTATGCCATTCGCGCCCAGCTGGCGCAGGCCATCGGCACGGCCATCCCGCCGGCGCAGCGCTATGTGCTGACCTGCGGCAGCAGCCTGCTCGCACGCTACGCCGCAGCCGACCTGCGCCTGCTGCTCGATGCGCGCGGCCAGCGCGACGTGGACGTGCTGGTGCTGGCCGGCGGCAACGCGGCATGGTTCGCAGCGGGCCTGGAGGCCGAAAGCGGAGAGACGCGGCTCGCGACACCGCGCACAGACCGCTACCGCCGGCCCTACGAAGGCACGGATGCGCCGGCGGAGGCGATGCAGGCCTACCTGGACTGGGAATACGGCCTTGTCGCGCAACTGGGGCGAGACGGGACGCACCATTTCCACGTGATCTGAGGGCGCTGCACACTCCCGGGAGGCCGGGCTTGCAACCGGCCGGTCACATTATTTCGCGGGGGTAAAGGAGGTCATCCGCCGATGGCGCGGGGCGTTTTCTGGGAATACCGATCAACTCGTCCCAGGAGCATCGCCATGAGACTGCCTGTTCTCGCTCTTTCGGCCGCCGCGCTGGCGGCCCTCCTGACCGGCTGCGTGGTCGCACCGGCGCAACCGGTCTACACGGCGCCGCCGGGCGTTGCCTATGTGGCCCCGACCTACGTATCGCCGGGCGTGGGTTTCGTGTGGAACTACCACCCACGCTACGGATATGGCTGGCACCACCCACGCTATGGGTGGCACCGCGGATGGAGGTAACCCTCCACCCGGGCGTCAGCTGGTTTCGGCGCTCTTGAAGAGGGCCGCGACCTTGCGCTTGGTCTTGATGTTGCTCGAGATGCCGCGCGAAGGCGTTGCCTTGGCAGCAGCTTCCCAGGCCGGCGTGGCGTCGGCCTGGCCCGGTTCGTAGGGCTTGTCGAAGAACGGATCGCGCGGCGCGGAAGGTGCGCGGTGCGGGCGTCCGCCGCCGCGCCGGGCTTCGGTCTCGCGGCGCTCGCGCGGCTGGTCGAGCACATCGCGCGCGTCACCGGCTTCGCCTTCTTCGCGCCAGTGGCGGCGTCCGTCATTGATGCGGCCGCGCGGGGTGTCTTCCTCGAACTCGACCGGTTCGAGCTCGATCTTCTTCTTGATCAGCTTCTCGATGTCGGCCACCAGGCGCACATCGTTGCCGCCGCTCGCAAAGCTCACGGCCAGGCCCGAGGCGCCGGCGCGGCCGGTGCGGCCGATGCGGTGCACGTAGTCTTCGGCGTTGAACGGAATGTCGAAGTTGAAGACCGCGGGCACGTCCTTGATGTCGAGGCCGCGGGCCGCGACGTCGGTGCACACCAGAAGGTCGACTTCGCCGGCCTTGAACGAGGCGAGCGCCTTCAGGCGTTCGTCCTGGCTCTTGTCGCCGTGCAGCGCGGTGGTGCGAAGACCTTCGCGCTCCAGCGAGCGCGCGAGGCGCGCGCAGCCGAGCTTGCTGTTGACAAACACGAAGGCCTGCGTGATGCCGCGCTGCTTCACGATCTGCTTGAGCGCGCGGCGCTTGTCGTCGTCGGTCACGCTGTAGAAGTGCTGCTCGACCGTGGAGGCCGTTTCGTTCGGCCGCGCCACCTCGATGGTGACCGGGTTCTGCAGGTAGCTGCCTGCAAGCCGCTTGATCTCGGGCGAGAAGGTGGCCGAGAACAGCAGCGTGGTGCGCTGCTTGGGCAGGTAGCTCAGGATGCGCTGCAGGTCGGGCAGGAAGCCGATGTCCAGCATGCGGTCGGCCTCGTCGAGCACCACGTACTCGACCTGGTTGAGCACCGCGTTCTTGGCCTCGATGTGATCGAGCAGCCGGCCCGGCGTGGCCACCAGCACTTCGACGCCCTTCTTGAGTTCGAGCGTCTGAGGCTTCATGTCGATGCCGCCGAACACCACCGTGCTGCGCAGGTTGGTGTACTTGGCGTACAGCTTGACCTGCTGGGCCACCTGGTCGGCCAGTTCGCGCGTGGGCAGCAGCACCAGCGCACGCACCGGATGCCGCGCGGGCGAGGTGGAGGCGTTCTCGTGCTTGAGCATGCGCTGCAGCAGCGGCAGCGAAAACGCCGCGGTCTTGCCGGTGCCGGTCTGCGCGGCCCCCATCACGTCCTGCCCCGAAAGCACGACCGGAATGGCCTGCTCCTGGATGGGAGTCATGGTTTCGTAGCCCATTTCGGCTACGGCGCGCGCCAGCGGTTCCGCCAGCGATAGATTGGAGAAGGAGCTTGTCATTAAGCCTTCTATTGTCGCACTGCCGCAAAAAATGGCAGTGACAGCGGCGCGACAAACTCCGCGCCGGCGGTATTGCTATTTATATTATAGCAACAAACTCAATGTCCGCGCGGCTTTTTCGCCATCAATACTCAAAGATTACGTGCATTGAAGGTATCGCAGGACTTGACATCGCCGCTTTGATAGCCCGCGCCGAACCAGCGCTGGCGCTGCGCGCTCGATCCGTGGGTGAAGCTGTCGGGCACCACCGCGCGGCCCGCGGAACGCTGCAGCGCGTCGTCGCCGATCTTCTGCGCGGCATTCATCGCGGCCTCGATGTCGCCCGGGTCGAGCCACTTCTTCGACTCCTGCGAATGGTGCGCCCAGATGCCGGCAAAGCAGTCGGCCTGCAGCTCGACGCGAACGCTCAGCGCGTTGTTCTGCGACTGGCTCAGGCGCCCGCGCATGCCGTCGACCTTGGCGGTCACGCCGAGCTCGTCCTGCACGTGGTGGCCGACCTCGTGCGCAATGACATAGGCCTGCGCGAATTCGCCGGGGGCGCCGAGCTGGTTCTTGAGCGTGTCATAGAAGGCAAGGTCGATGTAGACCTTCTTGTCGCCGGGACAGTAGAACGGCCCCATGGCCGCCTGGCCGGTGCCGCATGCCGTGGGCGTGGCGCCGCGGAACAGCACGAGCCGCGGCGGCTGGTAGGTGCCGCCGTTCTGCCGGAAGATGTTCGTCCAGACCACTTCGGTGTTGCGCAGCACGGTCGAGACGAAGGCTGCCTCGCGGTCGCTCGAGGGCGGCTTGGGTGCGGGGCCTTGCTGTTGCTGCTGCACCTGGACCTGTTCGCCACCGCCGCCGCTCAGGAGGCTCAGCACGGTCAGCGGATTGATGCCGAAGATCCAGCCTGCGATCAGCGCGACGGCAATGGTGCCGATGCCGATGCCCCGGCCGCCGATGAAACCGCCGCCGCCACGGCCACCACCACCTTCACCGCGGCGGTCCTCGACGTTCTCGGATTGTTCGTTGCCTTCCCATCTCATCGCAGTCTCCTTGCCGGCCTTGCGGGTTTGCCGGATCGCCTCTGGATGGTACTTGGCCCGGCCGCCGGCTGCGTAACCGGCGGTCAGAATGCGTGGATCAGGTCTTGGGCAGCGTGACGCCGCGTTGCCCCTGGTACTTGCCGCCGCGGTCCTTGTAGCTGGTCTCGCAGACTTCGTCGCTCTCGAAGAACAGCACCTGCGCGCAGCCCTCGCCCGCATAGATCTTGGCGGGCAGCGGCGTGGTGTTGCTGAATTCGAGCGTCACGTAGCCTTCCCATTCGGGCTCGAAGGGCGTCACGTTGACGATGATGCCGCAGCGCGCATAGGTGCTCTTGCCCAGGCAGATGGTGAGCACGTTGCGCGGAATGCGGAAGTACTCGACGGTGCGCGCCAGCGCGAAGCTGTTGGGCGGGATGATGCAGTAGTCGCCGTGCATGTCGACGAAGCTCTTCTCGTCGAAGTTCTTCGGGTCGACCACGGTGCTGTGGATGTTGGTGAAAACCTTGAATTCAGGCGCGCACCGGATGTCGTAGCCGTAGCTCGAGGTGCCATAGCTGATGATCTTGTGGCCGGCGGCCTCGCGCACCTGTCCGGGCTCGAAGGGCTCGATCATGCCGGTCTGCTCGGCCATGCGCCGGATCCATTTGTCGCTCTTGATGCTCATATGCGGTCGCTGATGCTGCTGCGGGGAGGAATGGCGCGAATTGTGGCATGCGCCCGGCGCGCGCGGCCCGCCGACGGCTTGGGTCTATCCTGCGGGCCATGCCCCAGATCCGCGATCCGCAGCCCCTTCTCCCCCGTTCAACGCCATCGGGAAAACGCCCGTGGCGCACCGTCCAGTTGGTGCTGGGTGCCGCGCTGGTCGCCGGCGGGGCCTGGGCCGTGGGAACCCGGCTGCTGCTGATGCTTTTCCATACGCCTGGCATGCTCTACGCGGAACTCTTCATCGGCGGCGAAAGGGCGGCGGCGGCCGGCGCGCAATTCCACCAGGCGCTTGTCGAGGGCGTCGTCTCGCTGATCGCCGCGGCCTACGGGGTCGTGCTGGTCCTGTGCGGAACCATGAACTGGCGGCTGGTGAAGGCCTCGCTCTGGTTCTGCGGCCTGGTGGCCGTGCTGGCCGCAGCGTTCGCGTTCAAGATCTGGCGCGGCGTTGCCGCGGGCGGCGGTTGATTGGACTGAGCGCGCGCCTCCGGCATCATCCCGCCTGCGAGATCACCGTCCGCTCGATCAGCCGGTCGTCGCCCAGCACGATCATCGAGAACAGCAGCTCCTCCAGGCTGTTGGCGTGGGCGGCTTTGCGCGCCATCAAAGGCGTGGCCTGCGGGTTGAGCACCAGGAAGTCGGCCTCGCAGCCCGGCTGCAGGTTGCCGATCACGCCCTCGAGTCCCAGGGCGCGCGCCGCGCCCGCGGTATGGCGCCACCACAGCTGCGAAGGCGCAATGCTCAGGCCGGCCTTGGTCTGCCCCTCGCGGCCCACGTAATAGGCGGCCATCATCGTGTGGAAGGGGCTGAAGCTGGTGCCGCCGCCCACGTCGCTGGCCAGCCCGTACGGGTAGCCCACGCGGTCGGCCGCGCCGAAGTCGAAGAAGCCGCTGCCCAGGAACAGGTTGCTGGTCGGGCTCACGGCCGCGGCCGTCTTCGTGTCGCGCAGCAGCGCGCGGTCGGTGTCGTCGAGGTAGATGCAATGCGCGTACACGGCGCGTTCGCGCATCAGCCCGAAGCCGGCATACACGTCGAGGTAGGAGCGCGCCTCGGGATAGAGCTCGCGCACCCACGCCACCTCGTCGCGGTTCTCGGCCACGTGCGACTGGATCCACGTGTCCGCATACCTGGCGGCCAGCTCGCCCGCGCCGCGCAGTTGGGCGTCGGTGCTCGCGGGCGCGAAGCGCGGGGTGATGGCGTAGCCCAGGCGGCCGGTGTTGTGCCACTTGCGGATCAGCGCCTCGGAGTCGATGAGGCTCTGCTCGGTTTCGTCGCGCACGCCGTCCGGCGAATGCCGGTCCTGCAGCACCTTGCCGCTGATCATGCGCAGGCCGCGGCGCTGTGCGCCTTCGAAGAAGGCATCGACCGAAGCCACGTGCGAAGTGGCAAAGGTGAGCGCCGTGGTGACGCCGTTGCGCAGCAGCTCGTCGAAGAACACGTCGGCCACTTCGTTCGAATGCGAGGGGTCGACGAATTTTGCTTCCGCCGGAAAGGTGTAGTTCTCCAGCCAGGGCAACAGCCCCGGCGAGGGCGAGCCGATGATGTCCGTCTGCGGAAAGTGGATGTGCATGTCCACGAAGCCCGGCGCGAGGATGCGGCCCGGCAAATGGGTCGGCTCCGCATCGGGGTGGCGCGGCGACACGGCGGCATGGCTGCCGGCGTCGAGCACGCGCTGGCGGCCGGCGCTGTCGGGCGCAACGACCAGCAGGCCGTCTTCATCGAAAACGGGCAGGCCCGCGTCGTCGAATCGCAGGAGGGAGGCGCGGTAGGCTGTTTTCATCGTGGTTGCCGAGGGTAATCCAGCCCCGGGCCGCCGCAATTTCCATGTGCGTATGAGTGCTATATGCCAAAGCCACTCGGCAAGCGCCCGGCCAACTAACGCGCCACCCGCCCCTGCACACCTTCCACGAGCCAGTTCATCTTCAGGATCTGCTCGTCGTTCAGCTGCGCACCCTTGGCGATGACGCTGCGGCCTTCGTTGTCGCGCACGTCGCCCGCCACCGCGCGGAACGGCTGCAGCCTGCCGACGGCGATGTCCTTCTGCCGCGCCAGCACCTCGTCCTGCACCGCCTTGGGCACCTTGCTGCCGAAGTCGCCTACGCGGATCATTCCTTCCTTCACGCCGCCCCACACATTGCCGCTTTTCCAGTTGCCGTCGAGCACCGCCCGCGCACGCTCGGTGTAGTAGCCGCCCCACTGGTGCGTGACGGCGACGATCTGCGCGTCGGGCGCGATCTTGCGCATGTCGGAGTGGTAGGCCACGGCCATCTTGCCGCGTTCCTGCGCCGCGGCCATGACGGCCGTGGAGCCGGTGTGGAAGGCGATGACGTCGGCGTTCTGGTTGAACAGCGCCATGGCCGCGTCGCGCTCCTTGGGCGGATCGAACCACTCGTTGAGCCACACCACGGCCACCTTGGCATCCGGGTTCACCGAGCGCATGCCGAGCGTGAAGGCGTTGATGCCCTGCAGCACCTCCGGAATCGGAAAGCCCGCCACGTAGCCGGCGATGTTCGTCTTGGTCATGCGGCCGGCCGCGATGCCCGCGAGATAACGGCCTTCGTAGTAGCGGGCATTGGCGGTGGCGACATTGGGCGCGGTCTTGTAGCCGGTGATGGACTCGAACTTCACGCCGGGGAAGTCCTTCGCGACCTTCATCGTCGGCTCCATGTAGCCGAAGCTGGGCGTGAAGATCAGCTGGCAGCCCTGCTGCGCGAGGTCGCGGATCACGCGCTCGGCGTCGGCGCCCTCGGGCACGTTCTCGACGAAGGTGGTGCGCACCCGGATGCCCAGCGCCGCATCGACCGCCTTACGGCCTTCCTCGTGCTGGCGCACCCAGCCGGCATCGGTGACCGGAGTGACATAGACGAAGCCGATCTTCAGCGTGTCCTTGCCGAGAGGCGGTTTTGGTGGCGGTGCCTGTGCAAAGGCGGGAGATAGAAAACAGGCGGCCACCCACGCCAGAACGGCGCGGCCCGCGAGGTTTTTGTACATGGTGGTCCTCTACATGGCCCCGGAAAAGCAAGAACCCGCAGCCGGCCGGGACGCCCGGCTGCGGGGTGCGGATTCTAATGCGATGGTTTTCCGGCTACTCGCTGACCACCGCGCTGCGGTAGGCCGCGTCGGCCTTGATCTCGGCTTCGGAGAACGGCACCCTGAGCCACTGCCCCGCGCTGTAGGCGCGCGTGTAATCGGCGTTGTGCGCCGAGGCCGGGTCGTCCGACAGCGAGAACGTGAGGAAGGTGTGCGCCTCGACGCCGCCTTCGGGGAACCGCACGATCTGCATGTAGCTGTTGCCGTTGGGGTTGCCGTCCATCGTGTAGCCGCCCTTGTCGAGCCGGTTCTCCGAGCAGGCGATGGTGAAGTAGCCCGGGCCGTGGCAGCCGCCATACAACGGAATCTTCTGGCCGCCGCGCGTGGCGAACAGGTAGTCGCCGCGCTTCGCATCGAGCGCGAAGCCGCTGGCCTCCACGCGCGCGACGGCCGCGCCAAAGGCCTGCTGCAGCGCGGCTTGCGCACCGGGCTTCAGGTCGCGCGGCGTGTGGATCGGGTCGCTCGCGCTGAAGGGCACGCTGTAGAGCGTGGCCGCAGACTGCAACGATGCGCGATTCCAGAACTCGTCCCAGATGTGCGCGCCGCGCGCCCCGCTTGCGCCGGTGTTGTCCCAGGCCTGGAGTGCCGCGCAGGCTGGACCGGTGTCCACGTCGCGTCCGATGGCTGCGCCGCCCTGCGGATCGGTCGCCACGTTGATCGTCGGCGTCGCGCACACCATGGCCAGCGCCTGGTCCTTGAACAGCTCGGCGGTCAGCACGCGGCTGTCGAGCACCATGCGCTTCACGGTGTCGGACGTCGCGCCCTTCGCACCGTACGCGTCGAGCCCGTCGATCCGCCCCTGCGCGAGCAGGTTGCCCAGGCGCGTCCGGAAGGTGACCGGCTCGGTGCCCGCCGGCCCCATGATGGCCGGGTAGCCGGTCATCGGTGCCTTGGGGTTCGCGAGCCAGTAGCTGTCGTTCATGTTGGCCACGTAGTCGTCGCGCATCAGGCTCGGCATGCGGGCCGGGCCGATCGCGCCCCGCTGCGCGGAATCGGCATCGGTCTGCCAGTCGCACGCGCTCCGGGACCCATCGAAGATCGGCACGCGCGGCAGCAAGGCACCGGCTGCCGCGCCGAGCGCAGTCGTGCAGCCCGCCACCTGCTCGGGCGACACATTGGGGATCGCGCCGATATCGGCATACCAGGCCTTGGGCGCGCCGCGGCCCACGGCCACGGTGTTGACCCACGGAATGGCCGACTCCTCGCGCTGGATGGCGATGAACTCGTCGAGCGACTTCGCCTGGTTCCAGCGCAGCCAGTTGCGGAAGGTGCGGTAGTTCTCGCCGTTGATGTCGCGGATCGCGAAGGCCGTGGTCTGGCTCCATGCCAGCGCGGCGTTCAGCGGCGCCAGGTTGACCATCGGCCCGTACTCCGACTTGTACAGCGTGCGCGTCACCGGCGCCATGCTGCCGTCGGCCTGCCTCACGTCGACCGTGATGTCGAGCGCCTGCATCTTCACGGCGCTGCCGTCGCGCATGTAGCGGGTCGGATCGCCCTCCACGAGCTTGAGTTCGAAGAAGCCGAAGCGGCGCGCGGTCGACACCGTGTGACTCCATGCGACGTTGTCGTTGAAGCCGATCAGGATCACCGGAATCCCCAGGAAAGAGGTGCCGCTGATGTTGAGCTGGCCCGGGATCGTGAGCTGCGCCTGGTAGAAGCGGTCGGGCCCGCGCCAGTACCAGTGCGGGTTGCCAAAGAGCAGCGGACTCGCGTCGCCGGTGGCCGCCGTGCCGAAGCCGATCATGTTGCTGCCGACGCCTTCGTGCCCGCCCACCTGCAGCTCGGGCACGCGCATGCCGGCTGCCGCGAGTTGCAGCCTGGCCTTGTCGAGCCTGCCGCGTGCGGCGGTCTTGATGGACGCCGCCGGTGCCGGAGCGATCGCGTTGGCGATGTTCGGCAGGAAGTTGCTGTAGCCACCCGCGAGATTGGCCGCGTACATGCGGCGGTAGATGTCCTCGGCCGCGATGGGCTTCACCCAGGCCTCGTTGCGGCAGGCCTCGTGTGCCGCGCCGCCGGCCTTCAGGTCGCGCACATAGCGGTTGTAGCCCGCTGCAAAGCCCTCGACCAGCTGCCGGAGGTTGTCGGGCTGCGCGGCGATCATCTTCTCGAGCACGTCGGCCGAGATCACGTGCCTGTGGAAGAAGTCGGAGTCGATGTTCTTCGGCCGCCCGATGGTGCTGCCGGCCACGAGCTGCGCGTCGCCGCCGAGATGCTGCGAACGCTCGCCGCGGTAGGTGAGGAACGAGTCGGCCATGGTGCAGAGGTTGTCCTCGGCCTGCGCGTAGCCGTAGCCGTAGCCCGCGCCGGACCAGGTATCGGCCTTGATGTGCGGCACGCCCATCGCGGTGCGGCGGATCTCGGCCTTGTAGGTGGCCTCGGCCGGCGGGTTGCCGGGCGGATTGCCGGTGACGGGCGGGAACGAGAACCCGTTGCCTCCACCGCCGCCGCAGGCGGTGAGCACGGCCGCGGTGGCCAGCGCGAGCAGGGACAGCGGCATGGCGCCGCGCGAGGATGTCTGTCTCATGGATGTCTCCGGTTGATGCTCTCTTGATGGAGCACCTTGCAGCCTACGCATGGAGACAGGCCGCGGCTTGAACGCAGCCGCTGTCATGCGGGCGGCTCAGTGGAGGGTCGCGTGGCCCCACGCATGCGACGCCTGCGCGTCCGCCGTCACATGCACCCGGCTCGCGAGAAACGACGGCGGCAGCCCGAAGTAGCGCTGGAAGGTGCGGCTCATGTGCGCCGCATCGGTGAAGCCGCTGACCAGCGCCACATCGGTGAGCGGCCGGTGGCCGGTGAACTGCTGCACCGTGCGCCGCACCTTGGTCCACAACGCATAGCGCTTGACCGACACGCCCACCTGCTCGGCGAAGAGATGCGTCAGCCGATCGGGCGAGAGGCAGGCCACCGCCGAGAGTTTCTTCAGCGGAATCTGGCCCGCGTGTTCGCGGATGGCCTGCAGCACGCGCTCGATGCGCCGGTCGATCGGCGCCACGAGTTCCGGGCATCCGGTGATCGCCTCGACCATCTTCGCGCTGAGCGACTGCAGCCTGCCGTCGCCGAGCAGCCCGCGCTGCGCCGGGTCGAAGTCGTCGCGCAGCTTGCCGAAGCGGCGCGCATCGATCGGCTCGATGCCGTGGCCGCCCATGCACCGCGCGAGCATACGGTAGGCGCCCGATGCCGGATCGAGGTTGAGCGACAGCAGCCCGCAGCCATCGACGTCGAGCCGGCGCGACACATGCGGGGCCACCAGCGCGGCGGTGCAGTGCACGCGCGTGCCGTCGAGCGCCTCGAGCATGAACGGATGGCCGCTGACCGACGCCAGCAGCGTCGCCGACGAACGCGCCGTGAGCCCCGACTGGATCGCCGGCGTGATGTAGAGAAACCTGTCGTCCCAGAGGTGCAGGAAGTTTTGCTGCGTGGTCATGCCGTGTCTCTTTTTTTGTCTTGTCTCCGGCGACGGATTCTCAGGCATCGGCACGGCGCAAGGGCTACGGGATTGTGCCCGGTGCGGCTCAATGAAGCTGCGCCGGCTCCGCCTGCACATGCTCGCGCACGGCCTCCAGCAGCAGCGTGGCGAGACGCGCCACCGGCGCCTCGGCCGCGGCCTGCGCGCGATAGAGCATGAGCGACATCTGCGGCAGCGCCGGCAGGCCGATGGCCGCCCGGTCGACGGCACGCACGTGCGCGGGCAGGCCGAAGGGCGTGCGCACCGACAGGCCCAGGCCGGCCGATGTGGCGGCCCACAGCGCGGCCAGGCTGGCGCTGGTGAACGCATGGCGCCACGGCGTGCCGGCGCGGTCGAGCGCGGCAACGACGATCTCGCGCAGCGGGCATGGTGCATCGAGCAGCACCAGCGGCAGCGGCTCCTTCGACTTGCGCGCGCTGTTACCGCGGCGCTCGCGCTCCTTCCACCAGGCCGCATCGAGCGCATCGGGCGACCTCGGGCCGATCCATTGCAGCGGCAGCCGCGCCACGCGCTCGCCGTGCGGCGTCATCTGCTCGCCGGTGTCCCACACCAGGGCCAGGTCGAGCTGCCGCAGTTCGAGCCGTTCGCGCAGTTCGGCGCTGCGCGCCACGCAGGCCTCGATGCGCACCTTGGGATGCGCGCGCGCAAAGCGGCCGAGCACCGCTGGCAGCAGCGTTTCGCCGAAGTCTTCCTGCAGGCCGAGCCGCACCCAGCCCTGCAGGTCCGCACCGCGCATCGCGGCGCTCGCTTCCTCGTTGAGTTCGAGCATGCGGTGGGCATAGGCCAGCAGCGTTTCGCCCGCGTCGGTGAGCTCCAGCCCGCGGCCGGCCTTGCGGAACAGCGCGGTGCCGGCCTGCGCCTCCAGCTTCTTGAGCTGCGCGCTCACGGCCGATGTGGAGCGGCCCAGCCGGTCGGCCGCGCGCGCATAGCTGCCCAGCGCGATGCCGGTGGAAAAACTGCGCAGCACATCGAGATCGAACATCACCTGGGACATGGATTCACCCTTCGTTGATCGTCCTGTTTTTTGGAACGATCGGCTCATTATTTTCTGATTTTCAAAATCTTTGCAACGGCGGACACTGCGCCGCAACATGATCACTTCGCCCTCCTCCCTTTCACGCCCGCCGCGCCACCGCTGGAGGGTGCTGGCCGCCGGGGTGGCCGCCAACGCGGCGTTCTCCGTGGCCTTCAGCGGCATCCCGATGACCGCGGTGCTAATGCGCACCGGCTACCAGCTCGACAACGCCACGCTCGGCCTGGTGCTCGGCCTCATGGGCCTGGGCATCGCGGTCAGCGAACTGCCATGGGGCCTTCTGACCGACCGCTGGGGCGACCGGCCGGTGCTGCTCACGGGCCTTGGCAGCACGGCCATCGCACTCGTGGCGATGGCGCTCTGGGCCGCGCCCAGCGCGCAGCACATCCCCGGCCTCGGCTGGCTCGGTGCCGGCCTGCTGCTGGTAGGCTTGCTTGGCGGCAGCGTCAACGGCGCGAGCGGCCGCGCGGTGATGACGTGGTTCGATGCCAGCGAGCGCGGGCTCGCGATGAGCATTCGCCAGACCGCGGTGCCGCTGGGCGGCGGCATCGGCGCGCTGGTGCTGCCGTTCGTCGCATTGCACTTCGGCTTTGCCGCGCTCTACGGCCTGCTGGCGGTGCTGTGCGCGCTGAGCGCGGCCATGAGCTGGGCCTGGGTGCACGAGCCGCCTGTTGCGCCGGACACGCCGCGCACCAGGGCCGACGTCGCCGAGTCGGCGATCGCATCGAAGAGCGGCCCGCTGCGCGATGCCCGCGTCTGGCGCATCGTGCTGGGCATCGGCATCCTGTGCGCGCCGCAGTTCGCAGTGCTTTCGTTCGGCACGGTGTTCCTGCACGATTTCGGCCATGCGGGCCTTGCGGCCATCACGGCCACCATGGTGTTCGTGCAGGTCGGCGCGATGGCGATGCGCGTGTGGAGTGGCCGCTGGACCGACCGCCGCCGCAACCGCCCCGCCTACCTGCGCGCCTGCAGTGCGCTCAGCGTTCTGCTGTTCGCAGGGCTTGCGATGCTGGCGATGGCGGCGGGCACCCACGCGGCCGATTCAGCGGCGCTGCACATGGCACTGGTGACGCTGCTCGCGGCCAGCGGTGTCTGCGTGTCGGCATGGCACGGCGTGGCCTACACGGAACTGGCCACGCTGGCCGGCGCGGCCCGCGCGGGCACCGCCCTCGGCATGGCGAACACCAGCGTGTTCCTGGTGTGCTTCCTCACGCCCTTCTCCATCCCGCACCTGCTCGCGCTGCAGGGCTGGCCGCTGGTGTGGCTCGTGGCCAGTGCCTGCGCGCTGGTGGCGATGCCGCTACTGGTGCCGCGGGCCGCCGCAGCCGATCAGAAGCTCGCGAAGACGGCGTTGAGCCGGTCGACGTAGGCGCGCTTGGCGGCGGCGTCGATGAAGCTGCCTTCGAAGCTGTTGGCCGCGAGCTGCCAGGCCTGCTGCACACCGAGGCCGGTGGCAGCGAAGGTCTGCGTGAAGTTCTGGTTCATGTAGCCGCCGAAGTAGGCTGGATCGTCCGAATTGACGGTGGCCACCAGCTCCGCATCGAGCAGCGCGCCCAGGTTGTGCTGCGCCAGGTCGGGGAACACGCAGAGCTTGAGGTTGGACAGCGGGCACACGGTGAGTGGAATGCGGTCCTGCGCGAGCCGCTTCATCAGGGCCGGATCCTTTGCGCTCTGCACGCCATGGTCGACGCGCTCGACCTTGAGCACGTCGAGCGCGCTCCACACATAGGCTGGCGGGCCCTCCTCGCCCGCGTGCGCGACAAGGTGGAAGCCCAGCTCGCGGCAGCGCGCGAACACGCGCGCGAACTTCTCGGGCGGATGGCCGACCTCGCTCGAATCGAGGCCCACGCCGATGAACTTGTCCCGAAACGGCAGCGCCTGCTCCAGCGTCTCGAAGGCCTCTTCCTCGCTCAGGTGGCGCAGGAAGCACAGGATGAGCGCCGCGCTCACGCCCAGCTTCCCCTCTGCATCGGCGCACGCGCGGTGCAGGCCGTTGACGACCGTCTCCATCGGCACGCCGCGCGCGGTGTGCGTCTGCGGGTCGAAGAACATTTCGGTGCGCACCACGTTGTCGGCCGCGGCGCGCTCCAGGTAGGCCCAGGCCATGTCGTAGAAGTCCTGCTCCTTCAGCAGCACGCTCGCGCCGGCGTAGTAGATGTCGAGGAAGCTCTGCAGATTGGTGAAGGCATAGGCACGGCGCAGCTCTTCGACGCTGGCGTACGGTATGGCCACGCCGTTGCGCTGCGCGAGCGCGAAGATCAGCTCGGGTTCGAGCGAGCCTTCGATGTGCATGTGCAGCTCGGCCTTGGGCATGGCGCGCAGCAGTTCGGGCAGGCGCTCGGCGGCGATCTTGCCGAAGCTCTGGTCGAAGACGGGGCGGTAGTCGGTCATGGTGGGAAAATCGGTGTTGTGATTTCCGCACAGCATAAGCGCAGCCGCCGGCCGGGAGATGCGCCAGAACGTATAGGGCCCATGCCTCTCATTTCAAAACGGCCATCGCGCAACGGACGGAAACTTCTGTCGCTCGCGCTGCGGGTCTCGTTGCTGATGTCCGCTCCGGCGTTCGCCGGCACTGTCGACGGGGCGCAGGCACTGGCGCGCGAACGCGGCTGCCTCGCCTGCCACGGCATGCTCCGAAAGCAGGTCGGCCCCGGCTTCGCGCAGATCGCCGAACGCTACCGGAGCGACGCGGCGGCGCCCTCCCGGCTGGCCGGCAAGATCCAGGGCGGCAGCGTGGGCACCTGGGGGCGCGTCATCATGCCCCGCCAGCCGCAACTGAGCGATGAAGAGGCGAAGGCCCTGGCCGGGTGGGTTCTTTCGCAGCCGCCGCCATGAAGCGCGGCCGCGGTCAGCGCGTCAGTCGTTGAAGGCCCGCAGCATCGCCTTGCGCAGCCATGTCTCCGCCGCGTCCTTGTCGGTCACGGCGCGCCAGGCCAGCTTGATCTGGTAGCTCGGACTCTCGAACGGCAGTGCCTCGTAGCGAAGCCCGCCCTGCGCCGACAGCGCCAGCGCCACATGCTCCGGCACCGTGGCCAGCAACTCGGTGCCCGCGAGCACGGCGGGCAGGCTGCCGAACTGCGGCACCGAGAAGGCCACCTCGCGCTGCCGGCCGAGTTCGTTCAATGTTTCATCGACGGTGCCGCACAGGTCGCCCGCGTAGGTCACGAGCACATGCCGCCGCCGGCAATAGTCGTCGAGCGTCAGTCTTGCGGCTGCGGTGTCGGCACGCAGCAGTGCAAAGCGTGCCGTGCGGACCTTGCGTATCTTGGCGCCCGCCGGCAGGTCCTTCAGGAAGGTCATGACCGCGCTGACCCGCCCTTCGTCGAGATGGCGCGCGGCATTGCGGTAGCAGACCGTCAGGGTCACCAGCCTGGCGCGGGGTGCTTCCACGCTGAGCGCGCGAAGCAGCCGCGGCAGCATCGCGATCTGCAGGTCGTCAGTGAGCCCGATGCGAAACACCGGCGCGGCGCGCGCTGGCTCGAAGTCCGCCTGCGCCCGGAACGTGGCCTCGATCTGCTCGAGCGCCGGGCCCAGTCCCTGCATCAGCGCCAGTGCCCGCTCGGTCGGCTCCATCACACGCCCCTGGCGCACCAGGAGCGGATCGCCCGTGAGCTCGCGCAGCCGTGCCAGCGCGTGGCTCACGGCCGGCTGTCCCAGGTGCAGCCGCTGCGCAGCCCGGCTGACGTGCCGCTCGCGCATGAGGGCCGCCAGCACGGTGAGCAGGTTGAGGTCAATCCGGCTGAGTTCGATCGGTTTCATCCACACGCCTTGAAGTCATCGATTCCATGCATAGCGAATATCGTATGAATCGATTTCCTTGATTGTCCTGCGGCTTCTAGATTGATGCCTTCGGCCGCTTCATTCCGGGGCTGCCGGCTTTTTCCAAGGAGATTTTCGTATGGGCAGGATGGTTCGCTTTCACCGGTTCGGCGGCGCCGATGTTCTGCAGGTCGAGCAGGTTGCGACGCCGGCGCCCGGCGCTGGCGAAGTGCGCATCGCGGTGCAGGCGATCGGCCTGAATTGGGCCGACGCGCTGTGGCGCCAGAACCTGTACATCGAGGACGCGACGCTGCCGGCCGGCCTGGGCAACGAGGCCGCCGGCCTCATCGAAGCGGTGGGCGCGGGTGTCGATGGCCTGAGCGTGGGCGACCGCGTCGCGCTGCTGCCCGGAGCCAACCAGGGCCTGTATCCCACCTATGGCGAGCGCATTCTGTTTCCCGCCTCGCATGTGGTGCGCTACCCCGGCAAGCTCTCCGCCGAGCAGGCCGCCGGTGCCTACATGGCCTACCTGACGGGCTATTTCCCGATGTTCGAGATGGCCCGCCTGCAGCGCGGCCAGACGGTGCTGGTGACGGGTGCGTCATCCAGCACGGGCATTGCGGCGCTGCAGATGGCGCGCATGGCGGGCCTCCTTGCCATCGCCACCACGCGCACGGCAGCCAAGCGCCAGGCGCTGCTGGATGCAGGCGCAGCCCATGTGGTGGTGACGCAAGAGGAAAACGTGGTGGAGCGCGTGCTGGCGCTGACCGGCGGCCGCGGTGCCGACCTGGTGTACGACGGCGTGGGCGGTCCGCAGCTGGAGCGGCTCGGCAGCGCCGTCGCACAGCGCGGCTGGTATGTGCTGTACGGGCTCTCCGGCGGCGCGGAGTTCAGCTACCCCGTGCTTGCGCAGTTCCGCAAGAGCTGGCGCTTCCATGTCTACACGGTCCTGGAATTCACCGGCTCGGCCACCATGGGCTTGCCGCGCGACGAAGCTGCGCTGGGCCGCGCGCTGGCCTTCGTCGATGAAGGCCTGGCCAGCGGCGCCCTGCAGATGCGCATCGACCGCCGCTTTGCGCTCGACGAGGTGGTGCAAGCCCATCAATACCTCGAACGCGCCGGACACATCGGCAAGATCGTGCTCACGGTCTGATCGATCAGACCGGAGCGCAAGCGTCACCAGGCCGCCTCGCTCCCCTCCAGCGCACGCCGGGCCAGCAGAAAGGCCGCCGCATTCCAGCTCTGCCCCGCCATGCCCATCGGCGCGAGCGTGCGCCCGTGGAACCACTCGGTGAAGCGCCAGCCGCCGAGCTGGTTCACATGCGCGAGGCGCGCGAGTTCGCGCCAGGCCATGTCATGCAGCCCGAGGCGCGCGAGCGCCATCACCCAGAAGCCGCCCACGAAAGGCCAGATGCCGCCGTTGTGGTACTGGTGCACCACGTTCTGCTGGTGGCGCGCCATGTACGGCCGCCACAGCGCATGCTCGCGCGTCAGCGGATGCAGCACCACGCGCACCGGGTACGGCTCGCAGGCGTGCGCCGCGGCAATGGTCCTGACGATGCGGTTCGCCATCTCCGAATCGGCCAGCCCGCCCTGTATGGCCAGCACGTTGCCGAACACGTCGCCCTCGTCGCCGACGAAGGACAGGTTGACGAAGCTGAGGTACAGGCCCGGATCGGCTCGCCCGCGGCGCGCATAGTGCCGCAGCAGCCGGGCGCGGTGGTATTCGGGCAGGTCCTGCTGGAACGGATTGAACAGGTGGTTGAAGTGATGCTGCGTCGCATCGGCATGGTCCAGCGCGAAGCGGCGCTTCACCTCGTACCAGAGCGCATTGGTGTACAGCACGTAGCCCGAGCGCGGCATGATGTCGGCCCAGTCGCTGGCCTCGTTCTGCTGCAGCAGCCTGAAGTGCTGGTGCTCCTGCGCCAGCAGCCAGCCGATCGCACGCTGCACCTCGGCGCGCCAGTGCGTGGCGCCGACCTGGCCGTGGCGGCACACGTGGTCCACCGCGATCAGCCACCACAGCGTGGCGTCGATGCAGCCCAGGTACCAGAAGTCGGCATCCTGGCCGTCGGGGTCGACGTACTTGGGAATCTGCCCGTTGGCCGCCTGCTGCGCGGCCAGCGCGTCGAGGCTCGCGACCGCGCCCTGCTCCAGCGCGGGCACGTCGCTGCCGCACATGGCCATCACGCAGATGGCCGCGTCGCGCCCGAAGATGCGGGTGTAGCGCCGCGCAACGGCGGCCTCGGTGCGGGTGGCGGCCAGGATGCCGTGCGGCGTGAGGTTGCGTTCCAGCAGTTGCAGCGAGGCTTGGGAACAGTCGTCGATCAATGCAAGGGAAGTGGCGTCAGGTGTCGTCATGGGTTCGATAGGCTTGCGGCGTGAGGCCGTGCTGCCGCGCGAAGGCGCGCTGCAGCGCGTCCACCGAGCGGAAGCCGCTGCGGCTCGCGATGCGGTCCTGCGGCCACCGCGTCTGGCGCAGCAGCTGCGCGGCGGTGGCCACGCGGACCTGTTCTACAAAGCGCGCCGGCGTGCAGCCGATCTCGGCGGCGAAGGCGCGCGCGAAGTTCCGCGGGCTCATCTGCACGCGTTCGGCCAATGCCTCGACCGACAGGTCGTCCTGCGGATGCGTGCCGATCCACGCCACCAGCTCGCGCAGGCGATGGCTGGCCGAGGCCTGCGCCTGGAGCGCCTGCGTCAGCTGCGGCTGCGCTCCTCCGCGCAGCATCGGCAGCGCCAGCGTGCGGGCGATTTCCATCGCCACTGCATGGCCGAGGTCGTCCTCGACCAGCGCAAGCGCAAGCTCGATGCCGGTGGTGACACCGGCCGAGGTCCACACCGGCCCGTCGTGCACGTAGATGCGCTCGCGCTGCACCCGCACCTGCGGCCGCAGCGCCTGCAGCTGGTCGCACACGCGCCAGTGCGTGGTGGCCTCGCGGCCGTCGAGCAGGCCGGCCGCGGCCAGTGCGAAGGCGCCGCTGCACACGCTCGCCATGCGGCGCGTGCGCGGCGCCACCTGCCGGAGCCAGGCGCCGATGCGCTGCTCGAGGATGGCCGCGCGCACCGCCGGCTCGTCGCCGCCGGCGACGATCAGCGTGTCGATCGACGCGGGCAGCTGCTGCAGGCTGCAGGTGCCCGAAAAGCTCAGGCCGCCGTTCGTCGACACGGTGCCGCCGGCCGGCGATGCGATGTGCAGGCGGTAGCTGCCAGGCTGCATCTGCTCGGCCTTGCTGAACACGCTGGCCGGGCCGGCGACGTCGATCACCTCGACGCCGTCGAACACCACCAGCACCACGTCGCTGGCAGAAACCGCGGTTTCTTCGTCCTTGCGGGTCAGGGTGGGCATTCGTAGTCTCTGGGCATCGTCATCATCAAGTCGACAGGGGAACGGCCATGTGGAGATCGGCAGGAGCGCTGATCGGCGCAAGTATTGCAGCCTTTGTGCTGGCAGCCTGCACGGGAGGGGCGCCGGCGCTGCCGCCCGCGCAGGCCGATGCGGCCCGCAGCGAGCGCGAGAAGCAGGCCTTCGTCGAGGCCCTGAAGCCGCATCGCGCCGGCAGGCCCGTGGTCGCCGTGCTGGCGCTGAACGAAGGCACGGAAATGACGGATCTTCTGCTGCCGCATGCGGTGCTCCAGCGCGCCGATGTGGCCGAGGTGCGGATCGTGGCGCCGCACGCGGGGCGCGTGAGCCTGTATCCCGCACTCGAGGTCGATGGGGCGCAGGACTTCGCCGCATTCGACCGGCTTCATCCCGCGGGCGCCGACTACGTGATCGTGCCGGCGATGATCGCCGACGACAACCCGCAGGTGGCGGCCTGGCTCAAGCAGCACGCGGCGCGCGGTGCGCGGGTGATCGGCGTCTGCTCGGGCGCCCGCGTGGTCGGCCGCGTCGGGCTGCTCGACGGCCGGCGTTTCGCGGGCCACTGGTATGACCGCGGCACGCTGCTCGAACGCCACCCGGGCGCCAGCTACGTGCCGCACCAGCGCTACGTGGTGGACCGCGGCGTCGCCACCACCACCGGCATCACCGCCTCGGTGCCGGCGATGCTGGCGCTGGTGGAGGCGATCGGCGGGCAGGAGAAGGCCAGGTCCCTTGCAACGGAACTCGGCGTGGCCTCATGGACACCAGTGCACGACAGTTCTCCGTTCTACCTGGACACCGGCCGCAGGGTGGATTTCCTGCTCAACAAAGCCGCGTTCTGGCGCGGCGAGCGCTGGCGCGTGGACGTGCAGGACGGCGCCGACGACATCGCCCTCGCGCTGGCGGTCGATGCGTGGACGCGCACCGGGCACATCGGGGTCGATGCCGCATCGGCCTCGGGCCCGGTCAAGCTGCGCAGCGGGCTGGTGCTGCTGGCGCAGCCGCCCCGCGAAGGAACGGAGCGCCTGCCGCTCTCTTCGTCGCTGAAGCCGGTGCCGCAGCTGGACCGCACGCTGTGCGAGATCGGCGAACGCTACGGCGCGGCGCGGCGCGACTGGGTCATGCTGGAGATGGAATACCCGGGGCCGGTGGCTGCCTGCGCGGGCTGACCAGGCGCCGCAGATCGCCTATGCGCTGGCCGAAGGCGCCACGGATGCGCCCTCGATGCCGTGCCTCTTCAGTGCGTCGGCCACGAAGCCGGACGCTTTCATCTCTTCCACGAAACTCCACAGCGCGCGAGCCGCATCTGCGCCCCGCGTCTTGGGCGTTCCCATGGCCTGCTGGATCACCATGAAGCGCCCCGGCAGCAGCCGCAGGCCCGCATGTGCGCGGCTGTCCGCCTCGAGCTGCTGCTTCACGCCGGCGGCCACGTCGAGTCCCTGTTCGAGGAAGGTCTGGACGACGGTGGGCGATGTTGGCGCCCGCACGATCCGCGCATGCTTGAGTTCGCGCGTCAAGTACAGGTCGTAGGCGCTGCCCTTGCCGACAGTCACGGCGACGCCTTCGCGATCGACTTCGTCGTTCTGCCGCAGCGGCGAACCTTCGCGCACGAGGTAGCTGCCCTCGATCAGCACATACGCCTCGGTGAACGCGATCTGGGCGCCGCGAACGGGATCGATCGCGAAGAAGCCGACGTCGGCCCGGTCGCCGGCGACCGCTTCGACCGATTTTCCGGCCGCATCGAACACCACCAGTTCGAGCTCGACGCCCAGGCGCTCGGCGAAGGCGCCTGCCAGGTCCACCGAGACGCCGACGGGCGCGCCGGTCGCCTTGTCCGCATTGGCAAGGATCGGATTGCCCAGGTTGATGGAGGCGCGCAACACACCGGTGGGTGCGATTGCCTTGGCGATGGCGGGGTCGAGGCTCATGAAAGGATCGGGTTTATGGCTTGAGAATGCCGCGGATCTTCGCAACGTTGCGAAGCGTGCTGGAGAGGTGCTCGTGCATGGCCTGGGACGCCTTTTCGTTCTGGCCGCGCTCGAGCAGGTCGAGCAGATGAAGATGCTGCTTGCAGTGCTCCTTGTAGCGGCTGCGGTCCTGCATCGAGCGGTACGACAGAAGCCGCCGGACGCGGTTGACGCGGCGGATCGTGTCGATGAAGAACGCGTTGCCCGACCCTTCGACCAGGGATTCGTGAAACCGCACGCCGCGGTCATGCAGCTGGTCGGCGGTATCGGTTTCGATGCCGCCATCGAGCAGGTGCTTTTCCGCGGCGCGGCAGCGCGCGATCACGTGCGGCGGCAGGTGGTAGTTCGGTTCGAGCAGCGCGGCAGGCTCCAGCGCAAGACGGAGCCGGTACGACTGCAGCAGGCTGTCGGCCGTGGTGAGCATCGACGAGAACACCCATCCATAGCCCGGCTTCTTCTCGGCCCAGCCTTCGTTGGCGATGCGTCCGAGCACGCCGTTCAACTGCACCGGCGTGAGGCCGTAGCGCTGCTTGAGAAGCGCTTCGGAGAACTCGTCGGGCAGGAGCCCGCGCAGCCGATCGTCGGCAATGCGGAAATAGACCTCCGTCACCACGTCGGACCCGTCGAGGCCCAGCTTGTCCGCCAGCGATCTCGCGCCCTCGGCGATCGGCTGCACCAAAAAGTAGCCCCGGTTGGGCTGGCGCATGAGCACGCCCTTCTCGGCCAGGAGCGAAAGCGCATCGTTGACGGGCGAGCGCGACACCCGCAGGCGGTCGGCCAGCAGCTGTGCAGGCAGGTGGGTGCCCGCCGGCATGGCGTCGGCCTGGATCAGGTCGAGGATCTGCGAGGGAATGGATTGGTCGGTCCGCATGGACAGGGATTTTCCCGCGAATCCGGTGGGCTCACCCTGCTGGTCCAGCCGCGGCGCCATGCTTCTTCACCATCTTGTGCAGCGTGGAGGGGATGACGCCCCCGGCCTGGAGCAGCTCGACTTCCAGCTTTGTCTCCACGGCAGCCACCGCGTCGAAACGCTCCACGCGTCCGTCGGCCCGATGCAGCGTGACGGCGATGGGGCATCGGGGCGCGATGCCGCGTGGCTGCGCATCGATCTCGATGCGGTCGCCCGGCGCCAGCGCCAGCGTGGCAGGCGTCATGCCCGCCGGCATGCGCAGCGGCAGCACACCCATGCCAACGAGGTTCGAGCGATGGATGCGCTCGAAGCTGTTGGCCAGCACCGCGCGTATGCCCAGCAGCCGCTGCCCCTTCGCGGCCCAGTCCCTGGACGACCCGGTGCCATATCGCTCGCCGGCCACCAGCACGACCGAGTCGCCCGATGCGCGGTAGCGCTGCGCGGCCTCCCAGAGCGGCACCACTTCGCCGCTGGGCACGTGCAGCGTATGCGCCACCGGGGCGCCCGGCGCCATCAGGTTCTCGAGCGTCTTGCTGTGGAAGGCGGCACGCACCATGACTTCCCAGTTGCCCCGGCGCGAGGCGAACACGTTCAGGTCGTTGCGGTCGTCGCCGCGCGCCACGAGGTAGTCCGCAACCAGGCTGTCCTTCGGGATCGCGCTGGCTGGCGAGATGTGGTCGGTGGTGATGTCGTCGCCCACCACGAGCAGCGGATATGCGCTGTAGTGGCCGAGCATGCCGCCTTCGGACAGGGCGGCGAACGGCGGGCGGCGCAGGGCGTTCGAGCCCGGGTCCCACGGGTACAGCTGCGAATCGGGTGCGGCAAGGCCGTGCCAGAGCGGATTGCCGCTGGCGACCGTAAATGCTCGCCGGTAGTCCGATGGATCCTGCGACTGCGCCAGCACGGCGTCGATCTCCTCGTTCGAGGGCCACAGGTCCCGCAGGTAGACCGGTGTGCCGTCGGCCGCCACCTGTACCGGGTCCACGCGCAGGTCGCACTCGGCATCGCCTGCGAGCGCGAAGGCAATGACCAGCGGCGGCGACATCAGGAAGCCGAGATCGAGATCGGGATGCACGCGCCCCGGAAAGTTCCGGTTGCCGGAAAGCGCGGCGACGGGATGGATGGCACCCCGGGCCATCGCCTCCTGGATGGCGGGCGGCAATGTGCCGGAATTGCCGATGCAGGTCGTGCAGCCATAGCCCACGATGTCGAAGCCCACGGCGGACAGGTCCGGCGTGAGCCCGGCGCGCTCCAGGTAGGCCGCCGCAGCGGGAGATCCCGGCCCCAGCGATGTCTTGACCCAGGGCGGCACCTTCAGGCCCAGCGCCCTCGCCTTCCGGGCAACCAGGCCTGCCGCAACCAGAAGGCGCGGGTCCGAGGTGTTGGTGCAGCTCGTGATCGCCGCAATGGCCAGCGGGTATCGCGGCATGTGTCCATCGGCGGCCTTGGGCTGGAACCCGATGGCGGCCAGCGCCGACGCGGCCTCGCCGAATCCCAGCAGGTCCTGCGGCCGGCGCGGTCCCGCGATGTGCATCTCGACCGCATCCAGGTCGATGTGGATGGTGCGCGTATAGGTCGGCTGCGCTGAAGGGTCGAACCACAGGCCGGCCGCGCGGCTGTAGGCCTCCACGCGTTCGACGTCGGCGGCGGCACGCCCGGTCCGGCGAAGATAGTCGAGGGTGCGGCCATCCACCGGAAAGAAGCCCGTGGTCGCGCCGTACTCGGGCGCCATGTTGGCCACCACGCTCCGCTCGCCCGCCGCGAGCGCCGAAACGCCGGGACCGAAGAACTCCACGAACTCGCCGGACACGCCGATGGCGCGCACGCGCTGCGTGACGGCCAGCGCCAGGTCGGTCGCCAGCACGCCGGGCCGCAGCGCGCCCGTGAGCCGCACGCCGATCACGTCGGGAATGCGCAGCATCGTCGGCATGCCGAACATCACGGTCTGCGCCTCGAGCCCGCCCACGCCCCAGCCGAGCACACCGATGCCGTTGACCATGGGCGTGTGGCTGTCGGTGCCGATCATCATGTCGGGCACCAGCCAGCGCCTGCCGCCGCGCTCTTCGGCGGTGACCACGGTCGCCAGCTGCTCCAGGTTGATGGTGTGCATGATGCCCGTGCCGGGCGGGTGGATGCGCACGCCGCGCAGCGCCTTCGAGGCCCAGCGCAGGAACGAATAGCGCTCCGCATTGCGCCGGATCTCGAACGCCATGTTCAGCTCGGGCGCGTCCCGGCGCGCGAAGGCTTCCACGGCCAGAGAGTGGTCCACCGAGACATCCACCGGCAGGCTCGAATTCAGCAGCGACGGATCCACGCCGGCTTCCGCGAGCGTGCTGCGCATGGCGGCAAGGTCCACCAGCGCGGGGGTGCTGGTCGTGTCGTGCATGAGCACGCGGCCCGGCTGAAAGGCGATCTCCGCCTCGCTCGTGCCCGTGTCGGCCCACGCAAGCAGCGCAGCGAGCGCCGTCTCTTTTTCAGCACCTTGCATGTTGCGCGCGGCGTTTTCCATCAGCAGCCGCAGGACCACGGGCAGCCGCTCCAGCTTGTCCTTGCAAAGCGCCGGCAGATCCACGGCGAGGTACTCCTGCCCGGCAACGACAAGCCTCATGCAGGGCGTCTCAGTGTTTTCCATGATTCTTATTTTGCATTTGTTGTTCTTAAAATGCAATTAAGTGCAAACCCGCAGCCTTTCTTCCCCGCCAACCCCAACGCCCCCCATGTACGCCTACGTCGGCAGCCGCACCACCCGAGAGCGCAATGCGCGGGGCGACGGCATCAGCATCTTCAAGGTCGATTCCGCGAAAGGAACGCTGGAACACGTCGACATCGTGAGGAACCTCGTCAACCCATCCTTCCTCGCGCTCAGCGCCAATGGCGAGTTCCTCTACACCGTGCATGGCGACGAGAGCGAGGCGAGCGCCTTCCAGGTGGACCGCCGCACGGGCCTCCTGCGCTTCATCAACCGCCAGAGCACGCAGGGCAAGAACCCGGTGCACCTGGCCCTGGATCCGACGGGCCGCTTCCTGGTGGTGTCCAACCACATCGGCGCCAGCCTGGCGGTGCTGCCCGTGAACGCCGACGGCTCGCTGGGGGCACTGGCGCAGCTCGTGAAGCTGGAAGGCCCGATCGGGCCGCACCGTGTGGAGCAGAAGCAGGCGAAGCCGCACTTCAACCCCTTCGATCCGAGCGGCCGCTTCGTCGTGGTGCCGGACAAGGGGCTGGACCGGGTGTTCAGCTTCCGCTTCGACGAGGGCCGCCTGACGCCGGCGGCTGCGCCCTTCGCCGTGACGCGAGAAACCGCGGGGCCGCGCCATCTTTCGTTCCATCCCAAGGCGCCATTCGCCTATGTGGTCAACGAGCTCGACTCGACCGTGACGGCCTATCGCTTCGCGCCCGAGACCGGGGCGCTCGTTCCCTTCCAGATCCTGTCCGCGCTGCCCGAGACCTTCACCGGCAACAGCCGCGCATCCGAACTGCAGACCGACGCGCAAGGGCGCTTTCTCTATGCCTCCAACCGCGGCTGCGACAGCATTGCCGTGTTCAGCATCGACCCCTCTACGGGCGCGCTGAAGTTCATCGAGGCCGAGCCGACGCAGGGCAGGACGCCGCGGTTCTTCACCCTTTCGCCGGATGGCCGCTTCATGTTCGTGCTCAACGAGGACAGCGACTCCATCGTGGCGCTGGCCGTCGACCCTGTGGCCGGAACGCTCAAGCCCACCGGCGCCACGGTCAGGTCGGGCAGCCCGGTCTGCATGGTCTTTTCCGCATGAATCGCCACCCGCGCGCGGCAACTCTTCGATACCAAGGAACCCAGATGCATTCGATCCAACGCCGGGCGCTGCTGTGCGCCACCGCGGCCCTTGCCGCACTCCCGCTGGCCGCGCCCGCGCAGGACTACCCCGCGCGGCCCATCACGATCGTCGTTCCGTTCTCGGCCGGCGGCGGCGTCGATGCGATGGCGCGCCTCCTGGCTGAGAAGCTGCGCGTTTCGCTGAAGCAGTCGGTCGTCGTGGACAACAAGCCCGGCGCGAGCGGCATGCTCGGCGCAGGCTACGTGGCAAAGGCCGCTCCCGACGGCTACACGCTGCTGCTGGGATCGGCCGGCGAGACCGCCATCAATCCGCTGGTCTACAAGGCGAGGATGCAGTATTCGCCGGAGAAGGACCTGGCGCCCATCACGGCCGTCACGCGGGTGCCGAACGTGCTGGTTGCGAACCCGGCGTTCCCGGCCAAGGACCTGCCCGAACTCGTGGCCTACACGAAGAAGAACCCCGGCAAGGTGACCTACGCCACCAGCGGCGTGGGCAACCCGCAGCACCTGAACGGCGAGCTGCTCCAGTCGCTTGCGGGCATCCAGATGCAGCACGTGCCGTACAAGGGCGCCTCGAATCAACTGGTCGACGTGGCGTCAGGCACGGTCGACATCACTTTCGTGAGCCTCGCAGGCGCCACGCCTTTCATCAAGGGCAACCGGGTGAAGGCACTGGCAGTCACTTCCGCCAAGCGCGCGAGCTTTGCGCCGGACATTCCTGCCATCGCCGAGTTTGCGCCGACCGCCGCCTACGACCTCGACAACTGGTTCGGACTCTTCGCCCCGGCGAAGACGCCGCCCGCGGTGCAGGCAAGGCTCAACGAAGCGGTCAACGCGGCCCTGCAAGACCCCGACCTCATCAAGCGCTTGCGCGAGCAGGGCGGCGAGCCGATGGGTCTCACGCAAGCGCAGTTCCGTGACTTCATCAAGACCGAATCCATCAAGTACGCGCGCATCGTCGACACCGCAAAGATCGTCGCGGAGTAGTCCTTTCATCATCAAACCATTGGAGACACCGTCATGACCACCACATTCAAGTTTCATCGCCGCCCTCTTCTCGCAGCCTCCGTGCTGGCAGCGTTGTTCGGCGTTGCCGCGGTACCCGCCGCCGCGCAATCGCCGACCCTGGACCTCAAGATCATGGCCCCCGCCGGCCCCGGCGGCGGCTGGGACAGCGCCTCGCGCTCGCTGCAGCAGGTGCTCACCGCTACCGGCGCGGCCAAGAACGTGCAGGTGGTCAACGTGCCCGGCGCTGGCGGCACGGTCGGCCTGGCCCAGTTCGTGAACAACGCGAAGGGCGACGGCAACCAGCTGATGGTGATGGGCATCACCATGGTCGGCGCGGTGCTCACCAACAAGGCCCCGGTCGGCCTGGACGCCGTTACGCCGATCGCCCGCATGACCGGCGACCCGCTGGTGGTGGTGGTACCCGCGAACTCGCCGCACAAGACGCTGAAAGACCTGGCCGCCGCCGTGAAGGCGGACACCTCCAAGGTCGTCTGGGCCGGCGGCTCGGCCGGCGGCGCGGACCACATCCTGGCCGGGCTCATCGCCAAGCAGGCCGGCGGCGACGCGGCCAAACTCAACTACGTGCCCTTCTCGGGCGGCGGCGAGGCGCTGGCCGAAATGCTGGGCGGGCGTGTGACGGCGGGCATATCGGGCTACAACGAATTCGAAAGCCAGATCAAGGCCGGCAAGCTGCGCGCGCTCGGCGTCTCCACGGCCAAGCGCATCGACGGCGTGGACGTGCCGACGCTCAAGGAGCAGGGCCTGGACGTGGAGGTCGTCAACTGGCGCGGCGTGGTGGCCGGCCCTGCCATCAGCGCGCCGCAGAAGGCGGCACTCGCGGCAGCGGTGAACAAGGCGCTCAAGTCGCCTGAGTGGGCCAATATCTCCAAGGCCCGCGGGTGGGACGATGCATACCTCGATGCCGATGCGTTCGCCGCCTTCCTCAAGTCCGACCAGCAACGCGTGAAAGAAGTGCTGAGCTCCATCGGCCTGGTGAAATGAGCGAGTCCGATGAAGTCAACGGCCCGGGCTGGCATGCGCTGGCCACGGTGGCCGCGGTGCTGTTCGGGCTGGCCGCGCTCATCGGCTACGACATCAGGGGCATGGCGCCCGCGCAGGCGGTGGGCGTCGGACCGACGGCCGCGATGCGCATCGTCGCACTGCTGCTGGCGGTGCTTGGCGTGGCCCATGTGGTGGCCGCGCTGCGCCTGCGTAGCGCGCTGCACGGCAAGGAGACATCCGAACTCGGCGCCGTGCTCACCAACCGCGCTGCGTTAGGCTGGGTGCTCGGCGGCCTCGCGGGAATGATCCTGGTGCTGCAGTTCGGCGGCGGATTCGTCATCGGCTCGGCTTGGCTGTTCGCCGCGACCGCGCGAGCCTTCGGCCAGCCGATCCGAGCCAAGTCGCCTGCCATCGGCTTCGCGCTCGCAGTGCTCGTGTATGCCTTTTTCACGAAGGCGTTGTCGCTGTCGCTGCCGGCCGGACCGCTCGAGCGGCTGCTGCTCGGCTGAAGGAACGACATGGAAGTCTTCACGCTCCTGGGGCAAGGTCTGCTGGTCGCCATCCAGCCGGGCAATCTGCTCTTCGCCGGCATCGGCGTGCTGCTCGGCACGCTGGTCGGCATCCTGCCGGGCATCAGCCCGTCGCTGACGGTGGCCCTGCTGCTGCCCATCACCTTCAAGCTCGACCCCACGGGCTCCATCATCATGTTCGCCGGGATCTACTTCGGCGGCATGTACGGCAGTTCGACCACGGCGATCCTGCTCAACACGCCGGGCGAAGCGGCCTCCATCGCGACCGCGATCGAAGGACACCGGATGGCAAAGGCCGGACGCGGCGGCCCGGCACTGGCCACCGCCGCCATCGGTTCCTTCGCCGCAGGCCTGATCGCGACCATCGGCATCTCGGTGCTCGCACCCTGGCTGGTCGACTTCGCGGTGCAATTCGGCCCCTGGGACTACTTCGCGCTGATGGTGCTGGCCTTCGTCACGGTGTCGGCCACCTTCGGCGACTCCGTGCTGCGAGGCATCACCAGCCTGGCGCTGGGCCTGGTGCTCGGCCTGGTCGGCATCGACAAGCTCACGGGCCAGTCGCGCCTTGCCTTCGGCGTCCCCGCGCTGCTGGACGGCGTGTCGATCACCACGCTGGCCGTCGGCCTGTTCGCCATGGGCGAGACGCTCTACATCGCCTCGCGCTTCACCGGCGTGCAGGAAAAGATCGAGGCGGTGCGAGGCTCGCTGTGGATGACGAAGGAAGACTGGCAGCGCTCGTGGAAGCCATGGCTGCGCGGCATCGGGCTGGGGTTCCCGATCGGTGCGCTTCCCGCAGGCGGCGCCGAAGTGCCGACGCTGCTGTCATACACGCTCGAGCGCAAGCTGGCCGTCAAGCCCGAAGAGTTCGGCAAGGGTGCGATCGAAGGCGTCGCGGGTCCCGAGGCGGCCAACAACGCGGCCGCCACCGGCACGCTGGTGCCGCTGCTGGCGCTGGGCCTTCCGACCTCGGCCACTGCAGCCATGATGCTTGCGGGCTTCCAGCAATACGGACTGGTGCCGGGCCCGCTGCTGTTCGTGACCAACGCCGACCTTGTCTGGGGCCTGATCGCCAGCTTCTTCATCGGCAACCTGATGCTGCTGGTGCTCAACCTGCCGCTGGTCGGCCTGTGGGTGCGCCTGCTGAAGGTGCCGCAGCCATGGCTCTACGCGGGCATCCTGGTCTTCGCGGTGATGGGCACGCTGGCGGCCAACCCGTCGACGGTGGAGCTCGCCATGCTGGTGGCCTTCGGCATCTGCGGCTACCTGATGCGCTGCTGGGACTATCCGGTGGCGCCGATGATCGTCGGCCTCATCCTCGGCCCGATGGCAGAGAGCCAGTTCAGGCGCGCATTGCAGATCAGCCTGGGCGACGGCCTTGTCTTCTTCAAGCATGCGGGCTCGGCCACGCTGCTGGCGCTGGCGCTGTTCGCGCTGGTCGCGCCGCTGGTCTTCAAGGGCCTGAAGCGGTTCAAGGGCGAGGACGCCTGAACGCGTGTAAGAAGGCAGGCGCCTTCAATCGACCCGGATGTTGCGCGCCTTCACCAGCGCACCCACGCGCCCCGCCTCGTTCTGCACGAATTTCGCGAAAGCCTCCGGCGTGGTGCCGGCGGGTTCCAGGCCGAGCTGCAGCAGCCTCTGCTTGACCTGGGGCTCGTTGACCGCCGCCTGCACCGCCTTGCCGAGCCGCTGCACGATGTCGGACGGCGTGCCCTTGGGAAGGAACACGCCGTTCCACTCGACCACGTTGTAGCCCGGCAGGCCCGACTCGGCGAGCGTCGGCGTGTCGGGCAGGCCGGGCACGCGCTTGGCGGAACTCACGGCCAGCGCGCGCAGCTTGCCCGACTGCACGTAGCCGAGCGTCGACGCCACGTTGCCGAAGTAGGCCGAGACCTGCTCGCCCATCACATCGGTCAGCGCGGGCGCGCCGCCCTTGTACGGCACGTGCATCAGGCTGAGCTTGGCCTGCTCGTTCAGCGCCTCGCCGGCCAGGTGCGAGCCGGTGCCGCCGCCCGCCGAGGCAAAGCTCAGCTTGCCGGCGTTCTTGCGCGCGAACTCCAGGAACTGCGCCACCGTCCGGTACGGCGCCGTGGCAGGCACGACGAGGATCTGCGGCGCGGTGGCCACCAGCGACACCGGAATGAAGTCTTTCGCCGCATCGAAAGGCAGCTTGCGCAGCGACGGGTTCACCGAGAACGCCGAGGCGTCGTAGAGCACGGTATAGCCGTCGGCGGGCGCCTTGGCCACGTTGTCCTCGCCGATCACGCCGCCCGCGCCCGGCCGGTTGTCGATGACGATCTGCTGGCCGAGCGCGATGCTCATCTGCTGGGCGACGACGCGCGCGGTGTTGTCGGCGCCGCCGCCCGCGGCATACGGCACCACCATGCGGATCGGCTTCTCGGGCCATGCGGCCCAGCCCAGCAGCGGAATGCAGGCGGCCAGTGCGGCCATCGATTTCAGGATGCGTTTCTTCGTCATTCGGTCGTCTCGGTCTTTGTCGTTTCAGGAAAGTCGTAGAGCAGCGCGGGGTTGTCAACGAGCACGCGGCGGCGCTGCGCCTCGTCCGGAACCCATTGGCCCAGCAAGTCGAACAGCACCGCGTCGTCGGGCTTGGCGGCCGCAGGCTCGGTCGGGTGCGGCCAGTCGCTGCCCCACACCACGCGTTCCGGCGCCTGGCGGACCCAGGCCTGCGCGACGGGGGTCATATCTTCATAGCCGCCAGCGGCGCCCGTCTTCGAGTCGAGGTAGGCACCGGAGAGCTTGATCCAGCTGCGGCCGTTGTCGAGCAGCCGGCTCACGACGCCGAATGCGGGATGCGCCTGCGCATCGGGCAGCGGCAGCCGCGCGAGGTGGTCGAACACGATCGTGCAGGGCAGCCGCGCGAGCAGGGCCGCATGCCCGGCGATCTGGTCGGAGTTCCAATGCAGCTGCACATGCCAGCCCAGCGCATGCACGCGCTGCGCGAGCGGCTCGACCATTTCGAAGCCGGTCATCGCATTGGCGACCGTGTAGAGCGTGAAGCGGATGCCGCGAATGCCGCCCGCATGCAGGCGCTCGAGTTCGGCATCGCTCACGTCGGGCCGGACCACGGCCACGCCGCGGGTGCGCGCCGCGCCGAGCGTGCGAATGGCGTCCAGCGTCACGCTGTTGTCGGTGCCGTGCACGCGCGGCTGCACGACAACCGTGCGCTCGGTGCCGATGCGTTGCTGCAGCGCGCGGTAGTCGGCGGCCGTGGCTTCGTTGACCATCGCATCGGGCGATCCATGGAGCGCGAAGCGGCGGTCGTAGACATGCATGTGCGCATCGCAGGCGCCCGCGGGCGCGGTGCAGACGGGCTTGCGCGTGCCGCTGCTGTGGGGATAGGCGACGTCCATGCGCCTTGCTCAGTCGGCCGCGTCCGCGGCCCTGCGCGCCGCCAGCACCGCCTCCGTGTGCTGCCCCAGCGTGGGTGCCGCAAAGGGCTCGGGGCCAGGCGTGCGGCCGAACTGCACCGGCCGCGTGAAGCCGCGGTAGGCGCCGAGCGTGGGATGTGCGAAGGTTGCGACCATGTCCTCGGCCAGCACCTGCTCGTTGTCGAACATGTCTTCGACCGTGCGGGCTGCGGCGCAGGGCACTTCCTCGCCGAACAGCTCCTCCCACTCGAGCGCGCTGCGCGCGGCCAGCGCCTCGCGCAGGCGCGGCACGATCTCGGAAAAATGCTGCGCGCGCTTGCGCACCGAGTCGTAGCGCTCGTCGGCCGCGAGTTCGGGCAGGCCCACCTTGTCGCACAGCGCGCGCCAGAAATGCGGCGTGTTGGCCGAGATGTAGAGGTGGCCTTCGCGTGTCGGGTGGATGCCGGTGATGCCGCCCGAGCGCATGTCGCGCCCCACGTCCTTGGGCTCGCCCTCGGCCCACACCATGCGGGCCGACTGCATCGTGAGCGCGGAGCGCAACAGCGACACGCCGACGAACTGACCCTGCCCGCTTTTCTCGCGCTCGTACAGCGCCGAGGCCACGCCGGCGGCCACCAGCGCGGCCGCGTAGTAGTCGACCACCGAGCCATAGATGATCTCGGGCGGCTCGCCGCGCTTGCCCTGCAGCGCGCACATGCCGGTCATGGTCTGCAGCACCTGGTCGTAGCCCGCCTTCTCGCGCAGCGGACCGGCTTCGCCGTAGCCCGTGAGGCTGCAATAGATCAGGCGCGGATTGACGGCCTTCAGCTGCTCGTAGGCAATGCCCAGCCGCGGCGGCACACTGGGCCTGAAGTTGTGCACCAGCACGTCGGCCGTGCGCACCAGCGCGATCAGCGCGGCAAGATCGTCGGCCTTCTTCAGGTCAAGTACCACGCCGAGCTTGCTGCGGTTCACGCCGATGAAGGCGCGGCTCTCGGCCTCGAGCGTCGATGGGTACTTGCGCAGGTTGTCGCCCGTGGGCGGCTCGATCTTGATGACTTCGGCGCCCTGGTCCGCCAGCAGCGAGCAGCCGTACGGCCCCGCGATGTAGGCACTGAGGTCGAGCACGCGCAGGCCGCTGAGCGGGCCGGTGGGACCGCTGCGCGCAGGCAGGCGTGCGTCGTCTCTGGGGGTGTCGAAGCTCATGGATCTTTCTTTCTTCCTCAGTCTGCAGTGATGTTCTGCTGTTTGGCCAGCTTCTTCCAGCGCTCGACGTCCTCGGCGATGACGGCGGCGAACTGCTTTGGCGCGAGCGGCGTGGCGATGGCGCCTTCGCGCAGGAAGTTGGCCGCGATCTCGGGCTTGGCCAGGATCCTGTTGACGGTGGCGTTGAGCCTGGCGACCACCTCGGGCGGCGTGCCGGCCGGCGCCAGCAGGCCCCACCAGAGTTCGAACTCGTAGCCCGGCACGGCGGTGGACATCGGAATGAGGTCGGGCGCGATCGGGCTCGGCTTCAGGCTGGTGATGCCCACGGCGCGCAGCTTGCCCGCGCGCACCATCGGCAGCAGCGAAGGGCCGCTGGAGATCAGCAGCTGCGTCTGGTTGCCGACCAGGTCGGTCACGGCCGGGCCCATGCCCTTGTACGGGATGTGTGTGATCTGCATGTCGCCCACCTTGGCCTTGAGCAGTTCGGTGCCAAACTGGTTGACGCTGCCCGAGCCCGACGACGCATAGTTGTACTGCCCCGGCTTGGCCTTGATGGCGGCGATCAGCTCGGTGGGCGTCCTGGCGGGAAACTCGTTGTTCACCGCGACGATGAAGGGGCCCTTGGCGAACATGGCCACCGGCGCCAGCCCGTTGATCGGATCGAAGGGCAGCTTGGACTGCACGGCCGCGTTGGTGGTCATGCTCGAGGACACGGCCACCAGCGTGTAGCCGTCGGGCGCGGCCTTGGCGACCTGGCCGGTACCGGTGTTGCCGCTCGCGCCGGGGCGGTTGTCGATGATCACCGGCTGCTTGAGCTCGTCGCCCAGCTCCTTGGCCACCTGGCGCGCGAAGGTGTCGTTCGAGCCGCCCGCCGGATAAGGCACCACGATGGTGATGGCCTTGCTCGGGTAGGTCGCTGTTTGCGCGAACGCGCCGCCGCTCAACAGCAGGCCGCCGGCGAAGGCGGCCACAGCGAGCCAGCGCAGGCGAAGGGGCGAGTGAGAGTGAATGTGCATCTGTCTTGTCTCCTGGTCTTATTTGAAAAAGCGAAAGGCTCAGCCCGGCAGCAGACCGAGGCTGCGCGCGCTCGCGACGATGGCGCGCGCGCGGATCACGAAGGGAACGTCGATCATCTTTCCGTCCACCACATAGGCGCCCGTGCCGCTGTCGTCGGCCGCGCGGGCGGCCTCGACCACCTTGCATGCGTGCGCGATCTCCTCGTCGGTGGGGCGGAACACCTCGTTGGCGATCGCGATCTGGCTCGGGTGGATGCAGGTCTTTCCGAGGAAGCCGAGGTTGCGCGCCAGCATGGCTTCGGCGCGGAATCCCTCGGCGTCGCGGATGTCCGCGAACGCGCCGTCATAGGCATAGACGCCCGCCTCGCCCGCGGCAATGCGCACCGCGAACATCGCCTGCTGGATCGCGGCCGGCTCGCGCCGCGCGATGCCCAGCGGCTCGAACAGGTCGCCCAGGCCCAACTGCAGCCCCGCCACGCGCGGATGCGCGAGCGCGAGCTGCGCCGCGGTGCGCAGGGCCGCAGGGGCCTCGATGTTCAGCAGCAGGCCGATGGGCGCGGCCACACCGTTGGCGCGCTCGGCGCGTTCGATCGCCTCGACAGCACTGCGCACATGCGCCGGGCTTTCGGGCTTCGGAATGTTGATCAGGTGCACGCCGGGCCGGGCCACCGCCGCGATGTCGTCCGCGAAATGCAGCGTGTCCATCGCGTTGACGCGAACGATCACGGTCTTGCCCGACGCAACGGCGCCGCCGCCTTGCAGCATCTGCCGCACGGCGTTGCGCGCCTCGCCCTTGCGCGGCTCGGACACCGCATCTTCCAGGTCGAAACAGACGCTGTCGGCCGCGCTGCCCAGCGCCTTGGCGAACAGCTCGGGGCGCGTGCCGGGAACGAAGAGTTTGCTTCTCATGCGCCGCAGTGTGTGCGGTTCACGATGCCGGAAAAACACAGGCTCCCTATGATCAGATGATAGAAAATCTATCTTTCATGGAAACAGCCTATCTGCAAAGCTTTCTTCTGGTGGTGGAGTCGGGCTCCATGTCGGAGGCCGCGCGCCGCCTCGACCTGACGCCCGCGGCCGTGGCGCAGCAGATCCGTACGCTGGAGCGCGAACTGGGCGCCCCGTTGCTGGCGCGCGCCGGCCGCACGGTGCAGCCCACCGAGGCCGGGCACCAGCTGGTGCAGCGGGCCCGCAACCTGCTGCGCGAGGTGAGTGACATCAAGGCGCTGCTCGGCAGCGACGCGGCCGGCGGCGAGTTGCTGGTCGGCACCATCAACACAGCCATCCACAGCCTGCTGCCGGACATCCTCGCGCGCTTCGTGAAGACGCATCCGGGCGTCAAGGTGTTCCTGCAGTCGGGCACCACGGCCACGCTCTACAAGGCGGTGCAGCAGGGCGACCTCGACGCGGCCGTGTGCCTCTACCCACCCTATGTGCTTGCCAAGACGTTCGACTGGTCGCTGCTGCGCGAGGAGCCGCTGGTGCTGCTGGCGCCCAGCCGCCTCGCGCGGCGCGATCCGCACGAGCTGCTGCGGACCTCGCCGCTCATCCGCTACGACCGCAACCTGGGCGGCGGCAAGCAGGCCGACCGCTACCTGCGCGCCGCGGGCATCGTGCCGCAGGAGCGCTTCGAACTCAGTTCGCTGCTGGCCATTGCCATGATGGTCGACCGCGGCCTGGGCGTCTCGCTGGTGCCCGACATCGCGTCGCCCTTGCTCGACGGCCAGCGCGTGGTGAAGATCGCGCTGCCGCTGCCTTCGGAACCGCGGCGCTTCGGCGTCCTGTGGCAGCGCGCATCGCCGCGCCTGCGATTGATCCAGGGCTTTGTCGACAGCGCGCGGATGGTGATCGAAGGGAAGCCACGCGGCACGGCCCACAAATGAAAAGGGCCGCCCGCAGGCGACCCTTTCATGCAAAGCGCGCAGCGCTTTACTTCTTGTCCCCGCCCGGGACTTTACCTTCCACGCCCTTGACGTAGAAGTTCACGCCCGAGAGGAACTTGTCGTCGGCCACGGCTTCCTTGGCGACCACTTCCTTGCCGTCCTGGCCCAGGATCGGGCCCTTCCAGATCACGAAGCTGCCGTCCTTCAGGCCCTTCTTCACTTCCTCGACCTTGGCCTTGGTTTCGGCCGGCACGTCCTCGGCGATCGAGACGATGTCGATGGCGCCTTCCTTCACGCCCCACCAGCTTTGGCCCGTGGCCCACTTGCCGTCGAGCGCGTCCTGCGTGGCCTTGATGTAGTACGGGGCCCAGTTGATGGTGGCCGAGGCCAGGTGGGCCTTGGGACCGTAGGCGGTCATGTCGGAATCCCAGCCGAAGGCGCGCTTGCCCTTTTCCTGCGCGGTCTTGAGCACGGCCGGCGAGTCGGTGTTCTGGAACAGCACGTCGGCGCCGCCGTTGATGAGGGCGGTGGCGGCTTCGGTTTCCTTCGGTGGGCTGAACCATTCGTTCACCCACACGACCTTGGTCGTGATCTTCGGGTTGACCGACTGCGCGCCCAGCGTGAAGCTGTTGATGTTGCGCAGCACCTCGGGAATCGGCACCGAGCCGACCACGCCGAGCGTGTTGCTCTTGGTCATGGCACCGGCAATGATGCCGGCCATGTAGGCGCCTTCGTAGGTGCGGCTGTCGTAGGTGCGCATGTTCTCGGCGGTCTTGTAGCCGGTGGCATGCTCGAACTTCACGTCCTTGCTGTCGGTGGCCACCTTGAGCATCGGCTCCATGTAGCCGAAGGTGGTGCCGAAGATCAGCTTGTTGCCCTGCCCGACCATGTCGCGGAACACGCGCTCGGCGTCGGCGCCTTCGGGCACGCTCTCGACGAAGGTGGTCTTGATCTTGTCGCCGAATTCCTTCTCGAGCGCCTTGCGGCCGTTGTCGTGCGCGAAGGTCCAGCCGCCGTCGCCCACCGGGCCGATGTATGCGAATGCAATGTTGAGCGGCGCCGCCGGTGCCGGTGCGGCGGCAGCGGGTGCCGGCGCCGGTGCGGGAGTTGCAGCCGGTGCAGCCGCTTCCTCTTTCTTGCCGCAGCCGATCAGGGCCGCCGAAGCGACCGCCGTGAGGGCGGCCAGCTTGAGCAGGGAGCGCTTGTTCAGATCATTCATTGTCGGAAATCCTCAAAAAGGACAGGTTGGCGGAAATCGAGAAGCGAGATTATGAGCCGGGGTAGAACGGTTTTCCGATGGATGCCGGCATGTTGATGCGGATGAAAGCCGGGTTGCGCGAGATCAGCGCCAGCACCACGATGGGCGCGATGTACTGCAGCATGCTGAGGAACTGCGGCGGCACGTCGACGCCGCTGCTCTGCAGGTGGAAGCCCAGCATCGAGACGCCGCCGAACAGGTAGGCGCCCAGCAGCACGCGGATCGGCCGCCAGGTGGCGAAGGTGGTGAGTGCCAGCGCGATCCAGCCGCGGCCCGCGACCATGCCTTCGACCCACAGGGGCGTGTAGACGGTGGACAGGTACGCCCCCGCCAGTCCGCAGAGCGCACCGCCCGCGATCACCGCCATGAAGCGGATGCGCCGCACCGGATAGCCGAGCGCATGCGCCGACTCGGGCGATTCGCCCACCGAGCGCAGCACGAGCCCGGCGCGGGTGCGGTAGAGAAACCAGATCAGCCCGAAGGTCAGGACGACCGCGAAATACACCATGGGGTGGTGGCGGAACAGCGCCGGCCCGACGAGCGGAATGTCGCCGAGCACCGGCACCGCGTACGACACGCTCTCGGGCAGCTTGGCCTGCACGAAGTTGATACCCACGAAGGCGGAAAAGCCGACGCCGAACAGGCTGAGCGCGAGCCCGGTGGCGTACTGGTTGGTGTTGAGCCAGATCACCAGCACGCCGAAGAAGGCCGCAAGCAGTGCGCCGGCCGCCATGCCGGCCAGGAAGCCGAGCCAGGGGTTGTGCGTGATGACGACCGTTGCAAAGCCGGCGATGGCGGCGCAGAGCATCATGCCCTCGGCGCCGAGGTTGACGATGCCGGCCTTCTCGTTGATCAGGAGGCCCAGCGCGGCGATCGCGAGGACGGTGCCGGCGCTCAGCGTGGAGCCGAGCAGGAGTGCGTAGCTGTCCATTTTTCAGTTGCTCCGGCGCGGGTTGTATTGCTGTTTGCGTGTGTTCGGGCGCTCTTGTTCAGGGCGCGTGCACAGGCCACCGGGTACTCCCCTCCGCGAATGTCCCCCGCCTTCGGCTCCTCCTTGATTTCGCTGCGGGGAGCACCCGATGCCCTGTGCACCTGGGCACGCTGCTGTGGTGCGGCGGTTCATTCAGAGCGCTCCTTCGGTCGAATGGGCTGCCGGCGCCGTCAACGGGGTGCTGGCCTGCAGCGAACTCGTTGTCGCCGTGGAAGCCACCGCTTTTGCAGCCGCCTTGCGGCGGATGCGATAGGCAATGAGCGTGTCGCAGGCCAGCAGCGTGAAGAGCAGCAAACCCTGAAACACGCCCGTCAGCGACTTGGGCAGGCCCAGGCGCGACTGCGCAAGCTCGCCGCCGATGTAGAACATGCTCATGAGGATGGCCGAGAACACCATGCCCACGGGATGCAGCCGGCCGACGAAGGCCACGATGATGGCCGCGAAGCCGTAGCCGGCCGGCACGTAGGGGGTGAGCTGGCCGAGCGGTCCCGCCACTTCGAGCGCACCGGCCAGGCCTGCTGCGCCGCCCGAGGTCAGCAGCGCGATCCAGATCGCGCGCCGTGCCGAGAAGCCCGCATAGCGCGCAGCCGCCGGCGCGAGCCCGCCGACCTGCTGCGCAAAGCCTGCGCGCGTGCGGAACAGGAACACCCAGAGTGCGCCCACGCCCAGCAGCGCGATGATCAGCCCGATGCTCACGCGCGAACCCTTGACGAGCCGCGGGATCTGCGTCACGGCCTCGAAGGTCTTCGATTGCGGAAAGTTGTAGCCCTGCGGATCCTTCCAGGGGCCGAACACCATGTAGCCCAGCAGCAGCGTGGCCACGTACACCAGCATCAGGCTCACGAGGATCTCGTTGGCGTTGAACCGGTCGCGCAGGAAGGCCACGATGCCCGCCCACAGCATGCCGCCGACGGTGCCCGCAACGAGAATGGCCACCACGATCCACGAGCCCGTGGTCTTGTCGGCCATCAGCGCGACGCCGCCCGCGGCGATGGCGCCGAACACGAACTGGCCTTCGGCGCCAATGTTCCAGACGTTGGAGCGGAAGCACACCGCCAGCCCGAGCGCGATGATGAGCAGCGGCGTGGCCTTGATCGTGAGCTCGCCGATCGCATAACCGCTCTTGATCGGCTCGTAGAAGAACACCAGCAGGCCCTTGACCGGGTCCTTGCCGAGCGCCGCGAACAGCGCCACGCCGATCAGCACGGTGATCAGCAGCGCAAGGATCGGCGAGGCAAAGGTCCAGAAGCGAGACAGCTCCGGGCGGGGTTCGAGCTTAAGCATGGGTCGCCTCCTTGTTGTTGTTCTTCTTCTCCCAAAGGCCGCTCATCCATTCGCCGATCTGCGGCAGCGTGGCGGCCGCGCGGTCGACGGACGGCGACAGCCGGCCCTTGGCAATCACGTGCAGCCGGTCGCTGATGTCGAACAGTTCGTCGAGTTCCTCGCTGACCACCAGCACCGCGCAGCCGGCATCGCGCAGCGCAAGGATCTCGCCACGGATCAGCGCGGCCGCGCCCACGTCCACGCCCCAGGTCGGCTGCGAGACGATGAAGAGCTTGGGGTTGGCGTCGATCTCGCGGCCGACGATGTACTTCTGCAGGTTGCCGCCCGAGAGCGAGCGCGCCGCGGCATTCGGGCCGCCGGCCTTGACGTTGAAGCGCTCGATGATGGCCCTGGCATGCTTTTCGAGCGCCGCAGTGCGGATCCAGCCGCCCTTGCCCACCGCATTGCCGCGCGTGAGCAGCAGGTTGTGCGCGAGCCCGAGCGTGGGCACCGCGCCGCGGCCCAGCCGCTCCTCGGGCACGAAATGCAGGCCCATTGCGCGCCGCGCACGCGGCCGCAGCCTGCCTGCCGGCTTGCCGAACACCTGCACCATGGCGGACTCGGCGCGCACGTCCTCGCCCGAGAGGGTGTAGAGCAGTTCCTTCTGCCCGTTGCCGGAGACGCCCGCAATGCCGACCACCTCGCCGGCGCGCACCTCGAACGAGATGCCGTCGAGGTCGACGCCGAACTGGTCCTCGCGCGCCAGCGTGAGCCCCTTCACGCGCAGCGCCACCGCGCCCGCATGTACCGGCCGGTGCTGCAGGGGCGGCGGCTCGCTGCCGATCATCAGCCGCGAGAGCGACTCGTTGCTTTCGTTCTGTGGATTGCACACGCCCGTGACCTTGCCGCCGCGCAGCACCGTGCAGGCCGTGCACAGTTCGCGTATCTCGTGCAGCTTGTGGCTGATGTAGAGGATGCTGCAGCCCTCGGAAGCCAGCTTGTTCAGCACCGTGAAGAGCTTGATGACGGCCTGCGGCGTAAGCACCGAGGTCGGCTCGTCGAGGATCAGCAGCTTGGGGTTGGTGAGCAGCGCGCGGATGATTTCCACGCGCTGCATCTCGCCCACCGACAGCGTGTGCACCGGCCGCGAGGGATCGATGTCCAGGCCGTATTCGCTGGCCTTGGCCGTGATGCTGCGCGCCACCTCGGCCAGCTGCAGCGACTTGTCCAGGCCCAGCCACACGTTCTCCGCCACGGTGAGCGTGTCGAACAGGCTGAAGTGCTGGAACACCATGCTGATGCCCAGTGCCCTCGCCTGCTGCGGGTTGCGCAGGCTGACCGGCTGGCCGTCGAAGGTGACCGTGCCTTCGTCGGGCTTGACCGAGCCGTAGATGATCTTCATCAGGGTCGATTTGCCGGCGCCGTTCTCGCCGAGCACGGCATGGATCTCGCCGGGCGCCACGGCCAGCGAGATGTCGCTGTTCGCCACCACCGCGGGATAGCGCTTGGTGATGTTCGCGAGCTGGAGTCTGGGGGTTGTCATGCCGGGTTTCGTGGGTTTGTCTCGTTCAACAGCAACAAAGCGGAAGCAGCTATAAGTTTAATAGCGGCTTCCGCATCCATCGGCGCCCGACGGCGCTCCTCCTCAGTGTCCGCCGACGTAGGCGAACTTGAACAGGAAAATCGCCGCGATCACCCACACCATGACATGCACTTCCCGTGCCCGGCCGGTGAAGAGCTTGAGCACCGCGTAGGTGATGAAGCCGAAGGCCAGGCCATTGGCGATCGAGTAGGTGAAAGGCATGGCCAGCGCGGTCACGGCCGCGGGGATCACCTCGGTCGTGTCTTCCCAGTCGAGCTCGACCAGGTCGCGCAGCATCAGGCAGCCCACGAAGAGCAGCGCCGGCGCGGTGGCATAGGCCGGTACCGAGCCCGCGAGCGGCGAGATCATCAGGCAGGCGAGGAACAGCGCCGCCACCACCACGGCCGTGAGGCCGGTGCGCCCGCCCGCCTGTACGCCGGCCGCGCTTTCTACATACGCCGTGGTGCTCGAGGTGCCGAGCAGCGAGCCCGCGAAGATCGCGCCGCTGTCGGCCAGCAGTGCCTTGTTCATGCGCTCCATCTTGCCGGGCACCAGGAGGCCCGCGCGCTTGGCCACGCCCATCAGCGTGCCGGTGGCGTCGAACATCTCGACCAGGAAGAACACCAGCACCACGTTCAGGATGCCGCCCTTGAGCGCACCCATGATGTCAAGCTGCATGAAGGTGGGTGCGATGGATGGCGGCGCGTCGAACACGCCGTGGAACTTGTTGCCGCCGAAGAAGAACGACAGCACCGTCACCAGCAGGATGCCGATGAGGATCGCGCCGCGCACCTTGAGCCGGTCGAGCGCCACGATCGCCAGAAAGCCCAGCGTGGCCAGCACCACCGGCGCCGAATGCAGGTCGCCGAGCGTGACGAAGGTGGCCGGCGAGGCCGCGACCACGCCCGCGCTCTTGAGCGCGATGAGCGCCAGGAACATGCCGATGCCCACGGTGATCGCCGTTCGCAGCGACTGCGGTATGCCCCGTATGAACAGCTCCCGCAACCCGGTGACCGTGACGACCAGGAACAGGCAGCCCGAGATGAACACCGCGCCCAGCGCCACCTGCCATGTGTAGCCCATGCCCAGCACCACCACGTAGGCGAAGTAGGCGTTCAGGCCCATGCCCGGCGCCATCGCGATCGGGTAGTTGGCATACAGGCCCATGATCAGCGTGCCCAGCGCCGCGATCAGGCAGGTGGCCACGAAGACCGCGCCCTTCGGCATGCCCGCATCGCCGAGGATCGAGGGGTTCACGAAGATGATGTAGGCCATCGTCAGGAAGGTGGTGAGCCCTGCGATGACCTCGGTGCGCACGGTGGTGTTGTGCTCGCCGAGCTTGAACATGCGTTCAAGCCAGTTCGCGCCCTGCGGCGCGACGTGCGCGGCTGTCCCCGAGGCGTGGGGATCGGTGACCTTGGGCACCTCTTCAAACCTGTTCATGTCGCTTGTCTCCAGCTGTTGTATTTGGCGGTTCGTTCAAACGTGGCCTCGGCCGCGACGCCGGCGCGGCCGGAGGATTCGTCAAGGCGGGTCGGGTGCCTCGGCTGCGACGGCCCGCGAGGCCGGCGTGGTGAAGGCGGGCCGCAGCGACGCCGCCACCTCCTTGATGCATTCGCGCAGCCAGCGCGCGGAGCTCGACGAATGGGTGCGCTCGTGCCACAGCTGGTAGTACATGAGGCGCGGCAGCGCCACCGGGCATTCGAGGATCTTCACCGGCAGCCGCGCTGCGAAGCGCTCGCAGTACTGGCGGCCGGTGGTGAGCACCAGCAGGCTCGATGCGACCATGTCGGGAATGAGGCTGAAGTGCGCGCAGCGCGCCGTGATGTTGCGCTGCCGGCCGAGCTCGTCGAGCATCTGGTCGATGATGCCGCGCCCGCCCGGGTGCATGGGCGTGGGCGCGATGTGTTCGGCCGCGAGCCAGGTCTCCAGGTCCCAGCCGCGGCGCACCGCCGGATGGTCCTGGTTCACCAGCGACACCACCTCGTCGCCGAAGAGCCGCGCCATGTGCAGGTCTTCCGGCGGCTTGAGCCAGTTGCCGATCACCAGGTCGACCTGGCCGAGCGCGAGGTGGCCGTGGTAGTCCGAGTCGGGCGTGAGCGCGTGGATCTCGATCTGGCACAACGGCGCCTCGCGCTTCACGTGCGCCACCAGCATCGGCAGGAACAGCGGATCCATGTAGTCGCTCGCGGCAATGCGGAAGGTGGTGGCCGCCGACTGCGGCTCGAAGCCGCGCGCATCGGAAAAAAGCATCTCGGCCGCGCGCAGGATGCTCGCGGCCGGCTCGATCATCCGCAGCCCCGCGTCGGTCGGCACCATGCCCGAGCCCGAGCGCACCAGGAGCGGGTCGCCCGAGAGTTCGCGCAGGCGCTTCAGCGCGGCCGAGACGGCCGGCTGGTACATGCCCAGGCGAATGGCGGCGCGCGAGACGCTGCGGTCGGTCAGCACGGTGTGAAGCACCCTGATGAGATGAAGATCGATCTTGTCGAACAGCGCTTGATCACGCATGGCTTCCCCCCCCGGCACAGCCGGTTCCGCGGCGAAAATTGGGCTCGCCCCCAGTCTTCGCGCACTGCGTGTCGCTTCGCCTACCCCCTACCGGGGGCAACACCAGCGGCCCGGCGAAGCCGGTTCCGCGGTGTTTCGCGAAGAGGACGAGGGCGTAGGGCATTGGGAGGACTTTGGACATGCGCCAAAGTCTACGGGTGGCTAGGCGGACTGCACGGCCGTGATGGCGCGAAGGATCGACTCGCTCGTGGCCGGTGCCTTCAGCGGTGGATCGACCCTGTGGCCGCCGGCCGCCGACACCGCGTCGCGGATCGCGAAGAACACCGAGAACGGCAGCAGCAGCGGCGGTTCGCCCACGGCCTTGCTGCGGTGGATCGAGTCCTCGAAGTTCTGGCCTTCGAACAGGCGCACGTTGAAGACGGGCGGACAGTCGTTGGCGGTCGGGATCTTGTAGGTGCTGGGCGCGTGCGTGGTGAGCTTGCCGCTTTGCGGATGCCACACCAGCTCCTCGGTGGTGAGCCATCCCATGCCCTGGATGAAGGCGCCTTCGACCTGGCCGATGTCCACGGCCGGGTTCAGCGACTTGCCCGCGTCGTGCAGGATGTCGGCGCGCAGCAGCTTCCATTCGCCGGTGAGCGTGTCGACGATCACCTCGCTCACCGCCGCGCCGTAGGCGTAGTAGTAGAACGGGCGGCCCTGCATCTTGTCCTTGTCCCAGCTGAGGCCGGGCGTGGCATAGAAGCCGTCGGACCAGAGCTGCTTGCGGTCGAGGTAGGCCTCGCCCACCACGGTGCTGAAGGCCAACGAGCGGCCGTTGACCTCGACCTTGTCGTTGGCAAAGCGCACCTCGCTTGCCTTGCCGCCATGGCGCTCGGCCGCGCTCTCGGCCAGGCGCTCGCGGATCTGGCGCGCGGCATCCTGCGCGGCTTTGCCGTTGAGGTCGGCGCCGGTCGATGCGGCCGTGGCCGAGGTGTTGGCCACCTTGGTGGTGTCGGTCGCGGTCACGCGCACGCGCTCGAAGCTCACGCCCAGTTCGTGCGCCACCACCTGCGCCACCTTGGTGTTGAGGCCCTGCCCCATCTCGGTTCCGCCGTGGTTCACGAGGATCGAGCCGTCGGTATACACATGCACCAGCGCGCCGGCCTGGTTGAAATGCTTGACGTTGAACGAGATGCCGAACTTGAGCGGCGCGAGCGCGAGGCCGCGCTTGAGCACCACGCTCTTCTGGTTGAAGGCAGCGATCTCTTCGCGCCGGGCGCGGTAGCCGCTGCTGGTTTCGAGGTCGGCCACCAGTTCGTGAACGATGTTGTCGGTCACGGTCTGGCGGTAGGGCGTGACGTTGTTCTGCGTCGTGCCGTAGAAGTTGACGCGCCGCACGTCGAGCGGATCGCGCTTCAATTCGCGCGCCACCGAGTCCATGATGTTCTCGATGGCAATCGCGCCCTGCGGCCCGCCGAAGCCGCGGAACGCGGTGTTGCTCTGCGTGTTGGTCTTGCCCGAGTAGCCGTGCATGGCCACGTTGGGCAGCCAGTAGGCGTTGTCGAAGTGGCACAGCGCGCGGGTCATCACCGGGCCCGAGAGGTCGGCCGAGTGGCCGGCGCGCGACACCATCGTGATCTCCGCGCCGAGGATGCGGCCCTCGTCGTCGTAGCCCACGTCGTATTCGTACCAGAAGCAGTGGCGGCGGCCGGTGATCATGAAGTCGTCGTCGCGGTCGAGCCTGAGCTTGACCGGGCGCTGCAGCTGCCGTGCCGCGATGGCCGCCACGCAGGCGAACAGCGCCGACTGCGACTCCTTGCCGCCGAAGCCGCCGCCCATGCGCCGGCATTCCACGTGCACTTCGTTCGACTGCAAATGCAGCGCATGCGCCACCAGGTGCTGCATCTCGCTCGGGTGTTGCGTCGAGCAGTGGATGTGCAGCGCGCCGCCCTCCTTCGGAATGGCGTAGCTGATCTGGCCTTCGAGGTAGAACTGCTCCTGCCCGCCTACGTCGAGCGTGGACTTGTGGCGGTGCGGCGCCTGCGCGATGGCGGCGCGCACGGCCGCCTCGTCGCCTTCGTTGGCGCTGCCGCCGCTGCGCACGATGTGCATCGGCGGCACCACGTACTGGCCGCGCGCATGCGCGTCCTGCGGCGTGAGCACCGGCGGCTGCGCCTCGATGGTCATCGCCTCCTTGGCCCTGGAAGCGGCGCGGCGCGCGGCCTCGCGCGTCTCGGCGATCACCGCGAACACGGGCTGGCCGAGGTAGCGGATCTCGCCGCCGTCCTTCACGGGCAGCAGGATCGGGTCGTCGTGGACGATCGAGCCGCAGTCGTTGGTGCCGGGAATATCGTCGGCCGTGAGCACCGACACCACGCCCGGCATGGCGCGGATGGCATCGAGCGACAGCGCCGTCACACGGCCGTTGGCCGCGGGCGAAAGACCCAGCGCGCAATGCAGCGTGCCGGTGATCTCGGGAATGTCGTCGATGTAGGTCGCTTCACCGGCCACGTGCAGGTGTGCGGATTCGTGCGGCCGGCTGATGCCGACGCGCGCGCCGAGGTCGTGCGCGACCGCTTCGGCCACGGGGTCGATGCGCGCGGCGGTGTTCTTCAGGTAGTCGGCAAAGGCCTCGGCGGGCTGCAGCAAGCTGGCGTCGATGGGTTTGTTCATGGTCAGGCTCCTTCGGCCGCGGCTTTGACCGCGGCATGAGGCATCACGCTCCACACACTGGTCTCTTCGAGCGACAGCGCGTCTTCGGTGCGGGTTTCGAGCCAGAGGCGCTGGATGAGGTTCTGCGCCACCTGCAGCCGGTAGTCGGCCGATGCGCGCATGTCCGACAGCGGCTTGAAGTCCTGCGCAAGCGCGAGCTTGGCGGCGTTCACGCTGGCTTGCGTCCAGGGCTTGCCCACGAGTGCGGCCTCGGCCTGGGCGGCCCGCTTCACCGTGGCGGCCATGCCGCCGAAAGCCAGGCGCACGGCCTTGACGGTGTCGCCGCCCTCTTCCAGCTCGATGGCGAAGCCCGCGCAAAGCGCCGAGATGTCGCAGTCGAAGCGCTTGCTGATCTTGTATGCGCGCACCTGGCGGCGCGTGGCGGCCAGCGGAACCGCCAGCCCCTGCACGAACTCGCCGGGCTGCAGCTGGTTCTTCATGTAGTCGATGTAGAAATCGGGCAGCGGCATGCGGCGCACCAGGTCGCCGCGGCGCAGCTCGATCTCGGCGTCGAGCGACATCAGCACCGGCGGCGAATCGCCGATGGGCGAGCCGTTGGCCACGTTGCCGCCCATGGTGCCGGCATGGCGGATCGGCGGCGAGGCGAAGCGCAGCCACACGTCTTCGAGGCTGGGCACGCACTGCACCAGCGCTTCGAACGCGGATTCGAGCGAGGCGCCCGCGCCGATGTAAAGCTCCCCCCCTTGGTCGTTCGGCCGGGTCTCGATGGTCTTCATCTCGGCCACGTCGCCCACGTAGATGATGTCGCCGAGGTCGCGGAACTGCTTGTTGACCCAGAGGCCGACATCGGTCGAGCCGGCCAGCAGCTGGGCGCGCGGCTTCTGCTCGCGCAGCGCGGCAAGCTGTGCCAGTGTCCGCGGAGCATGGAAGTGGTCGATGCGGGCGCCAAGCGGCGCGGCGTAGTCCAGGCCGTCGTTCTGCAAGGCGGTGAGCGCCGCCACCACGGGTTTCGTGTCGAGCCGCACGGCCGGCAGGTCGAACATGCGCTGCCCTGCATCGAGGATCGGCCGGTAGCCGGTACAGCGGCAGAGGTTGCCCGAGAGCTCGTCGGCCAGCTGCTGGCGCGTGGGCTGCGTGCCTTCGGCCTGGTGGTGCTCGTAGGCGGACCACAGCGACATCACGAAGCCCGGCGTGCAGAAGCCGCACTGCGAGCCATGGCAGTCGACCATCGCCTGCTGCACGGGATGCAGCGTGTGGACGGCGTGCTTCTTGTTGTTGTCCTGCGGTTGGGCTGCAGCGCACTGCGCCTTCAGGTCCTCGACCGTGAACAGCGCCTTGCCGTGCAGCGTGGGCAAGAACTGGATGCAGGCGTTGACCGTCTGCAGCTGCAGCCCGCCGACCGTGCCCGGCGCGCCGGCGTCGCTGGCCAGTTCGCCGATCACCACGGTGCAGGCGCCGCAGTCGCCCTCGTTGCAGCCTTCCTTGGTGCCGGTGCAGTGCGCGTCCTCGCGCAGCCAGTCGAGCACCGAACGGGTCGGATGGACGCCGCTGACGTCGACGATCCTGCCGCGGTGGAAGAAGCGGACGGGTTGCGTGCTGTTGTTGTTGCTGCTCTCTGTGCTCATGCTCTTTGGCCTCGTGGGCGGCTCGGTTTCCCGGCCAAGCCTGGACGTTAGCCGCTTGCGCCCCTGACCACATACCGCAGGAGCCATATTGCGTATGTGGACGCGGGTATGCGGCCTAAGGGGAAACCCTCGAGAGCGAGAGCAATTCCCGGGCCATGGGTGCAGAGCGCTCCAAAGCCGACACCGCGTCAGGCCGGCTCGGCCACCGCTGCCGATGCCGTCGTCGGCCGTGTGTAACGCCAGGCGATCAGCGCGCCGATGCCCAGGAACACCGCGGCGATGAAGAATGGCGCGCCCGGCAGGTGCACCGGCGCGTCCGGGCCGATGAAATAGCCGAAGCTGCCGGCAAACACCGCCGGCCCGACGATGCCTGCCACCGACACCAGGCTCGTCAGCGCGCCCTGGATGCGGCCTTGCTCACCGGCTTCGACCTGCCTCGTGACCACCGCCTGTGCCGCCGGTCCGGCGAACGCCAGCAAGGTGCCGAACGGCAGTCCGGCCAGAAGGATCCAGCCGACATCGGCGAAACCGTAGATGACGAAGGCGAGCACGCCGAAACCCAATCCGAACAGCAGGGCGCGGCGCTCGCCGAAGCGCTTCACCCCCGGCCCGATCAACAGCGCGTTGACCCCCACGCTGAGCACGCCCACCAATCCGAGCACCCAACCCACGGCATCTTCCTTCCAGCGGTATTGGTAGTCGGCGAACAGCACGAACACGCTGGGATAGACATATTGGGCGAGGTTGACGAGGAAGATCACCGCCGCCAGCCCGAGCACCTGCGGATAGCGCTTGAGCAGCACCAGCGATCCGATCGGATTGGCATGCGACCAGTCGAACTTCCGGCTGCGCCGCTCGGGCGGCAGCGATTCCGGCAGCACGAACCATCCGTAGCAGAAGCTGAGCATCGTCAAGCCGGCCGCAAACCAGAACGGCAGGCGCGGATCGATGTGGCTCAGCTGCCCGCCGAGCACTGGCCCGATCACCAGGCCCACACCGAACGCCGCGCCCACGATGCCGTAGCTCCTGGCGCGCGCCGAAGGCGGCGTCACATCGGCGATGTAGGCATTGGCGATGGTGAAGCTGGCCGAGAACACGCCGGACACCACCCGGCCGATGAACAACCACGGCAGGCTGGTGGCCAAGGCCATGAACACAAAATCAATGCCCAGCCCCAGGCACGACAACAGGATCACCGGCCGCCGCCCGAAGCGATCGGACAACGCGCCCTGGATCGGCGAGCTGATGAACTGGATCGCCGCAAACGCCGTGCCGAACACCGCAATCCAGTACGCCGCTGCCGCGGTGCTGCCGCCGGCCAGGCGCTCCACCAGATGCGGCAAGCCGGGAAGGATCAAGCCGAACGCCAGGAAGTCGATCAGCACGGTCACGAAGATGAAGGCGAGCGCAGCGCGGCGCGCGCGCGGCGCTGGAAGGGTCGAGGTCATCAACCGCCGCGACTCAGGTACTTTCCCACTCGGGGATGCGCCTCGTGGATGCCGCCAAGCCGACCGAGCAAGCCATCGAAGAAGCCGAACATCAGCGCAATGCTCTTTCTCAGGCGATCGCGCTCGAACATCAACATGGGCAGGATCTGTTTGAGCGTATAGACGTTGATGAACAGGATCGCGGGAAAGGCACGCACATGCGCCCGCGAGAGGTCCAAGGCATTGCGCGCAATGTAGTAGCGCCGCACGGCCGAGTAGTTGATGACGTGGATCTTCCAACCGAACAGCGACCTGGCCTCGATCTCGCCGATCTGGTGCCGCAGGACGATGTGCGGATTGAGATAGAGCGGCACCTCGCATTGCAGGGCGCGCATGCAATAGTCGGTATCGACGTGGTCGATCACGTAGCGCTCGTCGAATCGGCCGACCTTGGCCCAGGCGGCGCGCGAAATCAAGGAGCCCGACGAGATCAGGAAAGCGCAGCGAACCAGCGGCTCGATGAAAGCCTGCCGCAGGTCGAACTGATAGACACGCTTGCCCTGGAGGCCGAAATGCGGAATCAGCGCGTCCAGGTTCGTGTCATGGATGAGCGGACCGATCAGGAAGACCGCGTCTTCGCCGCGCTCCTGGCCCCGGGCCACCATCGCAGCCTGGCACATGGCGTCGAAGTAGCCAGGCGGCAGCTTCGAATCCTGGTCGAGCAGGAAGAAGAGTTCGGCGCCCCGCGCTTCGAGTTCGGCGATCCCGCAGTTGAAAGCGCCCGCGATGCCGCCGCGGTTGCCGTTGTGCAGCACGGGGATTCCCGTATCGACGAGCGTCCGATGCCAGTCGCCCGCTTGTGGCGTGTTGTCGACCACGCACAGGCGCGTGCACGGCCCGGCAAGCGCGTGGAGATTCGCCACTTGCTCGCCGGTCGGGAAATAGGTGACGACGACGGCACCGAACGCGGAAGACATCGCAGGTTTCAACCCGCGCCGGCCGCCGTGGCCGTCGCCAGCGAGCGCGGCCGCATGTCGACCCAGTTCGCCTCGATGAATGCATCGCAGGCGGCCCGGTCGGTCGCCGCCAGCGCCACCTGCCAGCCGGCAGGCACGGCGATGAAGGCGGGCCATAGCGAGTGCTGGCCCTCGTGGTTTACCAGCACCAGGAAGCTGGCGCTCTTGTCGTCAAACGGGTTGCTCATGTCGATTTCCTTGGCGGTTCAGGCCATTGCCGCGGATGCGGGAGTTGTCGTGGTGCGGCGCAGCGCCGCCAGCGCCTCGGCGATGCCGGCGAGCGCCTGATGGCGCGCGAAGTCCTCGCGCAATGCGGCCGCGCGCTGCCGGTAGGTGGATTCGCCGAGTACCTTGCGCACGGCGTCGCCGATCTGGCGCGCGCCCGGCTGGCCGGTGCCCAGGTTGATGCCCGCGCCCGACCAGGCCACGCGCGCGGCGATCTCGGGTTTCTCTTCGCTGGTGCCGGCCACCACCAATGGCACGCCGAGGCTCAGCGCATGGTTGACCGAGCCGTAGCCGCCGTTGGTGACCATCGCATGCACCTTGGGCAGCAGCCGGTCGTAGGGCAAAAACGGCAGCACGCGGGCATTGGCGGGCAGGTTCGCAGCCAGCGCAGGCGGCACCGGGCCGCCGGTGGTGGCAATGACGAGCAACTTGCCGTCGCCCGCCAGCGCCTGCAGGGTCGGGCCGATCAGCTGCGCCGGGTTCTGGTTGGCCAGCGTGCCCTGCGTTACCAGCACGACCGAGCGGCCATCGTCCAGCTCGTGCCACCAGTCGGGCGGCGTGAAGCCGCGGCTCGCGGGTGCGAGCAGCGGGCCGACGAAGCGCACCGATGCGGGCAGGTCGCTGCGCGGGTATTCGAAGGAAGGCGCCGTGAGCTGCAGGTACAGGTCCGGCAGCTTGACCATCGCGTCGACGAAGAACTCCGGCAACGCCGGCAGGCCCGAGCGCGTCAGCAAGCCGTCGAAGTGGCGCTGCACCTCGCCGAACATCGCCTGCTTGAGGTTGGCGTTCATCGCCCGGTTGCGCGCGCGCCCTTCCGGCGTGCTCGACGGCGGCAGCGCGGTGCCGAAGAAGGCGGTGTCGCAACTGGACAGCGGCAGCGCCGAGATGCCGATGGCGACGACGGCCGGGCGCTCTTCGCGCGGCCCGAGCAGCAGCGGGAAGGTGCCGCAGAACATGGTGTCGACCACGATGGCATCGGCCTCGAACTCCTCGAGGATCGAACGCAGCCCCGCGTGCTGCGCGGCCATGGCATCGGCAAAGAAATGCTTGAGGCCGAAGCACAGCTGCGCATGCGCGGACGACAGGCGCTGGCGCTCGGGAAAGCGCTTGTCGAGGTCGCGGTAGTCGAAATCGATTGCGGCCGCGAACGGCGTGAAGCCTGCGCCCGTGGCCTCGGCCTGCGCCCTGAACTGACTCGCGGTGTGCACCCGCACCTCGTGCCCGAGGCCCACGAGGTGCTGCGCGATTGCCAGCATGGGCAACACGTGTCCCGGCAAGGCGGTAGCGGCGATGAGATAGCTTGCCATTTGCGTTCTTGCTCCTTCCTATGAAGTGGTGGTTTCCGCGACGCGGCGCGCCTTGGTGTCGATACCCAGGTCGACGAAGTAGCGCTGCAGCAGCTCGCGGTCCACCGGGCGGATCGGCGCGCCGATGGCTTCGAGCTGCGCATGCGTGGCCGCGCCGCTCACCTGCGGCGGCGTGGCCGACGTGTCGTAGCGGTCGAGAATCGCGAGCACCGCGGCCAGGTCGCGGTCCTGCACGGTGGCCAGTCTCTGGTGCGCGCGCTGCAGCCAGGGCTCGAGCCCCACGGGCTCCAGCCGCATGCCCATGCGCTCGAAGACCGGCGGAATGTCGCGCACCCGCAGCGCCTCCTGGCTCGTCAGGTGGAACACCTGGCCCCATGAGGCCTGCTGCCCCGCCAGGCCGAGGATGGCGCGCGCCACGTCGTCCACCGGCGTCAAGTTGAGCGGCAGGTCCATGTCGGGAATCGCTTCCAGGTCGGCATAGAGATGCGCCACGCGCCAGATCAGGTCGTCGGCGTTGCAGATCGCATGCGTGTGGTCGCCGGTGACTGCCCCCAGCCGGTAGATCGCCACCGGCATGCCGCGCGCCTGCGCCTCTCGGGCCAGCGCATCGCCGACCCACTTGCTCTGGCTGTAGCCGTCGACCAGCCCGCTCCACGAGGCCAGCGCCGACTGCTCGGTGATGGTGTCTTCCTTGTTGTTCTGGTCGATCACCGCGAGCGTGGAAACGTAGTGCATGCTCTTCACGCGGCCTTGCGCCGTCCATTCGAGCAGCGTGACCACGCTGTCGACGTTCGCGGGCTTGAGGCTCGCATAGGGATGCAGAAAGTCGACCTGCGCGGCGCAGTGGTAGATGGCGTCGCAACCGTCTCGCACCAGCTGCACGGCGCGGTCGTCCAGGCCCAGGCGCGGCTTGCCGAGGTCGCCGGTCACGACCTGGATGCGCGCGTCGTCCCACACCGCGCCCAGCTGGCGCTGGGCCAGCGTGCTCTTGATGCGGAGCTCACCGGCCTGCTCGTTCTCGGCGCGCACGTGGCACACCACGCAGGCCGTGGTGTCGCGCAGCAATGCGGCCAACAGGTGACTGCCGACGAAGCCGCTCGCACCGGTGAGGAACACGCGCTTCGGTTTCAGCGCCGGTGCGATGCCTTGCGGACGAATATGCGCGGGCAGGTCGAGTTCGCGCGACAGGTCCAGCGCCTGCCCCATGCCGCCGGCGTTGTCGTCGATCCATGCGGCCAGCTCGGCAATCGAGGGGCGGTTGTAGACCTCGGCATGCGGAAAGTCCGCACGCACCTGCTGGCGGATGCGCATGCCGAGCTGGATGGCCATCAGCGAATGCCCGCCGATCTCGAAGAAGTTGTCGTGGATGCCGATGCGCTCCAGCTGCAGCGTCTCGGCCCACAGGCCCGCGAGCAGCTTCTCGGTGGGCGTGCGCGGTTCCACGTAGTGCGCGCCGGGCTGCGGCTGCTCGGGCGCGGGCAGCGCCTTGCGGTCGAGCTTTCCGCTTGGTGTCAGCGGCAGCGACGGCAGGTGCACGAAGGCCGAGGGCACCATGTAGTCGGGCAGCGCCTTTGCCATGTGCGCGCGCAGCTCGATCGGCTGCGGATCGGGGGCGGCGGCGAAGTAGGCCACCAGGCGCTTGTCGCCCGGCACGTCCTCGCGCACGATCACGGCGGTCTGCGTCACCTGCGGGTGCTTCAGCAGCACCGACTCGATCTCCCCGGGCTCGATGCGGAAGCCCCGGATCTTCACCTGCTGGTCGGCACGGCCCAGGAAGTCGAGGCTGCCATCGCTGCGCCAGCGCGCGAGGTCGCCGCTGCGGTACATGCGGCTGCCGGGCTCGCCGAAGGGGTTGGCGATGAAGCGTTCGGCGCTCAGCACGGGCCGCTTCAGGTAACCGCGCGCCACGCCGCTGCCGGCGATGTACAGCTCGCCCGCGACACCGGGCGGCACCGGCCGCAGGCTGTCGTCGAGCACGTACATGCGCGTGTTCCAGACCGGCCGGCCGATGGAGGGCGGCTCCGTCGCATTCATCGGCGCGCTCATGCTCGCGCAGATGGTTATTTCGGTCGGGCCGTAGGCGTTGACCATGCGGCGGCCCGGCGACCAGCGCGCGGCCAGCGCCGCGGGGCAGGCGTCGCCGCCCACCACCAGCGTTTGCAGCCGCGGAAATTCGCCGGGCGGCAAGGTGGCCAGCGCAGCCGGCGGAATCAGCGCATGGCTGACAGCCTGCCTGTCGAGCAGCTCGGCCAGGTCCGTGCCCAGCAGCTGCTGCGCCGTGGGCACCACCAGCGCGGCGCCGGCGTAGAAGGCCATCAGCTGGTCCATCACCGAAGCGTCGAAGCCGCTCGAAGAGAACTGCAGCACGCGCGAATCCGGCGTGATCGCGAGCCGCTCCATCATGGCGGCGCCCAGGCTGCCCAGGCCCGCATGCGGCACCACCACGCCCTTGGGCACGCCGGTGGAGCCCGAGGTGTAGATGACGTAGGCGGCCTGCTGCAGATCGGCGACTTGCGCCGGAAGGCGGTCCGGCTGGATCGCCAGCGCGGCGATGGTCTCGTCGCTGTCGAGCGCCAGGCCATGCGGAACCCCGGCCAGTTGCGGCAGGAGCGCGGCATGGGTCAGCACGGCGGCAGGCGCCGCTTCCTCGAACACGAAGGCGCTGCGCCCGGCCATGTGGGCCGGATCGATCGGCAGGTAGGCCGCGCCAGCCTTGACGATGGCCAGGTGCGCCACCACGAGGTCGAGCGAACGCGGCAGCACCGTCGCAACGATGGCGCCGGCACCGATGCCCCGGCCGCGCAGAAGGTGCGCGAGCCGGTTGGCGCGCAGGTCGAGCTCGGCATAGCTCACGGTCGCGTCGTCGAGCACCACCGCCGCGGCATGCGGGCGCTCGGCGGCGTGGGCCTGCACCATGGCGGCCAGCGTGAGCGGCGCCAGCTCGCGCGTGCTGCCGCTCCAGTCTTCCAGTACATGGCGGTTTTCCTCGGCGCTCAGGATGGCCAGGCTGCCGATGGGTTCGTCGGGTGCATCGCAGGCCTCTTCGAGCAGGCGCGCGAGCCGCGCCGCGATGGCCTCGACCGTGCCGCGGTCGAACAGGTCGGTGCTGTACTGGATGCCGCCGGCAATGCCGCCCGGCAGGCCGTCGGCACCACGCTGCTCGTCGAGGATGAACGACAGGTCGAACTTGGCGGTGTCCACGGCCACCGGCTGCGGCGTGATCGACAGGCCCGGCAGGCTGAAGGACAACCGGTTGCTGCCCTGCTGGAATCCCAGCATGACCTGGAACAGCGGCAGGTTGGCGCCCGAGCGGCCCGGCCGCAGCAGCTCCACGATGCGGTCGTACGGGAACTCCTGGTTCGCATAGGCCGCCAGGTTGGTGGTGCGCACCCGCGCGATCAGCTCGCGCAGGCTCGGCTGCCCCGAGAGGTCGGTGCGCAGCACCAGCGCGTTGACGAAGCAGCCGATCAGCTCGTCCAGCGCGTGGTCGCTGCGCCCGGCCACCGGCGTGCCGATGGCGATGTCGTCGCCGGCGCCGAGCCGGTGCAGCAGCCCCGCGAGCGCGGCCTGCAGCACCATGAAGACGCTGGCCTGGCCGTCGCGCGCCAGCTGCAGCATGCGCTCGTGCACGCGCGGCGCGATCTGCATCGGCACCACGTCGCCGCGGTAGCTGGGCACCGCCGGATGCGGGCGGTCGACCGGCAGGCTCAGCCGCTCGGGCAGGTCGCAGAGGGTCTCGCGCCAGAACTCGCGCTGGCGGCCGGCCATGCTCTCGGGGTCGTCTTCGCTGCCGAGCAGTTCGTGCTGCCACAGCGCGTAGTCGGCATATTGCAGCGGCAGCGGCGCCCAGCCCGGCGCCTTGCCTTCGCAGCGTGCCGCATAGGCCACGCTCAGGTCGCGCGCCAGCGGCAGCAGCGAGGCGCCGTCGCCGACGATGTGGTGCGTCAGGAGCAGCAGCACGTGCTCGTCGGCGGCCAGCTTGAACAGGTGCGTGCGCAGGGGCGGCGTGGTGCCGAGCGCGAAGCCGAGGTGCGCCGCGGCATGCAGCTGCGCGGCGATCTCGTCCTCGCTGCTGTCGGCTTCGATCACCGCCGGCCGCGCCTCGGCACCATCGAGGATGTGCTGGTAGGGCAGCCCGTCCTCGTTCGGGTAGATGGTACGCAGGCTCTCGTGGCGCTGCACCAGGTCGCCCAGCGCCTCGTGCAGCGCCGCGCGGTCCAGCACGCCCGAAAGCCGCAGCGCCAGCGGCATGTTGTAGGCCGGGTTGGCTTCCTCGAGCTGGTTCATCAGCCACAGGCGGCGCTGCGCGAACGACAGCGGAATGCGCACCGGGCGCGGCATCGGCACGAGGCTCGGGCGCGCCACCGTCTCCTGGTCGAGCAGTTCCGCGAGGCCGGCGATGGTGGAGACCTGGAACAGCGTGTCCAGCGGCAGGTCGATCATGAACTGCTGCCGGATCATCGATATCAGCTGCACGATCATCAGCGAGTGCCCGCCGAGCTCGAAGAAGTTGTCATGGATGCCCACGCGCGGCAGGTGCAGCGTCTCGGCCCAGAGGCCGGCCAATATCCTTTCGGTGGGCGTGCGCGGCGCGGCGTATGGCGTAGCGGCCTGCAGTTCGGGCGCCGGCAGCGCCTTGCGGTCCAGCTTGCCGCTCGGGCCCAGCGGCAGCGCCGGCAGGCTCACGAAGGCCGAGGGCACCATGTACTCGGGCAGGGCCTGCGACAGGTGCGTGCGCAGTTCGGCGGCCTGCGGGTCCGCCGCATCGGCGGCCACCACGTAGGCCACCAGGCGCTTCTCGCCCGGCACGTCCTCGCGTGCAAGCACCGCGGCCTGCGCCACCTGCGGATGCCGCAGCAGCACCGATTCGATCTCGCCCGGCTCGATGCGCAGGCCGCGGATCTTCACCTGCTGGTCGGCGCGGCCCAGGAAGTCGAGGCTGCCGTCGCTGCGCCAGCGCGCGAGGTCGCCGGTGCGGTACATGCGGCTGCCTGGTTCGCCATAGGGGTTGGCAATGAAGCGCTCGGCGCTCAGCAGCGGCCGCCTGAGGTAGCCGCGCGCCAGGCCGATGCCTGCGATGTAGAGCTCGCCGGTCACGCCCGGTGGCACAGGCTGCAGGCCGCTGTCCAGCACATGCATCTGCGTGTTCCAGATCGGGCGGCCGATGGGAACGCTCGCCGATGCCGCCGCGGCTTGCGGTTCGCGCGGGCATTCCCACGAAGTGACGTCGACGGCGGCCTCGGTCGGCCCGTAGAGGTTGTGCAGCTCGCAGGACAGGCGCTGCTGGAACTGCGACACCAGCGCGGGCGACAGGGCTTCGCCGCTGCAGATCACGCGCCGCAGCGTGCTGCAGGCGGAAGCAGCGGGCTCGAGCAGGAAGACCTCGAGCATCGAAGGCACGAAGTGGATCGTGGTGATGCCTTCGCTGGCAATGAGCCCGGCCAGATAGGCCGCATCCTTGTGGCCGCCCGGCTTTGCGAGCACCAGCGTGGCGCCTTCGATCAGCGGCCAGAAGAATTCCCAGACCGACACGTCGAAGCTCGAAGGCGTCTTCTGCAGCACGCGGTCGTCGGCGTGCAGGCCGTAGCGATGCTGCATCCAGCGCAGGCGGTTGACGATGGCGCGGTGCGACACCACCGCGCCTTTCGGCGTTCCGGTGGAGCCCGAGGTATAGATCACGTAGGCCGGATGGTCGGGATCGATCGCCACGGCGGGATCGGTGTCCGGACAACTCCCCAGTTCGGCAATCGTTTGCGGTAGGTCGAGCAGCAATTGCCCTGCGCCGACCGGCAGCGTCTCCGCAAGCGCCATGGTCGTGATGAGACACACCGGCTGCGCATCGCCGAGCATGAAGGCGATGCGGTCCTGCGGAAAGTCCGGGTCGACCGGCAGGTAGGCAGCGCCTGTCTTCAGCGTGGCAAGCAGCGCCACCATCAGTTCCATCGAGCGCGGAATGGCCAGGGCCACGGTGCGCTCCGGCCCTGCGCCGCGTGCGCGCAGCAGGTGCGCGAGGCGGTTGGCGCGGCGGTTCAGTTCGTCGTTGCGCATCGCCTCGGCCTCGAAGCGCAGCGCAATGCCTTGCGGGTTGGCGGCAAGCTGCGCCTCGATCAATGCGGTGAGATGGGTGGCGGGCACCGGGTGCGCCGTGTCGTTCCACGCCACCAGCAGTTGCCTGCGCTCGTCGGCCCGGAGCAGGTCGACGTGGCCGATGGCCTGGTCCGGCTCGCGGATCACCGCGGCCATGAAGGCGAGCAGCCGGCGCTGGTGATCGGCCAGCCCTTCTGCGGTGTGCACCGCGGGGTTGGCGTCGAAGTCGATCTGCAGGTCCTGCCCGTTGCCGCGTTCGTACAGGAAGATGCCCAGGTCCTCGGCCGTGCCGTTCGACAGGTTGCGCGGCTTCGCGGCATGGCCCGCAAAACGGAAGTCGTAGTCGAAGGGCTCGACATTGACCACCGTGGTGAACAGCTGCCGGTTGGCGACCAGCATGTTGAGGTCGCTGCGCAGGTGCTCGTAGCGGTAGCTCTGGTGCCGCAGGATCTGCCGCATCTGCCGGCCGACCTCGCGGATCAGCTCCGGGATCGGCAGGTCCGCGCGCATGGCAAGGCGCAGCGGCAGTGCGTTGGCCACCATCGCCGGCACGCGCCGCATGCGGTCGTTGTGGCGCGCCGTCACGGGGATGCCGATCACCATGTCCTCGACGCCGGTGGCGCGGTACAGGTAGGCCGCTGTGGTGGCGATGAGGATCTGCGGCAGCGTGGTCCCGAGCTCTTGCGCAACGGCCTGCAAGGCCTGCACGCTGGCGGCCGGCAGGTGCACCGTCTGGCGCAGCAAACCGCCGATGTTGACCGAACGCTGCGAGGCCAGGCTCAGCGGATCCGGTGCGTCGCCGAAGCGCTCGACCCAGTACTGGCGGTCGCGCGGAAAGCGGCCCGATGCGCGGTAGGTGTTGTCTTCTTCGGCCAGCTGCGAGATCGGCGCGAGGCGCGATTCGTCGGGCACTGCCGCGCTGCCTTCGGCCATGGCGCTGTAGACGTCCGCGAAGCGGCGCGCAATGAGCCCGCCGCCAAAGCCGTCGAGCACGATGTGGTGGCTGCGGTGGTACCAGATGTGACGCGCGGGCGAGAGGCGGATCAGCGCGGAGAGCCACAGTTGCCCGTGCGCGAGGTCGATGTTGCGCGTGAAGTCGGCGCGCATCCAGCGCTCGGCCTCGGCCTGCGCGTCGCTGCGGCCGCTCAGATCGAGGTAGGGGATCTCGCCGGTGAAGGTAGGCGCCACGACCTGCCGCGGCCCTTCGCCCGTGTCGACAAAACCGAGCCGCGTGGCTTCGGCTTCATCGGCCACCTGGCGCATGGCGGCAAGGAAGATGGCGGGGTCGATCGGGCCATCGATCTCGATGGCTTCGGCAAGATTGAAATTGGTGTCGGGCGACGCGAACTTTGCGCCGAGCCACATCGCCATCTGACCCGAGGTAAGGGGCGCGGTGCGGCCCAGCTGATCGGCGGTAGTCATGCATTTCTCCAGGGTCTTGAATGAATTCGGCAACGATGCATGTGCGCGTGAATGGACGCGTGATGCACCCGCCGTTCAAGGAGAAATGCCGGCGGCCCGCGGCGACAAACCGTTCACATGGCCAAGCCACTCTACAAGTGGTTGCAACAATTTCGATGACGGTTTTTTGGCGCAGGAAGCCCTCTCGCGAAGCACTGAGCGCGAAAGAATTCATCGCGGAGAGCGCGCTCGATTCGCGATCGGCAAATGCGAAGGCTTTCATCGTATTTCGACGGAAAACCCACGGATTTCCATGTTGCGCCGCAGCAACTTGGGCTATTTTCCGTAGGGGAATCCATCCGCGCAGGACCGCGTACTTTGGTTGTGCCCTGCGAGCTTTCTTCTTCTACGTGCGCTCCGTGAACAGCGCCGCAATCACCTGCCGCAGCCACTGGTTGGCCGGGTCGGCCTCGAAGCGCTTGCTCCAGTGCAGCGAGACCGTGAAGTCGCGCAGCGGAAAGGCAGGCTCCACAATGGCGTAGCCGCCCTCCTCGGCAAACCCGCGCGCGATGTTGCGCGGCATCACCACGGCCAGGTCGGTGGCGCGCACGATGGCCGGCAGCACCATGAAGTGCTCGGTGGTGAGCCGCACGCGCTCCTCCAGGTTGAGCAACTGCAGGATGCGCAGCGTCTCCGCATGCGTGCGCACCGCCACGTACTCGAGCGTCTGCAGCGCCTCGATCAGCGCCTGGCTGCTGCGCCGCCCGCGCGCGAACGGATGGCCCTTGCGCAGCAGCACGATGTAGCGGTCCTTCAGCAGATGCTTGCGCTGCGTGTCGCGCACCTTGGGCAGGAAGCCGAAGGCGAAGTCGATGCGGCCGCTGTCGAGCGCGGGCGCGATTTCCGTCGGCTGCAACGGCAGGGTCTCGATGTGAACGTTGGGCGCCAGCTCGCCGAGCCGCGCCATGAGCGGGGGCAGGAAGCGGCCCTCGCCGATGTCGCTCATGTGGATGCGGAAGGTCTTGCGCGAGGCCTGCGGTTCGAAGCGGCCGGGCTCCTGCAGCGCTTCTTCCAGCGTGTTGAGCGCAGCCTGCACCGCGCTGGCCAACCGCTCGGCGCGCGGTGTCGGCGCCACGCCGCCCGGCGCGCGCGTGAAGAGCGCGTCTTTCAGCAGCAGGCGCAGGCGGCCGAGGCCGTGGCTCGCCGCCGGCTGCGTGAGCCCCAGCGCCTCGGCCGCGCGGCTCACGCTGCGGGCGCGGTAGACCGCGTCGAAAAGGCGCAGCAGGTTGAGGTCCATCGTCTGTATATGCATGGCATGCATATTACTTAGCTCGATTATTTTATTGAAGACCAGGCGCCAGGCTCGCACACTGGCCGCCGTCGCCGACCGCGCTCCGTTCGGTGAACACAAGAAGAGCACCCCACAACGAGAAGGAGACAAGACATGGCCAGACTCCGTCCGCATGCGGCAACAGCCGCCTTGCTTTGCGTTGCCGCCACCGCCGCCTGGGCACAGCAGCCACCGGCCGAGGAGCCGGGCTGGGCCAAGGGCCGCCCCAAGACCGAAGCCGCCACGCGCATGGCACCGGTGCCCTCCTTCCCCATTCCGACCGCGCCCGACCAGCTGCCCACCGCCAAGTTCAAGCTGCCGCCCGGCTTCAAGGTGGAGACCTGGGCCTCGGGCGTGCTCGATGCCCGCTCGCTGCGCCAGGGCGACAAGGGCACGGTCTTCGTGAGCACGCTGTTCGTGGGCAACAAGGTCTATGCCATTGCGGAGAAAGGCGACCGCAAGCCGAAGACCATCGTCGACAAGACCGAGTTCGCCACCGGCATCGAATATCACAAGGGCGCGCTCTATCTGGCCACCCACAAGCAGATCGTTCGCTACGACGGCATCGAGGACAAGCTCGACAACCCCGGCACGCCCGCGGTGCTCCATGACAAGCTGCCCGGCGGGCAGGACCACAGCTGGCGCTACCTGCGCGTGCACGGCGGCAAGCTCTACTACGCCGTGGGTGCGCCCTGCAACATCTGCGACCCCGACGAGGCGCATGCGCGCATCTTCCGCATGAACCTGGACGGCAGCGGCATCGAGACCGTGGCGCGCGGCGTGCGCAATACGGTGGGCTTCGACTTCGACCCCAAGACCGGCAGCCTCTGGTTCACCGACAACGGCCGCGACTGGCTCAGCGAAGACCTGCCGAACGACGAGCTGAACGTGGTGACCAAGCCCGACCAGCATTTCGGCTACCCGTACTGCCACCAGGGCAACATCGCCGACCCCGAGTTCGGCTGGGGCAAGACTTGCGGCGAATACACCAGGCCCGCCGCGCTGCTCGGCCCGCACGCCGCCTCGCTGGGCCTGGCCTTCTACAACGGCAAGATGTTCCCCACCAAGTACCGCGGCGCGATGTTCATCGCCCGCCACGGCCCGTGGAACCGCACCGTCAAGTACGCCGACATTGCTGTGGCCTGGCCCGACGGCAAGGGCGGCGCGAAGGTCGAGCCCTTCATGACGGGCTTCGTCGAGAACAACAACTACCTGGGCCGGCCGGTGGACTTCCTGGTGCTGAAGGACGGCTCCATGCTCGTGAGCGACGACCACGCCGGCGCGATCTACCGCATCAGCTACGGCGGCCGATGAGCAAGGGGTTCGCCATCATCCAGGCCATCGCGGGCATCGCCATGACGCTCCTCGCTGCAGCGGCACCGCCTGCCGGCGCGCAGGGCACGCAGCCGGCGCAGGGCAGCTATGCGCAGCGCTATGCGGCCGTGTGTGCCTCGTGCCACGGCGCGAACGGGCGCAGCGACATGGCGGGAACGCCGGTGCTCGCGGGCCAGCATTCGTTCTATGCGATCACGCAGCTGTTCCTGTTCCGCGAAGGCCGGCGCGACAACCCCGCGATGTCGGCAGTGGCAAAGACCATGAAGGACGAGGACCTGCGCGGCTTCTCGGAATTCATCGCCACGCTGCCGCCGCTGCCCGCCGTGCCGCCGGCCGCGCCACCCGATGCGGCGCGCATGGCACGCGGCCAGGCGCTGGCGCAAGCGCATCGCTGCGTGATCTGCCACGGCGCCGACCTGAGCGGCGGCCAGCAGGTTCCGCGCATCGCGCAGCAGCGCGAAGACTATCTGCAGCTGACCCTGCACGGCTTTCGCACGGGCAAACGCCCCGGCTACACGCAGGCCATGACCGAAGCGCTGAGCGGCATCCCGCCGGAGGACCTGGACACCCTTGCCTACTACGTGGCGCGCTTTCCCGGCGCAGCCACCAGGCCGCCCGGCAAGTAAGCAAACCGCCACCACGGCACGGCGTCGGCGAAGCGCGGCGCGGGCAGAGCGCTTGCCGCATCGCGCCATCGCCATCACTCAACCCCATCCATCAACGGAGTCGAATCTCTTGGAAGTTTCATTCAGCAAGGAAGTGGAGATGCTGCGCCTGGGCGCCGGCGACACCTTCCACGGCGAGGGCATCCTCGCAATCACCAAGGGCCTGCTGCAGTCGGGCGTGGCCTACGTGGGCGGCTACCAGGGCGCACCCGTGTCGCACCTGCTCGACGTGATGGTGCAGGGCAAGGCCTACATGGACGAACTCGGCGTGCATGTGGAGGCCTGCTCCAACGAAGCCTCGGCCGCGGCGATGCTCGGCGCCTCCATCCACTACCCGCTGCGCGGCGCCGTCACCTGGAAGTCGATAGTCGGCACCAACGTGGCGGCCGACGCGCTCTCCAACCTGTCCTCTCCTGGCGTGACCGGCGGCGTGCTGGTGGTAGTGGGCGAGGACTACGGCGAAGGCGCCAGCGTGATCCAGGAGCGCACCCATGCCTATGCGCTCAAGTCGAGCATGTGCCTGCTTGATCCGCGGCCCGAGCTGGGCGTGATGGTGCGCATGGTGGAAGAAGGCTTTCGCCTGTCCGAGACCTCGAACATGCCCTGCCTGATGGAGCTGCGCATCCGCACCTGCCACGTGCGCGGCAGCTTCGAGTGCAAGGACAACATCGCGCCCGCCGTGTCGACACGCGCGCTGATGAGCGAGCCCGCGGGCTTCGACTACATGCGGCTCGCGCATCCGCCCGTCACCTTCCGCCACGAGAAGCTCAAGGGCGACGAGCGCATTCCGGCCGCGCGGCGCTACATCATGGAGCACGGGCTCAACGAGCTGATGCCGGGCGGCCGGCATGCCGATCTCGGCATCGTGGTGCAGGGCGGGCTCTACAACGCGCTCATCCGCAGCCTGCAGCAGCAGGGCCTGGCCGATGCCTTCGGCGGCACCGACATCCCGATCCTGGTGCTCAACGTGACCTACCCGCTGGTGCCCGAGCAGGTGGCCGACTTCTGCCTGGGCAAGCGCGCCGTGCTGGTGGTGGAGGAAGGCCAGCCCGAATACATCGAGCAGGACATCGCCACCCTGCTGCGCCGGCGCGACATCCAGACGCCGCTGCACGGCAAGGACATGCTGCCCGCAGCCGGCGAATACGGCGTCGAGGTACTCGCAGGCGGCCTCGGCGCCTTCGCCGCGAAGTACATCGAGAGCAGCGAGGCTTCGTCTTCCGCAAAGGCCTGGCTGGCCGGCAACCGCGAGCGCCGCGAGGCCGTGGCGCGCCAGCTCGAGACGCTGCTGCCCAACCGGCCGCCGAGCTTCTGCATCGGCTGCCCCGAGCGGCCGGTGTTCTCGGCCCTCAAGCTCGCACAGCAGGAGACGGGGCCGGTGCACATCGCGGCCGACATCGGCTGCCATGCCTTCGGCACCTTCGAGCCCTTCTCGATGGGGCATTCGATCCTCGGCTACGGCATGAGCCTCGCGAGCCGCGCGGGTGTGGCGCCCATGATGAACCGCCGCACGCTGTCGATCATGGGCGACGGCGGCTTCTGGCACAACGGGCTGCTCACGGGCGTGCAGAGTGCGCTCTTCAACGGCGACGACGCGGTGCTCCTTATCTTCAAGAACGGCTACACCTCGGCCACCGGCACGCAGGACATCATCTCCACGCCCGACGACGAGATGAAGGAGCGCGCCGTCGACAAGCAGCAGAGCCTGGTCGACAAGAACCAGACCATCGAGGCCACGCTGAAGGGCCTGGGCGTGCAGTGGATGCGCACCGTGACCACCTACGACGTGGAGCGCATGCGCAAGACCCTGACCGAGGCGCTCACCAGCGACTTCAACGGCCTGAAGGTGGTGATTGCCGAAGGCGAATGCCAGCTCGAGCGCCAGCGCCGCATCAAGCCCTGGATTGCCGGCCTGCTTCAGCGCGGCGAGCGCGTGGTGCGCGTGAAGTACGGCGTCGATGAGGACGTTTGCAACGGCGACCACGCCTGCATCCGCCTGTCGGGCTGCCCCACGCTCACGCTCAGGGACAACCCCGACCCGCTCAAGGTCGACCCCGTGGCCACCGTGATCGACGGCTGCGTGGGCTGCGGCCTGTGCGGCGAGAACGCGCATGCGGCCACGCTGTGCCCGAGCTTCTACCGCGCCGAGGTGGTGCAGAACCCGAAGTGGCACGAGCGCCTGCTGCACGCGCTGCGCGGCGCCATGGTGCGCGTGCTCCAACCCGCATGAGAGACGACATGGAACAGAACCGCCCCATCTCCCTGCTCGTCTGCGCCCTTGGCGGCGAAGGCGGCGGCATGCTCACCGAATGGCTGGTCGACATCGCGCGCCATGCCGGCTACGCGGCGCAGAGCACGTCGATCCCCGGCGTGGCGCAGCGCACCGGCGCCACCACCTACTACATCGAGGTGTTCCCGGTGCCGCTCGCGCAGCTGGCCGGCCGGCGCCCGGTGTTCAGCCTGAGCCCGGTGCCAGGCGCGCTCGACGCCATCGTGTCGTCGGAGCTGCTCGAGACCGCGCGCCAGATCGGCAACGGCATGAGCGCGCCGCTGCGCACGCTGGTCATCAGCTCGTCGGCGCGCATCTTCACCACGGCCGAACGCATGCAGCCCGGCGACGGCCGCGCCGATGCGCAGCAACTGCTCGACGTGGTCAAGGCCTTCAGCCGCGAGCACCATGTGTTCGACATGAACGCCATGGCGCGCGAGACCGGCACGGTGGTCAGCGCGGTGATGCTCGGCGCCATCGCGGGCAGCGGCCTGTTTCCGTTCCCGCGCGAGGCCTATGAGCACGTGGTGCGCGGCGGCGACACCCGCGCGCCCGAGAAGCTCGGCAAGATGGCCGCCGCCAGCCTGCGCGGTTTTGCGGCGGGCTTCGAGGCCGTGGGCACGCCGCGCGCGCAGGCCGCCTTCGTGAGCAGCGTGCTGGCCGCCGACACCCGCGACGCGCCGCCACCGCCGCGCGCCTTGCCGGACGAACTGGCGCGGCGCTTTCCGCCGGCCGTGCACGGCATGCTTGCGCTCGGGCATGCGCGCGTGCTCGACTACCAGGACACCGCCTACGCCGAGCTCTATGCAGGTCGGCTGGCCAAGGTGCTCGATGCCGAGCGCGCCGCCGACCCGGCCGGCGCGCAGGGCTTTGCCATCACCCGCGAGGCCGCGCGCTGGCTCGCGCTGTGGATGGCCTTCGACGACATCGTGCGCGTGGCCGCGCTCAAGGGCCGTGCCAGCCGCGCACAGCGCGTGCGGCAGGAAGTGCGGGCGGCCGATGAAGACATCGTGAAGGTCTACGACCACTTCAAGCCTGGCGCGGCCGAGTTCGCCGCACTGCTGCCGCCGGGCCTGGCGCGCCGCGTCACCGCGTGGGACCGCGGCAGGCAGGCACGCGGCCTCGCGCCCTGGGCGCTGCCGCTGAAGGTGGGCAGCCATTCGGTGGCCGGCATGGCCTCGCTGCGCCTCTTGTCATCGCTGAAGTGGCTGCGCCGCCGCGGCCATCGCTTTGCCGAGGAACAGGCGCTGATCGAACGCTGGCTCACGGCGGTGGAGGCCGGCACGCGCGAAGCCTGGGCACTGGGCCACGAGCTCGCGCTGTGCGGGCGGCTCATCAAGGGCTATGGCAGCACCAACGAGCGCGGCAAGCACAACCTGCTGCACATGATCGGCGAACTCGCAGGCCATGCAACGCTCGCCGCGCCAGCGCGCGCCGAAGCGATTGCCGCGGCGCGCGAAGCAGCCCTGGCCGACGAGGGCGGCAAGGCGCTCGACGCCGCGCTGGTGCGCCACGGCGCCGCGCCGCGGCCGGTGCAGGCGCAGCCTATCCGCTGGATGAAGCGGCCGCCGTCCACCAGCGCCCGCCCCTGATTCCATAACAACCCAGGAGACAACACACATGCCCCACCACACCCTTCCCTGGCGGCGACGCCTGCTGTTCACCGCCGCCTGCGCGCTGCTGGCCTGCACGCATGCACAGGCGCATGCCGACACCTGGCCCGCCAAGCCGATCAAGGTGGTCGTCAACTTTCCGCCCGGCGGCGCCGCCGACCAGATCGCACGCGCCGTCTCGCAGCCGCTGCAGGAGGCGCTCAAGCAACCGGTGGTGATCGAGAACCGCGCGGGCGCCAACGGCAACGTCGGCGGCGAGGCGGTGGCGCGCGCACCGGCCGACGGCTACACGCTGCTCATGAGTTCGGGCGGCATGGTGTCGGTGAACCCTCACCTGTATTCGCGCATGAGCTTCGATCCCGCGAAGGACCTGGTGCCGGTGGCCGCGGCCGCGCGCGTGCTGGTGTTCCTGGTGGCCAGGCCCGCGCTGCCGCCCACCAACATCCGCGAGTTCATCGCGTACCTCAAGGCCAACCCGGGCAAGCTGTCGTATGGCTCGCCGGGCAACGGCAGTTCGCCGCACCTGGCGGGCGAGATGTTCAAGAGCCAGGCCGGCCTCTTCGCGCTGCACGTGCCCTACCGCGGCGCGGCGCCCGCGCTGCAGGACCTGCTGGCGGGCCAGATCGACTACGCCTTCGACCCGGGCATCGGCCTGCAGCAGGTGCGCGCCGGCAAGCTCCGGCTGCTGGCGGTGGGCAGCCCGCAGCGCTCGCCGCAGTTCCCTGAGGTGCCCACGCTCGACGAGGCCGGACTGCGCGGCTTCGACGCCGACACCGTGTTCGGCTTCTACGCGCCCGCAGGCACGCCGCCTGAAGTGGTGGCGCTGCTCAATGCGCAGATCAACCGCGCGCTCGCGCTGCCGGCCGTGAAGGAACGCATCGCCTCGCTCGGCGGCGAAGCGTTGCCGGGTTCGCCGGCCGAGTTCCAGCGGCGCGCGGCGGCCGATTCGCAGCGCTTCGGCGCGCTGATCCGCGACCGCAGGATCGTTGCGGATTGAGCGCGCGCATCGCCCCGTGGCTGCCGGCGAAAATGAATTGATGAGCAACAGCAAAGAAATCACCTACACCGCGCGCGTCGAGTTCGGCGACTGCGATCCCGCCGGCATCGTCTGGTTTCCCAACTTCTTCCGCTGGATCGATGCGGCATCGCGCCACTTCTTCGCAGAGTGCGGCGTGCCGCGCTGGGAAGAAACGGCGCGCACGCTGGGCGTGATCGGCACGCCGCTGGTCGACACGCACACGCGCTTCATCAAGGCCGCGAGCTACGGCGACACGCTGCAGATCGCGGTGCGCGTCACCGAGTGGCGCGACAAGAGCTTCGTGCAGACCTACCGCGTACTGCGCGGCGACGAGCTGATCCTCGAATGCGAGGAGGTGCGCATCTTCGCGGCAAGGCGCGAAGGCGGCGGCATCCGCGCGGTGCCCATTCCACCCGCGATCCGCGCGCTCTGCGACGAGGCCACGTCTTAGAATGGCCCGATGAACTGGCGCACTCTTCTTCCGCTCGCTTTGCTCGTCACCGGCTGCTCCGTACCTCCCAACCAGGTGGTGCCCTTCCGCGAAGGCGTGCTGCGCGCACCCACGTATACGCAGGCCACCGACCATTGCAGCGCCAAGGGCCAGACGCCGCGCTGGGTCGGCAAGGCACCCGCGGAATCCGGCGTCCTGTTCCAGTGCTACTGAGCTTCGCGGCGGCCCCTTGCGGGCGCGCTGCAGCGCGGCGCGATAGCCCTGCGCAGTGCCGAGCCAATGGGTTGACGACCCTATGACGCAGTGCAACAATCCCATATCTTTACTTCGGAGCCTCGTGCGTGGACAGTGCCAGTTGGATCAGTGACAAGACGCGTGCTTTGGCAGGCGTGACACACCCGGCTCCGTAGCGCAGGCTTCTTGCGCGCCGCGGCCAGTGTGCCCGCAGCGTGCGACCCCCTTGCCTCCTTTGGCAAGCGGCTCTCCCCCTTCCAGATCCCGTTGTTTTCGTCGCTGACTTTTTCAGTCAGCTTGGTGGTCTCATGCCACGAGGCCCTTCATCGCGAAGGAGCCTTGCCATGCGTCAGTTTCATTCCTGCCAGCAACGGCAACAACAGCAGCAACAACCATCGTCGCCGCAGGCGCAGCCGCGCGCTCGCGGCGCCTCGGCGCATGCCCAGGGCCATGCGGCCGCAGCGCCGGCCATCGACGAGACGCTGGACCAGGCGGCGGCGCTCTGGACCACGCGGCGCATCCGCAGCTTCTTCCTGCTGCTCGACCGGAACGCCGGTCCGAAGCAGCGCTGAGCCGGCCGCCGCGCAGCACCGCAACCGCATCATCTTCATCGCAGGAGGCCACCATGGACCCCGCCCCTCGCTTGCGCCGCAGCGCGCCCCACTCTTTGCTTGATTCGATGCCATTTGCTTTCATCACAACCCGGCGCGCCGCGCCGCGGAGGATCCCTGCCCGCTGATTGACGAGGCGGCCGGTTCCCTCCTTCGCGGCCCGCGCCCGAAGGAGAAGAACCATGATCCGCCGCGAACACCTGCCGCGCGCCGCACGGCCGCGCATCGCCCCGGCCGCCGCCGGCACCTCCCCAGACATCTCGAAGGCACTGCAGGCCGCGTCGCGCACCGATGCCGGCGCGGTGCTCCTCGAACTCCACAGCTCGCCGCAGGGCCTGAGCGAAATCCAGGCGCAAGCGCTGCGCAAGCAGTTCGGCAGCAACGAGGTGCGCCACGACCAGCCGCCGCCATGGTGGGTGCACCTGTGGCAGTGCTACCGCAATCCCTTCAACCTGCTGCTGACGGCGCTGGCGCTGATCTCCTGGATCACGGAAGACATGAAGGCCGCGCTCGTGATCGGCAGCATGGTGGGGCTGTCGACCGTGCTGCGCTTTCTGCAGGAGTCGCGCTCCAGCAAGGCGGCCGAGCGGCTCAAGGCCATGGTGAGCAACACGGCCACAGTGCTGCGGCCCGCCCCCGGCGCCGTGGGCGCGCTGCGCATCGAAGTGCCGATGCGCGAGCTGGTACCGGGCGACGTGATCGCGCTCTCGGCCGGCGACATGATCCCGGCCGACTGCCGGCTGCTCGCCGCCAAGGACCTGTTCATCAGCCAGTCGGCGCTGACGGGCGAGGCGATGCCCGTGGAGAAGTTCTGCATCGACCACGGCGGCCCCGAAGCCGGCGTGCTCGAGCGCGAGAACCTGCTCTTCATGGGCACCAGCGTGGTCAGCGGCACCGCCACCGCGCTCATCGTGCACACAGGCAATCGCACCTTCTTCGGCGCGCTGGCGCAGCGCGTGACCGCCGCCGACCAGGGCACCAGCGCGTTCCAGGCCGGCATCAACCGCGTGAGCTGGGTGCTGATCCGCTTCATGCTGGTGATGGCGCCGCTGGTGCTGGTGATCAACGGCGTGGCCAAGGGCGACTGGTGGGAGGCGGCGCTGTTCGCGCTGTCGATCGCGGTGGGCCTCACGCCCGAGATGCTGCCGATGATCGTGACCGCCACGCTGGCCAAGGGCGCGGTCGTGATGTCGCGCCGGAAGGTGATCGTGAAGCGGCTGGAGGCCATCCACAACTTCGGCGCCATGGACGTGCTGTGCACCGACAAGACCGGCACGCTGACGCAGGACCGCATCGTGCTGGAGCGTCACACCAACGCCTGGGGCGAAGCCTCGGACCATGTGCTGCAGATGGCCTACCTGAACAGCTTTCACCAGACGGGCCTCAAGAACCTGCTCGACAAGGCCGTGCTGAACCATGCCGAAATGCAGCTGGAGACGCGGCTGCAGACGGCCTGGCGCAAGATCGACGAAGTGCCCTTCGACTTCGCGCGCCGCCGCATGTCGGTGGTCGTGGAGAACGGCGGCAGCGAGCACCTGCTGGTCTGCAAGGGCGCGCTGGAAGAGATTCTCTCGGTCTGCACCTCGGTCGAGCGCGGCGACGAGGTGCTGCCGCTCGACGCCGATCTGCTCGCACGCATCCATGGCATCGCGTCGGAGCTCAACACCCAGGGCCTGCGCGTGGTGGCCGTGGCCAGCCGCGTGCTGGCCGCCGGGGCGCAGCGTCAGGCCCAGGTGGCCTACGGCGTGGCCGACGAAACGGCGCTCACGCTGCTGGGCTACGTCGCCTTTCTCGATCCGCCGAAGGAATCGACCGCGCCCGCGCTGCGCGCACTGGCCGAGCACGGCGTGGCGGTGAAGGTGCTGACGGGCGACAACGAGCTGGTGGCGCGCAAGGTCTGCGGCGACGTGGGCATCGAGGCCGGCCGCGTCGTGCCGGGCCGCGAGATCGACGGGCTGGACGACGCCGGCCTGCGCACGCTGGTCGAGCGGCACCAGGTGTTCGCCAAGCTCACGCCCGCGCACAAGGAGCGCATCGTGCGTGCGCTGCATGCGAACGGGCACGTGGTGGGCTTCATGGGCGACGGCATCAACGATGCGCCCGCGCTGCGTGCGGCCGACATCGGCATCTCGGTGGACGGCGCGGTGGACGTGGCCAAGGAATCGGCGGACATCATCCTGCTCGAGAAGAGCCTCATGGTGCTGGAGCAGGGCGTGGTGGAAGGCCGCCGCACCTTCGCCAACATGCTGAAGTACATCAAGCTCACCGCGAGCTCGAATTTCGGCAACGTGTTCTCGGTGCTGGTGGCGAGCGCATTCCTGCCCTTCCTGCCGATGCTGCCGCTGCATCTGCTGGTGCAGAACCTGCTGTACGACGTGTCGCAGATCGCGATTCCGTTCGACAACGTGGACGCCGAGTTCCTGCACAAGCCGCAGAGCTGGAACCCGGCCGAGCTGGGCCGCTTCATGCTGTTCTTCGGGCCGCTGAGCTCGGTGTTCGACATCCTGACCTACGCCGTGATGTGGTTTGCCTTTTCGGCCAATACGGTGGCGCACCAGGCGTTGTTCCAGTCGGGCTGGTTCGTGGAGGGGCTGCTGTCGCAGACGCTGATCGTGCACCTGATCCGCACCCGCAAGATCCCGTTCCTGCAAAGCCGCGCGGCCTGGCCGCTGCTGGCAATGGGCGCGGCGATTGCCGCGGCGGGCATCTGGCTGCCGATGGGGCGGCTCGCGCACTACTTCAGGCTGCAGGCGCTCCCGCTGGCCTACTTTCCGTGGCTGGCCGCGATGCTGGCGGGCTATGCGGCGCTCACGCAGGCGGTCAAGGGGTGGTATGCGCGGCGGTTCGGGTGGCAATGATGTTTTGGCGCCGCTGTTCGGGGCGCGTGCACAGGCCACCGGTACTGCTCTACACATCAATGACACCCCCAACCCGCAAACTGCTGCGAATACCGAAGGACACCCCGGATGCAAGCCATTCAAAACTTCAACCTTCTCTCGCTGCTGGACACCTTCGTCAGCGTGGCTGTCGCCTTCGCGCTCGGCTCGCTGATCGGCCTGGAGCGCCAGATCCGGCAGCGCGCCGCGGGGCTGCGCACCAACACGCTCGTGGCGGTGGGGGCGGCGGTGTTCGTCGACATGGCGAACCGGCTGCATGGCCACGATGGGGCCGTGCATGTGGCGGCCTACGTGGTGTCGGGTATCGGCTTTCTGGGGGCGGGCGCGATCATGAAAGAGGGCACCAACATCACGGGCCTGAACACGGCGGCCACGCTGTGGGGATCGGCGGCGGTAGGCGCCTGCGCGGGCGCCGACCTGATCGGTGAAGCGGCGATTGCGGCGCTGTTCGTGCTGGCCAGCAACACGCTGCTGCTGCCGGTGGTCAACCGCATCAACCGGCGTCCGATCAAGGAAGAATCGAGCGAAGCCACCTACACCGTGCGGGTGATCTGCTCGCGCGCAGCGCGGCCCGAGGTGATGGACCAGTTGCTGCTCCTGCTCGAAGCCGCGAACTACCCGGTGCGCGATGTCGACCAGCACGCCTTCGGGCCCGCCGACACGGAGATCGAGGCCACGCTGTACGCCACCGCGGTCGAGCCGCAGGAGCTCGACCAGGTGATTGCGGACCTCGAGGCGCTGGACGGCGTCCAGCAAGCCTTCTGGAACGCCAGTGCAGACGACTGAGCCGCCTACACGCTCATGATCGATACGGCCTTGGTGTTCAGGTAGGCCTCGAGCGCCTCCGGGCCGCCTTCCGAGCCGTAGCCCGAATCCTTCACGCCGCCGAAGGGCATCTCGGGCGAAGGCGCGGCGGGCTGGTTGATCCACAGCATGCCGAGTTCGAGCTTCTGGCTCAGCAGGTGCGCGTTCTTGATCGACCGGGTGAAGGCGTAGCCGGCCAAGCCGAACGGCAGGCGGTTGGCTTCGGCAATCGCTTCTTCCAGCGTGTCGAAGCCGCGGATCGCTGCGATCGGGCCGAAGGGCTCGTTGTTGAAGACGTCGGCATCGAGCGGCACGTCGGTCAGCACGGTGGGCGCGAAGAAGTTGCCGGTGTCGCCGACGCGCTCGCCGCCGGCCGCCACGGTGGCGCCCTTCTTGCGCGCATCTTCCAGCACGTGGGCCATGGCCGTGAGGCGGCGCGCATTGGCGAGCGGGCCGAGGGTCGTGCCTTCGGCCAGGCCGTCGCCGAGCTTCAGGCCTTCGGTGTACTTGACCAGCGTGCGGGCGAATTCCTCGCGCAGGCTGTTGTGCACCAGGAAGCGGGTCGGCGAGATGCAGACCTGGCCCGCGTTGCGGAACTTGGCGGCGCCCGCGGCCTTCACCGCCAGCGCCACGTCGGCGTCCTCTGCCACGATGACCGGTGCGTGGCCGCCCAGCTCCATGGTGACGCGCTTCATGTGCGAGCCGGCCAGCGCGGCCAGCTGCTTGCCGACCGGGGTGGAACCCGTGAAGGTGACCTTGCGGATGATCGGATGCGAGATCAGGTAGTTCGAGATTTCGGCCGGGTTGCCGAACACCAGGCCCACGGTGCCGGGCGGAATGCCGGCATCGACGAAAGCCTGCAGCAGCGCGGCGGGCGAAGCCGGGGTTTCTTCGGGCGCCTTCACCAGGAACGAGCAGCCGGTGGCCAGCGCGGCGCCGAGCTTGCGCACGATCTGGTTGATGGGGAAGTTCCAGGGCGTGAAGGCGGCGACCGGGCCCAGCGGCTCCTTGATCACCAGCTGCTGCGCATTCAGGTTGCGCGAAGGCACGATGCGGCCGTAGACGCGGCGGCCTTCGTCGGCGAACCATTCGATGATGTCGGCGGCAGCCAGCGTCTCGCCCTTGGCCTCGGCCAGCGGCTTGCCCTGCTCCTGGGTCAGCAGCCTGGCGATCTCCGGGGCGCGTTCGCGGATCAGGCCGGCGGCGCGGCGCATGACGGCGGCGCGCTCGTTGGCGGGCGTGTTGCGCCAGGTCTCGAAGCCGCGCTGGGCGGCGGCCAGGGCGCGGTCGAGGTCGGCGATGCTGGCATGCGCCACCTTGCCGATGGCCTTGCCCGTGGCCGGGTTCACGACGTCCAGCGTCTTGCCGCCGGCGGCGTCGACCCATTCGTTGTCGATCAGCAGGCGGGTGTCGGTGTAGGTGGCGGTCATGGCGAACTTTTCCTTCGAGGACTGGATGATGAAAAGGGGAAATCTGGGTGCGCGGCGCGGCACCCGGAAGGTGCGCTTGCGACACCGGCGGCAAATTGCCGCCGGGTGCATAGATTAACCCGAGTTCGCGAAGCCCGCCGGCGCCGGGAAACCGGCCCCTTTTGCCGTTGCAGCCGCTACAGGATCAGCAGCGCCCGGAAGTCGTTGACGTTGGTGTTGGTAGGGCCGGTCACGAACAGGTCGCCGATGGCGTCGAAGAAGCCGTAGGCGTCGTTGCGGTCCAGGTGGTCCGGCAGTTTCTTTCCTGCGGCCGTGGCGCGCGCCAGCGTGTCGGGCGTGACGAAGGCGCCGGCGTTGTCTTCCACGCCGTCGATGCCGTCGGTGTCGGCGGCCAGCGCCCAGACCTGCGGCTGGCCCATGAGGGCGCCGGCCAGGCCCATGCACAGTTCGCCGGCGCGCCCGCCCCGCCCCTTGGCCTGGCCGGGCTGGCGCGGGCGGATCGTGACCGTGGTCTCGCCGCCCGAAAGAATCACGCAGGGCCGCGCGAACGGCTGGCCGCGGTGCGCCACGGCGCGTGCCAGCGCGGCATGCACCTTGCCGACTTCACGCGATTCGCCTTCGATCTCGTCGCTGAGGATGTGCGCCTCGATGCCAGCCTCCCGTGCCGCCCTGGCCGCTGCTTCGAGCGACTGCTGCGGCGTGGCGATCAGGTGGACTTCATGGCCCTTGAAGACCGCATCGTCGGGCTTCGGGGTTTCGAGCTCGCCGCTCTCGAGCTGCGCGCGCACCGGCGCCGGCAGCTCGATGCCGTAGCGGTCGAGGATGGCGAGCGCGTCGGCGCAGGTGGTGGCGTCGGGCACCGTCGGGCCGCTCGCGATGACGGCCGGATCGTCGCCCGGCACGTCGCTGATGGTGAGCGTGACCACGCGCGCCGGCGCGCAGGCCGCGGCCAGCCGCCCGCCCTTGATGCGCGAGAGGTGCTTGCGCACGCAGTTCATCTCGCCGATGCCGGCGCCGCTGTCGAGCAGCTGCTTGTTGATGCGCTGCTTGTCGGCCAGCGTGAGGCCTTCGGCCGGCAGCACCAGCAGCGAGGAACCGCCGCCCGAGATCAGGCACAGCACGAGGTCATCGGCCGTGAGGCCTTGCGCGAGCGCGAGGATGCGCTCGGCTGCCTGCTGCCCGGCCGCATCGGGCACCGGATGCGCGGCCTCGACGAGCTCGATGCGCTGCGGCACGCCCTCGGGGCGCGGCGGAATGTGGTCGTAGCGCGTGACGACCAGGCCCGACAGCGGCGCATCGGCCGGCCACAGGGCCTCGAGCGCCTGCACCATCGAGCCGCCGGCCTTGCCGGCGCCCAGCACCAGCGTGCGGCCCTTGGGCGGCTTGGGCAGATGCGCGCCCAGCGTGGACAGCGGCAGCGCACGGTCCACTGCCACGCGGTAGAGATGTTCGAGGAAGGCGCGCGGTGCTTCGCGCGGATCGGGTGCGGGGCCGAAGGAAGGGTTCGATGCGGTCATGGCTTGCTTTGTCTCCATCCGGCAATTGTGCGGCGAACGGCGGGCCGCTCTCTTGACCGCGGTCTATCTAGGGCCTGTTAACGCCATGGAAGGGGATCGCGTTGCTTCGCCAAGGGGCTGGATGCAAGGCGCCCGGGCGCAGCAAGGCTTTGGCCTTGCAAGCGCGGGCAACGCCGCAGACGGCCCCTTGGCGAAGCAACCCGCAGGGAAGCTCGCCACAGCCCGCCCCTCGGCGTTGCGCTCCTTGTGCGTGCGGACGCACGCACGGCGTCACGCGCCTTGATGGGCGGGCCGTGGCGAGCTTCGCGACCCCTTCCATGGCGCTAACAGGCCCTAGTTGGTCTTGGCGCCGGCCTGGAACCAGCGGCCGATCAATGCGCGCTCTTCGTCGGTCATGCCGGTCGCGTTGTTCATCGGCATGATCTTCGTCACCACCACCTGCTGGTAGATGGCCTGCGCATGCGCCGCCACCTGGTCGGGCGTGTCGACGCGCACGTTCTTCATCTGCACGGCCTCGCCGTGGCACATGAAGCAGCGCTGTTCGAGCACCTTCTGCACGTCCTTGAATGCCACGGCGGGCGCCGCTGCCGAGGCGACTGGCGCTGCCACCGGCTCGGGCTTCATCCAGACGATGGTGAGCCCCAGCACCACGATGCCGATCAGCGCATAGGGCAGCGGATTGCCCGCGTTGCCGAGCTTGAAGCGGTGCCGCACCACGAAGAACTGCCGGATCGCCGCGCCGCCCAGCATGATGAGAAGCAGCACGATCCAGTTGTACTCGTGCGTGTAGGTGAAGCTGTAGTGGTTGCTCAGCATCGCGAACAGCACCGGCAGCGTGAAGTAGGTGTTGTGCACGCTGCGCTGCTTGCCGCGCTGCCCGTGCACCGGGTCGACCGGCCGGCCTTCGCGCAATGCCTGCACGTTCTTACGCTGTCCCGGAATGATCCAGAAGAACACGTTGCCGCTCATCGTGGTGGCCATCATCGCGCCCACCAGCAAAAAGGCCGCGCGGCCCGCGAACCACTGGCAAGCGAGCCAGGTCGCGAACACGATGAAGAGCGCGATCAGCACGCCCACGATGGTGTCGCCGTTCTTGCGGCGGCCGAAGATCTGGCAGATCCCGTCGTAGACCATCCAGAACACCACGAAGAAGGCCAGCGCCACGCCAATGGCGGCGCCGGGCTGCCAGTCCATCTTCGACTTGTCGATCAGGTAGGTGCTGGCGTTCCACAGGTACGACATGGTGAACAGCGCAAAGCCCGTGAGCCAGGTGCTGTAGCTCTCCCAGTACGACCAGTGCAGGTGGTCCGGCAGCCTCTTGGGCGCCAGCGCGTACTTCTGCATGTTGTAGAAGCCGCCGCCGTGCACGGCCCACTGCTCGCCGCCCACGCCCTTGTCGAGCGACTCGGGGTCCTGCGGCTTCTCGAGGCTGTTGTCCAGCATCACGAAGTAGAAGGAGGCGCCGATCCAGGCGATGGCGGTGATGACGTGGACCCAGCGCAGCAGCAGGTTGGCCCAGTCGAGGTAATAGCTTTCCATGTGGTGCTCTCTCTCAACCCCGCCGGCGCGTGGGGGCGTCGCGAAGGGGTTTCTTCAGCCTGCTCACCACTGCGGGCGCTGTAAGCAGAGAAAGTGCCGCGAACGCAGGCTCCATGAAATGGGCCTCGCTCCGCTGCGGCTTGTTGTGGACCGAAAGTGTATACAGTTTTGGCAAGTGGCGGGATGCTTTTTTGAAGGCGTCGCCGCCGGGAAAACCCTGTTCAGCCCAGTGATTGCAACAACTGTGCCGCCACCGCGACGGCGATCACCTCGGGCTCCTTGCCGGTGATGCCGGGCACGCCGATCGGGCAGGTGATGCGCGCCAGTTCGTCGGGCCCGAAGCCGCGCACCTCGAGCCGGTGGCTGAAGGTCGCCCACTTGGTCTTGCTGCCGATCAGGCCGATGTAGGGCAGGTCGCCATGCGTGCGCAGGCGCTTGAGGCAGGCGATGACGATGTCCAGGTCTTCGGCGTGGCTGAAGCTCATGATCAGCACGCGGCTGCCCGGCGCGAGTCCGGCCACGGCGTCCTGCACGGGCTCGGAATGCTCGGTTTCGATCTGCGCCGGCAGCGCATCGGGAAACACGCCGTCGCGGCTGTCGATCCAGCGCACCGAAAACGGCAGGGTGGCCAGCAGCCGCGCGAGCGCGGCGCCCACGTGGCCGCCGCCGAACAGCGCCACGGGCTGGAGTTGTGCGACCAGTTCGCGCTGCAGCTCTGGCACATCGGCCGCCGTGATGCGCCGGTAAGAGAGAAGCATCACGCCGCCGCAGCACTGGCCCAGGCTCGGGCCGAGCGGGTAGCGCTCGATGCCGTCGATCGCGCGCCGCCCCGCGAGCAGTTCGCGCGCTTCCTGCGTTGCCTGGAACTCGAGCTGCCCGCCGCCGATGGTGCCCGTGAGCCCTTCGGCCCACACCGCCATCCAGGTGCCCGCCTCGCGCGGCGCCGAGCCCTGCGTGGATTCGACGCGCACCAGCACCGCGTCTTCGCGGGCCAGGCGCGCCAGCAGCTGATCGACCAAGCCGTTCATTCTCGATACCTTCGGTTGCGGGGGTGCGCGTGACTCACTGTATAAACCCGGCGATGAACCGTCAGCTTACGCCGCGCCACCTCGCCCTCCTGGCCTCTTCCCTCTGCGCCCTCTGGATCGCCGGATGCGGCACCACCGGTTCGGTGCCCGGCCAGCTGAGCGGGGCCACGGCCGACCGCAGCGCCAGCGGCCCCGCGCCGCGCGCGTCGAACGCGGCCACCGCGCGCGACTACCGCCGCGATGCCGCGCGCCACATCTACGAGATCAACCGCTCGCGCATCTACGGCGGCCAGCTGCCGCCGCTGCTCTATGCGGTGGGCACGCTGCAGGTGAACCTCGATGCCGGCGGCAAGGTGGTGTCGATGCACTGGATGCGCGCCCCCAAGCATGCGCCCGAGGTCATCGCCGAAATCGAACGCGCCGTGCTGCAGGCCGCGCCCTTCCCCGCCGCCACCCGCCTCGGCCCGGTCACCTGGACTGACACCTGGCTGTGGGACAAGAGCGGGCGCTTCCAGCTCGATACGCTGACGGAAGGTCAGCAGCAGGGGGATTAGGCTCACCCCCAGTCTTCGCGCACTTCGTGTCGCTTCGCCAATCCCCTCGCCGGGGGCAACACCAGCGGCCCGGCAAAGCCGGTTCCGCGGTGTTCCACGAAAAGACATCAGTCGCCACATGAGAACGCGACCGGCGATCACGACCCGCGGTAGGTCGAGTAGCTCCACGGGCTCACGAGCAGCGGCACGTGGTAGTGCTGGTCGGTGTGCGCCACGCCGAAGTCCAGCGACACCTTGTTGAGGAAATTCGGCTCGGGCAGCGTGACGCCGCGCGCCTTGAAGTAGCCCGCCACGTCGAACACCAGCCGGTAGGTGCCGACCTCGAGCGAGTGGTTGTCGTAGAGCGGCGCGTCGCTGCGGCCGTCCGAATTCAGCGTGAAGCGCTTCACCAGCGTGGCGTCGTCGCCTTGGGTGGTGTACAGCGCCACCTCCATGCCGGCCGCGGGGCCGCCGTGCATCGTGTCCAGTACGTGAGTGCTCAAGCCCATGGGGCGCTCCTTCGAAGGTCGATCAGCTGCGGGAAATTCCGGTGGACAAAAGTGTATACAGTTACCGCCTTTGGGTCTATCATGAAAAACATGGAGTCCTCCACCACCCGTTCGATCGTCGACGCGCTCACCAAGGCGATCGTCGACCACCGGCTGCAGCCCGGCACCAAGCTGGCCGAGCAGAAGCTGGCCGACCACTTCGGCGTGTCGCGCACGCTGGTGCGCCAGGCGCTGTTCCAGCTCTCGCAGAACAAGCTCATCCGCCTGGAGCCCGCGCGCGGCGCCTTCGTGGCAGCGCCGGCCGTCGACGAGGCCAGGCAGGTGTTCGCGGTGCGCCGCATGCTCGAGGCCGAGATGACGCGCGAGTTCGTGCGTACCGTCACGCCGGCCAAGATCAAGGCGCTCAAGGAGCACGTGGCGCTCGAAAAATCCGCGGTGTCGGGCGAGGACATCTCGGGCCGCACCGAGCTGCTCGGCGACTTCCACGTGCGCATGGCCGAGCTCATGGGCAACCAGGTGCTGGCGCAGATCCTCGGCGAGCTGATCTCGCGCTGCGCCCTCATCACGCTCATGTACCAGAGCACCAGCGCCGCCGAGCACTCCAATGACGAGCACGCCGACATCGTGAAGGCGCTGGCCGCGCGAGACGAGGAGCGCGCCGTGCGCCTCATGACCGAACACCTGGAACACGTCGAGGCCAACCTGACCTTCGATCGCAAGGTGCCGACCAACGACATCTCTTTGGCGCTGTCCTGAAAAGCCTATGACCGTCTACGACACCACCCTGCCCTACCCGCGCGACCTCGTCGGCTACGGCCGCAACCCGCCGCATGCCCAGTGGCCGGGTGGCGCGCGCATCGCGGTGCAGTTCGTCCTCAACTACGAAGAGGGCGGCGAAAACGCCACGCTGCATGGCGACGCGGGCTCGGAGCAGTTCCTTTCCGAGATGTTCAATCCGGCGAGCTTCCCGGACCGGCACATCAGCATGGAAGGCATCTACGAATACGGCTCGCGCGCGGGCGTCTGGCGCATCCTGCGCGAGTTCGAGAAGCGCGGCCTGCCGCTCACCGTGTTCGGCGTCGGCATGGCGCTCGAGCGCTACCCCGAGCTGGCCGCGGCCTTCAAGGAACTCGGCCACGAGATCGCCTGCCACGGCTGGCGCTGGATCCACTACCAGAACCTCGACGAGGCCACCGAGCGCGAGCACATGCGCCTGGGCATGGAAGCCATCGAAAAGCTCACGGGCGAGCGCGCCCTGGGCTGGTACACCGGCCGCGACAGCCCGCGCACGCGCCGCCTCGTGGCCGACTACGGCGGCTTCGAATACGACAGCGACTACTACGGCGACGACCTGCCCTTCTGGATGAAGGTGCAGAAGACCGACGGCACCGTGGTGCCGCAGCTCATCGTGCCCTACACACTCGACTGCAACGACATGCGCTTTGCGCTGCCGCAGGGCTACTCGCACGCCGATCCCTTCTTCCAGTACATGAAGGACAGCTTCGACGCGCTCTATGCCGAAGGCGACCCGCAAGGCGACAACAGCCCCAAGATGATGAGCATCGGCATGCACTGCCGCCTGCTCGGGCGGCCCGGCCGCATCACCGCGCTGCAGCGCTTTCTCGATCACATCGGCCAGCACGAGGACGTGTGGGTCTGCCGGCGCGTGGACATCGCGCGCCACTGGAAGCAGGCCTATCCCTTCGAACCGGCCGCCACAGGAGACCCGTCATGAGCCTGACCCTCGACCAACTGAACGCAGCAGCGCCGGGCGATGCCCTGGCACTGCTCGACGGCACCTACGAACATTCGCCGTGGATCGCCGAGCGCGCGCTCGCGGCGCGCCCGTTCCGCTCGCTCGCGCACCTGAAACATGCGCTCGTGCGGGCGGTGGCCGCGGCCTCGGCCGACGAAAAGCTGGGGCTGATCCGCGCCCACCCCGAGCTCGCGGGCAAGGCCATGGTCAGCAAGACGCTCACGGCCGAATCGACCCATGAGCAGGGCAAGGCCGGCCTCACCGACTGCACGCCCGAAGAGTTCGCAAAAATCCAGCAGCTCAATGCCGACTACAACGCGAAGTTCGGCTTTCCGTTCATCCTGGCGGTGCGCGGGCCGCGCGGCACGGGGCTTTCGAAGCGCGAGATCATCGACACCTTCGAGCGCCGGCTGCACCATCACCCGGACTTCGAGCTTGGCGAGGCGCTGCGCAACATCCACCGCATCGCCGAGATCCGGCTCGACGACAAGTTCGGCGCCGACGTCTCTCTCGGCAACGACGTGTGGGACTGGCAGGAAGCACTCTCGGTGCACACCGACCCGGGCTACGCCGAGAAGGGCCAGCTCACCGTCACCTACCTGACCGATGCGCACCGCGCCTGCGCCGCGCAAATTTCCGGCCTGATGCGCGATTGCGGCTTCGACTCGGTGCATATCGATGCGGTCGGTAACGTGGTCGGCCGTTACGAAGGCGCCACGCCCGATGCAAGGGCACTGCTCACCGGCTCGCACTACGACACCGTGCGCAACGGCGGCAAGTACGACGGCCGACTGGGCATCTTCGTGGCCGTAGCCTGCGTGCGCGAACTCAAGCGCCAGGGCCGGCGCCTGCCGTTCGCATTCGAGGTGGTGGGCTTTGCCGAAGAGGAAGGCCAGCGCTACAAGGCCACTTTCCTCGGATCGGGCGCGCTCATCGGCCACTTCGACCAGCGCTGGCTCGACCAGAAGGACGCCGACGGCATCACGATGCGCGAGGCCATGCGGCACGCGGGCCTGAAGGAAGAAGAAATTCCCAAGATCCAGCGCGACCCGGCGCGCTACCTCGGCTTCGTCGAGGTGCACATCGAGCAGGGCCCGGTACTCACAGAGCTCGACATTCCCCTGGGCATCGTCACCTCCATCAACGGCGGCGTGCGCTACGTGGGCGAGATGATCGGCATGGCCAGCCATGCCGGCACCACGCCGATGGGCCGTCGCCGCGATGCTGCCGCCGCCGTGGCCGAGCTGATCCTCTTCGCCGAGCAGCGCGCGGCGAAGGACGGCGACTCCGTGGCCACCGTGGGCATGCTCGAAGTGCCGAGCGGCTCGATCAACGTGGTGCCCGGGCGCTGCAAATTCAGCCTGGACATCCGCGCACCCAACGATCCGCAGCGCGACGCCGTGGTGCGCGACGTGCTGGCCGCGCTGCAGGAGATTGCCGATCGCCGCGGCGTGCGCTTCGTCATCGAGGAGGCCATGCGTGCAGCCGCCGCGCCCAGCGCCCCCGAATGGCAGCAGCGCTGGGAAAAGGCGGTGGAATCGCTCGGCGTGCCGCTCTTTCGCATGCCCAGCGGCGCCGGCCACGACGCGATGAAGCTGCACGAGGTGATGCCGCAGGCCATGCTCTTCGTGCGCGGCATCAACTCGGGCATCAGCCACAACCCGCTCGAATCGAGCACCAACGACGACATCCAGCTCGCAGTGCAGGCCTTCCAGTTGCTGCTGGACAACCTCGCCGCCGAACAAGCCCACTGAAAAGAAAACACATGACCGACTACGCCAAGCTCGACGCCTGGATCGACGCGCACTTCGACGAGGAAGTGCAGTTCCTGCAGCAACTGGTGCAGGTGCCCACCGACACCCCGCCCGGCAACAACGCGCCGCATGCCGAGCGCACGGCCGAGCTGCTCAAGGACTTCGGCCTGGAGGCCGAGAAGCACGCCGTGCCCGCGCAGGAGGTGAAGGACTACGGGCTCGAATCGATCACCAACCTGATCGTGCGCCGCAAGTACGGCAAGGAAGGCGACGGTGGCCGCACCGTCGCCCTCAATGCCCACGGCGACGTGGTGCCCCCGGGCGAAGGCTGGACGCACGACCCGTACGGCGGCGAGATTGCCGACGGCAGCCTCTACGGCCGCGCGGCCGCCGTGAGCAAGAGCGACTTCGCGAGCTTCACCTTCGCGCTGCGCGCGCTCGAGGCCGTGGCCAGGCCCGCCAGGGGCAGCGTCGAGCTGCACTTCACCTACGACGAGGAATTCGGCGGCATCCTCGGCCCGGGCTGGCTGCTCAAGCAGGGCCTGACCAAGCCTGACCTGATGATCGCGGCCGGCTTCAGCTACGAAGTGGTCACCGCCCACAACGGCTGCCTGCAGATGGAAGTGACGGTGCACGGCAAGATGGCGCACGCGGCCATTCCCACCACCGGCGTCGATGCGCTGCAGGGCGCCGTGAAGATCCTCAATGCGCTCTATGCGCAGAACACGCTCTACCAGCAGGTGACGTCGAAGGTCGAGGGCATCACGCACCCGTATCTCAACGTCGGCCGCATCGAAGGCGGCACCAACACCAACGTGGTGCCCGGCAAGGTGGTGTTCAAGCTCGACCGCCGCATGATCCCCGAGGAGAACCCGGTCGAGGTCGAAGCCACGATCCGCAAGGTGATCGCCGATGCGGCCGCGGAAAGCACCGGCATCACGGTGGAGATCAGGCGCCTGCTGCTGGCCAATTCGATGAAGCCGCTGGCCGGCAACAAGCCGCTGGTCGATGCGATCCAGAAGCACGGCCAGGAAGTCTTCGGCGAACCGATCAAGGCCATGGGCACGCCGCTCTACACCGACGTGCGGCTCTATGGCGAAGCCGGCATTCCAGGCGTGATCTATGGGGCCGGCCCGCGCACCGTGCTCGAATCGCACGCCAAGCGCAGCGACGAGCGCGTGGTGCTCGAAGACCTGCGGCGCGCCACCAAGGTGATCGCGCGCACGCTGAGCGACCTGCTGGCCTGATCGGACGCAGCGCCCGCGTTGCGTGCGTCCGACGCCGCGCATCAGTCGGCGCCTACAAACGCCTTCGCGCCCCGGCGCGCAGCATGGGCTGCATGACCGAACGCAGTTCCACGCCCACCCTCACGGCCGATGCCCATGCGGTCGCCCATCGCTTCGTCGACCTCGACGGGATGCAGATCTTCTACCGCGAAGCCGGCCCGCGCGACGCGCCGGTGCTGCTGCTGCCGCACGGCTATCCGTGCTCGTCATTCCAGTACCGCCGGCTCATGCCCGCGCTGGCGGACCGGTGGCGCCTGGTGGCACCGGACTACCCGGGCTTCGGCCTCAGCGATACGCCGCCCGCCAAGGCCTTCGGCTTCGACTTCGATGCCTATGCGGGCTTTCTCGAAGCCTTCTGCGGCAAGCTGGGCCTCGACCGGTACGCGCTCTACCTGCACGACTACGGTTCGCAGATCGGTCTGCGCCTGGCCATCCGGCACCCCGGGCGCGTGTCCGCGCTGATCATCCAGAACGGCGACATCTACGAAGACACGCTCGGGCCCAAGTACCACGCCATCCAGGCGTTTTGGCGCGATCCGTCCGCCAGCAACCGGGCAGTGCTCGAAGAGGCAGTGAGCGAAGAAGGTTTTCGCGCCGAGTTCGTCGGCGAGGTTTCCGGAGCCCAGGCGGCGCAGATCCCACCCGATCTGTGGAAGCTTCATTGGCCGTTGATGAACACGCCGCAGCGCCGCGCGCTCGCGCTCAAGCTGATGGAAGGCCTGAAGCAGAACCTCGAATGGTTCCCGCGCTACCAGGCCTACCTGCGCGAACGCCAGCCGCCCGCACTCATCGTCTGGGGACCGAACGACGGCTACATGCCAGAGGCCTCCGCGCGCGCCTACCTGCGCGACCTTCCGGAGGCCGAACTGGTGCTGACCGACGGCGGCCACTGGCTGCTGGAGACGCACCTCGCGCAGGTGGTGCCGATCATCCGGCGCTTCCTGTCCGCGGCCCATTCGCCGCGCTGAGGGCAATCTCCCGCGTCACGCGCAGGAACTTCTCCATGTCGGCCGCCGAGTGGCAGTGCAGCGGCGAAACCCGCACGGTGCCTTCGAGGCCGAAGGAATCGAGCATGCGCTTCGAGTAGATGCTGCTCGCCACCCGCTCGTAGACCGTCACGCCGCGCAAGCCGTACTCGACCACCGCCTGCGTGCAGTCCAGGTGCGCGAAGCCGATGCCGATGATCAGGTCGCGCTTCGTCAGGTCCGGATGGTCGAGGAACACCTTCACGCCTTCGATGCTGCGCAGGCCCGCGGCGCCGCCGCTTCCGTCCAGCAGCGCCGACAGCAGCGCCCGCTCGTGCAGCTCGATGTGCGTGATGCCGGCCTCGAACAGGGCGCGGCGCCCGCTGGCATCGGTGAAATGGCCGCCGAGCCAGCACACGTAGTCGACGATTTCGGTGAGCACGGCAAACTGCCACGGCGCGGAGCTGCCCAGGTCCCAGAAGTCAGGCTTCTTGCCCGCGAGCTTGTGGTGCGGCAGCTGCGCCGCGCGGTCCGACACCCATGACAGGCCCGAGCCGCGGCAGCCGAAGAACTTGTAGGGCGCCATGTTGATGCCGTCCACCGGCGTCTTCTGCAGGTCGATCAGGCCGTGCGGCGCATGCTGCACGGCGTCCACCACGATGTAGAGATCGGGCTTGATCTCGCGCGCGCGCCGCACGATCTGCTCCAGGTCGAGCTTGGCGCCCGAGATGTTCGAGGCATGGATCACGTTGAGCAGGCAGGTGTTCTCGTCCACCAGCCGCACGATCTCGTCGGCATCGACGCCGCCGGTCTCTCGATTGCTCCTGGCCACCCGCAGCTCGCGGCCGGACTTGCCGGCATAGAGGCTCATCGCATCGAAGGACGAGGGATGCTCGAGCACCGTGGTGACCATGTTGGTGCCCGGCACGTTCTCGGCCACCGCGCGCACCATGTCGAACATCGCGCCCGATGCCGTCAGCGACGCGTAGACACTGCCGCCCTGCGCGTTGAGGATGGTGCGCACGTCGTCGGTGCCCCGGGCCTGGATCTGCTGCAGCTCGACGGCGGTGGCATGGATGCGCTCGGCGTTGTCGGGAATGGCATCGACCTGCGCGAAGCGCTCGGCCGCGGCCTTGAGCCGGAACGAGCCGCCCGCGTTGTCGAAATAGAGGCGCTCGCGCCCGTGGTGGTCGTGGTCGACGTTGAGAAAGCGCTGCTTCACCTCGCGCATCAGCGCATCGGAGAACGCCAGCCCGTTGGCGTGCTGTGTGGTTGCCGGCATTCTCAGACGCCCTTGTTGTTCGGGTTCCTGTAGGCCTCGCGCACCGCGTCGGACATCGGGAAGTTGAGGTTCACGTTGCGCGGCGGGATGGGCGACATGAACCACTTCGCATAGAGCTTGTCGATGGCGCCCGACTTCATCATCTCGGTCACTGCCTGGTCGACGATCGCCTTGAACTCGGGGTCGTCCTTGCGCATCATGATGCCGTAGGGTTCCTGGCGCAGCACGTCCTTCAGCAGCTTGTAGTCGGAGGCGTTGGGCTGGTTGGCGATGAGGCCGGCCAGCTGCACGTCGTCCAGCACGTAGGCCACCGCGCGGTCGCTCGCGAGCAGCAGGAAGGCATCGGCCGTGTCCTTGCCCGCGATTTCCTGCACCTCGATGTTCTCGGTCTTGCGGAAGCCGCGCAGCAGCTGCATCGAGGTGCTGCCGGCCACGGTGGCCACGGCCTTGCCCTGCAGGTCGGCGATCGAATTGATGCCCGAGTTCTTCTTCACCGCGGCCGTGATGTTGGTGACGAAATGGCTCGGCGCGAAGTCGACCTGCTGCTGGCGCTGCACCGTGTTGGTGGTGGTCGCGCAGTCGAGGTCGACCGTGCCGTTCTGCACCAGCGGAATGCGGTTGGTCGAATTGAGCAGCGTGTAGCGCACCTCGATCTTCTGCATGCCGAGCCTGGCCTTGATGGCGTCCACCACCTTCAGGCAGATCTCGTTGGTGAAGCCGATGGGCGCGCTCTCGCCGCCGGTCTTGTAGGAGAACGGGATCTGCGTGTCGCGGCTGCCGATCTGCACCGTGCCCGTTTCCTTGATCTTGCGCAGCGTGGGGCTCTCCTGCGCGGCCGCGGCGCCGCAGAGCAGCGCAATGCTGGCGCCGAATGCGAGGGACAGTTTGAAGTTCATGGAATGTTCCTTTGAAGATGAGGCAGGAAGTACGCGGGACTGCACGGGGCGAATCTTCGGCGTGCCATCAAATTTCCAAAAGCGATTTTTTGTGATTGAATAAGATGAATAAAAGTATTCGATCCAAGAGGCGTGCACCGTGATGACCTTCAAGCAGCTCGAGGCCCTGTACTGGATCGCCAAGCTCGGCGGCTTCGCGCAGGCGGCCAACCAGCTGCATACCTCCCAGTCGGCCGTGTCCAAGCGGGTGCATGAACTCGAGCTGCTGTTCGACACCGAGCTGTTCGACCGCAGCCAGCGCACCGCGCGGCTCACTGAAAAGGGCGAGGAGATGTTCGTGCTCGCGTCCCGGCTGCTCGAGCAGCGCGATGCCGCGGTCGAGCAATTCAGCAAGCCCGGCGTGGTGGAGCGGCGGCTGCGCATCGGCGTGACAGAGCTCACGGCCATGACATGGCTGCCGCGGCTGGTGGGCCTGATCCAGCGGCACTACCCCAAGGTCATCCTCGAGCCCGACGTGGACGACAGCCTGCAGCTGCGCGACAAGCTGCTGGCCGACGAGCTCGACCTGGTGATCGTGCCCGACACCTTTGCCGATTCGCGCATGCAGAGCAAGGCCATCGGCAAGGTGCAAAGCGCCTGGATGTGCAAGCCCGGCGTGATTGCCGCCACCGGCACCGTGCGGCTGCACGAGCTCGCGCGCCACCGCATGCTGGTGCAGGGCAAGAACTCGGGCACGGGGCGCGCCTACGACGCCTGGATGAAGGACCAGGGCGTGCAGCCCGCCGACACCATCGTGGTGAGCAACCTCGTGGCGCTGACCGGGCTCACGGTGTCGGGCCTGGGCGTGAGCTACCTTCCGCGCCGCTGCCTGGACCCGCTGGTTTCGGCCGGCATGCTCGCGGTGATCGACGTGGTACCCGCGCTGCCGGTGGTGCGCTACGTGGCCATGCACAAGGGCGAGCACCGCAGCGCGCTGACCTCCTCCATCGTGATGCTGGCGCAGGAATGCTGCGATTTCACCCGCATGTTCCAGGCGCAGCAGGACGAAGAGCCTGCAGAATGAGCGGCATGAAACCCCGCAAGCAAACCTCCTCCACGCCTTACATCCGGGTCGGTCCCAGCGGCGTGCACGGACTCGGCGCCTTCGCGACGCGCGACCTGCCCGCCGAGGCCTTCCTCGGCCTCTACGAAGGCCGCCGCTACACGCAGCAGGAGATCGCCGCAAGGACGTGGAACGACCAGCTCACCTACCTGTTCACGCTCTCCAACCACGAGACCATCGACGGCGCCAAGGGCGGCAACGGCACGCGCCACCTGAACCATGCCTGCGACCCCAACTGCGAAGCCGTCGAGGAGTACGACGAGGCGGGCGAGCTGATGCTGAAGTTCCAGACCCTGGTTCCCGTGGATGCCGGCGACGAGCTGTTCATCGACTACTCGCTGACCGCGGACGACGGCTCGACCGCCGAGAAATACCCCTGCCGTTGCGGCTCGCCCAACTGCCGCGGAACGATGCTGTCCCCGGCCGAGGCCGACTGACCGCCGGGCCGCCGAGGGTATTCAGCGCACCAGGTCCTGGAAGCGGTAGTAGGCGCCAACGATGGGAAGAAACCATGGCTTGCCGAAATGGCCTGGAATCGCCGGCCAGTCGAAGTCCCGCCATGGGTTCAGGTCGGCGCGGCCATCCAGCACCTCCGCCATGATCGCGCCCATATAGGTCGACATGTGGGTTCCGTGCCCGCTGTAGCCCATGGAATAGAAAAGGCCATTGCGCTCCCCGGCGCGCGGCAGGCGGTCGCGGGTCATGTCGACCATGCCGCCCCAGCAGTAGTCGATGCGGGTATCCCGGAGCTCGGGGAAGACCTGCACGAGCGATCGCTGCAGGATGGCACCGCTCTTCATGTCCGACTTGGGGTTGGTCGCCGCGAAACGCGCGCGGCCGCCGAACAACAGGCGGTTGTCCGGCGTGACGCGGAAGTAGGTGACGAAGTTCTTCGTGTCCGTGGTCATCCGGCGCCGCGGCGTCAGCCGGTCGAGCACTTCGACCGGCAGCGGCTCGGTCACGATGATGAATGCACCCACCGGCACGATGCGGCGGCGGAACCAGGCCAGTGGCCCCACGGCCGAGGTACCGGTCGCAAGCAGGACCTGCCTGGCGCGGAGGCTGCCGCCTGGCGTTTCGACCTGATGCACCGAGCCTGCCTGGCGCTTGAGGCCGATGACGGGCGTGTTCTCGTGGATGCGCACGCCGCGCTTTGCCGCCGCGACGGCAAGGCCGTGGCCATAACGGCCTACGTGCATGCCTGCGCTCTTGCCGAAGACCAGGCCGCCAAAATACTGGTCCGTGCCGATCTCGCTGCGCAGTTCCGCCCGCGTCACCATGTGGGTGTCCGGATCGCATTCCTTCGCCATCAGCGCCTGCGAGCGCGCCAGCTTGTCGTAGTGCTCCGGCTTGGCCGCGAGCTTGAGCTTGCCGACGCGCTTGAAATCGCAATCGATGCCCTCCTCCGCGATCAGCGACTCCACCTTGCAGACGCCCGCATCGAAGGCGCGATAGAGCATGTTGGCGCGCTCCCGCCCGAGCCTCGCCGACAGCGCGCAGTAGTCCTGTGCGAAGCCGTTGTTGCACATGCCACCGTTGCGGCCGGAAGCAGCGCTGGCCACGGTTGCGGCATCGAACACCGCAACGCTTGCGCCTTTCTTCGCCAGTGCGATGGCCGCGGACAGGCCGGTAAAGCCTGCGCCGACCACCGCGACATCGACCTCGCCGTGGGGCGCCTCCGCCTGCCCACCGGTGAATCTGGGCGAGGTATCGAGCCAGTAGGGCATCAGCTTCATAGATGAGTTTCCATCGTCCCGGGGACGTATTGATGTGAGGAGTCGTCGCGTCAGCCGAACGACTGGTTGGAAAGGGCAAACAGGCGCGCGCCCGCACCTCCATCTGCATCGGCGTCGATCGCCCGCGCGTGGACGCCGCGCACCATGGGCACTGCATGGCCGACGCAGGGCAGCCCCATGGCGGTCAGCCACGCAGACAGGCCACTGCCCTCGGTCACGTCGATGCGCAGGAACCGGCCACGGGCCCAGTCGGCGAGTGCGGCGATGAGATCCATTGCATCGGCAGCGCCGCCTGCACCCGACGCAACCACCGGGCCGATCACCACGCCATGCCCGAATTCCCTTGCGCAGGCGTAGGCCGACAGACCGGCGCCGTGATCGATGACCATTGCCGTTCCGGCCGCGAACAAGGCATCCAGTAATGCAGTGCGGTCCATTCCCGTGGCAGCGCGGTCCAGCCGGCGCACGCTCTCGCCGTCTGCTGCCTGCATGGGGCGCACGCCCGCCGGTGGTGCGGCAAGCGCGGCTCCCGGCGGCAGCACCGCCTGATGCTGGAACACCTGCCCGCGGGCGACGAACCCGAGCCGCGCATAGAGCGGGAGCCCTTCGCGGGTGGCGTTCAGGAACACCGTGCGGTGGCGCGCCTCGTCGAGCAGCTTTCCCATCAACGCACGCCCCAGGCCCCGCCCCTGCATGCCCGGGTCGACGATGACCATGCCCACCGAGGCATGGCTCTCGCCATAGGGCCACCACATCGCCGTCGCGACCAGACGGCCATCGACTTCCGCTGCAAAGCCACGGCCGAGATCGAAGGCGAAGCGCCAGTCGGCCTCGCGGTAAGGCCATCCCAGCCCGGAAGACTGCCTGGCCGCGTCCGGCAAATGATCGGCGCGAAGCGCGGTCAGGTGCGGCGCCATGGTGTCCGCGGGTCGAACCTGGAAAGGGATGGGAAGCTTTGACATCTGAGGCCTGTGCGCGGGGGCTGATGGTGGGCCCATGCTAAAGAAAGCACGGCCGCGCCGATGCTGAACCGGGCACCAGGAAAGGTGCGAAATGCGCGATTGCGCGCCTCCAGCAGCGGATCGTGCGGCGGCCGCCATCTCAGGGAATCTACGGATATATGATTTGCCGGATGGGCTTGATTGCACACGGTTTTTGTATACAAATAACGCACCCGATAGCCGGTGCGGAAATTTGCGCTGGAAGCGGTCCCTCAACCACCCATTCGCACGAGGAAAGACCATGAGCACAGTCGTCAGCCAGGCCCCCGCGGGGGCGAGCGAAGCCGGCCATGCGCCGCATGCCGAATCCAATGCGCTGATCAAGCCCGGCTACCACCCGCGGCTGACCAACGAAGACCTGGCTCCGCTGCGCAAGCAGACCTGGGGCCAATACAACATCTTTGCGTTCTGGATGTCCGACGTGCACAGCGTGGGCGGCTACATCACGGCCGGCAGCCTGTTTGCGCTCGGCCTGTCGAGCTGGCAGGTGCTGGTGTCGCTGCTGGTGGGCATCGTGATCGTGCAGTTCTTCTGCAACCTGGTGGCCAAGCCGAGCCAGGTGACGGGCGTGCCCTACCCCGTGGTGTGCCGCGCGCCCTTCGGCGTGCTGGGCGCCAACATCCCGGCCATCATCCGCGGGCTGATCGCGGTGGCCTGGTACGGCGTGCAGACCTATCTGGCCTCGGCTGCCTTCATGGTGCTCGCGCTGCACATGTTCCCGAGCCTCGCGCCGTATGCCGACGTGGCGCAGCACGGCTTCGCGGGCCTGTCGATGCTGGGCTGGCTGGCGTTCATGATCATGTGGGTGCTGCAGGCCTTCGTGTTCTGGCACGGCATGGAAGCGATCCGCAAGTTCATCGACTGGGCCGGCCCGGCCGTGTACGTGGTGATGGCCATCCTGTGCGGCTGGCTGGTGTGGAAGGCCGGCTGGAGCAACATCGACCTGAACCTGGGCGGCATCAAGTTCCAGGGCTGGGACGCGCTCCCGGTGATGCTCTCGGCCATTGCGCTGGTGGTGAGCTACTTCAGCGGCCCGATGCTCAACTTCGGCGACTTCTCGCGCTACGGCAAGAGCTTCGACGCGGTGAAGAAGGGCAACTTCTGGGGCCTGCCGATCAACTTCGTGTTCTTCTCGCTGCTGACGGTGATCACCACCGCGGCCACGCTGCCGGTGTTCGGCGAGCTGATCACCGATCCGGTGCACACCGTGGGCAAGATCGACAGCACCACCGCCGTGGTGCTGGGCGCGCTGACCTTCATGATTGCGACCATCGGCATCAACATCGTGGCCAACTTCGTCTCGCCCGCCTTCGACTTCTCGAACGTGGCGCCGCAGCACATCAGCTGGCGCACGGGCGGCATGATCGCGGCGGTGGGCTCGGTGTTCCTCACGCCGTGGAACCTCTACAACAGCCCCGAGGTCATCCACTACACGCTCGACGTGCTGGGCTCGTTCATCGGCCCGCTGTTCGGCATCCTGATTGCAGACTACTACATCGTGCGCAGGCAGCAGATCGACGTGGACGCGCTCTACACCATGAGCCCCAAGGGCGAATACTGGTACAGCGGCGGCTACAACCCGAAGGCGATCCAGGCGCTGATCCCCTCCGCGCTGGTGCCGATCCTTTGCGTGATGGTCCCGGCGCTGCGCGGTGGCGCGAACTATGCATGGTTCATCGGCATGGCACTGGGCTTCGTCATCTACGCCCTGCTGAACCGTAACAACAAGACTTGAAACACTGAAAGAGAAAGGGCCGCGCCGTGCGCATCAAGATCATCAATCCCAACACCACCTGGAGCATGACCGAGAAGATCGGCGCCTGCGCCCGTGCGGTGGCGAGCGCCGGCACGGAGATCGTCGCGGTCAGCCCGGCCATGGGGCCGGTCTCCATCGAGAGCCACTACGACGAGGCATTGGCCGTGCCCGGCCTGCTGCAGGAGATCGCGGCCGGCGAGCGCGAGGGCATCGACGGCTACGTGATCGCCTGCTTCGGCGATCCGGGCCTCAAGGCCGCACGCGAACTGGCGCGTGGGCCGGTGGTGGGCATCGCCGAAGCCGCGATGCACCTGGCCAGCATGGTGGGCAGCCGCTTCAGCGTGGTGACCACGCTCGGCCGCACCATGGGCCAGGCCTGGCACCTGGCCGAGATCTACGGCATGGAACGCTTCTGCGCCAACGTGCGCGCCTGCGAATTGCCGGTGCTCGAACTCGAGGAGCCCGGCTCCAAGGCGCGCGAGCGCATCGTTGACGAATGCCGGCGCGCGCTCGAGGAAGACGGCTCCGACTGCATCGTGCTGGGCTGCGCCGGCATGACCGACCTGTGCGAGCACATCGGCGGGCTGCTCGGCGTGCCGGTGATCGACGGCGTGGCCGCGGCCACCAGGCTCGTCGAATCGCTGGTCGCGCTGAAGCTTTCGACCAGCAAGCGCGGCGAGCTGGCCCATCCGCTGCCCAAGGCCATGAAGGGCGCGCTCGAAGGCTTCACGCTGCGCGGCTGACAGAAGGCGGCGCGGGCGCGGCAGCCACCCGCTGAGCCACAATCTCCGCATGCCCCGCGCCAGCACCAAATCCACCGCATCCCCTGCCACCGCCGCTGCGGCCGAAAACGGCGCGGCTGCCACCGACAAGGGCAGCTCCATCGAAAGCATCGCGCAGGACATCGCCACCGCCATCGTCGAAAAGCGCCTGCCGCCCGGCACCTGGCTGCGCGAAGAGGCACTGGGCCGCGTCTATTCGGTGAGCCGCACCAAGATCCGCGCAGCCTTGCTGATGCTCTCGAAGGACAAGCTCATCGAGATGATTCCCGACAAGGGCGCGTTCGTGTGCCAGCCCACGGTGCAGGAAGCGCGCGAGGTGTTCGCGGTGCGCCGCATCCTCGAGAGCGAAGTGGTGCGCCTGTTCATTGCCAGTGCACGGCCGCGCGACTACCAGGTGCTGGAGCAGCACATCAAGTTCGAGCGCACCGCGCTGCGCCAGACCACCACCACGGGCACCGTGCGCGAGAAGGTGCTGGGCGACTTCCACGTGGCGCTGGCCGAGGCCACGGGCAACAAGACGCTGGCCGAGCTGGTGCGCGAACTGGTCGCGCGCAGCTCGCTGATCGCGATGCTCTACCACTCGTCGAACGACCCGCATTGCTCGTCGGACGAGCACTCGGACTTCCTGCGCATCTGCCGCAAGGGCGACGTTGAAGGCGCCGTGCTCTGCATGATCGACCACCTCGAGCGCATCGAGGCCAGCCTGGAGCTCGGCACCGAGAAGCCGGACCGCCAGCTCGACCTGGTGAAGGCGCTGCTCGCCTGAAAAAAGAAGCGGCACCGCGATGCGGGTTTTCCTGCATCCAGATTGCGGCATAAATTGTATACAGTTTGGCGTACACAACGAGTGGACGCCACGGGCACCGCGCCGTCCACGCACCTTTCCCCTTGCCGCTGCAGGAGAAACGCAATGACGGCCGACACCCTTTCCACAGTCCACCCGGTAGACCAGCGACTGCCTTCGGGCAAGCTCGCGGCCCTCGGCCTTCAGCATGTGCTGGTGATGTACGCGGGGGCCGTGGCGGTGCCGCTGATCGTCGGCCGCGCGCTCAAGCTCTCGCCCGACGAGGTGGCGCTCCTGATCTCGGCCGACCTGTTCTGCTGCGGCATCGCCACGCTGATCCAGGCGCTGGGCGCCACGCAGTGGTTCGGCATCAGGCTGCCGGTCATGATGGGCGTGACCTTCGCATCGGTCGCGCCCATGGTGGCCATTGCCAATGCCAACCCGGGCCAGAACGGCGCGCAGCTGCTGTTCGGCGCGATCATCGGCGCGGGCGTGGTGTCGATACTGATTGCGCCGCTGGTGAGCCGCATGCTGCGCTTCTTTCCGCCGGTGGTCACGGGCACCATCATCGCGGTGATCGGCATCAGCCTGATGCGCGTGGGCATCAACTGGATCTTCGGCAACCCGGTGGGGCCGACGGCGCCCGCGCTGGTGGATCCGGTGTATGCCAAGTGGCTCGCAGAGGTCACTTCGCCGGGCAGCTCGATTCCCGCCGTGCCCAAGGGCTTTGCCATCATGCCGACCGTGCCCAACCCCAAGTACGCGGATCTCCCGGGCTTCGGCGTGGCGGCGCTGGTGCTGGTGTCGATCCTGCTGATCGTCAAGTACGCCAAGGGCTTCGTCGCCAACATCTCGGTGCTGCTGGGCATCGTGATCGGCGCGGTGGTGGCCTCGATCGCCGGACTCATGACCTACGAGAAAGTCGGCAAGGCGGCCTGGGTGGACGTGGTGCTGCCCTTCCACTTCGGCATGCCGCAGTTCGATCCGGTCCTGATCCTCACGATGACGCTCATCATGATCGTGGTGATGATCGAGTCGACCGGCATGTTCCTCGCGCTCGGTGAAATGACCGACCGGAAGATCACCCAAAAAGATCTGGCCAAGGGCCTGCGCACCGACGGCCTGGGCACGCTGATCGGCGGCATCTTCAACACCTTTCCGTACACCAGCTTCTCGCAGAACGTGGGGCTGGTGGCCGTCACGGGCATCAAGAGCCGCTATGTCTGCGTGGCCGGCGGCGTGATCCTGGTCGTGCTGGGCCTGCTGCCCAAGATGGCGGCGCTGGTCGAATCGCTGCCCACGGTGGTGCTCGGCGGCGCGGGCCTGGTGATGTTCGGCATGGTGGCGGCCACGGGCATCCGCATTCTCTCGGGCGTGGACTTCAAGACCAACCGGCACAACGCGATGATCGTGGCGGTGTCGATCGGCATCGGCATGATTCCGCTCATTGCGCCCAACTTCAAGCAGTGGATGCCGCATGCGATCCACTCGCTGATCGAGTCGGGCATCCTGCTGGCGTCGATCAGCGCGGTGCTGCTGAACCTGTTCCTCAATGGCGCGAAGCACGACGAAGAGGCCGTGATCGCCGCGGCCAAGCAGGCCGAAGCCCACTAGAAACTGCTCAGATCATCGCCAGCGGCGCCTTGCGGCGCGGCGGCGGATGCAGGCGGTCGAGTTCGGCAAGCGTTGCCGCATCGAGCTTCAGGTCGGCGGCGGCGAGGTTCTCCTGCAGGTGCGCGCTGCGCACGGCCTTCGGGATCGCGGCGACGCCGGGCCGCGCGATCACCGCGGCCAATGCGAGTTGCGCGGCGCCGATGCCGAGCCGCGCGGCCAGCTCCTGCAGTGCGCCGTCCGCGGCCAGCGCGCCCTGGTCGATCGGGCTGTAGGCCATCAGCGGCATGCCGTGTTCGCGCAGCCAGGGCAGCAGGCTGAACTCCGGGCCGCGTTCGGCCAGCGACAGGTACACCTGGTTGGCCGCGCAGCCGGGGCCTGGTCCGACGAGCGGCGCCAACTCCTGCATGTCGTCGGTGTCGAAGTTGCTCACGCCCCAGCGCGCGATGTGGCCCTTGGCCACCAGCGCCTGCATCGCATCGACCGTTTCGCGCAGCGGATGGCTGCCGCGCCAATGCAGCAGGTAGAGGTCGATCGTGTCGAGCCCGAGCCGCTTCAGGCTGCGCTCGCAGGCCTCGGGCGTGCCGCGCCGGCTCGCGTTGTGCGGGTAGACCTTGCTGACGATGAAGAGCTCCTCGCGCCGCACGTCGCCCGCGCGCAGGGCCTCTGCCACGGCCTGTCCGAGGACGGTTTCGGCGCCGCCCTCGCCGTACATCTCGGCGGTGTCGATCAGCCGGTAGCCCATCGCGATGGCTTCGCGCACCGCGGCAACCTCGGCCGCACGGCGGCCCGCGATCTCGCCCATGCGCCAGGTGCCGAGGCCGAGCACCGGCATCTCGCCGCCGGCCGGGAGTGAAAGGGTTCGCATGAGGGCGATGGTACGGCGGCCCCGGCGGCCGATCCGCGTATCGGGGCAAAATCCCCGGTCGCCGCCCCGGTCGGCCCCGCCTCCCATGCCGCCCCTGCCTCCCCTCCCGCCCGAAACGCCAACGGCCCGCTCCCGCACTGGTCGATGGCGCACGCTGCTCGCCTGGACAGCCGCCGTGGCCGTGGCGCTGCTGCTGATCGGCGCGGCGGGCCAATGGGCCGCGGCCCGAGAGGCGACCTTCCAGGCAGATTCGATCCGCCGCGCGATGGAAGTCCATGTGCTGGGCCTGCGCGATGCCGCCGGCAAGTACGGCTACCTGCCGCGCACCGCGGGCATGCACCCCGATGTCTTCGACGTGCTGGCCCATCCGCGCGACCCGGCCGCGCAGCAGCGCGCCAACCGCTACATCGAGGAGGTGAACCGCCACGCGGGCTCGGACGCGCTCTACCTGATCGACCTGCAGGGCCTTACGCTGGCGGCAAGCAACTGGGCCACGCCGCAGAGCTTCGTCGGCGAGTCCTATGCCAACCGGCCCTACTTCATCGACGCGCGGGCGGGCCGCAGCGGCCTGTTCTACGGCGTGGGCCAGACCACCGGCGAGCCCGGGCTCTTCATGTCGGCACCGGTGCGCTCCGAGGCCGGCGCCGTGCTGGGCGTGCTGACGGTCAAGATCAGCCTGCGCCAGCTCCAGGAGGCCTGGACCTTCGCGCGCGAGCCGATCCTGCTGGCCGATGCGCGCGGCATCGTGTTCCTGAGCTCGGTGCCGGCATGGATGTACCAGGCCACGCGGCCGCTCGCCGCCAGCGACCTGGACCGCATGACGCGCGAGCAGCAGTACGGCGACCGCACCGGCTTCTCGCCGCTGCCATGGACGGTGGAGCGCGAGAAGGGCCATCCGGGCTACCTCGTGCGCACAGAGGTCAGCGGCAAGGCTCGCCGCTTCCTCGCGCTGGACGAGCCGCTGCCCGACCTGGGCTGGACGCTGACCGTGATGGCCGACCACGCCGAGGTCGCCCGCGCGCGCGAGCGCACCTGGATGCTGGGCCTGCTGTGCGCGGGCGTGCTGCTGCTGGGCGGGCTGTACTGGCAGCTGCGCGAGCGCCGCTTCGCCGAGCAGCGCGATGCGCGGCGCGACCTGGAGCGGCGCGTGCGCGAGCGCACGCACGCGCTGGACGAGGCCCACGCCTTCCGCAAGGCGATGGAAGACTCGCTGCTGGTGGGCATGCGCGCACGCGATCTCGAAGGACGGATCATCTACGTCAATCCCGCCTTCTGCGAGATGACCGGCTACGGCGCCGACGAGCTGCTCGGGCGGCTGCCGCCCTACCCCTACTGGCATCCCGACGACGTGGCGCAGCACTGGCTGCACTACCAGGCCATGATGAGCGGGCAGCCCGCGCGCTCGGGCTTCGAATCGCGCCTGCAGCACCGCGACGGGCACGAGGTGATCACCATGGTCTACACGGCGCCGCTCATCGATGCCGATGGACGCCACAGCGGCTGGATGAGCTCGGTGGTCGACATCACCGAGCAGAAGCGCGCCGAGCTGCGCCAGCGCCAGAACGACGAGCAGCTGCAGCATGCGCAGCGCCTCGCCAGCCTGGGCGAGATGGCGTCGACCCTCGCCCACGAGCTGAACCAGCCGCTGATGGCGCTGAGCAATTTCGCGAGCGCCGCCAAGGCCTTCGCGGAACAGGGCAACCAGCCGCTGCTGGCCAGCAGCCTCGACGAGACCGTGGCGCAGGCCCGGCGCAGCGCCGAGATCGTGCGGCGCATCCGCGGCTTCGTGCGCCAGCGCACCGCCGGCACCGAGGATTGCGCGGTGGCGGCACTGGTCACCAATGCGCTGGCGCTGCTGCAGGGCGAGATGCGGCTGCGCCAGGCGCGCGCGGAGGTCCGCATCGCGCCCTCGCTGCCCCCGGTGCGCGGCGACCGTGTACTGCTGGAGCAGGTGCTGCTGAACCTGCTGTCCAACAGCCTGCACGCCATGCTGGGCACGCCGCCCGAAGAGCGCGTGGTGGAGGTCGAGGCCGAACTGCTCGAAGGCCGCGTGCACATCCGCGTGGCGGACCGGGGTTCCGGCATCGACGCCGCGCTGGCCGAACAGGTGTTCGCGCCCTTCTTCACCACCAAGGCCGGCGGACTGGGGCTGGGGCTGAACATCTGCCGCACCATCGTCGAAGCCCACCGCGGCCGGCTGTCCTTTGCCAACCGGGCCGGTGGTGGCACAGTTTTCACCCTCGAACTGGAAATCTCACCCCCGTGACCGCCCTTGCCAACCACCTGTGCATCGTCGACGACGATGAGGCCGTGCGCCGCTCGCTGGGCCTTTTGCTGCTGTCGCGCGGCCATGCGGTGCAGGCCTTTGCCTCGGGCGAGGCCTTCCTGGCCGGCGCCGACCTGCAGCGCCCGGGCTGCGTCGTGCTGGACCTGCGCATGGAGGGAATGAGCGGGCTGCAGGTGTTCGATGCGCTGCGTGCGCAGGACAGTCCGCTGGTGGTGATCTTCCTGTCCGGCCATGGCGACATTCCGATGGCCGTCGAGGCGGTGCAGAACGGTGCCTTCGGCTGGCTCGAGAAGCCCTGCAACGACGAGCGCCTGCTCGAGAGCATTGCCAAGGCGCTGCAGAAGGCCGAGGAGATCGCCCTGCGCCGGCAGGCCCGCCAGGCCGCCGAGGCCCTGTGGTCCAAGCTGACGCCGCGCGAGATGCAGGTGGCCCGGCTGGTCGCCCAGGGCCTGCCCAACAAGCGCATTGCGCTGGAGCTCGCGCCGCTGGAGCAGCGCACGGTGGAAACGCACCGCGCCCACGTGTTCGCCAAGCTCGGCCTGTCGAACAGCCACGAGCTCGACCGCTTCCTGCGCGAGCACGGCTTGTAACTTTTTCTAGGTATTTACCCTTGCGTACACGTACGTAGCGGCGCGGCGGGCGGCTACGGACGACAGCGCGGCCCCGGCCGGACAGACTTGCCGGCACGGCTTTCCGCGGCTCCGCGGGGGGCCTCAGCCAGAGACAAGGACCCCCGAATGACCGCCATTGCCAGCGCCACCGCCGGTGCCTCCAGCCCGGACGCGACCAGCGCCAACGCGCCCAACACCACGCCCTACACCTTCGAGGAAAAGCGCAAGCGCATCTTCGCCATCTTTGCCGCCTCGTCCGGCAACCTGGTGGAGTGGTTCGACTTCTACGTCTACGCCTTCTGTGCGATCTACTTCGCGCCCTCGTTCTTTCCCAAGTCGGACCCCACGGTACAGCTGCTGAACACGGCGGGCGTTTTCGCGGCCGGCTTCCTGATGCGCCCGATCGGCGGCTGGCTGTTCGGCCGGCTGGCCGACCGCAAGGGCCGCAAGACCTCGATGGTGACCTCGGTCGTCATGATGTGCGTGGGCTCGCTGGTCATCGCCTGCCTGCCCACCTATGCGCAGATCGGCGCCTGGGCGCCCGCGCTGCTGCTGGCCGCGCGCCTGCTGCAGGGCCTGTCGGTCGGCGGCGAGTACGGCACCACCGCCACCTACATGAGCGAGGTGGCCATGCGCGGCCAGCGCGGCTTCTTCTCGTCGTTCCAGTACGTGACCCTGATCGGCGGCCAGCTGCTGGCCGTGGTGGTCGTGGTGGTGCTGCAGCAGGTGCTCGACGAGGCCGAGCTCAGGGCCTGGGGCTGGCGCATTCCCTTCGTGCTGGGCGCCGTGGCGGCCATTGTGGCCCTGATGCTGCGCCGCACGCTGACCGAGACCGCCAGCACGCAGACCCGCGCCGCCAAGGGCGCCGGCAGCGTGGCCGAGCTGTTCAGGCACCACAAGCGCGCCTTCTTCGTGGTGCTGGGCTACACGGCCGGCGGCTCGCTGATCTTCTACACCTTCACCACCTACATGCAGAAGTACCTGGTGAACTCGGCCGGCATGTCGATCAAGACCGCGAGCAACGTGATGACCGCCTGCCTGTTCATCTACATGTGCATGCAGCCGCTGTTCGGCGCGCTGTCGGACCGCATCGGCCGGCGCAGCAACATGCTGCTGTTCGGCGCGCTCGGCGCGCTGATGACGGTGCCCGTGCTGAGCAACCTGCAGAGCGTGGGCAGCCCGCTGATGGCCGGCGTGCTGATCACGCTGGCGCTGGCGGTGGTGAGCTTCTACACCTCGATCAGCGGCATCGTGAAGGCCGAGATGTTCCCGCCCGAAGTGCGCGCGCTGGGCGTGGGCCTGTCGTATGCGGTGGGCAATGCCATCTTCGGCGGCAGCGCCGAATACGTGGCGCTGGGCCTGAAGTCGATCGGCCACGAGTCCTACTTCTACTGGTACGTGACCGCGATGATGGGCGTGGCCTTCATGGTGAGCCTGCTGCTGCCGAAGCAGGCGACCTACCTGCACCACGACAAGTAGCCAGGCAACAGGCGCCCGGCCTCAGAAAAGAATCACCCACTCCCCGCGCAGGTAGCGGTACTGGTAGCTGGGCCCCGAGAAGGTGGTGCTGCGGCTGTAGCCGGCGCCGAAGCGGAACACCTGCGATCCCCTGACGGGGCTTTGCAGGTTCACGTCCAGCAATCGCGTCGGCTGCCGGAATTCGTGGTTGATCGTCTCGGTCCCGAGCCCGGCCGTGACCGCGAGGGTCCAGCCCTGGAAGCGCTGCCGCCAGCCGACCGCCAGCATCGCCTCGCTGTAGTTCTTCGGATTGAAATAGGCCCTGTCCACATCCTCGTGGCTGCTGCGGTAGGTTCGATAGCGCGCCTGCAGGGTCAGGCCCAGGTCGAGCGACGGCTGGTAGATCAGCCGCAGGCGGCCGTGGTCGCGCCGGTTGCCGTCCGAGAAATACTGCTGCGCCGCGAGCCCGACCAGGGTCACGTGGCTTCCAAGCCCCTGGTCCACGGCCACCCCGACAAACGAAAAATCGATGCCGCGGTCCAGCGACTTCGGGGTCTCCACCCAGTCGCGCGTCACGAGGAACTCCACCGCCGTGCTCTTCGTGGGCGACAGGCGGTAACTGCCGTCGAGCGTGAGCAGCGTGTGCCCGCCCTGCTGGAACGCGCCGACCTCGATCGCGCCTCCGTCGGTGGTCTTCGTTTCGACCGAGCGGGCCAGGAACGAGACCTTCTTGCCGGCCCTTTGCCAGTTGCCCTGCTTGTATTGGTAGTCGCCGAGCCGGAACCCGAGGTAGCGGTCGGCGTTTTCAAAGGCGGGAAAGAATTCCACCGACACCCGGCGCGATTGAAAACTGTCGCTGTCGCTGGTGAGGAAGAATTCCGGGCCAAAGGCCATGCCGGCCGGTTTTTCGCTGGCCTTTTCTTCCTCCGCCCTGCAGGGAGCGGTCAGCACCAGGACGCCCAGGGAAACCGCGGCAAGAGACCTCGGCAGCCCCCTCATTTGGTTCCCCAGGCCTTGGGCTTCCTGAACAGTTCATCGAGATAGCCGAGCACGCTGGCCGGCTGCAGGATCAGGCTGTACAGCAGCACGTAGACCAAGAAGCCCTGGATATTCTTTCGCACCACGAGGCCTGTCTTCCTGAACATCCGCCGTTCGATCCGGAACATGAGCAGGCTCAATGCGAATGTGGCCGGTATCAACGCGAGGGTCATGATTCCCACGATCCAGTAGTGGCCGAAGAACGCGAGAATTATTCCGGGTATGAAGCCGATGGTGCATGCCAGGTCCAGCCACGGAAACAGCAGGTTCCAATAGATGAAGAAGGTCGACAAGCGCGGCTTGACCAGGATCCCCGGGTGCTTGATGAAGGCTTCCGCCATGCCGCGCGCCCATCGCTGGCGCTGCTTGACCAATTGCTTGACGGTGGTGGGCACATTGGTGAACAGGCACGCATCCTCGCAGTGGCCCACCCGGTAGCCGGCTTTCAGCAGGGCCCAGGTGAGCACGATGTCCTCGCCCACGCATTCGGGCCATCCGCCAACCTCGATCAGCGCAGCCCGGTCGTAGATGGAAAACGCACCCTGGGCAACCAGCGTGCCCTGGAACAGCGATTGCACGCGCTTGATGGCGGCAATGCCATGGAAGTAATCCCATTCCTGACAGCGGGTGATCCAGTTCAGCCGCGAGTTGCGGACCAGGATTTTTCCCGCCACGGCCCGCGTATGGGGCGGATCGGCGCGATAGCGCTCGACGATGCTGGTCAAAGCGCCGCGGTAAAGGAAGGAGTCGGCATCGACGGTGATGACCAGGTCGTGCGCCACCTCCTTGAACCCGATGTTCAGCGCGCGCGCCTTGCCGCCGTTTTTTTCCAGGTCCAGGAAGGTCAGCCACGGGTACCGTTCCCGGGCACGCTGAACGACAAGCGAGGTGCCGTCCGCGGACCCGTCATTGATCACGATCACCTGCAGCTCGCCCGGGTAATTCTGCCGATCGATGCTGACCAGCGTCTCGTCGATGGACGCTTCCTCGTTGTAGGCCGCGATCAGGATGGAGATCGGCGGGTAGACGGCCAACGCGGGATGCGCCGGCCTCTTGTCCAGCAGCAGGCTGATGGCCAGGAATGCATTCATGAAGCCCGGAACAATGGCAATGCCATACACCAGGAAAATGGCCAGGGCCATCCCGACGCGATCCGTCAGATCGGCCAGCCAGGGGTCCGCCGCCCATATCGAGAACCACATCCAGGCGCAGGCGCCAATCAACGCAATAAAAAACTTGCCCGATACGGGCAGGTAAATCATTGGCTGCAGCGCCTTCTGGCCTTCTTCGTTCATGTCGCTCTCGAGTGTTCCAAGCGAATGTAACTCTCGACAAATGTTGTGAACAGTTTAGTTACATTCTTGGTGACTGTTAACAACACTGGAAGCCGGGAATACCCTCTGGCTCCCTGGAAGTCTTCTTGCCTACATTGCTTGTATGCAAGAAAAGCGATCCTTGCATGCAAACACCGCCAAGACATACAAGGAGACTTCCATGCCTCGCTTCGCCAAATCGCTCTTCGGCCAGGTCGTCATCGCCCTGATGCTCGGCGTGCTCGCCGGCCTCTTCATGCCGGAGTTCGCCGTCAAGCTCAAGCCGCTCGGCGACGGCTTCATCAAGCTGATCAAGATGATCATCCCGGTGCTGGTGTTCTGCGTGGTGGTGCACGGCATCGCGGGCGCGGGCGACCTGAAGCGCGTGGGCCGCGTCGGCGTGAAGGCGCTGATCTACTTCGAGGTGCTCACCACCATCGCGCTGGCCATGGGCCTGGTGCTGGCCTTCGTGTTCGAGCCCGGCGTCGGCATGAACGTGGACCCGGGCAAGCTCGACGCCGCGGCCATGAGCGCCTACGCCTCGAATGCCGACAAGCTCACGAGCGGCGGCACGGTCGAGTTCCTGATGAAGCTGATTCCCACCACGGTGGTCGCCGCCTTTGCCACCGGCGACGTGCTGCAGGTGCTGCTGTTCGCGGTGCTGTTCGGCTGCGCGCTGTCGCTGCTGGGCGAACGCGGCAAGCCGGTGGGCGCGGTGGTGGACGCGCTTTCGCTGGTGCTGTTCAAAATCATGGGCATCATCATCAAGCTGGCGCCGCTCGGCGTGCTGGGCGCCATTGCCTTCACGGTGGGCAAGTACGGCATCGGTTCGCTCAAGCAGCTGGGCATGCTGGTGGCCCTGTTCTACGGCGCGGTGCTGGTCTTCGTATTCGTGGTGCTCGGACTGGTCATGCGCATGTCGGGCTTCAGCCTGTGGAAGCTGCTGCGCTACCTGCGCGAGGAGCTCGCCATCGTGTTCGCCACCACCTCGTCGGACAGCGTGCTGCCGCAGATCATGGCCAAGCTGCGCCGCATGGGCATCCGCGACTCGACGGTGGGCCTGGTGATTCCCACGGGCTACTCGTTCAACCTGGACGCCTTCTCGATCTACATCACGCTCGCGGCGGTGTTCATCGCGCAGGCCACCAACACGCCGATCTCGATGGCGGACCTGCTGACCATCCTTGCGATCGCGCTGGTCACCTCCAAGGGCGCGCACGGCGTGCCGGGCTCGGCCATCGTGGTGCTGGCCGCCACGCTGCACGCGATTCCCGCCATTCCGGCCATCGGCCTGGTGCTGGTGCTCTCGGTCGACTGGTTCATGGGCATTGCGCGCGCGCTGGGCAACCTGATCGGCAACTGCGTGGCCACGGTGGCCATCGCGGCCTGGGAAGGCGACATCGACCGCGAGCGCGCCCATGCCGTGCTCGACGGCAGCTACTCGCCCGACGACGAGCCGCTGGCCGAGCCTGACGTGCCGGCAGCGCCCCTGGGCGCGGGCGCCGGCGGCCGCTGAAAACGACCGATGGCCACCGACGTCAATCCCACCTCCATCGCCGAGCGCGTGGTCGAGGCCATCCTGGCGCAAAAGCTCGCGCCGGGCGAGCGGCTCGGCGAGCAGGCGCTGGCCGAGAACTTCGCGGTGAGCCGGACCATGGTGCGCGAGGCGCTCATGCAGCTGCAGGCGCGCGGCTTCGTCGAGGTGCAGTCGCGCCGCGGCTGGTACGTGGTGGAGCCCTCGGCCGAGGAAGCGCGCGACGCCTTCTCGGCACGGCGCATCGTCGAGGCGGGCATCCTGGCCGAAAGCGAAGGCCGGCCGCTGCAGAAGGCCATCCGCAAGCTGCGCGACCACATTGCCGACGAGCAGCGCGCCATCGAGGGCGCCGACGCCGCCACGCGCGCTTTCCTGCTGGCCGATTTCCACGTCTGCCTGGCCGAGCAGATGGGCCACCAGTTGCTGGTCGACGTGCTGCGCGACCTCACGGCCCGCACCACGCTGGCCGCGACGCTCTACCAGTCGAGGCACGAGGCCGGGCAGTCCTGCGCGGAGCACGGCGCCATCGTCGCCGCGCTGGAGGCCGGCGACACGGCCAGGGCGCGCCAGCTGATGATCGAGCACATCGGCAATGTCGAGCGCTCGCTCGAGGTCGAAACCACCGCCGGGCCCGACGCGCCCGCCCGGCTGCGCGCCACGCTGGCGCCGGTGGCGCTGCCGCGCGCCAGGCGCTGACCCCCGGCACTCCGGCGGCAGCGCCGCACAAGGGCGTGCCGACCGACACGGCGGTGCATTCAGGCTCGGCTACAGTCCGAATCACCTATGAATTCACCCCAACTCCAGCGCGGCGTGTTCCTCGCCCTGCTCGCCGCCGTCACCGTCGCCTTCCTCTGGGTGCTGATGCCGTTCTTCGGCGCGGTGCTGTGGGGCGTGGCGCTGGCCATCCTGTTCACGCCGCTCTACAAGCGGCTGCTGAAGAAAATGCCCGGCTGGCGCAACGCCGCGGCGCTGTCGACGCTGGCCATCTGCCTCTTCATCGTGATTCTTCCGCTGGCCATGGTGGGCGTGTCGCTGGTGCAGGAGATCGTGCAGGTCACGCAGAGCATCCGTTCGGGGCAGATCAATTTCGCGGCCTACTTCCAGCAGATCCTCAACGCCTTGCCGCAGTGGCTGCTGAACCTGTTCGACCGGTTCAACCTTGGCGACATGGAGGCCTGGCAGGCCCGCATCTCCGCGGGCGCGGCGCAGGGCAGCCAGCTCATCGCCGGCCAGGCGCTGACCATCGGCCAGAACACCTTCGACTTCGTCATCAGCTTCTTCGTGATGCTGTACCTGCTGTATTTCCTGGTGCGCGACGGCGCGGCGCTTTCGAAGTCGATGCGCGAGGCCGTGCCGCTTGCCAGGCCGCACACGCACTACCTGCTCAACAAGTTCACCACCGTGATCCGCGCCACCGTCAAGGGCAACGTGGCGGTGGCCATTGCGCAGGGCGCGATCGGCGGGCTGGCCTTCTGGCTGCTGGGCGTGCAGGGTGCGCTGCTGTGGGCCGTGCTGATGGCCTTTCTCTCGCTGCTGCCCGCCGTGGGCGCGGCGCTCATCTGGGGACCGGTGGCCATCTATTTCCTTGCCACCGGCCATTTCTGGCAGGGCGGCATCCTGGTCTTCGTGGGCGTGTTCGTGATCGGCCTGGTCGACAACATCCTGCGCCCCGTGCTGGTGGGCAAGGACACGCAGATGCCTGACTACATCGTGCTGATGTCGACCATCGGCGGCATGGCGATCTTCGGCATCAACGGCTTCGTCATCGGTCCGGTGATCGCGGCGCTGTTCATGGCGGCGTGGAGCCTGTTCGTGGAGTCGGGCCAGCTGGAGACCGGCCCCGGCGACGACAAGAAGGGCAGCTGAAGCAGGCGCGCCCTGCGCCGGCCGGGCGCATTTCGCGCGGGCGTTTCCGTATTTCGTCGCATCGCGCTGGGCGGCGCGCGGCGCTTGCGGGATCGTCGAGACCTCCAACTTCCGACGAGGTCTCTCCCATGAACTTCCTGCTGTCCCGAGCGAGCCGGCGCGCCCTGTGCGCCGCGGCGCTGCTCTCCCCGCTGGCCGCGCTCGCGGCCGACCTGAGCGTGAACGTGGCCGACGGCCCGGCTGGCGACGCCACGCTGTACGTGGCGCTGTACAACGACACCGCTAGCTACGCCGACAGCAAGGTCGCAGCCTCGCAGACCGCGCCGATGCAGGGCGGCAAGGCCCGGCTCGTGTTCACAGGACTGGAGCCGGGGCGGTACGCGCTGCGGGCGTTCGCCGACGAGAACGGCAATGGCAAGCTCGACACCAACCTCATGGGCATGCCGACCGAGCGCTATGGCTTCTCGAACGACGCGAAGGGCAACCGCGCCGCGCCCGCCTTCGAAGCCGCGGCGATCAGCGTCGATGCCGACCTGCAGACCGTCATTCACCTGCGCTGAGGGGCAAAAACGCCATGGAACGACGCGAACTCCTGCGCCTGCTGGCCTCGGCCGGCGCCCTGAGCCTCTTGGCACCGCTGGCCCGCGCGGCCGGCACTGCCGACGACTGGCAAGCCCAGTTCGAAGCCGCCGGTGCGCCCTGGAAGACCGGCTTCGCCACGCCCCCGGACGACCTGCCGCTGACCCGCGCCACGGTGCGCGGGCGCTTTCCCGATGCCGTGGCCGGTACGCTTTTCCGCATCGGCCCGGCCGGCCACGACCTGGGCGGCAAGCGCTACCACCACTGGTTCGACGGCGACGGCATGGTGCACCGCTTCGTGATCGACGGCGCCGACGTGCGGCACCAGGGCCGCTATGTCGCCACGCCCAAGCGCGTGGCCGAGGTGCGGGCCGGGCGCCGCCTGTTCGAGGCCTTTGGCACCATGCCGCCGGGCGTCGAGCCGCCGACCTCGGCCGACAGCATCAACGTCGCCAACACCAGCGTGCTGCCGATGCAGGGCGAGGTGCTGGCGCTCTGGGAAGGCGGCTCGGCCACGCGCGTCGACGCGCGCACGCTGGACACGCTGGGCGTGAAGACCTGGCGGCCCGACCTCGCGGGCATGCCGTTCTCGGCCCATCCCAAGGTCGATCCGGACGGCACGGTGTGGAACTTTGGCGTGAGTTCCGGCCAGGGCCTGCTGGCGCTGTACGAGATTGCGCCCGAAGGCATGCTGCGGCGCGCAGCCGTTGTGCCGGTAGCCGACATGCCGATGGTCCATGACTTCGCCGTGACCGAACGGCACATGGTGTTCCTGATGCCGCCGCTGGTCTACGACGGCAGGCGCAAGGAGGCGGGTGCGAGCTTTCTCGACGCCCATGTCTGGCGGCCAGAACTCGGCATGCGCGCCCTGGTGGTCGACAAGCAGAACTGGGAGCGGCGCCAGCTTCTCGCGCTGCCAGCCGGCTTCCTGTTCCACGTCGGCAATGCCTGGGAAGAAGACACGCCGCGCGGCCCCCTCATCCACATCGACTATGTGCGTTCGGACAACGCCGACTCGGTGTTCACGGCCAACCGCGAAGTGATGCGCGCGCGCCGCGTGAAGAGCACCCACCCGCGGCTGACCGTCGCCACGCTGAACCTCGGCACTGGCCAGGCCACGCAGCAGGTGCTGGCGCAGGAAGCCGAGTTTCCGCGCATCGACCCGCGTCGCGTCGGCCTGCGCCATCGCCATGTGGTTCATGCCACCCAGACGCGCCTCGATGTGCCGGGCTTCGGTGCGATCGCGCGAACCGATGTCGAAAACGGCCGCAGCCAGCGCTTCAGCTACGGCACGCAGGCCATGGTGGAGGAACATGTCTTCGTGCCCGACGGCACCAGGCCGGGCTGGGTGCTGGGCACGGTGCTTGATTTCGGCCGGCAGAAGACCGTGCTGTCGTGCTTTGCGGCCGACCGGCTGGCTGCAGGGCCCGTGGCGCAGGCCACGCTGCCGTACACACTGCCACTGGGCCTGCACGGCGCCTTCGTGCCGGCCTGAAGCAGGCCGTGGGCATGCTCAGCCGCCCCACCAGCCCTCGGCAAAGCGCCCCTGCAGGAAGGCCACGAAGCCCGACACCTTGCCCGGCACCAGCTTGGGCGAGGGAAAGACGGCGTGAATCTCCTGCTCGGGCAGCTTATGGTCGCCGAGCACTTCGAGCACCTTGCCCGAGGCCAGCGATTCGCTCGCCACGTAGCGCGGCATGAGCGCAATGCCCAGGCCGTCGCGCGCCGCGGCCAGCACCGCGGACAGGTTGTTGGAGCGGAAGCGGCCCGAGACCGGCACCGTCACCGGATCGCCCCTGGGCGTGTGCATGCGCCAGAACTCGTCGCCCACCACGCTGCTGTAGATGAGGGCGACGTGCGCGCTCAGGTCCTGCGCGCGCCTGGGCGTGCCGTGCTTCTTCAGGTAGCCCGGCGCCGCGACCATGGCCCACGGGTTGGTGCCGAGATAGCGCGCGCCCAGCGACGAATCGGCCAGCTTGCCCATGCGGATGGCCACGTCGATGCCCTGCGCGATGAGATCGACATAGCGGTCCTCGAAGCTCAGGTCGAGCTGCACCTGCGGATGCCGGCGCATGTATTCGAGCGCCAGCGGCACCACCACGCGGCGGCCGAAGGCCACCGAGGTGCCGATGCGCAGCAGCCCCTGCGCCTGGTTCTGGCGCAGCTGCACGATGCTCTCGGCCTCCTCGGCCTCGCGCACGATGTTCTTGCACTTCTCGTAGTAGAGCGCGCCCGGCTCCGTGAGGCTCACGCCGCGCGTGTTGCGGTTGAGCAGCCGCACCTTCAGGCGCGCCTCGGTGGCCGCGACCTGCTTGGTCACGGTGGGCTGGGTGGTGTGGAATTCGAGCGCCGCCTTCGAGAAGCTGCCGGTCTCGACCACGCGCACGAACATTTCCATTGCCAACAATCTGTCCATGGCCGGCATCGTAATCACTTATTCCAGGTTGGAATAGGTTTTATGGCCCGCAGCCGTCTTCTTCGAATGGCCCGCGCTTCCTACAGTGGACGCCACTCAAGGAGACAGTCCCATGGCAAAAATGAAAGCGGTCCAGGCCGCCGTGCTGGTGATGGAAAAGGAAGGCGTGACGCAGGCCTTCGGCGTGCCCGGCGCGGCCATCAATCCGATGTATTCCGCGCTGCGCCAGCGCGGCACCATCTCTCACATCCTCGCGCGCCACGTCGAGGGCGCCTCCCACATGGCCGAGGGCTACACCCGCGCCGTGGCCGGCAACATCGGCGTGTGCATCGGCACCTCGGGGCCCGCGGGCACCGACATGATTACTGGCCTCTATTCGGCCTGGGCCGATTCGATTCCGATCCTCTGCATCACCGGCCAGGCGCCGCGCGCACGGCTCTACAAGGAAGACTTCCAGGCAGTCGACATCGAGTCGATCTCCAAGCCCGTCACCAAGTGGTCGGTCACGGTGCGCGAGCCGGGCCAGGTGCCGCAGGTGTTCCAGCAGGCCTTCCACCTGATGCGCTCGGGCCGCCCGGGCCCGGTGCTGGTCGACCTGCCCTTCGACGTGCAGATGGCCGAGATCGAGTTCGACATCGACAGCTACGAACCGCTCACCCCCTACAAGCCGGCCGCCACGCGTGCCCAGATCGAGAAGGCCATCGGCATGCTCCAGGCCGCCGAGCGCCCGCTGATCGTGGCCGGCGGCGGCGTCATCAACGCCGATGCGGCCGACCTGCTGGTGCGCTTTGCCGAGACCACCGGCGTGCCGGTGATCCCCACGCTGATGGGCTGGGGCGCCATTCCCGACGACCATCCGCTGATGGCCGGCATGTGCGGCCTGCAGACCAGCCACCGCTACGGCAACGCGACGATGCTCGCGAGCGACTTCGTGCTGGGCATCGGCAACCGCTGGGCCAACCGCCACACCGGTTCGGTCGACGTCTACACCAAGGGCCGCAGCTTCGTGCACGTGGACATCGAGCCCACGCAGATCGGCCGCGTGTTCACGCCCGACTTCGGCATCGTGTCCGACGCCAAGGCCGCGCTCGCGCTCTTCGTCGAAGTGGCCGAGGAGATGAAGGCCGCCGGCAAGCTGCGCGACCGCCGCGAGTGGGCCAGGTCGTGCATCGAGCGCAAGAAGACCATGCTGCGCAAGACCAACTTCGACGAAGTGCCGATGAAGCCGCAGCGCGTGTACCAGTGCATGAACAACAACTTCAGCAACGACACCTGCTACGTGAGCACCATCGGCCTCTCGCAGATCGCGGCTGCGCAATTCCTGCACGTGTACAACCCGCGCCACTGGATCAACTGCGGCCAGGCCGGCCCGCTGGGCTGGACCATTCCGGCCGCGCTGGGCGTGCGCGCCGCGGACCCGACGCGCAAGATCGTCGCGCTCTCGGGCGACTACGACTTCCAGTTCATGATCGAGGAGCTCGCGGTGGGTGCGCAGTTCAAGCTGCCGTACATCCACATCGTGGTCAACAACTCCTACCTCGGCCTGATCCGCCAGGCGCAGCGCGGCTTCGAGATGGACTACTGCGTGCAGCTCGCGTTCGACAACATCAACGCGGGGCTCGATGCAGGCATTGAAAGCAGCTACGGCGTGGACCACCTGAAAGTGGTGGAGGGCCTGGGCTGCAAGGCGATCCGCGTGAACAGGCAGGAAGAGATCGCACCGGCCATCCAGCGCGCCGAAGCGCTGATGGCCGAGTTCAGCGTGCCGGTCGTGATCGAGGTGATGCTGGAGCGCGTGACCAACATCGCGATGGGCACCGAGATCGACAACATCACCGAGTTCGAGCCCCTGGCCGAGCATCCGGCCGATGCTCCGACCGCCGTCGCGGCCGAGATGCTGGACTGAAGAGGAGCGACACGCCATGCCCAAGTTCGCAGCCAACCTCACGATGCTCTTCACCGAGCTGCCGTTCATGCAGCGCTTCGAGGCCGCCGCCAAGGCCGGCTTCGAGGCGGTGGAATACCTGTTCCCCTACCCCTTCGAAAAGAAGGAGCTCGCGGCCGCGCTGCGCGCCAATGGCTTGCAGCAGGTGCTGCACAACCTGCCGGCCGGCGACTGGGACAAGGGCGAGCGCGGCATCGCCTGCCATCCCGATCGCACCGGCGAGTTCCGCGAAGGCATCGCGATGGCCATCGACTACGCCACGGCGCTGGGCTGCCCGCAGCTCAACTGCCTGGTCGGCAAGGTGCCTGCGGGCGTGAGCACCGAGGCCGCGCACAAGACGGTGGTCGAGAACCTGCGCCTTGCCGCCAGCGAGCTCGAGGCGGCGGGCCTGCGCCTCTTGATCGAGCCGATCAACACCTTCGACATCCCGGGCTTCTTCCTGACGCGCACCGACCAGGCGCTGGCGCTGATCGACGAGGTGGGCTCTTCCAACCTGCGCGTGCAGTACGACATCTACCACGCGCAGCGCATGGAAGGCGAACTCGGCAACACGCTGTCGAAGCACCTTGCGCAGATCGGCCACATCCAGCTGGCCGACAACCCCGGGCGCGGCGAACCGGGCACGGGCGAGATCAACTATCCGTGGCTCTTCAGGCACATCGATGCGATCGGCTACGACGGCTGGATCGGCTGCGAATACAAGCCGCGCGCCACCACCGCCGAAGGCCTCGGCTGGCGCCAAGCGCTCACGCAATAAAAGTCAACTTCAAACCGGAAACAGAGACATGTCGCAATCGCAGAAAATCGGATTCATCGGCCTGGGCATCATGGGCGCGCCCATGGCGGGCCACCTGGTCGACGCGGGGCACCAGCTCTTCGTGAACACCCAGGGCAACACGCCCGAGCCCTTCATCTCGAAGGCCACCATCTGCGCCTCGGCGGCCGAGGTGGCGCGCCAGGCCGACGTGATCTTCATCATGGTGCCCGACACGCCCGATGTGGAAAAGGTGCTGTTCGGCGAGCCGGGCACGCAGGGCGTGGCCGAGGGCCTGAAGGATTCGCGCGGCAAGATCGTGGTCGATTGCAGCTCCATCGACCCGATTGCCACCAAGGGCTTCGCCAAGCGCATCATCGCGCTCGGCTGCGGCTACATCGACGCGCCGGTCTCGGGCGGCGAAGTGGGCGCCAAGGCGGCCAGCCTCACCATCATGTGCGGCGGCGACGAAGGCACCTTCGGCCAGGTACGGCCGCTGCTCGAGAAGATGGGCAAGAACGTCACGCTGGTCGGCAACGTGGGCGACGGCCAGGTCTGCAAGGTGGCCAACCAGATCATCGTGGCGCTCAATATTGCTGCGGTGGGCGAGGCGCTGCTGTTCGCCTCCAAGGCCGGCGCCGATCCGGCCAAGGTGCGCCAGGCGCTGATGGGCGGCTTCGCGAGTTCGCGCATCCTCGAGGTGCATGGCGAACGCATGATCAAGCGCACCTTCGCGCCGGGTTTCCGCATCTCGCTGCACCAGAAGGACCTGAACCTGGCGCTGCAGAGCGCACGGGCACTGGGCGTGGCGCTGCCGCAGACGGCGGGCGCGGCGCAGCTGATGAACGCCTGCGCCGCGTTGGGCCATGGCCAGCAGGACCACTCGGCGCTGGTGCGCGCGCTCGAGGCGCTGGCGCAGCACACCGTCACGCCGGACTGAGGCTCAGGTCTTCGCGGTCTCCAGAGACTCTTTCAGGTTGCGCCGGCGCCATGCCCAGGTCTTGATGGCCTGCGGCAGGATGCCGATGCACGAGGCGTAGTAGGTGATCTTGAAGCCCCAGAAGCGCGGGCCGATGGGCGTGTTGCGGAACAGGTCGCCCGCCAGGATGGACAGCAGCGCCTCTTGCATGCGCCAGATGTTGCGCGGGTTCATGAACAGCCGGCGGATGGCCGGCGAGGTGATGCGGTAGATGAACCACGAGAACATCTTCGGGCCGTGCTTCATCACCTTGTCGAAGCGGCGGAAGGCCTTCTCGGCTTCCTTCATCTCGCCCTTGAGCCACAAGTCGGCCGCGGCGGCGCTCTCGAAGGCGCTGTTCATTGCCAGGTACACGCCCGACGAGAACATCGGGTCGACGAAGGCATAGGCGTCGCCGACCATCATGAAGCGGTCGCCGCGGCAGAACTTGGAGTCGTAGGCGTAGTTGCCGGTGGTGGTGGCGCCTTCCATCAGCGTGGCGTTCGCAAGGCGCGCGGCCAGCTTGGGCGCGAGCGCGATGGTTTCCATCAGGAACTCCTCGAGCGTGCCCTTGCGGCGCTTGAAGTACGCGGGCGACGCCACGGCGCCGACGCTCACGGTGCCGTCCTTCAGCGGGATGTACCAGAACCAGCCGTGGTCGAACCAGAAGAGCGAGATGTTGCCTTCGTAGCGGCCGGGCCGGCGCTCCGCATTTTCAAAGTGGCCGAACAGGGCCGCGCTGGCGTGCTTGCGGTTGCGCTGCTTGGCGTCGAACTGGTTCGACAGCACCGTGTCGCGGCCGCTCGCATCGATCACGAAGCGCGGGCGCCAGCTGGTCTCGCTGCCGTCCTCGGCCTTGATCTTCACCAGCGCGCGGTTGTCCCCGCCCTTGCCGGCGTCCATGTCCACGCCCATGACGCGCTGGCCCTCGAAGGTGCGCGCGCCGCGCCGGGCGGCATGGCGGAACAGCAGCTCGTCGAACTCCGAGCGGCGCACGTGCACCGCATACGGAAAGCTCTTGTCCATGGCCTCGCCGAAGAAGAAATGGCTGGTGTGGTCATGCCAGGGCGAGACGAACTCGGCGCCGTGCTTGGCAATGCCGATGGCCTCGACCTCGGTGCGCACGCCCAGGCGGTCGAACAGCGGCATGTTCATCGGCAGCAGAGATTCGCCGATGTGAAAGCGCGGATGGTGCGCCTTTTCGAACAGCACCACGTCGTGGCCCTTGTCCGCAAGCAATGCGGCCACGGTGGAGCCCGCCGGCCCCCCGCCGATGACCACGACGTCGGGCTCTGTACTCGTGAAAGGTCCGGGCGTCATGTGCTCCCCTCCTGGGTCTTCTTCGTTGTTGATGGTGATCGGCCGCAAGGCCGATGCACGGGGCGTTCGCCAAGCGTTAAATCCTGGTAACAGCCGGGAGTTTAGCGAGTCGGCATGCCGGAAATTCACGCCCGCCGCGCCAAAACCCGTGCCCACCCGCAGAGGATGCGGCAGTTTTTGCGGTAGCCTCATTGCCCGTCAGAAACAAGGAGACTTTTCATGGCTGCCCCTCTGTCACCCGCCGAAGAAGCACTTCGCGAAGCAGCGCGCGAATACCACCGCTCGCCCGTCAAGGGCAAGATTTCCATCAGCCCGACCAAGCCGCTCCTGAACCAGCGCGACCTGTCGCTGGCCTATTCGCCCGGCGTGGCCTACCCCTGCCTCGACATCGCGGCCGATCCGTCGATGGCGGCCGAGTTCACTGCGCGCGGCAACCTGGTGGGCGTGGTCACCAACGGCACGGCGGTGCTGGGCCTGGGCAACATCGGCCCGCTGGCCGCCAAGCCCGTGATGGAGGGCAAGGGCTGCCTGTTCAAGAAATTTGCCGGCATCGACGTTTTCGACATCGAGCTGGCCGAGAACGACCCCGACAAGCTGGTCGAGATCATCGCGGCGCTCGAGCCGACGCTGGGCGGCATCAACCTCGAGGACATCAAGGCGCCCGAGTGCTTCTACATCGAGAAGAAGCTGCGCGAGCGCATGAACATCCCGGTGTTCCACGACGACCAGCACGGCACGGCCATCATCTCGGCCGCGGCACTCATCAACGGCCTCGAACTGGTCGGCAAGAAGATCGAGGAGGTCAAGATCGCCGTCTCCGGCGCCGGCGCCGCCGCCATTGCCTGCCTCGACGTGATGGTGGGCCTGGGCGCCAAGCCCGCCAACATCCATGCCTGCGACTCCAAGGGCCTGATCTACATGGGCCGCGCGGGCGGCTTCGACGAATCCAAGGCGCGCTACGCCCAGAAAGACACCGGCGCCCGCACCCTGGCCGATGTGGTGAAGGACGCCGATGTGTTCCTGGGCTGTTCCGCGCCCGGCGTGATGAGCGCCGACATGGTGAAGTCCATGGCCGGCCAACCGATCATCCTGGCGCTGGCCAACCCCGAGCCCGAGATCCGCCCCGAGCTGGCCAAGGCCGTGCGGCCCGACTGCATCATCGCCACCGGCCGCTCGGACTACCCGAACCAGGTCAACAACGTGCTGTGCTTCCCGTACATCTTCCGCGGGGCGCTCGACTGCGGCGCCAGCAAGATCACGGAAGAAATGAAGCTGGCATGCGTGCGCGAGATCGCCGAACTCACCAAGGCCGACATCAGCGAGGAAGTGGCCACCGCCTATGCCGGGCAGGAACTGTCTTTCGGGCCCGACTACATCATTCCCAAGCCCTTCGATTCGCGGCTCATCCTGCGCATTGCGCCAGCCGTGGCCAAGGCCGCGGCCGCCTCCGGCGTGGCCGCGCGCCCGATCGAGGACCTGGAGGCCTACCGCCAGCACCTCACGCGCTTCGTGTTCCAGACCGGCATGTTCATGCGCCCGGTGTTCAGCGCCGCCAAGATCGCCGCATCCAAGCGCGTGGCCTACGCCGAGGGCGAGGACGAGCGCGTGCTGCGCGCCGCGCAGTGGGCCATCGACGAAGGCTTGGCCCAGCCCATCCTGGTGGGGCGCCCGGCCGTGATCGAGGCGCGCATCCAGAAGGCCGGCCTGCACATCCGCGCCGGAACCGACTTCGAGATCGTCAACCCCGAAGACGATCCGCGCTTTCGCACCTACTGGGAGAGCTTCCACAAGATCATGGGCCGCCGCGGCGTCACGCCCGAGGCTGCCAAGACCATGGTGCGCCGCTCCAACACCACCATCGCCGCGCTGATGATGCACCTGGGCGATGCCGACGCCATGATCTGCGGCCTGGTCGGGCGCTTTGACGTACACCTGGAGCACATCCGCAACCTGATCGGCCTGAAGCGCGGCGCGCCGGGCTTTGCCACGCTCAACGCGCTCACGCTCGAGAAGCGCACGGTGTTCATCACCGACACCAACGTGAACGAAGACCCGAGCGCCGAGCTGCTCGCGAGCATTGCCATGATGGCGGCCGAAGAGGTGCGCCGCTTCGGCCTGCCGCCGAAGGTGGCCTTTCTCTCGCACTCGAACTACGGCACCTCGAGCCGCGGCTCGGCACGCAAGATGCGGCTCGCGCGCGACCTGTTCGCGCAGATGGCGCCCGACATCGAATGCGACGGCGAGATGCACGGCGACGCGGCGCTGTCCGAAGAAGTGCGCCGCACCGCCCTGCCCGAGAGCACGCTCACCGGCGAGGCCAATCTGCTGGTGTGCCCCAACCTCGACTCGGCCCACATCCTCTACAACGTGCTGAAGATGACGGGCGCCAACGGCATCACGGTCGGCCCGATCCTGCTGGGAGCCGCAGGCTCGGCGCATGTGCTCACGCCCTCGTCGACGGTGCGGCGCGTGGTCAACATGACGGCGCTGGCGGTGGCGAACGCGACGACCGCGCTCAAGTAGGCCTCTTCCGTTTCCCCTGAGCCAACGCCCCGCTGCAGCACGCAGCGGGGCGTTTTTCATTGCGGCCCGGCCGGTGCACGCACCGTTTTCGCCCGCCCATCATTTTTTCGGCTGGCATGCAATCTGCTAATACCCTGAGCGGATATCTCAAATATCTTATTAATATATTTAGAGAAAGCCACGGCCCTCCGGGCCCTTCGTCAACCTTCCCTTCTCTTCTCACATGGCAGAACACGCCTTGGAACGCGGGAGCTTCTCCCGCCGTGTGCTCGATGCGTCCGACTTCGTGCTGCGCTGCGAACGCCGCCTGCTCTCGGCCCTGATGGGCCTGCTCATCGCGCTGGTGCTGCTGAACGTGGTCACGCGCTATGGCGGCGTGCCGCTCTACTGGGTCGACGAAGCTTCCGTCTACTGCGTGGTCTGGCTCACCTTCATCGGCGCATCGGCCATGACGCGGCTGCGGCTGGACTTTGCGGTGACGCTGCTCACCGACAAGCTCGGCGAGAAAGCTGCGCGCATCGCCAAGGCCGGCGCTTCGTGCGGCGTGCTGCTGCTGGGCCTCGCGCTGCTGGCGATGTGCTGGCTCTACATGGACCCGGTGGGCATCGTGCGCTGGGGTTTCGATGCCAAGGAATACGCGGCCGAGTCCTTCAACTTTCTCTACACCGAGCGCACGCAGACGCTGAACTGGCCGACCTGGGCCATCCAGCTGATCCTGCCGATCTTCTCGCTCACCCTCAGCCTGCATGCGCTGGCCAACCTCGTCGAGGACCTCGGCCTGCAGCCCCGGCGCACGCACGCCGAGTTCCACGTGACCAACGCAGACGCGGTGAACTGACATGCTGACCTCCGCATTCTTCCTGTTGATCATGCTGGTCGGCGTACCGATCGGCGCCTGCCTGTGCCTTGCGGGCATCGTCTACATCCTCAACTCCGGCGACACGGTGCTGTTCCAGTCGTTCCCGGTGCAGATGTTCGGCGGCGTCGACAGCTACAGCCTCATTGCGATTCCGCTGTTCATCCTGATCGGCGAAATCATGAACGGCGGCGGCATCACGAAGCGGCTGGTCGACCTCGCGCTGGCCTTCATCGGCTCGGTGAAGGGCGGGCTCGCCTACGTGAACATCCTGGCCAACATGCTGGTGTCGTCGATCATCGGTTCGGCCACCGCGCAGGTGGCCATCATGAGCCAGATCATGGTGCCCGAGATGGAGAAGCAGGGCTACGACAAGACCTTCGCAGCCGGCATCACGGTGTATGGCGGCATGCTGGGGCCGATCATTCCGCCCTCTGTGATGTTCGTGGTGTACAGCGTGCTCGCGCAGGTGGCGGTGGGCGACATGCTCATTGCCGGCATCATCCCCGGCGTGATCCTCACGGTGCTGTTCTTCATCGTGATTGCGTGCATGGGGGTGGTCTACAACTACCCGCGCACCGAGAAGCGCACCCTCCGGCAGCGCCTGCACACGGTGCTCACGGCCTGCCCGACGCTGCTGATTCCCATCGTGATCGTCGGCTCCATTCTGGGCGGCGTGGCCAACCCCACCGAATCGGCAGCGGTGGGCGCGGTGGCCGCGGTGCTGATCGGGCGCTACGTCACGAAGGAATTCCGCTTCGCGATGATTCCGCAGATCCTGCTCAAGTCGGCGATCTACTCGGCGGTGGTGCTGTTCCTGGTGGCCGCGGCGGCCGTGTTCTCGTGGCTCCTGATCTACGGCAAGGTGCCGCAGGCCACGGCCGCATGGATCCAGACCGTGGCCAAGGACCCGATCGCGTTTTTGCTGCTCGTGAACCTGATCCTGCTGGTGATCGGCACCGTGATCGACGGCATTCCGGGGCTGATCATGACCGTGCCCATCCTGCTGCCCATTGCCACCGATATCTACGGCATCGACCCGCGCCACTTCGGCGTGGTGGTGGTGATCAACCTCGTGCTCGGGCTGATGACGCCGCCCGTGGGGCTGAGCTTCTTCGTGGCCTCCGCCGTAACCGGTGCCAAGCCCGGAAAGATGTTCATCGTCACCATGCCGTTCTTCCTGATCTGCTGCGCGGCACTGGTGCTGCTGTCGCTGTTCCCGAGCCTGTCGCTCGCGCTCATCAAGTAAGTCCCGCCGCCGTCCCCTTTTCCTTCTTCACTCAACCGGAGCCTCGCATGTCCCTTTCTCGCCGCAAATTCGTCGTCCAGGCCGCAGCCGGTACCGCTGCCGCGTCGTCCGCCCTCTTTTGCACCTTGTCGCGCGCGGCGGCTGCCAAGGAGTTCCGCCTCGGCCTCATCACGCCGGCCGGCCATTCGTGGAACCGCGCCGCGGTGAGCTTCGGCGAAGCGCTCAAGAAAGCCACGGACGGCCGCCTGAGCGCCACGGTGTTCCATTCGGGCCAGCTGGGCAACGAGTCGGCCATGATGCAGCAGCTGCAGTCGGGTGCGCTGGACATGGGCTGGATCCAGGCGGCCGAACTCGGCTCGCGCGTCTCCAGCGTGGCGGCCATCAACGCGCCCTACCTCGTACGCTCGACCACCAACGTGGCCTCGCTGGTGCGCACGCCCGCCGCGCTGAAGCTGCTCGAGGTGCTGCCGCGCGAGACCGGCACCATTGGCCTGGGCTGGGGCATCACCGGCATGCGCGTGGTGTTTGCGACCAAGCCCATCTCCACGCCTACCGACCTCAAGGGCATGAAGCTGCGCATCAACCCGACGCCGGTGTACCGCGACTTCTACCAGCTGCTGGGCGCCGCGCCCACGCCCATTCCAACGCCGGCCGTATTCGACGCCATGTCCAACGGACAGGTCGACGGGCTCGAAGCGGACATCGAGTTCTCGTGGAATCAGCGCTTCGACCGCGTGGCCAAGACGATGCTGCCGATGAATGCGCTCTTCATGCCCTTTGCGCCGCTGGTGTCGGGCCGCATCTGGCAGACGCTCGACGGCAAGGACAAGGCGCTCATCACCGACCTGGTCAAGCAGTCGCTCGACGCGCAGATCAGGGACATCGTGACCACCGAGCTCGGCCTTATCGACAAGTTCAAGGCGAGCGGCATCACCATCAGGAGCGACGCGGGCTACAACCCCGCGCCGATCATCGCGGAGTTCGACAAGATCTGGCTGGCCAAGGCGCCGCAGATCGCGGAGCTGCGCAAGATCGGCGCGGCGCTTTGAGGCCCTGGCGCCGGGGCGCCGGGTGGCAGGCCAGCGCCCCATGTTGGTTCGGCGCCTGCGCTCTTTTCCGACGGAATTTGCCGCAACCCCCAAAGTTGGTGCAAAACCGTACCGGCATTGCACCGCACCGGGTCCCCGGAAGGGTTCGCACCAATCGCGTGCGGGCACCGTTTTTGCTTGAATGCAGAAGCATTCACCTCCAACGGATCTCGCATGAACAAGCGCCAATTGCTCCAGTCCTTCCTCGCCGCCTCGGCCCTCAGCTTCGGCCTTTCCTCGGCCCTGGCCCAGCCCACGACGCCGATCAAGTTCCAGCTCGACTGGCGCTTCGAAGGACCGGCCGCGCTGTTCCTGCATCCCGCCGCCAAGGGCTACTTCAAGGCCGCGGGCCTCGACGTGACCATCGACGCGGGCAACGGCTCGGGCGGCACGGTCACGCGCGTGGCCTCGGGCGCCTATGACATGGGCTTTGCGGACCTCGCCGCGCTGATGGAATTCCACGCCAACAACCCCGACAGCCCCAACAAGCCGGTGGCGGTGATGATGGTCTACAACAACACGCCGGCCTCGGTCATGGCGCTCAAGAAGAGCGGCATCGCGAAGCCGGGCGACCTGGCCGGCAAGAAGCTCGGTGCGCCGGTGTTCGACGCGGGCCGCCGTGCGTTCCCGATCTTCGCCAAGGCCAACAACATCGGCGCCGTGAACTGGACCGCCATGGACCCGACGCTGCGCGAAACCATGCTGATCCGCGGCGACATCGACGCGATCACCGGCTTCACTTTCACCTCGCTGCTGAACCTGGAGGCGCGCGGCGCCAAGGCCGCCGACATCGTCGTGCTGCCCTACCCCGACTACGGCGTGAAGCTCTACGGCAACGTGATCATCGCCTCGCCCAAGCTCATCAAGGAGAACCCGGAAGCGGTGAAGAAATTCCTTTCGGCCTTTGCCAAGGGCGCGAAGGAAGTGATCGCCAATCCGGCCGTGGCCATCGAGTCGGTCAAGGCGCGCGACGGCATCATCGACAGCAAGCTCGAGACCCGCCGCCTGCAGCTGGCCATCGACACCGTGATCAACAGCGCCGATGCGCGCAGCGAAGGCTTCGGCGCGGTCAACGCCGGCCGCATGTCGCTGATGGCCTCGCAGGTGTCGGACGCGTTCAACACCAAGACCCGCGTGAGCCCCGACGCCGTGTGGACCGCCGCGCTGCTGCCGCCGGCGGCCGAACTCAACGGCGTGCTGCGCAAGTGATGCAGGCGGACGCATCGGGCGCGGCCGCTGCTCCCTTCGTCGACTTCCAGGACGTCTGGCTCGCCTACAACGAAGAGTTGCTGCGCGAGAACCACTTCGCGGTCGAGGCCATCGACCTGAAGGTGAAGCGCGGCGAATTCATCGCCATCGTCGGGCCCTCGGGCTGCGGCAAGTCGACCTTCATGAAGCTCACCACGGGCCTCAAGATGCCCTCGATGGGCAAGATCCGCATCGACGGCCAGCCCGTGACCGGACCGCTCAAGATATCGGGCATGGCCTTCCAGGCGCCTTCGCTGCTGCCGTGGCGCACCACGGTCGACAACGTGCTGCTGCCGCTGGAGATCGTCGAGCCTTATCGCTCGAGCTTCAAGGCCAAGCGCAAGGAATACGTCGAGCGCGCGCGCAAGCTGCTGCAGAAGGTCGGCCTTGCGGGCTACGAAGACAAGTTCCCATGGCAGCTCTCGGGCGGCATGCAGCAGCGCGCGAGCATCTGCCGCGCGCTCATCCACGAGCCCAAGATGCTGCTGCTCGACGAGCCCTTCGGCGCGCTCGACGCCTTCACGCGCGAGGAGCTCTGGTGCATCCTGCGCGACCTCTGGACCGAGCAGCAGTTCAACGTCATCCTGGTGACGCACGACCTGCGCGAATCGGTGTTCCTGGCCGACACGGTGTACGTGATGAGCAAGAGCCCGGGCCGCTTCGTGGTCAAGCGCGAGATCGAGCTGCCGCGCCCGCGCGAGCTGGAGCTCACCTACACCAAGGAGTTCACCGACATCGTGCTGGAGCTGCGCGGCCACATCGGCGCCATCCGCAACACGGGCATCAGCGCGGCGCAGACTGCCGCTGCTGCGGTGTCCCACTGAAGGCGCACTATGAAGAACACCAAGCAACTCGAACGCTGGTCGCCCTGGCTGCTGCTCGTGGCCGTGATCCTGCTGTGGCAGGTGATCTGCGCGGGCTTCGGCGTGTCGGACTTCATCTTTCCGAGCCCGCTGCGCATCTGGAACCAGTTCTGGGAGTTCAAGGAGATCATCGCGGGCCACGCCTGGCGCACCTTCTGGGTCACGATGGCGGGCTTCGGCCTGGCCATTGTGGTGGGCGTGCTGCTGGGCTTCGTGATCGGCAGCTCGCGCATCGCATACGCGGCGATCTATCCGCTCATGACAGCCTTCAACGCACTGCCGAAGGCGGCCTTCGTGCCGATCCTGGTGGTGTGGTTCGGCATCGGCGTCGGGCCGGCGATCCTCACGGCCTTTTTGATCAGCTTCTTCCCGATCATGGTCAACATCGCGACCGGCCTGGCCACGCTGGAGCCCGAACTCGAAGACGTGCTGCGCGTGCTCGGCGCCAAGCGCTGGGACGTGCTCATGAAGATCGGCCTGCCGCGCTCCATGCCCTACTTCTTCGGCTCGCTCAAGGTGGCGATCACGCTGGCCTTCGTCGGCACCACGGTCAGCGAGATGACCGCGGCCAACGAAGGCATCGGCTACCTGCTCATTTCGGCCGGCTCGGCCATGCAGATGGGCTTGGCCTTCGCGGGCCTGATGGTGGTGGGGGCGATGGCCATGCTGATGTACGAGCTCTTCAGCGTGATCGAGAAGCACACCACGGGCTGGGCGCACCGCGGCTCCCAGAACCAGTGATTCGCGCATGATCCACGGATGACGCACGAACAGATCATCCGCGCGCTTCGCCGCGCCAACGAGGTCGCCCGCCGCGCCATGGCGATGGGCCGCCATCCCTTCGGCGCGGTGCTCGTGGCGCCCGACGGCGAGACGATCCTGGCCGAGCAGGGCAACATCGACACCGTGAACCACGCCGAAGCCACGCTGGCGCGCCATGCCGCGCTGAATTGGCCGGCCGACTATTTGTGGCAATGCACGCTGGTCACGACCTTCGAGCCCTGCGCGATGTGCGCGGGCACCAGCTACTGGGCCCACATCGGCCGCATCGTCTACGGTGCGGAAGAAAGCGCCCTGCTCGCACTCACGGGCGACCACCCCGAGAACCCCACACTGAGCCTGCCCTGCCGCGAAGTGTTCGCGCGCGGGCAGAAGAAGATCGAGGTAATCGGGCCGGTAGCCGAGGTGGCGGAAGAAATGATCGCCACGCACCGGGGGTTCTGGGAGGCGCGCGGGCATTGAAGCCGAGTCCGCCCGCAATGATCAGGGGCGGTAGACGGCGGGATGCGACGCATCATGGTCGATGCCATGGAGACTCGTGCTCGCCTGGCCGTGAAGCAGCACCGGACGAACCCTTCGCCCCTGCAACAGCGTGCGCAGCGCATCGGCCATCGACTCGCCGCAAAGCCAGAACGCATCGTGGACCAGGCTGGCGCCGAACCACCGTCCCTTGCCGTCGATCAAGAGCAAGCTGTAGCCTTGGCCGACCTCCGCCACCGTGACGAGGTGCTCGCCGACGGTCGCTTCGTAAAGCTCGTGGCTCGAGTCTTCGAAGGGCTGCGCCATGAAGTTGATGTCGGACGTTGGGCATTCCTCGCCTGCGCCCGGATTGAAAACCTTCAGACCCAGAAAGTTGGCCAGGATGCCTGCCGCAGGATGCCCTGCGGGAACGCCCTCGGGGACCGGCACCACCCTGCCGGGATACCAGCCAGCAGCAAGGAAGAAGGCTTGGAGTTCGGCTGGAACTTCGGGCATGGGGAGCAAGGAGGTGGCCCTTGTGTATTGCGAGTAGCTAAAAAAAGCTCCGCGGCGCTAGGCCAGCAGCAGCGTGGCCTCGTCGCGCCAGTAGGCCACGGCGGCCAGCCAGCCCTCCCACACGCAGCCGTTGCAGCCGCGCCCGCAGCAGGTGGTGGGCTCGGGCGGCGGCACCCGCAGCGCGAGCCGCTGCGCAGCGGCTTCGAGCTGAATCGCCGCGATCAGCGCCTGTGCGCTGGCAAGGTCGACCGGAACGGGCAGGTCTTTGTCTGCAAAGGACATGGGCTGGCGACGGTGGCCAGGCACCGTGCGGCAGGCTTGCGCCTTACCAGAAGATCCAGAGCGCCAGGCCGCCGAAGATGGCCCACTTCACAAGGTAGTACACCCGCTTGTCCCAGGCCTTGAGCCGCTTGCCGATCACGCGGACCTGGTAGATGTACTTGAATGCACGGTTGATGCCGCCGGTCTTGTCGCCGGCGTCATTGGGCGAGGCGGCGGCCGCCAGCAGGTTCTTCGCGAACCAGCGGTTCACGGCGCTGGCCCAGCGGTACTTCAGCGGGCGCTCGATGTCGCAGAACAGGATCACGCGGTCGTGGTCGGTCGTGTTCTCGGCGTAGTGGATGTAGGTTTCGTCGAACACCACGGCCTCGCCATCGCGCCAGTGATAGCGCTGGCCGTCCACGTCGATGTAGCAGCCCTCCACGCCAGGCGTCCACAGGCCCAGGTGGTAGCGCAGCGATCCGGCGAACGGGTCGCGGTGGCGCACCAGGCGGCTGCCCGGCGGCAGCTCGGCGAACATGGCGGCCTTGATGGTACCGATGCCCTTGAGCAACTCGGTGGTGCGGGGGCACAGCACGGCGGCCGAGGGATGGGCTTCGTCGTACCACTTGAGGTAGAAGCGCTTCCAGCCGCTCTTGAAGAAGGAGTTGAAGCCCACGTCGTTGAACTGGCTCGAGGCCTTGATGCTGCCGCCGTTGCGCATGGCGAGCGCCTCTTCGCGGATGACCTGCCAGTTCTCCTCGAGCACGCGCATCTCCGGAAACTGCGCGGGCGACAGGTACGGCGTGCTCGGCACCTTCGAGAAGATGTACATGAAGGCGTTCAGCGGCGCCAGGAAGGTCGAGTGGTCGGACAGCTGCCTGAAGAAGCGGTGCCGGACCTGGCCGCGGAAATGAACGTAGAGCGCGCTGAGCGCAAAGATGGCGAGAATGACCCACTTCATTAAAGTGTCCTGTAAAGCGGGTCGTAGTGTAATTGTTCACACTTTTTCCGGCTGCCGCGGCCTTTCATGCCCTTTTTAGCCTCTCACAGGCCCTTCAGCGGCGCAGCAGCTTGATCAGCGCGGCGAGTTCCTCTCCGCCCAGTCCCGCCGCATCGGCGCGCTGGAACAACCCTGCCGCGAACGTCGGAAACTCTGTATTGATGCCCGCCTGCTGCGCGGTCTGGAGGATGCGCTGGGTCGCTTCCACCGAAATGCGCATCGGGCTTTGCGATATCGCGAAGTTGCCCGACTGGATGACGCCGCCTTCGTGCTGCAGGAACCCGGCGAAGGTGGGCATGATGCCCGCCACGATGCGGCCGTATTCCGCCACGTCGAAGCCTTCGTGCTCGGCCACGCGTGCGCCATGCAAGAAGCCGAGCATCGTGCCGTAGATGGTCGACAGCGTGGCCAGGTCCATGGCCGCGGCGGCGCTCGACTTTTCGCCCAGGTACACGATGCCGCCGCCGAGCACGCCGAGCAACAGCTCGGCCGCGCGAAACACCTGCTGTGCGCCCGACACGAGAATGGGCGTGTCGGGCTGTCCCATCTGGTCCGGCGCGGCCTGTATGGCGCCTTCGAGGTAGGTCGCGCCCTGGCGGTGCGCCCATGCTTCGGCATTGCGCGCGTCCTGCGGACTGCCGGTGGTGAGCTGCACCAGCAGACGGCCATCCATCGCCGCGGCCACGCCCTCCGCGCCAAGAATCGCATCGGCCGCCCGGTAGTCGTACACGCACATCAGGGCCACGGGGCTTGCGCGCAAGGCATCGGCGGCACTGCGCGCGAGCACCGCGCCCCGGCTCACCAGCGCGGAGGCCTTGTCCGCCGTGCGGTTCCACACCGTGACCTTGTAGCCCTTGTCGAGGTAGAGCCGCGCGATGGTCATGCCCATCGATCCCAGGCCCAGTACGGTGATTTCCTTGTTGCTCATGCCAGTCGTCCGCAAGTTGTGAAGAGGTCTGCATCGTAGGAATTGCACTCTCCAATGGTCAAGTACCTACAATAAAGTAAGGTACTTACCAGAACGTATGTATTGAACCAGCAAGGGCAAGAACGGATGAAAGCCAAAAAGCCGTACAACTGCGGCATCGGCCCCGCGTTCGAGGTCATCGGCGGCAAGTGGAAAGCCGTGATCCTGTGGGAGCTTCATGCGCAGCCGCGCCGTTTCGGCGAGCTGAAGCGACTCTTGCCGGACATCAGCGAGAAGATGCTGATCCAGCAGCTGCGTGAACTGGAGGCGGACGGCATCGTGCACCGCGAGGTGTTCCACGAAGTGCCGCCGCGGGTGGAGTATTCAGAGACGAAGCTCGGCGCATCGCTCAATGCGGCGCTCGGGCCTCTGGCCGATTGGGGCGACCGCTATGCCAAGCGCGCGGGCGCTGCGCGCTGAGCGGCATCAAATGCCGCCTGCCCGGGCCGATCAAGCCCAGCCGGTCTCGATCTCGGTCTTCACCTCGGTCATGAGCCGGTGCACCGGGCACTTGCCGGCCACGCGCAGCAGTTCGTCGCGCTGCGCCTCGGTCAGTTCGCCGGTTACGCGCAGGCTCGACTTCAGCCGGTAGACGCCCTTGCGCTCCTCGCTGTCGTCGCGGTCGACGATCACTTCGATGTCTTCCACGGGCATGCCCTTGCGGCGCGCGTAGAGCAGCACGGTGAGCGCCTTGCAGGCGGCCAGCGATGCGTCGTACAGGTCGTGCGGCTGCGGGCCCGCATCGCTGCCGCCGCCGGCCGGCGAGGCATCGATGGGAATCTCGTGGCTGCGGATCTTGAGGATGTGACGCGTGCCCGAAATGCCGTCGCGCCGGACCGTGATGCTCATGCCGATGTCCTTGTGAGGTGTGGATGCCGGGCGCGATGGTAGCCCGCCACCCGCTTCAGCGGTCGACCGCGAGCATCAGCGTTTCCTTGATTTCCTCCATCACCACGTAGCTGTGCGATTCGGCCGCCACGGGCAGCTTCTTGAGGATGTCGCCCAGGAGGTGCCGGTACTCGCTCATGCCGCTCAGGCGCGCCTTCACCAGGTAGTCGAAGCTGCCCGAGACCAGGTGGCACTCGAGCACCTCGGGCATGTGCAGCAGCTCCTTGCGCACCTTGTCGAACACCTCGCCCGACTTGGCCGAAAGCTTGATCTCCACGAACACCAGCAGCGTCTTGCCCAGCGCCTCGGGCGACACATGCGCGTGGTAGCCGCTGATGACGCCCTCGCGCTCCATGCGCTTCACGCGCTCGGCGCAGGGCGATGCCGACAGGCCAATGCGCTCGGCCAGCTCGGTCATGGAAATGCGGCCCTGGCGCTGCAGCAGGTCGAGGATCTTGCGGTCGATACGGTCGAGTTCGGGCATTTCACTCCGCGGCTGGCAATTGGCAGTCTCACTGCAGTGAATTTCACCGCAAAACACCAAAAAACAATCAAATCCACTGCATTGTGCACTTTAGATTCCATGCATTCACCTTCATTCACGTAAATACCCATGAAAGTCATCGTTCTCGGCGGCGGCGTGATCGGCACCACCACGGCCTACTACCTCGCGCGCTCCGGCGCCGACGTGACGCTGCTCGACCGGCAGGCCGGCCCCGCGGAGGAAACCAGCTTCGGCAACGCCGGACAGGTGTCGCCAGGCTACTCGACGCCATGGGCCGCGCCCGGCATTCCGCTGAAGGCCATCAAGTGGATGTTCCAGAAGCACGCGCCGCTGTCGATCCGCCCCGACGGCACGCTGTTTCAGCTGCGCTGGATGGCCGCCATGCTGCGCAACTGCTCGCCCGAACGCTACGCGGTCAACAAGGAACGCATGATGCGCGTCGCCGAATACAGCCGCGGCTGCCTGCAGCAGCTGCGCGCGGAAACCGGCCTTCACTACGAGCATCGCACCGGCGGCACGCTGCAGCTGTTCCGCACCCAGGCGCAGCTCGACGCGGTGCAGCGCGACATCGCGGTGCTCGAGGAATGCGGCGTGCCCTACGAACTGCTCGACCGCGATGCGCTCGCACGCGTGGAGCCCGCGCTGGCCGGCGCGCGCGACCGGCTCGCGGGCGGCCTGCGCCTGCCGAACGACGAAACCGGCGACTGCCATCTTTTCACGCGCGGCCTGGCCGACATCGCGCGCGGCCTGGGCGTGGACTTCCGCTTCGGCCAGCCGGTCGAAGGCCTCGAGATGACGGGCGACCGCATCACGGGCGTGCGCACCAGCGCCGGCAAGATCCTCACGGCCGACCGCTACGTGATGGCCTTCGGCAGCTACTCGCGCGCCGCCATCGCATCGCTGGGGCTGGACATTCCGGTGTACCCCGTCAAGGGCTACTCGCTCACGGTGCCGCTGGTCGATGAATCGCTGGCACCGCAATCGACCGTGCTCGACGAGACTTACAAGGTGGCCGTGACGCGCTTCGACAACCGCATCCGCGTGGGCGGCATGGCCGAGCTCGGCGGCTTCGACCTGCGCCTGAACCCGCACCGCCGCGCCACGCTCGAGAAGGTGGTGAGCGACCTGTTCCCGGGCGGCGACCTGCCGCGCGCCACCTTCTGGACCGGCCTGCGCCCGATGACGCCCGACAGCACGCCCATCGTCGGCGCCACGCGCTATGCGAACCTGTTCCTCAACACCGGCCACGGCACGCTCGGCTGGACCATGGCCTGCGGCTCGGGCAAGCTGATCTCCGACCTCGTCACCGGACAGCGTCCGGAGATCCGCACCGATGGCCTGGCGATGGACCGCTACGAATCCGGCTCATCGCACGCGGCGCGCCCGAACCCGGCAACGGCTCACGCCTGAGGCAGCGGCCGGTCAGGCGGCCTTCGCGATCGGAATCGTCCCGCTGGCCATGCCGCGGTAGACCTCCGCCTCGCCATGCTTCGCCAGCAGCTGCATCAGGTGCTTGCGGATCAGCATGCCAGGCCGGTCCGATTCCATCGAATACTCGACGCCGCGCCGCCGCGTGTCGACCAGCGCGTCGGGGTCGGTCGATTCGAGGATGTCCTTGTCCTCGCGCGTGACCGCCTCGTCGAAGTCGATCAGCATCTGCGCCGTGCAGTCGGACTCGGTGTCGTTGCGGAACAGCCACTGGCACAGCTGCATGCGACCGTCGTCGATGGGCGTGAAGCAGTTGATGATGATGTGGCGCACGCCGCTCGGGTATTCGATGTCGAGCCGGCGCGAGAACGGCAGGAAGTAGGCGTTGCGCATGTGACGCGTGGTGATCGCATCGGTCACGCCGCTGATGGCATGGAACTTCACCGGGTTGGCCGCCTCGATGATGGTCTCCGCGTAGAAGCCGCCCTCGTTCTCCACCAGTTCGTACTTGCTCGGCTTCGGGCTCGCCGCCACGCCGAAGGTGGCGCGGTGCACGAAGCTGAAGTGCGAGTTGTCGAACGAGTTCTCGAGCGCGCGCATCGGGCTTGTCTGCCACTCTTCGTAGAACTGGAAGATCGTGCGGTAGCCCGGGTCGTCGAATTCCGGAATGGCGGGAATGTCGGCGATGGGCTCTTCCAGCGCCACCCAGGCGTAGCCATAGCGCGCGGTGCAGCGGTAGGCGGCGGTCTTGTATTCGGGCGAGATCTTGCGGTCGGCCTCGTACTGTGGAATGCGGATCACCTGCCCGCTGCGGTCGTAGGTCCAGCCGTGGTAGCCGCACTGGATGGCGCCCTGCCCGCAGGCCCGGCCTTCGGCATCGACGCACCAGCCTTTCGACAGCTTCGCAGTACGGTGGCAGCAGCGATCGCGCAATGCGGCAGGCTGGCCGCCGGTATCGAGGAAGAGAACGATGTCTTCGCCCAGCAGCCTGAAGGGCTTCGGGCCGCTGGCCAGTTCGGTAAGCGGCATGACGGCATGCCAGAACTTGCGGAAGACGGGTTGTTGGGTGACGAGCATGCGTGGACTCCTTCTGTTGTTGCGCGTGGGTACGAACGAACCTGAAAGAGCAATTTCCTGCCGCAAGGGCTGAACGCTTCTACTCTGCGCCACCTGCCATGCAAATTGCGCGCCTGCATTGTGGCTGGCGTCAGCCACGCATTCAAGCCCTGGCATGGCTCGTGCAACGACTCCCGCAAGAGTAGAAGCGTTCAGCAGCGCACGCACCACCTTTGTGCGCCCGCCCGGAAATTGCTCTTGAAGTGCCTTCCGCCCTGCGCGGAGGGATTCAAGACCCGAGGATTCCGAGGCCCCACATGCAACGTCGATTCTTTCTTGCGGCCAGTGCCGCCACCCTTGCCGCTCCCGCCGTCTTCGCCCAGGGCGGCGGCAAGCCGACCCCGCTCAAGTTCACGCTCGACTTCCGCATCAACGGCCAGACCGCGCCCTTCTTCCTCGCGCACAGCAAGGGCTACTACAAGGACGAAGGCCTGGACGTGACCATCGACACTGGCGCAGGCTCGGTCGCCTCGATCACGCGCATCGCGAGCGGCGTCTACCAGATGGGCCTGGGCGACATCAGCTCGCTGGTCGAGTTCAATGCGCAGAACCCCGGCACCCCGATGGTGCAGGCGGTGTACCAGTACTACAACCGCGCGCCCTTCGTGATCATCGGCCGCAAGGACCGCGGCATCACGGCCGACTTCAAGAGCCTCGCGGGCAAGAAGGTGGCGGCCGCGGCCGTCGAATCGACCCGCCGCGCATGGCCGATGGTGGCGCGCAAGCAGGGCATGCGCAGCGACGCCTTCCAGTGGCAGACCACCGACTTCAGCGCGCGCGACAACGTGATGGTGCGCGGCGACGTCGATGCCGCCACCTACTTTCACGACTCCGCCATTTCGCTCTTCGCGCGCATGAAGCCGGAAGAATTGTCGGTGCTCAAATATGCGGACGCGGGCGTCAACCTGTATGGCAATGCCATTCTCGCGAGCAGTAACCTGATCGCGCAGAACCCCAGGGTGGTCGCGGCCTTCCTGCGCGCGACCAACCGCGCCATCGCCGAGACCTTTGCCAACCCCGCGCCCAGCATCGCGGCCATGCGCCAGCGCGAACCCATTCTGGACGAAAGGATGGAGCTTGAACGCTGGAGTGTCACGGCGCAATATGTGAGTGCCGCGGACACGCGCAACCATGGCTTGGGCGACATCAACAAGCTCACGCTCGAGCAGCAGGTCGACGAGGTGGTCGACCTATTCGGCCTCAAGGTCAAGCCCTCGTCCGACGCCATCTTCAACACCTCGATGCTGCCATCGCGCACCGAACGCATGATTCCCAACAAGGCATGAACTTCAGCAAGAGCAACTCCATACTCCCCGAAGAAACCACGCTCGACGAACGCGACGGACGCTATCTGCGCAAGGCCATCGTCTGGTCGCATGCGGCGCGCCGCCGCGGCAACCGGCCCTTCGGATCGGTCATCGTCTCGGCCGCCGGCGAAGTGCTGGCCGAAGCCGGCAACAGCAACACCGAGACCGGCGACTGCACCGCGCATGCGGAGGTGAACGCCCTGCGCGCACTTGCGGGGCGCGGCCTCACGCGCGAGGAACTCGCCGGCGCCACCATCTATGCTTCGGGCGAACCCTGCGTGATGTGCGCGGGCGCGATCTTCTGGTCGAACATCGGCCGCGTGGTGTTCGGCATCGACGCCGAGCGGCTGCGCGTGTTCCGCGGCGAGCGGCAGGACCAGCGCGATGCCGAGCTGTCGTGCCGCGACGTGTTCCGCGCTTCGCCGCATCCGATCGAATGCATCGGGCCCGCGCTGCTCGATGAAGCGAGCGCTGCGCACGACGGCGCCTGGAACGCTTAGGCTCGCCCCCAGGCTCCGCGCACTTCGTGTCGCTTCTCCCTCCCCCTACCGGGGGCAACACCAGCGGCCCGGCGAAGCCGGTTCCGCGGTGTTTCGCGCGAAGACGGGCGATAGCGGGCGAATAGACTTGCTGGATGTCCTGGCACGCCCACCTTCATCTCGACTACCGACAGGAAGCCGCCCGCAGCGTCGCGCGCTTTCGCCATGACGGGCCGCTGCGCATTCTCCAAAGCCTCTATCCCGAGGGCGATGCGATCTGCCATAACGTGCTGGTGCATCCGCCGGGCGGGCTGGTGGGCGGCGACACGCTGGACATCGACATCGAGGCGGCCGACGCAAGCCATGGCCTGATCACCACGCCGGGCGCGTCGCGCTTCTACCGCTCCGAAGGCGAGCTGGCGCTGCAGCGCACGCGCATCCGGCTTGCCAAGGGCGCGCGGCTCGAGTGGCTGCCGCTGGAGGCCATCTGCTACAGCGGCTGCCGCGCCGAGAACCGGCTCACCATCGAAGCCGAGCCCGGCGCCGAGATGATCGGCTGGGACGTGACGGCCCTCGGGTTGCCGAATGCCAACCAGCCGTTCGAGCGCGGCACCTACCTGCAGCACATCGAAGTGCCCGGCGTCTGGCTGGAGCGCGGGCGCATCGACGCGGCCGACCAGCGGCTGCTGCAAAGCCCGTTGGGCTTCGGCGGGCATCGCTGCATCGCGTCGCTGTTCTTCGTGTCGGGCACGCCGGCCGCGCGGGCGCGGCGCGAGGCGCTGCTTGCGCTCGCGCGCACCGCCATCGATGCACACGGGCTACAGGAAAGCGCCGGCGCGACCAGTCCGCATGTGGAGATCGTCGTGCTGCGCGTGCTGGCGCCGGTGGTCGAGCCCGCGATGCAGCTGCTGCGGCAGGTGTGGCAGGCCTGGCGCGCCGAGCTGTGGCAATTGCCGGCGAGTTCGCCGCGCATCTGGGCGACCTAGCGTTTCAAGCCGGCATGTCGGTGCGCGGCAGCCGCAGGTGCTTCTTCAAGGTCTCGAACACCTGCCGCGTGACCGGGTTCACCACGTGGCTGCGCACGTACAGGTAGTACGCCAGGTCGGGCAGGCGCGGCATGCCGTCGCCCGCGCCCAGCACGCGCAGGCCCGCGTCGAGCTGCTCCACGCCGCGCGCCGTCACGCCGAGGCCGGCGCGCAGCGCGGCCTTGATGCCGATCAGGCTCGACGAGGTGTAGCGCGGCGTCCAGGCCACGCCTGCGGCGTCGAGCGCCTCGTGGCCGATGCGGCGGAAGATGCTCGGGCCGTCGGCCATGATCAGCGGCACCGGCTTGGCCGGGTCATGCACGTAGCTGGCCGCGCACAGCCACACGGTGGGCGAGTTGCGCAGCACCACGCCCTCGAACTGCGATTGCGCATCGGCGCGGTTCGAGATGATCATGTCGACCTCGCCGCTCTTGAGCGAAGTCATCAGGTAGGGGCTGCGGCCGATGTGGATGTCCAGCTGCAGCAGCGGCGAGGTGCGCGCCACTTCAGTGAGCAGCAGCGGCAGCATGGTCTCGGCCACGTCGTGCGGAGCGCCGATGCGCAGGTTGCCTTCGAGTTCGCCCTGTCGGAGGCTGCGCAGCGCCTCGTCGTTGAGCGCGAGCAGGTGGTGCGCATAGGTCAGCAGCCGCTCGCCATGCTCGGTGAGCCGCTTCTGCCGGCCCTGCTTGGCGAAGAGCGCATGGCCCACCTGCTCTTCGAGCCGCTGCATCTGTTGCGTGACGGCCGACTGCGTGCGGCCCAGGTGCACGGCCGCCGCCGCAAAGCTGTGGTGGCTGACGACGGCCGCGAAGGAGCGCAGCAGTTCAAGATCGAGCGTGGGCATACATTAATTTTATTGATGTATTTCTTGCGCGGGATGGATTGTCGTGTCACGCCCCGGTCACTACAGTGAATGCGACCACGACAAGCATCCCCACTGGAGAATCTGCATGAGCGCCCTGTCCGACCAACGCCGCGAGGCGGTTGCCGCGTCCATCGACCGAATGAAGAAAGCCATCGGCGGCGCTGAACCAACCCGCGAAAAGCTCGGTGCGGTGCTCGACGCGCTGCAAGGGCTGGCCGCGCGCACCGACTACTGGGGCGCCGCCGACTTTCCGGCGCCCGAGGCCGGCGAGCACCAGGCCCGCTACCTGATTGCCGAGGACCCGGACCAGAGCTATGCGCTCTACCTCAACGTGATGCGGCCGGGCAAGAAGATCGTGCCGCACAACCACACCACCTGGGCCTGCATTGCCGCGGTGGAAGGCACCGAGCACAACCGCGTGTACGAGCGGCGCGACGACGGCTCGGTGCCGGGCGTCGGCAAGCTCGAGGAAACCGCGCTGGTCGTGGTCACGCCAGGCAAGGGCATCGCGCTGATGCCCGAGGACATCCACTCGGTCGAAATCCAGGGCGAGCAGGTCATCCGGCACCTGCACATGTACGGCCGCGCGCTCGAAACGCTGAACCAGCGCACCGCGTACGACCTGGAAGCCGGCACGTACCAGACGATGGGCATCGGCGTGCAGACGCGCCGCTAGGCCCCTCTTCTTTCAACCTCGTCTTCGTTCATGCGGACCGTGCAGCGCACGGCCCCGCAGGACCGCGTTCGTCCCAACGGCTTGCTTCCCATGACCTCTTTCATCGACCCGAAGACCCTCAAATCCTGGCTGCACGACGGCGGCGAGATCGCGCTGCTCGACGTGCGCGAGCACGGACAGTACGGCGAGGCGCACCTGTTCTACGGCATCCCGCTGCCCTTCAGCCGGCTCGAGCTCGATGCGCCGCGCCTCGTGCCGCGCCGCAGCGTGCGCGTGGTCGCGTATGACGGCGGCGACGGCGACGTGGCCGAGCGCGCCGCCCGCCGCCTCGCCGTGCTGGGCTACACCGGCGTGCATGTGCTGCAGGGCGGCACGCGCGCCTGGAAGGCCGCGGGCCATGCGCTCTTCGCGGGCGTCAACCTGCCTTCGAAGACTTTCGGCGAGCTGGCCGAAGAGGCCTATCACACGCCGCGCGTGAGCGCCGACCAGCTGGCCGAAATGCTGGCGCGCAAGGAGAAGGTGGTGGTGCTCGACGGCCGGCCGGTGAGCGAGTTCCACAAGATGAACATCCCCACGGCCACCTGCTGCCCCAACGGCGAGCTGGCCTACCGCGTGCGCCGGCTGGTACCCGACACCACCACGCCCATCGTCATCAATTGCGCGGGCCGCACGCGCAGCATCATCGGCGCGCAGACGCTCATCAACCTGGGCCTGCCCAACCCGGTCTATGCGCTGGAGAACGGCACGCAGGGCTGGTACCTGAACGACCACGCGCTGGAGCACGGCGGCACGCGGCGCTATGCGGACGACAGTGGCAACGCCGACCTGCGGCCGGCCGCCAAGGCACTGGCCGAGCGCTTCGGCGTGCCGACAGTCACGGCGCAGACGGTGCAGCAGTGGGCCGGCGATGCCAGCCGCAGCCTGTTTCTCTGCGACGTGCGCACGCCGGAGGAATTCGCGGCCCGCACGCTGCCCGGCGCGCAGCACACGCCCGGCGGGCAGTTGATGCAGGCCGGCGACCAGTACTTCGGCGTGCGCGGCGCGCGGCTCGTGCTGTTCGACGACGACGGCGTGCGCGCGCCCACCGTCGCGCACTGGCTGCGGCAGATGGGCCACGATGCGAGCGTGCTCGAAGGCGGGCTAGCGAGTGGGCTGTCGCTCGCGCCTGCCGCAGCGCCCACCGCACCTGCGCTGGCGACGATCGATGCGAAGGCGCTGTCCACCCACCTCGCGCGGGGCGACGTGGCGCTGGTCGACCTGCGCCCGAGCATGCAGTTCCGCGCCGGCCATGTTCCAGGGGCGCGCTGGTCGATACGCCCGCGCCTGGCGCAGGACGTGATGAACGAAACGCGCCAGCTCGTGCTGGTGGCCGACGATGCTGCGCTCGCGGCCTGGGCTGCGGCGTCCGAACTGGCCGGCCTCTCGCCTGCCCCGCTGCTGCTCGAAGGCGGTATGGCCGCATGGCGCGATGCCGGCCTGCCGGTGCAGGCCACGCCCGCCCTGCCTGCCGATGCGGACTGCATCGACTACCTGTTCTTCGTGCACGACCGCCACGACGGCAACAAGGAAGCGGCGCGCCGCTACCTGGCCTGGGAGACCGGCCTGGTCGCGCAGCTCGACGCGCAGGAGCGCTCGGCCTTCAGGCTGCCGGCCGCTTCCGCCGCGCGGCACGCCTAGCTCCCCCGGTTTCGCTTTCTCCGTTCGTCGTTGTCAGTTCCTATTCCAGGAGTCCCGCCATGTCGTCTGCCCTTCGCATCCCGAGCCTTGCCCGCCTTTCCATCGCTGCCGCATGGCTCGCGGCCATGGCCCTGCAGCCTGCCTCGGCCCAGCCGCTGCCTGCGCGCAACGGCTTTCCTTCGCAAACGGTGAAGTTCGTCTCGCCTTTTCCCCCGGGCGGCGGCAACGACGCCACGGCCCGGCTGGTGACCACGCGGCTGCCGGAAATCATGGGCCAGGCCGCGGTGGTGGACAACCGCGGCGGCGCGGGCGGCAACATCGGCGCCAAGTCGGTGGCCGAGGCCAAGCCCGACGGCTACACCGTGCTGACCTCGCAGGTGTCGATCATGGCGGTGAACCCTTCGCTCTACTCGGCGCCCGGCTTCGACCCGATCAAGAACTTCACGCCGATCACGCAGATCAACGCGGCGCCGCTCGCGCTGGTGGTGGAAGCCAACTCGCCCTACAAGACCTTTGCCGACCTGGCCACGCGCGCCAAGGCCAGCCCCGGCAAGGTCACCTATGCCACGCCGGGCAACGGCACGCTCTCGCACCTGGTCGGCGTGGTGCTGCAGAAGGACAGCGGCGTGGACATGACGCACGTGCCCTACAAGGGCGCCGGCCCCGCGCTCACCGACCTGCTCGGCGGGCAGGTCGACGTGCTCGTGACCTCGACCTCGTCGGTCGCGGGCATGGTGCAGAACGGCAAGCTGCGCGTGCTGGCCGTCACCAGCCCGCGCCGCATCGGCGTGTTCGCCAAGGTGCCGACGCTCGAGGAACTGGGCTATGCCAATGCCCGCTTCGAGGACTGGTACGGCTTCTTCGCGCCGGCCGGCACGCCGCCCGAGCGCGTGGCCTACCTGAACGAAGCCATCGTGCGCACGCTGCGCCTGCCCGAGGTGACCAAGCTGGTGAACGACGGCGGCAGCGAGGTGGTGGCCAACACGCCCGAAGCCTTCGCCGCGCAGCTGCGCCAGGACATCGACCGCTGGTCGCGCATCGTCAAGCTTTCGGGCGCGAAGGCGGATTGACGCACCATAGAGGCCCGCGCCCGCTGGAACACACCATGTCCGATTCGCCCCAAGACACCGCTGGCCAGTCCCTCGACACCCGGCTCGTCCACACCGGCAAGGCCCCGGCCTACTTCGGCGGCTCGCCGGTCAACACGCCGCTGGTGCGCGCGAGCACCGTGCTGTTCGACAGCGTGGCCGCGATGCGCGAGACGCGCGCGCGGCGCGGCGAAGAGCGCGCCTTCAGCTACGGCGCGCGCGGCACGCCCACCACCTTCGCGCTCGAAGACGCGGTGAGCGAACTCGAAGGCGCCCACCGCACGCGCCTCTTTCCCACCGGCCTTGCCGCCATCGGCATGGTGCTGCTGTCGTACCTGAAGCCTGGCGACCATGTGCTGATGTCGGACAGCGTGTACGAGCCCGCGCGCAAGCTCGTGCATTCCTTCCTCGATCCCTATGGCATCCGCTGCACCTTCTTTGCCGCGGACGGCAGCGGCATCGAGGAACTGTTCGAGCCGAACACGAAGCTCGTGTATGCCGAATGCCCCGGTTCGCTGGTCTACGAGATGTGCGACCTGCTCCGGCTGGCCGAGCTGGCCCATGCGCGCGGCGCGCTCGTTGCCGCGGACAACACCTGGGGCTCGGGCGTTCAATACCGGCCGCTCGCGCTGGGCGCCGACATCTCGCTGATGGCCGCCACCAAGTACCTCTCGGGCCATTCCGACGTGATGATGGGCACCGTGGCCACCACGCGCGAAGCCTGGCAGCCGCTCAACGAGCGCTGCGACGCCTTCGGCATGACGGTGAGCCCCGACGATGCATGGCTGGTGCTGCGCGGCATGCGCACGCTGTCCGCGCGGCTGCAGATGCACGAGCGGCATGCGTTGGAGGTGGCGCACTGGCTGCAGGCGCGGGCCGAAGTGGCGGCCGTGTTCTGCCCCGCGCTGCCGCAGCATCGGGGCCACGCGCTCTGGAAGCGCGACTGCCGCGGCACCAACGGGCTCGTCTCGTTCGAGCTGCAGCCGGGCATCGGGAACGCCGCGGTCGAGCGCTTCGTCGATGCGCTGTCGCTGTTCGGCCGTGGCTCGTCCTGGGGCGGCTATGAAAGCCTGGTGGCCTGGGCCGACATGCGCGCGGCGCGCAGCGTGACCGACTGGAGCGCACGCGGCGCGGTCATCCGGCTGCACGTGGGGCTGGAGGCGCCTTCGGATCTGCTGCGCGATCTTGAAGGCGGCTTCACGGCCCTCGGCGCCGGCTGAAGGAAGGCCCCTGCGCAGCGGCTCAGGCGGCAATCGGCTCGGGAAGGATGGCCGTCAACGCAAAGTCGATCAGGTAGAGCCAGGTCGCTTCGATGCCCATGATGCTGTGGTGGTCCGAGGCGGGCACGGTCTGCACGCTGATGGGCGTGGGCCAGGCGGCGATGAGCTTCTGCGAGCGCTCGGGCAGCACCACGTCGTCGCGCTCGGCCAGCAGCACCTGGGTCTTGGCGGCCACTTCCTTGCAGTGCGTGAGCGAGTCGAAGCGGTGCCGCAGCAACAACGCCAGCGGAACGAGCGGAAAGCGCCTCTTGGCCACTTCGAGCATCGAGTCGTAGGGCGTGACCAGCTGCAGGCTCGAGAAGTCCTGCTGCGCCACCAGCTGGATGGCCACGCCCGTGCCGAGGCTGCGGCCGACCACGTGCAGGCGCGCCTGCGGAAAGGCCTTGCGCAGGTGGTTGGCAAACTGGATCGCATCCGCCACCGAGGCGATCTCGGAGGGATGCCCCTCGGAGTCGGCCACACCGCGGTAGTTGACGGCCGCAAATCCGAAGCCCTCCGGCAGCCAGTGCAGCGCCTGCGCGGTGGCGCGGACGTCTTCGCCCCGACCGGCAAAATAGATGAACAGGTCCTGCAGCGCGTCTTCGCCCTGCGGGTGATAGACATAGCCGCGCACCATGCCGCCCGGCACGGTGTGGGAGTAGGTGGAAAAGTCGTCGGACAGATGGACGACCGGAAGCTTCCTGGCGTTGAAGAGGATGTGCCCCTGCCGCGTGGCCAGCAGGGTCCAGTACGCCGCAATGCCGCCAATGGCGGCGGCCGAGGCCGAGAGTGCAATGCGAAAGGCTTTGGAAGATGACAAGGCTTGGCTCCTGCCTACTTCTTGCAGTCGCCGCCGACGGACACCGTGCCGTCCTTGCACTCCGTCAATATCTCTTCGTCGGCCGCGCCTGCACTCGGGCGCGCCGGCGCCGTACCGGCTGGCGTACCTTCTCGCTGGTAGACGATCTTCTTGCTTCCGAGATCGCAGCTGCCCACCACCTGTCCTGCCGCTTCTGCATTGGCGTCGACGGTGGTGACGGTGAAGCGCGTCACGCCGGCCCCGGCAATCTTCGCTTCGATCTGGGTGCGCAGGGCTTCGCAGTTTTCGGCGCCGTGGGCGGTGCCCGCCAAGGCAAGCGCCATGGGAATCAACCAGGGTTTCATGATGAGTCGGCCTCGCAGCGGAGGGATTGGCAAACGAAGAGTCTAGCCCTTCATTTTCCAGCGACGCATCCCGGCGCGCGATGCGGTAACCAGGCGTCACTGCCCGCACAGTCAGGGGCGCAGGCTCAGTCGCAAGCGTTCCTGCCGGCCGGGGACTGGCGCAGCCTGTTGAGAAAGGCGAGCTGGACCCGGGCCGTATCGCTGCCCTGCGCGGCGGCGCGCAGCATCCAGCGGCGCGCCTCGCAGCGGTCGGCCTTGATGGCGGAGCCGTACAGCGTCGACCCCGCCAGCAGCACCATGCCCAGCATCTCCTGCGCCTCGGCGTTGTCCTCGGCCGCCGCTTGCCGAAGCTGTTCGAGCATCGAGCGGTAGTCGCGTGCGGCCTGCGCTTCCAGCGCCAGCTGGAAGCGCTGCTCGGCATGCAGCACGACGCCCGCGTCGGGCGGCTGGGCCGCGGAAAGCGCCGCCGCGAGACACAGGGCGGCCGACAGGCCGATGCGCCAGCGCAGCGACCCGCTTGCGATTTGATTCAATTCGGATGCCATCGATGTTCTCCACCACTCAGTGCATGGAGGCCATCGTGGCAGCAAGTGCCGGCCCAAAGAAACTGGAATTGACGCAGCCAGGCTCAGCCGGCGCCTGAGCCCTTGCCTGTCTTCGGAATCTGCGGTCGTGCGGCAGGCATGCAGCCGCCACCGTCCTTCAGCAGCAGCGCCCCTTGCCTCCGCCGTAGCGCGCCTCCAGCCGCTCGCGGAAGAAGGCCTCGTAGCTCATCGGCGGCTGGTCCGGGTGCGTGGCCGCCATGTGGGTCAGGTAGGCGTCGTAGTCGGGCAGCCCGACCATGAGCCGCAGCGACTGCTTGAGCGAGCGCGCGAAGTAGCGCCCGGCTTCCGGCAATGCGAGAGCCATGGCACCCGCTGCTCAGCGCGCCGCCGAGGTGGCGAGCGGTTCGAACGGCGTCTCTTGCGCGGTCGGCCGGTGGGCCGCGCGTGCCGCGAGGCAGGCCTTGATGCTGTACACCAGCACGCTCAGCACCACGAACATGAAGAGCGCGCACAGCGCCGCGTCGAGCCGGTCGTTGAAGACGATGCGCGACATGGCCTCGGGCGTTTTCGCCGGCGCCACCAGCACGCCGTTGGCCAGGCCTTCGGTGTACTTGGCCGCGTGCGAGAGAAAGCCGATCTTCGGGTCGGGCGAGAAGATCTTCTGCCAGCCGGCCGTGAGCGTGCAGGCCAAGAGCCACGCGGCCGGCGCAATGGCCACCCATGCGTAGCGCTCGCGCTTCATGCGGAACAGCACCACCACGCCCAGCAGCAGCGCCACCGCGGCCAGCATCTGGTTGGAGATGCCGAACAGCGGCCACAGCGTGTTGATGCCGCCCAGCGGATCGACCACGCCCTGGTAGAGGAAGTAGCCCCAGGCCGCCACGCACAGCGCCGTGGCAAACAGGTTGGCCGGCAGCGAGTCGGTGCGCTTGAGCGCAGGCACGAAGCTGCCCAGAAGGTCCTGCAGCATGAAGCGGCCCGCGCGGGTGCCGGCGTCCACGGCCGTGAGGATGAAAAGCGCCTCGAACAGGATCGCGAAGTGGTACCAGAAGGCCATCATGGCCTGCCCGCCGATCACCTGGTGGAGGATGTGGGCCATGCCCACGGCCAGCGTGGGCGCACCGCCCGCGCGGCCGAGGATGGTGCTTTCGCCCACGTCCTTGGCGGTTTGCACGAGCATCTCGGGCGTGACCACGAAGCCCCAGCTCGAGATGGTCTGCGCCGCCTGCTGGGCGGTGCTGCCCACCAGCGCGGCCGGGCTGTTCATTGCAAAGTAGATGCCGGGCTCGATGCATGAAGCCGCCACCAGCGCCATCACCGCCACGAAGGATTCGGCCAGCATGCCGCCATAGCCGATGAAGCGCGCATGGCGCTCGTTGTCGAGCATCTTGGGCGTGGTGCCCGAGGAGATCAGCGCATGGAAGCCCGACACCGCGCCGCACGCGATGGTGATGAACAGGAACGGGAACATGCTGCCCGACCACACCGGTCCACCGCCCTGCGCAAACTGCGTGAGCGCGGGCATCTGCAGCGTGGGCATGACGAACACGATGCCCAGCGCCAGCGCGATGATGGTGCCGATCTTCAGGAAGGTCGACAGGTAGTCGCGCGGCGCCAGCAGCAGCCACACCGGCAGGCTCGCGGCCACGAAGCCGTAGCCCACGAGCATCCAGGTGAGCGCCTTGCCGTCGAAGGTGAAGAGCGGCGCCCACGCGGGGTTCTGGCTCACGGCCTGGCCGCCGAAGATGGCGAGCATCAGCAGCACGAAGCCGATCAGCGACACCTCGCCAATGCGCCCCGGCCGGATGAAGCGCAGGTACACGCCCATGAAGAGCGCCACCGGAATGGTGGCCGCCACGGTGAAGGTGCCCCACGGCGATTCGGCCAGCGCCTTCACCACGATCAGCGCCAGCACCGCGAGGATGATGATCATGATCATGAAGGTGCCGAACAGCGCGATCATGCCGGGCACCGTGCCCATCTCCTGCTTGACGAGGTCGCCGAGCGAGCGGCCGTCGCGCCGCGTGGAAATGAACAGGATGATGAAGTCCTGCACAGCGCCCGCGAACACCACGCCCGCCAGCACCCACAGCAGCCCGGGCAGGTAGCCCATCTGCGCCGCGAGCACCGGGCCCACCAGCGGACCGGCGCCCGCAATGGCCGCGAAGTGGTGGCCGAACAGCACGTTCTTGTCGGTGGGCACGTAGTCCAGGCCGTCGTTGTGGCGGTGCGCCGGCGTCTTGCGGTTGCCGTCCAGTCCCAGCACTTTCTCGGCGATGAACAGGCTGTAGTAGCGGTAGGCGATCAGGTAGGTGCAGACCGCGGCGGTCACCACCCACAGGGCGTTGACGCTTTCACCGCGCGTGAGGGCCACGGTGCCCAGCGCGAATGCGCCGGCCACGGCCACGACGAGCCACACCAGGTGGCGGCGGATGCTGTGCATGGGAATGTCTCCTGGGAATGAACCCGGGAGTTTTGCCGCAGGGGCGCGCGGGCGCATCCGTCGGACCGCGCGACCGGCGTGCGTGGCTTTGCGTAATGGAAAACCCTGCCAGCGCTTGCTGGCGCCGTGGCCCTAACGCACCGTCGACATCACCGTCGCGCGGCAGCGGGGCTGGTCGCGCGGCGCCAACAGGTTGCAGTTGTCCAGCGCGCGCTGCTGCATGTCGCTGAGGCGGGGCTGCTCGCCGGGCGGCGGGCCGTCCCACTGGCGGTAGGCCGGCGGCGGAGGCGGCTGCTCGGCCCAGCGCTCGCGGCGCTCGTATTCGCGCCGCTGCTCGCGTTCGTAGGCGCGCTGCTCGCGGCGGTCGTAGCGCTCCTCGCGATCGCGCTGGATGCGCCACATGCAGGTGTTGAAGTCGACGCCGGAGCGGCCGCTGGCGCAGTAGCGGCGGTCGTTCTCGTAAGGATCGCCGCGCTGCGCGAACGCCGGGAGGATGGTGGCAATGCCCAGGACGGCCAGGGCTAGGATTTTTTTCATGGGGGACCTCTCCGAGCTTCGGTGATACCGGCACAGCATGCCATACCGGCCAGGCCGTCCCAAGGCAGGCATCCCCGTAGAACCAACGGCAACACCCGTGCGTTGAGTGGGATTGGGCCGCGTTTCTCTTCGAGGCTAAAGCCGGCGCGCCTGAATCGGCTGGCGCGACCAGTAGACGCCGTCCAGCCGGTCGAGCCGCACCTCGCCGCCCGTCGAAGGCGCATGCACGAACTGCCCGGCTCCCACGTAGATGCCCGCATGCGACGGCGTGGACGCGCCGAAGAGCACCAGGTCGCCCGAACGCAGTTCGGACGTGGGCACGGGACGGCCGAAGCCGGCCATGCGCGCCACGGTGCGCGGCGTGGCCTGGCCCGTGCTGTTCCTGTACACGTAGCCGATGAGCCCGCTGCAATCGAAGCCGCCCTCCGGCGTGTTGCCGCCATAGCGGTACGGCGTGCCGACCAGGCCCAGCGCATGAATCGCGACGCCGCTCGATTGCTCGGCCGTGAGCACGGGAGGCGGCCCGTAGCCGGCCACGGGCTGCGGCGGCCGCGGGCCTGCGCAGCCCAGCACCAGCAGGCAGGCGCCTATGGGCAGCAGCCGAAGAAGCAGCAGCGGCATGCGGGAACGTGGCGTGGGTGCATAGGCATGGGGCATGTGGCGTGGCGGTCTTGTGGACGTGGCCAGACTCTAACGCGGTTGCCCCGCGGACGGCATCCACCGGCGGCCCCGGACCGCCGCGGCGCGCTTCAGAAACTCAAGGTTGCAGCGCCCCGCTTGATCAGCTCGTGCATCACGCTCGAACCCGCGATGACGACACCCTCCAGCAGGTTCTCCTGCGTGTAGCCGCGGCTCTTCACGCAGGGCGTGCAGGCCCAGAGCGTGCCGCCGCGGCCGAGAAAGTCGCGCAGCATGTCCGCCAGCGGCTCCAGCGGCTTGACATGCGTCGTGTCGGACGCGCCGCGCCGCACAAGGTCGACGCCCGCGCTGGTCAGAAAAATGGAAACCTTCAGGCCCGAAGTCATGCCGCCCAGGGCGATGACCAGCCCGACGGAGGACAATTCGTGGTCGATTCCATGCGTAATCACAACAACCAGATCGCGTGCGTCGGTGTTCATTGCTGCCTCCGTTGGATGATGAATGGGCGAGGCCAGCGTACGCTTCATGCAGCAACCATCTTGTATGACCAACTCAAGCTGCCACCGCAAAGTCGTCGCGCCAAGGTTGCCTGGTTCTGGCAATGGCGTTGAGGATGATGAGCAGCTTGTGCATGCATGCCACCAAGGCGACCTTCTTTGGCTTGCCTGCGGCCAGCAGGGCCGCATAGAAGGCCTTGAGCACGGGATTGAATCGCGTGCCTACCAAAGCGGCGACGTACAGCACGCGGCGCACGTCCGCGCGTCCACCGAAGATGTGACGCTGTCCGCGCAAGGTGCCCGAGTCGCGGTTGACTGGAGCCAGGCCCACCAGGGAAGTGATCTGCTTGCGGTTGAGCTTGCCCAGTTCGGGCAATTGCGCCAGCAGGGTGCTGGCCGTGGTCGGCCCCACCCCCTTGACCGAGGTCAGCAAACGCGCCAGGTCTGCGTGATGTGCGTGCACGTGCTCGCGCAGCTCGCCGTCCATGTCGTGAAGCTGGGCGGCAATGGCATCCATGATCGCCAGGATGCTGGCCTTGGCCTTCGGATGAGCCAGTGCAAGGCGTTGGCGTTCGGCCACGAGCATGGCCACCAGCTGGCGTCGGCGGGCCACCATGGCGGTGAGCTCACGCTGCTGCTCGTCGGCCAGCGCGCGTGGCTCATGGCCCTGGGCGTCCAGCAGTTCGGCGAATCCGCGAAGCATCTGCGCGTCGATTCGATCGGTCTTGGCCAGCTTGCCCATACAGCGCGCGAAGTCGCGCGCCTGTCGCGGGTTAATGACCGACACGCGCAGACCAGCGGCTGCCAGCGCGAGCGCCAGACCCTGCTCATGGCCACCGGTGGCCTCCAACAGGATCAGGCGAGGTGCCAGCGGCACGAGCACCTGACACAACTCGGCATGACCGGCCTCGTCGTTGCCCAGGTTCAAGGTCTGTGTCTCGCCACTGGCGGCCACCTCGAAGCTGGCCTTGGCGATGTCGATGCCTACGTAGACAGGTTCACTCATGACAGTTCTCCGGCTCCCAGCCTTATGAATACGAAATGTGTTCGATCAACCATTCGGGATGCAGCAGAACAAAGAGACCACCACCGCGCGCCCTGTGCTGTAGGTCGAGCTCGGGCTCGCAGGAGACCCAGGCTGCGCGGTGGCGAGTCAACCCGTTCACTGATCGACGTGCTTTGCAGCACCTCGAGCAATGAAGTTTGAACTATTCGAAAGATATAAGGAGACAGGCCATGACCGAAATGCCGGGAGTCTTGATCCAAACAGCGCCGGGCCCGGCGACCGACATGCTGTCGGACCTGCTGGAGAGCATGCACGTCACCGGCATGGTGTTGTTCCGCGCCGAATTCCGCGAGCCGTGGTCGGTGACCAGCGTCGACTCCGGCCAGCTGGCCGCAATGCTCTCGCTCGGTTCGAGCCGTGTGATTCCGTTCCACATCATCGGCTCGGGCGGCTGCCGGATCGACCTGCCCGATCGCGAGCAGCCGCTATGGCTGAACGGCGGCGACGCCGTGATGCTGCCCTACGGCGGCCTCCACCGCCTGAGCGGCCGGGACGCCACCGCGCCGGTGCACATCGGCCAGCTGCTGCCCCAGCTCCCGTGGGCCGGCATGCCGGTGGTCGAGCATGGCGGCGGCGGCGATTCCACCAGCGTCATCTGCGGCTTCATCCGCTGCGACGAGCTGCTGTTCCATCCCGTGCTGCGGCACCTGCCGGACGTGCTGTACATCAGCCCCGAGGCCACGCCGGCCGACCACTGGCTGGCAACCACGATCCGCCACACCGTGACGGAAGCCAGCCAGCCGCAGCCCGGCTGGCGGAGCATGCTGCCGCGGCTGACCGAGCTGATGTTCGTGGAGATCCTGCGCAAGCACATGCAGGGCCTGTCGGCGGACGAAGTGGGCTGGTTCGCGGCCTACAACGACGGCGTGGTCGGGCCGGCGCTGAGGCTGCTGCATGCGGCGCCGCTCGAGGACTGGAGCCTGGAGAGCCTGGCGCGCGGCGTGGGCGTGTCGCGCACGGTGCTGAGCGAGCGCTTCAGGCACTTTCTCGACCAGCCGCCGATGCAATACCTCGGACACTGGCGCCTGCAGCTGGCGGCAAAGCACCTGAAGAGCAGCGAGCTGCCGATCAAGACCATTGCCGATCATGCGAGGTACGAGTCGGAAGCGGCCTTCAGCCGCGCATTCAAGCGGCGCTTCGGCCTGCCGCCCGGGGACTGGCGAAGAAGACAGGCATTGCGCTGAGGCGCGCGTTCAAAAGACCGGCCTGATCCTCGCGGGACGCTCCAGCCCCGGCCGTTCGTATGGCACGATCACCGCATGCCCGAGCCATCCCGCCGCATACCGTACCGCACCTGGCCAGGCGCGCTCGCGGTGCTCCTTGCCATTGCCGCCTACGTGGGCGGCCTGAGCTTCTGGGACAGCCGCACGCCCGGCAGCCGGCCGCTCGCGGCGGGAGAAACGGTGTCCGTCGGCCATGCCAGGTTCGTTCCCGCGAGCGGATGGGAGATGGACGTGTCGCGCTCCAGGGCCGGCCAGTCGCTGATGCTGTTCAAGGGCGGCCACAAGTTCCTGGTGACCACGCATGCGTGGGCCGGTGGGCCCGACGGTCCGCTGATGCGCCAGCAAAGGCTCATGGAGCGCGGCCAGCGCCTGAACATCGATGGCGACGTGTCGGACTTCGTCACTTCGTGGGGACTGCAGGGCAAGACCTTTGCGTACTACGGGTCGAAGCTGGCCGGCCGCTTCTGGCAGGTGGTCGACCTGCAGCGCCGCTCGCTCGTGCAGATCGATTGCTACGGCGCCAGCGACGGCCTGAACGAGGCGATGGCCGATGCGCGCAGCATGCTGGAATCGATGGACCTGGAGGCACCGCAGTGAGCCCGCCCGCCTTCGAAGGCCAGCAGGACCGCGGCGACTGGCCGATCGGCACTGATTCGTTCTTCCAGCCGCAGCGCGCGGCCTTCTGGCTGCTGGCGGCGCTGATCCTCAACGGCCTGTTCTACACCGTCAGCATGTTCTCGATGGGTTTCCGTGTCGTCCCCGTCACGGCCCTGCTGGGCATTCTGGTGTGGGGCATCTACACGCTGCTTTTTCTTTTGGTCTTTCGCATGCTCGACCTGCTCGAGCAGCACCCGCCGGAAGCCTTCGTGCTGGCTTTTGCATGGGGCGGGCTCGGCGCCGTCTACTTTGCCGCGCCGGCCAACATCGCCATCCAGAGCCTGTGCGCCAAGCTGGTGTCGCCGGATTTCGTGGCGCTCTGGGGACCGGCCATCGCGGGCCCGGTCACCGAGGAGTTCCTGAAGATCGCCGGCGTCATCCTGCTGGTGCTGGTGGCGCGCAACCAGTTCCAGACTTACCTGTCGGTGCTGATCGTGGGTGCCATGGCGGGCCTGGGTTTCCAGGTGGTCGAGAACCTGAGCTACACCGTCAACGCCTCGATGCACTTTCCGCTCGAGAACCAGGTGTCTCCGGTGTTCATCAACCTGCTGACGCGCGGGCTGCTGAGCGGACTGTGGAGCCACGCGGCCTACACGACGATCGCGTCCTTCGGCGTTGCCTGGTTCCTGCTGCATCCGGAGCGTTCGCTGGCGGCGAGGATCGCCTGCGCCCTGCTGTGCTTCGCGCTCGCGTGGGCGATGCATTTCATCTGGAACTCCCCATGGCTCGAAGATCTCTTCGACGGCGGCTATGGCGACATGGCCGTGATGCTCGCCGTCAAGGGCGTTCCCGCGATGATCGCGGCCGGGCTCTTCTGGCGCGTTGCCGCACGCGAGAACGGCGCCTACCTGCATGCACTGGCCGCCTACTTCGTGCCGGAGCGCGAGCTGATCCGCGACGACGAGTGGATCCGCCTGGGTGCGCCCCTGCAGCGCTACAAGGTTCGCCGGGAGATGGGCTGGGCTTTCGGGCTGCGGGCAAGGCGCCTGAAGACACAGCTGCAGCGCGAGCAATTGCGGCTGATCCGCAAGGCCATGACCTACGGGCGCGGGGCGCAGACGCTGCGGCATGAAGTGGCGATCAGGCGCGTGCGGGCCGAACTCGATCCGCTCATTGCCACGCGCCCCTGAAGCAAGGGGCCCCACGCCTCGCGATCGATCCGTCCCTGGCAATTCATCGACGACATGGCCCTGGATCCTTCTGAGCGCCCGCTAAAGCCCGTGCCTTCGCGCGTCAAGCGCTGGCTCGGCATGGCCGCGGTATGCGCCGCGCTTGCCTTGGGCGCATGGGCCGTGGCCACCGGCACCGTCGAGATTCCCGAACGCTTCAATCCGTGGGCGCCGCTCGACGTGGCGGCATCGCCCGATTGGCTGACCGGCTTCAAGCTCGAGCGGGCCCGCCGCGAGCCGGCGCGCTGCCTTGCGGCGCTGGCGCAAACCGGCATGCAGTACGAGCTGCTGCCCGACCGCGTCACCGGCCCCGGCTGCGGCTTCAAGAACGCCGTGAGGCTGCGCTCCGCCGGCGTGCGCCTGGGCACCGCGCCTTCACTGAGCTGCCCGATGGCGCTGTCCTTCTTCATGTGGGAGCGGCACGCGCTGCAGCCGGCCGCCAGGCAGCGCTTCGGCCAGCCGGTGGCGGCCATCGACCACCTCGGCAGCTACGCCTGCCGCAACGTCAACCGCGGCGACGATGCCATGCCGGGCCCTTCGCGCAGCCGGCATGCCACGGCCGATGCGCTGGACGTCGCCGGCCTCACGCTGGCCGACGGCCGCCGCATCACGGTACTGCAAGCCTGGCCCCGCAGCAGTGCCGCGAGCACGGACGATCCGGCGGCGCTGCTGCTGCGCGATGCGCACCGCGGCGCCTGCCGATTCTTCAACGGCGCGCTGGGCCCCGACTACAACGCCGCGCACAAGGACCACTTCCACCTGGAGACCGGCGGGTACGACATGTGCCGCTAGCTGGCACACCAAGGATATGGCGCCAATGCGCCAGCATCTTGAAGCGTGGGCACTACGCAGTGGTTTCGCTCTTCTTGCGGGCCACCAACGCTGCGAGACCTGCACTGACGATGGTCCAGGCTCCAATTCCAACAGCCATCGCGTTCTCGGGCTTCATCGGCAATTGAATCGGAACGATGCCAAAGACAACGCTGGCGGCTGCATTGGCAGCAAGCATTCCAAGCGCCCGACGTGGACTCGTCGCGGCGACGCCGCCGACCCAACCACCCAACGCGGCAGAGGCTGCGCCACCCATGAGGACATACACGCGCAGCATCCGAGCGGCTTCATCCTCGCCGTGATGCCCAATCCCCGTACCCGGAAACGCGAGTGAAAAGAGGATGGGCATGCCCAGAAACAGAGCGACGCCGAGCAAAGCCCCGAACGATATCGGCTTTGCCATTTCGGGAAGTGGCATCTGTTTTTGCCTTCCTGTGCTTATCTAGCTTGGTCCAGCGAACTGACCAGCAACCGCTGCGAGTCCGACGCATCTTATCGACCCAGGTTCGTGCTGCCAGCCACTCGAAAGCTACGTTCACACGGGCCGTCTCCTGCGATCATGAAATATTGCCGCGTCCTGCAGGCAAGCACGATGCGGGGACCCTCCAATCATCGAATCCAACGGTGAGAACCTTGGCGCTACATCGCGCGCGCCTCATGCGAAAGCGCTAGCCGCCCTCACGGGATTCACCCACAATCCCGCCGGTGCCGAAAGTTGCGCACCGCCATCGACTCCCGCGAAAACCCAAGGACCGCCAATGAAGTGCTCGATCCGCCGCTCCCTCGCTACCACCGCTGCGGCCCTGGGCCTGGCGGTCGCACTGGTCTCATGCGGTGGAGGCGGCGGCGGCGGGGGTGGAGGTGTCGGAGGCATTGGCATCGGCGCCCCATCGACGCCCGCCGCGGCACAATTGCCGGAGCGCGAGGCGCTCATTGCCCGCGCACGGGCACTCGAACTCAACACGCCCTACGTGCCGCCGCCCGGCAACGCGCTGGAGCACCACACCTCCGGCTATGCCAAGGCGATGTGCTCCGCCGTGTTCATTACCGGCATCGACCCCGAGGTTGCGGCCGAAAGCCTGGGCTACTTCGTGGGGCCGTATGAGCAGCGCAAGAACGTGGACAAGCCCGTGGTCGACCGCGTGAAAAAGGAGGTTCGCATCTCCATTCCCAACGGCCCGACGCTGGTGGCGCGCCACTTCGGTTCGCAGGGCTGCGTCACGCTGCCGGCCGGCCGCGACGACGTGTTCTTCACGCCCGTCGAAGTCAGGAGCGCGCTGCCCGACCCCGCGACCCAGCCATGGCCGATGGGCGACGTGTTGCCGGGCGACCCGCCGCCGGCCGAGGTCGACATGGCCAAGGTGACCCGGGCCGTCGATGCCGCATTCGATGAGCCCGAGGCCTATACGTCGGCCTTCGTGGTCACGCACAAGGGCCGCATCGTCGCCGAGCGCTACATGAACGGCATCGGCCCGACGACACCGCTCGAATCGTGGTCGATGGGCAAGAGCGTGGTGGCCACGATGATGGGGGTGCTCATCAAGCAGGGTGCGTACAGGCTCGACCAGCCGGCGCCGATTCCCGAGTGGCAAGGCGCCGGCGATGCGCGCCAGCAGATCAAGATCTCCGACATCCTGCAGATGTCGAGCGGCCTGCGCATCAAGGCGCCGGACGATCCGGACTTCGACCCCAACGGCACCTACCCCGATCACGTCTACTACTACACGGGCCGGATCAACGCATTCAACTATGCCGCGACCCGGCCGCAGCAATGGCCGCCCGGCGCGGTGGGCCGCTACCGCAACACCGATCCCGTGCTGGCCAACTACCTGGTTCGCCTCGCGGTGGAAAAGAGCGGCGAGGAATATCTTTCGTTTCCGCAACGCGCGCTCTTCGACAAGATCGGCATCCGCTCGATGGTGATCGAAACCGACCCCTACGGCAACTTTCTCACGCAGGGCTACGACTTCATGTCGGGGCGAGACTGGGCACGCCTGGGCAATCTCTATCTGCAGGACGGGGTGTGGAACGGCGAGCGCATTCTTCCCGAGGGCTTCGTCAACTTCGTGAGCAGCGTGGCGCCGGCCTGGGCAGCGGACAAGCGCCCGATCTACGGCGGCTTCTTCTGGATCAACGGAATGAGCTCGCTCGCGGCGCCGACCTCGGCCTACTACATGCTCGGCGCAGGAGGCCAGCACGTGGTGGTGATTCCGTCGCACGATCTCGTCGTGGTGCGGATCGGCCATTCGAGGGGAGCGCGCTTTGCGGGCTCGACGCTGAACCAGGCGCTGGGGCTGCTGACCGCTGCGGTGCCCCGCGTGCGCTGAGCCTAGAAGCCGAAGACCAGCAGCAGGTTGTTCGCTGGCATTGCATGCCGCTCGCGCAGCGCAAGCCCTGCGCGGTGCGCCTCGGCCACCACGTCCTCCAGGCGGCGTATGCCCCATGCGGGATTGCGGGCACGCAGGTCTTCGTCGAACGCCAGGTTGCTCGGCGCCGGCGTGCCTTCTTCTTCGAAGTACGGCCCGTAGGTGATCAGCAATCCATCGGCAAGCTGATGCCGCGCGGCCCCTTGCATCAACGCGGCACATGCGGCCCAGGGCGCGATGTGCAGCATGTTGGCGCAGTAGATCGCATCGAACTTTTCTTCTCCTCGGGCGAATGCGGCGCCTTGCGACGGCCATTGCGGCGCCATCACGTCGAGCAGCAGCGGCGCACGGAGATTGGGCAGCGCGGCCTGCGCGACGCGGCTTGCAATTGCGGGGAGCATGCGCGCGTCTGCGTCGGTGGGCTGCCAGGTCCACCCGGGCATTGCTGCGGCGAACCAGGCAGCGTGCTGGCCTGTGCCGGATGCGATCTCGAGTGCGCTGCCGCGCTCGCCGAGGATGCGATTCAACGCCTCGAGGATGGGCTGCTTGTTGCGGTCGGCGGCGGGGCTGTGGGGAAGGTCGGACATGCGAAACAGGCCTGGATGATGGTGATGGGTCGGGACAAGCGCTTGAACAAGGCAGCGTATCTCAGCCCTGCCCGAACTCCCGCGCATGCTCCACCGCATACTTGATGAGTTCCGCCTGCCCCTCGATGCCGAGCCGCCGCTTGATGCTCTGCCGGTGCGCCTCCACGGTGCGCACGCTCAGGCCCAGGTCGCGCGCGATCTGCTTGCTCGACTCGCCGCGGCCCAGCGCGGTGAGGATCTCACTCTCGCGCGGCGTGAGCAGCGGCCTGGGCGCCTGGTTGCGGAACAGCTTCTTCGACACGGCCGGGCTCAGGAAGGTGCCGCCGGCCGACACCGCCTCGATGGCGGCCACGATCTCGGCCGCGGGCGCGTCCTTCAGCACATAGCCGCGCGCGCCCACCTGCAGGGCCTTCTGCACGTACTCCGGGTTGTCGTACATGCTGAGCATCACCACGTGCGGCGCGGGCTGATGGTGCTGCAGCACCAGCGCGGCCAGGTCGATGCCGTTCATGTCCTTCATGCCGACATCCATCAGCAGCAGGTCGGGCCTGAGCGACTCGACCAGCGCCAGCGCTTCGGCCGCACTGCCGGCCTCGCCGACGATCTCGAGATTGGGCATGGCGCCGAGCCGCGCGCGCAGGCCATCGCGCACCAGCGGATGGTCGTCGACCAGGAAGAGGCGAATGGGGGCGGCGTCTTTCTTCATGCCGGTTCGGGCCTCGCGCTGCGGGCCGGCACTTCGGCCACGATGGTTGTTCCGCCTTCGCCCGATTGCACGTCCAGGCTTCCACCGATCGACTCCATGCGCTCGCGCATGTTGCGCAGGCCGATGCCGCGCCGCGCATCGAGCTGCATCGCCTCCACGTCGAAGCCGATGCCGTCGTCGCCGATCGCAAGCCGCACGCCGTCCTCGTCGGAAAAGCCCAGCGCAATGTGCACGCGGTGCGCCTGGGCGTGCTTGCGCACATTGGTGAGCGCCTCCTGCGTGACGCGGAAGAGCGCGGTCTTTGTCTCCTGCGAGAGCTCGAAGGCCTCGCCCTCGATCATGATCGAGGCATCGATAGCGCCCTCTTCGGCGAATTCGTCGCCCAGGCGCTCGAGCGCGGCGGGCAGGCCGAGCGTGTCGAGCAGGGCCGGCCGCAGGCGGTGCGAAATGCGGCGCACCTCGAGCAGCGAATCGTTGAGCCTTTGCAGCGCCTTGCTCAGTGCGGGTGGCGCGGACTGGTGTTCGCGGTCGAGCGCATCCACCGCCGATTCGATCAGCAGCTTGGCCGACACCAGCGTCTGGCTGGTGCCGTCGTGCAGCTCGCGCGCGAGGTGGCCGCGCTCTTCTTCCTGCGACTGCACCACGCGCCGCGCCAGCAGCCGCATCTTGGCCTCGGCCGTGCGATGCTCGCTGAGGTTGAGCAGCAGCCCGGTGGCGCTCACCACGCCCAGGCACAGCGCCGCGATGCTGGCAATCCAGAGCAGCGTGGTGGTGACGTTGGCGCTCATCTGGCGGTCGAGCGCCTGCATGGTGGCCTCGATGTCGTCCAGGTACAGGCCGGTGCCGACCATCCAGTTCCAGCGCGGCAGCGCAGTGACGTAGCCGAGCTTGGGTGCCATCTGCTCGCTGGAGGGCTTGCGCCATTCGTACTCCACATAGCCGCCGCCCGCGCGCGTGCCCGCGATCAGGTCCTGGATGGTGAAGCGGCCGCGCGAGTCGCGCATGTCCCAGAGGTTCTGGCCCACGAGATCGGGCTGGCGCGAATGCATGAGCGAGCGGCCCTGCATGTCGTAGACGAAGAAGTAGCCGTCGTCGCCATAGTCGAGCGCGGCCAGGCGGCGCAGGGCCTCGCTGCGGGTGTCCTCGTCGTCCCGGCCGGCGTCGTACAGCGGCCGCACGGTGCTCACGGCAAGGTCGACGTAGCTGCGCAGTTCGCTGCGCCGCTGGGCCATGTAGCTTTTCTCGATCAGCGCGCGTTCGCGCTGCGCCAGGTCATGCTCCTGGTGGCGCACCGCCAGGGCCACCAGCACCAGTGCAACCAGCAGCGGTGCAACGGCCAGTGCGACGATCTTGGTGCGGAGGTTCATCGGGGGGCAAGACTACCACCGGGCAAGGGCATGAACCTTAAGATCATGAGAGCACAGGGACGCACACCGGAGACGACAACATGAAGACAAGCAGAGCGGCCGTACTGTCCTTGCTCGTCCTGGCAGGTACGGCAGGTACAGGTACGGCAGCCGCCGGCGCACCGTTGACCGGGGTGTTCAGCGGAACGGGGCGCGCATGTTCGGGCGGGCTGTATGTGCGAGCCAGGACCATCGAATGGAACTCCAGCTTCAGCGTTTGCAAGCCCGCTCGCTACCGGGTTCTGGAGCAAGTCCTTGCCAAGGATCACGGCCGAATCGCCTTTCGCCTCGATGCCCGCAGCCGGCAGTGCCGCTACGAGGTGATCGAGGCGCTGCAGGTCAGCACCTATGGCTGGAGCGTTCAGGGCTATCGGTCGCTCGAGGCCTATCAGAAGCGCGCCCTGCCCGGTTGGCGCCATTCGGCGCTGGATGAGCGATTGGTGCTGTCCTGCCCGATGACGCGGTTGGACTGATCAGTGCAGGCTGGTGGGACGGCCCGAGGCCACCCAGGCATCGAGCCCGCCCGTCAGCGGCAGGGCGCGCCGCGCACCGCGCGCCAGCAGCACGCGCGCGGCCAGCGCGGCCGACACCTCGTTGGGGCAATTGCAGTAAAGGACCACGTCGCGCCCGCCGACGAGCGGCAGTTCCGGATGCCGCTGCTGCAGCGCCTTGAGCGTATATGGCAGCGCCCCGGGAATGCGGCGCGGATCTACCTGCACGCCGGCCTCCCCGCGCACGTCGATCACCAGCGGCGGCGCCTCGCTGGCGAGCAGCTCGTGCAGCTCGTCCACGCTGATGCGCGGCATGCCGGTGAGCCGCATGAACACGCGCCGGCGCCAGTAGCGCACCACCAGCATCACGGCCAGCACCACCACCAGCGCCAGCGTCGCGATGCCGCCGGCCTGGGCCAGCATGGCCAGCACCTCCTGGATCTGGTCGCGAAAGATCCAGCCCAGCCCGAGGAAGACGCCGGTCCAGACCAGCGCGGCGCCAATGTCGAAGCCGATGAAGCGCCACACCGACATACCCAGCGCACCGGCCATCGGCGGCGCAACCACCGACACGCCCGGCACGAATTTGGCGGCCACCAGCGAGAGGCCGCCCCACCGGCCGATCAGCGATTCACCGCGCCGCACGCATGAATCGGGCGACAGCGAGATGCGGCACAGAAGGCGCATGAAGCGGTAGCCGAAGCGGCGCCCGGCATAGAACCAGGCGCCGTCGCCGAGCACGTTGGCCAGCACCGCGGCCAGCACCACGCCCGCCACCGAGACATTGCCGGCCGCCAGCAGCGCGCCCGACACCACCAGCACCGCGGCCGCGGGCACCGGCAGTCCGAGGCGCGCGGCAAAGCTCGCCGCGAAGACGATCGCGATCGCGTTCTGCACCAGCAGCGACATCAGCTGTGCCATGGCAGCAGCGCGAGCTTCTTCGGGTTCACTCCTTGGCTGCCTACCTGGGCGCGTCGCCCTTGCGGTATTCGGCCGTGAGCTCGTCGAGCTTCTGCTTCAGCGCCGGGTCCAGCTTGTAGTCGGCCGCGGCCAGCGTGGCGTCGAGCTGCTCGGGGCGGCTGGCGCCGAGCAGCGGCGCGGTGATGAGCGGGTTGGCCATGACCCAGGCCACCGCCAGCGTGGCCAGCGGCACGCCGGCTTCGTCGGCGAGCTTGTGGAGCTGGGTCACGGTGTTGAAGCTGCGCTCGTTCCAGTAGCGGTCCTGGTACATGCCGCCGGCGGTGCCGAGCGTGAAGCGGGTGTTTTGCTCGGGCGTGGCGCCGGGCTTGTACTTGCCGGTGAGCAGGCCGCCGGCCAGCGGGTTGTAGGGAATCACGCCCAGGCCCTCTTCGCCCGCAAGCGGCAGCAGCTCGCGTTCGATCTCGCGGAACAGCAGGCTGTAGCGCGGCTGCACCGAGACATAGCGTGTGAGCTTGTGCAGCTCGGCCTTGCCGAGCGCACGGGCCAGCCGGTAGGCCAGGAAGTTGGACACGCCGATGTAGCGCGCACGGCCCGACTTGACGATGACGTCGAGCGCCTCCAGGCTCTCTTCGAGCGGCGTCTCGCGGTCGTCGCTGTGCAGTTGGTACAGGTCGACGTGGTCGGTCTGCAGCCGCTTGAGCGAGGCGTCGATGGCGTCGAGCAGGTGCTTGCGCGAGGCGCCCTGGTCCCAGCTGTTGGGGCCGACCTTGCCGACGGCCTTGGTGGCCACCACGAAGCGGCGGCGGCCCGCGGCGCCCTGCTTCTGCAGCCAGCGACCGATGATCTCTTCGGTGCGGCCCGTGGTTTCGACGGTGCCGCCGAGCGGGTACACGTCGGCGGTGTCGAGAAAGTTGATGCCGCCCTCGGCGGCCTTGTCGAGGATGCGGTGCGACACGGCCTCGTCGGTCTGCAGGCCGAAGGTCATGGTGCCGAGCGCAAGGCGCGAGACGGTGAGGCCGGTGCGGCCGAGTCGGGTGGTCGGGATGCTCATGGGGGTGTCGCTCCGGGCGATGGAAGGGCGACGGCCATCATAGTCACGACGGCGCGAGGCTGCAGCGCCCGGGTGCTTTCGAGCTGCACGCCGCGCGCATCGAGAGCGCCATGTGCGCTAGCCGGCGGAGCCTTCGCAGGCCACCTTGTCGTTCGGCCGCGCATCGCCGGCCCGCGCGCTCGCCCGTGCGCTCGCGAGCGCCCAGCCGAACACCCCGATGCCTGCCAGCGCGAGCAGCGCACCCACCCACCCGGTCGAGGTCCAGCCCAGCCCGGCCGCAATGGCCACGCCACCAAGCCAGGCGCCCAGCGCATTGGCCATGTTGAAGGCCGAGTGGTTGAGCGCGGCAGCGAGCGTCTGCGCGTCGCCGGCCACGTCCATCAGGCGGATCTGCAGCGCCGGGCCGATGGCCACGGTGGTGCCGATGAGAAACACGTTGATTGCCGCGGTGACCACGTGGTGCGCCGCGAACGAGAACATCGCGAGCACCAGTGCCGCATAGACGAGCAGGCCGCCGATGGTGCGCATCAGCGACTTGTCGGCCAGCCGCGAGCCGACGAGGTTGCCGGTGACCATGCCCAGGCCGAACAGTGCGAGCACGAAGGGCACGCCGCCCAGCGGCAGGCCCGCCACCTCGATCAGCGTCGGCTTGATGTAACTGAACACCGAGAACATGCCGCCGAATCCGATGGCGCCGATGCCGAGCGTGAACCACACCTGCTTGCGCTTGAGCGCGCCGAGCTCGCGCCAGGGGCTGGCACCCGCGGGCGGGGCAAGGTCGGGGATGTCGCGGCGCAGCAGCGCCACGGCCACCAGTGCGATCACGCCGACGAACACGAAGGCGGCGCGCCAGCCGAACAGTTGGCCGAGCCATGCCGCGATCGGCACGCCCACCAGCGTGGCGCCGGTGAGCCCCAGCATCACGAGGCCCACGGCGCGTGCGCGGCGCCCGGGCGGCGCGAGCGTGGCGGCCACCAGTGCGGCCACGCCGAAGTAGGTGCCGTGCGGCAGCCCGGTCGCAAATCGCAGCAGGTTGAGCGACATGTAGCCCGGCGCCATCGCGCTCGCGAAGTTGCCGGCGGCAAACACGGCCATGAGCGCGATCAGCAGCGCGCGTCGGCCCCAGCCGGCGGCCAGCACCGCGAGCACCGGGGCGCCGATGACCACGCCGAGCGCATAGGCGCTGATGACGTGGCCGGCCTGGGGGATGCTGACGTCGATGTCCTTCGCCACTTCAGGCAGGAGGCCCATGATCACGAACTCGCCAGTGCCTATGGCGAAGCCGCCGACGCCGAGCGCGAGCACGGCGCGCAGGAAATTCACGGGCCGTGCGGAGGGAGAAACAACGGAAATGTCGGTGTCCGCGCTGTCCAGCGCGGGTGGGGAGGCGTTCAAGGCCAGGCTCCTGGGAGGGTGCCCGGCGGCGGCGGGCAGAGGCCTGATTTTAGGGTAAACCCTGAATTTCTGCCGATACGGCCATGCTGCGAGGCTGATACCGGCATGCCGGCCGGCTCGTTGTCAGATCGCGACGAGTTGGCGCACGCCCTGCGCTTCCATGTCCTTGCCGAGGCCGCGCGCAATGACCTCGCCGCGCTCCATCACGAGGTAGTCGTCGGCCAGCTCCTGCGCAAAGTCGTAGTACTGCTCGCACAGCACGATGGCCATGTCGCCGCGGTCGGCCAGCATGCGGATGACGCGGCCGATGTCCTTGATGATGCTGGGCTGGATGCCTTCGGTGGGCTCGTCGAGGATCAAGAGCTTGGGCTTGGGAGCCAGCGCGCGCGCAATGGCAAGCTGTTGCTGCTGGCCGCCTGAGAGGTCGCCGCCCCTCCGGTTGATCATCTGCTTGAGCACGGGGAAGAGGTCGAACAATTCCGACGGAATGGGCGTGCTGCCGCTCTTGTAGGCCAAGCCCATGCGCAGGTTTTCCTCGACCGTGAGCCTGGCGAAGATCTCTCGGCCTTGCGGCACGAAGCCGATGCCGGCCCGTGCCCTTTCATAAGGTGTGGCCTTGTGGATCGGCTTGCCTTCGAGCTCGATGCTGCCGCTCTTGATGGGGACCAGGCCCATCAGCGACTTGAGCAGCGTGGTCTTGCCTACGCCGTTGCGGCCCAGCAGCACCGTGACCTTGCCGAGCGTGGCCTCGAAGCTCACGTCTCTGAGGATGTGGGAGCCGCCGTAGTACTGGTGGATGTTCTTGACTGTCAGCATTTTGGGGATGCCTTCCTTTGTCCTTGTTGGAGGCGCCCGGTATGCGGCACGGCGCGGTCGGCCCCACTATGCCGGCCCTTCGGGCTCCCCTGCGGTGCTCGCGTTTCGCGGGGTCTCGCAGAACTCGCTTCGCTCAAACAGCTGCGAGCCCTGATCCGCGAAACGCTGCGCTCCTCGGCGGCACAGAGGGGCCGCCCGCACCGCGCCGCATGCCGGGCGCTGGTCGTGGTTTTGATGCCGTCTGCCCTCACCCCGACCCTCTCCCGGGGGGAGAGGGAGGGTGTCAGGGGATGCACGACTGCTCTGACCACGGCGACGGGGGCTGTGGCCTTGGGTGGCCGTTGAGGCACCGCCGAGCAGCGCAGCGACGGGCGGATCAGGGCTCGCCCTTGTTTGAGCGAAGCGAGTTTGGGCGAGACCCCGCCCGTCGCGAGCAGCGCAGGGGAGCCGCGAAGCGGCCGGTGACGTCGGCCGCCCAAGGGCACAGCCCCCGTCGCCGAGCCCCGGACACCAACGGCGATCCGTTCACCGTCCAAGATAAACCTCGATCACGCGTTCATCCGCCTGCACTTCGTCCAGCGTACCCTGCGCCAGCACGGACCCGTCGCACAGCACGGTGACGATCTCCGAAATGGTGCGGATGAAGCTCATGTCGTGCTCCACCACCATCAGCGAATGCTTGCCCTTGAGCGTGAGGAACAGCTCGGCGGTGCGGGCCGTTTCCTCGTCGGTCATGCCGGCCACGGGCTCGTCGAGCAGCAGCAGCTTCGGGTCCTGCATCAGCAGCATGCCGATCTCGAGCCACTGCTTCTGGCCGTGGCTCAGGTTGCCGGCCAGGCGCGACACGCTGTCGGCCAGGTGAATGGTCTGCAGCACCTCGGCCAGCCGGTCGCTCTGCGCCGAGTCGAGCCTGAACAGCATCGACGCGCGAACGCCCTTGTTGGTCTTGAGCGCGAGCTCGAGGTTCTCGAACACGGTGAGATGCTCGAACACCGTCGGCTTCTGGAACTTGCGGCCGATGCCCAGCTGGGCGATGTCGGCCTCGCGATGGCGCAGCAGGTCGATGGTGCTGCCGAAGAACACCGTGCCCTCGTCGGGCCGCGTCTTGCCGGTGATGATGTCCATCATCGTCGTCTTGCCCGCGCCGTTCGGGCCGATGATGCAGCGCAGCTCGCCCGGCGCAATGTCGAGCGACAGCTTGTTGATGGCCTTGAAGCCGTCGAAGCTCACGCTCACGTCTTCGAGGTAGAGGATGCGGCCATGCGCCACGTCCACTTCGCCCGGCGTTGCGATACGGCCGAAGTCCGCGGAGCGGCCGCCCGATTCGGTGCTGCCGCTGGCGTGGTGCATGCCCTTGGCGCGGGCGGCGCGCTCGGCGCCGGCTTCCATCAGGTCGGGCGTCATTCAGAAACCTCCGTGCTCCGCACTGCGGTGCGAGCCCCCTTCGGAGCGGCCGGGCGGGGGCTCATGCGCGCGCTCCCTTCACTTCTGCCACCAGCGGCGCGTGCAGCGCCTCCGGCTCCACGCCTTGCGCGGCGGCCATGGCGCGCTGCGCTTCTTCGCGACCGGCATTTACTCCGCCCGGTGCTTTCTCCCTCGACAGCCACTTGCGCACCAGGCCCACGATGCCGTTCGGCAAGAACAGCGTGACAGCAATGAACAAGGCCCCCAGGAAGTACAGCCAGTACTCGGGGTAGGCCACCGTGAGCCAGCTCTTCGCGCCGTTGACGATGAAGGCGCCGATGATCGGCCCGATCAGCGTGGCGCGCCCGCCCACCGCGGCCCAGATCGCGATCTCGATGGAGTTGGCCGCGCTCATCTCGCCGGGGTTGATGATGCCGACCTGCGGCACATACAGCGCACCGGCCACGCCACACATCACGGCCGAGATGACCCAGATCGTGAGCTTGTAGGGCAGCGGGTTGTAGCCCGAGAACATCACGCGCGTTTCGGCGTCGCGGATGGCCTGCAGCACGCGGCCGAACTTGCTTGCGATGAGCCACTTCGCAAACAGGAAGAAGCCCAGCAGCGTGAGGCCAGTGAGCGCGAAGAGCGTCATGCGCATTTCCTGCGTGGCGATCGGAATGCCCAGGATGCGCTTGAAGTCGGTAAAGCCGTTGTTGCCGCCGAAGCCCGTCTCGTTGCGGAAGAACAGCAGCATCGCGGCAAAGGTCATGGCCTGCGTGATGATCGAGAAGTACACGCCCTTGATGCGCGAGCGGAAGGCGAAGAAGCCGAACACGAAGGCAATCAGGCCCGGCACCGCAACGATCAGTATCAGCGTGGCGATGAAGCTGTCGCTGAAGGTCCAGTGCCAGGGCAGCGTCTTCCAGTCGAGGAACACCATGAAGTCGGGCAGGTCGCTCTTGTAGTTGCCGTCGCGGCCGATCTGTCGCATCAGGTACATGCCCATCATGTAGCCGCCGAGCGCAAAGAACAGGCCGTGGCCCAGCGAGAGGATGCCGGTGTAGCCCCAGATCAGGTCCATGGCCAGCGCGCAGATGGCGTAGCACATGATCTTGCCGACCAGCGCCACCGCGTAGTCGCTCATGTGCAGCGGGCTGCCGGCGGGCACCACCATGTTGAGCACCGGTGCCACCGCGCACACCACGATCAGCGCGACGAAGAAGGCTGTCCAGCCCTTGCCGCTCAGGAGCGGCCCCTTGGTTGGAAGTACGACCTTGTTGCTCATGCCTCGGCGCTCCGGCCCTTCATCGCGAAGATGCCCTGCGGCCGCTTCTGGATGAAGATGATGATGAAAACGAGCACCGCGATCTTCGCGAGCACCGCGCCCGCCCAGCCTTCGATGAACTTGTTGAGAATGCCCAGCCCCATGGCCGCATACACCGTGCCCGCGAGCTGGCCCACGCCGCCCATCACGACCACCATGAAACTGTCGACGATGTAGCTCTGGCCGAGGTCGGGCCCGACGTTGCCGATCTGGCTCAGCGCACAGCCCGCGAGGCCCGCAATGCCGGAGCCGAGCGCGAAGGCATAGGTGTCGATGCGCGCGGTGTTCACGCCCATGCACGAAGCAATCGGGCGGTTCTGCGTAACGCCGCGCACGAACAGGCCCAGGCGCGTGCGGCCGATGAGCCAGCCCATCGCAAGCAGCACCAGCACCGCGAAGACGATGATGCAGATGCGGTTCCACGGCAGCGTGACGTTGCTCAGCATGGTGAAGCCGCCGCTCATCCAGCCGGGGTTCTCCACGCCCACGTTCTGCGCCCCGAACAGCGAACGCACGAGCTGCTGCAGCATCAGGCTGATGCCCCAGGTGGCGAGCAGCGTCTCGAGCGGCCGGCCGTAAAGGAAGCGGATCACGCCGCGCTCGAGCACCGCGCCCACCAGCGCCGAACTCAGGAAGGCCACCGGAATGGCCGCCACCAGGTACCAGCCGAAGGCCGCCTCGGGCATGTAGCGCTGGAAGATGCCCTGCATCACGTAGGTGGCGTAGGCGCCGATCATCATCAGCTCGCCGTGCGCCATGTTGATGACGCCCATCAGCCCATAGGTGATGGCCAGGCCCAGCGCGGCCAGCAGCAGCACCGAGCCCAGGCTGATGCCGCTGAACACGGCATTGATGCGGTCGCCCCAGACCAGCGCGCCGTCGATGCTGGCAATGGAAGCGACGATGGCGGCCTTGACGTCGGCCTCGGTCTCGTCGGCCAGGCGCTGGTTGAGCAGCAGCTTGGTGTCGGGGCTCGTGTTGGCGCCGAGTTCCTTGGCCGCGGCAAGGCGCCGGGCCTTGTCGGCGCTGCCGAGCATGCTGGCGGCGCGCACCAGCTGGAGCTGCGCCTTGATGCCGGGGTTGGCCTCGGCGGCCAGCGCCTTCTCGACCATCGGAACGCGCGATTCGTCCGGCTCCTTGAAAAGAGCCTGCGCGGCTTCGGCGCGCACCGCATCGTCCTTGCTCGTGAGCTTGAGCGCGGCCTGTGCGGCATCGAGCGCGCCGCGCATGAGGTTGTTGTTGACCACATCCTCGGCCGTGTCGGGCACCTTCAGCTCGGCGCCGGTCACGGGGTCGTAGCCCTTGTCGTCCTTCATTACGAAGACCTTGTCCTCGGTGTACTTGACCGCGTCTTCGGACATGGCCTGGATGAAGGCGGCGGTCTTGTCGTCGGCCGTGAGCACGGCCTTGTTGAGCGCGGTGATGCGCGCTTCGGATTCGCCGGAGGCGATGGCGCGGGCTTCGTCGGCGGTCAGCGCGTGGACAGGCGCCGCTGCCAGAAGCAGCAGCGCCGTCGTGCAGGAACAAATTGAGCGCAGTAGAAAATGCACAGCGTTTCTCTCATTCGGGAACACCGAGGAACCGGCTTTGCCGGGCCTCTGGTGTTGCCCCCGGTAGGGGGTTGGCGAAGCGACACGAAGTGCGCGAAGACTGGGAGCGAGCCCAGTTACAGCGACTTGCCAGCCGGCTGGTCCGGCTTCTTGTCGTTGCCTTCGATGTACGGGCTCCAAGGCTTGGCCTTGACCGGGCCCGGTGTCTTCCACACCACGCTGAACTGGCCGTCGGCCTTGATCTCGCCGATGAACACACTCTTGTGCAGGTGATGATTCTTCTCGTCCATCTTCGAGACGATGCCCGAGGGGGCAGTGAACGTCTGGCCGGCCATCGCCGCGATCACCTTGTCGGTGTCGGTGCTCTTGGCCTTCTCCACGGCCTGCTTCCACATGTGGATGCCGATCCAGGTGGCTTCCATCGGGTCGTTGGTGAGCGGCTTGTCCTTGTGGCCGGCGATGTTCTTGGCCTTGGCGTAGTCGCTCCACTGCTTGATGAACGCCGTGTTGGTCGGGTTCTTGATCGACATGAAGTAGTTCCATGCGGCCAGGTGGCCCACCAGCGGCTTGGTGTCCACGCCGCGCAGTTCTTCTTCACCCACCGAGAAGGCCACCACCGGCACGTCCTTGGCCTTGAGGCCGGCGTTGCCGAGTTCCTTGTAGAACGGCACGTTGGAGTCGCCGTTGATGGTCGAGACCACCGCCGTCTTGCCGCCCGAGGAGAACTTCTTGATGTCGGCGACGATGGTCTGGTAGTCGCTGTGGCCGAAGGGGGTGTACTTCTCGTCGATGTCGGTGTCCTTCACGCCCTTGCTCTTGAGGTAGGCGCGCAGGATCTTGTTCGTGGTGCGCGGGTAGACGTAGTCGGTGCCCAGCAGCACCCAGCGCTTGGCACCGCCGCCTTCCTTGCTCATCAGGTAGTCGACCGCCGGAATGGCCTGCTGGTTGGGCGCGGCGCCGGTGTAGAACACGTTCTTGCTGAGCTCTTCGCCCTCGTACTGCACGGGGTAGAACAAGAGGCCGTTCATTTCCTCGACCACCGGCAGCACCGACTTGCGCGACACCGAGGTCCAGCAGCCGAAGATCACCGAGACCTTGTCCTGGCCCAGCAGCTGCTTGGTCTTTTCAGCGAACAGCGGCCAGTTGGACGCCGGGTCGACCACCACGGGCTCGAGCTGCTTGCCCAGCACGCCACCCTTCTTGTTGATGTCGTCGATGGCCATCAGCACGGTGTCCTTCAACACGGTTTCCGAAATGGCCATCGTGCCCGACAGCGAGTGCAGCACGCCGACCTTGATGGTGTCGGCGGCAAAGGCCGGCGCAGCGGAGATGCTGGCCAGGGCGACGGCGGCGGTGAGCGCCTTGAGTGTGAAACGACGTTGCATGTGGACTCCTGCTCCGGGGTGGTTGAAACCTGGTCGCCGGTGGGGGCCGGACGATGGAGGGGAGTCTGCGGATTCGCCCGCCCGCGAGAAATACGCCGGGTGGCGTACACGGAGGTACTCAGGAACGGCCGGCAGGGCCGCCGGCGCATGGCATGCGGCGCGGGTTCCTCAGACCAGGCTCCTGGCCGCGCGCTTGAACTGCGCCGCCGCAAAGGCCCACACCATGCGCGTGGCATCGGGCCCGGCCGGATCGCTGAAAAGCGTCGCGGCAGCGCCGCCGCTCCAGGCATGCCCGAGTCCCGCGATCTCGCACAGCATGACCAACGTGCGCCCCTTGCGCCGGAAGTCAGTCAGCCGCATGGCGTGCCGCTTGCCGCGCTGCAGCGTGCGCGTGAGCCCCGGCTTGGCGCCCACGGCCGTGGCCCACACGGCCGCGCTGTTGACGGCATTGCTCGGCGCCACCACGGCATCGGCCTCGCCATGGATCACCAGCATTGGCGGCAGGGTCGTGAACACGGCGGCCGCGCCCATGGCCTTGCCGACGGCGGTGGTCGGCATGGGCGGCGTGTGCTGCCCACGCATCGCGCCCAGGGCGGTGGCCGAAGATTTTGCCGCGCCCGGCGCCACGCCCGAATGCATGGCCACGGCGCGGAAGCGCGCCGGATAGCGCGTGGCCAGCAGTGCCGCCATGCTGGCCCCGGCCGACAGGCCCGCCAGCGCCACTCGCTCGCGGTCCACCGGATAGAGCATCGAGGCCTGGTCGATGGCCGCCATCAAGGTGGCGGCCTCGGCGTCGGCCTTGCCCGAGCGCCGCTCGTACCAGTTCCAGCAGCCTTGGGGATGGGCCAGCCGGTCCTGCTCCAGGTAGAGCACCAGGAAGCGCTGGCGCACCGCAAGCGCGTTCATGCGCGTGCTGGCCGCGAAGTCGCGCCCGGTCTGGCCGCAGCCGTGCAGCATGACCATGAGCGGCAGCTTCTCGCCGGGCTGCAGCTTCAGGTCGGCCGGGCGGAACAGGTGATAGCCGCGCGCGCCGCCGGGGCCCAGCGCCATGCCGCCGAGCCAGTCGCCCTTGCCCGGCGGCGGCTTGAGCCGCTTGGCGGCTGCGCGCTGCACCTGGCCCGCCACGCGCTTGCTGTTGCCGAGCGTGATCTTGGTGAGGGCCTTCAGGTTGCGCTCATACGCGCGGGCGAACAGGGAAGCAGTGGAACGACGGACCATGGGCGCAGTGTGAGGGCAAAGCGCCGGCCGTCCAAACAGGCGCTAGTAGATCTCCGGCACGATCATGCTGGCCGGCACGGGCTGGCGCAGGTAGTCGGCATGGCGCTCGCGCGCCGGCAGCTCGACCGTCGGATGCGGCACCTCCTGGTAGGGCAGCTGGCCCAGCAGGTGACTGATGCAGTTCAGCCGCGCCTTCTTCTTGTCGACCGCCTGCACCACCCACCACGGCGCCTCCGCAATGTGGGTGCGCTCCAGCATGATTTCCTTCGCCTTGGTGTATTCCTCCCAGCGGCGGCGGCTTTCGAGGTCCATGGGGCTCAGCTTCCATTGCTTGAGCGGATCGTGGATGCGGCCGAGAAAGCGCATGTGCTGCTCGTCGTCGGTGATGGAGAACCAGTACTTGATGAGCTTGATGCCCGAGCGCACCAGCATCTTCTCGAACTCCGGCACGGTGCGGAAGAACTCCTCGTACTCGTCGTCGGTGCAAAAGCCCATCACGCGCTCCACGCCGGCGCGGTTGTACCAGCTGCGGTCGAACAGCACCATCTCGCCGGCGGCCGGCAGGTGCGCGGCATAGCGCTGGAAGTACCACTGCGTGCGTTCGCGATCGTTGGGCGCGGGCAGCGCGGCCACGCGGGCCACGCGCGGGTTCAGGCGCTGGGTGATGCGCTTGATGACGCCACCCTTGCCCGCCGCGTCGCGGCCCTCGAAAAGAATGACCACCTTCTGCTTGCTGTGCTGAACCCAGTCCTGCAGCTTCACGAGCTCGCCCTGCAGCCGGAACAGTTCCTTGAAGTAGGCCTGGCGCGCGGCCTTGTCGCTCGTGCGCGACGCGGGGTCGAGGCCGTCGATGCTGCGGTCCTCGATCTCGAGTTCGAGCTCCTCGTCGTAGCTGTCGATCAAGTCGCGGGCGATGCGTTGCATCAGGTCTTCGTGGTCTGGAAGTGCGCTCGTCAGCATCATGGGGAAAAAGGAGGTGTGGGGTGGAACGGGGCATGCTGCCCGCGACACATGACAGTTGCGTGACGACCCCAAAGCTGCTGACACGAAGTTGTCACATGCGGCGAACACCATTCGGTGCACCCCTCCGTCTTTCCTGATTCAACGCACCTTGCCGGCACTCCACGACCTGGCCGCCAATTCATACGGCGGCGACGAAGCCGGACTGATCTGCGGCTATCTCTTCGACGCGATGGCGCCGGAGCCCGTGCGGGCGATCGACTCGGCGCAGGCTGCGGCCTGGCTGGATACCGCTGCGCGCCCTTCGTCCGAGTCTGCATTCCTCTGGCTGCACTTCAATCTCAGCCACGCCCAGGCGGAGCGCTGGCTGCTGCGCCATGCGCGCCTGTCCGACACCTTCTACGAAACGCTGCACGAAGGCCTGCCCTCCACGCGCATCGAGCGCGCCGACGATTCGCTGATCGCGGTCATCAACGACGTGCACTTCGAGTTCAGCTTCGAGCCCTCGGACATCTCCACGCTCTGGATCAGCGTGGGGCCGCGGCTGGTGGTCACGGCGCGCACCAAGCCGCTGCGCTCGGTCGACGCGCTGCGCACGGCGGTCAAGGCCGGCGACGCGCCACGCTCGAGCACCGAGCTGCTCGAACATTTGCTGCGCGCGCAGGCCGACGTGCTGGTGAAGATCGTGCGCGGCGTCACTTCGCGCATCGACCGCATCGAGGACGAGCTGCTGGCCGGCCGGCTCGACCACAAGCGCGCCCGGCTCGGCGTGCTGCGCCGGCTGCTGGTGCGGCTGCAGCGCCTCTTGGCCCCCGAGCCCGCCGCCCTCTTCCGCCTGCTGCAGGGGCCGCCGGCCTGGATGGCGGAGCCCGATGCGCAGGAACTGCGCGGTTCGACCGAGGAGTTCTCGGTGGTGCTGCGCGACATGCAGGCGCTGCAGGAGCGCATCAAGCTGCTGCAGGAAGAAATTGCCGCCAATGTGAACGAGGACAACAACCGCAGCCTGTTCGTGCTGACGGTGGTGACGGTGCTCGCACTGCCGATCAACATCCTGGCGGGCCTGTTCGGCATGAACGTGGGCGGCATTCCGCTGGCCGAGCACAGGCACGGGTTCTGGATCGTGGTGGCGATCGTCGCGAGCTTCACCGCGGTGGCCGCATGGACGGCTTTCCGCAAGAAGCGCTGAGCCGCGTCGGTCGCTGCAGTAATGCTATTTATTTAATAGCAACCACAATAGCATCCATGCGCCCGCATCGGTGTTCCAGACCCAATAGAATGCAAATGTGTCCTCCATTCTCAATGCCGATCTGCACTGCCATTCCGTGGTTTCCGACGGCACACTGACGCCCGAAGAACTGGCCGCGCGCGCCGCCGCCAACGGGGTCGAGCTCTGGGCGCTCACCGACCACGACGAGGTCGGCGGCCAGCACCGCGCGGCCGCCGCGGCGCGCGCCAACGGCATCCGCTATCTCACGGGCACCGAGATCTCGGTGACTTTCGCCAACGAGACCGTGCACATCGTCGGCCTGGGCTTCGACCCCGACGACGCCGCGATGACGCAGGGCCTTTACGACACGCGCGGCGGCCGCGGCAAGCGCGCGCAGGAAATGTCCGAGGGGCTGGCCAGGGTCGGCATCCACGGCGCCTACGAAGGCGCGCTCAAGTTCGTCGGCAATCCCGAGCTGATCTCGCGCACCCACTTCGCGCGCTTCCTGGTCGAGCAGGGCCACTGCCGCGACACGCCCGAGGTGTTCCGCAAGTACCTGACCGAAGGCAAGCCCGGCTACGTGCCGCACCGCTGGGCCTCGCTGAAGGATGCGGTGCACTGGATCACGGCTGCCAAGGGCATGGCCGTCATCGCGCATCCGGGGCGCTACAAGTTCACCGCGAACGAGGAATACGCGCTGTTCCTCGAATTCAAGGCGCATGGCGGGCAGGCGATCGAGGTCGTCACCGGCAGCCATACGACAGCCGAATACGTCGAGTACGCCGACAAGGCGCTCGAGTTCGATTTCGCCGCCTCGCGCGGCAGCGATTTCCACAGCCCCGACGAAAGCCATTGCGATCTTGGCAAGCTGCCACCGTTGCCCGGTGCGCTCACGCCGGTGTGGGAACTGCTCAGCCACCGCATCCAGCAGTGAGCCAGAGCCCCGGGCCCGGCAGCGACAGCGCGGCAGCGGCGGCACTGGCGAACGCCCGCGCCACGGCGCGCCAGACCCGCGACCTCGAATCCGAACGCATCCTCGCGGGCATCGGCATGGTGCTGGTGGCGGTGGCCTGCTTTGCCACGCTCGATACCGCCACCAAGACCTCCACCGCCGCCGTGCCCATTCTGATGGGCGTGTGGTTCCGCTATGCGTTCCAGGCCGTTGCCACCACCGCGGTGCTGCTGCCGCGGCACGGCACGGCGCTGCTGCGCACGCAGCATCCGCGCTACCAGCTGCTGCGCGGCGCGCTGCTGCTGGTGTCGAGCACGCTGGCCTTCCTGAGCCTGCGCTACATGCCGCTGGCCGAGTTCACGTCCATCGTGCTCATTGCACCGCTCGTCATCACCCTGCTTGCGGCCACCACGCTCAAGGAGCAGGTCTCCGCGCTGCGCTGGGTGCTGGTGGCCGGCGGCTTCGCCGGCACGCTGGTCATCCTGCGCCCGGGTGGCGATGCATTCAGCTGGGCCGTGCTGCTGCCGATCGGGCTGGTGCTGACCAACGCCTGGTTCCAGGTGCTCACGAGCAAGCTGGCGCAGACCGAGAATCCGCTCACGATGCATTTCTATACCGGCTGGGTGGGCGCGCTGATCGCCTCGCTGGCGCTGCCCTTCGTATGGACGGCCCTGCCTTCGTGGCACTGGTGGGCCTTGCTGTGCCTCATGGGGTTCATGGGCACGGTGGGACATTTCATCCTCATCCTGGCCTACCAGCGCGCACCGGCATCCACGCTCACGCCTTACCTCTATGCGCAGATCGCCTTTGCCATGCTCGGCGGCTGGCTTGTCTTTTCGCACGTGCCCGACCGCTTCTCGCTCATCGGCATGTCGATGATCGCGGTCTGCGGCGCGGCCGGTGCCTGGCTCACGGTGCGCGAGCGCCGCGTGCCGATCGAGCCGGCCGAATCCTGATCAGGAGTTTTCTTCATGGCCCAGTATTTCGAAGTCCACCCCGAGAACCCGCAGCAGCGCCTGCTGAAGCAGGCTGCCGCGCTGCTGCAGCGCGGAGAGATCGTGGCCGTGCCCACTGATTCGAGCTACGCGCTGGCCTGCCACCTCGACGACAAGGACGCCGTCGATCAGCTGCGCCGCATCCGCCAGGTCGACGAGAAGCACCATCTCACGCTCATCTGCCGCGACCTGAGCGAGCTGGCCAACTACGCACGCGTCGACAACAAGCAGTACCGGCTGCTGAAGGCCGCCACGCCGGGGCCCTACACCTTCCTGCTCGAGGCCACCAAGGAAGTGCCGCGGCGCGTGAGCCATCCGCAGCGCAAGACCATCGGCCTGCGCGTGCCCGACCACAGGGTGCTGCTGGAGCTGCTGATGCTGCACGGCGCGCCGCTGCTGGCCACCACCTTGATCGCGCCCGGCGAGACCGACGCGCTGAACGATGCGCAGACCATCCGCGAGCGTTTCGAAAAGCAGATCGGCGCCGTCATCGACGCCGGCGCCTGCCCTTCGCAACCGACCACCGTGGTGGACCTCACGCCCATGGGCACGGGCGACGATCCGGTGGTGGTGCGGCAGGGCCGCGGCGCGCTGGCGGTGCTTGGCCTCTGACAGGCGGCGCCGCAGCTTTCACTCCGTCTGACACAATCGCCCAGTGGATATTTCCAACCTGATACAGACCGTACTTATTTACGCTTTGCCCGTGGTCTTCGCGATCACGGTGCACGAGGCGGCGCATGGCTATGTGGCGCGCCATTTCGGCGACAACACCGCCGAGGCAATGGGCCGCGTCACGCTCAACCCGATGAAGCACATCGACCCCATCGGGACCATCCTGATGCCGCTGATGCTGTACTTTGCGACCTCCGGAGCCTTCCTGTTCGGCTATGCCAAGCCGGTGCCGGTGAACTTCGGGCGGCTTCGCCATCCGAAGCGCGACATGATCTGGGTGGCTCTGGCAGGGCCTGCGTCCAACTTCGTGCAGGCCATCCTCTGGGCGCTGGTGCTGGTGGGGCTCGTCGCGGCCGGCATCGATGAAACCTTTTTCATCAAGATGGCGCAGGGCGGCGTGCTGGTCAACCTCGTGATGTGGGCCTTCAACCTCTTTCCGCTGCCCCCGCTCGATGGTGGCCGCGTGCTCGCAGGGCTGCTTCCCAACGGGCCAGCGCAAAATTTCCTCGCTCGCATCGAGCCCTTCGGTTTCTTCATCGTGATGGGCCTGGTGCTCGCGGGCATCGTCAGCACCTTCTGGCTGCGTCCGCTGATGGACGTCGGCTACACGGCCATCAACCTGCTTATTTCCCCGCTCACGGCTTTGCTGCGTTAAGTTCCTCCCTGTCATGGCTTCGTCTTCTTCCGCTCCCCTGCGCGTACTGACCGGCATCACGCCGTCGGGCACGCCGCACCTCGGCAACTACGTCGGCTCGATCCGCCATTCGGTGCGGCAGAGCGTCGCGCCGGGCGTCGAGAGCTTTTTCTTCCTGGCCGACTATCACGCGCTCATCAAGGTGCAGGAGCCGGCGCTCATCCAGCGCTCCACGCTCGAGATCGCCGCGAGCTGGCTGGCCTGCGGACTCGATCCGGAACGCGTCACCTTCTATCGCCAGTCGGACATCGTCGAGATCACCGAGCTCACCTGGTTTCTCACCTGCGTGACCGGCAAGGGCGTGCTCAACCGCGCCCATGCCTACAAGGCGCAGCTCGACAAGAACATCGCCAAGGGCGAAGACCCCGATGCCGACGTGACGGCCGGCCTCTTCATGTACCCGGTGCTGATGGGTGCCGACATCCTGATGTTCAACGCGCACAAGGTGCCCGTGGGGCGCGACCAGGTGCAGCACATCGAGATGGCGCGCGACATGGCGCAGCGCTTCAACCACCAGTACGGCGAGCACTTCACGCTGCCCGAAGCCGAGATCGACGATGCCGTGGCCACCCTGCCCGGCCTCGATGGCCGCAAGATGAGCAAGAGCTACGGCAACACCATTGCCATGTTCGCGCCGCGCGCACAGCTGCAAAAGCAGATTGCCAGCATCGTGACGGACTCGCGCGCGCCCGGCGAGCCCAAGGACACCGAAGGCTCGGCGCTGTTCCAGATCTACCAGGCCTTTGCCAGCGCCGAAGAAACCGAGGCGCTGCGCAAGGCCTATGCGGACGGCATCGGCTGGGGCGACGCGAAGCAGATGCTGTTCGAGCGCATCGACCTCGAAGTGGCGCCGCTGCGCGAGCGCTATGAAGCGCTGATGAACGACCCGGCGGAGATCGAGCGGATCTTGCTCATCGGCGCCGAAAAGGCCCGCAAGCTCTCGCGCCCCTTCATGGCCGAGCTGCGCCACGCGGTGGGGCTGCGCAACCTTGGATCCGGCCGCGACAAGGGCAGTGCCCGCAAGGCGGCCAAGGTCGCCAAGCCAAGTTTCAAGCAGTACCGCGAGCGCGATGGCCTGTTCTATTTCAAGCTGCTCGACGCCCACGGCACCGCCCTGCTGCAGAGCCGCGGATTCGCCTCGCCGCAGGAAGCCGGCCGCGCCATCGCCGCCCTGCAGCAGCAGCGCGGCGCGGCACTGGCCACGCTCGCCGAACAGCTCGAGCCGGCCGGCCCGGAAGAATTGCGCGCCGCGAAAGAGGCGCTGGAAGCACTGGCGGAGACAACAACCTCTACCAACGGAAGTTGATCCGGCAATATCCATCGGCTTACCCGCCGAGGACTGACGAGAGAAGACCGTGCGATCACTAAGGAAGAAAACATGAGCATTTATGTCATCGACGACCACCCCCTGATGCGCGACGCGATCGTGATGGTGTTGCGGCGTCTGCGTCCGGCCGAAAACATCGTCGAGCTCGAGCGCCTCGACAAGCTCGCGAGTTCGGTCCAGCAGCGCGGCGAGCCAACGCTCTTCTGCCTCGACCTGAAGCTGCCCGACACCAATGGCGTCTCGGGCGTGGTCGCTGTCAAGCAGGTCTATCCCAACGTGCCGATCGCCGTCTATTCGGCGGCACCGGCCGGGGACATGGAAGACGCCTGCATCGAGGCCGGCGCCGACACCTACATCGAGAAGTCGGCCAGCTCGGCCGAGCTGGCCGCTGCGCTGCGTGGCCTGCTCATGGCGGGCTCGGAAGAGGCGGACGAGCCGGCGCTGGCCAGCAACAGCAAGCTGTCGAAGCGCCAGACGCAGCTGATCGCCATGCTCGACAAGGGCATGAGCAACCGCGACATCGCCACCGACCTCGAGATCAGCGAGCACACCGTGAAGGTGCACCTGTGGCGCCTGTTCCGCCGCCTGGGCGTGAAGAGCCGCACGCAGGCGCTGCACTATGCGCGGACCAACGGGTTGCTTTCCGGAAATTGAGCCCACCCCCGAAGCGGCTCACTTCGTGTAGCCGCCTCCCCCTCAAGGGGGCAACACCGGCGGCCCGGCAAAGCCGGTTCCACGGTGTTCCTGGAAGGGGCATGCGCAGGTTGTAGGCTGCTGAAAACCGCGCTCTGACGCGGTTTTTTGTTGGTTGGGTGGCTTTGGCTCAGCCGCCGGAGGCGCTGACGCGGGCTTGGGCCACGGCTTCGTCGGCGTCATGCAGGGCGACGCGGAACACGCTGCCGCTGCCCAGGCGGGAGCGCACGCTGACGGGGTGGCCCAGCACGTGCGAGAGGCGCGCGACGATGGCCAGGCCCAGGCCGAAGCCGTCGGAGGTGCCGGCATGGTCGGCCACCTTGTAGAACTCCAGGAACACGTCGCGCAGGTGCTCGGGCGCAATGCCGATGCCGGTGTCCCACACCTCCACGCGCAGGCCGTCGCGCGATTGCCGCGAGGCCAGCAGCACGCCGCCATCGGTGGTGTACTTGATCGCGTTGGCCAGCAGGTTGCCGAGCATGCGGCGCACCCGGATCGGATCGGTCAGGAAGCTGCCTTCGGTCACGTGCACGCGAAAGTCGAGCCCCCGGCTTTCGGCCACGGGTCGGTATTGCAGCTCGAGGTCATGCAGCAGCTCGGCCACGTCCACGCGCTCGATGTGCAGGCGCACCTGGCCCGAGTCGATACGCGCCAGGTCGAACATCGAATCGAACAGCGCGTTCACCGCATGCGTGGCGCGAACGATCTTGGGCGCTAGTTCCAGCACCAGTTCGGGCTCGTTGCGCAGCCAGTCGGCGTAGAGCGACAGGGCCAGCACCGGCTGGCGCATGTCGTGCGCGGCACTCGCGAGAAAGCGGTTCTTCATGGCCACGGCCGCCACCGCCGCCTGCCGCTGCTGCGTGAGCGACTTGATCAGGATGTGGTTGTGGAACAGCAGCTCCAGGCTGTTGCGCGCCGTCTCGTGGATGTGGCGCCCCGCGCGCAGCAGCAGGAACCAGTGCAGGATCGGCAGGATCGGCATCAGGAAGCCGTAGTGGAAATGCGGCGCCACGAGGTTGATGCTCACGAGCCGGATCAGCACCGCCCCCAGCATCGTGATGAACAGCGTGTTGACGTAGCGCTTGAGCAGCGGCGGGTGCAGCGCCAGCCCGTTGAGCGGAAACGTGCCGACGCCGGCCACGATGAGCCAGCTCATGAACTGGTTGACCTGCGGCGTACGCTCGAAGAACAGCAGGATCGACAAGCCCCACACGATCGCGCTGGTGCTCCAGATGAAGCCATAGCGCTCGGTGAACTGCTGTTGCGCCGCCGCACTCCTGCCGGCGTAGCGCACGGCATAGACCCTGGCACCCCAGGCCCGGCAGGCCGTGGCAATAAGGCCGGCGGCGAGCCACGTGAGCAGCTCCCAGTGGGGCACGTAGCTCCAGTTCAGCCCGACCATCGCCGGCATGAGCGCCGCCGAGACAATGTAGGACCCGCGCGCGGAGCGCATGAGGCTGCGGATCAGCTCGCCGCGAACCCAGGATTCGGCTTCGTCGGCTGAAGCCGGGACCGGTGTCACGCTCGCGATCGACGGATTGGCCATGTGGCGCGGAGCCTCTTGTTCATTCGACTACAAGGAAAAATCCCGGCATGCGGGAGCATGGGGAGGTGGCGATCTTAACGGGCCGATACAGTTGCTTTGAAGCTTGGCTGGACGCCGTGAACAGCGGTCGCGAAAAACGCGAAAGCATGGAAACGAAAGGCTCCGGTTTCGCCAGCGCGGACGGCCGTGCCCGTGGAACGGGCAAAAAAATAGCCCCTTTGCGGGGCCATTCTTGGAGGAGAGGGAGGGATTCGAACCCTCGGTACTATCGCTAGTACGCCTGATTTCGAGTCAGGTACATTCGACCACTCTGCCACCTCTCCGGTGCTGTCGAGCCTGCGATTATAGCAGACCAAAACCGGGCTTTTGAAGCCCCGTCCATTCAACCGCGCAACAGTTCCAGTCCGCCGAGGTAAGGCCGCAGCGCGGCGGGCACGTTGATCGAGCCGTCCTCGTTCTGGTGGTTTTCCAGCACCGCGACCAGCGTACGGCCCACCGCCAGGCCCGAGCCGTTGAGCGTATGGACGAGTTCGTTCTTGCCCTGCGCGTTCTTGAAACGGGCCTGCAGGCGGCGCGCCTGGAAGGCTTCGCAGTTGGAAACCGAGCTGATCTCGCGGTAGGTGTTCTGCGCAGGCAGCCACACTTCGAGGTCGTAGGTCTTGGTGGCGCCAAAGCCCATGTCGCCGGTGCACAGCAGCACCACCCGGTACGGCAGTTCGAGCGCCTGCAGCACGGCCTCGGCGTGGCCGGTCATCTGCTCGAGCGCGTCGTAGCTCTTTTCAGGATGCACGATCTGCACCATCTCGACCTTGTCGAACTGGTGCTGGCGGATCATGCCGCGCGTGTCGCGGCCAGCGCTGCCGGCTTCGGAGCGGAAGCACGGCGTGTGGGCCGTGAGCTTGATCGGCAGCTGCGCCTCGGCCACCACCTCGTCGCGCACGAAGTTGGTGAGCGGCACTTCGCTGGTGGGGATGAGATAGAGCGCCGAATGGTCGGGCGCGGGCTCGCCGTCCTGGCCGCCCTTCTTGGCGGCGAACAGGTCGCCTTCGAACTTGGGCAGCTGGCCGGTGCCGCTGAGCGTGGCGGCGTTGACGATGTAGGGCACGTAGCACTCGGCATAGCCGTGCTTCTCGGTCTGGATGTCGAGCATGAACTGCGCGAGCGCGCGGTGCAGCCGGGCAATCGGCCCCTTCATGACGGTGAAGCGCGAGCCCGCGAGCTTGGCACCCATCTCGAAGTCGAGCCCCAGCGGTGCGCCCAGGTCGACGTGGTCCTTGGCCGCGAAGGCCAGCGGCGCGGCATCGGCGCCGGCACCGCCCTTCGGGCTCCAACGGCGCATCTCGACATTGCCGGTTTCGTCCTCGCCGACCGGCACGCTGGCGTGCGGCAGGTTGGGCACGGCCAGCAGCAGCGACTGCAGCTCGGGCTGGATCTGGTCGAGTCGCGCGGCCTGCGATTCATGCTCGGCCTTGAGCGCGTTGACCTCGGCCATCAGCGCCTCGACCGGCTCGCCCTTGGCCTTGAGCGGCCCGATCTGCTTGTTCAGCGCGTTGCGCCGGGCCTGGATTTCCTCGGTGCGGGTTTGCAGCGTCTTGCGCTCGGCCTCGAGCGCGGTGAACGCCGCCACGTCGAGGTAGGGCTGGTTCTTCTTGCGTTTTTCGAGGCCGGCCACAGCGGAAGCCAGGTCTTTGCGGAGCAGAGTGATGTCAAGCATGGGGGGATTTTAGGTGGGCGTAGCATCGCCCTCCCCGCAACTTCAACCGAAGGGAAAGAGCGATGCAAGCCTATCTGACATTCAACGGCAACGCGGCCGAGGCGCTGGCCTTCTATGCCAAGGCGCTGGGCGGCAAGGTCGTCTTCAGCATGAGCTTCGGCGAAAGCCCGATGGGCGCCGAAACGCCGGCCGCCTACAAGGACAAGATCATGCACGCCACGCTGGAAGCCCGCGGCCACCAGCTGATGGCCTCCGACATGCCGCCCGGCATGCCCTTCGAAGGGCACAAGGGCTTCTCGTTGTCGGTGGACGGCAACACTGTGGAGGAAGGAAAGAAGCTTTTCGACGCGCTGGCCGAGGGCGGCGAAGTCACGATGCCGTTCGGCCCGCAGTTCTGGCCGCGGGCTTCGGCATGCTGAAGGACAAGTTCGGCGTGCCGTGGATGGTCAATTGCGAGAAATAGGGCGGCAGCCTCAGGCCACGGTGGCCGGGTCGACGTTGGCCCCGCAGACGATCAGGCACACCTTCTCGCCTTCGCGCGGCAGGTAGGCGCCGGTCTGCAGCGCCGCCAGCGGCAGCGCGGCGGCCGGCTCCACGGCGAGCTTCAATTCCTTCCACAGCCACTGCTGCGCGGCGCGGATGGATTCGTCGGACAGCAGCAGCGCGTCCTGCACGTATTGCTGGGTGATGTCCCAGGAAATGGCGCCGATGCGGCGTGCGCCGAGCGAATCGGCGGCAATGCCGCCGACGTCGACATCGACCGGCTCGCCGGCCTGGCGGGCGCGGTACAGCGTGGGCGCCTTTTCCGGCTCGAGCGCCACCACGCGGGCGCGCTTTTCGAACCAGCCGGCGAGGCCGCCGATCAGCCCGCCACCGCCCACGCTCACGAGCACGGAATCGGGCAGGCCGCCCTGCGCCTCGATCTCCTGGCCGAGCGTGCCAGCGCCGGCCACGACTTCGGGCTGGTCGTAGGCATGCGTGAGCAAGGCGCCGGTTTCCTTCTGGCGCGCGAGGCAGGCCGCCAAGGCGTCGGGATAGAGTTCGCCGACCACGATCACCTCGGCGCCGAGCGCCCTCAGGCGGGCGCGCTTGGCTTCGGGCGAGACGCCGGGCAGGAACACCTGGCAGCGCACGCCCAGCGCCTTGGCCGCCGCCGCGGTGGCAATGCCCGCGTTGCCGCCCGAGGCCACGATCACGCCGCTTTCGGGAATGTCGTTGGCCAGCAGGCGGTTCATCATGCCGCGCGCCTTGAAGCTGCCGCTCACCTGCATGTGCTCGAGCTTGAGCCACACCTCCACGCCCGGCGCCGCCAGGCCGAAGGCCGCGGACGGCAGTTTCCAGAGCGGGGTCTGGCGCAGGAAGCCGCCGGCGCGTTCGCGCAGCCTGCGGGAGGCGCTCTCCGTTTCAGAGCGCCAGCGGGTGTTTTCGTTGTTCAAGAGATGTGTCCAGGAGGGGGAATGTCGTCGAGCTTGAGGCCCTTGGGGAGCGGAAACTTGATGGTTTCCTCGATGCCGTCCATCTTGCGGACCGACACGGCGCCCAGCGCCCTCACGCGGTCGATCACTTCTCGCACCAGGATCTCGGGGGCGGAGGCGCCGGCCGTGAGGCCGACCCGGCCCTTGCCCTCGAACCACTCGGGCTTGAGTTCGTCGGCCGAATCGACCATGTAGCTTTCGGTGCCCAGGCGCTCTGCCAATTCGCGCAGCCGGTTGCTGTTGGAGCTGGTGGGGCTGCCGACCACGATCACCAGGTCGACCTGCGGGCTCAGGATCTTGACCGCGTCCTGGCGGTTCTGCGTGGCATAGCAGATGTCCTGCTGCTTGGGCTCGCGCACCTTCGGAAAGCGCGCACGCACGGCCGCCGCGATCTCGGCCGCGTCGTCCACGCTGAGCGTGGTCTGCGTGACCACGGCGAGCTTCTCGGTCTGCGCGGGCGTCACCTTCGCCACGTCTTCCACGTCTTCCACCAGGTGGATGCCGCTGGCGAGCTGGCCCATGGTGCCTTCGACCTCGGGGTGCCCCTTGTGGCCGATCATGATGAACTCGTAGCCCTCCTTGGCGAGCTTGGCGACCTCGACGTGCACCTTGGTCACCAGCGGGCAGGTGGCATCGAAGACGTCGAAGCCGCGGTCGCGCGCCTCCTGCTGCACCGCCTTGCTCACGCCATGCGCGCTGAACACCAGCGTGGCGCCGGGCGGCACGTCGGCCAGGTCCTCGATGAAGATCGCGCCCTTGGCCTTGAGCTCGTTGACCACGTAGGTGTTGTGCACGATCTCGTGGCGCACGTAGATCGGCGCGCCGAACTTGGCAATGGCGCGCTCGACGATCTCGATGGCGCGGTCCACGCCGGCGCAGAAGCCGCGCGGCTCGGCGAGGATGACTTCCTCGATGTTCGTGTTCATGCCAGGCATCCTGCGGTTTTTGCAGCCGGGCCGCTCATAGAACGCCGATCAGCCGGACCTCGAAGGTCACAGGCTGCCCGGCCAGCGGATGGTTGAAGTCGAAGCGCACCGCGGTCTCGTTCGATTCGACCACCGCGCCCGCATAGCTGCCCGCGCCGTCGGGCGTGGGGAACTGCACCACGTCGCCGACCGCGTATTGCTCGTCGGGGTCGCCCATCTGCGCGAGCAGCTTCCTGGCCACCCATTGCTGCATCTCGGGATTGCGCTCGCCGAAGGCCTCGCCGGCGGGCAGCTCGAAGGTGGCGTGGGTGCCCTCTTCCAGGCCCATGAGCCGCTGCTCCATGGCGGGCGAGAGCTCGCCGGTGCCCAGCGACAGGGTCGCGGGCTTGTCGGCGAAAGTGTTGATGATGTCGCCCGCCGGACCGGCCAGCCGGTAATGCAGGGTCAGGAACGAGCCGGAAGTCACAACGTGGGACATGGGGGCAGCGGAGATAGGCAAAGACAAGGTGGGTGTCCCGATAAACTGGACTGCATTTTAAGGAGCCGGGGCTTCCACCCGCTCTTTCAAGGTTTCACCCAGGCTTTCGATGGCATTCAAGGATCTCCCCGCCCACGCCCGCCCGCGCGAAAAGCTCATTGCGCGGGGCGCCGCCGCGCTGGCCGACGCCGAGCTGCTGGCGCTGCTGCTGCGCACGGGCGTGGCGGGAAAAAACGTGCTCCAGCTCGCGCAGGAACTGCTCGACCACTTCGGCGGCCTTTCGGGCCTGCTGCAGACCAGCGCCGAGGACCTGAAGGTGATCAAGGGCATGGGCGGCGACGCCAAGCGCGCCGAACTCATCGCCGTGCTCGAACTGGCGCGCCGCGCCATGGCCGAGCGCCTGAAGGAACGCACCGTGTTCGACTCGCCCGGCACGGTCAAGCAGTACCTGCAGCTGCACATCGGATCGCGCCCCTACGAGGTGTTCGCGGTGCTGTTTCTCGATGCGCAGCACCGGCTGATCGTGCTCGAGGAGCTGTTTCGCGGAACGCTCACCCAGACCAGCGTCTACCCGCGCGAAGTGGTCACGCGTGCGCTGCACCACCAGGCCGCGGCCGTGGTGCTGTCGCACAACCATCCGAGCGGCAGCATCGAGCCCTCGCGGGCCGACGAGTCCCTCACCCAGACGCTCAGGGCCGCGCTTTCGCTGATCGACGTGCGCGTGCTCGACCATGTGATCGTCAGCACCGGCCAGAGCTTTTCGATGGCCGAGAAAGGGCTGCTCTGATGGCCTCCCGCACACCGCCCATCAAGAACCTGGCCGACTTGAAGCAGGTGCAACGCACGCTGGCCGAGACCCGCGAGCGCGAAGCAGCGGCAGCCGCCGCCAGGGCCGCGGCCGAGCGCAAGCGCACGGCCGAGAAAGACCTGTTCACGCGCGCCATCGGCGCGACCGAGCCGCTGCGCCGCAAGGCTGCGGTGCCGCTCGCGCCCGAGCCGCCGGCGCCCATTCCGGTGCAGCACCAGCTCGACGAGCAGCGGGTGCTGCGCGAGTCGCTGTCCGACGAGTTCGACGTGACCACCTTGCTCGACGTCGACGACGCCATGAGCTTTCGCCGCCCTGGCATCGGCACCGACGTGACCGCGCGGCTGCGCAAGGGCGACTGGAGCATCCAGGCGCAGGTCGACCTGCACGGCCTGCGCAGCGACGAGGCGCGCGAGGCGCTCGGCGGTTTCATCCGCAATGCCTACAAGCAGGGGCTGCGCTGCGTGCGCGTGGTGCACGGCAAGGGCCTGGGCTCCCCCGGCAAGCAGCCGGTGCTCAAGACCAAGACGCAGCGCTGGCTGATCCAGAAGAACGAGGTGATCGCCTTCGTGCAGGCCAAGCCGGCCGAGGGTGGGGCCGGCGCGCTGGTCGTGCTGCTGGCGCCCGCGCGGCGCTGACGCTTTCTGCCTTGCTCCTTCCCCTCCCGGGGGAAGGCTGGGATGGGGGCTCGCGGCCTTTGCACGGGCCGTGCCTCATCCATCGCCGTCGTGCCCCCACCCCTATCCTCCCCCAGCGGGGGAGGGAGCAGGAAGCGCAGCCGGCTTACGCCAAGTGATTCTTCAGCGGAACCGATGCATCCGCCACGGCCGCCGCATCGGGGCTGCGCCCCGCTTCGAGCAGCTTGCGGCTCATCATGTGATCGACCGGCGCATTGACCGATTCGACGCACGCCAGCTGCCCGTCGACATAGTGGAACAGCGAGAAAGCCTCGGGCTTGGGGCCGGCGCGGCGCACGCTGGCCAGGCCCGGCGTGCCCTCGGCCGGCATCAGGCCGACCATCTGCAGGCGCATGCTGCCCTGGTCGGACCAGAACCATGGCACCACGTCGTGCGGGCGCGGCGCGCCGGTCAGCGTGGCCACAGCCGTGCGCGCCTGGTCGTTCGCGTTCTGCACCGATTCGAGCCGCAGCGCGCGACCTGCGCGGCGGTCGGGAAAGCGTGTGCAGTCGCCCACGGCGAGCACGTCGGCCGCGCTGGTCTGCATGTGGCCATCGACCACGATGCCGTCGGCGCACTCGATGCCCGCGGCCTGCGCCAGCGCCGTCTCGGGCACCGCGCCGATGCCCAGCAGCAGCAGGTCCACCGGCTGCTTCGCGCCGTTGACCTGGATCGACAGCAGCCGCTCGCCCTCGACCTCGAAGGCGCCGGTGCGCGCGCCGAGCACGATGTCGATGCCCGCCGCACGATGCGTCGCGAGCACATGGGCCGAGAGTTCCGGCGACACGGCGCGGCCCAGCAGCCGCGGCGCGCTCTCGATCACCTGCACGCTCTTGCCGAGCGCCCTGGCGGTGGCTGCCACTTCGAGCCCGATGAAGCCGCCGCCCAGCACCGTGACCTGCTGCGCAGCAGCCAGTCGCGAACGCAGGCGATGCGCCTCATCGGCCGCGCGCAAGCTCGCGACGTTCTCGAGCCCCGGCTTCAGGTCGGGCATCTGGCGCGCGCGCGTGCCGGTGGCCAGCACGAGTCGCTCCCACGGCAGGATCGCACCCGAACGCAGGGTGACGGTGTGCGCCTCGCAGTCGATGGCCACCGCCGCATCGCCCAGATGCAGCGTGATACCCGCTTCGCGGTACCAGTCGGCGGCCTTGTGCGGCTGCGTGGTTTCCTCAGCGCTCTTGAGAAAGGCCTTCGACAGCGGCGGCCGGTGGTACGGTTCGCAAGCCTCCTCGCAGACCAGGTGCACGCGCGCGCCCTGCCCGGCTTCAGCCAGCCCCGCGCAAAGCTGGGCCGCGGCGTGGCCGCCGCCGATGATGACGATGGGATTCATGGAAGAGGATCTTTCGGAGTCGTTGTCTGTCTTGTCATTCGCCGCGGTTTCGCATCCAGTCCGCGGTCTGGAAAAACGAATCGCGCAACCGCGCGCGCAATCCCTCGGGCACCCCGGTCTCGCCCATCGCCTGGTCCATGCAGGCCAGCCACTGGTCGCGCTCCTTGATGCCGATGCTGTGGCCGCCAATGCTTTGCGGCAGATGCCGCGCGCGCAGCATCGGATGGCCGAAGCGGTCGGTGTAGTGCTGCGGTCCGCCGAGCCAGCCGCACAGGAACCAGAAGAGGCGCTGGCGCGCGTTGTCGAGGCTGGTGCCGTGCACCGCGCGCAGCTGCGCATAGGCGGGTTCGAGCTCCATCAGGTCGTAGAAGCGATCGACCAGCGCCTGCACCCTGGGTTCGCCGCCGATCCATTCGAAGGGGGTATCGGCGGGAGGCTTTTCGTGAATCTGCATGGCGGGAGTATCCCTCTGTGCGCCTGTCAGGCCTGGACGAGGTTCGGAATTCCCACGTCGGGATTCACGTCGGCCTCGTAGTCCACGCCTTCGATGCCGAACCCGAAAAGGCGCAGGAACTCCGCCTTGTAGCCGGCGAGATCGGTGAGCTCGTGGACGTTCTGGCTCGTGACCTGCGGCCAGAGCGCCATCACGCGCGCCTGCACTTGCGGGGACAGTTCCTTGTAGTCCGCACGCAGCCGGCCCTCCTCGTCGAGGTGCGGCGCGTTGCCATAGAGGCTGTCGGCAAAAAGCCCGTGGACCTGCTCGATGCAGCCCTCGTGCGTGCCCTCGGCCTTCATCACCTTGAACAGCAGCGACAGGTACAGCGGCATCACCGGAATCGCCGAGCTCGCCTGCGTGACGACCGCCTTCAGCACCGAAACCCGCGCATCGCCGCCCTTCGCGGCCAGCCCGGCACGGATGCCGAGCACCTTCTGGTCGAGGTCCTTCTTGGCGGCGCCGATGGAGCCGTTCCAGTAGATGTCGTGCGTGATCCGCTCGCCCAGGTAGGTGAAGGCCGTGGTCTTGGCGCCATCGGCCAGCACGCCGGCGGCCTGCAGCGCGTCGATCCACATCTGCCAGTCTTCGCCTCCCATCACGGCCACGGTGTCGTCGATCTCTTTCTGCGTGGCGGATTCGAGCACGGTGTCCTTGACGACTTCGTTGTCGGTGTCGATGCCGCGCAGGCTCACGGCCTTGCCGATGGGCTTGAGCGCCGAATTGAAGACCTCGCCGGTCTTCGGATGGGTGCGCCGCGGCGCGGCCAGGCTGTAGACGACGAGGTCGACCTGGCCCAGCTCCTCGCGGATTGCATCGATGGCTTTCTGCTTCACGTCGTCCGAGAAGCCGTCGCCGTTGATGCTCTTGGCATAGAGGCCTTCCTGCGCGGCGGCGCGGTGAAAGGCGGCCGTGTTGTACCAGCCGGGCGAGCCGGGTTTGCTCTCGCTGCCAGGCCGCTCGAAGAAGACGCCCAGCGTGCCGGCGCCGCAGCCGAAGGCCGCAGTGATGCGCGCGGCGAGCCCGTAGCCGGTCGATGCGCCGATGACCAACACCCTCTTCGGCCCGCCCGCGATCCTTCCCTTTGCCTTGACATAGTCGATCTGCTGCCTGACGTTGGCCTCGCAGCCCGCAGGATGGGTCGTGACGCAGATGAAGCCACGCACGCGCGGTTTGATGATCATGAAGAGCTCGCTGAAGATGGATGCCGCGGGGGCCGGAGGCGGTTTTTGCGCCGCGAATTTAACCCAGGCCGTGCCAGGGCCGATCCGGCAAGGCCATATGCATATGTCGATTGAGGATTTAATAATCGCGGGTTTTGTTGATAGGGTCCAGCCCTTCGTCTTTTCATCCGGAGTGAGAACAACCATGCGCCACACCCTGCTTGCCGCGGCCCTCGCCGCCTCCACCCTGCTGACGGGCATCGCCGCCCATGCCGATCAGCTCGCCGACATCAAGAAAAAAGGCGAACTCGTGGTTGGCGTGCTCGGCACCGACGAGCCCGCGACCTTCATCGACCCGAAGACGCGGCAGATCGTCGGCTACGAGGTCGACCTGGTCAACGCCATTGCCAAGAAGATCGGCGTGAAGCCGGTGCTCAAGCAGATTGCCGTGGCCGCGCGCATTCCCGAGCTGCAGCAGGGCCACGTGGACCTGGTGGCCGCCGGCCTCACGCACAACAAGGAGCGCGAGGCGCAGATCGACTTCTCGCTGACCACCTTCGTCACCGGCCAGAAGGCCATCGTGAAAAAGGACAGCGGCATCACCGAGGTGCCGCAACTCGCCGGCAAGAAGGTGCTGACCATCCGCGGCGGCACGCAGGAGCCCAACATCCGCAAGGCCGTGCCTACCGCCGAGGTCGTGACCTTCGACACCAGCCAGCAGGCCTTCCAGGCGCTGCAGCAGGGCAAGGGCGTTGGCTACGTGGACGACGAGGCCGCGCTGCTGCGCAGCTACGCCAAGCTCGGCCCGCAGAAGGCCAGGTACGTGGTGCTCAAGCAGAACCTGAGCACCGAGGCGCTGGCCATCGGCATCAAGAAGGGCGAGAGCGCACTCAAGGCCGTGGTGGACGAGACGCTGCGCGAGCTCGAGAAGTCGGGCGAGGCGCAGAAGATCTTCGTCAAGTGGTACGGGCCGAATACCGCATCGGGCTTCCAGACGCGCGACTTCAAGCTGGAAAGCGACAAGATCGACTGACATGGCATTTCTCCTTCCCCTTCCGGGGGAAGGCCGGGATGGGGGCTCGCAGCTTCTGAACAGTCCGCGGCGGTGATACTGTCGCCCCCCATGCCCCTGTTCGACTATTCGCTGCTGCTGACCGGCAAGTACCACGACATGCTGGTCGCGGGCCTGCTGCTGTCGCTGCAGCTGCTGGCAGCCTCGCTCGTGCTGGCGCTGCCGATCGCGCTGGTGGTGGCGCTGCTGCGCCTTTCGCCGCTCGCGCCGCTGCGCTGGCTCGGCTTTGCGTATGTGGAGACCATCCGCAACATCCCGCTGCTTGCGCACATGCTGTTCTGGTACTTCGGTGCGCCCGAGCTGCTGCCCGAGGGCATCAAGCAATGGCTCTATGCGGGCCACATCGAGGCCTACAGCGCCATCATCGCACTGTCGCTCTACACGGCCGCCTTCATGGCGGAGGACATCCGCAGCGGCATCCGCGCGATTCCCACGGTGCAGTTCGAGGCCGGCCGTGCGCTGGGCTTCAGCTTCCTGGGCACCATGCGACGCGTGGTGCTGCCGCAGGCGCTGCGCGTGACGGTGCCGCCGCTGATCTCGCAGACGCTGAGCCTCTGGAAGAACACTTCGATCGCCACCGTGATCGGCGTGGCCGAGCTGATGTACCAGGCCGGACAGGTCGAGAGCGCGACCTTTCGCAGCTTCGAGTCCTTCGCGTTTGCGAGCGCGGCGTACCTGACGGTGTCGCTGGCCATCACGGGGCTGGCGACCTGGTACCACCACCGCTTCCCGGTGCGGACCATCTAGGAATGTCGACGAGATGCTAGAAATCATCAACGACTACTGGGTCTACTTCCTGATCGGGCAGTATCCGAACGGGCCGCTCGGCGGACTGGTGCTCACGCTGCTGCTCGCCTCCTGCGGCCTGGTGCTCGCGCTGCCATTGGGCATCGCGCTCGGCCTGGCGCGCGTGAGCCCATGGCGCTGGCTGCGCTGGCCGGTGACGGGCTTCGTCTTCGTGGTGCGCGGCCTTCCCTTGCTGATGGTGATCTTCTGGGCCTACTTCTTCCTGCCCAGCGTGACGGGCGTGAAGACCGACCAGTTCACCACCATGCTGATCGCGCTCGTGGTGTTCGATGCGGCCTACCTGGCCGAGATCGTGCGCGCTGGCATCCAGGGCCTGCCGCGCGGCCAGATGGAAACCGCCCGCGCACTGGGCCTGGACTACGGCCGCGCGATGCGCCTGGTGGTGCTGCCGCAGGCCCTGCGCAGCATGCTGCCCTCGCTGGTGAACCAGTTCGTCTCGACCATCAAGGAGACCTCGCTCGGCTACATCATCGGGCTGGCCGAGGTGTCGTTCATTGCGACGCAGATCAACACGCAGGTGTTCACCAAGCCCGCGCAGATCTACCTGATCCTGGGCCTGACCTACTTCATCCTGTGCTTCGGCCTCTCGCGCTTTGCCTACTGGCTCGAACGCCGGCTCGCGCGGCGCGGCATGTCCACCGCCAGCTCCGTCTCGGCTCCCAAGGTATCCGCATGATCGAACTCCAGAACGTCAACAAGTGGTACGGCAGCTACCACGCCCTGGTCGACATCAATGAGACCATCCGCAAGGGCGAAGTGGTGGTCGTGTGCGGGCCTTCGGGCTCGGGCAAGTCGACGCTGATCCGCACCTTCAACCGGCTGGAGCCGATCCAGTCGGGCCGCATCCTCATCGACGGCAAGGACATCCATGCGCCGGGCACCGACGTGAATGCGTTCCGCTCGCGCATCGGTTTCGTGTTCCAGCAGTTCAACCTGTTTCCGCATCTCACGGTGCTGCAGAACTGCATGATGGCGCCAATGCAGCTGCGCGGCCTCTCGCGCAAGGAGGCCGACGAGCGCGCCCTCGCCCTGCTGCAGCGCGTGGGCCTTGCCAGCAAGGCGAACGCATGGCCGAGCGAACTCTCGGGCGGCCAGCAGCAGCGCGTGGCGATCGCGCGCGCACTCGCCATGCAGCCGCCGCTGATGCTGTTCGACGAACCCACCAGCGCGCTCGACCCCGAGATGGTGGGCGAGGTGCTGCTCGTGATGCGCGACCTCACGCGCGATGGCATGACCATGGTCTGCGTGACGCACGAGATGGGTTTTGCTCGCGAGGTGGCCGACCGCGTGCTCTTCATGGACGAGGGCAAGGTGCTCGAACGCGCCACGCCCGACGACTTCTTCAACCGGCCGCAGCATCCGCGCGCGCAGCAGTTTCTTTCGGACATCCGCTCGCCCTTCGCGCGCGACGTGTGACATGCTCCTCACGCCCATGACCGACCCGCAAATGCTCCCCGTGATCGACGTCGCCTCGCTCGTGGCCGGCGCCCCTGGTCGCGAAGGCGTGGCCGCACAGATCGGCGCCGCCTGCCGCGCGCATGGCTTCTTCTATGTCACGGGCCACGGTGTCGACGCGGCGCTGGTGCGGCGGCTCGAAGACCTGAGCCGCCGGTTCTTCGAACTGCCCGAAGAAAACAAGCTGCAGTGGCGCATGGCTTTGGGCGGACGCGCCTGGCGCGGCTACTTCCCGCTCGGCGGCGAGCTGACCTCGGGCCGGCCCGATTGGAAGGAAGGCCTCTACCTCGGCACCGAGTTGCCCGCATCGCATCCGCTGGTGCAGGCAAAGACGCCGGTGCACGGGCCCAACCTGTTCCCCGGCGTGCCGGGTTTGCGCGAAACCATCCTCGCCTACATGGCGGCCGTCACGCAGCTGGGCCACCGGCTGATGGAGGGCATCGCGCTGAGCCTCGGCCTGCCGGCGTCGTATTTCGCCGAACGCTACACCGCCGACCCGCTGATCCTGTTCCGCCTCTTCAACTACCCTTCGCAGCCCGTGCCCGAAGGGCTCGACGTGCAATGGGGCGTGGGCGAGCACACCGACTACGGCCTGCTCACCCTGCTGCACCAGGACGACGTGGGCGGCCTCGCCGTGCACACGCCCGGCGGCTGGATCGATGCGCCGCCGATTCCGGGCTCCTTCGTCTGCAATATCGGCGACATGCTCGACCGCATGACGGGCGGACTCTACAAGTCGACGCCGCACCGCGTGAAGCGCAACACCTCGGGCCGCGACCGGCTCTCGTTTCCGCTGTTCTTCGACCCGAACTTCGAGGCGCGTGTGCAGCGCATCGAGGGCCTGGCGGGCGCCGAGGCGCGCGACGACAGCGCCGGGCGCTGGGACCGCGCCAACGTGCACGCCTTCAACGGCCGCTACGGCGACTACCTGCTCGCCAAGGTGTCGAAGGTGTTTCCGCAGCTGCGCGACGAAGTGCTCTGACTCCGGACTACGCGAGCCTCTCCAGCGGCACGGGGAACCAGCGCGGCACGTGAGCGATGGCCTCGTGCAGCGAGTCGAGCACATGGAATGCCCGCTCGACGATCGCGGCGGGCGGATGCTTGAGGTCCGGCACGATCACGACCCGAAGGCCCGCCGCCAGCGCGGCCTTGGCGCCGTTCTCGCTGTCCTCGAAGGCCACGCATTCCGCCGGGTCCACGCCCAGGCGCTCCGCCGCGAGCAGGTAGAGCGCGGGATCGGGCTTGGCGCGCGCCACCTCGTCGCCGCCTGCGAAGGCCTCGAAGTGATGGAGCACGTCGAGGCTGCCGAGGCAGGCCGCGATCTGGCCGCGCGCGGACGACGAGGCGACCGCGCAGCGTGTGCCGCGTCCGCGCAAGGCAGCGAGCAACTCGGCCGCGCCGGGCTTGATGGGAAAGAGTGGCCGGGCGTCGCCGTCGGCGCGCTCCAGCTGCAGCGCGGCGGTCACTTGCGTCGCCGCGTGCTGGTAGGCGGCCATGCCGCCGAGCAGCGCCGCAAGGATCTGCTTCGATTCGCCCATGGCCAGCCCCACGCATTGCAGGTACTGGGCGTGCGAAAGCTCGATGTCGAGCGTGCGGGCCGCTTCGATCCAGGCGGCCATGATGGGCCGCTCCGAATCGATCAGCAGCCCGTCCATGTCGAAGATGGCGGCGGTGAACATGGGGTGATCCTAAGCCCCGTGCACCGGAAAACAAAAAGGGGCCCAGCGGCCCCTTTTGGAGAAACGGCTGCGATCCGCCTCTTCAGTCGCGCACCAGCGCCCGGTTGAGCCCCAGCGCCGCCAGCGTGCCGACCGCACCGGACAGCAGGTAGACGCTGACATAGGCCAGCCCGAAATTCGCCGACAGCCCCAGCGCCACCAGCGGCGCGAAGGCGGCACCGATGAGCCAGGCCAGGTCGGCCGTGAGCGCGGCGCCGGTGTAGCGGTACTTGGGCTCGAAGTTCGAAGTCACGGCGCCCGCCGCCTGGCCGTACGAGAGGCCCAGCAGCACGAAGCCCAGCAGGATGAAGATGTCCTGCCCGATGCGGCCGCCGTCGAGCAGCGTGGGCGCAAAGCCGCTGAACACCGCGATCATCGCGGCCAGCCCGCCCAGCGTGAAACGCCGGCCCACGCGGTCGGCAACCAGGCCCGAGGCCACGATGCCGCCGGCGCAGAACACCGCGCCGATCATCTGCACCACCAGGAACTCGGTGATCGACTGGTCGGAGTACAGCGTGATCCACGACAGCGGGAACACCGTGATCAGGTGGAACAGCGCATAGCTGGCCAGCGCCGCGAACGCGCCGATCAGCAGGTTGGCGCCCTGCGAGCGGGTCAGCTCGACCACGCTGGTGGGCTGCAGCTCGCGCTCTTCGAGCAGGCGGGAATATTCTTCGGTAGCCACCAGCCGCAGGCGCGCGAACAGCGCCACCACGTTGATCGCGAAAGCCACGTAGAAGGTGTAGCGCCAGCCCCAGTCGAGGAAGTCCTTGGACGGCAGGTTGGCATAGAGGTAGGCGAACAGCGCGCTGGCCACGAAAAATCCGAGCGGCGCGCCCAGCTGGCCCAGCATGGCGTACCAGCCGCGGCGGTTTTCCGGCGCATTGAGCGCCAGCAGCGACGGCAGGCCGTCCCACGAGCCGCCGAGCGCCAGGCCCTGGGCGAAGCGGAACACCGACAGCAGCACGATCGACGTGAACCCGAGGCTCGCGTAGCCCGGCAGGAAGGCGATGCCGGCGGTAGAGGTTCCCAGCACGAACAGCGCAATGGTCAGCTTGGCTTCCCGCCCGAAGCGTCGCTGGATGGCCATTGAAATGACAGTTCCGAACGGCCGCGCAATGAACGCGAAGGAAAAAACCACGAAGGCGTAGAGGGTTCCCTCCAGACGCGCCTCGAACGGAAAGAAGACCGCCGGGAACACCAGCACCGAGGCAATGCCGTAGACGAAGAAATCGAAATATTCCGACGCCCGGCCGATGATCACGCCCACGGCGATCTCGCCCGGCGCGATGTGTGAATGTTCGCCGCCCTGCCGGGCGTCGTTTTCGGACGTGTTCGGCACAGGCTGTGCGCCTTGCGGACTGATGCTGGACGTCGTCGTCATTGCGTTTTTTAATTCGGGTGTCACCGGCAGTGACCAAGGTAGACCATTGAACAGGGTCCAAGCGTCTCACCGAATGAGGATTCCCGCCATAGGACAAAACGTCCAATAGGCGGCAGAAGCCTTTGGTCGTAGATTGTGGAGTCTTTGCGCAGCCCACGCACTTCTTTCTTTCGGCATGCCCACCCTCAAATCTCTTCGCCGATGGCCCCTGTTGCTTCCGCTTGCCTTGCTGGCAGGCTGCAACACGGTGCTCATGAACCCTTCCGGCGACATCGCCAACCAGCAGGGACGCCTCATCGTCGTCTCCACCGTGCTGATGCTGATCATCATCATTCCGGTGATCGCGCTGACCCTCTTCTTTGCCTGGCGCTACCGCCAGTCGAACAAGGAGGCCGACTACAGCCCCGACTGGGACCATTCCACCCAGCTCGAGCTCGCGATCTGGGCCGCGCCGCTCCTGATCATCATCGCGCTGGGCGCCATCACCTGGATCAGCACCCACACGCTCGACCCGTACCGCCCGCTCAGCCGGCTCGACGCCGAGCGCCCGATTCCCGCCGAGGCCAAGCCGCTGGTGGTCGAAGTGGTGGCGCTCGACTGGAAGTGGCTCTTCATCTACCCCGAGCAGGGCTTTGCCACGGTGAACGAAATGGCCGCGCCGGTCGACCGGCCGATCACTTTCAAGATCACGGCCTCCTCGGTGATGAACTCCTTCTTCATTCCTGCGCTGGCCGGCCAGATCTACGCCATGCCGGGCATGGAAACCAAGCTGCACGCGGTCATCAACAAGCCGGGCGAGTTCGAGGGCTTCTCGGCCAACTACAGCGGCGCCGGCTTCTCCGGCATGCGCTTCAAGTTCCACGGCCTGAGCAACACCGACTTCGACCAGTGGGTGCAGAAGGTCAAGGCCGGCAAGGACGGCGAACTCACGCGCGAGCAGTACAAGAAGCTCGAAGTGCCGAGCGAGCGCGAGCCGGTGCGGCACTACGCCGCAGTGGCCCCCGACCTGTACGACGCCATCCTCAATCTCTGTGTCGACCGCAACAAGATGTGCATGAAGGAAATGATGGCCATCGACGCGGACGGCGGACTGGGCAAGCCCGGCGCGTTCAACATCGCCACCAGGCAGGCCTGGCAGGCTGACACCCTCACCAATTCGCCCAAGCGCAAGTACGTCACGGCGATGTGCACCACCGAAGAATGACGATGTTCGAGAACCTTGACCTGACGAAGCTCATCTTCGGCCGCCTCACCTGGGAGGCGATTCCCTACCATGAGCCGATCCTGATCGGCACCTTCATCGCGGTCGTCCTCGGCGGCCTCGCACTGCTGGGCGCCATCACCTACTACAAGGTGTGGGGCGTGCTGTGGCGCGACTGGATCACCAGCATCGACCACAAGAAGATCGGCATCATGTACATCATCCTTGGCCTGGTGATGCTGCTGCGCGGCTTCTCCGACGCCATCATGATGCGGGCCCAGCAGGCCATCGCCTTCGGCGACAACGCCGGCTTCCTGCCGCCGCACCACTACGACCAGATCTTCACCGCCCACGGCGTGATCATGATCTTCTTCGTGGCCATGCCGCTGGTCACGGGCCTCATGAACTTCGTGGTGCCGCTGCAGATCGGCGCGCGCGACGTGGCCTTCCCGTTCCTGAACAACTTCAGCTTCTGGATGACCACCTTCGGCGCCGGCCTCGTGATGGCGTCGCTCTTCGTGGGTGAATTCGCCAAGACCGGCTGGCTCGCCTACCCGCCGCTGTCGGGCATTCTCTTCAGCCCCGACGTGGGGGTGGACTACTACATCTGGTCCTTGCAGATCGCAGGGGTCGGCACGCTGCTGTCGGGCGTCAACCTGCTGGCCACCATCGTGAAGATGCGCGCGCCCGGCATGACGATGATGAAGATGCCGGTGTTCACCTGGACGGCCCTGTGCACCAACGTGCTGATCGTGGCCGCCTTCCCGGTGCTCACGGCCGTGCTCGCGCTGCTGTCGCTGGACCGCTACGTCGGCACCAACTTCTTCACGAACGACCTCGGCGGCAACGCCATGATGTACGTGAACCTGATCTGGATCTGGGGCCACCCCGAGGTCTACATCCTGATCCTGCCGGCCTTCGGCATCTTCTCGGAAGTGGTGTCCACCTTCAGCGGCAAGCGCCTTTTCGGCTACGCCTCGATGGTCTACGCCACGGTGGTGATCACGATCCTGTCGTACCTCGTGTGGCTGCACCACTTCTTCACCATGGGCTCCGGTGCCAGCGTGAACTCGTTCTTCGGCATCACGACGATGATCATCTCGATCCCGACGGGCGCGAAGATCTTCAACTGGCTCTTCACCATGTACCGCGGCCGCATCCGCTTCGAGTTGCCCATGATGTGGACCATCGGCTTCATGATCACCTTCGTGATCGGCGGCATGACGGGCGTGCTGCTCGCGGTGCCCCCGGCCGACTTCGTGCTGCACAACAGCCTGTTCCTGATCGCCCACTTCCACAACGTGATCATCGGCGGCGTGCTGTTCGGCATGCTGGCAGGCATCACCTACTGGTTCCCGAAGGCCTTCGGCTACAAGCTCGACCCGTTCTGGGGCAAGTGCTCGTTCTGGTTCTGGATCGTGGGCTTCTGGTTCGCGTTCATGCCGCTGTATGTGCTGGGCCTGATGGGCGTCACGCGCCGCATGAGCCACTTCCAGGACATGTCGCTGCAGATCTGGTTCCAGGTTGCGGCCTTCGGCGCGGTGCTGATCGCGCTGGGCATCGCCTCGTTCCTGATCCAGCTGGTGGTGAGCTACATCCGCCGCGACTCGCTGCGCGACACCACGGGCGACCCGTGGAACGGCCGCACGCTCGAATGGTCGACCTCGTCGCCGCCGCCGGCCTACAACTTCGCGTTCACGCCGCGCATCCACGACAACGATGCCTGGACCGACATGAAGCGCCGCGGCTACGCCCGCCCGGTCGACGGCTTCACGCCCATCCACATGCCCAAGAACACGGCCGCAGGCTTCATCATCGCGGCCCTGGCCGGGGCCTGCGGCTTTGCGCTGATCTGGCAGATGTGGCTGGTGGCGGGCGTGGCGTTCTTCGCCATGCTGGCAGCCGTCATCATCCACACCTTCAACTACAAGCGCGACTACCACATCCCCGCGGAAGAAGTCGTTCGCACCGAGGCCGAGCGCACCCGCCTCCTGGCAGCAGCCCATGTCTGATACCACCGCCCTCCACTCTCCCGCGGGCCATCACGCCCAGGCCGGCGCCCACAGCGACGCCACGGGCAAGCCGCCCGTGTTCGAGCTGTTCCACGTCGGCAACGACCACCACCCCGAAAACGGCACGCTGCTCGGCTTCTGGCTCTACCTGATGAGCGACTGCCTCATCTTCGCCTGCCTGTTCGCGGTGTACGGCGTGCTCGGCCGCAGCTACGCGGCCGGCCCTTCGGGCGCCGACCTGTTCGACCTGCCGCTGGTGGCGGTCAACACCTCGCTGCTGCTGCTGTCGTCGATCACCTATGGCTTTGCGGTGCTCGAGATGCAGAGAAAGCGCATGGGCGGCACGCTGGCCTGGCTGGCTATCACGGGCCTCCTGGGCGCGGGCTTCATCGGCCTGGAGCTCTATGAGTTCGCGCACCTGCTGCACGAAGGCGCGGGCCCGCAGCGCAGCGCGTTCCTGTCGTCATTCTTCGCACTGGTGGGCACCCACGGCCTGCACGTGACCTTCGGCATCGTGTGGCTCGTCGTGCTGATGTTCCAGCTGCCCAAGCACGGTTTCACCGCCGCCAACCGCCGCCGCCTGATGTGCCTGTCGATGTTCTGGCACTTCCTGGACGTGGTGTGGATCGGCGTCTTCACCTTCGTCTATCTCATGGGATCGATGGCATGAGCAACGCCCACACCGAAAACGCAGCGCACGGCCATGGCGCACACGATGCGCACGACGATCATCACGACGATGGCCCCGTGAGCCACAGCACCTTCAAGGGCTACATGACCGGCTTCGTGCTGGCCGTGATCCTGACCGCGATTCCCTTCTGGCTCGTCATGGGCAACGTGCTCGGCAAGACGAGCACCACCTCGCTTGTGATCCTGGGCTTTGCCGCGGTGCAGATCGTGGTCCACATGATCTATTTCCTGCACATGGACGCCAAGTCCGAGAGCGGCTGGAACATGCTGGCGCTGATCTTCACGATCGTGCTCGTCGTCATCACGCTGGCCGGATCGCTCTGGGTCATGTACCACATGAACGCCAACATGATGCCGATGTCGGTGCACGACATGAAGAACATGCCTTGACGTCCCCGCCGCCAGACCCCAGCACCCACGACGACACACCGGCCGGCCGCCAGCGAGGCGCGGCGGCCCGGGTGGCTCTGGCGGTCTGTGCGGCCCTTGCCTTTGCCGGCTTCTTCGCGCTCGGCACCTGGCAGGTCGAGCGCCGGGCCTGGAAGCTCGATCTCATCGCCCGCGTCGAGCAGCGCGTGCATGCCCCGGCCTCCGAAGCGCCCGGACGCGAGCGCTGGCCGCAGGTGAGCGCGGCCGCCGACGAATACCGCCGCGTGCGCATCGCCGGCCGCTTCCTCCACGACAAGGAAACCCTGGTTCAGGCCAGCACCCGGCTCGGCGCCGGCTTCTGGGTGCTGACGCCGCTGCAGGCCGCCGACGGCAGCATCGTGCTGGTCAACCGGGGCTTCGTGCCGCCCGAGGCGCGCGACCGCGCCGCCCGCGCAGCCACCGAGCCCCAGGGCGAAACCACCGTGACCGGCCTCCTGCGCATCAGCGAGCCCAAGGGCGGCTTCCTGCGCCGGAACGAACCGGCCGCCGATCGCTGGTTCTCGCGCGACGTGCAGGCCATTGCCGCGGCGCGCGGCCTCGACGACGCGGCACCGTACTTCGTCGATGCCGAGGCCGCGCCCTCCCCGCCCGGCGCGGCCCCCGCCTGGCCGGCCGCGGGCCTCACGGTCATTGCCTTTCCCAACAGCCACCTGGTCTATGCGATCACCTGGTACGGCCTTGCGCTGATGGTCCTGGGCGCAGCCTGGTTCGGCTGGCGCGAGGGGCGCCGGCGCGCCGGCGGGGCCGATGGCGGCACAGGCGAAAATACGGCCCATGCCGACGCCACCGCCCGCCCCGATGCCCGCCGCGACTGAAGCCGTCGCGGTCGCGGGGGAACTGCATCCGCCGCGCGCGGGCGTGGCAAGCCTGGACAACGCCACCGGCCACAAGAACATGCAGCAGCTGATCCAGCTGCGCTGGTTCGCGGTGGTCGGGCAGGTCGCCACCATCCTCGTCGTGCACTACGGCTTCGGCATCCGGCTGCCGCTGGAGCACATGCTGCAGGTGCTGACCTGCCTCGCGCTCTTCAACGGCGTGAGCCTGCTGCGCTCGCGCAGCCCGCGCCGCGTGACCAACGGCGAGCTCTTTCTCGCGCTGCTGGTCGACGTGGCCACGCTCACCGCCCAGCTCTACCTGAGCGGCGGCGCCACCAATCCCTTCGTCTTCCTGTACCTGCTGCAGGTCATCCTGGGCGCGGTGCTGCTCAAGGCCTGGTCGACCTGGACCATCGTGGTCGTCACCAGCCTCTGCTTTGCGGGGCTGGCGCTCTTCTCGCGCCCCCTCGCACTGCCGCTCGACCACGACCGCGGTCTCTGGAGCCCCTATGTGCAGGGCATGCTGATCTGCTTCGCGCTCAACGCCGCGCTGCTGGTGGTGTTCATCACGCGCATCAGCCGCAACCTGCGCGCACGCGACGCACGGCTGGCCGACCTGCGCCAGCGTGCATCGGAAGAGGAGCACATCGTGCGCATGGGGCTGCTGGCCTCGGGCGCCGCGCACGAACTGGGCACGCCGCTTGCCACGCTGGCCGTGATCCTCGGCGACTGGCGCCGCCTGCCGCATTTCAGCTCCGACCCCGAGCTGCTGACCGAGGTGGCCGAGATGGAGCTGCAGATCCAGCGCTGCAAGAGCATCGTGAGCGGCATCCTGCTGTCGGCCGGCGAGGCGCGCGGCGAATCGTCGGAAGAAACCACCGTCCGCACCTTCCTCGACGAACTGGTCGAGGAATGGCGCAGCACGCGTCCGGTCGAAGAGTTCGACTACGAGAACCGCTTTGGCCAGGACCTGCCCATGGTCTCCGACTCGGCGCTCAAGCAGATGATCTGCAACGTGCTCGACAATGCGCTGGAAGCCTCGCCGCACTGGCTGCGCTTCGAAGTGGCGCACGACGCCGACGCGCTGACCCTCACGGTCACCGATGCAGGCCCGGGCTTCCTGCCGTCCATCCTGAAGGAGTTCGGCAAGCCCTACCAGTCGAGCAAGGGCCGCCCGGGCGGCGGGCTCGGGCTGTTCCTGGTGGTCAACGTGGCGCGCACCCTGGGCGGCCGCGTGGCGGTGCACAACCGGCCCGAGGGCGGCGCCATCGTGGCCATCACGCTGCCGCTTGCGGCGGTCGTGCTCGAAGAGGAAGACGAGGACGAAGAGACCCAGGCCATCGGCGCCGCCGACACCATCATCGATCGAAACGCAAGGCCATGACGGAAACCACCGAAGCCGAACGCCAGCTGCTGATCGTCGAGGACGACGCGGCCTTCGCGCGCACGCTCGGCAAGTCGTTCGAGCGCCGCGGCTATGCGGTCACGCACGCCACCAATGCCGACGAGGTCGAGGCGCTGCTGCAGGCCCATTCGCCCGGCTATGCGGTGGTCGACCTGAAGCTCAACGGCGAGGCCTCGGGCCTGGCCTGCGTGCAGATGCTGCACCGGCACAACCCGAAGATGCTGATCGTGGTGCTGACCGGCTTTGCCAGCATTGCCACGGCTGTCGAAGCCATCAAGCTCGGCGCCTGCCACTACCTGGCCAAGCCATCGAACACCGACGACATCGAGGCCGCCTTCGGCCGCGCCACCGGCACCACGGAGGTGGAGCTGACCAACCGCTCGACCTCGATCAAGACGCTCGAATGGGAGCGCATCCACGAGATGCTGGCCGAGACCGGCTTCAACATTTCCGAAACCGCGCGGCGGCTCGGCATGCACCGGCGCACGCTGGCGCGCAAGCTCGGCAAGCAGCAGGTCAAGTAAAGGTGAAATAGCATGACTTCCAGCAAACCGGTGTCTGCGGTCCGCGCCCAGACCGCGCTCGAAGAGATCTTCAATGCGTTGAGCCACGGCCTCGGCCTGCTGCTGGCCGTGGCGTCGCTGCCGATCCTGGTCTACAGCGCCTCGCAGAGCGGCCAGGCCGCGAGCGTGGTCGGCGCCTCGCTCTTTGCCGGCACGGCCATCGTGCTGTATTTGATCTCCACGCTGTACCACGCACTGCCGATGGGCCGGGCCAAGGCATGGTTCAACCGGCTCGACCACGCGGCCATCTACCTCTTCATCGCGGGCAGCTACATGCCGTTTCTCTTCGGCGTGCTGCGCGGGCCCTGGGGCTGGACGCTGTTCGGCTGCATCTGCGCCGCGGCGGCGCTCGGCGTGGGCGCCAAGCTGTTCAACCGGCTGCGGCATCCGCTGTGGTCGACCGGGCTCTACGTGGCGATGGGATGGATGGCGCTGATGGCAGCGGTGCCGCTGTACGAGCGCATGTCACCCGCGGGCCTGGGCTGGCTCGTGGCCGGCGGGCTGTTCTACACCGCGGGTGCGGTGGTCTTCCTGTTCGACAACAAGGTGCGCTTTGCCCATTCGGTGTGGCACCTGTTCGTGCTGGCGGGCAGCACCTGCCACTTCTTTGCGGTGCTCTGGCATTCGCACGGTTGATCTTGTTTTGGGCGCTGCTGTTCGGGACGCTGCTGTTCTTGTTCGGGGCACGTGCACAGGCCACCGGGTACTCCCCTCCGCGAATGTCCCCCGGCCTTCGGCCTCCTCCTTTATTTCGCTGCGGGGAGCACCCGATGCCCTGTGCACCAGGGCACGCTGCTGGTGTACCGCTGATCAACGACCGCTCTGCATAACGATCCCGCCGATGGGGTGCCTTGCGCAGCGAAATAAAGGAGGAGCCGAAGGCGGGGGACATTCGCGGAGCAAGGTACCCCGTCGGCGGGAGCGCCCCCCGAACAAGGCACTCAATAATGCGGCGGCAGCTCGTCGCGCAAGTTGCGCGCCGCCCCCTCCTGCCCCGCGTTCTGGCTTTGCTGCTTGAGCTGGGTGACCTGCAGGATCAGACTGTCGATCTGCTGCTGTTGCCGGTAGATCGTCATGTTGAGCTGCTCCAGCAGGTCCTCGGCATAGCTCGACTTGATCTCGAGTTCGGTCAGGCGCTCTGCGAGCTCGTTCGGTGGATAGTCCATGCCGCTATTGGACAGGAAGATCCACCGTTTTTTTGTGACGCCCCGCTCAGCAAGGAAGACTCGCCACCGGCTCGCTGACCTCGCGCGATGGCACCGCGACGCGCGCCGTACTCTCCTTTGACTGCGGCTTCGCGGCCTCGCCCGCCATTCGGCTCAGCGCAAGCGCCACCTGCAGCGGATAGAGCGTGCGCGCATCACCCTCGGCCTTGTTGCTCACGGTGGTGCCGGCGGCTTCGCTCATGCTGGCCGTGCGCACCGCGTCGGGCCGGTGCACAGGCACCATGAACGGCGAGTGCGTGGTGTAGATGATCTGATTGGCGAAATCCTGCTCGAAGTGCGCGAGCAGGTCGGCCTGCGAGCGCGCATGCAGATGCAGGCCGGGCTCGTCCAGCAGCAGGACGGCATCGCCGGCACCCTTCGTGTCCGCGAAGAAGGTGACGTAGAACGAGAAGAACCACTGGAAGCCGCGGCTGCGCTCGTCGAGGTTCACTTCCACGTCGTAGGCGCGGTTCGGGTCGGACACCAGCGTGTCCATGTACGGCCCGTCCAGGTTGAAGCGGACCTTGAGCTCGCGGTCCTTCCAGAGCCGGCGGATCTCGGCGGTGACGACGGAGCCGGCGCGGTTGGCGAGCTGGTTGCGCGTGGCCTGGTCGTTCTTCTCCAGCAGGTCCTGCAGCTGCTGCGGATCGAGCCCCGCGACCTTGCAGAGCTTCTCGAAGTTGCGCTGCTCCGGCGCGGCTTGCCCCCAGCCCTTGCGCGCGAGGTGCTCGGCAATGTTCTGCCGGCCGGGCAGCGCCGGGTACTCGTCCACGTAAATGAACCGGGGCAGCTTGTCGAGCACCCACTGCTTCGCCCTTGCAAGCGCCGGCGTGTCGTTGGCGATAGCGCGGGCCATCTCCTCGAGCTCGACGAGCATCTGCTCCTGCTTGTCGCTGAGTTCGGCATCCGCGGCGGCCATGGCTTGGCGCAGCGACTGCAGCGCCGCCACCGCACCTGCCGACCACCGGATGTAGTCGGGGCTCAGGATCATCGCGGCGTCGAAGGCGTCGGCCGCCTGCTCCAGCGTCGCGCGCGCGTCGTCGGCGAGCTTCTCGGCCGCGGCCTTCACCGCGGGCACGATCTTGCGGACCTTGCCCTTGATGTCGGACACGTCGAGCGAGAGGTCGCCGAGTCCTTCGAGGCCGCTCCAGCGCGCCGTGCCGTAGCCCCGGCCCGCCGTGACGTGGCGCACGTTGGCCGCGCGCGGAAGCATCTGCGCCAGCTCGGCCCGCTCGCTGTCTTCGAGGGCCCAGCGCGTCGCGACGACCGGCGTGTCGTCCTGGCATTCCTCGAGGCGGCGATGCCGCGGAAAGTCCTTGACCGGGCTGAGTTCGGCCAGGCCCTCGGCCGGGTTCAGGCTGTGCAGCGCGCGCAGCAGGTTCGATTTGCCGCTGTCATTTCGACCGAGGATCGCCGTGATCTGTGGGGTATCGATGGAGCCGCTGTCGTTGATCGAGCGAAAGTTGGTGATCTGGAATGACGCCAAGCGCATGGAGGGGGTTTCTTCTCAACGAATGAATGATTGCAGGGCCGGGGAATGTATTGCATTCCCCGCCCTCTTCGCCCCCGCGGAAGGAAAAATCTATTCCGCCGCGCGCCGCAGCGTGTCGACCACCGGCCTGCGCAGCACGTCGCGCAAGCCCCACCAGCCCGCCGCCAGCGCCAGCACCGCGCCCGCGAGCGCGCCGGCAATCGGCACGATGGGCGACGCCGTCCAGGTGAAGTCGAACACGTAGCGTGCAAGGCCCCAGCCGATGGCCGAGGCCACGATGCTTGCGAGGAAGCCCGCCAGCAGGCCCACGCCCGCCAGCTCGGCGCGCTGCACCTGGCGCAGCAGGCTGGCCCGCGCGCCCACCGCGCGCATCACGGCGAACTCGCGCGCGCGCTCCTCGCGCGTGGCGGTGACTGCGGCGAACAGCACCACCAGCCCCGCCGCGAGCGTGAAGCCGAACAGGAACTCGACCGCGCGGATCACCTGGTCGAGCACGCGCTGCACCTGGTTGATGGTGGCGCTCATGTCGACGTTGGTCACGTTGGGGTAGCTGCGCACCAGCGCGTTGTCGAAGCCGCGCGTCTCGGGCGCGCGGAAGGCGCCCATGTAGGTCACCGGCACGTCGGGCAGCGCGGCCACGGTGTACATCACGAAGAAGTTCGCATGCATCGAGCCCCAGTCGACCTTGCGCAGCGAGGTGATGCGCGCATCGTTCTGCATGCCGCCGATGTCGAAGCGCAGCACGTCGCCGAGCTTGAGGCCGAGCGTCTCGGCCAGGCCTTCTTCCACGCTCACTTCGCCCGGCGCATCGGGCTTCCATGCGCCGGCCACGATGCTGTTGTGCGCCGGCGCCTCCACGCTGTTGCTGAGGTTGAACTCGCGGTCCACCAGGCGCTTGGCGCGGTCTTCCACGTAGTCGTCGGGCGACACCGGCTTGTCGTTGACGGCCACCAGGCGGCCGCGGATCATCGGATACCAGTCGAACTTGCGCACGCCGGCATCGCGCAGCGACTTCTGGAACGCGGTGCTCTGGTCGGGCATGACGTTGATCACGAAGCGGTTCGGCGCATCGGGCGGCGTGGCCTTGCGCCAGCTCGCGACGAGGTCGGTGCGCAGCAGCACCAGCAGCACCAGTGCGAGCAAGCCCACGGCCAGCGCGCTGACCTGCACCACCGCGTAGGCCGGCCGCGCCGAGATCTGGCGCGTGGCCAGCACCAGCCAGCGCGGCGCGGTGCTTTCATTGACGCTGCGGCGCAGCACCTTCACCGCGAGCCAGCTCAGCAGTGCGAACACGGCCACCGCGCCCGCGAAGCCGCCGACGGCGATCAGGCCCAGTTTCAGGTCGCTGCTGGCCGCGATCAGCAGGGCCGCGAAGCCGGCCACGCCAATGCCCAGCACCGCGAGCGACGCGGGCTTGAGCCCGCCGACGTCGCGCCGGATCACGCGCAGCGGGGGCACCCGCGCCAGCTGCAGCACCGGCGGCAGGCCGAAGGCGAACAGCAGCGTGAGCCCCATGCCCAGGCCGAAGGCCACGGGCCACAGGGTGGCCGCGGGCAGCGCCGCTTCCACCAGCCCCGCAAGGAGCACCACGAACACGTAGTGCACGCCGAAACCGATCACCACGCCGAGGCTGCTGGCCACGATGCCGACGACGGCAAACTCGAACGAATAGGCCAGCGCAATGGTGCGCTGGCTCTGGCCGAGCACGCGCAGCATGGCGCAGTCGTCGAGATGGCTGGCCGCGAAGCCGCGCGCGGCCAGCGCCACCGCCACGGCCGACAGCAGCGCCGCGAGCAGTGCAACCAGGCTCAGGAATTTCTCGGCGCGGTCCAGGGTCTGGCGCATCTCGGGCCGCCCGCCTTCGAAGGAGTCGAGCCGCACGCCGCGCATCTCGCCCTTCTTGATGGTGGCCTCGGCCCAGTCGGAAAAGCGCTTGACGGCCGCGTTCTCGCCCGCCACGGCATAGCGGTAGCCGACACGGCTCGCAGGCTGCACGAGGCCGGTGCGAGGCACGTCCACCTGGTTGAGCATCACGCGCGGCGAGAAACTCATGAACCCCGCCCCCCGATCCGGCTCCAGGGTAATCACGCGCCCGATGCGCAAACCGCTGTCGCCAAGAAGAAGCATGTCCCCCACCTTGAGCGCGAGCGAATCCAGCAGCGAGGCATCGACCCAGACCTCGCCCGCCGGCGGAATGTCGCGCGTGATGCTGCCGGGCGCATCGGGGGCGATTGCGGTCTGCAGGTTGCCGCGCAGCGGATAGCCCGCGGTCACGGCCTTCAGGGCCACCAGCTTGCTCGCTCCGCCTTGGGCATCGTCGGCCCGCGCCATGGTCGGAAAGCCATAGGTGCCAGTGCCTTCGAGTCCGAATGCGCGGGCCTGCGCGATGAAGGTCGCAGGCGTGGGGTTGTCGCTCACGACCACCGCATCGCCGCCGAGCAGCTGCCGCGCATCGCGCTGCAGGCCTCCCTTCAGCCGGTCGGCAAAGAAGCCGACCGCCGTGAGCGCGGCCACGGCCAGCACAACGGCAACGATCAAGAGGCGCAGTTCGCCGGCGCGCAGATCGCGCCACAGGGTGCGCCAGCCAAGGCGGAAGGAGGCATTCATGGGCGAGACGATAGCCGACGCGCGTGCACCGGGGCCTTTCAGGGGCTTACCGCGAGTAGGGTGAAAGGCCTTAGGCCGGATTGCGGCGCGCGAGTTCCGGCTGCAGCACCAGCCGGTCGACGCCCGCGTAGCAGACGAAGTGTCGGTTGGTCGCGCGGCCGATGGCGCACAGGCCCACGCGCGTTGCCACCTCGTGGCCCATCTGCGTGATGCCGCTGCGCGAAACCACGATCGGCACGCCCATCTGCGCCGACTTGATCACCATCTCGCTCGTGAGCCGGCCGGTGGTGTAGAAGACGCGGTCGCCGGCCAGCGCGCCGGGCGGCTGCATGGCGCACCAGCCCGCGATGGTGTCGATGGCGTTGTGGCGGCCCACGTCTTCCACGAAGGAGTGCATCGTGGCCTCGGTGCCGCCGGGCTCGAGCGTGAACAGCGCGCAGCCGTGCACCGAGCCGGCCGACTTGTAGGTGCTCTCCTGAAGCCGGATCGCGTTGACCAGCGCATAGAGCTGCGCCTGCGTCATGCGCGTGGGCGGCAGCTGGAGCTTGTCGATGTCGGCCATCAGGTCGCCGAACACGCTGCCCTGGCCGCAGCCGGTGGTCACCACTTTCTTGGCGGTGCGCTCTTCGATGCGGTCGATGCCCGCATGCGTCTTGACCGCAGCGGCGCCGACCTCCCAGTCGACCGTGACCGACTCGACGTCGCTGGCCGCTTCGATCAGGCGCTGGTTCAGCAGATAGCCCAGCACCAGCAGTTCGGGCTGGGCGCCGAGCGTCATCAGCGTGACGAGTTCGCGCCGGTCCACGTACACCGTGAGGTCGCGCTCGGCGGGAATGGAGACGGTGCCGCGCGCGCCATGCTCGTCGACAACCTCGACCTCGCGCGTCAGCGCGGCGCGGGCCTGGGTGAGACGCGGAAGCGGTAACGGCAGCGGCGTCGTCACTGCGCCTTCGGCGTCGGATTGGTGGTGGCGGCAGGCTGCGTGGTGCTGGGCGGCGATGCGGCCGTGGTGGCCGGCGAGTGCGCGCCCGCAGCCTCGATGGGCTTGGCTTCCGCCGGTGGCGTGAAGGCAAAGGGGCCAGGGTCGGCGCAGGGCGGCGTGGCAGGCGCTGGCGGCACCGGCTTGCCGGCCGCGGTGGCGCTGGCGCGGTACTTGGCCGCGACGCGGTCCTGCGCCTGGCAGAGCTTGTAGGCATCGACCTTGCCGTTCCAGGCGGTCTTGGCGGCGGCTTCGGCGGCCTTGGCCTTGGCCTCGGGAGTGGCGGACGGCGGCGGCAGCTTGGCCCATGCCGCGGGCGCGGCCAGCGCGAGCACCAGCAGCGATGCGCAAGAGAGATTCAACGGCAGCTTCATGAGGGTGTTCCTTCGGCGGGTCTCACGGGCCGCGCGGCCGGTGCCGTGGCCAAGCCGGCCGGCACCGTGCGCTGCGCAGGGATCTTGCCCGCGGCGATGTCGTCGTACCAGAGTTCGTGATGCTCCCTGGCCCAGGTCTCGTCGACGTAGCCGGTGCGCATGGCCTTGTAGGCGCCCGTCATGCCGAGCGTGCCGATGTAGATGTGGCCCATGATCATCGCGATCATCAGCAGGGTTGCGATGCCGTGGACCATGTGCGCCACCTGCATCTCGCCGCGCGTGTAGACGAAGCCCGGCAGCAGCTTGTCCAGGAAGAGCCCCGAGCCGATGACGATGGATCCGAGGAACAGCACGCCGCCCCAGAAGACCATCTTCTCGCCCGCATTGAAGCGGTGCGACGGCACTTCCTTGCCGCCGAACAGGCCGCCGAAGCGCGCGAGCCATTGGAGGTCGCTGGCGCGCGGCAGGTTGTCGCGAATGAAAGTGAAGACCATGAGCACGATCGTCACCACGAACAGCGGCCCGACGAAGTTATGGACGTTCTTGAGCGCGTAGGCAATCCAGCCGAAGAGCGAAGCGCCCATCCACGGCATCAGGAAGAACTTGCCGAAAGCCATCACGAGGCCGGAGATCGCGAGCGTGACGAACGCGATGGCGTTCGACCAGTGCGTGGCCCGCTCGAACGGCGTGAAGCGCTCGATCTTGCGGCCGGTTTCCTGGCCATGCAGGCGGATGGGACCGCGCGTGAAATAGAAGATGGCCAGCGCCAGCAGCACGACGAACAGCAGTGCCGCGCCGTAGGGAATGATCCAGTCGTTGCGCACCTGGCGCCAGGCTTCGCCGGCATTGGTGAAGCGCGAACCGGGGTACTGCACGAACGGCTGGATCAGGTTGCCGGCCTCGGGCGCCTGGCTTTTCGGCAGGCTGCTGTAGCCGGTCACGCCCTGCCCCACCTGGCGCCACATCGGCGCGTTGTTGCCGGGCTGCACCTTCATGCGCTCGCCATTGGTCTGGTTCGCGTAATTGGGGTCGGCGCTGGCTTCGGGCTTGACCTCGAAGATGTTCTGGCCGCGAATGCCGCCCGCGGCGGGTTCCAGTGCGGCGGTTGCGGCAGGTGCCGCGGGTGCGGACGCCGTTCCAGGGGCGGCCGGCGGCTGCGCCTGCGCGAAGGCCGTACCCAGCGCGGCAAGAAGAACGAGAGCGGTCAGCGCTTGCTTCATGGGCTCTCCGCTTCAGTTCTCTTTGTTGTATTCGTTCTGCCCGTTCTGCGTGCGGGTCTTGAGCTGCTGCTGCCAGGCAGTCTTGTCGCCGACCTGCCAGCCGGGCGCGGTGAACACCGTGCCGGCGTTCTCCTTGGTGCCCGTGCCGCTCCAGGGCACGGCGTCGTGCTTGACGCCCTGCGCGTTGGTCTGCGGCTTCTCGCCGCAGGCCGCCAGGCACGTTGCGACCAGCGCAACGCCGGCGAAGACGAGGCCCGGCCGCTTCACTTGCGCACTCCACCGGCCGGCGGGGTGCCAGCCTGCTGCGAGCCGTAGGCGGTGCCCCAGCCCCAGACCTCGGCGCCCTTGCCGCGCTGGACCACGCGGGTGCGGAAGATGTCGGCCACCACGTCGCCGTCGCCGGCCAGAAGCGCCTTGGTCGAGCACATCTCGGCGCAGGCCGGGAGCTTGCCTTCGGCGAGCCGGTTGCGGCCGTATTTCTCGAACTCGGCTTCGGAGCCGTTGGCCTCGGGGCCACCGGCGCAGAAGGTGCACTTGTCCATCTTGCCGCGCACGCCGAAGGTGCCTTGCGACGGGAATTGCGGCGCGCCGAACGGGCAGGCGTACGAGCAATAGCCGCAGCCGATGCACACGTCCTTGTCGTGCAGCACCACGCCTTCTTCGGTGCGGTAGAAGCACTGCACCGGGCACACGGCCATGCAGGGCGCGTCGGAGCAGTGCATGCAGGCCACCGAGATCGACTTCTCGCCCGGCACCCCGTCGTTGAGCGTGACCACGCGGCGGCGGTTCACGCCCCAGGGCACCTCGTTCTCGTTCTTGCAGGCAGTGACGCAGCCGTTGCATTCGATGCAGCGTTCCGCGTCGCAGACAAATTTCATTCGTGCCATGGTGCTTCCTTATGCCTTTTCCACATTGCAGACCGTGGTCTTGGTCTCTTGCATCATGGTCACGCTGTCGTACCCGTAGGTCGTTGCGGTGTTGATCGCCTCGCCGCGCACCACGGGGGCTGCGCCTGCGGGGTAGTAGCCGAGCATGTCGACGCCCTGCCAATGGCCCGAGAAGTGGAACGGCATGAAGACCGTGTCGGGCCCCACGCGTTCGGTCACCAGGGCCTGCACGTTGAGCTTCGCGCCGGTGGGCGTGTGCACCCAGGCGCGCTCGCCGTTGCGGATGCCCTTCTCGGCCGCGACCTTGGGGTTGATCTCGATGAACATCTCCTGCTGCAGCTCGGCGAGCCAGGGGTTCGAGCGGGTTTCCTCGCCGCCGCCCTCGTACTCGACCAGCCGGCCCGAGGTCATCACGTACGGGAATTTCTCGGCCACCTTGTCGGCGATGTTCTTCTGCTGCACGCTCTTGTAGAGCGTGGGCAGGCGCCAGAACGCCATCTTGTCGTCGTGCGTCGGATACTTGGCCATGAGGTCGGGCCGGTTGCCGTACAGCGGCTCGCGGTGCTGCGGAATCGCGTCGGGGAAGTTCCAGACCACCGCGCGCGCCTTGGCATTGCCGAAAGGGTGGCAGCCATGGTTCTTCATGAACACGCGGATCATGCCGCCCGAGCTGTCGGTCTTCCAGTTCTTGCCTTCGGCCTTGGGCTTCTCGGCCTCGGTAAGCTCGTCCCACCAGCCCAGCTTCTTGAGCAGCACGTGATCGAGTTCGGGGTAGCCGGTGGTGATGTCGGCACCCAGCGAATGCGAGCCATCCTCGGCCAGCAGGTTCTTGCCGTCGCGCTCCACGCCGAAGTTCGCGCGGAAATTGCCGCCGCCTTCCATCACGTGCCTGGAGGTGTCGTACAGGTTGGGCGAACCCGGGTGCTTGAGCTCGGGTGTGCCGTAGCAGGGCCACGGCAGGCCGAAGTAATCACCCGTGAGGTCGTAGCCGTTGACCTTGTCCTTCACGCCGGCCTTCACCTTGAGCGTACGCACGTCGAAGGCGCCCATGTTGCGCATGTGCGCCTGCAGCCGCTCGGGGCTCTGGCCGGTGTAGCCCACGGCCCAGCAGGTCTTGTTGATCTCTCGCAGGATGTCGTCGGGCAAGGGCTCGTCCATGCCCTTGACCTTCTGCATCTTGTAGTTCTTGCTCAGTTCCTTGCCGAAGCCCAGGCGATCGGCGAACTGCTGCATGATCATGTGGTCGCTGCGGCTTTCCCACAGCGGCTCGATCACCTTCTCGCGCCACTGGATCGAACGGTTCGACGCCGTGACGGAGCCGCTGGTCTCGAACTGCGTGCATGCGGGCAGCAGGTAGACGGCGCGGTTCTTGTTGAGGTCGTCGGGGTTGCCGGGCATGGCCGCCATGGCCGCGGTGGCCGAAGGATAGGGGTCGACCACCACGAGCAGGTCGAGCTTGTCCATGGCGCGTTTCATCTCGAGGCCGCGCGTCTGCGAGTTGGGCGCATGGCCCCAATAGAACACGCCGCGCAGGTTCGAGTCCTGGTCGATCAGCTCGTTCTTCTCGAGCACGCCGTCGATCCAGCGCGACACGGTGATGCCGGGCTTCGTCATCATCGCGGGCGACGCGAAGCGGCCCTTGATCCACTCGAAGTCGACGCCCCAGGTGGCGGCGAAGTGCTTCCACGAGCCTTCGACGATGCCGTAGTAGCCGGGCAGCGAGTCGGGGTTCGGACCCACGTCGGTGGCGCCCTGCACGTTGTCATGGCCGCGGAAGATGTTGGTGCCGCCGCCCGACTTGCCCACGTTGCCGAGCGCGAGCTGCAGGATGCACGAGGCCCGCACGATCGCGTTGCCGATGGTGTGCTGCGTCTGGCCCATGCACCATACGACGGTGCCGGGGCGATTCTCGTTGAGCCAGGTGGCTACCTTGAGCACCTGCGCCTCCTTCACGCCGCAGGCCTCCTCGACCTTGTCGGGCGTCCACTTGGCCAGCACTTCCTCGCGCACCTTGTCCATGCCGAAGACGCGGTCGTTGATGTACTGCTTGTCTTCCCAGCCGTTCTTGAAGATGTGGTGCAGGATGCCGAACAGGAAGGCGATGTCGGAGCCCGAGCGGATGCGCACGTACTCGTCGGCCTTGGCCGCGGTGCGCGTGAAGCGCGGGTCGACCACGATCATCTTGCAGCCATGCTCCTTGGCATGGAGCATGTGCAGCATGCTGACCGGGTGGGCTTCGGCGGCGTTGGAGCCGATGTACATCGCCACCTTGGAGCCGCGCATGTCGTTGTACGAATTGGTCATGGCGCCGTAGCCCCATGTGTTCGCGACGCCGGCAACGGTGGTCGAGTGGCAGATGCGCGCCTGGTGGTCGCAGTTGTTGCTGCCCCAGAAGCTCACGAACTTGCGCAGCAGGTAGGACTGCTCGTTGCTGTGCTTGGACGAGCCGATCCAGTAGACCGAATCGGGCCCGCTGGCCTGGCGCAGGTCCTTCAGCTTGGCGGTGATCTCGTCGAGCGCGGTGTCCCAGCTGATGCGTTCGTACTTGCCGTTGACCAGCTTCATCGGGTAGCGCAGCCGGTATTCGCCGTGGCCGTGCTCGCGCAGCGCGGCGCCCTTGGCGCAATGCGCGCCAAGGTTGATCGGCGAATCGAACACTGGCTCCTGGCGCACCCAGACGCCGTTCTCGACCACCGCATCGGAGGCGCAGCCGACCGAGCAGTGGGAGCACACGGTGCGCTTGATCTCAACCTTGCCGGCGCCGACCGCGGCGGGCCGCGCTTCGCCGGCAGCCTCGGCCTTGCGCATCAGCGTGAGCTGGCCCGCGGCCAGGCCCACACCGACGCCGAGCCCGGAGCGCCGCAGGAAGGCGCGCCGGTCCATGGTGGGCAGCGCGCCCGAAAGGCCGCGCCGCAGGCTGTGGATGAACGGGGAAGACGACTCGCGCTCCCCTTGCCGCGAGACACTGTTCGCGGGGGCTGTTTTCTTGGTCAACAACATCTTGGGTTTTCCGCTTCAGGCCGAAGCGGTCTTGTAATAGCGCTTGACGTGTTCGCTCAGCGAATAGCCGCCGCCTTTTTCAGGCGCGGGCTTCGCCGCGGGCGCAACGGCCTCGACGGCCGCAGGGGCCGGCGCGACCTTGGGGAGCACCGAAACCGCGGCAACCGCGGCACCGGCGCCGGCGGCACCTAGAAAGAAACCTCGACGCGAGGCCGGCTTGGTGCCGGCCGCTTGGCTGTCCTGCATGTGATCTCCAGGAGTGGCTGGGGGCAAATCAGATGTGAACTGATCTTCGTACATCTGGATACTAGTCTAGACCCTTAGTTCCGACAATCGAACTTTCCCTGTGAAATGGTCAATCAGCCGAGCATGTCGAAGCCTTGGACTTCGATCTCGGCGAAAGCGCAAGTAAAACCGGCCAGCGACGCATAGAAATGCGCCTTCGGATGTTGCGCCACCGCATCGCACAGTGTCGGCAGCCACGACTGCAGATGGGTGGCAAAAAAAGCCCGCTGCTGCGCGAGGTTGGCCACCGCCGCGTCGTCGCCGGCAATCAGGTAGCGCATCACCTCGAACAGGCAGGCGACATGGTCTTCGCTCTCGGACACGGTCTCGTCGCGCGCGAGCCCCAGCCGTGCCAGGTCGGTGCGCAGCTGCGCCAGCGGCTTGTCGTTGAGGAAGCCGCTCAGGTAGTGCGAGCCGAACAGGTAGATCTCGGGCTTGCCCATGCCGCCGAACAGCGCGTCGTACTCGGCATGCACCGCGGCCGCGTCGGTGCCGCGCGCCGCGCCGACCAGCTGTCGCCAGGGCTCCTCGAGGAAGGCGCCAGCCGCGGGAGCCTCGGTCGGCGCCACGCCGAAGGCGCCGAGCAGGTCGGCGTCGGGCGCCGCATACCAGAGGCGCGCGAGCAGGCCGTAGACCTCGGCGCGCGCAATTTCCTCGTCGAGCGCCGAGGTCATGGGAGGAAACTGGCTCATAGCTGCGTGATCTTCATTTCGTTCTGCGCGCTGTACAGGTCGATCACCCGGCAGTCGCTGCACATCTTGAGCCGCTCGAGCGCCTCGCCCTGGAACATGGCGTGGCCCGCCAGCTTGCCGAGCATCGCCTCGATGGCCTTCTGCGTTCCGAACGGCTTGCTGCAGCGGATGCAGGCCCAGGGCTTGGCCTCGTTGAGCACCACGGGCTGCTTGCGCTCGGGCGCGGCCAGGAGGCGCGGCACAAGCGCAATCGCGTTCTCGGGGCAGGTGGTTGCGCACAGCCCGCACTGCACGCAGTTCTTCTCGATGAAGCGCAGCTGCGGCGCATTCTGGTTGTCCTGCAGCGCACTCGCGGGGCAGGCGCTCACGCAGGCCAGGCACAGCGTGCAGCTGTCCTTGTTCACCGTGACCGCGCCAAAAGGGGAGCCGGCGGGCAGCGCAATTTCAAGCGCAGCGGCGGCATCGGCAGGCGGCGCCGACAACGCGGGCGCCTGCGCCATCAGGTGGTCGAGCGTCATCTCGAGCGTGCCGCGCTTTTCGGCGCCCACGGCAAAGCGCGCCGCGGTGGCAGGCACGCGCTGGCGCGTGGTGCGCAAGCCGGCCAGGGCCGCGTCGAGAGCGGCCGGCGTGCCGGCCTCGACCAAGTGGAAATGCGTGCCGGTGTAGCCCAGGCCCGTGAGCAGCGCCTGCGCGACGGCCATCTGCTTCTTCAGCGCATCGAGGTACTGCGGCGCTTCCTCGCCGGTGGAAAGCACCGCCACCTGCGAGGCGCCGAAGGCGATGGCACTGAGCCACAGGTCGATGCCGGTGCTCGCGACATGCATCAGCGCCACCGGCAGCACATGCGCGGGCATGCCGCCGAGGCCGTCGCGCTTGCCGCGCCCCAGCTGGGCCACACGGCCCAGTTGTTCGACGAGCGCCTGCCCGCCCTCTTCGTTGTGCAGCAGCACCGTGGCGTCGCGGCCGCCGGCGCCGAGATAGGTGGCCAGCAGCGTGCGCAGCTTGCGGCCCTGGTCGGGCGTGCGCGGATAGGTGTAGCCCAGCGCGCCGGTCGGGCACACGGTGGTGCAGGCACCGCAGCCCACGCAGAGCTGCGGATTGACGACGATGCGCTGGCGCTCCTTGTCGCTCGAGATGGCATGCGCCGAGCAGACCTCGACGCAGGCGTTGCATCCCACCACCTCGTTGCGGCTGTGGGCGCAGAGCTTCTGCTTGTAGTCGAAGAACTTCGGCTTCTCGAATTCGCCCACCAGCTCGCGCAGGCGCAGCACGGTCGACAGGCCCTCGGCATGCGCGAGCCCGCCCGCCAGGTGGAAGTAGCCTTGCGGCGGCGCATGCCAGTCGATCAGCGCGCTCGCGCCCAGGTCGAGCACCAGGTCGAACTCGGCATCGAGCACCTCGGGCGCGCGGCCGAAATGGATGGCGCCGGCCACGCTGCAGGCTTTTTCGCAGTCGCGGTGCGAAGTGCACCTGGCCATGTCGATCTGGTAGTCGAGCCCGATCGCCTGTTCGGGGCAGGCGCCGAGGCACGCATTGCAGCGCGTGCACAGGTCCAGGTCGATGGGGTTGTCGCGCGTCCACTTCAGCGAGAAAGCGCCGAGCCATCCCGTGAGCGATGCGATGCGCCCCGCCATCACGGGCCAGCGGCGTTCCTGCGCGCCGCCGGCCGCGCCCGGGCCGGTGGAAAAGATCGAGACCTGCAGCGAATCGGCGACCAACGCCGCGGCCTTCTCTGCCGCGTCGAGCGGGCCGACGATCAGGAGCCGACCCTGGCTCGCGTAACTCACGGTCGAGACCGGGTCGGGCTCGGGCAGGTGGGCCACGGCCAGCAGCGCGGCGATCTTGGGGCTGGCGCTCTTGGCGTCGCGGCTCCAGCCGCCGGTTTCGCGGATGTTCACGAAGCGGATCGGCGAGGTCGCGCCTTCGGTCTGTTCGGCCAGCTCGGTGAACAGCCGGCGCTCCTGCGTGCAGGCCACCACCACCTCGTCGCCCGAGCGGATGGCGCGCTGGAAAGCCGGCGCCTCGCGGCGGCACAGGGTGGAATGAAGGGGCAGCGACTCAGCCAGCGCCGCGCCGAGCGTCTTCGGCTCGAGCGGCATCGTCTGGTTGCAGTCGCAGATCAGCGTTGTGGTCATCGGTCTTCTGGCTTGCGGGCTGCACGTTTGCAACCTGCTGGCTGGGGAGGAATTCCTCCGGAGGCTCGGACTGTGCCACGTCCGGCGGCGCGGCGGCTTGCGGGGTTTCCGCGGGTGCGCCGGATTCGTGTTGCACCTCGGCTTCTTCCTCGTGCTCGAACAGCCTGAGGAACTTGGCGCTGGCCATCTGGCGCAGCACGCTGTCGGGGATCGGCGTCGATTGGGAATAGTCGTCGACGTAAGTGTCCATGCCGTCCATTACGTTGAACTGCGGATCGGCAAAGAGCTTTCTGAAAGCAGTGTTTTTGACCTCGGGCGCGACGTTCCTGGCCACGAAGGGCCGGAAATCGGACTCGGGCGTGAGCGCCTGTGCGTCGGCGAGCGTGGGCGGGGGGATTTCCCCTTGCGCTTCGGAGGGAGGGCCGGCTGCGGGGTCAGCAGCCGCAGGCAGAGGCGCTGCCGTATCGATGCGCGCTACGGCCGCCTCTTCCACCTCTTGCACGGCGGGTGGCGGCGGCACCTCTTCGCGCGCCTCCTGCTTGCGCCGCGACCAGCGGCCGAAGAAATTCTCAGACATCGCCCGCTCCGCGTCCGCGCTTCTTCTCGGTCGACACGCTGGCCGCATTGCCGAAGCGATCGACCAGCGGACGGAAACTCTCGGGCCGCTTGCGGCGCTTGGGCTCGATCACGTAATGCGCCTGCACGAAGCCGCGCATCCACTCGATCACCTCGTCGGGCGCGGGCACCTGCTCCACCGTTTCCTGCGCGTCGAGCCATCGGCCGGCCTCGTTGTAGCTGAGGCTCACCACCACCGGTCGCGCGATCGGCTCGTCGGCGACGGTGGGCTCTTCCTCCATGCGCCACAGCACGAACCAGCAGGGCGCAGGCGTGGTGGCATTCAGGTGATAGCCCTCTACGTCGTCGCGGAACAGCTCGGTCTTGAAGCCGGGGTGCAGCCAGCGCTGCGCGCTCTCGTTCGCCTCGAGCAGGCGCGGCTCGGTGCCGAAGCCGGGCTGGTCGGGGCCGACGTTTTCGAGAATCCAGCGCCAGGACTGCCAACGGCTGTCCACGCGCTCGCGGCGCATCACGACGGCAACATCGATGGAAGGATTCATGTGGCGATCGTAGCGCCGCCGCATGCCGCTTTCGCGCCGAGGGTCATCCCGCGTCCTGCATCAGCAGGCCGCGCAGCTTGCGATGCAGCGGCGAAGCCTCGGCGGCCGGTACGCCGCCCGCCTCGCGCAGCGCGAAATCGCGGCTCTGCGCGTTGTGCAGGTCGATCTCGCGCACCACCTGGCCGTCGCTGTAGACGAAGGCCACGTCGGCCAGCGCCAGCACGTCCTCGATGTCGTGCGTGATCATCAGCACCGGAATGCCCCACTGGCGGCGCACCTGCGCGAGTTCGTGGCGCAGTTCGCTGCGCAGCATGGGGTTGAGCGCGGCAAAGGGCTCGTCGAGCAGCAGCACCTGCGGCTGGCAGGCCAGCGCGCGGGCCAGCGCCACGCGCTGCTGCTGGCCGCCCGAGAGCTTCTGCGGCCGGCTGTCGGCCAGCGCCGCCAGGCCGAAGCCTTCGAGCAGCGCCTGCACCCTCTCGGCCTCGCGCGGCGGCAGCCGGCGCCGGTGCCACGCGGTCAGGCCGAAGGCCACGTTCTCGCGCACCGACAGGTGCGGGAACAGCGCGTAGTTCTGGAACAGGTAGCCGATGCGCCGCGCCGGCGCGGGCACGTCGATGCCGCGGGCGGAGTCGTAGAGCGTGCGGCCGTCCAGCCGCACATGGCCCGCCGACGGATGCAGCAGCCCCGCGATGGCCTGCAAGGTGAGCGTCTTGCCCGCGCCCGAGGGGCCGTAGAGCGCCGCAAAGGGCACGTCGGTCGCGAAGCGCGCCGCCAGGTCGAAGCGGCGCGTGCCATCGGTGACGGTGAGCTTCAGGTCGACGTCGATCATGGCTTGCCGAAGCCGTGGCGCGCGAGCACCTCGCGCGCCGCATCGCTGGAAAGAAAAGCCACGAAATCGCCGGCCAGCGCCTTCTGGCGGCTGTCGGCGACCACCGCGACCGGGTAGGTCACCGGCATGGTGGCCGTCGGCGCAAAGGCGACCCGGACCTTCTGGCTCATCACGGCCGCATCGGTGCGGTAGACGAAGCCGGCTTCGACCTCGCCGCGGGCCACGTAGTCGAGCACCTGGCGCACGCTGTCGGCCTGCACGAACTTCGGCTCGAGCACGCTCCAGAGCCCCGCGCCTTCCAGCACCTGCCGCGTGTAGCGGCCGACCGGCACGGTGGCTGTCTTGCCGACGGCAATCCTCCGGATGCCCGCGCCGGAAAGGTCCTGCAGCGACTTGACGCCGACCGCGCCCTTGGCCGGCTCGATCAGCACCAGGGCGTTGCTCGCGAAGTTGCGGCGCGTGGCCGCATCAATGAGCTTCTGCTCGGCGGCGCGGCCCATCGTCTCCTGGTCGGCGCTCGCGAACACGTCGACCGGGGCGCCCTGTCCGATCTGCTGCAGCAGCACGCCCGAGGCCGCGAAATTGAAGCGAACCGTGGCACCCGGCTTCGCGGCCTCGAACTTCGGGCCGAGCTCCTTGAACGCGTCCGTCAGGCTCGCGGCTGCGGACACGGTGATCTGCTGGGCCGTTGCGGCCAGCGGCAGCGCCACGGCCAGGACAAGGGACAGGAGACGGAGCGAACGCATGCTGGTTTTCAGATTGGGGGTGAGGCGGTCAGCGCAGCGAGAAAAACCGGTTCGACAGCACCAGCACGGTGACCGACAGCAGCGAGGTCACCAGCACGAGCAGTAGCGCGAGGTCGTCGTGGCCGGCCTGCACCGCGTCGTAGATGGCCATCGACAGGGTCTGGGTCTGCTGTGGAATGGAGCCCGCCACCATCAGCGAAGCGCCGAATTCGCCCATGGCGCGCGCGAACGCGAGCAGCGTGCCGGCCAGGATGCCGGGCCAGGCCAGCGGCAGCGTCACGCGCAGGAAAACCGAGAATGGCGACTGGCGCAGCGTGCTGGCGGCGGCTTCGAGCGAGCGGTCCACGCCCGCAAAGGCGGCGCTGGCCGACTTCAGCACCAGTGGCAGCGCCACCACGGCCGACGCCACCACGGCGCCATGCCAGCTGAAGATGATGCTGTAGTCGAAGTGCTCGCGCAGCCAGCTGCCGAGCGGGCTGTGTCGCCCCGCCGCCACCAGGATGGCGTAGCCGATGACCGTGGGCGGCAGCACCAGCGGCAGCATGAACACCGCCTCGAGCACCGTGCGGCCCGGAAAGCGCTTGCGCGCGAACACCCAGCCCAGCGCCACGCCGGCGACGAGCGCCAGCAGGGTCGCGACCGCGGCCACCTTGAGCGACAGCACCAGCGGGAACCAGTTGGCCGAGGCAATGAGGGAGTTCGTCGTATTCATGAAGATACAACGCAATTGTTGCACGAACGGGCGCTTCCCCCCTGAAGAGGCGCGCGTGGCGGGTGCGGGAGGATGGCGCCGATATCCCTTCGGATATAGCGCGGGAACGGATCAGGGCGCCAGCAGGCGCGTCAGCGCGCGCACGTCGGCCGCCGTGGCCAGGCGCGCGGCGTTCTCGATGGCACGGTAGTGCTTGACGATTTCCTCGCCCACGGGCGTGAGCGCGGTGCCGCCGCCGCGCGAGCCGCCGGCCGCGGTGTTCACGGCCGGGGAGCTGAGGGCGTTGTTCATTTCATCGATCAGCATCCAGGCACGCCGGTACGACATGCCCAGCTGGCGCGCCGCAGCAGAGATCGAGCCGGTTTCCGCCACCGCCTCCAGCACGGCGACCTTGCCGGGGCCGAAGGCGATGCTGTCGTCCCTGTAGATGCGCAGGCGGAACTGGACTCTGGTTTTCATGCCGGTGGTGATGCGAAGGAACGGTGCGGAAGGAGCTTGGCGCCAAGGTTAAACCATGGCCCCGCCCCTGCCGCCCCGCCCTCAGTCCACCGCCGCGAGCACGCCGGAGCCGGTGCCGTAGCCGGCCGCCGCCATCGGCTGGCCGCCGCGCGCAATGCGCACCGCGCAATACTTGAACTCCGGGATCTTGCCCATGGGATCGAGCGCGGCATTGGTCATCAGGTTGGCCGCTGCCTCGTAGTAGGCGAAGGGAACGAACACCGCGCCGCTGGGCGTGCCGTCGTCGCGTCGCACGTGGATGGCGACCTCGCCGCGGCGCGACTGCACGGTGATCACGTCGCCGGCCTCGAGCCCGAGCTTCAGCAGGTCGGCCTGGTTCATCGAGGCCGTGGCCATGGGCTCGAGCGCATCGAGCACAGAGGCGCGGCGCGTCATGCTGCCGGTGTGCCAGTGCTCGAGCTGGCGGCCGGTGATGAGCACGAAGGGGTACTCGGCATCGGGCCGCTCGTCGGCCGGGATGATGTCGGCCGGCACCAGCTTCACGCGCCCGTCGGCCGTGGGGAAGTCGTCGATGAACACCGTGGGCTGGCCCGGGTCTTCCTCGCTGAGGCAAGGGTAGGTCACGCTCGAATCGCGCTGCAGCCGCTCCCAGCTGATGCCGCTGATCACCGCATGCATGGCCTGGCGCATTTCCTCGTAGACCGCGGCCACGCCCGACTCCTCGCCCTCGTAGTTCCACGCGAGGCCCATGCCCTGGGCGATCTGCTGGATGATCCAGAGATCGGGCCGCGCATCGCCCGGCGGATTGAGCGCGCGCTTGCCCAGCTGCACCATGCGGTCGGTGTTGCTGACCGTGCCGGTCTTCTCGGGCCAGGCGCTCGCGGGCAGCACCACGTCTGCGAGCCAGGCGGTCTCGGTCATGAAGATGTCCTGCACCACCAGGTGCTCCAGGCTCGCGAGCGCATGGCGCGCATGGTTCAGGTCAGGGTCGCTCATGGCCGGGTTCTCGCCCATGATGTACATGCCGCGCACCTTGTGCGGATCGCTGTCGGGCGCCAGCGCCTTGTGCATGATCTCGACCACGGTGTAGCCCGGCGTCGCGTCGAGCGGCGTGCCCCAGAAGTTTTCGAACCACGCATGCACCGCCGGGTTGTCGACGCGCTGGTAGTTGGGGAACATCATCGGGATCAGGCCCGCGTCGCTCGCGCCCTGCACGTTGTTCTGGCCGCGCAGCGGATGCAGGCCCGAGCCCGGCTTGCCGATCTGGCCGGTGACTGTCGCCAGCGCAATGAGGCAGCGCGCGTTGTCGGTGCCGTGCACGTGCTGGCTCACGCCCATGCCCCAGAGGATCATCGAGCCCTTGGCCGTGGCAAAGGCCCGCGCCACTTCGCGCAGCGTTTCGGCCGGCACGCCGCAGATGGGCGCCATTGCCTCGGGGCTGTAGCCCTTCACGTTCTCGCGCAGCGCCTCGTAGTTGCTGGCGCGCGTGCGCACGAACTCCTGGTCGACCAGGCCTTCGTCGATCACGGCATGGATCAGCGCATTGAGCATGGCCACGTCGGTGTCGGCCTTGAACTGCAGCGTGCGCCAGGCATGGCGGCTGATGTCGGTACGGCGCGGGTCGGCCAGCACGATCTTGGCGCCGCGCTGGGCCGCGTTCTTCATCCAGGTGGCGGCCACCGGGTGGTTGGCCGTGGGGTTGGAGCCGATGACGAAGATCAGCCCCGCATGCTCCACGTCGTTGACCTGGTTGCTCACCGCGCCCGAGCCCACGCCTTCGAGCAGTGCGGCCACACTGGAGGCGTGGCACAGCCGCGTGCAGTGGTCGATGTTGTTGCTGCCGAAGCCCGTGCGCACGAGCTTCTGGAACAGGTAGGCCTCTTCGTTGCTGCCCTTGGCCGAACCGAAGCCCGCGAGCGACTTGGGCCCGTAGCTGTCGCGCAGGCCCGAGAGCTTGCCGGTGGTGAGCGCGAGCGCCTCTTCCCAGGTGGCTTCGCGGAAATATTCGCTCCAGTCGTCCGGCCGCGGCGTGTCGCCAAGATCCTTGGGCATGCCGGCCTTGCGGATCAGCGGCTTGGTCAGGCGCTGCGGATGGTGCGCGTAGTCGAAGCCGAAGCGGCCCTTCACGCACAGGCGGTTGTGGTTGGCCGGGCCGTCGCGGCCATCGACGCTGACGATCTTCTCGTCCTTCACGTTGTAGGTGACGAGGCAGCCCACGCCGCAGAACGGGCACACCGAATCGACCTTGCGGTCGACCTCCTGCGAGCCGATGTGGCTCTTGGGCATGAGCGCGCCGGTCGGGCAGGCCTGCACGCATTCGCCGCAGGCCACGCAGGTGCTGTCGCCCATCGGGTCGTCAAGGTCGAACACGATCTTGCTGTCGCCGCCGCGCAGCGCGTAGCCGATGACGTCGTTGACCTGCTCCTCGCGGCAGGCGCGCACGCAGCGGTTGCACTGGATGCAGGCATCAAGGTTGACGGCCATCGCCGGGTGCGAGATGTCGGTCTTCGGCTGCTCGCGGCGCAGCGCCTTGAGTTCGGGCCGCACCGCGATGTCGAGCTTCTTGGCCCAGGCGCTGAGCTCGCCGTGCTGCTGGGTGGCGTCGTCGCCGATCCATTTGTAGCCCTGGTCGGGCATGTCGGACAGCAGCATCTCGACCACCATCTTCTGGCTCTTGAGCGCGCGCTCGCTGGTGGCCTTCACTTCCATACCGGCCGTCACGTTGCGGCAGCAGCTGGGCGCGAGCGTGCGCTCGCCCTTCACCTCGACCACGCAGGCGCGGCAGTTGCCGTCGGCGCGGTAGCCGTCCTTGAAGCACAGGTGAGGAATCTCGACGCCGTGGCGCTCGGCCGCCTTGTAGATGGTTTCGCCGTCGAAGGCCTGGATGGCCTGGCCGTCGAGCGTGAATTCGATGGTTTGCGGCATCAGCTCCGCGAGCTTGGTCGGGGCGTTCATGCCACCTCCTCCGGAAAATATTGCTGGATGCAGCGGATCGGGTTGGGGGCCGCCTGGCCGAGCCCGCAGATGGAGGCATCGCCCATCACCTGCGCGAGGTCTTCGAGCGTGGCGTTGTCCCACACCGGCGCATGCATCAGCGCCGCGGCCTTGGCGGTGCCGACGCGGCAGGGCGTGCACTGGCCGCAGCTTTCGTGCTCGAAGAAGCGCATCACGTTGAGCGCGGCGTCGCGGGCGCGGTCGTGCTGGCTCAGCACCATCACCGCGGCCGAGCCGATGAAGCAGCCGTAGGGCTGCAGCGTGTCGAAGTCGAGCGGAATGTCGTTCATGCGCGCCGGCAGGATGCCGCCCGACGCGCCGCCCGGCAGGTAGGCATAGAGCGAGTGGCCGTCGAGCATGCCGCCGCAGTATTCGTCGATGAGCTCCTGCACCGTGATGCCTGCGGGCGCGAGCTTGACGCCCGGGTGCTTCACGCGGCCGCTCACGCTGAAGCTGCGCAGACCCTTGCGGCCGTGGCGGCCGAAGCCGCTGAACCAGGCCGCGCCTTTTTCGACGATGTCGCGCACCCAGTAGAGGGTTTCGAAGTTGTGCTCCAGTGTCGGGCGGCCGAACAGGCCCACCTGCGCGATGTAGGGCGGGCGCATGCGCGGCTCGCCGCGCTTGCCCTCGATGCTTTCGATCATGGCCGACTCTTCGCCGCAGATGTAGGCGCCCGCGCCGCGCCGAAGTTCGATACGCGGCAGCGCGCACGGCGGATCGGCCTGCAGCCGCGCCAGCTCGGTTTCGAGCAGCGCGCGGCAGTCGTGGTATTCGTCGCGCAGGTAGATGTAGCACTGCTCGATGCCGACGATCTGCGCCGCCACCACCAGGCCTTCGAGAAAACGGTGCGGGTCGCGCTCGAGGTAGGTGCGGTCCTTGAAGGTGCCGGGCTCGCCTTCGTCGATGTTCACCGCCATGAGCCGGGGCGCCGGCTGGTCGCGCACGATGCGCCACTTGCGCCCGGCCGGAAAGCCCGCGCCGCCCAGGCCGCGCAGGCCCGAGTCTTCCATGGTCTTGATGATGGCCTCGGCGTCTTCCTCGCCGTTGACGAGCGCGGATGCGAGCGCGTAGCCGCCATGCGCGCGGTAGGTGGCGTAGTCGGTGAAGGCCGGCATGCGCTCGATGGCACCGGGCAGCGGCGAGATGCTTTTCTCGGCGAACGCGGCCGCGTCGAAATACGCGACCGTGGCTTCGTCGGGATCGGACTTCAGCGCCTGCAGCACCTTCGCCGTGGTCGCGAGCGGCACGGCCTGCCGGTCGACGGCCACCGCGGGTGCCTGCTCGCAGCGGCCGATGCAGGGCGCCGCAATCACGCGCACGTCGCCGCCCTCGACGCCGAGCAGTTCGGGCAGCCGCGCCAGCAGGTCCCTGGCACCGGCCAGTTCGCAGGCCAGGCCGTCGCACACGCGGACCGTGAGGCCCGGTGCCGCTTCGTCGCCGCGCACCACCTCGAAGTGGTGATAGAAGGTCGCGACCTCGTAGACCTCGGCCATGGGAATGTTCATTTCCCGCGCCAGCGCCACCAGGTGGCGGTCGTGCAGGCAGCGGAAGGCGTCGTTGAGCTTGTGCAGGTGCTCGATGAGCAGGTCGCGCCGATGGCCCTCGGCCGGACGCGCGCCGATCAGCGTGCGCACTTCGAGCAGTGCCGCTTCTTCGGGCTGGCGGCCCTTGAGCTTGCTCTTGCGGCGGATGCGCTCGCGCATCTCGTCGGCGGTGGCGAGCGGCACGATGGTGTGCGTGCTGGCCGCTGCCTTTGTCGTTGTCTCGCGGGTCGTGGCTGGGTGGTTGTTCACTGCCTGGGCCTTTTTTCGATGTCTCGGAAATGCCCCAGCAATGCTTGAGGCTGACCGAGTGTGTGGGGCGGCCCTGGGCGCGTCAAATTCGATCGGCACATCGATCGATTCAATAACTAAATGGCCGTCCGGGACGGCCGCCGCACCGAGGCTATTCGCCGAGCGCGCCGCTGTGCAGCCGCACCTGCTCACGCCATGCCGGCGTCTGCAGGAACACCAGCGCGGCATCGAGCGCGCGCGAGGGGCGCACGCCGGTCTGGGTCATGAAGCCCAGCGGGGTCTTGACCTCGGGGGCGACCAGCGGCAAGGCCTCCAGCTCGCGGTAGCTGCGCACGGCCGCGACCATCGATCCCGGCAGCACGCTGCTGACGGTGCCGGCGAGCACGGCCAATGCAAGGGTAAGTACCGAGTTGGTCTCGATGGCCGGCTCCAGCGCGATGCCGGCGTCGCGCAGCGCCTGGTCGATGATCGAGCGGTTGTGCATGTCGGGCGTGAGCAGGCACAGCGGCAGCTTGCCGGCCTCGGCCCATGACATCGGCTGGCCGATGCGCAGCCGGTCGGCCGATGGCCTGGCCGCGCGCCGCAGCAGGAAGTAGTGCTCCACGCTCTGCGGCCAGGCCGTGAGCTTGATGCCCGGCAAATGCATGCGCTCGGTATAGCCGAGCGCGAGATCGACCGAGAGGCTTTCGAGCCCCGTTTCCAGGTCTTGCGAGCTCATCGAGAGCACCGCCGGCACGATGCCCGGGTGCAGCTCGTGCAGCATCGCGGCAAAGCGCGACAGCATCGGAATGGCGGTGGGCACCGCCGCCATGCGCAGCCGCCCGCGCGGATGGCCCTCTTCGCTTCGCAGCTCCTGCTGCAGCACCTCGTTGTCGCGCAGCATGCGCTGGGCCGTGGCCAGCACCCGCTCGCCTTCGTGCGTGAGCCCCACGTACACGCGCGCCCGCTTGACGATGACCACGCCGAACTCGCTTTCGAGCGAGCGCAGCGCGTTCGACAGCGCCGGCTGCGTGATGTGGCAGGCCTGCGCCGCGCGTCCGAAATGCTTGTGCTCGCTGAGCGCAACGAGATAGCGCATCGACGCGAGAAGATTCACGGGCGCGCCGCCGATCAGGTGTTCTTGCTGATGGAGATGGTCGGGAACTTCGCCGAGAAGTCCTTGGCCTTCTCGGCGATGCCCACGGCCACCTGCCGCGCGACGGCCTTGTAGATGCCGGCCACTTCGCCGTCGGGGTCGGCCACCACGGTCGGCTTGCCGCTGTCGGCCTGCAGCCGGATGTTGATGTCCAGCGGCAGCGCGCCCAGGTATTCCATCTGGTACTGCTCGGCCATCTTCTTGCCGCCCTCGGAGCCGAAGATGTGCTCGACGTGGCCGCAGTTGGAGCAGATGTGCACCGCCATGTTTTCCACGATGCCCAGGATCGGCACGCCGACCTTCTCGAACATCTTGATGCCCTTCTTGGCATCGAGCAGCGCGATGTCCTGCGGCGTGGTGACGATCACCGCGCCGGTCATCGGCACGCGCTGCGAAAGCGTGAGCTGGATGTCGCCGGTGCCGGGCGGCATGTCGACGATCAGGTAGTCGAGGTCTTTCCAGTTGGTCTGGCGCAGCAGCTGCTCCAGCGCCTGGGTGGCCATGGGGCCGCGCCAGATCATGGCCTCGTCCTGGTCGACCAGGAAGCCGATCGACATCACCTGCACGCCGTGGTTCTCGAGCGGCTCCATGGTCTTGCCGTCCTCGCTCTCGGGCCGGCCCTCGATGCCCAGCATCATCGGCTGGCTCGGGCCGTAGATGTCGGCGTCCAGCAGCCCGACGGCCGCGCCTTCGGCGGCCAGCGCCAGCGCCAGGTTGGCGGCCGTCGTGCTCTTGCCCACGCCGCCCTTGCCGGACGCCACCGCGATGATGTTCTTCACGTTGGGCATCAGCTGCACGCCGCGCTGCACCGCATGGCTGATGACCTTGGTCGTGATGTTGACCGAGACGTTGCTCACGCCCGGCGCCATCTTGGCCGCCGCCACCAGCGCCTTGCGCATGGCCGCGTGCTGGCTCTTGGCCGGGTAGCCGAGCTCGAGGTCGAACGACACGTCGCCATCCGATATCTGCAGGTTCTTGAGCGACCGGGTCGCCACGAAATTCTTGCCGGTGTTGGGATCTGCGACGGCCTTGAGCGCGTCCATGATGCCTTCTGGGGTGAGTGCCATTGATCTAACTCCTGAATGGCGGGTAGTCTAGTGGGTCTCATGGCTCGCCCCCGGGTGCGCACGCATCGCCTTTCCCCCACCGGGGACAACAACACCAATCAAATGCCAGAGACACCCCCCGCCACCGGCCTCCTGCTCACCGGCGGCGGCGCCCGGGCCGCCTACCAGGTCGGCGTGCTCGAGGCCATTGCCGGGATCCGGCGCGCAGCGGGCCTGGCCGGCCGACGCAATCCCTTCGACGTGATCACGGGCACCTCGGCCGGTGCCATCAACGCGGCTGCGCTGGCCTGTGGCGCCGACGACTTCGACGAAGCCGTCGAGCGCATCGCACAGGTCTGGCGCGACTTCCACGCCGGGCAGGTCTACCGCGCCGATTCGCTCTCGGTGCTCGGCAGCGGCACGCGCTGGCGCATGCTGCTCGGGCTCGGACGCTTTGCCGCCAACTGGATGCGCATCAAGCCGCGCTCGCTGCTGGACAACGCGCCGCTGGCCGACCTGCTGGCCCGCATGGTGCCGCTCGAGCGCCTGCCGCAGCTCATGCAGGAAGGCCACCTGCAGGCGCTGGCCGTGACCGCCTCGAGCTACAGCTCGGGCGAGCACGTCACCTTCTTCGAGGCCGCGGTGCCGATGGAGCCATGGGTGCGCTCGCAGAGGCTGTCGGTGCGCGACCGCATCAGCCACGCGCACCTGCTGGCCTCGTCGGCCATTCCCTTCGTGTTTCCGGCCACCGCGCTGCCGATGCAGGGGCACACCGAATACTTCGGCGACGGCTCGATGCGCCAGTCGGCGCCCATCGCGGCGGCCATCCACCTCGGCGCCAAGCGCATCCTGGTGATCGGTGCCGGCCGCATGCACGAGCCGCGCGACGCCGACGCGCCCAACACCTACAGCGGCTATCCCACCATGGCGCAGATCGCGGGCCATGCGCTGTCGAGCATCTTTCTCGACGCGCTGGCGGTGGACATCGAGCGGCTTCGGCGCATCAACCACACGCTCGGCCTGATTCCCGAGGAAGCGCGCGCATCGAGCTCGCTGCGCCCGCTCGACCTGCTGGTGATCGCGCCGTCGGAACGCCTCGACGTGATCGCGGCGCGCCATGTCGATGCGCTGCCCGGCGCGGTGCGCCACCTGCTGGGCGGCTCCAGGGTTGCGGCCGATGTGAAAGGCGGCGCGCTCGCGAGCTACCTGCTGTTCGAGGCTGGCTACACGCGCGAGCTGATGGCCCTTGGGCGGGCCGACGCAATGCGCCAGCAGGGCGAGGTGCTGCGGTTCTTCGGGTGGGATGCGGCTGTCTGAAGCAGATCAGCGCGCGCCACCGCGGTCTGCGGACAGCCCCGCCAGCAGCAGATCCAGGCTCGCCTGGAATTCGCCGTCCGCCGTGCTGCCCGCGGCCGCATTGGCAATGTCGATCAGGTGCGCAAAGCGCTCGGGCGGCAAGGCCCGGAACCGCGCGATCGTGAGCTCCGCCGATTCCTCGGCCTGCAGCGCCAGCGGCCCCGCCAGCTCCGATTGCGCAAGCCCCGTGATCAGCCCGGACACCGCGCGGAAAGCAACGAGCAGGGCCGGTCCCGAGCGCCCGCTGCGAGCCAGCGCGCGCAGCAGGGCTTCGGTCACCTCGAACACGGCCGGCGAGCGGCTGCGGCGCGTGAGGATCAACGGGATGGCATGCGGATGCGCCCGTACCGCCTGCCAGAGCGCCGTGGCAATGGCCCGGACTTCGTCCTGCCATTGCGCATAGCCGGAAAGCGGCCAGCGCGCTTCGCCGATCACCGCCTCCACCACCAGCAGGTCGATGTCCTCGCGCTGCGACACATAGTTGTAGAGCGTCATGGCGCCGGTGCCGAGCTCGCCGGCCAGTGCGCGCATGGAAAGGCCTGCCAGTCCTTCCCTGTCGACCAGCGCCAATGCGGCGGCCTGGAGCTGCGAGTGCGTGAATTTGGCGGGTCGTCCCATGAAAGCGGATGTTGACGCAGTTTCGAAGCTGCGAGTATAGTCAATTACGTACGATGTACGTTAAAGGAACCGGATTCATGAAACTCGCACCTGGGGACACGGCTCCCGCCATTGCCGCAAGCACCATCCACGGCAAGCCCGTCCGTGTTCCGGACCCGGTGCCGGGCTACGTGCACCTTCAGTTCCGGCGTTTCGCAGGCTGCCCCGTGTGCAACTTCCACCTGCTCACCATGGGCAGGCGCCAGGCGGAAATTGCCGCGGCGGGCATCCGCCAGGTGGTCTTCTTTCATTCGTCGCGCGAAGAAATGCTCAAGTACCAGGCGCAGCTGCCCTTCGATTGCGTCGCCGACGCGGGCAAGAAGCACTTCAAGGCGTTCAGGGTCGAGACCTCCGTACGGGCGTTCCTGCATCCCCGCGTCTTCTGGAGCGGGCTGCGGTGGATCCTGGCCGCCAGGCGCTTCTACACCCGGGCCGAGAACGGCATCCTGGGCCTGCCGGCGGACTTTCTCGTCGACGCGCACGGGCGCATCGCGGCCTGCAAGTACGGTGCGCATGCCGACGATCACTGGGAGGTGGACGAACTGCTGCAGCTGGCCCGCAAGGCGCAGCCCGCGCCAGCGAATCCGGGCGATGCGCCGGTCGTGCCGGCCTGACCGGGCGCGTTCAGCCATTCAGCGCCCGCCATATCGCCTCTTCCACCGGGTAGCGCACCGGCGACTCGAGCGTGAAAGGCTGCGCCGGCAGCAGCGGCGGCTGCGCCATGAAGCGCGGATGCGTGCCGCGGTGCGGCTGCGCCGAATGCACGAGGAACGGATGGCACAGGTACACGGTGCCCGCCGCGCCTGTTGCCAGCACCTCGGGCCGCCCGGCGGATTCGGCAAAACCATTGCGCGCCAGTTCCCCCAGCGACAGGCCTTCCTCGCCCGCCGGCGCCAGCATGCGGGCGATGTCGGCATGCGAGCCGGCGCGGATGCGCGTGGGTGCATCGTCGTCGGCCACGTCCGAGAAAAGAAAGAGCATCAGCAAGGCACGCCCCTTCGAGTGGATGTTCGCCCGCCAGGTCATGAAGTCAGGGTTCTCCAGCCCGAAGCTCACGTCGATGTGCCAGCCGGTGTCTCCCGGATTTTCGGCCGAGGGAAAGCGCACGGGGAAGGTGCCCATGCTGAAGCACGGCTGCCACCGCCCTGGGCCGACGAGCAGGTCGAAGGCGCTGTGCAGAAGCGGCGTGTTCGCCGCCTCTGCGAAGGGCCGCTGCGGGTACATGCCGAGCCGGATGACGGGCTTTGTCCACGTCGACGGATCGTCCGGATCGCATCCGGTGTCTCGCCACAGGATCGCGCGGGCCTCGGCCGCGAGTTCGCGCGAAAAGGCGTTGTCGATGCGCAGGAAGCCGTCGCGGATGAAGGCATGCGCGCGTGCATCGTTCGCCGAAAGATCCGAATGCTCAGTCATGGGCTGCTAGTTGAGTCCGAAGAGCACGAAGATGCCCGCGACGAACCAGTTCGCCTTTGCTGCGCGGGTCGCGCTCTCCTTCGAGATCGGCACCAGCTTCGCACGCTTCCAGGCCCGTAGGTTGCAAGCAATGGCAAGCACCAGCCCGCTGAAGAAAAGCAAAAAGGAATGCAGGCCGAGCGCACCGATCAGCGACACCACGACGATCACCACGCCCACCGCCCAGATGCCGCTCGAAGTGCTTGCCAGCACATGGCTGAAACCGCCGCAGGCTTCGCAGGTGGCGGGGGCGCCGCGGCTGGACCAGCGCTTGGCCATGCCGTCGATTCCCGGCTTGCGGCAGCTCGGACAGGTGTACTTCATGAAAAGTAGATCGCCATCTACCCGCTACCCCGCCTCGGAAATCCCGAGCTCCGAGCACACCCGCCCCACCAGCGCCTTCAGCGACGCGAGTTCGGCCTCGAGCCGCGCCACGTTGGCCTTGAGCGCGGCCACCTCGCCGAGCGATGCATCGTGCGATGCATGCGCCCCCTCGGACGATGCGCCGCCCGGCCCGGCCAGCTCTTCCGCCGGCGCGCCGCTCAACAGGTGCGCCCAGCGGCTTTCGCGCGCACCCGGCAGGCGCGCGAGCTTGACCACCAGCGCGCCGGCCGGGCGCTCGGCGAGCTCGTCGAGAAAACCCTCGACCGACGAGATGTCCGCGAAGTTGTGCATGCGGTCGCAGGCGATGCGCAGTTCGCCCGCCGTTTGCGGGCCGCGCAGCATCAGCACCGTGAGCAGGATCACCGACTGCGACGGAATGCGCAGCACGCGGTCGATGTTGTGCTCGTAGCGGAACGCCCGGCCGCCGCTGGTTTCGGCCACCAGGCTGTAGCCCTTCAAGCTGTCGATGGCGGCCTGTACCTGGGCCTCGCTCAGTTCGAGCACCGGATTGCGGCTGGTCTTCTGGTTGCAGCCGGACACCAGCGAATTGAGCGTCAGCGGATAGCTGTCGGGCACGGTGCGCTGCTTCTCGGCCAGCACGCCGAGCACGCGGGTTTCGACGAGCGAAAGAATGGGAAGGGCCTGGGTCATTGCGGAAGGAATCCTGAATGAAAACGCTGGCGGAAGGGCCGCTTGTTCACGGCACCGCCACGCCGAGTATCGGTCCCAGCTCCCTGGTGAAGTCGCTGCGCCGCAGCGCGAGCGAATGCAGCGCGGAGACGGTGCCGTCGAGATAGAGCGCGTCGCGGCAACGCAGCACGTCACGAAAGTAGAGCGCGAACTCGTAAAAGTTCACCGGCTGCTCGCTGATCACGAAGATTGCCGTGTGGCCCGATACGCCCACGCCGTTGCGGATCTTGCGCGAATCGGAATCCGGAATGAAGGCGGGATGCACCACGCCGCGGCGCAGCAGCAGCGGGCCCGACTGGGTCGCCAGCCGGACGCCCCTGGACAGCGCCGGGTACTCCGACGACTCGACCACGCGCGGCCGCCCCTCGTCCGACACCAGGAACACGCCGTTCGGCCTGAGGAAGAAGTTGCCCGTGCCGGCCGCCAGGTTGAGCGGCGCCACCTCCTGCCCCTCCTGCACCAGCAGGCCGACGGGGGAAAAATCGGCGTGGTACATGCCGGCGTTCATCGCGAACACGAGTTGCCGGTTGCGCGCGGCGAGCCAGGCTTCGAGGCGGTCGAGGCGCTTGAACTCGATGCCCGTGTCGTCGCGCAGGAACAGTTCGAGCCGTTCCCGGCGCAGATCGATCTTCACGACGGTATAGCGCGGTTCGGCGGCTGCCGCGGAGGCCAGGCTGGCCGCGCCGGCCACGCACAGGGCCAGCAGGAGCAGCAGTTTTCTCATCGAACCCCGCAGCCGCGGCGCACCTGCATCAGCCGTTCTGGATGCGGCTGACCAGCGCCTTGGTGAACGCCGCCGTGCCAGCGCTGCCGCCGAGGTCGCCGGTGCGCACCTTGTCGAGGTTGAGCGTGTCGTCGATGGCCTTGCGCAGGCGCGTGGCCATCTCGGGCAGCCCGACGTGCTCGAGCATCAGCGCGGCGGCCAGCAGCAGTGCCGTGGGGTTGGCGATGCCCTTGCCGGCGATGTCGGGCGCCGAGCCGTGCACGGCCTCGAAGATCGCCGCATCGGCGCCGATGTTGGCGCCGGGCGCCATGCCCAGGCCGCCCACCAGGCCTGCCACCAGGTCGGACAGGATGTCGCCGAACAGGTTGGTCGTCACCAGCATGTCGAACTGCCACGGATTGAGCACCAGCTTCATCGCGCAGGCGTCGACGATGATGGTGTCGAGCTCGAACTTGCCCTTGTACTTTTCTTCGTAGAGCCGCAGGCCCGTCTCCAGGAACAGGCCTGTCAGCACCTTCATGATGTTGGCCTTGTGCACCAGCGTGACCTTCTTGCGGCCGGCGGCAATGGCGGTCTCGAAGGCGTATTCGAGCAGGCGCAGGCACCCCTGGCGCGTGTTGATGCCGGTGGCCATGCCGACGGCATGCGGATCGCCGTCGATGCGCACATAGTGCTCGTGGCCGATGTACAGGCCTTCGAGGTTCTCGCGCACGACCATCAGGTCGATCTTGTCGAAGCGGCCGCCCGGAATGATGGTGCGCGCGGGGCGCAGGTTGGCGTAGAGCTGGAACTCCTCGCGCAGCCGCACGTTCGACGAGCGGTAGCCGCCGCCCGAGGGCGTCTCGAGCGGGCCCTTGAGGGCCAGGCGGGTGCGGCGGATGCTGTCCAGCGTGGCCTGCGGCAGCGGATCGCCCGAGGCCTGCACGCCGCCAAGGCCGGCGATCTGGCGGTCCCACTCGAAGGGCGCCTTCAGCGCATCGAGCGCGGCCAGGGTGGCGTCGACGATCTCGGGGCCGATGCCATCGCCGGGAATCAGGGTTGCGGGAATGGGGGTGGTCATCGGAAACTCGCTTTCTGTATATCCATCTTGTATATCTCTTCGCCCTATCAGCAGAGAGCGTTCGCGAAACGCGCGGCATGGAGCATACGTCGCGCCGGAGACACCCCGGCGCCTTGCGGGTCACTGGTCCGCCCGGCGCGGCAAAACCGCCGATGCAGGCGCCCGGATCGCCGGCATTCGGCATGGTGCGGTGCTGCCACCTAAAATGCCCGGTTCCCGCAAGTCCGCCACTCCCCGAAAGCGCCCTCCCCGATGTCCGCCCCGCGCAAGCTCTTCGTCACCACCGCCCTGCCGTATGCCAACGGCAAGTTCCATATCGGCCACATGATGGAATACATCCAGGCCGACATCTGGGTGCGGAACCAGCGAATGAATGGCGCCGAGGTCAACTTCGTCTGCGCCGACGACGCGCACGGCGCGGCCATCACCATCGCGGCCGACAAGGCCGGCGTGACGCCACAAGCCTTCGTGGCCGAGATCGCCGCGGGCCGCAAGCCATATCTCGACGGCTACTACATATCGTTCGACAACTGGCACTCGACCGACGCGCCCGAGAACCACCAGCTCGCGCAGGACATCTACCGCGACCTGCGCGCCAACGGCCTGATCGAAACCAAGAGCGTCGAGCAGTTCTACGACCCCGCCAAGGGCATGTTCCTGGCCGACCGCTTCATCAAGGGCGAATGCCCCAACTGCCATTCGAAGGACCAGTACGGCGACAACTGCGAGGTGTGCGGCGCCGTGTACGCGCCCACCGAGTTGATCAACCCCTACTCGGCGCTGTCGGGCGCCAAGCCCGAGCTGCGCAGTTCCGACCACTTCTTCTTCAAGCTCTCGGACCCGCGCTGCGAGGCCTACCTGAAGGAATGGACCGCCGCGCCCGGCCACGTGCAGTCCGAGGTACAGAACAAGATCCGCGAATGGCTCTACAAGGACGACGAAGGCAAGGGCGGCCTCGGCGACTGGGACATCAGCCGCGACGCGCCCTACTTCGGCATCGAGATTCCCGATGCGCCGGGCAAGTACTTCTACGTGTGGCTCGATGCGCCCGTGGGCTACCTGGCATCGCTGAAGAACCTGCTCGACAAGCGCTGCATCGAGCTCGGCGGCGACGGCATCTCGTACACCGAGTACATGGCCGACCCCGACCTGGAACAGGTGCACTTCATCGGCAAGGACATCATCACCTTCCACACCCTCTTCTGGCCCGCGATGCTGCACTTCAGCGGCCGCAAGGCGCCCGATGCGGTGTACGTGCACGGCCACCTCACGGTCAGCGGCGAGAAGATGAGCAAGAGCCGCGGCACCGGCATCGACCCGCTCCGGTACCTGTCGATCGGCCTGGATCCCGAATGGCTGCGCTACTACATCGCGGCCAAGCTCAACGGCCGCAACGAGGACATCGACTTCAACCCCGAGGACTTCGTGGCGCGCGTCAACAGCGACCTCGTGGGCAAGTACATCAACATCGCGAGCCGCGCGGCGGGCTTCATCGGCAAGCGCTTCGGCGGCAAGCTGGGCGAGGTGTCGGCCGATGGCGACGCACTGCTGTTCGCGCTGCGCGATGCGGCGCCGCAGCTGCATTCGCTCTACGACGGCCGCGACTACGCCCGCGCGCTGCGCGAGGTGATGGCGCTGGCCGACAAGGTGAACGAGTTCGTCGACCAGAACAAGCCCTGGGAACTGGCCAAGAAGGAAGGCCAGGAAGCGCGGCTGCACGACGTGTGCACCGTATGCATCGAGGCCTTCCGCCTGCTCACGCTGTACCTGAAGCCGGTGCTGCCGGCGCTCGCCACCAATGTCGAGGCCTTCCTCAGGATCGAGCCGCTCGCCTGGGCCGACGCCGCGCAGTCGCTGCCGGCCGGCCACGCGATCGGCGAATACAAGCACCTGATGCAGCGCGCCGATGCCAAGATCGTCGACAAGCTGTTCGAACCCGCCGAGCCCGCGCCCGCGCCCGCCGTGGAAACGGCGACCGATGCGCTGCCGGGCGGCGAAGCCATCGCGCCCGCCATCACCATCGACGACTTCGCGAAGATCGACCTGCGCATCGCAAAGATCGTCGCCTGCGAGAAGGTCGAAGGCTCGACCAAGCTGCTGCGCCTCACGCTCGACGCGGGCGAGGGAAAGACCCGCAACGTGTTCAGCGGCATCGCCTCGGCCTACCAGCCCGAGCAGCTCGTGGGCAAGCTCACGGTGCTGGTCGCCAACCTGGCGCCGCGCAAGATGAAGTTCGGCCTCAGCGAAGGCATGGTGCTGGCCGCGAGCCATGGCGACGAAAAGGCCAACCCCGGCATCCACGTGCTCGAGCCCTGGCCGGGCGCGACGCCGGGCATGCGCGTTCGCTGAGAAACAAAGGCTGAGGCTGGTTCGCTAGCCGAGCTTGTTGACCAACACCAGGTCGGCAAACACCTTGCCGCCCACCGAGATGTGGTCGCGCATCGCCTCCGCGGCGTTGTCCGCGTGGCCCTTCAGGATCCACTCCACCACCCGCTCGTGCTCGCGCTGCGATGCGGCCAGGCGTCCGGGCTTCTCGAACATCCGCCCGCGGTAGGCCGCGATGCGCAGGCGCACGGTCTGCGCCTGCTCGACGATGAACGGGTTGCCGCTCGCGCGGTAGATCACGTCGTGCAGCGCGGCATTGGCGAGCTGGTAGCCCTCCGCGTCGTCTGCCTGCGCACGGGCGGCCGTGCCTTCGAGCGCGCGCTGCAGTTCGATGCGCAGCGCCGGCCCGATGCGCAGCGCCGCCAGCCGCGCCAGCACCCCTTCGAGTTCGCCAAGCGCTTCCATCATGGCGACGAGTTCGTTGGCGCGCAGCTGGCGCACGTAGATGCCGGTGCGCGGAACGATGTCGACCAGCCCGCGCGCGCTCAGCAGCAGCAAGGCCTCGCGTACCGGCGTGCGCGAGATGTTGAAGCTCGCGGCCAGCGCCTTTTCGTCGATCGGCATGCCGGGCGACAGCGTGCCGTCCAGGATGTCTTTTTCAAGCCGGCCGCGGATCTGGTCCTGCAGGCTGCTGGCGTCGAGGGTTTTCGCGGGTTGCATGGGTGCGTGGATATTAGCTAACCTTGTAGATATATCAATTGATCTCTTTGGTACATCAATGCTTCCCACCCTCCAAATCGACGGCCACGTCGCCTACCTCACGCTTCGCCGTCCGCAGGCCGCCAACAAGCTGACGCCGGAAGACCTGCCGGCCATCGTCGGCCACCTGGAGACGGTGAACGGCTCGCCCGGCGTGCTGGTGCTGGTGGTCCGCTCGGAGGGCAAGTACTTCTGCAGCGGCTACGATATATCAGAGGTCGCCGCCAGCAGCCAGACCGAGGGCCGCAGCTTCGGCGAGATGGTCGATGCGCTGGAAAACTGCCGCGCCGTCACGATTGCGGCGGTGCATGGCGGCGTGTTTGGCGGCGCCACCGACCTGGTGCTGGCCTGCGACTTCCGCGTGGGCGTGCGCGCTGCCGAAATGTTCATGCCCGCGGCCCGGCTCGGCCTCCACTACTACCAGAGCGGCATGGAGCGCTATGTCTCGCGGCTCGGGCTGGACACGGCCAAGCGGCTCTTCCTGACGGCCGAGAAGCTCGACGGCAGCGCGATGCGCGAATGCGGATTCCTCACGCAACTGGTCGACGACGCGGCAGCGCTCGACGCCGAAGTGCTGCGCCTGCGCACCACGCTCGCCGGCATGGCACCGCTCGCGCTCCTGGGCATGAAGAAGCACCTGAACCAGATCGCGCGCGGCACGGCCGATGCCGCCTCGATCCAGCGCGAGGTGCAGCGCACCGTCGCATCCGAAGACCTGGCCGAGGGCGGCCGCGCCTGGCGCGAGAAGCGCCCGCCAGTCTTCAAGGGCCGCTGAGCGCGGCCCTCCCCGGCGCCCCGACAAGACACAGGAGACAACGCATGAAAAAAGAAATCCGGGCCGTTTCGCTCGCGGCCGTGGCATGGCTCGCCTCGGCCGGCGCGCTCGCGGACAGCTACCCCTCGCGCCCGATCACGCTGGTGGTGGGTTTCCCCGCCGGCGGCGGCGCCGACGCGGTGGCGCGCATCGTGAGCGACAAGCTGGCCAAGATCCTCGGGCAGCCGATCGTCATCGACAACAAGCCCGGCGCGGGCACCACCATCGCGTCGGACCAAGTCGCGCGCGCGGTGCCCGACGGCTACACGCTGCTGCTGGGCAGCGGCAATCTCTACGGCAGCGACAAGCTGCTCTACAAGGCCGTGAAGTACGACGGCGCCAGGAGCTTCGTCCCCATCTCGCGCTGGAGCTCCGCGCCGATGCTGCTCGCGGTCAACAAGGACGTGAGTGCGCAGAACGTGCAGGCGCTCATCGCCCAGGCACGGCACAGCCCGGGCAAGCTGGCCTATTCGTCGTCGGGCACCGGCGTGGTGACGCACCTGGCGGGCCTGTCGTTCGAGAAGGCCGCCGGCGTGACCATGCTGCACGTGCCGTACAAGGGCGGTGCGCCGTCGATCCAGGCCGTGGCCGCCGGCGACGTGCAGCTGACCTTCGGCACGCCGCCCTCGGTGCTGCCGATGGCGCAGGGCCAGAAGCTGCGCGTGCTGGCCGTCACCTCGGGCCAGCGCTCACCGCTCTTTCCCGACGTGCCGAGCGTCGCCGAGGCCGGCGTGAAGGGCTACGACTTCACCTTCTGGTTCGGCCTGTTCGCACCGGCCGGCCTGCCGCCCGAGTTGGCGCAGAAGCTGTTCGACGCCAGCGTGGCGGCGCTCACCGATCCCGAGGTGAAGGCGCGGCTCGAGAAATCGGGCAACGAGGCAGCGCCCTCGAAGTCGCTGGCCGAGTTCCGCACTTGGGCGCTGGCCGAGGGCGCAAAATCGAAGGAACTCACCGAGCGCTCCGGCGCGACCGTCGAATGACGCCGGCCGCACCGCAAGGATCGCCAGGCGGCCCGCTGCAGGGCTTCACCGTCATCGACCTGACGCGCGTGCTTGCGGGGCCCTATTGCACGCTGCTGCTCGCCGACCTGGGCGCGCGCGTGATCAAGGTGGAGCAACCGGGCCTGGGCGACGACGCGCGGCAGATCGGCCCCTTCGTCGACGGCGACTCGGCCTACTTCATGTCGGTCAACCGCAACAAGGAATCGATCGCGCTGGACCTGAAGGCGCCGGCCGACCGCGCCGTCTTCGAGCAGCTGCTGGCCACGGCCGACGTGCTGGTCGAGAACTTCCGGCCCGGCACGATGGAGAAGCTCGGCTACGACTGGCCCGCGCTGCATGCGCGCTTTCCACGGCTGGTGTTCACCTCGGTCTCGGGCTTCGGCCAGACCGGCCCCTACAGCCGGCGCCCCGCCTACGACATGGTGGTGCAGGCGATGGGCGGCATCATGAGCCTGACCGGCCACCCGGGCGCGCCGCCGACGCGCGTGGGGGTGTCGATCGGCGACCTGGGCGCCGGCCTGTACGCGGCCATCGGCACGCAGGCCGCGCTGTTGCAGCGCGGGCGCACCGGCCTGGGCGACCGCGTGGACGTGGCGATGCTCGACTGCCAGGTCGCGCTGCTGGAGAACGCGATTTCGCGCATGGAAGCGGATGGGCGCGCGCCAGGGCCGATCGGCTCGCGGCATCCGTCGATCACGCCGTTCGACGTGTTCCGCGCGGCCGACGGCTGGTTCGTGATCGCGGCGGGCAACGATGCGCTGTTCCAGCGCCTGTGCGCGGCGCTCGAACTGCCGGCGCTGCCCGCGGATGCGCGCTTTGCCACCAACCCCGAGCGCTGCCGGCACCACGAGGCGCTGAAGCAGTTGCTGGAGCAGCGCCTGGCCGCGGCGCCCTGCGCGCACTGGCAGGCGCTGCTGATGCAGCACAACATTCCCACGGGCGGCTACAACGACGTGGCCGCGGTGGTGAACGACCCGCAGGTGCAGGCGCGCGAGATGCTGGTGCAGGTCCGCACGCAGGGCGGCCGGCCGCTCACGGTGGCGGGCAATCCGGTGCACGTGGGCGCACACCGCACGCAGGTGGCCAGGCAGCCGCCGCGGCTGGACCAGGACCGCGAGGCCATCCTGGCGGGGTTGGCGCGGCAGTGAGCGCACGGGTGCAAAATCCGCGCATGCAAAGCCCTCGCCCCCGCTTCCGACCTTTCGTTCCCGCGGCCCTCGGCCTCGCCGGCGCCCTGCTGCTGGGCGGCTGCGCCGTGGTCACCGTCGCCAGCACCGCCGTGGGCGTGGGCGCCGGTGCGGTCGGCCTCGCGGCCGATGCCGCCATCGGCACCGCGCGCATCACCGGCAAGGCCGTGGGCGCGGCCGCCGACGCGGTGATTCCCGACAGCGACTGAGCCGGCGGCGCCTCGGCGCTGCCCGCAAGCCTTCCTGCGCGCGCAGCGCGCGGGTCACAATGGGTGCCACATGCAGTCACCGCTGAACATCACCCGCTTCCGCCCGCGCCTGCTGGACGCCATGGCGAGCTACAGCCGGGAGCGCTTCTTCAAGGACCTGGGAGCCGGCGCCACGGTGGGCATCGTGGCGCTGCCGCTGGCCATGGCCTTTGCCATCGCCTCCGGGCTCAAGCCCGAGGCCGGCATCTGGACGGCGATCATCGCGGGCTTCCTGATCTCGCTGCTGGGTGGCTCGGCGGTGCAGATCGGCGGGCCGGCCGGCGCGTTCATCGTGATCGTCTACGGCATCGTCGAACGCTATGGCGTGGCCAACCTGCTGATTTCCACCGCCTGCGCCGGCGTGCTGCTGTTCGCGGCGGGGCTGTTCGGGCTCGGCCGGCTGGTGCGCTTCGTGCCGCTGTCGATCGTGGTCGGGTTCACCAACGGCATCGCGGTGCTCATCCTGCTGTCGCAGCTCAAGGACCTGCTCGGGCTTACGGTCGCCAAGATGCCGGCGGACGTGTTCTCGCAACTGCATGCCATGGCGCTGCAGATCGGCACCTTCAATCCCTATGCCTTTGCGCTCGGGCTGGCATGCCTGGGCGGCCTGGTGATCTGGCCGCTGCTGCTGAGCGACGAATCGAAGGTGGGCCATGCGGTGCAGCGCCTGGCCGGGCGCATGGCGCGCACGCGCGCGGTGCAGGTGGGCGCGCGCATGCCGGGGCCGATCGTGGCGCTGGTCACGCTCACGCTGGTGTCATGGGGCTTCGAGCTGCCGGTGGAAACCATCGGCACGCGCTTCGGTGGCATTCCCGAAGGCCTGCCGGGCTTTGCGCTGCCCGACTTTTCATGGGAAACGGTCAAGCAGCTGGTCACGCCGACGCTGACCATCGCGCTGCTCGGCGCGATCGAGTCGCTGCTGTGCGCTCGCGTGTCCGACCAGCTCAGCGGCCAGCCGCGCCACGATCCGAACCAGGAGCTGATGGCGCAAGGCATCGCCAACGTGGTGACGCCCTTCTTCGGCGGCATGCCGGCCACCGGCACCATCGCGCGCACCGTGACCAATATCCGCTCGGGCGGCAGTTCGCCGATCGCGGGCATCGTGCATGCGCTCACGCTGATGGTGGTGGTGCTGCTGGCCGCGCCGCTCGCGCGCCACGTGCCGCTCGCGGTGCTGGCGGGCATCCTGGTTTTCGTGGGCCTGAACATGGGCGAATGGCGCGAGTTCACGCCGGGGCAGCTGCGCCACTTCAGCCGCCACTACCGGCTGCTGATGCTCGGCACCTTCTTTCTCACGGTGGTGTTCGACCTGACGGTGGCGGTGCAGGTGGGCATCGTGCTGGCCTGTGCGCTCTTCATCCGGCGCATGAGCGGGCTGTTCAGCGTCGAGCTGGTCACGATGCAGCCGCCGGTGCTCACCTACCGGCTCTATGGGGCGCTGTTCTTCGGGGCGGCAGCCAAGCTGGACGAGGCCGTCAACGCAGCCGAAAGCGCACCGCGCGGCATGACAGTGGTGCTCGACGCCACGCACCTCATCTACCTGGACGCCACGGGCGTCGATGCGCTGCGCCAGCTGCACCGCGCGGTGCTGGCGCGCGGGGGGCTGCTGCGGGTGGAGTCGCTGCAGCCGCAGCCGCTCGAGGTGATCGTGCGTTCGGGGTTTGCCGACGAGCTGACGAGCGGCCAGCCGCACGCGGCGGACTAGGAGCCGGAGTTCGCCTCGGTGCTCCGATCGGGCGAAGAGCCGCTGCGCACCACGCGCTGGTCGTCGTTCAGCGTGGCGGTGAACACCATGGGCGAATTCGGCGGCTGGACCCAGCGCCACTCCCACTCGGTTTCGCGCTTGAGCGCATAGGGCGTGATCTTCGCGGGCTTGCCGAGCATCTTGCGCAAGTCTTCCATCATCATGCCCGGCTGCACCCTGGCGAAGTTCTCGGGCGTCAGCACCTGGCGCAGCGCGCTCATCTTGCCGTCGGCGCCGATGGTGATCATGTAGTTCTTCTGGCCCTGCGGCTGGCGGTTGTACTCGAACACGCGGCCGTTCGGTGCGTCCCAGATGTTCTCGGGCTGGCCGAACCTGGCGCGCACATCGGCTTCGGTGGAGACGCCCTCCTCCAGTTCGCTGATGCGCTGGTTGTCGCAGCCCGCAAGCCCGACCACACCCGCCAGCAGTGCCGCCGCCATGCCGATCCGCCACTGTTTTCGCTGCTTCATTCCATCCCCGGTAAAATTCGCGCCACAAAGGTCCAGTCTATGTCCATCTTCCGCCGCCCCCACTACACCTCCGAGATCACCAACTTCATCGAGGAGATGAAAGCCAAGAAGCCGACGCTGGAAGCCGAACAGCGTGCCGGCCGCGCCCTGCTCTGGGACAAGCACCTCGACCGCGGCCTGCTCGAGGAGTACAGCGAAGCCCGCGTGCCGCAGCAGCCGTACGTCTACCAGACCCAAGTGAAGTAATGGTGCCCAGCCGGCATCCATCGTTTGCCGCCGTCGTGCGCAGCTATTGAAATGATAGCAAGCACCCGATGAAGGACAACGAGGACAGCGACACGCTCGTGGCCAGCATGCCCGAAGTGGTCGACCAGGTCGCGCTCGCCAGGCTCTATGGCGAGCCGTTGTTCGCGATGCCGAAGGACCTGTACATCCCGCCGGAGGCGCTGCAGGTCTTTCTCGAGGCCTTCGAGGGCCCGCTCGATTTGCTGCTCTACCTGATCAGGAAGCAGAACTTCAACATCCTCGACATCCCGATGGCGGGGCTCACGCGGCAGTACCTGAGCTACGTCGACGAGATCCGCCAGACCAACCTGGAGCTCGCGGCCGAATACCTGCTGATGGCCGCGATGCTGATCGAGATCAAGTCGCGCATGCTGCTGCCGCCCAAGAAGGTGGCCGACGGCGAAGAGGCCGAAGACCCGCGCGCCGAGCTCGTGCGCCGCCTGCTCGAGTACGAGCAGACCAAGCTGCAGGCCGCCGCCATCAGCGCGCTGCCGACCTACGGGCGCGACTTCTGGAAGGGACAGGTCTACATCGAGCAGTCGCTCAAGCCGCGCTTTCCCGACGTGAACGTGATCGAGCTGCGCGACGCCTGGGCCGACATCATGAAGCGCGCCAAGCTCGTGCAGCACCACAAGATCTCGCGCGAGGAGCTCAACGTGCGCGAGCACATGAGCATCGTGCTGCGCCACCTGCAGGGGCAGCGCTTCGTCGAGTTCGAGAAGCTGTTCGACGTGACGCGCGGCGCGCCGGTGCTGATCGTCACCTTCATCGCGATGCTCGAACTCGCGAAGGAAACGCTGATCGACATCACGCAGGCCGAAGCCTTCGCGCCGATCTACGTGCGGCTGGCGTACTCGCCAGCCTGAGCCTCTCCCCTACTTTCAAGAATTCCGCCGTGCACGACTTCGACGTCCTCATCGTCGGCAGCGGCCTCGCAGGCCTCTCCGCCGCGCTGCACCTGGCGCCCACGCACCGCGTGGCCGTGTTGACCAAGCGCGCGCTGAACGACGGTTCCAGCGCCTGGGCGCAGGGCGGCATCGCGGCCGTGCTGGCCGCGGGCGACAGCTTCAACGCCCATGTGGAAGACACGCTGATTGCCGGCGCCGGCCTCTGCGACCCCGAGGCCACGCGCTTCGTCGTCGAGGGTGCGCCGCAGGCCATCGGCTGGCTGCGCGAACTCGGCGTGCCGTTCTCGGAGGAAGGCGGCGGCCTGCACCTGACGCGCGAAGGCGGCCACAGCCAGCGCCGCATCGTGCACGTGACCGACGCCACCGGCGCGGCCGTGCAGCGGACGCTGATCGAGCAGGTGCGCCGCACGCCCAGCATCTCGCTCTTCGAGCACCACACGCTGGTCGACCTCGTCACCGGTGACAAGCTGGGCCTGAAGGACCCCGCCTGCGTGGGCCTCTATGCGCTCGACGACGAAACCGACGAAGTGCTGACCTTCCGTGCGCCGCACACCATCCTGGCCACCGGCGGCGCGGGCAAGGTGTATCTCTACACCACCAACCCCGACACCGCCACCGGCGACGGCATTGCCGCAGCCTGGCGCGCGGGCTGCCGGGTGTCGAACATGGAATTCATCCAGTTCCACCCGACCTGCCTCTACCACCCGCATGCCAAGTCCTTCCTGATCAGCGAGGCGGTGCGCGGCGAAGGCGGGCTGCTCAAGTTGCCCGATGGAACGCGCTTCATGCCCAGGCACGACGAGCGCGCCGAACTCGCGCCGCGCGACGTAGTGGCGCGCGCCATCGACTTCGAGATGAAGAAGCACGGGCTGGACTGCGTGTATCTGGACATCTCGCACCAGCCGCCGGCGTTTCTCCAGGAACACTTCCCCAACATCCTCGCGCGCTGCGCCGAGCTGGGCATCGACATCACACGCGAGCCCATTCCCGTGGTGCCGGCCGCGCACTACACCTGCGGCGGCGTGCTGAGCGATCTGGCCGGACGCACCGACCTGCCCGGCCTCTACGCCATCGGCGAGACCGCCTGCACCGGGCTACATGGCGCCAACCGCCTCGCGAGCAATTCGCTGGTCGAATGCATGGTGTTCGCGCGCGCCGCGGCCGCCGCCATTGCCACGGCACCGGCGCGCGAGCGCATCGAGCTGCCGGCCTGGGACGAAAGCCGGGTCACCGATGCCGACGAGGCCGTGGTCATCTCCCACAACTGGGACGAGCTGCGCCGCTTCATGTGGGACTACGTCGGCATCGTGCGCACGAACAAGCGCCTGGAGCGCGCGAGCCACCGCATCGCACTGCTGCAGGCCGAAATCCAGGAGTTCTACGCGAACTTCCACGTCACGCGCGACCTGCTCGAACTGCGCAACCTGGTGCAGGTGGCCGAGCTGATCGTGCGCTCCGCGCAGGCCCGCCACGAAAGCCGCGGCCTGCATTTCAGCCGCGACTATCCCTCGCTCGCCGAGCCGACCGCACCGACCGTGCTGGTGCCCTCGGCGGACTGAAACCCACCCGCTTTTCACGTTTTTCTTCATTCAAGGATGCCCGGCCACCGACGCCCGCAGGGAGAAACCCAACCATGTCGAACACCACCACCCCGCAGCCGGAAACCACGCCAGCCTCGCCCTACGGCACGCTGCCGCCGGCCTCGCTGCCCGCCTCGCGCAAGCCCCTGAGCCTGCCGCGCCTGGCCGACATGCATGCGCGCGGCGAGAAGATCACCATGCTCACCGCCTACGACGCCACCTTTGCGGCCATGGCCGATGCGGCCGGCATCGACTGCCTGCTGGTCGGCGATTCGCTCGGCATGGTCTGCCAGGGCCTGAACAGCACCGTGGGCGTGAGCCTGGACACCATGCGCTATCACACCGACAGCGTCTCGCGCGGCCTGCGCCGCGTGCAGGGCACGGCCTGGCTGATTGCCGACCTGCCCTTCGGCAGCTACCAGGAGTCGCGCGAGCAGGCCTTGCGCAGCGCCACGGTGCTGATGCAGGCTGGCGCCCACATGGTCAAGCTCGAAGGCGGCGGCTGGACCACCGAGACGGTGCGCTTCCTGGTCGAGCGCGGGATTCCGGTGTGCGCGCACCTGGGCCTGACGCCGCAGACCGTGCATGCGCTGGGCGGCTACCGCGTGCAGGGCAAGGGCGATGCCGGCGCGCTGCTCAAGCAGCAGGCCCATGCGCTGCAGGACGCGGGCGCGACGATGCTGGTGCTTGAGATGGTGCCGGCCGCGCTGGCCGCCGAGCTCACCGCCGAGCTGAAGCACTGCGCCACCATCGGCATCGGCGCCGGCAAGGGCACCGCCGGCCAGGTGCTGGTGCTGCACGACATGCTGGGCATCAACCTCGGAAAGATGCCGAAGTTCGTGCGCAACTTCATGGCCGATGCGCCGGGCGTGCTGCCCGCCCTCAAAGCCTACGTGCAAGCCGTCAAGGACGGCAGCTTCCCCGACGACCAACTCCACGCCTGGTAAGGAAGGAACCGAGACCATGTACATCGCACACACCATCGACGAGCTGCGCAGCCACCTGGCCGCCTTCGAGCGCCCCGCCTTCGTCCCCACCATGGGCAACCTGCACGACGGCCACCTGGCGCTCGTGAAGCAGGCCAGGCCGCTGGGCGACGTGACGGTGGCCAGCATCTTCGTGAACCGCCTGCAGTTCCTGCCGCACGAGGATTTCGACACCTATCCGCGCACCTGGGACAGCGACTGCGAGAAGCTGCGCACGGCCGGCTGCGACGTGCTCTTTGCGCCCGACGAAAAGGCGCTCTACCCCGAGCCGCAGACCTGCAAGGTGCATCCGGATCCGGCGCTGGCCGACATCCTCGAAGGCCATTTCCGTCCGGGCTTCTTCATTGGCGTGTGCACGGTGGTGATGAAGCTCTTCCAGTGCGTGCAGCCGCGCGTGGCGGTGTTCGGCAAGAAGGACTACCAGCAGCTCATGATGATCCGCCACATGGTGCGGCAGTTCGCGCTGCCCATCGAGATCGTGGGCAGCGAGACCTTCCGCGCCGACGACGGGCTCGCCCTGTCGTCGCGCAACGGCTACCTGAGCGAGGCCGAGCGCGCGGAAGCCGTGCAGCTCTCGAAGGCGCTGAAGGCCATGGCCGAAGCCGTGCAAGCCGGCGAGCGCGACTTGGCCGCGATCGAAGCGCGGGCAATGCAGGCGCTGGCGCAGCGCGGCTGGCAACCGGACTATCTTGTGCTGCGGCGCCGTTCCGACCTGCAGGCGCCCTCGGCTGGCGAGCCGCTGGTGGCACTGGCCGCGGCGCGGCTGGGCGGCACGCGGCTGATCGACAACCTCGAAATCGACGCAATGCCCTCATGACCTACAGCGTCAAGGAAATCTTCTACACCCTGCAGGGCGAAGGCGGCCAGGCCGGCATGCCGGCTGTGTTCTGCCGCTTCGCGGGCTGCAACCTCTGGACCGGCCGCGAGGAAGACCGCGCCACGGCCGTCTGCCGCTTCTGCGACACCGATTTCGTCGGCACCGACGGCACGCTGGGCGGCAAGTTCAGGAACGCCGGACTGCTGGCCGACACCATCGCCGCGCAATGGCCGGCCGACGATGCCGAGCACCGGCTGGTGGTGCTGACCGGCGGCGAACCGCTGCTGCAGGTGGACGCCGCACTGGTCGACGCGCTGCATGCGCGGCGCTTCCGGATCGCGGTGGAGAGCAACGGCACGGTCGCCGCGCCCGAGGGTATCGACTGGCTCTGCATCAGCCCCAAGGCCGGCGCGCCGTGGGTGCAGCAGCGCGGGCAGGAACTCAAGCTCGTGTGGCCTCAGACCGAGTTCGATCTCGACACCATGGCGCGCACCGGCGAGTTCACGCACCGCTTCCTGCAGCCGATGGACGGGCCCGACCGCGTGGCCAACACCGAGCTGTGCATTGCCGAATGCATGCGCCATCCGGCGTGGCGACTCAGCGTGCAGACCCACAAGATCACCGGCATCCGCTGAGCGCGGAGACTTTTCAGATGCGATTCACCATCAGCCAACGCTTTTTCTTCGACGCCGCGCACACGCTCAAGCGCGAGATCGAAGCCGAAGGCAGCCGCCGTATCCACGGCCATACCTACCACGCCGAAGTCTGGCTCGCGGGCCAGCGCGATCCCATCACGGGCATGGTCGTCGACCTGGGGTTGCTGCGCCGCCGGCTGGAAGATGTGCGCGAGCAGCTCGACCATCACCTGCTCGACGACGTGGCGGGGCTGCATCCGCCGACGCTCGAGAACCTGTGCCTGTTCATTGCGGACGCGCTGCCGGAATTCAGGCCCTCGCTCGCGCGGGTGCGCGTGTGGCGCGAGGCGCTGGGGGACAGCTGTACGCTGGAGTTCTAGGTTTTGCTCCCTCCCCTTCCGGGGGAGGGTCGGGGTGGGGGCACGGCGGCCTTCATTCCCACGCAGCCTCGAAAGCGGGGGCAGCCCCCATCCCCGCCTTCCCCCAGCGGGGAAAGGAGCAATACGAGATCAGGCCGCGCCGATGCCTGCAACCAGGCTGCCGGGCGCCTGCCCATTCTTGAGCCCCGCCGTGAACGCCAGCATCCGGTCGATCGGCACCCGGGCGCGCAGCCCCAGCGCCGGGTCGACGTGGATCTCGCCCGCGCCGGTTTCCAGCGCGTTCGCCAGTTCCACGAGCCCGTTCATCGCCATCCACGGGCAATGCGCACAGCTCTTGCAGGTGGCGCCATTGCCGGCCGTGGGCGCCTCGATGAAGGTCTTGCCGGGGTTCAGCGTGCGCAGCTTGTGCAGCATGCCGGTGTCGGTGGCCACGATGAATTCGCTCGCATCCATGCGCCGTGCCGCGTTCAGGATGGCCGAGGTGGAGCCCACCGCGTCCGCCAGCGCGATCACGTCGGCCGGCGACTCGGGATGCACCAGCACCTTGGCGGCCGGATGCGCCTTCTTGAGCAGCTCGAGCTCGAGCGACTTGAACTCGTCATGCACGATGCAGGCGCCGTTCCAGCTCACCATGTCGGCGCCGGTCTGGCGCTGGATGTAGTCGCCCAGGTGGCGGTCGGGGCCCCAGAGGATCTTGCGGCCCTGAGCGTGCAGCGCGCTCACCACGTCGAGCGCGCAGCTCGAGGTGACGAGCCAGTCGGCGCGCGCCTTCACGGCTGCGCTGGTGTTGGCGTAGACCACCACGGTGCGGTCGGGATGCCGGTCGCAGAACGCACTGAACTCATCGACCGGGCAGCCCAGGTCGAGCGAGCAGTTGGCGTCCAGGTCGGGCATCAGCACGCGCTTCTCGGGCGAGAGGATCTTGGCGGTCTCGCCCATGAAGCGCACGCCCGACACCACCAGCGTCTGCGCCGCGTGGTCGCGGCCGAAGCGCGCCATCTCGAGCGAATCGCTCACGATGCCGCCGGTTTCCTCGGCCAGGTCCTGCAGGTCGGGGTGCACGTAGAAGTGCGACACCATCACGGCATTGCGTTCGCGCAGCAGGCGGCGGATGCGTTCCTTGAGCGCGATGCGTTCGCCGGGCGCGGGCTCGGGCGGCACGCGGGCCCAGGCGTGGCGCGTGTCGCAGGCCGCGCCGGCCCCGGCCGCGGGTTGTTCGTAGTCGACGTCGATGACGAAGGAAGGGGCAGCCATGCACGCGCTCAGCCTTCCTGGAAACGCATCGAAAAGTCGATGGCCTTCACGTCCTTGGTGAGCGCACCGACGGAGATGCGGTCCACGCCGGTGTCGGCCAGCGTGCGCAGGCCCTCGAGCGTCACGCCGCCCGAAATTTCGAGCACGGCCTTGCGGCTCTCGCCGGCCTCCGCGTTGATGCGGACGGCTTCGCGCAGGGTCGGCAGGTCCATGTTGTCGAGCAGCACCATGCGCGCGCCCGCCTCCAGCGCCTCGCGCAGCTGCGCCAGGGTTTCGACCTCGACCTCGACGAAGGCCGCGCGCTGCGCCACCGGTGCCACCGCACGCAGCGCCGCGGCCACGCCGCCAGCCGCGGCAATGTGGTTTTCCTTGATGAGCACCGCGTCGTAAAGGCCGATGCGGTGGTTCACGCCGCCGCCCGTGCGCACCGCGTACTTCTGCGCAAGACGCAGGCCCGGCAGGGTCTTGCGGGTGTCGACGATGCTCGCGCGCGTGCCGCGCACCGCGTCGGCGTAGATGGCCGTCTTGGTGGCGACCGCGCTCAGCAGCTGAAGGAAATTGAGCGCGGTGCGCTCGGCCGTCAGCAATGCGCGCGCCGTGCCCTCGATCTCGAGCACGGTCTGGTCGGCCGCGCAGCGCTCGCCCTCGCCGCACAGCCAGCGGATGCGGGCCTGCGGATCGAGCTGCCGCACGGTGGCTTCGACCCAGGGCGCGCCGCAGAGCACGGCCGCCTCGCGCGCCAGCACGCGGGCATGGGCGCGGCGGCCGGGGTCGACCAGCGAGGCGGTCAGGTCGCCGTCGGCCACGTCTTCCTGAAGGGCGCGGGCGGCGTCGGCCTGGGTCAGCGCGGCCACGGCCGGCGCCGAAAAATCAAAGCGAAGGCTCATGGCGGTCTTGTCTCTTCAGTCTTGTGTGTAATTCATGGTCATGGCACGCGACCCGGACGCATCTAGGGTCGCACCGACTCGGGCACCGGATCGCGGCCGGTCAGCGAGGCCACCGCCTCCTGCGGGCTCAGCCGGCCGTCGAGCAGCGCGACCACGCCTTCGGCAATCGGCATTTCCACGCCCAGGCCGCGCGCGCGCTGCACCACGGTGCGCGCGCAATAGACGCCTTCGGCCACATGGCCCAGCGAAGCCACGGCCTGCGCCAGCGTGTGGCCCTGCGCCAGCAGCAGGCCCACCTTGCGGTTGCGCGAGAGGTCGCCGGTGGCCGTCAGCACCAGGTCGCCCAGGCCGGAAAGGCCCATGAAGGTTTCGGCGCGGGCGCCGAGCGCCAGTCCGAAGCGCGTCATTTCGGCCAGGCCCCGCGTGATGAGCGCCGCGCGCGCATTGAGCCCCAGCGCCAGGCCGTCGCAGAGGCCGGTGGCAATGGCCAGCACGTTCTTGACCGCGCCGCCGACTTCCACACCCACGATGTCGTCGTTGGCGTAGACGCGCAGGGCCGGGCCATGGAAGGCATCGACGAGTGCGTCGCGCACCGCGGCATGCGGGCTCGCGGCCACCAGCGCCGTCGGTCGGCCTTCGGCGACTTCCTGCGCAAAACTCGGGCCGCTGAGCACGCCGGCCATCAGTTCAGGGGCGACCTGTCCCCAGATTTCATGGGCCAGCAGGCCGTAGGAAGTGGGAGAAGAAGCATCGAGCGCGGGTTCGACGCCCTTGCACAGCCACGCGACCGGCGCGGTCGTGCCCCGCAAGGCGATGAGCTGCTGGCGCAAGGCGGCCATGGGCGTGGCCACGATGACGAGTTCGGCGCCCGCCTGGGCCTGGTGCAGATCGCCAGCGCGCACCTCGAGTGCGGGCGGCAGCGCCAGGCCAGGCAGGTAGCGGACGTTTTCGCGCGCCCTGGAGATGGCCTCTGCCTGGGCCGCATCGCGCGCCCAGAGCGTGACCTCGTGGCGTCCCGCCGCGTTGACAGCCAGCGCCGTGCCCCAGGCACCGGCGCCATGAACGCAGATCTTCATCGGCGTTGCGGCGCTATGCCGGCTTTACTGCGTGACGATCGGCGAGGGCTGGCCGGCGGCCTGCGCCTGCTGCTGCTCATACATCGCCTGGAAGTTGATTTCCGCCAGGTGCACGGGCGGGAAGCCGCCGCGCTGGATCACGTCCGCCACGTTGCCGCGCAGGTACGGATAGACGATCTGCGGGCAGGCGATGCCCAGGATCGGACCCATCTGGTCTTCGGGCAGGTTGCGGATCTCGAAGATGCCGGCCTGCTTGGCTTCGACCAGGAACACGGTCTTGTCCTGGATCTTGGTCTGCACGGTGGCCGACACGGTGATCTCGAAGATGCCTTCGGCCACCGGCTGGGCGTCCACGCCAAGCTGGATGTCGACCGTGGGCTGCTCCTGCTCGAGCAGGATGGCGGGCGAATTGGGCTGTTCGAGCGACAGGTCCTTGAGGTAGACGCGCTGGATCTGGAAAACGGGATCTTGGGCTTGCTGGTCGGCCATGGCTGAACTTTCGAGGATCAAAACAATGCCCGCCGGGGAGAGGTTCCCGCAGCGGGCTGCAGATGAATGAGCAGGCGATTATCGCCCCGCGGCCGGACCACTTCCGTGACGCCCGGCTGCTTTGTGTTTCAGGCGCCCTGCAAGAGCGGAACCAGCCCGCCGCGGCCGTCCAGCGCCACCAGGTCGTCGCAGCCGCCCACGTGGGTGTCGCCGATGAAGATCTGCGGCACCGTGCGGCGCTGGGTGATCTCCATCATCGTGCTGCGGGCCGCGGGATCGCTGTCGATGCGAATTTCTTCGATCTCCTCGACACCCTTGGACTTGAGGATCTGCTTGGCGCGAACGCAATACGGGCAGAAGGCGGTGGTGTACATCTTGACGGCTTGCATACGCTGTACCTTGGGAAGACTCAGGCTTTTTCAACCGGCAGGTTAGCCTCTTTCCAGGCCTTCAGGCCGCCGGAAACCGCTTGGGCCTGCTCGTAGCCGAGTTTCTTGGCCATGGCCACGGCGCGCTGGGCGCGGGCGCCGGTGGCGCACACCAGCAGCAGCGGCACGCTCTTGTTCTTGACCGCGCCGGTCAGTTTTTCCTCGAGCTGGTTCAGGGGCACGTTCTTGGCGCCGATCATGTGGCCGGTGGCGAACTCTTCGGGTTCGCGCACGTCGACCAGCACCGCGCGTTCCCGGTTGATAAGCTGCACCGCCCCCTGGGCCGTGAGCGTGCCGCCGCCGGCGCCGCGCACGAGCGGCCAGGCCAGCATGCCACCCGAGCTGAGTGCGATCAGGATCAGCATCCAGTTCGCGGTGACGAATTCGATCAATTTCACGGGGGTTCCTTGGATGGCAAACCCGGGATTTTAGAATGCTGGTTTTCCCAAGCGCTGCCAAAGGCTTCCCACATGCACAAACTGGTACTGATCCGCCATGGCGAATCGACCTGGAATCTCGAAAACCGCTTCACCGGCTGGACCGACGTCGACCTCACCGAAACCGGCATCGAACAGGCCAAGCAGGCCGGCCGGCTGCTCAAGGCCGAGGGCTACGACTTCGACGTGGCCTACACCAGCGTGCTCAAGCGCGCCACCCGCACGCTCTGGCACACGCTGGACGAGCTCGACCGCACCTGGCTGCCCGTGGTGCATTCGTGGCGCCTGAACGAGCGCCACTATGGCGGCCTGCAGGGGCTGAACAAGGCCGAAACCGCCAAGAAGTACGGTGACGAGCAGGTGCTGGTCTGGCGCCGCAGCTACAGCACCCCGCCGCCGCCGCTGGAAGCCGACGATCCGCGTAGCGAACGCTCCGACGTGCGCTACGCCAAGCTGTCGCCCGATCAGATCCCGCTGACCGAGTGCCTGAAGGACACGGTGGCGCGCGTGCTGCCGTTCTGGAACGAGTCGATGGCGCCGGCCATTCGCACCGGGCGCCGCCTGGTGGTGGCGGCGCACGGCAACTCGATCCGCGCGCTGGTCAAGTACCTCGACGGCATCTCCGACGACGCCATCGTCGGCCTGAACATCCCGAACGGCATTCCGCTGGTCTACGAGCTCGACGACGAGCTCAAGCCGCTGCGGCACTACTACCTCGGCGACGCCGCGGCCGCCGAAAAGGCCGCCGCAGCGGTGGCCTCGCAGGGCAAGGGCTGAAAAAAGAAAGCCCCTCGGCGGCGCTCCCCCGTGGAACCCCGGCAGGCAATTTGCTTCCAAGCTGTGTATATTGGTTCGACAGCCGACAAGGACAATCACTCATGATGGGTCAGAAACTGAAGATTACCGGCTGGGTTGCCGCCGGCGCCGTTGCCGGCGTCTTGACCACCGTCTCGTTGCAGACGGTTGCACGCGGTTCGCTTGCACCGCTCCCGCTCGAAGAATTGCAGCAGCTCGCCGCGGTGTTCGGCATGGTCAAGAGTGACTATGTCGAGCCGGTCGACGAGAAAAAGCTCATTTCCGACGCCATCTCGGGGATGGTGGCCGGGCTCGACCCGCATTCCCAGTACTTCGACAAGAAGTCCTTCAAGGAATTCAGGGAAGGCACCACCGGCCGCTTCGTCGGCGTGGGCATCGAGATTTCCCAGGAAGACGGGCTCATCAAGGTGGTGTCGCCGATCGAGGGCTCGCCGGCCTTCCGCGCGGGCCTGAAGCCCAACGACCTGATCACCAAGATCGACGACACGGCCGTGCGCGGCCTGTCGCTCAACGAAGCCGTCAAGCGCATGCGCGGCGAGGCCAACACCAAGGTGCTGCTGACCATCTTCCGCAAGGACGAAAGCCGCACCTTCCCGGTCACGATCACGCGCGAGGAAATCCGTACCCAGTCGGTGCGCGGCAAGGTCATGGAGCCGGGCTACGGCTGGATCCGGCTGTCGCAGTTCCAGGAGCGCACGGTCGACGACTTCGTGAAGAAGGTCGAGGACATCTACAAGGAAGAGCCCAACCTCAAGGGCCTGGTGCTCGACCTGCGCAACGACCCGGGCGGCCTGCTCGACGCGGCCGTCGCCATCTCGGCCGCCTTCCTGCCCGAGAACGTCACCGTGGTTTCGACCGACGGCCAGCTGGCCGAGAGCAAGTCCGTCTACAAGGCGGCGCCCGAGTTCTACCAGCGCCGCTCCGGCAACGATCCGCTGCGCAACCTGCCCGCGGCCCTCAAGAACGTGCCGCTGGTGGTGCTGGTGAACGAAGGTTCGGCCTCCGCGAGCGAGATCGTGGCCGGTGCGCTGCAGGACCACAAGCGCGCCACCGTCATGGGCAGCCAGACCTTCGGCAAGGGCTCGGTGCAGACGGTGCGCCCGCTCGGACCGGACACGGGCCTGAAGATCACCACGGCGCGCTACTACACGCCGAGCGGCACCTCGATCCAGGCCAAGGGCATCGTGCCCAACGTGCTGATCGACGAAAGCGCCGAGGGCAGCCCCTTCGCCGCCCTGCGCATGCGCGAGGCCGACCTCGAAAAGCACCTGGCGAGCGGCCAGGGCCCCGAAACGAAGGATCCGGAACGCGAAAAGGCCCGCGACGAAGCCCGCAAGCGCCTCGAGGAAGAAGCCAAGAAGCCGCCGCAGGATCGCAAGGTGCCCGAATTCGGCACCGACAAGGACTTCCCGCTGATGCAGGCGCTCAACCGCCTCAAGGGCCAGCCGGTGCTCGTGAGCAAGACGCAGGTCATCGTCGACAACAAGGAAGAGAAGAAAGAAAACTGAAGCCACGTCGCTACCCAAGGTAGTGCGGGCCGAGGGGCGCATGGACGATCACGACCTGCTGCGCTACTCGCGCCACATTCTTCTCGAGGAGTTCGGCATCGACGGGCAGGCGCGCGTCGGTGCCGGCCATGCGCTGGTGATCGGCGCAGGCGGCCTGGGGTCTCCCGTGGCGCTGTATCTCGCGGCCGCCGGCGTCGGGCACATCACGCTGGTGGACGACGACGAGGTCGATCTCACCAACCTGCAGCGCCAGGTCGCCCATACGAACGCGCGCGTGGGCCGGCTCAAGGTCGAATCGGCCGCCGAGGCCATGCGCGACATCAACCCGGACATCGCCATCGAGACGCACGCCCAGCGTGCCGACGAGGCGCTGCTTTCACGCCTGGTCGAGGCCGCGGACGTGGTGGTCGACTGCTGCGACAACTTTGCCACCCGCCACGCGGTCAACCGCGCCTGCGTGGCGCATGGCAAGCCACTGGTGGCGGGCGCCGCCATCCGCTTCGACGGCCAGTTGAGCGTGTACGACACGCGCGACGAAGCCTCGCCCTGCTATGCCTGCATCTTTCCGCCCGACGCGGCCTTCGAGGAAACACTCTGCGCGGTGCTCGGCGTGTTCGGCCCGGTCGTCGGCACCATTGGCACGCTGCAGGCCAGCGAAGCGCTGAAGCTGCTCGCCGGCATCGGACCGTCGCTGGCCGGAAAGCTCCTGATGTTCGATGGGCGGCGCACCGCATTCGATACGCTGAAGATTGCACGCGATCCGCACTGCAGCGTGTGCGCGCAGCGTGGGGGCGCCTGAGCGGGCGCCGTTCAGTCAGGGCTTCTTCGCGCCTTTCGCCTTGGCCGCACCCGCGGCTGCCGCGCCGGCGCTGGGCTTTTGGGCCTCCGCCAGCACGCCCTTGCAATCCGCATCCTGGCCCGGACCGGTCTCGATGGTCGCGACCAGCGCCAGCAGCGGATTCAGCGCGCCGAGCACCAGTGCGGCCAGGCCGCGCTCGGCCAGCGGGCCGGCCTGCACGCCGCCGGAAGGCGCGCCGAAGCTGCCACCGATGACCAACGGCGAGCGCAGCGACAGGATGCTGGCGTCCTTGGGCTCGGGCCGGACCACGAAGTCGAGCTTTTCGGTCGCCAGGTTGGCCTGGCCGGTGGCGTAGAACACGGTGTCGGCCGTGTCGAGCACCATGCTGCGGCCGGTCATGACGCCCTTTTCGACGTCGAAGGCCATGGCGGCGCAGCGCAGCTCCACGTTCTGGTCGCCGCGCAGCAGGAACTTGATGATCTCGGCGCCATCCAGCCCCATGAACTCCAGCAGCAGGTTGCTGAACCGCCCCCGCCCCGTGAGCGCCGCCACGTCACCGGAGGCGCCGCCAAGCCAGCTGGCCACCGAGTTGCCCCGGCCCGACAGGTTGATGCGGCCATCGAGCCTGCTGAAGCTGCTGCGCATGGTTTCGATCTTCGGGACCAGACGGTTGAGCTGCACGTTGCGCAGGTCGAGCGAGGCACGAATGTCGGCCGGGTTCTGGGTGGCGTCGATGCGGATCGCGCCGGCCAGCTTGCCGCCGCCCACGCCCAGGTCGAGCGGGTCGAGCGCGAGCACGCCGTTGTTCAGCTTGATCTGCACGCTGCCGCGGTCGAGCGGCACGTTGCGCACGTTGCGGATGCGATCGGCCGCGTATTTCACGTCGGCGTTCATGGCGCGCAGGCGGTCGAAGTCGAGCGTGGCGCCGGGCAGCACCTTGGCACCCGCGGCGCGCTTCGCCTTGATGGTGGGCGGCGGCGCGACGCCCTCGACCGCCTTGGCCGAGCGCTCGGTGGGCGGCAGGCCGATGAGCGGGCCCAGGTCGTCCATGTCCATGACCTTGGAGCGCAGTTCCCCGGCCAGGTGCGGCACCTGGCCGGCCTTGTCGAAGCGCATGTCGCCGGCAATGTCCGAAAGGCCGAGCCTGCCCTTGAGTCCCGCCACTTCCCACAGCTTGCCGCGCTTGCGCAGGTCGCCGCTCAGTGCATAGGGAGAGGTTTCGGGCAGCGCGATGCCCAGCAGCGGAAACAGGGCGCCTAGCGTCTGGCCCTTGAGATCGAACCTGGCCTCGATGCCGTCGAGGTCGGCAAAGTCGGTCACGGTGCCCGAGGCCTTCAGCCGCGTCTGGCCGGCCGCGGCATCGACCTCCAGCGGAAACGGCGGCTGGCCGGCCGCCTTGAGCTGCAGCACGTTGCCGGTGCGGCCCTCCGCGCTCAGCGGCTGGCCCTTGTAGCGGCCCTTGATGCGAAAGCTCAGGGGAAGCGTGCCGCGGCTGGTGTCGTAGTTCACGTCCGCATGCAGGTCCACCCCCAGGTGCGTGGCCAGAAAGTCGACCACGCCGCCGTCCACCTGCATCAGGCCGATGACGGGCACGGTGCCGGGATCCGAGGTGTCCTTGCCGAGCGCCCAGGTGCGGCGGCCGTCCGGCTCCATTTGCAGGCCCAGCGTGGGCGAGGAAAGCGCCAGGCGCGGGATCACGACCTTCTGCGTGATGAGGGGCCAGAGCCGGATGTCGAACTCGGCGCGCTCGGCCTTGACCAGGTAGGGGTCGCGGGCCCAGGACGGATTGGCAAATTCGATGCCGTCGGCCTTGACGGTGGCGCCGCGCAGGCCGATGCCCACGTCGAGCCGGCGCGTGATCTCGAACTTGCGCCCGGTCTTCTCGCTGACGTAGCGATTGACCGGTTCGCGCAAGGTGTCCCATGGGAAGAACGCCAGCAACACCGCCAGTGCGGCAAGCAGCAGCACGAAAGCCGCAAGCAGCTTGAGCCAGAGCGGCCGGTTGCGAAGGACGTTCGTTGCCATGCCAACTGGATATATCCGATGCAGCGCATCGCAGGTCGGCAACGAACCGCAGAAACCGTGAGGCATTGCCTACGGAACGGCCTCGCCAGCACCTTCGTCAGAACCCGCCTACAACACCCTTCCTCCGAACCTTGCATGATGCTCGTCGGCGGCGCCTCAAATTTCCGGTGTGCAGGCATTCGCCAGCGGGGCGTCGAAGACACCTGCCAACGTCAGAGGAAGCGCGGTTCGGCATGGAGACAAGATTGCAGACATACATCGTCGAAGACAACCTCACGATCCGTGAAAACCTCATTGGCACCCTGGAAGAACTTACCTGCACGACGGTGGTCGGCTTTGCCGAAACCGAAGCCCATGCAAGGCAATGGCTGCACGACCACAGCGAAGAGTGGGACTTGGCGGTGGTCGATCTCTTCCTCAAGCAAGGCAGCGGCCTGGGCGTGCTGCAGGCCTGCACCTCGCGGCGGGCGAACCAGAAGGTGGTGGTGCTCAGCAACTATGCGACGCCCGACATCCGGCGGCGATGCGCCGAGTTCGGCGTGGATGCGGTGTTCGACAAGTCGAACGAGATCGACGCGCTGGTCGACTTCTGCATCCTGGAGGCGGTGGCTCACCGCCCCATCAGCGGCACCGGTGGCACCGGCTGAAGAAAAAGCCGGCAGCCGGCTGCCGCCGTCAATCGATCAGCTTGTTCTTCAGCGCGTAGTACGTGAGGTCGCTGTTGGAGGACAGGTTCATCTTCTCCATCAGGCGCGTGCGGTAGGTGCTGACGGTCTTCACCGACAGCGACAGCGTCTTGGCGATGTCGCCCGCGGTCTCGCCCTTGGCGAGCTTCAGGAACACCTGGAATTCTCTTTCCGACAACTGCTCGTGCGGTGCCGCGTCGTCCTTGCGGTCGAGCTGGCGCGCCAGCAATTCCGCGACGGCCGGCGTGATGTAGCGGCGGCCGAGCGAGATGGTGCGGATGGCGTTGACGATCTCGATCGGATCGCACTCCTTGTTGAGGTACCCGCTCGCACCCTGGCGGATGAGATTCATCGCGTAGTGCTCTTCGGGATAGCCGCTCAGGATGAGGATGCCCACGTCCGGCGCCTTGGCACGGATCATGGCGAGCGCGTCGATGCCGCTCTGCCCCGGCATGGAAAGATCCATCACCAGCACGTCGAGTTCCGTGGTGCGCACGAGCTCGATGGCCTCGCGCCCGCTGGCGGCTTCGCCGGCCACGCGCAAGTCCACGTGTTCGGAGAAGAACTGCCTCAAGCCGGATCTCACGATGGCGTGGTCGTCCACAATTCCAATTTTGATCATCTGTTACTTTCTTCGTTGTGTCGCGTCTGTGGAAGCCGCGGCATGCCGGTCCCCTGGTTGTTGTCAATTATTCACGAACTTGTGTTGAAAGCACCTTCGAAAGTTTCATGCATTGGTTAGCCCCTCCAAAAATGGCCGTGAGTCTGCTGCTCGCGGCGCTGGCTGCGCTGGCCCTCGTCGGCATCAACGAGGCCGGATACCGCCAATCGAGCCGCGCTCTGGCAGACATCGACGCGGCGCTGAAAGTGCGCGGTACGCTCAACCAGATCCTGCAGAACATGCTCGATGCCGAAACCGGCCAGCGAGGCTATCTCCTGACCGGTGAAGCCAGCTACCGGCAACCCTACGACACAGCGGTCAATCAGGTCGACGGCCATCTTGCGGCGTTACGCCAACTGTACGCCGAACGCCCGGTCGAGCGCACGCGGCTGGCGGAGCTTTCGAAACACGTCCTGCGCAAGATCGCTGAAATGGACATGAGCGTGCGGCTGCGGCAGGACGGCAAGGACGAGGCCTGGAAATTCGTCATCACGACGGACGTGGGGCGCGAGGAAATGGATTCCATTCGCAAGACCGCCGGCGAATTGGCGGAGATCAGCAACCAGACCCTGCACCAGAGCCAGATCCAGGTGATGAAGTCGCTGCGGCTCGCGCGCATCGGTACCGCCATTGTCGCGCTTGCCGCGTTCCTGGCCTTCTTCCTGTACCTGCGGCAGGCGCACGCGCTGCGCACCATCGGAGAGCGCCAGCAGGAAACACTGCAGCGCGAGCGCAATGCGCTCGAAGACGAGGTGCGCGAGCGCACCGCATCGCTGGCCGAACTGGCCACGCATCTGCAGGACGTGCGCGAAACCGAGCGCGGCTATCTCGCGCGGGAGCTGCACGACGAGCTCGGCTCGCTGCTGACCGCCGCCAAGCTGGATGTGGCCCGCCTCAAGTCGCGGCTGCTGGAGGCGCCTGATGCCACCCAGCGGCTGCAGCACCTGACCGAGCTGCTCAACAGCGGCATCGCGCTCAAGCGGCGCATCATCGAGGATCTACGGCCATCGTCGCTGTCGAACCTCGGGCTGGTCGCGTCGCTCGAGATCCTCGGGCGCGAGTTCGCCGAGCGCTCGGGCATCCAGGTCCAGATGGCGCTCGAACCGGTAGTCATGGACGAGTCGCGACAGCTCACGATCTACCGCATGGTGCAGGAGAGCCTGACCAACATCGGCAAGTACGCCGATGCCAGCGAAGCGACGATCGTGCTGAAGAACTACGAGAACCACGCGGTCGTGGAAGTGGCCGACAACGGAAAGGGCTTCGACCCACAGCGCATCCGTCCGTCGACGCACGGCCTGGCCGGCATGCGCCACCGCGTCGAGGCGGCCCGGGGCAAGCTCACGATCTCTTCGACGCCGGGCCGCGGAACCCGCGTGAGCGCGATGCTGCCCATCGCGAAGCCGCTCTGAGCGCTTGCCGGCGCCCCTGCGGTATTTCTGCACGGATCGGCGCGCAAGGAACTCGGCCATCTCCTACGCTCCGCGCGCCCAGCCGCTGACAGCCCCTCGCAGGGGGGTCCACTTAAGGTTGCCGACGTGCCGTTCATTTCCTCTTGGACGAGCAATTTCACAACAACGAGCAAAGCCTCGAAGGAGTCCACATGTTGTATTACGCAGTGGTGTTTCTGGTCATCGCGCTGATTGCCGCCGTGTTCGGCTTCGGCGGCATTGCGGCCAGCGCGGTAGGGATCGCCAAGATCCTTTTCGTGATCTTCGCCGTGCTTGCCATTGCCAGTTTCCTGGCCGGCTTGCTACGACGCAAGTAGCGTAGGTACGATCCACAGGCTCCCGCAATTCATCCCCCCGGAAAGGAAAATTCATGAACACGACCAAGACTCCCTCGCAAGTTGCCGACGAGGCCCGCCAGACCGCCAACGATGCGGTGGAAACGACCCGGGCCTATGCACAGAACGCGGTGAATGCGGCCGGCGAGAAGGTCCGCGAATTGCGCCGCGACGCGGAACCCGCGGTCGAACAACTGGCCGCACGCGTGCAGCAGGCAGTGCAGCGCGGCCTCGATGCCGCCTCCACCACCAGCGCGCGCGCACAGCGCCGGCTGGAACAGGCGGCCGACGTCACCGGACGCTATATCTCCGACCAGCCCGTGCGCTCCGTGCTGATCGCCGCCGCAGCCGGCGCCGCAATCACCGCCCTCATCGTGCTGGCCAGCCGCAACCGCCGGGACGACTATTGATTTGATCCGCTGAAGGCACGCACGCAGTTCCACCCGTTCCGCGCACCATGCTTCATCCGATTTTTTCCACGGTGCTCGGGCATCCGGAACTCATCGCCGACCACGCCGCCAACTACGCGGCACTGGTAAGACAGGAGGCCTCGGAAGCGGGGCGCGGGATCGTTGCCCGCATCGTGGCCGGCGTGCTGGCGGTCGGCAGCGCCCTGCTGGCCCTGGGGCTCATCGGCGTGGCCGTGCTGATGGGCGTGCTCCACGGCAGCTTCCACTGGGTGCTGGTGGCGGTGCCCGGCGTTGCGCTGGTGATCGCCGCGATCTGCGCCTGGATGGCCGCCCGGCCGTTCCCCGGCTATGGATTCGACGATCTGCGCGCCCAGGTCGATGCCGACCTGAGGGCGCTGCACGAAGCAGGAGTTCGCCATGGACGGCACTGAGCGCAGCTTCCTGACGCCACAGGAGCGGCTGGCCATCTCGCGCCGTGCGCTCGTCAGGCAATTGAATGGCGAGGACGAGCCGGAGGACGACGGCGGTCGCGGCAAGCGCCGCGCAGCACAGGAACGTCCGGAAGCAATGCACGCCACCGGCGAAGCGGGGGACCACCGGCGAGCCTCGTCGACGCGCGGCCGCAACCAGTGGGTCTCGATGGCACGCAGCATGACCGAGCGCTGGTGGCGCCGCCATCCGGCCCATGCGGTGGGCCAGCTCGCCCGCCCCCTGCTCGAACACTATACCCGCAAGGAGCCCGCCAAGCTCATGGCGCTGGCGGCCGCCACGGGGGCGGTGATCGTGCTGACAAAGCCGTGGCGCCTGCTCTCCTTCACGGCGGTGCTGGCGGCTGTGCTCAAGACATCCGACGTGGCTGACGTCGTCAACACGTTGATGCAGAAAAACACCAGCCCACGAAAGGATTCTCCATGAATGCCAATGCTTCCACCGCCACGGGCGCGGCACAACATCAGCGCCTGGTGCTCGACGAGCAGGCCATCGGCGCCGCCGCCAAGAGCCTCGACGAAGGCGCGGTCACGCCGAGCTACGGCCCCTGGCGCGACGATGTACTCAAGCTGCTGAACGACGCGCTGGCCACCGAACTGGTTTGCGTGCTGCGCTACAAGCGCCACTATTTCACCGCCAACGGCGTGTCGTCGCCCAAGATCGCCGAGGAATTCCTGGTGCACGCCAACGCGGAGTCGGCCCATGCCGACCGCATCGCGGAACGCATCGTGCAACTGGGCGGGGAGCCGGACTTCGCGCCGACGCACCTGCTCGACCGCAGCCACGCGAGCTACGACGAATCCACCGACCTGCAGGCCATGGTGCGCGCCAATCTCGTGGCCGAGCGCATTGCCGTGGAAACGTACCGGCAGATGATCGCGCTGATCGGCGACAAGGATCCGACCACCCGGCGCATGCTGGAAGACATCCTTTCCGACGAGGAAGAGCACGCGGACGAGCTCAAGGACTGGCTCAGCCACTGAAGCGCGGTCTCTGGGGCAGAAAGCAGCCCTCTCTCCCAGCAAAAAGCCCGGACGAACCGGGCTTTTTGCTGGGCAAGCGAAAGGTCAGCTTCTGACCTCGAGCTGGTTGTTCACCGAGGTCACACCTTGCACGCCCTTGGCGATTTCCTCGGCGCGCGCCTTGGCGGCCGCCGTGGGTGCGGGGCCCTTCAGGCTCACGACGCCGCCCTTGGTGTCGACGTCGATCTTGATCGCGCTCAGGTCCGGATCCTTGGCAAGGCCCGCGGACACCGACGAGGTGATCGCGGCATCGTCCACCGTGGCACTCACGGCCGCGCCGGCACTCTTCGCGGCGTCCTTCACCTCGGCGGCGGTGCCGGAGGCGTCGATCTTCGCCTTCGCGTCCTTCAGGGCTTCCGCGGTCTTGGCGGCGGCGGTGTCCGCCGCCTTTTCGGTCTTTTCGATGGCGCTGTCCAGCTTCTCGCCCGCGGTGCGGTTGCCTGCGTCATCGCACGCGGCGAGGGTCAGCGCGGTACCGGCCAGCAGCACGGTGAGCCATGCGCGCGAAGGCGGCATGGCGATGGTTGTTCGACGAATATTGTTCATTTGAAATCCTCCAGTCGCTCGCAGGGAGCAGGAAAAGGCGTGGTCCGAAGGGACCACGGCTCACTCTAGCTTTCGGATCGAACCGGCAGGGATGGCCGTCGGCGCGAAACCCTGTAGGACGGAAGGGTCAAGCCGTGACGATCCAGCCTTCGAGCGGATCAAACCGCTCCGGCAAGCCGTAGCCCGGACCGGGCGTGGAAGCGCGCTGCGCGCTCCAGGCGGCCTGCACGAGGCAAAGCACCGCATCGATGTGGTCGCCGCGGGCATCGCCGAGCAGCTCGGCGCGCTGAGCGCCGCTGAGCGCCAGCCGCAGGCCGAGCCGCGTGGTGCCGGCTTCGAGCGCCGCGAGCAGGTCGGTGCGCGCGGCCAGCCGCTCGGGCGTCTGCTTTGCGGATTCGTCGTTCTTGTAGCTGCGGCGGCCGATCAGCTCGCGCGCGAGCAGCCCCGGATAGGCCTCGAGTGCCACGCGGCTGCCGTTGCTGCCGACGTGCAGCCCCGGCAGGCTCGCGCCCGCATCCAAGAGCGGCGGCACGCCCGCATGGAGCATGAAAGCCACGGGCGGATTGACCCATTTCATCGACGTGCTCGAACCCGCAGGTCCGTCGGTCGCCCGGTGTGCAAACTTGCCTCCGACCGGGCGGGCGGCGCAGAAGGCCGCGAAGGTGGCGCGGATCTCAGCGCGGCTCAGGCTCGCATAGTGGCTCATGAGCGCATTCCATTCCCGCGGCCAATGCAGATGCTCCGCCAGCTCGCGCGGAAGCCCGAACGGAAAATCGAAACCGCCGATCCATGCGGGTTCGCTGCGCAGCCACGCGGCCCAGGCATCGAGCGCCGTGAAGCGCTGCAGGCCGACCAGCACCAGTTCGCCCGCATCGCCGATGCTGCCTGCACGGCCGGCAGCCACGACGATCGGCTTGCGCGCCGTGGGTGCGCAAGAGAAATCGCAGCCGAACAGCAGCGCCGGGCTCATCGTCCTCACCCCAGCGCGAGCGCCACCACGCCGGCCGCGATGAAGCCGGCGCCCAGCAGCCGCAGCAGGCGGTCGCCCTCGCGCAGCAGATGGCCACCGATCAGCGCAGCGAACAGCATCGAGACTTCGCGCGCCGGCGCGACGTGGGAAATGGGCGCCTGCTGCACCGCGTAGAGCACCAGCACGTAGGAAACCGGGCTGATCGCCGCCACCAGCAGTGCGTACTTCCACTGCGCGCGCCACATCCGCGCGGTGGCGGCGCGGTCGTGCAGCGCCGCGGGCAGCAGCAGCCCCACGCGCACGAAGTTGCTGAAGTAGTCGAGCAGGATCGGCGACATCGCCAGGAACTTCACGGCATAGCTGTCGGCCACCGTGTAGGCCGCGATGAAGGCGCCGGTCAGCACGCCGTAGCGGATGCCCTTGTGCACCCGCGCGCGCTGAGCAGGGTCATGCGTCTTGCGCCAGAGGCCCGGGCCGCCCGCCACCAGGAACACGCCGAGCACCACGCCGGCGATGCCCGCCACGCCCACCAGGCTGATGCGCTCGCCAAGGAACAGGATCGCGATCAGCGACGACAGCAGCGGGCCCGAGCCGCGCGCGAGCGGATAGACCACCGTGAGGTCGGACTTGCGGTAGCCGCGCAGCAGGATGACGTAGTAGAAGACGTGCAGCACGCCGCTCAGCGCGACGAAGCCCCACTCCCGCAAGCCCCAGCCCGGCACCACGCGCCAGCCCAGCGCGATGCCCACGGGCGCCCACACAATGGCCATGAACACGCCGCTCTGGAACGCGAAGCGCGCATCGCCGTTCGCCTTCTTGGCGGCGATGTTCCAGCTGGCATGAATGATCCCGGCGAGCAGGATCAGAGCGAAGGCGGAAAGCGGCACCCCGGAAAAACGGGGTTCAGTGGCGCCCGACGATGGCGGCGGTGGCCATCAATTCTTCGAGCAGCGCGAGCGAGACCTTGCCCGACACCGCGTAAGGATTCAGCTCGGGCTTTTCCGAGTACTTGAGCAGCGTCGAAGCATTGAGCTTGGAGAGGTTGACCTGCCCCATGGTCCAGCCGCCGAAGCGGCGCTCGGAGATTTCCTCGTAGTGCAGCAGCACCACGTCCTTGTGGCGCGCATCGCGCTGGATGTGACCGTAGAGCTCGCTGATGGCCATGCGCCCGCCTTCGATGGCCTGCAGGAAGGTGCCCGCGCCATAGCAAAGAATGCCGGTGATGCCGCAGGCTGTGTTGTGCGCGCGCGATTGCGCGAGGATGGCTTCGACGGCCTCGGGGCTGGTATCGACGGCGCGGCTGGCGTAGAGAAGTCGGACCAGCATGTTCAGCTCCGTCTCGGCAAAAGGGAAAGGAATTCGCGGCGCAGGCTCGGGTCCTTCAGGAACACGCCGCGCATGACGGAGTTGATCATCTTGCTGTCCATTTCCTTCACGCCGCGCCAGGCCATGCAGAAATGCTCGGCTTCCATCACGAGCGCAAGGCCGTCGGGCTGCGTCTTTTCCTGGATCAGGTCGGCCAGCTGCACCACCGCCTCTTCCTGGATCTGGGGCCGGCCCATCACCCATTCGGCAAGGCGCGCGTACTTCGACAGGCCGATGACGTTGGTGTGCTCGTTGGGCATGATGCCGATCCACAGCTTGCCGATGATCGGACAGAAGTGGTGCGAGCAGGCGCTGCGCACGGTGATCGGGCCGACGATCATCAGCTCGTTCAGGTGCTCGGCGTTCGGGAATTCGGTGAGCGAAGGCGGCGCCACGTAGCGGCCCTTGAACACTTCGTTCAGGTACATCTTGGCCACGCGGCGCGCGGTGTTGCCGGTGTTGTGATCGTTCTCGAGGTCGATCACCAGGCTCTCGAGCACGCCCTTCATCTTGACCTCGACCTCGTCGAGCAAGGCTTCGAGCTCGCCGGGTTCGATGAACTCGGCGATGTTGTCGTTGGCATTGAAGCGCTTGCGCGCGGCGGCCAGCCGCTCGCGGATCTTCACCGAGACGGGCGTGCCCTCGTCGTCGTTGTTGCCGTCAGGGCGCGGTTCCACGTCGGTTTTCCTCAGCATCCGCGCATGGTATCAGCGAACGCATTCCAGCCGGGGCCGGCGGGGAACACTGCGCAAGCGCCATTCATGCCAGCGCAAAATCGGCCACCAGCGGCAGGTGGTCGGACATGCGCGCCCAGATCGGGCCGCGCGGCACCGAGCAGGCCACCGGCTCGAGCTGGCGCCCGTAGACGAAATCGAGCTGCGCCACCGGCAGGCGCGAAGGGTAAGTGAGCGTTCGCGGCCCGCGCAGGTCGCTGGTGTCGCGCAGGCCCATGGCGTTCATGGCGTAGCGCATGCGTGCGCCCCAGTCGTTGAAGTCGCCGGCAACGACCACCGCCTCGCCGGCCGGCACCTCGCGTTCGATGAACTCGCGCAGCCGCGCAACCTGCCGCACGCGGCTGCCCTTGATGAGCCCCAGGTGCACCACGATGGCATGCACCGGCCGCCCCTCCACCTCGATGACGACGTGCAGCAGGCCGCGCTGCTCGAAGCGGTGGTCGGAGATGTCCTGGTGGCCGGTGCGGATCACCGGCCAGCGGGTCAGGAGCGCATTGCCGTGCTCGCCGTGGCGCGTGATGGCGTTGGTTTCGTAGACGGCGGTATAGCCCTCGGGCGCGAGGAAGTCGGCCTGCGGAAGCTCGGGCCAGCGCTCGAAGCGAAGCGCCGCCTGCCGGTTCATCTTGCGCACCTCCTGCAGGCAGACGATGTCGGCATCGAGCTGCTCGATGGCATGCCCCAGGTTGTGGATCTCCAGGCGCCGGGCCAGCCCGATGCCCTGCACACCCTTGTGGATGTTGTAGGTGGCGACCCGAAGGTTGTATGCCGGGAGGTTCATCGTGCAAATTCTGGCAGCAACAGAATGGCTTCGGCGTTCGACGGGGAAAAGCAGGCATCGGCCGCTTCGCGGTAGGGCAGCCACTTCCAGTGGGTGTGCTCGCGCGGCGCCAGCGTGGGCACCACGCGCTCGGGCACGCACAGGCCGAACAGGTGCTCGGTGTTGTGCGTCACGCCGGGCGCATAGCGCGAGCGCCAGCGCGGATAGATCTCGTAGACGTTGCGCAGCTGCCAGTCGACCAGCTGCGATGCGAGCGGGCTGCCCTCCCCGCACTGGATGCCGGTTTCCTCGGCCACCTCGCGCGCCGCGGTGAGCGCCAGCGGCTCGTCGGCCAAGTCCTTGCTGCCGGTGACGGACTGCCAGAAGTCCTCGGCATCGGCGCGGCGGATCAGCAGCACCTCGAGCGCCCGCGTATGGATGACGACCAGCACCGACTCCGGAATCTTCCAGGGCCGAGAACCAGTCGTCATCGGAGACGCTCAGTTTTCTTCGCGGAACACCGAGGAACCGGCTTCGCCGGGCCTCTGGTGTTGCCCCCGGTAGGGGGTTGGCGAAGCGACACGAAGTGCGCGCAGACTGGGGGCGAGCATCATGCTGTCTGGACGTTGCGCAGCCGGATGTGCAGTTCGCGCAGCTGCTTCTCGTCGACCGGGCTCGGCGCCTGCGTGAGCAGGTCCTGCGCGCGCTGGGTCTTGGGGAAGGCGATCACGTCGCGGATCGACTCGGCGCCGGTCATGAGCATGACCAGGCGGTCCAGGCCGATGGCGATGCCGCCGTGCGGCGGCGCGCCGTACTGCAGCGCGTCGAGCAGGAAGCCGAACTTGAGCTGCGCATCCTCGGCGCTGATCTTGAGCGCGCGGAACACCTTGCTCTGCACTTCCTCGCGGTGGATACGCACCGAACCGCCGCCCATTTCGATGCCGTTGAGCACCATGTCGTAGGCCTTGGCAATGCACTTTTCGGGCGCGGTGTCCATGAGGTCTTCATGGCCGTCCTTCGGCGCGGTGAACGGGTGGTGCACGGCGCTCCAGCGCTGGCCTTCCTCGTCGAACTCGAACATCGGGAAGTCGACCACCCACAGCGGCGCCCAGCGGTCGTCGAACAGGCCGGCCTTCTTGCCGAAGGCGCTGTGGCCGATCTTCACGCGCAGCGCGCCGATGGCGTCGTTGACGACCTTTTCCTTGTCGGCGCCGAAAAACAGGATGTCGCCGTTGCGGGCACCGGTGCGGGCGATGATCTCGGCCAGCGAAGCATCGTCGAGGTTCTTGACGATGGGGCTCTGCAGGCCCTCGCGGCCGGCCGCGGCGTCGTTGACCTTGATGTAGGCCAGGCCCTTGGCGCCGTAGATCTTGACGAACTCCTGGTAGGCGTCGATCTCGCCGCGCGAGAGGCCGCCCTCGGCGCCGCCGCCCGGCACGCGCAGCGCGACCACGCGGCCGCCCTGCATGGTGGCGGCATTCGAGAACACCTTGAACTCCACGCGCTTCATGAGTTCGGTGAGTTCGGTGAACTCGAGCTTCACGCGCAGGTCGGGCTTGTCCGAGCCGTACTTGAACATCGCGTCGCCGTACGTCATGGTCGGGAACACCGGCAGGTCGATGCCTGCGGCGTTGCGGAACACAGTGCGGATCATGCCTTCGAACATCTCGCGGATTTCTTCTTCGGCGAGGAACGAGGTCTCGATGTCGATCTGCGTGAATTCGGGCTGGCGGTCGGCGCGCAGGTCCTCGTCGCGGAAGCACTTCACGATCTGGTAGTAGCGGTCGTAGCCGGCCACCATCAGGAGCTGCTTGAAGAGCTGGGGCGACTGCGGCAGCGCGAAGAAGCTGCCGTCGTGCACGCGGCTGGGCACGAGGTAGTCGCGCGCGCCTTCGGGCGTGGACTTGCCGAGCATCGGGGTCTCGATGTCGATAAAGCCGTTGGCATCGAGGAACTTGCGTGTTTCCATCGTCACCTTGTAGCGCAGCATCATGTTGCGCTGCATGGCCGGGCGGCGCAGGTCGAGCACGCGGTGCGTGAGGCGCGTGGTTTCCGAGAGGTTGTCGTCGTCCAGCAGGAACGGCGGCGTGACCGACGGGTTCAGCACCTTGAGCTCATGGCACAGCACTTCGATCTTGCCGCTCTTGAGCTGGTCGTTGGTGGTGCCTTCGGGGCGGGCGCGCACCAGGCCGGTGATCTGCACACAGAACTCGTTGCGCAGGTTCTCGGCCACGGCGAAGGTGGCGGCGCGGTCGGGGTCGCACACCACCTGCACGTAGCCTTCGCGGTCGCGCACGTCGATGAAGATCACGCCGCCATGGTCGCGGCGGCGGTTGACCCAGCCGCACAGGGTGACGGTTTGGCCCATCAGGGCATCGGTCACAAGACCGCAATAGTGAGTACGCATGGCCATATCTTGGATTCCGGCGCCGCGAAGGCGCGTTTTACTTGTTCGCGATGGACGAGGGGCCGCCGGGGACGACCACCCCCATCGAGACGATGTACTTGAGCGCTTCGTCCACGCTCATCTTGAGTTCGATGCAGTCGCTGCGCCTGAGCATCACGAAATAACCGCCCGTGGGATTGGGCGTGGTCGGCACATAGACGCTGAGGTAGTCGCCGCCGCCCAGGTGCTCCACCACGTCGCTGCCGGGCATGCCGGTCACGAAGGCGATGGTCCAGACCCCCTCGCGGGGCCACTGCACCAGCACCGCCGTACGGAAGGCGTTGCCATTCTCGGAGAACAGCGTGTCGGACACCTGCTTGACGCTGGAGTAGATCGAGCGCACCACCGGAATGCGCCGCACCACGGCGTCGCCCCATCCAAGCAGGCGCTTGCCCACGAAATTGCTCGCAATGGCGCCCACGCCCAGCAGGATGGCCAGGGTAAGCAGCACGCCGAGGCCGCGCACATTGTTGTCGTGCAGCCATGCCTGCCAGACCGCCGGCAGCACCCAGAGCGTCTGGTCCAGCGTGTCGATGATCCACTTCAGCACCGCCAGGGTGATGAACAGCGGAACGATCACCAGCAAGCCGGAGAACAGCCATTTGCGCAGGGCGAGCATGGGGCGTTCTCAGTCGCTCTTGACGGCAGCCGCTGGCGCCGGCGCGGGGCTGGGTGCTGGGGCCGGCGCAGGCGCTGGGCTGGAAGCTTCCGCGGTCGTGGCGGGCGCAGCGGCGGCGTCGCCGTTCTTGGCCGCGGCAGCCGCGGTTGCAGGCTCGGCCTTCTTGCCGCCGCCGTCGCGGAAATCGGTCACGTACCAGCCGGAACCCTTGAGCTGGAAACCGGCGGCGGTGACTTGCTTCTCGAATGCACTTGCGCCGCACGCCGGACACACCGTGAGCGGTGCATCGGACATTTTCTGCAGGGCGTCCTTGGCGAAGCCGCAGGCGCTGCACTTGTAGGCGTAGATGGGCATGGAATTGAGTGGAAAAGCGGCGCAAAAACGAAGCAGAGGCCGCTCGCAAAGCCCTCGATTATAAGGGCGCCCCGCGCTTCGGGGGGACGCCCTAGACAGCCAGCATCCGGTGCGGCGTGCGGGTGTTGGCCACCCACTGGGGTGCCAGCGATCCGGCCACCATGCCGGCAAAGGAGGCCAGCACACCGGCCAGCTGGGCCGGGAATTCGCTGCCCCAGGGCATGGCCAGGAACAGCAGCCAGGTGCCGATGCCCAGCACAATGGAGGCGATGGCGCCCTGCGTGGTGGCGCGGCGCCAGTAGAGCCCGAACACCAGCGGCACGAAGGCGCCGACCAGCGGCACCTGGTAGGCGCCAGACACCAGTTCGTAGATGGGCGTGCCCTGCATGCGGATGGCATAGGCCAGCACGGCGGCACTGAAGACCAGCACCGTGATGCGCATGGTCATGAGGTTCTGGCGGTCGGTGCCCGCGGGCCGGAACTGGCGCCAGATGTTCTCGGTGAACGTGACGCTCGGCGCCAGCAGGGTGGCCGACGCGGTCGACTTGATGGCCGACAGCAGCGCGCCGAAGAACAGCACCTGCATCACGAAGGGCATCTTCTCGAGCACCAGCGTGGGCAGCACCTTCTGCGGATCTTCCTTCAGCAGCGCGGCGGTCTGCTCCGGCATGATCAGCAGCGCGCTCGCCACCAGGAACATCGGCACGAAGGCGAACAGGATGTACGCCACGCCGCCGATCACCGGGCCGCGGCTCGCGGCCTTGACGCTGTTGGCCGACATCACGCGCTGAAACACGTCCTGCTGCGGAATGGAGCCCAACATCATCGTGATGGCGGCCGCGAAGAAGAACACCATGTCGTGCCAGTTGGGCTCGGGCCAGAACTTGAAGAGCTCCTTGCTGACCGCGAAAGCCACCACCTTGTCGGCGCCGCCGGCCATGTTGCCGGCGAACACGGCGATGCCGGTCAGCCCCGCGACCAGGATGATCATCTGGATGAAATCGGTCACGGCCACCGACCACATGCCCCCGAACAGCGTGTAGGCCAGGATCGAGAGCACTCCGATCACCATGCCCGCCGGAATGGAGATGGCACCGGCGGAGAGCACGTTGAACACCAGCCCCAGCGCCGTGACCTGCGCCGACACCCAGCCCAGGTAGCTCAGCATGATGATGAGCGAGCAGGCCACCTCGACGCCGCGGCCATAGCGCTCGCGGTAGTAGTCGCTGATGGTCAGGAGCGTCATGCGGTAGAGCTTGCCCGCGAAGAACAGGCCGACCAGGATCAGGCAGGTGCCCGCGCCGAACGGGTCTTCGACCACGCCGTTCAGGCCGCCCTCGATGAACTTGGCCGGGATGCCGAGCACCGTTTCGGAGCCGAACCAGGTCGCGAAGGTGGTCGTCACGATCATGTAGAGCGGCAGGTGCCGCCCCGCGATGGCGAAGTCGGTGGTGTTCTTCACCCGCTTGGCGGCGTACAGGCCGATCGCGATGGTGACCAGCAGATAAACGACAACCAGCGTCAGCAGCACGGGGACACTCCTCTAGAACAATTTCACGCGCATCAGCAATTGCATGGCGAGCAACCCCAATACAAATCCTATGCCACCGTAGATGATGGTCTGCAGCAGCCGGTTGGTGCGCTTCTGGGCGGCCAGCAGTTCCAGCAGCTCGCGGCGGTGGTCGGCGGGCCGATTTTCCAGGAAATCGTGCAGCAGGCGCGGCAATTCGGGCAGCAGTTTTGCATAGCGCGGCGCCTCGGCCTTGAGCTGCTGGAACAGCTTCTTCGGCCCGATCTGGTCGACCATCCACTTCTCGAGGAAGGGCTTGGCGGTGTGCCAGAGATCGAGTTCCGGATCGAGCTGGCGGCCGAGGCCCTCGATGTTGAGCAGGGTCTTTTGCAGCAGCACCAGCTGCGGCTGGATTTCGACGTGGAAGCGGCGCGAGGTCTGGAACAGGCGCATCAGCACCATGCCGAGCGAGATTTCCTTCAGCGGCCGGTCGAAGTACGGCTCGCAGACGGTGCGGATCGCGCCTTCGAGCTCGTCGATGCGCGTGCCCTCGGGCACCCAGCCGCTCTCCAGGTGCAGCTCGGCCACGCGTTTGTAGTCGCGCCGGAAGAAGGCCACGAAGTTCTGCGCCAGGTATTCCTTGTCCGACTCGGTCAGCGTGCCGATGATGCCGAAGTCGAGCGAAATGTAGCGCCCGAAGGTCTCCGGCGCGAGGCTCACCTGGATGTTGCCCGGGTGCATGTCGGCGTGGAAGAAGCCGTCGCGGAACACCTGGGTGAAGAAGATCGTGACGCCGTCGCGCGCCAGCTTGGGAATGTCGACGCCGGCCGCGCGCAGGCGGTCGAGCTGGGCAATGGGCACGCCGTTCATGCGCTCCATCACGATCACCTCGGGATGGCAGAAGTCCCAGAACATCTCGGGAATCAGCACCAGGTCGAGCGAGGCCATGTTGCGGCGCAACTGGGCCGCGTTGGCCGCCTCGCGCACCAGGTCGAGCTCGTCGTGCAGGTACTTGTCGAACTCGCCGACCACCTCGCGCGGCTTCAGGCGCTTGCCGTCGGGCGAGAGCTTCTCGACCCAGCCGGCCATCATGGCCATGAGCGCCAGGTCTTTCTCGATCACACCGCGCATGCTGGGGCGCAGCACCTTGACCGCGACCTCGCGCACCTCGCCTTCGTCGGTGCGGATGGTCGCAAAGTGGACCTGGGCGATCGACGCGCTGGCGATCGGCGTCTCGTCGAACTGCACGAACACGTCGCCCACCGGGCGGCGGAATGCGCGCTCGATGGTGGCGATGGCCACCGCCGAAGGGAACGGCGGCACGCGGTCCTGCAGGAAGGCGAGCTCGTCGGCAATGTCGGGCGGCAGCAGGTCGCGCCGGGTCGACAGCACCTGGCCGAACTTGACGAAGATCGGCCCCAGGCGTTCGAGCGCCTCGCGCAGGCGCTGGCCGCGGGGCGCGTCGAGGTTGCGGCCGATGGAGACGATGCGCGCCACCACGCGCAGCCAGGGTTTCTGGAAGCTCGTGAGCACGAGCTCGTCCAGGCCGTAGCGCAGTGCGACCCAGACGATGAAGATTCCGCGGTAGAAGCGCCTCATTCGGCCGTGCTCGCCGAGCCGGTCGACGGACCGCCGGCCTGCGGGGGCTTGCGACCGCCGACGAACTGGCGCAGTGCGTCCACGACCCGGCGTGCGCCATTGGCAATGGTGTGCGCCGGCACGTCGCCCACGAGGCGGGCGAGGTCGTCCTCGACGTCCCAGCGCACGTGGTCGACCAGCCAGTTGACCTCGGCGGCGAGCTGCACGTCGCCAATGATCTGTACCGAGGGCTTGCCGCCGCGCAGCGTGGCGCGGGCCAGCTCGAAGGGGGATTCGTCGGTGACGGTGAGCGTGAGCTCGGGCACCGAGCCGGCGGGCGCGAGGTCGAGCAGGCCGGCCGGCGTGGCCACCATCTCCATCGTCACGAAACGCCACTGGAAGCGCACCACCCGCCCCTGCTGCCTCAGCAGCCGCTGCTGGGCCTCGGGTTCCTGCTGCAGCACATGGTTCAGGAACAGCACCGCGCGGTGCTGGATCTCGTGCACCGCCCAGGCGGGCGGCTGCAGACGCTCGCCGATGCGATTGAACAGGTCGTCGAGAAAAGAAAATGGGGACGATGGTGTAGCCATGTCCCCATTATCGGTTCTGCTGGCGGCCCCGCGGCCGCCGGAATGCGCTTACTGCAGGGCTTGCACGCCCGCCACCAGCCAGCCGCTGGTGCCGCTGGTGGGCTTGGTCATGTTCCAGACTTCGCGGAACGGGCCCGGGCCGGCCGAAGCGTCTTCTCGGATCATGCCGGAGAACTCCACGCTCGCGAGGTAGGCATCGGCCAGTTCCTCGATGCCGAGCAGCTTGGCGTCGAGCATGACGACTTCGGTCTTGTTCGAGGCGCCGCCGGTGTGGCTTGCACGGTCCGCCAGCTGGCTGCGGATTTCCTCGACCATGTCGTCGGTCATCATGGAACGCAGCATGGTGACGTCGGCGCGGTCCCATGCGTCCTGCAGCGTCACGAAGTTGCGCTTGGCGGCGCTCAGGAAGCCGTCCACGTCGAAGCCCGCCGGAATGCCCCACGACTGCGAGCCCGAGAGCGCCGAGCCGATCATGCTGCCGCCGGCCGCCGCGCCTGCCGCGGAAAGGCTGCTGCCATGCCCGGGCGTGGCGTCGAAAGCGGCGGTGTTGCGTTCCCAGGGCCGCGCCGAAGCGTCGTTGCCGACATTGGCGGGGCTGTACTGCGCGGGGGCGCTGGCGTTTGCCGGGTTGCCGGCACCTTCGAAGGCGAAACCGCCCGGACGATTAGCGCCCGACGACGCTGCCGAGCGCGCCTTGAACATGCGCCAGGCGAACAGCCCGGCCATCACCAGCAGGCCGATCAGGAGGATGTTCGCAAAGCCGGCGCCAAGGCCCAGCGAGCTTGCGAGCCACGCCAGGCCCAGGCCGGCGGCCAACCCGCCGAGCATCGCGCCCCAGGGGCGCTTGGGCGCCGCGGCGGCAGGTGCCGGCGTTCCGGGCCTCGGCGCCGCATTGGTCGCGCTTTGCTGCGCGGGAGCAGTGGGTGCCGCGGATTCACGCTGCGTCACGTTGGACGACTGGCGGCCGACCGACTTGCCGCCGCCGATGCGAGCTGCGTCTGCCTGAACACTGACCAGGGCCAGCACGCAAGCCAGGAACAAAGAACTCAAACTTTTCATGTCGTCTCCTCTTTTGAGCGAAGAATTCGCGTCATCAACATTTGATTCCAACATGAAGGGCGACCACGCCACCCGTCATGTTGTGATAGTCCACATGCCCGAAACCGCCCTCTTTCATGAGGGTCTTGAGTTCGTCCTGCGCGGGATGCATGCGGATGGATTCGGCCAGGTAGCGGTAGCTGGCGTCGTCGCCGGCCACCAGCTTGCCCAGGCGCGGCAGGACGTTGAACGAATACCAGTCGTAGGCCTTGGCGAGCGGCTTGGCGACTTTCGAGAACTCGAGCACCAGCAGCTTGCCGCGCGGCTTGAGCACGCGGTTCATTTCCTTCAGCGCAAGGTCCTTGTGTGTCATGTTGCGCAGGCCGAAGGCCACGGTCACGACGTCGAAGTGGTTGTCGGGGAATGGCAGCTTCTCGGCATCGCACACCAGCGTGGGGAGTGCCACGCCCGCGTCGAGCAGGCGGTCGCGGCCGGTGCGCAGCATGGCTTCGTTGATGTCGGTGTGCACCACCTGGCCGCTGGCGCCCACCTTCTTCGAGAAGGCCAGCGCGAGGTCGCCGGTGCCGCCCGCGATGTCGAGCACGCGCGAGCCCTCGCCCACGTTGGCCACCATCACGGTGTAGGCCTTCCAGGCGCGGTGCAGCCCCATCGACATCAGGTCGTTCATGAGGTCGTAGCGCGTGGCGACGGAATCGAAGACGCCGCGCACACGTTGCGCTTTCTCGCTTTCGTCGACCTTTTCGAAGCCGAAGTGGGTGGTGCTCATTGGTCTGATATTAGGCCGGAAGCACACACCTCAAGAAGGCGACCCTGCGGCGACGGCGGGCATTTGTTGCTTTTTCTTCAAATAGCGGGGCGCGGCAGGGCGCGCGCCGCCTGCGTGCGAGGCTATCTTTTCAGTAGCGAGTGGGGTCGGCGTGTCAGTGGCTGCTGCAGGCGGAGCCGCCCTTGTCGATCATCGGCGCATCGCGGTCGACGCCCGCGGCGGCAAGCCGGCGCTCGTATTCGGCCCAGAGCGCGGCCTGGTTGGCGCCGAGTTCGTACAGCAGGTTCCACGAGAAGATGCCGGTGTCGTGACCGTCGCTGAAGACCGGCTGCACGGCGTAGTTGCCGACCGGCTTCAGGTCGACCAGCTCGACCTCGCGCTTGCCGGTCTGCAGGATTTCCTGGCCCGGGCCGTGGCCCTGCACTTCGGCCGACGGCGAGTAGATGCGCATCAGCTCGAACGGAATACGGAATGTGGCGCCGTCCGAGAAACCGACCTCGAGCATGCGCGACTGGCCGTGCACGGTGATCGATTGCGGCGTCGGTGCGCCGGCTTGCAAACCTGCCATCAGAAACTCCTTGTGCCCAATCGGGCCATCATCGCACTCTCGAGTGCAGGCAGGCGCGCGGCCACGGCGGCTTCCTGGGCCGCATTGGCTTCGCGCTGCACCGGCGCCCAGACGGAACCCGGAAAATGGGTGTCGTCGACGAACCGCGCAATCACATGCCAATGCAGGTGCGGCACCATGTTGCCGAGCGCCGCCAGGTTGATCTTGGCCGGCGCCAGATGCTCGCGCAGGCACTGCTCGACCACCGTCACCGCCTCCATGCACAGCACGCGGTCGGCCGCATCGAGGTCGGAAAACTCCGCCGCATGCGCGCGCCAGACCACGCGGTAGAAGGCCGGGAAGCCGGGCTCCTCGGCATGGATGACGCGAAGCTTCGCGCCCTCGAACACGATGCGGCCGCCGGGGCCTTCGCAGAAGGGACAGTTCTTCACCTTCATACCAATACCCGCTCGATCCCGCCCTGGTTGGCGGCGGCCACGTATTCAGGCATCCAGTCCTTGCCGAGGATCTTGTTGGCCATCTCGACCACGATGTAGTCGGCTTCGAGCAGGCCGTTGTTCAGGTCGTTGCCGTAGCGCGAGAGGCCTTGCAGGCAGCTCGGACAGCTGGTCAGTATCTTGACGTTGTCCTTTTCGCCGACCTGGCCGTTCGCGCGCAAGGCGGCCTCGCCCTTCTTGAGCTCTTCCTCCTTGCGGAAGCGGATCTGCGTGGAAATGTCGGGCCGCGAGACGCCCAGCGTGCCCGATTCGCCGCAGCAGCGGTCGTTCTTCAGCACGTTGTCGCCGACCAGCGCCTTCACGGTCTTCATCGGGTCCTGCAGCTTCATCGGGCTGTGGCAGGGGTCGTGGTACAGGTAGCCACCGCCGCCCGCATCGGCCAGCGTGATGCCCTTTTCGAGCAGGTATTCGTGGATGTCGATGATGCGGCAGCCCGGGAAGATCTTGTCGAACTGGTAGCCCTGCAGCTGGTCGTAGCAGGTGCCGCAGCTCACCACCACGGTCTTGATGTCGAGGTAGTTGAGCGTGTTGGCCACGCGGTGGAACAGCACGCGGTTGTCGGTGATCATCTTCTCGGCGCGGTCGAACTGGCCGCTGCCGCGCTGCGGATAGCCGCAGCACAGGTAGCCGGGCGGCAGCACGGTCTGCACGCCCGCATGCCAGAGCATGGCCTGGGTGGCGAGGCCCACCTGCGAGAACAGCCGCTCCGAGCCGCAGCCCGGAAAGTAGAAGACCGCCTCGGTTTCGGACGTGGTGGCCTTCGGGTCGCGGATGATCGGCACGTAGTCGGCATCCTCGATGTCGAGCAGCGCACGTGCCGTCTGCTTCGGCAGGTTGCCCGGCATCTTCTTGTTGATGAAGTGGATCACCTGCTCCTTGACCGGCGCCGGGCCGAGCGTGGCGGGCGGCGCGGCGGTCTGCTTCCTGGCGAGGCCGCGCAGCAGGTCGTTGGCCAGGCGCTGCGCCTTGAAGCCGATGCCCACCATGCCCGCACGCACCGCCTTGATGGTCTGCGGATTGGTCGCGTTGAGGAAGAACATCGCGGCCGCGTTGCCGGGCCGGAAGCTCTTCTGCCCCATCTTGCGCAGCAGGTTGCGCATGTTCATCGACACGTCGCCGAAGTCGATCTTCACCGGGCACGGCGTGAGGCACTTGTGGCACACCGTGCAGTGGTCGGCCACGTCCTCGAACTCTTCCCAGTGCTTGATGCTGATGCCGCGCCGGGTCTGTTCTTCGTACAGGAAGGCCTCCACCAGCAGCGAGGTCGCGAGGATCTTGTTGCGCGGGCTGTACAGCAGGTTGGCGCGCGGCACGTGGGTGGCGCACACCGGCTTGCACTTGCCGCAGCGCAGGCAGTCCTTCACGCTGTCGGCAATGGCGCCGATGTCGCTCTGCTGCATGATGAGCGACTCGTGGCCCATGAGGCCGAAGCTCGGCGTGTAGGCGTTGGTCAGGTCGGCATGTGGCAGCGCGGCTTCGCCGGCGGGCGCGCGCAGCAGCTTGCCCTTGTTGAAGCGGCCTTCGGGGTCGACGCGCTGCTTGTAGTCCATGAAGGGCTTCAGCTCTTCGTCGCTCAGGAATTCGAGCTTGGTGATGCCGATGCCGTGCTCGCCGGAAATCACGCCATCGAGGCTGCGCGCCAGCGCCATGATGCGCACCACCGCGGCATGCGCGGTCTGCAGCATCTCGTAGTTGTCGCTGTTGACGGGGATGTTGGTGTGCACGTTGCCGTCGCCCGCGTGCATGTGCAGCGCCACCCACACGCGGCCCTTGAGCACCTGCTTGTGGATGGCGGTGCACTCAGACAGGATCGGCGTGAACTCGGCGCCCGAAAAGATTTCCTGCAGCGGCTGGCGCAGCTGGGTCTTCCAGCTCGCGCGCAGGGTGTGGTCCTGCAGCTGCGGGAACAGCGTGTCGACATCGGCGAGCCATTCGGCCCAGAGCGCACGCACGCCCTGCACCAGCGCCACGGCCTGCGCCACGCGGTCCTCGAGCAGTTCGGCCGCCGGGATTTCATGCGCGTCGTCGGTCTTGCCGAGCGGCAGGTTGCCGCGCAGCAGGAAGGCCTCGAGCGCATCGGTGAGCGCGAGCTTGTTCTGCAGCGAGAGCTCGATGTTGATGCGCTCGATGCCATCGCTGTACTCGGCCATGCGCGGCAGCGGAATGACCACGTCTTCGTTGATCTTGAAGGCGTTGGTGTGCTTGCTGATGGCGGCGGTGCGCTTGCGGTCGAGCCAGAATTTCTTGCGCGCCTCGGGGCTGATGGCGATGAAGCCTTCGCCGCTGCGCGAATTGGCGATGCGCACCACTTCGGAGGTGACGCGCGCCACCGCATCGGCGTCGTCGCCCGCGATGTCGCCGAACAGCACCATCTTCGGCAGGCCGCCATGTTTTTTCGACTTGGTGGCGTAGCCCACGGCCTTCAGGTAGCGGTCGTCCAGGTGCTCCAGGCCGGCGAGCAGGACCGGCGAGTGAGCTGGTCCTTCCGAGTTCTCGCCCGAGCGCTTCTGCAGGGCGAACATGAAGTCCTTGATCTCGACGATGCTCGGCACCGCGTCCTTCGCGTTGCCGAAGAATTCGAGGCACACGGTGCGGGTGTGCGCCGGCATGCGGTGCACCACCCAGCGGCAGCTGGTGATGAGGCCGTCGCAGCCCTCTTTCTGGATGCCGGGCAGGCCCGAGAGGAACTTGTCGGTCACGTCCTTGCCGAGGCCTTCCTTGCGGAAGGTGCGGCCGGGAATGTCGAGGCGCTCGGTGCGCAGTTTCGTCTTGCCGTCGGCGGCGTAGTACTGCAGCTCGAACACGGCGCTCTCGGCGTCGTGGATCTTGCCGAGGTTGTGGCCGATGCGCGTGACTTCGAGCCATTCGGCCTGCGGCGTGACCATGCGCCACGACGCCAGGTTGTCGAGCGCCGTGCCCCAGAGCACGGCCTTCTTGCCGCCCGCGTTCATGGCCACGTTGCCGCCGACGCAGGAGGCCTCGGCAGAAGTGGGATCGACCGCGAACACGTAGCCGGCGCGCTCGGCGGCATCGGCCACGCGCTGGGTGACGACGCCGGCCTCGGTCCAGATGGTGGGCACGGGGCTGTCGAGGCCGGGCAGCGGGACCAGTTCGACCTCGGTCATGGCCTCGAGCTTCTCGGTGTTGATGACCACGCTCTTCCAGGTGAGCGGAATGGCGCCGCCGGTGTAGCCGGTGCCGCCGCCGCGCGGGATGATGGTCAGGCCCAGCTCGATGCAGCCCTTGACCAGCAGGGCCATCTCGGCCTCGGTGTCGGGGCACAGCACCACGAAGGGATATTCGACGCGCCAGTCGGTGGCGTCGGTGACGTGCGAGACGCGCGAGAGGCCGTCGAACTTGATGTTGTCCTTGGCCGTAAGGCGGCCGAGCACGCGCGTGGCCTTGCGGCGCAGGGCCGCCACGTCGCGAAAGGCGGTGTCGAAGGCCGCGACGGCCTCGCCGACGAGGCCCGTGAGTTCGCCCACGAGCTGGTCGCGCGGCAAGTCGCTGTCGGGGGTGCGGCGCTTCTGGACCTCGGCCAGGCGGTGCCGGAGGGCATCGACCAGCTGGCCGCGGCGGCGCGGGTTGTCGAGCAGGTCGTCGACGAGGTAGGGGTTGCGCTGCACCACCCAGATGTCGCCGAGCACTTCGTAGAGCATGCGGGCCGACCGGCCGGTGCGGCGCTCGGCGCGCAGGGTCTGGAGCAGTTCCCAGCCGCGCTCGCCCAACAGGCGGATCACGATCTCGCGATCGGAAAAGCTGGTGTAGTTATAGGGGATCTCGCGCAGTCGTACAGGCTCTGCGGCCTGCGACAACAGCGTGGTCAACGCGGTCGGAGCATTCATCGGGGGTGGCACCTCGGCCAGGCGCTGCGCGCCCATCTAGCCGGGGGTGGGATTTTAGGGCAGGGGGCGATGGCTTGCGCTTGTGTTGCTGTTGTGCCCCGGTTTGGAGGGCGCCCGGCAGGCGGCACGGCGCGGGCGCCCGTCGTGGCGTGGATGCCGCGGCCCTCACCCCAGCCCTCTCCCCGGAGGGAGAGGGAGCAAGACCGGGAAGGCCCTCCTAGAACAGCACGCGGCTGCGGATCGTGCCGTTCACCTTGGCCAGCTTTTCCAGCGCCAGGTCGGAATACGCCGCGTCGATGTCCATCACCACGTAGCCGATCTTCTCGTTGGTCTGCAGGAACTGCGAGGAGATGTTGATGTTGTTGTCCGAGAAGATCTTGTTGATCTCCGACAGCACGCCGGGCACGTTGCGGTGGATGTGCAGCAGCCGGTGCTTGCCCGGGTGGGCCGGCAGCGCCACCTCGGGAAAGTTGACCGACGAGGTCGAGGTGCCGTTGTCGCTGTACTTCACCAGCTTTTCCGCCACCTCCAGGCCGATGTTGGCCTGCGCCTCCATCGTCGAGCCGCCGATGTGGGGCGTGAGGATGACGTTGTCGAGCCCGCGCAGCGGCGACTGGAATTCGTCCTTGTTGGTGCGCGGCTCCACCGGGAAGACGTCGATTGCGGCGCCCAGCAGCTTCTTCTGCTTCAGCGCCTCGGCCAGCGGCTCGATGGCGACGACCGTGCCGCGCGAGGCGTTGATCAGGATCGCGCCCGGCTTCATGGCGGCGATTTCGGCCGCGCCGATCATCCATTGGGTGGCCTGCGTCTCGGGCACGTGCAGGGTCACGATGTCGCTCTGGCCGAGCAGGTCGTGCAGTTCGCGCACCTGGTGCGCATTGCCCAGGGGCAGCTTGGTGACCACGTCGTAGAAGGCCACCTTCATGCCCAGCGCCTCGGCCAGCACCGACAGCTGGGCGCCGATGGAGCCGTAGCCCACGATGCCGAGCGTCTTGCCGCGGATCTCGAACGCGTTCTCGGCCGACTTGAGCCAGCCGCCGCGGTGCGCGACCGCGCTCTTCTCGGGCACGCCGCGCAACAGCAGGATGGCTTCGGCCAGCACCAGCTCGGCCACCGAGCGGGTGTTGGAATAAGGGGCGTTGAACACCGCCACGCCGTGCTCGCGCGCGGCTTCCAGGTCGACCTGGTTGGTGCCGATGCAGAAGCACCCCGCCGCCACCAGCTTCTGGGCAGCCGCGAAGACCTCGGCCGTGAGCTGCGTGCGCGAACGGATGCCCAGGAAGTGGACGTCGGCGATCTTGGCCTTGAGCTCGGCGTCGGGGAGCGCACCCGGCAGCGACTCGATGTTGGTGTAGCCCGCGGCGCGCAGGACCTCCACCGCCGAAGGATGGATGCCCTCGAGCAGAAGGAACTTGATCCGGCTTTTTTCGAGGGAGGTTTTGCTGCTCATGACGTACTCGCGGAATCCCCGGCCGCGGCAACAGGCTAGGCCGAAAAAGGGGAAGTCGATGCTAGCATGCTGCGCCGCAGCATGAAGGCGCGCACCCGGTGGGAAGCCCTGCGCCAAAGGGGTTTTCCCGATTGGAAGTTAACAACAGTCCGTGCGCAAATGTGACGCGGCCGTGTCATCCACGTGGCCTAGCATCCGCGCTTTCATTTTCCCATCAGGAGTCTTCATGCGATTCAAGACGCTCGCGCTGGCATCGGCGCTGGCCGCCACCACGCTGTTCAATGTGGCACATGCCCAGACCGAGATCCAGTGGTGGCACTCCATGACCGCCGTCAACAACGAGTGGGTCAACGACCTGGCCAAGCAGTTCAACGAGAGCCAGAAGGAATACAAGGTCGTGCCGACCTACAAGGGCACGTACGACGAATCGATGACGGCCTCCATTGCGGCTTTCCGCGCCGGCAACGCACCGCACATCCTGCAGGTGTTCGAAGTGGGCACCGCCACCATGATGGCCAGCAAGGGCGCCATCGTGCCAGTGGGCCAGGTCATGAAGGACGCAGGCGAGAAGTTCGATCCTGCCGCCTACATTCCCGCCGTGGCCGGCTACTACACCGCGCCCAGCGGCCAGATGCTGAGCTTCCCGCTGAACAGCTCGACGACGGTGTTCTATGTCAACAAGGACGCCTTCAAGGCCGCCGGCCTCGACACCGCCAAGCTCCCCGCGACCTGGCCCGAAGTGACGGCCGCCGCGGCCAAGCTCAAGGCGAGCGGCCACAAGTGCCCGTTCACCACCGCCTGGCAGGGCTGGACGCAGCTGGAGAGCTTCTCGGCCTGGCACAACGTCGAATTCGCGACCAAGAGCAACGGCCTGGCCGGTCTCGATGCGCGCATGAAGATCAATTCGCCGCTGCACGTGCGCCACATCGAGAACCTGGCCAACATGGCCAAGCAGGGCCTCTTCATCTACAAGGGCCGCGGCAATGTGCCGGAAGCCTCGTTCGTGTCGGGCGAGTGCGCGATGATCAACACCTCGTCCGGCTTCTACGGCAACGTGGCCAAGAACGCCAAGTTCGCCTATGCAGTTTCTCCCCTGCCCTACTACCCGGACGTGCCCGGCGCACCGCAGAACACCGTGATCGGCGGCGCCAGCCTCTGGGTGATGTCGGGCAAGAAGCCGGCCGAGTACAAGGGCGTGGCCAAGTTCTTCAGTTTCATCTCGACGCCTGAAGTGCAGTCGGCCAGCCACAAGCGCACGGGCTACCTGCCCGTGACCATGGCCTCCTACAAGCTCACCGAAGACTCGGGCTTCTACAAGCAGAACCCCGGCACCGACGTGGCCGTGACGCAGATGGTGCGCAAGGTCACCGACAAGAGCCGCGGCATCCGGCTGGGCAACTACGTGCAGATCCGCGCCATCGAGGACGAAGAGCTCGAACAGGTCTGGAGCGGCAAGAAGACCGCCAAGGAAGCCCTCGACTCGATCGTGCAGCGCGGCAACGAGCAGCTGGAACGCTTCCAGAAAGCCAACAAAAGCTAACGATTGACCGCCGGACCCGCGGGTCCGGCTAATATCGCCCGCCCCCCGCTCGCTCGTGCGCAAGAGCGGGCCAGGCGGGATTTTTTATGCAGAGGGTTCATGGAAAAACGCGTTTTCTTTCGCTCGGGCTGGTTGCCCTGGCTGCTGCTGACGCCGCAAATGGCGGTGATCCTCGTGTTTTTCTTCTGGCCGGCGGCGCAGGCGCTGCTGCAGTCGCTGCAGCAGCAGGACGCCTTCGGCACGTCGGTGGAATTTGTCGGGCTCGACAACTTCCGCCAGATATTCAGCGATCCGAGCTATGTGGAGTCGTTCAAGACCACCGCGCTGTTCTCGGTGCTGGTGGCGGGCATCGGCATCACGCTGTCGCTCGGGCTCGCGGTGTTTGCCGACCGCATCACGCGCGGCGGCACCTTCTACAAGACCATGCTGATCCTGCCCTACGCGGTGGCGCCCGCCGTGGCGGCCGTGCTCTGGGTGTTCATGTTCTCGCCGTCGCTGGGCGTGGTGGCCTATGCGCTCGGCAAGATCGGCATCGACTGGAACCACCTGCTGGACTCCGGCCACGCCATGACGCTGATCGTGATGGCCTCGGTGTGGAAGCAGATTTCGTACAACTTCCTGTTCTTCCTGGCTGGCCTGCAGTCGATTCCCAAGTCACTCATAGAGGCTGCGGCCATCGACGGCGCGCGCCCATGGCGCCGGTTCTGGACCGTGCAGTTTCCGCTGCTCTCGCCCACCACCTTCTTCCTGCTGGTGATCAACGTGGTCTATGCCTTCTTCGACACCTTCGCGATCGTCGACGCGGCCACCCAGGGCGGGCCGGGCAAGGACACGGCCATCCTGGTCTACAAGGTGTATTACGACGGCTTCAAGGCCATGGACCTCGGCGGCTCGGCGGCGCAGTCGGTGGTGCTGATGGTGATCGTGGTGGCGCTCACCGTGATCCAGTTCCGCTACGTGGAAAAGAAGGTCCAGTACTGATGAAGCAAAACAAGAATCTCGCGGAGGCGTTCCATGGTTGAGAAACGCGGCACCCACGGCATCCTGGCCCATGTGGTGATGATCCTGGGCGTGTTCATCGTCGCCTTCCCGCTCTACCTGGCTTTCGTGGCGTCCACGCACACGGCGCAGGAGATCGTGCAGGCCCCGATGCCGCTCCTGCCCGGCACCAACATGCTGGACAGCTACAAGGGCGCGCTCTTCGGGCGCGAAACCAGCAGCGGCTCCAACGCGCCCGTGGCCCACATGATGTGGGTGAGCCTGGTGACGGCGCTGGTGATCTCCATCGGCAAGATCTCCATCTCGCTGCTGTCGGCCTTTGCCATCGTCTACTTCCGGTTCCCGTTCAAGAAGATCTGCTTCTGGGCCATCTTCGTGACGCTGATGCTGCCGGTGGAGGTGCGCATCCTGCCTACCTACAAGGTGCTGTCCGACCTCAACATGCTGAACACCTACGCGGGCCTCACGGTGCCGCTGATCGCGTCGGCCACCGCCACCTTCCTGTTCCGCCAGTTCTTCCTGACGGTGCCCGACGAGCTCACCGAGGCCTCGCGCATGGATGGCGCAAGCCCCATGCGCTTCTTCTTCGACGTGCTCCTGCCGCTGTCGAAGACCTCGATCGCGGCGCTGTTCGTGATCCAGTTCATCTACGGCTGGAACCAGTACCTCTGGCCGCTGCTCGCCACCACCGGCGAAGACATGTACCCCGTGGTGGTCGGCATCAAGCGAATGATTGCCGGCGGCGACAGCCAGAACGAATGGAACGTGGTGATGGCCACCGCCATACTCGCCATGCTGCCGCCCGCGCTGGTGGTGGTGCTGATGCAGAAGTGGTTCGTCAAGGGCCTTGTGGATACCGAGAAATAACAAATGGCAGCTCTCTCCCTACGCAACGTCATCAAGCGCTACGGCCACGGGCCGAAAGCCAACCAGGTCATCCACGGCGTGAGCGCCGAGATCGCCGACCATGAATTCATCGTGATCGTCGGCCCTTCGGGCTGCGGCAAGTCCACCCTGCTGCGCATGGTGGCCGGCCTCGAGGAAATCTCGGCCGGCGAAATCTCCATTGGCGGACGCGTGGTGAATCAGCTCGAACCCTCCGAGCGCGACATCGCCATGGTGTTCCAGAACTACGCGCTCTATCCGCACATGAGCGTGTTCAAGAACATGGCCTACGGCCTGAAGATCGCCAAGGTGCCGGTGCCCGAGATCAAGGTGCGCGTCGACAAGGCGGCCAAGATCCTCGAACTGGGCCACCTGCTCGAGCGCAAGCCGCGCGAGCTCTCGGGCGGCCAGCGCCAGCGCGTGGCCATGGGCCGCGCCATCGTGCGCCAGCCACAGGTGTTCCTGTTCGACGAGCCGCTGTCCAACCTGGACGCCAAGCTGCGCGCGCAGACCCGCATCGAGATCCAGAAGCTGCACCGCGAGCTCGGCATCACCTCGCTGTTCGTCACGCACGACCAGGTCGAGGCCATGACGCTGGCGCAGCGCATCATCGTGATGAACGCCGGCGTGATGGACCAGTTCGCGACGCCTGAAGAGGTCTACAACCGGCCCGCCACCACCTTCGTTGCCAGCTTCATCGGCTCGCCGCCGATGAACCTGCTGCAGCACGCGCCCGGCGTGCGGCCCGGCCAGATCCTGGGCATCCGCCCCGAGCACCTGACGCTGGACGAGAGCGGCTGGTCCGTGCAGGTCGAATCGGTCGAGCTGCTGGGCGCCGAGCGGCTGGTGTACGGCCGCATCGGCGACGAGCAGATCATCATGCGCACCGACGAAAGCGACCATCCGCCGGTCGCGGGCGACACCGTGCGGATCGCGGCGCGCGAGGACAAGCTGCACTGGTTCGACGCCGGCTCCGGCAAACGGGCCGACTGACGATGCCGGCACTGAGGCCCTGGCCCTATCCGCGCTGGATCGCGCACCGCGGCGCCGGCAGGCTGGCACCCGAGAACACGCTGGCGGCGTTCCGCCTTGGCGCGGCGCACGGCTACCGCATGTTCGAGTGCGATGCGAAGCTCAGTGCCGACGGCGTGGCCTTTCTGATGCACGACACCACGCTCGATCGCACCACCAACGGCCACGGCACCGGCGGTGCGCAGCCCTGGAGCGCGTTGTCGCAGCTCGACGCCGGCGGCTGGCATTCGCGCGCCTTCGCGGGTGAGCCGCTCGCCACGCTGGAGAACCTCGCGCGCTTCTGCCTGGCCAACGGCCACCTGCTCAACATCGAGATCAAGCCCACGCCGGGCACCGAGCGCGAAACCGGCGAAGCGGTGGCGCGGCTCGCGGCCCGCCTGTGGCAGGGCGCCCCCATACCGCCGCTGCTCACCTCGTTCCAGGCCGAATCGCTCGCAGGAGCCAGGGCGGTGCAGCCCGAACTGCCGCGCGGGCTGCTGCTCGACACGCTGCGGGACGGCTGGCTGGCCACGGCCGCCGGCCTGGACTGCGCCGCGGTGGTTTGCAACCACGCGCTCTGGGACGCCGCCACGGTGGCGCAGGTGCAGGGCGCGGGCATGCGCGCACTGAGCTACACCGTGAATGACGAATGGGCCGCGCAGCGGCTCGTCGAGCTGGGCACCGACGGCATCATCACCGACCGGGTCGACCTGTTCAGCCCGGCCGGCTGACCTCTCTCCGCCGGCGCGGCCCGACAGACACACGCTGTCACGCCCCGCGCCCCGCGCCGCGGGCCGGAAATGGCGCCTTCTATGATGGCAGCCATGTTTTCGATCCCCCGCCCGATTGCCTTTTGCCTGGCCGCCCTGCTGCTGCTGATGTGCGGCGCCGCAACGGCACAGCCGGGCACCAGCGGCGCCGGCGGCATCACCGCCGCTGCCGCGGCCCCGGCGCCCGAACCCACGGTGGCCGAGCTGCGCGAGCAGCTCACGAAGATCACCGCCTCCGCCGACGCCACCGAGGACACGCGCCAGCTGCTGGCGCAGATCAACGACATCGGCACGCAGGCCGACAAGTTCGTTGCCGCGCGCACCGGCGAACTGGCCGACCTGAACGCCCGCCTCGGCGAGCTCGGCAATCCGCCGGCCGCGGGCGCCACCGAAGACCCCGACATCACGCGCCAGCGCGCCCGCCTCACGAAGGAGCGCAATGCGCTGGACGCCGACATCCGGCTCGCGCGGCTCCTGACCATCGACGTGCGGCAGCGTGCTGCCGAACTGGTGACCCAGCGCCGCGCGCTTTTCGAGGCGCAGATCACCGAGCGCGCGCCCTCGCCGCTCACCGGCGAGTTCTGGCGCGATCTGCAGGAGGCCTGGCCGAGCGACCTGGCGCGCCTGCAGGCCATGGCCTCCGACCTGCGCGCCGGGTTCTCGCAGGCCATGCAGCAAGGCCCCCGCATGGCGGTGCTCTGGGCGCTGATCTTGGCGGTGCTGCTCGCGGTGCTCGGCAACTGGGTGGCCGAGCATCTGCTGACGCGGATCGCCGCGCGGCTGCTGCCGGCGGGCCGGCTGCGGCGTTCGCTGCTGGTGATTGCCATCGTCGCGAGCCATGTGCTGCTGGTGGCCGTAGCGGCGCACGGCTTCGTGTGGGTGCTCGAGGAATACGCCACCTGGGAGCCGCAGGCGCGCAAGGCGATGCGCTCGATGGCGCAGGCGCTGGTGTTCATGGCCTTCGTCATCGGGCTGGGCCGCGGGCTGCTGGCCACGCGGCGCCCGTCGTGGCGGCTGCCGCCGATACCCGACGCCATGGCCACCCGCCTGGCGCCGCTGCCTTGGCTGGTTGCGGCGGTGGCGGCGCTGGCCTGGGCGCCGGTGGAGATCAACGCGCTGGTGGAAGCGAGCTTTGCGGCCGTGGTTGCCACGCACGTGCTCACCGCGCTGGTGCTCACTGCGCTCGTTGGCGCGGTGCTCCATCGGCTGCGGCCAATGCGCGCCGATACGCCGGACGCCGATCCGCCCGAGCGGCCGATGTGGGTGGGCCTGCTGGTGGCCTGCATCGGCGTGCTGATGGTGGCCATCTGGGTGTTGGTGGGGGTGGGCTACGTGGCGCTTGCGAGCTTCCTGGCCTCGCAGCTCACCTGGAGCGGCATCGTCGCGGCCGCCTTCTACGTGCTGTTCAAGTTTGCCGACGACGTCTTCATGGCCGGCGTGTCATCGCGCAGCACTTTCGGCCAGCGCCTGCAGAAGAGCTTCGGAATGGCGCCGCAGACGCTCGACCAGGCGGCCACCGTGCTCTCGGGCCTGAGCCGGGTGGCGCTGTTCTTCTACATGCTGATCGCGCTCGCGGCGCCGCTGGGCACCGGTCCCAGCGAAGTGTTCCAGCGCAGCGGCAAATTCGGCACCGGCGTGAAGGTGGGCGAGTTCCAGCTGGTGCCGGGCGCCATCCTGAGCGCCATCGCGGTGGCGGTGATCGGCTTCATCGTGCTCAGGGTGTTCAAGCGCTGGCTCGCGCGCAGCTACCTGCCCAGCACGCAGTTCGAGCCGGGCATGCAGAGCTCGATCACCACGCTGCTGGGCTACGTCGGCGGCATCCTGGTGGTCGCGTTCTCGCTGTCGGCGCTGGGCATCGGCATCGAGCGCATCGCGTGGGTGGCCAGCGCGCTGTCGGTGGGCATCGGCTTCGGCCTGCAGGCCATCGTGCAGAACTTCATCTCGGGCCTCATCCTCTTGGCCGAGCAGCCGGTGAAGGTGGGCGACTGGGTGGTGCTGGGCACCACCGAGGGCGACGTGCGGCGCATCAACGTGCGCGCCACGGAGATCCAGCTCGGAGACCGTTCGACGCTGATCGTGCCGAACTCCGAGTTCATCACGAAGACCGTGCGCAACATGACGCTGGCCAACGCGGAGGGCCGGGTGCTGATCCGCCTGCCGATGCCGCTGACCACCAACGCGCAGCGCGTGCGCGAGCTCATCCTGGACGCCTGCCGCGCCCACGAGAGCGTGCTGGAAACGCCGGCGCCTTCGCTCACGCTCGAAGGCATCGAGGGCGGCCTGCTGATCTTCCAGGCCATCGCCTATGTGCCGAGCCCGCGCCTGGCGGGCAACGTGCGCAGCGACCTGCTGTTCACCATCCTCGAGCGCCTGGACGCGGAGCAGCTGCCGCTGATGCCGTATGCGGCGCCGCCTGCACCCACGCCTGCGTCCGCGCCCGCACCGGGTGCCGCGGACGGCGCCACTCCCGCCGCCTAGGCGCCGCACCGATCGTCCAAGCAGCGGGCGAATGCCCGCGCTGATCGATCAATTGTCCGGAGGCTCCCAAACCAACAATCAGCCATGAGCAGGCGTGCTGTCGCCAACGCTCGCCCGGAGCATCAATGGCTGAAGAAAGCGACCTCGAAAAAACCGAACCCGCCTCACCGCAGCGCCTCGAAAAGGCCCGCGAGGAAGGGGACGTGGCGCGGTCGCGCGAATTGGCGACCTTCGTGCTGCTGGGCACCGCCGTTGCCGGCCTGTGGCTCACGGCGGATTCGCTCGGCGCCACCCTGCGCGGCGCGCTGGCCCAGGGCCTGCACTTCGACCGCGCCACGGCGTTCGACTCTTCCCACATGCTGGCGCGCGCCGGGCTCATGGGCCAGCAGGCGCTGCTCGCGCTCGCGCCGCTGTTCGGCATGATGCTGGTGGCGGCCGTGGCGGCGCCGCTGATGCTCGGCGGCTGGCTGCTCTCGGCCAAGGCCCTGGCACCCAAGTTCAGCAAGCTCGATCCCGTCGCCGGCGTGGGCCGCATGTTTTCGGCGCAAGCGCTGTCGGAGCTGTTCAAGGCGCTGGCCAAGTCGCTGCTGATCGGCGGCGTGGCCTGGCTGGTGATCATGGGCAACGTGGACGAGGTCTCCGCGCTGATGGCGCAATCGGAGCGCGCCGCGCTGCCGCAGATGATCGTGCTGGTGGCGCACAACTGCGCGCTGATCGCCTCCGCGCTGTTCCTGGTGGCACTGGTCGACGTTCCCTACCAGCTGTGGAGCTACCACCGCAAGCTGCGCATGTCGCGCGAAGACCTGCGCCAGGAGCACAAGGAGAGCGAGGGCGATCCGCACGTCAAGGCGCAGATCCGCCGCCAGCAGCAGCAGGTGGCGCGCCGGCGGATGATGTCCGAGGTGCCGAAGGCCGACATCGTGGTGACCAACCCCACGCACTTCGCAGTGGCGCTCAAGTATGTGGACAACGACATGCGCGCACCGCGCGTGGTGGCCAAGGGCAGCGACCTGGTGGCCGCGCGCATCCGCGAGATCGCGCGGGAGAACAAGGTGGCGATCCTGGAAGCGCCGCCGCTCACGCGCGCGCTCTTCAAGCACACCCGGCTCGGCGACGAGATCCCGGCCGGCCTCTACACCGCGGTGGCCGAGGTGCTGGCCTGGGTCTACCAGCTCAAGCGCTGGCACAGCGAAGGCGGCGAAGCGCCGCGCACGCCGGTCGACCTGCCGATTCCCGAATCGCTCGAATACTCGCCGAAGACCGCCGCCGCATGAACGCCATGGCCACTCTCACGCGCCTGCAGGCGCAGCTGTTCTCCGGCACCCAGTGGAAGGGCCTTGCCGGCCCCATCCTGATCGTGCTGATCCTGAGCATGATGGTGCTGCCGCTGCCGCCCTTCCTGCTGGACCTGCTGTTCACCTTCAACATCGCGATGTCGGTGATGGTGCTGCTGGTGAGCATGTACACCATGAAGGCGCTGGACTTTGCCGCCTTCCCGGCCGTGCTGCTGTTCTCCACGCTGCTGCGCCTGTCGCTCAACGTGGCCTCCACGCGCGTGGTGCTGATGCACGGCCACACCGGGCCGGACGCGGCGGGCAAGGTGATCGAGGCTTTCGGCCACTTCCTGGTGGGCGGCAACTTTGCCGTGGGCGTGATGGTGTTCATCATCCTGGTGCTGATCAACTTCATGGTGATCACCAAGGGCGCGGGGCGCATTGCCGAGGTCGGCGCGCGCTTCATGCTCGACGCCATGCCGGGCAAGCAGATGGCGATCGACGCCGACCTGAACGCCGGCCTGATCGGCGAGGACGTGGCGCGCAAGCGCCGCCAGGAAGTTGCGCAGGAAGCCGACTTCTACGGCTCGATGGACGGCGCCAGCAAGTTTGTGCGCGGCGACGCGATTGCCGGCCTGCTGATCATGGTGATCAACATCATCGGCGGCCTGGTGGTGGGCATGGTCCAGCACGGGCTGGACTTCAGCACCGCGGGCACGACCTACACGCTGCTGGCCATCGGCGACGGCCTCGTGGCCCAGATTCCCGCGCTGGTGATCTCGACCGCGGCCGGCGTCATCGTCTCGCGCGTGACCACCGACGAGGACGTGGGCCGGCAGCTGACCGGTCAGCTGTTCTCCAACCCGCAGGTGCTGTTCCTCACCGCGGGCCTGGTGGGTCTGATGGGATTGATCCCGGGCATGCCGAACCTGGCCTTCCTGCTGATCGCGGGTGGTCTCGCATGGCTGGGCCGGCGCGTGCTCAAGCGCGCGCCGCTGGCCACTGCCGAACAGGCCGCCGCAGCCCAGGCCGCGGCCATGCCGGTGGCCGAAGCGGCCGAAGCGACATGGGACGACGTGGCGCTGGTCGACCCGCTCGGCATGGAAGTCGGCTACCGGCTGATCCCGCTGGTGGACCAGACCCAGAACGGCGAGCTGCTGGGCCGCATCAAGAGCATCCGCAAGAAGGTGGCCCAGGAGATCGGTTTCCTGGCGCCCGTGGTCCACATCCGCGACAACCTGGAGATCCCGCCCAACACCTACGTGATCAGCCTGAAGGGCGTGGAGATCGGCCGCGGCGAGGCGTTCCCCAACCAGTGGATGGCCATCAACCCCGGCCAGGTGAGCGGCACGCTGCCCGGCACGCCGACGCAGGACCCCGCCTTCCACCTGCCCGCGGTGTGGATCGACGCCAGCCTGCGCCAGGAAGCGCAGGTGCTCGGCTACACGGTGGTCGATGCCTGCACGGTGATGGCCACGCACCTGAACCACCTGATCCAGACCCATGCCGCGGAGCTGCTCGGCCGCCAGGAAGTGCAGCAGCTGCTCGACCAGATCGGCAAGACCGCGCCCAAGCTCACCGAGGATCTGGTGCCCAAGATCATCTCGCTGAGCACGCTGCACAAGGTGCTGCAGAACCTGCTCGACGAAGAGGTGCCGATCCGCGACATGCGCACCATCCTCGACGTGATGGCCGAGCACGCGCCCACCGTCAAGGACGCGGCCGAGCTCACCTCGCTCACGCGCCTGGCGCTCGGCCGTGCGATCACGCAGCAGCTGTTCCCGGGCGATTCCGAACTGCAGGTAATCGGCCTGGACGGCGCGCTCGACAGCGTGCTGCAGCAGGCGCTCACCAACAACAACGGGATCGAGCCGGGCCTTGCCAACAGCCTGATGCAGCAGACCCGCGCGGCCATCGCGCGCCAGGAACAGCTGGGCCTGGCGCCGGTGCTGGTCGTCCAGCATTCGCTGCGCGTGCTGCTCTCGCGCTTCCTGCGCCGCAGCTTCCGCCAGCTCAAGGTTCTCTCGCATGCAGAGATTCCTGACACCCGCAACATCAAGATCACCGCCACCATCGGAGGAAGAGTTTGAACATCCCGACAGACGTCCGCACCAGCGCGCGCAAGTTCGTCGCGCCCACCAGCCGGGAAGCGCTGCGCCTGGCGCGCCAGGCGCTCGGCGACGAAGCCATCGTGCTGACCAACCGTGTGACCGCCGAAGGCGTGGAGATCGTGGCCATGGTGCAGGAGGACGTGGAAGGCGTGCGTGCGAGCGCCGCTGCCGCGCCGCCGGCACCCCAGCCATTGCCGGCAGCCATGGCCGCTCCTGTGCCTGCCATCGCACCCATCGCAGCACCCGCCTCTGTCCCCGCCCCCCTGGCCGCGGACAGCGTGCTCGGCGAACTCCATTCGATGCGCTGCATGATCGAGGAGCAGCTGGCCGGCGTGGCCTGGAACGAGAAGCAGCGGCGCGACCCGATGCGCGGGCGCCTGTTGCGCACGCTGCTTGGCGCCGGCTTCAGCGCCCGCCTCTCCAAGGCCATGCTGGAGCACCTGCCCACGGGCCAGAGCTATGCCCAAGGCATGGCCTTCGTGCGCTCCGAACTCATCCGCACGCTGCCGGTGCATGAGGACGAGGACGCACTGCTCGCGCAGGGCGGCGTCTATGCGCTGATGGGCCCCACCGGCGTCGGCAAGACCACCACCACGGCCAAACTCGCAGCGCGCTGCGTGATGCGCTTCGGCGCCGACAAGCTCGCGCTCGTCACCACCGACAGCTACCGCATCGGCGCCTACGAGCAGCTGCGCATCTACGGCCAGATCCTCAACGTGCCGGTCTACGCCGTGAAGGACGCGGCCGACCTGCACCTGGTGCTGCAGGACCTGCAGGGCAAGCACATGGTGCTGATCGACACCGTGGGCATGAGCCAGCGCGACCGCGCGGTGTCCGACCAGATCGCCATGCTCTGCAACAGCCAGCGGCCCGTGAAGCGGCTGCTGCTGCTCAACGCCACGAGCCACGGCGACACGCTCAACGAGGTGGTGCACGCCTACCGCCATGGCAGCGGCAGCGATCTCGCGGGCTGCATCTTCACCAAGGTCGACGAGGCCACGCACCCCGGTGCGCTGATCGACACCGTGATCCGCCACCGCCTGCCGGTGCACTACGTCTCGAGCGGCCAGAAGGTGCCCGAGAACCTGATGCGCGCCGACCGCGCGCAGCTGGTGGACAGCGCGTTCCAGGCCAACAGCCGCAGCGCGCTGTTCGTGCCCGGCGAAGGCGACCTGCAGGACGGATCGGCGAATGCCGAAGCCTCCGCGGCCCACGCGGAGGCCGAACGCCAGCGGCTGCAGTACCGGCAGCTGATCCGCGCCATGGCGCACGACGCGCAGGAAGTGGCCGCCGCGGCGTCGGCGCTGGCGGCCGCGCCGCTCGGCTTCGAGCAGGCGCGCGCGCTCTGGCGGATGTCCGCCGACGAGGACGTCGGCCACAAGGCGGTGCTGCAGGCGCTCATGGCGCATGCCGCGAGCGAGGTCGGCGCAAGCTGCGACACCCACGTGCTGGCGCTCAGCGGCCAGGTCGGGCTCAAGTCCGACGAAGGCGGCGACGCCTACCAGTGCCAGGGCAGCCTGCTGCTGTCCGACCGTGGCGGGCTGCCGCTCGCTGCGCCCAACCAGTGGCTCTCCACCGCCGCGACCCGCAACGCCACCGACGCCACGCGCAAGCCCGGCGTGCGGCAGGTGCAGTGGCTGCGCCAGCAGGACTTCGGCAAGGCCGTGGTGCACATGCTGCCGCGGCTGCCCGCGGCCGAGCTCATGCTGCAGTGGCAGGTGCAGCGCCAGCAATGGATGGCGCGCGCACCGGGCTCCACGGCCGTGACCGATCCGCGCACCGGCGAATACGCCACGCTGACCGGCCTGGACTTCGATTTCGGCGAAGCGCGCGCCGTGGTCTTCAAGGGCCGGGCCGCGCTGCAATCGGTGGCCGAGGCCCGTGTCACGCTGCGCACCGACGGCGGCCTGCCCGGCCTGCGCTGCGTTGCCACGCGCCTGACCGATGCGCGAAGCCACAAGGTGCTGGCGCAGAGCTATGCGCTCACCAACATCGGCCGCGACATCGGGCCGCAGCAGCTCGCGCAATGGCAAGGCTGGGCCGCCGAGGCCGAGCCCTGCCTGCGCCTGCTGCGCCAGGGCCTCTCGGTGCTGGGCGGCCTCGGCGAGGCGGGCGATCCGCACATGATGAAGCGCCTGCTCATCGCAGGCCAGGTGACCACCACCGTCTGGCGCCTGCAGCAGGCCGGCGGCGACTGGGCCGGCCGCACCCGCGCGCTGCTGTCGCAGCTGACCGGCCGGCCCGCGCGGCCCGGCCGCCCCGTGTCGGGCAACGTGCTGTATGCCGGCGTGGGCAAGCTGTTCTTCCTGCTGGAGGCGCTGGACACGTGAGCAAGCTGGTGTCGGATCAAGCCGATGGGCTGCGGCGGCTGCTTGCGCAGTCGTCGGCGCGCATCATCGCGATCGCAAGCATGGGCAACCGCCCGGGCGCCACCACGGCGGCCATGAACCTGGGCGCCGCGCTGGCCCACATGGGCAAGGACGTGCTGCTGCTCGACGAGCACAGGCCGGGGCCGGATACGGCGTGTGCCGCATGGGCCGCCGATCCGCTCGGGACGCTGGCCGACGTCGCATCGCAGCGGCTGACCTGCGAGGGCGCCGCCGCGCGCACCGAGTGCGGCGTGCATGTGCTGCCGGCGCCGCTCGGCGGCCAGCCCGACCACACCGACCCGCGCCTGCTGTGGGACGGCAGCATGATCCTGGTCGACGCGGCGCTCGACGCCGTCGGCAACCTGTCGCCGCTCGCGCGGCTGGCGGACGAGCTGGTGGTGGTGCTGCAGCCCCACCCGGCTTCCATCACCGCCACCTATTCGGGCATCAAGCGGCTGCACTATGCGCACGCGCTCAGGCAGCTTCGCCTGCTGGTCAATGGCGTGGCCGACCCCGAGGCCGCGCGACAGACCATGGCCAACCTGGTCGACACCGGCAGCCGCTACCTGGCGGTTTCCATACAGCCGGCCGGCTGGGTCCGCGCCGATCCGCACCTGGCCGATGCCAGGCGCCTCGCCCGCACCGTGGTGGAGGCCTTCCCGGCCAGCCCGGCGGCGGTGGATTTCCGCGTCATCGCCGCCGCCGTCGCGCAGTGGCCCTGGCGCCCGACGGTGCGGCCGCTGGACACCCGGACCGCGCTCTGGCGGCCCGAGGCACTGGCAGCGGAGCCTGAGTCGGCTGTGGCACAAGAGGAAGAAAGGGACGGCCGTGTACACCGCGCAGGGAACCATTGAGAAGTCCCACCTGCTGAAGCAGCACCAGCCGATGGTGCGCCGCATGGCGCTCCAGATGCTGGCCAAGCTGCCCGCCAGCGTGGAGCTCGACGACCTGATCCAGGCCGGCATGATCGGCCTGCTCGACGCGTCCACGCGCTACCAGGACAACCGCGGCGCGCAGTTCGAGACCTTCGCCAGCCAGCGCATCCGCGGCGCCATGCTCGACGAGCTGCGCGCGAGCGACTGGGGCTCGCGCGGCCTGCGCCAGTCGGCGCGCAAGGTGGAACAGGCCATCCAGGCACTGGAGCACCGGCTCGGCCGCTCCGCCAGCGAAGGAGAGATCGCCAGGGAACTGAAGATGGAACTGGACGACTACCAGTCGCTGCTGCAGGACATCCAGGGCTGCCAGCTGCTCTACGTGGAAGACTTCGCACAGGACGGCGAATCCGAAAACCCCTGGCTCGAGCGCCAGGCGCACAACGACGGCCGGCTGGGCGGCGACGATCCGCTCGCGCAGCTGCTCGAAGCGGGCTTCCGCCATGAGCTCGTCGATGCGATTGCCGCGCTGCCCGAGCGCGACCAGCTGCTGCTGAACCTGTACTACGAGGAAGAGCTGAACCTGCGCGAGATCGGCGCGATTCTGGAAGTGACGCAGTCGCGCGTGTGCCAGCTGCACAGCCAGGCGATCAGCCGGCTGCGGGCGAAGTTGAAGGATTCGCTCTAGGAAGTTTGCCGATGGCGTCGCCGCGGGGCGGCAGTCATGGTCGGCGCGGCTTGCGGAGCATGGGTGTGACGAGCGGTGCCGAGCCCACCTGGATCTCGCCGATCACCTCGAAGCCATGGCGCTGGTAGAACGGGATGTTCTGTGGCTTCGAAGCCTCGAGATACGCCAGTGATTCTTCCTGGTCGCAACGGGCGAGAGCATGCCGCATCAACGCCGCCCCGATGCCCTTGCCCTGCGCATTCGGCTCGACACCGATCTGGGGCAAGTACCAATGAGCTTCTCGAGGATGCGACTGTTCCATCTTCTCGAAGGTGGCCAGCAGATCGTCCATGTGTTCAGGCTTTGCCGTGTCACGGAACACCTTTTCGAGCGCCTGGCCGTTCGGCTCCACGCCCGGAGGCAGCCAGAGTGCGGCGCCGCAGAAGTCCACGGACACATAGGCCGTGCCATGCTGGAAACTGCTGCCTGCGAACTCGCCAGTGGCCACGGGCATGGCCAGGAGATAGTCGTGCGGCGAAGGCCACGCAAATCGTGCAGGCGGGTCCGTGAGGAATGCAGCCACGATCGCTGCGACGGCGCGCGGAATCTCATCGGACGTGGCACTGCGGATCTCGATCGACGGCTGGACCATTTCGTTCTCCTCATGTGAAAACGCCAGGCTTCATTTTGGCCTATGCGCCGGGCTCGCCTCCGCCGAGCTGCTCGGCCAGGCCGACGATGATGCCCTCGGGCCCGCGGATGTAGGCGAGGCGGTAGGTTTCCTCGTACTGCATCTCGCCAATGATCTCGGCCCCGTGGGCGCGCATGCGCGCGACGATCGCGTCGATGTCATCGACGGCGAACATGATGCGGCGGATGCCCAGCGTGTTCACCGGCTGGTCCACGGGACCAAACCTGATCGCGCCGGGCGTGTGGAACTTGTCCAGCTCGATTCCCTGTCCATCGGGCGTCCGCATCATCGCCAGGGTGGCGCGGACATCCTCGAGCCCGATCAGCTGTCCGACCAAAGGCCCTTCCACCGTCGTTTCGCCCTCGAGCTTGAGGCCCAGTTCGATGAAGAACGCCTTGGTCGCTTCAAGGTCGTCGACAACGATGAGGACGTTGTCCATGCGTTTGAGCGTCATATCCTTCCTCTCTTCGGTTTGGAGCCCGGGTTGGAGGCCATTCGACCGAAAGCCGCAGCCACCATGGCGGCAAGCCTCTGCTCATGGTCTGCCTTGGGGCTGGAAGTCATGCACCGATGGTAAGCCGGCGGACCCGCGCAGCCTCAGAACCCGAGGCTCTCCAGCAGGTCGTCCACCTGCGCCTGGCCCGTCACGGCCTCCGGGTTGCCCGGAACCACCTGCGGGCCGTTCTGCAGGCTGCTCGCCTCAGTTTCGTGGCGCTTCTCGGCGTGCTTGTCGAGGTGCGAGTTGTCGATCAGCACCTGCAGCAGCTGCGTCTCGACGTCGTTGACCACTTCCATCATCTTCTTGATGACCTGGCCCGTGAGGTCCTGGAAGTCCTGCGCCATCAGGATCTCGATCAGCTGCGTGTTGATGGCGCCGGCCTTCTGCGGCACATCCTGCAGGTAGCCGCGCGTGTCCATCACGAGCTGGCGCGCATGGTCCAGCTCGACCGGGTTCGCAAACCATTCGTCCCAGCGCCGGCTCAAGCCCTTGGCGTTGCTTGCAAGGTCTTCCTGCAGCGGCTGCGCCAGGTCGATGGCGTTGAGCGCGCGGTGCGCCGCCCGCTCGGTCATGGAGGCGATGTAGCCCAGGCGGTCGCGCGCGTCGGGAATGGCTTGCGCGGCCTTGGCAACCTGCTTGTCCAGCCCCAGCTCGCGCAGGCCTTCGCGCAATTGCCGGGTCAGCTGCCCGATGCGCCCGAGCAACTCTTCGGCCGTGTTCCCGTGCTCCGCGGGTTCGAGCGCAGCGTGTGTCATGTCAGGCCGCCTCTTTCTGGAGTTTCTCGAAGATCTTGGTGATCTTTTCCTCGAGCGTGGCCGCCGTGAAGGGCTTGACCACGTAGCCGTTGGCGCCGGCCTGCGCGGCCGCGATGATGTTCTCCTTCTTGGCTTCGGCCGTCACCATCAGCACCGGCAGCTTGGCGAGCTCCGGGTCGGCGCGGATGGTCTGCAGCATGGTGAGGCCGTCCATGTTGGGCATGTTCCAGTCCGACACCACGAAGCCGAAGTTGCCGCCGCGCAGCTTCTCGATGCCGGCCGCGCCGTCCTCGGCTTCGTCGACGTTGAGGAACTCGAGTTCCTTCAGCAGGTTGCGCACGATGCGCCGCATGGTCGGGAAGTCGTCCACGACCAAAATTTTGATGCTCTTGTCAATCACGATTCTTCAACTCCAACAGTTCGTTTTTCAAACCCGGTTCGTGCGTTCGCCGAAAGTGCGCAGATGGGCCAGCACGCGGCGCCCCATCTCTCCCAGCGGCGCCACTTCATCGGCGGCGCCCAAGGCGATGGCCTCGCGCGGCATGCCGAAGACCACGCAGCTGGCCTCGTCCTGCGCGAAGGTGTAGGCGCCGGCCTGCTTCATGCGCAGCAGGCCTTCGGCGCCGTCCCGGCCCATGCCCGTGAGAATCATTCCAATCGCGTTCTTGCCGGCGTGCCTGGCGGCCGAATCGAACAGCACGTCGATCGAGGGGCGGTGGCGGTTCACGGGCGGCTCCTGGTCGAGCTGCGCCACGTAGTTGGCGCCGCTTCGCCCGAGCGACAGGTGAAAGCCACCGGGCGCGATGTAGGCGTAGCCCGGCAGCACGCGTTCGCCATGCTCGGCTTCCTTCACGGTGATGCGGCACAGGCCGTTCAGGCGCTGCGCGAACGAGCGCGTGAAGCCGGCCGGCATGTGCTGCGCGATCAGCACCGCCGGCGCATCGGGCGGCAGCGGCAGCAGCACCTCGCGGATGGCCTCGGTTCCGCCGGTGGAAGCGCCGATGATGATGAGTTTTTCGGTGCTCAGGAGCGGGCTGCGCAGCAGCGGCTCCTGCGGGTTTTCACCCGCACCTTTGGCCGAGGCGCCGTGCCGGCCCGGCAGCAGCCGCGCCGCGGCGGCCGTGCGGATCTTGCCGGCGATCAGCTCGGTGTACTGCAGCAGGCCGTCGCGCACGCCGAGCCGCGGCTTGGTCACGAAATCGATCGCGCCCAGTTCCAGCGCGCGCAGCGCAATCTCCGAACCGCGCTCGGTCAGCGAGGACACCATGACCACCGGCATCGGCCGCAGGCGCATGAGCTTCTCGAGGAATTCGAGGCCGTCCATGCGCGGCATCTCGACGTCGAGCGTGAGCACGTCGGGGTTCGTCACCTTGATGAGGTCGCGCGCCTGCAGCGGATCGGCCGCGGTGCCGACCACCGTCATGTCGGACTGGCTGTTGATGATCTCGGTCATCACGCTGCGGATCAGCGCCGAGTCGTCGACGCAAAGTACCTTGATTTTTTTCATGCGATCCAGCTTCCCTTGCCATATGCGGCGGACCATTTGCGCAGCAGCTCGCCCTCGTCGCGCTGGACCGCCTGGATGTCGACCGGCGCGCGCAGCTTGCGCACCACCGCCTTGCCGCTCTCCGGCAACAGGCACACGCGGCGCGCATGCAGGCCGCGCAGGTCCTGCGCGGCGACGGCGATGCGCTGCTTCTCGAGGTAGCGCAGGACAAAGTCGGCATTGCGCCCGCCGATGTTGAGCATGGTCATGTTCGCCAGCACCGCCGCGCCGCCAAAGACCTTGGCCCTGAGCCGCTCGCGGCGCGCGCCTGCGCGCAGCAGCTCGGCGATCAGCACGTCCATCGCATGGGCGCCGTAGCGCATCGCGCCAGCCTGCTCGCGCGAGCCCGCCTCGGCGTCGTCGGGCAGCATGAAGTGGTTCATGCCCGCCACGCCCGCCTCCACGTCGGTGATGCAGGCGGCCACGCACGAACCCAGCACCGTGGTCAAGAGGACGCCGGCATCGGTCACGTAGTACTCCGCCGGCAGCAGCTTGACCGCGGCGCAATCGAAGTCGCGGTCGAAGTAGTGATGAGTGGCCACCGAACCCGGCACGGCCGCGGGCAGGAAGCCCTTCTGCGCGACAAGATTGGTGTTCGCATTCGTGTTCATTGGCGTACCTTCGTGCTTCGCACTCCGGTGCGAGCTTGCTTGGGGCGGCCCGGCGCTGCGCTCATGCACGCGCCTTGCCCAGCGCGTACACCGTCTGCCCGACCGTCTTGAAGCTCTGGTTGACCAGTGAGGCGTTCTCCGAATGCCCCGCGAACAGCAGGCCGTGCGGTTTGAGCAGCGGCATGAAGCGGTCGAGCAGCTTCTTCTGCGTGGGCTTGTCGAAATAGATCATCACGTTGCGGCAGAAGATCGCGTCCACCGGCTCCTTCACGGGCCACGACGAATCGAGCAGGTTGAGCCGCGAGAACTTGACCATGGCGGCCACCTCGGGGCGCACCCGCACCTTGCCGGCGTTCGCGCCGGTGCCCTTGTTGAAGAAGCGCCGCAGGCGGTCGGTGGACATGCGGTTGACCTGCTCCATCGTGAAGACGCCGGCCGACGCGCGGGCCAGCACCGCGGTGTCGATGTCGGTGGCAATCACGCGCGCTGCGCTCGCACGCTCGCCGAGCGCCTCCATCAGCGTGATCGCGATCGAATAAGGCTCCTCGCCGGTCGATGCGGCCGCGCACCAGACGGTGGGCGGCTGGGTGCACTTGCGCGCCAGCTCCGCGAGCACCGGAAAGTGATGCGCCTCGCGGAAGAACGAGGTCAGGTTGGTGGTGAGCGAGTTGATGAACAGCTGCCACTCCTGGCCGTCGCGGCTGTCTTCCAGCATGGCCAGGTAGGCCGAGAACTCAGGCAGGCCCAGCTCGCGCAACCGGCGCGAGAGCCGGCTGTACACCATCTGCCGCTTGTGCTCGCCCAGCGCGATGCCGGCGCGCCGGTGGATGAGCGTGCGAATGCGCGAAAAGTCGCCGTCGGTGAAGAGGAATTCGGAGTTCATGTGCGCGTGCTCGCTAGGCTGCTTCGACCGGGGTCACGTCCTGCGACCAGGCCAGTGCCGACAGGTGCGCGGCATTCACCTGGTCGGCGCTCAGGAGCAGCGCTTCCGCCAGGCGCGCCGCCTCGCCGGTGTCCAGCTCGCAGGCCTCGGCCAGCGAGAGGAAGGGGCCGTACACGCCGCCTCGCGTGAGGATGGCCTGCTGGACCGAATCGGACAGCTGCACCTTGTTCAGCACCTCCTGCATCGGAATGCCCAGCAGCTGGTCGATCAGCGAGAACATGCCGACCACGAACAGGTTGTCCGACTCGCCCCGCGGCAGCATGATCTCGCCCATCAGCTCGACGAAGCGGCCGCGCATGATGGCCTTCTTCATCATGAAGGGCGGGCTGCCCATGGGGTTGCTGGTGGCCAGCAGCAGCGAGAGCCAGCGGAACAGCGGCGAATAGCCGAGCATCGTCACCGCGTGGTGCAGCGAATGGATCTCGACGCCTGCGCCCACGGCCGGCGAATTCATGTGGCGCAGCAGCCGGTAGGTGAGCGCGGCATCGCGCTTGAGCGCGGCCTCGATCTCGCGCAGGTCCTCGTTGCGCTGGATCATCTGCAAGAGCCGCATGATCAGCACCGATTCGGGCTGCAGCGCGTGGCTGCCGGTGCTCGCCGCAGGCGGCGGCAGGCCGCAGCTCGCATCGGCGAACACGTCGATGCGGCGTGCGGCACAGGCCTCGAAGTCTTTCCACGAGGCCATGTGCGTGGCGATCGGCTGGATCGGCATGTGGTCGGGCTGCTCCTTGCCGCGCGCGGCCGCAACCAGCAGGGGATCGCCAGCACCCACGTCGAAATGGCTCACCAGGCCGAGCAGTTCGGGATCTTCCGGCAGCGCCTTGGCGCGGCACAGCATGAAGCTGAACCCCTGCTCGTGCAGGAAGTGCAGGATCGGCCGCAGCTCCTCGTTGGCCAGGTCGCCGAGCTCCAGGCAGAGCACGGTGTACTCGGGCGGCAGCGATTGCAACGCGCCCAGCGCCAGCGCCTCGGCGTTCACGTCGAAGAACAGTTCGCTGCGCCCCAGCCGCCATGGCGTGTCCGGCGGGTTGAGGTGCTCGGTCACGCAGGCCACGAGCGACTTGAACTGGCTGATCGCATCTGGCGCCTCTTCGGGCCTGGCCGTCGCGCGCCAGGCGAGCTTGTAGCCTGCAACGCGCTTGTGCGCATCGAGCAGCAAGGTGTAGGCCACAAAGCCCTCTGCATTGCGCTGCACCGCCAGGCCTTGGGCCGCTTCGGCCGCGGGCGTTTCCTCGGCCGTGGCGCGCCGGAAAAAATCAAAACGCATTGCATCGTCTCCGTGGGGTTGTATCTGTCAGGCTGCGACCGGCTCCGTGCGCGCCGCGCGGGCCAGCACGGTGGCGCGCTCCACATGCGCGCGCTGGATGCGCGGCATGGCATCGACATCGATGATGAAAGCCACGCTGCCGTCGCCCAGGATCGTCGCGGCCGAGATGCCCGGCACCTTGCGGTAGTTGGTCTCCAGGTTCTTGACCACCACCTGGTGCTGGCCGAGCAGCTCGTCCACCAGCAGCGCGAAGCGCGTCTCGCCGGCCTGCACGATCACCAATATTCCCTGGGTCGGGTCGGTCTGCGCGCCGGCCACGTCGAACACGCCGTGCAGCTCGATCAGCGGCAGGTACTCGCCGCGCACCTTGATCACATGGCCGTCGCTGGTGATCGAATGCAGGTGCTCGGTGCGCGGCTGCAGCGACTCGATCACATAGCTCAGCGGCAGGATGTAGGCCTCGCTGCCCACCTTGACCGACATGCCGTTCAGGATGGCCAGCGTGAGCGGCAGCACGATGCGGGTGGTGGTGCCCCAGCCCTCGCGCGAGCTGATCTCCACATGCCCGCCCATTTCCTGGATGTTGCGCTTGACCACGTCCATGCCAACGCCGCGCCCCGAGATGTCGGTGACCTGCTCGGCGGTGGAGAAGCCGGGCGCGAAGATCAGCTGCCACACCTCGTCGTCGGGCATGGTGTCGGTCACGGGCAGCCCCTGCTGCATGGCCTTGGCGAGGATCTTCTGGCGGTTCAGGCCCGCGCCGTCGTCGCTGACCTCGATCACGATGTTGCCGCCATGGTGCTGCGCCGACAGCAGCAGCTGCCCTTCGGCTTCCTTGCCCTTGGCGATGCGCTGGGCCGGCGTCTCGATGCCGTGGTCCAGGCTGTTGCGCACCAGGTGCGTGAGCGGATCGATGATGCGTTCGATCAGGCCCTTGTCGAGCTCGGTCTCCTTGCCGAAGGTGTCCAGGCGCACTTCCTTGCCGAGCTTGGCGCTGACGTCGCGGATCACGCGGGGGAAGCGGCTGAAGACATAGTCCATCGGCATCATGCGGATCGACATCACCGATTCCTGCAGGTCGCGCGCGTTGCGCTCCAGGTGGCCGAGGCCGCTCAGGAAGCGCTCGCATTCCACCGGGTCGAGCATGGTGGCTGCCTGCGTGAGCATCGACTGCGTGATCACCAGCTCGCCCACCAGGTTGATGAGCTGGTCGACCTTTTCCACGTCGACGCGGATCGAGCTCGAGTCCTTGGCGCCCGCCGCGGCGGCCGAAGCGGCTGCTGTCCTGGGCGCTGCGACGGCCGGTGCCGGAGCGGGCTGCGGCGCGACCGCCGCCGGTGCGGCTGAAGCGGCTGGAGCAGCGGCAACGGCCGCGCCAGTCGCATCGCCGCCAGCAGGCTCGGCCGTGATCTCGATCTGCGACTCGTCGATGACGAAGCAGCACACGGCCACGATGTCGTCGGGCGCGCAGCTGGTGTCGAGCAGCACCGTCAACTGGTCGCCGCTGCGCGTGCGCGACAGCAGCTTGCCGAGGTTGCCGAGTTCGTCGGCGAGCAGGTCGCATTCGCTGTCGGACAAGCGCGAGAACTTGATGCGCAGCGCCCCGCCCTGCGCGGGCACAGCGGCAGCGGCAGCGGCAGCGGCAGCGGTGGCAACGGGCACGGGCACAGGTGCGGGTGCAGGCGCCGCCTGGGCACCGTCGCTCTCCAGCGCCAGCTGGCGCAGCACCTCGCAGATGTGCGCCACGCGCTCGGGGTCGGGCTCGTTCTCGGCCTGGTAGGCAATCAGTTGTTCTTGCAAGGCGTCCTTCGTTTCCAGGAATGAATCGATCATCGAGCGGCTCAGCGTCAGCTGGCCGTGGCGCGCGCGGTCCAGCAGGGTTTCCAGAAGATGGGTGGTGTCGGTCAGCGCAACGAAGCCGAAGGTGGCCGCGCCGCCCTTGATCGAATGCGCAGCACGGAAGATGGCGTTGAGCTGCTCGCTGTCGGGCGCCTCGGCGTCCAGCTCGAGAAGCAGCTGCTCCATCTGTGCCAGAAGCTCGACGGCCTCGACAAAAAATGCCTGTGTGAACTGACTGAGATCCATCGTTGCTCCGAACCGGCGTGCATGCGTGCCGGCGTCAATGTCTTTAGGGGTGCGTGGGTGCCGGCGACCCTTTGACGGTCACCTTGAGGTTGTCGGTGGGTGCGGAAAGCGGCGGCGGCGAAGCCTTCGACCTTGCCGGCAGGATGGCGCCGGCACCGGCGCCGCCTCCGCCGCTGTTCTCGTTCTCGATTTGCTGCTGCGTGCGGTGGTTGAGCAGGATGATGCTGATACGCCGGTTGATCGGGTTGCGCGGATGGCTCCGGTCCAGGTGCATGCTGTCGGCCAGGCCGACCACGCGCAGCACCTTGTTCTCCGCCATGCCGCCCATCACCAGTTCGCGCCGCGAGGCATTGGCCCGGTCGGCCGACAGCTCCCAGTTGCCATAGGAGCGGTCGCCGTTGCTGTAGACGAAGGCATCGGTGTGTCCCGACAGCGTGAGCTTGTTGGGCAGCTCGTTGAGCGTGGGCCCGATCTCGCGCAGGATGGCCCGCATGTGCGGCACCAGCTGCGCGCTGGCCAGGTCGAACATCGGTCGGTTCTCGTTGTCGACGATCTGCAGGCGCAGCCCCTCGGTCGTGATGTCGATCAGGATCTGCGAGCGGAACTGCCGGAACACCGGGCTGTTCTCGATGAGCTTGTCCAGCCGCTCCTTCATGCTGGCCAGGCGGTCGGCGTCGGCGTCGTCTTCGGCGTCGGCGCGCTGCACCTCGCCGTCGATCCGCGTGCTCGGGTCCATGCCGCCGCCGGGGACCACGCTGATGCTGGTGCTGCTCTTCTCGCCACCGCTGATCGCCACCTTCAGCGGCATGCGGAAATGCTCGGCAATGCCTTCACGCTGCTTGGGCGAGGCATTGGACAAGAGCCACATCACGAGGAAGAACGCCATCATGGCGGTCATGAAGTCGGCATAGGCGATCTTCCAGCCGCCGCCGTGCCCGCCGCCCGCATGGGCGGCAACGCGCCTGACCACGACCCTGTGCTTTTCCGTGCTCATGACGATGCGCCGCGCCGCTCAGCGCGCCTTGACTTCGCGCACGTGGCTGTCCAGCTCGGTGAAGCTGGGCCGCTCGGTCGAGAACAGCACCTTGCGGCCGAACTCCACCGCCAGTTGCGGCGCATAGCCGTTGAGGCTGGCCAGCAGCGTGACCTTGGTGCACTGGTACAGCTTCATGCCCTCGGACACCTTCTGGTCGATCAGCGAAGCCAGCGGCGAGACGAAGCCGTAGGCCAGCAGCACGCCAAGGAAGGTGCCCACCATGGCGTGCGCGATGAGCGCGCCCATTTCCGCGGGCGGCAGGTCGGCCGAGCCCAACGCATGCACCACGCCCATGACGGCCGCGACGATGCCCAGCGCGGGCAGCGCATCGCTCACGCGCGAGAGGCTGTGCACGGGCATCTCGGCCTCGTGCTTGATGGTCTCGATCTCGTGGTCCATCAGCGCCTCGATCTCGAACGCATCGGTGTTGCCGCTGATGACCAGGCGCAGGTAGTCGCACAGAAACTCCATCACGCCGGCATCGGCCAGGATCTCGGGGTAGCGGCTGAATATCTCGCTCTGCGCCGGGGCCTCCACGTCGGACTCCAGCTTCATCATCCCTTCCTTGCGCGCCTTGGCCAGCAGCTCGTAGAGCAGCGCGAGCAGGTCCAGGTAGAGCTGCCGGTTGTGCTTGGACGAGCGCAAAAGCAGCGGCAGCTCCTTGAGCGTGGCCTTGATCGTCTTGCCGTTGTTGCCGGCCAGGAAGGCGCCCAGCGCGGCGCCGCCGATCATCAGCAGCTCGACCGGCTGGAACAGCACGCCGAAGTGCCCGCCCATCAGTGCATAGCCGCCGAAGACGGCGCCAATCACCACCAGATACCCAACCAAAAGGAGCACGCGCTTCCCCTATTGCCCTTGAGGCGTCGATTCAAAAGCCCTGCCCGGCGGGCAGGGTTCGTGTCAGTGGAGCCCCGCGGCGCCCGGCGCCGCCTCCACGCCAAAACCCATGCCCTCGATGCCGAGCGCGGCGGCCTCGCCGTCAGCGCCGCGCTTGGCGCCGCGCGCCTTGCCCGCGCGCGACGGCGGCCGACAGAGCACGCACACGTAGCCGCTCTTGTGATCGTGCGCATGCGCGACGAACTGGCCCGAGCAGCGGCAGCAGGTGCTCAGCTGCAGCATGTCGCTGTCGAAAAAGCGCACCATCGTGTAGGCGCGCGTGAAATCCAGAATTGGCTCGCTGTCCTGCGCCGCAATTTGCTGCAAATAAAGCTTGTAACTTTTAATCAATATCCAGACTTTTTCTTCGTCCGAATGAATTTTCATGAATTGATACATGTTGTAAAACATTGACGAATGGATATTCGCCAGCCATGTCATATACCAATCGGTTGAAAAGGGGAGCAATCCCTTGGGCGGTGAAACCCCCTTGATTTCCTTGTAGAGCCGGATCAGCCGCTCGCGGCTCAGGCCCACCTCCGACTCCAGGAACTGCAGGCGCGCGCCCAGCTGGATCAGCTGGATCGCGAGCTGCACTTCCCGCACCTCGCCGAGCACGCTCTTGCGCGTCATGCGGCCACCGCAGCTTTTCGGGTCTGCAGGCTTCGCGCCGACATCAGGATCGACATGTGCGCTTGTTGCAGCATCGTGTCCTTACCTTCGCCAACCACCGCCGACATCGAGGCGTGCTCGTCCAGCCGAAAACTGCACAGCAGGAAGTTCGACGCCGCCAGCTTGACGATCTGCGCCAGCGACATGCCGGCCAGCATGTCGGCCAGTTCGCTGCTCACGCCAAGCCGAAACATCGCCGCCACGCGGTCCTGCTTGACCAGCTTCTGCGCCAGCAGCATGTAGGCGAGGTTGATGTCGCCGATTTCCCGGGAGATTTCGCCGTTGGCTACGCTCATCACGTTATCCGTTTCCAAAATGCACTCCGTTCAGTCATGTCCTGATTGGATTATTCACAATATTTAACACTTGTAACCTTCTGCACTACTCAAACTGTAAACAGGGCTACAAGTACATGTAAGCTTTTGTTGCAATAGCACGACGGGCTCCCGTCGATGCGATCGATTCTCAAAAAATGACAATTCAATGAAAAGGCATGTATTCGGTCAGCCTGCTGTCCGGCCCCTGTCGTTCTCGATGCCGTGGATCCACGCCATGACTTCGGCCACCGCCAGATAAAGCTGCGGCGGGATCTGCCGGTCGAGGTCCACCTGCATCAGCAAGCGGACCAGGTCCGGCGAGGCGTGCACGTAGACACCGTTCTCGCGCGCCTGCCGCAGGATCGATTCCGCCGTCACGCCATAGCCCTTGGCCACGACCACCGGCGCCTTCGCGGTGTCGGCGTGGGACAGGGCCACTGCGCCCTGGCGCGGTTGCGCGGGGGTCGTCATGCGGTGCGCTCCATGGCCGTGATCTGCAGGTCCTGCAGCCGCAGGCCAGCGGCCTCGAGACGCGGCGCCAGTTCGCCGCCATCGCTGCGCAGCCGGGCCAGAGTCGCGGCCTCGCTTGCGGCCAGGTGCGCCTGGACCAGGTCGCCCGCGAGGCTCAGGCGAAGATCCACCGCGCCCAGCTTCGGCAGCGTGAGCGACACCGTGGTCGTCCAGCGGTGCGCAGGCGTTTCGCGGTCGCCGCCGCGGCCTTTCGGCGCATCGCCGGGTTGCTCGGTCTCCTCGTGGATCGACCACGCCATCGGCACGTCCGGCCACGCCTGGCCGCTCCAGCGGAACACGGCGGTGGCCAGCAGGTCGAGCTGCTGGTGCACCAGCGCGGCGGTCTGCGGATGGATCAGTTCGGCCGCGGCCGGCGCTGCCGCGCGCACCGAAGCATTGGCTGCAACGGTTTCGCCGGTGCCGAGGCTGGCCATGCGCTCTTCGCCGGCCATCGCGGCCATATGGCTTGCCGAAGCAACCGCGGCCTGGTGAGTCTGGGCGGACGGCGCGCCGGTGCTCGGAACCATCTCGGACGGCAGTGCCTGCGAAGCACCGGGCGCTGCAGGAGTGGGTCCACCGGCAGCGAAGAGCGGCGCCGCGACAGCAGGCTGGGCCGCAACCGGCTGGGGCATCGCAGTCGGCTGCGCCTGAGAGGTGCCAGGCACGGCCGGCTGCTGAAGCGGCTGAAGCAACTGCGTCATCCGGACCTGCGGCTCCTCGGCCAGCTGCGACAGCGTACGCAGTCCCATGGCGAATTCGAGCAGATGCGATTCGTAGAAGAGCCCGCTGCCGCTCACCGAGCGTCCCAGCGCGGCCGCGAGCACGGCGCCGGACGGCGCCTCCTGTGGCGATGCCCACAGCGGCGCCGCACCGCGCACCGGTTCCGGTTCGGCATGCAGGTCCGCCAGCACGGCGCTGATGACGCGTGCCGCCGCCGACCAGCGCGTGTCGATCGAGGGCGGCGCATCGGCGCGCGGCAGCGCGGGCGGCGTGCCGTCCGCAAGGCGCGCCTCGAGCATGGCGTGGGACGGCAGCCGGACATCGTTCTTGACCTTCTGGATCTCCGCCATCGGCCCGACCGGCATGCTGGTGCCGACCTCGGTCTGCAGCACGGCAAGGTCCGGCCGCGCCGAAGAAAGCTTCGCGGCAAGCAGTGCATCGACGGCAGGTCCGATCGGTCTGTTCATGGCTTGGGGGGCAGCGTCCGGCGATCAGTACGGCAGGCCGTAGGCCTTGCCAAGATCGCTGCGGTTCTGCAGCTGGGCCATCTTGGCCACCAGGCGCTCGAGCTGCGGCTTGACCAGCCCGCACACCTCGTCCTGGTCGGCGTGGATGCGCTCGATCAGCCCACGCACCTGCTCCAGCTGCGCGGCGTCCAGCGACACCGCACCGACGGCCTTGAGCCGGTCGACCAGCGCCGCGCAGCGGGCCTCGAGTTCGGGCAGCCGGTCCCACTCCCTGGCGCGGGCCAGCGAGACCATGAGCGACATGGCCGCGGCGAGCTCGCCATAGCAACGGATGACTTCGTGGCGGACGGGCACGGCCTGCGCTTCCAATGTGAAGATGTCAATTGCCGGCACTGGCGCCGCCGATCTCGCGCCATGCAGACGCAACGTTCTCGAGCAGTGCCTCGGCCTCATCGAGTGCCTTGGGCTCGTTGTGCAGGTTGGCATAGAGCAGCCGGCGGATCACGTAGTCGTAGAGCGCCGACAGGTTGTCCACCAGTTCGGCGCCGGCCGCGCCGGCGGCCTTGGCATCGAGGCCGGCCTTCAGGCCGTTGTCGACGATGCTCACGGCCTTGGAAATCGCGTTGCCCTTGGCGGCCATGTCGCCCTTCGCCATGTGGTGGCGGGCCAAGCCGATGCTGGTGACCACGCCGTCGAACAGCATGACGATGAGCTGGTGCGGCGACGCGCTCATGGTGCGCGTTTCCATGCCGACGCGCGCATACGCGCCGGCGCCGGTCCTGAAGGTGTGGGGGGTGTACATGGGCTGCTTGCTCCGCTGGAATGGCTACTTGCTGCTGTTCTGCATGTTCGCGAACTGCTGCGTGAGATAGTTGCTGGTGCTGTTCATCTGGCTCATGAGCAGGTCGAGCTGGGTGAACTGCGCGCGATAGCGCTCCACCTTGGCGTCCACGCGCGTCTTCATGTCGGCGTACTGCTCGTCGAGCTGCTTGAGCGAGGCGGTCATGCCATCGGACGCGACTTTCAGCGCGCCGCCGGTGGAGGTGAGGTTATCCACCAGCGCGCTCAGCTGCTTGCCGTAGCCGGCGGTGCTGCCGGTGGCGCTCGCGAACAGCCCGGAAACGCCGGCCAGGTTGCTGGCCAGGGCCGACTTGAGCTTGGTCGAATCGACCGCCATCGTGCCGTCCTTCTGGAAGGCGACGCCGATTTCCGACAGCACCTTCATGTCGTCCGCTCCGCCGGCCTGCGGCGTGGTGAGCGCCTGCCGGATGCGCGTCTGCAGATTGCGCAGCGTCGAATCGCCGACGAGCGCGGCGCCGGTCTTGGAGTCCTGGTCGTAGGTGGTCAGCTTGTTGGCCGTGGCCTGCAGGCTGTTGTAGGCCTTGACGAAGTCGCTGATGGCCGACTCCGCCGCGGCCGTGTCGGCCTCGGTCGACAGGTTGCTGGTGCCGGTCTTGAGCAGCGTCAGCGTGGTGCCCTGGATGGCTTCCTTGACGGTGTTGCTCGCACTGGTCACGGCAATGCCGTTCACGGTGAGGTTGGCGTTCTGCCCCGCCACCGTCTGGCGCAGGTTCTGCGTGCCTGCGGGATCGTTGTTCAGCAGGTTCTGCAGCGCCGCATCGCCGGTCACCGAGACGCGCATGCTCGAGGCCTCGCCGGTCTGTGAGGAGGTCAGCACGAGCCGGTTGGGCGTGCCGCTGCCGTCGTTCACGATGCTGGCCGAGACGCCGGCCTTGGCGGCGTTGATGGCGTCGCGGATGCCCGCCAGCGTGTTGTTGCTGCTGTCGATGGTGATCGGCACGGCCGTGCGGGTGGCATCCGGCGTGAAACCCGCACCCGTGTATGTGCCGGTTGCCGCATCGAGCGTGCCGCCGGTGATGGCGCCGAAATCGATGGTGATGGTTCCGCTGCCGATGGCGGTGGTGGTGCTTGCCTGACCCGCCGCAACCAGCGACTGCGACTGCGCAAGCTGCGTCACCTCGATGGCATAGGTGCCGGCCGCGGCCGTGCTTGCGGCCGCCGCGGTCAGCACGTCGGTTGCGCTGGAGGCGGCCTTTACGCCCTGGAACAGCGCCGGGTCCGAGAGCTTCTTGGCCGCCGCCTGCAGCGTGCCGAGCGAGCTTTGCAGCGTGCCGTAGGCCGAGAGCTTGCTCGTGTAGCTCACCTGGCGCTGCTGCAGCGCCACGAGCGGCTGGCTCTCCGCCGTCTGGAGCTGCGTGAGCAAGGTGCCCAGTTCGAGGTTGGCGCCAACGCCCAGGCTGCTGATCGATGCCATGTTGAGAGTTCCTGATGTCTGTGAATGAAAAGGCGGCGCCCGTCAGGCTTCCCGGCTCACCAGAAGGCCCGGTGCCTTGCCCAGCACCCTGGCGATGCGCACCACTTCCTCGGAAGGAATCTGGCGGATGAGCTCGCCGCTTTCCCGGTCGACCACCTTGACGATGAGCTTGTCGGTGTCCTCGTCCACCTCGAACCGGAGCCCGACCGCGCGGCTGTGCAGCGAAGCATTGGCCTCCCTCACCGCCTCTGCGACCTGCGCGGGCGTGGCTTCGTCCACGGCGTCCGATGGCGCAGCCACGGACTCCGCCGCGGCCTTGCCGGCCGTGCGCTCGGTGAGCACCTGCATCCACCACGGGCCGTCGGCCGCGGGGCTTACGGGGATCGACATGATTTCCACCTTCTTGTCTTGATTGCTTTCGCTGTCGTCTGCAGCCTGGCCGGAGCCAGGCCGCAGGGAACAGCGCAGGCGGGCCCGGGCTTTCGCCCGGAGGCCTGCGCAATGCCTTCTTCTCAGATCAACGCAGGAGCGACAGCACGCCTTGCGTGGTCTGGTTCGCCTGGGCCAGCACCGAGGTACCGGCTTGCTGCAGGATCTGCGCACGGGTCATGTTCGACACTTCGGTTGCGTAGTCCGCGTCTTCGATGCGCGAGCGCGACGACGACAGGTTGGTGATGGCGGTGCCGAGGTTGGAGATCACCGAGTCGAAACGGTTCTGCACCGCACCCAGCGAGCTGCGCAGGTCGTCGACTTGCTTGAGCGCCGCGTCGATGGCTTCGAGCGGGTTGGCCGTCGAGCCGGTCTGCAGGCTGGCCACGGAAACCTTCGAGGTGTCGAGCGCGAAGGCGGCGGTGCCGGCGGTCGTGGTCGTGTCGGCGGCTTGCGGGTCCAGTGCGACGTAGAAGCGCTGGGCCACGCCGTTTGCAGCGTCGGTGAAACCCTCGTTGTTCAGGGCCATCGCTTCGGCAGCGCTGCCGGGGGTGATGGTGACTTCCGCGTACCAGTTGCCGGCGCCGTCACTCAGTGCTTCGGCACCGAAGGTCACGCTGCCGGCGGCCACGCCCAGGCTGGTTGCCAGCGTGCCGCCGGTCTTCTCGGTCACGGCCGAGGTCGTGACGTTCGTCGTTGCGCCGTACACCTTCTGTGCGGCGGCGGCATCCACGTCGGCCGAGGTGCCGACCATCGTGGCCGTGCCGTCGAAGCTCGCGCCGGTCTTGGCTTGCGGGCCGTTGACGTTGAAGCCTTGCATGCCGAGCGTCTTCGAGCTGATTTCCTTCAGGTCGATGTCGATGGTCTCGCCGTCGTTGGCGCCGACCTGCACGGTCAGCGGCTTGGCCGACGACGACAGGACCTTCACGCCGTTGAAGTCGGTCTGCTTCGACACGCGGTCGATTTCGCCGAGGCGCAGCTTGATTTCGTCCTGGATGGACTGCAGGTCGCTGCCCGAGTTGCTGCCGTTGGCGGCTTGCACCGACAGTTCGCGAACGCGCTGCAGGTTGTTGTTCACTTCCTTGAGCGCGCCTTCCGTGGTCTGCGCCAGGGAGATGCCATCGTTGGCGTTGCGCGAGGCTTGCGTCAGGCCGCGGATGTTGGCCGTGAAGCGGTTGGCGATGGCCTGGCCGGCGGCGTCGTCCTTGGCGCTGTTGATGCGCAGGCCGGAAGACAGGCGCTGGATCGCCGTGTTCAACGACGATTGCGACGCGTTGAGGTTGTTCTGCGTGAGCAGGGAAAGGCTGTTGGTGTTGATGACTTGCGCCATGTTCGACTCCTGATAGACAAAGGTTGTGGACTCCGGCCCTCCGGCCGCAACGCTGGACCCGCTCCCACTGTGAGACTCAAGCCATCGTTGGTTTAGTTATCGGCAGGGCTTTTCAAACATTTAGAGTCCGGCGCAAAAAAAGATGCGCGCCCCACAACCTCCGGGTTCAGGCGGGCAGGTTCATCACTTCCTGGTAGGCGGCCACCAGCCGGTTGCGCACCTGCAGCCCGGTCTGGAAAGCCACGTTGGCCTTCTGCAAGTCGACCATCACATCGTTCAGCGCCACGCCGGGCTTGCCCATTTCGAAGTCTTCGGCCTGGCCGTAGGCCCTGGTCTGCGCGGTGCTGATGTTGTCGAGCGAGCGCCGCAGTTCGGCCGCGAAGCCCCCGGGCTGGGCCGCCTCGGCGGCGGGTTGGGCAATGCCGCTCTGGAGCGCGGTGGTTCGCATCTGCTGCAGGACGGATTCGATGGCGGTGATCGACATGGAGAGCTCTCTCTTTATGGGTTGGATCTGGATGTGGAGAGGGAGGCCCAGGGGCCTTCCCGCGTGTTTTCAGCGTAGCAGGGCAAGCCGCAGCGACATGCGCCCAACTGACGGCAAAACCCGCAGTTGTTCGGCCAATCGAATATGGCCCGGCTGCTGAGAATCGACGCCGAACCCATAGCTCGCTGACGACACCACGGCCCCCTCGGCATGACCCCAGAACATCGAAGCCTCCAGCCCCTCGCCATGATCCCGCGCCGCCCCGTGCATCCGGCCGCGGCGGAGCCTGCGCAATGAGTTCGGCGGCCCCCGCGGGCACCAGCCCGGCGCCCTCGCCCGCCTCCGGCCTCGCCGAGCGCCTGCGCACCCAGCCGAAGCTGCCGCTGATCGTCGGCGCGGCCGCCATCGCCGCGGCCGCCGCGGCGTTTCTGCTGTGGAGCCGCGCGCCCGACTACGGCGTGCTCTATACCAACGTGACGGACCGCGACGGCGGCGCCATCATCGCGTCGCTGCAGCAGATGAACGTGCCCTACAAGTTCGCCGAAGGCGGCGGCGCGATCCTGGTGGCGCGCGACAGGGTGCCCGAAGTGCGCCTGAAGCTCGCGTCGCAGGGCCTGCCCAAGGGCGGCGGGGTCGGCTTCGAACTGATGGACAACCAGAAGTTCGGCACCAGCAACTTCGCCGAGCAGGTCAACTACCAGCGCGGGCTCGAAGGCGAGCTGGCGCGCTCGGTCGAATCGATCGGCTCGGTCGAGTCGGCGCGCATCCATCTGGCCCTGCCCAAGCCTTCGCTCTTCGTGCGCGACCAGAAGAAGCCCTCGGCCTCGGTGATCCTGACGCTGCACCGCGGCCGCAGCATCGACGAAGGCCAGGTCAGCGCGATCGTGCACATGGTCTCCAGCAGCGTGCCCGAGCTCAACGCCAAGAGCGTGACCGTGGTCGACCAGCACGGCAACCTGCTGTCGGCCGCCAATGCCGGCGCACGCGGGCTGGACGTGAGCCAGCTCAAGTACGCGCAGGAAATCGAGCAGGGCTACATCCGCCGCATCGAGGCGATCCTGCAGCCCATCGTGGGCGCGAGCAATGTGCGTGCGCAGGTGGCGGCCGAGATCGACTTTTCCGTGATCGAGCGCACCGAGGAAAGCTACAAGCCGAACCAGGACCCGCGCGCCGCGGCCATCCGCAGCCAGCAGTCGAGCGAATCGATGCAGCAGGGCGCCACGCCGCCGGGCGGCGTGCCGGGTGCGCTGTCGAACCAGCCGCCGCAGACGCCGAGCGCGCCCATCACCGCGCCGCCGAACGCCGCGGCACCTGCGCCGGGAACGGCCGCAACCGCCACGGCAGCCAGCTCGGCGCCGGGCAGCTCGCGCAAGGACACGACGACCAACTACGAGCTCGACCGTTCGATCCGCCATGTGCAGCAAGGCGCAGGCGGCGTGAAGCGGCTGTCGGTGGCCGTGGTGGTGAACCACCGCGAAGCCGCGGACAGCGCCGGCAAGCCGAGCCAGCGCGCACTCACGCCGGCCGAGGTCGAGCAGATCCGCAACCTGGTCAAGGAAGCGATGGGCTTCAGCCAGGAGCGCGGCGACTCGCTCAACGTGGTCAACAGCGCCTTCGCCCGCGAAGGCGGCGACGCACAGGCCGGGCCCGCCCTGCCGTTCTGGCGCGACCCTGCCAACCTCGGGCTCGCCATGACCATCGCGCAGTACCTGCTGATTGCCGGCCTCGCGCTGTTCGCCTGGTTCGCGGTGCTGCGGCCGCTGCTGCGCAAGCACCTCGCGCCGCCTGCCGCCGCGGTGCCCGCAGCGGCGCAGGCTGCCCCTGGCGCGGCCGACGACGAAACGGCCTCGCAGAACAACGCGCGGCAGCGCGAGATCGAGCGCCAGAAGGCCGACCTCGACTACGCACACCAGACCGCCGACCAGGACCCGCGCCTGGTGGCCACGCTGATCAAGCATTGGATGAACACATGAGCGACGCAGGCACCCGGAAGAGCGCAATCTTGCTGATGTCCTTGGGCGAAGACCGCGCCGCGGCCACGCTGCACCACCTGCCGGCCACCGAGGTGCAGGCCTTGGGCGTCGCGATGGCCAAGCTGAGCCAGGTCTCCAAGGACGAGCTCGCGGCCGTGCTGGCCGAGTTCCGCATGGAGACCGAGCAGCTGTCCGCGCTGCACCTGGGCTCGGGCAGCTACATCCGCGCCGTGCTGCGCAAGGCGCTGGGCGACGACCGCGCAAGCAACCTGCTCGAAGACATCCTGCAGCCCGACGAGCCGCACGGCGGCATCGAGCGGCTCAACGACCTGGAAGCCAGCGAAGTGGTGGAACTGGTGCGTGACGAGCATCCGCAGATCCTGGCCACGCTGCTGGTCCACCTGGACCGCAAGAAGGCCTCCGAGGTACTCGAAAGATTGCCCGAGCGCCTGCGCCACGACGTGATCCTGCGCGTGGCCACCTTCGGCGGCGTGCAGCCGGCCGCGCTGGCCGAGCTGACCGACGTGCTCACCGAGATGCTCTCGGGCGAAGGCCTCAAGCGCAGCCGCCTGGGCGGCGCGCGCACCGCGGCCGAGATCGTCAACCTGATGAACAGCGCGCAGGAAGAAGAGGCCATTGCCCACGTGCGCGCCCACGACGAGGCGCTGGCCCAGCGCATCGTCGAGGAGATGTTCGTGTTCGAGAACCTGCTCGACCTGGAGGACCGCTACATCCAGCGCCTGCTCAAGGACATCGAGTCCGACTCGCTCATCGTCGCGCTCAAGGGCTCGGCGCCCGAGCTGCGCGAGAAGTTCCTCAAGAACATGTCGCAGCGCGCGGCCGAGACGCTGCGCGAGGACATCGAGCTGCGCGGGCCGGTGCGCGTGTCGCAGGTCGAGACCGAGCAGAAGGCGATCCTGCAGGTCGTGCGCCGCCTGGCCGACGCCGGCGAGATCGTCGTAGCCGCGCCTGGAACCGATGATTTCGTCTAGACATGCTGCTCTCCCCCAAGCTTCGCGCACTTCGTGTCGCTGCGCCAACCCCCTCGCCGGGGGCAACACCTGCAGCCCGGCGAAGCCGGTTCTGCGGTGTTCCTGGAAGTCGATGAGATGACCTCCTTCCCTCATTCCTTCGGCGGTCGCGCGCGGCAGGACACGCCGCCGATGCTCTCCCGGCCGCGCCTGTCCGCCTGGCAGCGCTGGGAGATGGGCGCGATCGACGCGGACGCGGACGCGCTCGCGGCGCACAGCGCGAGCATCGAGGCGCCCGCACCGCCGCGCGCCGACCCGGCCGCGCTGGCACGCGAGGCCGAGCTCGAACGCCTGCGCCTGGAAGCGCGCGCCACCGGCGAGGCTGAAGGCCGCCGCGAGGGCTGGGCCCAGGGCCATGCCGAAGGGCGCGCCGAAGGCCTGGCTGCCGGCCTGGCCGCGGCCAGCGCCCACGCCGAGCAGCTGCGCGCGCTGGCCGCCTCGCTGCCGGCCGCGCTGCGCAGCGCGGAGAGCGAACTGAGCGATGCCATCCTGGCGCTCGCGTTCGACGTCGCGCGCCAGGTGATTCACCGGACCCTGCGCGTCGAGCCCGAATGGATTCTTGCGCTGGTGCAGGACCTGCTGCACACCGAACCCGCGCTGCAGGGCGAGCCGCGCCTGCTGCTGCATCCCGAAGACCTGGCGCTGGTGAAGAACAGCCTCGGCGGCGAACTGCAGGCCGCCGGCTGGCAGCTGCGCGCCGACGACACCCTGGCCCGCGGCGGCTGCCGCGTGCGCTCCGCGAGCGGCGAGATGGACGCAACGCTGGAAACCCGCTGGAAGCGCGTGGCCAGCGCCTTCTCGCGCGATGCCGAACCCGAGGGAGCCTGAAGCCATGCAAGCCACCGCAAACACCGCCGCGCCCGACGCCGTCAACCCGCACCTCAAGTCATGGCTCGGCACGCTCGCGCAGGCCCGCGGCGAGGTCGGCCTGTGCGCGACCATCGCCACCTCGGGCCGCCTGACGCGCGCCGTCGGCCTGGTGCTCGAAGCAGTGGGCCTGCAGCTGCCGGTCGGCAGCGACTGCCTGATCGAACTGCCGCCCGGCTATCCGCAGCGCCATGCCGAGGCCGAGGTGGTCGGCTTTGCCGGCGACCGCCTGTTCCTGATGCCGCAAAGCGAAGTGGCCGGCCTGCTGCCCGGGGCGCGCGTGTTTGCGCGGCCCGGCCCCGCGCAGTTCGCGGGCGGCGTTACCGGCGATGCCCACACCAAGCGGTTGCCGGTGGGCGAAGGCATGCTCGGCCGCGTGGTTGATGCCGCGGGACGGCCGCTCGACGGGCTCGGCCCGCTCGACGTGAGCCGCAGGGTGCCGCTGGGCGCGCCGCCGATCAATCCGCTGGCGCGCGCGCCGATCGATTCGGTGCTCGACGTAGGTGTGCGCGCCATCAACGCCATGCTCACCGTGGGCCGCGGCCAGCGCATGGGCCTGTTCGCGGGCTCGGGCGTCGGCAAGAGCGTGCTGCTGGGCATGATGGCGCGCTACACCAGCGCCGAGGTGATCGTGGTCGGCCTCATCGGCGAACGCGGCCGCGAGGTCAAGGACTTCATCGAGAACACGCTGGGCGAGGAAGGCCTGGCGCGCTCGGTGGTGGTGGCCGCGCCGGCCGACAACTCGCCGCTGCTGCGGCTGCAAGGTGCGGCCTATGCCACCTGCCTGGCCGAGTACTTCCGCGACCAGGGCCGCGACGTGCTGCTGATCATGGATTCGCTCACGCGCTATGCGATGGCGCAGCGCGAGATCGCGCTGGCCGTGGGCGAGCCGCCGGCCACCAAGGGCTATCCGCCTTCGGTGTTCGCCAAGCTGCCCGCGCTGGTGGAGCGCGCTGGCAACGGCGCGCGCGACGCCAACGGCCGCGGCGGCTCGATCACAGCCTTCTACACCGTGCTGTCCGAAGGTGACGACCAGCAGGACCCGATCGCCGATTCGGCGCGCGCCATCCTCGACGGCCACGTGGTGCTGTCGCGCACGCTGGCCGAGGCCGGCCACTACCCGGCGATCGACATCGAGGCCTCCATCAGCCGCGCGATGACGGCGCTGATCGAGCCCTCGCAGTTCGACACCGTGCGCCGCTTCAAGCAGGCGCTCTCGCGCTACCAGCGCAACCGCGACCTCATCAGCGTCGGCGCCTATGCGGCCGGCCACGACCCGCAGCTCGACCAGGCCATTGCGCTCTATCCGCGCATCGAGGCCTTCCTGCAGCAATCGATGCACGAGCGCTGCGACTACGCCACCTCGATCGAGCGCATGGGCAGCCTCTTCGAATCCGCCTGATCCATTCCCCTTCCACAGGAGTTGCCATGCCGCACAAGCTTCCGCTCGACACGCTCACCGACCTCGCCCGCACCCGGACCGACGATGCAGCGCGGCAACTCGGCCTGCTGCAGAACGCGCAGGTCAGCGCCCACCAGAAGCTGGAGCTGCTGCTGCAATACCGCCAGGACTACAGCGACCAGCTGCAGGTGCTGATGGAGAACGGCCTGCCCTCGGCCCAGTGGCACAACTACCGCAACTTTCTCGGCACGCTCGACGGCGCCATCCAGCAGCAGCAGGCCATCGCCGCGCAGGCGGCCAGCCGGCTCGACCACGGCCGAAGCGAGTGGCAGCAGCACAAGCGGCGCCTCAACTCCTTCGACGCGCTGGCCGAACGCGCGCGGCGGCAGGAACTCGTGGTCGGCGCGCGGCGCGAGCAGCGCGACAGCGACGAACGCACGGCACGCAAGTTCTTCGACCGCGCCTCCCATCCGACACCCTGACGCACCCGCCCCCATGCCTTCCCCCATTGCCCCTTCCTTCAGCCCGAACTCGGCTTCTTCCGCGGCCTCCGGTGCACGCGGCCGCAACGCCGAGGAGCCCGGTGGCCGCAGCTTCGACGCGGCGCTGGCCCGCTCTCGCAACGCGGGCGCAGCGCAGGCGCCCGAAGAGGCCGAATCCTCCGCACTCGAAACCACGCACCGCCGAAAGGCCTCGCGCGCCGGCGATCGCAAGGACGAGCTTCCCGCCGAGTTGTTGCCGATGTCCTTCTTCGCGCCGCTGGTGGCGCCGCCCTCCGCCGCCACCGCTGCGCTGGCTGCCGGTGCGCCAGCGGCGGCCTCGGTGCCCGATGGCATCCAGGCCCTGGTGCCGGGCGATGCGCCGGTCGACATGCTGGCTGGTGATACCGCGGACGCTGCGGCAGGCAAGACGGCCATCGCGGCGAATGCCGAAGGCGAAACGACTGCGCAGACGAAGCCGGCAGACGGCGGTGCCCCTGCTGCGGCCTCGGACGCTGCGCAGCCGGCGGATGCACGCACCGCCGTGCAGGCCGCAGCCGCTGTGCCGCCGCCGGCCGCCGCAGGCACGGGCCCGGCCGCGACCCCAGCTGCAGATGCCGCAGCACCCGAAGCCGCCACCGACATCGCCGCGGCGCCCGCAGTGGCTGTCACCGAGCCACGCGGTGCCTCCTCCGCCTCCCTCTCCATCGATGCCGACACCGAACCGGCACCGGCCACCGCCATGATCTCCGCCGACAAGACCACCGACCTGGCCGCCGCATCCGACGCGGCGCCCGCCTCCACCAGCGTGCCCGCCTCGATGCCGTTCACGCCCGCCGCGGCCGCCGCCGCGCGCACGAACGTGCCGCCAGCGTCGCCGCACACGCCCATCCTCAGCGTGGAGCCGTCCGTCGGCTCGGCCGCCTGGGGCAAGGCCATCGGCCACCAGGTGCTGCGCATGACCGCGGCGGGCTACCAGGTGGCCGAGCTGAACCTGAACCCGGCCGGCCTCGGCCCGCTCAAGGTCACGCTCACCATGGGCGACAACCAGGCGCAGGCGATGTTCGCCTCTGCCCACGAAAGCGTGCGCAAGGCGCTCGAAGTGGCGTTGCCGCAATTGCGCACGAGCCTTGCCGACCATGGCATCAGCCTGGGCCAGGCCTCGGTCGGCGCAGAGTCGCATCCCTCGGCCGGACAGGGCGGCGCCTTCGGCGAGCAGCCCCAGCAGCAGGGATCGCCGCGGCAAGCCGACTATCCGGGCACCAGCCGCGTGCAAGCCATTGCCACCACCGAGCCGCTGCACAGCATGCCGGCGCCCACTGCACTTCGCCGGCCCAGTGCCGGCGTCGACACCTTCGCATGAGATGGTGAACGCGGGATCTGAGGCCTTTTCCCGCGCTTGATCAGCCCTTCGCCTGCCAGTCACCTGGCAAAGAATAGTCCGAAACCGATTCGCTTCGCAGCACCCATATGGCTACCAGTCCCCCTGTCGCACTCGCCCCCGTTCCCCCTTCGCCCGCACGTTCATCGAAGCTGTGGATCGTGCTCCTGATCGTCGTGCTGGTTGGCACGCTGGCCGCCGCCGGCGCCTATTTCCTGCTGGCCCAGCGCGCATCGGACCAGCCCGCCGTAGCGGCTGCACCGGTGCCGGAGAAGCCGATCTTCGTGACCCTGGAGCCGCTCACCGTCAATGTGCAGTCCGAAGGCCGCGGCCGTTTCCTGCATGTGGGCATGGCCCTCAAGGTGCGCGACGAACAGGCCAAGGCGCGCATCGTCGAATTCATGCCCGAGATCCGCAGCCGGGTGCTGCTGCTGCTGTCGAACCGCCCGCCCGAGTCGCTGGTGACGACCGCGGACAAGGCCCGCCTGGCCGAGGAAATCCGCGTCGAGCTGAGCCGCCCGCTGGGCGCCGGCCTGCCGCCGCAGGAGATCGCCAGCGTGTCCTTCAACACCTTTGTGGTGCAGTAACCCTTTCCGGACCGCCGATCCATGGCCTATGAACAAGTGCTCTCCCAGGACGAGGTCGACGCGCTGCTGCAGGGCGTCACCGGCGGCGGGCCCGAGCAAAGCGATGGCGCCGCCGCCCCCACAGACGGCCTTCCGGTGTACGACCTGGGTGCGCCCGACCGCGTGGTACGCAGCCGCATGCACACGCTGGAGGTCATCAACGAGCGCTTTGCCCGGCACCTGCGCAGCTCGCTGCTGAACTTCATGCGGCGCAGCCCCGACATCTCGGTCGGGCCGGTGCACATCCAGCAGTACGGCGAATTCGTGCGCCACCTGCCGGTGCCGGCCAACATCAACATGCTGCACATGAAGCCGCTGCGCGGCACGGCGCTGTTCGTGTTCGATCCGAAGCTGGTGTTCCTGGTGGTCGACAACCTGTTCGGCAGCGACGGGCGCTACCACGTGCGCGTCGAGGGGCGCGACTTCACGCGCACCGAGCAGCGCATCATCAAGCGGCTGCTGAACCTCACGCTGCAGTGCTATGCCGACGCCTGGCAGCCGGTGTTCCCGCTGAGCTTCGACTACGTGCGCGCCGAGATGCACGGCAAGCTCGCCAACATCGTCGCGCCCAACGAGGTGGTGATCAACACCACGCTGCAGATCGAGTTCGGCCCGGTGGGCGGCTTCCTGCACGTGTGCATTCCCTATTCGATGATCGAGCCGATCCGCGACCTGCTGTCCAACCCGGTGCAGGACGAGATCGAGGTCGACAAGCGCTGGGTGCGCCAGATGTCCCAGCAGATGCAGAGCGCCGACGTGGAGCTCAGCGCCGAATTCATCACGCTGCCCTCGACCATCGGCGAAGTGCTCAAGCTGCAGGTGGGCGACGTGCTGCCCATCGAGCTTCCCTCGTCGATCACCGCGCGCGTGGACGGCATTCCGGTCATGGAATGCGGCTACGGGGTGTCGAACGAGCGCTATGCCCTGCGCGTGCTGCAGATGATCTCCCACCAAGACAGCGATCCGAAGAACGACCATGACTGACAACACCTCATCCACCAGCGATGCGGACGACTGGGCCAGCGCGCTGGCCGAGCAGACCGCGGCCTCCGCGCCCGCCCCCGCCTTCGCCCCCGCCGCCCCGCCGGCAATCGCTCCCGCGCCTGCTGCCGCTCCCGCGGGCAGCCGCGTGTTCCAGCCGCTGCAGGCCATGGCAACCGCCGCCGGCTCGCCGGTGGACGTGGAGCGCATCCTCGACGTGCCGGTGCAGCTGACGGCCGAGCTCGGCCGCACCCGCATCACCATCAAGAGCCTGCTGCAACTTTCGCAGGGCTCGGTGGTGGAGCTCGACGGCCTGGCCGGCCAGCCGCTGGACGTGCTGATCAACGGCTACCTGATCGCGCAGGGCGAAGTGGTGGTGGTCAACGAGAAGTACGGCATCCGCCTGACCGACATCGTCACGCCCTCCGAGCGCATGCAGAAGCTCGGCCGGTCATGAACCTCTTCGCCCGTCGGCTGCGGCAGGCCGCGGCTTCGATCGCGGCCGCAGCATGCCTTGCAGCCCGCGCGGCACTGCCGACCGTGCCCTCGCCCGTGGAGGCGGCGCCGGCGGTCGGCGCCTCCAGCCTGCTGCAGGCCGGCTTCGGCATGTTCACAGTGCTGGGCCTGATCTTCCTGTGCGCCTGGGCCGCGCGCCGCTTCGGCCTGCAGCGCCTGGGCGGCGGCCAATCGGTGAAGGTGGTCTCCAGCACCATGGTCGGCCAGCGCGAGCGCGTGGTGGTGGTCGAGGTCGGCGGCACCTGGCTGGTGCTGGGCGTCGCGGCCGGCCGGGTCAATGCGCTGCATTCGCTGCCGGCACAGGCGCTGCCCGCGGCGCCGCCGGCCAGCGCAATGCCCGACGCCCGCCTGGCCGGTGCGGCGGGCCTGTTCGCCCAGAAGCTGCGCGACTCCCTCGGCCTAGCACAGCGGCCCCGCCCATGAGGCGCACCGCCCGCCAGCGAGGCCTTTTCGGCTTCGCGCTGATGCTGTTCGCCCTCATGCTGCCGACCGCGGCGTGGACGCAGGGCCTGCCCGGCCTCACCAGCACGCCCGGCCCGGGCGGCAGCCAGACCTGGTCGCTCAGCGTGCAGACGCTGGTGATGCTGACCTCGCTCACCTTCCTGCCGGCGCTGCTGCTGAGCATGACGAGCTTCACGCGCATCCTCATCGTGCTGGGCCTGCTGCGCACGGCCATCGGCACGCAGTCGTCGCCGCCCAACCAGATCCTGGTGGGCCTGTCGCTGTTCCTGACCTTCTTCGTGATGGCGCCGGTGTTCGACAAGGTCCACGACGAGGCCTACAAGCCTTTCTCCGAAAACAAGATCACGGCCGAGAAGGCGCTCGAGAAAGGCATTGCGCCCTTCAAGTCCTTCATGCTGAAGCAGACGCGCGAGAACGACCTGGCCCTCTTTGCCAGGCTCGCGAAGATCCCGGACATGCAGGGGCCGGAGGAAGTGCCGCTGCGCATCCTGCTGCCCTCCTTCGTGATCAGCGAACTGAAGACCGCGTTCCAGATCGGCTTCACCATCTTCATTCCGTTCCTGATCATCGACCTGGTGGTGGCCAGCGTGCTGATGTCGATGGGCATGATGATGGTGCCGCCCGCCTCCATCGCGCTGCCCTTCAAGCTGATGCTGTTCGTCATGGCCGATGGCTGGCAGCTGCTGATCGGCGCACTGGCCCAGAGCTTTTATCTTTAGAGGCGCGCAATGACACCCGAATCCGTCATGTCCCTGGGCAGCCAGGCCATCCATGTCTCGCTGCTGCTGGGCGCGCCCATGCTGCTGGTGGCGCTGGTCGTGGGCCTGATCATCAGCATCTTCCAGGCCGCCACGCAGATCAACGAAGCCACGCTGTCCTTCATTCCCAAGCTGCTGGCGGTGTTCGCGGTGCTGGTGCTCGCCGGCCCCTGGATGCTGGCGCAGATGCTCGACTACATCCGCACGCTGTTCTCGAGCATTCCGCAGCTGGTCGCTTAGGATGAAACCGTGCTTTTCTGTTCGTCGGGTTGGGCTTTTGGCGTTCTGTTCAGGACACTGTTCAGGGCGCGCTCCCGCCGACGGGGTACGCGGCGAAGCGAATGTCCCCCGGGCTTCGCCCTCCTCCTTAATTTCGCTGCGCAAGGCACCCCATCGACGTGATCGTTATTCAGAGCGGTCGTTGATCAGCGGTACACCCAGAGCGTGCCCTGGTGCACAGGGCATCGGGTGCTCCCCGCAGCGAAATCAAGGAGGAGGCCGCAGGCCGGGGGACATTCGCGGAGGGGAGTACCCGGTGGCCTGGGCACGCGCCCTGGACAAGAGCGCCAAGAACAAAGAGCGCCAAGAACGGTGGCTCCGCGGAACCTGACATGCCCGCCATCTTCTCCGTCACCTCGGCGGAGCTGACCGCCTGGCTCACGGCCTTCCTGTGGCCCTTCGTGCGCATGCTGGCGCTGGTGAGCACCGCGCCGGTGTTCGGCGAGCCCGGCGTCGCGCGCCAGACCAAGGTGGCCGTTGCCGCGCTGCTGGCCGTGGCCCTTGCGCCGACGCTCGGTCCGATGCCCGCGGTGCCCGTGGTTTCCGTGGGCGGCGTGTGGATCCTCGTGCAGCAGGTGCTCATCGGCGGCGCCATCGGCTTCACGATGCGCATGGTGTTTGCCGCCGTGCTGGCCGCCGGCGAATACATCGGCCTGCAGATGGGCCTGTCGTTCGCGTCCTTCTTCGATCCCATGGCCGGCGGCGCCACCATGGTGGTCGCACGGCTCATGCACATGCTGGCCATTCTTCTTTTTTTGGCGGTGGACGGCCACCTGCTGATGCTTGCGGCGCTGGCCGAGAGCTTCCACACGCTGCCCATTGCCGATGCGCCGCTGGCCGCGCAGGGCTGGATGCTGCTGGTGTCCGGCGGCGGCAGGATCTTTGCCAACGGCCTGATGCTGGCACTGCCGCTGGTGACCGCGCTGCTCACGCTCAACCTTGCAATGGGCATCCTGAACCGGGCCTCGCCGCAGTTCAGCATCTTCGCGGTGGGCTTTCCGCTGACGCTGCTCGCGGGCATCGGCATGCTGCAACTGC